>OY763044.2:0-4800000 GCA_963666825.2 uncultured Saccharicrinis sp. | reverse complement strand
AAGGATTTTGAGTTGAAAAGTTATATATCTCTGTTCTCTTGTCTTAAATCTAATAAGCTTCTATTCTTAATTACAAAATTCCATTAAATACATATCTACATTTTCATCTCCCAATTCAGCTGCTTTGGATAAATCTTCGCAACCAGCATCTGTATTCTTTATATTAAAATGTGAAATGCCTCTATTAAAGTAAAAATCTGCAATTTTATCGTTAAGCATGATGGCTTCAGAGTAATCTAATATGGCGTCTTCGTAATTTCCCAGTTGAAACCATGCATTTGCTCTGTCATAATATGCAAATTCATAATCAGGGTTTATTTCTATGCCTTTATTAAATGATTGTATGGCTTTTTTATATAATCCTAATTCGTAAAGAGCATTACCTTTATCTAAGTATGCGTCGTAATACGATGGATCCTGTTCTATTAACTGATCAAAAATAGCAATGGCTTTATTGTACTCTTTTATTTCAAAATGAGCATTTGCCAGATTATAATAGGCATCCTTATACAATGCATCATTTTTAATGCATAGTTGATAGTTATTGATAGCTTTTGAGTAATCACCTAAGTCAAAGTAACTATTTCCTAAATAAAAATAAAGATCAGGATTGTTGTTCTCTATTGAAATAGCTTCTGAGAACTTATTGATTGCTTTTTGATATTCTCCGTTGTCAACGTACTTATTTCCTTGTTTTACAAGTTGGTTGATGTTTGTTTGAGCAATAGATGTCATTGTGAAACCAAGCCCAAGAATAAGTATATATAATCTTAATTTTTGCATAATATTTACTTTGGACTTTATCTTAATCTATTTCTTAATTGTTGTTTTTGACGCTCCAACCTCTTTTTCTGTATGGCTTGTCTCTTTCTTTGAATAGCTGCATTTTGCTTCTTTAATTCACTGTTCTTATTTATCTGAGACTTTTTAAGCTGACCATTATAATATGCAAGCATCTTCTGTCTGTTCATCCTTAACTTTCTATTCATCTGAAGAAAGCGCATATCTCTTCTTCGATGGTAATTGTCTCTGATAACCGACATTTGAGCACGACTGCTTGCCTTAATTTCTAACTTTGGTTTGTTGTCTTCCTGAGTTTGAGTATTATTTTCCTGTCCAATAATACTCCCCAAACTACAAATCAGCAATGTTATAACTAAATAAAATGTTTTCATTACTTATATACTTTAAAAATAACTACAACCTCAATGGTGAGATGTTCTATTTTCTTTGATAGTAAAAATAGCAAAAGGTTTAATTCAATGCATTAAATTTTAATTATACTAAAATAGAAATCCTAGGATTCTTATAGTATTTGGGGCCATTGATTCATTCTGCGCGAAAATTTTTTTCATGAAAATGAAAAATTATATTAAAAACATGTTAAAAAATATAAAAATATACTATATTAGCAGTCGGAAATAAACCCTTTTCCCTTAAATCAGATAAAAAAAATCCAAAAGAAAAAGAAAGACTTGTTGCCCGCAAGTCTTTTTTCATTTATACCCCTTTTAAACATTAGTTCTTATTTACTGTTATTAATTGAGTTTATTGTAATTTTTAATTATGAAAGAGTTTTGGAATGATAGGTTTTCATCTGATAGCTATGTGTATGGAGTAGAGCCTAATAACATATTAAAAGACTTTATTGATAGAAATAATTCTGGAGTTATTTTATTGCCTGGTGAAGGCGAAGGCAGAAATGTTGTTTATGCTGCACAAAAAGGCTGGGATGCAAAAGCTATTGATCAGAGTGAAGTGGGAAAGGATAAGGCTTTAAAATTAGCCTCGGAAGGCAATGTAAGTATAGATTATTCAGTTGGAGATATATTAACATTTGATTACAAATCAGAATCGTTTGATGCTATTGCTTTGGTGTTTTTCCATTTGCCTGAATCGTTACGAATAAAAATACATAATCATCTAATTTCATTGCTAAAACCTAATGGTAAGCTATTGGTAGTAGGATTTTCTAAAGAGCAATTGGAGTATAATAGTGGCGGTCCTAAGGATATTGGTATGCTTTACTCAGAAGAAATGTTGAAAGAAGACTTTAAAAGTCTTGAAGTAATAAAGTGTGAGAGGAAAATTAAAGAATTGAATGAAGGTCCCGGTCACAAAGGAGAAGGTTCAATAATAGAATTTGAGGCAGTTAAAAATTAATGAAGTATATAAAGAGCCCCGCATTCATTGGGGCTCTTCTATGTTTTATTTAAATGCTTTTTTAGAAAGGAAAATTGCTAACTCTTTTCCGCATTTAGCATAAGCTTCCTGAATTCTTAAGCCAGTATCATAATCATAGCCTCCAAAAGTATTTCCTGGATTTTTAATTGATTTTAATTCGAATAATACATTTGTAGGATTTGCAGTTTCAACTAATTGTAACAAAACATTGATCATTGCTGGTCTTCTGGTTATGTGAATATTAAAACCAGGTTCAATAAATGTTGTTTTTAAAACAAAAGTGTATTTGGCATCTTTGTTTTCATCACTAACTGAAACGCCCTGTTTTTCCAGGTATTTATTGAAAAGTTTTTCAAAGCTTACTTTATATCTTGCGTCTCTGTCTCCTAGCCATGATTCTTTCCACTGATCACCTCGTCCAGGTTCTTTGGCATTGTAATCTGCTACTTTTTTACTGATGTAATCATCTTCAGAAGCAAATTTACCAACAGAAACACTACTGTAATCGTAAGAAATATTGAATGATTTTTCAGATTTAACGGCATCGAGAGACCCTGATTCAAGTGTAATTTTTTGTGCTTGGGCAAAGCCACAACTCATTAGGATTAAGGAAAAGTAAATAAAAATGTTTTTCATAATTAAGATTGTTTTAATGTTTAAGAATTGAGCCACATATATAAACATTTTTTTTAAGTAATTAATTAATAAATTATCAATATGATAAAAATCTTAATTAATAAAAGGGTTAAAATAGTATGAGAGTATTAAATTTGATGTCTTATAGCTATTTAATAAGGAGATATTAAAAAATTAGTATAAAATTTAAAATATGATTGATTCAAATAATTGGGAAGAGCTGTTGTTAAAAGTAAGTAAGAGGTTTAAAGTTTTAGCTGATTTTGATTTTCTTTTGTTTTTAATTGGAATTCAGGAGTTAGGCCGTGGGTATACTCAGTATTCTAAAGAGGAAAAGATGGATATGATTAACCTGGCCAGATGTAAAATGTTTGAGCAAAAAGGTTACTATAAACAAACGGGAACGGATAGCGAGGGTTGGCCGCAATTTGAAGTGCTTGAGAATATGGAAGATGTTTTACCTTCAAAGAGGGAAGAATTATTAAAGGATGCAATGATATCTTATTTTAATGAAAACTTGTAGTTCAATATAAATCGATGTACATATCAGGTAATAATATATATAATGAATAAGAATATTTTCCTTTCCATAATAACTTTAATTGTTATTGCATTTTCTTCATGTTCTTCAAAAACAGAAGGAACTATAGTTTTAATACAAACAGATCTTGGTGATATAAAAATCAAGCTGTATGATGAAACACCTAAACATCGTGATAACTTCATTAAGTTAGTTAAAGAGGGTTATTTGGATAGTACCTTATTTCATCGTGTTATTAGAGACTTTATGATTCAAGGTGGAGATCCCGATTCAAAACATGCTGAAGCCGGAGCTCACCTGGGAGAAGGAGGACCTGATTATACTATCCCTGCAGAATTTGTATTCCCAAAATGCTTTCATAAAAAAGGTGCATTGGCTGCTGCCCGTGAAGGTGACCAGGTGAATCCTGAAAAGGCATCTTCTGGTTCTCAGTTTTATATTGTTCAGGGAAAGGTTTTTGATGACCATGATTTAATGAAGGCACAAAATAGAATCCGGGATAGTCGAAGACGTGCAATTTTTAATGATGTTTTGGTAGAGTACAATGATTCGTTAAATATGCTTCAGATGCAGGGAAAAGAAGAAGCCATAATGAATATGCAACAAAGGATTATGGCCAAAGTCAATGAGATTTATTCTCAGCAGCCCGAATTTGAATTTCCGGATGAGATAAAAGAGGTGTATAAAACGATTGGCGGAACACCTCACTTAGATACGAACTATACGGTATTTGGAGAAGTTATAGAAGAAAAGAACCTTATCGAAAAAATAAAATCTGTTTTTGGTAAAAAGTACGGTCTGCAGGTTGTAGATGCTATTGCCTATCAGGAAACAGATGCCCGTGACCGTCCTCTAAAGGACATCAGAATGAAAGTTAAAATTATAAAAGAGTAAAGATATTATGCGTAGTAGTTTAATACTATTTATTTTATTATTGTTTGTTGTTAAATCAGAGTCTCAGAGTAAATACGCTGTTATTAGTACCAATTTTGGAGATATAAAAATCATGCTTTACGATGATACTCCAAAGCATAGAGATAGTTTTATAAAATTGGTGAATAGTGCACACTATGACGGGACCTTATTCTATCGTGTTATTAAAAACTTTGTTATTCAGGGAGGATCTTCTGATTCAAGAAATGCACCTCCTGGAAAACAAATTGGATATGGAAGTTCCAAACTGGTTATAGATTCTGAATTCACAGAAAACAGATTTCATAAAAAAGGAGCTATCTGTGCACCTCGTCAGCCTGAAGATATTAACCATTTTAAAATGTCGGATATTAGTCAGTTTTATATTGTTCAGGGACGTGTATATACAAATGAAGAACTTGATTTAGTAGAGAAGTCGGTTAATAATCCTATCAAAATTAAACTAAAGAAAAAATACTACTTGCCTTATAAGGAAGAGTTACAAAAGTTGAAAAGCGAAAATCCCCAGGAATTTAATAAAAGACTAAGAGAGATTAAGGAGAAGATTGCTTTTGAATATGCCTTGTCAAATAAATTAGAGTTTTCTGAAGAACAACGAAAAGTATATACCACCATTGGTGGATTGCCTGAGTTAGATGATGATTATACCGTATTTGGAGAGGTTGTTAGTGGTTTTGATGTTGTGAATAAAATTGCATCATTGAAAGTTGACAAAAATGACCGTCCGTATACTGATGTAAAAATAGAGATACGAATCCTTTAAATAAGTTTAGATGAGGTTTATAGTTATTGTATCATTCATATTAATAATCTTCTCAGGGTGTAAAAATCAACAACAGAAATCAACTATTTCTCAAGAGGAATATTCAAGGCCAAAAGGATCCTATAAAACCAATATTAAAGGTGTTGTTTCAATAGAGACCTATGATCATTATTCCAGACTACTGGATAAAGGGTATGGGTTTTATATAGCTCCTAAAGAAATCATAACAAATCTCGATTTAATTAAAGGAAGTTATAAGGTTAAAGTGGCTCCTGTTGGTACAGAGGATTTTAATGATATTGCAGGATTTACAGCTTATAGTATTGAAAAGAATCTTGTGGTATTAAAATCATGGATGGAAAATTTAAACTATCTCCATCTGGATTATGCTATTAATGATATTCCTGATTCTATCGCAGGTTTGTATCGCAAATCAAAGAAAATATATATTCCTAAGTTTGCTGTTGGTGAAAAAGTAATGTCTGATTCATTAACGTACTATCAGCTTGATAAGATAAGTTATTCTGGTCAGCCGGCCTTTACTTATATGCATCATGTTGTTGGTATGATTCAAAGTAAAGAGATCAGTGATTCTTTACAATCTATATTAATACCTGTTTCAGAAATACTAGAGCTTAGTGAAAAACAGATGAAACAGCCCAAGTCTGTTTACGAGTTACGAACCAAAACCAATAAAGTATATCCATCATATAAAACTATTAAAGGTTTTAAAATGATGACGACAATGGGAGATATAGAATTTAAACTATATAATGAAACTCCTGTATTCAGAGATAACTTTATAAAACTGGTGAGCGATCAGTTTTATGATAGTCTGCTCATACATAGAGTGCTCACTAATTTCTTAATCCAAACAGGTGCAGCAGATAGTAAATATGCAGATAGAGATGATGTTGTGGGCTGGCAAGGTCCCGGATATATGCTAAAAACAGATATCGTACCTGAGAAGTTTCATAAGCGCGGAGCTATTGCAATGTCAAAACTTCCAGACTCAAGAAATCCTAAAAACCTTACTGATGGTTCGCAGTTTTATATTGTGTCAGGTAGAGTTTTTAAAGATGGTGAATTGGATAAGATAGAAAAAGAAAAAGGAACAAAGTTTACTGCTGAGCAACGAAGCGTTTATAAATCACTTGGAGGAGCTCCTCACCTGGATGGAGACTATGTGGTTTTTGGTGAAGTAACTAAGGGTATGGATGTGGTGGATAAGATTGCAGCTCTTAAAACTTATGGAGAAGACAGACCGGTAATAGATGTACGAGTTTTGAAGATTAAGATGATAATGTATTAGGAATATCCATTTTATTGTATCTTTTACTCAAATCCTGATAATCATTAGTTTCCTTTTATTAAATTTGCACACTCAAAAAAATTATAAAATACATCAACAATGCTTGATAAGATAAAGGCTTTACAACAAGAAATTAAACAACTTACAGCTTCAAGTGCTGAAGAAGCAGAGCATTTAAGAATTAAATACCTAAGTAAAAAAGGAATCATTTCTGAATTATTTAATGATTTTAAAACGGTTCCTAATGAGCAAAAGCGTGAGGTAGGACAGGTAATAAATGTTTTAAAGAAAGAAGCTACTGAGTTTATTAATAATTTAAAAGAACAGTTTTCTAATGATCAGGTAAAGGAAAGTGGTGTTGATTTAACACTTCCTGGTACTATCATGAAATTAGGAAGCCGTCATCCTTTATCAATTGTACGAAACGAGATTGTTGAAATCTTTGCCCGTTTAGGTTTTAATGTAGCCGAGGGTCCTGAAATTGAGGATGATTTTCACGTTTTTACAGCATTGAACTTCCCAGAAGAGCATCCTGCGCGAGATATGCAAGATACTTTCTTTATTGAGAAAGATCCAGATGTATTATTACGTACACATACATCGTCTGTTCAGGTACGTGTAATGGAAAAGAGTGAGCCTCCTATTCGTTCAATCTTCCCTGGACGAGTTTTTCGTAATGAAGCTATTTCTGCTCGTGCACACTGTATATTCCACCAGGTTGAAGGTTTATATATAGATGAGAATGTTTCTTTTGCAGACTTAAAACAAACATTGTTGTATTTTGCTAAGGAGATGTTTGGTGAGAAAACTCAAATACGTTTACGTCCATCATATTTCCCATTTACTGAGCCTTCTGCTGAAATGGATATTTCATGTTCGTTATGTGGTGGTAAAGGTTGTAATGTATGTAAATATACAGGTTGGGTAGAGATTTTAGGTTGTGGAATGGTTGATCCTGCTGTATTGGAATATTCTAATATTGATAGTGAAAAATATACAGGGTTTGCTTTTGGTATGGGTATTGAACGTATTACAATGCTTAAATATCAAATTAAGGATATCAGGTTATTCTTTGAGAATGATGTTCGATTCCTCGACCAGTTTAAGTCTACGATATAAGATACTTAGTGATTAAAATATATAAGAGCCATTCGTTTAAATTTCGAATGGCTCTTTTGTATTGTTATAATGCGTTTTTAATGGCCTGACTTAAAGAGGTTGTTGGTCGTTTTAGTAAGGTTGATAATTCTTTACCATCGTAAAATAGATCTCCTTTTTCTGTAGATACATGCGTTCCTGCGAAGAATTGAGCCATTCCTTCTGGTAAGCCAGCTTCAATTAATACTTTTGTGTAATCTTCAACAGGAATATTGTTATAAGGTATCTCCTTTCCTGTTTGTTTAGAAATCTCTAAAGCCATATCATTCATGGTAAATGATTCATCTCCGGCTAATTCGTATGTCTTGTTTTCATGACCTTCTTCAATCAGAACATTAACGTCAGCTTGTGCGTAGTCTTCTCTGGTAGCAGATGAAATTCTTCCCTCACCAGAACTTCCTAACAATACTCCATGTGATATAATATCAGGTAATGAAACTGTGTAGTTCTCAGTATACCAGCCATGTCGCATTATAGTATAATTTAAACCTGAATCTTTAATCATCTTTTCAGTATCTAAATGTTCTCCTGCTAATACTAAAGTTGAAGTGTCAGCTTTTAAAAGACTGGTGTAAACAATATGCTTTACTCCTGCTGCTTTAGCTGCATTTATTACATTTGCATGTTGTTCGCTTCTTTTACCAATTTCATTTCCTGAGATTAATAGTAATTTATCAACTCCAGTTAATGCTGCAACGAGCTCTTTAGGATTATTATAATCAAAAATTCTGGCTTCTACACCTAATGATTTTGCTTTATCAATATCTCTTACTAATGCAATAATGTTTTCTGCAGATGTCTTTTCTTTTAATTTTTCAATAGCAATTGTACCTAATTGGCCAGTTGCACCTGTTACAGCTATTTTCATTTTATTTAAATTTTATTGGTGATATAATTAATTTTTGTTGAATTAAATCTGTCAAATACTTACTTTTGGTAAGTCAAAGGTAAAAAGTAAGTATGTATTAAACAAGAGGTTACTTTGTTGAAAGGTGCTTACCTTAAGGTAACTAAAATTCAAACTCAGAGACTTATGAATGAAGAAAAATTAAAAAAATATAGTAATGTAGATAGTTGTCCGGTTAGAAACATAATTGATCGTTTTGGAGATAAGTGGTCTATTCTTGTTTTATTGGTGCTGGAAGATGAAGGGGTATTACGTTTTAATGAGATACATAAGTTGATAGATTCGATTTCTCAAAAAATGCTTACTGTAACACTTAAAAAACTGGAAGCTGATGGACTTGTTAATAGAAAGGTTTATGCACAAATTCCACCAAAAGTAGAATATGAATTATCAGATACAGGTGTTAGTTTAATGCCTCCTTTGCATGGGCTTGTAGGTTGGGCGTTGGATCATTTTGATGATATTGTGGAGTCGAGAAAGGTATATGAAACGATCAAGTAGGATCTAATCATTCAAATTTTCTTGAGAGTTTCAACTACTAAATTTATGTTAGTGTTTAAACATCAACACCCTCAGTGATTTATGATACAAGGGTGCTGATGTTAATCCAGGTATCTTAGTAGACTATGGAATTAAAAAAAGCTTCCATTTCTGCAGCATAGTAAACTCCATATTTGTAAAAAGTATCTTTTGTATTTTGATCTGGTTTCCAGTCAAAGAAAGCATGTCCTGCACCACCCACTTGTGTGTACTGCACACTTTGTCCCGCATCAACTAATGCATTAACGTAATCTGTAACTGCGGCATCTTTTATTAAAAAATCTTTAGTTCCTCTGGTTAGGTAATGAGGAATTTTTCTTTCAGATGCATTTGGAATGTTTGTTAATGGTGCTATTTCATAGCCCCAATGATTTCCTAATGTTGAATCATTATAAAATTGCATTAAACGATCTCCATTAAAAACGCCATAACTTGGAGCTACAGCCTTAATAGAAGCTACAAGCTCTTTTTTTATGTCTTCAATAGTTTTATTATTGGGAATGTATGTTGGTTTGAATTCATATACTCCTTCAGTCTTTCCAAAACCACCATCTCCAATTTTATTAGGCATGTCAGCAGCAGCGGCAGATAAATGTCCGCCAGCGCTATCTCCGGTTAAACATATGCGAGTAGGATCAGCACCATATTCATCAGCATGTTCAATAATATGGGCAATAGCACCATAAACATCCTCAATTAACAGATTCATGGTATTTGCTGTTTCGTCTCCATCTAATCTCTTAACCCATCTGTAATCAATACTAAATACCACATATTTGCCGTCCTTTGCTAATTCCCTGGCTAATCCTCTCATTACATCTTCATTGTTTGATGACCATCCGCCTCCATGAATAATAACAATGCAAGGTAAGTTCTTTGCTCCTTTAGGTGAAAATACATCGTATTTTAATGCCTTTTTACCTGGTTGGGCATAAACTACATTCTGAATCATATTGATGTTACTGATTTCTTTAGCCTCAATAAATGATGCTCCAATATGGATATCCTGATTCGCCTGTACTTCAAAGGTTTTTGTAAAAAACTCAGAATAAGCTTGTCCCCACATTCCGGGAACGGAATAGTAGCCAGCATCTAATGCATATCCCTTATTTGGGTTTGTAGTTACTTTAATAATTGTTCCAGATTTAATATTCCCATCTGCAGGAATTTCTGGCTCTAACTGAATAGTTCCGTTTACCGGTTTGTCAATGGTGACTTTAAAGTTTTGTGATTTTGCTATAGTGCTTGTTACATAAAGCAATAAAGAAATAATAAGGATAGTTTTTTGAATTGTCTTCATAAGGTATAGAATATTTAAACAAGATGATTTATGGTTCTTAAATATAAGTATTACATCATAAATAATAGAATTTAAATTACTATAGATATTAGATATAATAGTTAAGGTACAGGATCGTAAAGTAGACGGGATGTAAAGGAATTATCTTTGGACTTTGTTGGAAGTTCCTTTGATGTTCCTTCGATGTTTCTTCGATAATTCTTCGGTTATAGGTGATGGAATTACTTAGAAATAGTGTATGAATTATATTTTAATTGTATTGAAGTTCCGACTTAATCCAATAGTAATCCCTTATTTGATAGCTTGCAGATACTTTACAATGGCAAGGATGATTATTTTACTTGGGATATATCATGTTAGGTGTAGGATCATTATTAATAATAATGGTCATACTACAACCACATAGGAAATAAATGGGGTAGGGTTTAAAATATAAGGATGCAATAGTGTAAGCAATATTATTAAGTTAAAGGGATTTAAATAAGGTCCAAGTTGCAAACTTGAACCAGTACAAGAGAGTATGAACATTCGGTAACTAGTGCTGACTTCATATTTTTATTGACTGTATACTATTGGTTGTGGGTCAGTCTCTTATGGCGCAGTATTTCATCCCTCTTTTGGTGCAGGATTGTATCTTGTAAACCTTCATCAAACCAACAAAAAAGGCCCGAATAGAACTATTCGAGCCTTAGATATATAAAGTTTGATATTATAATCTGGCTTTAATTGCAGCTGATTCAGCTTCAAAACCTGGTTTGTCAAGTAATGCAAACATGTTTTTCTTATAAGCTTCAACTCCTGGCTGGTCAAATGGATTTACATCCAAAATATAACCACTCATACCACAAGCAATTTCAAAGAAATATAATAATTGACCAAGGTAGTATGCATTCAATTCAGGAATCTCAACTTTAATGTTTGGAACCCCACCATCAACGTGAGCAATTAAAGTTCCTAGTTCTGCCATCTTGTTTACTTCATCAACTCTTTTTCCAGCTAAGAAGTTTAATCCGTCAAGATTTGCTTCGTCAGTAGGAATAACCACTTTTCTGTTTGGTTTTGTAATAGTGATGATCGTTTCAAAGATGTTACGAACACCTTCCTGAATCCATTGACCCATAGAGTGTAAGTCTGTTGAAAAATCAACAGCTGCAGGGAAAATACCTTTGTTTTCTTTACCTTCACTTTCACCGTATAATTGCTTCCACCATTCAGCAACAAAGTGAAGTTTTGGTTGGTAGTTCACTAAAATTTCTGTTCCCTTACCATTTTTATATAGCTCGTTACGAACTGCTGCATAAACTGCTGCTGCACTGTTTTCAGCTTCGTCAGCTGTAATTTTTTCCATATCCTGAGCTCCTTTTACAAGAGCTTTAATATCAACACCTGCGATAGCAATTGGTAATAAACCTACAGGAGTTAATACAGAAAAACGTCCACCAACATCATCTGGAATAACATATGTTTTATATCCTTCTTGCGTAGCTAAAGTTCTTAATGCTCCTTTTGCAGCATCAGTAATAGCCACAATACGTTCTTTTGCTTCTTCTTTAGAATATTTGCTTTCTAAAAGTTCTTTTAATAAACGGAATGCAAGAGCAGGCTCAGTTGTTGTACCTGATTTAGAGATAACAACTAAGGCAAATGATTTATCTTTTAAAAGATCAAGAAGTTCAGCAGTATAATCTTCACCAATGTTTTGTCCAGCGTAAACTACAACCGGATTTTTTCTGTCAGTAATTAATTGATCAAAGCTGTTTGATAATGCATCAATCACAGCTCTTGCACCAAGGTAACTACCTCCAATACCAATTACAACAACAATGTCAGCTTTTGCTTTTAAGCTTGCAGCTGTTGCTTCAATATCTGATAGTTGAGCGTCGTCAATGCTTGAAGGAAGGTTTACCCAACCTAAAAAGTCATTTCCTCTACCTGTTTTTTCTTGTAATGCTTTTAGATGAGATGCAATCTCACTTTTGTATCCCGCAACTTTTTCTTCTGAAACGAAGTCGAAAGTTTTTGAGATATCAATTTTTAAGTTTTCCATCGTAAATAAATTATATGAATAAGGATTTTGAATTATCGTAAATTTTCAGTCAACAGCCTTATTTCAATGCTTGGCGATATCTTTTCGTAAATGATATTGTAAACAGCATCTGTAATTGGCATGTTAACCTTATATTTCTCATTAATTTCTTTTATGCTTTTAACAGCATAATACCCTTCTGCTATCATTAACATCTCCATCTGCGCATACTTTACAGAATATCCTTTGCCGATCATAGTACCAAAAGTACGATTACGACTAAATTGTGAATATCCTGTAACTAATAAATCTCCCAGGTAAGCAGAACTCTTTATATCTCGCGTAATAGGGTGGACTGTGTCCACAAATCTTTTTATTTCCTGAATTCCATTAGACATTAATACAGCCTGAAAATTATCGCCGTATCCCATGCCATGACAAATACCGGAAGCAATTGCCATTATGTTTTTTAATACAGCTGAAAATTCAGTGCCATAGATATCATCAGAAACACTTGTTTTTATATAACCACATTGCAATAGAGAGGAAAAAGCTCTTGCTTTTTTAACATCCTGACAAGCAATGGTTAAGTAAGATAATCGTTCAAGTGCTACTTCTTCTGCATGACAAGGACCAGATATAACTCCAATGTTTTCAAGAGGAACGTCATAAAAGGTATTTAAGAATGTTCCGATGATCATATTTTCATCAGGAATTAAACCCTTTACTGCAGATACCACAAATTTGTCTTTTAAAGGTACTGATAGCTCACTAAAAGTATTCTTTAAAAAAGCAGAAGGAATAGCTAAAATGATAATATCACTTTCTTCAACAATTTGATTTATGTCTGAATAAAAATGTATTTGATCTGTGATGAAATCAACACCAGTCAGATAATTGGGATTGTGTCCATGTTTTCTAAACTTTTTTATATGTTTAGGATTTCGGAAATACCAATTAAACTCAAGAACATTGTTCGAAAGCATTTTGGCAATAGCTGTTGCCCAACTACCACTTCCAATTATTCCTACTCTAGATGATTCGTCCATAATTAGTTTTTATCCTCAACTAAAATGTGATTCAGTTAATTACACAATTAAGCCAACCAGTTTTTTACATCATCCTGGCTAGGATTAGTATATCCTAATTTATTCTTCTTATTATAACCGCATACTTCCTGATGCAATTTTGTAGGCTTTAATTCTTTAATCTGATCAACCTTTTTGTAACCTAATTTCTGGATGACTTCAACCCATTCTTTTGGAATGCCAAGTTCAAGATATTTTTCTTCACTATCATTTTCAACCTTTTTCTCAGGCTTCATTTGAGGGAAAAATAATACTTCCTGAATAGACTGTTGGTTTGTCATAAACATTGTCAAACGGTCAACACCAATACCCATTCCTGATGTTGGAGGCATACCATATTCAAGTGAACGAACAAAGTCCATATCAATGAACATAGCTTCGTCATCTCCTTTTTCAGATAATTTTAACTGATCCTGGAATCTTTCAAGCTGGTCAATTGGGTCATTAAGCTCTGAATAAGCGTTTGCTAACTCTTTACCATTAACCATTAACTCAAAACGCTCTGTTAATTCAGGATTATCTCTGTGTTTTTTACATAAAGGAGACATCTCAACAGGATAGTCAGTAATAAATGTTGGTTGAATATAATTTCCTTCACATTTTTCACCAAAAATCTCATCGATTAATTTTCCTTTACCCATTGAAGGATCTGTTTCAACACCAAGATCTTCACAAACCTGGAATAATTGCTCTTCGTTCATACCTGCAATATCAATTCCGGTATGTTCTTTAATAGAGTCAATCATTGAAATGCGTTTGAAAGGACGTTTGAAATCAATTTCTTTATCTCCTACCTGAACTTTAGTAGTTCCATGTAAAGCTAAAGCCACTCTTTCAATCATTTCTTCAGTAAAGTTCATCATCCACTTGTAGTCTTTGTAAGCTACATAGATTTCCATTACTGTAAACTCAGGATTGTGAGTTCTGTCCATTCCTTCATTTCTGAAGTCTTTAGCAAACTCATAAACTCCGTCAAATCCACCAACAATTAATCTTTTTAAATAAAGCTCATTTGCAATACGTAGATATAATGGAATATTTAAGGCATTATGGTGTGTGATAAACGGACGAGCTGCTGCTCCACCCGGTATTGATTGTAATATTGGTGTTTCAACTTCCAGGTAACCTTTTTCGTTGAAAAAGTCACGCATGGTGTTGATAATTTTTGTTCTTTTTAGGAAAGTATCTTTAACCTGATCGTTAACAATTAAATCAACATAACGTTGACGGTATCTTTGCTCAGCATCAGTAAAAGCATCATAAACTTTACCTTCTTTTTCTTTAACGATAGGAAGTGGTTTTAATGATTTAGTAAGAATTTTAAATTCTTTAACATAAATCGAAGTTTCTCCCATCTGTGTTTTAAACACATATCCTTTAACTCCAATAATATCACCGATATCTAATAATTTTTTAAATACGGTGTTATACATGGTTTTGTCATCACCCTCACAAATATCGTCACGTCTGAAATATACTTGAATTCGCCCTTGTTGATCCTTTAGTTCAGCAAACGAAGCATTACCCATAATTCTGCGACTCATGATACGACCTGCAAATGATACCTCCTTTAAAGAAGCGTCATCTTCATTTTCTTCAAACATCTTCTTTATGTCGCCAGAGTAATGGGTGATTTCGTACTCTTCAGCCGGGAATGCGTTAATTCCTAATTTCTTTAATTCGTCAAGACTATTTCGTCTTATCAGCTCTTGTTCGCTTAGTTCAACGTTGCTCATTCTTATATTTTCAATATAATTTTTAAAATATTCTCCCTTCTAAATGCTAGTTCAAATTCACTAAATCAAGGAGATAGCAATATTACTTTTCTGAAAAAAATACAGAAAAATCGATGCAAAGATAATGATTAACCTTTAATTATGAAGTTTTAAAAAGAAGAGCTTAGTGAACTTTAACTTATTTTTTGTTGTTCTTAGCATTTAAACAATGTGTTATTCATGGAAATACTAATAAAATTCATAGATGAGTTATAATAAATTGATTAAGATTGTAGTTTGTTTTTATTAGAATTTTCATCTCGATATTGTTTTATAAACATATATGATAGAATCTTGCTTTAATTGTTTTTTCTATGTGAGAAACAATTTTATGACTCGTTTCAGACTGTATATGTTTTTAAATAATTCGGATTATGAATTTCAATTAAAAAAAGAATATGCAAATTAAAACAAGGAAACCCGATTGGTTAAAGATACAATTACCAAATACTTCTGATTATAAATGGATGCATCAAACCATCCGTGATAATAAGTTACACACTATATGTACCAGTGGAAAGTGTCCTAATGCTGCTGAATGTTGGGCTGCGGGTACTGCTACTTTTATGATATTAGGTGATATCTGTACAAGAGCTTGTAAGTTTTGTAATGTAAAAACTGGTAAACCTCTTGCTGTAGATGTTAAAGAACCTTTTAGAATCGCCAGATCAATTCAAATCATGAAATTAAGACATGCTGTTATTACATCTGTTGACAGAGATGATTTGGAAGATGGTGGCTCTGAGATTTGGAAACAAACCATCTTAAAAGTCAAGGAAATGAATCCGGGGATTACACAGGAGGTTCTAATTCCTGATTTTAACGGATTAAAGCCATTGATTAAAAAAATTATTGAGGCTGGTCCTGAAGTGATTTCACATAATTTAGAGACGGTTAGAAGAATTACTCCAATAATTAGAACCAGAGCTAAATATGATTTAAGTCTTGAGGTTTTAAAATATATTGCGGATAATGGCGTTGTAGCTAAGACTGGTGTAATGCTTGGACTTGGAGAAAAAGAAGAAGAAGTTATTGCAACAATGAAGGATGCATATGAAGCGGGAGTAAAAGTGTTTACTATAGGTCAGTACCTTCAGCCTAGTAAAGATCATTTGCCGGTTAGTGAGTATGTAACTCCTGAACAATTTGCTAAATACAAGGAGATTGGTCTTGAGATGGGATTTAAATATGTTGAAAGTGGACCAATGGTGCGTTCTTCTTATCATGCTGAAAAGCATATTAATGCTTTAAAATAGCTGAACCGCATTGTGTACCTTTAAAATTTAGCAAAAACATCAGATTGTAAAATTATGAATGTAAATACTGTATTTGAAGATTTAGGTTTAATAGAATATAAAGAGGCCTGGGATTATCAGGAATCAAAATTTAATTCATTAATTGATATTAAATTATTTAACAGAGATAATCCTGATTCTAAGAAAAATATCGAACATCAACTATTGTTTTGCGAACACCCTAATGTTTATACATTAGGAAAAAGTGGAGCGGAAAATAATTTGCTGATTAATGATGCTTTTTTAAAACAGATAAATGCTACTTATTACAAAAGTAACAGGGGTGGAGATATAACTTATCACGGTCCTGGGCAAATTGTTGGTTATCCTATTTTTGATTTGGAAGAAATGGGGCTGACAGTAAAGAGTTATATTCATAATTTAGAAGAAGCAATTATTAATTGTATTGCGGATTATGGAATTAAAGGAGATCGATTAGATGGAGCAACAGGTGTTTGGATTGATAAAGATGTTCCGGGTAAAGCCCGAAAAATATGTGCTATCGGTGTAAAAGCCAGTAGATACGTTAGTATGCATGGATTTGCCTTAAACGTAAATACAAATTTGCAGTATTTTAATCATATCAATCCATGTGGTTTCGTTGATAAGGGAGTAACCTCGATTGAAAAAGAATTAGGAAATGCACAGGATTTTGAAGTTGTTAAGCAAAATTTAAAAGAACATCTAAAAAAAGTGTTTAATTTAAATTTTCTTTAAAAATATTCTTAAAATGCTGATATATAACCATGTTACTGAGCTGTTGCCTGTTTTTTAATATGGTGTTCATGAATTTAATAGGGGGTGCGGTTTTGAAAATCCATTTTTTTTAGAAAAATTTATCCTCGCAATAATGGGCTCTTAGTACACATGGAAAAAACTTGGAACATAAAAGAAAGTGGTGAAGATGAAAAGGTAGAGCACCTGTCGGAGGTTTTAAATATCGACAGGTACTTATCTAATCTTCTGGTACAAAGAGGTGTCCATACATTTGATGAAGCTAAAGCTTTTTTTCGTCCGGATTACGAACAACTGTATGATCCATTTCTTATGAAAGATATGGATAGGGCCATTGATCGTCTTGATAAAGCCATTGAAAATAATGAAAAGGTTTTTGTTTATGGTGATTATGATGTGGATGGTACAACATCTGTAGCTTTAGTTTATTCATTTCTATCATCATATTTTGAGAATCTACAATTCTACATTCCTAACAGATACGAGGAAGGATATGGTATTTCATATAAGGGTATAGATTACTTTGCAGAAGAAAATTGTACGCTGGTAATTGCACTTGATTGTGGAATTAAAGCTGTTGAAAAAATTGAGTATGCCAAAGAAAAAGGCATAGATTTTATCATCTGTGATCACCATACTCCTGGAGATAAATTACCTGATGCCGCAGCTTGTCTTGATCCTAAAAGAAAAGATTGTAATTACCCTGATGAAAATTTATCTGGTTGTGGTGTTGGCTTTAAGTTTATACAGGCTTTTTGTAAACGTCATAAAGTAGATTATCATAAGGTTTATGAATACCTTGACTTAGTTGTCGTTAGTATTGCTTCTGATATTGTTCCTATAATTGGAGAAAACCGTGTTCTGGCTTATTATGGACTGCAAAAATTAAACAGCAATCCTAGTGTTGGATTAAAGCATATCATTAAGGTTGCAGGAATGCAGGGGCGAGAAATTACCATTAGTGATATAGTTTTTAAATTAGGTCCGAGGATTAATGCAGCCGGAAGAATAGATTCCGGAGGTGATGCTGTTAGTTTGCTGATTACTGAAAATGAGGAAACAGCAAGCAGTATGAGTATTGATATTGATAAGTGCAATGATACTCGTAAAGGACTCGATAGAGATATTACACAACAAGCTTTAGATTATATTGCATCTGATACAGCAATGCTAAAGAAAAAATCTACTGTTCTGTTTCAACCGGAATGGCATAAAGGGGTAATAGGTATTGTTGCGTCCCGTTTAACAGAATACTATTACCGACCTACAGTTATTCTTACCGAATCAAAGGGATTTGCAACAGGATCTGCCCGATCGGTTGAAGGTTTTGATTTGTATAAGGCGATTGATTCATGCAGTGATTTGTTAGAGAATTTTGGTGGTCATATGTATGCTGCCGGATTAACTCTTAAAATTGAGAATATAGATGCCTTTAAGAGAAGGTTTGAGGAATTTGTTGAGGCTAATATTACTCCGGAACAGTTAATTCCACAGATAGAAGTAGATGAGGAAATTAGCCTGAGATATATTAATGATAAGTTCTACAGGATATTAAAACAATTCCGTCCTTTTGGGCCAGGTAACCTTAAACCTGTTTTTGTTACTAGAAGGGTATTTGATTATGGTACCAGTAAAAAAGTTGGAAAAGACCAGGATCATTTAAAAGTTGAGCTTATTGAAGAAAAATCAGGTTCCATAAAACAAGGTATTGGTTTTTCTATGGGAGATGATCTTGAAAAACTGCAAACAGGCAATCCATTTGATATTTGTTACACGATTGAGGAAAATGTATATAATGGAAGATCCAGCATACAGATGATGCTTAAGGATATGAAATTTCCTTATAAAGACTAGTTAACATAGCAAAAACACATAATAAGCTATTTTATTAACAATTTGTAGCAAAAATAACCTGCATTAAATCAATTTTTTTTCTAAATAAATTATATTTGTAGCAAATCATAATTATTGATTTTACATAAAAACTAATACACAGATGAAACGAGCCATGAGAAATACGAATCATATTGGCGTAGAATTAATTTTGGCTGGTTCCATGTGGCAATAAAACAAACTATAGACACATGAAAAGATTTACTACAATATGGGGATTAGCCTCATTGTTGATATCAGTAGTTTTTGTTTTTGCATCATGTAATTCAGGTTCAAAACAAAATCAAAAGACTGATGCGGTACAAATTGAAAAAGCAGAAGTTAAAAATGAAGTAAGAGAGTTTGTTTATCCTCTTCCAACTTCTTATGAAATTGTTGAAATGCTTAACAAAATTGAAGCAGCGTATATTTTTGACTTATCAAATAGTCCTGCTAATGCTTCTAAGTATATCACTGAAAAACAACAAGCTTTAAACCTTGGTGTGTACGGTGGTGATTTAAGTTATGCAAGTACATACAATCAAAAGCAAGAAACAATTGATTTTATTGATGCTTCAAAAACATTATTAGAAGGATTAGATCTTCAGGCTGCAGTTAGTGAGGATTTACCAGCGCAAATTGAAGCTAATGAAGACAATAAGGAAGCTTTAGTTGAGTTGATTACTGATTCATTTTATGATACTTACGATTTCTTACAGAGAAATAACAGAGCTCCGGTTTCTGCATTGGTAATGTCTGGTGCTTGGGTTGAAGGTCTTTATATTGCAACTCACATTTCTGAAGAAACTTTCAATAGTAAAGAAATGATCGAGATTGTACTTAAACAAAAAGATCCATTGGTTAAATTAATGGAGATCCTTTCTGACTATAAAGATGATCAGGCAGTTGCTGAAACAATTGAAGATCTTTCTACAATAGCAAATATTTATGCTGGTATTGAAAGTACTGCAATTACTCAAGAGCAAATGATTCAAATCGCTGAAGAGTCTCTTAAAATTAGAAATAAATTTGTAGCAGTAGACTAATGCATTATTGCATCAAAATATAAAGCGGTCAAGTTTTGATCGCTTTTTTTGTATTAGGAAATGCGCATGATTGAAAAAATAGCTATTATGCTAACATTATAATGATGAAATCATTATTTTTAGTGCCTTCCTTACTGGAAATATAATTAATATATAAGAATATCACCCTGTTATGAGTGAAACCCTTTTAGATGCCCTAATGAAGTTATATGCTCTTCTGACTAATGTTAGAAAGGAGAGTCGGGTTGATAGTGCGCGTAAACTGATAGAGCAAGAATTACTGCATAACTTTAACAGAGAGTATGTTGATCAATATTTACAAAGGTTTGACTTTTATATAAAACAGTTTCACCGATATTCTTATAGTCCCATTCAATCAGAAGTTGAACAGCAATCCTCAGATAATTATGATCAGATAAATCATATCTGTGATGAATTAAATAAAGAACTTGAACAAGAATCTAAAATATGGGTTTTTGTTCAGTTGTTTGAATTTATCAGAAAAGAGGAGAAGATCAGTGAGATTGGCGAGGAGGTTGTTGATAAATTATCTCAGGGGATGTTAATCAATCCGGATGATTATCAACTTTTGAAAGCCTTTATTCTTAAGGGTCCGATGGAGGTAGAAACTCCGGAAAAAGTCTTAGTGATTTCAGGACAGGAAAATGCCCCTTTACCACGATTTAAACATCTATATAATCCTAAGCAGCAAATCTATGTTTGGGTATTATATATAGAAAGTACACATACCTTTATATTCCGATATTCCGGAGATCGTAACTTATATTTAAACGGACATAAGGTAGACAGGAATAATGCTTATATCCTATCAGTTGGTTCTGTAATTAAAACTTCCAGAATGGCACCTGTTTATTATGGAAAGGTGGCAGAGCTTTTTGTTCAGAAAGTTGATAAAGGAAGAATTCTATTAAAGGCCAGGGATGTAGAATATAAGTTTAACGACAGACAGGTTGGTATTCATCCGTTTAGTTTTTCAGGTCGCTCTGGTCAGCTTGTTGGAATTATGGGAGGTAGTGGAAGTGGAAAATCTACCTTACTTAATGTTTTGAATGGGAATTATAAACTTTCGAGTGGTTCAATACATGTAAATGGTCTTAATATCAAGGATCATAAAGAAGCTCTTAAGGGTGTAATCGGTTATGTACCTCAGGAAGACCTTTTGATTGAGGAGTTAACCGTTTTTGAAAACCTGTTCTTTAATGCAAGATTGTGTTTTAGTGATAAAACAGTTGAAGAGATTAATGAACTTGTCGATAATGCAATTAAGGATTTTGATCTTATTGAAGCTCGTAATCTGGTTGTAGGTAATCCTTTAAACAAGATTTTAAGTGGTGGTCAGAGGAAACGTTTAAATATTGCACTTGAATTAATTCGAGAGCCTTCCATATTATTTGTAGATGAGCCTACATCCGGTCTATCTTCTATGGACTCTGAAAAGGTTATGGTGTTATTAAAACGACAAACCTTAAAAGGGAAGTTGGTGATAATCAATATCCATCAGCCATCATCTGACTTATATAAACTTCTGGATAAGCTTTTAATTATTGACCGAGGTGGATACATTATCTTTAATGGTAATCCGATGGATGCTATTGTTTATTTTAAGCAAAAGGCAAACTATGTAAATCCTGAGGATAGTGAGTGCTACTTATGTGGTAATGTTAAGGTAGAACAACCTCTTCGAATTATTGAAGCGCGTATGGTTGATGCCAATGGTCGACTGATCAGGGAACGAAAGGTTAAACCTGTTGAGTGGTATCAGTATTATAAAAGTGAATTAGAAAGTCAGTTTGATTGGAAGAAATCAAACAAACCTGAAAAGATTGAAAAGTTACCTCATAACCTTTATAATATACCAGGAAGATTACAACAGTTTTTAATATATACTTACAGGGATAGCTTTGCAAAATGGAAAGACAGGCAGTATATGCTCATTAACTTTTTAGAAGCTCCTATTTTAGCTATTATCCTGGGTTATTTTACGAAGTATATCAGTGGTACAGCCTCAGATCCTACAAAATACGTTTTTAGTGATAATGATAATATTGCTGCTTATTTGTTTATGGCAGTGGTTGTGTCATTGTTTTTAGGATTAAATGTAAGTGCCGAAGAAATAATTAAAGACAGAAAGCTATTGCAGAGGGAGCGTTTCCTTAACTTAAGTCGTTCATCATACCTGAATAGTAAGATTGTCATCATGTTTGGTATTTCTGCAATACAAACTTTAAGTTTGGTATTGATAGGAAATAGTATTCTGGAAATTAAAGGATTAAACTTTAGTTATTGGATGATTCTGTTTACTACTGCTTGTTTCTCAAATATGGTAGGCTTGAATATTAGTAGTGGTTTGAAATCTGTAGTGGCTATTTATATATTAATTCCATTAATATTGGTTCCTCAATTACTTTTTAGCGGAGTTATTGTAGATTTTAACAAACTTCATAAAACCATGTTGGCATCGGAATATGTGCCTCGTATTGGTGATTTGATGACTTCTAGATGGGCTTATGAGGCTTTGGCTGTAAATCAATATGAGAATAATGAATATGAAAAACACTTCTTTAAAGACGAACAAGAAATAAGTGAAGCATCATATTATGCTTCTTTATTATTACCAAGATTAAAGCAGCATAATTTAAAAAGCGAAAAATACTTATCAGACAATGATTTAGAAGGTGCCAAAGAAAACTATGATATTGTAGTAAAAGAACTTGAAAAGATTAAGAATCTGGAAGATCCGGGTTCATCTATGTTAATTTCAAAGGCTACAATTGAATTCTCAGAAAAAGGATTTGAGCAAATTGATCAGTTGATTGATCAATTAAAAATATATTATCAGGATCAGTATAAAGCATTTAAAAAACATAAGGATAATACCTATAGGGACTTGGTTAGTAAATTGGGAGATCCATCAAAAGTGTTTGAACTTAAACAGGAATATGATAATGATAAATTGTCGAATCTGTTGTTGAATAAAGCAGAATTAAAGCAATTGATTTTAACTCCTGAGGGATATGTTTCTCAAAAAGACCCTGTTTTAAGAAATGGTACAGGTAAATGGGGCCGGGCTCACTTTTTTGCACCTAATAAACAGTTCGGTAGCTTTGTTATTCCAACTCCGTTTTTTAATGTAATGGCAATATGGCTCTCTACAATTATCTTATATTTTACACTGTATTTTGATTTACTTAGTTTTGTAATAAGGTACTTCGAGAAATTTAAATTACGTAAAGCATTTACAAGACAAATTAACAAGGTATAGAACCCTCTATGAATAACCTCTGATATCATTAACCGAATAAAAAGATTAACTCACCGATTATTATAATGAGAAGGTGGTTTTCTATGGTAAATTTGTAATTGAAACACCAGATGAATTGTATTCTTAAAAGAATGTGACAGTTCGTGGTGATTTTCAAATAACTATAAAAGTTGAACAGATGAAAAAAGTTGCAAATAAAGGGAAATCTACCTTAGGTGTATTGTTGTTAATTGTTGGCTCCTTTTTATTAGCCGGAAACCTTGGTTTTATATCGGATGAAATCTATCATACTTTCCTACGTTGGCCGAGTATTCTAATTTTAATTGGTGTTTTTCAGATGTTTAGAAAGGACTTTGGTTCTGGTTTAATCGTGTTTTCAATAGGTATATTCTTTTTACTTCCACATTTGTATGAAGGATTTCATTTTAGAGATTTATTCAGGTATTGGCCTGTACTGTTAATTATCGCAGGTGTTGTTTTTATTTTTGGAAAAAAATCAATGCACCTGCATAGAATGGGTATTACTGATAGTAAGGAAGATCTAATTGATGTAGTTTCTATATTTGGAGGAGGTGTTACTAAAATCAATTCAGATAATTTCCAGGGAGGTGAAATTACTTGTATTTTTGGTGGCGAAGAAGTAAATCTGCAAGGTGCAAAAATGAATGCTAATGGTGCAGTTATTGACTTAACAACCATTTTTGGTGGAGCTAAAATAACAATTCCCAGGGATTGGAGTGTTAAAGTTGATGTGCTATCGATCTTTGGCGGATTTTCTGATAAAAGAATGTATGAAGCTGATAGTGAATCGGAAGGGAAGGTTTTAACAATTAAAGGAGTTGCGATTTTTGGAGGTGGAGAATTAAGAAACTTTTAATGCAATAAGCTAGCTAATGCAACATCCTATTTTTGTAAATAAGATATTTATCAGAAGCTATCTACTTATTACAGTTATATTCATCATTATTGATTTTTTGTTAATTTATTTTGGTCAAATCAATAATTGGGAATCTGCTATACTAAATGCTGTTGTATTCGACACTATACTTTTTGCGCTAGGTGGTTCATTATGGTATCCTGTTTATTTTCATAATAGAAAAAAAGGAATTGTCTATAGAATCCTACAGTTAACACTAATTGGATTTATTTATATTAGTATTTGGCTGGTAGCAAGTGTTACTGCAATCTCTATTATTGAAAGTCTTTTATCAATAAAGGTATCTTTGAGTAATGATTTTCTCATCCTACGCTTTTTAGTAGGAATCCTTATGTATTCTTTGTTTGTTGCCGTTTATTTCTTAATGATAAGCTTTCAGAATGAAGAAGATCATAACAGAGAGAAATTGGTTTTAAAAAACATGTTAACAGATGCAGAGTTAAGTTTACTTAAGTCACAGCTTAATCCACATTTTTTATTCAATAGTTTAAATTCGATTAGTTCGCTAACTATATATGATTCAGAAAAAGCCAGGGAAATGATTAGTAAATTGTCAGATTTCCTGAGATATTCCTTGCGAAATAATGACCAAAAACTACTTCCACTTAAAGAAGAGTTAGATAATTTGAAAAGATACATGGATATTGAAAGAATACGTTTTGGAGAGAAGGTATTATTTTCAGAAAATGTAAATAAAGAAAGTGAAGATAAATTGCTTCCTGCGCTTATTATTCAGCCATTAATGGAAAATGCCATTAAGCATGGCGTTTATAATTCCATAGATCCTACTAATATTGACTTAAAGTGTTATATTGATAAAGGAGACCTTGTTATTGTACTGAAAAATAGTTTTGAAGATGATAGTTCTATAAAGAAAGGTGAAGGAATTGGTCTTTTAAATACAAAAAAACGCATGAATAAAATCTATGGTAGAAAAGATTTGGTTCAAATAGAAAAAGGCAATGATTATTTTAAGATTGTTTTAATATTTCCTCAATTCCTTAAAAAATGAAAGTATTAAAAGTAGTTATTATTGATGATGAGAAGCCGGCCAGAGATCTAATCAAGGCTTACTTGAATGACTTTAATAATATTGAAGTGCTTGCAGAAGGATGTAATGGATTTGAAGGAATTAAATTAATTCAGCAATACAGTCCTGATTTGATTTTTTTGGATATACAAATGCCAAAGGTGTCCGGATTAGAAATGTTAGAGGTTGTTGAAAATCCACCAAAGGTTATTTTTACTACAGCTTATGATGAATATGCCATTAAAGCTTTTGAGCTAAATGCTGTTGATTATTTACTTAAGCCTTTTACCAGAGAGCGTTTTAATAATGCTGTTCAAAGAGTTTTTGAGCAGGATGATAATACATCAAAAGAAGTTGTTCAGAAAGTAATGGATGATAATGAACATTATCAAAATACATTGATAAATCGTGTAGTTGTTAAGCAAGGTTCTAACCTGGAAATGATTCCGGTTGATGATATTTTATATTTTGAGGCATCTGATGATTTTGTGTTTATACATACAAAGGATAAAAGATATACAAAATCAAGAACTATGAAATACTTTCAATCTCAACTTGATGAAAAACAATTTATAAGAATACACAGATCATATATAGTTAATGTATTTCGGATTCAAAAGATAGAGCAATATGATAAGGATAATCATATTGCTGTTATTGATAATAAAACAAAACTTAAAGTAAGTAAAAGCGGATACAGGCAGTTGAAAGAGGTATTGGCACTGTAATCCGCGATAAATTTTATATATTCTCATTTTTTAGAGTAATTTTGTGGCCAAATTAAACGAGTAAAATGAAGGTTTTTTCTAATCCCGATTCATATAAAGGTGGAGATACTGTAGTTACTTTAGGTATGTTTGATGGAGTTCATGCAGGCCATAAAAAACTACTAAGTCATGTTATAGATATATCTCAAGAAAAATCACTTATACCTACAGTTTTAACATTCTGGCCACATCCAAGAATGGTATTAAAAAAAGATGAAGATTCTCTTCAGTTCATTACTACACTAGATGAAAAAACTGTTGTGATTAGTCAACAGGGTATTGAGCAATTATTTCTTCTTCAATTCAATAAAGAACTTGCATCAAAAACTGCCGAAGAATTTATAGTTGAAATTTTGATTGGAAAGGTAAAGATGAAGCACCTTGTAGTAGGGTACAATCATAGATTTGGAAGGGATAGAGTACATGATTACAATGTTTATAAACAATTAGCAGAAAAATACGGATTTACTATTTCCAGAGTTGAGGCTGTTCATGAAGGAGATATTGCGGTTAGTTCAACTGTTGTTCGAAACCTTCTGAATGAAGGCCTGGTTCAGAAAGCCAATAAGATTCTGGGATACAATTATTCAATATTCGGAACTGTTACAGGTGGACAGAAATTAGGTAGAAAACTTGGTTATCCTACGGCTAATATAAAGCCTAACGAACACTATAAGTTAATACCGGGTAAAGGTGTTTACGCATGTTTTATAAATGTTATGGGTAAACAGTATGGCGGTATGTTAAATGTTGGCGTTCGTCCTACGGTAAATAGTAGTGATTATGAATTAACTATTGAAGTTCATATTTTAGATTTTAATCAGGATATATATTCAGAAGAAGTAACAGTTTCTTTCATTCAAAAAGTTCGTGATGAAGAGAAGTTTTCAGGGTTGGATACTTTAGTTGCTCAACTTAAAGTTGATGAACAAAACATACGGAAAATACTTAATGAGTATAAGTGCTAATTTTATAATTATCTGAGAGTTTAGTCTTTTTTTTACTAATTTTGCATTCTAAAACAAAAATACTTTTATATGTCTGAAATTTTAACAGATGCTCTTCCATACAAGGTAAAAGATATGGCAGAGGCTGAGTTTGGAAGAAAAGAAATTGAAATAGCCGAAAAAGAAATGCCGGGTTTAATGGCATTAAGAGAAAAATATGGAGAATCTAAACCTTTAAAAGGTGCAAAAATTATGGGTTCTCTTCATATGACTGTTCAAACAGCTGTGTTAATTGAAACTTTAGTTGAACTAGGAGCTGAAGTAAGATGGTGTAGTTGTAATATTTATAGTACTCAGGATCATGCTGCTGCTGCTATTGCAAAGGCTGGTGTTCCTGTATTTGCCTGGAAAGGTGAAACTCTTGAAGAGTATTGGTGGTGTACAGAAAGAGCTTTAGATTTTGGTAATGGAGAAGGACCGGATCTTATTGTTGATGATGGAGGCGATGCTACTATGATGATTCACTTAGGAGTAGATGCTGAGAAGGATAGTACTATTTTAGATAAAGATGTTTCTGAAGAAGGTGAAGATTTCCGTGAGCTTATTGCCAGATTAAAAGTTGAGTTGGCTAAAAATCCTACTCGTTGGACTAAAGCAGCAGAAAAGTGTCAGGGTGTAAGTGAAGAAACAACTACAGGAGTACACCGTTTATATCACATGATGGAAAAAGGAGAATTACTTTTCCCTGCTATCAATGTGAATGACTCAGTAACAAAATCTAAGTTTGATAACCTGTATGGTTGTAGAGAGAGTTTGGCTGACGGAATCAAGCGTGGTACTGATGTAATGGTAGCCGGAAAAACTGTTTTAGTTTGTGGTTACGGTGATGTAGGTAAAGGTTGTGCTCAGAGTATGCGTGGTTTTGGTGCCAGAGTTTTAGTTACTGAGATTGATCCAATTTGTGCATTACAGGCAGCAATGGAAGGTTATGAAGTAACAACTACTGAAGAAGCATTAGCTGAAGCTGATATTTATGTAACTACAACGGGAAATAAAGATATTATTACAATTGCTCACATGGAGAAAATGAAAGATCAGGCAATTGTATGTAATATTGGTCACTTCGATAATGAAATCCAAGTTGAGAAATTAGAAAAGTATCCAGGAATTAAGGAAACTAATATTAAACCTCAGGTTGATATGTTTGAATTTCCTGATGGACATGCAATTATTTTACTTTCAAGAGGTCGTTTGGTAAACCTAGGAAATGCAACTGGTCACCCAAGTTTTGTAATGAGTAATTCTTTTACCAATCAAACATTAGCTCAATTAGAGCTTTGGCAGAAAGATTATGAAGTAGGAGTATATACTTTACCTAAGAAATTAGATGAAGAGGTTGCTCGTCTTCACCTTGCTAAATTAGGTGTTAAGCTTACTCAACTTACAACAGAGCAAGCTAGTTATATTGGTGTTCCTCAAGAAGGTCCTTATAAACCAGAGCACTATAGATATTAGTACTTAGTACAGATTAATATAAAAAGTTAAGGGGTTAGCACGTTTGCTAACCCCATTTTTGTATAGTGAATTGGAAAAAAATAGACTTATTTGGACATGATATTTCTAACAAAAGTATTGGTAGGATACTTTCGGTTATCGTGATTGATTCTTTCGTTTATCCACCGCTCTGCTGCTAATTCAGTTGTAAAAACCTTAAAGTGATATCTTTCAAGTTGAATTAATCTTGTAAATATCATAGCCAGAGCAGTATCAACAGGATTTTTGATTAATATAGCAACCTTAAGAGAGTTAAAACGCGAGAACATCTTTATGTTCTCAGATAGAATATTGTATAAATCTGCAGGGTGTACATTAAAGGATGCCTCTCTGGCATCTATAATTCCTTTAAGGTGATCGGGAAGGTGATTCTCCTTCATTAAAGAATTAATGTAATTTACGATCTCGCCCTGGTTTACCTTTTCTTTAAAGGTAGCTTCAATATAACCTTTTCCCTCATTGAAATTGTATGTTATCATAAATCTTGGTTTTTAGTTAGAGATTGGTTTAAGTTAATCCTTCAACACTAATAGCATATAGCTATACTCTACCGTTATTATTATGCAATTTTTACAGACCTGTTTCTGCCAACCTTATTATTTGAGATTGATATTATTTCAGACTGTTTATACTTATATTGTTTTACAATGTTTGATAATTTATTTGCCGTACTTAATAGTGATCCGGATGTTGCACTCAGTTCTTCACTTGATGCTGCATTCTCCTGCACAGTTTTAGTTATTTCCTGAATAGAAGAATTGATCTGCCCGGCTCCAATATTCATTTCCTGGCTGGCAGTTGCCACTTCATTAACCAATTCTGTTGATCTTTGAGTATTGTGATTTAGTTCTTCAATTTCTTCCATAACCTGATTAATCTTATTCACGCCAGCTAATGTCAGATTCGCAATTTCATGGGCAGAGATTGTTGATTGTTCAGCTAAAGTTCTTACCTCATTCGCCACAACAGAAAAGCCTTTTCCTGCAGCACCTGCTTTTGATGCCTCAATAGAAGCGTTTAAAGCCAGTATATTTGTTTGAGCTGCAATCTGTTTAACGATTTCAACTTCATTATGAATGTTATTCATGAGTTTTACCGCCTCCTGAACACCATCGTAAGTTATTTGAAGTTGTTCATTAGCTTTTAAGCTTATGTCCTTAGATTGTTTTGCATTATCTGAGTTGTTGTGGATATTGGCAGTCATTTCCTCAATAGATGATGAAATTTCTTCAATTCCACTAGCTTGTTCGCTAGCACCATTACTAATGGAATGCGTACTTGAATTTATTTGTGAACTGGAATTAAGTAATTCACTGGAACTTTGGTTTAAATCCTGCATCAATAATCTGGTAGATGTAATTAGTTCCTGTACAGAATCAATAATGTCTTTAATTTCGTATTTTTCGTTTTTAAAACGGTCGTCAATATCAGAAGTGATATCTTTTTGACTCATTCTTTTAACTACCTCAGTTAAATGTTGTATTGGTGCTTTTACTTTAATGGATAGCAAATAATAACTACCTATGATCATCACTATTGCCAAAGGTACTGCCCATATCAGATTTATTAATCCTTTTTGACCAACAGTAAAGGCAAAGCAGGCAACGGCATCAATAACCAACAGAAAGATAGACCCAATTAGAAATACAAATGTGTTTCTAAATGTTAGTCTTAAAATTCCCCAGCAAAGAAATCCGGCTAATACAATTAATAATATTCCTAATACAAATATGCTCATAGTACATTAAGTTAGATGTTTAAATATTCATCTTTAATATACAAAATGTTGAGAATAAACTAATAACAAAAATAAATGTTATTGAATATCTTTTTTTGTAATAGGATACGCTTTACATGTAATTAAAGTTCTTTTAAAAGCGTGACAAAATTGTGACAAGATGTAAGCTGCAGAAATACAGGGAAGTATAATTTTGGGAAAATGTAACAAAGAAGGGAGGCTCTTAATTAAATATTTATAGGATATTTAAATGTTTGAACGATAGGTAAATATAGTCTATAGAATAGGATGCTCCTATTCTATAGTTAAATTGTTTTATATAAGTTCTTCAGAGAATGAATTGAAATTTATTCCTGAAAAATTACCTGAACTCATGAGTAATAAACTCTTATTTTCCCATTCAATATTTCGTAGTTCTTTTTGAAGTTTTTCTGTGTCATCAAAAACAATAACATTATCGGATGCGAATGCGTCAGTAACATCTTTTATTGTAATTTCTGGTAATTTTTTATGTTCTACTACCTTTGGGTTGAAATAAACAAATGCAACATCTGCTTTATCCATTGTGTTTTTATATTGAGGTAGAAAATCCTTATTTAAACTACTAAAAGTATGAAGTTCCATACACGCCACAAGCGTTCTTTCTTTGTTTTGATCTTTTACTGCATTAATGGTAGCCTTTAGCTTTGAAGGAGAATGTGCAAAGTCTAAATAAATTGTTGATTTTTCTGTTTCTTTTAAAGTTTGTAGTCTTTTGGCTGCACCTTTAAAAGATGAAATAGCTTCTAAAAACAATTCATCTGAAATGCCAAGTTTTGCACATACAATGCGTGCACCATTTAAGTTCTGTAGGTTGTGCGCTCCAAAGATTGATAATGAATACTTTTTACCATTGAATGTAATGGTTGTTTTCCCATCTTCTACTTTAGATTCAATTTCATCGTATGCTAATGACTGAATGTCGGGTCTTAGTGTTTTAGAAATTTTTTGCAGTTCTTCATCTAATAAATACCATACTAATGTTCCTTCTTTCTCTATGGAATCTGCAAATATTTTAAATTGTTCCACATAATTATCCCATGTAGGGAAAACGTTAATGTGATCCCAGGCAACACCGGTTAAAAGAGCAATGTGAGGTTTATACCAATGAAATTTAGGACGAAGATCAATAGGCGAAGATAGATACTCATCACCTTCAAATATGGCAATCGGAGCTTCGTGTGTTAAGCTAACCATAGTATCAAATCCCTCAATTTGGGCACCCACCATGTAATCAAATTTGTAGTCTAGTGTTTTCAAGACATGCATAATCATTGAGGTAATGGTTGTTTTACCATGACTTCCACCAATAACTACTCTCTTTTTGTTTTTGCATTGTTCAAAAAGGTATTCGGGATATGAATAAACTTTCAGACCAAGTTCTTGAGCTCTTACTAATTCCGGGTTATCTTTTCTTGCATGCATGCCAAGAATAATGACATCAATTTGATCATTAATCTTTTCAGGAAACCAACCGAATTCTTCAGGTAGCAAACCATGCTTTTCTAATCTGCTTCTTGAAGGATCAAATATTTCATCATCAGACCCCGTAACCTTATATCCCTTTGAAAGTAAAGCAATGGCTAAATTGTGCATAGCTGCTCCACCAATTGCAATAAAATGTATATGCATAACCTAAATTATATCAAGAGTTAAAAATCAGCATACAAATTAGCATTATATTTGTTGCTATAGCGAAAGTAATAAGAATACCTTTCAAATCCATGCAATGCATCACTTCAAAAAACATTATAAACAATATATTCCGTTTCTTTTAGCAATTTGTACTTTTCTGTTATCGGTGTTATTTAAAAACAATCCTGAAATAACTGAAAATATTTATTCGAAATCAATTTATCCTGTAATGGCGTCTTTGCTTTCGGGATTTTCTAAGTTATTCCCTTTTTCTGTAGATGATGTTTTTTATGTTACCATTGTCCTTCTGGTGATTATTGGAATTGTTTTAGTCATTTTTAAAAAGAAAAAGATTCTATGGTTGGTTCTTAAAATTTTTCAAGGATTAGCTATTGTTTATTTTATGTTTTACTGGTTTTGGGGGTTCAATTATTACAGGCAAGATGCTCATCATCGTCTCCATATTGAAAAAACAAAGGCCGATAATAAAGTATTTGTAGAAGTATTTAAATTAGTAATAGAACAAACAAACAATTCATATATCTCATTTGTTGGAAAAGATACAGTTAACTATCAATCTAAGTTAGAATCTACTATTGATCAGCTAAAAGATGTTTTACATGTAAATTATCCTAATGGCAGCAGGCGAATAAAGAATATTTCTTTTAGTGATTTCTTTGCCAAGGCTTCTATTTTAGGATATTATGGCCCTTTTTTTAATGAAGTACATGTCAATTCATATTTATCTGTTTGGGATATACCGATAGTGACAGCTCATGAAATGAGTCATCAGCTAGGAATAACAAGTGAGGGAGAAGCGAACTTTTATGCGTGGATGATTACTGTTAATTCAGATGATCGTTTTGCAAATTATAGTGGTTGGTTATATGCTTTGGGATTTTTTTTATATCAATCTAAAGATCTGGAAAACCGAAAGGAATTAATAGAAACAATCAGACCTGAAGTTGTAGAGGATTATAAAGCAAGAAGAAAATATTGGCAAAGACTCAGAAGTGAAAAAATAGATAATGCTGCCCGTAAAGTAAATGATGCTTATCTAAAATCAAATAATGTAAAAAAGGGAATTGCCGATTATGGTAATATGGTTCAGTTAATTATTGATTTTTATATGTCGGGTAAGGGTGAAGAAGTATTTAAAAGATAATAATATGATAAAATTAATTGTTTCAGATATGGATGGAACATTGTTGAATGATGAGAAGGAACTCTCTCCCAGATTTCAACATGTATACCAAAAGTTAGCGGAAAAAGGGATTCATTTTGCTGTGGCTAGTGGACGACCGTCTTATTCATTAAAGCCACAATTTGATTTTTTTGATCACAACATTCTTTTTATATGCGATAATGGAGCATTTATTAATATTGATAAAGATCCGATTGTAGTGAAGCCTTTAGATATTTCATTTGTAAGAAGTATAATTAAAGATGTGCGTTCAATTGAGGGTGTGTATATTACTGTTTGTGGAGTAGAGACATCATATATTGAAAAGAGTCAGGACGAGTTTTTACCTGAAGCAAGAAAATACTATAAAGGATTAACCGTTGTAGATGATTTAATGGAATTGGATGAAACCATATTAAAGATTGCTTTATTTGACAGTAAAACATGGAAGAGCAATAGTTGGGATGTGTGGCAAAAATATGCAGATCATTTAGCTATAGCTCCTTCAAGTGATCAGTGGATTGATATAATGCCAATAGAAGTTAATAAAGGAATGGCTCTTAAGATTGTTCAGGAGAAGTTGGGTGTGACAAATGATGAAACAATGGCTTTTGGTGATTACCTAAATGATTTGGAGATGTTACAGATGGCTAAGTACAGCTATGCTATGGAAAATGCTCATCCAAAAATTAAGGATATTGCCTCGTTTGAAGCTCCCGATAATAATAAAGATGGAGTTTTAGATACTATAGAGAAATTTGTATTGGATTAAATGTGTAATTATTTTACTTCAAATAAGTTGCATTGAAAAATAATTATTACCTTTGCAGCCGCAAAACAGAGTTTTTGCAACATTTGTAAAACAAATAAAATTTAAACACATGCCAGTAAAAATTAGATTAGCTAGGCACGGGCGTAAAAGAAACGCTTTCTACCACATCGTGGTAGCAGATAGCAGATCACCACGTGATGGTAAATACATTGAGCGTATTGGATCTTACAATCCAAACACTAATCCTGCTACAATCGATTTAAATTTCGATAAAGCTTTAACTTGGTTAAGCAACGGAGCACAACCAACAGATACAGCAAGAGCAATCTTGTCGTATAAAGGTGTTTTAATGAAAAAACACTTACTTGATGGTGTTAAAAAAGGTGCTTTTGATGAGGCTGAAGCTGAGAAAAGATTTGGAGCTTGGTTAACTGAAAAGCAAGCTAAAATTCAAGCTAAAGTTGATGGTCTTGAAGGTAAAGCTGCTGATGCTGCTAAAGCAAATCTTGAGCGTGAAGCAAAAATCAACAGCGAAAGAGCTGAGGCTATTGCTAAAAAGAACGCTGAATTAGCTGCTGAAGCTGAAGCTGCAACTGCAGAGGCTGCTGCTGAGGAAGCACCAGAAGCTGAAGAAGCTACTGATGAACCAGAAGCTCCTGCTGCTGAGTAATTCAGAAAAAATTATAGCATTTTAATATGCTAACAAATAAAGCCCTCATTTTTAATGAGGGTTTTTTTGTGTCTAATATTTTATAATTTTATTGCACAATAATAAAATTTGTATGATTCAAAAAGATAAGTGTGTTAAAGTTGGTTATGTTGGCAAACCTCATGGAGTAAAGGGTGAAATCTCTGTTTCACTTTTGGATGGTTTTTATAGTGAAGATCTAGAACCAGAGTTTTTATTATTAGATATTGATAATGGCTTAGTTCCTTTCTTTATAGAGTCGATTCGTATTAAAGGCAGTAAAACCTTATTAGTAAAGTTTGAAGATTTGAATTCTGAAGATAAAGCAAGAGATATTGTAGGAATAGAAGTTTATGTTGAATCAAAAGACATAAACTCAGAAGATGAATTTCATGGAGGATCTTTTGTTGGATATAAAGTAGTTGATGCAGCTAAAGGCGATATAGGTGAGATTTCTGGAGTAAATGAAATTTCAAATAATCCACTATTTATCATTGATTTTAATGGAGATGAAATATTAATTCCTATTAATCCTGATTTTATTGTAGGAGTGGATGATGAAAATAGAATTATTGATGTAAATCTTCCTGAAGGACTTGTCGATTTGTATCTGGATGATGTTGATAGTGACGATGATGATTTCTAAATTTAGATAGAACTTTATCATTAATTTTCCTTTCCCTTAGAAGTATGAATAATAGTTTTGATATTATTAATTATATCATGTGTAGTTAATAATATTTAAGCGTAATTGAAGTACGAAATTTAAAAGTATGGATAACAATGGATTTATAGGCATGATCAAGAATGCCTTAACTACTTACAATGATCAGCAAGCTTTTACTGATTATGAAGGGAAAACATATTCTTATCAACAAGTTTCAGAAAGAATTTATTGGATACATAATCTTTTCAAGGTTTGTGATATAACAAAAGGAGATAAGGTGGCTTTGATTGGTAGAAATCTTAGTAATTATGCCATATCATATTTAGCAACTGTTTCTTATGGTGCTATTGTTGTTCCTATATTACCTGATTTTGGAAGTGGAGAAATTCATCATATTGTAAATCATTCTGAGTCAAAAATATTATTTTCAACCGAGCTCATTTTTAATAAAATAGATGAGAGTAAGATGCCTGGTTTAAAGGGGATCATGAGTATTGATTCATTTAAACCATTGGTTAATTGCTCCATCGATATGAAAGAAAAAATTGATTCGATAAAAAACGAGTCAAGCTTTGATTTTGAGAAATTGCAGTTTGCAAATGTTGGAGCGGAAGAGATGATGGTGTTGTCATACACTTCTGGTACATCAGGTTTTTCAAAAGGAGTTATGATTCCTCATAGAAGTATTTGGTCAAATGTGTTTTTTGCACAGGAACATCTGAAATTAAAACCAAAGGACAGAATTGTTTCATTTTTACCATTAGCTCATGCTTATGGATGCTTGTTTGAATTTCTATGGCCATTTACAGTTGGATGTCATATTACTTTTTTAAGTCGAACGCCTTCACCTAAAATTATCACGGAGGCTTTTCAAAAGGTTAAACCCCATTTAATTCTTTCTGTTCCTTTAATACTGGAAAAGATCTTTAAAAAGCGAATCGTTCCTGCCCTTGAAAAACCTGCAGTCAGAACAATAAGTAAGATTCCATTGTTAAATCAGGTAGTTTATCAGAAAGTTAAAAAACAACTGATGGAAGTTTTCGGTGGAGAATTTCAGCAAATAGTGATTGGTGGTGCTGCTTTAAATAAGGATGTTGAAGATTTTTTGCGTAAGATTGGATTTCCGTTTACAATTGGATATGGAATGACAGAGTGTGGTCCATTGATTAGTTATGAACCTTTCGATTCTACATTGTCTCGGTCTGCCGGACGCCTGGTTGATAGAATGGAAGTGAAAATTGATTCCAAAAATCCGTATAGTGAAGTAGGAGAAATATTAGTGAAAGGGACTAACGTGATGTTAGGGTATTATAAAAACGAAAGTGCAACACAAGAGGTTATTGATGATGAGGGTTGGTTGCATACAGGTGATCTTGGTGTTATAGATAAAAATAATTTCATTTTTATAAAAGGCCGAAGTAAAAATATGATATTGAGTGGCTCTGGTCAAAATATATATCCGGAGGAGATTGAAGCTCGATTGAATAACATTGAATATGTTCAGGAATGTTTGGTTAGGGATATGGGAGAAGGTAAATTAGAAGCGTTGGTATATCCTGATTTTGAGTTGGCGGATTCAGAGGGTATATCAGAGTCTGAGTTGAAATTGAAGATTGAGGAAATTAAAGCCATTGCTAATAAAGAATTACCACCGTATATGAATCTTTCAAAGGTGACTTATTATCCTGAAGAATTTGAAAAAACACCAAAGAAAAGTATTAAAAGATACAAGTATATAAAGTAGATGCTTAAGATAATTGCAGATGATAAAATTCCTTTTTTAAAAGGGGTATTGGAGCCTTATGCGGAGGTTTCGTATGTGGCAGGATCGGATACAACCAAGGATATAGTGTCAGATGCTGATGCCTTGGTTACTCGTACAAGAACTAAGTGTAATATAGATTTACTGGACGGCAGTAATGTAAAAATGATTGCAACTGCTACCATTGGTTTTGATCATATAGATACCAATTATTGTGAAGAAAATGGTATTGAATGGACAAATGCTCCTGGGTGTAATTCAGGTTCTGTTAAGCAATATATAGCCTCAGTTTTGGCTACCTTGGCAAGTAAAAAGAATTTTCAGTTTAAGGATAAGACGATTGGTATAATTGGAGTTGGAAATGTAGGGTCTAAAGTAAAAGATCTGGCAGAGGCTTTAGGAATGCGGATTTTATTAAATGATCCTCCAAGAGAAGAAAGAGAAGGTTCTGATATTTTTGTTGATATAGAGGTTATTCAAAAAGAGGCCGATATTATTACTTTCCATGTTCCTTTGCAACATTCTGGTGTGTTTAAAACTTTTCATTTAGGGGATGAGGGTTTCTTTAAGGCATGTAAAAACGAAGTTGTAATCATTAATTCATCAAGAGGGGAAGTGATTGATAATAATGCCTTATTGGCTGCCATTAAAGATGGTGAGATTGGAGAAACCGTTTTAGATGTATGGGAAAACGAACCCCGTATAAATCTGGAATTATTAGAAAAAGCTATCATAGTAACTCCTCATATTGCAGGTTATTCAGTGGATGGTAAAGCAAATGGTACTTCGATGAGTGTACAAGCTATAAGTAAAAAGTTTGACTTGCCGTTAATAAATTGGTATCCAAATGAATTACCTTTACCTCAGAATCCAGTAATTGAGTTTGATTGTGCTGAGAAAAGTGAACAACAAATCTTTGTAGAATCAATACTTCATACATATGATATTTTGGAAGATGATTTGAGGCTTAGGGAAAATCCTGAAGAATTTGAGAAGCAAAGAGGTTCATATCCAATGCGAAGAGAATTTAGCGCATATTCAATACATTTAAAAAATAGTTCACAATTTTTAGTGGATTCGTTGAACAAAATTGGTTTTAATACTGTTCCAATAATCTAATTAGAAAATAGTTTGTCATACCTTTATATCTTTAAAATGATATAGGTACAAGATTTATAATAGAATACAAAATGAGCAAAAAAGCAGATATAGGTTTAATAGGTTTAGCTGTAATGGGTGAAAACCTAGTTTTAAATATGGAAAGTAAAGGCTACACTGTAGCTGTTTATAATAGAACCACAGAAAAAGTAGATAAGTTTGTTAACGGAAGAGGTGCGGGTAAAAATTTTATTGGAGCCCATTCTATCGAAGAACTTGTTGATTCACTTGAGAAGCCGAGAAAAGTAATGATGCTTGTGAAGGCCGGAGCTGCTGTAGATGCTCTTATTGATCAGGTTATTCCTCATTTAGAAGAAGGGGATATCATTATTGATGGAGGAAACTCTCATTATCCTGATACCATCAGAAGAACAAAATATGTTGAAGAAAAAGGGTTTCTTTATGTAGGTTCGGGTGTTTCAGGAGGTGAAGAAGGTGCATTAAAAGGACCTTCATTAATGCCTGGTGGTTCAGAAAAAGCATGGCCTTATATTAAAGATATTTTCCAAAATATTAGTGCTAAAGTTGAGAATGATGTTCCTTGCTGTGACTGGGTAGGACAAGATGGTGCCGGTCATTTTGTAAAGATGGTTCATAATGGAATTGAATATGGTGACATGCAGTTAATCACTGAAGCTTATCATATTATGAAGGATTATCTTGGATTGTCGCATGATGAAATGCATGACATATTTAATGAGTGGAATACCGGTGATTTAGATAGTTATCTGATTGAGATCACTCGTGATATTATGGCTTATAAAGAAGATGGTCAGCCACTGGTAGAAAGTATTCTTGATGCAGCCGGGCAAAAGGGTACTGGTAAATGGACTGGAATTACAGCTCTTGATCTAGGAGTGCCATTGACTCTTATTGGAGAATCAGTATTTGCTCGATGTCTTTCTTCTCAGAAGGAAGAGCGAGTTGAAGCTTCAAAAGTTTTAGGGTCGCCAATTAAAAAATATGACGGTGATAAAAAGCAGTTTGTTAAGTATATTAAAGATGCATTGTTTGCCTCTAAAATTGTCTCTTATGCTCAGGGATATGTTTTGATGCGTGAAGCTGCAAAAGAGAATAGCTGGGATCTTAATTATGGAGGAATTGCCCTAATGTGGAGAGGTGGATGCATTATCAGATCTGTATTCTTAGGTAAGATTAAAGAGGCCTTTGACAATAATCCTGAGTTATCTAATTTATTGCTGGATCCGTATTTTAAAGAAAAAATTAATCAGGCTGTTGAGGGCTGGCGTCAGGTTGTAGCTCATGCAACTTTAAGTGGAATACCTGTTCCTACATTTTCAAGTGCATTAAGTTATTTTGACGGATATAGAACAGAAAAACTTCCTGCTAATTTGCTGCAAGCTCAAAGAGATTATTTTGGAGCTCATACTTATGAAAGAGTTGATAAGCCAAGAGGTGAGTTTTTCCATACCAATTGGACTGGAAGAGGAGGCGATACTGCTTCTACAACTTATGATGTATAATCAATATGTATAATAACAAAAAAGCTGCATTATCTGCAGCTTTTTTTGTTTGTTAATAGTTCAAAGTCTTTCTGGTAACAGCAATAAAGATATCCATACTTCTTATCTCATCTTTAATTGCCATCAGATCCTGAATTTTTATCAGGCCAATCTTATAGTTACACTCTGGACCATTATATTCTTCAGAAATAGAATCAAACTTAAATTTCTTAAGATCTTCTTCATTTTTATAACGAAGATAAATTTCAATAATTACATCTTTCTCATATTTAAATGAACTGTAATAGTTCATCTTTTTGTATTCATATCTGTAATCATGAGCAATGGCTGTAATATCAGATAGAACAGCAGATCCTGTTGGATGTCCGCCAGCTCCTTTACCAAACATAAACTGTTTATCGTAAGCTAATCCTTTAATAACAACTCCGTTAAATTCATCTTCAACATTGTATATGTATTTATCACGCTTTACCAGGCGAGGTAATACGAATAACGAAATTTTGTTTTTCTCAAGCTTTTCAACTTGTCCAACAAGTTTTATTTTGTAATCCTTTTCTTTTGCATAACGAATATCAAAGTCTGAAATATTTGATATACCATAATGTAAAACATCTTTAGGATTTACAATAGTACCAAAGCTGTGTGCAGTTAGAATAACTAACTTAAATAATGAGTCGAATCCATCAACGTCAAAAGTAGGATCAGCTTCAGCAAAGCCTAAATCCTGAGCTTCTTTAAGTGCTGTATTATAATCGTTATTGTGATCAAATATTTTTGATAGAATGTAGTTTGATGATCCGTTTAAAATTCCTGTAACAGAAAGTAGTAAATCATTGTCATAATATTCTTCCAGGTTTCTGATAACCGGAATACTTCCACAAGCAGAGGCTTCATAAAGTAAGGAAACATTGTGCTCTTTTTGTAAAGAAATCAGCTCTGCTAAATTTTCAGCAATCATTTTCTTATTGGCAGAAACAACATTCTTGCCTTTAATCAAGGATTTTTTTACTATATGATATGCTTCATCTGCATCAGATATTAACTCAACTACAAGATTAATATCTTCATTATGTATGATTTCATCAGGGGAATAGCAAAATAGTGATTCAGGAAGACTACGTTCTTTTTTGTTTTTTACACAGATGCTTAATATTTCTGCATCTAATGCAGGACTTTTTTGAAGTACATCATATAATCCTTGTCCAACTACACCAAATCCTATTAAACCTATTTTTAATTTCTTTTTAACCATTTCGTTGATTGCTTGTCAGGTAATAAAAATCCTGTTTCATTACGCATGAAACAGGATTGCAAAAATATCTATTTTGATTTACTAAAACCTTGAGTAAGGTCAGCTTTAATATCATCAATATGTTCTATCCCAACAGATAGTCTTAATAAGCCAGGTTCTACTCCAGATGCTTTTTGTTCTTCAACGCTTAATTGTTCATGAGTAGTTGTACTTGGGTGAATAATCAGAGTTTTAGCATCACCAATATTTGCCAGGTGACTAATTAAATCAAGACTTCCGATGAATTTATCTGCTCTTTCATTACCTCCTTTAATTTTAAAGGTAAGAACACCACCAAATCCTTTTTTTAGATACTTTTTAGCTAATTCATTGTATGGTGAACTTTCTAATCCGGGATAATTTACATATTCTACTTCAGGATGTTGCTCTAACCATTGAGCTACCTTTAAAGTATTTTCAACAGTTCTGTCAACTCTTAAAGATAATGTTTCAAGACCCTGAAGTAATAAAAATGAATTAAAGGGACTTAATGCAGGGCCAAAGTCACGAAGACCTTCTACTCTACATCTGATTGCGAAAGCAATGTTTCCAAATGGACCGCCTTCTCCGAATACCTCCCAAAAATTTAATCCGTGATAACTTTCGCTTGGTTCAGATATAGAAGGGAATTTACCGTTGCCCCAGTTAAAATTTCCTCCATCTACAATAACTCCACCTATAGAAGTTCCATGACCACCAATCCATTTTGTTGCAGATTCAACAACCACATTAGCACCATGTTCTAGTGGACGGAATAAATAACCCCCAGCACCAAAAGTATTGTCAACAATTAATGGAATATCGTGTTTCTTCGCAATTGCAGCAATTTTTTCAAAATCAGGAATATTAAAGCGTGGGTTTCCGATTGTTTCTAAATAAATGGCTTTTGTATTCTCATCAATTTTAGTCTCAAAATCTGCAGGATTATCTCCTTCCACAAATTTCACATCAATCCCTAATCGTTTAAATTGAACTTTAAACTGGTTATAAGTACCACCATATAAATAGGATGTTGAAACAAAATTATCACCAGCCTGAAGTATGTTATTAATAGCAATAAATTGTGCTGCCTGTCCTGAAGAAACTGCTAATGCTGCAGTTCCACCTTCAAGAGCTGCAATACGTTTTTCAAAAACATCAGTTGTCGGATTATTCATGCGTGTATAAATGTTGCCGAATTGCTTTAGTCCAAACAAGTTTGCAGCATGTTCAGCATCATTAAATACAAAAGATGATGTTTGATAGATAGGTACAGCTCTTGAATTGGTATCTGAGTCAACCTGATGTCCAGCGTGCAACTGGAGAGTTTCAAATTTTAAATCTGACATGGTATAATAATTTTAGTTGAATAATCTACACTTACTTCCTTTACAATGCCTGGCGCATTATAATAGGTTTATGTAATGAAATTATCCTGATATAATGCGCTTTGACACTAGATTGTCATCATCATCATGCGACACATCATACCTGCATAACCAAAAAAATCATTGGAGGTAACAACAACGTTGTTCAAAAGGAAAGATAATATGCTGTTATTGTTTTTCACTTAAAAAAATGTTACTACAAATTAAGCAAATAAGAAAATATAAAAAAAGAGTTTGTGTTCTTTTTTGAGTCATTATTAATAATTAATATCCTATAAATAAAATATTTTAATTTTTTTTTCGTTATAAAAGCAACCTTTATGGATTTTTTGAGTCAAAGCAAGAGTAACTAATAACCAAAATATATTTTTATGAAAACAAAAATCCTGTCTCTTGTTAGCTGCATGAAAAAAATTGAGATACCTGTTCGATTTTTGATTCTTCAGGTTGTCTTATTAGTCTTTATTGTGTTATTTTTTACATTATAATTTTGTTTCACGAATTGGGAATAGTAGATCTTACATTCTACCTTTCCCAAATAAACCTTTTTCTCTGATTTCTCTGGTTCCGAAATGGTAGGTTAAGTCAACAAGTGGGACAATCATTGTTCCATCACCTTTTCCAAAATTCATCCAATAACCTCCACTTAAAGAGAACTTCGGTGCGATTTTATATCTAATTAAAGAATTTTGCTCAATAGAGTTACCATAGTCTTTATTTGCAAACAGCCCACGTGCGGCCACCGTTAGGAATAAATTTTGATTTATGTAGAAATCTCCTTGAATTCTTGCAGACAAAAAACCAGCATCACCTAAAATAACGCCATTTCTTGAACGTAGAAATTTATAGTCGATAAGTTTAACATCTGTTTCTTTAATTTTTATGCCATAATCATATGAAATGCCCGCTGTAGCTATTATAAATGGTTGTTTCACTCCACCACATTTTAATTCTTTTAAAAATGGTTTACTAACAATTAATTCGTTTTTTATGGCAATAACTTGAGGAACTTCTGAGTTTTCGGGAATGAATTGAAAATAATTGTTATTCTGCATAATTTGTAATCCGGGCCAAAATGAATATGCCTGATGCCTTGTGGCAATGTATATTTTGTCTTCCTTCCATCTTTTTTTGAAATAAATCATTGGAATAAAGGCTGCAGATCCAATTGATGTTCCTATTTCCTGACCTCTCCTGTAACTCAATCTTGTTGGTGAAAAAATGCTAATGTCTCCTCCGCGTAGAGGAACTGTATTTGCAGTCTCATAACTCCAGATATAATCATTCCTTGCAATTGAAGCTGAGCTCCCCATTGGAATTAATTCATTGAATTTATTGTAGTCGCTTTTCTTATTCGCTTCTTCCTGACGCTTTCTGATTTCTCTTTTACTTGTACCTTTATTTCTTCTGTTTTTTTGTTGTGCCTCAAGATTTAATGGTACAACAATAATAAAAGTGACTAAAAGAATGATTTTGTAACTTTTCAAGCAGCTATTATAAATTTTTCTTGTCATTTACAGAGATATATTGTTTATAAGTTTAAAACGTAATCCAAAAGTAAATATTATATGTGGTTTAATGAACCAAAACTATTGACATTAAATTAGTTTCTATGTTATTTTAGTTTTCTATTTATAAATTATTTAAACCGTATATTGTATAAAAATGACTTAATGGTTATTATGTTTGTTTATTTACCGATTAAATGGAGTCATTAACCGATTTTTGTTATGTGAAAGTATATCTGTAAGTTAATTTTGAACTCAGACTAAATTGAACGTAAATTATTTAATATCATTCACAATAAAAACCTATCAACAACAACTATATGAAGAAAAAAAGAAATCTCTTTGTTTTCATAATTCTTGTGTTCTTTCAATTCGGTGCTAAAGCCCAAAGTGATACTCTTGAAGTTACTCTTAATCAGGCCATGGCTTATGCTACTGAGTTTGGTTATCAAAGTATTAATGCCCGACATGATATAGAAATTGCTAAGAAAAAAGTAAATGAAACCATAGCTATTGGTTTACCTCAGGTTAATGCAAGTGGTTCTATTGCAAATAATTTAAAACTTCAGGAAAACCAAATTATGTTTGGAGATACCACCATTACAACTGTTTTTGGTACCAAATACAATAATTCAATTGGAGGTAGAGTAGATCAGCTTCTTTTTGATGGTTCTTATTTTGTAGGTCTTCAGGCAAGTAAAGTGTATGTAAAACTCTCTGAGAACGTTGAACAAAAAACTAATATTGAGTTAAAGCAGGCCGTTGCAGAAGCTTATTTTTTATCATTAGTTGCCAAACAAAATATTGATGATTTTAAATCTAATCTTGAAACTAACGAACATACTTTAAAGCAAATACAAGCTTATTACGAAAAAGGATTTAGAGAAGATATTGATGTTGATCAAGTAAAATTGATGGTAAACGAATCTCAAAGAATGTATGATGATTCAAAAAATCAATATGAAATAGCGATGTCAATTTTAAAGTTTGCAATGGGTTATGATATTGATAAACCATTAAAACTAGCAGATGGCATTGTTGATTTAATTGCAATAATTCCAATGAGTCCTGAATTTAATAATGATATAAAAACGCACATTGATTATCAAACAATTCAAACTCAAATTGATATTAAAGGTTTAGATATTAAAAACCAGAGAGCTCTGGCTATGCCCAGGTTGAGTGCTTTTATAAACTATGATTATACTTATTTTGGTCAAAACTGGTCTGATCTTGTTAAAACGGAAGGTTCTATGCTAGGAGTTGCGTTGTCAGTACCAATATTTTCAAGCGGAATGCGTTCCGCTCAATTAAAACAGAAGAAACTTCAACTTAAAAAACTCAATGTAGAGCAACAAATGGTTGAACAAACCTTGAAAAGGGAGTTGATCATTGCCAAAGCCAATCTAGATAATGCGCGTAAACAATTTGTAAATGCTCAGGAATCAAAAGATATTTCTAAAAGAATTTATGAAAAGTCGTTAGTGAAATTTAATAATGGATTACTAAATAGCTTGGAGTTGTCTCAAAATGAAAGTAATATGACTGAAGCTGTTGTGAATTATAATAATGCAGCGATGAACTATTTTACTTTATATATAAAATATAAAAAAGCTACTTCTCAATTATAAATAACAAATTTTTGTAATAGTCTACTACCATGAAAAAAATATTTATCTCCTTCATGTTCATTGTTTTTGTTATTGGATGTTCTTCTTCAGATAAAGATGAAATTAAATCAAAAATTAGTGAGAACAGAAAAACAATAAAAGCTCTGAAAAAGGAAAATTTGATTTTGGAAAATCAACTGAAAGGGATGTCGGGTGATAGTATCAAATTTAAATTACCTGTTGTTGTTCAGGTTATCAATAAGCGCGTTTTTAAGCATTTTATTCAGGCCAATGGTTTACTTGAAGCGGTTCAAAGCGCAAATATAAGTCCTGAAGTACCTGCTCAAATTAGAGAAATTCATGTTGAGGAAGGAGAAAGAGTTAATAAAGGGCAATTATTGGTTTCATTAAACTCAAATACTCTTGCAAACGCAATAAAAGAGATTCAGACAAATTTAGAATTGGCAACAGATGTTTATAATAAGCAAAAGAGCTTGTGGGATCAAAATATAGGTTCTGAAATTGAATATTTACAGGCTAAAACAAATAAAGAAGCTTTAGAGAGTGCTCTTAAAACTCAGAAATCCCAATTGGAACTATATCATATCAGAGCTCCGTTTGATGGAATTGTTGATAATATTATCTCTAAGGAAGGAGAACTATCTTCTCCTGGTGCTGTGATTCTTCAGTTTGTGAACTTAAAACAGATGAAGGTTAATGCTGAGGTTTCAGAGGCTTTTGTTCCTTATGTTTCAAAAGGCGATACTGTTGAATTAAGTTTTTCAACTTATCCTGATTTAATTATTGAAGCGCCTGTTTCAAGAACCGGAAATATTATTCATCCTCAAAATAGAACCTTTAATGTTCAGGTTGTTCTTAAGAATAATGATGAGCTTTTGAAACCCAATATGATGACCTCATTAAAAATTAATGATTATAGGGCAGACAATGCATTGGTCGTTCCTTCATCTATAATCAAGAATGACATAACCGGTAAGTTTCTTTTCATTGTTCAAAATAATGAAGCAAAAAAAGTATATGTGGAATCTGGACGATCTTATCAGGATGAGACAGTAATAATTAAAGGTTTAAGCGAAGGAGATCAAATTATTGTGGAAGGTTATAATACAGTGTCAAACGGTTCATTGGTTGAATTGAGATAATCGGGTAAAGCCATTTAACTTAGATTGAAATGCAAGAAGAAAAACAAAATATACATAATGAGCATTTTAAGGATAAAGTTGTAAGAGAATTTAAACTTACAAGTTTAGCCTTGCGAAATAAAACTACGGTTTTATTGCTGACTTTTTCATTGGCAATTTTTGGATTGGTATCTTATAATACTTTACCTAAGGAGTTATTCCCTGAAGTTGAGTTGCCATGGATTATGATTATGACTCCATATCCTGGTAATGCCCCTTTAGATATTGAGAATTTAGTGACGCGCCCGATTGAAAAGGAAATTAAAACTATTAATGGAATTAAGGATATCAAGTCTACCTCATCTCAGGGGTTGTCATATATTTTAATAGTGTTTAATAGTGGTATTGATAATAAGGTAGCATTGCAGGATTGTAAAGATGCTGTTGATAATGCTATGGATGATTTACCCGACGACTTACCTGCAGATCCTGTGGTTCAGGATATTGATGCTTCTGAATTTCCAATCGTAAATATTAACTTATCAGGAGATTATAGTGTAGATGAACTTAAAAAGTATGGTGAAATATTAGAAGATCGAATTGAAACTTTACCAGAAATATCAAAGGTGGAGATTCAGGGTATTAATGAAAAAGAGATTAAGATTAATGCTGATCCTCTGAAAATGGCCGCCAGAAAAATTAGCTTTAATGATATTGAGAATGCCATAGCTTATGAAAATATTAGCATATCAAGTGGAGAAATCAGATTAGGAAATACGAGAAGATCGATTCGAGCTCTAGGCGAATTTACTTCCATGGATGAAATCAGAAATATCATAGTAAAAAGTGAAGAAGGTAAGGTGGTGTATTTGTATGATGTAGCTGATGTGGTTGATGGATACGAAGAGCCATCAAGTATTACAAGACTGGATGAACAACCTGTGGTATCTTTGCAAGTGGTAAAAAAAGGAGGTGAAAACCTTTTAAATGCGACAAAACAAATTGATGAGATATTAAAGGAAGTAAAAGAGCAACATATTTTCCCTGAGGCTTTACAGATTACTATTACTAATGATCAATCAGATATGGTGAAGGCTCAATTGAATAGTCTTGAGAATAGTATGATTATGAGTATGCTGTTCGTTGTGTTGGTGTTGTTTTTCTTTCTAGGTACCCGAAATGCTTTATTTGTTGGACTGGCTATTCCAATGTCGATGTTTTTATCATTTGTGGTTCTGCAAATTATTGGATATACCATTAATATGATGGTTTTATTCGGCTTAATTCTAGCTTTGGGGATGTTAGTGGATAATGCCATTGTGGTTGTTGAAAATATTTATCGCTTTATTGATAAAGGTTACAAACCACTAGAAGCAGCACGAAGGGCTGTTGGTGAAATTGCTATTGCAATTATTGCTTCCACATTGACGACTTTAGCAGCGTTCTTTCCATTGGTTTTTTGGGATTCTGTTATGGGAGAGTTTATGAAATACCTACCTATTACTTTAATTATTGTACTCACATCTTCATTGTTTGTGGCCTTGGTAATAATTCCTGTTTTTTCATCTATGTTTATAAAACATACAGATGAGGATAAGATACCTGATAAATACCTGGTAATTAGGATTATTGCAATTCTTTTAGTTTTAGGTACTTTGTTTTATCTGATAGGAGCCAATATACTGGGTAGCTTAATGTTTATTTCAGCCTTTGTATCGTTGATGAACTATTTATTTTTTGCAAAAATCGGGATTTGGTTTAAAACCACTTTCCTGGATAAGTTGGAAAACTTTTATGTAAAATTTTTATCGGCTGCATTATCAGGTAAACGTCCCAGAAATCTGTTGATTGGAACAGTCTTGTTATTGTTTTTTACTATTGCCTTTTATTTTATGCGATCTCCAAACACCGTGTTTTTTCCATCAGGAGATCCAAATTTTATAAATGTTTTTGTTGAATTACCTGCGGGAACGCATATTACAGCAACCGATAAGTTTGCTAAGAATCTTGAAAAAGATATTATAAGAATGATTAAACCGTATAGAAATGAAGTTAAATCAGTTCTTACAAATGTTGGTGATGGTGCGCGTTTAGAAGATGATCTTGATTTTTCAACAAGAGATAATAAATGCTTGGTTACTGTTTCCTTCGTAGATTATGAGGATAGAAACGGACTTCATACAGCTGATATACTGAAAATGTTTAACGATAGTCTTACTTATAATTATCCTGGAGCCATTTTTACAATTGACAGGGACAAAGGTGGTCCCCCAACCGGTAAACCTATTAATATTGAAATATCAGGTTATGAATTTGATAAGTTAGTTTATCTGGCGGATACCATTGAAAGTATTATTGAAAGAGAACAGATTGAAGGTATTGAAGGTTTAAAAATGGATCTTAATGTAAACAAGCCTGAAATGCTGGTTTCTATTGATAGAGAAAGAGTACGTCGTTTTGGAATGTCGACCGCACAAGTATCCAGCACACTTCGTACTGCATTGTTTGGGAAGGAAGTGTCAGATTATAAGATAGGTGAAGATAAGTATCCAATACAACTTAGGTTAAAAGAGGAATACAGAAATAGTATTCCTGCTTTAATGAATCAAAAGGTGGTCTTCAGAGATAACATGGGAAAGTTAATGGAGATTCCAATTTCTGCAGTGGCCAGCTTTTCTTATGCTACTACTTATGATGCAGTTAAAAGGATTGATTTAAACAGAGTCGTTACTTTGTACTCTAATGTTCTTGAAGGATACAATGCTAATAATGTTAATAATGAGATTAAGGCTATACTTGAAGATTTTGAACTTCCAACCGGTTATCAATATGAATTTACAGGAGAACAGGAAGAACAAGCAGAGTCTATGGCATTTTTATCTTTTGCCCTGGGTCTTGCAATAGTCTTAATATTAATCATCTTAGTGTCCCAATTCAATTCAATAGTTAAACCTTTTATCATTATTGCCAGTGTATTGTTTAGTACAATTGGAGTATTTGGAGGTTTAGCCACTTTTAAAATGGATTTTGTTGTAATAATGACAGGTATTGGAATTGTGTCGTTAGCTGGAGTTGTAGTAAATAATGCCATTGTATTAATTGACTATATTGAATTATTAAAATCGCAGAAACGAGCAGAATTAGGCTTAGGAGAAAAGGTATTTCTTCCGGTTAATGTGGCAACAGATTGTATTGTATTGGCAGGAAAAACAAGGTTACGTCCTGTGTTACTTACGGCTATAACTACTATTTTAGGATTATTGCCAATGGCTATTGGAGTTGATATTGATTTTTGGGGATTATTAAGCAGTTTTGAACCTCATATTAGCTTTGGTGGTGATATGGCAGCAATGTGGTCACCTATGTCGTGGACCGTGATATTCGGATTAACATTTGCAACTTTCCTTACTTTGATTATTGTACCCATAATGTATCGAATAGCAGTATTAACTAAAAAGAAAATGTTGCATATAATGGGAAAAATGTAAATATTAGTTGAATCGAAATCTAAAATATTATAAGAGGAAATGTTCTGTTTCCTCTTTTTTTGTGTTTAATTGAATAATCGTATCGAAAATTATATGTTAAAAGAGTAACTTTACCCATGTCGAGAAAAAAGTATTGTTAAATTTATATATATATGTAAATTATAATGCTATTAATGAGAATTATACAATTTAAAGAAGAATACAACGCAACATATTAATGAGGAATTTCTTACATTTTTTAATTAAGCATCATAATGGACTTTTGTTTATCATTTTGGAAATAGTTGCTTTTATATTAATTGTTACGTATAACCAAAATCAAAAAGCTGTCTACTTAAGTTCATCATCAAAAATGAGTGGTGGAGTTTTTGACGCAGTAAGCAATATTGAACAATATTTTGTTCTTAAAAAGGTAAATCAGGAATTAGCAGAGGAGAATGCATTTTTAAGAAGTCAATTACCGACTTCTTTTGTTCAGGCTAAAGATTACTTTGCTCTTGTTGGTGATTCAAGTACTTCTAAACAATATAAATATCGTACCTGTAAAGTAGTCAACAATAGTATTAGAAAGCATTTTAATTATATTACATTAAATAAAGGAAAGTTAGATGGGATTAAACCGGATATGGGTATTATTTCCGGATTAGGAGTTGTTGGTATTGTAATAAAATGTTCTAATAATTACAGTACAGCCTTATCTATCTTAAATCCTCGTTTAAAAATATCCGCTAAATTAAAAGGATCTGATTTTTTTGGTTCTGTTAGTTGGGATAATAAATCGGTTCACCATGTTATTTTAGATGAAATTCCGGAACATGCTAACGTTCAGTTGGGAGAGCAGGTTATAACCAGTGGATATTCCTCTACTTTTCCTGAAGGTGTATTGATTGGGACTGTTGAAAGTGTAGAACATCCAGTTGGGGAAAGCTTTTATAAAATTAAAGTAAAATTAAGTGTTGATTTTGCAAAACTGAATTATGTTGAAGTAGTTGAAAATATTTTTCAGGATCAGCAATTACAATTAGAGGAGGAGAGTCAGCAATGATTAGTATAATACCAAGATATATTTTCAATTTTTTCTTTTTTTTATTTCTACAGGTTATTATCCTGAATAAAATTGAGTTTTCGGGTTATATAAATCCGTATTTATACGTATTGTTTATTTTAACCTTACCTTTTGAAACACCAGGTTGGCTGTTGTTAATATTAGCCTCTATTTTAGGTTTAAGTATAGATATGTTTTCTAATACACCAGGAATGCATATGGCTGCAATATTAGTAATGGCATATCTTCGCGGGTTTGTTTTAATGCGAATTTCTCCAAGAGATGGTTATGAGGTTGGAACAATACCAACTCCTTCTTTTTATGGATTTCCCTGGTTTTTTAAATATGCTGGTGTTTTAGTTGTAATTCATCATTTAACCTATTTTATTATTGAGTCATTTTCATTTTCAAATATCCTTGAAATATTGGGAAAAACTCTTTTTAGTTCGGTGTTTACCTTAGTTATTATGGGAATCACCCTTTTGTTCAACTATCAAAAACGAGGTAGAATTTAAATGTTAGAGAAGTGGAGAATTTGAATAGAAGAACATTGGTTGTTGCCTTAATATACATTTCCATAGGTATTGCCTTCATTGTGAAATTGTTTATTCTTCAGGTTTACGATCCGTCGTATAAATACTCAGCAGAAAGTAATACACGTAGGGAGATTATAAATTATCCGGCACGTGGATTAGTCTATGATAGAAATGGTAAATTGGTTGTTTCTAATCAGGCAAATTATGATTTAATGGTGGTGCCCAGGGAATTAAAGGAAATGGATACGGTTTCTTTTTGTCAGGCATTAAATATTACTAAAGATGATCTTAAAGGTTTGTTTAAGGAGATGAGGCAAAAATTGCGTAGTCGTAAAATATCATCTATTAAACCTTCTGTGTTTTATAAACAATTATCCGCTGAACAATATGGATATCTTCAGGAGAAGCTTTATAAGTTTGATGGTTTCTTCGTACAGCGAAGGACTTTAAGAAAATATGAATATCCAAATGCCGGACATATTCTCGGGTATATTGGAGAGGTTGGTCCAAGTACCATAAAGAAAGATGATTATTATATAAATGGTGATTATCATGGAATTAATGGTATTGAATCAACATATGAACAGTTTTTACGTGGTCAAAAAGGGTATAAATATGTTTTAGTAGATGTTCACGGCAGAGAAAAGGGATCTTTTCGCGATGGACGCTTCGATATCCCGGCGGAGGCAGGTAAAGATATTACTCTTACAATAGATATTGATCTTCAGCAATACGGTGAACAATTGATGGCTAATAAAATTGGCTCTATTGTAGCTATTGAACCTGAAACTGGTGAGATTTTAACTATGATATCTGCTCCAACTTATGATCCCTCCTTATTTGTAGGTAAGCAAAGAGCTGGTAATTTTTCAAAATTGAGTACAGACTCACTTAAGCCATTGTTTAATCGACCAATTATGGCATTATACCCTCCAGGGTCAACTTTTAAACCTTTAAATGCATTAATTGGATTGCAGGAAGGAATTATTACTCCGGAATCTAAATTTGAATGTTATATGGGATATTCTGTTGGGAGTTTTCATCTTGGATGTCATAGTCATCCTAGTCCTTTAGATCTTGTACATTCAATTGCTGGTTCATGTAATGCATATTATTGTAATGTTTTTAGAAGGATCCTTGATAATCCTAAGAATGAAACAGTTCAGGATGGATTTGAATTATGGAAAAATTACCTGGTGAATTTTGGTTTTGGATATAAGCTGGGAGTTGATTTTGCGAATGAAAAGAGAGGTTTTGTTCCTAATCATAATACTTATGATAAGATTTATCATAAAAGCTGGTCTTCTTTAACTGTTGTTTCTTTGGCAATTGGACAGGGCGAGTTGTTAGCCACCCCAATGCAAATTGCGAACCTTGCTGCCACAATTGGAAATAAGGGTGAGTTTTATACTCCACATATTATAAAGAATATTGAAAACGATACAATTCCTTCAAAATTTAAAAATGTTCATGAAACAGGTGTAGATACTATTAATTTTAGACCTGTTATTGATGGAATGGAAATGGCTGTATGGGGAACAAGTGGTAATACTGCAGGAATTGCTCGTATTCCAGATATTCGTATTTGTGGTAAAACAGGTACTGCTGAAAACCCTCATGGTGAAGATCACTCTGTATTTGTAGCTTTTGCACCGAAGGATAATCCTAAAATAGCAATTGCAGTGTATGTTGAGAATGGCGGATTTGGATCAACCTGGGCTGCTCCAATAGCGAGTTTGATGGTTGAAAAATATTTGAAAAATGAAATCGATCCATCTAGAAAGTGGATTGAAAAAAGAATGTTAGAAGGAGATTTAATTCATGCCTCAAAATAATAGTTATATAAAGTCAATTGATTGGATCACTGTAGTTACTTACCTTTTGTTAGTTGCTTTTGGATGGTTTAATATTTATGCAGCAAACTACAATCCTGATAATCCTGTTTTTTTTGATACAGGTAAGGAGTATGCAAAGCAATTGTTATGGATTTCAATGTCATTGGCTATTATTTGGGTAATTTTTATGACAGATAGTAAGTTCTATGTGGCATTTTCATACTTTTTATATGGATTTTCAGTCTTTCTGTTATTTGCTGTAATCTTTTTGGGTAAAGAAATTAATGGAGCTAAATCGTGGTTTGAATTAGGTCCGGTACGATTTCAGCCTGTAGAGTTGGCAAAAGTAGCCACAGCCTTAACCCTTGCTCGACTGATGAGTAGGTACGACTTTTCGTTTAAAAAGCGGTCTAATTTTCTAAGAGTAATTTTTATTTGGTTGACGCCTATTATTTGCATTTTACTTCAAAATGATACAGGTAGTGCGTTGGTTTTCTTTGTATTTGTATTGCCTCTTTATCGCGAAGGCTTATCTGGTAGTATACTTGTTTTTGGACTTATTGGAGCCGTAGTGTCAGTACTTACTTTGGCTTATCCCAATGTGATTATTTTATGGCTGATTATAGTAGGGATCTATGTATTTCTTATTGTTAAAGTAAATCTTAAGCTAGTAGGATATACCTCTTTAGTGGGCTTTGCAGGTTTTGGTTTAGCTTACCTTGTTTTTAGCATAATTGGAAAAGAATCTCAGTGGGATTTATTTACTTTATTTGCTGCATTATGTATATCTGTATTTCTTGGGATTAAGGGAATTAGTAAACGATTGAAGCCAGTTTTACCAGCCTTATTATTTATGTGGGGCGGTATAGCTTTTACTATATCAACAGACTATTTTGTTGAACAAATTCTTTCAGAATATCAGCGAAACAGGATTAATGTATTGCTTGGATTTAAAGACGACCCTTTAGGTGCTGGTTATAATGTGAATCAATCAAAAATTGCAATTGGTTCCGGAGGTGTACTCGGAAAAGGTTATTTAGATGGCACCCAAACGAAATTTGATTTTGTGCCTGAGCAAAGTACCGATTTTATTTTTTGTACTGTTGGTGAGGAGTGGGGATTCTTGGGAACTTCAATTGTAGTGATACTCTTTATATTTTTAATGATCAGGTTAATCATATTGGCTGAAAAACAGCATTCAGTGTTTAGTCGTATATATGGATATTGCGTTGCATCAATATTTTTCTTTCACTTTACAATTAATATTGGAATGACTATTGGACTTGCTCCTGTTATTGGTATTCCACTTCCATTTTTTAGTTATGGCGGATCTTCTTTATGGGGATTTACTACTTTGTTGTTTATATTTTTAAAACTAGATACTAACAGAACTGAATTAATCAGGTAGTTTCTTACATTTTTTTACTACTTTTGAGTTTTATTCGGGTTTTTAGCTTGTAAATATCATTAAATCAATTTATTGTGCTTATTTCTAATTGAAAGTGGCGTATTTGACATCTTACGATAATTGTCGTAACTTATTATATTACCCTACCAAAATTAGCGAATAGATACTTCATATTGATTAGAAATTATCTCTTTAATTATTATTAAGGATTAAATTATTTCGCCCATATGTGATGTTGGCTACAAACTGATATGGTATAACTTTTAAAAGAAAGCATGATGAAAAAGTATCAGACGTATACGATGTACAATTTTAAAGATATCCCTCAAATTTCCTTGCTTTCAGAGGTGGATATTTTTAATATCGAAGTAGTAGGACACGTTCTTCCATTTAAAACAAACAACTATGTTGTTGATGAATTAATTGATTGGGAGAATTATAAAGATGATCCTATGTTTATTTTAAACTTTCCTCAAAAGGGGATGTTGTCAGAAGAAGATTTTAATCATATGGCAACATTAATAAAATCAGGAGCTACAAATGAAATTTTGCGCGAGGAAGCAAACTTAATTAGAGAAACCTTAAATCCTCATCCTGCCGGACAATTGGAATATAATGTTCCGGAATTAGATGGTGAACTCCTACATGGAGTACAACATAAATATCGCGAAACCATGTTGTTTTTTCCATCGCAGGGACAAACTTGCCATGCATATTGTACATTTTGTTTTAGATGGCCTCAGTTTACAAATATGCATGAGCTAAAATTTTCAATGAAAGAGATTGATTTAATTATTGAATATATTAAAAGGCATCCTGAAATAACAGATCTTCTTATTACAGGAGGAGATCCAATGGTTATGAAAGCAAATGTTTTTGATACATATATTACAAAAATCATAGAAGCTAAAATTGATCATTTAAAAACAATACGCATAGGATCTAAATCTCTTAGCTTTTGGCCATATAGATATTTAACAGATTCAGATGCTGATGAAATGATTTCAGTTTTTGAAAAGATTACAAAAGCCGGAATGAATTTTTCTTTTATGGCTCATTTCAATCATCCCAGAGAACTTGAGACTGAAGCTGTAAAAAAAGCCGTGAAAAGAATTCGTGCAACAGGTGCTAATATTAGAACACAATCACCTGTTTTAAACCATATTAATGCTAATGGTAATATTTGGGCAGAAATGTGGCAAAAACAAGTAGATCTGGGAATGATTCCGTATTATATGTTTATTGCAAGAGATACCGGAGCTCATGGATACTTTGGAATTTCTTTGGTAAAGGCATGGAGTATATTCAAAAAGGCATATACTCAGGTAAGTGGAATAGCCAGAACTGTTCGTGGTCCAAGTATGTCATGTACCCCTGGTAAAATAAGAATTGTTGGCGTTACTGAATTAAGGGGAGAAAGAATCATTACATTAGAGTTTATACAAGGTAGAGATAGTGATTGGGTAGCAAGACCTTTCTTTGCAAAATACGACTGTCATGCTCAGTGGATTGATGAATTAGAACCTGCCTTTGGTATGGATAGCTTCTTCTTTGAAGAAGAACTTGCTGAGATGTTATTAAAGTAAATTAACTGTAAATGCATATTGATGCATAAAATATTAACAATCATATGTTATCAAATTATAAGATAACATATGATTGTTTTTTTATATAAATATTAGACTATTTTTGTTGCAAGTAATTTTAAAATAAAATCATTTTGCAATTTTTTCAAAAATACTCGAAAGTTTTAAAGCTTATCGCAAAAATAGTGTTATCCGGAGTAGCTTTATACTATGTATTTAATAAAATAGATTTTCAGGAAACCATAAAAGCAGTCGCAGGATTAAATATCGGTTTGTTAGTTTTAGCAGTGCTTTTATATGCTTTTTCTCAAGTAATCAGTTCATATCGATTAAATACGTTTTACAGATATATTTCAATCAAAATTAGTATTGTAGCTAATATTAAATTGTATTGGCTGGGAATGTTTTATAATATGTTTCTTCCAGGAGGAGTAGGAGGAGACGGATATAAAGTTTTCTTATTGAATAAATATTATAAGACCTCGGTTAAGAGATTAATAGGGACCATATTTGCCGACAGGCTTAGTGGTTTGGCTGTAATTGTAATTTATATTTGTGCATTAGTTTATTTTATTGATTATGATCTAGGTAAATCAGGCATTCCAGAAGGAGGTATAAAAGTAGTACACCAGTTTTTGATTTGGATAAATCCTTTCTTAAAATACTTCGTTGTTTTTATTCCAATCATTTTTGTGGGGTATTATATTTATCTAAAGCTGTTTAGTTCGCATTTAATTCCTGCTGCATGGCGTGTTTTTGCATTGTCGTTAATTATTCAGGCTTTGCAAATGTTTTCTGCTATTCTTATTCTTAAATCAATGGGGACAGAGCTTACTGGCCGACAGGATGATTATCTATTTCTGTTCTTTCTTTCCAGTATTATGTCTGCAATTCCTATATCGTTAGGCGGATTAGGGCTAAGAGAGGTAACCTTTATGTTTGGATCACAATACCTTGGTTTAAATGAAGATCATGCAGTAGCTTTAAGTTTGATTTTTTACTTAATTTCATTATTTATCTCCTTAATGGGAGGATATTATGCCTATAAACCTTCTGCAATATTTGCAAAGGAAAAATTTGATTGATTTTTTTAAAAACCAACTGTTAATAATTTTAATAGACTTCTATTTAATTGTAATTTAATAATATACCAATATTTAGAATGTAGTTTCATCTTGCAATGGTCTAATATTTAGTGATTTATAAATAAATTGATTGTTGTCAATCTTAAATCTAACGATCTATTGTAATAACAATTTAAGTAGTTAATTTTGCTGGAGATGAAAACGGTGTATTTTGCAGATATTATTCTACCCGTGCCTCTTCCGAGATTATTTACTTATGAAATCCCGGAGGACTGGATTTCTAATGTTGAAATAGGATCAAGAGTAATTGTTCCTTTCGGAAAAAAGAAAATCTACTCAGGAATTATTTATTCTCTCCATGACAATAAACCTGATGAATATGAAACCAAAGAAATCATATCTGTATTAGATGAAAAGCCTGTTGTTAATGAGATTCAATTAAATTTTTGGAATTGGATTGCTCAGTACTATATGTGTACATTGGGCGAAGTTTATAAGGCTGCTCTTCCTTCTGGCCTTAAGCTTGAAAGTGAAACAAAGGTACATTATAATAAGGAGTGGGTTCTGGATGAAGCACTTTCTACAAAAGAAAATCAAGTCCTGGATTATTTAGCTGAGAATAATTCAGCAACAATACAGGAATTGAATAATCTTACCGATTTAAAAAACTCACTACCAATAGTTAAATCACTACTCGACCGGGAAGCTGTTTTTATCAGTGAAAGGTTAAAAGATGGTTATAAGCCAAAGACAAAAAAGATAATTCGTTTATCTGAGGAATATTATAAAGAGCAGAAGATACAAAATGCATTTACAGAATTGAGTAATGCTAAAAAGCAACTTGAAGTATTAATGACATTTTTTACTTTAATTGGAGGAGCAAATTCATCCAATTATACTAAGGTTATTGATAAAAATGAGCTAAAAGACAAAAGTAATGCTACTGCTACTCAAATTAAGGAATTAGTTAAAAAGGGGATTTTTGTAGAAGAGGAGGAACAAGTATCACGACTTACTTCGTATAGTGATTCTTTACGTGGTTTACACATCTTAAATGAATCGCAGCAAAATGCATTTAATGAAATAAACCAGCTTTTTAATGAGAAGAATGCAGTGTTGCTTCATGGTGTTACTTCCAGCGGAAAAACTGAAATATATATTCATCTTATTAAAGAGCAGTTAAATAAAGGTAAAAAGGTTCTTTATCTTTTGCCAGAAATTGCATTAACTACTCAGATTACCTCTCGTTTAAAAAAGGTGTTTGGTGATGAATTGGGTATATATCATTCCAAATATACGGATGCTGAGCGAGTTGAGGTGTGGAATGACGTTCTGAATAATAAGAATTATAAGGTTATAGTAGGTGTCCGATCATCCGTTTTTTTGCCGTTTGAAAATCTCGGATTAATCATTATTGATGAGGAACATGAGAATACTTATAAGCAATTTGATCCTGCACCAAGATATCATGCCCGAGATGCAGCAATGGTTCTGGCTCATTTTCACAATGCTAAAGTCCTTTTAGGAACAGCAACTCCATCTTTAGAAACATATCATAATGTAGAATTGGGTAAGTACGGTTTAGTTGAGTTATTTCAACGTTATGAAGGTATTCAATTGCCTAATATACTTACCGTAAATGTTCTGGAAGAGAGACGTAAGAAAAAGATGAGTTCGAACTTTTCTCCATTGCTGATTCAAAATATTAACCAGGCACTGGAGAATAATGAGAAAGTACTTTTATTTCAAAATCGAAGGGGTTTTTCGCCTTATCTTGAATGTAATCAATGTAGTTGGGTTCCTAAATGTGATTATTGTGATGTAAGTATGACTTATCATAAGCATAATAATCAATTAACTTGTCATTATTGTGGAAATTCCTATTCGTTGCCAAGGGTTTGTAATGCTTGTGGATCTCCATCGATGGAAACAAAAGGTTTTGGTACTGAGAAAATTGAGGAGGATATTAAAATTATATTTCCTGAAGCTAAAGTATCACGAATGGATTTGGATACCTCAAGAACACGTAAATCTCATGAAACACTTATCAATAACTTTGAAAGTGGAGAAGTTGATATATTGATTGGTACTCAGATGATTTCTAAGGGTTTGGATTTTGATCATGTAAGTGTGGTTGGAATATTGAATGCCGATAGTATGTTGAATTTTCCTGACTTCAGAGCTTATGAACGGAGCTTTCAATTGATGGCTCAGGTTAGTGGTAGAGCCGGGCGAAAGAAAAAGCAGGGGACGGTTATTTTGCAGACTTCGAATCCAGGTAATTCTGTTATTATAGATGTGATTAATAATAACTTTAAGCATCACTTTCAAACTCAAATGGAGGAGAGAAATGCCTATAAATATCCTCCATATTACAGATTAATAAATCTTACTGTTAAACATCGTAATCAGAATACAGCTAATCAGGCTTCTGATTATTTAGCAGAATATCTAAGATCAGTTTTTAATCATAGAGTAGTGGGCCCTCAGGCTCCTACTATTAGTAAAATTCAGAATTGGCATTTGCGCAAGATTATGCTAAAGTTAGAGAGTGGAATTTCGCTCGTAAAAGTTAAAGAGCTAATTAATGAAGCCATTAATACTTTAGTAAGCCATCCGGGATTCAAGGCTACAGTTGTTCAGGCTGATGTTGATCCAATGTAGGTAGAAGCTTATAGAATTCCTCTGGATTTAATCTCAAGGTACTTATTTAATGTATTTACAGTCAGATCTCCAGGAGATGTTAATACCGTTTGTATGCCATGTTGGTTTAATTCTTTTACAATTAACTTTTTGTCGTAAATGAATTTTTCAGCAATCGTTTTAACATAGATGTCTTCTATACTAACTGCTTTGTTGTTTGCTATTTTTGATACTTCAGTGTTTTTAAAGAAAACAACTATTAATAGATGAGTTTTAGCAATAGCTTGTAAAAAAGGGATTTGTCTTCTTGCCGAACTTAAACTCTCAAAGTTTGTGTATAAAATAAGTAAGCTTCTGTGTGTAATTTTTCTTCTAATCAGAGTGTAGAGGAGTTCATAATTTTGCTCCTTATAATCTGTAGTTTGATTGTATAATATTTCCATAATAGACTGCATATGTCTTCCATTTCGAGCTGCAGGAACTATGGAGTTAATCTTGTTACTAAAGGTAATCAGGCCAGCTTTATCATGTTTTAGCATTGATATATTAGAAAGCACCAAAGAAGTATTAATTGCATAATCCAGTAATGACATGCCATCAAAAGGCATTTTCATATTCCTGCCCATGTCAATTAAACTGTAAACCTGCTGTGATTTTTCATCCTGATACTGATTTACCATCAGGTGACCTTTACGAGCTGTGGCTTTCCAATTTATGGTTCTGTAATCATCTCCGGTAATGTAATCTCTGATCTGATCAAACTCCATTTGGTGACCAATCTTTCGGATTTTCTTTACTCCAACCTCTGTTAGCCTGTTTGAAATAGCGAGGAGCTCAAATTTTCGCATTTCAATAAACGATGGATATACCTTTACCATTGCTTTGGAATCAAAAGTATAGCGTCGAGTTATCAATGATAATGGCGAGTTTATAAAGATATTAAGTGCTCCAAAATGATATACACCTCTTAATACTGGTCTGATGTCGTATGTAAATTTCTTTTCCTGGAAACTTTTAAATAGTAATAATTCCTGAAAATCTCGTATTTGTAGTTGAACAGGTAATTCATCAATTACCTTTGCTTTTATTTTAAATCCAAAATGATTTATAATAGCGATTTTCACCTGGTTTATATCTCCATTTGAAAATCTTTCAGGTAGTTGACGCTTGCCAATAATCTTATGCTTACTTCCAATGTGAAAAAGAAGCAGAAAATCAATAGCAACCAGCGTAACAAATAAGGAAAATGTTAACTGAGTCAAAAGAAATATGGGGTGGAAAAAATGTCCTAAAATCATAAGGACAACAAGTATTCCTAAACCAATATAAAATCTATTATTTATAAAAAGTGATCTCCAGAAATTACGCATACAAAATATAGGTTTATCGTGGAATTTCAACGGAATCAATAATTTGTTGAATGACTTGTTGTGTTGTAAGACCTTCCATTTCTTTTTCAGGAGTTAATATTACTCTATGGATTAATACTGGTACCAGAACAAACTTTATATCTTCAGGAGTAACAAAATCACGTCCTTCAATAGCTGCAAATGCTTTAGAAGCATTTAATATGGCTAATGAAGCTCTTGGACTACCTCCAAGGAATAAACTATTTGATTTTCTGGTTTTTTCAACTATTTGAGCGATGTATTTAATTAAGTCTTGTTCAACAATGATTTGTTTCACCAATGACTGGTATTTTACAATTTCTATAGCATCAATAACAGAACTGATCTGATCTAATTCGTTTTGAGTTTTTCTGTTTTGAGCATTTGTAATAATCTGTATTTCCTCTTCCAGTGAAGGGTAATTTAATTCTATTTTAAATAAAAATCGGTCTAATTGAGCTTCTGGTAATCTATATGTACCTTCATGTTCAACTGGGTTTTGAGTCGCAAAAACAATAAATGGAGCTTCCATCTTTTTGCATGAACCATCAATGGTAACCTGACGTTCCTCCATAACTTCAAACAAAGCAGATTGAGTTTTAGCAGGTGAACGGTTAATCTCATCAATAAGTATCAGATTTGAAAAGATAGGTCCTTCTTTAAATTCAAACGCCGAAGTTCCTGAATTAAAGATTGTTGTTCCAAGCACATCAGATGGCATTAAATCAGGAGTAAATTGAATTCGTGAAAAGCCTGTAGAAATTGTTTTTGCCAGAAGTTTTGAAAGCATTGTTTTTGCTATACCCGGTACTCCTTCTAAAAGAATATGTCCATTAGCTAATAATGCTGTTAACATCAGATCAATAATCTTTTCCTGACCAACAATAACTTTCTGGATTTCGTTTTTAATCTGATAAACAGCCTTATTTAATTCATCCAAGTTAAGTCTGTTTTCAAATGGTGTATTGTTATTTTCCATTGAATAGGTATTTCTTTTTTAATAGTTTTATTTCTTACATTTTTGATAAATAAACTCAATGTTTCTGCTCAGTTGCTCAAGGTCTTCCTCTGTATATGAAATATTCATTTTTAATCTCTCAGCTTGAGAAAACAACTTTTTAATTGTCTTTTCAGGTATATCTAACTTATTTGAAGTTTCTGATATCATATCAGCATTAATTTCTGAGGTATTAATGAAATATTTCGATCGAAGAAATTCTAAAAAATAGGCGAATTTCTTTTGGGCTATATCTAAGTGATTTTTTCTTCTGAAGTATAATCGACCAATAGTCTCAATAAAAGTAAGTGTTGTGTTTTGAGGTGCTTCAACGATAGGTATCTTTCGTTGTATTCTTTTAGCTCCAAAAATTAAATAGGATAAAACTGAAAATAACAAAATATACCAGGCATATTTTAAAGCTCTTTGTGAAAGAATATATCTTACAAGTGAGTTTGATGGTCGTGGTTTTGCTTTGTAATATTCATCCCAGATAACCTGTGTGTTGGTAGGTAGATAGGACAACGATTTAAAAGCATATTCATAATTATTATCAGTAACTAAATTATAATTTGTAAATGCGTATGGATTCAGGTTTATATAAAGGTTTCCTTTTCCATATTTTGTTTTAATAAAGTTGGCCTTACCATTATTCCCTATTCCTAAAAGAACCGAATTAATAGTGTCAACTTTTGAAAAATAGTTATCTGAATATGCTTTTTTAAAGATATAACCTAATGAGTCTTTTATAACAGGATTGACAAGGTTAAGAACTAAACTATCTTTATCTGAAGGGTATATGTTAAAGTTGGATTTGACCTCAAACTTTAATGTATCTTTTAAGTCCTGAGAAAATGATGAGGCTGAAACAAATACATTACTGCCAAGGTTAACCTGACTTAGGATTTTCTCTAAATCAGGTTTCTCCGGATGAAAAGATATGTTAATGATAATATAAGTGGCTCTTTCAGAATCATTTTCTTTAATGAAATTATACAGAGGTGAATGACTGGTGGTTATATTGGTTGAGTCAAAAACAGTTTTTAATTCCTCAAATAAAATTTTGCTTCCATAGGGTATGTCGTCTTCCCTGGAAAAGCTTAAGCTCCAATCAATAGGCTTTGGGCTAATAATAAGTATTATCAGATATAAGATAAAACCAGCAGTTATACCCCAGAAAAGATATTTATTTGTTTTATTTCCCATATCCTGGTTTTATTTTGTAACGGACATAAATTTTTCAAATTGTTGCTTAATCTCAGTGAAAGTATCATGGTCAACCGAAAAATGTCCATACCAAACATATTCGTAGTTCGTTACTAATTGTTTAAAGTCTTGGTTGTGACTGTTGTTTTTTATTTCGTAATAGTAATCATGGTTTGTTTTCCAGGGTTTCCAATCAATCCTTTTTGTTTGATCTAAATGTCGCAGGCATATTAAATAGAGTATTCTTACGGCTTCTCTATATGCATTATTTCTTATACTTAGTTGCAGTAGATCATCTAGATCCTGATTGTAGATATCATCTTCACTTTGTTTAAAATTTAACTGAGTAACCTTAGGGTCATTTTGTATTATAAATAATCCACTGGGCTTTATCCCTATTAGTTTTAATACAATAAATAACAAAAGCAATATACCAATTCCTATAAAAGAGTATTTAATAACATTGGGCTGAATACCAAAGCCTTCAAATAAACTTAAAAACCATTTTAAAAACTTATCCCATAACGATTCTGGTGCAACATAAGTATCATATTTATATTCATCCATATTCTTGTAAGCATCCATTTTTTCAATGGAAGGATGTCTGTAAACAAGATTAGATGAGTCAATGGAAATATCTTGTTGATCTTGACTATAACAAGATATTCCATTAAGAACTAACAGGATGAATATTAATGATCTTATAAAATACATTTTTAAATTTCTGTATTTGAATTGTTGATATCATTAATTCTATCAATTAATGATGAATTATCCTTGTGATCTCTTAAACTATAATATTGAAATGATATTATTAAGGGAAGAATTGGTGTTGATATAATTGTTGTAATTGTAGATGCAACAGATACAATAATTGCAGGAATCAAATCAATGCTCTTTGAATCTGACAATAATCCTTTTGCTGTAACATAAGAGGTTGCCGGTACTGTAAGAACTATACTTATTGCAAAACCAATAATGATAGCAATAATAACTAACCAGAAAGTTTGCCACCAGTGTCCTTTTACCAAATAAAAACACCTTCTCAAAGATTCCAAATAAGGTTCATCCTCATTTATTTTTACAATAAAGATGAATGATAAAATAATTGAAACGTAAACAACGGCAATAATGGTGAATAATGCTCCAATGCCAATTATAAATGGATTACCAATAGCAGCAAGTATCATAAATACAATTCCATATCCAAATCCAATAATAAAGAATGTTAGAAAAGAATAACCCAGTAATGCCAGAAATTTATGAACAAAGAGGCTCCAAACGCTATGTATTGTATCTATTTTGTTATTGTTGTTGGTGTATTGAATAACATATGAATAGGTTAATCCATAGAAAAACAAATACATAATGATTGATAGGATGTAGATTAAAAATACCTCATTAGAAAAACCCTGGCTAAATTGTTGGGCTTGTTGAGGGTTAGAAATAACCTTTATTAATACATTAAACGTATTTCTAAAATAAACAGTGCTAAATACGCTGTATACTAAAACTGGTATACCTGTGTACAGAATTATCATTGTCCAGAAGGACTTATATTCCTGTTTAATAAAATTAAATGTAGCGTTTATTACATCGCTAAATGAACGTTTTTTCTTCAGCTCAATTCTTCCTTCTGACATATTAATGAATTATTCTTTTAGATTATTATTTCTGTTATAAACCCTAATTGGGTATATGAAAAAATACCATACAATAAAGCTTAATGAACAAAGTATTATTGCAAGATTTAATATAATTGGCATTGTGTTATAGTGTCTGGTGACAAAACTTTCTAAAAATCCAGCAACCATAAAAACAGGTACTAATCCCAACATTATTTTTAATCCTCTTTTTACCCCCATTTGTAATGAGGTCATTCGTGGATATGTTCCGGGGAATAAATAGCTATTGCCTAAAATGATCCCTGCTCCACCAGCTAGAACAATTGCTGGGATTTCAAGAGCACCGTGGATATATATTGTTAAAGTTGAAATGGCAAATAGGTTTTTTAAATAAAAGAAGGTTTGAAACGATCCAAGCATTACTCCATTGTAGAATAAGATAAATCCAACAGCTATGGGTGTAAAAATACCCAGCACAAATGCCACAAATGATACTCTAATATTATTAAAAGTAATATAAAAGAACATCTGAAACTCACTTCTACTTTCGTAAATACCCATAGGATTTCCTTTTTCGATGTTGTCAAGTGTTGTATTAACATACTCATCACTTGTAACCAGTCTGATAAATCCATCATCATTAATAGCGGATATTACTCCTAGTGAAAATGATATAAAGAATATCACTATTGATATATAAAAGTACTTTCGTGCATGATAGAGTTCCAGAGGTAATTCTTGTTTCCAGAAAGCTGTAAAACGATTCGATTTTTCTTTTTTATTTTTATAAACCTGCTGATGTGTTTGTATCGTTAGCGAGTTTAAATATTTTATTGTCGGCGACTTAGGGAAGAAAGTTTTTGCGTATGATAGATCGTCTGTTAATTGAATAAATTGATCTGCAAGATCGTCAGGAGAAATATTTGATGGAGATTTTATGTGTTTTTCAAAACTTTCCCAGCGATTTTTATTTCTATTAATAAAAGTAATTTCTTTCATAATATAGTTAGGCAATCAATTTTGCTTCAATTAATTCATTAAATCAAATGCAAAAAATTAAATTTTCTGTCAAGAAGTTCAAATATAGTTAATCACTTCAAATTTGTTACATTTGAGAAACTTTATTTTGAATTTAGCGCCTAATTATCATTTATGGAATATCTGAATATTGAAACTACTCAAAATATCAACCTTGATTTTAAATCAGCAAGCGTAGGCGATAGAATCTTGGCTTACTGTTTTGATCTGTTAATAATGATTGTATGGGGTATTACCTGGTCAATTATTCTGACACGTACAGGTGGTTTTGAAACATGGAATATTGTATTTACCCTTCCTGTCGTTTTCTATAGTCTTTTATGTGAATTGTTTTTAAATGGACAGTCTTTTGGAAAGATGATATTTAAAATTAAAGTTGTGCGCCTGGATGGTAGTGAACTGACATTAGGTACTTGTTTAATCAGATGGTTGTTTCGTTTGGTGGATAACTGGGTAATGCTGGGTAGTATTGCAGTATTATCTGTTATCCTAACTAATAAATCACAACGTTTGGGTGATTTAACTGCAGGCACAACAGTTGTAAAACTTGTAAATGCAAATTTATTAGAAGATACCAGTTATGTTAATGTTCCTGAAGGTTATGTACTTCAATATCCTCAAGTTAGTTTATTAAATGATCATGATGCGAATACATTAAAAGAGGTTTTAAAACTTACTACCACAAAAAATAGAGTTGATGCTGAAAGTATAGAAGTTATTTTAAATAAAACAAGGAGAGCAATTCAGAAGAAACTAAATATTGATTCAATTGATAAAACTACAAAAGAGTTTTTAGAAACGGTATTATTAGATTATAATCATATAAATAGTTAATAATGAAGAATATTTTCAATTATATAGTTTTAGTTTTTATCCTATTTTCTTGTAGTTCACCGGAAAAAGAAAGGGTTCCAGTTGTTGATGGAGTTATCACTAACTCTGACTTTGAAAATATTTATCTGTACAAAAAAGGTAATGCTAATTTATTGGTTGATACCATAACAGTTGATAAAGAAGGTGTTTTTAGAGTTTATAAGGAAAGTATTGATTCTGCCTGCTTTTATACTCTTGGCTTTCATGATGGCAAACAAATTAATTTCTTTTTAAAGCCAAATGATTTTGTTCAGCTTAGTATAGACGCGAATAATATTGAAGAATCTTGTGTGAGTAAGAACTCAAAATTTATGAATGCATTTTGGAGTATTGAAAGAAATAATCATAAGTTTCAAAATGATATAAATGATTTATCTGCAGAGTTTAGTCAGTTAATAGGTAAAGAAAATGTTGATTCAATATATGCTGCTTTGTTGATTCAAAAGGATAGCCTAATACAATTATATAGAAATAGAAGCTTAGAGATTGCTAAAAAATCTAAAGATAAAATTATAGAATGGTTGATGTTGAATCAAAAAGCAGGTAACGTTTCACTTTTTGACTTACAGAAAGATCTAAAATTATTTATGGATAATTCGGAAAAATTAATTTCAGATCCACAATTAAAGAACTTATTTGTTGCTTATGATAAACATCTGATGGAGGCTTATTCGTTAATTAGATCTTCAGAAAGATATACTGTAGGAAACGACTTTATTAAGTTAAGAGCTAGAACAAACTGGAATGATAGTTTACCTTTTAAGAACTTAAATGCTAAATTAATTAATATTGTGATGTGGAGTTTGAATAATGATTTAGCTAGTGGTAAGTTTAAACAAATCAACGAGATACAACGTAATTATAACTATAAAGGCTTAAAAACATTGTTTGTGGCGTATGAGGAAGATAAAGAAGCCTGGCGAGTAGCAACAGGTAAGTTATATAGTAATTACTGGCATTTAATTGATACTTCAGCAACTAATTCGCTTGATTTGGTTGAACTAGGGATAAGATCTTTCCCGGCTAATTTTCTTGTAGACAAAGAAGGAAAAATAATTGCTCGTGACTTATGGGGCGAAGGATTGGAAAAACAAGTAAGTATTTTTCTTAAAAATAATTAATATATTTGGCGCTTAGTAGAAATTGGATTACATAAGAATAGCCAGAATCGTTAAAATATTACAAATGAATATGAACCGCATTATATTATTTATAAGCACTGTTTTTCTTCTTGCAGCTTGTTCTCATAAAGATCAGCTTAAAATTTCAGGAGAAATTACTAATGGAACTGATCAGGTTTTATACCTTAATCAATTAAATCTGAATGGTGAAGTTACTATTGATTCTGTAAAGTTAGGAGACAAAGGAAACTTTAAGTTTTTACTTCCTAAGTTAGAGTACCCAACATTCTTTTTATTGAAACTTTCAGATAGTAATTTTATTACCTTATTGGCAGATTCAACAGAAAGAGTTCAGGTTGTAGGTGACGCGTCTGATTTTGCAAAAAAATATACAGTTAAGAATTCTTTAGGTTCAAAATATATTCAGGTATTAAACACAAAGCTTGAAAAAACAAAATTAGTTTTGGATAGTTTGGTAAATGTTTACAATGAAACATCTAAAGATAATAAAGATGAAATAGAGAATATTAGAAAGAATATTCAGGATGTAATAAATAAGCAAAAAGATTTTGTGAATGAGTTTGTTATGACAAATCCAAAGTCGTTCGCTAGTTATTATGCAGTATTTCAACGATATGATGATGGAACCTTAGTGTTAAATCCTTATGAAAAGAAAGACTTAAATCTGTTTTCTACTGTTGCAACGAGTTTAGATGTTTATTACCCTGAGAGTGCAAGATCAAAGCAACTTAAAAATTTTGTGTTAGGCATACACAAAGAAAAGAAGATGGAAGCTATGCAGAAACAAATTGAATCAGAAGCTGCAAAAGGTATTCCTGAAATCGAAGAAGAAAATATATATGGTAAGAAAATAAAGCTTTCTTCTTTAAAAGGTAAACTTGTGCTGCTTTCGTTTTGGGCATCATGGGATGAAAAATCGCGTAGTGAAAATAAGAATATATTGAAGGTTTATAATAAGTATAAGGCTAAAGGATTTGAGGTTTATCAGGTGTCGTTGGATAGAAGTAAGATATTATGGGAAGGAGCGATTGAGAATGATAAATTGCCATGGATTAATGTAAGTGATTTACAATTTACAGATTCTTATCCCGCTCGCATTTACAATGTTCAACAACTTCCTGCAAATTATTTGATTAGTAGAGATGGTGAGATTATAGGAAAAGATTTGTTTGGTAGAATCTTAGATGAAAAATTGAATGACCTAATGAATTAGGTATAAAATATTAATCTTTTAGAAAGGAGTTAAGAGTTTTCTTAACTCCTTTTTTTATGTGTTCCATACAATGAAATTAACTAGATGGTACAGTGTAATTCAATTGTGGGTGTTTTTAGTAGCCAACCATTAACTTAATGTAAGTGTATTTAATGCAATATTTAACTCGAAGGAAGTTGGTGGTGAATTTCCAAGTCAAGAAACATCTTCATAATTTGGATATCCGTTTGGATGAACTTGAATAATAGAACCTCGTTCAAATACTGCGAAAGTAAATGGGATGTGAGTATATAAAATGAACGTTGTATAGACATTGAATAAATAAAAAAAGGCTATTCCAGATTTGAAACAGCCTTTGTAATATTTTTATTCAAATACTAAATATAAGCAACAGTTGTTTGAGTACCTGTAACTTTATCTCCTATTTTTACTTTAATGTCGGAATCAAGTGGTAAATATAAATCTAGTCTGGAACCAAATTTAATGAACCCCATTTGTTCTCCTTGTTGTATGTTAGTGCCTTCTTTAGCATAGCAAACAATTCTACGAGCCATAGCACCAGCAACTTGTCTGACTAAAATTTCTTTGCCATCATCTGTTTTTATAACAACAGAGGTTCTTTCATTTTCAGTAGATGACTTTGGCAAATATGCACCCATAAATCTTCCGCTATGATGTTTTGAGTATAATATTTTTCCTCCAACAGGATACCAATTAACATGTACGTTTAGAGGCGACATAAATATGGATACTTGCTTGCATTTTGCTTTGAAGTACTCAGGTTCATCTACATCTTCAATAACCACTACTTCTCCATCTGCTGGGGTAATTACAGCATTTTTTATCTGATTACAGATACGCTTTGGGCTCCTGAAGAAATTTACGATTAACAGAAATAATATTATTGCTATTCCGTAAGAGGAGTTTCGAATAATATTGTTATCAATTGAATAATAACATACTGCAATAATAGCAGCGGCAATAATAAAGGCAACTAATATAGTTTTATAGCCTTCTTTGTGAATTGTCATAACTTTATCTTACAAATAGTTCTATATAAAATACTGCCATTGGGATGGCAAACAATACTGCATCAAATCTATCTAATACGCCACCATGTCCAGGAAGTATAGTTCCGGAATCTTTTACTCCAATACTTCGTTTAAACATTGATTCTGTTAGATCACCTAAAACAGCCATAATTGAAGTGATTCCTCCAAATATTAGCCATTGAATGGTGTTCATTTCGTTCCAAAACAAAGATAATACATACGAGGCAATAATAGTTAAGGCAAAGCCTCCTATAGTGCCTTCCCATGTTTTCTTAGGACTTATTCTTTCAAAGAATTTATGTTTACCTAATGTGATTCCCGAAAGGTAAGCTCCGGTATCATTAATCCACACTAAAATAAATATGGCTAAAGGCAGATGGAAATTATATTCCCCATTATTAAAAGCCAATAGGTTCATTAGTGCAAATGGTAATGCAACATAACTTGCAGTAAATAAACTTAAGGCAATGTTTATTAATGGAGCTTTATTTTGTTGAAATATTTCTTTGATGAAAATGTAAGCAGTTATTGGAATAATAGCTAAAAATATGGAGTGATCAAATAAATTCGCCTGTACAAGGTAGATGGATATAAATATAAATATTCCTAAAAATGCGGTTGTAAATAAATCAATCTGAGTTTCTGATTTCGAAAATAGACGATGCATCTCATGAATTCCTGCAACTACAATAAGCAGAAAAATAGCAGCAAAGGATAGCTGATGGTAAAAAATGCCACCGGCTAATACGATTACAAATAGGATCCCTGTTAATGTGCGTTGCCAAAAATTGTTCATTTGCTCTTTTTAATTCAGCTGCAAAATTAAGTAGTTTACTGTATTTTCAATCATTTTTATTCATTAAAATACATATTAAATGAAAGTAATTGCTTAAAAACGTGCCTTATTTATAATGAGCTGAATTACAAATGAATTAAATAGCTTTAATATATTTAGAAATATTTTGAGCTAAATGAAAATAAAAAGAGGAATAGTTATTACTATTCCTCTAAGTATTACTTATTATTTTTTTGTTTTATTCTTTCTCTGAAGAATCTTCTGGAGTTACAATATCCTCGCTCGATGTTTCAGCTTCTTTGTTTTTTAAGTTTCCGTTAGATTCGTCTAATTGAACCACATGCTTGCTTACTTTTCTTTCCCCAAATATTTTTTCCAGGTCTTCACTAAAAATAACTTCTCTTTCAAGAAGGAGAGTAGCAAGGGCTGCATGTTTTTCTCTGTTTTCTAATAAGATATCTTTTGCTCTTTGATACTGTTCGTTGATAATCTTAGAAACTTCCTGGTCAATTATTTTAGCTCTTTCCTCGCTATATGGTTTAGTGAAACCATATTCATTCTGACCGCTTGAATCAAAATAGCTAATATTGCCCATTTTATCACTCATACCATAGTAAGTAACCATAGCGTAAGCTTGTTTTGTAACTTTTTCTAAGTCATTTAATGCGCCAGTAGAGATTTTACCAAACTCTATTTCTTCAGCAGCTCTACCAGCTAAAGTTGAACACATTTCATCTAAAATTTGCTCAGTTGTTGTCAACTGTCTTTCTTCAGGAAGATACCATGCTGCACCAAGTGCTTTACCACGAGGTACAATAGTAACTTTAACCAAAGGATGAGCATATTCTAATAACCAACTTGTTGCAGCATGACCTGCTTCGTGGAAAGCAATAGCTCTTTTTTCTTCAGTTGAAATAATTTTATTTTTCTTTTCCAGTCCACCAACAATCCTGTCTACGGCATTTAAGAAATCTTCTTTTTCAACGATCTTCTTATCATTTCTTGCAGCTATCAGTGCAGCTTCATTACAAACATTTGCAATGTCTGCTCCTGAAAATCCAGGTGTTTGTTTTGCAAGAAATTCAGCTTTAACTTCATCACTTAATTTAAGTGGACGTAAATGTACTTCAAAGATTTGTTTACGTTCTTTAATATCAGGTAATTCAACGTGAATCTGGCGATCAAAACGACCAGCTCTCATTAATGCTCTATCTAAGATGTCTGCACGGTTTGTTGCAGCAAGAATGATAACTCCGGAGTTTGTCCCAAAACCATCCATTTCAGTTAAAAGTTGGTTTAAGGTATTTTCTCTTTCGTCATTTGCACCCATGCTAGGACTTTTGCCCCTTGCTCTACCAATTGCATCAATCTCATCTATAAATACAATACAAGGTGCTTTTTCTTTTGCTTTTTTAAATAAGTCACGAACTCTTGATGCCCCAACTCCAACAAACATTTCAACAAAATCAGAACCTGACATGCTAAAGAATGGTACGTTAGCTTCACCAGCAACGGCTTTTGCAAGTAAAGTTTTACCAGTTCCCGGAGGTCCTACAAGTAAAGCTCCTTTAGGAATCTTACCTCCTAAGTTTGTATATTTTTCAGGCTTTTTAAGAAATTCTACAATTTCTTCAAGTTCTTGTTTCGCCTCTGCTAATCCAGCAACATCAAGAAAGTTTACATTAATGTTTGATTCTTTGTCGAATATTTTTGCTCTGGATTTACCAACATTAAAAATGTTTCCGGCACCTCCACCGCCAGCTTGACCTCCCATTCTTCTGAATACTAGAATCCAGATAATAAGAACTAAAATTAAAGGCCATAAAAAGCCAATGATTTCTGTTAAATAATTAGAACGTTGTTCAAATGTATTTGGTATTGAAATATCATTTGCTTGTTCAACATCCTTAAGGTCATCATAAAACTTTTCGACAGAAGGAATCTCTACTTTAAAATGGGGTCCTCTTTCTACTACAGCCTGAAAACTATCCCCAAACTCATTCTCGTACTTTTTAATTGCATCCTTTTTGAGGGTTACCTCAACCTGATCCATATTTTTAATGACAGTAATTAATTCAATATCTCCTGATGGTAATATTTTTTGAGTAAACTTACTGTAAGGTATTGTTTTAACTGCCTCATTTTGATTCATTAAAAAGAAGGCCAGGAAAAGTAAGAGTAAGATTCCATAAATCCAATAACCATTAAACTTTGGTATTTTGGGTGTATTGTTATTATTCCCACCTAAGTTAGTAGGTTCCTTTTTTTGATTGTTATTTTCGCTCATTTGTTAAATGAAATTTGTTAGAACTAGAAAAGGTTCTCAATATCAGTACGTTTTGCGTCAGCCCATAATCCTTCAAGATTATAAAAACTTCTGATTGGTTTTTGAAATACGTGTACTACTACATCAACATAATCAACTAAAATCCATTCCGCATTTTCTCTTCCTTCAACATGAAATGGTTTGTCATTTATTTTTTTTCGTACATAATCTTCAACCGAATTCCCAATTGCATCAACGTGCGTATTACTGTCCCCGTCACAAATAATAAAAAACTGACAAATACTACTGTCAATTTCTCTCATATCTAAAATCGCAATATTTGTGCCTTTTTTTTCCTGAATACCCTCAACAATCGTATCTACTAATTGTTCAGTTGAAGTATTTTCTTGATCTATCATTAATATTAATTCGTTTTATAAATTTATTTCGTTTTTATTTTTTGCTAAAATACTAGAAAAAGACAAAGATACTACTTTTTTACTTTTACATTTACAAACTACTTTTACGCAATAATTTTGCCTAAATTATTTTAATGCCAATTTGTCCTGTTTAAGTTAAATTTATGACAAAGAATATTAATTCTGAATGTATAGTTTTTGAAAGCTTACCTTCTACAAATGATAAAATAAAATCACTTATAACCGAAGGTCTTTCTGAGTATAGTGTAGTTATAACCAAATTTCAATCTGCTGGAAAAGGGCAAAAGGGTAATTCCTGGGAAAGTGAAAAAGGTAAAAACTTAACATTTAGCCTATTTCTAAAGCCAGAATTTATTCTTGCACAAGATCAATTTATTATTTCAAAAATAGTTTGTTTAGGGATTTTGGATTATCTAAAACAGTATTCAAACGATTTTTGTATTAAATGGCCTAATGATATCTATTATAAGAGCTTAAAAATAGGTGGAATATTAATTGAGAATTCTTTGTCATCTAATGTTATTGGTAGTTCAGTTATTGGAATTGGGTTAAATATTAATCAAGGTAAATTTTATAGTGATGCTCCTAATCCAATATCCTTAAAGAATATTATAAATAAAGATTCTGATTTGGATGAAGTATTAAACGAATTACTTGACAATATTTTTAAATATTACTCGCAGTTGGATGATGAAGAAAACGTCAGTAATATTAATGATATGTATCTAAATAATTTGTTTCGCAATAATGGACTTTTTGATTATAAAGATGCGGAAGGCGAATTTAAAGCCCGTATTAAGGGTATATCTGAATACGGGCAGTTGATTTTGTGTAAAGAAAATGGTCAGGAACAAACTTATTCATTTAAAGAAGTAGAGTTTATTATATAATAGCTGGTATTAATATTGGTAATTAGCTATGGCATCACCAAGCATGTTTAAAAACTTCTTTACATGTTTACTAACCATCATTTTCATCATTGGATTTAAATCTGCTTTAATTGTCAGTTTTATTCTGGTGTCGTTTTCTGCTACCTGCTTTAACTGAACCCATAAGTAAAAATTAAAAGGAACTTTTCCGTCTGTAGAATATTTGACAGTTTTGTGAGGTTCCTTATCAATTATCTTTAAGCCAGCGTCTCCAATGCCTTCTACTTTAAATCTGCATGTATCTTCAGTACTTTGCCAATCCGTTATCTTATCCTGAGGAATAAGGTTTTGAAAATTATTAAAATTTGAGATGAAGGAAAATATGGTTTCATCGTTGTGTAAGGCTTTTTTTATATCACTTTCAAATTGAGTCATAACAATACAATAAAAAAGCTCATGAAGATGCAAATCTCTATGAGCTTATATTAAATCATTTCTTAATATTTAACTATACTCCCCAGCTTGAAGGGCTTTTTCTCCAGTTGCTTAATGTTTTAACATCATCTGCAGATACATAACCTGTTTCAACTGCAACCTCAATTAATGTTTGATAGTCACTTAGAGTGTCAATCTTAACTTCTTTTTCAGCAAAGTTGTCAACTGCAGTCTGAAAACCGTAAGTAAAAATTGCAACCATGCCTAGTACTTCACAACCAGCTGCTCTTAAAGCTTCAACCGCTTTAAGGCTACTTCCTCCAGTGGAAATAAGATCTTCGATTACTACAACTTTTTTACCTGGTTTAATATCTCCTTCAATAAGGTTTTCCATACCATGACCTTTTGGAGCTGAGCGAACGTAAACAAATGGTTTTTGTAATGCATCTGCAACAAGAGCTCCTTGAGCGATGGCTCCTGTAGCAACACCGGCAATAACTTCTGCCTCCGGGTACAATTCGTTAACTAGGGAAACAAAACTAGATTTTATATTATCCCTAACTTCAGGATATGATAAAGTTTTTCTGTTATCGCAATATATTGGCGATTTCCATCCTGAAGCCCATGTAAATGGGTTTGCTGGTTGCAATTTAATTGCCTTAATTTGCAACAAATGTTTTGCTATAGTTTCTGATACTTTTTCCATGCGACAAATGTATAAAGTTTTTTTCAACGATAGAATTGTTTTTTTAACTAACAATATAGAGAGAGATTTAAATAATAGTTTTGGTGCTATTTTTAAATATTCTAATAAGAAAGAATTAAAAGATTTTATAAATCATTTTGAAAGTAAAAAGGATATAAAAAGTGCTTTTGTTTATCATCACGATTTAAATGAATTGTTAGAATTATTTTCGGAATGTTTTAAGGTTATTCATGCTGCAGGAGGCGTGGTGAAAAATAAACACAATGAAATATTGGTTATTCATCGTTTAGGTGTTTGGGATTTACCTAAAGGTAAGGCTGAGAAAGGTGAATCAATAGAAGAAACAGCATTAAGAGAAGTAGAGGAAGAGTGTGGCATCTCTCCTTTGAAAATATTAAAACCTTTATCTCCTACATATCATACTTACTGGTTAAAATCTAAATTAATATTAAAGAAAACTTATTGGTACGAGATGGAATTTGAAGGTAATGACGTACCGGTACCTCAACTAGAAGAAGATATTCATATCGCAGAATGGCGAAAATTAGAGGATATTGATGCTATTTATCAAAATACCTATCCAAGTATTATAGAAGTGTTAAATGAAGTAATTAACTAGTGAAAAGCATTAAAATTTATCAAGTTGGCTTTGTTTTAGTATAAAATTCAGGACAATAGATAGATTTTTTTTATTTTTAAGGAGTTTTTTAATACAACATAATACTGTTTATGACTTCTCAGGAATTTGAATTTGAAAATAAGAGGAATATCTTACGGCAAGAAGCTGTGGGTAAGGAGGTTGATAGATTGAGGAAAGTAAACCGTAATCAATCACAGAAAATAGTCAAACTTAGGAAAGCTTTGTATTTTCAAATTTTCTTTTTTGTCTCATTGTTACTTGTTTTTTTGTTAAAAGGAATGATAAATTTTACCGGATCTTCGTCTGATGAAAATTTTAACGCCTTGCAATTAAAATATACAGATCTGCAAAAAGCAAATAATATTCTCGAAGACTCATTAACTGTATATAAGAAAAAATTAGATAAGATTATTGATACTAATTTAGATGAGAGAAACGAAACTGGCCTAAGATTTCGTGTTCAAATAGGCGCATTTAAAAGTATAAATCTGAAAAGGTTTACGGAAAATCTTGTTGCAATTAATCAAGAGACTTATGACAGTATTAACCAATATACCATTGGTATATTTAGAGATTATCAAAAAGCAAGATTGTTTTTAGAAGACATAAAAAAAATGGGTTTTAACGATTCCTTTATTATTTCAACTAAAGATGGTAGAAGAATACCTGTTCAGGAATTATCTGAGGAGGAATTATATCCAAATGGAAAAGACTCTCTGTTAATTAAACAAACACTTTAAAATTTATTTTTTATTAATCTAGTTTTCCTGTTAGTTTTCTTACTAGATTATATTTTGAGAAAAACTCTTTAGCAACAACTCTTACAATTGTAAAAATTGGAATAGCTAAAAACATTCCGGCCATTCCTGCAATATATCCTGCCATAATAATAACTAAGAAGATCTCTAATGGATGTGCTTTTACACTGGTAGAGAATATCATTGGTTGAAATAATATATTATCGAGCAGTTGTACAATTATGTATAGGATTATTATAGCTCCAAAAAATATCATTAAAGGTGGTGGTGTTGCTGTTTGTAAATAAACTACCATTGATACGACTATTCCAAATGATGCGCCAATGAGTGGACCCAAATAAGGAATAATGTTTATAAAGCCTGAAAATAGTCCAATGATTAAAGCATGTCTAAATTCTAAGCCTATTATCATTAAACCTATAATTATTAATATGGAGATTAATGTAATTTGAATTATTATTCCTGTAAAATAACGTTTTAAGAGTCTGTTAATAGACCATAACATATGATCTACACCAACGTAATATACTTCAGGGACTATGAGTTTTATACTTTCTAATAATAGTGACTCCTCTTTTAGCAGGAAGAAAGTAATAAATGAAATCGAAAACATCGCAATAAATGTACTTCCTATAAAATCAATAAATGATGAAAGTACTTCATGGATTCTGGATAGACTAAATACAGATTTAAAGAATTCGTTTATCTGGTCTTTAATCATAGGGAAACCAGTGTCTGCAATAAAGGTATCTTTTAGAGGTAAAAGCAGATTTGTTGTTGTATTATCAAACTTGTCAATAATCTGATAGTAATCTGCTGTTGATAGAAACTGAATTTCTTCAATAATAAAAGGAACAGTGAAGCTTAATATTGAAATAATAATAGACCATATTAATAGTACTGTAGCAAGGGCGCTTAACGACTTTGAGAGTTTAATTTTTTTTGTGTGTTTGCCTCTGAAAAATTCAAATATGGGACGGGCAACAAGCGAAAGTATAGCAGATAATATAATAAAGAAGACTATAGCCCTAAAATACCAAAGAAGGATAATACCAACAATTACTGCTAATATACCTATAATGTATTTAAGATTGTCTTTCATAATTTGTTCCAGAGTATAATGACTGTTAGTGGTTCATTCTAAATGTATTAAAAATCGCTGTTAACTTCAATTTTTATTAAAATTATTCATTTATGATTTCTGTTTGTTAGTCAATTTAACAATGGAATAATTATCGTAAAGTTTCAAAATGTTCATTTAGTTAATATACATTAAAAATAGTGTTGATATGTAAAATAATAATTCTATTTTTAGCCTAGTTAAACAGCTCATTATTAAAAAACCCCGTAAAACCCCTACAAATGAAAGGAGCTATTATTGGAGATATTATTGGATCTGCCTTCGTGCATGACAATAGATCTACGACCGATTTTCAACTATTTAAGCCAATTTCTTCCTTTACAGAAGATACAGTATTAACACTAGCAACTGCAGATGCAGTAATTCATGATCAAGATTTCAGAATTAGCCTCAAAAATTGGGTTCAAAAATATCCTTATGCAGGATATACTGAGAAATTCAAAGAATGGGTAATGAAAACTGATTGTGATATTCCATTTAACAGTAAAGGTAATGGTTCTGCAAGAAGAATTAGTTCAATTGGACTTGTTGCTTCATCCTTGGAAGATGCATTAAAATTGACAGAAGAGTCTGCAAGCATTACGCATAGCAGTTTTGTTAAAATTAATGCGTCAAAGGCTGTAAGTGCAGCGATTTTTTTAGCTAAAACAGGAGAAAATAAGTCTTATATTAAAGAGTATATTGAAAAGGAATTCGGATATGATTTAGATAAAGAATTGGACGAATTGCATTTTGAGGTTATCAGTCCTGATTTAGAAACCCCTGTACCGGCAGCAATCAGTATGTTTTTACGTTCAAATAATTTTGAAGATTCTGTACGTAGAGCCGTATCTCTTGGAGGACATAGTAATACTATTTGCAGTATTACAGGAGCAATTGCATATGCTTATTATAAACATATTCCTAAGAGTATTATAAAAAGAGCTCTAAATAGGTTAACTCCTGAAATGGAGAGATTTATTAATGATTTTGAGGATAAATACCTTCATTATAGCGAAGAAAATAAAGAAATCTTAATTTCAATACATTAAATAAAAAAAGGGAGCTTAGCTCCCTTTTTTATTTTTCTATTGCGATTGAAAGTACTTCTTTTATTTCGTTTACATAATGAAATGTTAAACCTTCAATGTAAATGTCTTTGATTTCAGAAACATCTTTTAAATTATCTTTTGATAAGATGATTTCTTTTATTCCAGCCCTTTTAGCTGCAAGAATCTTTTCTTTAATACCTCCAACAGGTAAAACTTTACCTCTTAAAGTGATCTCTCCTGTCATTGCAATTGCTTTCTTTACTTTTTTGCCGGTAAAGATTGATGCTAAAGCTGTAGCCATTGTAATTCCTGCAGAAGGTCCGTCTTTAGGTATCGCTCCTTCAGGTACGTGAACGTGAATGTTGTTTTCGTCAATTAGTTTTGAACTAATCTTTAATTCCTTGGAATGTGACTTAATGTATTCAAGAGCAAGTATTGCTGATTCTTTCATTACATCACCTAAATTTCCGGTTAAGGTTAGTCTGCCATTTCCTTTTGATAGACTGGATTCGACATAAAGGATTTCGCCACCTACAGCAGTCCATGCTAAACCTGTTACCACTCCGGGAACATGGGTATCCTGATATTTTTCTTTAGAGAATCTTTCAACACCAAGATTTTCTTTTATATCATCAATAGAAATTGCTTTCTTGAATTCCCTGTTTGTAGCAATTTTTAGTGCATATTTCCTTGCTAACTTAGCTAATACCTTGTTTAGCTCCCTAACTCCTGATTCCCGAGTGTAGTTTTCGATTATGTACGTCATGGTCTTTTTAGCAATTGAAATCTTGCTTTTAGGTATACCGTGATTTTCGAGTTGCTTAGGCCATAAATGACGTTTTGCAATCTCATATTTCTCTTCTAAAATATATCCGCTAACCTCTATAAGTTCCATTCTGTCAAGAAGAGGTTGAGAAATGGTGCTTAATGTATTTGCGGTTGCAATGAAAATAACTTTTGATAGATCAAAGTCTACTTCAAGGAAATTGTCATGAAAATTTTCGTTTTGCTCAGGATCTAAAACTTCAAGTAATGCAGCAGCAGGATCACCATGCGCGCTATTCCCGATCTTGTCTATCTCATCAAGTATAAACACTGGGTTTGCACTTTCTGCTTTTTTGATATTATGAATAATGCGACCAGGCATTGCTCCAATATAAGTTTTTCTATGACCTCTGATTTCTGCTTCATCATGAAGACCTCCCAATGACATTCTGGCATATTTTCTGCCCAATGCATCTGCAACTGATTTTCCTAACGAAGTTTTACCAACTCCAGGAGGGCCATATAAGCAGATAATAGGAGATTTTAAATCACCTTTAAGTTTTAGAACTGCTAAATGTTCAAGAATACGTTCTTTTACACCATCTAATCCAAAATGATCCCTGTTTAATACATCTTCTGCAGATTCCATATCAAACTTATCCTCAGTATATTCATTCCAAGGTAAGTCAAGCATGGTTTGAAGGTAATTGTGCTGAACCGAATATTCTCCTGTTGCAGGATTCAATCTTTCAAGCTTGTCTATCTCCTTATAAAATACTTCAGCTACATCCTTTCCCCATTTTTTAGTTTCTGCTTTTTCTTTAAGATCTCTTATTTCCTGTTCAATAGGGCTTGACCCCAGTTCATCCTGAATGTGCTTCATTTGTTGATGAAGCATGTATTCACGTTGCTGTTGGTCAATATCTAGTTTTACCTTGCTTTGAATATCGTTCTTTAGTTCAAGAAGTTGAACTTCTCTGGTTAAATATTCCAGCAGTTTCATTCCTCTTTCCTTAAGCTCATCAATTTTAAGGAGATTCTGCTTTTCCTTAACTGAAATATCAGTATTTGAGCAGATGAAATTGATCAGGAAGGTAGAGTTGTCAATGTTTTTAACTGCAAAAGAAGCTTCTGGTGGAATGTTAGATGAATATTTAATTATTCGTAAAGAAAGATCTTTTAAGGAGCTTACTAATGCTTCGTAATCTCTTGAACTATCTTCCTCTGGTTTTATGTCCTCAAGAACATTAACTTTTGCTTTTAAATATGGATCTGTTTCAATTACTTCCTCAACTTTAAAACGGGCTTTACCTTGTATAATAGCTGATGTTGATCCATCAGGCATTTCTAAAAGTTTGATTACTTTAGCTACAGTTCCAATTTTATATAAATCGTCAATGTTAGGCTCCTCAACATCCGCTTCTTTTTGAGCTAATGCGCCAAAAAGACCACTTGACTTTTGAGCATCGCGTACTAATTTCAAAGAAAGATCTCTTCCTAATGAAATGGGCACTATTACTCCTGGAAATAAAACTGTGTTTCGTAAAGGTAAAAGGGGAAGTAGTTCAGGCACTTCAAAATCTGTCACTTCAGATTCATCCTCATCCGATACAATGGGAATGAATTCCGCCTCAGAATCATAATCGTCACTTAGTGCTGCCTGATTTATAGAGATTTTATATTTATCCATATATTTTAAGAAAATTGACAAATTGTCATTTGTTTTTTACTATGATTAGGAATGACTAGTATGTCAATAGGTATGCCAAATTGTTCAATGAATTTATTTGAATGAATTTAGGGGAGATGTATGTTTAGGTATAAAAAAAAAGCTTCGGTATAGTTCCGAAGCTTTTATAAGACCTAAGCGTCTAAGCTTATTTTTTTTTGTTATCCATGTGTTTTTGATATCTGCTTCTAAACTTATCAACACGTCCTGCAGTATCAACAAGTTTCATCTTACCAGTGTAAAAAGGGTGAGATGTGTTAGAGATTTCAAGTTTCACTAACGGATACTCTACTCCGTCTATTTCAACTGTATCTTTGGTATTTACTGTTGAACGAGAGATGAATGTCTCCTCGTTTGACATATCTTTGAAAGCTACCAAGCGATAATTATCCGGATGAATTTCCTTTTTCATTTTCTTACCTCTTTAATATTCAAATTTCTTAACGGACTGCAAAGGTATATATTAAAATTTAACCTGCAAAAGAAATCCTATTTATTTGTTTAATTTTTAGCGTAATTAAGTATAAAATTTAAACTTGGGTTTTATTTTCTTTTAATGCTTTTTCCTTTGTATCAGTCGGAATAAATGCAGCTCTTACATTTTTTCTTTTGGCTGGATCAAAAATATAACGATAGGTTATATGCTTTTTCGAAAATTCAGCTCCCATAGAATCTTGTAAGGTTCTCATTTTGGGGTTAAAGTCTCCTACCCAGCTCAATTCCATTTCATTAAACCATGGTCTGTTATATACTGGTGTTCTGAGATTGTAAAATAATCCAGACTCAATCCCGGATTTTTGAAACTTAGGTTTTACCCCTAAAATAACAACCCTTAAGCGAGTCATTTTCTTGTTAAGTTTTAGCCATAGAAATCTTAATTTATTGAAAAGATTCATTTTACCATTGAAGTATTTAAAGATTTGGTTTACATCAGGGTAAAGTAGAATAAAGCCAATGGGTTCGTTATTATGGTAAGCAAACCATAAAAGCTCTTCTATAGCAATAGGTTTCGCTTGTAAAAAAATAGGTTTAACTTTCTCTAGTTTCATTGGAGTGAAGTTCTCATGAAACTTCCATGCTTCGTTATATACTTCGCAAAAGTCCTCAATAAATTGATCTGCCTTTGACCATTTAAAATGTTTGAATTTATAATCAGGTTTTTTTCCTACCCATTCTGCAATTTTCCAGAATCTTTCAGGGAAAGGCTTTTTTAAATCGAGTTTGTTTGTTACTTGTTCAAAGTAGGTGTTAAAACCATATTGTTCAAAAAACTCTTTGTAGTATGGCGGATTATATTGCATTCCATAAGCGGGGTCTGAAAAGCCCTCTACTAATAATCCCCAAAAAGAATCATTTTCACCAAAGTTAATTGGACCATCGGCAGCTTCCATTCCTTTTTGCTTTAGCCAATCAACAGCAGAGTCAAATAAAAGAAATGCAGCATCTTTGTTGTTTATGCATTCAAAAAATCCTATTCCTCCTGTTGGTTGATCAAAACCATAAGCTTTTTTTTCATTAATAAAGGCAGCTATTCTGCCAATGGTTTTTTTATTGTCGTCCAATAAAATATATCTAATGGCTGAACCATGATTAAAATAGTTATTGGTACTAGGAGAGAAAATATTTTCGATGTCCTTATCTAGAGGCCTTATGTATGAATTGTCTTTGCGATAAATTGACTTTACAACATCAACAAATTGTTTCTTATGTTTTTTGCTTTCTACTTCTACAATCTGCATACTACAAGATCTTTTAAATACTTAGGTGTTTAAAATGTAAAACTATAAAAAAGATAATGAATCGTGGGGTTTATAAAAAATAATGCCGCAATTAAATTTTTAATTACGGCCTTTAAATAACAAATTTTAAAAGTTGAACCAATCGTTATAATCCTTAGGTGTTTTAATCGTGAAATTTTTCCGATAAAACTCATTTTTATGAGGAATATATTCATAATTTTCTCCCCATATTTTAGTGTTTTGTGCCACTTGTTTTACAGATTCAATTATGTAATCAATTTCTTTGTCAGATGTTGTAGGATGAATAGATAATCGGACCCAACCTGGTTTTTCAGATAAATCTCCCTTGTTAATTTTACTTGTAATCTTATTAGAGGTGTAATAATCAACATGAAGTAAATAATGTCCATATGTACCAGCACAGGAGCAACCTCCTCTTACCTGGATTCCAAAATAATCGTTTAATAATCTAACTATTAAGTTGAAATGTACATTGTCGAGATAAAAAGATATAGCGCCAAGACGATCATCCATATTATCTGCTAAAATATTCATGCCAGGTATTTTACGAAACTCCGATAGTATTTTTTTTACCATTAACTGCTCTCTTTGTCTCATCAAATCACAATTCATTTCTTCTTTTAGCTTTACGCTTAATGCAGCTTTTATGGATTGTAAAAATCCTGGTGTTCCTCCATCTTCCCTTGCTTCAATGTCATCAATATACCTGTACTTACCCCATCTGTTAGTCCAGTCTACAGTGCCACCTCCCGAATTATCAGGTGCATGATTATGGTATATAGAATTGTTGAATACAATTACACCACTACTGCCCGGACCACCTAAAAATTTATGTGGAGAAAAGAAGATGGCATCAAGACTTTCAAGTGGATCTTCCGGATGCATATTAATTTTTACATAAGGAGCAGAGGCCGCGAAATCAATAAAGCAAAAACCTCCATTTTCATGCATTATCCTGGCGAGTTCATAATAAGGAGTTTCAATACCCGTTACGTTAGAGCATGCGGAAAAAGAACCTATTTTGAGAGTCCGGTTCTTATATTTCACAATTTCTTTTCGAAGAGAGTCCGGATTCACTAATAGATCCTCTGTTGGTTCAAGAACTACAACATCAGCATTAGATTCTAGCCATGATGTGTGATTGGAATGATGTTCCATGTGTGTTATAAAAACTACAGGTCGATGCTCAGGTGGAATATGGTAATATCTTTGAGCTTGCTCTGGAACCCTCATTCCAAGAATGCGTTGTATTTTATTTACTACCGAAGTCATGCCTGTTCCTGCAGTAATAATTATATCATCACTTGAGGCATTAACATGGTTCTTAATAATTTGGTGCGATTGCTTATAAATATTGGTCATAATCATTCCGGTATCACTCGATTCGGAATGAGTATTGGCAACCATAGGACCAATTTTATTGCTTATTATATCTTCAATGGGTTTGTATAACCTTCCACTAGCTATCCAGTCTGCATAAACTAGTGGTTTTTCGCCCATAGGGGTAGTTATTTTTGAGTTATATCCAACCGTATTTTCTCGAAATTTTTTAAAATGTTGCTCAAACATGATATGGTGTTTGTTATATGCCTACTTGTTGGATAAATATAAATAATGAAATGCTAAAAAATCGTGATATTTATTATGTCTGTAATAGGTTTGTTATTATTCCTTTAGAAATTGAATCTCTGTTTTTACGTCTTCAATTAGCCAGGCTGCATTCTTTTGATTTTCAATTGATGTAATAAGTTCTTCTGTCCAACTCATAAATAACTTAGATGATCTGCAAAGTTGTCTGAGAAATCTGCCTTTTACTCTCTGCATAAACATTGAATCTTCTGAAATAGATCTTTTTAAATCATCTAAAAAAGATTCTGCATCCTTTGATTCCAGTATGTTTCCTTTTTGCAGGAATGTAGCAAGACCAACCCATGCCGCAGCTTGTTTATAATGATTATTTGATTGAAGTAATTGTTTTGATATCGGAATAAGCGAATTTAGTTTCCATAGGGTGTTAGCTCCTAATTGTTCTGCTATTTCATTTGTAGGTATCTGGTCTAACCAGTTGTTAAGGGTTTGGGAATCTTCATCTTTAGGATCTATGATTAATGTTGCCAGGATCATGGTTTCTCTTATTTCGCGTAACCATAATCTATTTGCTAAATCATTGTTCCCCATGTATTTTTTTGATAATTCTCTTAACCATAAAATGCTGGCACCATAATTTAATTTATAATCCAGTCCCTTTTTTTTCATTTGATGAGAGACATCTCCATCCATAAGTTTGTTTAGAGCCCTTAAAATTTCATCAATTTGGTCGCTGGTGTTATCCTGTAAAAAAAACTTCATTTTATAGTGTTTTGTAATGTATTCAATAACAGAAAGTAAGCTTTATTTGAAAAATATTTTAAACTTTTTTTCTGAATAACTATTGCAAATGTAGTTTTTTTAATGTTATCTTTGCATCGCTTTTAGCAGAAATGGTGGTTGTAGCTCAGTTGGTTAGAGCGTCGGATTGTGGTTCCGAAGGTCGCCGGTTCGAGACCGGTCTTCCACCCCACTTAAAAAAGATAGTAGAGAGCAACTTATTGTATATCAATAAGTTGCTCTTTTGTTTTTTCTAACCTTTTTCTATTTTCTAACTATTTTCTATTTTTGCGTTGCAAAATCTTACGATTTTAATTAAAATAATTCAATCACATCTTCTGTCAAAAATTTTATCTCTCAAGTAGTACATGTAGGTGTTGTCATTTAAGGAATAGCAGTCTAGTTTAGCATCAACATAGCTTTCCAACTTGTATTGTGTCATGTTTAATTTAATTAATCTAATGCGGTCTTTATTGTATTTATTCTGCTTATTTTTTAAAACTTCCTTCAGTTCATAGGTAATTGAGCGTTTAGCGTTTGTAATTGTTGAATTTGAAACATAATCATTTTTTAATAATGCTTTTCTGGCTCTAGGTAATTTATTCCATTTGATGTATCTTATTACATGTCCTCTTCTAATTGCAGTTTCTTTTTTGCACTCTAACATATCCTTTTTTTTAACTCGATAAAATACAAGCCAATCTTTTACCTCATCATGGAAAATATTAGATATAAATGATGAGTCTAATAACATGCTTAAATTATTAATGTTATATTTATGTAACTTTTTGTTGTAAAGTCTGATTTCAAATCTCCCTACGTTTTGTGAATAGTCTAGGTTGTTTAGTTCCCAATAATCATTTATGTACTCTTTTTTTGATTTTAACAGTTCTTTTGTTTTGTCATATACTACTGCCATGATCCCTGATTTTTCATTTCCAATTTTCCATCCTTCAAATTTGTGTTTTGATTTAGTAAACTGTGTTGGAATTATTTTTAAATAACTATTATTTGTCTGAATAGTAGGTGACTTGCTGTATTTGTTACATAAATCAATAATATTTAGTATGTCAGGTCCGTCAAGTGCAATATCCAATCTGGATATTCTAATGAATTCTAATTCAAATACTTTTAGTAGGTTATTGCATATTTTTAAAAGATTGGACTTGTATAGTATTGAGTTTTCTATTTTTATGCTTGTTTTATTTGGTATGTTCCCTGTCTGTGTTGGATGGCAGTATATTTCACAAATCTTATGGTTGTGGTAAAATACATTATATTTTTTATGATAATTGGGATTAGTGAAGTTTTTTACTTTTTCAAGCATGTAATCATTGGGGATTTTCTTGTGATTAAAAAATTCATGTATTGAAGTTTTTGAACTACAAGTAAACTGTAACCAATCTATTGTCAATGAATAAAAGTTGTACTTTTTATTAATTTTATAGCTAGTGTTCTTGCAATGGTATGTTGTTGTAGATGAGTTAGTATCATGTTCTGTAGATCCGGAAACTGTTGGAAATGAGAAACCATTGTTATGGGTGTAATAATCGTTTTGATTTGCTTCGTTTTTTGATATTTTTTTTGTATTTATATTATATCTCTTCATGTTAAATGAGGTTTAAATAAAATTATATTACCCTACATCAAAGGATGTGGGGTTTGCTTTTTATCTAAATACCTTTCATGAACAGCAAACGACCATGTGTTTTATAAAATATTATAATAATGAGTTTTGGGAAATCGTTTTTTTATATGAAAAATCCATGTAGCGCCTGTATTATGTAAAAATTACACAAATAGTAAATTTTTTTCAAAATAAATGTGACGAATTACGAATGTAGGACCGACGACGCCTACGGCCCCGCCGTTTTATCAATTCGATTATAAAGGAGGATACATGGTTTTGTACGAAGAGGATGGGTTTAATGGGGGGTTATAGTACTATTCCGGATAGGATATAGTACTATTAAATTGTTTCGTTTTAAACATAATGTGTTGGTAGTTCAATGGTTGAGAAAAGTATTGAACTGAATTAGGGTGTTTTTATATGTGATAGTGATTTTATTATTTATTTGAATAATATTTTAATAGCACGTACCATATAAATCATATACATTATCAATGCTATCACTTTTTAATGTATATCCAAATTGTATCATTTTATTGTCGGGTAAATCGTTTTTATTCACGCATATGATGCTGTTTATTGAATCTACATCTTGTGCGTATACTTGTCCATTGCAAAAAAGAATAAAATTCTCTATTTCATTGTAATTGTTCTTTATGGGATATATTGGAATTATCAAATATTCTTTGAAATGTATTGGTTTGTGATATAAAATAGAGTAATTACTAATTCCATGAGTTACTAGGGTTTTATAATCTTCTGTTTTTTTATTGGTTATATCCATTCGTTTCATGACAGGATAATCACTTTCTTTAAATTCATTTATCCAATATTCGTCATTATCTGATAGGTCTACTGAATTGAAAAAATGATTTTTCATTCTTTCATATAGAGTGTCGTTTGGGGTGTTTAATGGATAATTAACTGTAAGTTGATATTTAAATGGAGGTGCAAATATAATCCAATCAAAAAATTTTCTGTTTTCAATCGTATCTGAACAGTATGAAATAATGCGATCATATCCATTATATTTTGTTTGTGATAAAGTTTGATCAACAAAGCCATTTTTAGATAACATTGAGATAAAAAAGTCTTTAAAAGATTCTATGTTATCATATGAGTCATAATCGATAGTGTATCTGAATCGCATATTATATTTGTCTAAACAATGGATTTCTCTCATGAGAAATGTATCCACATATACTTCAATATTAGGTTCAGAGGGAAAATAGCATGATATTCCACCATATTCACTTTGTGCTGAGGAAGTATATTCACCATTAGACAGTAATGAATCTATTTGGTATTCCCAGTAATATTGATATTCTTTATTTAAAGAATGATTAGTCTGGGAGTCATATTTGGTATTTAATTTATTCAATCTATCGTAACACCATTTATGTAAAAAGTTAAGACTTATATTTTTATTCTCATGAGTTTGTTTTTTTATCATTTGATTAGCTTCTTTGGCAACAATGGCAGCAATATTGAAATGATACTTTTCATGATTTAATAAATACTCAACCTCGATAGTGTCAGTTATGCCCGCGCAAAAGGTTGATTTATGTTTATCCATGAATGCTTTAGCTATATAATTACCTTTTTCGTCTTTATCAAAATTTACATACGCCCATATTTTAGCTGAATATTTATCACCTAAAAACGGAAAGGTTTGTTTAAAATCGTTAGTGTGTAATTTTAGATCGGGTTTCCAATAAATGATATTGTCATCATTTTCCTCGTTAATTGATAATTTGTAATTAAGAAATAATGCCCCAAGAATCATGAGGAAAACAATTATACCTACAATTTTTAATTTCACCATAATTCAATATTAAATTTTCTAAAAAAGAAATTAATAATTGTAAGAATAAATTCAATGCATAATACAACTAGTGTTAGCAAAATAATAAGGTTGGAATAATGACCTATAATATAGAAATGATCAGTCAATTTTAATATTATAGAATATATCACAAAGCTTGTAAGAATATATACAATATCATGGATGAGTCGACCTAAGGTTGTATTCCTTTTTTTATGTTCGAGAAAATATAATCTGTGATTTATTCCTTGTGCAAAGCAATAAGATGTAATTAATAGAAACATTGCAAAAGGACGATCAGGTTTGATATATGCCAATATTGATAGCGCTGAAGCATTCATTAATACGGAGAAAATATTGGTAAGAATCTCTTTGTGTGAAAATGTTTTAATGTAATACAAATTAGAATATTTATAGGTTTGTTCTGAAAATCAAAAATAACATAAATATTTCACTATAGATGTTTTTATTTTAACATATAGGTAGTGAATGGTAATATTGAATGTGGTTAATTAACCATTAATATAATCAATATAGTCTTTATGCATGATCCTTAATTGTCCATTTACTCTTTTCGCTTTTAATTCGCCGGAATCGATCAATTTATATACGGTAGGACGACTCAGGCTTAACATGTGTGCTATTTCATTTATTGAATATAGTTTATATTGTAGTATTCTATTATTTAAATCTAAATCTTCGTTATAGATCTTTCCTGTATCTACAAATGGTAATACCCAACCATCTATTTCGTTAGTAAATGCATTTACATTGGCTTCGTTACCAATAATGCCCCTTTCATACAAAAATTGTTTAAGCTTCTCATATGAATCAAATTTTAGGTTTGATGGTGTGAAGATATTTTCTTTTAAGTTAATTACTCCAAAATATTGTAAATATTGAATATCTCTATAGTAATAGCCGAATTTCAATTTAGTATTTGGTATTTTTTTAGGATGTAAATCTTCCGAGAATGATATAGCCATTATTTAAAAGTATTACTCCATACATCCATTGCATTAATTCTATTTGTTTCTGTAACTGCAATATATTTTTTAAAACTACGAAAATCAGTATGCCCCGTCATGCTCATGATGATTTCAGGTCTTATGCCATTTATTAAATTCTGGGTAATAAAAAATCGTCTCCCATGGTGGCTTGACATATGATCATATTTTTTCATCAGTTCTTGAACCTCTTTATTTCCACGATATGAGATTTTCATTATTTCACTATCAATTCCAACTAATTCACATAATTCCTTGATGTAATCATTATATTTCTGGTTAGAAATTGTAATATTACTTGTATCATAATCGCATAGTTCAAGAATCTCTTTAGAGTTAGTGTTTAATGGAATTTGCAATTTCTGACGGGTTTTTTGTGCATTCATGTATATTGTGTTATTTCGAATGTGACTTTTTTTTATCCGTATTGCATCGGAGTAACGTAATCCAGTCGAACATTGAAGAATAAATAATTGTCGTACCTTTTCTAATCGCTCATTGTTGATCGGTTTTAATAGTAACTTGTATTCATCCGCTTCAAGTGTAATAAGTTCTGTTTGGGGTTTTGATTTTATCTTATATCGCTTAAATGACTTATTTATTGGCATTCCTTTGTCATTTTGTGCATTTAAAAATGTTTTTAATGTTTGGAGATTTTTGATAATTGTGCTGTCAGCTAAATTGCGATAAATTATTTCATCATCTTCTTTTTTATATTCAATCTTAACAGAGTACAAATACACTTCAAATTTTTCAAAAAAAGTATTGTTTATTTCTGAGAGTATTATTTTCGATTTTCTTTCCTTTTCAAAATTTATTAAATGAGATCTTAACGTTTTAAAGTCCTTTACGCCATTATGTGTCATTTTCTTTTCACGTAATTCAATAAAATCATCTAGTATCTGAAAAAAATCATGAACAATTGGAGATGTTCTCCTTTTGTATTCATTTTTAATTTCGACTAACTCAAACTTACCCTTTGACAGCAAATCTGCAATAATTTCATTAACCAAATCTTTTTGTTCTCCAAGAGACTGATTTAATTTATAATAATCTTTGACCTTATTCCGTATGATTGATTGCGACTTAGCACTCCAACTCTTAACAGGTACTTTTGTTAATGTTGGTATTCTTACCGTTTTCTTTTTACCGTCTCTTGTAATTGAGACTTCAACGTAAACAATACACTCACCTGCCTTGTTAGATTTTGAGCTTTCAATCATTAAACGTACATTCATAATATTCTAACTATATTCTAACTTAATAGATGTAAATATACGTAAAATAATTGTCTTTGAACTTAATTAAGCTTGATAAACAGATGTTTATTTGTATACAGAATGCATGGTTATAATACGGTCTTCCACCCAAAAATAAACGCAAGTATCGAATAGGTACTTGCGTTTTTTATTTAATATCAGTTATTTATTAAAATGATATTAAATCTGGTGATGATAAAATAGTATTGATATTAGTTTTTTGAGTTGTTTAACCAGGCAGTTAACATCCAATGTTCTTTTTCAATTGATTTAATCATACTATTTATTAAATCAATAGTAGCAACATCGCCTGCTTGTTTGGCAGCTTCTGCAACCTTAACTAAATGTCCATCTAATTTTTCTATATCCGATAGTACATCTCTTGTCATTTCAAGTGGGGTTAGGTTATAACCTGTTTCTTTAATTTCCGAAATTTCCAGATATTCTTTTAAAGTACTTAATGGTGTTTTTCCAAATACTCTGATTCTTTCTGCAATCTCATCAATATTGTTTACTGCTGCAGTGTATAACTCTTCGAATTTTTCGTGTAAATCGAAGAAGTCAGGACCTGTCACGTTCCAGTGATAATTTCTTAGTTTCTGATAAAATACATGATAATTCGCAATAACATTATTCATTGTTGTTACTAATTCTGCAGTGTCTAATCCTGTAAATCCTAATTTTGAATACGTTTTTGTTAAAGTTTCCATAATATTTTTTTTTTATGATGAATAATAAATTTGAATTGTAAATGATTTAAACCTGGTTGTTCATTAGTTTAATTCATGAAACATTAAAATTGCCTTTTCAGAATCTTTGGTAATTTCTAATGATTGACTCTTGTTTAAGATATTCTCAATAAAGTTTTTCTTTTCTCGGAGCACAACAACCAGATCATAGCTGTTCTTAAAGGCATATTTGTTAATACCTTTACTAATGTCAGCTGCTTTAATTGTTTTAATCTCAATATTCTCGTAGTCTATTTGCTGTACTAAATCATTAGCAAAGTCCATTGTATTATATAGGCTAGGTTCTTTGTTTTCAGAAATATGCAGCATTGTGATATGCGCTCTAAATACTTTAGCAATACTTGTTAAGTACTTTAGTTTTTCGATATCCTCATCCAGAAAGTCGGATGCATATAAGATTCTGCTAAATGGTTTAAATACATAATTAGTTGGTAACCTAAGAATAGGACATTCTGCTAATTGAGAGAATTTATCAAAGAAGGTTACAAGAGAAATCTCAGATCTGAAATTGTCTTCTGCTATAATTATTAAATAGGTATCCGTTTCTTTTGATTTTAACTCAACTAAACTATCTAATGATGCAGCATGCTGTTTGACTTCAATATTTAATTCAGTAACCTCATGTTTGAATTTATTTATTACTTCCTCTACTTTATGGGTTCTTTCATTCAATATCTCATATTGTAATTTAGCTTCATTAGCTGCGGTTATGGGTGTAGCTCCAGCCAAAGAAGAAGTTGTTGCATTTTCTACAACTACATTTATTTCAATATCTTTATTAAGGTTCTTTGCTAGATGAAAGCTTGTTTTAATGGCTTCTTCTATATTCTTTGTTGTATTTATATATTCAATTATTTTCCGTCTCATAATATTAATTTTTTTGTCTTCATATTTTATTTCTCCTGCAGGTTGTTATGAAGTATTTTAGATTATTAATTATTGTTGTTAATCATAGATCAAATAGCATTCATTTCTTAATTGTAAATGCCAAAAAATACACTTGTGTTTTGTAATGTGCAGTAAGTTAGTGTGATATGGTGATATTTAATTTTTTGCTAAAGAGGGGGATTAATTAATTGTGTATGAAGTGCAACAGGATTTGTTTGATTATATTGTTGAATCCACACCACAGTCATACATGAAAATTAATTGTTCTCTATTTTTGGTTATTTGATATAATAGAAAAAGCAGAAACCTTTATTTTAATAAATAAGGATTTCTGCTTTTTTATATGTTGTTGAATTTGAAATACTATGTATTATGATTCAAGTACCTCTTCAGCTTTTTTATTTTTTACATTATTTAATTTAGTCTTCAGCTCAGCCTCAGCTTGTGAAAGCTGACTTTTTAAATCATCAACAACATCGTTGACCTGTCCTTTTATATTATCCATTTTTTTGTGAATCTCCTTGGATGCATTTTTACTGATTCTTTGAGACTCTTTTTTAATTTTTCTTCTTGTTTTGTATCCTTTATCAGGAGCAAATAATACTCCGGCAATTGCACCTGCAGCTGCGCCTGCAAAAATTCCTAAAATTGTTTTTGTTGTTGTATTTGACATATCTCTAAAGTTTTAATTGTTAAACATGTTATACGTAAACTGAAAAAATCTTGCCAAATATGAATTATATGTATTATAGGATCTTATGACAAATAAAATTGTAGATAATGTTCCAAACTGTAGAATGTACTCTACAATTTCTCTTCCCCAATAATTGGATTTTATAGTGTGTTATATAATGGCTTATGTTTTGATTTAGGATAATAAAACATATAAATATGAAACAATTAAATTTAAACTTATCCCGAATCTCAAAGTATATTTTTATAATTTCTTTCGTTATTGCGATTGCCTATTTCGCACAACAAATCTTAATTCCTCTTGCTTTTAGTTTATTCTTAGCATTATTGTTATATCCCATCTGTTCTTTTTTTGAGAGAAAGATATCTCGTTTATTTTCAATTATTCTTGCTTTTATTTTAGTAATGCTAGTATTTGTAGGTGTTGCTTATTTTTTCGGTTCTCAGTTTTATGCTCTTTTTGAGAATATTAAAGACTTTGGGAAAAACATAGAGGTTCTTATAGACAAATTAGTTTTAGCTGTTGACCAATCGTTTTTAAATGGGAAGATTAATTTTGATAAGATAGTTGAGCAGGAGTCTCAAAAGATAATTGGAGAAAGTAATATTATAGAGAAAACCATTATGACCTCTACGGGACTAATAACATCCGGAGTATTATGCTTTATATATACTTTCCTTTTTTTATTATACCGGTCTTCGTTTAAGCAATTAATTTTATATCATTTCTCAAGTGATACTAAAAAGCAAGCTTCAAATGTATTGTACAGAATACAAACTGTAGCACAAAGTTATTTTGTAGGACTTTTTATCATTATTATGATTCTCGGTACTTTAAATGGTTTGGGCTTATTAATTATAGGATTGGATTATCCATTTCTATTTGGATTTTTTGCCGCTTTTTTAGCTATAATACCTTATATAGGAACTTTTATTGGAGGATTGCTTCCTTTTCTTTATGCTCTTATAAATGAAAATATTTGGAGTGCACTTTTTGTAATTATCTGGTATATGATTGTTCAAGGAATTGAGGGGAATATTCTCACTCCAAAAATTGTAGGATCCAGAGTTAGTTTAAATCCATTAATTGCCTTGATTGCTATTTTAACGGGTAGCTTAATTTGGGGTGTGGCAGGAATGATTCTATTTATTCCTTTTATGGCAATTTTAAAAGTAATTTTTGACCACATTGATGTTTTAAAACCATATGGATATATGCTAGGAAGTGACTTTGGTAATAATAAAATTTCAGAATTAAATTCTTTTAAAAGGAAGAAGAAGTAAAAGACTTGACTTACTTACTTCTTATAGAGAATTAAGTAAGTCATTAACCAGTTTTAATTATTCTTTATTCACCTCAGATAGTACTTCACTTAAGGATTTTCCGCCCTTGATTCCAAAGTCAATGGTTCGAATTGGAAATGTAATGGTGATGTCATTGTTATCGTAAGCGTGTTTTATGTTTTTAATTCCCTGACTTTGTGCTTTTAGGTAGTCTGTTTCTGTGTTAAAATCCACCCAATATTGTACGATAAAGTTAATTGAACTGCTACCAAATTCAGTGTAAAATAACTCTACTGATTTTCCCGATTTTAGAAAAGAAATTTTTTCTATTGCTTTTTTAGTTATGTTTTCGGCCTTTTCAAGATTGTCACCATAAGAAATGCCCACAGAAAGATCAATTCTTCGTTGACCGTTTATTGTATAATGAGTGTAATAATTCTCTATAATAAGTCTATTGGGTATAATAACGTCTTGTCCTTGAAGTGTTGTTAATGTTGTTGCCCTGATTCCAATTTCTTTTACTGTTCCATATATATCATTATACTCTATTATATCACCAACATTAATAGGACTTTTTAATGCCATATATATGCCAGATAAAAAGTTAGATGCAACATCCTTAAATGCAAAACCTACTGCTAGTCCTATAATACCGATTCCTGTTAATAATGAAGTTACTGTTTTATCCAGGTTGAGTACTCCTAATGCAACAAAAGTTCCGGCTGTAATAATTGCCGTATATACAATTGTATTTAATAAGCTATTTACGGCCTCATTAAAAAGAAAGCGATGAAGTGTTTTACTTACGATATTTCGTATGAATTTTGCAAGAAGGAACGATATGATTAAAACAAAAATTGCCACCAAAAAATTTGGCAGCATTGTTATGATTGTATCATACCAGTCGTATAATTTTAAAAATATTTTGTTGTAGGCATTTGTAAAATTACTAATCATATAGCATGTGATTTATTGGTTATCTTAAAGTAGCATTGTCAATAGTAGATTTTAGTTATTTGTACATAAGGTAATGGCTTTAATGCACTAACACATAAGACTGTTAAGCATACAGCTTATGTGTTAATTATAAAATCAGTGCTTTGATTTAATTAAGTATGTGTTTATACATTATCATTAAAAAAGTCTTTTACACTCTCTCCAAATTGATTGAAATCGTGTTTTACTTCTTTTTTTATGTCTTGCCAGTTTTCTTTGCTATCGTCCCCCATTTCATCAATTTTTGCTGCTAACTGCTTACTTTGTGATTTTAAATCATCTAAGGCCTCTTGAGTTGTTTCACTCATTTCTTTACCTGTAAGTTTAGCATTCTCTTCAAATTTTTCAATTTTCTGATCAAAGTTGTTTAGTACTTTTTTAGCCCGACTTTGGAATTCTTCATTGTTTTCTTCTGCCACGTTTTCAATTGACTGGCCAAGGTCCTTAAGGTCACTTTTTAGTGATTTTAAACTTTCTTTTATTTCAGTGTTCTTTGAATCTGATTTTGAGTTTGATTGATTACATGAGACAAATGTTAATGATGAAAATATAATTGTAAGTATGGCTGAAATTTTAATAAAATACTTCATAATTCTTTTGTTTTAGTGGTTATTAATTTGTTGTGTATTGTTTTGTATACATTCTTATAAAAGACTTTCAATTTCGCGTATTAATTCGCTTCTTGCTTTGCCGGTCTTTTTTTGTAATTTACCAAGAATCTGATCTTCAATTCCTTCTGAATAACTTAATTCATCATCAGTAAATTCACCATATTTTTCTTTTAGTTTACCTTTAATCTCGTTCCAGTTTCCTTTAATTTCAAGTTTATCCATGATTAATTGTTTTTATGATTTATAATATTAATTGACAGTATGTGTCCGGACTTTAATATTGCTCTATATGCATTATTAATCAATACTGTCCAGATTACAGAATATGTTTGTGTTGTAATCTGTTTAGTAAAATGAAAACACTATGCCATTTTTCTATGTATGGCTGCGTTGTGCTTTGTAAGGTGCAGGTATATAGGTTGATACGTAGTTTTTTTGTAGAATTTTTAATTTGTAAGCAGTTATTTATATTGAGGAAAAAGAGTTACAATTTTGTGTAGAAGGATTTTCACAATTCATCACCAGAGATTAAACTTTCAATATACTTTTCGGGTAAAGGTTTGGTTTTATAATCAAGTACAAAAGGAAAACTCATGGCCTTATTGTAATCTGATACTCTGGTAGAACTAGTTACAATGATAATTTTTGTAGGGAAATCTTTATTGGCATAATGATCCTGATAATATTTCATAAAATCAAAACCATCCATTATGGGCATATTTAAATCCAGTAAAATATATTTTGGAGGTTCCTGGTTCTTTTTATTTATATCTGACAAAACATCCAGAGCATCTTTTGCTCCGTTAGCAGTTAGAAAATAGTCTTCCAGACCTGCCATCTGAACCAACATTTGATGTAGCTCCAATAAAAAGAAATCATCATCTATCATTAATGTTTTGTTGTATTCCATGCTTATATAATTTTGATTACAGAGTTATGCTCCATTATATTGTTGATGCTGAAGTAAACTCTTGTACAGAATTATTTTATTCGTATTCTTTTAAATAAAGGATAAATTTTGTCCCTTTATTTAGCTCACTCTCAACTTCTATTTTTCCACCATTACGCTTTACCATTGTATCAATAATATGTAGTCCCAATCCCATTCCTTTTGATAACTCAGTAAATTTGGAAAATGGTTTGAATAATCTGTTCTTAAATGTTTTAATATCTATTCCTATACCATTGTCTTCAAACATGATTTTAATAGTGTCTGTGTTGTACCTATGTGCAGAAATGGTAATATTTGGGGGAACGGATTCCTTACTGAATTCTAAAGAATTCTTCAATAAATTGGTGATTATTGATATGATAAAACCTTTTACATAATTAAATTCCAGTGAATTGGATATTAGAATGTTTATGTGAGCTTTATAAGTGTTTATAAATTCATTTTCTGATTTAATAACATCTTTAATAATATTAACTAAGTTGATATTTCTGGTAAATGGATCCGTGTTTTCTTGTGCCTCAATTACCTTAATCAATCCGGTTATAGTATTGTCAAGTTTGTCAACATTAAGCTGTATGTTGCTAATTATCTTTTCTTTATTGATTAAGGATTCATTTTTTAGAACCTTAGAAAACATCTTTATGTTTGCCACAGGTGCTCTAAGATCATGAGCTATGGCATGTACAAAATGATCCAGGTAATGATTGATTGCTTGCAGTTCTGTATTCTTTGAATCCAGCTGTTTTGTTTGGACTACTTCGTTGTGAATATCAGTTCCGGTACCTATCCAGTTTGTAATTTCGTTATTTGAGTTTTTAACCGGGACTAAAGAAACTAAATGCCAGTGATATGAATTATCTGTATTATTAAATATCCTAATCTTGATATCCGATTCTTTTCCTGTTTTTTTTAGTTCTTTCCAAAAGAATTCGATGGCATTATGGTCGGCAGCTAGAGTCGCTTGCCACCATGCTTTATTTAAATCTGAATTTGCATTTATTCCGGTGTACTTGTACCATCTTTTATTAAAGAATTCAATTTTCCCTTCAGAGGAGGTTGTCCATGCAATCTGTGGTAGTATATCTATAATCCTTTGATCTCTTTGTGTATTGTCAGAAATCTGTTTTAGTGTTATTAATTCTTCTCTGAGATTTTTATTTATAACAGACTCTGGTTGATCAATCTTATCTTCTTTTGCGTTGACTTTGTTATTTATGTTTTTAATATTATCCATTGCACAGAATACTTTTTCATTATATCATACTTCCCTCATTAATGTTATTTGTTTTAATCTTAAACACTAATATCTGTTATGAATTGAAATAGATTTATATGTTATTGCAATCTCAAGCACTGTGCCACCTGAGATTAGAAATTAGCTATGATAATCTGGTTTTGTAATTAATGTATAAATAAAGTTTAGCAATATTTTTATGTACCTGTAATTAGTAATATTTCAATTATTTACATCAGATATAATCATATATGTAAGTAACTAAATGTGAAAATGTTTTTTAAAAAAATGTAATTCAATTTTATTGTACAAAATTACTGTGGAATAATATCCACAGTTAAAGACTGTGGAATTTGCGTTGTGGAAAATATTCTACAAAGTACTAAATGCGTTTTAGAGCCTTATAATCTATATCCAGTATCTTCATTTTGTTATACAGTGTTTTTCTGTCTATGTTGAGTTTTCGTGCGGCTTCTGATTTATTGTAATTTACCTCTTCCAGTGTGTTAATAATAACTTCTTTCTCAAATTTTAATGCAGCATCCTTTAAATCAGGTAACTCATTACTGTGGTCAATTTGTTCTTCAATTACATTGCTAATTAAGAGATTATCATTGAAGTCTTTGAATTCTTTTATTTCGTTTGGTAAACAGTCTGTTGTGATGTTTTCGTCAGAGGATAGCAATACTGATCTTTTTATAACATTTCGTAATTCCCTCAGGTTTCCATGCCATGGATAATTTTGTAACGCCAGAATGACATCAGGATCAAGGTCTGTTACTTGTTTGTTTAGATCAGTGTTTGCCTCTGATATAAAGTGTTTTGCATATATTAGTATATCTTCTTTTCTTTCTCTAAGAGAAGGAAGTTTTATTTTAAATTCATTTAGTCTGTGGTACAAATCTTCTCTGAATTTATTAGTTGTTATATCAGTTTCTAATTCCTCATTTGTAGCAGCTATAATTCTAACATCGATATTTATAGGCTTTGTGCTTCCTAAACGACTAATGACTCTTTCCTGAATTGCTCTGAGTAATTTAATCTGAAGATCATATGGTAGGTTTCCTATTTCATCAAGAAAAATTGTGCCTCCGTTAGCTTGTTCAAAAACACCTTTTTTGTCGCCTATGGCACCTGTAAATGCTCCCTTTAGATGTCCGAATAATTCACTGTTTGCTAAGTCTTTGGGAATGGCGCCGCAATCTACGGCAACAAACGATTTATTACTTCTGTTGCTATTTTCGTGAATAAATCTTGCAATGTATTCCTTACCAGAACCGGTTTCGCCCTGAATTAGGACTGACATATTTGTGGGGGCAACCACATCACAAAGACGCAGTACCTCTTTCATTATTTCACTGTCTCCTGATATAAATTCCTTTTTAGGTTTTGCACTTTTGGGTGAAGATTTGCCACTTGGAGAACTTTTATCTATTTGTTTTACAAGTTGAAGTAATTCTTCTTGTTGAAGGGGTTTTGTAACATAATCATATGCTCCCAGCTTCATTAGTTTTACAGCCATCCTGATGTCAGCATAAGCTGTGATAATGATTACATTGGTTTGAGGATTTTTAGTTTTAATGAAATCTAACATTTCCAGGCCATCACTATCAGGCAGGCGGAAGTCACAAACAACAATGTCGTACTTTTTTTTCTTAAGCAAATTCTGTGCTCCCTTTCCATTATAAGCTGTTTCAACATTATAACCATGATTAGAAAGGTAAGTTTCTAATAAGTTACACATAAAGGTATCGTCGTCAATTACTAGTATTTGAAGCATATAGTGTTTGTTATTCGGTTATTATTTCGTTTTTCATTTGAAATAGAACATCATCAAGCATTGATACTGTTTCATGTATTAATTCAGGTATTTCTTCAAAATCTTTGTTGATTACGGATTCTTCAATTTTTTGTAGTTTATCCGGAACATCCTCTATTTTAAAATATCTGATGGATGAAACTAGTCGATGTGCTGTTTCTCTTATTGTTTCCCAGTTACCCTTTTCTAAATCAACCTGCAATTCCTCAATTGAATTAACAGAATTATCAAGAAAAGTATTAAGCATTTTATTAAAAATGACCTTATTACCTTGAGTTGCCCTTCTTAAATCATTCAAATCGTATGCCTTTTTCATTTGCTCATCCTCTTCTAATAGTTTAAGTTCTGTATCAACTTCATTGTACTCCATTGATGTTTCTAAGTTAAGAACATTACATATTTTACTGTAAAATTCTTCCTCTCGTATGGGTTTTATAATATAATCATCCATACCAGATTTCATATATTCTACAATGTCACTTTTTGTGATGTTTGCTGTTAATGCTACAATCTTAGTGTTCTGATTCAGACCCCCATTTCCAGTTTTTATCGACTTAGTAGCTTTAAGGCCATCCAAAACAGGCATGTGGATATCCATTAAAATGAGATCATATTTATGCTTATTAGCTTTGTCCAGTGCTTCTTGTCCGTTTGCTACGATATCAAATTTTGTATTCCAGTTTTTAAATATCGTATGGGCAAGTTCTCTATTGTAAGAATCATCATCGGCAAGAAGAATATGTTTATCTTTTAATATTTCATGGTTAATAACAAAAGATTCATCTTCCTTTAAAATGTCTTTCTCAGAACCTTTTTTATAGGGAATAGTCACCGTAAAATGTGTGCCTTTGTTTAACTGACTCTTTACTTTGATGGTTCCTTTTTGTAACTCAATAAGTTTTTTGCTTATGGTTAATCCCAGGCCTGTCCCTCCATGTTTTTCTTTGACCATGTTTTCTGCCTGGCTAAATTCGTCAAAAATAGATGTCAAATCTTTAGGACTGATGCCTATGCCAGTATCTTTTACATCTATTTTTAACCGTGTCATATCTCCATGATCTTTTTTTACAGAACATGAAAATCGAACTGATCCAAAACTGGTGAACTTAATGGCATTACTTATCAGATTAATCATTATTTGCTTTAATCTGAAGGGATCGCCGATTAAGATATTTGATACTTCATCATCCACCTGAAATAATAATTCAATTCCTTTTCGTTCAGCTTTTATTTTAAAGAATTGATAAACATCATTGAAGACTTTTCTTACATTAAAAGGTATATTATCAATGTAAACTTTACCCATTCCTATCTTGAGTAGTATGAGTATTTCATTTACAAGAGCTAATAAATGTTCTGATGATTCATTAACCAGACTATTAAACTTTCGTTGATCGTCATTTAAATCTGTCTTAGCTAATTGCTCCGAAAATCCAATAATTGCATTGAGTGGAGTACGTATTTCATGACTCATATTTGCCAGGAAATTTGATTTTACCTGAGCAATACGTTCGGCTTCAGACTTTGCTATTTTGAGTTTTTCCTGGGCTTTTTTTAACTTGGTTATATTATGGCCTATCATTATTCCATACTCCGTATTTCCCAGTTCATCTTTAATAGGTTGGCTTATGATTTTATAAATTCGACCTTTATTCTTTATTTCATCTTCTATTTTTTTCCCAAGTAAAGTTTGATTGAAAATAGGAGCGAATTTCTCTTTGATATGATTTTCATGTAAATCGTTTAACTTTTTACCTAAGAAATCACTTTTTGTAAATCCATACTTTAGTTTTTCTTTTCCTCCGGTTATTAAAAACCTGTTTTCTTTATCAAAAAGGTATACATCCATTTCTGGTAAATTATCCAGCAAGGCATTGTATTGATGTTTTAGTATTCTTAATTCCTGATCAAGTTTTTTAATTAGCTTCTTTTCTTTTGAGGCGGTGTCATTCTTATTTACGGAATCTAAAATGGAACTAAGTTCGCGTCTTAACTCTTTATTGTCTTTATATTTAGCAATTAAGTCTTCTAGTTTCGTTTGTGTTGAATTCTCCTTAGTATCATTTACAATCATAGGGTATAGGTTTTAATTTTCTTGATTAATGGAGTTAAATGAAAAATCATATATTTTAATTTGCTTTATTTTACTAAATAGGTCTTGCCTGTTCAGATATAAGTTCTTTGTTCATTGTTAGTTTTATGCCATCTAAAATTAAAGCGTGTAAAATATTATATACTCTTTAAATTTTATGGTTTGCTATAGTAAAACAAACAGATTGATACGAAATCAACGGTTGCTCTCTAATTTTTCTTGCAGTGTTTACTCTTGGGGGATAATATGTAAACAAAAATAAAGGGTTAAAGTTTAATCCTGGTGCAATAATGTTAATGATTGATTTTATGCAAGTATTAAACCATTTTATTCAATAAATTTTAGATAGATTAATCAATTATGCACGTAATCCTTTCTTCATTGACGAAAATCTCCATCTATTTGAACGATTATTTATCTATTTAAGGAATGCAATTATTGTATCTTTGAGTTATTACATGCGTTAAATATTTAAATAAGTAAAATAAAATTATACAGAAATGAGCTAATAGAAGGGATTTCTCATGCATGAGGATAATTAACTTCTGGTTAGTTCTATATGGCAATTAAAAGAAAATTTAGATATATGAAAAAAGTATTTTTATTAGTTAATCTACTATCAATAATTACTTTATTAAGTGCACAGAAATATTGGCAGGATCCCAATATTAATGAAATCAACAGAGCTCCTATGCATAGTTCCTTTTTTGCATATGAATCGCTTGATGCAGCACAAAATGGAAATTTATCCCAATCGGAAAACTTCTTAAGCTTAAATGGAATCTGGAATTTTAACTGGGTAGAACATGCCTGGCAACGACCAACTGACTTTTATGGTGTAAATTATAATGATAAGGACTGGGGTGTGATGCCTGTTCCAGGTGTTTGGGAGTTGAATGGGTATGGCGATCCTCAATATGTAAACATAGGATATTCGTGGAGAAGTCAATATAAAAACAATCCTCCTGTTGTTCCGGAAGAAAATAATCACGTTGGGACTTATCGTAAGGAGATTAATTTACCATCAAACTGGAGTGGAAAAGAAATTATAGCTCATTTCGGTTCGGTAACTTCTAATATTACATTGTACGTAAACGGAAAATTTGTTGGTTATAGTGAGGATAGCAAGCTGGAGGCTGAGTTTAACCTGACAAAATATTTAAAATCAGGAAAAAATATCATAGCATTTCAGGTTTTTCGTTGGTGTGATGGTTCTTATCTGGAAGATCAGGACTTTTGGAGATTTAGCGGAATAGGGAGAGATTGTTATTTATACACACATAATAAAACCTACATCAAGGATATTAAAGTTGTAGGTGACTTAGATGAGAATTATAAAGATGGTTCTTTAAAAGTGAATCTGGATATTCAGGGGAAAGCAAGTGTTAAACTTACTTTAGTTGATGCTGAAGGAAATACTGTTGGTGATAGAGTTGTAAGTGGTTCGGGTAAAGTTTCTACAGATATATCTGTGACTAATCCTTTAAAGTGGACAGCAGAAACTCCTAATTTATATAAGTTAACTGCTGAACTTAAGCAAGGAAGTAAAGTTTTAGAAGTTATTCCTGTTAAAGTAGGCTTCCGTAAAGTCGAAAAAATCAATAATCAATTATGTATTAATGGTAAGCCAATTTTAATCAAAGGAGTTAACAGACATGAGTTGGATCCTGATGGAGGTTACGTTGTTTCTAAAGAACGAATGATTCAGGATATTCTGATGATGAAAAAGTTCAATGTGAATGCAGTACGAACTTGTCACTATCCAAACAATAGTACATGGTACGACCTGTGTGATGAATACGGACTGTATGTTGTAGCGGAGGCAAACGTAGAGTCGCATGGTATGGGATATGGAGAAGCCACTTTAGCTAAAAATACAAAGTATGCAAAAGCTCATATGCAACGTAATCAACGAAATGTACTACGCAACTTTAATCATCCAGCAGTGATTATTTGGTCGATGGGTAATGAAGCTGGTTTTGGTAAAAACTTTGAAGAATGTTATAAGTGGATTAAGGGTTATGATACTTCTCGTTTGGTGCAATACGAACAAGCCAGACAAAACGATTTCACTGATATTTTCTGTCCTATGTATTACGATTATAAGCGTAGTGAAGAATACGGACAAGCTACAGATAAAACAAAACCTTTGATTCAATGTGAGTATGCACATGCCATGGGTAACTCACAAGGTGGATTTAAAGAGTACTGGGATTTAATTCGTAAATATCCAATGTATCAGGGTGGTTTTATTTGGGATTTTGTAGACCAATCTATCCATTGGACAGATAAAAACGGAATTAATATTTATGGTTACGGCGGTGACTTCAATCCTTACGATGCGTCGGATAATAACTTTTTGGATAATGGATTAATTAGTCCTGATCGTAAGCCAAATCCGCATTACTATGAGGTTGGATATTACTATCAATCCATCTGGACAACTCCTGTTGACATAAAGAAAGGTGAGATTGAAATCTATAATGAGTATTTCTTTAAAGATTTATCTGATTTTTATCTACAATGGGAGCTGGTTGCTGATGGAAAAGTTATAAAAACAGGTATAGTTAATGATTTAAATGTAGCGCCACAGCAAAAAGCAACTCTTCAATTAAACCTTCAACTTTCAGAAGAATGCACAGCTAAAGAAGTTTTTGTAAACGTGGCGTATAAACTGAAAAATGCAGAAAAACCAGTCTGTGCAGGTACTACTCTAGCTCGTCAGCAATTGGTTGTTAAAGATTACGAGTTTAAAGAACTTCAGTTGGCTAATAAAAAGTGCGTGAACCAGCAAGTGAAAATTCCATCTTTGGTTGAGAATGATGTGAACTACATTATTATTAAAGGCGAAAATTATCAGATTGATTTTAATCGATATTCAGGGTTCTTATGTCGCTATCTGGTTGATGGTAAAGCTGTGTTAAACGAAGGTTCGGTGTTAAAACCAAACTTCTGGAGAGCTCCAACAGATAATGACTTTGGTGCTAAGCTTCAGGATAGACATGCAGCATGGAAAAATCCAGCTATGGAATTATCATCTCTTAAAGCTGAGATTAACAAAGATGGATTGGTCGAAGTAAAAGCTGAATATAATATGCCTGAGGTTTCGGGGAAATTATATTTAAGCTATCAAATTAATAATGAAGGAGCCATTAAGGTAACTCAAAAGTTAGATGCAGGTGACAACGAATCAGTTTCAGAGTTGTTCCGCTTTGGAATGAAATTGGAAATGCCGGAGGATTATGATTTCATTAAGTACTATGGTAGAGGACCTGGAGAAAACTATATCGACAGGAAAGATTCTGAGTTTATTGGTTTATACCAACAAAAAGTGGAAGATCAGCCTTATGCATATATCCGTCCACAGGAAACCGGAACAAAGTCGGATGTGCGTTGGTGGAAACAAGTAGATGTATCAGGTAAAGGGCTTTGCTTTAAATCAGATGCTGCATTCTCGATTTCTGCGCTTAATTATACTGTAGAATCTTTAGATGATGGTGCTGTTAAAGATCAAAGACATTTTCCTCAAGTGAAAGAAAGTGATTTTGTTACAATTTGTATCGATAAGGTACAAATGGGATTAGGTTGTGTTACAAGTTGGGGAGCCATTCCTCGACAAGAATACAGAATTCCTTATCAGGATTATGAATTTGAATTTGTATTGAATCCTGTTAATCATATGTTCAATATCTACTAAATTTTAAATGTTATACTAAGTTTAGATAAATATCAAAGGTTGTTTTTCGTTGTGAAAGCAACCTTTGTTTTTTAAACCAATTGTAATTCTTCATGTTCATAAAGTAAAATTGTAATTTATGCATCAAAAAGTAAGTAATGTATTTCTTGTATTAGTGCTGATTGTATTTGGCTTAGGATGTAAGTCGCCGTCTCATCCGCAAAATACTCAGATCGCTTTTTTAGCAGACGTTCATTTGAATGATATTTATGGAGAGTTTGAAGATTGCCACTACAAGGGTATACTTAATCCTTCAAATCAGAAATATGTAAATATTCGTACCATGAAGTCTCAGCTTCATTCTACACGGATTTTTAATGAAAACTATTTTGCATTTAGAGCTGCATTAGATGATATTGCAGCAAGAGGTATAAAGTGTGTTGTTTTTCCTGGTGACTTTAGTGATGATGGACAGCCATACAATGTCAGAGGTTTAAAAAATATTTTAACAGCATACAAAAAAGCCTATGGAATTGAATTTTTAGCAATTACAGGTAATCATGATCCGGTAGCTCCTTATACTGAAGATGCTGGTAAAACTGACTTTCTTGGAGAGGATGGAAAAAATCAGGTTGTAATGAGTAAAGAAGGCCTGTATTCGCCAAAGTCAACAGACGAAAATCCAGTAATTATTACAAACGACATCAAGAAAATGGGTTATGAACAGGTTGTAAAATCGCTAGATGCCTTTGGATTTTATCCTCAGGAGGAATATAAATACTGGGAGTCACCATTTTCTAAATATAAATATGAAGAGTATAATTATTCTCAGGCAAAAAAGCAGTCTGCGTTTAATCAGCGAACCTATGTTGTGGATAGTTTGAACAGAACCTTACCGGATGTAAGTTATTTAGTTGAGCCAGTTGATGGGATATGGTTATTGGCTTTGGATGGGAATGTGTTTTTGCCCTCAGATTCTGATGATGATGTTTTTACTAAAGCTAAGTTGAAAAGTGGTGGAGAATACTCAAATATTATCAAATATAAAAAGCATATGATTACATGGGTGGAGAAGGTTGTGAAAGAATCGAAGCGTTTAAATAAAACTTTAATAGCCTTTAGTCATTATCCAATGATTGATTTTTACGATGGCGCTGCCGATGATATGAAATCTTTATTTGGGGTGAATAAAATGCAATTATTCAGAGTCCCCGATGAAGAAATAGCTGCCGTTTTTGCCAAAGCAGGAATCAAAATTCATTTTGCAGGTCATATGCATATGAATGATACTGGAGTTAGAAACTATGAAGATGGATCATTTCTGGTGAATATTCAGGTTCCATCATTGGCGAGCTATCCTTCTGCATATAAAATTCTGACAATAAAAAACTCAGATGAAATGGATGTTGAAACAGTTAAGCTGGATTCAGTTCCTGGTTTTGATGAATTATTTCCATTATATGAAAAAGAGTATTCCTATCTGCAGAAATCAGGAACTTCCGGAATATGGAATAAAGATATTTTAAACTCGCAATCTTATGGTGATTTAATCAATTGGCATTTAAATGAATTAGTACGTTTACGTTTTTTGAAGAAAGATTGGCCAGAGGACTTTAAAGATTTTATGTTAAAGTCGAATGGTAAATCTTTACTTCGTTTTGCAGGCAATAGTGACTCTATTCAGTCTCAAAGTTATAATTGGACCGGCTTTGATATGCTTGTTGATTTTTATAAGCTTTTAAATGCGGACCAGATTGCTATTGATGAAATAGGTGGTGAAAGAATCAATGATTATAAAACAATCATTAGTTTAGAATTAAATAAAAGCGAATCTGTAATTTCAGAAAAAGATACAATTGCTGTAGATTTTCATAATTATATTAAGGTCTTTAACAAATTACTCCAAAGTGAACCATCTGATGATTTTAGTATTGATCTTCATAAAGGAATATTATTGGATTTAAAAGAATCTTCAGTTAACTGAAAATCTCATTAAAGGATTTAGAATTTAAGCTCAATCAATTGTTGATGTTAATCAAAATAGGTTGAGCTTTTTTTATTTGTTGTGATGATGCTAAATATTTTTAGCTAAGTCTGGATAACAATCCTACTTCTTATCATTATTTGTTAAAACTAACCTTATACATCTTAATTAATTGTTAAATAATGTTTCTCTATCCGGGGAAATCGTATGTTTAAACCTGTACAAATCATTCAATAGTTTGTATATGCAATTCATAATATCCATAAAATGTGGCATTTATGATTGTTGATCATTTTGTCTAGGTGTCTGAATAAATAATCTAGGTTAAAAAGTGTTACAAAATGTAAATTCGCATAGAATGATTAAAATCTAAATAAATTTCTATGAAACAATTCACTTTAAAATTAGTAATGATAGCCTTTATATTAGGTTATTCATTTAATACTTGGGGACAGAATCTGGATTTGTCCGGTAAAGTATTAGATGACCAGGGAAACACAATGCCGGGTGTTTCAGTTGTTGTTAAGGGAACAACAAATGGTACAATTACTGACATTGATGGTAATTTTAATTTAAGTGTTCCTTCGGACGCTAAAACTTTGGTATTCTCTTTTATTGGCTACGAAACACAGGAGGTTGCTATTGATTCAAAAACAACCAAAATTAAGGTAAAGTTACAGTCAAGTATGATTGGTCTTGATGAGGTTGTTGCAGTAGGTTATGGATCTGTAAAAAAGAGTGATTTAACAGGATCTGTTTCATCTATTGATAAACATAAATTAGAACAAGCTAACAAGGTTGATGCTGTTTCTGCACTTGCAGGTCAAACTGCCGGTGTTGTAATTCAGCGTACAGATAATAAACCGGGTTCAGGAGGTTTTAATATTCGTATTCGTGGAGCTAGTACAATTAACTCAAACCAAACAGCAGATAATGGAGGATACACTCCAGGACAAAATCCATTGTTTATTGTTGATGGTATTTTTGTTGATGACATTTCGTTTATCAACCCTGCAGATATAGAAAGAATGGATGTGCTTAAAGATGCATCAGCAACTGCTGTTTACGGATCAAGAGGTAGTAATGGTGTAATCTTAATTGAAACAAAAAGTGGTAAAAAAGGAGATTTAAAAATCACATATAATGGTTATGTAGGTATGAAACAAGCCTATCATTTACCACCTATGTTAAATGCTGATGGTTACGTTCAAATTGTAAAAGATGCTGTTGTAGGTAATCAGTTTGCTGCTGGAAATCTGGATTACAGTGTTGGTGATGTTGTAATGTCTGATTATTTTGACTCAGAAGAATTACAAAATATTGCTGATGGTGTGGATACTGACTGGGTAGATTTAATTTTAAAACAAGGCTTCCAAACAAACCATACCATTAATATGTCTGGAGGTAATGATAAAACTCTTTACTCTGCTGGTGTTGGATATACTAAGGATAATGGTACCGTTGAGGGAGAGGATTTTACAAGATATAATATCAGAGGTAGCTTATCTTCAGATTTAGCAAAATGGATTAATGTTAGCGTAAGTAACTATACAACTATTGGAATTCAGAATACTGGTAGTTGGGAAGCATTCAGAAGTGCTTACAGATTAAAGCCAATTGGCCGTCCATATAATGATGATGGTTCATTACGTTATTATGCATTATCAAAAGAAACACAGATTACTAACCCATTATTCGAAGCAGACAATATTACTAAAGAAACAAAGTATTTACAATGGCTTGGTGATTTTGCTATCAAAATGAGTCCATTCAAAGATTTTACATTCACTACTAAATTCTCACCAAATGTTAAGTTTACACGTTACGGAGAATATCGTGGTTTATATTCTAAAAGTGTAAGTGGAAATGCTTCAAACAGAAGAGCTCAGGTTAATAACTTCAATTATTTTTCTTATACATGGGATAACATCTTTAACTATAAATGGACTTCAGGTGTTCATAGTATAGATGCTACGGCTGTAATTTCAAGATTCCTTGAAAGAGATGAGGGTTATTATACTCAGGTAAGAAACTTTACAACAGATGATTATCTTTTCTACAATCTTTCTGCCGGTTTAAGTATCAATCAGGTTTCAAGTGATTTTGAAAAACAAACACTTGAATCATATACAGGAAGATTAAATTATAGCTTAAAAGATAAGTATTTGTTCACATTTACAGGTCGTTATGATGGATCTTCTATCCTTTCAGAGAAAAATAAATGGGCATTCTTCCCATCTGCTGCATTTGCATGGAAAATGATGCAGGAAAACTTTATGCAAGACCAAACAATCTTTAGTAATGCAAAACTTAGACTAAGTTATGGTGAGACTGGAAATAACGGTCAAGGTGGAGGTTTAGCTCCTTTGGCTTCTCAATCATTATTGGGTAGTAGTGCTACAAATATTGGTGGAAATGCTGTTTCAACTGCTTATATCACTGGTTTAGCAAATGAAGATCTAACATGGGAAAGAACAGCTGAAACTAACTTAGGTTTTGATTTTGGATTCTTGGAAAACAAAATTTTCGGATCTGTTGATGTATATAACAGAAAAACAACAGGTATTATTTTCTATACTCCTCTTCCTTCTGTTACCGGATATAGCGGTACATATGATAACGTAGGAGAGTCTACAAACAAAGGTATTGAGATAGGAATTAACACTGTGAATATAGATCGTGGGGATTTCAAATGGACTACAAACTTCAATTTTGCTAGTAATAAAAACAAGATTGATAAATTATATGGTGGTTTAGATGAAATAATATTTAATGTATCAGGTACAAATCTTATTCATAAAGTTGGTGAATCAATTGGTTCTATTTATGACTATGTATTTGATGGAATCTGGCAGTTAGATGAGGCAACTGAGGCTGCCAAATATGGTCAAACTCCTGGTCAGGTAAGAGTTAAAGATTTAGATGGTGACGGTTCGATTTCTCCTGATGCTGATAGAAAAGTAATTGGTCAGGTAACTCCAAAATGGACTGGAGGTATTACTAATAACATGAACTATAAAAACTGGGATTTCTCTTTCAATCTTGTAATGAGTTATGGAAATAAAATCAGAAGTAATTTCCATGATGCAGCTTCTTTCCCATGGGATGGAGATCCTTCAAGAATGTTTAACTGTTACGATGTTAATTACTGGACACCAACAAATCAAATCAACAGCTGGTATCAACCAGGTAACGGTGGATCTTATCAAAATGTTATCAAATACAAAGATATCTCTTTTACAAAGGTTGGTTATGTAACATTAGGATATAAAGTACCCAAAGGTATTTTGGATAGATACAAGATTGATGGTTTAAGAATTTATGCTACAGTACAAAATCCATTCATTTTCACTTCATATGATGGTTGGGATCCAGAAAGTGCAGGTAGAAATACTTGGGGTGCAGCATTTATGTCACGTACCTATATGGCAGGTGTTAGCTTAAACTTTTAACAATCAATTGTAGCAATTAAAAAATACAGACACATGAAGAAAAATATTATAAATAAAAAAATATTAGGTGTACTACTTGCTGCTGGTATGTTTGTTAGCGGATGTGAGAGTTACCTTGAAGAAGAAAATAATACTTCTTTGACAATAGAAACAGCCCAAAGTGATCCGGAAACATTTGATCAGTTGGTGGCATACGTTTACGAAATCTCAAGAGAATATACGACTCATTATACTTCTGATATGTATTATTCATTGGAAGATTTGGGAACTGATATTGTAACCAGAGGTGCTGCTGTTTCAGGAACAAGTGATATCAATGATTATGTGAACTTTAATTCAGATAACTGGAATGTTAGCGTATACTGGTCAAATCAATATGCAATTATTGCTGCAGCTAACGTGGTAATGAGTAATGCAGACCAAATTCAGGGACTTGATGAGGATACAAAAGAAACAGGTATTGGTGAAGCTAAATTCTTTAGGGCTATGTCATACTTTAATTTGGTTGAGAATTTTGGTGGAGTTCCTTTGGTATTAAGTCACGTGACAACTGCAACTACTGATTACGCTCGCGATACAGAAGAAGCTGTTTACACTCAAATTGTTGCAGATCTTCAGGATGCATTAAGTTCAGTGCCGGAAAGTACGGATGATTATGGTCGTGTAACAAAAGATGCTGTAAGACACCTTCTTTCAAAAGTATTATTAACCAGAGCATATAAATCGTTTGCAGTAAGCACTGATTTTACACAAGCGGCTTCTTACGCAGAGACAGTAATTTCTAACCATGCATTAGTGTCTTCGTTTGCTGATCTTGTAGATATCGATAATCAGAGAAACTCAGAAGTATTCTTTGCATACTTATTTGGAAGTAGCTCAACAAGTCGTGGCTGGGGAAATTCAAAACATATGATGTATAAATTCAGATTCTTTGATTATCCTGGATTAACTAGAAGTGTAAAGGGCCTTGGACCAATGCCTACTCCATTCTACTATTCTTTATTCGAAGATGATGATGAGCGTGCAGATGCTACATTCTCAAGAACACTTTTGGCAACTGAAGATTCTGAAGATGGAACTATTTTAACAGGAGATATCGCAATATATTTCCCTAAAGTAGCATGGACAGAGGAAGAAAAAGCAGCTGTTCCTTATGCAGTAATTAATCCTGATGAATATTTAACAAGTGATGGTGTTACAACTGTTCACTATCCAATGTTCAGAAAATTTGATGATCCTGATGTTACTTTTACTCAGCCTGACCAGGAGTCTCAGGGTGAAAGAGATATGACTGTAATGCGTAGTGGTGAGGCTTATTTAATTGCAGCAGAAGCATATTTAGGTTCTTCTAATGCAACAAAAGCAGCACAGAAACTAACTGAATTACGTTCAAGAGCAGGATTAACAACTGCTGTTGCTGAAGGTGATGTAACAATAGACTTTATTCTTGATGAAAGAGCTCGTGAGTTAACAGGAGAAGTTAACAGATGGATGGACTTGAAAAGGACAGGTAAGTTGATTGAGCGTACATTGGCTCATAATCCTCACGCTGCATTGAATAATGCATTAACAACAAAACATTTACTAAGGCCAATTCCACAAACCGAAATTGACAATAGCCATGGTAGCATTGTTCAGAACCCGGATTATAATTAATATTTAATTACATTTTTTTGGAGATAGCCCTTGGGCTTAACTACTTAAGGGTTATCTCTTTTTTTCTAAAGGCATGAAAATGCCAGCTCACAAAATATTCATCAAAATATATTTAAAGGATGAACATTAAATCTATTAAGAAACTATTGTATTTATTTGTAGTCGGCTCGTTGTGTTTGATAACTGGTTGTAAAGAAGCCGACAAAATGCCTATGTCATATACCAAAATGGTGATTCCTACTTTGGATGCTGCTAATTCAAGATGGTTTTTCTTTACATCAGCTTCCCGCCCTTTTGGAATGGTTAATTTAAGTCCGGATACAGAAGTTAATGGAGCATGGGGAAGTGGATACAGATACAATACAGATACGGTTAAAGGATTTAGTCATGTTCATGCCTGGCAGTTATCAGGTCCTTCTGTTATGCCGGTAGATCCTGATTTGCTTGACAAAAACAATTTGTTTCAGGATTATTATTCAAGTTTTAATCATCAAAATGAAAAGATATTCCCAGGATATCATCAGTTATTATTAAACAGATATCAAATTAATGCCGAACTAACCTCAACCAAACGAGTGGGTTTTCATCGCTATACTTATGGCGAAAATATTGCCTTACTTTTTAATTTAAACGGACAACAAGGTCCAAGCTTCATGAATAATGGAGATGTTCAACTATCAGATAAATCTGATCTTATTACTGGTCAGGTAACCAATCAACCAACATTTCGCAGACCTAAACCTTGTACTGTATATTTTGCAGCAAAATTTAATGTGCCGGTTAAAGAGTTGGAGAAAGACCCAACCTCTGGTAACTATATCGTTTACTTTGAAAATAATAATGCTAAACCATTAATGGTAAAATTAGCTATATCATATACCTCTGTTGAAAATGCTAAGATTAATATGAAAGAAGAATTGCCTGGTTGGAATTTTGATCAGGTGGTTAAAGCTTCTGAAAAAGAATGGAATGATCTGTTATCCAGAATAGCAGTTGAAGGTGGAACTATAGAACAGCAACAAAGATTTTATACCGACTTGTGGCATGCGTTACAAGGTCGCAGAATAATAAGTGATGTCAACGGAGCTTATCCTGATAATACCGGAGATGAGTTTAGAATAGGACAGCTTTCTGTTGATGACAAAGGCAAACCTTTATTTAATCATTATAATTCAGATTCTTTTTGGGGTGCTCAGTGGACTATCAATACACTTTGGGGATTGGTTTATCCTGATATTATGGATGAGTTTGTGCATTCGTTAATGCAGTATTATAAAGATGGAGGACTGATACCAAGAGGTCCTTCTGGAGGTAACTATACTTATGTAATGACTGGCGCTTCTTCTAATCCGTTTATTATTAGTGCTATTCAAAAAGGAATTGTTAAAGATGATTTGGAAGATATATATCAGGCTCTAAAGAAAAATCAGATGCCGGGCGGTATTATGGAAAAGATAGGTTACGAGCATGATACCAGCATCGGAGGTGGTTTATCTTACTATATCGAAAATGGATATGTACCTTATCCCTTGTCTGATATTATTTATGGTTCGCATCAGGATGGAGTGAGCCAGACTTTGGAGTATGCATATCAGGATTGGGCATTGGCTCAATTGGCCAAAAAGCTTGGTCATGATGCAGATGCAGATTATTTCCTAAAACGTAGTGAAAACTATAAACATGTATTTGATTCAGTTAGTGGCTGGATGAGACCAAAAAATAAGGAAGGGATTTGGAAAGAGGATTTTGATCCTTACTTAATTGAAAATGGTTTTATTGAAGCAAACGGAGCTCAAAATACCTGGTTTGTTCCTCATGATTTAAAAGGTTTAAGCAAATTAATGGGAGGAAATGATTCAACAGCAAATAAACTTAATCAGGCTTTTATAGGCGCAGAAAAACTTGGCTTTACTGCAGGAACGTCTCATGATCGTGAAACACATCCTGAATACAGCAGAATTCCAATTAATTATGGAAATCAACCATCAATACAAACTGCATTTATTTTCAATTATTTAAACAAACCCTGGTTAACACAATACTGGTCGCGTAAAGTTGTAGAAGATGTTTATGAAGGTATAAGTACTCAAAAAGGCTATAATGGAGATGAGGATCAGGGTTTGATGGGCTCCTTATCTGTATTGATGAAAATGGGAATGTTTTCAATGAAAGGAGGATGCTCAATGGAACCTCAATTAGAGTTAGGAAGTCCGATTTTTAATAAAATCAATATTAAGCTTAATCAGGATTATTATCCGGGTGAGGAATTAACAATAGATGTACGAAATAATTCAGCCAGAAATTTATATATTCAGTCAGCCAGTTGGAATGGTAAAGAGCTTGGCAACTGGAGTATTTCTCAAAATGAATTGGTTAAGGGAGGAACACTTGTATTAGATATGGCTGATCAACCAAATGAAAATTGGGGAAAAAGTAAATAAGGATAAAGGGAGCAGGGATATGGTGATCTCCAAATGCTAACAAGCGCTATTGTGCGTGTCCTCACGCGTGGTCTTTTAATTAACAAGGAACCACACGATGAAATCATGCGGTAGCTATCGAGAGAAACCACACTTAACAATCAGCAAAGAACTATGGATAACTGTAATATTGGAATAATGAAGCAAAGTTTTAAATTTATAATGTTAGTGATGTTGGTGGTAGCATGTAAGTCGCCTAAAAAAAAGGATACTGCAGCATCAGATCAGACTAAATTGATTACTAATCCAATAATGGATGGTTATTTTGCCGATCCGTGCATTGTTAAAGATGTAGATACCTTTTATATCTACGCTACAATTGATCCTTGGGGTGGTGATGAATTGGCGGTGTTTTCTACAACAAACTTTATTGACTTTACTCGTCATCATATAAATTGGCCAACAAAGAATGAGTGTACCAGTCCAACCTCTAATAATTCCATGGTTTGGGCTCCGGCTGTTCGAAAAGCTCCAAACGGTAAGTATTATATGTATGTTTCAGTAGGTAGTGAAGTTTGGGTTGGTGAGGGTGAAAGTCCTCTTGGTCCATGGAAGAATGCAAAGAGCGATAATACTCCATTAGTTGCTAAAGAAGATTTTTCTGAAGTACATAATATCGATGCAGATTGCTTTATTGATGATGATGGTCAGGCCTATCTTTATTGGGGCTCGGGTTTTCATTGGGTAAATGGCATATGTATGGCTGTTAAATTAAAGCCGGATATGGTTACTTTTGATGGAGTTCCTGTTGATGTAACACCACCTCATTACTTTGAAGCTCCGCATATGATTAAACGTTTTGGGAAGTATTATTTAATGTTTTCTGACGGAAAAGCCATCGATGATACTTATAAGATTGGTTATGCCGTAGGTGATTCTCCCATGGGACCTTTCGTTGAAGGTGTAAATAGTCCAATTTTAACCACTACAGCCGATAGTACTACTGTTGGTCCCGGACATCATACCGTATTTCAAGAAAATGGTCAGGACTATCTTTTATATCACCGCATATTCCCACAAGGCGAAGAATATGTATTACGTCAATTGTGTATTGATAGTCTTAAGTTTGATGCCAATCATAATATTGAAAAAGTTATACCAAGAGGAGTGGTAAGCCCCCTCTAACTCCCCCAAAAGGGGAGGACTGATTTGCGGCTTGGTTAATATTTACCACAAAGACTCAAAGTCACAGAGTTTAATTTATGTTTTTTTGAAAATTCTTTGTGACATTGAGTCTTTGTGGTGAAAAATGAGTTTTTATCTTAAAAGTATCCATGTAATAATATGACAAAGAGATTTTTACATATCAGTATCTTTTGGGCGGTTTTTCTGATTGTACCAATATCCTTACATTCTCAAAATCATAAATACGTTAATCCATTAATAGGATCGGAAGGATTGGGTAATGTTTTTATTGGTCCTTCTGCACCATATGGAATGGTAAAACCTGGACCAGATAATGATGTGGCTTCCAATAGCGGATACTCAGTTGATGCAGATAAGGAGATTTATGGTTTCAGTCAGGTTCATGTAAGTGGAACGGGAGGAGGCCCAAAGTATGGTAATATTTCGGTAATGCCTTTCTCTTCTGAAAGTGATACGCCTTCAAAAGATCAAACTTCATTACGAAGTGATGAGCAGGTGAGTCTTGGATATTACAGCGTAATGCTTGATAAGTGGAATATCCAGACACAAATCACTACTTCTGACCGTGCTGCTTTTTACCATTTTTCATACCCACAAAGTTCCAAACGTTTTGTAAAGATTGATTTGGGTAAGTTCCTTGGTGAATCTGCAATACCAAATCCTGATGCTCGTGAAGCGCAACAATTTGTAGGTTCCGAGATTGAAATTGTATCCGATAACGAAGTCCGAGGTTTTAGCCGAATACGAGGAGGTTGGAATAATGGAGGAGCTTATACCGTTTATTTTTCTGCAGTGTTTGATCAACCTATCAGTACTTATTCAACCTGGAAGGGAGAGAAAATATATAATAATCAAAAAATACAAATTGATACCGGGGATAAAACAGGAGCAATATTGACTTTTGATGGGTCGAATGATGATATACAAATGAAAATTGGTATCTCTTTTCTAAGCTCATTAAAGGCAAGAGCAAATATTGATACAGAAATACATCACTGGGATTTTAATCAAACCCTTCATCAAACTCAGGATAAATGGGAGTCAATTTTTAAGCGCTTGGAAGTAAATGAAGATGCCGGAGCTGAGTTAAAAACCATGCTCTATACAGGATTGTATCATACAATGCTAATGCCTGTAGATAGAACAGGTGAAAATCCTTTATGGGAGAATACGGGTTCGTATTACGATGATTTCTATGCCATTTGGGATACCTATCGTTCTTCTAGTCCATTGATAACATTATTAAATCCATCCCGACAAGTGGATATTGTCAATGCCATGCTCGAAATCTATAAGCGTGATGGTTATATGCCGGATGCCAGAAGTGGTAATTTCAACGGTAGAACACAGGGTGGATCAAATGGTGAAGTTGTGATTGCTGATGCCTTTGTAAAAGGACTGGAAGGTATAAAATACAAAGTGGCGCTGGAGGCTATGTTAAAGGATGCCACAGTTCCTCCCGGAGGTAATGAAGAAAAAGAAGGTCGTGGCGGACTAACGGATTATAATAGATTAGGTTATGTTTCAACTGATTATGTAAGAGCCGGAAACCGGACGCTGGAATATGCTTATAATGACTATTGTTTGGCTATTGTTGCTAAAGCAATTAAACGAAGAGGTGAATATTGGCGATTCATTAAACATGCAAATAATTGGCAAAATCTATGGCGTGATATTGAAGATCATGGATCACGTGGTTTTATCATGCCTAAAGATGCTTATGGTAATTGGGTTGATAGTATTCAATGTAATGCAAAATATGGGAAAATTAGCTATGTGCCTTACACTCCTGTTATGCAGGATTGGCCTATTTGTGTATGCTGGTGGTGTGGTTTCTTCTACGAGGCCAGTTCATGGGAGTATTCTTTATCAGTTCCTCATGATGTAGCTAAATTAGTTGAATTGTCAGGAGGTAAAGAGGCCTTTCAAAAGCGATTAAACACCTTGTTTGATAAGGGATTGTATAATGTGGCTAACGAACCATCTTTTCTGAGTCCGAATTTGTATCATTGGATTGGTCGCCCTGATTTAAGTAACCAACGCATTCATGATATTATTGATAAAAATTACAATAGTAGTGCAAGTGGTATACCTGGTAATGATGATTCCGGAGCGATGTCTTCCTGGTTAGCATTTCATATGATAGGCTTATATCCAAATGCAGGTCAGTCGTATTATTTAATTAATGCTCCTTACTTTAAGAAAACAACAATCCATCAGGAGAATGGCAACGATTTTACCATAGAAGCAAAGAATCTTTCAGAACAAAATAAATATATCCAATCTGTACAGTTAAATGGAGTGGACTATTTAAAAGCGTGGATTGAACATAGTGATATTGTTAAAGGTGGAATACTTACAATAAAAATGGGATCAAAACCTTCTGATCAATGGGGAACGCAATTATTGCCACCTTCTTTGTCGGATAGTGATTTGTAAGGTGATTGGAGAATGGAAAAGGCAACAAGAAATATGGATTTGCAGCTTAATGTTGAGCTGAGAGTGTAGAGCAAATTGTTATTCATAGTATGGTAAAAATAATGAAAATGAGAATTACAATAAATCAACTTATAGTACTGGCATTCTTTATAGTTGTGGTTGGTTGCAATACTAAATCGAATGAATCAGTGGAGAAAACTGCTGAAGGAGATTTGCTTCATCGCATTATTCCGGAGCATGCTGATCAGTTTAAAATAGAAACTTTACCATGTGATTCTATAGATTGTTTTGAGATTGAATCAAAGGGGAATAATATTGTATTGAGAGGTAATAATGGAGTTTCAATTGCTTCGGCTTTGTATTATTATTTAAAAGAATATTGTCATTGTCAGATTACATGGAATGGCACCAACTTAAAATTACCAGAAGTACTTCCTGCAGTCGAGAATAAAATTCATAAAAATAGTCCTTACGAATATCGTTATTATTTGAATTACTGTACGTTTAACTATAGCATGAGCTGGTGGGACTGGGAACGTTGGGAAAAAGAAATTGACTGGATGGCACTACATGGAATCAATATGCCATTGGCTATTACAGGTGAAGAATATATCTGGGATCAGGTGTATCGTTCTTATGGCTTTACAGATGAGGATCTGGATCCTTTCTTTAGTGGTCCTGCTTATTTTTCATGGTTCTGGATGGGTAACCTTGATGGTTGGGGTGGACCTCTTCCTAAAAGTTGGAAAGACAGTCATAAAGATCTGCAAATTAAAATACTTCAGCGTGAACGTGAATTAGGAATGAAACCTGTTTTGCCTGCATTTACAGGCCATGTTCCTGCCTCTTTTAAAAAGTACTTCCCTAATGCAAAACTAAAACAAACCAATTGGGGTAACGATTTCGAGGATACTTATATTTTAGATGCCGATGATCCTTTATTTGCCGAATTAGGTAAGAAATTCCTTGAAATTCAGTCTGAAGTTTATGGAACGGATCATTTGTATTCTGCTGATACTTTTAATGAGAATGAACCTCCAACGGATGATCCTGAATATTTATCAGAGTTGAGTAAAAAAGTATTTGAAGGAATGAAGTCAGCGGATCCGGAAGCTATTTGGGTGATGCAGGGGTGGTTGTTTTATAGCCATCGTGACTTCTGGAAAGCACCGCAGATTAAAGGCTTGCTGGATGCCGTTCCTGATGACAGAATGATCATATTGGATTTAGCTGCTGAGATAGAGCCTGTTTGGAAAAGAACAGAAGCTTTTTATGGTAAGCAATGGATCTGGAACATGCTACATAATTTTGGTGGAAACATAAGTATGTTTGGTCGTATTGAGAATGTTGCAAACAATCCGGCAGAAGATCTAAATGATCCAAATTCTGGGCAACTTAAAGGTATTGGATTAACCATGGAGGCAATTGAGCAGAATCCGGTTTTATATGAACTGATGACGGATAATACCTGGAGAGATACACCAATAAATCTTGATACCTGGTTAAAAAGCTATATTAATAACAGGTATGGAACAACAACAAAAGATCTTGAGGATGCCTGGAATATTTTGGTGCAAACAGTATATAATGGAAAGGTCATAAGAGATGGAGCGGAATCAATAATTGTATCGCGACCAACGTTTGAAGGCTATCGCAGATGGGCTCGTACGAAGTTGAATTATGCACCTGAGGATTTATTACCGGCCTGGGATTTATTCATAAAATCTATTGATAATTGTGATCAATATGATGGCTTTTTGTATGACCTGGTAGATGTTACCCGTCAGGTGTTGGCTAATTATGCACTTCCTTTACAACAGCATATTACAGTTGCTTATAATAACAATGACAAAGAGAAATTTGAGCAATACAGTTCAGAGTTCATTGAATTAATTGAGGATATGGATCGTTTATTGGCAACTCAAAAAGACTTTATGTTGGGACCATGGTTAGCAGATGCTAGAGCATGTGGTTTTACCGTTGAAGAAAAAGATTTATATGAGCAAAATGCTCGTGATTTAATTACCCTGTGGGGTGATGCAAATAACAGATTGCACGAATATAGCTGTCGTCAATGGAGCGGATTGTTCAATGACTTTTATAAACCTCGTTGGGAACAATTCTTTGAACAGGTTAGTGCGGATTGGGGGCACTTCGATCAAAAAGCTTTTGATGAGGAAATCAAGCAATGGGAATGGCAATGGGTAGTATCAAACAATGAGTTTCCGGTGAATCCTGTCGGAAAATCAACTGATATAGCAGTGGAATTGTATAAGAAATACAGAGATAAAATCATTCCACTGACTAGTATTCAACCTCAAATCAATTATAATTATTAGTATGGCAGAAGTTGTTACAAAAAAAGCAGAACGCTTTCTTTCGTTGGATGTATTTAGGGGGCTGACTATAGCATTGATGATTATAGTGAACACTCCCGGAACGGGAGCTAACATATATGGGTATTTGATACATGCTCAGTGGTTTGGATTTACTTTGGCCGATTTGGTGTTTCCATCGTTTTTGTTTGCGGTAGGAAATTCATTGAGTTTCTCTATGGTAAAGATGAAACAAGCTCCGGCTAAGGATGTATGGATTAAGATTATAAAGCGTACCATTATAATCTTTCTGCTGGGATATTTAATGTATTGGTTTCCTTTTTTTAAGATTGGTGAAAGTGGAGGGGTGGTACTTAAACCTATATCAGAAACCCGCATAATGGGTGTACTTCAAAGGATTGCGCTTTGCTATTTCTTTGCTTCCGTTATCTTTTATTATTTATCAGAAAAAGCAGCATTAATAATATCCGTACTTCTGCTATTGGGTTACTGGGCTATACTTTATGTGTTTGGAGAGCCTGGTGCAAAACTTGAAATGGCAACAAATGCAGCCTCTAAGTTTGATCTTTCTATTTTAGGGTTAGGTCATATTTATAAAAAAGATAGTATACCTTTTGATCCGGAAGGAATACTCAGTACACTTCCGGCAATAGTTAATGTTGTTTTTGGATATATAGCCGGGATCTTTATTCAGAAGAAAGGAAAATCCTTTGAAGGTATTGCAAAGCTTTTAATGTTTGGTTTTGCCTTGACTTCACTTGCATTATGGTGGGATTTGATCTTCCCTATTAGTAAAAAGTTATGGACAAGCCCTTTTGTTCTTTATACGGTAGGGCTTGATCTTTCTATTATGGCTGTACTCATTTATTTTATAGAATTAAAGAAAGTAAAATCAGGTGTTGCTTTTTTTGATGTATTTGGGAAAAATCCACTGTTTATTTATCTGTTTTCAGAATTATTTTATGTCATTCTTCGATTAATTCCGGTTAGTAATGGATTAGATTCGTTTGAGTGGGTAAGTGAAAAGATATTTCAGAATATTGCTCCGGGTGCGTTTGGATCTTTGCTTACAGCTGTAGTGTTTATGTTAATATGTTGGTTGTTAGGTTACATACTGCATAAAAAGCGAATTTATATCAAAATATAGGTAAACCTAAATTTGAAATTAAGCAAATATGCTTAGATATGAAGATTGATAATTACTCTTAAACAAGCAGACTTTACTTTATAATCAATACTTTTAAGGTTAGATATAAAGTAAAATCAGGTAAAGATGAAGATGAACAGAAGAATAATTTTATTACTAACATTATTACTGTCTACTTATGTTTATGGCGAAGATATTAAGCTGGAGCATTATAGTAGAGAAAACGGTCTGTCGCATAATTCTGTTCGTCATATTGTTCAAGATAAGCAAGGATTACTTTGGTTAGGTACTTTTAAAGGATTAAACAGCTTTGATGGCCAGAAATTCTCTCCTTATTTAAGCAGCAATAAACTTAAAAACCGAATTAAAAATGATGATATCACTGCATTGGTGATAGATGAGGATTCTGATATAATGTGGATTGGTACCCGTGGTGGATTGACTCGATATGATCTGAGATATCATAGATTTACAACCTTTCTTCATGATAAGAACAATCCAAAATCTATTCCTGACTCTGAAATCCGATCTATATATATTGATAAATATAAACGTTTGTGGATTGGAACCAAAGATTGCGGTTTATGTATTTATGATCAGAATACAAAAGAATTTACAAAAGTAAAACTGGATGGTTTTGTTTATATAAAATCCATATTTGAAGATATAAACGGACATATATGGGTAGGAAGTTTTGATACAGGAGGTATATCAAAAATATCGATGAATGAAAAGGGTGAAATCAGCAATATTCAATCCTATACATTAACTGTTCCTGATTTAAATATTATCAATCCTTATGTATACTTTATTTTTCAGGATGATAAATCTGATATTTTTATCGGAACAAGAGAAGGCCTTTTTAAATGGAATAAACAGGACGATATATTTGAATTACAGCCTATTAGTGATTCTACATTTAGAGAAACAATAGGCCCTTATTTTGTTTGCATTACAAAGGCTCCGGATGGAAAATATTGGTTAGGTACAATTGGAGGTATTATTGTTTGTAATAGATTAGAAGACATTAGTAAAGGGAAATTTGAATGGTATTATTCAAAGAGATCAGAGAAAACCTCGCTCGTGGATAATGCAGTTTCAGCTCTTTATTTTGATAACTCCGGATTACTCTGGATTGGAACAGATAATGGCTTAGATAAATATGATCCATTCCGAAATCAGTTTAAAACAATAAATACTTTTGAATTGGTTGTAGATGGTAAAATTCCAAGGATATCTGATTATGGGCAAACTTATGATAACAAATTGATTGTTGCGACTCATAATAGTGGCCTGTTTTTAAAGGATGGTAATAAGTTTAAAATAATTGATAGGGTACATAAAGATATATCCGGTATTTATTCACCGGATGGTAAGATATTTTATTGTGGATTGTGGTCCGGTAAAATTTTGGTCTATAATTATATCTCTAATAAATCAAAAGTTTTAAACGTTGGTTTCAAGCAGGTTCCTGTATTTGCATTTCATCAGTTATCAAATGGTAATATTATAATAGGGGCACATGGTAGTGGGGCTGTAATATTAAATCCTAAAACCTTAAAAGTCGATTCTGCACTTCAAACTATATATCCAAGTATTGAAATCAATCAAATTACATCATCTAAAACTGGAAAAGTATGGATTGCGACTGAAAACGGTGTGATAACATATGTTCCTGATACTCAAGAAGCAAGATTGTACACTTCAAAAGATGGTGAAATTGAGGGCCTGACAAATAATAGTGCAAAGGCTGTATGTATTGATAATTCTGATCGAATATGGGTTTCAACAAGGATGGGGTTGAACTATTATTCTCCAGACATTGATGATTTTATACAGGTTAAAAACCCTCCAGAACTCAGAGAAAACTGGATTACGGATATTGTTAAGGATAAAGATGGTATTTTATGGTTTAACTTTAATAATGGGCAGGTTGGCAGATTTAATTCTGCTGAAAATAGTTTAAATACATATGATGTAGGAAGTGGTAACCGACTAGACATCTTTAGTAATAAAGGTTTTTTACTGTTTAATAATTCTGTTTTTTATATTACAGGTAAAGATGAAATTATCTATTTCACGATAAATGACCTTAAGGACAATTTAAAAGCTGATCCTCCTTTTATCAGTGAGGTTAAAGTTCAGAATAAAACGGTTCTTCCTGGCGATACAATTAAAGGACAGGTAGTTTTAGATGAAGATATTAATTATTCAAATAAGCTGGATCTGGAATATGTAAACCGAAATTTTTCATTGTCTTTTTCATCTCCTTCATATGCAAATGTTCGATTAAATAAGTATGAGTATATGTTAGAGGGATTTGATGAGGAATGGGTTACTGTTGATAATAATTCTACTAATATTCAGTATACTAACCTATATCCTAAAGATTATACTTTTAAAATTCGGGCGGCCAATAGCAGTGGATATTGGAGTGATGTTTCTTCCTATAAAATCAAGATTAATCCTCCTTTTTGGTTGACATATAAAGCTATTGTTTTAATATTGAGCTTTTTAGGAATTACTATATATCTTGTTTATCGTCAGCTGAAAAAAAGCCTGATGTTGAAACAAGAATTGGTAATGGAGAAAGTACATCGCGAAAGAGAGGATAAATTAAATCATGAAAAACTTCGCTTTTTTACCAATATCTCGCATGAACTTAGAACACCGATATCTTTAATTATTGGTCCTGCAAAACAGTTGGCAGAAGAAGGTTTAAATAATGATTATCAGAAGAGTCGTATAGGATTGATTCTACAAAACTCAAATCGTTTGTATAATCTGGTAAATCAGCTTCTTGACTTCAGGAAAGCTCAAAATGGAGAGCTTGAGCTTAAAGTATCTAAAACTGATATACTGCTATATTCGCAAAATATCTTTCATTCTTTTGATGGCTTGGTAAAGGAAAAGAAAATCAACTATCATTTTATCTGTGAGAGTGATGAGATTATAGGATGGATTGATTCAGATAAATACGATAAGATTTTATATAACCTGCTTTCTAATGCAATAAAGTTTACACATAAATATGGCAATGTAGATTTATTTATTGGTGCAATTTCCGGAGATAATGGATTACGGAAACTGAGTATCGAAGTAAGTGATGATGGAATTGGTATTCCGGAAGAAAGTCAGAAGAAAATATTTACGCGTTTTTATCAGGTCGAAGATCCAAAAGGTGAAAATACAGGCAGTGGCATAGGTTTGTCCTTGGTGAATTCACTCGTAAAGGTACATAAATCAGATATTAAGCTTTATAGTACTCCTGGAAAAGGAAGTGTTTTTACAATTGAGATACCTATTGATAAAGAATTTTATGATGATGAAGAGATCTTTGATTATGAATTAAAACCGTCTGAGTCGATTACTCCTGTAATTACCGAAGCTAAAAAGATTTCTAACTCCACCGATCTAAAGGAGAAGGTATTGGTTATTGAAGATAATCAGGAATTGAGAGATTATATTGCTGATTATCTTTCTGATTACTATAAGGTTTATAAGGCTGAGAATGGTGAAGAGGGATTGCAGATTTGCCGTCAGGTAAAGCCAATTATTTGTATTGCAGATGTAATGATGCCGGTAATGGATGGTTTTGAATTTTGCAAGACTTTGAAAAATGATGAGAGAATTAGTCACATACCAGTTGTATTATTAACTGCCCTGTCTGATAGCGAAAATCAAATTAAGGGTTATAAACTGGGAGCTGATGGATACCTAACCAAGCCTTTTGATCCTTCTTTGCTGAAAACAAGAATTGAAAATATTATAAAAGCCAGAATTGACCTTAAAGAAAAGTTCTCCGGCGATGTGGAGAGTAATGTTGATGTATTGACTCACTCGCCTATTGATGAAGAGTTTATGAATAAACTAACTCAGATTATTGAAGAGAATATAAGTGATACCAATTTAGCCGGAAATTTTCTGTGTTCAGAGTTGGGAATAAGTTCATCGACACTTTATCGTAGGGTTAAAGAATTAACTGATCTATCTCCTAATGAATTCGTCAGAACAATAAGGTTAAAAAAGGCTGTTCAATTACTTAAATCTAAAAGGAATAATGTGTCTGAAGTATCAGATATGGTAGGTTTCAACGATCCATATTATTTCAGTCGCTGTTTTAAAAAGCAGTTTGGTTTTCCGCCTAGTAATTTGTTATAAAGTAAAAGGTAAAAGATTGAAGGTAGGAAGGGAAAAGGACTTTTTAATATTAGATATTAGTTCTAAAGTATGATGAAAAAGGTAGCTTGAAAGAAGAAAATAATTAAATAGAAATCGAATGAAAAATCTAAAAGTAGTTTTGTTGTCACTCACTGTTTTGTGGTTGATGAGCTGTCAGGTTAATAAAAATACAGATAAGGTATTTAATATTGTTGATTTTGGTGCTGTTGCTGATGGAGTTACAGATAATGCACCTGCAATTAAAAAGGCAATTGAAGCCTGTGCTCAAGCGGGAGGAGGTAAGGTAATTGTTCCTAATGAGGGAGTGTTTGTAACCGGACCGTTTGATTTAGTTTCTAAAATGGAATTAAATGTAGAAGGGGGAGCAACATTGTTAGCGAATCCTGACACTGCTGTTTATAAACAAAGTGCTTTTAGAGAAAATCCGGGTGAAGGAACCATTTGGATCGGTGGTAAAGATCTTCATGATGTTTCAATTACCGGATTGGGTGTAATTGATGGAAACGGAATTAAATTCATGGGTGAAGAATTAGAAGATTCGTATGAGTTATTGCCTTTTAATGTTAAAGATCCTCGCCCGCATGTTTTAACGTTGGTAAATGTGCATAACTTAAGAATTGAGAATGTTACTTTCAGACATTCTGCGTATTGGACAGTTCACTTAATCGGTTGTAATGATGGTGTAATTACAGGAATAACCATTGATAACAGCTTAAAGATCAGAAATAGTGACGGAATTGACCTTGATCATAGCAAAAACATCAGAATTAGCGATTGTCATATTCAAAGTGGTGATGATAGTATTTGTTTGAAAAACAGAAGAGAGTTTGAAGAGTATGGCAACTGTGAAAACATTGTGGTTACCAATTGTTTGATGAGTTCACGATCATGTGCTTTAAAAATCGGGTCAGAAAATATGGATACCATTCAAAATGTAACAGTTAGTAATTGTACTATTTTAGCAAGCAACAGGGGAATTGGTATTCAGAACAGAGATGAAGGTGTAGTTCAGAATGTGCTTTTTACAAATATTATTGTTGAAAGTAAATTCTTTAGCGATGTATGGTGGGGAAAATCAGAGCCTATTTATGTAACAGCTTATCGCAGAGCCAATATTAATCATAAAGATGCCAGTTGGCGATTCCCAAAAGGTGCAACCGAAGGCTTTGTAGGCCAGGTGAACGATATTGTATTCAGGAATATTCAATGTCGTTCGGAAAATGGAGTTTATGTTAGTGCTGAATCAAAAGATAAAATCAATCATATATTATTCGATGGGGTTTCTGTGGTATTAAACAGAGTGACTGATTATGAAGGAGGAATATATGACCGAAGACCATGCGAAGGCGTTGGCTTGGTAGAAGCTAAAACATCCGCTTTTTATATTGATAATGCTACGGATGTTCAGGTTAGGGATTGTGATATTAGAATTGGCGATAATGCTCCATTAAACATGGGTGAATTAGTTCATAGAGCAAACTAGGTTTAAATTTAACACGGAAAGCCCAGAATCTAATTTTTTAGATTCCGGGCTTTGTTTTTTATGATAGTAAAACTCTTGTAATTATTTGATATATACCATTCTGTGTGGTTAAGTATATCGTCTATTATCTAATAGTCTAAAATCTAATTTATTTTTGAAAAGCAATTTTTAATACATCATCAAAATAGTCGACAAAATGGGCAGTTACACCTTCCTTAATATAATCCGGTAATTCATCAAAGTCCTTTTTGTTATCCGCTGGAAAGATTAATTCATGAACTTTCACTCTTCTTGCTGCAATTGTTTTTTCTCTTACTCCACCAATTGGTAATACTTTGCCAGTTAATGTTAACTCACCCGTCATGGCTAATCCCTTTTTTATGGCTTTACCAGTGATTAATGAATATAAGGCCAAAGCCATTGTGATGCCTGCCGATGGACCATCTTAAGGAGTTGCTCCTGCTGGTACATGTAAGTGTATTAATTGCTCATTAAAATAGTCTTTATACTTTTTATCCTTTGATAAAATAGAACGAATGTAAGAGTAGGCTATTTCTGATGATTCCTGCATTACACTTCCCAGCTGCCCTGTTTGCTTTAAACCTCCTGATCTCGATGCTAGAGCAGTTGCTTCAATATATAACGTTGCTCCACCCATTGCTGTCCATGCCAGACCTAAGGTAACACCAGGAATTGATTTTTTATACAATTCTTCTGTCGTAAAGATGGGTTGTCCCAGGTATTCAGTAAGGTTTTTAGGTGTTACAGTTAGTTTGCCTTCACCTTCTTCTGCTTGAAATAAGGTGGCTTTTCGCATTATCTTCTTGATGTGATTCTCTAACCCTCTGATACCGGCTTCTCTTGCATACCCATCAATAATTTTCTTAAGCGCACTATCTGTAATGCTAATTTCACTTGCTTTTAATCCATGTTCTTTTCTTTGTTTAGGTATTAAATAGCGTTTGGCAATCTCAACTTTTTCTTCCAGGATATATCCTGAAAGCTTAATGATTTCCATACGATCCAATAATGGACGAGGAATGGTGTCAAGTTGATTTGCAGTTGTAACAAAAAGTATGTTTGAAAGATCAAAACGTACATCCATGTAATGATCTAAAAACTCTGAATTTTGTTCAGGATCCAATACTTCAAGTAATGCAGCTGCAGGATCTCCCTGATAGCTGGCACCAATTTTATCTATTTCATCAAGCATAATCACTGGATTTGCAACACCAGTTCGTTTTAAACTTTGAATCAGTTTACCAGGCATGGCTCCAATGTATGTTCTTCGATGCCCCTTAATTTCAGCTTCGTCACGCATACCTCCAACTGAGAATCTATAAAATTCTCTTCCCATGGCGTCAGCAATAGACTTTCCGATGGATGTTTTGCCAACTCCGGGAGGGCCTACTAAACAGATAATGGATCCGGAAACTTTTCCTCTCTTTACAATTGTACTGATGAATTCAAGAATGCGCTGTTTTACATCATTTAGGCCATAGTGTTGTTCATCTAATATTTTTCTGGCGGTTTTAATATCCATGTTGTCATCTGAATATTTGCCCCATGGAAGGTCTGTAAGCCAGTTTAAATATGTTCTGGTTACATTAAATTCTGCTGAGCCTGTTTCCAGTGTTTTAAGTTTATCTAATTCCTCCTGAATAACTTTTGAAGCCTCTGATGATAATTCCAGTGATTTTATTTTGTTTTCAATAGCTTCAATTTCTGATGTCTTATCATCCTTTTCTAATCCCAGTTCTTTTTTTATAACCTTAAGCTGTTCCTTTAAAAAGAACTCTCTCTGATTTTGGGAAATTTTGTCTTCAATTTGTTTTTGTATATCCTGTTGAAGTTTACTTAATTCTAATTCTTCTTTTAAAAGTATCAGTAATTTTTCGCTACGATCAAACAAATTAACAGCTTCAAGTATCTCCTGTAATTTTTTTCCTTCAGATGATAAGAATGAAGCTACCATATCCATCAGTAATCCCGGTTTTTCAAGACCAACCTGGTTTAAAGCCAAACGCATTTGCTCCTGAAACATCGGGTTTATCTTAATTAATTCTTTAACAGAATTAATAATGGCCATAGTAAAAGCCTTAAGTTCATCAGTTACTTCTTGCTTTTCTTCGTATTCGTATTTTACCTGCCAGTGTTTTATATCACCTTTAGTAACCTCCTTTATGTAATGAAATCGGGTTACAGCTTGAGCGAAAACATTAATTGAGTCGTCTGTTTTATTTATAACCTTCAGAATCTTTAAAAGGGTTCCTGTCTTACAAAGTTCCGAATCCAGAAAGGTTTCCTGATCTGGTTCTTTGATATATGAAACACCGATAAATCCATTTTCATTTTCTATGGCATGGTTAATCCTTTTAACCAATGCTTTTGAGCTAAAGCTAAAAGGCAAGGCTAAGCCCGGAAAAACCGGACGGTTGTCAAGTGGTAAAACTATTAAATTATCAGGGTATATCTCACTAACCAGAACAAGCCCTGAATTTTGGATTCTATTGTCAGTCATGATATGTTACTTTTGAAGAGTTTCTAATACTATTATTATTTAATAGTTTGTTATAAGTTGTCTTAAATAGATATTTTAAGTTTATATATGTTGATTTAGTATTTGAGTCAGGTTCATTTTATCCATTACGCCTGATTGTTTCCATACTGTTTGTCCATTTTTAAAAATAGCTAATGTTGGAACTCCCCGAATTTGAAAACGACTTGCAATCTCCGGGTTCTTATCCACATCGACTTTAATTATTTTTGCTTTTCCGCTAAACTCCTGAGCCACTTCTTTAAGAATTGGAGCTTGTACTTTACATGGACCACACCATTCTGCAAAGAAATCAACCAATACTGGTTGATTCGAATTTATTATGTTGTTGAAATTTCCTAGCATGATATTGATATTTTAATGGCTTGAAACCTGTTTGTATATATAATTTCTTACTTAAGGAACGTAATTCCAAATGATATACCAGTTTTTTTGATTTTTGATTTGATTGCTTTGTATGTGTCATAAATTGAGGCTGTTACTGATTAATTGCGTGGAATTTGTTGTTCAATGCTAATGTATGTGTATAGATATATAAGTGTCATTATGGCATTTTGAGATTGGTTTTTATGCTATTATGACGTTTCATTATTGATTAATAGCTTAAGTTGGTATTCACCTTCTCCATGATTGCTTCGTATCTGCGTCGTAACAGGTTTTACACTCCTTATTATTTTCTTATTAAATAGTTCATGTATTGTACACATTATACATACAAAACAGTGAAGCAGTAGTGAAGGATAAGTGAATGTGTTGAGAATCTGTTACGCACAAGGTGCGAAGAAGGTATGTAACAGGTTGCTATTTATAAAGATATTTATGTCTTGAAGTGCAAAAAAATCAGTAAAGCTTTTATTGGAAAGACAACAAATTCTGAATGGTGATATCTATATTACTTACATTAGGTAAATGGTAGAATAAATGGAGCTTTAATCTGCTTTATTACTATTAACTAAGTATATTATTAATGTTGAATCTGTTGATATAACAGTCTTAAATATATTATATAATACAGACCAGATATAAAATTACATCAAATTATATACTGGTCTGTTTCGGTAATAACAAATATTATTTTGCTCTAATGTTTTGATTAACTCTGAAAAGGTTATCCGGATCATATTTTTTCTTAATGTCTACTAATCTGGCATAATTATGTTGGTAACATGCCTGCACTCTTTCCTGACCTTCTTCCATCATAAAATTAGAATATGAACCTCCTGCTGAATATGGGTGTAGCGCATCATAATAAGATTTGCACCATTCTGTAATACTTTCAGCGTTTTTAGGGTCAGGATCAATTCCAACAATTACTCCTGCGTATTTAGATCCTCTGTAAGCCCACGGAGTATCTGTATTGCTTGGTTTGCTTGCAGCGCCACTAAGAGGATACATATGCATTTGCGATAGAGGAGTTGGAATTTTTGATCCAAATTTTTTATGAGCAGCTCTAATTTCCGGAACTAAATCGTTAAAATAATCTCCTCTCCAATAGAATTGTAATCCGGGAGGTAAAAGCCCGTCAAATTGTGTTTGAATTGATGGATAAGGCATTTCTCCTACAAACTCAAAAATTGGATTTTTGTCTCTGACCTCTTGAAACAAATTATCAAAATCATTTTTGTTACCAGTGTAGCACCAAATAATTCCACAAAATTGTTTTCCATGTAAAGCTGGAGGGAATGGATCACCAGGAATGATTAAGGTAGCAATAAATCCATTCAAGTCTTCAGGAACATTATGGATAAAGTTATCATACCACTCCATTATTTCTTCTGTTTGCTCTATTGGCCAAAGAGTAGGTCCTCCGATTACATTTTTTAAAGGATGTGCTTGAAATTTGAAGGAAGTTACTACACCAAAATTTCCTCCACCTCCTCTAATTGCCCAATATAGATCTTGATTTTGGTCTTTATTAACCGTGACCAAAGTACCATCAGCCAACACCATATCGGCTTCTAGTAGGTTGTCTATAGTTAATCCAAACTTTCTACTTAAATAGCCTACTCCTCCGCCAAGTGTTAAACCACCAACTCCTGTTGTTGAAATTATTCCTGCAGGAACTGCTAAACCATAAGAATGTGTTACATGGTCAACTTCTCCCCACAAATTACCTCCTCCTACACGAACGGTATTATCACTAGTGTTTACCCTTACATTTTTAATGCTTGATAAATCAATAACCAATCCATCATCACAAATTCCTAAACCACCTCCGTTATGGCCTCCACCTCTGATTGCAAGTAATAAATTATTTTCTCTTGCAAAATTTACGGAAGTTTGCACATCAGTTATATCAACGCAATAAGCAATCATTAGCGGTTGTTTATCGATCATAGCATTGTAAACTTGTCGAGATGTTTCATATTTATGATCATCTCTTGTTACAAGATCACCTCTTAACTGAGTTTTTAATTCTTCAATTTTCGAAGACTCTATGTTTAAACTAGAATTACGCATAATAAAATCTTTTAATATGTAATATACGTCTAAATCAATTTTAATAACTATTAATTATAGTTCATTAAGTAGTAACTGTAGGTCACAGGAAGTTCAGTCTTTTCTAGTATAAGTCTCATTGTTGAGCCAAAGATCTTGGAATTTAGATCATCTTTTTTTAATTCTAATGTATAGAAATACAGGTATTGCAAAAGTATAAGAAAGAAAAAAGCCACTAACAGCTTGACTGAAAGTGGCTTCGTGTTGTGGGCCCAGTAGGGCATGATCCTACGACCCCCTGTTCCGATAGCTATCGGAAGAGTCAGGAATTCGTATTGATAATTAGTTTATCTCTCATTTCCTGATATTTTTTAAGATTTTTAATGTAGGTTTTACTTTTCATGGCCTTAATCTTACGTTCCATTTTGATGGCATGATCATAAGTTTTTACATCTAAGGAAAGGAATAATTCCCAATCGTTAGTCATTGCCGTATATCTATGGGAGCCATAATTTTTATTGTTGTGTTTTAAAATTCTTAAATTGACATCGTCCTGAGTAGCACCAATGTAAAATTTGTCTAAGATCGGACTGTAAAGAATATAACAAGTAGCTTTCATATTAGAGGTTAGGATTAAACAAAAAAGCCACTAACAGATTGACTGAAAGTGGCTTCGTGTTGTGGGCCCAGTAGGGCATGATCCTACGACCCCCTGATTATGAGTCAGGTGCTCTAACCAACTGAGCTATAGGCCCTGCATTGTAATACAAAAATCCTTTTGTATATTGCGGATGCAAAAATAATAAGTTATATCAATTTATCAAACAACAAATCAAAAAAAATATGACAAATTTGAATGAGAAGAAGAGTGTAATCTTTGATTTGGGGAATGTTGTTGTCGATATCGATTTGAAAATCACCTTTCAACGTTTTAAAGAGTTGGGTTTTTATATAGACGAAAATTTTTTAAAAAAATATCATCAAACACCAATTTTTAAAGATTTTGAAGAAGGAAGAGTAAGTTCACATGAATTTACGTCAGAATTACTTCAAAAAATGAAGCAAGGTGTAACTAAAGAAGAAGTCATTGACGCCTGGAATTCGTTGCTTGGAGATTATAAAGACGAAAGAATATCAACAATTATAAAATTGCGTCAAACACATCAGGTTTATTTATTAAGTAACACCAATAGTTTACATATTGAATCTTGTTCAAATCGTGTACCTATTGTAGGATCATTGGATAAACTGTTTGATAAAATATACTACAGTCACGAGATGGGAATGAGTAAACCCAGCGATGCTATTTTTAAAAGGGTACTTGAAGATGCGAATATTAAAGCAGAAGAAACGCTTTACCTGGATGATTCGTTAGCCAATGTTGAGGCTGCCAGAAAAGTAGGGATAGAATCATGGTTGGTGGAATATCCTGATCAGTGGGTTCCTAAAATGAATCAGTTATTGGACTAAAAAAAATCCAATAGTTATTCTTAGTAATGATAACTATTGGATTCTGTTTTGTTTTATTTAATCAATAACCAAACATCCTGGTTATTGGGTTGCTTTCTTTCCATTGCTAATTCGTTAAAGGCTTCATCTTTATCAGAAAATCCTTTGTACGAAACTTTATAAAAATCTTTGTTTTTTCCTCTTTTTCTGATGATGACTTCTGAATCATATCCTTGTTGGATTAATTCCTTTTTAAAAGTCTCTGCATTTTCCATACTGGAAAAGCTACCTGCAATTAAGAAGTACTTATTTTCAGGTGGAGGAACTACCACTGGCTCTGGTTGCGGTGGTGGGGGAGTAATTGTATCCTTTTTTTCAACAGGAGGTTTTACAACTTCTCTTTTAACTTGTTTTACTTCTGTTGCTTTTTTCTTTCCACAAGAAAAAGCAATCAGAGAGATAAGTAGTATAGGTAAAATTCTCTTTATCATGATTTTTTCGAAATTGTCTGATCAAAAATAAAAATAATAATTTAATATAAGAGAATTTATTGATGAATGGACAAATATTGATAATAATAAAAAAAGCTGTCAAACAATTATTTGCGTGACAGCTTTAAAATATATTAGTTGCATAATATTCTATTCTACGAATTTATATCCTACTCCTTTGATTGTTTTAATATGGTTTGAACCAATTTTTTCGCGCACTTTTCTAATGTGTACATCAATGGTTCTGTCTCCTACAATAATGCTATCTCCCCAAACTGCATTATAAATTTCATCACGAGTAAATACTTTATCAGGCTTAGATGCCAGTAACATTAAAAGTTCAAATTCTTTTTTAGGTAAAATAAGCTCAGAACCTTTATTTATTATTACATATTTTTCTCTGTCAATTGTTAGGTCTCCAATATTAACAATACTTGATTTCTTTTCAGAGGAAGAACCATTATCAGATTTATATCTTTTTAATAGAGCTTTTACTCTTGATATAAGTACTTTAGGTTTAATGGGTTTCGAAATGTAATCGTCAGCACCTGCATCAAAACCTGCAATTTGTGAATAATCTTCACCTCTGGCAGTTAAAAAGGCTACAATTGTATTTTTTAACTCTGGTATTCTTTTAATTTCCTCGCATGTTTCAATACCATCCATTTCTGGCATCATAACATCTAAAACTATTAAATGAGGAAGTTCTTTTTTTGCAATAGCAATTGCTTCAATACCATTACTTGATGTTAAAACCTGAAATCCTTCCTTTTTCAGATTGTACCCAACGAACTCAATAATGTCTGGCTCGTCATCTACTAATAAAATTTTAAAATTGTTTGCTTCTATCATCTTTTAAAGCGTTTGAATTGTTTGCTTCACAATTCAATTTTTTCCTGTGTGTTAACGAATTATGAAGATAATTTTCTGTGGTGAAGGTACGCAAATGATTATTTTTAATGTATATACACCATTAACATTATGTAAATATTTTGTTAATAATTACAGAGGTTTTTATACTAAGCTTTATCCAATGTTACGGTAAAGCTGGTTCCTTTTCCATAAGTACTTGTTACATTAATGGTTTGTTTATGTGCCTCGATAATATGCTTCACAATAGCTAAACCAAGTCCTGTACCTCCTTGTTCACGGGAGCGGCTTTTATCTGCACGATAAAATCTCTCGAAAATACGTGGCAGATCTCCATCGCTAATACCAATACCATTGTCTTTTACTTCAATTAAATACCTGTTATCCATATCGTAGGTGTTAATTATGGTTTTTCCTCCTTTTTTACCATAATTAATTGAGTTAACTACAAGATTGCTGAAGACCTGAAAAAGCTTTTGCTTGTCTCCTTTTACCATTAGGCTTTTATTTCCATCTTTAATAAGTTTAAGTTCAATGTTCTTTTCGTTAGCTCTAATTTCTTGTAAATCAAAAATATCATCGATCAACTGGTATAAATTGAAATCTTCAACTTTAATTTCAAGTTCTCCTGATTCTAATTTAGAAATGGCTTCAAGGTCTTCTATTATGGAGATCATCCTGTCAATACTCTTTTCAGTTCTGTTTAGGTATAACATATTGATATCAGGATCATCTATACCTCCATCCAATAAAGTTAAAATATATCCCTGTATATTAAATACTGGGGTTTTTAGTTCATGGGATACATTACCCAGAAATTCTTTTCGGTATTTCTCCATCTGTTTTAGTTGCTGAATCTCTCTGGTTTTACCTTGCATCCAATCTGCTACTTCCTTATTTACCTCAATAAAAGGATCTTTTTCACGTGTTAGATTTGCTTCTGTTTTTGTTGGTTTAAAGTGATGAATTGTTTTATAAATTGGTTTTACTTTTGATTTTATAAAGCTATTAATAAACATGCCGGCATATATACTGTATATTACTATTATGACAGGAATACTAATAAGAAGAGACAGCATTATATCAGGTGAAAAGTAATTAACAAGGAAAAAAGATATAGTCAAAAAGAAGTATATACTAGTTGATATAATAATTATTTTTTTTGAAGTAATATTCTTCATAAAATACTGATTAATTATTGTTTAAAGTTGTTGATGATAATTTAATATTATAATAGCATTAAACATTTGCACCAGGTATAGCAATGTACTATATTTCGCCCATTATTTATTCAAGGTACACAGCCGATATTTGTTTTCGTAATAATGGAGATTTCAAATTTATAGTATTTGAGTGTTAGTTTGTATGTGATATTTTGAAAATAATGAAAACTTTACAATAATATAATGTTGCCATATTTCAGTTTATATGAAATAGGTAGACAGTGTTTGATAAATGATTATTAAATGGACTATTTATATTTGATCATATTTCTTTTAGTGGTTTTAGGTATTGTTGATTTGGTTGTTGGAGTAACTAATGATGCTGTAAACTTCCTGATATCTGCAATTGGATCTAAAGTTGCTAAGCGTAAATATATTTATATGATTGCCGGAGCTGGTATTGTGATAGGTAGTATGTTTAGTGGAGGTATGATGGAGGTGGCCAGGAAAGGAATTTTTAATCCACAGTTCTTTTATCTTGATCAACTGCTGATTATTTTTCTGGCTGTAATGTTTACCGATATAATACTAATTGACCTTTTTAATACTTTCGGATTTCCTACATCAACAACTGTTGCTATTGTATTTGAACTGCTCGGAGGGGCGTTAGCTTTAGGTTTAATAATTATTGGAGGCGAAAATCCTGATTCTTTAAAAATTAGTGATTTAATTAATACTCAGAGTGCCATTACTATACTAGTAGGGATTATTTTAAGCATCATAGTCGCTTTTATTTCAGGTGCTGTAATACAGTTTTTCTCAAGATTGGTGTTTACATTTAGATATAAGAACAGGTTTAAATTACTTTTTTCAGTTGCGGGGGCATTAGCCATAAGTGCTATATGTTTCTTAATTCTAAAGAAAGATATTGCCTTTACTAATATTATATCAGGTCCCTTTGCTGAGTTTATACAGTCTAACTTAATATTGGTTTTGGGATGTATTTTTGGTATTGCCTTGGTATTGTTTCTGGTTTTATCTTATTTTTTAAAGGTTGATATTCCTCGTATTGTTGTATTTGCCGGAACTTTTACAATTGCACTTTCTTTTGCATCAAATGACTTAATCAACTTTATAGGTATTCCTCTTTCCGGAATTGATGGAATAAGATCATATATGCAAAGTGGAGATGGTTCTGTATCAACCTTTTTAATGAATATCTGGGATAATGGTTTTATTCAAAACTCCGAGAATTTAGGAATATATAATTTAGTTTATATTATTTCTGCGGTTATTATGATTATTACCTTATTTACTTCTCGTAAGTTAAGATCTGTGACTGAAACCGAAATGCACCTTGGAAAACAGGATTCAGGATATGAAACATTTGAGTCTTCTCATTTATCAAGATATGTAGTATATCGCTTCTTAAATATTCATGGTAAATTATTAAATATATTGCCTTCAAAGATGGTTAATGGTATATCGAAAAGATACAACAGATCTGAGGATAATTATGAAGAGGACGAAGTGGGAATGTATTTTGACACTGTAAGAGCTAGTGTTAATCTTGTTGTAGCAAGTTTTTTGGTGGCTATAGGAACTTATTTTTCTATTCCTTTATCTACTACATTTGTTGTGTTTATGGTGGTTATGGGTACTTCTTTAGCTGATCAGGCTTGGGGAAGAGAAAGTGCAGTTTATAGATTGTCAGGTGTGTTTTCTATTTTAGGAGGATGGTTTATTACTGCAATAATGGCTTTTATTGGAGCTTTTGTTTTAGCTATTTTTATTTGGTGGGCCGGAATTTATGGTCTTGGTATTATGGTAATATTGACTGTTTTGGGATTATATCAAACAAAAAAATATCATAGTAAGGTCTATCAGCAACGTCAGGAACTAAAGAATGAGTCAAATAATCATGTTGTTAGTAATAATAATGTAGTTAAAGAATTAGGAAGTGATAAGATAAGAAAGCACATTTTAGAAACTTCAAAAATTTATATGCTTATCATTCAGGGATTTGTTGATGAGAATATTAAGCAGCTAAAAGAAACTTGTGAAAAAACTGAATTTTTAGGTAAGGTGGCTCGAAAAACAAAGGAGGAGCTATTTACTAACTTTTCAAATCTGGGAACAAAGTCTTTTGATGCAGGTCATTATTTTGTTCAGGCACTGGATTATTTGGGGGAATTATCAAATACTCTTCGTCAAATTTCTACACCGGTTTATAATCATTTAGAGAATCAGCATAAGGGCTTATCAAACTCTCAAAAGGAAGATGCATTGTTATTACTTGAAGAGATGACCAGCTTTTTTAATTTTCTTGTACATATTGAAAAAGAAAGTAAGTTTGATTCTGTTCCGGAAATGGTAGAGAAACAAAGATACATTGTTGATTTGATTGAAGATTTACGTAAGAAACAAATCAAACGTATCATGGATGGAGGAAGCAGAAAGCGAGCCAGTATATTATTGCTCGAATGTTATGCCGAGTCTAAAAATCTTGTCTTGTACACTATTAACTTATTGAAATCACATCGCGATTTTTATAATTACTCAAGATAGTATTTACCAAGAAGAAATATATCGAGAGCCTATGTAAATTTTGGTTTATAATACTTCAGGTTCTCTAGATTCTTACTAACATTGTTATATTAATGGATAGATTTATTATGGGTTCGCTTTATAATAGATGTCTATTTATCTTATCTTTTTTAATCAAATAAAATATGGATCTGTTTTGAAGTGAGTAATCATCTCTAGTAACTTTCTTCTAATAGGTATTAATCCACATTTGCTCACTCTTTATTTATTATTCTACTTCTTTTTATACAATATTAGATTATTCCTTTTCTAAGATTTTGTGATTGTTAATTATCACCTAATAATGAAATATAAAATCTATCTGTAGTCATTTTTATGCCTCTCTGTAATTTTTGTTAATCAAAAGTTAATTGAGTATTAACCGGCCTTGTTATTAACATTTGTCAAAAAGCTTTTGGTTTGCTTAATACCCATTAAATCAGAATGTAATGGTGTTTATTTTTAAAAATAGATACTTCATATACCCTTAATGTTTACTTATCGAATAGCATGTTATTGCGATATATTTTTGCTCATGAAAATTTAATGAAAGTCACATTAAACTCATTAAGATCCTAAAGACACACACAGGAGGAAAATTAATGAGGTATGTAAAGAATGAATTAGAAAAATAATGGATCAAATGAGACAAAAGCTTTTTGTTGCTGTAATGATGTTATTTGTTGGTTTGGGAACAACCATTGCACAACAGGGATTTTTAAAAGGAAAAATCACCGACAATAAAACAGGCGAGGAACTTGTTGGTGCTGCAGTTGTGGTTGATGGAACCACAATAGGAACTATTACTGATTTTATGGGAGAATATACTATGCCTCCTTTAGAAGCAGGATCTTACACAATCAGAGTTCAGTACATTTCTTACGACCCACAGGTTTTTAATAATATAGTTATTAAAGCTGGTGAAGAAGCAACATTAAATGTTAAGCTTAATTCTGCCACTATGGATATTGAAGAGGTTCAGGTTAAAGCTAAAGCAAACAGAGAAACTGAATCAATTTTATTAATGGATCAGAAAAAAGCTATTGTTGCTACACAGGCTATTGGAGCTCAGGAGTTATCCCGAAAAGGAGTTGGAGATGCAGAAGGTGCAGTTACTAAAGTGTCAGGAATTTCAAAGCAGGAAGGTGTAAAAAACGTTTTTGTTAGAGGTTTGGGAGATAGATATAATGCTACTTCTTTAAATGGATTTCCTGTTCCTTCGGAAGATCCTGAATATAAAAACATATCACTAGACTTTTTTACATCAGATATTATTGAGTCTGTTGGTGTAAATAAGGTGTTTGATAGTAAAGTAACAGGTGATGTTGGAGGTGCAAATATTAATATCAACTCTAAAGAATTAGTTGGCGATTCAGAACTTAACCTTGATATTTCAGGATCAGTTAATTCGCAAACGCTTAATGAAGAGTTTTTAGTACCTGATGGTATTAGCAGTTTTGGATTTGCTACAAATACTTCTAGTCCTTCATCTGGTGATACTTACGCTTTTAAAAATTCACTAGATCCAACCAGTCAGGACCTGCAGGTTGGTAGAGGAATAGGATTTTCTGGTGGGAAACGTTACGAGTTGGGTGCCAATAGTAATCCATTAACATTTTATATTATAGGTAATTACTCAAAAGATTATGGATATAAGAATGGAGTAATTAGAGAAACAACAACTAATGGAACTGTTTATCGTGATCAATCTACTGATGAATATGAAGTTTCATCTTCACATATTGGTATGGCTAATGTTGGTTTAAGCCTTGGGAAATACCATATGGCTTATAACTTATTAGCGATTCATACTGCAAAAGGAGTTTTAAGTGATGATTATGGTTTTAATGGTGAAGTTTTTCAAGCTGCTGAAGATGAGATCGGTTTAGTAAGACGTCAGCAGAATAACGATAACACACTACTTGTGAATCAATTTCAGATAGACCGTACTTTTAATAAACGTTTGTCTGCGAATGCCGGGTTGGCATATAACTTTATAAGCGGCAAAGAACCAGATAGACGTGTTAACTATTTGGCATATACTGAGGATGATACATTCCAGCCATTAAGAGGTTCTGGTCGTCAACACCGTTATTTTGGTGATTTAAAAGAAAAAGATTTAAATGCGCTTGCCAATATCTCCTATAAATTATTTGATGATGATAGTAACATGTCAAATATTCAAATTGGATATAGAGGCAGATTTTTAAAAGATGATTATATCTCTAATAGTTGGGATAATACCAGAACACAATCAACATTACCTCAACTTGATTTAGAAAACTTCTCTTTAGATGAGATTTTTAATCAGGAAGAGTTTGAAGCAGGACATTTTATTAATAAGGAATATAATGTATCATCTTATTCTGTAGATAAAAAGATTCATTCAGCATTTGCAGAACTTAACTATCAAATTGGGGAAAAGCTAATTTTAGATTTAGGTTTAAAGTCTGATATTGTAAATGTTACTATTGATTTTAATGTAAATGATGGTGCAGACAGAGGTTCTAACACTTTAGATAAAACTTACTTTTTGCCAAGTTTAAATTTAAAGTATAGTCTAAACGAAAAGAATACCTTCAGATTTGGTGCAAGTAAGACTTATACTTTACCTCAATCAAAAGAAATTTCACCCTTACTTTATGAAGGACGTCAATGGAGTTCGCAAGGTAATCCAGACTTAATTCCATCAAGTAATTATAACGTTGATCTTAAGTGGGATTTTTATTTAACGCCATCTGAATTAATATCATTTACTGTTTTCGGAAAAATGATTCAGGATCCTATTTCAAGAGTTGAAGTAAATAGTGCAGGAGGATTTTTATCGTATGCTAATATTGCCGAAAAAGCTACACTTGGTGGTGTAGAAGTGGAAATCAGAAAGAATATTTTCACAAGCTATGGTAGCGAAGGTTCTAATACAAAGAAAAAATTAAGTACAGGTATCAACTTTTCTTATATCTCAACAGGAGTTGATGTGGAAGCTGTAAGTGCTTCAAAATCCTCTATACCATTGGATTTTACAAATGCTAAAACAGAGTTGGAAGGTGCTTCTCCAATATTATTAAATGCAGATTTATCTTATCAATATAAAAAGAACGATTTTGAATTAAATTCTTCTTTAGTGGTAAATCAATTTAGTGATAGGATTTATTCTGTTGGAGTAAGTGGATTTAATGATGTGGAAGAGAATGGTCTTACTACTCTTGATTTTGTGATCTCTTCAAAGTTAAATAAGCATCTGGGATTAAACATTAAAGCTAAAAATATATTAGATCCGGAATATAAGCTTACACGAAAAGCAAGTGGAACTAATACCGAATCAACCGTCCTAAGTAGTTATAAAAAAGGAATAACTGTCAGTATGGGTTTATCCTATAAATTTTAAAACAACCAAAACAAATACTATTTAAATTTAAAAAGAAATGAAAAAATTATTATTTATTCTTTCAACTGTAGCAGTTCTATTAAGTAGCTGTAATGATGACGATGATAATACTCCAAAAACACTTAAAGGAGATACATTATCAGGCGATATCACAGGTAATGTAGAACTTGATTCTGAAACTACTTATACCTTAGATGGTACATTAAGTATTAAAGATGGTGCTACTTTAACAATCCCGGCTGGTACTACAATTGAAGCAACAAAAGGATTTAGTTCTTATATTATTGTTGAGCAAGGTGGTATTATTGAAGCTAATGGTACTGAGGATGCTCCTATTGTATTTACTTCAGCAGCAAGTAGTCCGGCAGCAGGTGATTGGGGAGGAATTATTATCAATGGTTATGCTCCTATTTCAGGTGGTGTAGCAGGTACAACTGAAATCGATGCTACTTTACCTTATGGTGGTGATGTAAGTGATGATTATTCTGGTACTTTAAATTATGTTGAAATTTTATACAGTGGAGCACAATCTAGTGAGTCTATTGAGCACAATGGATTAACTCTTGATGCAGTAGGTAGTAAAACTGTAATATCAAACTTATATATCGCTTATGGTTCTGATGACGCTGTAGAGTTTTTTGGTGGTACAGTAAGTATTACAAACTTATTAGCAGTAAACTGTGATGATGATATGTTTGACGTAACTCAAGGTTGGTCTGGTACTTTAACTAATGCCTATGGTATTTGGGAAGATGGTTATATAAGTACAGAGGAAGATCCTAGAGGTGTTGAAGCTGACGGAAATTTAGATGGTAAATATTCTGATGCTGAAGGTCAGTCTAACTTTACAATGACTGATATTACTATTAAAAATGCTTCTTCATATATTATGGAAGATGGTATTAAAATTCGTCGTGGTGCAACAGCTACAATTACTAATGCTTTAATTATTGGTGGTACTACTAAGGATTTAGTTGATGTAACAGATAGCAAAGGATTTGCAAATGATAATACAACCATTAGTGTAACGAATTCAGGTGTTATTTTCACAGGTAATGAAATAACTAGTGAAAAAGATCTTGATGACGATGGTGTTAATGAAGTTTGTAATGCAACAGTAACTGTAGCTGACGGAAATACAGGTGCTTCTACTTCAGTATTTGGATGGACTGGTTACAATTTTGATGAAGAATTAACAGCAACTCTTACAGGTGATATTACTGACGATACTTATTTGAACTCTCTTTATTCTTATACTTTAGATGGAACATTAAGTGTTAAAGATGGTGCTACATTAACTATCCCTGCAGGTATGACCATTGAAGCAACTAAAGGGTTTAGTTCTTATGTTATTGTAGAACAAGGTGGTATGATTGTAGCTGAAGGTACTGCTGATGCTCCAATTATTTTTACTTCTGCTGAAAGTGCTCCTGCTGCTGGTGACTGGGGTGGAATCATTATCAACGGTTATGCTCCTATTTCAGGAGGTGTTTCTGGAACAACGGAAATAGATGCTACTTTACCTTATGGTGGAGATATAAGTGATGATAACTCAGGTATTTTAAAATATGTTGAGATCTTATATAGTGGAGCACAATCTAGTGAATCAATTGAGCATAATGGATTAACTCTTGATGCTGTTGGTAGTGCAACTGTAATTGAAAACTTATTTATTGCTTACGGTTCTGATGATGCTGTTGAATTCTTTGGAGGAACAGTAAATATCACTAATCTTTTAGCAGTAAGCTGTGATGATGATATGTTTGACGTAACTCAGGGATGGACTGGTACTTTAGATAATGCTTATGGTATTTGGGAAGATGGTTATATAAGTACAGAGGAAGATCCTCGTGGTATTGAATCAGATGGTAACCTTGATGGAAAATATCCAGATGCTTCAGGTCAATCAGACTTTACAATGAAGAATATTACTATTGAAAACAGATCAGATTATGAAATGGAAGATTGTATTAAGGTTCGTCGTGGTGCAACTGCAACAATTACTAATGCAATTGTAATTGGCGGAACTGCTAAAGATCTTGTTGATGTAACAGATAGTAAAGGATTGGCTAATGATAATACAACTATTAATGTTACTAATTCAGGTGTAACTTTAAGTGCAAACGAAGTTACTAGAGAAAAAGATATTGATGACGATGGTGTTAATGAAGTTTGTAATGCAACAGTAACTGTTGCAGCTGGAAATACAGGTGCTTCTTCTGATGCTTTTGCCTGGACTCAATATGCTTTCTAAGAGATTTTAAACTTAATATACAACAAACCCACATCGTTTTTGGTGTGGGTTTTTATTTTTATCTAATTGTCTAGTCCTGAAATAGCGTTACATAATACAAGGTAATGTTATGAAAGATAAGATTAAAAGCTTGTATATCAAGCGAACTCAAAAAGACTACAGTTTAAGTTTTAAATTATCGGTGGTCCAAGAAGTGGAAAGTGGATCTATAGGCATTTGCGCAGCCGCACGAAAGTATGGAATACAAAGTCATGGAACGATAACGGAATGGCGAAGAAAATATGGTACCTTTGATAGAAGTTACCAAACAAACAGCCGCATGTCAAAAACACCTCAACAGAAAATATTTGAACTAGAACAGAAGGTCAGATTACTAGAAAAAGAGAAAATATTCCTTGAACAAGAGATGATCAATGCTAGTGATAAAGCTAATATATTAGATCGATTGATACTTCTTGCAGAACAGGAATATGGAATCAAGGTAAGAAAAAACTCCTTGCCCGAACAATCGGAAGCTACGCCAAAGAATTCAAGAAAGCGATAGGAACTCTTTGTGGTTTGTTCGGGATCAGTCGCCAAAGCTATTATCGATCTGGATGGCGAGAGAAGAAGCAAAAAGATGTTGCAGCCGAAGTGGTTTCTTTGGTCACAGCTGTTAGGCTTGAGTTGCCCAGAATAGGAGCAAGAAAATTACAACATTTGCTTGAAGCCCCATTACGGGATTTAGGGGTGGGAAGAGATAAGCTTCTATTAATACTAAGAGCTAACAATATGCTCATTAAACCATTACGTAGCTACCACACTACCACTAACTCAAAACACATGTTCAAGAAACACAAAAATTTAATCGAAGATATTGTGCCTTCAAGACCAGAACAAATTTGGGTTAGTGATATAACGTATATTGGAAGCCGAAACAACCATCGATATCTAGCTCTCATAACTGATGCATATTCTAAAAAGATCGTTGGATATAACCTGTCGGACAGTTTAGAAGCCAATAGTTGTATCAAGGCGCTTAAAATGGCAGTTAAAGATAGAAAATATAAAGAAAAAGAATTGATACACCATTCTGACAGGGGGATTCAATATTGTTGTAATGCATATCAGGAACAATTAATTAAGCATAATCTGATCTGCTCTATGACAGAGTCTTACGATCCATGTGCCAACGCTGTTGCTGAAAGAGTTAATGGTATTTTAAAACAAGAATTCATGTTAGAACAATATAGTTTAAATGCTCCTATGCTAGAGCAATTAGTGAAGCAAAGCATTAGAAAATACAACGAAATGCGTCCTCATCTATCATGTAGATTATTAACGCCAAATCAAATGCATCGTCAGGATAAGATTGCGATAAGAACCTATAAAAAAGTAACAGTCCACAAGGGTACCCTTGTGGACTGTTAAGAATGTTATTAAATTAGTCCAATAATCTGTAACACTTATTTAGGACTAGTCAAATCAATCTTAATGCCTCTCTTTTACTTAATCCACTTAATTCAGTTTTTTCAACAAACTCTTCTACCCAAACCGGATTAGTTTTACTGTATTGTCTTAAAATCCATCCTATTGCTTTGTTGATAAAGAATTCTTTGGTTCCGGTTAATCGATTTATCGCATTAGATAAAAATACGGTATCCAGATCCTCTTTATAAAATAGTTGAAATATTAGTGTAGACCGTTGCATCCAAATGTTTTCTGAATTCAACCATTTTTCTGTGTAAATATCTCTTTGCTCAGGAAATTTCATGAAATACTCAGCAACCAACTTAGGGGCAACTCCATCAACAGTATCCCACCATGATTTATTTACAATCATATATTCAAATAACTCCATGTCGTCCAGGTCGATTTGCTTGAGGTATTTGTATGATAAATCCAATGCAAAGTGTTGAAGCTCACGTTGTGGTTTTTGCCATAATTCAATAATAATATCTTTAAGATCTTCTTTTGACGGTAAGTACTCCTTTTGTAAAAAAGGTTTTTGTATCGCCCTTCGTTGAGGAGTGGTTAAGCCAAAAAATTCAAATTTATTTTTGAGATACTTCTTTTGGTTATATGCATTTTGAGGATTTTCCTGTTTTTTAAACTCTATTTCTAATATTTCTATATAATCTCTCATGTTTATATCTTAAATCGTTATTTGAATCAGATTTTATTGTAAAAAGTATCTAACCATATTATTGTAAATAAGCAAAATAATTACTTTTGCATTCAAAATACAATTTCAATGATTAAATCTCTACACCCTAAACGATTTACGCTCTTTATATTGAGTGTATTTTTATCATTTAACTTGCTTTCTCAGGAATATGCTTCTGGTTTTAAAGGACTTTGGTATGGTCTTGGTCAGTTTAGTACTTATGGGGATAAATATTCAGGAGGATTGGGAACATATACGGCTAAGCATTTACCACTGGCTATTTACTCACCTGAGTGTAATAAAACATTTTTTACTTACGGAGGAACTACAGAATATACTGAAAATCATCTATTAATAATGGTTTCGTATTATGATCATACTACAGAACAATTAGCACAACCTTTAATTTTAGTCGATAAAGAAGGTGTTGTTGATGCTCATGATAACTCTACAATTCAATTAGATTCTGATGGTTATATCTGGATTTTTGTTAGTGGTAGATATAATGAAAGAAATGGATATATCTATAGAAGTGATGAGCCATATAGTATTGATAGTTTTACTGAAGTTTTAAATAAACCATTTAATTATCCGCAACCAAAATATATTGAAGGTAAAGGATTTGTTTTTCTATTTACGAATATGCATGATGGTAGGGAGTTATATTCTCAACATAGTACAGATGGCTATAATTGGAGTTCAGAAAATCATTTAGTCGCATTTAGAGGCCATTATCAGGTTTCTTCAAATACCGATGATGTAGTTGGTTTCTTTTATAACTGGCATAAGGATGGTAGTGTAGATAAAAGAACAAACCTGTATTATATGCAAAGTACAGATCTTGGAGAAACCTGGACTACTATTACAGGTGATGTATTAACTACTCCACTAACATCATCTTCTAATGCATCTCTAATTAAAGATTACCAATCATTGGGACTAAATGTATATTTGAAAGATATGGATTATGACAGTAATGGATATCCTGTCATCTTATATATTACATCTCCAACATATAAAACAGGTCCTGCGAATCCAGTTCGTGAGTGGAGATTAGCACGCTGGACAGGAACCGAGTGGGCATATACATATATTACAGATGCCAATCATAATTATGATATGGGTAGTCTTTATTTGGAGGATAATTTATATAGAATTGTAGCTCCCACAGAGGTTGGTCCACAGGAATGGGGAACAGGTGGTGAAATGGCTATTTGGGAAAGTTACGATCAGGGAGCCTCATGGGAAAAGATTAAAGATATTACGTTTGGAAGTTCAAGAAATCACTCATATGCTCGTAGACCATTATATTGTAATGATGATTTCTACTCTTTATGGTCAGATGGAAATACAGATGCTTTGTCGAGATGTTATTTGTACTATTCTAGTAAACAGGGTGATGTATATCAAATGCCTTATGATTTCAATGGTGATTATGCTTATGGAATACCGTTTAATGATATCATTGAGATTTATCCGCAAATTGTAAGTGCACCTCCTCTTTTACAAGGTTATCCCGCAGTTAAAGCTATAGATGGTCAGATAGGTGGAACATCAAGATGGGAAACAACATCATTCCCAAAATCTATTGTGATTGATTATGGTGAGGAGAAATATTTTAATATGGCGAAATTATATCCTGATGAGGGAAGATCTTATAATTATACAATTGAACTATCAACAACTAAAAATTTCTCAGGAGACCCTATTGTCGACCGCACTATGAATTCAGATAATAATACCTATTATACTGATGAATTTGAGAATACATTGGCTCGGTATGCCAAATTAACAATAACTGGTCAAAATACAGTTTCGGATAATAGAATTAAAATTGCTGAGTTTAGTTTATTCTCAGATTATGTATCAAGTGGAGAAGATGAGTATTATGCAAGTTTTAGGGCTTACCCAAATCCTGTTGTGAATGGCGTATTAAAGTTAGAAGGAATTTCTCCTGATGACATTATTGAAGTATGGACAATAAATGGTAAAAAGATTTATAATGCGCAATCTATTTCTACAACTGCTACTATTAACTGTGAGACTTTTCCTAAAGGAATAATTATTGTAAATGTATTGACAAACAAGGATAAGAAGTCTATTAAGGTAGTAATCAAATAAGTTGATTGTAAATATAAGAAAAGCACCATAATTCCAGGGATATGGTGCTTTTCCGAAGGGTCAAAATAGTATAATAAAAAATCTAGCTTTTCTTTCTGAGTGAATTTGTAATGTAGAAAATCACAAATCCGGTTAAAAATATTGCTGAGGTACCAATTACTATGGCCAGATAGCTGTGAAAATCTGCTCCCGGAATATTAGTTCCCAATACAGTAGATCCTATAGTTAAATATAAAATAACCAACACCCCTACAACTGTCGACATGATTACAGGAAAATTACCTTTTACCCTGGTAAATGCAGCTAATAAAAACAAACCAAGCATTCCTCCACTAAAAATGGAAGCAAGGCTCCACCATGCATCTAATGCGGATTTCACATTAATCATGGCTATTCCAATAGTAGTACCTAAAGCACTGATAATTATTGATGAGATATAAAGAATTTTCATTGCATCTCTATCCGTCGCATATTTATTAAAGTAGCGTTTGTAATAATCGGTTAAAAAAACAGTAGCTGAACTGTTAAAGCTTGTGGATATGGTGCTCATTCCAGCAGCAAATACCGAAGCAATTAACAATCCTGATAATCCAGGAGGAAGAAAGTTTACAATAAAATAAGGGAAAATTCTATCTGATTGTGAAGCTACTTCTGCTGGTAATATTGCAATTCCTGCGTTAAAGTATGAATACAGGGCAGTTCCAATAAATAGGAATACCAAAGAAACAGGTATATAAATTAAACCTCCTGTTAACGCAGACCGTTTGGCATCTGCCTCTGTTTTGGAAGCCATATATCTTTGTACATAATTCTGGTCAATACCAAAATTCTGCAGATTGATGAAGATTCCATATACAAGTACTACCCAAAATGTTGGCTGGTTAAGTTGTAGTCCAAAACTACCTAAACTAAATTTGTGGTGTTCATTAGCTATCTTAAAAAGTTGAGATGGACCTTCAGGCATATCAAACATTAGATAGATGGCGCAAACAAAGGCTCCTGTAATTAGAACTATACCCTGAATGGCATCTGTCCAGACTACAGCTTGTATTCCTCCCAACATAGAATATAAGGTCACAACAATTCCGGTCACAACAATAATAGTAGCAATATCCCATCCAAATACTGCATTTAAAGCAATAGCTAATAAATATAAGATTGTTCCCACACGCATCAGCTGAGTAAGTAAATAGCATATGGAAACATATATTCTGGCCCAACCTCCAAAACGGTTTTCTAAAAATGTATATGCAGACGGACTATTGATCTTTCTATAAAGAGGGACGAAAAAGAAAACGGCAATTACAGCAGCTATAGGAATGGATAAGCTAAAAACAAAGGCATTCCAATTTCCCATGTATGAGTTTCCGGGCAAAGCCAGGAAGCTGATGCTACTTACAAAAGTTGCAAAAATAGACATTGTAATTACCCATCGTGGGATAGATCTGCTACCTAGTGTGTAGTCAGATTCAGTTTTATTCTTTCTAAAGAAGGAACCACCAAAAACAGTGATTCCCAGCATATATAACAAAAAAACAAGTAAATCGAGAAATTTCATAGGCAAGACTTAGACTTTGTTACTGACTGATTAATGTTTTCAAATCCTGAAAAGCGTCAAACAAATCATTTAACTTGATATAGTCTTGTGATGTAGGTTCTGTGTATTGTGTTCTGGTTACTGTTGTTAATGATAATCCTCTTTTTTGTAAAAACCATTTAGCCGAAAAAGGGTAGCAATTGTGAATTAGAGGATCAATAATACTTAAGAAAGTATTTACCTTTTTGATTTTATCAGACTTTGATTCATCATTATAGTTGTCACATAAATAAGAGTACAACTCAGGAAAATAATTTGCTCCAATTGGACTTAAACCATCCGCACCATATTGCATTGATGATAATCCAGTAGGAATATTTGCATTGTAAAATCCAAGCGTTGATCCTTTGATTTGATCTAGCTTTGCATTGATTTGATCATTATCACAACTTGTATCTTTAAAGTAGAAGAAGCGATTTGTATCTGCCATCCATTTCATAATTTCCGGAGATAATAATCTTTTATATGGTACCGGACATTCATAAATACCAACGGGAATTTCTCCTGTTACCTCAAGTAATTTCTCTAATTTTAATTTAAAAGCAGCATCATCATCTGATTCCGGATTTAGTTGATTAGAGTTGATAACTACAGCTTTAACACCAGTAGCATATATTTTTTTAAAGAAGTCAGCATTTATTTCTTCTTCGCTAGAGAATGTTCCTGTAGAAATAACAGGTACTCTTCCATTGGAAAATTCTACGGTTTTTTGAGTAACAAGAATTCTTTCTTCCGGAGTTAAATTAAACATTTCGCTGGATAGGCAGTTTGCAAATAGGCCTTTTGATCCATTTTCAATATAAAAATTTACTAACTCCTCTAAAGCTGTTAAATCAACTTTCCCCTCATCTGTTAATGGAGTAATCATTACAGGCCACATTCCTCCAGGTAATTTATTCATCGTGTATATTTTAATTGTTTAGTAAATAAAGACTTGATCCTAAATGTCGAGTATTTATGCCTTCGATTGGTCAAGTGTTTTAACATTAATTAGCAAACAAAAATAAATTATGTCATTTTAATTTCCAATAAAAACGATTACAAAAACAATAATTTATATATTTTATAAACAATTAAAAATCAATTGTTCAAAATACTGAAAACGATTACAATTTACGTATGATAGCTTGTATGTTGATGTAGAATGAAAAAGAGGCGTGGAGTATTTGAAATATAGTTAGCTGTACAATTTTTATGACTAGAAATGATCATATATGCAAAGAATTTAATTCAATAAACTGACTAATCAAGGTTTAAATTTTATTATATTAGAAGACCTTAAATCTCAGAATCAGAATTATAACTCAATAAATCAAACAAATTAATCTACGTATTATGGTATCACAATTTTTCTGGATTATACCGGTGGCATCCCTTATAGCACTGGTGTTTGCCTGGTTTTTTTTTAAAAGTATGATGAAAAGCCCTGAAGGTACTGATAAAATGAAAGAAATTGCTCAGCATGTTAGAGATGGAGCAATGGCTTATTTAACTCGTCAGTATAAAGTAGTAGGGATTGTATTCGTTGTACTTCTTATTATCTTAACAATTCTTGCCTATATGGGTGTTCAAAACCCATTTGTTCCAATCGCATTTTTAACCGGAGGTTTCTTTTCCGGACTTTGTGGATTCTTAGGGATGAAAACAGCTACTTATGCATCAGCAAGAACTGCTCAGGGAGCTTCTGAATCGTTAAATAAAGGTTTAAAAGTTGCCTTTCGTTCTGGTGCGGTAATGGGACTTGTGGTTGTTGGATTCGGATTACTGGATATTTCTCTTTGGTATCTATTATTGACAAAGGTAATTTATACAGCTGAGCATATGTCAACAGGTCTTTCATTTCTTGGATTAGACTTTGTGCATGCAGGTATGGATGAATCTCAAAAACTAATGGAAGTTACTGCCACAATGTTAACATTTGGAATGGGAGCTTCAACTCAGGCTCTTTTTGCTCGTGTGGGAGGAGGTATATATACTAAGGCTGCCGATGTGGGTGCTGACCTTGTGGGTAAAGTAGAAGCTGGTATTCCTGAAGATGATCCTCGTAACCCTGCAACCATTGCTGATAATGTAGGTGATAATGTAGGTGATGTTGCCGGTATGGGTGCCGACCTTTATGAATCTTATTGTGGATCTATTCTTGCTACTGCCGCTCTTGGTGCTGCGTTAAGTGCTCATAATGGTGGAGACATTTCAGGTAAGGTAATTGCACCAATGTTGGTTGCTGCAATTGGTATAATTCTTTCAATTGTAGGAATATTTATGGTTCGTACAAAAGAAGATGCTTCTGCTAAAAACCTATTGAATTCATTGTTAATAGGTACTGGAGGTAGTTCTATATTGATATTAGTTGCCATTGCAGGAATGGCTTCTTTAGACTGGATTTCATGGGGAATATTTGGTTCTGTTGTTTCTGGTTTAGTGGCTGGAGTTATTATTGGACAAGCGACAGAATATTATACTTCTGATGGTTATGGTCCAACAAAAGGTATCTCGAAACAAGCCCAACAAGGACCTGCAACAACAATTATTGATGGTGTTGCTGTAGGTATGTATTCAACATGGATTCCTGTAGTAACTATTGTTGCCGGTATTATTGGTGCATTTGGTTTTGCAGGTGGCTTTGATAACTTTGCTGAAGGTGTATATGGAATTGGCTTTGCTGCTGTTGGTATGCTTTCTACACTAGGAATTACTTTAGCTACTGATGCATTTGGACCAATTGCAGATAACGCAGGAGGTAATGCAGAAATGAGTGAATTGCCTAAAGAGGTTCGTGAAAGAACAGATGCTTTGGATATGTTAGGAAATACAACTGCTGCCACAGGAAAAGGTTTTGCAATTGGTTCTGCAGCTTTAACTGCCATGGCGCTTATGGCTGCTTACATGGAAGAAGTTAAAATTTGGTTGAAACGTGCTTTGGTGGATGGAGAAAGTGTAATTCAAAATTCTATTCAGTTTGTTTTAGATTCTTCTCAGGATGTTGTAGAAGGTGCAAAGCAAGTGGTTATTTCAGAAGCTACATTAAAAGATTTTTCAACCTTCTATGATCTTTCACTATTTAACCCAATGTTATTAGCCGGTCTGTTTATGGGTGCTATGATGGCATTTGTATTCTGTGCTATGACAATGAAAGCTGTTGGTCGTGCTGCTGGTTCAATGGTGGATGAGGTTCGTCGTCAGTTTAAAGAAATTCCTGGAATTCTGGAAGGAACAGGAACGCCTGAATATGCAAAATGTGTTGCTATTTCTACAAAGGGAGCCCAACGTGAAATGTTATTACCATCGTTATTAGCGATTATTGTACCTATCGTAATTGGGATCGTATTTGGTGTTGCCGGCGTAGTTGGATTATTGATGGGAGGTTTAACAACAGGATTTACATTAGCTATCTTCTTAAATAATGCTGGTGGAGCATGGGATAATGCTAAAAAATATATTGAGAAAGGGAACTATGGAGGTAAGGGAAGTGAAGCTCATAAAGCAGGTGTAGTTGGTGATACTGTTGGTGATCCTTTTAAAGATACATCTGGTCCATCACTAAACATTTTAATTAAGTTAATGACAATGGTTAGTGTTGTAATGAGTGGTTTAACTGTAGCGTTTGCTATTTTTTAATGGGTAAGGTAAAGATTCAATCATTAAAATATATAATTTAAGGCTCGGAAATAATTCCGGGCCTTTTTTATTTTATATTATGCATACACCAAAATTCTCAGATATTGAAGAAGCCTATATTCGCATTGAAAAATATGTACATTTTACTCCTGTTTTAACAAGTTCTGCAATTAATTCTATTGCGGAATGTAATATCTTTTTTAAATGCGAGAATTTTCAAAAGGTAGGAGCATTTAAATATAGAGGGGCTTGTAATGCAGTTTTTTCACTTAGTGATGAGGAGGCGTCAAAAGGTGTTGGAACACATTCTTCAGGGAATCATGCTGCAGCATTAGCATTAGCTGCACAAAAACGTGGAATAAGAGCTTATATTGTAATGCCTGAAAATGCCCCTGAGGTTAAAAAAAAGGCAGTTGAAGGTTATAAAGGTGAAATTACTTTTTGTAAACCAACCTTGCAGGCCAGAGAGGATACCTTACATGATATTTTATTACAGACTGGTGCCACAATGGTGCACCCATACAATCAAAAAGAAATTATAGCAGGCCAAGGAACTTGTGCTCTTGAATTTATGCAGCAACAGGATAATCTGGATGTGATAGTAACTCCGGTTGGAGGTGGTGGTTTGTTAAGTGGAACAAGTATAACTGCGAAATATTTGAATCCGGATATTCAGGTTATTGCTGCAGAGCCTGAAGGTGCAGACGATGCTTATAGGTCATTTAAAAGCGGAGAGTTGATTCCGGTATCAACTACGAATACAATTGCAGACGGATTGTTAACATCTTTAGGCGAATTGACTTTCAAAGTAATTCAGAAAAATGTAGATGATATTTATACTGTACCGGATACTGATATCATAAATGCGATGCGCATGATATGGGAACGAATGAAGATAATTGTCGAACCGTCTTCAGCTGTTGCATTAGCTGTAGTTTTAAAGAATAAAGAAGCGTTTAAAGATAAAAATGTTGGAATTATCTTAAGTGGGGGTAATGTTGATTTGAAGCATCTACCCTTTTAAATCTATAAAAAACTTTATCTATCAAACATATTTCGTGTTTAGCAACTCACATAAAAGGAGTGGCTATATCTAATGTGCACAGATATTAAGGCATTAGAAATCAGCCTAATGTCTGTTATATATAATGCTAATGATCTGGTGTTATAAAAGAGGACTTAATAACCTAGCAAACGATTCTTTTGCTTTTTGTTTTAAAGGACGTTTTCTCCATTCTGCTAAAATGACTCTTTGACTATCAGCAAAGTCGTCAATAAAGGTTTGCTTAACTTCTTTGGCAAATTCTTCGTCATAAACAAAAGCTGTCACTTCAAAGTTTTGCTCAAAACTCCTGAAGTCCATGTTTGCAGAACCAATAGAAGTTACCATATCGTCACATACAATGACCTTACTGTGAATAAAACCTTTTTTGTAAAAGTATATTTTCACACCGCTAAGCATCATTTCTTTTAGGTATGACATGGTTGATAAATTTGTAATATAAGCATCGGATTTCTCAGGTATCAGAATCCTTACATCTACACCTGCCATGGCTGCCGTTTTTAATGCCATCAAAACGCTTTCGTTGGGCATAAGGTATGGTGTAGCCAGATATACATATTTTCTTGCAGTAGTAAAAATCTTAAAAAATCCCATCATAATACTTGGCCAATCCGTATCTGGTCCACTTGGTGTAACTTGTACAAGTTTGTCGCCAACAGGTTTTTTCTCAGGGAAATACTTACTATCTGCTAATTCCTTCTGACTAACAAAGTACCAATCCAGAGAAAAAATATATTGAAGACTATTAACTGCATCACCTTCAACTTTTATATGTGTGTCACGCCAAATACCATATTTAGGACCACCATGTATATATCTGTCGGCAACATTAATTCCTCCTAAAAATCCAACATAGCCGTCAATCACAACAATCTTACGGTGATTCCTGTAATTAACCTTGCTGGTAAAAATAGGGAAGCGTACCTCAAGGAAGGAATAAATTTCAATACCTTTTGATCTTAATTCTCTAAAATAGTTGCTCTTTAATTCCCATGAACCCACATCATCAACTATCATTCTCACCTCAACACCTTCTTTTGCTTTCTGTATCAGGATGTTTTTAATTGTATTCCCAATACTGTCTTGCGAAAAAATATAATATTGAAGGTGAATAAAGTTTTTTGCTTTCTTAAGCTCTTCAATCAAGCAATCAAACTTTTCTTCACCATTATTTAACAAGGTTACTTTATTGCCATATGTTAGAACGGATTCGCTATTGTTGAGTTGAAGCTGGATAATGCGCTCCGTTTCTTTAATAACATCATCCTCCTGCCATTCTTTTTCATTTAAAGCTTTGGTTTGAGCATGTGCGATGTTGCTAATATATTCATGGTTTTTTAATCCTTTTCGGTTAATGATCTTTTCTTTTCTGAAGTTCTGGCCGAAGAATACATATAAAACAATGCCAAGTCCAGGAAGAAGAAGTAATACAAGAATCCAGGAAAGTGATTTTACCGGGTTTCTGTTTTCCATGATCATCACCCCTATAACCATTAGCATAGAAATAAGGTGAGCAGAAAGTAAAACGGTATATATTATTGATTCGAGGTTTTCACTCCACCACATATGGATTGTGTTGTTTAGGTTGTGTTGATAAAATTATAACTTATTTACTACAAGGCATTGTAATTTCTATAAAAAAATAATTTGCTATTGACCAATACATTCTCCTTGACCGGAGCTTGGTTTAACTTAGGAGCATATGTTCCGTTCTTAAACCATTTATTACCTATAAATTGTCTGGCTTCATCCCAATAATTAGAGTTGATGTAATGATCAAGTATTTCTCTTCCTCCTTCAATAATTATGGATTGAATATTTTTGCTGTATAAGTAGTTGTTTATTTGAGGAATAATGTCCTCATCAAATGATATCTTACAGAATTTAATATGTTCCTTGCTTTGTTTATCAAGATTCGTGAAAACTATAGTGTTTATGCTATTATCTAGCAAATGGTGTGATTCTGGTACTCTTCCTGTTCTATCAATTAAGATTCTTAAGGGATCGTTTCCTACCCATTCTCTTACATTTAACGAAGGATTGTCTTTTATTGCAGTATTGGTTCCAACCAGAATACTTTGTTCCTGCCTTCTCCATTTGTGAACCAGCTTTTTAGCCCAGGTACTTGTTATCCATGTTGGTTGTCCAAAATCAGCTTCACTTCTGTCGATATCTATTAGTCCGTCCTCTGTTTCAGCCCATTTTAAGATGATATAAGGTCTTTTCTTTTCATGAAAAGTAAAAAAGCGTTTGTTTAATTCTCTGCTTTCTTTCTCTAGAACACCTACTATAACTTTAACTCCGGCATCTTGTAACATCTTAATACCTTTTCCTGAAACTTCAGAAAATGAATCAGTACAACCAATTACAACTTTTGGTATCTCCATCTCTTTAATCAATAATGAGCATGGGGGTGTTTTACCAAAGTGAGCACAAGGTTCCAGATTTACATATAATGTTGATTTCTTTAATAACTCTTTGTCTTTTACAGAATTGATTGCATTTACTTCAGCGTGAGGTTCTCCTGCTTTATGATGAAATCCTTCGCCTATAATCTTTTTGTTGTATACAATTACAGAACCTACCATTGGATTAGGATATGTATTTCCCAGTCCGTTTTGCGCTATCTCAAGACAACGCTGCATATATATTTGGTCTTCATTCATCTTTCAGAAATGTAACAGGGAGTTTATCCCTTTGTTTATTGTAGAAATAAAACACAAAAATGGTTATTTTTGGCGCACAACAAAAATATTATGACCACTAAAACAATACATCAATTATCAACATACTTTCAAAATGAGTTAAAAGATTGTTTTGCTCAGGAAGAAATCAGGAACTTTATTGCTCTTATTCTTGAGTATAAGTTAGGATATTCAAAAGTTGATGTTCTTATGAAGAAGGATGAAGATCTTAATAATGATGTTGCTTTGTATTGTGAAGAGGCTCTAGAAAAACTAAAAAATCATGTTCCCATTCAATATATTTTGGGAGAAACAGAGTTTTACGGTCTGAAATTTAGAGTTAATTCTTCAGTACTGATTCCACGTCCGGAAACAGAGGAGTTAGTTCATTGGATTATTAATGATTATAAAGGTAAGCAAGCTAAAATACTTGATATTGGAACAGGTAGTGGTTGTATTCCAATAACATTAAAAAAGAATATTCATGATGCTGATGTTGCAGCTTGGGACATTTCAGAGGAGGCCTTAATTACTGCAAAAAGTAATGCAGAATTAAACAAGGCAGATGTAGTTTTTGAAAAGCAGAATGCATTGGATTTAGGAAGTGTTGAAGCAAAGTTTGACGTAATTGTTAGTAATCCACCTTATGTTTTAGATAAGGAAAAAGAATTGATGCAGAATAATGTTTTGGATTATGAACCTCACCTTGCATTGTTTGTGCCGGATAATGATCCTTTGTTGTTTTATCAAGCCATTGCCGAATTTGCCAAAACAAACTTGAACTCCAAAGGTGCTTTATATTTTGAAATTAATGAATCATTTGGAGATGCTACAGTTCAAATGTTGGAAAAGCTTGGGTTTATTAATATAGAGTTAAGAAAAGATCTGTTTGGAAAAGACAGGATGATTAAAGCTCATGTTGATTGAGTTGATGAATTTCTTCTGCGACTACTGTTATTAATTCAATAAAGTAACTCTCGAATTCATATTGAAGTTCGTCGTATTGTTCTTTCATAATTTTAATAGCACACTCACTTTTTTCAGGTAATGAGCTGTGGTTTGCCATGATGCGCAATGATTTTTCAATACCCCAAATATATTTATAGTTCTCAAGTCGTCTGCTTTTTATCAAAAAAGGTAAGAATCCTTTTACCTGATTGGGTAAAGAAAAGTAGTGTTTTATTAAATATGAATGTACCTTATCTATATAATCCTTTAAATCTTCATCGGAAAAATTAGTCCAATACCTAGCCAGGTAATGGTCGTAAATTACATCAATCACTACCGATGCATACCTATTGTAACAAGGTTTAAATCTGTTAGTGCTTTTCTTTACTATAGGATGTGAATCTGTATAGGCATCAATTTTTCTGTGTAGAAGGATTCCTTTTTGAATTTCAGGGGAATAGGATTCGTATTGTTTACCTTTTACATAATCACCTATAAAATTACCAATCATTAACTGATTAATGCCTTGAGATAAATATAAGTGAGCTAAAAAATTCATGGTGTAAATTTACAAATCTCCCGAAAATATAATATTTTCAGCTATCTTTAAAAACATTAAATCTTAAACTCGAATAAATATATAACCTAAACCAATTCTTATTAAAAGAAAGTAACTATTGGAACTCCTTTTATGATAAATTTTGGGGAAATTCTATTAAAGAAAAATTTTTTGATTAGTTACGATAAGAATTGAAAGAAAATTTTAGCGTATGAAGAACGTAGTTATTCTAGGTGCTGCAGGAAGAGATTTCCATAATTTCAATGTTTATTTCAAAAATAATTTCGATTATAAAGTTGTTGCTTTTACTGCAACTCAAATTCCAAATATAGAAGGGCGTAATTATCCAATTCAGTTAACCGGAAAACATTATCCTTACGGTATTCCTATTTTACCGGAAGAAGACCTTCCGTTTATTATCAAGAAGTATAATGTTGATGAATGCGTTTTTTCATATAGCGATACATCGTATCAAATAATAATGAGCTTGGCTTCAATTGTTCAAGCTGCTGGTGCTGATTTTAAATTTTTAAGCCCTGATCATACGATGCTTAAAAGTTTGAAGCCTGTAATTGCTGTATGTGCAACACGCACAGGAAGTGGAAAAAGTCAGACTTCACGAAAGGTTATTGAATACCTTATGAAGAAAGGGAAGAAGGTTGTTGCAATCAGACATCCGATGCCATATGGTGATTTGCGTCAGCAAATAGTTCAGCGTTTTTCAACTTTATCTGATTTAAAGCTTCACAAATGCACCATTGAGGAAATGGAGGAATACGAGCCGCATATTACACGAGGAAATGTGGTTTATTCAGGTGTAGATTATCATGATATTCTTAGAGAGGCTGAGGATGATGAAAAGGGCTGTGATATTATAGTGTGGGATGGTGGAAATAATGATATGCCATTCTATAACCCGGATTTAATGATTACGCTTACAGACCCGCATAGGGTAGGACATGAATCCAGTTATTATCCAAGTGAGATTAATATTCGCAAATCAGGAGCTGTGATTATTAACAAGATAGATAGTGCCAATGCTGAGGATGTCATGGAGCTTCGCAGTAATATTCAAAGGCTTAATCCAAAAGCCACAATCATTGAAGCCGCCTCTCCTATTGCTGTTGACGATGAGCAACTTATTTGTGGTAAAAAAGTATTGGTTGTTGAAGATGGTCCAACTATTACCCATGGAGAAATGAAGTTTGGTGCAGCATATTTAGCCGCCAGAAAGTATGGCGCAGCAGAAATTATTGATCCCCGCGAATATGCAATAGGTAGTATTAAAGAAACATATGAAAAATATCCTCATATTACGAACATATTGCCGGCAATTGGTTATGGTGAAAATCAGATAAAAGATTTAGAGGCCACAATAAGCAATATTCCTTGTGATTCAATTATTATTGGCACTCCAATTGATCTTTCCAGAGTGGTGAAATTAAATAAACCGCATACAAGAGTACATTATGATTTGCAAGAAATAGGTCAGCCTGATTTGGTGCAGGTCTTAGATCGTTTTCTGGAAGAACATTAAAAATATTTCGCCCAACTCCTATGTGTTTTGGGCGTTACCCTCCATGCTATTCCGTATTTCAATAAGGCATGTTTTATCGGGTCAGGCTATCCGCTTTTACTCCTCGCATTTTAATTAATAAAATACTTCTGCACTTAATTATTCTCAGATATTATATATAAATATGAAGCTGCGGGGTAATCGCTACTATCCTTAACGCAAAAAAGCTACATCCAAATAATGAATGTAGCTTCTATATGTTTTGTATTACAGTTCTGAATATTAACTAGCTTTTAATCTTGCTAATTTTTCCTTATCAATCTTAGATTTCGCATATTCAAGTGAAATAATAATTTCTTTATCTTCATTTGAAGGTGCTTCAAACATCATGTCCATCATGATGGTTTCACAAATTGATCTTAAACCACGGGCACCTAATTTAAATTCAACTGCTTTGTCAACAATATAATTTAATACATCATCAGTAAAAGTCAGTTTTATATCATCAATACCAAATAACTTTTCGTATTGTTTGATGATTGAATTTTTAGGTTCCTCTAAAATACGTCTAAGTATTTCTTTATCTAAAGGATTCAAGTATGTTAAAACCGGTAAACGACCAATTATTTCTGGTATTAAACCAAATGATTTCAAGTCTTGAGGAGCAACATATTGTAAAAGATTTTTTTGGTCAATTTTATCTTTTGCTTTGCTTGCAGTATATCCTACAACCTTAGTGTTTAATCTTTGACCAATCTTTCTTTCAATACCATCAAATGCACCTCCACAAATAAACAGAATGTTTTTTGTGTCAACAGGAATCATTTTCTGCTCAGGGTGTTTTCTTCCTCCTTGTGGTGGAACGTTAACTATTGATCCTTCTAAAAGTTTTAATAAACCTTGTTGAACACCTTCTCCGGAAACATCTCTAGTGATACTTGGATTGTCGCTTTTTCTGGCAATTTTATCTATTTCATCAATAAATACAATTCCTTTCTCAGCAGCTTCAACATTGTAGTCAGCAGCTTGTAAAAGTCGGGTTAAAATACTTTCAATATCCTCACCTACATATCCTGCTTCAGTTAAAACTGTTGCATCAACAATAGTGAATGGAACATGAAGCATGCGCGCAATTGTTCTTGCTAAAAGTGTTTTACCAGTTCCTGTTTCTCCAACTAAAATGATATTTGATTTTTCAATTTCAACATCATCCGAACTGTTACGTTGTTGTAGTCTTTTATAGTGGTTATATACAGCTACTGAAAGATATCTTTTAGCTTCATCTTGTCCAATTACATATTGATCCAGAAATAATTTTATTTCTTTTGGTTTTAATAAAGTAATTTCATCAACGTTAAATCCGCCCTTTTTCTTAAATTCTTCTTCTAAGATGCCATAAGCTTGTTCAATACAGCTATCGCAAATATGCCCGGAAACACCAGCTATCAATAGGTTGGTGTCTTTCCTTTCCCTACCACAAAATGAACACTTATCCATAAAACAATTGTTGATTGTATATATAACAACAATGCAGAATACCTCTTTGTGGAAGTATTCTGCATTAATTTATATCAAATTAATCTTTTTATCTTTCTCTTACCAAGACTTCGTCAATCATACCATATTCTTTAGCTTCTGCAGCAGTCATCCAGTAGTCACGATCAGAGTCTTTTTCAACTTTTTTGAATGTGTTACCTGAATGGTCAGCAATAATGGTATAAAGTTCTTTCTTCAATTTCTGAATCTCTCTGGCAGTGATTTCAATATCGCTGGCTTGTCCTTGTGCACCACCCATTGGTTGGTGAATCATTACTCTTGAATGTGTTAGAGCAGAACGTTTGCCTTTGGTTCCTGCAGTTAATAATACCGCAGCCATTGAAGCCGCCATACCTGTACAGATTGTTGCTACATCTGATGAGATGTATTGCATGGTATCATAAATACCTAAACCTGCATATACTGAACCCCCTGGAGAGTTAAAGTAAATTGAAATGTCTTTTTGAGGATCTGCTGATTCAAGATACAATAATTGTGCTTGAATAATATTTGCAACAGTATCATCAATAGGTAATCCTAAGAAAATAATACGGTCCATCATCAATCTCGAGAAAACATCCATTGAAGCTACATTCAACTGACGTTCTTCGATAATTGTAGGTGAAATATATCCACTTGAGATGGCAGTATATTTATCTAATGCAAGGCTATTTATGCCAATATGCTTTGTTGCATATTTTTGAAAATCTTTTGGATCTATCATGACTATAATTTTTTACTTTTCTAACTTATTGAAAAGCTAAATTAAAAAAAATAACCTTGCACTAAATAATTAGCCTAGTTTTTTTCAAATAGTTTATTGAATTCTTCTCTGCTAATTTCTTTGTCTTCAACTTTAACAGCTTCTTTAATAAACGCTAAAGCTTTCTCCTGAGCAGCAGTTTCTGCCATGTTTCTTCTTTGCTCAGCCTGACCCATCATATCCTTTGCATAGTTTTCTAAATGCTCTTCAGGAATATTTGTTAAGCCATATTGCATAAACTGCATTTTAGCTGATTTTTTAGCAACAGCAAGAACGTCAGCTTCTTCAACCTTAATTTCATTAACCTTTAAAATTTCATTTTTGATTAATTGCCATTTAAGATCTTCAATATATTTTGGCATTTCTTCTTCTAATGCCTCTGGAGTAATCTTATCGTTATCGTGATTGATAGTAAGAATCCAACGCTTTAAGAATGCTTCAGGAAGGCTAATGTCGATTTTTGACATTAATTTTTCCTTAGCGTCAATAGAGAATTTATATTCGCTTTCAAAAGCTAATGTTTGTTCTAAATCTTCTTTAATCTTAGCTTTAAACTCTTCTTCGTTAGTTGCTTTACCTTCGCCTAAAACCTGATCAAATAATTCCTGGTTTAATTCAGCAGGTACATAGTCAGTAATTTCTTTAACTGTAAACTGGAAGTTGCTGTCTAATTGTTCAGCTTCTTCAGCAGTTACTTTTAACATATATGATGTTTGAGTTGCATCAGTAAATGTTGTTTTAGGATTTAAAGTAATTACTGCATCAGCTTTAATTCCAACTAAAGTAGCTTTTGCTTCTTCCTTAAGATTACGAGGAGAAATAACAACACTTTCTACTTTGATTCCATCTTCTAATACGTTTCCGTCTTGATCAAGTTGAGCAAAGTCTCCTTTAATCATAGACTCTTCACTAGCTTCCTCTGCTACTTGAGTAGTTCCGAAGCGACCTGTTGCTTGTTTTAGCTGTTGCTCAAGCATTTCTTCAGAAACCTCAATCTTATAGTATGGTAACTTTTCTCTTTTTGAAAGCTTTACTTCAAATTCAGGAGCAATAGCAACATCAAAGTTAAAAGAAAAACTTTCCATTGTATCGAAATCAATAGTCTCTTGATCTTCGCTTGGAAGAGGTTCTCCTAAAACATTCAACTTACTTTCAGCAAGGTATTTTGAAATTTCTTCAGAAACAATTTTATTAACTTCGTCAGCCAACACGTGTTTGCCGTACATTTTTTTAATCATTCCAAAAGGCACTTTTCCAGGACGGAAACCAGGCATGTTTGCTTTCTTACGGTAGTCTTTTAACACCGAATCAACGCGTGTTTCGTAATCATCTTTTTCAACAGTAAGCTTTATTACTGCATTTAAATCATCAATGTTTTCTTTTGAGATGTTCATCTGATAAATTTGTTAATGTACTTTCAAGTGCTTGAAAGCCTGACGTTAAATTATTGTACCAAGATTTCTAAAAATCAATCTTAAACCTGTTTAACTTAAAAAACCGTCAAACTGCCGATTTAGATCGTAAGTAAGACGGTTTTTCATATCTCTTAGTTTGTGCGGATGAAGGGACTCGAACCCCCACGCCTCTCGGCACTAGATCCTAAGTCTAGCGCGGCTACCAATTACGCCACATCCGCGTTATTTTTTTGCGATGCAAAGATAACTGCTTTTTATTCGTTTTTGCAAATTTAATTTGATATTTTTTTAAAAAAAAATGCAATAGTCAGTATATCAGTGTGGTATATCGAAGATTCTTCTTTTGAGTTCAAAGTCATTTCCTAAATATAAACGACGAACTTCAGAATCTTCGGCTAATTCTTCAGCTGTTCCTGCTTTCAAAATGTTGCCTTCAAACAATAAATAGGCTCTATCTGTAATTGATAATGTCTCGTGAACGTTGTGATCCGTAATTAAGATTCCAATGTTTTTATATTTTAGTTTCGCAACAATTTCCTGTATATCCTGAACTGCAATTGGGTCAACACCGGCAAATGGCTCGTCCAATAATATAAACTTAGGATTGATTGCTAAAGCTCTCGCAATTTCGCATCTTCTTCGTTCTCCTCCTGAAAGTTGAATTCCCAAACTTTTTCTGATATGGCCAAGGCTAAATTCTTCTAAGAGTTCTTCAAGTCTATGTTTTTGATACTCTTTTGAAAATTTAGTCATCTCAAGTACTGCCTTAATGTTGTCTTCAATACTTAATTTTCTGAAAACAGAAGCTTCTTGAGCTAAATACCCAATGCCTCTTTGTGCTCGTTTATATACCGGTTCTTTTGTAATTACTTCATCATTCAGATATATTTCTCCTGCATTTGGAGTAATTAATCCAACAGTCATATAAAAGGTAGTCGTTTTACCTGCTCCATTCGGACCTAATAGTCCTACGATTTCTCCTTGTTCTACCTTTACAGATACTCCTTTTACTACAGTTCTGTTTTTGTATTTTTTTATAAGGTTATCTGTATGTAATACCAGATTGTTGTTTTCAGACATATTTATAATGATTAATATCCTTGACTTTTTCTTCTTTTCTTTTCAATATTTGCTGCTATAACTATACCGCCTTCATATAAAAATATTAGAGGTACACATACCAAGATTTGGCTTATGACATCAGGAGGCGTTATTATCGCTGCAAGCAATAAACTGGCCACAATGGCATGGCGTCTGTATTTTTTTAAAGTTTTTGCTGTAATTAATCCAACTTTAGCAAGGAATAGAATTAACATTGGTAGTTCAAATACGATTCCGCCAGCTAAAACAATTGAACTTACAGTGGAAATATAGGATCCTAAGTTTAATATGTTTTCAACTTTGTCGCTAACATGATAATTAGCTAAAAAATGAATAGAAAGAGGACATATTATATAATAAGCAAAAAGAACACCTATAGTAAATAAGGTGGAAGCAAAAAAAATGGCACCTCTTGAGTGCTTAACTTCCTCTTGATATAAAGCAGGTTTAATAAATCTCCAGAATTCCCAAAAAATATAGGGGAATGCCACGACTAATCCTGCTATAAAAGAAACTCTAAGGTGGGTTGTGAATTGACCTGCCATTAATATATTTTGGAATTGAATTTTTTCCTGATTAATACATAGTGCAGGCATGCTCAGTTTTTGAGCTAATGTGCAAAGTATGGAGTTAGTTAGAAAAGCAGGTGAGCTTGGTCCAAAAATAATTACATCAAATAGTATTTCTTTATATAGAAAAGCAAAAATTGCAACAAGTACTACTGCTAAAAATGAACGAACAATATGCCATCGAAGTTCTTCAAGGTGTTCCAAAAATGTCATTTCCTCACTTGCCATAGAGTATTACAGTAAATAGTAATCGTAATTAATTATAATAAATGATAGAGCTTTAAATCAAATATTCTTTTGCGAAGATAGTATAGTAAATTCAATATGCCAATTATTGATTTTGATAGATTATTTGACTAAATTCAATAAACTGGATGCTTAATGAAGTAATAGTTAAATTTTAGTGTCTTGTTTGATGTTTTATCCATTGATTTTGCTGGGTTGTGTAGAATAGATTTATATAAAATATTGATTAGTGGTTAATTTTTTTTGGTAAAAGTGTGATTTTGTTTGAATAAAAATTAATTTTGTTTGAAGTGATTGTTTGGGAAAAATGAAACTTTTACCTCAAGGTTGTTGTAACATATTGAGGATAATTATTTTGATATGGGAAAAAAGGTAGATCTTGTTGCTCATCTAAAAGAACATTTTGGATTTAGTACATTTAAAGGAAATCAAGAGGAGGTTATCCATAATATATTAAAAGGAAACGATACTTTTGTTTTAATGCCTACCGGTGGAGGTAAATCTTTATGTTACCAGCTACCCGCTTTAATCCTACCAGGAACTGCAATTGTTATTTCACCATTAATAGCGTTGATGAAAAATCAGGTTGATGCTATGAGAGGATTTAGTGAAGACGATGGTATCGCGCATTTCTTAAACTCATCGTTGACTAAAGCTGCGATTACAAAGGTTAAAGAGGATATGCTTTCCGGAAAAACCAAGTTGTTGTATGTTGCACCAGAATCGCTTACCAAAGAAGAAAATATCGAATTCTTAAAGCAGGTTGAAATTTCTTTCTATGCTGTAGATGAAGCACACTGTATTTCAGAATGGGGACATGATTTTCGTCCTGAGTATCGCAGGATACGACCAATCATTGAAGAAATTGGAACAAAGCTATTGGTCGCTTTAACTGCCACTGCAACTCCTAAGGTTCAAAGTGATATTCAGAAAAGTTTAGGAATGAGTAAGTCGATGGTGTTTAAATCATCGTTTAATCGACCAAACCTGTATTATGAAGTAAGAGCCAAGAAGCATGCAACAAAACAAATCATCAAAATTTTAAAGGAGAATACCGGTAAATCAGCTATTATATACTGCTTAAGTCGTAAAAAGGTAGAGGAACTTGCGGAAAATCTTGTGGTTAATGGTATAAATGCAAGAGCGTATCACGCTGGTATGGATGCCGGTACGAGAGCGAATAATCAGGATGCCTTTTTGATGGAAGATACAGATGTGATTGTTGCAACCATAGCATTCGGAATGGGTATTGATAAACCTGATGTTCGTATTGTTATTCACTATGATATACCTAAGAGTTTAGAGGGGTATTATCAGGAAACAGGAAGAGCTGGAAGAGATGGTGGAGAAGGTAGATGTATTACTTTCTACAGTTATAAAGATATTCAGAAGTTAGAAAAGTTCATGCAGGGGAAACCAATTGCAGAGCAAGAAATAGGACGACAATTGCTTTTAGAAACAGTCTCATATGCTGAATCTTCTATTTGTCGAAGAAAGATATTGTTACATTATTTTGGAGAAAGATATACTGAGGAGAATTGTGATACATGTGATAATTGTTGTCATCCAAAAGAGCAAAGTGAAGGCAAAGATAATGTTGCCTTAATGATTAAGACAGTACTGGCTTTAAAGGAAAGATTCAAAGCTGATTACATTGTGCCTTTCTTAGCTGGTAATGGTAATTCTGCGATTAAGTCATATAAGCATCATGAGCATGAGTTATTTGGTGCAGGAAAAGAAAAAGAAGAAAAATATTGGAATGCTGTTATAAGGCAGTTATTGGTAGCCGGATTTTTAATTAAAGAAATTGAAAATTATGGTATCCTTAAGGTTAGTGATGAAGGTAAAGCTTTTCTAGAGAATCCAAGATCGTTCATGATTACTCAAGAGCATGATTTTGATATGGATGACGTAGAAGAAAAATCTGTTGGTGGTACGGCAGCGGTAGATCCTCAGTTGTTCAATATGCTTAAGGATTTAAGAAAGAAAATTTCAAAGCGCAAAAATTTACCTCCATTTGTAATTTTTCAGGATCCTTCTCTTGAGGCGATGGCAATACATTACCCTGTTACAATTGAGGAATTAATGAATATACCGGGTGTAGGTTCTGGTAAAGCAAATAGGTTTGGAAAAGAGTTTGTAGAGCTGATTAAATCTCATGTTGAAGAAAATGAGATTGACCGCCCTGTTGACATGGTTGTAAAATCTGTTGCGAACAAATCGAAAAATAAAATTGCTATTATTCAGAGTATCGACCGCAAAGTTCCTCTAAATGATATTGCAGAATCCAGAGGATTGGAAATGGGTGATTTGTTATCTGAAATTGAATCGATCGTTTATTCAGGAACCAGGGTTAATATTGATTATTATATTGATCAGGTAATGGATGAAGATCACAGAGATGATATTTTTTACTATTTCAAGGAGGATGCAGAAACTGATGATATTGGAAGTGCTCTTGATGAGCTTGGTGAGGATGAATATCCAGAGGAAAATGTGAGATTGGTTAGAATTAAGTTCTTATCGGAAGTAGGAAATTAAGTTATATTTTTATTTGTAATTGAATTTTTAAATTGGTTTTGGTATTACTATTAATAGTTTGTAATCCGGAACCAATTTCTTTTTTATTACTATACCATGTTTGAGCTAGTTTTAACCAAAGGGTTATATTTTCTTTCAATTTTAGCTTGCTCAATAAATAAACTCTTGATCCTTTATCCTGAAATGATGGGATGCTAAAATTATATAATACATCGTTTTCATATGCATAAATTCTTGCGTTATAATCATCAGTGTCAAAAATTCCATATCTGATAGAAAAGGATAGTTTGGGTTTAGGTAAACTATAGCTCAAATTACAATATGCAAGTAATCCGGAAGAGTTTGAGGACTGCGAGTTGTAGAACGACTTTTCGAGTCGACATTGAAGGTTGATGTTAGTAATTGTTTCAAAATCAATTTGAGTTCTTACCTTTTTAAGGTTATAGTTTTCAATAGGACTGATTGTATATTCTGAATCCGAAATATTTTTTGCTTTATCTTTTTCTTTGTATTGAAAGCTTATTTTTGTTTGACTATTTGGCTTGTAAACTGTCTTCAATAATATTTCATATCCATTAGATGGTTTGTTGATATTGTATTCAAGCCAATTGAATTTGAAGATGTCAATAGAACTTTGGATTTCTACTTTGGGAATAGGATAGGCACTTATTCCAATAAATAAGCCGGATTCGCCATTGGGATTACTACTCTCTGAAAAAGCATTAAGCCAAGGAGAATTATATTCCTTTGAGAAGTTTCGATAAAGAAGAGAAGCTGAAATGGTTGAAGTGGGTTTTATTAAAACACCGTTAGTTAGTGCGATATCAAAGTTTGAGGTAGTTGCAACTTCTCCAAATATTATAAAGTTTGATCTTCCATAATTATAAGCAAAAAAGGAATTCTGTGAATTGCTATGTAAATAGTTTAGACTCTTATATATTGCTGGATTAATAGCATTCTTGATGTTTGTTTCCTGATACATACTACCAATTGAAAGCGTTAAATTTTTTAATCTATATTGTAGATTAGCTCCGTATGTTTTTCTATTGGCTTTATTCTTTTTTGAAAGCTCACTAATTGTTCTATGATATCCGGAAGATGGGAATGAAGATGCATAGTATAAGCTGTTTATAGAATCATATTCTAAACTTGCATCAATGTCTTTTGTTGAGATAAAAGATGTTAGTTTTAGATCGTGCCACTTTATTGATGATGCAATACCCCGAAGGAAATCTGATTCGTTTGTGGAAGAATATTTTCTAATGCCATCTCCTCTCTTCTTTATTAAAAATATATCCCCACCTTTTCCTATGTTAGAACCGCTCCATATTGTAAGTCCTTGTCCAAAGTTCACATTGAAATCCCCTATAATAATATTTTCTATTGTCTTGTTGCCTTCGTATTGTATATATCCGGATAAAAATTCCGGATTGTTTTTGTCATCGGTTAGTTTTTCTCCTGGATCTTTCTCATATACTAATCCTGCAGATATATTTGAACCATATTCAAATATGGTTTTTTGGTATAAATGATGTTTGTCTCCCAGGTAGCTAGTGCTGTCTTTCTTATTATATCCAATAGGTGTTTCAATGTCATATGAATCACGCATTAAGATGTTGGCATTGAAATAATTTTTGTGATGTTTTGTGGTTTCTTCTTCGAACGATACAAAAAGTGACAGTGTTTCAATTAATTCGGGAGTAAAACTATTTATTGCTTGTAATTGATATCTACTATATATAGGTCTGTAAGTTTTTATGTAATCTAATAAATCTTTAATCTGAAAATCAGAAAGAAATATTAGTTGTTCAAGAAACCTTTTGTTAACATTATGAATGTTTATTTTATGCTCTGATAACTCTATTAAATTGTTAAAATCTTGTGTGTTTGTTTCTGTGTCAATTCCGTTTTCGGCTAGATATTCAACGATCTGTGACGAGATTGCATCTTTTGTTGATATATCTTGCGCTTTTATATTAATTGACACAAGGATGAATGTGAATAATAAATACTTTTTCATTTTTTAGAAGGGAATTTATAAGAGATGCCAAGTCCTGATGAGATGCCAAGGTTTTGATGATTCGTCATTGCGATATCAAAGGTTAATGATTCTATTTTTAATCCCATTCCAAGAGTATAAACTAAAGGCTTTCCATAAACTCCTATTCGAGTAATTAAAATTTGATTGATCTTGTATTCTAGCCCAAATCTTGTAATTGTGTTATAATTGATGGTTTTGTTAATCTCCGATGAGAAAGAAAAATTGGAATAAGCTTGCCATTTTATTCCAAGGTTTACGTAAGATGCGATATCCTCTCTATATGTATTGATTTTAATTGATGCCTTTTCTGGATTAAAAGCAAAAAATCCTATAGCAACAGAAGAGTGTGGATTGAATTGTATTCCTATGCATGAGAATAGTTGTTGTCCACTACCTGATTCCATGATTTGATTGTGTTGTAAATTCAATTGAAAAGATAGGCTTATGAGGGGAGATATATTTTTTGCAAAACCAATTGTAAGCCTGTTTTCATTATAAAGTTTGTATCCGTTTCTGTCAATAATACCATAAGTGTTACCATATTTGGTAGGTATGATCAAGGCTAAACTTTGATTACTAAGTTCTTGAATAAAGTAGGGCATGAAATAATTTGCAGTAAGACTAAAATCTTTTGTAGTTGTTGATCCTGCAGGATTAGAGTATAAGCTTGATATACCTTTAGTTGCAACACCTGTACATCCTTGTGCAATAGATTCATTAGATAAATTAAAAGTTGATTGAGAAGTGCAGTGTGAGCTTGTGATAAAGAAAGTGAGGTAAATAAGAATAAACCTCCAACATTCCGTTGCTTGGATCTTTTTCATGGTTTAGGTTATGGTTAAAAAAAAGGTGAATCCTGACTGTCTGTCAAAGTTCACCTTAAAAATATAAAAAACTTTAATATTTTAAACTAAAGTCCTAAAAATCTAATCTGTTAATAAGTTAGTTAGTTTTAAAATCGTATTTAATTTCACTTAACTCCTGATTAGCTTTTTCAATTTTAGTTTTTAGATTTTCTTTAAAGTCTGCTACTCTCGAAGCTAATTCCTTATCTCCTAAAGCTAGCATTTGAGCTGCAAGAATTCCGGCATTTTGAGCTCCATTAATTCCAACAGTTGCTACAGGAATTCCCGGAGGCATTTGAACGATTGCTAAAAGAGCATCTAAACCATCAAGAGATGCTTTAATAGGTACACCAATAATTGGTAGTTTAGTCATTGAAGCAATTACACCAGGTAAGTGTGCTGCCATACCTGCAGCTGCAATAATAACCTTAATTCCTCTATCTTCTGCTCCTTTTGCAAATTTCTCAACAGCTTCTGGGGTTCTATGTGCTGAAAGTGCATTTATTTCAAACGGGATTTTTAAATCATTTAGCACCTGAGCTGCTTTTTCCATAACAGGCAAATCAGATGTACTGCCCATAATAATACTAACTACTGCTTGCATAGTGTAATTTAATATAAGTAAATAAAATGTTTAAACTAACGCAAAATTAACAAGTTATGAAAAGAAAAGGTTTTAAACATTGTATTTTTTTGTACTTTTGCGCCACATAAATAAAATTTTACCCAATTAATGAAACGTATAAAGCTATTAGACAGGGAGTTTGAAATGTCAATTCCTTTTGAGAAGATAGATAGTGCAATAGAAGGAATAGCAGAGAAGATGAATAAGGATTTGGTTAGTAAGGATCCTTTAATGATATGTGTTTTGAATGGTTCTTTTATGTTTGCTGCCGATCTAATGAAAAAGCTGGATTTTCCTTGTGAAATTAGTTTTGTAAAGTTGTCTTCGTACGAAGGAACTTCGTCAACAGGAAAAGTAAAAGAGCTTATTGGATTAAATGAGAATATTGAAGGTAGATGTGTTGTAATACTAGAAGATATTGTTGACACAGGATTTACTATTGAAAAAATTAAAAATCAATTGCTAGGATATCAACCTGCAGAGGTAAAAATTGCTACAATGTTGTTTAAGCCTGAAGCATGTAAGGTTGATCTTGATATTGAATATGTAGGAATGGAAATTCCTAATGATTTTATTGTTGGCTATGGTCTTGATTATGATGGACATGGTCGTAATTTGGCTGATATATATACAGTTGTTGAATAAATATAAACTATAACCGAAATGTTGAACGTAGTAATTTTTGGTCCTCCAGGGTCCGGTAAAGGTACCCAAAGTGAAAACATTATTAGCAAATACAATTTAGCACACATCTCAACCGGAGATCTGTTAAGAGCAGAAATTAGCGGTCACACTCAACTTGGTACAATTGCAAAGAGTTTTATTGACAAGGGAGAGTTAGTGCCTGATGAAACAATTATTGGAATGATTGACAATAAGATTGAATCATTGGTAGGTTCTAAAGGCGTTATTTTTGATGGTTTTCCAAGAACAGTTGAGCAAGCTGAGGCTTTAGAGCAGTTATTAGCTGAGTATAAAACTAAGGTTAATGTTATGATTAATCTTGAAGTTCCTAAAGATGAGCTAGTAACTAGATTGTTAGAAAGAGGAAAAGTATCAGGTAGATCAGATGATAATCTTGAGACTATCGAGAAAAGAATTAATGTATATGAATCTCAAACTAAACCGGTAATTGATTTCTATAAAAAGAAGAAAGTATATAAGTCAATTAAAGGTGTAGGTAGTATTGATGAAATTTTTGCTTCTATTGCAGAAGTGATTGATTCTGTACAATAAGAAATAATAAATTTATAAAGCCGCGGAAGTTATGTGCTTTCCGTGGCTTGTTTTTTTAAGTGTATTGGTTATGGCAAGTAGTAATTTTGTAGATTATGTAAAGATATTTTGTCGCTCTGGTAAGGGAGGGGCGGGTTCTGCACATATGCGTAGAGAAAAATTTGTTCCAAAAGGAGGTCCTGATGGAGGAGATGGTGGAAGAGGTGGCCATGTAATTATTAAAGGTAGTCGTAATCACTGGACTTTATTACACTTAAAATTTCAAAGGCATATTTTTGCCGGGCATGGTATGTCGGGTGGTGGTCAAGGTAGTTTTGGAGCCCAGGGAGAAGATAAAACGATATTTGTACCACTTGGAACGATTGCCAAAAGTGCTGAAACCGGAGAGGTGATGTGCGAGATTACCGAAGATGGTCAGGAGTTTATTTTGGCTCCGGGAGGAAAAGGAGGTAGAGGAAATATGCATTTTAAAACCTCAACCAATCAAACACCTCGTTATGCACAACCTGGATTAGAAGGAATTGAAATTGCGGTTATACTAGAATTGAAAGTGTTGGCTGATGTAGGATTAGTAGGTTTTCCAAATGCCGGTAAGTCAACATTATTATCAGTAGTTTCTGCAGCTAAACCTGAAATTGGCGATTATCCTTTTACTACTTTGGTTCCAAATCTTGGTATTGTAAATTATCGTGATTTCAAGTCGTTTGTAATGGCTGATATTCCTGGAATTATCGAGGGAGCCAGTGAGGGTAAAGGGTTAGGATTACGATTTTTACGTCATATTGAGCGAAACTCCATATTGTTATTTTTAGTTCCTGCAGATGCAGAAGATATTGTTAATGAATATCATGTCTTATTAAATGAACTAAAAGTATATAATCCTGAGTTGCTTGATAAACAGAGATTGCTTGCTATCTCCAAATGTGATTTATTGGATGACGAGTTGATTGCTGAAATTAAGAAAGACTTACCTGAAATTCCACATACTTTTATATCTTCGGTTGCCAATATTGGTATTACGGAGTTAAAAGATATGATATGGAAAGCACTGGACGAATCGAACAAGGATATGATAGATTAGTTCAAAACTACAGGATATTAAAAGATAAGTACAAAGAACAAAGCAAATACTATTCTCGAAAAATGATCCAATCTGGTTGGATCAGAGTATTGTGCTTTGTTTTAATGTTTGTACTACCGTTTTATATTTTTGAATATTCAGTAATAGCATCTGCTATTGTCTTTATTGCTTTTATTTCTTGCTTTGTATGGTTGATTAAGAGGTTTAATCATTATAAAAGACTAAAAAACGAGTTTTTATTCCTCAAAGAACTTAATCATAATGAGATTGCTGCCTTAGAAGGTAATTGGTGTTGTTTTGGTTCAGGTGAAAAGTTTAAAGATCCATTACATAACTATTCATATGATCTCGATTTATTTGGAGAGTCATCGTTTTTCCAATTTATTAATCGCTCTGCAACTATTAACGGTGAAAAGAGATTAGCAGAGTTTCTAACTTATCCGTCTCTAGATGTCAAGGAAATAAAAAGAAATCAAGAGGTATTTCATGAATTATCAAAAGCGCTTGAGTTTAGACAATCGTTTTATGCAAAAGGAAAAGTCCTTAATGAGACTGAAGAAGATATTAAGAAAGTGAATAGCTTTAAAGATTATTCTCCATGGCTCAAAACTAAAAGTACCTTCTTTAAAATAGTAATAAGAATTCTTCCGGGTTTATTTATACTCTCTTTTATTTGGTCATTCTTTGGGATGAATCCCGTTATACCAACTGTTATTTTTCTTTTTAATTTGAGTTTTATCGGGGCTAATTTAAAAGCTACTAATAAATTCAATTTGAAATTTTCTTCGCTTTCTTCCATCCTGCAAAATTACGCATCGTTAACAAATTTGATTGCAGATCAGGAATTTACTTCGGAAGGTTTAGTGCATTTGAAAAATAAATTATCCTCGGAAAATGCAAATGCATCATTAGCTATTAAAAAGCTTAGTGTTATTATGAGTCACTTTGATCAGCGTAATGGAATGTTAGCAGGTGTAATATTGAATGGAATATTGTTATGGGATTTTAAATATGTATTAAAAATAGAAAACTGGTTATATACATATAAAAGTCAGCTGTTTGATTGGTTTTATGTTGTTCAGGAGATTGATGCATACAATAGTTTAGCTGGATATGTATATAATCATCCGGATTATGTTTTCCCTGAGATTAGTAATGATGAAGTTTTTAATGTTGAATATTTAGGACATCCTTTAATTGATAGAAAGGAAAGGATTTGTAATGATTTTAATTTTAAAGATTCGGTATTTACTTTAATTACTGGAGCCAATATGTCAGGTAAAAGTACTTTTTTAAGAAGTATTGGGTTGAATCTGGTGTTGGCAAATTGCGGGGCAGTTGTGTGTGCTGATAAAATGATTTATAAACCCATGGAGTTGGTAACAAATATGCGCACTACGGATTCTTTAATGAAGCATGAGTCTTATTTCTTTGCTGAATTAAAAAGGTTAAAATACATCATTGATAAGCTACGTAATGGTAAGGATATTTTTATCATTTTAGATGAAATACTAAAAGGGACTAACTCTAAGGATAAAACATATGGAAGTATGGAGTTGATAAGGAATTTATTAAACTATCATGCGTATGGAATGATTGCAACTCATGATTTAGAACTGGAGATATTGGAGGGTGAAACTTCTGGAAGAGTAGAGAATTTTTGTTTTGAAGTGAAAAATGAATCAGGTAAGTTATTGTTTGATTATAAATTATATAAAGGAGTAACTCAGAACCACAATGCATCATTTTTAATGAAAAAGATGGGAATAATACCAGTTGAATAATTTTTTCTGATTTTTCATAAAAAAATGCCGTAAACACTATGTTTTAAGGATTTTTTTATTTTTTTTTATACCTGACTTTTAACTAATCTCAAATCCGATCTAAGAAAATTCTGATTAGAGAGATTATACGTCAAAATATTATAATTATTGGTTCACAAATTTGCAATAAAACGGATTCATGATCATGAATCCGTTTTTTTATTTACTTAATTTAAAGTTGTATTGTGTTGTAGTTTGATATATAGATTGTTGTGAGTAGTTGTGGTTTAATGATGCTTACCTGTTGAAAAAAGAATTACCAAAGAAAAATCGATTTAATTATATTTGAGGGAATTTTATTTTTAGCCTATCCTATGTCATAAAAAAATTAAAACTTATAATATTATGTCGCAACAGTATTCAGAAGATGCCATTCGAACCCTAGATTGGAAAGAACATATCAGAAAACGTCCTGGGATGTATATTGGTAAGTTGGGTGATGGTGCATATCCGGATGATGGTATTTATGTGTTACTTAAAGAGGTAATGGATAACTCCATTGACGAATATATGATGGGGTTTGGAAAAAAGATTGATGTTACAGTTGTTGATGGATTTGTTACTATTCGCGACTATGGAAGGGGTATTCCTTTAGGAAAGGTGATTGATGTAGCATCAAAAATGAATACTGGAGCAAAATACGACTCTAAGGTTTTTAAAAAGTCAGTAGGTCTTAATGGAGTTGGTATTAAAGCTGTAAATGCATTGTCTACTAAATTTACAGTTACTGCCTTCAGAGATGGAGAGTGTAAAAAAGTAGAATTTTCACAAGGGAATGTTGTTACTGAATATGAGGTTGAACCAACAACCGAAGCGAATGGTACTTTTGTTTCCTTTCAACCGGATATAGATATTTTTGAAAAATATGTATTCAGAGATGAATATATTGAATCTCTGTTAAAAAACTATACATATTTAAATGCCGGTCTTGCTATACACTATAATGGAACAGTTTATAAGTCAAAAAACGGACTTCTTGACTTACTAAATGAAAATATGACTTCGCCAGGAGTGTATCCAATGATTCATCTTCAAACAGAAGATCTTGAAGTTGCATTTACTCATGGTAATCAATATGGAGAGGAGTATTATACATTTGTAAATGGGCAGCATACAACTCAGGGAGGAACTCATCAGTTAGCATTTCGTGAGGCTTTAGTAAAAACAATACGTGAGTTTTATAATAAGAACTTTGATGTTTCTGATATTAGAACCGGCGTTATTGCTGCAATTAGTATAAAAATTGAAGAGCCTGTCTTTGAATCTCAAACAAAAACTAAATTAGGATCAAAGGATATGGGGCCTAATGGTCCGTCAGTACGAAACTATGTTTCCGATTTTATTAAAAAGGAATTGGATAATTTCTTACATAGAAATACTGAAACGGCCGAACTCTTAATGAGGAAGATTCTTGAATCTGAAAAAGAACGAAAAGCAATTTCAGGTATACAAAAATTGGCTAAGGAGCGTGCTAAGAAAGTAAGCTTACATAATAAAAAGTTAAGAGACTGTAGAGTTCATTATAATTCTAATAACGAAGATGCTCCTCTATCCTCAATCTTTATCACCGAGGGAGACTCGGCCAGTGGATCGATTACAAAAGCACGAAGTGTAACCAGTCAGGCTGTATTTAGTTTGAAAGGAAAGCCCTTAAATTCTTATGGATTAACCAGAAAGATTGTTTATGAGAATGAGGAGTTTAATTTACTACAAGCTGCTTTAAATATAGAAGATGGACTGGAAACATTAAGATATAATCATGTAATTATTGCTACCGATGCAGATGTGGATGGAATGCACATCAGATTGCTTTTGATTACCTTTTTCTTACAGTTCTTTCCTGAATTGGTGAAAAATGGACACTTATACATTCTTCAAACGCCATTGTTTAGAGTTAGAAACAAGAAGAAAACAATGTATTGCTACACAGAAGAAGAGAAGCTAAAAGCAATGAAGCAATTAGGTGCAAACCCAGAGATTACAAGGTTTAAGGGGTTGGGTGAAATTAGTCCTGATGAGTTTAAACACTTTATAGGAAAGGATATTCGTCTGGAGCCTGTAAGGATGAAGAAAGAAGATGCAGTACAGCATTTACTTTCGTTTTATATGGGAAAAAATACCCCTGACAGACAGAATTTTATCATTGATAATCTTGTTATTGAAGAAGACCTGGCATAGTATAAACAATATAATAATGCAGTTGTAAGCATGAGTGAAGATATTAATACCCCAAACGACGAAGAGACAAACCTAAATCCTGAGGAAAATAATCCTGATCAAGGAGGGAATGCTCCTGAAGAACAAAATCCGGATGTGAAGATATCGCATCTGGGAGGTATGTTTAAAGGTTGGTTTTTAGATTATGCCTCTTATGTAATTCTTGAACGTGCAGTTCCTCATATTAATGATGGTTTAAAACCGGTACAGCGCAGAATCTTACATGCCATGCGTCGTATGGATGATGGACGCTATAATAAGGTGGCTAACATTATCGGTTTTACTATGCAATTTCACCCTCACGGTGATGCCTCTATTGGTGATGCATTAGTGCAATTGGGCCAAAAGAATCTATTGATAGATATGCAGGGTAACTGGGGTAACGTTGCAACAGGTGATGGAGCCGCTGCTCCCCGATATATTGAGGCGCGATTAACTAAATTTGCACAGGAAGTAGTTTTTAATCCTAAGACTACTATGTGGAAAATGAGTTATGACGGTCGTAATAAAGAGCCTATAACACTACCGGTAAAATTCCCTTTGCTTCTTGCTCAGGGTGTTGAAGGTATTGCCGTAGGTTTGGCTTCAAAAATATTACCTCATAACTTTAATGAGTTGATTGATGCTTCAGTAGCTCATTTGGAAGGAAAAGGTTTTGAAATATTTCCAGATTTCCCAACGGGAGGTATGGTTGATGTTTCGAAGTATAATGATGGTATAAGAGGAGGTGCAGTTAAAGTACGAGCTAAAATCGTAAAACAGGATACCAGAACCCTTAATATTACTGATATACCTTACGGAAAGAATACCGGGACTTTAATAGAGTCAATTTTAAAGGCTAATGAAAAGGGTAAGATTAAGATTAAGAAAATAGATGATAATACAGCAGAGAATGTTGAAATATTAATTCATCTTCCTAACGGTGTTTCTACAGATAAAACAATCGATGCTCTTTATGCTTTTACTGATTGCGAAGTTTCTATATCTCCAAACTGTTGTTTGATTGAAGATAATACACCTAAATTTATTGGAGTATCTGAAGTTCTTAGAAAAAATACTGATCATACAGTTCATTTATTAACTCGTGAGCTTGAAATCAGAAGAGGAGAACTTGAAGAGGCCTGGCATTTTGCTTCCTTGGAAAGGATCTTTATTGAAAATAAGATCTATCAAAAGATTGAGGATTGTGAAACCATGGAAGCAATCATTCAAACAATTGATCATGGTTTAGAGCCTTTCAAGAAAACTCTGAGACGTGAAGTGACTCGGGATGATATTATTAAACTTACTGAAATAAGGATTAAAAGGATTTCTCGTTTTGACTCTAACAAGGCTGATGAATATATCGCATCACTTGAAGAAGAATTAGAACAAATTGCTTATAATCTTGAAAATATAATTCCATACTCGATAAATTACTATAAGCATATTAAAAAAACCTACGGTAAAAACTTTCCTCGACAAACAGAGATCAGAAGTTTTGAAAATATTGAGGCAAGTAAGGTTGTTGTTAAAAATGAAAAGTTATATATCAATCGGGATGAGGGTTTTATGGGTACATCTTTACGTAGAGATGAATTTGTTTGCGATTGTTCTGATATAGATGATATTATAATTTTTTATAAGGATGGAAGGTATTTAATTACCAAGGTTTCTGAAAAAGCTTTTATCGGAAAAGGTGTTATTCATTTAGCTGTATTCAAAAAAAGTGATAAACGTACCATTTATAATGTAGTTTACAGGGATGGTAAGTCCGGTCCTAGTTACGTTAAGCGTTTTGCTGTTACCGGAATTACCAGGGATAAGGAGTATGATGTTACCAAAGGAACCAAAGGCTCTGATATACTTTACTTCAGTGCAAATCCAAATGGAGAGGCAGAAGTTTTAAAAGTTGTATTGCGACCTAAAGCTCGTATTCGTAATTTAATTTTTGATTACGATATGGCAGAGCTGGCTATCAAAGGTCGTGGCGCTATGGGTAATATCCTTACTAAATACGAGGTTCAGAAAGTAGCATTACGCAAAAAGGGTGTTTCTACACTTGGAGGTAGAAAAATCTGGTTCGATCCTGATGTGTTAAGAATAAACTCAGATGGAAGAGGTAATTATCTTGGAGAGTTTCATGCTGAGGATTTAATCTTAGTTCTTACTAAGGATGGAAATTACTATCATACGAATTTTGATTTAACAAATCACTATGAAGATAATATCTTGATTATAGAAAAGTATAATCAGGATAAAGTATGGTCTGTTGCTTATTATGACGCTGATCAGAAATATTATTATCTGAAAAGATTCCAACTTGAACCATCAATGAAGCCACAAAGCTTTATTGGAGAAAACTCAAAATCTTATCTAGTTAGAGTTACTAATATTGATTATCCTAGATTGGAAGTGAAGTTTGGGGGAGAAGATAAAGAGAAAGATAAGATGATTGTGGAGGTTGATGAGTTTATTGGTGTTAAGAGCTTTAAAGCCAGAGGAAAGCGTTTAACGACTTATCAGGTGTCGAAAATCAATGAGCTTGAGCCTTTAATTACAAAGCCTGAACCTGAAGAGGAAGAAGAACCTGAAAATGATCACGGTCATTCAGAAGAAGATGATGATAACCAAATGTCACTTTTTTAATCATGGTAAATAGAGTTTATTTAATAGGTTTTATGGGGAGTGGTAAGTCAACAATGGGACGATGGCTTGCTGATGCTTTAGGATGGAGTTTTCTGGATTTAGATCACTTTATAGAGCATAAATATCATAAAACTATTTCGCAGATATTCGAGGATAACGGAGAAGATGGCTTTAGGGAGATAGAAGCAAAATGTCTTCGTGAGGTAAGTGATTTTGATAATGTTATAATTGGTGCAGGAGGTGGTACTCCATGTTTTTATGATAATATGGACGTGATGAATGCTACAGGTTTAACAATTTATCTGCAATTGCAACCATCTGTTTTAAATGAAAGATTATGTGCTTCAAAATCCCAACGTCCATTAGTGGCTAATAAAAGTGGTGATGAATTGTTGAGTTTTATTACTGAAAAGCTTAATGAACGAGAATCTCATTATTTAAAGGCTAAAGTAATAGCTGATGGAACCGTTTGGTTGGTAGATGATTTTGTTAATGTAGTTAAAAATACTGTTATATAAATAAAACTAAAAAAGCTATCGTTAGATAGCTTTTTTTCTTACCAGTCTGCTGCCATAAGTTTTGGCTGCTTAAAATGAGTGTTAATATAAAAATAATTGTTTGTCAGATACTTAAATCCGGATCTCTGGAAAAATGCTTTGATTTTTAACTGAGCTGTTTCTTCATCAAACTCAGCGTCCTCAAATGTTAATGCTTTTAAAAAGTCATCCTCTTCATACTGATCCTCATCAATATTATTCATAATAGTTTGCTGAAAAGGCGTAGAGTTTACAATGATTGCTCCTACAGCATTCCCAAATCTGGTGTATAAATCTTTTAATATTTTACTTCCAAGATTTTTGCCTCTGAAAGCTGGGATTAATTCGTATTCTGTGATCAGAAGTATGTTTTCAAGATACATGTCGTTGTCGGCATATTTCATAAAATGTTCATTGTATTCCATATTATCGAAATCAATGAATTCAAGACCGAAATCCAAAATTGTTGACGAAGAATCAAATACATGGAACAAATTATATTCTTGGTCTATTATCTGATTAATTAAAATTGTACTAAAATAAAGCCTGCCAATTTTAATAAGTTCACCAGATGGTTTATATACAAGAATTTCCGCTTCGTAGTTGTTTACATATCTATCCGGATTTTCATCATCAAGATCAGATTGCATCTGATAATTTATTGTATAATCGAAAGAGTTCATGAGTATATAATTTAGGTTGATTACAAGATATAAATTATCTTTTATTACGCCTAAATTATAAAGAAAAAAGCCACGTATACTGTGGCTTTTGATTAGTTTTTATTGATAAGATTGACTGCCTGATGATGATACTCCATGAATGTGAATATTTCCTTTTTCAATCGTAAGCTTCTTCTTACCTGAAATGCCTTTTGCATTTAATCCTCCCGATGATGCAAGTAGGTTAAAAGATAATTCTTCTGAATTATTGGTAAGCTCCATTTTAATACTTCCGGAAGAACTTTTAAAAGAGGAATCACCAGAAAGTGTTATTGCTGTCCCAAATTGACTTCCGCTTGAAGTTACAATATCTAGAGTGCCATTAATATTATTTAATTTAATGCTTCCAGAGCTTGCTTTTGAAGTTACATTGCCAAAAATATTTTCAAGTTTTATGCTACCCGAACTTGCACTTGCTGTAACATCCGATTTTACTGCATTAATATATTGTGAACCAGATGATGATGTACTTTTTACAGTCCCATTTACCTGGTTTATTTTAATGCTACCTGATGATAAGGTAGCAACAACATTTCCTCCAATGTTTTCTATGTTGTGACTTCCTGAGGAACTTATGGCTTTTAAGCTTCCGGATATATTCGTTGTATTAATGCTTCCGGAACTTGTAGTTGCAGTTATGTCACTTTCTATATTGCTTGCATTAATACTACCGGAACTAGCTACTAGTGATATAGTACTTTGACCAATGTTGTCAATAATTATAATGCCGGATGAATTCTTAATGTCTAAATTAGTGTTTTTAGGAACCATAAAATCAAAGCTTCCACTAAATGATCCACTCAATGAATTTGGTTTTTCAATCCAAACCTCAAGAGTATTTCCTTTTGTCTCGTATTTGATTTTTAAATCATCTCTTTCCTTGTTTGACTTAATCTCACCTTTAAAATTAATCTTATCAGAAGAGTGACTGTTAATAGTTACTTTACAGAAGGCTCCTTTAACCTCAAGAGTACTGATGTTATCAAAACTCTTTTCAATTTGATCAATTGTGATTTTTTGTGCACTAGTGTCTATGGATATGCAACTATTCATGTATAATATCACTAGCGCCAGAGATAATAATTTTTTCATGTGTTTAAAATTTGATTTTTAATTACCACATGGAACTTGTCAAATTAAACCTTCTTTTATTTCAGAAAAAAGGCAGTATGACTCATTTCATCTTTATATGGTTTTAAAGTTAATATAAAGATGAGACGCCTATAAAGTTTGATAAGTTACAAGAATAGTTGCTTTTTTAACCTAAGATCATTCCAACGATGGTTGCTGAAAGAAGAGAGGCTAAAGTACCTGCTAATAAAGCTTTCATACCTAGTTGTGTTAAGGTTACTCTTTGTCCGGGTGCAAGAGCTCCAATACCTCCAATTTGTATTCCTATTGAAGCAAAATTGGCAAATCCACATAAAACATAGGTTGCAATTAATACTGATTTTTGTTGTGCAAAAGCACCAGCTTCTTTTAAATCGCCTAAGCTTACGTAACCAATAAATTCTGTCATTATGATTTTTTCACCAAGAACTCGTCCAACTAGATCGATGTCTTCACTGCACACACCAATTAACCACATTATAGGAGAGAAAGCATATCCAAGAATAAACTGCAGACTTAATTCATGATATTCGCCTGATGTTGCAGATGCTATAACCTCATTTAATCCTGAGTAATAACCTATTTTTAGGAAAATGTAGTTTATCATTGCAATGAATGAAATGAAAACTAATAGCATGGCTCCAACGTTCACCGCCAGTTTTAAACCCTCAGAGGTTCCGTTGGAGATGGCATCCAAAACATTTTTACCAATTTTCTCTTTGCTGACTACTACTTCATTGTTAATCTCTTCCGTTTGAGGAAGTAATATTTTTGAAATTACAACTACTCCTGGTGCAGCCATTATTGAAGCAGCAAGTAAGTGTTTAGCATATAAAATTTCCTGAGCAGGAATGCCGGCGCCTAATATTTTAATGTAAACAGCTAAAACACCTCCAGCCAAAGTTGCCATCCCTCCAGACATAACTAAAAGCATCTCTGATCGGTTCATTTTTTCCAAGTATGCTTTTATCATTAATGGAGATTCTGTTTGACCAAGAAAGATATTCCCAGCTACAGATAAACTTTCTGCTCCAGATAACTTCATTAATTTAGTCATGACCCAGGCTAAGGCGTATACAACTTTTTGTATAATACCGTAATAAAATAGTAAACTCGTTAAGGCCGAGAAGAATATTATTGTAGGTAATATAGTCACTGCAAAATTTAAAAGAGGTGACTCAATTTCTCCTGCACCAAAACTTTTAAATAAAAATGCGGTACCTGCCTCTGTGAAATTTAATACCTGAACAAAAATTTTACTTACAAATTCAAAAAATACCTGAACAAACGGAATGTATAAGATAGATATTGCAAGTAATAATTGTATGCCAAGGCCTGTTCCTGCGGCTTTCCAATTAATTGCCTTTTTGTTTGAGCTAAATAGCCAGGCTATTCCTATTAAAACAAGCATCCCAATAACACCCCTGGTTAAACTAAGGAATGAAAAATTAGAATGTATTTGTGTTTCAACAACATTTGAGGCGAGGGCAGTTTGGGTGCTTAATACTATTCCAATGAATAGTACGGAAATTACTTTTTTGATCATGGGTAAACTAATAATATAAATGTAGTATGCTATGAAGCACTTCTTTTTTGAATTTCATCTCTAATTTCAGAAGCTTTTTCATAGTCTTCTTTATTGATGGCATTATCAAGCATTTTGTTTAATTCATCAATAGATAAGCTTGAGTATTTATTTTCGCCACTTGATTCCTTATTGCTTTCTGCACTAATTTCTTCTTCCTGATCTGAATTTACATCTAAAACAATACCTGCAGACTCAATAATAGATTCATAAGTATAAATAGGACAATTAAATCTTAAGGAAAGTGCTACTGCATCTGATGTTCTTGAGTCTATTCTGATTTCTTCACCATCTTTAATACAAACTAATTCAGAATAGAAAATCCCTTCTTCAAGTTTGTAAATGATTACTTCAATAATTTCAATCTCAAAAGCTCTGGAAAAGTTTAGGAAAAGATCATGTGTTAGAGGTCGGGGGGGCTCCAAACCTTCGAGTTTTATCGCAATTGATTGCGCTTCAACTCCTCCAATGATAATCGGAATCCTTCTTTCACCTTCTTCTTCCGCCAGTACTAATGCGTATGCACCAGATTGTGTTTGACTATAAGACAGACCTAATATATTAAGTTTAATCTTCTTCTTGCTCATAAATCTTCTTCGTGTTTCGAAGTGTTGAAAACATTACTATAATAAAACAAATATAACAAATTGTTTTAAACATCACCTGATATATATTGTCATTATATCAGATAATATAAGGGAAACAAAAAATAATAGGATATGTTTCTTCTTATGAAATAATGATTCATTAATGGTTGTTTAGATAGATATAATTGTATTGAAATTCATGGAATTAACCTGCATTTTTTTGTAGGTTTAGAAATATTTTATACTTTTGCACTCCAATACTTCTTGCGAGGCTTGGTAAAGTGGCTGATAATGAGAGAAAAAGCCCGCCTCCTGGATATAATTTTAATTTGATTGTTATGTACGCGATTGTTGATATTGCAGGACAGCAGTTTAAAGTAGAAAAAGACAGCAAAATTTATGTACACCGTCTAGCTTCGGAAGAAGGAGCTGCTGTTGAATTTGACAAAGTAATGTTGATCGACAACGAAGGAGAAGTAAAAGTAGGAGCTCCTGTTGTTGAAGGTGCGAAAGTTACTGCAAAAGTTCTTTCTCATGTTAAAGGTGATAAAGTAATTGTTTTCAAAAAGAAAAGAAGAAAAGGTTACAAAAAGAAAAATGGTCACCGTCAACAATTTTCTCAAATTCAAATTGAAGATATTTTAGTTGGATAATTAAAAAAATTAGAATAAGATGGCACATAAAAAAGGAGTCGGTAGTTCGAAAAACGGTAGAGAATCCGAAAGTAAACGATTAGGCGTTAAAATTTTTGGTGGTCAGGCTGCAAAAGCAGGTAACATCATTGTTCGTCAAAGAGGAACACAACACCATCCAGGTGATAACGTAGGTATAGGTAAAGATCATACTTTATTTGCCCTTATTGATGGTACAGTATCTTTCCGTAAAAAAAGAAACAACAAGTCTTATGTATCAGTAGAGCCTTTTGCTGCTGAATAAAAAGACCTTGAAAGATTTTAAGAGTCTCCTGATTTTGTTACTTTCGTAACACAATTCAGGAGATTTTTTTTATCCGTATATCAACAAACAAGAAAAACGCAGAATGCTTACGCTAAAATTTATACAAGAGAATAAGGATGAGGTTGTTAAGCGCCTTAAAGTAAAGCGATTTGATGCAACTGAAATAGTAGAAAATATTATTGCTTTAGATAATAGAAGGAAAGCAACTCAGGTTGAAGTTGAAACAAAACAAGCTGAGATGAATGGTTTATCTAAAGAAATCGGAATGCTGTTTAAACAAGGGAAGGCTCAGGAAGCAAATGATGCAAAAGCAAAAACTGCTGAGTTAAAAGATAGCATTAAAGATTTAAATGCTGAACTTAGCGAAATAACAACCCAGTTAAATAGCGAAGTAATCAAGTTACCTAATTTACCACATCCATCTGTTCCGGAAGGAAACAGTGAAGAGGATAATGAGGTGGTTAAAGAAGGTGGTGTTATTAAAGAAATTGAAGGTGAGAAACTACCTCACTGGGAATTGATCAAGAAGTATGATATTATTGATTTTGAGCTAGGTACCAAAATTACTGGAGCAGGATTTCCTGTTTATAAAGGAAAAGGTGCTCGCTTACAACGTGCTTTAATTACTTTCTTTTTGGATGAAGGTGAGAAAGCTGGTTATAATGAAGTGCTTCCTCCAATTGTAGTTAATGAAGATTCAGGTTTTGGTACAGGTCAGCTTCCGGATAAAGAAGGTATGATGTATCATGCTACTGCTGATAACTTGTATTTAATACCTACAGCTGAGGTTCCTGTTACAAATATATATCGTGATGAGGTTGTAAAAGAAGAAGATCTTCCATTGAAAAACATGGCCTATACTCCATGTTTTAGACGAGAAGCTGGTTCTTGGGGTGCTCATGTTCGTGGCTTGAATAGATTACATCAGTTTGATAAAGTAGAAATCGTTCAAATTGCTCATCCCGAAAAGTCTTACCAATCACTAGATGAGATGGTAGCGCATGTAGAAGGTTTAGTAAATAAGCTTGGTTTACCATATAGAATACTTCGTTTATGTGGTGGAGATATTAGTTTTACTTCTGCTTTGACATTTGATTTTGAAGTTTATTCTGCAGCTCAGGAAAGATGGTTAGAGGTTAGTTCTGTTTCTAACTTCGAAAATTATCAGGCAAATAGATTGAAATGCAGATACAAAGGAAAAGATATGAAAAAGCCTGAATTGGCTCATACTTTAAATGGTAGTGCATTGGCCTTGCCTCGTATTTTGGCTGCATTGTTAGAGAATAATCAAACAGCTGACGGAATTATGATTCCTGATGTATTGGTTCCTTATTGTGGTTTTGATATGATAAAATAACACTGATAGCAGTTGTTTATATAATATAACCCTGCTATTAGCAGGGTTTTTTGTTTATAAAAGTGATTTTTAATTATGTTTATTTTTAATACGACATTTGTAATTAATAAAGATAAGTTTCAGACTTGGGAGAAATGGTTGAAAGAATCTTATATTCCTATAATTAAGACGGTTGTTTCGGGTTGTGAAGTTGGAACTTTTGAAGTAATGACTAACGAGAATCCAAATGAAAGAACAATTTCAGTGCAATGGAAAGTTGTAACTCCAACAGATCTGGAAGTTATTAATCGTCAATCTCCAATTGTATTAGGTCAGATGAGTTCAGATTTTGGTCAGGATGCATTGTATTTTAGCTCAATACTCAAGGAAATATAGAATAGGTTGATTAAGGAAAGGATTATATTAGGAATTGACCCGGGAACAAATGTTATGGGGTACGGTATTATTAAGGTTGTGAATAATACGCCTTCACTACTTTCAATGGGTGTTTTAGAACTTCAGAAATATACGGATCACTACCTGAAATTAAAAAAAATTTTTGAAACAGTAGTACGTTTGATAGATAACTATCATCCTGATGAATTGGCTATTGAAGCTCCTTTTTTTGGTAAGAATGTACAATCTATGCTTAAGCTAGGCAGGGCTCAGGGGGTTGCTATGGCGGCTGCTTTATCAAGAGATCTGCCTGTTTTTGAATATGCACCCCTGAAAATTAAAATGGCGATTACAGGGAATGGAAGAGCCAGTAAAGAACAGGTTGCAGGAATTCTCTCTCGCTATTTAAGAATTGAAACAGAACCAAAATATCTTGATGCCACTGACGGTGTTGCTGCTGCTTTATGTCACTATTTCCAAAATCAGAATTTGAATAAAGAAAAGACAGTAAAAAGCTGGAAAGAATTTATAAATAAAAATCCAGGAAGGGTTAAAAAATAAAAGGAGCTTAAAGCTCCTTTTTTATTTTGTCTGCTATTGCAGTAAATTCTTCTACCGTGAATTTGAGTTTCGGATTTGAAAAGTTTATATCACTTTCACTTTGAAGAGGGATAAGATGAATGTGAGCGTGAGGTACTTCTAATCCTAAAACCGCTACTCCAACTCGTTTAGATGGAATTGCTTTATCTAATGCTTTAGCAATTTTCTTAGCAAACACCATCATTCCTGCCAAAATCTCATCCTCAATATCAAAGATATAATCAACTTCTTTTTTAGGTATTACTAAAGTATGACCTTCTTGTAATGGATTAATGTCTAAAAAGGCAAAGTAATTTTCATCTTCAGCTATTTTATAACAAGGTATTTCTCCTTTTACAATTTTTGAAAAGATGCTTGGCATGATAAGAGTTTTTAAATGGTTATTTCAATAATTTCAAAAGTCATAACTCCTGAAGGTACTGTAATTTCTGCTTGATCTCCAACTTTTTTACCAAGTAAACCTTTGGCAATTGGAGTGCTTATTGAGATTTTACCTTCTTTTAAATTAGCTTCACTTTCAGGTACTAAAGTATACGTCATAACAGCATTGTTCTTCAGGTTTTTAAGCTTTACTTTGTTAAGTAGCTGAACTTTTGAAGTATCAATCTTTGACTCGTCAATTATTCTTGAATTAGCTATGATGTTTTTAATCTTAGCAATTTTCATTTCTAATAATCCTTGAGCCTCTTTTGCTGCATCGTATTCTGCATTTTCAGATAAATCACCTTTATCTCGAGCTTCTGCTATTTGTTGTGATATGCTTGGTCTTTCTACCGATTCTAATTGGTGGAGTTCATTCTTTAATTTTTTCAAACCCTCTTCGGTAAGATAACTTACGTTTGACATCTTTCTTCCTCCTTTATGATTTGTATATAAAAAAATAAAGAATCCCGAATTCGGAATTCTTTGGTGCAAAGATAATAATAATGTAGTTATTAAAAAACTAAGATTTTGCAGTTAGAATTCCGGCCGCTTAAGGATTTCAGAATATATGATGGCTTCCCTTGCGTTAAACCATCCAGGTTCTGAAATTTCTTCGACCTCAATTAAGGTTTCTTTAGTTTTTTTATTTGGTATTCTATTTACTCTTGCTTGAATTTGTTTCTTTTTCTCTTCAAAGTCATTAAGAACAGGTTTTGGTTCTTTTTTTGGTTTTTTTTCAATATTTATATTAACTGGTTCATATTGAGCTTTCTCTTCAGTTTTAAACATCTGTTCAAACTTAGGTATGATATCTTCAAAGGGATCTTTTGTATCAACAGGAGGTGGGGTAGAAGTTTTATCTTGCTTCCCTTTTCTCATGATGTTAAAGACCACAGCGGCAATTGCAAAAAGAATGTATAATATGTTACCTAAATCGTCCATAAATGCTTAGCGATATTTATTTATCTAAGTTAAAAAATATCCTTTATAAAATATATAATAGAGAAATTATTTGCTTCGAATGTGCAGTTTTTGACTTATTCAAGAGTTCAGATAAATAGAATGTGTTTAAAGATTTGTTTTGTTAGATTTAATCATTAAAAAAGAGCAGAAACAATATGTATCTGCTCCTTAAATGTTGTTTTATGCTATTATAATAAAGCGTCTAGTTTAGAAGCTAAAATTGTTTTAGGAACAGCACCTACTTGTTTGTCAACAATCTCACCGTTTTTAAAGAAAAGAATTGTAGGGATATTTCTAATACCAAATTTTACAGATGTTCCCGGATTGCTGTCTACATCCATTTTAGTAACTACAGCTTTATCACCATATTCTTCAGCTAGTTCTTTTACAATTGGTCCTACCATTCTGCAAGGCCCACACCATTCTGCCCAAAAATCAACAATAACCGGTTTGTCTGAATTTAATACAACCTCTTCAAAAGTTGCATCTGTTACATCTATAGTCATAATATAATGTTATAAGTTTATATTTATATTTTGTTTTTGCATCATTACAAATGTAAAAAATTACTTTGTGTCTATCCAAATATATTCAATTTTTTAGATACCTTAATAGTTTAAATCTCATTGTTTATCAAAATTAATTTAGCATTAAGATAGGGTAAATGAGATTTCAGGGTGATTTTCAAGATATTCAATAATTTCATCTGTTAACTTAATTTTGGATGATCGTGCTAGAAATTGAGCTTTGTTTGCTTTATCTTCTTTGTCATAAATTGAAAAGCGTAAAGCTATATTTCCTTCAGTTTCCTGAGTTAAAGTAGCCAGCTCGGTCACCAAATCTTCATCAATGCTTTGTAACGGAACTGAAATATTAATTCCAGAAACTCTGGACTCTCTGATTCCATCCAGCATTTCAATTTTATGAATCTTTACTTCAAGTTCGCCATCTTTGGTCCATTGTTTTTCCTGAACCTTACCGTGTGCCATTATATAATAACCTTCAACCAGGTATCTTGCAAAGTCAGGATAATCTCTCCCAAAAAAGGCAAATTCATATGAACCACTATAATCCTGTAATGTCATAATACCAAAAGGATTTCCTTTTTTTGTGGTTCCGGAACGTGATGCTGTAATCATTCCTCCTAAAGTAACATCCCGACCTTTGATTTTTTCTAAATCGGATAAATCAGAGATGTTAGTGTTACAGAAATGTGTTAACTCTAACTTGTATATATCAAGTGGATGTGCAGAAAGATAGATTCCAATTAAATCTTTTTCTCTGTTTAACTTTTCCAGTATTGAGAACTCTTCACATGCTGGAGGAGCAGGTTTTGAAATTGCAGCTCCGGCACCTACAGCTCCAAATAATGAGTTTGCAGCACTGGCTTGATCATTTTGATATAAGTTTCCGTATCTGATTAAGTTTTCAATAAATGTAGTTTCTTCACCTGGATTTGAAGCAAAATACTGTGCTCTGTGAAATCCTGAGAATCCATCGAAACCTCCCGCAGCGGCCAGTGCTTCAAGGTTTTTTTTGTTTACTGTTTGTAAGTTTACTCTTTCAACAAAATCGTATACACTTTTGTAAGGACCATCCTTTTCACGTACACGGATAATTTCTTCTACAGCACCGGCACCAACTCCTTTAATACCAGCCATTCCAAAACGGATCTCACCTTTTTTGTTTACCGTAAACTTGTTGTAACTTTCATTGACATCAGGACCAAGTACAGGCATTTCCATCCTTTTACATTCCTCCATGAAGGTTGTAATCTTGGTGATGTCACTTAAATTACGACTTAGTACACCTGCCATAAATTCTGCAGGATAATGTGCTTTTAGGTAACCCGACTGATAGGCAACGTAGGCATAACAAACTGAGTGAGACTTGTTAAATGCGTAACTGGCAAAAGCTTCCCAGTCACTCCAGATTTTATCAATCAGGTCCTCAGGTTTTGCAATTGTGGTTTTACCATCTTTACAAGCCTGAACAAATTCTTCACTTCCAAGACAGCCACTGATAAACTTTTCCTTAAGCTTATCCATCATGGCCATGATCTTTTTACCCATCGCTTTACGAAGGGAATCCGAGTCACCACGTGTAAATCCACCTAGTGCTCTGGACTGAAGCATCACCTGCTCCTGGTAAACCGTAATGCCGTAAGTATCTTTTAAATATGGTTCCATCATTGGATGGTCATATTTAATTTCTTCTCTTCCGTGTTTACGTTCAATGAAAGATGGGATATATTCCATTGGACCCGGACGGTATAAGGCATTCATGGCAACAAGGTCTTCAAATCTGTTAGGTTGAAGAGCTCTAAGGTGTTTCTTCATACCCGGAGACTCGAACTGGAATACAGCTGTAGTTTCACCGTTACCAAATAGTTTGAAGGCCAATTCATCATCTAATGGTATTTTCGCTAAATCAAGGTCAATATCTTTAGATAACTTAATGTTGCTAAGTACTTCTTTAAATATAGATAAGGTCTTCAATCCCAGGAAGTCCATTTTTAACAAGCCAATATCCTCTACAAATCGACCATCGTATTGGGTTGTTAGCAAATCCTCACCTTTAGTTGGCATTACAGGTAAATGCTGATCTAGTGGATTTTTCCCGATTAAAACTCCACAAGCGTGAACTCCTGTTTGTCGAACAGCACCTTCGAGTTGCTCCGCAAAGCTTAGGGTTTGTGCCACCAATTGATTAGGAGAATTCTTTTCCTGTTCCAGTTCTGGCACTTCTTTATAGGCTTTTTTAAAGCTCATCTTAGGAGCCTCAGGAACCATTTTGGCCAATCTGTTGGCTTCAGATAATTCAAGGTTAAGCACACGAGCTACATCTTTAATGGAACTTTTGGTAGCCATCGTTCCAAATGTACATATGTGCGCAACTTTATCATGCCCATATTTATCGGTAACATAGTCCAGTACCTTTTGTCTTCCGTCATCATCAAAGTCGATATCGACATCGGGCATAGATATACGATCGGGATTTAAGAAACGCTCAAAAAGCAAATCATATTTAATTGGATCAACATCCGTAATCTTGACACAATAAGCTACTGCTGCACCCGCTGCTGAACCCCTTCCTGGTCCTACCAGTACCCCATTGTCTTTGGCCCAGTTTATAAAATCCTGTACAATCAAGAAGTACCCCGGAAACCCCATTGTTTTAATGGTGTCCAGTTCAAAATCAATACGTTCTTTTTTATCATCAGTAAAATCATCTGGATATCTAAACTTAACGCCTTCATAAGTCAGGTGCTCAAGATAATCTGCCTCTAGCTTAATTTGGAGTACTTTATCATAACCTCCTAATTTACCATATCTTTCCTCACCAAATTCTTTTATCAAGTCCTCCTCTGTAAACTTTTCTTTATAACTCTCAAAAGTTCCAAAGTCCTCTGGTATATTAAACGGAGGCATGATAGGATCACTGTCCAGTTCAAAGAACTCCACTTTATCGGCAATTTCAACAGTACTCTCTAATGCTTCCGGAATATCGGCAAATAACTTGCTCATCTCTTCACAAGTTTTAAACCACTCTTGTTTGGAATAGCGCATACGGGTTGGGTCGGTATAATCCCGCCCTGTACTCAAGCACACTAACATGTCATGCGCTTCGGCATCATCTTCGTTGGTAAAGTGACTATCGTTAGTAGCTACAACTTTTACGCCCAATTCTCTGCTTAGTTTCAGCAAAACTCTGTTTACCTTGGCTTGGTTTTGCCAAGTATCACGTCGTAAAATGGGGTCGTTGTTAATGTGGCGCATCAATTCCAGATAATAATCTTCACCAAAAATATCCTTGTACCAGCGCACCGTTTCTTTGGCTTTATCTAGATTTCCCTGCATAATATGCTGAGCTACCTCACCTCCCAGACAGGCACTCAATGCAATTACGCCTTCATTATATTTTTCAAGTAACTCCTTATCAATACGTGGCTTATAATAAAAACCATCCGTATGTGCAATGGAAGTCAGTTTTAGTAAATTTTGATAACCCTTATAATTTTTAGCTAATAAAATAAGATGGTGTCCTGATGAATCTGTTTTATCATCTTTACGCAAATGACCACGCTGTGCAACATATGCTTCAACACCAATAATGGGTTTAACCTCATTTTTTTTACAGGCCACATGAAACTCTTTTACACCAAACATACCACCATGATCCGTAATGGCAACAGCTGTTTGACCGTCTTCCTTGGCTTTGGCTGCAATGGCTCCTGTTTTGTTGGCACCATCTAAGATTGAATATTGCGTATGGACATGCAGATGGACAAAGGCTTTTGTTTCCGCATTTTTAGCAGCTTCCTGAATGATTCTTTCTTCTTCTTCAAGTGGAATATCCTCAAATACATCGACTTTAAACGATTCATACTCGATTCCTACAAGCTGAATCTCAGAAGGGTTATTCTTTCGAAAAGCTTCCAGTTCGGCTTCAGTCATGTTAAGTAGCTCAACAGACATTCCTCCTACACGTACTAACTCAAGAAAACAGCGCGAAGTAGCTTCCACATCTGCAGCAGCATTATGCGCTTCTTCAAACGGAACTTTAAATAGCTTAATATGTAACTCGGTAAGTGTTGGGTTTTTTAGTTTTCCACCTCTGGTTAATGCACAAAACTCTTTACTACCTGTCATGGTATCCAGCATAGGTGCATTTACCAATACCTGCTCATTCATTTCGCAGCGGACAAGTTCACAACCAACAATATTAATATCGAAGGTTACATTATGACCAATGATAAATTTGCTTTTAGCTACATCGGCCATAAAATCCACCAGGGCTTCTTTTAATGGAATCCCTTTTTCGTGCGCAATTTCAGTTGTGATACCATGCACCGCTACCACATCTTCAGGAATGGTATAGCCATCCGGAGTGATTACATGATTTTTTGCAAATAGAAAGTTTCCCTCAATATCATGACATTGCCATGCCAATTGAACCATTCTGGGCCAGTTGTCGGTGTCAGATATTGGGGCATTCCATTTCTTTGGTAATCCTGTGGTTTCGGTATCGAATACTAAAAACATTATAAATCAATAGTTTAAAAATGTAAACAAATGCTGCGATGCAGACCTACAAAGTTAAATTTTTGAGGGAGATTATAAAGAAGATTTTGACAGGATTGAAGCTAAACTTTTTTAATGAAAATAGAAGTGTGTTAAACACAGACAATATAGGGAAACGGGTAAAAGTTAACTCTGCTGAATTATTTGCGTATAAACTACTCTGTTTGTAACTTGAATATCTGAACATAAAGCAAATATGAGGTATAAATGGTTTAAATACTTATTGTTATGTGTGCTGATTTTTATGGCAATGATGACTCATGCTCAGTATTTTGGCCAAAATAAGCCATCCTACAAACAATTTGATTTTGAATTATATAAAACACCTCATTTTGAAATTTATCATTACAATACAAGTGATAGTTTATTAAAATCGATTGCATTAAAAAGTGAGCAATGGTATAAGTATCATCAGCAAATTTTGTTAGATACATTTGATGTTAGAAATCCTTTAATTCTCTATTCAAGTCATGCTGATTTTCAGCAAACAAATGTCATACATGGTTATATTGGTATAGGTACGGGAGGAGTAACTGAGGGGTTTAAGAAACGGATTGTAATGCCTTTGAGTTTCTCAGAACAACAAATAAATCATGTACTTGGACATGAAATGGTACATGCTTTTCAGTATGATTTACTGGAGAAATACTCATCAATGGGAATATCTGCAGTGCAAAATATTCCGCTTTGGATGATTGAAGGAATGGCTGAATACTTATCTGTTGGAAATATTGACAGTCATACTGTTTTATGGATGCGAGATGCTTTGATTCATAAGAAGTTTCCTTCTTTACGAGAAATGACCTTTGATTTAAGTTACTCTCCTTATCGTTATGGTCAGGCATTTTGGAGTTATATTGCGAATACTTATGGAGAGCAGTATGTTAAACATTTGTTTTTTGAAACTGCTGAAAAAGGTTTTGAAACTGCGATTGCTGATGTTTTATTTGTTTCGCCAGACTCATTATCAGTATTATGGAAGAATGCCTTAAAGGATCATCTATTAAAGAACGTCAATGATTCGGTGTTTTCAGTATATGGTGAAAAATTACTGACAAGGAAAAACAGTGGAAGGTATAATCTGGCTCCTTCAGTGAGTCCTGATGGTGAGAAAATAATTTTTCTTTCAGAAAGGAATCTTTTCAGTTTGGACCTGTTTGTAGCAGAAACGAAGAACGGTGAAGTGTTAAAACGTTTGTATACTTCTACGAAAAGTGATCGTATAGATGACATTACTTATATGGAAACTTCCGGAACATGGTCTCCGGACTCAAAGAAATTTGCCTACATAGCTTATGTGAAAGGCGAGAGTGTATTGATTATTTATGATGTAGAGAAAGGTAAAATCGATAAAGAGATTAAAATTAAAGATGTCGATGCAGTGAGTTATCCAGCTTGGTCGCCAAAAGATGATGTTATTGCTTTTTCAGGATTAAAAGATGGGATATCAGATCTGTATTTATTAAATATTAATAATAGCAAGATTACAAATATTACTCATGATCCATTTTGCAATATTCAGGCATCATGGTCAGGTAATGGAGCAGAAATTTATTATGTTACAGATGCTCCAGATCCCTTACAGGAAAGATATGCATCAGCACAGTACAATATTGCTAAAATAGATCTGAATTCAGATTCTAAAACTGTATTTACAACGTTTTCAGGAGCTCAAAATGTAAATCCGGTTGTTAGTGGTGATGGATCAAAAGTGTTCTTTTTATCTGACTGGGATGGTACCCGGAACATGTATATGCTTGAAGAAAAAAAAGCATCGATAAAGCAAATGACTTTTTATCCTACCGGTATTACCGGTATAACTCCACTTGCTCCAGCCTTAACGATTTCAAAAAATACCTTATACTATAATATGTTATCAGAAGGCGAGTTTTCTATTATAAAAGCAAATATAAATCAGATTCAGAAAACTGCAGTAGAGGTTGAAGAACGAAAGAATGAGTATTATGCGTCAAGGTTGATGCCTGCCTCAAAATATCCTACTATGGTGGATCAACATCTTTTTACATATAAACCTGTTTACCATCAAGAACCAGATAGCTTTTATACAGAAACTGTAAAAGCAAAGTTTAAGTTGGATTATATTGGCAATACGTCAATGGGAGTAATGACAAGTCGTTTTGGGTCGGGTATGGCGGGTAGTGTAGCGGCGAGGTTTAGTGATATTTTAGGCGATCATATGCTATATTCCGGAGTTAGTATTAATGGGGAGATTTATGATTTTGGGGGTCAGGTAGCATATGTAAATCAAAAACGTCCTTTAAAATTAGGTGTAGGGTTATCTCATATTCCTTATCAAACCGGATATTTAGATTTTGAACAAAATTCAGAAACGGGAGATGATCAATTGGCTTATTACTTCCGCAGAACATTTATTGATAAACTAACTTTGTTTGGGTATTTGCCAATAAATAAATCTCATAGAGTAGAAGGAGGTTTGTCTGTTGCCAATTACAGTTATAGAACTGAAAAAGTGGATAATTATAATTACTACTACTCTGTTTATAGTCAGAATAAAAAAGTTGTTGACTCACCTAGTCCTTTTGCTGCAGGAATTATTGATCTGGCTTATGTAATTGATAATGCAAAGTTTGGACTGGCATCGCCCGTAGAAGGTAAAAGGCTGAGGTTAGCTTATGAAAGGTATTTTAGTGGTTTAAATATGAATACTATGCTTTTTGATTATAGAAAGTATTTTAGAATTAAACCCTATACTCTTGCGTTTAGAGCTTATCATTATGGTAGATACGGAAATGGTAGTGAAGATAAAAGATTGTATGATTTATATATCGGTTATCCCTGGTATGTTAGAGGCTATGAGGCAGGAAGTTTCTTTGGACTGGAGTCTGAAGGTAAGATCTCTTCTGATCAATTATGGGGTTCAAAAGTTGTGGTAAGTAATATTGAGTGGCGTATCCCCTTTTCTGGTCCCAAGAATTATGCCTGGATTAAATCAAATCTTTTCTTTTCTGAGTTAGCTGTATTTTATGATGCCGGTATTGCCTGGGATGAGGGGTCTTCTCCTCAAATGAGTTTCACTTCGAATACCATTTCAGAAAGAATCCCTATTATGAGCTCCGGACTTGCTTTGCGTTTCAATATACTTGGGGCAATAATTATAGAACCTTATTACGCTTTACCTATTCACCAGGGAGAAATACATCAGGGTAATTTTGGGATAAATATTTTATCTGGTTGGTAAAAATTGGTTGTTCTTTTCCTGAATAGCTTATATAAGTAATTAAAAGCCATTCTCCCTCTAAAACCATAGATTCACACATATATCGGGTAATGCCAAATGAAAAGTCACTTTTATAGAGTAAGGCTCTTAAAAATACCTCACAATTCTAAAAAAAAGTTACCTTTGTTGCGTTTTTAAAACAAAAGGATCATAGGGGAAAAAGCATATTATTAAAGAGTTAAACCCAAAAAATTATTTTTTTAAAATGAGTAACGTAACAGTAAACAGAGCAGCTGATAACATTAGATTGCTTGCAGCTGCAATGGTTGAAAAAGCAAATTCAGGACACCCAGGAGGTGCCATGGGCGGTGCCGATTTTATTAACATTCTTTATACTGAATATCTTAACTATGATCCTAGCGACAGAAGCTGGGTAAACAGAGATAGATTTTTCTTAGATCCTGGTCATATGTCACCAATGTTATATGCTCAATTGGCATTAACAGGCGCTTATACATTAGAAGAGTGTGCTAGCTTCCGTCAATGGGGTAGTCCAACACCAGGTCACCCGGAAGTTGATTTTGAGCGTGGTGTTGAGAATACTTCAGGACCACTAGGTCAGGGGCATACAATGGCTGTTGGTGCAGCTATCGCTGAAAAATTCTTAAAAGAAAGATTTGGAGACTGGATGTCTCATGATATTTATACTTTCATTTCTGATGGAGGAATCCAGGAAGAGATTTCACAAGGTGCAGGTCGTATTGCAGGATATTTAGGTTTGAATAACCTGATTATGTTTTACGATTCTAACGATATTCAGCTTTCAACAACTACTGATGCTGTAACAATTGAGGATACAGCAAAAAAATATGAAGCTTGGGGATGGGCAGTAATGACTATCGATGGAAATAATGCCGATGAAATTCGTAAAGCATTAGATGCAGCTAAAGCAGAAACTGAAAAGCCATTTTTAATTATTGGTAAAACAATAATGGGTAAAGGAGCTGTTAAAGAAGATGGATCATCTTTCGAAAAAATGGTTTCTACTCATGGTCAACCTTTATCTGCTGCAGGAGCAAGTTTTGAAGTTACAGTTAAAAATCTTGGTGGAAATCCTGAAAATCCATTTGTTATTTTTGATGATGTAGCAGAATTATATGCATCTGTAAAAAATAAAAAAGCTGAGTATGTAGCTGCTAAAAAAGCTGAACAAGCTGAATGGGAAAAAGCAAACCCAGAGTTGGCTGCAAAATTTGCTAAATTCTTTTCAGGAAAAGCTCCTGAAGTTGATTATGCTGCAATTGAACAAAAAGCAGGATCAGCTACTCGTGCAGCTTCTGCAACTGTGTTAGCTGCTTTTGCTGAGCAAGTTGAAAATATGATTGTATCTTCTGCTGATTTAGCAAACTCAGATAAAACAGATGGTTTCCTTAAAAAGACAACAGCTTTCAAAAAAGGAGATTTCTCTGGTCAGTTTTTACAATCAGGTGTAGCAGAGTTAACTATGGCGGCTATGGCTAACGGTATGGCACTTCATGGTGGTGTAATTCCGGTAGTAGGAACATTCTTTGTATTCTCTGATTACATGAAGCCTGCAGCACGTATTGCAGCTTTACAGCAATTGCCTGTTAAATATGTTTGGACTCACGATGCTTTCCGCGTAGGAGAAGATGGTCCTACTCACCAACCAATTGAGCAGGAAGCTCAAATCAGATTGATGGAGAAATTAAAAAATCATCATGGAAAAAATTCTATGTTGGTTCTTCGTCCTGCTGATGCAAATGAAACTACAGTTGCATGGGAAATGGCATTAAACAATACCGATACGCCTTCTGCATTAATTCTTTCACGTCAGAATATTGTGAATCTTCCGGGAAGCTCTTATGATGCAGCTTTACAGGCTAAAAAAGGAGCATATATTGTGGAAAAAGATTCAGATACTCCGGATGTGGTTCTTTTAGCAAGTGGATCTGAGGTGTCTACTTTAGTAGCAGGTGCTGAAAAGTTAAGAGCAGAAAAAGGTTTAAAGCTTCAAATTGTTTCTGTAATTTCTGAAGGTGTTTTCAGAAATCAGGATAAAGCTTACCAAGCTGAAGTTTTACCTGTTGGTGTTCCTCGTTTTGGTATGACTGCAGGTTTACCGGTAACTTTAGAAGGTTTAGTTGGTGAAAATGGTAAAGTTTGGGGATTAGATCATTTTGGATATTCTGGCCCTTACACTGTACTTGATGAGAAGTTTGGTTTTACTGCTGAAAATGTATTTAATCAAGTAGTTGAATTATTGAAATAATATTTTCAATCCATATATTTTGTAAAGCAACCTCGTTAGAGGTTGCTTTTTTTTGTTTGCATTTGGTTACTTCGGTTTTTCGAAGTATAAAAATTTGATTATGCGTAAATTAGTTGTTTTTTCAGGTGCAGGTATGAGTGCCGAAAGTGGCATTAAAACCTTTAGAGATATGGGTGGTTTGTGGGAGCAATATGATGTAACCGAAGTTGCTAGCCCTTATGCGTGGGAACATACTCCTGATCTAGTGATGGATTTTTATAACCAACGACGTAAACAACTCTTTGAATGTGAGCCTAATCAAGGTCATGAACTCATTGCAAAGCTTGAGAAACATTTTGATGTTTCTATTGTAACACAAAATGTTGATGATCTGCATGAAAGAGCGGGATCAACGAATGTGCTTCATCTACATGGAGAATTGAAAAAAGTAAGAAGTACCATTGATAATTCTCTGGTTTATGAGATGAAAGATTGGGAGCTTAAATTTGGGGATGTTTGCGAGAAGGGTAGTCAGCTAAGACCTCATATTGTATGGTTTGGTGAAGCTGTTACTGAAATGGAAAATGCTATCGATATTATAAAAGAAGCTGAAATGGTAATAGTTGTTGGTACCTCATTAAATGTTTATCCTGCAGCCGGATTGATAGATTTTGTTTCTGATTCCATACCAATTTATGTTGTAGATCCAGGAAATCCTGCTTATCAGTCAAGAGAAAACATTATTCATATAAAGGATAGAGCCTCGGATGGTATGTTGAAACTAATTAAACATTTGAATATTGAAAATATATAGCACTTGATTTTAAACAGGAGCAAAGGCTAATGTTGCAATGTTTAAGGATTTTACTTTTGTGTCTTTAAAAGCCAGGCAACAAGCTTCAAGTGTAGCTCCCGTAGTTAGAACATCATCAATGATTAATATGTTTTTATTTTCAAGTAAAAGCTCATTGCAAACAGAATACATATTTTCTGAATTTATCCATCTTTCGTATCTGGTCTTTTTTGTTTGGGTACTGGTATTGGTTGTTTTAAACAAAGCATCAGTTATTACTGGTTTTTCAAAGGTTGTAGCAATTCCTTTAGCTATTAATTCGCTTTGGTTATAGCCTCTTTGTTGTAATTTCTTTGAATGAAGAGGTACTGGTATGATATAGTCTATTTCTTCAAATAAATTCTCCTCTTTCAAATATAATCCAAACAATTTACCCATTTCAGTCGCTAAGCTTTTGTTCCCTCTGTATTTTATAGAGTGTAATATGCTTTTAACTATTTCACCTTTAGTATAAAATAGGTAAGATATAGCTTTTGTAATTTCAACTCTTCCCCAGAATGTCATGTCCACTGGATTTGTTTTGTATTTGTGGAAGTTAGTGTATGGAAGTTCGCTTTTACATACATTACAAATCATGTTTTCATGATGAAATAATATTCGTCTGCATATATTACATGTATTTGGGAAAAAGAGATTTATGAAGTCTTGTATGTAGGACATAATGTTAGGTTAAGATTAAGATCATAAAGTTAACTAAATATTAAAGAAGTTGTAAAGTCATGATAACAAATAAGTAACATTGGATAATTATTTTTGCTTTTATACAAACAGGAATAAATTTGCTAACGAATAAATAGATTTATTATGAAGATTAATGTAATAGTAATCGCAATATTAGCAGTTGTTAGTTTTAGTAGCTTCAAAGGTGAGAAATCTAAAGAAAGTAATACTTCTGCTACATTGTTCAACCTATGTGGAACAGTTATTGATAATCAAACCGGAGAAACTTTAGTTGGAGTGGAAGTTTTGTTGGAAGGAACCGATCAAAAAACTTATTCTGATTTTGATGGTAATTTTGTATTTGAAAATATTTCAAAAGGAGAGTATGAAGTTATAGCTAAAATTGTTTCATATAAGGATTCTAAAAAAGAAGATGTAAAAATTGCATCTGAAAAAGATGAACCATTAACTATACAAATGGAACAAGTGGATTAATATTTCTCTGTTAAATAAGACGAAATGTAAGGCTATTCGAATATGAATAGTCTTTTTTTTGTTTGTAAATCAGTAGTATAGAGTCCTTGTGTTAATTTAATGTAAAACTTAACATAGAAAATTTGTATTTAATGTAAATACAATGTTAATTTGAAGTTAATTATACACACAGGAATTAAAATCGTAATAACGATTACTATACAAAAGGGAGGCTTTTATTAACATTTAAAATAAAAAGCCATGAAAATAATAATGACAATGTTGGCAATGATTAGTATAGTTACTATCAGCCAGGCGCAAATTACCCAGTTAGAAGGTTTGTATTACAACGAAGATGGGGAATTGTATTCAGGAACTTATGTAGAATATTATCCAAGTGGTAATAAGAGAGTTGAAATGGCCGTTGTTGAGGGGAAAAAGCAAGGTGTTTCTACTTACTATTTTGATAATAAACTAAAGCAGGAAGTTAGGGCATACAATGATAATAAAATGGATGGCCTCTGGGAAACATGGAATGAAAAGGGAGTGAAATTAGGTGTTGCTAGCTATAAAGATGGTGTGAAACATGGTAAATGGTTTATCTATGATGAATCAGGGGTTTTACGATATGACATGGAGTACAAGGATGGTGAGAAAGTAGGTACATGGAAAGTTTACGATGAACAAGGTAAGCTGAAAGCGAAAAAAAAATATTAAATATAAAGATTGAAAAGTAAGGAGATGGATTTAATCTGTCTCCTTTTTTTATTTATACCTGTTATAAATACCTTTATACAGGTATTTCTTTGCTTAAAATTTAATAACTTACATAGGTGAAATCGCTGTAAATTATTGTTTTATGGAAAGAAGAGATTTTCTGCGTACAGGTATCGGACTTGGTTTGCTAACCGGAGTAGGACCATATTTTGGTGGATTGGATTCTTTATTTGCTAATAATCAAAATGAATATGATTTAGTTGCCGTTAGAGGTGGTGAGCCTGAGGAAATGTTTGATAAAGCTATAGAAGCTTTGGGAGGCATGGGTAAATTTGTGTCAAAGGGACAAACAGTTCTTGTTAAGCCAAATATAGGTTGGGACGCTCCTCCGGAAAGAGCTGCAAATACTAATCCCAGACTAATCGGGCATATAGTAAAAAAGTGTTATGAAGCAGGAGCTTCTGAGGTTAATGTATTTGATAAAACTTGTAATAAGTGGGATAGGTGTTATCAGAATAGCCAGATTGAAGAATATGCAAAAAAAGCAGGTGCTAAAGTCGTTCCTGGTAATACAGAAAGTTATTACAAGAAAGTGGTTATACCTGGAGGCAGAAGTTTAAAATCTGCTAGTGTACATGAATTAGTTTTAAATTCAGATGTGTTTATAAATGTACCGGTTCTAAAACATCACTCTGGAACTAAGTTATCTTTAGGTATGAAAAATCTGATGGGTGTAGTTTGGGATAGAAGTTTTTATCATAGTAACGATTTGCATCAATGTATCGCTGATTTTATTTCATATAGAAAACCTGATTTAACTATAATTGATGGATATAATATGATGACTAAAAATGGTCCCAGAGGTGTTTCTACCTCAGATGTTGTAAATCTTAAAGCATTGATTGTATCTAAAGATATTGTTGCAACAGATGCAGCTGCTGCTAAAATGTTTGGCTTGGAGCCTGAGGATGTTGGTCATATTAAAATAGCACATGAAATGGGATTGGGAAATAAAAATTTATCTGAGCTAAATATAAAAAGAATAAAGATAGCATAATTTAAACCTTTCAGTATGAAGTTTATACTACTAAAAAGAGCAAGGGTGATTATTTCACTCTTGTTCTTTTCGATTACTCTTTTTTCATTTTTGGATATTTATGAAATCTTATCTGAATCAATAATCTCAAAAATTTTATTCCTTCAATTTATCCCCTCCTTACTAAAGTTTATTCAAATTTTTAGTATCGCAAGTTTTGGTTTTATTGTAATAATATTCCTAACTGCCCTTATTGGCCGTTTTTACTGTTCCTCAATCTGCCCATTCGGGATTTTGCAAGATATGTTTTCTTTTATAGCTAAAAAAGTAAGCAATAAAAGAAGATTTTTTAAATATAGATCTGGTTACATAAAGACCAGATATGTGTTTTTAATAATAGCTGTAATAGGAATTCTATTTGGTATCTCAGCGATAACAATCTTATTGGATCCTTATAGTAATGCAGGGCGAGTATTCACATATGTATTTAAACCTGTAGTTGTTGTTCTTAATAATGCATATGCTTCAATAATGCAGGCGAATGACAACTTTACATTTAAGATATTTGAAGTTAAAAATACTTCTGTACTAACTATTGTATATTCATTATTGGTTTTTATTGTATTGGCATATTTTTCTTTTAAAAGAGGTCGGATAATATGTAATACAGTTTGTCCTGTAGGTACTTTGTTGGGAGTTTTTTCAAATAAAGCACTGTTTAAAATTCAATTGGACACAGAATTTTGTACTAAATGTGGTAAGTGCGCTGGTGTTTGTAAAAGTGAATGTATCAATATTAAAACCCAAGAAATTGATTATTCAAGGTGCGTAGTTTGTTTTGATTGCTTACCGGTATGTAATGATAATGCTATTAATTTCAAATCGAATAATAGAAAGCATAGAATATCTCATTCTGAAAATGAAAATATACTTGACAGACGATCAGCAATAAGCGCTTTACTTGCACTTTCAACTTCAACCTCTGTCTTGGCAAATGGAGTTTATAGGGACGTAATTGGAAATGAAATTGATGCCAAAGGTGAGTATACCTTATCGCTTAAAGAGAACCCTGTTTCGCCTCCCGGATCAAAGGGTATAGAAAGGTTTAATAGCATATGTACCGCATGTGGTTTATGTATTTCTGTCTGTCCAACTAATGTTTTGCAACCAGCAATTAAAGAATATGGTATTTTGGGACTAATGCAGCCTCACATGGATTATGTTAATGCTGGTTTTTGTAATTATGATTGTAATCGATGTGGTAATGTTTGCCCTACTGGAGCAATTCTTCCTTTAGCAATCGAAGAAAAACAACTTACTCAATTAGGTAAGGCTGTATTTGTTCAAAATAATTGTGTTGTATACAGGGATGAAACAGCCTGTGGTGCCTGTTCTGAACATTGTCCTACTAAAGCTGTAGATATGGTCCCATATAAGAATGGCTTAGTAATACCAAAGGTTAATCAGGATATATGTATTGGTTGTGGTGCTTGTGAGCATCCATGTCCCGCTGAATATCCACATAAGGCTATTTATGTGGAGGGAAATGTAGTGCATCAATTAGCATTAAAACCCAAAGACGAAAAAAGTGATTATCAAGAATTGGAAGAAGATTTTCCATTTTAATAGAAAAGCCTTTCTTATGAAAGGCTTTCTTTTACTGCTATATTGATAAAATCATTAAAGGGTTTCATTGTGTTGAATACCTTACTAATTTGTTTCTCAAGTTTAGATGAAAGAATTTCTTCATCACTAATGTTGGCAACCAGAGCATATGATTTAGGTCTGATTAAATCAATATTTGGATCATTTTTTGAAAAACCTTTTGGTGCAGTTTTTACTTTCTCTCCCCAAATTTCATGGAAGGTTTTCTTAAATGTTTTTTCATTGATTATTTGTTTGTATTCTTCAGCGTTTTCAATTATTGATTCCCTCACTGATTTTAAAATGTTGGGTTGTGGACAATGTAAGCCTCCTCCTATAAAACTATTATCTGGTTCAATATGGAAATAATATCCTGCATAAGGACTTTTCCTTCCTCCATGCGCAATGTAAGCGCCAAAATTATTTTTGTAGGGAAGCTTATCTTTTGAGAATCTTACATCTCTAAAGATTCTGAAAATACAATCCTTTGCATGAGGATGTCCTATCTTTGGATCTATAGAATGGACTAATGCAATTAACTCATTTATGAAAGATTCAAAGTCCTCTTTCGCTTGTTGATATTTTTCTTTGTTCTCGTTGAACCAGTCTTTGTTATTGTTAACAGACAGTTCTTTTAGAAAATCAAGTATTGTTGAAGGAATCATATCTTATATTTTTATTATATACAATTTAACAGTAATCCTTTTCTTTTTCAAATAATTAATAGGCAATTTCTTTAATTAGATCTATAGTTAAGTTGCAAACATTCTTCATTTTTGAGTAATCCAATTTATCGTATGTATCTTCCGGTTTATGATAATTTGGACTTAGGCCATTGAATATAAATAGCACAGGTATGTTTACTTTCATAAAGGATGCCTGATCAGACATTCTTAAGAATCTATTGCCCATTTCAATATCGTGTTTAAAATAATCAAGTTTAAGATAAGATTTCAGATTGTTTAAGCTATCGATTTTTGCTGTTAAAAATTGACTGTTCTTTGGACCATAAGTATAGATAAAGTTTGGTTCCTTTTCGTGGTAACTATCTTTATTTCCAATCATATCAAGGTTTATATTTGCAACTATGGTTTCCTTTTCAAAGGGAAAATTCTTAATGAAAAAATCAGATCCTAGTAAGCCTGATTCTTCTGCAGAAAATAATGCAAATAGTATATTGTATTTTGGTGTATTTGTCTCTTGAGTTAAGACTTTAGCAATCTCTAAAACAGATGAAACTCCCGATGCGTTATCGTTAGCTCCTGGATTTAGTTTGTTATTTCGAATTCCAATATGATCATAGTGAGCAGATATTACAATAGTGCTATCTGCATATTTACCGGGAATCATTCCGTATATGTTTGCAGTATTAATATTGTTGGACTTAAGACAAGGCAAAGTAATGTATTGAGTTTTTCTGCTGTTTAAAGAAGAACTTATTTTTTTTGTTGTTGTAGGACTTAAGTAAATAATGGTTTTTGAATTACAGGTAATGTAATTGTCCGTATTAGCTGAAGTAAATATTCCCTTTAGATTTGAATTTACTATGCTTGTATAATCTGCTTTTTTAAAAGTTGGGGTAAGAATTATTTTAGCATGGATTCCCTGAATGTTCTTGATTTCACTTTTATCATTAAGTAAAATAGCATAGTCAATATCTTCGTTGTTTAATGGTTGAATGTCTGTTTTGTAAATAGGATATTTACAGGATTCAATAAAATTGGGCTTTATTGTATAGAAGTCATCCGGATAATTATACTTACTATTTTTATAAGATATTTTTGGTTTCGTTGGAGAAATAGTATGATTTTTAAGTATCGTGAACTCCTGCCGATAAGATCCGTTTATTGGATTTAACTCCAGATTGTTAATGGTATTTAATATGTATTTTTCGGCATATCTAATACCATCAGAATTTAAACTTCTTCCTTCAAATTTTTCTGATGATAATTCTTTAACATGTTGTTGTAAGTTTTTTTCTACAACTTGAGCCTGGTTGTTGTTTGAAAATAAAAGGAATAGAGAAAAAGCTAATATTGTAATTTTAGAATGTGCTTTTGTCATATAATGGATTTTGTTCTTAGATTGGATCTGGAATCATAAAATGATTAACTAAAAGTAGTAATTTAGGCTCATGTTTGAAGTTTTCATGCTTTAATATAAATAATTATTGGATTGCTTCATGCAATCGTAACAAATAATTTCTGTTGATGAAGAAAGTAATGATTATTGTTGCAGGAGGCTCGGGGAGTAGAATGCAAAGTGATATACCTAAACAATTCATAGAATTAAATAGATTGCCTATTTTGATGCACACTCTTAATCGTTTTCATGATTATGATTCAGAGATGAAATTAATATTAGTGTTGCCAAAAAAGCAGATAGACTATTGGAATAAATTATGTTTAAAGCATCAATTTGCTTTAGATTTTGATGTTGCCTTTGGCGGAAATACCCGCTTTGAGAGTGTTAAAAATGGATTAGCTAAGATTCAAGATAATTGTTTAGTTGGTATTCATGATGGCGTTCGTCCATTTGTGTCAGATGCGACTTTAAATAGTTGTTTTTTTGTTGCTCAATTGCATGGTTCAGCTATTCCGGTGACGGATTCAATTGAGTCAATTAGAAAATTAACTAATGAAGGTAGTGAATCAGTAGATCGACAGGAGTATAAAATGGTTCAAACTCCACAGGTTTTTCATTTTTCAAAATTGAAAGATTGCTATGATCAACCGTATCAAGAAGATTTTACAGATGATGCAAGTGTATATGAAAAAGCCGGTTTTAAAGTTTTTCTGGCTCAGGGAAATCGAGAGAATATTAAAATTACAACACCTATGGATTTGTTGATAGGTGAAGCTTTAATGACTGAAAAGTAGTTTGTGACTAATTTTTAGAATACTCCAGAATATGATTAGCGTAAAAATAATTATAGCGCCCGAAGGTAGATTAAAGTAGTATGATCCAATAAGCCCTGTTAATACACCCAAAAAGCTAAATATAATAGAAATGATAATCATCTTTTTGAAGTCATGAGTAAAGATGTTTGCTATTGCTTGTGGTATGGTAAATAGTGACAAGACAAGTATAATGCCCGCAACTCTTATGCTCATAACAATAGAAAGTGCAATGATAATTGAAATGATATATTTAGTAAGTGATGTGTTTAAACCTAGAGTTTTTGAATATTCGTGATCAAACGCTACGTATAAAATAAGGCGATAAAAAAGTATAATGCCTATAATTATCACTATTGTCAATATCAACATAGATATGATGTCGGTAAATGTGACAGTGAGAATATTGCCAAAAAGAAAGCTCATTAAATTAGGTGTGTATCCAGGTGTTAAAAACACAAAGATGATTCCTATCGCCATTCCTAAAGACCATAATATTGCAATTGCTGAATCTTCCCGCAGTTGAGCTTTTTGTGTGCTCCATTCAATTCCCAGTGCAGATAAAATAGCAAATATCGCTGCGCCTAAAAATGGATTTAATCCTAAAAAATAAGCAAGGCCAATTCCACCAAACGAAGCATGTGTTATTCCCCCACTAATAAATACGACTTTACGTGCTACAATGTATGAACCAGCAATTCCTGCAATAATACTAGTTAATAACCCAGCAATTATTGCATTGGTAAAAAAGGAAAAATTTAAAAGAGATATAAATTCTTGCATAAAATCAAATTAGTGATTGTCTAAAACTCTGTGAGGAATATGTCCATGTGTTATTAGTTCAATTGGACATTTGTAGGTTTTTAATATTTCTGCTGATATTTTGTTTGTATGGTGATAATGGAGTTCTTCATTTACGCAGGCAATTGTTTTTACAACTGATGATATTGTTCCTATATCATGAGTTACGAGTAAAATAGCCATTTCTTTATTTAATTCTTTAAGGTGTTGATATAGCTCTTTTTCAAAATTCTTATCAACAAAAGTATTTGGCTCGTCAAGGATTAAAAGTTCCGGGTTGTTTATGATAGCTCTGCATAAATATACCCTCTGCATTTGTCCTCCTGAAAGTTTAGATATAGGATTGTTATAAAAATTCTTTAATCCAACTTTATTTAACAAGTCAAGTGCTTTCTCTTTGTCATTCTTTGAAAAACGTTTAAAAACATTGCCATCCATTAAGCCAGAAAGTACAACATCAATAACTTTAATGGGAAAATCTTTGTCGATTGAATTAATCTGTGGTAAATAACCTATTTTTAATCTTTTCGACTTAGAATTGTTGAATAATATTTTGCCATCAACTGGTTTTAATAATCCAAGAATTAATTTAAGTAATGTAGATTTTCCTCCTCCATTTGGACCAATGATTCCTATAAAATCATTTTCAAATACTTTAAAGTTAATGTTTTTTAATATGATCTTATCTGGAGTATAACCTGCAGATAAATCCTTAATTTCAAGAAGTGGCAATTTGTTCATTGTTTTATTGTCAGCTGAGTTTAAATTACAATGTGTTCTTTAGTTTTTCTAACAGATCTTTCATTTCTTTTTCGTAATCCTCATTAAGAGGAGAAACTTCAATGATATTTATCCCAAGTTCTTTCGATAGAATTTCTGCATTTCTTTTATCGAACTCCTGTTGAACAAATATTGCTTTTATATTCTTTTGCTTAGCCTCCTGTATTATAGACTGTAACCATTTTACGCTTGGTTCTTTCCCGTTATGTTCTATTGAAATCTGATTGATGCCATAATCTCTGGCCATATAAGTATATGCTGGGTGAAAAATCAAAAAGCTTTTACCTTTATAATTATCCAGAGTGTTTTGATACAGTGTATCAATTTTTAAAAGTGAATCAATAAGTGGTTTGCTATTTTCCTCTATTTGATCTTTTATGTTGGGATAATTTTTTTTGAGAATTTCTATCGTATTATAAACTACTTTGAGCATAGTTCTTGGAGATGTCCATATATGAGGCTCGATGCCTCCTTCGTGAACATGGTCCCCATGCTCAAAATCTTCCCCATGAATAAAGTTAATACCCGTAGACGAATTTTCAACTTTTAAGTTTTGGTTTAAATCCTGAAAACGATGAATCCATGCATTTTCAAAACCGATATTTCCTATTTGTAAGTAAATGGAAGCTTCATTAATATCTTTTATTTGAGATGGTGTCGGTGAATATGTTGCAGGGCTATTGCCTTTGGTTACCATAGAAGAAACCTTATAATCCTCAGGAAGTAATTTCGAAACTATGGTTTTTTGCGGAAGTATACTAACAATTATATGATTGGTATCTACACTATTGTTCTTACAGCTATAGATAGAAACCAGAGTTGTAATTATTAAGTATGTAAGAGTTTTATTCATTGTGCTTTAATGTTTTTTATTGCAATTATTACAAATGCCTTCGATGATTATGTTTGTATTAGATTGAATAAAACCGTCAGGTAAAGGTTTTGTTTCGTTTTTGTAGTCATGTAAGCAAATTACCTTATCGCAATTGTTACAGTGAAAGTGGGCGTGTGGCGATTTTACACTCTCATAATCAATAAACTTGTAACATGTTATGCTTTCATTTACTTCAATTTTTTTAATTATATTTTTTTCTACTAATGTTTTTAATGTTCGGTATAGAGTAACCCTATCTATCTTCGCATCCCATTTTTCTTCAATTTCTTTAGTTTGTAATGGATTGGGATATTTGGTTAATAATGTAAGGAGTTGAATTCTTGAAGTAGTGGCTTTTATATCTCTATCATTTAAGAATTTTATCCAATTCATGTTATTTATATTTTCTGTAAAAGTATTATATGTTAGTATTAAATGCAACAATGTTGCAATATAAATAATATTAAAAAGATAGGATAAAACGATTAAAAAACGTAAACATTGTATTGAATGTTACGTTTAATTGTAAAAATGAAAACATATAAAAAATATAGATATGAAAAATGTGATTTGTCCAATTTCGGAAGATAAGGTGTTGGTAAATGTTCCTCGCATAAATGCATTTTTAGTTGTAGGAATTCTTGTGGGGTTTTTATTGAACAGTCATATTGCGCTAATAGCTTTTTTAGTAATAGACTTTTTAATCCGTGGTTTTTTCAATAATGTAAAAAGTCCTTTGGCTTTTTTATCTATAAAGATGCATGGATTATTTAAATGGGAAAATGAAAAATATACAAATAAGGCCCCAAAAATATTTGCTGCTCGACTAGGTTTTGTTTTTACAGTATTGATTTTACTTCTTCAGTTATTTAATATACAGATAGTAGCAAATATATTTTCTATTATGTTGATATTTTTTGCCTTTTTAGAATGTGCTCTGAATTTTTGTTTAGGATGTTGGGTGTTTACTCTTTTTGTTAATCCTTTTTATAGCAAGAGTTAGGCATTTTCGAAAAGTTGAAATACTTCTTTTATATAAGTTTTAGAAATGGGTACTTCAATAGGCGGATTGGTGTCAATTTCAAGAATGTGTCCGCCTCTTTCTCTTCTTATAACTTTAATTTTATCAAAATTTACCATGTAAGATCTATGACATCTGGTTATTGGTAAATCAATAAATTTTTGCTCGAGATTTTTAATTGTATTACGCAGTAGAAATTTACTAATGTCGTTGTTTTTATTATAAAACAAAGTGACATAATTGTCTGTGCCTTTTATATATAATATATCTTCCATTTTTATGGAGATACGCATTGTTCCTTTCTCGTCTAAGAATGGAATCATTGATTTTGAATCTATCTCTGTTTTTCCTTCAGGATCAGTTAATTGCTTGATTCTGTAGTTTTTGTCTGCCCATGAGAAGTATAGCCATAATACAGCGTAAGGTAATAAGAGCACCAATGTGGTGTTTTGTACAGAAGCATTAAAAACCTGAATGTATGTTCTGTTGTCGTCTTTAATAAAAACAGATTCATATATAGTAAAGAACAGAGCCATGAAAAATACTTCAAGAGCAATAATAAGTAGAAATGCCCATAGCTTTGTTTTTACTTTCTTTTTGTTGTAGTGATATAGAAGAACTCTTGATATAACCGCTACTAATACTCCTGTTAAAATAATTAAGCTGGAATAAAAAAATAATTCTTGTGATTTAAGATCCAGGCCAAACCAGTTTCTAACGTCAAAGGGAGAATATAGGTTAATAAAAAGTAAAGCAAATCCAGCAGTAAAAAGAACTAGTTTAATACTGTTTTTCTTCGAAACTAAATAAGCTGGTATTACTTGATTTAAATCCATATCAATGCGAAAATAAAGATAAATTTTGATTAAATATGATCTTTTTAATTGAAATTTTATGAATCACTAGATGGTTTAACAATGAAAAATATATCCCAATTATGCGAAATTCACCCCACAATGCCCATTTTTAGACCAAAGCAGAGAGTGCAATACCATTTTGTTGGAGATTTCATCAGGGTTTTGTTGGTTTGCATTGCAAGAGAATAATAACGCTTGTTTTTTATTATAAGGTTTACCTTATTTTAGGTGGAAATTATAATGAGAATGAATTAAAAAATAAGTAACTACTATTTTTTTACCCTTTTCGATTTTGCTAGTGCAAAAAAAGCTGTTGCCAAAACGTTGGAACAGCTTTTTTTATTTGTTAAGGAAATTTCTTGAGTTACATAGTGTTTAAAAACCTAAACAGTGGTTTGGGCTATGTTTAATTGCTAAAACTTCCATATAAATATTTTAATAGTGTGCGTGATATGCTAGTTTAAGAACAATAGGTTGTACTAACCTTTCAAAATCTTCATACTTCATTTGAATTAATAGGCTATGTGTTCCTGCATTGAAGGCAATAAAAACATCTTCTTTTAATGCTTCTGCAACATAAACAGGCATGTCATATAAGTTTCCAAAAGGTGGCATAGCTCCTACTTCACAGTTTTCAAAAAGATCCTTAAATTCCATTTCTGTAGCAAGTCGAACATTTTTGGCTCCTATCGACATTTTTAGTAATCCTACATCTACTTGCATATCTCCAGGTAAAACAACCATACACATTTGGTTGTCAACTTTCATTATTACTGTTTTGGCAATTTCTTTACCTGAAATGTGTGCATCAGCAGCAGTTCTTTGTGCAGTGTAAGTTTTATGATGCACAATCTTGTTAAATGAAACATCTTGACTTCTAAGATATGTTTCCAGTTTAGATAATGGCATAACAACTCCTCCTATATTAATTATAACGAACTTATAAGTTAATACAAATAATAACTAATGTAAAGATTAAAATGAGGGTATTTATAACGGAAACTATATAGAATAAAAAACTCCCTCTTGAAAAAAGGGAGTTTTGATAAATTATCTGTTAATTCAGTATTTATTTAATAGTTTGATAATGCATTTCTTAGAGAATCAAATCTGGAGTCATAATCCTGAGCTGAAAGTTTAATGATGTGTTTAGCTTCTTCTGCATTGTAGATATGTGTTATCTCACAATCAGCATCTAATCCAGGCATATCTTTATAGGTTAGAAAGTAGTGCTTTAACCTGTTAATAACTAACTCAGGTAAATCACTAATATCTTTCATATCTCCATAAACAATATCTCCCTTTAGAACTGCTATTATTTTATCGTCAGCCTGATTGCCATCTATCATTCTAAATCCACCAATAGGTGTAGCTAAAGCTATAATATCCCCATGAGGTACCTCTTTTTCAGTAAGTACACAGATATCTAATGGGTCTCCATCTCCTTGTATTTCATCCCTACCAGATTTTTCAGCGCAAAACTGACCTATTCTGGTTCCACAATAAGTTTGGGGAATGAATCCATATAATGCCGGAACCACATTGGAATATTTCTGAGGGCGATCTATTTTTAAATAACCGGTTTCTTTATCTATTTCGTATTTTATAGTGTCTGTAGGAACAACTTCAATGAAACAAGTTACTGTTTCAGGAGCGTTAGCTCCTATGTTAATTCCATGCCAGGGGTGTGATTTATAACGTAATCCCATTAATCTTCCAATAGGATCCATAAGACTGTTTGTTGTAAACTCGTCTGCCATATTTAATTATCAATTTAGTTTTTGGTTGTGCAAATGTAACTACTAATAAAGAAAAAGGTTTAGTAATAATTAATAATAATCCTTATTAATTTAACCAAGCCATCCTGCCTTATCCAGATTTCTATAATTAACAGCCTCTGCCATATGTTGAGTTTGAATCAGCTCCTCATTATCTAAATCAGCAATTGTTCTTGCTACTTTTAATATTCTGTCATATGCTCTTGCAGATAAGTCTAGTTTTTCCATTGCATGTTTCAGAATATTCATGGCATTTTCATCTGGATTGGCATATTTACGCTGAAGCTTTGATGTCATTTGTGCATTACAGAATATTTTCTCTTCGTCCTTGTATCTTTCTTCTTGAATCTCACGAGCTTTAATTACTCTTTCTCTTATTGCACTGCTTTTTTCTGATGTAACAGCATTGCTAAGTTCTTTAAATGGAACTGGCACTACTTCTATTTGTAAATCAATTCTGTCTAATAATGGGCCTGATATTTTACTTAGATATCTTTGAACAACACCAGGACTACAAACACAATTTTTTTCAGGGTGATTATAATAACCACAAGGGCATGGATTCATGCTGGCAATTAACATGAAGCTTGCAGGATATTCAATACTAAATCTTGCTCGTGAGATATTAATTATTCTGTCTTCAAGAGGTTGTCTCATTACTTCTAATACGGTTCTCTGAAATTCAGGTAATTCATCTAAAAACAAAACGCCATGGTGTGCTAACGAAATTTCTCCAGGTTGAGGAAAACTACCACCACCAACAAGTGCTACATTACTAATGGTATGGTGAGGTGATCTGAATGGCCTTTGAGTAATTAATGATGTGTTATTTTGGATCTTACCGGCAACTGAATGAATTTTTGTTGTTTCAAGAGCTTCATCGAGTGTGAGTGGTGGTAGTATGGAGGGTAGTCTTTTGGCTATCATAGATTTACCGGCTCCTGGTGGTCCAATCATTATTAAGTTATGACCTCCAGCTGCAGCAATCTCTAAGGCTCGTTTGACACTTTCCTGTCCTTTAACATCAATAAAGTCTAAGTCGTTTATTATTTGATGGTTGAAGAACTCTTGTTGTGTGTCGATTGTGATTGGTTCTAATTTACTATCATCATTTAAGAATGTGGCAACTTCTGATATTGATTCAACACCATAGACGTCTAAGCCTTCAACTACTGCTGCTTCTCTGGCATTCTCCTTAGGGATAATAATTCCTTTGAATCCTTCAGTTTTTGCTTTTAAAGCAATTGGTAATACACCTTTTACAGGTTGTAAACTGCCGTCTAATGAAAGTTCACCCATCATTATATATTTGTCAAGAAGTTCCTGAGAGATTTGATTGGAAGCAGCTAAAATTCCAATAGCTAATGGTAAATCATAGGAAGAACCTTCTTTTCTGATGTCGGCAGGAGCCATGTTAATTACAATTTTTTTACCTGGCCATTTAAAATTACTTTCTCTAATGGCAGATTGCATTCGTTGTTCACTTTCTTTAACCGCATTATCGGGTAGTCCAACTAAAAAGAATTTAATTCCTTGAGATAGATTTACTTCAATAGTAATAGTTGCTGCATCGATGCCGGTAACAGCAGCACCATATGTTTTAACAAGCATAGATTTAGGTTTTTGCGTTTAGTAAAAGATTTTAAATTATATGTATGTAAAGTTAATGATTAAAAATTTAATAATAACGATAAATATATTTTAGATGTTATGAGGTTAATTCTCTAAAGATATCTTCCATGTTTTGTTGTTCCATATTTAGAGTAACTATTTTTTTCTCGTTTGCAACACTCCAGTCGTATATGGATTCACGTATATCGGAAGATGCATGTATTTTAAATTTAAGGTCGGAAACCTGTTTGATCTGAGTAATGTTTGGTATTTTATTAAGAGAATCTGTGTCTATCTTTGATAAAAATTCACAATTTATAATGTGTTCATGATGGGCTGAGATATTTACTATTTCAGATACTTTCCCATTGGCAACTATTTCCCCTTTTTTGATGATTATTACACGCTGACATATTGCCTGAACCTCTTGCATGATATGTGTCGATAACATAATGGTTTTTCTTTCACCAACTCGTTTAATGAGGTCTCTTACTTCAATAATCTGATTTGGATCAAGTCCCGTTGTTGGTTCATCTAAAATTAATACTTCAGGGTCAGGTAAAAGAGCTTGAGCTAAACCTACTCTTTGACGATAGCCTTTCGACAGACTTTTTATCTTCTTTTTGCTTTCCGGAGTTAATCCTGTCGTATCAATAACTTCTTCAATTTTATTTTTAGCATTTTTCCCAAGTTTGTATATGCCAGCAATATGTTTTAAATACTCTTTTACATACATGTCCAGATACAGGGGGTTGTGTTCTGGTAGATATCCTAATTTTTTTCTGTAGTCAAGGCTGTTACTGGAAACGTCAAGTCCGCATACTTTTACGATACCTGAGGTTTGAGGTAAATAACCTGTAATGATCTTCATCATAGTAGACTTGCCTGCGCCATTAGGACCAAGGAATCCTACAACTTCACCTGCTTCAATATCAAAAGATATGTTGTTTAGAGCTTTCTGTGTACCAAAAGTTCTGGTTACTTGTGTTACGGATATTGACATGCTAAAATATATTTTAGCTGTAAAGTTAATAAGCCCATCGAATTTTAAAGGATATGGATACTATAAAATTCTTACTTTTGTGGTGAAAATTAGATTATGATGAATTTAGATAAATATTGTATAGATATATTTAAGTTTAAAAGATATAAAACCTCTGAGGTTACTGTTGGGAATTTAAAAATAGGAGGAGATAATCCTATCGTAGTTCAATCTATGACTACTACAAACACTAACTCAACCCTCGAAACCATTGAGCAGATAAAAGCAATATGCGATGCTGGAGGTCAAATGGTTCGTATGACTACGCAAGGAAAAAGAGAAGCATATAGTCTTGAACCAATCAGAAAAGGATTGAATGAATTGGGCTATGAACTACCTTTGGTTGCTGATGTGCATTTTAACACAAATGCAGCCTATATTGCTGCTGAGTATGTAGAAAAGGTAAGGATTAATCCAGGAAATTTCGTGGATGGAGCAAAAAGATTTGCTCAAATTGAATATACAGAAGAGTCCTATACAGAAGAGTTAGTACTACTTCGGGAAAAATTAATTCCTTTACTTGAAATTTGTAAACAGAATAATACCGCCTTAAGGATTGGTACCAATCATGGCTCTCTTTCGGATAGAATAATGAGCAAGTATGGCGATACGCCTATGGGAATGGTGGAAAGCTGCTTGGAATTCTTACGTATTTGTGTTGAAGAAGATTTCTTTAATATAGTTCTAAGCATTAAAGCTAGTAATGCCCGAATTATGGTTCATACTGTAAGACTTCTTGTTCAGAAAATGTTTGAAGAAGGAATGAATTTCCCTTTACATCTTGGTGTTACAGAGGCAGGAGAGGGAGAGGATGGGAGGATTCGATCTGCAGTAGGTGTTGGTGCCTTGCTTTCTGATGGAATTGGAGATACAATACGTGTGTCTTTAACAGAAGCTCCGGAAAATGAAATTCCCGTGGCAAAGTCCATCATTAAACATATTTCAATTAGAGAAGGACATGATCCTTTGCATCGTTTTGATACAATAAAATATTCTCCGTTTGAGTATAAAAAAAGAGAATCAAAAGAAGTTAATATTATTGGTGGTAATAACGTTCCTGTGGTAATTGGTAGAGATAATAAAAAGGATGAAAAACCTGATTATTTATATGTAGAGTCTATCGATGAGGTAAAAGATAATGGATCATATATTCTTCCTTTGGAGGAGTGGGAGAAAATAAAGGGACAGAATAATGTATTCCCGATAATTCAATTAAGTGATTATTTATCTCAGGATTACCAAAAACAAGAATTACTTTTTGTTAAAATAGTTTATAGTCATTTTAATGATGAAGTAATTGATCGTTTTAAATCTGAGAGAAATGTGGTTTTAGTTCTGGATCATGAAACTTCAAATAATGTTGCCGAGCAAAGGGCAGCTGTACTATTACTACAAAATGAGGGAATAGACTTACCTGTTGTATTATTTAATAGTTATTCAGGATTGTTTGGTGAAGAAGGGCAGCTTGCTGCATCTTGTGATTTTGGTCCTTTATTTTTAGATGGTCTTGGGGATGGGATTTGGATTGATTCAAAGGATGCAGATTCAGATATTATAAATAGTACTGCATTTTCTATTTTACAAGCTGCAAGAGTTCGTTTCTCAAAAACAGACTATATAAGTTGTCCGGGATGCGGAAGAACCTTGTTTGGTCTTCAGAAAACTACTGCAAAAGTAAAAGAAAGAACTTCACATTTGAAAGGACTTAAAATTGCAGTAATGGGTTGTATCGTCAATGGTCCGGGAGAGATGGCTGATGCAGACTACGGTTATGTAGGTTCAGGGCCTGGTAAAATTACTTTGTACTATCAAAGAGAAGTTATAAGAAAAAATATTGATGAGGATCATGCTGTTGATGAGCTTATTAATCTTATAAAAGAGAAAGGAGATTGGATTGAACCTTAATGATTTTAGTTCCGTTCGTCAAAAAAAATCATAGAGCCATCAGAAAATGGAGCGTGTTTATATAAAAAAACTATTCTATAATTACATGTATTAAAAGAATTAATGTATTTTTAGTGACTGTAAATGAATGTATTTTATTGCAATCAAACATATGTTTTTTTATATTGCGTTGCCTAAATAATCCCTTATTTTAATCAATGAAACGATTTTTATATATATTCCTTTTTATAGCATTGAATATTTTAAATGCTAATTCTCAAGAAATTGTCTTGAATGGAACATTTCAAGGAGATAATCTTTTTGTAAAAAATCCATTCTCTCCTAGTGGTGTTGGTTTTTGCGTTTATGAAGTAGATGTAAATGGATTAACTTCCACCGATGAAATAAATTCTAGTGCTTTTGAAATCGATTTGAGCGTATATGGATTTAAAATAGGTCAGGAGGTTAATGTAGAAATTAAATATAAAGAGAACTGTTTGCCTATTGTTTTGAATCCTGAGGTTTTGAATTCAAGGGCTACTTTTGAATTGACTTCGATTGAGATTAAGGATAATAAAATACAGTGGTCAACTGTAAAAGAGGCTGGGGCTTTACCTTTTGTTGTTGAACAATATAGATGGAATAAATGGATTGAAGTAGGTCGTATTAATGGAAAAGGTATTTCTAGTGCAAGTGAATATGCATCTCCAGTAAGATTGCATTCAGGAGAAAATCGTTTTAGAGTTAAACAAACCGATTACAGAGGAAAACCAAAGTATTCAAAAGAGATTACATTTAATTCGACTAAACCAGAGGTTACATTTATGCCAACTAGAGTGGATGATGTTTTAACTTTTTCTTCAGCAACGATGTATGAAATTTATGATGAGTTTGGAGGGATTGTATTTAAAGGGTATGGAGAGAGTGTTAAAGTAAGTGGCTTGCAAAAGGGAAAGTATTATTTGAATTATGATGATAAGCTTGGTACGTTTGTAAAGAAATAATAAAAGTGTATTATAATATATGGGGCCGAATGTAATTCATTCGGCTTTTTTATTGTCAAAAGTGAAAAAATAATGTGGTCTGATCATCTTTATTTAAAAATTATACATTTTACTTATTTACCTTATTAAACAATTGATTAATTTTACGGCCTTAAAAATTGATAATTAATATGGAACAAATTCGCAGAACAAAAGTAGCTGCTATTCTTAAAGATGCAGAATACGGCAAGGAGGTAAATGTAAAAGGATGGGTTAGAACTAGGAGAGGTAATAAATTTGTAAATTTTATTGCTCTAAATGATGGTTCATGTATTCATAATTTACAGATTGTTGCTGATGTTCCAAAGTTTGATGAAAGTCTGATTAAAAGAATAACTACAGGAGCCGCAATTTCTGTTGTTGGAACATTAAGTGAATCATCAGGAGGTGGTCAAAGTGTGGAGATTCAGGCTTCGTCTATTGAGATTCTTGGTGATTGTAATGCTGATGAGTATCCATTACAACCCAAAAAACATTCATTGGAATTTCTTAGAGAGATTGCACATTTACGTTTTCGTACTAACATATTCGGTGCAGTGACAAGAATTCGTCACTCGATGATTTTTGCCGTTCATAAATTCTTCTCAGAAAAAGGTTTTTACAATATACATACTCCTATTATTACGGCTTCGGATGCTGAAGGTGCAGGAGAAATGTTTAGAGTTACAACTATGGATATTAATAATATCCCTAAAACTGAGGATGGAGCCATAGATTTTAGTCAGGACTTCTTTGGTAAGTCTACTAATTTAACTGTTTCCGGTCAGTTAGAGGGTGAGTTGGCAGCTTTAGCTATGTCTGAGATTTATACTTTTGGACCAACGTTTAGAGCTGAAAATTCAAATACCGCTCGTCACCTTGCTGAATTTTGGATGATTGAACCAGAAATGGCTTTTTATGATCTTAATGACAATATGGATCTTGCGGAAGAATTCACTAAATATTTATTGAATTATGCCTTAGAGAACTGTAAGGAAGATCTTGAATTTTTAAGTAAGCGTCAGCAAGAAGAAGAAAAGAATAAAAAGGCTGATGACCGTTCAATGGAACTTATTGAGAAATTAAAGTTTGTTGTGGATAATGATTATGTACGTTTAACATATTCTGAGGCTATCGATATTTTAATGAACTCAAAGCCACATAAAAAAGGGCAATTCCAGTATCCTGTTACAGGTTTTGGTAGTGATCTTCAAGCTGAACATGAACGTTATTTAGTAGAAAAGCATTTTAAAAAACCTGTTATACTAACAGATTATCCTATGTCAATAAAAGCTTTTTATATGAAGCAAAGTGATGATGGAAAGACTGTTAGAGCTATGGATGTGCTATTTCCTCAAATTGGAGAAATTATTGGAGGTTCACAAAGAGAAGAGAGCTATGATAAACTGCTGGAAAGAATGCGTGCTTTAGATTTACCAGAGGATGAAATGTATTGGTATTTAGATACTCGTAGATTTGGTTCAGTACCACATAGTGGTTTTGGTTTAGGTTTTGAGCGTTTGATGTTATTTGTTACTGGTATGGGAAATATTCGTGATGTAATTCCATTTCCGCGTACACCAAAAAATGCTGAGTTTTAATCGACTTATTTGTAAGTTATATATTTCAAGCCATCTCATTTATTTGAGGTGGCTTTTGTTTTGTCGATATTTCGTGTAAATTTGATCGATTTTAATAATTATCAGATGGTTAAGTATCTTATTCTAACATTTTGCCTGAGCTTTGTATATACTAATTTCTGTTTAGCAGATAGAATAGATAGTATTAAGGCTGTAATTAATTCTCTTGAGGGTGATGATAAGTTAGAGGCTCTTTATAAATTCTCATTTGAAACGAATGTTAGTGATCCTGATTTTTCAAAAGAATTATCTACTGATCTCCTAAGGTTATCTGGTAAAGATCATTATCGTTATAAGGCGTTAGCGTATTACAATATTGGTGAAGTATGTTTCTATAAAGAACTTTATAATGAGTCATTAAGTAATTATTTAAATGCACAGCCCTATTTAGTTTTGGCAAGCGATAGTGTCATGATTTCTGCAAATTACAGTAATATTGGCTTAATAAATTATTACAAATCAAATTATAGTATTGCTATTGAAAACTATGAAAACAGCCTTGACATAGATATTGCTTTGAATGACAGTTTGGGTATAGCCAAAACATATCAGAATATGGGACTTGTTTTTGGTGATTGGGGTAATACGGATTTACGAACTTCATATTTTAAAAAAGCTCTTGAAATTTATGAGAAGATCGGTGATAAAACATTGATTGCTGATATTAATCTAAACCTAGGTGTTACCTTCTCTCAAAATGATAGTTATAAAGCTGCAAATAGATATTATAAATCAGCTTTGGAGGCCTATAATGAATTGAATGATAGTGATAGAATCGGGTCGGTATTAAATAACATAGGATGTAATTACTTTAAGATGGGTAAGTATGATGTGGCTACTGATTATTTAAAAAAGGCTGTTGGTATCTTTGATTTAATTGAAAATAAATCAGGTTTGGTTCATGCCTTAAGTGGATTGGGTGATGTATATGCAGCTAAAGGATATAATGATAAAGCAATAAGGCTTTACAAAAAATGCGAGGATGTAAATAAAGATGTTGGTTTAATTGAGACTCAAATGAATAACCTTTATAGTCTTTATGATACCTATAAAGAGAGTAAACATTTCGAAGATGCAATAAGAGTATTAGAAGAGTATTATCAAATTAAAGATAGTTTGTTTGCAGAGAATCAAACAAATAAGATGTTGGAGCTAGAGAGTAAATATATTTATCAGAAAACGCAGAATCAATTAACTGAATTAACTGCTAAGAATCGACTCTATCTAATAGTTATAACTATAATAATTTTTGTTGCAATACTTGGGATTGCTTATTGGATATTTTATTTTAGAACAAAGCGGTTGGAGGAAAAGCAAAGGTTATTAAGATTGGAACAAAAAGTTTTGCGTACTCAGATGAATCCTCATTTTATATTTAATTCTTTATCGGCAATACAATGTTATGTATTGGATAATAAAGTTGAGGATGCTGTTGATTTTCTAGCTGATTTCGCAGGATTGATGAGGATGGTTCTACAATACTCTCAGGAGGAATTTATTACACTAGCTCAAGAAAGAGAGATATTGGATTATTATATTAATCTTCAGAATAGAAGATTTGGAGGTAAAATTAATTATCAGATATTGGTAGATGAGAAATTAGACAATACAAAGACAATGATTCCTCCTATGTTAGCTCAACCATTTATTGAGAATTCATTTGAACATGGAGAGTTGTTTAAAAGAAAAGACGGTAATATTACTGTTAGCTTTAAGAAACAAGATAAGGTATTAGCTTATTGTATTGAAGATAATGGAATAGGAGTTGATTTTACTAACGATAATAAAGTGAAGGATGTAAAAAAGCATAAGTCGCTTGCTCTTAAGATTACCAGGGAGCGTTTAAATCTTATTAATCATAAGCATAAGAATGGTAGGGTAGGATTAATGATTGAAGATAGAAAGAATGCCGGGGCTCAAGGTACAAAGGTTGTTTTTACTATTCCTTTAGTGGAGTTTTATTAGTTTATTTTCTACCAAAATCGGCAGGTATTTCACCCCATAATTTAGTTTCCCATTTTAATATCTGTTGACTGTAACTATTGTTCCTTAGCCATTCTTCAGCTCTTTTAATAACTTGAAAAAGCTCCTCTGTTTTAAGGTTTTGTTCTAACTTTGATCTGCATTTTTTAGCTTTAATCCAGTCGATTGCAATTTTTGAATCAGAATAGATTGGGATATTCATATTATGTTGTTTTTGGAATGCCAGCCCATGAACGATTGCTAAAAACTCACCAATATTGTTTGTTCCAAGGTTGAATTTCTTAATAAAAGCTTGGGTTCCTGTTGCTGTATATACACCTTGATATTCCATAATGCCAGGATTGCCACTACATGCTGCGTCAACGGATAGGCTGTTTTGTATAATGTTTGGATTATTTTTTAGGGTAAATTGAAGTTTTTTGTCATTATTGTCTTTTTTCCCCCAGTATAAATCAGGATCTTCCTCGAAAGCTTTTTCAGCTTCGTCTAACGAAGGAAAGCCTTTGTATTTGACATTGCTTACTCCTTTGATGTTTTTCTGACATTCTTCCCAGCTAGTGTAAATTCCAGGTGCATGGCCATTCCAAATTACATAATACTTGTTCTTCTTAGCCATTTTTATCCTTTTAGTGCTGGTAAAAATTGTGCTAGTAGATTAGCAAAGTTTGATAAGAATAATCGTATTGACATTGCTAATAATATTATTCCAAAGAATTTCTGAAGTAAATAAATGCCACCTTCCCCGATTATTTTTGCAACCTTATCCGTTGTTTTAAGAACAACATATACAATAATAATATTAAGAATTAAGGCAATAATAATATTAATGGAATCAAATTCTGCTCTAAGAGATAGTAAGGTTGTAAACGAACCCGCCCCTGCAATTAAAGGAAAAGCAATAGGAACAATGCTGGCCCCGGTTGGTGAATCTTCATGCTTGAATATATGAATTCCAAATATCATTTCGAAAGCCATTACTAATAGAACAAATGAACCTGCAATTGCAAAAGAAGAAATATCAACGCCAAATAAACCCAATAGAGGTTCTCCTAAGAAAAAGAAAAGAAGTAGTATAGATAGCGATACTAAAGAAGCCTGAAAGGGATTAATTTTGTTTCCTTGCTTTTTAATATTTATAAATACAGGGATTGAGCCCAGGATATCTATAACTGCAAAAAGAACAATAAAAGCAGATAGTACTTGTAATGCGTTAAAATTCATTCCTTCATTTTTTTAATTACAGTGCAAATGTATAATAAAATTAATGGATGATTATATGATATAATCTATCTTAATTAATTTTTCGTAAGTTGTTTAAACGAAAAAAAGCAGCCAGGGTTTTCCCGACTGCTTTCATCAAATATTTAAAAGCTATGGTTATGAGCTTATTAGTTGTAAGAGCTTTGTCCGTGTTCGTGAATGTCAAGACCTTCTCTTTCTTCTTGTTCTGTAACTCTAAGTCCAACAGTTGCTTTAAGAACTTGGAATAAGATTAATCCTAAACCGAATGCCCAAGCGCCGATTGCTACAACTCCGATTAATTGAGATACTAGTAAAGAAGCACCACCGCCGTAGAATAAACCACCGTCAGTTGCAAAAAATCCTACTAATAAAGTACCTAATGCACCACATACACCGTGTACAGAGATTGCACCTACAGGGTCATCAATTTTTAGTACTTTATCAAATAATTCAACAGAGAATACGATTACTACACCAGCAATAATTCCGATAATAGTTGCACCGCTAGGGCTTACTGCATCACATCCTGCTGTAATTGCTACAAGACCAGCTAAAGCACCGTTTAATGTCATTGAAAGATCTGGTTTTCCATAACGCATCCATGTTACAAACATTGTTACAACAGCACCTGCTGCAGCAGCTAAGTTTGTTGTGATAAATATTTTTGCAACAGCATTAGCGTTATCACCGCTGATTGCTAATTGAGATCCAGGGTTAAATCCAAACCATCCCATCCAAAGGATAAATACACCAAGTGCACCTAATACCATGTTGTGACCAGGGATTGCATTTGCACCACCGTTGTATTTTCCTAAACGAGGTCCGATTGTCCAAGCACCCGCTAAAGCAGCCCATCCACCAACAGAGTGTACTACAGTAGAACCAGCGAAGTCATGGAAAGGAGTTTCCATAGTTGATAACCAACCACCTCCCCATACCCAGTGACCTGAAATAGGGTAGATAATTGCTGTAATAATAACAGAATACATTAAATATGTGCTGAATTTTGTACGTTCAGCCATTGCTCCAGAAACAATTGTTGCAGCTGTTGCAGCAAATACTGTTTGGAAGAATAAGTTGTGATAATCACCATCTACACTGTAGAAAAAGTCAAATGCACCGTAAAATGCACCTTCTCCACCATACATAACACTATATCCGATAATCCAGAATAGTAATGAACCAAAAGCGAAGTCCATGAAGTTCTTCATGATGATGTTACCAACGTTTTTAGCTCTTGTAAAACCAGCCTCTACTAAGGCAAATCCAGCCTGCATGAAAAATACTAAAACACCGGCTATCAGTATCCATAATATGTCTAAAGCACTGTTTGCGTCCATAATATTGTCTTTTTTAATGTTTTTAAATCAGATTAGTTTTTGGGTTGGTTACTTTACATATAATGTTTCTGGACCTGATTCGCCAGTTCTGATTCTATATGTTTCTGCAATGTCAGTAACAAAGATTCTACCGTCACCAATTTCGCCGGTTCTTGCTGCTGCCATTAAAGCTTGTACTGTTTTTTCTAAGTTTTCGTCGCGAACGATGATAGAAAGTAAACGACGCTCAATAATACTTGTGTCATAAACAGTTCCTCTGTAAAGGTGACCTTCTCTTGCTGTTCCTACTCCACGAACATCCCAGTATGAAAAGAAAGTAATGTCTTGCTCTTCTAGAGCTTTCTTAACACTTTCGTACTGTGTTAATCTAATGATTGCTTCAATTTTTTTCATGTCTTATTCAATTAATACGAGTGTAACTTCCCTAATTTGAGCTAAATGTTCAATTATTTAGGTTGCCCGAGATTAATAATTAATGGTTATTCTTTTTAAAAAAGAAGGTGAAAATATTGTCTGTATATGGTAATAAGGTGGAAATAATACCTTTTTCCAGTTAATTAACGCATATTGGAGAGAACAATTGCTTGGTTTTCAGTGTTGAGAAATGATTACAGGCCAATGTCCTCACCTTCTTTTTAATGTTTTTATAGAGAGAAACCAACTACTAAGTGATACATTTCAGTATTTGGATTAAGTATTACTTGACCAAAAACTGGTAATGAGAACTTCTCAGTTAGTTCAACTTCTTTCGATACTGTAAGTGCAATGTTTGAAATCTGGAAATCATCGCCACCAGTTGCAGTAACCCATCCATTACCACCACCTACAGCAAGAGATACATTGTCAGTAAATGCATATCCAGCTTCAAGATAATAAGTTCCATCTTGAGTGTTAGTAGAATTGTTTAGGATGTAGTTAGCAGCAAAACTAAAAGATCCTGTTTCGTATCCTGCATTTAATTCAAAAGAGTGAGTAGAAATTGTCTCCTCTGTTTCGAAAAATGATACGGTTGGATAATAATAATCTGTTAATCCGAAGCTTAATCCATTATCTAATCCAAAAGATAAGTAAAGGTCAGCCTCTTGTAGCGAAGCAAAGTTTGTTGAATATGATCCCCATGCTCCAATAGAGAAGATGCCAGATGAGTATTCAATACCTGGTTGAATCGCTGGTTCACTATCTTGAACCGCTCCACGGAAGATGTAGTTAGACACAAAGTCAGCTCCAACAGAAAATTGAGCTTTCGCTGTAGTTGCAATAATTGCAATTGCTAAAAATAAAAATACCTTTTTCATTTTAACAGGTTTTAAATAGGTTACACAATTTTTATATGATTACTAATAACTAATGTTTTTTTGGGGTGATGAAACATAAAAGAGAAACGTTTTTCTCAAATGGGGTGTTGTTATCAATAATCACATTGCAAAAATGAGTATTTTTTTAATATGACCCAAATAAAAAAGGGGTTAATTTTAATAAATACACATAAATTATGATTTTAACCCCTAAAAGTATAGGTAAAAGAAGGGTAAAATGAATAAATTGAAAGTAGAAGGTTGTAATTTGAGGGGGTATTCTAAATAATTTTAATTTATCTATTTAATGTTATTTGTTGTGGTAAATGAAATGTTAGTAATGTTTTTGGGTATATAATAATATATATATAATTTTAGAGTTTGCAATATTTCTTTCTTTTAGATTAATAACGAATTGTTTAAGTTGTTATTAAATTATTATTTAACCTCCTATTAAAGTATGATAAAAGTCATGTAAAAAGCATTGTAAAAGTCATCTTTTAACAGTTATTAAAAGTGGTGATGTTGTAAAATATAATTAAATAAGTTATTTTTGCTTCCGTTTTCAAAGTAAAAGTGTTGAATTAATTATAATTATTATTTGAGTTTTGAGCTGTTTTTGTGTCAAAAAAAGTTTAAATCAAATGATAAAATGAAATGATTTAGTAGCTGTAATAACAGCTCTTGTTCAGTATTATTCCTTCTTTATTAATATATAGATATGATGCAAATGAAATTTCCAAAGGCAGTTGGGTTGTATGATCCTGCCAATGAGCATGATAACTGTGGGATAGGTTTTGTTGCAAATATCAAGGGACAACAGTCTCATGATATTGTAAACAGAGGTCTTGAGGTTTTAGTTAACATGACTCATAGGGGTGCCGAAAGTTCAGATAATAAATCTGGAGATGGAGCCGGAATTTTGATTCAAGTACCACATGAATTTTGTAGTTCGTTAGAATTTGATTTACCAGAACCAGGAAAGTATGGAACTGGATTATTATTCTTACCTGAAGAAGATAGAGAGGCTTTACTATGTCAGGAAGAATTAAATAGAAATTTACTTGAAGAAGGTCTTGAATTAATCGGCTATAGGGATGTTCCTGTAGATAGTACGGTGATTGGAGAAATTGCCAAGCGCACAGAACCTAAAGTACGTCAAGTATTTGTTAAGGGTAAATTTGAGCAAGATAAAATTGAAAGAAAATTATTTATTGCTCGTAAAGTTACTGAAAGAGCTATTAGAGAATCAGATTTAAAAGAAAAGGAAGCTTTTTATATTCCTAGTCTTTCTACTAAGATTTTCATTTATAAAGGTATGTTAACCCCTGATCAGGTGGGTGCATATTATCTGGATTTACAAAATCCAAAATTGAAAAGTGCAATTTCATTAGTTCACTCTAGATTTAGTACAAATACATTCCCAGCTTGGGATTTAGCACAGCCTTTCCGTATTATGGCTCACAATGGTGAGATTAATACCATTAAAGGTAACAGGTTGTGGATGCAAGCACGTGAATCTTTATTGAAATCAGATTTATTTGGTGATGATTTAAAAAAGATTTTTCCTGTTATTGAGCCAGGAAAAAGTGATTCTGCATCGTTAGATAACGTTCTTGAGTTTTTATTTCTTACAGGAAGAACATTACCACAGGCTTTAAGTATGTTAATACCTGAGTCGTGGAACGATAAAAATCCAATTCCAAAAAGTTTAAAAGCATATTATGAGTACCACTCCACTATTATGGAACCATGGGATGGTCCAGCTTCTATCGTTTTCTCAGATGGTAGATATATTGGTGGTACATTAGATAGAAACGGTTTACGTCCATCTCGTTATGTGATCACCAAAGATGATATGATTGTAATGGGATCTGAGGTTGGTTGTCAAGTTTTTGCTCCTGAAGAAATTAAGGAGAAAGGACGATTGAAGCCAGGTAAACTTTTACTAGTAGATACAAAATTAGGAATTATTATTCCTGACCAGGAGATAAAAGCTCAGCTTTCAAAGAGATATCCATATGAAAACTGGTTAAAAGAAAACCGTATCAGATTAAAAGATATCGAAGTTAAGCAAAGAGTACAATCTTCAATTGAGGACTATGATACTTTTATAAAAGCATTTGGTTATTCAAGAGAAGATATTAAAATGTTGATTGGACCTATGGCACAAGCAGGTATGGAGCCTGTTAATTCTATGGGTAACGATACACCAATTGCTGCTATTTCTGATAAGCCACAAAGATTATTTTCTTATTTCCGTCAGTTATTTGCTCAGGTAACTAACCCACCTATTGATCCGATTCGTGAAGGTTTAGTAATGGCTTTGACAAATTATATTGGTTCGGCTTCTAAGAATATTTTGGAGTATTCTCCAGCACATTGTCGTTTAATTAAATTTGAAAGCCCGATTGTAACAAATACGGATCTTGGAAAAATTAAAGATTATCGTAGAGAGGAATTTACTCAAACAACTATTCCAATGTTGTTCCCTGTAAAAGAAGGTGGAGCTGGAATGGAAAAGGCTATTGAAGCAATGTGCTTAGCTGCAGAAAAAGCTGTGGATGAAGAAAAGAACTTTATTATTCTTTCAGATAGAAATATCGATAAGGATATGGCTGCGGTTCCTTCTTTAATGGCTGTTGCTGCTGTTCATCATCACTTAATTAAGAAACAAAAGCGTATGCAAACCGGCATTATTGTAGAAACCGGTGAGGCTCGTGAAGTGATGCATTTTGCTTTATTATTAGGCTTTGGTGCTAGTGTAATTAATCCTTATTTAGCTTTTGCTACAATTGATGACCTTGTTAAAAATGGCGAGGTTGAAATGGATTATGAGCAAGCTCGTGAAAATTATATTAAAGCTGTAGATAAAGGTTTATTAAAAATCTTATCTAAGATGGGTATCTCAACACTTAGAAGTTACCATGGAGCTCAAATTTTTGAAGCTGTTGGTATTTCTCAAAAAATAGTTGATAAGTGTTTTACAGGTACTGCGTCAAAAATTGGTGGTGTTGGATATGAAGAATTGGCTCGTGAAGCTGAACTTTTCCATGAAAAAGCGTTTTCACCAGCAAAACCAAATGAAATTTTAAATAGTACCGGAGCTTATGCCTACAGAAAGTATGGTGAAAAGCACGGTTGGAACCCAGAAACTATTGGATTATTACAATGGTCAACTAGTCAGGGTGATTATAGTAAATTTAAGGAATTCACTAAAAGAGTTAATGAGGATAATCAAAATCCATTATTCTTACGTGGTTTCTTAAAACTAAAAGATAGAGAGCCAATAGATATTAATGAAGTTGAGCCTGTTGAAAAAATTACAAAGAGATTTGTAACAGGAGCAATGAGTTATGGATCTATTTCTAAAGAAGCTCATACTGCTCTTGCGATAGCAATGAATGAAGTGGGTGGTAGAAGTAATACCGGAGAAGGTGGTGAAGATGCAGAAAGATTTAAATCTAATGCTCGTAGTTCTATTAAGCAAATTGCTTCTGGTCGTTTTGGTGTAACTAACAATTACTTGGTTAATGCTGATGAGTTACAAATTAAAGTAGCACAGGGTGCAAAGCCAGGAGAGGGTGGTCAGTTACCAGGTTTTAAAGTAGATAAAATCATTGCTAAGTTGAGAAACTCAACTCCTGGCATTACATTGATTTCACCTCCACCACACCATGATATCTATTCAATTGAGGATTTAGCTCAGTTAATTTATGATTTAAAATGTACTAACCCAACAGCAAACGTAAGTGTTAAGCTTGTTTCTGAAACTGGAGTAGGAACAATTGCAGCTGGTGTAGCTAAAGCTCATGCTGATTTAATTGTTATTTCCGGAACAGAAGGTGGTACAGGAGCTTCTCCAACATCATCAATTAAACATGCAGGTATGCCTGTTGAAGTTGGTTTGGCAGAAACTCAGCAAACTCTTGTAATGAATAACCTTAGAGGTAGGGTTAAATTACAAACAGATGGTCAGCTTAAAACTGGTTTAGATGTTATTAAGATGGCTATTCTTGGAGCAGAAGAGTTTGGATTTGCAACATCAGCATTGATTACATTAGGATGTATTATGATGCGTAAGTGTCACTTAAATACTTGTCCTGCTGGTATTGCTACTCAAAATCCTGAGTTAAGAAAACGTTTCATTGGTAAGTATAAGTATGTAGTTAACTACATGAATTTTATTGCTCAGGAAGTACGTGAACTTTTAGCTGAATTAGGATACAAGTCTTTAGAGGAAATTATTGGTCGTACAGATTTAATGGAACAGGATTCAACTGTTGGAAACTGGAAAACTAAAGGTATTGACATGAGTAAACTTCTTCACTTCCCTGAAGAAGCGAAGATTTATCCTCTACATAATACAACTACTCAAAAGCATGGAATTGATGAGGTAATGGATTGGCAGCTGATTGATGAAGCTCAACCTGCATTATTAAATCAATCTAAAGTATGGATTGCTAAAGAAATTGGTAATACAGATCGTACTGTTGGAGCTATGCTTTCTGGAGAAGTTAGTAAGCGATATGGAGAACTAGGTTTACCTAAGAATACTATAAATTGTAAGTTTAGTGGTTCTGCCGGTCAAAGTTTTGGAGCTTTCTTAAGTAGAGGGGTTTCATTTAAACTTGAAGGTGATGCTAATGACTATTTAGGTAAAGGTTTATCTGGTGGTAAAATTATCGTTGTTCCTCCTGCAGGTTCTACATTTAAACCGGAAGAAAATATTATTATTGGTAATACTGTTCTTTATGGAGCTACTGATGGTAATGTTTATGTTCGTGGTGTAGCGGGTGAGCGTTTCTGTGTACGTAACTCAGGTGCTGCTGCTGTTGTTGAAGGAGTAGGTGATCACTGTTGTGAGTATATGACTGGTGGTAGAGTTGTTGTTATCGGTAAAACCGGAAGAAACTTTGCTGCAGGTATGAGTGGTGGTATTGCTTATGTTCTTGATGAAGAAGGTAACTTTGATTACTACTGTAATAAAGGATTGGTTGAACTTTCTCCTGTAGAAGATGCAGCTGACATTCAAGAGCTTCAATTCTTATTGCATAAACACTTGTTACATACAAATAGTGAGAAGGCTCAGGATATCTTGGTGAACTGGAATAAGTATTTGCCTAAGTTTATTAAAGTAATTCCATTTGAATATAAAAAGGTGCTTCAGGAAGAAAAACTTCGTGAGCTTGAGCAAAAGCTTAAGGAAACTGAGGATACACCTCATGTAAATGAGTAATTAATTATCAAGTCTTTGAATAAAGAAGGAAGTCCGAAAACCAATCGATACTCATCGGAGTATCGGTTTTTGGACAGTCTCTTCAAAAAAAATATAATATTATGGGTAATCCAAGAGGTTTTATAGAGGTAGCAAGAAAAGATAGTGGCTACCGTCCCATTAATGAGCGTATTGATGATTATGGTGAAGTTGAACAAACGCTCAACGAAGGGGATCGTGTCCTACAGGCGTCAAGATGTATGGACTGTGGTATCCCTTTTTGTCACTGGGCTTGTCCGGTAGGAAGTAAAATTCCAGAATGGCAGGATGCAGTTTATAAAGGAGAATGGAAATTAGCTAGTGATATTTTACATTCAACAAATAGTTTCCCTGAATTTACAGGAAGAATTTGTCCAAATCCATGTGAGAAATCATGTGTTTTAGCAATACATAAAGAAGCAGTTACAATTCGTGAAAACGAATGTTCTGTTGTTGAGAAAGCTTTTGCAGAAGGTTATATTCAGCCAAGAGTACCTCAGGTAAAAACAGGTAAAAAAGTAGCTGTCATTGGTGGTGGTCCTGCAGGTCTTTCTGCTGCAGATCTTTTAAATCAAATGGGACATAGTGTTACTGTTTTTGAAAAAGATGAGGCTGCTGGTGGATTGTTGCGTTTCGGTATTCCTGATTTTAAACTAAACAAAAAGGTAATAGATCGTAGAATTGAGATTTTTGAGCAGGAAGGTATCGAATTTAAGTATAATACTTATGTTGGATTCGATATTAAAGGCGAAAAGATTCTTAAGGACTATGATGCAGTTGTACTTGCTATTGGAGCAATGAAACCTAGAGATTTACCTGTTGAAGGTAGAGAATTAAAAGGTGTTCATTTTGCAATGGAATTCCTTACGCAACAAAACAGAGTTAACAGAGGAAACAAACTTGATGGAATTGAGCGTATTGATGCTAAAGGTAAAAATGTTTTAGTTATTGGTGGTGGTGATACTGGTTCTGACTGTGTTGGAACTTCTAATCGTCATAAAGCTAAAAGTGTAACTCAGATCGAAATTTTACCAAAGCCTCCGGTTGATAGAGCAGATAATAATCCATGGCCTTACTGGCCAACTGTGCTTAAAACTTCTTCTTCTCATGATGAAGGTTGTGAACGTATGTGGAGCGTTTCTACTAAAAGATTTATTGGTTCTGGTGGTAAATTGAAAAAAGTAGAGTTAGTTGATGTTGAGTGGACTAAAGATGAAAATGGAGCCTGGAAGTTGAATGAAAAAGCCGGTTCTGAGCGAATTATTGATGTGGATTTAGTTTTCCTTTCTATGGGATTTGTTCATTGTGTTCATGAGGGATTAGTTGAGGAACTAGGTTTAGAATTGGATCAAAGAGGTAATCTTAAAGTAAGTCAAACTTATCAAACAAGTACTGATAAAGTATTTGCTGCAGGAGACTCACATAATGGAGCCAGTCTTGTTGTTACAGCTATTCAAAAAGGTAGAGAGGCTGCTGATAACGTTAATAAATTCCTCATGGAATAGTAGATAAGATCATATTGTTATGACAGGTTTTTACCGGTTGTACTAATACAAGATATTTTTAAAGGGACGTAAGTAAATTTGCTTACGTCCCTTTTTTCTTTAGAAATTTGTGTGATTTTTTTCAATGTTGTTTATGTTGTATTTCGCTTATTGAAAGTTTGTTAGTGCATCTTGGTTAAATAAAAATAATAAAAAAATCTATTTCTGATTAAACCTTTTATCGAATAATATATCAAAGAAGATGTCAACTAGATGATAAAAGATGAATTAATAATTATGAATATTTTAAGTCAGATATTATGAAAAGAAATAGTTTAATTTTTGCAGGTTTATTTTTATTTGTAGCCATATTTAGTTCTTGTGATAAGAATGATAGTAGTATCACTAATTCCACTGTAGATACAGAAGTTGAAGAACAAAGTGCAGCCGTAGATGATATAGTAGAGAGTGTTTTTGATGAGTTGGATTCCTCTCTAGCATCGGATCCTGAATTAGGAAGTACTGCCTCGTTGAAGTCTACAACAGAAGATACTGGTTGTCCAACTGTAACTATCGATTTACCTGATGGAGGAGGATATCCTATTGTAGTTACATTTGACTATGGAACAGAAAATTGTGAAGATAGGTACGGAAGATTAAAAAGAGGAAAAGTTATTGTAACTAAAACAGGACCGCATTGGGAAACCGGTTCAGAAAGAACAGTTGAATTTGAAGATTTCTACGTAAATGATAATAAAGTTGAGGGTACTCGTAAATTTAAGAATGAGGGTATAAATGTTGATTCAAACTGGGAATTTAGTATTAATGTAGATATAACAGTTGAGACTACGGAAAATATATCATGGACCAGAAAAGCAAGTAAAATAAGAACTATGATTGCAGGTGCAGATACTCCACGATATATTTGGGATGATGAGTTTTTAGTATCTGGTTCGTCTACTGGAGTGTCTTCAGAGGGTTATTCTGTAGCTAGAGAAATTACTACGCCATTATATCGTAAAAGAACATGTCGATTCCCGGTTTCTGGTGTAATTGAAATTGTGAAGACGTATAATGAAGAGAGTGTTACTACATGGTTTGATTATGGAGATGGTGAATGTGATTATAAGGCTACCGTTTCAGATGAAGATGGAAATATGGTAGATATTTATCTGGGAGGAAGATTTAGAAATAAATAGAGAAATTAATCATTTAAATAGTAGGCTGTTTCACAACTATGGAGCAGCCTTTTTATTTGCTTTCATTTAAAGCCTTTGATACGTTAATGGTGTAATTTCCAATCTTTTCACATTCATTAAATATATCAGTAAATATAATTCCAGTATCGTAAGTATATTCCTTGTTTTTGATACTTTCAAGGTGTTCTGATTTTAGTTGTTCGCAATATTGATTGATTTGTTTTTCAATTTCAAAGGCATTGTCAATGTTTAATTTTTTCTCATCAGTATTTAGATTGTTTCTCATAACAACTAATGACTTTTCCACCAGATTAAACATTAAATCAAGTTTATCAAGTATTTGTCTTGAAAACTTAATTTTATTTTTTTGCATACGATTAATAATTCGCGCAAGTGTAAAACTGCTGTCACCAATGCTCTCTAAATCACTAACTAGCTTAAGCATAGCCCTGATCTTTTTACGACTTTGCTCGCTCAATTTTCCTTGTGAAACCATGGCTAAATAATTAGCGATCTCTACTTCAACATCATCACTTATAGATTCGTATTTTTCAATATTGGCAAAAAGACGATTGAATTTCTTCTCATTACCTTCGTGCAATAGCTTTTGGTTAAATGCCAACATCTTATTTGTATGGCGTGCAAAAGACTGTAATTCTTTTTTTGCCTGTAGAATAGAAAGCTCAGATGTTGAAAGCATTCCTGTTGTAATATACTTTAGCTTAAACTCTTCACCTTCTTCTCCTTTGTGTGGTACTAGCTCAATGATAGCACGGTGAATTAATGGAACAAATCCAATAAAGAAAATTAAGTTTAAAACGTTAAATGAAGTATGAAATAAGGCTAAAGCAAAAGGAATAATTGCCTGAGGATTGTTTGTTGAAAATTTCGTAAAGTTGGATATCCAATTCATCACATAGTCAGTGTACGGAGTAAATATGGCAAGCATCCATAATACGCCTAACAGGTTAAAGAATAAATGTGCTCTGGCCGTTCTTTTAGCCGAAATATTACCTATTGTAGCAGCGATGTTTGGTGTAATGGTTGTTCCAATGTTTTCACCTAAAATCATTGCAGCTCCTAACTGAAAAGGTATCCAACCTTGTGTGCACATCACAAATGTAATCGCCATTGTAGCTCCACTGGACTGAACTATTAATGTTAGTAAACTTCCTATAATTACAAAAAGAAGAACAGATGCAAATCCTAAGTTGGTATAATCAGATAAGAAGCTTAATAGCTCTGGATTGCTATTAATATCAGGGAATGTTGATTTAATAAAATCTAAACTTACAAATAGAATTGAAAAACCAATAATAGCTTCACCCCATGATTTATGTCTTTGTATTTTAGAGAATACCAGAGGAAAGCCAACCGCCATTAAAGGAAGTGCATATTCTGTAAAGTTAAATCTGAATCCGAATAATGAAATAAGCCAGCCTGTTATGGTTGTTCCTACGTTGGCTCCCATGATTACGCCTATCGACTCAACGAGAGAAACAAGGCCTGCATTCACAAAACTAACAACCATTAAAATTGTAGCACTTGATGATTGTATGGTAGCAGAAACCAATAATCCCGTAAGTACACCTAAAAATCTATTACGCGTCATTGCTGCGAAGATGCTTCTCATCTTTGAGCCTGCAACTTTCTGCAAGGCCTCACTCATTAGTTTCATTCCATAAAGAAATAACCCTACTGCTCCAATTAATTTTAATAAGTCAACTAATGAGTAATCCATAAATAAGAGAAATTAAGATTTTCACTTTTATCATATGTGCTAATAGTGTGTAAAAATAATAACATTTTAATACTAAATGGCCATGGGAAGTAATAATGAAGCGACAAATTTTAGGGAAAGATCTTTTTTCTAAGTATTAATTTATATGAAGAAAATACTTATTTAACGAATTTTTGACGCAACTATTCAATTTAAATATACTCTATGTTTCAGAATGTTTATATATTTGATTACGATATGAGTAATCAACAAACTTAATTTTAAATAATGAAGAGAATTTCTTTTGTCTTAATGGCACTTCATCTGTTTTTGCATTCTTATTCTGTTAGTGCGCAAGAACAGAAAACTGAAAGTAATTGGTCCTGGGGGATTTATACCGGGATAACTCCGCATCTGGATACAGAATTAAAAACTTTTGATTTTATAAGAAAAGAAAATGAAGTATGGGATGATTATTACTTCGATTATGTAGAAGGTACCTTTTATTCGTGGGATATCGGACTTAAGGTTGAACGAAGATTCCTGGATAATCGATTATCTGTTTTTTCAGGTCTGCAATATTTAAATGTTCAATCAGGAATGGATGCAGATGATTATGGTTCTTCCAATTTTATGCTAGTTAATGTAAGTCAAAGTGATCAAGGTGTAGAATATGTTCGCGTTAAAGGATTTGATCAGAGTGCCAATTATGTAGGTATTCCTGTTGGATTTAAATATACGCCATTGGCTGATCATTTTGTTAATTTATACATTCAATCACAAGTGGACTTTAATTTACTTCTTAGTCACAATATTGAAACTGATTTTGTGAATTCTTCCATGAATAAATATGATAAAGCGGTCGAGTCTTTATTTGGAGATCCAGCATCATTGTATACTACATTTTCCTTTAAAGGTGGAATGAAGCTTGGTATTATAGGAGGTCCAATCGTTTGTTTAGAGTTAGGTCCAACTTTTATATTGTCTAATGACCCTAGTTGTATTACAAGCTCTGAAGTGGGAATTAATTTTCAGCTTAACCTTTTACTACCATTTAAATAATAGAAAGAAATGAAAATAAAATATATATTTTTTGCGTTTATATTGTCTTTTTTGTATTCCTGTTCAAGCGATGATCTTTATCTTGAAGAATCTATTTTTATAGAAGATCCAGAAGTCCCTGGATTGCCAATTTATTCAGAATATGGATATAATACTTTTGGAGTTAGATATGATAGAGTGAATATTACAAATAATGATGATGAATATCCCCTAACAGTAATTGTTGAAAACGGAGAAACCTCATTTGTTTTTAAAGGAGAAAAGGATTATTATACTGATTATGAAATATCCTTTATTTTAAATGATTTCTTACCTGAAGATGAATATGATTTATTGAATTTAGATGGTAAAGTCATAGATCTCGAAGGTTCAAATGTAGAAGTTACCATTGAAGAAGATGGAGTTCTGAAAAATTTGGAGATATTGAGTGGACAATTTGAGTTTGCAAAAGCTCAAAATTTATTTGTAGATGACGTTAATAAAGGAGTTATATTATCTGGTGTCTTTGAGTTTAAAGCCTTGGTAAATGGTGAACCTGCAGCATTTTCTTATGGTAGGTATGATGTTATAATTGCTTATTCAAACTTTTTTGTGTTGGATTGATGTGTTTTCTGAAATAGCCATTGTTTTTGATTTCAAAACGATGGCTATTGTATTTAATCTCCATATAACAGTTTCGCTTTCAGACTATATTGTTGGTTTATATAGATTTAAAGCATTACAATTGAAAGTATAGATAGCATTCCAATAAAAAATCCGGAATATACTTGTTTAGGATTGTGAGCATCTAATGCTAAACGACAACTTGCCAGCAGACCAGAAATACCAATTCCAAGTAAAAGCCACATGTTGGTATTAACTCCGTATTTTGTAGAGATTGCTATTAGTGCTCCTAATACTCCTCCTATTCCCACCATATGAATGCTGATTTTCCAAAAGAAAGAGATTGATAACGAAATAATTAATGCAACTAATGTTCCGAGGAAAAATAACGGTATAAAAGCTGGAAGCTGAAATTTCTTTAAGAAATAATAGCCAATCATAAAAAATATTCCGGTAACCAATAATGGAATAATCCTTTCTCTGGAGGAGTCCATCTGTATTGATTTAATAACTTTAGTTTGTATAAAAAGCGGTATAACACTTAATGGCAGAATACAGGTGCTTATCAATACTATAATAGTCACCAATCTGCGGTATTCATACGGCAAAAAAGTAATGTGACTTTGAGTGCTGAAAATAACCAATATTCCCAGTGTAGGCATCAACATTGGGTGGAGCAATGTTGAAATGATTGTGGCAATCTTTTTTAGCATTAAGAAAATATATTTTCAAAAATTATAACTAAAGTTCCTTTCTAAGCCTAGCAACAGGGATGTTTAATTGCTCTCTGTATTTAGCTACGGTCCTTCTGGCAATATTGTATGATTTTTCCTTTAAAATCTGAGATAATTTATCGTCAGTTAGAGGCTTTCTCTTGTCTTCATTTTCAATACAATCAGAAAGGATCTTTTTAATTTCCCTTGTGGATACTTCTTCACCTGAATCAGTTTGCATACCTTCTGAAAAGAAAGATTTTAAAGAAAATATTCCAAAATGAGTTTGAATATATTTACTGTTTGAAACCCTGGAAATTGTAGAAATATCTAAATTGGTAACTTCGGCTATGTCCTTTAATATCATTGGCTTGAGCTTGGTTTCATCACCTTCTTCAAAGTAATCCTTTTGATAGTCAAGAATGGCCTGCATGGTGTTTAACAAAGTATTTTGTCTTTGTCTGATTGCATCAATAAACCATTTGGCAGAATCTAACTTTTGTTTTACAAAAATTACAGCGTCTTTTTTATCTCTTGTTTGATTCTTTTTATTTCCAGCATAATCTTCTAACATGTTTGCATATGTCTGACTAATTCTTAATTCCGGAACATTTCTGTTATTCAGTGATAATTCAAATTTTCCGTTTTTAATTTCTAAGATAAAATCAGGAATAATATGTTGAACAGTTTTGGTCATTGGATTACTGTATGAGCTTCCTGGCTTAGGATTCAGCTTAAGGATTTCTTCCAATGCATCTTTTACTTCCTCTTCTTCAAGATGGAGTCTTTTTGTAATCTTTTCGTAATGCTTTTTTGTAAATTCTTCAAAATGATGCTTGATAATATTATAGGCATTTTCTATTGTTGGACAAGATCTGTCTTTTTTGTCAAGCTGTAGCAATAAACACTCTTGTAAGTCTCTTGCTCCAACTCCTGGTGGATCAAAATCCTGAACAATCTCTAAAATATCGAGCGCTTCCTTTTCATCATATTCTACGTTTTGACTAAAAGCAATATCATCAATTATCTCATCAATCTCACGTCTTAAGTAACCATCTTCATCAATGTTTCCAACAATGTGTTCAGCCATTAAGCGCTGACGTTCATCTAGTATTCTAAGTCCTAATTGATCAGTTAAAAATTCATGAAATGTTGTTCCTTCAGAGAATGGAATATCTTCGTGTTTGTCGTCTTTTGAAAAGTTACGTGCCTGTAATTTATATGCAGGAATATCTTCGTTTTGAATGTATTCATCAATTGACAACTCGTCTTTCTCTACCTCTGTTTCTTTTACCTGAGGTTCATCCATATCTTCATTGGATCTGCCTTCCCCATCAAGCTCTAAAACCGGATTCTCCTCAATTTCCTTCTTTATTCTCTGCTCCAATTGAGCTGCTGGAATTTCCAATAGCTTTATCACCTGAATTTGCATCGGTGATAATTTTTGAAGTAGTTTTTGTTGTAAACTTTGTTTAAGCATAGTTGTGTCTCTAAAACGGTAATAAGAGGTGAAAGTAAATCACTGTATTTTATACTATTAACAAATAGTAAACAATTACCTTTTGTTATATACCAACAAAATTAAGATTAATTGGTTAAATGTGTTCTATATGATGTGCCAATTTTGTTTTCAGATAGTTAATAAACGTTATAAAATGAAAATATTTTATGAATAAAATAAAATCTGTTGATTAAGGAATTCATTTATTATTGCAAGGCAGGTGTAAAATAAAAAAGCTACACACTAACTAAAGTATGCAGCTTCTTAAATTCTAATTATATTCTTACTTCTTTTCGCTTTCTGTTTTAGCTTTTGAGCATTCGCTTTTTTTATCTTTTGAGCAACACTCTTTTTCTTTTTTACTGCATTCTTTTTTCTCTTCTTTAGAACAGCACTTCTTTTCTGTTTTTTGTGGCTCCTGAACATTTTCAGATGCTACTACAGGAGAAGCAATTGCTACCATAAATAAAAATAGGAATGATACAGCTATTGATTTTTTCATAATTCTATAATTTTTAAATTTATTAATATGATGTCTTTTACAAATATGATATGATTCTATAAATATTGTTGTTATTATCTTGTTAATGCGTGTTAATGACTTGTTAATTAATTATCTGCATTCCTTTTTATTGCTACTTTTGTGTTTGGCTTAAATATAGTAACGTAAAAGATTAATTAATTGTTTTGATGATAAAGAAAAAAGTTAGATTGGAGTGGTTGGCAGTAATTACTTTTATTGTTTTATTGAGTTTAATTATAATTCAGGTACTCTTTTTAGTGCGTTCTGCAAAACTTGAAGAAAAGCATTTTAATCATAGGGTTGTTTTGGCTTTAAGAGAGGCAAGAAATGAAATTGCCAGAGAAGCAAATCAATGCAATAATATGCATAATTATGTCTGTGGTAACAAATGTTCAAGTGATGTTCAATATATCAATTTTCAGAAAGTAGATAGTATTATTCAGTCTAATTTATATATTCACAAAATTCAATTAGAATATAGATTTGAGTTTGTAAATGAAAATGACAGTATTAAGGATAATATTTGTATTTCTTGTTATGAACAATCCTTAAATGGTTTGTTAGCTCAAAATGGGATCAAACTGCAAATTGAATTTCCTGATCAAAGTAAATTTATAATTGCTCAAATCGGGGCTTTGTTTTATTTATCCATTGGAGCAATCTTATTTGTGTTAATTTCTTTTGTTATAGTGTATCGATTATTTGCTAAAGAGCAATCGATTCTTGTTAATACAAAAGACTTTATCGATAATATGGTTCATGAGTTTCAAACTCCATTGGCAAATATCCAGTTTGCGTCGAGACTAATAAAAAAGCAAGTTGTTTCTGGCAATGAGAATGGAGGAAAAATAAAACAATATACACAGTTAATTCAGGATGAAAATTCCAAGTTGAGTCAACATGTAAAGGATATTTTAGATGTTGTAGGATTGTCAGTGGAAGCCGGTTCTAATGAATTGATGAATGTTCACGAAATAATAACAGAATGTGTTGAATCATATAGGTCTATTATCACAGAAAAACAAGGGCAGATTCGTATAGATTTAAATGCGAATGACTTTAGGATTAAAGGAGATAAGATTTATCTTAAACATTCGTTTTTAAATTTAATTGATAATGCAATAAAATACACAAAGGAAGCGCCGCATGTTAATATTGAAACCTATAATAAAAACAATAAATTATATGTTGTTGTTAAAGATAATGGTATAGGTATTTCTAAATCTGAACAAGATAAAGTTTTTGAAAAATACTATCGTGTCTCTACAGGTAATGTGCATGATATAAAGGGCTTTGGCTTAGGTTTGAATTTTGTTAAGAAGGTTATTGAGAATTTAAAAGGAAGCATTAAAATAAAAAGTGAGTTGGGTAAGGGGAGTTCATTTGTTATAACATTAAAAGTTAATTAATTATGAGTAATGGAGTAAAGAAAATACTTCTGGTAGAAGATGATACTACAATGGGTTTCTTGCTGGTTGAATTTCTTGAATCAAATAACTTTGATGTTAAACTTTATAAAGACGGGGTTCAGGGATTAAATGCTTTTAATAATTATACTTTTGATTTTTGTATTCTTGATGTGATGCTTCCCGGTTTAGATGGTTTTTCTATTGCTGAAAAAATCAGAGAGAAAGATAAGTCTGTGCCAATTGTTTTTTTAACAGCAAAAACTTTAAAAGAAGATAAGATTAAAGGTTTTAATATTGGTGTTGATGATTATATTGTTAAGCCATTTGATGAAGATGAACTACTTTGTCGGGTTAAAGCTATAATGGCAAGATGTGACAATAGCTTTTATCAGGAAATGTGTCCTGATATTTTTAATATTGGTTCATTTAAATTTGATTATAAAAATCAGTTATTAAAAAAAGATGAAGATGAGAAACGCTTAACATATAAAGAAAATGAGGTTTTGAAGATGTTGGCTGTTTCCAAAAATGAGTTAGTTAAAAGAGACGATATTTTAAACTCTCTGTGGGGCGATAATGATTATTTTAATAGTAGAAGTCTTGATGTTTTTATTGCCAAGTTACGTAAATACTTAAAAAGTGATTCAGAAATTATCATTGAGAACGTTCCAACAGTTGGATTTGTTTTAAAAGACAGTGTTTCATAGGTACTCAATAACTTTATTTATCCATTACTTATAAAACGTTTCCATTTATTGGAAAAAGTGTAAGTTGCATTAAATGAGTTTAATGTAATCGTATTTTCTTATTTGTAGTATCGTAACGTTGCATTGATGCTAGTAAATAATTGATTTTTAATAACTCCTTCATTATGCTTGTTGTATTATAAACGCAGGAAAGTTACTATATTGCATTTAATATCAGTCGTTTGGGAAATTAAACGCAAAAAATGGGAAAATATAGGTCTTTCATAGTAGTTTTTTTGCTTTGCTTAATTGTTTTGGGAGTTTACTCACAGACCAAATCAGACTCTCGTAGTGCAAAGTTGTTTAAAAGGGCAATGAGCCTTGCTGATGAAGGTAATTATAAAGATGCCATAAGTAATTTAAAAGTTCTTTTATTAGACGATCCTAAAAACTTAGACGCTTTGTTTAATTTAGGATTGTGTTATCTAAATACTTCTGATGGTGCAGATTCTGCAGTTATTTATCTTAATAAGGGAATGGGTATTTTAACTGAGGAGCAGAGGAAAGGATATTTTGGAAGAGAATTTGGTATGTCTATCGGAAAAGCCTATCAGGTTTTATTAAAACCGTTAAAGGCTATTGAAATATATGAAAACCTATTGGTTAATATTCCTGAAGAAGATACCTTAATGATGAAAGAGGTGGAATATGAAATTCAGATCTGTCATAATGCCAATTTCTTTATCCAGCATCCAATTGATATTAAAGTTGAGAATATGGGGCCGGAAGTTAATTCAAAGTATGATGATCATAGCCCGTTGATTTGTGTTAGTGAAAATGAATTGTTTTTTACTTCACGAAGAAATTGGACAAAGTTATCTCTGCTTCCGGATGGTCAATATGCCGAAAAAATTTATTCCGTTCCTTTGTCTGCGAAAAACTGGGAAAGTGCCAGATTGTTAAAAGTATTTTTTAAACAAAATGAGCACGAAGCTGCTGCATCACTTTCTCCTGATGGTGATGATATGATTTTGTTCAGGAATGATATTCATGGAAAGAGTTTATACATAAGTCATTTTGATGGTAAAAAATGGTCTGAGCCAGAAAAACTGCCTTACCCTATAAATTGTTTTGCACAAGAAACACACGGATCTTTATCTGCTGATAAGAGTACCTTGTTTTTTACAAGTGATAGAGAAGGCGGACTAGGCGGTTTGGATATTTATATGGCTAAAAAGAATCCTGATGGAACATGGGGAAAGCCTAAAAACCTTGGGCCAAATATCAATACTGAATATGATGAAGAAACCCCTATGATTCATTATGATGGAAGGACACTGTATTTTTCATCGGAAGGACATAATTCGATGGGACGCCTGGATGTATTTTATGCACAAATGAATCCGGATTCTACGTGGAGCAGACCTGTAAATCTTGGATTTCCTATTAATACACCGGACGATGATTTCTTTTTTGTTCCAACGGTAAATAAAAGTCGTGCCTATTATGCTTCATCAAAGTTTGAGGATAATTATGGTGGTTCTGATATTTACCAGGTAATTTTTGATTCAGATGACAATACAGAATTAGCTGTTGTTGAGGGGCAAATTGATGAAGTGTTCGGTGATAATATGAAAGATGTAAGAGTTTTAGTTACCAGGAGGAAGGATAAAAGGCTTGTTGGTGATTATAGACCCAATCCTACAAATGGAAAATATATGTTGTTTCTTGAAGTAGGGTACGAATATGAAATTGAGCAGACGAACTCAGCTGAGGATAAAAAAGAAGTGGGCTATGTTAATGTAACTCCTGATATGAACTATCAAGAAAAGAGGCATACAATAGAGTTTAAGGATGTTGTAATGGATGCTCCTCTTGAAAAGATTCAGCATGTTGAGATTGTTAGTAAAGATAATGTTAAAGCTCTGGATTCAGATACTAATATCAATGTAAAACAATTGGCTGTTAAAGAAAAAAATGCACCGGTATTTAAAGATGTAGTAGTTGATAAGAAACAATCAACTATACAAAAACCTATAGTAGCTGAGGAAAATAAGGCAGTGGTTGAATCAAAATCTGTAGAAAAATTTATACCAAGTACAAGACAAGGTTATACGATTCAACTAATGGCTCTAGAGAAAGGTCCGCTTAAGGATCTTGGTTTCTTTTCAAAAAGAGGCATCAATAATGTTCAGGAGGTAAAATGTGTTGATGGTTTTACAAGATATATTTTTGGCGAGTTTGATGGATATAAATCGTCACTGATCATTAAAAAACAGCTGCTTAAAGAAGGGAAGTTTCTTGATATTTGGATTAGGCCAATTAGGGATTTAGATGATTTAAAAGAAAAATAATCCCCTCCTAAGAAATAATTAAGAGGGGAGAATTATTAGTTTTCTTCTGTGGAGTGTTCGATGTGAACTTCTTTTGATTTTCCGGGTAAAATTAAGTTTAATATTACTCCTACTACAGACGCCAATCCAATGCCGGACAATGAAAATGAACCGAAATCAATGGATGCTTTTCCAATTCCAATCGTAAGGATAATAGAAACAATAACAAGATTTCTGGTTTTATGAAAATCAGATCTGGATTCAATCAGAGTTTTTATACCAACGCTGGCGATCATTCCAAATAATAAAAGCATAATTCCTCCCAGTACTTCAGTCGGAATTGATTTTAAGAATCCACTTACTTTTCCAATTAAAGAGAATATGATTGCCGTAATTGCTGAAATTCTTAGAACTCTGGGATTTGTTACTTTTGTTAGCTCTATTGCTCCAGTAACTTCCGAATAGGTTGTGTTAGGAACACTTCCGATTAATCCAGCAAAACTTGTTGCAATGCCATCTCCAAGCATGGTTCTGTTTAGACCAGGGTCTTTCATAAAATCTTTTTCTGCAACTGCGCCAATGGCATATATATCTCCTACATGTTCAATTAAAGGAGCAATCGCCACCGGAATCATAAATAAAACAGCTTCCCAGCTAAAAGAAGGTAGCGTAACATCTGGTAATTGAAGCCATGCTGCCTCTTTAATGGGAGTAAAATCTATTTCTCCCATTGCAAATGATAACAGGTATCCTACGATGATTCCAATGAATACAGGGATGAGTTTGATTATTCCTTTAAAGTAAACAACTGCAATGATGGCAGAAAGTAATGATGTTCCTGCAATGATCCAGTTTGTTTTTGCCATATCCACAGCTGTTGAAGCTAACGAAAGACCAATAACCATGATTACAGGGCCAACAACTATTGAAGGAAATATTTTTTTTATGAAGTTTACTCCTTTAAGTTTTATTAGAAAAGAAACTAAGGAGTACACTATTCCTACAGCAATAATACCTGATAAGGTTCCTGCAAATCCAAATTTCTCTGTTGCTTTTGTTATTGGGGCGATAAAAGCAAAACTACTTCCTAAAAATACAGGGACTTTACCTTTTGTGATTAAATGGAAAATAAGAGTTCCAATACCTGCTGATAGTAAAGCAATGGATGGATTAATTCCTACTAAAAGAGGAACGAGTACTGTTGCTCCAAATGCAACGAATAAAAATTGTACTCCTAACAAGATTTGTTTGGAATTTGATAACGGTGTTAATGTATTCATGATTCTTAAATTGGGTTTCGACAAAAATATAAAAAAAGATAAAGAAGAGTGATTTTTCTATTAGTTTGGTTATGAGCATTAAAAAAGCCGGAAAAACACCCCTATTTTTCCGGCTTCCTCAAAGATTTCTGTGTAATCTAAACCTATTAAGAATACTTGCAAGATAAACATTTTTAAAGAATTGGTCAAGATTGGAGTATATGAATTATCTCATGTTATTAAGCAACTTATTTAAGATATTTCGCTTATTATTTTTTTCCTATTTTTGAATAAGGATTCCAAAAAAGCAGTTATGCAAAAAGCAATTACAAATCCAAATGCTACATTTGGTTCAATGCCGGTTTTTATGACGGCTATCTCAACAATTTTAGGTGCTATTTTATTTCTAAGATTTGGTTGGGCTGTAGGCAATGTAGGATTCTTAGGCGTGTTGGCAATTATTGTTATCGGACATTTAGTTACTATACCTACAGCTCTGGCTGTTGCAGAGATTGCCACTAATCAAAAGGTTGAAGGCGGAGGAGCGTATTATATTATCTCCAGATCTTTTGGTTTAAATATAGGGGGCGCAATTGGAATTGCTCTTTATTTATCACAGGCTATTAGTGTGGCATTCTATATCATTGCATTTGGGGAAGCTTTTGATGCTGTACTGCCATTGATCCCATATGATATAGAACCTGCGGACTTTAAAAAAATAGTGACTTTGGTAATGATGACTCTCTTGAGTATAATCGTTGTTATCAGAGGGGCAAATATTGGAATGAAGGCTTTGTATGTGGTAGTGGGAGTGTTGTTTCTCTCTATTGTCTTGTTTTTTATGGGAACCCCAACTTCTGAAAATACATTTTTCTTTTTAAATGAATCCGCAGAAAATGCGGAAAGTTTCTTTTATGTGTTTACAATAATTTTTCCTGCGTTTACAGGTATTGCTGCCGGTTTAGGGTTGTCAGGAGATTTAAAGGATCCTAAAAAGTCAATTCCAAGAGGTACATTGTGGGCTACATTGATAGGAATGTTGGTTTATGTGGCTATAGCTTATAAGTTAACCATTTCAGCCTCACCTGAAGAATTGGCAAGTGATCAGTTGATTATGCAAAAGATTGCTATCTGGGGACCAATTATACCGATTGGTTTGGCTGCTGCAACTCTTTCTTCTGCTATAGGTTCTATTTTGGTTGCCCCAAGAACATTGCAAGCAATAGGCTTTGATAAAATTTTACCATATCCTCATATCAATAAATGGTTGTCAAAAGGAAAGGTAAAGGATAATGATCCTGTAAATGGTACCTTGGTTACAATTGCAATTGCCTACGTATTTGTTATTATAGGCGACGTAAACTTTGTAGCTCAAATCATATCCATGTTTTTTATGGTAACTTATGGCGCTATTTGTTTAATAAGCTTTTTGGAGCATTTTGCCGCAGACCCATCTTACCGTCCTACATTTAAGCATAATAAATGGTATTATTCAATAGCAGGTGCAGTTTTGTCTTTTTGGTTGATGTTTAAGATGAACCTTACTTATGCATTGATTTCAATGTTGATAATGGGTGTAATCTATCTGATAATTAGTAAGTATAGACCAGAGAAGAGAGGCTTAGAGAAATTATTTAAAGGAGTGATATTTCAATTAAGCAGACAAATACAGATATTTGTTCAGCGCGCAAATAAAGAGGAGCAAGAATATTATTGGAGACCTTTTGCAGTATGTGTAAGTGCAGATTCTTTTGAAAGGCAAAGCGCTTTTGATTTGCTAGGGTGGTTATCTCATAAATATGGATTTGGAACTTACATTCATTATGTTGAAGGATTTTTGAATAGTCAAACTCATCATCAATCAAAAAAAACACTTGAGCGTTTAATATCAAGAGCAAAGGGTAGTAATACAAGAGTGTATATTGATACTGTAATAAGTCCATCTTATACATCAGCAATTGCACAGGTAATTCAACTTTCTGGTATTTCAGGTAAGGGAAGTAACCTGATATTATTTGAATTTCCTAGCGATAAACCGGAGTCTCTTAAGAATGCTCTGGATAATTATATATTATATGATTCATGTAAAATGGATGTGTGTTTTTTGAACACCTCATTAAAAGGATTTGGATATAAAAAAGAAATACATATTTGGATTGGTCGTCATGACTTTCATAATGCAAATTTGATGGTGTTGTTGGCATACATTATTTTAGGCCATCCGGATTGGAAAAAGGGATTTATTAAAATATTTTCGCTTACACCTGCGCAGGAATCAAAAGAAGAACGAAAAAAGTGGCTGGATAGAATTAAGTGTGGCCGATTGCCAATAGTCCCTGGAAATGTTCAGATGATTTCATTTAATGAGGGTGATAGTAAGGAGGATATTGTAAAAAAACAAAGTCATGATGCTGATTTAACGATATTAGGATTTTCATCAGAAGATATTAAAAATGGAATTGATAGCTTTGCCAAATATGAAGGTATGGGCAATATTTTATTTGTAAATGCGTATCGAAAGAAAGAAATAGATTAAATATTTAATAAATGGTAAATAATAAACCTAAAGTTGATAAGATATTATTTGATGATAAGATAGAAAGCTGGCTAAGAGATCGGTCAGCTTTAATTTTTTACATATTTGCAGGTGTATTTGTAGTTTTTAGTTTTTTGTATTTCAATGCCAGGGTAAGTATATCCGGGGATGATTCTACTTACATTACAAGAGCTATTAACTTTTGGGAATCAGGTAAGTTTCCAACCTATCAGGGACCTTTATATCCAATGGTTTTATCATTGTTCGTAGGTTTGTTCGGAATGAATCTTATTGTATTAAAACTGACTTCGTTCCTCTTTCTTTTAGGTGCTGTGGTATTGTTTTATAAAGCGTTTAAAGATCGGGTTTCATATGTTAGCTTATTCTATGCATTAGGTATATTAAGTATAAGTCAGTATTTCTTATTCTTTTCCAGTCAAACGTTTTCAGAAGCATTTTATATGCTGCTTCAAAGTGCTTTTTTTATTTATGTATTTAAAATAATTGATAAAGATCAGGACGAAACTGAATTAAGTAATAAAGAAGAAATTAAATTGGTATTACCAATAGTGGTGTTTGCATCGTTAATGTTTATTACAAGAACTATTGGTTTTGGTTCGGTATTGGCAGTATTAGTTTTTTTTGTTGTAAACAAAAGCTATAAAAAGGCACTGTTTGTAATTTTGGGATTTGCCTTTTTGATTACTTTGTTTTTAGGGCTAAAGAGCTTAATTTGGGATTTGCCGGCTAAATCAAGTGAACAAACTTCTCAGTTACTAAATAAGCATCCTTACGATAAAAGCCAGGGGAAAGAAGATTTTCAAGGATTTATTCAGCGATTTAAGGATAACTCAAATTTATATTTGTCAAAACATTTTGTGCGGGTTTTAGGATTTAAATCAGCTCAAAAAAATACGATTAATCCTAATTTGACAATTGTTTTATATATATTGTTTTTATTAGGATTCTTTTGGTTTTCTAAAGGAAATAAGCACTTGTTTTTCACATCGGTGTATCTTGCTATTATGCTCGGTATTACTTTCTTTTCTTTACAGAAATTGTGGGATCAATATCGATTAATTATTCCTTTTGTGCCTTTAATGATTGTTTTTCTAGTTTCTACTGTAATTCAAATTGCAAAGGCTTTGAATGTAGTTTTAGTTAAGTATTTATTTATCGTAGTATTGATTGTTTCCTTAGGATTGGCAGTTTCAAAAGATGTTAAAACAATCGATCTTAAAACCTTATCAAAAAATATACATGGAGATAAGTTTGCCGGATTTACTCCTGATTGGATTAGTTACTTACAGATGATCGATTATGTGGATAAAAACTTATCAGAAAATGAGACATATGTAGCATGTAGAAAACCAAATATTGCACGTATTTATGGTAAGGGTCGTAAGTTTTATGGCGTTTATCGCATACCGGAAGGTTCTGCATATGACTTAGTCCGTAATTTACAGGAGAAAAATGTGACACACATCATCGTGGCCAGTTTAAGAAAGAATCCTAATATATTTACAGGGCAAACAATTAATACCATTAAGAGGTATATGTCAGTAGTAGTGAAAGATTATCCAAAAATGTTTCGTTTGGTTAAGCAGTTTGGAGGTAAAGAACCTTGCTATCTGTTTGAAATTGATTATTCTCAATTGAATAATCCTGTAGAAAATATTGTAGAAGAGGGTAATAAATAAATTATGCAATTATATAGTTCTGAGATAAAAGAATATTGGGAGCAGTTTGCACCTAAGTGGATAAAATACAGAAAAAGACGTTCTTATTATTGGAATTCAATATCAAAATATTGTAATTATTTTATACATCCAGAAAGCAAAGTCCTTGAGATTGGTTGTGGTAGTGGCGATTTGTTAAACGAAATTAATGCAAAAGAAAAAACCGGTATAGATTTCTCTTCGGCTATGATTCGTTTGGCCAAAGAGCAATTTAAGGATATTTCGTTTTATGAAATGCCAGCAGAAGATATTACTCTTCAATCTAAATTTGATGTAGTTGTAATGTCTAACTTAATTGGATTGTTACCTGATATTGAACAGGCCTTTAATCAGCTTCAGAATGTGGTTCACGAAAAAACACGACTGATTGTTACTTCATATAACAGAATGTGGGAGCCTGTAATTCGATTTGCTGAATTGATAGGCGTTAAAAAGAAGTCTCCACAGCAGAATTGGTTGTCGAGTCAGGATATTCAGAACCTATTGTATTTGGCCGGTTTTGAAACATATAAGGCGAATAGAAGTATGTTGTTTCCATACAATATTCCTTTAGTTTCAGCATTTTTGAATAGATTTTTTAGTCGCTTGCCTTTAATCAATAGTTTAGGTCTGAATCAGTTTATTTTTGCAAGACCAATACCGTGTACTTTAACAAATGAGCAGGTAGATAATAGATACTCAACTTCAGTAATTATTCCTGCCCGAAATGAAAGTGGTAATATTGAGCAGGCTGTTCAGCGAATACCAAATTTAGGAAAACACACTGAGATCATTTTTGTGGAAGGTAACTCTACGGATGATACCTGGGATACTATTCAAAAAGTGCAGGAAAAATATTCTGGAGTTTATGATATAAAAATAATGCAACAGGATGGTAAGGGTAAGGGCGATGCTGTTCGAAAAGGATTTTGTGCTGCATCATGCGATATCCTTATGATTTTAGATGCCGACTTAACAGTGCCACCTGAGGATTTACCAAAATTTTATAATGCTATTACAACAGGTAAAGGAGAGTTTATCAATGGTGTTAGATTGGTGTATCCAATGGAAAAAAATGCAATGCGTCCTTTAAATACAATTGGAAACCATTTTTTCAGTAAGTTTTTTAGTTATATACTTGAGCGGCCTATTAAAGATACATTATGCGGCACAAAAGTAATGTTCAGAAAGGATTACGAGAAACTTGCTGCAAACAGGAAGTTTTTTGGTGAGTTTGATCCTTTTGGTGATTTTGATCTATTATTTGGAGCCTATAAATTAAATCTTAAAATAATTGATTTGCCAATAAGGTATAAAGAACGAAAGTACGGAGATACTAATATCAGTAGGTTTAAGCATGGTTTAATATTACTACGTATGTCATTTTTTGCAACCTTAAAAATAAAGTTTTGGTAGGTTGAATTTTGTGTGCTGAAAGTATTTTTACAACTTTAGGCCCGGATAAAATATTCTTTATAAAATTATACAAGAAAAGAGCGAATGAAACGTGTTGCAATATTTCCCGGATCTTTTGATCCATTTACGATAGGTCATGAAAATATAGTTATTAGAGCTGTTGATTTATTTGACGAGATTGTTATCGGTGTAGGTTATAATTCAAGTAAAAAAGATTTTTATCCTGTTGATACAAGGGTTGAGTGGATTCAATATTTGTTTAATCACGAACCTAAAGTTAAGGTTGGGAAATATGAAGGCTTAACTGTTGATTTTGCTAAAGCGTGTGATGCTCAGTATATTTTAAGAGGAATTCGTACTGCTGCGGATTTTGAATATGAAAGAGCTATTGCCCAGGTAAATAAAGCCATGACAGGTATTGAGTCTGTGTTTTTGCTAACAACTCCAGAGCATACGCCTGTTAACTCCTCAATTGTTAGAGATATTATAAAGCATAAAGGCGATCCAAGTAAATTTATCCCGATAAAGATTCAGGAAAAAATGGCTAACTATAATCTGCAAAAGTAAGGAATGAGGTATTGTTTGCTCATATTTGTTTTAATAATTGCACAGTGGGTTCAGGCAGAGAGGGTAGATAGTGTAACTATTTATGGCAAAGCTGTTGAATATGCAAACATGAATCTTACTGTACAGCGCCAAAGTAACTATATTACAAGAGGCTATAAAGATCTTAGAACTTTTAGAGTTAATAAGAATGGAGATTTTATTACCTCCTTTTTTGTGGATGACGTAACAAAAATATATATCAGTCTTGGTGAAATGCAAGGTTACTTACTTGTTGAACCCGGACAAAAATATAATATAGAATTGCCTCCTTATAAGCCCATGAAGGAGGAAAATAAAATGAATCCGTTTTTTATTCCTGAGCCTGTTCTTTTAGGGGTGAAAAATGATAATGGGATTGATTTAAATAAGAACGTTAAAAACTTTGACTTGTATTATAATGAGCGTTTTGCTGATGAAATAAAAAAGATTGTTTTAACGAATAATAAGAAGCTGGCCTATAAAATTATTGATGAATCAGAAGAGGAGTTTCCTGCATCAAAAGATAGTTGGTTTCAGAAATACAAGTCGTACAGTTATATAAATCTGAAGAATTTTATTTATTCGAACGATCAACGAAGACTTATTAATGACAACTTTAGTCATGTTCCGGTGCAATATTCCTTAGATCCTTACTGGGAGGCTTTTAATCAGGTTTTTTCTAATTTCTTTTACTCTTATTTCAATTCAAAAGAAGGTGAAAATGTAAAAGAACTATGGCCTAAGGTTGAGTCTTTTGATAGTTTAGCAGTTGCATTTGGAAAGGATTCACTTTTTTACAATAGAACACTAACCGAACTGGTGGTTATAAAAGGTTTGTATGATGGGTTTTATTCAGGTAATTACAATAAAGAAAAGATAATTACCTTAATGAAGCGTGCATCGGAAGAGTGTGAAGGTGAGATAAATAAAGAGATTGCAGGTGATATTTTTCTAAAGTTTACAAAGTTAAGAGTAGGGCTTTGGGCTCCATCATTTTCATTGACAACTTTATCGGGGAAGACTCGTGAGTTAAAAGATTTTGAAGGTAAATTTATTTACCTGAATTTTGCCAATACTGAAAATTACGCATGTAAAAAAGACTTTCAGATATTACAGCAGTTTGCCGAGATGTTTAAAAAGGATATGGTAATTGTAACCATATTAACAGATGAGGATCCGGATAAAGCTTCTGAATTTATAAAGGAACATAAATATAAGTGGACCTTCCTGCATTTCTCTCAAAATGCCAAGGTTTTGCTCGATTATGATATAAAAGCATTCCCAACCTATTATTTAATAGATCCTGAAGGTAACCTTATTTTTGCTCCGGCTCCTGGTCCCGAAGAAAATTTTGTGCCTATGTTCTCTGAAACATATAATGAATGGAGGTATAAAAAAATGCGGAAGGAGAAACCTAAGGCAAGGACTATTTATGACCTTTAGAATACTTAGTTTGAAACTTTAGATTTACGAGAAAAATTTACCGAAATTATAAATAACTATAATTGTATTAATGTCTCGGTTGATTTCATTGCTTATTTTTTTGACAAAGTGTTGTTTTTGTACTGTTAACAGCATAATCGCAATGGTCGACGAATTGAACATTTCCATATAAAATAGCTATGTTTGTATAGTTTGTATTAGCTATAGCCGTTTTGTATGAAAAATATACTTCACATTCTTCTGTTTTTTACTTTTAATATAATCTTTATTTCCATTAATGCCCAAGATCCAGCTTATCCGACTGCAACACTTATAAGTAATGATACGGCTTTTTGTGAAAGTGGAAAACCATTATTAAAAGTTGCATTTACAGGGGAAAAGCGATTTGCGTTTGCTTATAAAATTGGAATATCTACTTATTGGGAAGGCACAATTAAATTAAGTGAGACTCAAGGTGATCATACAATAGATGAAAATTATATAGAAATAGAAGTTCCAAGTGCAGTTTCTTCAGATGCGTCTATTGAAATAGTTAGGGTTTATGATTCTAATTATCAGTATGTTCCGAATGATCCTAATAACTCGGGTGTTGAGGTGACTGGACAAGTTATGAATTGTGAGGTGTTTGAAAGACCTTCTCCATCAGCAGGTGTTTATGATCCAATTTGTGGATACGAGTTGACTTTTAATGGAACCGTAACTGATCCAACTCATACAATTTATTGGAATGATATGACTGGGGTTGGAACATATTCAGATATTAATTCGCCAACATCATCCTTTACGGCAGATCAGGAAGGTGATGTAACTTTTATTCTTACAGAAATTAATGGTGTTTGTACAGCAACAGATGAAGCAACCGTAAAATTTCTAGGATCACCAACTGCTACATTAAATTCTTCAGGAGAGTTTAAGTTTTGTTCATCGGATTCAGATCCGGATTTTATTTCAATGGATATTGCTTTTACAGGTAATGCGCCTTTTAATTATAAAATTAACGAAGGTGTCTATACTTCTGATGGGGATACAGATAATCCTTCAATTGAAGTCTTTGCTTCTGGGGAGTATTCAATTACTGAAGTATCAGACGTAAACGGTTGCTATGCCCCTGCTGAAGATATTACAGGAACACAGATAGTAACAGATCTAAAACCAGATGTAGATGCAGGGGATAATCAAAATGTTTGTGGAGATCAATATGTTTTGCAAGCTCAATTAAATTCCGGTAATTCTGGTTTATGGACTTCAAGTGTTGGTAGTATTTTTGATGTAGCTTCCGACAAAAATGCAACTGCAACTTATAGTGGTTTTGATTTAAAACAGGATGTTACTTTTACGTGGACAGAAACTGAACCTGAAATGGGCTGTTCTGACTATGATGATGTCATTATAACATTTATTGAATATCCAGAGTTGATTATACCAACGATAAGTGATAAGATTTGTCAAGGTAATTCAACTTATATGGATTATACTCTCACTGGGAATGGACCTTGGAACTTAACATACACTGATGGATTGACAACTGAACATATAAATGGAATAGAAGTTTCATCCTCCAGTTTTGAATTCACTCCATCTTTTGATGAAACAATGAATTTAGAAAGCCAAACTTTATATTCTTTTACAAGAGTTGAGGACGCATTAGGTTGTGTAAAAGATTATAATAATGAAAGGCTATATGCTGTTTCTGTAGATGAAAAACCAATAGCTGATATAGGAGTAGTAGATGTTGCAGTTTGTGGTAAGAAAATAGTATTAGATCCACAAATAACAATAGTTGATGGGATTTGGTCTGGTGAAGGTGTTTTTACTGCAAATGAAGATGGTACAACAACTTTTACTGCATCGGATTTTGGTGAATCCACAATAAAATGGGATGTTATTAATGGGGCATGCAATGATATTTCAGATCAGCGTACTATTACGTTTAAAAAAGTTCCCTATCCTGTAAATGCGGGTGAAGACAGAATTATATATGGAACATTGGATTTTGATTTGAATGCAGAAGCATTTGATAATATTCCGGATGCAGAAGGAATGTGGACGTCATTGGAACTTACCGATATTAAATCGCCTAATGATTCTATAACTGCTGTAAGTGTTGATGATTATGGTATTTATAATTTTGTTTGGACAACCAGCATTCCCGGATTGGAATGTGAGGACTGGGATTTAGATGATACTGTTCAGATAAAAGTAAAAAAGTTAATAATACCTACTGGTTTTTCGCCTAATAATAAGGATGGAAATTATGATTTCTTTAAAATATATGGTTTAGAAAATTTGACTAATACTAAACTCACGGTTTTTGATAAGCGAGGTAAGTTGGTATATAAATGTGAGGATTGTTATAATAAATGGGAAAGTGAAGGTTGGAATGGTATAGGTAAAGATGGGGCACTGCTTCCTGGAGGGACTTATTATATTGTATTTGAATCGGATGAGTTATCAGAACCAAGAAAGCAATACCTAATTATCAGATAATAATTATGAAAGAATTTGACTATGAAATATAGATGCTCTCTTACTATACTATTTATAATCCTAATTAATCTCACAGCTCTATCTCAAAAGGAGTTAGTGATGAGTCAGTATATGTACAATAAGTATAGTATTAATCCTGGTTTTGGAGGATCACATGAAGTATTATCTGTTTTTGGTTCTTATCGAAAACAGTGGATGGGATTTGAAGATTCACCATCAGGCGCCATGTTTACTGCTCATTCTCCTTTAAAAAATGAAAAGGTGGCATTAGGAATACAATTCTTTAATGATAGCTACGCAGTTACAAGTAATACGGGAGTTAATTTTTCATATACCTATAGGTTGGCATTAAATCATGGAAATAAACTTGCGTTTGGAATTACTGGAGGATTGGTTAATTATAGTTCAAATTGGACTGATGTTATTTATGCTGATTTTACCGAGAATTACGATATAGATCCAATGTTTAGTTCTGCAGAAAGTAGTTTTTCTCCTATTCTCGGATTTGGTACTGCATTATACAATTCAAAATATTCTGTAGGATTGTCTGTTCCAACTTTTATTTATTTTGATAGATATGTTACAGGAGAAAGCTCTGTTGATTTTACAAAGATTGATTATCTGTTGACTGCAGGATATCTATACGAAATTTCTGATAATATAAGTATTCAGCCTAGTGCATTGCTTAGGGTAAATATGGACGATGAAACTTTTGTGGACGTGAGTGCAACAGCTATTTTCTTACGGTCACTTATGATAGGAGCGTCTTACAGAACACTTGGAGATGTTGTTGGTATATTAGGATATCAAATTACTCCGCAATTGCGATTTACTTATAGTTTAGATTATAGTCTTGATAAAATAGCTACTTATAACAATGGAACTCATGAGGTTTCGCTGCAGTTTGATTTTGGTTATAAGATACATTCTCCTAATCCAAAATTCTTTTAACTATGAAGAACTTACTGTGTAATATATTTTTGGTTTTTGTTTCTTTAATATTGTCTGAAGGATTGATTTATTCTCAGGAAATTACTGTTGAAAAGATTCCAAATAATAGTATGATAAGGAATGACTTTGCACCTTTTGTAATTGATTCAACTTTATATTTTACTTCCAATAGAAAACATGAAATAATTAAAACTTATCTGGATCAGAATAATGAAGGTTTGTATCGGATTTATAAAGCAAAACTTCTGATGAATGATGATTTTGGAAATGAAAGTCAATTAATTTCAGATAAGCTAAGTAAGTTAAATACTTCGTCAATTTGTTTTAGTGAGGATAAAAGCAAAATATTTATCACACAAAACCAATATTCTACAATAAAAAGAAGCAATGGTCGTGATAATTTATTGGGTATTTTTATCATTGATAATGAAGAAGGAAAATGGAGTCGTCCCTCGTCTTTCCCTTTTAATTCTCGCAGAAATTATTCCACTGGTCAAGTAACAGTCACACCTGATGGAAATACAATATTCTATGTTTCAAATCAGGAAGGTGGCTTTGGCGAAACAGATATCTATCAGTCAACTTTTAAAGATGGTGAGTGGTCAGAACCTGTAAATCTTGGTAAAAAAATTAATTCTGCTGGAAAAGAACTTTTCCCATTTTATCATAGTTCCGGGAAACTGTATTTTGCCTCAGATCAGCATAATTCTATAGGAGGATTAGATATCTTTTATACTTCATGGGATGGTAAAGAATGGAAAGTTCCTGTTCGTTTAGAGGAACCTATTAACTCATCGAAAGATGATTTCTCCTGTTATATATATCCGGGGGAGACAGAAGGATTCTTTGCTTCCAACAGATCTGGTAATGATGATATCTATCGCTTTTCAAATCCTTATCCTACTTTTCCTGATGCAAAAGATCAGGTTGAAGATAATTATTGCTTTACATTGTTTGATGATGGCCCTTATCAATCAGATACTTTACCTTATAAATATAAATGGTATTTTGGAGATGGTGAATCTGCCAGTGGTAAAGAGGTAAGGCATTGCTTTCCTGGACCGGGGATGTATAATGTTCATCTAAATGTAGTGGATACCTTAATTAATCAAGATTTATTTACTGTTGCACAATATGACTTGGAATTGAAACAAACACAGCAAGTTTATATTACATGCAGTGATACTGTTAAAATTAATGCTCCGGTAACCCTGTCAGCATCTAAATCTGTTTTGAAGGATTTCAAACCAGCTCAGTATTATTGGGATTTAGGTGATAATAATAGGGGTAAAGGTGTAACTATTAATCATATTTTTCGAAAAAAGGGTATATATACAATCGAATGTGGAGTTGTATCAGTAGATAACAACACACAAAAAATGGCCTCAACAAAAAAAATCGTAGTAATAGAATAAAGACTAACCATATGCGACACAATATTTTATTGTATTTATTATTATTTCTTTCAATTAAAACTTTCGCACAACCTGTTCCTGCAGTTGATGAAAATATTCCTTATTTGGTAACATTTGGAAAGGAAGGGGAACAAGCCTGGGGAGATAATGATTTTACACAGATTATATTTTTTTCGGTTCCAAAAGATCATACAGAACCTATTTATATAAGAGTTTATGATCCTGACATTGGTGGAGAGTTAGATGAGCAAAAAGGGGAATGGGATACTCGTATGAAATATAGTATTTACGGAGGAAAAGATGCCTGTTCTAACGATGATGCCAAAAGGATGAATCTTGGTGGGAATTTTAGAAGTGGTACTTTGTTAGGTACTAAATCATTTACTGAGAACGCACGTTACGAAAAGCAATGGTACACTTTTGGTCCGATTAACCCAACTGAAGGTGAACTTTTACCTGATTATGGTGGATACATTTTTAAGGTAATCATTGAAGGTATTGGTGGTGATGATGGAAACTTATATCGTTTGTACCTAAGTCAATTGTCAACAGAAAACCAGCCTGTAGAAGGTGCTTTTGCATTTTACTTTAAGTATAAGTTCAGATTACATGACGATGTTAATGAAGTATCGCATATTTATCCTTTTATTGATGATAAGGTTTTAGCTGTTAAGCAAACAAACTTCGACTGGGATAACGATGGTATTATTAGAATTATTTCAGTGGCTAAAAATGGTGAATTTTTAAAGGTGTCCGGAGATAATACCTGGAGTGAAAGTATGCATGCTGTGAGTCCTGCTGAGAAAAATACTTCTTATGATATTCAGATCATAAAAAATAAAAGTGCTCATATTAAAAGTAATAACGTAGTTATATTTTTAAAAAATCAATATGATGAATTAATGCCATTTTATAGTGTGCCAATTGGAGGTATTCCAAAATATAAATACAGTATTGGCATTAAACCTTAAAATAGCATTTGTATTATGATTCAGATAAAATATTTAAAAGTTAAACTATTTCTTTTCACACTTCTGGTATTCTCTTTTCTTAAAGTTGAGGCTCAGTCTTTTGATTTTAAGAATTTTGATTCGGATATGGGATTACCCCAGAATTTTGTTTATTGCTTAGCGCAAGATGCAAAGGGTTATCTGTGGATAGGAACAGGAGAGGGATTGGTTCGTTATGATGGTCTAAAATTTATTACTTATACTCAAAACGATTCATTAGCATCTGATTTTATTCATTCTCTATACGTAGATCATAGCGGTGTGCTTTGGGTTGGTCATGGAAATGGAACGCTTTCATATTATGATGATGGTTTTCATAAAGTAATTCCGGAAGAACGTGCTACAAGTCCCATTAAGGATATATGCCAGGATGAATTAGGAAACATTTGGGCAACAGTACAAAATAATGGAGTAATCAGAATCGCACCGGATAAAAAAATTACTACATATTTCGATAGAGAGTACTTTGGTGATAAGCTATATTATTCAATTAAATGTATTGATGATTTTCATTTTTTATTGGGGACTTCAGATGGATTGTACATTCTTAAAATTGGTCATGATCAAAAAGTACGCTCTTTGGATGAGGTTACCGATATTCCTCCTACTGTCATTAATAAAATAGTAAAAAGAAGAGCAATATCCGGGGAATACTGGGTCGCCACCGAAGATGAAGGGTTTTACCTTTTTACTTATGATGATAAATCGGCTAAACATTTTGCAAATAATAAGTTGTGTATACAGTTTAATGTGGATCAGGAAAATATTCTTGATATTTTTGAAGAGAAAGATGGGAATCTTATGCTGGCAACATGGGGAAAAGGAATTATTAAATTATTCTGGGATGATGCCACTCAAAATTTTACTGAATCCTTTAACTTTTCTACTCAGAATGGACTTAATCACGACTTTATAAAAAGCATACTAGCGGATAGAGAAAATAACTATTGGTTTGCAGCTTATGGTGGTGGTGTATCTGTATTGTTAAATGAAAGTTTTATTCATTACGATCTTGAGGATATTGGCTTTAAGCAACAAAAAGCCATCTCTGTTTTAGCTGCCAATAATAAACTATGGATTGGATTAGATAATGGTATATTAAAAGCAGATCAGTATTGTTTTACAGATCATGAATATTATGATTCGGCGCTTGGAATTCCAAATGATAGAATAACTGGTTTTGAATATGATAGTAAAGGCACCTTATGGGTTTCTTCCTTGAATAAAGGTTTGTATTACAGAAAGCCAGGAGATCTTAAATTTAAAAGATATAATTATACCGGATCTATTATTGGGAACTACATTAATGATATGGCTCTTCTGGATTCGAAAGTATATCTGGCTACATCAGGTGGATTTTTTATCATTGATATTAATACTAATCAGGTTGAAAAGTATACTACTGAAAATAAACTGCCACATAATAATATCAACTTTGTTTATGTTGATGATAATAATAAAGTTTGGATAGGTCCTAAGTCAAGTGGTATATGTATGCTTGATTCAGCTAATATTGAAGTTCATAAATTATCTCGAGCGCCAATAAATGTATCAGGTATGACGAAGGATAAAGATGGAAATATCTGGTTGTCTACTGTTGGTAAAGGTGTACTGAAATATACAAAGGATACACTTCAATCAATTTCTGTTTTAGATGGTTTGTCTAAAAACTATTGTTACGATATCGTTTGTGATAAAAATAACAGACTTTGGGTTTGTCACTGGCCAGGAATAAGTTCTATAGACTTAAATACCATGCAGATTCGTAATTTTGGTTTTAAGGATAAAATGGGAGGTGACTTTTATAAGCTTTGGGAAGATAAAGACCGTAATATTTGGTTTGCTTCTAGTCATGGAGTTATAAAATATTTTCCGGATAGAGATGAAAAGAACTTGGTAGCTCCAATGTTAAACTTTACAGAAGTAGATATTTCAGGGAAAAAGTATCCTGTTAATAAACCTATAGTTTTAAGTTATCCTTATAACAGACCTAATTATAGATTTAGATTTGAGTTTACAGGTATCAGTTTTAAGGACCCAACGGGTGTTACTTATCAGTATAAAATGCTTGAAGAAGGAGAAGAAGATAATAAGGAATGGGATGATTTAGGTTCAACAAATTTTCGTGAATATGAGTTTCTGCCTTCGGGTAAATATGTTTTAAAAGTTAGGGCGTTTAATGCAGATGGATTTGTAACTAAAAATCCAATTTCGGTTTCAATAGAAATAGAATTACCTTTTTGGAAGAGATGGTGGTTTTACATACTAATGGGAGCTTTTATTGTTGTAGTTGTTTATGCAATTATAAAGTATCGGGAAAGGACTTTAAGATTGCAAAAAGAGGCTTTACAGAGAGAAGTTGCTGCTCAAACCATTGCCATCAGACAAAAGAATGCAGAAATTGAGAAACAGAATCAGGATATTACTGATAGTATTAATTATGCACAGCGTATTCAGAACTCGATATTACCTCAAGTGGATACTTTAAGAAGTACTTTCCCTGAGTCGTTTATCTTTTTTGCTCCACGTGATATTGTAAGTGGTGATTTTTATTGGTTTAACCGTACAAAAAATGTATTTACACTTTGTTGTGCAGACTGTACCGGGCATGGTGTACCGGGTGCGTTTATGTCAATGATTGGATCTACTTTATTAAATGATATTTATAAACTTGAGGGAGTGGATACTCCGGCAGATATATTAGAAAGGTTAGATTCAGATATCAGAATACTATTGCAGAAAGAAGGGGATGATCAGGCTAAAGATGGAATGGATATCAGCGTTATTCAGATTAATATGTCAACAGGTAAAGTCGTGTTAGCTTCAGCTAAACGTCCGGTATATTTATTTATAAATAATGAATTATCAATTTATAATGGTACAAGACGAAGTATTGGTGATGATGATATTGTTTCTGATACGAGCTTTGTTAATTACGAATATGAATGTTCTAAAGGAGATTCAATCTATCTGTTTTCTGATGGTTACCCGGATCAATTTGGAGGGCCTAAGGGTAAGAAATTAATGAAAGTTGGGGTTAGGAATCTGTTAGAGGAGATACATAATAAACCAATGGATAAACAGGGTGAACTTGTCAGAGATAATTTCATTAACTGGAAAGGAGACTTAGATCAGGTGGATGATGTATTGTTTATGGGAATAAGACTATAACTAATATGTGTATATATATTTTAAGAAAGCCATCTCGAATTATCGGGATGGCTTTTCTTTTTTGGTCTAATTCTTATTCAATGCTTTTTGAAATCTCTTTAATTCGTTTGTGTAGAATTCATATTGTTCCGTGTTATCTTTTCCTGCAATAAGTAAAGCTTTTTCTTCGTATTTAATTGCGTCATCAATATTACCTAAGTCAAATAATATATGGGCATAAGTATCGTTGAAAAAATGATTATTTGGCTGTTTTTCACATGTATATTGTGACCATTCTTTGATAATATTTAATGCCTCTTTATTTGGTGCCTCTTTTTGCATTTTATAGATCTCCCAACAAAGATTATTTATATTCATTGGATCCTTATTCGCTTTTGGGAAATATTCTTTTGCTAAGGTTATTAGAGTAGTCCATTTCTCACTGTTTGTATTGTCTCTCCTACATTCAGCAAAAGCTATATAAAAGTTATTTTGTAATTGAAAAGCAGCATATAATTCAGGATCTATTTTTTCAAGTGACTCTACTTTTTCCGGGTCATCTTTATGTACGTATGAGTAATAGCCAAATCCATTTAAGATTTTATTCGAAACTTCTTCTTTACCTACTAAATCTTCGAACTCTTGTCTGTGTTTAAGAACGTATTTAAACTGAGGATTTTCAATATCCCGAATAAAAGATTTAATCATATTCCAGGATTCTTGTGTAATTAATTGTTCCTTACTTAATGTCTTAAAATAATCATTTAATAAAGTTGCTTTATTAGGAGCTTCTGGGTAGGCTTTTAAATATTGTGTTATTGTTTCACTAGACCTATCTCCTTTATTAATTTTATCATTATAATATTTGAAGTTTCTCGTATCATCGATTGCAATTTTTCCAAGTTCAACAAAGTCGCTTGCACTTCTGGATCCAAGACTGACATGTAACATTTCTCCTTTTGAATTGAGAAAAAGTAATGTTGGAAATCCTTCTACTTTATATTTTTCTCTAATGATGGAACCTTCTTTAGATTCCATGTCAAATTTAGCATTGATAAATTGTTCGTTATAAAAATCACCAACTTCTTTCTGGGTAAATACTTCTTTAGCCATCTTTTTACAAGGGCCACACCATTTAGTATAACAATCAATAAATATAGGTTTGTTTAATTTTTCTGATTTAATCAATAATTCAGTAAAAATAGAATCGTGTGAAAATTTAATTCCTGGTTCTTGAGAAAATAAGGAATAACATAAAGTAGTTAGGATTGATAATAAAATAATTTTTTTCATAGTATATGTTTAATGTTGATATTTATTAAGGTGGAATAAATATCAATGGGTTATAATTCAACTAAAGGATTAGTTAAATATATAAATTAATTTTTAAACTACACTTATTGATGCGATTTCTTTTATAAGAATAGTGTGTATTAAAGTTATATTGAAATGTGCATCGAGAAAATTATAGTAATTTTACTGTAACTTTTTTCGCTTTTAACGTGTTGTTAATGAGAGGTAAAGGGATTTTGATGAAATCAGTTTAATGCACAATAGGTTAAAAAAAAGGCTGATATTCCGGAAAGATGCAAAAAACGATAAAAATATTCCACAAAATTGTGTTTTAGTGCGAAAATATTCCAGTTTTGAGTGATTTTGGGTTCTTTTTTAACTTTTCTTTGGTTGGTCTTCGGTTCTCTTTGGTTATCCTTCGGTATTCTTTGGTTGTTCTTTGGGTTGTCTTCGGGTTGTGGTTGGTATGTCTATTGGTTGTCTTTGGTAGTTCTTTGGTTAGTTATTGCTTCTAAGGAACCGAACAAAGACCATTAAATAACCATAATAAAACCATCGTAAGTTCGACGTCATATCCTAGTCATACCACAGGAGCGTAAAAGAATTTGCTATATATACTGCTTCTCAATTGATCTTGAATTCATAAACTTCCTTATGTATCTTTAATTGCAGCAGGCCTTTTTATTGTTGTAACAGAGTAAGATTGTTGCAACTTTGAATTATTGCGATAAGTGATGACAGCGTCAAGTTTTTCTTTTAATAAAAAAGCCATCCCAATGATTTGAGATGGCTTTGATATTATATTAAGTAATTGTTTTAATTACTCGGCAGCTTGAAGTAATAATCCTAAGATTTCACAAGCAGCTTTTGATACTGAAGTACCAGGACCAAAAATTGCTACAGCTCCAGATTCGTATAAATAATCGTAGTCTTGCGCTGGAATAACACCACCACAAATAACCATGATATCTTCACGACCTAATTTCTTAAGCTCTTCAATAACCTGAGGAACTAAAGTTTTGTGACCTGCAGCTAACGAAGATACACCTAATACGTGAACATCGTTTTCAACAGCTTGTTTTGCGGCTTCAGCAGGAGTTTGGAATAAAGGTCCCATATCTACGTCAAAACCTATATCAGCGTATCCTGTTGCTACTACTTTAGCACCACGGTCGTGACCGTCTTGTCCCATTTTAGCAATCATAATACGAGGTTGACGACCTTCTTTTTCAGCAAATTGTTTAGCTAAACCAGTTGCTTTTTCGAATTCAGGATCTTTTCCAGCTTCGCTAGAATATACACCACTAATAGAACGAATCACAGCTTTATATCTTCCTACAATTTTTTCACATGCATCAGAAATCTCACCAAGAGAAGCGTTTTTCTTAGCAGCATCAACTGCTAATTCAAGTAAGTTTCCTTTACCTGTTTCAACAGCCTTAGTGATAGCAGCAAGAGCAGCTTGACATTCTTCCTCATTACGCTCTTCTTTTAATTTGTTTAAGCGCTCAATTTGAGATAAACGTACAGCTGAGTTGTCGATATCCAAGATGTCAATTGGATCTTCTTTTTCAAGACGGTATTTGTTAGTACCAACAATAGTTTGAGTACCAGCGTCAATTTTAGCTTGTGCACGAGCAGCAGCTTCCTCAATACGCATTTTAGGAACTCCAGACTCAATAGCTTTAGCCATACCACCAAGCTCTTCAACTTCTTCAATTAAAGCCCAGGCTTTTTCAACAAGTTCGTTTGTTAATGACTCTACATAATATGAGCCAGCCCAAGGGTCAACAGCTTTACAAATTTGAGTTTCATCCTGAATGTAAATCTGAGTGTTACGAGCAATACGAGCAGAGAAGTCAGTTGGTAATGCAATAGCTTCATCTAATGCGTTAGTGTGTAACGATTGTGTGTGACCAAGAGCAGCACCCATTGCCTCAATACAAGTACGTCCAACGTTGTTGAATGGATCTTGCTCAGTTAATGACCATCCTGAAGTTTGAGAGTGAGTACGTAATGCTAATGATTTTGGGTTTTTAGGATTAAATTGTTTAACAATTTTAGCCCATAATAAACGACCAGCACGCATTTTAGCAATCTCCATAAAGTGGTTCATTCCGATTGCCCAGAAGAAAGATAAACGTGGTGCGAAAGAGTCAATATCCATACCAGCATTAACACCAGCACGTAAATACTCTAAACCATCAGCTAAAGTATAAGCTAACTCAATATCAGCAGTTGCACCAGCTTCTTGCATGTGGTATCCTGAGATAGAGATTGAGTTGAACTTAGGCATATTTTTAGATGTGTACTCAAAAATATCAGCAATAATCTTCATTGAGAATTCTGGTGGGTAGATGTAAGTGTTACGCACCATAAATTCTTTTAAGATATCATTCTGAATAGTACCTGATAATTGATCTAATGTAGCACCTTGCTCTAAACCTGCAACAATATAGAATGCTAATACCGGAAGTACAGCACCGTTCATTGTCATAGAAACAGACATCTTATCCAATGGAATACCATCAAATAAAATACGCATGTCTTTGATAGAATCGATAGCCACACCTGCTTTACCAACATCACCAACAACACGATCGTGATCTGAATCATAACCACGGTGAGTTGCTAAGTCAAATGCTACAGAAAGACCTTTTTGTCCTGAAGCAAGGTTTCTTTTGTAAAATGCATTTGATTCTTCTGCAGTAGAGAATCCAGCATACTGACGAATAGTCCATGGACGCATAGCGTACATACCAGAGTATGGTCCACGTAAATAAGGAGGTAAACCTGCAGCATAGTTCAGGTGCTCCATTCCTTCTAAATCGTCTTGTGAGTAAACACTCTTAACGGGGATACGTTCTGGAGTAACCCAGTCCTTTTTAATCCCATTTTTTTTCTCCCATTCTTTAGCATCTACTTTGCCACAAGGAGAACTTTTTTTGAAATCTATATTTTTAAAATCTGGTCTTGCCATTTTATTTTAGATTATTAGATAAGAGATAAAAGATAAGAGACTTTAACTCTTTATCTGATCAAATATCTATTTGCTTCAACCTTTATAATTTTTAGTTATATGTTAATGGTCAGAGACTGTTGTCTAATCCATTAATCATCTTTTGTATCTCGTGAATATACCCGATGAATATATTCAAGTTGTTCTCATCAATAAAATTAAGGTCAAATGATAAGTAAATTTGAGTTTCAAGTTCAAGTGCTGAACCGTATGAGAATTCCAAAAAACGTTTAAAATCTTTATTGGATTTTCGACCAGAACCTTCTGCAATATTTGAAGGAATGCTAACCGAAGCTCTTCTCATTTGGTTTGTTAATCCATTAAGCTCTGATTTTGGAAAACTTTGAGTAATTAAGTATATTTCTTTTACTAGTAATCTAGCCTTATTCCATACTTTAAGCTCTCTAAAATTGTGCATTAGGATCTCTTATCTATTATCTCAAATCTCTTATCTTTATATTGTTCTTACAACCCTAGCTCTTTACTAAATCCTTGAAGTGTTTCAAGAACGTTAGAACGAACATTAATAAAGTTTGTAATTCCTTTTGCTTTTAATTCTTCAGCACAAGCTGGAGCACCTGCAACAACGAAAATTGCTTCTCCATTAATTGCTTCAAATGCTTTTGGTGCAGCTTCTGTGTACTCATCATCAGATGAACAAAGAACGATAATATCAGCACCTGCAGCTTTTGCAGCTTCAACTCCTTCTTCTACAGTTTTAAATCCGTTGTTGTCCACAACTTGATAACCTGCACAAGCAAAGAAGTTACAAGAGAATTGAGAACGAGCTAAACGCATAGCTAAATTACCATAAGTAAGCATAAATACTTTTGGAGTTTTTTCTGCTTTTTCAGTAGCTAAACGTAAAGCTTCAAAATCTTCAGCGCCACGAGTAGATTTTAGAGCTTCAACAGTAGTATCTCCTTCGCAAACACATCTTCCTTTTTTATCTTCATCAGGATGAATTGCAGAAGCAACTTTTTCAGTGAAGTTAGGGAACTGGTTTGTTCCTAATAAGTTTTCACGACGAGTTGCAACGGCTTGCTTACGCTTGTTAGCAGTTTCTTTAACTGTTGATTGAATAAATCCTTCTTTTAAAGCTTCTGTATAACCACCTTTATTTTCAACTTCAACAAATAAAGCCCATGCTTGCTCAGCAATGCTATCTGTTAAGTTTTCGATATAATATGAACCTGCAGAAGGGTCAGTGATTTTATCAAAATGAGATTCCTCTTTTAATAATAATTGTTGGTTACGAGCAATTCTTTCAGAGAATTTATCAGACTCTTTATAGATTGTATCGAATGGTTGAACAGTAAGTGAATCAGCACCACCTAAAGTAGCAGACATAGCTTCTGTTTGTGTACGTAACATATTCACATATGGATCATAAATAGTTTTGTTCCATTGTGAAGTTTCACAGTGAATAGCCATTTTTGCTGGTTCATTACCGCTAGGACTATATGATTTTACAATTGTAGCCCATAACATACGAGCTGCACGTAATTTAGCAATCTCCATGAAGTAATTACCTCCAACACCAAAGTTGAATTTAATAGTAGATGCAACGTCATTAATAGAAACACCTCTTTCTACTAATTGTGCTAAATATTCATTTGCCATAGATAAACCAAATGCTAATTCCTGAACAATTGATGAACCTGCGTTATTGAATAACTTAGCGTTAACACAAATAGTTTTAAAGTTTGGTAAGTCTTTTCCTGCCTCAACTATTTCTTTTGCATGATCAAATAATTCAACAAAAGAATGGCATGCTTTACCTGTAGATGTTAAACATCCTAAAGTATCGTAATTGATAGATCCTTTTACTTTAGTTAAGTCACGATTGGTCTTTTTTAAGTATGCAACCAATGCTTTTAATAACTTTTTACTTCCGTGAGTTGTAGAAAAGTTAATTTCAATATCGTCAGAGATAATGTTTTTTAATACTTTTTCTAATTCAGTATCAAATTCTTCAACTTTTTTACAGAAAGTAAAACCTAAAGAGTTTACTCCTTTTGTTAAAACATCCAGTGCCTTTTCATTAGCGGCAACAGCGTCTACAGCTTTAATGTCTTGACGAACATACCAACTGTTGTCTTTTTTAGTTCCTCTGATATAAGGAAATTCTCCAGGAAGACTATCAAGGTATTTTACCTCTTCTAAATCCTCTGAACGATAAAAAGGACGAACATTGAAACCTTCATTTGTTCTCCAAACCAGCTTTTTCTCAAAGTCGGCTCCTTTTAAATCCGCTGTGATTTTTTCCATCCATTGCTCTGTAGTAATTGGAGGAAATTCACTTAATAACGGCTTTTTAGTTTTATCTGCCATAATATAACTATATAATAACTGTTTGTTTTTTCAGACCGCAAAATTAACCCTTTTCAATAAATTAAAGAACTTATTGGTCGTGTTTTAAACCTGTTTTGTAGCATGATTATCAATTAAGTAAGTATTATTGAAGAAAAAATTCTTTATTGGGAGGGTTGTAATCATATGATTGATAGAAAGATATCCTATAAATTTTTATGAAATCAAGAGCGAATTATTTAAAACAATTTATTTTAATCACGACCATATTTTTTTAAGGAAGACAAATAATCAAAAATATTAACAGTTTACTTTCGTATTTTTGCGCATCTATCAGATCTATACTTTAAGGATAGATATACTTGGATTTAATTAATGATTGCATGGGAAAAGCATTGACTACAATATTATTATTAACCATTTCAAACACCTTTATGACTTTTGCATGGTATGGTCATTTGAAATTTAAGGATATGAATTGGTTTAATAACCTTGGATTGATTGGTATTATATTGATTAGCTGGGGAATTGCTTTGTTAGAATATATGTTTCAGGTTCCAGCTAATCGTATGGGATTTTCAGAAAATGGAGGTCCGTTTAATTTATGGCAATTAAAAGTAATTCAGGAAGTTATTACACTTTCTATATTTACAGTGTTTACTATATTCTTTTTTAAAACAGAAACGTTAAGAATGAACCATGTTATTGGCTTTGGATTTCTGATACTTGCAGTATACTTTATCTTTAAAAAATAAATCTTCAAAATAAACAGAGTGAGTAGTGTAAGAGATGTAAAGTGAGGTATACCTTATTAGACGTTGTTTTATAAATTTTCAGCTTTCTACTCTTAACTTTCTAATTCTAAATTTTAGTACTTCTGAATTAAAAATATTCCACCAAGTAAAAGTAAAATACCAATAATTCTACCGGTGCTTATGGTATGGATTGATATTCCAAAAAAGCCATAATGATCAATTATAGAAGCAGCTATTAGTTGTCCTGCAATGGATGCGGCCAAAACGGTAGTAACACCAATCTTAGGAATAAAGAAAATAACAGAAGAAACAAATATTGCTCCCAGCATACCTCCTAAAAATAAGTATATAGGGGCTGTTTTAACATATGAGAAATCTGGAATTGCAGTTCTGAATAAGAAGTTAAGTCCCACAAGACAAATACTACCCACAACAAAATTTACAAGTGCACCCTGCAGTGGGTGCTTCAGGAAAGTTGTAAGTTGTGTATTTATACTCCCTTGTATTGCAAGAAAACACCCGATAACTAAAACAATTAGTGTATAAATTAACTTCATAGTATAAATATTTTATGGTACGAAGGTAATTATTTGTATCCATATAAATTTATTTAAGTGTAAATAGAAGATCGATTGTCTATTAATTAAGGGACACATTTCATAAAATGACATTTTAAAGATTATTTAATAATGCATTAAGACCTTGTTAAAGAATTAGAAAGCAAATAGAAATATTTTTGTATCAATCACATTTAAAATTAGCATTATGGTTAATACAGAGGGAAAATCATTAAGAGAGGTTATGGGTTATGACAGAATTAAATATAATTCTGCTAAGGTTTTAACCATTAACGAAATTGATACTTTATCGGAAAATTTTTATTTGTCGGGATATGAGGCAATTTCACTAACTCAGTCTAATTATCATTCAATAAAAACAGTAATATCATCAACCGTATCTTTTGATGATGAGATTCTTTTATTAAAGGCTGAAGGAGGAAATTTTCAAGTTAAAGACATTTGTGTTGATTTAAATGTCAACTATCTTGAGATGGATTTTAAATTTACGGATGGTTGTGTTGCCAATGTTGAAGTATTATTAGATGCACATAAAGATATTTCATATGTATACTTAGAAATCGATGATCAAGACTTTTCAATTGTAGGGGACCTAAGCAAAATATGTGATATAGCTCGTGTTGCATTAATCATTAATGTAAAAAAATATAATAGGGTAAATCTTTCAAAATGCATAGAACTTGAGATACCATATACTATTATGCCAGACTATATAGTTGATCAAGGATCTTTGGTAATCGCAAATCGAAGAAATCTGGTTCAGACAGAAGGTGTTTCAAGTTCGTTTACATATGATTTATATTCTATGTGGCAAAGGTTTATAAATAAACGAAATACCCGAATCTCTCCAATGACAGCATAAATTATTTTTATTTAAAATATTTTTCAATGGCAGTTGCATATTATTGTAGCTGCCATTTTTCATAATTGGATATTGATGATGATGTAATTTATTAGGATACATTAAATTAACCTTGGATTTAATATTCACATTTTCTTCTTTTTAAGTTTACGAAGACTTCTTTCTTAGCGAATAAATTTGTTCTAATAATTGTTGAAGAACAGAATGAACACAAAAACGAGAAAGAATTCTAAAAAACTAGAGGCTGTTGTTATTTCTGATACGCATTTAGGAACTCGCAGCTGCAAAGCACATGAACTGTTGACTTACTTAAAATCAGTTCAACCAAATAACTTAATTCTTAATGGAGATATTATAGATATTTGGCAGTTTTCAAAATCCTACTTTCCTAAAGTACAATTAAAGGTTGTTCGTCAGATCATAAAAATGATGGAGCAAGGAACAAAGGTTCAATATATAGTTGGCAACCATGATGAAGCCTTAAGACGATTTGTTGGAACTTCAGTAGGTAATTTTTCCATTGTAAATAAAGTTGTGCTGGATAATCATGGTGCAAAAAGCTGGATATTTCATGGTGATGCCTTTGATGTTGTAATGCAACACTCAAAATGGTTGGCTAAACTTGGAGCAACAGGTTATGCGCTTCTGACAATAATAAATAAGATCGTTAATGTTTTTCTGGCACTTTTTGGAAAGATGAGAATTTCTTTATCCAGAGATATTAAGCGAATGGTAAAGTCGAAAAGAGAAGATATAACTACCAAGTTCGAGAAAACAGTAGCTGATTTAGCTATTAAAAAGAAATATAAGTATGCAATTTGTGGCCATATTCATTGGCCTGCAAAGAAAATTATTGAAAATGAACATGGTAGGGTAATGTATTTAAATTCAGGTGACTGGGTCGAAAATTTAACTGCTCTTGAATTTCAGAATAACGAATGGGATCTGATTTATTTTAATGAGGAAGAAACATTATTAATGGACGAAGAAATAATGGATGAGGCAGATCAATTACTGGTTTCTGAGAAATTATTATTTCAAACAATGTTTCAGGATGTTTTGAGTGATTAATTCCAAACTTTTACTGATATGAAAATATTGTATGCTATTCAAGGAACAGGAAATGGTCATGTGGCAAGGGCTTTAGATGTTATTCCAATTCTTAGAAAATTTGGTGAGGTAGATATAGTTTTAAGTGGAAATCAGTGTGATATTTCATTGCCATGGGAGGTAAAATACCGTTTTCATGGAGCTAGTTTTATTTTTGGCAAAAAGGAGGAGTAGACTTTTGGAAGACGATTAGGAATATTAGTCTTGTGAATTTCCTTATTGAGGTTATTAAAGTTCCTGTTAGAGATTATGATTTGGTTATTAATGATTTTGAACCAGTTGTAGCATGGGCTTGTAAACTAAAAGCTAAGCAATGCATTGGTGTTTCACATCAAGCTGCAGTATTACATAAAGATGCGCCGCAACCAGATATTAAGAGTAGGTTGGGTCGGGCGATTTTAAAATATTATGCTCCTGTTTCAAAGAGTTATGGCTTTCATTTTAAAAGATTAGGCGAAAATATATTTACCCCTGTAATAAGAAATGATGTGAGATCATTAAAGCCTACAAAATCAAACCATTTTACTGTATACCTTCCATCTTATTCGGATGAGGCAATAATCTCATTTTTATCAAGATTTAAGGAGGTTGATTGGGATGTGTTTTCAAAGCATTGCCAGAATGAAAAGACTGTTGAAAATGTAAAAATTCAACCAGTAAATAAGGATGGATTTGTTCAAAGCATGGCTGATTCTATTGGAGTTTTATGTAATGCGGGTTTTGAGACGCCGGCAGAAGCCTTGTTCCTTAAAAAGAAACTATGTGTATTACCCATGACCGGGCAGTACGAGCAACAATGTAATGCAGCAATGTTACAAACAATGGGTGTGCCTGTATTTTCTACTTTAAATGATATAAACGAAGATTTATTTAGAACGTGGTTATTAGATAGTAATGTGGTTGATGTAGAATATAGTAATGATACTTATTGGATTATTTCTTCTATTGTAAAAGCACATACTAAGGCGCTCATTAATGAACCTGTTTTTGCATAGTAAAATAAAGAAGAATAAATGAATCAAATTACTGCAGATATTCTACAAGAGGCTGGTATTTTAAATATAAAAAATGCAACAGCACAAAAGTTGCTTTTAAATTATCTAAAAATAAATAAGATTAATAATCTTATCAAACTAGCTAATGTCTCTACACAAGAGAGTGAAGCTGTTTCTATTAATAAAGTCCTCGATAGACTCAATATACATGTTAGTATTCCGGAAACAGAGTTAAAAAATATTCCAAAAGCAGGTCCGTTTATTGTTATGTCAAATCATCCATTTGGATTTTTGGATGGCATTATAATGATAAAAACATTGAATGAAATTTATCCCGAATTTAAAGTTCTGGCAAACTTCTTTCTTAAGGATATAGCTCCTTCTTTAAGTAATTCTTTTATTGACTTAAATCCTTTTGAAAGTAAGAGCAGAGATAATGTACAAGGACTAAAAAAAGCGCTGAATCAATTAAAAAATGGACATCCTTTAGGAATATTTCCTGCTGGTGAGGTGTCTACAATGCAAAAGGGATTAGGTAAAATTGAGGATAAAGAATGGGATAGTAGTGTCATTAAATTTTTAATCAAAGCGAATGTTCCTATAGTTCCAATGTTTTTTGAAGGACACAATAGTTTGATTTTCCATTTATTAGGAAAGGTACATCCGTACTTGCGTACTTTGTCTATTCCTTCAGAATTTTTTAAGAAAGAAAATAAAACCATTCATGTTCGTATTGGTAAACCTGTATATCCCGAAATGTTAAGTGAACTTTCTAGTGTTGAAAAAAAAGGAAAGTATTTGCGAACCTGTTTGTTTGCATTAAAATCAACAAATGAAATAAAAAGGGTAAAACGAATTTATAAGAAACCCGCTGAAATAATTTATCCTGTAGCTCCTCAGTTAATTGAACAAGAAGTTAATAATATTAGATGTAATGACTTATTGTTTGAAAAGTCTGATTTTGAAGTTTATTTAACGGAATCCAAAAATATTCCTAATATCATCAGGGAGTTAGGACGCTTAAGAGAAATTACTTTTAGAGAAGTGGGTGAAGGAACAAATCAAAAGATAGATATCGATAGTTTTGACACATATTATTCTCAACTCTTTATTTATAAAAAAACTACGAAACAAATTATTGGAGCCTATCGCGTAGGTTTTGGAAATAAATTTATTAAAGAAAAAGGGATCAAGGGTTTTTATGTTAACAGCTTGTTTGATTTAGATGAAAAATTAGGGTCTGTTTTAGAAAACTCAATTGAACTAGGTAGATCTTTTGTTATTAAAGAATTTCAGCAAAAACCTCTTCCATTGTTTCTGTTGTGGCAAGGAATACTTCATATTTTAATGAAAAATAAGGATGTGCAATATATTATTGGACCAGTAAGCATAAGCAATGATTTCTCCAGATTTTCAAAGGATCTTTTGATTGCCTTTATCAAGAAGCATTGCTATGATTATAATCTGGCCAAATATGTACAGCCTAAAAAGGAATTTAAAGTAAAAACAGATCCGGAATCTATCGAAGTAATCCTTGAACGTAATAAAGGAGATATGCAAAAACTTGATAAGTTTATTTCCGGAATAGAGCCAGGGTATATGAATATTCCTGTGTTATTAAAACAATATATCCGACAGAATGCTAAAATTATTGGATTTAATGTGGATCCTAATTTTAATGATAGCTTAGATGGATTAATGATTTTGGCAGTGAAAGATTTACCTGAAGAAACTTATCGCTTTTTGGGAAGTAAATAATTATAGCAAGATTAGTGGGGCTTTTTTAAAGCCCCACCAAATATTGAATTATAAAATTGTATCAATGTTTTCTACCGGCCTTCCAATTACTGCTTTTGCTCCATTTATAATAATAGGGCGTTCTATTAGTTTTGGATTTTCAGCCATAGCCTGAATTAATTCCTCTTCAGAAAGATCTTTTCCTTTAAGTTCTTTTTTGTAGTAATCCTCATTTTTTCGAATCAACTCACTAGCTTTCATTCCTAACTTCTTTAAAATCTGACTAATTTCTTCAAAATTTAAAGGAGTATCAAGGTATTTAACTACCATTGGTGTAATACCTTTTTCATCAGTTAAATATTCTAATCCCTGACGACTTTTTGAACATCGGGGATTGTGCAGATACATTATCATAAGTATATTTTTATTTTAATGTTAAAGAATTCTGAATGTACAATAAACTATATTAATTGCTTTCAGGTTCGTTGCCTCCAAACTCCATTAAATATGCCTTTATAAAAGCATCTATGTCACCATCCATAACAGCCTGAACGTTTGAAGTTTCAGTATTGGTTCTTAAATCTTTAACCATTTTATATGGTTGGAAAACATAAGAACGAATCTGAGAACCCCATTCTATTTTCTTTTTGGAGCTTTCAATTTTGTTTTGTTCTTCTAATCTTTTTCTAAGTTCCAATTCATAAAGTTGGGACTTTAAAAGTCGCATTGCATTTTCTTTGTTTCCTAGCTGTGATCTGGATTCCGTATTTTCAATTATTATTCCTGTAGGAGCATGTCGTAATCGTACACCAGTCTCAACTTTATTTACATTCTGACCACCGGCTCCACCTGAGCGGAAGGTATCCCATGTAATATCTGAAGGATTAATTTCTATTTCTATGGAGTCGTCAATTAAGGGTGTAACGAAAACTGAAGTAAAAGATGTCATTCTTTTATTTGCAGCATTAAAAGGAGATAAACGAACCAAACGATGAACTCCGTTTTCACTCTTTAAATATCCATATGCAAATTCTCCCTCAAACTGAAGAGTCACTGTTTTAATACCAGCATCATCCCCGGGTTGATAGTTGACTTCTTTAACTTTGTATTTATGTTGCTCACCCCAACGGATGTACATTCGCATTAGCATTTCTGCCCAATCCTGGCTTTCTGTTCCTCCTGCTCCTGCATTAATTTTTAAAACTGCACCTAATTTATCCTCTTCTCTTCTAAGCATGTTTCTTAGTTCGAGAGCTTCTATTTTAGTTTGCGCAATGCTAAATTGATCATCTACATCTTCTTGTGATGCTTCTCCTTCTTTTAAAAAGTCAAAAAGAACAGTAAGGTCTTCAATCAGTGTCTCTACCTCTTCATAATCATTAACCCATGCTTTTAACTCACGAAGTTTCTTCATATGTATTTCCGCAGCTTTTGCATCATCCCAAAAGTCAGGTGCCTGCGAACGCATTTCTTCTTCGTCTATTTCAATTTTTTTACGGTCAATGTCAAAGGTACCTCCTTAACGCCAGCTGACGTCCCGCTAATTCTTTTAGCTGTTCAATAGTTGTCATAAAAATTTAATTTTAGGCAAATTTAGTGTATAAAAATTTAGTAGGCTAACGTCTGGGGCCTTTTGATGTTATTTTGTTACAGTACATACTCATGTACTTTACGGCTTTAAAGTGGCCTAATTGACTGGCTTCATCCCAATCGTGACAGCTTTTTTCTTTCATGCCAAGGTTGAAGTAAGCCAAACCCCTGTTGAATAAGGCATGAGTATCTTTGGGATCTATTTCCAAAGCGCGATCAAAATCAGATATTGCTTCCAAGTAGTCTTCTAACTGTATTTTTAATGTTCCTCTTATTGAGTATGCTCCTGGCAATCTTTGATTTAGGCTAATAGCTTTATTTATATCTTCAAGTGCAAGAGTATCGTTATTCAGGAATTGTTGCAGAAGTCTGCTTCTCTCATAATACCCATTAGCATACAAAGGACTGCACTGTATGGATTTATTAAAGCATTTTAATGCTGTATCCACATCTTTTCTTATTTCAACTGCAAGTAATCCAAAATCAACCAATGCAGGAGAATATGCATCATATTTTTCAATGCTTGAAATAAATTTCACAAAAGCCTGATCTTTCTTATTTTCCCGAATGAGACTTTCTGCCTCAAAGTAGTCTATTAAGAAATGATTGGGATCTAAAGATTTTGCTTTCATTACATCTGCTCGCATACCTACATAGTTTTCATATCTGCGACGAGTTTCTCCTCTAAAAATATATGCAATTGCGTTTTCGGGACTGTTTCTGATTTCCAGACTAAAGCTTTTAGCTGCATCAATCCATTTTTCATCCAAAAATTGAATTAATCCATCATGCATATATGGAGTAAGGTCTGATGAGTGATCCTGGTAAACTGATTTTTCCCAGTGATTGTATGGATGGTTTGTCCAAAGTGTATCATTTAAAATATGAGTACTCATATAATAACGAGTTCCGGATTGCCTTAAATAACCAGCAATTCCAACTAAATCACCTTGGTTATTGATGACTGGAGAGCCAATAGACATTCGGTCATAATTTGAATTAACAAATATTACTCGGTCTAAATAAGGAGCTTGAAATATTTTTAAAATATTTCCTAGTGAAACGCCTTCTTCCGTTTCATTAGGATGAGATAAGATCAGGACTTCACCCTGGTTTCTTTCCGTATTCTGTGATGGTATTATATATTCAAAGCCTTTGCCTCTGTGATCCTTAGCTTTTATTAATGACAAATTAGCCATTTTATGAGTAGATAGAATTCTATCAAGACTATAAATTCTTCCGTTTTTTAAGGTGATGATAACAGAATCTGCTTTTAAAAATAATCTTGAAGGAACCACTGCTATTCCGTCCGGACTGATAAAGAATCCAGAAGTAGTATAGTTTAATGTGCCATCCTTTGTGTAAGATGAAATTGAGAAGACAGCTTTTTCGTATTTGTTGATCTTATCTAAAACACTTTGTGCTTTAAGTAAAGTATTAGATAGAAGTAATACAATTATAAAATATAATAATCTTCTCATTGATACAGTTATAGTCCTGAGGCCAAAAATAGGAAAAAAAGAAAGTTGTTCCTAAATATGATTACTTACTACATAAAAAATAACAGAGCCTTTATCAATTAAGTTCAAAGTAGGATGTAATGGAGAGAAGAAACTTAATAGTTGAAGTGGAGAAAAATAAAAGACCGGAATAATCCGGTCTTTTTGTAATAAAGAATATTATTTATCTCATTAAGAATGAGAATCTATGTCTGTTCTTTAAGGCAATTCCTGTTCCTCTTGCTACTGCATGAAGCGGATTTTCAGCAATATGGAAAGGAATATTAATCTTATCGGTTAACCTCTTATCAAGACCTCTTAATAATGCACCACCACCAGCTAAATAAATACCATTGTTAACAATGTCAGCATATAACTCAGGAGGCGTTTGCTCAAGAGCACTTAATATTGCAGTTTCAATTTTTGAGATTGACTTTTCAAGACAATGTGAAATCTCCTGGTATGAAACCGGTACCTCAATAGGTAAAGCAGTCATCTGATTAGGTCCTTGAACGATATAATCGTTTGGAGGAGTTTCTAATTCAGGTAATGCCGAACCAACATGGATTTTAATTTCTTCTGCTGTTCTTTCCCCAACTTTGATATTATGTTGACGACGCATATATTCCATGATGTCAGCAGTTAAATCATCACCTGCAATACGAATTGATTTATTAGTTACAATACCTCCTAAAGAAATAACTGCAATTTCGGTAGTACCACCACCTATATCAACAACCATATTTCCTTGAGGTGCTTCAACATCTAAGCCAATACCAAGCGCTGCAGCCATTGGCTCATAAATCATATATACTTCACGTCCTCCGGCATGCTCAGCCGAGTCACGTACCGCTCTGATCTCCACCTCCGTACTTCCCGAAGGAATACAAATAACCATGGTTAATGAAGGTGTAAATAATCTTGAGTTGGTGTTAATCATTTTGATCATTCCTCTAATCATCTGCTCAGCAGCGTTAAAGTCAGCAATTACACCATCTCTAAGAGGTCTGATAGTATATATATTATCATGCGTTTTTCCGTGCATTTGACGCGCTTTCTCACCGATAGCCATCAGTTTGTCAGTACGTCGGTCTAATGCAACTATTGAAGGTTCGTCAACAACAATTTTATCATTATGAATGATGATTGTATTTGCCGTACCAAGGTCAATTGCAATATCTTGAGATAAGAATGAAAAAAATCCCATAAGGTTCGGGTTTTAATGTTTAAAATGACGTTTTCCAGTAAATAACATAGCTATTCCAAATTCATTACAAGCTTCAATTACTTCTTCGTCACGAATACTTCCTCCTGGCTCAACAATGTATTTTACATTATACTCGTTAGCTGCTTCAATACTATCGCGGAATGGGAAGAATGCGTCAGAAATAACTACTGAATTTTCAATTTTAACGCCTTCTTTCAAATCGAAACGAGGCATTGTTAAATGGCGTAAGCTATCTAAACGGTTTGGTTGTCCCATACCTGCTCCTGTTAACCAGAATGAACCATCTTCATTTTCAGTAACAATAGCGATAGCATTACTTTTTAAATGTTTACATGCTGTAATACCAAACTTAGCTAATTCCATTTTAGTGGCATCAAACTCTAGTTTAGTAACATTTTTAAATTCTGTATCAACACCTTCATCCTCATCCTGTACAAGAATCCCTCCACTAACTGAGCGAATTAATTTTTCACCAGTTATCTCATTCTTAATAGGTGTTTCTAATAAGCGTAAGTTCTTTTTCTTTTCAAAAATTTCTAAAGCTTCCGGAGTAAACTCAGGAGCAATAATGATTTCTACAAATCTTTTTGCAAACCAATCAGCAATTGTTCCGGTTACTGTTCCTGTAAAACAGATAATTCCACCAAAAGCACTGATTGGATCACCAGCCCAAGCTAATTCCAATGACTTCATAATGTCATCAGTAACAGCTAAACCACATGGATTTAAGTGCTTGATTACAGCAACTGCTTGTTTGTTTTCAATATGTGTTACTGAATGGAATGCATCACTTGCTGCTTTCCAAGCTGCATCAGCATCAAGCATGTTGTTGTACGATAGAGCTTTTCCTTGTAATACCTTAGCATTAGCTAAAGATGCTCCTTCTTTGATGTTGTTGTATTTGTAAACAGTTGCTTTTTGGTGAGGATTTTCTCCATAACGAAGAACTTCACCATTGTTTAAGCTGATTCTTTCAATATCGTCAGCTTCTGGATTGAAATAGTTAAAGATTGCTGAATCGTAGTGAGAAGAAACGGCAAATGCAGATGCTGCAAATTTCTTTCTTTCTTCAATAGTTGTAACACCATCAAATTCAACTAAAATCTTTAATAAATTTTTGTATTGATCCTGAGAAGGAACGATAACAACATCTTTGTAATTTTTAGCAGCAGCTCTAATTAAAGAAATACCACCAATATCAATCTTTTCAATAATATCTTGTTCTGATGCACCAGAAGCAACAGTTGCTTCAAATGGATATAGATCTACAATTACTAAATCTAATTCAGGAATTTCAAATTCGTTAAGTTGCTCTTTGTCTGAGTCGTTGTCTCTTCTTGATAAAATACCACCAAAAACTTTTGGGTGAAGTGTTTTTACTCTACCGCCTAATATAGATGGATATCCAGTGATGTCTTCAACTGCAGTAACTTTAATTCCTAGGTCCTCAATAAATGTTTTTGTTCCTCCGGTACTATAAAGTTGCACACCTTGCTTATCTAATGTCTTTATGATCTCATCCAATCCATCTTTATGGAATACCGAAATAAGAGCGGATTTAATTTTTTTAGAGCTACTCATTTTAATTTAATTATACATGTAATGTTAAATGATTAAATCGCAGTTTCCGCAATTTATTATAAAATTCCTTAGGTTTTTATGCTTTGACTAATAAATTTTTACACGAAAATTCTGGACTTGGCGCAAAATTAAGAAAATAAGCACATTTATCAAGGTAGTAAGTGAATTAATTCATAGTTTTATATGTGATAAAAAAGCAAGGAGATTTTGTAAAATACTCCAATAATTAGTTCTGTTTTCATGATTCTTTACGTTAAATTTTTAAAAGAGAGTATTTTGTTTGCTTTAGGTGCACTAAAGGCAAATAAGCTTCGTACAATACTAACTTTGAGCGGAGTAACAATTGGTATTTTCTCAATAATTACAGTATTTACTCTAATTGATTTTCTTGAGTCCAAAATCAGAAATAGCATTCAGTCTTTGGGAGAGGATGTAATTTACGTTCAAAAATGGCCATGGACTCAGCCTGAAGGTGAAACAGAATATCCATGGTGGAAATATCTTAACAGACCTGTGCCTACTCTGAGTGAGCAAAAAGCTATTGAAAAAAGATCTCAACTGGCTGAAGCTTCTACTTTTTGCATTGCATCAAGTAAAACTGTTGTTTATGAAAATAATTCATATGAAAATGTACAAGTATTTGGTGCAACAGCGAATTTTGATAGCAATTGGAATTTTGAAATTGAAGAAGGTCGTTATTTTTCTAAGTTTGAATCAAATAATGGGACTAACGTTGTTATGTTGGGCAATGATATAGCTAAAGAATTGTTTCAGGGGGAATCAGGTGTTGGTAAGAGAGTTAAGTTGATGGGACGGAAATTGACTGTAATTGGTGTTATTCAGAAAGAGGGGGATGATATGTTCGGGAATAGTTTAGATAAAACTATTGTAATACCAATAAACTATGCTAAAGGATTATTTAATATTCGTAGTGATCGGGTTGATCCATTTATTATAGTTAAGGCTAAGCAAGGAGTAAGTGTAGATGATTTAAAAGGTGAGTTGGAAGGAATATTAAGATCAGAGCGAAAAATTAAGCCAAGAGAAGAAAATACCTTTGCTTTAAATCAGATTAGTTTAGTTCAAAAACAGTTTGATGGATTGTTTGGTGTAATTGATTTGGCAGGTTGGTTAATTGGAGGATTTTCTATTTTGGTAGGAGGCTTTGGTATTGCAAATATTATGTTTGTCTCAGTTAAGGAAAGAACCCGAATTATTGGAATACAAAAAGCCTTAGGGGCTAAGCGAAAATTTATATTGATGCAATTCTTATTTGAGAGTGTGTTTTTGAGTTTAATGGGTGGGATGGCAGGATTGGTAATTATATTTTTATTAACCCTCGTTGCAAACGGGGCGATGGATCTTGGGGTTCAACTTACTTTGGGAAATATAATACGAGGAGTATTAATATCGGTAGTGCTAGGTGTACTTAGTGGTTTTATACCTTCTAATAGTGCAAGTAAATTAGATCCTGTTGTTGCTATAAATAACTAAAAAGCTGCTCCGTTATTGGAACAGCTTTATTAATATCATTTAATTCCTTTTTTAAATTGACAATATTTCAGTCAACTCTAAAAGAGTAGGATTTAATTTTTTCTTATGTTTTAGAGCTTGATTGAAAGGTACATGAACAACTTCCTTGTTTACAAGACCTACCATAATACTCTTTTGGTCATCAATTAATGCTTCAACTGCAGATACGCCTAATCTACTGGCAGTAACTCTGTCAAATGCAGAAGGTGAACCTCCTCTTTGGATATGTCCAAGGATAGTTACTCTTGTATCGTAGTCAGGATATTCTTTTGATACTCTTTCGGCAACCTGGATAGCTCCACCGCTTATTTTTTCTCCTTCAGCAACTAAAACAATACTACTGTTCTTGTCTTTTCTCATACCTTTTTCAAGGAACTTGTTTAGTTGCTTAAAGTCAGTGTCAATTTCAGGAACCATAATCGCTTCAGCACCTGATGCAATTCCACTTCGTAAAGCCAGGAATCCTGCGTCACGTCCCATTACTTCAATAAAGAATAAACGGCTGTGCGCACTAGCTGTATCTCTGATTTTGTCAACTGCTTCAACTACAGTGTTTAATGCTGTGTCGTAGCCAATTGTATAGTCTGTTCCGTAAAGGTCGTTATCGATTGTTCCTGGCACACCAACAATTGGAAAATTGTGCTCCTGTCCAAATAAACGAGCTCCGGTAAAAGTTCCATCTCCACCAATAACAACTATTGCATCAATACCGTGCTTTTTTACATTTTCATAAGCTTTAGCTCTACCCTCAACAGTTCTAAAGCTTTGACTTCTAGCTGATTTTAATATTGTACCTCCCTGGTGAATAATGTTACTAACCGACTTTGAAGTCATCGGTTCGATGTAGTCATGAATTAACCCGTGATACCCTTGTTTAATTCCAACTACTTTTAGTTTATGGTAAATTGCTGCCCTAACTACTGCTCTGATTGCAGCGTTCATGCCTGGAGCATCTCCTCCTGATGTTAGTACACCTATTTTTTTTATTTGTCCCATATTTATTTGTCTTTTGTTATTTTTTCTATTTCCTCTGCAATTTGTTGCATTAGCCAAGGTGGTGTTGATGTTGCTCCACAAATGCCAACAGACTTAGGAAGAACAGTAAACCAGTCTGGATCAATCTGGCTGTTGTTACTTACAAAATACGATTGCTCATTTGTTTTTTTGCATTGGTTAAAAAGCATCTGGGCATTGCTGCTTTTTTCTCCACCAACAAAAACAATTAACTCATGCTTTTGGGCAAAAGCGGTTATTTTTGGCAATCTGCTGGCAACTTGTCGACAAATAGTATCGAATGATTTAAACTCAACTCCTTTTTTTATGTTTTTAGATAAATAATCGCTTATTTCTTTAAAAACATCTATGCTTTTTGTGGTTTGAGCATAGAAATGAGTTGGTTTATTCAAATCAATTCCTGTTACTTCATCCAACGATTCAATAATAAAAGCTTCATTGTTGGTTTGCCCCATTAAACCTATTACTTCAGCATGACCTTTTTTTCCATAAATGATAATTTGTCCGTTTATTGGTTTTAAATATTCCCAGGATTTTTTAATCCTGCTCTGAAGCTTTAAAACAACCGGACAAGTAGCATCAATTATTGAAAGACCTCTGGATTTAGCCAGCTTGTAGGTTTCTGGGGGTTCTCCATGGGCACGTATAAATATCTTGTTGCTTTTAATCTTGTCTATTTCATCTTTATTAATCGAGATCATCCCTTTGTTTGTAAGCCTGTTCATTTCCATGTTGTTATGAACTATGTCTCCCAGGCAGTGGATAATGCCATTTTCATTGAGTTCATTCTCAACTGTTTCAATGGCTTTGACCACTCCAAAACAAAAGCCTGATGATGGATCAATTTCGATGTTCAAAGATGACACTTTTATATATATTTTTTATTACTTAAATGATGATAAGAATCTTATTTAAAATTATTTAACAAATTGATATGATATCAATGAATAAGATTCCTTTTTCGAAGCTCTTCTACAATAAAATCCAATTGCTCTTCTTTTCCTATCGTTCCATTATCTAAAACAACAGCATCATCAGCTTTTTTAAGCGGACTTTCATCTCTTGTTTCATCAATATGATCACGTTTTATAACGTTATCCAGAACTTCTTCGAAAGATATATTTTCATTTTTCTCCTGAAATTCTTTAAATCTTCTTTCTGCTCTAATTTCCGGAGAAGCAGTCATAAATAATTTCAAGTCAGCATTTGGGAATACAACAGTACCTATATCTCTGCCGTCCATTACTATGCTTTCTGTTTCTCCCATCTTTTGTTGTAATTCAACCATCCTTTTTCTAACAAATCCTATAGCACTGATTGAACTTACATGGTTGCTTACCTCTATGCTTCTGATTTTGCTTTCAACAAGCTCACCATTCAAATATGTTTCATTTGTTTTTGAAGCAGCATCAAATTTAAAAGAGATAGATATGTTGTTTAATTCCTTTTGTAGTTTTTCTAAATCAATATGATCTTCATTGATGATTCCATTTTCAAGAGCATAGAGCGTAACACAGCGATACATGGCTCCTGAATCAATAAAAATGATATTAAGAAGTTTTGCAAGGTCTTTTGCAACTGTACTTTTCCCACACGATGAATACCCGTCAATTGCAATAACCAGCTTTGTTTTTTGTATTGTCATTATAATAAATTTGAGCCAGCAAAAATACTATGATTGTTTGGTATTAACCTAAATATTTTACGATAATTTATTTTAAAATTTTGAGAGATTTGTTGTGATTGAGAAATGGTTTGAAGTACCACCTAAATGGTAACGTGCAGATCCATATGAGAACATGAATTTATATATTCTAAATCCAAAGCCCCACGAATAACCTGCAGTAGACATCTTTTCTTCGTAGCCTAATTCTTTTCTCCTTCTATGATTGTATCCTAAATCAATATGGAAATTTTTTGCAGGTAAAAATTCTACTCCAATAACCATGTGACGCATAAATTTATCGCCAAATGAAGATTCGTTATCTTCAGAAGATGATGAATCACTGTCTTCTGAGTCTGTATAAGTTAAATCCCAGTCAAGCAGGTTTTGAGCTGTAAGTGAGAATCTAAAAGGAGCATGAGCTAATTTTTTTGTAATTCCAATCTGTAAATCAGATGGCATATCCTCTTTTGTTTCAGAATATGATGATATCTGTGATCCAAGATTACGCAATACAATTCCCAATGAAAAATTTTTATCTCTCCTGCAATAATTAAAACCAAAGTCTGTTGCCAAACCAAAAGATGAATATGCATCAAACTTAGAATAGACTGGCTTTACGCTTAAACCCATTGATATGTATGGTGATAATTGGCGGGCATAAGTTAATATAAATGCATATTCAGCGGCAGTGGCCGTGCCTAATATTTCGTTGTATTCATTGGTTCTTGTAAAATCTCCATAATTAACATTGTGTATACCCAGACTAAATGTTCCTATGTTTTTAAAATCCTGAGCATAGGCTACATATCCATAATTAATGTCAGCTATGTATGGGATGTAATTCAAAACTAATGCTTTACTCATATCAGACTTTAACAATGCCGGATTGTGAAAAACAAAGTTTAAATCACCAATTTCATCTGAAATAGAGACATTTGTACCGCCTAATGCACCAACTTTTGCAGAATTAGTGAGATTTAGAAAATCATAGGTGCTTTCTCCTCCAAATTGAGCTTTTGTCAGTTGAAAGAAAGTAAGGCATATTATAATTAAATGTAATTTTTTCATGTTTAATTTTACCATCTTCATTACAACGACAAATTTATAATTTTAGTGCGTTAATATTCGCTTTTTAATGTTTCCAATACCTCATAAACAGCAGGACACACAAAAGAGTTTCGATAGGTAAGGTTTAATATTTGATAAAATCGCCTTCTGTCTGTATGTGGATATTCCCTGCATGCTCTTGGTCTTACCTCATAAATCATACAATAATTATCAGGCATTAAAAACGGACAAGGGGTTTCTTTAAAAACATAGTCTTCATCTTCATCTATCTCAAAATATTGATCAATTAGTTCTGAACGCTTCATTTTTAAATGCTTGGCAATTCGATCAATATCTCTATCGATAATGATAGGACTGATTGATTTACAGCAGTTAGCACATTCTAAGCAGTCAATTTTTTCAAAAGCATCATGATGTGCATTTAATACTGAGTCATCCAGTGTTTTAGGTTTCTTTTTACGTAATTTGCTTGTAAATGCTTTGTTTTCTTTGGCTTTATTTTGTGCCATTTCTTTATATCGCTCCAAATCAAGCTTCATGCTTTTTAAATCTTAATTGAGAAATAAATAATCCTGTAATTACAATTGTGATTCCAATTATCTTTTGTAAATCAATTTTGTCCTTTAATATCCACCATGCAAATAATGCAGTAAATACAGGAATTAAATTGATAAACATATTTGATTTTGCAACACCTAATTGTTTAATCGCTTTTGTGTACAAAATAAATGCTATTGAAGAGGCAAAGATAGCTAATTGAAAAATGGCTAGAATAGCTTTCTGTTTAAATTCAATATCTGTGAAAGTTTTTAACTCTGTAAATACAAATATCGGAATAAACATAAATATACCGATGAAATTTTGATAGGTAATGATATTGACGGGAGAATATCTGAATGCCAGTTTTTTGAGTGCAAGAGAATATCCTATGGTAGAAAGTACTGCTCCAAACATTAATAAAATACCCCAAAATGAAGCTTTAGGCGTAAATCCATTTTCAAATATCATAATACCAACTCCCAAAAAAGAAACTATAATTCCAACAATACTAATTTTAGTAAGCTTTTCTTTTAAAAATAGAAACGCAAATACCGAAGCAAAAATTGGTGTAGTTGATATAATAACAGATGCTAAGGTGCTCGATACAATCTTAAGTCCATGGCTTTCACACATGAAATATAAAAAAGGTTCAAATAAGGCAAGTGATATGAAAAGCTTGTAGTCCTCTTTTTGAATGGATTGTAGTCTTTTTGTTAGCTTTAAAAATAAAAACAGCAGAGCCGAACTAATGATTAGTCGACTAAAAATTGTAGTAATTGGGCCAAATGATTCATATGCCTCTTTAACCCATACAAAGGAGAAAGCCCAAAATATCATTGAGAAAATGATATTTAAATAAGTAGATAAACTTTTATTTGCCATTTCAATATTATGAGTTGGCAAAAGTATATAATTGTCGACTACAAAATAATGACTTAAGAAGGTATTTATTACAAATTTACTTGTTCCATTTTGGGTAAAATATCGTCAGTGATTTTTTGTTTGGCTTTTTCTCGTGCATTTTTTAATGCATGTTCATAACTTCCAGGTAACATGCCTTTTAAATCGCTAAAACCATCAACAAATATCTCCATTTTATTTTTGTTATCATAAATTGAAATGTTGAACTCAACAAACACAATGAATAATGCATAGCCTTTCCCCTTTTTTTCATCACCAGCAATGAAATTTGAATTAATCGTTACAATAAAATCAGCATCATCCTTATTGTTTGTGATGTTAAAATAACTTTGAGCCAACTCAGCCTTTATCATGTTACCAAAAGTTTTTGTGTTGGGATTTTCTCCAAATACAACTTCCTTAATCTCCAGAAAGGCCGATGATTTTTGTACTTCAATATTAAATCTTGTTATGGGTAAAGATTCTTCTCTGAAGAAAGCATTTAAAAGAACTTTCGTTTCTTCATTCTCTTTTTCATAAAGCTTAAGAGCATTAAAAATGGCTGTTATTTCTTGTGTTTTGCGTTTTGAGATAAATCGAGAAACGGAACATGTTGCTTCACCCTGATTGTTTGTTATTCCAGATGTAATTAATTCTCCATCTCCTTTTGTAAATGAAAAGTTCAAAGGAAGGTTAGTTATAGGATGCTTGTTCCCTTTATTATCAGAAAAAGTAGCTTGCAGACGCAGTGGTATTTGAAGCTCTTTGCTAAATTGAACGATATAAGCATCTTTTTCAGATTGGAGATTTATTTTCTTTAAAGCATCTTGAATGGCATTAAAAATATCGATGCCCAGATTATAATTGCCATTTATATCGTGGTAACTTAAATCTTCACTAGCATGAGGCTGAATTGATTTAATAGCTTGAATGTAATGTAATAATCCTTTATAAATATCTCCGTTTTCAACACTCTTAAGTCCATCAATGTAGTATGTTGCGCTCAACTTTTTAGCATAATCAAGTTTCATCTTCTTTTGAAGTTCATACTTTTCTTTTGATAGGCGCATCATTACCCAATATTCTTTTTTGTCCTCCCATGTATAAACTTCATAACCTTCAAGAGTGGCTTCAATAGATTCGAAAGTATTGGATTCAAAAGATTCCTTAACCTGATAATTATTTTCGAATTGGCGAAGAATTGAATTTGAAGATATATTTACTTTTATTTCAGAACTTAATTGTTTTAATGCTTTGTTTCGGGTTTCTGTTCTATAGTTTATATCACCATCCTGTTTTAGTGACATTGACCTGCCAATGAAGTATGAAGAATCATTGGGGCGTTGTTTTACCCAATCCGGTTTTTTCTTAGCATATAAAGCATTTGAAAATAGTAAAGTGATCAGCGTTGTTAGAATTAATGATCTTATTATAGCTTTCGGATTATTTGGGTTTGTCATTTTATCAATTGTTTTGTAAGATTATAATTCAATGATTTCATCAATAGTTTGATAAATAAGGTCTGGTTCAAAACCTCTTGAAGATGCAAATCTAACTAAGGAGCTTTTTATTTTAAATTTATCTGGATCTTTAATAGATTTTCTTTTGTTTGTCAATAATTGAATCAAAGTGTCTCTGTATTCCTGATCATTAATGTTACTTAATTCTTCATCAACATTTTTGCCATAGATATTTTTAGCTTTTAATTGCCATTTGATTTTAATTTTACCCCAACGATTAAAAACGAATTTGTCTTTAATATAGAATCTTGTGTATCTTTCTTCGTCAATAAACTTTTCTTTTATTAACTGATCTATGACTTGCTCTCTTATTTCTGGGGTAACACCCCAATCATATAATTTTTTTTCGATATCAGAGATGCATTTTTCCTGTCGTGCGCATATACCAGAGGCTTTTACAAGAGCTTCTTTAAATGTCATTATTTAATATATATGGTTTTAATGTTTACAAATTCTTGTAAGCCGTATAGTGATAATTCTCTTCCATATCCACTTTCCTTAATTCCACCAAAAGGTAAACGCGGATCAGAACGAACAAAGTCATTTACAAAACAGCACCCAGCTTCAAGTTCAAATTCAGCTATATGTTTTCCTTTATCTATGTCAGTTGTAAAGACAGCTGCTCCTAATCCAAATGAAGTGTCGTTAGCTATTCTTATAGCATCGTTTTCATCTTTTGCTTTAATTAATGAAGCTACCGGACCAAATAACTCCTGGTTATATGCCGGTTGTCCTGGTTGTACATTAGCCAAAACGGTAGCAGGGAAAAAATATCCCGGAGCATCTATAAAGCTTCCTCCACAAAGTAGTTGAGCTCCATTTGAAATCGATTTATTTACCTGACTTAATAAATCTTCTCTTATATATCCTCGGGCAAGTGGACCAAGCTGGTTATTCTCATCAAAAGGATCGCCAATGGTTGCAGCTTTCATTTTTTCCACAAATAAGGACTCAAAGTCATTGTAAATGCCGGCAGTGATTATAAAGCGTTTGGCACCAATACAACTTTGACCAGTATTTAATAATCGCCCTTTTACGCAAATATCAACAGCTTCGTTAAGATTTGCATCGTCAAGAACAACATATGGGTCACTACCTCCTAATTCAAGTACGCATTTTTTTAAATATTTACCAGCAGTTTGCGCAACAGCCTGTCCTGCTTTTGTGCTTCCAGTTAAAGTAACGGCTGATATTTTTTTGTTAGCAATCATTCGCTCAACCTTTGTATTTGTAGCTAAAACAATACGAAATACATCATCAGGGAAATCAGCCTCGTTGAATAAATCTTCAATTGCAATAGAGCAACTAGGTACATTCGAAGCGTGCTTTAGTACTGCTGTGTTTCCTGCAAGTAATGATGGAACTGCAAACCTAAAGACCTGCCAGAAAGGAAAGTTCCAAGGCATTATGGCAAAAATAACACCAAGTGGTTGAAAAGAAACATAAGACTCTGATGCTTCAGTTTTTATATATTGCTTCTTTAAAAACTGATCAATATTATCACAGTAGTAATTACAAAGCCAAATACATTTATCAATTTCTGCTCTAGATTCTGTAATTGGTTTTCCCATCTCTACAGATATTGTAAAGGAAAGACCCTCTTTTTTTATTTCCAGCAGTTTTGCCAGTGTTTTAATTTTGTCTATTCTATAACTAAGGTTTGTATCTTTCCATGATTTATACGCAGCATGAACATTGCGTATGATGTTATCGATCTCTTCCCATTGATATTCGGGGTATTCTCTGACTATTTCGCCACTATTAGGATTGATACTTTTAAGTAACATAATAAATCTGTTTTAGAGGTCTAAATGGTGTTAACTCGTATGCAAATTATATAAAAATACATTGAAAACCCTATTTAATAATGAATTTTATAATGTATTTAATTCTTCTGAAAAGAATGTTTGTTGACCTTTTTGACTGATTTTAGATTGAGAAAAGGATGCTCGTAGTTAGAATGACGTTTGAAGGTTAATCCTGACTTTAAAAGATTATAATATAGTTTTCAATGAAAAATACCGCATTTTGTAATTTGTTAATTTTCACTTTACTGTTAATTAACAATAGCAGTATATCTTTACACATGTAAAACGAAAGGTTTTGACCAGATAAGAGTAAGTAATCCCACAGGAAGGGTTACAGCTTATTAAGGTGAAAAACCTTTTTTAGTTTATATATGTTGGTAAAAAATTATCTGGGCCCAAAAAATTTAAATTTTAACGCTTTTGTTCCAACAACACCAATACATCCTATAATTACTAATATAGCTCCGGTTAATTCTCTCAAAGAAAAAACTTCATTAAAAAAGTAATATCCTAAAATAATATTGAAGACAGGAATTAACATGTACATAGTTGATCCTTTTGATACTTCAACATATTTATATCCCTCTGTCATTACTAATTGCCCTACTGCTGAAATAATACCGATTGCAATTAAAATGAAGGATGTGCTTATGCTACCTTCGAAAGTTGCGGTGTTAGCGGGTACTAGGAATAACCAAAATCCGATTAAACTTTGTGAGAAGAATATAGATGTTGAACTGTCTGAATGATGAAGTTTCTTTACCAGAATTACAGATATTGCTGATAGAATGCCTCCTGCAATAGCCAGAAGTTCATTAATTGATATTTCACTAAAGTCTAATCCTTTTTTTATGGATAGTAAAATGATTCCAATAAAAGCCATCAGTATAAATAGCCATTGAATGATTTTTACTTTTTCCTTGAATATTAGAACACTCAGTAAGGTTGCAAAAATAGGATAAGAGTAAACAAATACAGTTGCCTTACCTACTCCAATATTAATGATTGAGTAGTATAGTAAGAATACAGCGAAACCTCCGGTAAGTCCTCTGAATATTAGCAGTTTGGTGTTGTTGAAATCAAGTTTTATTTTTCTTGTAATAGCTAAAAAACCTAGTATTCCAAATCCAACAGTAAACCTTACAAAGGTCGTAACGGTTGTATTGATATCAGGAATTGATTTAACCAAGGCCGACATAATAGCAAATGATATTGCTGAAATGGAAATTAGAAAGTAACCTTTTGTTGAAGACATATCGACATCATTTTAATCTTATACAAAGATATTCTGAAATGTTGGACAGAATTAGTATTGTGGGTTAAAAAACATGAATTGAAATTATTTACTAGCTTTATGCTTAGTTTGCAAAACTATATTTTAACGCAATTTATAAATTATGAAAAGTAAAGTATCACCTATTATCTTGGGAATATTAGTTTTAGGAGTGATCCTGTTGTTTTTATTCAGTAGTCGTGTTTTTCATATTATCCAGCCAGGAGAACGTGCGGTAGTATTTAAACCTTATACAATAGGTTTGGATGTGGATAATATTAAATCAGAAGGATTAGCGATAATTGCTCCTTGGAATCAGTTGATTACTTATGTTGTAAAGGAACAAACACGTGAAGAAACCATGGATGTATTAGATAAGAATAGTATGTCTATTAATATGGATATTACAGTCCGTTTTAATCCTATTTATAATAAGATAGGACAATTGCATCAGAAGTTTGGTAGAGATTATATCAATGTATTGGTAATTCCTGAAGTTCGATCAGTGGTTAGAAGTATTACAGGGCGCTATACTGCAGAAGAATTATTTTCTACAAAAAGAAAAGAGGTTGAGGATCTAATAAAACAAGAAACATCTCAGGTTTTAAAAGAAAATAATATTGAATTACGTGCTTTATTGATCAGATCAATTCAATTACCGGCTCAAATTAAAGCTGCCATTGAAAGTAAATTGAAGCAAGAGCAAGAAGCTTTAGCATACCAGTTTAAGTTAGATAAAGAAAGAAGTGAAGCTGAAAGAAAAAAGATTGAAGCAGAAGGTGTTGCTAACTATAATAAGATAATTAATGCCAGTTTAACACCAAATATTATTAAACAAAAAGGTATTGATGCAACATTGAAGTTAGCAGAATCACCGAATGCAAAAGTTGTAGTTGTTGGTTCGGGTAAGGATGGATTGCCTTTAATATTAGGAAATAACTAAACTTATAAAGAGATAATGGTTGTTAGCCATTATCTCTATTCTCCTTTGTATTTTAATAATATGCCTGACTACCAGTTGTGCTTGTACCGGTAATTACAATACTTCCTTTCCCTTCTTTTAAAGACTTCTTCTTTGATTTACCCATAGCCCTTAAGAATGAGTTTTCTGATTTTAAAACAAATGCCAAGTCTGTTTTTGTATTCATTTGTACTTTAATATTACCCTCTGTTGTAGTAAAAGAAGATGATTCCGTAAATTTAATTCTTGTTCCGGTTATCCCTCCTGTAGAAGCTTGTACATTGTATACGCCTTCTGATTGGAATATCTTTTGATTGCCCTCAAATGTTCTTGTTGTAATATTTCCTTTTGCTAAGGATAGTTTAATATCTCCACTAGTTGCTTTTAATGAGATATTTCCTTCTATATTTTCCAATTCCTGGCTTCCTGCTCCACCATCAGTTTTTAGATCTCCCTTTAATTGGTTGATTGTAAAATTCCCTTTGTTGGAATTCAGATTGAAACTACCATTTACATTATTCAGGATCATCATTCCTGTCTTTGATTTTGCAACTAAGGTGCCTTCAAATTGATTTACAATAAAATCACCTGCCGGAGAATCACCTTTAATATTTCCTTTTGTATCTGTGATTTTTATGTGACCTGATTTAGATAGAATATCCAGATCTTTTACAAGCAGTGATTCAACCTCAACTTTTCCAGATTGTGATTCTATCTGAATTTTTAGGTTGTCAGGTATTTTTAGGCTTATTTCACCCCAATGTGATGTCCAGCTCGAAGGTTTTTGAATATCAATTGAAAGTAAACCATTTGATGCATCAGATATAATTTTGTACTGATCTTTGTTCTGGTCAGATTTAATAACGGCTTCAATATCAACGGAATTGTTGTTGCTTTTAGTTAATCTTACAATGCAAAAGTCAGCATTAATTTTAATACTATCTATGTTATTGAAAGTACTATGTGATTCTGCCGCAATATCCTGAGCAAATGTAAGTGGAGTATAAATAATATTAAGTATACTGAATAGTGAGATGAAATAAAGTAAAGGTTTATTCATTTTTATAAAAAGATTGATTAATAATTTAAAATGCATCATTTATCAACTTTATTACGGCAGGTGTTTTTTTTAGTTTCAAGTTTTACTTTATTTGTAATAGTAAGGAGTAAGAATAAATTACTTACATTTACAACACATCAAATATTATTTCATAGTGGATTTTAGCAACCTCAAAGTTTTAATTGTCTACAGTAGTCAAGGTATTTTTGCTCGTAAGCATTTAGTTACAACCCAAGGTACATCACTTGAAAAGATAGGTGTTCATGTAGAATATTATGATATTCCAGGTAAAGGAATCATGACCTATGCCAAGCATATTGCACCTCTTAGAAAATTTGTCAAAGAAAGAAATTTTGATTTAGTGCATGCTCAGTTTGGCTATTCTGGTTTTACTTGCGCATTTGCCGGATGTAAGCCCTTAGTAGTTTCTTTAATGGGGACTGATTATAGGTTAGAAAAGGCAACCTCATTTTTAACAAGAATTTTTGCTAAAAGTTTTTGGGATTTTACAATTGTGAAATCACAAAAAATGTACAATAACCTTAAGATAAAGAATTCTAAGGTAATTCCTAATGGTATTGATTTCGCAAGGTTTAATACCATTGACAGAGAGATAGCCAGAAGACAAGTCGGATTTAATTCATCAGCACATATATTATGGGTTTCAGATCCTAAAAAGAAAGAGAAAAACTTTGATCTGGCTCGTGAAGCCTTAGGAAATATAAAAACTGAAGATGTTGAGTTAACTGTAGTAAATAATGTTGAATTAGATCAGGTACCTTTTTATTATTATGCCGCAGATGTATTACTTGTAACATCTAAATGGGAAGGTTCACCTAATGTTGTAAAAGAAGCTATGGCTTGTTCCTTACCTATTGTTTCAACAGATGTTGGTGATGTTATAGATATTACAAAGGGTGTTGATGGATGTTTTATCACAGAGTCAAATCCTGAAGCTGTTGCTCAGGCAGTGGATACAGCCTTAATGTTTGGTAAAAGAACCAACGGTCGCGAAAAAGTTAAATATCTTGATGTTACCTATATCTCAGAAAGGTTATTAGATACCTATCGTGAAATTCTTCGTAAATAAAACTTAAATCACTTTTGTATTTTAATTATATTATGAAGTATGATATGGAATAAAAGCAATAGGAATATCCCTTTTGAATCTATATGGCAAATAATTTAGAGAAGGTTTAAGAAAATTACCCAATTTGAGGTGAAATTTTTCGATATACTTGCATATTACTTATCATGTTAAATAATCTTTTAGCAAAAGAAACAAAACTCTCAGTTATAGGACTAGGTTATGTTGGTTTACCTATTGCCCTTGAATTTGCACGCAAAATGAAGGTTGTTGGTTTTGATATAAAACCAGATCGAGTTGAATTATTGAAAAAATCAATAGATCCTGGTAGTGAATTAGATTCTACAGCATTTGAGGGATGTGATATTGATTTTACGAATGATATAGAAGACTTAAAAGAAGCTACATTTTATGTTGTGGCAGTGCCAACTCCAATTAATTCTCATAATTTACCAGATCTTATACCTCTGTTAGAAGCATCTTCTACTGTTGGGAAGGTGTTAAAGAAAGGAGATGTAGTAGTATTTGAATCAACAGTTTATCCTGGATGTACTGAAGAGGATTGTGTTCCGATTCTTGAGAAAGAATCTGGTCTAAGGTTTGGTATCGACTTTAAAGTAGGTTACTCTCCAGAAAGAACTAATATGGGTGATAAAGAACATACATTAACTAAAATTCTTAAGATAGTATCTGGATGTGATGAGGAGACTAAAGATATTGTTGGTGAAGTTTACGCATCTATTATTAAGGCAGGTATTTATAAGGCTAGTTCTATTAAAGTTGCTGAAGCGGCAAAGATTATTGAAAATACCCAACGTGATGTTAATATTGCATTAATGAATGAGTTATCATTGATATTTAATCGAATTAATATTAATACTTATGAGGTCCTTGAAGCTGCAGGAACAAAATGGAACTTTTTAAAGTTTTTTCCTGGTCTTGTAGGAGGGCATTGTATTGGAGTAGATCCATATTATTTAACTTACAAAGCTAATGCACTTGGATATCATACAAAAATAATTGATAGCGGAAGAGTTATAAATGACTCTATGGGTAGTTATGCTGCAGAAACGACTATTAAAAAGTTGATTAAACTTGGTCATAACATTAATGGTGCCCGGATCTTAATTATGGGAACTACTTTTAAAGAGAATGTTAGTGATATAAGAAACACAAAAGTTGCAGATGTTTATAATGAATTAATCTCATTCAGTGCAAAGGTCGATGTAGTTGATCCTTATGCAAGTACAACTGAACTTCTGGAAGAATATGGTTATGGATTAATTTCATGCATATCAGAGAAATATGAAGCTGTAATTATAGCTGTGAGCCATAAAGAATATATGAATCTTGATGAGGAATATTTTCAAAGTATCACTAAACCAAATGCTTTAATTGTAGATATAAAGGGTGCTTTCAGAAATAAAATAACTCAATTGAATTATTGGAGTCTATAAACTTATCAGATATAAGATGTTGAAGGCCCGGTATTATTATACCGGGCTTTTTTGTTTTAGGTTAACCTGAATAGCTATATTTAGGGATGGGATATCATTATGAATATATTCTATTGGTAATATTAATATGCAGTAATACAGCTTTATAAGTATTTTAATGGAGCCTTATGTGTAGAATTGTTGAGGAGTAAATTCAATAGGTTTATTATTCTGTAATGAAATACCTAAAAGTGGCCATTTTAAATAATATCTCTACATAATAGTTTTGCATTAGATGTTAATGTAGAATTAAAAAAATAATTATGAAGGGGATATTTTTATTATTGTCATTGATTGCTTTTTCTTTTAATATGTTTTCTCAGGATGTGGATAATCTTAATGTATATGATAATTCAGCAGAGAGGTTATTGAAAAGTGATGGCAATCTAACTATTGGTGGTTATGCTGAGGTACATTATAATCAGCCTTTAGGTAATAGTTCAACAAGTAATGCAACATTAGATGTTCATAGAGTTGTGATGTTATTGGGATATCAATTTAATGAACGCACTCAGTTTATTTCTGAAATAGAATATGAACATGTTAGTGAAGTTTATATTGAACAAGCCTTTTTGCAGTACAAAATCTCAAATGGATTAAATTTAAGAGCTGGTTTGCTATTAGCTCCTATGGGGATTATAAATGAATATCACGAACCGAATACCTTTAATGGTGTTGAAAGACCTTATATTGACAAGTATATTGCACCAACCACTTGGAGAGAAATAGGTATTGGCCTTGCAGGTACATATCTTCCTGCTAATATTAGATATCAGGCCTACTTAATGAATGGTTTTAACGGATATGATGGTGCTGCAAAATTTAATGGTAAAGATGGTTTAAGAAAAGGGCGTCAAAAAGGTGCTGAGTCATATATGAGTAGTCCAAATATTGCATTAAAATTAGAATATTTTGGAATAAGAAATCTCAATATTGGCCTATCTGGTTACTTCGGAAAATCACAAAGTGTTCTTTATGATGAGGTGGATGAATCTATTGCAGATTCTTCAGTTGTTAATATTGCAATGCTTGGTGCTGATTTTAGGTATGCAAACAATGGATGGCAACTGAAAGGTCAGTTTTATTATAACTCGTTGGGTAATACTAAGGAGTATAATGAATTTACAGGGAGTAATGGATCTTTAAATACTTTAGGGTCATCGATGATTGGGTATTATGCAGAAATTGGGTATAATTTATTTCGATTAAGTGATCAAATTAAAGATGAATTAATTCCTTTTGTTCGATATGAGGCTTATGATACTCAAAATACAATTGACCAAGGGGTTGTTAGAAGTCCTTCAAATGCTGCTTCAATATTAACATCAGGGTTAACCTGGAAGATAACACCAAAAGTAGCATTTAAGTCAGATTTGCAGTTTGTAAAGAAAAAATCAGATGATAAATCAAGTACGATATTTAATGCCGGGTTTGGTTTGATGTTTTAATGCTTAGTTAAGCTATTAAAGTTTTTAGATAGACCTCTATCCTAATGTTAGGGTAGAGGATAATGTGTTAATGATATATATTACAATGAAAAAACTATTTCTTTTTGTATTTGTTCTTTTGAGTGGGATTCTTAAATCTCAAGACATAAATTATAATCATAAATCCATAGCAAAAGAATTACAACGTATATGGAGTTATGAAGGTAATAAAGAGGAGATGACACTTCTTAATTCAGAAAGTATGTTTGAAGGTAAATACTTTTCTCTTGAGAATGTAGGATATCTTTATGTAGGTAGAGTCAAAAGTTGTAGAGTAGGAGGTTGTTCAATAGATCATGAGGTTAATGGTCTACGAGAATATTTTGACTATTTTATCTGCTTTAATGGAGCAGGAATAGTTCAGGATGTAAAAGTGTTTAATTATGCTGCAACACATGGTCAGGAAGTTTCTTCAAGAGGTTGGTTAAAGCAGTTTATAGGATTCTCTTCTAAAAATGAATTGGAAGTAGGTAAAAATATTGATTCTATTTCGGGAGCAACAATTTCTGTTTATGCAATAACTGACGATATTCAATTAAAAACCCAATTTTTGGCGCAAAAGTTGAAAAAAAACCATTTTTTGGAGGGTAAAAATGAAAATTAGTCGTTTTTTTTAGTGATTTTGTCAAAAAACATCCGATTTTACTTAATCTTAACAATTTATTAGGAACAAATGCTTTCTTTTTTTCGTTATTAAATATAGCTTTATAGAAAGAAATTTTAGAGATATTTTATTAACCATTTAAAACAAATTATCATGAGCAAAGAGAAAGACAAAGGTAAAATCGGTATTGAAGAGAGGATCATCTCTTTTGTAAACGAAGAACAACCAGTTTATATTGGCGAAATATTTAAAGGACTAAGAATCTCCCAAACTAAAGGGATGAATTATGTAATTTCATTGATTAATCAAGGTAAATTAAATTATGGATCCAATAATCAGGTACTTATCTAGTAGTAGGGATTTCACGGAGAGAAATAATCTACAGATAGAGTATAACTAGCTTCTCATTTGTTTAATGCAAAGGGAAGCTTTTTTTATGTCTGGAATTTTACCTCATGAACCATTTTACCTGTAAAAGATTACGAAGTATAAATTATGCTCTATGATTAAAAACAAAAAACCTCTTCCCATAAAAGAAAAGAGGCTTAATTAAGTTTTTATGTGAAAAAGTTAATCTCTTGATCCTAAGTAAATCATAACATAATAAAGTAATGTAACTAAGGCAGATAATGCTGCAACAACATAGGTATATGCAGCCCATTTTAGAGCATCTGTTGCTTTGTCGTGAATACTGCCAGTAGCTACGCCGCTATTGTTTAACCAAGCAAGAGCTCTTTTAGTCGCATTTATTTCTACAGGTAATGTAATAAATGCAAATAGTGTAAAAATGGCATAACATGCAATAACGATCTGTAAACCTAGTGTATAAGGTAATATACTTGGTAACATAAAACCTCCAAACATCATAACGATAAAAATTACGTTAAGAACTTTTGAACTGATGTTTTGTATTGGTACTAAAGCAGATCTCATTTCTAATGGTGCATATCCAACTGCATGCTGAACTGCATGACCACATTCATGAGCTGCGACTGCAGCAGAAGCTATGCTTTGACCATTATAAACTTCAGGACTAAGATTTACCGTTTTGTTTGAAGGATTATAATGATCTGTTAGTTGTCCCGGTACAGAAACTATTTTTACATCATAAATGCCATTATCACGCAGCATCTTTTCTGCAACATCTCTACCTGACATGCCATAATTTAATGGTATTTTTGAATATGCTTTAAATTTTGATTTTAAAGTAGAGCTCACCATCCAGCTCACAAGCATAAAACCTAAGAAAATAATTAATAAGCCCATTTTAAATAATTTTTTGTAAACATCTCAATCTAAATCAAAAACTTTGCCATAAAGAAATTAAAGTAACTATGTCAGAGGGAATTCAATAATAAATGTTGCGCCCAAGCCATAAATACTTTCACATCTTATAGTTCCATTCATAATCGATAAATACTTATTTACAATATATAGACCTAAACCAGAAGAGCTTGCTTCTTGTTCACTACTTTTACTAAAATAGCTGTATTTCTCAAATATTTTACTTTTCTCTTCCTCTGTTAAACCTGGTCCTTCATCATGTATCTCAATCCTTAAATGTTGGTTAAGCTCACTGATGATTATTCTTACCGATTTACCAGTCGGAGAAAACTTAATTGCATTAGAAACAAGGTTTTCAATAATTCTAAGGAATAAATTTAGATCAAGGAATGCCTCTGTTTCTTTTCCATTTATAGTAAGATTAATATTTTTTTGCTCAGCTTCAGTATATAGAATGTTTATAACGCTTTCAATTGCCTCTTTTATATGAATTTTCGAAGGTTTATATTCATATAAATTACGGTCAATATTGTGTACTTCTAATACCTTAGTAACAACTTCATTTTGAAGTTTTAATGAACTGTATATTTTTGATAAGAAATTTCTCTGTTCAGTAGTACAGTTGTTTGCTAAATCAATGAACTCGGAAATTTCACCAATTGATTTGTTTAATGGTTGTTGAATTTCTTTTGCAAACAATGAGAGTAATTGATTTATTTCATAATTAGCATCTTCAAGTAATTGCTTTTCTGTGTTAAGTAAATCTCTCTCCCCTAAAATTATTTCATGCTCAGTTTTTAAACTTTGTTGCTCATTTACCAGATTCTGGTATTTTAGTGCATTACCGATTGCAATTGCAGCATAATTGGCAATATTTTGCATGAAGTTTAAATGGTATGGGGTATAAGCATTTTTCTTTAAACTTTGAACAGAAATAACACCTAATACTTTTTTTGAGGTACGTAAAGGAATATAGATGACTGATTCTGATTCTGCTCCTGTTGGTACTGGTCTGATCTCTTGAATATACTTTTTATAGTCATCATAAAAGTTATTCATAAATACCTCTTTGTTATTGGAGAAGGAATAAATAGCAAGTCTTTCTTTATCTTCTAAAAGGTATCTTGTAAACGGTTGGCGTTCATTGTTTAGTATAGAATATACAAAGTCTAAAGATTTAGATTCGCTATTATATATTGCAATATTGTATATGTCTGTACTCATTACTTTTGATACCGATTCATATAGTATCTCTCCAATCTTGTCAACCGACAAATTGGCAGTGATTAATTGACCTATTTTTGTTAAGCGCTCAAGGTTACTATTTGAAGCCTGTAGTGACGCAGATTGTAATTGTAATTGAGACTTCTGCTCTTTTAGTTCCTTATTTCTTTTCTCAATTTCAAACTGTTGTTTTTGAATTTCAACCTTCTTTAATGCTAATCGTGATTCTAATTCCAGTTTTATCGATTTTTCTTTCAAGAAGAACTGACGAACAATAAAAAATATTAAACTAATTATTAATAGAAACACAATAGCTTTTATCCAGTTATACTGATACCAGGCAGGAACAATCTCAAAACTGAAGGAAGCTCCTTCGTTATTCCAAACCCCATCATTATTACAAGCAATTACTCTAAAGGTATATTTCCCGGGAGCTAAAGATGGATATATTGCTTTATTAAGGTGATTCTCCGGAGTCCATTCTTCTTCAATAGGTTCTAGTTTCCATTTATACTTTATCTTTTCTGGAACAGTATAGCATAGTGCATCAAAAACAAATCCAATATGATTGTTTAAATGATTCAGTTCTAAATTTTCAGGAATTCCAAACCATGATGATATTGAATCATAACTAAATGAATGATCTTCAGATTTCCAGTTTGGATTTTTAAAGTTTAAAAGGATATCTTTAATATAAACGGGAGGTTCCATGTAATTTTTATTTTCCTCCTCCGGATTATATCTCATAGCACCTTTTATTGTGCCAAACCAAATTCTTCCTTCGTTATCTAATAAGTTACATCCTCCGTTATTTTCGATTCCTATAAAACCATCATCTTTGTCGAAGTTTTGAATATCAACAACACTACCATCTGCACCAATTGTAAGTTTATCTACTCCGTTTTGTGTTCCTGCCCAGATATTACCTTCAGAATCTGCAATTACAGAATATATGTTTTCTGATTTGATTCCATTGGATGTATTATAATAATTAAATTTATTACCATCGAATTGATTTAAACCACCGGTAAATGTAGCAAACCAGATATTGCCAACTTTGTCTTCTGCAGCCTGTAATATCCATGAGGCATTTAAAATGTCTTTGTCTGAAAAATGTGTGAATTTCTCATTCTCCAACAGAAATATTCCTTTGGTAGTTGAAATCCACATTCGTTTGTGCGAATCTTTAAAGATGTTGTTTACATAAGTTGATGTAAGTTCGGAATTTTTTGGAGTGTACCATTTTTTCTCTCCTTTGGTATATTTTAGTAAACCATTACCGTAAACCGCAAACCAAATACTTTCTTTGTCATTTAAAATATCTGTTACAGGCGACTGACAATCAATTCCATATTTGGTTGGAGCATCCTTAATTGTGTTTCCATCATATTCAAATAATCCTCCTGTTGTACCAATTAAAAGATTGCCATTGGATAACTCAAGCATTTTGCGGGTTTGTCCCATTATGCATTTGCTGTCAGTTTTTAGTATTGAGACTTTTTCCCCATCATATCTCGAAATTAAATTTCCATCATCACCAAAATAGAAATTCCCTTTACTATCTTCAAAAATTGATCTGATGATATCTCCACTTAAACCACTTTCTTTATTAAATGATATAAAGCGATCTCCACCATATTTAAGTATTCCGGAACCGCTTGAGCCTAACCACATGTTGCCTTCTCTATCTTCACAAAAGCTTGTGATTAATTTTGCATTAAGACCATTCTGTTTGTTGTATATTTTGTAGGTATCGTCCTTAAACTTAACAATGCCTTGTGAGGCAACAGATATCCAGATAGCTCCTTGTCTGTCTTCATAAACTCTGAATATTCTTTGAAGTTGTATATTGCTGGGCCATTTAATTTCGTCTACGTTGCCATTGAAATTATATCTTTTTAATTTCATTTGTTGAGACCTATCCATTTCTATCGCCCATATGTTACGATATTTATCCTGAATAATAGGGATGGTCATTCTCTCTGAGATATCTATATTACCTATGGATTCAATTTTTTTAACTCCATTTGAGCTTACAGAATATAAACCGTTAGAGGTAGAAACATATAATGAATGTACACCTTCTTTGCAGACAAAGAAGATTTTGTTTTGATCAGATAATTCAGGGAACTTTTCACTATAGTCAATAACCTTATCTTCGTATACTCTTAATAGCTTTCTCTGTCCGGATACTTCTCTGGCTACAATCCATACAGAACCATCAATTGTTTCTAAAAACTGAACTCTATCCTGATAAAGAGCAGTATCAGATTTTATAATGTATTGATAGGTCTTCCCATTGTATTTGGTAATTCCTTTCTGATTAGCGATCCAAAGGTTGTAATTGTTATCGCTATATAAACCAATAATCAGGTTTTCGAGAAGACCATCTTTTTTGGTAAGTATTTCGAAATCTGTACCATTGAATTTACATAATCCGCCACCATTAGTGCCTAACCATAAGTAACCAAACTCATCTTCAACAATGTCATTAACTTCAGACTGTGGTAGGCCTTCCTCTAAGGAATATTGCCTGAAATAATGATGCTGAGCATTCAAAATTGCAGGTGTAACAGATATAATAAGGATAATATATAATAGAACCTTTTGCATATAGTAACTAATTATTTTATGTGCAAATCCTCTTAAAACCTAAAATAAATAAAAGGTTTTGCATCGAACAAACTAAACTGATAAATGATTATACAAAAGGCGATGAACAAGAGCAATTTAATGAACAAATGTGTCTTAATCAAATTTATTTTAATTAATCTTTTAAGTTCAATAGGAATCCAATGGATAACGTATCCAAATATAAGTAATCCAAGAATATTTATATATGAATTAAGCATTTCCTGATTTTGATATATAAAAAATGCGTCTTTAATTCTTCTAATGTACATGTAAAATGTTTCCAGATCAGGTGATCTGAATATAATCCAAGTGAATACAATGAAATGGAAGGTTAATATGAATCCTATGAATTTTGGGATTCTAATTCTATGGTCTTTAAAAAAATTGGTAATATATTTTTCAAATAACAGGGCAAAGCCATGCAATCCACCCCAAATTATGAATAACCATCCTGCTCCATGCCATAATCCACCCAATAGCATTGTGATGAGTAAATTGATTCCTTGACGGAATTTTCCTCGTCTGTTTCCTCCTAATGGAATATATAAATAATCTCTTAGCCATGATGAAAGTGAAATATGCCATCTGCGCCAAAATGAAGTAACAGATGTTGCCATATAAGGTCGGTTAAAGTTTTCAGGAAGCCTGAATCCTAAAATCAGAGCAACGCCAATTGCAATATCAGTATATCCTGAGAAGTCACAATAAATTTGCATAGCATAAGCATAGGCTCCAAATAATAGCTCAATGCCACTGTACATCATTGGAGCATCAAAAACCCTATCTACAAAATTGACAGACAAATAATCAGAAATAACAATCTTTTTAAATAAACCGCCAACTATTAGCCAGACAGCACTCCAAAACCATTTTTCAGATAAGCAATATTTTCTTTTAAGTTGCGGAATAAATTCCCAGGCTCTTACAATAGGTCCTGCAACAAGCTGCGGGAAGAAGGATACGTAAAATCCAAAATCAATTATATTTTTAACTGGTTCAATTCTACCTCGATAAACATCGATAGAGTAGGATATGGTTTGAAATGTAAAGAAAGAAATACCAACCGGAAGTACTATGCTATCGATACTGTAATTAGTACTAAATACTTTATTTGTAATGATGGATACGTAATTGATTACACCTACGTTTTGATTTGTAATGTTTGAGATTACATCAGCGAAAAAATAACTATACTTAAAATAGCCTAACATACCTAAGTTGATAAATAGGCTAATAAAGAGTAATGCTCTTTTAATTGATTTTTTGTCAGAGTGTCCTATTAATAATCCAATGCTATAATCAACAATTGTAGAGAATAGTAACAATGAAAAGTAATAACCACCTGCTTTGTAATAAAAGAATAAGCTGGCTATAAATAAGAAACTGTTTCTTAAAATTCGGTTTCTATAAAGAATAGCATTGCCGAGTAGAACAAATCCAAAAAATATCCAGAATAAATAGTGTGTAAATACAAAATCACTATTCGGATTATATTTTATTAAATGTAGTAATTGTTCCAATTTTATTCTTTGTGTGAATTGACGAGGCTAAAATTAGTGCTTTTCTTCCATTTATTATAATCATTAAGTATAGCTTGGTAAATCCAGTTGGCTACTTTTTCGCCTCCAACTTTATTGAAATGGGTATAATCTAACATAGCCATTCTTGGATTATGATTAACCCAATCAATCATAGAGCCTTCTCCACCCATTGTTTTGTATAGGTCGAAGAATGCAAAGCCAGCCTTAAGTGCAGCCTTTTTTTGGGCGTCAGTAATTTTTTGAATGTGATCGTATGATTTTACCTGCCCGTCTTTTTGATATGCAACATCTCCCACGCCTACAACTAAAACAGGCACATCAGGCATTGTTTCTTTTAATATTAGGAATTGCTTGTATAATGTTCGGCTGTAGAATTCATAATTACTGGTTATTGTTGGAACCATGTTGGTTCCGTACTGTAAGATAACCATACCAATATTCATATAGCTGGCCATCGATTTGTATAAATCCTTATTAGTCTTGTCCAGTCGGGGTGTAGACTGACCTCGCATAGAAATATTGTCTACTGCTACACCTGAAAGGCTGTCTAAACTAAGTCCTAGAAAGATTGGACTATTGTCGGATTTAAAATCAATAGTAAATTGTTGAGGCTCTTGTTTAAAGGTCCAGTTTATTTCAGTTAAACCTTCATCTTCCAACAAAGAATCTTTACTTATTTGCTCTCCTTCCCAAAAGGCTGTAATTAGTAATGGTGATCTTATTTCCTTTAAAAATAATCTTGACTTGTAAAATCTACTGGCTTTAGGAAGAGCCATGCTCGATTGGCTTATCTTTAAAGAGGATATACCTGCAGAATCAATTTTTGCAACACGACCAATAATACCATATTGGTTTTTGTTTATTAGTCTTGGATAATGATAAACAGTATGTTCACTCCACTTTCCTTTGTTGGTTATCCATACTGATGGAAATTGTTTTTGAGGATCATAAACAGGAATTAAACCTGGCCCCGAACCTTTAAATTGTTCTTGAAATGATTCGCGTAGGTATTTGGTAATTCTGTCTCCTTCTATTTGTGAGTCACCCATATGCAAAATTCTAACAATATAATTAGAATCAGCAGCACTTGTTATCTTGTTATAAAACTGATAAAGTAGAGGTTTAAAATCTTCATTGAATTCAATGGTCGGATTATCATTAGTCTCTTCCTGAATGGTTAGAGTATCTTTAATGATTAATGAATCGAGGACTATTGAATCAAGGTTTAAAGAGTCTGCTTTTACGGTTAGAGTATCCTTGCTTGGAATAACAACAGAAACTTGTAAAGTAGTGTCTTTCTTTAAAGGTATTAGTTCAGAGAATTTGAACCATTTTATATGAAAAGGAAGGCTTCCAATTTGAACTCCTTCTTGTGGAATTAAAAAACTTAAGCCTGCAAAAACACAAATGATTATTAAATAATACAAGAATATTTTTGGAGGCTTAATCATATAAAGTCTATATTTTAAAAAATATCACGATTAGCTTTTTGGTCGTATTTTTAATCGTTGACCAGGATTAATCTTTGATGAACTAGTTAAGCTGTTTAGCTTCATTATATCACTGTTCGATACTCCCGGGAATTTTTTTGCAATAGACCAAAGGTTGTCACCACTTCGTACAGTGTAGTATATGTAGTCACCACTTTCAGTTGATGTTGTACTTGTTTTTGAACTTGAGCTTGACGAAGATTTAGCTACAGTTCTTCCATTTTTAGCTTGCTTTTCAGCATAACTCATTGAGTTAATCTTAGAGTAATAATCAACTTTATCTTTAGGAACATAAATGACTAATTTTTGGCCTACACGAATCACATTTCTATGTATGTTATTCCAATATCTTAAATCATTTGTATAAACATCGTACCAGTCTGCAATTAATCCTACAGCATCACCTGATTTCACTGTATAATAAACCTTAGCTTTGTTTTTAGGAACAGAAGGTGCAGAATAGCTATCAGATGGATTTACCACTAATCTGTTTGAAGCAAAGTATTTTTCTCTGTCGCAAGAAAAGATAGAATCTTCATAATTAATAAATGACTCTAATGATACTGACGGAATCCTTAATGCATATGAATTCTTTTGTGCAGGTACAATATCTCTTCTGTACTGAGGATTTAACTGACGTAATTTTTCAACCGGAATACCTGTAACCTTTGAAACCTGATTGAAATGCAATAAATCAGAAATCATAATAGTGTCTGTTTGCATAGAAATATCAGATGGTTTTGGAGTTATAAGGTGCTCCTCGTAATAGTTCATTGTGTATGCCGCAGCAATAAAGGCTGGTACATATCCTCTGGTTTCACGTGGTAAACGATAATAAATTTGCCAGAAATCTCTTTTGCCACCAGAACGATAAATAGCTTTATCTACGTTTCCGGGACCACAGTTATATGCTGCAATAACTAAATACCAATCGTGATATTTTGCATACAAAGTCTTTAGGTATTTTACCGCAGCCTGAGTTGATTTTACAGGATCTCTTCTGTCATCAATATATGAGTTAACCTTTAATCCATACATTTTACCTGTTCCATACATAAACTGCCATAACCCTGAAGCTCCGGCTCTTGAAAATGCCCTTGGATTAAGTGCTGATTCAATTATCGGTAAATATTTAAGTTCTAAAGGAAGGTCTTCTGCATCAAGAGCTTCTTCAAACATAGGGAAGTAGTATTCTGACAGTCCCAACATAATCTGAACCTGCTCTCTTCTCTTTTGAGTATAAAGTTCAATATAAGCCTTTACCTTACTATTAAATGGAAATTCCAAAGGTGACTCAATACCTTGAAGTCTTTGAATGTATAATGAATCAGTAATGAACTTTGGAAACTCAAGAGTAGTTTCAACATTTTTATCTACCGAGTTCTCAGACTTTACTGTATCAAGGTTTTCAGTAAAAAATCCATCTTCAACGTTGTTGTCTAATTTAATAGAATCACTACTTATGGAGTCATTTACAACTATTGTTGAGTCTGTTTTTAACTCGTTTTGACTATATAGGTTTAGTGCAGATAGAAATAGAGCTGCTGCAAATAATTTTATTCGTAACATTTTATAAATTTTTAAAACACCAGTTTTAATTGTAATCCTATGCTGTTATTTCCAAAGCCTGGATTTACAATTGGTTCAATCCTCATACTTAAATCATCACTCACATCAAATGTTTTAAAGTGCGCATCAACAGAAGCATCAATTATATTGATGATGTATACTAAAGCAAAACCTACATAACTCAGGTTCCGCCATCTTTCATAATAATCTTTACCGTTCTCCAGTGTATTTTCAAACCAATCAGCATAACGGCCATCGTTTTCAACATCCTCAGCTGTAATTGTAGTACCTTCAATTATTTCCAAATAACTTCTGTTGTTTGGATCCTGTATCAGAAAATCTCTATAGCCTCTTCTGTACATATTATAATTTCGGGTATTGAAATCAATGGCGTAAACAAGGCCTGCAAAGCCGGCATATAATATTGGAATCTTCCAATATTTTTTATTGTAAGCCTGACCTAAACCAGGTAATACAGCCGAATATAAACTAGCCTTATGAGGCGAATGTGGTTTAATAACTATAGTCTCTTCAGCTGGTTTCTTTTCTACAATAGTAGAGTCGTTTGTTGCTTGAGCATTGATATTTTGTCCTATATACAAAAATGTCAATAACATTAACAACAGGTTGCCTGGTAACTTTTTATAAGTAGTCTGTAAGTTCAAAATTTAGATTTCTAAGTAATTACAACAAAATTGTTGAAGTATCTTACTTTTGGTTTGCCTTGTCAAGAATACTGATAATTCGTTCAAGATCCTCATCCGAATCAAATGGGATCACAATTTTACCATTACCATTATCTCCACGGGAAAACTGAATTTTAGTGTCAAATACAGTTGAGATTTGATCACTAAGTTTCTGATACTCCTCTGGCAAAGCGTTTTTCTTCTTAGTAGGTTGTTTTGTGGGTTTTTCGCTGTTAAGTTCTCTTACAACTTCTTCAACTTTTCTTACGGAGTAATCAAATTCAATGATTTCTTCATAAATTTTAAGTTGTAGTAACTCATCTTCAATTCCAATGATAGCTCTGGCATGTCCCATGCCTAACTTTTTGTCACGAAGACCAAGTTGTATTTCTGCAGGTAATTTAAGTAAGCGCAGGTAATTAGTTACTGTAGCTCTTTTTTTACCAACTCTTTCCGACATACTTTCCTGAGTGAGTTTACACTCATCCATTAGTCGTTGATAACTTATAGCAATTTCAATAGGGTCTAAATCTTCACGCTGAATGTTTTCAACCAATGCCATTTCAAGCATGGTTTCATCATCCGCTGTACGAACATAAGCAGGAACTTTTTCAAGTCCAACAATTTTAGATGCTCTAAAACGTCTTTCTCCTGCAATAAGTTGATATTGATTTCCGTTTTTTCTTACAGTAAGTGGCTGAATGACACCAATCTCTTTAATAGAAGCTGCTAGTTCTTCTAGTTTTTCTTCATCAAATCGGGTACGAGGTTGCCATGGATTAGCAACAATTTTACTTACTTCTATCTCATCCATTCCCGAAAGAGGTTTTCCTTTCGTTACCTCATCGGCACTTTCAATAAGAGCACCCAGTCCTCTCCCTAATGCATTCTTTTTTGCCATTCGTAATCTAAATTGGCAGACCATAAATAATGGTCTGCATCATATTCTAATATTATATATTATAAACTTAATATCTAAATCTACTGATTGTATTTAACTAGTTGATAATTTTATCTTTGTTATCAATTTTAGTCATGTTGTTTTTTTGTAAAAGCTCGCGAGCTAAGTTTAAATAATTGATTGCTCCTTTAGATGTAGCATCGTATTCAACAACAGCTTTACCGTAACTTGGTGCTTCACTAAGTTTGATATTTCTTGTAATTAAAGTTTCAAATACCATATCCTGGAAGTGACGCTGAACCTCTTCAACCACCTGATTAGATAGTCTTAAACGAGAATCGTACATCGTTAATAAGAAACCTTCGATAGCAAGAGTTGTATTTAGTCTGCTTTGGATAATCTTAATGGTATTTAATAATTTACCAAGTCCTTCAAGTGCAAAATATTCACATTGTACAGGAATAATCACAGAGTCGGCAGCAGTAAGTGAATTAACTGTAATTAAACCCAATGATGGAGAACAGTCAATTAAAACAAAATCATATTGATCTTTTACCTTTGCTAGAACGTCTTTAAGAACGTTTTCTCTGTTTGAACGGTTTAGCATTTCAATTTCTGCTCCAACCAAATCAATATGTGATGGTAATATATCCAGACCTTCAATTTCTGATTTCAGTAAAGCCGATGACGGTTCAATTCCATCTACAATGCATTCGTAAATGCTGGCTTCAATTTCTTTTAAATCAAATCCTAATCCGGATGTAGCATTGGCTTGTGGGTCTGCATCTACTACTAAAACTTTATATTCAAGTACTGCTAAACTAGCTGCTAAGTTTATCGCTGTAGTAGTTTTTCCAACTCCTCCTTTTTGATTCGCTAATGCAATTATTTTTCCCATATAGTGGTAATTATTTATATTTTGCAATAATAAAATTCTACAAAATCTTGATATACTGGCGTTTTAAGAATTGTTTAATCTAATAAAGATGCAAATAATGAATCATAAAACGACTGTCAAAGTTAAAATTTTAATTAAAACATCATACATGAATCTCGATATAAAAGTTTCAACAAATTGTAAAGTGATTGTAATTATTGACCTATATCGTTAGTCTGTAATTTTTTTAATACACTCTTTTAACAATAACTCTTTTTTTACCGGAACTACTCCTGATTCCTCACAAACCAGGCCTCCCGCCATATTCGCGATTCTTGCTAGCAAATGAGGTGCCACATTCTCAATTAAACAAAGGGCACTTACGCTAATTACGGTATCACCTGCACCAGAAACATCTGCAATGTTTCTTATTTCTGCCGGAACAATAGATGCTTCATTAGAGTTTTGGTTGATAAATACCCCATGTTCAGAAAGAGTAATCATCAGTGTATTAATGTCCTGATTTTTTTGGAATTCTTTAGCGGCAATGATTAAATCTTCATGTTGTCCTTTCTTAAGTTCCAGCTTGCATCCTTCATTGAATTCTTTAAAGTTCGGTTTAAAGAAAGTTACTCCTTTGTAATCATTAAAGTTTCTTTTCTTAGGATCAACTAAGGTTGGAATGCCTTTGTTTTTAGCAAGAGAAACTACTTTTTCAATAACAGAGGGAGTGATGACTCCTTTGTCGTAGTCTTCAAAAATAATGGCATCTATTCTATTTGTATCTAATAGCATATTTAATTTTGCCATCATTTTAGTTTCTGTATCTTCCGGAATAGGTGTACAAATTTCTTCGTCAACTCTTAATAAATGCTGATTCTGACTTATTACTCTAGTTTTAACTGTAGTAATTCTGTTAGTACATTTAACGATTCCATCCTGAGTAAGATTTTGTTTTTTTAGAAGTTTAAAAAAATCGTTACTCATTATATCGTCACCAATTACAGAACATAAAATAGGATTAGCGCCTAATGATTGAATATTTAATGCAACGTTAGCAGCTCCACCTAGTCTGTTTTCTCTTCCAACTCCACTCAATATGGGTACCGGAGCCTCCGGAGATATTCGTGTAACATCACCCCATAAATAGGAATCGATCATAACATCTCCTATTATCAGGATATTTTTATCATTAAAGGATTCAAATAATTGTTCAAAATAATTTTGTGACATGATATAAATATTTGGTACAAATATATAAAAAATGAAATAGGCTTACTTCAGCTTGGGTTTATGTTAACTTTAAGCCTATAAACGCTAATAAATCAGTAATATTTGTTATTTTTGCAGCTCTTTTTTAAGGATAAATGACATTTATCATGTGGCTATATTGACCTTCAATTAATTCTGAAGTATTTTAGCACATGTGATAATCTGGTAAACGCATATGGATAGAACAAAAAAATTATATAAAGCAATCGAAGAAAGAATATTGCTTTTAGATGGAGCAATGGGTAGTTTGATTCAAACCTATAAACTGGAAGAAGAAGATTATAGGGGTGAAAGGTTTAAAGATTATCATATGTCAATTAAGGGCAATAATGATATTTTATCAATTACTCAACCTCAGATTATTAAAGAGATTCATGCCAAATACCTTGAGGCAGGCTCTGATATCATAGAGACTAATACCTTTAATGCAACATCTATTTCTCAGGCTGATTATGATATGCAGGCAGCTGTTTGGGATATTAATTATCAATCAGCTAAGATAGCAAGAGAAGTTGCAGATGAATATACTTTAAAAACACCAGAGAAACCTCGTTTTGTTTGTGGTTCAATAGGTCCTTTAAATAAAGCACTGTCCTTATCTCCGGATGTGAATAATCCAGGCTTCAGAGCTGCAACTTTTGATGATGTAAAGGTAGCTTACAAAGAACAGATTGAAGCTTTGATTAAAGGTGGAAGTGATTTATTGATGATCGAAACTGTATTTGATACCCTAAATGCAAAAGCTGCATTGATGGCTATTGATGAGGTCTTTGATGAAATGGGCAAGAAGCTGCCGGTTATGGTTTCGGGTACGATTACTGATGCCAGTGGTAGAACACTATCCGGTCAAACACTTGAAGCTTTCATCGATTCAGTTTCTCATATGGATATTTTAAGTATTGGCTTAAACTGTTCATTAGGTGCAGCTGAGTTGGAACCATATGTTACTGAACTTTCGCAAAAAGCGCCATTTTATATAAGTACTCACCCAAATGCAGGTTTACCTAACCAGTTTGGTGAATATGATCAAACACCAAACCAAATGTCAGACCTTGTAGGTAAATGGTTGGCAGATGGTAAAGTGAATATTATTGGTGGATGTTGTGGAACTACTCCGGAACATATTGCAGCTATGGCAAAAATAGCTGATAAATATAATGCACATAAAAAAGTACAGATTCCACCAATTACGCATTTAAGTGGTTTGGAATCTTTACAAATGCGTAAGGATACTAACTTTATTAATATTGGTGAACGATGTAATGTAGCAGGATCACGTAAGTTCCTTCGCTTGATTAAAGAGAAGAAATACGAAGAGGCTGTTGATATTGCCCGTCATCAGGTTGAAAACGGAGCTCAAATCGTTGACGTAAATATGGATGATGCCATGCTTGAAGCAAAAGAAGAGATGGTAACATTCTTAAATATGTTAATGTCAGATCCTGATGTTTCAAAAGTACCGGTAATGGTTGACTCCTCTAAATTTGAGGTGATTGAAGCCGGGTTGAAGTGTCTTCAGGGTAAATCTGTGGTTAACAGTATTAGTTTAAAGGAAGGTGAAGAGGTATTCCTTGAACATGCCCGTACTATTAAGAAGTATGGAGCTGCTGTTGTAGTAATGGCCTTTGATGAAAAAGGACAGGCAGATAATTTTGAAAGAAGAAAAGAGATTTGTGGAAGAGCTTATAAATTACTTACTGAAAAAATAAACTTCCCTCCTCAGGATATTATATTCGATCCAAACGTACTTGCAATTGCAACCGGAATTGAAGAGCATAATAATTATGCTGTAGATTTTATTAAAGCCTGTAAGTGGATTAAGGAAAATTTACCGCATGCTCATATTAGTGGTGGTATAAGTAATTTATCATTCTCATTCAGAGGTAATAATGTAGTGCGTGAGGCTATTCATTCTGTTTTCCTATACTATGCTATTCAGGAAGGTTTGGACATGGGAATCGTTAATCCTGCTATGTTGCAGATTTACGATGATATACCAAAAGAATTGTTGGGGTATGTAGAGGATGTTGTTTTTAATAAGCGACCTGATGCTACCGATAGATTGGTGGAATATGCTGAAACTATTAAAAATACACAACAGGAAGAAGGCGATCAAAAGCAGGCGGCATGGCGTGAAGGTAATCTTGAAGAACGTTTAACTTATTGTTTGGTTAAAGGGATCAATGATTATTTAGATGTTGATCTTGCCGAGGCATTGGAGAAATATCCTACTGCATTAGAAATTATTGAAAAGCCATTGATGGATGGAATGAATGTGGTTGGAGACTTGTTTGGTAGCGGAAAAATGTTTTTGCCTCAGGTAGTAAAAACTGCCAGGGTAATGAAAAAAGCGGTTGCTATCCTTCAACCTATCATCGAAAAAGAAAAGGAAGCTACAGGTGGAGCCAAAAGTAATGGTAGAATCCTGATGGCAACTGTTAAAGGTGATGTTCATGATATCGGGAAAAATATTGTTGGAGTTATTTTAGGATGTAATAACTATGAGGTGATCGACCTTGGTGTTATGGTTCCAACTGAAGAAATCTTAAAGAAAGCTGTTGAGCATGATGTTGATATTATCGGTCTTAGTGGATTGATTACTCCATCATTGGAAGAAATGGTGAATGTTGCTAAAGAAATGAAGCGTAACGGTTTTAATTTACCGTTAATGGTTGGTGGTGCAACAACATCTAAAGTGCATACAGCAGTAAAAATTGAGCCGGAATATGATTTTCCTGTAGTTCATGTTAAGGATGCTTCAAAAAGTGCTCAGGTAGTTAGTGCTTTACTTTCACAAACAGCAAAAGAAGAGTTTGCTAAGAAAGTGAAAGAGGAATATGCTGAATTAAGAGAAAGAAATGCAAATAAAAAGGCCTTGGTTCTTAAATCAATAGAAGAGGCCAGAGAGAATAAGTTTAAAATAGACTGGAATAGTGGCGAGGTTTATACTCCAACAATGTTGGGCGTGAAAACTTTTGACGATTATTCTATAAGTGAGATAAGAAAGTTTATTGACTGGACTTTCTTCTTCCAGGCATGGAACCTTACTGGTAATTACGATGGTATTGAAAATGTAGTTACCAAAGAGGAAGAAGCAAAATGGTTGGATGGTTATAAGTCTGAGCAAGCAAGAGAGAAAGCAGAAGAGGCCTTGAAATTATGGCGCGATTCGCAGACCATGCTTACCAATATTGAAAGGGATAAAATGGTTACAGCTAAGGCTGTATTTGGATTCTTCCCGGCTAATAGTGAGGGTGATGATGTGATTGTTTATACAGACGAAACAAGAACTGTTGAAAAAACAAGATTTCATCAGATTAGAGAACAACAGGATAAACCAGGAAAAGAGGTATTTCATTCATTGGCTGACTTTGTTGCTCCTGTTGAAAGTGGTGTGAATGACTATATTGGTGGATTTGCTGTTACTGCTGGTGTTGGAATTGAGAAATGGATTAAGGCTTTTGAAGATGATCATGATGATTATTCTGCTATTCTTTTAAAAGCATTGGCTGACCGTTTGGCTGAAGCTTTTGCTGAATTACTGCATTTTAGAGTTCGTAGAGAATTTTGGGGATATGCTCCTGATGAAGAGTTTAATACAGAGAATTTTATTCGTGAACGATACAGAGGTATTCGTCCAGCATTAGGTTATCCGGCTTGTCCGGATCATAGTGAAAAACGTCAGTTGTTTGACTTGATGGAAGTTGAAAAGAATGCTGGAATTACTTTAACAGAGCATTTTAGTATGTATCCAAATGCTTCAGTAAGTGGTGTTTACTTCGGGCATCCGAAAGCCATGTATTTTGGTGTTGGAAAAATTGGTAAAGATCAGGTCGAAGAACTTGCTAAACGTAAGGGTATTTCTGTTGAGGAAATGGAAAAATGGATTCCTGTGAATTTAGCATATAAGTAGAACTTCTGAAATTTTAGTATATAAAATGACAGCCGCAGAGTTAGTCTTAAAGGACAAGGAAACAAAGTTTTCTTTTGAGTTATTGCCTCCTTTAAAAGGGAATAGTATTGATAAAGTATTTCATACTATTGATATTTTAAAGGAGTTTAATCCTCAGTTTATAAATATTACTTCTCACAGGGAGGAGTTTGCTTTTGAAACCAATGCAAAGGGTTTTATAGAGAAAAAAGTAGTTCGTAAACGACCAGGAACAGTTGCTGTAGCTGCATCTATTCAAAATAAATATGGTATTAAAGTAATACCTCATATTATTTCAAGAGGATTTACACGTAGTGAAACAGAATATGCATTAATCGATCTTAATTTTCTGGGTATTCACGATATCCTGATTTTAAGAGGAGATGATGCACATAAAGATAAGTATCCACTTCGTGAGGATATTTGTAATCAGTATGCTATTGAGTTGGCAGAACAAGTGAATGATCTTAATAAAGGAAAGTTTCTTGATGGAACAAGCATGGAGCCTTTCGCTACACCTTTTTCATATGGTGTAGCCGGTTATCCGGAAAAGCATGAAGAAGCTCCTAATATGGATTCTGATTTATCATACCTGAAAGCGAAGGTAGATGCCGGAGCAGAATATATCATGACACAGATGTTTTTCGATAATCAAAAGTATTATGATTTTGTTGATAAGTGCAGGGCTATAGGGATTACGGTTCCGATTATTCCGGGTATTAAACCTGTTACTGTAGCTAATCAACTTACTGTTTTGCCCAAAATATTTAGTTGTGAAATTCCTGAGGATTTTGCTAAAGAGCTTCGTAAGTGTAAAAATAATGATGAGGTTAAACAAGTTGGTATAGAATGGTGTACTCAACAAGCACTTGATTTAAAAAAGAACGGTGTGCCAATTATTCACTTTTATACCATGATGGCAACTCAAAGCGTAAGAAAAATTGCTGAAGCAGTTTATTAAATAGATACTATATAATAATTATGTGTAGCCGCTAATTTTTTAATTGGCGGCTTTTTTATGTTTGTGCTCTTATATTTCTGCTATAATTTGCAGTTCAACGAAGCGTCTCGCTTCGTTGTTTTTACCCGGCCTCTGGCCGATAGTAGCTTTTCTTTCATCTTAATAAAAGATATTGTTTTGTTATTAGGCCGTAATTCGGTGCTGTAATTAGGCTGGAAGCCTGTTTAAAGCGACATGGCGTGACGCTATGCCAAACATTTTACTATGAGAAAATCTATTCTGTAAAATGACAATCTTTTTTTGGATTCAATGAAGTGTTTGCATTGGGGCAATCAGGTAATGTGGATGATATAAATTCATATTAACGTCATATGCTCGACATATCAAAGTCAGACCAAACTCACTAATTAGTGAGTTTGGTCTGACTTTGATATTAGTTTTGTATAAGCTTAATATGGATTTGGAACGAACCAGTCTCGACTACAGTTCGAAGCTGGTACGTAACAGCTTCTATTTTAACAGATGTTTTATTTCCACTCTACAATAGCTTTTTGATGTTTACCATCCATTAAAATATTTAATGGATTTTCAAACTCAACATGTGTGAAGTAATGAGTTTCGTCAACAACCTTTTGTTTTTGCAGAATTTCAAAGTCAACGTATTCTTGTTTTTTTATATGATGAACCGAAAAGTATCCAACATTCATGGATGTAACATTATGAAAGAAATGTGAACCTAAAGAAGCATCTAACGGAAAGTCCTCCAATCCCATTTCAACTATTACTTTTGCATAAGATATCTGTGACCAAAGAACTGGTATTCCAGTGAACTTATCTCTCGTTCCCCAACGCCCGGGACCAATAAGTAAGTACTCTTTTTCTTCTTTTTCCATCTTTTTGTTCAGAGCTGCTATTTCTTTAGCCATTTCATCAGTTTTTGTTCTGCTGAACTTATCCGACTTCATGAAAATCACATCTTTGATATAGTCTATTTTGCCATTACCCATTCCCTTCTCAGATGCCAGTAATATTTTTGATTCATCAACTGTATTGAAGTCAATCTTAACATGAGTTTCAAGTCTGATTAAAGGTTTAATTTGAAGAAGGTATAGTGTAGGTAAATCATTCTTATCGTTATTTAAGTCTACTGCAAACTCAATTTCAACCGGCGCTCCCATAGCCTGTTTGAAATACTTTAAAAGTAATTCAAGACTTTTAGCCAACGGGAAATATTCGTATTTAAGGATGTTGGTAAAGTTGATTATGCGTGGCCCTTTGTTGCTTAAATTAAAAACTATACGATCGTAACTGTAATCGTAAACTGATGCACAGAGTTTGAGGTTTCCGTCTTCTTCAGCTTCTTTAATAGATAGTTTTTGAATAAAGGAATCTTCGTTATAATTCTTAATGTCAAAATCCTCATTCTTTAAACTCAAGGCATAAAAGTGTGTTTGAGAATCTTTTAGCTGATCCTGTATGGAGTTTAATTCCAGATTTGGATATTTAGGGCAAAAGCGCCATGCTTTTTCTCCTCCAACCACATATTTACCCAATCCTATTCCGATGACTGCAAAACCATCTTCAGGTTTCATATACGCGAAAGGATAGTAATTGTAGCTTTGTGCAATACCACTAATGTGAGGATAGAAACGATTGTGAGCCCTGTCTCCAACCATTTTTTGAATGATTACAGCCATCTTCTCCTCTTCAATTTTGTAGTTTACAGCCTCAAAGTATGCTCTGGCAGAACTTGAATACATAGAAGCATAAACCATTTTGATGGCAGTTGCCAGCTGTTGGTATCTGACTTCATCATCAGGATGATTGTTAGGAAGCATATAAGTAGAATATACTCCTGCAAATGGCTGAAGAAGTGAATCCTCAAACAATCCGGATGATCTTACCGCTAAAGGTTCTTTTATAACCTCAATGTATTGTCTTAGCTTATGTTTTAGCTTTTCCGAAAATGAGGCTTCTGTAAATAACTCTCTGACTTTATCAAACTGTTTTTCCAGGTATATTTTATTGTACAGGTCGTTACGCTGAATAAAGTTTGAAAACTCGTCTGCACCGATAATGGCTGTTGCTGGTATGCGAATGTTTATGTTGGGTAGGATCTTTTCAAAATCAACATTCTCAACAAAGTGACTTAAAAAAGCCAATCCTCTTCCTTTACCACCAAAGCTACCTTCGCCAATTCTGGTAATATATCTGTTGCTGTTAATTAATGTGCTATCAAAACGAACAACCTTTCCTTTTATGCTTTCGAGTTTAACTTCTTCAAATATGTCTAATATGGCATTTCTGAGTTTGTTTGAGCTTTCAAAGTCTTTAATGTCATAAGGGCGAAGTTTCTTTGCCATGTTAATCTCTCCTCTTGCCATTAGCCAGGTACTAATACCATTTCTTTTTCCATGATAAAGAAGAGATTCCGCTTCTATTTCTTTAATGCATTTGTAGAATTCTTTCAGGTTATGGGCTGTAGCTATTTGTCTGCCTCGTGAGTTCTTAAATATAAAGTCTCCAAATCCTAGTTTCTGATGGATGAAATCATAGATATCCTGTGATAATGTTTCGGAGTTTTTATCAATAAAATCAGCATTGACTTCTTTTGCCTTTTCAGCATTTAATGGATCTGAAGATTGTATCAATGTAGGAATGCTCATAGTTGACTTTACATACTTTATGAGTTCAACACCGGCATTGTCATCTACTTCACCATTGCGCATGTATTTCATATCAGAAATAACACATATTAGATAGTCTTTAAATTGATTGATAATATTTACCGCATCTTCATAATTGCTGGCTAATAGTATTTTAGGACGAGCCCTCATTTTCATGATCTTATGAAGCTGTTCATGACCTTCTTCGGCAAGTATAGCCTGTGTTTGCTTCATAATTATTGAATAAAGTAAGGGTAGATATCGGGTATAGTATTTTTGAGAATCTTCCACTAAAAGAATCACTCTTACATCACCAATCTTGGTGTCATTAGCTGCGTTTCTGGTATCTTCAACATGTTTGATCATGGCCAGGAATACCTTTGAGTCCCCATTCCATACAAACACTCTGTCTATGTATTCGGTGTTTGGACCTGATTCATCAAAAAACTTCAGGTCGCTGTTGTTGTTTACCATCACCAGTAAAGGCATGTCCGGCATCATCTTTTTAATTGCCTTACTGTATTTGATAGGTGTTTTTTTATCTAATCCGGCCATTAAGATTACCAGATCAAAATGTCTTTTCTTCATCAACTCTTTTGCTTCTTTAATATTTGAAGCAGAAGTGATACGTGGAGCGGTATATAAATTGAGTTGTAAAAATTCTCCATAAATCTTATCAAAGAATCTTCCTTCTCTTACTATAGAATATGCATCGTAATAATTAGCAATAAGTAGAACTTCCTTAACTTTGAATTCCATTAATTCTGCAAAAATATCCTGATCACTTTTCTTTCTTTTGTATATCTGGTTTAATTCAAAATCGTTATTCATATATTATGTTCTTTATACAAAGTTCTTATATATAATAATTACACTAATAGGTGGATGTAAATTATTTTTATGAATAAAGTTACTAAATAGAACATTATTATAAATGACAGATGTTGTGTATTGGCATAAATGGCAAACTAAATATGTAAGTGATTGTTTTTAAAGTATGAAAGCAAAGCAGCCAATAGTGTTATTTGATGGACAATGTTCTTTATGTAGCTTTTTTGTAAGACTTATATTGAAGTATGAAAAAGAACCGAAGTTATATTTTTCGTCTTTAGATTCCGATTATGTAAAGTATGTGTTGTCTGATTTAAACTGTAATTTAAAGGGACTGAATACGGTTGTGTTTATAAACAATGATGAGGTTTATTTAAAGAGTCTTGCCGTTTTTAAAGTAGTAACTTACTTGAGGTTTCCATTGTCTATTGTTCAGTATTTTAGGCTCTTACCATTGGCTTTCTCTGATTTTGTTTATGATTTGGTTGCAAAATATAGAATAAGATTATTTGGGAAAGTAAAGTCGTGTTATATTCCTGATGATACAAATAGAAATAGATTCTTTCATTGATTTATTATTGCATCCCAAATCTTTACTTATCTAATTATTTGTTATTTAATTGAAACTGTTAACAAAACTTTACGTATTAATTTAGGTGTTCTTTCTTAAACCCATAATTATAATTATTACGAACCTTTTAGTTTGTAAATAATATTAGATCTAATAATGAAAATTGAGAATCTTTTTAAAGGTATCTTGTTTGCCGCATTGTTTTTGCCTTTCAATTCAATCTATTCAAAAACAATATACGTTGCAACGGATGGAAACGGAACCGACGGTAGTTCCTGGACAAATGCTTATACAAATATACAAACAGCTATAGACGCAGCTTCTGTTGATGACGAAATCTGGGTGAAAGAGGGAGTCTATTACGCCGATCCGCTTGCCCCGGATATTGCAGAAAATGTAGACAGGTCATTATCTATTACATTAAAATCGGGTGTAAAACTATATGGAGGTTTTACTGCAGATGAAGCCAGTATTGATGAAAGGCCAATGCTTGATTTGAATGGCAATGGTGTTATTGATGCCTGGGAATATTCAAGTCCTTCCGTAATTTCAGGAGAAATACAAAACGATGGAGATGTAACTAATAATACTCAGCATTTAGTTATAATACCAGATGGAGTGGATGCTAGTACTCTTATAGATGGATTTACAATAACTTTAGGATATTCAGATACACAATCAACAGTAACTGGAGTAGGTACTTTTACTTTTACATCAGGTGTTATTATTGGAGGTGGTTCAATCACAGGAAGTATTGTTCAGGAATGTGAAAGTAATTCTGCTATTGATAGTTATGGTGGCGGTATTTGTGCTGTAAACGCAAATGTTGATGGATGTTTTGTTGATGGATGTACCCTAACAGGAAAAGGTGTTTATGGAGGTGGTGTTTATCTAAATGCCTCTGAGATGAAAGGAACCTTAGTTAATAATTGCGGATTAGTATCTCCGGAAGCATCAGGTTTAGCTTCAGGAGGAGGTGTTTTCTCAACTACATCTGTAATTGATTCATGTTTTATATATGGTTGTAGTGCAAATCCTGAAAGTAATTTCAAAGGATTTGGTGGTGGTATGTATAATAATAATTCACATATCATAGATTGTTGGGTAGCTGATAATAAAACTGAAGGAACAAATGGAAACGGTGGAGGTATTTATGGTGTATCAAGTACCTATATTAACTCTGTTGTTTTCAATAATGAAGCATCTGCGTATTCAGGTGGTATTTATAGTATGGCTAGTTATTTTACCAATTGCGTCGTTGCAAATAATAAGACAACAGCTGCGAATGCAATTGGAGGTGGAGCATTTGGTGATCCGGAAACTACTTTTTATAATACGGTGTTTTGGAAGAATACTACTTCAGGAACATCCGCTAATTTAAAGTTGTCATCAGGTGGTGAAGCGATAAACTGTGCTTTTGATAGTGATGTTGTAGGTACTAATGGAATATTAATTTCATCAAGTAATGAAGGAAGTGAAGTTGGTGTTTTATATCCTTATTTTATGAGTCCAACAACTTTTGTAGGTAATACTAATGGAAACACAACTTACGATACAGAAATCGCTACAGCAAACTGGAATATTACTTACGATTCTGATCTTATGGAACAAGGTGATAACAATGGTTTTTATGAGGCCTTGGTAAGTGTTGATTTGGATGGTGACGGATCTAAAACTAAAAATATTGATAAGTTTACCGATTTGGCAAAAGAGTATCGTTTGTTTAATCATAAGATTGATATAGGTGCATATGAACCTGCTTTTGTTGAGTTAACATTACCTGCTCCATTTACTATGGAATATGGATTAACATTAGGTGAAATATTGCTTGAAGATGGAAGTGCTTTGGATTTAAGAACGAATTCAGATGTTCCGGGAGCATATTCATTTACTGATGCTTCAACTGTTCCACAATATCAGAATGGAGAGGCTAAAAAATACAGGGTGGTTTTTACTCCTGAAGATAATGTTACTTATGCTGAAATTTATGATAGTATATATGTAACTATAACAGCTAAAGAGCTTACTATGTCAGGGCTTGTTGCTGATGATAAAGTTTATGATGGAACTACTGATGTAACATTTTCAGGCACTGCTATTTTGGATGGAATTGTTGGAACTGATGATGTTACCTTAAACTCAACAGGTATTACTGCTGCGTTTGAAGATAAGAGTGCCGGAGTTGATAAGAATGTAGTATTTTCAGGATATACTCTGTCGGGTGTTGATGCGGGTAATTATACATTATCAATGACAGGGGCTTTGGCAACCATTACTCCAAAACCAGTATCTGTGTCGGTACTGACTGCAGAAGATAAGGATTATGATGGAACTACTGCTGCTACCTATACAGGAACACCAGAAGTTTTAGGTGCTGTAGGTGGTGATGATGTTACAGTGGATGTAAGCTCTGGTGTTGGAGAATTTGATTCTAAAACTGTAGGAGTAGATAAAACAGTTACTTTTTCAGGTTTTGCCCTTTCAGGTGTAGATGCCGATAATTATACATTGTCTCAGCCTGCAGATTCTAAGGCAACAATATCTCCATTATCTGTTACTGTTGGAGGAGTTACTGCTGCAGATAAAGTTTATGATGGAACAATAACTGCCACAATTGAAGGAACTGCAGTTGTTAGTGGTGTTATTTCTGGTGATGATGTCACTTTAAATATTGCTTCCGTTTCAGCAAGTTTCGATACTAAGGATGTTGGAACAGGAAAAACAGTTACTTTCAGTGGATACTTTATTATGGGAGCTGATTCTCCAAATTATTCGCTATCGCAACCTGATGCTGATGTTGCAGATATAACAGCTAAAGAACTTACCATTACTGGCTTGTCAATACAAGATAAGCAATATGATGGTACTTCAAGTGCAACAATAAGTGGTACCGCTATTTTAAATGGAATTGTTTCTGGAGACGATGTTTCTTTAAATACAGCATCTTTGTTAGCGGCTTTTGCAGATGCTAATGTTGGAACCGCAAAAGATGTATCGGTTTCAGGTCTTAGTACCTCAGGAGTTGATCAGTCTAATTATTCGCTTACTCTTCCTTCATTATCAGCTGATATCACAGCTGTTGAAATAGTAATTGCTGCAGATGATAATAGTAAGAATTATAATGATACGGATCCGGTTCTTACATATATAGTTACTTCAGGATCTTTGGTTGGTTCCGATAATTTTACAGGTACTTTGGAAAGAGAGACTGGTGAGAATGCAGGAACATATAGTATCAATCAGGGTACATTATCCTTGTCGTCAAATTATAATATAAGCTTTACTCCTGGAGTATTTACAATCAATAAGGCTGCAAATACAATTGATTTTACTTTAGATGTGACTAGTTATTACTTAAGTGAAACTGATCAAATTATTTTAAGTGCAAGTTCTACATCAGGATTAGCTGTTTCTTTTTCAAGTTCAGATGAGAGTATTGTGAGCGTATCAGGAAATACACTTATGGTTAACTCCTTTGGTGAAGTAACAATAACAGCAAGTGATGCAGGGGGAACTAATTATGAAGCTGCCTCAGATGTGTCTGTAGTTATTATTATTGCTGTTGAAGTTATTCAAAAAGGAACGAATATGCTGTTGGTGAACAATATTAAGAATGTATTTACTGCGAATTCTTATCAATGGTATCGTAATGGAGCAGCCATCTCAGGAGCAACAAATCAGTACTATTATGCTTCAGATGGTTTGTCGGGAGAGTATTATTGTATGTTGGATCAAAGATTTAATAGTGAAGTTTGGACAGGTGGAGCAGTTGCTGCTACTATGGATGTATATCCTTCTCCAGCCTTAAAAGGAGCTACTTTTACAGTAGAGTTTAATGATATTGAGGATAGTTCATTAAAGAATAGTACAATGAGTATATATTCCATTACCGGTAAATTAGTTAAGCAATTATCAGATGTGAATGCATTTAACCAATTGCAGATCAACGAGCCGGGAATTTATATTATTAAAACAGAAGGAGAAGTAGTATCTGTTAAAAAGATTATTGTTAAATAATTGATACTCCATTATTATTAATAAATAAAGAAAAAAACGTGAAAATCTATAATATAATAGTCTTGTTATTAATGATGGTTGCTGTGACATCATTAAAAGCCCAAATCAGAATTCAACCATCATTAGGTTTCGGTGTTCAAAAGCTAAATTTTGATTCAGATATAGCTACAGTTAGCGGCACAACAGGTATTACTATTGGAGCCAATGCTTTTTATGAATTAAATGAAGATATGTTTGTAGGTGCAGGTTTTGCCATGATGACCTATGGTGCCGATGCAACTATCGATTATAATTATGAATCTGGATCTTCAAGAGTGGATATGGATGGAGATAGTTATATTTTAAGTGCAAATTTTTCTGGTGTCAAGGAAAAATACAGAATGACTACTATTGAAATTCCTATCTTATTTAAATATCAAAGATGGGTAAGTGCTGATATTCTTTTGACAGGAACAACCGGACCTGTTTTTATACTTCCTGGAGGCTTAAAAAGTGAGTTTGTTTCCGGAGATATAGCAACTTCAGGTTATTACTCAGAATGGAATATGACTATTGATGATATACCTGAGTATGGTTTTTATAGTCGTTCTTTATCAGGTGATATGCCTGATTATGATTTGAAACCATCATTTGGCTGGACTTTGCAAGTAGGTGCAGAGTATTATTTAGCTAAAAGACTTAATCTGACAGCTACACTATACTATCAGACAGGATTTGGTAGTGTTTTAGATGTAAACAAAGATGTTGCTTTTATGGAGGATCCTTCGGTTTATAATGGAAGTATGTATTATAGTGATAAGGTAAATTTATCAAGCATGGGAATTAAAATTGGATTGTTATTCGATCTTACTCCTCCTGAAAAAGCAGGTGTGAAAAGTATTAGATAATACAGTTCAACAAAAAGATATATTGGGTGTTTTAATAATAACCCGGTTTATAAAGCCATTAGTTTTTATACTTTTGGCTTTTTGTTTTTTAAAATAGCGAGCAATGCAATATAGAAGATTTGGAAAGACTGAAAAGAAGATAAGTGTAATTACTTTAGGAGGGATGCGCTTTAAGCATGTGTGGAATCAGCCAAGAGAAGTTGTTGAAAAGGATACTCAGGATCATTGTAATCAATTGGTCGATCTGGCATTGAAAAATGGGATTAATCATTTTGAAACGGCTCATGGATACATGAAGAGTGAAACTGCATTTGGAAGAACACTTAATGATGAATTAAAGCTGGATAGATCTTCATATTTTTTAATGACCAAGGGACGAGAGCATACGGCTGATGATATGCGGAGAAGGGTTGAAGAGCAATTAAAAACCTTAAAAACTGACTATTTTGACTTTTATGGATGGCATGGTATTAATGATCGTGAGCTTTTTAATAGTGCCTGTAAAACAAATGGTGCTGTTGAAGAACTCTTAAAAATGAAAGAGGAAGGTTTGATAAAACATGTTGGTTTCAGTACTCATGCCAGTGTGGATGTTATTAAGGATGCTATTGAAACGGATTATTTTGAATTTGTAAACCTTCATTACTATTATTTCAATCAGGAAAATATTAGTGCTGTTAACCTGGCAAAAGAAAAAGACCTAGGTGTTTTTATTATTTCGCCAAATGATAAGGGAGGTCAGTTATATAAGGCACCTCAAAAAGTAAAAAATGCCATTCCTCATTCAACTCCAATACAATGGAATGCCCGCTTTTGTTTAAATACACCCGGTGTTCATACTTTATCATTTGGAATGACTGATCCAGCTCATTTTGAAGAAATGAAAGGGATATTTGATTTCAAGGCTGAAACGTTAGAGAAAGATTTGCATTCAAAACAAGTATTGGACGAAATGCTGAATGAAGATGCTTATTCTTACTATAAAGGCTATGATTTAAGAGGAAGTACTGGTGATTTGAATATTGAGTGGTTATTAAGGTGGAGAAGATTATGGAAGTGTTATGATATGTTGGATTTTGCCAGGTACAGGTATAAAGAATTAAAGACACCTAATGATTGGGTTCCTGGAGTATACGCTACAAAGGAAAATATAGATAAAATTGATTTTTCAAAGGTTCCGGATTCAATTCCTTTAAAAGAGATGTTGATGGAATTGCACGAGGCCTTCTATGAAAATCCAGATCAAAAGAAGGTTGATTTGAAGACTCTGAAGCCAGCTGTGAAATAATTACACAGTCTTCAGTCTTCAGTCGGCAGTCAACAGTAGATACAGAATACTCTGCCTACTGTTGCCTGTCAACTGAGTACTGCCTTGTTATTGAATTAGTTGTCCTTTAAGGTATGTTTTGCAAGTTCCACCAATAAGAACTCTTGATCCTCTTATTTCACAAACTAAGCTACCGCCTCTTTTACTAAGCTGTCTGGCAGTCATCTTTGTTTTTCCTAATCTTTTACTCCAATAGGGTGCTAGTGTAGTATGTGCTGAACCTGTAACCGGATCTTCAGGAATGCCACATTGAGGAGCAAAATATCTTGATACAAAGTCAACATCCTCTCCAGGTGCAGTTATGATAACGCCTCTGGAGTCCAACTCCGAAATGATATCCATTGAAGGAACAAAATTTTCGACTTCAGAAGCCTTGGATAAAATAAACATATAGTCATCCTTTCCCCTGTGAATTTCAGAGATTTGATCTCTGTTGCGTGCTTTCATTAAAGCAGGGAGTTCATTAACCTTGTATATGTCATCAATAGGAAAATCAAGCACAAGCTCTTCCTCAAGCCTGCATACTCTTAATAAGCCACTTTTTGAATGAAAAGTAACTTCATCTCCTTCTATTTCTTCGTGATTGAATAGTACATGTGCACTAGCTAATGTTGCGTGACCGCACAGATTAACCTCAGTTGTTGGAGTAAACCATCTAATATGTAATTCTGATTTTTGCGGACAAATAAAAGCTGTCTCTGTTAAGTTATTTTCCATTGCTATATTTTGCAATGTTTCATCAGGAAGCCATTCGTTTAGTAAAACAACACCTGCTGGATTTCCTTTATATAGCTCAGAACTAAATGCATCAACTTGATATATTGGATAAGGCATAATTATTGGTATATATTTTATTATTGTTTTCTTTTAAATTTTGGCCTTAAGATACAACAAAATGAAGTTTAAGTATGTACATCAATAATTTTTTTTAGTTCATCAATCCTTTTGTTTAGTATATAAATTAAGAACAAAATATAAAGAATAATTTAGTAACTTAAATATAATATTGGGCGTATAAGAAAAGTGGGATTAATCATTTGAACGTGTTGATATTAAAGTCGATAAGTTTCTGTGTGTTTAAGCAAATGTTTTAATGAATAATTAATGTAAAGTAATAAAATACATAGGGAATATTATCCACTTTTGTACCCGAAATATTAAACCAAAAAACCAAAACTCATTATCATGTTAGAACATCAAATGAAAGTGTTGTTAGGGGTTGCAAATAATCCTCATTTATTCAGAAAAGAACTTTTGAAGTCATTTACCTGGTTAAATCCGGAAGAGTTGGACGTATTACGTAAATGGATCAGGAAGGAATTTGGATCTTATTATGATCACCTGTTGGGTGAGATGTTCTATGGTATTTCAGCTTAATTTTGACCTTCTGTTTGTGAAATTGTAAGCAAATTAAATTTTGATATGTCAAAAATTATATTAAAATTTGCAACTGCTAATAATTCATAAGCAAAATGACAAAATTAATGAAAAATACTTGGTGGTGGCATTGGCTTTTTCTTAACTAGGAGAGGTTAACGCTACGCTATTATAAAATATTTTATGAAAATGGCTTGCCGAAAACCTCGGTAAGCCATTTTTTTTTTCTTAAAACTTAAAGTACTCAAACATACCATACAGCATGGATACAATAAAAATAAAAAGTTCAGCAAAAAAGGTTCCTGCTAATATTGCTGATATTATAACTCCGGTTAGTATTTATCTTAAAATAAGAGATTTATACCCAAATACAATTCTTCTGGAAAGTTCAGATTATCATGGAAATAATAATTCACAATCTTTTATCTGCTTTCAACCATTATCTGAATTCAAAGTTAATAAGGGTGATGTGGAGATCACTCTTCCGAATGGAGATTTAACAAAAGGAGAAAATCCTGCAGTTAAGGATATTCCTGCACAGCTTGATAGTTTTATCAATAAGTTTGATGTTGTTGAGTCTGATTCTTTGGTTAATGTAAATGGTTTGTTTGGTTACTCATCATATGATGCAGTTCAACATTTTGAGTCTATTCAGTTTACTAATAAGGTTGAAGAGGAGTATGAAATTCCTGAAATGAGATATGCTTATTATAAATACATATTTGCATTTAATCATTTTACTAATCAGCTTAATTTAATCGAGAACCTGCCAGAAGGCCAAGAAAGCATTATTGATGAGATCTTAAATCTTCTTGACGATAGAACTGTTCCTGCTTTTAGTTTTCATCCTGATACAGATGAGGTTTCTAATATAACCGATGACGAATATATAGAGATGGTAAAAAAAGGAAAAGATCATTGCTTTAAAGGTGATGTTTTTCAGATCGTATTGTCCCGTCAGTTTAAGCGTAAATATTCAGGTGATGAATTTAATGTTTACAGAGCTTTACGAAATATAAATCCGTCTCCTTACTTGTTTTTCTTTGATTATGGTAGCTACAAAATATTAGGATCTTCTCCTGAATCACAATTGGTTATTGAAGATGGTGAGGCCACTATTAATCCAATTGCCGGCACATTTAAAAGAACTGGTGATGATAATAAAGACAGGGAGTTAGCGAAGAAATTAAGTAGTGATCCTAAAGAAAATGCTGAGCACGTAATGTTGGTGGATTTGGCTCGAAATGATTTAAGTCGCAATTGCGATCATGTTAAAGTTAAAACTTATAAAGAAGTTCAATATTACTCTCATGTTTTACACCTTGTATCTGATGTAAGAGGTCAGTTGTTAGAGAGTTCAAATACTTGCAGAGTAATGGCTGATACATTTCCTGCAGGAACTCTTTCTGGAGCTCCAAAATTTATGGCCATGGAGCTTATCGATAAATATGAGAATCAAAACAGAGGTTATTATGGTGGATGTATTGGAATGTTAGGCTTGGATGGTTCATTTAATCAGGCGATTATGATACGATCGTTCCTATGTAAAAACAATACATTGTTTTATCAGGCTGGAGCTGGTGTTGTTTCAGAGTCAGTGCCTGAGAGCGAATTAGCAGAAGTTAATAACAAGCTTGGCGCATTGAAGAAAGCTGTTGAATTAGCTACTGAGTTTTAAAAGATAAAGAGTTTAAGCATGAAAAAAATATTAGTTTTCGATAATTACGATTCGTTTACATATAACCTGGTTCATTACATAGAAGAAATTGTTGGTTATAAAGTTGATGTATATAGAAATGACCAGATTCCTTTGGAGGATGTTGAAAAGTACGATAAAATACTATTGTCGCCGGGACCAGGTGTTCCAAAAGATGCAGGTATTTTAATTCCGTTGATTCAGAAGTATGGTCCAACTAAAAGTATTATGGGAGTTTGTTTAGGACATCAGGCCATTGCTGAAGCTTTTGGTGGTTCTATTTCAAATTTATCTAAAGTGTATCATGGAGTGGCTACTCCAATTACAATAACTACTGATACTGAATTGTTATTTAAGGATATTCCAAAAAATATAAATGTAGGAAGATACCATTCGTGGGTTGTAAATGAAGAAGATCTTCCTGAATGCTTTACAATTACTTCTCGTGACGAGGAAGGAAAGATAATGGGAGTACATCATAATGAATTTGATGTTAGAGGGGTACAGTTTCATCCGGAATCTATTTTAACAGAACATGGTAAAAAAATGATGGAGAACTGGTTGAACGAAGACTAATATCCACAAATTAACCTATTTCTATCATCTTTTATTTGATTGATTATGATTAAAGAAACATTAAGAAAATTACTTGAACATAAAAGACTTACACGCTCTGAGGCAAAAGAGATATTAATAAACATTGCAGGAGAAAAATATAATAATTCTCATGTAGTTGCTTTCCTAACTGTATATATGATGCGTCCGGTGAGTGTTGAGGAATTATCAGGCTTCAGAGATGCGCTGTTGGAATTATGTGTTAGAATAGATTTATCAGAGTTTGATGCTATTGATATAGTTGGTACTGGAGGTGATGAGAAAAATACATTTAATATTTCAACATTATCTTCAATAGTTGTTGCCGGTGCAGGTTATAAAGTAACCAAGCATGGTAATTATGGAGTTTCTTCTTCTTGCGGATCTTCAAATGTAATGGAACACCTGGGATACAAATTCTCAAGTGATGAGAGTATGTTAAAGAAGCAAGTTGATAAAGCTGGTATTTGTTTTCTTCATGCTCCTTTGTTTCATCCGGCTATGAAAACCGTAGCTCCATTCAGAAGAGAGTTAGGGTTAAAAACCTTTTTTAATATGTTAGGGCCTTTAGTAAATCCTTCTTTCCCAAAACACCATATGTTGGGTGTATATAGTTTAGAGGTTTTACGTTTGTATCAGTATTTATATCAGGATACAGATAAGAATTACTCCTTAATTCACAGTTTAGATGGTTATGATGAAATCTCAATGACTTCTGATTTTAAGGTGATTACTAATGAAGGAGAACGTCTTGTTTCTCCTGAGCAAATAGGTTTTAAAAAGATTAAGCAGGAGGATATATTTGGAGGTGACACAGTTCCTGAAGCAGCTAAAATATTTACTGATATCTTAAATGGAGATGGTACTGAAGCTCAGAATACTGCTGTAATTGTAAATGCCGGTTATGCCATTCAGTGCATTGATAGAAATAAGAGTATTGAAGAATGTATTGCATTAGCGAAGGATGCCTTGTTAGGTGGAAAAGCAAATCAAGTACTTAAAACATTGGTTGATATTAAATAACTTTGCAAACAATAGTTCGATAAGGTTTTTAAGCATTTGTAATGTGAAAAACATTGATAATAGACATTCTCTTAAAGAATCTAAATTCTATTATCTAAAATCTAACGATTTATAATTATACCCTCATTATATATTGAACTTTAAATAATGAATATATTAGACAAAATAGTTGCTCAAAAAAAGATTGAAGTCGCACAGCAACAAGAATTCGTGACCCTGGACAAATTAAAAGGCTATTCTGCCTATATAAAGGAAGTCCCGTCTTTGAAAGAATATCTTACAGATGGTCAGCATAACGGTATCATTTCTGAATATAAAAGACAATCTCCTTCCAAAGGTGTGATTAATAATATGTCAACTGTTGAGGATGTTGTGCCTTTATATGAAAAGGCCGGAGTTAGTGGTATATCTGTATTAACGGATTCTGAATTTTTTGGAGGGAATAAAAGTGATCTTGTGGCAGCTCGTAAAGTTACAACAGTACCTATTCTGCGTAAAGATTTTATGATTTCCAGTTATCAGGTTCATGAAGCTAAAGCAATTGGTGCAAGTGCTATTTTGTTGATCGCTGCCATTTTAACTTATCAGGAAGCTGATGAATTATCTAAACTCGCAAAAGATTTAGGTTTGGATATTTTAATGGAGGTTCATAGTAAAGAGGAACTTGATATTGTAAATCCTTTGGTTGATGTGGTTGGAGTTAATAATCGTAACTTAAAAACTTTTGAGGTTAGTCTTCAGCAAAGTATTGAGCTGGCTGCAGCTATGCCTAATGATGTTGTAAAAATATCAGAAAGTGGCATCTATACCCCAGAGGATATTTTCTTATTAAGAGAGAATGGATTTAAAGGATTTTTAATTGGCGAGAATTTTATGCGTACTAAAAATCCGGGGCAGGCATGTATTGAATTTTCTAATGCAATAAAATAAGAGAGCAGAACCTTATGCTATTACCTCCAAAGATAAAAGTATGTGGTATGCGCGAGCGTACTAATATTGATTCGATTGCAGCATTGGCTCCTGATTACATGGGATTTATTTTCTATCGAAAATCTCCCCGATATATAGGAGAGGATTATTCTCCTGAAAATATTCATCATTTATCGGATGATATAAAAAAAACAGGGGTATTTGTAAATGCTTCTGAACAGGAAATTTCAAATGCAGTAGCAAGATATGAATTGAATGCTGTTCAATTACATGGAAGCGAGTCTTTTGAGTTGTGTCTGATGGTTAAGCAAATGGGAGTTGAGGTGATTAAAGCCTTTCAGGTAGATGAAGATTTTGACTTTTCTGTTTTAAAGCCATATACAGAGGTTTGTGATTATTTTCTGTTTGATACTAAAACCAAAGCCTTTGGTGGAAGTGGACATAAGTTTGACTGGTCAGTATTAAATAAGTATGATAATAATAAACCTATTTTTCTTAGTGGTGGTATCACGCAAGATGATGTGGCTGATGTAATGAAATTAAAACATCTAAATATTTATGCAGTTGATATTAACAGTCGGTTTGAATTGGAACCAGCATTAAAGGATGTTGAAAAGGTTGGTAGTTTTATAAATGAATTGAAAAATTATAAGCAATGAGCGCAAAATATAATGTAGATGAGAATGGTATGTATGGCCGTTTTGGGGGAGCTTGGATACCAGAAATGTTACAGCCAAATATTGATAATTTGAAGAAGGTTTATTTGGATATTATCAATTCAGACGAATTTCAGAAGGAATATGTGGCTTTATTAAAGGATTATGTAGGTCGTCCTTCTCCTTTGTATTATGCAAAAAGGCTATCTGAAGCCTATAATACAAATGTCTATTTAAAGCGTGAAGACTTAAACCATACAGGTGCTCATAAAATTAATAATAGTTTAGGGCAGATTCTGTTAGCCAAGAAAATGGGTAAGGATAGAATTATTGCCGAGACAGGAGCAGGACAACATGGTGTGGCAACAGCTACAGCTTGTGCCTTGATGGGAATGAAATGCGTAGTTTATATGGGTGCTCTTGATATTGAACGTCAGGCTCCAAATGTGGCTCGTATGAAAATGTTAGGAGCAGAGGTTGTTGCTGCAAAATCAGGTAACCAGACTCTGAAAGATGCAACAAATGAAGCCCTAAGAGATTGGATCTGTAATCCTGAAGATACTTTTTATATTATTGGTTCTGTGGTTGGACCACACCCATACCCTGATATGGTAGCTCGTTTTCAGAGTATTATCAGTAAAGAAATTAAAGAGCAGTTTAAAGAGAAAACAGGAAGTGAATATCCTGATTATGTGATTGCCTGTGTTGGAGGAGGAAGTAATGCATCTGGTACTTTTTATCACTTCTTAGATGACGAAAAAGTGAAGTTAGTTGCTGTTGAAGCCTCGGGATTAGGTATTGATAGTGGTGAAACAGCTGCAACAATTGCTCTTGGGGATATTGGTATTATTCATGGAAGTAAAACATTTTTAATTCAGGATGAGGATGGGCAGATCATTGAGCCTTATTCTATTTCCGCTGGGCTGGATTACCCTGGAATTGGTCCTCAGCATGCTCACTTAAAAGATACAGACAGAGCCATATTTTTAGATGCAACAGATCAGGAAGCTTTAGATTGTGCTCTTGAAATTACCAGGTTGGAAGGTATCATTCCGGCATTGGAATCTGCTCATGCTTTAGTAGCTCTTAAGAAATTAAAATTTACAAAGGATGATAATGTTGTATTGACAATTTCTGGTAGAGGAGATAAGGATATGAGTACTTATATGGATAGATTTAATCTTTAAAAAAGGAGGAAGGAAAAGGGGATAAGGAAGACGGAATTTTTAGTGTGGTTAAAATCTTATGATATAAGCAAGCTGTAAATTTCTTTTTCCATTCTCCTTTCTTCTTGTTCCGTTTTCAATTTTAACTTTCAACTCATTTATAATATGAACCGCATAAAACAATTATTTAAAGATAAAAAAGATATATTATCTATTTATTATACTGCAGGTTATCCGAATATAGAGGATACTGTACCTATTCTTGAAACTCTTGAAGCTTCAGGAGCTGATTTGGTTGAACTTGGTATTCCTTTTTCTGATCCGTTGGCGGATGGGCCAACAATTCAGCATAGTGGCGAAACAGCTCTAAAGAATGGAATGAGCTTGAAGGTTCTATTTGAGCAGTTAAAAGACGTTCGTAAAAAGGTTAGTATTCCAATCATATTGATGGGGTATATTAATACCGTTCATAAATACGGTATTGAAGAGTTTGCTAAAAAATGTAATGAAGTAGGAGTTGATGGCGTTATTTTACCAGATTTACCATTTCAGGAATATCTTGATAATTATAAAGCTACATTTGATGAAAATGGGGTTAGCAATATATTCTTAATTACTCCTCAAACACCAGAAGAGCGTATCAAATTAATTGATGAAAAAACCAATGGTTTTATTTATATGGTTTCTTCAGCTGCAGTGACCGGTGCTAAAAAAGGCTTGTCAGCTGCTCAATTGGCTTACTTTGAGAGAGTAAATAAACTGAACTTAAATAATCCTGCATTAATTGGTTTTGGTATTGGGGATCATGAATCCTATGTTGAAACTTGTAAATATGCAGATGGGGCAATAATTGGTAGTGCATTTGTAAAATTAATAGGTGAGGCTAAAGATTTACATGGCGAAATAAAAACGTTCATTCAATCTGTGAAGGGATAATTGCTGATATTTGTCAGTATTTTATTTTTCATGTGACTTATAATGGTTAATTTTACGCGCTTAAAAAATTTTTAAATGGAAAATAACGGAAATACAGCCATACTTAAAATACATTGTCCTGATCAAAGTGGTATCGTAGCAAGAGTTACAGATTTTATCAATCTTCATCATGGAAATATTATTTCTGTAGATCAACATGTTGATCATGGGGATAATCTGTTTTCAATGAGAGTTTCTTGGGATTTGACGGATTTCAACCTTCCTCGTGAAGAAATTGCTCCAACATTTCAGAAATTTCTTGGGGAGCCATATCAGATGAAATGGACTTTGAACTTTACTAATGAAGTTCCAAGAATGGCTATTTTTGTATCAAAAGCTTCGCATTGTCTTTATGATTTGTTGGCAAGATATCAGAGTGGCGAATTCAGAGTAGAGATTCCTGTTATAATTGGTAATCATACAATGCTTGAGCCGGTAGCAAAACAATTCGGGATTAAATTTATACATATTCCAATTACAGCAGAAACTAAAGCTGAGCAAGAAAAGAAAGAATTAGAAATTTTAGCTAAGCATAAAATTGATTTTGTTGTTCTTGCAAGATATATGCAAGTGTTATCGCAGGATTTTATTAATCATTATCCTGAAAATATTATTAATATTCACCACTCTTTTTTACCAGCTTTTGCAGGTGCAAAACCATATCATGCAGCACATAAAAGAGGTGTGAAGATTATTGGAGCAACAAGTCACTATGTAACATCTGATTTGGATGCAGGTCCAATTATTGAACAAGATATTAATAGAATTACGCATCATGATTCAATTAAAACTTTGATTCAAAAGGGTAAGGATATTGAAAAAATTGTATTGTCAAGAGCTGTAAAAGCTCATATAGAACATAAAACATTGGTTTATAAAAACCGAACTATCATATTTAATTAATTTAGAATGAAGCAAATACTATTTGTACTTTTAGTTTTAACATTTTCTGCGGTTGCATGTAATTCATCACAGAAAGAAGATGAGAATAGAGGTTATATTGTTAAGGTAGGAGATGTTGCTCCTGATTTTACTGCAATATTGGATAATGGAGAGGAGTTTAAATTATCAGATTATAAAGGAAAAGTAGTAATGCTTCAGTTTACTGCCAGTTGGTGCAGTGTTTGTATGCAGGAGATGCCTTTTATTGAATCTGAAATTTGGACTCAACATCAAAAAGACAGCCTAATTGTGGTAGGAATGGATAGAGATGAACCAATTGAGAAATTAATTAAGTTCAAAGAAAAAACTAAGATAACTTACCCACTAGCTCTTGATCCAGGTGCAGATATATTTGGATTATTTGCTTTGAAGGAAGCTGGTGTAACCAGAAATGTTATTGTAGGTAAGGATGGAAAAATAAAATATCTTACTCGATTATATAACAGAGAAGAGTTTGACGCTATGAAAGCCAAAATAGAAGAGCTATTGGCTGAATAAGCTTAACTGATTTTTTAAGATAAATATATGGTTAAGTAAGAAAGATGTATAGGATGATGATCTGATTCTATTTTAATAAGTGGAGTAAATCAGTCTTATGTCTTTATACTTTTATCATTATACTATATTCATATGAAACGAACATGTAAATTTTAATCTTAATTATTACACAAAGGGTAATGAAATACGAAGTATTCATGAACACCTTTGAATGTAAAATATAGAGAATAATAAAATTTCTTGAGAGTTCCATCTGACCGTTGAAAATAAATTTAATCAGATGAAAGTAGCAATAATTAAATATAACGCTGGTAATATTCGTTCAGTAAGCTTCGCATTAGAGAGATTGGGTGTTGAGCATATTATTACAGCAGATCCGGATGAAATAAGAAGTGCCGATAAAGTTATTTTTCCAGGAGTTGGTGAGGCAAGTTCAACTATGAAATATCTTAAAGAGCATAAGCTGGATGAACTTATTGTGAGTTTGAAACAGCCTGTATTAGGAATTTGTCTGGGAATGCAATTAATGTGTAGCTACTCTGAAGAAGGAGATGTGGATTGTCTTGGAATATTTAAAGAAAAGGTAAAGAAATTTGTTTTGCCTGATCCTAATCCTGATTTAATTAAAGTTCCTCATATGGGTTGGAATGCTATTACTAATGTAAATAGTGATCTTTTCGATATAAGCCTTGAAAATAAGTTTGTTTATTTTGTTCACAGTTATTATGTGGCCTTAGGAGGTGATACAGCCGCAACAACCCATTATATACATCCATATAGTTCTGCATTGCATAAAGATAATTTTTATGCAACACAGTTTCACCCTGAAAAAAGTGGAGATGTTGGTTCTAAAATTCTTGAAAACTTTATAAAACTATAAAATGGCGTTAATAGATATAATACCAGCAATTGATATTATTGAAGGAAAGTGTGTAAGACTAAGTCAGGGAGATTATAATCAAAAAAAGGTTTATAACGAAAATCCTCTTGAAGTAGCTAAAATGTTTGAGGAGCACGGAATTAAACGCCTGCATCTTGTAGATTTAGATGGTGCTAAAGCCGGTAATATAGTGAATTATAAAGTTCTGGAAACAATAGCTACCAAAACTGATTTAATTATTGATTTCGGAGGTGGGTTAAAATCTAATGAAGATTTAAAAATTGCTTTTGAGAGTGGCGCGCAAATGATTACTGGAGGAAGTATTGCTGTAAAAAACTCCGAAGTTTTTACTGGTTGGATTGAAAAATACGGAGCAGAAAAAATTATTCTTGGAGCAGATGTTAAGGATGAGAAAATTGCTGTTGGTGGTTGGATTGAAACATCAGATTTAGATTTAATGCCATTTGTGAAAGGATATAAAGATAAAGGTATTACCAAGGTGATTTGTACTGATATCAGTAAAGATGGAATGCTTCAGGGACCTTCTACAGCTTTGTATAAAAAGATGCTTCAAGAATTTCCTGATTTGTATTTAGTAGCAAGTGGAGGTGTAAGTAGCATGACAGATATTGATCAGCTTGTTGAGGCAAAAGTTCCAGCTGTAATCACAGGTAAAGCTATTTATGAAGGAAAAATTGATTTAAAACAACTTGAAAAATACGCATAGATTATGCTGGCAAAAAGAATAATTCCTTGTTTGGATATTAAAAATGGAATGACAGTTAAAGGTGTCAAGTTTGTTGGCATTAAAGAAGTTGGTGATCCTGTAGAGTTAGGAGCTTTATATGCACAACAAGGTGCTGACGAATTAGTGTTTCTTGATATTACAGCTAGTCACGAAGGAAGAAAAACATTTGTGGATTTAGTTAGAAGAATTGCGCAGCATATAAATATACCGTTTACAGTTGGTGGAGGAATTAGTGAATTAAAAGATGCAGAAGCATTATTAAATGCAGGTGCAGATAAAATTAGTATCAATTCATCAGCGGTTAAAAATCCGCAGTTAATAAACGATATGGCTAAAAACTTTGGAAGCCAGTTTGTTGTTGTTGCCATTGATGCTAAGCATTTTGATGGAGATGAGTGGATTGTTACTGTTAATGGTGGTCGTATTCCTACAGAAAAAAGACTTTTTCCTTGGGCTAAAGAAGCTGAAGAAAGAGGAGCTGGAGAAATATTATTTACATCAATGGATCATGATGGTGTAAAACAAGGTTTCGCAAATGAAGCTTTAGCAAAGATGTCTTCAGAACTTTCTATTCCAATTATCGCAAGTGGCGGGGCTGGAAATATGGAACATTTTAAAGATGTTTTTACAAATGGAAAAGCTGATGCTGGTTTAGCGGCAAGTATATTCCATTATAAAGAAATAGCAATTCCTGATTTAAAGAATTATCTTTTTAATGAAGGAATTAATGTGAGATTATAAATATAGTCTTACTATAAAGTCAGTAATGTGCTGACATTTTGAATTTTAGAGAGGTGCATTTTTATTTAACTTTGTGACTTTTAATAAAAGCACTATTTTTGCAAAAAATATTACAATAATATACATAAAATCAAATGGATATCAATTTTGATAAGTTAGGAAACGGTTTGGTACCGGCAATTATTCAAGATGCTGAAACAAGTAAAGTTTTAATGCTTGGTTTCATGAATCAAGAGGCTTTTGAAAAAACTGAAAAAGAAGGGAAAGTAACATTCTTTAGTCGTACTAAGAACAGACTTTGGACTAAAGGTGAAGAATCAGGAAATTTCCTAAATGTTGTATCCATTGCTGTTGATTGTGATAATGATACTTTATTAATAAAAGTAAATCCGGTAGGTCCTGTATGTCATAAAGGAACAGATACTTGTTGGGAAGAAACAAACGAGAAAAATCCCGTAATGTTTTTAGCATTCCTACAGGATTTTATTGATAAGCGTAAAGCAGAGATGCCAGAGGGATCTTATACAACTTCTTTATTTCAAAAAGGAACCAGAAAGATTACTCAAAAAGTTGGAGAAGAGGCTGTTGAAACAATTATTGGAGCAATGGCTAATGATGACGAGAACTTTTTGTATGAAGGGGCTGATTTATTGTATCACTTAATTGTGTTATTAACACATAAAGGATATCGTATTGAAGATCTTGCTAAAGAATTAATGAAGAGACACAAATAGAATATGATATTGAGATAGGAGTTGTAAGCTCTTATCTCATTCTTTCCTTTTGCTATTGGGTAGTGTAATTAAAAACTCAGAACCTTTTTCAGCTTCACTCAATACTTCAATTTGACCATTATTTAATTCTACCATTTCTTTTGATAGAGAAAGTCCTAAGCCTGTTCCTTTTTCATGTGCAGTACCGTTTGTGGATAAGAAAGCATCCAAATTAAATAATATCTCTAGTTTTTCTTTTCTAATACCTACGCCATAATCTTTAATGGATATTGTGGTTGTATTTTCAGTGTTTCTCTTTATGCTGTAATTAATGACAGAGTTTGGGTGCGAAAACTTAATTGCATTGTGTAAAAGGTTTCTTATCACAAACTTTATCATCTCTCTATCAACATAAACAGTTCCTTCATCAGATGAGCCAATATTAATTCTTATATTCTTATTGCGAGCTAATGATTTTAAAGAGTTAATACATTCCTGAATAATCGAATTGGTTTCAACTTTACATGGCTTTGCATGTAACTGTCCTAATTGTGATTTAGCCCAGGTTAATAAATCCTCAAGAAGCTTATATGTTTGTTCACTGGCTTCTACGATCCTTGAGATAAATTCTTTTACTTCAGAACCAGATAAACTCTCAAGATTGTTGTCGAGAATTGTACTGAAGCCTAATATTGCATTAAATGGATTTCTTATATCATGAGCAATAACAGAGAAGAGTTTGTCTTTTGTATTATTAAGTTTCTTGAGCTTTTTTTCACTGGCTTTTAGCTCTTCTTCCATCTGATGTCTCTCGGTTATGTCAATAACCAAACCCACTATTTCAGTTACTTTACCATCCTTTATTGTTATTGGAGCTGTAAAAAGATCTGCCCAAAAAATAGAACCATTTCGACGTTGAATCTTTCTTTGAACATTAACTTGTTTAATATCACCTGTGAATAAATTATCAATGTTATGTTTAGCCTCTTTAAGTTGATGTTCATCCAGAACCCTAAAATAATTAAGGCTTCTAACATCCTCTTTAATTTTTAGCATTTCAATAAACTTATTATTAGCCATTAATATATCTCCCTTGTTATTTAAAACTGAGATTCCAATTAATCCATTATCAAAAATGGCATTAAGTTTATTTTTTTGCTCCTCAAGTTGTATTTCTGCACTTTTAAGTCTGGTGAAATCCATACCTACAGATTGATATTCAACTATTTTTCCTCTGGAGTTAAATAAGGCTCTGTCAGTCCATTTTTGCCACTGAGTTTCACCTTTATGATTTTTAATTTTCTGTTGGTATTCAATGATTGGATTTTTCTTTGTCAACTGTTTTAAATTTTCTTTAAATAAGCCAACATCTTCATTGTTCGATAGATCAAATATGTTTTTCCCTATTATATTTTCAGGAAGTGTATTGAAATATTCTGCATAATAGCTGTTAACATAACTAATGACTCCATTTTTATTAAATCTTCTAATTAAAGCAGGAGCATCTTCCACTAAAGAATAATAACGTTCTTCACTTTCCTGAAGTGCATTTATGGTTTTTTTATACTTTGTAATATCATGAATGTACATGCAAAATCGCCCCTCGCCTAAAGGAAATGTTTTTAAACTGAGGTGCTTATCTAAACTAGGACATTTAAGTTCAAAAATTTGTTTTGAATACTTTAATTCTTCTATTCTGGAATAGATTTGTTGATATTCAGTTAGAAAGTTTCTGACCGTCATACCTGTTATACCTAGCTTGTTAAATACTTCTGCAGCGATAGGATTCGCTTTGATGGTCATTAAATCCTCAAATACATCATTTTTATAGATCGGTTTAAATAGCATTACACCAACTGGAGCATTGTCAAAAAGCTCATCAAGTAAAAACTTCTCTTTATGAAACTGCTCCTCAAGTTCTTTTTTATAACTAATATCCTCCTTAGTTGCAATAAAACCATCTATTTTCTCATTAACAATGATTGGAGATATTTTAGATCGTTCCCAAATTAATTTTCCTGATTTAGCTTTGTTTTGAAAAATACCTTCCCAGGTTACGCCATTTAAAATGGTATCCCAAAGGTTCTTGTAGAAGGACGGATCATGGTAATCAGACTTAAGAATTCGAGGATTTTGACCAATAGCTTCTTCTTTTGAATATCCATACTTCTCCTCAAATGCATCGTTAACATATGTAATATTACCTTCTGCATCTGTAACAACAACTATGGTATCCAGCTTATTTAAAGCTAAAAGTAGCTCCTCATAACATATCATTAGTCTTCCTATTTGCGCGATTAGTATATACAATAACGTAAAATTATATCTTATCTGCAATTTTTATATGTACAGATAAAGGGGCTTGGTCTAATTGTAGGGTATTTTTATTTATTTTGTAAATAAAAATGGCAAAAGATCGTCAACCTCACATAGGAATCTTTGGAAGAAGAAATTACGGGAAAAGTACACTTATCAATTTATTGGCAGGACAGGAAGTTGCAATTGTGTCAGATGTGGCAGGTACAACTACAGATCCGGTTAAGAAATCTTTTGAAATTACAGGATTCGGGCCTGTTGTATTAATAGATACTGCCGGTTATGATGATGAGGGTGAATTAGGGCTGAAAAGAATTGAAAAAACAGAGAAATCAGTTAAGTTAATCGATCTTGCAATCTTATTGGTGAGTCATCTTGTTTTTGACGATAAAGAGAAGGCAATAATTGAAAGTTTTAAGGATCATGATGTACCTTTTATTATTGTTTATAGTAAAAGTGATTTATCTAATCCCAATGAAGATTTTAAAAATATCATTCAAAATGTGGGAGCATCTGATTTTATTGTATTTAATAACTCTCTTGATGTAACTCCCATTGTTAAGTCTATCAAAAACAGTATTCCAGAATCCGCATATTCGAACCCATCACTTTTAGGTGATATTGTTAAGCATGGAGATATTGTGTTGTTAATTACACCAATTGATATTGAGGCTCCGGAAGGAAGGTTGATTTTACCACAGGTTCAGGCTATAAGAGATGTGATAGATAATGATGCTGTTTGTGTTGTTCTTAAAGAAAGAGAAGTTGATTCTTTTTTGCAGAAAACAAAGATTAAACCAGCTTTGGTTATAACAGATAGTCAGGTGTTTTTAAAAGCAGATGCCTCTATTCCAAAAGAAATTCCGTTAACAAGCTTTAGTATTATGCTTGCCAGGTTTAAAGGTGATTTTGCAAGTTATCTGAATGGTACTCCGGAAATATCTAATCTGAAAGAGGGAGATAACGTACTTTTACTTGAATCATGTACTCATCATGTTTCTTGTAATGACATAGGTCGTTCAAAAATTCCCAGATGGATCTCTAACTTTACCGGTAAAAAGCATCATTTTGATGTAGTATCTGGTTTTGATAATTTGCCTCAGCCAATAGAAAATTACTCGTTGGTAATACAGTGTGGGGGATGTGTGATATCAAGGAAACAGTTGATAAATAGATTGAAGCCAGCTTTAGATGCAGGGATTCCGGTAACTAATTATGGTATGGCAATAGCTTATGTTTTAGGAATATATCAGAGAGCTGTTGCTCCATTTGTTAAAATCGAAGAGTCTTCAATAGATTATTTGTAAATCTATATTTGCAATAGGTTTAATTCGTCAAGGAAATTGGTTGAGTCAGGGATGCTTGCATCCCATTTTTCATTCTCAATTAAATGCTTCTTTAAGATTAAAAAATAGGTAAGAGGAAATTCATCTTTTTGCCAAAGTTGTTCATAGTTTAATAAGCCCATACCTTTAATAAGTCGATCCAGCTCTTGAATCACTTCCTGATAGAAATTATGAAAATTACAGATGGTATTTATTAAAGCATGAGTTTCTGTTTCGTTAAATATATCCTCCAGATAATCTAGCCTGATATGTAGGTTTTTCCCATCAGTAGTGCTAACAATTAACTTATATCCACTAGTCTCATTATACCAATCAATCCAACATATATTTTCTTCATCCCAAAGATGTGATGGTTCAACAATAAGGCTAACCATCCCTTTTAGTAAATCAAATAACGGATTGCTAACATTAGTAACTTCAAAAGGTACACTATGATTACGTATTGTCAACTCACCCTGAGCTAAGCCTTGTGAAACAATATTGTATTTAAATAGTACCTCTTTTTGCATTGATTATTAAAATATTGGATGTAAAAATAAGAAAGAAGTTCTTATTTCATAATAAATAATATAATTAATGTTAATCTATATCTTTTAAACTATATCCTAAACGTAAAAGCTGTTCGGGTTTAAGTAAAGATTTTAATTTATTATCATCAATTAAATTTAGTTCATTGTTTGCTTCAAATATATTTAGTTCCTTTTTATTCATTAATCTGGCCAATAATGAGGCCTTATGATACCCAATGTATGGTGAAAGGGCTGTTGTTATTGATGGATTTTTTAGTACGGTTTCTTCGTCATTTATCTTTTTAAACGTAATTTCTTTTAAAATGTTATCCTTAATTGTCTTGTTGCAGTTAATCAGTAGTTTAACACTGTCAATTAGAGCATGACCAATTGTAGGTAGGTATGCATTTAATTCCAAACAACCCTGTGCAGACAATGAAGAAATGAGTTGGTCGTTTGCATATATCTTATGAGCTGCAGAAATGACAAATTCCGGAATTACAGGATTGACCTTTCCTGGCATTATTGAACTTCCAACTTGTTTTTTAGGAATAAATATTTCTCTGTTTTTAAATAAATCTGAGCTTAACAGTCTTAAATCAGATACCATTTTTTCTAAATTCACAGCATGGGCTTTTAATGTGGCATGCACTTCCACAAAGGTATCTAGGTTTGAAGTTGTGTCAGATAAGTTTTCAGAACGAGTAATTGGTAATCCTGTTAATCTTTGTAACTGACTAACCACCTCCATAATAAAATAGGAGGGAATTGAAATTCCTGTTCCTATGGCACCCCCTCCCAGGTTAACTTCTTTAATGCGTTCAAAACATTTACTAACTCGCCACCAATCTCTTGATAGTGCATTATTGTATGAACTAAAAAGTTTGTCGTATGAAGAGGGGACTGCTGATTGCATTTGAGTGTATGCTTGTCGAAGATGGTTTCTGGTTTTTGCTTCAACCGATTCTAAAGCTTGTAATACCTCATTTATTAAATCATCTAATTCCTTAAATAAAGTAATGGCAGCAACTTTTAAAGCTGTTGGTATTACATCATTTGTAGATTGAAATATGTTTGTGTGCTCAAAGGGATCAATTCTGGAATAGTTACCCGGTTCATCACCTAACTTAATTAATGAGGCATTGGCAATAATTTCGTTAATATTAAGATTAATGCTTGTTCCTGCACCTCCTTGCATTGCAGGAACAATAAATTGATCAAAGTATTTACCTTGGCTTACCTCTATTGCCGAATCAATGAGCTTTTCAATGATCTCATTCTCGATAAAAGAAATATTCTTGTCAGAATATTTTGTATTTGCTGCTGACTTAAACTTAAGGTAAGTTTCATAGCAGGCCTGCTTAACTATTCCTATAGCTTTATACCATTCTATAAAAAATGGAGTTTCGTCGGGAAAATTATTCTTGGCTCTGACTGAGTGTATACCATAGAGTGCTTCTTTGGGAATCTCAATAGTTCCAATAAAATCTTTTTCTTTTCGCATTCGCTATTAAGTTTTGAATAGTTAATTATCTGTGCAAAAATAGTTTCTTATTCCTGAGGATTAGCATATAACTTTACATCAGTTGAAGTGATAATATCAGGACATAAAATGATTAATCTTTCAATAACATTTCTGAATTCCCTGATATTCCCAGTCCAATTTATTTTCTGAAGTTCTTCAATGGCAGTTTCATCAATATTCTTTTTAGCTACACCTAAATCCTTGCAGATATCATCATTAAAATGATCGACAAGCAAAGGAATGTCATCTTTACGTTCGTTTAAAGAGGGAACATGAATTAAAATAACACTTAGCCTGTGATATAAATCTTCACGGAAGTTATTTTCTTTAATTTCTTCTTTTAAGTTTTTATTTGTTGCAGCTAAAACTCTTACATTGATTTTGATGTCTTTATCACTGCCTACTCTGCTAATTACATTTTCTTGTAAAGCTCTTAATACTTTTGCTTGAGCATTGGGACTCATATCCCCAATTTCGTCCAAAAAGATAGTTCCGCCGTTAGCTTGTTCAAACTTTCCTTTTCGTTGTTTATGAGCAGATGTAAAAGCTCCTTTTTCATGACCAAAAAGTTCACTTTCTATCAATTCGGAAGGAATAGCAGCACAATTAACTTCAACAAAAGGTTGAGAGGCTCTGTTGCTTTTTTCGTGTAACCAGCGAGCAACCAATTCTTTACCAGTTCCGTTTTGTCCGGTAATTAAAACTCTGGCGTCTGTTGGAGCTACTTTGTCAATCATTTCTTTAACCCGGTTGATAGGTTCTGATTCACCTATCATATCATAAGTTTTGCTAACCTTTCTCTTAAGAACTTTAGTTTCAGTTACAAGATCTTTACGTTCCTGAGCATTTTTAACTGTAACTAATAACCGATTTAGGTCAAGAGGTTTTTCAATAAAATCATATGCTCCTTTTTTTATGGCCTCGACTGCAGTATCGATGTTTCCATGTCCTGAAATCATAATGACAGGTACATCTGCATTTTTGCCAACTATGATGTCTAAAACCTCCATGCCATCCATATTGGGCATTTTGATATCACACAGAATCAAATCGAATTTGTTTTTATCAAAAAGTTCAACACCTTCTTCTCCGTTTTCAGCTAATGAAACTTCATGATTTTCATATTCAAGAATATCCTTTAGTGTGTTTCTTATGCTTTTCTGATCATCAATTACTAGTATTTTTGCCATGCTCTAAATTTTTTTATTCAAAATTTGATAAATAGCACCTTCTTTTAAAGCGTAATTACATTGAAAAACCTTTTGGATGTTAAGCTTTTCAATTGTGAATTTGATGAAAGCAGAAGCAAGAACAATCATTTCAGCCCGGTGTGATTCCATTTTTTTCATATTTAAGCGCTCTTCAATTGTACTGGCTAAGTACTTTTGATGTAGCTTATTAAAAAGATCCATCTCTATTTTATAGCTGGTTGTTTTAGTTAAGTCAAGATGAGGGTGTTCTTCAACAGCAATCATTGCTGCAATTGTATCGAAAGATCCTGAAGATCCTACCAAACAAGCTATCTTATGTTTTTTAATTTCAGTAAATAATAGCTGAAGTTCATCTGTAATATAATCTTCAAGTTTTTGGATTTCTTCAATTTTAATTGGTTCAGATGGTTGAATTAAATCAAGCATTCTTGCTGCTCCAATATTAAAGCTATGCTTCCAGACTACCTCATCTTTGTTGGCGATAATAAATTCTGTACTACCACCACCAATATCCATTATTAAAACATTCTCTTTTCCAATAGGAACAACTTGTTTAACACCATCATAAATTAATTCGGCTTCCTTATCACCTTGTATTACGTTTATGTCAAGGTTGTATTTTTCTTTAACCTGACTTACAAAAGTCTTGCCATTAGATGCTGAACGTATTGCAGAGGTGGCAAAACACGTGATCTGATCCACATTGAATTGAGAAATTGTTTCTAAATGTGTTTCTAAAGCTGTGAAGCCTCTTTCAAAAGCTTCAGGTGTTATTGTTTTATTATTAATGCCTCCCTTTCCTAGCTTTGCAGGATATTTTGTTTCAGAAAGGATCGTATAGGTATTGTCTTTTTTTACTTCAGCAATGAGTAAATTAAAAGTGTTTGTTCCTAAGTCAATAATGGCTATCTGCATATATTTATTTATTATTTATTTTCCTGATTGAATAAACCATTTCCATATTTCCTTATAGCTTGCTTTTTTACCATACATTAAGATACCTGTACGATAAACTTTGCCTGCAAACCAGGTAAGCACAACAAATGAAATGGTTAGTATCCCCATTGATAATAATATTTCCCATGTTGGTACATCAAACGGAATTCTTGACATCATCACAACCGGAGATGTAAATGGAATGATTGAAAACCAAAATGCAATATTTCCATGTGGATTATTAAAAGCAGCCATAGCTACATATATTGAAAATATTAATGGTAATATTATAGGTGTTACAAACTGTTGCGTATCTGTTTCATTGTCAACAGCTGATCCTATTGCTGCAAAAAGTGTAGAATACACGAGGTATCCTCCAATAAAATAGAATACAAAAAGTCCAATGATTGCAAAAATATTTGAGTCAGCAATTAGTTTTAGAATATTATTGAACTGAGCAGCAGTTTCTGGTGAATTAGATGCTGATTGCATATTTTGAGCAACTTCAACGCCTTGGGATATTTCTTGTGGAGAAGGAAAGACAAAGCTTTGAAGAATAAATACAGAGGCTAATGACAGTATAATCCATAAAGCAAATTGTGTTACTGCTACTAATCCAATTCCAATAATCTTACCCATCATAAGCTGAAAAGGTTTAACTGAAGAAATCATAACTTCTACAATTCGATTGGTTTTTTCTTCAATTACGCCTCTCATTACCTGTGTACCATAAAGCAATAAGAACATATATAAAAGAAATGCTGCAGCGATTCCAATAATGATAGCAACTGCTGCACTGGATTGTTTCTCTTCTCCTGCGTCATTTAAGCGAATGGTTTGAAGATCAACATTGACGTTATTAATCTCTTTAATTTTCTCACTTAGGTCATCAATTTGATAACTGGCTAATTTCTGGTCTCTTAAAAAGGAGTTTATTTGGTGTTTAATATTATCAAGTACGTTTATAGTAATTTGAGATTCAGAGTATAGTTGTATAGCTGATGGATTTTGAATTAGATCATCAGAAATGACAACTAAAGCCTGATATCCATCTTTCAGGACTTGTTGTTTTTTTGTGGAATCTGAATGAGAAAGGAATTCATATTTAATATATTGAGAACTTTCAAAGGCTTCGTTGTATAATCCTGTGTTATCCTCAATAGCAATTACCTTATCATCTGTATCTTCTTGAGTATTTAGATAGGTTACAAAAGATATTAAGCCGGCAAATAGAAGAGGACTTAGTAAGGTCATTATAATAAAACTCTTTTTGCGGACTCTGGTTATGTATTCTCTATTAATGATGAGTAATATCTTATTCATAATTTTTTTCTAAGTAAGGTTTGTTATTGGTTTTTGTTAGATGTTTCTACTGCTTTAATAAAAACTTCATCCATGTCGGGAAGGATTTCATTTATTCCGAATATTTTAAAATCGTTGAGCAACAGAGAAATTAAGTTGTTAATGTTTTTGTCTTCTTCAAGAATCACTTTAGCAAAGTGATTTTGGTTTTTTGTGCCTAAATCATTGATAGAATAGCCTCCGTTTAACTTCTGTTTGAATAAATCTATATCTCCGTTAAACTCGATAGCTACTTCATTATTTTTATATTGCTGTTTTAGCTCGTCGATATTACCCCTTAAAACTATTTTAGATTTATTGACAAGGCAAATATTATCACATACAGCTTCTACAGAACTCATGTTGTGTGTAGAAAAAATGATAGTAGCACCTTTTTCTTTAAGATCCAGGATTTCTTGTTTTAAAAGATTTGCATTTATTGGATCAAAACCACTGAACGGCTCATCGAAAATTAATAGTTCAGGTTCATGCAATACTGTAACAATGAATTGTACCTTTTGCTGCATTCCTTTAGAAAGCTCTTCTACTTTTTTGTTCCACCACGCTCCAATTTCAAATTTTTCGAACCAATATTTTAGCTTGTTATACGCATCATGCTTAGAAAGACCTTTTAAACGAGCCAGATAAATCGCTTGTTCTCCGACTTTCATTTTTTTGTATAAACCTCTTTCCTCAGGTAAATAACCAATGTTATATATGTCTGATGATTTTAGAGGTCTGCCTTTAAAAAGAATACTTCCTTCATCAGGCATAGTAATATGATTGATAATTCTAATAAACGTAGTTTTTCCTGCTCCATTAGGGCCTAATAAACCAGTTATTTGATTTTGAGGGATGTTAATGTCTACATGGTCAAGAGCAAGATGATTTGCATATTTCTTAACCACACCTGTAGCTTCTAGTAAGTTCATGTTAGTTTTTATCGCGTTAAAAATATTAAACTCAAAAATAAGACAATAATTGAATATTACCTATTTAACTATAATAATTAGTCTTATGATGAGTAATAGTGTTTAGTTAGGATATGAAATTGAATACGTCAAAGATTTCTTTAGCGATTAAAACATAAACTCATTTGAATTAATTAAAGTCACATTGTTGTTTTTGCTCTTTTTACAAGTGTGATTCCATATTCCTTTTCAATGAATAGAAAGTAATTGTATAGTTTATAGTTTAATTCTATACCGTAGTCTATTGATTGAATATAGTCGATTTGACTTTCATAGAAATCTCCATATCTACTTGGATTGTTGTGTCTTATATTCCACTCTATTACATATTGAATGTTCCAGGTTTCATAATAATTCTGAGAATAAAATTCCATTGGAGGTTGAGTGACTAAAAAAGAGTCAAACTTTATATCAAAGATAAGAAGTTCGTATTGAGTTGAGTCGCTCTCTGTTTCTTCTATTTTTAGCCCGGAGTCAGAGTCTTTTGTTATCCCTTTTTGCGTTTGACAGGATGCTAATACTGTCAAAGTAATAACTATAATAAATAATGATCTCATAATAGTAGCTTATTGATTATACAATACTAAGTTACTAAAATGAAAATCTATTTAAAATAAAAAAAGCTCTGGAGAACCAGAGCTTGTATCTTGTAATTACTTTTTGTAATCTTCTATCAGCTGAATAAAATCATCAAATAAGAACTCAGTATCTGTTGGTCCACTTGAAGCTTCAGGGTGGAACTGAGTTGAGAAGAAAGGTTTTGATTTGTGACGAATACCTTCGTTACTTTTATCATTTACATTGATAAATAAAGGTTCCCAATCTTCTTTTAAAGAATCGTTGTCTAAAGCAAAACCATGGTTTTGTGAAGTAATATGACAACTATCTGTTCCTACTTTAATTACCGGGTGATTGTGGGCTCTGTGACCATACTTTAATTTGTATGTACTTCCTCCTGAGGCAATACCTAATAATTGATTACCTAAACAGATACCAAAAATAGGTTTCCCAATTTCAATAGCTTTTTTAATATGTTCTACAGTAATAGCACATACTTCTGGATTACCTGGACCATTTGAAAGCATAATGCCGTCATAGTCTTCCTGAGTAAAGTCATAATCCCAAGGCACAACAGTTACAGTAGTGTCTCTTTTTAGCAGGCAACGCAGAATGTTATATTTTGCACCAGTATCAACTAAAACAACTTTGTGCTTTCCGTTTCCGAATACCTTTTTCTCTTTAGTACTAACCTGAGCGACTAAATTATCTGTATTAGGGTCGTATTGTTCTATCTCTTCATCATCAACAATAATCTTTCCTAACATAGATCCTTTTTCACGAAGGATTTTAGTTAATGCTCTAGTGTCGATATCGAAAATACCTGGAACTTCATTTTGGATTAACCATTCTCTTAGTGAGTTTTTAGCGTTCCAGTGGCTGTATTCAAATGAATAATCAGAAATAATTAATCCTGAGATATGAATTTGATCTGATTCATAAAAAAGAGGAACTCCATTTTCATCTTTGTCATCTTTAGGAACTCCATAGTTTCCAATTAATGGATAGGTTGAAACTAGTATTTGACCTTTATATGATGGGTCAGTTAAACTTTCTGGATAACCTGTCATGGCAGTATTGAAAACTACCTCTCCTGCTACAGATTTATGATATCCAAACGACTTTCCTTCAAAGATGGTTCCATCTTCAAGTACCAACTTAATTCCTTTTACTTCAGGCATAATATCAAGATAATCCATTATTTACTTTGGTGCAATACTTTAGATTTTAAAACATTGCCCAATAATTAATTCGGCCGCAAAGTTAGTAAATATTTGTATTCGCAACGAATAAATTTATACTTCAAATGAATAATTATGAAATAAATATTCTAAATGTGTATAAATATACAGGTGGTGGTAGGGGGTAAACTGCATTGAATTGTGTAAGTAGCATATAATGAGGATAGTAGTGGATTTGTTTTAGCGATGCGCCTAAGTGACATCAGTAAATATTTTAAGTATTATTTAGTATTTTTTTCTTTGTAGTTAATAGTTGATTGAGTGGCTATTTATTGAGGTATGTATTAACTTTAGTATTAATCCACATAGTAGCTTTATATAATTTGTTTTGAGGGATCTTGTTAAATATAAATTTTATGGTGTAATTATGGCTGTTCTTGTTCATTTACAAATAGAAGGACAGTTGATTACAGATTCTCCATGGTTTATCTCATTGAATAATATTAATGGAAATTTCCAGGTTCATACAGATAAGCGTCAATATTTTAATGGAGTTAATCCTTATGGAGTTGAGGTAGAGGTTGGAAAATGGTTATTATCAAACAATATACAAAGTCGATACGGAATTTATTCGAAATGGGGAGTTCAATTTAATTATACAAATTTTAATCACGAAGATTTAGGTTATACTTTAAATTCATTGGTTTTCATCGAACCTCTTTTAAAAGCCAGAAGAAAATGGCGGTTTTCCTTTAAGGCTGCTGCTGGTATAGCATACACTAGTAATCCGTATGAAAAAGTAAATAATCCACATAATCTTGCTTATAGTTCATACTTAGCTTTCCCTTTGCAAGCTAGTATAAGTGGTTATTATTTTATAAACAAGCAGTTTGCAATTAAGGTATTGGGATCGTACAGGCATCTTTCAAATGGTGGTGTTAAGCAGCCTAACTTGGGGATTAATTATCTTGCATATGGTGTGGGTTTGGAATATATTCTTCAGAAGTATAGTGTAATGCCTATAAATACAACCAAATTCTATAAAGAAAAAAGAAAACGATTGGATGTTTTAATTGGCTACTCACAAAAGAATGATACTTTAAATTCAGGCAGCGAGGCCATACTTAATGTTTTAGTAAATAAGAGTTTTGAGATGTCAAGAAATAATGGTCTTACCTTAGGTGGGATGTTAGAGTTTCAGGATGATAAAAGTGTGGAAGAAGTGGATGGTAAAGTAGGATTAGGAGCTTATTTAGGCAATGAATTTTACATTGGAGATGTTAGATTTGGACAGCAATTAGGCATCTACGCATTAAGACGAAAGGAGGCCCCAAACTTACTGTTTCAGAATTATTATCTTAGGTATCTGATCAAGGAAAAATGGATAATTGGAGCAAACTTAAAAGCTCATGGGATCAATGCAGATTATATTTTACTACAGATCGGTTTTGCTATTTAAATACTATATACAAGGATTATATTTAAACAAGTATTTGTTTAGAATAATGAAAAAGCCTAAGGTTAATATTTCAACCTCGGGCTTTTTTGTTAATTAAGTCTACTCTTTATTTTTAATTACATATCTAACAAATATGAATCTTAATCTTATGCTAATATATAACAGAAATTTTTGAGGTTTTTACCTTGCCATCGTTGTATGTTACCTTTTTGATATAGATTCCATTTGATAATTCTTCTTTTTCATGAGAAATTAGAACCCCTCTTAAGTTATAATAATCAGTTGAAACTATCTCGCCTGTGTATTCTCTATCCTCTATATCATTACTTATTTCCGATTCTGCAAGAATGCGGTACATATTAATAGCTCCTACAGGTGCATCTACATAGATTGTAGTTGCATCGCCTATGTATGTGCCTGAAAATTTTTGTAATGTACCAGATACATTCCCATAAATAATTTGAGTTTTTGTATCGTTTAACAAATATAGCACCTCTACATATCTGTCAGTAGCAGAACTGCTCCCAGATAAAGCGTAAACTGTTATTGTAGTGTTTCCTGTTACAGGAAATGCTAAAACACGTTCGGATGGAGTTGTTCCATTCCATGTACTGGATCCGTTTGTTTTAAGTCTTTGAGTATAACTTTCTCCATCAATTGTTTTTGAGTTGGATTCAATGGTAAAGTATTTTGTGTCACTGGCATAAAGAGTTAGTCCTTCATAAGTCGTGACAGACGTAATATTACCTGCTGTCATGTTGGAAACATTCCAGTCTTGTGCTTTTGCTTGTAAAAATAAAAGAGTAAGTAAACTTAGAGTAAAGATTTTTTTCATATAAATTGTATTAAGGTTAATAATAGTAATAAATATAAAAAAAATATTTACTGAAATTATAGATTAATCGAAAAATAGATTCCAGTTTTCAATTAATCTTTTTATGAAGATTAACAGTGTTAGCTGTATGTTTAATCGGGTAAATTTTTTAATAAAGTTAGTTGCTAAAGTATTGTGCTCTAGAATAAAGACTTTTTACTATATAGTGTGCCTGGTGCTAAAAGGCAGTGGGTAATTTTATATGCAGGCGTTAATCCTTAACAGAAATTACGGCTTAAGTTAGGAGTTGTTCTAATTCTGTTATAGAATTGGAGCTTATTAATAGATAAGTATGGAAATGATTACTCAATCTGTTTTAAAGAAGCTGATAAAAGATTGTTGTGAATTATACGTTTAATTTCTGATTAAGTAATTTATAAGAAATAAAAAAGGCTGTCTGATATTTCCCCCACAGACAGCCTTTTCATTACCCAATCAACAAAAACACTTATCTAGATTCCAAAGGAAGATAAGTAGATCGATCAATTACACACTTGTAAGCCGGACGAATAATTCTTCGGCTCGAGAATGTAACCTCCTCTATACGATGCGCTGCCCAACCAGCAATGCGGGCAACTGCAAATATTGGAGTATAAATTTCTTTAGGGATCTTAATACATTTGTATACAAATCCTGAATAAAAGTCAACATTGGCGCAAACCACTTTTGCGTTCTCTCCCTTAAACTTATAAAATACTTCCGGAGCAAGCTCCTCAATTAAAGCATATAAGTTAAACTCATCCATTTTACCTTTTTCTTCAGCTAGTTCTCTTGCTTTTTCTTTAAGAAGAACGGCTCTTGGATCAGAAAGAGTATAGATAGCATGACCAATACCGTAAATCTTACCTGTACAATCAAATGCTTCTTTTTTTAATAATTTCATTAAATATTCAGACACTTCTTTTTTGTCTGTCCAATCTTTAACATTCTCTTTGATATTTTTCATCATATCAATTACTTTAAGATTGGCTCCACCATGTAATCCTCCTTTAAGAGAACCTAATGCAGAAGCAATAGCTGAATACGTATCTGTTTGAGCAGAACTTACAACACGTGTTGTAAATGTAGAGTTGTTACCTCCACCATGCTCTGCGTGAATAACTAAAGATAAATCTAATAGATCAGCCTCAAGTTTAGTATAGTCTTTTCCTTTAAGCATGTACAAAAAGTTTTCGGCAAGACTAAGTTCTTTTTGAGGGTGACGAATAATTAATGATTTACGTTGGAAAGAGTGACGCATTCCATAATAAGCATATGCAACAATAACAGGAAATTTTGCTATTAGGCTTATTGCTTGTTTCATAAGGTTTTCATGACTGAAATCCTCAGCATCTTCATCTGCAGCGTATAATCCTAAAACAGATCTAGCTAACATATTCATAACATCTCTTCCTCTTAAAGAAAGAATCATATTCTTTGAGAAGAATGGAGGTAATTCACTTTGCTCTCCCAGATAATCAGAAAAGTCAGTTAATTCTTGTTGGTTTGGAAGTTTTCCTGTTAGTAATAAATAAGCAGTTTCTTCAAAACCATGACGGCCAGTTGACAGGAAACCTTTGGCAAGGTCTTTTAGTTCAACACCGCGATAGTACAACTCACCTTCTCTAGGGATAAGTTTACCATCAACGTTGTCATAACCAACTACGTTACCAATGTGGGTTAAACCAACCAATACTCCCGAAAAATCTGAGTTACGAAGACCTCTTTTAACCCCATATTGGTCAAAAAGTTCTTTTTCTATTTCACAGGATTGTACTGCTAGTTTAGCCAAGTTTTCCAATAATGCCATATTTCTTTTTCCTTATTTTAATTTTTACTTAATAATTGAATTGCTTTTGCCACTTTGTCAAAATTAAAAGACTTCATCAGTTCGTCCATCTTACATTTGATAGGCTCATTACAAAGATTACCAATGGTACCTTCGTGAGTGTGATTTACTTTTAATTCTGGTTCAAATTTTCCTTCCTCAATCAATCCTCCAATTTGCTTATATGCATCACGAAATGGAACACCTTGTAGAACAAGTTTATTCACTTCTTCAACACTGAATGCATATTTATATATTTCATTATTAAGAATGTCCTCTTTAATGGTAATATTATTAACTGCAAAGGTTGCCAAATCTAAACAACTGATCAGGTCATCAAAGGCAGGTATGAAATTTTCCTTTATAAGTTGTAGATCTCTGAAATATCCCGAAGGTAAATTTCCGGTTATTAATGCTATGGTTCCCGGTAATGCTTGAATCTGATTACATTTAGCTCTAATCAATTCAAAAACATCCGGATTTTTTTTATGTGGCATTATGCTTGATCCGGTTGTTAATTCACCTGGTAATGTTAGAAAACCAAAGTTCTGGCTCATATATAAACAAGCATCCATAGCAAACTTTCCAACAGTTTGAGCAACTGAGCTAAGCGCTGTTGCAACATTTCTTTCAGTTTTTCCTCTACCCATTTGGGCATATACAACATTATAATTCATGTTGTCAAAACCTAAAAGGTCAGTAGTCAACTGTCTGTTTAAAGGAAAGCTACTTCCATATCCGGCAGCTGCACCTAGAGGATTCTGATTAGATATTTTCCATGCTGCATTAAGCATGTACATATCGTCAGTTAAACTTTCTGCATAAGCACCAAACCATAATCCAAAAGAAGATGGCATAGCAACCTGCAAGTGTGTATATCCAGGGATTAAATAATCTTTATATTTTTCACTTTGTGCTTGAAGTGCGTTAAAAAAGGCTTCAACACCACGAACTACCTCTTCTATCTTTGATCTGATAAATAATTTAAGATCTAATAGAACCTGATCATTTCGTGAACGTCCACTGTGAACTTTTTTACCTATATCTCCAAGTCTTTGAGTAAGCATCATCTCCACTTGAGAGTGGACATCTTCAATACCTTCCTCAATTGTAAAATTACCAGATAAGGTTTCTTTGTAGATGTTTCTTAACTCAGTTAATAATTGTTCCAGTTCTTCTTTTTTTAGAAGGTCAACACTTTCTAGCATGGTAATGTGAGCCATAGTACCAAGAACGTCAAATGGAGCTAAATACAAGTCCATTTCGCGGTCCTTTCCTACCGTGAAGTTCTCAATTTTCTCGTTTACCTTAATGCCTTTATCCCAAAGTTTCATTGCAAAAGTTTTTCAGAGAGGTATTTTATGATTGTCATAAAATACTTCATGATAAATTACCCCAAAAAAAGAAGTTGTTTTAAATTGTTAACTGCGTTAATTCTCTTCCTTATAATTGAGGCAAATATAATTTAATAAAGTTATAAATTCAAATTAAGAGTTAAAAAATATGACATTTGTCACACTTTTTAACTTATTGCTAACATATGTCTAAATCGTTGAGTAATTGATAATACAGTCCAATTCCTTCTCTGATTTCACTAATTTTGATAAATTCGTCAGCAGTATGAGATCGGGCCGAATCTCCTGGTCCAATTTTCAAAGTTGTAAAATTCATTAAAGCCTGATCGGAAGTTGTTGGAGATCCATAATACTCCCGACCTAACTTGATTCCTCTTTTTACGACAGGATGATCCATGGAAATTCTTGAACTATTCAATCTTGTGCTTCTTGGAATTGCATCACAATCTACATTTAGGTTGATGATGTCAGCAGCTTCCTGATTACTGTATAATTCATTGACCCTAACATCAACTACGAATTTGCATGAATCAGGTACTACATTATGTTGATATCCGGCGTTAATCTGTGATACAGTCATTTTGACCGGGCCAAAAAGGTCTGATATTTTAGGAAACTCAAAAGTTCTGAACCATTCAATATCCTTTAATGCTTTATATATTGCGTTATCGCCTTCGTTTCTGGCTGCATGTCCAGCTTTACCTTTAGCTTCACAATCCAAAACAAGCAATCCTTTTTCAGCTACAGCCATCTGCATCAATGTTGGTTCCCCAACAATCCCAAGATCAATTTTTCCAAGTTCATCAAGAATTGATGCCACTCCATTTGTTCCCGATACCTCCTCTTCTGCAGTTGCAGCAAAAATTAAATTATATGGTTGTTCTTTTTCTGTTAGTAGAAAAAAAGTAGCCATAAGAGAAACTAGTGGTCCACCTGCGTCATTACTTCCAAGGCCATAAAAAATGTCTCCTTCAACAGTTGGACTGAAAGGATTATATGTCCATTTTGAAGAAGGTTTCACCGTATCGAGATGAGAATTTAAAAGTATAACTGGTTTATTGTTGTCCCAGTTCGCGCTTTTTACCCAAATGTTGTTTCCTTTGCGATTGGTTGTTAATCCCTTTTCATTTAAAAATGATTCCATAATATTAGCAGCATTTTCCTCTTGTCTGCTAAATGACTCTGTTGAAATCAATTTTTTAAGTAAGCCAATGGCTTCATCGGTATAAGATTGAATATTATCCATTTATTTTTCTGTTAATAAAGTTCCGGTATTCAATCCTCCTTTTAGTCCTTGTGTGTTTGTAATATTTACTTTTTCTACTCCGGCTTTTATTGCGTTAAATCCATTGTCAAGTTTAGGAATCATTCCTTCGTTAATAACGCCAGACTCCTGATGTTTTTTAAATAAATCATGGGTTAGTACAGGAATAACTGCGTCATCATCATCAGGATTGCTTAATACTCCTTTTTTCTCAAAGCAATAAACCAGATTTACTTTATAGTGTTTTGCTAATGCACATGCTAATGAAGATGCCATGGTGTCGGCATTGGTATTAAGCATATTTCCTTTGCCATCATGAGTTAATGGAGCAACAACTGGAATTACGTTTTTATTAATTAAATCCATTAACTCCTCAACTTGAACAGACTCAACATCTCCAACATAACCATAGTCAATATCTTTAACTGGTCGCTTAACTGCTTTAATCAAGTTAAGATCTGCTCCGGTTAAACCAACTGAATTTGCCCCTAAGGCTTGTAGAGATGCAACAATGTTTTTGTTTACTAATCCTGCATATACCATTGTTACAACCTTTAAAGTTTCAAGGTCGGTAATTCTTCTTCCATCTACCATTTTAGTTTCCACTCCAAGTTGAGATGCAATCTTTGTAGCAGACCTTCCCCCTCCGTGAACCAATACTTTTAATCCAGGTAAGGCAACAAAGTCATTTAATAATTCTTGCAATGATTCTGGTGTTTCAACTACTTTTCCTCCGACTTTTACAACGGTAATTTCTTGCATGTTATATTAGGTATTATTTGTATTCAAAAATGATTATAGATTTTCAAGCATTCTTTTTATAACTGTTTGTGCAGATATAACTCTGTTTGCAGCTTCCTGAACAACAAGTGAGTTTTCGCTTTCAATTACGCCATCGCTTACAATCATATTTCTACGAACAGGAAGGCAGTGCATGAATTTAGCATTGTTGGTTAAAGCCATTTTTTCCTCATTAACTGTCCAGTCCATATCTTTGCATGTTACCTGGCCATAATCTGTGTATGATGACCAGTTTTTAGCATAAATAAAATCAGCACCTTCAAATGCTTTTCTTTGATCATATTCAACTGTAACGCCATCAGTAAATTCTTCAGCTAATTCATATCCTTTAGGATGAGTTATTACAAACTCAACATCAGCTTCTTTCATCCATTCTGCAAAAGAATTTGCTACTGCCTGAGGTAAAGATCTTGGGTGTGGAGCCCAGGTAAGAACTACTTTAGGTTTTTCTTTCTGCTTGAATTCTTCAATTGTAATTAAGTCAGCAAATGCCTGAAGTGGGTGACGTGTAGCTGATTCAAGGCTGATTACAGGAACTCCTGAATATTGAATGAATTGATTTAAAATTTTTTCAGAATAATCATCTTCCTTATTTTCAAAAGATGCAAATGAACGAACTCCAATCATATCACAATATTGACCAATTACAGGTACGGCTTCTTTGATATGTTCAGGTTTGTCGCTATCCATTACTACACCCATTTCAGTTTCAAGCTTCCAGCCATCTTTGTTAATGTCAAGAACCATAACATTCATACCAAGATTCATAGCTGCTTTTTGTGTGCTTAATCTGGTTCTTAAACTACTATTAAAGAATACTAATATGATAGTTTTGTTTTTTCCTAATTCGGTATATGCATAAGGATTTTCTTTAACTTCAAATGCTTCTTTTAAAGCTTGTTTTAAGTCACCTATATCGTTTACTTTTAAAAATCTTTTCATCTGTTTAATCTTATTTTATAGTTTGTTGAAGTAGCTTATCTTTTTACAAATAGAAGATTATTTTTTACATTCAACTTTATAAACTTTCAATATTATTACTTATATCTATGCTGGTCTGGTGTGTCCATTACCTTTAATTAGCCATTTATAACTAGTCAGTTCTTTTAAAGCCATTGGTCCACGAGCATGTAATTTTTGTGTGCTGATTCCTATTTCGGCACCCAGTCCAAATTGTGCTCCGTCGGTAAAAGCAGTAGATGTATTGGCATAAACAGCCGCAGCATCAACCTCGTTATAAAATCTTTCTATTACTTCTGGATTTTCTGCGATAATGGCTTCGCTATGTTTTGAACTGTATTTATATATATGATCTAAAGCTTCATCAATGTTGGCAACTGTTTTTATTGACATTTTATGAGATAAGAATTCAGTACCAAATGATTCGTCAGTAGCCTGGAATAATAAATTATCAGGATAATTGTTTTTTAGTTGACTAAAAGAATCTTCGTCAGCATAAACTTCTACATCAAAAGGAATCATGCCCTTCATAATTTCCGGAAGATGTGTTAACATATCCTTGTGAATAATCATGCAATCCAATGCATTACAAACACTAACTCTTCTGGTTTTTGCATTTACAACTACATCTGCAGCCTTTGAAATATCAGCTGACTTATCTACATACGTATGTACTATTCCTGCTCCTGTTTCTATAACAGGGATATTGGCATTTTCTCTAACTGAATTAATCAGGTTTTGTGATCCTCTAGGAATTAAAATGTCAACATATCCAATTGCATTCATAAGTTCTGTTGCAGCAGACCTGTCAGCAGGTAATAATTGAAGTAATTCAGGATTAAAACCTTCCTCTTTTAAAACTTTGTGAATTAACTCAATAATAGCTTTGTTTGAAAACTCAGCATCACTACCTCCTTTTAGAACGCATGCATTTCCTGATTGCATACATAATGAAAATACATCGAAAGTTACATTAGGACGTGCTTCGTATATCACACCAATTACACCTAAAGGAACTCTGACTTTTTGAAGTTGAAGCCCGTTGTCTAAGGTTTTCTCTTCAAGAACTTCACCAATGGGGTAGGGAAGTTTAGCTACATTTCTGATGTCAGCGGCAATTCCTTCAATCCTTTCCTTAGTTAGCTTAAGCCTGTCGTACTTAGGATCCTCAATATCCATTCTGTCAAGGTCTTTTTGATTAGCCTCAAGTAACAAAGGGATGCTTTTTTCCGCTTCATCTGCAAGTTTATTGAGCATAAGAATTATGCTTTCTTTTTTTACCCTCGTTAGTTCACGAGAGGCATCTTTAACTTTTTGAAATTGTGCTAAACATTGCATTTTTTCGATGATTAAGGTTGTTATTTATATTGAGTTCTTTGTTAAATTAAATACAAGTAATCGTAATGTATTAAAGGCTGATATTTTTGATCATGCATGTGTTCTATCGCTTTTGCCTTGTCGTACTTTGCTTTCCCAATACCAACATTTTTGCCCTCTTCAGAGATGATTTTTAACAGATCACCTTTTTTAAAATTGCCATTAAATTTAACAACTCCGGCTAAAAGTAAGCTTGTTGCTTTTGATGAATTCAGAGCATCAAGAGCACCTTTGTTAATGACTACTTCTGCATTAGTAAAAGCTTCAGAGTAAGCAATCCATTTTTTTATTGCAGGATATTTTTCTCCAGGCAAAAATGTGGTGTGCTCTACTTTATCCGGATGAGAGTTTAAGTCAATCAGGATATTTGGAATAGTTCCATTTGCTATGTGAACAGAGGTTCCAGATGAAGCTGTTTTTTTTGCAATATGACATTTTGTTAACATACCGCCTCTACCAAAGTTTGATTTAGTAGTTGATATATAACTTGAAAGGTCTGCATTGGTACTGTCAACTGTTCTGATTACATTTGCATTTCCATTTCGGGGGTCACCATCGTAAATCCCATTTACGTTACTTAAGATAAATAAAGCTTCGCTATTCATCATTGATGATAACAGGCCAGCTAATTCGTCATTATCAGTGAACATTAATGCAGTTACAGAAACAGCATCGTTTTCATTAATAATAGGAACAATGCCATTTTCAATTAAAGTTGAAAGGCAATTCTTCATATTTAAATAATGCTCTCTTGATCTAAAATCTTGTTTTGTAACTAAGACCTGAGCACATTGAATATTATGTTTCTCAAATAAGGCTGAGTAAGTATTCAATAATTTTACTTGCCCTACCGATGAAAGTAACTGACGAGATGAAACAGTATCTGTTTTCTTGTTGACTTTTACCATGGTTCTTCCTGCAGCAACGGCACCAGAAGAAACCAACAACAGCTTTTTATTTTTCTTGTGCAATGCAGCTATTTGATCAACAAGATGAGAAACTCTTTCATAATGTAGAGTACCATCTTCATCAGTTAAAACATTTGAGCCTATTTTTATTGTAATTGACTTAAACACAGGTGAAATTATTTTCCGTTTTCAATTTTATTAAAGGATGTAAGTAAACCTTTAATTAGAGATGAGCTAAAACCTTGATGTTCCATTTCGTTTAATCCAGAAATGGTTACTCCACGAGGAGTAGTTACTTTATCGATTTCATGCTCCGGATGTGTTCCTGAGTTGATTAGTAGATCAGCAGCTCCTTTTACAGTTTGAGAAGCAATTTTTAAAGCAAGGTCTGCTCCAAATCCTATTTCAATTCCTCCCTGGGTTGCTGCACGAACAAATCTTAAAGCAAAGGCAATACCGCAAGCTGCCAATACTGTAGCTGCTGCCATTAATTCTTCAGGAATTATTAAAGCCTGTCCAACTTGTTCAAATAATGTAAGTACTATGTTTTTTTGGTCTTCATATGCATTATGAGCAGAAATACAAGTCATTGATTGACCAATGGCAATGGCCGTATTTGGCATTGCTCTGAAAATTGGTAGTTTTTTACCAAAATACTTTTCGATAGTTAAGGAATCAACACCCGTTGCGAGTGAGATTATCATTGTATTATCAGAAACAGAATCTTTAATTTCTTCAATGATTTCTTTTATCTGATATGGTTTAACTCCTAAAAATATAATGTCAACATCAGAAGATGCTTTTTTGTTGTCGGATGATACGTTAATTCCCGATTTTGTCAGATCCTGAATTAACTCAACCCTTCTGCGAGTAACGGTAAGGTTGGAAGGATTGATTACGTTTGAATTTACAATGCCATTAGCAATAGCCTGGCCTAAGTTGCCACCACCTATGATGGTTATTTTTTTGTTTTTCATAGCACGAAAATTGTTTTGGTATTTGGATTAGCACCAAATGAACCAATGTCAATTCGTGCTAATATTCCACACCATTTATTTCAACTTTTATGTGGCCCCAATTTTCACCAGATTTAATTCTATACAATTGCATTTCGCTTATACCAAATTGCTTTGCAATAATTTTAAGTCTGGATTTTCTTTTGGGATCAAAAATCTTCTTTTTTAATCTGATTACTTCCGTTGAAGTTAGTTTGTGCCCTTCATCCTTTCTTCGTCCTTTCTGTTTTTTTCGGGCCTCAATTACAATTGGATTATCTTTTTGATGTTCAAATACTTCTTCTTTAGTACACCATTTAAGATTTTCTGTATAATTGTTATTTTTATTATGATCTAAGTGTATAACAAAGGTAGCATCTGGTCTGTCGTTGTCAATGAAATATTGAGCGACTAATTTATGAACATAGAAAGTTTTTGATTTTCCATGAGGTCGTACCGGAAGCGTTGAATATCCTCTGAGCTTTCCTCCTTTAATTAGAGTTCCTTCTTCGGGAGTTGTTAAATAACTTACAATTCTTCCATAATTTGAAATGGCATATTTCTTTTGTAGCGCACCTTCTTCAAATTTTATTTCTTTCCACTCTTCATTCCAGAATGATTTAATCATAATTTGCCTGTTTTAATGTATAAATATAATACGCATCAGGCACTTTGTTATAACGATTCAGATAATTTGTTGATGAAAAAATCTGCTTGATCTATGTTTAAACTTAGCGGAGGTAAAATCCTTATTGTATTAGTACCTGATACTCCTGTAAAAATTTTGTTTTCGAAAAGAAGTTTCTTTCTTAAATCAGCGATTGGATTATCAAATTCTATACCAATCATAAGGCCGTATCCTCTAATTTCACAATTTTTAATATTTTTGTTTAATTCTTCGATAATGTGGTTTCCTACAGTCGTAGAATTCTCAACCAGATTCTCTTTTTCCATTACTTCCAGAACAGCTAAAGCTGCAGCACAAGCTAAATAATTACCTCCAAAGGTAGTTCCTAACATTCCAAACCAAGGTTTAAACTCTTGAGAAATTATTACGCCACCAATAGGAAAGCCATTGCCCATACCCTTAGCTGTAGTAACTATATCCGGTTTAACATTACTATATTGAAACGCAAAGAATTTTCCAGATCTGCCATATCCTGATTGTATTTCATCAAGAATAAGAATGGCTTTATATTTTTTACATAAGTCACCTAAGCCTTCAAGAAATGCAGAGTCAGGAACAATGATTCCACCAATACCTTGAATACCTTCAATAATGATAGCACAAACATCATCTTTTTTAAGCTCAGCTTCTACTGCATTAAGGTTGTTTAATTCAAGAATTGTTGATTCGTGATTGCTGTTAATAGGTGCAACAATCTTTGGATTATCAGTAATTGCGACAGCAGCAGAAGTTCTTCCGTGAAATCCTTTTTTAAAGGAGATTACTCTTTTCTTCCCTGTTGTAAATGAGGCTAATTTTAAAGCATTTTCATTGGCTTCAGCACCTGAGTTACATAAGAATAGATCGTAATCTTCCATTCCTGCCATCTGGCCAAGTTTCTGAGCAAGATCCTTTTGCATTTGATTTTGAACTGAGTTAGAATAAAACCCAATGCTATTTAACTGATCAGAGATGCGTTTGATATAATGTGGGTGAGAATGACCAATAGAGATAACAGCGTGTCCTCCATATAAATCAAGATACTTATTACCCTCTTTGTCCCATATGTAGCATCCTTCTGCTTTTACAGGCTCAATATCAAAAAGTGGATATACATCGAATAAATTCATTTCGTTTATCAGTTAATCGTTAAAAATAAACACTCCTGTAAAGTCTTGGCTTCTCTACAGGAGTGCTAACTGGTCTTCCTTTGTAAGTTAACACCTAATTTAAACCATCAAAAAAATTCTCCTTAAGGTGGATGGCTGATTATTAGATAATAAGCTAATTATTGGTTATGATAATGCTTATTTAAAAAGCTACCGGTTTAAGGCGAAGACCAGTTGTTTCTTCAAGGCCAAACATTAAATTCATGTTTTGAACAGCCTGACCTGAAGCACCTTTTACCAAGTTGTCGATCATGCTTACGATGAACAACTTACCATCATACTTCTCAACAAATACGATTCCTTTATTTGTGTTGACCACCTGTTTTAAATTCGGATTTTCATCTGAAACAATTACAAACGGATGATCTTTATAAAAATCTTTATAAAGCTTAACAGCTTCTTCTGCAGAAATGTCAGATTCGGTATATGCAGTAGCCATAATACCTCTTGCAAAATTACCCCTTACCGGAATAAAATTTACCTCTTCAGAAAATCCATCCTGAAGCTGACATAAAGACTGCTTGATCTCACCTAAATGTTGATGAGAAAATACTTTGTATACAGAAAGGTTATTGTTTCTCCAGCTAAAATGAGATGTTGCAGTTGGCTTTTGACCTGCTCCAGTTGAACCTGTAATTGCATTTACGTGTACCTCATTTAATTTACCGGAAGCAGCAATAGGCAGTAATGCCAATTGAATTGCAGTTGCAAAGCAACCTGGATTTGCAATTTTATCAGCAGACTTTATTTGTTCTTTATTTAATTCAGGAAGCCCGTAAATAAAGTCATTACCTTCAGCCTTTAATCTGTAATCATGACTAAGGTCGATAATTTTAATGTGATTAGGAATGTTGTTTTCGGTTAAAAACTCCTTTGATTTTCCATGACCCATGCATAAGAAAATAACATCAACAACATCTGTATCCAGATTTTCAGCGAAGATAAGATCTGATTCTCCAATTAAATCTGTATGAACTGCACTAATTGGATTTCCGGCATTACTAGTACTTTGAATACAAGTAATTTCTACTTCCGGATGAAAAATCAAGATTCTTAGTAGTTCTCCTGCCGTATATCCGGCTCCACCTACAATACCAACTTTAATCATTTTGAATTTTAATTTACAGACGATAGATACTAAGTACTATCGTCTGTTATTTTTACTTCTTATTTAATATCTAATTGTCCTTCGTTTACTTTGTTGAAGATTTTCAGTTGGTTACCAATGATTGTGGTAAATCCTTTTACGTCATCACCACTCCAACCTTTGTTAACTTCACCGTAATCGCCAAATCCAGAATTCATTAAATCGTTGTCCGATTCGATACCTACTAATTCAAATCGATATGGTAAAAGCTTTAATATTACTTTACCAGTCACATTCTTTTGTGAGTTATCAAGGAATTTCTCAATGTCTCTCATTACAGGCTCAACATATTGCGCTTCGTGTAAAAGCATTCCATACCAGTTGCTCAATTGCTCTTTCCAGTACATTTGCCACTTTGTAAGAGTGTGCTTTTCAAGAAGGTGGTGAGCTTTAATGATTAGCATTGGAGCAGCAGCTTCAAAACCAACTCTACCCTTAATTCCAATGATAGTATCTCCCACGTGAGTGTCTCTGCCTATAGCATATGACGCACCAATGGCTTCTATTTTTCTAATTGCATCAACCGGAGTAGCAAAAATTTCTCCATTTACAGATGCTATCTCTCCTTTGTTAAATTCAATGATTAACTCTGAAGGATCTTTTTCTGTAAGCTGACTTGGATAGGCTTCCTCAGGTAAATTTTTGTTTGAAGTTAATGTTTCTTTACCTCCAACACTTGTTCCCCAAAGACCTTTGTTGATAGAATACTCCATCTTTTTCCAGTCTTTTTCAACTCCATGTTTCTTCAAATACTCAATTTCAGCCTCTCTTGAAAGAGTTAAATCGCGAATTGGAGTAATGATTTCAATCTCTGGAGCGATAATTTGGAATGTTAAATCAAATCTAACCTGGTCATTTCCTGCACCAGTACTTCCGTGTGCAATATATTTAGCGCCTATTTTTCTTGCATAATCCACAATTGCATAAGCCTGGAATATTCTTTCAGAACTTACAGATAAAGGATATGTGTTGTTTTTAAGGATATTACCGAAAATCATGTATCGGATACAGTTGCGATAGTACACATCTGTTACATCTAGAGTTTCATGCTTTGTAACACCAAGATTGTATGCACCCTCTTCAATGGTTTTTAATTCCTTTTCAGAGAAACCACCTGTGTTAGCAATTGCAGAATAAATATCTAATCCTTTTTCATGTTTTAGGTACTTTACGCAAAATGAAGTATCTAATCCGCCACTAAAGGCTAAAACAACTTTTTCCATTTTCTTTTATTTATTGTCAGGGATTTCTATCCCTTTCATTTTTACGATATTAGTTTTGTTTGTAAACGCTTAAAATAGGATACTTTACTGTCTCCTTTTTTCTTGTTTGGTCTTAAAAAAACAAATTGTTTAAACTTAAGCCATCTGCTATATACTTTTAAGCTTTTTTCGTCATCCTGCTTTTTGTTTGCAGTTGCCGGATCGTAAAGCATACCCGTACACAAACAGTGTCTTCGGTTAGTTCGGACCAAAATGTCATAATTTACGCAACTTTGGCAACCCTTCCAAAACATTTCATCATCAGTTAGTTCTGAAAATGTTACAGGCTTGTAGCCAAGCTCTGAATTTATTTTCATAACAGCTAATCCTGTCGTAAGACCAAATAGTTTTGCATCAGGGAATCTCTTCCTCGATAATTCAAAGGCTTTCTTTTTAATGGCTTTTGCAAGGCCATGCCCTCGGTAAGCGTCTACAACAATTAATCCTGAGTTAGCCACAAATCTATTGTGCCCCCAAGATTCGATATAACAAAATCCGGCAAATGTTTTGCCATCCAAAGCTATAATAGCTTTTCTTTCATTAATCTTTTGAATGATATAGCCCGGACTACGCTTAGCAATCCCTGTACCCCTAACCTTTGCAGCATCTGCAATTGTTGTTAGAATGATATCAACATAATCGAGGTGTTCCTCGTTTGCTATATCGATGTAAAAATCTTTAATCATTTTTAATTAACGCCTCAAAAATCAACTACAATAATTTTTCCTTTAAACCAGGAATAAATAATGATAAAACTTCAATTATGTGTCCTTTTGATATCCCTTCTCTGTTAATTAATAAGATAGTGTCATCTCCCGCTATGGTTCCTAATATTTCGTAGGGATCATGACTGTCGATTACAGAAGCAATACTATTAGCAAATCCGGGTCTGGTTTTTATAACAGCCATGTTTCCTGAAAAATCAATGGATTCTACTCCTGAAACAGGAAAGTCTTCATGTACTTCTTCACTCATTTTGGCTAACCCTTGTGGTAACTCATATACATACCCAAGGTCAGTGTGCGGTATTTTAGCCACTTTCAAAAACTTTAAGTCTCGTGAAAGTGTGGCCTGTGTAGTCATAAATCCTTCTTTTTCAAGAAGTGATAATAACTCTTCCTGGCTGCTTACACTTTGCCTGCTGATAATGTTTTTTATGGTAGCTAAACGCTGCGTTTTGACCTTCATTGTATAAATATTCAATTACAATGCAAAAATATTCACTTTTTTAAAATAATCAAAAGAAATTTGTAAAATATTTGTATTTTTGCAGCCGAAATGAATCCTGAAAAAGTACAAAACTCACTAATATCCAAAGATTAGAGGTGAGAGGTATCAGGAGAGGTAAGGATTGTTAACGTATAATTACGATAGAAAAGTATAGGTAAAGTAAAATCAGATTGAAATTTTTTCTGATTTTTTTTGTATAAGAATACATTACATCAATTTCAATATAAGCCAGTAAAACATGAATAAAGACATTAAGAAAGTAGTAATACTTGGATCAGGTGCGCTTAAGATCGGTGAAGCGGGAGAATTTGATTATTCCGGATCTCAGGCTCTAAAAGCTTTAAAAGAAGAAGGCATAGAGACTGTATTAGTAAATCCTAATATTGCTACTGTACAGACATCAGATAAAATTGCTGATAAAATTTATTTTTTGCCTGTAACGCCTTATTTTGTTGAGGAGGTAATTAAAAAAGAAAAGCCTGATGGTATTCTGTTGGCTTTTGGTGGACAAACTGCACTTAACTGTGGTACTAAACTATATGAAACTGGAGTTCTTGAAAAATATGATCTTCAGGTACTAGGTACTCCGGTTCAGGCAATTATTAATACAGAAGACAGAGAGATATTTGCCAATAAACTTAAAGAAATTGATGTTAAAACACCTATAAGTCTTGCTGTAACTTCAGTTGAAGAGGCTGTTAAAGCATCTGAGAAAATTGGATTCCCAATTATTGTAAGAGCAGCATATACTCTTGGTGGAATGGGAAGTGGATTCTGTAATAATGTAGAAGAGTTAATTGCTCGTGCAGAAAATGCTTTTTCTTATTCAAACCAGATTTTGGTTGAGGAGTCGTTAAAAGGATGGAAAGAGGTTGAGTATGAGGTAGTACGTGATAAGTATAACAACTGTATTACTGTTTGTAATATGGAAAACTTCGATCCACTTGGAATTCATACAGGAGAAAGTATCGTTGTGGCACCTTCTCAAACACTTTCAAACTCAGAATATCATAAGTTACGTGAATTAGCAATTAAGATTATTCGTCATATCGGTGTTGTTGGTGAGTGTAATGTTCAATATGCTTTAGATCCAAAATCTGAAGATTATCGTGTAATTGAGGTAAATGCCCGTTTATCTCGTTCCAGTGCATTGGCTTCTAAAGCTACTGGTTATCCATTGGCTTTTGTTGCAGCTAAATTAGGTTTAGGTTATGGCTTACATGAGCTTAAAAACTCAGTAACTAAAGTAACTTCTACTTTCTTTGAGCCAGCATTGGATTATGTAGTATGTAAGATTCCTCGTTGGGATTTAAATAAATTTAATGGTGTTAGCAAGCAGATTGGTTCAAGTATGAAATCTGTAGGTGAAATCATGTCTATTGGTCGTACATTCGAAGAGGCTATTCAAAAAGGTCTTCGTATGATTGGTCAGGGAATGCATGGTTTTGTTGCAAATCAACCATTAAAAGGAATTGATGTAAAAACTGAGCTTGCAGAACCAACAGATCAACGTATTTATGCAATTGCAGAAGCTTTTGAAAACGGAATGACTGTTGAGGAAATCCATGAGCTAAGTAAAATTGATCACTGGTTCCTTGAAAAGCTTAAGAATATTAGTGATATAGAAACAGAGCTTAAAAAGTTTAATAACCTGGAAGAACTTCCAAGTGAGTTATTAAGACAAGCTAAACGTTCTGGTTTCTCTGACTTCCAGGTTGCTCGTTGTGTATTCAAGAGCACAAGTGAAGTGATTAGTGATGACTTGTTAAAAGTAAGAGCTGAGCGTAAAAAACGTAATATTTTACCGGTTGTTAAGCAGATTGATACAATGGCAGGTGAATTTCCTGCTCAAATCAACTACTTGTATTTAACTTACAGTGGAACGGAGCACGATATTGATTATGTAGATGATGGTAAATCTGTAATTGTTTTAGGTAGTGGTGCTTATCGTATCGGTAGTTCAGTAGAGTTTGACTGGTGTAGTGTAAATGCCTTGAATACGATCAGAGATCAAAAGTATCGTTCAATCATGATTAACTATAATCCTGAAACAGTGAGTACGGATTATGATGTTTGTGATCGTTTATATTTTGATGAGCTTACTTTCGAAAGAGTATTAGACGTAATCGACCTTGAAACACCAAAAGGTGTAATCGTTTCGGTAGGAGGTCAGATTCCTAATAATCTTGCGATGAAATTAAATGGTCAGAATGTACCTATTTTAGGAACTTCACCTGAAAATATTGACAATGCAGAAAATCGTCAGAAATTCTCTGCAATGTTAGACCGCTTGAATATTGATCAGCCAAGATGGAGTGAGTTAACTTCAATAGAAGATATCTTTACATTTGTTGATGAGGTTGGTTTCCCTGTGTTAGTTCGTCCTAGTTATGTACTTTCTGGTGCTGCCATGAATGTGGTTAGTAACAAGGATGAGTTAGAGCATTTCTTAACTCTTGCAGCGAATGTTTCAAAAGAATATCCGGTTGTAGTTTCTGAATTTATTGAAGAAGCTAAAGAGATAGAAGTGGATGCTGTTGCTAAAAATGGTGAGCTTGTAGCTTATGCAATTTCTGAGCACGTAGAGTTTGCAGGTGTTCACTCAGGTGATGCAACTATAGTATTTCCTCCTCAAAAACTGTATATCGAAACAATGCGTCGTGTTAAAAAGATTGCCAGAGAAATTGCAAAAGCATTAAATATCTCAGGTCCATTTAACATGCAGTTGTTAGGGAAAAACAATGAACTTAAAGTTATTGAGTGTAACTTAAGAGCTTCTCGTAGTTTCCCATTTGTTTCTAAAATACTTAAGGTGAATTTAATTGACCTTGCAACGCAAGTAATGTTAGGAATGGATGTTCAAAAACCAAATAAAAACTTATTTGACCTTGACTGTGTAGGTATCAAAGCACCTCAGTTCTCTTTTGCTCGTTTAGCTAAAGCTGACCCTGTTTTAGGTGTTGATATGTCATCAACAGGTGAGGTTGGATGTATTGGTGATAACTTTGATGAGGCTATCTTAAATTCAATGCTTTCTGTTGGTTATTCAATTCCTAAAAAGAATATTTTAATTTCTTCAGGACCATTAAGATCTAAAATGGAGTTATTGAAAGCTGCTAAGTTGTTAAAAGATAAAGGTTATAATATTTTTGCAACAGGTGGTACACACAAGTTTTTTGCAGAAAATGGTGTAGAAACTACTCATATATATTGGCCAAGTGAGCCAGATCAACATCCAAATTCATTGGAAATGATTCGTGAAAAGCAAATTGATTTAGTGGTAAATATCCCTAAAAACTTAAGCAAAAACGAATTGAAAAACGGATATAAAATACGTCGTAGCGCAATCGACTTTAATATTCCATTGATTACTAATGCTAGATTAGCAAGTGCGTTTATTCAGGCATTCTGTAAAATGGGTAAAGAAGATATTAAGATTAAAAGTTGGGGCGAATACAAGTAAAATATTGAAATTAGATATTAACGATTTAAAGCCGTTGGGATTTTTCTCAACGGCTTTATTTTTGGATATGGACAAAATTTGCATAAGATTTGTTATTTTCGGGAGGTTGAAAATTAAAAGTATGAAGATGAAGTCTACGAGATTGTTTTTATTTGTTACAGGATTAATACTATTTTATACAGCAGCAAGCGCTCAGGAGAGCTTTGAGTTTGAATCGTTCTTTGAGGTTAAAAACACACCTGTAAAAAATCAGGGAAGAACAGGAACCTGTTGGGCATTTAGTTCTACATCTTTTGTAGAAAGTGAGATCATGAGAATGGGTGGGCCGGAATTAGACTTATCCGAAATGTATTCAGTCAATTTTGTATATCAACAAAAAGCTCGCAAATATGTAATGTATCATGGCATGGCGAACTTTAGCCAGGGAGGTCAGGCTCATGATGTTTTTAATGTTATCGCTGAACATGGATTTGTTCCGGAAAGGGATTTTTCAGGATTAAAAGATTCTGCTTTAATTCATAATCATAGTGAATTAGAGATGACGATGAAGGGAGTTCTTGATAATTATATAAACCAAAAGGGTGCGGAACCTTCTGAACTTTGGTTTACTAATATTCAATCTATACTTGAAAATTATCTTGGAGAAGTGCCAACGCAAACCGTGTTTAATAAAAGAACATATAGTCCAACTGATTATGCTTCGGGATTAGGAATTAGTAAAGACAATTATGTAGAACTAACTTCTTATACACATCATCCTTTTTATGAGCAATTTGATCTTGAAGTGCCGGATAACTGGTCGCATGACCGATATACTAATCTTCCAATTGATGAATTAATTGATGTGATGAAAAAAGCCATACAAAATGGTTATAGTATATTATGGGATGGCGATGTTTCAGAACCATTCTTTTCGCATAAAGAAGGCGTGGCTATTGTTCCTGTAGACGTATCGAAAGGCTTTATCCCTCAGGAAGAAGTTTATGTTACCCAGGAAGCACGACAAAAAGCATTTATGTCATGGAAGGCAACTGATGATCATTTAATGCATATTGTTGGAATTGCAAAAGATCAGAATGGTACTTTATATTTTAAAACAAAGAACAGTTGGGGTCCTAATAGCAATAAATATGGCGGATATTTATATATGTCAGAATCATATGTACGTATGAATACCATTGCCATTATGTTGAATAAACAGGCGATTGGTAAAGAACTTGCAAAGACTTTATTTAAAAAATGAATGAAGATCGTTTAAAGTATCTGAAACAGATTAAAGATTATGTAATTACTAAGATGGAATCTGTTGATGCAGGGCATGATTTTAGCCATATTCAACGAGTATTATTTAATGCTGTTGAAATAAATAAAAAGGAACATGCTGATGAATTCTTTGTTGAAGCAGGTGTTTTATTACATGATGTTACAGATGAAAAGCTATTTGATAGGCTTAAGGCTGAGGATGAATTAAAGTGTTTCTTGAATAAAATCGGGTTATCCACAGAAGATATTACAAGACTACTAGATATAATAGATGTTGTTTCCTTTGGTAAGGAGTTTGATAAAAAGAAGGAGTTGACATTGGAGCAAAAGGTTGTTTGTGATGCTGATCGCCTAGATGCTATAGGGGCTGTTGGTATAGCACGAACCTTTCATTATGGAGGAAATAAAAATAGAGAGATATTTAACGTAGAAATTCCTCCGCAAAAATATCAATCAACAAAAGAATACAGAAAAAGCACTAGTCCTACAATAAATCATTTTTATGAGAAGTTATTACTGTTGAAAGATAAAATGCAAACCAGTACTGGTAAATCAATGGCAATAGATCGTCATCGTTTTATGCTGGATTATTTAAAACAATTTTATCTGGAATTAGGAGTAGAAGGATTTAAGTTGGAATAAACAACAACACACAAATATATTTAACACAAAGCGATCCTGAATGGCTGCAAAAAAACAATCAACACACAACACAAAAAAGAAACAAAATACTTCAAAAAAGAAGAAAAAGTATAAAAAGCTAATCATCCTATCTCTTAAAGGAATCGTTGGATTAATTGGTGTTAGCTTTATATTTCTACTATTTGTATATCTAGGTGTTTTCGGTAGATTACCATCTTTTGATGAGTTGAAAAAGATAGATAATGATGTAGCGTCAGAAGTCTATACCGAAGATGGTGTTTTAATGGGAAAATACTATCATCAAAACAGAATGAGTATTGAAAATAAAGTTATCTCTAAACATGCGATCAATGCTTTGGTGGCTACAGAAGATAAAAGATTTTTTACTCATAAAGGTTTTGATATTATAAGTTTGGGTAGGGTTGTATTTCGTACTATTTTATTGAGAGACAAAGCACAAGGTGGAGGTAGTACAATTAGTCAGCAATTGGCAAAAAACCTTTTCCCACGTAAAAGGTATGGCCCTCTTTCAATGTTGGTAAATAAATCACGCGAAATATTTATTGCTTCTCGTCTGGAAAAAGTATATACTAAAGATGAAATCTTAAATCTTTACCTTAATACGGTTCCATTTGGTGAGGATGTTTATGGTATAGAGGCTGCCTCTATGCGTTTCTTTAGTAAACACTCTTCTCAATTAAAACCTAATGAGGCAGCTGTGTTAATTGGAATGCTTGCTGCAAATACTGCTTATAATCCACGTATTAATCCGGATCGATCCAAGACTAGAAGGAATGTTGTTTTAACGAGGATGAAGGAGTTTGGTTTTTTAACAGAGAAGGAGTTAAAACAATATATCACTTCTGATATTGAACTAAAGTATCATAAAATCGATCATAATACAGGTATTGCTCCTTACTTCAGAGAAATTGTAAGAAAAGAGGTTGAGCAGATTCTTGAAGATGAATATGGTGATCATTATGATATATATCGTAATGGATTAAGAATTTATACAACAATTGATCCTACTCTGCAGCAGTACGCAGATGAAGCTGTACAAAAGCATATGGCTTCGTTACAAAATGAATTCAAATACCATTGGTTAAATAAGGATCCATGGAAAAATCATCCATCGGTCTTTAATAATGCATTGCGTTCGTCTAATAGATATAAAGTTTTAAAAGCTCAGGGTAAGTCTGAAGATGAGATATTGGCTGAGATGAAAAAGCTGACGAAGATGAATGTTTTTGCCTATCCAGAAGAAAAAGAAGTGAATCTTTCCCCTTTAGATTCCATAAAGCATTATTTGAAAATTTTAAATACAGGATTTATGGTGATGGATCCTCAAAATGGAAAAGTATTAGCCTGGGTTGGGGGAGTTAATCATAAGTATTTTCAATATGATCATGTAACATCACGCCGTCAGGTTGGATCTACTTTTAAGCCTATCGTGTATACAGCTGCTTTAATGGATGGTATGAGTCCATGCGATTATATATCAAACGAACGTAGGGTTTATGAAGATTATCAGGATTGGTCTCCTGCAAATGCAGATGGTGATCATAGCGGATATTATTCTTTAAAAGGAGGTCTGACTAATTCTGTTAATACCATTACTGCTGAGATAATGATTGAAACAGGAGTTGATAAGGTAATGAGTTTGGCAGAAGATATGGGAGTGAAATCAAAGCTGCCAGCGGTTCCTTCGATTAGTTTGGGAACAGGGTCAATTTCGTTGGAGGAAATGCTTACTGTTTACTCTTGTTTTGCCAATGATGGAGTAAAAAAAGAACCTTATGGAATACTTCGTATTGAAGATAGTATGGGAAAGGTACTTTATCAGCGAGAGGTAGATGATGATGACGATAGAGTGTTGGATGAAGAAACTGCCGAGTTGATGAATTATATGCTTCAGGGTGTAATTGAAAATGGCACAGGTAGAGGCTTAAGAACAACCTATCGTTTAACGAGTGATATAGCAGGAAAAACCGGTACAACTCAAGATAATGCAGATGGATGGTTTATTGGCTTTACACCTCGATTACTGGCAGGTGCCTGGGTTGGTGCAGAAAGCCCTGTGGTTCATTTTAGAACTACAACATTAGGGCAAGGAGCTCATATGGCTCTTCCAATTTATGGCTTGTTTATGCAAAAGGTTGAGCGAGATCCTAAATACCGAAAGTATACAAGATCTAATTTTTCTTCATTAAACTCGGATATGATGGCTATGGTTGATTGTGCAGACTTTTCTATTACAGATCCGGATCGGTCATTCTTTGATATGTTTAGATTTGGCAAAAGATCACGCCCTGATACTACAGGTTTAAAATTATCACCTGAGGATAGAGCAAGATATGAAGAACAACAAAAAGAGCAACGTAAAGAGAAAAGTAAGGGCCTTTTAAATAGAATGAAAGATCTGTTTAGAAAGAAGGATTAAGTTAAGCATCAATTAATTCCTGGATTTCATTAAAATGTAATTGCATGTGACCTAAATAACCATTAATCATTTGCTCTAAGGTTACGCTATTGCCTTCAAAGTTGTTCCATGTATTTTGAAGTTTTGATTTGTCAACGGAATTGATCACTTGTATCATGTGGAGGTTATAAAACTTCCATAGGTTGATTGTATTATTCCAGTCTGCATGCTGATAATCTTGCAGTGAAATCCATAAATCATTGTCTTGTTGGTAGTCAGGGAATTTTAGATTCTTATTGTATTGCAAACGTATCATACGTTGATGGTTATTGGCCGCAGAATCAATTAAATGACCAAGTATCTGTTTTATGCTTCGGTTTTGACTGTTGTATCTGTTTGATATGGTGTCTTCAGGTAAAGAGTGTAATTTATTTTCCCAGGAATTAATATATTCCAATATTCCTTTTGTTGTTTTTGAAAAGTCCATAGGTGAAATTATATAATGGTCAAAAATATATAGAATCCAATTGTCGTTGTTAAAACTAAGATGCTAATTAAAGCTATTGTTTTTGTTAGTTGTTTTTTCTGTTCTTGTTTTAACTTCTCTCTAATACTATTTCGTAGTTTTCTGGACTCTTGTTCAGGTAGTTTATTTTTATCACGAAAGGAAATGTGGTGATCAGATTGCTTTTCGTATGCAGCTTTGATCTTGCGGTACTTACTTAAATTTTGTTCTTTAAGTGCCCGGTTGTTTTTAACTCGAGCTATCATATCTAAAACATGTCCTGCAGAACTCATATTAAAAGGGATTTAGGGAAGTTTTTTAATGTGTAGGTTAAAGGTAATTAAAAGAAAGACTTTAAGAAGCTTTTAAATAGAAAGTTTCATTTATAAAGAGATCTTCCCTTTAGCGTAAACACTAAAGGGAAGTTTCACACGAAAAGTGTGAGGATGGGGGGATCAAATCATTTAAGAGAATTGCATTTTAAGGAAAATCTTTCCTGATTGGAATTTCTTATTTATAATTAATAAATAGAAATACATGCAAGATGTCTCAAAATATATTTTAAACGGAAATGTTATTTTCCTGATTGTACCATTGCTTCTACATCCTCAGGATTGATTGGAATACGTTCTCCCAGAACTCTGCTTCCTGTTTCTGTTATTAAAACATCATCTTCAAGTCGTACTCCACCAAATCCTTTGTATGTTTCAACAATATCATAATTAATAAAGTCAGTGAATTTCTTTTCAGATCTGAACTTGTCAATTAAATCTGGTATAAAGTACATTCCTGGTTCGTTAGTAACTACAAAATTAGGTTGTAGTCTTCTTCCTAAACGTAAGGCTGCCAATCCGAATTGAGTACTAGGTTGAACTTCGTCATCAAAACCAACCAGTCTTTGGTCGTAATCTTCCATGTCGTGAACGTCGAGTCCAATCATATGTCCTAAACCATGAGGCATAAATAAAGCATGTGCACCTTGAGCTACGGCTTCATCAATATCTCCTTTCATTAATCCTAAAGATTTTAATCCAGCAGTCATTGTTTTAGCTGCAATCATATGAACCTCCTTATAGGTGATTCCTGGTTTTGTAGCTGCTAATGCAGCATTGTTTGTATCTACTACTATTTGATAAATGTCTTTCTGTCTACTTGTGAATTTTCCACCAACAGGAGATGTTCTTGTGTGATCTGTAGCATAATGTAATGGCGATTCACTACCTGCATCAACTAATAATAAGTCACCAGTTTTTAAAGTATTTGGGTGAACGTGATTATGAAGTGTTTCTCCTCTTACTGAACAGATTATAGGGAATGAAATTGGTCCTCCACCTGACATTGAGACACCCTCAAGTATTCCTGTAATTTGCTGTTCTGTTGTTCCCGGATGAGCCATTTTCATTGCTGTAGTGTGCATTTGATATGCTACAGCCATATGACGTTCCATTTCTTCAATTTCGCAAGGTTCTTTTATTGAACGGAGACTTACACAGGCCTTAATGAATTCAATAGAATGCATTTCTTTTATTTTAAGCGGATTTACATCCAAAAGATCGCCTAATGTTAAGGTGTTTTCTCCACGATAAGGAGGTGTAAAATGTATAGGTCTTCCTTGTGACTGGGCCTTGCTAACGAATTCTTTTATTTTAGATAATGGATGAGTTTGAGTAACACCTACTTTTAGTGCATTGTCTTTAAGCTTTGCCTGAGGTCCCATCCATATGATATCATCAATTTCAAAATCATTTCCGAATAAAATCTCCTCTCCGCTTTCAAAATCAATAATAGCAGCTAAGCCTTGATAGTCCAAGCCAAAAAAGTAAAGGAAAGTACTGTCTTGTCTAAAATGATATGTGTTATCCGGGTAGTTCATACTAGCATCAATGTTACCTAAAATTAATGCTAGACCTTTGGTCATTTTCTGTTTTAACCTGTTTCTACGGTTAATATATATATCCTTATCAAACATAGTATTGTTTTTTGTGGCAATTTAATGAAAGGGGGTGGGGTAAAATATGTTATAGGTCAGTAATTATTGTACTTTATAGTTTTTTGTATAATGTTAAATTTCTTTTTATCCATGTTCAGATATTTGAACCAACTTTTTATATTCCACAATTTCAATGGCTTTGCCGAATATTTTAATAATACCATCTTTTCTGAACTCTGTTAAGGCTCTAATGACATTTTCTGTAGTCATGCCTATATATTCTGCAATTTCTTTTCTGCTTACAGGAAGTTCAAAATAATCGTTACCGTATATATCATCTCTGAAATGTAATAAAACATACGCAATTCTACCTCGTAGATTTCGTTTTCTGATTTGAAGAGATTCTTTAATAACAGCATCACTTACCTTACTCATTTTTTCGAGTATGCTCATTGCAAACTGGCCATTGCTAAGTATTATTTTTTTTACATCATTAATGGATAAGTTACAGGTTGTTGATTCTTCAATGGCCATTACCGAATAACTGTAGTTAGTTTGAGAAAAAACACTTAGCAGACTTACGAAATCAAATGGCTTTGCAAAAGATAGAATCTGTTCCTTATCATCTGGATTTGTGATAAAGAGTTTAACCAGGCCGCTTTTTAAATAGATGAATTCGTTAATGGTTTTTCCTTGTTCAATAATAAAATCTCCCTTGTTGTAGTTTTTTTCAATACGGCTCCCGCAAAGACTCATGATTTCATTTGAAGATACATTTTGAAAGAAGAGTTCTTTTAGTTTGCAATTGTCGCATCTGCATTCCTGATTCATAATGTAAGATTTATAATCTTATTTATAACGACCAATTGATATATATCATAAACTGATATTTATTACCAGACGATACTCTATATCATTGGGATGTGTGTATTAACTTTCCTGTAACATAACAAAATACACAAAATATTACAAAATAGGAAAGAGAAGTAAGATCGAATTTAGTAAACGGATTTTATAGTAAAACTAAAGAGTGTCAAAGTATCAAATTGTATAAGATTTTATAAATGAAACGAGCCATAAAGACCTTATGTATATAAGATATGTGTTATTGGTGAGTTCCATATGGCAATTAAATTAAAATTTAGACATATGAAAAAGATTGTGATACTAGGAGGTGGAACAGCTGGAACCATGATGGCAAATAAGTTAAGAGCTGCTCTTGAAAGAGAAGAATGGGACATTACGATTGTGGATCAATTTCGTACGCACTATTATCAACCCGGATTTTTATTTATTCCTTTTGGGATATATCACGAGAGGGATGTGAAAAAGCCTAAAAGTAGTTTCTTTCCTGTGGGAGTTAATGTTATGTATACAGGTATTGATAAAATTGATGCTGATAATAAAAAGGTATTACTAGATGGTGGTAAAGTGTTATTCTATGATTTTTTAATTATTGCAACCGGAACTAAAACCTGTCCTGAAGAAACTCCGGGATTAAAAGAGCAGTTATGGTATAAGGATATATTTGATTTCTATACCATTGAAGGCGCTTTGGCCTTGCAAAAACATTTTAAAAGCTGGCAGGGAGGTAAGTTGGTTATGGCCATAACCGAGATTCCCTATAAATGTCCTGTTGCGCCTTTAGAGTTTGTTTTTCTGGCTGAAGAGTTTTTTACTAAAAAAGGAATTAGAGATAAAGTAGATATTACAATAGTAACTCCAATGGCTGGTGTGTTCACTAAACCTATAGCCACAAAGATGCTTTCTGAGTTACTGGTGGAAAAGAATATTAATGTAGTTGCTGACTTTTATATTGAAAGAATAGATAATGAAAAGAAAGCGCTGGTTTCATATGATGAGCGCGAAGTTCCTTTTGATACATTAACCATTGTACCTGTTAATATGGGCGATAAAATGATTGAAAGAAGCGGATTAGGTGATGATTTAAACTTTGTTTTTACCAATAAGCATACTTTGCAGCAGCGTGATCATGAAGAAATATTTGTAATTGGCGATGCTGCTAATCTTCCCACTTCAAAAGCCGGTTCTGTAGCTCATTTTGCCTCCGAAATATTGTTTGATAATTTAATGAATGCCATTGAAGGCCGTCCGCTAGCAGCGAAATTTGATGGTCATGCAAACTGTTATATTGAAACTGGTTATGGTAAAGGTGCTTTGATTGATTTTAATTATGAAACAGAACCACTTCCCGGAACATTCCCTTTGCCAGGAATAGGTCCTTTCGGATTATTGAAGAATACCAAGATTAATCACTATGGTAAAATTATGTTTCGATGGATTTATTGGCATTTGTTGCTCAAAGGTAAAGAACTTCCTGTAGAGGCAGAGATGACTATGGCTGGCAAAAAAAGAGTTTCTTTTTAAAAAAATCATGGTTATGGACAATCAAAATATACAAGAGCAAATTAATGAGCTAAATCTTAAAATGGATTTGGTTCTGAAGTCTCTGGATCAGCAAAATAGAAAAGCAGAAAGTGTTGAGGATTTATTTGCTGATTTACAGATTATTGGTAAGGATATGTACGATACTGCTGTGGTTGAGTTAGAAAATCAACAGGTGGAATTAGATATAGATCAGCTAAAATATCTAGGCTTAAAACTCCTGAATAATATTAATGATATTACAGTTATGCTTTCTGTTTTTGAAAGTACTGTTGATTTTGCAAGGGATGCCGGACCTTTGGTACGTGAATCTATCATTGATATGACAAAGACACTTCATGAGTTTGAAAAGAAAGGGTACTTTGAATTTTTTACAGAGATAGGCAAGGTGGTAGATAATCTGGTAACTCATTTTACAAAAGAAGATGTGGCATCTTTAGCAGACAATATTGTGCTTATAGTAGACACGATGCGAAAAATGACCCAGCCGGAAATGATGTTGTCTATGCAAAAAACATTAGATGTTTTTAATAGTATTGATAAAGAAAACGTACCCCAATATTCTCTTTTAAAATTAATTAAAGAGTTAAATAAACCTGAAATGAAAAAAGCTATGGGCTTCGCTGTCACATTTATGAAAAGTATTTCAAAAACAAATGGAATAAATGCATGAGTTAGTTTGTAATTATTAATGAATAAAACTGCAAAGGTTATGGGACAAAAGGTAATTGCTAATAAAACTGTTGATGTAAACGAAGAAGGTTACATGACAGATCCTTCACAATGGGATAAAGATATTGCTGCTGCTATTGCGCAGGAAATTGGTATTGAGCTTTCGGATAAGCATTTTGAAGTTTTGGATTATTTACGTGAAAAATTTAAAGAAGGTGAAGTGTTGACTATTCGCAAAGTAGGGAAATCTGGAATTGTTGATATTAAAGGTTTGTATGAATTATTCCCGGGAGGTCCGCTTAAGTTTTCTTCTAAAATTGCTGGGATTCCTAAGCCGGCAAGTTGTGTATAAGTAGATAGCAAACTTAAAAATGGAAAAGATGGTTAAAGATGACAACCCTTTAAAAAAAGTATGCATCATTTGCGCTAAGGGTGCAATTGAAGATGTATATGCAACCTTAGTTTTGGCTAATGGTGCAGTGATGGAAGGAATTGAAGCTAAATTGTTTTTTACTTTTTTTGGCTTAGATGCTATTACTAAAAAATATATGAATAAACTCCATACATCAACAGTAGGAAACCCTGCGATGAGAATGCCGGGAGGACTACCTTTTCCAACATGGTTGGGAGCAATACCCGGTGTAGAGAGTGGAGTTTCGTCAATGATGAGGAAACAAATGGATGAATTGGATATTCCTCCTGTTGATGAATTTTTAGAGATGATTACCGCTGGTGGTGGAGAGATTTATGCCTGCAAATTAGCAATGGACATGTTTAAGCTTACAAAAGATGATTTGTATGAAGATGTTAGTGCTGTTCTTACTGTGGGTGAGTTTTATGCGATGTGTGGAGGTGAAAATACGCAGATAATTTTTACTTAGTATTAGGTTTATTTTGAGTATGGTAGTTGAATAAATAAAATAGATGCTGTATATTTATATAAAGCGTTAAATAATATTGTCTATTAATCGGGTGTAGAATGGGGTGATAAAAGTCGTAGTGTTTTCATTACGACTTTTACTTTATCTTCTTAAGTAGTTTTTCTTGTTTCTTCAACATTTCATGTGCTTCTTCAATACTTATCTGGATAAAATTAACTTTGTCATTTGGTCTTAGTTGGCCTAGTATTGGTAGATCGGCACTAATAACGTTTGCAATTTTAGTGTAACCTCCTACTGTTTGTCGGTCAGCAAGCATAATTATAGGATGACCATCTCCCGGAACCTGAATTGCTCCATTGCAAATTCCGGATGATATGATATCGGCACTTTGTTTATGTTCAATAATTGGTCCTTCAAGTCTATATCCCATCCTGTCACTTTGGTTAGAAATGGTATATGTAGAATTAAGAAAAGTTTGGATCCCTTCTTGGCTAAAGTCATTTGTTTCGCTTCCAGCAATAACTCTGATATTTTGTTCTACATCATAATTGAGTAATAGATTTGGATGAACCATTCTCTGCTTGAATTTTAATTTACTTGGAAATGTAAAAACTTCATCTCCTGTTTGTAGAGCACGACCTTTAAATCCACCGACTTTTGCTCTTATGTATGTTGAACGACTATTCATTACAACAGGAACATCTATTCCTCCTGCAAAAGCAATATAAAGTCTGCAACCTTTGGTGATTGGATTAATCTTTACAATGTCTCCTATTTTTAAATAATGGGAGCTGTAAAAGTCCGCAATATTATCATTGATGAGAAGTTCGGATTCTCCACCTGCAACTGCCATTATTGTATCTGATATGATTTCAAACTCTGGAGGAAGGAAGGTTGCTTCAAGGCAAGCATCATTCATATTATTTCCAACTAATAGATTTGCTAGCCTAAGTGAATAAGTATCCATCGCTCCAGAAACAGGCATTCCGTATTGTTGAAATCCCCATCTTCCCAAGTCTTGAACTGTTGTAAATAATCCCGGATTAAGTATTCTAAAAGTAGCTATTGTATTCATCTTCTGTGATTGGATAAAATTTTAAATAATCTCCTGCCTGAACTAAAAAAGGATGTTCTGATTCAGGAGCAAAAAGCTTAAGAGGTGTTCTCCCTATGATTTGCCATCCACCCGGGCTTTCAATAGGATAAATTCCTGTTTGAGATGCAGCGATTCCAACTGATCCTGCTTCAATTTTTTGAGATGGAATCTTTTTTCTTGGTGTTGCTAATTTGGAATTCATACCTCCTAAATAGCAAAATCCAGGTGTGAAGCCAAGCATGTAAACCAGGTACTTCTCAGAGGAATGTAATTTGATAATTTTATCTAAATTAAGACCTGTGTGTTTTGAAACTTCATTTATATCTTGTCCATATTGTCCCCCATATACAACCGGAATCTCTACAATTCTAGGTTCTGGAAGTTGTTGTTTATTTATTCTTAAAAAAAGTTTTTTGAGTTTTGTTGTTAATCTTTGATGTTTAATTATTAAAGGATTATAATGAATGAGTATATCTGTATAAGTTGGTGTGGCTTCAATAATTCCTTTTATCTTCTTTTGAGAAAGTAAGATCAAAAATGATCTTATTTGAGAATGTATATCTTCAGAAATAACATTACCAAATTTTAAAAGAATAGCCGAATCTCCTGAAGGGTATATTTTAAACATCTGCAGTAATCTTAATATTGTTTTCTGTTAGATAATCATATATCATTTTAGAATTTTCAATAGCATGAGGATTATCACCGTGTATGCAAATAGTTTGGGCATTGATGGTAATCATTTGTTGTTCAATGGTCTTAATCGCTTTGTGTTGAGCAATATGTAAAGCTCTTTTTTTACAAATGTTACTATCTTGTATTACTGCCCCTGGTTCTTTTCTTGGGATGAGCAAGCCGTTAATGTCGTATGATCTGTCGGCAAAAGCTTCTGCTCTGAATTTTAATTTAAATGACTCAGCAGCCTCTTGCATAACGGAGTTTGCTAAGCCTACATAAATTAAATTTTTATTTATGTATGAAATTCCTTCAGCAATTGCTTTTGCAATGTTAATATCCTTGGAAGCTTGATTATATAGGGCTCCGTGTGCTTTTACGTGAAATAATCTTGTGTTTGCCTTTATCGCTCTTTGGTTTATAATATTGATTTGATCTGCAACCAGTTTTACAATTTCTGAATAAGTCAGGCTTAAATTCGTCCTGCCAAAGTTTTCTTTATCTTCATAACCTGGATGGGCACCAATAGCAACATGATATTTTTTTGCCAATTGTATGGTTTGATCCATGGAGGTATCATCACCAGCATGGTATCCACAGGCAATATTGGCGGAGCTAATGAAAGGCATTATTGTTTCGTCGTTTCCAATACCTTCTCCCAAGTCACAATTGATATCTATTTTCATTGACTATAATTAATGTCATTCGTACAGCTATTTGTACACTTAAAATATTTCTAATACATGCAATATGCTGTTTGTACCAAGAAATATGGTGATTAAAATTACTATATATCCAATAATATTCTGGATTTTTTTGTTTTTATAATTCCCTAATATTTTCTCATTGTTCATTACTATCAGTAAAAATATAGCTATTAATGGTAGTAATAAGCCATTTGTAAATTGTGCAAATACAATGACTTTTAATGGGCTAAATCCGATTGCTGAAAATATTATGCCTATTATTAATATAGCTTTCCAGGTAAATCTAAACCAGAATGAAGAGAGGCTGCTTTTAATATTTAATACTCCTGTTATTGCGTATGCAGCTGCTAAAGGTGCAGTAATGGCTGAAGAAATTCCGGCGGCAAATAATCCAACAGACATAAATATGGAAGACCAATTACCTAATAAAGGTTTAAGTTGAGATGCTAAATCTGATGCCCCTGTTATATTAGTAGATGATCCGTAAAAAGCAGTTGCAGAGGTAATTGCTATTGAGAAGGAAATTGCGCCTCCTAAAATAATAGAAATAAGTAGGTCGGCTTTTGCAACAGGCAGATCCTTAGTGTCTTGCCATTTTTCTTTTACTGTAGAGGCATGTAGAAATAAATTATAAGGTACAACCGTAGTTCCAATTAAGCCTATGATCATAAAGATGCTTTGATCAGGAATGGTCGGGATAAGCATTCCTTTTATGATTGAAAAGAAGTCTGGTCCAATGATAATGGCTGTTGAAATAAATGAAAGGCTCATGATGATTACCAACGATATAATTGCTTTTTCTATGGCTTTGTATGAGCCCAGTTGCAATAAAATATAAGCAATTACACCAATAATGGGTCCCCATAAATTTATTTTCAAACTAAAGATGTGGATATTTGAGATGCCTGTAATCTCATTCATACCAAGTGATGCACCCAATATATTTCCTGTTTCATATGCTGCATTTCCAACTGCAATTGCGGAAATAACTAAAAATATGGTAGTGTATTTTGCGACTTTTGATTGAAATTGATTTTGTAATGCTGCACCAAGACTAAGTTTTCCAACAATACCTAGTCTGATGGTCATTTCTTGTAAAATGAAAGTGGCAATAATACTGAATGTGATTCCCCAAAGTAAACTATATCCGAAGTTTGCTCCGCTTAAACTGCATGTTGTTATTGTTCCGGGCCCTATAAATGCTGCAGTTACCAAAAGTCCAGGTCCTAAGTTTTTTATTCTTCTGATAAAAGAGTTCATTGAAGGGTGAATTGTTTTAGTGCATGTAAAGAATAACAAAAATAGAATAATGGATACTCTTGAGCAAAAATAAAAAAAACCGAAAGCTTAAGGCTTCCGGTTTTTTATGATCAAATATCTTTTTAATAGCAATTACAGGCTGCTTACTCCTGCAACTTCCATCTTACGATCTACTTTTTTAACCAATCCTTGTAAAACTTTACCAGGACCAACTTCTGTAAATAAAGTAGCACCATCTACAATCATGTTTTGAACAGTTTGAGTCCACTTTACAGGAGCAGTCAATTGTGCTACTAAGTTTTCTTTAATTTGTGCAGGATCTGTAAATGGTGTAGCACTTACGTTTTGATAAACCGGACAAATTGGAGTTTTGATTTCTGTAGCTTCAATAGCAGCAGCTAATTCTGCACGAGCAGGTTCCATAAGAGGTGAGTGGAATGCTCCACCAACAGGAAGTTTTAAAGCTCTTTTAGCACCTTTTTCAGTTAAAATTTCACAAGCCTTATCAATTCCTGCGAAAGTTCCTGAAATTACTAATTGTCCAGGACAATTGTAGTTAGCAGCAACTACCACATCTTCAATGCTTCCGCAAACTTCTTCAACAATAGCATCTTCCATACCAACAATAGCAGCCATTGTTGAAGGTTCAGCTTCACATGCCTTTTGCATTGCTAAAGCACGTTGAGAAACTAATTTTAAACCATCTTCAAATGACATGGCTCCGGCAGCAACTAAGGCGCTAAATTCACCTAATGAGTGACCGGCTACCATTTCTGGCTTAAAATCATCACCTAAAGTTTTTGCTAATAATACAGAGTGTAAAAATATAGCCGGCTGAGTTACTTTAGTTTGTTTTAGATCTTCATCAGTACCCTCGAACATTAAGTCTGTGATTCTAAAACCTAAAATTTCATTAGCTTTTTCAAAAAGTTCTTTTGCTTCAGTTGAATTTTCGTATAGGTCTTTTCCCATACCTACAAATTGGGCTCCTTGCCCAGGAAAAACAAATGCTTTCATTTTTTTATAAAATTAGTACAACATAAATGAGGTTCTGCTTTGCCCTTGAGATCACCTGAAATAAGGGGAGATACCTGCAAATATATCCATACAGTTTTTGAATTGATTATTGCACTCAAACAAAGACTGTTGAGAATAAAATCGGCGCAAATATAGTAAAAATGAATTACACCAAAAGATTGCGCTTTTTTATCTGGTATGATTTTATTTTTTAAACATGAAAGAAAAAAATACAATCTAATTGACAGGAAGTGTATATCTCATTCACTCAATTGTTTTTAGATTAATTTTCTTTAACAATCTTTTTTGAAAAAAATACTTGAAGAAATGATGTTTATTCGTTGAAAATTAGTACTTTTGCATCGCTTTTTTGTCTAAATATATGAAAACGCATTGAAAATCAGTGTGTTTTATATTTGGCATTAGGGTGAAAATAAGCCGTTTAATAAAGAATTTTATTTAAAACAATTTTAGTTATATGCCAACAATTCAACAGTTAGTTCGTAAAGGACGCACCAGCTTAGTTGAGAAAAGTAAATCTAGAGCATTAGATGCTTGTCCTCAGCGAAGAGGTGTATGTGTGAGGGTGTACACTACTACACCAAAGAAACCGAACTCAGCAATGAGAAAAGTTGCAAGGGTTCGTTTAACTAATGGAAAAGAGGTGAATGCCTACATTCCAGGAGAAGGACACAACCTTCAGGAGCACTCGATTGTTCTTGTGCGTGGAGGAAGGGTAAAAGATCTTCCAGGTGTACGTTATCACTTAGTGCGTGGAGCATTAGATGCATCAGGAGTTGAGGGACGTACTCAACGTCGTTCTAAATACGGAACAAAACGTCCAAAGAAGTAATTTTAATTAGTGTTTAACGAGTGGTTTTGTTTATTGGTGAGTTAAAAGATAGGGTTGAGTAAAAAACAACGAGTTGTTTTTGAAGACGTACAAAATTGACAGCCAATAAAAAACTAATAAACAAGAAGAGATGAGAAAAGGTAAACCAAAGAAGCGAATATTGCTTCCTGATCCAAAGTTTAATGATACTTTGGTGACTCAATTCATTAATAACCTGATGCTTGATGGTAAAAAATCTACTGCTTACGGTATTTTTTATGACGCATTAGATCGCATGGCAGATAAAGCTGAAAAAGAAGGAAAGTCAGCTTTAGAAATGTGGAAAAAAGGGTTAGAAAATATTACTCCTTCTGTAGAGGTAAAAAGTAGAAGAGTTGGTGGTGCTACTTTCCAGGTTCCAATGGAAATTCGTCCATCTAGAAAAGCTTCAATTGCTATGAAAAACTTGATTCTATTTGCTCGCAAAAGAAGTGGTAAATCAATGGCAGAAAAACTATCTGCTGAAATTGTAGCGGCTTATAACGGTGAAGGTGGAGCCTTCAAGAAAAAAGAAGATATGCACAGGATGGCAGAGGCTAACAGAGCATTTGCTCACTTTAGATTCTAATCATCTTAATCTTTAAGGAATAAAAAAATGGGAAATACAGATTTAAAATACACCAGAAATATCGGTATCATGGCGCATATCGATGCGGGTAAAACCACTACTACAGAGCGTATTCTGTTTTATACTGGTATTACTCATAAAATTGGTGAGGTACATGATGGTGCTGCTACTATGGACTGGATGGAGCAGGAGCAGGAAAGAGGTATTACAATTACTTCTGCAGCTATTACTACCAACTGGAACTATAATAGTGAATCTTATAAGGTAAATATTATCGATACCCCAGGACACGTTGACTTTACTGTTGAGGTAGAGCGTTCTTTAAGGGTGTTAGATGGTGCTGTTGCTGTATTCTGTGCTGTAGGTGGTGTTGAACCACAATCTGAAACTGTATGGAGACAGGCTGATAAATACGGTGTGCCTCGTATTGGTTTCGTTAATAAAATGGACCGTTCAGGTGCTAACTTTTACGAAGTTGTTCGCCAGGTAAAAGAAATGTTAGGAGCTAATCCTATTCCAATTCAAATTCCAATTGGTGCAGAAGACGATTTCGAAGGAGTTATCGACCTAATCGAAAATAAAGCAGTTGTTTGGTTCGATGACGAGCAATTAGGTTCTCGTTACGAATTACAAGAAATTCCTGAGGCTTTAAAAGCTGAAGCACAAGAGTGGAGAGATAAATTAATCGAAGCAGTTGCTGAAACTGATGAAGATTTAATGGAGCGTTATTTCGAGGATCCTGATTCAATTACTAAAGAAGAAATGATTAAAGTAATTCGTCAGGCTACTATCGACAGAACAATTACTCCAATGATGTGTGGTTCTGCATTTAAAAATAAAGGGGTACAACGTTTATTAGACTCTGTTGTTGCTTTCTTACCTGCTCCTTCGGATATTCCTGCTATTAAAGGAACTAATCCAAGAACAGAAGAAACAGAAGAAAGACCTAATAGCATTGATGCACCTCTTTCTGCATTAGCATTTAAAATTGCTACTGACCCATTCGTAGGTCGTTTGGCATTTATGCGTGTTTACTCAGGTAAAATTGATGCAGGTTCATACGTATTAAATACACGTACAAACAAAAAAGAGCGTATTGCTCGTTTGTATCAAATGCAATCTAACAAGCAGCTTGCTAGAGATGTAATCGAAGCAGGTGATATTTGTGCTGGAGTTGGATTTAAAGATATTCGTACAGGAGATACATTATGTGATGAAAAGAACCCAATCGTTCTTGAATCAATGGATTTCCCAGAACCAGTTATCGGAGTTGCAGTTGAGCCATTATCACAAAAAGATGTTGATAAATTAGGTGTTGCTCTAGGTAAATTGGCAGAAGAAGATCCTACTTTCCGTGTACAAACTGATGAAGATAGTGGTCAAACAGTAATTAGTGGTATGGGTGAGCTTCACCTTGAGATCATTATTGACCGTTTGAAGCGTGAGTTTAAAGTAGAATGTAACCAAGGTCGTCCTCAGGTAACATATAAAGAAGCAATTAAAGGTACTGTTGAGCACCGTGAAGTATTTAAGAAACAAACTGGTGGTCGTGGTAAATTTGCTGATGTTATTGTAACTGTAGGTCCTGGAGAAGAAGGTAAAGAAGGTTTGGAATTTGTTAACTCTGTAAAAGGAGGTAACATTCCTAAAGAATATATCCCATCTGTAGAAAAAGGATTTAAAGAAGCTATGCAAAATGGTGTTCTTGCTGGATTCTCTGTGGATAGTTTAAAAGTTACTTTACTTGACGGATCTTTCCACCCGGTTGACTCGGATCAGTTATCTTTCGAGATTGCAGGTCGTCAGGCGTTCAAGCAAGCTTGTATGAAAGCTAATCCTGTTCTTTTAGAGCCTATCATGAAAGTTGAAGTTGTTACTCCAGAAGAGTACATGGGAGATATTATCTCTGACTTTAACAAACGTCGTGGTCAGGTTGAAGGAATGGAGTCTAAAGCAGGTGCACGTGTGGTAAAAGCTAAGGTGCCTCTTGCAGAGATGTTTGGTTATGTTACAGCTTTACGTACTATTTCTTCTGGTCGTGCTACTTCATCAATGGTGTTCTCACACTTCGAAGAAGTTTCTAAAGCGATCGCTATTGAAGTAGTAAAAGAGGCTGAAGGAAAAGTAGAATTATTAAAATAAGATCTCAAGATGAGTCAAAAGATAAGAATCAAATTAAAATCTTACGATCATAACTTAGTTGATAAGTCAGCTGAAAAGATCGTTAAGACAGTAAAAACGACTGGTGCTGTAGTTAGCGGTCCTATTCCACTTCCTACTCACAAAAGAGTATTTACAGTGTTGCGTTCAACATTCGTAAACAAGAAGTCGAGAGAGCAATTTCAACTTTCTTCATATAAGCGTTTAATCGATATTTATAGCTCTACAGCTAAAACAATCGATGCTTTAATGAAGCTTGAGTTACCAAGTGGAGTTGAAGTTGAAATCAAAGTGTGAGACAAAAGAAAATAAGTTCATGCAGCTTGTTAGCCGAAACTTCAGGCTGTATGAATCGATTATTTAATATTTAATTTTTGTAACAATGCCAGGTATTATTGGAAAAAAAATCGGAATGACTTCCGTTTTCAGTGCCGATGGAAAAAACATTCCATGCACTGTTATCGAAGCTGGCCCATGCGTAGTTACTCAGATCAAAACTGTAGAAACTGACGGCTATGAGGCTGTACAGCTGGCGTTCGAAGACAAGAAAGAAAAAAGCGCAACTAAACCAGAGTTAGGTCACTTTAAAAAGGCTGGTGTAACTCCAAAAAGAAGCGTTGTTGAATTCAAAGGTTTCGAACAAGAATTTAACTTAGGTGATGAAGTAACTGTTGATATCTTTACTGAAGATATTTTTGTTGACGTTACTGGTATCTCTAAAGGTAAAGGATTTCAAGGTGTAGTAAAACGTCACGGATTTGGTGGTGTTGGTGGTTCAACTCACGGACAGCACAACCGTTTAAGAGCTCCTGGTTCTGTAGGTGCTGCTTCATACCCTGCTCGCGTATTTAAAGGTATGAGAATGGCTGGAAGAACAGGTGGAAACAGAGTGATGGTTGAAAGCCTTAAAGTATTAAAAGTAATTCCTGAAAACAACCTTATCATTGTGAAAGGGTCTGTTCCAGGAGCTAAAGGTTCATATGTAATTGTTGAAATGTAATGGAACTAAAAGTATTAAGCATAAAAGGAGAAGAGACCGGAAAAACTGTTGAGTTAACAGATTCTGTTTTCGGTATTGAGCCTAACGATCATGCTATTTATCTTGATGTAAAACAGTTCCTTGCAAATCAACGTCAGGGAACCCATAAGTCAAAAGAAAGAGCTGAGATCGCAGGTAGTACACGTAAGATCAAAAAGCAAAAGGGAACCGGTACAGCACGTGCAGGTAGCATTAAGTCTCCTGTATTCCGTGGAGGAGGTCGTGTGTTTGGTCCTCGCCCTCGTAATTACGGATTTAAATTGAACCGTAAACTTAAAGAGCTTGCTCGTAAATCTGCTTTATCTTATAAAGCAAAAACAGGAAGCATCATTGTTGTAGAAGATTTCAACATGGAAGCTCCAAAAACAAAAGAGTTTGCGGCAATTCGTAAAAGTCTTAAAGTTGATGGAAAACGTTCATTAGTTGTTTTAAAAGATGCAGATAAGAATGTTTACCTAGCTTCAAGAAATATTCCAAAATCGGAAGTTGTAACATTAGCTGAATTGAATACTTATAGTATTATGAAAGCCGGAGCATTAGTTCTAGTTGAAAGTTCAGTTGAAGGATTAGGTAATCTTTAATTTAAAGCTTAAGGAGATTTAGATATGCAAATATTAATTAAGCCAATAGTTACTGAAAAACTCAACGCTCAAGGAGAAAAACTAAATTGCTTTGGATTTGTAGTAAACAAAAACGCTAACAAATTACAGATTAAGAAAGCGGTTGAGGAAATGTACAATGTAACTGTTGAAAGAGTAAACACCATGAATTATGCGGGTAAAGTAAAAAGCCGCTATACTAAAAGTGGTGTACAAGTAGGTAAAACTGCTGCGTTCAAAAAAGCAATTGTTACTTTGGCAGAAGGAGATAAGATTGATTTTTATAGCAATATTTAATTAAAATGGCAGTAAGAAAGCTAAAGCCCACAACACCGGGGCAGAGACACAAAATTATTGGTGCATTTGATACGATTACCTCAAGTACACCAGAGAAGTCCTTACTGGAGCCTATCAAAAAAAGCGGCGGTCGTAACAACACAGGTAAAATGACCATGCGCTACATTGGTGGCGGACATAAGAGACGTTACAGGGTAATCGATTTCAAGAGAAATAAAGACGGTGTTGCAGCTACTGTTGAGTCAATTCAATATGACCCAAACCGTAGTGCACGTATCGCATTATTAGTGTATGCTGATGGCGAAAAACGTTACATTCTCGCTCCTAATGGATTAGAAGTCGGTCAAACTGTTGAATCCGGAGCAGGCGTTAGTCCTGATCTAGGAAATACATTAACCCTTAAAGAGATCCCTCTAGGAACGATCATTCACAACATTGAGTTGCGCCCAGGACAGGGTGGAGTTATGGCTCGTAGTGCCGGAACATTTGCTCAATTGGCTGCTCGTGAAGGCAAGTATGCCGTTATTAAATTACCGTCAGGTGAAACTAGAATGATCCTTACAACTTGTCGCGCTACTGTAGGTGCGGTAGGTAATTCAGATCACGCCTTAGAAAGATCAGGTAAAGCTGGTCGTTCTCGTTGGTTAGGTCGTCGTCCAAGAGTTCGTGGTGTAGCTATGAACCCAGTCGATCACCCAATGGGTGGTGGTGAAGGAAGACAGTCTGGAGGTCATCCAAGATCACGTACAGGTGTACTAGCTAAAGGTTTCAAAACTCGTGATAAGAAGAAAGCTTCTAGTAAGTACATTATTGAAAGACGTAAGAAATAACGTTTAATTTGTAGAACACATGAGCAGATCATTAAAAAAAGGCCCATTTATAGATTATAAACTTGAAAAGAAAGTTTTTGATATGAACGATTCTGGAAAGAAATCTGTAATCAAAACTTGGGCAAGAGCATCGATGATATCTCCAGATTTTGTTGGACATACCATCGCAGTGCACAACGGAAATAAATTTATTCCTGTTTATGTGACCGAAAATATGGTAGGTCACAAGTTAGGTGAGTTTTCTCCAACACGTACCTTTAGAGGTCATGGAGGTAACAAGAAAAGGTAACCTGACTTAAAAGTAATTTTAATAAATAGAATTAAAAATGGGTGCAAGAAAAAGACTCAGAGCAGAAAATAATAAGGAAGCAAAAAAGCAAGTGACTTTTGCTTCACTTCGCAATGTGCCTACTTCTCCACGTAAAATGCGCCTGGTTGCAGATATGATCAGAGGTAAAGAAGTTAATTTAGCTTTAGATATGTTGAAGTTTTCTTCAAAAGAAGCTTCTCGTAGAGTTGAAAAATTACTTCTTTCCGCAATCGCAAACTGGAAGGAGAAGAATGAAGGGGTACGCATGGAAGATGCTAATCTGTATGTTAAATCAATCAATGTAGATTCAGCGAGAATTTTGAAAAGGTTGAGACCAGCTCCACAAGGACGTGCTCACCGTATCAGAAAAAGATCTAACCATGTAACCATTTATATTGATAGTAACGTTGGTAACCAGCAAGAAATTAAAAGTTAGTTAAATGGGACAAAAAGTAAATCCAATAAGTAACAGATTAGGAATCATCAGAGGATGGGACTCTAATTGGTTTGGCGGAAAAAATTACGGAGATAAAATCTTAGAAGATACTAAAATCCGTAAATATCTTAACGCTCGTTTAGCTAAAGCTAGTATTTCGAGAATTGTTATTGAACGTACACTAAAACTGATAACGATTACTGTTCACACAGCTCGTCCGGGAATCATTATTGGTAAAGGTGGCCAGGAGGTTGATAAACTAAAAGAAGAGTTGAAGAAAATCACTGATAAAGAGGTTCAAATCAACATTTTTGAAGTTAAAAGACCAGAATTAGATGCTATTATCGTAGCTAACAACATTGCACGTCAATTAGAAGGACGTATTGCTTTCCGTCGTGCAGTTAAAATGGCTATTGCTTCTACAATGAGAATGGGAGCAGAAGGTATCAAAATTCAAATTTCAGGTCGTTTAAATGGTGCAGAAATGGCCAGAGCGGAAATGTACAAAGAAGGAAGAACTCCTCTTCACACTTTCCGTGCAAATATTGATTACGCTCAAGCTGAAGCTCTTACCAAAACAGGTTTGTTAGGTATTAAAGTTTGGATTTGTAAAGGAGAGATTTATGGTAAACCAGATCTTTCACCAAATTTTGCTACGCAAGATAAACCACAACGTAAAGGTGGGAACTTTAAGAAGAGAAGAAAGTAGTCATCAGCTAATGTAAATGAGTTAGAAAGATGTTACAACCAAAGAAAATTAAATACAGAAGAATTCAGAAAGGTAGAATGAAGGGTGAGGCTCAACGTGGCGCTCAACTTGCATTCGGATCTTTTGGAATAAAGTCGTTGCAAACAAAATGGCTTACAGGACGTCAGATTGAGGCGGCTCGTATTGCTGTAACACGCTATATGCAACGTCAAGGACAAATTTGGATTAGAGTGTTTCCTGATAAACCAATTACCAAAAAGCCTGCAGAGGTTCGTATGGGTAAAGGTAAAGGTAGCCCTGAAGGATTTGTGGCTCCAGTTACTCCAGGTAGAATCATTATTGAATGTGATGGAGTACCATTCGAAACAGCAAAAGAAGCTTTGCGCTTAGCGGCTCAGAAATTGCCTGTTACTACTAAATTCGTTGTAAGACGAGACTATGTTGAATCTAAATAATTGACTAAGGAATGAAGACTTCGGAAATTAAAGAAATGGCGATCAACGAGATCATCGAGAGAATTGAGACCGAACGAGCTGAACTTATCCGTTTAGAACTCAATCATAGCATATCTCCATTGGAAAATCCATTGCAGATAAGAGGCTTACGTAGAAATATTGCGAGATTGCAAACTATTTTGCGTCAAAAGCAATTAACCGAAAAATAGTTTAGTGATGGAAAAAAGAAATTTAAGAAAAGAACGTATCGGTGTTGTGGCTAGCAGTAAAATGGATAAGTCTATTGTTGTAGCAGTAGAAATCCGTGAGAAGCACCCTATCTACGGAAAGTTCGTGAAAAAAACTAAGAAATTTCACGCACATGACGAGAATAACACCTGCAATGAAGGCGATACTGTAAAAATTATGGAAACTCGTCCTTTAAGCAAAACGAAACGTTGGAGATTTGTAGAAATTATCGAAAGAGCTAAGTAATCATGATACAACAAGAATCCAGATTGGCTGTTGCCGATAATAGTGGTGCCAAAGAAGTACTATGTATTAGAGTACTTGGGGGTACTAAGAAAAGATACGCTTCAATTGGTGATCGTATCGTAGTAACTGTTAAGAGTGCCATCCCTTCTACAGATATGAAGAAAGGTACTGTTACTAAGGCAGTAGTTGTACGTACAAAAAAAGAGATCAGAAGAGCTGATGGTTCTTATATCCGTTTTGATGAAAACGCATGTGTGCTTTTAAACCAAGCAGGTGAAATGCGTGGTACTCGTATCTTTGGCCCTGTTGCCAGAGAATTACGTGACGGCTATATGAAAATCGTTTCATTAGCTCCTGAGGTGCTATAAATTTTATAAAGAGATAGCAATGGGTAAATTACATATTAAAAAAGGCGATACAGTTATTGTAACTGCCGGAGAATATAAAGGACAAGAAGGTAAAGTTCTTGAAGTTCTTGTAAGTAAGAATAGAGCTATCGTGGAAGGTATTAACATGGTTTCAAAACATGCTAAGCCAAATGCTGATAATCCTCAGGGAGGTATCGTAAAGCAAGAGGCTCCTATCCACATCTCTAACTTAAACCTTAAAGATCCTTCAACTGGAGCAGCTACTCGTATTGGTAGACGTGCCGGTGACGATGGAAAATTAGTAAGGTTTGCTAAAAAATCAGGGGAGGAGATCAAGTAATGAGCTATACACCTAGTTTAAAAACAATGTATAAGGAACAAGTTGTTCCTACATTGATGAAAGAATTTGAATACAAATCAGTAATGCAGGTTCCTAAATTAGAGAAGATTGTTATCAACCAAGGTATTGGTCAAGCTGTTGCTGATAAGAAAATGGTTGATATTGCAATTAATGAGCTTACTGCAATTACAGGTCAAAAAGCTGTTCCTTGTCTTTCTAAGAAGGATGTTTCTAACTTTAAGTTACGTAAAAAAATGCCTATCGGTGTTAGAGTAACTTTAAGAAAAGATAACATGTATGAATTCCTTGAAAGACTTATTCGCGTTGCTTTACCAAGGATTCGCGACTTCAAAGGAATCAACAGTAAGCTTGACGGACGTGGTAATTATACCTTAGGTATTGAGGAGCAAATTATTTTTCCTGAAATAAATATTGACAATGTTAGTAAAATTTTGGGTATGAATATTACCTTTGTGACCTCAGGAAATACCGATGAAGAAGCTTTTGCTTTATTAAAAGCATTTGGTTTACCGTTTAAAAAATAATAAAAAGAGTAAATATGGCCAAGGAATCAATGAAGGCTCGTGAAGTAAAAAGAGCCAAGCTTGTTGCCAAATATGCTGCAAAAAGAGCGGCGCTGAAAGAAGCAGGTGATTACGAAGGTTTACAGAAATTACCTAAAAACGCTTCTCCTGTACGTATGCACAACCGTTGCAAAATTACAGGACGTCCTAAAGGATACATGAGACAATTTGGTCTTTCTAGGATTCAGTTTCGTGAAATGGCTTCTGCAGGTTTAATTCCTGGAGTTAAAAAAGCCAGCTGGTAGAAAATTAGGTTTCAAGTATAAATATTGTCCCGTTTGCGGGATTAATTTAAACTTTTTAAAATGACAGATCCAATAGCAGATTTTCTGACTCGTATCAGAAATGCCATAATGGCAAAACACAAAGTTGTGGAAATTCCTGCATCAAATCTGAAAAAAGAAATGACCCGTGTTCTTTATGACAAGGGTTATATTCTTAATTTCAAATTTGTTGAAGACAGCAAGCAGGGAATTATTAAAATCGCTCTTAAGTATGATGCTGAGACTAAAAAATCAGCAATCAAAGAATTAAAGAGAGTGAGTACACCAGGTTTACGTCAGTACGCTGGTTACAAAGAAATGCCTAGAGTATTAAACGGATTGGGAGTTGCAATCCTATCTACTTCAAAAGGTGTAATGACCGATAAAGAAGCTAGAGTTGCTCAAGTAGGTGGCGAGGTTTTATGTTACGTAAGTTAATTAAGGAGAAAGTATTATGTCAAGGATAGGAAAACAACCCATCTCAATACCAGCCGGAGTTACTGTAACAGTTAGTGAAAACCTTGTTACTGTAAAAGGGCCAAAAGGAGAACTTGTTCAACAAGTTAATCCTGAAATGATCGTAGAAGTGAATGAAGGTCAGGTTGAAGTTAAAAGACCATCTGATGCAAAAGAACACCGCGCTCAGCACGGTTTATATCGTTCACTTATAAATAATATGGTTTTAGGAGTTTCAGAAGGCTTCGTTAAGAAATTAGAATTGGTTGGTGTAGGTTATAGAGCTACTAACCAAGGACAACTTCTTGAGTTAGCATTAGGTTACTCTCACCCAATTCATTTAGAGCTACCAACTGAAATTAAAGTTGAAGCTGTAACCGACAGAAAGAGTAATCCGATTATTACGTTAGAATCTGCAGACAAGCAATTGCTTGGTCAGGTTTGTGCTAAAATCCGATCACTTCGTAAGCCAGAACCTTACAAAGGTAAAGGTGTGAAGTTTGTTGGAGAGCAAATTAGACGTAAAGCTGGTAAATCTGCAAAAGTTTAATCTGATTAAAAATTAAAATTATGGCTTTTTCTAAAGTAGAAAGAAGACTTAGAATAAAAAGAAGTATCCGAGGTAAGATTTCGGGTACTGCAGAGAGGCCAAGAATGTCGGTTTTCAGAAGCAACAAGCAAATTTCTGTTCAAATCATTGACGATTTAAGCGGAAAAACGCTTCTTTCAGCCTCATCTCTTGAAAAAGAAATCGCTTCTCAAAAGGGAACAAAATCTGAACAAGCTGCTTCAGTTGGAAAAGTAATCGCTGAAAAAGCAAAAGGTGCCGGAATTGAAACTGTGATTTTTGACCGTAATGGATATTTGTATCACGGTAGAGTTAAACAATTAGCTGATGCTGCTCGTGAAGCAGGTCTTAAATTTTAATAACTATGGCAGGAGATAATCAAAAAGTAAGAAGTAATAACGACCTTGAATTAAAGGATAGGTTAGTTGCCATCAATCGTGTAACTAAAGTAACCAAAGGTGGTAGAACTTTTAGTTTTTCTGCTATTGTTGTTGTTGGTAACGAAAATGGCATCGTTGGATGGGGGTTAGGTAAAGCTAACGAAGTAACAACTGCTATTGCAAAAGGTGTTGAAGCAGCTAAGAAAAACCTTGTAAAAGTACCTGTAATTAACGGTACTATTCCTCACGAGCAATATTGCAAGTTTGGTGGAGCAAGCGTTTTTATGAAGCCAGCTTCTCACGGTACCGGAGTTAAAGCCGGTGGTGCGATGCGTGCTGTACTTGAAAGTGTTGGTGTAACTGACGTTTTGGCTAAATCAAAAGGTTCATCAAACCCTCATAACCTTGTAAAAGCTACAATTAACGCTCTTAAAGAATTAAGAGATGCTCAAACTGTAGCTAAGCATAGAGGTGTTACGTTAGACAAAGTATTTAACGGATAAGAAGAACAAAAATGGCTAAGATAAAAGTAACACAAGTAAAGAGCAAAATTGGCTCAACTGACCGTCAAAAGAAAACGTTGGCGGCTCTTGGTCTAACTAAAATAAATGCAACTAGAGAATTTGAGGCTACTCCTCAAATTCTTGGTATGGTTGAAAAGGTGAGACACCTGGTTAGCATAGAAAATTAATTATTTAACGATAATAAGAAAATTAGATATGGACTTAAGTAATTTAAAACCTGCTGAAGGTTCGACCAAAACAAGCAAAAGAATTGGTCGAGGACAAGGTTCCGGTCGTGGGGGTACATCTACTCGTGGTCATAAAGGTGCCAAGTCCAGATCTGGTTATTCAAAGAAAATTGGTTTCGAAGGTGGTCAGATGCCATTACAGAGACGTGTTCCAAAATTCGGTTTTAAAAACATCAACCGTGTAGAGTATAAAGCAATTAACCTTGCTTTACTACAGGAGTTAGCTGAAAAAAAGAACCTTACTGTAATTGATATTGAAGCACTTCAGAATGCTGGTTTCATCAATAAGAATGACCGGGTTAAAATTCTTGGTAATGGAAATATTACTGCCAAAATTGAAGTGAAAGCTCATGCCTTTTCTAAATCAGCGGTGAGCGCTATAGAAGCTGCTCAAGGTACCGTTGTTAAACTGTAAATCAATGAAACTGATCGAAACAATTCGCAACATTTTTAAGATTGAGGATTTAAAGTCCCGTATTATTACAACTATTGGATTGGTATTAGTATACCGTTTAGGTTCATATATTGTATTACCGGGTATTGATCCTACTAAATTAGCAGAACTAAAAGACCAAACTTCGCAAGGGGTTATGGGACTATTAGATATGTTTTCTGGAGGTGCATTTTCAAATGCCTCTGTATTTGGTTTAGGAATTATGCCTTATATTTCTGCATCTATTGTAATTCAACTTTTAGGAATCGCTGTTCCTTATTTTCAAAAGTTACAGCGTGAAGGAGAAAGTGGTAGACGTAAAATAAACCAAATAACCAGATATCTTACTGTTATTATCTTATTGTTTCAATCGCCTGCATATTTAGCAAATTTACCTGAGGTAGCTGTTTCAGCTCCTGGCCTAATGTTTAAAATTACATCTATCCTGATACTTACAGCAGGAACAATGTTTGTAATGTGGCTTGGTGAAAGAATTACCGATAAAGGAATTGGAAATGGTATATCATTAATCATTATGATTGGTATCATTGCCAGACTTCCTTTTGCTGTAGTTGCTGAATTTGTATCTCGCTTTGAAGAAGGTGGTGGTTTAGTGATGTTGTTAATTGAGATCGTAGTTCTATTTTTTGTATTTGCAGGAACAATTTTGTTAGTACAGGGAACACGCCGTATTCCTGTTCAGTATGCTAAACGCATCGTTGGTAACAAGCAATATGGTGGCGTTCGTCAATACATACCTTTAAAAGTAAACGCTGCAGGTGTTATGCCAATCATTTTTGCTCAGGCAATTATGTTTGTGCCATTAACATTAGCTGGATATGTAGGTGGTGATAGTGCTAATAATTGGTTTACAGCAATGTTTTCTGATTATACAGGATGGGGATACAATGGTGTATTTGCATTCTTAATTATTGCTTTTACATATTTTTATACAGCAATTACAATTAATCCAACTCAGATGGCTGAAGATATGAAACGCAATGGTGGATTTATACCTGGTGTTAAACCTGGTAAAAAAACTGTTGAGTTTTTAGATTCTGTAATGTCGAAAATCACATTACCTGGTTCTGTATTTTTAGCTGTCGTAGCAATTTTACCTGCATTTGCTTCTATGGCAGGTGTGGATAGAATGTTTGCTCAGTTTTACGGAGGTACCTCATTATTGATTTTAGTAGGTGTTGTTTTAGATACATTACAACAAATCGAAAGTCACTTATTAATGAGACACTATGACGGATTGATGAAGTCCGGAAGAATCAAGGGTAGAACTGGAGGTGGTCCAGCTGTTTATTAAAGAGAATCGTTCGGATAATGATATATCTTAAAACAGACGAAGAAATCGAATTACTTCGAGCAAGTAATATGCTTGTAGCAAAAACACTAGGTGAAATTGCAAAAGCAGTAAAACCTGGTGTTACTACATTGGAATTAGATAAAATTGCTGAAGAATTTATACGAGATAATGGTGGAATCCCTGGTTTCTTAGGATATCAGGGTTTTCCTAATACTCTTTGTACTTCAGTTAACGAACAGGTTGTTCATGGTATTCCTAATAACGATCCTTTAAAAGAAGGTGATGTTGTTTCTGTAGACTGTGGTGTTCTTTTAAATGAATTTTATGGAGATTCAGCTTATACTTTCGCTGTAGGTGAAGTTAGCAAAGAGGTTGCTGATTTATTAAAGTCAACCAAAGAATCTTTATATAAAGGTATAGAGAATGCTGTAGCAGGAAAACGAATAGGTGATATCGGTTATGCTATTCAAAAGTATAATGAAGATAATGGATATACTGTAGTTCGTGAAATGGTTGGACATGGTGTTGGACGTGGTCTTCACGAATCGCCTGAAGTACCTAATTATGGAAGGAGAGGAAGTGGTACTTTATTAAAGCCCGGAATGGTTATCGCGATTGAGCCGATGATTAATTTAGGAAAAAGAAATATAGTACAAGAAAACGATGGATGGACCATCAGAACCATTGATAAAAAGGTTTCTGCTCACTTTGAACATACAATTGCAGTACAAAAAAATGAAGCAGATATACTTTCTAGTTTTAAATTTGTAGAAGAAGTATTAAATTTGCAGTCTGAAAAATAAAAAAAGGTAAATATTATGGCTAAACAAGCCTCAATAGAACAAGACGGAACGATAATAGAAGCCCTTTCAAATGCTATGTTTAGAGTAGAACTTGAAAACGGGCATGTAATTACAGCGCATATCTCAGGAAAAATGAGAATGCACTATATTAAAATTTTACCTGGTGATAAGGTTAAGGTAGAGATGTCTCCTTATGATCTTACAAAAGGTAGAATTTCTTATAGATACAAAAATTAATTCTATAATAAAATGAAGGTTAGAGCATCTGTTAAGAAGAGAAGTGCTGATTGTAAGATTGTAAAACGCAAAGGGCGCTTATACGTGATTAACAAGAAGAATCCAAAGTTTAAACAACGTCAAGGATAAAGAATAAATAATTATGGCTAGAATTGCTGGAGTTGATATACCTACCAATAAGAGAGGCGAGGTTTCATTAACTTATATTTACGGAATTGGGCGCAGTGCTGCTCAAACAATCCTTGGCGAAGCTGGGATTGATGTTAACTTAAAAGTTAGCGAATGGACAGACGAACAAATTGCAAAAGTTCGTGAAGTTATTTCTGAACAATTCAAAATCGAAGGTGAGCTTCGTTCTGAGGTTCAGTTAAATATTAAGCGATTAATGGATATCGGTTGTTATAGAGGTATTCGTCATCGTATTGGTTTACCATTACGTGGTCAAAAGACTAAAAACAACGCACGTACACGTAAAGGGAAAAAGAAAACTGTTGCAAACAAGAAAAAAGCAACTAAATAATAATTGAGATATGGCAAAGAAGACAGCGAGTCAAAAGAAAAGAGTCGTTAAAGTAGAGGCTCAAGGAGAAGCTCATATTCACTCATCTTTCAATAACATTATTATTTCTTTAACAAACAAAAATGGTCAGGTTATTTCTTGGTCAAGTGCTGGTAAAATGGGTTTTAGAGGTTCTAAAAAGAATACTCCTTATGCAGCTCAAATGGCAGCAACTGACTGTGGTAAAGTAGCTTTTGATCTTGGTTTAAGAAAAGTAAAGGTGTATGTGAAAGGACCAGGTAATGGTCGTGAGTCTGCAATTCGTTCAATCCACGCAGCTGGTATTGAAGTTAGTGAGATTGTGGATATTACTCCTATGCCACACAATGGATGTCGTCCTCCAAAAAGACGAAGAGTATAATTATTTACTAGTTATTAACCATAAATTGAGTTTTTGGATTTTGAATTATGGATGATTATAATAGAACCTCCTCTCTATAATCTCGCGGCCTTCATATTCATAATTTGAAAACAAAAATTTAAAAACAAAAATTTAGAAGAATGGCTAGATACATTGGACCTAAAACGAAAATTGCCCGTAAATTCGGTGAGGCAATTTATGGTTCGGATAAAAATTTCGAAAGAAAAAATTATCCTCCAGGACAACACGGTAATAACCGTAGAAAGAAGACATCAGAATATGGTCTTCAGTTGAAAGAAAAACAAAAAGCTAAATACACATACGGTGTATTAGAAAGACAATTTAGAAATTTATTTACAAGAGCGTCTCGTGCTAAAGGTATTACAGGTGAGGTTTTACTTGGATTATTAGAGTGTCGTTTGGATAATGTAGTATACCGTTTAGGTATTGCACCTACAAGAGCAGCAGCACGTCAACTTGTATCTCATAAGCATATTACTGTAGATGGTGGGGTGGTAAATATTCCATCTTATTCAGTAAAAGCTGATCAAATTATTGGTGTTCGTGAAAAATCTAAATCTTTAGAAGCAATCACTGATTCTTTGGCAGCGTCTTCAGTACATAACTTTTCTTGGTTAGAATGGGATAATGATTCTAAAACAGGTAAATTTTTAAATACACCTGCAAGAGAGGATATTCCTGAAAATATTAAAGAACAATTAATTGTTGAATTGTATTCTAAATAATTTATTCTTATGGCAATATTAGCATTCCAAAAACCTGATAAAGTAATCATGCTTGAAGCGGACAATAAATTCGGTCGCTTCGAATTTCGTCCGTTAGAACCAGGATATGGTATTACAGTTGGAAATGCCTTAAGAAGAATTTTGTTATCCTCATTAGAAGGTTTCGCAATTACATCTGTTAAGATTGAAGGAGTAGATCATGAATTTTCTACTATTCCTGGAGTAATTAACGATACAACCGACATAATTCTTAATCTTAAGCAAATTAGATTTAAACAAATTGTTGAAGAAGTTGATAGTGAAAAAGTAACTATTAATGTGTCGGGTAAGGAAGAATTAAAAGCTGGTGAATTGAATAATTTCATGACTGGTTTTGAAGTTTTAAATCCTGAACAACGTATTTGTTTAATGAACCCTGATGTAAACCTTAAAATGGAATTAACCATTAATAAAGGTAGGGGGTATGTACCTTCTGAAGAAAATCATTCAGCAGAATCTGAATTCGGTGTTATTGCGATTGACTCTATATATACTCCAATCAGAAATGTTAAATACTCGATTGAAAACTATCGTGTAGAACAAAAAACTGATTACGAGAAATTAATTATTGAAATAGAAACAGACGGTTCTATCCATCCTAAAGATGCTTTAAAAGAAGCAGCTAAAATTCTTATCTATCACTTCATGTTATTCTCAGATGAGAGAATTACTCTTGATTCTGATGAGAAATTTGGTAACGAAGAGTTTGATGAAGAAGTACTTCACATGCGTCAACTACTAAAAACAAAATTAGTTGATATGGATCTTTCAGTTAGAGCATTGAATTGTTTAAAAGCTGCTGATGTGGAAACATTAGGTGAGCTTGTTCAATTCAACCGTAATGATCTATTGAAGTTCCGTAACTTCGGAAAGAAATCATTAACTGAGCTTGATGATTTATTACAAGTTATGAACTTGAATTTTGGTATGGATATTACTAAGTATAAATTAGACAAGGAATAATTGCGATGAGACATAGAAAAAAGTTCAATCATTTAGGAAGAAAGAGCTCTCACCGTAAAGCTATGTTAGCGAATATGGCAGCTTCTTTAATTCTTCACAAAAGAATTAAAACTACAGTTGCTAAAGCTAAAGCATTGCGTATGTACGTTGAGCCTCTTATTACAAAGTCTAAAGATGATTCTACTGCACAAAGAAGAGTTGTTTTTGGATACCTAAATAATAAATATGCCGTATCTGAGCTATTTAGAGAAGTAGCTGGAAAAGTAGGAGAAAGACCAGGTGGTTATACTCGTATTTTAAAATTAGGTAATCGTTTAGGTGATAACGCAGAAATGTGTTATATCGAATTAGTTGATTATAACGAAAATATGTTGTCTGCTAGCAAGCCACAAGCTGAAAAGAAAACACGTCGTACACGTCGTAAAAAATCTACTTCAACTGAAGAAGTAGCTGCTGAAGCTTCAGAGTCAACAAATGTAGAGGAATCAACTGAAAATTCATCTGAAAGTGAATCTAAAGAGTAGTTATATAAATAGTTCTTATATACTATCTTAAAATATTAAAGGATAATTGCCTCGTGCTGTTATCCTTTTTTTTTCAGAAATGTAAACTCAATTTTTAAATAAGTCAAATTATGGGACTAATTTCAAATGTTCATGCTCGTGAGATTCTTGATTCTCGCGGAAACCCTACTGTAGAAGTAGAGGTAACTTTAGATTGTGGAGTAGTAGGTCGTGCATCTGTTCCTTCTGGAGCATCTACTGGTGAGCACGAAGCACTAGAATTAAGAGATGGTGATAAAGGTCGTTATCTTGGTAAAGGTGTTCAAAAAGCTGTTGCTAACGTTAATGACGTTATTGCACCAGAATTAGTAGGTTTTAGTGTTCTTGATCAAGTAGGTGTTGATACTAAGATGCTTGAAATGGACGGTACTAAAACTAAAAGTAAATTAGGAGCTAATGCTATCTTAGGTGTTTCTTTAGCTACTGCAAAAGCTGCTGCTGCTTACCTAGAAATGCCTTTATACAGATACATTGGTGGTACTAATGCATGTACTCTTCCAGTTCCAATGATGAATATTATCAATGGTGGTTCTCACTCTGATGCTACTATTGCATTCCAAGAATTCATGATTCGTCCTATTGGAGCTCCAACTTTTAAAGAAGGTTTAAGAATGGGTGCTGAGGTATTCCATGCTTTAGCTAAAGTATTAAAAGGAAAAGGTCTTTCTACTGCTGTTGGTGATGAAGGTGGTTTCGCTCCAATGTTAGGTGGTACTGAAGAGGCTATTGACTGTATCTTAACTGCTATTAAAAACGCTGGTTATAAGCCAGGTCGTGCAGAAGATGGTGGTGATGTTTCTATCGCTATGGACTGTGCTTCTTCTGAGTTCTATAAAGAAGGTGTTTATGATTATAGCATTTTTGAGCCAAACGGAATCAAAAGAACTTCTGAAGAGCAAGCTGCTTATTTAGCTGAACTTGCTTCAAAATATCCTATCGATTCTATCGAAGATGGTATGGATGAAAACGATTGGGACGGATGGGTTACTCTTAACAATTTAATTGGCGACAAATGTCAATTAGTTGGTGATGACTTATTTGTAACTAACGTTGATTACTTGAAAAAAGGTATTGAATTAGGAGCTGCTAACTCTATCCTTATCAAAGTTAACCAAATCGGTTCATTAACTGAAACTTTAAATGCAATTGAAATGGCTCACAGAGCTGGATTTACTTCAGTAACATCTCACCGTTCAGGTGAAACTGAGGATGCTACAATTGCTGATATCGCAGTTGCAACTAACAGTGGCCAAATTAAAACAGGTTCATTAAGTCGTACTGACCGTATGGCTAAATACAACCAGTTACTTCGTATTGAAGAAGAATTAGGCGAAAGTGCAATTTACGGTTATAAAAAAGTAAAAAAAGCTTAATTACTAAGTAATTACTTAACATATAAGGGACATCAAAACGATGTCCCTTTTTTTATTTTTCATTCTGAAATTCACTAGGCAGTTTACCAAACTGTTTTTGGAAGCATTTAGAGAAATATGAAGGATTGTTAAAGCCAACCAGAAAGCAGATTTCATTGATTCTGTATTCGCCCTCTACGATTAGTTTTGCTGCCTTTTTAAGTTTAAAAACTCTTAAATAGTCATTAGGTGTCATTCCTGAAATACCTTTAATCTTACGTTGTAAATTTGATCGGCTCATAGACATCGCTGATGCCATGTTTTCAATTGAATATTCAGGATCCAATAAGCTATTCTCTATTTCTTCGTTCAATTTGGCTAAGAATTCTTCATCCTTTTTATTATTAGCCAAACTACCATAAGGAATGAATGGTGTATTAGCAAATTTATCCAATAGAATCTGTCGGTTTTTTAATAAGCTATTCACCTGAGCTTTTAAATAATCTAAAGAAAAAGGCTTTTCTATATAACTGTCTGCTCCAAAATCTAAACCTTCAATCTTTGTGTCCAGATTAGTTTTTGCAGATAGCAATATAATAGGAATATGACTTGATTGCTCGTTTTCTCTGGCTTTCTGTACTAACTCTATTCCGTCTACTTCAGGCATCATTACATCACTGATTATAATGCTTACTGATGTTTCTTCAAGAATTTCTAAGGCCTTTTTCCCATTTTCAGCTGTATAAACGGTATACTCAAGTTTAAGGTTCTTTTCAAGGAAATTACTTAAATCATCATTATCCTCAACTATTAATATGGATGGTTTCTCATTTACATCATTGTAGGCTGGTACATTAATCTTTTCTTTTTTAGGTTTCAGTGTAGAAGGTTTGTCTTTAATTTCACTGGTGTCAGGTTCAAGCCTTGTGCTAATAGTTATCTGAAAAGAGCATTTACCTTCTCTTGATTCAATCAGATTTAGGTTACCACTATGTTTTTCTGCAAGTTGTCTGGAAAATGCAAGGCCAATACCTGTACCATTTTTCTTGTCGTCGTTATTTGCTGAATCTACTTGGAAAAATGGATCAAATATTCTTTCCTGATATTTTAGAGGAATACCAGGTCCATCATCTTCAATATTAATGATTACAAAATCTTCATTTTTTTCAAGAGCAATAGTTACTCTTGAATTGGTGAACTTGATTGCATTAGTCATTAAATTACTTACAATCTTGGTAATTCCATCCTTGTCGGCATTACAGATGATGGTTTCATCCGGAACTTGAGTTATAATAGAAATATTTCTTTGTGATGCTGTTGGTTTAAATCTATAACATATATCTGAAATGAGAGAGTTAAAAGTAACCGGTTCGAACTTTAATTTATAGCTATTATCTTCAATCTTTCTGAAATCAAGTAACTGATTTATCAGGTTTAATAATCGGTCTGCATTTTTATCAATAACCTTAATGTTCTCTTCCAACTCTTCTGAATCTAGATTTTTTGCTTTTATACAATCTAACGGAGCTTTAATTAAACTTATTGGAGTTCTAATTTCATGAGCAATGTTGGTAAAGAAGTTTATTTTTGAAACATAGGTTTCTTTTTCCTTTTTTACTCTAAAATCTTCTAGTTTTTTATTTTGACGTGTATGGGTAATTCTTACATAATTCTTGATTAGAAGAACAATTAGTCCTGTTAAAACCAAAAGGTAAAATACGTATGCGTAATTGGTCTTCCAGAAAGGAGGAAGTATTGTTATACGTATGTAATCTCCGGCTTCATTCCAATTTCCATCATTATTTGATCCCTTAACCCTAAAAATGTATTCTCCGTGTTTTAAGTTTATATATGAAGCTTGATTTTCTGTTTGGGTAGTTACCCATCTGCTATTTAAATTTTCAAGAATGTAAGCGTTCGTATTTTTGGACGGAGCCTGATAGCTTAGGTTCACAAAACTAATTCTGAATGAAGCCTGATTATGTTTTAAGGTAATGTGTTTTGTTGTGTTTAATATCTCTATAAAAGAAGTATCATTATTTAATAAAACATCAGTGTCAAGTAATTCGAAGTTGGTGATAATTACCGGTGAAATGTACTTGTTCTCTTTTAGCTCGTTAGGATAGAATGCATTAAAGCCATTAATCCCTCCAAAATAGAATTTTCCATTTCTGGTTTTTAATGTTGAACGGTAATTAAATTGATTGCTTTGTAGTCCATCCTCCTGAGTATAGGTCTTTATCTTCATCGTATTCAGGTTGATACTAGATATTCCCATATTTGTACTTACCCAAATGTTTCCAAAATTATCATCAATAACTCCATAAACTACATCATTAGGCAATCCATCTAAGCTGTTAATGGTATAAAAATCATCAGTATCATAATTGTATTTACATACACCGCCTCCTTCGCTTGAAAACCATAGTCTTTGTTGTTTATCCTGATACACATCTGATATTTTATTAAAGCATAAAGAGTTTTTGTCATCCTTATTGTTTCTGTAGTTTTTCCAGGATTTTGATTCCTTATTATATTTAAAAACACCTTCACCATATCCTGCTACCCAGAAGTTACCTTGATGGTCTTCTGTCATGTCATATACGAAACCTAATACTTCAGGAATTCTTGTAAAATTGTTTTGCTCAGGATTAAACCGATTAAGACCTCCTGTTGTACCAACATATAAAACATCATCTTTTGATTTATATATTGAAAACACACAATTGTCATTTAATGAATTAGGATCATTTTGTTTAAACTGATAATTGGTAAATTCTCCAGTTTTAAGATCCATAACATCTAAACCTCTTGAAAAGGTACCTATCCAAAGTTTATTATTAAAAATGACCAAAGCATGAATGTTATGGTAGCTTATTTCGGATTTATTGGTATTGGGTAAATAAGTTTTAAATTGTTTTGTTTTAGTATTAAAATAGTTTAATCCTCCATCTTCTGTAGCAATCCATAAATTTCCTTTTTCATCTTCACAAAATTGACTGACTGCTTTTCCTGATAAACTATTTTTAGCAGGTTGTGGATAATAATATTCAATTACCTGACTGTTTTGTGATAAATAATTTATTCCACCAAAATAGGTTCCTATCCATATCCCATCTTCTCTATCTTTATAAATCGCATAAACGTTCTGATCACTTAGACTGTTTGGATCTTCAGGGTCATCAATTCTGACATATTGTGCTGTTTTTTTATTGAAGAGATATAAACCATCATCAGAACCAATAAGTAACTCGTTTTTATTGTATTCAAAAATAGCCCTAATATGTGTAACGTATGTTTCGGAGGTGCTTGTAAAAAACGATGTAAATTCATTTGAAGTGCGATTGAACTTAACAAGGCCTCCTTCCCATGTTCCCAGCCAAAATGTTCCTTCTGAATCTTCAAAAACAGATAGTACTTCCGGGTCCGACATCGGACTTTTTTTATCTCTGGATCCATATGTGACAAATTCTGCAGTTTCTTTATTGTACGTGCTTAATCCATTTCTTGAACCAAACCAAATATTACCGGCGTAATCTTTAAATATTCTCCAAACAACATCTGATCTTAAAGATTGATTGTCATTACCTGCTCTGTATTGAGTAAGTTCTCTGGTGGTTTTATTAAAGCAAAAAGCACCCTGACTTCTTGTGCCAACCCATATTATCTCATCGTTTTCGGTTAATATTGACGTTACTCCTGTATTAATAGTAACTCCTTCTGATGTTTTGTAATTAAAAGGTTCAAACGTTTCAGAATTTGGATCAAAAATAAATAGTTGATTATCTGTACCAACCCAAATCTTGTTGTCAATATCCTGAAATAAACTTATAACAAAATTATTACCTATTGATTTGTTGTTGTTAATCTCATGTTTAAATATTTTAAACTCGTTACCATCAAATCTATTTAGTCCGTCATTAGTTCCAAACCACATGAATCCACGATTATCCTGAATAATACATTGAATGGTATTTTCAGATAAACCATCATTCACTTCGTATTTTCTAAAAGTCATATTAATTGACTGTACAGGAGCTGTCAGAATTAAAATTAATATGAGCACTGCGTTTTTCTTATTAAGGTATTTTCCTAGACTTTTCATTACACTACTATTATAACATTACCTTTTTTACATACTTAACAATAATGCATTTATTAGTGATATTGGATAAAAGAAATTAGTCATAAAATAACACAAATTGGTAACTTATTGTAGGAATAGCCACTTTTTTTTGCCTGACCAGCAAGTTATATTGATTGGTTAAAATGTTGTATTAAAGTGTTAAAAAGTGTTGTTATTTTGATTTCATAATTTTTCAAGTAGCTCTTAGTGAGTGTATATTTAACGAAAATCAATATTATTATGAAAAAAGTCTTAAGCTTAATGTTTTTGCTTATTCCATTTACTTTTTTTGCGCAAAACCAAATAAAGATAAGCGGAAAAGTCTTAGACTCTTCAGGTGAGATAATACCTGGAGTTACTGTAATGGTAAAAGGTACTTCCATCGGTACTATTACAGATATGGATGGACAATATGTCCTTAGCGATGTTGCATCCGATGGTACTTTATTATTTTCATTTATTGGAATGACTACAAAGGAAATTCCTGTAAATGGAGCGAAGGAGATTAATGTAGTTCTGGAGAATGAAACAATCGGTTTAGATGAAGTTGTTGCTATTGGTTATGGTACTGTTAAAAAAGCTGATTTAACAGGAGCAGTGTCGGTTGTAAAATCAGATGAATTTAAGAATGTTACAGCTCTTAATGTAGGAGACGCAATTCAAGGTTTAGTATCTGGTGTAAATGTGCGTTCAAGTGGAGGTATTGGTAGTGAACCAACTGTTGAAATTCGCGGATTAGGTAACTTTACAAATAATAATCCACTTTATATTATTGATGGTCTTCCAACATCAGGAAACAGAGATTTTAATACCAATGACATCGAATCTATTCAGGTGTTAAAAGATGCTTCGGCTGCAGCTATTTATGGATCTCGTGCAGCAAATGGAGTTATCATTATTGAAACCAAGAAAGGTAAAGCCGGAGAAATGAAAGTTAATTATTCAGGGAAATTAAGTATTGATAATCTCCCAATGATGGACTTGATGGGCCGTGATGAATGGATTGATATTACAACTCAGGCATATGAAAATGCTATTGCTGATGGTGTACCTGATGTTTACGAAGTCCCAAATTGGATGGATGGAGATACAGATTGGAATAAAGAAGTATTCAGAACTGCAGTAATTCAAGACCACAACTTATCTTTTTCTGGAGGTGGTAAAGATAATAAGTATCTTGTTTCAGCTAACTTCTATGATAACCCAGGTACTGTTTATGGTACTTCTATGGATCGTTATAGTTTTAGGGTAAATACCGAAGGTAAAAAGGGAATCTTTACAATTGGAGAAAATATTGCCATCACTAATACATTTGTCGAAAACCAAAACTCTGTGTTTTCAAAGCATATTGATGTGTTACGTATGTTACCAATTATTCCTGTATACGACGAAAATAATTTTGGTGGCTATGGCTATGGAAATGAAGCTACAGCAAGAACGTTTGGATCGAACCCTATTGCTACTGAAGATATAATGTATAATAGTGATGAAAACCTGAGAATTAGAGGAAACCTATATACAACCATAGATATTTTTGATGGATTAAAATATAAATTGAATGTAGGTATTGAAACAAGTCAGGATAATCATAAATGGTTACGAAAAGAAGGTAATTGGACTTTGAATCAGCCTTATGAGCCATCAACCAGATATGAAAGAAAAGCTAAATATGTAAATCAACTTATTGAGAATACCTTATCATATCAAAAACAAATTGGAAATCATGATATTAATGTTGTGGTTGGTAACTCATATCAGCAAACAAAATATGAAATGATTGCTGCTCAAAAGAAAAATTTGGTAACTATTGGTGACAATTATTTCGATGTGATTGATGCAGGTACAACTGATCCAAATGCTTGGGGTAACCTTAGTGAATCTTCTTTAATTTCATATTTTGGACGACTTAATTATACGTTTGGCGAAAAGTACTTATTGAGTGCAACTTTCCGAAATGATGGTTCATCAAAGTTTGCTCCAGGTAATAAATGGGGATTCTTTCCTTCCGTTTCTGCAGGTTGGAGAATAAGCAAAGAAGAATTTTTTAATGTGCCTTGGATCAGTGATTTAAAGTTGAGATATAGCCATGGTACTCTTGGTAATGTAAATATTGGCGATTGGGATTATGTTGCTGTTCTTAATTCATTCCCTATTGCTGTATTTGGTTCTGATCAGCATTTAGAATCAGGTATGACTCAAATTAAACTGGTAAACCGTGATTTGAAATGGGAAGAACAAACACAAAACAATTACGGAATTGACGTTGCTTTCCTTGATAACAGATTGCAGATGACTGCAGAATACTTTGTTTCGACAACAAAAGATGTGTTAACTCCAATGCCGATTTTAATGACCACAGGTAATGATGGAGGAAATCCATACGTAAATGCGGCTAGTTTAAGAAATAAAGGTATTGAGATAAGTGCTGGTTGGAAAGATAAAATAGGTAATGTTAAATATTCATTAGGAGCAACATTTACTCGTTTGAGAAATGAAGTGTTAGAGTTTGGTTATGGTAAAGTTGAGCAATACACTTGGATTACTAAAACTGAAATAGGTGAACCTCTTGGAATGTTTTATACTATTAAAACAGATGGTATTTTCCAAAATGAAAGTGAAGTGTTAGCACACACTAGTTCTTCTGGTACAGTTATCCAACCGAATGCGAAACCTGGTGATATTCGTTATGTAGATGTAAATGATGATGGACAGATAAATAATGAGGACAGAACAATAACAGGAAATCCTTGGCCAAAATTTGAATTAGGTTTAAATGGTAATGTGAGCTATAAAAACTTTGACTTTAGTTTTGCTGGTTTTGGTTCATTTGGTCAGGATGTGTTTAATGGTGCTGCAAGCTGGATGGGTGGATTCTCAGATAATACAAACCACTTATCAGGTTATAAGCCTTGGACTGCAGCAGATCCAAATACTAAAAATCCTAGAGTTATTTATGCCGACAACAGAAATGCAAGAGGTGATCAGGATCGTTGGATTGAAAAAGGATCTTATTTTAAGATAAGACAAATGACTCTTGGATATACATTTTCTAAATCTCAGTTGTTTGATGTACTTGATAATTTAAGGGTATCAGTAACGGGGCAAAACCTAATTACGTTTACAAATTATTCTGGTTTAGATCCTGAATTTAAGTCACCGGATTTATGGGTGAAAGGACAAGATGATGCAGCTTATCCATCACCTAAGTCTGTTGTTTTCTCACTTTCGTTTCAATTCTAATTAAGAAATACAATGAAAAAAATATTAATATATAGTTTATTGGCAATTGTCTTCACGATTGTATCATGTTCTGAAGACAAAATAGATATTCCAAATCCAAATTTTCCAACTACTGATACCTTCTGGAAAAGCCCGGAAGATGCTCAGATTGGTTTGGATGCAGTATACACCATGTTTTACAAGCCGGGAAGTTGGACCCGTTGGATCTACTTTAGATATGATTTGACTTCGGATGAAGGTTATAGTGCCAGTCCCTGGAATGAGTTGAAAGAATGGACTCGTTTTATTTACTTCAATTATAATTTTTGGGAAGGTAATGCATGGATGTGGCGTGATCATTATAAAGCTATTTTCCGTTGCAACCAGGTATTAGACTTTGTTCCTGAAATTGAGTTTACAAACGAGACCGATAAGGCTAGAATTCTGGGACAGGCAAAATTCTTAAGAGCATTCTATTATTATAATCTGGCAATTATGTTTGATAATGCTCCATTAGTGTTAAATGCGTCAAATCCTGATGATGTACCAGAACAAAGTACAGAAGAAGAAGTGTTTGCTCAAATAAAACTCGACCTTAATGATGCTGTAAACAGCCTGCCTGATCAGTGGGATGATAGTAATTTAGGAAGACCAACAAAAGGTGCTGCTTTAGCATTACTTGGAAAAGTACATATGCAAATGCATGAATGGCAAGATGCTAAAGATGCTTTATCATGGTTAGTTGAAGGAGATGGTGCACAATACTATGGTTTGGTTTCTAATTTCAAGGATAACTTTATGCATACAACTGAAAATAATGTTGAATCAGTTTTTGAAATTCAGTTTTCAGATATTAACCCAAGTGGTGATGGTGATGAACCTAATCAGAATGTAGGATCAAATCGTGCTCAGTTTTTTGCGCCACGAGGTATTGGCTGGTGTGATGGACAACCAAGAAGATGGTTAGTAGATGAATTTAAAAAAGAGGCCACAGTTGACGGTGAGATTGATCCTCGTTTGAGAGCCAGTATATTTTATCCTGAGATTCAAACAGATTATCCTGGAGAGAAAATCTATGGTCGAGATTGGGAATCAGGTTGGGGAAGTGATTGCTTCTTCAGAAAATATCAAGGTGATTATTACCGTGATCATGAAGATTATTATTCTCCAATTAACTTTAGAGTGATACGTTATGCTGATGTACTATTGTTGTATGCTGAGTGTTTAGCAGAATTAGGTGGAGGTACACCTCCAGCTTTAGCTGTAGAGCTTGTTGATCGTGTTCGCGAAAGAGCAGGTTTACCAACATTGGAAAACAGTACTCTTTATTCTTCGGTTGTTGATTCAAAAGATGCTTTTCTAAAGCGTCTACAAATGGAACGTTCACTTGAGCTTTGTTTGGAAGGTGTACGCTGGGCTGATTTGAAGAGATGGAACCTATGGGATACAACAGAAGGGTTAAATGAATTGATTGGTCGCGATCCTGACTTCAGTAATTTTGTAGTGGGTAAATCAAGTAGATTACCTATCCCTCAAACAGAAGTGGATAACAATCCAAATTTGGATCAAAATCCAATGTATTAATTACCTGAGATCCAATTAAATTTTAATTAAGTATATTTTTTGAGAGAAGACTGTTGTTACTTATTTCAAACAGTCTTCTCCATTTCTTACATACTTATAAATCATGAAATGGATAGGCATTTTGTTAATCTCTATTTGATTAGTGTGTTAGAGCAGAGGGTGTTATGCAATTTTGAAAAGTAGATTAGCTTTATCTATGATACAAAACTGTTTTGATAGCGCTTAATAATAAATTGATTTAAACCTTAAATCAATAAGAAACTGATATCAATCTGCACTTCAATTAGTTAATTATGAATTATAATAGTTTTTCAATAAGGTTAGTTTGTTTGAATACTTGCGTTCTTATTTTCTTCTTTCTAGGAATAGGATCTAACTTAAATGCGCAGCAACCAGATCCTCCAGGTCAGGTTAAGAATTCTGAAGAAGCGGTATACCAGGCATATTTATTTGCACACATGACTCATGAAGACTATGGTAGATTATACTATTCCGTTAGTTTAGATGGATTGCATTGGTATTCCCTTAATAATAAAGAACGGGTTTTTGATGAGTATCATGGTCATCCTGATATTTGTAAAGGACATGACGGTAGATATTATATAGCCGGAAATAGAAGCGATGCTTCACCAGTGATTAATTTTTGGGTATCTGAAGATCTAATAAAATGGGAGAAATACAGCACATACACTCCTGATTTAAAGAGTACTCCCGATTACTCTTATGCATTGCAACGTATTGGAGCTCCCAAAATTTTCTTTGATCAGGATTCGAAACAATACGTAGTTACCTGGCACACCCCTCATAAAGAAGGTGGTGAAGATTATTGGGCAAGTCAACGTACTTTATATGCTCTTTCAAAAGATTTAAAAACATTTTCGGAGCATCCAACCCGTTTATTTGATTGGGATATGGGAACTATTGATGTTTTTATAAGGAAGATAGGAGAGAGCTATTATGCTGTTTTAAAAGATGAAACATATCCAACACTATACTGGACAACCGGAAAAACGATTCGAATATCAAAAGCTCCTTCTTTACTTGGACCATATTCTGAGCCAAAGGAATCGATAAGTCCTAATTTCAGGGAAGCTCCTATGTTAATACCTTCTCCTGACGGAAAAATTTGGTATATGTATTATGAACAATATCCTGGAGTTTCTTATGGACTTTCAATAGCAGACAACATGAATGGCCCTTGGTATCAGGCTTCTGGATATACTTTTTATCACGATTGGGATAAATATAGTTTACCAGAAAGTGTTCGGCATGGTTGTATGATAACCATCTCAAAAAAAGAATATGAAAGTTTGGTTGATCATTTTGGTATAGATAAAGAATAGCTGATAGGTTTTTATAAATAGTAATCAAGACAACAAACTCTTGAATAGAGGCAGGAGCTGTGACCATTAAAAAGAAAATGTAGATATGAAAAGGATATTATTAACCTTATTAATTGCCTTATTCCTTGTAAATACTTCATCCTGTACAAAAAATAATAATGAGCCAACAGATGATAATACAGAATCCGAGGCATTAAAAGTACCACTTGCTGATCCGTTTATTTTGTTATGGGAAGGTACCTATTATGCGTATGGAACATATTCAGGTAATGGTATTGCTGTTTATGTGTCAGATGATTTATTAACATGGAGGGTTCCTGAAGAAGCTAAATATGGATTGGCATTAAATAAAAATGATGTGTGGGCTGACAGATGGTTTTGGGCTCCGGAAGTTTATCATGTAAATGGTAAGTTTTATATGTATTATTCAGCCGATGAACATATTTGTGTAGCAACAAGTGATAGTCCCTATGGTCCTTTTAAGCAAGATGTATTAAAGCCAATGATCGAAGACGAAAAGTGTATTGATAACTCATTGTTTATTGATGATGATGGCACTCCATATCTAAGTTTTGTACGATTCAATGATGGCAATAACATCTGGATTGCTGAAATGGAAGATGATTTAGTAACAATAAAAGATGAAACAATGACCAAATGCCTTCATGTATCTCAACAATGGGAGGAAGTTTGGCCAAGAGTAAACGAAGGTTCATTTATCACAAAACACAATGGAACTTATTATATGACTTATTCTGCCAATAGCTATGAGAGCCAGTTTTATGGTGTTGGTGTGGCTAAAGCTACTGATATTATGGGGCCTTGGGTGAAATATGAGAATAATCCGATTTTACAAATGCCTGGTGATCTTGTGGGGGTTGGTCATAGTGCTATGTTTACAGATAAAGATGGGAACCTGAGAAAAGTATTTCATGCTCATAACAGTAAAACGTCAATCCACCCTCGACATATGTATATTTCAAAAGTAGTATTTGAAAATGTTGGAGGTGAGGATGTGATGACTATTGAAACAGATTATATAACCCCGGTATTAAAAACAAAATAGATTAAGTTATGAATATCTATTGTACTGTTTGGTTATGAAGGAACATTAATAAGCAGGTCTTATTGTTCAATGATAGAATTGATGAATTGTAAATAGTGATGAGTAGAATTCTAATGTATGGTGTAATATTATGCATCAGGGTAGTGAGCTAGTATTAAGAAGTTGAAGAAATTAAAATAAAAGATATGAATAGTAAATTAACAAAAGCATTTTTAGCATTGGGTATATTTACTTCATTCGCACAAATGTCCCTGGGGCAAGAGTTAAAAGCGTGGATGGAATTGAAAACGCCTGGAAATAATGCTGATACTTATATACTTGATGTTAATAGAAATGGTGAAGGAGTTGAATATTCCAGTACAACAAAAATACCTGTAGAGGTAAATGCTGTAGTTAAGGAAGATGCAGATGAGCAAACCTATATAATTACCATCAAAGCCTTAGAGGATATATATTTTAACTTTAAGCAAAGTGTTCAGGCTGGAGACTTTAATCATGAAGATTGTCAATTCTTAATGCCAGGATTTTGGTATCGTAGGAATTTAAGGTCACCTAAAGAAGCTCCGTCTTTTCATACCAGTGATAGCTGGATGGTAAGAGAAGATAGGTTGAGTACTCCATTAACAGGTGTGTTTAATGAAAAGAGTGGAGAGTATTATTCAGTTATAAGAAGTAGTAAAATAGAGAAAGCTGCTTACAGTGCTATTCATGCCGGAGAAGTTATTCTTTCTGGGCCAAGTGATATAGGCTTTACTGGCTTTGAAAATATGGATGGTAAAACATGGTTGTCTTTTGGTTTTCCTTATCAGGAGAATCCTAAAACTTATATTCGTAAATTAACATTGGCACCATCTGTTACTGCATTTGAAAAATTAGAGAAGGGGCAAACAAAAACCTTAATGTGGAAAGTAAACAAGGGTAGCGCAAATGATTTTTCAGATTTCGTAGCTAAAATTTGGAATTATTCTTACGATAGCTTTCAACCTAAATCAGTAAAACTGGATTATGATTTTGATTTTGTAAAGAAGACTTTGTCAAACTTTTTTGATGAAGGCTACACTGAGAAAAAAGACCTTAACTATTATTCTGGTATTCACCTGTTGACTTATGATTGTTCTAACAATGGTGGTGCTGAAATAGGTTTTATCGGAAGGGTTTTATTAAATGCTTATTTCGCATTAGAATACGCTGAAGAAAAAGGTCTGGATCAAATGAAAGAAAATGCAAATAAGATCTTTGAAAGCTATCTGGCAAATGGTTTTACGCCAACTGGATATTTCAGAGAATTTGTTCACTTTGATCATAATGAAGAGCCAAATGTGTATAGTATTCGCCGACAATCAGAAGGTATTTATGCTATAATGCATTACCTAAAATATGAAAAACTACAAGGTCGTAAGCACCCTGAATGGGAAGCACGCATAAAAACATTGTTAGCTAATTTTATGGCTATCCAGAATAGTGATGGTAGTTTTCCTCGTAAGTTTGATAAAAAAGGAAAAGTAATAGATGCCAGTGGTGGAAGTACTCCTTCTGCAACATTACCTCTAGTAATGGCTTCTAAATATTTTAAAAATAAAACTTATCTGGAGAGTGCAAAAAAGACAGGAAACTATTTAGAATCTGAGATTATATCCAAATCAGATTATTTTTCTTCGACTTTAGATGCTAATTGTGAAGATAAGGAAGCTTCTTTATATGCTTCAACCGCAATGTATTATTTAGCATTGGCAACAAAAGGTAAGGAGCAGATGAAATATACAGAGTTGGCTAAAACTGCTGCTTATTTCGCTCTTTCATGGTATTATACATGGGATGTTCCGTTTGCTCAGGGCCAGATGTTAGGCGATATAGGATTGAAATCCAGAGGTTGGGGAAATGTATCCGTAGAAAACAACCATATTGATGTATTTATATTCGAATTAGTTGATGTATTATCTTGGCTAGATAAATCAACAGATGAGCCGCGTTTTAGTGCTTTTGCAGATGTTATTAAAACCAGCATGATGCAACTGTTACCTTATGAAGGACACATGTGTGGTATCAAGCGAGTTGGTTACTATCCAGAGGTTGTTCAACATACAAACTGGGATTATGGTAAAAATGGTAAGGGATTCTATAATAACTATTTTGCTCCGGGTTGGACTGTTGCTTCATTATGGGAACTGTTAAGTACAGGAAGTGCTGAGAAATTTATGAAAAAGTAAAATGTTAAAGATATGAGAAACTTATTGTTCTATTTGTTTTTAGGTACAACTGTAATTGGATGTTCAAATTGTAGTAAGGAGTCCAAGGTTGATGAAACGCCTTTGTATAATAATCCGGTCATTAACAGAAGTCTTCCGGATCCAACAATCGTTAAGGCAGAAGATGGAAATTTTTATCTGTATGCTACCGAGGACGTTCATAATGTACCTATTTATCAATCAAACGATTTAATAAATTGGAACTTTAAGGGAACTGCGTTCACGGATGAAACTCGTCCAAACTTTGAGCATAATGGAGGAATATGGGCTCCTGATATCAACCTGATTGATGGTAAATATGTAATGTATTATTCAATGTCGGTTTGGGGAGGAGAATGGACTTGTGGTATTGGTGTGGCGACAAGTGATAAACCTGAAGGGCCTTTTACCGATCAGGGAAAGCTTTTTAGGAGTAACGAGATTGACGTTCAAAACTCAATTGATCCTTTTTATATTGATGATAACGGAACTAAATATCTTTTCTGGGGAAGTTTTAGAGGTATTTATGCTATAGAATTATCTGAAGATGGGTTGAGTTTGAAACCAGGAGCTGAGAGAATGCAAATTGCAGGAACAGCTTATGAAGGAACTTATATTCATAAAAGAGATGGTTACTATTATATGTTTGCATCAACCGGAACTTGCTGTGAAGGTGTAAATAGTACTTATACAACTGTAGTGGGTAGATCAGAAGAACTTCTGGGGCCATATTTGGATAAGAAAGGACAATCAATGATGGACAATCATCATGAGATTCTGATTCATAAAAACGAACGTTTTGTTGGAACTGGTCATAATTCAGAAATTGTATCAGATAATGATGGTAACGATTGGGTTTTGTATCATGCGGTTGATGTAAACAATCCTTCCGGACGGGTTTTAATGTTGGATAAAATAAATTGGATTGATGGTTGGCCTGTTGTTGAGGGAAACACTGCAGGAATTAAGAACTTATCCACCCCAAATTTTAATTAGTATTATGAGAAAGAATTTTAGTTTATTGATGCTTCTGAACCTGATATTGACAATTGGTTGTCAAGTTAAAACAGAAAAGAAGAAAGAGATCAAGGAAGAAAAATGCAATCTGACAAATGAAAATTTTCAGAAAGAAATTGAAGGTAAATTAACGGATTTATATTGGTTAGAGAATAATAATGGACTAAAAGTCGCCATAACCAATTACGGAGGACGAGTTGTAGGACTATGGGTTCCGGATAATAAAGGAAATTTAATCGATGTTGTTGTTGGTTTTAAATCTGTTGATGATTATCAAAATTCAACTGAGCCATATTTTGGAGCCCTAATTGGTCGGGTTGGAAATAGAATTGCTAATGGCAAATTTGTTTTGGATGGTGCTGAGTATAGTTTACCAACAAATAATGGAGTTAATACCTTACACGGTGGAGTCAAAGGTTTTCAGGATGTAGTTTGGGATGTAAAACAAGTCACAGATTCGTCTTTAATTCTTAATTATCTTTCAAAAGATGGGAGTGAAGGATTTCCAGGAAATCTTAGCACAGAAGTAGAGTACTTGTTAACTTCAGATAATGGCTTACAGATTTCATATCATGCTCAAACAGAAAAAAAAACTCCTGTTAACCTTACAAATCATGCATTTTTTAATTTAAATGGAGAAGGTAGTGGTTCTATTCTTAATCATAAACTAATGATTGATGCTGATAAGTATACTCCTGTAGATGAGACCTTGATTCCGACAGGAGAGTTGACTAATGTTGAAAATACGCCTTTTGATTTTAGAACACTAACATCAATTGGGTCCAGATTGGATACAATATCAAATGAACAATTAAAATTTGGTAAAGGATATGATCATAACTATGTTCTAAATCAAAAGTCTGATGATTCATTGAACTTGGTAGCAAGTGTAATAGGAGATATTTCAGGAGTTCAAATGGATGTGTACACTGTTGAACCGGGATTACAGTTCTATAGTGGAAATTTTATGCAGTCAATGAATGTTTTTAAGAGTGGTGTGAAAGATGATTTTAGAACAGCATTTTGTCTGGAAACACAGCATTTTCCTGATGCGCCAAATCAAGCATCTTTTCCTCCAATTACTTTAGATTCTGATAGTGTATATCATACGATATCTGTTTATAAATTTTCAGTACAATAAGTAATTATATTTTTATCTGTTTTGAAGACCATTGTTAATCAAATAGTAAAAAAACAGTCAGTAATTTCAGTTGTTAAGTAGTCTATAATTCACAGAAATTCTAATTTTTAATATTTTTATTTGAAGGGTGTCCTAGTGATACCCTTTTTTGATTAAACAAAAATGATGTTTTCCTGTTTTTTATTTGTTATATTTATAAGAATCAAATAAACAAATCTATGGACTACATAAAAGAAAAATTACTGCAAATAGCCATACCTAAAGCTGAAAAAGTAAGAAAATTGGTTAAAGAACATGGGGATGTAAAGATACAGGATGTTACCATGGCACAGGTGTTAACCGGTATGAAAGGAATGGTTAGCTTGTTAACCTGTACTTCAAAATTAGATCCTGAAGAAGGAATTCGTTTTAGAGGATATTCTATTCCTGAACTAAAAGATGTATTACCAAAAATTCATGAGGATGGAGAACCTCTTCCTGAAGGTATTTTTTACCTGATGTTAACAGGTGAGCTTCCAACCGCTGATGATGTAAGATATATTAGTGAGCAATGGGCTAAAAGAGCTCAGGGAATTCCATCACATGTTTTTGATGTGATTGAAGCATTACCCAAAGATGCTCACCCTATGATTCAGTTTAATACTGCTATTTTGGCAATGTCAACTCAATCACAATTTAGAAAAGCCTATTTGGTAGGAATGGATAAGAAAGATTATTGGGATCCAACTTATGAAGGTGTTATGGACTTAATATCTAGACTTCCTATTATTGCTGCTTATATATATCGAAGAGTTTTCCATCAGGGAAATCATATTCCTATTGATCCTTCTTTAGATTGGGCTGGTAACTTAGCTCATATGATGGGGCATGATAGTGAGGAAGTTAAAAGATTGATGCGTCTTTATTTATTGATACACTCTGATCATGAAGGAGGAAATGTTTCAGCTCATGCCACCCACCTTGTAGGATCTGCATTATCAAATCCTTATTATAGTTTCTCTGCAGGGATGAATGGTTTAGCAGGGCCTCTTCATGGTATGGCTAACCAGGATGTAATGCATTGGTTAAATAAAATGAAACGCGAAATAGGTTGTGAAGATCCTACTGAAGATCAAATTAGAGAATATGCTAGAGAAACATTAAGCAAAGGACAAGTAATACCTGGTTATGGACATGCTGTTTTAAGAAAAACGGACCCACGCTTTCAGGTTCAACTTGATTTTGCTAATAAATATATTCCTGATGCACCATATATTTCTTTAGTAAGAAAGATTTACAATGTAGTACCGGAAGTATTGGCTGAAACTGGAAAGGTAAAAAATCCATGGCCAAATGTAGATGCTATTTCTGGCTCATTATTAACTAGTTATGGAATAACTGAATTTCCAATATATACTGTTTTGTTTGGAGTTTCAAGGGCACTTGGAGTTTTGACTCAGTTAATATGGGACAGACTTTATGGTTTGCCAATTGAACGTCCAAAGTCTCAGAATCTTGCGTGGTTTATGGAAAAGGCTAATTTAAAATAAAGTATAAGATTAAAGTTAAACCATTGTCAATAATGGTATACTGTTAATTTTAAATGAAATTTTAAAAATTAAAGTTGTTTTTAATTTAAAGCTTGAATATTGTAGATTTGAATTATTACTTTTAGCCACTAATATGGGAGCTATTATTTCAACAGGTTATAGAGCTAAATTCAGTAATTATATTTTATTTATAATTCTGTTCTGTATTAGTAATTTTAGTATTGTTCAAGCCTCAGGCAGTGAATTAGAAGCAACTTTAACTTCTTTAACTGTACAAGACGGGTTGTCAGGGAATTCTATTACTAGTATTTATCAGGATAGTCAGGGATTTCTATGGGTAGGAACTATGGATGGATTAAATCGCTATGATGGTTATTCATTCGATATATTCAGGCATGAAGTAGGTAAGCCCAATTCCATTTCCGGAAATTATATTCAATGTATTACAGAAGATTCGAATGGAGATTTATGGATTGGGACCATTGGAAATGGATTAAACAAGTGGGATAGCAAAACAGAAGAATTTACAGCCTATACTTCAGAAGGTAAAAATGGAGTATTAATGCCTGAAGATAATGTGTTGGGATTAAGTTTCGATCATGATTCAACATTATGGATAAAGACAGATAATTTTCTGATAAACTTTGATCCAAATTCAAACAGTATCGTAAAATATAGCCTATACAGTAATATTTTCAAGCATCACGTTAATTATAATGTTCCTATATTAATAAACTCTTCTTCTTATGTATGGATAGGAACAAATGATGGGATTTCTCAGTTTAATAAAACAGAAAAATTGTATGAAAGAATTCAACTCGATAATTTTTCAGAAAACTTATCTAAATCTTTAGGAACTGTTACTACAATTTTACCGATATCAAATCAAGCTACTTTAGTTGCAGGAAGTGGAGGTGTTTATAATCTTTCTTCTTTAAGCTCTGGCGAGTATGCATTAAAACGTATCAATTTATCAGGCGAGAGTCAAAATAGTATTCAATGTGCAGTTAATCATTCTTCTGGAAGAATATTTATAGGTACTACAAATGGAATTCGCATTTTGAATCATGATCCAGTTCAAGATCTGTTATACTATAATTCTTCAGATATATACAATAAACCTGCTAACTTCATTTCCGATAAGTATATTACTTCTATTACAGAGGATAAATCCGGTTTATTGTGGATTGGAACAAAATATAATGGTTTATTAAAGGTTGATTTTAAGCCCAAACGATTTAAAGCTCTAAGAGGTGAAAATGGGAAATTGGATGAATTAAAAGGTGTTGATGTTAGGGCTATTCATATTGATGATAGTGGTAAAATATGGTTAGGGACAGCAGATAAAGGAATTAAAATAATAGATAAAGAAACTGAAGGTATTTATAATTATCCTGTTAATTATTCTCTTTACACAGTAAACAAAGATATTGTTTTATGTATGTGTGAAGACTCTAAGAACAGACTTTGGATTGGAACTGCTAATGGTATTTATGTATATTATAAAGAAAGGGGTACGATATCTCCGTTTTCATATTCAAGCGATAGTGAGGTATCGACTCTTCTAAAGCAAAATGCAATAAATACTATACAAGAAGACTACAGGGGTAATATTTGGTTTGGGACTCAATTTGGATTATATAGGTATGATGGTTTGCAGGTCACAAATTATTTTGCCGAAGCAAATCAAGATAAGAGTTTGTGTGGTGATGAGGTAAATACTCTGTTTAATGATTCAGAAGGCATTTTGTGGATTGGAACTAATAAAGGAGTGAATTTTATTGATCGTAAAAAGGAATCCTTTGTAGGGTTTGAGAATCTAAAAAATATAAATGATTCAGCATCTTTTTATAGTGGAAACGCTGTATTGTCTATTACTGAAGATGAAAACAGAGAGATTTGGTTTGGTACAAATGCGGGTGTTATTGTTTTTGATAAAATCACTCAAAAACTAAGGTTTTTCTCTCATATGGATGGCATGGCCAACGATATGGTTAATAGCATTGTTTATGATAAAAACTCAGGCATCTGGCTCGGAACAAATAGAGGAATATCATTGATTGATAAGGATGATATGATATTTAATTTTGATGTAAAGGATGGATTGCCTGCCTATGTTTTTAATAGAAATGCTACGGCTAGAGATGATTCCGGATTATTATATTTTGGTGGTGTTGGAGGTATTGCTCATTTGAATACAGATTCACTTCATCTGGGTAGAATAAAGCCTAATGTTGTAATTACTTCGATGGAATTGTACCATAAGGGTAAAAAGATTAAGGCATTCAGGGGGGATGAAAAAGAAATCTTCTTGAAATACAGAAAAAGTTCAAATCTTAAAGTTCGTTTTGCGGTATTGGAATTCACCGAACCATTGAGGAATAAATTCCAGGTCTATCTGGAAGGCTTTGATGATGATTGGAGACCTATTTCTGTTGAAAATGAGGTTGATTTTTCTGATTTACCTTCAGGTCAATATACCTTGCATATTAAAGGTGCAAATAGTGAATATGAATGGACAGAAGATCCAATTAGCATAGTGATAAAGATTACTCCTCCAATTTGGATGTCGAATTATGCATATGCATTTTATTTAATTGCGCTGATATTTTTAGTTCAATCAATTATTAATTATAGAATCAGGCATTATAAAAACGCATATAAATCTCTTGAAGAAAAGGCTTCAGATAAGAAGAAGATTGAGGCGCAAAAAGAAATGCTTTCAAAGATAAACCAAAGCTTAACGGATAGTATTTATTATGCCAAAAGAATTCAGGAGTCGATATTGCCGGATGAAAAGAAAATAAAATCTGCTCTGCCTGATTCTTTTATTTATTACAGACCAAAAGATTTGGTAAGTGGTGATTTTTATTGGTTTTATGATAATGGAGATAAGTTATTTGTAGCAGCAGTAGATTGTACTGGTCATGGAGTTCCTGGTGCTTTTATGTCTATTATTGCGTATGATATGCTTAAGAGTATTGTAACAACTTCAGATATTGATTGTCCTGCCCTGATATTAGATCGATTAAGTCAGGAAGTTATAACCACGTTTCGAAAAGATGCAGAAAATGTGGATAATAGAAAGCAAGCTGTTAATGATGGAATGGATATCGCTTTATGTGTGATAGATAAGAAAAACAGAAAGCTTACTTATGCAGGTGCCTATAATCCGCTGTATTTAGTTAGAAATAACGAGATATTTGTTTATCGTGGAGATCGTTTTGCTATTGGTTATTTATCTAATAGCGAACTGCATTATTCAAAAAATGAACTTAGTATAGAACCCAATGATACTTTTTATATTTTCTCGGATGGATATGTTGATCAGTTTGGAGGTAGTGAAGGCAAGAAGTTTAAATACCGACGATTTAGGCATTTGTTGTTGAATATACATAAATTACCTGCAGATGACCAGAAAGCCATTCTTCATCAAAAACTGGAAGAATGGATGGGAGACCATGAGCAGGTTGATGATATTATTGTTATGGGATTTAAACCAATTGTAGAACTGGTTTAAATCAATGCTTCATATAATATTTCAATTGGATGTTGAGCATCTCTTCCGGTACCATCTTTAATTTGATGTCTGCAAGATGTTCCTGATGCAGCAATTAATGTAGATGCTTCAGTCTTTCTTACTTCTGGAAGTAATTTAATCTCGGCAATCTTCATTGAAAGATTATATGATTTCTTTTCATATCCAAAGGAGCCAGCCATTCCACAACATCCTGAATCAATCTCAATAGCACTGTAGTTTTCAGGAAATGAAAGTACTTGTTGAACGTATTTAGTTGAAGAAAGTGCTTTCTGATAGCAATGGCCATGAAACTTGATTTCCTTTGTTTCTTTGGTAAAGCTATCCCTGCTAATACGTCCTTTATTCATTTCATTTGCCAGAAACTCTTCAATTGTAAAAGTGTTTCTTTTGATTTTCTGAGCGTCATCTTTTAATTCTTCCTTAACCAGATTTATATACTCATCTCTAAAAGTAAGTACACCCGAAGGTTCTATCCCAACTAATGGACTTAATGATGAAATCATTGGCGATAAAAGTTCAACGTTTTTATTCGCTATTCGTCTGGCCTTTTTCAATAGTCCTTTCGAAATATAAGTTCTTCCACTATGTACATGCTGAGGAACTACCACTCTGTATCCCAGTTTTTCTAGCAAAAGTATCGTCTTAATACCTAAATCACTTTCAAGATAGTTTGTGAACTCATCTGCAAAAAGATAAACTGTTCTGTGTTTAGCTGCTGCCTTCTTATGCCATTTAGCCCATGTTTTTAATGTTCTGTTTGACATCATAGGAAGGTCTCGTTTTGTAGTGAAACCCAGCATATTCTTCAACAAAGAATTTAGACCAGGAGTCCCTACTGCAAAATTGTAGATCCAGGGTGTGTATGAAAATAGTCTGTTGATAGCTGGTGAGTAACCAACTGTTAAAGCGCTTGTTGGTGTCCCTTTTTGGTTGTAATAATGTTGTAAGAACTCTGCTTTTAGCTTTGCTATATCTACCCCTGAAGGGCATTCTGATTTACAAGCCTTACATGATAAACACATGCTTAAAACATCGTATACTTCTTCAAGGTATAAATTATCAGCATCTAGTGTGCCTGTAAAATATTCACGTAATACATTAGCTCGTCCTCTTGTTGATAATTTTTCATCACGAGATGCCATGTAACTAGGACACATAGTGCCTCCAATGATTTCTGATTTTAAGCAGTCTCCTGAGCCTGAACATTTTTCAGTAGCTCTTACAATTCCTTCAGTGTCATCCCAATTAAAAACAGTTCTGAAAACTTTTTCAGTGTTAGGAAGTCTATACCTCAAAGAGGTGTTCATCGGTGGAGTGTTTACTATCTTATCCGGATTTAGAAGGTTTTCCGGGTCAAAAGCTTTTTTTATTCTTAGTAACAGCTTATAATTTATATCGCCTACCATGAATGGAATAAACTCTCCTCTTAATCGACCGTCACCATGTTCGCCACTTAGTGAGCCATTATATTTCTTTACAAGAAAAGCCGTTTCCTTAGCTATTTTTCTAAAAAGAATAACATCTTGCGGATCTTTCAGGTTTAAAACCGGACGAAGATGCAGTTCTCCGGTTCCAACGTGAGCATAAAAAACACAATCCTTATTGAAGGAAGCTAAAAGATCTTTAATATCATTGGCGTAAGCAGGTAAATCTTTAGGGTGTAGAGCTGTATCTTCAATTACAGCCACAGGAAGATCATCTCCCTTCATATTTGATAATACACCCAGACCGGCTTTTCTTAATGCCCAAACTCGATTGATATTTTTAGCATCAACAACAGGAAAGGCAAAACCCATTTCATTTTTTTCAAAGTCAGCTATGAGTTTTTCAATCTTTTCATTCAGAACATTCTCATCCTCCTCCGCAAATTCAATAACTAGAATGCCTTCAGGTTTACCTGTAATAAAAAAGCGGTTGCTTTGTTGAGCTGCACTTTTACCTGCAAGATCAATAATTTTATCATCAATTAATTCTATTGCTCTTGGTTTGTGATTTAATGCAAGAATATTCGCTTCAAGTGATTCCTTTAGGGTTTTAAAGTGAGCACAGAGTAATGCTTTATGCTTTGGCGGAACAGGTACAAGATTGAGTTTAATCTTACTAATAACCATTAAAGTACCTTCTGATCCGGCAATAAGTTTACTCATATTAAAAGATTCACCATTCTCGCTAAATGGCTGCATGTTTGCCAGGATATCAAGAGCATACCCTGTATTTCTTCTTTTAATATCTTTATGAGGATATTCTTTGTGAATTTCTTTAATGTGTTCAGCGTTGCCTAGAATCTCATCAACTTCACGATAGATGTCACCCTCTAGTGAGTCTAATTTGCATTTTAATCGATACTCACTTTTATCCAGAGCCTTAAAAGAAACATCATCACCATTACCTAGATATCCATGTACTTCTAATAAATGATCGCGTGTACTACCATAAATAAGCGAGTGAGATCCACAGGAGTTGTTACCAACCATACCTCCAATGGTACATCTGCTTGAAGTGGATGTCTCAGGGCCAAAAAATAAACCGTGAGGTTCAAGGTATTTATTAAGTTCATCAAGAACAACACCGGGCTCAACTATAACCCAGTTTTCTTCAGTGTTTAATTCAATGATACGGTTCATGTATTTAGAGGTGTTAACCACTAAATCATTACCTACAACCTGCCCGGCCAATGATGTACCTGCACCTCTTGGTATTATTGCAATTTTATTTTTGTGAGCGAACTCAACAATTAGATCTAAATCTGCAATATCACGAGGCCAAACAACACCTATCGGTTTTTCTCTATAAGCAGATGCATCAGTAGCATATTGTGCTAAATATGTTTTGTCATATGAAACATCTCCTTTTAAGAGGGTTGATAATTGGTCGAGTGAAGATTGTATATCAGCGTTGTTCATTGAAATAGAATTTCCTGTAAAAATAGGAAATTTTGGTTTGTACGATATAGGTATAAGAATACTTTTCTGTTTTTTAAGCTTCTTTATACCTGAAATTTAAAAGCGCTATGGGTTTATGAGGATAATTTTTCATAAGCATACCAGTACAATGTGCCTACAAAAAATGCTCCACCAACTATATTCCCAAGTGTAGCAGGAATTAAATTGTCGATAATAAATGAGGTCCATGAAATATTAGCGCCTTCAAAAATTGCCAGTGGAATAAAGAACATATTGGCTATAGAGTGTTCAAAACCTAAAGCTACAAATGTCATTACCGGCCACCAAATGCCTAATATTTTGCCACTGGTATGTTGTGCCGACATTCCCATCCATAGAGCAAGGCAAACTAACCAATTTGCTCCAATTCCTTTTAAGAAAGTTTTATAAAATGGATTTGAAGTTTTTGCTTCTGCAATGCTGTATATAGTCTTGGTCCAGGGTTCAGTGCCTACAACTTGAGTCAAGTGAGTCAGAAAATAAGCAACAAATATAGCTCCGAAGAAATTTCCAATGTAAACTAAACTCCAGTTTCGCAGAGGTGCTGTCCATTTTTGCTTTTTGCTTAATACATTAGGCATAAAATAGGCATTGTTGCCAGTAAAAAGCTCTGCACCTGCCATAACAACCATCATCAGTCCAACAGGGAAGGCCGCACCAAAAACAAATTTAGTGATGCCTGGATTTTTAGCTGTAATTTCAGGCATACCTCCGGCCAATAAAATAGAAAGAAGACCTCCAAATGCAATATAGGCTCCTGCCATAAATGCTAAAGTCAATATTTTTTTAACGGAATATTTATCTTTTTGCATTGCAGACTGACCTGCAATTTTAATGATTTCAGGAGGTGTAAATAAGCTCATGTTTTTAGATTATTAGATTAGAGATAATAGATCTAAGACATGGTGTTTTTATTATCTCTAAAATTGTAAATTATTTATGTTTTGTGTATTAAAGGCTGCGACTTTAATTTGTTGCCATTGTGTGACTAATTGATTTTTACTTCTTTAAAATAGGGTGTCAGTATAGATTTTACTTTTTCCAGCTGCTCTGGAGTATTTTCAACTGCATGATTTAATTTATACTCTTCACCTAATGCTTCCCACTTATGAGTTCCTAATTTATGATAGGGTTGAATTTCTATTTTTTCCAGGTAGTTAAAGCGCTTAAAAGTTTTACCCAGTAGTTTCAGTTGTTCAGGATCATCAGTTATTCCAGGAATTAAAACATAGCGTAACCAGAACGGCTTTTTTGAATTTTCGCGATGCTCTATAATTTCCATATTTTTAGCCAGGTTTTTAGCTCCTGTTAAATAATGAAATCCATCTTCATTAGTATGCTTGATGTCAATCATTACAAGGTCAGCATAATGATCTAAAAGATCCTTTACATTCGCATTAAAAACAGAACCATTTGTGTCAATATTTGTATGGATCTCTTTTTCTTTTAATGCTTTAAATAAGGCTAATAATGCTTTGCTTTGTAATAAAGGTTCTCCTCCTGAAACAGTTACTCCTCCTAATTTGCCAAAATAGGGTTTCATATTTTCAGCTCTTTTAACCAGATCGTCTATGCTGTATTCAAGTCCAGACTTATTGGGTATCGTATCAGGATTATGACAATACAGGCATTTCAAATTACATCCTTGTAAAAAGATAACCATTCTGATTCCCGGACCATCATGAGTTCCAAATGACTCTATGGAGTGAACTTTTAATATATCAGACATTAAGATATGAGATAAAAGACATTAGATAATAGAAAAAAACAAAAGTAGAGAGTTCTACTTTTGTTTTTTGTGTTTTATTAAATATCATTGTGATTATTAGAATAAAGAAGAAATGAAAAGAAAAAACATCATTTAAATAGTCTCTTATCTCATGTCTATATTCTAATAATTTCTAGTTTTACATTGAGTCATGGAAAGATCTTGACAATACTTCCTGCTGTTGTTCTCTGCTTAATCTAATAAAGTTAACTGCATATCCAGATACTCTGATTGTTAATTGTGGATAGTTTTCAGGATTTTCCATTGCATCTTTTAGTAACTCCCTGTTTAGAACATTTACGTTCAAGTGTTGTGCATTTTTCATGAAATATCCATCTAATGCAGCAACAAGGTTATTGATTCTCTCTTCTTCATTTGAACCTAGTGATTTTGGTACAATTGAGAATGTATTTGAAATACCATCCTGAGAATCTTTATAGTCGATTTTAGCCACTGAGTTTAATGATGCAATAGCTCCATGTGTATCTCTACCGTGCATAGGGTTTGCACCCGGTGCAAATGGAATTCCTTTTGCTCTTCCATCAGGAGTAGCTCCTGTTTTTTTACCATACACAACATTTGATGTAATTGTTAATACAGATAATGTTGGGTTGGCATTTTTATATACCGGTAGAGCATTTAATTCATTACTAAAATGACTCACTAAATCACGAGCAATTAAATCTACCCTGTCATCGTCATTTCCGTATTTAGGGAAATCGCCTTCAATATTAAAGTCTACAGTTAATCCGTCTTCGTTTCTGATTGGTTTAACTTTAGCGTGCTTAATTGCAGATAGAGAATCGGCAACAATTGATAATCCTGCAATACCATAAGCAAGGTTTATTCTGGGATTAGTATCAATTAATGCCATTTGTGCTTTCTCATAATAATATTTGTCGTGCATGTAATGAATAATATTCATTGATTCATTATATACACGAGCTACTTCTTTCATGGCAATTTTAAAATTATCCATTACTTTATCGTAATCCAGATACTCATCATTGGCCATTGATGGTATTCCATCTACCATTTGAGTTCCAGTGTTCTCACAACGACCGGAGTTTAATGCAAGAAGAAGTGTTTTGGCTAAATTAGTACGTGCTCCAAAAAACTGGATATGCTTTCCTAACTCCTGAAATGATACGCAACAAGCAATTCCATAATCATCACTGTCGCGATGACAACGCATTAGATCATCATTTTCATACTGGATAGAAGAAGTATCAATAGAAACTTTAGCACAGTAATCTTTAAAACCTTGAGGTAAATTATTACTCCAAAGAATTGTGATATTTGGCTCTGGAGACGGTCCTAAATTGTAAAGTGTATTTAAAAAGCGGAAAGAAGTTTTAGTCACTTTGCTTCGACCATCAACCAGCATACCACCAATGCTTTCTGTAACCCATGTAGGATCGCCAGCAAAAATTTGTTCGTAGGCCTCCATTCTTAAATGACGAACCATACGAAGCTTCATTACAAAATGGTCAATATATTCCTGAGCTTCCTGTTCAGTAATAATACCAGCTTGAAGATCTCTTTCAATATATATATCAAGGAATGAAGAAACACTTCCTAATGACATTGCTGCACCATCCTGTTCTTTTACTGCAGCAAGATAGGCCATATAAGTCCATTGAACGGCTTCTTTACCAGTTTGAGCAGGACGTGATAAATCAAGGTCGTATTTCTTACCCATTTCAATCATTTGGTAAAGAGCCTTGATTTGTTCTGCTACTTCTTCTCTAAGTCTGATTGTTTCATCAGACATAGGTCCTGTTATGTTTTTTAAATCTTCTTTTTTAGATTCTATTATTCGGTTAATTCCGTATAAAGCAACTCTTCTGTAGTCTCCAATAATTCTGCCTCGGGCATAATTGTCTGGTAAACCTGTAAGAAATCCAAGAGATCTGAATTTTCTAATTTCATCAGTGTAGACATCAAAAACTCCATCGTTATGAGTTTTTGTATACTTTTCAAAAGCTTCGGTTACAATTGCAGAAGGTTTTAAACCATGTTCTGATAAAGCTTTTTGAACCACTTTAAACCCACCATAAGGCTTCATGGCTCTTTTTAGTAACTCATCAGTTTGTAAACCAACTATTACTTCATTTTCTTTATCAATATACCCAGCTGAAAAAGAATCTACAGTAGAAACTGTATTTGTGTCAACGGAACGCATCCCATTATTAGCTCTTTCTTCTTTAAGGGCCTGAATACAGATCTCCCATAGCTTTTTAGTCTTTTCTGTTGGTCCTTCAAGAAAGCTATATGTTCCTGTAAAAGGGGTAATATTTTTTCTCACAAAATCCCTTACGTCAATGGAATTGTTCCAATTTCCGTTTACAAATTCTTTAATATTCATGGTAGAGTTTACTTTTTGCGCAAAAGTATTGCTTATAGTTTAAAATAAAAAATTGCTATGTGTTATAAATGTGACAGTTAACAAATCTAATATGTTATAAAACATACGTATCTACCTAGTGATCAGTAAGAAAATATGTTGTAAAACATAGATTAAGTTATTTGTTAAATATATTTAAAAGGGTCAGTTTCGTTGATCTTTTGTAATATGAGTAAGCTTACTAATAAACTCAGCTTGTTTTAGTTCTATTTTGTATTCCTCAATAAAAGTTTGAACTAGTGTTCTTAATTCCGTTAGGTCCATTGAGTCTAAAACTAATTTTAGTGAGGTGCCGGAAATTGGAATATGAATCTTTCTTATAAAACCGTTTTCATCATTGTGCTTTAAAATATATTCAGCATCAATGTCATTCAAGTATTTACCAAATTCTATAAGAGTTTCAAATTTCGCAAAGTCAATTCCCACCTGATTAAATTCAAAGTGGAATTTATTACATCTGTTACAGGTGAAAATATGACCATGATATGTTTTAATATCTACTTCAATCATAGCATTATGCTTTAATTTCTTAGAATTAAAACAATATAAATCGTAATTTTGTTTTATATCCATGATGCTTTATTTAGATTAAATCTAATAAAGGCAAAAATATATTGCTCACCAGACTTGGTCAATACCTAATTGTTGTGATTTGTTGTTAGGTCTGTAAAAATGCCTGTTTCACATGCCTTTTTCGGATTTTGACAGCTATCGAGATCATAGTCTTACTTCTAGTATCTAGTTTTAACGAATTATTAATAGAGTGGTTGGATTAAGTTTTTAACATTGGGATATGAAAATTTTAAAAAGTAGGGATAAAAAAGCTATTGATCAGATTAAAAAGAATGCATTAATAGCTTTGTCGATAGATAGTGTGTGGATTTATACTTTAATGAAATCGGGGACCACTTATAGTTTGTTATTTCTGAGTAATTATTTGAACTCTTTATACGGTGATGGTTCAAAAGTATCATATGATCAAATGCAAAATGATTTCTTTTTTCATAGTTCTGAAAGACGATTAAAGAGTAAAGATTTAGGCCTGCTAATTGAGAATAGAAAGAAGATTTCAACGGAGATTCCTTCAATTATACATACTCATGAATTTATTGAACATCATCTTTGGAATAAGAATATTTCATTATACAGGAATCCATTGGATTATTTGATTTCTTTTTATTTCTATTTCTATAAAAAAAGAGGAAAATACGTATCACATCCCAGAAAGATCATTGAAAAAAGACTACCAAAGTTTATCAATGTGTATAATCATCAAAAGCAATTAAAAGAAAAATACCCGGATACGACTTTATGGCTTAGTTATGAGAAGTTAATGAATGATCCATATAATGCTTTTTCTGAAATGATTAGATTTTTGGGATTAAAATATGATGAGGAATTAATTCATAAGGCTATGGAGTTCTCATCGAAAAAAAGTGTTCAGCAAATGGAAGAAGAAAGAGGTGGGGCATTAGTTGTATCCAGAAGAAAAAAGTTTTCAGGTTCATTTGTCAGGAGCGGAAAAATTGGTGAATGGAAAGAATATTTTAATGATGAAGATTTAAATAAGATTGAATCTATCTTAAATGAATCTAATTTGAGTTTAAGACAGTTTACTATTGAATAAATAAATCTGCCTAATAAATCAGAATATAAGATGAATTATGCGCAAATTGTTTTTTCATCTTTTTTACAGTTCCATTCCTTAACTGGAACCTTCCAGTCTCCATATTTGGCTGTTAGGTAGTCATCAAAGTTTAACGGTATTTTTAGTTCATGTCCATTATAGTTGATAGTGGAGTATCCGTTATAGTGAGATTTACAAACTCTTAATATTTTGCCCTTTGCTTGCCAATAAGTGTGTTGGTTGTCAGTTGTTTTAACAAATATATCACCAATCATTGCTTTTTTATCAAACTTGCGGTCAAAGATATTCCATAACGAAAAGGCGATTGGTTTAACCTTAAAGATACGAGTTTGTCCTTTTTGTATTGCACCAAATGACTTTGTGTATTTTCTCTCACTTAGTTTAAGCCCTTTTAACCAAAAGATACGTTGTAATGATTTTAACCTTTTTGCATCATTAATGTCAATTGATAAATCAATATCATGATCCCAGGGTAATAAATCTCCATCTCTAACAATCCCTAAAAGCGTACCACCTTCAAGGTGATAAGTGATTTTATTATTATCTAGAGTTTTAGTAATGTGGAAAAGTAGTTTTCTCGCTTTGTCAAGCTTCTTTCCTTTTAATTCTAGCATTCAATAACCGTTATTAGTTCCTGAGTGCAAAAATAATTATTGTTATGAGAAATCTAAATGAATTGGAGAAGAACTATATTAAACAACTAATTTATTATTACTAGATTTCTTTTTTAATTTACTTTTGTCAGATTAGTATTTTTAATAGCAAGAAGACTTAAATGAAGGATTATAAATTGGCATTTTTTCTTATCGGGCATAAGGCACATATTCATCATGTAATTCCTATTGCTTGTGAATGTTCGGTTATAGAGGGGTTTCAGGTTGATGTATTGACTTCAACAGAAGTTAATTATAGAATAATTAATGATTTGTTGGAGTTATATCCGGATAATAAATGTAATGTTGTTCTGTTAAAACCAACAAAATGGTATGAATTAACAAGAAAATTTAAGAAAAAACCATATCCAACATATGATAATATAATAAATAATAATTTTGATAGAATTGTATCTTATGATGTGTTGTTAACACCTCAACATTATTTGAATCGAATTATGGATAGGGATGAGGCTAAAAATAAAATATATGTTTTATTAACACATGGATCTGGAGATAGTCCTGTTTCCTATTCAAGGGCTAAAGGAAGATATAATTTAACCTTATTGGGTAGTGATGAGATAATTCGTCTGGCGAAAGAAAATTTAAAAACTAGTAACACCGTTTATAAGAATATTGGTTATGCAAAGCTTGAAATTGCAGAAAAAATAAGTACTGATCACCCTTTTGTTAATAAACGACCTACGGTAGTTTATAATCCTAGTTATGTTAAGAATTTTTCTTCATGGAAAGAATGGGGTATTCAAATAATAGATTTCTTTGCTCAGCATAAAGAGTTTAATTTAATTTTTGCTCCTCATTTAAAATTATTTCAAAATAATTCCACAAGAAAATTAGTAAAAAGATATTGTGACTGTGAAAATATTTTAATTGATACAGGCAGTGATGCTTTAATTGATATGACTTATACAAAATATGCAGATATATATCTGGGAGATATAAGTAGTCAGGGATATGAGTTTTTATATAAGCCAAGGCCTTGTGTTTTTTTGAATCCTTATGGAAATAAAGAGGTTAAAATGTGGGAGTTAGGAGATGTGGTTTGCGATATTAAAGAATTTGATACTGCCATTAATAGCGCGATTAAGAATCATGGTAAATACGTAGAAAAGCAAGAGGATGAATTTTCTAAGCGATTTTCAATTACAGATGTTCCTTCAGGAGTAAGAGGCGCTCAGGCCATTAAAGAATTTTTACTAGAAGAAAAGAGATTATAAGGAAATAAGGATATCAAACTAATTTTAATGAGTTAGTTTGATATCTATTATATTATTTTTAACTATTCTACAGGCTCGCAAAGTGTATTGATCAAATTACGGTCATTCAGGTATTTGGTATAACCGCCTGTAAATTCAATTCTGGTTTCAATAGCTTGAGGTAAATCACCGTTTAACCCTATGATTAACTCGCAGATTTCTCGAACACCCCCATTACCTCCAGTACTACCAGTTCTGTAATCACAGCTTTTAGTTTCTACCAAGAACTGATTGAACAGAGGATTTGCATTTCTGTTAATTTGGAAACTTGCACCACATGATCGTGCTAACTCTACATCCAGAATGTCATCAAAAATAAAAGCAATCTCATCTGGTTGAAGGTTGTTTTCTTTACAAATACGCTCTAATGCTTTAACCTTAAATTTACACCTATAGAAAGCTGCATTCATGTGTTCTCGAGTTGCTAAAAACTGAGCACTCTTGTTTTCTTCTCCTGTAACTATAAAAGTATAAGGTAGTATTCCGTTACGAAGCCAAAAATCTAACTTAAGCATGTTAACACCCATGGCATCCGGTTCTGCAAAACTACTTCCTTCATCTCCAACTTTAGATCCATTGTTAAAAACTCCATCCCAATCGAAAATAAAAGCTTTTATCTTCTTTAATTTATTTTGAAGCTTATCAGTTGGCGTAATAAATGTTCCTCCAATACCTTTAAAAGTATCTTCTATATGTTTCAAATTATTATTTAAAGTCATGAAAAGGGTATTGTTTATTTCATGTTTTTGATAAATTCATTGGCCTTTTCTAAATCCTCAGGTGTATCGATGCACATGGTTTCATCCATTTCTGTAATAACACAAGTAACAGGAATGCCATTTTCAATCCATCTTAATTGTTCTAAAGATTCAGCCTTTTCAAGAGAAGATGGCTCTAATTGAACAATCTTATTTAAGGTGTCAATCCTATATGCATATATTCCTAAGTGACGATAGTATGTATGGTGTTTTAACCATTCTGATTGTTCAACATTTCTTAAATATGGAATTGGTGACCTACTAAAGTAGATAGCCTCGTTTTTAGGATTAAGAATGACTTTTGCTTCACCAGGATTGAAGATATGATCAGGCTCCGTAGCTTCCTGAATCATTGTTGCAATCTGTGTTTCAGGATTATCAAAGCTCTTTTTTACATCTTCAAGTATTTCAGGATTGAAGAATGGCTCATCACCCTGGATATTTATTATAACATCAGAGTCTAAACCATATTTTTCCTTAATCTTTTCTGCTGCTTCTGCACATCTGTCTGTTCCACTGGTGTGGTTTTCTTTAGTCATAACAGCTTTCCCTCCAAATGCTTCTACAGCATCCACAATTCTTTGGTCGTCAGTAGCAACAAATACATGATCCAAACCTTTGCTGCAGTTTTCATATACCCATTGAACCATTGGTTTGTCACCTATCATTGCAAGTGGTTTTCCTGGTAAGCGGGTTGAACTATAACGACTTGGAATTATTCCAACAATATTCATGTTTTAAAGTATAAAGTATAAAGTATAAAGTATAAAGTATAAAGATGACTTACGGCTTTTAATTGCATATTAAAACAAATTATTGTGCCTGGTAAGGTTTAATCTTTATACTTATGTCTTACTACTTTATACTAATTCTACATTCTTTTAAAAAGATCTTTAATTTCTTCTTTGGAAATTTTATTTCTCCAATCTGCACCAAAAGCATTGTTCCACATGTGTTCTAAAGCCCAGCTTACTTCAACCATTTGGTCAAATTGCGCTTCCGTACATCCTGCTGTAATGCCAGTAGGGATCTCAACACCCTGAACGGCCTGCATTTCTTTGAAAGTCTTGTAGCCCTCTGTATAATACTTCTCAAGTTGGTTGAAAACTATGCAGTTACCAACGCCATGGTGAGTGCCTAATACAACAGCTAAACCATAAGATAAAGCATGACAAACGCCAACCTGACCATAAGTAGTACTGTTTCCTCCCATGATAGAAGCAACCATCATTTTTTCATCAGCTTCTAAGCGATCAGAGTAATTATTCATAAAAACATCAACAGTGATCTCGTTAGATTTTTCTGCAAAAGCTAGTCCCATTGAATTAATCCAGCTTCCATTCATGGATTCTACATTGTGAATGAAGTTGTCCATTCCTGTAAAAAAACGATCATCATCAGGTACTGTAGCTAATAACTCAGGATCAAAAATGATTTCGTTAGGAATTGTATAATCACATTTGATACCTAACTTTTTTTCAGGGCCGCTTAGAACTGCAGTCATAGAAACTTCAGCTCCGGTACCTGTAATGGTAGGGATACAAATAGTATAAATTCCTTCGTTTTTTATTAAATCTAATCCTTGGTAATCTTTTGAGTCACCTGGGTTTGTAACCATTAAACCTGTAGATTTAGCGTAATCCATAGCAGTTCCGCCACCCATACCAACCATTACAGCAGGTAAAGTATCCTGGTGAGCTAAAATCTGATCACGATATTTATTAACTAATGTAGTTTTTGGTTCGTCTGTTGAATCAATAAAAATCACTAAATCTTTATCTGATTTAGGAATGCGATTCAATATATCCTCTTTATCCTGGAAGAAGTGATCAATCATAAAAACAGTCCAATCATTTGTAGGCGTTTTTCTTCTGTCAATTAATTCTCCTAAATGATTGAATGTTCCTTTACCAAAGGCATAATGTCCGGGATTTACAAAACTTCTAAAATCGTATAACATTGTAATAAAATTGTTAGTTAAAAGTTGAAAGTTGATTCTTATAATCAACTAACAACAAACGATACATCACAAAATGAAAGGTGGTTTATCTCAAATTTGTGATTGAAAAAATATTATTATCCCAACACCTTATCAAAAGCTTTGCAAATAGCCTCTAATTGTTCAGGTGTGCTTGTAATATTAATGTTAATAGAAACCAAACGACCTATGATATCATAAGATACAGGTAGATCAAGATTGTTGTAGTCTTGAGGCTTGTCAAGGAATTGCATACCTACAGGACCAGCAACCTTACATTCTTTTAAGTGGTTCCAGTTTTTAATAAAGTGGTAATTGTTGTTGTACCAATAAGCAGCAGCAACACCTTCTTTTCCTAATTCAGCACATGCTTTTTCAGCATCTTGTTGAGTTGGTAAGAAAAAGTTTAATACAGTTGCAGAATCTCCTGCTTCATCAGGTACATTACGAAATTTAACCTGAGGAAATTTCTTCAAGTAATCTTTTAATACCTTTTTGTTAGCTCTTAGTTTTTCTAAGATGTAGTCTATTTTTCTAAACTGAGCTAATCCAACAGCTGCGTTTAATTCTCCAATTCTGTAGTTGGTTCCTAAAATAGGATGATCTTCTGCACCACGGTTGTCGCCAATATGGCTGTGCCCGTGATCACTATATGTATGAGCAGTTGTATATACTTCCTCGTCGTTAGTAATGATGGCACCACCTTCACCTGCAGTAATTAATTTGAAAAAGTCGAAAGAATAACATGCAACTTTACCAAAAGTACCTAACATTTGTCCTTTAAAAGAACCTCCAAGTGCTTGTGCAGTATCTTCAATTAAAATGATATTGTGTTTGTTGCAAACTTCCACTATTTCATCAATTTGAGCCATGGCACCAACCATGTGAATTAGCATTACAGCTTTTGTTTTTGGTGTAATTGCAGCTTCAATTGATTTTGCTGATAAGCAAAGTGTTTCGTCAATTTCTGCAAATACAGGCACCGCACCACAATTAACTACAGCTTCAACCGGAGCGATAAATGTAAATGGAGGAACGATTACTTCATCACCGGCTCCAACGCCTACTGAAGCTAAAGAAACACAGTCTGCAGCGGTTCCGCTTGATACCATGTGACAAAATTTTGCACCATGATATTCAGCAAACTCAGTTTCAAATTGTTTTGCTTTCCAGATGCCTTTTCTTTGTGCATCATGATTATATCTGAACAAAATCCCTGTTTCAAGGACTTCCATTACTTGTTCTTTTTCTTCTTTACCAAATAATTCAGTACCTGGCATATTATTAGTTTTTTAGTTGTTAGAAAAAAGACATAAGACTTATGCCTTAAACGTAATAAGGGTGATTATGAAAATCACCCCTTTTATATTTTAATGTTATCCACAAAAGGGATAAAATCATTATGTTCGACTATTAAAGAATCTCTAGTTTTACAAGATCTTGTACATCAAGCATTCCTGCAGGTTTTCCGTTAGAAACAGCAATGATGTTGTCAATTTGTTTTTCTTTGAAAATACCTACTGCAGTATGTAATTTCTCATCAATATCAATAGCGATTGGCATTTTCATGTCGAAATCACCCATTGTCATTGTAAGGATTTTTTCTCCGTTAGTATTCATATGACGACGTAAGTCACCGTCAGTAAAAATACCTTTTAAGTTACCTTCTGCATCAACTACAGAAACAGCTCCGGTTCCGTATTTAGTCATTTCAACAGTAGCATCAGTAACTTTAGCATCTAATCCAATAGTTGGGTTTTTGCTTCCGATAACTTCACCAACTTTTAATGTCATTTGGCGAGTATGGTTAACAAACTGTTGAGTTCCTATTTCTGTAAAGTTGTTATTGTTTAGGTTTTTCATGATATTCCAAGGAATAGTGATGTTTTGACAACCTATTTCAATAGCGTTCTTAACATGTTCAGGATGACGAACAGAAGAAAACATAATTTTAGTATCGTAATTGTATTTGTTAACAAGGTTAACACAATCCTGAACTAATTTTAATGCATCGTATCCTTGGTCTTGCATACGACCAACTAACACACAAACATAAGTTGCTCCCGCAGCCATTGCCATGTATGCTTGTTGTATGTTGTACACCAAGTGGATATTTACCATCATGTCTTCGTCACGAAGCATTTTACAAGCTTTTGCAGCAATTAATGAAGCTGGAATTTTAAATACAGTCTTCTTTTTGTCAAGTCCTAAACTTAATAATCTTTTAGCTTCAGTAACGATTTCTTCAGCAGTATCGCCTAAAGCTTCGATCATAAGAACAGGAACCATCTTAGAAAGTTTAACAATAGCTCCGTCAATGTCGGTAATTCCGTGTCTGTGCATAAAAGTTGGAGTGGTTGTTAAACCGTCAATAAATCCTAACTTAAATGCTTCTTCGATTTCATTAATGTCAGCAGAATCAAGATATAATTCCATGATAAAATATTTGTTTGGTGATATTAAAATTCAGTTCTAGTTTGTTTCTCAATATTGTGGATCTCAATTAAAGGCTTTAAAAATTCCTCTAACTCCTCTAATGGATACTGGCTTGCAGCATCACAAAGTGCTTCGCAAGGTACAGGGTGAGATTCGATAAAAATTCCGTCAATTCCTGCAGCTACTCCGGCACGTGCAATTGGTCCTAGGTATTGACGCGTTCCTCCGTTAGGATCCGAACTTGGAATTCCGTATCGTCTGATACAGTGTGTAATGTCAAAAACTACAGGATATCCGGTTTGTTGTAGTTCATAAAAACTTCGGGGATCAACAATAAGGTCATTATAACCAAAAGTGTATCCGCGTTCAGTTACCATAATGTTATGATTTCCAAAATGTTCAATTTTTTGAACAGGCTTAATCATATTTTCAGGAGCTAAAAACTGACCATGCTTAATATTGATAGCCTTTTGTGTTTTAGCTGCTTCTGTAACTAAAGAGGTTTGCATACATAAATACGCAGGTATTTGAATAATATCTAACACCTCTGCTGCTGCCTTAACTTCTGAAGCCTGGTGTACATCTGAAATAACAGGTACGTCAAATGTGTTCTTTACTTTCTCAAGCATCTTTAAACCTTCTTCCAGACCCGGACCCGGATAAAAGTCAACAGAACTTCTATTGTCTTTGATGTAAGATGATTTAAAAATAAATGGAAGGTTTAAGTTTTCGGCTATCTGCTTTAGTTTCTCAGCAGTTTTCATCATTATAGACTCACTCTCTACTACACAGGGACCTGCGATTAGAAAAAGTTTGTCTTTGCCAAATTCTTGTTGGCCTACTTTGATATTCTTCATGCGTTGTATTTGCCTTTTTATTCTCAACGAAATTAAACAGGATATTTGAAATATATACCATGAAATGTCATGTATTTCAATCCTTTTTGTTTAAATAATGGATTAATATTGCCTTAACTTGTATTTACAAGTCAAAGCTACAAAATATTAGACAAATGAATGTAATAATACACGTAGATCCATTATTGCAAAATTGACCGCTAAAATAGTAAATAGTTAGCACATAAATAGAAAAAGAGCGTTTAGAATGTTGATAAACTTTATTGAGTAAGTAAAATTAGTACTTAAACCGAGTTTTGTCAAATAGACTTTTTTCGATAGATAATTTTATCAATTGAAGACTTTTCTTATAACTACTTGATCTAACTAACTCACTTGTTTGGCTTCAAATCTCTCATCTCTTTTATCTACCTTTGCACTGAATTTAAATTTTTCGAATGCAAAGTTTTGATCCATATAAAACAGATTTGCCTGTTGTTGAGGTGTTTGATGAGGTGAAGGAAGTGTTGAGTCAGGAGAATACACTGATTGTGAATGCTCCGGCAGGGGCAGGGAAAAGTACCTTGTTGCCATTGGTTTTAATGAATGAGGAATGGCTTAATGGTAAGAAGATTATTATGTTGGAGCCTCGTAGGTTAGCTGCTAAAACCATTGCCATGAGGATGGCTCAGTTACTTGGTGAAAAGGTTGGCGAGTCGGTTGGATATAGAATAAGGTTTGATAACTGTGTATCTGATAAAACAAAAATTGAGGTTGTTACAGAAGGAATATTAACCCGGATGCTTCAATCAGATAATGCCATTGAAAATGTAGGTTTGGTGATATTTGATGAGTTTCATGAGAGGAGTTTGTTTGCTGATGTAGCATTGGCCTTGGCCCGGGAATCTCAGCAGGTATTGCGGACTGATTTGAGGATAATGGTTATGTCGGCAACCTTGAATTTGCCACTTTTGTCTTCGTTGTTAAAAGCAAAGGTGGTTCAAAGTGAAGGTCGTCAATACCCTGTTGATATTAAGTATGAAGGGGAAGCAGATATGATGATGCTGCCGGAATTGACTGCGAGACTTGTAAAAAAAGTGATTAAAGATGAGGATGGTGATGTTTTGGTATTTTTACCTGGTGAAGGCGAAATTAGAAAATGCGAGTCTCTGTTGAGGAGCAGTTTGAAGGGTGTGTTGGTTTATCCATTGTATGGGCAATTGCCACCTTCAAAACAAATGGCTGCTATCATGCCCAATAGAGAAGGTAAAAGAAAAGTGGTTTTGGCTACCTCTATTGCAGAAACCAGTTTGACAATTGAAGGAATTAAGGTGGTGATTGATTGTGGTTTTTCAAGAACAATGCGTTTTAATCCTTCAACAGCATTGTCAAAACTGGAAACTATTGAAATAACCAAAGATGCTGCTGATCAAAGAGCTGGTCGTGCAGGTAGACTTGCCCCGGGTGTTTGTTATCGGATGTGGACTAAGGCTACTCATTCAAGATTACGAGAGCATCGTACACCCGAAATTTTAGAGGCTGACCTTGCATCTTTAGTACTGGATTTGGCAGTGTGGGGAATCTCAAATCCTAATAATCTGATATGGTTAACACCTCCGCCTAAAGGGGCAGTCTCTCAGGCTTCAGAACTATTGCATCAACTGGAAGCGCTGGATGATGGTAAAATTACTAATCATGGAAAGTCGATTAATAAGTTGCCTTGTCATCCGCGTATTGCACATATGTTGTTAATGGCTCAGGCGGAAGGGATGACAGAGTTGGCAACAGATATTGCTGCAATATTAGAAGAGCGTGATCCCCTAACCAAAGAAGCCGGAATTGATATTAATCTTCGAATTGAAGCTCTAAGAAAAAGTAGAAAGGGTTTAATTAGTAATAAAATCCTTAGTAGAATCGAGAAAGTTGCAGATCAATATCGTAAAATGTTGGATGTGATTATTGATAATGAAGATGTTGATCCTTATGAAACTGGATTGTTGCTTGTGTACGCCTATCCTGAAAGAATTGCCCATGCAAAGCCCGGCAACAATGCGCAGTTTAAACTAGCCAATGGAGCCATTGCTGCTGCAGGACATAAAGATGATCTTGCACATGAATCATGGCTTGCTATTGCTCATGTTAATATGAGAGATTCTGTGGGTAAGATATTTACGGCATCACCATTAAATCCCAAAGATTTAGCGCCTATGGTAAAAGAAAAAGATTTAGTGGAGTGGGATACGAAAAAAGGAGGTTTTTCTGCGGTGAGGAATTTGTGTATTGGGCATATTGTTTTGCAATCAAAACCTTTATCTAACTATGATGAGGAACAAAAAATATCAGCAATTTCTAAAGCTTTAGTTAAGGAAGGTGAGTGGTTGCTTGATTGGAATGATGAAGTTGTTCGGTGGCAAAACAGAGTGCTTTCATTAAGGAGTTGGAATAAGGAGGAGAATTGGCCCGATGTAAGTACTGCAGCTTTGCTTGAAACCAATGAGGAATGGTTGGCGCCATATCTGGTAAATATTAAAAAGCCTGAAGATTTAAAAAAAATCAATCTGAAAGATGTATTGCAACATCATCTTAGTTATGAAAAACAACAATTGTTGGATGAGTTGGCTCCTGAGAAAATAGAAGTTCCTACTGGATCAAAAATTAAGATTCAATATCATGCAAATGGTGACTTGCCTGTGTTACCTGTTCGATTACAAGAGATATTTGGGTGGCAGGATACTCCAACTATTAATGGAGGAAAGGTAAGTTTGTTGATGCATTTGCTCTCGCCTGGGTTTAAACCAGTTCAAATTACCGGAGATTTAAGGAGCTTTTGGAGTAATGCCTATTTTGAGGTTAAAAAGGAATTGAAAGCAAGATACCCAAAACATAAATGGCCGGATGAACCTTTGAAAGAAAAGCCTAATAGAAAGTGATAATAATTACGAAAGGAGCATGTTCGGAATAAAGTCGTAACAAGTCTCAGGTTTGAACGGATTGTATTCGAATTTCCTTCGGACTTTCTTCGGTTTTTCTTCGTTTAAAATCAGAGGTAATTCGTTTAAAATTACATAAAACTTAGATTAAGATATTTTTAAACATAGTTTCTGATACGAACTTGTATTATAGTTGGTATATCTTATGTGTAATAAAAAAGGAGATAATAACGTTTTATTACCTCCTTTTTATATGTAAAATATAACTGTAATGGTTTTTTAATCTAAAATGTCCACTCTAAACCAATGTTTCCTGAAAATCTTTGGTAAGGATTGCTGTTTGAACTATCGAATTTGTTAAAGAAATAGTTATAACCCGGGCTTATGTTTAAGCTCATAATATCGAATAGTTTAATTTTTGCAATTAATGATACGTTTGCACCAAAGCTTGCATCAGGATATGGATCTTTGAATATGTTGTAATCACTGCTGTTAGTGTCTCCATCGTCTTCGTAGTTCTTGTATTTTACATTAGCAGTATATTCACTAACGAATCCAACAGATGTGAAAAACTGAAATCTGTCTTTATTAACTAGTAAGTAGTCAAAGTTCAGATCTAGCTCAAGTGATTGTAGTTTTGTTTTTGTTTGATAGATATTTGAACTTTGAAGCCAATTGGCAAAATAAGAAGTTTGATTGTATCCTAGTTTTAATCTAGGTCTTAATCTGTTAGTTACAAAGTAACCTAATTCAACTCCGTAGTTAAAACCACCATTTTTTTCGTCGTATGAGAAGATGTCATCATTACTCTCCTTGAATGCATTTAAGTTATAGTTATATCCTCCGTATACGCCAAAAGTTAGCTTGTTTTTGTTAGTTGGGGCAATAGCTTCGCTTTCTTGAGAGTAGCTCAGTAAAGAAAGACTAAGAAATAAAAGTGATAAAAATGTAATCTTCATTCTGTATATGATTATTAGTTGATTTTAGACACACCAAAAATTAACTTTATTATATATAGAAAATGCTATAAGAAATAAAGTTAAAATTGGTATTGTATTCCTTTTGTTTTATGCGTTACGAATGTAGATGTTTACCTACTGTCACAAAAGAATAATCGATGTTTGAAATAAAATGCTCGACGAAAAGATGTCTTTGCTCGATTATGGAATGTGGTTTTGTTTAAATATTTGGTCGGAATTAATTATTTAATTATGATCTAACTCTTATAATGTTTTTTTTTAGAGGGAAAATGCTCATTATATTTTTCTAGAGTTAATTAAATAATATTTAGAATCTAAATTAGATTTAAGTTGTTGTATTTATTGTAATGTTGAAAATAAACTAAATAATTATATGTCTGTTATTAAAAATGTAAACTCAAAAGTACTACCAATAATTACAGTAATGTTGGCCGCCTTGGTAACATTATCGCCATTTGCAATAGATTCCTATTTGGCTGCAATGCCTTTGATGTCAAAATTCTTTAACGTTCCGATTAATATTGTACAGTTAACAATTACATCGTATTTTTTGGGATTTGCTTTTGGTAATTTTATAGGTGGTCCATTGTCTGATTCCTTTGGAAGAAAGCCAATTGCATTAACAGGAGTTTTGTTGTATGCATTAGCATCTATTGTAATACCAATATGTAATAGTGTTGAACAGGTGATTGCTTTGCGTGTATTGCAGGCTTTTGGTGGTGGTTTTGCTACTGTTACCGCTAATGTATTTATACGCGATTGGTTTTCCGGTAAGGAATTGGCCCGGTTAGTTACTGTTGTTAGTATGATGATGATGTTAGCGCCATTGTTTGCTCCTGTAATAGGTTCCTTTTTAGTAGAATGGGAGGGGTGGAAAGGTGTTTTCTACTTTCTTTTTGTATTTGCAATTGTTCTGTTTGTTCTGTTCTATATATTAATTCCTGAATCCAGAGATAAACAGCTAATTACCCGCAAGATTACTTCTGATCAGATGTTTGGAAAATACAAGGTGTTCTTCTCTCATAAGCCATCGGTAATGACTCTGTTTGCAGTAAGTTTTTCCATGTCGGGGATGTATATTTTTTTAACAACGGCATCATTTATTTATATAGAGTATTTTAAGATAAGTGCTTCAATGTTTCCTTTGGTGTTTGGCGCAAATGTTTTACTAAATATTGTTTTGTCATTGTTCAATACCTTTTTATTGAAAAAATATAGGCCTATGCATATATTGAGGACTGGATTAGTGTTGCAGTTGTTGGCTGGGGTTTTGCTATTGATTACAGTGATGTTTGGTCAGCCTTCGTTTGTTCTGGTATTTGTAGGTATTGTTGTTTTCATTGGTAGCTTAGGATTAATATTTGGTAATGGAACAGCAGTAATTCTTAATCATAATCCTAATGTGGCTGGATCTGCTAATGCAACTATAGGTATTATGCGTTTTGTTTTATCATTTATAATAGGAAGTTTAATTGCTCTTTTTCATACGGAAGATTTAATTCCTGTATGTGTTGGAATGTTCTTGTGTACTTTAGTTGGTAATTTGTTGTATTCAATAGTAATGAAGCAATATAAAAAGATGGATCAGGTTGCAGAGCTGTGATTGCTTAAATGATATAAAAAAAAGCGGAGTAGGTAATTGCTTTCTACTCCACTTTTTTATTTATTCATTGTCTTCTTTTTTTATTTGTGTTTCTTTATCCCAATGGGCTTTCTCCATTAATTTATTGAAGTTATAAGTTCTGAACATTACCATTAAATAGGCAACCATACCTGTCCACCCAGTTTGGTGACTAGCTCCAATTCCAGCTCCATTATCTCCATGGAAGTACTCGTAGAATAGCAGGTTGTTTTCCCAGTTAGGATCTTCCTGGAATTCTTTATACCACCCATATACAGGTCTGTAGCCATTTTCATCTTTTAAAAAGATGGATTCAAGTCTCTTTATTATCTCTTGGGCTACTTCTATTAATGTCATCATGTTTCCTGACCCTGTTGGGCACTCTATTTTAAAATCATCGCCATAAAAAGCATATTGTTGGTAGAGTGAACGAATAATAACAGTGTTTGCAGGGAACCAAATTGGTCCGCGCCAGTTTGAATTACCGCCGAACATTAAACTGTCTGATTCGCCAGGTATGTATTTAACTGTAAATTCTTCTTCATTCCATTTAAATACATAAGGATTTTCCTCGTGATATTTAGAAAGTGAGCGAATTCCATAAGGACTTAAAAACTCATTTTCGTCCAGCATTATTTTTAAAACAGCTCTAAGCTTTTCTTCGTTTAGAATTCCAAGTAAACGTCTTTTGTTTTTGCCTTTTATCATTGGACTTGCAATGGTCTTTGACAGGCGTTTGGTTCTTGTAACCATAAACTGATACTGCTTGGCAAAATCAGGAAGGAGTTTTAAGTGTTCCGGTTCAAGGACTGTTACAGCACACATCGGTAAAAGTCCAACTAAAGATCTGACTTTAAGACGTGTTGCGCTTCCATCAGGAAACCTTAATACATCATAAAAGAATTGATCTTTTTCGTCCCACATTTCATCTGCATTATCACCAATTCTATCCATTGCAGAAGCAATTTCAAGGAAGTGATTGTAGTAGTCAACTGCTTTGTTTTTATATTCAGTATGTCCTTGAATAATTAGTTCAAGGCATATTTCAAGCATATTCTGAGCGTATAATGCCATCCATGCATTACCATCGGATTGTTCAATGTGTCCTCCTGTCGGTAAGGTGTGGCTTCGGTCAAATACACCAATGTTATCCAGTCCAAGGAAACCAGCCTGGAATGCATTTTTAGCAGTTGGATCTTTGTGATTAATCCACCATTGAAAATTTTTATGCAAGCCATCAAAACAAGTCTTTAAAAACTCTGTATCAGTTTTGTTAAGCATTTGCTTCAGGTTCTTGTATAGAGTTATTACGGCATAGGCATGCACAGGTGGATTTACATCGTTAAAACTCCACTCGTAAGCTGGTATCTGGCCGTTTGGATGTTGGTATTTTTTACTTAAGAACAATGTAAGCTGATCTTTCGCAAAACACGGATCAACCATTGTAAGTGGGATAGTGTGAAAAGCTAAATCCCAAACTGCATACCAAGGGTATTCCCATTTGTCGGGCATGCTGATAATATGGTTGTTTTTTAGGTGTTCCCAATCGTGATTCCTGAGAGAGTTTCTGGGACCTCCTTTGTATTCATTAAGCCATTCAGAAACATCTAACTCGTAATATTGCTTGCTCCATAGCATTCCTGCAAGGGCTTGTCTTATAACTCTTTTTTCATCTTCCTTACAATTAGGAGGGTAGATGTCATTATAAAATTCATCTGCTTCTTCCTTTTTGTTTTTAAGATTATTTTCAAAATTACTAAAGTTGTGTTTAGCTTTGTTGGAAGCTTTTAAAGTCATTCTTAACTCAGCTTTCCCTCCTGCAGGAATATTAACATCAAACATGGCTCCTGCTTTAGTGCCTGTGTGTTCAGGATTTACTGCTTCGCTTTTGTGTTCAACAATAAACTCATTAAAAGCATCCTTTACATAAGGAGAAGAGTTGGGAGAGTTATGTATGCGTTTATGGTTAGTTTCGTTATTTGTAAATAACCATAAAGGTGAAAGTTCGGTGCTTAATACATAGCTGCCTAAAGCATCATGAGTTGCAATTACAGAATTGTCATCTAATAATTTAATTAGGGGTTCTGTAGTTTTGTAATTCCACCATGTATTTCGAAACCATAAAGTGGGTAATAATACAACACTGGCATCTTCTGATGACCTGTTATGTGCTGTGATTTTTATTAATATATTATCGACATCTTTTTTTGCATATTCTATATAAACATCCAAATAATGATTGTCCTGAAATGCATTGGTGTCTAATAATTCATATTCAAAATCCTGTTTAGTCCTGGCTGCGCTTGTTTTAACTAAATCAAGATACGGGTACTCGTTTAAAGGGTACTTATATAGGTACTTCATGTAAGAATGAGTAGGTGTGGAATCTAAATAAAAATAGTATTCCTTTACATCTTCTCCATGGTTACCTTTAGGACCTGATAAACCAAATAAACGTTCCTTTAAAATGAGGTCTTTTTTGTTCCATAAACTAAGAGCAAAACATAGATGCTGTTGGTCATCGCTAATTCCGGCAATGCCATCTTCTCCATAACGATATACTCTTGATCTTGATTGATCGTGTGTAAATGAAAGCCATGGGTTGTCATTGGATCCATCATCCTCTCTGACTGTGCCCCATTGTCTTTCGCTTAAATAAGGCCCCCATTTTTTCCATTCTATATATTGAGTTGAACAATCTTCTAAACGCTTTCTTTCCCTATTCATAATACATGAAATTAGTATTGTTCCTGTAACTATCGAAATTACAATAATAATTTAAAAAGATGTATTGTATTTGTTGTATTAACAAATTTTAGGGATAGGCTTGTTGTTTAATTTTACAATTATTTGCGTTTCTGTCCCCTGGTTTTGGGCTTCTTGTATTTTTCTGCAAGTTTTCTGCGATATGAACCTCCCATGTTCACCTTCTTATTTTTTTCTTTCTTCTCGTGAAATGCAGCACCTTTAGTTGCATCTATCTTAGGTGTTTTTATCAGTGCTTTTCCTGCAACAATTGGCGCTTCACTGTCAAGTTGAAGTTCTGATATTTCCACATCCTTAGGCAGCTCTTCAATATTAACCTTTGTGTTGGTTAACTTTTCAATTGAATGCCATATTTCTTTATCCTGTTCGGTTATGAATGTGATTGCATTACCTTCGGCTTCAGCTCTACCTGTTCGTCCAATTCTGTGTACATATGCTTCTGCTTCTTCCGGTAGATCGAAATTGATTACGTGGGTTACATTAGAAATATCAAGACCACGAGAAATTAAATCTGTGGCAATTAAGATTCTTAAATTTCCTTCTGTAAATTCATTTACCATTCTAAAACGAAAGTTCTGAGACTTGTTAGAGTGAATGACTCCAATCTCATCTTCAAAAATTTCTTCCAGGTTGTTGTATAAAACATCAGCAACTTGCCTGCTCTTTACAAATAATAAAACCTTATCCATACCGTGGTTTACATCTAATAGGTATAAAAGAAGGTTTATTTTAGTGTAAAAATTTGGCGCCTTATATGCTGACTGGAAAATTTTGTCAACAGGTTTACCTGCCGGGGCAACTTCTATTTTAATAGGATCGTAAAAGAAATGTTTGATAAGCTCTTCTACATCATATGTTATAGTTGCCGAGAACATTAGGTTTTGTCTTTTTTCCGGTAATAAATCCACAATTCTTTCTAATTGAGGTTTAAATCCCAGATTTAACATCTCGTCAACTTCGTCAATAACCAGTTTTTGAATTGATTTTAGTCTTAATACGCCGGTAAGGTTTAGGTCTATTAATCTACCCGGAGTTGCCACCAATACGTCCAACCCTGCATAAACCATTTCCTTTTGTGTATTGATATTTGTTCCACCATAAACTCCGGCAACCCTTACGTTCATGTATTCAGTAAGTTTGGTGAATTCTCCAACCACCTGTTCAACAAGCTCTCTGGTTGGGACTAATACAAGAATTCGAGGATGACGTTGTTTGCTGAACTTTAAATTTCTTAAAAGTGGAAGTATATACGAAATGGTTTTACCTGTACCTGTTTGAGCAATACCAATAACATCACGACCCGACATGGCAACCGGAAATATTTCTTCCTGAATGGGAGTTGTAGTGTCAAGCCCCATGTCGCTTAATGCATTTAATAATGGCGTATTTAAGTTAAGATCTGAAAACTTCAAAATAGTATGTTTTAATTATTTGGCGCAAAGATAAGATGATATTTGCAATTCGTCTAATAACCTGTGTTCGATTTAAGATATAAATATGGTTGTAATATTTAATAATGTAAAAAGCAGTCTGAAAATAGTTTGGCGTATTTTCAGACTGCTTTTGTAAAGTTGGTTAATAACAAGATTTTTGGTCTGTATTATAATTTGTTTAATTCTTCAATAATGTCAATTGTTTTAGCCGAATTTCCATCGTAATTAATTTCGATAGTTTTAACTCCTTGCATCGAATTAATTACTTCTTCTTTGAGGTTTTTAGATTTGGATGCTATGGAAATTAAACATTCATACATGGCTTCTTTTGCCCAATTAGGCGAAAATTGTACTTCCTGTTTAATTTTTTGTAAGAATGCTTTGAAAAACAATTCGCTTTTTGTGTTGTCATTCTTGGCAAGATGATTTAGAATTAAATAGCCAGTTCTTTTTATGTATTCATATGGAGATTGAATCCATAGGTACATAATGTCAGAACCAAACCGTGTTTGTGCTATCAGTTCTGAAAAATAATCTGCAATTAGGTAAAAGTTGATTACAGAGATCCATTGGTTTGCCATGTTACGTGTTGTTTTTTGCGGATCTGCAATCATACATGCAAGAATTCTTGCTTCTGTGTTTCGTGTTGTCCAGAGTTCCTTTGCTAAAGAGTGAGCGCTTCCATCTTTTTTGTAGGCTGATATAAGGTTTTCTTTTATCTTTTCAATGTCAGTAATACTAACGCCAAAAAGCTCACCTTTGGCACCTTGTAGTTGATATTTTTTTTCATTTTCGGTGGTGCCGCCTTCTTTAAGTCGAGTATAAATATTTTCTAAATTCATACCCGTAAAAATACTAAAAAATAGATTTTAGTAAAAATTTATCTTTTGTTTTTGAAGAAGTTTGTTATTAGTTCAGAGCACTCTGATTTTAAAATGTCGCTTATTATTGGGGTTTTACTATGTATTATTGGGGGTGTATGTTTTAAAAAGCCTCTTTTTTCATCTGAAGCCCCAAAAACTATTCTTCCTATTTGAGACCAATTTAAGGCACCCGCACACATGCAGCAAGGTTCTAGTGTAACGTATAAAGTGCATTCGGTAAGGTATTTACCTCCCAGAAATTCTGCAGCAGCTGTAATTGCCAACATTTCGGCATGAGCAGTTACATCGTTTAATGTTTCTGTGAGATTGTGAGCTCTTGATATAATTTGTTTGTTGCAAACAACAACAGCGCCAACAGGTATTTCATCTTTTAATAATGCATTTTTAGCTTCGTTAAGTGCTTGTTGCATAAAATATTCGTCTGAGAAATTGATTTTCGTCATCTTTTAGTTTAATATTTAAGAAATAGAGTTGATTTATTTAATTTCTTTATATTTTCGCATGTTAAAACAATCAGTAGTTTGGTTTTAGAATTTCAACTGGTTTTCAAATATAATTATTGAGTAATAAATAACAATTATAATGTATAGATCGCATACTTGTGGAGAGCTTAGGCTTGAAGATGTAAATAAAGAAGTAACGCTTAGTGGATGGGTTCAGAAGATTCGTAATCTTGGTGGAATGACTTTTATTGATTTAAGAGACAGATATGGAATTACACAATTAGTGTTAGATGTTGAATCAAGAAAAGATTTAAGTGATGAGGCCCGTAAACTAGGTAGAGAGTATGTAATTCAAGTAGTAGGTAATGTTGCTGAACGTAGTAATAAAAACAGTAAAATACCAACCGGAGAAATTGAAATTCTTGTTGATAAATTTGAGATTCTTAATGCTTCTGAATTACCTCCTTTTACTATTGAAGATGAAACTGATGGTGGTGATGAATTAAGAATGAAATATAGATATCTTGATTTACGTCGTAATCCTGTTCGTAGTAACCTGGAGCTAAGACATAAATTAGGTTTTGAAGTTCGTAATTTTTTAAATCAGCAAAATTTTATTGAAACAGAAACTCCTGTTTTAATGAAATCAACTCCTGAGGGAGCAAGAGATTTTATTGTTCCTTCAAGATTAAATCCAGGGCAGTTTTATGCGTTGCCACAGTCGCCTCAGCTGTTTAAGCAATTATTAATGGTTGCTGGTTTTGATAGATATTTTCAGATTGTGAAGTGCTTTAGAGATGAGGACTTAAGAGCCGACCGTCAGCCTGAATTTACCCAGATTGACTGTGAGATGTCTTTTGTTGAGCAACAAGATGTTTTGTCCACTTTTGAAGGTATGACTAAGCACTTGTTTAAAGTGATTAAAAATATTGATATTGACTACGATTTTCCTCAAATGCCATATGAAGAAGCAATGAAATATTATGGCTCTGATAAGCCGGATATTCGCTTCGATATGAAGTTTGTTGAAATGAAAGAGATGGTATCTGCCGGATTTAAAGTTTTTGATGATGCAGAATATATAGGGGGTATTTGTGCAAGCGGATGTGCATCTTATTCAAGAAAAGATTTAGATAAGTTAACTGACTTTGTTCGTAAACCACAAATTGGTGCTCAAGGATTGGTTTACGTTAAGTATAACACTGATGGTACAATTAAATCTTCTGTAGATAAGTTCTTTGGAGAAGATGAATTAAAGAAATGGGCTGAAGCCTATGGTGCAAATCCTGGTGACTTAATTTTAATTTTAGCAGGAGCAAAAGCTAAAACACAAAATGCACTTTGTGAGTTAAGATTAGAAATGGGAGCTCGTTTGGGACTAAGAGATAAAAATAAGTTTGCGCCATTATGGGTTGTTGATTTCCCATTGTTAGAATGGGATGATGAAAGTGGTCGTTACCATGCCATGCACCATCCATTTACCTCACCAAAGAAAGAAGATTTTGCCTTGTTGGAAACTGATCCTGGAAAGGTGAGAGCAAATGCTTACGATTTAGTTATAAATGGTGTTGAAATTGGTGGTGGGTCTATTAGGATTCATGATGATGAGCTTCAGCATAAGATGTTCCAGTTATTAGGTTTTTCAGAAGAAGAAGCGGAAAGTCAATTTGGCTTCTTGATGAATGCATTTAAATATGGAGCACCTCCTCATGGTGGTGTTGCATTTGGTTTTGATCGTTTGGTGTCTCTTTTTGCAGGATTGGATTCTATTAGAGATGTAATCGCATTCCCTAAAAATAATTCAGGAAGAGATGTGATGAATGATGCTCCGGCACCAATTGCTCCTTCTCAATTAGAGGAATTAAATATTGCATTGAAATTAAAAGAAAAAGAGTAGTAAGATATAAGTGAATATAAAAAAGGGCGATTCCAAATTTTGGAATCGCCCTTTTTCTTTTGATAATCAATGTTTTATTCTTTATAGAAGTTTTTAACCGGATTTGCGTACATTTCCATTAATGATTGCTTAATGAATTGAGCTTCATTTGTTTTTAATCTTGAAATGTGTTCGTCAATATATTCATGGAAGGTTTTTTCTTCCTCCTTAGAATATTTGTCAGCAAAGTAATTGTTGTTATTTATAATATCAGCTGCAATAAAATTACCTGGCCATAATTTATAGTTGTTATGGATCTGCTCATCTATAATTTCAGCTAATTTATTGAGTTGTTCGTTTTTATCTAAGGAGTTTAATGCCTCAAGTTCATGGTTTAAAGGTGTTCCTATGTTGAAGTTAACACGGCCTTTTCTGCCTTTAATTCCCGCTCCCATGTGCTTTAGATCATCTTCCTGAGTTTTTTTGTAATCAGGATTTTGTTTCTTCATTAAAAACTCATTTGCCTTTAAATAATCACATGGATCATATTCATATGATATAGAAAGTGGTACGATTTGAAGATCCTGGAAATTCTCTGAAAATGTTTTTGAACCACTTAAATTTAGCATTTTAAGTAAGCTGGTTTGTGTTTTGTCATTTCCATCTTTTGATCTTCCTTCTCTTTGAGCAATCCATACACTAGAATTTCTTTCTGTTAGATTATATCTTATGTACTCTGAAAGTAGTTTGGAGCTTTGCAGCATCTGACGTGCCGGTAAATTTCTTTTAACCATGAATGATTTATTAAGCCTGACCAGCTTTGTAATCCATGGATAAATTAAAAGGTTGTCTCCTATTGCTATTTCGCAGGTTTCATGTCCGTGATCATGTAATAAAATATTCAGAAATGCTGAATCCAAAACAATATCTCTGTGATTAGATATAAAGATATAACTCTTAGTTGGGTCCAACTTTTCAAATCCTTCAGCACTAACTCCCTGAGTTGTGCTTTTAATAACATCCTTAATGTATGGATATATTACATTGATCTGAAAATCCTTAATTGATTTTAAAGACAATAATTTTTTATAAAAATCCTCTATTTTAATATGTGGAAATAGGAAATTTAGTAATTGTTTAAAAGATTCTTCATTCATCAACTGTTCAAAAACTTCAGTCATTTCGTTGTCGCGATAAGGACGAATGGAATCAAAATATTGGTCTGTTACCATCATTTACTATTAATAGTTTGGTGCAAAATTATCACAATCATTTAATTTAAGAAATTCTTTTTTATTGCATATTAAGTAACGATCATTAAATCAAACTATTACGTACGAAATGATAATTATTGGATGAATTCCATAAAATGGAATAAAATCCATAATTTGGCCGAATTTTGTAATGTTTGAATTTTAAGTAATTGATAATCAGTGTGTGTTTAAAATTGGCACGCGCTTTGGAAATATGATTTTCGAAACACAAACACATGTAATGATGATTAGAATTAAAACTTACCAAAATACAATTTTAGTTTCTTTTGAAAAGGAAACTAATTTGAACTCAAATGAGATTACTCAATTTAAAAATAAATTAATTAATATACTTACTCATCCATTTTCAAATGTAATGGTTGATTTAGGTCAATTAAGTGAAATACCAACAGATGCAATTGATGCACTTATTGCAGGGCAACGTTTGTCAGAAATGAATCGAGGACAAGTAAGTTTGTTTAATGTTGGAGAAAAAATATTAAAGAAATTCCGATCTGCACAAGTAGATCATTTATTTTTCTTTTGTGATATACCAAAACCGTTTTCTAAAGAACTCTTGATAGCATAAAAAATAATGTTGTGTTGAACAAGCCGGGAGTTGACTTTATTGTCCCCACAAGAGCAACTTCCGGCGATTTTTAAAGCAAACACCAGAATTAATGTTAAATGTTACCTTTTTACTCTATAAAAACAAAAAACTATAATAGTCAAATGCTAGAAAAAATTAATTTAGCGGAAAAATAAGAGTGTTGTGTTGATTGATGCCGGGAGTTGCCTAAATTTGTCCCCACAAATGTAACTCTCGGTATTTTATCAAATTAAGATATTTAAAATTTGTGTTGTGTTGATTGATACCGGGTATTAACAAACTTATAAGTTTGTTATCCCGGTATTTTTATTTTGTACTCTTTAATGAATGTAGGAGTTTAAAAATAGAGGGTATTGAATAAAATATTAGTTTTGGGAAAACTATTTTAGAATTATCTACGTATCTTTTGGTACTAAATTTCGCATTTTTATAAAAATATATGTTCTCATGACTAAACTACTTGTTCCTATAGACTTTTCTGATAACTCTCTGAATGCTTTAGATTTTGGACTTCATATTGCAAATAAGTTAAAAGCAGACTTGAAGATTCTGCATGTGAAGACCAAAAAAATAGAATACCGATATTCAAAAAAAGATCCGGAATTAATTTTGAGCGATAATGTGGGGGAGTGGTTGAATGAAATTGTGGAAAAGAATAAGAGTAAATATTTAGTGCCAGGAGGAAGCTTTGATTATAAAGTAAGAGAAGGGAATGTTATAAAGGAGGTTACCAATCAGGCTAAATATGATGATGCTACATTAATTGTGGTTGGTACACATGGAGCTTCTGGATTTGAAGATAAGTGGATAGGAAGTAATGCCTATCGTTTGGTGCATAGTTCAGATGTTCCGGTTTTAACAGTTCGTCCGGAAAGAGAGTGGCGGGATATAAGTAAAGTAATACTACCTATTAGTTATACACGTACAAGTCGTCAAAAAGTTCCTGCAGTGGTAGGAATGGCTAAATTATTTAATGCGAAACTTTTTGTTGTAGGAATTAAGGAACCTGGTTACAATATTTTGAAAAGTAGGGTTAATGCCTTTGTAAAACAAACAGTGAGATTTATTAAAAAGAATACCGACTTATGTGTTGAATCTGAAATACTAAGTGGTAAGTCAAAAGCCGATTTGTTAATGGATTATATTGAAAAGATTGATGCGGATATTGTTGCAACTAATATTCTAAGATCATCAAATCCTTTTGATAATTTTTTAAAGCCATTTGCTAATCAACTTATAAATGAGTCTAAGTGTCCTGTTTTAGCAGTTCCAACAAAAGAATCTTTATATTTGCAGTCGAAATATTAAAATCGAAAAATGATTAGGATATTATTTGTTGTAATAATAGGTTTTGTTTCTTTAAATGTAAGTGCTCAAAATAAATCAGGTCAGGATTTACTTGAAAAAGTAACATCCAAAAGTGAGAGCAATGAAGGATCTGTAGAAATTACGCAGTCTTTAGAGATTGATGACTTGGTTGGTATTCATTTAGATATGAATAAAAGAGCCGGTGGAGTTGATGGATTCAGGATTCAGTTGTATTTGGGATCTAGTAATAATGCAAAGAAAGAAGCTAGTGAAGTTAAGGCTAAAGTTTTGTCTTTGTTTCAGGATGAAAAGATTTATATGATGTATGAAGCCCCTTTTTGGAGGGTGCAGGTAGGTGATTTTAGAAGCAAGAGTGAGTCATTGGATTTATATAAGAGACTTAAAAAGGAGTTTCCTAGTTGTTATCCAGTGCCAGTCGATAATATTCAATTGTCAAGTTTACAATAAAATAGCGCTCCCGGATAGGGAGCGTTTTTATTTTAACCCTTTTTAGTTGTTAACAGCTTGGGTAAGCAAAAAAAATAAAATAAATTTGCGCTTTCTTAAAAATAGTAAGTCTCTTAAAATATGAGCGAGCAGATTAAGCATGAATGTGGTTTTGTGTTGATTAGATTACGCAAACCGTTAGAGTATTACAAGGAGAAGTATGGTTCGTGGCGTTACGGACTTAACAAGCTCTATTTGTTAATGGAAAAACAACACAACCGTGGGCAGGATGGTGCAGGAGTTGTCAGCTTGAAAATTGATCAACCTTCAGGGTCAAGATATCTGTCTCGATCAAGATCTAATTTGGTAAATCCTATTCAGGATGTATTTAATGATATTGATACGCGCCTGAATAAGGTTGAAGGAGTTACTCCTGAACTAATGAAAGATCCTGTTTGGGCTAAAGCTAATATGCCTTTCTGTGGTGAGCTCTATTTAGGTCACTTAAGATATGGGACTTTTGGAAAGCATAGTATTGATTATGTGCATCCGGTTATGAGAGAAAATAACTGGCGTTCAAGAAACCTTGTTTTAGCCGGTAACTTTAATCTTACTAATGTGGATGAGATTTTCAGAAACCTTGAAGATCTAGGTCAACATCCAAAAGATTTTACAGATACAGTTACTATTCTTGAAAACGTTGGTCACTTCCTGGATGAAGAAAATCAAATGTTATTCCGTCAATATAAAAATGAAGGACTTTCAAATAAAGATATTTCACATCAGATAGAAGATAATCTTGATGTTAGAAAAATCCTTGAGCGTTCAAGCAGAAGATGGGATGGTGGTTATGTAATCGCAGGTATGTTCGGACATGGAGATGCTTTTGTTGCAAGAGACCCTTGGGGTATCCGTCCTGCATCATATTACATGGATGATGAAGTTGTTGTAGTTGCATCGGAACGTGCTGTTATTCAAACAGCAATGAATGTTGGAATCAGGGAAGTTCAGGAGTTACGTCCGGGATATGCTTTGGTGATCAAAAAGAATGGAGAGGTAAATGAAGAAGAGGTTCGTGTTCCACAAGAAAGACGTTCATGTTCATTTGAAAGAATCTATTTTTCACGAGGAAGTGATAAATACATATATCAGGAAAGAAAAGAATTAGGTCGTTTGTTAGCGCCAACTCTTCTTGAGAAAGTAAATTTTAACATCGAACAAACTGTTTTCTCTTATATTCCAAATACGGCAGAAACTGCTTTTTATGGTATGGTTGATGGCGTTCGTAAATTGGTTAATGAACGTAAGATTGATCAGATCCTTAATGAAGGGAAAGAACTTACACGAGAAAAACTATCTGAGATAATTCATGTTCAACCTCGTGTTGAAAAAATGGCTATTAAGGATGTTAAAATGAGAACTTTTATCGCTGATGATGAAAGTAGAGATGATTTAGTAGCTCACGTATATGACGTTACTTATGGGATCGTGAAAAATCAGGAGGATACACTTGTTGTTATTGATGACTCTATTGTTCGTGGTACAACATTAAAGAAAAGTATTCTTAGGATTTTAGATAGATTACATCCAAAGAAAATTATTATTGTATCATCAGCTCCTCAGATTCGTTATCCTGACTGTTATGGTATTGATATGGCCAAATTGGGTGACTTCTGTGCATTTCAAGCTGCAATTGCCTTATTGAAAGAGCGTGGTATGCAATCTGTAATTGATGATGTGTATCAAAAATGTAAAGAGCAACAAAATCTTCCTAAAGAAGAAATTGTAAACTACGTAAGAGAAATTTATAAACCTTTTACGGTAGAAGAGGTTTCTGATAAGATTGCAGAAATGTTGACTCCAAAAAATATTGATGCAGAAGTTGAAGTAGTTTATCAAACTATTGAAAATCTACATATTGCTTGTCCTAATGATAATGGGGATTGGTATTTTACCGGTAAATATCCAACAGCAGGAGGAAATAAAGTAGTTAATACTTCTTTTATCAACTTTGTTGAGGGCAGAAATGCCAGAGCATATTAATCTAAAAATAGATTTAAAAAACTATATAGAAACGGCTGCATTATTCAATGCAGCCGTTTTTTTATTTTTTTCTTTCAGATAAAATTCTCTTTGCGGTATTTAAATAAGAATAAACATCGGTAGGGTGATGATGTATATAGTTCCTGCTTCGCTTATGTCCTAAGCGAACTACAATTGCATTCTCTTTTTCTAAAGCAAAAATATATTGTCCCAGTATGCCTCTTGCGTATGGAATCTGTTCACCATTGTGATTTACAATCCACCAATGGTAGCCATAAAAGTCTACAGTTTGTAATGTTCTGTGATCCACCAAATATGTAGCAGGTGTTATGGATTGTTTCAGGTAATCTTCAGGGAATATTTGCTCTCCGTTAATGTTACCATTGTTAAGAAGGATTTTTCCAATGCGTGCAAAGTCTCTGGCATTGCTATTTATACAGCAATATGCTTTTTCAACGCCATCTTTTTTATCCAAACTCCATAAAGCACTATTAGTGGCTCCTAATGGTCTCCATATCTTTTCATAAGCATAATCAGAAAGGGATTTACCTGTTGCATTTTTAATGATAATAGCCAAAAGCTGTGTGTTCCCACTCAAGTATTTAAATTCAATACCTGGTGTTTCTGAAACTTCTAAGCCTAAAACCAGTTCATTAATGTTATCACCATAATATGCCTGCGTTGTCATGGAGAAAGGGTTGATATAACTTTCGTTCCAATTTAAACCAGAACTCATTGTTAATAGGTCTTTTATGCAAAGTTTATTGTATGATTCATCGTTGAACTCCGGAATAAACTCAGAAACAGATTGATTTACGTTCTTTATATACCCATCTTGTATTGCAGCGCCAAGTAGTAGTGAAACAACGCTTTTGGCCGCCGAAAAAGAATTTGAATAAGAGTCTTTGTTAAAGTCGTCCCAGTATTCCTCGTAAACAATAGAGTCGTTCTGTATAATCAGGTAGGCGATTGATTTATAATTTTCTAACGAGTCTCTTTCTTGTTTGGTAAGGTTGTAGTTCATGTAATCATGAGCTGTATTCCATGGTATCGGATTATCAGATTTAATTTCCCGATTCTGGAAGAATTTGTAATCTTCAACATCGGGAAATAAATGCACTAGTGCTTTCTTAATGTAACTTGGTGTGGAATAATAGATGAATGCTATCACCATAAGTACGATGATAACTCTAAATGTTTTTTTCATTTATGTGCTGCAATTTTTGTTTGTTGGGTAATGTATAATGTTGTTGCCAGTGGTATGCTGATTGTTTTAAACTTCAGGTTTCCATTCTTTAAAGTTGATTAAATCAGGAAAGGCCTCCGGCTTGTAAACTGATTTTCCGCTTAAAGTACGTAAGCATTCCTGAATTCCTTCAGATACGCTTGGGTGGGGGTAAAATATTTTTAATACTTCATGAAGGCTGTTTCCTTGATTAATCAAGTGTGCTACAGAAACTATGTAAGCTGAAGCTTGTGGGCCAGCTGCTCGCATTCCTAATATTCTCGGTTCTTCTTCGTCACTAACGAGTATTTTAACAAATCCATTGGTGTTTCGCATTGCAATAGCTCTGTTGATAAGCTGATTAGAGTAAAATGCTACTTTATGAGGTATATTTTTGGCTCGTAGCTGTTTTTCATTCAGGCCTACAGAAGCTAATTCCGGCTTAAAAAACATGAGTGTAGACATATTAGTATAATCGAGTGGATAGCTTGGTGTAGCAGCTATCTTTTCTGCAGCAATACGCCCCTGGAATTCTGCTACGCTGTATAATTGAGTATGTCCTGTGATATCTCCAGCTGCATAAATATGACATTGATTGTTGCCATCTTTTAATACGCATTCATCAGAGATACTTATTGTTCCTCTTTCTGTTGTAGTTATTCCAATGTTTTCTAATCCAAGATTTTCAGTATTAGGTACCCTTCCGATAGCTACTAAAGCAACATCTACTTCAATTACTTTGCTGTTTCCTGCATCGTAGTCTAAGATAACTTCAAGATGAGTAGGGTGTTTTTTAATGGTTCTTAGATGAGCAGTGTGATGGACCAATACGCCATTGTCTTCAAGATTTTTTGCAACAAAACTACTCACATCATCATCTTCATAAGGTAAAACCTTATTTGCTCTGTCTAAAAGATGTACTTCAGTTTGTTTGAAATTACTAAATATAGTGGCAAACTCACAACCAATGATTCCTGATCCTATAATGAGCATTCTTTCAGGGAACTTTTTCAGGTTTAAAATGTCATCCGAGTTAATAATTCTCTCATGATCAATTTCTAGTCCCGGAGCTTGTCTTGGTTTAGCGCCTGTAGCAATGATAAAGTGTTTTCCTTTTATTTCTTTAGTTTCATCGTCAGAGGTAATTGATATTGTATTAGGATCAATGAATTTGGCCCAACCTCTTTCTAGCGTTAATGATCCTTTTTTTGATTTTTCAGCAGAAAAGGTCTCAATTTGACTGAGCATTTGATATTGTTTCTCTTTAGCAGCCTGAATTACTGTTTTGATTACTTTTGAGAAATCAACACTTAAGCTCCCGGATCTGTATCCCCTGTCAGTTCTGGCTGCAACAGCATAATCCATTGAAAGTTCATACATCGTTTTTGATGTTAAAGCACCATTCATTATGCCTGCACCTCCAATATGAGCGCCTTCAACAATGCAAATATTTAGTCCGTAATCCAGAGCTCTTATGGCTGATGAATACCCAGCCGGTCCGGATCCGATTACAATTAAGTCAAATTCCTTCATTCGTTTGCCAATAATTTTTAATTGTATATAGAACTCCTATGTAAACTATCTTTTTCCCAGCTAGTGAATTTGGATTGCTGTTTTACATGGGCAGTTTCTATTTTTTAGTGATGTGATTGTAATAGAAACAATGTTTTTAATAAAAAGATCAGAAGCTGTATCAAAGTTAAGCAAAAAAAAACTGCCTTTTCAAGCAGTTTTTATTAAAAAGTGTTTATTCGATTGACGATTTTTCTTTTTCAATTTTTTCTTCAAGATCTTTCAGACCTTTTTCTGCTCGGTCAATTTTCTCTTTTCTGACTTTGTATTCTTCATCTGAAAGATTCTTTTTTTCTTTTTCAAGGTTCTCTTTTGCAGAGCTAATTTTTTCTTTAGCAACTTTAGCTTTTTCTTCACCTTGCTTTAATGCCTGATTGTATTCTTTCTTCTTTTCTTCTTTAAATTGTTTTGCCTGGCGTGCTCTTTCTTGTCCAAACTCTTTTCCTTCAAGAGCTTTTTCTTTGCCGTAAGCATGACCTTCATTGATTTTTTCTTTTGATTCTTCAGCTACCTCTTCAGATTTTTTTTCTGCTTTTTCCGATTTGTCTTTTATTTCTTCCTCAAGCTCTTTTGCTTCTTTGTGAGTTTCATCTTTTGCTTTTTCAACTTTCTCTTTGCCCTTTTGTAAAGCTTCTTTACTTTTTTCTTTTCCTTCTTTAAATGATTTTTCCATTTTATCCTTCATTTTTCCTTCTTGCTGTTGAGCAAATGAAGTGGTGGAAATAATAATTAATGAAAGAAGTAGCAAGGCAAGTTTAATATTTTTAATTTTCATATATCTTTTCTTTTAATTCACCCATGCAACTCGCCGAAAAGCATTCATTCTTGTGTGTGAGAATTCTTTATTCTGGCTTATTTCATATGATGATAATTTGTTTTAGAGATTAGGTTGATTACTCTAGTTCGTTTAATAAGTTGTCTAATTTTTCAGTTGAGGCTTTTATGCTATCGACTTTTTCTACAATTACTTCGGTTTCTTTTTCAATTTTCTCAATTGCTTCAGAAGTTACTTCGGTTTCCTCAGAAGTTTTCTTTGATTGTTCTTTTTTGTCTCCACAACTGATGGCTAAAAAGCTCAAGAACAAAAATGGTAAGATTAGTTTTTTCATGTTTAATAATTAAATTATAAATAATGACGAGAAACACACTTAAATAAGCTCTCTGAAATTGGGAGTAGAGTTTATATAGGTGTGCTTCATACTGGTTAATTTAAGAGATTTAATATACTAATTTAATATCTAAAATCAGGTTAAAGATTTAAATGTTTAGTTGCATTACAGAGCTTACATATGCCTTGTCCTCTTTTTGTATGTGTGTAATGAGCCAGTCTTTCAGAAAATTAGTAATCTCAAATGAAAGAATCATTTTACCGCTATCAAATCTGGTTTCCAGATCTGAAACCTTATCGATAAAGGCTTGATGTTTAATTTTGTGTTCCAATAAATCATTGTAATTTGATTCATGAAGTAATTTTTCTTCTGTCGCAAAATGAATCTTTGTGTACTCTTTCATTTTATGAATCAAATCAGAAATTAACTCTTTATTGGACTTCTGAGTAATTTGATCATAAAAATCATTAATCATTGTAGCAAGTTTTTGGTGTTGTTGGTCAATCTCTTTGATGTTCAGATTGTAAGAGTCGTTCCAATTAATTAATGCCATACCTTTATTGTTTTGTTTGTTTAAATTTTGTCATGGTTGTTATTCGTAAAAAAACAATGAAGTGTTATTGGAAGTTCAATATTTTATCTGTTATTAAGGTAATTTAAAATGATTCTAAAATTAAAATGCTTATTTGTTTTTTGACAAAGCTGATTTTAGGGGGTTGAAATCTAGATAATACAATAATTTTATGGAAAATGTATTTGTGGCTAGGGCATCAAATGTGTTATTGAAGTTTTTGCTTATGCTTTTAATCACGTAATCCTGATCATTTAATATCTCGTTTTTCCATGATAATGAGATGATCGATCCCGGGGCAAAGTACCATTTTAAAATAGCGTCTATATTAAAAATGTTGTAGTTGGAATTGTGATTTTCAATATAAGAATTGTCATGGTTTAATGAGCCATCCTGGTTTAATTGGTAAAATTTCTTGTAGTTCACTCCCGACCAATAATGACGTCCTCGAAAAGATAAGCTTACTTTACTGTTGAATGCATAGTCAAACTCAAGTTCATTTTCTATTTCTTTTACATTTCTTTCTCCAAAATATATGATGGAGTTATTGTCGGTTTTATCTACATACCCCATGTCATTATATTCGTTATCTATGCTTAAATTGTATTCAATTGTCAAATGCTGACCAAGTCGTGCATTGGATCCAAAACCAAACCATTCACCATAGTTGTTGTTTTCCGGATAATTGAAGCCTCCTGCATAGGTGTTGAAATTAATCTTTTTGCGTGTATCTGATGCATAGTAAAAATTATAGTATATATGATAAGGTTTTGATAGATAGCGATAGTCAACCCTGGTTTCGTCGTAATCATGTTGACCGGAATTTATACCAACAGTAGAATTGTAGCAGCTATTGTTTTTGAAACGGATAAAAATCCAGGTTTCTATTTTGGAACTAAGAAGATCACTAGGTTTAATGATTCTTTTATATTCTGCATTAACTCCAATGTACATTTCGCGCATTATCCAAAAGGGATCTATTAATGCAAATTCTGATGAAAAATCAGTGGTTAATAGGTTGTTCTGCTGTAAATAACCCATATCGTTTGGGTTGTAGTTTTCTGATTTGTAAGTTTGTTCAATGCCATACGTAAAACTCCCTTTATCTTTTTTGATTTCAACACTTCCAAAGCTTCCTGTTTCTTTATCTGTAATGCTTGTTTTACGATAACTATATCCTCCCTTACCACTAATAGAATACCTTTTCTTTTTATCGCGTATAAGGAATTCTGAAGCAGTAACGTTTGCTTTAAAAGGATTGTTATTCATTGTAATGTTGGTATTGATAAAACTTACATATGAATTATTGTTTAATGTTTTATCAAAAACCATTGTATTGTAATTGGTGAATGGTTGTACTTCAATTCTTCTGGAAGTATTGTTAAGTGTATCCTTTATTTTAGCATAAGCCGATAATGACATTGCATTTAAAAAACCTATGCCTAAGCCTTTTTTAGAACGACCTGAAATTTTTGTGGCGTTCGCAAGTCTTGTAGAGCTTGGATTGTAATCAATAATTTCGTTAGTGTATAAACTTTCTTCTGCCTTATCAGAAAACTTAGGTGCTGCACCAATTCTTCTGGAGTAGAAAATATCTCCTCTGTCAAATAGTTCTGTACCTTCATTAAAAAACTGCCTTTTCTCATCGTAGTATAGTTCGTATGGAGAAAGATTTAATTGCTTATCATCGGATTGAATTTGTCCAAAATCAGGAATGAGCATCATATCTAAAGTAAAGCTTTCGCTGATGCCATATTTTACATCCATTCCTCCTTTAAAAATAACATCGGAGGATTGATCCTTTGTACTTTCAATATACGTTGCTGCATATGGTGAAAATGATAATCTTATTGGAGGTTTGATGTTTTTAATACCAGTTAAAGTACCTTGTTGATGTATGAACCCTGAAACTTTACGATCAATAAAATTCCATGAATTGTTGGAGTTGTATCTTCTTATATTTCTAAACATATTTAATCCCCACGTGTGAACATCTTTGTTAGGAAATCTTAGGTTAGAGTAAGGAATTTTCATTTCAACAATCCATCCTTTATCTGTAATTTTTGTCTTGCTTTGCCATACGCCATCCCAATTTCCATCTTCATTGTCGGAGTCTGATTTAATGGCTTTTATATCAGTTTGTACTCCTGCCGGAGTTATAAAAAAACCATAAGCAAGTTGTCCTTCGTTGTAAGGATCAAAATAAACACCAAAATAATCAGACATTCCAATGTTATCGCGACTTGACAGGTAATTGAAAATGCTATCCGGTGAATTGTCATAAAGCATTGCTCCTACATAAATGGCATTCTCATCATAAAAGAAATATACCTCAGATGATTGCATCGCAGGGGAACCATTGTTTGGTTGTAACTGAGTGAAATATTTTGCAGGAATTGCTTTTTTATATTCAGCTTCGTTTAAATTACCATCAATGGATATTGGATGATCTATTTTTAATGCCTCTACAGTTTTTTTGTTTTGAGGATAGCAATAAATAGAGATAAGTGACATGAATATGATATTTATGCCAATTTTCATATGAGGTTCGACTATTTAAAAGGTTAGTTTAAAACGTATGTAAAATAAATAAATTTAATGGATTAATTATTGGTAAGGATGTTAATTCTTTTTGAATCGGATATTTATATTAATCCCTGTTTGTGAAATAAACAGGGATTGTAGTTGGATGATGGGTTTATCTAGTCGATAATGTCTTCGATTTTTACTTCTTTTTTTGTGTGGTCATCATCATAATCAAATATTAATGAGCCATTTTTGTTTAAAGTAATAGAGTTCAAATCGTACCAAATAATGGCTTTGCCAACTTCAACACCGTTTAAAAAGTTTAGTTTGTAAGCATCGGAAGAGGTGTCAATAATCTGCATGTTTGAATTGTTTTGAATGCTCATTGCATCCAGAGATATCTTTTTGCCTTTATATGTTTCTATTTTGACTACACCTCCTTTATTTACAACAAATTGCATTCTTAAAAGACTTTCATACATATTTGGATTGTTTTTTGGAAAATCGGGATTATTCTTATTTATCAGATTTCGGACATTTAATCCACTAAAAGTGGCCCCGTTTTGCGAAAGTATTTTTATAGCTGCAAATAATGAAGCCATGTGTTTATTATATGCCTTTGTTTTGTATTCATTAATATATGATTCCAGTTGTAATTCCGGATTATAAGTGTCTGATGATAATGTAATAGGTACGTCTTTAGTTAATCCTGCAATTTCACCTACAATTCCTCTGAATACAACATCATTTTGCGAATCAACGGTAATTTTAGAATCAAAGCGAACTTTGTCTGTAGGAAATGAGACCAAGTCGACTTTAGTACCATCAGACTTATATTTGCCGTAAAAAGCTAATTTTTGATTTTCAGGAGCTTCAAAGTCAATGTTTTCATGTAAAATTGTTTGGGCTCTGTTGGAAATTCCTAAAATTAAATGAGCGGAATGATCTGTGCGTGCTATGGTTTGGTTGTTGATATTTATTGACCCTGTGTAATTGACTAATGCATATACATTACCTTTTTTGCCTACGTTAAAAGCTTGTGTAAAGCCATAATTAGAACAGTTGACAGGTAAAAACCATTCTATCTTTCCATTGCTTGTAAATGTTGCAAACCAAAGGTCTCGAGTGTTATTCTGTGCCGAAAAGCTTTTGTTGCCAATTTGAATTGTATTATCGTACCATCCTGAAATAATATATTTCTCATTTTCAGAGATTAACCTGTTACTTATATAAATGTTTCCTTCATTATTTGTTTCAAGTGTTTTGGCAATCCTTTGCCAAATGTTATTCATTTGATTGTTGTTGTTAATCTTTATGGCAATAGGAGTGTAATCTTTATATTCAGGCATTACGGATCCTATTGGAGCATTAATATATGTAGGATCACAAATAGTATAGTTTTTATCTCCTACTGTAAAATTATATCCTTCTATCGGTTCAGAAAATGAAACTGCTGCAGCCATATGGCTAAAGTAGGTTAGTGCAACTACGTCTAATCCCAGTAAATCATTTGCTAACCTTGTAAAAAGTACGGTTCTGTCTTCACAGTCGGAAAATGGATAATAAAAAATTTCGTCAGGGAAAAACATTTTTTCTTTACCAAACTGGTCACGGTCGGTTTTGTATTCAAATGAATGGTGTAAGTATTGAAGCAAATATGTAACAGCTTCAGTTTCGCTCAAACCGTTTATTTTAGGTCTTATATAATCGTATAATGTTTCTTTAACAGAAGAAGACATAGCTGCGTTTAAATATACAGAGTTGCTGGTTTGAGGGTAGCTTGCCAAAAAAGCCATTGTTGTTTTGTCCAGCTTTAATTCAAGAGGTTCATTTTCGTTTGGTAAAGTAGTTTTTTTTGTAATTGAATTGCCCGGATCATTAAAATTTAGTGCAAATGGCAATAATAGGTCAATAGACTTAGTTGCTCCTCCAAAGTTATCTTCATAAGTATAAAGACTTTTGCTTCCTATTTTATTGTCGATTAAATAGTAATTGTAGCCGTTGATATAATAGTACGGTTTTTCATATACCTCTTGCAAGAAAGGAAGCATAAGGCAAACAATATTTCCATTATAACCTATTTTAGCCTGATACCCTGCCTGATTTAATATGGCCCATTTCCAAAGTTCCTGATCGTTTGAAGAGGAGAAAAGTTTTTTAGAGGATATATCTATAAGTTGGTAAATTCCCCAGTCGTTTAGGTTTTTTTCAGATGCATAGTTTATAACAGACTCTATGTAAATTTGATAATAGGTATTTGTAAAGTCACTCCAGTAGCTCGCAAAACTTTCAGGTTTTACATTTTTTAGTTTTAAATTCTTTGTGCGTGAGTCTATTTGCAAGGGAGCTGCTGTTCCAAAAAAGTCAATAGTAAGATCTTGTTTGTATTTATCCGATTCGACAGGTTCTTGTAATATTGGAGCAATAGAAAATGCAGGAGCCTCTCCTAATGTAATTTCTGGTGTTATTGGTTCTGGAATTTTAGCTAGCTCTGTATTTAGATCAGATGTTTTTATAGGTTCAAAAACTGGTTGGTCGATGGGTTTTGGAACTACTGCTTCTTTTACTTCACTTTTGTTTTGAGAAACATTTGAGAAACTTTTTTTTAAGTATTTTTCAAATGCTTCATTCATTTCTTTTAGATGATTATCATATTCATTCTGCATTTGTTGTAGCCTGGATTGATAATCCTGATTCATCTTATTTAATCGCTCCTCATATTTGCGATTCATTTTTTCAAAAGGATCGTTATTGTTATTTTGGGATATAGAGTTTGTACTAAAAATGCATATCAAAATACTTATGATAATTATTGATTTTTGCGTTAGCATATCCTTATTGTTTGAGGGTTATTATATTTTAAGATAAAGATATTTGGGAATTTTTATTAAGCCAAAAAAAATAGTGAATTAAACAAGAAACGCGATCAAAAAAATGACCGCGTTTCTTAATATGTTGGTTTTACTTGAAAATCGTCTTTATCCTAGTGGATGTCATTTGGATTATATGTTTCCACGTGTCTTTCTGTTTTGGCTTTATTGAACTCGTTAATAGTTATTATAATGCCAGTTTCTTCTACATCTCCAAATCTGTCATTTACTGCAGTTCCAAAAGAGCGCATAGATGGAGAAAGATTCATGTACGCATTAACCAATGGAGGAATCGATTCTCCCAATTCTCTTACCATTCTGTTTAAAACTTTGTAATCTTCAACAAAAGTAGGTCCTTTAAAAATCTCATTAATCTTTTCTGGAGTAAGTCCGATTTTTACCTTGAACTCTTCATGAGGATATAATAATTTATCAGGATCACTAAAGTATTTATTCATGAAACTAAGAATCAAATCTCTTGCTTCCTGATTAAAGTGAGTATACATAGTAACTTTACCAAAGAAATATTTCATCTCAGGATGATTTACTATTAGCGAACCAAGTCCATCCCAAAGATTATCCAGTGCAAATAAGCTTTTAGCACCTTGTTTGCTACTTTGATATTGAGGTTGAACAAATGATCTTCCAAGTTCAATTGTGTGAGGAAGGAATTCATCAAGAAACTTCTTTGAAAAGTGAAATAGCCTTGAAGTGGCTAATTTTACATTCCCATCTTTATCTCTTGGAATGGTATTTCCCATTATGTAACGATAGCCTCCCAGGATCTCTTTTTCTTCAGGATCCCAAACTATTAATTGTCTGTATGGAACTTCTGCTAAGTCGTAATCATCAATATCTGCATCTTTTCCTGTTCCACCGCCCGCTTGACGAAAAGATTCTTCTCGTAAACGACCTACTTCCCTCATTAAGTTTGGAGCTTCGTTTCCTTTAAAATCGTAAATTTTGTTGCCACCTTTATTGGTATTGCGAACAAATCTTTCTTTTGTTAACTCTGCTTCCAGTATTGATTTCTCAACCGGTGCAATAATTGGTTTTATAGAATCCATTTAATTAACTGTAGATAAATTGCGTTACAAAATTAAATTAATTTTGGTAAGCTATAGACTGTTTCTTTTATTTTTTCGGCCCATTCTTTTGGCGAACCTTCTTTTTTGACTGTTTCCCAGGATATTGGTTGTCCAAATGTTAGTTTAACATTCTTGTTTTTAAACTTAAACATTTCATCTACCAGATAAAGCATTTCTATATTTGCTTTTATTCCAATCCTTTTTCTAAAACGGGATAGGTTATAAAAGAATCTAGAGTTGTTGCCACTGATAAAAACAGGAACAATATCTCTTTGGTGTTTGATGGCTTTTTTTATAAAAGCAGGTTTCCAATCTAAATCCTTAATTTCTTTTCCTTGTTTTCTAGATACTAAACCAGCAGGAAAGAATAGCATTTGAGCATCTGATTCAAATGCTTTTTCAATTTGAATTGCAGCTTCTTTAGCTTGAGCTCCATGTTTATTTACTGGTACAAAAATATCATTGAAGCGCCCGATTTGTAAAAGGATATCATTTACAGGGAACTTTATGTTTGGAAAAACCTTGCCTACTTCAGTCATAAATATTATACCATCTAATCCTCCAAGCGGGTGATTGGCTACAAACAAATATCTTCCATCTTTAGGAATATTATCCAGACCTTCAGTAGAGCTGGTAACTCCAAAAAGCTTTTTGCATTCATCCCCAAATTCTACATTATAACTGTTAGGATGGCCTTTTAATATACTATTTAAACTATCCTGATGAATAACTTTTTTTAAATACGAAAAAATGAACTTTGGTAAAATTTTATAAAGTCCGGAATTTTTTTCTTTAAAAACCTTTTCAACATCAATTGTAATGCTTTTGGTATTTTGATTCTCCATGTGTTCCAAAAAATGAAAGGTCAAGTTTAGAAAAAAAATACTAAACAGCATGATTTATTTCATAGAAAATGAATTTGATCTGGTATTTATGTGTGATTCATGAATTATAAGCAATTAATTGTGATTGTTGATATAGGAATATGTATACTGATGATTTTCTAAGAGTAGATTTTTGTATCCAAAAAATAACACTTTCTTTGTTGTTGAAATTAATTAAGATGATCGTCTGAAATTATAAATCAATTAATAATCATTGTTTAAGTAGTTTTTGTGACGTAGATTAGATTTATGAAACGAGCCATGAGAATAGGTTTTTACACACAAGGATAATTATTTTCGGGTGAGTTCCATGTGGCAATAAAAGTCAAATTATAAACACATGAAAATAGCTAATGTACATATCGAGTATAATAGTGAAGCGTTTAAGAAAATTTTTAATGATCTTTTTCCTTCCATGTGTGTATTGGCTGGGCGTATTTTAAAAGATGAAGAAAAAGGTAAGGATGTAGCTCAGGAAGCTTTTGTAAAGCTTTGGAAAAATTCTGATGAAGAGTTTAATGATGAAAACGGTTTGAGAGCCTACCTTTATGTGCTTGTAAAAAATGCTTGTTTAAGTCTGATTCGAAAAGAAAAGAAAATTATTAACTCATCTGTGGATGAGTATACTCACCTGCCAATAGAAGAACACTTTATTGATGAAATATTAAGAGAGGAGACCTATAGACTGCTTAAAGTAGCTATTGACCAGTTATCTCCTCAGGCAAAAAAAACTGTAGAATTAGCATTGAAGGGTTATAGTAATCAGGAGATTGCTGACGAACTGAATGTGACACTAAATACTATAAAGACAGTTAAGAAGAGAGCCTACAAATTTCTTAGAGAAAAGTTAGGACACCAATTTGTATTAATCTTGCTGACAAAGTTTATACAATTCTTTTAATTATTTTTTTGACAATTGTCACCCCCTAATATTGTTTTTGCGTCTTATAAGTAAGACAAAGTTGGATTTTGTTGTAACTTATAGGTTATGAAAAAGATACAGGAACAATTTAAATATGCAAAATTATTTGTAGCAAAGCTATTAGGTTCTCTTGATGATCAAGAAACTAAGGAGTTGAATAAATGGGAGGAGGATGATCGGAATCAAAAACTTCAACATAATATCTTGAATTCAGAAACTTTTGAGGACTGGAACAATGCTATTAATAAAATTGATAAGGAAGAGCAATGGCAGAATTTTATTTGTAGAATGAATGCTGATCAAAATAAAGGCAAGGTTGTTAAGTTGAAAATATATAAAACCATTGCATCTGTTGCTGCAGTGTTAGTTATTGGTTTCTCTTTATTTTATGTATACCAATTACGAAATGTTGAAGATTATAGTCCGATGATTGTAAAGGCTGATATTAAGCCAGGTACTCCACAGGCTACATTGATACTTGATAATGGTAGTGAGGTGCATTTAGAAGCAGAGTCTGCTACTATTATTCAAGAGGGTAATGTTTCAATAGCAAACAATAAAGGTGTGCTGGCATATGACTCTGTTCAATCAGCTAATATTAAACCATCTAAAAATGTTCTTAAAATTCCACGAGGAGCGGAGTATCAGTTGGTGTTACCGGACGGAACTAAAGTTTGGTTAAATTCAGATACTGAACTTGCATATACTGTTCCATTTGTAGGAAATGAAAGACGTGTACAATTACATGGAGAAGCATATTTTGATGTTACTCATAATATAGAAAAACCTTTTATTGTTGAGACTGATAGACATTCTATTGAAGTGTTAGGTACTGAGTTTAATATATCTTCATATTCAGAAGATATGAACATTATTACCACACTTGTTGATGGAAAAGTAAAAGTGGAGCGAGAACTTGAAAACAATGAAGTGGCTCGTGAGTTTTTATCTCCTGGAGAACAATCTTTATTTAATAAAGAAACAAAAAGCATTTCAAAGCAAACGGTTGATACAGATGTTTATACCGCATGGAAAGATAAACGTTTTAAATTTAAAAATGAGCCGTTACAATCTTTCTTAACAAAGCTTGGGCGTTGGTATGATGTAGAGATTTTTATTACTGACGAAAGTATTAAGGATATTCGATTTACCGGAGACTTACCTCGTTATAACAATATGGCAGATATTTTAACTATTCTGGAAGCCGAAATGTCTGTTCATATAGAAGTAAAAGATAATAAAATCATATACGTATCAAGATAGCAGAAAATAAGGAGGGTGTTGGCCCACCCTCCTTTTATCATATCCTCGTTTTAATTAAGAATACAATAAATTATCACTAACAAAAGTATGAAAAAAAAGAAAAAGCTTAAAACTCTCTGGGAGTCCGGAGGGGTTAAGAAGAAATGGTTGATTATGAGGTTATACATTCTTTTAATATTTAGCTCAATATTCACAATGTCTGCAAATTCTTTTTCGCAGTCCAAACGAGTAGATTTAAATGTTAATAATATTAGTGCTTCTCAGTTATTTGAAGAGATAAAGCATCAAAGTGGCTACAGCTTTTTCTTTAATGAAGAAAACATTAAAGAATTGGATGGTGTTACGCTAAATCGAACAAATATTACTGTCGCTGATTTGTTAACAGACTTATTGGAGGATACAAATCTGACCTACACTATGGTGAATGATGTTATTATTATTAAACCAAAGGAAGAGTCAGAAATTCAGCAGGAAAAAACTATTGTTGTTCAGGGGAAAGTTACAGACTCTGAAACAGGAGAGTCAATTCCGGGTGTTAATATTGTGGTTAAGAACGGATTCCTTGGAGCTATTACTGATATAAATGGTGAATTTAAGATTACATTACCAAGGGAGGACCATATTTTAGTTTTTTCTTTTATTGGATATATTACTCAGGAAGTAAAATTAGAGGAAAAAACGACTTTAGATGTTCAATTAGTTTCAGAAATTCTTGAAATAGGAGAAGTTGTAGCAACGGGTTACTATACAGTAGATAAAAGAGAATTGACCAGTGCTATTTCTACAGTAAAAGCTCAGGATTTAGATTTAATGGGCTCATTGAGTATTGATAAAATGCTTGAAGGTAAAGCTACCGGACTTATGATTACAAATTTAAGTTCAACGCCAGGAGCTGCCGCTAAAGTGAGAATTCGTGGAGGTAGTACTTTTACTGGAAATCAAAGTCCTTTATGGGTTATAGATGGTGTGATTTATGAAGATCCTGTTCCATTAACCGCAAGTGAAATCAATAGTTTTGATAATATTAACTTAATTGGTAATGCAATTACAGGAATCAATCCTCAGGATATTGAACAAATTGATATATTAAAAGATGCCTCAGCTACTGCAATTTATGGTACACGTGCAGCCAATGGTGTAATTGTAATTACAACTAAAAGAGGGGAAGAAGGAAATGCATCTCTGAATTATTCGGGAACATTAAATGTGGTTCAGGCACCAGCATATACCGATATGAATCTAATGAATTCTAAGCAGCGTATTGATCTTTCGAGAGAAATGTATGAGCGCAATCTTGGTTTTGGTGAGGACTATAATAATATTGACAGAATTGGATATGAAGGAGCCTTGCTAAATTTATGGGATGGAACTTATGATTATGATCAATTTCAAAACCAGGTTTCTTACCTGGAAACGTTAAACTCTGATTGGTTTGGAGAGTTGTATCAAACAGCTATAAATCAATCCCATTCAGTAAGTGCTTCGGGTGGTTCAGAAAAGTCAAAATATTACATTTCACTGGGTTATGATGATCAACAGGGAACAGAGAAAAATGTAAATGTTAATAGAATTACAGCAAGATCGAATATTGATTTGAACTTGAAAGAAAATCTATTGCTTTCTTTTAAATTAAACGGGTCTATTCAAAAATCAAAATACAACCATAGTTCAATAAATCTATTTAACGATGCCTACTATACCAGTAGAGCAGTTCCAATTTATAACGAGGATGGTAGTTATTTTAATCAATATAAAGAAATATTCGATCCTTCATTAGGATTAGATCAAACCATAGCTTATGGTAGATATAATGTGTTACGCGAAATGGATAATTCAGAGCGAAATATTACTAATAAGGATTTTGCCATTACAGCTAATCTTAACTGGAAGTTTCTGAATGGTTTTCGTTTAAACAGTATGGTAAGTTATCGTAATACAACAAACCTCACTGAGGAGTGGATTACAGAAGATACCTATTATATTGCAAAATTAAGAACCTATGATGAGTTTGAAGATTTAATTGAAGCAAATCTGAATCAGGGTAGTATGGTGCCATTTGGTGGTATTTATAGTGGAGGGATGGTAAGTCAGGATACCTATTTGTTGCGTAATCAGCTGAATTACAATAAGGTATTTAGTGAAAGGCATGTTTTTAATTTTAATTTAGGACATGAAGTTCGTTCTGCTCAGTATTGGGGAGCAACAGGTTTTACAGTACCGGGTTATAATCATTATCAGGGAAGAGGTTTTATTACTTTACCAAAAACAAGTTTCGATACGGAAACTTCAGAGCTTGATTTTACAGAATATGATTACGAGTATGCTCTAAGGTGGTTAACCAATGATGGTTCATTAAATGTTTATCCAACAATTACAGACAGAAAGCAAAATACGGTTTCTTTATTTGGAATTTTAAACTATGTGTTTGATAACAGGTATGTTATCAATTTTAATGCGCGTAGTGATGGTTCCAATACATTTGGACAATACGAGCGTTACAAATTTAAACCAACATGGTCGGCTTCTGCCAGATGGAATATTCATAATGAGATGTTTTTTAATCACTCAGGTATCTTTGATGAGTTAGCATTAAGAGGCTCATATGGTGTTAGGGGAACAATGCCAAATACTACACCATATTTGATTATTAGTGATTATGGTCGAAATAGACCTGTGTACTATCCTGAAAATGTTGCTGAGCTATCTGAATTTCCTAATGCTAATATAAGATGGGAAAAAACAGAAACAGTTAACCTTGGATTGAATTTTAGTTTGTACAGTGGAAGAATAAGTGGAGCCCTGGATTATGCTTACTCAAAGAGTATTGACTTAATTCAATTGAGACCAGTATCTCTGGTTAATGGTACCTCAACGCAGGCTTATAATTCCGGATCTAAAGATGTAACCAGTTATGAAGTTTCTTTAAGGACTGTAAATTATAAGAATAAGAATTTTAGCTGGAATACCTCTTTTTATTTCTCTTATGACAGGGATAGAGTGTTGAAAGGTTTTGAAGAAGGGGCCGAAAAGAATTTAACGGTTGCGAATTATTTGGCAGGAAGTATTTATAGAGAAGGTTTTCCTACCAATGGTTTCTTTTCATATCAATTTGATGGATTAACTGATGAAGGTTTGCCAACATTCAAGCATCTTGTTGAAGAAGATATGTCTGCTGAAGAGCAACTTCAGGCAGCCTTAGTTTATGAAGGAAGTAGGGTGCCTCTGTATTTTGGTAGTTTTGGAACAGAATTTAGATATAAGAAGCTTAGATTATCAGCTAATTTCAACTATAAGTTGGGACATAAAGTGAGATTACTTAAGCTGTATAATGGTAATCAAAACCTTCCATTGCCATATGAAAATCTAAGTAGTGAATTTAATAAGCGATGGAGAAAAACGGGAGATGAGTTGACTACTGATATTCCTACAATAAGCAATCATAACTTAACGTTCTCTCAAAGCATAGAATCAAATGGTTACTCCAGAATTTACGTGACAAATTATGGTAAGGTAGTACCTGAAGGAAAAAATGCATGGTGGATGTATGATTATAGTGATCTGCGGGTAGTAAAAGGTGATCATATACGTTTACAGACTGTTTCATTATCTTATACCATGCCAAAAGAAATTTTAAAAGGTACTGGAATTCAGAATGTAAATATTGGTGTACAGGCTAGTAATGTTGCTGTTTGGGCTTTTGATAAAAAATTAAAAGGACAGGATCCTGAGCAAGTGAATGGCATAGGATTACCTTCATTACCTACTTACAGCATGAGTTTAAATTTAAGTTTCTAAATAGATCAATAAAATTAGAGATGAAGAAATTATTATATATACTGCTTTTTATTCCATTTATAGGATGTGGCGATTTTTTAGATGAAGTGGACCAGGATAAACTGGTTCCGGAGAAAACAGATCATTATGCAGCATTGCTTTTATATGAGTTTAATTATAACTATCCAATTTTTACCACAGTTAATCATATGACTGATAATGTGGTTGAAAATGCCTTGGCATATTCTTCAAAAAAAGAATTTGCAAAAACCACTTATACATGGCAGCGAGAAATTGAGATTGATGAGGATGGTAATACTTTAAGTACTATTAATACTTCGTGGGAAGAAATGTATGAGGATATTGCTATTGCTAATTATGTGATTGAATTAATCGATGATGCAATAGGTACACAGGAGGAAATTGATTATGTAAAAGGAGAAGCATATTTTATTCGTGCATTATCTTATTTCAACCTGTTAAATCTATATGGTCAACCTTATGCTGAAAGTACCGCAAGTGTGGAATTAGGTGTGCCGATAAGAGATGATATAGGTGTAGAAGTAACTTATTCCAGAAATACAGTACAGGAATGTTATGATTTTATTGAAAAAGATATCGAAAAAGCCATTGAGTTAATCACTTCCAGCCAACTAGAAAAATCAATCTGGCATCCAACAGTGGAAGCATGTTATCTTTTTATGTCAAGAGTTAAATTATATCAGGAAAAATGGGATGAATGTATTTCTTGGTCAGAAAAAGTTATACAACTTAAAAAAATGAGTAAAATGTATGATAATAGAGTATTTCTTGATGAAGACAATACCGAGATTCTTTATTCATATCATAATACTAATCCTGCTTTTTCTACATCAAGTTATTATGTTGCCAATAAAGAATTGATCAGTATGTTTGAGGATAAGGATGTTAGAAAGAGTTTATTCTTTACCGAGGTTGATAATGGTACAGGAACAACTTATTTTACTGTAAATAAGTATACAACAAGTTATACATCTGTTGGATATACCAATTTTAGGTTAGTGGAGGCGTACTTGAACAGGGCGGAGGCTTATGCTCAAAAAGGTGAGACCGATAATGCTTTAATCGATATTAAAGTCATTCACGAATATCGTTACTCTTCAACTGCGGATATTGAATATCCAACAGAGTCTTCAGCGGTTTTAAATTATGTGTTGGATGAAAGAAGAAAAGAGTTTTGTTTTGAAGATCATCACAGGTGGTTTGATTTACGTCGTATACAAAACCGACCAGAGATTAAGCATGTATATACCTTGGTTAGTGATGATGGTACTAAGCTAGGGACTGAAACTTATACCTTACTTTCAAATGATTATAATTATACACTTCCAATTCCTTTAGAAGAAAGGGAAAATAATCCGCTTATTCGAAATAATGAGCGATATGAAAAGATACCAGAAGTTGATAATGAAATAATCATCCCTTAATAAATGTAATAATTTAATGAAACTACAATATAGGTACAATAGTTATTTATTAATAATTGAACTTATTTGAGAGTTTCGTCTGGATAAAAAATAAAACATAAACAGATGAAGAAAATATTGCTCATATATATTAGTGTTATTGCATCTTTGATGTTTGTGGGGTGTGAGTCTGAAGATACTTTAATCCCTTCTAATAAAGATGAAGATAGAGTGGCAAATTTTGTAAACTCTGCCAATAATGAATATGTAACCTCAATTTATAACGATTACAATTGTGGACTACTTTATGAATTTGATCCGATTTTGGATTTTGCTTATATCGCAAGTGATGATGTTGCTGCAGCCAAATGGGAAGATGTGGAGTTGAAAATGATCAAGGAATCATTTGTTGATGAAAACGGAGAAATGACTTCTGAAAATGAAGTCTTATATCAGGCATACATAGATCAATCCTTATCATATATAAATGATATAATATTCAAGTATATTAAAAACGGAAGTTTAATGGCAGATTACATGCCATTTAAGGTGTTAATCTGTGAAGAAGTTTTAGTTGATAATGAAAATGGTTTAGGAGATGATATTATTACAGAATCTGATTCTAGAATAGGTAAAGACGCAAGTGGTACAGTAAACTGTATGTATAACAGGCATTCTTTAGCATATAATGTTAACCAGGATGGATTATTATATAATGCTGAAAAATATAGAAAAGATAATTTCTATATTTTTTTATGTCGTATTATGGAAATGCATGATTTATACCAGTATATATCTGAAGATTTTTCTTCTTTATCATCAGAATATTATGGCGAATCAGTAGAAGAAGTTTATGCTGAGGATTTTGATATTGATCTTGAAGATGATTCCGAAGGCGCAGAAACAGTTCCTGTAGTTGTAGATAAAGCTTGGTTCTATTCAAAAGGTTTTATTGATGCTAAGTATTTTTATAATGATGGTGCAGGATTAACCACAATTGATGGAGAAGAAAAAGCGATAAAAAAATCATATTACTTTGTAGAAAGTTTAAACTATGATGTAAGAAGTTACCTAAATGAAATGCTGCATAGAAATGCTGAGGAATTACTTGCCTTTCCTGATGAAATAAAAAATAAAATGAATTTATTACTTGATTTTATGGATGAGTGGGGTGTTGATTTAGTTGCGTTTAATCCTGGTTTAGAAGTGATTATAGAAAATTAACCTGTAAATGATTGATGATGAAAATTAAATATCTTATAAATATAGCAGCACTGTTAATACTGGTTTTATGGTCTTGTCAAAAGGATCCTGAGTTTCCTGATCCTGGGTTTGAACTTGAAGATCAGGAGGTTGAAGTTAGACGTGATACGGCAGATGTATATTCGGTACAAATGCAGATGGAAGTACCTAATGGCGTTGAGAATATTGAAATATTAAACGCTACCAATTATGAGCTAATCGAAACGATTGAAGCATATGATGGTAAAAAGAATTTTGTTTTTAATTACGATATCGATTTAACGCCTTTCGAAACGGATACAGTTTTGTATTACATTTTTAAAGTAAATGATAAAGATAATCGAACTACAAATAGGGGATTTACTTTATCTGTGAAACAGTTTTCATTTCCTGAAATACGACTTGTAGGTGGAACAAGTCTTAATGTTGTAGTGCCTATATATCAGCTAAAAGGTTTAGTAAGTACCGGTTTGAATGAGTTGGAATCGGTTCAGGTTTTATTTAAAGGAGATGAAGTATTCTATTATGCTCCGGATGCAAGTTCTGCTGAATACGAATATATTTTATCAAAAACGATTGGTTTTGGAACATTGGTTGAAGGTGAAGAGTATAATCTGGATATAATTATTAAAGATCGAAAAGGACAAAGTAGTACTATAACTGTAACTGTTCGAAAAAGTGATGTGCTTAAACTTCCTGCTACTATTAATGTATATAATAGTTATAGAAATACTACTGATGTAATTACTATATCTTACGATGATAATAAACGTATTCATCAAATGGAGCATTACTTTGGATATTCAGGATTAATCCAGGAGTACTTCTTGGTTTATAATGATATGGGAATGGTGGATACCATCACTCGTAAAGCTCGTTATGATAGTGATTATTATCAAGAGTATGGATATGACTATTATAACCAAATTTTTAAATACAAAGAAGGTACTACTCAGCTGGATCAAATTCTTCGTTACAATTATTTTGTTAGCGATGATGGATCTGTTGAGATTACAAAGGATAATGAAATTGAAAGTCAGGATTTTCAATATGATGAGAATGGTGTTTTGGTTTCATATTATGGTAAATCTGCAACCTACCAGGCTAATTATGTAGATCCATTTGAAACAGGTGAGAAAATTTTTGCTGAGTACTGGGAATATGATTACTATAAAGTAGTTGAAAAAAATCGTGAGTATAGAACCACATTTGAACCTGTATATATGCCTAGTTACATTGAAGGATTACCTCCTTATACATCAGTTACAAGTGTAAGAGAAGTATTTTGTGATTTGTTTTTGACTAAATATGTTGTTACTAGTACTGAAGCCACCAGTGATGAATATGACGGTACATATTTAGAGGAGCCGTCTTATACATACGAAACGGATGCAGATGGTAATGTAACCACTATTACCAGAAACTTCTTGTATAACGGTTGGGATACCAGATATTTTGTATACACCTTTAACTATTAATATATTTTCAATTAAAATGAGAAAGGTCATCCATTTAGATGACCTTTTTTATTATCGTAAAATTTTATTGTGCAAAAAAATGGTTAGAGTTTACTGTAGGTGTGCGAATTTGTTTAAAATGGCTTCAGGAAAGTTAATTTTACATTTTTACCCTTGAAAAATTTGAATGTAAAATATAAAAAATGAACTTTTTCTATGTTTTGTGTCACCCCCATGCTATAATTGCTGCGTCTTTATAATAATGCGGTGTATAAAGTAAGATTATACTGCCTGTTAATTTTAACTTAAACATATTTATTATGAAAAAAATGTACTTTTTTCTTTTGGCATTAATGAATGTTTCAATAATGCTAGGACAAACAGTAGAAATTGTAGCTGATTCTCATGAAGGAGATGTGTCAACTGCGCCAAGTTCAATGACTGCTAATAGTAGTTTTTTTGTTTATAGTGGTATAGGAGCAAATTTTTGGACCAGAGCTACTAGTATAATGGGTACCATATCTTATAATACTTATCATGATGTTGAAGTATGGGCATCAGATGGTAGTGCTGCAAATACAAACATGTTTGAGATAAATTCGACTTATACAGTAGAAACTGATCCGGAAGGAACTGAATATTTTCAGCAGGGTGATGCTACTTTTTTAGATCCAATTTTATTTAATGATAAAGTGTATTTTAGTGCTAACAATGGAGATGGAGGTATACATATATATTATATCACAGGAGTGAATGGTGATACTGTTAGAGCGATAAATAATGCATGGACTAATAGGGTTATAGTTGATGATGCCAATAGTAAAGTGTATTTAACAGAAGCAAATGCAGCACCGTGGGCAGTTTGGGGTGGTGAAAATTTAGTTGATCCGGAAGTTTTGCCTAATCAGTTTGAGGTTGATGGTACTACTTTAATTGTTGAAAATACATTAGGAGCCTGTTTGTTGGGTGGTAAAATTATTTTTTCAGGTGATTACGTTGATGCAACATTAGATGATGCAACAGGAACGGAGTTATTTATTTATGATCTGGCTGGTACAGAAGGGCCTCAGCTCCTTAAAGATATTTATAGTGGAGCTAGTAATAGTAGTCCAAGATATTATGTGACTTATAATAATAAGGCTTATTTTAGAGCTGCAGATGGTGATGGTACTTATGCACTTTGGGAAACTAATGGAACTGCTGATGGAACAGTAAGGATAACACCTGGAGGGGCAACCTGGACCGTTGATATCAATAGTCAACCATTTTTATTAGATGGTAAATTGTATTTCGAGGGAGATGATGATAATTCAACAACCGATGCTTTAGACCAATTGTATGTATATGATATTAATATGAATTCATTAACTCGTATATCTGGTTTACTTGATGCATACAAAGCAGGTTTGAAAGTTCCTGAAGAAGTATTTATTAATTTTGATCCTAAGAGTTATGTAGTTTTAAATAACACATTATATTTTATTGCAAAATACTCTTATGTAAAAGATGGGTACACCTACGATTCTACAACAGATGCTATTTATAAATTGAATGGTTCATCGGTTGAGATAGTCGAAGAAAGTATTGGGTTTGTACCTTCAGACTTAATGATTTTTGATAGTAAAATTTATTTTTCAGGAGAAGATCCAAATGCAACTTTAGGGTCAGAGTTATATGTATTTGATCCTAATGGAACATCAACAGCAATTAAACCTTTAGCTGAGAAATTATCTATTAATGTTTCTCCAAATCCTTCTTATGGTTTTGTTAATGTTACTGGATTAAATGATGCAAACTCATCTTATGAATTATATAATTTGAGTGGTCAAGTTGTAGAAAAGGGTATTATACAGAATGGTGTAATTGACTATGATGTTGCAGAGGGAATCTACTTATTAAAAGTATCTAGTGAAGGATCTTTTAAAACATTTAAGATTATCGTAAAATAATAAGACCTAAATTATTCCCTAATTTTAATGCCAAAGAGGGTTTTCTGATCGGGAAACCCTCTTTTTATTTAATATATAGATTGTTAATGAAATTGGATTTGAATTTTTTTGTGTTCGAAACTGATTAAAATACAGTTTCTTTGTCACACTCCGCTTTGATTTTTGCGTCTTATATATAATAATGAGTATGAATTATATAGAAAGATGAAGAGGAGTATATATATAAGAAATAATAAATACGGAAGATTGGTGTTTCTTGCTAACCTATTATTACTTTTCTTGTTAAGTGCATGTAAGCACCATAATAAAACAGATAATATAGCAACAATTAACCTGTTGGTAGATGATAATGAAATGACTTCTGCCTCGGTTACAGGAAAGGAATTGTTGTGGCGTAAATCACAAATAAAATGGAAAGATAAAACTGGGAGTATTCAGTTTATGGCACATATTAATGATGCTGATTTATTATTGATTAGAAGTAATAATTCTTATAAATCTTTTCATTGTTACCTGGAGGCAGGTGATACGCTTAATGTTATCTATAAATTACATCGATATAAAATTGTTGGCAATTCAATTGCCGCCAGACAAAACCGTCTGCTTAGTGAGATAAATTATCAATATACTTATTTGTCAGATATTCATCGAGATAGTATTATTGCTAATAAACAGTACAAATTAAAGGTATATAATGAAATTGAAAAGCATATTTTAGAATTTACCAAACAGAATAAAGATGCTTCTTCGGGATTCATTAAGTTTATTCGATTTGATAATAAGTACAATTATCTTAAAAGTCTTTTAACGGATAACTCTTATACCTCAGCTCCTCGAAAAAAGCTTTCTAAGGAGGAAGAGGATATTTATAAATCAGTTATTGAAGATTCAGATTATAGCTATGCATATTTTTCAGAGAGCTATAGAGTACTTTTAAATAATTACATGAATTATCTTAGGTTTAATGACTCATTGTTTATTTCCAATGCAACTACAGATCCTATAAGAAATGAAAAATACCTGGCATCTCTTTTAAAAAGTGATGAAATGCAAAAGTTTCAGATGGCTGTTAGTCTAAAAGAATTATTCCAGGTTGATTGTGGTTTAAACATAAAAAAAGAAATTAATAAATATACAGGTGTCTGGCATAAGTTTTTATTAGAAGGTTATAATTCAATCCAGACAAGAGAATGTATTAACCATGGTATAAAACAAGGGCAAATTGCAGATGTAAATTTTAGTTTAGTTACCCTTGATGGAAAAACTATTAAAATAAAAGACGATTTAGGGAGTTGGATTTTTTTAGTGTTGGGAAAAAATAAATTTGGTTATTCACCTTATGAAGCTTTTTTTCTTGATCAAATTAATGAAAAGATTCCTGAATTAAAATCATACAGTATTTCAACCTCAGAGGCTGTCAAAAGGAAACGAATTTATAATTATTTACATATTGCTTATGTTGCAGAAGATACCCTAAAGTCAGTATTGAAAACGGAACATTTGCCAATATCTTTGTTAATAAATCCTAAAGGAAAAATTGAACTTGTTAACTTACCAAGACCTTCATCTGGTATGTTAGAGCCATTACTACTTAAAATAATCGATGAAAGTGAAATTCATTGAATTGCTAATATGTATATATCATTATTTTGTCCATATATACTTACTGTAAATTAATCATTGATTGATGAAACTAACATTTGAAATTTAATTATTCAGTTTCATACACTGGAGAATGATTAAATCTATTTGTGAGTTCCATGTAACGATATAAATCAAATTATAAATACATGAAACAAGCCATGTGAAAGTTTGTCTCACACATGAGAAGGACAAAATTGGCGAGTTTCATATGGTAATTAAAAGCAAAATTAGTTATATGAAATTATTTAAGCTCTTCTTTATATTTGTTTTTTTTCTATTCTGTAAATTTGGGTTTGCTCAACCATTTCAAATGCCTTCCGAAGTAAAAATGGGACAATTGAAAAATGGTTTTACATATTATTTTATTCCCAATGGGGATCCCGGTAAAGTAAAAGTATTAATTGTAACTAAAGTAGGATCCTACCTCGAAAGAGTTGATCAGCACGGTTATGCTCATATGGTGGAGCATATGTTGTTTAAGGGTAGTGAAAATTATCCTGGTAATTCCTGTATGGAAGAAATGGAATTAATGGGGATGCGTAGGGGTATTGATTATAATGGATATACAGGAATAGTTGATACTGAGTATTTTTTAACTATTCCTAAAAATGATAATGATTATTTTGATCGTAGTTTAAGTCTACTGAAGGATTGGATGTTTAATCTGGAAATGGATAAAGAGACTCTGGAGAATGAAAAAAAAGTCATCATAGAAGAAATTAATAGAGCGGGAGGAGAACCGGAGGGTTCACCCAATTTAATCGGAACCTCGCTTGAAGGACATGATGCTCTTGGTACTAAGGAGTCTGTTCGTAAAGCTACTAGTCAGGGACTATGTCGTTTTTATAAAGACAATTATATACCTTCAAACATGGCTCTGATTGTATATGGTGAAATAGACCAACATTGGGCAGAGAAAAGGATTCGAAAATTATTCTCTCATGAATCTGAATCAGAAGACCATCAATTCAATCAATATATCGATATAAATAACTCAACCATTGTTAGTGGTAATTATTCTGGTAAAAGTGAAAAAGACCCTGCAACCTTTGTTCTTTTATTTAAAGAAAAACCAACTGTTGTAATAGATTATCCCACTTTCAAGGAAAATCTTATAAAAAAACTCATGGTTCAAATATTGGATCGCAGGTTAACTACTTTGTTCGGTAATTCTGTTCAAAATACTTCGGTGAATGTAGGGTCAGTGATACAGGGTAATTCAATTTATAATTTTCGTTTGGTGCTTTCAAAAGATTCAGATTACAATAGCATATTTAAAGTCTTTTGTGAAGCATTGGCTCAGGTTCAACAACATGGATTTTCAGTAGAAGAAATTGAATTTGTAAAAGCAATGCATTTGCAATATTTAGAAAGGCGACATCCAGATAATGTAATTATGCTTTCTAAAATAAAAAATCATTTCATAAGTGGTGATATACCACTAACTGAAGATAAAAATGAGGAGATTACTTTAAAAGTATTGGAGGAATTAACCCCGGATGATTTTCTGGAGGCTTTTAACCATATGATAAGTTTGAATAAAACTATCCTTTATGATAGTTCGAGTGTTGCATGTTCAAAAGATTTCAATAAAACTAAAATTCTTGGACAATTAGAGCATTTGGATACGATTCCAACACAATCTTTTGTATTCAAAACAAGAGGGAATATTGTCCGCAAATCACCCGAATCTTTAAAATTTGAAATTACTTCTGCCAAAATTGCACCTATAAAAAAAGAGAGAAAATTAGATGACGGATTGAAAGTGCTGAGTTACCCAAATGGATTAAAGGTGGTGCTCTATGAGTCAAAGGAGGATAAGGCTGTTGTTAAAATGGTTTCCCCAAAGGGGTTAAGTTGTGTTCCAGAAGAAGAAAGAGCCAGTTTTGAAAAGTCGCTTCGATACTTTATAAAGGAATATGGTAAGTATAGTGAAAAAGAAGCTAGAGCAATTGAGAAAAGCAGTGGACTTTCTAAAAAGGTATCTATTGATGATTATTCATATGAGTTAAATATTGGTGGTCCATCAGCGAATCTAGAACAGATGTTTAAACTTTTTAACCTGTTGATTACAGAACCTGATTATCCTGAGTCGGATGTAATTATAACCGGACTTGAGAAATTTAGTAAAAGAAAAAAAGACAATGATGAATCTTCGGATGTTAATGTTGAGGCAGAGTTAAATAGTGAGCTTATTAATCGATTTATAGAATACGATAGAGCCATTAAATATGATATTAGCAATGCTGTAATTTTTGTGCAGGGAAATTTACCCGAAAATATCGAGGAGCTGGTTTCTCAATTTATTGGAAGTATACCATCAAATCAATCTGATTCATTAATTTCTAAGGCCTGTGAGCCCATAATTCCAGATTCAGTTATATGTAATAATCTATCATGGAATAGGGACTTAGCTAAAATTGTCTACTATTTTAAAAGAGTTTCAGAACATTCGGTGACAATGCATGATGAGCTTGTTTTGCAAGGCGTAAAGGAATACGCTCATTTAAAAATGGTTCAGGTGATGAGAGAAAAATATGGTTTGGTTTATGCTACAGGAAAGAATGCGGATGTTTATAATGTTCCCTTTGATTACGAAATGCTTAGATTGGCCTTCATGACAGATACCTCCAATGTTAATCAAGCTTATGAGATAATGAAAAATGAAGTGTTTAGGACTTTAAGTATAGATAAACTCGCTGATCGTGAAGTGCAAAAGGTAAAGGCCATGTTACGTAGCTTATATGTAATGTCGTTTTATGTTGAGAATCGCATTTCAGATCACTGGTTACGTGGTTATTTAAAGTACCAAAAATTATACTCCCCAAAAGAATTAGATGATATGATTAAATCCATTACGAAGCAGGAGTTAGAAGGTTGTATGCATAGAATAATAAATCCTGACAAATATATCATAACTAATTACTTGCCTAAAAGTAAGGAAAGGTAGTTTTGAAAAAACTTTAGAAATTTTAAAAAAGTCGCTTCTTGTTTTAGGATGCGACTTTTTTTGTGAGGATGTCACTCCCAGGTTTATCAAAAGCGTCTTATAATAAAGAGTAATAAAGTTCTGATTATAGATCTTAAGAAAATAAGAAATCAAATTTTTCACACATGAAACGACCAAGATAAAAATTCTCTCACACATGAAGAAGATTATCATTTGGGAGTTCCATCTGGCAAATTAAAATAAATTAAAACAGATGAAAAAATTAACAGGAGTGCTTATTATCCTTTTAATAATGTTTAATGGAGGATTGTTGGCTCAGGGTATCGATTTTAAACATATTTCATTAGAAGAAGCACTAGAAAAAGCAAAACAAGAAGATAAGTTGATATTTATAGACTTTTATACACAATGGTGTGGACCATGTAAAATGTTGGCAAAAAAGGTATTTACGCACGAAAAGGTTGGGCAATTATACAATAGGCAATTTATTAATATCAAACTTGATGCAGAACATGAAGGACACGATGCTGCAAAGAAATATAAGGTAGATGCTTATCCAACTTTAATTTTTTTAAATGGCGATGGCGATTTAGTTTATAAAAGTGTAGGATCTGGAGACATTGCTTCTATAACAAAATTAGGAAAAGATGCTCTTCAAGCATATAGCAATGGATATAGTATCGATGATTTAAAAAAGAAATATCCGAATAAGCTAAATGATGAAAGATTTTTAAAGATGTATATTTCAAAGATGATTGAAGTTAGAGAAAATCCTTCGGAAGCTATTGAGGCATGGCTTAAAATCCAAACTGAGATTAAAGAAAAGGATGTAGACATGATGGACTTTTTGTTGAATTATTCCAAATACCTATGTGCAGGGGGTAAAGCAGAAGAAATTTTGTACGCCAACTTTGATGAATATTGGGATATCGCTACAAGAGCAGAGGAGAAAGATTTAACAAAGCTAAAAACGCAAATAGTATATAATACTTATTATGAAGCTTTTCGTAAAAGCAGTCCGCAATTAATGCGTCTTTATATCAATAAATGGAAACAATTGCCTGGTGGGGAGGATAAACCCGGGAATTTAATGGAATATGAATTGTTCTATCTGTTATTGGATAAAGATTACACAACATATAAACTTCAGGCGACATCTTATTTGGATAGTATAGCTTCTGCTAAATCAATAGATGAATTAAAGAAAGATGATTTAGCAGCTTACGAAACATATAAAGCCACTAAATATAAGCCTAGTTATTTTGGTAATTTGGCACTTGAAAAATATAAAAAGGGTATTGAGGCAGGTAGTCAAATTTCAGCTTTTTATACAACTATTCCATATATGCTTAAATCTTGTTCATTAAAAAAGAACGATTATAAACATATATACAGGTGGTTGGATTATGCTTCCAAATTAATACCGTCAGATTATAAAATGGATGATTTAAGAGCTTCGGTTTTACATAAACAAGGTAAATTAAAAGATGCCATTTATTATAAAGAGCAGGCGTTGAGTAAGCTTGATGAAAGACAAAAAGAATATATCAAATTAAAGGAGCAGTTAGAGAAACTCAAGCAAGAACAAAGCTTGTAATCGTTTTTTATAAGCTTAAACCAGTATTTAAAAAATTAGAACTCATGAAACGACCTTGATAAAAAGTTCTTATCCTAAAGAATCAGAGATATAGGCATGTAATGAATATTATCAGACAGTTCCATGTTGTAAATGAAAAATATAATTTAATCATGAAAAAACTATATAGCACAATTATACTAACACTTGTTTGTATGCTTGGTATAGCTCAAGGGATAGAATTTGAACATATCACTTTAGATCAAGCTGTACAAAAAGCAAAATCGGAGAACAAGCTTGTTTTTATTGATGGGTATGCCGTTTGGTGCGGACCGTGTAAAAAAATGGCAAAAACCGTTTTTATGGAAGAAGAGGTAGGGCAGTACTTTGATGAAAATTTTGTGGCGTTAAAAGTAGATGTTGAGAGAGGTGAAGGACCTATGATTAAAAATAAATATGGTATTTCAGGTCTCCCGGGTTACGTATTTATTGATGGAGATGGATTTGTAGTGTATCGTTTTTCAGCGGCTATGCCTACCGAGGATTTTCTCAAAGAAGTAGCTTTAGCTGTCTCTTATGGTAAAGATCCTAATAGTGTAGGACGATTATCGGAAAGATATGAGGCTGAAAAAAATGATGAAAAATTTGTTCGATTGTATTTAGATAAACTGAAAGAATCTAAGTCAACCAATTATACTGATGTTTTGGAGCAGTATTTAAATATCCAGAAATCTATAAAAGAATCAGATAAAGAAATGGTATTGCTATTGGCTGATCATTCTAAAGAGATTGTTTTTGGAGGTAAAGCAGATGAAATTATTCAACGCAATAATGGATCTGATGCCTGGAAATTATATGTCAGGAAAGATATTCGTGAAATATTTCAGAAAATTCCTCGCTCAATGGTTGAAAGTACAACGAACTATGCAATTGCCAAACGAGATACTGCTATTCTTGAGGTAGCATTGGAAAGAGCTGGTGAAGCAGGTGTAAAGGTTGATGATAAACAACGTAAAAGAATATATGTTTATTATTATTCGAGTATAGGTAATGGTCCAATGTATAAAAGCTTAGTTAGGGGTGATTATGAGGTATTCATTCAATCTATAGATGTTGAGGATATGCGCAGTAAATACTATAGCTGGAAAAAGAAAAAGGAAGATGGTGATAAGGAGGCTCAATTTACAATGCCTCTTTCCCAAAGAAAAAGTCAGGAAATAGCGAATATAGTTACAAGCTACGCAAAATTTGCAGATTCAGATACTGATAAAGCGGATGTTATTCGTTGGATGAAAGTAGCTGTCGATATTTATCCGGACGATGCTAACATACTAAGTACTTACGCAAGTATTTTGTATCTGTTTAGTGAAGATAAAGCAAAGGCTATTGAAATAAAAGATAAAGCCTATCAGATTGCTAAAGAAGAGGGAAATAAAAGAAGTAGTGGAATGTTTGAGGATCTGCAATTGATGAAGGAGGGTGAAGAAGTTAGTATTAACTAAGTAGGTTTAAAGCACTTTCTTAAGAAAGAGAAATAATAGGTTTACAATTTAATTGATGTCCTAAAGTCGTTTCGGATTTTTTATATCTGAAGCGACTTTTTTTATAATACGTCACCCATAAACTGTTTTTATGAGTCTTATAATAAAGGTACTGATTTATATTCTTTGATATAAATATATGTTGAAGATGTGTATTTGATTAATAAAAAATGAAATGAGAAAAATAGTATTGAGTTTATTGGTTCTGTTCTTTTTAATAAGTGAAAGAAGTTTTGCGCAGGGGATTGATTTTAAACATATTTCGTATGAAGAAGCTTTGAGTTTGTCCAAAGAGCAAAACAAACTCATCTTCATAGATTTTTACACCCAATGGTGTGGTCCTTGTAAAAGACTGGCCAAAGGACCTTTTCTTGAGAAAGAGGTAGGTGATTTTTATAATTCCAATTTTATAAGTCTTAAGCTAGATGCAGAAAGAGAAGGTCTAGATGCGGCACGAATACATAAGGTGGTGAGCTATCCGACTCTGTTGTTTATTGATGGGAATGGGACTCTAGTGTTTAAGGGTTATGGCAGAGATGGTGAGTCTCTTATCGCTTCAGCTCAGGAAGCTTTGGATGCTTTAGTTAGCGATTATACGTTAGAAAAATTAAACCAAGAGTTTGAGAAACGTCAAAATGATGAGAAATTCTTAAAGTTTTATCTGTCGAAAGCAAAAGATTTTGGTGTGAATCCATCAAAGGGTATTGAAGCATGGTTAAAAGTTCAGACAGAAATTGAAGAGTCAAGCCAGGAAATGATGCATTATATCCTTGATAATAGGAATTATTTAACTGTTGGTGGTGAAGCAGAGGTTATCGTTGAAGAAAATATTGGTACCTGGAGAGAGAATTGTAACGATAGGGAAAAGCGTTTGGTGGATTTTCTAATGCATAGTTTGTTGATCAATACAAGAAAACAAGCATATCGTTTAAATAATCCGGAATTACTACAATCCTATATTCAGGGTATGTCAAAACTTCCTGATGATTCACGTAAGAAGAAAGATGTAACTGTGGATGTGCTTAAATATTATTTGATGACAGGTGATAATGATTCTTTTAGACGTAATGCAGAATTCTTTGTTGATAGCGTGATGCAGAATATCGGAGTTAAAAGTATTCATCAGGAAGACAAGAAAAACTATGATAAATACAAAAGTGCAAATGAAAATGATACTACTGCTTTTGTACAGGTTATGTTGGAGCTCTATAGACTTGGTTTATCAGCAACCAAAGAAGTGAAGCCAATTGTTGAAATTGCACATGATTATCTAAAAATTGCTGGAAATAAAAGTCATTATAAGACTTTGAATAAATGGATTAAATTCTGCTATGAGCTGGTTCCAGAGTATTATCTGGTAGATAACTTAAAAGCAAATATGCTTTATAAGTCAGGTAAAAGTGAGAAAGCTATAGCGTTGAAGAAGCAAGCACTTTCAAAATATCCTATAACGGAAAAAAAACGCATTCATCAAAAAAATGAGTTGGAGCAAATGATTAATGGGGAATTGTTGTTCGGGAAAGAGTAATGGATAAAGCCGAAAGTCTGACGAAGGAAGATAGATGAATTAATGTATTTGCCGTTCGGATCAAATAACTAAAGGCAATAAAACAGAATAATGATAAAAAGTAATTTTATTATGCAAAAATATATATTGCTCCTACTGGGAGTGTTGGTTTTTGGAGTGGCAACTAAGGCACAAAAATTTAATGATCTCTCACAAGAGATCCCGTTTGATCCGGCATATCGTACCGGTGTTTTACCAAATGGTTTAACATATTACATTCGTCATAACGATACGCCAAAAGACAGGGCATGCTTTTACATCTACCAAAATGTAGGAGCCGTTTTAGAAAAAGATGATCAGGATGGACTAGCTCATTTTTTGGAGCATATGGCCTTTAATGGTACAAATACTTTTCCTGGTAATAGCATGCTCGATATGTTGGAACGAAATGGGATTAAATTTGGTAATGATATCAATGCTTATACTGCTAAAAATGAAACGGTTTATAATATAAGTCAGGTGCCTGTAAATCGCAAAGGTTTGGTTGATTCTTGTTTGGTAATTTTACGCGATTGGTGTAACGAACTTGAGTTGGATGTGAACGAGATTGATGCTGAGCGTGGCGTTATATCGGAAGAATGGCGAACACGTCGTAATTCTGCTTTTCGTTTGAATGCTAAAATGGGTGATGTGATTTACAATGGATCTATTTATGCAAAGCGTGATGTTATTGGGGAATTGGATGTCATTAAAAACTTTGATCCGAAAACTTTACGTCGGTTTTATCACGATTGGTATCGCACCGACCTTCAGGCTGTAGGTATTGTAGGAGATTTTGACGTTGATGAAATGGAAAAGCAAGTTATTGATTTGTTTTCTGCCATACCAGCAGTTGAGAATGCCAAGCCAAGAACCAACGTGATAATACCTGACAATGAAAAACCAATGTATATTGCTGCATCTGATAAAGATGTAAAGAATGTAACGGTTAAAATGACTGTGCGTCATCCATATAAGGTTGATAATACGATGGCCTCACTTCGTGAAAATTTTGTAATTCGTTTTTTTAATGCATTAATAAAAAATCGTATTAATGAAGTGAAACGTAAAGGAGATGCGCTATTCTTAGGGGGACGCATTAGTTACGGAAACTTTGAAAGAGGTTATCGAACATTATCAATACAAGCACTAGCTGAAGAAAGTAAACAAGCCGAGGCTTTTGGAGCTATTTATACCGAATTGGAACGTGTTATTCAATATGGTTTTACTGAAGGTAAGTTGGAAAGGTTGAAAACCAATATGTTGGTGGCTATTGAAAATCAACATGCCAATGAAAGAAAAACATCTTCTGATAATTACTGTAAGAAAGTAAAAGGTGCCTATTTGAACGGTAGCACCATTCCATCGCCAGAATTTACTTATGAGTTTACAACTGAGGTTATCCCTTCTATTACTGCAGAAGAAGTGTCTGCTGTAGCATCTCGTTATTTGAGTGATATAAATGTGGTTTATTCTGTTATAGGTCCTGAGAAAGAAGGTGTTGAATTTATTAAACAATCGGATATTGAGGAAGTCATTGTAAGAGTTAAAACAGAAGAATTAACTCCTTATGAAGATGATGCTCCGGTTGTAGGAGAGTTGTTGACAGAAAAGCCAGAAGCCGGTCAAATTGTTAGTGAAAAACAATTGGAGCAATTTGATGCCGTAGAATGGACATTGTCAAATGGAGCAAAAGTTGTGTATCGTTTCGCTGACTATCAGAAAGGGATTGTTTCCCTTAAGGCTGTTAGTTATGGTGGGGCGTCTTTATGCGAAAATGAAGATTTACCTTCGGTGGGTGCATTGAAAAGTTTTGGAAAATCATTTGGGATTGGTGATTACAATGCTACTGATTATTCTAAAATCATGACAGGAAATACAGCCAATAGTAGTTTTAGTGTTGGTGGTTATGTGGAATCGGTTTCTGCGATGGCTAATCCTGGCGATATAGAATCGATGATGGAGTTGGTGTATTTGCGTTTTGAACAGCCAAACTTTGACAAAGAGGCTTATGATCGTAATATAAAACATGCATACGAAGCCTTAGAGAGAAAAGTAGTATCTACAAAAACAATAATTAATGACACCTTAAGCGCTATTTTATCCAATGGTAATCCTCGAGCTATGGAGTTTAATAAAGACTACCTTGACAATATGGATTATGAACGAATGAAGGCGATCTATCATGAACGTTTCTCCAATGCCGCTGATTTTATATTCTTTATTGTGGGTGATGTGGATGTAGAAACGCTAAGACCATTAGTTGAGACATACATTGGTTCTTTGCAAGGAGAAAGTGATAAAAAAGAGAAATGGGCTGATAATGGTAATTATTTTCCTGAAGGAAAAAATACCCATCGTATTGTGGTGCCAATGACAGAGCCTAGAGGAACAGTGATGATAAAAGTGAGAAATGGTGCAAAGTATTCACGTGAAACAGTTGTATGTCAGTCAATAATTAGTTCTGTTTTACAATTAAGATTTACTGAAAATATAAGAGAGAAAGAAGGTGGAACTTATGGTGTTAGTGTGCGAGCCTCTGCCAGTACCGTACCTGAAACACGTTTGTCGATGGATATTCAGTTTGATTGTGATCCGGTTAAAGCAGATCATTTAAAGGGTTTGGTGTATAAAGAGTTGGATGAAATTAAAAATAATGTATTGCAAACCGATTTAGATAAGGTTGTGCTGAATATGAAAAAGAACAATGAGCATATGACTGAGCGTAATAGTTTTTGGATGACAGCGTTGCAGACATACTATGATTCAGGTGAAAATATGCTGGATCCATCTTATTATAATGATATTATAGATAAGGTAACAACAAAAGATATTGAAAAAGCGGCGAAGAAATTTTTTAATAAAGCAAATATCCTGGAAATAGTAATCCTTCCAGAGGAAAAAGATTAATGATTCTTTCATTAGTTAGAAAGAATCATTGATATGGGGTTTTTATGACTAGCTCTTCCAATTTTTATTTGGAAGGGCTTTTTTGCCTATTGGAATTTGGATAATAGACTCTAAAAGTAATGATATGAAACTTTACGTTATCAGTATGTTAATTGTCTATTATGGTGTGTTTAAGTATAAAAATAGTCAAGATATCAAATGTTGTTCTTAATGGATGATTCTATGAATTGACATTTAATTAAAAAAGACTACATTGTATTGAGCCATTTTTGTAATGGCCTTTTACTGATCCTTAAAAAGTAATTTTCCCAAGAGGATTATTTGTATAATTAAGTGTATATCCGTAATTAATAGATAGGAATATGATACCTGAAATAAAAAAAATATTTCATGAGCCCTCTGCATCGCTATTGCTAGCGTTACTTTTTTGTACAGATTTTGTGTTTTTTATATTACATTCTATGAATCGTTTTTTGTATTGGGATAATCTAATGCTTTCATTAGGGACGGATAGAGGGTATTCCGAGATATTTCAATATATCAAATGGTTATGGATAGTCTTTTTATTGGTGAATCTATCATTAAAAAATAAGTCTTTTATTTATAGTGTGTGGGCTATTTTTTTTACATATCTCTTATTGGATGATGCTATTCAAATTCATGAAACAGGAGGTGCCTTTATAAGTAAATATTTGTCTATAATCTCTTTGGGTGGATTTAGGGGGCAAGATATTGGTGAGTTAATTGTGACTGGTGCTGCTGGATCAGCCCTTTTATCACTCGTTTTGTTAGCTTATATTTATGGTTCTAAATCCTTCCGTAAAATGTCGCACGATATGTTATTGTTAATTGCAGCTCTCGTTTTTTGCGGTGTTGTTGTTGATATGATACATACATCTCTTTCTTTAGGAAAAGTTGTGAAGATGATTTTGGGATTTATTGAAGATGGAGGAGAAATGATTGTAGTGAGTGTTATTTGCTGGTATGTGTTTTTGAAGAATATACAAGATGAAAGTAAAAATACAAATATTGTTGAGTTTGTAATCTCTTCAGTATTGAAACTTAAGTCCTAAGTTTTTGTGTTTCCTTAATATACTTTTGGTGTTATTTTAATCTTTTATACTCTTAATTGATTAGTTTAAAGACTACAGTAAAGATCTAATAAATTGTTTATATAGGTTTTCGGATTGTATGTTGTTGTTTTCTTGCTTGAAGTTTTTCTGAGGGAACGTTTTATGGCATTTCAGCTTTTTTGCTAAAATAAGATAGTCTGTTAAATTTTATTTACTTCTCGTTTTCTCTCTGGTCAAACTTTTGGTTGGTGTTTATTCTGCACTATTGTTTTTTTTACCTTCCTCTTTTATAATTGATGATTCAAAATTATTAAATGCATATTGGACTATACTTTTTTAGTAAAAAATATGACTCTCAGTTTTATACTATTAATATTTTTTAGATAAGATTAGCCTTTGCTTGAATCTTCTTTTTCATGACTGTAATGATTCAAATTCATGAAAAAAACATTCTAATTTTCTTGCTAATTAGAAAAACTTATCAACAATATGTAATAAAGTGGAGTAAAGTGGTTGATTGTGGTTTAAAAATGTTTTATTTTTACGCAAATTAATCCACAATCGTAATGGCCACATTTATAGGTGATTTTGTTTGTAAAGCTGATGCTAAAGGACGGATTGTGTTGCCTTCTCTTTTTAAAAAGGTGATGAACGCCATGGAAGAGAACCGCTTTGTGGTGAGGAAAGACTTGTTTGATGACTGTTTGATCTTATCTCCATATCCTGATTGGGAAGAGGAGATGAATGACATCAGGGCTCGTATTAATATGTATAATCGAGCAGAGAATAAGTTTTATCGACAATATTTTAGAGGTGCTGCCGAAGTTACTTTTGATGCTAATGGAAGGTTGTTACTGCCAAAAAGATTGTTGGAAAAGATTAATCTGCCTAAGGAGATTGTTTTGGTTGGAGTGGATAATAAAATTGAGTTGTGGAGTAAGGATGTTTATGAATCAGATGAAATGACTGAGGGTGAATTGGCTTTAATGGCAGAACGAATTCTAGGTAATACTGATTTTAAAGATAGGGAGGTTGAGTAATGGATGAAGTGTATCATATACCTGTTTTACTACAAGAGTGTATCAAAGGTTTAAACATAAAAGAAAATGGTGTTTATGTGGATCTAACCTTTGGAGGCGGTGGTCATACTAAAGAAATACTAAAAAACTTAAAAGGGGGCAAAATGATCGTGTTTGATCAGGATGAGGATGCTTATGAAAATCGTCCTGATGATGATCGATTGATTTTTGTACGTCATAATTTTCGTTATCTCAAACATTTTTTACGTTATCTGAAAATTGATAAAGTAGACGGAATTCTTGCTGATTTAGGAGTTTCGTCTCATCATTTTGATACGCCGGAAAGAGGATTCTCGTTTCGTTTTGAGGGGGAGTTGGATATGCGTATGAATAAACAAGCCAATTTGAGAGCGGATGATGTGTTGAATGACTATGATGAGGAGGATTTGTATAGAATATTTAAAACTTATGGTGAGATTAAAAGTGCAGGAAAGCTTGTAAAAGGGATCTTGTCATATCGTCAGGCATCTTCATTTAAAATGATTTCTGATCTGTTGGAAGTTGTTGAGCCTTGTGTTCCTTCTCGTGAAAAAAATAAGTTTCTGGCTAAAGTGTTTCAGGCCTTACGAATTGAAGTGAATCGTGAGATGGAAGCCTTGAAGGAGATGTTGATGCAAACTAAAGATGTATTGGCTCCTGAAGGTCGACTTGTTGTGATTTCTTATCATTCATTGGAAGATAGGTTGGTGAAAAACTTTATGAAGACAGGGGATTGTGATAAAACACAAGTTGAACAAGACTTTTTTGGACAAACTGTGGTTCCTTTTGATTTAGTGAGTCGCAAGCCTATATTGCCAACATCGAAAGAATTGGAGGAAAATACCCGCTCAAGAAGTGCCAAGTTAAGAATTGCTGAAAAGAAATAATCATGGCCAGAAAAAAGAAGGAAAAAGAATTTGTCGGGTCAGGTGATTATGCCTTTAAAAAGATTACACTGAGAGATTTTGTTTCAGGTAGGATCTTTACCCGGGAGGTGGTTGTAAAGCAATTGCCATATTTTTTATTCCTGATTATGCTGGCTTTTGCATATATATCTAATCACTTTAAGGTTGAAAAGTTACTGAAGGAGGCAGCTACATTAAATAAAGAAATACAAGAGTTAAGAATTGAAGCAATTACAACATCTTCAGATCTTATGTATATAAGTAAGCAATCTGTGATATTACAGAAAGTTAATGACGCAGGGATTCCTTTGGAAGAATTAACAGAGCCGCCAAGAAGAATAATTATCAGAAAAGAAGATTAAAACAATAAGGAAGTAAAAGACAGATGACAATAAAGAGAGACATAACATGGAGGGTTGGTGTTATTTACCTTGGATTGGTAGTGCTTGCTATTGTTGTTTTTGGTAAGGTGATTTTCTTGCAAGTTGTTCAGGGTGAGAAATGGCGTTCAATGGAGCAGGTAATGACTAGTAAAGAACGTGAAATTGAAGCGAATAGAGGAAATATTCTTGCTTGTGACGGACGAAAATTGGCATGTTCTGTTCCTAGTTACAGATTATATATGGATATGATGGCTCATGGTTTAACTGATGATATTTTTAATGAAAATATTGATAGCCTAAGCCTGTGTTTATCATCCTTCTTTAAAGATAAATCTACAAGTGCATATAAAAGGGATCTAACCAAAGCCAGACAGCAGCATAAAAGATATTATAGAATTAACAGAAGAAGAATTTCTTTTACAGAACTAAAAAAGGTAAAAGAGTTCCCAATTTTTAGATTAGGTAAAAATAAAGGTGGTTTTTTACCTGAAATGCTGGATCAAAGAAAACTTCCTTTTGGAATATTAGCGTCACGAACTATAGGTAAGCTGTATGAAGAAAAGGAAAAAGGAGGAATGATTGGTTTGGAGAGGGCTTATGATAATGTGCTTAAGGGTAAAAATGGCGTAAGTACTTTTACTCGAATATCTGGTCATTGGGTACCTGAAGAAGTGATGCCTCCTCAAAATGGGAATGATATTTTAACTTCCATTGATATAGAAATACAGGATGTTGCAGAGAACTCATTAAAACAACAGTTGATTAAGCATAATGCCGATCATGGATCTGCAATTTTAATGGAGGTGCAGACCGGTGAAATTAAAGCGATTGTCAATTTGTATAGAAAAAGTCCTGGAAATTATGTAGAAGACTACTTTAACTATGCAATTGGTGAGGCAACAGAGCCTGGTTCAACATTTAAGCTGGTGAGCATGATGGTTGCCTTAGAGGATGGATTGTTAAATCTGGATGATTCTATTGATACAGGAAATGGAATGTTAAAGTTCTATGATCGAACCATGCGCGATAGTCATCATGGAGGTTACGGAAAATTAACCTATCGTCAGGTTTTTGAGAAATCATCAAATGTAGGTGTTTCAAAAATGATCGTTGATCGCTATAAATCTAATCCTAAGAAATTTATTGATCGCATTTATTCTATGGGATTGAATCAAAAAAATGGATTGGAAATTAAAGGTGAAGGTGAACCATTTATTAAATATCCTGGATCTGAAACCTGGTCAGGAGTTTCTTTGCCATGGATATCTATTGGTTATGAATCGAAATTAACGCCATTGCAAACACTAACGTTTTATAATGCAGTTGCAAATAACGGTAAAATGGTAAAGCCTCATTTTGTAAAGGGTATTTATCGTCATGGTGATTTGGTTGAATCAATTGAACCAACTGTAGTTAATCCGTCAATTTGTTCACTTTCCACTATTGAGAAAGTACATGAGTTGTTAGTAGGAGTAGTTGAGCATGGTACTGCCAGAAATTTAAAAAACGATAATTATAAAATTGCAGGAAAGACGGGTACTGCTCAAATTGCTAAAGGCTCAGGCGGGTATAAAGGAGGAAGTGGAGTCGAATACCAGGCTTCCTTTGCAGGTTACTTTCCTGCTGACAGACCAAAATATTCCTGTATTGTTGTGGTTAATGGGCCTTCAAATAATGTTTATTACGGAAATGTTGTAGCGGGTACTGTTTTTAAAGATATCGCTGATCGTGTTTATGCAACAAGTCTGGATATGGCTGATGAGCGAGTAGAAAAGTTGCCGGATTCGGGTGTGTTACCATACTCAAAAGGTGGTACAAAACAAGACTTACAAACCATATTTGAAACGCTGAATGTAACTATTGAGGGTGAGGATGTGGAATCTGATTGGATCTCAACTCAGGCCCAGGAGCATAAAGTTGATTTTAGCCGAAAAACATTTGCATCGGGATTGGTGCCTAATGTTAAAGGTATGGGAGCCAAAGATGCAGTTGCCTTGCTTGAGAATATGGGATTAAAGGTAATTGTTTCAGGAAGGGGACGAGTGATAGAGCAATCTGTTAATGCAGGCAGTAGAATAAGTAAAGGGTCAAGAATTTTTATAAAACTTGGTTAAGATGGCAAATGTTAGTCAAATACAAGAGTGGACAAAAGTTAAGGAGATTAAAGGAAGCGTTAATGTTGCTTTTGAAGAAATTACTTTTGATTCCAGAAATGCTACTGAGAATACCTTGTTTGTTGCAGTTAAGGGTGTTCATGTAGATGGTCACGATTATATCTCAAAAGCAATTGTGAATGGGTGTAATGCTATTGTTTGTCAACATTTGCCAAATGAAACTTATGAAAATACTCCTTTTATAGTTGTCGAAGATTCAGCTCAGGCCTTAGGTGAAATAGCTTCTGGTTTTTATGGCAATCCATCAGAAGAATTGGAGTTAGTAGGAGTTACCGGTACAAACGGAAAAACAACTATTGCTACTTTGCTTTATGAGTTATTTAGAGGGATGGGTTTTGAATCCGGGCTTTTTAGTACTGTTGCAAATTTTATTGGTGATGAAAAATTACCATCAACACATACAACTCCTGATCCTGTAGCATTAAATAAAATCATGCGTCAAATGGTGGATGCAGGTTGTCGTTATTGCTTTATGGAGGTTAGTTCGCATGCAATTGATCAAAAGAGAATTGCTGGATTAAAATATAAAGGTGGAATTTTTACAAACCTGACACATGATCATTTAGATTATCACAAAACCTTTGATGCTTATATAAAGGCAAAGAAAAAGTTCTTTGATGATCTATCTAAAGAGGCTTTTGCAATTGTAAATGTCGATGATAAGAATGGAATGGTAATGTTGCAGAATTGCAAAGCCAAAAAAAATACTTATTCAATAAGAAGCATGGCTGACTATAAGGCCAAAATTATTGAAAGTATGTTTGAAGGTATGCAATTGTTAATTAATAACAGTGAGGTTTGGACTCCTTTTATAGGTCGTTTTAATGCTCAGAATTTATTAGCTGTTTATGGTGCGGCGATTGAGTTAGGCAGACCTAATGATGAAGTTTTGATTGCGCTTAGTCGATTACAATCTGTTGATGGAAGATTTCAAACCATTCGTTCTGCTAATGGAATTACCGCTGTTGTGGATTATGCTCATACTCCTGATGCATTGAAAAATGTGATAGAAACCATAAATCAGATTCGTCAACCAGGACAGGAATTAATTACAGTTGTTGGTGCAGGTGGTGATAGAGATAAAACTAAAAGGCCAGAAATGGCAAAGGTTTCTGTATTGGGTAGTACCAGGGTAATCTTAACTTCAGATAACCCTCGATCAGAAAGTCCTCAGGCTATTATTGATGACATGATGGAAGGCGTTGATTTTAAAAGTAGAATTAAAGTGGTTTCGATAACAGATCGAAAAGAAGCTATTAAAACTGCTGTGATGTTGTGTAAGCGTGGTGATATCATTTTAGTTGCGGGAAAAGGGCATGAAGATTATCAGGAGATTAATGGTATAAAACATCATTTCGATGATCGTGAAGTGATTAATGAAATTTTTGAAATGATTTAGTAATAATAATAAATAAACTTTTAAGATAGACTTATGAATAAAATGAAAGAAGTATTAAGTGTACAGATTCAGTGTCATGTAAATGTGTCTTTTGTCTTTTATCTTTTGTCTAAAATCTAAATTAACAAATTGTCTAATATTTTTAATATCTAAATATAAATGCTGTATTATCTATTCGAATATCTTGAAAAATTTGATTTTCCTGGAGCCGGGATATTTCAATATATCTCATTTCGATCAGGAATGGCGGTGATCTTCTCTTTGTTGATTGGGACTATTTTTGGTAAGCAAGTGATTAAAAGGCTTCAGAAAAAGCAAATTGGTGAGGTTGTAAGAGATCTTGATTTAGAAGGACAGTATCAGAAAAAGGGTACTCCTACAATGGGTGGTATTATAATTATTGCATCTATTCTTATCCCAACATTGCTATTTGGGAAGTTGGATAATGTGTATGTTATTCTGATGATTGTAGCAACCTTATGGTTAGGAACTATCGGATTTTTAGATGATTATATTAAGGTGTTTAAAAAGAATAAAGAAGGTCTTGCCGGAAGATTTAAGATTGTAGGTCAGATCGGCTTAGGCCTTATTGTTGGATTAACTCTTTATTTAAACGACTCGGTGGTTGTTAGGGAAAAAGTACCAAATGAGACTGTTGTTGTGCAGTTGGAGGATGGAACTTCTGAAGTGAGACCTGCTACTATCGATATAAAGTCTACAAAAACAACAATTCCTTTTATGAAGAATAATCGTTTTGATTATGCTTGGTTCGTAAGTTTTATGGGCGAAAAAGCAGCTTCTTACGGATGGATTGTTTTTATACTTGCTGTAATATTCATTATTACTGCAGTTTCCAATGGTGCAAATATGACGGATGGATTGGATGGATTGGCCACCGGAACATCCGCAATAATTGGAACAACGCTCGGTATACTGGCCTATGTTTCCAGTAACACGGTATGGGCCGACTATTTAAATATCATGTACATTCCTCAATCTGAAGAGCTCGTGATTTTTATGGCAGCATTTATTGGAGCGACAATTGGATTTTTATGGTATAACTCTTTTCCTGCCCAAGTTTTTATGGGTGATACAGGTAGTTTAACTCTTGGGGGAATAATTGCTGTATTTGCCATCATTATAAAAACAGAATTATTGATTCCTATATTATGTGGAATATTCCTGGTTGAGAATATTTCTGTAATGATTCAGGTGTCCTGGTTTAAATACACAAAAAAGAAATATGGTGAAGGTCGAAGAGTATTTAAGATGGCACCTTTGCATCATCATTATCAGAAAAAAGGATATACAGAATCTAAGATTGTAACAAGATTCTGGATTGTTGGAATTTTATTGGCAGTATTAGCTGTAGTAACATTAAAAATCAGATAACAGCAAAAAGTAGATGATTAATAGAGTTGTCATATTAGGTGCTGGTGAAAGTGGTGTAGGTGCTGCATTGCTATCAAAGAAATTAGGCTTTGAAACATTTGTTTCTGATCTGGCTGAGATTAAGGATAATTTCAGAAAAGAATTGGAAGATGCTAGTGTTGATTACGAGGCGAAACAACATAGTAAGGAAAAGATTTTTAATGCAGATGTTGTGGTTAAAAGTCCAGGTATTCCAGATAAAGTTCCAATGATTGTTGAGCTAAAAGAAAAGGGAATTGAAGTTGTTTCAGAGATTGAGTTTGCAGCAAGATATAGTAAGGCAAAATATGTATGTATTACCGGAAGTAACGGTAAAACAACTACAACTCTTTTAACCTATCATGTTCTAAAAAATAGTGGAGTAAATGTAGGCTTGGCAGGTAATATCGGTCAAAGTTTAGCCCGTCAGGTTGCTGTTGCAGATGATAAAGATTGGTATGTGCTTGAATTGAGTAGCTTTCAATTGGATGGTATGTGTCAATTCAAAGCAGATATTGCTGTTTTAATGAATATCACACCTGATCATTTAGATAGGTACGATTATAAAATGGAGAATTATATCCAAAGTAAATTTAGAGTCATTCAGAATCAAACTGAAGACGATTCTTTTATTTATTGTGTGGATGATGAGAATATAATGAAGGAACTGGCAAAGAGAGATATAAAGGCTCGTCAGTTTCCGTTTTCGAATTTTGTTGAGGTAAGTGAGGGAGCCTTTTGTAATAATGATGAAATCCAAATTAAAGTAAAGGAGGATGTTATGAGTGTATTTACAGAACAACTGGCAATTCAAGGTCAACACAACCGTTACAATACGATGGCAGCTGGGATTGTTGCTCGTTTGTTTCAAATCAGGAAGCCTTCTATAAGAGAATGTCTTACCAGCTTTAAAGGGGTAGAACATCGTTTGGAAAGAGTTCTTTCTGTGAGGGGAATGGAGTTTATCAATGATTCAAAAGCTACTAATGTTAATTCAACCTGGTATGCACTGGAAAGCATGAAGACTGATGTGATCTGGATTGCAGGTGGAGTTGATAAGGGGAATGATTATAAGGAACTTAAAGATTTAGCTTCTCAAAAAGTAAAAGCCCTTATTTGTTTGGGTGTTGACAATGAGAAGTTGAGAGCTAGTTTTGAAGGTGTTATCCCTACAATTGTAGAAACAGGTTCAATGGAAGAGGCTGTGAAATCTGCTTATTATTTAGGTGAAAAAGGAAATACAATATTGTTGTCTCCGGCATGTGCCAGTTTTGATTTATTTGATAATTACGAGCAAAGAGGAAGGTTGTTTAAAGAGTGTGTAAGAAACTTGTAATATGGGATTAAAAGCTGCATTACAAAAATATTTTAAAGGAGATCCAATTTTATGGGTTGTGATTGCTGTACTTGCAGCCATATCTTTATTGGCTGTATATAGTTCAACAGGATCGTTGGCATATAAATATCAGGGTGGTAATACCTACTATTATATGTTTAAACACTTTGTGTTTTTATTGGTGGGTATTGGATTGATTTGGGGGATTCATCAGTTGGATTATAAAGTGTTTGCTAAATATTCCAAGATACTTCTTTGGGTGTCAATTGTGTTGTTGTTTATTACTTTAGCTACCGGGATGAGCTTGAATCAGGCTTCTCGTTGGTTAACAGTACCGGGTATTGGTTTATCTTTTCAGCCATCGGAGTTAGCTAAGTTAGCTTTGATAATTTATATAGCTCGTACTTTAGCCCGACATCAGGATGCAGATTATGGAGCAAGAGATGCATTTAAACCCATAATGATCTATGTGGGATTAGTTTGTGGTCTCATTTTTACTGAGGATTTTTCAACTGCTTTTTTAATTGGTTTTATAGCCTTTTTAATGATGTTTGTTGGACGTGTGCCAATAAAATTTTTGGTAGGGACAATTGGTGTGGCAGTTGTGTTTGTAACGTTGATGATTTTAGCATCACCATATTTACCTTTTTTACATAGAGCTGAAACCTGGAAAACCCGTATTGAAAATTTTATGGGTGGAGAAGGTGTTGAGGATGATTCTGATGGAAATTATCAGGCTCGTATGTCTCAGATGGCTGTAGCCACAGGAGGTATTTTGGGTAAAGGTCCGGGTAATAGTAAGCAACGTAATTTTTTGCCGCATCCGTATAGTGATTTTATTTTTGCAATAATCGTAGAAGAGTGGGGTGCAATAGGTGCAATCTTAATTATAATGTGTTATGTAGTATTCCTGTTTAGAGCTGGTGTTATTGTAAGAGGTAGTACCAGAACATTTCCTGCATTCTTAGCAATTGGACTAGCTTACCTCCTGGTGTTTCAGGGATTCTTTAATATGGGAGTTGCGGTTGGTATATTCCCGGTAACAGGGCAACCTTTGCCTTTGGTTAGTATGGGTGGTACATCCATTTTATTTACTTGTGTAGCTATGGGAGCGATTTTAAGTGTGAGTAGAAATAATATGGAAGAGGCTCAAAGGTTAAAAGAAGAAGCTAAGCAAGAAGCTTATTCTTAAGAAGAAATATTAATCTTTAATCTAAAAGTAATGAAACGAGCCATTATTTGACAGTCCTCAGATTTGAGGATAATAAAGATGGTGAGTTCCATATGACAAATAATAAGTAAATTATAATCATATGAAAGTAATTATAAGTGGAGGTGGAACCGGAGGTCATATTTTCCCTGCAATATCCATAGCAAATGCTTTAATGGAGCGTGATGCTTCAACTGAAATTTTATTTGTTGGAGCTGAGGGAAAAATGGAGATGGAGAAGGTTCCTGCAGCAGGATATAAAATTGTAGGTTTACCTGTAGCCGGATTTCAGAGAAGATTGACTTATAAAAACTTGACTTTTTTCTTCAAGCTTGCAGCAAGTATGTTAAAGGCTCGTAAGGTTGTTAAAGATTTTAATCCTGATGTTGTAGTAGGGGTTGGTGGATATGCAAGTGGACCAGTTCTGAGAGTGGCCTCAAACAAAAATATTCCAAGTATTATACAAGAGCAAAATTCATTTCCGGGAGTAACAAACCGTATTCTTTCAAAAAAAGTAAATAAGATTTGTGTTGCTTATCCTGAAATGGAAAGATTTTTTCCGGAAGAAAAGATTGTCTTAACAGGGAATCCTGTTCGTCAGAATTTGCTAAAAGAAACAGATAGAGTTGAAGCTGCTAAATATTTTGGATTAGATCCTGATAAAAAAGTGGTTTTTGTAACCGGAGGTAGTCTGGGTGCTAGAACAATTAATGAAGGGATTCAAGCTAACTATCAAAAATTTATAGATGAAGGTGTTCAGTTAATATGGCAAACCGGAAAATACTATTACGATCAGATAAAATCACAGGTTCAGGAGAGTGATGACCTTAAAATATTAGCTTTTGTTGATAAAATGGAGGCTGCTTTTACTTTAGCAGATGTAGTGGTTTCAAGAGCTGGAGCGTCTTCTATATCTGAAATGGCATTACTGAAAAAAGCTGCAGTTTATGTTCCTTCACCAAATGTATCAGAAGATCATCAAACAAAAAATGCGATGGCCTTAGTGAAAGAAGATGCCGCTTTGATGGTGAAGGATGCGGAGGTTAAGGAAAAGTTGGTTCAGGAAGTAATTGGGCTGATAAAGGATGAGGCTAAAAGAACCGTTTTGATGCAAAACGTAACTAAGTTTGCTAAACCTGATGCAGCAAACGAAATTGTTGATGAACTATTGAAATTGGTAAAATGAATTTAGATAATATTCAAAGTGTTTATTTTGTAGGTATTGGAGGTATTGGAATGAGTGCCTTAGCAAGGTATTTTCACTCTAATGGATACTTTGTTGAGGGGTATGATCGTACTCCAACCTTGTTGACGTTTGAACTTGAAAAAGAAGGGATTGGAATTCACTTTGAAGATAATATAGCGTTAATAAAAGACGAATTTTTAAGCTCAAATAAGACCTTAATTGTATTTACTCCTGCTATTCCTAAAGATCATACCGAATTGAATTATTTTTTGAATAATGGATTTGAGGTTAAAAAAAGGTCGCAGGTGTTGGGTTTGTTAACACAAGAACATAAAGGTGTTTGTGTAGCAGGAACCCATGGGAAAACTACAATTTCAACAATGATTTCTCATTTGTTGAAACAATCAAAAGTGGATTGTAGTGCTTTCTTAGGTGGAGTCTCTCAAAACTATAAAACCAATTTACTTTTATCTGAAAATTCAGATTATGTGGTATTGGAGGCTGATGAATTTGATCGGTCTTTTTTACAGCTAAAACCACATCTTGCATTGATATCTTCTGCAGATGCAGATCATTTGGATATTTATGGCGATGATTCTTCTGTAAAGGAGTCTTTCAAAGAGTTTGCGTCTTTGGTAAAAGAAGGAGGTATTTTGTTGTCTAAATTTGAAATTGATTTACCTCTCGATGCGAAAGAAGGAGTTATGAAATATACATACTCTATAACGGATAATAAGGCTGATTTTTACGCAGAAAATATTCGATTGGATAATGGTTTATATGTTTTCGATTTGATTACTCCTAGTCAAAAATTATTAGATCTTAAATTGGGTATACCTGCTTTAGTTAATGTTGAGAATGCCGTAGGAGCATGTGCAGCTGCATTTTTATCAGGTGTTACATATGAAGAAATAAAAAAGTCACTTTCGGAATTTAAAGGAATCAGAAGGAGGTTTGATATAAGGCTTAAAACGGATGATTTTATTTTAATAGATGATTATGCACATCATCCTGAAGAAATTAAAGCAACAATAAATTCTGTTCGGTCATTATATCCTGGTAAAAAAGTTACAGGTGTTTTTCAGCCACATTTATTCTCAAGAACAAATGATTTTCATCAAGAGTTTGCGCAGAGCTTAAGTTTATTGGATGAGCTGATTATGTTGGATATCTATCCAGCCAGAGAGTTGCCTATGGAGGGTGTTACCTCTTCAATGATACTGAATCTGGTCGAATTAGAGAATAAAAAATTATCATCAAAGGATGGATTGTTTGACGAAATTGAGGTTCAAAATCCTGAAGTTTTATTGATGATGGGAGCTGGTGATATTGATAAAGAAATTGATAAAATAACATTACGTTACCAGGAAAAATTCAAAATATAGAATGTAGTTTACAAATACTGGAATTGATTTTTAATAAATCGTTAATAAATTTTTGGTAAATGTTTATAAATAAGAGATGAGTGATTGTGGATAATTTGTTAATAGGTTTATATTTAAGAGATTAAAAGAGAGTGTGCAGATAATGAAAATACAAAAAGTTAAAAATATTATTCTTTGGTCAATATTACTGGCGTTTTTCCCGGTAGTATTTTCATTTGTAGCGCAAGGAAAGGATAGTGTTGTTTGCTCTCAGGTTAAGGTTGAAGTTAAAGATAGTACTTCTTTTCAATTTGTTACATCGGAGCAGATTCGAAGTATTATTTTGAATAAGTATCCTCGTTTGTTAGGTGCTGCAGTTGAAGATGTAAATTGCGAAGAAATAGAAACATTCCTTAAAAAGCATGAGGCTATTAATGAGTGTGAGGCTTATTATACAATTGGAGGTCAGTTAAATGTTTTTGTTGGGCAAAAGAAACCAATATTAAGAGTCTTTTCCGGGTATGATTCTTATTATTTGGATGAGTCAGGTAATAAGATGTCGCTCTTTGATCAATATACTTCTCATACATTAGTTTTGAGCGGACATGTAAATAAGCTGGATAGTTTGAATGAAGTACTTGATTTTGCAAAATACATTATTCATGATTCTTTCTGGAATGCTCAGATAGAACAAATATATGTAGAGGAAAATGGTGAGTTTTCTTTGGCTCCCAGGGTTGGCGATCAAATTATATATTTAGGATCACTAAATGATTATCCCATTAAAATGGAGCATTTATATGCTTTGTATACAAAGGGTTTACATCCCAGAGAATGGAATAATTACAGAGAAATTAATTTAAAATACGAAGGTCAAATAATTTGTACAAAACAATGATATTATGAATAACCAATCCAATTTAATTGCTGCGTTAGACATCGGAACCACCAAGATTGTAGCTGTTGTTGGACGTAAGAATGACAATGGGGAATTACAGATTGTAGGTATTGAAAAAGTACCCTCTACGGGAGTGAAGCGTGGGGTAGTTCTTAATATCGAAGAAACTGTAGGTGCGATAAAAGATGTTGTATTTAATCTTGAATCAAAATATGGAGTCAAGTTAACCGATGTATATGTTGGTATAGCTGGTCAGCATATTAAGAGTCTCCAAAACAGAGGTTATCGATATATTGAAACCAATATGGAAATTACCCAGTTTGATGTGGATCACTTGTATAAGGATAATTTCAAAATTCCTTTGGAAGCGGGTGAAAATATCTTACATGTATTTCCTCAAGACTATGTTGTAGATAATGAAGCCGGGGTTAAAAATCCTATCGGAATGTCTGGGCGTAGGCTAGAAGGTAATTACCATATTGTTTTAGGTCGTATTGCATCTGTTAACAACATAGAAAAGTGTATTAACAGAGTAGGCTTGAAATTAAATCAATTGTTTCTTGAGCCTATGGCTTCTGCACGTGCTGTTCTGACAGAAGAAGAAAAAGAAGCCGGAGTTGTGCTTGTTGATATTGGTGGTGGTACAACTGATGTGGCTATTTTTTATGATGGAATGATTCAGCATACTGCTGTTATTCCATTCGGAGGAAATGTAGTTACTTCTGACGTTAAGGAAGGATGTGCAGTTTTAGCAAAGCAAGCTGAATCATTGAAAACTCAGTTCGGATCTGCTTTAGGCGATTTGGAAAGAGAAGATATGGTGGTAACCATCCCTGGAATTGAAGGTTGGGAACCAAAAGAAATATCTTTTAAATCTTTGGCTTATATCATTCAAGCCAGGATGGAGGAAATCATTGATTATGTTATGTACCAAATAGAGAACTCTAAATTATATGATAGATTAGGTGCTGGTATTGTAATTACAGGTGGTGGTGCATTATTAAAGAATCTTTCAAAATTGGTTAAATATCGAACAGGTTTAGAAGTTCGTATTGGTTTACCCAATAAAAATATAAGAGCAATGCATCTTGAAGAGGCAAAAATGCCTATGTATGCAACAAGTATTGGTTTATTGCTGACAGCGCTTGAAAATCCTGTTAAAACGGTAGTGGAACAAAAACTATTTCCGGAAGAATTTGAAGAGGAAGTTGAACCACAACGCAAAGTTTCTTCTCCTAAAAAAGAAAAGAAGAAAAAAGAGAAGACCGAGTATACGACAGGTGATCTATTTGGAAATTTGAAAAAAACATTTGCCGGAATCTTCGATGAGAAAGATGTTGAAATGTAATTTCGCAACACAAATAAAAATAAGAAAGGTATATTGACATGAATGATGATTTGATGAGTTTTGAAATGCCTGAAAACCAAAACTGTATTATTAAAGTAATTGGCGTTGGTGGAGGAGGTAGTAATGCGGTAAATCACATGTTCAATCAGGGCATTAAGGATGTTAATTTCTTAGTATGTAATACGGATGACCAGGCTTTGCAGAATAGTCCGGTTCCTGTAAAAATTCAATTGGGGGATTCCCTGACTGAAGGTCGTGGTGCCGGTAATAAACCGGAAATAGGTAAGCAGGCTGCAATTGAGAATCTGGTAGATATCGAAAAAGTCCTTCAGGATAATACCCGAATGGTATTTATTACTGCAGGTATGGGAGGTGGTACCGGTACCGGAGCTGCTCCTATCATTGCTAAAGCTGCCAGAGATATGGGAATACTAACAGTAGGTATTGTTACTATTCCGTTTAGGTTCGAAGGTAAAGTTAGGATTAATCAGGCTCTTGATGGAATTGCTGAAATGGAGAAAAATGTTGATTCTCTTTTGGTAATTAATAATGAGAAATTAAGAGAGATGTATGGTGATTTAAAATTATCTAACGCTTTCTCTAAAGCCGATGATGTTTTATCTACAGCCGCCAAAGGTATTGCTGAAATAATTACGGTACACGGATATATAAACGTCGACTTTGCCGATGTTGAAACTGTTATGAAGAATAGTGGTGTTGCTATCATGGGTAGCTCAACAGCTTCTGGTGAAAACAGGGCTCTTTTGGCTATTCAACAGGCTTTAGAATCACCATTATTAAATAGTAATGACATAAGAGGAGCCAAAAATATTCTTCTGAATATAACGTCCGGAGTTGATGAAATAACAATGGATGAGGTAGGTGAGGTTACTGATTTTGTTCAGGAAACAGTAGGTTCTAGTGCTTCAATTATTTGGGGAACAGGAAGTGACGATAATCTTCAGGATCAGGTTAATGTAACTATTATTGCCACCGGATTTAATACTCGAAATATTGCTGAATTTTCGCAAAGAAATGAACCTAAAGTTCAACGTTTCTCATTAGATGGTGATGATGATAGTAATGAAGATGAATTTAATTCTGATGAGGAACCGATTGTATTAGATCTTGATGAAAGTAAAGATGATAAAGAAGAAAGCTCAAGTAGGGTAATTGACTTCGATCAGATAGAAAAAGCTAAAGAGGAACGTATTAATATGTTCTATAAGTCAACTCCAAAGAAGAAGGAGGTTGAAGAGCCGGAATATGTTTCAGGTAATCACTATCAAAGAGGTCAGATTGCAACAGGTATTGGTGAGAGGTTTAGTATCTCTCCTGAAGATATGGAAGATGACAGGTATATTGAAAGACTTGAGAATGTTCCAGCTTATAAGCGTAAAAAAGTAAAAGTAAATCCGGTACAGGAAGAGGAAGATTATAAAGTATCGAGATTTACTATTTCAGAGGGTAAAGATGGTAAAACAAAAATAATAAGAGATAATCCATATTTACATGATAATGTAGATTAAGGATATTAATAAAGATATATTTTATTACAAGAATAATGAGTTTAATAGATCAGATTACAGAAGAAATAAAGACAGCCATGAAGGCTAAGGATAAAGTGGCCTTAGAAGCGCTTCGTGGGATTAAGAAAGAGCTTATTGAAGCAAATACAGCTAAAGGTGCAGATGATGAATTAGGTGAAGATGCTGGATTGAAAATCTTACAAAAAATGGTGAAGCAACGTAAAGATGCAGCTGCTATTTTTGTAGAGCAAGGAAGAGAAGATTTGGCTGAAAAAGAAAATGCAGAGGTTGAGGTTATTTCTCGTTTTTTACCAGAGCAGATTACTGGTGAAGAATTAGAGAAATTGGTTGCTGCGATCGTTGAAAAATCTGGTGCTCAATCTGTAAAAGAAATGGGAAAAGCTATGGGAATGGCTTCTAAAGAATTAGGAGGTAAGGCAGATGGTAAAGAAATTGCTGATATAGTGAAAAAACTATTGACAGCTTAATAGTCTACTTCTATTCGAGTTAGTATTTGGGAGGCTTTTTAGTCTCCTTTTTTTGTTTGTTAATGTATAGTTGGGAACAAAAAAAGCAGCCTTTAAAAGACTGCTTTTGTATTTTGTACTAATTATTTGTCTAGAAATACTTTGCTCTGTTGTCTTTGATTTCAGCTTCTTCTCTAATTGAATTGTATAAAGAACGTACTTTATATTCAATATTTTGAGTTAAGATTCTTTTTGCAGCTTCTAAGTCTGCATTTTCAGCAACACTTTCAGAAGTTACTTTAACAACATAAACACCTCTGTTTCCTTTTACCGGAGTTGAGATTTTATCAACATCAGAAGTTGTAGCCAATCCTACTAACGCAGGTTCAAAACCAGCTCCTGTTACTTGATATGATGCAAAGTTTATGTTTACTGCCGATTGAACAGTGCTTTCCATTTTTTGAGCTAGAGAAGATAAACTCTGACTTGTTTTTGCGTTGTCATTAAATTTCTTAATGATGATTTCTGCTTTTTTATCTTTTGCAATTAAAGATTTAATTCTTGAGGCTACCTCGTTAACGTTTTGGTGTCCCTCTTCTTTTGCATCAGTAATAACCGCAATTACGAATTGGTTGCCGAATTCATAGATTGTTGGCGACATATCATTTACTTCGCCTTCAAATGCCCATTGAACTAATCTGCGAGAGTTTTCAAGTCCTCTGACATTTCTGTCGTTTGCTTTTAATGTAGCAAAGCGAGGAGTTTTATTTTCTGTTTTAATAGCCTCAATAAATTTTTCAGAAGTATTATTATTAGCTGCAAATTTGTTTGCTTCAGAATATACTTGTTGATATGTTTTAGAGCTATACTTAATTTCTCTTGCAAGTGTTGCAACGTTATACTTAATAACTGGTTTACCTACGTTTTGGATGTTAATAATATGAACTCCAAATTGAGTTTCTACTTTAAGAACATCTCCTTTTTTAGCATTAAAACAAGCATCGTTAAATGGTTTAACCATCATGCCTTCTTTAAACCAGTTTAAATCTCCACCGTTAACAGCAGAACCTGTATCTTTAGAATTCTTACGAGCAAGATCAGCAAAGTCAGCACCTTTGTTAATTAAGTTAATTAAGCTATCTGCAATTGCATTTGCTTTGGTTGGATCTTGTTCCTGTATTAGAATGTGTCTGGCACGAACAGAATCAGGCATTTCTTTAATGCTTACAATTCTGCTTAATTTATATGTTTCATCTTCTAAATAAGGACCAAATACATCTCCTTCTTTTCCATTTACAACAAAATCCTTAATAGCTATTCTTAATTCGTCAGCTTTTAAGTTTTTGCCTTCATATGGAAGATCAGAGTTCATTGTTACAAATTGTGCTGCGTCAGTTTCAGGATTTGAGAATTCTTCTTTTGTGTCAGAAATCCATTTCTCTGCTAATTCCTTATCTTCTTCAGATGGAGTTACAGGGAAAGAAACATATTGAATTGTGCGTTCTGCATCTTGTTTGTAATCATCAATATGATCGTTGTAATAATCTTTAATTTCGCTGTTAGATACTTCAATAGTACTATCTGGTATTGTACTGTAGTTTACAGCTACAAAGTCAAAATCTACAGATCTTAAATTAGCATTAGCTTCGCTTTGAATCATGCTTTGAGTAGGATAAAATCCTTTTCTGTATAAGTTTGTATATTTTGAATTCAGTTTTTCATTTACAATAGCTTTTTTCAGATACTCCCAGTATAGGTATGCGTTAGCATCTTTTTTTCTGTTTCTTAAGAAATTTACTACTGCAGCTTGATTAAAAACACCTGTTTGAGGATCAGAAAACATTTGTCGGATTGCAGGGTGAGCATTTTTCCCTGTTGCCATATCTAATACTTCTTCTGTGCTTACATCAATACCTGCATTTTCAAATTTTTCACCCATTATAATCTCCTGAATCATTTGTTCCCAAACTTGACTCTGAATCTGGTATTGAGTGTTTTCATCGATGCTACTACTGCCTGTTTGAAGCTTTCTAAAATCTTCTGCCTGGCTAATTTCGTTTTGGTATGCAGAATATGAAATGGTTGTTTCGTTAATTTCACCTACTTCTATACTATTGGCTTGATTACCTCCTCCATTTCGTTTTAAAAAGTCGCCCAAGATAAATGCAAATAAGGCTAATCCAATAACAACAGCTACTAGGATTCCACCTTTATTTCTAATTCTCTCTAATGTTGCCATTCTTTTATTTGTTTATTTTATTTCAAAAAATCAGGTTACGAATATACAAAAAAATGGATAACACGGTTATGGGATATTAGTCGAATCATAAAAATGATTAAAAATATTTTATGATATCTAATATCTTTTGGTTTCCGTTTTATACAATGATTGTAAATTGTGCTTATTAATTTAAAGTTTGTAATGTTTTAAGGAAAAGAGGAATCAGGAATGTCCTAAAATAATTAAGTTAACTAACTCAATTCTGTTGTCAGAAGCAAGGTTTATTTTAAACTTAAAGTTGTCAATGATCAATTCTTCTTCATTTTTAGGAATGGATTCGTTATGATGAAGTATGAATCCGGCAAGAGTTTCGTAATTCTCAGATTCAGTAATTCCCAGACTGTACTTTTCGTTAATATAATCAATCTCCAATCTTCCTGAAAATACAAACTCATCATCAGAAATTTTCTTCTCTACTAAATCAGAAACATCATGTTCATCAACTATTTCTCCAAAAATCTCCTCTAAAATATCTTCCATGGTAACAATACCTGCTGTTCCTCCAAATTCATCAACTACCAATGCTATACTGCGGTGCTCTTTAATAAATACTTCGAGTAGTTTGTTGGCAGTCATTGTTTCCGGAACAATAGATAATGGATTAATGGCATTTTTTAAAATCTTAGGTTTCTTAAAAAGCTCAGAAACATGTATATATCCAATAATATTATCTATGGATTTTTTATATATAAGAATTTTTGAATATCCGGTTTCAATAAAGCGTTTGGTTAATATTTCAAAGGTTTCACTTACTTCAATGGCACTAATCTCGGTTCGTGGAATAATGCATTCTCGAACCTTTACCTTTGAAAAATCCAGTGCGTTTTTTAATAGTTTAACCTCTTTTGCGTTATCATCATGATCTTCTAATTTTTCATGATGTTGCGAAATTAAATTATCTAAATCAATTCTTCCCAACACAATTTTCTGTGAACTCTTTTTTTCAGGAGTCTTAAAAACTTTAGACATTAAGAATTCTGAAAGATTAACTGTTAGCTTGGAAATAGGGTAAAACAAAGTATAAAACAACAATAATGGTAATGCCGTTATATTCAGAATCAAAATAGGGTTGATTCTGAAAAGTATTTTTGGTAGAAATTCTGCTGTAACTAATATTAATATTGTAGAAATAGTAGTTTGAATAAACAGGATTGAGGAGGAGGAACTAACGTACGTCTCAATTATAGGAGATAAAAGTTTGCCCATTTCAAGACCGTAAACTACTAAGGCAATATTATTTCCAATTAACAATGTCGAAATAAATAAACCTCCATTGTTTATAAAAGTATCCAGTATCTTACCTAAACGGGGATACTTTTTTTTATTAAGTTCGATAAGTAACTTATTCGACGAAATAAATGCCATTTCACATCCTGAAAAGAATGCCGAAAATAATAAAGCAATGATTATTATGGTTATGCTGTCCATTAAATGTATGTTACAAAAAACTAGAGCTTAAATTTACAAAATGTGTGTAATTATAAAATATTATTTTTCTTCTGTATCAATTTCTAATATGGCACTAACATTTTTAATTTCGTAATCGTTTAGGTTTTGAGTTGCTTCCAGACCATAGCCTGTTATGATCTTGTCCTCGGTTGTAATCTTGATAAATTTATCTGTGTAAATTCGCTTATCCTTTTCGTTCCAGAATAGTTGTTCTGTATTGAAAAGTACTCCGTCTTCATTTATGGCTTCGACGTTGTTTCTTAAATCCCAAAGCTTCTCTTTCTCGTAGTTAATTGCGTATTTACATTTGATTTCTGACTTGATTATGTTGGTGGTATCATCATAGGTTATAATATGACCACCTTGAGGAAATTCTTTGTAAGGATCTTCTCTTTTATCAAAGTTGAGTAATTGTGGAGTAATCAGTTGGTACTTGACTTTCCCGGAATCAGTAATGAATGATTCGTAATCGTATAACTCTAAGGAAGGTATATTTTGAATTTCTTCAATAGCTTTTATCTCCTCTGGTTTATTAGATGTACAAGAGTAGATAAAAAGCAAAACTGCAAGAAGCATAAAGCCTCTTGCAGTTTTTGTAATATTATTAAAATTGCTATTTAAATATTCAGAATCCATCTGTTATTTTTTAGCTCTAACTTTAGTTGTTGTATTAATCCATCCACCTAACGAATAAGATGCTCCTTCAGAAAGGTTATGGAAGAAAATCTCTTCAGTACCTGGGAAGTGTTTAGAATAAATTCCAATTAATTCATTAGCTTTATCAGCAACTGTAGCATCAACACTTTTTGCTTTGATGAATTGATCTACTGCAGCCCAGTAAGCTGTTTTATGTTCGAATTCATCCGCTCCAAAGTTTTTAGCAGAAGTAGCGTACAAGTTTCCAATAAGGATATATGGATCACCCCAATTTGGTCTTAATTCAATTGCTTTTTGAGCATTAGATCTTGCTTCAGCTAATTTTCCCTGGTTGAATTTGATTAAACCTAATTGGTAATGGAAAGTTCCTTTTTGATCAGCTTCTTCCTCTAAGTTAATCGCTTCATTATAAAATTCAACAGATTTGTCAAGATCTTGTGATTTTAAATACATACGTGCTAAACCATATGCAGAAGATGAAGATGGTTCAATAGTATGTAAGCTCTCAGAAACATCATATAATAACTGAGCATCCTCACAGTTTGCTCTGGCTAATAGTTTTGTAACTAATTTTAACCAGTCAGTATTTTGTTTGTTTTCTTCTAATTGAGGAGCAAAGATTTTTTCAATAGTTTCACAATCAGCAGCACCACTAGTAGCAAAAAGCTTTTCAACATTATCTTTTAATGTTTTGTACATGTCTTGATACTTCGGCTTCGATTCATATTTAGTAATAGCTGCAGCAAGAATGTCGTTAACTTTAACGTAATTTGTAACTACAGCTTCAGCTCCAACCTGTCCATCTTTATACATAGCAACAGTGTTAGTCATATATGTAGCTAAAACAGCACCCTCACTATCATTTCCTCTATCACTAACAGATTTTTCGAACCATTCTTGAGCTAATTTTCTAGCTTCAGGCTCAGTTTTTTTATACTCTAGATAATCAACAGCTTTACGACCTAAGATATATCCTTCGCCGTATTTTCTACTGTTACCAAAATATTTAATTCTTTGATCGTAAACTCCCATTAATTGTTGGATAAGTTCTTCTTTTTTAGCTGCATCTTTTTCTTTTTTAATGCGATAAGACATAATTTTTACACCATCAGTGTAAATTTTTGTACTAGCTAAAGGACATTCGTTAAAGCAAATTTCCCATGCAGGGATAGCATCTGCATAACTTTTTTGTTTTACATATTCAACAAACAGAGATAGGTTTTTAAGACATTTTAAGCTGTCTTCTCCGTGCCCATATTTTGAGCCGTCTTCAACTCCTTTTTGAGCGCTTACCTGCACTGCTAAAAGAGTTATCATTCCCGTGATAAAAATCTTTGTAAAAATTCTTGGCATGGTGTTTATAAGTTTTAAGTAATTGTTAATCAAATTGATGTATTGTGCTGTGAATATTTATATTATTAAGTTTCTATAAAAGAATTGATTTATTGTACTGCTAGTACACCAAAAGTTATGCCAACTTGTGGGGGTGGGAAAGTGCATATTCCTAATGGGTATATTTTAGAGGTAGGTATATTAATAGGATGTATTAGCTTTTTACTAGCTAATATTTTTAATTTATACATTGTATTCAAGTATTGTATTTAAACCTGTTAACACTAAATTTTGATTTACAAAGATGGGATTTTTTAATTTTTTGACAAAAAAATATGCATCTCCACCTGTTAAAATTGTTTTTGTATTGATATTTAGTTGATTATAGTGCGAAATATAGTGGTCGATTTCGAAAATAACACCATTTTGTACTCCTGACTGTATCGCATTTGAGGTATTTACTCCCATAAAAGGTGAATTTTCGTTGATTTCAAGTAAAGGCAATTGACCTGTATTTTGGTGTAATGATTTAAAACGTGTTTGAATACCCGGTGAAATATTTCCTCCAAGAAAATTGTTGTTTTCATCAAGGTAATCAATTGTTATTGCAGTTCCTGCATCAATAACTAATTTAGGATCTCCCGGATGAAATTCTGAAGCTCCAACAAGTGCTGCAAGTCTGTCTTTTCCCAATGTTTTAGGTGTTTCGTAACAATTTGTGATGGGAATCTTTGTTTCATTGTCTAAAATTATTGATGTTATATTGGCTGATAAATTTAATATTTCAAGAACATCTGCCGGATTATTAAATTCATGCTTAACTGAAGAAAGTATGACTTTCTCAATTTTATTGCGATCTTTTATTTTGTTTAATAAATTTTCGTCAAAAAAATTACAGGAATTAAAATGCATCAGCTTCCCCTTATCAAAAACACCAATTTTTATAAATGTATTTCCCTGATCAATGACTAAATTCACGTATCTAAATTTTTGCACAAATATATAATTATTTGATAGCGAAAGTTATGAATAAGAATCAATTTTATTATGAGAAGAATATTTGTAGTAGAGGATGACAAATTTATAACAGCAATTTTTACCATGTTTTTGCGTGATTTAGGGCATGAACTGGTAGGGAAAACTTCATCAGGAAGGGAAGCCGTAGAAATGTGTAAGGAATTGCATCCTGATGTTGTTTTAATGGATATACATTTAGATGGTGAATTGGATGGTATCCAAACAGCAGAACTTCTTCGAAGAGAGGCAAATGTTCCTGTAATTTATATTTCCAGTGATACTTCATCACAGGTTATTGAAAGAGCTATAGTAACAAATTCTTATGGTTATCTGGTAAAACCCATTAATAAAAAAGAACTGGGTATTAGTATTGACCTTGCTTTTTACAAACATAAGGTTGATGTTGAACAAAGAGAAAGAGAGCAGGGATACAGAGAGTTTATTTCAACTTCACCATTACCAATTGTTGTAGTTACAAATGGTAAAATCATGTATTTGAATTGTTTGGGATTGGATGTGTTTAAAACTCACTATATAGAGGATGTAATTGGATTTCCTATTGAAAATTATATTCATGAAGATTTTATTGAAGAGTTCAATAGTAAAATAAATAGCTCTTTGGAAGAGGATAAAAAAATTGAACCTTTTTTGATTAAGCTTAAAACAGTGCATGGTGATACGTATTGGGCTGAATTAACTGGTTCAAAGGTTAATTTTAATAATAAAATATCGGTTCAGATTATTGTTAAGGATGTTTCTCAAAGTAAGTTTTGTGAAAAAAGAAATAAGGTTTATGAAAAGATTTTATTTGATAAAGATAAATTATCACTTATTATAAATAATACAGGTCAGATTCTAAAAACAAATACTTATACACAGAAGGAGTTAGATGATTTTAATATTGAAGGAAAAAATATTCAATATTTCTTGGATGAAAAATCTAAATGGTATGATGTATTGAGTAATGAAGGTTCAATGAAAGAATTGAATGATCATGTAGAAATTGATTTTACAAATGGTAAATCGTACAAGTTTCAATGTAACTTATTAAGTTCTTCTACCGGAGAGATTCATGAAGTTATACTTATAGAGGAATAATTCTAAATTATTATTCCTCTGAAAATACGAATGAATGAATGTTATCAAATAATTGTTTGATCTTACTAATATCTTTTACTGAAGGTATAGCCAATCTTAACTTGTTATTCTTTTCCTGCATTTTTGCTGTTTTGGCTTTTGCTTGAAGAAATCCTAATATTCCTGTAAAAACAGGTGATTGGTAGTAAGGAGATTCCTGATTAGAAACAAAGTATATTAAGAGTTTTCCATTTTTGAAAACTATCTTTTCTACTCCTAATTCAATTGCCTTCCATCTTATTTGTACAACCTGAATTAATTCTTCTGTTGTTTCTGGTATTGGGCCAAATCGATCAGCTAACTCTGATTTAAAACCATTCAGTTCTTCTTCATCTTTTAATCCATCAAGCTTTCTGTACAATTGCATTCTTTCAGCAACATTTTCTATATATTGATCAGGCAAGACTAATAAAGCATCTGTTTCAATAGTACAATCTGTGACAAACTGAATGTTTTTATCTGCTTTTTGATGTATCTCTTCTTCATATAATTCTTTAAACTCGGTTTCTTTTAATTCAAGAATCGCCTCGTTTAAAATTCTATGATAAGTTTCAAAACCTATATCTGCAATAAATCCACTTTGTTCACCTCCCAATAAGTTTCCGGCACCTCTGATATCTAAATCCTGCATTGAGATATTAAAACCACTTCCCAAATCAGAAAATTCCTCGATGATTTTTAGTCTTCGACGGGCTTCTTGAGTAACAGATGTTAAAGGTGGAGCCAGTAAATAACAGAATGCTTTTTTATTAGAACGTCCAACTCTACCTCTTAACTGATGCAATTCACTTAGTCCAAAGTGATTTGCATTGTTAATGATAATGGTATTAGCATTAGGAATATCCAAACCTGATTCAATAATTGTGGTTGCTATAAGAACATCATAATCGCCGTTTATGAAATCCAGCATTATTTTTTCCAGTTGAGGGCCATCCATCTGACCATGAGCTACAACAGTTTTTACTTCTGGTAAAATCCTATTGATCATAGCCTCAATTTCAAAAATATTTTGAACTCTATTGTGAATAAAGAATACCTGGCCATTTCTGTCTACTTCATACGAAATGGCTTCTTTAATAATCTCATCATTAATTGTATGAAGTTCTGTTAAAATAGGATGACGGTTTGGTGGAGGTGTATTTAATATTGATAGATCACGAGCACCCATTAAAGAAAACTGTAATGTTCTCGGAATTGGAGTAGCCGTTAATGTTAGAGTATCAACATTTACCTTTATTTTTTTAAGTTTTTCTTTGATGCTTACTCCAAACCTTTGTTCTTCATCAATAATTAATAAACCCATGTCTTTAAACTCAACATCTTTTCCTATTAATCGATGAGTTCCTATGATAATACTAACTTCTCCCGTTTTTAATTTAGTTAGAGCCTGTTTTATGTCTTTGGGTTTTCGTAGGCGGCTGATGTAGTCAATTTCACAAGGGAAATCTTTTAAGCGCTCTTTGAATGTATTATAATGTTGCATTGCCAGAATGGTTGTAGGAACCAAAACAGCCACCTGTTTATTGTCAGTTACCGCTTTAAATGCAGCTCTGATGGCAATTTCTGTTTTTCCGAAACCAACATCTCCACAAACCAGCATGTCCATTGGAGTATCTTTCTCCATTGCTTCTTTTACAAGTTGCGTGGTTTTTTCCTGATCAGGAGTATCTTCATATATAAACGAAGCTTCAAGTTCAGTTTGCAAGTAACTGTCAGGCGAAAAAGCAAAGCCGGGTTCTTGTTTTCGTTGAGCGTAAAGAGAAATTAACTCTCGTGCAATATCCTTTACTTTCTTTTTGGTTTTATCTTTTATCTTTTGCCAAGCTGCTGTACCTAATTTATTGATACGAGGTGGCTCACTGTCTTTGCTTTTGTATTTACTAATTCTGTGCAAAGAGTGAATGCTTACCAAAAGAATGTCATTGTCTCTGAATACCAGGCGTATTGCTTCCTGAGGTTTGCCGTTTTCGTTAGTAGTAACTAATCCTCCAAATCTACCAATTCCATGATCCACATGGACAACATAATCACCCGGGTTTAATCTGCTAAGTTCCTTTAGTGATATTGCTTGTTTTGCAATACGAGCCTTATCAGTTCTTAAGCTAAACTTGTGGTAACGTTCGAAGATTTGATGGTCGGTATAAAAACAAAACTTTGAATCGTTATCAATAAATCCTTCGTGTAAGGTTTTTGATAGAGGAGTATATGATATTTTGCTGTTCAGGTCTTTGAAGATATCTCTTAATCTGTCGTGCTGTTTTGGATTGTCAGATAAAATATATCTTTCATATCCTTTTTCTTCATTCGATAGTAGATCTTCTTCAAGTAAATTGAAATTCTTATTAAATGCGGGTTGTGGTGAGGTATTAAAAGTAATTTCAGTAGAATCTTTAAATATACTTTTCTTTCCAAACTCTATGGTTTTTTTCTCGATTATTCGTTTATGAATTTCTGTTTCATCACAAAATAAGCTTAAGGATGGTACTTCTTCACTTTCTTCTCTCTGGCTGTTTCTGTGTTTTATCTTTAAATGAGCCTCTGCTATATTGTCAAAAATAAAATTAAAGTCATAGGCCCAAATAAATGTATCAGGACTTAGAAAATCAAATAATGATATTTTATCAGTGTCTTGCTGTTTATTTATATTTGGGATGATGGCTATTTTATCCAGTTTTTCAATAGATAATTGATTTTCGAGATCAAATGTTCTGATGGAATCAACTTCATCACCAAAGAAATCAATCCGGTAAGGATCTTCATTGGCGAAAGAATAAATATCAACAATACTTCCTCTTACTGAAAATTGGCCGGGTTCATAAACAAAATCTTCTCGATTAAACTCATATTCATTTAAAACTTCAGTAACAAATGAAATATCCAGTTTTTCTCCTGTTTTAATATTTAAAGTGCAGTCGTTTAATAATTCGTTAGTAGGTACTTTTTCAAATATTGCCAAAGGGTAACTTACAACTATACCATCATTTTCTCCGGAACTTAAAAAGTTCAATGCTTCAGTTCGTAATATAATGTTCGACGCATCAACGTTTCCATATTCTGGCGAACGTTTATATGAAGATGGTAAAAAGTATATCTTTTCATCACCAATAAGCTGAATAAGATCATTATAGAAGTATGCAGCCTCTTCTTTATCATTAAGAATAATTAAATGTTGATTGTTGTTAAGAGACTCTGCAACCAATAAACTTTTAAATGAACCTGTGGCTCCTGATAAAAACAATCTTTTTGAATTGTCTTTAATGAGGTTTTTTAATTGGGTTAAAAGCTTAGAAGTGTTGTATTTATTTAGAATTTCCGATTGACTCACTTTTCATTTTTTTTGAGAAGTAGCAATAGTAAAATTTATTTATCAAAATTACTAATGCGGAGTAAATTATTTTGAGCTGCGCTTATATGATTTGGCATCCCGGGGAAGGTAAAAATAAAACTTACTGCCTTGATTTATTTTGCTTTCAATTTTAAGCTCTCTTTGATGCAGGTTAAGAAACTCTTGCGAAATCATTAATCCTATACCAGATCCTTCTTCATAATCTGTTCCTGGTGTGGTGTATTGTTCATTTGCTGCCAGAATTTTTTTTCTGATTTCATCAGAGAAGCCAATTCCATTATCAACTACTGCAAATTCAATTTCTTTGCTGGAATGTTTCTTTGCTAAGATTGTTATGTTTCCACCAGCATTTGTAAACTTAATGGCATTTAATATTAGGTTTCTTAAGATAGTGCAAATCATTTCTTTGTCGCAATAAACAAATGTATTGTGATCAATTTGATAGTTGATTTGTATATTTTTTGAAGATGAAATTTCATAAAAGAGATCTCTGTTTTCAAAAACAATGTCTTTTACAATATAAGTTTGAGGCTGAAAATAATTATTTCTTAGTTGAGATCTTCCCCAAATTAAAATGTTGTTTAATAAATTATATGTTCTTCGTATATGAAAATAGATACGTAGAATCTCATCTCTTTTTATGGAAATATTTTCGTCTTTATTCTGTATTAAAATTGAAAAATAGCCAATTAAAGTATTAAATGGACTTCTCAAGTCGTGGGAAATTATACTGAAAAACTGGTTCTTAGTGGTGTTGAGCTTTTCAAACTTTTCTTTTTGAGTACTTATTTTATCTCTTTCTACACAAATGCGTTTCTGAGTTAAGAATAGTTTCTTTGAAAACTTATCGATAATAGTATTCGCAAAGATCCAAAATCCTGATGAAACAATTAAAAACGTGGTAGATTCAATAAATAGTAATTTGTCCTGGCTTAATAAATTGTGCTTAAATATCGATACAAGAATAAATGTTGTCGTAGATAATACAATATAGGTATTTGATAAACGAATATTGCTCATAGATAAGGACAAACTAGCTGTAGTAATAATCAATCCTGAATAAAAAGTATTAAACGCTTTTTCGCCGGGAAATAAGTTATAGTACATTAAAGAGATACTCAGGTTAATTATTAATAGAGCAGTTGCATTTATCGTTCTTAAGTACTTTTGCATTTTGTCAATATATGACAAAATTAAAGCAATAGAGAGAGCAGGTAAACCAATAAAAAATCTAATGTATAGAATTGTTTTAAAGGAATAGCTATCCTCAATATAATCCAGAAACGAAAATGCAGTATAAAATAAGAGGATGAAAATTATTAATCCTCTGATATATTGTTTGTTTGAGTAAAAAAGCCAACTAACATAGTCTTTATTCTCAAATTCTATTTTTCCAACCCTATTCATCACTTAATAGATATTAAGACTACTTGATAATAAGTAGAGATCTTATATCTCAACACATTACATTATAAACTGAAAACACTAAAATAGGGGTAGAAAATGGTAGTGCTTAGCGGGAGAATTTATTATTAAACATGATTATAATCATAAATTCTCGCCGAAAGTATATAAAAGTTATTAATAATTAGTCAAATACACGTAAAAATTCTTCCACTTTATTTACCATATTTGATGACCCTGCATAAAATGGTGTTCTTTGATGGAGTGATGATGGTGTAATTTCCATAATGCGTTTTCCTCCTGCAGTGGCTTGACCTCCAGCTTGTTCTATGATAAATGCAATAGGGTTGCATTCATATAGTAATCTAAGCTTTCCTTTGGGTGCACTATCTGTTTCCGGGTACATGAAGATTCCTCCTTTCAATAAATTGCGATGAATGTCCGAAACCAATGATCCTATGTATCTAGAGGAGTAAGGCCTGTTTGATTTAGAGTCTTTTTCCTGACAATATTTTATGTATTGTTTTACTCCTGCCGGAAATTTAAAGTAGTTGCCTTCATTAATCGAATAAATGATTCCATCATCGGGTGTTGTGATTAGTTTGTGCGAAAGACAAAACTCACCAATAGATGGATCTAAAGTAAAGCCATTGATGCCCTGTCCTGTAGTATATACCATCATAGTTGAAGATCCATATAATACATAACCAGCAGCTACCTGTTCTGTGCCTGCCTGAAGAAAATCGTCCATAGTAGCTTGTTCACCTATTGGTGTTTTTCTTCTGTAAATTGAAAATATGGTTCCGATGGATACATTAACATCGATATTGGAAGAGCCATCCAAAGGGTCCATCAAAAATACATACTTGCCTTTTCTGGCAATGGGATCATCGAAGAGAATAAAGCTTTCGTTCTCTTCAGATGCAATAGCACAGACTTCTCCGCAAGAATGGAGTGAATTAATAAAGTGTTCATTAGCAAAAATATCAAGCTTCTTTTGTTCTTCGCCCTGAATGTTTGTGTTTCCAACATTACCTAGAATGTCAACCAGGCCTGCTTTGTTTACTTCTCGATTAACAATTTTGGCAGCTGTACCTACATGGTGCAGTAAATGCGATAGATCTCCTTCTGCATTCGGAAATTGAGCCTGAGTTTCTAAAATAAACTCATTAAGAGTTGTTACTTCAAATGGATTCATAGAGTAGATTTTTCATTTTAATTCGTATATAATTTTATAATATTATGAGTGTTGATTTTATGATATAAATCACCTAAAACATTGATGTTTTACATATTTGCACGCTTCTATTTTAGTAACTTTGAGTATTGGTTTTATTTAGTTTAGTTATGCAAGTTCAAGTATATAAATTTGGAGGTGCTTCTGTTAAAAATGCATCAGGAGTTCGAAACGTATGTAGCATCATTAAAAGTAATGCTAAAAAAATGGTTGTTGTAATATCTGCAATGGGTAAAACAACAAATGCATTAGAGGAACTCGTTGAGGCATATATGAAACAAAACAAACCTCAGATAAAAAAATCTTTCGACACTATTATTGATTATCATAACCAAATTATTAGTGAATTGTTTGAGCACCGTCATTCCTTTTATGATGAGTTTGATCAATTGAAGAATTCTTTATGGGAACGACTTCAATTACACCCATCTTTAAATTATGATTTTGAGTATGATCAGATAGTTTCATTTGGAGAAATACTGTCAACACAGATCGTTAGTTATTATGCTAATTATATTGGATTAAATAACAAATGGATTGATGGCCGGAAAATGGTTAAAACGGATGAAAACTATAGAGATGCTTCTGTTAATTGGGGATTGAGTTCTCAATTTGTAAAAAAAGAATTGTCTTTTGAGTTTGATAGTATTTATATCACACAAGGTTTTATTGGATCAACAATCAATAATATTACAACAACATTAGGTCGAGAAGGATCTGATTACTCAGGTGCAGTTTTTGCTCATATATTGGAAGCAGAGAGCTTAACAATATGGAAAGATGTTCCAGGTGTTTTAAATGCAGATCCAAGGTGGTATCCTCATGCGAAGAAACTTGAAGATATTTCGTATCCCGAAGCTATTGAATTGGCTTATTATGGAGCTCAGGTAATTCATCCCAAAACATTAAAGCCCTTACAAAATAAAGAAATTCCTCTTTATGTGAAGTCATTTATGGATACAAGCCTGGTGGGAACTAAAATTCAAACTGTAGAGCATTCTGGTAATAAACTTCCAGTATTTATATTAAAGCAGAATCAATTATTTATTACTATTTCGCCTAAAGATTTTTCTTTCATTGTTGAAGATAACCTAAGTGATATATTTTCAATTTTTGGTAAGAATAAAATTAAGATAAATCTGATGCAGAATTCTGCACTTAACTTTTCTGCATGTATTGATACCAAAAGAAATCCATATAAGTTGATAGAGGACTTAAAGAAAGACTTTATCGTAAAATATAACGAGAATGTTGAATTGGTAACGATCCGTAATTATACTCAGGATGCTATTGATGAAGTAATTGGAGATAAAGAAGTTGTTGACTCACAGCTTAGTCGTAATACAGCCAGGTTTGTGGTTAAAGAAAGTGAATGGAGGTTCTCATAGTCATATGACTATGAGAGCATTGCTAATATTACAGTGAATATAATACCTGCAATAGCAACAATAATACCTTTCTTAAAAATTTTGGTTTGAGGTTTAAACATCCAGAATGATGATACTGCAAGAAATAATAATGCAATCCCGAATATGGTTGTTAACCATGACATGGCACCTCCTGAAGCAGTCATATGCAACTTTACCAATTTTGAAATAAAAACCGGGTAGTCGGATTGATCGTAAGAAGCAGCTCCGGTTTGCTTATTGTATGAACCTTCTCTGAAGTACAAAGTGGTATCATCTTCTTTATCAATGTTAAGATGTCTGATTCTAAGAGCTCTTGCTAATTCATCTCCTGATAGATCCTGATCTAATGTGACTTCAATATGTTTCTTAAATTTAAAAATGTCTGAATTACGATAAGTTAGAACAATACCACTTATTGCGTACATAGACATAATGCCCACAAGGAAGAAACCGACATAGCGGTGTAAAATTCGAATAGTTTTCATTTAAAATGTTTTGTTTGTTTATTTGTATGTTGTTTTTTGACGACAATGCTAATGAAAACCTTCGAAGTGAAATGATTTTTTTGTTACAACCTAATTTTATTTAGCGACAATAAGGTTTATTTAGTACTTGGGGATAGTTTTACTATTTTGGTTAAAAGATAATTGCCAATATATTTTAATGTCAGAAAAGATCTAAAAGCCTAATTGTTTTTTATATAAAATCCGGCTTTGTAACCTCGAATGTTCCCGGTTGAGTCATATAGAGTGTAGGCAACAAGTATTGAAAATATTTCTTTTTTTATGTTTCCTGTATTTTGATCATATTTCCAGCATTCTTCAAATTGTAGTTTGCCAATGTCTTTTCTTGGGTAACTATCTTCAAAATCCTTGATGTCGTCAATGCTGTATGGTTGGTTTGTGTAGTAGTTAAATGCAGACTTTTTACCTGAATAAATGCTGTTGAAAATATCATCAACCAATTTTTTGTGGTTCAGGTTCTTGATTTTTTTATTCTGCCACTCATCCGTTGAGTCCGGATTTAGAATAAGAACATCATAGATAATCGTGTCAGCCCACAGTTCCATTTCTTCTTCTATAGAGATACTTGTTTTCTTTTCAATATTACTATTCTTATTTTGGCAAGAGACAGAAATAATAAGAATGATTACAATTGCAGGTAGAATTGATTTCATCAGGTTATAGCTATGTATTGAAATTTATTAAGGGTAATCACGATAGTTATTCTTCATTAGTGAATAATTGTCGTGATTACTTTTATTTGTTTTTATTTCTTAAACATTAAACGTTCGCCCATTTTACTATCATCAAAAACTCCGTTGTGATATGCTAGGTGTCCGTTAATAAATGTATGGCTAACATAATGAGTAAAGCTATTCCCTTCAAAAGGACTCCATCCGCATTTTGAATAAATGTTCTCAGGAGCAACAGTCCATTTGCTGTCTGGCTCTACAATAACTATATCAGCTTTAAAACCTTCTTTGATATAACCTCTGTTTTTAACTTTAAAAAGTTGAGCCGGAGCATGACACATTTTCTCAACAACCTGCTCATATGTAAAAACACCCTCTTTCACCATTTCTAACATAGCAACTAAAGAGTGTTGTACAAGAGGCCCTCCTGATGGTGCATTAAAATAAGTGCCTTGTTTTTCCTCTTTAGTATGCGGAGCATGATCTGTGGCAACAACGGTTAATGTATCTTCAGCAACAGCTTTTCTTAAAGCATCTCTATCGTTAACTGTTTTAATGGCAGGATTCCATTTAATGCGTGCTCCATATTCTTTATAGTCATCGCTGGTAAACCATAGGTGGTGTACGCATACCTCACCAGTAATTTTTCTTTCTTCAATTGGCATCCCCTTATCTAACAGATCCAGCTCTTTGGCTGTTGTTAAGTGTAGAATATGTAAACGGGCACCATGTTTTCTGGCTAGACTGGCTGCTTTTGAAGATGATTTATAACAAGCTTCTTCTGAACGAATTAAATGATGCATTTCAAAAGGAACATCTTCACCATATTTTTCTTTGGCCGCTTTTAAGTTTGCCTGAATTGTATCTTCATCCTCACAGTGAGCAGCTATTATAGTTGGTGCTTTTGAAAAGATTCCTGCTAAAGTGGATTCGTTATCAACCAACATATTGCCGGTAGAACTCCCCATAAAAACTTTTATTCCACATACTTTTTCAGGATCTGTTTTTAAAAGTTCGTCAAGGTTATCATTTGTTGCTCCAATGTAAAATGAATAGTTGGCAATAGACCTTTCCGAAGCTATTTTGTATTTTTCTTCCAATACTTCATGCGTTGTAGCCTGTGGTTTTGTGTTTGGCATCTCCATGTAAGAAGTAGTTCCTCCGGCAACAGCAGCTCTTGCTTCTGTAAAAATTTCAGCTTTATGTGTAAGACCTGGTTCTCTGAAGTGTACCTGATCATCAATTACTCCCGGAAGAAGTAACTTCCCTGTTCCATCTATGATTTTTTCTGCTTGAGGCAATTGTTCGCCTTCTGTAAATATCTTTTCTATTAAATCATCTTTAATTAAGATGCTTCCAACAACCGAATTTCCTTCATTAATAATTTTAATATTCTTAATCAAAATAGAACTCATAACGCTTACTTTTTATTTACACCAACAACAATTTTATCTTTCGTATTTTTTAAACCAGCTGGCAATCTTCATTTTTATAACACCCCATACCGCTTCGTTAAATATACCACCGCTCATTTTCGAAGTACCTTTTTGTCTGTCAGTAAAAACAATCGGAACCTCAATAATGTTGAATCCGTATTTCCATGAAGTAAATTTCATTTCAATCTGAAAGCCATAACCCTTTAATTTGATCTTGTCCAGAGGAATGGTTTCAAGAGTATGTCTTTTGTAACATTTAAAGCCTGCCGTAGTATCCATAATCTTCATACCGGTAACTAAACGAACATAAACCGATGCAAAGTACGACATCAATACTCTGCCCATTGGCCAGTTAACAACATTTACTCCCGATTTATATCTCGAACCAATTGCTAAATCAGCGCCGTTTTTACAAGTATCATAAAGTTCAATTAACTTTTCAGGTGGATGAGAAAAGTCTGCATCCATTTCAAAAATATAATCGTAACCATTTTCTATGGCCCATTTAAAACCTGTAATATATGCAGTGCCCAATCCCAGCTTCCCTTTCCTTTCAATCATATGAAGTTTGCCTTCATGTGTCTTTTGAAGCTTTCTAACAATATCAGCTGTTCCATCAGGTGAATTATCTTCTATTATTAATATATGGAATTCTTTGGGCAAAGAAAATACTACATCAACAATAGCTTCAATATTCTCTTTTTCGTTGTATGTAGGAATTATAACAATACTATCAGTCACAATAAAAAATGTATTTTAATATCAATAGCCACAAATGTAATAACTAATCTATATGTTATGTGCTTTATTTATAAAAAACTACTTTGAGTTGGTTTTTAAGGGCGTAACCCTCGTTGTTAATTATATTACTGAAGCAAAATAATGTTACTCGGGTCGGGCTATTCACTTATACTCCTCGCTTTTCTTGTTTTGATAGTTCCAATTAAAATTGCAAAATCAGTTCTATTATAAAAACTCTAAACTAAATATAAAAACGCTGCGGGGTATCCGTTTCTATCCCTTACGCAAATCTTATGAACGTATAAATAGTATCTTTTTTGTTGTAATCATTGTTCAATAAAGAGGTGCCTAGAATCATATTTAATATTGACAGTGAATTTTATTAAAAAAAAGATTGAATGTAAATATTTGATAAAATGTAAGTTAAGATTTAATGCTGAAATTTTTAAATAAAAAAGCAATATTTTGTTTGGAAGTTTAAAATAAAGTCAGTTATTTTGCATCCGCTTTTAAGGAAAAGCACAAAACAAAATATTGAAATTTTGACTGTGTAAATGGTGATTTTTAAAGGGTAAGCAGTAGTTTAATTTCGGATAAAAAAAAGAAATAAAAATTTTTGAAATTTTATTTGGAAGTTAAAAATAAAATCGTTTATCTTTGCACCGCTTTAAAAAAGCAACGCTCTAACGAAGGTTAGGGAGTGAAAAAAGATTGAAATAAACATTGTTTTAGAAAGAGTTCTGAAACGGTTTACAAGATATAAAGAGTTCTGATTTATTTATGCCTTGATGCTGAATAAAGAGAAAAACGTTCTTTGAAAATATTGAAATGCACACTTAATAAAAGGAAAGTAAAGTATGTTCTTTTGAGTTAAAACTCTTGTAAGGAATTAATATTAGACAAAAGACATTAGACAAAAGACATTAGACGTAAGTCTCTTATCTATGATCTATCATCTTAAAGTCTATCAAAATTTTTATACAACGAAGAGTTTGATCCTGGCTCAGGATGAACGCTAGCGACAGGCCTAACACATGCAAGTCGAGGGGTAACAGGGAAGCTTGCTTCCGCTGACGACCGGCGCACGGGTGCGTAACGCGTATGAAACCTGCCTTATACAAGGGGATAGCCCAGAGAAATTTGGATTAATACCCTATAGTCTTGTTTTACCGCATGGTGAGATAAGTAAAGATTCGTCGGTATAAGATGGTCATGCGTGACATTAGCTAGTTGGTGAGGTAACGGCTCACCAAGGCGACGATGTCTAGGGGTTCTGAGAGGAAGGTCCCCCACACTGGTACTGAGACACGGACCAGACTCCTACGGGAGGCAGCAGTGAGGAATATTGGTCAATGGCCGCAAGGCTGAACCAGCCATGTCGCGTGCAGGAAGACTGCCCTATGGGTTGTAAACTGCTTTTATACGGGAATAATGTGAGCTTCGTGAAGCTTTTTGAAGGTACCGTATGAATAAGCATCGGCTAACTCCGTGCCAGCAGCCGCGGTAATACGGAGGATGCGAGCGTTATCCGGATTTATTGGGTTTAAAGGGTGCGTAGGCGGACTATTAAGTCAGTGGTGAAATCTTGCAGCTCAACTGTAAAACTGCCATTGATACTGATAGTCTTGAATTTAGTTGAGGTAGGCGGAATGTGTTGTGTAGCGGTGAAATGCATAGATATAACACAGAACACCGATTGCGAAGGCAGCTTACTAAGCTATAATTGACGCTGATGCACGAAAGCGTGGGGAGCGAACAGGATTAGATACCCTGGTAGTCCACGCCGTAAACGATGATTACTCGTTGTTGGCAATACATCGTCAGCGACTGAGCGAAAGCATTAAGTAATCCACCTGGGGAGTACGTTGGCAACAATGAAACTCAAAGGAATTGACGGGGGCCCGCACAAGCGGAGGAACATGTGGTTTAATTCGATGATACGCGAGGAACCTTACCTGGACTTAAATGTAGATTGCATAGAGCAGAGATGCTCTTTTCTTCGGACTATTTACAAGGTGCTGCATGGTTGTCGTCAGCTCGTGCCGTGAGGTGTCGGGTTAAGTCCCATAACGAGCGCAACCCCTGTTGTTAGTTACCAGCACGTAGTGGTGGGGACTCTAACAAGACTGCCGGTGTAAACCGTGAGGAAGGTGGGGATGACGTCAAATCAGCACGGCCCTTACGTCCAGGGCTACACACGTGTTACAATGGCAGGTACAAAGGGCAGCTACACAGCGATGTGATGCTAATCTCTAAAGCCTGTCTCAGTTCGGATCGGAGTCTGCAACTCGACTCCGTGAAGCTGGATTCGCTAGTAATCGCGTATCAGCAATGACGCGGTGAATACGTTCCCGGGCCTTGTACACACCGCCCGTCAAACCATGGAAGTCGGGGGTACCTGAAGTCTGTTACCGTAAGGAGCGGCCTAGGGTAAAACTGATAACTAGGGTTAAGTCGTAACAAGGTAGCCGTACCGGAAGGTGTGGCTGGAACACCTCCTTTCTGGAGAGAGTTTTAAATAAAACTACAAAAGACAACTACTTTTCTTTTATAAGCATTTCAAAATTAACACAGTCCTGTAGCTCAGTTGGTTAGAGCACTACACTGATAATGTAGGGGTCCGCAGTTCAAATCTGCGCAGGACTACTTATTACTACAGGTAATACGGGGGATTAGCTCAGCTGGCTAGAGCGCCTGCCTTGCACGCAGGAGGTCATCGGTTCGACTCCGATATTCTCCACAGATTCATTTACGAATCAAACGTACATTGACATATTGGCAAAACAATCAAAATCATAGGTTAGCTATGCGCAAAGCATTGCTAAACCAACAAGAAAGTAAGCAAGGGCGTACGGTGGATGCCTAGGCTTTCAGAGGCGAAGAAAGACGTGATAAGCTGCGATAAGCTGCGGGGAGAAGCAAATATTTATTGATCCGCAGATTTCTGAATGGGGCAACCCGGCTGGTTGATGACCAGTCACCCTTCGGGGGGCAAACCCAGGGAACTGAAACATCTAAGTACCTGGAGGAGAAGAAAACAATAGTGATTCCCTAAGTAGTGGCGAGCGAACGGGGACTAGCCCAAACCAATGTTGTTTAGGCAACATTGGGGTTGTAGGACTACGCTGTGGTTTTATGCGTGAAGTGGAATGTTTTGGAAAGAACAACCGTAGAAAGTGACAGTCTTGTACACGTAAGCAAATAAAATCTAGTAGTATCCTGAGTAGCGCGGAACACGTGAAATTCTGTGTGAATCTGCCAGGCCCATCTGGTAAGGCTAAATACTCCTGAAAGACCGATAGTGAACCAGTACCGTGAGGGAAAGGTGAAAAGTACCCCGAACAGGGGAGTGAAATAGTACCTGAAACCGTGCGCTTACAAGCGGTCGGAGCCATTTAATGGTGACGGCGTGCCTTTTGCATAATGAGCCTACGAGTTAGTCGTAGTTAGCGAGGTTAAGTTGTTCAGCAACGGAGCCGAAGCGAAAGCGAGTCTGAATAGGGCGAAATAGTTAGCTGCGCTAGACGCGAAACCAGGTGATCTACCCATGGTCAGGTTGAAGTTCCGGTAACACGGAATGGAGGACCGAACCAGTTTACGTTGAAAAGTATTTGGATGAACTGTGGGTAGGGGTGAAAGGCCAATCAAACCTGGAAATAGCTCGTACTCCCCGAAATGCATTTAGGTGCAGCCTTATTTTAATCTTACAGAGGTAGAGCTACTGATTGGACGAGAGGGCTTCACCGCCTATCAACTCCTGATAAACTCCGAATGCTGTAAGATGATGAATAGGAGTGAGGGCATGGGTGCTAAGGTCCGTGTCCGAAAGGGAAAGAACCCAGACCATCAGCTAAGGTCCCCAAATGTATACTAAGTTGAACAAACGCGGTTTGATTGCATAGACAGCTAGGATGTTGGCTTGGAAGCAGCCATTCATTTAAAGAGTGCGTAACAGCTCACTAGTCGAGCGATCGAGCATGGATAATAATCGGGCATAAGTATACTACCGAAGCTATGGATTGTACATTGTACAGTGGTAGGGGAGCATTCTAACAGCCTTGAAGCACAATGGCGATGTTGTGTGGAGCGGTTAGAAAAGCAAATGTAGGCATAAGTAACGATAATGCGGGCGAGAAACCCGCACGCCGAAAGACTCAGGTTTCCTGATCAACGCTAATCGGATCAGGGTTAGTCGGGACCTAACGCGAACCCGAAAGGGGTAGTGGATGGAGAGCAGGTTAATATTCCTGCACCTGCTATACGAAGAAAGTGACGTATTGGTGAGATTTCTACGTACTGACGGAATAGTACGTTGAGCCTAGGCTTCGGCCGAAGCGAAGAGAAGCAGCCAGTACCAAGAAAAGCGAGTATAGGAGCCCGTACTGTAAACGGACACACGTAGTTGGGTTGAGTATACTAAGGCGCTCGAGTGATTCATGGTTAAGGAACTCGGCAAATTAGCCCCGTAACTTCGGGAAAAGGGGCGCCTACTTCGGTAGGCCGCAGAGAAATGGCGCATGCGACTGTATATCAAAAACACATGGCTTTGCAAATTCGAAAGAAGACGTATAAGGCCTGACACCTGCCCGGTGCTGGAAGGTTAAGAGGAGAGCTTAGCTTCGGCGAAGGTTTGAATTGAAGCCCCAGTAAACGGCGGCCGTAACTATAACGGTCCTAAGGTAGCGAAATTCCTTGTCGGGTAAGTTCCGACCTGCACGAATGGTGTAACGATGTGCGCACTGTCTCAACCATGAGCTCGGTGAAATTGTAGTATCGGTGAAGATGCCGATTACCCGCAACGGGACGGAAAGACCCCGTGAACCTTTACTGCAACTTAACATTGGTTGTGGGTAAGTAATGTGTAGGATAGGTCGGAGACGTTGATGCTGCATCGCCAGGTGTAGTTTAGTCACCCTTGAAATACGACCCTTTGCTTATCTGTGGCCTAACTCATCACTGAGGACATTGTTTGGTGGGTAGTTTGACTGGGGTGGTCGCCTCCAAAAGAGTAACGGAGGCTTTCAAAGGTTTCCTCAGGACGATTGGTAACCGTCCGCAGAGTGTAATGGCACAAGGAAGCTTGACTGTGAGACCGACAAGTCGACCAGGTACGAAAGTAGGACATAGTGATCCGGTGGTTCCGCATGGAAGGGCCATCGCTCAAAGGATAAAAGGTACTCCGGGGATAACAGGCTGATCGCTCCCAAGAGCTCATATCGACGGAGCGGTTTGGCACCTCGATGTCGGCTCGTCACATCCTGGGGCTGGAGAAGGTCCCAAGGGTTGGGCTGTTCGCCCATTAAAGTGGCACGCGAGCTGGGTTCAGAACGTCGTGAGACAGTTCGGTCCCTATCTGTTGTGGGCGTAGGATATTTGAGAAGACCTGACGTTAGTACGAGAGGACCGCGTTGGACAAACCTCTGGTGCACCAGTTGTTCCGCCAGGAGCATTGCTGGGTAGCTAAGTTTGGAAGGGATAAGTGCTGAAAGCATCTAAGCACGAAGCCTGCTTCAAGATGAGATATCCTTGAGGGACGTTAAAGACGATGACGTTGATAGGCTGCAGGTGTAAAGGTGGTAACATCAAAGCCGAGCAGTACTAATTACCCGAAACTTTTAGTTGGGCGTAATAGTAAAGTCTGTGATTTTGATTGAAGCTGGTATGTAAAAACAGACTATTAGATGAGAGATCAGAGATAATAGACTGAAAAAATATTGAATAGAATGTTAGAATAGATAGAGTCTTTAAGTCTCTTATCTAAGATCTAAAAATCTAGAAAGACATTCAGGTGGTTATAGCGATGGGGCTCCACCTCTTCCCATTCCGAACAGAGAAGTTAAGCCCATTAGCGCCGATGGTACTGCGTACTGTGGGAGAGTAGGTCGCCGCCGACTTTAAATAAAAGAGCAATTGAACAAGTTTCGGTTGCTCTTTTTGCGTTTATAGGGGTTTGTTATTCTACAATCAAATCGCAAAGGTGTAATAATACTTTGCTTTTTTTCTTCTTGCCTATTTTGAAGCCAAATTACTTTTGCATTTTCACATAGAGTTATTCAATTAATATTTTGAATTGAATTTTAAAACCATTGAATTAAAAACATTTGAACACATCTGTTGTTTTAATTCTTAGTTATAAAATATAAAAGATAAAAAATGATAACAAGAGTATTCGTAAGTTTAATCGTGATTCTAAATTTATTAGTTTCATGTACAGGAAAAACAAAAAGCAACAATTCAGAATTTAACTCAAGTGATATTATAGCAATAGACACTCATAATCATATGGATGTTCCTTTTGATACAGCCGTGTTTAATAAGCAAGTTTATAATTTAGAAAGTGAATTAAAGAAATCAGGTTTCTCAGCTATTGTAATGACTTTTTGTGTTGATCGACCAAAGTTGGATTCATTAGATGAAGCATTTAGAAGATTTATGCTTAGCTTGGATGAAATGGATATCATGCTTAAAAATAATCATATTATAAGAGCTCTAAATTATAAGGATGTACAAGAAGCTCATAAGCAAAATCAACCATTTGTGATTCAGTCAGTCGAAGGAGGTCATTTTATCGAAAATAATATAGATAGAATTGAAATAGCGTATAATCGAGGTTTAAGACATTTGGGATTGCTTCATGATAATCCTTCTTTTGTGCCCTTAGGTGATATTTACACAAATGCTCCTCAATTTGGAGGTCTTACTGAAGCTGGTATTAACGTAATTAAAGAGTGTAACAGGTTGGGTATTTTAGTGGATCTAACACATTGTAGTAATGAAGCCATTGATGATGCTATAAAAACTTCTACAAAACCAATTCTTATTTCACATACAGGACTTGATACTCAGTTAGGAAATAATGAAAGAATGGCGAAAATGATGATGCCTAGATTAATAAGTAAGGAACAAGCTAAAAAAGTAGCAGATGCAGATGGCGTTATTGGTGTTTGGACACATTTGGCAGATTCACCTGTTGACTATGCAAAAAATATTAAAGCCATGGTAGATGTAGTTGGAATTGATCATGTGTGTATTGGTACTGATACCAAGATGGCTCTTCCAAGTAATGAAAATGAAAGATTCGGTCATAAAACCAATCAGTCTTGGGATAATATGGAAGATGGATTCTTTTATGAGGTTAAGAACGCTTTAAAAGAGTTAGGATTTAATCAAGAACAAATAAGTAAAATCAGCGGAGGAAATTATTTACGAATCTTTAAAGATGCAACCAGTTTATAAAATTATGACAATTAGATACTGGAATATTTGTGTAATCCCATCTTAAACTTGTTAAATTCAAATTGCATTTCTTAGTTTATAATAAACACGTGATTTTCTTAAGTTTTTAATTCACTGATTTAAGATTATAAAAAGACTAGTGTTGTACACCGTTAGTTTTTCTATCCGTACCTCACAAATAAGGGGTGTGGATAGATAATTATAGAATTTTCTTAGATTTATAAATGTCATTTAAAAACAGTTGTTTTATTGACTTCGCAAATGTTAAATTTTATTTTATCCGTGATGTAAAATGTTTTATTTTATATATTGTGTTCAATAATAAAATAAAGGTGGAAATATCATCCTTATAGTAGAGTGATTTTTGTAATGAAAATGGATATTCTTACTAAATGACTTATTTAATTGCAATATTTTCTATATTAGGAGAATAACAATTATTTCTTAACTACATTATAGGAGAACAAGCTGATCCATATTGAAATAGATGAATAGATGGAAATAGAATATAAGTTTTTCCCTGAGGAAAAGCTATTTGTGTATCGTGCACTTGAATCATTTTCTGTGAAAGAATGGAAGTCGTTTTATAAAACAATTTTAGTTAGAAAAGAATGGCAATCTGTAAAAAATGTATTGGTTGATTTAAGACAATCATATGATCTTATTAATGTCATAGATGAAATAGAAGAGGTTATCAGGTTTAGAAAAGACATTATACAGAAAAATTACAGAACCGTATTTTTAGTAGACGATCCTGAAGCAACTGTTTTTTCTGATATATATGTAGGAGAAATTAGTAATGATTTTGTGTGTTATTATTGTTCAACCGTTGAACATGCTAATAAACTTTTCGGGTTCTTTAAAAGTGAGCCTGATTTTGCAGGCATGATTAAAATATTAGATGAGTTTTATAAAGCATAGTTAAGTGAAATAAGCAAAGACCTATAAGAAAATATATATATCTGGAATAGGATTAAGTTTTGATTTTTTCTATTTTAAAAAATATAAAAGAAAATCTAACCTGTAATATTTTAAAAATGAATCCAGTATTATTATTAAACCTGACTCTGTTAATATCGCTCTCAAGTGGGTGTATAACCAATTATAAACCATCTTCTGTTGAAGTAATAGAATTAGATTATGGCTTATGTGAAACAGAAAATTTATATAAAGAAAAGATGGATGCTTCACCAAGCGGTAATTATATACGCTCTACGGATTTTAAATTAATTGATAAAACGGATACTATTCCGGCAAAAATTGGTCATGAATTTGGTGTTAGTTATATAATAAAATCAGATGAAACTAATGATGTTCTGACAGAACAAATATGGATATATCCTGAAACAATAAGAAATCAGGATGGTAAAGTTTTTTCGGAACTTAGATATAAAGTTGGAAAAACAACAAATATAAGAACCTACTCAACCTATATACTAGAAAAAGAATGTGAAGTTGTTTCAGGAGAATGGACTTACCAGATCTGTTATGGTGGAGAAAAGGTTTATGAAAAGAAGTTTATATTAAAATAGTTTATTAACTAAGTTATTGATGTGTTATTTTTCTCATTAAGGATATTTTACAGCGAAGATCAATGTCCTCGCTGTACTTTTAATATTGTATTGCTAAAAAACTAATTCTTTGTTAATACCTCCTTTTCGTTTACATCATTTAAAGTGTTTCTCTTTAGGGAGTGAGATTCACTAGCTGCAAAATCCAATGTTTTATCATTGAGTTCCTGGATAGCATCGTTCATCTCATCAATGGCTCCTGAAACTTTTATGTAAAGTTTTGATGCTTGAATAAATTTTGAAGTTGATTGACTGAGCTTACTTTCAGTATGAGTAAAATATTGCTTTATTTCATTGGTATTATCTTTTATTTTTTCTGTTTCATGTGTAGTGTTTTCTGCTAATTTTAGTACCTCGTTAGCTACAACATTAAATCCCAGTCCTGCCTGACCAGCTCTGGTGGCTTCAATGGATGCATTTATAGCTAGCATATTTGTACGGTCAGATACAGAATGAATGGTATCTGCAATTTTTTCAAATTTATCAATTAGTTGTGTTTGTTGTGCAATAGTGTTTTCTAATTCATTAAACTCAGTTTGTAGTTCTTTAAAAATATCCAACATCTGATGAATGGACGAGAATTTTTTATGTAGCTCTATGATAGTATTACTTACGGATTGAGAAAGGTTAATGATAACAGAGCTTTTATAGTAATGACAATTTTCTTTACTGTTTAAATCGTTAAAAATTGCAGTTGCCATATCATCACAATTTCCGTAACCGCAAGCGGAGCAATTATAAATATCATCATCTGAAAATTTATTCATGGTATTAAAAACCTTCCATTTTGCATGCTCAGATGGTATTGTAATATTATTATTGGAACTTTTATCTTTGTATTTTCTTGTATAAAGATCTTCTTTCCAATACTGGTCAATTGTTTTGTTTAATAATTTTTTGCCTTTTGTTGAATTGTATTTCTTAACTGTTTCTTTTTTGCGATTTTCAATGTGATATTCAACTTCGTCTAAATTTAGGTCTTGTGTTATGGTTCCAGGTCCACTATTGCAGCCATGTTCACAATTCAAACAGTCAATCAAAAGAGGGGCTATGCCGTTTTTTATATTTTTATGTAGACTATTCAGGTATGGATAAATTAAATGCGCTCCCTCAATTTTTCGGGTTCTATCTTTTATTTCTGGTACTTCTCTTTCTGCAGTCTTTAATAAACCTCCGGGAGTTGAAAATAGTACAGCTCTTTCAGCTGGTGGATTATCAAAATCAGTTGCGGGAAAATGTTTTAGTTCAATTCTTTCTTCTTTAAGTATATTGTTGAAAGTATTAAATGTCACATTATATATGTTTTTACCTGTATCTTTAAATTCTCTTGTCTTTGCCAGGCATGGCGAAACAACCAGTATATGATGTCTTTTGTATTCAAGATAAAACTCCTTCACCATTTTTATTGTGTGTAGCATTGGGCTATCAGCAGGTGCTAAAAATGGGATTAATTCTGGACGATATAATTCTATATAAGATACAATTGCAGGACATGGTTGTGCTATGATTGTTTTTTCATGTTTCTTTAAAGCTTCAATATAGGATTTAACTGTGAGTTCGGCTCCAAAACTAACATCAAATACCGCTTCGATGCCAATGCTTTTTAGCCAGCCATTAAATTCTAAATAAGTATCCGGAAAACTTGCTGCAATAGCTGGTGCAACAATGGCAATAAAACGGTTTCCTTGATTCATTGAATTCATAAAGTTATCAAAGTCGTCAAGAGGTTTTCTTGCATTGTGTTTACAAGCTTCAATGCATTTACCGCAAGCAATACATAAATCTGCATTAACAGACATGTGATTTCCTCTATCAACATTGCAGAACTTAACAGGACAAGCAGTGATACAAGCGTGACAATTAACACAATTTTCTTCATCAACGAAGATGACCTTTCGTAAAGGGGTAGTTGTAGTATTTTTCATATTAGGGGGTATTTGATTAATTGTTTGTATTGTTAATCAATTAATTTCCATTAAGATAATAAAAAAATACAAGTGCGGAATAAAGTATAATAGGTTAGAGTATTTTAATATATTTGGTAGTTGACAATTAATTGTTATTTTATCAAATGCAGTGTTGATATGTACAATTTAAGTGAGAGTATTAGTTTTTAAGAAAAAGGAAACTTAAGGTAAATGACAGATGTTAGTGTTTATTTATAGCTCCTCATTTCTTATTGTTTCTTCTAGGATAATGCCACCTTTATACATTGCTTTTAAAATAGGATGAATTTGTTTACCAAGATCAGTTAAATTATATTCAACTTTTGGGGGAACTTCCGGGTAAACTGTTCTGGTTATTAATCCATCTACTTCGAGCTCTTTTAGTTGCTTTGTAAGCATACGTTCACTTATATCAGTTAAAAGTTTTACTAACTCATTATATCTTTTTGTTCCCTGCTGTAAATGCAAAATAATGGTTCCTTTTCGCTTACCTTTTACAGTATTAATGAATGTATCAATTGGGCAATAACTCTTTTTCATTTATTTAAAGAACCTTTTTAAAAAAAATAGCTTAATTTTTTTCATTGTAAGCCATTGTAAATGTGCATTACTGAAATAAATGTTCGTAAGCTAATATTTTGTAAGTTATTGATAGTTAATTTATTTGTAATGATCTTTGTGCAAAGATAAATAAAATAACACACACGAATTATGCAAAGTGCCAAAACAACTTATAAAGCTTATAGGGTAGAAGAGATAAATGGAAAATATATCGGATCTGTCAAGGAAGTGGAATTTGATCCTTTAAAAGAAAATGAAATTCGAGTAAGGGTAGATTATAGTTCCTTAAATTTTAAGGATGCACTGTCAGCTACTGGTAATAAAGGTGTAACAAGAAAATTCCCACATACTCCGGGAATAGACGCAGTAGGTGTTGTGGAAAAATCTATGAGTTCTTTATATATTATTGGAGAGAAGGTTGTTGTAACCAGCTACGATTTAGGAATGAATACCGATGGCGGATTCGCTGAATATATTCAGGTTCCTGCAGACTGGGCTATTAAATTACCAGAGCAACTTACGATGAAAGAAGCCATGATTTATGGTACCGCCGGATTAACTGCAGGTATGTCTGTATGGCACCTTGTTCGTCATTTAAAACCAGAAGACGGTAAAATTATAGTTTCCGGGGCTACAGGAGGAGTAGGCTCAATGAGTATTTCTATTTTAAGTAAGTTGGGGTATTCTGTAGTAGCTATTTCTGGAAAAAGAGAAGAAGCAAATTACTTAAAAAGTATAGGTGCAGAAATGGTTATTTTACGTAAAGATTTTGAAAATATAGATCAAAAGCCTTTGCTAAAACCAATGTATGCAGGTGCAATTGATACTGTTGGGGGCGTAATTTTAGAAAACATAATTAAAGCAATTAAACCTATGGGGATTGTTACCTGTTGTGGGAATGTAGCATCTCCAAAACTTGAATTAACAGTTTACCCATTTATATTAAGAGGAATTTCCCTAATTGGTATTGATTCTCAAAATTTTCCTATGAAGTATAGAGAAAAGGTTTGGCAGAATTTATCCTGTGATTGGAAACCAATAAATATCTTTAGTGCCTGTAACGAAATAAGCTTATGTGATTTACCTAATTATATCAACGAAATGCTAAATGGTCGATTAAAAGGCAGAACCATTGTAGATTTAATGAAATAGCATTTATTAATATATTTTTATGCGCTATTTCTATTGTGATTAAAGTATCGGTATTTAGAATTAATGCTATATGAAAGAAGAAAGAAATTATTAGCCAAATAATTCATTAGTAATTATGTATGTCATTGACTTTGTGATATAAAAAGGATAACTTGAATGTTTAAATTTTTAATCATGACAGCAAGACTTTTTCTCTCAGTTACTATATTAGTTTTGATTTCTGCTTGTAATCAAAAGCCAGTTTTAGACTCTCCAGAAGAGGTGAAAAAAGTATTAATAGATTATTTTGAAGGTATAGAGAATAATGACTATCAAAAAATGATCGAAGTAACCACTGACAACTTTTTGTTATTTGAAAATGGTTTAGTTTGGAATAATGACAGTATTATAAACTTTATCAAAAGTCAACCAAATATGAAAGTTGATTTTTCTTTTGATGGTTTTATAATTAACATGGGAAATTCAATTGCCAATATGAGTTATTTAAACCATGGTTCTTTTGTTATTAATGATACAATAAATCAAGATATGTATTGGATTGAAAGTGCTTCTTTTACGAAAAAGGATAAGGTTTGGAAAATGGATTTCTTACATTCGACACATAGAAAATAAGTATATAAAGTCTTATTTTTTTAGTTAATATTGATTTTTAATAAGATTAGAATTTCGATCCTGGCATAGCAATACTATGCCAATTTTTTGCACACAATACTAATCTCGGAACGATCTTATTAAAAAACTCTTGTTCCAAATATAAACTTATCTTTCCACCAGCTATTATCCATTGACGTTATAGTAACTCCTTTACTGGAAGAAGTATGAATAAATTGGTTGTTTCCAATAAATATACCGGCATGTGTGATGTATTTACTTGTTTTATAGGTATTAACAAAAAATACAAGATCTCCCTTTTGTAAAAGACTTTTATTTTGAATGATATTGCCATATCTGGCTTGTGCCTCTGAATTATGAGGTAGTTGAATTCCGTTGTTTGCAAAAACTCTCATAACCAATCCTGAACAATCCATGCATTTAGACGAAGAACCTCCCATGCAATGAGGAACACCCATATACTTCCGAGCAGATTTTACAATATCATCCGGTTTTACTTTCCCTGTTGTCAATTTCTTACCATATCCTTCTTTAAGAAATAGATTGAGCTCCCTGTTACTGGTTCTGACTTCTGATTTAGTATGCGATACTTCAGGTAAAGCTTTTCTTGAACAGGATGTATTGAATGTAAGTGTGATAAAAAGAGTACAAAAAAGACAGAATGTTGTTTTGTATACTTTAAAGGAATATGAGTTTCGGATTAATTTCATGTTTTGCATGGATAATAATTATGTGGATTGTTAAATCAATATAAGCTAACGATAGTTATTTTGTTTTATTACACTAATTTTTCTGTGGTTTTATAGGATTTTCTTCTTTGTATATACCATGTGATTTTTTTTATAAATATTTTAGTATTTTACACTCTTAATTAAAACTTAGATATAAGAACAATCCAAAGAGAAGGTTCTTAAAGGCCACAAAAAGCTGTTAAGAATTTATAGTCTTTGTATTATGTATATGATGTATTGTTATATGATAAATCATATAAACGTATATGTCAATACGATAAATTTATTGTAAATATGCTAAAAAATGATTTTTCTTTAGAGTTCAATCTGTTATTAATTAATAATTTAATAACAGATGAATAAATTAAAATTAAACGATCAAAATAATATTCCTATTGTCGGATTTGGCACCTATAAAGCTACGGAGGAAGAAGGAATTGAATCAGTTAAAAATGCGATAAATAAAGGTTATCGATTAATTGATACAGCTGCAAAATATGAAAATGAAGTTGCTGTTGGTAAGGGCATTAAAGCATCAGGGATAAACAGAGAAGAGCTTTATATTACAACAAAAGTATGGCGTGAGGATATGGGATATGCTCAAACAAAAAATGCTTTTCATGAGTCGTTAAAAAAGTTACAACTGGATTATGTTGATTTATACCTGATACATTGGCCGGCTAATGCTTTAAATTATAATAATTGGCAGCAGACAAATGCTGACGTATGGCGTGCAATGGAAGAACTCCAGTCTGAAGGTAAAATAAGCTCTATTGGAGTAAGTAACTTTTGGCCCGAGCATCTTGACGCACTCTTACAAAAAGCAAATGTTGTTCCGGCAATAAATCAAATTGAATTTCATCCTGGGTATTGGCAACCAGAAGTAACTCAGTTCTGTAAAGAATTGGGGATAGTGGTTGAAGCATGGTCTCCTTTGGCTCGAGGCAAAATATTTGATAACGATGTATTAAAAAGCATAGCTCAAGATCATCAAAAATCAGTTTCTCAAGTAGCAATAAAGTGGATCATTCAACATGATGTGGTTGTAATACCTAAATCAACAACTATTGAAAGAATTGAGGAAAATATAAATGTATTCGACTTTGAATTGTCAAACGAAGAAATGAGTTTAATAGATCATTTGCCAGAGATGGGGTTTAGCGGTGAGTTACCTAACATATGGCCGGATAAGGTTGTGATTCATTGAGCGGTTTTATAAATGTAAAGTACATTCTTTTTTAGTCTATAAAGATTGTCGAATTTAAAATGTAAAAAATTAAATTATTACATATGTGTATCATTTTATATCTACTAACGTATATTATTTAGCGCACAATTTAACTTGATTTATAATAAGTACATTAAAAGTTATCGTTTTCTAATTTTTATGCGTGATTAAAACCGGATTGAATTACTTTATTAAGTATCATTATTAAATGCAGAGCAAAAAAAATAGCTTTAGTGCAGAGAAGCAATTTCAATTTAATAAGAGATTGTCTGAGGTTACTCTTGTGGTAATGAACGTTATGGTGTTACCATTTCTAATTTACGTTAACTTCTTTAGTCATATGAATGACATCTATAGCTCAAATATAGAAGCGTCTAACCTCATATTACTTATAATTGTAGTCTCAGTTCTGATATTCATTAAATTTATTAGTTACACATTAAAAAGAATAATAATTATTGGATTGTTATTTTATGTGGCAACTACAGGTTTTATGTTGGGGAGTATTGAGTTATTTGCAGTTTCTTTAATAGTGCTTAATACATTTATTATTCTTACTTCCTCACTAAAAAAATCAATTACTATAATGGCATACTCAGTTTTGATTCTGATATTAATGCCTTTTTTCTTACATAATAAAATACTTACCTTTTATTATGATCCTATAAAATATCATTTTGAGTACCGTATATTATATATTAGAATCTTTGAAGTTCTTATCAGCCTTGGATTTGTTTCTTCATTAGTGTTCTCGGTAAATAGAAACAAAAAAAATATAATAGAACAGTTAGAGAAAGAGGTTGAAGAATCTCGGCTTTTAAATATAAGTCTGATAAAAGAAGTTGCAGAGAGAAAAAGAGCTCAAATACGAGCTAATGAGCAAGCTACCAACTTTACTACTTTGTTTAATAATAGTTATGACGGTTTTATGATCTTATCTAGTAGCTTTATTATAAAAGAAGTTAATCAAGCAATATTAAATATTTCTGGATACCAGAAGGATGAACTTATTGGTAAGGATCATTATTTTTTTCTGGATGAGAAGGCTGAAAAAGTAATTGATCGAATGACAATTTTGGCTGAAGGTGGTGATATTAATAACTTACTGGTTGAGTTTCCTGATAAGAATGGTAACCGAAAGTGTGTAATTACTCAACGGGTCAAAATTACTCATGAAGATGATTTTATCTATTTAGTAGTTGTTAAGGACATAACTATGCGGACTATTGCAAATGAAAAGTTGCAAAAAAGTGAGCGTTTATACAGGACCTTATTTGAAAAAAATAATGATTCAATTTTAATTATAAATGGAGATAGAATTGTTGATTATAATTTTGTCGCAAAACAATTTTATTTAAAATTGAAAAAGAATATTGAAGAAAATGTTCCTTTTGTTAATATAAATACAGGAATAATAGAGTATGATGATTCGGTTGCTCTTCCTAATAGAATTGTGGATGCAATAGCCGGTAATACTCAAACATTTGAGGCGATACATAAGTACACTGATGATAGTTCACCTATATATACCTTAGCTAATATTTTTGCATTGAAAGAGCTAGGACCAAATTATTATATGATTGTGGAAAAAGATATTACGGATAGAAAGCGAAGTCAAAACTTAGTTTTAAATTCTATAATTCAAACAGAGGAAAATGAACGTAAAAGAATTTCATCTGATCTACATGATGGTATTGGCCCTATCTTAACCACTATAAAGTTATATACTCAAGCTCTACTCGATGCAACAACAGTAGAAAAGCAAAATATAATAAAGGATAAATTAATTGGAATTGTAGATGAAGCTGTAGGTAGTATTTCAGAAATTTCGTTTAATATTAGTCCTCATATTCTGGTAAACTATGGTATTATTGCGGCTGTTGATTCTTTTATTAAGAAATTTAATATTGGCCAAAAGCTCCATATAGAGTTTAAGCATAATGAATTAAGTCGTTTTGATGAGAATAGAGAAATAACAATGTATAGGCTTTTTACTGAGTTGATTAATAATACGTTAAAGCATGCTGATGCTACTGCTGTAGAGATTAAAGTGGAAGAAAAAGATAATTGTATAGAATTTTATTATAGTGATGACGGAATAGGTTTTAATCCGGATAAGATTGTTGTAGATTCTTTGGGAATGGGTTTGGGAAATTTAAAAAGCAGAGTTCAGGCTTTTGATGGACAGTTTCATTTGAAAAGTGGAGAGGGTAAAGGAATGGAAGTATTCATTAAAATGGCTAAAAATTAATTAAGGATGATAAATATTGCAATTGTTGATGACCATGAAATGTTTAGAGAAGGCCTGGTTTTGGTTTTGAGTCAGGTTGATGAAATAAATATTGTTGGAGATTTTAATTCTGGAAGTTCATTTTTGAACGCATTAGGAGAATTAGATGTAGATATTGTCCTGATGGATATAAAGATGGAAGGAATAAATGGAATTGAAACAACTCAAAAGGCAAAAACAATAAAGCCGGATTTGAAGGTTATTGCTGTAACCATGTTTGTTGAAGATTCATATTATATGCAAATGATCAACGCCGGAGCTCATGGTTTTGTATTGAAAAAAGCCGGGAAATATGAGTTAGCACAAGCCATTCAAGAGGTTGATAAAGGTGGAAACTATTTTTCTCAGGAGATATTACAGAAGTTGGCTTTTAAAGCAATATCCGGAAAAGAGGAAAAAGATAACCAGCTTTCAGCTCGTGAAGCAGAGGTTTTGCAGTTGATTTGTAAAGGTTTTTCTACTAAAGAAATATCAGAAAGTTTATTTATTAGTCAGAAAACAGTCGAAGTTCATCGTTCAAATATCCTAAAAAAATCAGATCAAAAGAACATTGCTCAATTAGTAATATGGGCAATAAAAAATAACTATACTACAATTTAGCTTTTATAAAGCTCACACTAAGAGAAAGTACTTATTCATATTTCTTTTTGTTTAGGTTCATTGTGTGTTTAAAGTACATTTAATCAGTTGTTTGGATTTGCTTGGTTAAAATGTATCTACCATTTGCTGTTTTAAATAGTAACTGTTTTATATTCTCATAATTAAAATATTACTAATGTCACTAAGGGAAAACCCTTAGTGGAAATAGGTATTTAGTACTGTTTAATTACGTAATCTTCCCATTTCTTACATCATAAAATCAAAGCAACTTTGTAACGTTAAATATTAGCAATGAACAAAGGGGTTAAAATAAGCATAGTTGATGATAATGAAATCTTCCGTGACGGATTGCGATTCTTTATAGAAAATAATACCGATTGGAAGATAATTCATGAGGTAAGCTCGGGGACGGAGTTTGTAAACCTTAATATAAAGGATTTCCCTGATGTAGTTCTGATGGATATTAATATGCCTGGGCGAAATGGTTTAGAATCAACTTTTGATTTTATGGTAAAGCATGCAAGGTTTGATATAAAAGTAATTGCACTTACTATGTATTTAGATGATTTTCATATTAAATCGTTTATAAATGCAGGTATAAGTGGCTGTATATTAAAAAGGGACGTTTACAATCAACTTAGTGAGGCTGTAGATATAGTTTTAAACAGGGGAGTTTATTTTAAAACATTTATCAATAATAAATAACAATTATAGGATTTAAAAAAATAGTGATGAGGAGGGAAATGAAGTTTATTGGAAGTTTATTGATGTTACTTTCTTTTGTTACAGGGATCATGTCTCAGGAGACCTGGCAACCACAAAAGAGAATTACAGGTTATATATCTACAGAGCTTGATGTTTTTAGTGAGCTTGATGGGTATGATAATAATTATGGAGTTGCTTTGTCGGAAGCAGGTATTTTGGCTAGCTATCAGCCAAAGGAAAATTTGCTTTTTAAAGCTGTGTTTGTTTATCGTCCGGATTTCTCGTTTAACCAAATGCTAAATGAAGCTAATGTGCAGTACAGAATTTCTGATATGGTAAATTTTAAAGTAGGACGTTTTTTAACTCCACTGAGTCCTATGAATACGTATTATTATGCACCGGTAAATACAAGTGCCACATTACCTGTTGCTATTTCAAATCATGAGTTTTTTCCATTGAATATGGATGCAGTCTCTTTTGTAGGTCGTACAAGTAATGATTTAAAATTAAGTTATGAGATATTTATGGGGGGATACAGAAATACAGTATGGATGCAAACCGGAGCTGTTGGTTTCTTTGGAGATGAGGTCAAATATTTTCAAAAGAAAATTAACAGTGCTTACACCATAGATGAAAGTTTTGACAATACATACAATATTGCTTGTGGTGGTAATGTGCATTTATCTTATCAGGATTATGTTTCGGTAGGGCTTAATGTTTTCAAACCAAAGGATGAAAATATGGATGTTTATATTCCGGCTCTTGATGTAGTAACAAATTTTAAAAAGGAGATATTTACTTATGGTATTGACTTTAAACTAGCACTAAATAATACCAGAATTATAGGTGAAATCTGGAATGCGAATAACACTATTCATGATAAAGATATTGATTTAAATGGTGCTTTTGTTGAGGTAAGTCAGGAGATTAGTAAAGTAACACCATACCTTCGTTACGAAGACCAAACCACTAATGATATATCATTTAAAAGGTACACTGCAGGTATGATGTTTAAGCCAACCTTTGAAACTACATTTAAATTAGAGTATTTGAAATACGATCATAAGGTTGAAGATGTAGATGGTTTAGTACTTTCCTTAATATATTCTTTTTAAGGTGTATGATTTTTAATAAAGGAAAGAAGTAATAGTTTAAAGAAGAGTAAGATGAAGAAATTTATATTTTTTGTTATAGTTATTTTAACCATCGCTACAACAGATTCCCTAGCCCAAACTTATAAAGTGATTGTTAATAAGTCTAATACAGTAAGCTCTATTAGTCAAAAAGAATTGGCCATGGTGTTTTTGAAGAAGCGTAAATCGTGGGAGGATGGAACGGGTATTACTCCAATTGACCAAAATCCTAATGCTAAAGTAAGAGAGTCTTTCTCAATGGAAGTCTTTAAGAAAAAAGTGGCAGCGATTAGAAGTTATTGGCAAAAAGCTATGTTTTCAGGGATGACAGCAGGACCAGAAGAAAAAGATTCTGATAGCGAGGTTATTGAGTATGTAAAAAATAATAAAGGCGCTATTGGTTATATTTCAGCAAACACTCCATTAAACGGAGTTAAGGTGATATCGATAGTAGAATAGATTATAAGAATTTAATATCGTGCAAAAAAATAAAGATTACCCAATCAACATTTTTTATAGCATATATTATCTGATCACATCTTGAAAAGATGAACTAATTAAGGTAGTTTGTAGGTGAATCTCAGCGCTGCTCTACATATTACGGGGGGTTAGAGTGCCGATTGAGGTTCACTTCTTTAAAATATTGAAAAATTGATATTCTTATCTGTTGTGTTGAATTTCAACATTACATTCAGGAGAAGAAGTAAAGGTAGTTTGTGGATGAGTTCTCCAATGCTCTACATATTACGGGGGGTTAGAGTATTGAATGAGACTCATTTCTTTTTAGTCCATTCCGGGAAGTTTAAACCGGAATGGATTTTTTTTAATGGCTGACCTTTATATGAGCATTTGTTTTTTTATTTCTTAATGATCATTTTACGAGTTTCTAATAATTCAGCATTTAATCTAAGTTCATAAATATAAATCCCACTAGGGTAGGTGTTTCTGAATTCAACGTTATATGTACCTGTAGATTTATTTGCATTTACCAATTCTTCAAGTTTGTTACCAGCAATATCATATACTGAAATGATCACTTTACCAGGATGTTGGACTTGATATTTTATAAGAGCATGTGTAGTTAGAGGATTTGGATAATTTTGACCTAAATAATATGGTTTGTCTATAGCTTCTTCATTTATACTTGTTGCAACTCCTCCCGAAGTGGTGTGTAGTATTAGACCATTTGCTCCAATTCCACCTCCCAATATCCAGCCTTCATTCTCATTTATAAAATGTACATTCCATAGATTACTGGTTTGATTTGTAACTTGTTCACTCCATGTACTTCCATAATCTAATGAATATACAGCTTTCCCACTTTTTCCTACGGCCCATGCTTTTCCTGAAGACTTCATTTCACAAGACCACCAACTGTGATATAATAAATTCATTTTATTAGTCCAGTTTACACCACCATCATCCGTAAATAATATTTGATTTTCTAATCCTACAGCAATGCCTGTGTTTGAGTTAATAAAGCATACATCAGTTAGTTTAATATCATTGGGATTAATTTGTACTGTAAAAAGGCCTCCACCGTCTAATGTATTCATGATTGTAATGTCTTCTGCGGTTGAAGGAGTACCAACAAACCATCCTGTATTTTCGTCAACAATACAGCATGCATTAAAGTTACCATTTCCACAGCCTCCAGCCAGTATATCCCAGGTGTTACCTAAATCTGTAGACTTCCAAATGTATCCCAGACCACCGGTTGCAAATATTGTATATTTATGAGTGGATCCTGAATAGTAGAAATCTAAATCAAATGCAATTTGTCCACTACCACTTGGGAGATGTGTTCTTGACCAGCTTACCCCGGCATCTTCAGTTTTTAAGAAAAATGCATAATCATCATATCTTGGAGTTCCGGTAATAAAACCAATGTTCGCATCTAAAAAGATAACAGATGAAAAATCGTCATTATAGTCTGTAGTTATTTGTACCCAATCTTCACCACCATTGGTGGAATGCAAGATAGTTCCATGTTGACCTACAACCCATAAGTTATCTGAGTCAATGGCCCATATACCCTTTAGTGCATTATCCGAAAGATCAATTGATGATGGAGTTTGGTCTGTCCATCCACTTTGCCCTAATATATTCATCGGTAAAGTCAAGCAAAATGTAATTGTTAATAGTAAAAGTGCTTTCATTTTTATTTGGTTTTAAATTGAAAATAAATTAAAGCACATAAGTCTTTAGCATAGAGACTTAAAGTTGTTCGTTTGTCTTTTGTTTAAGATAAGCATGGAAAATTTTGAGCCTTTTTTATAAAATTTAGCCCTCTATACATAAAGTTACTGCGCAGAATAAGAATTGTCAACAATGTGTCTTCAGATGAGAATTGATATCTGATACTGGTAATAGTTTGATTTCAACTATATATTTTTCTATAAATTCTATAAAACTATTTATCGTAAGAATCCGAAAACAAAAGGAATGAGGAACTGTTAATTATAAACCCCAAAGTAAAACCATTTATGTAGCGGGATATTATTGAAAGAATGAAAAAGTATATACTGCGGTGTTATAGTCAGATCAATAGATTATATACCTAATGATAATTTATCTTATTTTGTAATACTTTAATCAGCTAAATATATTGTCAGTCAATTCCGCTTTCCATAATTAGAATTATATTGGTCATATATTTGTTATAGTAAACACAAACAATATTAAACGAATGAAGAATAAAGTATTAAAAATAGTAAAACGTGTAACCTTAGTTATGCTATTTTTAATGTTATTCATATTGTTTTTGTTGCAGCTATCTCCAATTCAAAACCTAATAAAGAATAAAGTTCTTAGTCAGGTTAATCAGCAACTTGAAATTCCTTTATCTATTGATAAAATCAAGATTTCGTTTTTCGATTACATTAAGGTGAAGAAGGCTTTATGGGGAGTTCCTAATAAAGATACTTTAGTATATATTAAAGAGTTATCCGTTGATATTCATTTGACGGATCTTTTCAGAAATAAGATACATATTGAAGATGTTTTTTTGGATGGATTGAAAGCTAACCTTTTAAAATCTTCGACAGATAGTTTATTAAATATCACTAGTGCTATCAAAATACAATCAGATACATCAAAGGTTGACACGTCAAATACATCCAACTCTATGGAGATTGCTTTGGATCATTTGGTGTTATCAAATATTCAGATGCTTTATCATGATGAGGTTGATAGTAGTAACATCTCCGCTAAACTAAAGAAGTTGGATTTAAAGATGAATGATTTCAACATTCAAAATAATACGTACAATGTCAACTCTTTAAAAATTGATGGTTTAGGTTTTATCCGGGATGTATATAAAACAACATCATCCAATGATGAATCATCTATAGATACGGTTTCTTCAACCCTGGATTATCACGTATTTATAGAAAAACCAATTGAAATAAGTAATCTAAATCTGAATTTTAAAGATCAAAGTACGCAGCAGGATTTTAAACTGGAACATACTTCATTTAATATAAAACCAGAGGTAATCGATCTGCCCAATCAAATGATAATACTTAACGATTTTAATATTTTAAGAACTGATGTAGGGCTGCAAACTTCAGTAGGTGAAGGAGATAGTCGTGTGGAATCTAAAGTTTTTTCATTTAAAGATATAGGGTGGGATGTAGTATTACATCGATTTAAACTTAATAGGGCTTCTTTTAATTATACCAGTCTTGATTCTGAAGGAAAACAGTTGGCAGAACCATTAATGCTAGACAGTTTACAGTTACAGATTAAAGAATTGATCTTGGATAGCACACATTTTGAGGCTGTTGTACCTGCTATGCAGTTGAGGTATAATAGGAATATGCTTCTGCAGCATTTATCAACAAAATTAAGGGTTGATGAAAGAAAGGCACAGGTAAATCAGTTGAAATTTGAAACAAAAAGGAGTCTTGCTGAGTTAAATGTATCTGTTAATTACGGATCCTTTAAACAGTTAAATGATGATTTTAAAAATGTTCAGCTTAATTTACAACTAGATTCAAGGTTAAACAGTTCTGATGTGTACTTAATTACACAACAACCTAACCCATTAAAAAAGGATGTGGAAATAAATCTACAAGCTGATATTTCCGGTAGTTTGTCAGAATTAAAACTTAAAAAATTTAAAGGTAATCTTAAGGGAGCTTTGCTATTTGATATTGTAGGTAAAGTAAATGCTTTACAAAATATAGAAGAACTTAAAGGCGATGTGTACCTGAATAAAATTCAGTTAAATACAAAGAAACTTTTAAGTTATGTTCCGGACTCTTTAATTCCAAATTCAATAGCTTTTCCGGATACCGTTTTGTTAAAAGGAAAGCTGCTAGGAAATAAAAATAATTTGTCTTCAGATATTCATTTAGAAAGTTCAACCGGAAATATTGATGCTCTGTTAAAACTAAATATGGACTCAATTCCGGATAAAGAGTTTTACCAGGTTAATTTAAACGTGGAAGATTTGAATTTGGGCTATCTTTTACAAAAAGAAGATACATTACAAATGCTTTCAATTGATGGAAAGATTGAAGGATCAACCACCAAATTTACAGATCCTTCATTGAATATGGATTTGAATATTAAAAATCTGGGATTATTAAATTATCGTTATAAAGATGGACTCATTGAAGGTAAATATTCAGATAAATACTTCAAGGGTAAAGTTGAAATTGAAGACGATAATCTGGCGCTTAATTTTGCTGGGGAATTAAATCTTAAAGATTCAATCCCTTTTATTAATGCCAACCTAAACTTGCGGCAAGCCAATCTAAAGGCTTTAAATATTATGAGTGATTCAACCTCTGTAAGCGGTCATGTCAGCGTTTCAGTTTCAGGAATCCAATGGAATAACCTAAAGGGTAAAGTAGCTTTGGGTCAGATTCAATATCAGACATCAGACCAAAAATATACAATGGATAGTGTAAAATTGAATTTGAATCAGATGACAGATTCTTCTATTTATGTTTTACGACTTCATCAAATCTATAGTCAGGATACCTTATTGCTAAAGGAAATTGATCTTGATGCAAAGCTAAAAGGAACTAAAGCCTTGTTTAATTATGAAGTAGCTTCTGAAAATAATAATAAACTAAAAACAAAGAAGGTACTGGTTAAAGGGGATGGAATGTTTCAGCTACAAAATGATACAATGCTTGTAAATACAGACCTGCTGTGGTATCAAAATATCTTGCAGGATCCTTTAAAATTAAATTTAGATGTATCTCAGGTAAAAACCGGGGATATGAATATTTTTAAAGTTAAAGCATTAGGGGATCAAATTAATTTAAGTGGATATGCAAAGTTAAATTCAGATGCAGTTTCCAATGATATTGAAGCATCTGTAAATATTGATTCACTTGATTTTAGTTTGATAGAACCCATGACGCATCAATATTTAAATAAGTTTGAAGGACACCTGTCAGGGAAGGTAGATATTGTTGGGAATAAAAACCAACCGGATATTAATGGATTTGTTTTATTTAAGAATACCACCTTTAACCCAACAGCAGCAAATACTGATTTTAGTATTAATGATGGTAAAATTAGTGTAAGTAATAGCTTGGTTCTTTTTGATCATATGAAGGTTAAGGATGAGGATGGAAATGAAGCTTTTATTGATGGAAACATAAATTTTAAAGAATTATCAAATCCGGAATTCGATATTAAACTGGATGCTGATCAATTTTTGCTGCTGAATAAACCGGAAAGTTCGCAGGGTAATTACTATGGTAAAGTGATTGCTGATTTAGATGTAAAAGTTGCCGGAAATACCTTGCAGCCAAATATTATATTGACAACTGCGTTTAATAATAAATCAGATTTTACTTATGTGGTTACTTCTTCAGAGCCTAAAGCTGCAACTCAGGATGACGTAGTTGTATTTGTGAAAGATAGTGCGACATTGGCATTAGAGGATACAACAGGAATTGATTTGATGGCTGTGGATATGAAAGGTTTGAACGTAACTACAAATATTAGTATTTCAGATCAGATGGATGTTACTCTGGTTACGGATCCTGCGTCAAATGAAAAATTGAATATTGTGGGTAGTGGCGATTTAAGCTTATCTATCGATCCATCAGGTAATCAGACTTTAACTGGACAATATAATATCAAAAAAGGATCATACACTCTTCGTTTGTATGATGTAATTAAGCGTGATTTTTCTATAAAGGAGGGTAGCTCGTTAACCTGGTATGGTGATGTTATGAACGCCAATGCTAATATATCAGCCATTTATAAAGTCAGAACAAATGCATTGTCTCTAATGGGAGTAACCCAGGGGCAATTGAGTGAAAGTGAAACTTCATCATATAATACAACTATTAATGTTGAGGTAGTTATGAATCTTTCCGGTAACTTATTGTCACCCGATATTGATTTTGATATTGTATTGACTGATAAAAAAGTCAATAGTAATATTGAGGCTGCCATAACTCAACTAAGTAACGATGAGTCTGAATTAAATAAACAGGTGTTTTCACTATTGATATTAAACCGTTTTTCAAGTAATAAGGCTTCCGCTTCAACGGCTGTAACTTACGAAATTGAAAATACTGCCCGTCAAAGTTTAAGCAAATTGTTATCTCAGCAATTAAATAGGTTCTCAACTCAGTATTTAAAAGGTGTTGATGTTTCTTTTGATATAGATTCATATAATCAGGTGGTTGAGAATCAGGTAAACACGCGTACAGATGTGAGTGTGGATGTTTCTCAAAATTTATTTAATGACAGGTTGAAGCTAACTGTAGGTGGTAATGTGGCTGTTGAGGAAAACAAACAAAACAGAAGTTCGTCATCAAGTGACTTAACGGGTGATTTTGAACTGGAATATAAGATAAGTAAGGATGGAACTTACAGGATTAAAGCATTCAATAAAACAGAATATGAAGATGAACTAAATGGTGATGTAACCAAAACAGGTTTGTCTTTTATGTTTATAAAAGATTTTACTCGTTTCAGAGATTTATTTAAAAACCACAAAAAGAAAAAATCAGATGCAGTTATTAAAGAAGAATAAATATGTCTTTTTGTGGTTGTCGTTATTGCTTCTTTATGGATGCAGTACAACAAGAAGACTAGGCGAAAATCAGTTTTTATATAAAGGTGATGAAATTGTAGTTGAAAACTCCAAGGAACTGAAGGTAAAACCTAATTTAGATGAGTTAGATCAATATATTATACCAGAGCCTAATAGGAAGTTTCTGAAATTGGTTCCAATGAAGTTGTGGTTTTATAATTTAGCAGGTGATAGTGTCCCAAAAAAAGGATTTAGAAACTGGATGAAGAATAAGCTGGGTGAACCTCCTGTCGTTTATAAATCTTATTATGTAGAAACATCAAAAAAAGAAATAAGTAGCTCTTTAAATAATCAGGGGTTTTTCCAACATCAAATACAAGAAGAATTACATAAGAAAAGAAGAAAAGTAAAGGTAACTTATAAATTAAAACTAGAGGAGCCATATGTAATTGATACCTTAATTTATCCTGATGTAACAGATAGTTTAACGCAATTTTTAGATAGAGCAAAAGAGAATAGTTTAATTAAGCCGGGTAAAGAATACAATTTAGAATTATTGAAAGCGGAACGTAATCGCCTGGTTTCTATCCTTAAAAATAATGGCTTTTTCTTTGCCTCTCCGGGGTATTTATTATTTAAAGCGGACACTTTAAAAACTCAGGATAAACACATAGAGCTGGTTTTAGATGCCAAAGAAGCCATGCCAATGGATGCCTTAAAACAGTATACTATAAATGAAGTGTTTGTTTATCATGATTATAATGGTAAACAATCTGATCAATATGATACATTAGATTCCAATGGTATTAAACATATATATTTAAATGAACCCATTGTGAAGCCCAAAGTTGTATCTCGTTCAGTGTTTTTTAAATCTGGTGATTTATATAAAGAGGATAATTATAGACAAACACTTCAAAAACTAACAAACCTGAATGTATTTAAGTTTGTAAATATTAAAATAGAAAAGGATACATCAGTTTCTAATATCAATCAGCTTAATGTGAATATATTTTTAAATAGTGCTTTGCCAAAATCATTAAGTGCAGAGGTTGAAGCTGTTTCTAAATCGAATGATTACGTAGGACCTGGATTAACACTAAGTTATCAGGAACGCAATTTGTATCAAAGTGCTAGTTCGCTTCAGTTTAATGTATCTACAACTTATGAGTCTCAATTAACAAAATCCAATAGTAATATAAACTCTTTCGAAGTTGGAACAGATGCGGTAGTTACCATACCCAAATTGTTGCTCCCATTTGTTAATAGCAATCGGTTGGTCGGTAAAAAATTCAGACCGGAAACCAGTATAACTGCAGGGTATAGTTATTCAGGAATGACTGATATATTTAATTTGAATAGTCTGGACTTATCATTTGGATATAATTGGCGTGAAACTAAAACTAAAAATCATGAACTGGATCTTGTTTCGCTGAATTATACGCATATTAAAACCAAATCTGACTGGTCTGAGATTTATAACTATATTGATGAGAGTTTGCAAGAACAGTTTATTCTGGGATTAAAATATACTTTTACTTATAATGATCAGAGTTATAAAGATAAGTTTATCAATACCTATTTTAGCGGGTCTTCAGAATTTGCAGGAAATACCTTGTCGTTAATTCAATCAACATTTAATGTAGGCAAGCAATATGAGGATGAATCCTCAGAGTTGTTTGGAACAGCCTATTCCCAATATGCAAAGTTTTATGGCGACTTAAGATTATATCACTCTTTTTCATCAAAGAGTAAATTGGTTGGTCGCATTGCTGCAGGTTTAGCTATTCCTTATGGAAATTCAGAGTTTATGCCCTATAATAAGCAGTTTTATACCGGTGGAGCCAGTAGTTTAAGAGCATTTCCTTCCAGATCTGTTGGTCCGGGCTCTTATTTACCACCCGACAGTTTACAGAATACATTAGGTCTGGAACAAGCCGGAGACATTAAACTGGAAACAAATCTGGAATACCGTTTCGATTTAATTAGTTATTTAAAAGGGGCCATTTTTGTTGATGCTGGTAATGTTTGGTTGTTACATCAAAACGAAGAATTAGAAGGAGGAGAATTTAAATTCTCTGATTTTACTAATCAAATTGCAGTAGGAACCGGATTTGGATTACGTCTGGATGCATCCTTTTTTGTACTTCGTTTGGATGTGGCTTTCCCATTGCGAAATCCCTATCCAACAAATGGAGATTATTGGATAATGGATCAGATTAATTTTGGAAGCTCCAACTGGAGAAAGGATAATTTAGTATTTAACATTGCTTTTGGATATCCTTTCTAGTTCATGTTGCCCGCTAATTTTTCACCAGCTTTTGCTCCGCTTAAGGCCAGTAAAAAAGCAATACCTCCTCCTATTAGTACTTTAGTTAAGCTAAAGTGTAAAAATGAAAAAGGAGTAAATAACGTAAGTAATAACATTGTTGCAACAGAAAGAAAGGCACCAACTGCAGGTTCATATATTCTAATTCCTGGAGATATTAGCCCAATAATGAATCCGCCAATAAAGTAACTTATTAAGTTGAGTAATCCTTGCAACATAAAATGAAGGTGAATTGACATGTATTTACCTACAACAAGATGCCCGACAAGTCCACCCAGAATGATTTCAGTAATTATAAAAATGGCAAAGCTAATCAGCATCCATTGTTTAGAGAAATTTTGATCTTTTGTCATTACTATTTTTTTATGCCAGCAAATATATAGGATGTTGAATAATTATGGAATTAAAAGTTTCTGTTATCAGATTTTTTCATTTTAAGTAAAAAGTAATTGATGAGGTATAGCGCATGATCCATGTCATAAATCTAAATTCAGAAAATCTTTTGTGATATCACTAATTATTGTTTTATATTTGGTTCGGTTTATAATTACAGATGTATTTTAAATCATTTTAACCAGCTACCTGATAACCCTTATTTGTAATCACTTTTCCTCCCGTTTTAAATATTTTAAATTGTACATAAAGAGTTGTCTTTAGGTATAAAAGCGTTTTGTTGCAGTCAAATTGTAAACAGAAATAATGTTTGTATATGGCTTTTAAAGAGATAATTATATGGTTAATAAACAAATAATTTTTGCAGTTGTAATACATGTTGTATTGGGTTTTATATTTCTTTCAGATCCGGAATACAGTATTATAGGTTATTTAGCAGGTTTAATTGTATTACTCAATTTAATAGGGATATTGCTTATTAAATCAGGGAAGACGATGTTAGGAGCGAAAATATTTCTGGTGTCTTCTGCAGTTATGGTTCCCATCGGGATGATTGGAGCCTTAGGTGCCAGAAAAATTATTGATGAAGAAAAAAGAAAAGAATTTTATAATAATAAATAGAACGAGAATAAATGGAACCAATTAAAGCGATTAGATTTAGTGATAAATATATTAGTAAACAATTAATATTAAGTGGAGTAATAATTTTAGTAGGGATTGCTGGCGTGTTTTTAAATGCCGGTCACTTGCTGGGATTAGGTATTTTATTGTTTGTAATTAATTTCGCTCAGAAGAAAAGAGATGCGATAAAAGTTTATGATGAACATATAGAAGTAAAACTTGGACCTATAGCCCCAACTAAGTTTATTAAACTTGATCAGTTTACAGAAATCTTAAAAAACGGAGAAAGAAAAGTAACTTTCTGTTATAGTGAGGGAGGGAAGGATAGAAAATTAAAACTACATAGTTCAGTTTTTACTCAGGAGGATCTTGATTATTTGAATGAGCTTGTTTCTGAACAAATTAATAAAGCAGCGTAATTAGAATATAATTTATGTCTTTTGAGTTTAAATTTAAGCAGCTTTTATTATCTGTTTTCGTAATCGTATTGTTCTCATCTTGCAATAGACCTGATGATAATTCATATTCCTTTTACCATTGGAAATCAAAAGCAAAAAATGTCTTTTCTGATGAAGGATTAAAAGCCTCGGAAGTACATAAGATATACATGCATTATTTTGATGTTGCTCAGGTAAACACGATTGATCGTTGGGATGATGGTATTTATCCTGTTTATCCTTTGACTCAGGTAGATTCTGTTTATAAAGATTGTGAAATTGTGCCTGTTGTTTTTATTGTTAATAAGGTTCTTCTTAATGCTGATGTGAAAAAATTAGCTGCTAAAATTCAATCTCTGGTTGATGAAATAAGTGTGCATCATTTTGGACAAAAAAATAATGAGTTACAAATTGATTGTGATTGGAGTGCTTCTACCCGTTATAACTTTTTTGAGTTATTACTATTGTTAAAGAAGCACTATAAAGTTAGTTGCACTATTCGTCTTCATCAGGTTAAATATAAATCAGAAACAGGATTGCCTCCGGTTGATAATGGTGTTTTAATGCTATATAATGTAGGAGATCTTTCTGATTTTTCTTCTAATTCAATATTATCGTATAGTATAGTTAGTCAGTATATTAACCAAAACACCGATTATCCGATTCCTTTGGATATAGCCCTTCCTTTATTCTCACAGACAGTATTAAAAAACAAAAATGGCGAAATAAAACTCATCAAAGGAACTAATACAACGCTGTTCAAAAACGATAAGATACATTTTGAAGCTATAAATTCAGATGTATACAAAGTTGTTAAAGATACTTTGTATAAGGGATTTTATTTGTCAGTTGATGATCAGATAAAATTGGAGGAATCAAAACCAAAAGAGGTTATCAATTCTTTCCATCAAATAAAGAAGAGTAATATTAATCGGGGCGAAGTGATATTTTATCATTTGGATTCTTCCTTTGTAAATCGCCCTTCTTTTAAAGAAATCATCAAACAGTTATAAATCATATCAAATAAGCATATACTAAATGAAAAGGGTAGTAATCATTCTTATTGTTTTATTCGGTTTTAAAGTAACATCCAACGCTTGCGGATGGGATCCATATGATAGTTACAGTTATCATTTGTTTAACCAAAGCTATATTCAGTCTAAAGGTTATGATGCATTCTTTAAAGAAGAATTATTTTGTAGCTGGGCTTACGAACATTCAGAACCTGTAATAAGTAAGAATGTAGAGCTATGGCAGGAACTACTGCCCGGATGGACAGTGGAAAATATTACTTTGTCTTTAACCAATGATACAACTGAAATTTTTGAACAACTTTGGTCTGGTAAAAAGGAGGGAGCCAATAAAGCTGTTTATGATTATATGGTATATGCACGAACATGTAGCGACCAACATCATAGTCGCAGACAAAGATCATGGTCGTACAATGATATGGTAAACGATGAGGTGGTTGATTTAAGTGAATTGATTGCTCAGGGTGTGGATGGATTTAATGCTTCAAACAATACTCAGTTGAAGTTAAGATATGCATACCAGGTCATCCGTAATTATCATTATTCAAAAAGATATCAGGAGGCCGTACAATTCTTTAATAAGTTTATTAAAGATCAGTTTAATAAAACAGAAATCTATTATTATGTGCAGGATCAGGTAGCTGGATGTTATTTTTCGCTGGAAGATTATAACAAGGCCGCATATATGTTTTTGCAGGTTTTTAGTAAAAGTTATGATAGAAAAGTTTCATCCTATACCAGTTACAAGTTTTGTACAGACAGAGATGCTGAAGGTAAACAGTATTTTTCTAATGCTGATGATCGCGCTACTTATCTGACCTTAAAATCCATCAGAAGCTATTCAGATCAAATGCAATATTTGCAGGAAATAGCTGAAGTTGCCCCACAGGATGAAAAACTTGAATTGATGTTTGTAAGAGATTTGTACGATATAGAAGATGATGTTTTTCCTCGTAGGATAGGTATGACTACCGACCGTTTACTTTGTGGTGATGAGGAAAATTTATGTTGGGATGAAATTAAGGTAATGTCGGAAATTAGTGCTAAGCAGGAAAAAGTTTCAAAACCAGAACGCAAGGATTTCTGGATCTTGTGCTCCTCTTATTTAAGTTTTCTGAAAGGGGATTTTAGTAATGCTAATCTTAAATTAAACGAAATAAAATCCTATACAACTTATGCATCATTAGGTGATCAGTTGAGATCCGTTTACAAGGTTTTTGCGTGGGATAATATGGGTATTGAGCAGGAGGAAGACCTTGCTATCTTGTTATCAAAAAGTAATTTGACAGAAGATAATAAGGACCTTTTAAAGGAATATGTTGGTCACCTTTTGTACCATCAGGGTAAATTAGCTCAAAGCTTTCTGGTTCATAATAGTATTCTTGAAGTGGAAAATATGGGATCTTTAGCATTACTGCTGCAATTAAAAGAGTTTATTCTTCAGCCACAAAAATCCGGTCTTGAAAAATATCTGTTTGAGCAAAACATTAAGGGACAGACAGCTTTAATGGAACCCATTGAGTTTATAGAGTATCATTTGGGCATGTATTATTTAAACGAGGCTGATCCGCAAACAGCGTTGGTACACTTTAAATCCAGTAAAGATTATTCTACAGATACAGGAATAGGACGAGTGATCCCAGCAAAAGTATTTAGTAATAATATTGTGGAATGCTTTGATTGTGAAGATGTACTGATGGAAGATTCGGTGTACTTAGCATCTGTGTTTTCGTTTATAAAACCTCAACTTACTAAGAAAGACTTATCTGTTACATTGTTAAAACTGGATTCCTTAAGTCATGATGAAAAAACCTGGAAAAGGAAGTTGGCAAATTACTTATTAGGTAATTACTATTTCAATGTATCTAATACTGGTTATTACAGAGGGGTTCTTCAGGATAAATCAAACTGCTGTAATTCTTATTATTTTGCCTGGTCTGATAAACAAATTGAGGAAAGAAATAAAAAGATGGAAGATGGTGTTGGCTATAATTTATGTAATGTGAGTTATAGCAAAAGAACCTACTATCCATTGGCCAATAAAGCATATCAATATTATCGCAATACCATTAATTTATCTACAGATAAAGAATTAAATGCACGTTGTTTATATATGATGGCTAAATGTGAATTGAATAACTTGTATAATCACAAGGATGATTTTGCATATTGGGGATATGATGGAAATTTAAGGGACGAAATTATCGATTATAAACAGAGCTTTAAAGAGTTAAAAGAAGGTTATCAGGATACCAGGTTCTTTGATCGTATCATAAAAGAATGTAGCTTTTTCAGATATTATTGTTCTCAATAACAATATTGTATATTTACATACTTCAATCATGTTGTAAAGTTTTACCTGTTTTAGCAGATAATGAAAAAAATAAAAATCAAGATCGCACAGCTGGGATATGTTCCATTTCCCGTAAGTCATAGAAGAATTACTTCATGGAAATCTGATCTTTTTGAGATTAACTCTAAAGTTGAACAGTATACTTTTCAGATGGATTCAGATATTGATTTACGAGGATATTCAGATCAGACTTTAGAAAAAGAATTGCCAGTAGAACCTGATTTTGATTTTTTATTAACCATTACCAATGTTCCATTGCAAGAAGGCTATTATGCAAGAAGGTTAAGTCATAATAGAATTGTAATTACCTTAAAAGAAGTATCTGATATTCTTCGAAAAGAGAATATAGATTTTGAAAATTATATCATCCGGAATGTTTACCGGTATTTATTTGTTTATCTCATGTATGGAAATCGTATTCCTTTAATGAGTGAAAAAACAAACTTTACCCATGACGATACAAGGGGATGTATTTTTGATTTTAATAGTAATAAATCAGAGTTAATATATTCATTAGATAAACCACATATCTGTCCTGATTGTAAAAGTAAGCTGGATGGCAAGGTTCAGGAAAAAGTGCCAAAATATATTATCGACAGAGCAGAAAAAGAAATCAGAAAAATAAAAAAGGCAGTTTATATTAAATTAATGGATTTTGTAAAACAGAACCCTCTTATTTCTATTATAATTACTTTTTTTACAGGTATTTTTATGAGTATACTATCATCTTTTTTATATGATCTTCTAAAGTTGTATTTATTAGCTGATTAATCTGGATTTTTTGTGATTCAGATTTAACAATTGTTTAGAGTTTTCTACTTTATTTTTATAACCGTATTTTCTTTTCTCCGTATTACTGGCTCAATGGCGCACAATTAAGGTAAAAAAGTACTTGTATTTGTAATGTTGATATTACTTATAATCTGAATCCGAAATTTTATGTTGGATTTAGATTAATTGTAATAACAATGTACATGTCTTGTGCTTTAATAAAAGTGTAATGACTAATATTTAAATTTGTGAAAATGAACAATCTTATCGTTGAATTATTAAAAACCCTTGTAACTATACCCATAGCAGCTTTGATTTTAAGACTGATTTTTAAGAAGTCTGTAATGTTTCAGTTTAGTTTTATAACAGTTTCGTTTACTATTTTTGTGGCTCTTTCAAAAACTATTGAATTAAAGTTAGGTGGTGTTTTTAATTACATAGTTACTCCGTTAAATGTTATTATTGGAACATTTGTTTTTATTTATATCAACAAAATGTTAAAGACTCCTTTAGAAGGAGCAATTGTTAAATTAAAGAGCTTATCTGAAGGAAACTTAGATGTTGAAATTGAAACTTCAGATAAAAAACATGAATTAGGAGTTTTAACAAATTCAATTGCCAACCTGGTATCAAAATTAAGATCAATTATTGTTTCCATAACCGAAGATGCCAAGTCTCTGGCTATTGCCAGTAATCAGGTAAGTATTACTGCAGAGCAATTATCTGAGGCTGCAAGTGTTCAGGCAAGTTCATTGGAGGAGGTTTCTGTTACCATTGAGGAAATAACCTCTAATATTGAAAACAATAGTCATAATGCAGATTTAACCAAAGATGCCTCTTTGGATGCCAAGCAGCAGATTTATGTTGTTTCTGAGATTGGAGAAAAGGCCTTTGAGGTTTCCAAACAAATTAGCGATAAGATATCAATTATAAATGAAATTGCTGCACAAACCAATATTTTGGCTTTAAATGCATCTGTTGAGGCTGCAAGAGCTGGTAATATGGGAAAAGGTTTTACAGTAGTGGCGCAAGAAGTGAGAAAGTTGGCAGAAAGAAGTTCAATGGCTGCAACTGAAATGATTTCAATGTCTCAGTCTTCACATAAAATGGTAGAAGAAACAGGTAGTTTGCTAATGAATACTGTTCCTAAAATTGAAAAGACATCATTGTTAGTAGATGAAATTACAGCTGCCAGTTTTGAGCAAAAAACAGGAGTGGAACAAATCAATAATGCAATACAGCAACTCAATAGTGTAACTCAGAAAAACTCTCAATCGAGTGATAGTCTTGCTGAAAGTGCACATGATTTATCACAACAGGCACAGCGATTAAATAAAAACATTGCTTTCTTTCATTATAAGCAATAATATGATAATTCGTTAGACCAAAGGATACTACTAGGTATTGATCAATGTATCTTTAGGTCTGACAAATGATTATATATTGGTAGTGCTTGATTTTTCACCTTGAATCAAGTCTTTTTATTCCTTAACCAACAGATAGTACGAGGACTTTAAAAAATAGATTTGCCTTTTTATTGGATCTTTCTCTTCGTTCTTTTCACTATACTTTTGGGTTATTAGCTTCAAGTCTTACTTTTCTCTTATTACCTATTATCCTTATATTATTGATGGTGCTGTGTCCCCTCAAAAGAGGATTATTGTTGATTTTAAGCGTACAATTCTGTAATACTTATATCCGCTTTATTTTATTTCAACTCATTATTGTAATTTCATGATGCCTGAAAATATTTCGTTAAAAATGAAATAGGATAATCAGTCTTGTGAAGAGAAAATATATGGTGAAATTTTATAAAACTAAATCAGCGTGAAACACAAAGTAAGAATTACAGCGGGTGTTTTGTTGTTTTTCATTGCAACAACTTTTAAAATCTACAGTCAATCCATACAAATTGATGTTGATAAACCTACTACAAAAATACAACCTACTATGTGGGGAATATTTTTCGAGGATATCAATTTTGCTGCCGATGGTGGTTTGTATGCAGAAATGGTTAAAAACCGTTCTTTTGAATTTGATAAACCTCAAATGGGTTGGGATATTGAGAAAACTGTTCCGGATGCATTTCATTTTTCAGTAATAAACAGGGGCTCTGAATTTGCCCAAAACCCAAGATATGCCAGAATTGAACTTAATGATAATAAGTCGAGTTTGTTTATGGTGAATGAAGGATTCAGAGGAATGGGGGTAAAAGAAAATAATACTTATCATTTTTCAATGTTAGCTTCATTGGTTGATCAATCGAATATTACGTTGAAAGTTTCTCTTCTGGATTCAACGGATGCAGTAATTGGTTCAACAACTGTAAATATTGAAGGAACAGATTGGAAGAAATATGAAACTAGCTTTGTTTGTTCTAAAACAGACCCAAAAGCTAAGTTGAAATTGGTTTTTGAAGGTAAAGGAATGGTCAATTTTGATATGGTTTCTCTTTTCCCTGATGATACATGGAAGCACAGAAAGGGCGGATTACGTGCTGATCTGGTGCAAAAACTGGCTGATCTTAATCCTGGGTTCTTCCGTTTTCCTGGTGGTTGTATTGTAGAAGGTTATGATCTGGAAAACCGTTACCAATGGAAAAAAACAGTGGGTAATGTTGAAGACAGAACCTTGATTGTAAACAGGTGGAATACACAGTTCTCACATCGTCCTGCACCTGATTATTATCAATCATTTGGATTGGGTTTTTATGAGTATTTTCTATTGTCAGAGGATATTGGAGCGGAGCCACTTCCTATTTTAAATTGCGGTATGTCATGCCAGTTTAATACGGCTGAAATGGTTCCTGTAAATGAACTGGAACCTTATGTTCAGGATGCTTTGGATTTAATTGAGTTTGCTAATGGATCAACAGATACCAAATGGGGTAAATTAAGAGCTGAAATGGGCCATCCTGAACCATTTAATTTAAAATATATTGGCGTTGGAAATGAACAATGGGGACCTCAGTATTTTGAGCGTTATGCAGTGTTTGAAAAAGCCATTCAGGAAAAATGTCCTGATATCAATATTGTATCAACAACAGGTCCATTCCCTGATGATCCGTTTTTTAAATATGCCCAGGGAGAACTGAAGGTTAAATATAAAGCCCCAATAGTTGATGAGCATTATTACAGAGCACCACAGTGGTTTTTTGATAATGCAACACGTTACGATAACTATGATAGATCTTCGTATAAGATCTTTGCTGGTGAGTATGCTGCTCAAAGTGTGGAGGTATGTAGTCCCGATAACACAAATAACTGGCAATGCGCCTTATCTGAAGCTGCATTCATGACAGGATTGGAACGTAATGCTGATGTAGTTTATATGTGTTCTTACGCACCTCTTTTTGCTCATGTGGATGGATGGCAATGGCGTCCGGATTTAATATGGTTTGATAACTTAAACTCATTTGCTACACCAAACTATTATGTGCAGCAATTGTATGGAAATAATGGAGGTACTGACTTATTGTTAACAACTTTAGAAGGTAAAGCAGTAACAGGTCAGGATGGATTATTTGCTTCTTCAGTGTGGGATGCTAATACAAATGAGTTGATTATTAAAGTGGTAAATAATAACAAGGATGCTAAAAGTGCAACCTTTGCTTTAAAATCAGCTAAAAAGTTCATGTCAAAAGGAAAAATGACTGTAATCGGAAGTTCAGACCTTGAAATTATTAATACAATTGAAAAGCCTGATAATATTACTCCTGTTGATAAGGAAATTAAATTATCTGGTAAAGAACTGAAATTAGAACTTGATCCTTATTCGTTTTCTGTAATTAGGATTAAGCAACGATAGTGATAAGTATATTTATTTGAATTTTGTTTAAGCCGGTTTTGTCATCGATAAAACCGGCTTTTTATTATCAAATTTTAAGCATATAGATATCTTATGATTAAGTATCTGAAAAGCTTCCTAATCTATAGCTAGTTCTTGATTGGCCTCAGCCAGTGAACCAAAAAACAAGAATGATTTGACGATTAAAAATCGTTTTTGTTTGAAGCGCAGCGAGTTTAAGCGATTTCAGTCAAATAATCGTAGTTTTTTGAGAGAAGTGGGTGCAGCCTTGCCTTTTTTTGCTTCTGTTTTTTGTGGTAAGACAAAAAATGAAGTCTGGTCTGGGCGAAGCACCAGTTAACAAAAATGTTTTAGGACAGCTTAGATATAAGTTATAATTTGCCTTTCAATAAAGACTCGTATTCTAACCTGCTTCCATCCTCAGTAGTATGTTCTTCCAGTGAGTTTTGTTTTGACTGAACACAAATATAAACCATGTCTTCTTCAGAAGTATTGCATAAACTTCTTACTCCCTCAGGTGCTACTCTTATTACACTACCTTCCTCAATCGGAAAACAATCTGTGTTAACCTGATAATATCCTTTCCCTTTAATAATGATGTATGTTTCTTCATCTTTATTGTGAATATGAAAATATCCCAACTCAGATTTTGGTGGTATACTTGTAAAAGATATTTCTGAACCAGAAGCCTTTGTAAGTTCTTTTAAAAATACTTTACCTTTCACTTCTCGTCCTGAAATCGGATGAATTAATGAATGATTTTTTATGTCTGCAATACTGCCAATATTTACAGCAGTATACTCTTTATTCTCTGATATTATTTCTGCTTTTTTTTCTTTGTTTTCCATGTTTGCTTTAGTTTAAATTAAAGATGAAAGTGTTTTTGAGTAGTTTGTTTGTTATCAACAAGAATTTAGATGTTGCTTTGAGATATTGTTAGAACTACCTTTTTATTTTACCTATTATTTCCAGGTAATCGTCAATCCGTTTTTTCTTTAAGGTTATTAAAACCAAAGCACTTTTCCCATTATATCCATATTCCTTTTTCTTTTCATCTGTTGTCCAAATATCAATATTAGAAACCCATTTTTCATTTAGTTTCTTAAGGTCAGACTTATTGATATTTATATTCTCAGCGTTTTCAATAAGTAGCAAATAATATGGATCAGAAGTTACTTTTTCTATTTGTAGATCTAGTGTGACCGAAGCTTTGTCTGTGGATTTTACTTCTTGGCCGAATGAAATCTGCGTTAAAGCAAAAAATAAAATGACTGTAAAATAAGTTCTCATATTTTTAAGATTAATTTGGTTAAGGCACAGTGGTTAATAATAATTATTATAATGTCTTTGTGCCATATACTGATGATTGATTACTATTGTTTTAAAAGTTTAGCTAACCTAAAGTTAAAAGTTTAGCTAACCTAAAGTTGCCATTAAAATCAGCTTCAATATCTGATAGTATTTTTAATCCGGTTTTATTAACGATCATATCTAAATCTCTTGTAATATTGGTAGCCAGAATATTGGCAAATAGATTAATAAAACGCCGTATAGGTGATACCTTCTTATTCCTGGGAATAAACTTATCAAAAACGGCTATATGTCCCCCATTTTTTAATACTCTTTCAGATTCCTTAATACAACTGTAAGGATCTGGGATTACTGCAAGAATCAAATGCAAAATAACGAAATCAAATGAGTTATCCTGAAATCTTAATGATTGCCCGTCCATAACTATTGCATTCACATTTTTCTTCAACCTTTTATTACGCTTTTTAATGCTGGCAATCATAGAAGGAGTTATGTCGGTGGCTGTTATTTCACAGTCGTGAGGTAAAAATTCTAAATCTAATCCTGTACCTGCTCCTACAATCAATACTTTGTTACCGGGTTTTATATTTAAAGACTGAATAGACCTCTTCCTAGAATGTTTAAAATACCTTGCTATCAAATCATACACAGGTGTATAAAAAGTATAGCGTATTTTATTCCATGTGTTTGTGTTAACTTTCATAGAGTAGTTTATGAACAATTTCTAATTAAACTGTTGACTCCTAAAAAAAGTTTAAATGAACTATGTCACTCAATTCTATTGCTGGGTCCATTCAACTTTTATGTCATGCTTTGCTAGTTATTAAATTATTCTAAAATTTTAATTGAAGTAATATTTACTTTGTGTAAAAGTCCTTGAGCCTGATCTTCAAGGCCCTGGATTTTTTTTACAACATCCATTCCCTTAACTACTTTTCCAAATGCGGCAAAACCTTGACCATCAGGATTTCTATGACCTCCGAAATCTAACTCAGGCTGATCGCCAATACATATGAAGAATTCTGTGTCAGCAGATCCAGGTTCTAATCGAGCCATCGAAATAACGCCATCTTTATGCAATATCCCAGTCTCTTTTGTGGTTTCATGTTTTATCGAAGGATATTTAGAATCTAGCATATAATCCCCCAATCCACCCTGAATAACTTCAATTTTTACTTTGTTGTTAGGTTGATTATCCATTCTTACCACCCGATAAAATTTTATACTATCAAACTTACTTTCTTTGATATACTTAATAAAGTTTTCACAGGTAATTGGCGCTTTATCAGGATAGAGTTCTGATATTATGGAGCCATACTCTGTTTTCATCTCAATTTTAACAGTTTGTTCTTTTTGATGGGAACATGAATATAGAAATAGACAAATAATTGCAATGAATGTATTTTTCATAATCTTTTATTAATTAATTTTCTAGTATATCATTATTAATGGTCATGCAGTAGAATCCCAAAGATTGTTTATTTAAGTGAACTATCAATATAATAACGAACCATAGGTCGATTTTTTGATGTACGATCCACAATTTCAAATCCGGCTCTTTCAAAAGACTTAAACAATCCAATCCATGCAAAGGCATCAGGCAGCTTTTCTTGCGTAGGAATGGTAGGGTAGGCTTCAATGATTTTTATTCCTTGAGATTTTGCATATCTAATAAGCCCTTTCAATAGCTCAACAGAAACACCTTGTCGTCTGAAATCCTTAGCTATGAATGTGCAGGGAACTGACCATACTTTTTTGTTGTCAATGGGTTTATGAACTCTGGATCTTTGAAGCTTTGGAAAATCCTCTCTTGGAGCAAAGGCACACCATGCAATGGGTATTTCTTCGTAAAAACCAAGTAATCCTGTTGGTTTATTATCCATAACCAGCTGTTTCATTGCATCTTTGTTTCCATCGTTAAATTTACCCTCTTCAAAATTTGTTTTACTTAATCTGTAAAACATACACCAACAATTACCGCAGGCACCTTTTGCTCCGAATAACTCAACAAATTTGTTCCAGTTTTCTTTGGTTAATGGTTCAAATTTTAGTGAAGATAGAAAGTCTGTATCATTACTTTGTCTGGTCATGATATTTTAGATGTTAATGATTACCTGATTAACCTAGGGCGAAACCATTAGAATAGATCTTGTTTTGTGGTTATATTTCTAATAGTGTTTCTTTTATAATTCGTTTAATTCAATCTTTCTGGTGATAATTCTTTTTTGTTTTGTTCCTTTTAGTATTCCCCAAATTATTAACGAAATGATTAGAACAACCAATCCTATAACTGTTGATTGGTACGATCTCTTTATTCCTTCTGCTACTATGGATGCAGATATATCTCCAGCTTGTGAAATGATATCAAATGTATTAATCATACTCATGATTTGTCCAAAGATTCCTAGTAGAAATGAAATGACTCCCATTAGCCAGATTCCATAAATTCCTACAATTTCAGGATATTCAGCTTTCCGTAATTTCCATAATTTTAAGTATCCAACACCAATAATAACAAAGCCACAAATACAAGGGAGCAATGTATATGATGTAATATTAATTAATCCAGTCATTTATTCAGTATATTTTTTGTATTCAGCTATTTTTGCTTCTAATCTATTGTTCAGATGTTTATTCTTGTTGTTTAGTGTTGCGTTAATTAGTTCTGCCTCATTTAAATAGTTATGTATTTTGTCTTTAGTCCAATGTTTTGGAGGCTCTTGCAAATTAGTAATTCTGTCTGCTAATTTCACCATTCCAACTTCTTTTTCTAATTTGTTGATTCGGTTTAAACTATCAATCATTTTTTCTTGCTTAGAAGTCAGGTTTTCATCTTTTGTAAGAGCTTGAACTCCAACGGCAACTTTTTCTCCAAATATATCTGCTAACTCTGAAAATTGAGTGTCGGTATCCTCCAGTGTATCATGAAGCAGTGCCAATTGAATGGCATAATTAATGTTGAAATTGGCATTTTCTATGTAAGCCAAAAATATTTCCATTGCAACATTTGAGATGTGCAATAAGTAGTTTGCACTAGTTCCGGGTACTTTTTGATTTTGATGTTTTTCACCGGCAAACTTTATGGCTTTCTGATATATTTCTTGCGTCATTTGTGTTATTCTATATGTTTAAAATCTTTGCGGATGAGTAATCCTTAGCAAAGGTTAATTACTTTCATTCGAAATTCGAAAAATCAAATATATCTAATACATCAGAAGAATATGCACTAGAAAAATCTACTAATGATTTTTCAGGTTTCTCTTTTGAATAGATAACAAACCAGGCTTTTCCCTGGCAATCATTCTCTTCACAATAATAAGGATTCTTTTTAGGCCATATTGTTCTATAATAGACTTTTCCTTCTACATTATATTTATACGTAAGATATGGGTTATTATCAGCTCCAACTATTTTAAAGCTTTCAAAAGTACCTACAGTTACAGCATAATTTTTTATTATAAAATTCTTATCCGACTCTTTGATAAATGATTGTATAATTGAACCAATAATAAAAAGTGAAATAATAATGGTCAAAACAATAAAATCCTTTTTGTTTTTTCTTATGTAATTATATATAGTAATCTTCATTTGTAAATACCGAATTGGATATTATTTTCTTGTTGATTTTGTAAGAATCCAAATGTATGCTGAAGGTAAAAGTTGATACATGCGATGTATTTGGGCCCTATTGGATTATTTTTTTTGTTAATTGATGTCGATAAAATTTTGCAGCAGATTCTCTTATGTCAGAATATAGTTCTATGTTTTCTTCATTAATTCTTTAATTCCAAATTCAGGGCTAGAGAAAATATTTTTTTCAATATCAGTCAGATATTTTTTTGCTCCCTCCATTGACGCTTGAGCCAAAAATATTACATCAACTTTGGGTGCTATATGTCTTATTTTCTCAGCAATTCCCATTTCATATTTTTTAATGTCTTTGTTCTCGAAATGAATCCATTCTGAAGTGCAATCGCAATTTACAATTTCTATATTTCTATTTTGTTCAACAGCTAACTTGTTTATCAAATTCTTACTCACGTTTTTTGTTGAATCTGCAGCATATACTAATCCTATTCTGTTGTAATTTTTAACTAAGTACTGAGCTATTGGTTTATCAATTCTTTCTATGTTATTGGCTTCAGACAACTCCCCATAAGTTGAACAAGTACAAATGATTAAATCTGGATTGTACTTCCTTATTTTCTCAACCACATTTACGAAAGAAAAAGAATCTGGTTTTCCAATTTTTAAAGCATTTTCTAATAATTCTTCATATACAAAGTGTTTTGTTATTGAATTCTTGTCAAACTGTCTAACAAGGTTTTCAAATCTTTCTATATGAATTTTTGATGTATGTAAAAATGCTATCATGATTAGTTTTTTGTTAGTGTTTTATCTCGTTTAATATTGGTCATAATGTTTGCTGGATGAAGTCAAATCGCATGAGACCTGTTTTTGAGTCAACTGTTTGAGGTACAACTACAGTAGTAAGGTTGTAGTTGAGGTATGCTTTATTTTCATCTTTTTGATGATTGTTTTTATTGTTTCCAACCAGCTTGTTTTTGATAATATAACTTAGGTCTAAGGTTTATATTTTGTTTAGAATTAAACTTATAGAAATCAGTTGAGTCAAGCTTTATAACATTAGATAGTTTAAGATTTGAATGCTGGTCATATCCTAATCTAGATGATTCTAAATTCTTATCAATAATCCAATAAGTTATTGTATCTTTTCTAATTGATGTTGCTAGAATATAGTCTTTATTAAATCCTAATAATTCAATATTTCGTATAACTAATGATCCAATAGAATTTGGTTTTTCAATATTGTCTGGAAAAATTATGTTATTAAAAGAAGGTTCCGTCTGATAATAGAAATTGGCTCCTAAATCTAAGTCACCGTAAAAGTTACCACATGAATTACAAATTAATATAAAGACTAAACTAATTGTTGATATAATTCTCATTTGTAATTGTTTAATGTTTATAATATGGGGCGTTTGGCGTTTCAAAGCTCCAAAATATCAAACCGAGATATTTTTTATTATTTGTCACAGTGTTCAAATTTAGTGCTTTCCGCCAACTGACCTACGTTTTTTTTTGTGTGCCCTACATGAGCAGCAGTAAGCCCACTTCTGAAGTTCTTGAAAAGGTTTAAAAATACAAATTGCGTTATCAATAGTGCATTTCTTTTAAGTATTTGGGGTACTATCCTGCTGGATGAAGGGGTAGGAGGATGAGCCAACCGAACTATCAAATTTCCACAGAGCCAAGTTTTATTTACACTTTAACCATAGTAAGATTTTATGAACCATTATAACGATGGACCGTCTCTATAAATGTGGGTACATCAGCATATCCTCCATGTATGACTAAATGAACAGTAACCTGTTTCATAAAACCAACAGTATTTGTCCCATGGTGTAAGAGGTTCTCCGATATGCTTCTGGGCTAGCGGCTGGCTACTCGATTGGTAATAGTTATTAATTTTTTATAATTAGTTCCACTAACTTATTTAGTCTCTCAGTTGTCGTTTCAGCTTCAACAACAAGGTCTGGCATTGTTTTTTCTTCATAATTAAAACTACCATCATAATTTAGCCCTCCAATCACTGGATAACGAAGTAATAGTCCACTTTTTGGTAGCATTACAATAGCTGGATCTGCACCTATACCATCCCCACCCGTTCTTTGTCCTACAACTTTTGCCCAATGACTTGTTTTACAGAACTGAGCAAATGCTTCTGATGAAGAAAATACATCATGATCTACTAAAAGATAAATATCACCTTTAAATGAGATTGGATTAATTGGTGAAATTTTATGTTTCCAAGTCTTTATGTAATATTTATTTTCCAATGCTTCAACAGGTGTATTTATGAATTTGTCATTATAATCCTTGGTTAACACTTCGGCACTTTCAAAAAAATCTGGGTAGAAAGATTGATTTAGGTTACCTTTTCTAATCGTTGGATATGTATAATTTATTATTGTGTCCTGCGTTAGGCGTGCAACAATATTCTCTTTCCAATATTTCATTGAACCGCCACCGTTTCCTTGAATATTAATAATTAGTTTTGAAATATTTTTCTCTGACACTTCTTTTAAAAATGCATCTATTTTTAGTGAATCCTCTTTTATTTTATTGTAATCAAATAACTTAATGTTTATTAGAGCTATTTGATTGTTTATGATTGAATCTGAGTAATTAACGTAGTCACCTATTTGTTGACTGTTTGATTTTTTATTTCCTGATGTATTTTGAATTATGTTTGACCAATAACTTGCTTTATCGTCTGCCTTTTCAAGTTCTTTAATCCATGGGTTATAACGAATGGAGTCCATTTTTTTATAACCATTCAAGAAATAATCTTTATAAACTGTTGGAAGAAAGTCCGTATGACCACTTTTCATTTCTTCCATAATATTTTTTAATTCTATATAATACAGGCTATCGCAATTTGTTGCTACTAATCTCTTTTTGTATTCTTCTTTTTTGTCTAACCAACTGAAACCATTCATTCGTTTTTCGGCTTCAAAAAATGGATAATTATTCTTTAGTGTTTTATACAAGAATTTAAAGTCCGTTAACTTATCTTTTTTCGATAATCCTGATTGTCCAAATAACAATGTCGACGAGAATAATACTATTATTATTGTTAATTGTTTTTTCATAAAAGTTTCATGAGTTTTTTAGGTTTGTTTAATTATTGCCAATGGTAAGTATATGCAATGTAGGCGATTTCGGGCTTAAAACTTATCAAACCGTGAAAATTTAAAGCGGGCTACAGCCCCTGAATTTACTACTATCTCGCCCATTTTTTTTATACATTGTACATCTATTTCTTTTTATTTCCTTTTACTGCTTAATGATTCGTATTCAGCTTTTTACAAAGTTTTCAATTTCGTTTTATTACTCAATTATTCTATATTTGACATGCATTTGTATATGAGAAAGTATATGAAGCAAAATAGAATTAATACCCTGAAAATATTGGGAAGTACAATATAGTAAAAAAACGAAAAACGATTGGTATGGGAGCAAAAGTTACAACATGCATAATTTTATATAAGGGTCAGACAAAAAAGAATGGTAAACATCCGGCTAAACTCAGAGTTACATTCAACCGGAAACAAATGTATTACAGTATCGATAATAAGGAACGCGTTTATGAATTTACTCCGGACGAATTCGATAAGGTTTTAGCTCCAAAACCAAGAGGTGTTCTCAAAGATATTAAACTTGAGTTTTCTTTAATCGAAGATAAAGCCAATAAGATTATTTCTTCAATGGAAACATTCTCATTCAGGCAATTCAAAACTAAATTTGGAATTGCAGGTGGTGACCTTTCTAACATCCTCTATTATTTCGAAAGACGCATCAAAGAGTTTGAGGATAATGACCAGTGGTGTAGTTGGCAACAGTTTACTACAGCGATGAGAACACTGAAAAGATATTTTGGTAGTAATCAAATTGATTTTAGAGAACTGACTGTGCATGAATTAGAAAAATATGAGCAATGGATGGTTGGCCAAGGTCTTTCTATGTCATCCATTAATACTTATATGGCTTCAACCAGAACAATCTTCAAACTTGCCCAACGGGAAGGTGCTGTATCAAAAGACTTCTATCCTTTTGGTGAAGGTGGTTATAAACTACCTTCCAGTCAAAACTTAAAAAGGGCTTTGAAAATGACTGAAATTGAAAAGATATACAACTACGAATGTGAACCATATTCCTATCGTGAAGAAGCTAGAGATTTGTGGTTATTCAGTTATCTTTTAAATGGAGCTAATATGAATGATATTATCAGGCTAAAATATAAAAACATGGATGATGAGTTTATAACTTTTATTAGAAGGAAAACAAGGAAGACCTGTAAAAATTCAAAACCTATAAGTGTTGCTGTTACTGATGATTTAAAACGAATAATTGACAAATGGGGTAATAAAAACCGGATTCCGGAAAATTACATATTCCGTTTCATCGATGAAGAAATGAATGAAAAACAGGTAAGACGTTGTTTAGACAGGCTTATTAAAAGAACAAACGACCATATGAAGAAAATTGCAACTGAGGTTGGAATTGAAAAAACAGTAACCACTTATACGGCTAGGCATAGCTTTTCCACAGTTTTAAAACGTTCTGGTGTATCAACAGAGTTTATTGGTGAAAGTCTAGGACATAATAATCTCCGCACGACTGAGCTTTATCTTGATAGTTTTGAGGATGAAACAAAAAAAGAAGTGGCTAAATATTTAACAGCATTTAATAAAGTGTAATTACAACTGTTATTATGGATTCTAATTTGTATATAAAGATTTGAGTATGTCTAAATTACAAACAAAGAAAAAACAACATTGAACAAATCCTCCTTATCGATTTTTTTTCGATAAGGAGTTTCTATATTTCTATTTATTCTTTAGGAAAATCCTCTCCATTTGTCAAAGTTTGATTTTATCTAATCCTAACATACGCATTATTAATTTATTTCAATAAAACCAGTCCTATACTAAAAAAATAACGGTTCTTACTTTTGATTTTTAATTCTTCATTCAATTCTCTATCCTGAATCGTAAAACTATTGACAATTGAAATTCCTGTAGTAATATCCATGTAAAAATCACCAAACACCTTATTCTGTTCAGGATGACCTTTCAATATGGTTGATTGGATGCATAACCGTATAAATCTGTGTGTTTGGACCTATTAAGACTCTGTCTCCTATTTTGACTTTTGCAATATCTAAAACAGTGCAGTTGAAATTAAAAAACACGTTGTCACCCAATTCTATATTATAACCATAATCGCAGTAAAAGGGTGTTTGTATATAAATATTCGGACCACTCTTTGGTATCAGCGATTGAATCATTTGAAGTCTAGAATCTTCATCTTCTACAGATAAATCATTTAATTCTTGTAATATTTCTTTTTGTATAAACGTTTTCAACGCTTTGTTAAATATAAAGAAAAAACTTTTGTCAGAACAAAGTTACATTTCCATTTTGTCAAAAATTTAGGAACAACTTTCATTATTTTGTATGATGGGCATTTAACCGGATCATAAGAATATATCAGATTTAGCAATCTATTTCACAATCTTCTTCTATGCTTTTATTTTCGATTTGAAGCGTTGTATGATTAATGCCATAATCATGTTCTAGCTGATGTTGTATATTATTAATAAAATTGTCACCAACAACATCAGGCATTACCAAGTGGGCTGTCAGTGCTACCTTTGTGGTACTCATGGCCCAAATGTGTAGGTCGTGGACGTTTGTCACTCCCTCCTGACTTTCTAGAAACCCCCGGACAACTTCTATTTTAATGTGTTTGGGGACTGCATCAAGCGCCAATTTTAAAGAATCACTAAATAAATTCCAAGTTCCCCATAAAATAACAACAATAATTACAAAACTGGTGACAGGGTCAATCCATTGCAAACCGGTAAGATTAATTAACAAACCGGCAACTACAACGCCAAGTGAAACACCGGCATCTGCAGCCATGTGCAGGAAAGCACCTTTAATGTTCAGGTCGTCTTTCTGACCTTTCATAAAAAGAAGTGCGGTTGCAGTATTAATTATGACACCTATGGCTGCTACAATTATGACCTGCGTACCAGCCACTGGCTCAGGGGTCTTAAATTTCCCAATAGCATCCCAGCCTATTAACACAACAGCTCCGAATAAAAGCAACGCATTTAATATGGAAACCAAGATGGTTGTTTTACGTAATCCATAGGTATATTTCCCTTTGGGTTTAATGGTTGCCAGCCATGCTGCTGTCCAAGCAAATACAAGCCCCAGAACATCGCTTGCGTTGTGACCGGCATCAGCCAGTAATGCCGATGAATTGGCAATTAACCCGTAAAAAATTTCAACTACAACAAATACAACATTTAACCCTATTCCTAACGCAAAGGATTTACTGTGCGAAATGCCGGAAGTCTGATGATGATGTGTATGTTCATGTGTCATAAATCCTTAATTATTTACCGATATAAATTTAGTATATATACCGAACTGTTTACAAATTGGAAAAATGTGGCAACCCTGAAGCTGCCACATTTCTGTTTACTTCCCGCTGTTTTTTAAACCATCTTTTACCCTGTAAACCAGATTTACATCGGATACATAGATTAAGCCGTCGCCGGGATTTATGGTTTTACCACATTCTGAAATAATTTGTACTACAAGTGCGACATCATTCTTATTGACAACCAGTTCAATTTTAGCTACCTCGCTGTCGGTGATGGAAAACTTTTGCGATACAAAAGCTTTTTCATCCTGCAGCTTTCCGGTTCCTTCGGCAGACGAAATCGTCATATTCTCAAAACCAGCTTCTTTTAAATGATGGACAATTTCGTTCACTTTATTGGGACGAATAAAGGCTTTTATTTCTTTCATAATTCAATCGTTTTAGTGTTCATGTTCTGTTTCTTCCTTGTTCATATCAGCCAGTAAATAATATGCTGCATTGAGAACAACTTTGGAATTTTCAGGTAGTGGATTCAGGAGTTTAATCTCGGTATAATTACCTTCCTGCGCTCCTGTAACTACCTCAATCATTTTGAATGCTAGGCTATGCCCGTCAGTTTCAGCAGTATGATTGTGTTCTTTATCAGCTTCATGTTCGATGTGGTTTGAGGATGTACCATGACCTGCTTCTTCATGTTCTTCGCCAGTAACGGTTTCATCCAAAACAAAGATATATGATTTCGTCCCCTCAGTAACAACTGCGTCATTGGGAAGTGACTGTACGTAGTTTTGGTCGGTGTGTATGTGCCCCGAAACATACATTCCAGGAATTAGATTCTCCTGATTTTTATCCAATTTGGCGTGAATGTGTACAGCTCGTGTGTTGGGCTCAAATTCTTTACCGATAGCAAAAATAGTCGCCGTGAGTTCCTCTCCCGGTTGGTTTGCGACGCTAAAATCAACTTTCTGGCCTTCTTTCAGCAAGTGAACATCATTTTCATATACCATAAAATCCGCATGAATCTCCTTGTTGTCCGTAATATTGAAAAGTTGGTCTTTTGCATCAACGTAAGTTCCCAGCTTGATGTTCACATCATTAACATATCCACTAATGGGAGATAGAATGGAAATGGTACTGGAAATTGTACCTTTTTTCACGTTTTCGGCAGACAAATTCAGCAACCCTAACCTAGACTTAAGTCCTTCATATTTTGCTTTTATGGTACTGTACTCCGATTTAACCTGCTGAAAGTCCTTTCCTGCACCAACTTGATTGTCGAACAATTCTTTTTGGCGGTTAAACTCCTGTTCCAGAAATTCAAGTTTGCTAGCTGTTTCAACAAAATCTTCTTGTAATGCAATGTAATCAGGATGTTCAAGAATAGCCAACACTTGTCCTTTATTCACTTTATCACCGTGAAACACTTTAATTTCTTTTACATTTCCGCCAATTATGGCAGTAACATCAGCACTGGCTGCTGGTGGAACTTCAAGCTGCCCATTTGTTTTAACGAGTGTGGTAAGGTTTCGCATTTCAAATACCCCCATTTTAATTCCCAAAGCCTCCTGTTGGCGTTCGTTTAATATAACCACCTCTTTCGACTCTTCGTGTTCAGCATGTCCTTCTGTTTCAGGCGATTGTTTTTTATTGCTATTACACGACATGAGTGTTACTAAAGCAATAAGCATTAAAAATATTTTCGTTTTCATAATTATTTATATTTTCTATTGACCTATTATGTATTTTAACTGTTCCTTAATCTCGTAATACTCAGCCAGACGAGATAAATATTCCTTACGAGTATTAATGGCCGATTCCATATTTTGGATAAACTGAACGTAATCGAGACTACCCAAACGGTATCCTAGGTTGGCCGCTGTAATTTGTTCATCGGCCAGTGGTAGTGCATCGGTTTTGTAGTAGTTCAGCACCTCGACAATCGATTTGTAGCGATTAAAGAGTTCTCGGTAAACGGCATTAATTTCCAATTCCTTCTGCTGGTAATGTAATTCCGAAATCTGATAATTGATGTGCGAGGCTTTGTTTTTTCCTGATTGGGAGAAGAACAACAGGGGCACAGATATTCCAGCCTGCCAACCATAAAACCCTGATTGCCCGTCAACGGACTGCATGGTATAGCCTACATCAATTTTGGGAAAAAGATTGGCTTTTTCAGCCTTCCACTCTGCATTGGACACTCTTACTTGTTCTTGGTAAAGATTCAAAATAGGCGCATTTTTCAACGAGGTAGCAGGTTGAATGGATGATAAATCGTTTATCCAGTCGCTTTCCGGCACTACAATATCAATATCCTGTGAAAATAACAGATACTGGTTAAGCTGCTGTAATGATGCATCGTACCGACTTTGAGCCTGTTTGATATTTACCATGAGCTCCTGGTATTTTGCTGTCGCCGAAAGAAATTCAACCTTTGATGTGGCCTGCGTTTTGTAGCGTAATTCCGCAGCTGTCAAAAAATTCGCATAAACACTATCGAGTTGCAAAAATAATTGCAATTCCTTTTTAGCCGACAATGCTGAATACCAAGCCAGACTCACATCACGTTCCACCGTTTTCTCGGTGAGTTGTTGCTGTGATTCTGCCAGAGCGATTCTGGAACCTGCCAATCCTATTTTTGCGGGAATCGCAAATAGGTCAATTTCTGATTGTGAGACACCGACATTATTTTGAATACCAAGGGCACCATTTCCAACTTCTTCTTTACCTGTAGAAATGGAAGTTTTACCAAAATCGTAACCAGTTGCCCTAAGAGACTTTTGCCTTTCAACTTCCATTGAAGATGCTTTTATAGAAGGATAATTTTCTTTTGCAGTATTAATTGCCTGCTCAAGCGTAATTGTAGTTCTATCCTGCGCTTTTGCAACATTGCTTAGCCCTATACTTCCAAACACAATCACAAGTGCGATGACAGTTGTGTTTAATTTCGGCATTTTAATGTTACGTTTGCCCGATTCAACCATCTTGTAAAGTATAGGTAAAACTATCAATGTTAGAAGGGTAGAAGTCAGCATGCCGCCAATTACTACGGTTGCCAATGGACGTTGCACTTCTGCACCTGCTGAAGTTGAAATTGCCATAGGTAAAAAGCCTAAAATATCAGTGGATGCAGTTAAGAATATTGGTCGAATCCGCCGAATTGAACCTTGCTTAATAATTTCCGCTAATGAAAGTTTGCCTTCCTCTTTCAATTCATTGAATCCACTAATCAGAACAAGCCCGTTCAAAACGGCCACGCCAAACAAAACAATAAATCCAACACCAGCTGAAATACTGAAAGGCATACCACGAAGGTAGAGCGAAATAATACCGCCGACAGCCGCAAAAGGAATGGCGATATAAATCATCAGGGTTTGTTTAAATGATTTGATGGCAAAAAACACCAACATAAATATTAAGGCCAAGGCAAGGGGAACAACCAGTGTAAGTCGTTTACTTGCCCGTTCGAGGTTTTCAAATGCACCACCGTAACGAATATAGTAACCAGAGGGTAATTTCAGTTTTTCATCTAATTTTTGCTGAATCTCAGTTACCAATGATTTTACATCACGGCCTTCTACGTTAATCCCCACATACGTTCGTCGGTTTGTATTGTCGCGGCTAATTTGCATAGGACCGGGTCGATAACTAATGTCGGCAACTTCTTTCAGAGGAACTTGACCTCCATCGGGCGTGTCAACAAATAAATTTCGTATATCATCAATGCTTTGGCGGTGCGCTTCATCAAGCCGAACCACCAAGTCAAACATGCGTTCACCTTCATAAATTACACCAGCTACACCACCACTAAAAGCAGTTTCAACCACGGTATTCAAATCCTTTATTTTTAACCCGTATTGCCCTAACTTCGTCCGGTTGTAGTTAACCGTTATCTGGGGAAGTCCCCGGGTAGCTTCGGCTTTAATTCCCGCAATACCGGGAATCCCTGCAATTAACCCAGATATTTCTTCGGCTTTATCGGCTAAAACATCCAGGTCATCGCCATACAACTTGATGGCTACATCTTCCCTAATCCCGGTAAGTAGTTCATTAAAGCGCATTTCAATTGGTTGGGAAAATTCGTAATTGATACCTGGGAAAATGCTGACTTCGTCCCTGATTTTATCAACCAATTCTTCTTTTGTTTCTGCTTTTGTCCATTCATCAATTGGTTTAAGCAGAATAAATACATCACCAATATCAATTGGCATAGGGTCTGTTGGAACATCGGCAACCCCAATACGGGTTTGAGCCGATTCTACTTCATCGGGAAATTTCTCCAATAGCAGTTTTTCAATCTTTGTTGATGCATTGGTAACTTCGCTTAGGGCAGTCCCTGGTTTAAGAAACATATGCATGGCCAAATCCCCTTCATCCAATTGTGGGATAAATTCAGCCCCCATCCTGCTAAATAAAAATCCTCCGGCTATTAATAAGATTGCCGCAATTCCAATTATAAGCTTCCCTTTTTGCAATGCCCATGTTATTATGGGTGTATAAACCTTTTCTATTTTACTAATTGCCCGTTCACCCCAGGTTTTTTTATCGGTTTTTGGAGCACGAAGGAATATTGAAGCCATCATAGGTATATAGGTGAGGCATAACAAAATGACTCCAAGAATAGCAAAACCGAATGTCATAGCCATTGGGATGAACATCTTGCCTTCAACACCCTGAAGGGCTAAAACAGGAATAAATACAATTAGAATAATGATTTGACCAAAGAAAGCCGAGTTCATCATTTTACTTGCTGAATTAAAAGCTATCTCGTTTCGTTCAGGCAAACCCAATTTTTTTCCGATAAATTCTTTTCTGTGCAAGTAGAAAATCATGCTTTCTACAATAATAACAGCACCGTCAATTAATATCCCAAAATCGATAGCACCTAAACTCATTAGGTTAGCCCAGACACCAAAGATTTTCATCATGATAAATGAAAAGAGCAAGGCGAGCGGTATAGTGGATGCAACCAGTAGTCCTCCACGCAGATTTCCAAGGAATATCACCAGCACAAAAATCACAATTAGCGCCCCTAATGAAAGGTTTTCTGCAACTGTTGATGTCGTACTTTTAATTAGTTTACTCCGGTCGAGAAAAGGTTTAATCTTTACACCTTCAGGCATCGATTTCTCGATTAGGATTAAACGTTCCTTCACATCTTTGATGACATTATTTGAATTTTCACCTTTTAGCATCATTACAATACCTCCCACTGCTTCACCTTTTCCATCTTTGGTAAAAGCACCGTAACGAACAAAACTTCCAAAGCGTACTTCAGCGACATCGCGAATGAATACTGGCTGATTGTTGACTGTGGCTACAGGAGTATTTCGAATATCATCGAGGGAACGCATTAAACCTTCTCCCCGAATAAAATTAGCTTGGTAGTTTTTTTCAATGTAAGCGCCCCCTGTGTTTTGATTATTATCTTCCAGAGCTTTAAAAACATCGGACATGGTTAGGTTCATGCTGCGAAGCTTATCCGGATTCAATGCTATTTCGTATTGTTTCCCGTGTCCACCAAAGGAGTTTACCTCAACCACACCTGGGAGCATTGCCATTTGTCGTTTGATAATCCACTCCTGCATTGTCCTCAAATCCATGTCGTTGTATACAGTATCGTATCCAGGCTGTATTTCTAGGGTATATTGAAGTATTTCACCCAAACCAGTACTGATAGGTGCCATAAATGGCTCAGCAAAGCCTTCAGGGATTTTTTCCTTTATTTCTGCCAAAGATTCGCTTACTAACTGACGTGGCAGATAAGTTCCCATGTTATCCTTAAAAACAATGGTTACAACCGACAACCCAAATCTTGAAACCGATCGTATTTCGGTAACACCAGGAAGATTGGCAACAGCCAACTCAACCTGATAAGTAACGAATTTCTCGATATCCTCCGTACCTAGGTTAGGAGCTGTAGTAATTACCTGAACCTGATTATTCGTAATATCAGGATTGGCATCTAATGGTACTTTGGTCATCGACCAAAGTCCTCCTATAATTAGCCCTATGGTCATTAGAATAATAAGGGCTTTATTTTTTATTGAAAATGAAATTATATTGTTTATCATCTCCTACTGATTTTTATTTGCTATTGCAATCGATTTATTTGATTCATAATAATTATTGAATGTGTCTTGATTTTTAAAGTACACCAATTCTGGCTTTCCCTTTTGTTTAAGACCTATGAGAGCATCGGCCTTTTGAATTGAATCACCTGAAAAAGCGTCAATGACTATCGCTACTTCTTCAAAATGTTTTTTCAAATGATTAAAGGCCTTTTTGTTACAAAATGTATAAGTCTTTTGGTTATACTGATACCTCTGTGTCTTGTGTATATGCAAGTTATTGTCACCCATACACGTCCATTCAATAGGGATCTTCTTTCCATACCAAGCCCATTTGTGGTAAAGCAACAACGTATCACATCTGAAGGTGAAAAAAATAAGAATTGAAAGAGCTATAAATATGAGTAAACTAAAACTCAATACTAAGTTTCTATTAAATCTCTTCTCCTCAATTCTATGTTTCTCCCGCAGTTGTTGCTTGCTTAGTCTTTTTTTTTTCATAATTGAAAAAATTGAGATTAAACAAAAAAGAATAAGTATAACTACAGAGAATTAATTTAATTTCTGTAAGTCATATAAGGAAGGTGAATACTATTCACCATTATAAAAAAGTCTGAATTATATCTTGGGAGGTCTCCATAGGTCAATAGGTGCAGACAATGGACATCTGTAAATATGCGGTATAACAACTCCTATTAATGAACTAAAGTATGAGAAATAATGGTTAAACCCAGGATGGCTTAACGATTGGCAACAATCACAAACACAAAAAGGAGAACAAGTGTCTATATGATTTTCATGTAGGTCTTTTATTTCAATTTTTGGATTATCCAAATCATTTTCAGCATGTACATCACAACATGGGACTAATAGTAATCCTATAATGTAAATTGCGATAATTGCTGAAATTAACTTCATTGTAATTTTTTATTAAATTCAATATTTGACAACAAATATACATAAATTTTCATGCAACTAAGTTGCAAAGTTATTCCTTGCAATCTGAACATATACCTTTAACCACCATATTTATACTTTCAAGTGAATAATCTTTAGGCAATTTTATGCCTGGAATTGAAATATTATTCAAACAATAAGTTTTTCCGCATTTTATACATAGAAAATGTACATGGAGATCCTCAGGGGAACATTCACAAGTTTCTTGGCATAATGCATATTTAACAGAACCTGTTCCATCATCAATACTATGAATAAGTTTATTTTCTTCAAAAGTTTTAAGAGTTCTATAAATAGTAGCTCTATCAGCTTTTACAAATTTATTTTCAAGTTCGGATAAACTAATTGCAGATGTCTGTTCCGATAATACTCGTAAAACTAACTGACGCATAGCAGTAGGTTTTATATTACGTTTTATTAATTTATTTTCAAATTCATTTCCCATTTGCTGCAAAGATACTAACATTAAAAGGTATTAAATATAGAATTTGTTGGTAATTTTCATGTAGAGCCTTAATATAAAATTGAATTAATACGCCTCAACCACCCCAATAAAAACTTATGGTTTTGCCCTCTTTTAGCGATAACATGGTAGTAATGAATCCGAGCTGATTTTATTGCATTAAAAAGAGATTCTGGAGAACATGAGTTGATGGCGTTAATGGTTTGCTTACCGACAATACCATCAAGTTTTAGATCACAATCAAAGAATCGGTTTAATACTTTTTGAGTACCGCAACTTCCCCAATAACCACTATTCACACACCAGTCAAAGATAATTTCTTGTAACGAGCCTGAGTTAATGCTTCCGATGTTGTATTTATCGTAGAATGTTAGTTCGTAAAATTCTTTCACCAATTCCGTTAATTCCGGAATATCAATTTTTGTATTTCGTTTTGGCTCACCAAATTTTAATTTATAGGCATCAACAATTTTCCAACCTTCCCAATCCGGATGCAAATTTCTTGCTACACCCATATAAGTTTCTCCCCCCTTATCCCCAGGAACATTGGCATAATACCCTTCATACTTTATTACGCCATCAAAAAGTTCATTAAATGTCTTTTGCATTTTTTCGTTTCGGTTTAAGGTTAACCTGGTTTACACTAGAAATTGCACCACCAAAAAGGAAGTCAACGATGGTACTTAGTTTGGTTGATATACCTCCATTTATACTACTAATCAAGGCAATTTGCCAATTCTGTAATTCAATGGTTTTAAAAACAAAATTATTGAGCATGATAAAAGTTAAAGAGCACCATGCAACCAGAAAGAAGATTGCAAATGCCTTTTGCAGCCAACTATCCTGTGCATACATATTCCTAGCAGAATCACGGTCAGCTACAGCCATTTTAAAGAGTTCCATTTTTCCCTGAAGCTTTTCTTCCTGTGTGCTGAAAATCTCATCAATCAGCTTTGTGCCTTCTTTAAGGGTTTCAGTAACCCCGGCATTGGATATTTTTCCGAATAGGTTCATTTTTCTACGAATTTTAATATGGTATCGAGTTTCTCGTTAAGCTGTTTGATTGTTTGGTGGAACAGTTCTTTACTCACATATATTTCCTTTGAGCTGTCTCGTAAATCGGATATCCTTTTGTGTAGAATAGCGAACTTGTTTTCGTTTGATTCCAGTTCTTTAGATATATGTTGAATATCCTTTTCCAGTAAATCTGTTTTTGCATCAACGGTTTCCTTTGTTGCATTTTTAGAAATCGCATTACGGATAATGAATGAAACGACCCCAACGATAAGGGAACTGAAAGCCCCGATAACAAGCCAATAGAATTTAATTGTCATTTCCTCCATGCTAAAAGATTTTAATAGTTTCCTTACTTCCCTCCGGGAATCTGTTTTTCTCCATTGTAGCACTTTGATTTTCAATGTGCATGATGGCATCTACAATATGTTCGTATTTAGTGCCTCCTTTTGATGACCCGTCCCGGTTGGCTTGATTGATAATTACAAAAGATGTGTTTGGAAATCGCTTCTTCAGTTCTACAAGCTGCTCATGCGATAATTCGGTTGTCTGGGTACTGTCGATAAAAACAACATCATAATCTTTAAATAACTTTGGATTGTAATCTTCAATAATACCGATTGGACTATTAATTCCTAGTCGAACTACTTTCTCCTGCATCGTACCTTTAGCCCCTTCTTCGTTGGCAACATAGAGGACTTTGTATCCATGTTGTTTCACCAATTCATCTGCAAACATCAAGGCTACGGTACTCTTACCATGAAAACGAGAACCATAAATCATTATATAAAAAGGGATATACAACTTGCCTAAGAGCTTACCGAACTTACCCCTAATTGAAACAGTCTTAAAATTCATCTTGGCAAGGTCGTTAGCTAAAACAACCTGGTTAGATGCAATAACCGTAGTTCTTCCTATTCCTGTTTTGAAAGCCCTGTTTTGAGAGCCACTACTTTTGGGCATTGTAGTAGTGGCATTCACTTTCCCAATCCGGCAATCCCTTGTAAACCTTTTAACTGAACATTGGTAACAAGCAGTTTGTCACTTTCCAGATAATCATGTAAATGCTTTTGAACGGTTTTTACCTGTTCAAATTCTTTGTCTGATTTGTCGACCTTACCATTTTTCAATGAATTGGTAATTGTGGTTAGTAACCTTTGGGCTTTTATCTTTGAGATATTGCCATACAAGTTGATGAATCTTTTTATCAAGGATACAGCCGGAGTTACACCGTAATCATCCACAATTTTTTGAAGTTTTGAATACAAAGAATCCGGAATCTCAAATTTGCAAGAACTGTCCATTTCCTTGTAAGTCTTAATTAAATCATTGCTGATACTTTTAATTTCTGAGGCATACTTACTTGTCTTACGAATAGCCTTTTCTGTTGCAGCTTTTTGAATAACCTTGTACAATAGTGAAACCTGACGTTCAGTTACTTTCTTGTTGTGGAAATTCAGATAACGTTTAATTACTTTAATTTCCAATGGCATTCTGTCAACTTCAATAGGTTTACGTTGAGCTCTTTTCTGAGATTTATTCCTGGTTGTTTTAGGAGCTGTTGTTTTTCTTTTTGTTGTACTTGGTTTTGATGCAGTCTTTTTAGTGACTGGCTTTTTCTTCTTGCTTTCACGATACTCTTTTAACGCTGCTTTATACTGACCTGATTCTCTATCCAAAATATTTAATGGATGTCTGTCATCAAGTTCAGGAAACCTCTTCTTGTTATGATTTAAGTAGGGTTCTACAATTTTGAAATGGTTATCAAGCATTTCTTTAATGTCATTATCCTCATTATAAAAGTCTGCGAAAGAATCAAACTCTTTGTGTGCCTCCTGTGCAGCTTCAGGTAATTTTTTAAAATCTATATGTTTGGTGGCTTCCTTATAATTCTTAACTGTAAGTTTCATGCTATTTGTATTATGATTTAGTTCCTATCTATGAGTCATTCGCTGCCCTTAATAAGGGCTTAAATTCCGGCTACGGCTTTAAGTTGTTTTTGCTTTATCAGGATAGCCTTTGCCCTAAGTTTTACCAGTATCAGCTTTTTATCTTGTTTAATTGTGATGGTTTTAGTTTTAGAGGTATTCTGAATTTGCTTAGCTAATCGTTGAGAAAATTGTTTTTTATCCTGTTCAAACATCTCCATCGCTTCTTTTGTCAGGCTATCAGTAGTATCGTTTCGTTTTGAACCATTCTCCAGATACTCTTCAAAATAAGTTCGGGGTACTTTTACAGATAAGCTGAATCGTTCACCCAAAAGATTTATGAGCTTAGACATCTTTGATTCTGAAACCGAAGCTTTCATATTTCCCGATACCATTTCAAAACCATCACGGCTATTTTCAAGAAGCTTTACAACATCCGTATCTGTATAAATAGGAATGTGTGTTTTGGATTTGGGCATGATGATTTTAAATGTGTCATCATAGTGGCGAGCTATTGTAATCTTGTTTTCAGTGCTGATAGTTGCTCCACTACGTAAGCTCATAATGTGTTTTTGCAGCTTTGATATTGGGGCAACAACATAACTATTTGAATTTTTATCTGCACTATCAGGGGACCAGGCTTCAGACATTAATATTCCCTTCTGTACACCTTTGCCTTTTGTTGTATAGCTTACCAGTTTACCAGAAAAGTCAGCTGAACCTTGCAAGATGTTTCCGGTAACGATATAACGGATTTGTCTGTCCTGGGTAAAATCTTTGATGGCTTCATCCCACTTATCAATCAAGCTTTCCTTTTGTGAAGTGGATAACTGAAAACTACGAGCCTGAATACGTTCAATCTCTTTTGCGGTATCTCCCGAAGCAGGTAATACAATGTATTTACGACTATCAGCAATGGCAAAGCGTAGTTTTACAGCCGATGGAGCATAAGGATTATTTCTCTTAGTATTAATATCAAAACCAAGAAAGATGCAATATGAGTTATTACTGCTTTCCGCTTCTAAACTTAATGCTGGATAAAAATAGCCATGTCCAATTCTAAAGAATTTGAAAAAAGCATTCAGGTAATTCTTTCTGTTCTGACTTTGTGTTTTTACCTGTGTAATTCTTTCTTGTTTGGCATCTTCCAATTCTTCGGTGCGTTCAGACAAGTACTCGTTTTGAGCTGCCTTATCAAAGACAGGAATCTTCTGAAAGGCTTTTTCATTAGGAATGTCAGCAATCAGTTCTTTGTACCTGGTATCAACCTCTTTTAAATCTTCAGCAAGCTTGGTTTGAACATGTTTTTCGTGAGCAGAAATAATTTCTTCAGATATGCTATCAGAATGTTTTCCCTCCAGATTCTTTTTAATCAGTTTCTCAAGTTCCTCCTTGCCATATGGCTTTTTGAGAACATTACATTCGCATTTTTCCAGGAATGTATCATTCCCAAAAACGGAACGTCCACCTTTTCCGGCAATCACAACACGCTTGTCGATTGTTTCTGCTTTCAGATTAAGAATTTCAACTTCAAGGTCGTATTCATCCGCTTGTTTTAAATACTCGATGTAGTCGTTATAACGCTCAATTACTTCCTGGTAGAACTTCTCCTGTTCTTTTACCGATAATACGGCCACACGTCCGGTAACTTTGGATGCATCGCCCTCGCTTGGTGTCTCATCACTTTCTTTACCCTCAAATTTCAGCGGATTATCCAGGGCTTTATTCAGTTCCGGATTTTCCAACATGTACTGACAAACCACCTTATCTCCATACTTATTCAGAAAGTCATCCGATTCCAATTGTGATTTACTGCTTTTTTGGTTTGAAGTAGTGTTGGCATCCAAAGATTTTAGCTTCTTTTTAAGCATCATCATAAAACGCTTTTGTGCCGGAATGGAGGAAATAATGTAATCATATATCGGTTTCATTATTTGTCCGGTTCGATTGATACGTCCACGCTTCTGAATCTCGGTATTGATATTCAGCTCCGGTTGAAGAATCACCATCACACGTTGTTTTACCTTTTCTGCAGTAACTTTATCAGTTACAATCGCATGAGCTGAAGCTCCGGTGGAACCACTCTGATTAATGAGTAAACAATCAATCTCGTTATCATTGAATCTGCGGAAAAGGTCTGCTGTGTTTTCCTTTTTGCGGCTCATCACCAATGCTGTTGTATTCTTTGAATGGGTTGATTTGTATTGTACACACAGTTTACGTCCGGTGACTTCTCCAACAGAATACCCAGCTTCCTTAATCTTCTGGATAATCAAATCCAATGGACTAATGGTTATTCCAGTTGAAGCCTTTTCAATACGATTAATAATATCACGATAGGCAAACTGCGCCTCTTCTGATAAATCAGCAATGTTGAATGCTTTTCCTTCTGATTGACCGTCAATATCCTTTTCGGTATATCGTAGTACCGAATCCAATCCTTTTTCCAGGACAGTAGAGAAGTCTGCATTAATTACATCATCGGGTTTAGCCATTCCCTCCAGGAAACTTCCCATGGTAGATGCAAAAGCAATAATTGGTTTCTTGCCTTCTTTCAATCGTTGGATGGCATGGTTGGCAACATCTGAAGCATTTAAACTAAATAGTAATTGGTTAATTACATTGAATACTTTTGAGAAATAAGGGATATTATCAACTCCGGCTTTCTCTGTTCCTTTCCTGGTTTCCACTTCCTTGCTTTCGGCTGCTGCAATCTTATCAAGCTGTTCAACCTGTTTATTAATATACTTTTCTTGAAAACCGATTATATCACGAATAATGGCTGTTACCTTATCGGCAATATCAGCTTGCTCTTTAGCTTTTTCTTTCAGTTCAATGTAATTGACTTCGACACCTTCAAAGGAACGCTCTCGCCTAATCATTTGTCCTTCCGATACCAGTTGAGCTGCTAAAATCTCCTGTAAGGCAACACCACCTTTGGTTATAGCTTCTACCAGATCTTCTTTACTCATGTTGGTATCGCTCATCGAGGTCTTTTGTGCATAGATTGGCATGTTGTCCGGTCGTTTGGCAAAGGTTGCAGAAAGGAAACAAACGCCCTTAGTTTGACGAAGTACACCTTGCATAAATTCCCCGGTATTGGAACTACCCGAAGCATTGTGCGCTTCGTCCATGATAATAATATTCCCCTGACTTACAGCACTTAAAAACAACTGTTTTGCAGGTTTTTTAGGCTGATTGAATTGAGAATAAGTCGCACAAATAAAGTTGTAAGACCCTGGCACTTGTTGGCTTTTGATAATCCGGTCTTGCGTTGGCTTTTCCGGTGCGGTGTAAATAATTTCACCGCTTTTATCTTTGATGTGGGTTTTGCTTTCTCTGCTATTGACAATAAATGGCACAAGTGCAGAACTGCCTATATCACATAAGTCACGGTACAAATCCGTAAACAGGTTAGGCTTTTCAGATAGGAATACTGGTTGCACACCTTGTTTCACGCCATATCGAATTAAAGCTGCAGCTGTTCTACCTTTACCAATCCCGGTTTGGTCGCCAACGATAATACCTTGTCCACGCTTTTCAATATTATAAATTGCCAATGATACGGCATCAATCTGTTCGCATGAAAGGGCTATTACAAGTTCATCATTATCATAGTCTAACTTTTTAGCTACGTAATCAAACAGTGGCATTCCAATACTTTTCTTGACTTTCCGGATAGCGATGTGCATTTCATGACCCATTGAATCCGGTACGGTAGTATCCAGGATAAAACCTTTTTCAGCTGCCGGGATATAAGCCATTCCCAAACCCTGAATTCCCAACATTCCCTGCAAATATTCATGTTCGTTTTGAGCCAGTTTCTGTGTACGGACAAAACTCTTGTTATCCTTTGTTGAAAAGCCCAATTCAATTAACCTGGATGCAATATGCTTTTTCGGTTTCTGATTGAACCTTATACTTATAGTCCTTTTATGGAAAGTGATATTTGATTTCATAACATTGAATTATTCGTTCCAGTCGCACAGGTCGCTACAGTTGCACTGTTTGTTTTTGTTTTATTAGAATGGCTTTAGCTCTTAACTTTATAAGGTTTATTTCTTTTTTGTTATCGTGTTTTTGCTCAGGTTCAAGCCACACTCTATCCCAAAGTTCCTCATGACTACTTACCATTGTGGAATGGAGTTTATTTTTAAGTGGTGCTGCTCCTTCGGGAATTTCTTTTGCTCCATCAATCAAAATCAATCGAGTATTGATGGATGTACCTTGTCTGGAGTAAAGCTTTTTACCATTAATGGGGATTATATCTTCTACATTATAGAAGTGGTATAGATAGTTTAGAAATATACGGTTCGTTCCTGCCGTTACCCGTCCTTGTTCATCCCAAGTAGTATGACCACCAATGATAATGGCTGCTTTACCGTCATCTTTCATGCAACGCAAAGCTTTTAATGCCATTGCATGTTCCAATCGTTTGATTTTAAACTTCCCGAATAAAATAGGTTCTGAAAGAGAGCCGAAAGGCGGATTTGTAACTACACCATCAAAATTTCTGTCATAGGCTGCCGGAGGCTTTAGCGCATCCCAACTACTTACTTTTGCAAATGGTTGTTGTTTCAAATTTTCAAGCCTCACATCATCCAATTCGTTTACATAGGTAAAATGATAAGGCAAAGCGATGGTTAACAATCCATTTCCTGCGGAAGGTTCTAAGTATTTTGGAAAGTCATTTCTATCATTTGTAAGATGAGCATTACCTACTATCTTTCCTTTAGTGCTTCCTTTTACAATACCCTTGAAAGCTTTATAGCCTGATAAACTACCATGTTTTAAAATATAACTGGATGCCAAAAATGAAATGGGTGCAGGCGTTGAATATTGCTGCATCAAAACACTCATGCTTGTCCGCATAGACAGATTAACCTGCGATTGATAAAGGGCTACAATATCAAGGTATTTTTCGTAAGTAGTAAGCGAACTGTTGTGTGCTATCTCTCTTGCATTAAGGATTATTGCCAGTTCGGTATATTCTTTAACCAGATTTTTGTTGTTAATACCAAAGCCTTTGGCAATGCTTTCTATAGTGGTTTTAGAGTGCCTGTGACTATTGTGCAAATCCTCACGAATCCTTGATATGTAGCCTTTTTTATCCATGAAAAACTAAAACATCATTGACTATTGATTATTATTAAGACCAAGACGAAGTACTGTACCGTCTTCTATAATCTCAAAATGGGTAACTCCATCGTTTTGAAGACTGGTAATAAACTCAACCAAGACTGTAGGTATATTCTGTATAGCACTCCAATCAACCTGATTTACTTGTGCCGGTTCCAGGTCATTTTCAAAATCACTTAATTTGGTAGGCTTATTCGCCACATTTGTCGCCCAATCAGCTCCATTAGAGGCGTTTTCTTCAATACCCCCAAGTTTTGTTTCATCAGCTTCGGGATAAGAACGTTTAGCTGTATTTGCTTCAATGGCAGTTGCCTGTTCCTCTGTTATAGTTGTAGGCTTATTAGCTACGTTCTCTAGCCAGTCCGCTCCGTTAGTAGCATTTTCTTCAATTCCTCCAAGCTTTGTTTCATCCGTTTCGGGATATGAACGTTTAACTGTATTGGCTTCAATAGCGGTTGCTTGTTCCTCTGTTATGGTCGTTGGTTTATTGGCTATATTCTCAAGCCAGTCAGCTCCGTTAGTTGCGTTTTCTTCAATACCCCCAAGTTTTGTTTCATCAGCTTCGGGATATGAACGTTTAGCCGTATTGGCTTCAATGGCAGTTGCCTGTTCCTCTGTTATTGTTGTAGGTTTATTGGTTATATTCTCCAACCAGTCCGCACCATTAGTGGCATTCTCTTCGATACCACCAAGCTTTGTCTCATCAGCTTCCGGATAAGAACGTTTAGCCGTATTTGCTTCAATTGCAGTTGCCTGATCCTCTGTTATGGTTGTTGGCTTATTAGCTACATTCTCAAGCCAGTCCGCTCCGTTAGTGGCGTTTTCTTCAATACCACCAAGCTTTGTTTCATCAGCTTCCGGATAAGAACGCTTAGCCGTATTTACTTCAATAGCAATCGCCTGTTCTTCTGTTATGGTTGTTGGCTTATTGGCAATATTCTCAAGCCAGTCTGCTCCATTAGTAGCGTTTTCTTCAATGCCTCCAAGCTTTGTTTCATCAGCTTCCGGATATGAACGTTTAGCTGTATTTGCCTCAATTGCAGTTGCCTGTTCTTCTGTTATGGTCGTAGGTTTGTTGGCAACATTTTCAAGCCAGTCTGCTCCATTTGTTGCATCTGCAGGCGCATGTTCTTGCTGACTGTGTTCATAGGCTAGTTTACCATGGTCGCCTCTGTGAGCATCGTTTTCGGTTTCTCCAACCTTTAGTGGATTCCCTGTGTAAACATATGCTGAACTTCCCCAACGGTATGATAAGTTTTTTTCTTTATCAAGGTATATTTTACCAGATTCTCCGTTTACCGGGAAATCAGCAAATGTTTGAAACTCCAAAACATCATCAACATAAGAGGGTAATTGTACTGCTGGTATTTGTCCGTTAACCAAATCGGCTTTTAATGCTAAATCCGGTTTGTCTGCAAGGTCGTTATAACTGATACCTGTTACAGAACCACTAATACTATCAGCAAAAGTGGTACGAATCTCAATTCCTCCATGCTCATTTGAAGTAGGACTTGTCTGTAATGAATCCACACCTGTTGGTTTGATATTATTAGCATTACCGATAATGATAATACCGCCTTTTAACAATCCGGCAGCTGTACGAGGTGCAAAATCAGGATTAGATAATGACGGGTTAACCAGGTTTGCTGTTGTTCCGGATTCAATAACATTGAAAATGCTTCCAACATTATTTGCCTCCATTTTAAAAGTAGGTTTAACAACAACAATCCGATTTGAGCCTAAGTCTTTAAAAACAATGTCTCCGGCTGCAACATCTTGTTTGGCTTCAAAACCACATTCGGTAAGCGTTGCAGAACTATTAAAAAGCTCTAAGGCTCCTTTTGATGCCGGATATTGAAACTTGATGTTTTTGAAGTTTACATTACTGTTATTAATCAAAAAAGCATTGTCAATATTAAATAGCACATTGCTTTCTGTTGTCAAAGGTTTTAGATTAATGGTATAGGAAAAATCCCGAAAGGTTATCCTGGCTCCGGTATCATCCATATACGGACTGTCTTCAAACAACAAATCAATGCTGGTCGCATCATCATCATTGTACTTTAATGCTTTAGGTAATGAGTTGATTAACTCCACAATTTGAGAAAAAGGTGTATTTTTTTCTATAATAAAACCTTTCTTAGCTGGTTCAAATTCAAACCCTGAAATCGACTGAGATTCACTTAAATCAAATATTCCCTGGAATACTTTGTATTCGCCAAATGGCATTCCCAGGTAAGCATAGTTACCATTGGTTGCCCATTCTCCGTTTTGTAATGTGGGAGGAACGCCTCCTTTGAATTTCTTTATCGTTGCCATATATGAAGTCTTTTATATTTTAAATCATAGAATAAGCTTGTTCAAACAATTCGTTACTGACGTAGCTACCACCATTTTCAACCTTTGCAATGGATAGTACCAAAAGGCGTAATGTGTTTTTAGTAGGGAGAAGCTTTGTTGTTTTACTCACTTTTAAATCCTGACAAACGGTATTGATGTAAACATCGGTATTGTTTTCAAACCTTGGTGCATATTCTTCAATGAGAGCAGGAATTGTTACTTTGCCTTTCTTCTCCATGTCATTTTTCAAGTCTTTTATCATAGCTCGAACGCCATAAGCAGGTGAAATAAACATCTCGAAACGTCTGTCTTTGTTTTGTTCTTTAGGCAGTTTACCATTCCACTTAATGTCAGTGTAAATAAGGTTTCCCGGATTGTTGTTACGAATACCTCTGGGCGAATTGGTTAGATAGGTATTGCCTCCATTCCAGTTTTGAAAGTTCGAGGGCAGTTCATTACTGTTTGTTGTCAAAATATTGACAGAACCACCTTGGGGCAATAGTCCACGTTTACGTTTGTTTCGTCTGCGAATCAATAAAACAGTGGTAACTATCGCCCCGGTGGTTAACACCCCTCCCGAAATAAATAATATCTTCTTTTTCTTGTCCATAACTGTAATCATGTTTAGAGCGGGATTCCCCAACTGTCGAACTTGAGTTTGATTTTAGCAATATCGCTGTCGCTAAGTTCAGCTCTTAGCCATCCAATTAGGTTATAGTCCTGACCCAGGAATGCTGCACGACCGCCCCATAAATATTGCTTCATTCCAAATGCTTTAATCACCAGTAGCATATCGTCCTTGCTGTTGATTTTATCCATGGTACTGAAGATGGTTTTTTCGTCCGTCCCAAAGTCTAACATTGCACCGTACAAAGTATTTGCGAATAAAGCTGCATCAGAAGTGGAGATGGTAAGATTAGCCCTTTCAATAACTGTATCTTTTATGGATGGAGCTATTCTGGATGATGTTCCATCGGTATTCTCTTTCCCTTTTATAATTCTTCGGATAACGAAGAATCCAATTCCGGCTACTACAACCGGGACACCGAATTTGATTCCTGTTGTAATCAACGCTGCTTTATTTGCTTTATCTAATTGCACAGTATGATTGTTTTAAATGTATCGTAATGCGGTTTTCACAATACCAGGATTCTTGGCTACTTTGGTAAGCAGTTTGATGATGTCCTCCTGGTCCACTTTGTTTATCGCATTTTGAATAAGGTTTCCTACTTGTTTTACCGTTTCGGGAGTTTCTGCTTCAACGGTGATTGCAACTTTGAACTTTCTCATAATCGTTTTTTTAATAGTTTATTAACTGTAGTACTGTTATGGCTTTATGTATTTTAGATAATGCTATTCTCTTTTTTTGCTTCCCTTGCTAAGGGTTTTTAGTTATCTAAACCTTGGTTCTCGAGTTCTGAATTTCCCGGTTCAGCCATGCCATTCATAGCCTGGTTCAGAAATATGAGGGTCTTGTTAATAAGCTCTGCTTTATCAAGGCATAATCCAACGATATTGGCAATCTTGGCTACATCTTGCAGTTCCCAAGTCATTAATGCATCAGAAAGATTCTTGATAATCTCAACTTTCTTTCGGTCTTCCGGAGTATTTGCCGAACCCATATCGGTAATCTCCACATTGGTATCAGGAATCTCTGTATTTTCTTCGGGACTCTCATCCAACATGCCCAAAGCTCCTTTAAGCTCTGTTGCTGTAAGCCCCAATAGTTCTGCTGTTTTAGGACTGTTTGTTAGTAACCGTGAACCAATACCAACCAAAGCACCTGTAGCAACTCGTTTCATTACTTCGTTAGGTGCATACCCGGCCAAACGGCTTTCAAGGTCAGTTTTATCCGTTTTTAATTCTTTGTTTTCGTTTTGGTAGCGGTCTTTCTCTGCTCGTAGTTCAGCATTTTCATTGCGTAATCGCTCATACTTTTCTTCCAGGTTATTGTATCGTGTCTCGAACTTAAAATCATCCAATTGCTTTTGATAACTGATTCTCTCAACTTCTTTGTTATTCCCTGATAGCGCATTAAATACCCCAAACAATCCTTCCAGCTTTGATTTAGCTTGCTCATTCTCACCTGAAAACAAACCTAGTAACGTATCCAACTCACCTAAACCATTGGTATTATTTTGAATTTGATGTTGCTTCATTTCCTCTTTGATAATGGTCTGAATTTCTGCTCTTTCGATGGGTTCTTTGGGTGGATTTAAAAGTTTACTAACACTAATAGTGTAACTGTTCAGACTTCTTGCATTGGGACTTTTACCTCCAAATACATCTACCCGAAGTATTCCATGGGCTTGTTTTGCTTTTTCTACTGCACTTTCTATATCCCGATTAAACTTCTCAGTTCCTCCGGTTCTTGATGTAAGTGCTGTTTCCTGAACTCCTGTGACAAGGTGAATTTCATAAGCGTAAGGGTACTTTTGTTCGTCTTCCGAACGCTTGATAAACTCGTATATGCTTTGTATTTGTTCTCTGTAATCCAACATAGTTTTAATGTATAATCGTTCGTTCTTTGCTTTAATAGTCTTGTAATCCGATAAATCTATCCGTATTAATTTCCAATTTGAGGATTTCGGTGTGGAATGATTTTTACAAATTCCAATCGATAAGGCTTAAAGCTTTCTGTTATGGTTTTGATATCAATGTAATCGGTAAAAACACGGAACCGGAACTCATCCATAAAGTCGTATTCTTCCGGGGTGGCGGTAAACACGTTGTCGCTGCTTATCATTTCAATTTCTTCAATGGAAGAAGGCAGGGATTTGGTATTTAAAATCCACATATCGTTATTCAAGTCTATGCTTTGATTTGCCGATATTATCTTTATAATCACAGGTTTTAACTGGTAGCTATCTATGGTTCTTAATCCATCAATGCGGTCTTTGGCAATGATATGTAACAGTTCGCTTGTATTCATCATAACTCAGCCTCCTGTTTTTCTGATTTTACTTCTGCCAATGGCTCTTTAAAGTCTTCGTATTGAATGTAAATGCGGATATTCAATGGTTCAGCACCGCTTTTCATATCGCTTTTGTACACAGTCTGTATGCTGCTGTTTACCTCCAATGGTTCACTGAACGGGATAATCTCCTTAGATAGATGTTTAATCTTTCGGTTTGCTGTAAGTGTATAATCACGTAGCAAAAAACTATTTCCATTGACCAATAGGCTTAATGTTCCACATTCATATGCTTCTGGACGCAGGTGTTTTTGTATCGGACGCACAAAAAGAGTAGTCTTGTTTTGGTAGATAAACGAAAGGATTTCCTGTCCAATCAGCTCTGTAAAAGCAAGACTTTTCATTGTTTTACCTTTGGCATAAATACCCACTGTAGTATACAGGTAATGTGCAATACCTTTGGTTTCTGCTTGTTCGTAAGCTTCTTTGTCTTTTACATATTGTGCATAATGACGGTCATATTCAATCATTATGGAATTACCATAAGCACTTATATTCTTGGAAACCGTAGAATAACTGTCCGTAAAATCATTATTACGAATCTTGTAATAAACGCTGCTTATTATTCTGTATATAGCGTAGCTACGTGCCGAAGCATTAAATAGTAAATCCACATAATTTGCTTGCAAATCAGTTTCCACATCTAATCCATACTTGCCATATTCCCCTATTAGGTATTTAAAGAAGTTGGTTTTGTACTCCGCTTTCAGGTCTAAAAAACGTTTATCCCAATCAATCTCAGGTTGTGAACTTCCTCCTGTTAGAAAATCAGCCAGGTTCTTACTGAATTCTGTTTGTTGTTGTTCGGTAAGGCATGGATACTTAATACCATCACAAAGTACGGTGACTATTTCTGGTAAAATATCCGTTTCAAAAAAAGCTTTACTTTCTTCTTCCGTTGCTCTTGTTTACATGTAAGAATAAAACAAGTTGGCAATCTGGTCAGAGGACAACAAACGCTCTATCAAACCTTGTGGAAAGGCAAGTGCAGTTGTCGTACTAATAGCCTCGGCTTCTTTCTTGACCGTTGTTGTCACTGCAATTCCGGTAATCATTTGGCATGATGCAGGAAGCAAGTCCTGGTCATTGAGATGCTCGTTGTTAGCTGACAGCTTTTTTATGACGTGGTATCTTTTCATATCAGGAGTGGTTCGGGGTTACTTCTTTTTGTTTTGAATCGCTAACAGATATACTCTTACATTGTAACTATCGTCAGCTGCAAGGTTTTCACTGTCATCCTTGTAGATAATTCTTACAGGACTATTTTTTGCTTTCTCATCAACCGGAAAGGTTACATCTGGAATACTTACATCAGAATTGTGGTGGGCAATGGCTACCTCTGTATCATCAGGAATTACTTCTACATCATCAATCCACATGCGAAAAGTTGCACCAGGTAAAGCTTCGGAGTTTGAAAGACGTAAGAAAAAGCCAGTAATACGGTCATGCTCCGTTTTGGTATTGCCATTAAACTCGTAGGTTTCGCCTTTTTTAACTTCAAATTTGATGACCTGAAGCTTGCGTACTTTATTGTCGTTTTGATTTTCCATTGTTCAATTTGTTAAAAGAAAAAAGGGACGGGAAAGGCAATCTTTACCGCCCCTCGAACGATTATGGTGACTTGAATTACACTATGCTTTCTCTGTGATTGTCCCTAAAAGAGTCACCTTAACGGCTGGATTGTAAACCTTATCTCCGTTGTTAATTGCCTTTGGCATATTTAACTTAGGAGTGATATCCATGGATGGTTTTAACCATTTTGGATTGGCTAATTTGTATTGAAACTTACGCTTGGTTGTATCACTGTCATCGAATACACCACATGAGATTTCCGGCATGATAACTTTTGTTCCCAAAGTCATCTCAAACGTACCGTTAAGGATTTGAGCTGGTAAAGCAAACTGACCAAAAGCAAAGTTTGCAGGGTCGTTGTCCTCTTCCGATGCACCGTGAGCATACTCCAGAACAATATCTGTTAACAGGAAGTACTTACCGCTATCCAGCTGAGCACGGTTTAGGTTGGTACGACCGGATTTCTTATCATCCGAAGCTTCCATCAAGTCAATGTCTGACTTATCCTTGATGCTTTTTACTGTGTAGATGGCTGCATCTACAGTTTGCATACGTGCATCTTTCAACGCTTTTTGAATCTCCGCTGGCAATTGCTGTCTTCGCAATTCAAACTGACCTTTTGATGTCAGGTCTTTGGTTAAACCTGTTTTTACAGCTGTGCTTTTTGCTCCGGCATTGAATGACCTGCGAACTGCACGTTTTCTGCTGCTTGCTCTCTTGGTTCTGCGCACATTACGTCTGGTCTTTCTTCGTGAACGCCCCAAATCGCCAATGCCTTCAACTGCATCGTCCTGTGCTTCCTCTCTTTCTAAAGCATCTTCTTCCTTGTTAAGAATTGCTTCTTCCAAACCTTCAATTTCTTCCATTGAAGGATACAAATCATTTTGCTCATTAATTTCTGCCATGATTGTTGTCTCTTTTTCGGCTTGTCTATGCTTCCAATAACTGCGTTATGTTCCTGCTACAAATTGGTCATTTACAAAAAGTAAACTCCCAATTTTCACAGTTCACAAGCCTTGTTCTTGAAACCATATTCTTCGCCTTGATTAATTGATGTTTTAAAACTTTATTTATGATTGTTGGTGGACATGATTAGATTAGGATTCCATCATATCACCTGAAAAAATATCATAGTCCATGCTGTCCGGGTCAAGGTTAGCCACCTTACCAATCTCTTCATCGTAAGAACCAATTGGTTCATCGGACATGGAGTAATCCATCGCTGCACTTCCTATAGGGTCATCACTCATTGAAAAGTCTGTAGCTGCACCTGATACAGAAGCCTGAATTTCTCTTTCAATATCAATATCTGCTGCCGGAAGAGCCTGGGTAATTGGATTCAAAGCTTGAAGTCCGCTTACATCTTCATATTCCACATCCTCTATGTCATCCCCCAATAGTCCTGTTAAACCTTGTAACAGGGTTTTACCTGTGGCTTTTTTAATAGTAGCTTCAACTCCGGCTCCAGCCATTCCGTATAAGCCAATCTTCACAAGTTCATTCTTTGTGAATTGTTGGCCGACTAATCCACCCATGGTAATGAGGGCTGGTACTACGAAGCCTTTCATATCAGTACCTAACAGACCACTGACTGTTGGGCTTTTCTGAAGCTTGTTAACTGCATATTTACCAACTGCAAACCCTGCTACGGCAGCAATGGGCTTGCCTATGTTGTTGGTAGCTTTCATAAAGTCAATTTTTGTACCTCTTGAACTGGTTCTTCTTGGAGTACTTGACGTTCTTTTTTTAACTGCCATGTTTCTTTGATTTTAATTATGATTCTCAATTTTTATTGAAGTTTGACACTTCCTAATTCTTGCTTTTTATTGGATTTCTTGGGAGATGTAGTCCGTTTTGCAGGACTATTGCCTTTTTTGCGGAACATAAAGTAAGCTCCTGTACCAATCAGAGCTGCAACTCCCAGACCGATACCTATTTTTGCACCTTTACCCATTCCTTTTTTTGTTGAAACAGTGGTTTGAGGTACGGCAACGGTGTTTGTAGTGGTGTAATTTCCCGACTTTAAAACAGCTGGCTGATAACTACTTGTTGTTTGCGGTAATATGGTGTCATTTTGAACGTAAGCCTCCTGGGTTGGCGTTGCTTGTTCCTGGGAAGCGTATTGTTGTTCATATTGGGCAGCCCTTTGTTGTAATGCAGTGCTTACTTGCTTTCCCTGGTTAGCCAGCTTAGCTACCTTTTTTACAGCTGCTTTTCCCCTGATTTTATTAAAGATGTTGGTTACAGGTTTAAGCCAGCTTTTAATCTTAGCCAACACTCCTGTGGCTGCACCAACAGAAGCTGCGATGGCAACTACACCTAATTGTCCTAACTCTGCCAATTCCCCAATAGATTGTAAACCTTGTAAGTCTGATAATAATCCTTCAACTCCTTTTAAAGTAAAGTCCTTACTTTTTTGTTTTGCTCCTTTGAGAATGGCTTTCTTCAGGTTCTTTTCCTTTCCTTGTAAACCTTTAAATAGCTTACGAACCTTATTGTGACGCTTCTTTAAATCGGCTAATTTCTTAGCATCAATACTATATTTAGATGCCATTTCATCCGGTAAGTAAGCATATTGCAGTTTCTTGGCAATGCCAAACATATTTATGCGCAGAGCTGCCAATAATCCGTTACGAATAGCAATAGAAAGTGGATTGAAGCGAACAATGGCTTTGACTGCTTTCTTTGCAACCTTACCAGCCGCTTTTACACCTTTTTTTATGCCTTTGCCAATCTTCTTACCAATTCTCTTTAATGACTTAAAGAATCCACCTAAACCTCTTAGTCCTTCCAGTCCGTCAATCTCGGCATCGTAATCATCCAATTCGGATAAACCTTCGATGGCATCTGCATCATATTGGATTAACCCTTTTGCTGCAAGTTTATCTTCAATCTCTGCCAACTTCTCCAGAACTTTATCTCGTTTTGGTGAGTTCCAAAACTTAATAGCCTGGTCAATCATGCTTATGAACTGGTCTGGATTCTGGATTTGAGCCATCTTGTTTTTGTTGGCCTTGTTTTTAAGCAAGAAGTCACGTGTACGTACTAAGTATCTATAGGTGGCATCGTCTGCATTTCCCAAACCATTAATCGCATCTTCAAAATCAACACCGGACACAATGGCCATCATCTCGGCATGCTCATCCTGTATCATTCTTCCTCCGGCAAGGTCTAAACCAGATAAGGCATAAATTGGTAAACCCAATCCGGTTGAACCAGTTAAGCCGTCGATGCCATGAATACCTGCAACCATTTGAAGTGGAGACATATTAAAGTCAGACTTTTCAAAGCTGTATGGTTTCTGGTAATCGAATTTGGAAAGTACCGGGTCAATGATGATTTCGTCTTCGCTATCTCCAATGGCAGGTACAAAAACATAGATATGCTGAAAATTCTGTCTGCCATCATACTTGGTTATACGAAGTTTAAAAGGTATAGCCAGGCATTTCAAAAGTGAACCGACAAAAATACTGTAATCATCGCAATCAATTCCGGCTGATGCTTTTCCTTTTTGCTTGTAGTTGATTTGTCCATCTAACCAGGAACGTGCCGGAGTACGAAGCTGTTCTGTACCGTCTTCGTCTTTATGATATTGCAAATAACTGTATGAAAAATTAAAGATGTTACGACATGTTTCTTTGAGTGTATCACTTTGTAACATACTTGCCAGTTCCTCCACTTCACGGTAATGCGTAGCAATTAAGTCTATACAACTTTCAACGGTTTCAATAACATTACCGTTTTTAATAAATGTATCCTTTCCGTTTGCCTTTTTTATTAAGTGGTTGAAACGTATACCGTTTTGGGTATTTCGTGGGCCGGATACAATGCCCAATTCACCCAATGCTAATCCGTTCATATTTTGTTCCTCTGATAATGATTGCGTAGTAGTAATTGTCTCGCCATTGACACTGAGGGTCATCGTGAATGACATATCAGCTTTTAGTTGTGCGATATTGGATAGGACAGATAAGTTCAATCCTTTACCCAATAAATTCAGGTATGGCACTTGAAAAAGGATTTCAGGCTCTTGATATTTGCCTGCCTCAATGGTAAGTCCCTTTATGTCGGGAGTGGAATAAGCAACCGCAGAACCTTTGTAGTTTGCTACTACCTGGTTAACTGCTAAAGTGATAGGGGCAGATGTAGGATTGTAACAGCGTAGCTTTACCGCAAATTGAACTTCCTGCAAGTTCATCTTGTGAATGCGGAAACCTAAAAGAGCAAAATTCATTTTTGCCCCGGCAAGGAGCTTTTTGCCCTTTTTAATGAGGTAGAATCCACCTCCAACAGCTGCAACAACTGCTAATGAGCCTAATATTTTCTTTGTGCTTGCTTCCATAGTGGGAGCAAACATAGGATATCAGGATTTTGGGGATAACGTATCGTATTGTACTGAAAGGGAATGGATGAAATTGTAATGAAACGAAATAAAAAAGGCCGGGAATGCCGACCTTTTTTTATATTATTCACGCTTTCGTAAAAGCTTAGAATGTTTCTATATGTTTTTGTATTCTTACAAAGAATCTATGAATGCCTTTATATTATCCCATGTCCATGTTTTAGTATTGACACCTTCAAGATTTGTTCTGTCATCACTATAACCCCAAATGCCAAGTATCTTTTTCTTTTCTTCCTTTGCGCATTGTATTTCCCATTTTTGTCCACTTGAACTTAGTGAATTTTTACTAACAAGTACAATTATCCCATCTGAACGCTTAATTCTTGTTCTGACACGGTCTTTCCAATCTTTATCATAGGCTTGTTTTACAGACATATCAATATACTCAAATGGAGACTTTGTATTTAAAGATTGTCCTTTTAAAAAATCTCTTTGTCTTTCATCTTCAATAGCAAATGCAATGAATATAACTTTCTTTTCAGCCATAATTTTAATATTAAATTTAAATTCTTTTATCTTTTACTAATCGCCAATAATGATAACCTAAAGCCGTCAACTTACAACTTTTTGAATTAATTGCAGCAAAGTACATATGCTGCTCTACTTCTGGTACTACTAATCCAACACTCACAAATTTCTGCAAATCTTTAAAAATAGCTACATTCTTTTCATCTGCATATGGTTCTACAAATACATGTTCAATTTTAGGATTGTTAGTGAATTCATACGACGGATTTAAAGAGTAAGAATCTTCTGGATTTGAAAAGTATTCAGTTAATTTTCTTAACGCTTCTGGTGAAACTTGAGGAGTAACGCTTCTAAGTGATGTGAATCGAGTTATATTAGTTTTGAATACAGGTCTTTGATCCCAAGGCCCAAGTGCCTGGTCTATATAGGAATAGATACTTCCTGGAGTAATATGACCACGTAAATCAGCGGCTCCTCCATGTAATGCATCTATCAATAAATTTGTAAAAATACCTTTTCCATTAAACTCTATGGATACTTCATCTGCTTTGCTTGCTGTTAAAATTGAAACTCCTTCTCCAATTTGGGCATTTTTCCCACCACTTATTGTAGGTGTTCCGAATGCACCGGAATAACAGCAATCTAAAATTATCACCCTATTTTTGGCCTTAGATTCATTCGCGATATGCAAAATTTCATCCATTGAAATTCCTTCATCATTTTGTTTGTAATCTGGTGTTACAATCATACCACCTCCTAATTCATCAAAAAAGCCATGCCCGGAAAAATAAAACAAAGCAGTATCACAGTCTCCTGAAAACACTTCCTTTATTTGACCTTTAAGTTCAGATTTAGTACCTACATCTTTAAGCAATCTAACAGAAAAATTTGGAGAACCATCTCCATTACTTTCTATACAAGTACCTATTGCGATAGCATCGTTTATGCAACCATGAAGAGGGGAACTAGGATAATTATTTATTCCTACAACTAATGCTTTTCTCATAATTTTACGAACATTATAGTCTTACTTTTCTAAACTTAAAACTTTATAATCTTTTTCCACAGGTTGGGCAATAATCAGGAGCTAATGCAAAGGATTTAGAAAACTTCTTTTGTGTTTTTAGATTTAATATTCTTTGAATATCTGGATCACTATCAATTATACTAAGAACACTTAGTAATTCTTTGTCTTCATCATTGAGATATAATTCCTTTTCTAACAATAATTTAATATTAAGTAATTTTTGATGTAACATAAAATTAGATTTATTGGTTTTCAAATATAGATGCTGCTTTCTTTGTTATCTTCTTTCCTAATATTTGTTCACTTAAACCAAACATAGTACCGAAAATAATAGCAATTACCGGGTCTTCCCCTATTGTAGTTAATGAAACATTTCCAATTTCAACTGAAATTGCTTTGGTATAAAACAATAAAGAAAATACCATTGTTATAGCTCCTGCAAAAAGTAAACGCATTGTAGGTTCTAACCTATCTTCCTCCAAAATATTTAAGTCTTCAAATTTTAAAATTGTCTTTCTTGCCCCAAAAGACAACCAAACACCTAACATGCAAGAACCCCATATTAATAAAAAATTAGAAATTACATTTAATTTTTCTAACTCTTTGGATAAAGGGAAGTAATAATGAAGAATTATTATTGCCAACGAAACACTTACGGGAAAAATTCCTAGATTAAAAGATTTAATCCCAAGTGTTTTAAAATAATGATTTTTGACTTCACCAGATTTTTTATCAACAAGTTCGCTTTTAAATTGTAAAAGTGCATTTAGAGCAATTGTTGGCTGGGCATTATCACCAACTAATCCTGCTTGAGCTAAGCTTAAAAGTTGGTCAAAAAACATTTTAAAACTTTTATCATCCTCTTCAAACAACATTTGTATTACTACCAATGCCTTTTCAACCTCCAAATGTAATTTTTGTTGTAGTTCTGGTATCTTATTCTGAAAATCTGGTTTAATTGAAAAAATAATATCCCGTGAATTATTCTCATTTTCATGTACTAGATATGCCCCTGTTTCCATTTTACAGACGTTTACCGCAAGTAGGACATAGACCTGGAGCAAGCGCAAATGATTCAAATAACTTATTGTCCTTATATTTATTCTTCAACTCTGTCTGAATCGAAATATTCTCATTTATAAATTTTAATTCATTTAAGAATTCTTTCTCATCTTCATCCAAACCATTTTTGCTTTCAAGATAGACCTTTATTTCATTTAGTTTTTTTGGTAGCATAAATTGTCTTTTAGGTAATTAAAAATAATGTATTAAATGGTAGTTATGTATTAATGAAAATCATCATATACAATACTGCAAAATAGTTAAAATTTTAACACATTCTTACACATATTAAAAATATAGGTTATTAAAACGACTCAAATTCCTCTGTAGTAATACAATAATGATTAAGTAATATTTCTAACTGTTTATGTGAGAAGTAAGGGGTATTACTTTTCGTATGTTCTCTATACAAATTTGCTTTCAATGAGGGTGTTCTATTAATCTCCTTACGAAGCAACTGCATAGCAGCTTCCGCATTTATACTATCCGGGTACAATTTTACCGCAAGAACTTGCTTCAATATGGTTCTTCGTACAATCATAGCGATGGTTCCAGGTTAGAAAATGAGTTAAAACACACCAGAAATATTGGAAAAACCTGACTTTTAGAGTGCTTTATAAGTGCTTTTGAATGCTTCTGACAACTTTTGAGGACTTCGAGACTGCTTTTTAATTCTTTAAGAGGATATTTTAATAACTTTTCTGAACTATGATTTTTTTGTAGTACACTTTTGGGGTATTTATTTAATTCACAATTATTTATCAGACCACTTTCAGCTATATGATTAATTTTAATACCTATTTTCTTGAAATCCGGTAAAAAAAATGACAGAAATTGAAAAAGGTTGAGAATTTGATGAGAATACAATGATATTAACCATGTATAACGAAGAGCAAAACGAAGAATACGGTAACAAAAGGAAAAACCACAGGGGTCTAAAAACACGAAAAGCCTCGATAGGAGGCTCATTTTTAATAATTTGAAAAATATATTAGGCATAATCTAAATATTATACCCCTGACAATTAGCTAGTTAAAAATACGAAAAATATTTAACACAGAGCAAGTTTGGTGTTTATTTACTTCTTATCCAAAGCACTTATTTTCATCATCTTAAATATCATAGACTGCGTAACTTCATCTTCATCCTTATCTGTCCCTTCACATTTAAGTTTTGAAATTAAGGCTATCAGTTTCATAACATCCAAATCTTTTTCTGATAATAGCTCAATTAGGTTAGCCAATAACTCTTTACTTTGATTCAGGAACGCTTTAGAAGAAGAAAAGACAATTTCATCTGCGTCATCTTTAATTATTTCATTCTCTAATAAGTCCTGGGCTTCTATTACCTCGCTTTGTAACCACTCATATAAATCCTTCATATTGTGTTGTATTAAAAAGAAGCGTGGCACTGAAACCACCAACAATCGAGGTATCGCCAAACACCCACGCAGTAGAGTAGTACAGACCACGCCCGTACCTACTCTCTCTACTGCTATTGAAATTTGGCGATTTTCGATTGTTAAGAGATTAAGTCTTAATATAATATCTATATGTCTTAGCTTCTTTCTAGTATATATTCAAATTGTCTGTTTTATAAAATTATTTGTAACAAAAGTAATGAAATGAAAGCCAATTGTTGAACAATTAAGCAATAAAAAGAAACAAACGATACATATTTAGCACTATATGTAAAACAATCTTATTAATAAAAACTTTTTTAAGATTTCCAGAACAATAGAAATGAGGACAAATAAAAAACCCGATATCAAAAACAGATACCGGGCACACATAATTAATATCTAAAACCTTTTAATGCGAGTTTTCCTTTCTTAATTGTTGTACTTGTTCAAGGCGCAGTCCGGTCATTTTGCAAATGTACTCATCGGTTGCACCTTCATTTATCATGTTAACAGCAATTCGTTTTACTGCCGAAAATTCTATATCTCTTCTTGCTTCAGCAAAAGCATCTTTTGTCTGTACTGAAATTGTTTCCATAATCTCATCAATTTTATCTGATTCCATATCAGAAACCTTATACAAATATAACGCTATTTTCTGAAAAATAGTTTCATCAATATCCTTTAGCTGACTGAACATTTCTCTTGCTAAATCAGGATTGTTTTGAATAAAACCGATTAGATTATCACTTCTTTTCATAAACCACACAGCCACCTTCACACTTGGTCGCTTAAAATGTCGTATGATTGCATGGTCTTCAATATCTTTCGTATCAAAAAGTGCATAATCAAACAATGGCACAAAGCGTTTAAGTTGCTCCGGAACCTGGACAAAACCAGATTCAGTCCATTTGCGTTTGCCATGATAAAAAACCATAGTGATAACCGGTGTGAGTTTCTGTTTATTGGCAGCCTGGTTTTCCCATACGTTTAGTATATACCTTAGTAGTTGCAAGTGAATGTTCTTATCCGGATAACTTTTGTGTTCGTACAATAAAGAGATTTTTATACTGGTATGTCCATACAGCATATTACATGAAATATCTTTGAAATAAGGAGCAAGCTCTTTATCTACAAATTCTGTTGGTTCGTACTCCAGAGTATCAATTTTCAAGCCTTGTAAAACATCTTTAGGTAATGAACCAAGTAAAAGGTCTGCAAGATTTTCCTTTACTGAAAAAAGACTCTTGAAAAAGTTATCGTGTATATTATTGTTTTTCTGTACGTTATTATTCTTTTTCATACAATTCAAGCTTTATTTATTTCTGTTTTATTATTTCTCCTTTAGAACCTATGGTATTTTCAAAAAACTGTCCTCATTCCTCATTTTAAGCCTAAACCGCACATAATCAATATTTTAAAATGAGGACAGTGAGGACGAGTGAGGGACGAGTCGTGTTTTTCCCTCAGCCGTCCCTCACTAATTCCTCATATTTCCCTCACCCGTCCTCACTTATTTTAATAGATAAATTATATAATATACTATATATCATTACTTTACTGTATACACAACTTACTAAGTGAGGAAATGAGGACGATTTTTGCATTAATACCATTGTTTTGGTAAAAAAATATATTTTCATTTGACTAGAAAGTAATCCTTTCCAGTTCTATACCTTGTTCCTTTAGCATTTCGTAATCCATTATATACGCACTTGTCCTGTTTTTACCGAACGTTACATTCTTCCTACGGTAATCAACAAACGAGCGATGCTTCTTCAGGTATTCACCAATAACAGCCTGGTCCAATACAGTTATGCCTTCCTTTCGTGCCTGTTCCCGATAAAGACCATGGATGGAGCCTACTCTTAGATATAAGTGTTTATTACTGTTTTCTACCGGGACTATTTTATAATGAACGTCCTCTGTGAGTTTGTATAGGTTTAGTAACGATTGTAGCACATGGAAATATTGTTCCACTTCATCACTTTGGTTTTGGACAGCAATGGTAAGTTTTGCAGAGCGGATTAAAGCAAATTTGGCCGATTGGAAATTGAATGGAAATATTAAATCGGAATGCTCCATTAATATTTTCATTGGAGCGAGAACCGATGAAATATTGAGTACTGTTCTACGGTCAACATTACCGTATTCATTTATGAGTTCGTCCATTACTTCAGAACTTATTAAAGGTTCTTCTCTGGAGTAATGTTCCTCTATTAAATACCGGTAATCAAATACTGAACATGTAATATTGGTAAACTGGAGGCTTTCTTCAGCTGCCTTAAACAGTTTTAGGTCGGAGTAATTTCCCCGGTTGTTATCATCAAACTCACCTAATAAGCTTCTACTTGAAAGTGCCGGGTCTTGCGTTGGTAAATCCTGACCGCTTATTATACCAGAGCCTCTTGGCTTGGCAATGCGTGTTTCGTTGCCTCCGGATTTAACTCCGGTTAGCTTTCCGTTACGGTCTGCAATACCCTTTAACGCTTCAATGGTATTTTTATGAATACTGTTTTTGTACTCATTGCCCCAAAAAGGATGGTTGGTTGTTGAATCCATACTTCTCTGCATTCCGGTGCTTGTACTTCCTGATGCCAGGTTAATACCATCCTCCATGGGCGGTTTGCCAAACATGTACATGATGCTTCGAGCTGCTGTACTCTTTCCGGATTGACGTTTCCCGAAAAGAAATAATAAAGGGAAATACCCAAAATTAGCTTTGTAAATCAAATCACTAAATATCGTTGCTACATAATAAGCAATCAATAATTCAGCATTACCAGGATAAACCTTATTCATTGATAAAGCCCATTTCCCGAAATCCCAGGTGCTACCTTTGATTGGCTTCACATATTTTGAATTTTCTTTAAATGGATTTCCTCCATCTGAACTACCAATTTTAAGAGATTTACCATAAGGTAGGTAAAAGAAATGAAGCAGATGTACCTGTCCTTGTTTAATATTGTCTTTTAGTTTGTCTTTTCCATACTTACCAATAAATTCTGCGGTGGTATTAAGTACATGAAAGGTGTCCTTAATGCGAATCTGACTTTCAGGAGGAATATTTTCAAAATCCTCCATGTTGTTTATTTGCGTAGCATGGGTAGTGATACCATACTCATCAATGGGATGAAAAGTCTTATTATAATAAAGTCCGTTTGCAAATACCCAAAAAAAGTTCTCCTCATTATAACCTACTCGTTCCAGTTCTTTGGCTTCCGGTATTCCAAGGAGCTTTACATTTTTAATATTGTCGAGCTGGCTATCGTTACCATACCAAAAGAAACCATGTCGGCGGTGTACCTGTTTTTTAAAAGAGGCTGGTGTACAAAAATCATCGGAAGAAATAATCGCCAATCGTTTACGTCCATACTGGCTCTTCAAACGCAATACATATTTAAGGTCAATTCTGCCTTGTGGGTCTTTATGAAATACACAAAACAGTGCTTCAAAGGTAAAATTGGATATTTGTTTTGGATTCTTTCCTTCTACTGTCCAGTATGCACCATCCTCTTCGTAAAACTGATTGGTTAAAAGGTTTTCCTGTTGTTCCTTTTTTAACTTGATGATGTCACTAATGTTTTCCTTTTTTGCTTTCTCCTTCTTTTCAGTCGGTTGGTTATAATCCTTTAAAGCATCTTGCCAGGCTTTCTTTGGTTTTATTAGCTCCGATACAAAATCAAGATACACCTCCTGGTCTGTTCTATCATAGCAAGCAATAAAAGAGGCAATACGTTTAATGGCTTCGGATTTTCGAACCGGGTCGTTTGTGAATTTCTGACTATACCATTGAGTTTTATATACCAGGTAGTCTGATTCTTTTTCAAGATGCTGAAGAAACACCTCTTTGGTAATAAATGTAGAATCCGGGTCTTGTTTTTCGGGCAGTAAAATAACGGATACATGAAATTGGTTTTTGATTAATATTTCCGCATTCCTGTCTGTAGCACGCACTCCGGCTGAATCACCATCAAATATTAATGTCACTTTATTTGTGTACTTCTTTAATAGTTTTGCCTGAGCTTGTGTTAGAGCTGTTCCACAGGTTGCAACTGTATTTGTCACCTCAATATCATGCATCCGTAACACATCTGCATAACCCTCTACTATATATGCTCTATCTTCATTTCTAATTGCAAATCGTGCAACATTCAAAGCATAAAGTTCATTTCCTTTGGTGTAGATGCAACTTTCCGGAGTGTTCAGATATTTGACCTTGGGATTTTCATTCAGGTCACGCCCTGCAAATGCAATGGTCTGTCCTCGGTGGTTTGAGACAGGGAATATTAATCGGTTTCTGAAAAAATCATAAATTCCTTTATCATTACTTTTCAGCAAGCCTATTTCTTCCAGTATCTCGGTTTTTAGTCCTTTCTCTTTTGCATGAGTTAATAGAGCATTGTCATTTGGAGCATAACCAACATTGAAACTACCGCTTTGAGGTATGGCAAGTTTTCGTTCCTTAATATATTCCTGTGCATCTTTATGGGTGACCTGCTCTAAAAAGAACTGTTCAATGATGTTACAAGCTATTTTCAAACTTTCCTCATGTCTGAATTTTGCTTCATCAAAATTGGTGCTTTTCTTCCACTCAAAATTAAGGTTCAGGATTTTTGCACCAATTTCAACGGCTTCCTTAAATTCAACGTTTTCGTGTTGTTTTATAAACTCAATGGCATTACCTCCTTTATCACAACCAAAGCATTTATATATTCCCTTTGCCGGATTTACACTGAATGAAGCTGTTTTCTCATTATGAAACGGGCAACAAGCTTTGTAGTTGCTTCCCGCTCTTTTGAGTTGTATAAAACTGGAGATAACTTCATAAATCTCATCATTGATTTGCTCTATAACCCTTTGTACATCCATTTATTACCAGTCTTTTCCTGTAAATAATTCACGATTATTACAATCAAGGCTCATAAAAAACTCGTGAATATTTCCTCTGAACTCATAAAACTTACTTAACAGGTGATAGCCCATTGATGTACCCCAAATCTTGTTGAATAAAAGGGCAATATCTTTATTTGATTCTTCAATCATATCCAGAACTTTTTTCCCATCAAAAGGAATGGAGGCATGACCATGCTTTTCATAAATACTTTTTATGCGGGTATCGAAGTAATATAACTTCGATACCGTATTAGGTGCTAATGTTACCATGAAAACTAATTTGGAAAGTTTATGGAAAGTTGTCTTTTATTTAGCTGCCATTGCTCAAAAGTCATCTCTTTAATATTGTTAAGTGTCCTTTTTGCATCGGAAAGAAGTTTCTTCTGGTCACTAAAATCACAACGGATTCGGTCTACTTCTTCTAATTGTTTTTCTAATGCTCTTTGTTTCATTTCCAAAAATTCTCCTTGGTCAGTAAAATAATTGAATAAAGCTTCATAACACTCCAATCTATATTTAACAATTCGTTCTTTTGCTTCAGGCTTAACATTTTTAGGATTTATCGTAAAAAGCCAACCAAATACATATTTGAGTGGAATACATGACATTTCTCGTTCCTTGCCGTCTGCTCCAATGGAGGTGCTCAGCACCATGGTTGAACCTAAAATTTCATCCTTTTGAATTTTATCCATTTGGCTTTTTGAATCAATCCCTAAAGCTTCACAAATAGGTTTTATAGGCACTAACCTTTCTGTACCATCAATAAGTGTAATGTTTACATCTTGAATTCTCGCAACTGTTTTAGTTTTTTGTGTCATAATCGTTTTTTTAATGATTAAAAAGGCAGGGTTGCCCTTGTCAAACCCTGCCAAACCCAGGCTAACTGTCAAGGGAGGTTATTATCTGCTTTATTTCTTTGTTACTTGTGGGATGAAACAGTGTGTGCAGCTTTAAATCCATTGCAACGGTTAACTCAATACGTGCCATTATGCTGTCTTTCCAGTTTGGGAGGACGTAAATTGCCTGGCTCTTCTTTAGTAACTCAAGACGGTTCTGCAAGGTGTCTGACCAACTCATCTTTGCAAAGGCCATTTCTGTTGGATTAACAACCATACATTTTAATGACTTTAATTTGGTTTTTAACTTATCGGTATCTACCAACCCCTGTGTATCATCTTGTGGTAAGTCATCACCACATATGTAAATAGTCGTCATTTTTTTTACTTTTTAGCTATGTTTAAATCCTTGCTGAGATGGCTCTCTAACACTATCTGTTTATTAGTTTTTTTAGTTAACAGGAGTTTGAAAAATGAAAATCCTATTACTTGTTTGTTCTTCTGTATTTTTATTTCCGTTTTTTCTTTCATAGATGTCATAGATTAAGAATATTGCAACTACCAACTACACAATGCTTTTTATTTCATTCAGGGATGAATGACGGCCTGCTTTAATCCACTTTTCAATCTCATCTATCTTGAACAGTAATATCTTACCACCCGGTTTATAATATGGAATTTGCTTATTATAAACCCTTCCGTAAATCGTTTTAACACTCTCACCCAATAATTGGGCTAATTGCTCAGCATTTATATAATCAAAGCCCATTGAATCTTTGTGTAGTAATGCTATAAGTTCAGAGACGTTCTGGTTTAGCTGTTCAAGGCTCTTTAAAGTTTCTGTATAGAAACATGTTTTTTCATCCATATGCTTGCCGTTTTTTTAAATCAAAAATTTCGATAGCAAGTATAGGTTAGCCGAATAGTTATTTCCAACGTCGGAGTATCCGACATTTTCAAACTATTTTCTTACCAACTATGAATGTGTGAATTACAAAGAGGATTTTTTAATAAAACCCCAATTTCTGGCAAAATCGTCGGATACTATTTTGACCCAAATAGCAATAAAAAGCAATAAAAGGTAATTGGCTTTCTTGCAATTTATCGGGTCACAATCTCAATTATCACTTTTTCAATATCGCCTGTGGGTAAATTACGTTCTTGAAAATGCAAACGGATAACCTCAAGGTCAACCAAAAGATTCTTGTCTTTTTTAATATAAGGGGCTTTGTCCAATAGCGTATAAAAGTATGAGTTTTTATAGCCGTCTAAACTAATTCCGTTTACCACACATAAAAAACGAGCAAGTGCAGCACTGGTTACTTCAACTCGTAGTTTAAGTCCCAAAAGTCTGAACAGAAAATATGCCCAAAGAACCTGTTGGGCACTTGTCAATCTAAGGATTTCCTCAAATTTTCTTGGCGTAGGTTGTTGCAGTACAGGATAATCATCTACTTTTCCATTGGAATTGAAATACTTCAGAAACTGAATTTTTCCAAAGTAATCACAGAAAAAATTATAATAGTCTTGGTGATTTGTTGACGATAGGTCAACGAATGGTGAGTAGTAGTAAATTTCTAACTTTTTAAGGTTAATGGATTTCTGACTGAAATTTACTACATCTTGAATGGTAATATACTTATGACCGGGAAGAACCCATTGAAGAAGTACTTTTGGTCTGACCCGGATTTTTCCGACTTGCAAATAACAAAGCTCTCCTTCATTGTTATATACTTCCAGTCTTTTAAGGTGGGTATTATTGGGTAGTAGTAAGGAGGAGAAGTATCGCTCCTTGATGGTAACATATCGCCTGGTATGTTTCATCTGCTCTCTTAAAACAAGAGCCTTTTCAATTATGCTGTTTATATCTTCAGATTGTACAAGATAATTATAATCGAAAAGTTTCATTAATTCAATTGGAAATGGAGCAGTTGGTAAATGTGTTAATTTCTCAACCAGATTATCAACTTTAGATTCCCATACTGCTGTATCCTTTGCCTTTCTGTAGCCTTGCAACAAATTTTCAAACACCGCAAGGCAATCTTTCTCAAAATCTTTCGCAACAATTTCCTGTTGTTTCATCATAAGCTTTTTTTAGTTATTAGTAAATAGTAACTTATGATTATTCCCATGCTTAACCGAAAGCAATGTCAAATTATCATCACATATCTTTTTGTGCGAAAATATGTGTTCCTGCCATTTTCGTTTTCCCCAATGAGTTTAATCATAAACATAAGTTTTGCGATAAAAATAAATTTCATTTGGTTAATAACGCTTATTGTGATATGAATTCTTGATGAATTCATTCGAAAAATTGACAGGAAGATATATTGACAGAAAAAAAATGATTTTTTTTTACTTCTTTTTTCTCCCTTATTTTACAGCTAATAGTATGCGAATTTGTATGATAGGCAGTTTTTGTATGTGATTAAAATATGTATGTAACATATTGATATAATGCTATTTAAAAATTATATATTTTTCGTCCGGCAATACTGTATATACAGTGTTGAGTGCTTTTATTTTGCTTGACTTGGTGTTGGAAGATTACAATAGAATATACAAACTACTATATTCGTTTTTAAAGATTCTCCATCAAAATCTTTTTCAATCAATCTGAAACACACATCAAGGTTTGTAATCGAATTTACGTTCTGTGGTAAGTCCAAAACAACAACAAAACCGAGCCTAGTAATTGCAGCATATGTTGCAGCTTGACTTGCGGGTTTGTATTTTTCATCTATCACGTCGGTTAGTGATTCCGAAATATTCTTACGTACTTTCAATTCTATCGGTAATTCATCATATAGCAAATCAACCTCACCTCCGAATTTCTCAGGCTTTTTTGAGATTAAATCACCAAATTCATCTTTTAACCTTTCATGTAGAAACGGAAGAAAGAAGTCATCTTCCATCTGTACATACTTCTTGGAATCATTTTCATCTAGCCACTTAGAAGACTTTTCTTTTAAAAATGATGGCTCTTCTAAACATATACTAACTTTCCGAATCAACCAATGAAATATCTCTGAAAATTGTTGTTCTAATTTTGGACGCCCAATAAAACATGCATTTTCAAATAATTTAGTATAGAATCGTTCAAATATTTCTATTTGAGATTCATTCAAGATTCTCCTTTTATTTGCATCAAGACCAAATGATTTAGCGGAATATTTATTCTTAACAGATGGCTTATTTATTGAATACAATATTTCAATATCTTCAATCTGCAAAGGCAAACTACTAATTTTCAATTTGTTAACATCTAATAATCCAATAGATTCCATAAAAAAAGGAATGTTTATTCGCTCTGAAGCTCCCGTTGTTAAGGCTTGGGGTAAAGTAAAACGTTCTCCATTCTCTTCAATCGTTGAAAGCAAATGTCTATATTTTATTTCTTTGAGATTAAATTCGAAGCTTTTCTCACCAGTACGTTCCTGTCTTTCTTTAAAATATTCATTTGCAAATTCCATTTGTTTTCTGTAAGAAACCCCAGCTCCCAACTCTTCTACCTTATTCTGGAAAGTATGAAATAACTCTTCTCTTAATGAAATATCCTTCAGAATATTCTTTGAATGAATTTTAATATATTTCTCTGGAATTATTGAGATAATATATTTATCCAATTCATATGTTTTATCAACTTTATAATCTTCAATTGACGGAATTAAACCAACAGAATCTCCATTTTTTAGATAATACAATCTCCTTTCAAGATATTCATTGTAAAAATGTATTAAGTCAACCTCCTTTTCATTCGAATTGAAATCTGTTTTGTACATAAAATTTAGCATATCCACTAAATATTCAGAATTTCTATCTTTTTGAAGCGCTTTTTTCCCTGAAACTACCTGAGATAAGTTTTCTAATGAGTCATGATGTGGAAAAAAGTCAAATAATGAAAATTCAATTGTTTCTACATTAGTTGATTGAGCATCTGATATTTTTGACACAATGATTGAACCTACAACAAGTTCTGTTATATCCGAAAATTTCAGCTTAAAAGATGCTCTTCCTATAAATCCTTTCTCTTTCATAGTTAAATTTCAAGGCTTGAATGTTTGTTATAATTGCACACATTGTTGCCAGTAGTGTTTATTCATACATCTCGCTGTGTTTATCGTATTCTAAATCTATTGGTTTCCCATTGTTAATATCTTCAAATATGATTTCAGAGAATTTTTCGTCATAATCAAATGAGATTGAAATTGTAACAGGGATATTTACCTCTCTTTCAATCTTTTCATTAATTGTCTCTAAAAAATACCACTTATTATCTTCTTTGTCATAGTAACCATTTTCATAATCCTCATATGAGATATATGCACTAATCTGAACTGTCAACTCCGAGTCTATCTCTGCATATTCTTCATCGATGTCTGAAAGAACCAAATCTCCCCATTCAACATTATTAATATTTAAATCATCCAATTCTGCTTCACCTGTATCAAAATATGCTGTATCATTTAAATAAGAACTTAAATCGTCAATAAGTTTATCTGAATTTCGACTAATTTCATTAAATACAAATTTTATCTTTTTCTCTCTTTGTTCTAATTCTTTATGGCGAGATATCTTATCTAATAACACATCCAAATCTTCGTATTTAATGAAATTTTCCGATTCATAATTTAACCAATCTTTATCTGAGCTGACTACAATTATTTTCTCTCCACTCTTTTTGCACCAATTATCAATGGATTCTAAGATAAATGCGTCCGGAAATTCATGCTTTTTCAAGCCATCCTTAAATGGAGCTTGATTTTTAAAATATTTTTCAAAAACACTATCGACACTAATATTATTGGTGTCAATTATGTGGATTGGCACAGTTTCAATAATCTTATCAATTTTGTCTTGAACCGTTTTTATTTCTTTTTTAAAATCGATATTCCATAATTTTTCAAACACCTCAAATGTTTCTGTGTTTTTAAAAATTATATCAGGATTCTCATTCCTAAATTTTTTCCATAATGATTTTGAGCTTGCAATATTTTTTCGAACTCTTTCTTTAAGTTCATTAATAACAATCTTAGTCGAAAAAATCTTAATAGTTCCTTCTTCAGCATGTTTTAAAATCGAACTAATCTTTTTTCCTACAAGGAAATTGTTTTTCTCATAAGTTGATGTATCAAGAAATATATTTTTGGTCTCAAGTTTCATTTTTTGCACTGTCTTTTTTTACATTACTGGTAACGTTTTGAATAAGGGGTCGTAGGCTGATATAAAAAGCAAAACCTCCGAAATCCCACCAAGCCGAAGCTTTTGTTTTGGTTATAATTTTATTTTTTCACTAGCCGAAGCAAAAGCTTTGGCGAACTTATTTAAAGAGTAGGTCTCCCAAATTTATGCTGACAGCCTATGCCCTTTATTTATTGTTGGCACCTGTTGTTTTTTAACCCCAATCTCGCTTAAATACTCTGAATCCCTGAAATTTTAATGTCTTATTATTTCTTTTATCGAAGACAGAAATATTCTCTTTTAGCATTATTTTATTTTTAGTCCAGTAAATAATTTTTATATGTCCTATAGGAGGGTCATAACAATCTTCGTCACAATCTGATGCTACTGAATAACAAACCTTGTAATTACACTTTATTATATTGGTGTCAGAAACTAAATCTAATTTTCTTTTTTCAATTGCTGCAACGGAGTCAATTATCGTAAAAGTTAGTTCACGACAAGTCCTTGCGTCAACAGTTGTCTTTGGATTCCCATCACAGCTGCAAATAACTTGATTTAAGTGAACTTCATTCTTATCATTTTCAATATAGTCAAACTCCCAATGATAGCGCTTATACTTGTAGTACATCATATTCTTATTACTACAACCTGCTGATATAAAAACTATAACAAAAGATAATAGAATATACTTCATTGTGATAATGTCTTTTTTTCAATTGGTGCCAACTTATTTATAAATGCACCATTTTAAAATATAACCGTCATTAATTACTGTTATAACACCATTTTGGTGTTATAACCGTCATAATATTACGTATATATTTCCTTTAGGAGCAATATTTTTTCACGTTATTTATAATTCAAAAGCTGAATATACTTCATTCATCGTCAAATGTTTCATGTTTACATTAAAAAGTTATCTGCAATTTGTAATAAAGAATTATTATAAGGAACAAGAATAACATAGAAAGGAACAAGGTAAAGGGTAAAAGGTGGAAAGGTAAAAGGTAGTATGGAATAACGCGTAAGGAAAAGGGAAAAAGTTATAAAAGGTAGCATATAAACTGCAGTCTTGCACCAGTGTGATGGAACCTAACTTGTATCAGCGTAAGATATTTATTGCAAATTCTTATGGTCTTCTATGGTATGACCAGGATATGACGTCGTACTTACTATGGTTTTATTATGGATGTTTTATGCTCTTTCTTCGGTTCCTTAGAAGCAATGAATAAGCAAAGAAATATCAAAGAATGTACATAGACAATACAACCACAATACAACCACAATACAAAGAAATAGCAATGACTATGCAAAGGATTAGCAATGCCTATGCATAGAAATAGCAAAGGAATAGCATAGAAATGCAAAGACCTAGCAAAGGAAAGTCAACAAAACATCCAAAAACACCAAAACTTGGAATATTTTTGCTCAAAAACGTGATTTTGTGGAATATTTTTGTCGTTTTTTACGATTTTCCGGAATATCGGCCCTTTTTTTAATCCTTGGGGCAAAAAAAAGTTTTTACCTCAAATTGATTATGCTTCATTTACAAATAGTTATGAGCGTAAAAAGTTACAGTAAAATTACAGTAATTTTTTTAATGTATACTTTACGATACTTTAGTGATAGGAAAAAAAAGATAGAAGGTAACAAGGTAGAAAGCTTGAATGGTAAAAGGAGGTTTACAGCCTGGAGAAACAGCAAATTTTAAAAATAACAATTTAACGAATTAGCATATAAACGAATATGCAATTAAAATTATGGTATTGTCATATTGTAGTAATAAAAAAAGCGGTTAAGAAATAAATCTTAACCGCTTTATACTTGGTACTCGAGGCGGGACTTGAACCCGCACGTCCTAATGGACACAAGATTTTAAGTCTTGCGTGTCTACCAATTCCACCACTCGAGCATCCTTGGAGCGAAAGACGGGGCTCGAACCCGCGACCCCGACCTTGGCAAGGTCGTGCTCTACCAACTGAGCTACTTTCGCATTCTTCAATAAAAAAGCCTCACAACTTTTGTAAGGCCTGGTGGGCGATGAGGGAGTCGAACCCCCGACCCCTTGGGTGTAAACCAAGTGCTCTGAACCAACTGAGCTAATCGCCCGATATATATCAATATTCCTTAAAAGTGGGCGATGAGGGAGTCGAACCCCCGACCCCTTGGGTGTAAACCAAGTGCTCTGAACCAACTGAGCTAATCGCCCGATAATATATATCGGTGTTACTAAATGGTGGGCGATGAGGGAGTCGAACCCCCGACCCCTTGGGTGTAAACCAAGTGCTCTGAACCAACTGAGCTAATCGCCCGATAAACTTGCTTAGCTTGAAAACCAACTGCTAACCTTTGCTAGTGTCCTTCTGTTTTCAAAAGCGATGCAAATGTAGATGTCTTTTTTCTATTTGCAAAATATTTTTGAAAAATTATACGACATCGGCAACTACAAAAGTGCTTCCTCCTATGAAAATCAGATCGTTAGTGGCTGAATTTTTTTTCGATTTTTTTATTGCTTCTTGTAAATCAGCATAAGCATTTCCTGATAATCCATATTTTTCAGCTTCGTTTTTTAGCTCATTTGCATCCAGTCCTCTCGGAATATTTGGTTTTACGAAATAATATTGGGCGTCTTTAGGTAAAAGTTTTAATACCGCAGTAATATCTTTATCGTTTACCATACCCCAAATAATATGTAAGTTTTTGTAAGCAGTATTGCTTAATTGCTCCACAATATCTTTTACTCCATCTTCATTATGTCCGGTATCACATATAATAGCCGGATTTGCACCTAAAATTTGCCACCTTCCCATCAAACCAGTGTTTTCAACTACATTGTTTAATCCTGAATAGATGTCGTTTTCTGCGATAGAATATCCAATAGTGTTTAAAACATCAATGGTTTTTAATACTGTTTTTATATTTTTTTTCTGGTAGATGCCTAATAAATCAAGTTTGAGGTCTTTAAATGTTAATGTGTTTTTTTGATATATCTGAAATATTTGTCGGTTATCAATACTTCGCATTGCAACAGGAATATCATATTCTTCAGAAGCAAAATAGATGGGCGCATTATGTTTAGAAGCTGTAGATAGGAATACTGGTTTGGTTAAGTCATTATGTTCACCAATAATAACAGGTGTACTGTTTTTTATAATGCCCGCTTTTTCTGCTGCAATTAATTCTAAAGTATCCCCCAATAAGGCTGTATGGTCTAATCCTATATTAGTAATAACAGAGCATTCGGGTTGAATGATGTTAGTAGAATCCAGTCTTCCTCCTAAGCCAACCTCAATCACAGCTATATCTACTTTGCTTTTTGAAAAATAGTCAAAGGCCATAGCTACAGTCATCTCAAAAAAAGAAGGTTGAATATCTTCTATAATTGTTTTGTTTTCAGCAATAAAGCTAATTACATCAGTCTCCGGAATACATTGGCCATTAATCTTAATCCTTTCTCTAAAGTCTTTTAAATGAGGCGATGTGTAAAGGCCAACTTTTAATCCGGAAGCTTGTAATACCGAGGCCAGACAGTGTGAAACAGAGCCTTTACCATTTGTGCCGGCTACATGAATTGTTTTATAGTTTTTATGAGGGTGATTAAAATGTTGGTCAAGTTTTAATGTATTATCCAGGTTTGCTTTATAGGCAGCTTTACCTGTACGTTGATACATTGGAAGTTGGGAGAACATAAAGTCCAAAACCTCTTGATATGTCATATTATCTATGGTTTAATTTTTATCATAATATCAATAAAACACTAAGTTTTTTAGTTAAAATTCGATATCTTTAGATATGTCGAACTAAAAAACCTCTGAGTATGGCTAAGAAACGTAAGATCTTTATATTAGATACAAACGTGATTCTTCATGATCACAAATGTATATACAACTTCGAAAATAACGATGTGATTTTACCAATTGTTGTACTCGAAGAGTTAGATAAGTTTAAAAAGGGTAATGATCAAATAAATTACCAGGCTCGTGAATTTGTTCGTGATTTAAATAAAATATCAGGTGAGCAATTGTTTAAAGAGGGGGTTTCTCTTGGTCCTAAGCAAGGAAAACTATTTGTGGCAACAGGTAAGCCATTTAGCCAAACAATGCAGGATTCCTTTTTTGAAAAGTCACCGGATCACCGAATTTTGGCAATAGCCCTTTTTATTAAAGAAGAATTTAAAACCCGCACTGTAACTCTTGTTTCAAAAGATATCAATCTGCGTATGAAGGCAAAATCCTTAGGCCTGAATAGCGAAGATTATGAAACCGATAAAGTAAAAGATATTGATGTTCTTGAAAAAGGGGTTCGTATTTATGAAGATTTTGATCCTCAGATAATTGAAAATCTTTACAGTTCAGATGGTGTCGCAAAAGCCGATTTTCCTTTGAAAGATATTCCTGCCAATCAGTATTTTGTTTTACGTAATAGCAATAAAAGCGTTTTGGCTCATTATGATCCGTTTAAAGAAATGATTGTAAGGGTTGAAAAACAAGCTTGCTTTGGAATAGAACCGCGTAATGCTGAGCAAACATTTTCGTTGGATGCATTAGTAAATCCAGATATTAAGTTGGTTTCTCTTACAGGTAAGGCAGGTACAGGTAAAACATTACTTGCTTTGGCGGCAGCATTGCAACAGAATAAGAGTTTTAAACAGATTTTGTTGGCTCGTCCTATTGTTCCTTTGTCAAACAGGGATCTGGGTTTTCTTCCGGGTGATGTTAACGATAAAATTGGCCCTTATATGCAGCCATTATTCGATAATTTGGCAGTTATCAAAGGTAGTCATGGAGCCAAGAGTCGCGAAAATATAATGATAGAAGAGATGCAGCGTGATAATATGTTAATTATTACTCCATTAGCATACATCAGAGGTAGGAGTTTATCTGATGTTTATTTTATTGTGGATGAAGCTCAGAACTTAACTCCGCATGAAGTTAAAACAATTATTACCAGAGCCGGAGATGGAACTAAAATTATCTTTACAGGTGATATTGAGCAAATTGACTCGCCATATCTTGATAAAACATCTAATGGATTGGCGTATCTGACCGATAAAATGAAGGGGCAGGATATTTTTGCTCATGTTAATCTGGTAAAAGGAGAAAGAAGTTATCTGGCAGAGTTAGCAAGTGACTTGTTGTAATTAAAACTAAATAAACTTAATTTAAGGGTTGGAATAAGGCATTTCAACCCTTTTCTTTTTACTCTTAAACTCTTTTAGCTATCTTTGAGCGCTTTTTGCACGACAAACAAAAAAGGTAAATTACCCCGACATTTAATTTTAATTTTTAAGAGGAGAGATGATAGATAAATCATTGTTTTTGGAGAAGAAGGTAGCATTTCATACACTGGGGTGTAAATTAAATTTTAGTGAAACGTCAACAATTGCAAGAGCTTTAATAAGTGAAGGATTTATTAAGGTAAAGTACGAAGAGTTTGCTGATGTATATGTAATAAATACTTGTTCGGTTACAGAGATAGCAGATAAAAAATGTCGTCAGGCTATTAAAAAAGCTATTAAAATTAATCCAAATGCATTTATTGTGGTTACAGGTTGTTTTGCTCAATTAAAACCACAAACAATTTCCGAAATGCCGGGAGTTGATTTAGTACTGGGATCCAATGAAAAATTTCAACTGATTGATTATTTAGGAGACCTACAGAAAAAAGCATCCGGAGAAATTCATGCAGGAAAGATAACTACAAATAAAGAATTCTTCCCTTCTTATTCGATGGGGGACAGAACAAGAACCTTCCTGAAGGTACAGGATGGTTGTGATTATTTCTGTTCGTATTGTACGATTCCTTTAGCCAGAGGAAAAAGTAGAAATGCAGATGTAAAAACAACTGTTGACCTTGCTAAAAAAGCAGTAGAAGAAGGGGCTCAGGAAATTATTTTAACAGGGGTAAATATTGGTGATTTTGGAAAAAGTACCAATGAAACGTTTTTTGACCTGTTGAAAGAGTTGGAAAAAGTGGAAGGTGTTCAGCGATATAGAATTTCGAGTATTGAACCTAACCTTTTAACCAATGAAATCATTGAATTTGTGTCTAAATCAGATAAGATAATGCCACACTTTCATATTCCATTGCAATCAGGTTCTAATAAGGTTCTGGCTTTAATGAAAAGAAAATATACCCGCGAGCTTTTTGCGGATAGGGTTAAAACAATTAAATCATTGATGCCTCACGCCTTTATAGGAGTGGATGTTATTGTTGGAGTGAGAGGTGAAACAGAAGAGCATTTTAATGATGCAATGAATTTTATTAAAGACCTCGAAATATCACAATTGCATGTCTTTACCTATTCTGAGAGACCAAATACAAAAGCTTTGACTATTGAACATGTTGTGCCTATTGAAGTGCGCAAAATACGAAGTCAGGTCTTACATCAGGTATCAGATATGAAAACCAGGTATTTTTATTCAAACTTTGAAGGAACTGAAGGTAAAGTTCTATTTGAAGGAAGCAATAACAATGGTTTTATGAATGGGTATACCGAGAATTACATAAAAATAAAAGTCCCTTATCAGGCCGAATTAAAAAATGAAATTCGAAAAGTAACTCTGGATAAATTTATTCCTGAAGAGTTTACTTTCGAAGCCACAATTATAGAATAGAAAATAAAACTATACAATATGGATCTATCAAACCTTTGTCAGTCAGTAATTGAATTAGCAAAAAATACAGGGAAATATATCCTTGAAGAGTCATCTAAAACAAAGCGAATTGAAGCTAAAGGTAATAATGACTTTGTAACTCATATCGATAAAGGAAGTGAAGAGCGCCTGGTAAAAGGTTTGTCTGAATTTCTTCCGGAGGCTGGATTCGTTGCTGAAGAAGGTACTTCAACCAAAGTAGGCGAGGAGTATAACTGGATTGTAGATCCTATTGATGGTACAACAAACTTTATTCACGGATTATTTCCTTATGCCATAAGTATTGGTCTTGAGTATAAAAAAGAAATTATACTAGGTGTTGTTTATGAGTTAGGGAGGGATGAATGTTTTTATAGTTGGAAAGGTGCACCTGCTTATTTAAATGGTCAAGAGATTTCTGTTTCTACTGCACCTACAGTAAAAGATAGTCTTATCGCCACAGGATTTCCATATACCAATTTTAGTCTGCTTGAAGGTTTTAATAAAACCATGGACTACTTTATGAGAAACTCTCATGGACTTCGTAGGTTAGGATCGGCAGCTACTGATTTAGTTTATGTGGCTTGTGGTCGTTTTGAAGGATTTTATGAATATGGATTAAAGCCTTATGATGTTGCAGCAGGTTCATTTATTGTTCAGCAAGCTGGAGGATATAATTGCGATATACAAGGCGGAGATAATTATATTTATGGCAGTGGCATCATATCCGGTAGTGCATCTATCTATGAGGAGTTTAAAGGTATAGTAACGAAATTAATGAATGAATAAATGAATAATTTTTTCGTACATATTGGTTTGTTTTTTATCAAGCAAATTGGCTTTCTTCCATTTTGGTTATTGTATGGAATTTCAGATGTTTTTTATGTAATACTCAGACTTGTTGGGTATAGAAAGAAGCTGGTTTATAAAAATCTTCGAAATTCATTTCCTGAGAAGTCAGAAAAAGAAATCAGAACAATTGCAAATAAGTTCTATCATAATTTAAGTGATGTGTTTTTTGAAACATTTAAGCTGTATCGTATGAGTGAAAAGCAAATGCGAGAAAGAATAAGTGTGAAAAATGCAGAGTTGCTTGACAGATATTATGATGAGGGAAGAGATGCGTTTGCTATCATGGCCCACTATGCTACATGGGAATGGGTACCTTCCATAAATTTATTTATCAAATCGAATGGATCTGCAATTTATCATCCATTAAAAAGTAAGCCATATGATGATTTTATGTTGAAGTTGAGATCTAAATGGGGGTCTTTTAACTTTCCTATGAAATCTTCATTTAGGGATATGATTAAATTAAAAAGAGAAGGAACAAGTTTTGTACTTGGTTTTATAGCTGATCAGTCTCCCAAAAAGTCAATGGTTCAATATCAGACTATGTTTTTGAATCAAATGACTCCTGTTCATCTTGGAGCAGAGAAAATGGCGATGAAGACAAATGATCCAGTGGTATTTATTAGGTTAGATAAAATCAAAAGAGGGCATTATGTTATTGTAGTAGAGCCTTTGTTTGAAAATCCAAAAGATTGTAAGGAATACGAGATTACAAATGCACACGTAAAACATCTGGAAAAAATCATTCAGGAAAAGCCAGAGTATTGGCTTTGGACACACAATAGATGGAAGCATTCTGATCCCAACTTTAAATTGAATTAATGACTAAAGTTGCTGTTGTTATATTAAACTGGAATGGAGAAGATCTTTTAAAAGAGTTCCTGCCTTCTGTTGTTGAAAATTCAAAGTATCCCGGAGTTGAGGTGGTTGTGGCAGATAATGCCTCAACAGATCGATCATTAGATATTTTAAAGTTGGATTTTCCTTCTGTAAAAGTGATTGTGTTAGACCAGAATTATGGATTTACAGGAGGATACAACAGGGCGCTAAAGCAAGTTGATGCTGAATATGTTGTTTTATTAAATTCAGATGTTGCTACAGCTGCCGGATGGATTGAGCCATTGATTAAGGAACTTGATGAAAATCCGAAAACCGCAGTATGTGTTCCAAAAATAAAAAGCTATCGAAATAAGGATTATTTTGAGTATGCAGGAGCTGCAGGTGGATATATTGATAAGTATGGATTTGTTTTCTGCAAAGGACGTATATTTGATGATATAGAGAAGGATCTGGGGCAATATGATCAATCTGCAGATGTGTTTTGGGGCAGTGGAGCTGCCATGATGATTAGAAAAGAGCTTTATTTTGAGCTGGGAGGTTTGGATGAAGATTTCTTTGCACATATGGAAGAAATTGATTTATGCTGGCGCTTGAAAAACAGAGGCTGGAATATCAGATATATTGCCAATAGTGAAGTGTTTCACTTAGGCGGAGCTACCTTAGATTATGAAAATCCCAGAAAAGTGTTCTTGAACTTTAGAAATAATTTATTTCTGTTGGTTAAAAACCTTCCGCATAGAAAGTTCGTTGTAAAGTTGTTGCAACGCATGTTGTTGGATGGAGTTGCCGGATTAAAATTTATTATGTCGGGAGAGTTACAAAATTTTATATCTGTTTTAAAGGCACATTTCTCTTTTTATTCAAAGTTTGCGTTAATGTACCGGAAGAGAAAAGAAAACCTAAAATACGTAACTGTTTCAAGTCATAAGGAGATGTACCCACATTCAGTCGTAGCTCAGTTTTTTATCCATAGAAAAACGAACTTCTCCCAGCTATCAGAAATGCATAAAATGGATTAATATGGTTGTATTGTTATAAAAGCTCCTTTATTTTCTCCAATTGATTGCTTCTGGATCCTTTAATCAAGATAAAGGATTTTTTTATCGGGCTATTTTTAAGATGCTTGTATAAATCGTTAACATCTTTAAAATAATGAAAAGAAGTGCCTGCAATAAGTTCTTTGTAGTTCTCACCAATAAGGAATGTTTTAATATCCTTATTTTTTAAAAAGTCAACAACTTTTTTGTGTTCAGAAAAGCTTACAGATCCTAATTCTTTCATTTCACCAAGAATTAAAACCTTGTTATTCCCATCCATTGAAACAAAGTTGTTTAACGAGGCTTCCATGCTTGTTGGATTTGCATTATAAGCATCAAATAAAACCTTGTTGTTCGCTGTTATTTCAAGTTGAGATCTGTTGTTTGTTGGCTTGTAGTTTTTTATCGCTTTAGTAATATTACTTTTCGAAACTTTAAAATAGGAACCTATAGTAATAGCTGCTAAAACATTTTCAACATTGTATCTGCCAACTAAATTTGTTTCAACTTCTGCTTCGCTGCAATTTATACCACACGAAAAACTTAGAAAATCACTTTGGTAAACCTCACATAGCACCACCTTATTAAAACTTTCTTTACCATAAGAAACTAGTTTGGCTCCTTCTTTAAGCATCTCGTTTAAATGTTTGTTGTCTGAGTTAATAAAGATAGTTCCATTTTTAGCTTCAAGGTGTCTGTATAGTTCAGCTTTTGTTTGCTTAACTCCTTCAAAAGATCCAAAACCTTCAAGATGAGCCTTTCCTACGTTTGTAATTATACCGTAGTCTGGATCAGCTATATTACATAAAAGCTCAATTTCTTTTGGATGATTGGCTCCCATTTCTACGATGCCTATTTCAATGTTATTGTCCATAGACAACAAAGTAAGAGGTACACCAATATGGTTATTTAAATTGCCTTGTGTTGCATAAACATTGTAGGATGTTTCAAGAACTGATTTGATAAGTTCTTTGGTAGTTGTTTTACCATTTGTTCCGGTAATGCCAATAATCGGAATATTTAGCTGCTTTCTGTGATGGTTAGCTAAATTCTGGAGTGTTTCTAAAACATTATCGACAAGTATGATTTGATCATTTACTTTAGCTTCTTCTTCATCAACAATAGCATATGAAGCTCCCTGTTCTAATGCCTGTTGCGCAAATTTATTGCCATTGAAATTTGCTCCTTTTAAAGCAAAGAATATACTATTCTCTTTTATAGAGCGAGTATCTGTACATATTCCTGTTGATTCAAGGAATAAGCTGTAAATGTCTGCAATGTTTATCATAAAGCAAAAATAAAAAAAAGGCTAACTTAACAAGTTAGCCTTTCTGAAAATATTTATTGATTCGCTATTTTTTAGTTGCAACCGGACTTCCTACTCTGGTCATTGCACATCTGAAACCTAAGTCATCTCTTGACTCGCGCTCATCTAAGTATCTGCGAGTACCAGGACTTAACCAGTATGCTCTGTCTCTCCAGGAACCTCCTTTGTAAACTCTTGTTCTATCAGAAACTAAAGAACCCATTTTGCCAGTGTGAGCACCGTACATGTCTTTAGTATCTTGCTCGTTATCTAACCAGTCACTTGCAGGATTGATATTTGATTGAGCATCACCATCGCTAAAGTTAATGTTGTCTGAAGTACGATAGTTCTTTCTGTCTAAGATATCTTTATCAGTTTCTGAACGATATCTGATTCTACCTAAACTGTCTTTTTCAACAACGTAACCTTCTTCGTCAAGAACTTTTGTTTTAAATACGTTACCACGGAATGGGCTGAATTCATCAACTTCGTCAAATGAAAGTGGACGATAAACATCAGCAACCCACTCGTTAACATTACCAGCCATACAGTATAAACCGTAATCGTTTGGATAATATGAGTGAACGTCAACAGTAATGTCACCACCATCATTAAGATCTCCGGCCATACCCATGTAGTCACCTCGGCTTCTAACGAAGTTAGCCATCATTCGTCCTCGTTCTTTTGGATCAGCATTTCTTGTAATGTGACCATCCCAAGGATATATTCTTCTGTTTGTTAATCTTTCTTCCTGAGAGTTACCGATTAAACCTAAAGCTGCATATTCCCACTCAGCTTCGGTTGGGAGGCGATAACGTGGTAGTAATATACCATCTTCCCAACGTACGCGACGGCTATCTTTGTTTGGATCTAAGTCAGGCATTGGTTTTTTACCAGCAATACCATCATATTGTCCTAAAAGATATGCTTCTGTGTTAAAGTTATTTTCACCTTGTTGATTTACATCCATATCAAGGATACCCATGTCGATAAGAACTTTTTCGTTTACCCTATCAGTACGCCATTGGCAAAAGTCTGATGCTTGTAACCAGTTAACACCAACAACCGGATATTCACTATATGCAGTATGACGAAGGTAATTTTCAACCATTGGCTCATTGTAAGCTAAAGGTCTACGCCAAACTAATGTATCAGGTAATGCTTTTTTGTAAACTTCCGGATAATCAATAAATACTCTGTTGATCCAGTATAAGTATTCACGGTAGTCAACATTTCTAACTTCTGTTTCATCCATGTAGAAAGAAGGTACAGTAACTCTTCTTGGAACATTATTCCAATCGTAAAGTACATCTTGTTCTACTCTACCCATAATGAATGTACCACCTTCGATAAAACGTAATCCAGGACCCGTGTTTTGCTCGTATCCTGCATAGTATTCAAATCCTCCGTTGTCAGGGGTATTATAGTCCCAACCCGTTGCTGAGGAAACATTTCCGGAACCACCTTTGCTACACGAAGTAATTGCAACTAAGCTTAATGCAAGTGCAGTGTAAAAAAATCTAGTTTTAAGCTTCATAGCGAATTATAATCTTAAAGTTTTCTTTTTTAAGGTTTAATAAAGCATTAAAATTTAATGCATCTTGTGCCTTATACTGCAAAAATAGAAAAAGGTTATAATCAAAAAATTATTCTTTAAAGTTTTTTTGCCTTTTTATTTAAAAATAACCTATTGACAAATATTTCTTTTTTTACAATAATGTCATTTTCTAAACGTTTTAAAACTTGTTTTGGTATGTGATACAAATATTTTGTGTTTTTTTATTTTTGTTGAACTTTTAAAACAAGATAAGAGTATAAACGTTTAACAATAGTGTGGTATAATATCTGATGTCGATGAATATATTTAAGTTAGGAGTGTGGGGGTGTTTAATTCTATTATCTCTTAATATCTATGGCCAGGAAAAACTGACTCTTCATAGGGAGTTAAAATGGAATGATCCTGTTCAAATTAATGAAGGAGATAAAGAAAGAGTTTTATTCAATTTTTCAGGTATGGATGGAGTTGATGAAAATACTGATCTTCCTACATATTATGAGAGTATTTCATTACCTGTAAATGTGGATAAAAACTCTGTTTCTGTGGTCATTGAAAATAAAGATTACGTATGGCCTTTACCAGAAGAGTTTCTCGGCTATAAAGATCATTTGTTTTTAGATGATATAAACTATAATGTTACGTATTCTCATTCCGGTAATCAATATTATGCTGATCTAACTTTAACTCCCTTTATAAAAGAGCCTCAGTCTGCATGTTTTCAAAAATTGAAGTCTTATGATATTGTCATTAATTATAAATTAAATGCTAACACTAATTTAAAATCGGTAAAGGTTAGTAGTAATGACTATGCCGTTAATTCAGTTTTATCTGCAGGGACCTGGAAGAAAATTAGAGTCGATAATACTGGTATTTATAAAATCACCTATTCTAAGCTTAAAGATTGGGGAATTACAAATCCTGCAAACGTTGGGATTTATGGTAATGGAGGTAAGTTATTGCCACAGGAGAATAGTGAATACAGAGAAGATGATTTAGTTGAAAATGCTGTTTGGCATAATGATAATGCAGTTTATTTTTTCGCGGAGGGACCTGTTGTATGGGATTATGATTATTCAAAAGGAATGTATATGCACGAAAAACATCCTTATAGCGATTATTCATATTATTATATTACAGAAAAAGAAGAGGGGTCAAAAAGTATTGAAAGCTCAAGTATTCAGTCCGATTCTTATGATTCAGTAGTAAATGAATTTATTGATTATGATTACCACGAAGAGAATGATCTAAATTTAATTAGTTCAGGATGTAAGTGGCTTGGGGAAAAGTTTGAATATTATGGAGATCCATCGCAAACTTTTTTATTTAATTTTCCAAATATAGATATTGATGAACAGGGCAAAATTTTTATTGCACTAGCGAGTAGATCGGCTACGTCAGCTACTTTTAAAATATCTTGTGATGATACCGAAATTGGTAGTAGAACCATATCCAGTATTACGACAAGTGATCATTTAGGTTACTTTGCCAGAGAGGGCGTCTTAAATCTGAATTATACACCAGTTGATGAAGATGTAGATGTTACAATTAATTATAATAATTCAACATCATCTATTGGTTATTTAGATTATATTTCAATAAATGCGTATCGAAATTTAATTTTTGATGAGGATGAGCTTCTGTTTCGATATGTAAATCCAAATCAGATTGAGGAGAATTTACAATTTAATATTCAGGCAACTTCTGGTTCATTAGAGGTTTGGGATGTGTCAAATCCCTTGATACCTTTAAATGTAAATACGGATTATAGTAATTCAGATTTGTCATTTAACTATACAACAAGTGCTGCAAAAGAGTTTGTAGCGTTTGATCCGGATGGTACTTTCCCAAGCCCAGAATTGGTAGGGAGTGTTGAAAATCAGAATTTACATGGCTTGGATAATGTGGATTTCATCATTGTATGTTATCCTGAATTTAAGGATGAAGCTGTTCGACTTGGAGAAATTCATAAAGAATACAATGGTACAACATATTGTGTGGCCACTACAGATCAGGTTTATAATGAGTTTTCATCAGGCAAACCAGACGTTACTGCGATAAGAAGCTTTGCTAAAATGTTTTATGATCGGGCAGGTTCTGATGAGAGTTTAATGCCAAAAAATTTATTGTTGTTTGGCGATGGTTCTTATGATAACAGACCTGGTTCTGAATATAGTAAGGTAATAACTTTTCAATCTGAGAATTCAATACATCAAACAAATTCTTATGTAACAGATGATTACTTTGGACTATTGGATGATGATGAAGGAAGTGCAATTACTTCTGAAAAGATTGATATAGGTATAGGCCGTTTTCCGGTCAACACACTGGAAGAAGCAGAAAATGCTGTTGATAAATCCTATAGGTATCTATATAATCAGTCAAAAGACTCATGGAAAAGTAAGGTGACTTTTGTAGGTGATGATGGAGATAGTAATATTCATATGGAAGATGCAAATAAACTGGCTGAGAAGGTAAACCTTTTGTATCCTAAGTTTGAAATTAATAAGATCTTCTTTGATGCTTATGAACAAGTGCAGTCATCAACAGGTGCTAAATATCCAGATGTAGAAGATGAGATAGAAAAAGCCATAGATGAAGGTACATTAATTTTTAATTATACAGGTCATGGTAGCCCTGATGTACTTTCCAGTGAGAAGGTTGTAAATAAAGGTAAAATTGAAGCATGGCAAAATTATAATAAGTTACCTGTTTTTGTAACTGCTACTTGTGAATTTAGTCGTTACGATGATCATGAAGCTAGTTCTGCTGGTGAGCTTATATTTACTCACGATTTAGGAGGAGGAATTGCCCTTTATACGACCACAAGAATAGTATATTCCAGTTTGAATTTTAAGGTAAACAATAGTTTTTATGATAATGTTTTTGAACTGGATGATAATGGCGAGCCTATGACCTTGGGTGAGATTATGAAATTAACCAAACATAATTCAGGAACAAGTGTGAATAAATTGAATTTCACATTGCTTGGAGATCCGGCATTACAACTGGCATTTCCAAAATATAATGTAAGTACCTTGGAATTGAATGGTGTTTCTGTAGAAAATGATTTAGATAGCTTAAAAGCCCTAAGTAAGAATGTTATTAAAGGAGATATTACCGACGGATTGGGTAATGTTCAGACTGATTTTAACGGAGAAATTTATATTTCTATTTTTGATAAGCGGGCTTTAATATCAACACTTGATAATACTGATCAGGGAGTGTTTCAATTTGAGAGCTATACATCCAAAGTTTTTAGTGGTAAATCAGAAGTTGTAAATGGTGAGTTTGAATGTGAATTTATTGTTCCCAAAGATATTCGTTACAATTATGATAATGGTAAGATAAGTTATTACGCATCATCTGATGACAGCAGAGAAGCATTCGGTGCTTTTGATGATGTTATTGTTGGGGGATTCTCTGATAATGCCGATGATGATACAGAAGGTCCGGAGATTGAACTTTATGTAAATGACGGAGATGGTAAAAATGTAGGGCCAACTCCTGTTTTATATATTGATTTATATGATGAAAGTGGAATAAATACAACAGGTAATGGAATTGGGCATGATATTACTTGTGTTTTAGATGGAGATAATAGTAACCCTATTGTCTTAAACTCCTATTATGATCCGGAACTAAATAATTTTAAGAAAGGTTCAATCACCTACCAGTTAGATCAATTGGAGTCTGGAGAACATGAAGTGACAATAAAAGCCTGGGATATCTATAATAACTCATCCTCTGTTACAACAACCTTTAATATTGAAGAAGGGAAGTCGCTTGTAACAGATCACTCCAAAGTTTATCCAAATCCTGTAACCAAAGGTGGTACTGCTTATTTTTATTTTGAACATGATGATCCAAACTCTGTATTAGATCTTACAATTAATGTATATACAAAAAGTGGATCGTTGATTTCACAACAAGAAGAATCTGTTGTATCTTTAAATAATACTATTTCCCCGATTGAGTGGACTGCAGATGTAAATCCGGGAATGTATATTTATGAAATAGTTATAAATTCAGAAACAGGAAGAAGTGGAAAAGTTTCTGGAAAAATAATTGTTTTACCATAATAAAAATACTTTTTTTGAGTTTACCTTTGTAGTTTAATTTAATTCGGAAAGAAAACAAATAAGAAAATGTTAAAATCTTTTTATCAGTATTTAGTAATTGTGTCATTAATTTTGATTTCAATCAATGTAGGAGCACAAAATACTATTGACCAAAGTGTGGTAATGCCAACGGCAACGCCATTTTTAAATATTACACCAGAATCAAGAGGGGGTGCTATGGGGGATGCCGGTGTTGCAACAACTCCAGATATTAATTCACAGCATTGGAACTCTGCTAAATATGCATTTCTTGATCAGGATATGGGTGCTTCCTTATCTTATACACCATGGTTAAGAAACTTGGTTAATGATATTAATCTGCTTTATCTGACTTATTTTAAGAGAATAGATAAAATGCAGACTGTGAGTGCCTCTTTACGTTACTTTTCTTTAGGTAATATCACATTTACAGATGAAGCCGGAGAAATAACATCAACAGGTAAGCCTAATGAATTTGCAATTGATGCTGCATACTCAAGAAAACTGTCTGATAATATTTCAGGTTCTGTAGCTTTTAGATACATCCGTTCGGATATTACGAATGGTAGTAGAACCGGACAAGGTGTTCCGGGGAATGCATTTGCTGCTGACTTAAACTTTTACTATTTAAATGAGGTTAAATGGGGAGGTAGAAGAGGAGATATTGCAGCAGGTTTAAATATTACTAATATTGGATCGAAAATATCTTATGATGATGGTAATACTCAGGATTTTTTACCAGCCAGATTAAGAATTGGAGGTGCTTATAATACTGAAGTGGACAGATATAATAAAATTGGTTTTACAGTTGATGTGTATCGTCAGATGGTTGCAAAATTAGATGAGAATGAAAATAACGAAGATATTTCTGTTCCATCATCATTTTTTAAATCGTTTGGTGATTTTGCTGTAGAAGATTTAATGATTTCAGTAGGTGCTGAATATGTTTATTCTGATCAGTTTGCATTAAGAGCTGGTTATTATCATGAAGATGAATCATTAGGAAATGGTAAGTTTGCTACCGCTGGAGCCGGTATTAAATTTAATATGCTAAATATTGATGCGTCTTACATTATTACAATGGCTTCAAATAATCCACTAGCAAATACAATTCGCTTTACTTTAAGTTTAAACTTTGATGAACTTAATGGAAAAAGAAGATAATTGACATTAAATATCTTATATATTTGTAATCCTGGTCTTTATTAAGTCCAGGATTTTTTTATTCCTGATATTATATAAACCATAATAATAGTTTTACAGATAAAACAAGCCAAGAGAATAATTGGCAAGTTCTATTTGTGTATAAATTGAGAAAATAATACATGAAATTAAGAGTAGGATTTGGATACGATGTTCATCGTTTAGGCTTAGGTGAGGAATTGTGGATTGGTGGCATATATATTCCTTTTGAAAAAGGGTCCATTGGTCATTCAGATGGAGACGTTTTAATACATGCTATTTGCGATGCTCTTTTAGGAGCTGCCAATATGAGAGATATTGGTTTTCATTTTCCGGATACATCCAGTGACTTTAAAGGAATTGATAGTAAGATATTATTGAAACGCACCGTTGAGATTATTGGAGAAAAAGGATATTCTATTAATAATATTGACTCAACAATTTGTTTGGAAAAACCTAAGTTAAAAGATTTAATTCCAGAGATGCAAAAAGTATTAGCTGAGGTTATGGGTATAGATATTGAAGATATTGCAATAAAAGCAACTACAACGGAAAAGCTTGGTTTTGTTGGTACACAGGAAGGAATTGCAGCCTACGCAACAGTGTTGATTCAAAAATAATACATCTAAATATATAGATATGAAGTTTGTGTGATTTTAAATATTATATTTGCACTCAAATTATTTTTTAATATCTAATTATGGGAATAAAGAAAACTTTAGTTATTGGAGCAAGTGAAAATCCTGAGAGATATTCAAATAAGGCTATTAAGAAGCTGGCGGCAAATAACCATCCAATTGTTGCTGTTGGAAATAAAAATGGAATAGTTGATGATATTCCGATTCAAACTGAGGTTTTGGATACTGCTGATATAAATACTGTGACTTTATATATTGGAGCTAAACATCAGGCTAAATATTTTGATATAATAGAGTCCTTAAAACCACAGAGAATTATTTTTAACCCAGGTACTGAAAATAAAGAGCTAGAACTTCTCGCCGAGAAGAATAATATTGAAGTAGTTCATGGGTGTACATTAGTAATGTTAAGTACAGGGCAGTATTAAGACTATGTTTACTGTAGGAAACTATAAGGAATTTGAAAGAGAAGTAGAAAATAATGATGCTGTTATTTTCTACTTCTCTCATGAAAAATGTTCTGTTTGTAAGGTAATGCTTCCTAAAATAGAAAAGATGTTAGAAGAATCTTTTCCAAAAGTTAAGATGGTTTATTCAAATACACTTCATGCACCTGATGTTGCTGCCCAAAATAGAATATTTACCGTTCCTTCTGTATTAATTTACTTTGCAGGTAAACAGTATTTTCAGTTTAGCAGAAACTTTTCAATAGATGAAATAAAAGAAGCAGTTGAAAGACCCTATAATATGTTGTTTTAAGTTTGGTTTAGGAAACATCTATTGTAAACATAAATACAGAACCTTTACCTGGTTTTGAGACGACAGAAATTTCTCCTCCTAGCATATTTACCAGGTTTTTTGTAATAGTAAGGCCTAATCCTGTACCAAGTATTGATTTATTTTCGTTGTTAACTACCCTTGTAAAGCGATTAAAAATAATATCATGTTGTGTTTCTTCAATGCCAATTCCGGTATCACTAACCTCAAATAAAAAATTGTCTCCCCTGTCGTAATAGGATATTTGTATTTCCCCTTCAAAAGAAAACTTAATGGCATTACTTGTTAGATTTAGAAGTATCTGTTTCAGTCTGAGTTCATCAGTATTAATATTAATATTATTGCTTTCTTTTTCGTTAGAAATTACCAGTTTAATATGTTCTTTGTTGCTTTGTTTAAGTAAGCCGCTAGATAATATCTTGATTTCAGATAGTACTTTACCCAGATTACATGATTGTTTAAATATAAGTAACTGATTGGCTTCTATTTTAGAGAAATCAAGTAAGTCGTTTATTAAATTTAGTAGTGAAAGTGAATTTGAATAAATAAGATTAGTATAATTTATTATTTCTTCAGTTGAACAACTGCCATCTGCCAGGATTTCACTAAAGCCAACAATAGCATTCATTGGAGTTCTTATTTCGTGACTCATGTTGGCCAGAAATGCTGATTTTAATCTGTCAGACTCTTGGGCTTTATCTCTGGCTTCACGCAGTTTTACTTCAATGTTATGTCTTTCGTTAATTTCTATAATTAACTTTTCATTAATCTCAGATAGTTCTTTTGTCCTTTGTGCTACTGTAGATTCAAGATTCTGATTGAAGTATTCTATTTTTTTTATGTAGTTTAAATTGTCAATCTTATCAAGCACAAGCCTTATTGCTTGTTGTATGATTAATATATTTTCTTTGATTTCGTGTTCTTTATTATTGCTAAAAAATATAAATATTCCTTCTTTAATCCATTGGCTTTCGAAAGGGAGAATTAGTATTTCTGTTTCCGGACTAATGTCTATAGGAAAGTCATAAACGTATTTACAATTGCATTCCTGTACTTTATGATTAAAGATATGATACTCGTTGAGTTCGTTTTCAATTGTTCTGTTAAGAGTTAATGTGGATATCTTTTCTCGCTTATAATCACCAACAAAATAGTCAGTTATAAGCCTGTAACCATCAATGGATTTGGCGTAGCAACTACAAAAAGGCAGACTTTTTAATACAGAGATTTTTTCTAGTAATTCATCAATTAACGATTCTTCATCATCTATTGAGGTTATAGTGTCACTTAGTAAGGATAATAGTAATATTTCTTCAGCTCTGTTAGAGAGGACATTGTTGTCCTGCTCTAATTGAGCAATATATTCAAGGAGCTGCTGAATCTTTATGCTATTTAGATCTTTATCTTTCATTCATTTGAATAAAATTAGATATCTCTTCAATTAATAATTGAGGCTCATCTTCTTGTGCGAAATGTCCTGCGGTTGGAATGATTTTATGCTCACACCTTTTTAAGTTATTGACTAATTCCTGTGTAATGGCTGAACTTAAATATACATCTGCAGCACCTCTGATAATTAAAAAAGGAACATCGATAGAGTGTAGTTTATCAGAAATACTCATTAAATCATTATTGTTCAAACATTGGGCAAAGTGTAAAAATGCCTTACGTCCTTCTTTTGACTGGATTCCTTTTTTGAATAGATTTAATAATTCATCATTTAGAAAGCTGCCATGATATAGTCCTCTTTTAACAATTAACTTAAGAGACCATGAGTCTAAAGTAGCGGCTGCCAGTTGCCTGATAATTGGGGTCCTCATTGAGATAATTGGTTGTACAGGCCAGAAATTATAAGCCACTGTATTTATCAGCGTAGTGGAAATTATCTTTTGTGGGTGTGTGGAACTCATAATTTGAGCAATACCTCCACCAACATCATGACTTACAATATGAAATCTTTTAATTTTTAGATAATCCATTAGCCGTATTAGGATTCTGGCATGATTGGATATGCTAAAAGAAATGTCTGTTCTTAAATCAGACTTACCGCAGCCAAACAAATCAATGGTTATAACTTTGTAATTATCCCAGAAACCATGAATGATTTTTCTCCAAATAAACGAATAAGTTGATATGCCATGAATAAATAATATGGGAACACCATGACCAGCTTCGTAATAAACTAGTTTGTGATCATCAAGAAGTAAACTTTTTTCATTAAGGCTTTTCATATTCATTCATTTTAGTTCTGAATGATTTCATTCCTATTAAATATAAGAAAAAAAATGATGCCTTACATTCTTAGTTTTTTATGTGATTGATATTCTATGAGTAAATGGAGCTTTAGTCAAAAGTTTGGTTTGAATTAGATGATATACGAATCATTTCTTCATATTCTTCAGCCGATAGATCATTAAAGTAATAATGTGATGGATTTACTTTTTTGTCTTTTACGTGTACCTCATAATGAAGGTGAGGCGCTGTGGATGTTCCTGTGTTACCAACATATCCAATAATATCACCTCTTTTTACTTTTTGTCCTACTCTTACCGTGAAATCATCCATATGAGCGTAGAGGGTTTTAAAACCAAAGCCATGATCAACAACAACACTATTTCCATAACCGGTTTTTTCTCTGGCAACTTTGCTAATTGTTCCGTCTCCGGTTGCATATATATCTGTTCCAATAGGCGCCGAAAAATCCATTCCGGAGTGAAAGCGTCGTGTTTTATAAATAGGGTGAATTCTATATCCCCATCCACTGGCAGTTCTTTTTAGGTCTTTATTGGAAATAGGCATAATTGCCGGAGTGCATTTTAATAAGTCCTCGTTTCTCTTGGCAAGCTCTATTATTTCATCGAAGGATTTTGATTGAACATAGGCCTGCTTTACGATGATATCTAATTTCTTTGCTGTTGAAATAACTAATTCTGAATTGTCAAGATCTTCAAGTGGTTCGTAGCGGTTTACTCCACCAAATCCTGCTTTTCTAATTGAGTAAGGGATGGAATCGGCTTGGAATATAACCCGGTAAATATTTTCATCGCGAAGCTGAATGTCATCTAAAACCTTAGTGGTTTCATCAAGACGTTTGCTTAATATTTCAAATTGGGTAGTAAGTCGGGCGTTTTCTCTGATAAGTCTTTTTTCTTTTGGGCTGTCAATAAAGTAGGTATATGCAAAAAAATACACCAGACCTAATAGTGCGCCAAAGAAAAAATGCAAGAAAACTCTGGATAAATAATACTTAAAACCCTTCTCTATTTTGTCATAACTTAGTGTATCAGGATTATATCTAAATTTTACTTTTGACATATATGAAATAAGTTTTAATTCTTTTAAGAGGATTTTTACCAGTTAAACGGTGCAAAATTAGTTAAATAATCTACCTTTGCAACTTCCAAAGTTAGTGTATATTCGCAAAATAAAAATGATAATAATATAAATATGAATGCTTCTGAGGTAAGAAAAAGCTTTTGTGAGTTTTTTGAGTCAAAACAGCACCAAATAGTTTCATCTGCCCCTATGGTGGTAAAAAACGATCCAACCCTAATGTTTACAAATGCTGGTATGAACCAGTTTAAAGATATTTTTCTTGGAAACAGTAAACCCTTTGCGCCAAGAGTGGCCAACTCACAAAAGTGTTTACGAGTATCCGGTAAGCATAACGACCTAGAGGAAGTAGGTCATGATACATATCACCATACCATGTTTGAAATGTTAGGAAACTGGTCTTTTGGTGATTATTTTAAAAAGGAAGCTATTAGCTGGGCATGGGAGTATCTTACTGAAGTGCTTAAATTAGATAAATCAAGGTTATATGCTACTGTTTTTGAAGGTGACAAGGAAATGGAGCTTGATAAAGACATGGAGGCATTTAATTATTGGAATCAATTTCTTCCGGAGGAGAGAATTATCAATGGAAACAGAAAAGATAATTTCTGGGAAATGGGTGATATGGGACCTTGCGGACCATGTTCCGAGATTCATATTGATTTAAGATCAGAGGATGAAATAGCTAAGATTGGTGGAGCAGAATTGGTAAATAAAGATCATCCTGAGGTTATTGAGGTATGGAATCTTGTATTTATTCAGTATAACCGAAAAGCTAATGGTGATTTAGAATTATTACCTCAAAAGCATGTTGATACAGGAATGGGATTTGAGCGTTTGTGTATGGCTTTACAAGGTAAAAAGTCAAATTACGATACAGATGTTTTTACTCCTATCATTAGCGAAATTGGTAAAGTAACTGAAACAAAGTACGGAGAGAGTAAAGAAAAAGATATTGCAATGCGTGTGATTGCAGATCATATTCGTACTATTGCTTTTTCTATCACAGATGGTCAGTTACCTTCAAATAATAAGGCTGGTTATGTAATACGTAGGATTCTTCGTAGAGCTGTAAGATATGGTTATACATTCTTAGAGCAACGTCAGTCGTTTATGTATAAGTTGTTGCCTGCGTTAATTGCATCAATGGGTGATCATTATCCTGAATTAAACGATCAGAAGGATTTGATTACTAATGTGATTAAAGAAGAGGAAGAATCTTTCTTAAGAACATTGGCAACAGGTATTACGATGCTTGATAAGATCATTAAAACCACAAAAGACGGTAACTATAAAGTGGTTGAAGGTAAAGTTGCATTTGAATTATACGATACCTATGGATTTCCATTAGATTTAACAGAATTGATCCTGAAAGAAAACGATTTAGTTGTAAATCGTAAGGAGTTTGAAAAGGAAATGGAAGCACAAAAGGATAGAGCCAGAAGTGCAACTGCGATTGAAACTGAGGATTGGGTAACTCTTGTTGAGGATGATGTTGAAGAATTTATTGGATACGATTATCTGGAGAGTGAAATTACAATTACTAAATACCGTAAGATTACATCTAAAAATAAAACACTTTATCAATTGGTGTTTAATATTACTCCATTCTATGCAGAGAGTGGTGGTCAGGTAGGAGATGCCGGTTACATTGATAATGGTTTTGAGAAAATTGAGATTGTAGATACTAAGAAGGAAAATAATCTTATTGTACATATTGCTAAAAAACTTCCTTCAAATATTAAGTGTGAGTTTAAGGCTTTTGTAAATAATAACCGACGTCAGAATACAGCTAATAACCATACTGGAACACACCTACTGCATCAGGCATTAAGAGAGGTTCTGGGAACTCATGTAGAGCAAAAAGGATCTTTGGTTCATCCGGATTATTTACGCTTTGACTTTGCTCATTTCCAAAAAATGACTCGCGAAGAAATTGAAGCTGTTGAAAAGATCGTTAACAAACGAATCAGAGCAAACTTTGTGTTGGAGGAAATGAGAGAAATTCCTGTGGCAAAAGCTCATGATATGGGTGCAATGATGTTATTCGGAGAGAAGTATGGAGACTTGGTGAGAGCTATTAAATTTGGCGATTCTGTTGAGCTTTGTGGAGGAACACATGTTAATCATACAGGGGAAATAGGATTCTTCAAAATTTTAAGTGAGTCTTCAATTTCTGCTGGTATTAGAAGAATTGAGGCGGTTACTGGTGAAAAAGCTGAGGAGATGATCATGGCTCAACATAATCTGATTTTAGGAATTCAGGATTTGTTTAAGGCATCAGGTGATCTTCAAAAGAATATTGAGTCGCTTATGAACGACAATAGTAAGTTGGGTAAAGAGCTTGATTCAATGAAGCAAAATTTTATTAATATTGAAAAACGCGATATCATTGATAGTGCTATAGATATTAATGGAGTAAAAGTAATTGCAGTTAATGTTAATCCTATACTTGGAGATAAATTAAAAGATTTAGCATTTCAGATAAAAAATGAGATGGATGAATTTGTTGCAGTTCTTGGTGCTAATGTTAATGGTAAACCACAATTGAGTGTTATTACTTCTGATGATATTGCAAAATCAGGTAAGGTTAATGCAGTGGAAGTTATCAGAGACTGTGCTAAAGAAATCAAGGGTGGTGGAGGAGGTCAGCCTTTCTTTGCTACTGCCGGAGGAAAAAATCCACAAGGATTAGAAACTGCTATTCATAAAGCAAAAGCTTTTGTTGAAGAAAAGTTAGCTTAATAAGAAAATAACATAAATGCCTTAAGCCTGCAGGAAGTAATTCTTGCAGGCTTTTTTTATGTAAATGGGGAATGTATATGTTGCAAGATACTGGGGGTAGATGATGTTCAAAATTTGTATGACGTTAAAGTGTTGAAAGTCAAAATGAATTAGTTATTTAGTCATTTTCGTTCAATTATTCTCTAATCTAATGTCATTTTCATCTTTTTAATGATATCATTAGTCAACTATAGGTTAAAATGATTGACATTGTGTATTACAAAATGTAAATTGATTTTTCGTAATTGGATACCAAAACACACATTTTAAAATAGTTTATAGAAGCGATCGGGAGGAGACTGATTATTTGGTAAACCTTAAATCTGATCATTATGAAACACGCTTCTACTTTTTTGATTTTTCTTTTAATAATTGGTTTTGCCCAAACTATAAAGGCAGCTGATTTAGGAGGTACAATTAATGCCAATACCACTCTAACTCTTGAGAATAGTCCTTATAATATAATTAGTAGTGTTTTAGTAAATCCAGGTGTAGTTCTTACTATCGAAGATGGAGTAGAAGTCCGTTTCGGTAGTGGACTTTACATGGAAATTAGAGGAACTTTAAATGCTACAGGAGTAACCTTTACTGCTAATACGGTTACTCCTACTGCCGGATTTTATTCGGGTATATATGTTGGTTATCCATCTACTTCATATACACCTGCTGTTGTGAACTTAAATAACTGTACGGTTCAATATGCAACAAGTTTATATGTAAGGAACGGTGACTTGACTTTAACCAACAATTGTTCATTAAATAATTTTAGTGCATCTGCTGTTGATATTTATCAACTTGGGGTTTTAAATATCGATAATACCATTATTGAGAACTGCTCATACCCTATTTACTTTAGGGATACCAATGGTGGAAATTTCTCAGTAGGTGCAAACAATGTTCTGACAGGTAATGCTAATGACTTCATTTTTATCAATTTTCGTGATTTAGATGAAGAAATGACCTGGCCAGATTTGGGAATACCATACTATTTTGACTCTGAATTAAGGATTACAGAAACCGGTAATTTAATTATTGAGCCAGGTGTTGAATTGCAGGGCTATACAAGTGCTTATATAAATGTTTATGGTCGTATTTACGCCATAGGAGAAGAAAGTAATAAAATTACGTTTACTACCCGTGAAGGTTATGCCTATTGGCAAGGAATAAATATTAATAATACCTCTGTTGATGAAGATTGTATTCTCAGGAACTGTATTTTTGAGAATGCCACATATAACAGGCGAGACTTAAGTGCACTTGGAATTATTGATGCATCACCAACTATTGATAGCTGCGTGTTTAGAGGGAATAGTTATAATGTTGAAATGATGGGTAGAAGTTTACCTTCTTTCTCTAATAATTCTTTCGGGGAGTCTGTTCAGGTAAGTGCATTTCCATATAGTATATCAATGGACATGAACTCAGAGCCAAGCTTCGTGAATGATACCATGCACTTTAATAACCTTGAGGGGCGAGCAATTAATGTATTTGATAATACAGTTGTTCATGATTCGCATCTTAAAAAGCTAAACTTCTACGGTTTAGAAAATATAACATATGTGCTTACTGGAAATACAACTGTAGATGTATCAGGTTCATTGAATATAGATCCAGGAGTGGTAATTAAATGTGGTCAATATAATTATAATATTATTGCCAACGGACCCATTCAAGCTATTGGAACAGCCTTAGAACCTATAGTCTTTACACATGTTAATGATGATGATTATGGTAATCCAATGGATACTTATAATAATGGTACGTCTTCAATATCCCAATCCAGTAGTGGTAGGCTACATGTTAATAGTCAGGATTTGTCGACTATAGATCATTGGGTTATAAGATATGGTGGCTATAATAGTGATTATTATTCTGTTTATGTGCGTAATAGCAATATTTTAAGAAACTGTTTGATTAAAGATAGCCATAGAGCTGTATATTTTGCTGAAAATGCACAAATTACCAATAATGCATTTGAAGATATTGTATGGCATCCGGTAACAAGATATTTAAATGAAGGTAATCCGATTTTATTAAATAACTCCATAAATAATGTTGGATACAATGGAATTATGCTAATTGGTATAGCAACTGATACTGTAAATATTGCGCCAATGGATTTTGCCGGTAGTACAGATGTGGCATATACAATAGATCGTGATATTGAAGTTCCTGCTAATGCTATAGTAAATGCTCTACCGGGTACAGTATTTAAATTTTTTGGCAATGGTAATATTACAGTAAATGGAGGTTTTAATGTTGATGGAAATGAAAGCTCTAAAGTAATTTTTACTTCCATAAACGATGACTCCGCTTCTGGTGATACAAACCTTAATGGTACATCAAGCGTACCTGCTGCTGGAAATTGGCGTGGTGTATATTTTAATGGAGGGTCTTTAGATAACATAAATGTTATGGATAATGCAGAGATCCGATATACTGGACAAGGTTTGGTTATTACAGATTGTTTTGTAGATGTGGATTCGCTATTAATGAATTTCTCCAGTACCAATGGGATAAAAATATTTGGTGATGCCAATCCTAACATAACCAATAGCCGATTGTATAATTTGTCTTATGCACCTATTCATATGGATATGTTTTCTAATCCAACATTTTCTAATAATGAAGTTGCAAATGTGCCTCAGTTGGGAATTAGTTTAAGAGGACAAACTGTATCGGGTACTGTACCAGTAAGACATTTTGCAGGAGTTGATACTATTACATATTTGCTTAATGAGCACATGACAATTAATGATCATCTTATAATACCAGCTGGATTAACTTTTAAAACAAATACAGATGCCCGGTGGTATGTAAATGGAAGACTAGACATTCAGGGTACGGCTGATGCTCCGGTTGTTTTTACATCATACCAGGACGATGCTTATGGAAATCCAAAAGATTTAGAAATGAATGGTTTGGGAACACAGTATAACAGAGGTTCTCATATCTATTTTTACGATGGAAGCGATGATAATAGTACCATAAGTCATGCAATATTCAGGTATTGTTATACAAATGCAGTCAAGTGTTATAATGCTTCCCCAACTATTGAAAATACTTTGTTTGAGCAATATGATCATCAGGGAGTTACCTTGTCAGGTTCCAGTATCCCTACAATAAATAATTGTACATTTAACAATATTGCTTTCCCTGTGGCTACTTCGTTGGTTACCTATCCAACAAATGAAAGTGGCAATGTTATTTCAGGAACAACAGGTCGAGGCATCCGGGTTTTTGATGAAACCTTATCTCAGGATGTAACTGTAGGCCAACATAGCTTTGCAGGTATTGAGAATATACCGTACATATTATATAACTATACAGTAGGTTCAAGTTCTGTACTTACTATTAGTCCGGGTGTTATATTTAAGTTTCTGGTTAATGGGTATATGAATGTAGATAATGGATTGATTGCCAATGGTGGTCCGGAACCAGAGAATAGAGTTGTTTTTACTGCTGACAGGGATGATTATTATGGAGGAGATACATATGGTGATGGCGATAGTAGTTTACCGGGACTAAGTTATTGGAGAGGTGTTGCTTTTAATAATATCGCAATTGATGAGAATTGTTCATTAAATAATTGTGTATTCAGGTATGGAACTTATAGTTATTACAGCACTATATACAGAGCTGCGGTTAATTTTGATAATGCTTCACCAACTATTACCAATTGTTTGTTTGATAGCAATTTTGCATCTATCAGATCAGTCAATACTTCACTTCCTGTAATTGAATCTTGTGATTTTATAAATTATCATGCCACAGATGGTTGGTCCGTTTTAAATACGACTCCGGCAAATGTTATTTCTGCAACTGATTGCTGGTGGGGTGATCCATCAGGTCCTTATCATGCTACTTTGAATCCGGATGGATTAGGTAAACGGGTGTCAGATGGAGTATTGTTTGAACCGTTTGCAGCTTCATTGGGAATACCGATAATTGGAGATGTGAGTTTAAACGGACAAATAAAACCATATGATGCTTCATTAATATTACAACATAATGTGGGAGGAATTACTCTTACAGCAGAGCAGTTAAGTGTTGCTGATGTTTCAGGCGATGCTGGTGTTACCAGTTATGATGCCTCTTTAATATTACAATATTCAATTGGTTTAATAAGCGAGTTTAGTGCTGTTGAAGGGCCAATAGCAATGCTAAAATCCGCTTATCCAAATGTTGGTTTATTAATAAGCGGAGAGGATGTTACAGCTACATCGAATGTATTTGATGTTGACTTGAGTTTGACAACTGCAGATCAAATTAAAGCTTTGGATTTAAAACTATCTTCAGATCCGGGGCATGTTAAACTCTTATCCTTTGATATAAGTGAGGTCCCTTCTTCTGTTATGATAGCCCATGGCTATAATGATGTGAGCGGAGATATTGCATTGTCAATGGCTTCATCAGGTGATTTGAACTTATCGCAAACGAAAATTAAGTTGAGTTTTGAATGTGTAAGTTCAGATATTGAACAATCGCAAATTATTTTAACATCGGCATTAAGTAATGAAACTGCTATTGATGATGATATGGCAATCAATGTGATTACGCCAATTGCCACTTTAATTGATAATCCAGATGGAGTTAATAAGTTCTTAATTTACTATTATAATAATAAACTTTATTTCGATGTAGAAAGTACTATCAATATTCCTTCTTCTGTAGTAACCATTAGAAATACTGCAGGTAAGATTATTCAAACCTTTACTGTGGATAACTTTATTGAAGGAGTACATAGCTTTAATCTTTCTGTTGATGGAGATTTAGGTTCTTCAGGAATCTACTTGATAACTGTTAGTAACTCTGAATTTACCATTACTAAAAAGTTGATGATTAAATAATCATTCTTTGAGAAGTATCTCGTAATGAGATCTTCTCCTTTAAAATTAAAGCTATGGATACATATTTAAAATACATAAAGCTGGTGTTTTTGGCAGCTGTTATTTCCATAAGCACCAATATACAAGGACAGGCAATATCTGTGGGTGTACAAATAGAAGATATAACCATAGAAGAAAAAGAAACTTTTAATATTGCTGTTCTTGCAGATACTTTACTAACAGGTGAAGAAATCTATTCGTACAGGTTTTATATTACCTATAATGCTTCTTATATGGAATTTGTTGGAGTTAATTCTCTGAGTACTATATTAAGCGATTGGGGAATGCCTTTGGTTAATACATCAACTCCGGGAGTTATTATTTTAGTAGGCGCAGGGGCTACACCTCTGGCAGGAATAGGAGATTTGTTTAACCTTGAGTTTACCTCTTTGCGTTCCGGAGGTTCATATGTAAATTTTACTGAGGGCCAAAGTTATTGGAATGAAGGTAATCCGGTAATGAGTTTCGCTAATTCTTATGTATATGCAACAGCTCGATCTCTGCCAAACATTTATCCCGATAGTCAGAATATGTTTGTTGGTGATGAGATAACATTGTCTGCAACAGGAGGTTTGGCACCGTATGTTTTTGCTACAACCGATGCAGGTATCGGTCAAATCATAAATGACAATACATTACAGGCTGTGGCTCCGGGTAAAATAAGAGCCTTTGTTACTGATGATAACGGAGAAGTGAATTACTCTAACGGATATTTTGATATAAGAGCTGTTCGAATGACAATGTCATCGGATGTCTATATCAATCCAACAGAAGAAGTTCTTTTTCCGATAATGATTGAGATTGCTCCCGGAACTGTAATTTATTCGGGTAGTATCGATATTTCATTTCCTTCAGGAGTATCTGCTTTAGAAGATCCTTTACAACAAGGGGATTATAGTTTAAACTTTGAACGGCGAATCATTAATAATGGAGTGCGGATTTCATTTGCATCGGGTACAGGTATTACGGGTAGTGGTGTTTTGGTTTATATTCCATTCGTTGCTAATGTTAGTGGTAATCATTATATGCAATATCAGAATACCATATTTAATGAAACGTTATTGTCGTTTAATACCAATAATTATTTGCATGTAAATACTTTACCGTCATTGAGTATTAGTCCTTCATCAGGAACTGTTTTGTGGGGAGGTTCAATTAGTTTGTCTGTTGTAAATGGTACTCCACCCTTTGATTTTTCTGTAAGTAACGAAACTGTTGCTTCTATTGATGGAACAGGAGTTTTAACCGGGAGTCAAGGTGGAACAACCAGGGTTACTGTAGTTGATGATCTGGGAGCTACAGCAACTAGTGGTGTATTTACCGTTAACGATCATAATGTCACAATTAATAATACAGATGGGACATTAGATTATAATACAATAGTACCGATTACAACATCTGAACTTCCTGCAGGTAGGGATTTATTTAGTTTTGAGGCATCTGTTTCATTTCAAAGTGATTATCTGGAGTTTGTAGGAGTAGAAGGAGGAAATCCTCAAATGGCAGTAGAGGCAAGTTTGTCGGGGAGTACTATTCAGTTAGTTGGAGCTACATCAACAGGAATATCTTCAGGAACCATTTGTAATTTGTTGTTCCGAATTAAAAACACTTTGCCTCTATACAACAGTACCAATGTTAATTTCAGCGAGTTCAGAGCCAATGAAGGTTCATTATATTCTGTTCTTCATAATGGAGCTGTTACCCGGGTTGAGCAAACAAGTTATCGCCCGGTTGCTGATGCTGGATCAAACTTTTCTGTTGATGAAAATACAACGGTACAATTGGATGGTTCTGGGTCTTATGATACAGATGGAGATCCTATTACATATCAATGGACTGCGCCTGATGGTATCACATTGGATGATGCAACAATAGCCAATCCTGAATTTACAGCTCCTGAAATTCATATAAATACTCCTTATGAATTTTCATTGGTTGTTAATGACGGAACATCAGATTCCGACCCTTCTTTTATTACAGTAACCGTGTTGCAAATAAATAAAGCACCTGTTGCTCATGCTGGAGATAATGAATCTATTGCAGAAGGAAGCTTTATTGAATTAGACGGATCAGCTTCTTATGATCCGGATTTGCAGCCTATCTCGTTTGCCTGGGAATCATTGGATGGTGTAGTTCTGTTCAATCCTGCCAATAGTAAACCTTCGTTTATTGCACCGCAGGTTGCTGTTGATACAGAGTATAGATATAGATTAACAGTTAGTGATGGTATTGTAAGTTCAGATGCAGATACTGTTTATATAACCGTTCTGCAGGTAAATCAGGCACCAATAGCATTTGCAGGTACTGATCAAATTGTAGATGAGGAAACGCTTGTACAATTAGATGGATCTCTTTCTTCTGATCCGGATGGAGAGGCGATAACTTATTTGTGGTCGGCGCCACCTGAAGTTACCTTGTCGTCTGCAACTATTGCCAATCCGACTTTTGCTGCACCTAATGTGAGGCTGGATTCTTTATTGAAATTTACTCTGATTGTAAATGATGGCCATTCAGATTCATCTCCTGATGAGGTAATTATTTACTTAACAAATACAGACGAGTTAAGTAGCGATGCTGCTATTACAAATGTATTGCTAAGTAATATGGAGTCCTTTTCAATAGATGAGGTTAGTTCAACGATAACTTTATTTATGCCTTATGGATATGATATCAGATATTTAAATCCAGACTTTGAATTATCACCATGGGCATCTATTTCTCCAACAGGTGGATCTGTTTTGGATTTTTCACAGCCTCAGGTTTATACTGTTACTGCAGAAAATGGTGTTACTAAACGAGATTGGACAGTAGAAGTAAATATTCCGGAATTAACTGTATCCCGAACTGTAAATTCAGGATGGAACTGGTTGTCTTTGTCCGTTAGACCGGATGATGCAGATGTAGATGCGGTAATGTCAAGTTTAACTTTTGAAAATCTTGATTATATCAAATCGCCAATCTATTCTGCTACTTATTATAATGGATTAGGATGGTACGGTGATCTGCAAGAATTTCCTTTTTATCTTTCTGTTCAACATAAAAAGGCCACAACAGGAACATGGCTGTTAACAGGAAAAGAAATTAATCCAACGCTTGAAAATATTAATGTTGTTTCGGGTTGGAGTAGTTTACCTTATTTCTTAAAATCGGATGTTGCTATTAATGATGCATTTATTATATCAAGCATTCCAAACGGAAATCCTTTAGTAAAAGGAGAGGATGGTTCTGCAATTTATTATCCTGAATCAGGTTGGGCAGGTGATTTGCAAACCTTGAGAGTTTTATACGGCTATAAAATCAAATCTCAATATGTAGGAAATATTAAGTATGATCCACAATCAATTTATACTCCACCTGTAAATATCGAGGTTTTAAAATCCGTGCAGACAAATCAACAATATGCTTCTCAATACGAATTCTCTTCTACCATGATTGCTGAATTTGTGGATAATCAAGGAAACCCAATCACAGAGGAAGGAGATGCTATAAATGCCTATTTTGATGGTCAATTATGTGGAGAAGCAACCGCCTTTTATGTTGGTGCTTTAAGTAGGTACATCTTTATATTGACTTACTATTGTGATCAGCCAAACAGGAAAATAGAATTTGAAGCTGTCCATAATGATTTAGTATATAAGTTGGATTATTCTCTTTTGTTTGTGCCTGATGATGTTGTAGGTGAGGCTTATGTACCAAAAGAGTTAGTCTTACCAATTTCTACTGGTCAATTAAGTAATGAGTCAGATATCCAGATAGATATGTCTCCAAATCCGGCAAGTGCTTATCTTGAAATAAAGAGCTTGTTGCCTATTGGTGATATAGCTATTTACAATGCAGATGGTTCTATGGTTATTAAAAAAGAATTTAACTCAGAGGTGTGTATTGTCGATATTGAATCCCTTTCTAATGGATTGTATTTTATTGAGATTAATATGGATAAACATAAAGTACTACGCAAGTTCATTAAAAAAGGAGATTAAAAACCAAGCATTTCTCTAATAAACTAAATGATGGATATTTAAAAAGGTTGTACTATGGAAAATAGCATCAATATATACAAAACAGGCAGATTCTTTAATAATACTAAAAATGAGGTTCTGTCAAGCTATTGGTGCAGGTTAATGTTTTTGCTGATATTTGTATTTATTAGTATGAATACATTGGCAACTTTAACACTGCCCAATATCCCATCGGCTTCAGAATTTAATCGTTTGTATGAATATAATACAGAAATAGCGATTAGAGTGGATCTGGATGGGGACTATCTTGAGTCTGGTGCCATCATTGCTTATGTGGGCACTCAGATAAGAGGAGCACAAACCGAATCTGAAGTTTTTCCTTTATCTGGTGATAAAGTTTATAAACTAAGATTATACAGTAATAGTAGTACAGGAGATGTAATGTCGCTAAAGTATTATGATATTTTTAATGATAAAATATACGATATTACAGAAGAAGTAACTTTTACTGCAAATGAAGTTCCTGATTATAGTAATCCTTCAATTCTGCATGCATTTTGCCCTACTCCGGTGGTTGTTTCATTGGTTGCTCCGGAAAACAATGCTACAGGACTTAATAATAGTCTGAACTTATCATGGACAGGTTCTGCGGAAAATACGCATTATGGTCTTATGCTTTGGAAAGATGGTGATCCGGAACCAACAACAAGTTACTATTCCAAAATAGCTGGAACTTATGCTACTGTTTATAATTTAGAGGATGGCCAATCTTACTATTGGAAAATTAATTCATTCAATGGATGTAGCAGTGATACAAGTGAGGCTTATTTATTTACCACCCGTATCGTTCCTGATTTGCAGGTTTCTGGTATAACTGTGCCTTCTCCTGTAGAATCAGCTACCTCATTTAATGTTCAGTATACCGTTCTGAATTCCAATGATGGACCTACAACTGAAAGTCGATGGTATGATGGTGTTTATATTTCATCAGATGATGTTTATGATGCTTCGGATTTATATCTTGGTCGCGTTCTGAATGAAATTCAGGTAGATGCCAATAGTAGCTATAATAATAACCTGGATGTTATTTTGCCTGCTGAATATGAGGGTACTTATTATATTTTTATTCGTACTGATATTTATAACAATATTAAAGAAACTGATAATAACAATAATACATCCTCTTCACAATCATTGACAGTTGACTTAAAACCTTTGCCCAATGTTGGTGTAACTGAAATATCTATTGATAAATCGGATGTACAGCCTGGTGATAGCATTACTGTGTCATGGACAGTGGAAAATACTACAGGAATAGCTGCTGAAGGCGGATGGACAGAGAAGGTTTCCTTAAATACTCTGACAGGAACTAAAATTCAGCTTACTGGATCACCTTCTTATCAGGAAGTTTTAGATGCAAATTCTTCGATACTGCGATCAATGAAATTTAAGGTCCCTAACACCCTGCCATTTTCAGGTAATACGCATATTGAAGTGGAACTGTTTCCTAATGCTCAATTCATTGAAGAGCCGGGAGGTGAAAGCGATAATAATCTGATAAGTACATCAACCATAAATATTGGTAGTCAGCTTTATATTTCAATGCCAGTATATGAGCAGGTTGAAAATTCATCAACTCAGCTTCGTTGTCAGGTATCTCGCAGTAGTAATAGCGCAACACCATTAGATGTTACACTGTCAGTTGATGTCCCGGGACAAATTACTATACCTGCTAATGTTACAATTCCAGCCAGTAGCTTTAATGCTATCTTTTATCTTTCAACAGTTGATAATGCTATTTTAGATGGATCAAGAATTGTAAAAATTTCTGCCAGTGCAACGGCTCATGGAGATACTACTGTTTCTTTCACGGTTCATGATAATGAAATAGCTACTATCTCAGCATCTTTTGAAACTGATGTAGTTACAGAAGGAGAAGAGGTTCCTTTAACAATATCCAGAAATTTAATTACTAATGGAGATGTTGTAGTAAATTTATCTACTCAAAAAGTAAATCAGTGGAGCTTTGAAAAATCTGTTACGATACCAGCTAATGAAGTATCAGTACAAACATCAGTTACAATTACTGATGATGATATTCCGGAATTAAATCAAGAGGTTAGTCTGATAGCATCCTCGGCTGGGATGAATCAAGGTGAGACTTCATTGACGATTTTGGATAATGATATACCCGGAATTGAATTTGAAATATTAAGTGATACGATATCTGAATCCGGAGGTCCATACGCCACATTTGGAATTATTCGAAAAACAGATCCTGAAGATAAATATGTAAGGGTTCGCTTAAGTGCTAATGTTAGCAATAGCGTTTATTATCCTGCTGATATTACTTTACCAATTGGTACTTCAGAAACTCAGTTTAATCTTGGTGCTGTAGATAATGGCGACATGGAGGGAAATCGTGTTGTGGAACTAACTTGTGCTATTTATCTTTCATCATGTAATTGTACTACAACAGAATCTAATGGAGGTATAATAACTGATAATGTTACCATTTTAGATAATGATGGTCCTACCTTATCTGTTACTTTTAATCCTGTTTCATTAGCCGAAGGAAGAGAAGATGCAGGACAGGTAAGTATTTACAGAAACACACCTACTGATGAGGCTTTAACTGTTTATTTATCGCATAATGATGCTAGTGAAGTTTCCTTGCCGGCTTCTGTTATAATTGAGTCAGGACAGTCAACTGCGGTTGCCTCAATTACAACTATAAATGATGACGTTGAAGATGGCAATCAGATGGTAACCATAAAGGCTGAAGCTGATGGTTTTTCAACTGGTATTGGTTGGATTTATGTAACAGATCAAAATAAACCGGATCTTGAACCTATTGAATTGTCATTAAGTACTTCAAGTGAATATACCGGCGAGCAAATAGAGGTGCAATGTAATATTCTGAATAATGGATTTGCCCCTGCTCCTTCAGGTGTAGATATTGAAGTTTATCTTTCAAAAAATAATGTAATTGATGCTAATGATGAGGTTATAGCTAGCTTTAAATTACAAGCTCCAATTGCTGCGGATGCATTTGCGGAGTTTTGGGAAATAATTACTGTTCCTGAAAAAACCGGTGAATATTTTATTTTACTTAAAGTAAATCCTGATTCTAAAAATACTGAGCTTGTATATGTTAATAATCAAAGTAATGCTGTTGAATTAGAGATATTACCTGGTTATGGAGCAACTGCTGTTGTTGATGAAACACAGTTTCTAAGTACAGATCTTATTGAAATTTATGGAGATGCAACATCGTATCAGGGCGATCCAATGGCAAATACTGATATTGATGTGTATCTGATATGTAATGGAATCAGAGAAGTTATCAAAGTAACAACTGATGATTCTGGCGAATACTCCACAACTTTTGAACCTGTGGTTTCAGCTGCCGGCCATTATATTGTTGGTGCATGTTTCCCTGATCAGGATACCGATGAGGTTCAGGATGAATTCGATATTTTGGGAATGAAGCGTTTGGGTGACAGGTATTTGATTTGGGATGAACTTCTGAATGTTGATAAAACAGGTACTATTACCATGCAAAACAGAAGTAATGTTGATTTAACAAATATCATTTTTAAACCACAAACAATACCAGAAGGATTTGAATTGGATATTGATACAATAGACCTTCTTCCTGGTAATGGAGAAGCTATGTTTAATTATAATTTTGTTGGCTCATCAACTACCGAAGGAAATGATTATGTTCAGATTCCGGTGAATATTTCTTGTGATGAAGGAGCTGTATTCAATTTTACATTATTCTATTATTGTCAGGCACAAAAAGGACATTTAAAGGCCTTGCCTTCTTCTATTAATACATCAATGACGAAAAATAAGTCACGATTGTATGAAGTTGATATTTTTAATGATGGAGCCGGAGAAACAGGTGAGGTTGTTATTGATATACCTGATTTTGAATGGATGTCACTGGTAAGTTCAGATACATTGGAAACCATTCAATCCGGAGATACCGCAACTGTAATTTTACAATTTAATCCGGGAGAGGATATTCCGCTTAATTCACCATTCTCAGGCAACATAGCTATAAATATCGAAAATGGACAAGGTGTTAGTATTCCTTATCGAATTGAAGCTGTATCTGAAAAAACCGGTAATCTGTTGGTTGATGTGGTTGATGAGTATACTTTTTATACAGAAGAAGCTCCGCATATTGAAAATGCACATGTGGAATTACGACATCCTTTTAGTGGAGCCATTATCGCTGATGGATTTACTAATGCTGACGGAACCTTTGCTGTGAATGATATCCCTGAGGGGACATATCGCTTATATGTTCAGGCAGAAAAGCATGAAGGATATCAAAATGTGATTGTAATTGATCCTGGAAGAACAAATGAGCAGACAATATTCTTAAGCTTTCAGGCCATTACTTATACATGGGAAGTTGTTCCAACTGAGATCGAAGATCAATATGAAATAGAACTCATAATGGAATTTGAAACCAATGTTCCTGTTCCCGTTGTTGTGATGGAAATGCCAAAGGAAATGCCTGCTTTATTGGGTGATGAGACTTATACTTTTATGGTTACATTAACCAATAAAGGTTTGATTACAGCAAATGATGTTAACCTTATGTTTCCTGTTGATCCGGAGTATGAGTTTGTAACTAATTACAATACCATGGATTTATTGGCGCAACAGTCAATTCAGGTTCCGGTAATTATGCAAAGGATAGATGCTTATGCACCTTCTAATATCGAACTAAAAGGGGCAACTGCAACTCAGGCTTCAGGTGCTTGTAACGGCGTTGCCAGTGCGAACTATTTTTACATTTGTGGAATTGATTTGCAAACACGCAGTAGTAGTTCTTCTTTCTCATACGATGGAAGAACGTGTGGTGGTGGAGGTGTTGTTCCTCTTGTTGGTGGTAGTGGATGGCCATCTCGAGGTGGCGGAGGTGGTGGATCTACAACCGGTAGTTCCGGATCTGTATCTGTAGCTTCTCCTACAACAGATAACTGTCTCGAATGTATTACGGCTTTAGGCGCTGCAGCAATTGGTTGTACAGGTCCAATTGGTAATACAATTGCCTGTGGTATTTCTTTTAGCGACGGCGTTTCTGCCTGGGACGTATTCTTATGTGTATTAGGATATTTGGAAGGACCTATTCCTTGCATTATCTCGGTAACAGATGCCATTATTACTTGTTATGGTGGAGTTTCCGGAGGTCCTGGAGGCGCAAGTGGATTAGCTTATGAATTTGTGCCGTTGAAAGGAACTGTGAAAACTGCAGAAAACATCCCTCCAATAGTAGATCAGGCAGCCATTGAGTTACTGTATACAAAATACAAAATGGATGCAATGGTCAGATATATTGATGAATATTTGGGATCACTGGACTGGCAAAACAAGGAAAGTATCATTGACTTTATGAATCTGGTTGGAATTTATTTAGAAAATGAAACTGCAATTTCAGTAGATAACGCTAATGAAATTAAATCCGCTTTAGCAGATACAGATATCACTCCTGATGAGATAGATGAATTTATTACTCGCTGGAATCGAACTCTGGTTGCATGGGGCGAAGGCATTTATTCTCCAAATACAGAATATCCTGACATAGTTGATAAACTTGTTATTCAAGGTTGTTTTGATGATTCTCAGGAGGCCGAAGATTATGCAAATAGTCTTGGTTATGTTAATGTTGAAGATATGCATGATCAGGCTATGTTGGCAATTGAAGAGCAAGTTGAGGATGGAAAAAGTAGTGTTTGTGCTTCGGTTACAATAAGCATTTCTCAAAAGCTAACCATGACGCGTGAGGCTTTTGAAGGAACACTTACCATATACAATGGTAATGAAACCACTGCAATTGAAGAACTTAAGTTAGATCTTGAAATTACTGATGAGTATGGAGTTGTAAGTAATGATCTGTTTGAGATAGAAACTAAGGCGCTGGATATTTTAACAGGTATTGATGGAACTGGTACTTTGGCTGGTGGTCAAAAAGGAAGCGCAACTATATTATTTATTCCTGAAAAAGGTGCGGCGCCAACTGTGCCTCGTAGTTATTCATTTGGAGGTACATTGTCTTACCTTGATCCATTTACTGGCACTACTGTTACCAAACCATTGTTCCCGGTTACTTTAGATGTTAATCCTTCACCTGATTTGACATTGCATTATTTTATGCAGCGTGATATTTTAGGTGATGATGCATTAACTCCGGATGTTGTTGAACCTATTGTTCCCGCGGAGTTAGCTGTTATGATCGAAAATAATGGGTATGGAATAGCCAAGAGTGTGAGAATTGAATCTGCTCAGCCCGAAATCATAGAAAATGAAAAAGGCTTGGCTATTCATTTCGAATTGATTGGTTCTAATCTTCAGGGGGAACCTGCTCAACTAGGACTTACCAATATTAATTTTGGTAATATTGATCCAATGACTACTAAGATTGGGCAATGGTGGTTTACAAGTGATTTGCTTGGGCATTTCATTAACTATAAAACAAATCTTACTCACTTGGATAGTCGTGGTAATCCTGATTTAAGTTTGGTGAGTGGGGCAGAGCTTCATGAATTGATTAGGAGCATTTATGTTTATGGTGCTTTAGATGATGGTATCAATGATTTCCTAATAAATGAAATTCAGGATGCTAAAGAATTACCGGATGCCATTTATTTATCACAGGGACAGGTTGTTCTTGAGGTAAAAGAAGCACAGCAAGCTTTAATGACAGGTAATGTTACAAGTGGCTCTACCACCTTATTTGTTGAACCTGAACATATTGGTTGGAATTATATGAAGATTAATGATCCTGGCAATGGATTGTTCTCTATTGAAAGTATTATTCGTGTAAGTGATAATCAGGAAATTCCAATGCAAAATATGTGGTTAACACATGTTACTTTACCGGACGGTAAAGAGCCTGTTTATGAAAATAAGTTACATTTTGTAGATGATTTCCCATCCATGAGTATGCAGGAATATATCGTAAACTGGAAAGTGAAATCCGGTGTTCCTCCTAAAGTGGTATCTATTGAAGGTTTGCCAAATAGCGTTGTGACAGAGCAGGTAACAAGTGCAATTGTCATCTTTAGTAAACCTATTGATGCATCTACTTTTACCTATGAAGATTTGTCCCTAAGATTACAAGGTGGATCTGATATTATGAATTCATCGGTAGCAATAACACCTATAGATGCTTATTCTTTTGAAATAGATCTTTCTTCAGTAACTACCGGGGATGGATATTATGTTTTGACTGTTCAGGCAGCAGATGTTGAAGATCAGTTTGGCATTAGTGGAGTGGATGGCAAACAAGCTTCATGGTCTCAGTTCTTAGGTGCTCCGGCTATTGTTCAGTTCATTGGTTTACCTGAAGATTTTTCCGGTTCACCATTTAATGAGTTGGAAATAGAGTTTAATTTACCATTAAACACATCCACTTTAACATCTGAGGATATCTCTGTTTTCAGAGATGGAATAGAACTTGAAGGCCTGGTTAATATTACTCATATTAGTGGTGATACTTTATTCAGACTTTCTGGTTTAGCTGATTTTATGACCTTAGACGGGTATTATGAGTTGAGCGTAGATTTAACTGGTATTCAAAGTTCAACCGGAGTTTCTGGTATGATTCAGCAAAAAGTAAATTGGCGTATTGATACAACTCCACCAGAAGTACTTGAGGTCAGACCGATTACAACCTCAGGTTATGATTGGCAACATTATGCGTCATTTGAAATTGAATTTACAGAGCCTGTTACAAATTTTGGTTGGGATATGATTGATCTTTGGAAGGATGGATTGGAGCAACCGCTTTCTCAGGTACATGTAGATGAAATAAACTCAACTACATGGTTGTTGTCTCAATTTAGACTGTTAACTTACTATGAGGGTGATTATATTCTTCAAATTCATATGGAAGAAATTACCGATAGTGCCGGATGGACAGGTAGTTCTGTTTATGAATACGCATGGACGGTTAACAGAGATGTGCCGGCACAGGTGGATAACTTGCATATTACACCTGACTTGGGAGTGTCTGATGCAGATGGAGTTACCTCAGGAAGAGAATTAAATGCAGTAATGGATCTTATAGAATCTGGTAATACAGTTAGGTTGTATCGAAATGATAATGGAAATCTTGTTCTGCTTGGCGAACGTGAAAATACTCCTGTAGGTAACTTAACCATACCGTTTACGTTGCTTGCAGGTGGTAATATGAATCTTGAAGTGCATGTTATCAATAGTCTTGAAAATGCTTCAATAACATCAACTTCAATTTATGTTGATGAGTCACCGTTGGCTGCTACTATAAAAGGACTTCCAACAGGCGAATCAGATGTTCATCCATCATCAGTTGAAATTGTATTCTCAAGAGCAATCTTAGAGACAACTTTGGTTAATAGTGTTTTTGAAGTACTCCATAATGGAGTTCGACAAACATTGCCTGATCTAACGGTGACCGCTGTTTCCGACTCAGTATTTACCTTAGAAGGGTTGTCATTACTTAATCATCTAAAAGGTGATTATACACTTAGAATTAATATGGCAAGCCTTCATAAAGAAACCAGTGGAATATCAGGGAACGGTTGGCTGGAAGGTAGCTGGACTTTGAAGGATACAAATCATGCTCCAATTGCTTATGCAGGTGTCGATATTATTATTACAGAATCTGGTACTTATTACTTAGATGCTTCTGGGTCAAGTGATCAGGATGGTGATGCGTTGGAATATTTATGGTATGCTCCTGAAGGAATTACGCTGGATGATATTCATTCAGTTACTCCTCAGTTTACAATTACTGATGCAGTTGTGGATAAGACCTATAGTTTTATTCTATCTGTTGATGATGGCTATAATGTGCGAACCGATAAAGTTGATGTTATCGTACTGCTTTCCACCGATATTAAAGATGAGACTCAGAACTACGAAGTAGTTGCTTATCCAAATCCTACAGATGGTATTGTTTTTATTAAATGTGATCAAAAGATTAGCAGAGTTCAGGTATTTGATGCTAAAGGTGGTTCTGTTTATCTTGATTATCCTCAGGAAGAATTGATTGAATTGAACTTGACTAATTTAAATTATGGTATGTACTATGTGGTAATATTTGTAAAAGATAATATTGCTTTAAGAAAAATAGTATTTGCACCATAAAACAATAAAAAGTCCGTTTTATAAAAAGTATATCTCTTAACTTAACAAAAGGTTTAGGGGATATACTTTTTTTTATGGTGTCATTAATTAAAATAATGCTCACTATATAGATAGATTTTAAATGTTATCCTTTTGGGAGTTATAGGTGGATTTTTATTAAGGATTATTTTCTTTAATGGAAAACTTCTCTACTTTTGTGTTAAAGGGTTAAAAACTATCTGATTTAACCATTATTGTATTAAAGGAAAGTACTAGCAACAAAATATGTCGTCAGAAAATAAAAAAAAGGAGGGAGTTGTTCCGGAACCGTCACTTCGAAGAATGCCTTGTTATTTAGCTTACTTAAAATTAGCTAAAAGAAGAAATCAGGAATATGTTTCTTCAACTCATATAGCAAGGGATATGGGAGTGGATCCGACACAGGTTACCAAAGATTTATCATATACAAGTATCGTTGGAAAAACACGTGTGGGCTACGAAGTGAATGCGTTAATTGATGTTTTGGAAGATTTTCTTGGTTTTAGAAAGCTGGATAAAGCATATTTATTTGGAGCTGGTAGTTTAGGAAATGCGTTACTGCATGACCATGGTTTGGATCAGTATGGATTGCGAATTGTTGCTGCGTTTGATATTGATCCAAAAGTGGTAGGGAGAACAATTGAAGGTGTACCTATTTTTCATGTGTCTGAATTTGAAAAAATGAAGGATAAAAACGTGGAAGTAGGGATATTAACGGTTCCTGCTGAATTTGCTCAGAATGTTGCTCAACAAATGGCAGAAGGAGGAATTAAAGGGATATGGAACTTTACCCCAATCAGAATCAGATTAGGTGATAAAGTTGTAGTACAGGATACTTCATTATATGCTCACTTAGCTGTAATGTTTAACCGAATGAAAAATATTAAAAAGTAAGAGTAAATTTGGTTTCTTTTTCGGGCTCAGAGTATGCATTTATTGTACCTCCGTGCAATCTTAATATCTGTCGTGATAAGCTGAGTCCAATTCCAGAACCTTGAGGTTTTGTTGTAAAGAATGGAATGAAGATTCGTTCCAGAACATTAGGTAAAATACCTGGTCCATTGTCAACAACCTGGATGATTGTTTTTCCCCGGCTGTTTAAGTTCGAAAGTAGTTTTATTTCTGGGTTTTCCCTTCCTTCAACTGCGTGAATAGCATTCTTTATTAAGTTTATAATAACTTGTTCTATTAGTTGTTCGTCAGCCGAAAGTTCCAAGGTTTGAGGTTCGATTTTCATTACACATGAAATATTCTTGGCGTTAATCTCCTCTTCAAACAAGTGTTTAACATTTTCAAATAAATGGCTGATCTTAAATATAGAAAAGTTTGGATTTGGAATTTTGGTAAGGTCGCGATACGTATTTACAAAATGTAATAGACCATCAGTTCTTTTGTGAATGGTTTTTAAAGCTGTTTCAACTTCTTCCAACGATTCAATATCATCACTGTTTACTCCGCTTTCCTTTAGGTTGTTGTATATATCCTGAATCAATAATGTTACTGTAGATGAAAGTGAAGAAATAGGTGTTATGGAATTCATAATTTCATGGGTTAATACGCGTATTAACTTTTGCCACGATTCCATTTCTTTTTCTTCAAGCTCCTGCTGAATGTTTTTTATAGAAACAAGAGTAATTTTTCTGTTGTGTATGGTAAACTCAGTTGCGTAAATGATAAGCTGCAGAAGGTTGTCCTTTTCCTGAACTTTTATTAATGTATTTTCTCCATGTCCTATCTTAAATAACTTTTCAACCATTTCAGGACTAAAGCCTCTTAAAGATTCAATGTTAGTTAAATTACGTACCTGAAAAAGCTTTTTGGTGGCATTGTTTATTAATTCAACTTTACCATCTTTTTGAAACGCAATTAATGCAATGCCAATGTGTTGGATCACAGTTTGTAAGTAGTAGTAGTTTTCTTCTTTTTCTGCTCTTACCTCCTGAAAGTCCTTAATAACTTCATTAAATGAGTTTTTTAGCTTCTCGAAAGAAGATCCTTCTCCTTCCACCTGAAATGTTCTTGTAAAATCAGAGTATCTGATTGATTCAAGAAAATTATTTAAAACTCGGTTGGTTCTGTCGATATAATGGAAAAAGGCAAAAACCTGAATTCCAATGGCACCTCCAACAAGAAAAAGTGTCATTGTTAAGTTAGTGTTGTAGAACAAGTAAAAAAACAGGAAGATTGTTCCTGTTAATAAAATTGTTCGGATAATAAAGTTGACTCTAAAGTTCTTATAAACCATATTTTTCCATTCTTCGGTATAGTGAAGTTCTTGTTAATCCAAGATCTGAAGACGCCTTGGATATGTTGCCTCTGTTCATTCTTAATACTTTCTCAATGATCGTTTTTTCAACTTCCTCCAGATTGTATGTTTCTAATTCGAATCCATCAGAAGATGATCTTTGTGGCGAAAGTTGAAGGTCGTCATGAGAAAGCGTTGGAGTATCCCCTAAAATAACAGCTCTTTCAAGAACATGTTGGAACTCTCTAACATTCCCCGGCCAATGATAATGAGATAATTTATTAAGAGCACTTTTCGAAAGCTTAGATGGCTTTTTGTATTTTTTTGAAAAGATGCTTAAGAAATGATCAGCTAAAACAGGGATGTCTTCAGGTCTCTCTCTTAAAGGAGGTAACTCAATTTCAACAGTGTTTAGTCTGTAAAGTAAATCCATTCTGAATTCATCTTTTTCGGCCATTTCTCTTAGTGGCATATTGGTTGCACTAATAAGTCTTATGTCGATAGGTTTTGGTTTGTTGGCTCCAACTCTTGTTACTTCTCTTCTTTCCAGTACTGTTAATAATTTTGCCTGAAATGGAAGAGATAAGTTTCCAATCTCATCTAGGAAAATGGTTCCGTTATTGGCGAGCTCAAATCTTCCCGGACGATCAGCTTTAGCATCTGTAAAAGCACCCTTCACATGACCAAAGAGTTCGCTTTCAAAAAGAGTTTCACTTAAGGCTCCTAAATCAACACTTACAAACCCTTCGTCTTTTCTAAGTGAATTTCTGTGTAATGCTCTTGCTACTAGTTCTTTTCCTGTTCCGTTTTCTCCCAGTATTAAAACGTTGGCATCGGTTTTTGCAACTTTACTAATCGTGTTAAAAACCTGACGCATACCTGGCGAAACTCCAATGAAGTCTGAAAAAGGCTGATCAAGAATGGTGTTCATTTCATGTTGTTTTTCTTTTAGTTCATGAACTTCATTTCTTGATTTTCGTAATTTGATGGCCGAAGATATCGTGGCAAGAATTTTTTCATTTTGCCAGGGTTTAAGTATAAAGTCAGTAGCTCCTGCTTTAATTGCTTTTACTGATTTTTCAACATCTCCATAGGCGGTTATAAATAACACAACTGCTGATGGATCAATGTCAAGAATTTGCTGTAAGTATTGAAATCCTTCCTGTCCACTGATGGCATCTTTTGAAAAGTTCATATCCAAAAGAATTACATCAAAGCTGTCATCTTTTAAAATAGCAGGGATTTTAGTCGGGTCTGATTCTGTTTTTACAAACTCAACATGAGGTTTTAATAATAACTTTAATGCAAATAATATATCTTCGTTGTCGTCTATAGCTAATATTCTTCCGTATTTTTTCTCCATAGGAAAAGAGTTTTATTTTATAAATATAATGTTTTCAACAATTAAATGTTCTATTTCGAACACTTTAAGATGTGTGGAGGTCAATCAAAAAAAATGCCGAATGTGTAATGTGTTTGATTATAAGGGCTTAAAGGGGTTGGCATAATAAATGGATTGAAAATTAGGTAAAGAAGAATGTAGGTTGAAATGTTTAATGTGTAGGTGGAGTTGTTAAGATTAAGAAATACAGCTATTTAGTGGTGTGGTGAGTTGTTTTTAATATTCAATATTTGACAGAAGTAATATAAAATAACTGTTAATATTGTGTTCGTATTCGGACATGGTGTGTTTCAAAACCGTACATTTGTAGAATAGATAGGGGAGTTTTAAGTTAAAGATAATAGAAAGTAGAATGATACAGGCAATCGATATATCGAAGGAGTACAGGTCTGGTGAAGTGGTTTATAAAGCCTTATATAATATAAACCTCTTTATCGAAAAAGGAGATTATGTTTCATTTTATGGGCCGTCAGGTAGTGGTAAGACAAGCCTGGTTAATTTATTTGGTTTATTGGAATGTCCATCATCAGGAGATTTAATTATGGACGGGCAGTCTGTTGTTAAAATGGATGATAGACAGCGTCTTGAGTATCGTAAAGCAAGGATGGGCTATTTATTTAGTGATCCTCGGTTGATTGAGGAACTAACCGTTTATGAGAATATTGAGCTTCCATTGATTTATCGTAAAGAAAAGAAATCGAATCGGAAAAAGAGGGTGATAGAGGTATTAAATGAACTTAATTTAATGCATAGGAAAAAGTATTTTCCTAAAGACTTAACAATGCTTGAAAGACAAAAGGTTGCAATAGCCAGAGCCATTGTGTCAAATCCTTTATTGATAATTGCAGACGAACCTACCGGAAAATTAAATTCAACAGAAGGAGAAGAGATTTTAAGTATATTAAATGTACTCAATGAAACGGGCATAACTATATTGTTATTTACACATTCAAAAAGTGTTGCTACTAAAAGTCAAAAAGTAGTTCAGTTGTTCGATGGACATTTGGTTAGAGAGAATATAATGAAGTAATTAGATGGGTGTTTTCAGAAATATAAAAATAGCTGTACGTTCACTTTTTCGTTTTCGTTCTGATGCGATAATAAATGTTATTGGCCTTTCAGTAGGTATTACAATAAGTATTATTGTATTGTTATATGTGCGAAATGAATTAAACTATGACAGGCACCTTTCGAATTATAAAAATACCTACAGAGTTATTACGGAAGGGGTAATTGGAGATAACTATTTTAGAAGTGCAGTTACTCCCAGGCCTTTATCCAATTATTTATTAAACGAATTTAGTGAAGTTACGGCTTCTGTAAGATTAATAAGAGGGAGTAATAAGCTGGTTTCTTATGAGAATAAGAAATTTAATGAGGATAATTTTTATTATGCAGATACCTCTTTTTTTAAGGTTTTTAATTTAGAGATTATTGCCAGTACTAAGGATGATTTACTGTCATCGCATGAAGATGTTGTTATTAGTAAAAGTATTGCTCATAAGTACTTTGAGAATGAAGATCCTTTAGGTAAAGAAATAATATTAGATAACGGACTTGTTTTTTATGTTTCAGGAATATGCGAAGATTTTCCGCCCAATTCACATATTCACTGTGATTTTATAGCCTCTTATAGTTCTATAAGCAAATTATATAAAGGGAAGAATAATGGTGATGGCTATGAGGAGTTGAACAAAAATTGGTTGCAGTTGGATCAGTATACCTATATTATAGCTAAAGATACTTTAGGTTTAACAAAGAGAATTGCTGAAAAAGTAGATGTAATTATACATAACCACCTATTGGAATTCCAGGATAAGGAAGAAAGTTCTTTGTCGGAAGGGATTAAATCCGTTAGATTTAAATTACAAGGTATATCTGACATACACCTTCAATCAAATTTGGAAAATGAATTGGAACCAAATTCAAAATATATTTATGTGGTTCTTTTTATGTCTATTGCGGTTTTTGTGTTAATTATTACATCCATAAATTTTATTAATCTTACTACTGCCAGAGCCTCCAAAAGGGTCCAGGAAATAGGTGTTAGAAAAATTACCGGGGTTAATAATAAAGATCTGTATATTCAATTTGTAACAGAGGCCATTACATACAGTTTTATAGCATTGTTTATAGGACTTGTTTTAGTAGAGCTTTTGTTACCGGGATTTAACTTTTTGTTTAATCTTGATTTGCATTTAAACATGTTAGAGGGTCGTATAGAATTACTCTATGTTACCGGACTAACGGTTATGATAGGATTGATATCTGGGATTTATCCGGCATATTCATTTTCGAGATATAATGAAGTTGATATTTTTAATCAGGGAACAGCTTTAGGAAAGAAAAGTATGTTAATGCGAGGTTTTCTTGCAGGAGGGCAAATTTTAGTAGCTACTTTTCTGGTTATTCTGGCATTAGGTATGTATTGGAATATAAAGTTTCTTGAAAATATAGATCTGGGATTTAATAGTAAGAATATTGTAGTAGTTGAGAGAGGGCATGCGTTGGGTAAAGATTTTAATGAAATTAAAAGAAAGCTATCGTCCATTCCGGGTGTTATTGACGTTTCAGCCAGTAAGTTTATGATTGGTAAGGTTGCCCCTCTTACATCTTTTAAATATTTGAGTAAATCAGGAGAAAAGCTTGCTTTATTGCCATATAACTATGTTGAAAAAGATTTTTTGAAATTGTTAGAGGTGAACTTTATTGCTGGTGAGGTTTGGGAGGAGTCTGATGAAAAAATGTCTCATGATATTGTTATTACAGCATCTACCAAGTCCTATCTTAATTTTACCAAACCTTTAGGTATGAAGATTAATTATGCTTCATCAACAAAATGGGACTATGGTTTTTCGATTTCAGGTGTTTCTAAAGATTTTCATTTTGAACCTGTTCAATATCCTGTTCGTCCACTGGTGTTAATGCAGTTGCCCAAAGGTAGTCCATATGAAAATTTGTTGATAAGAATCTCCGATAAAGTTTCCCAGGAAAAAACTATATCCAGGATATCAGAATATTGGGATGCTAATACAGAGGGAGAGCCTTTTGAATATGAAATGTTGGATGCATTGTTAAGTAAGAATCTCGAAGAGGAGCATATCGTATTGAAAATTATTGTATTGTTTTCAATATTGTCCTTATTTGTAGCCTGGCTTGGTATACGTGCCTTTACTACCTATGTAAGCGAATTGAAAACAAGTGATTTTCACGTGAAGAGAATACTGGGCGCATCGCATGTAAATATTTTTAATGAATTATTTTTAGATATTGGTCAATTTTTAATGACAGGTATTATTGTGGCCATACCATTGGCTTATTTTGTGCTTCAATTGTGGTTAAACGGATTTGCTTACTATAGCAGAATGCCTGTTTTTGTAATGTTGGGCGTTGGATTATTGTTGTTTGGACTTTCATTTTTAATAATACTAACACATTCAATCAGAGCATTAAAGAATTTACCTGAGGAAAGTGAATTGGATGTTTAGTTTTAATTCTATAAGTTTTTGATTGCTAAAAGAATAAGTTTTAGTGGACTAAAGTGTGGTCTGCTTGTGTCGTATTGCCCTAATGTGTTAGTATTGAACAGAAAATGTGATTTTTCAATTGGATGCTAAAGTTCACTGGTTATTCTAAAAAAAAACAATATATTTGCGCAATTCAAGAAAATCAAATTTAATTGACAAATAAATAAAATCATAAGTACAGATGCAAAACAAAGGAGCGATCAGAGTTTTTGCCATCCTACTAGCTTTAGTAAGTTTATATCAGTTGATATTTACTTATCAAACCAGACAGGAAGAGAATAAGGCAAAAGAAATAGCAAATGGAGATCCGCAAGTTGAAATAAATTATTTGGATTCGGTTGCAAATGAGCCGATTTATAATTTTTTCGGAAGAAAGTACACGTACAAAGAGTGTAAAGAAAAAGAAATCAACTTTGGTCTTGACCTTAAAGGAGGTATGAACCTTATTCTTGAGGTGAAAGTTGCTGATATTTTAAAAGCTTTATCTAATTATAATTCAGATAACACTTTTAACGAAGCTTTACAAATTGCTGAGCAGAAAGAAAAGTCTTCATCAGAAGATTTTATTACTTTATTCTATAAAGCTTTTACAGAATTAGATTCTGAAGCTCGTTTAGCTGCAATTTTTAATACAGTTGAGTTAAAAGGAAAAATTGATTATAATACTTCAAACGAAGAAGTTTTAAAAGTAATTAGAACTGAATCGCAAAGTGCAATCGATAATGCGTTTAATATTCTACGTACTCGTATTGACCGCTTTGGAGTAACTCAGCCAAATATTCAAAAACTGGAAAAAGCAGGTCGTGTACTTGTTGAGCTTCCTGGTATTAAAGATCCACAAAGGGTTCGTAAATTACTTCAGGGAACTGCAAGTCTTGAATTTTGGGAAACTTATGAGTTGTCAGAATTAGTAAGTAATTTAATTGCTGCAAATAATAAAGTTGTTGAGATTGAAAAAGCAAAAGAAGTTTTAACTAAAACTGAAGAGCCTTCAGAAGATACAGCTGTAAAAGAAATTGCTGAATCTAAGGATGGTGCAGAAGGTCTTTTAAGTGCTATTGAATCTGATAGTACTAAAGTAGATTCTCTATCTCAACAGTCGCAAAAATCATTATTCTCAGTATTACAACCTTCACAACGTCAAAAAGGACCACTTGTTGGTTATGCTTTAGTACAAGATACATCAAAAGTAAATGCTTATTTACAGATGGATCAGGTGAAAGCTTTATTTCCTAAGAATGTAAAATTCATGTGGGGCGTTAAACCTCTTCCTCAAAGAGAGTTGGAAGACGGAACTATGAGTAAGCAGGAAATTTATGAGTTAATTGCTATTAAAGTATCTACTCATGATGGAAGAGCTCCTCTTGAAGGTGATGTAATTACAAATGCTAGCAAATCTGTTACCAGTCAGGGTGGATATGAAGTTAGCATGAGAATGAATGCTGAGGGAGCTAATGTATGGGCTCGATTAACAAAAGCAAATATTGGTAAAAGTGTAGCTGTTGTTTTAGATGGTTACGTATATAGTTATCCAACTGTTAATACTGAAATTAGTGGAGGAAGCAGTTCTATTACTGGTGACTTTGATGCAAAAGAAGCGGAGGATTTAGCTAACATTCTTAAGTCTGGTAAACTTCCTGCTCCTGCAAGAATTGTTGAAGATACAGTGGTTGGACCATCACTTGGTCAGGAAGCTGTTAATTCAGGATTGTCGTCATTTGCCTGGGCTTTCCTTGTGGTACTTGCTTACATGATATTTTATTATGGTTTTAAAGCTGGAGCAGTATCCGATTTAGCGTTATTAGCTAATATGTTCTTTATCTTAGGTGTTTTAGCATCTTTTGGAGCTGTGTTAACACTTCCTGGTATCGCCGGTATTGTATTAACAATCGGTATGTCGGTGGATGCGAACGTACTTATTTATGAACGTATCAGGGAAGAGTTATCTGCTGGAAAAGGAGTTAAACTTGCGGTTACTGATGGTTATAAAAATGCATTTTCAGCAATTATTGACTCTAACGTAACAACTTTCCTTACTGGTTTAATTTTATTCTTATTTGGTACAGGACCAATTAAAGGTTTTGCTACTACTTTAATGATTGGTATTGCTACTTCATTCTTCTCTGCAATCTTTATTACAAGATTGATTTTCGAAAGAATGTTGAATAAAAACTCTGATATCAAATTTGGTAACTCTCTTACTTTAGGATTTATGAAAAATACTAAAGTGAAGTTTTTAGAGAAGAGAAACTTATTCTATATCATCTCAGGTGTTGTTATTTTATTCGGTATCGGATCTTTAGCAACTCAGGGATTAAAGTCAGGTATTGATTTCTCTGGGGGTAGAACTTATGTGGTTCGTTTCCAGGATGACGTATCTGCAACAGATATTCAAAAGTCTTTAGCTGACGAATTTGAAGGTGCTCATGTTGAAGTGAAAACTTTCGGTGGTGACAATCAGGTTAGAGTGGCAACAAACTACATGGTTGACGAAGCTGGTGAGGATGTTGATAACGCAATTGAACAAAAACTATATAACGGTTTAAAATCATATATGGGAGCAAATGTTAGCTTTGATGATTTTGTAAGTGATTATAGAATGAGTTCACAAAAAGTTGGACCTACAATTGCAACAGATATCAAAACTAAAGCATATTATTCAATTGCATTCTCATTACTTGTAATATTCTTATATATCTTAATTCGTTTCCGTAATTGGGAGTATGGTTTAGGTGCATTGGTAGCCTTAGTACATGATGTATTGGTTGTGTTAGGTGTGTTCTCTTTATTGTATAAAGTAGTTCCATTTAGTTTAGAAATTGACCAGGCCTTTATCGCAGCAATCTTAACTGTAATTGGATATTCAATTAATGATACCGTGGTTGTATTTGACCGTATCAGAGAGTATTTAGGTTTACATCCAAAAAGAGATAGAAATTCTGTAGTAGATTCAGCGTTGAACTCAACTATTAGTCGTACGTTAAATACATCGTTAACTACTTTTGTTGTATTACTAGTAATCTTCTTATTTGGAGGAGAAACAATTCAAGGATTCGTATTTGCATTATTAATTGGTGTTGTTGTTGGTACATATTCATCATTATTTATTGCAACTCCAATTGCTTTCTCTGTAATTGATGGTAGAGCTAAAAGAAAAGCGAAGAAATAAGCTTTTCAATTAAGATATTTTTTGACACCCTTTAAACCTTTGAGTTTAAAGGGTGTTTTGTTTTTGTTATCTTTGAATGATATTGTAGTAATTGTTTTATGTATTTTTCATTTTTAGGTATGGGTGGTTCCGAAATTATATTGGTATTTCTTGCTGTTTTACTATTGTTTGGAGCAGATAAGATTCCGGATTTTGCTCGTATGTTAGGTAAAGGATTACGTGAGTTTCAGAAAGCAACTGACGAAATTAAAAGAGAGCTGAAAGTGGAGGCTGATGATTTTAAAAGGGATTTAGAAGAAAGTAAAAGAGATATAGAAGCGCATGTGAAAGATGTAAGACAATCTTTGACTGAGGAAGATTCGATGAAGCCTTATATGGATAATGAAGATAATGAAAGCAGGCTTGATAAGGATGCGAAGGATAAATCAAAAGACAAGAATATAAGTTCTGAAAATTTATAGAAGCAGAACGTTTTGAAAAGAGAATAAAGATACATTATATGGGATTTTTAATGTTACTAGCAGGTTTTGTCCTGCTTTTTTTTAGTGGAGATTGGTTGGTTAAATCAAGTGTGCAGTTAGCCAGATATTTTAAAGTGTCAACTTTAGTTGTTGGAATAACTGTTGTCGCATTTGGTACTTCAGCTCCGGAATTAATTGTTAGTTTAAATGCTGTGTTTGATGGTGTACCTGATATCTCAGTTGGTAATGTAGTGGGCTCAAATATTGCAAACATAGCACTGGTTCTTGGACTTGTTTCTATAATATTACCAATTAAAGTCCGCAAAAAATCTATTTTATTCGATTGGTCAGTAATGATGGGCGCTTCTATTTTGTTTTATGTATTTGCTCTGAATTATAAACTTCAGTTTATAGAAGGATTAATCTTTGTGAGTTTGATATTAATTTATCTGGGTTACTCTGTTATAAACTCACGTAAGCAGATGGGGCGATCAGAAGAAGTTATAGAAAAACCTACGATGAAAATTTATAATACAGTTGGATTACTTGTACTTTCAGCTGTAGGACTTTATTTTGGTTCAGAATTGCTTGTTAAAGGTGCAGTTACTGTTGCTACTGGTTTTAATATAAGTGAACGTGTAATAGGTATTTCAGTTGTTGCTTTTGGAACAAGTGTTCCTGAATTAGCCACTTCTGTTATGGCTGCAGTAAAAAAAGAAACTGATATATCTATTGGAAATATAATAGGATCTAATATATTTAATTTATTAGGCATATTGGGAATTACTTCATCTTTAAAAACAATAAAAATATCACATGACTTAGTTTCTGTAGATATATTATGGATGATGGGAATTTCTGTTTTATTACTGCTGTCAATGTTACCTTTAAAACATGGACATCTTTCTCGTTTCAAAGGTGTGATATTCTTTTCTGTATATATTATCTACATGGTTTTATTATTTACCAAATAAATATTAATAATGATATCTGCTCAAGGAATAGAAAAACAATTCGGAGATCTAAAAGTCTTAAAAGGAGTTGATCTAACAATTAATAAAGGTGAAGTAGTTTCTATAGTGGGGCCAAGTGGTGCCGGTAAGACTACGCTTTTGCAGATATTAGGTACTCTGGATAAACCAAATACCGGAAGTGTCGTGATTAATGATACTCAAATTCAGAGATTAAAAGAAAAGGAGTTAGCTCGTTTTCGTAATGAGAATATTGGTTTTGTGTTTCAATTTCATCAGTTATTGCCTGAGTTTACTGCTATTGAAAATATAATTTTGCCAGCTTTAATTGCGGGTAAAAAAAAATCAGCCAGCGAAAATAAAGCTCGTGAAATATTAAAATTCTTAAACCTGAATGACAGAGAATCTCATAAGCCTGCTGAATTAAGTGGAGGAGAAAAGCAGCGTATTGCTATTGCCAGGGCTTTGATTAATGATCCACTTGTTGTATTTGCTGATGAACCAACAGGTAGTTTGGATTCTCAGAATCAGGAGGAGCTTCATAAGTTATTCTTCAAGCTAAGGGATGAGTTTAATCAAACCTTCGTGATTGTTACTCATGATCTTCATTTAGCTCATTTAAGTGATAGAGAGATAAAGATGAAAGATGGAAATATTCTTTAAATAATATTTAATGGAATTACTTGAGGTTAAAGATTTCTTAGATGAGAAAGTTTTGCAATTTAATGGACCTTCATTTATAGAATCAGATCCTATATCAATACCTAAAAAATTTAATCGTAAAGAAGATATTGAGATTGCTGGATTTATTGCAGCAACCTTATCATGGGGACAAAGAAAATCCATCATATTAAGTGCAAATAAAATCCTGGAATGGATGGATTATGAACCTTACTCGTATATAAAAGAAGGAGATTGGTCTACGATAAATAGCGAATCTGTTTATCGAACTTTTAAAAAAGAGGATCTTATCTATTTTTTTAATTCTCTCCGACATATTTATTCAAATCACGGAGGATTGGAATCTTTGTTTGCCAAAGGATTTGAAAAAACTCAGACTGTAAAAGGAAGTCTGGAGTATTTCAGGAAAGTATTTGTTTCTAATGGAGAGGTGGGCAGAACAGGAAAGCATATTGCAGATGTAAGTAAAGGATCTTCAGCTAAAAGATTGAATATGTATTTGCGATGGATGGTGCGTAAAGATAAGATGGGTGTTGATTTTGGAATATGGGATAAAATAAAAATGAGTGAACTGCAACTTCCTTTGGATGTTCATACAGGTAATGTAGGAAGAAAGCTGGGGATATTAACTCGTAAACAGAGTGACTGGAAATCTGTTGAAGAAATTACTTCTGTTTTAAAGGAATTTGATAAAAAAGATCCAATAAAATATGATTATGCCTTGTTTGGACTGGGTGTATTTGAGAAGTTTTAATTATGGCAAATTCATATTTTCAATTTAAGCAATTTACTATAGAGCAAGATCTTGCCGGGATGAAGGTTGGTACAGATGGTGTTCTTTTGGGGGCGTGGGCAGAATGTAATGACGCAAAGTCAATTCTGGATGTTGGAACTGGTACTGGACTGATTGCACTAATGTGTGCGCAAAGAAATACAGTTGCTCAAATTGACGCCCTGGAAATTGATGCAAATGCATGTCTTCAGGCTGAAAAAAATATACAGAATTCCCCATGGAGTGCTAGAGTTAATGTGATTCATAATAGCTTTCAAAGTTACACTGGAATTAGTGATAGGAAATATGATTTAATAATAAGTAATCCTCCATTTTTTAATAATTCATTAAAAAATAATTGTCAACAAAAGAGCTTGGCAAGACATACTGATTCTTTAAGTTTTGAAGATCTTATTGAAGGAGTAAATAAACTATTGCATGAAGAAGGTGTTTTTAGTGTTGTGTTGCCTTATGATTCAATGGAGCAATTTGTAACTATTGCAAAAGATTTTCATTTGTATTTAGTCAGAGTTTTAAGAGTTAAGCCAACGCCATCAAAAATGGAAAAGAGAGTTCTGATGGAATTTACCAAAGTGAAAAAGCCTTGCGTTGAGGATATAGTTATTGTAGAGGAATTTGGTAGGCATGGGTATTCCGAAAACTATAAAAAGTTAACCGGGGATTTCTATATCAAATTTTAAGTTTCAAAAGGAAGTAGTTTGTATATATTCTATTGTAGTGCATGAAAAAGTTTTTTCTTAAATCATATTATCAAAATTACAAGCCACATTATATTCCTAATATAAAATTAGCGTTGCCGGTTGTGTTTGCTCAGGCAGGGCAGATGATTGTTGGGCTATCTGATACGATTATGGTTGGTCAGATAAATGCAACGGAATTAGCTGCTGTGTCATTTGCAAATGGACTTTTTATACTTGGGTTAGTTTTTTCGATAGGTTTGGCCTATGGTTTAACTCCTTTGGTTGGAAAATCTTTTGGTGCAGGAGAAAGAAATCTGTGTGGAGATTGGTTGAAGCAAGGACTTGTTGCAAATCTTGTTTTTGCATTGATTTTAATGTTGCTCATGTATTTTATTGGCTTGTTAATGCCAATGATGGGACAGGAAAAGGATGTGATATTAAAAGCCAAAACATATTATAATACTCAGGTTGTATCCATTTTACCATTTTGCCTGTTTATGGTATTCAAGCAGTTTGCTGAAGGTGTGGCAAATACCCGGATAGCTATGGTGATTACTCTTATAGCTAATGGATTAAACATTGTTTTAAACTATATACTCATATTTGGAAAATTAGGCTTTCCTGCTTTGGGGATTGATGGAGCAGGTTACGCTACTTTTATTTCACGACTTTTTATGGCATTGGTTTTTGTGTGGGCCTTTATCAAACTTGAGTTTTTTAAAAGTTATAAAAAAGCTTTTGGTCGCTCTAATATTCAGCTTGGAAAGGTATTAAAAGTTATAAAAGTTGGTTTTCCTATAGGAAGTCAGATGATTAATGAGGTGTTTACCTTTAGTATGGGTACAATAATGATGGGATGGATAAGTAAAAATGCATTGGCAGCTCATCAAATTGTGTTATCAATGGCAAGTCTTACTTATATGATGTCGGTAGGGTTATCTTCAGCTGCTACAATTAAGGTAAGTAATTATTTTGGAGCAAATGATTTTAAAAACCTGAAGTATTCAGCCTATGCAATAATTCATAAAGTGGTTTTGTTTATGATTTTTAATGGGATAATGTTTGTTGTACTTCGTCATACTTTACCGAAATTATTTGTAGATAATGATGAAGTTGTATTTATTGCAGCTCAATTAATGATTATAGCCGGTATATTTCAAATTTTTGATGGTCTTCAGGTAACCTGGTTAGGAATCCTTAGAGGTCTTCAGGATGTGAAAGCACCTTCTGTAATTGCATTTGTTGGTTGGATTTTGATAGCCTTGCCCATAAGTTATGTTTGTGCATTTGTTTTTAAAATGGGTGCAATTGGGATCTGGACCGGATATTTGTCAGGATTGCTACTTGGTAGTGTGCTGTTACATTTAAGGTTTAATAAATTGTATGCAAAATACCATTAATATTATCATATAAGAAGATCATATAAAGATAGCTTGCTTTTGATCTAAAAATAAATGGAGAATGAAAGTTGATGTAATATTATCTGCCAGGGAAATTTATCCTGAAAAAGTAGAAAATAAGGTAGTTGTTGTAAATGATATTTTAAGAGCTACGTCAGTTATGGTAACTGCTTTTGCAAATGGAGCAAAGGCTGTTGCTCCGGTAATGACACCTGAAGAAGCTTTTAGCTTGAAAGAACAATTAGGAGCTGATAGTGTAATTTTAGGAGGCGAAAGGGATGCCTTGCCTATAAAAGGTTTCGACTATGGAAATTCTCCATTGTCATATACTTCAGATGTAATTGAAGGCAAAACTTTAATTATTACAACTACAAACGGTACCAGGGCAATATTAAATTCTCAATCAGCTAAAAAGTTGTATGTAGGTGCATTTGTTAATGACGATGCAATATTGAAAATTTTAAAAGAAGAAGAAGATGTTGTTTTAGTTGCATCTGGTTCGTATGATGAATTTACAATAGAGGATTCTTTGTTTGCAGGTAAGTTAGCGTATGATCTACAAGAGAATTACGATGCTAAACTAACAGACGCTGCAGTGGCAATGGCTTCTTTATATTCAAGTAATTGTAGCAATATTCATAAAATAGTTTCAAAAGGAGAGCATTATCAACGATTAAAGGGATTGGGATTTGATAAGGATTTAGAGTATTGTTTTAAATCTGATTTATATGATATTGTTCCGGTTTATAAGGATGGAATAATATCACTTTTGTAGATTTTGTTAACAGAAACTGTCTGTTCCTTTTAAAAATCGGTTGGTAATAATAAATACTGCTAAACCACCTATTTCTAATACAGAAGATATAATAAAGTGTATGTTTCTAATGCGATTTTGAAAAGTATAAGAAAACAACAGAACCACCCCTGCTATAATTAATAGGAATCCGATATTTTTAAGGAAGCACCTCATGTGTATTTATTAAATGGCTTAGTTATTAAGTTACAAAGCCTTTAAATTAAAGTCAAGAATCGAAAGTCAATAAATTGTATAATGCCGATTACGTTTTTAAATACCTTTTAGAAATGGTTTTATTTGGGTTATATTTGCATCATTGAAAATAAAAAAGAAATACCATTGGCAAAAAAAGAAGAAAAAAAGGTGGTTTTAACACCTTTGATGAAACAGTATTATGCGATAAAGGAAAAACATCCCAATGCTATATTATTATTTAGGGTAGGTGATTTTTATGAAACTTTTTCAGATGACGCTATAAAAACATCAGAAATACTTGGTATAACATTAACTAAACGAGCTAATGGTTCTGCATCTTCTGTAGAGTTGGCTGGTTTTCCCCATCATGCATTAGATACTTATTTGCCAAAATTGGTAAGGGCCGGTCAAAGGGTTGCTGTATGCGATCAGTTGGAAGATCCTAAAATGACAAAAACAATTGTTAAGCGTGGTGTAACCGAATTGGTAACTCCGGGTGTTGCAATAAGTGATAATGTACTTGAACACAAGGAAAATAATTTCCTGGCAGCTGTTCATTTGGAGAAAAATATTGCAGGAGTTGCCTTTTTAGATATTTCAACTGGAGAATTTTTAACTGCTGAAGGTAGATTTGAATATATAGACAAGCTTTTAAACGGATTTAAACCCAAAGAAATTCTCTTTGAGAAAAGTAAAAGAAGCTTGTTCGTTGAGAATTTTGGTGACAAGTTTTATACTTATGGTCTGGAGGATTGGGTTTTTACTGAAGATTCTTCGATAGATAAGTTGTTAAAACACTTTGAAACGAAATCTTTAAAAGGTTATGGAGTTCATAATTTAAGATGTGGAGTTATTTCGGCAGGTGCAATTATGCACTATCTTGATATTACTCAGCATCATAAACTACAGCATATTACAGGTCTTTCCAGAATAGAAGAAGATAAATACGTATGGTTGGATAAATTCACCATAAGGAATCTGGAGTTATTCGGATCATTTAATGATGGAGGTAGTTCTTTAGTTGGAGTAATTGATAAAACGGTTTCTCCAATGGGAAGTAGAATGCTTAAAAGATGGGTTGCATTACCTTTAAAAGAGGTAAAGCTTATTGAAGATCGTTTATCTGCTGTAGAATACTTTTTTAAAGATCCCGGTTTAAAAGAGCAGATGGAGGAGTTCCTAACTCCGGTTGGTGATTTGGAAAGACTGGTATCAAAAGTGGCTGTGGGCAGAGTTACTCCTCGCGAAATGGTTCAGATTAAGCATGCCCTTAAAGCTGTAGAGTTAATTAAAAAGGGATGTGAGGAAACAGAAAATCCAACATTGAAAAGTGTCGGTGAGCAATTAAACCCTTGTGTGATTATTAGAGATAGGATTGAAAATGAAATTGTCTCAGATCCTCCAGCTCAAATAAATAAGGGAAATGTAATTAGCGAAGGTGTTAGTGAAGAGTTGGATGAATTAAGAGGAATTGCGTATTCAGGTAAAGATTATCTTAATAATTTAGTTCAAAGAGAAATTGAAAGAACCGGAATACCATCGTTAAAGATCAGTTTTAATAATGTCTTCGGATATTATATTGAGGTTAGGAACACACATAAAGATAAAGTTCCGGCAGAGTGGATCAGAAAGCAGACTCTTGTTAATGCGGAACGATATATAACCGAGGAGTTAAAAGAATACGAAACTAAAATCTTAGGGGCTGAGGAGAAGATATTTACCTTGGAAAGCCAGTTGTTTAATGATTTAGTGATTAGTTTGTCTGAATATCTTGCTGCTATTCAATTAGATGCAAGTTTGTTGGCTAAGCTGGATTGTTTGTTGTCGTTTTCAAAAGTAGCAGCGCAGAATAATTATATTCGTCCGGTAATTAGTAATGATGATGTACTAGATATTAAAGAAGGGCGACATCCTGTTATTGAAAGACAATTACCTGTTGGTGATGAATACATTCCCAATGATGTTTATCTGGATAATGATAAACAACAAATAATTATAATTACAGGACCTAATATGGCTGGTAAGTCTGCTTTGTTGAGACAAACTGCATTAATTGTTTTACTGGCTCAGGTGGGATGTTTTGTTCCTGCTTCATCTGCGAAAATTGGAGTGGTAGATAAAATTTTTACCAGGGTGGGAGCTTCAGATAATATTTCTGCTGGTGAATCCACTTTTATGGTCGAAATGAATGAAGCAGCAAGTATCTTGAATAACATATCTCCCAAAAGTTTAATTTTATTTGATGAGTTAGGTCGTGGTACCAGTACTTATGATGGTATTTCCATAGCATGGAGTATTGTAGAATATATACATGAAAATAAAAGGGCAAAAGCAAAAACATTGTTTGCAACGCATTATCACGAATTGAATGAAATGGAAAGATCCTTTGATCGATGTAAGAATTATAATGTTTCTGTAAAGGAAGTGAATAATAAAGTTATTTTCCTACGTAAATTGGTTCGAGGAGGAAGTGAACATAGCTTTGGTATACATGTAGCAAGAATGGCGGGTATGCCTAAGAGTGTTGTAAACAGAGCAAATGAAATACTTGCCGAATTAGAAGGAGCAAATAGAAAGGGAAGTCTTTCAAAACCAGTAAATGATATAGGTCAACACAGAGAAGGTTATCAAATGAGCTTTTTTCAATTGGATGATCCTGTGTTAAAACAGATACGAGATGAGATTGCAAATACGGATATAAATAACCTTACGCCTGTAGAAGCACTCAATAAATTGAATGAAATTAAAAAATTTGCAGGTATAAATTAATTTAATTTTATTGATTATCAGATTTGTATAAAATAGCATCAAAAAAACTTCTGTAAAAGTGAAAAAAAAGTTTGCTGATAAATAAAAATGATCTATATTTGCATCCGCAATCACGAAATAAATGATGCTCGAAACGATAGAGATCATCGGGGTTGCGGAAGATTGAAATGCGAAAGTAGCTCAGTTGGTAGAGCACGACCTTGCCAAGGTCGGGGTCGCGGGTTCGAGCCCCGTCTTTCGCTCCAAGGATGCTCGAGTGGTGGAATTGGTAGACACGCAAGACTTAAAATCTTGTGTCCATTAGGACGTGCGGGTTCAAGTCCCGCCTCGAGTACCAAGTAAAAGGTTTCTTCTTTATAGAAGAAACCTTTTTTTATTTGTAGTTATTGAGTTTGCAATGGCCGAAATAATTCTTAATTGAATAAATAAAAAAAGTCAGCTCTTAAAATAAAAACTGACTTTGTTGAGTGAGATATGTGAATGATTAATCGCTTTCTATTAATACATTTCTCGTATTTCTAAATTGAACAGCTTTTCTGAAAAAAGATTCGTTTTCTCCAAATTCCATTATTTTTGAAACCTGACTTCCGCAAAAGGTACATTCTCCAATTACCTTAATGTCATTAAATCTGTCTAAAAAAACTTTGTAGTTTGAAACGCCAAATTTGCAGTAGTCGTTGCAGCTGTTACAAAATACTCCATTTTCTAATAGGTATTTATAAGCGTGTTTTTCGTGTTGGCTCAATAAATGATTGAGTTGAGAACGGCTAATTTCAATGTCGTTATGGCTGATCATAGGGGATTTTTTTATAATTTTATAATTAATAAATGTAGATTTTTCATTGTTAAGTTATCCAATTAATGTAGATTTTCAAAATACTTATGTTTTATAAAATAATATTTTTTCTACAAAAGGAACCTGTTTGGGAGGGGTGATTTGATTGAATGTGGATTTTTAATTATTAATGTAGGTTAAATTTACGGTGGTTAGATTAAAATAATTATAAATTATATTGTTGAAGTGTCTATTTTTATGGGGTTAGATAATAAAAAATTATCTTTGAGCTCTGTTTACTTACAAATTAATACTACTTGATATTTTATGGCTGCACATTGTATTAAAGGCGGATCTGAATGTTACGGTTTGAAAGAAATGACTCTTTTATTTGAAATTAGTCAAAGATTGATCGCTTCTACAGAGTTGAAAAATGATTTATCACCTATTTTAAAGATGTTGGTTGATCACCTCGATGCTGAAAGGAGTTTTTTGACTATATTTAATCGTAATAGTTCCAGTATTTATATTGAGGCAGCATATGGTATGAGTCCTAAACAGCAGTCGCTGGGTAAATACCGCCTGGGTGAAGGTGTAATTGGTAAAGTTGTTGAGTTAGGTCAGCCAATTGTTATTCAGGAAATATCAAAATCAAATTTATTTCTTAATAAAACACGTTCTGAATTAAAAAAAGAAGGAACTGAATTATCATTTATATGTATTCCTATTGTCGTTGAGAATAAAATGGCAGGGGCTTTAAGTGTTGTTCGAGAATTCAATCCTCACATTACATATGAAGAGGATATTCATTTCTTGTCTATAATAGGTTCTTTAATTGCTAAAACAGTAAGGGTTCGACAAGAAAAGGCTGAGGAGCTTGATGAATTAAAGAAGAAGAACCTTCAATTGCAGTCTGAAGTTGCAGAAAATAATTTTGCTACTAAAATTGTTGGTAATAGCAGTAAAATGAGAGATGTTTTTTCTCTTGTTGAAATGGTTGCTCCAACCAATAGTACTGTTTTAATTAGAGGAGAATCTGGTATTGGTAAGGAGTTGATAGCAGATGCTATTCATACAAGTAGTGAACGAAAAAATAAGAACCTGATAAAGGTAAATTGTTCCGCATTACCAGATTCGTTAATTGAGAGTGAATTGTTTGGTCATGAAAAAGGTGCTTTTACAGGTGCGGATCAAATGCGTAAAGGTCGATTTGAGATGGCTAACGGAGGTACTATATTTCTTGATGAGATTGGAGACTTACCTTTGTCTACCCAGGTTAAATTGTTAAGAGTTCTTCAGGAACGTCAGTTTGAACGATTGGGAGGATCTGAAACTATTTCGATTGATGTTAGAATTGTTTGTGCAACTAACTGTAATCTTGAGCAATTAATTGAAGATGGTAAGTTTAGGGAAGATTTATTCTACAGGATCAATGTGTTCCCAATCTTTGTTCCGTCCTTGAGAGAAAGACGTAATGATATTCCATTATTGGTTGATCACTTTATACAAAAGTTTAATAAGAAAAATAAAGCTAGTATAAAGCGCATAACAACAAGTGCTATAGATATGCTTATGGTTTATAGATGGCCTGGTAACGTAAGAGAGCTTGAAAACGTTATTGAACGTGCTTGTATTCTTTCCAGAGATAATGTTGTTCATAGTTACCATCTGCCTCCAACTTTGCAGACTGCAGATTCTACCGCAACCGGTTCGCATGAAGGAATGACCGGAGTGATAGAGCGTTTGGAGAAGCAATTAATCATAGAAGCGCTTATAACAACTAAAGGAAATATTACAAAAGCAGCAGAGCAACTTAAAATTACCGAACGAATGCTTGGTACTCGAATTAAGAAGTATAGAGTAGATGCATGGAGGTATAAAGTATAACTTGATTGATTTTCCTTTCTTGCATAGTGTTTATTGTGTTTGAAGAAATTATATATTCCCTAATATCCATATTAAAATTCAATATGTTATTTCACTAAATTATTTTGAGAAGTTTAAATAGAAATAAACCTCTTTCTAACCTGATTGTTTATATAAAAGATTATTTATTTATTAAGTGAAGTTGAAAATATAATTTAAAAATGAAGAAGAAGAAGACAATTGCTTTAGTGGCACATGATAACCGCAAGCAAGATCTTATGGATTGGGTTGAATACAATTGGAGAGAGTTGGTTTCACATGATTTAGTATGTACTGGTACCACGGGATCATTAGTAAATAAAGTGTTAGAACAGAAATGTAGTGAGAATAATGCTGTTCCACCAACAATAACCAGGTTAAAATCGGGGCCTTTGGGTGGAGATCAACAGTTAGGAGCACTTATTGCAGAACAAACTGTGGGTATTTTGATATTCTTTTGGGATCCAATGCAGCCTCAGCCACATGATGTGGATGTTAAAGCACTTTTAAGAATTTGTGCATTGTATAATGTAGTAACAGCAACCAATAGGGCGACCGCTGATTTTGTGGTGACAAGTGAGTTGTTTCATATGGATTATAAGCCTATCATTAAAGATTACTCCTCATATGTAAATCGTTTTTCAGAGTAGGTTTAAGATTTTCAGAAAAACTTTTCCTCCTTAACGACTTGACAAAATGATTCTTGCGACTTATCTTTGAATCCTGCGCAAAAAATAATCGAGTTAAAGTTTGGAAGTTAAAAATAAAAGCAGTTGTTTTGCACCCGCTTTGAACGAGAGGCGGGAATGAAAGATTGAAATAATGAGCAACTTTAAGGGAAGAAAGTCTTGAAAAAGAGAAGGTTTAGAAGCTAAAAAATCAGATGAAAATTTTTAAAATATTTTTAAAAATAAATTTGGTTTTAAGAATTAAAATCACTTATCTTTGCAGCCGCTTTTAAAGAAGGGCAAAAAGATAAAAATTGAGACTTTGAGAAGGGTTTTAAATTGGTGAAAAACAACAATTTAAATTGAGAGTAAAGCTTGAAAAATTAAATTAAAATTTTTCAAAATTTATTTGGAAAAGAGAAAATAAAGTTGTTATCTTTGCATCCGCTTTTAGAGCGACACTCTAACGAAGGTTAGGGAGTAAAAAAAGATTGAAATAAACATTGTTTTAGAAAGAGTTCTAAAACGGTTTACAAAATATAAAGAATTCTGATTTATTTATGCCTTGATGCTGAATAAAGAAGAAAACGTTCTTTGAAAATATTGAAATGCACACTTAATAAAAGGAAAGTAAAGTATGTTCTTTTGAGTTAAAACTCTTGTAAGGAATTATAGCCATTCAATTGGCAAAACAATTTTTATACAACGAAGAGTTTGATCCTGGCTCAGGATGAACGCTAGCGACAGGCCTAACACATGCAAGTCGAGGGGTAACAGGGAAGCTTGCTTCCGCTGACGACCGGCGCACGGGTGCGTAACGCGTATGAAACCTGCCTTATACAAGGGGATAGCCCAGAGAAATTTGGATTAATACCCTATAGTCTTGTGTTGCCGCATGGTAATATAAGTAAAGTTTCGGCGGTATAAGATGGTCATGCGTGACATTAGCTAGTTGGTGAGGTAACGGCTCACCAAGGCGACGATGTCTAGGGGTTCTGAGAGGAAGGTCCCCCACACTGGTACTGAGACACGGACCAGACTCCTACGGGAGGCAGCAGTGAGGAATATTGGTCAATGGCCGCAAGGCTGAACCAGCCATGTCGCGTGCAGGAAGACTGCCCTATGGGTTGTAAACTGCTTTTATACGGGAATAATGTGAGCTTCGTGAAGCTTTTTGAAGGTACCGTATGAATAAGCATCGGCTAACTCCGTGCCAGCAGCCGCGGTAATACGGAGGATGCGAGCGTTATCCGGATTTATTGGGTTTAAAGGGTGCGTAGGCGGACTATTAAGTCAGTGGTGAAATCTTGCAGCTCAACTGTAAAACTGCCATTGATACTGATAGTCTTGAATTTAGTTGAGGTAGGCGGAATGTGTTGTGTAGCGGTGAAATGCATAGATATAACACAGAACACCGATTGCGAAGGCAGCTTACTAAGCTATAATTGACGCTGATGCACGAAAGCGTGGGGAGCGAACAGGATTAGATACCCTGGTAGTCCACGCCGTAAACGATGATTACTCGTTGTTGGCAATACATCGTCAGCGACTGAGCGAAAGCATTAAGTAATCCACCTGGGGAGTACGTTGGCAACAATGAAACTCAAAGGAATTGACGGGGGCCCGCACAAGCGGAGGAACATGTGGTTTAATTCGATGATACGCGAGGAACCTTACCTGGACTTAAATGTAGATTGCATAGAGCAGAGATGCTCTTTTCTTCGGACTATTTACAAGGTGCTGCATGGTTGTCGTCAGCTCGTGCCGTGAGGTGTCGGGTTAAGTCCCATAACGAGCGCAACCCCTGTTGTTAGTTACCAGCACGTAGTGGTGGGGACTCTAACAAGACTGCCGGTGTAAACCGTGAGGAAGGTGGGGATGACGTCAAATCAGCACGGCCCTTACGTCCAGGGCTACACACGTGTTACAATGGCAGGTACAAAGGGCAGCTACACAGCGATGTGATGCTAATCTCTAAAGCCTGTCTCAGTTCGGATCGGAGTCTGCAACTCGACTCCGTGAAGCTGGATTCGCTAGTAATCGCGTATCAGCAATGACGCGGTGAATACGTTCCCGGGCCTTGTACACACCGCCCGTCAAACCATGGAAGTCGGGGGTACCTGAAGTCTGTTACCGTAAGGAGCGGCCTAGGGTAAAACTGATAACTAGGGTTAAGTCGTAACAAGGTAGCCGTACCGGAAGGTGTGGCTGGAACACCTCCTTTCTGGAGAGAGTTTTAAATATACTTTAAAAGACAATCATCTACTTTCTATAAGTAGTGCATTTCACATTTCGCAAAAAGCGAGAAACGTACATTGACATATTGGCAAAACAATCAAAATCATAGGTTAGCTATGCGCAAAGCATTGCTAAACCAACAAGAAAGTAAGCAAGGGCGTACGGTGGATGCCTAGGCTTTCAGAGGCGAAGAAAGACGTGATAAGCTGCGATAAGCTGCGGGGAGAAGCAAATATTTATTGATCCGCAGATTTCTGAATGGGGCAACCCGGCTGGTTGATGACCAGTCACCCTTCGGGGGGCAAACCCAGGGAACTGAAACATCTAAGTACCTGGAGGAGAAGAAAACAATAGTGATTCCCTAAGTAGTGGCGAGCGAACGGGGACTAGCCCAAACCAATGTTGTTTAGGCAACATTGGGGTTGTAGGACTGCGATATGATTTTATGCGTGAAGTGGAATGTTTTGGAAAGAACAACCGTAGAAAGTGACAGTCTTGTACACGTAAGCAAATAAAATCTAGTAGTATCCTGAGTAGCGCGGAACACGTGAAATTCTGTGTGAATCTGCCAGGCCCATCTGGTAAGGCTAAATACTCCTGAAAGACCGATAGTGAACCAGTACCGTGAGGGAAAGGTGAAAAGTACCCCGAACAGGGGAGTGAAATAGTACCTGAAACCGTGCGCTTACAAGCGGTCGGAGCCATTTTGTGGTGACGGCGTGCCTTTTGCATAATGAGCCTACGAGTTAGTCGTAGTTAGCGAGGTTAAGTTGTTCAGCAACGGAGCCGAAGCGAAAGCGAGTCTGAATAGGGCGAAATAGTTAGCTGCGCTAGACGCGAAACCAGGTGATCTACCCATGGTCAGGTTGAAGTTCCGGTAACACGGAATGGAGGACCGAACCAGTTTACGTTGAAAAGTATTTGGATGAACTGTGGGTAGGGGTGAAAGGCCAATCAAACCTGGAAATAGCTCGTACTCCCCGAAATGCATTTAGGTGCAGCCTTATTTTAATCTTACAGAGGTAGAGCTACTGATTGGACGAGAGGGCTTCACCGCCTATCAACTCCTGATAAACTCCGAATGCTGTAAGATGATGAATAGGAGTGAGGGCATGGGTGCTAAGGTCCGTGTCCGAAAGGGAAAGAACCCAGACCATCAGCTAAGGTCCCCAAATGTATACTAAGTTGAACAAACGCGGTTTGATTGCATAGACAGCTAGGATGTTGGCTTGGAAGCAGCCATTCATTTAAAGAGTGCGTAACAGCTCACTAGTCGAGCGATCGAGCATGGATAATAATCGGGCATAAGTATACTACCGAAGCTATGGATTTGTACATTGTACAAGTGGTAGGGGAGCATTCTAACAGCCTTGAAGCATAATGGCGATGTTATGTGGAGCGGTTAGAAAAGCAAATGTAGGCATAAGTAACGATAATGCGGGCGAGAAACCCGCACGCCGAAAGACTCAGGTTTCCTGATCAACGCTAATCGGATCAGGGTTAGTCGGGACCTAACGCGAACCCGAAAGGGGTAGTGGATGGAGAGCAGGTTAATATTCCTGCACCTGCTATACGAAGAAAGTGACGTATTGGTGAGATTTCTACGTACTGACGGAATAGTACGTTGAGCCTAGGCTTCGGCCGAAGCGAAGAGAAGCAGCCAGTACCAAGAAAAGCGAGTATAGGAGCCCGTACTGTAAACGGACACACGTAGTTGGGTTGAGTATACTAAGGCGCTCGAGTGATTCATGGTTAAGGAACTCGGCAAATTAGCCCCGTAACTTCGGGAAAAGGGGCGCCTACTTCGGTAGGCCGCAGAGAAATGGCGCATGCGACTGTTTATCAAAAACACATGGCTTTGCAAATTCGAAAGAAGACGTATAAGGCCTGACACCTGCCCGGTGCTGGAAGGTTAAGAGGAGAGCTTAGCTTCGGCGAAGGTTTGAATTGAAGCCCCAGTAAACGGCGGCCGTAACTATAACGGTCCTAAGGTAGCGAAATTCCTTGTCGGGTAAGTTCCGACCTGCACGAATGGTGTAACGATGTGCGCACTGTCTCAACCATGAGCTCGGTGAAATTGTAGTATCGGTGAAGATGCCGATTACCCGCAACGGGACGGAAAGACCCCGTGAACCTTTACTGCAACTTAACATTGGTTGTGGGTAAGTAATGTGTAGGATAGGTCGGAGACGTTGATGCTGCATCGCCAGGTGTAGTTTAGTCACCCTTGAAATACGACCCTTTGCTTATCTGTGGCCTAACTCAGCAATGAGGACATTGTTTGGTGGGTAGTTTGACTGGGGTGGTCGCCTCCAAAAGAGTAACGGAGGCTTTCAAAGGTTTCCTCAGGACGATTGGTAACCGTCCGCAGAGTGTAATGGCACAAGGAAGCTTGACTGTGAGACCGACAAGTCGACCAGGTACGAAAGTAGGACATAGTGATCCGGTGGTTCCGCATGGAAGGGCCATCGCTCAAAGGATAAAAGGTACTCCGGGGATAACAGGCTGATCGCTCCCAAGAGCTCATATCGACGGAGCGGTTTGGCACCTCGATGTCGGCTCGTCACATCCTGGGGCTGGAGAAGGTCCCAAGGGTTGGGCTGTTCGCCCATTAAAGTGGCACGCGAGCTGGGTTCAGAACGTCGTGAGACAGTTCGGTCCCTATCTGTTGTGGGCGTAGGATATTTGAGAAGACCTGACGTTAGTACGAGAGGACCGCGTTGGACAAACCTCTGGTGCACCAGTTGTTCCGCCAGGAGCATTGCTGGGTAGCTAAGTTTGGAAGGGATAAGTGCTGAAAGCATCTAAGCACGAAGCCTGCTTCAAGATGAGATATCCTTGAGGGACGTTAAAGACGATGACGTTGATAGGCTGCAGGTGTAAAGGTGGTAACATCAAAGCCGAGCAGTACTAATTACCCGAAACTTTTAGTTGGGCGTATAAGCGAGTTCTGTGATTTTGATTGAAGCTGGTATGTAAAAACAGACTATTAGATGAGAGATCATAGATAATAGACTGAAAAAATATTGAATAGAATGTTAGAATAGATAGAGTCTTTAAGTCTCTTATCTAAGATCTAAAAATCTAGAAAGACATTCAGGTGGTTATAGCGATGGGGCTCCACCTCTTCCCATTCCGAACAGAGAAGTTAAGCCCATTAGCGCCGATGGTACTGCGTACTGTGGGAGAGTAGGTCGCCGCCGACTTTAAATAAAAGAGCAATCGAACAAGTTTCGGTTGCTCTTTTTGTGTTTATAGGGGTTTGTTATTCTACAATTAAATCCCAAAGGAATAATAATCTTTGCTTTCTTTCTTCTTGCCTATTTTGAGGTCAGACAGTACAAAGAACCATGTACTAAGTTTTAAGGGATTTTGAGACTCTGTTAGTATGTTAGCTATATTCTACTTAATAATTCCTAAATCCCTATTCAAACGACTTCATTTGCCCTTTTAAAAGGTTCATGATTCTATAATAAATGTCTACTTTATGTGATCAATTAAAAACTCGCTGGATAGTAAAAAAATTACAATAATATTATTGTAATTTTTTGTAGCTGTATGTTGTTGATAAATAGGAGTATATGTTTTGGAGGCGATTTTAATATATATAATAAAACCGTTATAAATAAGCCTATATTCCACCTGGATCGCAAAAAGGCACCTAAATATTCCTGATTTTGTCATTTTAAGCCAAAAATATTCCACAAAATTATCATTTTAACACTTTTTGGTGACTTTCTCCACAGGTTCTCCACTACCGCTCCACTATTTCTTCGCATTTCTCCACAGGCGCTCCACTAGTTGTTCACACCTGCTCCATATCTGCTTCTATATTGCTTCGTAACAGCTCCTCTCTTCTCCACAAGCTTTTCGATAGCTGGTTTTATGTTATTCGCTATAGATTAGCGAACAAATGTCGAAGACATGTAACAGAAATAGTGAAGTTGCTACGATTTTGGTATGGATCAGATACAAACAGAACTTAAATAAGAATAATAACAAAATGAAATGGTTTCATTTACTATTCTTTATTCGAAATTGAATTCTAATTTGTAATAATGAGTTTGTGATTGATTTATTTATCGTTGTTTAATGACGTATTTAGAACATAAAATGAAGTATCAAAAGTTATTTTACTAACGGATCTATATCTTGAATTTAGAACAGTATTTGCGGCGTACTCTTCATTTGTGGATTACAAGTGATAAATATCTAAGTTTTTTCTTTTAATTATTATTATTTAATTGGCTGGTATATTGAATGTGTATCATCTAGAAAATCTTTTCTCAAAGATCTGTTTTTTTATTGAGCACTTGCCCCTTTGGTAAGGAGCATAAAATGAGTTGTTTATGAAGTTGTTTTATATTCTTGTTAAATTGAAATGAAAAAAAAGAGAAAAATAATTAGTGTAAACTGTTGTATTGTATAATTATTTTCTATCTTTGCATCGCCTTTGAAAAAAGGACATAAGGATGGTCTAGTAGCTCAGTTGGATAGAGCAACAGCCTTCTAAGCTGTGGGTCACAGGTTCGAATCCTGTCTGGATCACGAAAAAAGAAAAAAAGAAAAGTAAAAGCCTTTAAATCGTATGATTTAAAGGCTTTTTTGTTTTTTGTTATTTCAAAATAAATCAATTTAAATTATATTTCTGGTGAGTAAATAACTTTGATTATATTTTACGAGTAAAATAATAAGTCGAGATTATGTAAGTTCTATAGTACTATCTTTTCTAAATCAAAATCACTATTAAATTACAAATAAAATAAATTTGCCTATTTTGTGGCCGTATTACTTAAATATATGATTGTGTATTGCTTTTTGCAATAACAAAATCTAAATTTATATTTTTTCTTTGTTTTTATTCGAATGGCAGGGGTGTATCAGTTAAAAGAAGAGATTTTTAAGATGATGGCAGAGGGTGATGAAATTGCCTTTCGGAAGATTTATGATGTTTACCGGGAACCTTTTTATTCTGCTGCTTTAAAGATCACTCATTCTACAGATTTAGCTGAGGAAATTGTTCAGGAAGTCTTTGTATTAATTTGGGAAAAAAGAAAGCTAATTGGAGAAGCTCATAATGCTAAAGGCTACATCTTTACAATTCTACATAATCAAATATCCTCTCACTTCAGAAGTGCGGTAATGGAAAAGCAGATTCTTGATAAGTATGCCTCTACACTTGATGTTACTAAAGAAAAATCAGCAGAGGATATGCTTTTAGATGAAGAAATGAAAAAAATCTTGCATCAGGCCATCGATAAATTACCTGCTCAACAAAAAATCATTTACAAACTGGCTAAAATTGAAGGTTTGAGTCGCAAAGAAATTGCACAGAAACTTGGAACTTCACCAAATACCGTTCGTAACAACCTTGCTGCTGCTGTAAGTAGTATTCGAGGATACCTGTCTAATTCCAAATGGATCATTATTTGGATCATTATTTTTACTCAAATTGAAAAATAATTAAATTCTACTAGTACATTTTTATTATTTGTTCATCTAATAGATATGTAAGTAACAAATTATTGTTTTTGCTTGCTGTTTTTAGTTGATGTATAACTTTTTTAAGTATTAATCAATCAATTTGTTTTTTTGTAAAAGTTGAATTGAAATATAATATACTATAGTGTAAAATATGTATTCACTAACAAATAATTATAAAATGATTAAAATTAAAGTATTATTAGCAGTTGTTGCATTGTGTGCTGGGTTTGTCTCGGTCAATGCTCAGGTGAAAAGTAACAAAGTATATCTTTTGCCTGATGGAAAAGTTATAGGCGAAGATAAACTGGACAGTATTAAAACAGCATGGGGAGACGATCGTGTTATTAAAGTTTTAACAGATGAGTTGAATCCTGATACGATTAAATTACAATATTTGTCAGACGAAGAACTGGCTATGTTAAAGGGGCAGATTAAAGAAATACCGGATAATGCATTTCTCAATTCTTCGGCATTAGATTTTAACCTTACCGACTTAGATGGAAAAATGGTTACGCTTTCAGAATTTAAAGGAAAGGTTGTTGTATTGAACTTCTGGTTTACAATGTGTAAGCCTTGTATCCAGGAAATGCCTGACCTTAATAAGTTAACCGAAAAATATAAAGATGACAAAGATGTTGTTTTTCTGGGTATAACCTTTAATAAGGCTGAAGATGTGAAAAAATTCCTGACTAAACATGAATTCAAATATCGCCAGATCCCTGATGCATCTCTGCTTTTAAAGGAATATAACATGAGTATATTTCCTCATAATGTAGTTGTTGATAAAAATGGAATCATAAAATATTTTACCGGTGGTACTGATGAAAATATTGGTATGATTCTGAGTTCAATTATCGAAAGTTTAAAATAGGAAAATTAATTATCTGTTATTGATTTATATAACAACCATGGATCAAAATAATAAAATACAATATTTGCTTAAAGCATGGAGTAATCGGACTATTTCTGCAGAGGAAGAGAAAGAATTGGCTGCATGGGTAAAAGAAACTCGCGATTGGTCTGAATTTTATGCGTATGTGGATCGTTTAGTTGAACAGTATGATCCAAAAGAATTTGATCAGCAAGTTGACTGGGAAATTCTTTTTGATAAAATACAAACAACTAAAAGAGCAAGAAGTAAAAAGAACGAAGTTCCTTTTAATAAAAGCAAATCGATATTTATGCGTCCATGGTTGAAATGGGCTGTTGCAGCAGTACTGTTACCAGCTATAAGTATTATTGCCATCAGTTTATTCCAAACATTATATAAATCGCAATTAAGTAATTTGCAATACGCGGATGTTAAAGCTCCTGTAAGTAACAAAGCTTTTGTTACACTAAGTGATGGTAGAACTGTTTATATTGACAGTTTACAAAATGGATTGTATGCAGATGGTGAAGAAGTTAATCTTGTTAAGATTTCAGAAGAACAGATTGCCTATCAATCGGTTTCATCAGACAAGTCAAATATTATCCGTTACAATACTCTTACAAATCCAAAGGGAAGTAAAGTTATTGATTTGGAGTTAAGTGATGGTTCTCACGTTTGGCTAAATTCCGAATCATCAATTACTTTTCCTGTTGCTTTTATTGGTAATTTCCGTAAAGTCGGTATAACTGGTGAGGCCTATTTTGAAGTGGCGCATGATACCAATAAACCCTTTTTCGTGACTAAAGGAAACATGAATATTAAAGTTTTGGGTACTCATTTTAACGTTAAGGCCTATGACGACGACAAAGACATTAAGGTTACCTTACTTGAGGGAAGCATAGATGTAAGCACTGTAAACGAACATCTTCTTATTGAGCCTGGACAACAGGCTGTTATCGGAACTGAATCAAACATTACGTTAACAGAGAATATTGATACAGATCAAGTGATGGCATGGAAAAACGGCGTATTCCAATTTAACAATACACCAATTGAGGAAGCCTTAAAGCAGTTAGCTCGCTGGTATGATGTTGAAATTATTTATGAAGGGAAAACGCCTGATATTGAATTGTGGGGTGAAATTAAACGGGATCTAACACTCAGTCAGTCTCTTAGAGGTTTAGGTAAGATGGGTGTCAAGTACAAAATTGAGGAAGGTAAAATAATTATTATGCCTTAATATTAAAAGATATAAGTAGCAAACAACAAATATAAAAATAACTATAAAAACAAGGCCGGCAGTGCTGCGAACACTGCCGACCGATGTTTAAGTATCCCTAATTAAAAAGTCCTTAAGGACAACTATTTATTCATTAAACATTACAAATGTATGAAATTAAAAACACTTTTTAATTGCGGAAAATCCGCAATAAGAGAAAAGAAAACCTCTGGAGAAGTCCGGCTCCTGTATCTTGTTATGATTCTTCTTATTACATCATTTGTGGATTTGTCTGCAAGTAATGATAGTATTAAGATTACTTATAATGGAGATCAGGTTTCATTAGAAACAGTATTTAAAGAAATTAAAAAGCAAACAGGATATAGTGTTGTTTGTACAGCAGAGCTTCTAAAAAAGAGTAAGCCTGTTACTGTTAAAGCCGTAGATATGTCTCTTGAAAATTTTCTACAAAAAATTCTAAGTGGTCAGTCATTGGAATACACAATTGAAAATACCACCATTTTTATTTCTTTAAAAGAATCTGGTGAAAATGGAAAAATTGTGACAGCACAAGTTTTGCCCAAAGTAAAAAATGGTTATAAATTTACATTAACTGGTCGAATTATTGATTCTTCAGGAGAACCAATTCCTGGAGTTAGTATCGCTGAGCAGGAATTAGGAAGAGGTACAGCTTCCGACGGGAATGGTGATTTTAGCATGACGGTTATGGATGGAGATATTATTCAGATTTCATCTATTGGTTTTTTGGGTTTGGCTGTTGAGGTTAGAAAGTCGGATTTTGAACCTTTAAAAACATCTGTTGTTTCTGTAGATCAACCGAATGAAATAAATGATTCCAAGAGTAGAGGTAAATTTGAAAAAAATAATGGCCTACCGATTACGTCAACGGTTAAAATTTCTTCTGATGAATTATCCAAAGAAATGCTTGTATTTACATTGGTTAGTAAAATTGAAAATTTATTGGAAGTAACAGTAAATGCAGGATATTATAAGGTAAAACAACGCGTAGCTACTGGAAATATAGCTTCCGTGGATGCGAAAACAATAGAAAATCAACCTGTAGGTAGTGTACTGCAAGCATTAGAAGGAGCAATGCCTGGTTTATTTATTGAGCAGAATTCAGGATTGCCAGGTGCCGGAATGAAGGTAAAAATAAGAGGTGCAAACTCTGTAAGTGCAGGGTCAATTCCTCTTTATATTATTGATGGTGTACCTTTTAATGGTGCCAGTGTTGATGCGCAAAATTCAAGTGCTACCAGAATGTCTGGTACTCCGAATTCCAGTATAGATCCTTTCTCTATGTTAAATCCGAACGATATTGAAAGCATAGATGTATTAAAGGATGCAGATGCTACTGCAATTTATGGTTCCAGAGGAGCTAACGGTGTGGTTTTAATCACAACAAAAAAAGGAAAATCAGGTAAACCTAAATTTTCAGTAAATGCAAGTACTGGAACAGGCCGGATAACTCGTTTTTTACCGACTCTTAGCACTGCTGAATATCTGAATCTAAGAAAACAAGCTTTTGAAAATGATGGCATTGAGCCTGATGAATATAGTGCACCAGATCTTGTATCATGGGATCAAAGTTCAGATGTTGATTATCAGAAAAAGTTAATTGGAAATTCAGCGTCATTAACAGATGTTTCAGGATCTCTTTCCGGAGGAAGTGGAGGAACCAACTTTTTATTAAGTGGTACTTTTCATCGCGAAACACCTGTTACTCCGGGATCTTCCCGTTATATTAGAGGATCCCTGAATATGAATATAAACTATGTATCTCCTGAAGGAAAACTTAAAACATCTTTAAGTACTATTTATTCAGCTGATGATAACCTGATTTATGGTACAGATTATACAAGTTCAGCTTATCAATTGCCTGGAAATTACCCTGCTTATGACAGCAATGGTGATTTGTACTATGATTTTAATTTTTCAAACCCTTTTGCATTATTAAAACAATCATTTAATTCAAAGTCGAGCAATTTGGTTTTAAATGCTAATGTGAATTATGCTATTACATCGGACATAGAAGCAAAGTTAAGTGTTGGTGTTAATAAAGTTGAGCTTGATCAGACCATGTTGTATCCTTCCGATATATACAATCCAGCTTATGAAGCGCCAGATATGGGTTTTTATACCAGTAATAGTAGTCGTATTTATATTGCAGAACCTCAAATAAATTACAATAAGCAGATTGGTGGAGGAAAGCTTAGTGGTGTTGTTGGAGGAACCTGGCAAGGAACATATTACAACCAACCCTACTTTGTTATAGCTGCTGATTTTGCTTCACAATCTTTAATGAAAAACTACAGTTCAGCTAGTTCGATATATATGAATACCAGTACAAGTGCGGAGTATAAATATGTTTCTCTTTTTGGTCAGGTAAACTATAACTGGGAAGATAAATATATTTTTAACGGTACATTTCGTAGGGATGGTTCATCTAAATTCGGGCCTGATAAGCGTTTTGGAAATTTTGGTTCACTAGGAGCTGCCTGGATTTTCACAGAAGAGGAATTTCTGAAAAATTGTAATTGGCTAAGTTACGGTAAACTCAGAAGTAGTTATGGAGTTACTGGAAATGACCAGATTGGAAATTATGGATATCTTGATACTTACACTTCTTCGGCATATTCATATGGAAACAGTAAAGGTTTTGTTTCTTCCGGTATTGCTAATTCTGATTATAGTTGGGAAAAATCAAACAAGCTTGAAGTAGCTACAGAATTAGGTTTTTTGAATGATAAGTTAATGTTATCTGTAGCATGGTATCGCAATAGATCAACAAACTTGTTAGTTGATTATCCTCTTTCTACTCAAACTGGTTTTTCGTCATATATGGCCAATTTAGATGCTGTTGTTCAGAATACTGGAATTGAGGCAGAAATAAATGCAAGACCAGTTTCAACTGAAAATTTTAAATGGAAATTAAATTTTAATTTTTCTACCTACAAAAATAAATTAGTTGAATATCCAGATCTTTCTTCATCTAGTTATGCAGATACTTATGTTGTTGGTAAATCATTAAATCTTGCAGTTGGTTATCATTTTACAGGTTTTGAAAATGGAGCTGCTACAGTTGAGGATGCAAACGGGGATGGAGTTATTAGTCCTGGAATATACGAAAATGAACTAGGTGATTACAAAGTTTTAGGAAGCTTAGATCCTAAATTTTATGGTGGAATTAGTAATAGCTTCACCTATAAGAGATGGCAACTAGATATACTGTTTAATTTTGTAAATAAAAAAGGATATCAGCTTACTGGTTTTCCCGGAATGTTGGGAAATATACCCGATTACTCACTTAACACAGGATTTACTCCAAGTACAGATTATTCTTCGGAATCTTATATGTCTTATACTAATTATTATATGCAGTCTGATGCTATTTTTAAAGATGCTTCATTTGTAAGATTACGTAATTTGTCAATTTCTTATTCTTTGCCTGACAGATGGACTAGCCGTCTGAAAATATCTGACTGTAGATTTTATGCAAAAGGACAAAATCTGTTTACTATCACATCCTACAAAGGATATGATCCTGAAACCCCAGGCACTTATTCGGTTACATGGGGATATTTTTCGCCAGCAATGCCGCCTTTGAGAGTGTTTAGTTTAGGTATTGATGTTACAATCTAAAATGAAGTAATATGAAACGAACATGTAAATTTGATGATCCAAATTCAGACAAAAGAGGATGATTAAATTTATTTGTGAGTTACATATGACTAATGAAATAAATTATATTCATATGAAAGGATTTATTAAATATATATTGTCAATTACATTGCCGTTGGTATTTTTAATACTAACAGGATGTTCTGATTTAATAGATGTGGATTCGCCTGTGGACACGCTGGATTCATCTAATATCTTTGAGAGTTCTTCAACCGCTGAAGCTGCTGTAAATGGTATTTATTCGGTATTTTATAACGGAAGTCAAAGTGGAGAGAGTTTTTTTAGTTCTGATTACATAAAATATGCTGGTGAATACGCAGATGAGATCATTCCACTGACAGCAAGTACCAATTATTTTTATCAAAATAGTCTTTTAGCCACAAATGAAGATTTAAGTAGTTTTTGGTCACAGACTTATAATTTGATTTATCTATCCAACAGTATAATTGAAGGTTGCGAAAATTCATCAGCACTTTCCGATTCTGATAAAGAACAGTTTTTAGGGGAAGCAAAATTTTTTCGTGCTTTTCTCCACTTTAATCTTTATAATTATTTTGGAGAGGTGCCTTTAATTAAAACAACGGAAGTGCAGACAACAAATACACAGGCTGCATCTACAAAGGAAGCTATCTATAAACAAATCATTGAGGATCTTATTTATGCCAGGGATCATCTTGCAGAGGATTACAGCTGGTCTGCTGGTGACAGAACAAGAGTGAATAGTTATGCAGCATCAGCATTACTCGCACGTGTGTATTTGTACAACGAAGAGTGGAATTTGGCAGAGGATCAAGCTACTCGTGTTATTAATAAGGCTGAATTATACTCCTTGATTAATCTAAATGATATCTTCTTATCTAATAGTGAAGAGGCTATCTGGCAGGTATATACAAATGTATACGGGGCTCCTGATTTTGCCATAGACATGATTCCTACAGGAGAGGATGTTCCCGCTTATGAATTAAATTCTTATCTCCTAAATGCATTTGAGAACGGTGATCAAAGAAAGGAAAATTGGATTGGCAGTATTGAAGTATCAGAACAGACTTATACTTATCCATATAAGTATAAATCTAACTCAAATGAAAATATAGAGCAGGAAACAATACTAAGGCTGGGTGAGTTGTATCTTATTCGGGCAGAAAGCAGGGCTGAACAAAATGACATAATCGGAGCACAGGAAGATCTTGATGAGATTAGAATCAGAGCAGGATTAGACAAAACAACTGCTGATGATCAATCCTCTTTGCTTGAGGCAATACTAAAAGAGAGACAAGTTGAGCTATTTTGTGAATGGGGCCATCGTTTCCTTGATCTGAAAAGAACAGACCATGCTGATAGTATATTGGGTGCAGAGAAAGCAAATTGGGATTCAACAGATATTCTTTTCCCAATTCCACAGGATGCCCTAAACAGAAATACAAATCTTTCTCAGAATGAAGGATATAATTGATTAGAGTCTTGTCCAAATAGTCCGATAACAGCGTTATGCTTATTTTGAAAACGGTCATTTACATAAGTAAACGCCCTGATTTTCAAAATTGTGCAAGCCTTGTTCTCGAACTTTATGAACAAGACTCCTGAAATACATAGACTATATAGATAAGCACTAATTAGAGTCTGTTCATAAAGTAAGGTATTTGAACAATAAAGTCCAAATTCAAGGGGTTAGCAGAAATTAAATCGCAGTATACTATTGTATATGAGGATTTAATTTCTGCGAAATAACACAGCAGTTGGACTTTATTAACAAACACTATCCTCAGTCGATCACCGAATTTTATTCATTTTTAGGTATTCATTTATCTTCAAATAGAGGAAACTCCTGTTTTGAACTGTGTAGTGATTTGATCAGTTAAAGAAGAAAGTTCACTTTTTCCAGTACCACAGAAAAAATGAAAATTGTAGCATATGAAACCAGAGGAGATGAAAAGCTCCATTTTGACCGACTCAAAATAGAGCTTGGATTAGAAGTTATCGATACTGGTATTAAATTGACACACGAAAGCCTTGCAATGGCAGAGGGAGCATACGGGGTAAGTATATTAGGACAATCGGCAATCGATCGTGCGATTATTGATCAACTGGTAGCAATGGAGGTGAGACACATCTCTACCCGCACCATAGGGATGAACCATATCGATGTGGCTTATGCACGTGAAAAAGGCATGTTTGTAAGCAATGCTTCGTATCCGCCCGACTGCGTTGCCGAATTCACCATTATGCTTATGTTACTCACTCTGAGGAAATATAAAGCAGCAATGTTTCGGGGCAATGTAAACGACTATTCGTTGAACGGATTGCAAGGGCGCGAAATTAAACATAGTACGGTGGGCATTATCGGGACAGGTTCCATTGGGAAGGCAGTGATTAAATTGCTGCATGGATTTGGTGCCAGAATTTTGGCCTATTCACCTACTGGAAAGAAAGATGCAGAGATCGAAAAACAAGCTTCCATGGTAGATTTGGAAACTTTGTACCGCGAAAGCGACATTGTTAGCTTGCATATTCCCCTGTTGGAAAACACCTTGCATTTTATTGACAAGGAAGCCATTCTGAAAATGAAAGAAGGGGTGACTATTATCAATTGTTCACGTGGGGAATTAATCGAAATCAATGCTTTGATAGAAGGCATCGAAAGTTGTAAAATTGCTGCCTTGGGCCTGGATGTCTTCGAAGATGAGACAGATATTTATCATCAAGACCGACGGCTTGATATCATTCCCAACCGTAATATGGCATACTTGAGACAATTTCCCAACGTGGTGATGACGCAACACATGGCTTTTTACACAGACACCACCATTCAAAACATGGTGCGTTACAGTCTGGAGAGATTTATCATCTAATTTTAATTTTACAAACACAACAAAATGTTTCAACATATTGAAGCCTATGCAGGTGACCCGATTTTGTCTTTGATGGATGCATACAAAGTAGATGGTCGGGAAGAAAAAGTAAATTTGAGTATAGGGCTTTACTACAACGAGCACGGCTTAGTGCAAGAGTTGGAGTCAGTACGCAGGGTACGTCAATTGTATTTTGAAAAAGTAAGTGGCCCTTCACTTTATTTGCCGATGGATGGAATGGCGGGTTATTGCCGTGAAGTGCAAAAACTGATTTTTGGAGAATCAGCCTCCGTGCTTCAACAAGGTCGGGTAGCCACAATACAGACCTTGGGCGGTAGCGGAGCTTTAAGAGTAGGTGCCGACTTTCTGAACGAGTGGTTCCCTGAATCGACGGTGTGGGTTAGTAATCCGACCTGGGAAAATCACGTTTCGATTTTCAAAGTCGCCGGATTTCAGGTTTTTTCATATCCATACTTTAGTAAATCACTTGGTACGGTAGATTTTGAAGCGTTAACGACCTGTTTTTCAGAACTTGATAGAAAAAGTATTGTTGTGCTGCACCCATGCTGCCACAACCCTTCCGGCGCTGATCTAAGCGAAGCACAATGGGACAGCATTATTGAGTTAGTAAAAGAGCGCGAACTGATTCCGTTTTTCGATATGGCGTATCAGGGCTTCGGACGTGGATTGGATAAAGACCCTTATGCCATTCGTGCCATGGCCGATCAAAACATTCTATTTTTAGTAGGGAATTCGTTTTCCAAAATATTTTCACTCTACGGAGAACGCGTGGGAGGATTGTCCATAGTGTGCAAATGTGCTGAGACCGCCGGGGTGATACAGGGCCAGTTAAGAGCCACTGTACGTAGCAACTATTCCAGTCCACCTTCTTTCGGTGCACATTTAGTTCACGCTATCTTGAGCAATTCAGAACTAAATGCGTTGTGGCGTTCAGAAGTGGACGACATGCGCAACCGTATCGAAACCATGCGTCGAAAACTGTATGATCAGTTGTTGCATAAGGGAGCAAGGGCCGAAGATTTCAACTATTTGTTGGATCAGAAAGGCATGTTCACCCTTACGCAGTTTGACGAACAACAAATAAAGGCCTTGCGTAGCAATTCAGCCATCTATATGGTGGAGAACGGCCGAATGTGTGTTGCCGGGCTAAATGACAACAATCTGACAAAAGTTTCTGAGGCTTTAATCAGTATGATTTAATCGGGCCATATGAGTATATGGCTTTAATATACAGACATATAGTTGTATAATAATAATCTTAATTCAACGTACAAACACGCAAATTATCAACAAAAGATCAGGTTGTGCAAATAATAACTGTTCCAGTATTGAGGATGATACAAGGAAGCGCACAAATACAGGCCTTTTGAAAGGAAATAACTATCTGGAAAACACGAATAACAAGATGTTAGCACAAGGAGAGAGAAACAAAATTATAGACCTTCTACATAAAGAAGTGACACCGGCAATCGGCTGTACAGAGCCCATTGCTGTAGCGTTGGCAGTAGCCCGTGCTTGCGAATTGCTAGGCGAACAACCCGACAGTATTGAGCTTTACCTGAGCGCCAATATTCTGAAAAATGCCATGGGAGTAGGTATTCCCGGTACAGGTATGGTCGGGTTACCAATTGCTATTGCGATGGGTGCGTTAGTCGGAAAGTCAGAATACGGACTTGAAGTACTCCGCGACCTGACACCGGAAAGTCTGGAGAAAGGGAAAGAATTGATTGCTAAAGAATGTATCCGTATTCGTCTAAAAGAGAACATCGACGAAAAACTTTATATTGAAGCAATTGTCAATAAAAATGATAGAATGGCCCGAACGATTATAAGTCGGGAGCATACCCGCTTCAGCTATGAAGAGCTGGACGGCAAGGAATTACTCAGGTTGGACGATGCAGTAGCTCAGACGCTTTCTCAATTGGATGCTGTATTAAGCTTCAACACTGTGTGCGATTTTGCTCTGGAAACACCCGTGGAAGATATTGAATTCATACTAAAGTCAGGTGAATTGAATAAAGCTGCTGCCGTTCAATCAATGAAAGGAAAATACGGACATGGCGTTTCGCTGACCTTAGCCAATGGGCAATTGGGAGACAATGTCTTTACCCGCATGTTGTCGGTGACAGCTGCAGCCTGCGATGCACGTATGGGTGGAGCCATGTTTCCTGTGATGAGCAATTCAGGTAGTGGCAATCAAGGTATTGCAGCAACCCTCCCTGTCACTGTATTTGCCGAAGAACAAGGTAAATCGCGAGAAGAGCATATCCGTGCTTTAGTATTGAGTCACTTGATGACTATTTATATAAAACAAAGCCTTGGAAGATTATCCGGATTGTGCGGTGCCATAGTGGCTACCACGGGTTCGGCTTGCGGTATCACCTATCTGATGGGTGGTAGTCGCGAACAAATTGCTTATGCCATCAAAAATATGATAGGGAATATTACCGGGATGATTTGTGACGGAGCCAAACCTAGTTGTGCACTCAAAGTATCCAACGGGGTATCCACAGCGACCCTTTCGGCGCTGATGGCCATGGACAATAAAGTAGTAAGCTCCCTTGAAGGAATTACTGACGAGGACGTAGATCAAACCATTCGTAACCTGACTAAAATAGGCCGGGAAGGAATGAATGAAACGGACCTAATGATTTTAAAAATAATGACTAATAAATAATTTATGTACACTATAAATATTATGCGTAAGTTACTACTGATGTTGTTGCTTACAACCTCGTTGCTTGGATTCGGACAAATACACAACCCGGTAAAATGGACGTTTAGTAGTATTAACTCAGGTTTAGGTGAATCTGAATTAGTTTTTAGAACAAGTATTGAAGAGGGGTGGCATTTGTACTCCCAGTTTATAGATGAAGGAGGCCCTATACCTACTTCATTTACGTTTGAACCATCAGATGCATATTCATTAGTTGGAAAAGTTGAAGAACGATCAAAGCTAATGAATGCACATGATCCTACCTTCGACATGGATATTGCTTTCTTTGAGCATGAAGCTGTCTTTGTTCAGAAAATTAAGGTGTTAAAACCTGATTTTGTTGTAAAAGGGTCTGTGTCATTCATGCTTTGCAATGATCAGCAATGTCTTCCTCCTGATGAAAGAGAATTTGAGATTAAAGTATCCGCAAAGACTGAGATTGCTGCTGTCAATAACAAAACGAAGGAAATTGCAGCCTCAAATATTGCAAATAAGGAATCTGAAGTACAAAAAAATAGAAATAAGGAGGTTCTTGTTTCTGCCATAGAAAAACAAGAAACGACTGTTTCTTCTGATGAGAAAAGTACAAATCATGAATCCTTAAAAGAGGATAAGGAAAGTAAAAGAATGTCTCATCAATCGGGGTGGACCATTTTTATAGCTGGTTTGATTGGCGGTTTTGCTGCTTTTTTTATGCCTTGTATTTTTCCTATGTTGCCCTTTACAGTGAGTTATTTTACTAAAGCACAGCGTAAAACAAATGCAGTGTTGCAATCCTTAACTTACGGATTGTTTATTGTTGCAATATATGTTGTATTGGGATTATTAATTACTATTGTTTTTGGTGCTGATGCCTTAAATATTCTGGCAACAAATGGGATATTCAATTTCTTTTTCTTTTTGTTATTGGTTGTATTTGCCTTCTCTTTTTTTGGAGCATTTGAAATTGTTTTACCCTCAAGTTGGGGTAATAAAGCCGATGCAAAAAGTGATAAAGGCGGACTCCTAGGTTTGTTTTTTATGGCTGCCACTTTAAGTATTGTTTCCTTCTCTTGTACAGGACCTATCATTGGAACTTTATTGGTTGAGGCAGCAACAATGGGGCATTTAATGGGACCAGCTATTGGAATGCTTGGATTTTCAATCGCTCTGGCTTTGCCATTTACTTTATTTTCAATGTTTCCATCCTGGTTGAAATCAATGCCAAAATCAGGGGGATGGTTGAATAGTGTAAAAGTTGTATTAGGATTTCTGGAGTTGGCTTTGGCGCTGAAATTTTTATCAAACGTAGATCTTGCTTATCACTGGAATTGGTTCGACAGAGAAGTATATCTTGTATGTTGGATAACTATTTTTGGATTGTTAGGGATGTATTTGTTGGGGAAATTACGGTTGTCACATGATCCTGAAGTGAAGCAAATTTCATCATTCAGACTGGGATTATCAATTATTGTAATCTCATTCACTATTTACATGATACCTGGTTTATGGGGAGCTCCTTTAAAATCAATATCCGCATTTTTACCTCCATTGCAAACGCAGGATTTTGATTTATATACACCAGCATTAACACAAGGAAATGTCGTAGCTACAAATACACCTACTGTGAAACATAAGTATGATGATTTGTTTCATGCGCCTTATGGACTTAATGCTTATTTTGATTATGAAGAAGGTTTATCTGCTGCAAAAAAATTAAATAAACCTGTCATTATTGACTTTACTGGTCATGCTTGTGTTAACTGTAGGAAAATGGAAGCTGATGTTTGGTCTGATCCAAACGTCTTGGATATTATCCGAAACGATTATGTTTTAATACAGTTGTACGTGGATGATAAAACCGAATTGCCTGCTGCAGAACAGTATGTTTCTGATTTTTCTGGTAAGAAAGTAAAATCGATTGGTAATAAATGGAGTGATTTTCAGGCTACAAACTATAATTCCAATTCCCAACCATATTATGTATTAATTGATGGAGATGGTAAATTGCTTGAAGTTCCCAAAGGTGCAGAATATGATATAAATAGTTATAAAATGTATTTGGAGAATGGTATAAATGGCTATAGGGAGAGATACTCCAATTAGTAAATAAATAATTACAATAGTATTGAAGATGAAGAAAAGTTGGAGTTATCAAGCTCAGATAACTCCAACTACATGAAATATAATTTTCACAAAGTATTAGAAGAGTTTATATGCTATCTTTAGGAGCCTACCTATCATTCATTTTAATACAATTTGTAGTATTATATAAATGACTTTTTTTGTTTTTAGTAAATCAATTTAAACAAATGTCAGGTGTAACTTATAGATAAAGAATTGCTGAATTTTAAATAAAAAAACTGATTCATTTATTTTGAATCAGGTTAAAACTATAAATTCTTTAAATCAAGAAAAACAGTTATAAGTTATTGATGAAAGATATATCAAAATATTTCATTGACTTTTAATTAATGAAAACTTTACTCGTTTTAGAATTTTCATCAGCATTAGTCTTAAGAATATAAATACCAGTCTTTAATTTTAAACCAAGCGAATTTGTATGAGAACCTTCATTTAAATATCCCAATGAATCTTGATATACAAGTTGTCCATTTGAATTATAGATGGAGTAATTAAAATCAGCCCCCTTTTTTACATCGTAACTAATATGAATGATTTGTTCCTTATCTTTCCAAATTTTTTGAGAAAAACCTTCTTTGTTATTAAATTCTGAAATTCCTGTACTAGTATTACTATAATTATCAGCTTCTCCCATACCTGTTGGCAGTGTACTTCCTAAATGAATTTTATCCAGTAAGGAGCCATCTTCACGATATGCAATAGTTATTACATGTTCTCCTGCAGTCCAGTCACCTGAACCAGAAGTTACTTCTTTCCATGTCCAATCAGTATATGCTGTCTCCCATGTTATTTTAGTCCATGTTCCACCATCAATTTGCATCCAAAATGAATCATCAGTTAGTGATGGAAGAAGAACGCGCCAGTACATCAAGTAATTTCCAGCTTCAACGTTAAAAGTATATGTTATTTGACCTGTTGTACCAGGTGCAGATGTGCCACTGTTGTTTCCTGATTGAATAGTTACATATTGTCCATTTGAAGCTGTGGCATCATCAACAATATTCCATAAAGACCCAGCTTCACCAGATTCCGCTTCAATCCATAGTTCAGTACTTCCAAAACCTATATAATTAAATATACCATAATAAGAAAGATCGCTACTTCCCATCGTGAAAGTATAAACTGGATCTGTACTAATTGTTGTGCCACTAGCATCTTGCCATTCAACAAATTCATATCCATCATTAATTTTTGCCTTTAAAGTCACTGTTAAATCTGCTGGATAAGAAGCTGTTTTGGTTACCATTCCAGCATCTGCATCATTTTGTGATACAGTTACCTGATGATAACTCTTTACGTACTGAGTTATTGTTGTAAGGTCGGTGTATGTATCATCTTCAATTAGTAATTCATCAATCACTAATTTAGCCATTTCAATTGCACCTAATTCCTGAAAGTGTGTATTATCACTATTCCCACTTGGATATTTTGGGTATTCACCTGCATCATAATTATTATATAAATAAGAAGTACAATAATCTTTACCAAATTGTAACATTAATGGTGTGCTAGCTTCATCTAAGTCAATCAAAGGTACATCCAATGTAGCGGCTAATTCACGGGCAGCAACAGGATAATTATGGTATGCTGGATATAATGTAGTTTCGTCAGTCCAACTATTTTTTCTTAGTGTGGCAACTAGAACAGGAATAGCTCCTTTGGCCTTACTTTCATTTACGTAAAGCGTTAAATAATCTTGAAATGTAGTGAATGGATCAGTATATCGATCATCATTAGCTGAATCATTAATCCCGAATTGTATAAACACAAAATCTCCAGCGCTCAACTCATTTACTATTTGGCTCCAAGAACCATCTGATTTCCAATAACCGTCATAAAAACTTTTTGAACTGGTTCCTCCTACTGCTCTATTATCTACAACAACATAATTCTCATCAAAAAAATATTGCAATACTTGCCCCCAACCTGTTCTCGGATAGTAGCCCGATGTATAAGTTTGTACAGTTGAATCTCCAATTGTAAAAATCTTTGCATCTATATTTGTAAATGATGATATTCCCATCAAAACAATTATAAGCATGCTTAATCTCTCGCTATATGTTTTTAAAATTTTCATACAATTTCAATTTTATTTATTAATAATTATTTTTTTCATCTGAGTTATATTTTGCTTTTGAAGTCTGATTAAATATAAACCGCTATTTAGATTTGAATAACTGTTTAAGTTCCATGTGATATTTTGGCATCCTGCCTGTTGGTAATCATTTATTAATTCAATTATTTTTTGACCAGAAGTATTAAATACACTCAAGTTAACCTGACCTTCTTCAAGATTTGTATATGAAATATTTACTTCTGTATCTGCAGGATTTGGATAAACGTTGAATTCCTGATTTGAAACTGAAATGTCAAATAATGCGGTGGTCTGGTCTCTAGTTTCATCAGGACCTAAATCTGAAGGAGAATAGGTATCGTCAAGCGATAAGATAATTTTATCAATAATTAAATTAGGTTCTCTTAAATATACTTCGAGACTTTGATAGCCGGTAGAAGTTACATTTAAGGTTTTAGAGGTAACGTGTAACCAAGTAAATTCTTCGTATATATCAGCTGTGGAGTTGCTATACATATCTATCTTTTCAATTTTAACACTACCGTCAAGTCCAAGGTGATATGAGTCGTTACTGGCATTAAATGCATATACGCGAGCCCATATAGAATAACTTCCCGTATATGGAAAATTCACGTTGTATTTCAATACCGGTGCAGTTGATTGCGCGGTGCTTGCAGTACTATATGAAGTTCCGGCTGGCGCTATTACCACCTCTCCGGATGAACTCCCGTCCATTTTAGCTTTTCTCCAGTTGGTACCATTGGTTCCTGTTTTTAAATCAGTATAGTTTTCTGCTTCCATTACAATAATGTTATCCAATTGTGAGAAAGCGGTTTCTTGTGTAGTAGTTCCTTCGGTGCAAGTACTTGCTGAAATATTATTAGAATAAAGAGCCAGGTCATTAAACATTGCTCCTCCAGAAATGGAATTAGTCTGGATTTTGATAGTGTGTTCTCCGGCATCAATATCTAAAATAATTTCTATTATATCCCAAACTCCAGTTGTAGCTAACTGTACATCAGATAATTTTAATACATCATCCACATAAATGTTTAATGATTTACCTGCAGTCGGATTTGTATATGTTAGAGCAAATAAATATGAGTCAGTTGCAGTCACAGAAAACAGTTGACTGACATAAGCGTTAGGTACACCTTCAGTATTTATAACCAAATTGTACAAGTTTTCATCATCTAGTAATAGCTGAGTATTTGCATTAGTTTCACAAAAATCAATACAAGGAATTTGTTGTGTGCAAGCATTTAATCCAGTTTCACCACCTGTACATACACCGCATTCGTCAATGGCTGCAGTTCCATCAATAGTTCCATTACAGTCGGTTACAATCCCTGTAAAAACGTAATCCTGAGGTTGCATTGTAAAAGTGGTTAAATTACCATCCATCGTAATGCCATTGATATCATCAACCCAGGAATATAGTACATTATCACCATCAAGTCTGGCTTTCAAGGTAACTGTGGCCCCCTCTGGAAAATCACCGCTAACAGTTGCTATTCCTGCATCTGGTTTATTAAGTGAAACAGATACATTATACAAAGGCTTTAGTGCTGAAGCTAATGGCTCCAGTTCAACATTTGTTTGCTGATCTTGTATTTCTTCAGTTATCATTCGTGCCATTGTAAGGGCTCCCATTTCTTGATAATGAGTCCAGTAATCAGAATAACCATTAGGATAATTATCGTATTCCCCGGGTTCAAGCCCCATATGAATAAAATACGAAGCATAATCAGTACCAACCTCATTGTAAAAAGCTAATGACTTAAGATTCAAATCTATAAAAGGTACGTTGTTATTATTTGCCACCTCTAACATTGCAGCCCTGTATTCAGTAAATACATTTGTTGTTGAATTCATATTCATCGGACTAACCAGTACGGGTATAGCGCCAATTGCTCTACTTTCAGTAACGTACTGAGTTAAATAAGTTTTATAGTCAGTTGGAGAAGTATATCTGGACTCATTACTATAATCGCGATCATTATGCCCAAACTGAATAAAAACATAATCTCCTGCTACAAGTTCAGTAAGAACGTTATCCCAACTTCCTTCTTCAATATAACTTCTGGAGCTTCTGCCTCCTTTAGCTCTGTTATATGTATTTATTTTTGTGTCGTCGAAATAATATTGTAATACTTGTCCCCATCCTGTAAAAGGATATTGACTAGCGTTATAATTTGCAACAGTAGAATCTCCAATAATAAAAATTCTTATAATGGTCTCAGCAACTACTTCAACTGCAATAGATGTTGTCGTTACATTATTTTGTTCATCTGTAACAGTAACTTCATATAATCCTGATGCGTTTGGAGTTAATGTTCCTGATTCAGCTCCCTGAATGAATTCCCCATCATAATACCATTGATAACTTTCGCCTTCAGGCGCAATTAATTTATGAGCTGAGTGATTTATTATTATGCCTTTGGAATCAGAGGCATGGATATTATTTGCATAAAGTATTGTAATAATGAAAAATGCAAATAATTTAAATTTTATATTCATAGTTAATGTATTTAAATAATATACCAAGCAGTATTTAATGTATTCTCCTATTTAAATACAGTACGAAATCTAATTTTATGCTTCCTTGACTATTTTACCTTACATAGTTGAATTTTCATCGTCAATTGTTGCAGATATTTTTTCATGATGATCACAACATTGTAAATGTTAATGAATTGTAATTAGATTGTAAGAGTGTAAATGGAGTACAATTAAATCACTACTAAATTATATTCTACCATCGAAATAGAACTGTAAAAACGTTTCTTTCAACAAGGGTATATGGGTATAATGAGAGTAATTTCATCTTTAATTTTTATATTTTAAAGACTTACTTTCAGATGAGTTTGATGAGACGTTAAAATCAGAAAATAATTTTCACAGAAAAAGAAACATTAATTAACAGGATAAACAGCAACCTGGCTATCGAAAAAATTGACCTGCATTTTTATGAAATTTTGAGATGAATTCTTTTCCGAAGTTTTAAATTAGGTTAGTAAACCAACATATTAAGATTAAATTTTTTTATGCATTAAAATAGTTGTAAGGCAATTGCTTTACATTCATTTTTGTTTTTGCATTAATTTTTAAATTGTTTTTAAAGCTATATTCGAACAGCTTTGTGATATTTTAAAATTTTATTGGCTGAAACTTTATCTACATCAACAAGATTTTATTATTTCTTCTTTAACTGCATTAAATACGTTTTTATGAATGCTTTAGATGAAATAATAAAAAAAGTTATATTTAAAAATTATTCGGATGCTATAAGCCGTAGTAATATTAAAGAGAAATTGGTTGAAAATAGTACAATACATATATGATATGTACTTAAAAAATAATCAACTCATGCAAGTCAAACTTATTGAGCATATACGGCGATTTGTCAATATCACTAAGACAGAGGAATATACTCTGAATTCTTACATTAAAAATTATCATACTCAAAAAAAGGAACTTCTTCTTACAAACGGGAATGTAAGTAAATCACTTTTCTTTGTAGAAAAGGGCTGTTTACGCATGTATTTTCTTAATGAAAAATCCGTGGAGCAAATTACTCAGTTTGCTATTGAAGGTTGGTGGCTTACTGATTTTTTTAGCTTTATGGATAATACTCCTTCAGAATATTTTATCCAAACGATTGAATCTAGCGAAATAGTTTCAATTGACAGAAAGGTTTATGATGATTTGCTTAAAGCTATTCCTAATTTAGAGCGTTACTTTAGAATTATCATGCAGAAAAACCTTGCTGCATCCCAATTAAGAACAAAGTACTTGTATGAAATGTCAAAGGAAGAGTTTTATTATCATTTTAGTAACAATTTTCCGCAATTTATGCAACGTGTCCCTCAGTATATGGTTGCTTCCTACCTTGGTCTTACTCCTGAATATGTTAGTGAACTCAGAAAAAAGAACTCCTGACTGTTTTCATAATCTAACAGAGATCTATACTAAAAATCCTTCTATCATTTTGAGTAATTATTTGTAATCTTTAATCTACACTACATAATTAAAAAGATCAGCGAGTAATATATCGATGCACATATTAGTCGTTGCAAATAAATTCAGCTTCGAATCAAACAAAAGATAAATATATTAATTCGAAGCAACCCGATGAAATGCTTCAACTTTCCTGAGCCTAATTACATTCTCTATCTAGGGGGATCATTCTAAATAATTGTATCATACCTCAGCGTATTTGGAGATAAAATAAGAGTTTATGTATTTCTTAAACCAGCTTAATTTTTCTGATTTTTTGCAGGTGTATTTTTGTTGCAATAATTATTTAATCAACAAAAACTATAAAAAAATGGAACCAAAGGAACTTGTGTTAGAAGTGATGAAAAAGGATGGAAATCCTTTAAATGCTGGTAAAATAGTTGAGTTAACCGGTCTTGAACGTAAAGTTGTAGATAAAGCTATGGATCAGCTAAAAAAGGAGGAAACAATTGTATCTCCTAAACGATGCTACAGGCAAGCAAAATAAACTCTTATTAATTCAAATGTCGTGTATTCTTCAATAATTAATTCAAATCCACGATAGGGTATTAGTTTAAATAACAAGAAAAAGTAATTGCAAAATAGTAAAATACATATTATGAATACAGATAAAAAATTAAGTGATAAATTTTACCAGGTTTTACAACATGAAGGAGTAGTTTCAATAATGTCATGGGGAAATGAGCCTCACCTTGTTAATAGCTGGAATTCTTATTTAGTTATAACAGAAGATGAACGTATTCTTATTCCTGCATACGGTTTTAGAAAGACTGAAAAAAACATAAATGTCAATAATTCAGTTAAAATATCTTTAGGTAGTAAAAATGTATTAGGATTTAAAGACTATCCCGGAACAGGATTTATTGTAACTGGAAAAGCTGCCTATATTGAATCTGGAGATGAGTATAATATGATGAAAGAGAAATTTTCATTTTTAACAAGAGTATTAGAAATAACTGTAGATAAAGCAAAACAAATGCTATAATTAAATAAATTATGACTCCACTTTGTTTTTACCGTCTGTAATGGGCGGTTTTCGTGTTTAATAAAATGACATTATTAACTAATTTCTATTATAGGAATACACTAATAAATCTTTTGATTTATATTTTTAAAACTTCAAAATCTAATCAATATCTGTTTTATACGTTGTGTTAAAGAGCAGTAATCAATACATTATAAGTCAATTGACAGGTGTAAGTTAAGTGTAAACTCGTTTGGTTTGTTTTTGTAATATGTTGAAATATTGCAGTTAATAAGATAGGATATTCGTCTCTCCACAATGTGACAGATTGTTATTCTTTGATTAGAAAAATGAATTTCCTTTATGAATGATTCTTTATTTTATGTATTGAAAGTTAAAAAAATGAGTTAATATAAACGTAATGGAATCTTTATCCCACCAATATAATGTGTAATAAATAGCTACAAAACTACTGCAACAAAATTGCTATAATAATAGAGAGCATAGCATACTCCTTCTCAAGCCTTTTTCTTAATTGTTCTTTAGCCTGACTAATGTGCTTTTCTACAGCTTTGACTGAAATATCTAACTCTTCTGCAATTTCTTTCTGCTTTTTACCTTCAACTTTATTTTTTATAAAGACTTCTTTGCGTTTAGCGGGTAATTCGTCAATGGCTTCTTTTAGTGAAGTAATCAATCTTTCTTCCAAGGATTTTTCTTTCTTTTCGGTAAAGTCTAATTGATATAAATATTGAATTTCATTGATAGCTAACTCTTCGATGTTTACATTGTTTTGAGCTAGCTGTTTATCTTTTAAAATTCGTAAGCATTTATTCTTTAATATTATAAACAAATAGCTTTCTATAGATTTTTGAATATCAATATTTTCCTTTTTATCCCAAAGATGAGTGAAACAATCCTGTATAAGATCTTTAATTTGATCTTCATCTTTTATAAAAAGTCGACAATAGCATGTCATCCTTGGCTGTAGCTCTTTAAATAAAAAAGAGTATGCCTCAGGATTACCTTGTTTTAATTTTTTATTTAATACTATGTCGTACATAAATTTTATCGGCCAATTGTGAGTGGATGCAAAATAAAGTAAATTAATAAAGAGTAACAAAATTTAATAAATAATAAAGTAAGTAGTAAAGGTTTTGTTAATCTAATGATTGAAGGTAAAATGCAGTTGTTTAGTTGTTTGTGATGGTGTTTGAGTGGTGTGTTGACAGTTTGTTTGAGCTGGAAAATTAAATTGATTTTAATAGATTGTGAAAAAAAATTAAAAAAAGTAATAATAGTAAGGTAGGGTTTTTTCAAAAACAGGCTATTACTAATGAAAAGCAACTAGAAATGAAGGATATTATTAAAAAATATTTTGAGGGTATAGTAGATGAAGACGAGCAAAAGCAATTGCTTAACTGGATTGAGGATAAAGATAATTTTACAGAATTTAAAAAAGAAAAAGTTAAATGGAAAAAGGAACGTCTTACATCAATTGCAAATCAAGATACAGAAGCTGGCTTAGTTCGTTTTCAGACACACATCATGAATGATGAGTTTGCTAATGTTGTAAGATTAAAAAAAGTACGATTCATATACAGGTATGCAACTGCAGTTATGTTGATATTGCTTTTATCATTAGGAGGCATTTATATTAAAACTATCATGGTTGAACCGTTGTACACTAGTGTTGTCGCTGATAACGGTCAGATTTCTAAGATTGTTTTACCAGACCATTCTGTAGTGTGGTTAAATTCAGGTTCTTCGTTAACCTATAATGATAAATTTGCTAAATCTAATAGAGATCTAAAGTTAGAAGGTCAAGCTTATTTCGATATTTCACATAATGAAGATTTACCATTAATTGTCAAAAGTAAAGATGTAAATGTAAAAGTGTTGGGGACTAAATTTGAGGTAGAGGCTTATAGGGATGCAGATAAAACTTCAGTATTACTTGAAGAAGGCTCAGTAGAAATGTCGTTGGCAAGAAATCTGGCAAATAAAATAATGTTAAAACCAGGACAAAGAGCTGAGTTTAATGTTGAATCAGGCAAGATTGTACGTGAAAATGTGAAAACAGAGAAATATACTGCATGGCGAAAAGGCATTCTTAATTTATACAATTGTCCTTTATCTGAAGCAGCATTAAAACTTGAAAGAAGATATAATTACAAATTTATTGTAATAGAAAGATTAAAAGACTATAAAATAACCTTATCTATTGAAAACGAAGATTTTGATGATGTGCTAAAAATTATAGAAAATATTGCTGCAATAGAAATAAAACAGCATAACGATACAATTTATTTTGAATCGCGTAATAATTAAAAAAAATTAGGAAAGTGGTGCAACACTTTCCTAGGAATTCTAAATAATCGGCATCAGCATTATGATGCCAAATTAATTAATGTAAATACAAATTTATGAAAAAAGTTGGTATTGCAAGGGAAGGTACGCCTTCTTTTGTAGGACGTAAAACTCTACGGATTATGAAAATCAGTATGTTTTTATTAACAGTATGTTTTATGCATGTTTCGGCTATAAGTAGTTATGGACAGAATGCTAAATTTACTGTTAAAATGGGCGAAATTACGGTAGGTGAAGCATTGGATGTAATTCAGAAAAAAACTGAATTTAAAATTGCATTCAGTTCTGAGTATGTTGATCTGAACCGTAAGGTAGATGTAAACTATGAAAACGAACCTTTGTCTAATGTACTTGAAAATATATTTCAAGGAACCGATATAGGCTTTAAAGTTATAGGTAAGCAGATTGTTTTGTATGATGTAAATACACAACAGCAGAATATAACAGTGTCAGGTAAAGTAGTTGACAAATCAGGACTTCCTATTCCAGGTGTTTCTGTTGTTATAAAGAACTCAACTATTGGTACAATTACGGATATGGATGGTAATTTTTCATTAAAAGTTGAAGAAGCTGCACCAGTAATTGTATTTTCATTTATAGGTATGAAAACGCAAGAGGTAATTGTAGGTAATCAACTTACGATAAATGTTACAATGGAGGAGGAATCTATTGGACTTGATGAAATTGTAGCTGTAGGATATGGAACGATGAGAAAGAAAGATTTAACAGGATCAATCACACAAATTCGTCCGGATAAAGTTGCAGATGAAAATCCTAAGACAGTTCAGGATATTTTAAGGGGAACACCAGGGCTTAGAGTTGGTATGGATGCTTCAGCAAAGGGTGGAGGTTCGATGGAAATTAGAGGTCAACGATCTGTTTATACTGATGGAGGACACAATAATCCATTAATTATACTTGATGGAATGATATTTTATGGAGAACTTTCAGAGATTAATCCTGATGATATAGGACAAATTGATGTTCTGAAAGATGCTTCAGCAGCAGCTGTTTATGGAGCAAAAGCCTCAAATGGAGTAGTTATTATTACCACAAAAAAGGGGAAAACCGGCAAACCTCAGATCAGTTTTACTACAAATATTGGTTTTTCACAAAAAAGTGCATATCGTGAAGTTTTTGGACCAGAAGGTTATTTACAACATCGTCAGGACTTTTATGAAACCAGAGAAACCTACGGTGTAAATGCTGAAACAGGTGTATTTGGAGCCTATCAGCGTGGTGATTATGGAAATGGTTATTTTGCCAATCCTAATAAATTACCAGAAGGTGTAACTCTTGAAAATTGGAGAGATTATACAACAAATCAAGAAGATGAATCAGATATGAGTATATGGGCTAAGCGTCTCGGATTAGATTATACTACTTATGATAACTTTTTACAAGGAAAAACATTTGATTGGTACGATCATAGTTTTCGAATAGGTGTTAACCAGGATTATAATGCAAGTATTAGCGGAGCAGGAGATAATGTAAATTATTACTTTTCTTTAGGTTATCTTAAAAATGAAGGAGTTCAGTTAGGTGATGACTATGGAGCTGTTCGCAGTAATATGAAAATTAAAGCTAATGTTACTAATTGGTTTGAAGTAGGAGCTAATGTAAACTTTCAAAATCGTAGTGATGGGGGTATTCTTGAAAATATAAATGAACAATTAAAGAATAGTCCTTTTTCTAATTACTCAGATGAAGAGGGAAATCCTGTACAGTATCCTATGGGTATAAGTGCCAGCCAAAGGGGATATAATTATGATTTTGACAAAAAGTATTTAGAACTCGACAAAGGGTATACTGTATTAAATACAATTCTGACAGCTAAAGTTAAGTTACCTTTAAATATTACTTATTCCTTCAATGCATCTCCTCGACTTCAGTGGTTTCATGATCGCTATTTTATGTCAGCAGATTTGCCTGGTTCAAATCCTGCAGACCGTGGGGTTAATCGTCAGAATTCAAAAAATTTCGACTGGTCACTTAATAATACAATAAACTGGGACTATACTTTTGATGATTTACACCATATAAATGTTACACTGGTTCAGGAAGCTGAAGATAGGAAATATTGGAGTGATGTTATTAACTCACGTAATATTCTGCCCTCAGATGCTTTAGGCTATCATAATACTCAAAACGGGACTAAGGAAGATAGTTCTTTTTCTACTACAGATACCCACCAATCTGCAGATGCCTTGCTTGCTCGTTTGTTTTATTCATATAATAACTGCTATATGTTAACAGCATCGATTCGTCGCGATGGTTATTCTGCTTTTGGTTCTTCAAATCCTTATGCTACTTTCCCTTCTGTAGCTTTAGCTTGGTCATTTGCTGATGAAAGCTTTTTTAATTGGGCACCAATGAGTATGGGAAAACTGCGTTTATCTTATGGAAAAAATGGTAACAGATCTCTTGGTGACCCATATGTGTCGCTAGCTAATCTTTACGAAGGAGGAGGAAAAACTCAAGGATATATAAATGCATCCGGACAATTAGATCAATATCGTTACTTGATGGTTCAACGTATGGCAAACCCAAATTTGCAATGGGAAAAAACTGAGTCAATGAATATTGGTCTTGATTTTGGTTTTATTGATAATAAAATCACAGGTTCTATTGAATATTATAATATGAGTACTCGTGATATGATTATGAATCAACGATTACCAACTTTTACAGGATTCTCTTCTATAACTACAAACTTGGGACAAGTTGATAACAAAGGGATTGAATTATCACTTAATAGTCAAAATATTAAGAATAGTTTTATGGAGTGGAACACCACTTTCGGATTTTCTTATAACAAAAATGAAATCAAACATCTTTATTATGAAAATGAGGATGTATTAGATAATTCAGGCAATGTTGTAGGCTCTAAAGAAATGGATGATATTAGTAATGGATGGTTTATAGGAAAGGCTGTAAGTGAAATCTGGAATTATCGTGTTACAGGAATATGGCAGGTTGATGAAGTTGAAGAAGCTGCCTTATATGGACAACGTCCAGGAGATCCAAAGGTGGCCAATAATTATACTGCAGATGATGTTGTGAACTCTGATGGTAGTAGAACTCCTGTTTATAATGATAAGGATAAAGAATTTTTGGGACAAACAGCAGCTCCAATACATTGGTCATTACGTAATGATTTTCTTTTTTGGAAACAGTTAAGTTTTTCTTTCAATATTTATTCATATATGGGACATAAAAGTTTGTCATGGGAATATTTGAATAACGATGACTTAGGTGGTGTTGTATCATTTGGTAGAAATGTTTTCAAGAAAGATTACTGGACTGTAGATAACCCTACCAATGAATATGGAAGAATTGAAGCAGTAGGTCCAGTTGGAGCAACAACTCCAGGAAAACTCTATGATCGTTCGTTTATTCGACTTGAAAATATTTCTTTGGGGTATACAATTCCTTCAAGATTGACTGAAAAATTTGATGTGAGGACTTTAAAAATATATGGTACTATCAGAAATGTAGGAGTATGGAATAAAGAATGGGAATATGGTGATCCAGAAACAGGTGGTCTGGCCACTAGAATATATACTTTAGGACTTAACATGACTTTTTAAATGAAAACAGGTATGAAACGAGCCATGAATAAGAGCTTTTACACACAAAGCAAGTTTCTCTCAGGCAAGTTCCATATGGCCACTGTAAGAAAAAATAGACATATGAAATATATATATCAGAATATAAAATATTTTATGTTATCAGTATCAGGACTGATAATGATTACTAGTAGCATGTTATTAATGAATAGCTGCTCGGAAGACTTTTTGGAACCAGATCCGTTATCGTTTTATGAACCAACAGCAACATTTAGTACTGAGTCTGGATTAGTTTCGGCTTTAGCTATTTGTGACAGGCATCTTAGGATATATTTTACTGCTGATGGGGGACGTGAAGAAGTACCTTATATTGGTACAGAATACAATTTCTCAGATTTAATGGTAGCAGGTTGTACAGATAAGAAAAGTGAAGGGGTTGACGATTATGCTAATCTACTTACACCTAATAGTGGACTTTTTACCAATGAATTTCCTAACAGTATTCTTTATTTTTGGGATGAAACTTATAATGGTATTAAGTATGCAAATACTATTATTCAGTTTGTTGATAAAGTTGAAAGTCTGGATGATGAAACAAAGAATGCGTATAAAGGAAGAGCTTATTTTCATCGAGCTTTTCGTTACATGGCATTAGTATTTCAGTTTGGTGACGTACCTCTTGTTACTAAAATAATAGAGGTTCCTAAACAAAATTATAGGAGTACAAAGCGAGATGCGATTCTAGAAATGATTACAAAAGATATGGAATTTGCGGTACAATGGGTACCTGAGCAAGAGGATATGGAACTTGTTGGAATGGTTAATAAGGGGGCTTGTAGAATGTTACTTGCTAAATGTTATTTAGCAACAGGTGAATATGCTAAGGCTAAAGAACAAACTGATATTTTAATTAATGAATCAGGATATTCTTTAATGACAGAACCATTTGGAACGTTTAATGATGGTGGTGAACCACAAACATTGCCTATTACTCGTAATGTGATATGGGATTTACATCGTCCGGAGAACAAGTTGATTGGTGCAAATAAAGAAGTGATTTTAGGAATGGCAAATAGTGGATCTAGTACTGAATCGTTTTTACGCTTTCCTACCTTGCGTATTTTTGGTCCTTTCTGGGCATCCAGAAATAATTTCTTATCTCCTGATGGAAAAAGAATTAATAACTATTCTCGTAATCATTCTGATTATAATCCACAATATGATTATGCCAGAGCTATTGGTAGAGGTGTTACAACTCATCGTCCATCCTATTGGTCAACTCATGGTCTTTGGGATATAAATGGAGATGGAGTTGAAGATACTCAGGATTTAAGACATAACAGTGAAGTAGGTAACTGGTGGTTAATGACTAATATGAAATATAATGATCCAACGTCATCCTATTACGGACAAAACATTATGATGTATGCTCCTGACGGAAGGTTATTATGTGCAGATTCTCTTCGTTATTGGTTTGATTATCCTCATTATAAATTGTATACAGAAGATAGAGTGAGTGAAGCAGATATGAACGCCAACAACTTTAGGGGTGCAATTAGTAGTGGTGATGATGCTTCATGGTATTTATATCGTTTGGCCGAAGCCTATTTGTTACGTGCAGAGGCGAAATATTATCAAAATGAAAATGATCTCACCATTAAAGATGATTTGAATGCCTTAAGAATAAGAGCTAATGCAGCAGAATTATATGAAGGTACTGTTACAATAGGTGATATTGTAAATGAACGTGCGCGTGAATTGTATCTTGAGGAATGGCGTAATGTAGAACTAACTCGTATATCACTTTGTTTGGCTCGAAGTGGTAAGCCAGATGAATGGGGAAATACTTATAGCTTGAATAATTTTGACAAACAAAGTGGTACCGATAGATCTGGCGGAAGTTATTGGTATCAACGTGTTATTAATTATAACTTCTATAATAATGGCCCAATCAGCGTAGCTCCTGCAACATTTAATTATACCATGGATAAACATAATTTGTATTGGCCTATACCACAATCAGCCATAACCGCTAACAATAAAGGAGTGCTAAGTCAAAATTTTGGGTATGATGGATATGATCCTTCTACTCCGAAATGGGATAAATGGGAAGATGCCGTTGCCGATGAAGATAAAACAGAATAAAGTTTGTTAATCATTTATTAGTAATCATTTTAATATTAAAGGCTGACAGAATTTGTCACTATTTTCTGTCAGCCAATTAAGTGCAGTCTGAATAAATAGATTGTAGCTATGGACTTACTATGTCTGCATTTTCTCATGCTGGATTTCAATAATTCAGTATTAGCAAAAGATTGGGAATCTTTAAAAGGATAAATCAATTGTGAAGTTTTTATGTCAGATATGTACTGAAAAATGGGTTAGGAGATGCGATGCGATTGCACAATTTACATCTTCTTTATTGACAAATATTCACATTAATGCTTATACCAATACGATTGAGAAAGAGTGAGTTTAATATTTAATATTATAGAACTTATGCGTGACTAATATTTCCCTTAACGCATTAAAATAAAAAATCAGAGGAAAGTAATATTCTTAAGTGAGTTGTATTAGTAAATAAAAGATACAAACTAGTAAAAACCACATTATGACCAATTATATAACGAAAAAGCCAATGTATTTATTCTTACAAATTATTGCATTTTTTACTTTGTTTTCATGCAATGAATCTTCTGGTGATGGGGATTTAGAAGACAATAACATCATCTCAATTAAATTTGGTGATCCTTTTGTTCTTGAACATGAAGGAATCTACTATATGTATGGTACATCTAAAGCAGATTATGGTATTGAAGTTTTTAAATCGAATGATTTAAAGAACTGGACAGGTCCGGTTGGAGCTACAAAAGGTTATGCCTTACATCGTGATAATGCATATGGAAACTTTGGTTTTTGGGCTCCTGAAGTCTATAGTATAGATAATAAATTTTATATGTTTTATACAACAGAGGAACATCTGGCTATAGCAGTTAGTGACAGTCCTGTAGGACCATTTATTGAAACAGGTGATATGCCTGTTATAAAATCAAATAAGGCAATTGATTCACATTTGTTTATAGATGATGATGGGCGTAAGTATATGTATTATGTAGCATTTACAAATGGTAATGTAATTTGGATGTGCGAATTGAATAATGATTTTTTAACAATCAAAGAAAATTCAACTAAAGAGTGTTTTGGTGTATCTCAATCATGGGAAGACAGTCCAATAGAGCCACATCCACATGCAAAAGTAACAGAAGGTGCATTTATGTTAAAGCATAATGGCATTTATTATCTTGTTTATTCAGCCAATCATTTCGAGAATCCTAATTATGGAATTGGGTATGCAACTGCTACTAAACCAACAGGGCCATGGACTAAATATGAAGGAAATCCTATTATTGCTGGAGAAGATGTTATTAAAGGGACAGGTCATTGTGCATTTTTTAACGATACACAAGGCAATCTAAATGTGGTTTATCATTCGCATTTTAGCGAAAAAAGTGTACAGCCTCGAGTTGCTCATATCAATAAATGTCATTTCGTAACCAATCCAAATGGAGGACCTGATATTTTAGAGATTGTTGATCCTAGAATTGTTCCGGTACTAACCAAGTAGTTACATCTTATTCTTTTGCTGAAGACTAAAATATTATAGACAACAGAAATAAACTAAAAGTACACTTTTCTCAATTATTGAAATGGTTGTACTATAAGTTACATCATACGAATTCAAAACAATTACATAATGAAAAATAGATTTTATCTAGTATTTATGATAGCGATATTAATAATATCTGCTTGTCAAAATCAACAGAAAAAAGATACCTGGGTAAATGCGGAACCAACAAAGAAAATATGGACTAAAGAGCAAGCCAAAGCCTGGCAGGATGAAAATGGCTGGCTTCGTGGGAGTAATTTTAATCCAAGTACTGCTATAAATCAGCTGGAAACATGGCAAGAAGAATCATTTGATACTTTAACTATTGATCGAGAATTATGTTGGGCCCAAGAGATTGGAATGAATTGTATGCGGGTATACCTACATCATGTGGCATGGGAAGTAGATAAAGATGGCTTTAAAGGTCGTATGAACAAGTATCTTGATATTGCTACTAGTCATGGTATAAAAACCATTTTTGTGATTTTTGATGATTGTTGGAATCCTACTTATAAAGCTGGAAAACAGCCGGATCCAAAACCAGGTGTTCATAACTCAGGGTGGTTGCGTGATCCGGGTGAATTGCTGTATGAAGACTCAACTTTGGTTGATATGTTGGAGGTTTATGTAAAAGATATTCTTACCTCTTTTGATGGAGATAAACGAATTGTAATGTGGGATTTATATAATGAACCAGGTAATTCTCATTACGGAAACAAATCTTTGCCATTGTTAAAAAAGGTATTTGAATGGGGGTGGGAAGTTCGTCCATCACAACCTTTATCTTCAGGAGTTTGGCTTCGTTCTTTGGTAGATTTAAATAAATTTCAGCTTGAGAACTCTGATATTATTACATACCACAATTATAGGGGACCTGAAGAACATCAGGCTGCCATTGACTCTTTAAGATTGTATGGTCGTCCTATGGTTTGTACCGAATATATGGCACGGCGTGATAATAGTTTGTTCACTAATATTATGCCTAATTTGAAAAAGGAAAATATAGGAGCAATAAACTGGGGATTAGTTGATGGTAAGTCAAATACAAAATATGCATGGGATGAGCCTCTTACTGATGGTTCTGAACCGGCTCTTTGGTTCCATGAAATATTCCATAAGGATGGAACTCCTTATAAGCAGGAAGAAGTTGATCTTATAAAAAGCCTGACACTCCAAAATGAATAATAAACATTCCTAATACTTTATTAAAAATTAATCAGCTACATGTAATACTTCTAACCAAGAGAAATATTTCATGTGGCTTTTGGGAATTAAACTATACACCTATAACGAATTCCGGATTATGAAATCTAAAAAATATTTGTATTGGATTGTTTTTGTAGCCATCAATGGCGGTCTACTTTTTGGTTTGAATATGGCCGGTATTTCTGGAGCAGTGGAAATGTTAAAATCAGAGTTTTTACTCACTGATAGTGGATTGGGTACCGTCGCTGCATTGTTAACGATTGGTTGTTTGGTTGGTGCACTTTTTACAGGGAGTTTTACAGAGAAGTACGGAAGAAAGAATGTAATGCAAATATCAGCTTTGCTTTACATCATTTCCGCATTGGGTTGTGCTTTTGCCAGCTCATCAGTAATATTAATCATTTTTCGATTGTTGTCAGGTTTGGCTGTTGGCGCCACATCTGTTGTAGGACCCATGTACATTTCCGAAATTTCTCCTGCACATAATCGAGGTAGGTTAGTTTCATTGAACCAGTTTGCTATTACAATCGGTATTGTTTTGGCTTATGTTTTTGATTATTTTATGCTTGAGATGGGATCCGATAGTTGGAGATATATGTTGGGTATCCCTGCAATATTTGGTGCACTTTATCTTAACTTAATTCTGATTTCATTTCCAGAAAGTCCACGCTGGCTTGTTTCTAAAGGAAGAATGCAGGAAGCAGAAGATGTAATGATGAAAATTGGAGGTGAACAATTAGTGAGAAGTGAGTTGCCCCAAATAGAAAAAGTTATCTCCGAAGAGAAAAGTAAAGATCATTTATTTTTGTCAGATTTGTTTAAAGGAAAAATCGGAAAGGTTGTTTTAATTGGAACGTTGATTGCCGCTTTACAGCAAATAACCGGGATAAATGCAGTTATCATGTTTGCTCCGGAGATGTTCAAAGCAGCAGGTTCTGCACAAGGTGATTCAGTAATGCAGGCAATGGTTGTTGGTTTGGTTAACTTTTTAATGACCATAGTTGCTTTGTGGATGGTTGATAAAAAAGGACGAAAAACCTTGCTTTTGTGGGGGGCCTATGGTATGATCATTTCGTTGGCTTATTTAACATGGGAATTTACTAAGCCATCTCCATTTGGAATCGGTGTGCTTGCTGCTCTGTTGTTTTACATTTCATTTTTTGCTGCATCGTTTGCACCCGTAATGTGGGTAATCATTTCTGAAATATATCCAAATCGTATTAAAGGAATTGCCATGTCTTTTTCCACTGCAGTTAGCTGGTTGTGTACATTCTTAACGGTTTATTTTGCACCAATAATACAAGGAACACTAGGTCTGAATTACTTGTTTGGCATTTTAGGTGTATTCAGTGTTTTAGCATTTGGATTTGTGAAAATCTGGATTCCGGAAACCAAAGGAAAATCATTGGAAGAGATTGAAAAAGAACTTGGACTGGTATAAGTATTAAGAAGATGATGAAACAATCAAAAGTAATTGGAATAGGAGAGTTGTTGTGGGATGTTTTTCCTGACCAAAAGAAAATTGGAGGCGCACCAGTTAATTTTGCTTATCATGTTGCAAAATTAGGAAATACTAGTTTGGCGTTAAGTGCAGTTGGTAGAGATGTTTTGAGTGATGAAATTATAGAAGTAATCAATAAAGCAGGTGTAGATTACGATGTTGCTTATACAGACCATCCAACAGGAACTGTGCAAGTAACTTTAAATGCAGAGGGTGTTCCAGGTTATGAAATTTGTGAACCTGTTGCATGGGATTTTATTCCTTTAAAACCCGAATGGGAAGCAGAAGCAAAAGTGGCTTCTGCTATTTGTTTTGGTTCTTTGGCTCAGCGAAATGAATATTCTCGAATAACCATTCGTACGTTGGTGCAGTTGGTGCCGGAAGAAGCGATTAAGGTCTTCGATATTAATTTACGGCAGCAGTTCTTTTCAGAAACACTGATTCGTGAGTCGCTTCAATTGTGCAATGTTTTAAAACTAAATGATGAGGAATTGGATGTTGTGAGTGAAATGTTTGGTATTAGGGGAAATCAGGATGAAAAATGTCAGTTACTTCTTAATCAATATAATCTTAAGTTATTAGTACTAACATGTGGAACCAAGGGTAGTTATCTGTACAATGGCAAACAAATAAGTTTTAAAGAAACTCCAAAAGTTGAAGTTGCTGATACCGTTGGTGCAGGCGATTCTTTTACTGCAGCAATTGTTTCAGGACTACTAAATAATCAAAGTCTTGATAAAATGCATGAAAGAGCGGTAATACTTTCTGCTTTTGTGTGTACGAAAAGCGGTGCCATGCCTGATTATACTGCAAAAGAACTTTTTAATGAATCAAAATCAACGAAATAAAAGATCATGAAGATTAGTGCTACAATTTTATTAATGATGGCTTTTTCGTTAATGTATGCTCAAGAAGTAAAAAAAGAGCTCACTATTACGAAAAAGTATCTGAATTTTCCTGTGGAAAATGCGCAGGAAAGAGAACGAATGAACTTAAAACTTCCAGACATGGATGATCGTTCGTTTGTAATTCGATTGAGTGATGACAATCCTGATTATTGGGTGTTTGTCGATGTTTCTTCATTTATTGGTAAAACAATTGAAATTGAATATCCTAAAAATGTTAAAGGCTGGGATAAAATTTACCAGTCAGATGAAATCAATGGAACAGATTCACTGTATCGAGAAACCAACCGTCCTCAGTTTCATTTTTCATCACGCAGGGGATGGATAAATGATCCCAATGGAATGTTGTATTATGATGGTGAATATCATTTATTTTATCAGCATAATCCGTTTGAGCGAAACTGGGAAAACATGCATTGGGGACATGCTGTAAGTAAAGATATGGTTCATTGGAATGAATTGCCTGATGCTCTTCACCCTGATGAAATTGGTACTATGTTTTCCGGAACTGCAGTTGTTGATTATAAAAATACTTCGGGATTTAAATCAGGTAAGGAAAATGTTATTGTTGTTGCATATACTGCAGATAGCAGGGATAATGAAGTACAGTGTATTGCTTACAGCAATGATAAAGGGAGGACTTTTGAAAAGTATAAAGGTAATCCGGTCATAAATTCAAAAGCAAAATGGGGAACAAAGAATCTTCGCGATCCAAAACTTTTTTGGCACGAAGCTTCTCATAAATGGGTAATGGTTCTTTTTGAAAAGACCGGGATGTCTTTTTATAATTCAGATAATTTAAAAGATTGGACTTTTCAAAGTCATATTTTAGGTTTTTGCGAATGTCCCGAGTTTTTTGAATTACCGGTTGATGGCAATTCAAAAAATACGAAATGGGTATTATACGGAGCTTCGGGAACCTACATGTTAGGCTCATTTGATGGGAAAAAGTTTACTCCTGAAACCAACAAGTTGAGATACTTCAGTGGAAATATGTACGCGGCACAAACTTTTAATAATATTCCAGAGAAAGATGGTCGTCGTATTCAAATTGGCTGGGGAAATATTGATTTGAAAGGAATGCCATTTAACTCCCAAATGATGTTTCCTACGGAGTTTACTCTGCGTGCTACAAGAGAAGGGGTAAGACTGTTTTCTGAGCCTATTAAAGAAATAGACTTGTTACATAATGAAACATATACCTGGAATAATCTAAGTAGAGAAGAAGCTAATGAAAAACTGAAAGACTTATCAGGCGATCTTTTTCATATTAAAATGAAAATTAAATTAATTGATGGAACTGATTTGGGTATGAATTACAATGGGAATACTCTATTTCATTATGATATGAACCATAATCGATTAAACGATCAGTTTTACGGTGGTGATCATATTGATAATATGACGTTTTATTATGAAATACTTATCGATCGCACTTGTGTGGAAATTTTTGCTGATCATGGAAAGTTTAGCATCATTTCTCCTATAGAAAAAGCGAAGAGTAATCAGGGTTTAGAGTTTAAAAATTACTGGGGACAAATTGACATTGAGGAATTAACTGTTTCCAAGTTGAATTCTATCTGGGAATAATAACTTTAATGCAAAACTTAAATAAAAACATTATGAATTTTAAATTGGTTGTTTTAGTGATATTAATAATTGTTTCATATGGAACAATACATGCTCAAGGTGCGAAAACCTTTGGTACTTCATACTACGAGGGTGAAAACTTTACAATTAAGTCATCAGATTGTGTAGTTGGTACTTCTAATTTTCCATATGTTGGATCAGGTTATCTTGATATGGGGGGAAACGGTTCATATGTTGAATGGAACAATATATATAGTGAAACAGCAGGAAATCATACTTTACTGATTAAATATGCCAATGCAAGCGGAGCTAACCGTCAGTGTGAATTAATAGTAAACGGTGTTGTTGTTAAAGATATGGAGTTTCCATCCCATTTTAGCGACTGGCACTATTACTGGATGGACAGAGTTACTGTTTATCTTAATGCTGGAAATAATACCATAAGACTTAAGGCAAATACTTCAAGTGGCGGTCCGAATATAGATAATATTGCATTATCTAGTGATGATGGGCTTTGTAGTCCTGCGGGAACTCAATATAATGTAAAAGATTATGGCGCAATGGGTGATGGAAGTACAAATGATACTAAGGCCATTCAAGCAGCGATAGACGCATGTACTGATGGAGGTTCAGTTGTTTTATCAGACGGAACATTTATGTCGGGTCAGATAAAATTAACATCCAATATGACATTATGGATTGATCAAACTGCGGTATTAAAAGGAATACAGGATAACTCTTTGTATCCTGCAATAACTCAGCATGCAGATAATGCAAATATATGGTTATCTGGTGTACTTGGCGGCGGCGGCTGGGAACTCAAAGAAGCCTTTGTTTATGCAGAGGAAGCAAATAACTTAACCATTGCAGGCGGTGGTGTAATAGATGGCAATGGAGATTGTTCGATATGGGATCATACCAAAGATGAAATTCTTCGACCAATGGCTTTGTACGTAGCATATTCAGAAAACGTTAGAGTTGCTAATGTTGATATTAAGAATAGCGCGATGTGGGACTTTGTAATTTTAGAATGTGATATTGTAATTGTGGATGGAATCAACATTAATACTTCTGCCTATGGAGTAAATAAAGATGGAATTGATATTTGTGATTCACACGATGTAACAATTACTAACAGTACCATTTTATGTCAGGACGATGCGATTTGTCCAAAAAGTGGTTCGGCAAAAGGTGTACATAATATGACCATTAAAAATGTAACTATAAATGGAACAACCGGCAATAAAATAAAATTCGGTACTTTAACTTATGGAGTTTTTACAAACTGTTTACTTCAGGATATTGCAATAAATGGATCAGGAAGAGGTGGTTTATGTGCCATTTCATTACAGGGATTGGATGGTGCAGACTTTTCAAATATTACCTTTGACAGGATAAACTTGCAAACCTCAGCAAACGCTTTTTTTCTACTACATTCTGCAGGAAAACGTGGCCATAGACCTGCCGGTGCTCCGGCAAAAACAGGAAGTATAACCGATATTACATTTTCAAATTTAGATTTTAGAAATATTTCTGACAATATAGGCAGCTGTATCAGCGGAATTAATGCAGATGGTACTATTTATAAAATAAAGGATGTAACATTTAATAATGTTAGTGTTAATTCGTTTAAAGGAGGTGCAACAATTGTTCCCGGAAGACCTGGTGAATATAAAGGCAATTATCCCGAATACAATGTTTTTGGCATGCTTCCGGCGTGGGGATATTACCTCAGATATACAGAGAATATTAATTTTACTAATTGTAGCCAGACTGTATCGCCATCAGATGTACGACAGCCAATAGTAATAGAAGAAGACGTTCCTACACAATCATCTTATTCTGATGCTATTTCAATACCTGGTACCGTTCAAATGGAAAATTACGACAATGGTGGCGAAGGTGTTTCTTATCACGATGCCGATGCCAGCAATAAGAATGGAGCATATCGCTTAGATGGAGTAGATATTGAAGCTTGTGATGAGGGTGGTTATAATATCGACTGGTCAGTTACCGGTGAATGGCTTGAATATACAGTGGATGTGTCAGCTTCGGGTACTTATGAAATGACTACCCGTGTTGCTTCTCCGGTTGGTGGATCTTTCCATGTTGAAATGGATGGAGCTAATATTTCCGGTATACAAACTGTACCCAATACGGGTGGCTGGCAAGTATGGAAAGATGTAACATGTAATGTAAATTTATCGGCAGGCCAACATATTATGCGATTTTATATTGATGCCCAGGAATTCAATACAAATTTCATCACATTTTCTATACCAGATGTGGGTACAGATGTAAGTGTTACTACAACTTCGAATATAGGGTTATATCCTAATCCTGTTAGCAGTATACTTTTTGTAAAAGGTGTATCCGTCGAGGCTGACTTAATTGTACTTAGTATGTCAGGTACAAAGCTGTTACAGAACAAAGGTCAATCAATTAATGTTGAAAAAATTCCTAATGGTATGTTTTTTCTAAAAGTACAAGACAATATTATATCAGAAACATTAAAATTTATCAAAGTATAAATGAATAGCTAATCTGTTTTGATAATGATTGATTAATCCAGTAATGTGAATAATTTTTCAATCCATATTAAGCTTGATGCATTTACTTTTAACTATGATTAGTTGGGTAATAAAGAATATTTGCTCAAAGATTAATATGTGAATTTTTTAATGAAATAAAAGAGATCTATGAAAGAATTTAATTTAAAAGATAAAGTAGCCGTAATTACCGGAGGAGGTGGTGTACTTTGTTCTACCATAGCCAAAGCCATGGCATCGCAGGGTGTAAAAACAGCTATCCTGGATTTAAATCCTGAAGCAGCAGAAAAAGTAGCCAATGAAATAAGAGCAGAATATAAAACGACTTCAATAGGCATTTCAGCCAATGTGTTGAGCAAGGAATCATTGGAAGCAGCTCTTCAAATTATTCATGAAAAGCTGGGAATCGTAGATTATTTGCTTAACGGAGCCGGAGGTAATGCAGCCTCAGCAACAACACAAGCCGAATTTTTGACTGAAGAATACATGGATAACCTGGATGCTACATTCTTTGGTTTACAAATGGAAGGTTTTGATAAGGTATTTGCCTTAAACTTTCAGGGAACACTTTTACCATCAATGGTTTTTGCTAAAGATATGTTAGCTAAAAAGGAAGGAGCCATTGTTAACGTTTCTTCAATGAACTCATACACTCCATTAACAAAGATTCCTGCTTATTCAGCAGCAAAAGCAGCCATTAACAACTTTACACAATGGTTAGCTGTTCACTTTGCTAAAACTGGCATCAGGGTAAATGCTATTGCACCGGGATTCTTGTTAACTAACCAAAACCGCTTTTTACTAATCGATGAAAAAACCGGTGAAGCTACAGCCCGTGGAAACAAAATCATCACAAATACACCTATGGAGCGCTACGGTGAACCTGAGGAGTTATCAGGAACAGTTCTGTACTTAATGTCCGACTGGGCTAAGTTTATTACAGGAGTAGTTATTCCTGTTGACGGAGGTTTTAGTGCATATAGTGGAGTTTAAAAAGGAAAAGGGAAGAAGGTAACAAGGAAACAAGGTTATATGGTTTTGGATTACCCTTCAACCCTTAACCTTTATACCCTGATACCATAAAAAAAATTATGATTGAACAAACATGGCGTTGGTACGGCCCTAATGACCGTATCACATTAAAAGATATAAAACAAACCGGAGCAACTGGTATTGTTACAGCTTTACACCATATTTCAAATGGTGAGGACTGGACTGTAGAAGAAATACAAAAGCGTAAGGATATTATAGAGGCAGCAGGTTTAACCTGGTCGGTAGTGGAAAGTGTTCCTGTGCATGAGGATATTAAAAAGCAATATGGCAACTGGGAGTTATACGTTAAGAATTATCAGGAGTCTATTAAAAATTTAGGTCAATGTGGTATTGAAACTGTATGTTACAATTTCATGCCAGTGTTAGACTGGTCAAGAACAAACTTAAACAGCGAGTTCCAGGATGGATCTTTAGCTTTAAGATATGATCAAAAAGTTTTTGCCGCTTTTGATATGTATATTTTAAAAAGACCTGGTGCTGAAAAAGATTACTCAGAAAAAATTGTAAAAGAAGCTGAAGCTTATTTTGCAAGCATGAGTGATGCTGAAATTGAAACCTTAACAAACAACGTGATTAAAGGACTTCCTGGTGCTGAAGAGAGTTATACTTTAGAACAATTTCAGGAAGTATTGGATGCTTACAAAGATATTGACGATGCTAAATTACGTAAGCATTTACTAGACTTTTTAAGTGCTATCATACCTGTTGCAGAGCAGGCTGGCGTTAGAATGGCTATTCACCCGGATGACCCACCATGGGGATTACTAGGTTTACCACGCGTAGTAAGTACTATTGAGGATACAAAGATCTTAACTAAGCATGTTGATTCTGTTTCCAATGGAGTAACGCTTTGTACAGGATCATGGGGAGCAGGGTATTTTAACGATCTATCTCAAATGGCAAAAGAATTAGCACCACGCATCAATTTTGCTCACTTACGAAATGTAAAAAGAGATACGGATTATAACTTCAACGAAGATTACCTGTTTGAAGGTGATGTTGATATTTATGAAGTATTGAAAGCTATAGTAGAGGAGGAGGAAAGACGCAAAACCGAAGGTAGAGGTGACTTTTCTATTCCTGTTCGTCCCGATCATGGAAATCAAATGTTAGGAGATATCGGCCAGAATAATAATCCCGGATATTCTTTATATGGAAGAATGAAAGGATTGGCAGAAATCAGAGGTTTGGAACTTGGGATACGAAGAAGTCTGATACAATAATTAAATCGCATTTTATATTTGTAAGAAGGTTGTTTTCTAATATTGAAGACAACCTCTTTTTTAAGGAATGAAATATAGGAAACTTTTCATTCCTTCATTTTACATCGTTTAAACATCAAATGTCAATGGTTTTCTATATCTTTATACTATGTCAAAGGACAATAAATCAATATGTTATAAGTTAGTTGGCAGGTGTAAGTTAAGCGTAACTTAGTTTGGCTTATTTATGTAATGTATTGAAATGTTGCAGTTTATAAGAAAGAGTGTACCTCTCTCCATCCTGAGAACTTAAAAATACGTATAGGTCATATAAGGATTGTATCTATAAAGGTATTGTAAAATCGTAATAATTTTCGGATAATATTTATAGAATTAACATTAATAGCAAAATGTCTTATAGATATGATTACGTACAATGGAAATTTTATGATATATAGTTTCGAGCATTCAATACATTTTGCAATGTTTTAGTGTCTAAAGCCAATGTTTTTCTGTATCTTTACTTTATGTCAAAGGACATTAAAATCAAGTAATTAACATCAATTTATTGGTGAGCTATTAGTGAGTTAATGAAATGATGAAAATATACATTGTTGTATTATAGATGTTTACAGGAATGGGGTATAATCTCTCCACCCTGAGAACTTAAAGCAGTCTAAAAATTAAATTTTATATAATCTTCAAATATTACACTTCAGAATTATATCAACATTTATTTTAATACAGATTGTACTATTAAGTAAATGATTTTTCGTATTTTTGTATAAATCACTAGCAATCAATTTGATGCAAATGTAAACAATTGATAGGAGTAAATTAAGTGTAACTTAGATAAGTCTAATTGCATAATTATTTGTATATCTGATATTTACAAGTTTAAAATAGAATCCTGTCTGGATCACGAAACAAGAAAAAAAAAGTAAAAGCTTGTAAATTGTATGATTTACAAGCTTTTTTTGTTTTTTGTCATTTCAAAATAAATCAATTTAAATTGTTTTATTTTTATTGCATAGAACAGGTTAAAGATTAAGACTGAGTTTATCCCTTTAGTTTTTTCCTGTATTCTTTTGGGGATATATTCATAATCTTTTTAAATATTCTCGAGAAATAATAAGGGTCATCGTATCCTATTTGTTGAGCTATGTTTTTTATGTTTAGGTGAGTATGGTCCAGTAGTCGGCAAGCATTTTGAATTTTCAGTTGAATTAAATAGTTTAAAGGAGAGTTGCCCTGTTTTTTGTTTGAATAACATGGAATAATGGGCTACAGATAAATTAGCGTTTTCTGCAAGATCCTCTAGTGTTAATTTTTCGGTTAGATGTTTTCTCATATAGAAAATTGAATTTTCAGTTAGATCTCTTTCCTGAGGTTTTCGAACCTGTCTGTATTGACTTAAATATCTGAAGGAAGCTAAAAAGTGCCATAAACAAATATTGGCATAATCAATGTTTTCCATACTAAAACCCATTTCCAGGTTTTGTATCATCTCTTCAAAAAGATCCAAGCGTTCATCAATACGCGATATTTCTGAAGGAGTAATATTTTGAGCTTCGCTAATTGTATCAATAAAATATTCTGCTGTTAAGCCACTAAAGTGAATCCAATATATACTCCATGGATTTACCTTAGAACTGCCATAAGTATGAGGTATATTTGCCGGAATTATAAAATATTGATTTGTTTTAACATATATTTTGTTGTTTCCTAGTAAAATCCATCCTTCTCCATCAGTACAATACATTAATATATGTTGCTTACAACCATTAAGTCTTTCTCTTAAGTGGTCTTTGGCTTTTGGGTAAAATCCTATGTCGGTTATGTATAGGTGTTTACTTATTGGGTTTTCTTGTATTTTATTAATAATTAATTCGGGTATAATTACCGTACGTTCGCCTTGAAATCCATCTGGTTTTATCATTCTTTACTTTTTGAGCTAAAATAATAAGATAGTCCATTAAAACCAAATTTACATCCATTTTATGAATCAATGTTAATAAGGATATTTGTTAACTATAATTAAGAACAATTTAATATGCAAAAAGTAAAATTTAATACACGTTATATTTTGTCAATCTCATTGGTTTCTGCCCTTGGAGGATTATTGTTTGGTTATGACTGGGTCGTAATTGGAGGAGCAAAACCTTTTTACGAACAATTTTTTCATATTGCTGATCAACCAGCAATGCAAGGGTGGGCCATGAGTAGTGCTTTGATAGGTTGTTTATTGGGAGCTGCTATTTCAGGAATTTTAAGTGATAAATATGGAAGAAAGCGATTATTGATTTTTGCGGCTTTTATGTTCACCTTATCCGCTATTGGTACTGGTATAGCAAATGATTTTACAGTGTTTATTATTTATCGTTTAATTGGTGGCGTAGGTATTGGATTAGCATCAACTCTGTCTCCAATGTATATTGCAGAAATAGCACCAGCGGCTATGCGTGGTCGATTTGTTTCATTAAATCAGTTAACTATCGTATTAGGTATTTTAGCTGCTCAATTAGCCAATTGGCAAATAGCAGAACCTATTCCTGATCACTTTACAGAACTTGATATATTAAATTCATGGAATGGGCAAATGGGGTGGCGCTATATGTTTTGGGCAGAAACTCTTCCGGCAGGTATCTTTTTCATCTTAATGTTTTTAGTTCCAGAAAGTCCAAGATGGTTGGCCAAATCAGGTAATGAGTCAATGGTGGAATCTATTCTTAAGAAAATTGGAGGTGAAGAATATGCTGTGCAAGAGTATAATAATATTCATAAATCGTTAAAAGGAGATACAAAAAAAGTTGATTATAAGGAGTTGTTACAACCAGGAATACGCAAAGTACTTTTAATAGGCGTTGTGTTAGCTGCTTTTCAACAATGGTGTGGTATTAATGTAATATTCAATTATGCAGAAGAGATATTTAAAGCCGCAGGTTATGGTGTATCTGATATATTGTTTAATATCGTGATTACAGGAATTATTAATGTGATATTTACGTTTGTTGCTATATATACTGTTGATAGACTAGGAAGACGTGCTTTAATGATTATTGGTTCTGCAGGATTATCGTTGATCTATATTCTGGTAGGATTAACCTACTTTTTCCATATTACAGGATGGACATTATTATTATTGGTTTTATTAGCTATTGCTACCTACGCTATGTCGTTAGCGCCTATAGTTTGGGTAGTGATATCAGAAATATTCCCAAATAGGATACGAGGAGCTGCTATGGCCATATCTACCATTGCTTTATGGAGTGCAAGTTTTCTTTTGACTTATACATTTCCGTTATTAAATAGTGCTTTAGGGGCAGCTGGAACATTTTGGTTATACGGATTAATTTGTTTAGCAGGCTTTTTATTTATCTATAAGAAATTACCTGAAACAAAAGGTAAATCACTGGAAGAAATCGAAAAAGAAATAATTAAAGATTGATTAAGTAACATATAGAAAGTCAGTAGGTAGTGTCTTGTATAAGATGCTTGAATGGGGAAATTATATCAAAAAAAATAAAAAATAAATACAATGGAGGCAAAAGCAAGACTTGAAAAGTTGGTCATTCCAACCTATGAACTAGGAAAGTCAGAAATTAATCCTGTGTTTTTTGAGAAACGCGTTTATCAGGGATCATCAGGTAAAGTATATCCTGTTCCTTTTATAGATAAAGTATATGATCATAAAGTGAATAAGGAATATCAAGCTGCAATACTTGAAAATGAATTTGTAAAGATGGTTATGCTTCCTGAAATAGGGGGTAGAATATTTGAATCTCAGGACAAAGCAAATAATAATTATAACTTCTTTTATCAGCAAAAAGTTATTAAACCTGCTTTAGTAGGTTTAGCTGGACCATGGATAAGTGGAGGCGTTGAGTTTAACTGGCCACAACACCACCGTCCGGGAACTTATTTGCCTACTGATGTTTATATTGAGGAGGAAGCTGATGGAGCAAAAACAATCTGGATGTCGGAATATGATCCAATGTATCGTTTAAAAGGAATGCATGGAATACGTATTCGTCCTGATAGTGCTTTGATTGAGTTGCGAGGACGCTTGTTTAATCGCACCCCATTAACCCAAACATTCTTATGGTGGGCAAACGTAGCTGTTGAGGTACATAAAGATTATCAGAGTTTCTTCCCACCTGATGTACATTATGTTGCTGATCATGCTGTAAGAGCTCAAAGTAGTTTTCCATATGCAGAAAATGATTATTACGGAATTGCGTATCATCAAAGACCAGGGAAAAACGATTTACGTAACTACAATAACATCCCCGTTCCAACCAGTTATATGGTTTGTGATACTAAATATGATTTCTTTGGAGGATATGATTTCAAAGAGCAAGGTGGTTTTATTCATGTGGCTAACCGTCATATTGCTCCGGGTAAAAAACAATGGACGTGGGGTAGTGAAGACTTTGGTCGTGCATGGGATCGTGAGTTAACCGATGAAGGTGGACCATACTTTGAGTTAATGGCTGGTGTTTATACTGATAATCAACCAGATTTCACATACTTGCTTCCATACGAAACTAAAACTTTCTCTCAGTTTTGGTGGAGTTTTAAAAAGCTTGGTCCTGTTCAAAATGCAGATAAAGACCTGGCAATTCATCTTGAAATTCAACAAGGAAATAAATTAGATTTAGGAGTTGCATCAAGTCGTAAATTTGAAAATCTTAAATTTATTCTTCTAGTTGGAAACGAGAAGACTGTATTTGAAAATAGAACAGTTACTCCGGATGAACCATGGCAGGATCAAACCATTCAAATTGAAGCAGGACAAGAGCATTCCGTTTCTTTAATTGTATTAAATGAGCAAGGCAAAGAGCTTATTGCGTACCATCATCGTGAAGTTCCTAAAGAGCGTAACCGTAAAGTTGCATTTGAGCCTAAACAACCAGAGGAAATTGAAAGCGCTAATGAGCTTGAACTGATTGGAGAACACCTTGATCTTTACCGTCACCCAACTCGTTACCCTGAACCATATTGGAAAGAAGCGATTAGAAAAGATCCTAAAAGCTACAAATCATATATAGCACTTGGTAGGGTTGAGCTTAAAAACGGAAAATTTGCAGAAGCTGAAGCAAACTTTAAAACTGCTATTGATATTCAAACCACTTATCATCCAAATCCGGCATCAGGTGAGGCATTGTATTTCTGTGGTTTAGCATGTTCTTTCCAGGGTAGAAAAGATGAAGCTTATAAATTGTTTTATAAATCAATCTGGAACTTTGAGTGGCGTGCAGCAGGTTATTATCAGTTGGCAGCATTAGATTGTTTAAAAGGAGACTACGAAACAGCTCTTGAGCATATTGAAGCTTCTTTAGATACAAACCGTCAGAATAATAAAGCATTTATTTTAAAAGCTATAGTTCTTAAGCATCAAGGTAATAAAGATGCTGCACATGGTGTATTTACAGAACTGTTTAAAACAGACTCTTTAGACCAGTGGGCAAAATTTGAGTTGGCTAATTTAACAGGTAAATACGAAGATTTTATCCAATCATCCAGAAACGATGCACAAACAATCATTGATATTGCATTCGATTATGCTGAAGCTGGTTTTTATCAGGAGGCTATTGATGTGATTGAATTGCATCATAAAAATGAAATACCTGAGTGTGCAGTACCAAATCCAATGGCAAAATCGATCATGACGGAATTTGTTTTGGCTTGGTTATACAATCTTCAAGGTGAAGCTGAAGTTGCACAAGAAATTCTTGAGAAGACGAAAGCTGCATCATACGACTATGCTTTCCCTTCGCGTACATTTGAACAGATTGTAATGGAATGGGCTTTACATGTAGATGCTGAAAATGGTATTGCTGCCTATGGATTAGGTAACTACTATTTCAATTTAAAGCGTCACGAAGATGCTATTGCCGCATGGCAAAAAGCTGCAGATGCTAATAGTAACTATGGTACTCTATATCGTAACCTGGGAATAGCTTACTGGAATACTAATGAAGATGGTGAAAAAGCCAGAGCAGCATTCTTAAAAGCAATAGAGTTAGCTCCAAATGACATGCGTATTCGTTATGAATTTGATCAATTACGTAAGAAGCTAAATGATGATCCAAAAGATCGCTTAGAAAGTCTGTTGTCAATAAAGGAACAAATTATTACTAGAGATGATTTTTCAGTGGAGTTGGCTGCGCTGTATAATTTTACAGGAGATTATAACAGTGCTTTAAACTTGCTTGAGAATAAAAACTTCCATCCATGGGAAGGAGGTGAAGGTCAGGTTTTAAGACAATTTACATATGCTTGTTTAAAATTAGGACAAGAGGCGCTTCAAAATGGAGATGCAAATGTAGCTTTGGATTATTTTGAAAAGTCGATGAATACACCTGATAATCTTGGTGAAAAATACCATCCTTTACAGGCTGTAGCTCATATTAATTACTGGAAAGGTATGGCTCTTAAAGCTATGGGTAAGGCTAGTGATGCAAAAGCGCATTTTGAAGCGAGTACTAATGAAGAAGGAGACTTTATTGATATGGCAGTAAGTGCTTATTCTGAATTATCATATTATAAAGCATTATCATTAAAAGAGCTTGGAAAAGTTGAAGAGGCTAATGATTTATTGCAGAAAATCAAGGAATTTGCAGAATCAAAATTAAAGGAAAGAGTGAGAATAGATTATTTTGCAACATCATTGCCTTTATTGTTGGTTTTCGAGGATGATATTCAAAAACGAAATACAGTAGATGCTAAATTTTTAATAGCGCTTTCAGAAGAAGGACTTGGAAATTTAAATATTGCTGCAGCATTAGTTGAGGAAATATTAGAATTAAGTTCAATGCACTCAGCAGTGGCAGATTTAAAAAAGAATTTGAAGTCAAATTCTATTGTCTAAGAGAATGTTGAACAAAGTTTTGTAGTTTGTTGATAAAGGTAGATTTTTTTTTTAGTCATTAAGTTGGGAACTATCTAGGATGAATTTATCTTAGATAGTTTCTTTGTAAAACATCCTTAAAGCCATTTTGATAAGATATAAAATAAGGTTGCTTTAAATAGAGGTGATAATATAGACTGAATTATGATGAAGAAATTAATAATTGTGATAGTAGTCGGAGTGATAGCTTCGCTTGGTATTAAAGCTCAGAAAACTATAGAAGTTAAACAAACGATTTCCATTTTGGGTGATTCATATTCCACATTCTGTGGTTATATACCGGATGGTTATCCAACATGGTATAGCAGTTCGGATTTAGACCGTACAGATGTCATAGATGTAAAGCAAACCTGGTGGTGGAAAACGATAAAGGAAGGTGGGTATAAACTTGGAATAAATGATTCTTATAGTGGAGCAACAATATCCTACACCGGATATAGCGATGAGGACTATACATCACGTTCATTTATAACTCGTGTTCCTAAACTAGGAAATCCTGACATAATACTGATTTTCGGCGCTACTAACGATAGCTGGACCGGTGGACGTATAGGTGAATATGTATACAATGACTTTAAACGATCTGACCTTTTTACTTATCGTCCGGCCTTAGCAAAACTCTTGCAATCAACATTAGAGAGATATCCAAACGTGAAAATTTATTTCATCATAAATACCGAGTTACTTGATGAAATTACAGAATCTACCAAGGTTATTTGTGATCACTATGGAGTGGAGTATATTGTGTTGCATGATATAGAGAAGCTTAATGGGCATCCAAGTGTTAATGGTATGAGCACTATTGCTGATCAGGTACTCAAAGTATTAAAGAAATGATGATAATATGCGGAAATCTAAAAGAAAAAATGCTGCTTATAGAGATTCAATAAGTTGATTTTTAAATATAATTTCCATGAATTTTATAAAAGCAAATCAATTCCTGATTAACAGATGATAACTTTTTTCTATATAAGAATATTTAGCTAGTATACTTGATGCGTTATGAGAGTCAATATTTAGATAATATTTCATTCAAATCATTACAAAATATTAAATATCGTTTATGAAAAATTTAACTTTATCAAGCACAGTCAAATTGAATAATGGTATTGAATTGCCTTACTTGGGACTTGGTGTTTTTCAAACCAGAGATGGAGTTGAGGTTGTTAATTCGGTTAAGTGGGCAATAAATGCAGGATATAAACTAATTGATACGGCTAAGATTTATGGGAATGAAAAGGGTGTAGGGATAGGTATTAAGGAGTCAGGTATTGATAGAAAAGAGATTTTTTTAACAACTAAAGTATGGAATTCAGATCAGGGATATGATAATACGTTAAAAGCTTTTGATGAGTCATTGCGTTTATTAAATGTAGATTATTTAGATCTATATTTAATTCATTGGCCAGTAAAAGGTAAGTATAAAGATACCTGGAAAGCGTTGGAGTATCTTTATGAAAAGGGGAAAGTACGTGCGATTGGGGTAAGTAATTTTTTAAGTCATCATCTTGAGGATTTATTAGGAACTGCTGAAATAGTACCAATGGTAAACCAAATAGAATATCATCCATATTTGACACAACCATCTTTAATTGAATATTGTAAATCTAAAAATATTCAAGTTCAATCATGGTCTCCGTTAATGCAAGGGCGAATTTTTGAAATAGAACCGCTTGTTAATTTAGCTCAAAAGTATAATGTTACACCTGCTCAGCTAGTGATTAGGTGGAATCTACAAAATGGTATAGTTACAATACCGAAATCAATACATGAGGATAGAATAAAGAGTAATTGTAATGTGTTTAATTTTAATATTAGTGAACATGACATGGGTATTATAAACAATTTAGATCGAAATGAAAGAATTGGACCTGATCCAGACCATTTTGATTTCTAAATACGCTAAAAATGAATTGTGCCAGCCAAGCATAGTTATAAAAGGCCCTTGTTTGTTAAACAATAAAATGTTTAATGAATTGGGGCTAAAAATTAGGAATGGACTATCCGATAGGTGTAATATAAGTGAAGAAGATTGTTAAGAATTATAAGTTCTATTACATAACTATTATTGAATTAACTATTGCGTTATTCAGTATTATTTGCTAGTGAATTTTTTAAAGTTTGTCATTCAGTTTATTTCTATATTCTTTGGGAGTAACGCTCATTTCTTTTTTAAATACCTTTGAGAAGTGATATGGATCGTAATAGTTTAAACGAAAGGCGATTTCTTTAATTTTTAGACCAGAGAACTGAAGCAAAGAGCAAGCGCGTTGAATCTTTAATTGGTTATAATATTCTATAGGAGAGATTGAGGTTCGTTGTACGAATAGAGTATTTAAGTGTGAAGGTGAGTAACCAATACTATCAGCAATATCTTTTAGTGAGATTTTATTTTCAAGGTTATCTTTCATAAAGCGAATACTTTTATGAATGTTGTCAGTTTCTTTAACGTTATTAAATTCTTGATATTGAGTTAAATATTGGATGGATGCTAAAAAGTGCATTGCACAAAATGTAATGTATTCCAGATTTTCAGGACTATAACCCATTTCAAAGTTTTGAAAAATTTCATTAAAGAGGTTTAAGCGATCATTGATTCTACTTTTATCCGTAATTTTTAATTTTATTAGTTTTCTAAATATTGGGTTAAACATATCTGTATTATTACCTAAAAAATGAAACCAATGTATACTCCAAGGATCTTTTAAATCAGAGCCATATGAATGTAATTCATTTTTAGGAAGTATAAATAAGGTATTCTCATTTAGTATAAATTCTTCATTATTAAATTTAATCCAACCCTTTCCTTTCGAACAATATATTAAGATGTTCTCATTAGCTCCATTTTTTCTTTCTCTATAATGGAATTTTGCCTTTGGATAAAAACCAATCCAGGTAACGTATAGTTGTTTGGTTATCTTGTTGTTAGATAAGTAGTTTGTTACGTGAAGAGGAAGTTTTATGGCTTTTTCACCAGTAAAGCCATCTGCAAGTTTTTGAGACATAAAACTGATCTAATTTCTAAAAGTGCTAATGTAGTTATATTATACATCTTTTACCCACTATCATACATTTTTTTAACGTGCGAATTAGATAATTTTGTTTGTGTAATTGATGCTATGTAAGGGGTTTAGTCTATCATGTGCTAATAAAACATTTATTATCTCTATTAATATTAATATACATTAATAGAGCGGTCTTACAGTTTGATAAAATGTAATGAAATATGCATGTTATATGCTTCATTATAACCTTAAAGAAGTTTTGTGCTAAAATCTATTTTGTATGAAAGAAAAAGTGATTAAGTCTTACTTAAGCGGTTTGATTCTATTGTTAATAAGTTGTACTGCAAAGAAAGATGATGTGGTTTCTCCCAAAGAAGATGTGCTAATTATAAATGGGAGTTTTGAAAATGATGCTTCTGAAACATATACTCCACAGGGCTGGAGTGTTTTAGGGGATCAGGATGTGGTTAAGGTCGTAAGTGGGGGATATGTGAGTAAATACTCTTTTAATGTTTCTGGAGAACAGGCTTACATAACGATTTTGGAACAAGAGATCACCAATATAGTAGATGGCATTTATGATTTAGAGTTTTATTTTAAAAATAGTGGAGGCCAAAATGCATGTTATGTTGCAATAGAAACTGATGATGAGAAAAGGACAATGACCTCTTTGTGTGTTAGCGATAATGTTTGGACACAATCTTTTGTAAGAGGAGTTGAAATAAAAGGCGGTACCTGTAAGGTAGTGTTTTATACAGATGCCAATGCCGGAAACTGGACTAATATTGATGGGTTGAAATTAGAAAGTGGAGATCATAAAGTTTCTTTTTTAAAAGGTGGAGATATTTCTGAATTGACATATTTGGAAAGTATGGGAGCGAAATATTTTGATGATGGACAAGAAAAAGACTGTATTGAAATATTAAAGAGTAAGGGATTTAATATAGTTCGATTGAGACTTTATAATGATCCGGGAAATCCGAACTACTCGCCTTCCAACAGACTTCCTGCCGATATTCAAAATCCTGAAGATATACTTAGTTTAGCCCAACGAGCAAAAGCGGCAGGTATGCAGATTCAGCTTACATTTCATTATAGTGATTACTGGACAAATGGAGAAAAACAGTACAAACCACATGAATGGGAGAATCTCAGTTATGAAAATTTGAAAAGCGCGGTTTATGACTTTACATATGATTTTATGGCTAAGATGAAAGCTCAAGGAACAACACCTGAGTATGTTTCTCTTGGAAATGAAACCGTTGGAGGTATTTTATATCCAGAAGGTAAAACTGATAATTTTAAGCAACTGGCAGAACTCTTTAATGAAGGTTATGATGCTGTTAAAGCTATATCTCCGGAAACGCAAGTACTAATTCATCTAGATGCAGCAGGTGATAAATATAAATATGACTGGTTTTTTGGTGAGCTTAACCGCAATGGAGGTAAGTATGATCTGATAGGTGCTTCATATTATCCATATTGGACTGGAATAACTGCTGGAGAGATGAGAGAATGGGCTGAGTATACTATTGATAAATTCGACAAGGATATTTTTATAATGGAAACCGGATATAATTGGAATCCAGTCAGGTTAAATGGATGGGAAGGCCAATTAAAAGATAATGGTCCTTATGATGATGTATATCCTTCATCGCCTCAAGGGCAAAAAGACTATTTACTAGAGCTTTTTACAGAAATTAAGAAAGAAAAAAGTGGACGTATTCTAGGCTGCTTGTATTGGGATCCTATTATGATTGAAGTCCCAGGTGTTGGCTGGGAATTAGGTGCCCAGAATTACGTTGGTAATACAACTCTGTTTGATTTTGATGGAAATTCTTTAAAATCTTTTGATGCATTTAAATTTAATAATTAAATAAGATCAGTTATGAAAAGCAATCTACTGCAAGCAAAAGGCAAAATCTTAATGATTTTGTTAAGCATTTTAATGTTTGTTGCCTGTGAAAAAGAAAATGATATTCCTCCAGGGTTATCTGTGGAAATATCAGATATTGAAACTTTTCCAGGTGATGAAATATTCTTAAAAGGAATGGTCTCGGCCGAAAATGGTATAAAGTCAATCAAACTAATTTGCGATGGAATTGAACTTGAAAAAGTATATGATTTGAAAAGTCAATCTCCAAAGGTGTTTAGATTTAGTTACTTATATACCATACCTGAATCAATGTCTGAGGATTTAGATGATGTATTATCTATCATAGTAGAGGATGTTGATGATAACGTAACCACAAAAGAGATATCAGTTAAATTTTTACCTGATACTACTGATCCATGGTTTGTTTCTTTACCACCAAATCCAGCATCTGTAGATTTTGATGTAATAGAAGAAAAAGCAGATTATACTCTAAATGTTGAAATGAGTGATGATAGAGAATTGTCAAAATTATTTGTAAGCATACCTGATATTGGATTTGAAAAAGAGGTGACTTTAGATGGTTTGACACAGAAAGAATCAATGAGTATACAATTTTTGACCACCGGAACTTATTCAGGAACCATAAAAGTTGAAGATAAAGTTGGAAATTACAAAGAAAATAATATAACTTTTATAGTTCTACCAAAAGAAGATGAAGATCCAATTGACGACTATGCTCAAATGTATGTTGTTAATGCTGATGAGGATCCTAGTGCTTATGTTTTAGGTTATTATAAGTATATGGAAAGAACAGGTGCCTATACCTATACAACAAAATTTTATGCTGCCAATAATGATACAAAAATCGCATTTGTACCAACACAAAATATTACAGCTGATTATTTTGGTGTAAGCCCATATGTTTCAACTAAACTGATTAATAAAAATGGATATGCTTTACCTATAAATATTGCGGATAAAGGATATTATACAATTGAAGTTAATATAGAACAAAAAACATATTCTATAACATCATACACCCCTCAAACGCCTGAATACACAGGAGTACTTAATGTAACAGGTGAAGGATTTGATTTTGCAAATTGGACAATGTCAACAGATATGGCAAAAGTTGATGCCGCTAATCCTTATTTATATTCAGTTGAGGTAGGGGTAAGTTATTCGGCGGAATTTGAAGTTCTTTTCTGTTTTACAAATTCTAGCTGGTCGCCAATATGGAGACCTACAGGAAATGAAGGTTCATCTACTACTGTAAAACAAAATACTGGATGGGTAGCAGATGTGGGTACAGGAACCTTTAAAGATGTGTTCCAAGGTCCGGGTAATTATACTATCACATTTGATTTAGAGACATTGTGGGCAACAGTCTCATCAAAGCACTAAGTTGTATTTTAAATTATTAAAGAAATGAGAAATATTATTTCAGATATTATAAGAAATTGGGCGAGACCATTATTTCTGTTACTATTTATTATAGTGCCAATTGTAGGTTTTGCACAATCGGAAATTAAAGTCCAAGGAAATGTTAAAGATTCCAGTAATGAACCATTGCCTGGAGTAAATGTAGTCATAAGTGGCACTTCTCAAGGAACTATTACTGATTTTGAGGGAAATTTTGAATTGATGGTTCCTTCTGAAGAGTCTGTTATTACATTTTCGTTTATAGGTTTTGCAAATGTAGATGAACTTGTAGGTAAACGAAGAAGAATTGATGTTGTTTTACAAGAAGATGTTCATCTTTTAGAAGATTTAGTAGTTGTAGGTTATGGTTCAATGAATAAGACAAACATTTCAGGAGCTGTATCCACTGTTAAAGCAGATGAACTACCAAAAGCAGCAGCAGCTTCTGTGGGAACGATGCTTCGAGGTCGCTCCTCAGGGATGAATGTCACAGCTAGCAGTGCTTCTCCTGGAGGTTCGTTGAATATTGCAATCCGTGGTGGACTTTCAGGCCAACAGCCACTTATTGTGATTGACGGTGTACCACAACTTCAGACAAAGACTCCATCTTCAGGAACCTCATATAGTGGAGGCGACAAAGATAATGCACTGATGAACATCAATCCTGACGACATAGAAACTATTAACGTGCTAAAGGATGCTTCGGCAGCTTCTATCTACGGTAGCGATGCCTCAGGAGGTGTAATCCTTATCACGACCAAACGAGGTAAAAGCTCCAAGCCGGAGATTAGCTACTCGGGAAGTACAGCCCTGCAGTATATCAAGGATGCTCCTGACTTTATGAAAGCGCGCGACTTTATGATAGAGCAAAATAAGGTATTCGACGAACTGGGGCGTAGTAATGAGAAAAATTTTACTCAAGACCAAATAGATAACTTCGTTGGTGATGGTACTGACTGGATGAAAGAAGTGACTCGCACAGGTGTTGTCAATGAACATAACCTTAGTGTAAACGGAGGTTCTGAAAAAACACGCTATCTTTTCTCTACAGGGCTGTTCGATCATAAAGGTATTGCCAAAAACAACGATATGAATCGTATTACAGCACGTATTAATCTTGATCAGGATTTCGGTAACAATATTAAGGCAGGAGTCAATACCTCATTTGCACAGATTAAATATAATGATGTGCCACTGGGAGACTCTCGTCATGATAATTCAGCGCTGATTTATTCTGCTATGACATTCATACCTTTAGTTTCTGTGTATGATGAGTTAGGTAATTATTCCGATAACTTTATTCGTCCGAATATATATCCTAACCCTGTGTCATTGCTTGAAATTACTGACCAAACTATTAGCCGAGATCTATTTGCAAGTGGATATTTGGAATTCAAGCCTATTAAAGACCTTACTGTACGTGCTACAGGAGGGGTGGATATGAAGGATACACAGAAAGATCAATACATTCCAACGAGCACTCCTAAAGGTAAAAACCTTAACGGACAGGCTTCGAAACAGAATTCAAAGGCACAGATGAATCTGATTAATGTGATTGCTACTTACGCAAAGACATTTGCTGATAAGCATGACTTAAGCGTGATGGCTGGATGGGAGTATAAGAAAACTTCATGGAGTAGTATGGGTATTGTGGCTTCTAACTTTCCTACGGATGGTTCATTGATGAACAACATTGGAACCAGTGAGCAAGAGAATCCGGATATATCATCCAGCAAAGGCAGTAACGAAATGGCTTCTTACATGGGGCGTATCAACTATACCCTTATGCAACGTTATATCTTAACTCTGAATCTACGTGTCGATGGAAGTTCTAATTTTTCGCAGAATCACCAATGGGGATACTTTCCTGGTGCTTCAGTAGCATGGCGCCTAAATGAAGAAGGTTGGTTGAGTAATGCAGATTGGCTGAGCAACATGAAGCTGCGTGCTGGTTTTGGACAAACTGGTAATGCCGGCAACTTAACAGGTATTAATACAGTTTTTGCTGTGAGCCGTGGTACCTATGCTATGGATGGAGGTTTGGTTAATGGTATCGCCCTTTCAAAAATTGGTAATCCAAACCTTAAATGGGAGACTCTTACAGATCTTAATGTCGGTCTTGACTTTGGATTCTGGCGTGACCGTCTTTCGGGTACCATCGATATTTATCAACGCACCCGCAACGATGTAATTATATCCAGACAACTGATGTCGTATCAAGAGCTTAGTTCCATTGACTATAACTCTGCTATCGAATATCAGTCACAGGGTATAGATTTAGGTATTAATACCGTGAATATTGCGCATAATGATTTTGAATGGAGCACTGATATCAACCTTTCGTATTATCGTAACCGCACTACTAAGCGCGATCCGGAATTCATTCCTGAACCGTATCAAAAAAATATTGAAAAATGGAATAATATCTATGGTTATCGTACCTCAGGGCTTGTTCAGGCAGGGGATAGCTATACTCACCTACCTTCATCTAATGCAGGTTCTATTCTTTATGATGATCTATATAGTTACCAGCTTGATGATAATGGTGAACGTATGCGTGACAGTGAAGGAAGATATATTCGTGTAAAAGGTGCTGACGGTACGCTAGATGCAGTTGATATGGTTCTTCTACATAACTCTACTCCAATACCTTTCAGTATCAATAACACCTTCCGTTGGAAGAACTTAGATGCAAACATCTATCTTTATGGTTCGCTAAACGGATGGAAGTTGAATGATGTGAAATATCAGTCGGTTTATGGTATTGAGGACTTGACTTATGGGGTTAATGCATTGAGTGATGTTAAGAAACGTTGGAGTAATGAGAATTCTTCCGGTACATTACCTGGAGTAGCAGAAGCTTATTCCGGTTTCGATCCTACCAATAGCGATTTTTTCTACGAGAAAGCCTGGTACTTACGTTTGGATAATGTTTCAATAGGATATACGTTCCCTACTACATGGTTTGGTGAGAGTTTTAAGTCTGCCAGAGCATATGTGGCAGCTCGAAACTTATATGTATTCACACCATATAAAGGTATGGATCCTGAGACAGGTAATGGCATTGGAGCGTATCCCAACCAAAGTAGTATTGCATTTGGTTTGAATTTAAAATTCTAAAAAAAAGGAGGATTTAAAATGAAGATATATAAAAATATTATAGGACTGTTGGCTATTTTTGCCATCACATCATGTACGTTGGATCGAGAGGACTACACCGAAATTTCACCGGACAATTTTCCTAAGACAGAAAATGACTTAAAATTAGCAGTGAATTCTCTGTACTACGAGTTTACCACCGGAACATGGGAAGGTGAAGCTATATATGGAGCTGATCATAATGGTTATCAGGTAGTTTGTGATATGACAACAGACTGTCTTTGGAGTTGCTGGGGCTGGGTCTGGGATGAATTACATTACCAGCAGTGGTTTACTACCATTTCTGGAGGTACTCAGTCACAATGTTATAATGCATTTGCCCACTACCAATTCTTAAGTAAGGCACGAAAAACTATACGTCGCATTGAAGAATCTACTGCACCTGATTTGGCCAAAACACTATATGCTGCCGAAGCGCATGCTTTGCGGGGATGGATAGGATTGTATTTATATGACATGTTTGGTCCAGTTCCTGTAGCTAGCGATGAGATACTCGATGATCCGGAAGCATTTGTTTACCTTCCCCGTATTTCTGATGAGGAATATGACGAGATGATGGAAACAGATCTTCGTACAGCTATTGAAGGCCTGCCGACTGTAGCAAGTGCTCGCGGACGCATGACACAGGGAGCAGCTATGATGATACTGATGAAATATTACATGATACGTGGTAATTTTACTGGTGCAGAGCAACTAGCCCGTGATTTGAAGGATATGGAGAATAGTGTATATAGTTTGCAGTCGGATTATGCTTACATCTTTTCTAAAGCAGGTTTGGGTAATGACGAAATTATTTTACAGGTACCGTGTAACAGCAGCGCTAACTGGACTACTAATTATCTAACAGCCTCTATATTACCGTCAGACATGCCTTGGACAGAGAAAAGTCAGGGATGGGGTGGATATGTGATGCCTTGGGATTTTTACAATACTTTTGAGGAAGACGATGCTCGTCGTGATTTAATAGTGGCTAGTTATACTAACAATGATGGTGAGTTGAAGACAAGTGCCAACAACACGCAATTATTTTATGGTGCTTTGCCATTGAAATACGGTAAAGATCCGGATATGACTGGTGCTAACAGTGGTATCGACATTGTAGTATATCGCTATAGTGATGTACTCCTGACGCTTGCTGAGTGTATGGTGCGTAATACAGGTGCCGTTTCTACCGATGCAATTGGGTTAGTTAATCGTATACGTAACCGTGCCGGACTACCTGAACTTACAGCTGAGCAGGTTGCTTCAACAGATGCTTTCATGGAGGCTCTCCTTATTGAACGTGGACATGAATTTTGGCTTGAAGGATTGCGCCGTCAGGATTTGATCCGTTTTGGTAAATATGTTGAGTATGCCAATCAGCGCATTGCTAAAGCAAATGCTAATGGAAAGAGCTATTTTACAGTAGATGAAAGTCATAACAGATTCTGGATTCCTCAGACATTTATTGATGAGAGCAAGAGTCAGATCAAACAGAACACAGGATACTAATAAAGTATAATTGAAGAGAAAAAGATTTTAATATTGATTGTAACTGGAGTGTTGGCATCAATTGGTGTCAATGCCCAGTCTACTACAAAAAGTGTTATATTAGAGTAACTAACACACATAAAAATACATTAGAATTCGAAAAATTAAATGTTAAAACCATGAAGAAACTTTTATGCCTACTGACACTTAGTGTACTGACGCTTGCTGGCGTAGCGCAGAAAGTGTATAAACTCAATGTTCCAGCTACGGAGAAGCGCATATATACCGACCATTTAAATTTGGGAGGTTCAAATCCGACTGGGGGTACAATTGATTTCAACAGCTTTTACATGAATGTGGACAATAAACCTTTTATCCCAATCTTGGGAGAGATACATTTTTCAAGGTTACCACATGAGTATTGGGAGGAACAAATCTTGAAAATGAAGTCGGGAGGGATTAATGTTATTTCTACCTATGTGTTTTGGAATATTCATGAGGAGAAAGAGGGAATTTTTGATTGGTCAGGAGATCGGGATCTTCGTCATTTTCTTGAATTATGTAAAAAGCATAATTTGTATGTTCTTGTACGGATAGGACCATTCTGTCATGGCGAAATAAGAAATGGGGGATTACCAGACTGGATTTATGGAAGACCTTTTGAGGTTCGCTCAAATGATGAAGGATATCTTTTTTATGCAAAACGACTTTATCACAATATTGCAGAACAGTTAAATGGATTGTACTATAAGGACGGGGGCACTATAATTGGGATTCAACTTGAAAATGAGTTGCAACATTCTGCAGCACCATGGGCAATTAGCTATCCGGGGCAGGAAAAAGAAATGACTGTGGCCAATTATGATGCAGACATTACAAAAATTGGAGTTAGTGTTCAGGATAAAAAAACATCTTATGCACAATTGGGAAGTGAACACTTGGCTACATTAAAAAAAATGGCTCAAGAAGAAGGAATGGTTGTTCCATTGTATACTGTTACAGGTTGGGGGATGTCTGCCATTTTAGAAAATGAAACAATTCCAGTAGGAGCTGCATATCCCTACCCATTCTGGGAGCAACCATCAAAGTCAGATTTCTTCTTATTTAAAGATGTACAAATACATCCGGATTATGCACCTGTTCGTTATGATGGAGAAAAATATCCTTCATATTGTGCAGAAATGGGTGCTGGTACTCAGATTATATACGAAAGACGTCCAAATGTTTTACCTGAAGCAGCAGAAGCTCTTATGGTGAGGACATTAGGTTCGGGAGCAAATGGTATTGGTTATTATATGTACCATGGAGGACTTAATCCGCAAACAAGTGATGGTATTTTCTATAGTGACGAACCAATGGGAATTCCAAAAATTTCTTATGATTATCAGGCACCAATTGGAGAATATGGAAAAGTATTTGATTCATATTACCTACTTCGATTAATTCATTTGTTTACAGAGAATTTTGGAAATCAATTAGCACCAATGGGATTGATATTGCCAGAAACAAACAAAGAAATAACTCCAGATGATAGAGAAACATTGCGTTACTCTGTTCGATCGAATGGGGAAGCCGGGTTTGTTTTTATGAATAATTTTCAAGATCATGATGACCGTCAAGATCAAAAAGTAAATGGATTATCAATACAGTTATCAAAAGAGTTAATTCAGTTCCCTGCCTTTACATTAAAAAAGGATGAAAGTGTTATTCTACCCTTTAATATGACTGTCAATGCTGCTAAATTGAAATATGCAACTGTGCAACCATTGTCTATAGAGAAGATTGGAGGGAAAAAACACTATTTCTTTTTTGCATTAGATGGCTTTACGCCAGAATTTGTTTTTGATAAGTCAACAATTAAGAAGATATCAGGAAAGAAAAGGGAAAAGCAAGGTGAAATCCATGTGTATCCTGTTGTAGGATTGACTGGTTCCTTCTCACTTACGGATTCTGATGGCGAGGAAATTGTAATTACAACCTTAACAAGAAAACAGGCATTGGGTTATAATCAACTGAATAATACGATTTGTATTACAGATGCTGTTCTAATGGATTATGATGAAAAGATTCAATTGCAATCAAGGTCTAACTCATTTTCGATTACATTACCTTCAGATATTAAACCTGATTTTGCAAAATATAATGTGACCAGCAAAAAAGAAGGGCTATTTAAAACTTATAAAATTGAAGTTCCTTTGGTAGATGTCCCTTGTAACTATCATAAAGTAAGTGAGCAGCGATATACTTTTGATATGGATGACAAGGAGTTTACTGAGAATTTAAGTGATATAATTCTCGATATTGACTATACAGGTGATGTGGCTTTCGCTTTTATTGATGGGAAAATGATAAATGACCATTTTTATTATGGTAAAAGCTGGCAAATTGGATTAAAATCATATGCTGATCAATTAAGTGATAAGGGGTTGTATTTTTATTTTAAACCAATGAAAAGTGATGCTTCATTTCTAATTGACCTTGATAAAGATAAAATACCTGATTTTTCAAATGGTCCTGTTTGTGAGGTAAAAAGTATGAAGTTAATTCCAGAGTATAAAATTGATTTTACACTGAAATAGAATAAGAAAAAGATCATTTATGATAGTTAGAATATTTTTGTTAATGACGATTCTCGGAATTGGACTCAATTTATCAGCAAAAGAATTGGTATATATTGACAAATCCGGAGTAATTCGATGGGAAAAAGATAAAAGCGAAGTCGCCTTATTTGGTGCGAATTATTGTTTACCCTCAGCTTGTGATTATCGTGCAGCAGGATATGTGAAAGGTGATCGTAAACAGATGATTGTAGAAGATTTGGAGCATTTTAAAAGAATGGGATGGGACGCTCTACGTTTATGCTTTTGGGGAGATTATCAGAATACTGATGTAGATGGAAATTTGATAGAAAATGATCATTTAGATCTGTTTAATTTTTTGATTGCAGAAGCCACTAAACGAGATATTTATATGCTTTTAAGTCCTATTGTGACTTATAGTTCCCAGTGGCCTGATGCCATGTCTGATACTACAAATACAGGCTTTGCAAAATACTATCCCAAAAACAGTCTTTATGATGATGAAAAGGCAATTCAGGTTCAAGAGAATTACTGGAAGCAGCTTTTAAATTATCGCAATCCATATACAAAGCGAAATATTAAAGATGAGCCTAAAATACTTTTTGTTGAGCTAATTAATGAACCAACGCAAAATGTTGAAAAGTTAGACCAAACAATAAAGTATATTAACAGGTTGCATAATGCCATTAAAAGTACAGGATGTAAAAAGCCAACATTTTACAATGTAAGTCAGAATTTTGGAATGATACAGGCAATTGATCAATCAAATATCCAAGGTTCTACATATGCCTGGTATCCTTGTGCTTTGAATTCTAATCGTAGTTATGAAGGAAATGGATTGTTAATGGTTGATAGATATGAAGCTATGCTTGATTCTCGATTATCTAAAAAACCAAAAATAGTCTATGAATTTGATTCATCAGATATGACTGGTGGTTATATGATACCAGCAATGGTGCGTGAGTTTCGTCAAGGAGGTATCCAATTTGCAACTTTATTCTCATATGATATGTTAAGAACTGCTCCTATGAATCTAGGATGGCAGTCGCACTATATTAATCTGGTTTATACACCATCTAAAGCTGTAAGTTCAATGATTGCAGCTGAAATTTTGAGGCAAATACCTAGAGGTAAAAATTATGGATACTATCCTGAGGATAATGTATTTGGTGATTTTAGGGTTAGTTATGATGAAGATTTAAGTGAATTGAATGATGGTGAAAAATTCTATTATTCAAACTCAACTCTAACGCTTCCAAAAGATAAAAACAACCTTAAGCATATTGCAGGGGTAGGTACTTCGCCATTAGTAAAATATAATGGAACAGGGGTATATTTTCTAGATAAAGAAGGGGAAGATAAGTGGATTTTAGATGTCTATCCTGATATTATGAAATTAGATGATCCTTTTAAAATGATTAGTCCTTTTAAAGTGGTTCGGAAAGCTGTATATCGGGAGAGAATGATGGAAATTAATCTACCTGGATTGGTTGCATCACTAAATGTTATTCCTGGAAAATATATCATTGAGAATAATAAAGTAGTTAGAAAGGATGAATTACCTCAGAAAGATTTTTTTCAGGAAAAGTTAAATAACTTTACCGTTGTTGATCATACAATTTCTGAATTTGATGCAGGTAATGATATCAAATTTGAGTGTGAGGTGTTTAGTGATGAGGTGCCAGAGAGTGTTACGCTTTTTGTAATGCAGAAACCATGGGGGTTTAAGAAAATTGCAATGAATTGTCAAAGTGGTTTTACTTATGAGGCTAAGATTGGAGCTGGTGAACTTGAAGCTGGTTATTATGATTATTATTATGCTGTAAATTGCAAAGATGACGCAATTCTATTTCCAGAAGGAAGGCTTAATTCACCTGAAAGATGGGATTTTTACAAACAGGGATCATATAAATTAACAGTAAATCACGAAAAGAGCCCATTGTCTCTTTTAAGTCCTGAAGATGATTATAAGCTTATACGTTATACACGCACCTTCCTGAGTCCGGAAGTAAGTTTTAGTCCAGTTGTAACAGCAGGTTCATTACAAGCATATAAACTAACAGTTAAAGATTTAGAGTCAAGTGCAGATTACTGGTATCCTTGTGATGCTACACTATCTCAATTTATTGGAGATAAAATTTCACTTCGTAATTTTGAAAAAAATAAGCCTAAATATATACATATTAAAGCTTATGGACTAAATGGAACCAATAAAGCCATTTGTAATATTGTAGATAAAAATGGAAATGGATTTGGTACCGAGTTTCAATTATCAGATAATGTTAACGAAATTGTAATTACAGTGGCTGATTTAAAACCACAAAAAGCGGTAATGCTACCTCAGGATTGGCCTGGAGTAAACTCTTATTGGTATCCTAATTCGATTAATTCAGAGACTAAGGAAATTGATTGGGAATCAGTTAAGTTTATTCAAATCTCACTTAGAGATGAATTATACGTAAAAGAAGAATTAAAGAATAAAGGAGTCATAGTTGAAAATATATATCTAACATTTGATTAGAATGATAATTAGATAGTATAATTCGTTTGTTTAGTTAGGGTAGTTTGCGGGGATTATTCTACTAATGTAACCTGTCCGTTATACGGACGGGTTGCTAATCTATCTCATATAAATAAAAAACTTATAATGATAAATCAATTATGATTGTATTTATTAAATACAAGGTAAATTCGATTTAAAATTACTTAAATAGAAATAGTTCAGTTAAAAGATAGCTGATTCATTATCAAAAAGTACTGATAATTAATACTTTTGTAATGATGTTGTTTTGTTGTTTGTCAGATGGTTATTTAATTATTATTCCCGATATTTTAAAAATGTCAAATTTTCTTGGTCTAAGAAACAGATTAGCTTTTTCAAGGAAAAATAATAATCTATGTCTTTTATTTATTGTTTAGTTCGGTAGACTTCAATTTGAGATCGTTATAAACTAAGGAGTCAATCACGCGGTAATTTCATTGTTTGTTTTGATAAAAAACAAAATAAGGAAACTAGTGGATGGTAATTCATTTGTAAAAGAAAAATTCTCAAATGAGTCATTCTATTAGTGAACTTATAATATTAAATATTAATCCTTTAAATCAATTAAAATGAAAAAACAATCTACTATTAACAAAATTTTATTTTTTATTGTATTATTAGTTTTTCCAGCATTAAGTTATGCTCAGGTAAACGTAACTTTTAAAGTTGATATGAGTGATGCTGGTATTACCTTTGATCAAGTATACATTGTAGGTGATGTAAATGATTGGGTTCATACAGAAATGACTTTAGAAAGCGATAATATATATGTTACAACACTTTTGTTAGATGAAGGTAGAGAACCTATATACTATTATTGTATAGCTACAGATTGGTCTGCTGTTAATCGAGAAACAATACCGGAAGAATGTTCAAATTCTATCACTAGAAGTACCGGCGATGGTTGGGCAGGTGATCGCTTGATAGTTGTACCAGCCTCGTCCACAACAATTGAGGAAATATATGGTGGCTGTTCTGTTACTACTGATATATTACAAGAAGATAATTTCAATAATGTAAATATAAGAGCTGTAAAGGGAGGAGTTGAGGTTGATTGTAATAGATCAAGTAAAGTGGTAGTGGTGTCAATTGATGGAACAATAATTTCACAAAAGGTTATAAATGGTAAGGAAGTTGTCTCTTGTAAAAAAGGGATGTATATAGTGAGTATTGATGGAAAATCAGAGAAAGTAGTTGTAACTAATTAGTTTTAATTTTAGCAATGTCTTAGGGAGCTATAGAAGTTTAAGGCTCCTTAAGATATTATTAATTGTTAAAAATCTAATCTGTTTGGAAGATAGACTTATAGGTTATAATTAAAGACCGCTAAATAATAGTGTATCATCATTTAATCGAATAGTATAGTGGTCATAATTGGATTAGACTGGTCATATATTTAATTGACAAGAAGGTAGTGAATATTTTATGGTATTTAAACCAAGAGTTTAAACTTCTAAGATTGTAATGTAAGTATTTATAAAATACTTTAACTAAACCAAAACCATTATTGAATCCTAATATTCTATAAGCACATAATTTACAGGATTAATTAGTGTGAAGTATTAGTTATCATATTGGTAAATTTATAATATCCCAAAGCAGGATTTCCCAAAGAAATAATAATGATAGACAATCATTATTAAGCATTTTATTAGGTTAATAAATATGTAAGAATGAAGAGTAGTCGAGTTGAAAAAAATATTTATTCCTTTATCGAAATAATTGCTACAAAAAAGAAAAGAAAGATTGAGTATTATGCCATTTATACAATGAATGGTATCTGTATACTGAATAGTTTCCTTGATAAATTACCACTAAGTTTTCAAGAATCTGGAAAATACCTTCTGATTTTAAATTATGAAGATGGAGGTATTGATAGTTTTAAATTAGTTAAAGAAAAGGAAAATTTATATACTCAGAGGATTATATGAAGTTATGATTAATATAAGGGTAGTGAATTATTGAAATCCTACATTTTGCATTGATTTAGTTTACTAAGCCAATGATTTTCTGTATCTTTATACTATATCAAAGGAAATCAAATCAATACTTTATAAGTCAGTTTGTAGGAGTAAGTTAAGTGTGACTTAGTTTGGTTTGTTTTTGTAATATGTTGAAATATTGTGGTTTATAAGATAAAGTATTGGTCTCACCACGCCGACTATTTAAAAAAATAAAACAAAATCCTGGAAAATCTAAATAGTTATATCCAAAACCTTCCATACTCTGCTCTCTACTATAGTATTTTCCATGTTCCTATTTTCTATAACTCCCCAGTACTTGCTTTCTTAAAATATGAGATTAGTGAATCCACAGATAAGTTTCCGGAATTGTTTTGTTTTTTCACTTTCACAAAAGTGGAAATAAATTCAATGATGGGTTTCATATCGGCATTACCCTTTAATGTTATGTAACCATTGGTTATAGCTGATTGAAGGTAGGTAACAAATACCTTAGGGTTGTGGATCCATTCAAGATATGTTTCCTGTGCCAGACCCGGTATAGCAACAGTTTTTGAAATGTTGAGCTCTTCAAAAATCTCAGTACATGTATTAAGAGCAAGAGGATTTATCTCTACTTTTTTATGTGATAATTTATTTATGAGTTGAATTTGCTTTCTGAAGAATTGCTTTTCAGCTTTAACATTAAGTTCATTCTTTTCTGTTAAAGACTTTCTTAAGTTCTGGTAGATTGAAACAATAGGCTCCACATCTTCACTATGCATTATTAAAACTGAAATAAGGTATCTTACAGCTTTCCATTCATTATTTGAAATTTGGTTAGGAATTACTTTCAATAACTTAAAATGTTTGTTAAGTTCTTTTATCGTAATGGTTTTATAATATTCGTCAAGTTGGGTTTCAGGTAATACAGAAAAGTTGTGAATCAATAATTGCTGTAATTGATTTATCTCCTTATTGTAATTTGGTTTCTTCAATTGAATTTCAAGTTCTTCTAAGGCATTTAAATATTGACTATTTTGCATGTAGTAGTTAACAGATTGTTTCCATTTACTATTGTTCAGGCAACTTACTACCTGATTAACCCTTTTTTTATTACTGGCAAATACAGGTAATATCATACTTATTGGTGGGCAGTGATGTTTGGGAATAAAACCTTTAAATAAAGAGCATGATTTAAGTAATATAGTAGATATCATCAAGTAAAAATCCAGATCTTTTAAAAAGATGGACCTCTCATTATCGTTTACATGATTTGGAATAGACCATGGTGTTTGATCAAGGCTATTTTTAACAGATAATACATTTTGCATGCATTTTTCAATAAGATTTAGTTTTGTTTTATTGCAACTCAGCTTATTGAGATTTTTGTTCATGAACGATTCCATTTGAGCGTAAATATTTGCACAGTCAAATGTTTCATCTTTATCAACAGATAGGTTAGTCCATTTTAAAGATTTTCTGATGATAATATTCTCGGATATGGTATGAATTAAAGCTAACATAACGATATGGTTTTGGTTAGTATTATAGTAAATATACCTAAATCGAATATAAACGTCAAATGGTAAAAAGTTAAAAAATGATAAAAGGTAATGCACAGTAGAAAGTTCATAAGGTTATTATAAAATATCCTTCCATGCGTTCAGCTAATCGTCTCGCTTCATTGTTTATTTCAGACCTACTGCCTTTTTCATTTTATATTGAAACTTATGATTACAATTATACTCAGATCTGGAATATATCCAATTCTCGGGCTCAAAGCTTGAAATCATGGGAATGAAAAAGGTCGTTCCTGCTAAAGAAACGACCTTAATACAATCAATTAATTAATCACTTAAACGGTTGTACTACTATGGAATAATAACTGATCCTGCGTATTCAGAATTACTTACATTCATATCCTTGTTTACTGATGTAGCAGCAATATAACAATGTACTTCTGTTCCGGGTGGGGCATCAGGTAAACCTATATCACCAGTAAGATCTTTGCGTCGGTATTTATGTAAGGTGTACCGTGGCGGATAACCATAAGCCAATGTTACCAACATGATCTTATCTTCATTTCGTTCTTTGGATAAGGCATCTTCTTCAATATCATCCTCACTTCCGATATCCAATAGCCAGTTAAATAAAACCCTGTTTTCATTTAGTTGAATAGTGATACTCTTAGGTAAAGGCAAACATCCTTTTGCAAGTTTCAGGTTTCGAAAGTTTATACCAAATTCGGGATATTCACCTGTAATAGTATAATTCATGATTTCAGACATAGCTGCATTTTTAGGTGTTTTTTTGTCATCCAGTTTTCTGAAGCCCACTTGAACTAAAGGATATAACGGTTGAATAAAATTAGTAGCAAATAAAAATTTTGCTCTGTGTTTAATTTGGTTTTCTGAGGCTTTTCTATTTCCTGTTTTGGGCTTTGCTTTCATATAGCTAATGCCTTTCCATGTACTACCTACTACATTACCAATTTTTCCGTGGAAGCTTCCAAATGCTCCGTTTTCATATTTTCCCATGACGTTTTATTTTTTATAGTTTTTAATCTTAAAAATGTTTTTCACTTAATTACTCTTTTCTTTTAGAACTCCTGCTAGCAGGGGGATCGTTGACCTGATCATCAGTGTTTGAGGATCTGTATCCAAGGGTGAGAAGATTTGAGAATTAATTTCCTCCATTTCTCCTATCTACCCAGTGAATCGATGACGAAAGTTTAATGTTTATGTATTTTTCTTTTTTTTATAAGCCCTGTTATTATTGATCAGGTGATAACAGAGCTCGGGTTAAACAAGGTGTCGGCCGATGTTTTAGTACTAAGTATAAAGTTCCAAGTTCTTACAAAGGATTAATCAACATGTTCCTTTCTACTTTTTCCTTGTTCCTTTATTGTAGTACTAAAGTATACTCAATTCTGTATTGAAAAAATAACAGTAATTTTACTGTTACTTTTTGATGTTGTAAGTGATTGTATGTTAGATGTATGTAGTTTTAGGTTTTAGAATTTGTGATTTGATTTACCCCCCATAAAGCTCCAAAATTCCACTTTTTGCTAAAAATGATGGTTTTGGATTCCAGTTTTGCTCAAAAACGACTGTTTTGGATTCCGATTTTGGTCATTTTTGTACTTTTCAGTGATTTTCTTCGCACTTCTTCGCATAGTCTATACAACTTCTTCGCACTTCTTCGCATGCTCTTCGCAAAACCTATGCAGATTGAATGCACTATCTTCGCGTTTTGTATGCACCTGCTATGGACTTTGTTCGGAACACGTTTGCAATTCTCCACATGCTCAACACAATTTCAATACGGTTTCTTCACCCTAAGAGTGCGAAGAATTTGCATAGAACCTGCATTAAAAAGGTGTAGGCTTGCGAGCTTGGCTCAAAGGTGTATCATAGGTGTTATAGTATAGGATTAACAGAAAGTGAGTTTAGTTTTATTTAAAGTTGATCTGAAAATGAATTATCCTCTTCTTAGACTTAAACTTTGAACTTTGATGAAAAATAGAAGCAGCATTTTTATTTAAGTATGCGAATCAAAAGTTAAAAAAAATAATAAAACAGAGATGCAAAGTCACAGAGTGTATTTTATATATTTTACTACATTAAATTGAACGAATTAGAAAAAGAGAAATAATCAAACACCATTATTATGGATTTAAATAGAGTACACATGAGTAAATCCTTGCGGATTTAATGAATTTCATTAAAAAAACACTGTGTCTTAGTGACCCAGTGTTCATTTTTAACACTTGATTGACATTAAGTATCGTATTTAGCATCTCTCTTTTTTCCGAAAATGAAATGATAAGTCAATATGCAAAATTGATTATTCCATATTTGACATTTTAAAAGCCACAACATTATATTCTTTGTAATATTTTTAATTCTATAAAATTAACTTGTATATCAAAAAATAAATATAAATTAACATTTGTAAAATACTGAATATTAGGGCTGTAAAATTTATGATGAGGGATTGTTGTAGTAAAATGAATTGTGTTGTGGTTTAATAGAGGTGTGTTTTTTGGAATGTGGACCTCAATTAGGTGATCTTTGATTCCGTATTAATAACTAAAAATAAATGGAATGAAAATTAAAATCTTAAGCTTATTATTGGTGCTGTTTTCAGTTTCTGTTTTTGCACAAGAGAAAATAATAATTTCAGGACGCATAACAGATAAAACAGGAGAGCCCATAATTGGAGCATCAGTATTGGAGAAAGGAACATTAAATGGAACTATCACAGATATAAATGGCGATTATAGTGTAAATGCTCCTTCAAATGGGATATTGGTTTTTAGTTTTATAGGAATGCAAGGCCAGGAAATTCCGGTAAATAATACCAGTACAATAAATGTAGTAATGTTAGATTCTACCACAGGTTTAGATGAAGTAGTGGTGGTGGGTTATGGTACTCAGAAAAAAGCTGACTTAACAGGTGCTATTGGAAATGTTTCTTCAGCCGATATTATGAAACAGCCATCATTAAATGCAACTCAATCTATTCAGGGTAAAATTGCTGGTGTTAATATTATTAGCAGTGATTCTCCGGGTTCTTCACCTACAGTAATTGTTCGTGGTTTAGGAACTGCACTTGGTGGTAGAGATCCATTATATATTGTAGATGGATTTCCAGTGGATGATATACAAAATATCAGTTCTTCAGATATCATCTCAATGGATGTTTTAAAAGATGCATCATCGGCTTCTATTTATGGAGTTAGGGCAGCTAATGGGGTTATTTTAATAACAACAAAAAAAGGTAAAGAAGGAAAACCAAAAATTACTGTTGATGCTTATGCTGGTATCAAAGGTATTCAAAATCAGGTAAAAATGGCTAATGCCTATCAATATATTGAATACTTTAATGAAAACCAGAGCGCATTGGGTAAGTCATGGTCTTTATCTGAGAATCAGGCATACAATACAGATTGGTACGATGAGTTGATTGATTTAGGTGTGTTTAGTAATAGTTCTGTTTCGATTAGCGGAGGAAGTAAATCAATAGATTATTTTTTAAGTTATAACTATTACGGTGAGGATGGTATCTTGGATGAACAAACCTATGGCAGATCAACAGTTAGAAATAATAATGTTTATAAACTATTTAATGATCGTTTAAAGATTTCTCAAAATTTAAATATCTCGTTTTCTAAAGAGAAGCCAAAACCATTTGGGGCATTTAACGAAGCTTATCGTCAATCTCCTCTTGTTCCAACATTTTATGATAATGGCAGATATGGACAGGCATTTGTAAATACAACAACAGGAGTAGTAACTTATCAGGGAGCTGCCAGTGATGCAATTGGATCATTAAACTCAATTGGTAATCCATTATTTACTGTGGATAATTATAATCAGTTAAATAAAGATGTTTCTATTCAGGGAGGTTTAGAAGCTGAATTAAAAATAACTGATTATATCAAGTTTAATACACGTTACGGTGCTACTAAGTATTTTTCGAATGCACGCAATTTTAACAATATTGAAAATGCATGGTTAAACTCAGATCCTACCCGAACAGAAGAAGACTTTGAGGAATTGAAAGTAGCCAACCCGGAAGTTACAACTTACGCTTATAACTCAATGTCCTTTTCAAAAGTTGAGACATTCAGATGGATTTGGGAAAACTATGCTACATTCAATAAAAAATTCGGTAAGCATAACGTTGAAGCTACTGTTGGAGGTTCAAAAGAAGAAACAGGGATTGGAAACTACATGTATGCTTTAGGTTATGATGTTCCGGACAAGAGTCAATACTGGAATATAGATTTAGCATCTGATGATTATGAAAAAACAGTAGAACAAACTTTCTATACTCCAACTACTTTAATGTCGTATTTTGGTAGAGTTGCTTACGATTTTGATAGTAAATATTATATTACTGCAACCCTACGTCGTGATGGTTCAAGTATTTTTAAAGATAGTGGTGATTACTGGGCTACTTTTCCATCTGTTGGTTTAGGATGGACTCTGTCAAAAGAAGGATTTATGAGCAGTATGGATGCCATCAACTTTCTTAAGTTAAGAGCAAGCTGGGGTAAACTAGGTAATCAGGATGTTCCTCTAAATGTTTCTCAAACATTAACTTCAACCGGAAGTAGCAGCTACAACTATGTATTTGGCTCAGCTCAGGATTTAGTTTATGGAGCAGCTTTTGGAACACCAGCTTTAGGTTTATCATGGGAGGTTACAGAGGAATGGAGTATTGGAACCGATTTTAGTTTATTGGATAATCGCTTGACTGGTAATATAGATTATTATCATAAAAATAATACCAATACAATTTTGGATGTTACACCAACATTAGACTCTCAATATTCTGATAACTATTATGCTCATGGTGCAGAAGTGAAAAATACCGGAGTAGAATTGGTGTTGGGATGGTCTGATGAAATAAATGAAGACTGGTCTTATAATGTGAGCTTCAACTATGCCTATAACAAAAATGAAATTTTGAATGTGAAATCTGCATTTGATGGTGAGACTGGAGGTAGTTTAAATAATGGTCAGATAACAAAACGACTTCAGGAAGGTCAGCCATTATATTCATGGTGGATGTATGAGGCTGATGGAGTTTGGCAAAGTCAGGATGAAATTGATGCAAATGCACATGTGGGTACTCCGTTATCTGGATATCTAAGATATAAGGATCAGAATGATGATGGCGTAATTGATGACAGAGATAAGAAGTTCTTTGGATCGTATATTCCAACATTTAACTATGGTATGAATATCGGAGTGAATTACAAAAACTTTGATTTTAATATTGATGGATACGGTGTTGGTGGAAATAAAATTTATAATGGATTAAAAGGAACTCGTATTGATGGAGGTGAAAATATTACATATGAAACCTATAAACAAAGATGGACTGGTGAAGGATCAACTAATAAACATCCTGGAGCAGCCCGTGATTCTTATGCATCAAGTTATTATTTAGAGGACGGAGGATTTTTCAGAATTAATAACATCACACTAGGATATACTCTTAAGGATAAGTTAGAGAAAGCATCAAGTTTAAGAGTGTACTTTACAGCTCAAAATCCATTCTTAATGACTAACTATTCAGGTTTTTCTCCTGAAATAAGTTCAGATGGTAGTCCAAGTGGAACATCAGGAATTGAGTTGTCAGCATATCCTACTACTCGCAATTTTATTGTTGGTGTTAATATTCAATTCTAATTGTAAAATCAGATAATCATGAAAAGATATTATATATATATATTCTTCCTATTAATTTTATTGAATAGTTGTAGTGAAGATTTTCTGGACGTAAAGTCCCGTGAAGTTGTGGAAGCTTCAGATAGTGAGGAGGTTTATGAGCCTGAAGTATACGTAGATGGTGTTTATGGAATGTTTACAGACTGGAATTATGCTTTCTCATTTCTTGGTGTAACAGAAATTATTTCGGATAATGCGGATAAAGGTAGTTCACCTACAGATACCGGTGGTGATAAAGATTTATTCGATAAATTAACTTATACCAGTACATCCGGATCATTAAAAGCTATGTGGCAACATTGGTATAAATCCATTGGTCGTGCAACTGCGGCTATAGATTATACAGAATCCTTTGGATTAGAGGATGAAGATTATAAAAACAGACTGATTGGAGAGGCCAGATTTCTAAGAGCGTTAAATTATTTCTATTTAGTCAGAGGTTGGGGGGACATACCAATTCAGGAACAAGATTTAGCTTTAAGAGCATCAACCGAAGATGTATATGATTATATAGAACAAGATCTATTATTTGCAGTTAACAATCTTCCTGAGAAAAGCGAATACACTGATGCAGATTTAGGAAGAGCTACAAAAGGTGCTGCAGAGGCTTTGCTTTCAAAAGTATATTTGTATCAGGAGAATTGGCAAAAAGCTTATGATTATGCTAATGAGGTGATTGGTTCCTCTGAATATGATTTAGAAGATGATTACTCTGTTTTATGGCATGCTTCTTCAGAAAATGGATATGAATCAATCTTTGAGTTTCAGGCCAGGGGAGAATCTACAGCACATGGTGTTCAACAATATTCTCAGACTCAAGGTGCCAGAGGTACCAGTGGTTGGGGATGGGGATTTAATGTTCCTTCTGAAGATTTAGTGACTGCTTTTAATGATGAGGGTGACCTTATTCGTAGAGATGCTACTGTTATTTTTGCCGGAGAAACCATGTGGGATGGCAGAGAAGTTAGCTCTAGTGTTGAAAATCCTTATTATAATGAAAAAGCTTATTCAAGTGCTAATGCGGGTGCTGGTGATACAGACAAAAACATCAGATATATGCGTTTGGGTGAAGTGTATTTAATCAGAGCAGAAGCATTAAATGAATTGGGTGATACACCAAATGCATTACTGGATCTAAATAAAATCAGAAATCGTGTTAATCTTGAAGATTCAGAGAGTTCTACTCAGACAGAAGTTCGTCAGGCAATTTGGAATGAGAGAAGACTTGAATTGGCATTTGAACATGATCGTTGGTTTGACTTAGTAAGAACCGGTCAGGCAGCTTCTGTAATGCAAAATTTAGGTTTACCTTTTGTTGTTGGTCAGCATGAGTTATTTCCAATCCCTGAAGAACAGTTGATTGAAACTCCTGATATGGAACAAAATCCAGGGTGGTAATTTTAAACAAATTTTCATAAACTAAATATAGCTTCGAAATAGTCTGAATGAGTTAGGTAAGTATATCTCATTTAATGAGATATACTATCTGATTCATTCTATAAAAGCATATTAATTTTCAAAAATAATTCCTCAAAACATATGGATATTAAAGGTTTATAGAGTGATGAGGTGTTTCTTAAGGCTCCTTAAATCAGGTTGAAGGATTTTGAGTAGTGAAAAAGTGATATAACATGATTAGATGGATTACTCTGTTTTTTACTATTGCATTGATTGCATGTAATCTACAGGAAAAAGATAAACAAAATACAACTGTAATAATTGCTGATGATAAACCTGAAATTTATCAAGATTTATCAGATGATCAGTTGTTGGATACATTACAATACTATACCTTTCAATACTTCTGGGATGGAGCTGAGTTGAATTCCGGTTTAGCCAGAGAAAGAATTCATCTTTCAGGTATTTATCCTTTAAACGATGAAAGTGTCGTTACTACAGGAGGGAGTGGATTTGGTTTAATGACAATTCTAGTAGGTTGTCATAAAGGCTTTATAACAAGAGAACAAGCTGTTAATCGTTTTGAAAAGATTGCTGATTTTCTTGAAAAAGCAGATCGTTTTCATGGAGCCTGGTCGCATTGGATTGATGGCGAAACAGCTAAAGTGGTCCCTTTTGGAGAAAAGGATAATGGTGGTGATTTGGTTGAGTCTTCTTTTTTAGCTCAGGGATTAATCTGCGTTCAGGAATACTTTAAAGATGGTGATGAAGTAGAGAAGGCCTTAAGCGCCAGGTATGAAGCCTTATGGAAAGGTATAGAATATAATTGGTATGAAAAGGATGATAGTAAAGTGCTTTATTGGCATTGGTCTCCAAATTATGCCTGGGAGATGAACTTTCCGCTTGAGGGTTATAACGAATGCCTGATTACCTATATTATTGGAGCTGCTTCTCCTGACTATACAATAAATCCGGAATCATATCATCAGGGGTGGGCTCGAAATGGTGCTATTGTAGGAGCAAATACAAACTATGGTTATACATTGAATCTGGTACATAATGGAAATCCTTCAGCTGGAGGGCCATTGTTTTGGGCGCATTATTCCTATTTAGGTTTTAATCCAAAAATTAGTAAGGATCAATATGCTGATTATTGGGATATTAATGTCGCTCATACTATGATGAACAGAGCATATTGCCTGGAAAATCCTAAGAATTATCCTAACTACGGAGAAAAACTATGGGGACTAACAGCCAGTTATTCAATACAAGGTTATGGTGACTGGGAACAAGGTGGTGGCAGAGAAAGAAATGACTTGACTGCAGACCCGGTTTATTTAGGTTATGCAGCTCACAATCCAGATCAGGATTATGGTGTTATTTCACCTACTGCAGCATTATCTTCTTTTCCATATGCTCCTGAAGAATGTTTAAAGGTTGCTCGTAATTTATACTTCAATTTAGGCAATAAAGTATTTGGAAAATACGGCCCATATGATGCATTTAGCATTGAAGAAGAATGGTATCCAAGAGCCTACTTGGCTATAGATCAGGGGCCAATTCTTTGTATGATAGAAAATTATCGTTCGGGATTGTTATGGGATTTATTTATGGGTAATGCTGATGTAAAACAAGGATTAGATAGGTTAGGATTTACTATCGAGGATTAATGGATGGATTTAGAAATGGTTTGTTATTCAAATCAATAGTGACGAATGTGGATTTTTAAATTTCAAAAAACTTAAGGGAAAATGAGTAAAATAATATATATACTTCTCATCGTTTTATTTGTTAGCGCTTGTTCTGTAAAAAAGCAGGATAGAAATAGTGCTATGGACGAAAAGGTTACTTCGTTGATGAGTAAAATGACATTAGATGAGAAAATAGGGCAACTTAACTTGCCTGCGGCAGGAGATATCACAACCGGAGAAGCTAGAAATTCTAACATAGCAGAAAAGATAAAGCAAGGGAAGGTTGGCGGATTATTTAATTTAAAGTCGGCAGAAAAGATTAAAGAAGTTCAACGTGTTGCTGTTGAGGATAGTCGGTTGGGCATACCGCTTATTTTTGGGATGGACGTAATACATGGCTATCAAACTGTATTTCCAATTCCTCTGGGGTTGTCAGCAACCTGGGATATGGAGGCAATTGAAACGATGGCTCGAATTTCGGCACAGGAAGCAAGTGCCGATGGTATTTGCTGGACTTTCTCACCTATGGTTGATATTTCACGTGATCCTCGTTGGGGAAGGGTTGCTGAAGGTGGTGGAGAAGATCCTTTTTTAGGTGCTGAGATGGCTAAAGCAATGGTTAAAGGTTATCAAGGTAATGATCTTACTGCTAATAATACTATCATGGCCTGTCTGAAACACTTTGCTCTTTATGGAGCTGCTGAATCGGGAAGAGATTACAACACAACAGATATGAGTAGAGTAAGGATGTACAATGAGTATTTTGAACCTTACAAAGCTGCTGTTGAGGTAGGAGTGGGGTCTGTAATGTCATCTTTTAATGAAGTGGATGGAATTCCTGCTTCTGCAAATAAATGGCTTATGACTGATGTTTTGAGAGATCAATGGGGCTTTAATGGATTTGTGGTTACTGATTATACTGCTATTCTTGAAATGGTGGCTCATGGCTTAGGCGATTTTCAACAAGTGTCGGAGTTGGCATTAAAAGCAGGAATAGACATGGATATGGTGAGTGAAGGTTTAGCTGAACCTTTAAAAATCGGTATTGAAAAAGGAAGAATTAAAGAAGAAGATATTGATAAAGCTTGTCGTAGAATTCTGGAGGCCAAGTATAAGTTGGGTTTATTTGATGATCCTTATAAGTATTGCGACTTGCAAAGAGCTAAAAATGAAATTTATACTCCGGAAAACAGATCAATTGCCAGAGATATAGCAACTAAATCATTTGTGTTATTGAAAAATCAGGGCGACTTGTTACCTATTAATCCTTCGAGTAAAATAGCATTAATTGGACCTATGGCTAACAATGCTCTTAATATGCAAGGAACATGGAGTGTGGCCGGCGACTATAAATCATCAGTTAGTATTTATGATGGATTAAAAAATGCAGTTGGAGATAAAGGCTCTGTAATGTATGCAAGAGGAGCTAATATTGTACCAGGTGCAGATCTTGAATCCAGAATCAGCATTTTTGGTAAAGAAACAGATAGAGATAATAGATCTGATAAAGAAATGATAAAGGAAGCTATATCCATATCAACAAAATCTGATGTTATTGTAGCTGTTTTAGGTGAGGCTTCAGAAATGAGTGGAGAGTGTGCCAGCAGAACAGATATTGGATTACCAGAAAATCAAAAAGTACTACTGAAGGAATTGTTGAAAACAGGTAAGCCTGTTGTTATGGTTCTTTTAACTGGTCGTCCCTTAACTTTAACGTGGGAACAAGAAAATGTACCTGCTATTTTAAATGCCTGGTTTGCTGGAAGTGAGGCTGGTGATGCTGTTGCCGATGTTTTATTTGGTAAGGTTAATCCATCAGGAAAGTTAACCATGACGTTCCCTCAAAACGTAGGTCAGATTCCTGTCTTTTATAATCATAAAAATACAGGTCGTCCTCTTGAAGAAGGAGCCTGGTTTCAAAAGTTTAAGTCAAATTATCTGGATGTTTCCAATGAGCCACTTTATCCTTTTGGATATGGGTTAAGTTATACGACCTTTGAATATGGAGATATAAAGGTATCAAAGGATTCTTTATCCGGAAATGAAGTGTTAACCGTAACTGTTGATCTAAAGAATACAGGAAAAAGAGACGGACGTGAAGTGGTGCAATTGTATATCAGAGATATGGTTGGTAGTATTACCAGACCGGTTAAGGAGCTTAAGGGATTTGAAATCGTTGATTTAAAGGCAGGAGAAACAAAAAAAGTTGCTTTTCATGTAACAAGCGATCTACTTAAATTCTACAATTATGATTTAAAATATGATTGGGAGTCAGGTGATTTTGAAATCATGGTTGGTCCAAATTCAAGAGATGTAAAAAGTGTAAATATTAACTGGATAAAAAGTTAAATGAAGAACACGGGGGTAAGAGTCAGGAGTTTACTGCTTATAGTAGTGAGCTTTTGGCTCTCTTTTAATAGTGTAAAGGCTCAGTCCTTTGAAGAGTATCAATCCGATATGTACATCAGTCAATCTGATACTCTGCAGTATAGAATATTGTATCCTAAAAAATTTAATAAGGATAAGAAATATCCATTGATTCTTTTTTTACACGGTTCTGGTGAGCGTGGTAATGATAATCAAAAACAACTGGTTCATGGAGGTGATTTGTTTCTAAATCCAAAGAACAGAAAGAAGTTTCCTGCAATAGTTATTTTTCCACAGTGTCCTGAAAATCAAAAATGGAGTCATTATGATAAGAAAAAAGATGATGCTGGGGATGTAATATTTAACTTCAAGAATGGTGAAAGACCTATGATCCCTGCTCAACTTGCTAACAATCTGGTGGATGAATTTATTAAATCCGGAAACGTTGATCCAAATAGAATATATGTTATGGGATTGTCGATGGGAGGAATAGGGACTTTGGATTTTTTATATCGATGGCCAGATAGTTATTCTGGTGCTGTAGTTATTTGTGGTGGTGGCGATGATCAACTTGCCGAAAAATATTGCAATATACCTGTCTGGTTCTTTCATGGTGCAAAAGATGATGTGGTTCCTCCAAAATATTCAGAGCAGGTTTTTAAAGTATTAAAAGCTGGTAATTCTAATACAAAATACACCTTATTTCCTAATGATAATCATAATAGCTGGGATAGTACTTTTAAAGAACCAAAACTGTTACAATGGTTATTTAAGCAATAAGTGTAAAATTAAGATGTTGTAAATGAGTTTAATAAGAAGATATTTGAATTGGAGTGTTCTCATTTTATTGTTGCTAGTATTTAACTCAATGATAATGAGTTCGCAGACAAAAGTAATTGCTCACCGAGGCTTTTCTGGTAAGGCACCGGAAAATACCATGATAGCTTTTAAAAAAGCCATAAAAATCCATGCGGATTTTATTGAACTTGATGTTCATATAACTAAAGATGATTCTTTAGTTGTAATTCATGATGCAACAGTAAACAGAACATCTTCAGGGGCATTTGAAGGTGATGTTTCCCTATTGACTTTTGCTGAGTTAAGAGATATCAATGTAGGATGTTCGGATTTATTTGGTGATAAATACAAAAATGCCAAAATTCCAACCTTAAGAGAAGTATTGAAATTGGCAAAAGGGAAAATAAAGGTTTGTATTGAGATAAAGGTTTTAGGTATTGAAGAAAAAGTTTTGAAAACCGTCAACGATTTAGGGATGAGGGATGATATGATCATTTTTTCATTTTATTACCCTGTACTTGCAAAAATACGACAGTTGGATGATAAGATTTCAACATTGTATTTAGTGGATCCGGCAGATTCCTTGACAATAGATTATGCAAAAGTGATCAATACTACTGCTATTGGAGTTGGCTATGGAACGAATATAAGCACCCAATTTCTTAGTCTGGCGCATAGTTATGGAATTGAAGTATGGAAATGGACCGTAAATGAAGAGACAGAAATGACCCGTTTAATAGATGTAGGAATTGATGGATTAATTACCAATTATCCTGATAAGGCTAATAGAATAAAAAGAAATTAATTTTGGTTTCAAACCAATATAGGATTCAGGCTTATAAAATCAAATATTGACATGAAGAATTGCTATAGAATTTTCTTAACCGCTTTAACTTTGTTTTTAACTATATCTGTTAAAGCTCAGGAGATAGTTCCTCAAACCTATTGTAATCCGATAGATATAGACTACACTTATATGGTTTATAATTCGAGTAGAAATATATCATACAGATCAGGTGCAGATCCTGCAGTAATTGAATTTCGCGGAGAGTATTACATGTTTGTTACCCGCTCTTTTGGCTATTGGCACTCTACAGATTTAGTACACTGGAATTTTATAAAACCTAAACAATGGTTTTTTGAAGGTTGTAATGCGCCAACTGCGTTTAATTATAAAGACTCTTTGGTTTATTTTGCCGGAAATCCTGCTGGTTATGGCAGTATATTATATACCGATGATCCTAAAAGTGGAGAATGGACTCCTACCGCTTCTATTAGTAATGATATACAGGATTCAGAATTATTTATCGATGATGATGGAAGAACCTATCTTTATTGGGGATCCTCTAATGTGAATCCTATATGTGTAAAGGAATTGAATAAAGAGGATAGAATGCTCGAAACGGGTTTGAGAAAGGAATTGATTAACCTGGATGAGGAGAAGCATGGTTGGGAAAGATTTGGAGAGAATAATTTTCATCCAACATTGAAAGAAGGTTATATAGAAGGGGCCTCAATGACCAAATATAATGGTAAATACTATTTGCAATATGCAGCTCCTGGAACTCAGTTTAATGTTTATGGTGATGGTGTTTATATTGGAGAAACACCTATAGGTCCTTTTGAATATATGAAGAGTAATCCGATGTGTTTTAAACCGGGCGGTTTTACCAATGGAGCAGGACATGGAATTACAGTGAAACAAACGAATGGTCAGTATTGGCATTTTGCAACCATGGCTCTTGCTTCAAACTCACACTGGGAGCGTCGTTTGTGTATGTTTCCAACATACTTTGATCAAGAGGGGCTGATGTATTCTGATACGCAGTTTGGAGATTACCCTCGTTTTGCACCAAATCATCCAACAAAAGCAGGTCAGCATTGTGGTTGGATGTTGTTGTCTTATAAAGGAAAAGTAACCGTTTCGTCATCTAAAATGCAAATTCGTAAAAGTACCTCTACTGATGATGATTACGAAATTACAAATATGCCATTGGAAAGAGATACTGAGGGTCAAATAACATCGGAAGTGTTGACAGATGAAAGTCCAAAATCATTTTGGGTGGCAGAAGCAAATGATAATAAGCAATGGGTGAAGATAGAGATGTTACATCCTGGAAAAATTTATGCATTTCAATTAAACTTTCATGATCAGGAGTCAGGAATATATACACGAACCGAAGGTTTACATCATCGATATATTATTGAAGTCTCAGAAGATAATCTAAACTGGAATACAGTTGTTGATAAGAGTAATAGTTTTATAGATACACCCAATGCCTATGTTGTACTTAATCAATCTGTAAAGGCAAAGTATGTCAGATATAAGAATATTAGTGTTCCGGGAAATAATCTTGCTATGTCAGAAATTCGCATTTTTGGTTTGGGATTTGGAAAAAAACCAACCACAGTTAAGGATTTTAGAATAAATCGTAAGGAAGATAAGAGAGATGCTTTGTTACAATGGGAATCGGTTTCTGGCGCACAAGGGTACAATATTCGTTGGGGGATTGCACCTGATAAATTATATCAATCGTGGATGGTTTATGATACTAATAAGCTTTTAATGCGTTGTTTGGATGAGGATACTCCATATTATTTTACAATAGAAGCATTTAATGAGAACGGGATTTCAGAAAAATCAAGAATCCTAAAAGTAGAATGAAATTGTTTTGTAAGATGTTGATTTATTATATATAACACTGTGCATAGTGTACTTTATACAAGACTATATTATTAACACTTACTATTTTTCAATAGTGTATTATTTATTTTGTAAATATTCAGAACAATAGTCAATGTGGTATATGGCACCCGGATAACATAAAACAATCTATAAATAACAATACACCATACTAATATTTGCACAGGGAAGTATGGTTTTAAAAGAGGATGTTTCAGAATGATAGACATCCTCTTTTTTTCGTTAAAAACCCATTATGATATCCGATAAGTTATCTTCAGGATTTAAATTCATTTTTTTTCTTAACCTATATCTACTTACTTCTACACTTCGGGTAGTAATTCCTAAAATCATAGATATTTCTTTCGAATTCATATTCATTTTCAACAAAGAACACAATCGTAAGTCCGATGGGGACAAATCCGGATACTCTTTTTTAAGTTTATCGTAGAAGCCACTTTGAGAAGCTCTGAAGTGTTGCTCGAAATCAAGTATATCTCTCTTTTTTGTCATTTGACTTTCAATCACATCCAATACTTTTTTGTAATCTTTTTGAGGGAATCTTCCTTCAAGTTTTTTGTAAATCTTGTTTAATTCATCCTTAATTTTGGTTATGGATTTATCTTTCTCAACTAAGCTGTTAGCCGAAATAGTAAGTTTCTCCTGAAGGTTTTCTAGCTCCTTTTCTAATACATCGTTTTTTAATTGTTCAATAGTGAGTTTATCCTGTTTGTGCTTTTCCTGATGTTTTTCCTCAATTTCAGTAGTCTGTAGTCGAATAATTCTCTTATTAAAAAGAATAAGAAAGGTAATAGAACCAACTAGGATAATAATAATGGTGATGATACCTTGATTAGAAGCGTACCATTTGGGCAGTACTTCAAATTTATATTCTACAATATTTGATGTAGTACCGTTAGAATACATTGCTTTAGCCTGATAAATATATTCTCCGGCTGGAATATTATTAATATGGTGAATATTTTCAGATTTAGTATCTATCCAGTTGTCATTCAAGTTTTTAATTCGGTACTGATAATTGATTTTATTAGGTCCGAAATTTACCGTCTTAACACAAAATATAAATGAATTGTATTTATTCTTTACTTGAATTGGGGCGGTGGTATTTAAGGGTAGCTTATTGCTACTTTCACTTGTACCGGCAATTTCATTACTTACTGATGATATAGATAAAGGCAACTGTTCAGATTGCTCGATACCATCATTGGGAATTATGGCGACACCATTTTCTAAACAAAGAACACTGTTGTTATCTGTTATGGAAATATTTTGATACTTGTCAGGGAATGAATACGGTTCGTTTAAAGTAAGTATTTGTTTAATGGTAATTGAGTCTAAATTATTTTCTATGTACGCAGCCTCATTCTTAGTTATGGCCCAAAAGTGTTGATTGTCAACATTAACAATCCGAACTGCTTTTTTAAACCTACCTAAAGAACCATTCAGCTTTTGATAAGGAACCATTTTTTCATTGAGATAATCAAAGGTGTAAATTTCGTCACCTGTAGTTACAATTACCTGATTGGAGAATTTAAATACGTTTAATCCAAAATTAGTCGGTAATCCAGATGAGGTGCCAAATTCTTTTCTGGCAATAACTTTTTTTAAATCCTCTGACAGTTTTAATCTTGTTAATCCTTTAATTTCATGACTTAGCCAAAGGTATCCTGTATGATCCATTTCAATAAATCGGCATGAAGCATAAAATCCTTCTACATGGTGCGAAAATTGCCATTTATTATTGACTCTTTTGCTAACTCTTATGTTGTTGTAGGTTGATTCTAATAGCCAGTCATCAGAATTTGTATGAAAGGTTATGAAATCAGTACTTCCTGATGTTTTTGATAATGGAGTTATGTTTTCTTTGTCTATAGAATAGATGCCATCATTGCTGCTACATAATAACTCGTTGTTCAGAAGGTCTAGTTTCCATATATGCCCAGGGATACCCGGTAATGGTTTTAAATCTGTAAAATCCAGATCTGTTAAGGACTTATCAAATTTTGAATATAACACTCCGTTGTTTGTTCCAATATATAGATATCCTTTATGCTTTATTACAGAATAGATTGCAGAAGGAGCGTTTTCAAGATCAATTTTATATTCAACTGATGGATGAAGATCCAGAAAGGTAATACCATTATCCATTGCAAGCCAAAGGTTTTTTTCGTGATCAATACCAATACCAAGCACCGTATTATTTTCAAGCTTTGATTGTCTGTTAAAATGATTCAAAATCTCACCTTTGTTATTAATAATAAAAACACCATTTTGAAGTGTACCAATAGCAAGTCTTGAAGAATCAATTTGTACTGCACAATTTACATCCGTTGAAGGGAGATATTGATTTGCCTGACATTCCCAAAAATTAATTTCGTTATTTTTTAATATGTATAGTCCACTTTTTCCATCACCTAAAATTATTTCGTTATTAAAAAGTGTAAAACAACGAAAAGTTCCATTTTGTGCCAGTAGGCTATTATTTATAATGGATAACTTACCTTCATCATATTTTGCAATTCCGGATTTTTTATCATTTACAAAAAATTGTAGGAATACATCTTCATTAATAGAATTTAAAAACATTATTTCCCCATCAAGTGGGATAGATTTTACGATTTTTGTAACGGTATTGTAAGAGAATAAGGCTGAAAATGATTGGAACAAGATTTCATCTTTATAAGGCTTAATAGACCAAATCCTTTCTTCTGAAAAGGTATAATCTAAATTGGATGTCAATGAGGTATATATAAGTTCTCCATACTGGTTGCGTTCCCAATATCCAAAATCTTCAAAACAGCCCGAATACAGGCGATTGGTTTTTTTATCAAAATACAACGATCTAATTGCAGATTTTGACACGTGTTGATGTAATTTCCATTCTTTACCGTCAAATTCAAGCAAACCTCCTGAGTTTCCAAAGTAGGCAATCCCATTATTATCAAAAGCAACAGCCCAGTTCTGACTTAATGCGTTGTATTCTGATCGTTTATAATTGATAGCTAAAGGTGAGTAACTATTGGAATAAGAGTTACAGGCAGATATTATCAATATTAAAAGCAGAAATATTTTCTTGATCATAGAAATTTTTGTGTGATTAAGGGAATACAACAAATATAATAAATAGATGAAAAAAATAAGATTATTGAGGCATGCCTTAGTACTGATGATTTGTTATTAAATATATTAGTTCAAAAAAATACGGCATAAAAAAAGCAGCTTTAACAGCTGCTTTTAATTTATATATTTCAATTTCTATTTTTTTCTTTTTGGTTTCTTTTTTCCTTTTGTAGTTAGTTCGTCATGATCATTGATTAGAGTTTTCCAATCAGCATGACTTTCTGCAGAAAAATCAATTGTTTGAGAATAATCTTCTCTGTCGATTTCCAGTCGTTTTATCGATTTTCCAAGGAAGCTTTCAATCTCTTCCAATATCGGTTTCTCCTCTTCGCTGCAAAACGATACGGCATTTCCTTTTTCTTTGCCTCGTCCTGTACGTCCTACTCTGTGTACATAATTCTCAGAAAGTTCCGGTAAATCATAATTAACTACATATTCAACTCCAGGTATGTCAATTCCACGTGCACTTACATCTGTTGCAATAAGTATTTTAATTTCTCCTTTACGAAATAGATCCAATACTTTTTTTCTCTCGTCCTGTTCTCTTCCTCCATGAATAAACTGGGCTTCTATTTGCATTCTTTCCATTGCTTTTTGCACTCTTTCTGCCCTGACTTTTGTTCTAACAAAAACAAGGATTTTTTTATCCGGATTTTCCTTGATTAATCTCTCCAGAAAAAATCTCTTGTCATCCATGTTTATAAAAGTAACCGAGTGATCAATATTTCGGGCAACCGGATCTTTAGGCGATATTTGAATACGGATAGCGTTACTAACTAAGGAGTATGCTAGTTTTTTTATGGTTTCGTTAATTGTGGCTGAGAAGAAAAGTGTTTGCCTTTTTTTAGGTAAATACTTTAATACATCATTAATATCTTTAATGAAGCCAAGATCTAACATATGATCGGCTTCATCTAAAATAAGTACTTCAACCCTGTTTAATTTGATGAATCCTCTACTGGCCAGATCAAACATTCTTCCGGGTGTTGCTATTAAAATATCAATACCTTTTTCAAGCTTAGCAATCTGAGGACCTTCTTCTACTCCTCCAAAAACACAAAATGACTTAATTGAAGTATGTTTCCCAATAGATTCAAACACCTGGTTAATTTGAATCGCTAATTCACGTGTTGGAACCATTATTAAACATTTTATTCCATCGCTTCTTCTTCTGATTTTTTTAGTGTGAAGAGTATGAATAACCGGAATTGCAAATGCTGCGGTTTTTCCAGTTCCGGTTTGAGCAATAGCCAAAACATCCTCGCCTTTCAATATTGGAGGTATTGATTTAAACTGTATATCAGTAGGTCTTTTGAAGTTTAATTTAGCTAAACTCTTTTTAATTTCGTTTGAAATGGAATAATCTTCAAATTTCATTTTGTATAAATTGTGTTTGTGGTGCCAAAGATAGTTCTAATTAGCAGCTTAATAAAATATCAATCTATAATTGTTGAATAAATTGGTCGTATTAATTATTCTTAATCTTTCTTGATTTTTTCTTTTTATACTCTTTTGTTTAAATAAAGATATTTGTAAATTGATAATGAAATTTTAAATATAATTAGCGATGGAAAAGTGGGCAAGAAACTTTCAATTGATTATAAATAAGAGAGATGCTTTGTTAAATCAGTTAAATGATATTACTGGAAAGTTTTATACTTATCAGAATATAAAGCATGCCGGCATTAATGATTTTACATCGACAGAGGCAAAATTATTATTTGCTCAGTTGCAAAAAGCAATAAAAGATTACAATGAAGCTCTTGAAAGTAGAGACCAATTAATGTTTGGTAAATTTCTGGATAGTATTATTCATGAAGAAAAGCCTACTAAAGAGAGTCAAAATTGGTGTGCTAACCAATACTGAAAGTGTAATTGGTTAATTAGCCAGAGGAAGTGAAATACTAAATTTACTTCCTTTGTTTTGTTCACTTTCTACAATGATTGTTCCCTTATTAATATCAATCATTTCTTTGCATAAGAATAGACCTAATCCTGTTCCTTTTTCATTATTTGTACCTAAAGATGAAGTTGTAATACTAGAATTAAATAGTTTGTTAATCTGACTTTCTGACATTCCAACCCCTGTGTCTTCAATTTCAATAGTACAGTTATTGTCATTTTTAAAGGCCTTAAACTGAACTGCTCCATTTAAAGGCGTGAACTTAATTGCGTTTGACAATAGATTTCTTAATATGGTCTCAGTCATCTGTTCATCAGCAAATAAGCATAGCTGTTTATCACAGTTAATATCAATGTTTATTTTTTTTGCTCTCCATGCCTCTGATTGAAGATCAATTACATCTGTAATTTTTTGTTTTACATTTACGCTTACAGGAATTGGATCAAGCATGTTGTTTTGCGTTTTGCTCCAGTCCATTAAATTCGAAAGCATATTTAAGGCGTTATTCGCAGTTTTATTAATTGCGTAAATACTTTCTAGAATATTTTCTTTATCTAAATCGTTAAAGTCATGTATCAAGTACTCTGTTAAAGAACTCTGAACGCATAATGGAGAACGTAAATCATGACCAATGATAGAGAATAGTTTATTTTTAGTAGTAATTAATTTTTCAAGACTATGGTTTTGTTCCTGAATTACTTCTTTTTGTTCGTTTAGTTGTTCGCTTAATTGTTGCTCAATAATCAGGCTTTGCATTGCCATATCCTTTTTTTGAGTTTCCAGAGCGAGTTTAATCTCCACTTCCCGTCTTTCATTATTTGCCGCATTTTGTTTTTCAACCAATCGGTTTATCATTTTAGGAATACTAAACATGAAATAACCCATTAATAAAAAATACACACTTCTGTAAATTGCACCTTCCGGTCCTGCAGATGCTACCTGTGTAAAAAGATATGGATCAATATCCGGATATCTTAAAAAGTAGATGATATTAGAGCAAATAACTATATATATCGTTGTAAATATTACTAATCTTCCATCATATCTTAAAACCGAAAGCATTATTAAAATGGCATACAAAAAAAGTGATGGGGCCGTAGAAACTGCAATGGGTTTAAAAAAGTATGAATAGTTGAATATATGCGCAGATAGAATTGTAACATCTATTGTTGATGAAACATATCTAATCCATGTAGCATTATCAAATTTTTTAAGAAGAAGGTTGATAATAGAATTGTAGAAGATATAAACCAATGCAAGTGACAGCGAAATAAAACCCCTGTGAGTATTTCCGGAAAGAAATATATAGCCTATTAAAACAATAATTGCGGCTATTAATACCCAACGAAATCTTATTACTTCCTGCTCTCCCCAAGCAGCATCTTCTTTTGATAAAAATGAATGATATCTCATTTAAAATAGGAGGATTAGACAATGTGTCAAAAATATAAATTTATTTTATGATAAACAATATAAATATGATGGTTAGTAGTAATTAAAATTCTGCTTTGATTTTTAAGAGAGAATAATCTAATGAAAGTACTTTTAATTTGATATAGGGTATCTGCAAATAATTTAAAAAGAACTATTTTCGCATTTTATAATTTATATATGATGAGCAATAAAGAACAAGAAGAGAAGAAGAACAAGGAAATGAACCTGTCGTTTTATAAAGATGGGTATACAATAGCTTCAAATGAAGTTACTGATTTTAAAAGTTTGACTCCTCTTTTTAAAGGTATGCAATTGCAATATTCAGCAATTAGTCAATTAACTCAATCCTTTGCCTTAAGAACTCATCAGGAAGGGAATCCAATTCAATGTGAAAATGGTTGTAGCTGGTGTTGCTATCAACCTGTATATATGACCACTCAGGAGGCTATATTAATTTTTGAGTTTATCCATCAGGCTTTTGATGATAAGCAACGGGCCAAAATATTTTCTAATGCTCAATCAAAGTATAAATTAACCAAAGGCCTGGAGGAAGAAAAAAAACAAAATATTAGAGCGGCTTGTCCTTTCTTGGAAAATGGAAGTTGTTCTATTTATTCGGTTAGGCCAATGGCATGCCGGATCTACTTGTCTTCGGATAGAAATTCATGTAAAAAGAAATACGATTCACCAGGCGATTCCTCAATTATTGTGGCTTTATATGACTTTGTTTTGAGAGCAGGCCGATATATGAATGAAGGATTCGTTGGTTACTTGAATGGTAAAGGACGAAAGATGGAGGAATATACCATTGAGGAATTTGTGGTGAAATTATTCACTGATAAAAATTTTATACAAAATTGGTTAGTAGAAGATTATTTTGGCGAATCAGAAACTAAAAATTCCAAGAGTGAATAAATAATTTGCTCCAATTAAAGCAAATAAAAGTCCAAGGACCGCGTATAAAACTCTGGTAGGTATTATTCCAATTAGTTTAATGAGCATTTGGGCTTTTCTTTGTTTAAAGAAATATTGCCAGTTAAAAACTGCAGCCACAAATATTAAAGTGCCAAATGCAAGAAGCATCCAATTTAAAAAGTTCGATTGTTCCATAATTACCAGTTTTCTTTGTTGATTATTTCTCCGGATTTTGAGTAATATCTCCATTTTCCGGATTTCTTGCCGTTTTTAAACTGACCTTCCGTTTTTATTTGTCCATTACGATAGTAATATATTATATCCCCCCATCTTATACCGTCTTTGAATTCAATGGATGCCTTAATATTTCCATTGGTATAAAACTCCTTATATAAGCCATCAATTTTATCGTCATTAAAATCTATTTCAGAACGAATAATGTGCTTCTCGTTATCGTAATAAAATACAGCAGTACCATTAACTAAGCTATCGTTATAATTTACAGTCGATTTGATATTGCCTGATATATAATAGCTTCTCCACATGCCTTCTATAACACCTTCGTTTAAATTTCCTTCATAAATTAAAACACTGTCCTGAACCTTTTCCGGGTGTGTTATGTAGTAGGATAGATTGCCATCATATGAATTATATTCCTCATTTAATTCTATTTTAAAATCCAGCTTTTCGAATTCATCCAGATATAAATCTTCGGCGGAATATAAGTCTAACTCTATTTTGTAATCTTCTGTAGGACTTTCTGTTGACTGAGCATAAACTTTTGTTTTTAAAAGATCATCCTCTGGTGATAGCTGAAAGCCAATCCAACCCATATTTTGAATAATCTTCCTGTACTTTTTCACTTCCTCTTTATCCTTACTGTTTCCAAAATAGTATAACCTGTCGTACAAATAAGGCATATTAACAAAGGAGGTAAGCTGACATTTTGAATTAAAATTATCCATAAATGATTGGAAGTCCTTGTTTCTGTTTAATGTGTTTCCAACCAGATAGTTATCTATACAAAGTTCTAATATGTCAGAGGAGTTGCTGAATAGAATAAAGTCATCTATTACTGTATAATAAGGTTTAGATCTGTCGTATAAAAAACCTCCCATAAATATCTTAAAGAAGCCCTTGATGTTTAGATAATTGATGTCGTAATTTTTGTACTTTGTGTGTTCGTATCTAAACGAAGTTCTATTCTTAATTTTTTTTGTAATCTCAGAAAGATTTTCCTGGGCATTTGTAATATCATTAGCCTTGACAGCCACTAAAAAATCATCCTTATGAGTATTGGGCAGGGGTTTAAATTGTGCTATTGCAATTTCTCCTGATATCCAGGATAATATGTTTTGGTTGATATCAATACCCATGTATGATTGGGTAAGGCCTATACCTACCGAATAGGTTTGGTATCCAATGGGATCAATATTTGAGTATTCAGTTAAGAAGTTGTTATAAAAGGATGTAAAATCATCAATGTTAAAGTTTAAATACCATGATATATTTGAAGGTATTACTTGCTCTGCATTTCTTTTATTGGCACTGGTGTTTCTTAATGAAGTAAAAGGTGATGCTATGCTGTCGTAGGTACTTGTATATCCTTCCAGAGTAAATGATTCGTCTGAAAAATTAGCTGCCAGTGCAGAAAAAGCTAACCCCTTATAAAAAGAGGAAGAGTATTGGGCAAAGTAATACTGAAGAAGGTTGTTGTTTGTGTAAATATTAAACAAGTCTGACTGGAAACTGTTGAATACTTGATTTCTCTTATTTATTTGACCTTGAGATAAAGTGTTTTCTTTATGTATGGTTTGTTCAACTAATTGGTATGATGAACTACATAACATCAAATTATTAACTGTAGCCAAATGAAGGTTTAGATCATACTCTTTTAAATAAACAGAATATATTTGACTTGAATCAATGGTGCTTTTCTTAACCGGAATCTTGAGTAATGATGTTAATTTAGGTATTAAATCCAATTTTCCGTATTTTTTAATATCTGTTACAATCAGATAGTCTAACTTATTTTTATGAATAGCGTGTAATGAAAAAGTAAGGTTCTGTTTTTTTAAAATAGGTTTTAGCCATTTATTGTTTTCAACAGAATGTTCATATGTATTAAGAGCATCTTTAAATTCGCTAAGAACATCGCTTTCGATAACAGATTTCCAATAATTGGTATTTGTTATTTCCAGCATTGATTCAGATAGATTATCCGTTTCTAATATCACTAAGGCATTGTCGGGAACAATTGATATGGGCTGCAATTTATCTTTTGTTCCAAAATTGAAATATATAAAGACGCCTGTAATAACTATGATTAGTCCGAGGATAAAATATCCGATGAATTTTAAAAAATGCTTCATATGAATTTCTAAATCTTTATAGGTTTAGTTAATTGGAACTTATTAGAAAAACCTTACACACACCGGACTTTCAATATTCGTATTGTTATTTAAGAAAGTAAGCTTTCCTGTTTGTTGGTCTCTTTTTAAAACGGAAATATTATTAGAATCTCTGTTTGCAACTAAAACAAAGTCTCCATCATTTGAAATAGTAAAATTACGAGGCCAGTTTATACTTTCAGTAAAGGTTTGTACTAACTCGATATTGCCATCGTTAACTTTATAAACTACAATGCTATGAAATCCTCTGTTTGAGGCATATAAGAAATTACCATCTGGAGAGAAATGGATATCTGCTGCTTTTGCAAATCCTTCAAAGTTTTCAGGTAGCATTGGACTCGTTTTAATTTCTTCAGAGAAAATGCCTAACGAATCCTTCTTATAGGTTGTTACAGTACAGTTTAATTCATTTACAACTGCCATGATATCACCTTTGGGTGAAAAGTCTATATGACGTGGACCTGCTCCTGGAAAACAAGCTATAGAATCAATTTTCTGTAATTCACTATTTACAAATTGATATACCATAATTTTATCAGCACCTAAATCTGCAGAATAAACAATATTGCTGTTTGGCTCTGTTCTGATAGAGTGAGCATGTGGTGCTTCTTGTCTGTCTTGGTCTGGACCATGTTCGTAATGTTGCTGAGTACGATCTATTGTTATTTTATTATTGATGTAATCAAAAGAGCTTGTGTTTCCTGAGGAATAGTTTGCAACAAGAATTTTATTATTTTCTCTGTTGTATTCAACAAAGCAAGGACCGGCTCCGTGCACAAATTCATTAGCTATTTGTTCAAGTTTGCCAGACTCTTTGTCTACATTGAAGGTTACGACGCTTTGTGTTTCTGAAGAGTCTATTGGATTAATGATAGTTCCTACAAAGAACAGTCTGTTATTGATGTTGTCCGGATCGAAGAAATTAGCACCTGCCAGATTTCCTGTATAAGTTGGCTGAGAAAGTTCTCCTGTTGCTTCATTGAAAAAGGTATAAGCAATACCCTTTGATGGATCATTATTATTGGTTCCTATATAAATAAGCTTTCTGTCATTTGTTGATTTTGATTGACACGATATTAGGATTAGTGCCACAAGAAATAACTGAAGTAATTTTTTTGCTATTGCCATGATTTAAACCGTTTTTATAAAACTTGATAAATATAAATAATTATTGGCAGGAAATTAAAATACTAAAATGTCTTATTTGTGTTCGTATACGAACATGTGTTGTTTAGTATTCGAACAATTTTAAAAGCGGTTTTTTAGGTGTTGAGGTTTGTAAGTGTCAGTGGTATAGGGTGTAATGATTTTTGGCAAGGGTGTTGATATTATTTTATCGTCTAAGAATTAATAATAAATATTTAAAATACATAGCGATGAAAAATTTAGTAATTAGAAGGAAAGTTAGATTAATGTTAGTATTAGTATCTTTTATGGTAGTTTCTTTTTCGAATGTTATTGCAGGAGAATACGAATTGTTGGAATCAAAAACTAACACATTAACTACACCAACAAATCTTGATTTTGTTGTTGATTATATTTCTCAGGAAAGTGATGAGGAGCCATTAGAAATTCAAGATTGGATGTTAAACCCTGAAGAGTTTAAAGATAATTCAATAAACGAATTAACATGGGATGAGTCATTCATGGATATTGAACCTTGGATGTTGGACGTTGATACATTTGTTGAAGAAGACTTGGATATTGAAGCATGGATGACAGATGTAGATTCATTTTTAGAGATTAATGAACCGGAATTAGCATTGGAAGAATGGATGTTTGATGTAGATTCATTTTTAAATACCAGTTCGACTACATACGCCTTTAAATAATGTCAGATAATAAATAGCAAAAAAATGAATTATGTTGAGCAATAAAACATAAAGCAGTGATAATAAATTGTTATCACTGCTTTTTTTATGATGACTCAATAACTTGTCAAATAAATCGATGTAGTTTTATAATTGATTTAGTTTTTTTCCTTTATGTGAACCGAATAAAAAGTTTTTTGGACTACCAATAATTTGTTCTCCATAGATACCTGTATGGCCTGAAAATAAATAAGCTGTGGCACAGGCTATCCCAATAAAAACGCCAGAATCGGCACCAAATAATTCTATTCCCATTAAGGTACATGCAATTGGAGTATTTGTAGCTCCTGCAAATACAGCAACAAATCCCATTCCTGCTAATAATGCTACCGGAAGGGGAATGAATAAAGAAAGCGCACTTCCAAGTGTTGCACCTGTGAAAAATAATGGTGTTACTTCTCCTCCTTTAAAACCAGCTCCTAAGGTAAAGGATGTAAATAAGATTTTTAAAATAAAATCACTAAAAGGAAGTTGTTGTTCAAATGATTCAACAATAACAGGTACTCCTAATCCAATCCAGCGTGTCGTTCCTATTATCCAAATGGTAGCGGCAATTACAACTCCACCAACCACCGGTCGTAGAGGTGGGTATTTAATTGTTTTCTTAAAGAAGTTTCCCCAGTAATGTGTGGCGTTAGAAAACAACATGCCTCCAAATCCAAAGCATATGCCCGCCAATATTGCCCAAAGTAATTCTGGAGCCCATAAATCAGGAACCATTGGTATAGCATAATGTGTGTGATGAATTGGCCACAAGTGAGCTGCTTCGTTTGCAAAAATTGCAGCAAGGAAGCTGGGAATGATGGCATCGTAACGCATTCTGCCGACAACAAATACTTCAAGTGCAAAAATAGCCCCGGCTAAAGGCGTTCCAAAAATTGATGCAAACCCGGCACTAACACCTGTTACCAGTAATATCTTTCGGTCTATTTCTTTTAATTTAAAAATCTTGGTAAACTGATCCGCAATTGCTCCTCCCATTTGTATTGCCGTACCTTCTCTTCCGGCTGAGCCTCCAAATAAGTGAGTTACTACGGTACTAAGTAAAACCAGAGGTGCCATTTTTAATGGAATAATTTTTTTTGGACTATGAAATTCTTCAAGGATTTGATTATTCCCTTTTACAACACTTTGACCAAAATAATGATAAGTTAAACCTATTATAAGACCACCAACAGGTAGTAAAGAAATAATCCATAGGTTATTTTCTCTGAGATTTGTTGCCCACTCAAGTGAAATAAGGAAAATAGCGGATGCTGATCCTGCCAATAAACCAACTACAGCACAAAGTAAAATCCATTTACCCAGATATATCAAGGAAGGAATAAATCCTTCCGGAATGTTTTGTTTAATTCGTTTCTTTAAGCTCATTGTATTTGCTCTGTAATAATATGCTTGAAATGCTATTCGTAAAAGGCTTCAATTCCCGGATAATTATATTTTTCTTTGGCAAGTTCTTTCGGAAAAATGAAATATGTAACCAAGCCTTGAGCGCATAATTTTCCTTCGTGATTTTCTATGGATGCATTGATAGTAGCTAATTTTTTATTAATAGTTTCAACTTTAGCCTTTACAATAATTTCCTGATCTGTAATTTCTAAAGGGTGTTTGTATTTAACATCAATATTTGCAGTAACACCAGCAGTTTCACATTTGGTATATACTGTCCAGCTGGCAATTTCATCTAATATCAATGCCTGAATTCCACCATGTAAAATTTTTGAGTAGCCTTCCATGTGCTTATAAGGAATCCATTTGCAAATGATTTCTTCTCCATTATCCCAAAATTCCAGTTTTAAACCATTGTCATTTAAAGGGGAGCAACCAAAACATTTATAATCATGCTTTTTGCTTTCTACAAAAGGATTAATAATTTTCTTCATCTAATACGATTTAATGGGAGAGGCATCTTTTAAATCATAGAAATGCAGGTTTAAATGATATTGATGTCTTTCTATTTGTTTTGAGGGGGCAAAAATACGGCTTTTGCCAGTAAAAATAAAAAAAGCCGGAGTGAATTAATCACTTCCAGCTTTAATATATGCTTTAACTACTTCTACTTTTAAGGTAGATAGCTTAGTTTAATTACTGTTGACTAGCAGGAACGCTTCCTCTCATACCGGCAACGTCTCTATCGAACATATATAAATTATGTCCGTCTAATAACGTAAGTTTATCAATAATTGCAGAAACAGATGCTTCTTCTTCAATTTGCTCAGTTATAAACCATTGGATCCAGTTTTGTGTAGTAAAATCTTTTTCTTCTAAACATACAGCAACGATTTCGTTGATGCTTTCAGTAATAAACTGCTCGTGCTCTAATGTTTTTTCAAATAAATCTTTTACGTTTTCAAAATCAACAGGTGGTTGTTCTACTGCAGGGATAATTGCTTTTCCACCTCTTTCGTTGATATACTTCATAAACTTAAGCATATGAAGTTTTTCTTCTTCAGCTTGTGCGTACATCCATTCAGAAACTCCTCCAAGACCGTTTGTCTCAGCCCAAGAAGCCATTGACAAATATAGATTTGAAGAGTAAGCTTCTTTTACAATTTGATTTACTAAAATTTCTTCGACAGCTTTCTTTAACATGGTATATTGTTTTAATTATTTTCTAAGTACCAAATTTAAAACAAATCGTTTTATGATAGTAAGATTTGAACAGAAGTGTTAAATATTTAGAATGTATCTATATAATAATGAGTAATTCAACATAAACAGAGGTAATTTGTTATAGGGTATGATATTTAATCTTGCAATTTCTGGTTGCGATTAGATATGTTCAAGAAATTAAAATGATGAATTATGAACGCTCTAGAACAATTAAAAAAATATACCATAGTTGTTGCAGATACAGGCGATTTTGAATCTATGAAAGATTTTAAACCCAGAGATGCTACTACAAATCCTTCATTAATATTAAAGGCAGTTACAAATCCTGTATATAATTATCTTATTGATGAGGCTGTTGTTTATGCCAAAGGAAAGGGTAAAACACTCAAAGATCAGGTTAAAATAGCATTAGATAAGGTTGTTGTAAATTTTGGATTGCAAATATTAAAAATAGTGCCGGGAAGAGTATCTTCAGAAGTAGATTCCCGTTTAAGTTTTGATACCGAAGCTACAGTTAATAAGGCAAAAGAGATTATTAAGCTTTATGAAGATAATGATATTCCAAGAGAAAAGATATTGATAAAGATTGCTTCGACCTGGGAAGGTATTAAAGCTGCTGAAATTCTTGAAAAAGAAGGAATACATTGTAATCTGACCTTGCTGTTTAGTAAGGCTCAGGCAATAGCTTGTGCAGAAGCAGAGGTGCAATTAATATCGCCATTTGTTGGCCGTATTTATGATTGGCATAAAAAGAACAGGGGAGTAGATCATATACCTGCAGTAGAAGATCCTGGAGTGCTTTCTGTAGCAGAGATTTTTGATTACTATAAAAAGTTTGGGTATAAAACAGAAGTTATGGGAGCCAGTTTTAGAAATATTGGAGAAATAATAGAACTGGCAGGCTGTGATTTATTGACGATATCGCCTGCGTTGTTAGCAGAATTAGAGAATAATACAGATGAAGTTCCATTAAAACTTAATGCTAAAGATTCTGTTAATAAAGATATAGAGAAAGTGACTCTGTCAGAAAGTGAATTCAGATGGTTGATGAATGAAGACGTTGTGGCTACAGAGAAATTGGCTGAGGGAATCAGAGGTTTTGCAAAAGATATAGTAACACTTGAAAGTTTGTTGGCTGAAAAGCTTTCGAAATAAGTTAGATTGGTAGATTTTAAGTTAACTCATAGCCACATTGTGACTATGAGTTTTTTATGTTATTAAATAAGACCTCTGTCTTCTAATAGTGCATTTTCGTTAGGTTCACTTCCTTTAAAGTTGATGTACATTTCCATGGCATCTTCGGTGCCACCTTTTTCTAAAATGTTTTTGCGGAATTTTGTAGCTGTCTCTTTATCGAATATACCATTCTCTTCAAAAGAGTCAAAGGCATCAGAGTCGAGGATTGCAGCCCAAATGTAAGCATAGTAACCAGCAGAATATCCTCCGGCAAAAATATGACGGAAATAAGTGCTTCTGTAACGAGAAACAATCTCAGGAATTAACTTCATTTTGCTAACGCTTGCTTTTTCAAATTCGTTAATGTCTCCTTCAATTGGAGAAGTTAATGTATGGTAATCCATATCTAAAATAGCAGCAGCTAAATATTCAGTAGTAGCAAATCCCTGATTGAACTTACTGCTGTTTTCTATTTTTTCAATAAGTTCGTCTGGAATTATCTCCCCGGTTTTGTAGTGTTTTGCATAATACTTTAACAATTCCGGGTGAGTTGACCAGTGTTCCATCACTTGCGAAGGTAGCTCTACAAAATCACGAGGTACACTTGTTCCGGATAGACTTCTGTATGTGCAATTAGATAATAGGCCATGAAGACTGTGTCCAAATTCGTGGAATAGTGTTTCAACTTCATCCAGGCTTAGTAAAGAAGGTGTTGATTCTGTTGGTGCGGTAAAATTACATACCATTGTTATTATAGGCGTAATTTTTTCACCATTTACTTTTTGCTCTTTTCTGAATGAATTCATCCATGCACCCCCTCTTTTGCTTTCTCTTGGATGAAAATCCATATATAAAACACCAAGATGTGATCCGTCAGCTTCTTTTACCTCAAAAGGAATGGCATCAGGATGTGGTAATGGTAGTTTTTCATTTTTTATAAACTGTAAGCCATAAAGTTGATTTGCAGTGTATAATGCTCCCTCAATTACATTTTTAAGTTCAAAGTATGGTCTTATTTCGCTTTCTTCAAGATTGTACTTCTTCTTTTTAACTTTTTCTGCATAATACCACCAGTCCCAAGGTTCTAGTTTAAAGTTTCCTTCTTCTTCATTAATGATCTGTTGCATATCTTTGGCTTCTTTTTTTGCCACAATTTGCGCCTTTGTCATTAAGCTTTCAAGTTTTGCATTTACAGCCTCGGGAGTCTTGGCCATGTTTCTTTCTAAAATAAAAGATGCGTGGTTGTCATACCCCAAAAGTTTAGCCCTTTTAATTCGAAGATCTACAATTTGTCGGATGATTTCTTTGTTGTCAAATTCGTTGTTGTTGTCACCTGTATTAATATATGCTTTAAATATTTTTTCTCTGAGACCTCTGTTTTCAGCATATTGCAAAAAAGGGATCATGCTAGGTTTGTGTATTGTAAATATCCATTTGCCTTCTTGTCCTTTTGATTTAGCAAGTTGAGCTGCAGCATCAATGGATGTTTGAGGTAATCCTTTTAAGTCACTTTCGTCATCGACTACCATAGTGTAGTCATTTGTTTCGTTTAAAACATTATCCCCAAATTGAAGTGTAAGAACAGCTAACTCACCATTTATTTTACTAAACTCTGCTTTTGCTTCTTCCGGAAGATTTGCGCCACCTCTTGCAAAACCCTCATAGGTTTCTGTTAGCAATTTCTTTTCTTCAACAGAAAGAGATAGTTCATCCTTTTGATCATATACTGTCTTAATTCTTTTAAACAAATCCTGATTTAAATATATAGCATCATTGTGTTTTGACAATAAAGGGGCAATTTCTTTAGCTATGGCTTTAAGGCTGTCGTTTGTATTGGATCCTATTAGATTGTAAAATACATTAGATACTTTTGTTAAAAGAACATCGCTGTATTCAAGAGCCTCAATTGTATTTTTAAAGGAGGGAGCTTCTGAATTTTCTACAATAGCTTTTATATTTTCATTTTGTTCTTCCATACCCTTAATAAAGGCTGGCATGTAGTGTTTGTCTTTTATTGCCTCAAATGGTGCAATTTTATAAGGAGTATTATATTCCTCTAATAAAGGATTTGTTTCCATTTTGTGTTTCGTTGTACAAGCCCCTAATATTAGAAGGGCATTGATGGTAATTAATAAGGTTTTTCGAATCATAGGTGATATATTAAATTTACTTGTGCACAAATTTAAATATACGTACCAAGAATTATACTGATGTTTGACAGGGAATGTTATCTAAACGATAGGGTTTTGTTTTAAAATATAAATAATTTACGTTAAAATGTTTTAAAGTGATATTTAAAGGCATTGTTTTCTTATAAATAACGACTAAAAAAGTGTTTTTTATAATTAGGTATTTTGTGATGTATTTGCTTGAAAATAAGGTATTAAAGAATTATTTCTTTAATGTATTTTTGATGAATTTTAAATTGAGGTGTGTTTTATAACATATTGATATTTAAACATTTTACTTTGATTACGTATGTTGTAAAACAATCTTTTTTTTATTGATATTTTAAGGCTCAGGTAATATTAAATTATAATTTTGTAGCTCAATTTTATAAAGCATGAAATTGAATTAGTAAAAATACAATGTTGTCATGAAAATTACTGTCACGAGAATGGTCTTTTTCCTGATGAATAAAATTAATAATATATAACACATAAAATTTAATTAATATGAAGCCATCGCACATTGAGCACATTGGTATTGCAGTAAAAAGTTTAGACGCAGCAATTCCGTTTTACGAAAAAGCATTCGGTTTAGAATGTTATGCTATTGAAGAAGTACCAGAGCAAAAAGTTAAAACTGCTTTTTTCATGGTAGGACAAACTAAAATAGAATTGTTAGAGTCTACAGATCCGGAAGGACCAGTAGGTAAGTTTATTGAAAAGAAGGGTGAAGGAGTTCATCACGTTGCATTTGCAGTAGAAAACTTAGCTGAAAAATTAGTTTCAATTCAAGAAGCAGGTGTACAAGTAATTGATAAAACTCCTCGTAAAGGAGCTGAAGGTTTAAATATTGGTTTCTTACATCCAAAATCAACATTTGGTGTTCTAACAGAATTGTGTGAAGATCCTTCTAAATAATTAAATCATTTATAATAAGATTCAATGTCTAATCAAGATAAAATTAAAAAACTAATTGACCTTCGTACAGAAGCAAAATTAGGTGGTGGTCAGAAGAGAATTGATAGCCAACATGCAAAAGGGAAAATGACTGCACGCGAGCGTATTGAAATGCTTGTTGATGATGGTAGTTTTGAAGAGTTTGATATGTTTGTTACTCACCGTTGTGTTAACTTCGGTATGGAGAAAACAAAATTTTTAGGTGATGGTGTTGTTACTGGTCAGGGTACTATCGACGGAAGAGTAGTATTTTTATTTGCTCAGGACTTTACAGTTTTAGGAGGATCTTTATCGGAGACTTTCGCACAAAAAATCTGTAAAGTAATGGATATGGCTATGAAAGTGGGTGCTCCTGTTATTGGAATCAATGATAGTGGTGGTGCTCGTATTCAGGAAGGTGTTACTTCTTTAGCTGGTTATGCTGAGATTTTCCAACGTAATATTGAGGCTTCAGGTGTAATTCCTCAGATTTCTGCAATTTTTGGTCCTTGTGCCGGTGGTGCTGTATATTCTCCAGCATTAACTGACTTTATCATGATGACTGAAAATTCCAGTTATATGTTCGTAACCGGACCTAAAGTTGTTAAAACAGTAACTGGTGAAGATATTACTACTGAGGATCTTGGTGGTGCTTCTGTACACGCTTCTAAATCAGGTGTTTCTCACTTTATGTTAGAAAACGAAGAGGAAGGAATCATGTTGATCAGAAAGCTTTTATCTTATTTACCACAAAATAATTTAGAGGAAGCTCCTATATTAGAAGCTACTGATCCTATTGATCGTATGGATGATGTTTTGAATACTATTATTCCTGACAATCCAAATCAACCTTACGATATGAAAGAGGTTATCTATGCTATGGCTGACCATAATGAGTTTTTAGAAGTTCACCGTAACTATGCTAAAAATATTATTGTTGGATTCTGCCGCATGGGAGGTCAATCAGTAGGTGTGGTTGCTAACCAGCCAAGTTTCCTTGCCGGGGTGTTAGATTGTGATGCTTCAAGAAAAGCAGCTCGTTTTGTTCGTTTCTGTGATGCATTTAATATTCCTATTCTTACTTTAGTTGACGTTCCTGGATTCTTACCTGGTAGTGGACAAGAGTATGCTGGTATTATCACTCATGGAGCTAAGTTAATGTTTGCTTATGGTGAGGCTACTGTTCCTAAGATTACTGTAACATTACGTAAATCATATGGTGGTGCTCATGATGTGATGAGTTGTAAGCAGCTTAGAGGTGATTTAAATTATGCATGGCCATCTGCTGAGATTGCAGTAATGGGTGCTAAAGGGGCTATTGAAGTTCTTGAAGGTAGAGCAATGTCTAAGATTGAAGATCCTGCAGAAAAAGCAAAATATGCTGCTGATAAAGAAGCTGAATATGTTGAGAAATTTGCAAATCCATATCAGGCTGCATCTTACGGTTATATTGATGATGTTATTGAACCAAGAAATTCTCGTTTCAGAATTATCAGAGGTTTACAAGGTCTTCAAACTAAAAAATTAAGTTTACCTCCGAAAAAGCACGGAAATATTCCATTGTAATAACTAAAATTAGTAAGAATGAATTTTTTAATTGTTGATTCAACAACATGGACAATTACCATACTTGGTTGGGTGATTGTTTTTGCAGCTTTACTTTTTTTAGTAGGGATATTTTTAACGGTGCCAAAGATTGTTCATTGGGTTATTAGAAGAAACCTTAAAGAAAAAGGAAAGACTGGAGTTACTGACGATCAACTGGAAATATCCGGTGAAACCAATGCTGTGATTGCAGCTGCTTTATACATGTATTTAAATGAAAATCATGATGATGAAAGTAATGTAATTACTATTAAGCAAGTTCGCAAGCGTTATTCCCCATGGAGTTCTAAGCTTTATGGTATGAATAATATGGGATTTCCAAAATAATCGTAAATAATATTTAGAGATGAAAAAGTTTGATTTTACCGTAAATGGTAATAAATATAATGTAGAAGTAAAGGATTTTGAAGATTCTTTAGCTACAATAGTTGTGAATGGAACAGCTTATGAAGTTGAAATTCACCAGGAGGTTAAAAAGACAAAAACTCCAAAATTAGTTCGTAAAGAAGTTGAGCGTAAGCCAGGCGAAGGTGCTGTCCCTAATAAGGCAACAGGTGCTGGAGCTATTAAAGCTCCACTTCCGGGTAATATCTTCAAATTAAATGTAGCTGTTGGTGATACAGTGAAAAAAGGAGATGTATTACTTATTATGGAAGCCATGAAAATGGAGAATAATGTGTTAGCAGAGAAAGATGCTGTTGTTAAAAACATTAAAGTAGCAGTTGGTGATGCAGTTCTACAAAACGATATTTTAATAGAATTTGAATAGCATGAGGAAATTAGTTACGTTTTATTTTGCTGTAGCAATTTTATTCTGCTTTCAGGTTGCTTTTGGAACAGATATTAGTGCTGCTGTAAGTTCTGCTACTGCTTCTGCAGATGGCGGAATATTACAAGGGTTGACTTCCTTATGGCAGTTTACCGGATTTGCTAATGTGCAGTATACGCACGTGATAATGATTGCTGTTGGATTATTCTTTATTTTTCTTGCAATCAAATATGATTATGAACCATTGTTGTTAATTCCTATCGGAACCGGTGTTATTTTAGGAAATGTTCCTTTTTTAGCAGGATATAAGATTGGTCTTTATGAAGAAGGTTCTGTATTAAATTACTTATATTTTGGAGTTAAGCAAGGAGTTTACCCTCCATTAATCTTTTTGGGTATTGGTGCAATGACTGATTTTTCTTCATTAATCTCAAATCCAAAGTTAATGATTCTAGGGGCTGCTGCTCAGATAGGTATTTTTGGAACATTTTTAGGTGCTTCTGCTTTAGGTTTCCTTCCTAAAGAAGCTGGTGCAATCGCGATTATTGGTGGTGCTGATGGTCCTACTGCAATTTTCTTGTCTTCTAAATTAGCTCCTCATTTAATGGGTGCCATTGCTATTGCTGCATATTCGTATATGGCATTAGTTCCTGTTATTCAGCCACCGGTAATGAGACTTCTTGTTCCTAAAAAAGAGAGGGCAATAAGAATGAAACCGCCAAGAGCTGTATCTACAACAGAAAAAATACTTTTCCCATTAATTGGATTATTATTAACAACATTTATTTCTCCTTCAGCATTGCCATTATTAGGTATGTTATTCTTTGGTAACTTACTAAAAGAATCTGGAGTAACTGAAAGATTAGCAGATACTGCGAGAAATTCATTAATTAATATTATTACTATTCTTTTGGGAGTAACAGTAGGTGCTTCAACACAGGCAGACGTTTTCCTTACTTTAGATTCTATTAAGATCTTTGGTTTAGGTGCGCTATCTTTTATTATAGCAACTGCAGGAGGTTTAATATTTGCTCGAATTATGAACCTGTTCCTTAAGAAGGAGAATAAGATTAATCCATTAATTGGTGCTGCAGGTGTTTCTGCTGTGCCGGATTCAGCTCGTGTAGCTCAGGTGGAAGGTTTAAAAACAGATCCGACAAACCACTTGTTGATGCATGCTATGGCACCTAATGTTTCTGGTGTTATTGGTTCTGCTGTAGCTGCAGGTATCATGTTAAGCTTTTTGATGTAGTAACTTTTACTGAGTTAATATTATTTGATATAAAGGTCACCTTTTAAGGTGGCCTTTTTTTGTGCCTTGTTGAAGTGAAATGTTTTTTGATTCATGAAAATCATCAGGGGGTCCGTAAAAAGAGGGGTATGTTGGAGTAATAATATAAAACATGTAGTGAGGAGGGTGTAAAAAGAGGGGGTATTGAAATGTGAAAAAAAGTTAAAGTCAGTTTTTTTGTTTCAATGTTCAAATGTTCAAAATGTATTAAGGAATTGTGCTGTATTGCCTGTAAACATTGTAAAGGTGACTGTATGTTGATGTGATTTTATGTATATGTATATCTTTCTTTAGTATTAATAAATGTTAATCGATCTTTTATCTGATTAGAATATTATTATATATTTGTACCAAAGTTTACAAATTGTAAGCGTTCCCCCGCTTTTTGTAAACAATTAATAACTCACAAATTTACCAATTAATAAAAACCTTTAATCGTTATGATTTTATTTATTCAAAAGTCTCAGTATTCTTAAAAGAAACTTCTATTAGTTTATCGGTATGTGCATTTCTTTAATGTGCAAGATGCTATTGTCATGACAAGATTGTATATGTCTTGTTGTGTTAGTTGGAATTATCTATATAGTTTTAAGGATAAGAATTAATAAAGCTTAGTTTAATCAATTTTGAAAATTAACCTTGTAACATTTATTAACATTACGTAGGTGTAGATTTTTTCTTTTTTTTTATATGTAGTTGCTCTTGTTAATTCTTTCTTTAAAAGGTAAAAGATGATTTTTTCCTTAAAAGGTTTGTGGTGTCAGGGCTGTGCTTTTAAAAAAAATGAGATGTCATGGGGTGATGTAATGTCGAATGGGGGTGTGAAGGTGAATTGATGTTCTTTTTGTTATGTTTGTATGAATGTGAATTATTTAAGGGATTTGGTAAAAGTTTGTTAATTTTTATATGGTTACTCCTTAGATAGTTAAAAAAAGTTAATAAACGTTTGGACTGTTTGTGTAAAATACCTACATTAGTCCAAAATTTTAATGAATATTGACATTAGCCCCCTAATGTTAAGGATAAAATAAAATTTTTATAGGTAGAAAATAACATTCCCTCATGTTGTTTCTACTAACACTCACATAAATACCAATTAATTTAAAACCTTTAGTCTATTATGGAAGTCGAACAGCAATTTCAACCAAAATTTTCTTAAACAAAGTTTACTATAAGTGAACATATGTTATGGATTTTTTATTAAATCCTATGAGTCTTCATGGCGAGAAGTTATATGCTTTCTTGTCGCGTTAAGTATAAATCTAGAATTTTTATATACACAATTATTAATTTAAACCTTTTGTTTTATGCGGAAATTAGCATTATTTCTGTCTATGATCCTTTTTGTAGGATTGGAGACATTGTCGGCTCAAACAAAAGCTATTTCGGGTAAAGTTGTCGATGATCTTGGTGAGGCAATTCCTGGAGTATCTATTATTGTTAAGGGCACAACAACAGGGACAATTACACGTCCAGATGGTACTTATAGCTTGAATGTACCAACAGATGCAACATCTATTGTTTTTACATTTGTAGGAATGAAGATGCAAGAAGTTGCAGTTGAAGGGAAAAGCGTAATTAACGTTACGATGACCTCTGATACTGAAGATATTGATGAAGTTGTTGTTACCGCAATTGGTGTATCAAGGTCTGAAAAGAGTCTTGGGTATGCTGCAACTTCAGTAAAGAGTGAAGATCTTGTTAAAGCCGCCCCTATAAATGCGTTAGGTGGTATTCAGGGGAAAGTTGCTGGTGTGAATATTTCATCTGCATCAGGTGCTCCCGGAGCATCTACTAAAGTTATTTTAAGAGGGTACTCTTCTATTACAGGAAGTAATCAGCCTTTATATGTCGTAGATGGTTCGCCAGTAGATAATAGAATGGTTGGTGAAACTAGTTCTACTCGGTCAACTGACTATGGTAATAATGCAAATGATATCAATCCTGAGAATATTGAATCTGTTACAATATTAAAAGGAGCTTCTGCTACTGCACTTTATGGTTCTCGTGCAGCAAATGGTGTTGTAATGATTACAACTAAAGATGGAAAAGCGGGTAAACTTAAAATTGATTATTCAGGATCAGTAGATCTTAGTACGCCACTAAGGTTACCTCAATTACAAAATGAATTTGGACAAGGATGGAGTGGTCATTGGGCTTCTGATGAAAACGGATCATGGGGTCCTAAGCTTGATGGAGTTATTAGGCCTTGGGGAAATGTTGTTGATAATTCGCAGTTAACAAAGCCCTTCTCAGCTCAAAAAGATAATATGAAAGATTTTTATGATGTTGGTAAATCATATAATAATTCATTATCTATAAGTGGAGGAACTGATCAATCTACATTTTATTTAACATATAATAATGTTGATCAAGATGGAATAATTCCTACTGATGCAGATTCATATCAAAGAAATGCAATTTCTTTTAAGGGGACCACTAAATATGATAAGTTTAGTGCTTCAGCTAGTATGAATTATATTAGGAAAAAAGCGAAAGCAGTTGCTACAGGACAAGGAAGTAGTACAGGAGCTACTCTTTTTCAAGAAATAATGCAAATACCGAGAGATGTTAGTATTGTAGATATGAAAGACTATAATAATAAATTCTACAATGTTGATAATTTTTATACTCCATATGCTCAAAATCCTTATTTTGTTCTTAATGAGAACGGAAATGACTTTACTTCCGACCGTGTATATGGTAATGTAAGCATTGATTATGAATTTACTGATGAATTGTCTGCTACAGGACGTATTGGTACAGATGTTACAAATTCCTTTTTAAAAGATTGGCAAGCGATTGGTCGTCCACAAAAAGGTAGTCCCAATTATAGTCGAACTCCCGATGTTGGTGGTGTTCTTGAAGAATCTAGACATTCTCGTGAAATAAATACTGATCTTATTTTAAAGTATAATAAAGAAATAAATACTGATCTTACACTTAATGCTTTAGCAGGTTGGAATGTTAACCAAAATAATTATAGAAGGCAAACAAGTTCAATTGAAGAATTGACAATTGCTAATTTTTATGAATTGTCAAATAGTCCTAATTCTCCTACAACTGAAACTTTTTATAGTAAAAAAAGATTGTATGGAGTCTATGGACAGGTTGATGCATCTTTTAAAGATTATTTATTCCTAACCTTAGTTGCTAGAAATGATTGGTCTTCAACTCTTCCTAAAGGTGATAATTCTTTTTTCTACCCTGGGGCAAGTGCTGGTTTCATATTAACGGATGCAGTTGAATCGTTAAAATCTAAGGCTATTACTTATGTTAAGTTACGTGGTAGTTGGGGTAAGACAGGTAATGATGCTGATCCTTACCAAATATATAACACCTTAGTTAGTGGATATGCAGATGGTGGATTTGGAGATTTAGAATTTCCATTAAGTGGGGTTTCAGGTTTTGAGATTTCTAATCAATTAGGAAATGCAACTCTACAACCTGAGATTACAGAGGAATATGAATTTGGTTTAGATGCTAGATTTTTGAAGAGTCGAATAGGAATTGATTTTGCTTTCTACCACAAAGAAACAGATGGGCAAATATTACCTGTAGATATCGCTGCAACTTCTGGTTACACTAGTCAAATTGTTAATTTTGGTCTTGTGCAAAACGAGGGTATTGAACTTGCGGTAAATCTAGTGCCAGTTAAGACAAATAATTTTGAGTGGAATATGAATTTGACATATTCGAATAATAAAAATAAGGTCTTAGAATTACCCGGAAGTCTTGATAAAGTCGAAATATATTCTGCCTATGGGATTGAGTTTAATGCATATGTAGGTGAGCCTATTGGGGTATTCAAAGGTCATGCACCTTTGCGTGACCCGGAAGGGCATATAGTTGTAAATCCTGATACTGGAATTCCCTTAGAAGGAGATAAAGAGATTTATGGAAATGCACAAAGTGATTTTCAAATGGGGTTAGTGAATAATCTGAATTATAAGAATTGGAATTTAGGCTTTTCATTTGATTATAGAGAAGGAGGATTAATGTATTCTTATACTGCTAGAATTAATTATTTTGTTGGTAATGCAACAAAAACTACGTATAATGATCGTAATCCGTTCGTAGTTCCTGGATCAGTTGTCTTAAATGATGATGGAACGTATTCTAAAAATACCACTGCTGTACCTAAGTCAAGAATTAATGAGTACTGGAATCAAACGAATAATCCAATGATTTCAAGAGAACATGTACTTGATAAAACATATATAAAATTAAGAGACATTACTCTTTCTTATAGATTTAACAAAAATATTTTGCGTAATACACCGTTAACATCTCTTACTGTAACTGGTTATGGTAGAAATGTGTTTTTATGGACACCTAAGGAAAATAACTTTGTTGATCCAGAAGGTTCTACTTATGGTAATGATTTAAGAAGTGAGTTCGGTGAGTTTGCCGGAGGTCCTTCTGTTAGAAGTTTTGGTTTGTCTATTAAAGCTTCGTTTTAACAAATAAAAAGTTTAGAAATATGAAAAATATATTAAAATATATATTAGGTCTGGTTATTTCTTTTTCTCTTTTTAGCTGTGAAGAGGATTTCCTAGATGTTAATACAGATCCAAATAACCCACCTGCAGAAGTGGGAACACCATCATTAATTTTTCCGGCAGCTGTTGCTTCAACGGCAGTTAGAATAGGTGGAGAATATGCTATATTAGGGGGCATGTGGTCTCAATTTTGGACTCAGAGTAATGCTGCAAATCAATACAAATTTATTGATCAGTACAATGTGGCATCAGATGATTATAATGCTGCTTTTTCAGAGATGTATGCTGGTGCTTTAAATGATTATAATTTTGTTGTTAATAGTGCAGAGGAAACAGAGGACTGGATATATTATCTGATGGGTACTGTTATGAAGGCTTATAATATGCAAGTAATGGTTGATTTATATGATCAGGTCCCTTATTCAGAGGCATTTCAAGGTAATGAGAATTTAACGCCACATTATGATGAGGGAAAATCAATTTACTTGCAGTTAATACAGGAAATAGACGATGCAATGTCAAAAGATTTTAGTGCTGCAACAAATTCTGTTCCTGGGTCGATTGATTTCCTATTTAGTGGTAACTCTACAAAATGGTTGCAGTTTGCTAATACGTTGAAATTGAAGATGTATCTAAGAATGATAAATAGTGATCCATCTGCAGCTAAAGCTGGAGTGGAAAGTGTTTTCAGTAACAGTATTGGTTTTTTAACTGAAGATGCTGCAATGACTCAGTTCTCAGATGAACCAAATAAAAGTAATCCTTTCTATGAGTACAATTATAGACAATTAAATGTAGCAACTAATTTAAGAGCTAGTAATACTTTAATGTCATATTTAAGAGCTAATAGTGACCCACGAATTGATGCAATTTATACAGAAGGTGCAAATGGGCAGTTCGCAATGTATCAAGGACAATATAATGCATCCTCTACAGAAATAGATCCAGATGATCCTTCTGTTGCTAAGCAGTCTCCAATTGAACCGGTTCGATTTATATCAGCTGCAGAATCTTATTTTATGCAAGCAGAAGCAGTTGCTCGTTATGGTGTTGCAGGTGATGCAAAAGCTTTATATGATGCAGGTGTAGTTGCTGCGTTTAGTCAATTTGATTTTTCACCAGAGATGTATGGCTCATATGATTTAGATCCTACTTCATTACTTGCGAGTGGTGGTTCTTATGAATATCCAGATGGTAGTTTAGAAGAGAATATAGAAGCTATTATTACTCAAAAGTGGATTTCTTGTGTAGGTTCGCATGCACTTGAAGCATTTTTTGAAACAAATAGAACAGGGTATCCTGTAGTTAGTACTGTAGAAGGTTCAAGTTCAGAATATATTGCGGGGCAACTTACTTATTCTTTAGAAGGAGTAACAAATGGTGCATTTCCTAAAAGACTTGTTTTTCCTGACACCGAATATTCAAGAAATCCAAATACTCCAACAAAAGTTGCTTTAACGACAAAAGTTTGGTGGGCTAAATAATAAATTACTTGTATTATGAAGAAAATATTTTTATATAGTTTAATATTAAGTCTTTTTTGCGGAGTATTTACTTCTTGTGAAGAAGAGACTGAAGATATATCTGGTATCACTTACTATGTTACTATAAATTTAGAAGGTGAATCTACAGTATATCATGAAAAAGGAACTCCTTGGGTTGATCCAGGTTACTCTGCTACTGAGGGAGAAGATGATGTGACTGCAAATGTTGTTGTAACTGTTCCAGATGTTAATTCTCTAGGATCATATACCTTAACTTATTCAGCGGTGAATTCTGATGGTTATTCCGGTTCTGTCACTAGAAAAGTTGTAGTGTATTCACCTGGATTATCTGACGTAGATATTTCAGGAACTTACACAGCAGACGTTTTTAGAACCAGAAGTGATGGTGGCGCTGATGTGAAGTTCTCTGGTAATGAGGTTGTTATTTCAAAAACAGGTGTTGACGGACTATTTTATATTAGTGATTGGATTGGTGGCTTTTATAATGTTGGATATGGATATGGTGAAGGTTATGCATTTACTGGTTATTTAGAAATGATCTCAGAAACAGAGTTTCATCATATAGAGTCAGTTAATCCGTGGGGTGATCCTGCAGATGAAGTTATTAATTGGAATTATAATGCTGCTGCGGGTACATTTTCATATGATTTTATGTGGCTTTCAAAATATGATTTCGCAGTCTCTATGACAAAAGTTGAATAATATTAAAATGAGTATTTTATGAAGTTTAAATATATTTTTTCGTTTTTATTTGTTTTAGGTCTTCTTGTGTCTTGTAATCCTTATGATACAATGGAAGATCCTGAAATAGATAGTACTCCTGTTGGTAAAATGCTTGCAGGTGAATGGTGGGTCACTTATACTGTTGATGGTGTAGATATTTATAATATGGGTTATACCAAGATTACTACGTCTAATACTTCAGATAATGATGCAACTCAAATGTTGATAACTGATCATAAGAATTTTTGGTGGTATAATGGACAGTTAAGTTGTAATGTTGATAACAATACATTTTCAGGAACTGATATAGAGAATGGTTATTACGAAATGACCTTTAATATAACAAATGGAAAAGTTATAGCTGGTGGTGGAGTTACTGAAGAAGGAAATGTTACTGACAGTATCTACATGGAGATTGAATATAGTGATGATCCTGGTACTATCTATGTTGCCTCTGGTGTTCGTAGAACAGGTTTTCTTGAGGATGAGTATGAATGATTTTATTTAAGTATTTAATCTTATTTCAACTAAGCTGTGGTGGGACACGTAGATTAAAGGTTTAGTTGTGTGAGTGGGGGCAGATTCGTTTGAATCTGCCCTTTTTTTATTATAAAACGGACTGATTATAGGTTATTTAGATTAGAAAGTTGGATGTTGTTATCATTTATATAATCGACTAGAATCGTTAAATCAGCTTTGTTTTGGGGGTTTACATTATGAGTTTTTATAAACTTACTTAATTTGGAGTTCTGTAAAAATAGTTTTTTTAACTTTGATTTCGATTTGGGTATTTCAATGGTTATGTTATTCTCTGAGAAATAGTATGATTTAGTTATAATTAATTGGTCATCTCTATTTCCCGTATCTAAGGTTGGGTTGTAATTCGATCGTTTAACTTTTAATCCATATTTACATAGAAGTGCTGTTTGTGCATTGTTTATTATTGAGTAAAACCCACTAGGGCATTTATTTAATAATGATTCTGTTATAAACAGATTTTTGTTTGTTGGATAAAAGATACTTCTGATTTCATTGCTAGATAATACTTTTGTTGTTCCGTTGTCAAGTATTTCAATAATGTTATTTTTTAAATCAAGTCTTGTTTTAATATTCTTTAGAATCAGACTATCTTTTGTTAAGTAAATATCAGAATTTTTCCATGCAGAATCTAGATAAAAAGAACCTAAAACTTTTTTTTCGTATAATACTTCAGTTATTTTACTAAATGTTTCAACTTTTCCACCAAATGGAGCAATAGTGTTATTCGATGATTTTATAATAGTCGATTGAGCACTTATTGTTAATGAGAAAGTTTGTATTAGGGCAGAGAGTATAATAAGCCTTTGATGTCGTTTTATTGAGTTCATACTAAAAATGTTAAAAAAATGTTTCTTCATAATATTAAGGTTTTGAAAATCATATACATATTGTTTTATTTATTTAAATTATTTTCATTTCTAATTTTCGGTTTATGTTCTTATTTAATGCATGTGGTGAGATATAAGAAGAATATCCTTTCTCTCTTTAAATTCTAACTTGAAAAATTTCATAATCTCAATTTTATATGTCTTTAAGTAGATAATTATCTAGACACGAATTCATTACAATTTAATTACAATTATTGAGCCATATGCATCTTTCATTGCAGTTTTTGCTAATTTATTAGCATAATTACAGGTTTAATGCAAACCTTACTACTAGAATATATACCTAAAGCTTTAAAATAATGTAATATTTAATTTTTAACATTTTAAAATATTTGTAATGCTATTATAGACACATAATTCTTTAAAATTGACTAATATAAAGAGTATAAAGTCTGCCTTTTTATATTCTCACCTTAAAGTAAAGGGAGTTAGAATATTAGAATTTACGTACTAACTACTATTTTGCGTTGTAACTTCTTTGTTGTATTTAGGTATTGTAATTGGCTTAAGTTCGGATAGGCATCGGATACTATAATCCGATGCCTATCCGAACACAACCCGAACAGAAGCCTATGCCACTCGAACGCGATCTGATGTTGTATCCTATATGACTTAATAAAGCTTTTTTTGAATACTATTTGTCCATTTTAGCCATTTCAGCAGAAATTTTTCTTGCTTTTTGTGTTGTTCTGTGAGATTGGCGTTTTATACAAAAAAGAACTGTATTTGTTTTCTTTTTATTTAAATATGACTCTGTTATGGAGATGGAAAGTTACAGTAAAATTATTGTTATTTTAAGATCTTGTCTTAGTTTGCTTTTACTTAGATTAAAAATGAACCTGTTTTATAATAGTTCCTTGTATCAGAGATGTTTTCAAGAGAGACTATTTCTCTTTGTGTTATCTGATTTGATAAGCTGTAAATCAGCTTCTCCCCTTAGGGGAGATTGAGAGGGGCTTCTATTTTACTTTCATTGGGATGCCACTTACCATAAAATACACTTCATCAGCTAAGCTTGCAATATGTTGGTTCATCCAACCTTGTAAATCTGTGAATTTTCGTTGGATTTCATTTTCCGGCATTCCGCCTAAGCCTATCTCATTTGTAACGATAATAAAGTGTGTATCTTGCTTTATTAGCGCATCAAACTCTTTTTGAGCTTCTGTTAGTGACAAATCAATGTCGCTATTGTTATCAAAGTAAAAGTTAGTTAACCAAAGAGTGATGCAATCAATTAATACAACTTTACCACTTAGATTGTGTTTGGAAAGGAATTTTTCCTCTTCAATATTTTCCCATCTTTCATCACGATCAGCTTTATGTCTATCTATACGTTTTTTATGTTCTTCATCCCAAATTCTGGAAGTTGCAAGATATACAGGTCTTGAGCTGTTCTTTAAGGCCATATCCTGAGCATAGGAGCTCTTACCTGATCGTTGTCCTCCTGTTATAAAAGTTATTTTAGTCATTAATGAAAGATTAGAAAATTTGTTTCTTAGTTTATCCTTTAAGAATTTTTACTTGAGCATAATCGTTGTTGAAAATACTAAGTTTGATTACTGCCCCGTAATCCAGTTGCCATGAAAATATTTTATGATAAGGAATTTCAAGAAACTTCATCAACAGACAGCGAATTACTCCAGAGTGTGTTACTATTGCTGTTGTTGAGTTATCTCTGGTATTGTTTTCAAGTTGGTTAAAATATTCAATGGTTCTATCGTAAAATAGTCCAAATGACTCCCCTTTGTGTGGCGATTGATTTAATATATCCTCAGACCAGATGTTCATCTCATGAGGATCTATTTCAGACCATTTTTTCATTTCCCAATTGCCAAAATCCAGTTCTTTCAGGCTGTCATTATATTTAATGTTTGTTTCCGGAAATAAATATTGAGCAAGCTTATCGCAACGTTGAAGAGGACTGGAAAAAACAATGTCGGATTTAGTGTTGTTTAAAACTAATTTAATACTTGTTGCCTCCTGTTCAAAGTCTTTATTAACATCAAGATCTGAAATACCATAACAAATGCCTTGGTCAATGTCAGGAGTTGTATGTCGTATGATGTAAAATTGTTTCATAGGTTGTAGTAGTCAATGTTTATTCTTTTTAACCACCAAGTACACAAAGAATATTCACAAAAATACACAAAGGAATTAATATATTTTTTGCGTTTCTTATAGTGTATGCAGGGGTAGTTTCAGAATACAAAATTTTATAGAATGACCCTTTTTATACCGTTTTTCAAATATTTAACGTTGAAATTTATTAGTAAACCAAGTTTGCAATCAGAAAGTTTCATATATGTAAGAATTTGTGCAAGGTGAACATCTGTTAGCGATTCTGTTGACTTTAGTTCAATAATTATTTGATCTTCTACTAATAAATCAATTCTATAGCCAGTTTCTAGGTTGACATCTTTATATGTTAATGGTAATCCTTTTTGTTTCTTCACTTTTAATCCAGCTTTATTAAGTTCATAGTATAGACATTCTTCATATGCACTTTCTAAAAGTCCTGGACCAAGTGTTTTGTGTATTTCAAAACATGCATCTAGAATTGTTTTAAATATTGCTTCAATATTCATAAGTATAATTTAAAGTATAGGTTTGAAAATGTTGAATTACCAATAAAATATAAATAATATTTAAAAGATTGCAAAGAAGATAATGGATTTTTGTGGATCTTTGTGAATACACTTTGATTTCTTTGTGGTTAAGAAGTCTATATAAAAGTAATCATTTTAGCAATGGCAATAATGCTCAAGTAAAATACCACTTCAGTGACTTGTTGTACTGCACCTAAACAATCACCCACGTATCCTCCAATCCATTTTTTAAAATATTTATCAAGCCATAGTTTGGTAATTAGCAGAGGAATAATGCAAGTGTAAATCATCCAGTTCTGAAAAATTAATAAGGAAGCTAAACCTATAAATGTGGCTACCCATAAATCAATAACATGAAGGTTTTTTGTTACCGGTTTAGATTTGCTCGATTCATCCTCTCTTACATATGGTAGGGTGTACATTGTAGTAACAGCAAACATTCTGCTAATAGAATGTGCACAAATAATTGAAGGTATAATTAATGGAGCAGGAATTGAGGCTATTGCAATAAACTTGGTTAATAGAATTAATATGGTTCCAATCATCCCGTAAGCTCCAACTCTTGAATCTTTCATTATTATTAAGATCCTTTCTTTAGTCCAGCCTCCGCCAAAACCATCACATGTGTCAGCAAAACCATCCTCATGGAAGGCTCCTGTTAATATTACTGTAGAAATGATTGACATTAATACTGAAATGTATAAAGGGAAAACCAATGATGCTATATAATAAACTAATGCTCCAAATCCTCCTACAATTAAACCTACTAAAGGAAAAAAGCGATTGCATTTGTTTATATTATCATCTGCATATCCAACCCATTTTGGAGCTGGTATTCTTGTTAAAAACATTAGAGCTGTAAAAAAAAGTTTTATCTGACGCATGTAAAGTTTTGTTGTTATATTATTAATGATATCATGAAGCTAGTGAATAAGGTTTGATGATAATGCTTATGATTTATGGAGTATTATAAGATGAGCCTTCTTCAGAAAATATTTGAGTTATTTCTCGAAGACATTTATTACATAGGCAGTCTTTGTAATTTTCTTTTAAATACTTTTGTGCTTTTTCAGAGATAGGAACATGAATGCAATGGCATTCAAAGATGTCATCATGTCTGCAATTAAACTCCTGATTACATCTTTCACACTTTTTAATCATTTTGTGATGGTTTTGAATAATACAAACTTGTCTCAATGAAGACAAACTCACCAATACCAATAAAAGATTAAGTTTCTTAAATCAAGATAACTTTGCTTTTATTCCCGAAAGCATTGATTTTACAATCACTGGCAGGTCTTCTGACTTATTCCGGATTTTGATACCTTCCCATTTTTGTAGAGATAAAAACAGTGGTTAAAAAATCAAAATCTTATAATGGAACTTACAGCAGCGGGTACTGTTGCTGATTTTCACAGCATTCCCTTTTCATTTTACTCTCAATTGAAGAGTGTAAAACACCAGATTCTGCAAAAGTAAAAGAAATATATGTAATGAAAAATATAATTAGAGATATAGTCTGCGCTACTATTATTAGGGCGGTTTATTTCTTTGCTTCTTCCCAGTTTATAATGCCTTTATCATCAATATTCCAGATTTTTCTATCTTTTTTATCGGTTATGCTGGCAATAAAATGTTTTTTGTTAGCCTTGATGTCTGGCCGATAAATTAAACTGGATAAATCAAATCCAACATCTTTTAATCCAGCAATCTTATTGGCATACTTTTTATATTTTTTATGATGTAATTGCTGTGCGTAAAAAACATTTCTAAGCTCCCATTTTATTCTTCGCTCTTGGGTTAATTTATCCTGATCAGGTTGGTTGTCTAATAAATATACTTCCCCCCATAATTCAATGTTATCAACTGGGTTTTCCCACATGTAGCTCCAAAGCCATTGATCTTTATTATATAAAGTTCCTGTATTTGAGTTGATCATCTTTTTGTATGTTCCATCAACTAAAACATATTGCCATTTTGAAAGAGCAAAATTCATTTTTACATATCTGTTGATACTAAAATCATCAGAAGAATCTTCCTTTATGTTTAACGGAAAACTCAATTCTGCCAGCCAATGCTTGTCAGTGTCATTGGGATTGTTTATTGTTCCGTAAATGGATGTTGCAGCATGTACAGGTATGTCCTGGAATTTGATATGACTGTTGTTTTTACTGCTTTCGATATGCTTACAAAAATTTCCTTTTATCACACCCAATGCGTTAATGTTGATATTTAAATAATCGTATTCATTATTATCACAATCAATATAGATTTCAAAGAAGTTATCTTTAAAATATTTTGATTCCATATCAGCTTGTATGGCCCATATTTGAGAGTCGTTTATTTTTGCAAAAAGATAGATGGTGTCGTTATAAAATCCCATTTTAAATTTTGTATCCAGATTATTGTGGTTCTTACCGTCAATTTCCGAAACAAAACCTGAACTCCATGATATTTGATCCCATTCATTATTAGTGTTCTTTCCATCTATAATAGGTGGTGTACTAAACGTTTTTAATGCATATGTGTTGGGTGAAAATTTATACGGTTTTCTGGGTAAGCCAAATTCATTTGTTTCAAGATCAGTATCTGCCGATTTAATTGAACAAGAAATAAAGAAGAAACAAATTAAAGTATAGTGAATAATATTTTTAGATTGAAGTTTAAGCATTTGGATATGGCATAAAATTTCTCTATCTACAATTTACACTTAATCATTTGGTATTTCAAGCTTTTACCTTTGAATTATATCTTTAATTTTAACAATGATTATTAGCGAAATGTTTGTTTAGTTGATGTGTAATTTTGTATTATTTTGGAATATTTTATTGCTGTTTTGATTTGATTATAAGAGTAAGATAAATGTACTACAATCCTTTTTTTATAATTTCGAGATCATCTTCAAAATCTAAGCGAATATCTTCGTGTAATTTAGCAAGAGCTTTTTCGATGTTAATAAGCTGACGTTCATATAGATTTTTCATAACAGTACTTCTTTTAATGTTGTTTTTGAAGATCTGCATTTCTTTACAAAAGGAAATCAATAGTTCTATCTCTGTTTCTTTCTTGCCTGAATATTTAATATGCTTAGTAATATATCTGTGTATTTTTCTTATTCCTTTTTTTATATAAATAAACTTTGAAGTATTAATTTCTTTAAAAGCACTAATTATTTCTTTTTTAATTTCATTTATATAAGCTGTTTCATCAATAGATTCGAAAAGCAGGTAGTGAAGTAGTTCTTTATTTTCTACTTTATATTTTGCTAATCTTAAACAATGGTTTATTAGTATCTCTTTTGGTAAAAGTTCCAGTTCTTTTTTTATTTGGCTTACTGTACTTGTTTTTATTGACATATATATGATTGTTGTTGAATTACAAAGTTTAAAAAAAATGAACAATACAACCAGTAATATTTTTTTTATATTGTAAAGCTTTTTTGAACAGAATGAATTATTAAATTAATGTAGGTCTATCCAAAATAGGTAATGGTTTAATTAATAATACGGTTCAAATTATGGGCATTTAATTGGATGAATCAATTATTACAAATGCAAAATAAACTTTTTCTAATCCTGATAACAGCCCTTTTGTATTGGGTTCTGGTAAATTACATTCCATATGGGATGTATATTGTAATGCCTGTAAATTTATTTGTAACATTTTTGCATGAGTTGGGACATTCAATTTTTGCAGTAGTCACTGGTGGGAGCGTGTATGAAGTGATGGTTCAACCAAATGGAGCCGGATATGCAGTAACTTCAGGCGGTTTTTCACCGCTTGTATTAATGGGAGGTTATATTGGAAGTGCATTGTTCGGCAATTTATTGTTATATATAGGCTTAAAAAAACAAAAATGGGCACTAATAACAATATATATTATGGCCGTGGTTTTTATTGCCAGTGCCATAATCTGGTTTAGCTCCATATTTACATCGTTATTGCTGATCGCATTTTCAATAGTTGTAATTTGGATTAGTAAAAAATCAAAAGCTACAATTACAAATTTTCTTATAATTACAGGTACTGCGTCTATTATTTTTATTATTAATGATTATAATGTGGGACCGTCGTCTGATATTGCCAGGTTTTCTAAAATCATTCCTGTCTTTCCTCAGGTAGTCTGGTCAGTTTTGTGGTTGCTCATCGTTATATTTATCACCTGGCGTAACCTTAAATATTCCTTGGGTTTTAAGAAATAGCAAGAGTTAAGAAAGTAGAATTTAAGTTGTTTTTAGAGTTTTTATATGCCAGCTCAATAATAAAATTCATTGTTATAGCATATCCTAACAATAGTCACGTTTTTTCTTATGTAGAAGCATAATTTTGCATAAATATTCCAATCAATAAAAACGTGATGAAACAATCAGCTAGTCATATATTTATGGTTCGTCCTGCTAACTTTGGTTATAATGCAGAAACAGCAGTGTCTAATGCCTTTCAAAATCAAATTCAGATTTCTTCAGAGGAGATAAAAGAACATGTGTTAAAGGAATTTGATACTTATGTGAGTAAGCTGGAGAGTGTCGGGATAAAAGTAAAAGTTATAGAGGATACTATGGTTCCTGTTAAACCAGATGCTGTTTTTCCAAATAACTGGGGATCATTTCATGAAGATGGTACTGTTATTTTGTATCCAATGGCTACTCCGAATCGAAGAATAGAAAAAAGGGAAGATATTATTAGTGACTTTAAAGCAAACTACTCAATCTCAAGAATAATTGATTTGTCTAAGTACGAAAAAGAAGATCGTTTTTGTGAAGGAACAGGAAGCATCATCTTTGATCATATTAATAAAGTGGCATACGCATGTCTTTCGCCAAGAACAGATAAAGAAATATTTTGTGAAGTATGTGCTGTTTTAAATTATAAGCCTGTATACTTTACTTCAACCGATGTAAATAACAAAGAAATATATCATACTAACGTTATGATGAGCGTAAGCGAAAAGTTTGCTGTAGTATGTTTAGAAAGTATCAGAAACGAGGAAGAAAGACATAATGTTGTTGTTAGTTTAGAAGAAACAGGACATGAAATAATAGATATTACTATGGAGCAAGTGTATCACTTTGCAGGTAATATGTTAACGGTTTGTAATCTGGAAGGGAAAGAATATCTGATTATGTCGCAAAGTGCTTATGATATATTAACTGAAGATCAAAAAGAAGCTATGAGCTATTATAACGAATTATTGCCTGTTGATATAGCTACGATTGAAAAAATTGGGGGAGGAAGTGCTCGATGTATGATCTCTGAGATTTTTCTCTCCAGTAAGTAAATTATGACCTCATCCCAGCCTTCTCCTCAAGGAGAAGGAGTCATGGCACACAACATGTTTTCAAGAATAAAGATTTGTTCTGAAATTAGTGTTACGGTTTCCGTTGAATAATGCAAAGTAAGTTACGGCATCCTCTCCTAAAGGAGAGGAATGAGGAGAGGTGAAAAAAAGAAATTCCGCACTATCTTAAGTGTAAAAGGCTTAATATAAGCACCTCATCCCAGCCTTCTCCTCAAGGAGAAGGAGCCATTGCGCACAAAACGTTTTCAAGTGTTAAGAATGAAAATTTGTTCAGAAAATAATGTCACGGTTTCCGTTGGATAATACAAAGTAAGTTACGGCATCCTCTCCTTAAGGAGAGGAATGAGGAGAGGTGAAAAAAAAGAAATTCCGCACTATCTTAAGTGTAAAAGGCTTAATATAAGCACCTCATCCCAGCCTTCTCCTCAAGGAGAAGGAGCCATGGCACACAACATGTTTTCAAGAATAAAAATTTGTTTAAAAATTAATGTCACGATTTCTGTTGAATAATGCAAAGTACGTTACGGCATCCTCTCCTAAAGGAGAGGAATGAGGAGAGGTGAATTTTTTTTTGTTCTTATAAAGAGAATGTGATTTGTGAAAAACTATGTAAATCATTATTTTACATGGAAATATTACAATAATGTCTGAAGAAAATTTTGATAATTTATTTTATGGAGCAAGTGCTGTAGTCAGGCAATATGCAAAAGACTTACGATCAAAGATGACTTTATCAGAAAAAGTACTATGGCAGGAATTAAGGAATAGAAAACTTAACGGGTTGAAGTTTAGGCGACAGCATCCAATTGATATCTTTATTGCAGATTTTTATTGTCACGAAAAGAAATTGGTTATTGAAATAGATGGTGAAATACACAAATATCAGAAACAATACGATATTGGAAGAACTGCAGAAATGAAAAGGTTTGGAATAAATGTTTTACGTTTTACAAATGAAAATATACTATTTTGTATTTCTAGTGTTATAAAAGAAATAGAGTGTTACACAAATCAAATTACTATTGATTAATTTGATTCTAAAGCTTTATTTTCTAGTTTTTCTTCTTAGCAAATGATAGAAAGATTTACTGAAAACACCTCATCCCAGCCTTCTCCTCAAGGAGAAGGAGCCATTGCGCACAAAACCTTTTCAAGAATAAAGATTTGTTCTGAAATTAGTGTTACGGTTTCTGTTGAATAATGCAAAGTACGTTTCGGTATCCTCTTATGAAGGAAAGGAATGAGGAGAGGTGGAAAAAAGAAATTCCGCACTATCTTAAGTGTAAAAGGCTTAATATAAGTACCTCATCCCAGCCTTCTCCTCAAGGAGAAGGAGTCATGGCACACAACATGTTTTCAAGAATAAAAATTTGTTTGAAAATTAGTGTCTCGGTTTCTGTTGAATAATGCAAAGTACGTTACGGCATCCTCTCCTAAAAGAGAGGAATGAGGAGAGGTGAAAAATTACGAATCTCTCATTCTGTATTAATGATAAGAGATTTATTATGAGCGCCTTATTTAAGTCTTTTGCTTATGGATAAGGAACCATGTTGGGAAATGCTTTACAGATAAATAGTGTTGGAATAAATGAAAATATATGCCTTTGAATAAGGCTTTCAGTACTGGATAAGAGCTGAAAGATATTTATGGTGTTATTTTTTGATGAATCTTCATATTAACTTAATAAAGGATGCCTTAAAATGAATTATAAATGTATATTTTTGGGGATATATAAATAACTATATATTTTACAACTTGAGGACTAGATTACCAAAATATTATACAGTACTTTTTCTTTTTGTAGTAGTATTGGGAGGATGTGGAGTTAAGGATAAAAGTAGCAATGTAATTGATCATGGTACTATTGTATATCACATAGACTATCCTCAGGAAGTATTGAACTCTTCAATGGGGGCACTTATGCCCGATAAATGGCTTTATATTTTTAGTGATAATAAGATCAAACATGAATTGAAGGCCAGTTTTAATGTTTTTTCCTTAAACTTTATTTCTGATTCGCCACTGGATTCGTGTGATGTATTATTTACCTTTATGGATAAGAATTTATTTTATCCTATTGCTATTAATGATCATTTCTTTTTATATGATAAAGATGCAAAGGTGGTAGTAACATATGAGCCTGAAGTTACAAAAGTTATTGCTGGTTTTAATTGTTCAAAAGCCACAATAAAGTTTGAAGGACACGAGCCGATTGATATCTTTTATACCGATGAGATACAGTTAATTGAACCAAACCGACATACTCCTATGAAAATTATTCCGGGAGTTTTAATGGAGTTTACTGTTGATTATGATAGTTTAAAGTTAAAACTTACAGCTAAAGAGTTTATTGATGAACATCCTCCATTAAGCGCATTTAAAATTCCTAAAGGTGCAAAGATCAGCAATAAAGATGAGGTAGTTGCAATGATTGATGCATTATTAAAAACGATACAATAATAATCTTTCCCTGATCACGTTTTTCTTTCAAAAGAATGATAATTTTTATAGAAATAGGTAGAGCATTTATTACTTTTGCCTTTGCAATTGCATTCGATAAACAAAATATTAACAATGGCAGGAAAAACTAAGAAAGCAAAAACAAAAAATAAAACTAATATTTTATCAAACCTAACTAATAAGCTGAGTGACTTTCGTATCCGGGTTTTTAGTGGTTTGTTCTTGATTGTTTATGCCATATTCTTATTTATAGCATTTATATCTTTTATTTTCACAGGAGGAATTGATCATAGTAAATTCAATATTAACTTCTTTGATTTTGTTACAAATTCTGATATAAGAGTAGCAAACTGGACGGGTAAAATTGGAGCCTATTTTGCTGATTTATTTATAAACTCCGGGATTGGACTTTCTGCATTTGTAATTGTTCTCGCAGTTTTTGTAATTGCTTTCCGTTTGATAAATATTAAACTGCTGTCATTAAGAAAAACCATTATACACTCTTTTTGTGTTGGTGTATACTTTTCAATTTTGCTAGGATATATTTTTAAAAGTTCAATAAATTCCCAGTATTTACTGCCTGGTGGAGAAATGGGATTTTTTCTTAGTAAATGGCTGTTAGCTGCAATTGGGAATGTAGGTTTAATATTAATCTTGATTTTTGCATTAATCTCTTATTTGACTTTTACTTTTGAGCAATTTGTTCCTTTTGTAAGAAAATCATTTATAGGTTCTTCTGAGCATTCTGTAAAACGACAAAATGTAGAAGCAAATGATTATAGTGATCAACCTCTTCTGGTTAAAGATAAAGAAGCAGAGATTGAGGAAACTAACATTATAGAGCCTGAAGAAAATACTTTTGTATCTGAAAAAGAGGAGGAGAATGAAGTGGAAGAACAGTTTGTTGTAAAACAAATTGAGGTTCCAAAAGAAGAAATACTACCAAAAGTTGAAGTAGAGTTAGATATTTCAGAGAATACAGGTACGGATACAGAGCAGTCTGAGGATGGTTTTACTATTGAAAAAGTACAGGAAGAAGAAGGTTTTGTAGTTAGTGATAATGTTCCTTTAGGTGATTATGATCCAACATTGGATCTTTCCAGTTACCAATTGCCTACAATAGATTTGCTTGAAGACCATCATGCCGGTAATGAACCTGTTACGGATGAGGAATTAAACTCCAATAAGGATAAAATTGTTAATACTCTTATAGATTATAAAATTGAAATTAAGAGTATTAAAGCTACTGTAGGACCGACTGTTACTTTATACGAGATTGTACCTGCTCCGGGAGTTAGAATATCAAAGATTAAAAGCCTGGAGGATGATATTGCATTATCTTTAGCCGCTTTGGGTATTCGTATTATTGCTCCAATTCCAGGTAGAGGAACAATTGGTATTGAAGTTCCAAACAGTGAACCTGAAGTAGTATCAATGAAAGCCATTATAGGAGCTAAGAAATTTCAAACAACAAAACATGAGTTACCTATTGCCTTAGGAAAAACAATTTCGAATGAAACATTTGTAATTGATTTGGCAAAAGCACCTCACATGCTTGTTGCCGGAGCTACAGGGCAGGGTAAGTCGGTTGGTTTAAATGCAATTATTACATCTCTTTTATATAAAAAGCATCCTTCTCAACTGAAGTTTGTATTGGTCGACCCTAAAAAAGTAGAGCTTAATATTTACAGTAAAATCGAACGTCACTTTTTAGCTAAACTGCCTGATGATGAGGATGAAGCTATTATTACTGATGTTCAGAAAGTAGTAAATACATTGAACTCATTAACTATTGAGATGGATTCAAGGTACGATTTGCTGAAGAAGGCTCATGCACGTAATATTAAAGAATACAATCATAAATTTGTAAAACGATCATTGAACCCTGAAAAAGGTCATAGGTTCTTACCTTATATAGTCGTTGTTATTGATGAGTTTGCAGACTTGATTATGACTGCAGGAAAAGAGGTAGAAATGCCGATTGCCCGTATTGCTCAGTTGGCACGTGCTGTTGGAATTCATATGATTGTAGCAACCCAGCGTCCTTCAACAAATATTATTACAGGTGTTATTAAGGCAAACTTCCCAACAAGGGTGGCCTTTAAGGTAGCATCAATGATTGACTCCAGAACTATTTTAGATTCTCCAGGAGCTAATCAGTTGATCGGTCGTGGAGATATGTTGATTTCCCAGGGAAGTGATTTGGTCAGGGTTCAGTGTGCATTTGTTGATACTCCTGAAGTAGAAAAGATTAATGACTTTATTGGTTCTCAAAAGGGTTATCCTAGTGCTATGCTACTACCGGAGTATGTAGGAGATACTTCTTCTAATGAACCAGGAGAGGTGGATTTAAGCAACAAAGATTCATTCTTTGAGGAAGCTGCCAGAGTTGTTGTAGCTAATCAATCCGGATCAACATCTTTAATTCAACGAAGATTTTCTATTGGATATAATAGGGCAGGACGAATTATTGATCAGCTTGAAGCTGCAGGAATTGTGGGGCCATTTGAAGGAAGTAAGGCCCGTCAGGTAATGGTGCCAGATGAGGCATCCTTAGAGCATATTTTAAAGGGATTGTAAATTTGGTATTGTTTTTGAAACTTGGACAAATATTATAGGTATAACACTATCACAGATTAATTAAAAACAGATGAAGAAAATTTTATTATTTATAGCGCTAATACCAGGATTTTTATTGGCTCAAACAAACGAAAAGGCAGTAGAAATTTTAGATAAGGTTACAGAGAAAACCAAAACATATAATACCATTAAAGCTGATTTTTCTTTTAGTATGCAAAATACTCAGGAGGATATTAATGAAGTATATGAAGGGACAATTTCAATTAAGGGAGATAAGTACAAAGCTCACTTAATGAATGTTGATACATATTTTGATGGTAAAACTTTATGGACTCATATGGTTGAAGAAGGTGAGGTTAATGTGGATGAGCCAGATCCTGATGATGAAGAAACATTAAATCCGGCATCAATATTTACTATCTATCAAACAGGATTTAAATATGCTTATTTAGGAGAAAAAACAGTTGATGGAGTTGTTGTTTATGGTATTGATTTATTTCCTATTAACAGAGATAAACCATATTCTAAGATTAATTTAGAGATCATAAAAGATAATTTAAAAATATCTTCTATTAAGCAAGTTGGAAAGGATGGTAACAATTATACTATCAAAGTAAAAAAGATGGAAATCAATGTTCCAATGAATGATTCAATGTTTGCTTTTGATAAAGCTGCAAATCCTGATGTGGATGTAATTGATATGAGGTAATAAAAAATCTAAAATAAAGACATTAAAAAAGCGTTATGAAATCCATAACGCTTTTTTTATAGTTAAAAGAACATATTATGTTTGCTTTCATGCTCTATTGTTGTTGTTGGACCATGACCTGAATAAACAATTGTATCCTGAGGTAAGGTTAAAAGATGTTCCTTAATACCTGCAATTAAAGTATCAAAGTCTCCTCCTGGTAAATCAGCACGTCCTACGCTTTCTCTGAATAAAACATCACCGGCAATTACAAATCCTTCTTTTTCACAATATAAAGCAATTCCTCCAGGTGAATGCCCCGGAATGTGCAATACTTTAAGTGTAGCTCCTTCGAATTCAATTTCCTGTCCATGTTCCAAATAGCCTTTTAGAGCAGGTGGATTTTGTTCCAATTGCATTCCCATTTGCGCTGCATAAGGAACTGTTTGTTCAATCCAGAATTCATCATTTTTATGAGCTTCAGCTCCTAAATTATACCTTTCACACACAAATCTGTTTCCGAATACATGATCAAGATGTAAGTGGGTATTTAATAATCTTTTAGGTGTAAAATTATTAGTCGATATAAAGTTTACAAGATGCTGCTGTTCTTCTGCCGTTAGACATCCCGGATCAATAATAATGCAGTCTCCGTTATCCGCAGAAATTACATATGTATTTTCTTGCCAGGGGCTGTAAATTAAGGTGTGTACTTTAAGCATGTTTTTATTTTAATTACTTGTTTACAATAGAAATGAACTAAATGTAAAAATGTTTTATCAGAATGAAAAATATTTTGGTTTGAGTTTATTTTACAACACCCTTGAGCATTGGAACAAATTCAAATCTGCCAAATTCTTCCTGACTAAATTCTGTTTCAGATTCACGGGTTACTCGTATCATAGTTTGAACTTTATCACCAACAGGAATTACCATGACTCCACCAATAGCCAATTGCGTTAGTAAATCTTCAGGTATGGAAGGTGCCCCGGCTGTAATAATAATACCATCGAAAGGCTGAAACTGAGGTAATCCTCTATATCCATCACCTAAAAAGAAACTTAATTGATACCCCATCTGAGGTAATAAGTGACTACTTTTTATATATAATTCCCGTTGACGTTCGATAGAAAATACTTTTGCACCCATCTCTGCTAATACTGCAGCCTGATAGCCAGAACCAGTTCCTATCTCTAATATTTTATCACCCTTCTTTAATTTAAGTAGTTGAGTTTGAAATGCCACTGTGAATGGTTGAGATATTGTTTGGCCGGCACCAATAGGGAAGGCTTTATCCTGATATGCAAATTGAATAAAACTACTTTCAAAAAACATATGTCGCGGAACATTACCAATAGCCTGTAAGACTTTTATGTCGTTAATTCCCTTATTTGCAATCTCCTGCACTAATCTGTTACGTAGACCTTTATGTCTTAATGTATCCATATTGAGTTAAAATGTGGATATAAAAATAGTGTTAATGCATAATTGTGCAGTATTTTTTTTATAAAATTTGATATATCTTATAATAAATAGGAGGCTAGTGCGTTTTTTGTATTAATTAGTTATGAATGTATGGGAAACAATGTTGTGGGAACTACTCCTAAAAGAATAAGTGAAAAGCATATAGTGATCAGGCATATAGTGTCTGATATTATAGCACTTGTTTTAGGGCATTTATTCTTCATTTTAAAATATCCGTTTATAAAAAAAGAAATTGAGAATCTGTTTCAAGGTAGCTTATTCATTCAGTTTTCATTATTTCTTTTTATTGGCGGACTTATATTAATTTGGATTTTAGCATATTATCTGGTAGGTAATTATTATAATTTGGCAAGGCGTTCTGGATTACAAATAATTGGTCCTACAATTTCAAGTTCATTTATCGTCACCTTGTTAATGTCTTATTTTTATGTAGGAGAAAACTGGCTGAATATTCAGGAGATTTATTGGCAAATGTCAATGCAATATTTCTTTGTTATTTGTGGTTTAGTATTCACCTTTAGACTATTTCTGATTTGGTATCATCATTATATGATTCAAAATGGAAAAGTTGGTTATTATGGATTGTTAATAGGTAATAATTCTGAAGCACTTGAAATAGCAAAAGATTATCACTCCAAGGTTTCAAAAATGGGTTTTCGTTACATTGGTTATGTAGCCGAAAATGAAGATGGAAAGGATTTAAGTAAATATTTATCACCACTAGGGACTTTAAATGATCTTCCTAAAATAATTGACTCAGTATCTTTTGATGATGCCTTAATTGTTTTGGAGAATAATTATGCCCGTCAGGTTAACCAAATTATCAATACATTAAAAACAAAGAACTGTTTAATCAGGTTATCAGCCAACTTAAATGATATTATTGAAAGAAAAGTTCATACAAATAATTTGGAGTACTTGCCTTATATCACTTTTGTAAATCATAAATTACCTGTATGGCAAGTTGTTCTAAAGCGTATAATTGATGTGGTTTTTTCATTAGTAGTAATTACCCTTTTTTCTCCATTATATATTTTATTGGCAGTATTGGTTAAGTTATCCTCACCTGGGAGTGTTTTTTACAGACAGATTCGTATTGGTAAAAATAAGAAGCCATTTATGCTGTATAAATTCAGATCGATGTATGTGAATTCAGAAGCAGAGGGACCCGCGTTATCGTCGGCTAATGACCCAAGGATTACTCCACTAGGTAAGTATTTGCGAAAATGGCATTTAGATGAGTTGCCTCAATTTTTTAATGTGATTATGGGGGATATGTCCTTGGTTGGACCACGACCTGAAAGAAAGTATTTTATTGATAAAATATTGCCACAGGCTCCTCATTATGATCAGTTATTCACAGTGAGGCCTGGTATTACCTCATGGGGAATGGTGAAATTTGGTTATGCTGAAAATGTAGAAGAAATGCTTAAAAGACTACAATATGATATTGTTTATTTAGAGAATAGGAGTTTAGTTGTGGATTTAAAAATACTCCTATATACTTTACGTTCAATATTTAGAGGCGATGGGAAATGATTTTTTACTAAGTATATAAATTACCAAAGCGTATTTTATACCTTAGTTTGGCGTATGGTTTTATGAAAAGTCCCTGTTTGGAATTCCAAACAGGGACTTTGTATTATCGGGAAATAGTAATTGACTTATTTGATTCAACGGTTACCTCTTTATTGTATATATACAAATCAATAGGTTGTGTTGCATGTGATATGACTTCCACTTCTTTGTCATTAACTCTCACTTCCATGTCTTTACCTTTAAATCTGATGCGGAATGCATACTCTTCCCATTGTTCGGGAATAACAGGATTTAAGTATAGCTTTTCATCGTGAGCACGCTTTCCTCCAAACCCTTCAACGATCGACATCCAGGTTCCAGCCATACTTGTTATATGAAGACCTTCGTGAACCTCAGCATTGTAATCATCAAGATCTAATCTGGAAGTACGAAGATACATTTCATATGCTTTTTCAATCTTACCAATTTTAGCTGCTAATATTGAATGTACACATGGAGAAAGTGACGATTCATGAACAGTACGAGGTTCGTAAAAATTAAAGTTTCTTTTAATTTCATCTTCAGTGAACTTCTCTTCAAGAACATAAATTCCTTGTAAAGTATCTGCTTGTTTAATAAAGTTTGAACGTAGTATTCTATCCCATGACCAATGCTGGTTAATAGGTCTTTCTGCTGGATCAAGATCGGCAGCCATGATTTGCTCTTTATCCATAAATCCGTCTTGTTGCATAAATACATTTAATTCCTCATTAAATGGGAAATGCATTTTCTCAACGATATCCATCCAGCGATTAGTTTCCTCCTCGTTGAAATTCATTATTGATAATAATTCCTTATATCTTTCATGATTAATATCTTTCACATAATCTAATGATTCTTTGGTGTATTGTAAACACCAGGTAGCCATTTTATTTGTGTACCAGTTATTGTTTACGTTGTTTTCGTATTCATTAGGTCCTGTTACTCCAAGCATCACATATTTCTTTCTGGCTTCAGAAAATGTAATTCTTTGACTCCAAAATCTTGAAATACCTACAAGTACTTCTAAACCGTATTCTTCAAGATATTTTTTATCACCCGTATGACGAATGTAATTGAAAATAGCAAAAGCAATAGCTCCGTTTCTATGGATTTCCTCGAAAGTGATCTCCCACTCATTGTGACATTCTTCACCATTTGCAGTTACCATAGGATACAGCGCCGCACCGTTTTTAAAACCTAATTTCTGTGCATTTTCAATGGCTTTTTGCAGATGCTTATATCTGTAAATTAGTAATTGACGGGTTACCTGTGAAGGTGATGTCATTAAGAAAAAAGGAATGCAGTAGGCTTCAGTATCCCAGTAAGTTGTGCCTCCGTATTTTTCACCTGTAAAACCTTTAGGCCCTACATTTAATCTTTCATCTTCTCCTGTATAAGTTTGGTTCAGATGGAATATATTAAATCGGATAGCTTGTTGTGCAGCTATATCTCCTTTAATTTTAATATCACTATGTACCCATTTCTCTAACCATTTCTTTTTATGGTCTTCAAACAATTGATCATAGCCTTTATGACATGCGTATGAAGCTAATTCTGTAGCCTGGCTTTTTAAATTGTCAGTAGTATAATTTAAAGATGATGTAACGCCTACGTACTTTTCAATACAAAGTTTTTCTCCTTCTTTAACTTCAATTTCAACTTGATTTCCTGCCCATTTATTTAATTGAATGACTTCCGGATTTACTTTAACAGATTTTTCATTCAATTTAATAAGGTATTTCATGGCAAAACCACATCTGAAATCTGATTTTTTAGTCTGAGATTCCAGATATGCAAATCCATCTTCAGCCTGAACATCTAATATATTCCAGAATTGTTCATCATAATTAGAATCTTCGTTTTCGATATCTCCATCTATATAAGGAGTGAAACTAATTTTTCCGCTAAAATTTATTGGTGTTACACTATATCTGATGGCTCCATTTTCAGTATCTGCCATTGATACAAAGCGTTGAGTTTTAACGGATACTTTTTTTTCATTTTCCAGAGTAGCTTCAAACTCTCTTATTAAAAAGCCCTCTTTCATATTTAAAGTACGAGTGAATTTATCAACAGAACATTTATTCAGATCTAATTCAACGCCATCAATAGTTACATTAATTCCAATCCAATTTGGAGAATTCAATACTTTTGCAAAATATTCAGGATATCCATTTTTCCACCAGCCAACACGGGTTTTATCAGGATAGTAAACACCTGCTATGTAGCTTCCCTGCAAACTCTTTCCAGAATATTTCTCTTCGAAATTTGCACGTTGTCCCATTTTTCCGTTTCCGATGCTGAAAATACTTTCTGATGCTTGATGATTAGAAGGATTAAATCCTTCCTCAATAATGCACCATTCATCATATTTAAGATATTTCTTCATAATTTTCTAGTTTAAGTTTTAGTTGTTAAGACCTTCAAGCATGGTAACATTCATTTTATGTAGTCCATCCACAACAAAATTTGCTTTGTTTAAAATTTCAGGACTTCCTATACCTACGCATTTCATTCCACCTGCAATAGCAGCTTCAATACCAGCTTCTGCATCTTCAAAAACAACACATTCATCAGGTGCAACATTTAATGCCTCTGCACCTTTTAAAAATACTTCCGGATCAGGTTTGGCTTTTGAAACCTTTGTTCCATCTATAATTGCTTCAAAGTAAGGAGTTAATTCTAATCTGTTTAGGATTGTCATTGCATTTTTGCTTGCCGATCCTAATGCGATTTTTATTCCTTCCTTTTTTAAGGATTCTAAAAATTCTTTCGTTCCGGGAAGTATTTCTTCCGGACCCATTTTTAGAATATATGATAGATAATTTTCATTTTTTTTAGTGGCTAACTCAAGCTTTTCCTCTTCGCTTTTGCTAACATTTCCAATGGATAATAAGATGTCTAAAGAGGTCATGCGACTAACTCCTTTTAATCTTTCGTTATCTTCAAGTGTAAAATCAAATCCCATTTCGTTGGCCAACTCTTTCCAAGCTATATAATGATATTTAGCTGTATCAACTATTACTCCATCTAAATCGAAGAGGCATGCTTTTATTTTACCCATCTTTTATTTATTAATGTTATTCTTAAATCAGTTCTATAATTTGTATTAGATTTCTTATTTTGATTTTTGCGGCTTGACAAATGTTACAGATATAGCTCCCAATACCATACTTATACCTGCAATTACAAGCATAAATATTGCTTCACCGTTAAAAAAGTATTTGAGGATAGACCCGGCAATCAAACCACTTAATATTTGAGGGCCTGCAATGGTAAAATTGAATATCCCCATAAAAACTCCCATTTTATCAGCAGGTAGTGATTCTGATAATATTGCGTAAGGCATTGCTAAAATTGCAGCCCATGCAATACCAACACCAAGCATTGGAAGCATCCAAAATACTGCACTTGAAGGAACGTCAACCTGAGTGAATAACAGGTTTACATGCATAATGTCACCACCTTTAAATAAGAAGGTTGATAAATAGGCTATACCTCCAATGAGTAAGGCAAAGCTATAAACAGTCTTTCGTCCAATTTTATGCGCAATTCTACTCATGAAGACAGAGAATATAGCAGCAAACAAGCTATAACCGGCAAATAAAATTCCAATCCAGTCTCCCGCATCCTGTGCCGCTTTTGATGTGCTGTCTCCAATCTCACACCCCCATACATGTTGAGAAACTGCAGGAGTAGTGTATACCCACATAATGTATAATGCAAACCAACTAAAGAATTGAACAATGGCTAGTTGAAGCATTGTTTTTGGTGTAATTTTCAGGAGTCTGAAAAATCCGATTATTCCTTTGTATTGAGGATCTACTTCTGCCTTCGTGTCAATTCCCTTGTATTCTGCATATTCTTCTGGTGGATATTCTTTTGTTTTGATTACAGTCCATATAACAGATAGTAGTAATGCACTACCTCCAATATAAAATGACCATATAACTGAAGGAGGTACCTGGCCTTCCGGCGCAGTATTGGCAATGTTTAGTAAGTTAGTTAAAACAAAAGGAAGTATTGATCCTAAAACAGCTCCAGCATTAATTAAAAAGCTTTGTGTTGAATAACCAATATTTCGCTGTTCTTCAGGTGTCATATCAGCAACTAAAGCTCTGAAAGGCTGCATTGTGATATTAAATGAACCATCCATTAATGCAAACATTAACAAGCCAAATAATAATACTGGCATTAAGGATACAACAATAGAGGCATTAGGCATTAAAAACATAGATAAGGCTGCTATTATTGCTCCCCCTAGAATATATGGACTTCTTCGGCCAAGCTTGTTCCATGTTCTGTCACTGGCAGAACCAACAATTGGTTGTACAATTAAACCCATTAACGGTGCTGCAATCCAAAATAGAGGAAGTGCGTGTAAGTCAGCTCCTAAATTTGATAGTATTCTACTGACATTTGCACTTTGTAAAGCAAAACCCATTTGTATTCCCAGGAAACCAAAACTTACATTCCAGATTTGCCAAAAGGAAAGATGAGGCATTTTTTTCATATGATTATAATTTAATTTTTTTTGTCATATAGAACCCGCTAAATATGGGTGTTTCTCTTTTTTGAGAATTATATGTACTAGCGCGTTTCATATGAATAAAATTATTATCAAGACAAAAACTTAAAGCAAAAGATTGATTCTTCGTTTGAATCTAAATTCTATACTTATGGTATTAAGATTTTTATCATGAACGTTTCATTATTTATCTTTTACTATTAAATGGAACTGTTTACTCATATTAATTTTGTTCCATTTGGCTTATTTTATTTATAGTGATACTAATGTATAACAATTACAATGTTATAATCAAGTACCACATTAATTAAATTACCTGAATGTAAGAATTAATAAAAATCCTTAAACACTTTGTCCATAGTGTAATAATGAAAGCAATTCTCAGAAGAGAATTATAAGGGGAGTATTTTTAAAATGTTGTCCTATTTAAATCCGTCAACAAAGATAAGTTATTTAATAGGCTAATAACAAATTTTCAATTGTGACTAAAATGTTGATTTTACGTTGATATACCTCGATTGCCTTATTGCAACCGTTTGCAATCACTAATGAAAATTTTTAAAAGAAGTCAAAAAAAATAATAAAGAATTTATGCAACCGTTTGCAAAAGGCAAATAAAAAAGAGCTCCTTAAGTTGAAGCTCTGTAATATTTTATCTTAAGTTATTAAATAAGACTATAGCATTGTAGATTCTCTTATACGTAAAACAGGTGTAATAATCTTGGTAGAGGGAGTGTACTGTTCATCTTGATTCTCTATTTGATTAATTAATAATTGAATAGCTTCCTTCCCAATTTCAGTTCCTTTTTGTTCTACTGTAGATAGAGGAGGATAGGCTATTGTTGCATTAGGCCCATCTCCAAAACCAATTACAGAAATGTGTTCAGGAACTCTAATATCATTTTTAATTAATACTTGCATTGCAGCTATTGCTGTTGAATCGTTTACAGCAAATATTCCATCAATCTGGTTAGCCATTTGTAATATCTTACCTGCATTTGCAAAAACATCATCTCTGGTATCGCATTTTATTACAAAGTCAGGATTATAAGGAATACCATTTTCTTCAAGCGCTTTTATATATCCATCTCTTCTTTTTTGTCCAATTAATAAATGCGGAGGACCTGCCAAATGTAAAATATTTCTACATCCGGTGGCAATTAAATGGTGTGTGGCAATTTTTGCACCTACAAAATCATCAATAAAAACTTTATCGGCGTCTATTTCTTCCGGTGCTCTGTCGAAAAATACCACAGGAATTCCATGGTCAATTAAGTTTCGGATATGATCGAATTGAAAAGTAGTTTTGCTTACAGACATTAACACTCCATCTACTCTGTTATCTAACAAGGCTTGAGCGTCAATAACCTCTCGATTGTAGTCTTCATTTGATTGGCAGATCATTACATTATATCCAGCTGCGTAGGCAACTTTATCGATACCTGAAAGTACTGAAGAAAAGAAATGATGTACAATTTCAGGAATAATAATGCCAATTGTATTTGTCTTGCTTCGTCTTAAATTTAAGGCTAAGGCATTTGGCCTGTAATTCATTTTGCTGGCAAAGGCTTGAACCATCCTTTTTGTTTTTGGACTAATGTCGGGATGATCTTTTAATGCCCTGGAAACTGTAGATGCAGATATGCCAAGCATTTTGGCAATATCCTTTATGGTAATTTGGTGCTGAGCCATTTTATATTTATGTAGTGCGATTTAGATATACTTTAAATATACTATAACCTGATTAAATTTTGCGCAATATCAATAAAATCTTCAATAATTTGATGCTTTTAGAGATGAAACAACTGTCTTTAACATCAAAATATTCGATAAATATGGAGGGAAAAGTATGTTGTACAACATATTGTTGTTTTGCAAACGACATCGCAAACGACTCCGCAAACGTTTGCGTTAAAAAGTGTCAATTATTGCTTTTGTTGTGTTAAGAAATGTTTAAATCGTATGTTTTTTTCATTTAGATTTGTAATGTCCATTTAAAAGTAAAATGACGGCACAATAAGGTGTTTGTTAATTTTAAAATGAAAATCCTATTAAAATCCAAAAAATTAGTTTTAAGAAAATTAAACAAGTTTTTTAACTGTTAAATCTTTAGTTTTATGATTCAATCATTTCGTTTAAACAAAGTCTTTCTGCTACTGACTGGTTTGTTCTTAATAACAAGCAGTCTCTTGGCTCAGGAAATGACAATTACTGGTGTTGTTAGTGACGCTAGTACTGGAGATGTTTTACCTGGAGTAACAGTAGCAATTAAAAATACTACATCAGGTACTATTACTACTCCGGATGGAGCATATACACTTACTGTTAATTCAGGAGATGTATTAATCTTCTCATTTATTGGTTATACTTCTCAGGAAGTAGCAATTGCAGATCAAAAAACATTAAATGTAGCCTTACAGCCAGACGTTATAGGAATGGACGAGGTTGTGATTATTGGTTATGGAGTTCAAAAAAAGGAAGATAAAACAGGTTCTGTTGTAAGCGTATCTTCAAAAGATTTTAATAAAGGAAACATTACTTCACCACAGGATTTATTAGTAGGTAAGTCTTCAGGAGTTGTTATTACTTCTGCAGGTGGTGCTCCTGGTAGTGGTTCTACAATTCGAATCAGGGGAGGTTCTTCTTTAAATGCATCAAATGATCCATTGATTATAGTTGATGGTATGCCAATTGAAAGTGTTGGAAATAATGTGTCAGGTAGTTCAAATGCTCTTTCATTTATTAACCCTAATGATATTGAAACATTTACTGTTTTAAAAGATGCATCTGCAACTGCTATTTATGGTTCTCGTGCTTCTAATGGTGTGATTATTATCACTACTAAAAAAGGAGAGAAAGGAAGTCCGTTAAAATTTAATTATAGCGGAAGTGTATCTGTTGCCTCAGCGATTGATTATGTTGATGTATACTCAGGCGATGAGATGAGAAAAATAGCGATAGATCATGATGATTTATTTGATGCTATTAACTACGACCTTTTAGGTACAGAAAATACAGACTGGCAGGATGAGATATTTAGAACAGCCGTTTCTCAAGACCATAATTTAGCTGTATCTGGAGCATTTAAAAATGTACCTTACCGTGTGTCATTAGGATATACTGACCAATCTGGTATCTTAAAAAATACTGATATGGAACGTTTAACTGGTGCTATCAATTTAAACCCAAGTTTATTGAACGATCAGTTAAAAGTTAATGCCAATGCTAAGTTTATGAGCACAAAGCATAATTTTGGTGATGATGGTTCTATTGGATCTGCAATTTCAATGGACCCAACTCAAGCTGTTTATGAAGAAGGAGCTGATGAATTTGCCGGATATTATCAATGGCAGAATCATGGTGCTAACTTAGGAACACCAAACCCTGTAGAGCAAGCTTTAGCTGTTGACAATACTTCTGATGTACTTAGATTTGTTGGAAGTTTAAAATTAGACTATCAAATGCCATTTTTAACAGAGTTAAGAGCAACATTAAATATGGCAACTGATTATACAACAAGTGATGGAGTTAATAACCGTCCAGTTACTTCGCCTTCAACTTTAGTCCCTGGAGATTATGGTAAATTAAGTGATTACTCTTCTACAAATAAAAATAATCTACTTGATTTCTATTTAAATTATAATAAAGAGTTAAATGAAAGTCATAGAGTTGATTTAACTGGTGGTTATTCATGGCAACATTTTGAAAGAGAAGGTGATAATTATACAAGATCTGTAGAAGCTGCAGGACACCCTTTAGAAGTTGATAATGATACTGAGTGGAAAACTGAAAATTATTTAGTTTCTTTCTTTGGTCGTTTGAATTATGCTTTTAGAAATAAGTATTTATTAACTGGAACTTTCCGTTATGATGGTTCATCTCGATTTGATAAGGACAATCGTTGGGGATTTTTCCCATCAACAGCTTTTGCATGGAAAATTCATGAAGAATCATTTTTACAAGGCCTTGAATTTCTATCAGATTTAAAATTACGTTTAGGTTGGGGTATTACAGGACAACAAGATATTGGTAATGATTATCCAGCTCAAGCTCAATATACTATTTCTAATGATGGATACTATTATATGATTAATGGTGAGTACATGCCAACTTTACGTCCGGAAACTTATGACCCAGATATTAAATGGGAGGAAACAACAACTCAAAATATTGGTTTTGACTTTGGTTTCTTTAACAACCGCGTTAATGGTACTGTAGATTATTACTTCAGAGAAACAAAGGATCTTTTAAATACAGTAACTATTCCTAGTGGAAGTAACTTCTCAAATACCTTATTAACAAATGTAGGTAGTCTTGAAAATAGAGGTTTAGAAATTGGTCTTAATTTCGTTCCAATATCAAAACCAGATATGTCATTAAATCTTGGAATTAACTTCTCTCATAATAAAAATGAAATTACTAAACTATTGTTGAATGATGATCCTGACTATATTGGAATACTTGAAGGTAGTGGTATGACAGGAACAGTTCAGGTGACACGCGTAGGTGAGGCTGCTCATTCATTCTTTGTAAATAAGCAAGTATATGATACAAGCGGAAATCCAATTGAAGGTTTATACGAAGATTTAGCAGGAAACGGTGGTGTTATTAGTGGTGATAATGAAAATAAATATGTATATCATAGTCCAACTCCGGAATATACATTAGGTTTTTCTGCAAGATTTAACTACAAAAACTTTGATATATCCACATCGTTAAGAGCTAATATTGATAACTATGTATTAAATCAGGTAGCAGCAGGTTCATCTTATGATCAAATGCAACAAATTGGTTACTGGAAGAACATGCCAAAGTATCTTAGCAAATCAAACTTTGTAACACGTCAGTTTACTTCAGATTATTTTGTAGAGAATGCATCATTCCTAAAAATGGATAACCTGAGTGCAGGATATAATATCAGTAAAATAGCAGGTCAAAATATTAATGCTAGAGTAAGTTTTACCGTACAAAACGTATTTACAATTACAGAATACAGTGGATTAGATCCAGAGGTTGACGGAGGTATTGATAATAACTTTTATCCACGTCCTCGCACGTTTACTTTAGGTGTTAACTTAACATTTTAATAATTAAACAACAGATGAAGATGAAATTTAATATAATATATGGAATCCTAATTTCTGTACTGATGTTTGTTTCTTGTACAGATGATTTAGATGTAACTCCTATTGACCCAAGTAGTATTTTAGCTGGTAATTTAGGAGATGATCCTGCCTATATGGAAGAAGCCTTAGGTAAATTATATGCCAGCTTTATTATTTCAGGACAGGAAGATGGTAATGCGGATATTTCTTCAAGTGATGATGGTTTCTTTACCTTAGCCAGAGCACTTTGGAACTTACAAACTATCACTACAGATGAGGGTATGTGTGCATGGGGTGATGTTGGCATTAGCGATTTGAATACTCAATCATGGACGCCTTCAAATCCATTTTTAACAGCTGTTTATCAACGTTTAAGTTTAAGTGTTACCTATTGTAATGACTTCTTAAATAACACAGCTGGAACTACAAATGAAGATTATATTCGTTATCGTGCAGAGGCTCGTTTTTTAAGAGCATTAGCTTATTACTGGTTAATGGATTTATTTGGAAATCCTCCTTTTACAACAGAAGCAGATGGCGTAGGTAAATACTATCCTGAACAAATTCAGAGAGCTGATTTATTCAGATATATTGTTGATGAATTAAAGGAAATTGAATCAGATTTAGGAGAGCCAGGATACTCATATCCTCAAGCCGATAAAGGTTCATGCTGGATGTTATTGGCAAGAACATATCTAAATGCAGAAGTATATGCGGGTGTTGAAAAATACGATAGCTGCCAGATTTATTGCGATAAAGTAATTGGAACTTCAGCTTATGAGTTAGCAAGTGACTATCGCAAGAACTTTAGCGCAGATAACGACAGATATCATGGAAACAATGAGATGATTTTTGCCTTTGCTGAAGATGGAACACATACTCAAGGAAATGGAGGAACAACATTTATTATAAACTCATCAAGTGATGGAACTTATATTGATGCTGCAGTCTATCATGGTTTAACTTCTAATATAAACTGGAATGGTAACAGAGCTCGTAAGCAATTAATGAATATTCTTGTGGATACATTAAAAACCTATGGAAATGTTCTTGTTCCAACTGATGATGCAGAGTTTGACCAATGTCCGGATAATAGAGTTTATTTAAAACAAAAGAGATCTTTGGATATTCCTGCTGCAAACTCAAGTGGTGATTTTGGTGTTGGAGTATATAAGTTTACTGCTAAAAACCTAGATGGTTCTCAGGCAGAGAACTATAGCACAACATATGCATGTACAGATTTTCCTGTATTCCGATTGTCAGATGCTTATTTGATGAGGGCAGAAGCCTTATTCAGACAAGGAAATACTGATGATGCTGCAACAGATATCAATGTTGTAAGAAGAAGAGCATACGGTGATAATAGTGGAGATATTTCAGCAAGCGATGTTACTGCAGATTTTATTTTAGATGAAAGAGCTCGTGAGTTCTATTATGAAGGACAAAGACGTACAGACCTGGTTCGTTTCGGTAAGTTTACAGGAAGCAGTTATTTATGGGCCTGGAAAGGTGGAACCTTTGAAGGAGCAAGTACAAGTAGTTACAGAGATCTTTATCCAATTCCGGGAGATGAAATTTCTGCTAATGAAAATATTAAACAAAATGATGGATATTAATTAATCATTTAAAAATTTAGAATATGAAAAAATACTATATAATATTATTTGCATTGGTTGGATTGCTTGGCATCTTTACAGGTTGTGAAAAAGATGGAGATGAGCCAGTTATGTCAGATAATGTAATTGCACCTGCAATTACAACAATGCCTGATCTAACCTTAGTTAGGGCTAATGGGGCTAATGATGTAACATTTAGTTGTACTCCTGTTGATCCTGGATTTAATGCTTCAGCAACTTATTATTTAGAAGCATGTCCAAGTGGGGATAATTTTGAAAATGTTGTTGAGATTTATAATGGAGTTACTTGTGATGCAATCTCGTTAACAGTTAGTGAGTTAAATGCTATTTTATTAGATCAGTTTACAGAGGATATAACTTCTTCTGCAGATATCAGGCTAAGATGTGTATTGGAAGCTGATGCTGGTTTAGGTGTTGAGGACTATGAATTTACATCAAGCACATATACGGTTGATGTAACGTTATACGGATTGTTAAGATTGGATGTTGTTATTACTGGAGCTACAGGAACACCTCAAAAAATTGTTTCTCAAGCAAGTGACGGTACTTATGAAGGTTATGTGAAATTTGAAGCAGGTGATACTTTTACTCTTCTTGATCCAGATAATAACATTACTTATGGAGCTTCAGGAGGCGTTTTATCTGTAGATGGATCAGCTATCAGTATTTCTGAGGAAGGTTGGTATAAATTGGATGCAGATACTGAGGGATTAACATTTGAAAGCTTAAAATATTTAGTTGGAATTGTTGGAGTTGTTAATAGTTGGTCTGCACCTGATTTAGCAATGGATTATAATGCAGAAGGTAAATACTGGTATCGCAATGGTGTTGTATTACCTGATGGAGGAATGAAATTCCGTCACAATGAAACATGGGGCGCTGATTTTAACCTGGGAGTAGTTGATAATACAGCAGATTTAGATCTTGATAACTTAAGCTTATATAATGACGGAGGATCTCAGGATATTCCAATGACAGCTGGAACTTACGATATTAAATTATGGATTGACCTTACAGATGTTAATGGAAGTAAATGTTCTATTGTTGTTAGTGAGTAATATATAGAATAATACAAATCTCTACCATGAACCAACGTTCATGGTAGAAAAACAGTTTTGTTTTAATTAAAAGAATTTAATGAGATGAAAAATATATTTCTTAAAGTTACTGGTCTGTTTCTGGCTTCACTTTTATTAGTATTTGTGGGGTGTGAAAAAGATGACTTAAAAAAACTAGATGACGAGATGGCCACCTGGCAATCTGATGGTATTACTTCAACAACTGTGGAATTGAGTGGTTTTGTAGTTGCAGAAGGAGATGGCTTTGCAGAATATGGTGTGGTGTATGGTTTAACAGAAAATCCTACGACTTCAGATAATAAAGCTATTGCTACTGATGTTGAAAACGCTGTATACTGGGTTACAATTACCGGATTAGACCATTTAACAACGTATCATTACAGAGCTTACGCTATTGATGATGATGGATCTGTTTTATATGGTGAGGATAAAACTTTCTCAACAATTGCTAATATTGCTACAGTTACTGTTTCCGAGGCATCAGGAATTACTGATTATTTAGCATTACTTACAGGTAATGTAACTTACGATGGTAGATCTGATGTAACAGCTAAGGGTATCTGTTATGGAATAGAAGCAAATCCAACAATAGCTAGTGATACTACTTTAAATGGAGAAGGAACAGGTGAGTATATTGCTACATTGGATGAACTGTTGCCAGCAACGACTTATTATGCCAGAGCCTATGCAATCAATGGTATGGGAACGGCTTATAGTAATGAAGTTAGCTTTACAACTCTAATTGGATTGGTAAGATTGTCAACTGGTGAAGTAACTAATATTACTAAAACTACAGCTGATATTTCAGGGAATGTTTCTCATAACGGAGGTGTTGATATTACAGAAAGAGGTTTTGTATATGCAATGAATGAAGATCCAACTGTTGATGATACTAAAATCTCAGATGCTGAAAATACAACTGGAGATATGACAGCTACCATTTCCGGATTATCTTCAGGTAAAAGATACTATGTAAGAGCATTTGCTACAAATAGTGAAGGTACAGCATATGGTGATAATGTTCAATTTACAACAGAATCAGATATTACCACATGGTATTTACCAGGTAATTATGTTGCTGCAAGTTATCCAATTGATGGATTTAGTGACTGGACTCCGGAATCTTCTCCATTTGTTCGTAATACCGATGATAATCCAACAACATTAGAAGGGTATGTTTACTTGGCTAACGATAATAGCGAATGGAAATTTGCTACTGATAATTCATGGGGTACTAATTATGGAGACACAGATGCAGATGGAACTTTAGATGCAGGAGGTACAAATATTACTTCAGCTGCTGGATACTATAAAGTTAATGTAGATATGTCTACTACACCTATGACTTACACCGCTGTTGCAACAGATTGGGGAGTTATTGGTGATGCAACAGCTGATGCATGGAATTCAGATCAAAATTTAACTTATTATCCAGCTACTCAAACATGGAGAGGTGCAATGCATTTAACTGCTGCTGAAATTAAATTTAGAGCCAATGATGGTTGGGATATTAATTATGGATTAGCTGACGGAGCAGAATTTTTAACTGCAGGTGCTTCTAATATCGCTATCGATGTGGAGGCAGATTACGATATCACTCTTGATTTAAGTAATCCTAACGAATATACTTATATGGCAAATCGTTGGGGAGTAATTGGTGATGCTACTCCTGGTGGTTGGGATGAAGATACCAATATGACTTGGGATGCTACGAATGAAGTATTTACTGTTACTGTTGATCTGACAGCTGCTTCATTTAAGTTCAGAGCGAATGATGCCTGGTCAATAAATTATGGTGGTGATCTAAATGCACTAAGTCAAGATGGAAGTAATTTCTCTGTAGCTGAAGCAGGTAATTATACAATTACATTGAATACCATAACTATGGTTGCTACAATGACTAAAAATTAAATTTAAATAAAGTGGCAGATTTATTCTGTCACTTTTTTATAAAATGCAATTAGTAGCTATTCTGGTTGCTAATTGCATTTATTATAAATGCCCCATAATAAACTGTATTTAATAAACATTTGCATGGAAAAACTTTTTACACAAAGAATAATAAAAGCACTTATCTACTCTTTAATATTGGGCTTTATACTTTCCTCATGTAAAGACTCCAAAACTAAAAACAATATTCTTGATACTTCAAATCCACCAGCGTGGGCAAAAAATGTCATTTGGTATCAAATATTTGTAGAAAGGTTTAGTAATGGGGATACTTTAAATGATCCAACTCCTCAAACAATTTATAGTTCTTCAAACTTTATAAAGACTCCTGAAAATTGGAGTATTACACCCTGGACTCAAGAGTGGTATAAAGAAGAAGAGTGGACAGATCAAACTGCGCAAGATTTTTATAGTAATCTTCAACTTCGCCGTTATGGTGGCGATTTACAAGGGGTACTCAATAAACTTGATTACCTTCAGGATTTAGGCATAACAGCCATTTATTTTAATCCATTAAATGACGCTCCGTCATTACATAAATACGATGCCAGAAATTACAGGCATATCGATGTGAATTTCGGACCTGATCCCAAAGGAGATATCGAAATAATTAAAAGTGAAAATCCTGTTGATCCAGCTACCTGGAAATGGACTTCAGCAGATCAAATGTTTCTTAAAGTTATAGAAGAAGCACACAAAAGAAATATTAAAGTTGTATTGGATTATTCCTGGAATCATACAGGAGTTGAGTTTTGGGCATGGCAGGATATTGTTAAGAACCAGGAAAAATCACCATATAAGGATTGGTATATTATCAATTCATTTGATGATCCAAATACACCCGAAAATGAATTTAAGTATGAGGGATGGTTAAATATTCAAAGCCTTCCTGCTCTAAAAAAAATAAATGCACCTATAGATCATCAACCCGGCCATCCTTATGACGGGGATTTATATCCGGATGTAAAAAAACACATTTTTGCAGTTTCTAAAAGATGGTTGGCTCCTGATGGAGATATATCAAAAGGATTGGATGGTTACCGTTTAGATGTGGCAGATCATATTCCAATGGGATTTTGGAGAGATTATCACAAATTTGTGAAGTCAGTAAATCCTGAAGCATATCTGATTGGCGAGATTTGGTGGGAAGAATGGCCAAATACCATGATGAATCCGGTTCCTTACGTAAGTGGTGATGTTTTTGATGCAGTGATGTTTTACCAGATCTATCGTCCGGCAAGATACTTTTTTGCAAAAACAGATTATGAAATTGATGCAAAACAGTTTGTTGATAGCTTACAATTTCAATGGGACAGAATTAGTGAAGAGACTACACAAGTAATGATGAATGTTGCAGCTACTCATGATTCACCTCGTTTATTAACATCGTTTGCAAACAAAAATAAATATAAATACAATGCCAATGCAAGGGCAGATTCAACCTATATTACAAGTAAACCAAATGAAGAAACTTATCGAAGAGAAAAGCTGTATCTGATGCATCAGTTTACTAATGTTGGAGCACCTCATATTTGGAATGGAGATGAAATGGGAATGTGGGGCGGAGATGATCCGGATTGTCGAAAACCACTCTGGTGGCCCGAGTTTCAATTTGAACCCGAAAATATACATAGTACTCTTGATCGTGAGAAAGAATATGTTGAAGTAGGTTTTAATAAAGATTTACATGACTATTATAAGCAATTATGTGCAATTCGTAATTCAAATTTAAATGTATTGTCTTTAGGTAATATTAATTTTATTACGGCAGAGGGTAAGTTATTGGCCTATAACAGAAGTATTGACGATGAAGAGATATTGGTGATTTTAAATGCAGGAGAAAATCCTATCGAATATGAATTACCATCAAGTGTAAAATATATTGATCTGATAACTAAGGAAGAGATTCATTCTAATACTATATTATTAGATGCAATATCAGGTAAAATATTAAGAAAAAAATAAGAAATAAGATATGAACAGGAACAGATTTTTTATGCTTCTGATGTTGTTGTGGGTGGTGACTTATGCAGCAGGTCAGGTTACAACCAACCCTAATCCACCTTATGAAGATCAGTCTGTTACAATTACATTTAATGCAGCTGAAGGTAGTCAGGGATTAATGGGGTATACAGGTGATGTGTATGCTCATACAGGCGTGATAACAGATCAAAGTACATCTACATCTGATTGGAAATATGTTAAGTCTGATTGGGGAGTTAACATTGATGCATGTAAATTAACAAGTTTAGGAGGCAATTTATTTTCGCTTGAAATTTCTCCTTCAATTAGAGAGTATTATGGTGTCCCTGATGGCGAAAAGATAGAGCAAATGGCTTTTGTTTTCAGATCGTCAGATAGTAGTAAAGAAGGAAAAACAAGTGAGGGAAGTGATATTTTTGTAAGTGTATCTACAAATGACTTAACAGTTACCATAACTAACCCTACTGATAATACTATTTTTTCACAAGGAGAACCTATCTCAATCGAAGTTACAGCAACAAATGCAAATGGTATTACTTTGTATGTAAATGATTTAGAAACAGAAAGTGTTAGTTCTTCTTCTTTATCTACTTATTTAACGGCAGGATCTCCTGGAACATATACTTTAAAAGCAGAAGCAACTAATGGAACTGCAACAGTAAGTGATGAGGTTCAATATTTAGTTAAAGAGGCAGTCGTTAGTGAATCGATGCCTGTTGGATTAAACAGAGGAGTTAATGTTGTTGATGATCAAACTGTCACATTTGTTTTATATGCTCCGGACAAGTCATATGTTCACATAATTGGAAGTTTTAATAATTGGCAACCAAGCAATGATTATCAAATGAAAAAAGATGGTGATTATTTTTGGTTAACTGTTTCGTCTCTGGATGCCAATACTGAATATGCTTTTCAGTTTTTAATAGATGGAGATATTAGAGTTGCTGATCCATACACAAATAAGACCTTAGATTCTAACGATCAATATATTTCAGAAGATGTTTATCCTGGACTAATGGAATACCCTTATGATCTGACCTCTGAAATTGCATCTACTTTTATCATTAATAAAGAAGAATATACATGGCAAACTTCCTCATTTACAAATCCTGATGTAACCAAAATGGTGGTGTATGAATTACATATCAGAGATTTTACTGATAATGGTGATATTAAGACTGTAACAGATTCAATTGATTACTTTAAGGAGTTAGGTGTAAATGTAATTGAATTAATGCCTTTTAATGAATTTGAAGGAAATGATAGCTGGGGATATAATCCTTCATTTTATTTTGCTCCGGATAAAGCCTACGGAACAGAAAATGATTATAAAGAATTTATTGATGTATGCCATCAAAATGGAATCGCTGTTTTAATGGATATGGTATTAAACCATTCATATGGTCAGTCTCCATTTGCACGTATGTATCTTGATGGAGGAAAGCCTGCCTCAAATAATCCATGGTACAACAGAGAGCATAATATGCTAAATACAGATGCTCAATGGGGATATGATTTCAATCATGAGAGTTCAGATACACAAGAGCTAGTTGATAGTATATGTTCTTTTTGGTTAAGTGAGTTTAAGCTCGATGGATTTCGATTTGACTTTACTAAAGGATTTACAAATACATCATATCCCGCTGACTCATGGGCAAGTGATTATGATCAGAGTAGGATAAATATTTTGGAAAGAATGGCTAGTGCGATATGGTCCGGAAAATCAGATGCAATAGTAGCGTTTGAACATTTAGCTGATAATTCTGAAGAGACTGTACTTGCAAATTATGGAATCTTATTATGGGGTAATCATAATTATAATTTTAACCAGGCAACAATGGGTTATGATGATTCCGATTTTTCATGGGCTTCATATCAGGAAAGAGGTTGGAATGAACCTCATGTAATCAATTATATGGAGAGTCATGATGAAGAACGAATCATGTATAAAAATAAAACTTATGGTAATTCTTCTGGTAGTTACAATGTAACAACCTTAGCAACAGGATTGGAACGTTCAGGTGCTGCAGCTGTATTCTTATTGACTATTCCGGGACCAAAAATGATTTGGCAATTTGGAGAGCTGGGGTATGATTATAGCATTAATACATGCGAAGACCTGACTGTAAGTGATGATTGTCGCTTAAGTAGAAAGCCTGTAAAATGGGAATACTACGAAAATGATGATCGTAAAGACTTGTTTGACATTTATAGTCGTATGATTAATCTGAAAAAAGATGAACCAGTATTTTCAACCACTGATTTTGCAATGGATGTTTCAATAAGTACTAAGTTAATTGAACTTAATTATACAGGTTCAGATGTGAGACTGATAGGAAACTTTGACGTGGTAACCAAAAGCATTCAACCTAAATTTAGTTCAACAGGTTATTGGTATAATTATTTTTATGGTGACAGTATTAATGTTAGTGATGTTGATATGACCTATTCTCTTGATCCTGGTGAGTTTGTTTTGTTCTGTCAGAAGAAACTTGATGGTTTTGTTCCGCACACATCTATTGGTGATCCAACTTATTTTAAGGATGCTAATATAGCTCCAAATCCGGCATCGGATAAAGTGACTGTATTATCAGGTTCAAAACCATTAAGAAGAATTAAGGTAACGTCTGTAACAGGAGCTTTAATGTTTGAGCAAAATGTTTCCGAAACAAATCCACAAATAGATATTAGTCAGTTTCCCAAAGGAGTCTATCTGATCCATTTAGTTGGAGATAATGATGGGTATAGAGTGTTTAAGTTACTCAAAAATTAGGTACATTTTAAAAGGGTTTTACAATGTAAAACCCTTTTTTATTATTGCTTAACACAATGTATTAATTATTTAATCAAGAAATTCTTAACTTCAAAAGTTATATCATGTATAAAAATAATAAGTGGTTTATACTCGTATTAGGTTTAATTCTACTATTTCAAATGTCAAATATTTATTCACAAACTTCAGGAGTAATAAAAAGAATAGAACCCTCAAATTGGTGGGTAGGAATGAAAGATCCTCACTTACAAATTATGGTATATGGAGACAGTATTTCAAAATATGATTTATCAATTGACAAGAAGGGTGTTTCTATTCAAAATATACATAAAGTTGAAAATCCAAATTATCTATTTATAGACTTATTAATTACCGAAGATACAAAGGCTGGAAGATTTCAAATTCAATTGAAACAGTTAGGAAAGGTAATAGAGTCATTTGATTATAATTTGTTGGTACGAGATATAAATTCTGCCAATCGAAAAGGATTTAGCTCTGAAGATGCAATGTATCTGATAATGCCGGATCGATTTGCCAATGGCAATCCCTCTAATGATTCAATTCCTGAGTTATTGGAAAAAGCAAATCGCAGAAAAGAATATGGGAGACATGGTGGTGATCTAAAAGGAATTTATGATCATCTAAATTATATTCAGGATATGGGATATACCGCTATTTGGTTAAATCCTGTGTTAGAAAATAATCAACCCAGATCTTCTTATCATGGTTATGCAATCACCGATTTTTATCAAATAGATGCTCGTTTGGGTTCCAATGAAGAGTTTAAAGAACTGACTAAAGAGTGCGACAAGCGTGGGATAAAAATGATTATGGATATGGTTTTTAATCATTGCGGAAGCAATCATTGGTGGATGAATGATTTGCCAATGAGTGATTGGATTAACCAATGGCCTGAGTTTACACGTTCAAATTATCGGTTATCCACAATATCTGATCCTTATGTGTCAAAATATGATAAGGATCTTTCAGTAAAAGGATGGTTCGATACTACTATGCCTGATTTGAATTTAGAAAATGAGTTTATGCTTACTTACATGATTCAAAACAGTATTTGGTGGATTGAATATGCGGGTCTTGGCGGTATTAGAATGGATACTTACCCATATCCTGATAAACACGGAATGGCAGAGTGGACACAAAGAATCTTGAAGGAATATCCATATTTCAATATTGTTGGAGAATCATGGATTACAGAACCATCAAAACTATGTTATTGGCAAAAAGACTTTCCTAATAAAGATGGCTTCAATTCTCATTTGCCAAGTTTAATGGATTTTCCAATGCAGGATGCAATTAAAAAGGCCTTTAATGAAGAAGATACCTGGAAACAAGGATTATCAAGGTTATATAATACATTGGCTGACGATCATTTATATCCGAATCCGTTAAATTTGGTTGTTTTTCCGGATAATCATGATGAGGGCAGGATTTATGAGTTTTTAGGAAAAGATAAAGATAAGCTTAAAATGGCATTGGCTTATGCTGCCTCAACAAGAGGTATCCTTCAAATATATTATGGTACAGAGATTTTAATGGATGGAGATGGGTATAAAGGTCATGGAAAAATCAGAAAAGATTTTCCCGGAGGATGGGCAAAAGATAGTATTAATGCCTTTGTAAAAGAAGGACGTTCTCCAGAGCAAAATGATGTTTTTAATTATCTCAAAAAGCTACTTAATTATAGAAAAACATCAGAGGCCTTGAAAGTTGGTAAAACATTACATTTTATTCCTGCGGATGGCATATATGTGTATTTTAGGTATACAGATGAGGATTGTGTAATGGTTATTCTTAATAACAATAAAGTAGCTAAGAAGGTGAATACTACCAGATATTCTGAAAAGCTGAGTAAATATTCAAAAGGAACTAATGTTATAACTGGAAGAGTTGTTAATGATTTAAACCTTATTAATATAAAAGCAAAATCTGCTATAGTCATACAATTAGAGTAATTGTATGACTATAAAACTATCCTTTTACTTCATTGTAAGTCTTTTTAGAATAGAAAAATTTATTTAGAACAGAATCAAGCACTTGTATTTTAATTGGTTTTGATATAAAATCATCACATCCGCAATTAAAAGCTCTGATTCTGTCTTCTTCGGTGCTATATGCAGTTTGAACAATAATTGGTATATCAGGATGTTTTTGTTTTATCAATTTAGATGCTTCATAACCATCCATTACTGGCATTTTAATATCCATAAAAATAATATCAATGTCAGGATTGCTATTACATATCTCTACTGCTTCTTTGCCATTGTTTGCAATTAATACTTCAACTTCTGATTTGGCAAGTTTATTTATAATAGTATTCAGGTAGAAGAGATTAATTTCTTCATCCTCGGTAATTAATACTTTTAATTTGGTGCGGGTTTCACTGTAATCTGTAGATATTTCTTTATCAATATTAGACTTTATTGTAGATTCTGGAATAACATATGGAAAAACAAGTCTGAATGTTGATCCATGACCTTTTTGTGACTCAACCAAAATTTTTGCATCTATTAGTTTTGCATTTTCCTGAGCTATACTTAATCCTAATCCCAAACCATCAACTTTATTTGAGATCTCTTTTTCTTCTTGAGCAAACTTTTGAAAAATAGAATCCAGATTATCTTCACTGATACCTACGCCAGTGTCTTTAATGTAAATTACTATTTTATGATCAAACTGCTTATATCCAAGTTCAATTCTTCCTTTTTCAGTAAACTTAAATGCGTTGTCTAAAAGGTTATTTATGATAGTACTTAATTTAGACCTATCGGTAAGTATTAAGTCATGGTTGTTTTCTAAACCTGTTTTAAGTACAAATTCAATATTTCTATTTCGGGCTTTTCGTTCAAATAGAGAGTATAACTCTGATAAAAGCTTATTAAGGTAGATTTCATTCTTGAGTACCTTTACCTGATTGGTAACTAGCTCAGAGATTGCGAGGATATTATCTATTATTTGCAATAATCTGTTAGAGCTGTTTTGAATAATTTTTATGAACTCTCTTTTATCTCGATCATTGATTTCCGGATTATCCAGTAAAGAAGAAAATCCAATAATCCCATTCATGGGAGTTCTTATTTCATGTGATAGATTATATATAAACTCTGTTTTTAACCGGTCACTTTCTTCTGCTTTTTTTATTGCAATTTCCAGCTCTTTTTTTTGCTTTTCATTTTCTTCTTCAAGTTCATAAACTCTTAAGGCATCACTAATAATATCTAAAAGAGTACCTTCATCCCAGGGTTTTTGAACATATTGAAATACTCGAGCTTTATTTATAGCATCTTCAACAGCATCAATATCAGAATATCCGGTAATTAATATTCGGTTTATTTTGGGGAATTTATGGAATGAATATTTTAATAACTCAACTCCTGTCATTTCGGGCATGCGTTGATCGCTCAGAATTAGATCGATAGAATTATTCTCCATAATCTCTATTCCTTCTTTTGCTGAAGCTGCTGTGAATATATTAAAACGTCTTCTGTAAGTATCTTTAAAAATCCTTAAGTTACTTTGTTCATCATCAACGTATAATAGGTTAAATTTTCTCATCATGTTTAAGTTTGGAACAAAAGACTGTAATAGAGAATTGTTCGATTTTAATTTAAAGCTATAAAAAACTATTCATTTATTGAATTAATAATGATTTCTTTTAGCTTGTTGTAATCCCAGGGTTTACTTATAAATTTCGACAGTCGGAAATTTTTAAATGCTTTTTCAATTTCAACATCCTCTGCATATCCTGACAATATTAATCTGTTGGGAGGAATGTTTTGGTATTTCTCATTGATTTCTTTGAGGAGCTCTACACCTGTCATGCCAGGCATTTGTTGATCTGTAATCACAACGTCTACCATTGAAGTTTCCAGCAGACTTAGGGCCTTTTGTCCTGAATCAGCAATAAATACTTCAAAATCTCTTCTGAAAGTATCCTTAAATATTCTTAAGTTACTTGATTCATCATCAACATATAAGATCTTTTTTCTCATAGATAAAAGTGCTTAGTCAAAGATTTTTGATATTGAGTACTAAAATTATTAAAAATCTTTTGAAAACAGGTACTGGCAATTGTTAATTTAAAGGTAATTTGATAATAAATTCACTACCCATATTTTTATCAGAAACAACATCTATTGTTCCAAAATGATCTTCAATGATTCCAAATGTTATTGAAAGACCAAGTCCTGTGCCTTCACCAACAGCTTTGGTTGTAAAAAAGGGATCAAATATTTTATTCTGAATATCCTTAGGAATGCCACACCCATCGTCTTTAATAGAAATGTCAATATGGTCTTCATTGGTTTGAGTAGATATCCAGATTGTTCCTTTATCATGAATTGAATCAACAGCGTTGGATAAAATATTCAGAAATGCCTGATTGATTTTACCTGGATAACACAAAAGATCCGGGATCTCAGAATCATAATTCTTAATGATTTCAATTCGGTTTTTATATTTATTTTTTAGTAATAGGAGTGAGGTGTCTAAACCTTGATTAATATTTAACTTCTCGTAGATGTTTTGATCCATTCTTGTAAAGTTCCGCAAACCTTTTACAATTTCAGCAGTTCTGTCTGCTCCTAGTTTAATATCCTTAATTATTTCAGGAATAGCTTCAAATGCTTCGTCAAAATAGTTCTCTGCCTTGAGTTTTTGTATGTGTTCAATTTTGCTCTTTAAGTCAGTACTGTTTACATCGATTTTACTAACCTCATTAATAACAGGCTCTATATCTTCAAAATCTCTCAGAAGACTATTAATACCTGCATAAACAAAATTTATTGGATTGTTAATTTCGTGGGCAATACCTGCAGATAACACACCCAGTGATGCCATTTTTTCTGATTGTACTAATTTATTCTGAATGCGTTTATTTTCTTCTAGTGTAGTTTGTAGTTCCTCGTTTTTTTCACTTAACTCATCCATCATCGATTCTATCAGATTGTTATTCTTTTCTAAAATCAGATTGTGTTCTTCAATCTCTTCTTTTTGCTCTTTTAATAAAGCATTCTTCTTTATTTTATTTCGATGACTCCGTATTAATAAAATTAAAAGTAGTAGAGTAAAACATATACCTATTGTAAAAATTAGATTTAATGTTTTCTGGGTTTTGATTATGTAATTTTTTTCACTTAATATTTGTTGGTTCTTATTTATGTTTTCTTGTTGTGTTTTTAATATTATCAGGTTTTTAGCAACTTGATTTTGATAAACCTTAAGCATGTTTTTTGCTTTTTGCAGACTATCATTAAAGCTTACAAGTTTTTGTTCGCTTTTAATATATGCTTGTTTATGCTGGTCAATTTGTTGTTTGTAGTTTGAAATAGCGCTTGTAAGGGTGTTATATTCATTATTCTGTTTTTCGATAATGCTTTTTTGGGTTATCAGTTTTTCTTGCTGATTTGTAATTTCTTGTTGATTACTAACCAATTCTTTTCCTAATTGTCCGAGGCTATCTTGAACTATATTGAGTTTAGCATCAATAGTTTTTAATTGCGATTGAGAGTTAACATACATTTCTGCAAGATCTATAACATTACCTCCCATAAGCAATACTTCATCATCGATTTCTAAATTACGACTATAGATATTGCCTTTGTTCATCTCAAATTTTACCTTGTTTTCAGAGCTATATAGATTGAGCATAATTAGGGTTTTGTCTGAATAATTTTCAGTGACAAGTAAGGCTTCAGTATTCTTTGTTTTTCTGAATATTTCCGGATATAGATCTGATTTTTCCTCACTTATAAATATCAAACATGCAGTATTCATTGTTTGATTTGCATTTGGTGCAATAGTTAATTTGATAGGTTTTTTCTTAATGAAAGTTTCTTTTTCCATTCGTTTAAATTCTGAAATAACCTCTTTGTTTTCACTTATTACGACAATGTTATAAAACGGAAGTTCAGATTGTTTTGGTGAAGAGGATAACTCAGCAAAGTTGTAGATATATGCACCCAGGATATCTGTTTTTGATATTTGACTCCATACATTTAAACTGGTAATGAAAATTATAAGTATAAGTAGATTTCGTTTCATAGGGGGAATTTTATTGGTGTAGTTTGTATGTCAGGTTGATAAATATTGTTCTGCCGGGTTGTGGGTGATAGGAAGGTATAAGTCCATCAGGATTTACATTATTTTCATAGTCGTAATCATCAATAAATCCGGAACCAGATTCTCTTCCAACTCCGTAAAACTGAGTATCGAATAGATTGTTGACTATTAATTTAGCCATGATATGGGTTGATATTTTGCCACTAATCACCAGATTACTTTTAAAATAGGAGGGCGCATAACCATTTTTATAGGTTTGCAACCATGTATTTGTTAAGGGTGCTTTCCTTTTGCCAACATAATTGAATCTAAGATCTGTTGTAAGCTTTTGATTTAGTAATGAGATATTAATACCTCCATTTATTTTATGTTTTGCGGTTCTGTCTATATCATAAAATTTTTCAGATTGAATACCTGTCAGATAATTATAGTTTAGGTACAATCTTGTGTTGGTATTAAATTGATAAAGAATATTATAAGAAAATCCTCCGATTTTTTTTATCCCTATATTTTCAAATCGCTCCCCTGATGGCATGCTACTATCACTGACTTTTCCAATAAGATTATGTATAATCGAATAGTACAGATTGACCTTAGCTGAAAATTTCTCGTTAAATAGTAAGCTCGATATCTCTGTTTCATAGGTATTTATATTCTGAGGGCTAAGGTTCGGATTTCCTCTGAATTCGCTGTAAAGTTCAAATATACTTGGTTGCCTGAAAGCTCTTCCATAAATCAGTTTGGCGTTGAATGCCTGATTCTTACTAAAGTCTATAGCTAATCTTGGATTGAAAATACTCCCATATTCAGAATTATAATCATATCTTAATCCCAGGGAACTTGAAATGAAGTGATTTAGCTGATGATCCCATAAAGTGTATAGAGCAAATTCTTTAACGAGGTAAGTTTCGTATTTTTTATATTGATTAATTCCTTCTCCATCAGAAGCTATATCCCAGGATGAATTTGTAGAATGCTTACTTTGCGGGTATTCCCCTAAAGAAATAATCCTGTCGCTTTGATTACTTAAACTTCCTTTAAATCCAACAGAAAAGTCATTGTTGTAATTGTAGTTATATATCAGTTTTTCTTCCAGATAGGTTTGGTAACTATAAGATGCATAGTTTTTTCTTAAAGCAGGAAATTGATACCAATACTTAAAACCTCCGTCGGGAATAATGTTCGTTGTTCGAAATACAATTTTAGATTGTAGATTTAGCTTTTCGTTTATATCAGTTTGATTATTGGCATATATATGCATATTTCGATAATGCATTGTATTTTCCAGATCATTTAAATCGTACTCATAGGCAACAACGGCAGATCCATATGCTCTTTTCATATCAGAAATGAAAAATCCCAACTCATTGTTTTTGTAATTTAATTTAGAACGTATTGAGTAGTTTTTATTCATTGTATTAAAACCATCTTCAATATTTTTTCCGCCATCAGGATTGCTAAGGTTTGTTACATAGTTTCCTTCAGAGTCGTAATTTGCCAATAATGTGTTGGTTAACTTTATGTTATGAAAATAATTTCCGGGATCATATCGGTCTTTTCCTCCATCACCTTCTGAATCGAAATAATGAAATGCCAGTGAAAATTTTGTTTCTTTATTTAAACTTGAATCAAAGAAAATCTCAGCATTTTTAGTAGAGTGCAAACCTGTTAAAATACTAGTTTCTACTCCATTGATTTCTTTTTTAGTAATGATATGTATAATTCCGGAAAAAGCCTGAGCACCATACATTACAGATCCAGGCCCTTGAATAATTTCTATTCTGTCAACATCAATAAGCATATTTTCATATGTCCATAGTTGCGACCAGTTAAAGCTTATATTGTTTTGGATAATTCCATCTACCATTACCAGTATTTCAGAGTTCCCTACATCTCCAATTCCTCTGTTCATATTAAAGGTCGGATACTCTCCACCACCATCATTATAGGTCATAAAATCGAAACCGGGAATATCCTGGCATATATCAACCAATGTTTGGTATCCACGCTCTTCAATCATTTGTTTTGTTATGATGGTAATATTTGAAGGTGCAGATTTTCTTTTTTCAGGTTTAATTGAACCGGTTGAGATAGTTAACTCAGATAATTCTTTTAATGAGTAATGGTAAGAAAAATTTGATGGAGTCGATTTTTTTTGTGCTTTTATTGTACTGATGGAAATTAATAATAAAAGTACACTATATGTTAAGTTACAGGGTTTCATGGTTAAACTCGAGTATAGGGATTTTATATATGTCAACAAAAATCAATTATAATAAATTGTGTAATAGACTTTACAATTTATATAATAGCTGTGATTTTTAATTCGACCAAAAGTTAAAGATAATTCTAAAATATATGAAAGGATATAAAGAAAAAAGTCTGTACTAAGACTTCTTTTTGCCACCCCAGCAAATAAGGAATCACTAATACAGACTTTTTCAAAAATTGAGAAAAGCTAATGTTAAACACCAACTCATCTCTCGTGTAACCTTTCTTTTGGTGCCAAAGGTTACGTATAATAAATGGTCCAGGTTTATATTATTGGTGGATAATAATATTATAAACTCATTATTAAATCTTTTAATTCATCATTGTTAACGCTCTCTTTTTTGTCTTGAGCAAGTCTTTTTACTTTTGGTAAAATTTCTTTTCCCATTTCAGCACTTATATGGATTCCCATAGTTGCTAAAGCATCAAGAATTGAGGCAACGCCTGAATGTTTTCCAATCACAAACTGAGATTCCTTTCCAACTTCAGATGGATGAAAAGCATGATAACTCATTGGATTGTTTAGTAATGAACGGCAATGTATACCTGATTCATGACTGGTAATTAATTCTCCTGTAATTGGTTTGGTTTGGCTTACTTTTCTGTTAGAGACTTTTTCAACAAATTGACAAGCCTCGTTAATATTTTTCAGGTTTATTCCAAGGTTTTGGTTTAATGAAAATTTGGCAGCAGCAGCAACCTCTTCTAAAGGTGCATTTCCAGCTCTTTCTCCTAGTCCGTTTATTGTAACATCGATACTGTTACATCCGGCCTGAAGTGCTGCAATACTGTTTGCAGTGGCCATTCCTAAATCGTTATGTGCATGAAACTCAAGATCAATATCAGGGAATAGGGTTCTGTAAGCTGATATCATTTCATGAACAGAGAATGGATTCATAATGCCAACTGTATCTGCAAATCTTACACGTTTAACTCCAAGTAAGGTAGCTTTGTTAATGTATTCTTGTAAAAAGGCCGGATTAGCTCTGGATGCATCCTGAGCACCAATACCTACAAAATCAAAGTGATTAGAGGCTAAACCAAGCATAATCTCCATTTGAGTAAGTACCCAATTGTAATCTTTTCCGATAGCAGCTAACTGAATATCACTTACAGGGAAAGAAACACTAATGCGTCTTACTCCAGTACGTTTAGTAGCCATAATATCTGAAACCGTTGCTCTGGACCAACATAACGAATCAAAAGAAAAACCTTGATTAACAATGGTTCTGATCTCTTTTTCTTCTTCGCGCGAAATTGCAGGTGTGCCTATTTCAGCTTCAGTTACTCCTAATTCCTCCAGCATTTGAGCAATCTTTATTTTTTCTTCTAAAGAAAAAACAACACCAGCAGCTTGCTCTCCATCACGTAACGTGGTATCTATCAGATATTGCTTCATAAGACTTTGTATTTAGTATCCGGAACAATCAATTTACAAAATCAAGATATTCATCTTGAAATGAGATAAATGGTCAATAGTTATTGGGATAAAATAAGCCAATAACTATTGACTGTTGACAATTGACAAATTTAGTCTGTAATTAGGTACTCTTCAACAGCTTCGCCTTCTTCAAGAGCATCCAAAATTTCATCGATTTTTTCTTCAGTAATCTGACCATACCAATAATTGTTTGGGTGGATTACCATAATAGGACCTTGACTACATACGTTTAAACAAGCAGTACTAGTTACAGCAACATCAAGTCCTCTATCATTACATTCTTCCTGAATGTAAGGAATGAAATCAGTAGCACCGTTTTTGTTGCAAAATCCTTGCGCATCTCCGGCAACACGGTATGAGTTACATACCAAGATGTGATATTCAGGCTTCTTCATATCTTGTAAATTTATTGGTTAATTTTAAAATGTTTATTTTGTACAAATGGTTATCTTAATAATGTGAGGTTTAGGTTGATTTTAAAATCAACCACAACCAGTTCCAGTTCCTGAACATCCTGAACCACACTTAAAGCTTTCTGCTTTTGTAATAGTTCTTAGTTCACTTCCTTTGTAAATAGCATCCATACCCTGATCAATTAAACCAGACATTTCTACTACTTGTAATCCTGATTGTCCAAGAATTTTTGAAGGTTTAGGACCAACTCCTCCAACTAAAATAGCTCTACAATCGCTTAAAATCTCTCCTAATTCTTCCCATCTCTTATCTCCGTTTCCTTTAGGAGGAGTAACGCGTTGGTTAACTAATTTATATCCGTTAGGAGTTTCTTTGAATATATAAAGTCTGTCAGCTTCACCTAAGTGTTGGTTAACAAGAATACCTTCGTTACTTGCAACTGCTACGTAAGGACGCTCAGCTGTATCACCTTTGTCAATTCTTACTTTAGAAGCTTCTGATAATAATTCCATCGCTTCAGTACTATCTTTTCCTAAAAGACCTGCAGCATCTGCTCTACAACGACTACAGTGAGTCATTGGAGGAAGGTGTTCAGCAATTCCTTTTCTGATTTCTTTCATATAAGCTGCAGAAGGCTCTTCAAGATCCATAAATGGAGTTTCCTCTACAGGAATTAAAGGAATTGTATTCATTAAGTCAACACCCATTTTAGCTAAACCTTCAGCTAACTCAGTAAGGTGTGTATCGTTAATACCCGGAATTACAATAGCATTAGCTTTAACTGTAATACCTGCGGCTTTTAGTTTTTTAATTGCTTCTAATTGCTTAGATAAAAGTAACTCAGCTCCTGCTAATCCAAAATAACCTTTCTTTTCAAAGCGAACCCAACGGTAAACTTTTTCAAGGATCTTTGGATCTAAAGAATTTATTGTGATAGTTACGTGACTAACTTGTAATTCTGCTAATTCGTCAACATAAGGAGCTATGTTTAGGCCGTTTGATGACACGCAAAGAATCATATCTTCAAAATTTGCTCTTACCTGACGTAATGTTTCCATTGTTTCTTCAGGATTTGCAAATGGATCTCCAGGTCCAGCAATACCTACAACCGAAAGGTATGGCATTTTTTCACGTAATGATGTTAAATATACAATTGCTTGTTCAGGAGAAAGTATATTTGAAGTAACACCAGGTCTACTTTCATTAACGCAATCAAACTTACGATTACAATAGTTACAACTAATATTACACTTTGGTGCTACTGGTAAATGCACTCTGGCATATTGTCCTTTTGCTTCTTTGTTGAAGCAGGGGTGTTTTTTAAAGTCAATCATACCTCTTCTTTTTAAGTATTAGTATATTATAAAGACATAAGACCTGATGCCCATTTATCTTTAATGCTGTTAATTAATAATTGTGTGTTATAGATTTGTCTTATGCAAATCCTACATGTATTTCCAACCGATTTCAGAATTCTCTTGTTTGTATTCAATTAAGGCATTACCTATTTTATCGAATAGCTCCTGAGCTCCGGTGTATGCTACATGTTTTAATCTTGAACCTCCCATTCTGTCATGGATTGGAAATCCTACTCTTACAATTGGAATTCCCAGTTCACGTGCTATATAGTATCCTTTACTATTACCAACTAATAGATCAGGTTTCATATCAATGCACATTTCATTGATTTTTTCATAATCCAAGTCACCTAAAACCTGAATTGATTTACCATGAACAGGTGCACTATCTTCAATTTTTTGCTTTAACAATCCACTATTTCCTCCGGATGCAGCTAGTATTACTTCAACTCCTATCTCGTCAAGAAAACCTACCATTGCAACTACTAAATCTTCTTCTCCGTAAACAACCGCTTTCTTACCAAATACGTATTTGTGTCCGTCTGCGTAAGAGTCAATTAATCTACCACGCTGCATTGTGTATTTGGTTGGTACTTCTTTTCCGCTTATATCACTTAATAGTTGAAATAATTCGTCAGACTGAGTGATTCCAACAGGAATGTTTATTGTGAATTTTTTAACCCCAAACTCTTTTTCAAGATATTCAGCTCCGGTTAAAGCTAATTTTTCATTTTTAATTCTTCCTGCTAAGTTTCCTCTGTTAAGGATAGGGCCGAATTCAATACTTGCCTTGGCTCCACCCATTAATTTTAATTCTTCAACAGGAGTTCCTCCATCAGGAATTCTATGATATGTATCCCATACAGGATTGTCAAGTGTTTCTGAATAGTCAGGAACCATTATGTAATCAATACCAAAGTCTTCAAGGATACTTTTTAAAATTCTTAAGTCTTCAGTAGAGATAAATCCAGGGAAAATATTAACCTTTTCATTCATTTCTACTTTAGTTGCAAATGTTCTGGTTATTGCAGCTACAGTTTCATGAAAACCGTCAACATGAGATCCTTGGTAACTTGGAGTTGAAGAATATACAAAATCAGGAATGTCCGGATCATCAGCATTTTTTGCTTTATAGTTTCTTAATGCCTGACCTATGTCATCTCCAATTGTTTCACTTAAGCAAGTAGTACAAACTCCAACCACTTCAGGCTTATATTGAGCAATTACATTTTGTATTGCCATGCTGAGATTGCCTTCTCCTCCAAAGATTGTTGACTCCTCACTAAAGTTCGAAGAGGCAATATCAACCGGCTCCTTATAGTGACTTATTAAATATCTGCGAATGTATGTTGCACATCCCTGTCCTCCGTGGATAACAGGTACACAACCTTTAATTCCTTTATATGCTACACTTCCTCCCAACGGTGAACATACTTTACAAGCATTTCTCGTTGCAACGAAGTTTTTTCTTTCTTTTAATACTGGTATTTTGTCGGCCATTATTTTAGATTTTTTGGATGAAATGTTAAGAGAAAATTGATTTTATAAAATCTTTTATCTCTGAATGAATTTCCACACCGGGCTACAAACTGAAGCATAAACTTCTTTTGCAAAATTTAGCATTCCTATATATCCTGCTAAAGCTTCTTTGCGCTCGTGGTTGTGGTCACAAAATCCAAGACCTAATTTATAAGCGATAGGGCGTTCTTTAACCCCTCCAATAAATAAGTCAGCACCTGTTTTCTTAACAAAGTCTGATAACTCGTTAGGATTTGAATCATCAACGATAACAGTTCCTTTGTCACAAATCTTACTCAACAAGTTGTAGTCATCTTTATTTCCGGTTTGTGAACCAACTACAACAGTTTTCATTCCCAAAAGTCTTAATGCTTTAACTAAACTGATTGCTTTAAAAGCACCTCCAACATAAATGGCTGCTTTTTTACCTTCTAGTTTTTCTCTGTAAGGTTGTAAAGCTGGAATTAGTTTAGAAATTTCATCAGAAACCAATGCTCTGGCATTAGCCATTAATTCAGGATCATTAAAATGTTGAGCAACTTCGTAAAGTGCGTCCGACATATCTTCAATACCGAAATAGGAAACTTTTTTATATGGAATTCCATATTCTTTTTCCATTTCACGTGCTACATGCATCATACTACCTGAGCATTGTACCACATTAAGTGATGCTTTATGAGATCTGCGAACCTGATCAACACGGCCATCCCCTGTTAAACATGCAATAATCTCTACACCAATTTTTTTATAATATTCAGATAAGATCCAAAGTTCTCCTGCCAGGTTAAAATCACCTAAAATGTTAATGCTGTATTTAGGTGGAACGTACTCGTTGTCAGTTCCAACTAACTTCATTAAAGCATCACATGCAGCTTTGTATCCATCTTTTTTAGTTCCTTTAAACCCTTCACTCATTACAGGAAGTACTTCAACTCCTGTTTCTTTAGTCAGCTGTCGGCAAACAGCTTCTACATCATCACCTATAACGCCAACAATACAAGTACTAAAAACAAATACTGCTTTAGGTTTGTATGCTTCAATTAACTCTGTTAATGCGTTATATAATTTTTTTTCTCCTCCAAAAACCACATCCTTCTCGTGTAAGTCTGTTGAAAAGCTTAGGCGGTGTAATTGTGGGCCTGATGACATTGCTCCTCTGATATCCCATGTATAGGCGGCACAGCCAATAGGACCATGAACAATATGTAGAGCATCAGCAATAGGGTAGAGTACAACTCTTGAACCACAAAAAACACAAGCTCTTTGACTTACAGATCCTGCTACTGATTTTTTTTCGCAGGCTAATTCATGTTGGTCTTCGCCAATGGTAACAATCTGGGGTGTTCTATCTTTTATAAATTTTGACATAATAATCTGTTTTTAATAGAAAGATTGGATTTCATTTGACTTTAAGACCTTTTGATAAAATAAAAGAGTATATATTTGTACTCTTTTTTATCGAAAATCTTTTTTAAAATATAGATAACTGATCATAGTAGTTAGGTTACGTTTTGTTTGTTTTGATCAGTAATCCAAGATAGTTCAAAGACCGGCGGGGTAATTTTAAAATATTTATACCACCTATTATTTTTTTTCTTCAGCGTTCTGAAGAAAAATCACCCCGCTAGTCTTAACCTCTGGCAAACACAAATCTTTATATGATTTTTAGATATGAGATAAAATGAATGCCCTGTATAAATCTCATATCTAAAAATCCAATAGTATATTACATTACAAGTTCTACTTTTTCTTCTGGACAGTTAGCGTCTTGATAATCCATGAATAAATCAAGCATTTTCTCAACTAATCTGATTGCTCCAGTATATCCAAGAGTAGTAAAATATGAATGACCAACACGATCAAGGATTGGGAATCCATATCTTAAGAATGGAATCTTTTCATCAAGAGCGATATATTTACCATATGAGTTACCAATAAGTAAATCAACACCTTCTTGCTTAATCCATTGGTGTACTTGGTAAGTATCAGCTTGAGCACCATTCTTAAACTTAACTATTTCAATCTTGTCTCCGTAGATACCTTCCATTTTCTTAGCGAATGCTTTACCTGGTGTTCCTGAAACAACATAACAAGGAACCATATCTAGGTCTAATAAGAATTCACATAAAGGAAGGATGTTATCTGGATCACCGAATACAGCAACACGCTTACCATATAGGTATTGGTGCATATCAGTGATTAAGTCAACTAAACGACCTCTTTCTCTTGTGATTTCATCAGCAACTTTAACAGCACCAGCTTTAGAAAGAGCCATGATGAAACGGTCAGTAGCTTTGATACCGATAGGTAGATCTAACATATCGAAAGGTACTTTGCAGTTGTTATCTAGAGCGATAGCTGCACCTTTAGTAGCCCACTCACCTAAAGCAAGAGTTTTCATACTGTCTCCCATGCTTACTAGCTCAGGAATAGTAGTACCACCTTTTGGATACATTTCGAATTTACCAGTCATTGGAGTATCTAATACATCAGAAGTATCAGGAACCAATACAGTTTTTACACCCATCATACCAGTAATTCTTTTTAGCTCACGCATATCAGCTGGATCAACCCATCCTGAAAGAATGTTTACTTGACGTTTAGCTTCGTCAGTTTTCATTGGGAAATACTTAACGATAGCTTCAAGCATGTTGTGGTATCCAGTTACATGAGATCCAACATATGATGGAGTAGAAGCCTGGATAACGTGTTTTCCTTCAGGTACTTTTCCGTCGTCAACAGCTTTCTTAACAATCTGGTTTAAGTCATCACCAATTGTTTCTGATAAACAAGTTGAGTGAACAGCTATGATTTCTGGATCGTATACACTAAAGATAGTAGTAATAGCTTGTAGTAAGTTTGCTTGTCCACCAAATACTGAAGAACCTTCAGTAAAAGATGATGTTGAAGCCATTACTGGTTCTTTATAGTGACGAGTTAAAGCTGATCTATGGTATGAACAACATCCTTGTGATCCGTGGCTATGAGGTAAACATCCGTGAATACCAAGTGATGCATACATGGCACCTACAGGCTGACAAGTTTTAGCCGGGTTAACTGTTAATGCCTTTCTATCTATTTCTTTTTCTGTCGTATGTCGTAATAACATAATTAAATCCTCCTAAAATTTACGCGTTAATAGTCATGCTACCTACAATCTCTGGCTCTGATTTCCATGGAGTGCTAACTAATTTCCAAATATCAGTTACTAACATACGCTCCATTTCTTTGTAGAAGTTAATTGCACCGCCAAATGCAGTATAAGGACCACCATAATCATAGCTATGCAACTGCTTCAAAGGTACACCAGACTTTTGTACTACATATTTCTCTTTAATACCAGCACAGAATACATCTGGCTTGTAGAACTCAATTAATTTTTCAGTTTCATAATGAGAGATATCATCAATTACTAAAGAGTTCTTTTTCATGTCAGGCATCATTCCAGCGTAATCACTGAATTCATAACCAGCTTTCTCTAATTCAGCTTTTCTGTCAACTAAATCTTGTCTCCATAATTCTGGATTTTCAGTTTTAGTAACAGTAATTTCTTCGATATTACGAGTATCAGCATCAATTTTGATGTTTGGAATCACTTTACGACCTTCGTAGTCATCACGGTGAGCAAACTCATAACCTGCAGATACAGTAGTAATTCCTAATTCGTTAAATAACTCTTGGTAGTGGTGAGCACGAGATCCACCAACGAACATCATTGCTAATTTACCTGTAGTTTTAGGTTTGATAGAAGATACAACAGCATCTACTTTTGCCATTTCACGAGCGATTAACTCTTCAACTTTAGCTTTTAATTCATCATCACCAAAGAATTCAGCGATTTTACGTAAAGTTTTAGATGTAGCCTCAGCTCCAATAAAGTTTGCTTTGATCCATGGAATACCGTATTTCTCTTCCATCATCTCCGCGATATAGTTAATTGAACGGTGACACATTACAATGTTCAAGTCAACAGTATGAGCATACTCCATACTTTTTACTGTTGAGTTACCAGAGAATGTAGAAATTAATTCAATACCTAACTCTTCTAAAATAGCTTCGATTTCAAAAGCATCACCACCAATGTTATACTCACCTAAAAGGTTTAATTGGTATTTAGTTTTACGTGGACGGTCATTTAAACCTACTACGTTTTTAAATACTTGGTTGTTTGCAATGTGGTGACCAGCAGACTGAGATACTCCACGGTATCCTTCACAAGAGAAACCAAAAATGTTGATTCCTAATTCTGCTTTCATTTCACGTGATACAGCGTGAACATCATCACCAATAAGACCTACAGGACAAGTAGAGAAAATACCTATAGCTTTTGGTCCGAATAATTCATAAGCTTCACGTACAGCTTGCTTAAGTTTAGTTTCTCCACCAAATACGATGTTTTCATCTTGCATATCAGTTGAGAATGCATACATCATATAGTTTTCTTCAGTTGGAGTAGTTGGTCTAGTTTGGTTACGACGAGTTAACCAAGCGTAAAAACTACATCCGATAGGTCCGTGTACAAGGTTGATGATATCTCTTGTTGGTCCTAAAACCACCCCTTTACATCCAGCGTAAGTACAACCTCTTTGAGTAATAATTCCAGGAATTGTTCTTACGTTAGCTTGAATCTCTTGATCAACTTCTGGGTCGTTAGCAACCATCGCTTTCTTACGCTTCTTTGCTATTTTACCAGGATATTTTTTGATGATTTCATCTACTATTTCGGTTGGATCAGGTAATCCTGCTGTATAATCTTTCTTTTTAACCATTTGTCTTTGTTTTTAAAAATTAAACCAAGCCTTAAATTAATCCACTGCTTTACTTCCTGTTAATCCAGTTCTTACTTGGATTACATCTTTAATAGGTAACACGAATATTTTACCACATCCGTGTGGACCATCTTGATTTGCTTCAATAATTGCGTCAATACAAGGTTTAACAAAATTGTCGTTTACAACGATTTCTAAAACCCTTTGAGGACGAAGGCGAGGCTCTTTTCCTAAAAGCTCTAGTGCTTCTGGTGAATTTGCTTTTACTCCTTCAAGAACTTTAGCTTCCCAAAGACCTTTACCTCTACCGAAAACTCTACCTGATGCAGTCATCGAGGTAATTTCAGCGTCTAATAAGGCCTTCTTCGTTTCGTTCATCTTATCGATGTTTATAATTGCCACTACTGTTTTCATAATCGTACAGATTTTAAGTTTAGATAAGAGAGATTAGATGTTTATCAGTTATTATGTTATTATGCAAATTTTGGTATCTAAGTCTCTTATCTTAAATAATGTGTTATTAAAGCTCTTTAACTCCTCTAGAAATAGTGTAAGCTTCTTCTACTTCAGAAATAAAGATTTTACCATCACCGAAGTTTCCTTTTTCTCCAGTTCTTGCTGCTTCCATAATTGTGTTAACAGCGAAATCTTTATCCTCTTTTTTAACAACCATCATTAATAACTCTTTTGGCAACTCATCATATGTTACATCTCCAATCTTAATACCTCTTTGTTTACCTCTACCAACTACTGGAGTTTTTGTAACTGCTACATAACCAGCTTCGAATAAAGCTTTTAGTACTGCACTTGATTTTTCTGGACGAACGATTGCTTTTATCATTAACATTTTTTGGGTCTCCTATTTTTAAGATCAAGTGATGAACGAAATTAATCGTTGTCATCACTTTGAATCACTTGAATTTGTTTATTGAATTTTTTAAAACTTAACTGAATCAGGGTTGATTAGTTAGCAATACCGAAATCAATTAATAATTTCTCTAATTCTTCAATTTCTAGAGGATTAGGAATTATGAACATTTCGTTGTTGTCAATTGCTTTTGCTAAGGCTCTGTACTCGTTAGCTTGGTTGTGTTCAGGAGCAAATTCGATAACAGTTTTTCTGTTGATCTCAGCTTGTTGAACCATGTTATCACGAGGTACGAAGTGAATCATTTGAGAACCTAATCTAGAAGCTAATTGCTCGATCATTTCTTGCTCGTTCTCAACTTTACGTGAGTTACAAATTAAACCACCTAAACGTACAGTACCTGCTTGTGCATATTTTTGAATACCTTTACAGATGTTGTTAGCAGCGTACATAGCCATCATCTCTCCTGATACTACGATGTAAATTTCTTCTGCTTTACCATCACGAATAGGCATTGCGAAACCTCCACATACAACGTCACCTAGTACATCATAGAAAGTATAGTCAGTTTTATACTTTTCATCCCAAGCACCTAATTGCTCTAAAAGGTTGATAGAAGTAATGATACCACGACCTGCACATCCTACACCTGGCTCTGGACCACCTGACTCAACACAACGAACACCACCGTAACCTGGTTTTACTACGTCATCGATTTCTACGTCTTCACCTTCTTCACGAAGTGTGTCAAGAACAGTTTTTTGAGCTAGACCACCTAATAATAAACGAGTTGAATCAGCTTTAGGGTCACATCCTACTACTAATACATTTTTACCCATTTCAACAAGTCCTGCTACTGTGTTTTGTGTAGTTGTACTTTTACCAATACCACCTTTTCCGTAAATTGCTACTTTTCTCATCTCAATAAAATTTTTTAATAGGTTATACTAATTGTCTTTGTTGTTTTCCCTTATTTCATATGATGTGCCAAAAAATATGATTAATGTTAGGAATAGTATGTTTTAGTATATGTAAGTAGCAGTGATACAGGGGGATAAAAATGTTTTATTTTTGGCATGGGGGTTTGGCACGCAAAATTTGTACTACATAAATGTAGGATAAGGGTGGGTTTCTACATTTTATGTAACAAATGTGTTAAAGCGTTGTAAATCAGTATTTATAAAATGGGTATGTGAATACCTAATTACAAAAGGGTAGGAATTGGTAGTTTATCAAAGGATTTTACTTATTGCTCAAAACACAACAATTGTAGGAAAATCTCAATTGGATACTTTTTATATCTTTAAGCTCGAGCTTAGATCTAAAAAGACTTATATGAATACAAAACATAGATATATACTATTTTGTTTATTAATTTTCTTATTATACTTACCTTCATATGCAGGAAAGTCTTCCTTTCAGGATCCTTTTTTATTTTCTGAAAGCACTCCTGTAATAGATAAGTTAAATCAAATCAAAGAAGATGAAAGGTTAAAACAAACATTAATGTCCTTTATTAATGAATTAGAAATTAAAGGTTCAAAAAAGGATTTATATACTGCATATAAGGTTGGTAGTGTAATGTTGTTTCAGCGAGGCTACTTTGATTTGGCTTCAGAATTAATAGATAAGGGTGTGGAACTAACCAAGAAACTTAATGTTTCAGGTATAGATAAATCACAACTTTATTTTTATCTATCTAAAAGACAAAAACAAATTGGTGAGAATAATAAGGCTATTGTTTCCTTAAATCAAAGTATAGACTATTTATATGAATATTCTAAAAAAGAAAATATAACAGATTTGTTAATTGAACAAGGACTGTTGAGTATAGATATTAAAAATTATAATGGAGCAATCAAGTTATTTTCGAGTATAGTTGAATTATCTAAAGAAAAAAAGGATACCGTAAATATTGCAAAAGCCTATTATTATAAAGGTGTGGCTGCTGAAAAAAGAGGTGACTACGATAATGCAATGGAATCTCTTGTACATGCTCAACAAGAATATTCAAAAATTAATGATTCAAACGGCATTTGTGCTACTATTATTAGTACTGCTAATATATTTTATACTCTTAAAGATTATAATCAGGCGCTAACATTGTATTTTAAAGCATTAGATAATTGTCAGGATTCTGATATTATTGATGACTGTTATTTAAATATAGGAATGATATATATATATAAGAGTCAAATGGAGGAAGCTCTTAATTATTTAAATGAATATGAATCTATCAATAATGATCAAAGAGACACTATAGGTATTATTAGAGCAAAAATAGCATTAGGAAAATACTATTCAGAAACTGAAAATCTTTCCAGATCAATCATTACTTTGCATGATGCAATAAATTTATTAGAAAGATATCCTGATGTTTCTGAAGAAGGTAACCTGTTACTGGTTCTTTCAAAAGTGTATGTTAAAACTAAAGATTTTTCGCAAGCCAAAGCATATGCTCAAAAAGCTTTAATTATAGCATCAACCTTGGATGAAAAGGAGCTAAAAGCCAATTGTTACAATGTTTTTTCTGATTTGTATGAGATGCAAGGAGATTATCGATCTGCATATTATTATAAAGGAAAGTATGAAAATATTAAAGATTCATTATTGAATAATCAAACAATATTAGCTTTAAGGGAGCTTGCCGGAATAAAAGGAAATACAAAAGACAAAAAGGTAATTAAAGAATTAGAACAAGAAAACATATCCTTAAATAACTATTGGTTGAAAGAAAAGAATAAGGGATATTTACTTTTAATTACATCTATATTACTATTATTTTTCACTATTATATTATTTACACTATTCAGAGCAAAAGCTAAGGTTGAAAAAAAATTAAAACAAAAAAATACTGAGTTAGAGAAATTGAATGCTACAAAGGATAAATTCTTTTCAATAATAGCACACGACCTTAAAAGTCCGTTTAATTCCTTAATGGGTTTTTCAGAAATGTTATCGTTACATGCCGAATCCAAAAGTTATGGAGAAATTATGGAGTATAGCGGAATTATTCACAACTCAACTCGTAAGTTATATTCGCTTGTAGATACTTTATTACAATGGTCGAGGACACAATTAGGAACTACGGAATATAAACCACAAAGACTTGAGATTGGCATTGTATCCAGTAATATTGTTTCTATTTTAAAAATAAATGCAGAGGAAAAAGATATTGTAATTTCGGTTGATATTGATAATACATTGATTGGATGGGCAGATAAAGATTTATACAGTGCCGTTTTGCGCAATTTGATTAGTAATGCTATTAAATTCTCCAGAGTTGGGAGTGTTATTACAGTTAGTGCAAAAACAAGAAAACAATTTATTGAAGTTGCTGTTTCGGATACAGGAGTTGGTATTACTAAGGAAAACCTGGCTAAGATTTTTAATATTGATAAGAATATATCAACAAAAGGGACCTTTAATGAAAAAGGAACTGGTTTGGGTTTAGTGCTTTGCAAGGAATTTGTTGAAATAAACCGAGGAGTTATTTGGGCAGAAAGTAAACTGGAGAAAGGCAGTACATTTAAATTTACAGTACCTTTGGTGAAATAAATGATTAAAAAATGACAAAAAAGAAATTAGGATACGTTGAGGCAATAGAAGAAATAGAAGATATTTTATCAAAAATTGAGGGTGATGAACTTGATGTTGACGAACTTTCAGATAAAGTAAAGAGAGTTTCTGTTTTATTAAAGTTCTGTAAAGAAAAATTGCATAAAACAGAAACAGAGGTTGAGAATATTTTAAAAGAAATTGAGGAATAGTTATTTCTTTCCAAATAACTTTGATTGGGCTTTCCCTATTTCTAATAATAAGTCAATGGTTGCCATTCCTGTATTCTCGTGTTTAGCCAGGAAAGAGGAAAGAGCAATCCCGTAAACACCTGTTTCAAAAATTGGTCTTATATCCTCGGGTGTAATTCCACCTATTGCAATGATCGGAAGCTCAATATTTTCGTTTTTACACTTTTCTGCAATGGTTTTATAGCCTTCAAAACCTAAAGTAGGGCTTAAATTTTCTTTCGTTTCTGTAAATCTCAATGGACCAAGGCCAATATAATCAGCGCCATCTAAAGCATGTTTTTTGATATGATCAAAAGAATTTGCGGTAGCGCCAATAATTTTATCATCGCCTAAAATTTGTCTTGCTTCTGTAATTGAATGATCATTTAATCCCAGATGAACGCCATCAGCTCCAATTTTGTAAGCTATGTCAACATAATCATTAATAATAAATGTTGCATTGTATCCCATACAAATAGATTGGCAGGTTTGGGCTAAAGGAATTATTTCATTTGAATTCATGTTCTTTAACCTTAATTGAACCCAATCACCACCTCCTGCGCAATACTCACTTACTTGTTTTATTATCTCTTCTTTAGAGTTCTGAAATGTGACAAAGTGTAAACGGCTGATATATTTGTTCATCTTTTTCTCTTTAATAATCTTTAGTACAGACTTGTTCTATATGCATTAAAATTGTTGCAAGTTTATATAAATATCACTGAATACGCTTATTTAATTCCTTGAAATATGAGATTATTGATTCTTTATCTGGTTTATTGCTACAATAATTCCAAAAATCACCTAGTATCGCAGCGCCATAAAAGCTCGCATCATTAATTATTGAAATGTTTTTAGGTGTGATCCCACTTAGTGCGACTAGTTTTTTATTTGGATGACTCAGAATAAATTCTTTGATAACATTAAGGTCATATGAATTCCCTCCATAACCGGCTTTTGAAGTACTTGAGAAAATTGGGCTTAAAAAATAATAACTGAATATTGCCGGTAAGTTTTCCACTTCTTCTAAACTATGAGTTGAAACACTCTTGTATATGTTCAATGTTTTATAAAGATCAGTCTGATTTTTGTTACGGAAATTAAAATGAATCCCTTTTAGGTTATACTCTTGAATTAAATCTATATGATCGTGGATGACTATTTTAGAATGGTTTTCAGGTGAAATTTTATTCAAGAAATCTCTCGTCATATCTTTGGTAGAGTCAGGTTTTCTTAAGTGTACTGTTGCCAGATTTAAGTCAAGAAGATTATTAATAATTTCTATTTCATGGGGATACTGTGAAGGAGGAGTTATTATTATAAAATTCATGTGTTTATAATTCTATATAAGAGGGCATGTACAAATTAATAGGCTTTAGCTCGTGATCTATTTAAATGACTCACTTTATGGTAATAAAAAAAGCTGCATAAAAGTATTACTTTTTATGCAGCTTATTATGTAATAACCTGAATTCGATTAAAATTTTAGAATTCAGATTGTTATAAAAATCTGATATACAAGGCAAATTTTGTAGGGCTAGCGAGCTAGCTCGAAAAATTTAACGCAGTAGATAAGTTTTTTATGACAAAGCAATAAAGTTTCGCTTATAAACAGCGATCTTCTTCCTTAAAATTATTCAAAATAGCCCGCTATTCTTTCGTAATTTTAAGTTGAACTTCACTATTTATAAGCGCTCTGAATCCAAAATTTTATGTCGAATTCAGGTTAATAGGTGTATATATTAACAAAGACTATTTAGTAACCTTGAGAACTTCTGTAATTATTTTTTCCATATCCTCTTTGGGTCTGAATCCCATAACAGCCTGAGGTTGTCCATCTAAAGGAATGAAAACAATAGTTGGTAAACTTCTGATTCCAAATATGCCGGCTAATTCTTTTTCAACATCCGTATTAACTTTAAATACTTGTACTTTCCCATCATATTCTTTTTGAATATCTTTTAAAACAGGAGCTAGCATTCTGCAAGGCCCACACCAATCGGCATAAAAGTCCAGTATAGCGGGTGTTTTTCCTTCAAACTTCCATTCTTTATTTATTTCATAATTGAATACCTGCTCTTTAAAGGTATCTTTATTTAAATAAATAACACCACTCTCTTCGTCTCCTCCATCATTACCTTTTGCCTTAGCTTCACTACTACAAGAAATACTTGTTAAAAAGAATACTATAAGGCTAAATGAAACCAAAAAATTCTTCATACCAACTTATTTTTAGTCTAAACTAACTTTTAATACATCTTTAAATGCCTTATGAAAAGTTTCTTTAGGCAATGCTCCCTGAGCCATTTGAGGTTGTCCATCACTAGGAATAAATAATAGGGATGGTATGCTCTGAATGCCAAACATTCCAGCAAGTTCCCTTTCTGCTTCAGTATCTACTTTATAGATATCTATTTTTCCATCGTATTCTTTAGATAATTCTTCTAAAACAGGTGCTACCGCTTTACATGGTCCACACCAGTCTGCATAAAAGTCAATTAAACAAGGCTTACTGCCTATAAATTTCCATTCTTTGTTTGCTTCAAAGTCAAATACTTTACTTTTAAATGTCTCTTTGGTTAAATGTTCTAACATGATTATTATTTTTTTAATTAATACTCTACCTTGTATTTAAATACAAATATATGTAAAAATGTCAATATATCAATATCAAATATGATGCCATACGGTATTTGTCACATTTTCTATATTATCCAATAAATATATTGTAATTTTGTCAGCCTAAAGAATAATTATGGCAGAAAATAATATAAATAAAATATTTGACGGAACTGTTTTTAAAGCTGTTAGAGATGTGATTGATAGTGAAGGGATAGAGGCTTATGTAATTGGAGGCTTTGTCAGAGACCTATTATTAGGACAGCCATCAAAGGATATTGATATAGTAGTAAGAGGTAGCGGAATTGGTGTTGCTGAGAAAGTAGCTGCCAAACTAGGGAATATAAAAGTATCTGTCTTTAAAAATTTTGGTACAGCAATGTTTAAGTTTCGTGATGAAGAAGTTGAATTTGTTGGTGCCAGAAAAGAATCTTATCAAAGAAATTCCAGAAAACCTATTGTTGAAGATGGAACAATAGAGGATGATCAGAATAGGAGAGATTTCACCATTAATGCATTAGCAATAAGTCTGAATAAAGAAACTCTGGGACAACTTGTAGATCCGTTTAATGGAGAAGAGGATTTGAAAAATGGAATCATTCGTACTCCATTGGATCCGGATATTACTTTTTCTGATGATCCTTTGCGTATGCTTAGAGCCATCAGGTTTGCCACAAGATTTAATTTTAAAATTGATGAGGATACTCTTAATGGTATCAAAAAGAATAAGGACAGAATCGAGATTGTATCAGGTGAGAGAATTGTTGATGAATTGAATAAAATGATGATGTCTGAACGACCTTCTGTTGGATTTAAGTTGTTGGAAATTACCGGCTTGTTGAAAATTATTTTGCCAGAGTTTCAGGCAATGAAAGGTGTTGAGGAAAAAGGTGGAAAAAGACATAAGGATAATTTTTATCACACCTTAGCTGTTTTGGATAGAATAGTTCCTAATACCGATGATTTGTGGTTAAGATGGTCGGCTATATTTCATGATATTGCAAAGCCTGTAACAAAGCGTTATGATGATAAACTTGGCTGGACTTTTCATGCACATAATCATGTGGGGGAGAAAATGATACCTAAGATATTTAAACGAATGAAATTTCCTATGAATGAGAAAATGAAATTCGTTCAGAAGATGGTTTTTTTGCATATGCGTCCAATTGTCTTATCAGAAGATATTGTGACTGATTCGGCAGTAAGGAGATTGCTTTTTGATGCAGGAGATGACATTGATTCACTAATGACGTTGTGTGAGGCTGATATTACTTCTAAAAATGAAGATAAAGTTAAGCGGTTTATGAAGAATTTCAGGATTGTTCGTAAGAAGCTTAAAGAAATAGAAGAGAAGGATAAGGTTCGGAATTTTCAACCACCAGTATCCGGGGAAGATATAATGGAAGCTTTTGGAATAGGACCTTGTAGAGAAATTGGTGATATTAAGACTGCAATTAAAGATGCAATATTAGATGGCGATATAGAGAATGACAAAGAACAAGCTTATAATTTAATGTTGAAGTTAGGTAAAGAAAAGGGCTTAACAATCAAAGAGTAAGAAATACAATATTATAAATTGTTTAAGGATCAATAATAATTAATTCGAGTCATTGAATTATGAATAATAATGACAAAACAAAATCCGGATCTCTCTTCCTGTCAAAGGAATATAAAATGGAAGAGAAGGGGCCTATTATTGTTGCATATCAACTGAAATCACCTGAAAATATGGGTCATATCATTCGACTTGCATCTAATTTTGGTTGTCAGAAAGTGATTTTTGTTGGCGATAAGAGTGCTATTCGCGAAACAAAAGTTAAAAAAGTAGGAGGGGCTGCCACTGGGCAGGTTGATTGGTGCTTTTCCGACGAAAAATCATGGCCGGATTTGATTGATTCAGATTATAAACTAGTTGCAGTTGAAACCTCAAATGATTCAAAGAATATTGTTGAAGCTAAACTTCCTGAAAAAGCAGCTATCTTATTGGGAAATGAAATTTACGGATTATCTAATGATGTAGTGGAGCAATGCGATATTGCTGTACATATTCCAATGATAGGTAAGATTAAATCAATGAATGTTTCACATGCCTGTAGCGTTGTTTTATATGAATGGGTGAAACAACATTTGAAATAATATTATTTTTTATCAGGTAGTTTTAAAGATATCCATACAGGAAAGTGATCGCTGTAGCCATTGTTATATTTATATCCAATATAGGTTCTAAAAGGTTTGTTTCCTGTATATTTTGAATCCTCCTCCATTAAAAACTCAAAATCAAGTATTTTTTGTTGATCAATCATAATTGATTTCAGATTCTGAGAAATTAAGAATTGATCAAATATGTTCCATTCAAACTGATGTTTTAAAGTACCATTTGATCTGTTAATTGAATTGCAGTTATTAGCAAGGTTAATTAAGCCAGTTGATTTTGAGATTAGAGCCAGACAGGAATCAGATGGATTATCATTAAAATCTCCCATCACTATGATGTTTGCCAATTTGTCATGAATGCAGATGTTATTTATTGTATCAGATAGAGTTTGTGCTGCATCAATTCTTTTTTCTTTAGTTTCCATGATTCCTCCATATCTGGAAGGGAAATGACATACAAATAAATGCAATGGGATTGAATCATAACAGATTCCATAGGTATATAAAATATCTCTGGTAGGTCTGCCTTGCTTTTTGAATTTGATTTCAATCGCTTTTGATTCCAAAGGGATAAAATCTTTTGATTTATAGAGTAATGCACAATCTATTCCTCTTTGATCCTTTGATTCATAATGGATAATTTGATAGGAGAGATTGTTTAAACCTGTTTTATAAACCAAATCATTCAGAACTTTCTTGTTTTCAATTTCGCACAGGCCAATAATTAAAGGAGGAGCGTATTTCCCGGATTCAAATATTACTCTGGATATATGTTGAAGTTTTTCATTGTATTTCGAATAATTCCATCTTCTAACTCCATCAGGGAGAAACTCTTCATCTTGTTTTGTAGAATCATTATATGTGTCAAATAAATTTTCAACATTATAAAATAAAAATCCAAGCTGGTTTTGTGTTTGTTTTGTTTGGCTTTTAATTGGAGTTTGAGAAATAATAAGTAATAGGATTAGGTAAAGTTTGAATTTATTCATTTTCTATTCGTTCATAGGCTCCGAGGTCAGGAAAACCATCTTTGAGTCTATCATTATTTAATATGTCTTTAGGAAAATCACTTGCAATTTCTATGGCTCCAATATCTTTACAAGGAGATAAAGTGTCTAGTTGATAATTAAATTCATATGGATCAATAAAATTAGGGTCTTCGTTAGCTGTGATATTCTTATATTTAGTATTGTCACTAATGTCAAGATCTCCTGTCTTGATTAAACAGTCTTTAAACAGATAGTTAAATCCATTGTTTTCTAACTCTTCACTCTCTTTCGTTTCTAAAAAGTCAAAACCAATTTCTGTATAGTTTCTACCGTAAATAATGCTATTATAAAAGTTAGCTTCAATTAATGGATTAATAACCTCATTGCCTTCATCATCTGAATAATAGTTATTTAAGAATAGGGCAGGAGTATTACGATAAGTCCAGTTGAAAAAGTTTGCAATTGTACAATGGTAAAAATTGTATGTTCCACCTAATGTTAATGCAACAGAGTGATAACCACAATCTCCAATTACGGTGTTACTAACTTCTATATTTGAATTTTGAGCAATTATACCAAAGTTTGTAATATGATTGATAATGGTATTTTCAATTACAAGTGGAGGTTTTGTTCCTAAGCCAATAGAATCAACAAAAAGTCCTGTTACACTGTTTTTGATTTCTGCATGACTAATATAATTATCACTACTCCCTGGCATAAATTGAATTTGTCCCCATTGCCCCGGTTTATCCTGGTACCAATCTTCAAGTCTGTATCCCAGGAATTTAACGGGTTCTTCATATGTTCCATCAACTTGTAGGCTTCCAAATACAATTAACTGTGCGTCGTTATAAAAGTGAAGTCTGGCTCCAGGTTCTATTGTAAGAGTCTCTGTACTGTCAACAACTAAGTAATCATAAATAAGATATGGTTTGTCTGCAGTAAATGTTGTTGTTTTGATTTTTTCCTTTTTAAGAAGAACAACATCTTGTCCGTATGCAACCAATTTTACGCTTTGTGATTTTTCACCTGTATTTACTAAAATAGAGTCATTAACCACAAACGGAGAGTTACTATCTTCTGGTTGAATTGTTATGTCAACAAAAATGTATAGACTATCAAGTGCATTTATTTTGATATTGTCAACATGGTTTTCTGCATATCCATTTATGTTTAATCTGAATTCACTGATATCACCACCTGCTAGTTCAATAGAATTTATAATAAGATCTTCGTCGTAGGGGTTGTAAATCTTAAAGTTACGAGTTACGGAACCTATGGATGAAAAGATAGTGTCGAACATTAAAGTATCAACAGAGAAGCTAAGTCCATTGAGCCCATTTGCGTATTCAAACTCTCTTTCGCATGAAAAAAAGCTTAAAGGCAATAGTAGTATAAATAGATATAATATAGCTCTCCTCATCTAATGTGTTGTGTGATAATTAGTTTTGTTATAACGAAATTGATTGAAAAATAGTATCTCATCAAATGGTAAAATAATAAATAAAATTTCATACTCCAATAAAATCCACCTTAAATTATTTATAAATAATAACAAAAATTAACAATAGTTCACAATATTGAAATAGATTCAAGGTTAATTAATAAAAATAAACCTCATTTTATTATTATCATAGGCATTTTTAAGTCAATGAAATCTGTTTTAATAATGGATTTATATACTTTTTAGCTGTTAATATGTTAAACATGTAACTTTTTGCAGAAATCTTATCTGATCATTTCTTATTTATTTATATTGCTTCAAATTTCTTAATTATGGATATACAATCAAAACCCTATACATTTGACAGAGTAGTTAGAATTCTTCTTTCAATAGGTTTACTGTTTGGATTTTATTTTTTACTACAGAGGCTTAGTGGAGTATTGATTCCTTTTTTAATAGCAGTTCTAATTGCCTATTTAATGAATCCTTTGGTTGAGTTTCTTCAATATAAGGTCAGATTAAAATATCGAGTACTGTCTGTTATCGTTAGTTTGTTAATTGTGTTTGGTAGTTTATATTTTCTGGCAATATGGTTAATTCCACAATTTATTTCAGAAATGACTAAAATGGTACAATTAATCAGAGAATACCTTAGCCAGACATCGTTTTCTGGAATAATACCAAAAGAAGTATTTACATGGATAAATGATTATTTAAATCATTTGAAGTTAGAAGATGTGATTGATCCTCAGAATGTAGCGGGAGGGTTGAAGAAGGTTTTTGGACAGGCATGGAATATTTTTTCAGGCTCTGTAAATTTCTTATTCGGCTTAATGAGTTTATTAATAATACTCGTCTATCTGGTGTTTCTTTTAATTGATTTTAAACAGATTTCAGATGGTTGGTCAAAGCTTGTGCCTCCAAATTACAGAGATCAGGTAACTCATGTCTTTGAAGATTTAAAAACAGGCATGCATATTTATTTTAGAGCTCAGGGGTTAATTGCATTAATCGTTGGTGTTTTATTAGCCATTGGTTTTAAGATTATTGGTTTACCTATGGCTATTATTATAGGTTTATTTATTGGAGCTCTTAATATTGTTCCTTATTTACAAATAGCAGGATTAGTTCCAGTTGCACTTTTATCTTTACTTAAAGCAATGGAATCAAATCAAAGTTTTTGGCATGTTATTTTAATGGCCTTATTAGTGGTTGCTATAGTTCAGGTGATACAGGAAACTATTCTGGTTCCTAAAATTATGGGTAAAGTTTACGGTTTACATCCTGCAATCATTCTTCTTTCTTTATCTATATGGGGAAGTTTACTTGGTTTGCTTGGTATGCTTGTGGCATTACCTGTTACTACTTTGCTATTTTCTTATTACAATAGGTTTGTTTTGCAAAATGAAGATCTGAAAAAATCCTCTTGATGATATAAAAATACCCCATCTTAAATATTTAAGCATGGGGTAATGAAATATATAGGTTAATATGTGAAGTTATCTTGATTGGAAAAGCAATGTTAAACTATTTATCCTTGTCTTTTACTTGAATTAGTATTGTTATTTTTGATAAACCAGCTGTCAACATCGGTCATCCAAGGCTCAATAGCTAAAGCTTCTTCTTTAATGTTTTCACTAAAATCATATAAATCTGCTTCATTCATTGCTTCGGTAGTTATCCATGTACAACACTGAACCATCCAATCTTCAATTTCAAGTTCTTCTTCAGTAGTTGTGTTTATTTCGTTCCACTGACTTTCTGTTAATAATGGTACTTCCCAGCTTTCGGTTGAAAGCATCCATTCTTCCATTTCAAGTGTTTCTTCTGTGTAAATACTTGTTTCAAGGTTAGCGGTCTCTACCCATTCATTTGGAGATAACATCCATTCTTCGATGCTAAGTGTTTCTTCTTCAAATTCAGCTACATCAGCATTGTAATACGCTGTTGTTAACCATTCAGAAGTGCTAAGCATCCAATCTTCAATTTCTAATTCTTCCTCTACATAAGAATCATATGTAGTTGTATTTGCTGTTGTGGCGACTGGTTGTGTTAACCAGGTAGAATAATCTAACATCCAACTCTCAATTTCCATCGGAGTTTCATTATCGTATAATTCATTAGTTAAACTTAATGAGTGGTTTTTTGCAACCTCAGTTGGAAAATTTGTTACTTCTGATGTGTAGGTGTAAGACCTCGACATCTCTTTTTCCTGGAACTGAATAGTTTTGTAAATGCCAAATGCTAATAATAAAATACTTACTGTAATTAATATTCCGACTGCATTTAATTGATGGTGATGATTAACTTGTGTTTTCATTGCTTTATCCTCCAGTTATTTGTTTAATCTGTTAACTGGATTTCATTTATTGTGCCGAAAACTGTAAGTATCTAATTTGTAGTGTTATGTGTGGGTTTTGTTTGGGTGCTAATTTATGTATTCCTGAACGGAAAGGAACGAATTAGTGTTCGAATGTGTACAGTGGTAAAAAAAGAAAGGGACTTAATCAAGTCCCTTATATTTTTGTCTTAGTTTATTTAAATCTCTCGATAGACTTTGTTCTCTTTCCAGAGCCCATTTTCTATGAGAATCAAATTCTTCCTGTTTGTCAACCAAATCCTGTTTTGTTTTAGCAGTAACAGAATGGCTTCGTTTATATAATAGAAACATTACAATTACAGCAGCGGTAAGTATAAAAACCAATGACCATACAAATACATTGTAAGACCCTTTCCCCATCAAAAAACCTAAGAAAACAAAACTATCTTTTTCTTTTGTGGCATAAGATAGCTTTTCATTAGTGTCTTTTAGTGTGGTTTTTAAATTATTAATTTCACTTTGCTGTTTTTCGCTTTCTGTTTCAAGACTTTTAATGCTCTCCTTTAATACCTTGATGGAATCAAGTGTGTTGGCTTTAATTTTAAGAAGCGAACTCTTTTTTACAACCTTATAGGCTTCATAGGATTCTGACTTCTCAAATATGTAATTAAACTGGCTATCAAGAGTTCCTGAATCCAAGCCAGGTTTGTTTTCTGCAGATTCTTCCTGAGCATTTAATGATAGTAAACTCAAAAAGAGAATTGAGCTAAGAAAAATCGTTTTAAAAGTTAGTGTTTTCACGGTATTCATATTTAAAATGTTGTGTTGTGATATATTTTTATCAAAATAACGTAAAAAATTGGAAAAAAGTAAATAAAAAAACCCGTTACTTGCGTAACGGGTTTTAATTTTATTGAGAGAAATATTATTTGTTTAGAACATTCATTACTTCTAATACGTGATGTCTGCTGGTTTCCAATAATGCTTTTTCTTCGTCATTTAGCTTAAGCTCAATAACTTTCTCTACACCATTTTTACCAAGAACAACAGGTACACCAAGGTAACAATCATCAATACCGTATTCACCTTCTAATTTAATACAAACAGGGAATACTCTTTTTTGATCTTTAACAATTGCTTCAACCATTTGAGCTGCAGCTGAACCCGGAGCATACCATGCAGAAGTTCCCATTAATTTAACTAATTCACCACCTCCGAACTTAGTTCTTTCAATGATTTCGTTTAATTTTTCCTCATCGATAAGTTCAGTTACAGGAATACCTCCAACTGTAGTATAACGTGGAAGTGGAACCATTGTATCTCCGTGACCACCCATAAGTACTGCCTGGATATCTTTTGGAGAAACATTTAATTCCTCTGCAAGAAATGCTCTGTAACGAGCAGTATCTAAAATTCCAGCCATTCCAATTACACGTGAACGTGGGAACTTAGAACTAATATGTGCTTGATATGTCATTACATCAAGTGGATTAGATACAATAATAATAATTGCATCTGGAGAATATTTTACAACGTTTTCTGTAACTGTTTTTACAATTCCAGCATTTGTTGAAATAAGATCGTCACGGCTCATTCCTGGTTTACGTGGTAATCCAGAAGTGATTACAACTACGTCAGAACCAGCTGTTTTTTCATAGTCGTTTGTTGAACCTATAGTACGTGTGTCATAAAGGTTAATTGGTGCTTTTTGCCAAATATCTAAAGCTTTTCCTTCTGCAACACCTTCTTTAATGTCTACTAGAACTACCTCATTAGCTACTTCGCGGTATGCTAATACATCGGCGCAGGTAGCTCCTACGTTTCCTGCTCCTACTACAGTTACTTTCATAATTGTATTACTTTAAATTTTTCTATATTCTGTTTAGTGATATCCTTAATAAATAAGAAACACAAATATATTAAGTTGATTTTAATTACAGATATTTTTCTTCAATTATATACGATGTTTAACAACATTAAATATGAATACCAAATTAGTAGTGCAAAACGACATAATATTCTTAAATTTTTGGTTCTTCTAACAATATTTTATCTCCTTCTTCTAAACCTTCGGTTATCCTCATATGAGTTTCATTTTCACCACTTACAATAACATTTACTTTCTCAATATTGTTCATGCTTTTTTTGTAAACATATTTAATAGAATCATTTCCAAATACAGCTTCTCTTGGAAGAACCAACGCTGAGTCAATGTTTGCTACAATTATTTTATTGTAGGTTGTCATTCCCGGAAGAATCTTTTTATTTGTATTCAGGATATTAATTAAAATATTAAATCCATTCATACGTGTTCCAGATATTGCCTGACCAATATTTGCAATTTTCGTTATTTTACCTTCAAAGTTTACTTTAGGGAATGCATCTATTGTAAGATTTACATTTTGGTTTAATTCTATTTTAGAAATATCGATTTCTTTAACCACAGCCTGCGATTCCAGAGTGTTTAAATCAGGAATAGTTGCAATAACAGGTTGCCATCTGCCAACTTCATCTCCAACTTTAATTTTTCTGCCCCGCCAACTTTTCCCATAAACAACCATTCCATCAGAAGGTGAGGTCACGTATAACTTAGATCTAAGTTCTTCTAGTTGTGATTTAATTTTATTTTCATGTTCTAGTTTTTTTTCAAAACGTACAACTTTACTTTTGTGTTTTTGTATTTCTTTACTGTAATTTCTTTCTGCAGTTTTAAGATCCAGATCGGCTTTCTTTAAACTAATTTGAGCTTGTCGTTGTGTTGCTTTTGATTCGTATTGTGATTGTTCAACAGTTATTCTGCTTTCTTCCAGAATATCTTTTGCGTTAATTATTGCATCTCTTTTTTCACTCAATTCAATGGCACTGTCAAGCTTTGCTGTTTGAAGGTTATTTGAATATTCGTCAATATTATCACTTACCGTTTTTATTCGACTTTCAACATCTGTTGGGTCAAGCTTTGCTATAAAATCTCCCTTTTTAACTTTAGTTCCCTCACTAACAAGGTCTGTGATTTTAAGATACCAAATCTCTAATTCGTTGTTTTTCATGATGTCAGGAATGTTAATGGTTTCATATTCCTGAGCAACAATTTCTCCTTCAGCAATAACTTCTTGAATAAAGTTTGTTCGCTCGACTTTAGCAATGAGTTTTTTGTCAATACTGTCATGTGCGATGAACCACCAGAATATTGCAATAACTATAATACCGATAGTGCTGTAAAGAAGAGGTTTATTATGGATGAGTTTTTTCATTTTTACTCTGATTTTATTGTTAACTATCTTTGTAAAAGATAATCCAGTTCTTTGATTAGTGTTGAATTCTTCTCAAAGTCATGAAGTGTAATTTCTCGTATGTTGTAATAACTTTGCCAATAGTTCTGGATGCTTTCAATGTAATTTCTTTTTGCTGCATCAACAGAGTTACGAGCTGAATTTAATTTGATCACATCAATCTTACCAATTAAAAATCGTTGTTTAGTTACATCATAACCTTTTTGTGCAATAGTGTCAGCTTTAGATGCAATTTTAACTTGTTCTTCCTGCATATTAAACTTCATCACTTCCATAAAAACATTCTGTTCAAAATCAATTTTAGCTTGTCGTACTGTTGCTTCAATAACCTGCTTGTTTGATTTTGCCATTTGTACTTTTCCTCTTTTTAATCCCCAGTCAATAATGGGAACATCCAACGATAAACGCACAATTTGCTCATCCCCATAAGGAGTTTTATAAACATCATTAAAATCACCTGAATTCTTATTGTATCCCAGGTTTACCTGAACACTGGCATCAATTCCGTTTTCACCTCTGGCCGATGCTATTTGTTGGTTAGCTTCAATGAGCTGTTGTTTATAGGAAAGTAATTCAGGATTATTTTCATAGGCTTTAGACATGGCCTGATCCACTTTAATTTTAAAGGATGGTATTTGAGATGGTATAATGCATTCAATTCTTACGTTTTTTTCTAATCCAAGAAATGAATTGATTTCAGAATTAGCTTGTTCCAGATTTAATTTTGCTTCGCTTAGGCTCATATTTGCGTTAAGATAACTTAGCTCAAGGTCAAGTAATTCATCCTGGGTTACTGTTCCAATTTCAAATCTTCCCTGACCAATTCTGTATAAAGTATCCGCATTAGAAAGATTTGTTTGAGCGATCTTTAGATTAATTTCAGCCTCTGCCAAACCAAAGAAAACATCCACAGTATTTAATGATAGTTCTTGCAAACTTTGTAAGTATTCTTTTTTTGCTTGTTCAAATTCCAATGGTTCAATCAATGAATTCCATTTAAATTCATTATATCCATTCAATGGTTGATATAATCCTAAAGAAATAGGAGTAGAGGAATATGATAGATTGCCACTTTCGAGATTTTCGATTCTGTTAAAATCACTGCTCGCAGAAATAGAACCTCCCGTAAAGGTGATATTCTGTGTAAGATCAAGAGATCCTCGTGATGTAAAGTTTTCATATGGAGTCAGAACATCCTCTCCGTTTTCATACCTCGAAGTAATGGTTCTCTGATAGTTTATAGGAGTTGTGTTTAGTTCCAGAGATGGTCTTTTTTCAGCTTTATAACTTCTGTAGTTCCAATATTTGGCGAGGTACATGTTTTTTTGTCTGAAATGATAAATAGACTGTGACTCAGCAATATTAATGGCCTCGTCAAGAGTAAGCTGTAAACGTACGTCTTTTTGTTCCTGAGCATTAATTTGTAAAATGCTTATAGAGAAAAATATAATTAGGATAAAATGTTTCATATGGATTATAACGATATGTTTTATTTAAATACATCAATGTCTTAGTGATTCAACAGGATCCTGATCTGCAGCCTTTTTAGCAGGTAAATATCCAAAGATCACCCCAACAGTTGCTGATACGCCAAAAGCAACAACAACTGAAAATACAGACACGATGGTTTTGATACCTGCCGTAATTTCAATTATATAGGCAAACGTGACTCCGAGGATAATCCCGATCAATCCACCAACTACACTAATTAATGTGGATTCAGCCAAAAACTGGACAACAATATCTTTCCTGGATGCACCAATAGCCTGTCTGGTTCCAATCTCACGAATTCTTTCCCAAACAGAGGCCAGCATAATATTCATAATGCCAATACCTCCTACCAAAAGAGAAATTCCAGCTATGGCTCCAAGTACAATATTAAAGATATCATTGGTTTTTTGTTGTTGTTTAAGAAGTAGTTCGGGAACGGTAACCTGAAAATCATACATGTCAAAATGCCTTCTTAAAAGCATTCTTTTTATGATATCTGCGGTTATACTAAGCTTTTCAGTTTCTTTAACCTGTACAACAATTTTATCCAATTGATTTTGGATGGTTTGTTCTTCATCATCACTGGTGGTATTTCCACGTCCTCGCCCTCTGCTCATCCTTTCTAATAGTTCAGGATTAATTCTGGAGCGATCTTTAAAACGCATCAATAAAGTTTTAGAAGGAATAAAAACTTTATTATCTGAGGAGCTTATACCCATTTCATCAGAAGCCGAAGATGTGAAGTCACGTTGTTCGGCAACACCAACTATTTCAAGCCAGTTTTCGCCGATCTTAATGTATTTCCCAACCGGATCTTCCTGGTTAAAGAATTTCTGTTTTACATTCTGACCGATAACACAAACTGGTAGTCCTTTTTTATTTTGGATGGGATTAAATATTTTTCCGTTCTCAATAGTAATATTAAGCAAGATAAAGTAATCGGCAGATACGCCTTCCAAAACAATAGGATAGCTCTTGCCTTCATTTACTGCATAGTAATTCATTGAAATAACCGGACTTACTTGAGCTACAGAAGGAATTGTCTGTATGATGGATTGAGCATCCTGTAATGTTAATCCTCTGGATTTTCGTTTTCCTTTTTTATCAGTGTCTTCGTCATCCGAAGAATCGCTATCAGATACAACTTCATCTTTTACCGGAGTGATAATAATATTATTGACTCCAACCAACTTAATTTGTTCCAATACTTCTTGCTGTGCACCTTTTCCTATGGCCAGCATACTGATTACAGCAGCTACACCAAACATAATACCTAAACCGGTAAGAAGGGATTTTACAGTATTTGCCAGTATGGCTTCAATGGCAATAATTACGTCATGTATATATCGCCTATATAGTCTTTTAAGTTCTTTCATCTCATTATAAATTTTACCATTAAAGGTATTCGATGGAACTCTCAAATAAATTCAATCATCCTTATGTATGTATATTGGGATGATCAAATTTACAAGGTCGTTTCATGTTTAGTTGGGGTTAGAAGTAGACAGGTTTAGATCTTCAGCAACATGGCTTGTGTCTTTTAAACTCTCATATATTTCCAATCCGACAAACTTGATATCCTCTTCATCTTCGATATATGGTTCGTGCATTAAAATTTCTTCATCCTCAGATAATCCATTTTTTACAACAACATAATTTCCGTTCTCAGCTCCGGTTTCAACAATCTGTCTTTTTGTAGGTGATTTTTTTCTGATAACGTAAGATAAGGAGTCATTATGAAATACTGCTTCAAGAGGAATATACAGAACATCATCAAGAGTAGTTGAACTAATAATATTTGATGTTGTCATTGCCGGTTTTAAATCTTTATCATAGCCGAAGATTTTAATGGTTACTTCGAAGGCTTTAGTATCACCACCAGGAATCACCTGACCTATATTTGCAACCTCGGTTACTTCACCATCAAATTCTTTTTCAGGGAATGCATCAACGCCAACTTTTACTTTTTGTCCTTTTTTTACTTTACTGATATCAATTTCATTAATAAAAGTTTTAGATATCATAGAAGTAAGATCTGGTAGTTCTGCAATTTTAGGCATCCAACGGTTAATTGTGGAGCCTGCTTTGATTTTGTTTCCCATTCGATCAAATGCATAGATGAGCATTCCGGGCGCTGGAGCTTTTATATCAATAGCCTCAAATAAATCTCTGATTTCTTTGATCTGAGCATTGGTTCTTTCTACCGCATTTTCAGCTCTGGCCATTGTGATTTTATTCTGTTCCTTTTTTAATTCGTAGTTTCTAAGGTCTTGATCCAGTTTTCGTTGGGCTTTTTCTACGTCAAGATTGGCTTGTCTGATAACAGCAGGCGATTCGTAAACCGATTGTTTTAGAATCAATTGTTTTTCCTCCAGGTCAATGCGAGAAGTTATTAGTTCATCTCTTAAGTTGCTTAGATTGATGTTGGTATCTATTTTTGCATCATCATATGCATCCATTTTTTCCGATAAATCACTTAAGGCTTCAGTAAGCTTTTCTTCCACTGCACTGTGATCTAATGAGGCAACATAATCTCCTGAGTCAACAACGGTACCTTCTTCAATAAGATCTGTTACTTTTATCTCGTAAATATTAATAAGACGTGCTGAAAGTTCAGAGGGGGCATTAATGGATACAGATTTCTCTGCTTGTAATTGTCCGGTGCTGTATACCAATGTTTGAAAGTCTCCTTTTAGAACATTTGTTGTAACCAGGGTGTCGGTATTGGATGTTGAAAATATAACTTTAGAAATGCTAAATATAACAACAAGGAAAAGGAATAGTATGCCTATCCTTTTGGGGGTAAATCGTTTAAACATTATTTATTAGTTTAGCTAAATGAATTCTGGATTAAATATAACAAGCGATTCTGTTAAATAAAAACTCTTTGATTTTTTATTTCAAAAATTTAAAAGTGTTATTGCTTGATTATTGGTAGGATATGTATAAGGAGCGGGGATTACGGCTCTCTTTGATAGGTATAAAATAATTTAGATAGATTTGAAAAGGATAAAAAAAATCCCCATATCGATCAGATATGGGGAGGTATATTAAATTCCTGCTATTGCTTTTATATCCTGTATAATCATTTCAGCTAATTCTTCAGCTTCATTTTCTGTATGAGCTTCAGAGTAGATTCGTATAATAGGTTCGGTGTTTGATTTTCTTAGGTGTACCCACTTATCAGGGAAATCGATCTTTACACCATCAATATCATTAACCTGTTCATTTTTATATTTTTCTTTGATGTCAATTAGTATTTTGTCAACATCTAATTCCGGAGTTAACTCAATTTTATTCTTTGAAATAAAATATTCAGGGTATGAAGCTCTTAATTCAGAACATTTTTTTCCTGACTTTGCCAAATGAGTCAGAAATAAACCAATTCCAACAAGAGCATCACGGCCATAATGGGATTCCGGATAAATAACTCCTCCGTTTCCTTCACCGCCAATTATGGCGTTAGTTTCTTTCATTTTGGTAACCACATTAACCTCACCAACTGCTGCTGCGGTGTAAGTACCTCCATGATTCTCAGTAACATCTCTTAGTGCTCTTGTAGATGATAAGTTTGAAACGGTATTTCCTTTAGTCTGACTTAATATATAATCAGAAACAGCAACCAATGTATATTCTTCGCCAAACATACTGCCATCTTCATTTACTATTGCAAGTCGATCTACGTCAGGATCCACAACAAAACCTACATCAGCTTTTTTATCTTTAATTAGATCAGATATTTCAGTTAAGTTTTCAGGAAGTGGTTCAGGGTTATGAGGGAACTGTCCATTAGGTTCGCAATACAATTCAATAACTTCTTTTACTCCAAGAGCCTTTAATAATGGAGGTAAGTAAGTTCCACCAACAGAGTTTACGCAATCAATAGCAACAGTGAATTTTGCATTTTTTATTGCATCCACATCCACTAATTTCAGATCGCATACATGATCAACGTGTTTCTGAATGTAAGTGTCGTTTTCTATTACAGTTCCTAAATCATCAACATCAGTAAAAATAAAGCTTTCATTTTCGGCAATGGCAAGTATTTTTTCGCCATCAGCACCGCTTAAAAACTCTCCTTTATTGTTTAGTAGTTTTAACGCATTCCATTGTTTTGGATTGTGACTGGCAGTTAATATAATTCCACCATCAGCTTTTTCCATTGTAACAGCTAGTTCTGTTGTTGGAGTTGTAGACAGACCAAGGTTGATTACGTTTACTCCGCACCCCATTAAGGTACCAACAACTATTTTATCAACCATCGGACCTGAAATACGTGCATCTCGTCCTACTACAATTGTAATTTTCTCTTTGTTTGTATTTTCTTTAGCCCAAGTAGCATAAGCGGCTGTAAATTTAACTACATCCAGGGGACTTAAACCTTCTCCTGGCACACCACCAATTGTTCCTCGAATTCCAGATATGGATTTGATTAATGTCATATTTGCTAGATATTAAATTTTGATTAGTTCTATTTCATAATTCCGGCTTTCAAGAATGTAATCTCCTTTTGAGTAAGGAACCTCCATTTTCCTCTTGGAACATCCTTTTTTGTTAAGCCGCTAAAGTATACACGATCTAATTTTACAACTTCGTAACCCAGATGTTTAAATATTCTTCTTACAATTCGGTTTTTGCCTGAATGAATTTCAATACCAACTTCATAGGCATTATCCTTTACCAGACTAAGCTTATCTGATTTAATAAATCCATCTTCCAGCTCAAATCCGATTTCTATTTTATTTAGATCTTCTTTAGTGATTGGCTTGTCTAAAAATGCATGGTAAATTTTTCTGTGTTCATGGCTTGGATGAGTTAACTTCTTAGCTAAATCTCCATCGTTAGTTAATAAAAGAACTCCCGTTGTCATTTTATCAAGTCTGCCTACAGGATATATTCTTTCAGTACATGCATTTTTTACGATATCAATTACTGTTCTTTTAGCATATGGATCACTTAGGGTAGTAACACAATCCTTGGGTTTGTTTAATAGGACATAAACTAATTTTTCAGGATTAAGTGACTTTCCGTTATACTCAACAGTATCTGTAGTTTTAACCATAGTTCCAACTGCAGATACCACTTGTCCGTTCACTTTAATAAGTCCTTCATTGATAAGTTTGTCAGCTTCGCGACGACTGCAAACACCTGCATTTGCAATATATTTATTAAGACGGATTTCTGTTTTTTCTGAATTTTGTTGTTTAGAAGGAGCCTGATCTGATTCCTTCGATTGAGGTTTTGGCGTTGGCTTAATAAACTTTTTAGGACTTTTTTTATTCATCTATGTAACGTTATTTTTATCGGTAAGATGCAACACCTAAATTACAATCATATTCTGCGTGTAACTATTTTGATAAGGGTGTTTCATGCTTTTTAAAATCAATTTTTTGCAAAGTTCTAAAATTAATTAAAAAATGCATGATCTTACTGTCTAATTAATAACTAATCTACAGTACTTTCTATTTTTCCGTTAAATAATTGAGTGGTTATTTTATCTCCTTTTTTTACATCAACAGAATCTTTTAAAGCCTTATTGTTTATGTAAGTAATAGAATAACCCTTTTTTAATATGTTTTGAGGATCTAAAAGTTTATTGGTTTTCTCAAACAACTGAAGTTCAGCATTTCTTTTTGAAAATAAATACTTGGTTTGAGATTTCAGGTTTTGCGGATATTGTGTAAGATTTAACTTTTCGCGGTTAATAAGACTAACAGATGAGGTTTTTATTTTCTCAGAAAGAATATTTAGTTTATTCATTCTGCTATGAATAAAGGAATTTGTTGTAGTCTCCAGTTGGTGCGCAATGTTGTTTAAAAGATTCTGTTGTTTTGTCAACGAATGTGATACCAGTGGTTTAAAACGATTTGAAGATCTTTCAAACATTAGGTTATAAATAGAAATTTTGTTTCGTGCATTAAAAACTACATCATCCTTTAAATCATCTAATCGATTATCAAAGTCAGAAACCAAACCAAGGATGTGTTCTGCTACAGCTGTTGGTGTTTTTAAACGAGTATGCGCCACAAAATCAACAACAGTTTCATCACGTTCATGACCAATACCCGAAAATACAGGAATAGGGAATTGAGCAATGTTATAGGCAATCCAATAGCTGTCAAAACACATCAGGTCAGAAGTGGATCCTCCACCGCGGATTATTGCTACAACATCAAAAACATCTTCATAGGCATAAATACGATCCAATGCTGCAGTAACCGATTCTTCTGTTTTATCACCTTGCATTATGGCAGGAAATAATTTTATGTAGAATTTATATCCCGCAGAATTATTATTTAGTTGATTGCAAAAATCTTCATATCCTGCCGCAGTAGGAGAGGAGACTACTGCAATTTTTTGAGGAACAAGAGGTTTCTTAAGTTCTTTATTCATATTAATGACTCCTTCTTCAGCAAGTTGATTTAATATAGCTTGCTTTTTTTGAGCCATATCTCCCAATGTATAATTAGGATCAATATCTCTGACATTAAGACTAAATCCATAGACTTCCTGAAAATCAATACTAGCCCTTACTAAAACCTTTAACCCGGAAGTTAGTGTTTGTCCTGTAGCCTGTGTAAAGTAAGGTTTGAGCATTCTGTAAGTGTAAGCCCAAATGTTTGCCCTGGATTTGGCAATGATCTGTTCCGTTTTTTCATCCTTTTCAATAAGCTCAAGATAACAATGTCCGTTTCGCACTTCACGTATTTCACTTATTTCAGCAACAACCCAGTAGGTTTCAGCAAATGATTCGTGAATGGTATTTTTAATTTTTGAGTTGAGTTCAAATAGTGAAAGTGACGCTTCGCTCATTGTTTATTTTTTAATAATCTTGAAATTATATTTCTGATTTGATATAACTAATTGTAAAACGAATAAACCAGATGAAAGTTTTTCTAAATCATCAATGACAATTTTGGGACTGTATACAACATTTTCATGGTAAACCAAATTTCCCAGAATATCATAAATAAGAATTTTAGTATTTACGAAAGGATTCAGGGTGCTAGTAATTTCTATTTTATCAGAGAATGGATTGGGTGAAACCTGGAAATCAATCTTCGATGTAAGATCTTCAATTCCACTATTAATGTCTAATGCTAAAAAAAAGTCTGGTATACCATAACCAAAAGAGTCATCCGGATTGTAATACTGATTTCCACTCTTTCTAATTATCTGTAAAAGCTCTCTGTTTGAAAGTTCTGGTTTAGCTTGCCATAAGCAAGTAGCAAAGCCACTTATCACAGGAGCAGAGAAACTAGTTCCATTAAGTTTTACAAGAGATCCGTTTATTCCCTGAACAATATTGTTAACTCCCATTGCGGCGATATCTGGTTTTACTCTCAGGTCATATGAGGGGCCGTAACTGCTAAATGAAGCCCTGGTGCTATCAACGGACATGGCTGCAATAGATAAAATATTTTTACCGTCAGATGGTGTTATAATGTAGTTCCATGAGTTTGCGCCTTCATTCCCCGCACTATTAATAACAAGTATTCCTTTTGAAAAAGCTATTTCAGCTCCTTTTACACTAATTGTGGATTCACCATCCATATCTGAATACGAATAGTTCATTGATGGATCGTTAAATTCATAATAGCCAAGAGATGAGTTTATAACATCTACTCCTGCACTATCTGCTTTTTCGGCAGCAATAACCCAGTTGTATTCTTCGATAGGATATTCAGATTGATCATCTTCAGTTCTGAAAAGTATATAGTTTGCATCTGGTGCAGATCCAATAAAATCACCATCAATATATCCTCCCATCGTTGATAAAACATACATCCCATGATAGGATTCGGAATTAAAAACATCATTGCCAGGATTTATAATGTCAATTGCATCAACAATTTGATTGTTATTCCATAAGTGAGTAAATGCAGGAAGATAATCTGTACGTCCAAATCCATTATCAATGACAGCGATAAACATTCCTTCGCCAGTATAACCATTTTGGTGTAGGAAATGGCCATTTACTGTAGTGGTTTGGTTATGGCTTTGACCATAATTGCTTAATACATCTGCTTTTGTACTAATTGGATTTTCTTTGGAAATAAGCTTTGAAACAGATGCTGTAGATGAAGATTTCCAGATAAGTTTTGATTCAGAAATAAAAGATACTCTGGTTATTGTATCAACTAATGATGAGTTGTTGGATTGAATTATTGCACCGTTTAACCATTTTGAAGGCCACAGAACATTTACACCCATATTGGTTAAACTATCAAGATAAGCTTGTGTAACAGGAAGATCTTCTTGTGTAATCTCTATATCCTGATTTGTTCTTCTGTTTATGGCTCTTTGTGATAAAAACTCTAGTGGAGTATAAATAGAATAGCTGTTATTGGATTTGTCTGTAAATGAAACAAAATACTTTTGAGCACTCAAGTCGGAATAGATGAGTGCTAAAAGTATAAACGTGATATTTAAAATGTTTTTTTTCAAATCTTAAATGCCTCTGATATAAGAATCAGGGTCGTGTTTAAATTCTTCAGGATCTTTTAATTTGCCTTTATTCTTTTCAAACTCCTGGAATAATACCTTTTGTTTTTCGTCAAACTCATCCTCATTAAGTGTTTTACCTTCTTTGTATTTTATTTTATACAAAAGATTTCCTGTAGGTGTAAAAATTAACCAAGTGTCTTCCTCTTTCCCATTAACAAATTTACCTTGAATTTCCATCTGACCATTGTCGAAGTAAACAAGGTAAGGACCTTCAACTTCACCATTTACATGAGTAGCTTTTAATTTAATATTGCCAGACTCATGGAACTTACGCCAGATACCATCTTTTACATCATTCTTCCATTCTACTTCTTCAGCCTTTTTGCCATTTCTAAAGAAAAAAGTTGTCATTCCATCTTTTTTACCTTTGTTATAATTTTCTTTAGTCAGCAGAATTCCTTCCGGAGAATAATATTCCCATAAACCATCTTTTATTTTACCAAAATAAGTTCCTTTTGCAATCAGTTTTCCATCTTCATTAAATGTTTCCACTTTTCCGTATTCACCTTTATCATCATAGTTAATAACTACTTGAGGATTGCCGTTTTGGTAAAAGCGTTTCATTTCACCAATTGGTTTGTCATTTAAAAAGGTAACTGAATAGGCTAGCTTTCCATTATTATATCTTTTTTCCCAATAGCCCTGCTTTCTTCCTTGTTCATCTTTTTGATTGATTTTTCCTGAAGCAGTTGTTGTAGAGATATTGTTTTTAGTAGGGACTTTATTGCCAAATACATCAAGTTCCTGAGCGTGGATAGTTCCTAAAGTTAGAGAGCATCCTATTATAATTGTTGTAATCTTCATTTTAATCTGTAAGTTGATTTATGCTTACAAATTTAAAAAGACTTATAAACAATTAAAGTAATAGAGGATAGATATTTGATTTATTAGTAATATTCTTAAATGTGATTCGAAGAATGGTTCTCCAGCAATATATAGCGATTCTTTATATACATCTTTTTATTAATAATTCTCAGTAATAAAAGGCCGAAGGCTTTTAATATTATAGCAAGGGCCTAGCCCCTTGTAATTATGCAGCATATAAATCTCAGGCTGTATGCCTGAAACGTATAGTAAATGTATCAGACTTACAGCCTGAATATGCAAGATGCTAAAGTGCATGGAGCGATGCCACCATGTTGTGATGTGTAAGGCTTTCAGCCTTTTCTCGAGGCGCAAAGACTCTAAGTTTTTCTTATAAATTCTTTGTGCCTTAGAGCCTTTGTGGTGAAACTTATTCAAAATTGAGGAATCACACGTGAGGACACGTGCGATAGCAATTGACCAATGAAATCTTGAATTGATACTTTTTCTTTCTCCCTATTTAAAAAGTAAAATCACACAAGAAATTAACGTTAATACAAGGGTTGAATTTTTAAATACTTTTGAAGGAATTTTACTGTTTAGCCTTTTACCAATATATGAACCAATGTATATCATAGGCGTAAACAATAATACCAGTTTAAGTGACTCCATTGTAATAAGATCAGCTATGAAGTATCCAATGATAGCTACTACTGATGTTGTAATATTAAACCAGGAAAATATTTCTCTGAACTCCTGATTATTAATTTTTGCAGAGTTAAGAAATATAGCTAAGGGAGGTCCGCTGACAGATGTACTTCCTGTCAGTAAACCAACAACTGCTCCAACAACTGGATATGTAACCCCAGGATAATTTACAGGAGACTTTGAAATAAAGAAGGAAAGTCCTGTAAGTGCTATAAATATCATGCTGATTATATGAATCAGATTTTCTTCGTTTGCATTTTTTAAAATTAGTACCCCTAGTAAAGTAAAAATAGCTCCCGTTACAATCAGAGGTTTTACTTTGGGGGGTACTAAATTTTTGTCCTTTTTTTGAAGGACAATTATAGTTGATGAAATAAAGTTACATATTACTAAAACCGGAATAATTTCTGCCGGAGAATACCAAATTAATAAAGGTGGCAATGCCACTAAAGCAAAACCAAAACCAGAAATACCTTTAATTAAACTAGCTACCGAAACAATTAAAATTATCCAGAATAATGTCATAATTTATAAAATTGTTAATGTTAGAAAAGATGATGTTCCTATGATGATCCATAATAAAACACCATGAATAAAACTTTTAATTCCTGCTTGTTTAGCTTCTTTAATTGAAATATCTGAACCTATTAAAAATAGAGCAGCAACCATTCCTTTTTTTCCTAACCAATTAAGATGCGAAAATGTTGTATCCCATTGTGGTAAAAAATGTGCAAAAACAATTGCTAGTACAAATAATCCAATAAATACAGGAATTTTAATTTTTCTTGCGTTAGAGTTTTTTTGAGTTAGTGAAATTACAATAGCTAAAGGAATTATCCAAAGAGCTCGTATTAATTTTACAGTTGTTGCCACTTCTAAAGCTTCTTTACCATAACTTGCTCCGGCACCAACAACAGAACTCGTATCATGAATGGCAATGGCTGCCCAGTGTCCAAAAGTATCCTGACTCATGTTGAAATAATGCCCTATTACAGGGAATATAACTAATGCAACAGCATTAAGAATGAAAACAACAACTAATGAAAATGAAACCTGATAACTTTTTGCGTTTAATACATTTGATATGGCCGCAATTGCACTTCCTCCACAAATAGCTGTTCCTGCAGAGATCAGTAACCCGATTTTAGATTCGATTTTAAGAAGTTTAGTTAAAAGAAAACCAGCTGTCATTACGGTAATTACAGAAATGGCAGTTTCAAAAAAACCTTCTCTTGAAGTTGCAATAACCTGAGTCAGATTCATTCCAAAACCCATTAAAACAATAGATGCCTTAAGAACAAATGACGTTTGCTTGTTTATGTTACCATATTTTATTCCAGCAAGGGATAAAACAATTCCACAAGCCAGTGCAATTGCTGGCGAAAAAATTGGAGTAAAGCAAAGTCCAATAATTGTGAAATATATAAGCTGTATTTGTTTTTGACTTAAGTTCATCTTTTTGATGTTTTATGACAAAACAAAAGTATACTCTAGGAATAACTAAAACAAATACAAAAAAATTATTAGGTATTACTAAAAGTTATATGAACTTAAGTAATTAATGAAAAGTTGAGCCGTGTAACTTGGATTACCTTGACGTAAAGCAATTCTGAATTTTCTGTCAATTTTAAGCTTTGAAACACTTAGTTTAACTATTTGCTTTAATTCCAGTTCTTTGCTTATTGATTTTTCAGAAACAAGAGCTACTCCCTCAAAGTTAATTAAGAAGTTTTTAATAGCTTCTGTACTGCCCAGATGAATAACTATGTTTAAATCTTCAAGGTTGATGTTATTCTCATTTAAAGATTTTCTGATTACTTCTAAAGTTCCGGATCCACGTTCTCTTAAAACAACCGGAATATTTTCAAGGTCGGCTATGGCAATTTGGCGTTTTTTAGCATAAACACTATCGTTACCTGTTACAACCACAATTTCATCATCTAAAAAATCAGAGTACTTTAAATCCTTTAATGAAGAAGATCCTTCAATTAGAGCGATATCAATTTCCTCGGATAAGAGTTTTTGCTGAATCTCATGTGAATTGCCACTTAAAAGATGAAGGTCAATCTTTGGGTATCTTTTATAAAAGGAGGCCAGTGTTTCCGGAATTAAGTATTGCGAAATTGTTGAGCTGGCACCAATGCGTAAAGTTCCCTTAAACGTATTGTTTAATCTGCCCAGTTCAAATTCAAGTTCAGCGTATTGTTGCTTTATTTTTTTTAAATATTCATAATTGACTTTACCAGCTTTTGTAAGATATATTCTGTTCCCTTTTCGATCAAAGAGAGTGCTTTTTAGTTTCGATTCCAGTTCTTTGATATGTTTGGTTACTGCAGGCTGACTGATAAACAGTTCTTCTGCAGCTTTTGAAAAACTTAAATTCTCCGCAACAGCTAAAAATACTCGGTCTCTAAAATCCATAATCTTATAGAACAGATCGTTAAAAAATGCAACTAATTATATATATTCAAGCAAAATTAACAAATTATATGAGGTAATGAATAGTACTGCTCCAGACTCAACTATAAACTGTAAAAACTGCGACACATCCTTTGTTGGTAATTTTTGCCCTAATTGTGGTCAATCGGTAAAGGATTATGAAAAGCCATTTGGACTTCTGATCTACGATTTAATGGGTAACATTTTTGCCTTTGATACACGTTTATGGAAAACTTTAAAGGCCGTGTTGTTTCAGCCTGGTAAAATGGCTGGTGAATTTATTGCAGGGCATCGTGTTAGATATATGCCTCCCTTTCGTTTGTATGTTTTTATTAGCTTTATCTTTTTTTTATTGCTTAACACAGTTACTCTTAACACTATTGAAGATAAGTATAAACAGTCGGATGGAGTAATAGTAAATCTGGCAGAAAATAATAAACATAACTTTTTATTATATGATTCAAAGGATGAAGACGAGGTTCAGGCAGATTCCTTAGCGAATAAAAATTCAGAGGTGGATAAAACTGAAAAAGAAGATCGTGAGGTTATGGATCATATTAAAGACATAAACAATCATCCTGAGTATTATTTACCTCAGTTTTTCAAGTATTTATCCTGGTTTTTATTTTTATTAATGCCCTTATATGGAGCTATGCTTTGGTTGTTTTTTAGGAAAAGCTACAAATATTATCTCGGGCACTTGATTTTTGCAATTAATCAACATTCCTTTTTGTTCATCATTTTTATAATAATGATGTTACTAGGTAATCTTTTACCAAAGGTGGCCAGTTTTATGAATGGGTGGTTGTTTCTTTTAGTTCCAATTTATTCAGTTATAGGAGCACACAGGCTGTATCAGAAAAGGTGGTTGTCTGTTTTTGGTCGGTTATTTGCAATATTTTTTATGTACAGCTTAACAATCATTACAGGACTTGTTTTAGCCGCAATTATTGTTTTTATATAGTTAATTAAAGGTTATCTTATAATTTTGGGGTATTCGGAAATCTTTAAAAAGTTATTGGACAGGTTTAATAAGGTTGATTGGTTTGAGCTCCTGACTTTCAAATAAAGTTTTAAAACATAAATGATACAATATAAAACGGCTTTGTTGATACTTTGAACCTTAACGTTAGGGTATAAAGTAGCAAGCTTGTCAGTATTTATATTAATGTTGAGGCAAAAACTGACAAGCATCTTGCAATTTTCTCGGCGGTTCTAAAAAATAACTCGGCGGTTCTCGCTTTTTTCATCAGCATCCTCACTTTTTCATTAGACGCTTCTATTTCAAACATCAACATATGATGTTTTTTTCTCGGACCTTCTAACCTTTTACTGCAACGTTGATATAAAATCATTCAACGTTCTCTGAAATTCATTGGAGCTTGTCAGAAAAACTGACAAGCTTGATACTTTTTATATGGATTATTGATGAAAAAAGTTGAAAGCACCGTGCTTTTTTTATCAACGACCGTACTTTTTCTTTCATGTTCCATGTTTTTCGGGGCAACTGCCGTCCTTTTTTGTTGACACTCTACACTTTTTGCATGAATCTCCGAACTTTTTCTATCATAAGCCATGTATTTTTCCTGGACTGTCATGCTTTTTGGTTAACGCTTCGTGTTTTTTATAGAAACTGCCGCACTTTTTAATTGACTTTCCTATAATTACCTGGTGTCATGCCGTATTTGTTTTTAAAACACTTGCCAAAGTATTTAAGGTCAGAAAATCCGGTCATAAAGCATATTTCTTTAATAAGTAGCTGCTCTGTTTTAATTAGATGAGCAGCTTTTTTTAGTCTGTAATCTCTAATAAATTCAACAGGTGATTGACCTGTTAAACTTTTAATTTTATTAAAAAATGTAGTTCGGGATAATCCTGCATATTTAGTTAAGTTTTCAACAGACAGTTCATTATTGTCCAAATTTCTTTCAATATGCTCAATGATTCTTTCCATTAGCAATTCATCAGCTGGAGCCATCATGTTTTGCTTTACTGGAGATTCCTGATCATCAATTATTATATTGTTTTGGTATATGGCATGCAAGCGTTTTCTTTGCTGAATTAAGTTTTCAATACGGGCTTTTATATATGCAACACTAAAAGGTTTAGTAATATAATCATCAGCACCGTAGGTTAAGCCTTCCAGCTTGCTTTCAATATTTGATTTAGCCGTTAAAAGAATTACAGGAATATGACTGGTTTCTATATTATTTCTAATTGTTTTAAGTAATTCAATACCATCTTTTATAGGCATCATTAAATCACTAATTATAAAGTCAGGTAAATGATCAATTGCTTTTGTTATTCCATTCTCACCATTATCAGATTCTAATATTTGGTATTGGTCACTAAGAATTGAGCTAATAAAACTGCGTAATTCATTATCGTCTTCAACAATTAAAACAGTAGGCTTTTTATCTGGGATTTGTATATCGCTATTCTCAATAGTTGAATTTTGTGTTACTTTTTCTTTTAAAGGTGAAAGTGTTGATGTAGTATCAGCAATGATTTCAATATCATCAGAAAAGTGATTTTTTCCTTTTAAGAATCTAATCATAAAAGTGCTTCCCTTTTCAGGTTCACTCTCTACAAAAACTTCAGCAGAATGTTTATCTGCAATTTCTTTAATTATAGAAAGGCCAATACCGGTACTAGGTTTGCTAACATCGTCGTTAAAGGATGAAAATCTTTTGAAGAGATCTTTTTGCTTTAATTTAGAAATACCAGGGCCTGTATCTGAAACTTTAAGTATAGCATACTTTTCTGTTTCATTTAAAGATACATTAATGCTATCACCAGATTCACAGTATTTAAAGGCATTAGACAAAAGGTTCATTAATATTTTATCCAATGCATTTTCATCAGCCCATATTTCTGTCTGGCGAGAGATATTCTTAAAATTAAATATGTAATTCTTTTCATTTGCAAGTTCAATAAATCCAGTGCAAATTCTTTCTGTTAATTCACAGAAGTTTATTTTCTTAATTTTTAGATGCTTATCCTGTATCTTTCTGAAATCAAGTATTTGGTTAACAAGATTCAGCAATCGTTGTGTTCCATGTGAGATATATTTCAGTTGATTTCTTATTTCATCAGGTGTTTTTTGATCTTCAATCAAATGCTCAATAGGGGAGGTGATCATTGTGAGTGGAGTCCGAATTTCATGAGACACATCAGTGAAGAACTTGAGCTTCATATCCGATATTTCTTTCTGAATTTTAATATCACTTTTTAGTTTGTAAATAGTTAAGATGTATTTCTGCAGTATGAAGAAGATTAAAAAGAAAATTAAAGCATATAATATGTATGCAATAGGAGTTTCCCCAAAGGATGGTTTAACAATGATGTTTATGCTACGTTCGTTATCCAGCCATGTACCTCGCCCATTAGTTGATTTTACCTTAAATATATATGAACCTTTAGGTATGTTAGTATAGTTGGCTATTCTTTGCTTTTTAGCATAATACCATTCATTGTCAAAACCTTCAAGTTTATATGCATATTGGATTTGTCTTGTATTCTGGTAGTCAAGAGTAGAAAACTGGATGTTAAAAAAGTTTTGATAATGCTCCAATTCGATTTTATTTTCATCATTAATGTTTCCTTTAAATGGTGCACCACTATTGTTTTTTATTTCTGTATTAAATAATTGAAAATCTGTAAAAATAATATTAGATTTTAATGTATCTGTTGCAATAAAATCTGGATTGAAAGAGATTAATCCATCAGAATACCCTAATAGTATAGAGTTATCCTTTTTAAGGATAGATGCCGACTCGGAAAATGTTAGTTGATTTAACTCGTAAAAAGCTTCAAACAGTTCATTGTGTGGATTAAACCTAATCAAATTATTTTCAGTAGAAATCCAGATATTACCATAAGAATCTTCTTCTAAGGATAGCAAACCATCTGAAGCTAAACTATTTTCATTGTTATAAGATTTAAATCCGGAAATACTTTCATCTTGATTATGAATAATCTTATTAAGACCACCGCCGTAGGTTCCTATGTATATTATTCCATCTTTCGTTTTTTGAATACTCATAATCTCGTTGCTACTCAAATTTTGAGAAACAAAAGAATTACTCGTATAGTGGTTGAATTTAAGTGTTTCCGGAGAATTGAAATCTGTTTGCCAAGTAACCAGTCCATTTGATGTTCCTGCATAAATATTACCATTTGTCCCTACCGAAATACATCGAACCCTGTTGCAATTTATACCAGGATAATTTTTTAATTTATTTGAAGAGTTAATAAATCGGTACTTTCCATGCTGATTATATTGTAATAGGTTTATTCCTCCGCCCAGTGTGCCGCACCAAATGTTTTTATTTTTATCCTCAATAATACTATAAACATTGTTGTTGCTTAGGCTATAAGGATTTGTTTGGTCATTTACAAAATTCTGTACTATGAAATTTCCTGAAGTATTATCAGTAGTTAAAACATATATTCCGTTACCCCTTGTTCCTATCCATATTCTCCCCTCAGAATCTTCAGTAATACAATAAATGGCACTAGGCCATAATGAGTTGTCATTTTTAATTCCAGTAGCAGAGATTGAGACAAGATATTGAAATGCGTTACTAAACATAAGTAAACGCCCTTCTTTTGTTCCTATTAGTATGTTTTGATTAGAAAGTTGAAATATGGATCTTACATTATTAGATAGTGATGAGTTTTCATTATTGGAGACTTTAATTGATTTGAAATCATTATTTGAGAAAGATACTTTTTCAAGTCCATGGGTTCTTGTACTCATCCATAAATTTCCCTGACGATCAAACAGGGCATCGTGTATAATATTTGAAAACTTCTTTTGTGGATCATTAGCCTTATTATAGAAAGCTTCTAGTTCATCGGTTTCTTTATTATAAAAAGAAAATCCTCCACCTTTAGGATGAATCCATAAGTTGTTTTCATGATCTCTTATTATAATGGGTGCAGGAGGATGTTGATATATAGTTCTATCGTCAACTTCAACTTTATAATGTTTTAGTTGGTTAGTGGATATATTAATTTTATAGATACCTATTTCATTTGTTGTGAACCAAATATTTGAATTGTCAACAGGAAAAATGGATCCTATCTGATTGCTTTTTAATTCATGGATATTTGTTTTACTGATGGTTTTTATATTGTTTGTAGATTTGTTATAAACGAATATTCCATCAGATTCTGTCAGAATAACAATTTGAGAATCATCCATTCTCTTTATCTCAAGAATGTTTGATTTTATGTTCAGATTGAATTCTGAAAAAACATGCGAATCCTTTGAGTAAATCCATATTCTTCCTAATGAAGATCCAAACCATATTTCTTTTTCGGACTCATAGAATGTATAAAAAGGCTTATTTAATTCTGAATTTTTAGCTTTGTTAAATAATATACTTTGTATTGTAAAATCAGAATTGTTCGGAATTAATAAAAGTCCATTATTGGTAAGTATCCAGTTGTTATGGTTAAAATCTTCATGTATTGAAAAGATTGTTTTATTACTAAGAAACTCGTTATTACTTGATAACTTCTTGATGGTAAAAAGTGAATCTTCAATACAAACAAGGTTTTTATTATCCATAAGTAACCAAACTTTACCAGAGGATGTAGTATATACCTCTGTTGAATATACATTGTTTGTTTCTTGAATATTTTCTAATGGAATGGACCAGAATTTTCCAGATTTTGTATCGAAACAATAAACATCATTAAGAGACTTTAACCAAAGTCTGCCGTATTTGTCTTCTTTAATCTTATCAATTCTGTTTGATTTAGAAGTTGAATTGGAGGCTGTTATTTTAAACGATTCAAATTCGTAGCCATTAAACCGTACAAGTCCGTCGAAAGTACCTAGCCAAATATATCCTTGCTTATCCTGGTAGATATCATTGATAGTTGATTGAGACAAGCCATCTTTATCTGAGTAATGCTCAAAGCTGCACTTGTAATAGCCCGAACTATTGATTGATAAGATCAATAGGAAAATAAGAATGGAATATTTTTTCAATCCATCAACTATCATGAATAAGTATTTACAAGTTTACGACTAAAATAATTCATCTTAATCTGATAATGAAATATCACTTGTCTTTTTAGCAAAATGACCTCCTTATTTGGAATAATGTCCCTATTAAAGGCATCTGTTTAGATAGATTGTTCAAATGACCCCTTTGCTTTATCAATTAGTCCTATTTGTATATACAAGTCATCAGTAATTTTAACATCGTATTGAAAATGCATAAATTATGATGTGGTTAAACACATTGAAATTATAAATATTATTAAGATGAAGAGTGTAATTTATTTTATGGGATTTCTCTTGCTATTGGCATCTTGTTCTAAAAGTAATAGTGAAAAAGAGAACCTACTTAAACTATGGTATACAGAACCAGCTACGGCTTGGGAAGAAGCTTTGCCACTGGGTAATGGACGTTTGGGGTCAATGGTTTTTGGAACTGTTGAGAAAGAACATCTGCAGTTAAACGAAGAAACTGTATGGGCCGGAGAGCCGGGAAATAACTTACCAAAGGGATTTAAAGAAGTTTTGCCCAAAGTACGCAAGTTAATTTTTGAAGGTAAGTATAAAGAAGCCGAGGAATTAACTATGAGCGTAACTCCTCGTCATGCACCGGAATGGAACAACTACGGAATGCCTTATCAAACTGTTGGTGATTTATATATTGAATTTCCTGGGCAAGAGAATTATAGTAACTATTATAGAGAACTTGATATAAAAAATGCTTTAAGTTCTACTTCATATGAAGTAAATGGAGTAACCTTTAATCGCGAATATTTTATATCAGCACCAGCTCAGGTTATGGTTGTTCGATTGTCAGCCTCTGAAAAAGGAAAGATTTCATGTAACCTTAAGGCCGATTCTCCACATACTAAATACAAGGTAACTACTTTAAATGAGCAGTTAATTTTATCTGGTAAAGGAGAGGATGTTGACAACAAAGAAGGCAAGGTTCGATTTTATACAGCTGTAAAACCAGTTCTTTCCGGAGGTTCTTTGATTCAAGGGGAGGATCATTTAGAGATTAAAAATGCAGATAGTGTTACCATCTTTATTTCCATTGGTACAAACTTTAAAAATTACAAAGATATTAGTGGAGATGAAATTAAAATTTCGGAAGATTATTTAGTTAACGCAATTGATAAACCATATGAAACTTTAAAAGCTAATCATGTAAAGGATTATCAAAATTACTTTGATAGAGTGGAATTAGATTTAGGAATTACTGACTCTATTAAAAATCCAATGAATCAAAGAATCATAGATTTTAATAAAGGCTATGATCCTCAGTTGGTATCTTTATATTTCCAGTTTGGACGTTATTTGTTGATATCTTCTTCTCGTCCGGGAACTCAACCAGCTAACCTTCAGGGAATATGGAATTCAAAGAATAATCCGCCATGGGATAGCAAATACACTGTTAATATTAATACAGAAATGAATTACTGGCCTGCAGAGGTAACTAATTTGCAGGAAATGCATCAGCCTTTATTTTCTATGTTGAAAGATTTAGCAGTTGTAGGTCAGGAGACGGCTAAGGAAATGTACGGAGCAAAAGGTTGGGCTATGCATCATAATACTGACATATGGCGGATAACAGGTCCTGTTGATGGTGCATTTTACGGTATGTGGCCAATGGGAGGTGCCTGGTTAAGTCAGCATTTGTGGTCACATTACCTGTATTCAGGTGATACAGCTTTTCTGAAAAACATTTATCCTATATTAAAAGGAGCTGCTATGTATTATGTTGATGTTTTACAAGAAGAACCAGAAATTGGTTGGATGGTTGTAGCGCCATGTATGTCTCCTGAAAATCGACATATTTATAAAACATCAATGGCAGCAGGAAATACAATGGATAATCAGTTGGTATTTGATGTATTCTCAAATATTATGATGGCATCAGAAATTTTGGATGTGGATAAAGATTTTGCTCAGGAGGTTAAAGTGATGTTTGATAAATTACCTCCAATGCAGATTGGTCAACATAGTCAGTTGCAAGAATGGCTCCATGATTGGGATCGTACAGATGATCATCACAGGCATGTATCACATTTGTACGGATTATTCCCTGGAAGCCAGATTTCACCATTCACTAATCCGGAATTATTTCAGGCAGCTAAGAATTCTTTGGTATATCGAGGTGATAAATCAACAGGATGGTCTATGGGCTGGAAAGTGAATTTATGGGCCAGATTGCTGGATGGTAACCGTGCATTTAAATTAATAAAAGACCAATTATCTCCAGCACCAATAGAAACAAAAGGTGAGCATGGAGGTACTTATCCAAACCTATTTGATGCCCATCCTCCTTTTCAGATTGATGGAAACTTTGGGTGTACTTCGGGTATTGCACAGATGTTAGTTCAATCTTATGATGGAGATATTTATTTGCTGCCAGCTTTACCTGATGAATGGGAGAAAGGTTCAGTTAAAGGTTTAAAAACAAGAGGTGGATTTACTATTGATATGGTTTGGGAAGACTGGAAGGTAAAGAAATTAGTAGTTTATTCTTCTCTTGGTGGAAATTGTAGAATAAGACTTGTAAATAGTTTAAAAAGTGATGTTGCGTTTAATAATGTTGAGGAAGGCACAGTTAATCCAAATCCACTATTTTATAAGACTAAAATAAAAGATCCTCTTGTTAGTGATAAGGCAATCATCCATCCTCTTGAGTTGCCTGAGACTATCCTTTATGATTTTGAAACTGAAAAAGGTAGAGAATATACTTTTGAAGCCTTCTAAGTTTCAAAATTGAGAGGACTCAAAATTAATAATGCATGGTAATTAAAAGGAAGTTGTAAATCCATTAGGTATTATTAAATGATTGAGAATATAAATGTCTATTGGCACGTTCATTATCAGTTTAAATCGTGAGTAACGACAATCTGTTAAAAGTGTTTTAGATTTTATTTATATTAGTTTAGGTTAGGTTTATGTAAGGTTCTGTTGTAGAAATACTACAGAACCTTCTTTGTTTTAACAATAGATAATTTGGATTATTCCATGCATTTTAAGCTATGCAAACTCATTGCTGCCGAACGTGCAACCATGTGTAGATTATTGAATATATTTCATTTAAAGAGTTCTCCGCCAAGGGAAATATTTCTCCTCCTTTTTAGCGTAGGAGTACGTTGTGGAACGAACCTGAAGATGGTTGTAGGCCTTTTTTTATTGGCAGTCGTGTAATTTCATTAATACTTTTAAAAGAGTGTAATAAAACTTCTACCAGCCCTCATCTATTCAGCCTTTGGTGTTTCGTTAACTATGGTATTTGCTATCTCAGGAAACGTCCATGAATAATCATTTCTATTAATAATACCAAAATAATCAGCAGAACCATTATCCCACCAAACCGGACAAATACCTCTGCTTACACATCCATTGGCAAAGTATTGAGCATGCAGTACTCTATCCTCCGTATTATTGTGATTCAAACTGCCCCATTCTCCCATCACCACCGCAATTCCGTTTGCAATAAACTTTTGGTACACTCTGTCCAATTCTGCATCCATAGCTTGTTTTTCTGATTCTGTTCCCCATTCAGTAACATAGTTGCTGGTTGCAAGTGCAAAATTATATGGAAAATAATTATGCACAGAAACAATCAAATTTGAAGAAGAAGGTAACTCTAAACCATCTATAGCTACTTGAGCTGATGATGCCGCATAAGGAGATATTAAAATGTATCGTTGAGCATTATTGCCTCCTGTTGCCCTGATAGCATCAACATTAACCTGGTGGTATTGATTGATACAGTCTCTGCCTTCAGCTGTTCCTCCAGTCCATTCTGCCGAAGAGCCTATTAAGCGCGGTTCATTTAAACTCTCAAATATCAGATGTTCATCATAATCTTTAAAACGAGTAGCTATTTGAGTCCAAACCTTGCTTAGCTGATCTTTAACAACATCAACCTGATCATAAGTTGGAACGATCCACTCTTCATCGTGATGAATATTTATAATTACATACATGCCGTTATCCAAGCCGTAATTCACCACTTCTTCAACCCTGTCAAGCCATTCTGACTCTATAGTATAATCAGGAGCGCTTCCCATATGGTATTGCCAGGTAACTGGAACCCGTAGTGTTTTAAATCCCTTATTGCTTACAGCGTCAATCAACTCTTTAGTTGCTTTCGGATTCCCCCAGGCTGTCTCGTCTACACTCTTTGTATCCAGTGTATTTCCAAGATTCCAACCAACGCCCATATTGGCAACAAACAGCATTGCACTTTCATCAATAACGGGAGCATCTTCTGTTGTAAATGATATCTCAACAGCTTCCTCTAAAGGAACATTAAAAGTATTAATAACAGCTCCTTTGGGAATAACTATGGAATAATTGGTACCATATTCCAGATCAATAGTGAAGATTAATTTTGTGAAGTCAGCCACTACTGAGGCAGCCTCGTTATTAATTGTAATACCGTGATTGGTAGCAAGCGAAATAACTTCATCAAAAATAATTTCAATTTCAGACGAAGGATTTACATCTACAGCATTATTTTCAGGAGTACTTGATTTAAAAACCGGAGCAGTATGTTCAATACTGTCAGATTTAGAACAAGATGCACTCATAAAAATCATCAATACTATAACGATAATATTTTTTAAACTATTCATCTTCATTACAATTTAAAGCGTGAAGCAGCAAGTTTGAAGTAAAGAAATTTCAACATGAAAATAACGCTTCCAACTTCCATCTTCCAACTTCCATCTTCCAACTATTATTTCTTCCCTGTTTCTGTCGCAAGATTGTATCTTGTGACTCATTCTCTTTATAATTTATTTTTAGAACATGATGAAATCGAGCACTAGCAAAAAGATTTTATATAAAGGTCCAAGTTGCAAACTTGAACCAGCACAAAGGGAGCTTGTATCTCGTACCCCGATACATGATGTTATTTTAGTACGGGGTTACGAGTAGATCAAATTACCAAATGTGAAGACACGCATGGTAGCATAAGTAAAGGAATATCCAAATGTGAAAGAAGTTTTTATGGTGGTTAATCTTTTCACTTTCAGTTTTATACTTTCAACTTCTTATATTATTCCATGCATTTTAAGCCATTCCAGCATCAATACAGGCCATTGACCATGCGTTCCTTCAACCTCTCTCATTCCATATCCATGACCTCCTTTTTCAAAAATATGGATTTCACTTTCTACTTTATTCTTTTGTAAAGCATTAAAGTATTCTAAACTGTTTTGAATAGGCACAGCTCCATCATTAGCAGAATGAATCATAAATGTAATTGGGGTATTTGGCGTAATCTGTAGTGCATTAGAATACTGATTAATCATTTCTTCCGAAGGTGATTTGCCAATTAAGTTTTCTCGTGAACCTCTGTGTGTAACACCTTCTTTCATGCTGATTACCGGATAACAAAGTATTGAAAAATCAGGACGGGCAGATGTTGTATCTTTTGTTTTATAAACGTCTCTGTCAAATTGAGTAGATATTGTTGACGCAAGATGACCTCCTGCTGAGAATCCAATAACACCAACTTTGGTTGGATCAATATTCCATTCTTTAGCATTGTTTCTGATCATTCTCATAGCTTGCTGAGCATCTTGTAGAGGGCCAACTTCTTTATGTTCCATGATTTCATCACTAGGTAATCTATATTTTAAAAGAATACCGGCAATTCCGTGTTTGTTTAGCCATTCTGCTAGAATAAATCCTTCGTGGTCATATGCCAAACAAGTATATCCTCCTCCTGGACAAATTAAAATTGCAGCACCAGTTGCTTTATCCGGATCCGGAAGATAAACCTTTATGGTAGGATCAGAAACTTTTATATATCTGTTTTCACGTCCTCTGCCGTCGGTTGGAGATTCTTTATAATCTTTGTTTTTAATTGCTCCTGGAGCTCCTTTGGGCCAAAGTTTCAATTCTTGTTGTTGTGCATTCATGTTTGAAGTAAGGATTAATCCTGATATACATAACAGGAAACTTAATCGTTGTAACATCTTAGTCATAGTTATATTTATTTTTTCGTGGATTTTCAAAAGCCATAAATATAATAAATAAAAAGAGGCTATCCCATTCAGGATAGCCTCTTTCATAACTAACTACATATATTGAATTATTTTACTTCTTCAAAATCAACATCTGTAACTTCATCATCACCTTTTGCTTGTCCGCCTTGAGCCTGACCTGCATCTGGTCCTGGTTGTGCACCACCTTGAGCCTGGCTTGCATTGTACATTTCTTGAGATGCAGCCTGGAATACAGTGTTTAACTCAGTTGTTGCAGCATCAATTCCAGCTAAATCTTCAGCTTTGTGAGCTGTTTTAAGCTTTTCAAGAGCAGCTTCAATTGGTCCTTTTTTGTCAGCTGGTAACTTATCGCCAAACTCTTTTAATTGTTTTTCAGTTTGGAAGATTAAGCTGTCAGCAGCATTCATCTTATCGATTTTTTCTTTAGCTGTTTTGTCAGCTTCAGCATTTGCTGCAGCTTCGTCTTTCATACGCTTGATTTCATCATCGCTTAATCCAGAAGAAGCCTCGATACGAATACTTTGCTCTTTTCCTGTTGATTTATCCTTAGCAGTTACGTGTAGGATACCGTTAGCATCGATGTCAAATGATACTTCGATTTGAGGTACACCACGTTGTGCTGGTGGAATTCCATCTAAGTGGAAACGACCAATTGTTTTATTTTGGTTAGCCATCGGACGCTCACCCTGTATAATATGAATTTCTACAGATGGTTGATTGTCGGCAGCAGTTGTAAATGTTTCTGACTTTTTAGTTGGAATTGTAGTGTTAGCTTCAATCAACTTAGTCATTACACCACCCATTGTTTCAATACCTAATGAAAGTGGAGTTACATCAAGAAGTAATACATCTTTTACTTCTCCTGTTAATACACCACCTTGAATTGCTGCACCTACAGCTACTACCTCATCAGGGTTAACTCCTTTTGAAGGCTCTTTTCCAAAGAATTTCTTAACGATTTCCTGAATAGCAGGAATACGAGTAGATCCTCCTACTAAGATTACCTCATCAATTTCCGATGGAGACATTCCAGCATCAGATAAAGCTGCTTTACATGGCTCTAAAGTAGCCTGGATTAAACGGTCAGCCAATTGTTCAAATTGAGCACGGCTTAAAGTTTTAACCAAGTGCTTTGGAATACCATCAACAGGCATAATATATGGTAAGTTGATTTCAGTAGAGTTACTACTTGACAACTCAATTTTAGCTTTCTCAGCAGCATCTTTCAAACGTTGGTGAGCCATTGGGTCTTTACGTAAGTCAATGCCTTCGTCTTTTAAGAACTCATCAGCTAACCAGTTAATGATTACATCATCAAAGTCATCACCACCAAGGTGTGTATCACCATTAGTAGATTTTACTTCAAATACACCATCTCCAAGTTCAAGTACAGAAATATCGAAAGTACCACCACCAAGGTCAAATACTGCGATTTTCATATCTCTGTCCATCTTGTCTAAACCATAAGCTAAAGATGCAGCTGTTGGCTCATTGATGATACGTTTTACTGTTAAACCAGCGATTTCTCCAGCCTCTTTAGTTGCTTGACGTTGCGCATCGTTAAAGTAAGCAGGTACAGTAATTACAGCTTCTGTAACTTCTTGTCCAAGATAATCTTCAGCTGTTTTCTTCATTTTTTGAAGAATCATTGCTGAAATCTCTTGTGGAGAATATTTTCTGTCGTCAATAATTACACGAGGTGTGTTATTATCTCCTTTAATTACTTGGTAAGGAACACGAGAAACTTCTTTTGGAATTTCATCAAAGTTATCACCGATAAAACGTTTGATAGAATAGATCGTTTTACCAGGATTTGTAATAGCCTGACGTTTTGCAGGATCACCTACTTTTCTTTCGCCACCTTCAACAAATGCAACAATAGAAGGTGTTGTTCTTTTACCTTCGCTATTTGGAATTACAACCGGCTCGCTTCCTTCCATTACGGATACGCAGGAGTTGGTTGTACCTAAGTCGATTCCAATTATTTTTCCCATTTTAATTTAATATTTATTTAAGTTCTTAATTTTTTTCTTTCAATACGGTCAGCTTTATTTCAAATGCTGTGCCATGCCATAAAAATGTCATATTGGTGAAATATTGACACGAGATGCTTTTGTTTCATGAATGTGCTGTCATGTTTTTGTGACAAAAAGGCATTTTTTTACTAACCACGAAGGGCACGAAGGCTTTTTTTACGAAGATGAACACGAAGAGGATGAGGTTCTCAGTCTTCAGTTCTCAGTTTTCAATACTCAGTTTTTAGCCTTCAGTCCTCAGTATTATCAGGATTGATTTATTCTATAAATCGTTTTCAAAATGAAAACAAAACATACTGTGAATCCTGTCTTTAATTCATTTTATTCTTAACAAAGAAATTGGGTATAAGCGATTTTGATAATAAAACCTTATTTATTTAAGAAACCTTAGTAGCATCATAACAATGCAAATCTTAACCTTATTACCTGATATTTATCGACCATGTTAATGTAATGAAATGTAACCCATAGCTTGGCCTTGCGTCTCGCTATGTTTTTTGAATAAAGGTCCAAGTTGCAAACTTGAACCAGCGTAAGGGGACTGTAGACTGCTGGCTGAGAACTGAAGTCTGAGGACTTTTATGCATCTTTGTCAAAAGTCATAGTGTCCTTAGTGGTTAAGAATATGAAAAACACCGATAGTAATTTGGTTTGGTATGCCAGTTATGGCTCAAATTTATGCATGGATAGATTTCTCTATTATATACAAGGTGGTATACCTTTGGGATCATCTAAATTACATCATGGATGTACCGATAAATCCCTTCCTAAGAAAACTAAAAACATCGTTATAAACAGACAACTTTATTTCGCTAAGGAATACAGCAGCTGGGGAAGGGGAGGAGTTGCTTTTATAAAAAATGAAGTAACAGATGAGGTGATTACATTAGGTAGAATGTATTTGATAACATATAAACAGTTTATTGAAGTCGTAAAGCAGGAGAATGATTATACCGGAGAATTAGTAATTGACTTTCAGGATGCAATTGATAAAGGAAACTCTGTGTTTTTAAACAATGCCTGGTATGGTAACTTAGTTTTTCTTGGTGAGGAACAAGGTCACCCAATATTTACTTTTACCAATGAAGATGATTTGAATGATGAGATTAATCCGCCGGCAAAAGAATATTTAGATACATTGAAAAGGGGAGTTAAAGAAAGCTATGAAATGTCTGACATCGAAATTCAGGACTACTTTAACAATAGAATTAAATGGTAAGATTTTATTTAATAATCATCATGTTCAGTCTATTATCTTTTATCTAGAATCTAATAATCTATACTATTATGAACAGGAATCGATTTTATTATGTTCTAATAATATTGTTAACCATTGTATTAGGGTTGGCGTCAAGATATTTTGCTGATCATTTTCCTTTTTGGGTCAAAGAATATTTAGGCGATGTATTGTGGGCATTAATGGTGTATTGGATATTTGGATTTCTTTTTGCACGGAAAGGTTCCCCTACCATTTCAATTTATGCTTTGGTATTTTCGTTTGCTATAGAAATTAGTCAGCTTTATCATGCACCCTGGATTGATGCCATAAGAAATACCAGGCTAGGAGCTTTGGTCCTGGGCTTTGGATTTTTATGGAGTGATTTGATTTGTTATTCCATAGGTATCGGATGTGGTTATTTGTTGGAAAGTTTGTTCTTGATTAAAAGAATGGAAAAGAAATAGTTTTATGGATATACTTACTCATACAATATCAGGAATGGCTGCGGCTTCTGTAGTTGCTAATGTTAGTCATCAAAAGTTTATTGGTAAAGTCAAAATATTGATAACAGGAGCTGTTGCTGGAGGGTTGCCCGATATTGATGTGATTACAGCGTGGAGTGGTTTTGATGGAACTTTTGGCAGGTGGTTTAACCTCACAATTTCAGGGCATGAAGCTTTTAGTGCTAAACTTTGGTATTCGCATCATGCCTTTTTTCATTCATTATTGGCATCCGTAATTTTCGGATTAATGCTGGGTATGACAATGTATGCCGTAAAGAGTAAGTTTAAATTGTCAAAGTTAACATTGTTATCAGTTATTCCTTTCGTTCTGGCTTTTGTTTTAGGATTTAATATGCATTTGTTAGAAGACATGGTAACTCCAAGTGGCGGATGGGGAGGTGTAGCCTATTTATGGCCTTCTAAAATTTATGTTGGTGGATTTGGCAATACCTGGTGGTGGAATAATTATGACATATTTCTTTTGGCCAATGGAGTTGTTCTAGTCAATGTTATATTCTTCTTTGTAAATAAAAGGCAGTTTATTAAAGTATCCAGTATTTTTGTTTTTGTTGTTGGTTTTACTTTAGGAACGATACAGATAAAATCACGCAATTACAATTTCAATTCTCGTGGAGATATAAATAAAGAAACTTTATCAAAGGAGATTCAGGAAGATATTTTAGGAGAAAAAGTCTTTAAAGGAATGGAAACTCTGGATAAAGTGATCCCTGTAGCGTTTTAGAACGATTCACAGTCTTTAGTTCACAGTCAGCAGTTTGCAGTCTGTTATTAGCAAAAAGGATTTACATAAAGGTGAACCAGCTTAAGAGAAAATTAATTTTAACAGGCTTGATTTATATTCTATAAATCGATTTCAGAATGCAAACAAAACATCCTAATAATAATGTCTTTAAATCATTTTATTCTTATCAAAGCAACTGATTGTTAGAGATTTGATTATAAAAACCTTATTTAAATAAACTAACCTTAGTAGCTCAATGACACAACAAACATAACCTTATTACCTTATTTTCATCGACCATGCTATTGTAATGAAAGTTAACCTCCGTTCGACATTGTGTCTCGCTATGTAATACAAACAAAGGTCTCTGGCCTGAAATACAATAAAATAGCAATCTTCAAAGGATGTAAATACCATCTTCATTTGCAAGATTGTATCTTGTTACTATGGCTCTGATAATTTATTCAAGGAACCAGATTAAATCGTGCAGTGCAAAAAAGGATTTTAAACAAAGGTCCAAGTTACAAACTTGAACCAGTATACAGAGTTACAGAAAACACAGAGTTGAATAAAATATTAATAAACTCTGTGTTTCTGAGTCTTTGTGTTCAATGTTTTTAATTCTTGATTGGTATTTCTGGTTCGTATATAGAATTCTACTCAATAATCAAATTTCTGTTTTTAGGATATTTTACTGAGTATTTTAAATCCAGTTCTTTTTTATCGTTGGCTCGGAGTTTCAATTCCCATTTAATTTCTCCGGTTTCAGTATTATGCTGAGCTCCCGAAGTGTTTTGAACACTTACTTCAATTTCTTCCATGGTTGAAACAGGAACCTGATCCAGAATAATCATATTAATATCCTGAGCTTTGTTGTTTTTCACTGTTGTTTTCCATGCACGGGTTTCTTCTTTTTTGCTGCCAATAAATTGTTTGTTGGTAAAGTCTTTTACCTTTTCACGATTTACAGATACTTTCTTATCTCTGCCTAACGATATTTCAAGGGTGTCTGAAGCAAAACGTACATCCATTAGAGTTTTGCCCACATAGGTACCTTCAAAGAATACATTAGCTTCTCCTTCTAACAGATTGTATTTTTCCCAATCTACAATGTTGGCAATTAAAAACGCATCCTTATCAATTTTGGGTACACAGTAATATTGATAGAAGGCTGGTAATTCATATTGCTCCATATCAACCGTGTAGTTTTTATTGTCGGAATTGATGGTGTATGGAGTATGTATTTCAAAATCAACAGTTGTTTGGTTTTCAACTTGTTCTGTAGGTATTGCCAAACTGCTGGCTCCTCTGATTTTTATCTTATCATGCTTAATATCAACACCAGCAACTCTGCCACTTATCGCTCTTGTAATATCATCGTCCGATGCATAACCGGCAACTACAACTTCATCAAGAGCCAATGTGTTTTCTTGCAGACTAACATTCATAACAGGTCCGTTAATAGGTAATGTTTCCGTATTGAAACCGATAAATGAATATTTTAAACTACTTGAGTTATTTGGGATGGTGATAGAATAGTTACCATCTACATCAGTAACTGTTCCAATAGTAGTTCCGTCAACTATTACGCTTACTCCGGGTATAGGTTGTCCTGTATTGTCAAATACGCGACCATTAACTGAATTTGAAAAGGCTTTATATACAGGAGGTCTCATATTATAGCTTAAGTAATAAGGCTGTAATTCAGGGGCAACACCCGATACATTTGGTTCTGCCGAAGAAAATTTAAGCTTAACGTTGGTCCAGTCTACTTTTGTATCCTGTTTTACATTGGCCTTGTAAATTAACTGTACCGGTTCGTTTATATTTTTAGCCCTGATATCGTACGAAGGAAACCAACCTGCATTTGCAACCAGGTAATTCAATTCCAATGCGTATCTACCTGCTTTCTTTGTATCAACTTTTACCAGTACTTCGCCTGTTGGGTATTCCTTTTTACTTGTTATTGTATTGATTTGTTTTTGTATATCATTTCTCTTTTGGTATAATGTTTTAAGAGTCTTATTTCGCTCAATTTCATTCAACTTTAGGTCGGTTAGTTTTTTACCATAAAACTCAGCAGCCAGTTGAAGGTTAGTAACATTCATTTGTTCGTTTTTACCTCCTATATCTTTATTAGATTGAAGGAAGGATAGTTCTTCTTTAATAATGGATAAATAGGTATCCTCAATTTTAATTTTGTCGTTAACGTCGTCCAACTGACTCTCCAATAGGGTAAGCTCTGCCGACTTTTGAGACTTGTCAAGATAGTTTTGTTGGTGATTTACTGATAATACAGTTAATTCACCTTCTGCTTTAGCCTGTATGCTTTTGGCATCAATAAATGGCGAAAGGTTAATGAATTTTATAATGGTTTTCCCTGGGGCTAAATCCACTGACTTTTTTCGTACAATTTGTGCTCCTTCAAGAAACACAGTTACTTCGTTTACGGTGGTTTTTACTTCTTTTTCTGTTATTTCTTCAGAAAATGCATTACTGAAAAACAGACTTAATAGAATAATACTTAATACTCTCATAATTATAATTTATTTGTCAATTGTTACATGATGTTCTTCAAGAATCAATATTTAAGATTCTATTTTCACCTGAAGGATGCATCATGTTAAATGATTCCATAATTTTTTTAAAAAAAAATGTTATTGATAGCAGAGCTATTGGATCTTTTAGGTTTATATGATTCTTATAATAAGATGATTATATGTTTGGGGAAAATATCTATTTTAGCCGTTATTTGGTGGCATTCTGTTGTAGAATAGAAACAGATGATGCAAACTTGAGTGAATTCTATCTGATATTGAAAAATTCAAGTTGGGGGATGAATATTTAGAATTGTATTATCATTCAATTCCTGATATTAACTCAAGTAATTCTTATATGGTGTTGAAGGCTATTTATAAGTATGATGTTTATTGGTATTCATATTATTTAATAGATATAGGTAATACTAGTATCCAACCGTTTGAACTTGCCGCTTCTTATGAATATCCTGGCGGTTTGAGACAGATAAAATCAACCTTTTTTAAAGATACTATCTTAAGAAAAATTGAAATAAAAGAATCATTGGGAGACTTCAATAGTGATAAAGATAGTTATGATTTAATTGTAGACTCTATAACTATTTTTTATGGGTTGAGGAAAGAAAATATATTCTTGTTAAAAAAAGATTCTATTAGAACCATCAAGTAATCATGTACAATTAGGATCGGTTCTTTGCGGAAAATTTAAATAAGGTACAGGCTTTTAGCTTTAATGCTATACCTGTACCATCTATCTTTTATTTACTCGTTAAGCTTTCGTATAACTTTTGCCGGATTACCAGCAGCTAATGTATCGGCCGGGATATCTTTTGTAACAACAGATCCGGCACCAATAACAGCTCTGTCGCCAATGGTAACTCCCGGACAAATGGTAGAGTGGCCACCAATCCAGCATTCTTCTCCAATTGTTACAGTTAAGCAGTCTTCCCAGGTTCTTCTGTCTTCAATGTTTACCGGATGTTGAGCGGTATAGATGTGTACCCCTGGAGCAATCAGTGTTTTCTTTCCTATATAAACTTTTGCGCCATCTAATATGCAACCTCCGGAGTTAATAAAAACACCATCCTCAGCATGAATATTTTCTCCGTAATCGCAATAAAAGGGAGGTACAATATTTAAGTTCCTGGCCGAATTTGGGCATAATTCATTGATGGTATCCTGAAATTTGTCGGTATAATATTCTGTTACATTTAACTTGTGAAGCGTCTTTTTAACCTTAGTTCTTATGTCAGTTAACTCCTTGCAAAAAGCATCATATGGTTCTCCTGAAACCATTTTCTCTTTTTCCGTTTTCATATTAATTAATTATAGTTTGTAATTTTTCTTCTCATTAGATTCAATGTCTCCAAAAATAAGGATTATAAACTACAATATTTATTTAAGCTCGTGTTCTCAATAATTTTGGTGCTTTAGATAGAAAGAAATAAATTAAGGATTAGAATGTTTAGAAATTTACAGTTATTCCAAATTGATAAATAGAAGTATCCTTATGATTGTAATTCAGCTCACTTACTTTCATATTAAGGTTTTGTATTGCCTTATTGATTTGATTATGTCGATGGCCATTTGTTATCCAGATGGAGGTTCCTCCAATAAGCGCACCAATCCCAAGAAAAGCTGCTATTCCTAATGCCGATGAACTACTACTGTTCGGACTAATATTTTTAACTGAGTTTGAAACTCCAATTGTAGACAGAATAAAACCCATTCCTGCCAGAACCATACCATTGTTTCTTTTTGAAAGGAACAGTTCCTTTTCTGTTTTTAATCTCTCTATGCCCATGTTCTCAAGAGTATTAACCTGGTATTTTGATACGTACCAGGGTATGGAATTTCCCGAATTATGTTGCGAATTTATGGAAGTCGTTACGATCCCAAATAATATTAAAAAGAGCCATTTCTTAGTAGAAATATTCATTGTTTAAAAAAATAAGTTTTATGGTTATAGAAGTTACCTGTTTATAATCAATAATTCAACTCGACTTTTTTCAAGAAATGTTCCAAGTAAGCGTGCAGGAACTCAATTACGGTCCGTAGAAATAGTGCTGCACATTGCAGGAAGATTTCCCTGTCGGGGGAAAGTCTCCTGCACTCATGTTTTATAAAGCCCCATATGGGGAAAACAACCTGCAGATTGAAGCTAACTTTCCCTACGCAGGGAAACACTCCTGTACTGATGTTTGATCTTTTCCTCCATAATCAGCTTTCAGTTAACAGGTATTGCAGAGTAATATTTTTTTTTATCTAAACTTCCTATATATTTGATCATCAAAACACACAACAATACTTGTATTTAAAATGAAAACCTTATTCACTTCACTTTTAATAATAGCATTAGTTATTTCATCATGTAATCAAGAAGAAAAAAAAACATTGAAAAAAGGTGTTTCAAAAGAGTTAGCCGAAGCCAGATATAATGATATTTCAAATATTGAATATCATCTTGAAATGACTGTGCCGGATTCTATGGATGATCCAATTCATGCAAAAGCTAATATTCAGCTAATAAAAAAAGACATCACAACTCCTTTGGTTTTTGATTTTGTTTCAGATATGGATCATGTTGGTTTGGTAAAAGCCAATGATCAAAAGGTTTTTTTCTCTTTGGAAAATGAGCATCTGGTTATTCCGGGTAATTATCTGAAGGAAGGTGAAAATTCAATTGAGATTGATTTTATAATGGGAGAAGGAGCTTTGAACAGAAATAGTAAATATCTGTATTCGCTATTTGTTCCTGACAGAGCTCGAACTTCAATCCCTTGTTTTGATCAGCCAGATCTGAAAGCTAAGGTATCGTATACTATTACAATGCCTGAAAACTGGACAGCCATAACTAATGGTAAGCCATATATGGAAGAAGGTGCTGGCGCTAGTTCCAAACGAATTAGTTATTCTGAATCTAAACCTTTTAGTACCTATTTATGGGCTTTTGCCGTTGGTGAGTTTCATAAAACTACAGAAACGAAGAATGGAATGGAGATTTCTGTTTTTCATATGGAAGAGGATTCCATTAAAGTTAACCAAAATATAAAAGCCGTTTTTGATCAGGTTTATCATTCCATTGATTGGTTAGAAAAATATACTCATATTAAGTATCCATTCGAAAAATATGATTTGGTATGTATTCCATCTTTCCAGTTTTCAGGAATGGAGCATCCCGGGGCTGTTTATTACCGACAAGAAAAACTCTTTTTAAGTGAAAATCCTACCCAAAATGAATTGTTGAGCAGAGCTCAATTGGTGGCCCATGAAACTGCGCATATGTGGTTTGGCGATTTGGTAACCATGAAATGGTTTAGTGGAGTTTGGCAAAAAGAGGTGTTTGCAAATTTTATGGCCGATAAAATAGTTAAAGAGCAGTTTCCCGATTTAAATCACGAACTGACTTTTTTAACAGCTCATTTTCCTTCCGCTTTTTCTGTTGATAGAACAATGGCAGCAAATCCAATTCAGCAGAAGCTTGATAATTTGGCTGATGCAGCTTCGATGTATGGAACCATAATATATCATAAAGCCCCAATCGTAATGAATCAGCTTGAGCATTTAATGGGAGAGGATTTATTACAACAGGGGTTGAGTAAATATTTAACAGAGTATAGTTACAGCAATGCTTCATGGGCTGATTTAATGAAAATATTAACCAATTTATCGGAATATGATTTAGAGTTATGGAGTAACAATTGGGTTAATGAACCGGGAAGACCAATCATTAAGTTTGTGAAGGAGGATAATCAATTGGTGATTCAACAAAACCCTGAATATGGAGACAGTAGTAAAGTATGGGCTCAGCGTTTAAAATATATTGCTATAAATGATAATCAGGTGCAGGATGTGGATGTGGAGTTACTTTCAGCAAAGCAAAAAGTATCTGATGAATTACCTCAGTTTATATTACCATCAGTAGATGCTACTGGTTATGGATTGTTTTTATTTGATCCTGTTTCGCTCGAATACGCTTTAAATAATATTTATACTTGGCAGGATGATTTAGTAAAAGCCAGTACATTGGTTCATTTGTACGAAAATTTATTGCATGGAAATATTGCCGTTGATAAGTATTTACACATGCTTTTAAAGTTAGTTGAATATGATGATAATGAGCAATTGTTGACATTAGTCTGTAATCAATTGAATTCAGTGTTTTGGAAATGTGCAAATACCCAACTTCAGCAAGCTCTGGCTCAGGAATTGGAAGAGTCTCTTCTTGTAAAAATAGAGGAAGAACGTTCATTCAGTTTAAAAAAGATGTTTATAAAAACATGGGCAAATCTGGTTACTACTTCTGATGGTTTAAAAAAATTACGACAAGTTGTGGTTCGTAAAAAGGAAATGGCTGGTGTCAAGCTGTCAGAAAGAGATTTAAGTAGTATGGCTATGACACTTGCAATGAAAGATCAGGAGTTGGATGATGCTTTTATTCTGGCTATGGCAGATGAATATAAGGATGCAGATGTAAAAGGTATGCTGGAATTTGTTAGTCCGGTATTTTCAAAAGATGATTTAAAACTCGACGAATTTGTTGCGGGACTGGAAAAGCTTGAGAATAGGAAAAAGGAAAACTGGGTACTTACAGCCCTGGGATATATACATCATCCTTATCATAAGGAAAAAAATATGAAATATCTAAATTCGGCATTGGAGTTAACTCAAACAATAAAAGAAACCGGGTCTTTATTTTTTCCAATGTTTTGGGTACAGACAACTTTAAACGGTTATAGCTCTGTTGAAGCTTTGAAAATTGCAGATTACTTTTTTAAAGATCATACGGTTTACCCTGAAGACTTAAAAGCTAAGATTTTGCAATCTCTTGATATGGTTGCCAGAGTGAATAGAATTAAAGCTGAGTAGTTAGTCTTCAGTCTTCAGTCCTCAGTAAAAAGAAGAAAGTAACAACGTCAAACACCTGACAGATTTATTAATGATATGCCAAACACCAGACAGATTTATTAACGATATGCAAATAAATCTGTCTGGTGTTGTAATTACCTTTCTACCTTGTTAATCAACAAATCCTTTCGCTTTATAAACCCAATAACCAATCCATTCTCTGAATAAACGTTCCCAGGTTGCAAGTGGTCCTGCTGAAGGTGTAATTATATCTGCAAAATCAGGACTTAAACTGGCTTGCAATGGATCGGTACTATATGGAGTTACATTGATTCCTTCTTTGTTAAAGCAGCCTAATGCTCTTTTCATATGAAAACCTGAGGTAACCAAAAGAAACTTTCCATTATCAAGATTTTTTTCTTTGAGCATTTTATAGGTTTCAACGGCATTTTCATGTGTATTTCTCGATTCCCATTCTATTAAAAGACTGTCTTGGGGAATACCAACCAGGTGTAAGTATTCTTTTAAGTAATCACCTTCCTTCTTTTCTTTAACAATGATATGGGCCGACCCGCCAGTAAAAATAAAATAATCGGTCTTACCCAATTTATATAATTGCAAAGCCTGTAGTAATCTGTCTGAGCTTTCTGTAAATCTTATTCTTTGTACATCTGATCTGAAATTTGAAAAACCTCCCAGAAGAATTATGCCATCATAGTGTTCAACATCTTTAGGAGTAGTTAATTTACCTTCCCACCATCCGCTTACATGATAAAATATATATTGGTTAGAAAAAAGAATAAGTATGCTGAATGAAAGAATTAAGAACCATCTTCTTTTTTTATAACGAGGGATAACAAAATATAACAATATCAGTATACTAATCCACCAAATTGGTGAAAGTAAGAAGGATAGTATCTTTGAAAGAATAAAAAACATGATTCTTTTTATAGTGAGATTTAAAAAACATAATTTCGATTTGAAAAATACGAAGAACATTTGATATATTTAAACTGCTCAAAAATATCCAATATGCATTTTAAAGAATTAGTAAAAACTCGTTATTCCGTACGAAGCTATCACGAAAATAAAGTTGACAGAACATTAATTAAGGAAGTTGTTAATGCAGGCCGATTAGCACCTTCGGCGGCCAATCGTCAACCCTGGAGGTTTGTTGTTGTTGATGAGGATGAGGTTTTAGATAAGATAAAACCATCTTATAGAAGGGATTGGTTTTCAAAAGTTCCGGGAATAATTATTGTTTATGGTAATCATAATGAATCATGGAAGAGATCTTTTGATAGTAAAGATCATTGTGATATTGATATTGCCATTGCAGTTGATCATATGAGTTTAATGGCTACTGAATTAGGATTAGGAACATGTTGGGTTTGTCATTTTAATCCGGATGTTATTAATGATATTATTAAAAATGATGAAGGATTAGAGCCAATTGCTATATTAACAATTGGGTATCCTGTTGATGCTAAAGCACCTGAAAAGCTTCGTAAAGACTTAGATGAGGTAATAAGTTTTAATAGTTTATAGATAAAAGCAAAAAAAGGGAGAAAGGTAAAGGGTTAAAAGGGAGAGAGAACACATTGTAAGTATTTTAACTGTCAACTTTTAACCTGGAACTTTCAACTTAGTGACTTATTTACTATCTGAAATTATAACCTATACCAAAGTTTAATGTATTGAATCCGCCAAAGGAGTAATCTGCAAAAATATCGATAAACTTAACTTTTGCGTTTATACCAAAATTGATATCAATTTGTGAATAGTCATAACTTACAGAAACAGGATCAGTTTCCTCTGTTTCATCACTGGTATTTCCAACGTAGTATTTTCCTTTTAAGGTATAATCAACCTTAGATGCACCATAACCAACACCTGCATAAGCCGAAAAGATTCGCATATCCATACCTACTAACAATCGTCCGGTATAACCAGATGTTTCGCCATGCAATTGTTGATTGTTTGATATACTTGCAGGATAGGATACATCAATATCATTAAGCATTAAATTATATCCTCCCATTAAGGATAGTGATAACATAGGAATCTCATTTAGTCCAGGAATGTATTCCTTAATGCTATGTTTTATGGTTCCTCCATACTTTGTTGTACTGCCAATGTCCTTATTGTCATATTTGGGCAGATAGTGTAAACGTAACTCAGTGTTGTATGGCAATCCAACTCCCACAGATATCATAGGTAAAGATATTTTAGTTAATCCACTACCATTAGGTAAAAGGATATTTTCTCCTGTAGCATTACTTTTTATTTCTGACAGATTATTCGTTTCTCCGGAAACATTTGGAGAAATGGGTGTGCTGGTTGTTAATACAGTATAGTTATTTTCAAAATCCGGGAGATCGGTAACGTAAAATCCTTTTTTTATGTCACTCATGTTTGTCATTGCCATAGATATAGAAAAATCAAATCCTAAAAAGCGATGAGTTTTAGCAGAATGATACATACCTGTATTTAGATTACTTTGCTGCATTTTTGCTAATGGATCTAAATATAATTGCATTAATTGCTGGCGATACTCAGGTTGTGAGAACTGAAGAAATTCGACCACATCGCTTTGAGCATTCATAAGTAATGTAGATGCAAAAAGAATAAATGTGAATATAACTTTTTTACTCATTGTAGTAATTCTATTGGTTGATTTGCTGTAAATAGGTAATGGCTTCTCTTACCGAAATACGTGTTTTGTCCTTATAAGCAACTACATAGCCTTTAATGTTAGAGTTGAGTAATGCTTTTTTTGCAGAGCTATAGTCATTAAATTTTCCAAAACTATATCTGTACCATCCATCTCCCTGGTTTTCGATTATAGGAAGGCTTCCTTTGTAGACAGCCTTAAGCCTTTCATTAGAAACCGGTTTTTTATCCGCTAAGATCTGAACTGTAAAATATACTTCGCCCATTTCCTTTTTAGCAGGTTCTTCTTTTGATTCAGCAATAGAAGAGCTATTACTTGTAACAATATCTGAATTAACATTGGAAGTGCTACTTTTCTCAACTTTGGCAACAGTAACTGGTTCTTCTTTTATTTCCGTTTTTTGAACAGGAACTACAGAAGGCTCTTTTTTCTTTTCTGGTATTTGCTGCACTACAAGCTTTTTTGTTTCTGCTAAATCCTCATTTGCAGTATCAGAAGCTTTGGGAGTTTCTCCATCTTTAATTAGTACTAAAGCTTTTTCGCATAGAATTATTGCGGATTGCAGGTTCTTGTTCGACTGATTAATGGAATTTGCCGCAGCTATTAAGTTTCCTTTGATCTCACTTCTGTCTCTGAATAACTGTGCATCTGACATGTAGATGTCTATTGAGTCATTTAATGCTTGCGCTTTAGGATAGGTGTTTGTACTATCTGCTCTTAAAAAATGGTCAAGATATGTTTTGTAAATTTCAAGTTTAGAATCAAACCCAGAAGCAAAATATTCTTTAGTTTCTAACAATAATCTACTTGTTTTTTTATTGATAAACATATTGTTAGAAAGAGTTAGGTAGTCTTTTTTCTCTTCCGGTACACTGTCACTAAGTTCTCTGAGTTGTTGAGAAAAAAGGATTTGTTCACCCTGATCAATTCTGATATTTGCTTTTTTTATTTTAGATATTTCGCTAGAACTAAGCCAACTTTTTAGTTGTTCAGGTAAATCTTGAGCTATTCCGTTAAAAGTTAATAACAGAGCGACACAAGAAATGATGACTGTTTTAATTCTCATAGGAAGAAAAGTATAGTATGTTGTGTTTGCTTTATATTAATTAAGCGCATTGAAATATAGCAAATTTAATAGTTAATTGCCACTATTTAAAAGGGATTTAAAGATTGTAATTAGAACGAAATAAAAAAAGCCATCCTAAAGAATGGCTTTGCAAACTATGATAAGAAATAATCTATCTGAAATTAACTCCAATACCAGCAGTTAGTGAACTGTATTCACCGGCAGTGTAATCAGCATGTAAACCAATAACACCTAATCTTAAACGTAAACCTACGTTAAAATCAAAACCTTTTGTCACGTAACTAAGCGTAATTGGTTCTAATGAAGAGTCGCTGAAATCACCATTAATATTAAAATCACTTGAACAACGACCATATCCAAAACCTGTATAGAAAGCTATTATCGGTAAATTTGCACCAATAAGTAATCTTGTTGTATATGCATTGGCATCAATACTTACTTGTCCGTTTGTAATTAAAGTACCCACATCATTCATTGAAGCAGAGCCTGAAAAGTTAGTAAATGCAGCTAAAACAGACATATTTAAAACCGGAACATGTTTAATACCCGGTATGTAATCCTTAATGTCTTTTTGAATTCCGGCACCAAATAATGATAATTTACCAGCATCACCAAGGTCCAGTTCCGGAGAAAAACGACCTTTAACTTCAATTCCATATGGTAATCCAACACCAACAGTGACCATCGGCGAAATTAAATGATCCATGCCTGAACCATTGGGCATTTCTATGTCTGTAACAGGATTTGATGGAACTCCTTTGGGTTTTAAATATGGTCTACTTGAAGATTTACCTGCAATTGTTGGTGTTACTGATTCACTAGGATCAACAAGTTCAAAAGTCGTTAATTGATCGCTATAATCATTAATGTCAAAAGTTTTTGCACTTGATGGAGCTTTTGAATAAGTTCCTGTAAATGTAATATCAAAGCCCAATAGTTTATGAACTTTAGCCGATGTATACCAACCAGAATTTAAGTTTACACCAAGCATCTCTCCATACGGACGTAAATATGGATTGGCTAATATTTTTGCGTCAGCACTTCCTGCTTCAAATAAATTTCCGATGTTAATTTGAGCCGAAGTATTTAAAGTTGCAATAACAGCAAAAAATACAATAATAATCTTTTTCATATTGTGTGTGATTTATATAATTAATAGGTTATTCTATTTTTGAAATATATTAAGTTTTTAGATTATAAGTGAGTTATGTTTTTATTTGTTTAAGATGTTATCGTTAAAAGTTTTGTAAATTAGTCTTGCTCCTCCGCTAAAGCTTCGGCAGCACGCGGAAAGTCTTTTGTCGTAATTCTAATAGTCTGTTGATACTAATTATTGAGTTTAAGTTTCTTATTCTCCTTTCAATATTTCAATGGCTTCGCGTGTTGAAATACGATTGTTATTGTGGTAGGCCACTATATAACCATTTACCCCTGTGCTCTGTAAAGCTTTTTTAGCTTCGTTTATATCACTGTATTTTCCAATACTATATCTAAACCATCCTTCCGCTTCATTTCTAATGACTTCAATTGGGCCATCGTATATAGAGGTTATCTTCTCTTTCGGAACAGGTTGTTTGTCTGCCAGAAATTGTATTGTAAAATATGTAGTTAGTTCTTCTGTTGGTTTTGGTGCAATAGCATTTTCAGTTACAGGTTCTGTAATTGGCACAGTTTCTTCTAAAACAGGGGTAACGATTGCAACAGTTTCGTTGGTTGATGCTGTTAATGAGTCTGGCATTGCAGGAGTCGTATAAACAGAGTCTGCAGATACAGGACTTACAATAAACGTAGTGTCAGTATTTAATGAATCTGAAGGCATTGTTAAAATACTGTCTTGCGGCATTTCGGTTGCTACAGGAGCTATTGGTTCAGTAACTAAAGTATTGGAAATAATAGCCGAACTATCTTCTGTTTCTTCTGTCAAAGGCTCCTGTGCTTGTAAGTTTCCATCAACATGATTCAAAATCTCAATAAGCGATTCAATAGCTGTTCCTTCAACTTCATTGGCCTTTAACATATATTCAACACCTTTATTTACATTACCTTGAGACTTGGATTTTCTTCTCCATTTTCTCCCTGTTTTATATGTTTTATAGGCATCAATTTGCTCAGATTCAAAGCTTGTTTCTAAGCTGCCATTTTTAATATGTCTTTTTACAGCACCCTGGTATGTACCATATTTTTTGCCATAACCATCTTTAAAATAGGATGCGGATTTTATAATAATGTTATTTGCTTTTGTTTCAAGACGCTGCATTTTTCCAGTCCTTACTTTGCCGTCATTTTTTAGCGCTTCAATTTCAGTATTATATTTATCTGCTTTTTTTACGATAGCCTCAGCTTTTTCAATTTTTCTTTCAGCTGAAGATATTTTGTTTTGTTCCGATTCATTAAGGTTTTCCTGGGAATAAATGTTTGTAGCAGAACAAAGGATAAGGCCAATTAGAAATAACTTTAAAATACTCTGATTCATTTTTAAGATGTTTTTCATCTGTTCAAATTTTGTTTTTAATTATCAGAAGGAACTTGCCTGGATGTAATACAACTTCTTGTGCGAGAAAAGCTTGTGCTTTGTTGATTTAACAATTCTCATGGCTCGTTTCGTCTGTTTCAAATTAATGAAAGCTGTAACCATTAAAATAAAGTCAGGTTATACTAGTTTCATTTTATTATAGATTTTAAGGGTATTCTGAAATTTGCCTCAATTAATGTTCAATTATGAAGGGATTAATTTGAGTTCGTTTCATAATAATATAAACAATACAATCTGCTAACTCCTGTTTAATAAAAAATAATTGTAAGAGCTTAATTTACTTTAGATTGAACTTGTTTAACCTATCCTTTTACTTTATTCATACAACAAGGTTTCAATAAAGTTGATTTAGTTATTTGAACATTAAAAGGAGGATTACACGTATAATAATTTTTTGTTTGAAATTTTAAATCGGTTTAATTGACATAAAATCAGTAAATTAAGAAAGTGTTTAACGTTTGTTTAAATAAAAAAAAACATTTCCTATGAAACGAATACTTGCTTATAGTTGTTTACTTTGCATATTAATTACAATAAGTTGCAAAAATAAATATAGTAAAATGAATGAAAATCCATTATTATTAGCGTTTAATACACCTCATCATACTCCTCCTTTTGATAAAATTAAAGTTGAAGACTATTTACCTGCTTTTAAAATTTCATTAGAGGAGGCAAAAGAAGAGGTGCGCACCATAATTGAAAATAAAGACACGCCATCTTTTGAGAATACGATACTTGCGATGGAAAGTGCTGGTGATAAACTTTCAAAAATATCATCTATCTTTTTTAATATAAACCATGCCGAGACTAATGATGAAATTCAGGCAATAGCAAGAGAAGTTTCTCCTATGCTAACCGAATATTCAAATGATATTTGGTTGAGTGAATCTTTGTTTGAAAAGGTGAAGTTTGTTTATAACAATAAAGATGCAAGTCTGAATGCAGAGCAGGTAAAATTATTGGATGATACCTATAAGGCATTTACAAGAAAAGGAGCATTATTATCTGGCGATAAAAAGGAAAGGTATCGTGTTATCTCAACTGAGTTGTCAAAACTAACTTTACAATTTGGAGAAAATGTTTTAGCAGAAACCAATGCTTATAAACTTCATGTTACAAAAGAAGAGGATTTAGCTGGTTTGCCTGGTGCCATTAAGGATGCTGCTGCTCAATTGGCAAAAGCCGATGGAAAAGAAGGTTGGATTTTTACATTACAATATCCAAGCTATGTACCATTTATGAAATATGCTGATAACAGCGAGTTAAGAAAGCAAATGTATATGGCTTATTCAACCCGGGCGAATAAAAATGATAAATACGATAACAAAGAAATCGTAAAATCAATTGTGAATCTTAGATTGGAGAGAGCTCAGCTTTTAGGTTATGAGAGCCATGCTCAATATGTTCTGGAAGAAAGAATGGCTCAAAATGCAGATAAAGTAAATAGCTTTTTACAAGAGCTTCTGGATGCTTCGTTGCCATTTGCTAAAGATGAAGTTAAGGAGGTTGTAGATTATGCTAAAGCTCATGGATTAGAAGATGAGTTTCAGCGATGGGATTTTTCATATTATTCAGAAAAGGTTAAATCAGAAAAATTTTCTTTTACAGAAGAGATGACAAAACCATATTTTCAATTGGAAAAAGTTGAAAAAGGAGTCTTTGATCTTGCTACAACCTTATATGGAATCACATTTAAAGAAAATAAAGACATTCCTGTATATCATCCAGAGGTTAAAGCTTATGAGGTGTTTGATGAGAACGAGAAATACATGGCTGTACTTTATGTAGACTTCTTTCCAAGATCAGGAAAACAGGGTGGTGCATGGATGACAAATTACGGAGAACAGTATAAAAATGAAGACGGTTCAGATGTAAGGCCGTTTGTTTCTTTAGTTTGTAATTTTAGCAGACCAACAGAAGATACGCCATCATTATTAACTTATAATGAGGTAAGAACATTTTTGCATGAATTTGGACATGGATTACACGGTATGCTAAGTGAGACAACTTATAAATCATTAAGTGGAACAAATGTTTATCGTGATTTTGTTGAGCTTCCTTCTCAAATTTTAGAGAACTGGGGTATTGAAAAAGAATGGTTAAAAATGGTTGGTAAGCATTATAAAACCGGGGAAACAATACCTGATGAACTTGTTGACAAGATTATGGCTTCTGCTAATTTTCAAAGTGGATACCAAAGTGTTCGTCAATTATCGTTTGGAATGAATGATATGGCCTGGCATTCTTTATCAACCCAATTTGATGGCTCTGTAAATGATTTTGAAGATGAAGCGATGGCTCCAACTGAATTATTCCCAGCTGTAGAGGGAACTTGCTTTAGCACTGCTTTCTCTCATATTTTTGCAGGAGGTTATGCAGCAGGATATTATGGTTATAAATGGGCTGAAGTTTTGGATGCAGATGCATTCAGTGTTTTTAAAGAAAACGGAATTTTTGATAAAGCAACAGCTGCATCTTTTAGAGAAAATATTCTTAGTAAAGGAGGAACTAAACATCCAATGGAGCTATATATAGCATTCAGAGGACAGGAGCCAACTAATGAGGCTTTATTAAAAAGAAGCGGTTTGGTGAAATAGGATAGTGATTTATATAAAAGAAAAGAGGCTGCAAAAACAGCCTCTTTTTAGTTAGTTGTATACTTCATCTCTGGTATATATTCCAGTGTCAATTAGTTCTTTATCAATGTTGTCTTTTGTAATAACAATGGAGTTCACTCTATGTGTTGGGATGTCTCCAAATCCATTGTTTTCTGTACTGTTTACAAATTCTTTTGTATTTTTTCCTTTTGCTAATTCAATTGCAATTTCAGCAGCTTTTTCAGCTAAAGATTTTAAAGGATGATATAGCGTCATCGTTTGATAACCTTTAACAATATTCCGACACCCTCTTAATTCTGCATCCTGACCTGTAATGGCAACTTTCCCTGCCAGATCATATTTTTCAAGTACTTCAACAGCAGCGGCAGACATTCCGTCAAAGCCGGAAATAACAGCATCGATATCTGTTCCGTAAAGAGAGATAACCTTTTGCATTTCATGTCTGGCAATATCATCACTCCATTGCTCAATAAATGATTCGTAAATAACATTTACATTGCCGTTGTCAATATGTGGCTTTAGGTATTTTTTGATTGCTATTTGAAGGTCAAGACCATTTTTATCAAATTTATCTCCACCCAGAATAACAAAATTACCTCCTTGTTTCTTTTTAATAACAGCATCAACCATTGATTTTCCAATTTGATCATTACTGCTGGCAACAAAAAAATCTACATCACAATTAGTAATCATTCTGTTATAAGCAAGCACTTTTACGTCATTTTCTTTAGCTTCTCTAACAATGGCAGCTCCGGTGTTTACATTAACCGCAATTATAACAATAGCGTCAACTCCTTCTTCAATAACCTCTGAAGCCTGGGCTTTTTGTAGGGTCTCGTCAACTTCAGAATCTCTAATTATTACTTCGATTCCTTGTTTTTCTGCATAAGCTTTAAAAAACTCGCTTTCCTTTCTAAAACGTTCAATAGTTTTGGAGGGATATAAAAATGCAATTTTTAAATTTTTCTTGTTTGTACATCCCGGAGAAATGAGAATTATTGACAGGATAAATACAAATAGTGTAAGTCGTAAATATAATTTCATGAGTCATTAAGTTTTTGATGTCACAAATCTACAAAAAACAATTTTAAGAGACTTTAACTTTTGAGAGCTATAGTATTAGCTAAAGTAATTTATTTTTCATGTTCAATGTAACATAATTTAACAAAAAACGTATATTTTTACTACCCCTAAGAGTACGCATTATATTATTAAACTTATTAATTATAAACCATGAAGTGGAGAGACCTTAAAATTAGAAATAAGGTAGGCTTAGGTTTTGGTGTTGTAATACTTTTGTCCGTTGTTTCAACCCTGATATTCTTATTTAACCTGCTAAGAGTTGAGTATGAAATAAGCCAATTATCTGAAAAGTACATTCCTTCTGTGAGTGAATCTTCTAAAATGAATCAGTTTTGGGAAGTTACGAATGGCTTAATGACTGCTGTAGATTTATCCAGTGATTTTTATTATGATGATAGAGCTGAAAAGCAAGTAGAAAGCTTTGTTTATGCATTGAAGAAGCTTATCCAACTAGAAGATACTGCTAATAGCGATTTAGTTTCGAGAGGCATTGACTTGCAAAATGTATTGAATCTAACCAATGATTTTATTGCAAAAAGAAAAGCCTTTATTGATGCAGAAAAAGAATCAGTAAAAGATTTGGACGTTATAAATAATTTATTCCAAAAAGTTAACTCAATAGGATTACAAAATAAAGGCTCCTTGGGTGTTCAACAGAAAGTAGCTCAATCTAATTTTATTAATGCTCAGTTCGTAGAGTATATAAATAAGAAAGATGGATATCAAGTCAGTAATTTTTTAGAGGAAAATGCTGACTTTTTTAATGGTTCATATCCTTATGTATTAAAAAATACCTTGTCTGAATTAAAAACTTCTGTAGAAGAATTCTTGCCAGTTTATAAAAAAGCTCGTTTGGCTGAATTGAAAAGATATGAAGTCGGTAAACAATTGATGTGGGAAGTTAGAAAATCTTCAGATTTAGGTTTGGATTATTTAATGGAGATGGGAGACAAGAGTGCTACAATTGTTGTTCAGGAAAAACAGTTGATTATCTCCAGCATATTTGTTTTAATTATATTAGGTGTTATTCTTACTTATTATCTGGCAACATCTATTAGTAAGCCTTTAGAGACAGGTATTGATTTAGCAGAAAGAGTAGCTCAGGGTGATTTGAGTACTAAGTTTGCAATTGATCGTAAAGATGAAATAGGACGTTTGTCTGCCGCATTGGATACAATGGTTGCAAATATTAAAACTGTAGTGGATGAAATTAGAATTGGAGCAGAGAAAATTGTTAAGGCCAGTGATAAATTAAATAAGGAATCGATGGAGCTTAGCGAAGGCGCAAGTGAACAGGCTTCAGCTGCAGAAGAGGTTTCTTCTTCTATGGAAGAGATGTATGCAAATATTCAACAGAATACAGATAATTCTAAGGAAACCGAAAAGATCGCTCAAAAAGCAGCAGAAGGTATAAGAACCAGTAATCAGAGTTCTGAATTGGCTCAAAAATCATTGGCTGACATTACCGAAAAGATTTCCATTATTGGAGATATTGCATTTCAAACTAATATTTTGGCATTAAACGCAGCTGTAGAGGCAGCCAGAGCTGGTACAGAAGGTAGAGGTTTTGCAGTTGTTGCTGCAGAGGTTCGAAAATTAGCAGAACGTAGTCAGCAAGCTGCAAATGAAATAAATACCGTTTCTCAGGCAACTATAAGTAGCTCTGGTGAAGCAAGTAAAAATCTGGTTGAAATTACTCCTGAAATTGAAAAAACGGCCAGTTTAGTTCAGGATATTACAGCAGCTTCCTTAGAACAGGTTGCAGGTGTAGAGCAGATTAATAATGCACTTCAGCAATTAAACCAAATTACTCAACGTAATGCTGTTAACTCAGAACAAATTAACACGGCATCTAAGGAACTTGAGGAATTATCTTTAATGCTGAATAATTCAGTATCTGTTTTTAAACTGGATGATCAGCAAGTAAATGAGGAGGTAAACAAGAAAGTAACCACAAACAAGACTGTTAAAACAACTACAAGTAATGTAAAGCCTAAAGTTACTCCAAAAGTTACTACTTCAAGTAGTAAAAAGATTATTGATCTTGGGTTAAATACAGAAAAGGATGATGGTTATGAAACGTTTTAATTAATAAGTTAGACCTAATTATAAAGAAAACGGATGAGTAATTTTACTCATCCGTTTTTATTTTTCAACCTGTTATTAGTTCATTTACTTTTTACCCTTTTTAAGCTTAGGATAAGCTACTCTGGCATGGTAAATATTTTTAAGCTTAGCTTTAAATACTTCCTTGATCTGAGATATTTCTTTAAAAGTAATTGGAGCATTATAAAACTGACCTTCTTTTATTTGTGTATCAATTATATTCTCAACTAGTTTGTCAATAGTCTTATCTGAATATTCCGGTAAACTTCTTGAAGCTGCTTCAATAGAATCTGCCATCATTAATATTGCTGTTTCCTTAGTAAATGGTGTAGGACCCGGGTATGTAAAGTTATCTTCATTAACTTCTTTATCCGGATTCTGATTTACAAAGGAATTGTAAAAATATTTGGCTTTAGTAGTTCCTTGATGAGTCGCAATAAAGTCAATAATTTTTTCTGGTAAATTATATTTTCTGGCAATTTTAATTCCTCCTTCAATATGGCTAATTACTAATTTAGCACTGTCTTCAAAGTCCATTTCATTATGAGGATTTACTCCAGAAGTCTGATTCTCTGTAAAATATAATGGTGTTGCTGATTTTCCTATGTCGTGGTACATAGCTCCTGCACGCACAAGTAATGGATTTGCACCAATTTTATATGCCGCTTCCTGTGCAATATTACCAACCTGTATTGAGTGTTGAAAAGTACCAGGCGCGTTTTCTGCCAATGCACGTAAAAGAGGATGGTTTGTATCTGATAATTCCACCAACGTTACGTCTGATAAGAAACCAAAAAGCTTTTCAAAAATGTATATTAATGGATATACGATAAATATTAAAAAGGCATTGATTGTAAAATATAAAAAGTACTCGTAGTTAATACCATTAATGTCACCTTCTTGTAATAAGGTCAATCCAGTATAAAATAAGCTGTAAGTTAAGAGAATGAAAATCGCAGATCTTACAATTTGTGCCCTTCTTACCATCCTGTAAAGACTAAAGATAGCAGTTATACCAGCAGGAATTTGTAAAAAGATAAATTCAAAACTGTTGTGGCTAAAAAATGAAGCCAGAATTACAGCAATAACATATATAAAAAAGCCCAATCGTGAATCGATAAAAGTTCTTACAATTAAAGGCAAAATAGTAATTGGTATAACCCAAATTGGAATATCCGGAATTATATAAGATATGTATGCCAAAACAATAACAGTACTCAAAATGACAAGTAAAAATGTGATGAATTTTAAGTTTTGATATACATCGTTTCTATAAAAATATAGGAATAGGAACAAGCCAGTTAAAAACAAAAAGGTAATGAGTAGGTGTCCTGCAAATATAATGTTGTATTCAGAAAGCGTTCCAACTCTGGATTCATATTCTTTTTTATAAGACACCAGCTTTTTTATGGCTTGATCATCAATGATTTCTCCTTTGTCAATGATTTTTTGTCCTGCTAAAACAATACCCTTAGTTTGAGCCATATTTTTTAGTAAGCTCTCTTTCTCTGACAGTGATCTGTTTTCGTCAATCTGAACGTTGGCTACAATAAAGTGTTCTATTTTTAGTTCAGAAATAAATTCTTCTATGCCCTTAAAATCATTAGAGATTACTGATAAGCTTTTAGCCAGTTCTCTTGTGATGTATTGATAAGAAGATCGTAAAGAAAAGAATTCAGTTGAAAGATATGGCTCTGCCAGGTTATTGCTCACCAACATTAATTCAAAACCGTCACTTTTTTCTATGTATTCCTCGGGAACTGCAATGACTCCTTTGTTAAATACATATTGAAAAATACTATCGGTTATAGTTTTTACATATTCAGAGTTTTGGACAGAATTATTCTTCTTACGTAAGAATCTGTATTTGGTAGTGAGTGACTCTAATTGATTGTTATACTCAAGTAAAAAGCCTTCATTTACTTTTGAATATACAGTAGAATCCATCACGAAATAAGGACGGAAGTTTTTTAGAATACTATCCTTTTCAGCCTCAAGTTCGTTTGTTGTTTTATAAATTCTAAAGTTAAAAGGAGCTATTAAAACATCGTATCTCCAGGGTTCTCCTTTTTTGAATTCATACTGAAATTTCCCTTCGCGGGGCATTAGGTTTGCTATCAGTATTATAGCCGCTAAAAACAATAGAATTCTATATGTTGCCAGTGAATATTTTTTAAAATCGTGTAAAAAGTTCTTCATCACCAAAGTGTTTAAATAAGCAGAAATACCAACAAAAATATAATATATAGGTACCTCTTAAAACTATAACAAATATGAGCAAAAAAACATAAATATGAAATGTAGGGTATTAAGTTCTTTTCGGCTAAGTTTTTTATAGTGATAATGTTTGTATCATAGTTGATTGGTTATTCTTACATATTAATTTATGATTTACACATGTTATTTAAATACGGTTATAAATAAGAAGAAATTGTTTTACAGACTAATAAATGTAATGGTTAAAAATATGTAATTATTGATGTGTAGCAGGATCTATTTGATAAAATTCTTAATACAGAATCAATCTTTATGCATATTTTAATATCTTCGCAGCATTAATTTTTAAAGAAGATGATCGGTTCGATTAGTGTTTATAGTTTTATTCCAGTAAGAAAGGAACCTTCAGAGAAATCAGAATTAGTAACTCAGATTCTTTTTGGAGAAACCTTTGTTGTAACTGAGAAAACAGAAAAGTGGGCCAAGATTAAGATGGATTTTGATGGGTACGAAGGATGGATTGACTCTAAACTTGTATTTTCTGTTGCACCTACTGAATATGAACTTTGGAAAAGTGCTAATGCCTGGATGGTTCCAACTCCAAAAATTAAGATAGTTCAGGATGGTTCTAGTGCACCAATGGTTATTCCGGCGGGAAGTAGAATTGTATTTAATGGTCATGAAATGAATAGTTTTTCTATAGGTAAAAACGATTATTTTATTTCAGGTCCTGTTCCAAATAATAAAGAAATATCAATCAGAGAGGTTGCAAATTCTTTATTACATACTCCATATCTGTGGGGAGGAAGGTCTTATTTTGGAATTGATTGTTCAGGATTATCTCAAATTGTTTTCAAAATTAATGGTTATTGGTTACCTCGTGACGCTTATCAGCAGATAGAGTTAGGTAATAATGTTAGTTTTGTTGAAGAAGCTAAAATAGGTGACTTAGCCTTTTTTGATGATGCGGAGGGTAATATTGTTCATGTTGGAATTTGTTTAGGCAAAGGTCAGATTATCCACTCTTATGGTGAAGTTCGCATTGATCATTTAGATCATCAAGGTATTTTTAATAAGGAGATTAATAAATACAGCCATAAATTAAGGGTAATAAAAAGAATTATTCCTGAATAAACAATGAGCTATACCTATCAATATCCTCGACCTGCCGTAACTGTTGATGTTATTCTTATCACCGAGGCAGAAAATACGGAAATTTTATTTATACAAAGAAAAAATAATCCTTATCAGGACCTTTGGGCTTTGCCCGGAGGTTTTTTGGATATGGATGAGGATTTAATAACTGCAGCAAAACGTGAGTTGCAGGAAGAAACCGGGATCGTTGATGTTGAACTAAATCAGTTTAAGACTTATGGAGCACCGGATCGTGATCCCAGAGGAAGAACTGTTTCTGTAGTATTTTACGCGTTTATCCAAACAAAACTTCAGGCTGTAGCAATGGATGATGCTAAAGATGCACAATGGTTTTCGTTGAATGAACTGCCAAAGTTAGCCTTTGATCATCAATTGATAATTGATGAGTTTAAAGAAGATATGAAGCTTTAATTTATTCTTTTTTGATATTATCTTCCAGCCAATCAATTGCTTCCGGGCCTTTATTAAATAACAAGTCAATAACACTTAAATTGGGTTCAAACTCAAATCTATCCTGAAATACTTGTCTGTATTTTATTGGTTTAAAAGAAGAATCAAACTCTTTATAATCCTTTTTGGGATGAATTATGTTTCTATAATCAATATACTCTTCTTCTGTGTTTTTAATATAATCTTCAGTAAAATTGATGGTTGTATTTATATCAAGAGCATCCAAAATAACTTCAAATAGACCAATGTTAAAATCGAATAAGAATTTGTAATTCCTTTCGTAAAAAGGTTTAAGGTCATCCATATAATACTCAAAGAAAGGAGAGGAGTTATATGCAGAAACGATGGATCGCCAATGCAATGATTGCCATCTGGTATCGTATGAAATCAGAATGTCCTTTGTTTGAATTTTAGGTGTTTTCCCTTTTGCCACCGGAATTGTTAATGGTATAATTCCATTTGCAGCAAGGATATCACATCTGTTTCGGTATGTTTGTTTAATGTAATTGCAATGCTTTTCTATTATAGGGGAATCACTAGTTACCCAATGTGAAAAGAATTGAACAGAAGGTAAATAGTTTATTGTGAATAAAGATTCTTTATTGTTCGTGTGGTTTTGTGTCATTATTGTTTTCTTCGTCGTTTTCAGATATTTCCTCATTTGAGTTTTCAGCAAAGGCAATGTCTCCAACAGGATTTTTAACCTTTTTCTTTCTTTTAATGCTTATGGCATAATAAATAGCACCTGTAATTAAGCCAAATAAAAAAGTTAAAATCATAAGGATGGCCAAAGATAATTCTCCTTCCCAAATAACAAATCTAATTGGAACAACTTCTGCATTTTGAACAGAGAAAATTACTATCAACAGGGATAGTATTATTAAAAACCAAAATGACTTTTTCATGTGTTTAGATATTGTTTTTTATTGTCACATAGAACTCGCCACATCAAACATATTCCTATGTGTGATAATTTTCATGGCTCGTTTCATATATGATTGAAATTAGTATAGGGATAAAGTTAATAGTTAAGAATTGAAAGATAAAAGAAATAAATCCTAATATGCCAGAATTTAAACAACTAATTTCTGTTTAGATGTTTGTTTATCTGTTTAATTAACAGCTTTGAAGAATCTGTTGTTTTTATAGTTTAATAATGATTTAGAATTTTTATTCTTTGAGTAAAGTATATATTCCACTTTTCCAATAATGTGATTATCCGGCACAAAACCCCAAAACCTGCTATCAAACGAATGTGGTCTATTGTCTCCCATTACCCAATAATAATCCATTTTGAATTGATAATATTTAGATTCTTTCCCATTTATTAAAATCTTATCATCATCGATATCAATTTTATTTTCTTCAAAAACAGAAATGATACGTTTGTAAAATTTTAAATTATCAAGTGTCAATTCTACTTTATCACCTTTTTTAGGAATATATAGTGGGCCCATATTATGCATATTCCATAGTTGATGTGTTGAAAAAGGGAAAACAAGCGGATCTGGATAGTTTTTAGGCAAACAATCCAATGTTAGTTCAATATTTTTTGAGGCTAGAGCTTCTACATCTGTTTCGTATATTTCCCATATTAAACCATCTTCAGTACTTAATTCATTATATGGAGTAATGTGGTTCTTCTCTAATTCAGATTTAATTTCCGGAGTGATTTTATAACGTCCAACGGACAAATCAGGATATTTCATTTTGTTATTATTGCAAAAAACAACTCCGTTAATAATTGAAACGGTATCTCCGGGAAGTCCAAATATTCTTTTGACGAATCGTGGTCGTTCATCTACAGGATAATATTTTAGGTTTGACAATCTTTCCTTTTTATCTAAGAATTCAGTTTTGCCATATAATCTCTGTAAATAGTAATAACTATCTGTAGGTCTGTTTTTTAATAAAGAATCTCCATCCGGAAAATGAAACATGATAATGTCATTATGCTTTAATGAGCTTGTGCCTAATTTTCTATGGAAGCTTTTTACAGAATTAATGCTTTTAGCAACACCTGGTTTTAATTTGTTTACCAGCAAAATATCACCTGGATCAAGTGTTCCATTCATTGACGAGGTATGAAAAGAATATAAACTGACAAAGTTATTTTGTATGAAAAGTAAAAGCCATACTGCCAGTAAAACAGCAGCAAGCCATTCAATAATAATGAATTTTTTTGCAGTCTTATTTCTTATGAAATTTATAGTTTTTTTGAGTACAGATTTCTTCCAGATAGAGTCAGCTATTATCAATATAACAAAGAAAGGAAGAAGACTTTCTGTCCAAATACCAATAAGAAAAATTAGAAAGGCTATACTCAGTTTAATAATTTCTTTTTTTTTCATCGTCACTTATTACGGTTTTATCTTCATTAAAGAAATTAGAGTGTGAACTCGTATGTAAAAAAAATGGAGTTAGAAAATTGCTAACTCCATTCATTCTATAGTTTAATTTTGTTATTGTTCGTTAGCAACCCATTTAAAGAATCTTTCAAAACGGATTTTGCCATCAAACAGTGATTTGTCTTTGTTTAATGAAAGCCATACTAATAATGGTCGTCCTACAACATGATCTTCAGGAACAAATCCCCAGTATCTGCTATCTGCAGATTGGTGTCTGTTGTCACCTAGCATAAAATAGTAATCCATATTAAAGGTGTACTCATCTTGTTTTTCACCATTAATATATATATCACCATTTCTTACATCTAAGGTATTTCCTTCATATGCAGTAATTATACGATCGTATAATACCAGGTTTTTTAAACTAAGTTTTACAGTAGTTCCTTTCTTTGGTATCCATAGAGGACCAAAGTTATCTCTACTCCAATTATAATCAGTACTGTATGGCCATGTTTGTGTTTTTGTAGAATCAGGCATTTCTTCATCTCTGGTAACCTGGCGAATAAAAGGATAACCTTTTAGTTCGTTAAGTTTTTCTTCAGTTAAAGGAAGCATACCCATTCCTAACCATCCTGCATCTGCATCAGAGATTTCCATTTTGTCCAGAAAGCGCTGATTGATACTAACACCATTGGTCATAATATGATAAAGGTGTTGCAAGCCTGCCGGATTTTCTGTTTTTTCACCATTAATATAAACCTGATTGTGTCTGATTTCAAAGGTGTCACCAGCAACCGCAATACATCTTTTTACGTAATTATCTCTTCTGTCTACCGGACGATAAACTATGTCACCCCAGTATTCCTTATTAAGTAAAATGCTTTCTTTACCTAACTCTCTTAATTTTGAATTAATCTCCCACTGACTGGCATCTCGGTATCCATCCAATAATGAAGGATTTGCATTAACCCTGTCAATACCTGTTTTGCGACAAGAAATGTAATAATCAGGATTTGTAACTTTAACAGGTACAGTGTCTCCCGTAGGGAAGTTAAATACTACAATATCACCTTTTTCTACTTCTTTAAAACCTTTCAGTCTTTTGTATTTCCAGTGTGGCCATTCTAAATACGATTTAGTATTAAAAAATGGAATTGTATTTTGTAGTAAAGGAAAAGATAATGGTGTATTTGGAATACGCGGTCCGTATGTTACTTTACTTACAAAAAGATGATCACCAACTAATAAAGATTTTTCAAGTGATGAAGTTGGTATCTTGTAATTCTGAAATAAGAACAGGTTAATAAAATATACAGCAACTAATGCAAATAGTAAAGCATCAACCCACTCAACCCAGGCCTTAGGTTTTTCTCCGTCTTTAGTCTTTTTCCAGAAGTTCCAAGGTACTTTTTTTGTAATGTAAACATCAAATATTATTGGTAATCCCAGAAATAACCAGTAGTTGCCAACCCAAATTACCCACAAAAAGTAAACAAGGGCTGCAATAGAAAACCTAATCCATTTAGCTAGAGAAACTTTAGGCATTATAAAAAATATTTAGTTAAAATTTAAGCAAATCACTCATTCCTAAGAATCCTTTGTTTTTGGCTGCAAATTCAGCGGCTAAAACAGCACCAAGAGCAAATCCTTTACGTGATTTTGCACTGTGATGTATGATGATTTCATCAACTGAAGATTCATATTTTATGGTGTGTATTCCTGGAACTTCATCTCTTCTGATAGTTTCAATATGAATTTCTTCTTTAGATGCCTCTTTTCCTTCAACCCAGGCTGTTTTTCTATCGATGTTTTCAATTAATCCTTCAGCAAGAGTTATAGCTGTTCCACTAGGTGCATCTAACTTATGAATATGGTGAGTTTCTTCCATGCTAACCTCATAGTCTTCAAGAGAATTCATTAATTGAGCTAGCTTTTTGTTGATCTCAAAAAATACATTTACCCCAACACTGAAATTTGAAGCGTAGAAAAAAGTTTGTCCTTTATTTTCACATTGATCTTTGATTTCATCAATCTTATCAAGCCATCCTGTAGTACCAGATACAACAGGCTTGTTGTGTTTAAAGCATGACATATAGTTGTTGTATGCAGCAGCAGGAACAGTAAATTCGATAGCCACATCAGCAGCAGCAAATCCTTCTCCATCAAAAGAATCATCTGTCTGCATATCTATTTTAGCGGTAATTGTATGTCCTCGTTCTATGGCAATTTTCTCAATTTCTTTTCCCATTTTGCCATACCCAATCAAAGCAATATTCATATTGTATTTTGTTTTGTATAAGAGATTATTAAAGTTTCGACAAAAAGCTTTAATAATCCAGCATAAAGATATAAGAGTTAAAATTTTATGGTTAGATAAAACTTGTTTTTAACCTAATGTTAACCTTATGCCAGAAGATTTTTCTCTTTGTTTTTTAATGAAAAGCAAATATAGTAATAGATAGTTAGAATTATACTATTGGTTAAGAGCGTATTTAAAACAAAAGAGAGTATAGCACTTAAATACTATACTCTCTTTATATATAATAACTTCCTTATCTAAAAAAGTTGCTATGTTTTATTTTTTAAATAAATCCGATAAAACAGTTCTTACATCATCCAATGTAGGTGTAATATCAAATACATGAGCTGGTTTTAGATAAATAATTTCTTTTTCGCTTTTAAATCTTTGCTCTCCACCTCCGGTAATATTAAGCATTACAAAGTCTTCAGGTTTAACTAAACCTTCTTTTACAGCTCCAATCAAAGTAGCTGTAGCAACAGATGCTGCAGAGTGAATGTCATTACCTTCAGTCTCTTTAAATAATTTTGCTGCTTCTGCCGCTTGTTCATTTGAAGCACATAGAACATCTCCACCTGCCTCTTTCATTGCATCATATAATCCACCAATGATAGGATAAGGAGGTTTTCTGTTTGAAAGTACTTTAGCATCAATTTCTTCAACCTGCTTTCTGGCTTCATCGTCATCTAAATGTAACATGTCTCTTGAGTCAGCCTTCCATGCATTATGAATTGGAATAAAAGGATGATTCTGAGATACCATTAATTTCATATAGTTGTTGCCAAAGCGACCATCTTCAATAAGGCGTTTGTTAGCTTCCCATGCAGCAATGGCGCCAGTGCCACTACCTACTGCTTGAAAATAATAATCAGGAATACGTCCAATTGTAGTGATTGCTGATAGAGTAGTAGTTCCCATTCCATCCCTTCTTGCAACATTTTTAGCGCCACCTTCTGCAATAAAACCGTCTAGTTCGCAAGCAAGGTTTGATAAATAGATAGCGTCAAAATAATCACTACCTGATTTTGTAACTACTAATTTTACATTGTCTTTAATAGGTTCATCAAACCATAAAGCATCAATGTTATCTTCAGGAACGCAAAGTAATAATGGAATATTGTTGTCAGAACATACGCGGGCAAAAGCTCTTGCAGTATTTCCTGCCGATGCAACCACCAAAACTTTACCATTTTCAGAGCTTAATCTTCCACCAACAGTAAAAGCTTCAGTTTCTTTGAAGGAACATGTTCTGAAATTAGCTCCTTTTTCCGGCCAATAACCGCTGAATGTGATATATAAATTATTAAGGCCTAATTCTTTTGCTAGTCCTTCACTTTTGTATGTGATAGGAGAAGATGAGCCTTCAAGCATTTTGTGCACAGGTAACCAGTCTGCAAAACGAAATATTCCGTATGATTCATCTTTAACTTCAATCTGCTTTTTTTCGTAAACAGCTCTGATTAGTGTTGGTTGTTGTTCGCCTGGAGCGTCTAATGTCCATCCTTCATCCTTAAATTGTTTACCTGTATTAACAGATTCCAAAATATATGGAGTAGGTTTAAAATCTTTACTCATGGTGCATAATTTCTTTGAATCGCAAAAATATGTGTTTTGTTTGTTTTGAAGAAACAGAATAAATAAAAGTTACTTTATTTAGACAGTATCTTAGAATGATTGGGTGGTTATACCTTTATTTCAGTGTGTTATATATATTGATTATAAAATGAAAATGGCAGGAAAGAATTTCTTCTCCTGCCATTTATTAATTCATTTTTGGCTTCAACTAGTTTGCCATTGCCTTTTGAACAACAGCTTTAAAAGCCTCAGGATGATTAACAGCTAAGTCAGCTAAAACTTTTCTGTTAATTTCAATATTTTTCTTAGTCATCATACCCATAAGTTTAGAGTAAGATACTCCTTCGATACGAGCAGCAGCATTGATTCTTTGAATCCAAAGTGCTCTAAAATGACCTTTCTTTCTTTTTCTATCGCGGTAAGCATAACCTAAACCTTTTTCGTAGGTGTTTTTTGCTACCGTCCAAACGTTCTTTCTTCTTCCAAAGTAACCTTTAGTTTGCTTTAGAATTTTCTTTCTTCTTGCTCTTGAAGCAACAGCGTTTACTGATCTTGGCATTTTTACTTTTTTTAGAATGATTAGCGCCCATCATCAATGGATCTTTCAGCTAACTTCATTCGGTTAATTAAATAATTAATAAAATAAGGAATCTCCTTATTACTTCATGTTCAACAATAACTTAACGTTATTTTCGTCAGCAGTGTGAACAAGTCCTGAGTAAGTAAGATTTCTCTTTTGCTTTGTAGTCTTTTTTGTTAAAATGTGACTTTTAAAAGCATGCTTTCTTTTAATCTTACCGCTTCCAGTGATTGTGAAACGTTTTTTCGCACTGGAATTCGTCTTCATCTTTGGCATTGTACTTACTATTAATTGGTTTATATAATTGAAATTACTTCTTAGCTTTTTTAGGCGAAAGGAAGATAATCATCCTTTTTCCTTCAAGCTTTGGTAATTGATCAACCTTACCGTATTCCTCCAAATCCTGAGCAAATCTTAAAAGCAAAATTTCACCCTGCTCTTTAAATAAGATTGATCGTCCTTTGAAAAATACATAAGCTTTAACCTTTGCACCTTCTGAAAGAAACTTTTCAGCATGTTTTAATTTGAAGTTATAATCATGGTCATCGGTATTTGGACCGAACCTGATTTCTTTAACAACAACTTTAACAGCTTTTGATTTAAGTTCCTTTTGTTTACGCTTTTGTTGGTATAAAAACTTTGAATAATCAGTAATTCGACAAACAGGAGGATCAGCTTTAGGAGATATCTCCACTAAATCCAGCTCTAAAGCATCAGCCATTTTTAATGCTTCTGATGTAGAGAACACTCCTGGATTGTCTATATTATCACCAACAAGCCTTATTTTTGGTACTCTAATCGCATTGTTTATTCTAAAACTTTGCGTATCCTTTTGCTGTGGACCCTGTGGTTTTTTTCTATTCTGTGCTATTGTAAAATCCTCCTATAATTAATTAGTAATCAAATTATTTATTATCTATTGCAGAAAGTTGTTCTTCAACCTCCTGGTTTATAAAGTTTATAAATTGTTCAATTTCCATTGATCCTTTATCACCATCGCCTTGCTTACGTACAGATACTGAATTTGTTTCAGCTTCTTTTTCTCCTACAATAAGAAGGAACGGTATGCGCTTCAACTCGTTATCACGAATTTTACGACCTATCTTTTCGTTTCTGTCATCTAAAACGGTGCGAATATCGGAATTATTAAGGACATTTGAAACTTTTTTTGCGTAATCATTGTATTTTTCGCTGATTGGTAGAACTACCACTTGCTCAGGAGTTAACCATAATGGGAATTTTCCTGCAGTGTGTTCAATTAAAACAGCCACAAAACGTTCCATACTTCCGAATGGTGCACGGTGAATCATAACAGGTCTGTGTTTTTCGCCATCAGAGCCCATATATTCTAATTCAAAGCGTTCGGGTAAGTTGTAATCCACCTGAATGGTGCCTAACTGCCACTTACGTCCAATGGCATCTCTTACCATAAAGTCTAACTTAGGGCCATAGAAAGCTGCTTCTCCATATTCTACAATGGTTTCCATACCTCTTTCCTGGCAAGCTTCAATAATTGCACTTTCTGCTTTTTCCCAGTTTTCCTCGCTGCCAATATATTTTTCTCTGTTTTCTTTATCTCTTAAAGAAACCTGAGTGATGAAATCGTTAAAATCTAATGCTTTAAAAATGTAAAGGATAATATCAATTACTTTTTTAAACTCATCTTTTAATTGGTCAGGAGTACAGAAAATATGAGCATCATCCTGAGTAAATCCTCTAACCCTTGTTAATCCATGTAACTCACCACTTTGCTCATAACGATAAACTGTACCAAATTCTGCCATACGTATTGGTAGATCTTTATAAGATACCGGTTTAACTTTGTAGATCTCACAGTGGTGAGGACAATTCATTGGTTTAAGTAAAAATTCTTCACCTTCAGCTGGTGTGTTAATTGGTTGAAATGAATCTTTACCATATTTAGCATAGTGACCAGAAGTAACATAAAGTTCCTTGTTTCCAATGTGTGGAGTGATCACCTGCTGATAACCATATTGTAATTGTACTTTCTTTAAGAAGTTTTCTAAGCGTTCGCGAAGTTTAGCCCCTTTAGGTAACCATAATGGTAAACCTTGACCAACTCTTTGTGAAAAAGCAAAAAGTTCAAGTTCCTTACCAATTTTTCTATGATCGCGTTTTTGAGCCTCTTCTAATCTTACAAGATATTCGTCAAGCATTTTTTGCTTAGGGAATGTAATAGCATAAACCCTGGTTAATTGCTTACGAGTTTCATCACCTCTCCAATATGCACCTGCAATACTTAATACTTTAACTGCTTTAATAGGTTCAGTTGAAGGTAAGTGAGGTCCTCTACATAAATCGGTAAATTCACCTTGCTTGTAAAAAGTAATGGTTCCATCCTCAAGTTCATTGATTAACTCAAGTTTGTACTCATCTCCTTTTGATGTAAAATATGATAAAGCTTCTTCTTTTGTAACGCTTGTTCTAACGTATTCATTCTTTTGACGAGCAATCTCTTTCATTTTTGCTTCAATCTTAGGAATGTCAGCGTCTCTTAATACAACATCATCACCTGGATCAACATCATAATAAAAGCCATTTTCAATTGAAGGACCGATTCCAAATTTCATTCCTGGATATAAAGCCTCCAAAGCTTCTGCCATAAGGTGAGCTGAAGAATGCCAGAATGCATGTTTACCTTCTTCATCCTCCCATTTGTAAAGTTTTATTGAAGCATCTTCCGTTATTGGTCGTGTAAGATCCCACGTTTCCTCATTAACTGAGATTGATAAAACTTCTTTGGCCAAACGAGGACTAATGCTCTTGGCTATTTCCAAACCGGTAACTCCTGATTCGTACTCTCTTACACTACTATCTGGTAAGGTTATTTTAACCATCTTTTTATTAGTATTACAGATTTTGAAGACTTTAGATTATACGGACACCTAACTTCAAACAAAATCCAGTTATTTAAAAAATTGTAATAAAAAACACGCAAAGATAAATATTATATTATTACTAGCGTATTATAGAGTAAAAGATTATTTGAATGTGTTCAGAAAATTGGAACAGGTAAATTTGAAACACCTTTTTTTATTTGATAATATATTAAGGATTGATAAGGAAATAGAAATATCGTAAATTACTATTTAAGCAAGACCATGATACTACACGTTTATTAAGTTTTGCTAATATCAGAAGTCCCTTAAAGTTTAGATGTAGGTAAATGCAAGTGTGTTTGTAGGTGACTTTTGAGGTAAGAATATTTTCTAGGTCAAATTATTATATTATGCTTTCTGTTGATTGGAATATTGCACTAATATCTGTTCTGTTAACGATTATAGGTTTTTGTACTTTATGGGGATTCTCCCTTTATTACAAAAGAAAGAATACCAGTTCTCTAAAGCTTGCTTTCAGTAGCAGGTTGCTAGGTATTCTGGTTTATGGTGTTATTCCTATTTTCTTAATAAGTAATTTGAATCAAGACCTTTCTTTTTTATTTAAACCAATAGCAATAAATACTATATCTCTGCTGGTACTTGTATTATTTATAACTATAATATTGGGAGTCAATTATTCTTTGTCTAAAAAGAAAGAGCATCAACAAAAATATCCACAAGTAAAACTTAATCAATGGAATGTAAGTGTTTACACAATTAATCTTTTAACGTGGATAATGTATTTGTTATCCTATGAGCTTTTGTTCAGAGGCATCTTGTTATTTAGTTGCATTCAAGAATGGGGCGTTTTTGTTGCCATACTGATCAATACAGCACTTTATGCACTAGCTCATTTATATAAAGGAAAATTCGAAACTATTGGTTCAATACCGCTTGGTGTTTTGTTTTGTCTGATTTCTATTTATACCGGGAATTTTTGGGCTGCTTTTATCCTTCATTGTACTATAGCTTTATCAAATGATATTTTTTGTATCTGGAATAATCCGGAAATTGTTTTTAAACATTGAAAATACATTAACATGATAAAAGTATTCGTTACCGGCTCAACTGGATTTGTAGGTTCTATACTCTGCAAACATCTTGCTCAAAAGGGGTACGAAGTGCATGCCTTGTATCGTTCAGACGATAAACTACCCTTAATAGAATATCCGGGAATAATTCCATTTAGAGGTTCAATTGGTAATATAGAAAGTTTAAAAAAGGGAATGCAATCGTGTGAATATTTATTTCACACAGCTGCTTATGTAAAACTATGGGCTAAAGACAAAAGTATATATGAAGAAATTAACGTTAAAGGGACAAAAAATGTAATCGATGTAGCCAGGGAGTGTGGTGTTAAACGCGCTGTTTTTACCAGTACTGCAGGGATATTTGGTCCTTCTGCAAGTATGCCGATAACCGAAGTTGTTACAAATAATGAATTCATTGGCGATTATGAGAGATCTAAACATGAAGCAGATCAAATGATTTTAAATTGTAATTGTAATGAGTTTGAAACAATCATTGTTTGTCCAACCCGGATATATGGCCCGGGATTAAAGGGGACAAGCAATAGTATTGTTGGTATGATAGATAATTACATTAAAGGTAAATGGCATATTATTCCCGGTAATGGAAAATCTTTAGGCAATTATGTATTTATAGATGATGTTGTCAAGGGGCATATAATGGCTTTGGAAAAAGGTAGATCAGGAAATAAATATATTTTGTCGGGTACTACTTTATCGTATAACAATTTCTTTGAGTGCATAAATAATATAACCCAGATTAACCACTTTTTAATTAAGATTCCCGGCTTTATTATGAAAATAATCGCTCAGGTAATGCAATGGCAATCAAGTGTAAGTGGCAATCAACCTCTGGTAACAAAGGCTTTTGTTCGCAAAACGTTAAAGAATTGGGATGTTGATAGTTCTAAATCAAAAATCGAATTAGGATATAACCCGACTCCATTTCCTTTAGCTATGCAAAAAACAATTGATTGGCTGCAAAATGGGAATGGCAATTAATAATCCTTGAAATCAATATTATTTTGAGGATATAAAAATATAGATACATAAATATCTATATTTACAGAACTTTTCCGCTCTGTAATAGTTTAATGAAGTATCATTAAATTATAAGATATATGGGGTAATTGTTTGTAATATAGGAGTATAATGAAAAAAATGAAGTCAATGAAGAGAATGTTAGTTTTTGCAGTTACGTTGTTTATTTCTTCGATAACTATGTTTGCTCAGCATAATGATTTATCTATTGATGAAGCGCAAGAAGAGGCAAAGGAGCAGAATAAACGTATTGTTCTAATTTTTCAAGGATCAGATTGGTGTGCTCCGTGCATCAAATTAGAAAAGGAAATATTAGAAACTGAAGAATTTGAGACTTTAGCTAAAGATCAATTTGTTATAGTTAAAGCAGATTTCCCAAGGAGTAAGAAGAATCAACTTCCTGAAGAAAGAAAAAAACACAATGCAGGTCTTGCCGAGAAGTATAATAAGAATGGTTACTTTCCTTATGTTGTTGTTCTTAATTCAGAAGGTGCTGTTTTAGGTGCATTAGGCTATCAGAAATCAACACCAACAGATTACTTTAATAAATTGAACTCCTTTAAATAAAAGATGTTGAAGGCAATATATATTATAATCATCTCCTTTTTGTTATTTGGAGCAACAGCGTATGCTGATGGTAATATCTTTAAGCGAACCACAAAATTAATGGGGTGTCGTTTTGAAATTACTGTAGTTGCAGATAATAAAGAATCGGGTGATGAATATATACAATTGGCCATTGATGAAATCTCTCGCATTGAAAAAATGATCTCTTCTTGGGATGAGAATTCTCAAACTTCCCAAATAAATCAAAATGCCGGAATACAACCTGTTAAGGTGAGTTTTGAGTTGATTAGTTTGATAGAAAGAGCATTGAAGATTTCTGGTTTAACCGATGGAGCGTTCGATATAACCTATGCATCGATGGATAAAATCTGGAAATTTGATGGTAGTATGACAGCAATGCCTGCTCCGGAGTTAATTAAGAATTCAGTACGTAATGTTGATTATCGTAATATTATAATTGACAAAGAAAATCAAACTGTTTTTCTTAAAAATAAAGAGATGCGAATTGGTTTTGGAGCTATTGGAAAGGGCTATGCAGCTGATAAAGCAAAAGCCTTACTTAAAAAGAAAGGAGTGGTTGCAGGGATTATTAATGCATCGGGTGATTTAAATACATGGGGCACTCAACCTGATGGAAAGGACTGGATGGTTGCAATTGTTAATCCATTGAACAAGGAAAAAGTTTTTTCATGGATGCCAGTAAAAAATAGTGCAGTCGTAACATCTGGTAATTATGAAAATTACGTGAAATTTAATGGCGAAACATATTCACATATCATAAATCCAAAAACAGGATATCCAAGTAAAGGGATTTTGAGTGTGACCATTTTTACACAGAATGCAGAAATAGCTGATGCATTGGCAACATCTGTATTTGTAATGGGAGTGGATGCTGGTTTAAATATGGTGAATCAGTTAAAGGGAGTTGAGTGTATTGTAGTTGATGATAAAAGTAAAATCATTACCTCGGATCATATAGAGTTTAATCATGAGGCTGATGTAGTAAAAGAATAGAAAGATGAAGAGAAAATTATTTTTAGCAATGCTTTTTGTTGTTTCATTAAGTTCATGTGTAGTTCTTAAAGAGTACGAAAAAGTTAATATAAATGATCCAGATATGGCATTAAGTGATAAAACGTTTAAAAAGTTTGAAACGAACTATCAGGTTTACAGGGAAGGTGCATCAGGTGCAAATGGTGGAAAATCCGGTGGAGGATGTGGTTGTAATTAAGTGAATTTTAATTTGTAATGGTTGTTAAATGAGATATTTAATTCTTGTAATATTTTTGAGTCTTGGGCTATTGGCTTATTCTCAATCCGACAGTACTTTTACCTTTAAAAAAAGAGTGCTTGAAAATACCGAAGTAGATATTCTATCCAGTTATTATAGTCAATCCGGAGATAATGCAGCAGTTACAGGGGGTGTTGGTGATGAGAAAATAACAGATTTTACTCCTAATATTATTGTGAGTATGCCTTTGAATGACGATGATGTTTTAACTGTGGATGTGGGATTTTCAACTTATACTTCAGCTTCTTCAAGTAATGTAAATCCTTTTGATAAATCAGGTGCCTCTCAAAATGCGAATAATGATATGACAGGAAGTCCTTGGGTGGCGTCTTCCGGTGCTTCGCAAAAAGATACATGGACAGGTTTATCGGGAAGTTATTTTCATAGTTCTGATGATAGAAATAAAATGTGGGATGCTCATCTGTCTTTTTCCAGAGAGTTTGATTATACTTCTTTGGGATTTGGTGGTGGTTACACAAAGCAGTTTAATGAAAAGAATACTGAAATAAATCTCAAAGGTAGTATGTATTTGGATGCCTGGAAGCCTGTTTATCCAACAGAACTAAAATCGTACGAAGAGGTGGATGGTGATCTGTTTTCTGGTTTTTTTGCCAGAGCTGATATTTTAAATGATCAGGGGATTGTTACCAGTAAAAACGGTACAACCTGGGATCCTCAAGGATTTAGTTCAATTGTTGATAAAGGACGTAATACTTATTCCTTGTCGATTTCTTTTTCGCAAATATTAAGTCGTAATGCACAATTTTCATTGTTTTTTGATATAGTTCAGCAGGATGGATGGTTGTCTAATCCTATGCAAAGAGTCTATTTTGCAGATAAAAGCAATTACTATATAGGTAATGCAGAGAGCATTCCTTATTATACTTCTCGAAAAAATAAGGATGTGTTTATGTTGGCTGATGATATTGAACGACTGCCAGGTACCAGAATTAAAATTCCTGTAGGAGCAAGGTTTCATTATTTTATTAATGAATTTGTGACCTTAAGAACTTATTACAGGTATTATTATGATGATTGGGGAATAACTTCCAATACTGTAAATTTCGAATTGCCAATAAAAATTTCTCAGAAATTTACCTTGTATCCAAGTTATCGTTATTATGATCAAACTGAAGCAGATTATTTTGCACCATTTGATACTCATCTTTCTACAAGTAAGTATTATACATCAGATTATGATCTTTCAAAATTTAACTCTGATCAGTTTGGTTTTGGTGTGACATATACAGATATTTTTACAAAGGCTAAAATTGGAAAATTTGGTCTGAAAAGTATTGATTTAAAGTATAATCATTACCAAAGGAATACTGGTTTTAAGGCCAATTATTTTGCTTTTGGATTCAAATTTATCAGAGAGTAGATTATTTGAAGTGTCCATATTTAGGCATAAAATTTGAATCCTAATGGCTAATTATTAGCTTTGCCCAAAATAAAAAGTTAATTAATTAGTTATTAGGATTTTTTATATATGTCTCAATCAATAAAATCAATAATGTCGTTAAATAAGATATTACTACTTGCAGCATTTGTCTTTCCTGCATTAACATTTGCACAGAAGAAGACAGTTTCCCTAGAAGATTTAAATAAAACCTACGCATTTCGAACCGCATCAATCGATGGTTTAGAATCTACCTCTGATGGTGAATATTATACAACTCTTGAAGACGGAAAGAAAATAGTAAAGTATGCTTATTCTTCTGGTAAACAAGTTGGAGTTGTTATGGATTTAGCAGAGGTTAAGGATTGTCCTATTGAAAATATACAAGGGTATGAGTTTAATAGTACCAATACAAGAATTCTTGTCTATACAAATAAAGAAAGGATATACAGAAGAACTTACAAAGCAAATTATTATGTCTATGATATTAAAAGAAAAGAGCTAAAGCCATTATCAGAAGGTGATAAGCAACAGGCTGCTATCTTTTCTCCCAATGGAGATATGGTTGCTTTTGTAAAAAAGAATGATGTTTATATTCATAAAATCTTATTCGGTACTGAAGTAAGAATAACTGATGATGGTGAGTTTAATAAAGTTATTAACGGAGTTCCGGATTGGGTTTACGAGGAAGAATTTGAATTTAATAGGGCCATGGAGTGGTCTCCTAACAGTATGGAATTGGCTTATCTTCGTTTTGATGAATCAAATGTAAAACAATATAGCTTCCCAGTTTATAAAGGAAGTCATCCTACTCATGAAGAAAATGCATTGTATCCGGGAGAGTATAAGTTCAAATATCCAAAAGCAGGAGAGGAGAATTCAAAGGTTGAAGTTCGTGTTTTCCATGTGAAAAACAGAACAACAAAGACCATGAAGATTGATGGTGAGGATTATTATATTCCAAGAATCAGATGGACTTATAATGAAGGTAAATTAGGTATCTTAAAGTTAAACAGAGAACAAAATCAATTTGATTTGTTAATTGCAAATACTGCTTCTTCGCTAGCTAAAAGTGTTTTTACACATAGAAATGACTATTACATTGCTGAAGATGTATTGGATAATTTAACATTCTTGCCTGGAGGTCAGTATTTTGTTTATGTTGGAGAGATGGATGGATATAATCATATTCATTTATATACAATGGCTGGGATGAAAATAAGACAGCTTACAAAAGGTAATTGGGATGTAACAGAATTCTATGGTTATGATTCAAATAAAAAGTTGTTTTATTATCAGGCTGCTAAAGAAACTCCAATGCAAAGAGAAATTTACGCAGTTAGCCTTGATGCAAAGAAGAATTATACTTTAACCACTAAAAAAGGTACCAATAGTGCTCAGTTTAATGCCAACTATAAATATTTTATCAATGCATACTCAAGCACAACAACTCCACCTCAATATGCCTTGATGAATCAATCTGGTAAAGTTATCAGAACATTAGAAGATAATTCAGCATTGCAGAATAAATTGAAAGGTTATGAGATCGCGCCAAAAGAGTTCTTTACATTTAAAACAAGTGAAGGTGTTGAGCTAAATGGTTGGATGGTGAAACCTCTGAATTTTGATGCTTCAAAAGAATATCCTGTTTTAATGACGCAATATAGTGGGCCTAATTCACAAGAAGTGTTGGATGAATGGTCTGTTGGATGGGAACAGTATTTAGCATCGGAGGGTTATTTGGTGGCTTGTGTGGACCCAAGAGGTACAGGTGCAAGAGGTGAGGAGTTCAGAAAGTGTACTTATATGAAACTAGGTAAGTATGAATCTGATGACCAAATTGAAGCGGCAAAATATTTAGGTAGTCTTTCTTATACTGATGCTTCAAGGATAGCTATCTGGGGATGGAGTTATGGTGGATTTATGAGTTGTAGCTGTTTGGGTAAAGGCGATGGTGTATTTAAAGTAGGTATTGCCGTAGCTCCTGTTACAAACTGGCGTTATTACGATAGTGTATATACAGAAAGATACATGCGTAAACCTCAGGAAAATCCTAAAGGATATGATGAGAATTCACCAATTAATATGGCTCAGAATTTATCAGGAAGATTATTTATTATTCATGGCTCGGCTGATGATAATGTACATTATCAAAATACAGTGGAATTTGTGGAGCAATTAATTCAGGCAGGAAAACAATTTGATATGTTTATGTATCCTAATAGAAACCATAGTATTTATGGTGGGAATACAAGACTGCATTTATATCAAATGATGAGTGATTATCTAAAAAGAAATTTATAGTAATTCAGGCTTCCAATTTTTTTCATATTATAAAACCTTATCATTTTATTATTCTAATGAGTAAAATGATAAGGTTTTTGTTTTAATTAATATCTTTATCTTAATATTAAAACAGCTGTTTTGCATATAATTAAATATCTATCGGTTATACTTCTGTATTTTTGTTTTCTAGATACTTCTGCACAGGAAACTACTTTGTTGACTAAGAAATATGATTTCTTTTATGAGCAGTATTATGCATTTAAAAATGATACATCAATAAAGCATGGGAGGTACCTTAGGAAATATAAAGGTTTTGTTATAGAACGAGGTGTGTATAAGAATGGAGAAAAAAATGGGAGATGGGTGTATTTTTCTTTAAATGGAGTTTTTGAATTTGAGTATGATTATAATACAAAGAAGGTTACTAAAATAGCTAACCGTCAAACTCCGGATGAATATATAGAAACACCGGTATTCTTTGATGGAAGTCCCTTAATTCCATATATTTACATTGTAAATCATATAGATTACCCTCAGGTTGCTAAAAAACAAGATATAAAAGGAAAAGTTACTTTGGCTGTGAGTGTTAATGAAAAAGGTAGACCAGTGCAGTTGCAAATAATTGAAAAACTTCATCCTTTATTAGACAAGGAGGTTTTAAGAGTTGCCAAAACATTTCCTCAAAACTGGAATTGGATCCCTGCTACCTATAATGGACAGAATGTAGTTAGTGAATATCATATAGATGTTGAATTTGAATTAGTAGAATAATTGTTGTTCTATATCGCATTCGCATAACTTTTTTATCTTTGCACTTTCATTTGTAATATAAAGCAGAATAACAGCAGTTATGGATATAGAATTGCAACTAAAAGGCAAGGTAGTTGCCGCAGTTAAAGAATTATACGGACAAGAAATAAATGAAAACCAGGCTCAGGTACAAATTACCCGAAAAGATTTAACAGGTGATTTTACTATTGTGGTTTTCCCGTTACTTAAAGTTTCAAAGAAATCACCAGAAGATACAGGAAAAGATATTGGTGAGTTTATCAAGAATTCAGATGAAAATGTTGCCAACTATAATGTAGTTAAGGGATTTTTGAATATTGAGTTAGCTGCTGATTATTGGTTGAATTTAGTAAATGATATTACTACAAATGAAACTTATGGTTATCAATCGGTAGATGAAAATTCACCATTGATGATGATTGAATATTCATCGCCAAATACAAATAAACCATTACACCTTGGTCATATCCGAAATAATTTATTGGGATATTCCCTATCCAGAATTGCTGCAGCTAATGGATATAAAGTGGTTAAAACAAACATTGTAAACGACAGAGGTATTCATATCTGTAAATCAATGTTAGCGTGGAAAAAATGGGGAAATGGAGCTACTCCTGAATCAACAGGATTGAAAGGAGACAAACTTGTTGGTGACTTCTATGTAAAGTTTGATAAGGAATATAAGGCTGAAATCAAAACTATTATAGCTGACAAAATTAAAGATTTTCCAGCTATTGCCGAAGTGGAAGATTTTTCTTCAGCTTATTCTGCTTTAAAAGCAAAAAAGAAAACTAAAGAAGGTTTAAATGATTCTGAAAATGAGCAATTCAAAGCTTGTGAAGAATTAACTAAATATGCAGAGAATAATGCTCCTTTGATTTTAGAGGCTCGTGAGATGCTTAGAAAATGGGAAGCAAAAGATCCTGAGGTATATGGTGACTGGGAGACTATGAATAGTTGGGTATATGCAGGATTTGATGTGACTTATAAGAAACTTGGAGTTGATTTTGATAAAATTTATTACGAGTCAGACACTTATACTGTTGGTAGAGATATGGTATTAGAAGGACTGGATAAAGGTCTGTTTTACCGTAGAGATGATAATAGTGTATGGTGTAATCTTGCTGATGATGGTTTGGACGAGAAACTATTATTGCGTAAAGATGGTACGTCTGTTTATATGACTCAGGATATTGGTACAGCTAAGCTTCGTTTTGACGATTTTGATATCGATAAGATGGTTTATGTTGTAGGTAATGAGCAGGATTATCACTTTCAGGTATTAGCCTTATTATTGGATAAGTTAGGCTTTAAGTGGGGTAAGGATTTAGTTCACTTCTCTTACGGTATGGTTGAATTGCCAGAAGGAAAAATGAAATCAAGAGAGGGAACTGTTGTTGATGCTGATGATTTAGTGGATGAGATGGTCAATACTGCTCGTGAAATGTCTAAGGAGCTAGGTAAGCTTGAGGGATATTCAGAAGAGGAAGCTGAAGTAGTGTTTAGAATGATTGCTTTAGGTGCGCTTAAGTACTTTATCTTAAAAGTGGATCCTCGTAAAAATATGACCTTTAATCCATCGGAATCCATTGATTTTAATGGGAATACAGGTCCGTTTATTCAGTATACTCATGCCAGAATTCAATCTATTTTTAGAAAGGCAGCAGAAAAAGGAATTGAAGTAGCTGATAAAGCACCAACAAATGTAGAAATCGGAGAAAAGGAAAATAACCTGATTCGTATGATTTCTAACTTCCCGAATATTGTTAAAGAAGCTGGTAAGGTATTTTCACCTGCTGTTATTGCAAACTTTGCATATGATTTGGCTAAAGAATACAATCAGTTCTATCACGATTATCCAATTCTATTTGAAGAAGATGAAGATAAGAGAATGATGCGTTTGGTATTGTGTAAAACTGTAGGAAAGACAATTAGAAATGCAATGTGGTTACTTGGAGTTGATGTTCCGGAAAAAATGTAATCTTATCACTATAAAATATATGAGGCTCACTGTGATTAGTTGCAGTGAGCCTTTTTTTATTGTTTATTTTTTCGTTTTCAGGTATTGTTCATTGATTAGAATATTAGCTAAAATTTTAGGAGCTACTTCATATCCAAACCTTTTCAGTTTATCAACAATTTGATTGTGTGAAATATCTCTTTCTTTTAACAGGATAAGAAGCTCGTCTAGTTGCGATTGAGATAACTCTTTATTAATTGCATCATCAACTAGTTTAATGCTATCAAAAGCAGGTTTTGTTTTGTCGGGAATGACATTTTCAGCAAGTCCAAAGGTTTCGATTTCAAGAATAATGGTTTCTAAAACATCTGCACATGTACTTTTTACAGTATCTACATCTCCGGTAGAGTCTCTTAAAGACCAGCTGTTGTTTTGAAAATCAATATCCTCAATGAGTTTTCTCTTGAGATTGTCCGGTCCTAAAATAGAATCAATGACAGCAATGGTTCCTTGTTTCCAGCTGTTTAAATCAAAGCCTCTTTCGTCTAGTTTGCGTAATCTGGAGTGTAATAATTGTAGTTCCTTTTCCATGGTGAAGTAGGTTTTTATGCTCTGTTAAATATACATTTTTTTGGTACAATAAACCAGAATGGTTAAAATGGATAGAAAGAAAAAAGCTCAGGATCTAACTAAAATAAACCCTGAGCTTTAATAACTTGATTAGACTTTATTGATTACTCAAATTCAGCTAAAGTCTTTTTTATAATACTAATGGCTTCTCTTAATTCTTCTTCTGTAATAACTAAAGGAGGTGCAAATCGTATGATGTGTCCATGTGTAGGTTTAGCTATTAAACCATTCTCTTTCATGGCTAAACAAACATCCCACGCAGTTTTACCGTTTTTAGGTTTAATCACAACTGCATTTAATAATCCTTTTCCTCGCACTAATTCAATCATGTCTGATTGAATATTGCTTAATTCGTTGCGGAAAATCTCACCAAGTCTGGTTGCATTTTCTTCTAAATTTTCCTCCTTGATCACTTCTAATGCAGCAATGGCAACTTTACAGCCTAAAGGATTTCCTCCATAAGTAGATCCATGCTCTCCTGGTTTTATGCAAAGCATAATTTCATCGTCAGCTAAAACTGCAGAAACAGGAAATACTCCACCGGAAACCGCTTTTCCTAAAATTAAAATATCAGGACGAACATTTTCATAGTCGCATGCTAACATCTTTCCGGTTCTGGCGATACCTGTTTGAACTTCATCAGCTATAAATAAAACATTGTTAGCCTTACATAAGTCATAGGCCTTTTTTAAGTAACCATCTTCTGGAACATAAACACCTGCTTCTCCCTGGATTGGTTCAACTAAAAATCCAGCTACATTAGGATCCTGAAGTGCTTTTTCTAATGCATCAATATCATTATAGGGTACAACTTCAAATCCAGGTGTGTATGGCCCAAATCCCTTGTATGAATCCGGATCGGTCGACATAGAAATAATAGTAATAGTTCTTCCGTGGAAATTACCTTCACAAACAATTATCTTAGCCTTGTTTTCTTCTATACCCTTCTTTGTATAAGCCCATTTTCTGCAAAGCTTTAATGCAGTTTCATCAGCCTCAGCGCCAGTATTCATTGGTAATACTTTGTCGTAACCAAAGTATTTAGTTATGTATTCTTCAAATTCACCTAAAACACTGCTGTAAAAAGCCCTTGATGTTAATGTAAGTTTAGAAGCCTGATCAGTTAGGGCCTTTATGATTTTAGGGTGACAATGTCCTTGGTTAACTGCAGAATAAGCAGACAGGAAATCAAAATACTTCTTACCATCAACATCCCAAACATATATACCTTCTCCTTTATCTAATACTACCGGTAGTGGATGGTAATTATGAGCACCGTATTTATCTTCTCTCTCAATGTAATCGTTCTGAGTCATATTGAATTTAATTTTTAAGCATTAACAAATCGATTGCTAATATACTAATTGCGCCTTTTTATCTGAGTGATAAATATCAGGCGTTTAAAGTATTCGTTTAAGATGTTTGGAATTGTTTTTTACTTCAGTAAACATTCGTAATGTATTGGCTGGATATAGGTGTTTACTTAGTTTTTTTGCTGTGAAGTTCTTCTGTGATTTGCAATAATGATTATAGTTAACTATCTTGTAATCATAATCTAATAAGCCAGTTTCCTAATCTTAATAATAATGAAAACAAAACTCTCCAAACTAAGTAATGATAAATTAATTGATATTGTAAAACATTACAGGCTCTACCACTATAAACGAGAAATTAAACAAGTATCTATAGAAATACTTCAGGAAAGAGGTATGGATACTAATATGTTGACTCAGTTTAAGTCAGACCGGGAGGTTATGATTAATCAACTAGAGAAGTCTGTAAAGGAATTTCAATATTTTGGTAGATTAACGCTCTTGTTTTATTTTTTGAGCTTGTTTATAAGTTATTTTATTCTGGATACTACAGTTGTAACTTATATGATTATAGGATTTGTGTGTTTACTGTTTTACATGGTATATTATTTATTAATGTACTCGAGGTATTATGATTTTTACAAAAAACTTGATGGAAATGCACATGGTGCAACACGACAAATTGCATTCTTTCTTGCCGGCTTTCCTTTATGTTTCCTTGCCTTTTATTATTCATTAAGAGAAATGCGCAAAGAATTGTTGGATCGCTATTGAGGCTTAATTATCTATGCATTTATCAAAAAAGAAGACAAATATTGATACATGGTGGACTATTCGTTATTATTCAGTCATGCTGTATTTTCATGTTTGTGTTTTTACTATTTTTAATTTCGGAAAGGATTGTGATGCCTTTATAAATTTGAAATAAGTACACATAAATATTCAGCTTTTCTTTAAAATTTATAACGAAATGAATTTAACAATGAAAAAACTTAAATCTTTATTGCCGCTTCTAATTACTTTGGTCGTGTTTTCATCATGCACTAAAAAAGAGGTAAAGTACAGTGGAAATCCATTATTTAAATCACCTTTAACAGCAGATCCAAGTGCCTTAGTATATAATGATACACTTTATCTTTTTACCGGTAGTGACGAGCAGGAATTGGGTAAAGATGGTTTCTTAATGAAAAAATGGTATGTTTTTTCAACTCCCGATATGGTGCATTGGACTAATCATGGAGTTAAACTTCAGGTAGAGGATTTTGAATGGGCAGCAGCAAATGCATTTGCCGGTCATTGTGTAGAAAATAATGGTAAATTTTGGTGGTATGTACCAATGGTTCATAAAGATTCTACAGCTCGTGTTCATGAAGGTTTTGCTATTGGTGTAGCTGTTGCAGATCATCCACTAGGACCATATAAAGATGCTTCGGGTAAACCAATCATTGCAGATACAACTCAAAATTCAATTGTATTAAATATTGATCCTGTTGTTTATGTAGACGATGATAAACAAGTATATATGTTATGGGGATCATGGAATGAGGCTCGTATCGTTAAATTAAAAGATAATATGACGGAAGTAGATGGTCCTGTTGAAACTGTTGATGCTAAAAACTTCTTTGAGGCTCCTTGGATTCATAAGCGCAACGATACATATTATTTATCGTATGCAGCTCATTATCCATCAACAACAGAATATTCTACAAGTAAAAGTATAATGGGACCATGGGAATATCAAGGCGTAATTAATGATACGTTACCAAATTCACCAACAAACCATCAGGCGATTATTAATTTTAAAGGCAATGATTACTTTATTTATCACAATGCAGGTTTAGCTGATGGAGGACCTTTTAGAAGAAGCGTTTGTATTGACAAGTTGGAGTATGACGAAAATGGAAAAATTAAAAAAGTAGTAAGAACAACAACAGGAGTTCCTGAAATTCAATAGAATCTTTTAGTTATAATATAAAACGAAGTTGGAGATATCACCGGCTTCGTTTTTTTATGCTTGAACGTAAACTAAAATAGTTAATTAAATCACTGAATTGATTTGTGTATTGTTGCTATTACTAAATTTTAATAGAATTACAGATGTCAATTAATGAAGTATAATCTTTATTATCTAAAATCGAGTAACTAATTTTAAATTTAATCTTCTTGATGTTAAATAATTAGGTACTGCGTATTGAGTGTTGTTAACATCTGTTACCCAGAAGTAAGATATTGTATTATCGATATCAAAAAGGTTAAAAACCTCCAATCCAATCCATATATTCTTAAAGGTACCTGTTTTCTTATCCGGATGAAGTTGAGATCCCGTTAATTCTTTAGAAAATCCAATATCCACCCTTTTGTAGGCTGGCATCCTGTTAATAGCTTTATATCTTTCAGAATTAGGCGGTCCAAAAGGCAATCCGCTTCCATATATCAGGTTTAGGTTTACCTTGAAAGATGGATTGTTTCTTAAATAGTCCTGAAACATTAAACTGAAGTTAAACCTCTGATCTGATGGTCGAGGTATATATCCGGGATAAATTGTTTGTCCGGCACTGTTCGTATAGGAGTCTCCTTTGATATCTTCTTCTGTTTGCATTAAGGATAAACTGGCCCATGATTCAATACCTTTAACAAATTCACCGTTGATTTTCATATCTAATCCGGCAGCATAGCCTTTTGCATTATTTTTTGCAGAGTATCTGATTCTTACATTGTCAATTTGATATGGAATTAAATGTTTCATGTTTTTATAATAAAGCTCAGAAGAGAATTTAAAAGGACGTTCCCATGCTTTAAAATAATAATCAAACCCTGTTACAAAGTGAATGGATTGTTGTGCTTTAATGTTTTTATTTATGCCTTCTCCTTGTGATCTGTATTCTTTATAAAAAGGACTCTGATAATATATACCTGTTGCAAGTTTAAAACTAAAATTGTTTTCCCAGTCAGGAGTATATAAAACACTCATTCTGGGGCTGATTAAAAATTCGTCATTAAAATCCCAGTAGTTTGCTCTTAGTCCAATGGCCAGGTCTAAGTCTCCTTTATTTAAATCAAAATTTCTGTTTTCCTGAATAAAGGCAGTATATCTGTTCGATTCAATTTTATTTTCGTCATTGTATGCATAAGAAAGTTCCAGCTTTTCTTCATTTAAAGGAATATTATAATCAGCTGAATCTCTTAATTCCCACTCGTTAATAATATCAGAAAATCTTTCGTGTTGATATTTTGCTTCCCACTCAATATTATTGGCACCTAAACGATGTGAACCTCTGAGAGCTATGTTTGTAATAGCTCCAAATAAATAATTGCGAGCATGTTCAAGATAACTGCCAACACCAATATCTTCTCCTTCACTGTAGGATATATCTCCATTAGTATCCATCTCACCCAATTCCTGAAGCCAGTATTGACCAAGGATATCATAGGTTTCGTCTTCAGAAGTTCTGTAACCGGAAGCAACAAGTTTAAAGTTGTTACTGTTATCAGGCGAAAAGTCTATTGATACAGCACCAAAGCCCGTCATAAACAAGTCTTCTTCCTGACCTTCAAAATAAATCTTTAATGTTTTAAGTTCGCTGATTGTCCCAAAGGTGGTTTCTCTGTCAACAGGTTCAAAGCTATAGCTGTTTCGAGAAATATTCCCTAAAAATCCCAACCTCCATTTATCATTTAACCTGTATGTTAAGTAGGTTTGGATATCTAAAAAGTTCGGTTGATAATCGCCGGAAACATCCATTGATCCAAGTAAGTACCTGTTGGTTTTATATCGTATACCTGTTATGTGTGTAAATCTACTATTCTTGCTTGCGCCTTCAAGGTGAGCATTAGCACCTAAAAGACTTCCGGAAGCACTCCCTCCAAATTCGGTTGGACGTTTGTATTTTATATCTAATACAGATGACATCTTATCTCCGTATCGTGCATCGAAACCACCTGCTGAAAAACGAATATCTGATACTAGTTCCGGATTAACAAAACTTAATCCTTCTTGTTGTCCAGCTCTGACTAAAAATGGTCGGTATACTTCAATATCATTAACATAAACAAGGTTCTCATCAAAATTACCTCCTCTTACGCGGTATTGTGAGCTTAATTCATTGTTTGATGTAACTCCCATTTGGGTTTTAACCAAAGATTCAATGCTGCCACCTGTAGCATCAGGAAGATTTGCAGTTATTTTAGAATCTATTGCTGTAAAATTTTGATTGTTTCTTTCTTTAGCCTTTACATTTATCTCATCTATAGTTTCTTGCTTTTCAATCAAGATTACTTTTATCTCACTGGTATTATCAGTTTTGTTAATGGTTATCTCTTTTGTTTGATAGCCTATTGAACTAAAAATAAGGGTAAATGGTGGAGTTTGTTTTATGAGTAAAGAAAAATGTCCTTCCTTATCAGTAATAGATCCTCCCGGTTGTCCTTTTACCGAAACATTAACTAAGTCAAGCTTCTTGTTATCTGAGCTGGTTACTATACCGGTAACTCTTGTTCTGGACTGAGCTAATAAGTTTACCGATAGAATTAAAATACCAAATAGAATATAGAGTTGCTTCCGCATATAGATCATTTTATTTAATGGCTAACAAATGTAACTAACACATTGTATTAATAAAAGCTAATTGTAGTTTCATTAAAAAAACGATAGTTTTATATTTTTATTACAAGTAGATGAGAAACGAGCTATGAGAAAAGACTCTCGCATCGGGAAATGATGAAATCTGGTGAGTTTCATGTGACCATATAAAACAAATTATAGACATCTGAAATGAAGAAAATATTAGTCATGTATAAAATTCCATCTTGTGGTTTTGATGAGTTGGGAGACGAATTTGAAGTAGTTTTTCCTCAGGGAGAAAAATTTACCGATGAAGAATGGAATTTGCACATCAAAGATACTTATGCGATTGTATCCATATTTGGACATAAATTGACTCATGATGTTATTGATAGAGCTGTTAATCTAAAGTTGATCGCAAATTTTGGAGTTGGATATGATAACATTGATATTCCATATGTTACTTCAAAAGGAATTACAGTAACCAATACCCCGGATCCGGTTACAGAACCAACTGCTGAACTAGCCATGGGATTGATGGTGGCTGTCAGCAGGAAAATAGGATACTTGAATAATCAATTGCGCAAACCCGAAGGAGTAGTAACTGGTGTAATGAGAAATTTGAGTTCTACTTTATCAGGAAAAACCCTGGGCATTGTAGGTATGGGTGCGATTGGACAAGCGTTGGCTCGAAGAGCTGTTGCGTTTGGGATGAATATTATCTACTATAATAGAACACAACTTCCTGAGGATATAGAAACACGTTATCAAGCTGCAAGGGTCGATTTTAATGAACTGTTAAAGATATCTGATGTTGTTTCGCTTAATTGTCCTCTTACCGAGCAAACTTACCATCTTATAGGTGAGGAACAGTTTGATTTAATGAAGAGCTCAGCCTTTTTAATTAATACTGCCAGAGGACCTGTTGTTGACGAAAAGTGTCTTATTGAAGCTCTGAAAAGTAACAATATAGCTGGTGCAGGATTGGATGTTTATGAAAATGAGCCTCATATTCCTAAAGAACTTTTAGATATGGATCAAGTAGTATTAACTCCGCATACAGGAACAGCAACACTTGAAACTCGTGAAGAAATGAGTAGGTTTGTTAGCGAAATTATTCGTAACTTTTTTAAAGGAACTTTAAATAACTATATTGTAAATAGATAGTTGGTGTTAATACCTTAATTTTTAGTCTTAATGCTATTTTGATTATGAAGAAAATACTTGTTTTTAGTAATAAAAATTCTGCACGGTCGCAAATGTTGCAGGGATGGTTGTCTTATTATTTAAAAGATAAAGCAGAGGTTGTAAGTGCCGGTAAGCATGTTGAATCTATTCATATGTTAGCACAAAAAGCAATGATGGAATCTGTTATAGATATTAATAAATACCAATCTAAAAATATATCAGAATATAGTCATGAAATATTTGATTATATGATTATTGTCGATCATACAGAACCTGCGGATATAGTGCTGAATCATGAACCTCGTGAAATTATTCAACACCCTTTTGATAATCCGGGATTAGCAGAGGGGACAGATATGGATAAATTAAAAGCTTATAGAGAAGTATGTAATGAGATAGAGGACTATGCAATGGAGTTTGCAATGAAGAACTTTAATTTACTTCAATAGAAAAAGAAAATAATCAGATTATTCTTATACTTTTAATTGTTGTAAAAGTGATTTATTTCTTTAAGTATTATTATTAGGATATTAAAATGATTGAGCAGAAGACTATTCGTTTACCGGAATTTAGAAGAGGATTTCATTTAATTACCAATGTTATAGTTTCCAATTTAGATTTGCCAGACAAAGGGTTGTTAAACCTGTTTGTTCAACATACTTCAGCAGCCTTAAGTATTAATGAAAATGCAGATCCATCAGTGAGGCATGATTTCGAAACAATTATGAATAAGATTGTTCCTGAGGGATGTAAAGAGTATACACACACGCTTGAGGGCTGTGATGATATGCCGGCTCATGTTAAATCAAGCTTAATGGGACCATCTATCACAATTCCTATTTCAAATGGAAGGTTGAATATGGGAACATGGCAAGGAATTTATTTTTGCGAATTTCGAAACTTTGGAGGTCACAGGAATGTTGTAGCAACTATATATTCTTAGATTATATGAATTAAGGTATAGGTTTTATTATAGATGAGTGTTTAATGGGATGCTAAAATAAAACCTGCTTCCTTTATTTATTTCAGATTCTACTTGAATTGAACCTCCAATAATCTCAACAAACTCCTTAACAATAGATAGTCCTAAGCCAATTCCTCCTTTTGTTGAATTGCTGTTTTCAGCTTGATTAAATCTTTCAAATATATTGGAGAAATCCTTTTTGTGTATTCCATTCCCACTATCTTCAACAAAGAATTCTATATGGCTGTTTATTTTACGATACCCAAATTTAATATGCCCTTTTTCAGTGTATTTTATTGCGTTTTTAACTAGGTTATAGAATACCTGCTCTAATTTATTTCGGTCTGAATTTATTATTTTAATATCATCGTCTTTTACTAATTCAAGAATCAAACCTTTATCTCTTGCTTCTTTTTCAAAGAACAAGAACATTTCTTTGAAAAGCACAGGCAGGTTAATTTCAGAATAATGTAATTCCAAAGTTCCAGATTCAATTTTTGATATGTTAACAAGGTCATCTATCAAGCTAACCATTTTTTGTCCACTCGAATTGATTAAATCAAGGTATAGTTTCTGCTCATCCTTGTTCAAATCTCCTTCTTGAAGAACACTGGTGAATCCAACAATCCCATTCATAGGTGTTCTTATCTCATGACTTAGGTTTGCTAAAAATGCACTCTTTAATCTATTCCCCTCTTCAGCCTTAATTTTTGATTTTCTTAGTTTCTCATTTGTGATTAAAAGTTTATTCCTTACTTTTTTGAGTTTTTTATTTTTCCGCTTTATTTCTTTCTCAACCTTTTTACTCTTACGGTATAAATAACTTAATGCAAATACAACAGCAAGCAACGAAATTATTATAAACAATAAGGAGGTTGCAATTCTCTTGTTGGCCTGCCAAAATGAAATAGGTTTATTTAAAACCAGACTTCCCTCTGGGATAGATTTTAATGGGATATTGTATCTTTTTAAAGCCTGGTAGTCGAACTTATACAACATCGGACTCCCTAATATATTTATATCATGAATATGCTCCCCACTCAATATTCTTTTCGCAATTCGTGCAGATTCTGCTCCTTGATAAAATGGTGTAGATACCTTACCTCCAACAACACCTTGGCCAACAACATCCCATACGCAATATACAGGGCTGGAAGTAACGGAAGTAATGAAATGAATACTCTCTTCACTTGAAATAAACATTCCATTGGGTAAACGAAGATAAATGGCCCAAATAACGGCTGTATTTTCTTGTGAGGTTTGTAAATAATCCTTTATTTCTTTAGGTGTCTTGTTTATTAAATAATCTATAACAAGTGGGCTTTTTGATATGACTTTACCTCTTTTAATTCTTGCTAATAAAGCTTTCCCTGATTCTGTAGTATCAGATACGATTACAACACGATTTACTTCGGGATGAAGTTTTTTTATTAAATCAAGATTGGCTGGTATATCATAGGATTCATAAACACCGGTATACAACTCATGATCTTCTATTCTTGAAGAATGAAAATCTACCACTCCACAAAAAGAAACCGGAACCTCTGGGAATATATCATCTCGATATTGTAACATGAAATTTAAGGCATTATCATCACATGCCAGAATTACATCAATATCAACATTTTTATATTTATGTAGATAAATGTTTTTGAGTTGTTCGTAATATATAGAATCAGAACATCGTTTTGTGTCCATGTATTCAACATATAATTCATATGAATTTTTATCACTTAATTCCGAAAATACACCTTTCATAATATCGTCGGCCCAATGATAATTTTGGTGATAAGAATTTAAAACAAGGATTTTCTTTTTAATTAAATCCTGAGATATTTCCGGATAATGAAGTTCATGATGAGAGTTGCCTGCATAACAATCTAGCATTGAAAAAACAAATAGATATAATAACGATGCTAAAATGATTTTTCTCACAACTTTATTTATTAAATGCTTCAGATTAAAATCGGAATAATATAAACGTGTATAATATATTAACACGCAATATTCACTTTTATTGTTTAATGTGAATAATTGAACTGTTTGCTAAAATAATTTATTTTTGATAATAGCCAATATTCAAAATCCCGGCATATGATTAGCGGGGTGTTTTATTTGATGAGCTATAGGGTCAGGCTGATAATTTTTAAAGTATAGAGGAGGGTAGATATGATCTATTTTGTGTTAATTATTTCCAAATCCTTGAAGTAAATAAACTTAGTGTTTAAATATTAGTGGAAATATACTGATATAATTCTTTAGTGTTTGGTAAAATGATGTCAGCACCTTCATTAGCTAATATTTCATCTTCTAAAATACCGGTATTAACAGCAATTGTTGTTATGCCAGCAGCTTTTGCAGATCTTACACCTAATGGAGCGTTTTCAACAACCATACATTCGTCTGCATTAAAGCCAGATCCAGCTACAGCTTTTAAATATGGTTCTGGATGAGGTTTTCCCTTAGTAACATTTTTAGCACTAATGATCTGTTGAGGATTTATGCCAAAATCGTTATTTAATTTATCAAGTAGTGATGGTTGTTTTGAACCAGTTACAACCCAGATATCCTTCCCTTTTTCTTTTAGTAACTGAATAAGATCCAACATCATTGGCATTTTTTCCGCTTTAGGAGCAATGCTCATTAATCGTACTTTTTCATTGTAAATTCTTTCCTTATCTTCCTGAGTAGCTTCTTTATTTAAATATTGTTTAAATGCGTATCCAATGGTGTCATGTCCTGTTCTTCCTTCGTGCATGTATGCTTCATATGCAGGAAAATCAATGCCTTCAGGTTTAAAACAACCTTGCCAGGTTGATTCATGATTTTTCATAGAGTCATATAAAACTCCATCCATATCAAATATCACACATTTTAAATTATTCGGAATTACTGTACTACTCATCTTATAATGGAAATTTTCGGAAAATGCAGAGGTGGGACTGCTTTAAATTGTTAAAATCGACAACAAAGGAAGCGAAAATTCAATAAGATATCTAATTTTTAGTGTTAGCTTTTCTTAAAATGTAGTTTGAACTAATTCTCTTGATCAAGTAAATTCATATTTCATTGTTCTTATACATTATTCTATATTTGTTGACACTCCCCGAATAATATAAAATTAAAATAATAAGTATGTCTTTAACTAAAAAATCCATCCAGGTATTAAGTGTTTTGTTTTTGTTTACATGTTTAACTTATGCAAAGGAGAAAAAAGAAACTTCGAACTTTGAGAAAGAATTTAAAGAGCTTAAGTATAGCCTTTATCAATATCTGCATAATTCAAATTCTTCAGATTTAATGAGATTTGAATTAAATCCAAGTGACAGTGTAAATATTGTTATTGATCAATTTTTTGAGAATAATATCAAGGAGATACAATCGTACCAATCTACGGTTTTAGAGAGCTATGAAAGTGAGATAACTTATTCAGATCAAACTTATATTAGTGAAGAAATTAACTTTACTAAGTTTTCAGAATATAAAAAGGAAATGAATTCAGGTATTTATCGATTAATGTTGATGGAGCCTTTGAATTATGCCAATACCGTAATTACGGTCGTTGAAAGTCAAAAGATGAATGCTACAGATATTGCTTTGGAATCAATAAAAGATCGTATTGCTCAACCTAAAATAGCTACAAGAAAGATTGATAATGGAAATTGGGAAATCTATGTAGACAAATACTATAAGGTTTATCGATTAACTTATAATATCAGTTCAAACGAAATGGGATTGATAAGTATTTTAAAAAGAATTGAGAAGTAATTAATGAGAATTTACTTTTTATTTCTGTAAAATCAATGTAAGAATTACTTATTGGATTAAATCATCTTTACTATTTTTGCAACTCAAAATACTTCAGATATGATCCCGATTAAGATTGCTGCAGAACTACTTTCAAAACTACCATCTTTAACATTAGGATGTATTGAGGCTTCGGTTAATGTTGAGAAAAGTTCAGAAGAATTGAATACATGGATATCAAAAAAACTGGAGCAAATGCAGGTGGCATTAACTCCTGAAACAATCAGGCAGTTGCATACTGTAAAAGCAACCAAGGATGCATATCGAACATTAGGAAAAGATCCTAATCGTTACCGTCCTGCTGCTGAGTCTTTGATGCGCAGAATTGCAAACGGAAAAGGTTTGTATCAAATCTCAAATGTTGTGGATGTTTTAAATTTTATCTCAATAAAGACAGGATATTCTATTTGTGGTTATGATTCAGACTTAATTCAAGGAAATGTAACGATGGGAATAGGTAAAGAGGGAGAGCCATATGAAGGTATTGGACGAGGAACCGTGAATATAGAGCTTTTACCTGTTTTTAGAGATTCCGTTGGAGCATTTGGAACACCAACCAGTGATTCAACAAGAACAATGATTTCTGAGAAGACTAAAAATATCTTATTTATATTTATAGGTTTTGCAGGTAAGGATGAATTGGAGATGACATTGCAAGAAACTAAAGATCTTTTAGTGAAGTTTGCAGAAGCTGAAAAAGTAGAGACTTATTTTATATAATAAACGGAAGATGATTGAGGTTTGTGCATTAGCATCAGGTAGTAATGGTAATTGCTACTATATAGGAAATGAAACAGAGGCGATATTGATTGATGCAGGAATTAGCAGGCGTCAAATATTGGATAGAATGAAAGATAAGAAGCTTGATCCTAATAAAGTGAAAGCTGTATTTATTTCACATGAACATTCAGATCATTATAGAGGGGCAAAGGTCCTGAGTAAAAAACTGAATATTCCCGTTTATATGACAGAGGTAACTCATGATAAAAGTTATTTTACCATGCGGCCCACTAATGTGATTACTTTTAAACCAGGGCAAACTATCCGGATTGGTAATTTTAGTATTCACTCGTTTTTTAAACAACATGATGCTATTGATCCTGTAAGTTTTAGAATTGAACATGAGGATAAAAATGTAGGTGTTTTTACAGATATTGGAGCTGCGTGTGATAATGTGAAGTTTCATTTAAATAAATGTGATTTTCTGTTTCTGGAATCTAATTATGATGTGGATATGCTCGAAGATGGTAAATATCCATATTATTTAAAGCAGCGTGTAGCAAGCGATCGAGGACATCTTTCAAATGATCAGGCTCGTATTCTGATTGAAGAGCATGCCGGAGAAAATCTTAAGACTATTTATTTATCACATATTTCAGAGGATAACAACAGAGGTGAGATTGCGATGGATACATTTAAAACATTAAACGAAAAATATTCTATCAAATTGACCTCAAGATATGCACCTTGTGATGTGGAGCAAGTCTAAAGAACTATCAAATATGTAGCGTCTTTAGCTTTTATTTTTTATATTTAGTTGTAATACATAAAACTAAAATAATGAGAGTTTTAAAACAAGATACTTTAGCTGTTTGCGTTGACATACAGGAACGTTTATTTCCACATATTCACGATCATGAAAAACTAAAAAAGAATACTGAGATTTTAGTTGAAGGATTAAAAATTCTTGGTGTTCCAATGGTTGTAACAGAGCAATATAAAAAAGGACTGGGCGAAACTATTGAGGGTATAAAGCAAATGGTTGAAGGTTGTCCTGCATTTGAAAAGACTGCTTTTAGCTGTTGTGATGATGCTCCATTTTCTCACAAGCTGGAAGAAGGTAGTTTTAAGAAATTTGTAATCCTGTTTGGTATTGAAGCTCATATTTGTTTGATGCAAACAGCAATTGACCTAAAGGCGAAAGGTCATCAACCTGTAGTTATTGAGGATTGTGTGGGTTCAAGAAATCCAGAAAATAAAAGAATTGCAATCAATAGAATGTTGCAAGAGGGTGTAATTGTTACAAGCTATGAGTCTATCTTGTTTGAGCTTTGTCGTTATGCTGGCTCTGATACATTTAAAGCCATTTCTAAGTTAGTAAAGTAATCTATTAATAGAGAAGTAGGGTATATTCCAGATTCTTAAATGACTCTTATCTTATATCGTTAATCATATTATAATGCGTACTGTTTATGGTCTTGGAGAGACCGTTTTAGATATAATTTTTAAAAATGGACAACCGGTTTCTGCAAAAGCAGGAGGTTCAGTTTTAAATGCCTTGGTGTCTTTGGCTCGATCGGGTCATAAAGTGAGTTTTATTAGTGAATTAGGAAATGATAAGGTGGGTGATGTAATTATCAATTTTTTAAATGAAAATAACATTGATAGCTCGCTTATTAAAAGATATGATAATGGGCAAAGTTCTTTAGCTCTAGCCTTCCTTAATGAAAAGAATGATGCTGAGTATGATTTTTATAAAAATTATCCTAAGGAACGTTTAAGTATAAAGCTGCCGGATTTTAAGAAAGATGATATTTTTCTCTTTGGTTCTTTTTATGCTATTAATTCCAAATTAAGACAACAGGTGGTTCGAATAGTTAAGCATGCTGCTGAATGTGGATGTATTGTTGTCTATGATCCGAACTTCAGAAAGAGCCATTCTGAGAATATTGATGAGCTATTGGCTTATGTGCTTGAAAATATAGAATTAGCAGATGTGGTTAGAGGTAGCGATGAGGACTTTGCAAATATATTCAAGGCCCAATCATCGGATGATGCCTATAATAATATATGCTTAAGGTGTGGCAATTTAGTGTATACAGAAAATGCTAATGGTGTTTATTTGCATACTTCAGATATTAAAAAACACTACACTGTAAATAAAATAAATCCGGTAAGTACTATTGGAGCAGGCGATAATTTTAATGCTGGAATCATTAACTCTTTATTAAATCAGAATATTTCAAAAGATCAATTGATTCAGTTAGATGAAAAGCAATGGGATCTTATAATTAACAGTGGAATAAGTTTTTCTTCAGAGGTTTGTATGAGTTTGGATAATTATATTTCAAAACGATAAACTCATATTAGCAAGTTTAGTTTATTGGTAATACCTCTTGTTGAAACAGTTTTTTTTCTGTGTCCCAAAAGTTTTCCAGCTTGCCTGTTTTCTTAAGTTTACGTAAGATTCTTTCTCCGCCTTCAAATTTTTTTGAAGGGTATTCCCAAAAACTCTTTAATTGATTTAATATCTGTTCGTTTGAATATCCAAATTGAACCAGGTTGTTATAAACTTGCTCTCTTAATTCAAATAATGATTGTTTAAAGCTGTCTTCAGATATTGGGCTCTTACTTAAAAGTAAAGGATTTGTAAGAATACCTCTGCCAATCATCCAGCCATTTACACTGCTAAACCTTTCTCTTTTATCATTTAGCTCTTGAGTTGATAGAATATCTCCATTTCCAATTACATCTCCATTCCAAATATTAATTATTTTTTCAAAATAATCCCAATTGGGAGTGCCTTTATATTTTTGTATACCTAAGCGTGGGTGAAGAATTATTTCAGAAACCGGATATTGTTTAAAGACTTGAAGCGCAGTAAGTATTTCCATTGAATCTTCCCATCCTAATCTGCACTTAATGGATAATGAAATTGGAAGTTGTGCCGAATAAAATGTATCCATCATGTTTTTTATTTCATCCGAAAAAGGAAGCAAACCTGAACCTAAATGTCTGTGTGTTACTAATGGAAATGGGCATCCAATATTGATGTTGATTTCTTTAAATCCTCGTTGCAACATATCATTGGCAAACTCAACCAAATCATTTCCGTTGTTAGTTAAAATCTGAGGTACAATATGGATATCATAACTAGCTTTAAGGTATTTTTCATATTCAAAAACACCCTGTTTGTTTTTTCTGTAGAATGGGGTGAAATATTTCTCTATCCCGCCAATTAATGAGTTAAAGGCAAGATAATAAGCAAGTGTCGTATAACTCTGTAATGGTGCGAAGTATATCAATGTATTCTGTAAAAATAAAAGCAGATCCGTAAAAACTGCTTTTAATAATTGAATCTATTTCCCAAAACTACGGATTTTATGCTTACAAATTTATAAAATAATAATTATCAGTCTTTTATTTAAAGATTAATATTTTACTATTTTTGCGAAAAAAATAAAGTTGAAAGAGTATTTAGATCCACTAGGAGCAGCTTGTCTTGACTATATGTTGGGAGAGAAGTCTGCTCAGATTACAGTTCAATCAAATATTGTAGAAGATGATGTTTTACCTGTAGAATATCTTTTTCGTGGCTTTAAGGATATGCCAGATCTTGAAAAAAAAGCCTTAACCATTAGTACAGGTAAAATTCTTGATGTGGGAGCAGGTGCTGGTAGTCATGCCTTATACCTTCAACAGAATAATAAAGAAGTTTATGCAAATGAAATTAGTCCTGCAGCTTGCGATGTAATGCGTCAGAGAGGTGTAAAAAATATTATTCAGCAAGACTTTTATCAATTACCTGAAGATGTAAAATATGATACTATTTTAATGTTGATGAATGGTATCGGTATTGCCGGAGATACTGGTAATCTGGAGAGTTTTTTTACAAAAGTAAAACAACTTCTAAATCCGGGAGGTTGTTTGATTGTAGATTCGAGTGATATCAGATATTTATTTGAAGACGATGATGGTAGTTTGTTGATCAATCTGAATGATGACTATTACGGAGAGATAAGCTATCGAATGGTTTATAAAGATGTTAAGGGTAAGTCATTTAAGTGGCTTTTTATCGATGATGAGTTATTGAAGTTCTATGCAGAACAAAGCGGATTAAAAATGGAGAAAGTTGCTGAAGGCATGCATTACGACTATCTGGCGAAGCTTTCATTAAAATAGAGAATTAAAAGAATAGATTATAATAATAATTAAGCCATCAGATAAATGATGGCTTTTTTGTCTGAATTAAGTAGGTTGCTGTTTTCTCTTAGTATTTGAATAAATAAGTTTAGTAGTTAAGAGAGATGTGGTTAAGTGTTGAAAAATAGAGTCGTTAGAGAATGTAATTTTTCTCTGTCAACTTTTAACTTTTAACTTATATCTTAAAAGTAAGATGTATTATATTTGCAGCCTGAAATAAAAATAGTTACTGTGGGTAGATCAAGAAATAGAAAGCCTTTATTTGAGGGTGTTGAGATTATAGATGTTGCAGCTGAAGGAAAAGCTTTGGCTAAAATAGAAGATAAAGTTCTTTTTGTACAGAACGCTGTGCCTGGCGATATAGTAGATGTTCAGGTAAATAAAAAAAGAAAGAACTTTTATGAAGGGTACGTAACTCAATATCTAAAATATTCAGATTTAAGAGTTAAGCCTTTTTGTGAGCATTTTGGTGTGTGTGGAGGATGTAAATGGCAAATGCTGCCTTATTCTGAGCAATTATTTTTTAAACAACGTGAGGTAGAAAATAATTTAAAGCGTATTGGTAAAGTAGAGTTGCCCTTAATACAAACTATTAAAGCTTCTGAAAAAGATCAATACTATAGAAATAAATTAGAGTACACTTTTTCGAATAAAAGATGGTTATCTAATGATGAAATGCAAATTCCTGAAGATTCAGTTGAACGTTATGGTTTAGGTTTTCATGTTCCACGAATGTTTGATAAGGTAATTGATGTAAAAAACTGTTATTTACAAGCAGAGCCTTCAAACAGTATTAGATTGGCCATTAAAAAGTATGCTTTAGATAATGGATTGACATTCTTTGATATCCGTAATCACGAAGGTTTTCTGCGTACTTTGATTATTCGAACAACTTCCACTGGAGAAGTAATGGTTATCGTTTCTTTTTATCATGAAGATGTTGAAAAAAGAGAAGGATTATTAAATCACTTAAGTGAGCAATTCCCACAGATTACTTCTTTGTTATATGTAATCAACTCAAAAGCTAACGATACTATTGGCGATCAGGATATTCTTTGCTTTAAAGGGAAAGAATATATCGAAGAGGAGATGGAAGGATTAAAATTTCGTATCGGACCAAAATCATTTTATCAAACCAATTCAGAACAAGCTTATGAATTATATAAAGTAACACGTGAGTTTGCTGACTTGTCAGGAGATGAGGTTGTTTACGACTTATATACAGGAACAGGTACTATTGCCAACTTTGTGGCTTCAAAAGCAAAAAAAGTAGTTGGTATTGAATACGTTCCTGAAGCTATTGAGGATGCTAAAATAAACTCTGCCAATAATAATATCGACAATACAGTATTTTATGCCGGAGATATGAAAGATATTCTTAATGAGCCGTTTATTCAGGAAAATGGTGCGCCTGATGTTATGATTGTTGATCCGCCGCGTGCAGGAATGCATGAGGATGTGGTTAAAACAATTTTAAAAACCAATGTTCCGAAAATCGTATATGTGAGTTGTAATTCAGCAACACAGGCTCGTGATTTGAATCTGTTGGATGTAAAATATAAAGTAGATAAAGTTCAGCCTGTAGATATGTTTCCTCATACTCATCATGTTGAAAATGTTGTGCTTCTTTCATTGAAGTAAATCAAATAAATTGTCTTGGCAGGGGATGTAGGTATAGGTGTTAGTGAACCATTTGTAAAACGTTAAGTTATATTGTAAAAGAATTTATTAGTATGCAAATTATTATATCTCCGGCCAAAGCTCTTGATTTTGAAAAACCATCTACTACAGAAAAACACAGTGATTACAGGTTTGTTAAAGAATCTCAGAAGATTGTTGGCGAACTAAAAAAATATAAGCCAAATGATTTAAGTGCATTAATGAAGATCAGTCAAAAACTGGCTGATTTAAATTATAATCGCTATCAGGAATGGCATTTCCCTTTCGAAAAATCAATAGCAAAACAGGCATTGTTCGCTTTCAATGGTGAGGTTTATAATGGTATTAAAGCTGAAACCTTAAATGAGCAAGATGTTGAAGTAGCACAAGACAAGCTACGTATTTTATCTGGATTATATGGAGTTTTACGACCTTTAGATTTAATCTTACCTTACAGATTAGAGATGGGGACTAAATTGACATTGGGTGCCAATAAAAACCTATATGAATTTTGGGGAAACAAGATTACAGATACCTTAAATGCTGATATCGAAGCTAGTCATCATCAAGTTTTAATTAATTTAGCATCTAATGAGTATTATAAATCTGTGAATCCTAAAAAGATTAAGGTTCCTATGATTTCTCCCGAGTTTAAAGATCTTAAGGATGGTAAATACAAAATCATTAGTATTTATGCTAAAAAAGCTCGTGGTCTTATGACTCGTTTTATAATTCAAAACAATATTACAAACCCTGAAGATTTAAGGGCTTTTGATTTGGAGGGGTACTTCTACAATAATCAATTGTCAACTGAGTTGAATCCTGTATTCACTCGCGATCATTAATATACTACTTCTTTTATTGGTTTATTGATCCTGGATATTTTCCTGCCTCATTGGCAACCAATGGTGTTTGGTTAAGAAAAATAAGATAAAGGCACAAATGATAAATCTGCGTCAGGTATTGTACTGGTTCAAGTTTGCAACTTGTACTTTTATTACAAATATCAACTTAATGACATTGCATTCGCAGCTACTGTATAACAGCTTCGAGACAACGTCGATTCATAGTTAGATTTGGATGATATATAGTTCATACCAAACTCACACCAAACTCACTAATTAGTGAGTTTGGTGTGAGTTTAGTATGACTTTTCTATGAATTAAATATGATTTTGTATCATCTCATTCCCGACTACATACCGACTTAGATTCAATGAGAACCTTCACAAAAATAACATTGAGATATAATTTGATTTTCTAAAGATATTTTTTGTAACTTAAAAAGGTGGAACCTAAAAAATTTAACCGTTATGACAAGTTCAGATATATTAGAAAGATATGGTAACCTTTTAAAATCAGAGCAATTGGTTACTATGGATGACAAAATAATGCCCAATACTTTTGTTTTGGAAGCTCCTGAGCCTTTTCCCGGATTTTTTCACTACTATAGTGAATCTCCTGTTGACTCAAAACCTTTGTACATTTATCTTGTAGTGGATAAATTATATACGTTGGAGGAAGTAACCAGAGCCAGAGTTAATATCGAAAAATACTTTCCATCAAGATTTCATGCAGATGCTGGTACTGTTACTATTTTTAATAAGACCTATCATATCATAAGGGTACGTCATTTAGAATCTTACGATCAGATTAAGGATTTACAGGCTTGTTTCATCGATCAGGGATTTGAATTTAAAAAGAAACCATCTAAAAAAATTGAAGGAGTTGGTATAATAAGGATTAAAAAATTCTATCATTTACAAAAAATTGATGATGGAATTTATCTTGATTTGGTTGAGAAGGATCATGGATATATCACAATTCCTAATTTTTATAAGTGGTCTGAATTTCAAATATTAACAGAAAAAGTTAAATATAACTACGAAGGAAGTTTCTTTGATGCAGCATTAGGTCATTTTCATAATAACTTTGCAATAGAGGATATGATACGTATATATAATCCAAAGATTGATTTAAAAATGCTGCAAGAAATAAAGAAGAAGTATTATGAGCAGATTTAGTTAGATTATAAAAGTTTAAATATTCATGAGGCTTTCGTTAAGAAAGCCTTTTTTTGTACCAACTGGTCGATAAGATTTGTTAACATCTGCTTAAGATAATTATTTGTTAAATATTAGAATATTAATGTATTTTTGTTGAGTAGTTAAATAAATGTATATAACATAATGAAGTTAAAAGGTGGTTTGTATATTTTTTTGCTAGCAATAATTCTTATTTCAGGTTGTAAGCAAAAAGTTAATATTAAAAATATATCAGGTAGTTTAATTAAGGTAGATAGTACACTTGTTGCTGACACTTTATTGGCAAACTATGTTGATCCATTCAGGGAAGATATTGATAAACAAATGAACAGGGTTATTGGTTATAGTGAGAAAGAGCTTGTGGCTTATTTCCCTGAAAGTCCGTTGTCGGATTTTGTGTCAGACATAATACAAGAAAGAGCACATGATTATTTAACGGCTAATAATGCTGATACTTTACCTTTAATTACATTGATGAATATAAGGGGGTTAAGAGCTTCGTTACCACAGGGCGAAATAACAGTAAGAAATATTTTTGAAGTGATGCCTTTTGAAAACCAGATAGTTGTATTAACACTGTCAGGAAATAGTATAAAGGAGTTTTTTGAGCATATTAGTGCTACAAATGGAGAAGGGATAAGCGGAGCTAGATTGGAAATTAAGGAAAAGAAAATTAAAAAGCTTACAATTGGAGGTAAGCCACTGGATGTAAATAAGATTTATTATTTAGCTACATCAGATTACTTAGCCAATGGAGGTGATTATTTCTCAATGATCATAAATCCCATTAAACGGGAAATGATAGGTAGTAAAATCAGGGAAGCTATAATAGAATATATTGAAGGACTTACTGAGAAAGGTGATAAAGCAGTGTGTGAAATTGATGGAAGAGTAAAAATAGATTGAGATTATGACGAGTAGAAGAAATTTTATAAAAAATATTGCTCTTGGTACAGCAGCAGGAACACTGGTTTTACCATCATGTAAGTTCGCGGATAAAGAAGTAACTATTACAATTCTTCATACTAATGACGTACATAGTCATATTGATCCATTTCCAAAAGATCATAGTAAATATCCTAATCAGGGAGGCTTTGCACGAAGGTCAGCTTTAATAAAGCAAATCAGGAATAGCGAAGATCATGTTTTATTATTGGATTCGGGAGATATCTTTCAGGGAACCCCTTATTTTAATTTTTATAAAGGGGAACTGGATATTAAATTAATGAATATGATGCAGTATGATGCATCTACCATTGGAAATCATGAGTTTGATAATGGAGTAGAGGAGTTGGCAAAGCAATTAAAGAAAGCTGAATTTCCTTTTATTAATAGTAACTATGGTTTAGAAAATAGCATACTTAAGGATCTTACACAACCATATAAGATAATTGAAAAAGGAGGAGTTAAAATTGGCATTATAGGATTGGGTATTGAGTTACACGGCTTAGTAGATCCAAGTAAATATAAAGATATTCAATATAATGATCCAATTGAGGTTGGGGATAAGGTTGCTGGATATTTGAAGAATGAAGAATGTTGTGATTATGTTATAGCATTATCTCATTTAGGATATAATTACGATAGCGATAAAGTATGTGACTTGGATGTTGCAAAAAATACAGAGTTTATTGATTTAATATTAGGAGGACACACACATACCTTTTTAGACGAGCCAACTATTGTTAAAAACAAAACCGGAAAAGATGTGGTTATCAATCAAACTGGTTGGGCTGGAGTAAAATTGGGAAGAATTGATATTGTTTTTAGTAGTGATAAAAATACTCAAAGATTGGCTTATCATAAGCAATTGTAATATTTTTGTTGGGTATTTTGATGCAAATTAAAATTAGAGGTAACAAGCCAAAGGAGATCCGTGATATTCAACAAGATGATCTATTGGTTTGAGTTATTTCTTACTAGTAAAAACAAAAAATGAACAGATGAAAATCCCAATAATAGATTTGACTTTTGAAAATATCCAGAAATTAAAAGAACAAAATGATTGGAGCGACCATTTTAATTTGGTTGTTTGGCCCAGGTTACTAATATGGTTAGGACTTAAAGATCAGTTTGCAAATAATAACGATCTTAAGTGGATGGTTCATTATACTCCCGATAATATGCATAATAATTTTGTTTCGATGCATATTATTGATCCTGATGAAACCTTTAATTTTTATTTTCAGGTGCCATTAGTTCAAAATCTTTCATTCAATCTTTACTTAGGAGATAGCACTTACAACTTTTTTGAGATTTATCCTCGTATAATTTCAGAAGGAATAATTAAGGAGGAGGAATATAAAATTCAGGCAACGTCTACAATTTTACCTCACTTGGTATTATCTACTGCCAATAGTAAATATGAAAGAAAAGTTTTAATGGAGATAAATGAGGACAACTATATAACCATTGTAAAAAATGATCCCCTTATTAATTTGCTGATATTAAACTTTAATAAGTTTATCAAGCCGTTGCAAAAGATCATTAGCGGAGAGTGGAAATTATAGATATTCTTACGAATTAAGATATAAATTAAAATGCCGGATAGTTTTTATCCGGCATTTTTATATTTAGTCAATAGGTAACTGGCGTTTAAATGTTTCTTCAAGAGAAATTATAGTTTCAGTTGAAGAAATGCCTTCAATAGATTGAAGCTTATCGTGAAGCATTCTTTTTAAATCTTCATTGTTTTTAGCATATATCTTAATAAAGATTGCATATTGACCGGTCGTATAGTGACACTCAACAATCTCCGGGATTTCTTTTAGTTGTTCTACTACTGTGTCAAACAGACTTGCTTTTTCAAGGAAAATACCCATAAAAGCACATGTGTGAAATCCAATCTTAGTTGGATTAATAACGAATTCAGAACCTTTAATAACTCCAAGATTCATAAGTCGCTGAATTCTTTGATGTATAGCAGCACCTGATACTTTACACTCACGAGCTACTTCCAAAAAGGGGATTCGCGCATTTTTCGTGATCAGAGAAAGTATCTTCTTATCTAAATGATCAATTTGTTGGCTATTTTCCATTTGTGTGTTACTTGAACTTATAATATGTAAATAATATACGGGATTATCTTTTAATTCGGTGCGAAATTATAAATATATTAATAGATATTCAATAATTAATGTCATATTAATAAAATATTAAATTTTATTAACTACGAATTGAAAGTTGCTATTTGAAGTAAGAGAATGTTCTGTTAAGTCCTTATTATATAGGTTTATGTATTGTTTTTGTGATGTTTAATATTTTATTCGTTTATTAAAAATGTAGATTTATTGTCTTGATTGGTTGGAAATTGATACACTTTTAATTCAAATTGAGGTAAAACAGCTAAAATATGATCAAAAATATCTGCTTGTATTGATTCGTAATTAGCCCATGCCTGATCTTTACTGAAAACATATATCTCAATTGGAATACCTTTTTCTGTAGGTTGTAAATGACGTACAAGAAATGTCATGTTCTCATGAATCATAGGGTGGTTTCGTAAATAGCCTTCAAGATACTTTCTGAACATACCTAAGTTGGTTAGCTTCCTTCCATTGATAGGAAATGTGTCATCAATATCAAATCGTTCGTTATGCTTATCCAGTTCAATAAGTTTGTCGTGTATATATTCTTTTAAAACATGAACTTTTTTTAGCTTAGAAATCATTTCATCAGAGCAAAATTTCACAGAGTTCATATCTATGTTGATGGCTCTCTTAATTCTTCGGCCACCAGACTCTTCCATTCCCTTCCAGTTTTTAAAACTCTCGCTTACTAAAGCATAGGTTGGAATTGTAGAAATGGTTTTATCCCAATTTTGAACTTTAACTGTATTTAATGTCATTTCTAGTACGGTGCCATCAGCCTTGTGTGAAGGCATTTCAATCCAGTCTCCAGGTTTAACCATATTGTTTGCCGATAATTGAATACTGGCAACAAATCCTAGAATGGTATCTTTAAATACAAGTAATAACACTGCAGCAACAGCTCCCAGTCCTGTGAAAACGGTTGTTAGTTTAATATTTAGAATAATTGAAATTGTAATTAATATTCCAATTAAAATAATAGCCAGTTGAAATCCTTGCAAATAGCCCTTTATTGGTCTTTCTACACTGTGAGGAAGTGTTTCATATACGTCTCCGATTGATTTTAGGAATGAATCAGATAATAAAAGAACAATAAAGATGAAGTATATGGCAACCAGGCTGTGCAGAATATTATTCAGACCTTCAAACTGACCAAAAACAATATCTAAAGAAGAGTAGATGATAATAGCCGGAATAATGTATGCAGCGCGACTAATTAGTTTTCTTTTAACAAAATAATCATCGTATTTCGACTTTGTTTTCTGCATAAAACGTTCCACATATCTCACTAAATATCGTGTAGTAATGATATGAGCAAGTTTTGCAACAATTAATACGAGTGCAGAAAAAATAAATACAGTAATATATGAGGTTAGTTCTTCGTTGACACCAATCTTTTTTAGGATATCTTCGAATGAACTAAGTAGTGTTTCAGGTTTGATTTCTTTAATAGTATCTTCTAGTGATTGTAATTGAATCATATAACAATGTTTGGTTCTATGAGATATAAATTGTTGTCAAATGCAATATCTCAGGTTTTATTCATTTGTGTTTCATTATTTTTACAAAAATAAAAAAGTTAAAATTTAATTTATATGAGATACATATTTTTTATTCTAAGTATAATATTGTTCGTAAATCCATCTGTTAAATCTCAAATTGATAACATTTTTACAGATGGTTCACTAAGAATTGATTTTGTGCTTAGCGGAAATAATACAGAAACAAAAGCAGCAATTTTTGAATTGAAGAAAGAGCCTTTTTGGGGAGGTTCGCCAAAATCAGCTGATGTATTTAATTACGGAGAATTTCGAGTGATCGTTAAAGATACCTTACAAAATGAAGTTTTGTATTCCAGAGGTTTCTGTACTTTGTTTGAAGAATGGCAGACAACTGAAGAGGCAATGGTTGTAGATAAAGCTTTTCAGCAAAGTATTTTAGTCCCTTTTCCAAAACATAAAGTAAATATTGCAATTGAAAAAAGAACCAGAGATGGCGAGTTTTACTCTTTGCTGGAAGTTAATATTGATCCAGATGATTACTCTATTAAGAAATCGGCTGCACCTAATGTGAAATATCATAAGTTGGTTGATAATGGAGATGCAAAAGATTGCGTTGATATTGTTTTTGTCGGTGATGGATACACAAAGGAAGAGATGGATAAGTTTCATAATGATGTGAAGCGACTAACTGATTTTTTATTTATACAAGAACCTTTTAAGTCCTTAAAAACAAAGTTTAATATCTGGGCTGTAGATGTGGTTTCTGATGATTCGGGAATGACTGACCCTCGTAAAGATATTTGGAAAAATACAGCTCTTAAATCCAGTTTCAATACATTAAACTCTGATCGTTATCTGGAGAGCGAGCATACTTTCTTGATTCGTGATTATGCAGGAGTAGTTCCTTATGATCAGATTTATGTATTGGCAAATACTACCAAGTACGGAGGTGGAGGAATTTATAATCATTTTTCACTGACATCGGTAGATAATGAAAAATCAGTGGTCGTTTGTGTTCATGAATTCGGTCATGGATTTGCAGGTTTGGGAGATGAATATTATACTTCCTCAACCAGTTATAATGACTACTTTAATCAAAAGATTGAGCCATGGCAACCAAACCTTACTACTTTAGTAGATTTCGATAGTAAGTGGAAGGATATGGTGGATTCAAATATCTCTGTGCCTACTCCTGTAGAAGAAAAGTATAATAATACAGTAGGTGTTTATGAAGGAGGAGGATATGTGGCAAAGGGTATTTATCGTCCGATGATAGATTGCAGGATGAAAACTAATGAAGCAGAAGGATTTTGTCCGGTTTGCCAGAGAGCTATTGAAAAAATGGTGTTATTTTTAACCAACAATTTGTAATATTTAAAATCAGTAAAATAATCGATCTAAACATAGAAAACCAGCTATAGAAAAATATAAATGATTTTTTGCTGGGTTCTTTGTCTCAATTGAAAAAAATAAACATACAAAAATGGAACATCAGGCAAATAGTAACAGATATGACGAAATGCTTTACCAAAGATGTGGTAGAAGTGGAATAAAATTACCTGCAATATCTTTAGGATTATGGCATAACTTCGGATCTGTTGATGTTTATGAAAATTCAAAAGCCATTATATTTGAAGCATTTGATAAAGGTATAACACATTTCGATTTGGCAAATAATTATGGTCCTGAGCCTGGAAGTGCTGAAGAAAATTTTGGTTCAATTCTTAATAAGCATCTTAAAACCTATCGTGATGAAATGCTTATATCAACTAAAGCAGGTTATTATATGTGGCCTGGTCCATATGGAGAATGGGGATCACGAAAAAATCTGTTGTCGAGCTTAGATCAAAGTTTAAAACGAATGAATTTAGAATATGTGGATATCTTTTATTCACATCGCTTTGATCCTGAAACCCCATTGGAGGAGACAATGCAGGCTTTAGATCATGCTGTTCGCCAAGGTAAAGCTCTTTATGCTGGTATCTCTAATTATCCCGCAGATAAAACCAGAGAAGCAGAGTCAATATTGAGAGAACTGGGAACACCATGTTTAATTCATCAAGCCCGTTATAGCATGTTTGATCGATGGGTAGAGCCTGAGTTGTTAGATGTATTAGATAAAAGAGGTATGGGATTGATTGCATTTTCACCTTTAGCTCAGGGATTATTAACCAATAGATATCTTAAAGGTATTCCTGAAGGTTCCAGAATGACTAAAAATCATTTTTTAAAAGAAGAACATTTAACGCCACAGAAGTTGGATGCCATTAGAAAACTTAATGATATTGCGCAGAAAAGAGGGCAGTCTTTGGCTCAAATGGCGATTGCATGGTTATTAAAAGATCCCAGGGTAACTTCTGTACTTATTGGTGCCAGCTCAGTCAAACAATTGAATGATAATTTAGGTACAATGAATAACCTTGAATTCTCCATAGAAGAACTTTCACAGATTGAGGGAATTCTGGCTATGAAATAGAAAATATATTTCTATCTATTTCATTAGAAAATACTACTTTATACTTCCATCTTCTTTTCTTACTTTTGCAGCAAATTGAAGTTAAGGAAAGAAGATGGATTTTAAACCAGAATTATTAATTCCCGCAGGGAATATAGAGGCTTTTCACGCAGCCGTAGAAGGCGGAGCAGATGCTATTTTTTTAGGATTAAAACAGTTTAATGCTAGAGGAAGAGCTGTTAATTTTTCGAATGCTCAGCTTATTACAATGCTGGATATTGCAGAAAAAAAAGGTGTTAAAATCTATGTGACCTTAAATACGGTCATTAAAAATACCGAAATTCCAGAGTTACTTGATGTTTTAAATTTCTTAGCTCAAACTAAAGTAAGTGCTGTTATTATTCAGGACTGGGGTATCTGGTATTTGGCAAAAAAATTCTTTCCTAATTTGGTGATTCATGCCAGTACTCAAATGGCAAACCATAATTCATTAGGTGCAAATTTTTCTAAATCACATGGTTTTGAACGAGTTATTATGGCTCGTGAGTTAACTCACAATGAGTTGGAAATGGTAATGCAAAAATCTAAAAGCGAAGTTGAAATATTTGTTCACGGGGCTTTGTGTTATTCTTTTTCAGGTTTATGTTTATTTAGTAGTTATCTGGGAGGAAAAGGAGCCAATCGAGGACAGTGTACTCAACCTTGTCGAAGAGTATTTAAGGATAATGGTAAGGATCATGCTATATTTTCATTAAAAGACAATCAACAGATAAGTTTAGTTCCTGATTTTTCAAAATACAAAGTTGCTTCTTTGAAAATTGAGGGAAGGATGAAATCTGCATCATATGTATATAGAGTTGCTCAGGCTTATAGAATGGCTATTGATGATCATTCAAAAATTGCAGAGGCTGAAGAAATGTTGAAATGGGACTTTGGTAGGGAAAAGACCGATTATTTCATGGGCGGTAAAGTCAAAGGCTCTATCACTGAAAAAACCAACAATGGTATATTTTTAAGCCGGGTTAAAAAACTATCAGATAATGGATTTATAATCCAACCAACCGTTGATTTAGAAGTAGGTCAACAATTAAGAGTTGTGAATAAAGTAGGCGATTCTGTTTCTGTTAAAGTAAGGGAGTTTGAGGTAAAAGGTGAGGAGACAGAAGTGTTTACTGAAAAACAAATCACTAAAGGAAATGATGTGTACTTAATTGGTTTGCCTTCAAAGAATTTCCCAAATAAGTTTGAGGTTCTTAAAAAGGAAAGTACCAAGCCTGTTAGTGGTGCCTATAAGCGAAAAATCAGACAAGATATTCAAATTAAAAACCAACAAAGTTCGAGACAGGAGTTTTTTGTCAGAATTGATAACTTAGAATGGTTGCGTAAGTTAAGAGTGGATGAGTTTAAAGGTATATTTTTGGATTTACCTAAAGAAGAATGGCGTAAGATACCATTTGATAGTCCTTTCTTTCAAAAGAATATATCACGTTTTTATATTGAAATACCAGGGTTTATCTCAGAGTTGCATTTAGATCAGATGCATCAGAATATTAAGTGGCTTATAAGAAAAGGCTTGAAAAACTTTGTTGTTAGTCATTTATCTCAACTGGATTTGTTCCCTAAAGGAATAAATGTGATTACCAACGAAAGGGTTTATACATATAATGATGCCGCAATCAGAGGTATTAAATCCTTAGGTATATCACAGATAATTTATCCGGTAGAGAATGATTACGAAAACCTGAAAAAAGGAACTTCAAGAGACGGTATAATTCCAATGTATGCCAATCCTGAATTGTTTTTTGCGCGTATGCCTGTTAAGGTTTATGATAACGAGGATGAGTTTAAGGATAATACAGATAAAGAGTTTAAACGCTATGTGAGAAATGGAATGACTTCTGTGTACTCAAAAACACCTGTTGCCTTATTGCAATATTCCAAAACATTAATGAAAGATGGATTTTTTAGATTTCTATTTGATTTAAGAACAGAGTCTCCGTCAAAACATTTACCTGTTAAGCTGTTTAAAAAGTTTAAAGCATCAGAACAATTACAACCTTCAACTACCTTTAACTTTAAGAGAGGTTTAAGTTAGATCAATGGTTTTGGACAATATTAACCTTGTATATTGTAATTTAAGTATTCAATATACAAGGTTGCTTTATCTTTCTTTATTCTATTTCTACCTGATGGTGTGAGTTAACAAATAGTACTGTTCCCAGATTATCATATCCGGTAAACAGATCTGTATTTTCAAATTTAAGTTGGTCACCTCTGAATCCTAAAATAGTAAGGCCTGCGTCTGCAGATTTTTCATTAATCAATGATTTAATGCTTACATTTTCTTTCTCGGTTATAATCTGAATATTTTTAGATGTAATTGGAAGTCGGCCTGACTGAACAAGTTCCTCCATTCTTTCAAAGGTTTCTTTTTCGTGCCCGGGTTTACAAGTTTCAAATATTTTTATGTTGGCTTTTTTCCAGTCTGGATGTCCGAGTATAACAAAGCTTAACATGATCATTAAGTTGGCATTATCTGCATCAATACTTCTGATCCATACATTAATATCGCTGTTATATTCAATTTGTTTAGCAGCAGTTCCTAATATGCAGATATCGAAATTACCTGATTTAACCAATCCGAAATTATCAATAATATGCTCCAGATTTTCCGGTTTTTCTTTGTCGAACTCAAAGATCACCATGTTATTCTCCATTCCGGCAATTCCCGGAACCTGAATAGTTTGTGCTACTGCCGAAGTGTAACTTGGAGATATCAGGGTGTCTACATAAACATGATTTTCAATTCTTCCAAATCGATCTATCAACCTGCTTAACTCATTACTTGCTTGCTCATGGGTCTTTCTTGAATAATAACCTTCAATTAAATGAATATAGGTTCCAAATCCATATTTGTATGAAATCCAGTTAAGTAGTTTAAATGCAGTATTTCTTTTAAATGAATCTTTTGAAATACATACAGCACTAGGTCTCCACTCTTTTTTTGTCTTTTTGTTTCTTGATTTTTGCAAGTAAACCTGAAGGTTCTTATTTAACTGAAAAATGGTATTCACAAAGATGGCTTCCAGTCCTTTTCTGTTTTTATGGTAGCTGTTAATATATAGGTATATCACTGCCATTAAAATAACAGACATTAAAGCATATGGAGTGTTGATTTTAAACATGACCCATACCGAGATGATAAAGCCAATTAGAGATATGTACCATCTTGATTTAAAATGAGGACGATAGGATGGAGATGCTCCAAAGTGATTTAGAAAAGAAATTAAACATAATGATCCATAGGTAACCATGAAGAACATTGAAATAATTTCAGCTACGGCATTTACATTACCCATAGCTACAAATGCTAAAGCAATAACTGATGTGACTATGGATGCATTGATTGGCTCTCCATCTGATTTTCTTGATTTCGCCAACCAAAAGTTTAATTTTTTTGATGGGAAAGAATGGTCAACAGCCAGGGCTTGTAAAGTTCTTGGAGCCACCATAATTGATCCTAATGCAGAAGAAATTGTAGAAGCAGCTAATCCTAAGGGAATTATAATAATACCCCAAACGGCAATTTTAGCCATGATTAACTGATTGTTGGTTAAGTCTTCTATGTTTGCAGAAAGAGCCAGTTTATATACGATAAACATATAAATGATCATGCCAGCAAATGTGGCAGCTGTAGTTCCAAGAGGAATTGATTTTGATGGGTTTTTTAAGTCTCCGGATAAACCAACACCGGCGGTCATACCTGTAAATGCAGGGAATACAATAGCAAAAACAGCAAAAAACTGATTCATATTTCTAAATTCTGCAGAGAAAAGCGAGAAACTTGAACCTGCTGCATGGTCAGTTGAGCCAACAAAAAAAGCAGTAATGGATACAAATAAAATGGCGATGACAAAATATAATGCCTTTACACCCATGTTAGCTCCTTTTTTTACAATAAGTAATGCTAATCCTAACATTGCCGGGATACTGATAACCTGTCGGGGTAGTTCAAAACCCAGAATATCTTTAAAATAGGAAAACAGGAATTCAAAGGATTCTGTGAATGCTATTACATAAAAGGCCACACTAATAGCCTGGGATAAATACAAGGCAAAGCCAATTGTAGCACCAATGTTTAGACCAAACGATCTGGATATGATAAAATATTCACCACCTCCTTCAACTCTTTTATTTGTTGCAATTTCTGAAATAGCAAGGGCTGTTGGTATTGTAACCAGGTGGCCTAAAATGATGATTCCTATTACACCCCAAAATCCGATAGTTCCAACGGCATATCCAAATCTTAAAAATAAGATAGCACCTAGAATAGTTGAGATCGCAGTAAAAAAAACGGGGGCAGTTCCAAATCCTTTGCTTTTTGATTCCATAAAGTTGTTGTTTATACAGATGTAGATTTGAGATAAACAAGATTTTAATTGATGATAAATTTAAGAGTTTAGTTTTCAATATCACTATTTTTTGGATCTTATTTGAGTTTTAAGAGTTGATGTGTTTATATCATCTTTTTAATCTGCACAAAAACAATTACTTTTGTGGCACAAAAAATAAAAAAGTGGGAAGAATTTTAGCCATTGATTATGGGCGTAAAAGATCAGGATTAGCAGTTACAGATCCGTTGCAGATTGTTGCGAATGGATTAGATACTGTTCCTTCACATACATTAATTGATTATCTGGAGAAATATATGGCAGTAGAAGAAGTGGAGTTGATTGTTTTAGGATATCCTAAACAGGTCAATGGCCAGGATTCTGAGTCAATGAGATATATTAAGCCTTTTTTTAATCGCTTGAAAAACAAATTCCCTGATTTAAACGTTGAATGGGTAGATGAGCGATTTACATCGAAAATAGCTTTTCAGGCAATGATAGATGGCGGATTAAAGAAAAAGGCTCGTCAGGATAAGGCTTTGGTAGATAAAATTAGTGCTACCATTATCTTGCAAACATATTTAGAACAGAAAGGAAATTATACATTATGATATTACCAGTTGTACTTTATGGTCATCCTGTATTACGAAAGGTGGCTGAAGAAATTGATGAAGATTACGAAGGTTTAAAAGAGCTGATTGATAATATGTGGCAAACCATGTATAAGTCAGATGGTGTTGGTTTAGCTGCACCGCAAATAGGAAGATCAATTCGTTTATTAGTTATTGATGCTGATCCGTTAGGAGAGGAGTTTCCTGAATGTGCAGGATTTAAAAAGGTGATGATTAATCCTATTATTACAGAGTTTGGAGAGGATGAATGTAATGAGTCAGAAGGATGTTTAAGTCTGCCAGGTATCAGAGAAGATGTAAAAAGACCTACCAAAATAAAAATAGAATATGAAGACGAGAATTTTGAATTGGTAGAAGAGGAGTTAGAAGGTTTTGCTGCCCGCGTTGTTCAACATGAATATGATCATTTGGAAGGTAAACTTTTTGTTGATCACCTTTCTCCGCTGAAGAAAAGATTCTTAAAAGGAAAACTAACTTCAATAACCAAAGGTAAAGTTGATGTGACTTACAAAGTCAAAACAGCATAAAGGATTTTTATTGTTAAAAGAAAAGGTATTTGAGTGATTTCAAATACCTTTTTTTATGCTTATTTTACTAGTAATAGTCTTTTGATAATAACGTCGTTGTTGCTATGGAACTTGGCAAAGTAATGTCCGGATGGATAATTGCTTAAGTCAATAGTTCCTGAAGTATCATTTGTAGTCATATTCATAAATAGTTTCCCATTAGCATCATAGATTTCAATCATATCAATAGCTGAACCTGATTCGAAATAAAAAATTCCATTTGATGGATTAGGCGATATATTAATAAAACCTTCCATGTTTTCAGATGGAGTTCCTTCTACTGTGATTTTGACATTTGCAATCTCTGAACGGTTTATACCTGAATATAATCTATATGAAAATTCATCAACACCCGCAAAAAGTTCGTCTGGAATATATGTGAACTCTCCATCTTCATTTATGCTTAATATACCTTCTTGTGGATTATCAACAATAGACAAGTAGGTATCACCTCCGTCAAAGTTATAATCATTTGAGGTAAGACTGTTTTCTGAACCAACAATCAATTTTCCTGAGGCATTCATTGTAAAACTATCTGCAGAAGCAACTAATGCACCTTCAAAATACTGTAGTTCATTTTTTACTACTTCGTAAGATGTTTTTGTGTATGCTTCAGTATCTTCTGCATGATTCCATGCAGTCCATTTAAATCTCTCGGTAGTATTGACTTGTTGATCATTATAAAAGAAGGACATCGCAATACCGTCAGATACTGTAAGTTCTCTATCTGATGTTGATCGGTCATCATTCATTACTCTGAATGTACTAGGATCAACAAAATTTAATAAGGTCCATGGTAACCTTATTTCAATGCTGTCTTCATATATTCTAACAGCATCTAATGATGATTGAGGCAAGTTTAATCGATTCACCTGCATGCTCCCAATGTACTGAACATTATTGTCTGCTTCATTATTTTTCCATCTAACTATATTCCATGAATCTCCGTCTGATGCTACAGAATGAAATAATTGCTTTTCTGTAGCCACATTATAAAACCAAATCCCATAAAGATCATATGCTTCAGTAACATATAGCTCCGCTTTGTAGGCCGTAATCATAAGTGCGAATTCCGCTCTGTTACTTAAGGTCTTTCCGTTAGGTAATATAGATTCTCCCAACGATGCATCATAAGTGTCAATTCCAACCCATAATGTATCATCCAGCCCAAATTCATCTTCAGTTTTAAAACGCGTTTTTAAAAATTTAAAATTGGCATCAACCTCAAGATCCGAAATCCAGCAATCAGAACAGTCTGTAGTCCATGTACTATAATTGTCATCTGTTTTTTTAAATCCAATTAATCCAAAATTTTGTTCTGCAGCAGTAATGTTTTGCCAGACTATTCGTCGATCCATAAGAAAATCCATAGGATCTGTTATCCAGGTTCTTTTAAACCATTCATCTATCCAGGCAAACATAATTCCACCACCGCAACCGGCTTCCATAATATTTCCATACATACGAATGTTATTATCACCTTGTTCCCATTCATCAAAACCTCCGTGGTTCATTCCACTTTGTGCATAATGTGCTACTCCCCAGCTTGAAGGAACTCCAAACTCAGCAACAATTAATGGAATACCTTCGTAATGATCTTTTAAGTTGGTTAGATATCCTAAATAACTGTTTTGTCCGAGGTAATCTGTATAGCTTGTATAGGTATCCTCTTTACTTATGAAATCTGGGTAATATGGATATGCGTGGTAGCTAATGAAGAATCCTGCAGGGGCATTAGAAAAATCCATCGTAGCTAATTCTAAAGAGGCAATGTCTTCATCAGTTGTTGTTTCTCCCGGATGTTCAAGAGGATCTAAAGTAGGCCAACTAGAAAAACTTACAGGTCGCTGCGTTTGATAATTTGTTTGTTCGTAACTAATCGCCTCTTCTAGCATAGAAGTTACAAATACTTCTGAAGCATTGACATTGTCAATAGATAAATACTGTCCTGAAAAAGAAGTTAATTCTGAATTATTTGTATTTGTAGTTAGAATCTCATCTGGACTAACTTCTCTACCAATAATATAACCTAACACCCAAGGAGATATATCTGTATCATAAGTTCCAAACGCTTTACCATACCTAAAGTCAATTGTGTTATTCCCATGTATACAATTTATATTATCATGAATTTCTTGAGTAAATACATCTTCAAGATAAAATAAATCCGAATCATACCCATCCAGTTCTTCCTCAAGCCAAACACCATGTAAAATAAGAAGTGGAGATTGAGGGTTTGCTAAATTGTAATCTCTTAATGCCTTATAGAACCTTGGATAATGTAATGTATATAATCTGATTGTATTAAAACCAGCTTCTCGAATCATTTCAAACCAATTATAATACATTTCATAAGTCGGAGTTAGTTCACTTGGAAATTTCCCGGGTAAAGCAACTCCCAGATTAATTCCTTTTATATTTATTGGTATATATTCCTCCCCATTCCAAACCGTTAAGTTAGTTGAATTCACTGAGAAAGGGCATGTTTCTTTTAAAGATGCATATACACTTGATGTAAAAAGGCAAAAGGTAATTGTAATATATAAAAGTTTACTCTGTATGTTTCGTGAAAAAAGTTTCATATATAAATCTTGTTATTTATTAATGGGGGTGTATTTAAATGATTTTATTTTTACTTTAGGATTCTTACCTGCATTCTTTTCAGGAGTGTCTGTTAACCATAAATTAAAATGAAATCTGGTATTTCTATAATCAAACTCTTGAGGATTTACGAATGTTTTTTCTTCAAATAGTTCAAATTCATTATTCTGTTTATTATATATTGAGGTTTTAATAATGATGTCTTGATTTGAAATATCAATTATGTGTTTTGATAATATTTTTTTCTTTGGGATGAAGAAACGCGATACTTCTATGTTATTATTTGTATGAATAGCGTATTGCGCATTTTCAATATTTTTATTGCCCCATTGGGCATATTCTATATCTATTTCATTGAAATGAGGAGAAGCAGTTTGGTCATATAAAAAAATTCCAAGTACCATCTGTGGAGAAAATCGTTTTGTATTCGTTGCAATCGTAATCTCATATTTTCCTTTTCCGAAAAATGAGTCAGAATAAATTTCAGCGCAGGAGTATGTACTTCCAGTTTTCTTAATTTTTAAATTTATGTTTTCATCTTTATCCAAGTAGACATTGCGTTCATGTAAACCAAATGTGTTATTACCTGGACCTGAATTATGTTCGGAAATTCTTTTTTTCCATTTTATTCCAGAAAGGTAAAAAGTATCCATTGATTCTTGAGAGTATATATCAACATTAAATAAAATACAGGCAATGATAAGTGACAATATCTTCAAATAACGATTTAAACAGTTATTTTGAATGTCCGTATTCTTATTTTTTTTCAATTCTTTATGCACTATATCTTTGTAAATATTCAAAAACAAATTCTCTATACTCTTCATCCTCTTTTAAGATGTGTGATATTAACCATTTCTTTAAAACATGAAGAATATTGCTTGCAATAAATTGGTTGTTATAACTTAATTCCTTCTCCCAATTTTCTATATATGTTTTTAGTAATTTGTGTTGTGAAATATGATACTTTAAGTTTTTATATCCAGCAAGTTTAAGTAATTCCTCCTCCTCTTTAAGTTCTTTAGAGATGTATGATTTTAATCTCTCTAAAATAAAAGATATAAATTCCTTATTGTTTTCTTTAGCCGTTTTTTCTGTATCATATAAAATATCTAAAAATATATGGTGGTTTTTATATATAGATTTTATTTTTAGAGCTGTGTTTCCCAACCATATGTTGCTGGTTAGGTGATATTTTATATTTAAATACTCATAAACTTTAACTCTAAATTTTTTATCTTCAACTAAAATATGAGATATTAACCATTTCTTTAGAAATTGAAGAATGTTGGATGCCAGATATGGATTATTATAGTTAAATTCTTTTTCCCATTTCTCTGCATAAGTTTTTAATATCTGGTGTTGAGATATATGATGATTGATATCTTTGTAATTACTATGTTTAAGTAATTCTTCTTCCTCTGATAGGTCATTAGAAATGTAATCTTTCAGTCTTGTTAATATTGAAGCAGTTGTGTGTTTGTCGTTTTCTTTAGCTGCTTTTTCCGTATCGTATAAAATTTCTAAAAATTTATTGTGGTGTGTGTCAATTGGACTTATATTTAATGTCTTATCTGAATACCAGATGTTACTGGTGTGTTTGTGTTTTATATTTAGATAATCATAAATTTTAAGTCTGTATTTATTATCTTCTTTAACAATATGAGAAATTAACCATTTTTTTAAGAAACTTAATAGACTGGAAGCTATATAAGGATTGTTATAATAATATTCCTGTTTGAACTGCTTTATTCTTAATTCAAATAATCTATGTTGCGAAAAATGATGGTCATTATTTTGAATTCCTGATTGAATTATTAATTCTTCTTCTTGTTTTAATTTTTGACAGTGGTCTTCAAGTTGGTTAATAACAGGAAGTATTGAAGTTTCATCACTGTATTTGGCAATGTCTTCAACAGTATACAATAGATCTATAAAATCAGTATTAAACTGATCTATAGTTTCAATATTAAATGCATTATTGAACCAAATTTGAGATCTATTTATTCTTTCTTCTGTCATAAATTTTTTTATGAATTAAAACCTTTTCGTTTCATCTTACCCCACCCTTTTTGTTTGTTTCTAAAAAAGAAATCAAAATTTCCAGATAAAGAGAAGAATAAGTTCAGTGGATGATAAAAAAACATTTCAAGAATAGAGATAAGGATAATTTTTAACATAAACAGATTACCCCTGTATCGACCAAAAATATATTTTTCGTAAAATATGGCAAATGAAGAATATAAAAGAGAAAACGAGAATGTAAATATTGAAAATAGAATGAAATAATACATATTGATTTTCCCTATCCAAAGCATTATAATAAAGTAAGTTATACCAACAAATTCAAAAATTGGTCCTAACCACTCGAACAATACCCAATAAGGATAGGCGATCATTCCAATTCTACCATATTTAGGATTGGCAAACATCCTTTTATGTTTAAAAAGAGAATCAATTAAACCTCTGGTCCATCTATTTCTTTGACGAGCTAAAGTCTTAAAAGACGAAGGTACTTCAGTCCAACACAATGGATCAGGTATAAATGCCACTTTGTATGGTTTTTTCTCTACCGAATGCATGTAATTTCTCATTCGCATAACAAGCTCAAGATCTTCTCCAACCGTGTATCTGTCGTAGCCACCACAATTAACAACGATTCTTCGATCAAAGAGACCAAATGCTCCGGAAATAATTAGTAAACCGTTGATCTTACTCCAAGCCATTCTACTTAATACAAATGCTCTGAAATATTCAAGTATTTGAAATTGTGCCCATAGGTTTTTTGGGAAGTTGACTTTTACAATTCTACCTTCTTCAATTTTACATGCATTTGCAACTCTGATTACCCCACCTGAGGCAATCACTCTTTTATTTTCCTCTTCTTCAAGGAATGGTTTTACCATTCTATAAATCGCATCCGGTTCAATTATACAGTCGACATCGATTCCTAAAAACAGTTCAGATCTTGCAACATTTATTCCTGCATTTAACGCATCTCCTTTACCTCCATTTTCTTTGTCAATGACAATTAAGTTGGAATAAGCAACATTTGTTGATTTATAAATTGCAGTAATTTTTGAAGTCTCTAATTTTTGTTCAAATGCATAATTAACTTTTACCAGTTCATAATGATCAATCATTAATTTTAAACTGCTATCAGAGCTCCCATCATTTATGATAATTACTTCTACATCGGGATATTGTAAAGAAAGGAGGCTTCTTATGTTTTGGACAATACTCTTTTCTTCATTGTAACAAGGTGCAATTATTGCAATTGAAGGAAGTAGTTTATATTCAGAAACGTTATTGAAATTAAAATACTTATTTCTTTTTGCATAAAAACTAAGTTCAAAGCTTGATAATACTCCAATTACGATATACGAAATAAATAACGTAGAGCCGAATATTAAAAAGAATAAATTAAATATATAGTGAACAGTACTAAGTGAATCCATATTGTATTATTAATTTATATTTAGATCAGAAACTTCATGTAAAGCCATTAATACAGCTTCGTTTTCTGATTTTACAAATGGTGCAACAAACTCAAATTTTTCATTGAACAGAATCTTAATAGCCTCGATTTTAACCAATAATTGATTTGAGAATACAATATCCTGTAAAAACTTATAGAATCGCTCACTTTCTGTTTGATGCGAATTCTTTAATATCATTACCTTAATTTCATCCGTTTCCTGTTCAAATCTATCAAGTATAATATCAACACCTTCATCTTTAGGTACAAGTTTTAAGAATGAACTCCATGCTAATTCATTTAGTAACGGATCCTGATTGCCGATAAAGTTCAGAATTAGGATAAGACTTCTTGATCCTTTACGATAGCGATATCCTGAAAGCATTAATCCAACAATTATCTTCCTGTTTAAATCTGAAGAAAGGAAATCAATATAATTGATATTCATTTTGTGATTCTTTATTACGGCATTAACAATAATATTAATGTCAAATAAAGAGAGGTTATATTTGCTTCCGATGAATTCAGCAAGTTGGTTGTCTCCTTCCATTAAACGAATTAAAGCTCCATAAGCTTCTGTTCGTAAAGCGTAATTTTTTGAATCAGAGTATTCATAAATCTTATCTTTATATTTATCATTTCTAATTCGTAAGTAAGAAATGATTCTCATGGCAAGTATTCTGTCGCTTAGATTATAGGAGTATAAAAACTTATCAATTTGATCATTAAGTTCTGTTTTATTAAGAAGCTCCTTAAAGTCATCACTGTGATTTATAGCTACTGTTTCTTGTATTTTTGTTATTGAAGTAAATAGAGCTTCAATATATAGTTTGTTTTTAGCGAAAAAATTAATTTTTCTATAAAAAGCTTCTTTTTCTTTTTCAATGTTATACTTCTCAGAGTACAAATATTCGACAATTAAATTAACGAAGGTATTTGATAGTCTGGGTAATATGTTCTCGTGTTTAGATCGTTGTGAAGTAAAATATAAACTTAGAATAATGAAGATAAATATTCCTAAGATGTTTATTATAATTAGATATACAACAAGACATTGCCACCATTTAAACCTTGGATATACAGGATTTATGAACTCAAAATCTCCAAAATTAATATTGGTTTGAAATAAAAAATATATTCCAACTATAGGTAATGATATCGCCAATACCTGTAGAAACCTCTTAAGGAATCGTCTTAGTTTGTGATAGTATATGATATTCATATTAAAACCTATGTTTAAAAATAATTTCAAATAAATATCTGTTTCTGAAGGAGTCTTTACTTATTTCTTCATAAACATATCCAACTCCTACCCTGAGTTCATTAGAAAGTTTAATAGCAATATTTCTTTCGAGCTTTATTTTATATGCACTTAACCAGATGGTTTCACCGGGTTGAGAATATACAAATCTATCATCGGGAGAGTTACCATACCCCAATTCTACGCCAGTATAACTAATCTGATTTTTAGCATACATTCTTGCATTGAATATTGCAGCAAAAGAATTGGATCCTTCTTTTAGCGTATAATAAGGCCTTAATGATAACCAGGTATTAGATAAATATTTTCCAATATGACCTGTAAGAACCGTTGCGTTGCTGTTTTGATATATAAAATATTTTGCTCCCAAGCTTGCTTCATAAACGTTCCCAAAGGGAAAGAAATATTCAAGACCAAATCTATGCTGTGGAAAAAGCTTATTTTTTATTCCAAAACCATAATTAGCATATAAGTAATGGTTATTCTTAAAAATGTGATATAGATCCATTTCTGGTTGGAGGTCTTCCAAATTGAACCTGTTTGCATAATTTAATCTGAAAATAAAGATATTTCTATTTGCATTGAGACTATAATCTACATATGCCAAATGTTGTGGTGTTGGATTATTTTTGTCAAAAAAGTCAATCGCATAATAACCTGTAATCGTGTTTTTACTAGATGATTTTTTAAGTTCAAGATAGATATAGTTTATTGCTGCAGAATCTAATAACGATGAATTTTGATTTAAATAATTAATACCGGCATTGTATTGTTTAAGTCCCTGATAGGCTAATGCTTTTTTTAAGGTAATGTTATATTGATTATTATAATCATTGTTTTGTGCTATATCGATGGTTTTTAGTAAGTCACTATATTCTTTATTCCATAATAAAACATTTAACCAGGTATCATAGAGCTCACTATTAATAGGATTATTATTATATACCTGTGAAATATGCTTTTTAGATAAATCATAATCTTTGTTCCAGGCATAGACATTGGCGATAAATAATCTTACGTCATTTCTGCTTGAGTCTAAATCAACAACAAGCTTTGCCTTTTCAATAGCTAATTCGTAATTCTTCTCTTGAGAATTCTTTATAGCCACTGAAAATAAAGAATCAATATTTGTTTGTGCAACAATATTGAAGGATGAGATTATTAATATGAATATATATAGTGTTCTTAACATTATGAATAATTAGTGAGTGGGGTTAATTATTTAAAATTTTTTCTATTTCATCTATAACCTCTGATGGCTTAAAAGGTTTTTTGAAAAATGCATTGGCTCCCTTCTTTCTGGCTATATTTAAGTCTATTTCCATATTACTAAAGTAGATTACAGGAGTAGTTATATTCCTGTTTAATCTTAAAAAAGTAATAACTTCATAGTTGGCAGCTCCTGTAATAGAGTTGTCAAGTAAGATCACATCGTAATTTTCATTTTCTTCAATTCTTTTTAAAGATCCGAAGGATGTACATTTATTTATAGTTGGATGTTTATATGTGTTTAGGATAAATCTTTGAATGATGGAAGTGAAGACTATATCTTCAGATATTATAAGGCAATTTGGACTCATGATGTATAAAAATTAAACTCATAACACGCAAAAGTAAATTAAGAATTAAGTATTGAAAATAATTTGTTGGGAAAGGTTGATTTTTTTTGATGAATAGGGTTAATGTGTTGGTTTAAAAATTAGAATTCAAAAAATTATGTTAATGATAAAGTAAGTGATATTTTATTATCAGAAGTAATACTGTATTTGAGAATACGAAATGATGAGTGAGTTAATTAAGTTAATGTTAATATGATATATGCCTTTTTATAATCTTTAAATTTATATGGAGTATTGGTTATCTTCTAATACTCTAATTAGGTGTTTATTATAGTTTTAGTTTTTTTACTCAGAATTCAAAAGGGATATTATGAGTAAATAATTATTAATGATTCTGTAATTTCCTTTTAATCTTAACTAAGTTGCCATTCAACAAATATTATAATACATTAATCATTTATTATTAGGACGAGAAATAAGGAATGTATAATTTATAATACATATTAAATCAGTATTTTCAATTTTATTATTGATGTGACTGAGAGGGCGAAGCCGTGAATTTTTAATTGTTTGAAATAGAATGTTATATGAGAATTCTTATATTTTTGGTTAGTGTTGTATTATTGGGATCTTGTATTCCACAACGAAAATTAGAGTATTTACAATCGTCAGCGGCGATTAAAGGTTGGAAATTTTCGGAAGAAAATAATAATATCTATCAAAGTGCAGAAAAACATGTAATTAGAGCAAATGATGAGCTTTTAATTACTGTGTCAAGTTTTGATGATGTATCCTTTAATTATTTTAATAGTCAAACAAGTGGTGCTTCAATGCAAGCAAGTAATGAGCTGGCATTAACGGCAAGGACATATACCGTTGATGTAGATGGATTTATTTATTTCCCGGTAATTGGAAAAGTAAATTTGGAAGGATTAACTCTTGATGAGTCCATGGAAAAAATGCGAGGGATTTTAACCTCTTATTTTGATCAACCTAATGTTAGAATTAAGTTCGCCTTTAAAAAAATATCCGTTCTGGGAGAAGTAAATATACCCGGATATTATACATTCTCAAAAGATCAAGTCACCATTCTTGAGGCTATTGCAATGGCTAGGGATTTAACAATTCATGGTAATCGAAAAGAGGTTCTTTTGATAAGAAACGATGCTAATAATAAGGTAAATAAGTACGAAATTGACCTTACTGATGATAATATGGTTTTTAATTATTGTTATTATTTACAATCAGGGGATGTTATATATGTAAAACCTAGAAGTTCCTCCAAGTGGCCAGTTATCTCAACGCCTATATCTTTGATATTCTCTACTATTACTACTGCACTTTTAGTGTATAATGCAATCCAAAATTAATAATTGACAAATTATCTTTATGAAGAAGATTAGCCCTACTCATGAAACATTAGATGTTAACTATTTTATTCGTTTTATAAAAAAGCATTGGTTTGTTATTGCTCTTTGTTCATTTGTATCATTAGCTTTTGCATATGCATATAATAAATATAGCGTTAAGGTATACGAAGTATCAACATCCGTTGTAATTAATGAAGAAAGTGGTGGATTAGCAGATGCCTCAGCTCAATTATTAAATGAATTTGGATTTATTTCAAATAATAAAAGTTTTGCTAATGAATTGTTGGCTTTAAAATCAACACCTTTGATTAGTGAAACAATTGAGAAACTTGATTTTCAAATTTCTTATTTTGAGCATGAATTGTTATCTAAACGTGAATTATATAAATCTTCTCCTTTTATAATAATATTGGATAAAAATTATCAACAACCTATTAGTGCAACCTTTTATATTAAAATTATTGATAATTCAACTTGTGAAATTACTATGGATCAGGAGGATGTCGGTATTTATAGTTTTGTTTCAGGAAATGTTGTTCAAAGAGTATCTGAGTTACAGTTTAAGGAAAAAGTAGATTTTGATAAATATATATATTCCGATCATATGAGATTTAAAATTTTATTAAACTCAAGTGTTGATTTCGATGAAATTAAAGATAAAAAGTACTCTTTTTATATAAATACAAACGGAGCTTTAGTAAGAAATTATAAACGAAAGTTAGAAGTAATACCTCCTGATTTAGAAGCTACAGTTGCAGAAATTAAATTACAGACTGAAAATCCAGTAAAGGCTATCGATTTTTTGAATACCCTTACTGATACTTACGTAAATCGAGAGCTTGAAAGAAAAAGGCATACTTCAGTGCGTACGATTGAGTATATTAATGATCAGTTAGAAATTATAGGCGATTCACTTGCTAGAGCAGAGCAAAATTTACAATCGTTTAAAACCAGAAATGAAGTTACGGATATATCAATGCAGTCAGGGCAATTTATTGAAGAAATGAGGGAATTAGAAAGTCAAAAAGCAATTCTAAATGTAAATACAGAATATTATGTATATGTTAAGAACTACTTTAATCAGAATAAGGAATTTAATGAATTAATAGCTCCCTCCGCCATGGGTATTAATGATCCTATGCTTAATAATTTAATTGAAGAGCTTATTAGACTTAATAGTGAACGTGTTAGTTTTATCGAGAATAATCAAGGGAAAAGTCCTTATTTGAAAAAAATAAATATTCGAATAGAAAATCTTAGGAAGATGGTTTCTGAAAATATTTCATATTATGAAGAAACAAATGCTATAAAATTAGCGGATCTGAATTCAAGGATAAGTAGATTGAATAGTGAAATACGAAAACTCCCTGCTACCCAAAGAACTTTAATCGGTATTGAAAGAAAATTTAACGTCAATGACGCAATATATACATATTTGCTTGAAAAAAGGGCAGAAGCAGAAATAGCTAAAGCGTCTTATCAGCCAGATACAGAGATAATTGAGCCGTCTGTTGTTGTTGGATCTGGACCAATTTCTCCGAAAAAGACATTAAATTATATGATTGCTCTTTTTCTTGGCTTATTTATTCCTGCTATTTTTATTCGAATTAAAGAGCTAACGCAAACTACATTTTCAACTGTACCTGAAGCAGAGAGTAATATTGAATTACCTGTATTATGTAAGATTTCAAATAATAATAAAGGATGTGAAAATGTTGTTGAGAGATATCCTCAAACACAGGTTTCTGAAAATTTTAGACATCTAAATGTTAGTCTTAAATACTTTTTTAAAGATACCAGTTGTAAAACAATTCTTGTTAGTTCTTCTGTTGGAGGAGAGGGGAAATCATTTGTTGCATTAAATAGTGCTATTACGTTTGCCAATTCTGGTTATAAAACTATTTTACTTGCTTTTGACTTAAGAAAGAATCAGTTTAGCAATTACTTAGCTGATTATATAGAACATACTACTAAGGCTGGTTTAACCGAATTTATTAGCCAACAAGCTTCTATTGAAGATGTTGTTGGGCATACAAAAAATAAGAATTTAGATGTAATACTATCTGGAGAATTGGCTCCCAATCCAAGTGAATTAATTTCATCAGATCAAACTACAGTTCTGTTTGAAAAACTAAAGGAAAAATATGACTATATATTAGTTGATACTTCTCCAATTGGATTAATATCAGATGGGTATCATCTTATAAATCATTGTGATTTAAGTATAATGATTCTAAGAATGAAAATTTCACCTAAATCTGAATTTAAAACGTTACAACAGGATCTAATTAATAAAGGAATTAAGTCTTGCGTTGTGTTGAATGATATTGCAAAACTTAAAAAGGATGGTTATGGCTATTATGATGATAGGAAATAGTAAAATATAACAACTTTTATTTTGGGTAAACAATAATAGCAACATATGTTAAAGAAAAAATCAATTCCTGAAACAGTTGCGTTTTATTTTTATGTTTTATTAGCTATCGCACCAATATATTCTATGTTGGTTGAAAAAGCTATAGGTAAAGGAATAGGACCTGCATTTCTTGTTCCTACACTTTTAACCTTTATGTTACTGTGGTATCAGCGAGGGTTGCTTAAAGTTCCACATTATGCATGGGTTTATGGGTTATTTGTAACGTATACTATTATTTCTGATTATTATTTGGTAGGAATACAGCTTAATAATGAGTTTTTCCGAAAACATCTTGGTGTAGCAGGATTCCTTGCATTAATCATTATTGAGAATGTAGATTTAGAGAAAAAGCAATATAGGTATCTAATTAAAATAAGTTTTTGGATAATACTATTGGCTTTTATTGTCCAACTATTACAGCAAGCTATTTCTCCTTCGTTTTTAGCTAAAACCCATGTAGATACAGATTTAAATAGTGGAATTGAAGGGGTTAGGTTAGAATCTATATATACTTGGGGAGAGAGAATAACATATTTTGGTTTGAGCTTTTTTCCAATTTTAGCGGTACTGGTTGATCTGGAACTTAAAAAATCAAGCAAGAATGCTTATTTATTGCTCTTTTATGGTTTTGTATGTGCATTGTTGAATAAATCAAGATTTATCCTCTTGAATTTTTTTATGGTTTTAGTATTAATTCCCTTAAATGTGAAAATTAATATTAAGACAGTGATGCGATTAACTTTAATTGTAAGTTTGATTATCGGAGGATTCCTTATAGCTGCTCCGATTATTGGCTTTGATACTGAGAAGTTTGTAAATGAGCGCTTGCTTGAAAAAAACAGATCATTTCAAAGTTCTGGTGCAGGAACCAGGTTGTTGGCAGTTAAGATATTTGATAAATTATTTTATAAAAATAAGGTTTGGGGGAAAGGTAATTTACACGGTATTAGAGTTAAAGGACAAAATGAAAGTAGAGATGTTGAATTAGTTAGAGCATTACATGGCAGATCGTCTCAGATTCACGTTGGTTATCTTTCTTTGTTTTATTATTATGGTTATATAGGGGGGGGGATATATATGCTTTTTCTTATTTTACTAACACTTAGTTTATATAGAGATGCCAGGAAAACAAAAATTTATGGAGCATTGCTGGGGTGGTCAATGTTTCTTATGTCCAATTTGACTATCGTGTTTTTTGATATTTTTAATATGGGAATTTTATTGGTTTTAATTTTTAATAAAGAATTAATAAATAATACAAAAGTTGAATATGAAAAATTGGACTGAAAAATTTAAAAATAACAAATTTATTAGTTCGATTTTTAAAGGCCATGAGCGTTCTGTTGTGGCAAAAAAAAATATTATTGCCTCTTTTGGTGTTAAAGGGTTAAGCATTGTTAATGGTTTTCTGCTAATAAGCATTACTCTTAATTATCTGGATCAGACTCGCTATGGAATTTGGTTAACAATGAGTTCTCTATTTGTTTGGATTAGTTTTATGGATGTTGGTTTAGGTAAGGGACTTAGAAATAAACTAACAGAAGCTATTTCAAATAATGATTTGGTCTTAGCCAGAAAGTATGTGAGTACTTCTTATGCAATTTTGGGGGTTATTTTAGCAATTATGCTTTGTGTTTATTTAATTATACACCCTTTTCTAAATTGGTATAAGATATTAAATACAGACGTAAATACAGTTAGTGATCTTTCACCAATCGTATTAATAGTATTCTCATCATTTTTTATACGGTTCTTTTTACAGTTATTTACAAATATTTTATATGCTTATCAGAGATCAGCATTGGCAATATCATATGGTCCAATTGGAAATTTTATTGTATTAATTATAATTTTTGTTCTTTCAAAGTTGGGATCAGGTACATTAATGGCACTTGCGTTAGTACAATCTATTGTGCCGTTATTAATCTTATTAGGGTCAACTATTTATTTTTTTCTAAATGATTACAAAGATATTAGGCCGAAATTTAATTATGTTGATTTAAAGTATGCACGACAAATATTATCACTTGGTATTAATTTTTTTTTAATATCATTTGGGCGGATAATAAGATATCAGTCTGCTAATATATTAATTACTCAACTTTTTGGACCAGCACAAGTAACACCATATACAATTGCATTTAAATATTTTGGAGTAATTAATATGGTTTTTAGTATTGTTTTAACCCCTATGTGGTCTGCTTTTACTGAGGCGTGGACTTTAAATGATATCAATTGGATAAAATCGTTAATTCGAAAACTAAATCGAGGCGTTATTATTATAAGTGTATTTGGTTTTTTTTTATTGGCTATCTCAAGTTATATATATAAAATTTGGGTTGGGGATTCAATCCATATTCCATTCCAACTATCTGTCTTAATGTTAATTTATAATATCACTTTATCGTATGGAGGAATATATTCTTCATTAGCAAATGGAATAGGGGAAGTGAAAATACAAATGATATTATCAGTAATATGTTCATTGATTTATATACCATTAGTCTTATTTTTTGTACAATACTTGAAGTGGGGGATTGAGAGTATAATACTATGTACTATTTTAACTAATTGGTATGGGCCAATAATAGGTCCATTTCATTTAAAAAAAATTATTAAAAAGAAGTGTGTTAGAAAAGAATAATAAAATGGATGATATAAAGGTTCTTTGGTTTACAAACACTCCTTCTTTAGCTGCATCAAAGTTAAAGAAGAAAATTTTTGGGGGAGGTTGGATAATGTCGTTGGAGAAAGCGATCAAACAATATTCTAATAACGTTAAGCTTTCTGTTGTGTTTAATGGAGACAATGATGAGGAATTTTGCATTGATGGAACAAATTATTACTCAGTGAAATCATTAAAAGCTAATAGAATCAAAAGGAAGTTATTCGTAAAAAAATATGAACAGGAAAATGATGATTTTCAATTAAAAAGATATATCGATATAATTGAAAAAGTACAACCAGATGTTATTCATATTCATGGAAGTGAAAAAAATTATGGATTAGTAGCTCAACATGTAGATGTTCCTGTCGTAATGTCGATTCAAGGATTGCTAAGTGTTTATCAATACAAGTTTTTCAGTGGCATTGATGTTGTAAGGCAGGCAAAGGTTAAGATTCCAAGAAGTCTTTTTAAATATTATGAATATTATAAATTAAGGAGCAAAAGGGAGTTAAAAATGATTAGTAGTATCAATTATTTTTTTGGGCGAACGTTTTGGGATAAAAATATAACAAGATTAATAAATCCTAAGTCGAAATATTTTGTGATAAACAGAGTAATAAGAGACCACTTCTATGAAATAAATTGGAATAAAAAGAGAGATAATTCAAATTCCATTTTATTAGTAACAACCATCAGAGATAACGTTTATAAAGGATTTGAGACAGTTTTAGAAGCTGCAAAAATCTTAAAAGATCAAAATGTCAATTTTAAGTGGAAAATTGCAGGTTCATCAAGCAATAGCATTCTGGTTAATATGTATAAAAAGGAATTCCAATATGTTAAAGATTGTGTAGAATTAGTTGGTTCACTTAAAGAACAGGAGTTGTCATTATTACTTTGTCAATCAGATATATATATTCAAGCATCACGTATAGAAAATAGTCCGAATGGTTTAGCGGAAGCCATGCTGATTGGTATGCCTTGCATTGCAACAAATGTTGGAGGAACAGGAAGTTATATTTCACAATATAAAGATGGTATTTTAATTCAAGATGGCGATCCCTGGATTATGGCTTCTACTATCAATGAATTATTTATTAATGAACAATTGGCTCTTGATATAGGAAGTAATGCAAAAAAGACAGCTTTAAAAAGACATGATCCTAAATTAATTGCAAACGATATAAGTTTGGCATATCTAGAAATAAGGAATGATTATCATAAATTAAAAGGAAATTAATGTTGAATTTTTATAGAATAATCATAAATAAATTAATCTATTATAAGGATACTACAATAGGTGGACTACTTAATGTTTTCTTAAGGTTTCACTATCGATGTTATGGGATTAAACTTGGTAAAAAGACAAAGTTTTATGGTTCTCCAAAATTTAATATTAGAGGAACGGGAGAGTTGATAATAGGGAATAATTGTCGTTTTAGATCTCGTTATGGAAGTAATGCGCTTGGATTAAATCATCCATGTATGATAAGTGTTTTAGGTGATAATGTAAAGATTGACATAGGTAATAACTGTGGTTTTAGTGGTAACTCCATAATTGCTGAAGTTGGCGTTGAAATTGGAAATAATTTATTATGTGGAGCAAATGCAATAATTACAGATACGGACTTTCATGGAAAGGATTTTAGAAGTGGCCCCCCAAAAAAAGTTATAATAAAAGATAATGTTTGGATCGGTATGAATTCAGTAATTTTAAAAGGAGTTACTATTGGTGAGAATTCTCTTATAGGAGCAAATAGTGTTGTAACCAGAAGTATACCTGCTAATGTTATTGCAACAGGAAGTCCATGTAAAGTAATAAAACAGTTGTAAAAGAAAGGGAATTTAAGATTCCCAACAATAAGTTTATTGGGATTTAGAACTTAACCTATTTATCGTATAGTAAATATGGAAAAGCTTATTAATTATATTAAAAGTGATTTATACAGATATAATGGGAGTATTAGCTTTAAATCTTTTATCAAAACATATTTAAGTTTTCGATTGTATAGATTGATGTTTTGGAATAGGTTAGCCCGTTATTTAATACATAACAAGGTGTTTTTTATTTCTTTTGTTGCACATAGAAAATATAAGAGTATTTGTAAATCTTGTGGCGTAGAATTACCTGTTAGTGTAAAAATTGGCTATGGGTGTAAAATTAATCATGGTTATGGTTTGGTTGTAAATTCTAAAACTGTGTTAGGTAATAATGTTACACTTATGCATAATCTTACTTTTAGTAATGAAAAAGGTAAAGCTCCTGTTGTTGGTGATAATGTAAGGTTTACACCTGGTGCTATCATCGTTGGTGGAGTCTGTATAGGAAATAATTCAGTTGTTGGAGCAAACTGTGTTGTAACATCTGATGTTCCTGATAATGATATTGCTGTGGGAGTTCCAAATAAAAACTTAGGGCGAAAATATCAGGAAGAAGTTGATCGGCATTATTGGAATATATAGAATCAAGAATATATGTTTAATTCAATAATAATATCGATTATTTAATATCAAAGAATTGAATTAATTATTGTCACTATAAATGTATTGTAAACAATGTAAAACTTGAATTATGCACCAACATAAATACACATTTACAATATTTACACCTGCTTTTAAATGCGAAAAAACTATACATAGAGTGTATGAAAGTGTTATAAAACAAACCGTTAAGGATTTTGAATGGATAATTGTTGATGATGCTTCTCCTGATGATCTGCAAAATAAATTAAAAGAACTATTACACAATACGGATTTAAATGTTACGGTGCTCAAACATGAAAAAAATAAGGGCAAACATTTAGCCTGGAATTTGGCATTGGAACATGCAAAGGGAAAATTCTTTTTGCCAGCAGATGCAGATGATAGTTTTTTACCTGAAACGTTAGAGACTTTTTTGAGACTTTGGAATGAAATCCCAGAAGATGAAAGAAATAACTACAGTGGAATAAATGTTTTGTGCAGGGACCCCTATACAAAAGAGATTGTAGGAAATAAATTCCCTCAAGATCCATTAATAAGTAACAATTTAGAGCTTAAATATAAACATAAGATAGTAGGTGAAAAATGGGGTATGATTAGGACTGAAGTATTGAAGAAATACCCATTCCCCGATTTAAAATCAAGCAGAGGATCTTATATTTTAAGTTATGTTTGGTTCTCAATCGCAAATGAGGGATATAAGGTGGCTTGTCATAATGTTGCTCTTAGAAACTATTATACTAATGACTCTACTTCAATTATTCAGAAATCAAAAAAAAATCCTGCTCTAAGTTCAAAAACGCTCTATCATTATTTAACATGGCACATAAATGCAAATTATAAATACATACTAAAAACAGGTAACATAAAGTTGTTTTTAAAGGATGTTTTAAACATGTTTAGAAATGGTTGGCTAGAAAAGAATACTTCTCTTTCAATTTATAATAAAATATTGGGAGTTAAACTTAAACTTATAGTAATGCCATTTATTCCATTATTTTACGTGGTATACTTACTTACTTATTATAAATACAGATAATAATGTTAATTCACTAGTCAAATTAAATGGAGTTAAGTAGTAAATGCAATTTCTATAGAATAAATAGATATGTCTAATAAAAAACGTAATATATATTCACTCGGTTTATGTGGATTTCCATATGGAACAGCTTCTGTCCAGAAATTAATGTTAATGGCAAGAGCTGTAGTAAGAGATGATATTTCTTTTACAGTAATTAGTCATACCTTTCTTAAAAAGAATGATTTAAACTATTTGCTTACTAAAAAAGGCGATATGCATGGTGTTAATTATTTTACTACTTCACCATATGTGTTTTCTCCTAATAGTAGAATTTTAAAAATTTACGCTAAAGCATTTGGTTTTATTAGAGAATTTGTTTGGATTGTTCTTCGAATTAGGAAAGTAGATGCCATAATACTATACTCTTATAAGTATTTATATGTTAAATTTTGGTCTCTTTTTTCAAGATTATTTAAAATCCCAGTGTATTTGGTATATTTTGAATTAAGATCATCTTTTACTATGTCTAAATCTTATTTTGATAAAATTAATGATGAATGGCTGGATAAGAATTCATTTAAACATTTTTCCGGGATTATTACAATAAGTCAGGAATTGATTAATCAGGTAAGAAAAAATTATCCGCATAAGCCTTGTTTTATAATTCCTCCAATAGTTGATTTTGAGGCTTATGATAATGTTCCAATATTAACAAGTAACCATAGATGCTTTCTTTTTTGCGGATCTGTTGGATATACTGAGATAATTGATTTTATCATTGATTCATTCAAATTGATAGAACAAGAGGTCAAAGACGTCAAATTGCAACTCATTATAAATGGTAGTGTAGAAGAGATCGATGATTATCAAAAGAGAATTGCATCTGATAATATGGAAGATAGGATTATAATACAAACAGGATTAACAAATGAAGAATTAATTCAGGCATATAAAAGCGCTTATGCATTGTTAATTCCGCTAAGAAATACAAAGCAAGACATAGCAAGATTTCCTCAAAAAATAGCTGAATATTGTGCCTCAAAAAGACCAATAATTACAACTCCCTTTGGAGAAATAATAAATTATCTAAATGATGATTCTGCTTTTTATTGTAAAGATTATGATATTACATTATACAGTAATATGATGCTACATGTATATAAAAATAGTGATTTGGCAAACCTTGTTGGAGAAAATTCATATAAAGCAGGAAAAAAATATTTTGATTATAAATCGTATTCTGACTCATTGTCAGATTTTATACTCAATAACAATAAATAAAAATGAGAGTTTTTATAATTACAGATAACCTAATGAAAGGAGGAAAGGAGAGACGGCTGATGGAACTTCTTAGGTATTTTGATAAAGAAAATAATATAAAAACTAAATTAGTTATCTTAAGAGATAAAATTGATTATCCGGAAGTATATGGTTTGCAGCATACGGAACTTGTTGTTTTAAAGAGAAAGATTAAAAAAGATCCATTTGTTTTTGTTAGGATTTTAAAAATTATTAATGAGTTTAATCCTCAAGTAATTCATAGCTGGGGATCAATGCCTTCTATTTATACCTTTTTAATTGCTCATTTAAAAAAAATTGCATTTGTAAATGCTATGGTAACCAATGCTAAATGTAAAAAATATGGATCAGAATGGTTAAGAGCTAAGATAACGTTCCCTTTTTCAAATATTGTATTATCAAATTCATATGCTGGTCTAAAGGCTTATGAAGCACCATTAGATCGAGGTAAAGTAATTCATAATGGTTTTAACTTTATTCGTTTAGCAAATTTAGAAGATGTTGATGAAATACGTTCAAAATATTCAATAAAAACATCAATAGTTATTGGAATGGTTGCAGCGTTTCATCCCAGAAAGGATTATTCTAATTTTTTGGAAGTAGCCAACGAAATTTGTAAAATAAATGAAGATGTTACATTTCTTGCAATTGGAGATGGGGAATCAAAAAAAGATTATGAACAGGAGTATAAAGAAAATGATCGAATAGTTTTTACCGGAAATGTTAATAATGTAGAGTCTTTAATTAATATTCTTGATATTGGAGTTTTATTAACTAATTCAAATAATCATCTTGAAGGCATATCTAATTCTTTAATTGAATATATGGCATTGGGTAAGAGTGTGATAGCAACAAAAGGAGGAGGGACAGATGAGTTAATAATAAATAATGAAAATGGATTATTAATTGAACCGATGTCAAAAACAGCTTTTAATTCAGCATTGATGAAGTTGATTGGGTCTCATGAATTAAGAGCTTCATTTTCAAAAAAAGCACAACTTCAAATCAAAGAAAATTTCAGTATAGAAAGTATGGGGAATAAAACAAAAGAACTTTATCAAGAATTGTTGCATTAGTATTTTGTTTTAGATAAAGATATCATACCTAATTTGTTTAAGTTAATGAATAATTTCTTAATTAAGAATTTGGCGAAGATAGCTTCTCCCGTTATTGAATACTCTGGTATAAGGAAAATTACAAAAGGGTTATATGGAGGGAATGGACATATATTAATGTTACATAGAGTATTGCCTTCATTAAATGAAAATAGAATACATAATCATCAATCATTAGAAATTACAACTGAACATCTAGAAAAATTAATTCAATTTTATAAAAAGAAGTTATATAATATAATTTCTCTTGATAACCTTTATGAAGGGTTGATAAATAGCAACTTACCTAATAAATTTGTTGTATTTACATTAGATGATGGGTATTCTGACAATTATAATTATGCATACCCTATTTTTAAAAAGAATGATATTCCATTTACCATTTATATTACGATATGTTTTCCTAATAATTGTATTCTACTTTGGTGGTATGCTTTAGAAGATCTGTTGTTGAATAATGATACATTAAAACATAAAGATTATCCATTTCTAGATCGTATTTCTTGTAAAACATTATATCAAAAAGAAATGGCGTTTTATGAGATACGTACAGAGATGTTGAAAATGGATAAACAAGAATTAGTTTCATTTTTTAAAGCATTTAACATTGATCTGCATTCATATGTAAAGGATATGGCGTTGAATTGGGATCAGATTATCAAACTATCGCAAGATCCACTGGTATCTATAGGGGCACATACTGTTAACCATTTATCTTTGGCAAATTTGTCAAAAGAAGATTGTTATACTGAAATCATGAAGTCAAAATTAGAAATAGAGGCTAAGTTAGGAAAGACTGTTAAACATTTTTGTTATCCTTTTGGAAAAGCTGGTCAAGTTGGAGCTCGAGAGTTTAATATGGCACGAGAAATAGGTTTTTTAACAGGAACAACTACAAGATTAGCAAATATTTTTCCTGCCCATAAGGATTTCATACATGCTTTACCTAGAATCAGTGTCAATTCAAAAACAAGTGAATATATTTTAAAGGCTAATATTGATGGAGTTTTTCCAATGGTTCGTAATAAATTTAAGAGAGTTGTATCTTTTTGAAGTAAATTAAAGAGTGTATAATCACTGTTCTTTAAAAGTTCGGATTTATGAGTCAAATAAAAAAAAATATTTGTATTCTTTCCAAAGATCTTGTGGCTGGTGGAGCTGAGAAACAAGCTTTAATATTAGCAAATACACTTAGTTCCTATCATAATGTCTCGGTTATTGTATTTAAGGATATAATACATGACAGGAATAAAAAATTTATTGAAGAAAACCATATCCCGATTCAGGTACTTCACGGAAATTTTATCGTTAAATCATTCTTGGTTTATAAGATTTTACGAAAGAAAAATATTGATATTTTAATATCTTATTTATTTAAAGGTAATTTAGTTTGTGGACTTGTTGGTTTGTTAGCAGGTGTTCAGGTAAGAATTGGAGGCATACGTAATGCTATTTTAAATCCGAAAAAAGAAAGAATTGAACGTATTCTTCACAACAGGTTTAATTCTCTAACAATATTTAATAACTATTCAGGAGCAGAATTATATGCAAAGCGAAAATTTAAACCTGATAAAATACTTGTTGTTCCCAATTGTATTTCTTTCCCGGATCAGATAGCGAGAAAAAATAGCTCCGATGTGAAAGTCCTGACAGTGGGTCGTTTTGTACCACAGAAAGATTATTATACTGCAATTAAAGCGTTTAGTCAAATAATAGAACATGGAATAATTAATGTGCATTATACAATAATTGGGTGGGGTGTTTTAGAGTATGAGATACGAAGATGGATTAAGGAAATGAAAATTGAAAAATATGTAAGCATAATAATAAATCCTTTAAACGTCTTAGATTATTATAAACAAGCTGATATTTATTTGTCTACTTCTCTTTTTGAAGGAATTTCCAATACAATAATGGAAGCAATGAGTTATTCTTTACCATGTATAGTTACTGATGTTGGTGATAATTCAAGGCTTATCAAAAATAATTCAAATGGATTTGTACATACAATAAAAGATATTGATGGTATTGCAAATTCATTGACTAAATTGATGTTAAATAAAAAGCTAAGAGAAGATTTTGGTTATGAGTCTTATTTAAAGATTAAAAATGAATATAGTATAAATCATTTTACAGAAAACTATTTAAAAATTATAGACAATGCATAGAAAGCCTAAGGTAGCAGTTATTGGTATAAAGGGACTTCCTTCTTTTGTTGGTGCAGGGACAGCAGGTGAACATATTATAAATAATTTAAAGAATGATTTTGATTTCTATATTTATTCAATTTCTTCACATACACATTTAAAATCAGGGCCCTATAATGGTGTTTATCAAAAGGTTTTTAAAAAGCTACCATTCTTAAAATTAAATGGTTTCTGGTATTACTTAATATCAGCGTTACATGCGCGTTTTAAAGGTGATTTTGATGTTATACATCTTCATAATAGTTTTGCTGCCTTTACTTTACTCTTTTTAAAACCAAAATACAAAGTTATTTTAACCACGCATGGAAGTTTTAATATTGTTGATAAATGGAAACGTTTTGAATGGTTTTGGAAAGCAAACAATAAATTTTATGTGAAAAAAGCTGACCAATTATGTTGTGTTTCAAAATTTGAAAAAAGGAAATATAAAGACTTATTTAAACTAGATGCTCATCTGATACCAAATGGTATTAATCCTGTAGAAAAAGGTATCCTTCCTGAAATAAAATATAAGGATTATATATTTTTTGCTGCCGGACGAATAATTCGTTCCAAAGGCTTACATGATTTGCTACTTGCCCTAAATAAAATAGATTATAAAGGACATTTAATTGTTGCAGGAGATATGGAGCAAATCAAGTCTTATTCAGATGAACTTAACGTTTTAAAAGGAGATTTAAATGTTACTTTTTTAGGTATGATAAAGGAAAAAAAAGTATTGTTGAGTTACTTGTCTAATGCGACTTTGTTCATCTATCCTTCTTATGTAGAAGCTATGTCTATGATGTTAATGGAAGCAGTTACTGTAAATAGTCCTATAGTATGCAGCGATATAATCGGAAACAAGGATATTTTAAATGATGATGAGGTACTTTTCTTTAAAGTTAAAGATGTGAATGATATATCAACAAAAGTATCCTGGGCATTATCTCATCCTGAAGAAATGAAAAAAAGAGCCCAAAAGGCCAAAGATAGATTCCTTAAGGAATATAGTTGGGGTAATATAGCTAAAGAATATAAAGGCATTTATAATCAATTTCTTTAGATGTTATTAAAGGAAAATAATTTCTATAAAAAATAAAAATATCAAATATGGATAAACCAAAACTCAAAATTGCAATAGTCGGTTTAGGTCGAATGGGTTTAATGCATGCTGCTATTTTTAATTCACTGCCCGATAGTGAAGTTGTTGCAGTAGTTGATCCTTCAATGTTTCCTGCAAAACCATTAAATATGCTCAATCCCAATATTAAAGTATATAAGAGTATTGAAAAAATGCTTAATAAAGAAAATATTGATGGCGTATTGATTGGGAGTCCTGTAGGATTTCACATTGACAATGCATTAGAATGCGTAAAGCATAATATTCCTTTCTTAATGGAAAAACCATTATCAGTTAAGGCTTCGGATGCTGAGATTTTATTAGATGAATTAGATAAACGGCAAATGACAAATATGATTGGCTATATGGCCAGGAATATTGATAGTTTTAAAACCGGCAAAAAAATTATTGAAGCTAAAGCTCTTGGTAACATTATAAATGTTAAGGGTACTGTATATGTTTCACAATTGTTTAAAAAAGGGAAAGGTTGGCGTTATGATCCTAAGGTGTCAGGTGGAGGAGTTTTAGAAAGTCAAGGTTCTCATTTACTAGACTTGCTTTATTGGTATTTTGGTCCGATTCAAAGAGTAAATGCAGATGTTTTGTCAGTTTATTCTCCGGGTATAGAGGATTTTGCTCATGTGAATTTAAACTTTCAGTCAGGATTAAAAGGTTGGATCGATTCTTCATGGAGTGTTCGTTTTAAGAGAAAGATGGAACTGAGATTAGAAATCCTGGGTGAGAACGGTAATCTAATTATTACTGATGATACTATTGATTTATTTTTAGATAATCCTGTAGGAGATTATAAGGAAGGCAAAACTTTTTTATCTGCAAATGATCTATTTTCAGGTGTTTGTATAGATATAAATGGAGCTAAATTTACAAATCAGGATATTGAGTTTGTTAATGCAATAAAAGAAAATAGACAAACAAGTCCTTCTATTTCAGATGGGTATCATATACAGAAGGTTGTTGATGCTTGTTATGAATCTGCAAGAGAAGAAGGAAAGCCAGTTAAGATTATCTAAACAAACCTCGAGTTAATATTAACCAAGGACATAATTTGATACTACGGTGTTGTTTAATTAAATAAGAAAATTCAAGATAGGACAATTTGTTATTGAAAATAATTAAAAAAAACACTAGGTTATTTAAATTTAATTTGAATGTATGAAGCAGTTAGATAAAATATTATTGGGGCATAATCCTCTTTTTGGTGTTGATCATTTATCACAAGAACGAGGCAATGCAAAACAACAAAAATTTGAGAACAGGAGTGCGTTAGTTGAGGTTTTAAGATATGCGCACAGTAAAGGTGTTAAGGCAATGATGATGTCAACACATCCCCGGTCAAAAGTAATACTTGATATTGTAGCTAAAGATCCTGTTTTAAAAGATGATTTTACTATATATCCTTTACTGCCATATATTGTAAAGTACGTTCGACAGGCAAATGAGAAGGGAATGTTTAATGTTTTAACAGATCTTCTTTCACAAGCCGGAACAGGGAAAAGTTTGTCAATGATGCTAACAGGGATGACAGGACTTGTTGGAGGTAATCTTTATAAAATGATAAAGATTTTAATTGATATTGAAATGTTGCCATTTAAAGGACATAAAATTGGAGCTGTATTTATGCACGATGCACTTGTTGATTTGGCTTTAGGGTTAGGTTGTGATGAGGCTTTTGATGTATTTCGTGAGCATATAGAAAAAGAATATGATGTTCCCGGGGGCTTGATTTCCAAAAATGTTCCATTACTAAGAGAACATTTAGATAATAGAGGCTGGGATGATTATTTGATAATGGCAGCCTTTAATAAAACGGGTTTTTATTTAAATCCATCATTAGAAAAAACAATAGAAGCCGTTCAGAAACCAGGAATGAATTTTATACCTATGAGTACCTTAGCTGCAGGTGCAATACCTCCTGAAGAAGCTTTTGAGTTTATTGGTCAGTATCCCCAGATTAAATCTGTTGTTGTAGGAATGTCAAAAACCTCCCATATTGATCAAACAGTAGATTTGATTAATAAATATATTAAATGATATAAGTTTACTTTTAAATTATTATACAAGTAAATCATTATTAAGCTTGGTTAAGAAAAAAGATGAATCAATTGAAACAATTAGAGGTATTGCTTTATTATTAATGGTAATGGGGCATGTTATTGGTGAAAATGCTTTTGAAGGAATGCGTTTAAGTGATCAATCTTTTGGAAGATATGTGTATGTGGCCTTAATACACCTTAGGATGCCTCTTTTTACTGTCATTTCTGGTTATGTATATTCGATACGTCCTGTTGATATTGATACAAAACTAAGTTTATTCTATAAGGGGAAGGCCAGAAGATTATTGTTACCACTTATTTCTATTGGAACAATACAGTTTTTATTACAATGTTATATTCCAGGAGTAAATAGTGTACAAAATATTACAAGTATTTGGAAGATTTATTTTTTTCCATATAGTCGTTTCTGGTTTCTTCAAGCAATGTTTTTAATATTTGTATTAGTCTCTTTCATTGATTTTTATGGAATAATGAAAAGCCGGTTGAATTGGATTTTTCTTTTCTTGATTTCTTGTATTATATATATGTTTAATCCTTTTGGTAATTTCTTTAGTATAAACAGAGCATTTTATTTGCTGCCATTTTTTATTATTGGATGTGGTTTAAAACGATTTGAAGGACAGTGGATAGCAAATGAAAAATTGAAAGAGTTCCTATTTGTTGTCTTGTTTTTAGGTATGTTAATACACCATCTGAATTATTTTAATTTAGTAGATATTAGTAATGGGCGATATGGTTTATTAGCATTAATAAATGGGGTTTGTTCTACTTTTTTATTTGTTCTATTTCGTTTTAAATCTAAAATTTTAAGTAAAATAGGATACTATAGTTATAGTATATATCTACTGCATTTATTTGGTTCTGCTAGTTCAAGAATGCTATTAAAAGGTATACAAACTTCTAGTAGTGATTTGGCCATATTTGTAATAAGTTTCACAATGGGAATTTTTATTCCAATAATTATGGAGTTGGTAATTATTAGAAGGAGATGGTCAGGATTAATATTTCTAGGTTATAATCATAGAAAGGTTAAGTAAGGTTATTATTATATTTTGGCCATTACATGAATATTTGAATATAACATTAAATAAAAGAGTAAATTAGTATGGTACGTACTTGCATTTATTTTGTTTTTATACTTTTCTTGATTAGTTCTTGTAATCAAAAAAAAGACAAGGAGTTTGATATGATAAAAAAAACTAAGCTGTTGAATATAAAGAAAACGGATATAGATATTTTATCCTCAAAGAAAATTTATTTTGGCCACATGTCCGTTGGAAAAAATATTCTTAATGGGGTTTCCAGAATTTTGGATAAGAATAATTTTAGATTGAATGTTATATCAATTGATGATGACAAAGATATTGTTTTTACTAATGGTTATTTGTTGCATTCTAATATTGGACGTAATGGAGATCCTTTTTCAAAAATTAAGGATTTTGAATTGAAGATTAGTAATGAATTATTAAAAAATGTTGACGTGTCATTTTTTAAATTTTGCTATGTGGATTTTAAGCAAGGAACGGATGTGGAAGCTGTATTTCAAAAATATACAGAGACAATGGATTCTCTATCTCAAAAATATCCGGATATTATTTTTATCCATACTACTGTTCCATTAAGAAAATTACAAACTGGTATAAAAGCAACTATTAAGAAATTAATAGGGAAGTCTATTGGTATTGAAGATAATATTGTACGAAATAAGTTTAATAAATTATTAAAAGAGAAATATCAAGATGCTGCTCCAATATTTGATATTGCATTATATGAATCAACAAAACCCAATGGACTAAGGGAGTTTGTGAAAGTTGGTAACGATACTTGTTATACATTGGTTCATGATTATACATATGATGGGGGGCATCTTAATTCAAAAGGTGAAGATTATATCGGAGAACAACTATTAGTGTTTTTATCTCAAATATTTAAGTAATAATGTCTGAAAAAATTAGACTAGTAAGCGCTTCTGACTTGTTTCAATTACAAAATCTGTATAAGAAACGTAAATGTGTGTCTGAATTAAATTGGTTGCTGCAAGATCCTGATGATCCTGATAAATTTAATGGTTATGTTGCAGAAAATAAGGATGGTCGTATTGTTGGTATGATTGGATTTATATCCAGTATATATAAATATGGAGACAAGGAAATTGAGGGAGTAATTCCTATGTCCTGGAAAATCGAAGATGGCTATAAAGGATTAGCAGGTATACAACTATTTAAGAAGGTTTTACAGCATGGTGAATTTAATCTGACAATTGAGGGATCAGATACAGCTCAATCTATGTACTCAATGTTTGGATTAACAAATATAGGTTGTTCTCATACTTGTATGAAGTTGATTAAACCTCTGAAATACTTTGTTTCGTTGGAGAATAAGACGCTGTATAAAAGATTAGGTAATCTTACTATTATGTTGCAGAGTTATTTAAAAAGAACACCAAAATTAAAAAGTATTCTGAAAATTAAAGAAGTTGATATAAATAATGTAAATAAAGATATCCCATATATCCATAAAACATATATGGAGAAATTCATGACTGCGAACTTCATTAAATGGTTAATGAAATGTCCTGTTAATGAATCTCATGGATTTGAAATATATAAAGATGAAAAGTTTATTGGATATAGTGTGTGTTATATCCATACAGTTAAGCAAAAATATAATAGAGGTAGAATTGTTTACATGCCAAATTTTGGTCCTGATAAAATGCTCTCAAGGGAATTAATTGCATATTTGACTCATTTTTTAAAGCAAAAGGGTTGTGTGTCAATTAGTTTGTCTTTAATGGATAAAAACTTATTAAAAGTAACACAATCCTCAGGATTCATTGATTATACGTTAAAAGATAAACCAATTTTTGTAAAGCCCCATAATGTATTAGAATCATTAGGAGTCGATGTTAGTAATTGGTATATGCAGTATACAGAAGGAGATAAGGCTTATAGAAACATATGATAGAATTTAAAATGTAATTTCAAGAGACTGTTGGAGTTTGATCTTCTTATTTTAGGTTGTCTTGAAGTGTTTTAAAAACTATATTTTAACATGAATTATTTCCATTAGTCAAATTATGATTTGATTTTAAATATATAAAGTTTACCTTATAAGTATTAAAAGATAAAAACTAATCTATTTGAATTAATAAATGATGTTTAACCAAATAATTAAAGCCATGTTAAAAAATTTAGTAATTATTTTGTCAGTGATTTTAAGTATTTCATCATGCTCAGATGATCCATCTGAAGAAATGGAGCCATTAACAATAGGTTCATTAATTGATATTGATGGAAATGTGTATGAAACTATTGTTATAGGTAGTCAAACCTGGATGGCAGAAAATCTAAGGGTTACAAAGTATGCAGATGGAACAGAAATTCCTTATATTGAGGATAATAAGACTTGGGGGGTATTACAAGATAATAATGAGGATAAAGCATATTGTTTTTATAATAATGATGAAGGAAAATATGGTGATACGTATGGAGCATTATATACCTTTGCAGCAGCAATGAATGGAGCGCCATTAATAGAAGTCGATAATCAGGGAGTTTGTCCGGATGGATGGCATATTCCATCTAAAAGTGAATGGGAAGTATTATTTGATTATGTTGGAGGTGTTGAAGTCGCAGGCGGAAATCTAAAAGAAGAAGGTACATCACATTGGAAGAAGACAGAATCTGAAGTTACAAATAAGTATTATTTTAATGGATTACCTGGTGGACACCGTTATTTATATGATGGATCATTTGATAGAATAACATCTGTTGGTAATTGGTGGTCTAGTACAGAAAATACCGAATTTGATGCCTATACTATAAGTTTTTCAAATTCAACATTAGGTGTGTATACAACTTTATACGGCAAATCTTATGGATTTTCAGTTAGGTGTATTGAAGATTAAAAGAACCATTTCTATTTAAATTAAAGCTTTAAACTACTATAATTAATATAATATGTTGTTTAATTCAATTGATTTTGCAATATTTTTACCTGTAGTTTTTGTGTTGTATTGGTTTGTTGCAAATAATAATTTGAAGCTTCAAAATTTATTAATTGTAGTAGCTAGTTATATATTTTATGGATGGTGGGATTGGAGATTTTTATCGTTAATTGTATTTAGTACAATTATAGATTATTCGGTAGGTTTAAAATTAGGTAAAGAAGAAAATCCTAAAAATAGAAGATATTTATTGTGGACTAGTATTTTTGTTAATTTAGGTTTTCTTGGATATTTTAAATATTGCAATTTTTTTATTGATAATTTTAATAATGTATTTTCATTTTTGAATTATAAATTTTCAAGTAATTCTTTAAATATAATTTTACCTGTAGGTATTAGTTTTTATACATTTCAGACATTAAGTTATACTATAGATATTTTTAAAAGAAAGCTTAAACCAACTAATGATTTTATTGCATTTTCTGCATTTGTAAGTTTTTTCCCTCAATTAGTGGCTGGACCAATAGAACGAGCAACTCATTTATTACCACAGTTCTATCATAAAAGAGAATTTGATTATGTAAAGGCTGTAGATGGCATGAGACAGATATTGTGGGGATTGTTTAAAAAAGTTGTAGTGGCTGATAATTGTGCTGAATTTGCAAATCAAATTTTCAATAACTCAGCAGAGCTAAATGGTAGTACATTAATATTAGGAGCACTTTTTTTTACTTTTCAAATTTATGGAGATTTTTCTGGTTATTCAGATATAGCAATTGGTACATCTCGCTTATTTGGTTTTGATTTAATGCAAAATTTTAATTATCCATATTTTTCAAGAGATATAGCTGAATTCTGGAGAAGGTGGCATATTTCCTTATCAACATGGTTTCGTGATTATTTATATATTCCATTGGGCGGTAGTCGAGGTGGGACTAAGATGAAAATACGAAATACATTTATTATTTTTATTGTTAGTGGTTTTTGGCATGGCGCTAATTGGACATTTATAGTTTGGGGAGCATTAAATGCTATTTATTTTTTACCGTTATTACTAACGAAGAGTAATCGTAATAATATGGATATAATTGCAAATGGAAAACTAATCCCATCCTTTAAAGAATTTTTATTATTAATAATCACTTTTTGTATGACCGTTTTTGCATGGATATTTTTCAGAGCCGAAAATGTTACCCATGCATTTCAATATTTAAATGGTATTTTTAGCTATACTGTTTTTAGTAAACCAATTCTGGAGTTTGATCTTAAATTATATTCAACTGTCTTTTTTACCGCAGTATTAGTAATGATTGAATGGATTAATAGGACTAAAAAATTTGCTTTGGAAGTAAATAATGAGGGAGTGATGGGCTATAGTTTGATAAGGTATTCTGTTTATATTGCTTTACTTTTTGTAATAGTAATATTTAGTGGAGGTGAGCAAGAGTTTATTTATTTTCAGTTTTAATAAGATATGAGGCATTTCATTAGAAAAATATATTCTTTATTTCTATTAATTATCGGAATATTATCTTTTATTACAGTTGTAAATAAGCTAATACTTAAGTTGGTAGATCCGTTTGTTCTTGATTCAAATGTTAATATTTTAATACTAGGTGATTCTCATACGAAATTTGCATTTAACGATAAAATATTATCAAATACAAAAAACTTTTCAAATAGTGCAGACTCATATTTCTACAGTTTTCAAAAATTGAAACAAATAGTAAAGTATAATAGTCAAATTGATACAGTATTAATGTCTTTTTCAAAACATAATCTTGATAAAGATATTGAAACCAGATGGTTATTTAATAGTAGTCATTTGAGACATAGATTGAAATTATATTTTCCATTATTAAACATGGATGATATGATGTTTTTATTTGAAAACAAACCTATGGATCTATTGAGTGGTTTTTTTAATCAAGTTTATTTTCCAATTTATGTGCAAGATGGAGAGGAAAGATTTGGAGGTTATGAAAAAAATTATGAAAATGTACTCAAAAGTCAAATAGAAAAATTTAAAAAAGGAGAATCTTTTAATGATAGCGTGTTTGTTGAAGCAGATAGTGAAATTAAATATCTAAATAAAATTATTTCCTTTTGTAATTCAAAAAAAATTCATCTAATTCTTATAAGTACGCCATTGCATAAAGTACTTCATGATCAGGAAAAGGATATTTGTGGTGTATATAAAAAATATTTTTCAGATATACCCTATTTAAATTATAGCAGCTTTGAAATGGGAGATAGCTGTTTTACAGATTTAGTTCATCTTAACGCTTATGGAGCAGCATCCTTTTCAAAAAAAATTAAGTCAGAAGGTTTTGTATCCATGGTAAATTAACCTTATATCAATCTCTTAATTTTAAATATTGATTTGTATTTCCAGTTATAATAATCATCAAAGAAAAAATTAGGTTTACATTTCTTTGGCAATAGGATTTTATTATCATAATAGAGTACCGAGGTTTATCTTTTACCAATATATTTTAAGAAGCAATGAAATGTGAACTATATTTAAATTCAATAAATAGACACTTACAGCAGATATATACTGGTTTTAGTGAGCTTAATCAGAAAGGTGTTTTTACTTCTTTTAATGTTTTTATAAATGAGAAAAAGAATTATAAACATAATCAAACCCTGTTAGCAATTGTTAATGGAGTTAGAATTATATATGATGTTAGGGATGATTATAACATACCTGATGAATATCTGGATTTTGATTTTGATTTTTATTTTAAGAGGAGTTGTTCAGAAGGTTATTTTAAAGGATTAAAAATTTCAGATAAGATTTTTCCGTTAGGATTTAATTACCTGGTAACAAGTGATCATAATTTTGGTTTGAAATTTAAATATATTGTTAGGTTTCCAGGTATGCTAAAGTATCTTATAAAGCATACATTTGTAAGTAAATGGACAAAGGATTTTAAATGGAGTGTTTGTAATTTTAATAATATAGAAAGAATTCCACTTTTATTGTCAGAACCTAGAATATTATTTTTAACCCGTACCTGGGATCCGGCTGAAATTACAAATTTAAAAAAGAAAGAAGAAAGAGGTTTTATTAACGAATCCAGGGCTAGATGTATTGAATTATGTCGAAAAGAGTTTGGCGGAATGTTTTTAGGAGGATTTGCAAATAATGAATTTTCACTAAAACATTATAAGGAATATTGTATAAATAGATCTGATTTGGTTGCAAAAGAAGGTTACTTTAAAATATTAGATGAATCTTCAATTTGTGTTTCAACAATGGGATTACATAAGTCTATCGGATGGAAAATGGGTGAATATATTGCAAAATCAAAGGCTATTGTTAGTGAGGAGTTCATTTCTGAGTTACCAGGAGATTTTAAGAAAAATCAAAACTACCTTGAGTTTAAACAACCAAATGAACTTATGGAAAATATTCAAAGTCTAATTGAAAATCAAAGTCTCCGGAAATCAATGATGATTAATAATTGGATTTATTACCAACAATATTTGAGGCCTGATATTTTAGTATATAATACACTCTATAAAGTTTTTAATGAATGAAATCTTTTCATTGTGTATGTTTTTTTGAGGTATAATGATATTTTAGTACTAGACAGACATAAAAAAACCAAAGGCTGCTTTTTTAGGCAGCCTTTGGTTTTTTATGTTTTAAATGAATGGTTATTTTATTTTTATTATGTCAATAATATCCTCGTTATCTCCCTGTCGTAATATAATTGTATAAGGTCCATTGGGATTTGAGTTTCCATTCTCGTCAACAGAGATATCAATAGTCATTTTGTTTTTTCCTATTATACTTGTTTCAGAAAAACTTAGAGTAGTTCCATTAGTCTTGCTTTCTGCTATTATTTCAATAGTCGATGCAATTGGACTAGTATATTCAATAGCAATTAAACCAGTAGTTGGATTTGGATAGATTTTTAAAATTTCAAGTGGGATTGATTTTTTATCTATCGTAAAACTCAATTGTTGGTAACAATTGTTAATGTCAGTTACTTCTACAGAGTATGTACCTTCATTAAGCAGGTCTCTATTTTGAGAGGTAGCACCATCGCTCCATATGAATGTATATGGCTCTGTTCCTCCACTTATTGTAAGATTAATGATTCCAACTGCATCATCGTATTCTGTGTCAATTTTATCGCCTGTAACAACAAAGCTTTCACATGGATCTGAAGCTGTAACATAACTGAAATTTTCTGAATCACTTAATTCATTACAGGATAAATTTATGTGATATGTTCCATCTTTACATGTTGAACATATATCAGGAATATTAATACTAAATCCACTTTGAACAATTTGTTCAGGGCTGTAGATTAAATTATTACTTTCATCATATAATGCGTAAGTTACGATGCTGCAATCTCCAGAAGTGGTAAAGTAAGTGGTTAATATTCCATTATCCATTTGAATATTAGAAATTTCAATTTTATTCTCTTTAACAGCAAAGGATCTACTAACGGAACAATTATTAGCATCAGTAACAGTTACAGTATAAACTCCCACGTCTAATTTGGTTCTATTTCCATCAGTTGAGTCATCATTCCATAAATAACTATAGGGTTCAGTTCCTCCTTCAAAAGTCAATGTAATTGCTCCATTTTGTTGTTCAAAGTCTGAATTAGAGATATAACCATCAATAGCAAAATTGCTACAAGGATCAGTAGCTTCTATGTATTCAATACTTTGTTGAGCAGATACATTTCCACATGATAAAATAAGGTAATAAGTACCATTAGTACAGGATGAACATTCATCCGAAATATTAATCGTAAATCCAGTTTCGATATCAGATGTAGGTCCAATAACTGTATTGCCATCATAAATGAGAGAATATGAAACACTTGTGCATTCTCCTGAAGTAGTAAACTCTGTTGACAAAATTCCATTTACAATATTAGTGGATGTTATTTCAATTGAGTTTTCTTCAATAGTAAATGATTTGTTAATAGAACAATTAGAATAATCAGTAACAGTTACAGAGTACGTTCCTGCCTGTAAGTTAGTCCGATCTTTATTTGTATCACCATCATTCCAACTATAAGTATATGGTTCAGTTCCATTGGTAACATTTAATGTGATTGCTCCATTACTCTGTTGGTAATCTTCGTTTGTAATACTTCCTGATACATCAAAATTAGCGCAAGGATCAGACACAACATTATCAATGGATGGATTAATATAATTTATACTTTCAATGTCAGAAAGATTTCCACAGGATATTGACAAATTGTATGAATCTGTAGCACAATCAGGACATTCCGAGAATAAGTTTATTGAAAATCCGGATTCTACATCTGAAGGAGTAGTATAAATGTTATTACCAGAATTGTCCTCAATATTAATAATTGCCGTAGAGCAGGAACTTGTAGAACTAAAATATGTTGTAATAATTCCATCATTTACGTCAATATTATCAATGTAAATACTGTCTTCATTTACAACAAATGTTTCCTGAATTTGGCAATCATTATCATCGGTTACAGTAACAGAATAAGATCCAGCACTTAAATTATCTCGATTCTGGTCAGTAATATTGTCGTCTGACCATAAAAATGAATATGGTTCTGTACCACCAGAAACTTCCAGTGTAATAGAGCCATTTTCTGTTCCTTTTTCGGTGTCTGCTATTTGACTATCTATACTAAGATTACATTTATTATTAAATATCCAATCCTCTAAGTTTGTGTATCCATTTCCATTGTCATCATTATGAGGATTGCTTGGAAGACTTATCTCATGACTTGTTGGTGTTGCTTGAGGGTAACCAATGTATCCATCACTACCATGATAAGTACCTGGATAAATTCCAAAAACTCTTAGATCATCGCCACTAACGGTAATAGTGGCATCGCTACCTTTATTTGTTGTTTGAATTATAATATGATGAGAGTCTTTGTGTGGATGATCTATCGCTTCAGTTCCTGATGGCAGTTGACTGTTAAGAGCTGAAAGTACTGCTGTCTCAGATGTTAAGTTTTCATTTAAACTAATTGATTTTCCATTAACGGTGAATGAAACTGAGTTACTAGAAAAGTTATATCCATTCTCCATATTACCAGCTGTTGTTTTCCAACCTTCATATAAAGAGAAATTATATGCTCTGGCAGGAAGGTCAACCGGGCTATTTGTGTAATCATCCGTTCTGTTTTTTAATCTGCTTAGCGCATTTTCATCATACTCATCTCTATCCCAATAAAATGCACCCACTTCATCATATATGTATTGTTCAACATCGGAGGATAACATTATATCATAATCATCTATATTTATCCCAGTACTAGAAGAGTTTGTAACTAGAATTGTACTACGTTGTGTTGATGATAACTCTGATGTGTTTGCACAATCAATATCAGAATATCCTTTTTGTTTACGGATGCATAAATTGTCGTTTAAGTATATTCTGGAGTCTAGTGGGATACTACTTAGAAGTCTGCAGGAATATTCAGCAGAGGAACTTCCAATTCTTCCTTCTGTTGGGAAGTTAACATTGCCTACTATTAGCGCTCTGGTTGCACCTTTACCTCCATTAATGTGTAATCCATGATATCCATATGAATAAGTAAAGTTATTTATATGAGTTAGAGTAACAGCATCATATGCAGGATTTCTGTAATAAGACCAACCTAAAAAGTTTCTTAAAAATGAGAAATGGTTCTCATATAAAGGAATAAGCGGTCCGTAACCATGTGTTTCGGGATTATGTTCCCCAGCTTCATCTGCATGAGCAGAATAATGAAGAGGATCATAGATCAAGTTATTAGAAAAAGTAGTATTGTTTGCATAACATGATATTATCTCATCAATTGACCAGGAAATACTGCAATGATCAATTACAACATCTTCTCCATTATTATCGTCTAATACTGCTATACAATCTCTAACATCTACATTACCATTGGGTAATGGATAATCACCATATCTAATTTTTAGATGTTGCATTAAAACATCATGTGTTTCCACGTACAGCCCACAAGAAAATATTGTAACTCCCGGAGATGGAGCTGTTTGTCCGTATATATTCACATACGGATTTCTTATAGTCATCCTTCGTGTACTTGTTTTAGAGTAATCGATTACTCCTCCAACTTTAAATAGAATAATTCTGGGATAATCTCTGCCAATACACCATTCAAAAGAACCGGAGTTACTTGAAGTTTGAACAGAACCTGCATCTAGTACATCTACATATAATATAGTCGGTGTTGAACTACCGCTATAAGCCCCTCTGGAATCTGATCCAAATCCCATTGCTCCTGGAAATATTTTTTGTGAGTTCACTTCACCTGCATAAAATGCAAGTAAAATTGGGATTAAGTACACAAAAAAATTTAGTTGTTTAATTTTTACCATTAATAATAACTTTTGATGATTTAACAAAGATGTTTGATGATTAAAAAAAAATACACTAACTATATGTTAGTCACCATAAAAGTTGAGAGAATTGTCGAATAATTTGTGCTTATTTATCTAAGCTTATAAATTAGCTTATTGACAATTTTGAGTTCTAGAAATAAAAAATGATAATATACAAACTATTGACAAAGTTAGTTACAAATGAATTAAAATGCAATTGCAGGTATAGGGCTTTTGTTGTATTTGTCTGTGTGTCAGGTGTAAAAAATGTCAAGTGTAATTTTATATTGGGAGTGATTTGATTCTGTTTTTTTGTCGACCAGAAGAGTATTTATATTCTACTTAAAAATAACTGTTATTTAGTTAATTTACTATATTATCAAAATGGAAATTATAATAAGCCAGTATTTAAATTTAATAATTAGGTTTTAAAGTAATGAATTGTTTAAATAGAAGTGTTTTAACAAAAACTAATTTAATGGTTTTTTCATTATTTTTATTTGTTCAATAAAATTTAATTTATATAATTACAACCTATATAAACTTATTGTATACATATAAAAATATAAACATTTATATTTCTATTTAACACCTAATAATAATTCAGGAATGGCAAAACCCTTTCTATCGACTTTCCCATTGTTAGTTAATGGTATTTCATCTATAAAACAATAAAAATTCGGAATCATGTAGTCTGGTAGTTTATCCTTTAAGTATTTTTTAATTTCTTTGATAGTTAATTGGTAACCTTGATTCATTTTTATGTAGCATATAAGGTATTTTTGAGAGAATAAATCTTTACTCCAAATATTAACTATAGTATGTAAAATGTATGGATGTTGGTTTAAAATATATTCTATCTCTTTTAATTCTATTCGATAGCCATTGACTTTTACCTGGAGATCTTTCCTGCCCAATATCTCAATATTTCCATCTTGCATATATCTACCTAAATCTCCTGTTTTATAAATACGTTTATTCGTTGTAGGGTGAACAATAAAAGATTTTTCAGTTAGCTCTGTGTTATTGATATAACCTTGAGCTAAGCCTATACCAGAAATACAGATTTCACCAGTTTCGTTTATTTTACATTCATCCAGGTTGTCATTGAGTACATACATTTCCTGATTTGTCAAAGCTTTTCCATAAGGAATGCTATTCCATTTTTCCTCAATTGTATTAATTACATATAAGATTGACCAAATTGAAGCTTCTGTAGCACCTCCAAGACTAACAATATTAGCATTTGGAATATATTTTCTAATATTTAAGGGTAAATCAATAGGAATCCAATCTCCACTCATCATAACTAATCGTAGAGGAATTGGAGATTTGAATTTTTTTGCACATTCAATAAATAACAACATAAATGAAGGTACAGAATTCCATATTGTTATATTGTGCTGAATAACTAAATTGTACCAATGTAAAGAAAATCTTTTACTAGATTTTCTTGGAATGACAATTGTAGCTCCTGCAGCTAATCCTCCAAAAATATCATAAACAGACAAATCAAAATTTAGTTCTGATAATGATAAAATTGAATCTTTTGAATTGATTTTGAATCTGCTATTTATATCTAGAATAGTATTTAAAGCAGCTTTATGTTCAATCATTACACCTTTGGGCTCATCTGTAGTTCCAGAAGTAAAAATAACATATGCTAATTCTTCGTGACTTAAAATATTCAAATCAACATCATCTTTGATATCCTCAAGATTCAAATTATTAAAGTCAATAAATTTGATTTCGTTTGAAAAAAGATCTTTAAATTCATTAATAGATATTGTAGTATCAATATTAGCTTGATCAACAATCTTAGAAATCCGATCTGAGGGATACTCCGGAGATATTGGCAGATAAGTAAAACCAGCTTTTAGAATAGCCAATACACTCACAATTTGTTCCCAACCTTTATCTAAACATACTCCAATTATCTTTGTTTTTTTACTAGAAAAAGTAAGTAAATCCTTTGCTAACAAACTTGAATATATATTAAGCTGCTGATAACTTATGTGTTTGTCATCATTTATTATCGCGGTTTTATCATGATATAAATTAACCGAATCCAAGAATGGTTCATATAGGTAATTATATTTCATTATTGTTATCTGAGTAGAAGATTTTATGAAAAATACGTTTTAAAAGTCGATATTCAATTAGTTTTTTAACTATACTATTTTATTTTGTAATATTTTGAATAATAGGAGTAAAGTAACATTGGTGCAATGTAAAAGATGTTGTAATTATTACATCTTCATAATCTATTTATGATATAAATATAATATGTTATAATTAACGTCTTTTATTTAATGAAATTATAGTAGCATATTAATTAATAAAAATTTGTTAAATATTATGATAATCTGCTTATAAAGTTTATTAATAAACAGATTATGCATTCTTATTAAGAACTTTTGATTTTACCGGATAGGATATTATAAACAGCAAGAAAAAAGTACTTAATATCAGTTTTATAACCATTTTCCAATCGCTCCCTCATATAGATTCTCTCTGCTTCAATATTTCCATTTTCATCAGGCATATTTAGCGCTACATATGGAGGTATGCATCCCGGCTTAAATTTAATTCTCATTTTTTGTATGTCTTCAGGTAATTCATTAAATCTAGTTACACTTAAGGGTCTTACTCCAACTAATCCTAATTCACCTTTGAAAACATTAATGAATTGAGGAAGTTCATCCAACCAATATTTACGATAGAATTTTCCCCATATTGCTAATCTAAAATCATCTGCAGGTTTGCCAACCTCATTGTAACCATTAAGTTTAATGACAAAACTTTGTAAGTATTCGGAATAGGGGTGCATAGTTCTCAACTTATATACTTTGATCATTTTACCATCTTTACCTACTCTATTCATAGGAAAGAATGGCATAAAAGAAGGTTTTTTACTAGAATCAGGTTCGCTGACTTTCATTACTACGAAGTAAAATTTATTATTTACAACGCTAAATTCTATTATTTCGAAACCACAACTTACCAGTCTCCCTAAGATTTCGGCCTGAGAAATCCAACGAAATCTACCTTTTGTCAGAAAGAAATACAGTTTTTGAATATACAGCATTTTAGGGAAAACTCTATGTATGATGAAGCAATATAACCAATATAATAAATTGAAAATGCTACGTTTCTTGCCTAGAGTATTTTTATGTTTTTGCTCCACAGTTTCTAAACAGCCAATAAAAATACCTGCATCAGGTAAGCATTTATTTACTTGAATTAAAAATTGATTAATGTAACGGGATTTATTTATAAGGCTTAAATTTATTAAGCTGGTAGATTTACTAAATTCAGAAATATTAAGGTCAGAAACATTATTTGCTTCTTTTACATGAACACTGGCACGTTCTGGAATTAAATGTCTTGAAATATATTCGTATTCTGTAGTATCCAGGTTTTCCAATAATCTTTTTTTCTCCGGATCCAAAGATATATTTAAATGAGTACCAACTTCTTCGTAAATAACATTCGAACCCAAACTAACTGATGCATTTGTACTTAGTGAATTCATAAGCATATTATTTAATCATTCAATTACAAGGTACAAAGGCGAATATTAAAAGTCCACTTATTTACACTAATAACACAAAAAATGTGATAATTGATAAGAAATAGATGAAGAAAAGAAAATCAGCTACTTAATAATAAAATACTACAATTTATTAGCTATTTTTTTTCCTGCTGCATTTACATTTACTTTTGAAGTAAAATCAATAAATTGAGGTATCTTATAAGATGACAATTTGTTACTACAATAAGATTTTATTTTATCAACCGTCAATTCTTCGTGAGATTCATTCTTTACAACAATAGCCTTTATTGCCTCACCTAAAACTTCATCTGAAATTGCCTCTATTGTACAATCTACTACTCCGGGAATAGAAACAATTACTTCCTCTATTTCTTTAGGACTTACCCTTTTCCCCCCAACTTTAATAATTTCTTTTTTCCTGGCTGCATGATAGATAAATCCATCGTCATCAATCTTTGCTAGGTCGCCAGTATACAACCAACCATCTTTTAGGGTTTCGTTGGTTGATTTTTCATCCTTAAAATAGCCTAACATAATGTTATTGCCTTTGGCAATAATTTCACCTATCTCATTTGGTTTAGTCTGATTTCCATTGTTGTCTACAACTTTTAACTCAACACCGGGAATTCCCTTTCCTATAGAGCCTAACTTGTTATTTAGTTTCTTCGGTGGCAAAAAGGAAAGCCTTGCCGTAGCTTCTGTTTGCCCATACATTACAATAAATTTTGTATTTGGTTTAGCCTTTAGAAATTCTTCAATAAAAACAGTATGTAATTTACCTCCTGCTTGTGTAACATAACGTAAATCCGGGAATTCTTCATTTTTGAAAGAATCAGATATCCTAAGTAAAATTTGAAAATGGCTAGGTACGCCAGCAAATCCTGTACATTTATATTTTTTCAGATCATTGATTACTGATCCTAAAAACATAAAATTATTATTTAAAACAATTTTACCCTTGACTTTTAAATGAGTATGAAGTAATGAAAGTCCATAACAATAAAAAAATGGCAATACACACTCCATAACATCTTTATCTGTAAGTTTAAGATACTCTATTATTGAAGATGTGTTTGCAATAATATTTTTATGGGAAATCATAACACCTTTAGGCATTGCTGTAGAGCCGGAAGTATAAATAATCTGAGCAAGTGTATTGGGTTCAAAGCTTGAATGGTTTTCATAATTAACTTTTTCTTTGATTATTTCATTGATTTTATATTCATCCCAAATATTTTCAAAAGTTACTAATGTTTGTTTATGTAAAATATGGGGAATAAATGCCAGCTTTACTTCGGCTTGGTCCTTTATATATTGCAATGATTCTTTTTCGATAGACGGATTTAAAGGAATTACAACATTTTCGGATTTCATTATGGCCATATAGCAAATAATAAAATAATTACTGTTTGGTGATAATAAAATAAACTTATTTCCTGTGCCATATTCTTGTTTTAAAAAAAAAGCTAAAGATGCTACTTGAGATTTCAGATCATAAAAGCTTAATGGCTCCCTTTTTCCTAAAACAAACAACTCTCCATTGTTAAAATCATCTGGCAACAAGTAATCAATACAGTTCATAAGTCAGATATTTAAATTAAACCATATACATTTCAAACTTTCTTCAAAGCTTCAGCTTACAATTTTACTAATTGTTCTTTTATTAAATAATCATGCAAAGGTGGTGTCCTTAAATATTCCGTAGTCTGCTTTTTACGAGCAAAATTCTTAAAAATATTTTGTACATGTTCTACAGTCATTTCCATTACAGGAGCAACTTCTTCAGGCGAATACCCATTTTCCCATCCATACCATAATAAATCCATTTTTTCAAAAGGCATTTGGTAGAAAAATTCTTCCTGAGTTTGTTCTGCTGAATATGTGTCAGTAGTGGGAGTCCTTCTAATAATAGCATCAGGTACACCTAAATGTTTAGCAATTTGATAAACTTGAGTCTTATATAAATTTCCAATAGGCATTACATCTGCAGCCCCATCGCCATACTTAACAAAGAAACCTTGCTGAACTTCATGTTTGTTAGGAGTTCCAATTACTGCATAATTTAATGCTTCAGCATGATAATACAACATGTTCGCTCTGCTTCTCTGTTTAAAATTAGAAGCAGCTACAATTTGTAAATATTCTTTTAATGGTAAACGAGCTCTTTTTTCTGTACCATCTTTAAAAATTACAGATACAAAATGTACCGGAGGAAGGTTTTTATTTACAAACTCCTCTGGTATGATTACTTTCATTTTATCTATTGCAGGATTAAATTCAGGTATTACATTTTTAACAGCTTCATCTCTTCGTTTGTAACAACCAAATCCATCAAGAGCACCACTTATATTTTCAACAATGCTTTTAACTCCAAATTTATCAGCCAACTCTCTGGCCAATAATTCACTCTCAGGACTGGAATCCGTTTCTGGAAGCATAATGGCCAGGAGCTTTTCTGGTCCAAAAGCTTTTGCGGCTAAAGCTAAAGTTACAGAGGAGTCAATACCGCCACTTATACCTATTACACCGCCATAACGACGAAAGCGTTTGTAAACATCCTCTTTTAATTTTTTACAAATCAAGGTAATTACTTCATCTATATTATCTAAGTGAAGTATATCTTTTGAAAATGGTCTTTTAGTCATATTATTGTATTTGGTTATGTTTTATTATTATATTAGTCAAGCGTTAAAAGTAATTGTTTGTTAGGCTATACGCCTAAGACATCACAGCAAGGGGCATCGCTCCTTGTAATTAGTTTCAAATAAATTTCAGACTGTATGCCTGAATTGGAAATAGGTTAGGGTTCTTGGTGCAATGCCCCAAGTTTTGATGTACAAGGCTTTCAACCTTTTTTATACAAAAGATCCAATTATTGATTCACATTTTTAGTAAAACATTTAATTTTACCACTCTTGATACATATGTTATTTTGTTGATACATATAGTATTTAAAAAAATTCCCAATGTTAGCAATATTAGTTTCAACATGAATATCACTACTAGCTCCATATTCCTTAACTTCTGCCAACTGAAAACTGCTGCCTGAGAACTGAAAGGTACCGACTAGTTTCTCACCACGCCTTTTCTAATCTCATTATCTTTTAAATATTGAAAATCTTCAATATATTGTTTATATAATATTTGAGTTGACAGAATACCCATCAAAGCCATATTGTCAATTTCTGAAACATTTGATGTTTTCCTCATTTTTGCAATTAAACCAGAAATGCTTTTATCATTAAAAACTCCAATCGATTTAATTCTGGATGAATTTAGAATATCATCAACAAACCTATTCTTGTCATTTAATAATGCTTGAGCAATTGGAGCTCTATAGGCTTGTTTTGGTCTTTTTAAGACGGATTGAGGAATGACGTTTTTAACAACCTCTTTTAATAAATATTTTTCATTTAATCCATTCAACTTGAAATCATCAGGTAAGGATGCACAAAATTCAATGATTCTATGATCCAGAAAAGGATATCTTCCTTCTACAGAATTACCCATGGCCATGCGATCACCTTGAGAAGATAATAAGTAGCCTGACATAAACACTGTTGATTCAATATATTGAGCTTTTGATAAAGGAGAATAATTCTTAATTTTTTCACCAACAGATTCTGTATAGTTACTAACTATATCTGTTCCATTTAGCGTTTTACTAACATCTTCAGAAAAATGATTGGTAATACGACTAGTATTATTCCATCTTAAAAGATGGGAATAAATTGGAGAATTTGTTTCCTGAAGTTTATACCTAAAAAATAATTTAAGCATACTACTGCCGGATCCCTGAAGTTGAGGTAAATATGGATATAATTTTTTAAGAAGCATAGGTCTTATTTTAGAATCCGGATATTTTGACCAGAAATGCCTTATAATAGCTTCTTTAAATATATTATAACCTCCAAGCATTTCATCTGCACCTTCTCCCGTTATTACTACTTTTATATCATTATCTCTAACTAGCTTAGAAAGTTTATACATTGGAAAAGGAGCAGAACGTAGAATAGGTATTTCAGTGTGCCAAATTACGTCATGGAATAAATCTACAACATCTTCATTTTTAAATATTATTGAATGATGTCGCGTATTCAATTTGTCCGCCACTTCTTTTTGGAAATTCGTTTCATCAAAATCATGCTCTTCAAAACCTATCGAAAAAGTATTCAAAGCCTCAGGAAACATTTTCTTTATAAATGCTGTTGTACTGGTTGAATCCAAACCGCCACTTAAATATGCTGCTACGGGTACGTCAGCTCTCATTCTCAGCTTCAACGAGTCTTCAAATAAAGATGTAAATTCACTTTTTGCATTTTCAATTGTCAAGGAATTATTTTTTTTACATATTAAATCCCAATAACGATTAATGGTCAAAGATTTATCTTTATTAAACAAAGCATAATGTCCTGGAGGTAATTCATATACATCTTCAAATATGGTCTGAGGAGTCAGAGTTGTCCAAAACGTAAACACTTGTTGAAGACCACGATAATTTAATTCTCTTTTTACTTCAGGAAATTCAAAAATAGATTTAATCTCAGATCCAAAAACAAAATTCTCTTTTTGATATGAATAAAAAAGAGGTCTGATTCCCATTCTATCCCGGGCAAGAAATAACTCACTTTTTACCTGATCCCAAATGGCAAATGCAAACTGACCATTAAGGTGCTGAAGACATTCAGTGCCATACTCCTGATACATATGAACAACAACTTCTGTATCACAATTAGTTCTGAAATTATGACCTTTAATTTCTAGATCTCTTTTTAACTCCAGATAATTAAAGATTTCTCCGTTATATGCAATCCAATGTCGCCCATCCTGAGTGGATAACGGTTGCTGACCAGAAGCAAGGTCAACAATGCTTAACCTTACATTCCCCATGCATAACTCGTCAGACATGTACGTTCCGCACTCATCTGGTCCACGATGCTTTATACGAGTCAGCATCGCGTTTAAAGTACGTTCGGAATTGGGGACAATATTTCTTGGTATAAAACCTGCTATTCCACACATATCTATGAATTTTAGTTATTAGAATTTAGCATTTAGATATGTAAATAAAGACTACTCACTAATGATAGTTAGCTTTTGGGTATTAGCCAATAGCTACAAGAGGGTTATTTAATCTAAAAACACTAGTTATATAAGTGATAGATTAATATATGAAGTACGTAAAACTATTTCCAATGGAAGCAATATTCTTTTTTACTAGAAGATCATTCCCTGCTCCTTTCTTCAAGTTAAATGAGTATTGAAGACTGCCTATTGAAGGCCATACTATGCCGCCTGAGTTTGTTTCTTTTCTATAAAAGCTACAATTCTCTCTACTGATCCAAAGTTTTCTTCCTGAAGATCTGAATCCTCTGACAAAACATTAAATTCATTTTCAATAAAGTTAATAAGACCTAATAATCCCATTGAATCAAAAATTCCTTCATCGAAAATCAATGTATCATCCTTAATTATTGAAGGATCATTGAATGTTATTTCAGCAATAAAATTTCTAATTTTTTCTTTCATATTATCGAAATTAATTTATTAAACACTATTAATTTAACTATAGAAAAAACTATCGATAAACACTTAAATAAATCTATATTTAAGGTACTGCTTTTGGAAATTGTAATTTTAATACTTTGCTTAATAGACTAAAATAATTGATAAAAAAACGATTTATTCCTACTAACAATAGAATTCACTAAATCTGTCATCTTTAATCTTCTGACGCTAGCATTGTTTTTTATAATGAGAATTGTATGTTTTTATTTCTTAATAAATACTGTAGTTTTTTTAAACGAAGAATTAATCATACACTGAGTTGTACTTATTTCTTATTTTTTATTGTCAGTTGGAAAGTTATGTTTTTATAACAACTTTAAAAATGATATTGTATATAATTAGCTATGCTTGGAGTTCGATATTTAGTTTTATGTTTAATGAACTGTAGATAAATTTAGGATTTATATTTCTATGTGTAATTTTAAATATGCCAGATGAGCAAGGAAAAATAGAGGCAGAGAGAATTTATATGGCCAAAAGCTTAACAAATGAATGTAAAACAGACGTAAAGTGTGTAGATAATAATATTAATTGTAAAAAAAGTTCTCTGTATCTATTTTACAAAGACAGAGAACTACATATGTTATACGTTTCTAATCGTATAATAAGCATTGGCTTGCTGAGTTGGCATAATTAATATGTCATTTATATTAACGTGTGCAGGTCGGGTAACCACAAATTCTATTGTTTCAGCAATATCTTGGGCTGAAAGAGGAACAACTCCTTTATAAACATTATCAGCTTTATTCTGATCTCCATCAAATCGAACTAAAGAGAATTCTGTTTCTACCATTCCCGGAGCAATAGATGTAACTTTAATATTGTGCTTCAATAAGTCAATTCTCATTCCTTGTGTAATGGCATTTACGGCATGTTTGGTTGCACAATAAACACTACCTCCTTCGTAAACATTAATTCCTGCAATAGATGAAATATTTATGATATGTCCGGATTGATTCTTAACCATAAATTTGATGATTTCCTTAGAAAGAAATAATAATCCTGTAATATTGGTGTCTATCATCTGTTGCCATTTATCCCACTTTACATCATCCATTGTTTCAGTTCCCCAAGCTAAGCCAGCATTGTTGACAAGGATGTCAATTTTCTGCCATTCTGTTGGAATTGATTTAATAGCATTAAGAGTCTCTTCCTGATTTCTAATATCAAAGCAAAGTGTTAGGATCTTCGTCGTACCATTACTTTCGATTGTCGCCTTTAGTTTTGAAAGTCTTTCCTCTCTACGGCCAGTAATTATAATATTGTATCCTAATTTTGCCAAAACTATTGTTGTTGCTTCTCCTATGCCTGAGGTTGCGCCTGTAACTAATGCAATTTTATTCATTTTATCTAATTATTTGTATTTACAGTACAAGTATAATTTATTTATCAATATTGGCGTGTGAAAATCCCAATGTCTATATTTTTATGTTTTGTCTTCAAGCCAGACAGGCTTTTACTTTTCTTCCTACAGTCGAAGAAAGTAAACAAAGTAGACCGCCGCTGCCATGAAAAAGCTAAAAATAAGTGTTCTTCGCTAAAAGAAAAGAACTCTCCCGATAAAGAACATTGTGGAATTTGAAAATCCAATTCCTACAAGTTCTAAATCGGGATCAAACAGCTTTTCTTTTTTAACGCTACGTTTACTGATTTTATTAACGCTTTTACATGAAGGCGGATGAATTTCCTACGTATGTTTCTCTATGTAATTTTATAGAATCAAGTGTTTTACAAAAATCAATATTAAACTATAATCTGAAGCTACAGATTTATTCATCAAATCCCATAAATCAGTCTTTTATCTTACGCTTTTTTTTTATACTTTCAAAAAGTTAAAAAATGTTACCCGGTAAGTGAAAAATCCAATTAGGGTAGAAGTTTTTCAAAGATAAGAAGCTGAATCGTTAAAATTTAATGATTTTTAATAGGAACGTAAAAAATATTAAGATGAGCAGTAATTTTACTTCAACAGGCACAGAAAACATAAACCTAACACCTTCAGAATTGGAATTGATTACTCAAATTCTAAAAAGAGAACCTAATGATTTAGAGTTGGATATGTTTTCGCGACTGTGGTCTGAGCATGCCTCCTATAAAAATTCATTAAAGTGGTTGGGAAAGCTTCCTAAATCTGGAGATAATGTGATTGTAAAAGCAGGAGATGAATCAGCTGGAGCGATAGATATAGGTGATGGTTATGTTTGTGTGTTTAAAATCGAATCGCATAATCATCCTTGTTCCATTCAACCACGACTAGGAGCATTAACCGGGATGAGAATGGTTACCAGAGACGTTTTTTCTATGGGTGCTAAACCTGTTGCCTTTTTAGATTCCTTAAGATTTGGAGATGGAGAAAGAGATACTGCAAGATGGTTGTTTTCTGAAGTGATCAAAGGAGTCAAAGATTTTGAGGAGAATATGAAAGTTCCTGTGGTTGGAGGTGAAGCTGGATTTGATAAGGCATTTAATTCTAATCCGATTGTTAATAATATGACTGTTGGGATTGCAAAGAATGAAGATTTGATTTCAGGTATTGCAAAGGGTCATGGTAATCTGATTTTAATTGTTGGAGCACTTACAGGAAAAGAAGGCGTTGATAATGATGTGTTTTCTGCGGATGTGATTTCAGGGAATGGAACAGAGACTTTTACTTATGAGCAAATGATGGATGCTGATATTGAGAAGAGTCTGTTGAAAGCTGTAAAATCTCTTAATGATGCAAAACTTGTAGTTGGTATTCAAACTGTAGGAGCTGGAGGAGTTGCTGGTGCTGCAACCGAAATGGCGGCAAGAGGAGCTTCTGGTATTGAAATAGATTGTAGCAAGATTCCTGTTCGTGAAGAAAATTTAGATGACAGAGAGAAGTTATTGTCAGAAACCTGGGGAAGAATTTTAGTGTGTATAGATCAGAAGAACCTATCAAAGGTTTCTGAGATATTACAACCGATGCAATTGGCTTTTTCTGTGATAGGAAAAGTGAATGATAAAGAAACTCTTACATGCAGGAATGATGGAGATATAATTGCTGAAATACCGGTTTCCTATGTCGGTTTAGGAGGAAATGCTCCGATATATGAAAGAGAAATTCAGGAGCCTGGCGAAAATGATATAAAATCATTATCAATAGATGATGTTCCGGAACCGGATCATTATCCTAAAGTGATTGCTGAGTTAATGAAGAGTCTGAATATAGTATCGAAAAGTTATTTGTTAGATACTTTTGATCAAGCATTAAAAAAAGATTCTCTAAGTAATAAATACCCTTCAGATGCATCATTTGTGCAAATAGATGAAGCTAAGAAAACTTTAGCTTTGACAGTAGATTGTAATTCATATTACGTAGAAGCAGATCCTTTTGTCGGGGCTCAAATTGCAGTAGCAGAAGCCGCCCGTAATATTATTTGTGGAGGAGGTATTCCTTTGGCTATTACAGATTGTTTGAATTTTGGTAATCCATATGATCCGGAGGTTTTTTGGCAGTTTACTCAGGCTGTTGAAGGTCTGTCAGAGGCGTGTAAGGTTTTTAAAACACCGGTTGTAAGTGGAAATGTTAGTTTTTATAATCAAAGTTCACAAGAAGGTCGATTAAAAGCAATTAGTCCTTGTCCTGTGATTGGTATGGTTGGATTAGTGGAGTCAAAAGATCATCATACCGTTTTGACTTTTAAGCATAAAGGAGATATGATATTCTTAATCGGACAATCAAAAGATGATATTAATGCTTCTGAATATTTAAACTTTTATCATAAAAAGAAAAGTCATGCAGCTCCGTATTTTAATATTGAAGAAGAGCTGGAGGTGCAGGATGTAGTGAGAAGGATGATTAGAGAAAAATTAGTGCGATCAGTTCATGATGTTTCATCAGGAGGTTTGTTTTTTAATTTATTAGAATCATCTTTGCCTTTGGGATTTGGTTTTGATATTACATCAGATGCTGAAATAAGGAAAGATGCATTCTTGTTCGGAGAATCACAAAGTAGAGTTATCGTTTCTGTTTCTTCAGAAAAACAAGATGATTTTGTTGATTTAATGCTAGAAGCAGAGGTGCCTTTTTCTGCACTAGGTCATGTTACAAAAGGTGAGATTCGTATTGACGATGAATCTTACGGATTTATTGATGATTACAGGGATAGTATTTCAACTTATCTAAAAAAATGGTTAGATAATGAGGAATAACTAAGTCTAATTAATAAGGAAATGTAGCAGGGAACTATTCTGAGTTGAAACTATTTGGAATAGTTCCTTGTTTTGTTTAAAAAATAATTATTAACAATGAAGATTAGAGTTTTATTTTTGATTATGTTAGGTTTTGGGGGATTAAAAACATTCGCTCAGGAAAACCCGGATAATGTTAATGTTGGTGATGCTGTACCTTCTTTTAAATTAGAAAAATCGTCAGGAGATATTGCTTCAAGTGATTTGAAAGGAAAAGTAGTCCTGATTAACTTTTTTGCTACATGGTGTCCTTCTTGTGTTAAAGAATTACCTCAATTACAAGATAAGGTTTGGAATAAATATAAGAATAACTCAAATTTTGAGCTGTTAGTAGTTGGAAGAGAGCATACAGAACAGGAGTTGACAAAATTTACAAAAGATAAATACACAATGCCATTCTATCCGGATGAAGGACGTAAAACTTATCAACTCTTTGCCGAAAATACTATTCCACGTAATTATATTTTAGATGAAGAAGGAAAAATCGTCTACATGCTAACTGGATATTCAGAAGAAGATTTTAATGAAATGTTGGAAGTGCTTGATAAATTATTAAAATAGGTAGGTGTACTATTAGCAAGTAAACATAGAATTTCTAATTGTCATCTGACTAACTTTGTTATTTTTGCATTCGAAAATATTCAAAAACAATTTCATGACTGTAACTCCATATAAATCATCATCTGATGGTAAAAAGAAACAGATTAAGGCAATGTTTGATAATATTGCTCCTAAATATGATTTCTTGAATCATTCTTTATCCATGGGTATTGATAAAATATGGAGAAGAAGAGCAATTAAACTTTTAATGGATATTGAAAATCCAGAAGTTTTAGATATTGCTACAGGTACCGGAGATTTGGCAATTGCTGCTATGAAGTTAAAACCAAAGAGAATTGTTGGTCTTGATTTGTCTGCTGAAATGCTAAAGGTTGGTGAAGAAAAGGTGAAAAAGAAGGGACTAAGTCAAACAATTTCTATGGTTGAAGGTGATTCTGAGAATTTGCCATTTAAAGATGAAGAGTTTGATGCTGCTATGGTTGCCTTTGGAGTAAGGAATTTTGAAGATCTAAATAAAGGCTTAAAAGAAATTAACCGAGTTTTAAAAAATGAAGGCAAATTTATGGTGCTTGAATTTTCTAATCCCTCTCAATTTCCCTTTAAACAAATATATCAATTCTACTCTACAAAGATATTGCCTTGGTGGGGTGGATTGTTATCAAAGGATAAAGCGGCATATACTTATTTGCCGGAATCGGTGGCTGCTTTTCCCGAAGGAGATGCATTTGTACAAGAATTAAATAAAGCCGGTTTTAAGAGTTTAAGGGTGTGGCGCCAAACGTTTGGTATAGCTACAATTTATTTTGCTCAAAAAGTAATACAATAAAAATTCATTTATTTAGTTTTGTTAAGTGACTTTGAATTAAGAGTCAGTTAGAATTGATTAAAAGAAAATGATAAAACAGTTTAGGTATATATTTTTCTTAGGTTTGATTTCCTTTTTAAGTGTCTGTGCTTCTGCTCAGAAAACAAATAAAAAGGTGCCGAACCTGACTACTTTTGATGAAAAGAAAATTCATTTTGGTTTTATCATTGGTTTTAATACAATGAATTTTACAGTAAGGCATACAGGTGTTAGTAATAGTGATAATGGTAATGTTCCAATGTATGCTGAAGTTTTGGATTTAACTCCTGGGATTAATTTAGGTATTGTTTCAAGTTTAAAGCTTAGAAAGAATCTAAACCTTAGGGTCTTGCCTGGGATTTCCTTCGGACAAAGAAATTTAACCTACATCTATAATGATGGTAATCCGGAAACTGTTATCGATAATCCTAACCCAAATGCCACAAGTAGTTTGGATATGGATGATCCTCTTCAGATAAAATCAACTTTTCTAGAGATGCCCATAATGTTGAAATATGGATCGGACAGGATGCATAATTTTAAACCATATTTGGTGGCAGGTATTAATCCTCGTTTTGATTTAGCAAAGAATAAACAAGATAGAATGTTGCTAAAAAATCTCGATTTGTATTACGAAGTAGGTGTTGGTTTTGATTCTTACCTAAACTATTTTAGACTATCTACAGAGTTTAAAATCTCCATCGGAACAATGGATGTGCTTGATCACAATGGCACCGGTGATGTTGCAGATATTAAATATACACAAGCAATTGATAAGCTTACTTCAAGGATTTTCGTACTTTCTTTTTATTTCGAGTAATACATAATAAAATCTACTCTTTCAGTATTTTACTGATAAATTACTTCGTTTTTATACAGTGTTTTGCATAATGCTAAATTTATTATCTTTGCGCCACAATTTTAAGAGAGGATGAAGAAGGATATAGCATTAAGATTAACACCACAGGAAGCTTCTGATGAAAAGTATTATAAACCATTGGTAGCGAAAAAAATGAAGGTGAGCCCTGATAAGATCACTGCGATTAGAGTTCGTAAGAGATCTATTGATGCTCGTCAGCGTCAGGTTATGGTTCAGTTATATCTTGATGTTTATGCTAATGCGCCTGCTCCGGATCCTGAAATTGTCAAATTTGAATATGCAGATGTTTCCAATAAACCTGAAGTAGTGGTTGTTGGTGCAGGTCCTGGTGGTTTATTTGCAGCGCTTAGATTAATAGAGTTGGGAGTTAAGCCAATAGTGCTTGAGAGAGGTAAAGATGTCAATGAACGAAAGAAAGATATTGCCTTATTAAATAGAAATAATCCTGTTAATCCGGAATCTAACTATGCTTTTGGTGAAGGTGGTGCAGGGACTTTTTCAGATGGTAAATTATATACCCGAAGTACTAAGCGAGGTGATTTTAAAAAGATATTAAATGTTCTTAGATTCCATGGGGCTCAAGAGGATATTTTAATAGACTCTCACCCTCATATTGGTACAGATAAACTACCTGGAGTTATTAAAGCGATGCGTCAGTCAATTATTGATGCTGGAGGTGAGGTTTTATTTAATTCTCATGTAGTTGACTTATTAATAGAGGATCAGTCTGCTGTAGGAGTCGTTTTAAAGGACAATACCAAAATAAAAGCTGAAGCTGTGATTTTGGCTACTGGTCATTCTGCCAGGGATGTTTATAAAATGCTTCATGATAAAGCCATTGAGGTTGAAGCAAAGACATGGGCTATGGGAGTTCGTGTTGAGCATCCACAAGAATTAATAGATCAGATTCAATATCATAATCCGGAAGGAAGAGGAGAATATCTTCCTGCTGCTTCATATAGTTTTTCTTGTCAGGTTGAAGAAAGAGGAGTGTACTCATTTTGTATGTGTCCCGGAGGTTTTATTGTTCCTGCAATGACTGGTGAGAATGAGATGGTGGTTAATGGAATGTCTCCTTCAAAAAGGAACTCACCTTTTGCAAACTCAGGAATGGTAGTTGAAATTCGTCCGGAAGATATTCCAAATGAATTTAAAAAGCATGGAGTGTTAGCTGGTTTAGAGTATCAGAAAGAAGTAGAGCGTTTGTGTTATGTTAATGGTGGTAATAATCTGATTGCACCTGCTCAGCGTTTGACTGATTTTGTAAACTCAAAACTTTCTTTTGATTTACCTCCAACTTCATATGTTCCGGGAGCTATTGCTTCGCCTTTGCATTTTGTGCTTCCTGACGGAATAGCCTCTCGTTTACAGGGAGGATTCAAACAGTTTGGTAAGTGGGCCAAAGGTTATATTGATCCGGAAGCTATAGTTATGGGAACAGAATCCAGAACTTCATCTCCAGTGAGAATTCCAAGAGATCCATATACGCTACAACATACACAGATTAGAGGATTGTTTCCTTGTGGTGAAGGTGCTGGCTATGCAGGAGGAATCGCATCTTCAGCAATTGATGGTGAAAAATGTGCTGATGCTGTGAGCTTATTGATAAATAACGAAATTTAAGTTGCTTATAACCTGCGTTTGAATTCACTAAGAGTTATGGCTGTAGCTGTCGATACGTTTAGAGATTCTGAATGATTTATGTTTTGAGCAAATGAAGGAATTAATAATTTTTCAGATATAAGTTGCTCTATTTCTTTTGAAATTCCTTTTCCTTCATTTCCCATTACAATTACTCCATGTGAGCTAAGTGTCTTTGAATAAATATTTTCTCCATCCAGAAAAGTCCCAAAGATAGGAGTGTTCTTTTCTTTTTCATTAAACAGGAATTCTTTTAAGTCAGTATAGAAAAGGTTTATGCGTGCAATAGAACCCATTGTGGCTTGAATAACCTTTGGGTTAAATGCATCTGCAGTATTTTTTGAGCATATAATGTTCTTAATTCCAAACCAATCTGCTAACCTTATTATTGTTCCAAGATTTCCAGGATCCTGTATATCGTCAAGTGCTATTGATAGTTCATTTTTTAAATCTGTTTTACTGATTTTATTTTGTGGAATATTACAAATAGCAATTACAGGTGGAGGTGTTTTTAGTTGAGTAATCTTTTTTAGTTGAGCTAATTCACATTCAACTTTTTCTTCAGCAACGATATCTACATTTTTATTATGCCAATCATTGGTTGCAAAAATCCATTTTATACTAACATTTGAACTTATTAAGTCAGCTACAATTTTCTCTCCTTCAGCAATAAAAAGCTGGTTAATATCTCTGTACTTTTTTTTTGAAAGTGAATTAATTAGTTTTATTTTGCTCTGACTTATCATTTTTTACTTTTTAGGATGATGCAAATTTACTTTATTCCATTGGATTTAGATACTTTTGCATAAAAATTGCTAACAGGTGTCAAAAAAATGACAATAGTTGCATCTAATCCGATAATTTTAGCTTAAAATAGTTAGCGCATATCTTGAAGAAATTAATATATTATATAATTCTTGTTCTGTTAATAAGTAGTTGTAGTACTGTTAAGCACGTTCCTGAAAATGAATACCTGTTAGATAAGGTTTCTGTTCAAAGTACTGCTCATAATATTCCTAAAGAAAAATTTACTCCATATCTCAAGCAAAGTCCTAATGTAAGAATATTGGGCATGTTTAAGTTTCATTTATGGTTGTATAATCTGGCAGGAAAGGATTCTACAAAAGGATTTAATAAATGGTTGAAAAGAATAGGTGAGAAACCGGTTTTGTATGATGACTTTTTATCCGGACAAACCATGTCGCAATTGCAACTTTTTATGAATAACAAAGGATATTATCATTCTGATGTTGATACCATTGTTAAGTATAAAAAGAAGAAAGTAAAATTAAAGTATGATATTAATTCCGGGGAGCAATTTATTATTGAGCGATTGGGTTATAAAGCAGAGGATACTGTAATTCAACGTTTGATTAATGAGGATCTGGAAAATAGTTTGCTGAAGGAAGGGGGGCCGTTTGATGTATCATTGCATGATGGCGAAAGAGAAAGAATTACTAAGTATTTAAGAGATAAAGGGTATTTTAGCTTTTCTAAGGAATTCATCTATTTTAAAATTGACAGCTCCTTGCAAGGAAATCGTGTTATCGATTCAATATTAATTAAAAATGCTAAGGCTGAAGTAGCAAAGCATAGGGATTCGGTATTTGTACATCCAACTTATCGTATAAAGGATGTTTTCTTTAGATCTAACTTTGATCCTCATAGAGCCTTAAATGAAAAAGAACAGTATTATGCTCAGTTTGATACTTTAAGGTATGGTGATTTTTACTTTTTATATTTAGATACTCCTAAAGTAAAGCCGGAAGTATTGGTTAATTCAACTTATATTACTCCAGGACAATTGTTTCAGGCTAATCTTGTTGATAAAACGAAGAATTTATTATCAAGTCTTAGATTGTATCGTTTTATTAATATCCGTTTTGAAGAATTGGATGATAAGGAATTAGCTGAAGACGGAAGTCGGCAATTGAACTGTTATATACAGCTTATTCCTGCAAAATATCAATCATACTCTATTGATGTGGAAGGTTTAAATTCATCTGGAAACCTTGGGGCAGGAGGAAATTTAGAATATCAGCATAAGAATTTATTTGGTGGGGCTGAGGAATTTACCTTCAATATCAGAGGTTCTATGCAGAATCAAATGAACAGACAAAGTGAGCAATTTAATACAACGGAGTTTGGGGTTGAGTCTAGAATTGTCTTTCCAAAATTTTGGATGCCTTTCCAGGTAAAGAAATTTCGTCAAAGATTTAATCCGCGAACGTCAGTTTCAATGGCGTATAATTATCAGAAAAGACCAGATTATACCCGAACAATTGCAAATGGTAAGATTAGTTACTTGTGGAACGGAAGTAAAAAGCTGTCTCATCAGGTTACTCCTTTGGGTGTCAATTTTGTTTTAATTCCAACGATTGAAGATGCGTTTTTACAAGATATACAGGGTACGTATCTTAGTTATTCGTATCAGGATCACTTAATTACAAATACATCCTATTCTTTGGTATATAATCAGCAGGAAGTTGATAAGAGAAAAGACTTCCTGTATGTAAACTGGAATTTAGAAGAGGCAGGTAATTTTATGAATCTTTGGGCTCGTTCAATTTCAGAGAAATCGCAAGATGGATATTATGAGATACTAGGAATCAGATACGCTCAATATGTTCAAAGTGATATTGATTTAAGATACCATCATTACCTGAATAGAATCAATAGCATGGCATACCGATTTTATTTAGGTGTAGGTTATCCATATGGTAATTATGATGTATTGCCGTTTGAAAAAAGATATTTTTCCGGTGGAGCAAATAGTATCCGGGCGTGGCCGGTAAGAGGTATTGGTCCGGGATCTTATGATTCTAAAGATGCTGATTATTATAACCAAACAGGAGACATTAAACTGGAGTTTAATGCTGAGTATCGATTTAAATTATTCTGGATTCTGGAAAGTGCTTTGTTTTTAGATGTTGGTAATATTTATACAATTCGTAAAGATATTAGTCCGGATGGAGGGCTTTTTAAGTTTAATAATTTTACAAGTAAACTAGCGGTTGGTACAGGTGTTGGTTTAAGATTCGATTTTAAATATTTTATCTTCCGTTTAGATACAGGTATGAAGCTAAGGAATCCGATTGAGGAACAAGGGCATCGTTGGATTCCAACTAACAGAAACTATACATGGGATGATTTTGCAATGAACTTTGCCATAGGTTATCCTTTCTAAATAGGATTAGGACAAATGATATAAAAAAAGCTGATTTGAAAATTTTCAAATCAGCTTTTCTATTATTTGTACAATGTGTTAATTATGCTTTGTTAGCAGAACCTAATACATTGATATTTTTGTTCATATAAAGCTCTTTTAATAAATCACGAGCAGGACCTAAATATTTTCTTGGGTCAAATTCTGCTGGATTTTCAGCCATTACTTTACGAACTGCAGCAGTCATAGCTAAGCGACCATCAGAATCAATATTGATTTTACATACAGCTGATTGTGCAGCTTTACGTAATTGCTCTTCTGGAATACCTACAGCAGCTTTCATATCACCACCGAATTCGTTGATTGTAGCTACGTGCTCTTGAGGAACAGAAGAAGAACCGTGAAGAACGATAGGGAATCCAGGGATTCTTTTTTCAATTTCTTCTAAGATTTCGAATTTCAATGGAGGAGGAACTAAAATTCCATCTTCATTTTTAGTACATTGTTCAGGAGTAAATTTGTGTGCTCCGTGAGAAGTACCAATTGAAATAGCTAATGAATCAACACCAGTTCTTTTTACGAAATCTTCTACCTCTTCAGGTCTTGTATAAGTTGACTCTTCAGCAACTACATCATCTTCAACACCTGCTAATACACCAAGCTCACCTTCAACAGTTACTCCGTGTGCATGTGCGTACTCAACTACTTTTTTAGTAAGCTCTACGTTTTCTTCGTATGAGTGGTGAGAACCATCGATCATAACAGAAGAGAAACCATTGTCGATACAGTCTTTACAAAGCTCAAAAGTATCTCCGTGATCTAAGTGAAGAACAACAGGAATCTTATAACCTAATTCTTCGGCGTACTCTACAGCACCTTTAGCCATGTTTCTTAATAAAGTTGCATTAGCATATTTTCTTGCTCCTGCAGATACTTGAAGAATTACTGGTGATTTTGTTTCAACACAAGCTTGAATAATTGCTTGCATTTGCTCAAGGTTGTTAAAGTTGTAGGCTGGGATTGCATATCCACCTTCTACAGCTTTTTTGAACATCTCAGTTGTGTTCGATAAGCCTAGCTCTTTGTAATTAACTGCCATTTGATTATTAATTTATTGATTAAATTATGTTTGTTCTTTAGTTTTTGTCTATTAAATCTCTAATGTGTCGCATAAGAGGCGTTAATATTTCGTACTTGCTAGAGTAAATTTTTGAGAGCGCAAAAATAAATATTCCATAAATTTTATCCAATTATTATAATCAGTTCTTTTGGCTTATTGGGGTGGTATAGTGATATTTGTTGTGATTCTAAATTGTGATATGTGTTTTGAGAAATGAGTATTGAACAAATTTCTGTTTATTCTTGTTAAGGATGTCTTTAATATTAATGTTATCTTTGAAAATTATAAATCCAAAAATTATATATAAATATCATGGGAAAAGTACTAGATGTAATTAAACCCGGAGTAGTTACAGGTGATGATGTAGCTAAATTATTTGAAGTAGCAAAAGCAAATGGTTTTGCTATTCCAGCAGTAAACGTAGTAGGAACAGATTCTATTAACGGTGTTCTTGAAGCTGCAAAAGTTGTAAACTCACCTGTTATTATTCAATTATCAAACGGTGGAGCTGCTTTTTATGCTGGTAAAGGAATTGGTCTTGAAGGTCAAAAAGGACAAATTTTAGGTGCTATTTCAGCTGCTAAACATGTTCACCTTGTTGCTGAAGCATATGGTGTGCCAGTTGTACTTCATACAGATCATGCTGCAAAAAAATTATTACCTTGGATTGATGGTTTAATTGAAGCTGGTGAAAAGCATTTTGAAGAAACAGGTAAGCCTTTATTCTCTTCTCATATGTTAGATTTATCAGAAGAGCCTCTTGATGAAAATCTTGCTACTTGTAAAGCGTATTTCGAAAGAATGAACAAAATCGGAATGACTATCGAGATTGAGTTAGGTATTACTGGAGGAGAAGAAGATGGTGTTGATAATTCAGATGTTGATAATGCATTACTTTATACTCAACCTGAAGAAGTAAACCAAGCTTATGAGGTGTTAAGCTCTGTAGGTAAAAACTTTACTATTGCTGCAAGTTTTGGTAATGTACACGGTGTGTATAAGCCAGGTAACGTAGTATTAACTCCAAAAATTCTTGATAACTCTCAGAAATACATCGAAGAAAAGCATGGTTTATCAAGTAACCCTGTAAACTTTGTATTCCACGGTGGATCAGGTTCTACTTTAGAAGAAATTCGTGAAGCAATCAGCTATGGTGTTATCAAAATGAATATCGATACTGATACTCAATGGGCAACATGGGATGGTATCCGTAAATATGAAGCTGCTAACAGAGATTATCTTCAAGGACAAATTGGTAACCCAGAGGGAGATGATAAGCCAAATAAAAAATATTATGATCCTCGTGTATGGTTACGTAAAGGTCAGGAAACTTTAATTGAAAGATTAAAAGTTGCATTTAATGATCTTAATTGTATAGACGTACTATAAGAATTTTATAAATTTTCGAAATGAGCCCTTTGTTGTCATAACAAGGGCTTTTTTTTTATGTGTTTTTTTTGTTTTTTAGCTGATTCAAAAAATAATAGTAATCAAATGTCTGAGATAAAAGAAAATAAAAGAGGTGGTTTTAGTAGTAAGTTTGGTGTTATAGCAGCAGCTGCAGGTTCGGCTGTTGGTTTAGGGAATATCTGGAAGTTTCCTTATATAACAGGAGCCTATGGAGGTGCTGCCTTTTTGTTTGTTTATCTTGGATTTATATTGGCTATCGGACTTCCTGTAATGATCTCAGAATTCATTATTGGTCGAAAAGCAAAAAGAAATGCTTTTGGTTCGTTCCGTAAGTTGGCACCAAAATCAGTTTGGTTTGTTACCGGATTTCTGGGTGTGGGAGCAGCTTATTTGATATTGTCTTTTTATGGAGTTGTTGCCGGGTGGGCAATGGATTACGTAATGGAATCAATAAAAGGAACCTTTGTAGGTAAAAATCCTGCTGAAATTTCACAGTATTTTAATGAGTTTAGTTCGGAGTCGGTAAGGCCTGTTATATGGCAATTATTGTTTATGGTTTTAACAGCGGTAATTGTTTTAATGGGTATACAAAAAGGGATTGAACGCTATTCAAAAGTCTTAATGCCATTGTTGGTTGTTCTTTTAGTGGTATTGGTGTTTCGATCAGTAACCTTGCCTGGAGCTTCAAAGGGAATAGAATTCTTCTTAAATCCGGATTTTTCTAAATTAACATGGGAAGGAGTTTTAAATGCTTTAGGTCATGCCTTTTTCTCACTAAGCTTAGGTATGGGTACGCTTATTACTTATGGTTCATATATTGATAAAAAGAATAATTTGGGAAAAACAGCATTGCAGGTTACAATAGCCGATACCTTAATAGCTATTTTAGCCGGGTTGGTAATTCTTCCTGCTGTTTTTGCTTTTGATCTGAAGCCAGGAGCTGGGGCTGGGTTGGTTTTTAAAACATTACCAAATGTGTTTATGCAAATGCCTGGTGGTACAATATTCTCCGTAATGTTTTTCGTATTGTTAACTATCGCAGCTTTAACATCATCAATATCTATTCTTGAAGTAGTGGTTGCCTTCTTGTCTGAAGAACTGAAAATGTCACGAATAGTAGCGACGATATTAGCAACTGTTTCAATTTCGTTTGTTGGAGTATTTTGTTCATTGTCATTGGGGAACTTAGATGGGGAAGTGTTTTTAGGACTTAACTTCTTTGATACGCTCGATTTTTTTGCTGCCAATATTTTTCTTCCATTTGGAGGTGCTTTGATCTCTCTTTTTATAGGATTTAAATTTGGATATAAAAAGACAAAGGATGAGTTGTCGAATCATGGAAAATTAAACGTATGGTATATGGATGCCATATTTTTCTCGTTAAAATATATTGCCCCTGGAGCAATCTTAATTGTTTCTGCTTATGGAATATATGAGCAGGTACATAAATATTTATTAACCTTAGGATAAATATTAATTTGAAGCAGTGCGTAAGTGCTGCTATCTATAAAACCAAATCTAACAAATACTTATTATGTGGAAAGATTTTTTCTACTATTCTCGAAGTGAACAAAGAGGAATAGTAGTCCTGCTTATTTTAGTCTTTATTGTAATTACCCTGCGCATTTTATGGCCCTTTATTTCTTTAGACCAAAGTTTTACTAAAGAAGAGCTGGATTTTATTAATAATATAAAGGCAATAAATGATTCTTTAGTAGCAAATCAAAATAATCGCCATCTAGATTCTTTGTTTTTATTCAATCCTAATGAAGTTACAGAATCAGAAATGATGTCATTGGGTTTTAGTTCCTATCAAATAAAATCTATCTTAGGTTATCGAACAAAAGTAGGGAAGATTAAATCTATTGTAGATCTTCAAAAAGTTTATGGAATAGACTCCCTTTTTCTTAAAAGGTATAGTCAATTTATTCAATTTGATAATGAGGTTGTAAGTGAATCTCGAAAAGAAAAAATTAGAGATTCTATTCTGTGGATTGATTTTAATAAAATCGATGATCATTTTTTAAATCAGAATATTGCTTCTTTAATAATAAGGGATAGTGTCAGATTTGTTTTGAACCATAATACAGTAACTAAAAACATACCTTTTTATCAGGTGGATAATTTTAGCGATAAGAAATTGTTGAAATGGATATTGAAGAATTCTAAATCAAAACACTTTAGTAAAGTTGCTGTAGAGTTGCTGGATTTAAATACAGCAGATACTTTGCAGCTAAAAAGTATTAAAGGTATTGGTAGTGTACTCTCAAAAAGGATAATTAAATATCGGAACTTGTTGGGGGGATATGTAAAAGTTGAACAACTGAAAGAAGTTTATGGAATATCTGAAGAGCTTTATGAAAGATGTAAAACATATTTTTATACAGAAACGTCAAAGGTGAAAAGAATACCGCTTTTGGAGAGTAATATAAAAGTAATTAGTAAACATCCGTATTTTAATTATGAGCAAAGTAAAGAGCTGGTAAACTTGCATAGAAAAGGAGTTGATATTAAAAATATAAATGCTTCCGATCTTAAAAATATAGATGAAATAGAGTGGGAGTTAATGAAATTGTATTTAGATCTGGATGATTCGTCTTATTGAGATAAATAATTTTGTTGCAGAATAATCAGTGTTTAAACGTGTTTTATAGTCTGTTACAAAAAAATAATATATAAAAATTTGCGGCAATGAATAAACTTTAGTTTCTTTGTACCCGCAAATAATTGAGGGATGGAAGTTGAGAGATGTGAAATCAATTGATTATTTGAGAGTTACTATTAAAAATATAGCGAAAATATAAAATCAAAGGAGAAGATTATGATTGTTATTCCGATTAAAGAAGGTGAAAACATTGAAAGAGCTTTAAAAAAATTCAAAAGAAAATTTGAAAAAACAGGTGCTATGAGAGAATTACGTTCTCGTCAAGCTTTTACAAAACCTTCTGTTACAAGAAGAGAGGAAGTTAAAAAAGCAATTTATATACAAAAATTGCAACAAAACGAGGAATAGGGAAATATTTGAGACCAATTACTGGAAAAATTAGTATATTCGTTTATACGGAAACAGTAGAATAGGTCTTGGATGATTTCGATTAAATCGTTTTTAAAATATTTAGAGTTCGAGAAGCGCAGTTCACAGTATACGATAGTTTCTTATCGCTGCGATCTCGAACAATTTATTTCTTTTTCAAAAGAAAAGGAAATAGATGCGGTTGCGCAGATCACCAGGAAACATGTGAGAAATTGGATTGTTGAAATGGTGAATGGGGGTATGGCGCCTAAAAGTGTAAATCGTAAAGTTACTTCACTTAAATCTTACTTTAAATTTCTCATGCGTGAAGGAGAAGTTGAAGTAAATCCAGTAGAGGGAGTTCCTACTCCTAGATTACCAAAGAAATTACCAGTTTTTGTTAGGGATTCAGAAATGGATCTGTTGTTGGATGACATTCCTTTTTCGGATGATTACGAAGGAATCAGAGATAAAATGATTTTAGAGTTGTTTTATGGTTCTGGTATGCGTTTGTCTGAATTGGTGGGATTGAAAGATAGAGATTTCGATTTTGCTCAGGGATTGGTGAGGGTAACCGGTAAATATAAAAAGGTTCGTCTCATTCCTATGTATTCTTCTTTGGTAACAATGTTAAAAGAGTATATTAAATATAGAGATGAGGTTTATGGGCCAGGGAATGCAGTGTCTTTTTTTTTAACTAAAAAAGGTGAGGCAGTATATCATAAATTAATATACAGAGTTGTAAATAAATATTTATCTTTAGTTACAACATTGCATAAAAAAAGTCCTCATGTTTTGAGGCACTCTTTTGCTACTTCGTTGTTAAATGCAGGAGCAGATTTAAATGCGATTAAGGAGTTGTTGGGGCATAGTAATTTAAATGCTACCCAGGTTTATACTCATAATAGTTTTGAAAAATTAACCGATATATATAATCAGGCCCATCCGCGGTCTTAAATTAATGGAGGATTCAATATGAACATTACAATTCAATCAGTAAAGTTTGATGCAGCTGAACATCTACAAGAATTTATTGAACAAAAAGTAAGTAAGCTAGATGTGTTTTTCGATGGTATTATTGATGCAGAGGTGATACTTAAATTAGATAAGTCTGAGACCCTGGAAAATAAGGTTGCAGAAATTAGTTTGAATGTACCTGGAGCAGAGGTGTTTGCGAAAAAACAATCAAAAACATTTGAGGAGTCTGTAGATCTTTCTTGTGAAGCTTTGCGCAAGCAATTGATTAAGAAGAAAGAAAAGGTAAAAGCAAAATAATTTAAAAAAACTGATATATTTTTGTTGTATTAAAAAATAATTATACATTTGCACACCGTTTTAGGAAAGTGAAATTTTAATACACTAAAATAAAGCATACGATAGGCTGGTTCTTAGAAAAGTAATCAGCCTATTAAATGAAATAACGTGGCCTTTTAAAGAAAAGGTCTTTGGGGGAGATACCAAAGCGGCCAACTGGGGCGGACTGTAACTCCGCTGACTTTCGTCTTCGTAGGTTCGAATCCTGCTCTCCCCACAAGAACCAGAACAAAATATTGAAATAAGCATCGGGATATCAGGGTTTTTGAGGAATATTTCATTACCTTTGTAGCCCCGAATCAAAAGCGGGAGTAGCTCAGCTGATAGAGCATTAGCCTTCCAAGCTAAGGGTCGCGGGTTTGAATCCCGTCTCCCGCTCTAGAATGCCGATGTAGCTCAGGGGTAGAGCGTTTCCTTGGTAAGGAAGAGGTCATGGGTTCAAATCCCATCATTGGCTCTATTCTGGTTCGGAGTTTTAAAAAATTATAAGTTAATATCTAATTGTCTAATTATTCGAGTTATGGCTAAAGAACATTTTGACAGGTCAAAGCCTCACGTGAACATCGGTACAATTGGTCACGTTGACCACGGTAAAACAACGTTAACAGCTGCAATTACTAAAGTTTTAGCAGCTAGAGGATTGTCTGAAGCAAGAGATTTTGATCAAATTGATAACGCTCCTGAGGAGAAAGAAAGGGGTATTACAATTAATACTGCTCACGTAGAGTATTCAACTGCAAATCGTCACTATGCACACGTTGACTGTCCAGGTCACGCCGATTATGTAAAGAACATGGTTACTGGTGCTGCTCAGATGGACGGTGCAATCATCGTAGTTGCTGCAACTGATGGTCCTATGCCTCAAACACGTGAGCACATCCTATTAGCTCGTCAGGTAAACGTACCAAGATTGGTAGTGTTTATGAACAAAGTTGATATGGTTGACGATGAAGAGCTTTTAGAGCTTGTGGAAATGGAAATTCGTGAACTATTAGACTTCTATGAGTTTGATGGTGAAAATACACCTGTTATTATGGGTTCTGCTCTTGGTGGATTAAACGGAGAGCCACAATGGGAAGATAAAATTATGGAGTTAATGGATGCTGTTGATACATGGATTCCACTTCCTCCACGTGATGTAGATAAGCCTTTCTTGATGCCTATTGAGGATGTATTCTCAATTACAGGTCGTGGTACTGTTGCTACAGGACGTATCGAGTCTGGTATTATTCACACTGGTGATGAAATGCAAATTATCGGTTTAGGTGCTGCAGGTAAGAAAACTGTATGTACTGGTGTTGAGATGTTCCGTAAGATTCTTGACGAAGGACAAGCTGGTGATAACGTAGGTTTATTACTACGTGGTATCGATAAAAATGATATCAAAAGAGGTATGGTACTTGGTGCTCCAGGTCTTATTACTCCTCATACTAAATTTAAAGCTGAGGTTTACGTATTGAAGAAAGAAGAAGGTGGTCGTCACACTCCTTTCCACAACAAATATCGTCCTCAATTCTACTTACGTACTCTTGATGTTACTGGTGAGATTACTTTACCAGAAGGAACAGAGATGGTAATGCCAGGTGATAACTTAACAATCAATGTTGAGCTTATCTACCCAGTAGCTATCGATCAAGGTTTACGTTTCGCTATCCGTGAGGGTGGTAGAACAGTAGGTGCTGGTCAGGTAACTGAAATTATTGAGTAATCAATATAAAGCAGAAGGAAGGTTAATCCTTCCTTCTTATACACGAGAGTAGTTCAGTTGGTAGAGCACTGGTCTCCAAAACCAGGTGTCGGGAGTTCGAGCCTCTCCTCTCGTGCAAAGCCGGATAAAAAGTCGTTTTCCGATTATTATCCGGCAAGTTCGTGAATGGGAATTGATTTTTAGTAAGATTGATTTCTGTATTTGTAACCATTAAAGAGTGATCTTGTGAGTAAATTAGTAAATTATTTTAAAGACGTTCAGAACGAATTAGTAAATAAAACATCTTGGCCAACTTGGTCAGAATTGCAAAGTAGTGCTTTAGTTGTAATGGCTGCTTCAGCTATTATTGCGGGTATCGTATTTGCGATGGATTACTCGTTTGATAAAGTTCTTGATATGGTTTATAATCAACTTTACTAATATAATTTATTATGGGTAGTGTTGATAAAAAATGGTATGTATTAAGAGCCATCGGAGGTAAAGAAAAGAAGGTTAAGGAAAGCGTTGAAAACGAAATTGAAAGACTTAATCTGCATGATTATATCTCTCAGGTTTTAATACCTACAGAAAAAGTATATCAAATCCGTAACGGTAAAAAAATAAGCAAGGAACGAAATTACTTCCCTGGTTATGTTATGATCGAGGCGGCTTTGGTTGGCGAAATTCCACATATCCTTAAAAGTATACCTAATGTAATTGGATTTTTAGGAGATAGAGACAATAGTGCAGTGCCATTAAGAACTTCTGAAGTTAACAGAATGTTGGGTAAAGTTGATGAGTTGTCTGATACTGAAAATACAGAGCTGGATGTTCCTTATTTTGTAGGAGAAACAGTAAAAGTTACTGACGGACCATTTAATGGTTTTAATGGTATCATTGAGGAAGTAAACGAAGAAAAGAGAAAACTAAAAGTAATGGTGAAAATCTTCGGAAGGAAGACACCTTTAGAATTAAGTTTTCTTCAAGTAGAGAAAGAATCTTAAACTGTTTGTCTTGTAAGTTAATGCTTCCATAAGAGACTAAGTCTTTTATCACTACAAGAAATATAAATAGTTTATTCTTATATATATAAATAACTAATTAGAATTGCTACATGGCTAAACAAGTAGAAACTTTTATCAAATTACAGATAAAAGGTGGAGCAGCAAACCCTTCACCACCTGTTGGACCAGCATTAGGTGCAAAAGGTGTAAATATTATGGAGTTTTGTAAGCAATTCAATGCCAGAACTCAAGAAAAAGCAGGTAAAGTTTTACCAGTTGTTATTTCGGTGTATTCAGACAAATCTTTTGATTTTGTTATTAAAACACCACCAGCTGCAGTACAACTTTTAGAAGCTGCTAAGCTTAAAGGAGGTTCTCCTGAGCCAAACCGTAAAAAAGTTGGTTCAGTAACATGGGATCAAGTTAAAGCTATTGCTGAGGAAAAAATGGCAGATTTGAATTGTTTTACAGTTAGCTCTGGTATGAAGATGGTTGCTGGAACTGCCAGAAGTATGGGAATCACTGTTGATGGTGAGTTTCCTGGTGATAATTAATTAATACCATTTTGGAGTTATGACAAAACTAACAAAAAATAAGAAGTTAGCGTTAGATAAAATTGAAGCCGGAAAGCAATATACGCTTGAGGAAGCAGCCAAATTGGTAAAAGAAATTACCACTACTAAATTTGATGCTTCGGTAGATGTTGACGTACGGTTAGGTGTTGATCCAAGAAAAGCAAACCAAATGGTAAGAGGTATTTGTACTCTTCCACATGGTACTGGTAAAGAAGTTCGTGTTTTAGTTTTATGTACTCCTGATAAGGAAGAAGAAGCTAAAGCAGCAGGAGCTGATTACGTTGGATTGGATGAATACGTGGAAAAAATCAAAGGAGGCTGGACTGATATCGATGTGATTATTACTATGCCTAGTGTTATGGCTAAAGTTGGACAGTTAGGACGTGTTTTAGGTCCTCGCGGTTTAATGCCAAACCCTAAGAGTGGTACAGTTACAATGGAAATTGGTAAAGCTGTAAGTGATGTAAAAGCTGGTAAAATTGACTTTAAAGTTGATAAATTCGGAATTATACATGCTTCTGTTGGTAAAGTATCCTTTGATGAGAATAAAATTGTTGAGAACGCAAAAGAGTTTTTAAATGTAATTTTAAAACTTAAGCCTTCTGCAGCAAAAGGTACTTACATTAAGAGCATTAGTCTTTCAAGTACCATGAGTCCCGGTATTCGTGTTGAAACCAAAGCGGCTGAAGCCTAATGTTTAACTAACAGAAAAAAGGAATCATGAATAAGGAAGATAAAAGCTTACTTGTAAAAGAACTTACCCAAAATATTGCTGAATATAGCCATTTTTATGTGGTTGATGCTGGTGGTATGAACTCGGGTAAAACTAGTGATCTTCGTAGAGAGTGTTTCAAGAAAGAAATCAAAATGATGGTTGTTAAAAACACCCTTTTTGAAAAAGCTCTTGAAGAAACTGAAGGAGATTTTGCACCATTATATGATGCTTTAGTAGGTTCTACAGCTATTTTCTTTTCAAACGTAGGTAATACACCGGCAAAACTTATTAAAGAGTTTGCTAAGGCTAACAAAAAGCCTGTTTTAAAAGGTGCTTACGTTGAAGAGTGCTTATATGTTGGAGAAGAGAATTTAGAAGCTCTTGTTAACATTAAGTCTAAAGACGAACTTATTGGAGATATTATTGCTCTATTACAGTCACCAGCGAAGAATGTTATTTCTGCACTTCAATCAGGTGGCAACACAATACATGGCGTATTGAAAACATTAGCAGAAAGAGAATAAGAAAAATAAAAAAATTAATATTTTAATAAATAAAAAAATGGCAGATTTAAAGAAGCTTGCTGAAGAATTAGTTAACTTAACAGTAAAAGACGTTAACGAACTTGCTGAGATCCTTAAAGAAGAATATGGAATTGAACCTGCTGCTGCGGCTGTTGCTGTTGCTGGACCTGCAGCTGGTGGTGAGGCTGCTGCTGCTGAAGAGCAAACAGAATTTGACGTAATTCTTAAATCAGCTGGTTCTTCTAAACTAGCTATCGTTAAGCTTGTTAAAGAAATGACTGGCGTTGGACTAAAAGAAGCTAAAGAATTAGTTGACAAAGCTCCTGCACCATTAAAAGAAAAAGTTTCTAAAGAAGAAGCTGAAGCATTAAAAACTCAATTAACTGAGGCTGGAGCAGAAGTTGAACTTAAGTAATTATTACTACCTTATATAGGGAACGGTTTAGGGACTTATCTTCGATAAGTTCCTAGACCTTTTTATGCATTTATGTTATTAAGTTCAATTAATATTGCTGATAGATGACTCCAAATACCACAAGCGAAAGGATTAGCTTTGCTTCTATTAAAAATCAACTTGAATATCCTGATTTTTTAGAAGTTCAATTAAAATCATTCCGTGAGTTTTTCCAACAGGGAACAACACTTGAAGAAAGACGTACTGAGGGATTATATCAGGTTTTCCAAGAAAACTTCCCAATCACGGATACAAGAAACAACTTTGTACTCGAGTTTCTAGACTTCGGTATTGACCCTCCTCGATACACAATCGAAGAATGTATCGAACGTGGACTTACCTTTAGTGTACCACTTAAGGCTAAGTTAAAATTATATTGTACCGATCCGGAACACGAAGATTTCGATACAGTTGTTCAAGATGTATATCTTGGAACTGTTCCATATATGACCGACAAAGGTAGTTTTATCATCAATGGTGCTGAAAGGGTAGTTGTATCTCAGCTGCACAGATCACCAGGTGTATTCTTTGGTCAAAGTACACATGCTAATGGTACTAAACTTTATTCTGCACGTATTATTCCTTTTAAAGGTTCATGGATAGAGTTTGCTACTGATATTAACAGTGTGATGTATGCCTATATTGATAGGAAGAAAAAGTTACCTGTAACAACACTTTTACGTGCCATTGGTTACGAAAGTGATAAAGAAATTTTAGAAATCTTTGACTTAGCAGACGAAATTAAAGTTTCTAAGTCTGGTTTAAAGAAAGTTGTTGGTAGAAAATTAGCTGCCCGTGTCCTTAAAACTTGGATTGAGGACTTTGTGGATGAGGATACAGGTGAGGTGGTTTCAATCGAGCGTAACGAAGTTATTATCGATCGTGAAACAGTTATAGAGAATGAGCACATTGATGAGATTGTTGATTCAGGTGCAAAAACAATATTATTACATAAAGAAAATCAGAATCTTTCTGATTTCGCTATTATATACAATACACTTCAAAAAGACCCATGTAACTCTGAAAAAGAAGCTGTATTGCACATTTATCGTCAGTTACGTAACGCTGAGCCACCAGATGAGGCTACAGCTCGTGATGTAATTGATAAGTTATTTTTCTCTGATAAGCGTTATGATTTAGGAGAAGTTGGACGTTATCGTTTGAATAAAAAATTAGGTTTAGAAACTGATATGGACACTAAGGTGTTAACTAAATCTGATATTATTCAAATTATTAAATATTTAATTGAACTTATCAATTCAAAAACTGAAGTTGATGATATCGACCACTTAAGTAACCGTAGGGTACGTACAGTTGGTGAGCAGTTGGGAAATCAGTTTGGAGTTGGTTTAGCACGTATGGCAAGAACTATACGTGAAAGAATGAATGTTCGTGACAATGAGGTGTTTACTCCAATTGAGCTAATCAATAGTAAAACATTGTCATCAGTTATAAACAGTTTCTTTGGAACAAACGCATTATCTCAGTTTATGGATCAAACCAATCCATTAGCAGAGATTACTCATAAGCGTAGAATGTCAGCATTAGGACCTGGTGGTCTTTCTCGTGAAAGAGCAGGTTTTGAGGTTCGTGACGTTCACTATACTCACTATGGTCGTTTATGTCCGATTGAAACTCCTGAAGGTCCAAACATTGGTTTGATTTCTTCATTATGTGTATTCGCTAAGATTAATGATCTTGGATTTATTGAAACTCCTTATCGTAAAGTAACAGAAGGAAAAGTAGATTTATCTGAAGCTGGTATTGAGTATTTAAGTGCAGAAGAAGAAGAAGAATTAATCATTGCTCAGGCAAATGCTCCTCTTGATGAAGAAGGTAACTTTGTTAATCAAAGAGTAAAATCTCGTTTAGAGGCTGATTATCCAGTGGCTGAACCTGGAGAAATTCATCTTATGGATGTTGCTCCTAACCAGATTGCTTCTGTTGCTGCATCATTAATTCCTTTCTTAGAGCATGATGATGCGAACCGTGCACTGATGGGATCTAACATGATGCGTCAGGCTGTACCATTGTTAAGGCCTGAAGCTCCAATCGTTGGTACTGGATTAGAGGGTAAATTAATTCGTGACTCAAGAACAAATATTGTTGCAGAAAAAGACGGTGTTGTTGAGTATGTGGATGCAGATGAGATTATATTAAAATATGATCTTACTGAAAATGAAAAGTTTGTTAGTTTCGATAATGAAACTAAAAGATATAAAATCACTAAGTATCAGAAAACAAACCAGAGTACTTGTATCGACTTGAAACCTATCGTTGTTCCTGGTCAAAGAGTTACAGCTGGTCAAATTCTTACTCAGGGATATTCAACTGAAAAAGGAGAACTAGCATTAGGACGTAACCTTAAAGTGGCATTTATGCCTTGGAAAGGTTATAACTTTGAGGATGCGATCGTTATTTCAGAAAGAGTTGTAAGAGAAGATATCTTTACATCTGTACATATTGATGAATATTCTTTAGAAGTAAGGGATACAAAACGTGGTTTAGAGGAGTTAACTTCTGATATTCCTAACGTTAGTGAGGAAGCAACCAAAGATCTTGATGAAAATGGTTTAATTCGTGTAGGAGCACACGTTAATCCGGGAGATATTCTTATTGGTAAGATTACTCCAAAAGGAGAAAGTGATCCAACACCTGAAGAAAAATTATTGAGAGCTATCTTTGGTGAAAAAGCCGGTGATGTTAAAGATGCATCATTAAAAGCTTCTCCATCACTTAAAGGAGTTGTAATTGATAAGAAGTTATTCTCTCGTATTATTAAAGATAGAAAGGCAAGATCTTCTGATAAGCCGCTTCTAGCTAAAATTGATGAGGAATTTGATAGATCAGTAGCTGACTTGAGAAACCGTTTAGTAGATAAATTATTTACTTTGGTTAACGGTAAAACATCTCAGGGGGTACAGGATTATTTTGGAGTAGATGTTGTTTCAAAAGGAACTAAGTTTACACAAAAGATTCTTTCTGATATTGATTATCATAACATAGATCCAAACAAATGGACAACAGATGAAGATAAGAATGTATTAATTCAAAGAGTTATTCATAACTATCTGTTGAAATTCCAGGAGTACGAGGCTAAAGAAAAACGTCAAAAATATAATCTTACTATTGGTGATGAACTGCCTGCAGGTATTGTTCAGTTAGCTAAAGTTTATATCGCTAAAAAACGTAAGATTACAGTTGGTGATAAAATGGCAGGACGTCACGGTAACAAAGGTATCGTATCACGTATTGTACGTGCTGAGGATATGCCTTTCTTAGAAGACGGAACACCTGTTGATATTGTTCTTAACCCACTTGGTGTACCTTCAAGGATGAACCTTGGACAGATTTACGAAACTGTTTTAGGTTGGGCAGGTAAAGAGTTAGGAGTTAAGTTTGCAACACCAATTTTTGATGGAGCAAGTTTCGCCGATATGGATGGATGGACAGAAAAAGCCGGAGTACCACAATATGGTAAAAGCTACCTTATTGATGGAGGTACAGGTATGAGATTCCACCAGCCAGCTACTGTAGGTATTATTTATATGCTGAAACTAGGACACATGGTTGAGGATAAAATGCATGCTCGTTCTATCGGTCCTTACTCTTTAATTACGCAACAGCCACTTGGAGGTAAAGCTCAGTTCGGAGGTCAGCGTTTTGGAGAGATGGAAGTTTGGGCATTAGAAGCCTTCGGTGCAGCTAATATCCTTCAAGAAATACTAACAGTTAAGTCTGATGATGTTATGGGACGTGCAAAAGCTTATGAAGCTATTGTTAAGGGAGATTCTCTTCCGACTCCAGGTATACCTGAATCACTTAACGTGTTGTTACATGAGCTTAGAGGTCTTGGTTTAAGTGTAAACCTTGATTAAAGCCTTACTATCATTGGATAATGCATCGCATTGTTCAATGATTGCCTTATTTGTTTTAAATTTAATAGAAGACGTCGACATATGGCATTCAGAAGAGATCAGAAAGTAAAGAGCAATTTTACAAAAATCTCTATCGGGTTGGCTTCACCAGAAGAAATCTTAGAGAGATCTAGTGGTGAGGTTTTAAAACCAGAGACCATCAACTATAGAACTTATAAACCTGAACGAGACGGATTATTCTGTGAAAGAATTTTTGGTCCTGTTAAGGATTATGAGTGTCACTGTGGTAAGTATAAGAGAATTAGATATCGAGGTATCGTTTGTGACCGATGCGGAGTAGAGGTTACAGAAAAGAAAGTGCGTCGCGAAAGAATGGGACACATTTCTTTGGTAGTACCTGTTGCACATATCTGGTATTTTAAATCATTACCTAATAAAATTGGTTATTTATTAGGTTTACCAACAAAAAAATTAGATTCTATCATTTACTACGAACGTTACGTAGTTATTCAGGCTGGTATCAAGTCTGAAGATGGAATTCAGTATATGGATTTTCTTACAGAGGAAGAGTATCTTGATATTTTAGATACTTTACCAAAAGAAAATCAATATTTAGAGGATGATGATCCGAATAAGTTTATTGCTAAAATGGGTGCAGATGCGTTGCACATGATTTTATCAAGACTAGATTTGGATGGTTTATCATATGACTTAAGACATAAAGCAAGTACTGAAACTTCTCAACAAAGAAAAAATGAAGCTCTTAAACGTCTTCAGGTTGTTGAGTCTTTCCGTGAATCAGTTGGAAGAAACCGTCCGGAATGGATGGTAGTTAAGGTTGTACCTGTTATTCCACCTGAATTACGTCCATTAGTTCCACTAGATGGAGGTAGATTTGCTACGTCTGATTTAAATGATCTTTACAGAAGGGTTATTATCAGAAATAACCGTTTAAAGAGATTAATCGAAATCAAAGCACCTGAGGTTATTTTACGTAATGAAAAACGTATGCTTCAGGAATCTGTTGATTCATTATTTGATAACTCACGTAAAGCAAATGCAGTTAAAACGGATGCAAACCGTCCTTTAAAATCATTAAGTGATAGTTTAAAAGGTAAGCAAGGTCGTTTCCGTCAAAACTTATTAGGTAAGAGGGTGGATTATTCTGCACGTTCGGTTATTGTTGTAGGACCAGAATTGCAGATGCACGAGTGTGGTTTACCTAAAGGTATGGCTGCTGAGTTATACAAACCTTTTGTTATTCGTAAGTTAATCGAAAGGGGTATTGTTAAAACTGTAAAATCTGCAAAGAAAATTGTAGATAGAAAAGATCCTGTAGTTTGGGATATTCTTGAAAATGTATTGAAAGGACACCCGGTACTACTTAACCGTGCCCCAACTCTTCACCGTCTAGGTATTCAGGCATTCCAACCTAAATTAATTGAAGGTAAAGCGATTCAGTTACACCCACTATCATGTGCAGCGTTTAACGCCGACTTTGATGGTGACCAGATGGCTGTTCACTTACCATTAGGTCATGCTGCTATTCTTGAAGCTCAAATGTTAATGTTGGCTTCTCAGAATATCTTAAACCCTGCTAACGGTGCTCCGATTACTGTACCATCTCAGGATATGGTTCTTGGTCTTTACTATATGACTAAGGCTCGTGAAGGTGCAAAAGGAGAAGGTTTAACTTTCTATTCATTAGAAGAAGTAAAGATTGCTTATAATGAAGGAAAAGTTGCCTTACATGCAATGGTAAAAGTAAAAGGGTACGACTTAAATAAAGATAGTGTACCTGAATTACAAATTATAGAATCTACTGTTGGTCGTATTTTATTTAATGAATTTGCTCCTAGAGAGTCAGGATTTATTAACGAAGTATTGACTAAGAAGGCATTACGTGATATCATTGGTAGAGTACAAAAAGTATGTGGAACACCACGTACAGCTGCTTTCCTTGATGATATTAAAAACCTTGGTTACAGAATGGCCTTCGAAGGTGGTCTGTCATTTAACTTAGGTGACGTAATTATTCCTGAGGCAAAAGCAAAAATGGTAGAAGAAGGTTATGCAGAAGTTGAAGAAGTAAAGAATAACTATAACATGGGATTCATTACTAACAACGAACGTTATAACCAGATTATTGATATTTGGACACATGTTAATGCTCGTTTGACAAATACTCTAATGCAACAATTGAGTACCGATAATCAAGGATTTAATGCTGTATACATGATGCTTGATTCTGGTGCGAGGGGTTCTAAAGAGCAGATTCGTCAGTTATCAGGTATGAGGGGTCTTATGGCAAAACCTCAGAAGTCAGGTGCTGAAGGTGGTCAGATTATTGAAAACCCAATTCTTTCGAACTTTAGAGAGGGACTTTCTGTACTTGAGTACTTTATTTCTACTCACGGTGCTCGTAAAGGTCTTGCGGATACGGCTCTTAAAACTGCCGATGCAGGATATTTAACACGTCGTTTGGTTGATGTATCTCAGGATGTAATTATTACTGAAACTGACTGTGGAACATTAAGAGGTTTAACAGCATCTGATATTAAGAATAATGAGGATGTTGTAGCTACATTATATGAGAGAATCCTTGGTCGTGTTTCTGTTCATGATGTATATCATCCATCTACAGGAGAATTAATTGTTAAGTCTGGAGAAGAGATTGACGAAGTAAAAGGTAAGATCATTGAAAAATCTCCAATAGAAAGAGTTGAGATTCGTTCAGTACTTACTTGTGAGTCTAAACAAGGAGTTTGTGCTAAATGTTACGGCCGTAACCTTGCAACAGGAAGCTTTGTACATATTGGAGAAGCTGTTGGTGTTATTGCTGCTCAGTCAATCGGTGAACCGGGAACACAGCTTACACTTCGTACATTCCACGTAGGGGGTACCGCTGGTAACATTTCTTCTCAGAACAGTATTATTGCTAAGTACGATGGTATTGTTGAAATTGAGGAGTTAAGAACAGTTCCAACAAAAGACGAAACTGATAAAGATATTGATATTGTAATTGGTCGTTTGGCTGAATTACGTATCATTGATAAAAATACAGGTATTGCTTTAGCTAACCATCCAATTTCATATGGTTCTAAACTATATATTAAAAATGGATCTGAAGTTAAAGCTGGTGATTTAATTAGTGAATGGGATCCATATAACGCGGTAATCGTTTCTGAAAAGGCTGGTACTATCAGTTTCGATAACATGTTAGACGGTGTTACTTATAAGGAAGAATCTGATGAACAAACAGGTTTCCGCGAAAAAGTAATCATTGAAACTAGGGATAAAACTAAAAACCCATCATTAAAAGTTGTTGATGATTCTGGTGAAATATTAAAAACGTTTAACTTACCTGTAGGAGCTCACATCTCAGTTGATGATGGAGCTAAAGTTAAGGTTGGTGAAATCGTTGCTAAGATACCTAGAGCCATTGGTAAAGCTGGTGATATCACAGGGGGTCTTCCTCGTGTTACTGAGTTATTTGAGGCTCGTAACCCATCTAACCCTGCTGTTGTATCTGAAATTGATGGTGAGGTAACATTTGGTAAAATTAAGCGTGGTAATCGCGAGATTATTGTTACATCTAAAAATGGACAGGTTAAGAAGTACTTGGTACCTCTTTCAAAACAAATACTTGTACAAGAAAACGATTATGTTCGTGCAGGTATTCCATTATCTGATGGAGCTACTACGCCTTCTGATATTCTTCATATTATGGGGCCTACAGCGGTTCAGGAGTATATCGTGAATGAAGTACAAGATGTATATCGTTTACAGGGTGTGAAGATTAACGATAAGCACTTTGAAATTATCGTTCGTCAGATGATGCGTAAGGTTGAGATTGTTGATCCGGGTGATACTAAATTCCTTGAAAAACAACTTGCTGATAAGCTTGAGTTTATGGAAGAAAATGACCATATCTATAACAAGAAAGTGGTTATTAATCCAGGTGATTCAGAAAACTTACGTCCAGGTCAGATTATTACAGCTCGTAGATTAAGAGATGAAAACTCTCAATTGAAACGTAAAGACCTTAAGGTTGTTGAAGCAAGGGATGCTGTTCCTGCTACATCAAGTCAGGTGTTACAAGGTATCACAAGAGCTGCACTTCAAACTAAGAGCTTTATGTCAGCTGCTTCCTTCCAGGAAACAACAAAAGTTCTTAATGAAGCTGCCATTTCAGGTAAAATTGACCGCTTAGAAGGATTGAAAGAAAATGTAATCTGTGGTCACTTAATTCCAGCTGGTACAGGACAACGTGCTCTAAATAACCTAGTAGTTGGTTCACAGGAAGAATTTGATAAACTAACTACCAGAGTAGAGGTTGAAGAAGAATAGAAATTGATTTTATAATCATATTACAAAAAGGGAAGTATTTTATGCTTCCCTTTTTTTATCAAATTGATAATTATAATTTTAAAGAAAAAAGCTATGGAAGACAAAAAAAATAAAAACCAGATAAATATTGAACTTAATGAAGAAATTGCGCAAGGTATTTATTCAAACCTGGCTGTAATTACTCATTCCCCTAGTGAATTTGTATTAGACTTTATCAGGGTAATGCCTGGTGTGCCTAAAGCTCAAGTTAAATCACGTATTGTTGTTACTCCGGAACATGCAAAAAGATTAATGATGGCTCTTATGGATAATATTAAACGCTACGAATCGTTACACGGGCCTATTAAAAATATAGAAGATGGACATGGTGGAGCAGGTAATATTCCAATGAACTTTGGAGGTACAACTCCTCAGGCCTAAATTTATTTTTGCAGGATTATCAAATGAATCCTGCAGCTTCTTCTCCATAATTATTTAGACTTTTAATCTCCTGTTATGATAAAGAATATTGTTATAGTTTTTATTCTGTTAGTAAATATTGTGGCATGTAATGCTCAAACTATTCAAAAGAATATTCTACCAGGAGCATATAATCTAGAAGAATATCTACCTCTTATTCAAAATCAGAATATTGGATTAGTTGTAAATCAATCTTCCATAGTAGAACAAAAGCATTTATTAGATACTTTATTAGCATGCAATGTCAATGTCCTGAAAGTTTTTGCTCCTGAGCATGGATTTAGAGGCGTTAAAGACGCAGGAGAACATATTGATAATGATATAGACCAGAAAACAGGTGTGCCAATCATTTCATTGTATGGTAAAAATCGTAAGCCTGATTTAGAACAGTTAAAAGGACTGGATGTTATTATTTTCGATATCCAGGATGTTGGTGTAAGGTTTTATACATATATAAGCACTATGCATTACATGATGGAAGCTTGTGCTCAGGCTGATATTAAATTTGTTGTATTAGACAGGCCAAATCCCAATGGAAATTATTTTGATGGTCCTGTTTTAGAAAAAGAGTATAAATCATTTGTTGGTATGCATCCCATACCAATTGTGCATGGGCTTACAGTTGGAGAGTTAGCTCAAATGATAAATGGGGAGTACTGGTTAAAGGATAGTCTCCAATGTAATTTAAAAGTAGTAAAAGTAAAAAACTGGAATCATAATACTCCTTATGACTTACCAGTAAAACCATCGCCTAACCTGCCAAATACATTATCTATTAGGTTATATCCATCCTTATGTTTTTTTGAAGCGACAAACATTAGTATTGGTAGAGGCACATATTTTCCATTTCAAGTGATAGGCTATCCTGATTCAGAATGTGGAGAGTTTAGTTTTACACCTAAAAGTATTGATGGAATGAGTAAGCATCCTAAACAAGAGAATGTTACTTGCTATGGAATTGATCTTAGGTCAGAAAGCTTACAACATCAATTTACTTTGCAATATTTTATTGAATTCTATAATCGATTAAAGAATAAAGATAAATTTACTTTTGACAAAAGATGGTTTAATCTTTTAGCCGGAAATACTCAATTGTATAATGATATTGTTAATGGATTGGATGAAGAGCAGATTCGGTTTAAATGGCAGGATAGTTTGCAAAAATATTCTCTGTTAAGAGATAAGTACTTGCTTTACTCAAAAGAAGACTGATGATTTGAATTCGTGTCATCTTTAAGGGTATAGTATACTTCTTTTTCAGTAAAATGTATCTCAATAATATTCATACATAGTAAGCTAACCAGTATTTTTTGTGCTTTGAATCTGGATATTTCAGCTTTCTTGAAGAATTTTGAAAAAGATATGGATTGATGTTCCGAAAGATAATCAAGTAAAAATTTCTCAGGTTTATTTAATTCGAGCAGTTGATTTGTATTTCTTTTTTTAGCTTTCCAATATTCTAACAAGATTTTATTTGCCAGTAAGTTTTGGTCATTTGCCCTAATGTAAACTTTATAGATACCCTCTTTTGTTGGTGCCTTATGAGGCTTTTCATCACTTGGTGGGATAATAATCTCAAGAACCGTTTTCCCCTCACTCTTCCATTCTAAAACTTCAAATTTAACAGGTGGTTTGCAATACATATTGGCAGCTGCTTCAATCATGTAGAATTCTTCTTCAGAAATTACTCCTGCAATCTTTCCATTATCTTTCACACCTAAAAGTAAACTTCCTCCATCAGTATTAGCAAAGGCGGCTAAAGACCTTGCAATCTTTTTTGAATCGTTTATTGCAAATTTAAAATCCTGTTGTTGATGTTCGCCCTGATTAATTTTATCCTGTAGTTTCTTATTTCTCATATTAGCACGCCACTTTCGTGCAAAAATAGAAGTTTTCATTTTTTCGTCAAATCTGAGGCAAGTTTTCTCACAGGCTTAATGTCATCAGCTTATAATTCTTCTAAATAAAAATACATGACAATAGTCACTTTTATAATTGTTAAAAAGTATTAAATTATTAAAGAAATTATTCTCTAATTGAATATTACTTACCAAAATCGCTTACTATGTCTGAAATTACTAACCTGGTTAAGTCGTTGGCTGATAAGCATGGACGATATCAAGAGAGCCTCTTGCCAATTTTACAAGGGGTTGTAGACGAAAATAAATATCTCTCCGAAGAAGCTATGGTAGAAATTGCTCGAGAATTAGATATTTCAGCAGCTCGGGTTTTTGGAACAGCTTCATTTTATTCCTTTCTGAATACTCGTCCTATGGGACAATATGTAATAAGGGTTTGTAAAACAATTACCTGTATGATGCATGGTAAAAATCAAATTGTTCAGGAGTTGGAAAAAAGTTTGAAGATTAAACTGGGGGAGACAACTCTGGATGGCAAGTTCACTTTAATGGAAACGAATTGTTTAGGGCAGTGTCATAAAGGACCTGCGATGTTAGTAAATGATGTTCCTTATACCGAATTAACACCAGAGAAGGTTAGAACAATTATTCAAGCGCTAAATACAAAAGAGAATTCAAAATCGTCAAATCCTGATTTAAACTAATAAGCTATGTCTAAAACAAATTTAAAAAGATTAGATCTTATTTTTAAGAATGAACAGGATGGAGAACAGATCTTAACTGAGACATTTAATAAGTCTAATCAAGATATTATAAACGATCTGATTATTTCAGGTTTAAAAGGACGTGGAGGTGCTGGTTATCCTACGGGATTAAAATGGAAACTAGCATCAGAAGCAGAAGGTGAACCTAAATATGTAATTTGTAATGCAGATGAAGGCGAACCTGGTACCTTTAAAGATAGAGAGATATTGACCCAGGTTCCCAATAAGGTATTGATAGGAATGGCTATTTGTGCTAAAGTTATAGGAGCACATGAGGGATATATATACTTAAGAGGAGAGTATAAATTTCTGTCAGATCAGCTGAACGAGGTGATTGATGATTTTCATGTGTGGCTTAATAAAATAGGATTTGATTTTAGAGTTAAGATCTTTTTAGGAAGTGGAGCATACATATGTGGAGAAGAAAGTGCCTTATTTGAAAGTATGGAAGGCCATCGTGGAGAACCCAGAAACAAACCTCCTTTCCCAACTCAAGCTGGTTACAGAAAAATGCCTACGGTCATTAACAATGTAGAAACACTAGCTCATACATTTTCTATTTTTAAATATGGTCCTGATAAATTTAAAGATCTGGGTGTACAGGACTCACGTGGTTCAAAAGTTTTTTCAGTTTCAGGAGATACTCCAATTCCGGGAATATATGAATTAGAGTTTGGAATGTCTCTGCAAAAATTTGTTGAAGATTTTGGCGATGGAGATGCCAAAGCGGTTCAGGTTGGAGGTGCCTCAGGATTTTGTGTTCCACGTAAAAAATTCGAAAAAACTAAAATAGGTTATCAAGGAAAACTCACTGGTGTTTCATTACCTACAGGAGGATCAATGATGATCTTTAACTCATCCAGAAGTATGTATAATGTGCTTCATAATTATTTGGAGTTTTTTGTGGAAGAAAGTTGTGGACAATGTACGCCTTGCAGAGTTGGTACTCAACAGCTTTTACTTGGAATTGAAGCTGTAAAAAAAGGTGAAAGATCATCTGAGTATTTAGATAAGCTTTTGCAGTTGGCTGAGAATATGAGAGTAACAGCAAAATGTGGATTGGGTCAATCTGTTGCTAATTCTTTTTCTTCAATTGTAGAAAACTTTAAAGAAGAAATGATTTATTAATCATTAATGTATTTGTTATGAGTAAGGTAAATTTAACAATAGATCATATACAGGTAAGTGTTGATAAGGGAGCTACAATATTAGAGGCTGCCAAACATCTGAATATTAAGATTCCAACTTTATGTTATCATGAAGATCTTTGTGTTGCTGGTAATTGCAGAGTTTGTGTTGTGGAGCAAATGGGGAGTGATCGATTAGTGCCATCATGTGCAACACCTGTTTCTGAAGGAATGGAGATTTTAACTAATAGCTTAAAAGTGCGTAATGCACGCAAAAGTGTTATTGAGTTGTTGGTTTCAGAGCATCGGGCTGAGTGTACCAGATGTTATAAAAATGGTTCTTGTGAGTTACAACATCTTTCATCAGAGTACTTGATTGGAGACGATTGTTTAATTGACTTAGTGGCATTAAAAGATGTTACTATCGATTATTTCTCTCCATCTATTATTAAAGATGATTCAAAGTGTATCAGATGTCAGCGTTGTGTTCGGTCATGCGATCAATTACAGAATATAGGAGCTTTGTCTGTGGCTTATAAAGGCAAACACATGAAGATTTCTTCATTCTTTGAAAAGCCTATGTATGAAGTAGTCTGTACCAACTGTGGTCAGTGTGTAAATCGATGTCCTACAGGTGCATTGATTGAACGTAATTATATTGATGAAGTTTGGTCTGCCATTAATAATCCGCAAAAGCATTTAGTGGTTCAGACAGCACCTGCGGTTAGAATTGCTTTGGGGGAAGCTTTAGGTATGGATGCCGGAAATATAGTTACTGGTAAAATGGTTGCTGCTTTAAGACGTTTGGGTTTTGACTCTGTATTAGATACTGATTTTACTGCAGACTTAACCATAATTGAAGAAGGTAACGAGTTGTTGCAGAGATTAAAAGGTGCATTACTTGATAAAGACCCTGAGGTTAAGTTACCAATGACTACTTCATGTTCTCCTGGATGGATCAAGTATATAGAGCATATGTATCCTCAGCTTTTGCCAAATGTTTCAACCGCAAAATCACCACAACAGATGTTTGGAGCCTTAGTTAAAACTTATTATGCCGATAAAATAAAAATTGATCCTGAAGATATTGTTTCTGTATCTATAATGCCTTGTACTGCAAAAAAATATGAAGCAAACAGGCCGGAAATGCATTCAAGTGGATACAAAGATGTTGATTTGGTGTTAACAACAAGGGAATTAGCGAGAATGATTCAACAGGCTGGAATTGATTTTAAAGCCTTGGAAAATGAAGAGTTTGATTCGTTTATGGGAGTGTCAAGTGGGGCTGCGGTGATATTTGGTGCCACAGGAGGAGTAATGGAAGCAGCCCTGCGTACAGCCTATGAAATAGTAACAGGAAGAGAAGTCCCCTTTGATGGACTTAATATAAATCCTGTGAGAGGCATGGATGAAGTTAAAGAGGTTTCTCTTAAAATTGAAAATACTTTGCCGGAATGGAATTTTTTGGAGGGTGTTGAATTAAAGACTTGTGTTGCGCACGGTTTAGCTAATGCAAAAAAAGTAATGGATAATGTTGTAAATGGGAAAGTAGTATATCATTTTATTGAAATAATGGCTTGCCCGGGAGGATGTCTCGGTGGTGGAGGTCAGCCTATTCCTACAAATATGGAGATTCGTAAAAAAAGAACAGAAGCCATCTATCGTGAAGATGCAGGTAAGAAAATAAGAAAATCTCATGAAAATCCGGAAGTTATTAAATTGTATAATGAATTTTTAAAGAAACCACTAGGCCACAAATCGCATGAGTTGTTACATACAACTTATACCGAAAGAAACAGGTACTAGTAATTTTGGTTACGGTAAAATTATTTGACTGTCTACTCTTGTGTAGACGGTCATTTTTTGTATTTTGAAGTTTAGAATATATTAATTTAGAATATAGAATGCAAAACGAGCATACAATAACAATTTGTATGGGAAGCTCTTGTTTTTCCAGAGGAAATAAGGAGGTTTTACCAATAATTAAAAAGTTTTTAACAGAACATCAGTTGGATAAAAATGTATTTTTTAAAGGAGAGTTATGTACCGGTAATTGTGAGAAGGGACCAATTTTAAAGATTGATGATGAAGAGTTTTCATTGGTTAATCCTGATAAAATCTATGATATTCTGGCAAATTATTTTGAAGTTTAAAGCAATACAACTATGGCTCCACTAATAGAAGTAGATAAAGAAAAATGTAACCTGAGTTTTACCTGTATTAGAGCATGTCCTGCAAAGGCTATTAAAATAGCAGATAAGCATGCTAACATCATTAATAATAAATGTATTGGATGTGGAAATTGTGTTGTTGTTTGTGCTCAAAATGCTATTGTTTACAGAAAAGAAGAAACAGAAGCAGAGAAGCTATTGAATGATGATTCGACAACCGTAGCTGCAATTTGTGATCCTGCTTTATCCGGAGAGTTTACAGATATTTCTGATTATAGAAAGTTTGTTGCTATGTTAAGAGCTTTGGGATTTAATTTAGTAGGAGAAGTCGCTTTTGGTGTTGATTTGGTTGCTCGTAAGTATAAGGAGCTTCTTGAAAATTTTCAGGGTAAGTATTACTTAACTACTCATTGTCCACCTGTAAGATCTTTTGTGGAAAAATACCGACCAAAATTAGTTGATAATCTGGCTCCAATAGTTCCTCCTTTTATAGCCATGTCTAAAGTAATGCGTAAAAGATATGGAAATGAAATAAAGGTAGTTTATATTACTTCGTGTGTGTCAGCTAAAGATGATGCTAAAAGTTTTATACATACAGACGGGCGTATAGATGCAGTGATTACCTTCACTGAACTACGTGAAATGTTTCAGAAGAACAGAATTGAGGAATCATCGGTGGAGTATAGTGACTTTGATCCTCCTGTAGGTAGAAAAGGAGGACTGTATCCAATAAGTCATGGTTTGTGGCAAGCTGTTGATATTTCACAAGATTTACTTGGAAGTAGTGTTATTTCCGCTGACGGTAGAAATGATTTTAAACAATCCCTAAAGGAGTTCGCCGAAGTTAGTAATCTCCGACAACATATAGATTTATACTATTGTGAGGGATGTTCAATGGGACCAGGAATGACTCAGGGAGGTAAAAAATTTACTCGTCAATCGGATATTGTAAGATATGTTGAAAAGCGACTCAAAGATATCGATTGTAATCAGTGGAAAGCTGATATGGATGAGTTTAAAAATATTGATCTTTCAAGAAACTTTAAGGTAACAGACAGGCGTTTGCCTCAACCATCAGAAGATGAAATTCAAAGGGTTTTGCATGATATGGGTAAAAGTGATATCAGAGACCAGCTGGGATGTGGAGCATGTGGATATCCTTCGTGTAAAGAGTTTGCGGTTGCGTACTGCCAGGGCTTGACAAACTTCGAGATGTGTTATTCTTATTCAATTAAGAGCCTTCATACATACATTAATAAAGTACATGCAGCTAATGAAAAGCTAAAGAATACAAAAGAAGCTTTACGCGAAAGTGAAGAATTGGCTCATAATGAAGGTAAAGCTGCAAAGGAAGCTGCCGAAATAATGACTTCAATGCTTAATAAACTTAGAGCAGGAGTGGTTATGGTTGATACAAACTTAAATATCATCGAATCGAATTTAAGCTTCGTGGATATGATGGGTGAGGATGCAAAGCAGCTTAATGAAATTATTCCTGGATTAAAAGGAGCTGACATTAATAGTTTGTTACCTTTTGGAAAGCTGTTTTCTTCAGTATTGCAAACGGGGCAGGAGATAAAGAACCGGGATATAACAGTAGGCAATAATATCTTAAATGTATCCATTTTTGCTATAAAAAAGAATAAAATTGTTGGAGGTATTATTCGAGATTTAACGGCACCTGAAGTTAGAAAAGAAGAAATCATTAACAGAGCTCGTTCTGTAATACGTGATAACCTGGAAACTGTTCAGCAGATTGCATTTCTTCTGGGAGAAAGTGCTTCAAAAACGGAGAAAGTATTGAATTCAATTATTGAAGCCCAAAAAATAGGAGAGGGTCATGGAAGTTAAAGAACCTGATTTTTATTTAGATATACATTGTAGCCAAAATAATCACAGGGGTGAATTTATTTGTGGTGATGTTTATATATCCCGAAGAGTAAAGGAAGATGGGAGAACTATTGTGGTTTTATCGGATGGGATGGGTAGTGGCGTTAAAGCAAATGTTTTGGCAACTCTTACAGCATCCATGGCTGTAAACTTCACAATTGAGCATAAAGAGGTGCAAAAAACTGCAGAAATAATAATGAATACACTCCCAATATGTAGTGTTCGCAAGGTGAGTTATTCTACATTTACAATTATAGATATAGAAGATGATGGAGGCACAACCATCATTGAATACGATAATCCCAGATGTTTAATCATGCGAACACACCGACCTTTTGATCCGGAATGGGAAGAAATTATCTTAGAAAGTCAAAAGAATAAAGGTAAAAAGCTATATACATGTCATTTTAAGGCGCGTAAAGAGGATCGAATTTTCTTTTGGTCAGATGGTATTATTCAATCCGGTATGGGATCTAAAACATTACCATTTGGTTGGGGCCGGGATGAGGTTGAAAATTATGTAGTTAAAAGTGTAAAGAATACGCCTTTTATTTCATCATCAAAATTAACCAGGAAAATTGTTAATATGGCTTCTTTAAATGATGGAGGAAGTCCATTGGATGATACTTCTTGTGGAATAATCTATTTTCGTGAGCCACGAAAGTTATTATTTGTTACAGGCCCTCCATATGAAGAAGAAAAAGATGCTGATTTTTCATTAAAAGTGCAGCAATTTGGGGGCAAAAAGATTGTAAGTGGAGGTACTACAGCTGAAATTATCTCCCGGGAGTTAGGATTAAAGTTTTCAGCGAGCCTAGAAATGTTAGATCCCGATTTACCTCCTGCTGCCCAAATGGAAAGTGTTGATTTAGTAACTGAGGGCATTCTTACTTTAGGTAAAGTAGTTAGAATTTTAGATAGGTTTGAAAAAGATGATGTGTTAGGTAAAGGGCCTGCTCATCAGGTTGTTAAAATGTTTCTGGAAAGTGATAAAATTCATATCATCAATGGAACCAGAATTAATGTGGCTCATCAGGACCCAAACCTGCCTGTAGAGCTAGAAATAAGACGCTCCGTGGTTAAAAGAATCGCTACTTTGCTTGAAGAGAAGTTTCTGAAAGAAGTTTCGATTGAGTATATCTAATTTAGATAGATTCAAAATTGCAAAGGATTTATCTTATGCATTTATTACAGATGTTTATCTAGAATGAAATCATAGAAGGTAAGTGGTTGTAATTTAGTGATATAAGTGGGTTTCTTTTAGTGGGCTGGATTCTACTTTTATACTTTCGTGATGAAAAGTTAAAATAATTTAAAATAGGTTTTATTTAGATTATTTATGTATTACGTATCTGAATGAATTCCACTTTTTTTTTTCAGTTGATACATTGTATTTTGCACTCAATTCTTGAAATATTTCTTTAATTGAATTTATCAAGTTTATTTTTAAAGATTTAAGTATAGTTATTGAATGAAACGAGCCATGAGAATCGTTAGATCGACAAAGTCAAGTTTTTCTCACAAAGAGGAGTGTTTTAGGCTAGTTCCATCGAATACGGTTGAGTGTTGAAATATTGTAGTAATGAAGGTTAGCGAGATTATTGATGTCCTGGATGCAAATGTTGTTAATGGACAAGATTTTATTGAAACAAATATTGAGCGCGGTTTTGCAAGTGATCTGATGAGTGATGTTTTAACATTAGATACAGATAAAATGGTGTTAATAACAGGTCTTGCTAATATGCAAACTATACGAACGGCAGAAATGGCTGATGTTCAGTGTATTTTATTTGTTAGAAATAAGCAAATTACTGATGAAATGCTAAAATTAGCACAAGAGCATAATATGATTTTGCTTAAATGTAAATATTCAATGTTTAATGCAGTTGGTAAATTATACCAGGCAGGTTTAAAACCCGTTTATTAGTATAATCATGGAATTTATTTACGAAGTAGAAGGTGGTAATTTTACAAAGGCAGGTAATGCTTCAAGTGCAGTTAAAAAAACTTTGAAGCAATTAAATGTTAATCCCAAGGTAGTAAAGAGGATCGTTGTTGCTCTTTATGAGGCTGAAGTTAATATTGTGGCTCATGCATACAGGGGAACAATTAAAGTTGTTATCAATGCAGAACAAATTCATATTATTTTAGACGATGAAGGTCCTGGTATTGAGGATATTGATTTAGCAATGCAAGAGGGTTATTCAACAGCATCGTCTAAGGTCAGAGAGATGGGATTTGGAGCGGGTATGGGATTACCAAATATGAAGAAGAATGTAGACGATCTGAAGGTTACCAGTGAAGTAGATAAAGGTACTAAGGTAGAAATGATAACTTATTTATAAGAAAGGGATTGATGGGAAAGCAGCAAATATATCATGCTTTAAAAGTAGACACGGATATTTGTTATGGTTGTACACATTGTATGAATGTGTGTCCTACTGATGCGATTCGTATTAATGATGGAAAAGCATTAATCCTGAAAAAACGCTGCGTTGATTGCGGCGAATGTCTAAAAGTTTGTCCTGTTCACGCTATCTATGTTGAACAAGATGATTTAGAAAAAATATTCGATTTTGAATACAGAGTAGCCTTAGTGCCTGCTGTATTTACCGGACAATTTCCTACACAAATTACAGAAGAGGAAATATTCAGCGAAATGAAAGAACTTGGATTTACTCATGTTTTTCAAGCTGAATATATGGTTGATGTCATCAATGATTTGATGAATGAACAGATTGAGCAGAATGATGAAAAACCTTTAATTTCTACTTATTGTCCTGCTGTAGTTCGTTTAATTCAAGTAAAATTTCCATCACTTATAGATAATATAGCATCAGTAAAACCTCCGGTTGATGCAACTGCAGCTTTCTATAGAAAGATGTTTGAACGTCAGGGAATTCCATCTGATAAAATTGGGATTTTCTATATAACTCCATGTGCTGCTAAAATTGCTGCAATAAAAGGATTTGGTCAGAATTCTAACTCATTGATCAATGGGGTTATTAATATGAGTTATATCTCAAACAAGCTCTATCATAAAATTAAAAACAGAAAAGATGCTTTAAAAGATTTGCCTGTATTACCTCATCTTTCACCTAAGGCAATGAAATGGAGCCTGACTCATGGAGAAGCTGAAAATATGCAGGGAAGAACTCTTTCTGTTGATGAAATACATAATGTGATTGAGTTTTTAGAGATGTTAGAAAACGATGATATTCCTGAGGTTGATTTTCTTGAATTAAGAGCTTGTGATCAGGGTTGTGCAGGAGGTGCATTATTACAAGGAAACCGATTTTTAACTGTTGAACGAATTAAAATTAGAGCTAAGCAGTTAGAAAATGAAGCTGAAAGAGAAGAAGAATTAAAAGACTATAAAGATATATTACAAGACAAAGATTTATTTATCACAAAAATAGATCCGCTTCCGGCAATGTCATTGGACCAGGATTTCTCTGAGGCATTGAAAAAGATGGAGCGAATTCGTAACTTGATGTGTTATTTGCCCGGAATTGACTGTGGAGCATGTGGATCACCAAGTTGCCAGTCTTTGGCAGAGGATATTGTTCAGCGCAAAGCCAATTTATCTAATTGTGTTTTCATGCAACGAATGATGGAGAAAAACAGAAAGTTGAGTAGTGAACATGCCACCAGAATTATTGAAAAAACCTGGGGTAAACAACGGTTAGATAAGGATTGTAGAAAAAAAGGAGCAAAAAATGAAGGTATGTGATTTAGTAGAAAAATTGGACCTTAAGGTTTTTTGTGGAGAGCAAGGTATTAATAACGAAGTATCAGGTGCTTATACTTCAGATTTACTTAGTGATGTTATGGGTAATGTGGACGAAGGGCAAGTATGGATTACCTTACAAACACATAAAAATATTATGGCCATTGCATCTTTAAAAGATGTTGCTGCAATTATTCTGGTGAAAGGATATAAGCCCGAAAAGGCAGCTATAGATCAAAGTAATGAAGAAGGAATTCCAATTCTGGGGACTGATATGGAGACTTTTGAGGCGTCAGGCACTTTGTATCAATTACTAAATGGTTGATTAATGAGAGAGTTTAAGGCTGATCTGCATATACATACAGTGCTTTCACCATGTGGAAGCTTAGAGATGAGCCCTGAACAGATCATTATGTCAGCAAAGAAAAATGGATTAGATATCATTGGGATAGCTGATCATAATAGTTCGAAACAAAGTGTTGTTATAAAAGAGTTAGGTGAGCAATATGACATTTTTGTTTTGTGTGGAGCCGAAATTAATACAAAGGAAGAGGTTCATTGTTTGTCCTTTTTTGAGAATGAGACTTATTTAGATGAATTTCAGAAATATATAGATGATCATTTACCTGTGATACAAAATAAACCTGAACTCTTTGGAGATCAGGTATGGGTTGATAAAGATGGAAATATTCTGGGAGAAGAAGAAAGGTTATTAATTGTAGGGTTAGATCAATCGATTGATGAGGTGGCAGGTAAAGTATATGAGTTAAACGGGATTTTTATACCGGCTCATGTAGACCGACCCAGATTTAGTATTAGTAGTCAGCTTGGTTTTATATCATCGGATTTAAAAGTGTCAGCATTGGAGGTGAGTAGGATTTCAGATCTGAAGAAAGTATATGAGGATTATGGGTGGATTAAGAATTATACAGTCATTACAAATTCAGATGCTCATGTACCCGAAGATATAGGAGCTGGATACTCTGTTTTTTTATTGGAAGAATTAAGCTTTGTAGAGATAAAAAAGGCCTTAAGAAATGAAGATGGGCGTAGAATAATTAAAACTAGTTTAAATTATTGATCTCATGCGTGATATCTCAATGCATATACTTGATATAATTGGTAATTCGGTAAGAGCAAAAGCATCATTGATAGAAGTTTCTGTTATTGAAAGAATTAAAGAAGATACTCTGGTGCTGAAGGTTAAGGATGATGGATGTGGGATGGATGATAAAACCATAAAAAATGCTTTAGATCCTTTTTTTACATCCCGTAAAACAAGAAAAGTAGGTTTAGGTATTCCTCTTCTTCAACAAAATGCGCAAATGTCGGATGGGGAGTTGGTGTTAAAATCCAAATTAGGTGAAGGAACAACCCTGATCGCATTGTTTGTTCGGTCACATATTGACAGACCTCCGTTAGGAGATTTACCATCAGCAGTGAGTCTTATGGTATCAGGTAATCCCACTGTTGAGTTTGTTTATACTCACGTGGTTGATGAAGAGAAATTTGTATTTGACTCCAGAGAGATTAAACAAATATTAGATGGTGTGGAAATTACCACACCAGGAGTAGTAAAGTTTTTAAAACAAATGGTTGAGGAGAATCTAAATGAAATAGGTGTTGATTATTAGGCTTTACAAATTAAAAAGAAACTATTTACAAACTATAATAAATGCAAAATGGCAAAAGTTAAAACCTTAGACGATCTAAAAAAGATGAGGGATCAACTACAGTCAAAATTGACCCTCCGTGAAAAAAGTGATCATCCTGAGAAGTTAGTTCAGATCAAGGTTTCAATGGCAACATGTGGAATTGCTTCAGGTGCCAAAGAAACCATGAATTATCTGATTGAAGAGTTAGATAATCGTTCAATCGATGCGGTTGTAACTCAAACCGGTTGTATGGGATATTGTCATTCCGAACCAACCATTGAGGTACACATTCCAGGTCATGACCCTGTGGTTTACGGGCATGTGGATACAAAAAAAGCTGAAGAAATCATCACCAGACATATTGTTGGGGGTGAGTTAGTTGATGGTATTATACCTGTTAGCTATACAACTGCAAATAATGATGAAACGAGTGGGAAGTAATATCCCGCACAGAGAACGTAAATCGCCATTCGGATTTTTTGGCGAGTTCCATCTGGCCGTTGAAAATAAAATTAATCAGATGAAAACGAAAACTAATTTTGAATCATGACCAAGTTTAATAGTCACATATTGGTTTGTGGAGGAACAGGATGTCGTGCCTCGCAAGGTGAAGAAATTGTAGAAAACTTAAAACAGGCTGTAGTAGATAATAGTCTGGAGAATGAAATACAGGTGGTTCGTACAGGATGTTTTGGATTCTGTGAAAAAGGACCAATTGTAAAGATGGTTCCCGATAATACTTTTTACGTTCAGGTAAAGCCTGAGGATGCAGGAGAAATCATCTCAGAGCATATCGTAAAAGGACGTAAGGTTGAGAGATTATTGTATACAGATCCTGAAAAGAATGTACATATCTCAGATTCCAAGCATATGGGATTTTATAAAAAGCAAATTCGTATTGCATTACGAAATTGTGGATTTATTAATCCTGAAAATATTGATGAGTATGTAGCTCGTGACGGATATTCTGCACTTGGTAAAGTGTTGACAGAAATGACTCCTGAAGAAGCTATTAAAATTATTAAAGATTCAGGCTTAAGAGGTCGTGGAGGTGGTGGTTTCCCTACCGGATTAAAGTGGGAAATTACTCATAATGTTAAAGGAGACGAGAAATACGTAGTGTGTAATGCCGATGAGGGTGATCCTGGTGCTTTTATGGATAGATCTATCCTTGAAGGTGATCCTCATTCTGTATTGGAAGCCATGGCGATTTGTGGATATTGTATTGGAGGTAGCAATGGTTTAATTTATATCCGAGCTGAATATCCTCTTGCAATTGAGAGATTGAAAATAGCTATTGAGCAGGCTCGTTCATTAGGTGTTTTAGGAAAAGATATTTTCGGAACCGGTTTTGATTTCGATGTAGAGTTACGTTATGGTGCCGGAGCTTTTGTTTGTGGAGAGGAAACTTCTTTGATTCATTCTATGGAAGGCTTAAGAGGAGAACCTACTGTTAAACCTCCATTCCCATCAGTAAGTGGATATAAAGGAAAACCTACTAATGTAAATAACGTTGAAACTTTTGCTAATATACCTGTCATCATTAATCGAGGAGCAGAATATTTTAGCTCAATTGGAACTGAAAAGAGTAAAGGAACTAAGGTGTTTGCTCTTGCAGGAAAAATTAATAATGTTGGTTTAATTGAGGTTCCAATGGGTATTACTTTAAGAGAAGTAATATTTGATATTGGTGGAGGTATTAAAGATGGTAAAAAGTTTAAATCGGTTCAAACAGGTGGTCCTTCGGGTGGTTGTTTGACAGAAAAACATCTTGATATTCCTATTGATTATGATAATCTGTTGGCTTGCGGTTCTATGATGGGATCGGGAGGTATGATTGTTATGGATGAAGATGACTGTATGGTTTCTGTTGCTAAATTTTATTTAGATTTTACAGTTGAAGAATCATGTGGTAAATGTGCTCCTTGTAGAATTGGTAACAAGCGTTTATATGAAATGCTTGATAAAATTACTAAAGGAAATGCAACGCAAGATGATTTAGGTATTCTTAGAAACCTTGCTAATGTAATTAAAGATACATCACTTTGTGGTTTGGGACAAACATCTCCAAATCCGGTATTATCAACTATGGATAACTTTGGTGATGAATACCTTGCTCACGTAAAAGATGGTAAATGTCCGGCAGGTCAATGTAAAGATTTGATGGAATATGTTATTAACCCGGATACTTGTGTAGGTTGTACTTTATGTTCTCGTGTTTGTCCGGTTGATGCTATCTCTGGTGAAAAGAAACAAGCTCATGTAATTGATCATGCAGTTTGTATTAAGTGTGGCGCTTGTATGGAGAAATGTAAGTTTAATGCGATTAGCATCCAGTAATCTTTAAAGATCATAAAACAATGGATATTGTAAAATTAAATATAGATAACAAATCTGTAGTAGTAGAACAGGGTACTACTATTTTAGAAGCGGCAAAGTCTGTAGGGGTTGATATTCCTACTCTATGTCATATGAAACTACACGATGTTGGATATGAAAACAATCCTGGTGGATGTCGTATTTGTGTAGTCGAAGTTGAAGGAAGAAGAAATCTTGCTCCTGCATGTAAAACAGAATGTTCAGAAGGTATGAGTATTAATACTCACTCGTTAAGAGTAGTTAATGCCCGTAGAACTGTTATGGAGTTGATTCTTTCTGATCACCCGGCAGAGTGTTTAACTTGTGTTAAAAATGGTAAGTGTGATTTACAAACAATGGCTCAGGATCTTGGTATTCGTGAGATTCCATTTGAAGGAGAACAATCACATTACAAAGAAGATAAATCGCCTGCCATCATCCGCGATATGGATAAGTGTATCATGTGTCGCAGATGTGAGATGGTTTGTAATGAAGTTCAAACAGTTGGATGTCTTTCTGCTATCAATCGTGGTTTTGAATCAGTTGTAGCTCCTGCTTTTGAGATGGACTTAGAAAAATCAACGTGTACTTATTGTGGTCAGTGTGTTGCTGTTTGTCCAACAGGTGCGCTTTCAGAAGTAGATAACACCCGTAAGGTGATGTCTGCTTTAGTGGATACAACAAAAACTGTGGTTGTTCAAACTGCGCCTGCTGTGCGTGCTGCATTAGGTGAGGAGTTTGGATTAGAGCCAGGAACCTTAGTGACTGGTAAAATGGTTTCTGCATTGAAAAAAATTGGTTTTGATAAAGTATTTGATACCGATTTTGCTGCTGACCTTACTATTATGGAAGAAGGAACAGAGCTTCTTGGTAGAATTCAGAAGCATCTTGATGGAGATAAAGATGTGAAGCTTCCTATTTTAACTTCATGTTGTCCGGGTTGGGTAAATTTCTTCGAAAGTAATTTCCCTGATTTATTGGATGTACCATCTACAGCTAAATCTCCTCAGCAAATGTTTGGAGCTATCGCTAAAACTTATTTGGCTGATCAAATGGGAGTGAAGCGTGAAGATATGGTCGTGGTTTCAGTAATGCCTTGTTTGGCTAAAAAATATGAATCAGGTCGTCCTGAGTTTGCTGTAAACGGCGATCCTGATGTAAATATTTCCATTACCACTCGTGAGCTGGCTCAAATGATTAAAGGAGCTAATATCAATTTCAACGATCTAAGTGATGAGGAATTTGATAATCCAATGGGAGAGTCAACAGGGGCTGGAGTAATCTTTGCCAATACCGGTGGAGTAATTGAAGCTGCAGTCCGTACTGCATATGAAGTTTTTACTAAAAAGCCATTAGAGAAAGTTAATTTTGATGCGCTTAGAGGATTCGAAGGAATTCGTGCTGCAACAGTAGACTTTGATGGTTTGCCTGTAAGAATTGGAATTGCCCATGGATTAGGTAATGCACGCAAGTTATTAGAAGATGTTCAGGCAGGAAGATCAGAGTTTCATGCTATTGAAATTATGGCTTGTCCTGGTGGTTGTATTGGTGGTGCAGGTCAGCCTTATCACCATGGCGATACTTCTATTTTAAAGAAAAGAGCTGCTGCTATATATAGAGAAGATGAAGGAAAAGAGCTTCGTAAATCACATGAAAATCCATTTATTGTTAAGTTATATGATGAATTCTTAGGAGAACCATGTGGAGAACTATCTCACAAATTACTTCATACTCATTATTTTGATAAGAAAAAGAAAGTTGAAATTAATAACGACTAAAAGTTATGGCAGAAATAAAATTAGCTGATAGCAAAGTTCAGGAATTAAAAGAGGTTTGCAAAAAGTATAATTACGATAAAGGCGAATTAATTAATGTATTGCATGCAGCTCAGGGAATCTTTGGATATCTGCCTGCTGAAGTACAGGAAGTGGTCGCAGAACAATTAAATGTTAATGTTGCTCATGTTTATGGTGTAGTAACTTTTTATTCATTCTTTACAATGACTCCTAAAGGAGAGCATCCTATTTCAATTTGTATGGGAACAGCATGCTACGTAAGAGGTGCAGAAAAAGTATTGGATGAATTTAAGCGTTTATTGGATGTAAAAGTAGGTGAAACAACACCTGATGGTAAATTTTCAGTAAGCAGCTTACGTTGTGTCGGAGCTTGTGGTTTAGCTCCGGTTGTAACTGTTGGTGAAAAGGTATATGGTAGAGTAGCACCAGAAGATGTAAAAGACATACTTGCAGAGTATAAATAAGAAGTTACCTTGTTTTAAAAGGTTCTAAAAATAAGCCCGTCAGGTATAACTTGACGGGTTTTTACTTATGTTATAACTAAGTTTCTGTTAGTTTTTAGATGAATCAGGATTTTGTAACCGTCTATGATATTTGGTAAGATTAAATTTTTCTATTAATTCAATAAAATGAGGATCGTTTCTTAAAAAGTCAAAATCGGGATTTGATACAACCAGATTTGGCATATATCCTATCGATTTACGTTGGGCTAATTTATCAAGCCAGAATAAACAGTTTTCTTTATCTTCTAAAATGGCATACCACCAGGCAATAATATAAGGAGACCGACCTATGCCTTTTACCTGGACTGGGCTGTTGGCTTGTGCTTCTGCAATCCATTTTATTAATCCATTGGTTCCTGATTTTTGGTAAATTAATGGTATTTGGGACGAAAATGGCTTGGTTTTAGGATTTGCTTCTAATATAAATTGAAGTTCTTTTATTGCATTTTCGCCCTGATTTAATTTGATGTAGCTCAGAAAGAATAGCCAATTATTGAAAATGTAGTCTTTATAAAATTCTTTAGCAATTTTACATTCTTCAATAGACTCCTCGTATTTTTCTTCAAAATAATATATGTAAGCACTGAGGTTGTGTGTTACCCAGTAAAAGGGTTCGAGTTCTAATGCCGTATCAACACATTTTCGTGCCTCTTCAATCGGACCTATGATCATTAAAAGTTGTGCATACCATTGATACAATCTGGGGTATCTTGGATTGAGTTTAACAGCAATTTTAAATTCCTCTAGTGCTGCATCTAAGTTCCTGGTTCCACCCCAAAAATATATTGCACCTTTAACAGCATGTGCTTCTCCTAAATTCGGATCTATTGTTAAAGCTTTATTAATGATAGTATCACCTATTAGCCATCCATTAACTCCTGGTGTATGTCCCCATCCTGAAAGTCCACAATGCGCATTAGCCAGTTCTACATATGCCTGAGTAAATTGAGGATCTAATTCTATTGCCTTTTCAAAATACTTAAGACTTGTTTTCATGGCTTTTCCATCAACATCAGTACGTTGAGTGCTGTTTGATTTATTTAATAAGAAACGACCTTTTAAGTAGAGGGTATAGGCTTCTTTATTATGTGTTGGCAGAGTTTCTATTTTTATGAGCTCATCCTCAATGATTATAGTCTTAAGTTGTTTTGCAACTTCTTTTGCAATTTCGTTTTGAACGCCTAAAATATCACTTGCTTCTCTTTCAAATATTTTTGACCATATATGTTTATCTGTTCTAACATCAATTAATTGAACACATATTCTTAATCTTAATTCTTGTATTCGTATGCTTCCCTCTAAAAGGTAATTGACATTGGCTGACTTTGCAATTTCATTTGCAGGTAACTGTGAGTTTTTAAAATGTTCAGATGTTGTTCTTGATTTTACTTTTAAGTCGCCAATCCAGAATAAATAGTTTAAGATTTCTTCTGTCAAACCATCTGCTATATATTCATTATTTATATTGTTTGTAAGGTTTTTAAACGGAAGTACAATGATTGATTTAGTATGATCGTCAGAGCTTGTTCTTTTAGGAATTAGTAAAACTATTACAATTACAAATACTAATATGCCAACCGCTAAGTATACCTTCTTATTTAATGTCCTTTGTTTGCTTTGTAATTTCTGTATTGGTTGAATTTCTGTATTCTCATTTTGATTGTTCTTTTTATAATCTCCAGGAGAAAATCCATAAAATTCATGATAACATTTAATAAAATATGAAGGACTACTAAAACCAACTTTATACGCAATTTCAGAAATGGTGTCCACTCCTTTGGCAAGAAAGTCATTGGCTTTGATTAATCTGATTTCACGAATGAGTTGGCTTGCTGAATAATGACTTGAGGCTTTTAGTTTACGGTGCATCTGTTCGCGACTAATGTTTATCTTTTCAGCCAGTTCTTTTACTCCAAAATGTTCATCGGACAGGTTTTCTTCAATGATCTTAATAAGCTTAGTTATAAATTCATTATTTGATGTATATGGAGAGTTCATTTGTTAGGGTATTAAAATGGGACTATTACCTAATTTAAGAAATAATGATAAATACCTCAAGGCTGGACGATTATGTTTTAACCAGGTTTTCGTATGAATAATACTTTTAGATAGAGTAATAAATAATATCAAACGGTATATTATTCATGTTTAATTTGAAAAGAATTATCTTCACACTCCGGAATAAGGATAATAAATAATTTTTTCAGTGTACTTTTCTGTATATGGATCAATATCTTAAGATTTTAAAGCAATATTGGGGATTTGATGGCTTTAGAGCCATGCAAGATCAGATTGTACATTCCATAGGAGAAGGTAAAGATACCTTAGGATTAATGCCAACAGGTGGAGGGAAATCGATAACGTTCCAGGTGCCTGCAATGGTAAAGGAAGGAGTATGTCTGGTAGTTACTCCTTTGGTTGCTCTTATGAAAGATCAGGTTGCTAACCTAAGAAAGAGAGGAATTAAAGCTGTAGCTGTTTATTCCGGATTATCCCAGCAAGAAATTAATATTGCTTACGACAACTGTATATTTGGGGATTATAAATTCTTATATCTGTCTCCGGAACGATTATCTACTCCCTTGTTTCTGGAAAAGCTGGCTTATTTTAAAGTGAGTATGATTGTGGTGGATGAGGCTCATTGTATCAGTCAATGGGGATATGATTTTCGACCTTCGTACTTAAAAATAGCTGAGCTAAGAACTGAGTTACCTGATGTTCCTGTTTTGGCATTGACGGCAACAGCAACTCCTAAAACAGTTGATGATATTCAGGAAAGATTGTTGTTTCAACAAAAGAATGTTGTACAAAAAGGGTTTGAAAGAGATAACCTGGCCTATATTGTAAGAGAAACAGAGGATAAATTAAATCAACTGGTTAAGATTGTAAAATCAATCAATGGTTGTACAGTAGTTTTTGTCAGAAACCGTAAGAAAACCAAAGAGTACACAATTTGGCTAAGAGAAAATGGTATCTCAGCTCATAATTATCATGCCGGCTTAACTCAGGAATCTAAAGATCAGAGACAAAAAGACTGGATGGAGGATAAGGTGCAGGTTATTGTATGTACCAATGCTTTTGGAATGGGTATTGATAAACCGGATGTTCGTTTGGTTGTTCATATGGATGCTCCTGATTCTATCGAAGCTTATTTTCAGGAGGCAGGTAGGGCTGGACGTGATGGTAAAAAAGCATATGCTGTAATGCTTTGGTCGTCTGCTGATAAAACCCGATTAAAGAAAAACGTAACTGTTTCTTTTCCTGAAAAAGAAGTTGTTTTCAGAGTATATGATGCATTGGGTAATTTCTTTCAGATAGCTTCCGGTCATGGTTGTGATTTAATTTACGACTTTGATATGGTGGCCTTTTGTTCTGCCTATCATTTTAATATGCTTACGGTTTTTAATAGTCTAAAAATTTTGCAGCGAGCTGGATATATAGAGTATGAGGAAGAAGTAAATATGCCTTCGCGCGTACATTTTATAACGCAGAAAATGGATTTGTATCGCTTTCAGGTTGAAAATGAGAAGTTTGATGGTTTTATAAAGTTGTTGCTGCGTTCTTATACTGGCTTTTTTACTGAATATGTAGCTGTAAATGAGCAGGTTTTGGCAAAAAGAGCCAATGTTAATATACAATTGGTGTATCAGTATTTAAATAAGTTGAATCATTTAAAAATCATTCATTATATACCTCAGAAGAAAACACCTATAATAAGGTATGTTCAGTCACGTGAAGAGGTGAGATATATGAAACTCCCGGATGAAGTATACAAAGACCGTAAAAAAGATTTAGAATATCGGGTGTCATCAATTATTGATTATTGCGATTATACTCATGTTTGCAGAAGTAAATTTTTGCTAAACTATTTTGGTCAAAAGAATTCTAAGAACTGTGGAGTTTGCGACGTTTGTATAGAAAGAAAGAAAAGAGGAATCGATTCAAAAACAGCTAATGAATACGAAGATAAGATCAGGGAATTGTTGAAACAACCTAAGAATTTATCTGAATTAGAAGATGAAATGCAAGCAGGTCAGAAGGAGTGGATTGAAGTGTTTAACTGGATGGCAGACAATCAGGTTATCTATCCAAATGACGAAGATAAGTGGCTTGTGCGTTAGAATTTAATGTTTGTTTCTCAGTCATTAGTATTTAGCTATTAAAATTACTAGTTTTGCACATTATTTAAAATTTAGTCATTCTTATAAATGGAAGAAGAAGGGTTAGATCATATTGTTTTTTCCAAAAATGTATTGGAATTTGTTACAGTAGGTAACGAATATTGTAATCAGTTAGAAAATTCCTTAGAGATGTCGTCAAAGGAGTTTCTTACAATCATGGTTCGAATTTTACCATTGTTGTATATTAAAGCTGTGGTTTTACCTAAAACAGAATTTGTTTTAGAAGAAAATATTGAAAAAACAGTAAGAGAGGAAGATTATATTCGAATTCAACATACTTTGTTAAATATCTTAGGGCAGTATGATGATTTTCTGGAAGTATTTGTTCAGGATAATGATCTTGATCAAAGAGATGTCGCAAGTAGTATTTCAGAAAATCTTACAGATATTTATCAGGATATAAAGGATTTTTTGTTCGCCTACAGAATAGGTGTAACAGACATTATGAATGATGCTTTAGTAGAAGTTGTTAATTCCTTTGAAATGTTTTGGGGGCAAAAATTAGTAAATGTGCTAAGGGCTTGTCATAATGTTTTATATAGTGGAAAGGATTTGGATGATGATTTTTATGGGGAAGCTGATAGTGGTGAATCAAGAAATAATGATAATTGGTTTAACCGTTTTCAGGAGCAGTGGAATGATGAGGATAATTAAAAATTAGAGTTTTGGTTAAAAACACAATAAGTAACGAAGTATTAAATGAATTGCCTTTACAACATTTTGATGGAGAAATTGTATTGGTAGAACACTCAGACGGAATTGCGCAGGTGATGCAAGAGATTGAAGGAGAAACTGTAGTAGGTTTTGATACTGAAACCAGACCATCATTTAAAAAAGGAGTATCAAATTCTATTTCGCTATTTCAACTTTCAACTAAAAGATCTACTTATTTAATTCGAATAAATAAAACCGGAGTTACTGATGAGCTTAAAGAATTCCTGGAAGATAAATCTGTGATAAAAGTTGGTGTTGGTATTCGTGATGATTTAAGAGGTTTACAAAAATTAGTTCCTTTTAAACCAGAAGGATTCATTGAATTACAAAAGCTTGCTGTCGAGAAAGGACTAAAGGATTTTTCGCTAAAAAAATTAGCCGGTATTTTATTAAATTTCCGTGTTTCAAAAAGGCAAAGATTATCCAATTGGGAAGCAGATATATTGTCTAGTGCTCAAATGACTTATGCTGCTACGGATTCCTGGGTAGCGCTTGAAATATATAAAAAACTTTCAGTATTAGATTCCAGCAAAGTTATTGATGTAGAACTGGAACAGTCTTAATAATATTTTTCAGAATAATAAATTACAATAATAATTCATGTCATATATAAAAGTTGTATTAAAATCTGGTAAAGATCAATCCTTACGCAGATTTCACCCTTGGGTGTTTAGTGGTGCTATAAAGAAAATTTATGGAGAACCTGCAGAAGGAGAGATTGTATCGGTATATGATAATAAGGATGAGTTTTTAGGTCTGGGTCATTATCAGATTGGTTCAATAGCTATTCGTATTGTATCGTTTACAGAGGTTGAAATAAATGATCAGTTTTGGGAAGAGAAAATCAGAAAAGCTTACCAATTAAGAGTTGATCAGGGATTGGTTTCTGATGAAACAACAAATGCATATCGATTGGTTCATGCAGAAGGCGATAATATGCCGGGATTAATTATTGATATGTATGATGATACTGCTGTTGTTCAAATGCATTCAGTTGGTATGTATCTGATTAAAGATACGATAGATGAAATCTTGAAAAAGATCTTTGGAGATCAGTTACATGCAATTTATAATAAATCAGAAGGTACTATTCCTTATAAAGCAAATGTAAATCCTGAGAATGGCTATACTTTTGGTAAATCAGAAACTCGCATCGCTTTAGAAAATGGATTAAAGTTTAGAGTGGACTGGGAAAAAGGACAAAAAACAGGTTTTTTTGTTGACCAAAGAGATAACCGAGCTTTATTGGAAAAATATAGTAAAGGAAAGTCTGTATTAAACATGTTTTGTTATACAGGAGGATTTTCTTTCTATGCCATGAGAGGTGGAGCAAAATTGGTTCATTCTGTTGATAGTTCAGAACGTGCTATAGAGCTTACCAAAGAAAATGTTGAGCTAAATTATCCGGGAGATGAGCGTCATGATGCTTTTGCTGTTGATGCTTTTAAATATCTTGATGATATCAAAGATAAGTATGATCTGATTATTTTAGATCCACCAGCATTTGCAAAACACAATAATGTTTTAAATAATGCGCTTCAAGGATATAAGAGATTAAATGCGAAAGCTTTTGAACAAATTAAACCGGGAGGAATCATTTTTACTTTCTCATGTTCGCAGGTTGTAAGTAAAGATGTTTTTAGAAAAACCATCTTTTCGGCAGCTGCAAGATCTGGAAGAAACGTAAGGATTTTGAATCAACTTACGCAACCAGCTGATCATCCGGTAAATATTTATCATCCAGAGGGAGAGTATTTAAAAGGATTGGTTTTATACGTAGAATAGTTCACGGTAGACAGTACTCAGTGGTTGAAAACTGAAGACTGTATACTGAATATCTCAATCTCCTAGTCTAAATAATAATGTATGAAATTTAAGGAATTTGGATTTACCCCGGATGTAATGGATGGCCTAGATGCCATGCGCTTTGAAACAGCTACGCCTGTTCAGGCTCAAACTATTCCGGTAATAAGATCTGGGGCTGATTTAATTGCCTGTGCACAAACGGGTACTGGTAAAACAGCTGCATATTTACTTCCTGTGTTGGATAATCTGGTTAAAAGCAATCAATCAAGTACTTCTGCTCTTATTTTGGTTCCAACCAGAGAGTTGGCTTTACAAATTGATCAACAGATAGAAGGGTTTAGTTATTTTTTGTCAGTAACCTCATTAGCTGTTTTTGGAGGTAATGATAAAGATTTGTGGGATCAGCAAAAAAAAGCATTAACTAAGGGTGCTGATATCATTGTAGCCACTCCGGGTAGGATGATCCAGCATTTAAATATGGGGTATGTTGATTTTTCTTCAATAAAGCATTTTATTTTAGATGAGGCTGACAGAATGCTTGATATGGGATTTAATGAAGATATCATGCAGATTGAAAGTTTTCTTCCAAAAGAAAATCGTCAGAATTTGTTGTTCTCTGCAACGATGCCTCCTAAAATACGTGATCTTGCCAAGAAATTGTTAAATGATCCTCAGGAAATTAATATAGCTATATCGAAGCCTGCAGAAGGTATTTTGCAAGCGGCTTATGTGGTTCATGATTATCAAAAGAATCAACTTATTGTAGATTTACTTAAAGGTAAAGATCTACAGAGTATCATCATATTTGTTTCAAGAAAAGCAATTGTGAATGATGTTGTTAAGGTGTTGGTTAAGAATGAATTTAACGCTAAAGCAATACATTCCGATTTGGATCAGAATGAGCGTATAGAAGTACTGAGAGAATTTAAAAACAGGAATATTCAAATTCTGGTAGCTACAGATATTGTTGCCAGGGGTATTGATATTGAACTGATTGATCTTGTTATTAATTATGATGTGCCTAATGATGCAGAAGATTATGTTCATCGTATAGGGAGAACCGCCAGAGCAAAAACAACAGGTGTTGGAATCACCTTTGTAAATGAAAAAGATCAGGTTGATTTTTATAAAATAGAAAAGTTGATAGAAACTAATATTTATAAAATTCCTTTACCGCCGGAGTATGAAGATGGTCCGGAATATAATCCGGAAGCAAAAATGAAAAAGGGCGGTAAAAAAGGTAAAAAGAAACCATTCAACTACCATTCAAAGAAAAATAAGAAATCATAAAATATTATAAGCCGTTCTTAGTTCAATTATTGTAATTAAGAGCGGTTTTTTATCTCATAGAAAATTAAGTTACCCAATGTCTGTTCAAATTAGTCAAATTATAGCCACAGAGTTGCAGTTGCAACTAGGTAATGTACAAAACACTATAGAGTTAATTGATGAAGGAGCTACAGTGCCATTTATCAGTCGTTATCGTAAGGAGCGTACAGGTAGTATGGATGAGGTGCAAGTGGCTGCGGTGAAAGAAAGATACGAGAAGCTTCAGGAGATTATTAAAAGAAAAGAATCCATTATAAAGTCAATGGAGGAGCAAGGTGTTTTAACTCAGGAGTTGAAAGAAAAAATAGATAACACATTTAATGCTACTGAGCTCGAAGATATCTATTTACCATTTAAACCCAAACGTAAAACCCGAGCTGTTAAAGCTAAGGAGAAAGGTCTTGAGCCTCTTGCTAAAATAATAATGAAGCAGTATGAACGTGATGTTGAAGGTAAGGCATCTCAGTTTATCAATGAGGATGTTCCTGATGCAGAAGAGGCCTTACAGGGTGCTCGTGATATCATTGCAGAATGGATTAATGAAAATAGTGTAGCTCGTGATATTGTTCGTTCTGTATTTGAACGTGGTGCAGTGATTACTTCAACTTTAATAAAGGGTAAAGAAGAAGAGGGTATTAAATACAAAGATTACTTTGAATTTAGTGAGCCGTTGAAGAAATGTCCAAGTCACAGATTGTTAGCTATCAGAAGAGGAGAGAAAGAGGGGATTTTAAAAGTGAGTGTTACTCCTGAAGATGAGGAGATTATTCATCGTTTGGGAAGATATTTTGTAAAAGGAAATACTGAGGCTTCACAACAGGTGGAATTAGCTTTAAAGGATGCCAATAAGCGATTGTTAAAGCCTTCTATTGAAACAGAATTTGCTAATCTATCTAAAGAAAAGGCAGATGCAGAGGCTATAAAGGTTTTTTCAAATAATCTTCGTCAGTTGTTATTGTCTTCTCCGTTAGGACAAAAACGTGTGTTGGCAATTGATCCCGGATATAGAACCGGATGTAAAGTGGTATGTTTGGATGCACAGGGAAACCTGTTGCACAATGAAAATATTTATCCTCATGCTCCACAAAAGGAAACGAAACAAGCTGCCAAAAAGATCAGCTCAATGGTTGATGCTTATCGCATTGAAGCAATTGCTATTGGTAATGGAACAGCTTCGCGAGAAACAGAGTCTTTTATTCGTAATTTAAAATACAGCAGAGATGTGCAGGTGTTCGTTGTGAGTGAGGATGGGGCTTCTGTATATTCAGCCAGTAAAGTAGCACGAGATGAGTTTCCTCAATATGATGTTACAGTAAGAGGGGCAGTTTCAATAGGTCGCAGATTAATTGATCCATTGGCTGAACTAGTAAAAATCGATCCTAAATCAATAGGTGTTGGACAATATCAGCATGATGTGGATCAAAATAGTTTAAAGTCATCGTTAGATCAGGTTGTTGAGTCCTGTGTTAATAAAGTAGGTGTTGATCTGAATACTTCAAGTATGCATTTGCTAACTTACGTTTCTGGTTTAGGTCCTCAACTGGCTAAAAATATTGTTGAATATCGTAAGGAGAATGGTGCATTCTCATCTAGAGATGAGTTAAAAAAAGTTCCAAGATTAGGTGCTAAAGCGTATGAACAGGCTGCTGGGTTCCTGAGGATAACAGATGCTGCTAATCCCTTGGATAATTCTGCTGTTCACCCTGAATCTTATTCTATTGTTCAAAAAATGGCTAAAGATCTTAAATGTAAAGTTTCAGATCTTATTTCTGATGATCAGATCAGAAAGAGTATCAAGTTGGATAATTATATTACCGAAAAAGTAGGTTTGCCAACTCTTAAGGATATTATAAGCGAGCTTGAAAAACCGGGACGAGATCCGCGACAAATCATTAAAGTCTTTGAATTTGATAAATCTATATATTCTATTGAAGATTTAAAAATAGGAATGGAATTGCCTGGTATTGTGACGAATATTACCAATTTTGGTGCTTTTGTGGATGTAGGTGTTAAGCAGGATGGATTGGTACACGTTTCTCAAATGGCTGATCGGTTTATTAGTGATCCTAATGAAGTGGTTACTTTACATCAACATGTTAAAGTTAGAGTTACAGATGTTGATTTCGGTAGAAAGAGAATCCAATTATCAATGAAGGGACTCATTTAGTATAAGATTTTCATAAAAGGCAATATTGAAGGTTAATGGTTGTTGAGTACTAATAGCCATTAACCAAAAGTTAATAGCTGATTAATTCCTTCTTAAAACCGAGTTAAAAATTATATATTTGCCTTTTTAGTGAAAATGTTGTCAAAAAAATAGGGTGTATGCAAAAGATAAATGAAATTTTAGTTCTTATTGATTCTTATATTGGGAGTAGCGAATGGTTTGTTTATCTTTTGTTGGGCGTAGGTTTATTCTTTACTTTTTATCTTGGTTTTCCTCAGTTCCGATATTTGAAATACGCCATTCAAATTGTTAAAGGTAAGTTTGATAAAGAAGATGATGACGGGGATACATCTCACTTTCAGGCATTAGCAACGGCGCTTTCAGGTACTGTAGGAACAGGAAATATTGCTGGTGTTGCTTATGCTGTGTTTTTGGGCGGTCCTGCAGCTTTGTTTTGGATGTTAGTAACAGCACTGATCGGTATGACGACTAAATTTGTTGAGGTTACATTATCTCACAAGTATCGCGAAAAAGCTGAGGATGGTACAATATCCGGAGGTCCGATGTACTTTATGAAAAAAAGACTGGATGTAAAGTTACCTTCTGGAAAAGTATTAAAAACAGGAAAGTTCATGGCAATTATTTTTGCCTTAGCAACTATTTTATCTTCATTCGGAACAGGTAGCTTACCTCAAATCAATAGTATTTCAAATTCCATACATACTACATTTGGAATCCCGCATATTGTGACTGGTTTAGTTCTTTCTATTGTGTTAGGTATAGTTATCATTGGAGGTATTAAACGTATAGCTAAAGTTACATCCAGGTTAGTGCCAACAATGGCTGTTATATATTTTATAGGAGCTATATCCGTAATATTGTACAATTATGAAAATGTAATTCCATCTATAGTTTCAGTATTTAGTGATGTATTTACAGGGTCGGCAGCTACAGGTGGATTTTTAGGTGCTTCGATTGCATTTGCATTTAAACGAGGAGTGAACAGAGGGTTGTTTTCTAATGAAGCAGGACAAGGATCTGCTCCTATTGCCCACTCGGCAGCCAGAGCGCATGAACCTGTATCTGAAGGTTTGGTTGCTTTATTAGAACCATTTATTGATACTATAATTATATGCTCTCTTACAGGCTTGGTGCTTTTATCAAGTGGGGTTTGGACTGAAAAGTACATGAATAATTTTCAGTATTCAGAACTTACTGTTCTTGATGGCAAATATTCAGATGTAATAGAACAAGATAGACAAGCTCTCAGTGATCATATAAAAGGAAATGCAACTTTACCTTTATTTTCTGGTGAGTTAAATGTAGAAGAAGGTCATATTACAAATGGAGTGTCGTTACTTCATTCCAGATCGTTGGCTGAAAGTGTGAAGCTGTATAAAAACAGTGACTTATTTACAGGCTCAGTGAAAGTTCTCGATGGCATTGTTGATTCAGATTCAGATGTGATTTTTAAGGGTAAATCATTGATTCATAGTGCACCCTTAACTACTATGGCATTTACAAAAAGTTGGTTTGGTGATTTTGGTAAATATATAGTAGCTGTGGGGTTATTGTTATTTGCATTTTCTACTGCAATTTCATGGTCATATTATGGTAGTAGGGCTGTTATTTTCTTGTTTGGAATAAAAGGACTTCGTTATTATAGAATCATCTACGTTATAGGTTTCTTTATTGCATCATTTACCGATACTGAAATTATCTGGACATTTTCAGGTATTACAATTGCATTAATGACCATACCTAACTTAATCGGTATTTTTGCTTTACATAGAGAAATGAAATCTGAGGTAAAATCTTTTTGGAAAGAATATGAAAACAGATTTCCAGGTGAAAAACTGCCGCTTTTTACGAAAAAGTGATGTTTAATTTATGTTGAACAATATCTGTTGGATATATTATAAATAGATTATCTTTATTATCATTGTTTTTTCTTTATAAAGAAGTTTATTTATGATTATTCTGTTTAACAATAATGTTCAACGGGTTTTAACGATTTTTTTTATTCTATTACCATTAGTTGTATTCTCTCAAAATAAAAGCAATGATTTTTATATTGATCAGTTGTTTTCTGAGTTAGAATTTAATGGAACATACTATCCCGATAAGGCCAAGCTTGATCTAGACTCTATAAAAAACTCACTGTCAGAGAATGATGCTTATAAATATTCTGGATATATTAATTATTCAGAGGCACTTCTGTTATTTTCTGATTTGGAAATGGATTCTTCTCTAGTGTTTATCGAAAAGGCAATGTCTTCATTTTCGGTTGCAGAAAATTCAAAATGGTTAGCTAAAAGTCAAATTTTATTAGGTCAGATAGCTGAAGTTTCCGGACTATTTGAACAAGCAAAAATCAATTTTTATGAGGCTATTGCATTAACAGATAAAGAAAGTGTTGATGCGGGATTTGCTTATGTAAGTATTGCAAGGTGTAATAGAGCTTTGAAAGAGAACTTTGAAGATGAACTAAATCTTGGGGTAGAAATATTAAAGAATTCTGATGAGGAAGAAATTAGATTATTTGCAGAGTTTATGGAGTTGTTGTTTGTTTTATCAGAGCCAGAAACTCCTGAAAAATTAAATGAACTGGCAGATGATTATCTGGATTTAAAATTATACTTAAGGGCGGCTAGTGTTTACAAGGTTATCGCAAGTAGTTATTATTCAAATCAGAATTTTGAAAAAGCACATAAATACTGCGATTTATCTATTGAAATTTGTGATGCACATAAAATTGGAGATTTAATTAAGCCTGCATTATACCAATTTAAAGGGGTTTTGTATTATAAACAAAAGAGATATGATACCGCTGAAAAATATTTAATCAAATCATTGGATCTATATCAGGGTATTAAACAACAGCATAGAATGCTTTATGCGTATAGTTATTTGCATAAAATAGATGTTGCTAAAAATGACTATATAAGAGCATATGAAGATTTAAACTCTTATCAGGAATTATTAGAAGAAACGAAATCCTTTGAAAATGCAAGGATGGCCAAGGTGCTTGAGGTCAACAATAAATTGGATTTGCTAAAAACACAATTGGTAAAATTAAAAGTTGAAAAGAAGGCAAGTGAGTTTATGCTTTATTTGGTTATAGTAATAACTATTGGAATACTTAGTGCTGTAGGATTTTATGTTTACTTGTATCAGAAGAACAGAAGAAAAAAGATAGAGGAAATAAATAAAGAGTTTCATAATTTATTGATTGGAATTGGAGAAAAACAGTTGTTGGAACATAGGTTAAGTCATGATAAAAAGATATTAAAGAAGCAACGGGATGATTTTAATGCTGTAAATGAAAATACAGGTAACATTGTAGATAGTTTTGATACTTGTTACATGGAAACAATAAACTTGTTTACAGAATCTTTTCCACTATTAACTAAAACGGAAGTGAGATACGCTGTAATGCTTTGTTTAAAACTGCCAACAGAGGTTATTTCCAAAGTTCAGAATGTTCAACCTTCTTCCATTAGAAAGGCAAAACAACGTATAAGAACAAAACTAAATGTTGAAAGTAATATTGAAGATTATTTGCAGGATTATAGAGAAAAATTAATCAAAGATATGACAAAATAGATGCTGAGTGTAGATTAAGTTAGTGTTAAAATTGGTGTTGTTTATATGTTTTATTGATTTGTTAGTCAAAAATAACCTGAAATATTTGTCTTTTTGACCTTGTTAGTTAAGGTTTAAAACTCTGATATAGAACCTTATGTTTTTTGTCACGTTTTTGTCACGCTAAAAAAACGTAAAGTGCTTGTTTTCATATAGATATTTGTAGTGAACTACAAAAAACAAATATCATGAAAACAAATTACAACGTTATTAAAATCGCAGCATTATTCTTATTATCAACAATTACAACTTCAATATTTGCAGATGAGGATCCTATTATAGTAACTAAATTAGCAGATGAAGATCCTATAATTGTAACAAAACTTTTTGATGAAGATCCAATCATCGTAACTAAGTTTTTTGATGAGGATCCAATAATTGTAACTAAGTTTGCAGACGAAGATCCTATAATTGTAACCAAATTAGTAGACGAAGATCCAATTATTGTAACAAAATAAATTATAAACTAATAAGTTATACTCCTGGTAGTATAATAAAAGTCCATTCTTAAGAATGGACTTTTGTTATTTTGTCATAATTCTATAAAATTTTATTGCTAGAAAAGGATTTATTCTTCTTTATAGTAATTTAATAAATCAATCATTTTTTCTGTTGAAGATTCTAAGCCACCTTTTCTGTTCCTTAAAATCCATGTGGTCTTATGGTCTTCTATTATCTTTTCTAACTCACTATAAAGTATTTGTTTTGTGTCTTGATCTGTACTTTTAGTTTCGTATTTTGGTGCCTTTAATCTCGCTATACCTAAGTTAATACCATGCTTAGCTAATGAGCAGGCCTGCAATACTTCTCTTTTTATTATTGAAGAATCAGAACTTTCAGGTTTTGCTGCTAACATCTCTTTTATTGCTTCATTAATTTCTGTTTCTGCATTTTCAAGGTTAGTTATTTTTAATTCTTTAGTTTGATAATGGCCTTTCATTGTCCATTTATAGCGTCTAAGCATTAAGTGAAATGCATTTGCATTTCCTTCCGGAATTTTACATTTTAAGTATGCATCTCCTAATTTTAGAATTGATTGCGCTGTTTTTCCTGTTTTGTCTTTAAATATGTATTGATTCATTACGAACTCAATTTTTGACTCAGGATTAGAATTGACACTCCATGAATAGGCGGCTCCAACTCCCATTGGTGCATAACAAACAGATAAAGGTTGCCAGTGTCCGTAATCACCCCAATTGGTATTCAGATAGCCTTTAGCATTAAACTTTTTTCCATTGACTGCTGCATTTTTTAAATTTAAAAATGCATCGTGATTTCTGCCAACGATAGATCGCCATGTTGATGTTCCCGGACAAACATAATATTGAAGTCCGGCTTTTTGAAACTCAGGTAATTTTTCATTAAAAGGAAAATCACTTTCATATCCCCAAACCATTGCAGTCATATCTTTAGGTAAGGACGAGATTAATTCCGGATGATTTAAAATGATGTCGCCCCAAAATTGTGCTTTTCTTCCATTTGCCTTAACTTCATTATTTAATTGGATAAGGTAATTCAGATATACTTGTCCTTTTCCAATTTTATCACATTCTTCTTTTGATAAACCACATCCTAATTCAACTGTTTCATCGCAACCAATATTAAAATATTCACTGGAGAAGTTAGGAAGTAGTTCCTTGTAAAGTTCTTGCATTAAAATAAGTGAGCCCGGATTGGTTGGGTTAAGACTGGTTCTGCTTCTCATTCCCCATATGGTTTTACAATCTGTTGGGCATTCAGCCAAATCAAGATAGGTATCATGTTTTAACCAGTTTTCCATATGTCCAAAAGAATTCTGATTTGGAACCAGATCAATAAATCTTACTTTACAATAAGCATCAAGTTTTTGTATTTCATCAGCAGTCATGGGACTACAGCCTTCCCATACTTCCTTGTGATTTTTATAGGCAAACGTGTGTTCTGTATATAATTGAAACTCGTTGATTTTCCAGCTGGCTAAAAGGTCAACGATGTGATATAAAGTTTCCATTGTAGGGACTTTATCTCTACTTATATCAAGCATATAGCCTCTTCGCTCAAAATCAGGCCAGTCATTAATTTCAAGACAGGGGATTCCTGAATCTGTTGATCTGGAATATTCAATGATTTGTTTTAGGGTTTGTTTTGCATAAAACAAAGCAGCTTCGTTTTGAGCGGTAATAGTTATGTTTAATGAGTCTATCGTAATCTTATATTCCTGAGTATGAGTTAAGGTTTTGTCAATATGGTATTTAATGGTATTGTACTGCAGTGGTGTACAGAATTCTTTAAGTTCACCTTGAACATTGATGGTTTCTAATGTTTCTAATAAATTAAATAATTTTTCAGAACTGTATTGAAAATCATTTAAGTTGTTTAGTTGACCTTCTTTTATTTTGATTTGTTTTGGTGATGGAAAAAGAAAATCAGATATGGATTCAGCATTGATTGTATGAAATAAAAATATAAAAGAAAGAAGTATTAAAAATTTTGTCATATCAGTTTAAGAAATTAAGTGTTAAAATATAATTGTAGTTAAAGTTTATGTTAATCCCACACAAACCTCCAGCTATTATCTTCCTGTCTCTTCCATACTGTATGAAAGATTCCCGTTGAAGTTTGCCTTATGCTGTCCTTATCGTAGTATTCAAAAATATAATTTCCATAGGTGTAGGCAAGAGTTCCATCTGTTGATACATCCACAAAATCAGGAGTCCATTTTAATGTTGCTTGGTTATAAATTTCATTTGTTTTAATTGAGTGATAGATATTGCTTTTGCCTTTGATTATTTGGTTGTTTCTCTGTATAACAGCATTTGAGTCAGCATAATGGTGAAAAGCTTCAGCAATACCCTCTTCATTTGCCATTTTTTCAAAGTCTTTTTCTGTATTTATTATATCTTGCTTTAAAGAGCTTTCTGTCATATGATTAACTGTACATGAGTAAACTGTAAATATTAAAGCGGCATGTATGATTATTCTTAAATTATTAGTAATCCACATTCTCTTAAAGTATTAAAAGCATAACCATTGCTAAATATATCAAAATTACCTAAGCTTTCTTCTTCAAAACTTCTAATTAGATCTTTAAAAGAATATTCCTTTGAATTTGTGATGTGTGAAGATTTTAAAACCTTAATAATCCAATTCCCAATTTCTTCCTTGACATTTATTTTAACAGCATTATCCTTTTGGTGGATTATTATTTCAGCCATAGAAATAGCATTTCCTTTCTTCTTATTTTTATATAGCTTAATTTCAGGAATCTCATTGATCCAGATAACCTTATTGTTCGGTTTGTATTCTTCTTGATATGATTGCTCTAATGAATTGTAAATATAGTTAGGAGCAATGGTTGTTGGAGGAATTTTAAAATCAAACCATTCTTGTAGTGGTAAATCAAATCCCAAATCATGCATATAATTGTAGATGGATTTTTTTAAACCATCACTAAAAAGTTCGTGTTTAGCTCCTTTTTTGTCAATGTGTTCTAAGTCGTTGTTTGCAAATGGATTAAGGTTGTGGTTGACAGTTGAGATATTAAATGTATTAAGGTTTTTTGCCACGGGACTATGAACTGTTAAAGCAAATTGATGCCAGAAACCTGAATGTAGAATGCTATTTTCAAACATCTGTCTCACAATTTCCAGTGAATCAATGGTTTCTTGTATTGATTGTGTTGGAAAACCATACATTAAATAAGCATGAGTTAAAATGCCGTTGCTTGCAAAATTATAACATGCTTTAGCCACCTGCGATACACTAACTCCCTTATTGATCAATGATAATATTCTGTCAGTAGCAACTTCTAAACCGCCAGAAACAGCAATACATCCAGAGGCTTTTAATATTCTGCAAACATCATATGTAAAATGTCTTTCAAAGCGTATGTTTGTCCACCATACAATATTTATTTCTCGCTTAATAATTTCCTTAGCAAAGGCAACCATTAACGACGGAGGGGCAGCTTCATCCACAAAATGAAAACCGTTTTTTCCTGTTTGTTTTATGATTTCTTCTACCTTATCACATATAACCGATGCTGAAGTAGGTTCAAATCTTTTTATGTAATCTAACGATGTATCACAAAAAGAACATTTTCCCCAGTAGCATCCGTGTGCCATTGTTAATTTATTCCAAAAACCATCACTCCAAAGCCTGTGCATTGGATTAACTATATCAATAATAGAAATATAATCATTGATTTTAAGTCCTTCGTAATTAGGCGAAACATTGTTTTTATATGAAAAGTCGTCCATTTCAGAGCCATTCATATAAATTACTTTGTCCTCTTTTGTTAATAAGGTTCTTTTTAATTTATCGATTGTTCTTTCACCATTAATAAATTCGATAAGATTAAATAAAGGAACTTCTCCATCATCAAGGGTTATAAAGTCTATAAATTCAAATATTCTGGTGTCGCTTACTGATCTTAATTCAGTATTAGGGTATCCTCCTCCAATAGTAATTCTTATGTCTGGGAAATTTGACTTAATAAATTGTCCACATTTTAAAGTTGCTAATAAATTACCCGGGAAAGGGACAGAAAATGCAATTAGAGATGGATTTTCTTTCTCAATATAATCTTGAAGAATTTTATTTTGTATATCGCAAATTAACGAGTTTTCATTGTTTAGCTCATTGTATATTGGATCAAAGCTAAAAGCTGAGGAACTAATTCTTTCGGCATATCTACTAAATCCAAAATGAGGATCAATACATTCAATAATAAAATCACAAAGGTCTTCCAGGTATAAGGTGCAAAGATGCCTGGCTTTATCTCTGATTCCCATTGTGCCAAATGCCCATTCGAAATCATCTAAATTATTGAATCGGGATGCCTGCGGAAGAAATGATTCATTACAGATAGTATGTGATAGCATTTCGTTTTTACCTTGTAAAAATGAAATTACATTATCAATTGTAGAAATGTAATCTTTTTTTAAAGCTAGTATCCTGGTTGCGTTTTCACTACACGTATTTCTATTTATGTTGAGCTCTTTAAAAATATGGGACAGTCCTTCTTTTGAAAAAACTTTTAATATAACTTCTAATCCCAAATCAACTTGAAAAGATTCAATATTTTGATAATCCAAATACCCTTTAAGATAAGCTGTTGCCGGATAAGGAGTATTTAATTGCGTAAAAGGAGCTGTAACTAATAGTATTTTATGATCCAATGGATTTAAATTTAAGTAATACTACAAAAATAGGAACAAAAAGAGCGAATATAAACTGGAAATTGAATTTAATTTTAGAATTATAGACATTGCTAAAAAATGTTAAAATTGTTTTTGAAGGATGGTTTAGATTAATGATTCTTAAAAAGTTTTTTACTTTTGCATCTCCTATTACTTCATACACAAGAGAGGCTTTAGTTTTGTTACAGTATTAATTTTTGTGGGGACAAGGTTAATTTTAAGCAAAACAGATTTTTTTTCAGATTAATTTTTGAGTATTCAAAAAAAAATTAATTCATGTTAGACCTAGATTTTATAAGGTTTTTTGCATGAGAAAAGTCTTATTATTTGATTTTAAGAAAGAATTACAATTTTAAAAAACGAAACCTTTTAATTAAGCTTTCGTTATAAGTTGATAAATAGACGAAAAATTATTGTGAATAAACAATGATTGTTGATTAATGAAAATTGTAAATGGTGAGCGACTGTAATGATTATATGATAATTTGTTTTGGGGAAAACGCGTTATCTGTAACATATAACAGACTCTAGTAAAAAAATAGTTAATGAAATAAATTTATACAACACAAGATTTTACAACAACACAACAACACAACACAAAATGCAAAAGGTTATTTTAGTATTCCTAATTTTAGTAGGAGTGGGAGTTCATGTATCATATGGACAAGGAGGAGAAAATTGTACAGCAGCAGTTGCTGCAAGTCAGGGAATAAATATCAGTGATAATGCTGCGGGTGACCAGTGGTTTGTCTATACCGCTACCATGGATGGAAAAGTCACTGTATCTTCAGTTGGATTGACAACCGCCAATACTTACGTTGAAATTTATGATGGTTGCGATCAGGAAGCTTTTACATTTAGTGATAATTTTATTGATGATCAATCAGAGGTTTCGTTTGAGGTTATAAGCGGACTTACCTATTATATAAATTGGAGAAATTATTATACAAATCAGGAGTTTGAATGGAACCTTGAGGAAAAGACTGTGGCTCAAGGTGAATTCTGTAGCTATCCGCTAGCATCAACAGCTGGTTATATGGTTAGTAATGCTCCTCAAAACAAATACAGATGGTTTGAATTTACAGCTTCACGTAATGGAAAGGTTACAGTAAGGGCCGTAAGTGATAATTCAGATAGCTGTAGAGTTGCAGTTTTTGATGACTGTAGTTACACATCTTCTATTAATAATGATCAAAGTTGGAATCCTAGTAAAATAGCCTTCGATGCAGTTGAAGGAGAAACTTATCTTATTTGTTGGCAAAATGGAGCCGGCAATGGAACAATTGACTGGACTATTGAAGAAAGTAACTGGCAGGCTGGTGAAAGATGTATTGACCCTATTGATATAGATGTTTCTGATGAAAATACAATTGATCATGAATCAGCAACGAATAAATGGTATAGATTTATTGCCCGTCAGGATGGAGATCTTACTATTACAAGTGTGGGTTTAACTTCTGAAGATACTTACTTGGAAGTATACACCGGCTGTGGTGAACAAAGAGCATATTACAGTGATGATGCAGATGGTTTGCAATCAGAGTTAAATATAAATGTTGAGGCAGGAAAAGCATATTTAATTAAATGGGATAAAATTTTTACTCCAGAAGCTTATTCATGGAGTCTGAAATCTTCGCAGTTGACTACTGATTTACCTGACATTGAAGAAAGTGATTTAATTGTTTATCCTAACCCGACAGAAGGATTGGTAAATATAGATTTAACAAGTTTTGATTCTAAAACAGTAGTTGTAAAAGTAGTGAGCTTATCCGGAGCTACAGTAGGTGTATTTGAATTAAATGCAGGTATTGTTGATCAATTTGATATAACAAATTTACAAAGTGGAATATATCAGATAGTAGTTGAGGATTTAGTATCGCGTAAAGTAGTTCGTTTAGTAAAACAATAAAATATAACCACGCATTTTGAATGATGCACTTTAGAGAAGCATATGCTGATCTGGAGTGCATTTTTTATTTATTTTTGCATGTCTAATTCCATAATGAAATGATTACTTTTTTAGTTTCTGTTACTTTATTGATTTTGGGCTTTGTATTTTATGGCAGATTTATTGAAAAGTTTTTTGGTGCAAATGATTCAATTAAAACCCCGGCTATTACACAACAAGATGGTGTTGATTATACTCCTCTGCCTACCTGGAAAGTTTTTACAATTCAATTTTTAAATATTGCCGGATTAGGTCCTGTGTTTGGTGCGATATTAGGTGCAAAATATGGTCAATGGTCTTATGTCTGGATTGTATTTGGCTGTATTTTTATGGGGGCAGTACATGATTACTTTTCGGGTATGTTATCATTAAGAAATGGAGGAGCCAGTGTTCCTGAATTAGTAGGTAAATACCTGGGGAATGGTTTTAAGTATCTGTTAAGAGTTTTCACATTGCTTCTTTTAATCTTTGTTGGAGTGGCATTTGTTTCAGGACCAGCAGGATTACTAGCTTACCAAACAAACGGAGGTTTTGAAATATGGGTTTACGTAATTTTTGGATATTATTTATTAGCGACTTTATTACCGATTAATAAAATAATTGGAAAAATATATCCGTTTTTTGCTGCTGCATTATTATTGATGGCAGTTGGTATTGCCGGAGCAATGATTGTAAATTACTTTACCGGAGATTTTTCGATGAAAGAAATATCTTTTTCGGAATTAAAAAACTTTCATCATAATCCTGTTCAGAATATTCTTTTTCCTATGATGTTTATTGTTATTTCATGTGGTGCTATCTCTGGTTTTCATTCTACACAGGCACCAATGATGGCCCGATGTCTTAAAAAAGAAAGTTACGGACGTTATGCTTTTTATGGTGCAATGATAGCTGAAGGAATTGTTGCCATAATATGGGCAACAGCAGCAATGAATTACTTTGGCGATGTGAGGGGACTGAATGAAGCAATGTTGATTAAGGAACATAATCCTGCTTGGGTTGTAAATATGATTTCGGAGCATTGGATGGGGAAAATAGGAGCTGTTTTTGTAGTAGTAGGTGTTATTGTATTACCTATTTCAACAGGTGATACAGCATTTAGAAGCGCAAGATTAACATTATCTGATATTTTCTCATATAAACAAAAGAGTATTAAAAGCAGATTAATTATTAGTGTTCCTCTTTTTGTAATTGGTTTTATCCTTACTCAACTTGAGTTTTCAACGATCTGGAAATTTCTTGGACTGTCAAACCAGATTTTGTCGGTAGTAATGTTGTGGACAATAGCAATGTATTTAATTAAGTCAGGAAAAAATCATTGGATTTTATCCATCCCTGCTATGTTTATGACAGCAGTTTGTTTCAGTTATATTTTTGTAGCACCTCCTTCAAACGGTGGGTTGGGTTTAAATGTAAGTATTGGAATTATTTTTGGGGTATTATCTTCAATATTGTCACTGGTTGTATTTATCTATAATGCAAAAAAAAGGGCAGACACTTCAACAAAATAAAGCATCTGCCCAGGCTACAGTAATAACAATATTTTTAATACTTTATTATTAGGTCATTTAAATCGTATCTAACTTTAGGCAACGATTGATATTTGTCTTCACTTGCTCTGTAACCAATTGTGGCAACAACAACAGAGTTTAGATTTTTATCTTTTAATCCAAGAACTTCATCAAATCCATTATTGTCAAAACCTTCCATAGGACATGCATCAATTGATAGTTGAGCGGCAGTATATAATAAAAATCCTAAACCGATATAACATTGTTTTGAAGCCCAGGTTGTAAGTTCTCCTTTAGATAACCTGTTTATTTTACCAAGCATAGCAGCCTTGTAATCGGCAAGATTATCAACAGAAATATCCCTTTGCGATGCAATTCTTATCATAAATTCATCAACATCTTTTTCTGAGATGTTATTTTTCGCTGCAAAAACTATAATGTGAGATGCATCGGTGAACTGAGGTTGTTGGTATCCAACTTCCTTAAGCTTCTCTTTTACCTTTTCATCCTCAATTACAAGCACGTTAAAAGGTTGTAGTCCATATGATGTAGGTGCTAAATTAATCGCATTTAATAGTATATCTAGATCTTCATTTTTTATTTTCTTGTCAGGATCAAAATGCTTTGTTGCATATCTCCAGTTTAATTGTTTTAGTATGTCCATTTTAAAGTTTTATTGATTAAACAGATGAGACTGTTTTTTGTTTGCATCTATCTAATTTTGTTTTTCTATTTGTTTAAAAATACTTAATTAGTAATCATTTCATTGAAATTATTTGTTATAATTGCACTCTAAAAAGTAAACTAAATAAACCTAATTAGTATACAAATGGCTAAAGTTGGAGATGTAGAAATCGAATCAAGAGTATTTGAAACAACCAAAGAAATGCTTGTTAAATATGGGGTTCGAGGTTGGAATATGGATGAGCTATCTAAAGAATGTGGTGTGTCAAAAAGAACATTGTATAAGATAATTGGAAACAAAGAAGATCTTTTATTTAAAGTTATAGAAAGTAATTTTATTGGTGATATACAAAAAAGAAGCGATTTCTTAAATAGCGCAGGTGATTATGGTAAAAAGCTTGATGCGTTTGGAGGATTTTTTGCAAATAACTTTGAAGATTTTGTTCTCTTGAATGCCAGAGATATCGCTAAAGAATACCCTCGAATTGAGGATATGATTTTGACCAGAAAAAAAAGTTTAAATGCTATTTTAGAAGATTTCTTTAAGCATGGTCAAAAGATTGGGATTCTTGATAAAACAATAGTTCCCAGATTTATTTCGGAATTTGTCGATTTAATTATTACTGCAAATATTCACTTGGGACAATCAGCCAAGGAATTCAGAGAGAAGCTTAAACCTGAGCTGGATATCTTAATACGAGGGATAAGAATTAAGGAGTAGTATATTTTTTTGTCTAAAAGTAAACTAAAAACACAAAAATAGTATACTAAGTGTTTTGGATTTAATATTTATAATATAATTGTAATTAAAATGAGAAAGGGAAAATTATTTCTATTTCTGTTATTAGGTGTTTTATTCGGATGTAAAGAGAGTAAACAACTTCAGAAAAAAGAAAGAAGCGTAAAGGTTACTAAAGTTGAGTCTTTTGATAAAACTATGAATAAGTTAACCTTACCGGCAACGCTCAATGAACGACGAAGAGTTGATTTGGCATTTAGGGTTGGAGGGCCTCTAGTAACTCTTAATAATATTGTGGGTAGTTATGTAGAAAAAGGTCAGGTGATTGCAAGTGTTGATAACAGGGACTTTAAAGTAGCCTTATCAAAGGCAGAGTCAAATTATACACTTGCAAAAACAGAGTATGAGAGATATAAGATGCTGTTATCTCAGGAAAGTGTTTCAAAAAGTCTGTTTGATAAAATGGAAGCACAGTATGTTTTAGCTAAGGGTAATTACGAGGATGCTAAAAATGCTTTTGAAGATACAGAACTAAAAGCTCCATTTTCAGGATATGTTGATTTGGTTTATGTGGAAAATTTTGAAAAAGTAAATCCAGGTCAACCTATTGTTTCATTTCTTGACTTGTCAAGTTATAAGATCAATGCATGGATTTCTGTTGAGGATGCAAAATCAATTGATTCAAATACTGAATTTGTATGTGTTGTTAATGATAAGGATTCAACCTATCAATTTAAAGCGACTCTGCTAGAGTTAGGCTCAAAATCTAATTTTACAAAGCAATCATATCCGATTTCCGCTGTAATGGAGGCTCCTGAAAATGTTAAGTTGCGAGCAGGGATGACTGCTCAATTAGAGATTTTTAAAGGGATGGAGAATAAAAGTAATTTATGCTTAGTGCCTGTAACAGCTGTGTTTTCCAGAGGAAAAGATAATTGTGTGTGGATTCTGAATAATAATCAGGTAACTAAAAGAACTGTAGAGTTAGGGCAAATTTTATCTAATGAAGAAATTGTTATCAACAGAGGTCTTAATGAAAATGAAGTTGTTGTTACTGCAGGTGTAAATTATTTACAAGAAGGTGAAAAGGTGAAGATTTATAAAGGATTCTCATCATCAAATAAAGGAAATCAACTTTAGAATAGACATGAATTTAGCAGAATATACATTAAAAAACAGGGTTTTTGTATACTTTATTTTGGTGTTGGTTTTTTTCGGGGGAATCATATCTTATTTTAAAGTAGGTAAACTTGAGGATGCTGAGTTTACAATAAAAACAGCATTAATAGTAACACGATATCCTGGAGCCTCGCAATATGAAGTTGAGCAGGAGTTAACCGAAAAACTGGAACGGGCAGCTCAACAAATGGATAATATCGATGAAATATATTCCAGTTCTTATGCCGGACTTTCCATAATTCAAATTGACCTAAAAGAAAGTATGCGGGCAAAACAAATGCCTCAGGAGTGGGATATCTTGCGTAAAAAAATCAATGACGTAAGAGGAGAGTTGCCTCCTGGAGCACAGGATCCAACTGTAGTTGATGATTTTGGTGATGTTTATGGTATGTATTACGCGTTAACAGGCGATGGTTATACTCAGGATCAAATTAATGATTACGCTCGTTTTATTCAACGTGAATTACTTACTGTCGGTCAGGTAGGAAAGATTATCTTGTTTGGAGATAGAACAGAGTGTGTTGATTTGATTATTAATTATGAAAAGCTATCTGAACTAGGCGTAAATCCTGGTGTGATAATAGGTGCGTTAAATGCTCAATCAAATATTGCAGCAACAGGAACTATTCAATTGAATAAGCTTAATGTTAGAGTCGCAGGGAATACTGCATTTAATAGTATTGATGACATTAAAAATACTATTGTTCAGGTTGGGCAGGAGCAGTTTTATTTGAAAGATTTAGTTCAGGTAAAAAAATCTTATTTGGAGCCTGTAATTAGTTTGCAACGTTTTAATGATAAGCCGGCAGTTGGTATTGGTATTTCAACAATTAATGGAGGTAATGTACTGACAATGGCAGATAATATAAATGCCAAATTAGAGACTATTACCGAACAGCTTCCTGTTGGTTTAGAATTGCATACAATTTATGATCAGGCAAGAGAAGTTCGTAATGCTAACAATGTATTTATTGTAAATTTAATAGAATCAATTGTAATTGTAATTGTGATTCTTTTGGTTTCAATGGGATTACGTTCTGGTATACTAATCAGTAGTGGCTTGTTGTTTTCTATTCTAGGAACATTAATTGCCATGAAAGCCTTTGATATTTCTCTTCATCGTACTTCGTTATCAGCAATTATTATTGCAATGGGAATGTTGGTTGATAATGCCATTGTGGTAACAGATGGTATAATCGTTTCACTGCAAAGAGGTTTAAATGTTAAAAAAGCGATTGTAAATATTGGAAAATCAACAGCCTGGCCTTTATTGGGAGCTACCTTTATTGCCATTTTAGCTTTTTTACCTGTATTTTTAGCGCCTAACAGTGCAGGTGAAATTAATGAAGATTTATTTAAAGTACTTGCTATATCGCTTGGGTTAAGTTGGATTTTTGCAATGACTCAAACGCCATTGGTTTGTGAGAAATTTCTAAAGCCAACAAAAGATGTTCAGAACCCTTTTGAAGGGAAATGGTATAAGTTATTTCAAAATATCCTTGAAAAGATTTTAAAATACAGAAAGGTTTCTTTAGCAGGAGTTCTTGGATTATTAGTGGCTTCAATAATTGCTTTTGGTCATACAAAGAAGGCTTTTTTTATGCCGCTTGAAAAGAATTATACTTTAGTGGATTATTGGTTACCAGAAGGAAGTAATATTCACCAGGTTTCTCGCGATTTATCAACCATTGAAGCGTATTTGCTGGATAGTGTAGGTGCTGTTAAAAATGTAACGGCAAGTATAGGGCAAACTCCTCCAAGATATATTCTTAGTGCTCAAACTCAAAGCTACAATTCAAGCTATGGTCAGTTGATGATAGAAACAAATACATTAGAGGGTGTTGACTCTGTTAATTCTATTATTAGAAGTAAACTTGAAGTTCGTTATCCGAATGCTCGTTTTAGAATTAAAGGATATATTGGCGGACCTCCAATTGAATATAAAGTGGAAGCAAGGTTTATCGGTCCTGATCCTGCTGTATTGCGTGATCTTGCTCAGAAAGCAGAATCTGTCTTCAGATCTGAACCAGCTTGTGGTGATATAACTAACGACTGGCGTAATAAAGTAATGGTTTGGGAACCTAAATATTCTCAGGTTAAAGCAAGTAAAGCAGGAATTACCAGAACAGATTTAGGTAATGCTATATTAAGTTCAACTTCTGCAGGTTTGGGTATAGGATTATACCGGGATAATGATGTGATGCGACCTATTTTCTTAAAAACAGATCAGGAAACACAGAATAACCTTGAGCGTATATCAAACACACAAGTTTGGGGTATGAATAGCAAAGCTTCTGTACCATTAAAAGAGCTTGTGGATAATAAAATTGAAGTTTCTTTTGAAAATAGTGTTATTCAAAGGTACAACCGTCAAAGAGCGATAACAGTGCAGTGTGATCCCGTGGATCATAATATGAGTGGTGCATCTTTGCAGGCCATAGTTCAGCCTAAAATTGAATCAATTGCTTTGCCAGAAGGATACTCATTAATGTGGGATGGCGAATTTAAACCTTCTTTAGAGGCAAATGAAGCAACCGGGACATACATGCCTTTAGCGATGCTTTTAATCGTGTTAATTGTGGTAATGTTATTTAATAGTATCCGTCAATCCTTGATTGTAATGGCAATTATTCCACTCTCAATAATTGGTGTGTCAATAGGTCTGTTTGTTACAGGTAAGGCTTTCGGCTTTATGGCAATAACCGGATTTTTAGGGTTAATAGGTATGGTGCTTAAAAATGCCATTGTAATGATGGACGAAATTAACCTGAATCTTAACATGGATAATGTTAGTCCGTATGAAGCGGTGGTAAATGCTGCAGTTAGCAGAATGCGACCAGTGTTACTGGCTGCCTTAACTACAATTTTTGGTATGTTTCCATTGATTACAGATGCAATGTACGGATCAATGGCTGTAACAATCATCTTCGGATTATTCTTTGCTACCTTTCTTACCTTATTGGTTTTACCATTGTTCTACGTGTTGTTTTATAAAATTAAACCGACTAATTAATCGTATTTGTTATGAGTATTAATTTAAGTAATCCATATTATAAAATAGGGACTGAAAATGGTATTGCTCAGATTCAACTAAACTATTGTTTGTTTCTGGAAAGTAAAACCTATGAATATCGCAATGAGCTTCTATCTGAATTAGATAGGTTGTCTGAAGATAACGAAGTGAAAGTTATTATTGTAAGTAATGATCATCCTGAATTTTCATTGGAAAAATATAATGAGTTGTGGAATGCATTTTTTAGCGATAAAGACTTTAAAGATGATGTACTTCGTGCTTTTCGCATATTTGATCAATTAGTTATTAAGCTTTACACATTAAAAAAAGTAATCATATCTATGATTTCAGCACCGTTAAATTCAATGCTGTTTAATTTTAATTTGATTGCAGATGTAAGGGTTGTTACGAATGAGTTTTATCTTGATAATAATAATGAAATGATGGTAAATATACCTAAGGGTGGTATTATGTACGATCAGTTTAAAGTTGCAAATATAAATCCGGTTAAACTTTTGTTCTTATCAGATAAAGTATTCTATCAGCATTTGTTAAGTAATAACCTTGTTGATAAAGTTTTTAGTCAGGAAGAGCTTGTGGAAAGAGTTTATGCATTGGCAGAAAGACTTAAGAATATCAATTATGCCGAGATAGAGGCTGCAAAAATGACAAAGTCAATTGATAACCTGGAAGAATTTGAAAAACTTCTTCAAAAAGAAAATGCATTTCTAATTTCTTGTATTAGGGAAAAACTAAATCCGGGCTCTCAGAAAATTTATCGTTTCCAATAAAATTTAAATAATGTACAAATATATAGTTATTACAGTGTTTGCTACACTTTTTTCTGTTGTTCAGGCGCAAGAGATTCTTACGCTTGAACAATGCAGAGAAAAAGCAATCAATCATAATCAGGATTTAAAATCGGCTCAGGCTGATTTGGCTATAAACATGGCTTCTTTAAAGATGAGCAAAAGAGCAATGTTACCGCAATTTGATTTTTCTGCTACATATACTTATATGAATGATCCTCAGGTAATGGATGTGCCAGCCTGGGAATTGCCAAATGTTGATGGTACTGCAAGTGGTGTACTTTTTACTGGCCTATATAAGCAGTTGACATATAATAATATGTATGATGGGGGCATTGATTTTAGTTTGCCCCTGTATTTAGGAGGAAAATTGAGGAACTATGTGAAAATGTCTTCAATTGGCGTTGATATTTCTGAAAAGAATGTAGAAAATACTAAGGAAAATTTGATTTTGGAAGTCGATCAGAAATATTGGGCTTTAGTATCGTTAAAGGAAAATTATTTGGTGATTCAGAAGTCCGTTAAACTTTTGGAAGATGTGGTAAGAGAAACCAGTAATATGTATAATGTAGGTATCTTAACCAAAAATGAAGTTTTAAAAACTCAGGTTGAATTAAACAATACCAAATTGGCTTTGATCCAAATGAAAGATAATATTCAGCTGGCTAAAATGTCCTTAAATCAAAGTATTGGTAATGGAATTTTAGATGAAGTAGTAATTGCGGATTCTGTAATCATTCCACAGGAAAAGCCTGTTTCTGTAACTGAAATTGAAAATATTGCAAGTAACCGAAAAGAGTTGAAGATGATGGAAGGTCAGGTTGGAATAACAACGGCAGACATAAATATTGCCAGATCAGATTATATGCCGCAACTTGTTTCTTTTGCTAATTATGGATTTCAAAATCCAAATCATAAAGCTGAGGATGTAACTGAATTAACCTGGGTTGCAGGATTATCCTTGTCGATGCCAATTTTTCATTGGGGCGAAAAAAATCTGGCTATAGAAAAGAAGAAGTTAACTAACCAGAAAGCTCAACTAAGTTATGATAAAGCTAAAGAAGGTATCATTTTGCAAATTCAGCAAAGTGCTTTTAATTTAAATGAATCAATGGTTAAAATTTCATTTACAAAAGCATCTTTAGAACAAGCTGAAGAAAATCTGAAATTGGAAATGAACCGATTGACTCAAGGTGTTGTAACAACTACAGATGTATTGGATGCACAGTTGCAGTGGCAAAAAGCAAATTCTGATTTTATTTCGGCGAAGGTGAATTATAAAATCAATAAGTCGAATTATTTAAAAACTATCGGACAATTAGATATTTAGCGATAGGATGGAGTGTTTTAAAACATGTATGGTAAAAGATAATTTATTTAAAATATTCATAACAAAAAGATAAAAAAATTAATAGTTTTAAACAAATTTCAAAATTTGGAGTTCCATAACGATTAATTCAATTGTACAGATGATAAAGATCAACCTGATTAATATTGAAAACAATTAATTTTATAGTTATTTTTTATTGATTCATTTCTAAAAAATATCGGTTGATCTTAAAAATCTGTTATATGTTAGATATTTAAGATATTTTTAGATAGATTATACTAATTCTTTGTTAATGGATAAATGGCTTATTCGTAAGTGGTTTATCAAAAAAATACGAGTCAAAATTATGCAATCAAAACTTCAAGAGCTAACAGATAAGCTTTATGCAGACGGGGTTCAAAAAGCGAACCACGAAGCAGAAGCTATCTTGGAAAAAGCCAGAAAGGAAGCTGAAGAAATTCTTTCTGAAGCCCAAAGTAAGGCATCTGGTATTATTGAAGAAGCAAATGAGAAGGCCGCAGAGAAACAACGTAATGTTGACTCTGAAATAAAGTTGGCATCTCAACAAGCAATTTCTTCTTTACAACAGAAAATTGGGAATAGCATAGCTGTTCAGGTTGCAGAACCTTCATTAAAAGAGGTTTTTGCAGATAAAGATTATGTGCAGTCTCTAATTTTAAAAGTTGTAGAAGGTTGGTTAAAAACAGGCAACTTCGATATTAATGTAGTTTTATCCGAATCTGATAAAGCTGAAATGGAGAAGAATTTAAAAAATAGTCTGGCAACCGAAATGAATAAAGGTTTAACCTTTGAAGCAGATCAGTCTGTAAAGGCAGGATTCAAAGTTGGGCCTGGTGATGGTAGTTATATTATTAGTTTTGAGGAAGGCGATTTCCAAAACTTTTTTAAATCTTTTTTACGTCCTAAGACTAACCAATTGTTATTTGAAGAGGAGTAAAAATGGGTAAAAAGTATTACTGTTTAATTGCCGGATTACCTGATATTGTTTTAGGTGATAAAAAAGTTTTGTTTAACTCAATTATACTTCGTGAGTCTTTGTTAGAAGAATTGAGTACTCAAGACCTGGAAATGGCTAATGCGCTCTACTTACCCTTTGATCATTATAACCTGATCAGTTTAATGTACAACCAACATAAAGAGTTCGACCCGAGAGGTTTATTTACATCTGTAGATTTAGAACATTTGTTGGACAAAAAAAATGTTGAGGATCTTAATGATTCCATTTATCCCCGATACCTTGTTCAATTTGCAAAAGAAGTATTATTTTCTGAAGAGAAAATTGATTCAACACAAGCTGAAATATTACTTTTTAAGAAGTATATAGATTATCTGAAATCTTTCTCTAATAAGTTTTTGAATGACTTTGTTGATTATGAAGTAAACGTAAAAAATGTGTTTACTGCTTTAACTGGCAAAAAATATGGTATTGCTTATGAATCAGAATTAATTGGTAATACTGATATTACCGAAGCACTGGTTAAAAGTAGATCAAGGGATTTTGGATTGACAAGTGAGTTTGATCAAATTGATACATTGGTACAAACATACGAGGATGAAAGTTTATTAGAGCGAGAACTAAAAATAGATCAACTGAAGTGGGAATATCTTGACAATGCAACCTTCTTTAATTATTTCACCATTGAAAAAGTGTTAGCATTTATCTTTAAACAATTTATGGTTGAAAGATGGATTGCTCTGGATGAAGAAGAAGGGCAAAAGATGTTCCGTAAATTACTTAGTGAGTTGGAATCTAGTTACGAATTTCCTGAAGAATATAAATTAAGCCATGGAAAGAAAAAATAAAACTACCGGAAAAGTAGCCGGTATTATAGCCAACCTTGTTATTGTTGAGGTTGATGGTCCTGTGGCCCAAAACGAAATATGCTTTATATCGCACCCTGAAAATAAACTGATGGCAGAGGTGATAAAGATTTTGGGTAAAAACGTTTATGTACAGGTCTTTGAAAGTACCCGTGGATTAAAGGTTGGAACTCCGGTGGAGTTTGAAGGACACCTTTTAGAAGTGAATTTAGGTCCGGGTATTTTATCCAGAAATTATGATGGTCTGCAAAATGACTTAGATAAAATGGATGGTGTTTTCCTAAAAAGAGGAGACTATACCGATCCATTAGACAGAGAGAAAAAATGGGACTGGACTCCTATTGTAAAAGTGGGCGATCAGGTTGTTGCTGGTAGCTGGTTAGGAGAAGTTCCAGAAAATAGTGTACCTCACCGTATTATGGTTCCTTTTAAATTTCAAGGTTCATATACTGTTAAAAGTGTTGTTGCAGCAGGTCAATATACTGTTGATGATGTAGTTGCTACGGTAACAGATAGTGAAGGTAACGATATAGAATTAACAATGGTTCAGAAGTGGCCGGTTAAAATGGCAGTACGAGCTTATAAGGAAAAACCTCGTCCGTTTAAACTGTTGCAAACAGGAACCAGAACATTAGATACATTAAATCCTATTACTGAAGGTGGTACAGGATTTATCCCAGGTCCTTTCGGAACAGGTAAAACAGTATTGCAGCATGCCATTTCAAAATTTGCCGATGCTGATATTGTAATTATTGCAGCTTGTGGTGAACGTGCTAACGAGGTTGTGGAAATCTTTACTGAGTTCCCTGAATTGGAAGATCCAAAAACAGGTCGTAGTTTGATTGAGCGTACAACTATTATTGCAAATACATCAAACATGCCGGTAGCTGCTCGTGAAGCTTCAGTATACACAGCAATGACATTGGGTGAGTATTATCGTTCAATGGGATTAAAAGTTGTGTTGATGGCCGATTCAACTTCTCGTTGGGCACAGGCGCTTAGAGAGATGAGTAACCGTTTGGAAGAACTTCCTGGTCCGGATGCTTTCCCAATGGACTTAACAGCTATTATCACAAGTTTTTATGCTCGTGCAGGTTACGTATATTTAAATAATGGTAAAACTGGGTCTATTACATTTATTGGTACAGTATCTCCTGCAGGGGGTAACTTAAAAGAGCCGGTAACAGAATCAACACGTAAGGCAGCAAGATGTTTCTACGGATTAAATCAGGGACGTGCAGATAGTAAGCGTTATCCTGCTATTGATCCAATTGATAGTTATTCAAAATATCTTGAGTATCCAGAAGTACAAGAATATCTGAAGGAGAATATTGGCGAAAACTGGTTAGAGAATGTTCTTAAAACTAAAACATTATTGTTAAGAGGAAAAGAAGCTCAGGAACAAATCAATATTCTTGGAGATGATGGTGTACCTTTGGAATTTCATGAGAAATTCTGGAATTCAGAATTAATTGATGCTGTAATTCTTCAACAAGATTCTTTTGATAAAATCGATGCAAACTGTCCGATGCACCGTCAAAAATATATGTTAGAGAAGGTGTTGGATATCACTGATAAGAAATTCAAATTTGATTCATTTGAAGATGTAAATGGATTCTTTAAGCGTATAATCAATCAGCTTAAACAGATAAACTATAGTGAGTGGGAGTCTGAAAAGTTCAAAACTCACGAAAAAGAGTTGGATGAGATTATGAATGAGCGCTTAAACTGATTCATTCACTTTTAATTAATTTTGAAAATTATAGATGCATGGAAACACAAGCATTTCAAAAAGTATATACTAAAATTACTAACCTGACAAAGGCTACCGTAACATTAAAGGCGACAGATGTTGGCTATGATGAAATGGCATTGGTACATGGCCGTATGGGGCAGGTAGTAAAAATTATGGGAGATGAGGTTATTCTTCAGATCTTTGCCGGTACTGAAGGTATTCCAACAAATGCCGAAGTAGTATTTTTAGGTCGTCCTCCTCAATTAAAAGTAAGTGATCAATTGGCTGGTCGTTTTTTCAACGCTTTTGGTGATCCTATTGATGGTGGTCCTAAAGTTGATGGACGTATTGTGGATACAGGAGGTCCTTCTGTAAATCCGGTTCGAAGAAAGCAGCCATCGCAATTAATTGCAACTGGTATTGCAGGAATCGACTTGAACAATACATTAGTAACAGGTCAAAAAATTCCTTTCTTTGCCGATCCTGATCAGCCTTACAACCAGGTTATGGCTGATGTGGCATTAAGAGCCAAAGCAGATAAAATTATTTTAGGAGGTATGGGATTATCCAATGATGATTACCTGTACTTTAAAAATGTATTTGATAATGCAGGGGCACTGGATCGTATTGTAAGTTTTGTAAATACAACAGATGATCCACCGGTAGAGCGTTTGTTGATTCCGGATATGGCCTTAACTGCAGCAGAATATTTTGCCGAAGAAAAGCAACAAAAGGTATTGGTGTTATTAACTGATATGACATTGTATGCTGATGCTTTATCTATCGTATCCAACCGTATGGATCAGATTCCATCAAAGGATAGTATGCCGGGTTCATTATATTCTGATTTGGCCAGACTATATGAAAAGGCGGTACAATTCCCACATGGTGGATCTATTACAATTATAGCTGTAACTACTCTAAATGGTGGTGATATTACTCACGCTATTCCTGATAATACAGGTTATATTACAGAGGGACAGTTATTCTTACGTATGGATTCTGATGTAGGTAAAGTAATTGTGGATCCTTTCCGAAGCTTATCTCGTTTGAAGCAGTTGGTAATTGGTAAACAAACCCGCGAAGATCACCCACAGGTGATGAATGCTGCGATTCGTTTGTATGCTGATGCTGCCAATGCAAAAACCAAACAGGATAATGGTTTTGATTTAACAGATTACGATGAACGTACATTGAAGTTTGCTAAAGAGTATTCAGAACATATTTTAGCTGTGGATATTAATATCGATACAGAAAAAATGTTGGATACAACCTGGAAACTATTTAGCGACAACTTTGCTCGTGAAGAGGTCGTGGTACGTGAAGAGTTTGTTCAAAAATATTGGAAAGGGAACTAAACTATAGACTATTACATAAAAGATAATAGAAAATGTTTAGTAAAATGTAGATTAAAAATAGATGAGTTGGATAGGTTGATCTTTATTTCAAAAATCTCTTATCTAAAATCTAAAATCTAATTTTTATGGCCGTAAAGTTTCAATATAATAAAACTTCTCAGCAGCAGCTGGATAAGCAACTGAAAATTCGGGAGCGGGCACTGCCTACGCTTCAGAATAAGGAGGCGGCGCTGCGTATTGAAGTTAAGAAAGCTAAAAGACGGGCTGATGAGCTCGATCATGAATTTGAAACCCAAATGGCTAATTTAGATAAAATGTCTCGACTTTGGGGAGAGTTTGATATGCAAATCATTTCTATAGAGGATGTAATCCTTGAAAGTAAAAAGATTGCAGGTGTTCAAACCCCGGTTTTAAAAGATGTTGTATTTAAAAAAGAGCCGTTTGCGCTTTTCAGTAAACCGGTATGGTTTTTTGATGGAGTTAAAATCATTGAAGATTTAGCTAAAGTAGCCATCGAGAAAGAAGTTTTTGTAAGAAAAATGGAGCTTTTGGATGTTGCCCGAAAAAAGACAACACAGAAAGTGAATTTATACGAAAAAGTTCAAATACCGGGGTATAAGGATGCCATTAGAAAAATTAAACGATTCCTAGAGGATGAGGAGAATCTTTCTAAATCGGCACAAAAAATTGTGAAAAACCGTCAACAACAAGAAAAGGAGGTGGAATCATGATTGTACCTATGTTTAAATATTCTTTTCTGGTTCACCATTCTGATTACGATTCTTTTTTAGAGGATCTGAAAAGATTGGGGGTACTTCACATTATAGCAAAACAAGAGGAACCATCTCTGGAGATTCTGGATTCGTATCGTCAGGTAAATGAAGTTGAAAAAGTAATTAAAACTTTGAAAACGCATACTGATGAGAATACATATAGTGATATTCAGATACCACAAACAGGAGCCGAAGTACTAAGTACTGTTGCTGAAACACAAAGTAATATAGAACACTTTAATCAGCAATTACATCTTTTGGATAAAGAACTAAATCAATTATTGCCATGGGGTAATTTTTCATGGGATAAAATTGATCAGCTTGAAAAAGAAGCAAATATCCAAATGTACTTTTTTTATGTGGCTTCTAAAAAGTTTGATCCGGAATGGGAATCTACTTTTAACTTAAGTGTAATATCTGAAGAAAAAGGATATACTTATTTTGTTATAGTACGAGAAGCTGGTGAAAGTTTTCCGGAAATAGACGCAGAAGAGGTAAGATTACCTAAGCAATCTGTTTCTGAAACGAAAGATCAGCTGAATGTTTTATCAGAATCGTTAAAACAAGAGCAAAATAAGTTAAACGCAATAGCTAATAAAGGCATTGCTATTCTTGAACAATACAGTCTTGAATTAAGAGATGTATTAGCTTCAAAAGAAGCTGTTCATCATACCAGTAATGAACTTGAAGGTCAGGTGAAATTATTGGAAGGCTGGGTTCCTAAAGATAGGTTACCTGAATTAGATTCTTATTTAGAAAAGAGCTCAGTATATTATTTGAAAAGTGAAGCGAATAACAGTGATAAACCTCCTGTGCAATTAAAAAACAATAAGTTCAGTAAGTTATTCGAAACTATTAGCAACTTATATGCTTTACCTTCATATAATGAGTTAGACTTGACGCCTTATTTGGCTCCGTTCTATTTATTGTTCTTTGGATTTTGTTTTAGTGATGCTGGTTATGGTATACTATTCGTTTTAGTTGCAACCATAGTTAAAGCAAAGCAAAAAGAATCCAGTTCAATTCTGTCGTTAATTCAACTGTTAGGAGCATCCACCGTGTTCTTTGGATTACTTGGAGGAACATTCTTTGGTATAGAGCTTTATAAAACAAATTTACCTGTTTATAGAGATTTGGCTAAATCAATGGAGGCATCTGGTGTAACAGTGCAGGATATCATGTTTAAATCATCGCTGATTCTTGGATTAATCCAGATGTTATTTGGTATGTTCTTAAGAGCAGCAAAGGAGATTAAACAAGCCGGAGTAATTCATGCGGTGTCAACATTAGGATGGGCATTTCTGATTATTGCTTCAGCAGTAAATTACCTGGTGGCAGGCAAATTAGGTGTTGAGTTTATGAATATTCCTTATTTAATTATAGCAGGGATTTGCTTGATAGGAATCTTCTTTATGAATACACCTGGAAAAAGTCTGCTATTAAATTTTGGATCAGGATTATGGGATACTTATAACACTGTAGTAGGTGGAGTCGGTGACTTATTATCGTATGTAAGATTGTTCGCTTTAGGTTTAGCTAGTGCTATTCTTGGATTGGTATTTAATGATCTTGCTCTGAAATTAGTAAATCCTGAGGCTGGAATCGGGATGCAGATTGTTGGTTTTGTTCTAATGTTGATTATTCTTGTAGTAGGACATGCCATTAATATTTTTATGTCAGGATTAGGTTCTATGGTTCACCCATTACGTTTAACCTTTGTAGAGTTTTATAAAAACGCAGGTTTCGAAGGGGGAGGTAAGGCTTATAATCCTTTTAAAAAACAAATTAACTAAAAATTAAACAGATTTAAATTTAAATAATTATGGAAGCTATTGTATTTGCTTATATCGGAATAGGATTAATGGTTGCACTAACAGGTATTGGTAGTGCTTATGGTTGTTCAATGGGTGGTAATGCTGCCATTGGAGCTATGAAAAAAAATGAATCAGCTTTTGGTAGTTATCTTACATTAAGTGCGTTACCTGGTTCTCAAGGTCTTTATGGATTTATTGGTTACTTTATGTTAGCCGGATTATTACAAGCTGATATGACATGGTTACAGGCTGGTGCTGTATTTGGTGCAGGTTTAGCATTGGGTATTGTAGGTTTACTATCTGCAATCCGTCAAGGACAGGTTTGTGCTAATGGTATTGCTGGTATTGGTGCTGGTTATGATGTATTTGGTAAATCATTAATTCTTGCAGTATTTCCTGAGCTTTATGCAATTTTAGCATTAGTTGCTGCTATTTTAATTGGTCAGTCAGTAGCATAATTTTAAAATACTAAATACTAAATATTTAAACCGATGGCTTGTGTCATCGGTTTTTTTATTTTATCTTTTATCTAACATGTTTTATATGTAGATATTAGTTAAAAGGAAGTGTGAAGGGCATTTTAATTAGTGTAGTATTGGCTGTCTTATCTACTTATAATTATTTAGTTACCTTTTGTATATAGTGTGGGTATGGAGCTAAGAAGTATATCAGATATAGAAGAAATATATTTAACTAAATGGAAATCCTATCTGAGTTTGATTGGCGATTTTTATCAATCAAGTATAGGTGTTATTAGTAAGTTATATGGTAGTAAATCAAAAATTATTCAATACCATTGTGTAGATAAAGACATTGATGTCAATTTAGATCAGAGTTTTACTCTTGATAATATAGTTGAAGGTGTTAATTCCCTATCAGAGGATTCATTCATATTAAAATTTTATGATGATGAACAAAAATGTGGAGATATAAAGTTTTGTTCATTAATAGTTGTCCCAATATATTACTCCTCTAAGGAACTTCTCGGACATATTTGTTTGTTTGATAAGCATAATAATGCTTTTTCTGATAAAACAGTAAAGCTTGTATTTCAAACAAAAGAACTTATCGAGAAAGATCTCTCAAAAAATATTAATCATACTCTAATTGAAAATAGATCACTACAAAATGTTGATACTTCTGTTTGTAAGGCACTCTATGAAAATTCAGGTGCGATAAATAGTTATTTCGATATAAACCTTGATTTATCTTTATATAATAAGAATTTTGAATCACTTTTCCTTAAAAATAGTGATGATGTTAATACTAAAAATGGAAGTTTATATAAAGGTTATTATGAAATGATTTTACCTCATTTAGAAGAGGTTTTAAGTAAGAGAGTTACTATTAATTTTATTGATAAAATAGAAACTTCAAATGGAAATTTATGGTTTAATTCAGACTATTATCCTGTGTTTCATGAAGATAAAAAACTGCTGGGAATTCATATTGTTGCTAATAATATAACCGAACTAATAGAGACTAAACAGAAGGTGCTAAATAAGAACCAGGATTTATTGGAGTATGAACGTATATTTAAATTAGTTGCAAATCCTATATGCATTGCTGATATTAATGGCGTATTCATTAAAACGAATCCTGCTTTTCATAGAATATTGGGATATTCATCTGAAGAAGTGGAAGGTCATTCCATGTTTGAAATGATCCATCCTGAAGATTTGCAACGAAGCGTAAATTATATTAGTGAAAAAATAAAGGAACAACCGGATTTACTTGAATTTGAAAACAGATATGTTTGCAAAGATGGCAGTTCTGTTTGGTTTTCATGGATGGTGCAGCCTATATATGAGAAAGGAATTTCATATTCTGTAGCTCATGATATTACAAAATTGAAGCAAACTGAGGATGAATTAAGCAAAGCTAAACTAAAGGCAGAGGAAAGTGATCAATTAAAAACGGCCTTTCTTTGTAATATGTCCCATGAAATTCGTACACCTATGAATGGGATTGTTGGGTTTTCTGATTTGCTTAAAAGCTCTGCAGTTGATAATGATGAACTATCCTATTATTGTGATATTATAAGATCTAGTGGACAGCAATTATTAAGAATTGTAAATGATATTATAGATATTTCTAAAATCGAAATTGGAGAGTTTGAAATCGTAAATAATAAAGTAAATATAAACGACCTGATTAGTAATGTTGCTGCTTTTTATAAACCTGATATAGTTAATAAGGGGCTGGAACTTAAAGTTTCAAAACAACTCAACAATACTGATGCATTTTTTAGTTGTGATGAAACCAAATTGAGACAGGTTTTAGATAATCTAATAAGTAATGCATTAAAATTTACAGAACAAGGATCTATATGTATCTCCTATAAACTCCAAAATGATATAATTACTATTTCAGTTGAAGATTCAGGAATAGGAATTCCGGAAGATAAACGTGAAAGTATATTTGAAAGGTTTGCGCAGTTGAAAGATCCTAATAAAAGTTATGGTGGAGCTGGTTTGGGTTTGGCAATTTGCAAAGCTTATATTAATAAGATGGGTGGCGATATTTGGGTTGATTCTACTGGTGATTCAGGAAGTATCTTTATGTTCACTCTTCCATTTAATTTGTAGTCTGTAATTACTTTTGGTGTTCTGTTAGTGTTTGGTAATGAAATATATGCGAGTTTTTTAAGGTCCTTTATTTAATCTCGGAAAACTATAAATCCATACCTATTTAAACTAAGGGTAAACCCCTAGTTTAAATAGGTATTTCGCACTCTTAAATTACATATTCTTCCCATTTATACCCATCTTAATTAGTTTCATATTTGTATTACTAAAATTACACACATTTACTAATTATCTAAAATTACTGGTGGGGCTATGAACTTACGGAACATTTCAATTCGTTTAAGATTAATGCTGGGATTTAATATCCTGGTATTGTGTTTATTTATTGTGGGAGCTATTGGTTGGTATAGTTTAAGAGAGACCTCCAACATTACTAAGGTTTCAAATAACGTTAGTAATGTTCAAACTAATCTGTTGGGAGCGAGACTTAATGTAATGTATTTTCTCAGATTTTCCGATTTTCAGGTTGTTGATAAAGCAATGGGGAATCTTGAAAATGCATTGACTAGTGTTGATCTGGCTGTAAAAGGATCTGGGAATCGCATTGAATCCGGAAATGAGTTTATTAATCATATCCAATCGTATAAAAAATCATTTTCTAATTATGTTGATTTAGAAAAAACTAAAAATAAAACATTCACTAATTGGTATAGTGTAGGAGGTACATTAAGTAAAATGGTTTCCTCCAAAGTTAATAGTAGTGCCAATAGGGTAATTCAAAAATTAGTTGAACCTCATAATTTATTAAGGATTTCGGCATGGGAGTTTATTGCAAATCCAATGAATTCAGATGGTACAATTAATAGTGAAAGTGTAGCAAAAGTTAAGGGGATGCTTAATGATTGTTATTCATTATTAGCTAACTCTAAAAACAGAAATATTGATATCATGAACTTAATGGAGCAATATACTGAATATGAAACGGCTTTTAATAAGTATGCTGAATCTGTGCAAAAACAAGGTGCTGAAGTAGCTGTAATGCAGAAGGAAAGTGTATTTGTTGCTAATAAGGGAGATCGTTTAGTTGAAGATATACTTATTGCAGAAAAGGAAGTGACTCAAAAGTCTAACACCTTAATTATATCAGTAGTTATTGTTGCATTATTATTGTCTTTAATTGTAAGTGCACTAATATCTAGAAGTATTACAAAACCATTGGAAACAGGAGTACAATTTGCTGAAAAGATGTCGGTGGGGGATTTGTTTCATAAAATGGATGTAAGAGGGAAAGATGAAGTAGCTCGTTTGTCAAACGCAATGATAAAAATGAGTAATAAATTAAAGGAAGTGGTAAGTGAGATCATGAGTGGCTCTCAGCAATTAACTGTTGCCAGTGAGCAAATGAATATAAATTCACAAACAATATCATCCAGTACTAATGAACAGGCTGCATCATTAGAAGAAGTTTCAACAGCCATTGAGGAAATGGTGGCAAATATAGAAATGAGTAATGATAATGCAGAAAAAGGTGAGCAGCTTTCAGATGTAGCAATGAATGATATTCAGGAAGTAAGCAATGAATCAAGAAAAGCAATGCAGGCTAATAAGATAATTGCTGAGAAAATTAATGTAGTTAGTGAAATAGCAAGACAAACAAACATACTGGCATTAAATGCTGCAGTAGAATCGGCAAGAGCTGGAGAGCAAGGCAAAGGTTTTGCTGTGGTTGCAGCAGAAGTGCGGAAATTGGCTGAGAGAAGTAAGGAAGCTGCTGATGAAATAGTGAAGTTAGCACAAGAGAGTAATCGATTATCAGTTGCATCAAATAAAAAATTGGAAGCAGTATTGCCTAATGTTAATAAAGCTAATATGTTTATGAAAGAAATTGCAGCTGCTTCGAAGGAACAACGGACTGGAGCCGGTCAAATCAATAATGCAATTCAACAGCTAAATCAGGCAACTCAGGAAAGTGCCTCAGGTAGTGAGGAAATGGCAGGTAGTGCAGAAGAATTAAGTAGTCAGGCAATTTTGTTACGAGAGCTAATTGATTACTTTAAAATTGAAGAGAAAAAGAATAACACAAAGCATAAGGTAACTTCAACTAAAACAGAGAAACATTTTGTAAAGGCTGACAAATTATCAGAGATTAAAGTTCCTGAGTTTAATGTTAACATCACAAATAAAGTCGAAGCAGAAAAGTATGATGTTTTTTAAACTAAAATAAAATTAGTTCGGTTTAAGTATTAGGATTTTGTCTGATAAACAGATCTATACTGTCAAAAGGTGATTGATGGTATTGATCTGTTTTTTTTTATTTAATAGTGGGTTGTTCTCGTCCTCAATCATAAGTTTTAGAGCTTTTAGATGTTAAAATCTAATTTCAAATAAATAACTCTTTTTTATAGAATAATTAATTAAAAGAGCAGGAGTCTTTAGGTACTCAAATAATATTCAATTTTTATCAGGCAATTCCTACTATCAGAACATGATAGGTAGGTTTTAATTTTAGTCGAATTTGATAAAAAAGCCCATATTTAGGACAAAATATTTTATAAAATATTTTGCTGAAAAATTTCTTCAATTATCTTTATCACAGAAAAATCGAACAAAAAGGAGAAAGATTTGTTGATCGAAATTTATGTCTTGTATTCGCTTGAATATAAGATTTTTTGGTCGTGGGGAGAATGAATTTTACTTCAAGTTTAGACATTACAAACTATCTAAAATTTTTGAAGGGACTATGAACTTGCGTAACATTTCAATTCGTTTAAGGTTAATGCTTGGATTTAATATCCTGGTATTGTGTTTATTTATTGTAGGGGCTATTGGTTGGTATGCTTTAAGAGATACAACCAATATAACAAGTGTGTCAAATGATGTTAGGAACGTTCAGAGTAATTTATTAGGGGCGAGGCTTAATGTGATGTATTTTTTAAGATTTTCTGATTTTAATGTGGTGGATAAAGCCATTGATAATCTTGATAATGCATTGGTTAATGTAGATCTAGCTGTAAAAGGTTCTGGAAACAGAATAGAGAATGGTGATGAGTTTGTAAGACATATCCAGTCTTATAAAAAGTCATTTACCAATTATGTAGAATTAGAAAAAAGTAAGAAGCAAACTTTTGCTAATTGGTATAAAACAGGTGGAAATCTGAGTAATATGATTACTACTAATGATAAGAGTAGCATTCACAATGTAATTCAGAAATTATTAGGGCCTCATAACTTATTAAGAATTTCAGCGTGGGAATTTATTGCCAATCCAATGAATTCAGATGGTTCAATAAATAGCGATGGAGTTAGTAAAGTAAAGGTTATGCTTAATGATTGTTACTCTCTGTTAAATTCATTTGGAAATAGTAATAAGTTGCTTGTAAGCCTAAAGAATCAGTATCTGGAATATGAAAATGCATTTAATAAATATACAGAGTCTGTTCAAAAGCAGGGTGCAGAGGTTGCTGTAATGCAAAAAGTAGGATCTATAGTTGCTGATTTGGGAGATCAATTGGTTTCCGAAATAATGAAAGTGGAAGAAGAGGTGACACAGAGAGCGGATACTGAAATTATTACAGTTGTTATTGTTGCTTTATTACTTTCATTGTTTGTGAGTAATCGCATTTCAAGAAGTATTACGAATCCATTGGAGGCAGGAGTTCTTCTTGCAGAAAGAATGTCGGTAGGAGATCTTTTTCATAATATTGATGTAGTAGGAAAAGATGAGGTAGCTCGTTTGTCAATAGCGATGAAAAATATGTGTGATAAGCTCAAAGAAGTTGTTAGTGAGATAATGAGTGGTTCGCAACAGTTAACTATTGCAAGTGAACAGCTTAATTCTAATTCACAAACAATTTCATCAAGTACAAATGAACAAGCTGCAGCTTTAGAGGAAGTATCTACTGCTATAGAGCAAATGGTTGCCAATATTGAGCAAAGTAATGATAATGCAGAAAAGGGAGAACAGCTTTCAGATACAGCAATGGTCGATATTCAGGATGTAAGTCTTGATTCAAGAAAGGCAATGGAGGCAAATAAAAAGATTACAGAGAAAATTAATATTGTAAGTGAAATTGCCCGTCAAACAAATATTCTGGCTTTAAATGCAGCTGTTGAGTCTGCCAGAGCAGGTGAGCATGGAAAAGGTTTTGCAGTTGTGGCTGCTGAAGTAAGAAAATTAGCAGAAAGAAGTAAAGAAGCTGCTGATGAAATAGTTAAACTGGCAAAGGAAAGTAATGATCTGTCAGTAACATCAAATAGAAAACTTGAGGCTGTTTTACCAAGTGTGAATAAAGCTAATATGTTTATGAAAGAGATCTCTGCTTCATCAAAAGAGCAAAGAACTGGAGCTGGTCAGATTAATAATGCAGTTCAACAACTAAATCAATCTACTCAAGAAAGTGCATCTGGAAGTGAAGAAATGGCGAGTAGTGCTGAGGAATTAAGTTCACAAGCTATTCAATTAAGAGAACTAATAGCCTATTTTAAAGTTGAAGAAAGATTGGATAAAAAGGTTGTAAATGATCATCATGATAAAGCTGACAACCAATCGAGAAATGTTTCAAAGCCTGAGGGAATTAAAATTCCTGAATTTGATGTTAAAATTTCAGGTAAGGTGGAAACAGAACAGTATGATGTATTTTAATAGCATTCAATTTTAAGTTTAAGTTACTTTTCTGGTTACCAGGTATAATAATGATATTATATTGCTGTCATGTTTTCTAAATTTATTATATTGTACATATTAAAACAGAACTAATATGGACTTAACTGGAAGATGGAATTTTAAGGAAGAGTTTGATGGAGGAAAGGATGAAGGAGTAGCTATTTTTGCACAGGCAGGTGAGCGTGTGTTTGGTATATTAGATTTTACAGAATATATTGATGGGGATACACCCTTTCAGGTAAAATGTCAACTAGAAGGGAAAGTAGATGGCAATAAGGTTTTTCTTGAAATGGTGGATCACGAAGTTTTATCTGTTGAACCATTTGAATATTTCCCGGAAAAAAGAGAGGGCATTATTAATCAAAATGGACAAATTGTAGGCTCCAGTGAAGATGGACAAGGTGTTTGTGGAGTCTTTGTATTTGAAAAAGCAGAAAAAGAATAGTGAATAATAAAACTACCTCCAGACTATTTGTAGTAGATGCTTTGCGTGGATTTGCAATTGTATCTATTATGCTCTTGCATAATATTGAACATTTCGATGTTTATCATTTACCTCAAGGATTACCAGATTGGATGGTGGTCCTTGATAAGTATATATGGGATACCCTCTTTTTTTTATTTGGTGGTAAATCATATGCCATTTTCGCTTTGTTATTTGGCCTCACATTTTTTATTCAAACAGATAATCAGGAGAAAAAAGGAAAAGATTTTAGGTTGCGTTTTGCATGGCGTCTGATCTTATTATTAGGTTTTGGACTCATTAATTCAGCCTTCTATCAGGGTGATATATTAACCTTATATGCAGCTGTTGGTTTTCTATTGATACCGATGGCTAAACTAAAGGATCGTTGGGTGCTCATCATTGCCTTGTTTCTATTATTCCTTCCATTAGAATGGATTAAGCTTATACAGGGCATGAATAATCCATCGGTACATATGGATAATCCTGTTTCATGGGGGTATTTTGGTAAAATGAGTGAATATATTTTTGGGGATTCATTTTGGCAAACGGCCATTGGAAATTTAACCAATGGTAAATTAGCAGTTATTCATTGGAGTTGGGAGAATGGTCGTTTTTTTCATATACTGGCCTTGTTTTGTTTTGGTATGCTTGCCGGAAGAACGCAGCTTTTCGTTTGGTCCAACAGAACAAGGAAGTTTTGGATCTCAGCTTTTGTTGTATCGGTATTAGTATTTATTCCTTTATATATTTTAAAGAATAATGTAAACTCACTATTTGAATCGGAAGCAATAAATAGACCTTTTTCAACAATAGAAACAGCTTTTACTAATATTAGCTTTATGGTAGTTCTTGTTTCTGGGTTTGTATTGTTGTTTCAAACAAAAGCAGGTAGTAAAGTGCTAAATATTTTCTCCCCAATAGGAAAGATGAGCTTGTCGAATTATTTAATTCAATCAATAATAGGATCCTCTATTTATTATGGATTTGGTTTAGGACTGTACAAATACACTGGAGCAACATTTAGTGTGTTAATTGGTACTTTTCTGGCTATTTTATTGGGTATATTTTGTACAATGTGGTCAAAGCGATTTAAGCATGGACCACTTGAAGCTGTATGGCATAAGTTAACCTGGATATATTCGAAATAAGGATTAACCTAGTTTCGAAATCTTTTCCAGAGTCTCAATATCCAGTAGTCTGATAATTCGTCCATCTACCGTAATTACTTTTTCATTTACAAATGTAGATAAGGTTCTAATTGCATTTGACGTGGTCATATTTGAGAAATTAGCCAAATCCTCTCTTGATAAATATACATTTAGCGTAATTCCATCATCTTCAAAGCCATAGATATCTTTTAAAACAAGTAAACTTTCTGCAAGTCGGCCTCTGATATGTTTTTGAGTAAGAGTAACAGTTCTGTAGCGCGAGAATCCAAGTTCCTGAGCTAATGAACGAATAATATTTAAGCTAAATTGATGATTGCTTTGCAAAAGCTGATATACTATTGCTTTAGGAATATAAAATATTGTACAAGGTTCAATAACAACAGCTGAGGCAACATGCGGACCTTCAGCAAAAAATGCCCTATAGCCAATAAAACTTGTTGGATTTGCCATGCGTACAATTTGGTCACGACCACCAAATCCATTTTTGTATACTTTAACCTTTCCGGAACCCAGACATAACAAACTATCAGGTACTTCACCTTCCTGATAAATTACATCATTCTTTTTAAAGTGTTTTACTGTATGGTTGTTAAGTACAATTTCTTTTTCTTCATCAGTAAGAACATCATAAAGCTGTGATACATCTTTTATAGTAGGTTCGGTAGCAAAGTTGTTTTCTAGTCTTCTTGGCATCTTGTAAATTATTAGCTAAGCTGCATGTATGTTTTATAACATATGATGCCAAAAATAGAAAAAAGCCCACATACTACCAACAAATAAAGTTGTAATGCGGACTTTTTTATCTTATTTTAATAAAAATAATGTACTAAAACTTGGAAACCAGAGGTATTCGTCTTCCTAATCCAAAGGCTTTTGAAGACACCCTGATTATTGGCGCTGTTTGAAAACGCTTATATTCATTAATATTTACCAGTCTGACAGCTTTATATACAACCTCTTTCTCAAAACCGGCTGCAATTATCTTTTCCGGATGTTCATTTTTTTCAATATAGTTGAATAATACCTGGTCTAATACATCGTAATCAGGTAATGAATCACTGTCTTTTTGATCTGGACGTAATTCGGCTGATGGCGGTTTTACAATGGTATTGATCGGAATTATTTCACGTTCTTTATTGATAAAACGTGCCAAATCAAACACATCTGTTTTGTAAACATCTCCTAAAACAGAAAGACCTCCATTCATGTCTCCATATAAAGTTCCGTAACCAACAGCTGCTTCACTCTTATTGGATGTGTTTAATAAGATATGTCCAAATTTATTTGAAAGAGCCATTAGTAACGTTCCCCGGATACGAGCTTGAATGTTTTCTTCTGTGACATCGGCTTTCAATCCTGTAAAAACAGGAGCTAAAGTATCCTCAAAACTGCTGACAATATCTTTGATAGGTACAATGTCATATTGAATACTCAGATTATTAGCTAAATCTTCAGCGTCTTTAATAGAATGGTCTGAAGAGTACTTTGAAGGAAGTAATAATACTCGAACGTTTTCTGCTCCTAAAGCCCTTTCCGCAATAACAACTGTTACCGCAGAGTCAATTCCTCCAGAAAGACCTAATGTAGCTTTTGTGAAGCCCATTTTATTAAAGTAGTCTTTAACTCCAAGTACCAAAGCATCGTGAATAAGCTCAATTTTTTCTTTAGGAGTATTTACAATGGCTTTATCAGAACCCATCTCCTCAAGTTCACAATACTGTATGTCCTCAGAAAAGGATCTTAATTGATTGATTATTTCTCCTTTGCCGTTTACCGCTAAAGAACTACCATCAAATACAAGCTCAGTGTTTGCTCCTATTTGATTTACATAGAAGAATGGAATTTCGTTTTTAGCTGCTTTTTGCGAAATGATTTGTTGACGTATCTGCCCTTGGTTATATGAAAAAGGAGAAGCTGCAATATTAATCACCATATCAGGATCTAATTGTTTTAATTCTTTCATTGGCGACTTTTTGTAAAGCCTGCTTTTTGCAAACGAGTTAAAAACAGGTTGCTCATCCCATAAGTCTTCACATATTGTAATGGCTAATTTCTTACCTTTTAATTCAACTAATTTGAATTCACTATTGGGTTGAAAATATCTATACTCATCAAATACATCGTAATTAGGTAGTAATGTTTTATGATGAATTGAATTTACTTTTCCTTCAGCAAGAACAAAAGCAGAATTAAATAGCTTTTTTCCTTTAGGCTCCGGATTAATGCTTGGGCAACCTACGATGGCCATAATGTTGTTACATACGGCTGCTATTTTGTCCACTTGTATTAAACATTGCTCAACAAATTCTTCTCTTTCTAATAAATCAAGTGGGGGATATCCACAAATTGCTAATTCACTAAATACGATTAAATCGCATTGATCATTTTCTGCTTTTTTTATTGCATCAATAATTTTGTTGGTGTTGGATTCAAAATTTCCAACATGATAATTAAGTTGAGCAAGTGCTATTTTCATATTTGAGACCTTTAATTTCAAGATGAATTTAATTCAATGAGTCAATCTGTGAATAATTCATCTGTCTATATGAGTTTAGGAATACAAAGAAACATCAAAGAATTGAAGATGCAAACATAAATCCTTTATGAATTTATAGTTTGCAGCATAAAAAAGGGTTTCAAATCAATGAAACCCTCTTAATTTATTATCGTTTATTAATATCTAATGATCTGTTAGGCTTAAAAAATAACTCCAAAGTTAAAAACCAGTCTGTTTAGAACTACTTTGTCGTCAATTTGCGAATTGTCAGTTACATCAGTTACGCCTTGGTTGTATGTTAAACCAAATTTTAAAAATGCGTCTCCTCCAATTGAATACTTCATTCCTCCACCAAATTTGTATCCAAAGTTCAGGAACTTAACTTCATCATTAATATTATTACCTGAGCCATCGTTGGTTTTAATATTAAATTGGTTAGAGATACCAAATACACCGTAAAAACTACTGCGTTGAAAATCGTTTGTTTGTAGTTTTAATAATAACGGTACTTCAAGATATTTTAAACGATACTCCAATGTTTTATTTGTAAGTATGGTATTTTCATCTCCAATTCTAAATGTATTATCGCCTTCGTATCTTAATTTTCCGCCTGTGGTATTTATGGTTAACCCGGTTGAAATAGCATAATTCTTAGCAAAGAACTTATCCATTTCTACACCAAAATTGTAACCAAATAAACTACCGTTAGCATCAACTGAAGAATTGTCGGATTTTAGCCAACTTATTTGCGGACTTAGAACAAAAGCAAACCTTAAGTCCGTATCTCTATCTGATTGAGCAAAAACAGATGCAGATAAAAGAAGAGTCAAAATAATAAGTGAGGTTATTTTTCTCATGTTAATTATGTATTAGTATTTGTTTCGCAAACTTAAATAAAATAGTAATGAGCTTCAAGAGTTCTTTGAAGGCTTTTCTTTTCCCATTTTTTGAGCGATAAAACTCACAGTTATCAATTGAAATGAATGATAAATCATAATAGGGACAATGAATATTCCTTGTGAAGCCATATTTTTGAAAAGAACATTTGCCATTACAGTTCCATGAATTAATGATTTTTTAGACCCACAGAAAATTGCAGTTATACGATCTTCTCTGGAAAAATTTAACCACCTCGAAATTCCAAAAATAGTGCCATAAACAATTACGAAGATTATCATGATACTAATGGCGCAAATGATAAGGGATGTAAGATCTATTGTTGTAAACAGATTTGCCGTAAATGATTTGCTGAAACTGTTATATACAATTGATAGAATAATACTTTTATCAAATAGAGTTATAAAACGACTGTATTTTCGGGCATAACGGCCCAGTTGTTTATTCAGGATTAATCCTACAGTTACAGGTAGCAGTATTTTAATTACCAGACGAATAAGACTATCCATAAAGTTAAAATCTCCTGTTGATGCACTCATAAAAAGGCCCATCCACATTGGTGTGATAATGATACCCAGTAATCCTGAAATACTTGCATTAAAAATAGCTCCTGGAATATTGCCTTTGGCTATGGATACCATTACAACAGATGATGAAACAGTTGAAGGGAGTGCCGCCAGAAAAAATACAGCCAGCCATAGCATATTTTGTTCTTCAGTTACTATAAATGGTTTCGCAAGAAGAACAATTAAAGGAAAAAGCACAAATGTAGAGAATTGAGAAAGTAAATGAAGTTTATAATTTCCCAATCCTTTTTTCATTTCAGAAGGACTTAATTTTAATCCATAGAAAAAGAAAATCAGAGATATGCCAATGCCCGAAATATTCTCCAGGTTAAAATGTTCACCAAAGTTTCCTAATCCCGGGAAGAAGTAGGCTAAAACAATCATGCTTAACAAGCCAACAATAAAGCCATCAATTTTTTTTAGCATAAACTCTATGTAATTAATTATTGCGATAATAATTAGAAATACCGCTTTTCGTTGAATTTTAATCAGATAATTAGAGGGCAAAAATATGTTTTTTTATTTTTAAGTTTGTTCTCAAAATGTAGTTCTTATGAGTATTAGAAATAAAATATCAATTATAGGTCTTCTGTTTTTAGGTTTAACCTCCTGTGTCAATAAAACTTATCGTCCTGATGTGACTGATATTAAGGTTGATTTTAAAGTGATACCTTTTTATCAGGAATTGAATCAGTTAGATTCACTGGATGTGAGAACTTCAATGGAGCCTTTACTGCAAAAGTATCCTCAGTTTTTTGAAGCTTATAATAAAAAGATCATCAAAATTGGTGGAATTGAGAGAGTAGATTATCCACAGCGTTTAATGAGTTTTGTTCACTATGATGCCAATAAGGATATAGTTAAGAAATCTAAGGAAGTTTTTCCTTCTTTTGATGGTTTTAAGCAGGAACTGGAGCTCGGTTTTAAAAATTATAAATACTACTTCCCTAATGCGCATATACCTGATATTTATTTGATGATTTCAGGATTTAGTCAAAGTATAGCCGTTGATTCAGCATGGATAGGTGTAAGTATTGAAAAGTACTTAGGCGAAGATTGTGAATTTTATGAGTGGTTAGGCATTTCAAAATATTTGCGTAAAGGAATGTCTAAGGAAAAAATGGCTCCTGATGTGTTAAGAGCTATGGCCTTAACTAATTACGATTACGATCAACAAAAGGATGATGTAATAAATCATATGGTTTATAAAGGGAAGATTAAATATTTCGTGCGACAGATGTTTCCTGATTTAAGTGATACTTTATTGTTTGATTATTCCGCATACCAAATGAAATGGTGTAAGGATAATGAGGAAAATATGTGGTCTTCACTTGTGGAGTGGAAACATTTATTTAGTAATGATCGGATGTTAGTTCAAAAATATACAGAGAATGCTCCATTTACCGCTAATTTTGGCGCTAACTCAGCTCCTCGGGCTGGTGAGTTTATTGGGTACAAGATTGTAGAATCGTATATGGAAAAGAATGAGGGGGCTACATTAAAAGATCTGATGTTAGAAACGGATGGCCGAAAGATATTAGCAGCTTCACAATATCGACCTTAATATTATGTCAGTAGATACAGATAAAAAAGAGCTTCGGAAAATTATCAAAGGAAAGAAGTTGTTGCTTTCAGATGCGGATAAGGATAGAGAAGCATTGTTGGTTTATGAGCAATTAGAAAAACTAAGTGCTTTTCATGAAGCAGAACATATTTTGTGCTATTGGTCTTTACCTGATGAGTTAGAAACGCAGCAATTTATTGAAGAATGGTATTCTAAAAAAAATATCTATCTGCCACGGGTTGTAGGGGATCGTGTAGAAGTTGTTCCTTATAAAGGTTATGATATGATGCAGAAAGGTGCTTTCAATATATTAGAACCATCAGGACTGGCTATTTCCGACTTAAAGCAAATTGATTTGGTTATTGTCCCTGGAGTTGCTTTTACATCTAATGGTCAAAGAATGGGGCGAGGAGGAGGTTATTACGACCGATTATTACCCTTATTAGAACAAGCGGTTAAAATAGGCGTTTGTTATCAATGTCAGGTAGTAGATGATTTACCAATTGAAAAACACGATGTAAAAATGGATGAGATTCTGTTTGCTCAGAAATAAAATCTAATATCCGTTTTGAAACTTAAATAAAAACAAAAAAGGCAACTTAATCTTATTAAGCTGCCTTTTTTAGTTTTTTCTTTTACCGCTAATTAAGCTGGTTTAATAGCTTCTGTAGGACAAACATCAGCACAAGTACCACAGTCAGTACAAGCTTCAGCGTCAATTTTATAGATACCTCCTTCAGAAATAGCGTCTACTGGACACTCATCGATACATGTTCCACATGCGATGCAATCTTCGTTTATAACGTAAGCCATTTTTCTATTGTTTTTTATTAGTATTACAGAAGCAAAATTATTTTCTTTTTTTTTATATGAAAACAATATTTTCTGTTTTACCTCAATTTGAAATGTTTTTAAATAATTAAAAACTTCATTTTATTTGCCTAAAGCCCTAATATATAGTTGTTTATTGAGCTAAAACGTCCAGCGCGATATATGCCATTAAACCTACTGAAGTCTCTAAGGATGATTCGTTTAGGTTGAATCCTGGCGTATGTAACCCTCCTGTAGGAATATTGTTCATTTGTTTTACCCCAAAACGGTAGAAAGTGCAGGGATACTCTTGGGTATAGTACCCAAAATCTTCTGCAGTCATTCTAATATCCATTTTATGAACCTTATCCTGACCTAGATATTCACATGCTGATTTATATGCTAAGTCGGTTACATACTCCGAATTTGTTACTACAGGGTATCCGTCATTTATTTTAACAGCGCAATTTGCTCCCATACTTTCTGCTATCTCAGAAGCCATTTTGCGTATGTGAGTTTTAATCTTTGCTCTCCACTCTTCATTCATGGTTCTTAGTGTTCCGGCAATCTCAACTTTTTCAGGAATTATATTAGTTGCTCCATCAGCAATAAATCGTCCAAACGAAAGAACTGTTGGAATATTAGCCGGAACCATACGTGCCACAATCTGTTGAAGTGCTACAATGATATTTGCAGCAATCAAAACGTTATCGTTTAGGGTATGAGGCATAGCAGCATGACCACCTTTACCTGTTATTGTAAGATAAACTTCGTCACCAGAGGCCATATACATTCCTTCCTTAAAACCAACCTGACCAGTTTCCATATCTGGTAAGACATGCTGACCAATAATAATCTCAGGTTTTGGATTGTCAAGTGCGCCTTCTTCCATCATCAACTTAGCACCACCGGGGAATTTTTCTTCTCCAGGTTGGAAAATAAGTAAGATTGTACCTTCCCATTGGTCCTTTAACTCACTTAATATTTTAGCCGTTCCTAATAGGGATGCAGAGTGTGCATCATGACCACAGGCATGCATTACACCAGAATTACAGGACTTAACCACGTTATTTTCACTTTCATGAATCGGCAAAGCATCCATATCAGCTCTTAAAGCAATCACTTTTTTATCCGGGTTCTTACCTTCAATCTTTCCTATAATTCCGGTTTTAACATATCCTGCTTTATATGCGATGCCATATTCATCCAATTTAGAGCAGATGTATTTCGATGTATTATATTCCTCAAAAGATAATTCAGGGTTTTCATGAATATGTCGTCTTATGCCAACAATTTCATCGTAATATTTATGCGTTAAATCTTTTATTTTTTGCTTGAAATCCATACGTGCTATTTTAATTGGTGCAAAGATAGTTTTTTACTCGAAAGCATTGATTAATATAATAAAGAGGATTTTATTCATTTTGTTAAAACATGTATTTATTGAGTGTATAGAATCGTATTTTTATTCATACTTATGCAATAATCTATACTGACAAAAATCATCTTGAAAAGAAGTGCCTGTCATTTTTATAATTTTCTTATTATCTTACCTTTAAAGCGACCAAAAAAGGTGTCTGAGAAGAAGTGAAAGGGTTATCAGTCAATGATAATTCTCTTGTTTTAAATAAATAATTAGAAATGGCCACAGATAAATTTGTTGCTAGGCATATTGGGCCTCGCGATCATGAAATTGAAGAGATGCTTAAAACCATTGGTGTTGAATCAATGGATCAGTTAATTGATGAAACGGTTCCTGAAAAGATCAGATTAAAAGAACCATTGAGGTTGGCGAAGGGATTAACAGAGCGTCAATATTTCAGAAAGATATTGGATATTGCCTCAAAGAATAAAGTGTACAATACATACATTGGTATGGGTTATTATGATACAATAACACCAGCTGTTATTCATCGTAATGTATTGGAAAATCCGGTTTGGTATACATCTTATACTCCTTACCAGGCTGAGATTTCGCAAGGTAGATTGGAGGCTTTATTAAACTTTCAGACTGTTATTTGTGAGTTAACTGGGATGGAAATTGCCAATGCATCGTTATTAGATGAGGCAACTGCAGCCGCAGAAGCTATGGTGATGATGTTTAATTCGCGCCCAAGAGCAATGGTTAAAGCTGAAGCTAACATCATGTTTGTTGATGAAATGATTTGGCCTCAAACAAGAGCGGTGTTGGAAACAAGAGCTAATCCACTGGGAATCGAACTACAATTTGGTGATTGGAAAGAGTGTGAACTATCCGAAAAACATTTTGGAGTACTGGTTCAATATCCAAACTCTGATGGAAATGTAGTGGATTATAAAGAGTTGGTTACTAAAACTCACGAAGCAGGTTGTAAAATTTCGGTAGGTGCTGATTTATTAAGTTTAGCTATGTTGGTTCCTCCTGGTGAGTGGGGGGCAGATATTGTTTTTGGATCTACCCAGCGTTTTGGAGTTCCAATGGGATATGGTGGTCCTTATGCTGCCTATTTTGCCGCTCGTGAAGAGGGGAAAAGAAATATGCCGGGACGTATTATAGGTATTACCAAAGATGCTAATGGGAACCGTGCTTTAAGAATGGCTTTACAAACACGTGAACAGCATATCAAAAGAGAAAAAGCTACATCAAATATTTGTACAGCACAGGCTCTTTTAGCTACCATGGCCAGTTTTTATGCCGTATATCATGGTGCAGAAGGAATTCGCAGAATTGCAGGTCAGGTACATAATATTGCATCTTTATTAACTCAAGAGATTGAAAAATTTGGTTATAAGCAGTTAAATGATAACTATTTTGATACCATTCGTTTTTCAATGGCTCCTCATGCTTCCGTTGAATTAATTGAAAAGTATTCATTGGAGTTGGAGATGAACTTCCGTTATTTCGAGAATGGTGATGTAGGTATCAGTATTGATGAAACAACTAACCTGGAAGATGTGAATTGGATTGTGGAAGTATTTGCACGTGCTGCGTGTATCGATGTTCCAACAATCCTTGATATTGATGAGGTTTGTACTATTGATGAAGCTTATTTAAGAACATCAGACTATCTGCAACAGGAAGTATTCAAGTTATATCGTTCAGAAACAGAAATGGTACGATATATTAAGAAGCTGGAACGTAGAGATATTTCTTTAACGCATTCAATGATTTCGTTAGGTTCTTGTACCATGAAACTGAATGCGGCTACAGAGATGTTGCCTCTAAGTTGGATTGAATTTGGTGGTATACACCCATTTGTACCATTGGATCAGGCTGCGGGTTATCAACTCCTATTTGCTGAATTGAAACGAGATTTAGCTGAGATTACTGGTTTTGCAGATGTGAGTTTGCAGCCTAATTCAGGAGCTGCTGGTGAGTATGCCGGATTAATGGTTATCAGAGCTTATCATCAAAGTATTGGTGAAGGACAAAGAGATGTTGCTATTATTCCTTCTTCGGCTCATGGAACAAACCCTGCAAGTGCTGTAATGGCAGGAATGAAAGTAGTTGTTGTAAAATGTGATGAGCGCGGAAATATTGATGTTGATGATCTTAAAGAAAAGGCTGAACAATATAAAGATACGCTTTCTTGTTTAATGATTACTTATCCTTCTACTCACGGAGTATTTGAGGCTTCTGTAGTTGAGATATGTAATATTATTCATGAAAACGGAGGTCAGGTTTATATGGATGGTGCCAATATGAATGCTCAGGTTGGATTAACTAATCCTGGATTAATTGGAGCCGATGTATGTCACTTGAATCTTCATAAAACATTTGCGATTCCTCACGGTGGTGGTGGCCCAGGTGTGGGACCAATTGGTGTAGCAAAACACCTGGTTGACTTTTTACCTTCACACCCTGTTGTTAAAAACGGACGTAAAGGTATTTCGGCTGTATCTGCTGCTCCTTGGGGTAGTGCCAGTGTAATGCCAATTACCTATGGTTACATTAAAATGTTAGGTAGTGATGGTTTAAAGAAATCTACTGAAATAGCCATTTTAAATGCCAACTATATTGCTCATCATCTAAAAGAGGAATACGGTGTTTTATATACTGGTGAAAAGGGTAGAGTAGCACACGAAATGATTTTAGAATGTCGTCATTTTAAAACAAGTGCCGGTATTACTGAATTGGATATTGCTAAACGTTTGATGGATTATGGATTTCACGCGCCAACATTATCATTTCCAGTACACGGAACGTTAATGGTTGAACCTACAGAAAGTGAATCTAAACAAGAGTTGGATCGCTTTATTGAGGTAATGAAATCTATTTATACAGAAATTAAAGAGGTTGAATCAGGTGAAGCTGATAAAACAGATAATGTGCTAAAAAATGCACCTCACCCTGATTATAAGGTTGTTTGTGATGAATGGACTCATTCGTACGGACGAGAAAAAGCAGCTTTCCCATTAGAATGGATCAAGGAAAATAAATTCTGGTTAACAGTGGCAAGGGTAGACGATGCCTTTGGTGATCGAAATCTGATGTGTACCTGTGGTTCACCGGAAGAGTATGAATTAATTGGTAAATAATAACATTTACAAAAATTGAGGTTTGAAAAGATGTCGTTCTAGTATAGAGCGGCATTTTTTTATGCCTGATAGTTAAGTATCTGCTAAGGGATGTAGTCGGGATGGCTTTGGGAAGGCTAAGGTTAAAACTTAGATATAATTAATATATAAGTCATACTAAAGTCAGACCAAACTCACTAATTAGTGAGTTTAGTCTGACTTTAGTATGTTGTAATTATGTATTAAATAAGAGTTTGTATCATCGTTGTTACTTATTTGGTACGAAGCAGGTATAAAGCCAATATGTAGACTTGTTGAATATTTTGTAAGGTTATGTGTGTTTGGAAAGAATATTGGAATGAAAAATATATATATTCAATTTGTAAATATAATGTTTGAATAGCATGCTGTTTAGTATGACGCATTAATTCCGGCTGCCAGCCGTATTTTTCAAATAAAGATTAATAATAAAAAAAGCTGCACTTAAAAATGCAGCTTTGAGTTATAGTATTTCAAATTTATGCTTTAGTTAGCTCTGTTAATAGAGTCTTCAATAATATCTGTAAATACTTCTTTGATATCTAAACCGGCAGCTTTAATTTGTTGAGGAATAAAGCTGGTTGGAGTCATTCCTGGAGTAGTATTTACTTCTAATAAAAATATTTTGTTATCACTCAACATATAATCTACTCTTGCGATACCTTTACAGCCAAGTATATCATAAATTAAAGAAGTGATTTTTTGGATTCTGTCTGTTGTTTCTTGTGGTAAGCGTGCAGGAGTGATTTCCTGAGCTTTTTCTGCATTGTATTTAGCCTCAAAATCAAAAAACTCATTGGCCGGTATTACTTCTGTAATAGGGAATACGCATTCCTTTTCAGGTGTTTTGTATAATCCACACGTAAACTCATGTCCGCTGATAAAAGACTCAATGATTACCTCATGGCTTTCTTCAAACGCTTTTTGAATTGCAGGTTCAATTTCTTCAATAGCTTTTGCTTTGGTAATACCAAAGCTTGAACCTCCTGCATTCGGTTTAATAAAAACAGGTAAACCTAACTTATCTGCAATGTTTTCTCCATCGTATTCAGTACCTTTTCTAATTAGTAACGAATCAGCAACAGAAACACCAAATCCTTTTAAGTAGGTATTGCAAGTAAATTTATTAAAAGTTAATGAAGCAGCTAAAACTCCACAAGTTGAATAAGGAATCTTAAGCATATCAAAATATCCCTGCAATTTTCCATCTTCTCCGGGAGTTCCGTGAATTGTAATGTATGCACAGTCAAAGAAAGTTTTTTCACCATCTTTAGTAAACGAAAAATCATTCTTATCAATTGGGTATTCAGTGCCATCAATTTCGGCAACCCATTTTTCAAGAGTAATTAATACTGCAACGGTGTTGTATTTTGAACTGTCAATAAAAGAAAGTACACCTTGTGCACTTTTACGTGAAACAACAATTTCAGAGGAATCACCTCCGTAAACTACCGCAATATTTTTCTTGTCCATGTGCGTTTATACGTAATATGATTGTTTTATTCAGATTCAATATCTCTGTTGGAAGTGTATGTTCTCCATTTCTCAATACATTGCATCATATCGTCAGGGATTTCAGTATTGAAACTCATCTTTTCACCGGTGTGAGGATGAATAAAACCTAATGACTTAGCATGTAAAGCCTGACGAGGTAAAACTTTAAAGCAATTTTGAACAAACTGCTTGTATTTTGAAAAGGTTGTGCCTTTTAATATTTCATTTCCACCATATCTTTCATCATTAAAAAGCGTATGGCCAATGTATTTCATGTGAGCTCTGATTTGATGTGTTCTGCCAGTTTCCAGTACGCATTGAACTAATGTTACATACCCAAATCGTTCAAGTACTTTATAATGAGTTACAGCATGCTTACCCATTTCTCCATCAGGGAAAACAGTCATTTGCATACGGTCTTTTAAGCTACGGCCTATATGTCCTGTTACTGTTCCTTCTTCATCTTCAATGTTACCCCAGACTAAAGCAACATAACTTCGTTCTGTTGTTTTTTCAAAGAACTGACGCGCTAAATGATTTTTTGCTTGTTCTGTTTTGGCAACAACCAATAAGCCAGATGTATCTTTGTCAATTCTGTGCACTAAACCCGGACGAGGATCGTCAGAATTAAATAATGGTAAATCTTTCAAATGCCATGCTAAAGCATTAACCAGAGTGCCTGTATAATTTCCATGACCCGGATGAACTACTAAGCCCGGATTTTTATTTACAACCAGCAAATGGTCGTCTTCGTAATGAATATCCAATGGTATATCCTGAGGAATAATCTCAAGTTCTCTTCTTGGATATTCCATAACGATTGAAATAATATCGTTAGGTTTAACCTTATAATTAGGTTTTACGGCAACATCATTAACAAGAATATTACCTGCAGCAGCTGCATCCTGAATTTTACTTCTGGAAGCATTTTCAATGCGGTTAACTAAGAATTTATCAATACGTAATTGTTTCTGACCTGGATCTGTAACAAAACGATGATGCTCAAACATCTCGTTCTGGTCATCTTCAATATCATCCAGATCTTCTCTTTTATCCTTCTCCTCAATCATATTTTATTCTTGTACGGGTATTAAAACTTCTGTTGCTAAAGAATCAGTTACTAATGTGTCAGGCAGTAATCTGGTAGAGTCAATGGTTAGCCATAAATCCAATGACGAACCTAAGCGTAGTTTTTTACCCATATTTGCTTCGGGTAACTGTTTCCAGATAAATGCTCTTAAGCTGTCTTCCTGAGTAGCTACTGTATCTTCGTAAATAGTAACATCAATATTCAATGAATTACTTTGGCAAAGACTTAAGGCTTCTTCAAGCGTCAGGCCTTGTAAGTCAGGTACCTCAGTTTTTTCATTACTTAATCCTTGTCCAACCAATAAATCAATGCTGGATCCTTTAGCGATCAGGGTTCCAGGTTCTATTGGTTTTCCATTATAATGCTGACCTAAAACCAACTGAGTGTACTCAGAAGGAATGTAGATTAATTGACCTACTCTTAATCCGTAAGACTCCAATGTTACCTGAGCATTACGCAATGATAGTTCTGTTAGTTGTGGAACAGGTATCTGTTCTGCAGTGTAGGCATTAATAGTAAAAAATATTGTTCTGTTTACTTTTACAAAACTACCTGGCTTTGGAGTTTGTTCTACTACTATACCAGGAGTTAAATCAGAAACGTGTACAGAATCGATGATTTTATATCTTAATTCTTTTTGTTGTATCAGATCAATGAACTGTTGTTCTGTAAGACCAGAAAAGTCTGGTGTGGCAAAACTCTCACCATGATGAGTATAGATACTTATGCTTGTGAAGGTAATGATCAGTAGGATGATTAATAATCCAAATGCTAACCCTAAATGAGTAAAGAATTTTTTGCTTATAAAAAATTTAAGAACAGACATATTGTTGTGTTTTTTCAAGATGACTTCAAAAATAATATAATTTACTATAAACTTGAATTAGATATACTTTGATTTAAAGCAAAAAAAAAGGATTCGTGATGAATCCTTTTTTATATTCAGTTAAGCAATTACTTATGCTTTGTGTCTTTTTTCACTAGAAACAGTAAGTTTTTTTCTTCCTTTAGCTCTTCTTGACGCTAATACTCTACGGCCATTTGCACTAGCCATTCTAGCTCTAAAACCGTGCTTATTTCTTCTTTTTCTGTTAGAAGGTTGAAATGTCCTTTTCATCTTAATATTATTTTATCTTTCGACTATTCTTTTATTGTTCTATTTTCGGACTGCAAAAATACATCTTTATTCTCTTTTTCCAAAAAAAAATGCTCTTTATTTAAATAAATCTTACATTTTGTATTTTAGGATAATAGAATATCCTATAAAGACAGGTGAATTAGCTTTTTCGTTTCAAAAAAATCTTCTTCAAAAAAATCTGTCAATGGTGTTACTGAGATATTTTTATTAAATGGTTTAATTTCTTCCTCAAATTCACCTCCTTTTAAATATAGAATCCCATTTGCTATTGGATTCTTTTGCTTATCACTCACTAAGTGTCGAGTAAGAGACACAAAACGAGGAAAAGCAGTTACTGCACGGCTAACAACAAAATCATATTTCGACTTTATTTTTTCTGAACGTTCCTGCTGGGCAGTTACGTTTTTTAGTCCTAGCTCTTCAGCAATAGTTTGTACCACCTTAATTTTTTTTCCAATTGAATCTACCAGGTGAAACTGACATTCCGGAAAAAATATGGCCAAAGGAATTCCGGGGAAACCACCACCGGTACCAACGTCAATAATTTTTGTTCCAGGGACAAATCTTGTGTATTTGGCTATTCCTAAGGAATGAATGATATGTCGTATACTTAGTTCAGAAATATCTTTTCGTGAAATGACATTTATTTTTTCATTCCATTCAGGATATAATTCTTCTAGTTTTGTAAATAGTTGTATTTGTTCCTCTGATAATTCAGGAAAATAATTAGTAATCAAGCCCATCTTGTTTGCAGTCCCTCTTGTTGATTTTATTTATATCTAGTCAAGCTTAACATCTGAGTTCTTCAGAGTGTTGTATAATAACTCTCTGGCTCTAAAAAGTTGAGCTTTAACAGTTCCTAATGGAAGATCCAGTTCCTGAGCAATTTCTTCGTACGAAAATTCATTGAAATATCTTAATTCAATTAAAGTACGATATCTTGGTTTAAGCTTTTTAACAACAGTTCTCATTAAGATTGCTTTTTGTTGTTTGATTAAACCTTCTTCCGGATCCGGAGTTTCGTCTTTTAAGTGAATAGGTTGGTCGTTTTCTTTTTCTTCGGATAAATGTGTTCCGTCAATCGAAACTATATTTGTTCTTTTTTTACGGAGATAATCAATACAGTTATTGGACGCAATCTTAAATAACCATGTACTAAAAGCATAGTTAGGAGAGTATTGATGTATATTTTTAAAAGCTTTGCCAAATGCTTCAATGGTTAAATCTTCAGCATCGCTTTTGTTATTTACCATTTTTAATAGCATAAAATAAATCGCATCGCGATAACGCCCCATCAACTCAGCAAAAGCTTTTTGGTCACCTTTTACTGCTAATTGAACCAGACTGAAATCGTGTCTTGCTTTGTCGGATAAGTTAGGATTTATGTCCATTTATTTTTTTTTGCTTGTCTTTTTCCGCCTAGTAATAATAAACCTGTAATTAAAGGTAAAATAAAATCAAATATAATACCTCCAAAAGTTAAGTCTCTTTGATTAAATTTTTTTGATAGTGTATTAAATATCAGCATTTGAATTAATAATTTCAAAAAAATCAGTACCAAAACACTTGCTGCAAAAGTAGAAAAAAAAATAGAAACAAAGGATAGGCCCCAGAATAATTGTCGTGAGAAAGCCTCTGTTCCAATTAGATATTTGATTTTTAGTTTATAATAAGGCGAAGTAGTTAAATGTCGGCTTTTTTGTCGTCGCCATTCTTTAAAAGTTTGAGAAGGTAACGAATATGTAAAAGAATCCGGATGTGTAATGATTCCAATATTGCTTTTGGTAGCAGCATCTCTAATAAATAAATCGTCATCACCGGAAAAAATATGTTGGTGTTTTTTAAAACCCTGATGTTTATTAAATAGTTCCTTAGTGTAAGCCATATTTCTGCCAACGCCCATATAAGGAACTCCACGTAAAGCAAATGATAAATATTGAATGGCAATTGTAAATGTATCAAAACGAATCCAGTAATTTAAGAGACCTTTTTGCTTTTGATAGGCACCTACACCTATTAATATTTCTTTACCATCCATAAAGCCTGCTGCCATATGTTTGAGCCAATCTTTAGTTGCAGGAATACAATCTGCATCAGTAAAAACAAGATTATTGTATTTCGCAGCCTTAACGCCTAAAGTAACAGCAAGTTTTTTACCATGTCTGAATATTTTATCATAAGGTATAGAAGTGTAATATAGGTGTTCATTCTTTTCTTTAAAACGTGCCAATATTAACTCGGTATCATCTTCAGAAGCATCATTAACAACAATTACTTCAAAAGTTCCGGGATAATCCTGATTTAAAATCAGAGGTAAATTTGCTTTTAAATTCTTTGATTCATTTTTAGCACAAATAATAACAGAGAGTGGAGGGTAGCTACTTATGGTTTTATTTTCTTTTTTATTAATGTATGTATTCAGTTTTAAAAAGAAATATAAGTAGTAAAACAGTTGTACAACAAACAGAACTACCAGAGTAATTAGTATGTAAAGCCATGTGCCTGATGTTGGTATGAAGTTTGATAAATCCACTTGATTATTTTGAGTAAAATTTTATTGATGATTCATTTAGCGAGAGTGAAAATACTATTGTTTTTTTTAAAAAGCGAGATGAGAAATCATATTTTTTGCAATTGATAATTAAAGACTGTTTATATTTGCATCCCCAAAATAATAAAAAATGGATTTTAAATTACAAATAACAGATTCTAAATCAAGGGCGAGAGCCGGTGTTATAACTACGGACCATGGAGAAATTGAAACTCCGATTTTTATGCCCGTTGGAACTGTAGGTAGCGTTAAAGGAGTACATTTTAATGATTTGAGAGAGGATATTAAGGCTCAAATTATACTAGGAAATACCTATCATTTGTATTTACGTCCAGGATTGGATATTATAGAAAAGGCTGGTGGTTTACATAAATTTAATGGTTGGGATAAGCCAATATTAACAGATAGTGGTGGTTATCAGGTGTTTTCATTGAGTGGAAACCGAAAGTTGAAAGAAGAGGGAGCTGTTTTTAGATCGCATATTGATGGATCAAAGCATTTATTTACTCCAGAAAATGTAGTGGATATCCAACGAGTTATTGGTGCCGATATTATTATGGCTTTTGATGAGTGTGCTCCGGGAGATGCAGATCATCATTATGCTAAGAACTCTATGGAGTTAACGCATCGATGGTTGAAACGCGGAATCACTCATTTTGATCAGACAGAACCTAAATACGGACATAATCAAACTTTTTTTCCTATTGTTCAGGGGGCAGGATTCAGAGATTTGAGAAAACAATCGGCTGAATATATTGCATCTTTTGGAAGAGAGGGGAATGCCATTGGCGGTTTATCGGTAGGTGAACCTGCAGAAGTAATGTATGAAATGACAGAGGTTGTAACAGGTATTCTCCCAGAGGATAAGCCTCGTTACTTAATGGGAGTAGGTACTCCTGTAAATATTCTGGAATCGATTGCTCTAGGTGTGGATATGTTTGATTGTGTTATGCCTACAAGAAATGGTAGAAACGGAATGTTGTTTACATCGAGAGGCGTAATGAATATGAAAAATGAAAAGTGGAAAGATGACTTTTCTCCAATCGATCCTGATGGTCCTTCTTTTGTTGATCATCATTATACAAAGGCATACCTTCGTCATTTATTTGTATCAAAAGAGATGTTAGCTGCTCAAATTGGTAGTTTGCACAATCTGGCTTTTTACTTATGGTTGGTAAAAGAAGCTCGTAAGCATATTATCACAGGAGATTTTGCTGTTTGGAAAGATCAAATGGTTAAACAGCTATCTGTTCGATTGTAATAATTTATTGAGAATAGTATGTTGTGGGTTAGCTATTTAATTAATAAACAATAAGTAGCATAGTTCATTATATTTTTGTTCTTTTGTAATCTATTTTGAAGATACCACTTATATGAAAGGCGCTATACAAAGGCTTGACAGGTACATTATTCGTAAATTTTTAGGCACGTACTTTTTTGCAATATTGTTGATTATCAGTATTGCAGTTGTTTTCGACCTTACTGAAAAGATTGATAATTTTCTTGAAAATGGAGCTCCGGTTCATGCTATCATTTTTGATTATTATTTTAATTTCATTCCATACTTTGCAAATTTATTTACTCCGTTATTTGTATTTATTGCGGTAATCTTTTTTACCTCAAAAATGGCTTATGATACTGAGATTATTGCCATTTTATCCAGTGGAATAAGTTTTAAAAGATTGATGTTTCCATATTTTGTGGCTGCATTGATTATTGCTGTATTTTCATTTTTATTAGGAGGTTATGTGATTCCTCCGTCCAATCAAACACGTTTAGAATTTGAAGGATCTTATCTTAAAAAGAAGAAGAAAGATACGGGATTAAGGGATATTCATCTACAGATTGAACCCGGACTTTTTGTTTACATGGGAAGATTTTACAGTTACAGTAATAAAGGGAGTAAGTTTAGTGCAGAGAGATTTGAAGGAACAGAATTAAAGTCAAAGTTGACAGCCAGAAATATTACCTATAAGGAAGATACCAAGAGATGGGAATTATCTAAATATATGATCAGGGATTTTGTTGGAGACAATAAAATTGAGATCAGAGAAGGAGAGAAGTTAGATACCGTTTTTAATATGTCGCCAGAGGATTTTAAATCAGAACACAATTGGTTTGAAACCATGACATATACTGAACTTGGTAATTATATTGATGTTCAAACACAAAAAGGAGTGGGTTCAATAAAGCCTTATGTAATAGAATATTATAAGCGATTTGCAAATCCTTTTTCGGCTTTTATATTAACTCTGATAGGAGTATCTTTGGCATCCCGTAAAGTTAGAGGAGGGATTGGTTTACATATAGGTGTGGGATTGGCTTTAAGTTTTGGTTATATATTATTTATGACCATATCAACCACCTTTGCTATTAATGGTAATATGAATGCCTTGCTGGCAGTGTGGTTACCCAATATTGTATTTGCAATTATTGGTGTGTATTTATATTTCAAAGCGCCGAAGTAATTGGACTAAAAGTTAAATATTTAGCTTTGATGTTGCATATGCGTTTTTTATTTCGGTAATTTGTGCGGTTTTTGAAAAATAATTTTTTGTAATTATTATACCCGGAAATTTAGCAAACCTTGCCTATAGATGGCATTGATTTGTATTAGGTTAATTAAAAATGTTTAATTATGTCATTGAAAAAACACATCCTTGATCTTCGTAAAAGAAAAGAGAAGGTTGAGATGGGAGGTGGAGAAAAAGCCATCGAAAAACAAGTAGCTATGGGTAAGATGACTGCCCGTGAGCGTATTCTTGCCATTCTTGATCAGGATTCTTTTACAGAGTATGATCTTTTTGTTGAGCATGAAGCTAAAGACTTCGGCATGGACAAAAAGCAACTTCATGGTGACGGTGTGATTATTGGTACAGGAACAATCTATGGAGCACCTATTTGTGTGTTTGCACAGGATTTTACTGTAGCAGGAGGATCTTTAGGGCTAATGCACGCTCGTAAGATCACTAAAATCATGGACCATGCGTTAAAAATGCGCGTGCCTTTGATCGGTATTAACGATTCTGGTGGTGCTCGTATTCAGGAAGGTGTAAATTCACTTGCCGGTTACGGTGAGATCTTTTACAGAAACACAATTGCATCAGGTGTAATCCCTCAAATTTCAGTTATCCTTGGGCCTTGTGCCGGAGGTGCAGTTTATTCACCTGCATTAACTGACTTTGTATTTGTAGTAGACAACATTTCTAAGATGTTTATTACAGGTCCTGGAGTAATTAAGACAGTTCTTGGCGAAGAAATTTCAATGGAAGAATTAGGTGGTGCTCGTGTTCATGCAGAAACTACAGGTAACGCCCATTTCTTTGCAAATAGTGAGCAAGAATGTTTTGAGCAAATCAAAAAGCTTATCACATTTATTCCATGGAATAACTCTAAAAAAGCTAAAGAATTCCCTCCAAAAGAACCTCTTTATAAAGGTAATATTGAAGATCTTATTCCTTCTGATCCACGTAATCCTTATGATGTACGTGATGTTATCAAGGCTATCGTTGATGATGGTGATTTCTTTGAAATTCAGGAGTTATTCGCTGCAAATATCGTAATTGGATTTGGTCGTTTAAATGGTCAAACAATCGGATTTGTTGCTAACCAACCAATGGTTCTTGCCGGAGTATTAGATTGTGATAGTTCAGATAAAGCAGCTCGTTTTATCCGTTACTGTGATTCATTTAATATTCCTATTGTAACTCTTGAAGATATGCCAGGATACTTACCTGGAGTTGATCAGGAGCATGCTGGTGTAATCCGTCACGGAGCTAAAGTTCTTTATGCTTATTCAGAAGCTACTGTACCTAAAATTACTGTAATTCTACGTAAAGCTTATGGTGGTGGTTATATCGCAATGAACTCACGTCACTTAGGAGCTGACTTTATGTTTGCATGGCCAACTGCTGAAATTGCAGTAATGGGTCCTGAAGGTGCTGCAAATATCATCTTTAAGAAAGAGATTGATAGTGCAGAAGATCCTGAAGAAATGCGTAAACTTAAAGTACAAGAGTACAGAGAGAAATTTGCTAACCCATATGTGGCAGCAGCAAAAGGATATATTGATTCTGTTATTGAGCCAAATGAAACACGTAATATCTTATTACATGCTCTTGAGGTATCAGTAGGAAAAGATATCGTACATCCTGATAAAAAACATGGTATTCCTCCATTTTAAAAACAACTGATTATGAGTAATAAAGAAGAGTTAGTTGGCTTTAGGGTACATACAATGGAGTACCAAACAAAAGTTACTAAGAAGTATGCCAACAGAACATCTTGGCAGGCGCCAAATCCAAATGAGATTAAATCTTATATTCCTGGAACAATAATTAAAATTAATGTTAAGGTTGGAGATAAAGTGCAGGCAGGTGATTCATTATTGGTGTTGGAAGCCATGAAAATGCAAAATCAAATTGAAATGCCTTTTGAAGGTACTATCAAAGAGATTTGTGTTAAGGAAGGTGACCGAATTCCTAAAAATGAATTGATGGTTGTTATTGAAGCTTAATTTTTCGAAGCAATTAGATATTGAGGCCCTGATAATTCAGGGCCTTTTTTATATTTATAGAATCTCTGTCCAGCTAAAATATTCAGGGAATGATAATTCTGGTTTGTTTTTAAATATTCCAAAAACGGCAGCTCCACTGCCAGTCATAGATGCATAGATTGCTCCTGATGAATACATTTGGTCTTTAATGTCTTTTATTGTTGGATGATTTGGAAAAACAGATGCTTCAAAATCATTAACAACAGAATCGTGCCATTTTTCAAGAGGCTCCTGAAGTGTGGATCCTAAACTCTCTGCCGGAATTTTCGGAGAAACACCACTGTATGCTTCCGGAGTTGAAATATGAATTTCAGGTTTTACTAACAGTAAATGCTTACCTTTTAAATCAATCTCTGTTGGTTTTAAAATATCACCAATTCCTGTTGCTATGCAGGGTTTGTTTATGATGAAAAAAGCACAATCTGCTCCGATTTTTGCTGCGTATTCAATTAATTTATCCTTATTGATACCTAGTTGAAACATTTCGTTTAAGATGGTCAATGTAAATGCTGCATCAGCAGAACCTCCACCTAGTCCTGCACCAAAGGGAATCACTTTGTGTAAATGAATCTTTATAGGAGGAATATTGAAATCTTGTTTAAGAAGTTTCAATGCTTTAATGCATAAGTTGTCTTCTGCCTTACCATCGATTGCTATTCCGCTGCTACTCCAAATATATGGCTCCTGACTGGATTTGTTTTCTACGATTTCGATAACATCGTACAATTTAGTCGGGTAAAAAAGCGTTTCAAGATTATGGTAACCATCTGGTCGTTTTTCAGTAACATATAAACCAATATTGATTTTTGCATTAGGAAAACAAATCATAAACTATATTAATTGATATTGAATTTTAAGATTTTTTAAAAAAATAAGTAATACAATGATAAAATTACAGGTTGAGATTTGATATTGAAAATATACTTCGCTCAGTAAATCAACTTGTTATATTTGACTTTGTACTTATTTCAAACATAAGAGTATTGAGTATCAATAACAAGGATTTTTTTAAGAAATATTTTGATGAATGGGGTATGATATCATTACTGATAATAGTAAAAACTAATTAACTTTGTCAACCCTTTGAAAAAAGAATTACAGGTTATTATGGCACAAAAAAGGAATTATACAAACAAAAAGGTACCAAGTGTAGATTTAGAGGTGGGTAAGATGCCACCGCAAGTGTTAGAATTAGAAGAGGCGGTATTGGGTGCATTGATGTTGGAAAAGGAAGCTTTTACCAGCGTTGGTGAATTATTAAAACCTGAATGTTTTTATAAGGAAGCACATCAAAAAATATATGCTGCCATTCAGAACTTATACGCTAAAGAATATCCTGTGGATATGCTTACGGTTACTGAAGAACTAAGAAAAAATGGTCATCTGGAAGAAATTGGAGGTGCTTTTTTTATAACGCAGCTTACAATGCGTGTAGCGTCGGCTGCGCATATTGAATTTCACGCCCGAATTATCTGGCAAAAATACTTGCAAAGAGAAGTGATTAAAATTAGTTCTGAAATTCAGACTAAGGCTTATGATGAGGGTGTTGATGTGGATGACTTGCTTGATGAATCAGAAAGTGCGTTCTTTAAGCTGAGTCAGGGTAATATGAAGAAAGATGTTACCCAGATTAATCCGGTAATTGATGAAGCTATTGAAATGATTAAAGAAGCTTCTCAACGTAGTGATGGATTAAGTGGTGTTCCTTCCGGTTTTACCGAACTGGATAGAATGACTTCAGGATGGCAAAGAACAGATATGATTGTTATCGCTGCCCGTCCTGCGATGGGTAAAACAGCATTCGTATTGTCAATGGCCCGTAATATGGCCCTTCAGTTTAATCAGGGTGTAGCTGTATTCTCTCTGGAGATGGGTAACGTTCAGCTTGTAAATCGTTTGATTGTTTCAGAAACTGAACTTCCTGCAGAGAAAATTAAAAAAGGAAATCTGGCAAGTTACGAGTGGGAGCAATTAGATCATAAAATACAAAATCTGATTGATGCTCCAATATTTGTTGATGATACACCAGGTTTATCTGTATTTGAGTTAAGAGCTAAATGTAGAAGGCTTAAAAAGCAACATGATATTAAGATTGTGATTATTGACTACCTTCAGCTGATGAATGCCAATGGTATGAACCCAGGCTCTCGTCAGGAAGAGGTAAGTATGATTTCACGATCGTTAAAGGGTTTAGCAAAGGAGTTGAATATTCCAATTATTGCCTTGTCACAGCTGAATCGTGGTGTTGAAGGTCGTGCTGGAGCAGAAGGAAAAAGACCTCAGCTTTCTGACCTTAGGGAATCGGGAGCGATTGAGCAGGATGCGGATATGGTATGCTTTATTCACCGTCCTGAGTATTATAAAATTACTGAAGATGAGCATGGTAACTCTTTAATTGGTATGGGTGAGATTATTATTGCCAAACACCGTAACGGTGCCACTGGTGATGTGCGTCTACGGTTCCGTGGTGAGTTAGCTCGATTTGAGAATCCTGATACTGGTGTGTTTGGTGATGATTTAGGTATGGACCAAGGAGGACAATCTGTAACTTATGGATCCAAAATGAATGAAGGTGGAGAGAATGAATTTGCTCAGCAGCCTGCAAATAGTGATTTTGGATTACCTGATTTTCCTGATGTACCACCTACTCCTTTTGATAGTGATACTCCGTTTTAATAGACAATAAACAGTATTAATGAAGGTGCCCTGCATAATTTTTATGCGGGGTATTTTTTTGTTGTAATGATAGTTGTAAAAGAAAGTTGAAATCTTTTATCCCAATATAATTTTTGTAGATAAATAGTTTATTGCTGTTGAGAAATTTTTAAATATTAAATTATGAAAAATAGAAAATCGGTGGTTATTAACTTATGTTCATTTGTGAAATATTAATATATGTAAATAAAATAATTTAAAAGTAGTTATAACAAGGGTTTGAAAATGTAATTGTTATTATTATGTATTGTGTTTATTTTTTTATTAGTTATTAATGTGTATATTTGAAGTGATGGTAATAAACATAATAATGTAAAGTGTAACCTAATAACCAAATGTCTAATCTCTAATCCATTTTTCAATATTTTATAAATAGATCTCTGAAATTATTTAAATAATCATGCAAATTGTATGGCTATTTGCGGGGTATTATAATTTGTAAAAACCACACCTTGTTACCAAGTTGGTGAATAGAATAATATTTTTTAATCAGGGAGCATACTTCCTAAATTATTAAAATATGAAAAAGTTATGTTTATTTATTGTAATCGGGTTGAAAATTCTGGTTCTGAATGCTCAAGATAATACCGACGAAAAAGAATCTCAACAGTTTAGTATAGCTTATTATTCTTCAAACGTTATTTCGGCTAACTATAATTTTATATATAAGTTTTCCAGTGAGTTAAAAACTTTTACAAATCGTAGTCTTGAAGATATTTCGTTAGAATTAGATTTAATGTATAGTGTTAAATCTAGTGATTATCATCAATTTAATATGGGTTTAGGTTTGAAGCTTGATCCTTTCACAGAAGGAGGAGATGGCGCCGCAATATCCGTTCCTTTTCAACTTGAGATTTATCCATTCAAACAAAATAATCGAATAAGTGCAATTATAGAAATTGCTCCAGAACTTTATTTTGAAAATGATATTATTTTGAGAAATATGATAGGTATCAGATATTCGTTTAAATAAATGATTTCTATAATAAATATGGTGCCCTGCATAAATTTTATGCGGGGTATTTTTTTGTTTTTTAATTGATAATATTCTCGTTATTTCTGGACATCCGACTTAATTAGCCGTAAATTTGATAGTCTCATAATTATTATGAAGTTGTAAGTGTTGATTATTTGTTTAACCTTAAATATTACCAGACATGGAAAGTAATCAAGAACAACAAGTAGTTAGTATGCCAAGAATTGGAGATCCTGCACCTGAATTTAAAGCAGTAACAACGCAGGGTGAAATTAATTTCCCTTCAGATTATAAAGGAAGTTGGGTGATTCTATTTAGCCATCCTGCTGATTTTACTCCGGTTTGTACTTCCGAGTTTATGACATTTGCCTCTTTAGAAGAAAAATTTGCAGAAGCAAACTGTAAGTTAGTTGGTTTGTCTGTTGATGGTTTGTATAGTCATATAGCATGGCTAAGAACTATCAAAGAAAAGATCGAATATCGTGGTATGAAGGACGTGGAAGTAACATTCCCTTTAATTGAGGATATTACCATGAATGTGGCTAAGAAATATGGAATGATTCAACCAAATGAGGCTTCCACAAAAGCTGTCAGGGCAGTATTCTTTATTGATCCAAAGGGTATTATTCGTACAATTATTTATTATCCTTTAAGTTTAGGTCGTAATTTTGATGAGTTGTACAGAGTTATTATAGCATTAAAAGCTGCAGATGAATTTGGTATTGCTACTCCTGCTGATTGGCGTCCTGGTGATGATGTTATAATTTCTCCAGCAGGATCATGTGGTGCAGCTAAAGATCGAATGGAAGGAAAAGATAGTAATGTGGATGAATGTAAGGATTGGTTCTTCTGTACTAAAAAATTGAATAAAGATTTAGTGTTGAGTAAAGTGCTTAAAGAAAAAGAACTTAGTGTATAGTCTATGGAAAGGATTGAGAACCAATTTTTCTCAATCCTTTTTTGTGTTTTATTTCACAATATCTAAAATTTCTTTTAAATCTGATATTTCATGCATTAAACTACGATTATGAGTGTTTTTATTTGGATTATAAAACACATAATCCAAACCGAAATTAATAGCTCCGTCAATATCTGTTTCAAGATTATCTCCAATTATCAGGCATTCCTTTTTACGGGCATTTGCGCTTTTAACAGCATATTCAAAAAAGGCAGTTTTGGGTTTTGATGCCCCAATTGTTTCAGAGATAAATATTTTCGAGAAGAATTGCTCAAGATTACTGTTCTTTAGTTTAATAAACTGTACTTCTTTAAAACCATTTGTAATAATATGCAATTTATATCTTTTCTTTAGCTCAGTCAGCACTTCAACTGTATTCGGCATTAATGCAGTTTTTGTAGGGCTAACAGTAATGTAATCTTTTGCAAAGTTTGATGCAACTGTTTCGTCCTTAATTCCAGCTTCAGACAAAGGAGTGTAGAAACGCTGAAAATTAAGCTTTTCTTTAGTTATTTTACCTTCTCTGTACAATACCCATAGTTCTTCATTGTGAGTTTCGTATTTGTCGTAGAATTGATCAAAACTATCAAATGAATTATTTAGATGGTATTTGGTAAACAACTCTTCTAATGTTTGTAGAGAGTTGGTTTCAAAATCCCATAAAGTATGGTCTAAATCGAAAAATAGGTGACTGTATTTGTACATGTTTTATTTTTATAAAGATGCAAAGGTATTGAAATGGAATAAATTAAACTAAGACTTAGGGGATAATGTTGAGGGCATGCCATAGAGCTAAGGTAAGAGGGCTTAGTGTAATGTCGTATACATTAATCCGTTTTTATTATTGGAGTATGATATATAGGAACGTGAAAATGTCAATAAATAATTACTTAAAGCTGAATAATCCTATAAATAAAAAACTCCGCATTGAGCGGAGTTTAATGTGTTATGAATGACTAGTTAACCTGAACAACCAGGAATCTGGAGATACTCCAGAAATCTTCTTTATTTAGGATTTTAATAGTCTTTGTATCTTCTTCACCATTAATAATTTCATAAGAACCATCAGGGTGGTTTGTTAGTATTTTATATTTAGGTCGAAATAATGGAATCTCTTCAACTTCACGTATGTCAACCTTAGTGAAATAGTCTTCGTTAAAATCTTCAGTCAGAACTTTGTGTTTTCCAATTAATGGTAAGCCTTCGCTAGAAATTACATTATGTTCTTTTAGTTCTTTTTTAGTTCCAAAGGCATAGTAACCTGCATTTAGTTCAATAGTTGTTGAATCTAAAACTGCCTGAGTTTTTTCATTAGATCTACGAATAGAATCAATAACCTGGCTCATTCCTTCAACGGTAAAGTTTAATGAAGCAATCTCAATGTTTTTGTTATTTAGTAATTCGTTTAGTTTAATAATCTCGTCACTTTTTTCTTTTAGTTGTTTGTTTAAACGAGAAACTAAATTGGTAAGGTTTTTATTGTCAGATCCAGACTTTTTAATTTGTTGTTCCAGTTCTGCAATTCTTTCCTTGTTTGCCAACATCAGGTTGTAGATGTCCTGAATGTCGTTGTTGATTTTATCCTGAAGTTGATCTGAGTTTCCTTCAGGAGTGGTCATGTTAACCTGAATCAGGTTTTCTTTTTCCTTAATGGCCTGGATGTTTTCATCAATTGCAACTAAAGAACTTGCTAAATCATTTAAGATTTTGTCTTTTTCTGCATTTGCTACTAATAATGAGTCTTTTTGTTCTGTAAGTTTCTTGGTTGATGAAGGACCATTACATGCTACTATACTTGCAGCAACTAATAGTGTGAAAATAATCTTTTTCATAATGAAATGTGTTGTGTATTAATTATTTATAATGAGCCTTGTGTTTAGGCTATGTTGTTAATCGTCAATATCATTTTTGTATTTATTGCCTTTCTTCTTTTCGACTTTTTCGTGTAAGCCTTCTACAATAATAACAATTTCTCCTTTAACCGCCTTACTATTAAAGTGATGAATTAACTCTTTTAATGTTCCTCTGGCGTTTTCTTCATGTATTTTTGTAAGTTCTCTCGAAACGCTTGCCTTTCTTTCTTCTCCCAAAACTTCAGCCAGTTGTTCTAATGTTTTTACCAATCTAAACGGCGATTCGTAAAAGATCATTGTACGTGTTTCAGATTCGATGGCCTGAAGTCTTTTTTGACGACCTTTCTTTTGAGGCAGAAATCCTTCAAAACAAAATCTTTCATTTGGCAAACCTGAATTTACCAATGCGGGAACAAATGCTGTGGCTCCGGGTAAGCATTCCACATCAACACCTTCATCAACTGCAAACTTTACTAATAAATACCCAGGGTCTGATATTGCAGGAGTTCCGGCATCCGAAACCAAAGCACATGATTCCCCTGCTAATATTCTTTGAACGATCATTTCTGATGTTTTATGTTCATTGAATTTATGATGAGAATACATTTTGGCTTCTATTTCAAAATGTTTTAATAAAAATCCAGACTTGCGTGTGTCTTCAGCTAATATAAAATCTACCTCTTTTAAAATACGCAAGGCACGAAGTGTAATGTCTTCAAGGTTTCCGATTGGTGTTGGAATGATATATAGTTTACCCATTTATATTGTTGGATTTCTTTCTTTACTAGTGAAATTTTCTTTTAACGTAATTGAAAAAGGCCTGAGTGGCTTCTTGCTCCTGATCCCAGTTAAAATTTGATGAAATAAATGATTGAGCAGAATTAAAATCCGGCATCTCATTTAGTTGAAGTAATGTTTGTTTCATGATATCTGCATTACCTGCAAACAGTTCACGCTGAAACATAAATCTATCGTTTAGTCCCAGGCTTTTAGTTAAATCTTCAATAGGTTTTCCTATTAAAGTTTGTTGAAGCTTAGATTCTTTATTGTTCGCAATGATATCATTTACTGATTTTTTCTCGCCACCTAATGATTCACCTAAGGTTTTGTTGCTTTCCTCTTTGACTTCTATTTTCTTTTCTTCAATCTTTGGTTCTGGAACAGGTGTTTTAACAGGAGTTGGCTGTGCCTCATTAACAGTAATTGAAACAGGTTCTTCTTTTATAACAGGGGAGGATTCAGTTTCCTTTGGAGATTCCTCAATTACTACTTCTTTTTTTTCTTCAACTAATGGATTTACTACTTCATTGTTGCTTGCTGTAACTATTTTATCTTCTTTAATTACTTCAGTCTCTGGTATTACTGGCTCCTGTTTTTCTATTACAATAGTTGGTTCCTCTGCTGGAGTTGGTTTTTCAATAACCTTTTGCTCTGTTTCTATGCTTTTTTCTTCATTTATAACAGGCTTAGAACCGGGTTGGTTAATTGATTTTAAAAGTGAGAACTCCTCAACTAAATGATTGAGCTTCCTTTCTGTAAGATCCATAAAAGCAGCAGGTATTTCTTCTGATCCCTGGAAAGATCTTAAAAGAGTTTCAACTTCGTTAATATCGCTCAAGATGATGTTTAGTAATGCTTCTTTGTTCATAATAATATTAAAACAATTGCTTTTTTATTTACTTTGTAAAGTTTGTTACAAAATACAGAATGAAGTTCATAGACAAAAGTATCAAGAAAAAATATTAAAAAATAATAGTCAGTACTTTATCTTTTGTCAAATAATATAAAATACGCATGTTTCTTGAAAATAAATTAAATAATGAAGGAAAGCATGGTTGGATTGAAGTAATAGCCGGCTCAATGTTTTCAGGTAAAACTGAAGAGTTACTCAGAAGATTAAAACGAGCCAAAATTGCCAGGCAACGTGTCGAAATATTTAAGCCTCACATTGATGTAAGATATAGTGAAGATGAAGTCGTATCTCATGATGCTAATTCTATTTTATCTACTCCTGTAGAAACCTCAGGTAATATTTTGCTTTTGAGTGGAAATGTAGATGTGATAGGTATTGATGAGGCCCAGTTTTTTGATTCAGGATTAACGGAAGTTTGTCAGCAATTAGCCAATCAGGGTGTGCGTGTTATTGTGGCAGGTTTAGATATGGATTTTAAAGGAAAACCATTTGGCCCGATGCCTCAATTAATGTCAATAGCAGAATATGTTACAAAAGTACATGCTATTTGTATGAAATGTGGCGAGTTGGCTCACTTTTCACATCGTTTATCGAGTGAAGAGAAATTAGTAATGCTTGGTGAAAAGGTTGAATATGAACCTCTTTGTCGTGCTTGTTTTAAAAAGGTAAATCATAAATAATGACTCAATCATATTTGTTTAGTCTGGTTGCTGAATGGTCAGGGGCTAAGTCAATCATCAATAACGATATTGAAATATCATATATAATAACAGACAGCCGTTCTGTTTCTTATCCTGAAAAATCATTATTTGTCGCCATTTCCGGAAACAATCACAATGGTCATAATTTCATCGCATCTCTTTATAAGCAAGGTGTCAGATGTTTTATGGTGGAAGAAAGTTATGTAATTGATGAGAGTCAAAAGGATGCTAATTATATTATAGCCGAAGATACTTTGTTATGTTTTCAGCATTTGGTAGCTGAAAAAAGAAAGTTATACAATTGTCCGGTTATTGGAATTACCGGAAGTAATGGTAAAACTATTGTTAAGGAATGGATTTCACAATTAATTGGAAATTCAAAGGTTCTGGTACGTTCTCCTAAAAGTTATAACAGCCAAATCGGAGTTCCTCTTTCTGTTTGGCAGTTAAATAAGCATACTGAAGTTGCAATTTTTGAGGCTGGTATTTCCCAAAAAGGCGAGATGGAAAAAATAGCGTCAGTGATTCATCCAACAATAGGTGTAATCACAAATATTGGAGCTGCTCACCAGGAAAATTTTACTTCCCGAAAAGATAAACTTTATGAAAAGCTAAAATTATTTGAACATAGCGATTTGATAATATATTCAACCGATGTTCCTTTTGTTGATGAAGGTGTTCAAAAAATATTTCCAGGTAAAAAAGTATTGCGTTGGGGAATTAAAACCGACAATGAACTGTTTGTAGAAAAGAAAAGTATTGCAGGCTTTAAAACACAAATAGACTTAAGTTGGAAAGGAAATTCATTTTCTGTGGAGTTGCCATTTATTGATGAGGTATCATATGAAAATGCAATGCATTCAATTGCTGTTTTACTACATTTAAATTATTCTCCAGAATATATAAACACTGCAGTTCAGAAATTGGTTCCTGTGGCCATGCGTATGGAATTAAAGGAAGGTGTAAATAATTGTGTATTGGTTAATGATTCTTATAACTCAGATATTTCATCATTAGGTCTTTCTCTTGATTTTCTTTTACAGCAGAGTCAGACAAGCAATATTGTACGAACTTTAATTTTATCAGATATATATCAAAGTGGAATAGAAGAAGGGCTTTTGTGTAAACAAATTAATGACCTTTTAAAGCAAAAAGGAATTTCGAAATTAATAGGTGTGGGTGAAATGCTTACTAAGCATTCTGCGTCATTTGATTTAGAGGCTTCTTTTTATGCCTCAACTAAAGAATTATTGGAATCCATTTCGCAAAACTCATTTAAAAATGAGGCCATATTGATTAAGGGATCTCGTAATTTTGAGTTTGAGCAGGTTTGTGAGTTTTTGGAAAAAAAGCATCATCAAACCAGACTTGAAATTAATTTAAACGCATTGGTTGACAACCTGAATTATTTCCGATCAAAATTGAATGAAACTACTAAGGTATTGGCAATGGTTAAGGCTTTTAGTTACGGAAGTGGTTCATTTGAAATTGCCAATGTATTACAGCATCAAAAGATTGATTATCTGGGAGTCGCTTTTGCAGATGAAGGTATAGAACTTCGTAAGTCAGGTGTGTCTGTTCCGATTATTGTAATGAATCCGGAGGCTAAAAGTTTTCCGGCAATGATAGAGTATCAACTGGAGCCTGAGATTTACAGTTTTAAAGTTTTAGGTGAGTTTTTAGATGAGCTTAAAAAGGAAGGCTTGTCACAATATCCAATTCATATCAAGTTAGATACAGGAATGAACCGTCTTGGATTCATGTCGTCAGAAATCAATGATTTAAAAGATTTTCTGAAGGAATGTGAGGTCGTTAGAGTTAAGTCAGTATTTTCTCATTTAGTAGGATCAGATGATGAGCAGTTTGATGATTTTACCTTAAATCAAATTAAACTTTTTGATGAAGTTACCCAAGAATTAAAATCGACTTTAGGTTATTCCTTTATCCGACATATTTTAAATACTTCTGGCATATTGCGTTTTACCAATTATCAATTTGATATGGTAAGGGTAGGTATTGGAATGTATGGAATTGGTGCAGTAGAACAGCAAAATTTAAGGAGTGTTACTAGCTTTAAGTCTTATATATCTCAAATAAGAGAAGTAAAGGCTCATGAAACCATTGGTTATGGAAGGAGAGGAGAGTTGGCATATGATTCTGAGATAGCCATTGTTCCTGTAGGATATGCAGATGGCTTAAACAGAAAATTAGGAAATGGAGTTGGACGGTTGATGATTAATAATCAATTAGCATCAATAGTTGGTAATATTTGTATGGATATGTGTATGGTTGATGTAACAGGACTAAATGCCAAAGAAGGTGATGAGGTACAGATATTTGGTAAAGATCAGCCGGTAGAAGGTATTGCAAAAGCATTAGGAACGATACCTTATGAAATATTCACAAGCATTAGCAGGCGAGTGAAACGAATTTATTATTATGAATAATCTGTTTTGTTATGGGAGTTATTAGACTTATTAAGAGTGATTATGAGATGTATGAGAACAAACGTTTAGAATGTTTGGTGGCTATTGAGCGAGACGATTGTAAGCTGATTAAGTCGTACTTTAAAAAGTATAAAGGAAAACAAGATCAGCCTTCTGATAAAGTTCCTGGTTTTAAGTTTGTGATGGATGAGGAATTTGATTCGCTTAAAATAGATTTTGATACAAAACTCGAGTTTGAAATAAGAGATTTGAGTAAGGTTAAATAATCTCTTCAGTTAGAAGTGTTTTGATAATATTTAATAAGGCTTGAGATTCATTCTCAAGTTTTATGATATTTTCATTTTCAATGGTTGTTTCTGCGTGAAGCCAATGATGATGAAGTATTCTTAAATCATGCCAGTCTCCTAATTTACTTCCTAAATCTTTTTTCTTTATAATTATGGAGTCTTCAATATCATACTTGTAAAAGTCCTTTAATAAAGAATACAGATAATATTGTTCTTTGATCCATTTTCTAATAAGGTGAAAATTACAATTGTCAGAGTTTAGTTCTTGGTTAATGGAGTTTTCATTATCATTTACCAGGTTTAATGTCGAATCAATAATGTACTCAGAACGCAATAAATCCAGAATGCTGAATACTTTGGTTATTTTCCTGATTTCTTTCTCTATTGTTATATGATTCAAACATTGTAGTAAGTTGATATGGGTATTTTTTATAACAGAATTACAATCTCTTCTGAATTCGATATATTCAGTGTGCGACAATCTATTATGGGCATTTTGGATTAAATTCTGATGGTCTCTAATTATCCCTGTCTGTTTAAATATATCTCTTAATGGCTTGAAATAAGGTTTGATAGAAAGGTTGTAATCGGTGACTGATATTCTTAAAAGGTGTCTGATCGCAAAAACTCTTTTTAATGCCACTCTCAGGTCATGAATGGCCTCTGCATTTTTATTTTCAGATGCCACTTTAAGATTGTTGGTAAAAACATTAAGTTGTTTATTTACATGAGTGCTTAGTAACATTTATCAATCATCTTAATTTTTGAAGATACGAATTGATATAAAGTTAAATGGGATTATCTATATTATCAAATCCTGTTATTCAAAAACCTCTGCAGTCATTTTATTTCTTAAACCGGTAGCATCAACAAATACAGCTTTAACAGAACCCACTAAAACTTTTGCTTCCACTATAATCGGTATTCTATTTAAGTCATCAGTAACCCACACTGTCATGTCTTCTCCTGATTCAAAAATAGTTCCGGGAACAAGAAGAGGAGAGAATTTAAGACATCTGAATTTTCTTCCGTCACGATTACTAATGGTTTCTTTTCCCATATAGCGGATGTATAAGTCGTAGGTTTTACCATCAACAATCATCCTGATTGGTATTTTTTCATCCACCTGATAATGATTAAAGTCCAGGTTTCTGGCTTTGTAAACCATGGTTAAAAGGTCATTGGTACAGTCGTTTAGTGTTACTGTACTGTCTTTGTATCCAATGCTTTCTTCTTTTTGTATTTGGGTGTTAATGATGTTGTCGGTATAATTAAAAAAGTATTTATGATGTGACTCGGTGCTTCCTTCTTTTGTTACTCTATTAAAATAAAGAGGTTGAAAGTTGGATTTATCTACATAAACTTCAAAAGTGTCACGTACTTTCATAAAGTGATCATAGCCACTGTAGGTTTTACCATATGCAGAGAAGAAATAAGAGTCTGTATTGTTATATTTTTTACTCTCAACATTGAAATTTACAATCCCGGCATTAAGCCATATAAAATGCCAGTTGTAGTAGGCGTGGTAAGTGACTTTTTCGCCAGGTTGAAAGCTGAAATTTTCAACAGAGCATTGTGCTTTAACATTTGAAGCAAAAAGCAAAAGAAAGAAGACTTTCGCTAAGATAATACTATCAGTTTTAAACATAAATCAAATGCTAATCATTAATGCTCAGTATTTAATGGCTCTTGTTTTATTTATTAACCGTTCCAATTTTGTTTTCAATAGAAGCAATCTTGCTTGTCATTCTTCCTAAATCACCTTTTCTGGCATCAATTGTAATGGTGCTGTATATTCTTTCGTGATCAGGTTCGAGTATTTTATAGGCTCCATTAATGATCTCCATGGCTTCTTCCATTGTTTCTGTTTCAATAGTAGTCGCCATCGGACTTAATTTATAATCCACTCCTGAATTTTTTATAAAATCTAAAACCTTACTTACAGAATCACTCTTACTTGTTCCTTTATCTGTAGGAAACATTGCAAAATTAACTAGTACTGACATAACATATAATTTTAATGTATACTTTAATATAAGCTATAAGGTTTTACAATTGGCTTTTGTTTAATGAAGTATTATCTGCGATTATTGCCTTTTTTGTTTTTGTCCTTGTCTGTTTTTTGATCTTTTTTCAAGGTATAATCATAGATGTCAAATTCGCGAGGAGACCAGGGTACTGTAACATCCCAGTTTGCTCTAACATCTACTTTACCAGGTTTAAAAATTACCTCTTCCGGTTGTCTTTTCGACGCGTATTCACCTGTATCCCATTCCCCATTTCTGTTATCATCAACAATAAGTTTTAATGTGTAAGAGCCTGGATTAATAAACTGAAAAGCAAATTTTCCGGATTCAGGGACGTACTTCTGATCAATTACGGTAGAATTATTACCTAAGAGTTGAATTAACCAGTTTTTGCCCGGATCACTGATGTTTACTAATAAGGTTCCATAGCTGTCAATTGTTTTTACCTTAAATTGCTTGCCTATTGAGTCGCATGAAAGGCCATAAATATCAGTAATTGCAGCAGAATCTACAACAAAAGTATATTGACCTCCTGGTGTCCATCTTGTTTTTGTATTTATAGAATATCTTCTTTTTAATACAGAATCCTGAGTGTAGTTGTATTTAATATCATGAATGGTACTGTCTTGTAGTTCAAGAAGTTTAATATTCTTCCAGTCTATTTTATCAACAGGTGTAGGTAGTATGAAATTAAAGCTCCCATTTAAATCAACCGAAGCAGAAGCATTGGCAATTTGAAGCGTTTTCTTTTTCTCGGGACCTTCTTTTTTCTTTTTCCTTTTATTTTCTTTTTCAGGAGCTTTAAAATAATACATCGTCAATGTATCCTCAACCATAACCGGATTTTGTAATGTGTCTAATCCCAGATATGATATTGCAAAATCAAGTGTGTCGTTTTTGTAGTTTAAACTATCTGTAAGCCAGATTTTAATTGTGTCGTTATTCAACGAAGGCTCATAAATTGCCCAGTCCTTTTTGTATTCAGTATTGATCGGTTTTATATTAAACTTTTCAACGGGAAGATTAAACACAAAAGAAACAATATTTGAATCTTTTCTTTCCTCACTAACAAAATATTGTTGTTTAGAAACTTCTTCAAACATAAACATTCTCACGTCATTTGGTGTGTATACCAATTCGTCTTTAAAAACAACCGAATCATTTTCTAAGGTATCAGGTAACGAAACATATTCCATATGAGGAGACACGATAGTATCAAACCAGGCAATTCTTTCTCCGGGTTGGTCAAACTTATAATTTCTGTTTGCATCTTCTATGGCGTAAAGTCTGTATTCTCCGGGACTAAGATTTCTGATTGCGAAATACCCTTCTTCATTTGTTTTTCCTAAACGCAAAGGAATATCATGAGTAAAAGCAGTATCGTTCAGGTTTTTGTGAGCAAGAATCAAAGCTCCTTCAATAGGTTCAAGGTCAAAGCTGTTCCACAGATTACCCATTATGGCAAAAGAGTCAATTACTTCTCCGGTAGAAAATGAAAATACAAAAGATTCAATGGGATTTCCTTCGTTGTTATCCTGAATTGCATCCGCAAAGTCAAGCGTATAAGTTGTGTTTTCCTGAAGATCTTCATTGAAGTTTATATATAATTTCTGAGCGCGGGCTTCAATATTTGGTCTTTCTTTTAATGGAGGTGAAACCACAAGTTTTTGATTTACTTCATTTAGTTTAATGATCTCATCAAATTCAATTGTAATTTCTTTCTTTTTATAATTCATTTGTCCGTTTACGGGAACCGACTTTTTAACTTTAGGAGGATCTTCATCTTTAGGGCCACCTGTCGGATAACCAGGGTTTGCACAAGAGTATGCGATTACAAAAAGTATGAATAATCCGAAAATATATTTCTGCATTTAATATTGTTTCAATAGTTTAAATTCATTGGCAAATTTAAACCAATTATCGTTTATCTAAAATCTAACTATTCATTATTACATGAAGAATGCCAAAAAATCATAAATTTGTCGCTAATTAAAAAAAACAGTGAAAAAATATGAGTAGTCAAGACAACACACAACATCACAAATCACATAAAACAGCAATAATAGTAGGAGCCGTATCGGCAGTATTATTGATTATTCTGGGATTCTTATATTTTAAAAATAAGAGTGAAATGCAGTCGTTGGTTGATGAAATGACTGAGGAAAAGGACTTTTTAACTACTGAATTTGAATCCTTAGCGTTAGATTATGATTCATTAAAGACCAATAGCGACACACTGAATTTATTGTTGGAAAAAGAAAGAGAAAAAATTTCTCAGCTTATTGAAGAAATTCATACAATTAAAGCAACCAATGCATCTAAAATCCGAGAATATAAAAAAGAACTGACTTCTTTAAGGAAGGTTATGAAGAGTTATATTTTCCAAATAGACTCATTAAATCAAACAAATAAGGCTTTAGTGCAGGAAAATCAGGAAATCCGGCAAACAGTAACCACCATAAAAACTTCGTATCAGAAACTCGAAAAAGAAAAGGATAATCTGGCTGAAAAGGTTGATATAGCATCCAAGCTCGAAACCTTTAATATGGAAGCAACCGGGCTCAATTCAAAAGACCGGAGCACAACACGGTATTCAAGAGTTTCGAAAATCAGAATTTGTTTCTCAATTCAAAAAAATATAACAGCTGAGGTTGGTGAAAAAGCTATATATTTAAGATTATTACGTCCGGATGGGGCTCTCTTATATCATTCTAAAGATGATTTGTTTAAGTATGAAAATAAAGAGATTAATTTTTCTGCTAGCAGGGTAATTGAATATGGTGGTGATGAATTAGATGTTTGTCTTTATTATAAAGTAGATGCAGGAGAGTTAACAGAAGGAGATTACATTGCTGATATTTTTGCTGATGGTCATCATATTGGAAATATGACCTTTAATTTGAAATAATATGTCTTTAATCCATTCCCGAAATATAGTACTTCTGCTGTTTTTGATCGTTTTTATCCCAGGTAATGCTCAGGATAAAGATATACCACAATTTCCGGAGTGGATGATAAAAAAACGTATTGAAGCATTAAATTATCAAACCCCAATTCAGTTAGATTATAACGAAACAGTGCAAGCATATATCGATGTTTATACTGTTAAAAGACGGGCGCATCTGGCTAATATAATTAGTAGATCAAAATTATATTTTCCATTATTTGAAGAGTATTTAGATAAATATAATTTGCCACTTGAATTAAAATATCTTGCAGTAATCGAGTCTGCACTGGATCCAAGAGCTAAGTCCAAATCCGGAGCTAAAGGACTATGGCAGTTTTTATATCATGCAGGAACAATGTTTGATTTGGATGTTTCCACATATATTGATGAACGAAGTGATCCTATTTTAGCAACAGAAGCAGCATGTAAATACCTGGAATATTTGTATCGCAATTTTAACGATTGGCAATTGGCCTTAGCGGCTTATAATGGCGGTGTAGGAATGGTTAAAAATGCAATAGAAAGATCAGGTGGTAAACGCAACTATTGGGAACTTCGACCATATTTACCAGATCAGGTTAAAGGTTATGTTCCTGCTTTTATAGGAGCATTATATGCTATGAATTACGCTGAGAATTATGACATAGATGAAGTTCCTGCCAAGTATAGTTTTAACGAGATAGATACTGTTTTTATTAGAAAGACATTGTCATTTAAGCAAATAGCTGAGGCCTCAGGAGCTAATGTAGACGAAATTAGTTTTTTAAATCCTACTTATACAAAAGAATTTATTCCTGTAGAATCAAATCCAGTCAGTGTGTTTTTGCCTAAGAAAAATATAGATTCTTTTGTTCGAAATGAATCTCAGATATATGGTGAAGCTAAATTGACTGCTGTTAATACCGAATTTGAGAATAAAGAAAAAATTACTCATGTAGTTGCCAAGGGTGAGTATTTTCATAAAATTGCGATTACTTATGAATGTACTATTGAAGATATTATGAAATGGAATCATTTGAAAACAAAAAATCTTCATCCCGGACAATTACTTGAAATATGGAAAGATAAGCAGGACGATCGATTCTTTTTTATACGAGATGAGGTTGATTACCTTGTTGAGAAGTAAATCTGCTCAAGTAAACTTTCCGTTTAAAATAATGTTCCTTTTTGTACATTTGTATTTATCTCAAACCATAATACCTAAGTTTTTATAAAAAGTATAATCATGAAGACCTCAATTTTATTATTTCTACTTATTTCTTTCTTATTTAATAGTTGTAAAACAACACCTGATTCGAATAAACCAGCACCTTCAGGAGCTGCCGGAGTTATGGTGATTGTAATGAACGATAAGGTTAAACAAACAGATTCAGGGAAAAAATTATGGGATATGATGGTACAACCGATGATTGGTTTGCCTCAGGAAGAACCGATGTTTGATGTTTCTGTTATTCCTCACAGAGCTTTTTCTGATTTTATGAAGACTTACCGTAATATCATTAGTGTAGAAGTTGGTGACGGAGTTCAGGAAGAGGGGATTAAGTTTTTTAGAGGAACCTGGTCTAAACAGCAAGCTTTGGTGAAGATAGAAGCAAAATCTATTGAGTCGTTTGATAAAATGGTAAGTGAAAATGAACTTAAATTAGTGGGTTTCTTTACAAAAGCAGAGCGCGAGAGACTTATGACTTATTTTGGAAAAACGTTTAATCAGAAGTTGACAGATAAGCTTAAAGATGATTGGAAGTTTTTTATGCCTGTTCCTCGTGATTTTGTTCTAAGGAAAGAGGATAAAGATTTTTTATGGATGTCTCATGAAACAGCAAAGTCAAGTTTAGGTTTATTAGTCTATCAGTTTGATTATGTAGGAGAAGGATCGTTTTCAAAAGAGTATTTATTAAATAAACGTGATGAAGTTTTAATGAACGAGGTTCCTGGTGAATATGAAGGTTCTTATATGACTACAGAACATAATTTTCCGGTTAATTATCAGGTTGTCAAAACATCTAATGATAGCAATGTTGTTGTTTTGAGAGGATTATGGAAAGTACAGGGAGATATGATGGGTGGACCATTTATAAGTATGTCTCATTATAATCAACAAACTAATAAAGTGATAGTTACCGAAGGTTATATCTATAACCCAGAGAAGCCAAAGAAAAGAAATTTTGTACGTCAATTAGAAGCAATTCTTTATTCATACAATCCTAATCTTAAAGAAAAAAAGTAATGAATTTTCCTGTTCTGTCAAGAGAAGAGCTTCAAAAAGCTTCCAGAAGAAATGAACTAATTGTAGAAACTGGATATCAAATACAAAAGGACTTTGGAGAATTTGGTCTGGATATTAGGTTTTCCGGTAACGCAACCTTATTTTATGAGGAATTGTTTGATCAGATGAAAGGTTATGTGGAGCAGTTGATGACAGAAAGTATGGAGCGGTTTATGCATTTTTTATATCGTATTGACATCAGTCAGAATAATATTGCTCAATATGAGAAAGAGATGGAAGAAGAAGATCTTTATACTGTACTTACAGAACTAATCATACACAGAGAATTAAAAAAAGTTATTACAAGAGATTTTTTCAGACAACAAAGTCAGATTAATGATCAGGAAGAATTAGATCAATAGAATCTTTTGTTTAGTTAACAACCAAATTAATTTACAGAGAGTATGCAACCAATTATAAAAAAAGCCATAGATGTTAAACAAGGTGCAAATCTTGTTTTTCTTGTAAAAGAGATTTCTTTATTAAAGGATTTTAGCTTTTCTGAAGCTGAGATTGAATATGTTGAAGGTAAAGTGTCTAAAAAGAAAACGCTTATTCATATCAATCGATTAGCACAACAGGTCTTTGTTCGATTTTCTGAAAATACAGGGAATGATGAAAATGAAAAGATTAGAAAAGATGGTCATTGTATTTATAAAGAGTTAGAAAAAGAAGAGATTTCGGTAGTTACAGTTATTGATTTGATTGGTTGTAAAAACAGAGCTGTTTCATTGTGTGAAGGAATTGCTTTAAGTGCATACTCATTCAAAAGATACAAAAGTGCAAAGGAAGAAGCTTCGCCTTATGTATTAGAAGAAATAACACTTTCAAGTCCTGCTGTTTCTGGTTGTGAGATCAGTGAATTAAATAACTTAATAGAATCAGTTTATATTACCCGTAATTTGGTAAATGAACCTGTTGATAGGTTAAATGCAGTTCAACTAGGCGATTTTATTCTTGAGCAATCGAAAAAGGATGGATTTCATGCCGAAGTTTTTAATAAAAATAAAATAGAAGCATTGAAGTTTGGTGGTTTGCTTGCCGTAAATAAAGGTAGTATTGATCCTCCAACGTTTTCGGTATTAGAATGGAATCCTGAAAATGCAGTTAATAGCAAACCTTATGTTTTAGTAGGAAAGGGAGTCGTTTTTGATACAGGTGGTATTAATTTAAAAACACCTCCGGGAAGTCTTGATACAATGAAATGTGATATGGGAGGAGCTGCCTCTGTAGTGGGCGCTATTTCTGCTATCGCTAAAAATAAACTTCCTATTCATGTGATAGGTTTGATACCGGCAACGGATAATCGTCCAGGAAAGAATGCTTATGTTCCAGGGGATATTTTAAAGATGCATAATGGTACTACGGTAGAGGTATTAAATACAGATGCTGAAGGAAGATTGATATTGGCAGATGCATTAAGTTACGCTAATAAATATGAACCAGAGTTGATTATTGATTTAGCAACGCTTACAGGATCTGCTGTGATGGCGATTGGCGAATTTGGAACGGTAGGAATGGGTACAGCTGATGATGATGTTTTTGGTGAGTTGGAGAAACAAGGCTATATAACTCACGAAAGAGTTGTTAAATTTCCATTTTGGAGTGACTACGATGAACTAATAGAATCAGATATTGCCGATATAAAGAATCTTGGAGGTAGAGAAGGAGGTTCAATTACTGCGGGTAAATTTTTATCTAAGTTTGTTCAATATCCATGGATTCATCTTGATATTGCCGGACCAGCATTTCATCTTAAAGAAAGTAGTTACAGAGGAAAAGGAGGTTCAGGTGTTGGAGTCAGATTGTTGTTTCACTTTTTTAAATCAATTGTTTCAAAATCAGAAAAAGCATAAAGCAGTTATTGTCTAAAGCAATAAAAAATAACTGAATAAAGCTGAATGTTAAGCAAAAATGTCGATATTTAACGTCCGCAGGTTAAAATCTGAAGAGAACGAAAAAAAGAACAAATGAGAACAGATAAAATAAGGTTGGGAATTTCCCATGGCGATATAAATGGTATAGGTTACGAAATCATATTTAAGACGCTTAGTGATATTAGGATGTTTGATATGTGTACGCCTATTATTTATGGTTCGTCAAAAGTTGCAGCTTATCACCGTAAAACACTAAATATTTCAAATTTTAATCTTAACAATATTAAAGATGCGAATGAAGCTCATGCTAAGCGTGTTAATATTATTAATTGCGTTGATGACAATATTCGTGTTGAGTTAGGTAAAGAGACTAAGATGGGTGGAGAAGCTGCTTATGCAGCATTAAGTTTAGCTGTTGAAGATTTAAAGAATGGCAAAATTGATGTTCTTGTAACAGCTCCAATTCATAAGAAAAATATTCAGTCAGATAATTTTAAATTTCCAGGACATACCGAGTATTTGCAAAAAGAATTTAATGCAAAAGAATCCCTAATGTTTCTGGTATCAGATGTGTTAAAAGTAGGTGTTGTTACCGGACATATTCCATTGAATGCAGTATCAAAAGCTATTACTAAGGAGAAGATTATTTCTAAGCTAAAAATAATGAATAAGTCTCTAAAGGAGGATTTCACAATCAGAAAGCCTAAAATTGCTGTTCTGGGTTTAAATCCTCATTCAGGAGATAATGGATTAATTGGTAAAGAAGAACAGGATGTTATTATTCCTGCAATTGAAGAGGCAAAACAACAGGGAATTGTGGCACTTGGACCATACCCAGCAGATGGTTTCTTTGGTTCAAATAATCTTTCAAAATTTGATGCGGTTTTAGCCATGTATCACGATCAGGGATTAACTCCTTTTAAAACAATTGCATTTTCTTCAGGTGTTAATTTTACAGCAGGTCTTCCTTATGTAAGAACTTCGCCAGACCACGGAACTGCATTTGAAATAGCAGGACAAGGAGTTGCTGATGAGGAATCATTCCGTCAGGCAATTTATGTAGCCTTAGATGTATTTAAGAATAGAACTTCCTTCCAGGAATTATCTAAAGATCCATTGAAATCATATGATATTAGTAAGATGGATGATAAATTAGATGAGTCTTTACCTGAGGAAATAGAAGAGCCTGAAATTTAGAGAGTTTTAAATATTTTCAAGATATAGAATCCTGTACTATAATTATTTAGTGCAGGATTTTTTTATTTCCAAACTTGATTGTAAATGTCAGGTTTGTATTTCAGATTACTTAGTGTTTTGTTGTTATTTTGTTAAGTAAGTACTGATTTCTATAATCAATGTAATTTTATTATAGTAGAATTTGCTTTGTATTTTGTATGAATGTGTGTTTATGTGTTGATAAATAGTGTTTTGGGTGGTTTGAGTAATGCAAGACCGTTTTGAAATATAAAATGGTAGCTCTGGTGATTTAAGTATCTTATATACTTAAAATTTATTCGAATAAATAGTTTTAAATATTGTTATAAGTATATATAATTTAGTGATTTATTAAACTTGAACCCCTTATATTTAAAGGAAAGTGATATTTTTTTAATAAATTTATATCATCAATAAAACAAAAATGATTTTTAAGCGTAATCTTATTAGGTAACAGCTTGTAATTCTTATAAAAAAGAATAATTTAGCAGTCTTTATAGTAGGGCAGACCAGAATGGGATAGAAGATTAGTGTTTACGAGATTTTAAAGTGGGGAAAATGAAAAAGAGTAATATTAAAACAAGCATATACATTAAAATATTAACAGTTTCGACTAGTATTATAGCAATTTTTATTGTACTTAATTTATTTACATATTCAATAGATCCAAAAGCTCCAGTTGAGAAGCTGGCTCCAAGTTTTGAGAGGAGTTATTCTATATTTTCATTGGATATTCCTGATAATCTTACATTTGCGGATGAGTATGTACCTGTTGAAAAGCATTGGGTAAAAGAAAGTTTAGATAGAGAGCTATTGATTAATACTTATTGGCAGTCGCAAACTGTTTTATTTATTAAAAGAAGTAACAGATATTTTCCAATTATAGAACCTATCTTAAAAGAACAAGGAATTCCTGATGATTTTAAATATCTGGCAGTAATTGAAAGTAGTTTGATGCCCAGATCTGTTTCGCCTGCTGGGGCTGCGGGACTATGGCAATTTATGTCAACTACAGGTAAAGAATATGGATTAGAAATTAATGATGAAGTTGATGAAAGATACCATATTGAAAAAGCAACCATTGCTGCATGTAAGTATTTTAAGAAATCGTTTGAAGCATATAACAATTGGACATTAGTTGCTGCATCTTACAATGCTGGGAAAAGGGGTATCTCAAACCAATTAGATCGTCAAAAAGCAGATAATTATTACGATCTTTTATTAGGGGAAGAAACTGGTCGTTACGTTTATCGTATTCTGGCAATCAAAGAAATTCTTTCAAATCCTGAAAAATATGGTTTCTATGTTGATGATAAAGATTTATATCATGTAGTTCCAACTCAGGTTCTTTCTGTTGATAGTGCTATTTCAGATATGGCAGATTTTGCAGCAAAATATGGTATTACATACAAAGAATTAAAGGATTTAAATCCTTGGCTAAGAGATGTTAATCTAACCAATAGATACAAAAAAACATATCAGATATCAATTCCTAAAGATGTTGCTTTGGTAGAAAAGATAGAACCGGCTGGAACAGAGTCTGGTATATCTACCCCTATCGATGAAAAGGAAATGAAATTGGAAAAACAATCACTTATCATTCAACAATAGTTTTCTATATTTGCTTACTTATATAAAGTTATTAGAGTAAGCATTATGAAAGATAACAAATCGGTAATAGATATAACCAAGGAAGAAGAGTATGTAGAAGAAGGAGTTGTGTCTGTAATGGGCGCAAGGGTTCATAATCTGCAAAATATCGATATAGAGTTTCCCCGAAATAAACTTGTTGTAATAACCGGCTTAAGTGGTAGCGGTAAATCCTCGCTTGCTTTTGATACTATTTATGCAGAAGGACAAAGACGGTATATTGAAACATTTTCTGCATATGCACGTCAGTTTCTCGGTAACATGGAACGACCTGAGGTTGATAAAATAACAGGTTTGAGTCCTGTGATCTCAATTGAGCAAAAAACCACAAATAAAAATCCTCGTTCTACTGTTGGTACAATTACAGAAATATATGATTTTCTGAGACTTCTTTTTGCCAGGGCATCTGATGCTTACTCTTATAATACAGGAGAAAAGATGGTGAAATATACCACAGAAAAAATTTTGTCTTTAATTCAAAATAACTTTAGTGGTAAAAAAGTAATGATTCTGGCTCCTTTGGTTCATAACAGAAAGGGGCATTATAAAGAGTTGTTTGAACAAATCAGAAAGAAAGGATACCTGCATGCCAGAGTTGATGGAGAGGTTGTTGAATTAAGCCATGGATATAAAGTGGATCGATATAAAAACCATAGCATAGAAATGGTTATTGATCGTATCAAGGTATCTGAAAAAGATGCCAAACGTTTATCCGATTCTGTAGCTTTGGCAATGAAGAATGGAAAAGGTATTATGATGATTCTGGATGCAGAAACACAAGATGCCAAATTTTATTCACAAAAGTTGATGTGTCCTACAACTGGAATATCATATAACGAACCAGCTCCCCATTCATTTTCATTTAATTCACCGCAAGGGGCTTGTAATAAATGTAAAGGACTTGGTGCAATTGATAATGTTGATATAGATAAGGTTATTCCTGATGATTCAATATCGATTCATAATGGAGGTATTGATCCATTGGGCAAATTTAAAAACACATTAATATTTTGGCAGCTTGAAGCCATTGCTGAAAAATATGGATTTACTTTAAAAACTCCAATTAAAGATATTCCGGAGGATGCATTAGATACTATTTTACATGGTTCAAGTGAACCTTTGACCTTGAAAAATTCTCCATTAGGTTCAGGATCTAATTATTTCATCAGTTTCGATGGTGTAATTAAGTATATCCTACAACAACAGAGTAATGATACATCGCAAAAAGCTCAGAAGTGGGTGATGCAGTACGTTACTAATGTTACTTGTCCGGAATGTAACGGACAACGTTTAAATAAAGAGGCTTTACATTTTAAATTAAATGATAAAAATATAGCAGAACTGTCTCATATGGATATGAGTTTATTAGCCGAATGGTTTTCAGATATTGAACTACATATGAGCGAAAAGCAAAAAGCCATTGCTTCCGAAGTCTTAAAGGAAATCCGAAGTCGTTTGGGATTTTTGCTTGATGTAGGACTAGGTTATTTGTCAATGGACAGAAGTGCAATGACCTTATCAGGAGGTGAAAGTCAGCGTATAAGATTAGCAACGCAAATTGGTTCGCAGTTGGTAAATGTATTATATATTTTAGATGAGCCAAGTATTGGCTTGCACCAACGTGATAATCATAAATTAATACATTCTCTGCAACAATTACGAGATACTGGTAATACTGTTTTGGTAGTGGAGCATGATAAAGACATGATGCTTCAGTCTGATTATCTTATTGACATGGGACCGTTTGCCGGAAGGCATGGAGGAGAGATTGTGGCTCAGGGAACTCCATTGGAAGTGCTTCAGCAGAATACCTTAACAGCAGATTATCTGAATAATAAAAAGCAAATAGCTGTTCCTGAAGTTCGAAGAAAAGGGAATGGTAAAAAGCTGGTACTACGCAAAGCTTCCGGAAATAATCTGAAAGATGTTACAGCGACTTTCCCATTGGGTAAATTGATCTGTGTTACCGGCGTTTCAGGTAGTGGTAAGTCAACACTAATCAATGAAACACTTTATCCAATATTAAATCAGCATGTTTATGGTGCAGTCAAAGATCCATTACCATATAAAAAGATTGATGGTTTGGAACATGTAGATAAAGTTGTAGACGTGGATCAATCTCCATTGGGCAGAACCCCACGTTCAAATCCTGCAACCTATACCAAAGTGTTTGATGAGATTAGAAAACTTTTCACAGGACTTCCTGAATCAAAAATCAGAAATTATAAGCCAGGCCGATTCTCATTTAATATGGCCGGAGGAAGATGTGAAACCTGTAAAGGAGGAGGTGTACAGGTTATAGAAATGAATTTCTTACCTGATGTAATGGTTGAATGTCCTGAATGTCACGGGAAAAGATATAATAGGGAAACTTTAGAGGTGCGTTATAAAGGCAAATCTATCAGTGATGTTTTAGATATGACCATAAATCAGGCTGTAGAGTTTTTTGAAAATATACCTAAGATAGCACATAAATTAAGAGTTATTAAAGAGGTTGGTTTGGGTTATATTACCTTGGGGCAACCTTCCACAACTTTATCAGGTGGAGAATCACAGCGTGTAAAGTTAGCCAGTGAATTGGCGAAAAAGGATACAGGTAAAACAATTTATATATTGGATGAACCTACAACCGGTTTGCATTTTGAAGATATAAGAGTATTGTTGGACGTTTTAAATCGTTTAGTAGATAAGGGTAATACTGTAATTGTTATTGAGCATAACCTTGATGTGATTAAAGTAGCAGACTATATTATTGATATTGGTCCGGAAGGTGGACGATTTGGAGGTGAAATACTTGGCGAAGGAACACCGGAAGAGATTATAAAAAACAAAGAAAGCTTTACTGCAGCTTATCTGAAAGAAGAGTTAAAAGCGTAGAAGGTTTTGAGATAATTCAGGTTTTGTTTGTAATAAAATTACTTACTTAGTGAGTGTATTAAACAAAGCCAGATCATGGGACAAAAAGTTAAGATTAAATGCAATAATAATTGTACATATACAAAATACTCCAGAGGAATTACATTACAAGAAATAGCTGAAGACCAGGATATTCAACTTCGAAGTAGAATTCTTGGTGCTTTAGTGAATAATAAACTACAAGATCTTCCATTTGAGGTTTTTAATCCGCTTACCGTAGAATTCATAGATATTACTAATCCGGATGGAATGAGGATGTATATCCGAAGCCTGTCTTTTCTTCTTTATCATGCCGTTGAAACCATTTTGCCTGGAGTGAAATTAAGGGTGGAGCATTCTGTTTCGAAGGGGGTGTATTGTGAATTGCAGGGGTATGGTGAGATTTCCGTAGAAAAAATCGCTGAAATTGTGGACTACATGCGCTCAGTAGTTGAAAAAGATATTCCGTTTGTACACAATAAAAAAGAAACTGAGAAAGTAATTAAGGTTTTTAGAAAGAATGGATTCGAGGATAAAATAGGTTTACTTGAAAGCAGAGGTCAATCCTATTCATCGTATTATGAATTAGGAGACTCTATTGGTTCATTTTATGGTTATCTGGTACCTTCAACAGGTTATTTGGAAGTGTTTGATGTTAATAAATACTACAATGGAATTCTACTTCAGATACCTAAGCGTTTTGAGCCGGAGAATGTTGAAGAGCTGATTATTCAAAATAAGATGTTCGACATATTTCAGGAGTTTAGTAACTGGAATAAAGTATTGAATGTTACAAATATTAATGACTTAAATGCATTGCATAAAACAGAAAATGCAGAGCAACTAATTAAGGTTTCAGAAGCTCTACATGAGAAAAAAATTGCGCAAATAGCCGATCAGATAGCCGAAAGAAAAGATAATGTAAAAATTATACTAATAAGCGGACCTTCATCAAGTGGTAAAACAACTTTTAGTAAACGTTTAGCGATACAGTTATTAGTATCAGGCCTGCGTCCTAAAACAATTTCATTGGATGATTATTTTGTGGATAGAGAGCATACTCCTAAAGATGAAAATGGGGATTATGATTTTGAATCACTAGAAGCTTTGGATATTGAACAGTTTAATCTGGATTTAAGTCGATTATTAAAGGGAGAAGAAGTTGAAATACCTAAGTTTTCATTTGAACAAGGACAACGTTTTTATGATGGTACAAAGCTTAAATTAGAAGAGGATAATATATTGGTAATTGAAGGAATTCATGGATTAAATCCAAAATTGACACATACCATTGATGATTCTTTTAAGTTTAAAATTTATGCTTCGGCATTAACGTCTATAAATATAGATGATCATAATCGCATACCTACTACAGATAATAGGTTGATTCGTAGGATTATCAGAGATTATAGATATCGAAATTATTCTGCAGCTGAAACTTTATCAAGGTGGCAAAGTGTTAGACGAGGAGAGGATAAGCATATTTTTCCATATCAAGAAGAAGCTGACGTAATGTTTAATACGGCATTGTTGTATGAATTTGCAGTATTAAAACACTATGCTGAACCTATTTTACTGGAAGTGGAGAATATAAAACCTGAATATGCTGAAGCAAATCGTTTACTTCATTTCTTTAGTTATTTTAAACATATAAATGCCTCAAATATTCCTCCAACATCAATTATCAGAGAATTTTTTGGTGGAAGTAGTTTTTCATACTGATTGCATTTTTGTATAGATATCGAAAACTATTTTTAGTATATTACTATAAAAATATACAAGGTGTCTAACAATAAAAGGTATATAATTTATTTTATAAGTATTTTGATCTTCTTTTTAACAAGCAATACGTTGTTTGCTAATGAAGAAGGTCAAAAAAAGCTCCTTATTATAAACTCTTATCATATTGGATATTCCTGGACTGACAGGGTTACTGAAGGGTTGAGAATCAAATTGGATACTATTGACAATTTAGATTGTTATTATGAATTTATGGACACTAAAAGGTATTTCTCTGAGAATACCTTTAATCAATTTTATTCCTATTTAAATACAAAATACCATAGCCTAAATTTCGATGCAGTAATTGCTTTAGATAATAATGCAGTTGATTTTTATCTTTCATACAGGGATTCAAGTATTTTTAATAATAAGCCTTTTATTTTTGGTGGAATAGCAGATATAAAACCATATCCGTTTGAGCACATCGGAGCCTATGGGGTATTGGAGCTTAGAAGTTTGCCATGGTTATTTTATTCAATGCATCGGTTCTTTCCAAAACGGGATAATGTAATTGTCTATCTGGACGATACGCCGACCTCTCAAGGTTATAAAGAGATTATTAAGGAGTATGAAAAAGTAAATGAAGTTCCGCATTTTATCATGATTGAAGATGTTCCTAATGATTCTATAAAATATCACTTAAAAACGCTGCCGAATGATGTAATGGTTTATCTGTTTGATATGAACTATTCAAAAAATAGTTATAATCCTTATAAGGCGTACCTTAGTGAAATAGGGGATTCTTGCGATATACCAATATTTACAAGTAAGTTTGATAATATAAAAGGAATAGTGGGAGGTGAAAAGAATAGTGGAATAGAACATGGCGAAATGGTTGCTCAGTTGGCTGCAGATGTTTTAAGTAATAAGAAAGTAACTCAAAGAATCATTTATCCCGAACCGGTTTTACATTTTAATGAACAACAGTTACATAAATATAAAATTGACGAGTCTCTTTTACCCCGGAACTCAGTCGTTATAAATAAACAAAAATCATTTTTCAGGATTTATGGTACTTTGTTTTTGATTAATGCTCTTATAATACTTTTTGTTTTGCTGGTTGTACTGGCATTGATAGCAAGTAACCGTAAATTGAAGAAATTTAAAAGTATTTTAGAGGATGCAAGAGATAAGGCACTTCAATCAGAGGCTGTTAAAACTGCTTTGATAGCCAATATTTCTCATGAATTACGTACTCCCTTGAATTCTATTATTGGTTTTACAGATGTTCTTTCAGATGCAAATAAGGACGAAGAGCTTTCGGAATATATTAAATATGTGAATGATAGTTCGAGGCTATTAGAGAATCTTGTTAATGAGCTTCTTGATCTTTCTTTAATTGATTCAAACGAGATTAAGCTAAATTATAGCGAAATTTATTTACCTGAGTTGATTGATCATATAGTTCAACAAAATTCTATTCAGATTGATCATCTTCGAAAACCAAAATTAGGTATCAGGGCTGCAAATTCTGAAAACGAACCACAAACAATTTATACAGATAAGCTAAGATTAAATCAGATAATCCAAAATCTTATCGGTAATTCAATAAAATATTCATTTTCAGGGACCATTACTGTTGGTTATCATCTTCTTACCCAGGAAGAGGTATTGGGGAAAATTCCTTTTTCTGTTGAATTAAGCCATGACTATTACTTTATGTTCTATGTTAAAGATTATGGAATAGGTATACCCGAAGATCTTAAAAGTTTTGTTTTTGAGAGGTTCAGACGTATAGATCAACTTTATGATAGTCAGCATGGAGGTGTGGGCTTGGGATTGAGTATATCAAAATCTATTGTTCAGATTATGGGAGGTGAGATGTGGTTTACCAGTGTAGAAAAGAAAGGTTCAACCTTTTACTTTGTTATTCCTCGCATTAACAAGTTCTAAATCAGTCGAATTTCGGAGATTGATAAATAATAGTAAAAAATACTAACAAAAGTGAAATATCTTCGTTAATCTCATTATTTTTGTCGTTTCAGGAAATTGTTAAGCCAAAACATGAACGACTATATTCTTTTTTTAGATACTGAAACATCAGATAAACCAAGGTATTGGAATGCTCCAACGGATGAAGTTGATCATTGGCCCTATATTTTACAGATAGCATGGATAATCTGTAAAAGAAATGGAGAAAAAGTTTTATCTCAGGATTTTTACATAAATCCTGGTGAAATTGATATGGGTAAAGAAGCGATGAACGTTCATAAGATTACACCTGATTTCTTGGAAAAAAATGGTATAAAACGTAAAGAAGTGTTACGGAAATTGAGTGATGATCTCAATCAATTTAATCCGTTAATTGTTGGTCATTTTCTTAAGTTTGATTTGAAAATGTTGGAGGTTGGATTTCATCGTGCAGGAATAAAGCAAGACTTGAAAAATCGACCAAAATTCTGCACCATGTATTATACTCGTAAATTATATGCGGGTGCAAGTGGCAGATTATTAAGGCTTAATGAGTTATATAAGATGCTCTTTGGAAATGAATTCGAAAATCAGCATAATGCTTTTTTTGATGCATTGGCAACAAAAGACTGTTTTTTCAACCTTCAAAGTAAAGGAAGGTTTTCAGAGAAAGAATACAATAAGCAGTTTAAATATTTTTCAGGAGAAGGAAATTTAGGGGTGTTAAAAAAAGTTGTTATCCCAATTCTAATAATACTAATTCTCATATTTGTACTTTGTTTGTTATTTAATTTTACATGAACTAATTGACGACCTGAGATGGTAAACAAAGTTGAATTTCTTAAAAATTTAGCCCCCTTTAATATACTCCCGGAAACAGTTTTAAAAGAGGTTTCCGATATGATGAAACATCATATCTTTAAAGAGGAAAAGACTGTTTATACTCAGGATAAAACATCACTGGATACTGTCGATATAGTCATTAAAGGCGCATATAACGCCTATTTTTACGACTCGTCCAATACGGTTAGGCTTGAAGAGCTTTATTCTGACGGAGCAATATATGGAGGAAGTTCAGTTCTTCTAAATAAGCACTATTCTATTCGTACAGTTATAGCTCAAAAGAATACTGAAATTCTTACTTTAGAAAAGGATGAGTTTAAGGCTTTATGTCGTAGTTACAATAAGTTTTTCCAGCATTTTACAATTCAGTTTGGCACAAAGATGCTTAATGATGAGTATGCTCACTTTGTCAAACGTAATACTACGTTTGAGGAGAACTTTATGGATGCGGATATTATCTTTTCTCGTAGAATTAGTTCTATTACACCACGCTTACTTGTATCATGTAGCCCGCAGACTTCAATTAAAGAGGTTGCAGCTCTAATGGCAGACAAGCAGGTAAACTGCGTCTATATTAAGGAAGATGATAAACTGACAGCTTTTGTTTCTAAAGATATATTGGTAAAAGAAGCATTAGCTTTAGGTAAAGATGGTTATTCTCCAGTTTATGAAGTTGCACATAAAGATGTTATTTGCATTCAAAAAGATGCATTGGTATATGAAGCGCTTCTAGCATTGTATCCCTCAAAACAGGAGTATATTTTAGTTCAGGATGGAACAGAAAGTCTTGGATATTTAAGTAGGTACAGGTTGTTAACAGAGCATGCACAGTCTCCGTTAGTTTTTATTCAGTCTGTAAAATTATCAAACACCATCCTGGATCTTAAAGAAAAATGGGCAAGAGTACCGGAATTGATATCCTTAATGATTGGCAGAGGTGTAAATGCTGAAATTGTAAATAGAATTGTAACTACAATAGCCGATGAAATATTGTTGAGAGTTATTGATGGAGTACAAAAAGAGATGGGGCCTGCACCAGCCAAATATTGTTTTATGGTAATAGGTAGTGAAGCCCGTCAGGAACAAACCTTAGCCACAGATCAGGATAATGCCATTATTTATGAGGATAAGGCAAATGAGCAAAGAGAATTGGTTCGAACCTGGTTTTTAGATTTTGCCGATAGAATTTCAACAAGACTTAATGATGTCGGTTTTAAGTTTTGTACAGGAGGGTTTATGGCAAAAAATCCCCAATGGTGTCATTCTCTATCTCATTGGAAACGTAATTATGATATGTGGATTAATCAGGCAGCACCAGATACTGTTACGAAATTTTCAACTTTCTTTGATTGTCGTTTTGTATATGGAGAAAAGGAGCTTTTCGATGAATTGTATAATCATATGATAAACTGCATTGATAATACGTCATCAAAGTTTTTAATGAATCTGGTTACTAATGCATTACGATATGAGTCGCCACTTACCTTGTTTAATAATATTAAAACCTTTTCCAATGATGAAAAAAAGGTGTTTAATATTAAAAAGGCGATGAATCCTATAGTAGATATGATGCGTATGTACTCTTTGAAAAATAAGATTCTTGTTGCTAATACTGGTCAACGAATGAAGGCCTTATTTGAGGAAGGACATATTGATGAGGTAAAGTATAAAGAATTAAGACATGCATATTATTATTTGATGGGAGTTCGGTTAAAAAGCCAATCTTCAGAAATATTAAATGACTTTAAGGAAGCCTCCAACTTTATTGAGCCTAAAAAGTTAACTCATGTGGAACAAGCTACTTTAAAAGAGATTTTTAAATTTATAAAAGATCTTCAGTGGGGTATAAAAATGAGTTTTAATAAACCAGCTTATTAATAAAATACCTAAAATTGCAATAAAACCTACCCCCTTAAAATTTATACTATGAAATACTATTTAATTCTGAACGTAATAATTTTCGTTTCTTTTGTTGCGTGTTCAACTTCCAGAAAAGTATCAGTAACCACTGAGGATTTAAAACAAGAAGCAAAAGATTTTTCCTTATCAATCATAAAGTCCTATTTTGATGAAGATTGTAATAAGGTATTTGTATCAATGAGTGACTCTATTTTACTAATAGATAGTGGTGAGATTTTAGCTAAAATTGATATAGAAAATGAAATTTGTCAATCGTTAAGAAAAGCCATTAGAGATAAAGAAAAGTCGTTTAAAGACTATACTGAGTTTTATAATATTGAAATTCTTACTCCAATCGAAATATATAAAAAGTTTAACAGAACAATACCAGAATACTATAAACCAACAGATTCAGATTTCTTTTTTATCGGGTATGAATTAAAGGAAGGGAAGGATCGAGCCGATAATTTTATCTGGGATGATATGTTTGTTTTTATGGTTAGGAAAGAGAATGGTAAATGGGTTATGAAAGGTGCGTAATTGGATTCTACTCTTTGCGAAAGTATCTGATAATTTAAGTTTTAAACAATAGAAAAGAGAGTAAATGAAGTATTATTTAATGCTATTGGGTTTGTTTGGTATGCTTTTTTTTGGGGCATGTTCCTCATCAAAAAAGGTGGTAAAAAATACAAGTGATTTAAGGCAAGAAGCAAAAGACTTTAGTTTAAATATCATTGAATCATATTTTAATAGTGATTGTGAAAAATTGTATGACTCTTTGAGTGATTCCATCTTATTGATGGATGGGGATGGAATAATTGCAAAAAATGATGTTAAAGAGAAGAGTTGTAAATCTGTAAGGAAAGCTATTTATAATAAAGAAAAGACATTTCAAGATTATCTTAATGATTATACTATAGAGGTTTTGACATCTAAGGAAGCAATTGAAAGTTTGCACGGGAAAAAGCTGCCTGATTATTATATTACTACAGATCTTGATTACTTTTTTTTAGGTGGCAAATTAAAGGAGGGTAAACAAAGATCTGACAATTGGATCTGGAATGATATGTTTATTTTTATGGTCAGAAAAGAAAATGGTGTTTGGAAAGTAAAAGGTGCAACAGGATAATAATACGTATCTGATGAATTAGTGATCTGAAAATCAAAAGTGTATCACTATTTGCTGTATAGATGTATTTGTTTATGTACAATAATATTAAGGATTAGCTTTCAAAAACAAAAAGAGGCTGTAAAATAAATTACAACCTCTTTGAGTATTGAGAGTTATCTATTTAAATATGAATTACTTCATCATAAGCAGCAGCTGCTGCTTCCATAATAGCTTCTGACATTGTAGGGTGAGGGTGAACAGATTTAATAATTTCATGACCTGTTGTTTCAAGCTTTTTAGCAACAACCAATTCTGCAATCATTTCTGTAACATTTGCTCCAATTAAATGAGCACCAAGTAGTTCTCCGTATTTAGCGTCAAAAATTAGTTTTACAAAACCATCTTTATGACCGGCTGCACTTGCTTTGCCTGATGCAGAGAATGGGAACTTACCTATTTTTAACTCATATCCAGCATCTTTTGCTGCTTTCTCAGTCATACCTACAGAAGCAACCTCTGGAGATGTATAGGTACATCCAGGAATGTTTCCATAATTTAATGGTTCAGGAGAATGTCCTGCTATTTTTTCAACACATAGAATTGCTTCTGCAGAAGCAACGTGTGCCAGTGCTTGTCCAGGAACAATATCTCCAATTGCATAAATTCCTTCAACTGAAGTTCTGTAGAATTCATCAACTTTTATCTTACCTTTTTCTACTTCAACACCAACTTCTTCTAATCCTATTCCTTCAATGTTTGGCGAAATACCAACAGCCGAAAGAATGATGTCTGCTTCGTGAGTTTCTTCTCCTTTTTTAGTTTTGATGACAGCTTTTACCTTATCACCAGATGTATCCACACTTAGAACTTCAGAAGAAACCATTACATCAATTCCAGCTTTTTTAAATGAACGACCTAATTGTTTAGATACTTCCTCATCTTCTAAAGGAACAATGTTTGGTAAGTATTCAACCAAAGTAACTTTTGTACCAATTGTATTATAGAAATAAGCAAATTCGCTACCAATGGCACCAGAACCCACAACGATCATTGATTCAGGTTGTTTCTCAAGTGTAAGCGCTTTTCTGTAACCAATAACTTTAACTCCATCCTGCGGTAAGTTTGGTAGTTCTCTACTGCGAGCACCTGTTGCTAAAAGTATATGGTTTGCAGAAACTTGTTCCGTGCTACCGTCTTCCTTTTTAACTTCAACTGTTTTATTGTTGATTAATTTTCCAAATCCATTGATTACATCAATCTTATTTTTCTTAAATAGAAATTGGATCCCTTTACTCATACCATCAGCAACACCCCGGCTTCTTTGAACCATTGCTTCGAAATCAGGTTCCGCTTTTCCTTCTATTTTAATTCCATACGATTCGGCATGTTGCAGATATTCATAAACAGATGCACTCTTTAATAAAGATTTAGTTGGGATACATCCCCAATTTAAACATATTCCTCCTAGTTCTGCTTTTTCAACTACTGCTACTTTTAATCCTAATTGTGAAGCTCTTATGGCTCCAACATAACCGCCTGGACCACTGCCCAGAACAACTAAATCGTATTGCATATCTTAATTTTTATTTATAGTTACACGATATTTTTAATGCTATAACATTTAAATAACAATGTTATCATTAAAAGGTTGGAATAAAATGATTTTTTTTACTTTTAGATAAAATATATTATTTCTAAATAGGTTAATGGTTTCTATATTTATATTGATTTATAATTATTGAAAATAATACATAATAGGTATTAAAGATAAGTACAAATATTAGGAGTTAAAAATGTAGTAGGAATATTCACAAGTAAATTCATTGGCTTGAACTTTTCTAAATAGGGTTTGGTCTTTTTTGTGGAATATTTATTTCTTCGTGAAGTTAATTACTTGTTAATGCAATAAAATTATAACTGAAGAACCATATGTTTTATTAGTTTTGTGTATCATTTTTGGTAATATAATTTAATTAAGACAAAATAATTCTAAATGAGATGAGCATTAAAGATGTGTTTCTTAGATTCTTACTTTAATGTGAGTTCCATTCAACAAAAGAAAATTTTAAACGCATGAAACGAGCCTTGAAGGAACTTTCTCGAACTAGAAGGTTTTTAATCATGGTGAGTTCCATCTGACAATTAAAAACAAAATTTGAACAGATGAAAAATTTATTTTTAGGTTTAATTGCATTTTTATGTTTTGTAGCTGTTGATGCTCAAAATAGCAAACCATCTTTCTCTTTTAATGAAACACTTCATAATTTTGGTGAAATTCAGGAAGAAAATGGAAAAGTTTCATATCAGTTTGATTTTACAAATACTGGTGGACAACCTATCGTTATACATAATGTAAGAGCAAGCTGTGGATGTACTTCTCCGGAATGGTCGAAGCAGCCAATTCCTCCTGGCGGTAAAGGATATGTTAAAGCTACTTTTGATCCATCAAACCGTCCCGGAAATTTTAATAAAACAATAACTGTAACAGCTAATACCGAAACTCCTAATACCGTATTAAGAATTACAGGAAAAGTTTTACCTCGTCCTAAAACACTAGAGGATGAATATCCTCGTGAATTAGGTGCAATAAGGTTAAAATCAACACACATTAGTTTTACACGAATTGAACCTCAAGGTACAAAATCAGAAGAAGTAGAAATCATTAATACTTCAGAAGAGCCTGTGAAAATAGCTTTTGAAAGAGTTCCGGATCATTTAACAATTAAAGCAGAACCAGAAACACTTGCACCAGGAGCAAAGGGAAAATTGGTTGCAACTTATGATGCTGCAAAAAAGAATGACTGGGGTTTTGTTTATGATCAGATATTTGTATCATTTAATGGAAAGGTAGATTACAAAAACAGAATTAGCGTAAATGCCAATATTCAGGAAGATTTTAATACATGGACTGAAGCCCAAAAGGCAAATGCTGCAAAAATTAATGTAGATAATAAAATCTTTGATTTTGGTTCAATTAAACAGGGAGAATTAGCAAAGCATACTTACTATATTACAAATACAGGTAAATCAAACCTGATTATTCGTAAAGTAAAAGCTTCATGTGGATGTACTGCTATTACTCCTGAAAAAACTGTAATTGAACCAGGTGAAAAAACATCTATTACAGCAGAATTTAATTCAAGAGGTAAGTCTGGTCGTCAAAATAAATCGATTACAGTAATTACCAATGATCCATTGGCTAGTAATATACTTTTAAGAATTCAAGGAACAGTTACAGTTCCGGAATAAGATAATATTTCAAAAAGATATAATATATTGATTAAGGAGTACCATAAAGGATACTCCTTTTTTATTTCATAAATTAGTAAACTTTTATATGAATTTATAATCTTTAATATGTGGGTTAAGTGCATATTAAAATGTAAATTCGCATCAATTTAAAAAGTAAAAAGAAGCATGAATCACGATGATCATATTGAAAATCATGAGGATTTTAAACATTTAGTAGTAAATAAAGGGGTTGAAAATGTTCAAACTGTAAATTCTGCAGCGGCTCAACGTTTTTTACAAAAGAAAAGAAAATTACCTTCTGTTGATGAATTTTTTGATGGAATCAGAAAAGGTGATATAAGGTTGCTTAGTCAGGCTGTTACTTTGGTGGAAAGTTCACGACCTGATCATCAAAAACTAGCTCAACAAATTATAGAAATGTGTCTTCCTTTTGCCGGAAACTCTCTTCGACTAGGGATTACTGGAGTTCCGGGTGCAGGAAAAAGTACTTTAATTGAGGCTTTAGGTATGCACATTATTAATCAAGGAGGAAAATTAGCAGTATTGGCAATAGATCCTAGTAGTGAACGTTCTAAAGGTAGTATTCTCGGAGATAAAACCCGTATGGAAGAATTATCTGCAGAACAGAACGCATATATCCGTCCATCACCATCTGCAGGTTCCCTTGGTGGTGTAGCACGAAAAACACGAGAAACAATTATTTTGTGCGAAGCAGCAGGTTTTGATACTATTTTTATTGAAACAGTCGGAGTAGGTCAGTCTGAAACTGCAGTGCATTCCATGGTTGATTTCTTCTTGTTGATTATGTTAGCCGGAGCCGGAGATGAGTTGCAGGGTATCAAAAGAGGTATTATGGAAATGGCTGATGCCATTGCTATTAATAAAGCTGATGGAAATAATATTAAGAGGGCAACAATGGCTCAAGCTGAATATACAAGTGCATTACATCTTTTCCCTCCAACAAAGTCAGGATGGATTCCTGAAGTAAAGACATGTTCTGCTCTTAAGAAAACAGGAGTAGCGGACTTATGGGATATGGTATTGAAATATGCTGATAAAACAAAAGATAATGGTTATTTCATTAAGAGAAGGAGTGAGCAGTCAAAGTATTGGATGTTTGAATCAATTAATGAAGCATTACAATCTAATTTTTATCACAACAAAGATATTTCAAAAGCAATAGAAGTATTGGAAGAAAAAGTTACCAATGAAGAAACGAGTTCTTTTGCTGCTGCTCAGGAACTATTAAATATGTATTTTAATCATATCATTAAATAAATTCAAAAACTGGTTAATAACGACCATTAAAAAAGAAAATAACTTAATATGCGAATAATGAAACAACTATTATTTGTGGCTTTATTAGCCATATCTTTTGTTGCATGTCAGCAAAAGGAATACAAAATTACGGGAACGATTGCAGGTGTAGAAGAAGGACAAGCTATACTTTCTAAAATAGAAAACGGTCGACCAGCGAATATTGATACTACTCAGATTACTGCAGGTACTTTTACATTTACAGGTAGTGAAGATGAGCCTCAGGTGTATTTAGTATTTATTGATGATATTCAAACTCCGGTTATGTTGTTTGGAGAAAATGGAAATATTAATATTAATATTGCTGATAAAGATAAAATTACAGATGCTGAAATTTCTGGTTCTCCAACAAATGAAATTTTTACAAACTTTGTAAAAGATTTACCAGGAAGAACAAGATTAGAAGAGCTTCAGTCAGAATTTCAAAAAGCTATGATGGCTAATGAAAAAGAAACTATGGAAGCTTTAAAAGTAGAGGCAAATGAATTGATTGAAGAGCAAAAAGCTTACTTTATCAAGTTTGTAAAAGATAATACAAGTAATGTTGTAGGTGCTTATTTAGCTAATCAGGCAGCCAGAGATTTAGACTTTGATGAATTTAAAGAATTAGTAAGTCAGTTTGAAGCTAATTTAGGAGAGCATATGTATGTGACCAGCTTAAAGGATATTTTTACGAATATGGAAAAAGCTGAAAATGCAAAAAAAGCTACTGAAATTGGCGCTGTTGCTCCGGACTTTTCATTAGAAAGCATTAATGGTGAAGCTATTTCTTTATCATCATTAAAAGGAAAATATCTTTTAGTTGACTTTTGGGCATCTTGGTGTAAACCTTGTCGTTCAGAAAATCCAAATGTTGTAGAAGCTTACAAAGCCTTTAATTCAAAAGGATTTGACGTATTAAGTGTTTCTTTAGACAGAGATTCTGCAGCATGGAAACAAGCTGTTGAAGAAGATGGTTTAGTTTGGAATCATGTTATTGATGCAAAAGGAGATATTGCTCAAACTTATGGTGTTGAAGGTATTCCTTTTACTTTATTATTAGATAAAGAAGGTAAAATTATTGCTAAGAACTTAAGAGGACCTGCTTTAGAAGAAAAATTAGCTGAGTTAATGAACTAATCATTTTTATTGATGATATAAAAACGGCGTCCTTATTGGACGCCGTTTTCTGTTTAGATATATTGGTAATCTTGTAATAGTATTGCAATAATAGTTAAGGTCAGTCCATTGAAATCTTTTACATTTTACTGATCACAATACTTTGATTAAGTTGCTCGGTAAGTGTTTTATAAAATAATTTCAATTCATTATATGCCGATGCCGGATAAATAGGTTTTTTAATTTGATAGTTAGATGATATTATTAGTGTATTATCGTCTTGTAGTATTATTTTATAGTTAAAAGCAATGTTTTTACTGTCTCTGATTGCATCTAAGGGTAATTTTTCTATTTTGTAACCATCCGGTAATTTTATATTAGCCTGAAATCCTCTTACAAAAGGATAGATAAAATCAATACTATAATCTCTCTTCTTTTGCTTAAAAGGATTTTCCTGAATCGGAAGTTTCATTAACGGTGAAAAAATAATTTGATTTTCAATTTGGTCCACTTCACTGGTAAATGCAAACTCATAATCAAATATTGCATTGTTTTCTTCTGATGTAATAGTAATCTTATCATTTACCTTTAAGCCATTTGAATTTATTTGCTCAATAAATTTATCTTCTTTGGCGGAATAACTTTTTCTTTCTTCAATGGCAATGTGACCTGAAGTTTTTACCTTAGCATTTCCTTCCAGCATACCAGTTTCTGGATTGTAGTTATAATATAAAACAATAAGATCCCTTGAAGGTGTATTGTTATAAATATTAGCCCACTGCTCTTTTTCTTCGTCAATTATAAAGCCTTTACCATTACAGCAATTTGCAGGTATAAGATTCGTTGGGCAATAAGGATCGGTGGCATCCAGAATTAGCTTTTTTTCTCCAACAGTAGCGATTATTAAAACATCATTAAATAAGTCTGCAGATGGAAAATTTTCGTAAACTTTGCCATGGTTACGGGTACTAATAATAACGGGTTTACAGTTTACTCCCTGACTTTGTAAAATTCCAAGTGCCATAAGATTTATATTGGCGCTGTTACCCGTTTTTTGAGTAGTAAATTCTTTCATGCTTTGTGTGGCAGAGAAGCTGTTTTTGCCATTATACTTGTAATTGTGTTTCATGTAATCTAAAACAGATTCAATCTTTTCCATATCCGTTTTTCCTTGGAGGTGCAAAAATTCCTTACTTCCAAGCTTTTGGGATTTTTTAATATATTTTCCAAAATTTTCATGATCCATCAAGTCTTTTGCTAAGGCAGGCCATGTTGTTAAAACTTTCTTGGAATAACCTGAAGGATAGTTTACTTCTGACAATTGAAAGTCTATTTTTTTAATATAATCTTCTCTTGAAGAGATAAAACTTTCATCGGTAAAGGATGGGATATTCTTTAGTCCGAAAGTGTAATTCATATCTTTAAAAGTCAGATTCATAAACTGCCTTTCTATACCCATGGCTTCCTTGCTTTCAAAAATATCAAAGGAGCTAAATCCTTGTGCTCTATAAGTATAGGTGTAGAATGGGATCATATTGGTTTGATATTCACTATAAATTGTAGGAATGTCAGACTGAAAATCCCAGTCAGGAAGATTGAAAATAAATGGAGAAATTACGGTGTAGCTATAGTCAATGATGCAACCTTCTTTTAGATTTGGCATTGCAAACTTTTTCTGATACCAGAATTTGTTTATAGGTTCTTTAAAAATCTGACCGGGATCTAATTCTGTTTGTTCTATTATTTTACCATCATAATAGTATGTTGTCGCTTTAATATCTTCTACAACTTCAATGGCTTGGTCTCCAATGTAAAGAGGTATTTCTATTTCTGCTTGATCAAATGCTGCTTCTTTAAATATTTTAACCCTTTTGTGTCTTTTATATCTTATGTCAAAACCACCTTCATTTCTGACAAAATGAACTTCGCCTTTATCAAATAGTACAACAGCAGGAGCATCTGGTTCAAATTCACATTTCTCAATGTACATATCTGCACCAAACTCTTCAGGAGGCCTTTGAGCCTTAATGTTCAATGAAGTTATAACCAGTATTAAAATTAGTAGAAACCACTTTTTTTTCATAATTCTTGATTGATTTTATTATTAGTTTTAATTTAATTGATCATTAATTTTTGATTATCCAGACTGGCTGACTTAGTATAGAAATCATAGAAATCTTTATATTCTGATTTGGAATAAAATCCTTGTTTAAGTATGAATGTTCTGGATATGATGAGCTTGTTATTTTTAATAGAGAATGATCTTGTATAAGTACCGAAGCTTGAATTAATGGTTATGTTTGAGATTCCTTTCACTTCATTTATCTTTTGTGGAAATTCATAGATCAGGGTATCACAATTATTAATCGGATAATATACAAATACATCATTTACTCTTTTTTCGGGTAATTCAAGATGGTGCTTTATGGATTTAAATGGTTGCAATAAAACTCTTGACCCTAAGTTTTCTGTTATAGACTGGGCACTTCCACTTAGCTCTAAAGTTAACCAGGTTGAGTCTCTATTGGGGCGTTCAATATTAAATTCTGAAATATCAGCTTTGTGAATTAACCCCATGTGATCAATATATTGCTCCTTATCTTTATTTGATAGATGAGTGTCAAAGGACTTTAATCTGTCAAATTCATTTCCATAAACTTTTGCCACACAATTGAATGTGACATTATTATTATCGTCAATTTTTACGCGGGTAGTATATGATTCTATAGCTTTATCAATATCGTGTTTAGGTGTTTTTACCAGTTTACTTTTGTTTTGTTGAATAGTTAATGCATAACGATCTTGGGTATACGAATTTAAATAGTTAAAAGGAGAAGACTTATCAGTACACTCTAACCATATTGAATCATTATTTACAGGAATACATAAAATAATGTGATTTGATTGATGAGAAGGAAAATCGGGATTGACTTTAGCTGGTTTTAAACCTGAATAGATTGTTGTATAAAAAGCTTCAATATTTATCTCATTAAGTAAAGCTTTCATGTAATTTGATAAAGCTTTGCAGTCACCAAAACGATTTATGCACACATAAGTAGCGGGGTATGGAATTAAGCCGCCTTTATCAATTGAAATATTGATATATCTGGTATTATCTTGCATATAATGATAAAGCACTTTTATTTTTTCAATTGTATTTGAAATTGTATCAGTTAATTGATGTACTTTATTTATTTCTACAGAAGTTAATTTATCAAGATCTTTAATGAGATTAGCTTTCCAATCTCCAAATTCTTTCCAGGTTTTTCCATGCCCATCTATTCCGTAATGAAATAAATCTGGCATTATATTTACCATTGGCGTGATATTGCTAAAATGAGGAGAATAGCTTTCATAATCAGAACATGTGTAGTTTTTTACCTCCCATGTGTAAGTATCTAATTCTTCGATGGTTTCTATTCTAGCAGAATCAAGTTGTTGCTGATAAATATTTAGCTGTGTATTATGAGGAACATTAACAACCAGCTTTGCATTGACAGTTTTTATATCAGGATTAACAATAGGAGCCCATTGTGCAATTGATAAATAGTCGTTTTCTTCTTCAGTATAACTGTATTTAATTATATAGGGAAATTGATTATGAATTAGTTTAAATGTTTGTACTCGATGATCTGTATGGAAATTTCCTTCACTCCATGGAGTTCTGACAACAATTTCTTTCTTCTTTAAAGAACGAACTTTATTTCCAAATATATCATAGATTTCAGCAGTGAGGTTTTTAGGCGGATTTTTTAGCTGATAGTATATTTCAACTTCTGCGTTTTTTGTGCCTGCTCCATTGTTAATCTTTATTTCATATTCATATGTGTTATTAATATTTTTGCCATCAAAATTTACAATTGTATTGTAATTTAATACTTCAGAATCATTGTTTTGACAATAGCAGGATAGGTGGATTGATAATAGGATAAGGATAAGGTATTTGTGCATTTATTCTTTTGTTTTATTAATTAACTGTTTCGAAGACCAACCAAGTAAAACGATTATCAGGATCATGATACCCCATAACCAATACTTATTAAATAAGGATTTAGGTTGATTTTTAGGCAACTTTCTAATTCTCTCCTCCTGTCCAATTTTTACAGGAAGAAGTTCTGTCGGAATTTGACTAGTAAATTTTTCAATATCGTATTTTGGTTTGCCAGCCCATTTTTTGCCATAACATAAATAGTAATTTGCTTCTTGAGTAAATCGAGTAACTAAGATGTGCTGGTGACATATGATCTTAATATTATCAATATCTAATGGTTGATTGTGGTCGTTTTTAATGCTAATAATTAGGTTGTTAAGGTTAGTGCTCTTAATTGGAAAATAGTTATGTTCAAGTGAGTTTATATTGCTGTTTGATAATAATTCAGTTTCATAAAGTAAGCCTGTTTCTGTTTTGATACTGTCTTTTATATATTTAATAGTTATATCTCTATAGTAATCAAAGTTATTCAGAATATCAATTGCTATTCCTGAAGCTCTAATGTATTCCGGGAGTTTTACATTTATTTCTGTTTTAAGATTTTTTGTAGTTATCGTCAGCAATGAATTGTTAATTGAAATTGTATCAGAAATACCATTTTCTTCTGATTGCTGAATTAGTTTGGCATTTTCTAAAATAGGAGTTTCTGAAGATGGGATTTCTAACTGATAGTATTTATACTGTGTAGTTATAAAGCTGATATTGGAATATTTATATTCAATCTCATTGTTCTGAATAGAAAGTATTCTGTAATTATCGACTATTGTAAACCAGTTATTCTGATTATTACTGCCTAGTAGTTTAATATGCCAATCAAAGTTCTCGTTTTTAAAGTCCAGCTTTATGTTATTGATGGCTTTTAAATCTTCGGTTTTAAAAGTGAAATAGAAGGTGTTTCCCTTTTTAACACGGTTTATTAGATCAAATGGATATTCAAAATAAGATTTTTTGGGACCATTGACCTTAAGAATATATGGTGCTTCAATAGTGTCATTGGTATTAGTGATACCTATTATTCTGATGTCATTTAAGCTTTGTTGCGTTTTGCCAAAAATATCATTGGGTAAAACAACAGAGTGCCACCCTTCTGTAATATTTGTTAGAGGTCTTTTATATTCATAATCTTCCATCTTTGCCCATAATTGTGCAGACAAAAGGAGCATCAATGAAATAAAAGTGATAGGTTTGATTTTATTCATTAATGATGTTTTTATATTTATTGTATAAGAACGATATGATTAATAATAATACTCCCAGTGATACAAAAACAATAGTTTTTTGAAGGGTGCCAAGGTTACTTAAATCGTAATAGAATAATTTTAGTAAGGTAATTGCAAATATAATCATAGAAGCAATTCTCAAGTATTGTTTTTTCTGAACAATACCAATGATTATCATTGCCAATGAATATGCGCCCCAAAGAATACTAAGTCCTGTTTTATAGGCTACTTCAGCATGGTTTATTGAAAGCCATGTGATAAGTTCATTACTCAATACCGTTAGTATAATAGCATGTATAAACAGCTCAAAATATTGTTTGAGTTTTTCATCAAGAGGAAATTCTTGTTGTAATTTTAAACATGAATAAACCAATAATGCCAGCAATACAATACCAGAATAACGTATTGTAATACATGAAAAACCACGTTTGTAAAAGCTGGCTAATGTTTGTTCAACATAACTATCCCTAAGCTCGCCTAAAGTTACGATGCCTTCTGATAAGAATAATATTATTGCGAGGATACTAATTCCAATTAAACTGTAACCCAGACTTTTTCGCTTAATTTTAAATATATTTAAAAATGATAAGCCAGAAAGGAATATAAATGTGTAATTATATAACCATATAATTTTAAACTTTTCAAGATTATAATCTTTATGAAAGCTGGCATATGTTTCTCCTTCGGGAGTATAAGATATTTTACTGTCAACAAGAGCCTGATTCCAATATTGTGCGATTTCCATTCTTAAGCTATAGTAGATCGAAAATATTAGAATTGAAGGAATTAAGTAATTTACAAAGTTGGTTATTTTAGGATACTTGGTTTCTGAGTTAGAGTATTTATTATTATAAAACTGCATTAAAGCACATGCTCCGATAAATAATACAGAGCTTAAAAAATTAATATTAAAAATGATGGCAATTCTATCGTCTGTTTCATAATAAGCTGGAGAATAATCAACAATCCAATCTTGCAATAAACTAAAAAAGGCCAGAATAATAATTGGGTAGGAAATCAATTCATAAAAGTTTATTTTCTTTGATCTTCCTATGCAAAATAGAGTTGCCGCTTGTCCTGCCCATAGTAATGTAACCCAGTTCCCTTCTAACTGTACAGGTATAGCTGTAGTGATAAAAACCAGTACTAATCCAATGATAACATAAAATAAATTTTTATCTGCTAGTTTTTGTTTAAATACCGTATAGCCTACAATAAAATGAATGATGGCATTACAAAGTGTAAATAAGCCAAGTAAGGATTCATATTTTGTGTTACTTTCTATAATACCGTAACCTAATCCGTAATAAATAAATGAGTTTGTGAGGAGCAGTATTATGTCGGTTTTATTAAATGTTTCATTCTTAATCAGCTTATAACTTAAAAATGTAACATAAAATGAAATAAAGAATATGGAGGCAAACATAAGAGCCACTCCAAAATGATTATTAACTGAATAATCAGGTATAAACCACGCTAAGTATATTAACCATGTTATTGAAAATGCAACATAAAAAAGTTGCTTCCAATATTTCTTAAATGAGATAAATAGTATACCACCATTGATTACTGCCATGTAGGCAAAAAGAACCTGTACATTTCCACTGTTATTACTTAGTAAAAAAGGAATGGCATACGCTCCAACCAATCCAATGTGAGCAATGACTTGAAGATTATAAGATAAGGCAGCTAAAACAGTGAAAACGGTAAAGATAACCATTAAACCAAATGTGACATATAAAGAAATTAGCTCATAAAAATTATAAGCAGAAAATGTAATAAAGTACATGGTTGCCATTGCCCCGCTAACTAATACTGCACTATAATTTTTATACTTTGGTCGTAGCTTAATTCCAATTAATAATAATGCAATTCCAAATGCATAACCTGTTATTATTCGTGTTAACGGACTTATTAAATCATGCTCGATGGAATATTTTGTGCCAATTGCCAAACCAATAATTGTTATAACAATACCTATTTTGTTCATCAGGTTTTCACCAATGAACTTTTCTAGATTATTTTTACTGCTGGCTTTTTTAATTTTTGTTTCTAACCCTGAAATAAGATTACCTTCATTATGAGATGGTGTTTTTCTTGCTTTAACCTCTCTTTCAGAAGAAATAGAATATCTGTCATTAATTGTAGTAGATGAACTTTTAACCTCTTTTTTAGCAATAGGTTGTGATTGCTGCCTACTGCTTTTTAGAAGGTTTAATTCAGTTTTTAATGAGTTTATCTCAATATTAAAATCTTGCTGCTTCTTAATCAGTGACTCAAGTCGCTTTTCAAGTTGTTTAATAAGGTCATTGTCAGGTTCCATCAGTAAGTTTTCTCTGGGTTTGTAATTTTAGGCCAGAGCAATTTACTAAAAAAAATCAGAAATTTTGACTGTATTATTCAACAAAGAGATTGTCCCTTTCAATTTTAAATATGGTGTTTATTCTTTATTTTCCATATCAAGCAGAACTTTTCCACTGTCTTTCAATAAGCCTACTGACCATTTAATAATGACTATTGAACTAAGGATAGCAACAATAGGATCGATAAATGCAATATCCCAAACCATGGCAACAATTAATCCTACGATAGCCGACACACTGGTCAGTGCATCTGCAATAACATGTAAATATGCAGCCCTGATATTATGATCAGAATGCTCGTGGTCGTGATGTAGTAAAAAAGCACTGGCAATATTTATAACCAATCCAATGATAGCTACTAAGATGGCATCTTTATAGATAATCACTTCCGGATTTATAAAACGATGGAACGCTTCAATTAATATAAAAAAAGCAAATATTAATAAGATTAAACCACTGCTATATCCCGACAGGGAAAGTATTTTATTAGAGTCACCATTGTATTTTTCGCTGTTGGATACTTTTCTTACAATAACATAGGCCAACCAACTTAAACCAATCGCCAAAACATGAGAGCCCATATGTATACCATCTGCCAGTAAAGCCATTGATTTGGTTGTTATACCAAATAATATCTCTACACCCATTGTAATTGCAGTCAATAAGACAACCCAAAGAGTCTTCTTCTCATGCTTTTTATGATGATGATCGTGATGATGGTGACCTGACATATGCTAATATTTAATGCTGTTAAACAATAAACTCCTAAACTAAGAATTTGTTTGATTAAATGGTTTTAAGAAATGTTATAAATTGCTTAATAAATGGAAATAAAAAGAGTCAGAAATGCTATACAGGATACTGATTTCTGACTCTTTATATTTTTAAGAAAAGTATGTTTCTATTCTTTTAAAACCATATCAATACACATTACAGCTGCAAGAATCATAATTCTAATCGGACTATCTTCCGGTACACGTTGATCAATTTCTAGCATGTAATTATCTGCAGTTGTGAAGAGTTCTTTGCCAATTCCTGCCCACTTTTTACTTACATGAGCAAATTCTATTTCATCTTTTATGAATCTAAAATCCCAACTGGTCCATTTCCCTTTTAATGTACAAAGCATATTTTCGTTGGCATCAAAAAGATTAAACTTACCTCCAATTGAAAAGAATTTTTGTTGGAAAGTACCTACTAATTTATCGCTTTCATCAAATACTTCAACCTTAGAAACGAAAAAAGCAACACCTCTTTTTACCGTTAATACTTTTTCTCCAGCTGATGTTTTAATCTCAATATTAAAAGGTGTCATCCTTTTATAATCTGTAAATCTCAATAGCTTAGTGAAAAAACCTAAGTTTTCCTCACGACAAGTCATCATCATATCTTGATTCTCCGGATTATAGATGTCATAATTGTTAGCAGCTTTAAACATACCAACATGCTCTTTTACAAAAAATAAGTTTCTGTTTAAAATTGAGTTCATTTTAATAGTATTTTCTCTTTAATAAATAAAGGGGAGTCTTAATGCGCCAAAGTAATGAAAGTTTTTAAATATCAAGAATTTTTAATTAAGACAATCATAAATCTAATTTAGATGAATAGGATAAAATACTTATTTAGAGAACAAAGTTTTTGCTGTTTCAAGTTGGTTTCTTCTTTATTTGAAAGAATCTTTTAATATACTCTCTTTGATACACCAATCTACATCACATAAGAATTGTATTTTAATTTAACATAGTTATTTATTCAAGTATTTTACATTCCGAAAAGAGAACTTTAAAACATTGATGGTCAATATTCTATATTGATTTTTACGACAACAATTTGTACTTTTCAATTGTTAGACTCAGGTATATACTCACTTAAAATTACTACTATGAAAAGGACAATTACTCTTCTATTTGCATTTTTTGTTTGCTTTAGCCTATCAGCAAAAAAAGTGAATCCGTTCACTCATAAAAAAACAGAACATATTAAAAAAGAAAATAGTCTTTTAAAAAGCTCTCAAGTCGATCTTCAGCCAACTAGTATCCTTTATGAGTTATGGGATGGAGGTGCATGGTATACTGAAAGTACAATGTATTATGAATATGAAACCAATTCCAATGGAACGGTAACTATTATTACAACTGACTCTTACAAGCAGACGTTTACTTATAATAATTATGGTGAATTAATTGAAATGACTGCATCTTCTTGGGATGGCAGTAATTGGACTGTAATTAGTGGATTTAAATATGATTTGGTATATGATTCTGATGATAACATAATTTCTGAAATATCCTCAATGTATGTTCAAGGTTCCGGTTGGATAGAGCAGTCGGGATATAAGACAGACTATGTATATACAGGAGATTTACTTACTTCAGAAACCTATTATGAAAGAGAAGGAGGTGCATGGGTTCCTAAATCAAAAACAGAATGGTTTTATAATGCCAGTGATGTATTGAATGGAGCTTTTGAATACACTCATAATGGAACTGATTTTGAATTGTCAGGACGATATGTTGACGTAAGTTGGTATATATGGAATTCTAGTAGTCATGTAGATAATAGTTATCCATATACATATACTTTTCAGGAGTATAATGGCTCCGGAGATATTAATGACGATGCAAATTATACAAATTCAGAAAAAATGGTAGGAGAGTATCCTGATGGAACAAATGGTGGAGTGCCAGTTACAACAATAGAAACATACCAAATATGGGATACAGAATGGGTAAATGATTACAGATGGACATGGGGACAATCTTCTGATATGGAAACAGAGTTAGAAGAATATTGGGATGGCTCAAGTTGGCTTTCGTTATATTATTGGGAATACTATTTTTCAGCATTAATGAGTTACTATATATCCAATGATTATACAAGTGGAGTATTGACCTACGGGACAAAATCTACTGAAACTTACGATGCAAATGGAAATCTGACTGAAGAAAAAAATGAAAGTCATTCAGGAGATGAAAACTGGCAAATGGATTGGGGGCAGTTATATAATATTACATACCAGGATGGAACTTCAAATATTATGACAAGAATTACTCAGAACTGGGATGAACTTTCCACTTCTTATGTTAATTACTCCAGAGAAACATACAGTTATACGCCAACTTCTGTTTTGGAAATAATAACAGATGATTTTGAAGTTTATCCTACCCAATTTGATACAAAAATATACATTAACGCTCCAGTAAATACTATTGCTACTATTTATAATCTTTCAGGTAGTATTGTTTTTCAACAACAGATTTTTGTTGGAGTAAATCAAATTGGCACATCAAGTTTTACTTCAGGATATTATATACTTAAAGTAGGTAGTAAGGCTTATCGATTAGTTAAAAATTAATTATGCATTATAGCTGTCCTCTACTTATGAGGGCAGCTTTTTCAATATTAAATAAATATCCAATAATATCTTTCCTTGGCAATATTTTCCTTCTAATATTTAATCTTATATGTCTACAGGCTATTTGTTTACAGTGAAATAAGTGTTTTTGTGTATTTACAGTATACATTCTACAATATTGCTTTTTGTAAAAAGGTTGCTTTAACTAAATCATTATTCTTCGTAACTTATATATTCATTATACCAAATAATAGATGAGAGCGAAGATCATAATCATATTTTTAGGTCTGATTCTTTTTACTCAGATTTTTGGTCAAGAGCAGCAAAAAGATAATTTTTTCTTTAGAGATAGTAATACATTTTATCTAGGTTTTGGAGTTGGATTTTCTTTATATGATCAACATTACCTGAATACCCATTTTAAGAAAGAAGAAGATCGAAACGAATATGGGTTTGAATGTGGTATATTCCCTGGTTTTTGGGGTAATGTATCATTGAACTTTATTTTAATAAGGAATCTGGATCTATCATTGAATGCTGAAATAACAACAGGATCAGAATGGTGCATATTAGGCGACAATAATACTTTTACAATATATTCAACTGGTTTTGATGTAAAGAAACACTTTCCCTTAGGTAGTGGTCGTCACTCTGTTTTTGGGGCTATAGGAGCTAAGTTTTCCTATTTTGATTTTAGTGGTTATCATACCTTAAATGAAGGTTTAAGGTTTGGAACAGGTATTAATTTTCAGTCTAAATCTATCATGGTTCAACCTTTTGCTGCATTGAACATTGCAAGAACAATGCACGGTGATGTAACTATTTTACCAAAATATATTTATTCTGATTTCCAGATTGGAGTAGAGTTGTTTTTCTAGAGAATTACTTTTTTAGGTTCAAATTACCTCCCCAAAGACATGCTTATGGGAGGTAATTACAAATCTTATAGTTTAATTCAAATCCTGTTTGCGTATTTCAACACGACGAATTTTTCCACTGATCGTTTTTGGTAATTCCTCAACAAATTCAATAACACGAGGGTATTTGTAAGGAGCGGTCACCGTTTTAACATGGTCCTGCAATTCTTTTACTAAATCAGGTCCAGCTTTATGTTTACATTCTTTTGCTAATATCACAGTTGCCTTTACAACTTGACCTCTTATTTCATCAGGAACACCTGTAATGGCACATTCTACAACATCAGGGTGTGTCATTAAAGCACTTTCTACTTCAAATGGTCCTATACGATATCCTGAACTCTTAATAACATCGTCAGCTCTACCCACAAACCAGAAATATCCGTCTTCATCTTTCCATGCTAAATCGCCGGTATAATAAATACCGTCAGACATAGCTTCATCCGTCAGTTGCTGATTTCTGTAATAGCCTTTAAAAAGTCCGGTAGGATAGCTTTTTTCGTAGCGAATAACAATTTGACCATGTTCTCCTGCTTTAGCTGGTAATCCTTCAGATGTTAGCAGGTCGATATTATAATGTGGATTCGGTAATCCCATTGAACCCGGCTTTGGAGTAACCCATGGAGAAGTAAATACAGTAAGTGTTGTTTCACTTTGTCCGTAGCCTTCTCGTAAACGAATTCCAGTTAAACTGTAAAACTTGTCGTACACCTCCGGATTTAATGCTTCTCCGGCAATAGTACACCATTCCAATGCTGATAAATCGTATTGAGACAGATCTTCACGAATTAAAAAGCGGAATATAGTTGGAGGAGCACAAAGTGAGGTTACCTGATATTTAGATAGCACCTCCAAAATAGCTGACGGTGTAAATTTTTCGTGATCGTAAACAAATACACTGGCGCCAACAAGCCATTGTCCGTATAGCTTACCCCATACAGCTTTTAACCATCCGGTATCAGCTATGGTCAGGTGAAGACTATCTTCGTGTAGGTTTTGCCAATACTTAGCAGTAACGATATGTGCCAAAGGATAAACACTATCCAGAATCACCATCTTTGGATCGCCTGTTGTTCCTGATGTAAAACTCACAATCAAAGGATCACCATTTTTGGTTGGATAAACCGGACGTTCAAATGGTTTTGCATTCTTAATTCCTTCCTGAAAATCCTCCCATCCTTCCGGAATTTTCGGACCTATTGAAATCAGTTTTTCAATGGATGGAGATTCTGGCATTGCTCCTTGTATATGATCCAGGATTATATCATCTCCATCGCAAATAATAGCTTTAATAGTAGCTGCATTTGCCCGGTAAATAATATCCTTTGAAGTTAATAAGTGGGTGGCAGGAATAATTACTGCTCCAATTTTATGTAACGCAATAATGGTAAACCAAAACTCAGCACGACGTTTTAAAATAGCCATAACCATGTCGCCTTTTTGTATGCCAAGAGATGAAAAATAACCAGCTGTGCGGTCGGTTATCTCTTTTAGCTCACTGAATGAATAGGAACGACTTTCGCCTTTATCATTAGTCCAGAGTAAAGCTCTTTTATCTGGGTTTTCAGCAGCCCATCCATCAACTACATCGTATGCAAAATTAAAATCCTCAGGGATCACCAATTCGTAATTGGCTTTTAAATCTTCAAAGTCGGTAAATTCGCTTTGCTTTAAATATTTTTCAATCATATAAACTTGCTATTCTACGTTTTTTGAACATTGGGTAATCAAAATGTGTTCAAAGGTACTTTTCTTTTAATAGTATAAGATTTGGTTGGGATTCATAGCAGGTAAGATTTTGGTATATTTTCAATAAAGAAGATGCAAAAGTAAAATTAATTTTCATGGCTTGAAATTAATTATAATAATTTGAAGCATGGATTAAAATATATTAACACAGAGATGTAAAGACACGGAGTTTTTATATTAATCACTCTTCTTTACGTTTAAATTATTATAAAGAAATATTAAAATGAAATAGTGAAAAATCTAGGAAATCCTTACTGGTTTAAATACTAATACAAAAAACATCATTTTAAATAAACTCAGCGTCTCAGTGTTCATTATTACATTAAGGATTGAATCCAATCTGTTCTTTTAAATCCTGGGAAATAGCCCATTTTGCTGTTTTTTATTTGGCTTAATTCATTTAAATCAATTTCGGCTATACAGTAACCTTGCTGATATCCTTTTTTTGAGGTGATTATTTTACCTCTGGGGGAAATGATTAGGGAAAAACCTGCATAGGGTTTTCCGTTTTTTGATGTGCCGCATGTGTTGCAGGCCATTATAAAAGAACAGTTGTCGTAAGCTCTTGTTTGCAACATTGCTCCTATACGTTTAAGTTTTTCTTCTGGTGTTTCTCGGGGTGAAGCAAAAGGAACGGATATGATTTGAGCTTCCTTTTGTTGAAGAATACTGCTTAATTCCGGAAAGTGACTCTCCAGACAAATTTGAAAGCCAGTTTTGCACTCGTTGATATCAAAAGTATTTAAATCATTGCCTTCGAAGAATACTCGTTTTTCATTTTCTGATAAATGGGTTTTGAAATGTTGGCCAACAATGTTTCCATCATTAAAAATAACCTGAGCAATATACCATTTGTTATTGTGGCGAACAGGCATTCCGACTGCAAAATAAAAAGAGTATTTTTCTGATAAGGAAAACATACTTTTCATCAGACCTTCATATTGTTTTTTGTACTCTCTTAACTCTTCCTCAGAATTAAAATAACCGGATACACTCATCTCCGGGAATAAGGCATAGCTTACCTTATTTTGTTCGAACAGCTTCAAATACTTTTCAATATTTTCGATGTTCTTTTTTAAGTTTAATGATTCTGAAAGTGTATGAGCGCAGGCGATGAGCATGAGATTTATAGATAAGAGACATTAGATAATAGACAAAAGTATTTATTTTATAATAAAATAGTAATTGAGGATATAATGTATTATTTATTAAATATGATGAATTCTAGCATTAGCATAAAAGTTTTAAATAAAGGTCCAAGTTACAAACTTGAACCAGCATAGGAGTTATTATCAATTAAAATATATCTCCACCAACGGAAACATTTCTCCTCCTTTTTTCAAGGAGGAGTACGGTGAGGAACGAACCGGGAGGTGGTTGTAGACCAAAAAATATAATAGGAATTATAGTATTAAAAACCACCTCCCCCTCATGCTTCGGGTACTCCTCCTTTGGAAGGAGGAGAAATTATTCTACAACTCCCATTCTCAATAAGATATATTTCAGAATGAAACATAAAATCCTGAAAATCCTGTCTAAATTTCTCTTGTTCCCTTTTCCATGTTCCTTTCTCCCTTTTCCATATTACTCCAGTAACTTCAAGCTTTCCATTGCTGCTTTATCTCCCGGATTATAAAGAAGAACCTTATGATATAATACTTTGGCTTCGCGGACTTTTTTTAGGTGGAAACTGGTATGGGCCAGCATGATTAATCCGTCATAATCAAAAGGAAATAAATCGACTACCTTACCAAAAAGCTTATCTGCTTTTTCAAATTGTTTCAGGTTGAAATAAACTAATCCCAGTTGATAGAGCGCATAGGTGTTGTTGGGTGCAATTTCAAGGATTTGATTGTAATAATTGATCAACTCTGTTACGTTATTGGATGCATTTAAGGGATAACAAATTCCAAACTTTGGTTCAATGGCAAAGGGTTTTAGTTTAATGGCTTGTTTATAAAACTTGATGGCTTCTACATGCAATCCGTTTAAATAATTGAGCCATCCCATGCGTAAATTAATTTCGTACGAATCCTCTTCATACACTTTATTTAAAGCTTCAATAGCTCCTGAAAAATCTTTGGCAGCTTCCTTTGTATAACTTACACTAAAGGCCTCGGATAGTGCTTTGTAATGTGCATCCTGAGCGTTTACTGATATTGTAATTGAAAGCAAAAATATAATTACAACATATTTTGACTTTGGCATTTTCTTGCAAAGTTTAATTGTTCTTAAAGTTTCCATACTATTCCTCCCGTAACATTAAAGTTTAAATACGATTGTTGGTTTTGTCGGTTTGTGATATCATCTGTTGGTACAAAAACCGACTCCGAATTAAAGATTCCGGTATTTAGAATCAGTTGAACATGCGAATTCTTAATCAAAAATATCTGAGTCAGGTTATAAAGGTCTTTGGTTCCTTCCAATCCATTCCATAATCCACCTGTTGATGTATCATAGAAATTATGAAGCTTTGGAAAGGTGCCTGAGGCTTCCATCCACCAGTAATTGCTGACTTTAAAACCGATGAGGTGTCTGTGAACAAAGTTGGATAACGAAACTCCCTGAACTTCCTGATTCTGAAAATATCCATCAAAGCCATAATAGATGTTTAAGTTTCCATTAGGGAACAGTGCAAAGTGAGTCCCCAATTGATTTTGATTGGCCATGTTCATTTTACCTGTGGTGAATGAAACGCCCAGCTTAAAAAAGCTAAAGTCTTTGGTGATGATACCTCCATAAATATCTGAGGACTCAGTATAATCGGCATATCCCGAAACATTGGATGGTATTTTAAAATATACATGGTTAAATACAGGAATGACATTGAATCCATTGGCAATTCTGAACTGTAATTGGGCATTGTAATTCCATTGATTCAGGTTTTGTTTTTCCTGCTCGTATAAACTTCCATCATAGGTAATAAAACTATGTTCGTTCTTTTTTAAGAAGGACAGATTATGATGAAGGATGATGTTTCTGGCGATTCTATGTCCTAAATAAGCCGAAGTGATGATATAATTATTTGTTGTTTTTAGTATGCCATCAGTATCGAGATGAGGATCCATGTTGATTTGCGTATTGTCGGGATTACCTGAGTTGTAAGTGAAGAATAATCCTGCTCCAACCAATCCGTTTTTGTATCTGTTGTACAATACTGTATTGTTTAACGAATCCAGCTTTGCTGAAGTCGCTTGCGCATCGTATGATCGACCAGAATATTCGTAGGCATACATTAAATACATCAAGGCATAAGGATCATCCGGTACAAATTCCAAAGCTTTTCGATAATGTTGAATGGCAAATCGATATTGTTGTTTTTGAAAATGAGCCCACGCAATACGCATTCGTAAATAATAGAAATCAATGTTTGCATCGATAGTCTCCTTGCATTCCTTAATCAGCTTGTTCCAGTCGCCGCTAAGGTATGTTGCATACGTTAGCGAGTCGGATTTTGCATATTCTTCTTTGCTTTGGGCATGTGTTAATGATGCTCCAATGATTAGAAGAAATGCAATGATTTTATATGTCAGTTTTTTAGTTTTCATGTGTTTATTTTTTCTTTTAATGGCCACATGGAACTCACAAATAAATTTATTATTCACTTATTTTACATTCAAAGGTGATCATGAATACTTCGTAATTCATCCTCTTGTGTGAGAACTTGGATAATCAAATTTACATGTTCGTTTCATATTGATATGAATCATAGGTTAATCTATTTTTTAGAACCACACGATGAGGCAGCAAATGGTTAATCTATTTTATAGAACCACACGATGAAATCGTTCGGCAGCGAATGGGCTAAGCTCTATGCTCTTTTCCTTTTTCCCTTCTGCCTGTTCCATGTTCCATTTTCCTTGTCATACATAAGTATAAACTCTATGAAGAGTGATATTCTTTTCATTGGTATGAATCGAAAACTCTTCTAAACCTTTACCTTGAATCTTAATATTGAAAGTGATTTTTTCAATACGCTTATTAAAAATTGAATTCTCCATTTCAGAATACAATTCTATTTCAGTAGGATTAAACAGATCGTTGCTCTTTTTGTAATGAATAGCGTATTTTGAGTGCGCAATCTGAATAAAAGGTGCCATAAAATCGTGCCACCACAAGTGTTTCATTGGGAAACTGATATGTAGTGGTATATTATCGTGCAATACATGATCCTGATAAAAACTCTTTTGAATTTTGAAGTTTCCTAAATAGAAAAAGTACAACAGGTTATCTTTTGAACCTTCGTATTGGGTAAAATAAAACTGGTTTCCATTGGTATCGAAAAAGGCTTTGGCTCCGGTTTTATGGCAGTGCAGATATGTCTCATTTACTGAATTGATTTTTACTTCCCATTCCACTTTTTCAGTTTTCTCATCTTCTGAAACCTCAAAGAAGAATAGCTGTCCCGGAACAAAATGATAGGCCTGACTCACCATTGCATTGGTTTCTGTATTCGAGATTCTGTCATCTTTAACCGGAATTTGCAGCGATTGAATCAAACTCTTATTATCCTCGTACTTTAAATAGTTATTGACAGGATAATTAATGGTTGCAGCACCGATATAAGGGTGTTCCTGGATTTGAAAGTGCAAATGAGGATAAGGAGATCGTCCGGAGTTACCGCATTTGGCAATAATCTGTCCTGCTTTTACAGCATCGCCTTTAGTTACGGTGATGGTTCCTTTTTTCAGGTGACTCACCTTTGAATACACATCATCATCATGCTTAATGATAATGGTATTACCCCAGTTGTGTTCCAGATTTACATCGCCAATCAGGTTGTCGTCAATATTATTGACTATCTCTTCTACAATTCCTTCGCCGCAGGCAGCAACGGGTTTGTTATAGCAATAATAATCTTCAACCACATAGCCATCGTTTTTAAACTGTTTGCCATCGGCATCGTTAATCACAAAATCCCATGCATGGCGCCATTGATTTTGGTGTGTATATTCACCATCATGACCTTGTGAAACATTCCAGATTCCAATAAATGGCAGTTGGATATTTTTGTAATTCTTAAACTGAAATCTCTGTTCGTAATTCACAAAAGTATACAGGTTTTTTTCGGGCGAATTAAACTGATAATACACCTCCGTTAGCTTAGGCGAGTAATCCATCCGGTATTTAAGCACATACAAAAACAGTAATACCATGGCATTAAAAGGCAAGGAGTAAATAGCCAGATGGAAATACAAAAATATAGTGCTTAAACTAATGGAAAGAATGGCCACCAAAGGAACCAAAACCGCAACACTAAAATACGATCGGGTAGAAGGAATCAGGAAGAATCCTCCAATGGCAATAGCTGTAAGGATATAGTTAAAACCAATATAACTGTATTCAATTAAAGTAATATTGGCATCGATGAGGTTGTAAAAAGTGTAAGCAATGGCAAATCCCAACAGAGATAACGAAAATGCAATCCTGCTAAAAAGAACCAGACCAATAGAAAGTATGATTCCGGCTAAAACATTGTATTGAAACAGGATGGCACTCAACGAAACAAAGTAAGATTTTAATACAGGTGGGAGAGATGCCGCATTAAAATACTCATATATTTTAACCAGATTGTGTCCTCCAACCACATAAAGCTCATTCATAGTGTAAATTCCACGCTCACTAATACCCAAAGCTTCAAAATGCTTTGTGGCCAAGGTGAAAGTCCAGATGCCAATTAAAAAAGGAACACTTAAATAGGGGAGATGATATTTTCCGATTACTCCTTGCATCGAAACTGAGATAAACAAGGAAAATATTCCGGCTAAAATCACTATGAGTGCAAGATGCCAGTTTAAAGCATAGTACATTCCCAAACCCAAACCTACCAGCAGACTGTTAAAACCGAATAATCCTTTGGCAATGGTTGATTTATCGAGATTTAAAGCAAAGGCTGCAACCGAGGTTGTGAATACCGCAATAAAACCAACCAATCCGGTATAAAAATCAATAAATGTGACCGCTAAAATGAGTATTGCAAATAATTTATGTGTTGAAAAGAATATTTGAGAATAACTATTCAACAAGCTATCGGTAAAATATTTTACCTGATCTATTGTTACCCTATTTTTTAAAATGTTCTTCATTATTTATGAAGCTTCTTATTTATTAGATGTTAATGAATACAGAAGGTTTAATGTTCCTGGTACTTAGTTTTTAGTTTTCAGTCAACATTTGTCGGTAATTCTTTAAACTTTCTCCTTAAAACACGAACAGTTTTCTACTTTTAACTATTGATTTATTTTTCCCGAAAGGCATTTTGCATTCTTTATGACCATTCTTGTATTCCTTACGAACGTTCTTGAGTTCCTGATCGATGATGCTGTATTCCTGCTGGGCATTCATGAGTTCCTGTCTGAATTTTGGGAACCTCTTTTAGCTCTTGCCTTGTTTTTTCTTTAATATTCGATAAAATCAGAGTCTTTCAATTAAAATTGTTACTCCAGCAACGGAAACATTTCTCCTCCTTTGTAAGGAGGAGAAATTATGCCACAGCTCCCGGTCTCAAGATGAGATGTTTCAGGAAGAAACAAAATATTCTGTCAATCCTGTTCATCCTGTCTTATTTTTATTCCCATTTCGTAGCTCAAGCCGCTGGGCTTTTCCTTTTTTATTCGCAAGCAAGCTTTCAATGGAGCTCATGATTCGCTTCGCTTAATTCTACAGTCAAAAAAGGAAACAAAAAGTCCGCCGGCTGCATCTGCCTCACTCAAAAAACTACGGTGCTTCCGTCGAAAGCGCTGAAACTTGCCTTTCGTGCCTCAAGGCTTCAAACAACAGCGCTTTTTCCGACTTCAGCATCTTGTTTTTTGGCTCACCAGCTGATGCCGGGGTTCCCAGTTACAAGAGAAAGTCTATTTCAACCTAAACAAAACACTATGCTTTATTCTCTACGCTCTATTCTGTTCCTTTCTCCCTGTTCCTTGTTCCGTGCAAACCCTATTTTATCAACTCAAAAATATCCTTAGCCGCCATATCGTTCTCTGCAGCAATATCCTTTAATGTTTGATCTTTTGTTGCAACAATATTATTCTCCTTTAAGATGTTTAAAATCTCGTTGATATCCCTACCATTTTCTTGTGCAACCTCCTCTAGTGGTTTTCTACCAATGCCTGAACCTGCCATTCCTGTCATTGAAGTTTTGGTGATGAGGTTATAAACTTCCATAGGCGTAAGGTTGTTTGTTTTTGCTATCTCTGATAAAGTTTGATCGGTACTGGTAAAGGCAATGTTGTTGGCGGTGAGTTTGTTTTCAATTTTTTCAACACTAAAGTTTTCCAGTTGATCCGACAGCTCAATTAATGTGAGTAGCTCGGCATGAGGAATAGGAGCCGCTTCTACTTTCTTTTCCCACGATTGAGTTAAACTCTCACCTAAATCAATAACAGAACTAAACGGAGGGACTGAATAAAGCACTCCAACAAATATCAGAATGGTTAAGATCGTGGATACCCATAACTCTTTTTTCTTATTTAATCCGCTGGATGTTTTGCTTTTGATGTACGATAAAAACACTTTCCAGTTGATGGAGAATAAATGAAAGATGGATAGAATTACAAACAGGAACGAAAAGATGATATGCAAGGCTTGCCAGTTTTCTTTTGAAAGCGCAAATAATTTCCAGTTTACCCAGTTAGCTATGCGACCTGCTGGTGCCAGATATAATATGATTCCTGTAAAAAATATGATTAAAAATGAGAATAGCAATCCAAAGCTGATAAAGCTTCTCCAGCTAAATTTTTGTTTATTTTCCATGGTTGTTGTTTTTATTGTCGAATTGTATAATCGTTGATTTGTTAATTTGATAAATATCTTGTTACTTTTTTCTGCCCCGACTTCTGTCGCAAGATTGTATCTTGTGACTCTATCGCTTAATAATTTGTTTTAGAAAATGATGTAATCGTATGTAAGCAAAAAGGATTTAAATAGTGGTCCAAGTTGCAAACTTGAACCAGTACAAGGCTGAAACTTGCCTTTCGTGCCTCAAGGCTTAAAACAACAGCGCTTTTTCCGACTTCATCATCTTGTTTTTTAGATCATCAGCTGATTCCGGGGGTCTCGCTCTAAAGAGAAGGACTGTTTAATCCGAAACAAAGCACTATGCTCTACTCTCTGCGCTCTATCTCGTTTACCTTCTCCTTTTTCCTTTTTCCTTTCTCCCTTCTCCTTGCTACTTTAAATAATCCGGCAAACGATCCATTTGGTTCATGGTTTCATGAGTTTCTTGTTCACGAACGATATGGGTGTTGCCATTGGTATCAATCAATACAATACGTGGTCGATAGTTGATAAACTGCAGCCACTGTGTCATATTGTAGGCACCAATTCTTTTAATCACCACATGATCACCTTTGTCCATCACCGGAAAATTGATGGCTTCGCGAATCACATCTATATTCATACATAACGGACCATAGATAGTAGTATTCTCCAGATCAGGTTGAGTGTATGAAGCCGGAACAATATTGTGTTCGTACCAAAATGAGGTAAACAACAAGTTAACGCCAATGTCAATAATCAAAGATTTTCTGCCATCAGGTAGTCGTTTGTTGGCCAATACCGATCCTAACAAGTATCCTGCATCATCAATCAAAGCCCTTCCAGTTTCTAAAAACAAAGTAGGCATGTGATCGTATGGAATATCCGACTGATGCAAGGCTTCTGTAATATGTTCGGCATAATCATCAAAAGTAGGACAGGTGTCTGAGCCCGGAAGATATGCTCCCTTTAAAGTATTTTTAGATGCAAAACCTCCTCCCAAATCAATATATTGAATATGGTGATTGTACTTATGAAAAACTCTTACCACAAGATGAGCTAGCTTACTTGTAGCTATTCCATAGGCCTGTGGCGACATTATATAGGTTCCGATATGCGTATGTAATCCGATAAGTTCAAAACCCGGTGTTTGCATAATCTTGTTGAGCACATTCCATGCCTCTCCATTTTCGTAGTTGAAACCAAAACGAAACCATTGAGGATAAATACCAGTATCCATATTTACCCTGATGGCAACTTTTGCAGTCAACTGAAGCTCTTTGGTAACAGAAGCTATTTCATAAAACTCATCCAAATGATCAATATGAATCAATGAATTGTTTTGAATGGCTTTGGTTAAATCTTCTCTGGATTTATCGGGTCCGTTAAAGATGATTTTGTTACCGGGAACCCCGTTTGCAATGGCTTTTTCGTATTCAAAGCCCGAAACTACCTCGGCCCAGGAACCTTCCTGATGGTAAATTTTACAAACCGCATTGAGGTAATTAGTTTTGTACGACCAGGCAAACTGTACTTTTGCGTAACGAGTTTCAAATGCCGCAACAGCCTTTTTATAGGTATCGCGAATGGTTTTTTCCGACAAAACATAAAGCGGAGAACCATATTGCTGTATCAAATCTTTAACCCCAACATTATCAATTTCGGTAATGGGTTGTATGGTCGATTTCATTCCGAATTTGTCAGGAACTCCGGCACTGATTCTATTAATAACCGGTTTTTCGTATGGTGCTTTTTGCATGACTTTCTGTTTTAGAATTTACCGTGAATGGATATCTTTTCAAGATCAGACATATCGCCAATCAAATCCCACGAATAACGAATAAATAATTTACCAACTTCATACGCTGTCATAGGTTCCACCTTTTCTCCCATGGTTAAACGAACCAATGCTTCAGGTATGTTTTGTCCAGCCCCCACAGCCAGATAAACCCAGGCTGGTACGCGTGGATTAATCTCAATTAAGTAATAATCGTTATTCGAGGTTCTAATCATTTCCAGTTCCATGCCACCACGCCAATGGGTATCTCTGATTAAATTCTGAGTAATGCTAAGCAGCTCATCATCATTTAAAGTAACTCCACCCCAGGCTTTACCTTTGTCGGTAATATATTGTTTACGCATTGGTACGGCAGCAATGGTATTTCCCTTGCCATCACCCAGTGCAACCACATTTACTTCGGTACCCTTTACAAACTCCTGAATAATGATGGGCAATCCCCATTTAGCACTAAGTTTGTTATAGGCATTGGTAACCTGTTCTTCGTTATAAGCCACATAGGCATCATAAAACTTTCCTTTTACCAATATCGGATATTCAAAATCATCTTTTAAACGATGAATATCGTTGTATGAAGTTATGGAAAGACCTTTAGGTACTTTGATATTATACTTTTTGCCATAAGTTTCCAGATTGCCTTTATTTCTTTCCTCCAGTTGTTTTTCTGTAGGTAAGAAAGTCTTGATATTGTTGGCTTCCAGAATATGCTCAAGCTTGATAAAAGTAAATAGCTCTGCATCTAAATTCGGAATAATCATATCAATCGGATCCTCTTTGTGTATTTCAAGAATCCTCTCCATATATGCTTCTTTTCCTACTGAAGGATAAGGAATCATATAGGTAGTGTCAACCAAATCTTTTAAATAAATACCGGGTTCAAGATTTTCGTAAGCCAAACCGATAATTCGTGCATCTATCAGCTCCGACTCCCTGATTCCTCTTATCACAGGGATTCCGGGGCCGGGGTTATCGGTATTGTTTAACCCGGTAACCGCAATGGTGATTTTTAATTTTTCAGGCATGGCGCTATTCTTTATCCGTCATATTAAAATGCATGAGCATTTGCATGTAGTCATCTAAATGTCTTAAGAATGTAGTTTCCTGAACATCGTATTTGTAAAGGATGTATTCTTTGATTTCATCTTCAGATCTACCTTCAATGAGTAATTCAAGAATTTCGCGACCGGTATTATTCAGTGAAAAAGATTCTCCGGTTTTTGAGTCAAAAACAAATCCGGATTTACTTACGGAAATATGGTTTGAGATTTTCATGGTAACTTGATTTAGGCGCCGTCTCAAAAGCATCAATTAATAACTGAATACTTTTGAGACAGCAAATCATTGATATATCATTTAGACTAAGAAATAAGCTCAAGGTTTAATTAGGAAAGCAGGAAGCTTGAAGTCAATTTCGTCCTTCTCCTTTCTCCTTTCCCCCTTCTCCTTCTTTCTATTCCTTATTATCGCAAACACCATTATTATCGGCATCGATGAACTGGCTTTGACCGTTGCCCTGGCCATTTCTCATTCCATTACCTTTGCCATTGCGATTTCCTTGTCTAACACCGTATTTGTTGCCATTTCCGTTGCCATTACCTTGTTTTAGGCATTGGCCATTACCATGTCTATTTCCGTTACCATTTCTGTATGCTTTTCCCTGACCGTTGCCTTGACTGTTTCCGGCTTTGGCCACATAATTATCGCATACGCCATCATTATTGCTGTCAACAAAAGATGTTTTTGCCTTTTTTGTAGTAGTATTATCTGTAGTTGTTTGTGCGTTTCCTGCAACTATAAATGCTGTTAAAGCTAACCCGATGAATAAAATTTTAGTTTTCATATGTCCTTTTTTTGTTGTTAATAACACATGGAACTCGCTTGAGTCAAGCTCGTTTCATAACCAATAAAATTTTAATCAAACAATTTTTAAGTGATCAGTTTATAAATTACATGTCAATTTTTATTTATAAACCTTTATGAATTAATTACTATCATGTCTGTTCTTACCGAATCCTTTTCCTTGTCTTTGTTTTTCTTGTCCTTGTCCTGGATGAGTTTCACTACCAGCAAAAAAGCTTTCAAATATTTTATTTAGCTCGTTAGTTTGTTTTTCAGTACAAATTGATTTTATGTCTAAATAATATTGGTACGAAAACTTTTTTAATTCACTATGTAACGATCCAATTGAGTCAGCAATGGCGATTAAATCAGCAGTTTCTTCAGATGTATTTGTCATCTGATCTAACATTTTTTTCCTAAGAATATTGAGCTCATTATTTATTCTTTTGGCGTTAGAACGAAACTTTTCATTAATCGATCTGAACTGATTCATTTGATCAGGACTTAGTTTGAGTTGATCCTTAAAGTATCTTCCATTAAAATTCTGAGCTGTCTTAATTGCTTCAGTAGAAGCCTGAGGTAACTCATTATTTGATTGATATACATGTATACCAATTGAGATAAAAGTAGCCACATTAAGAACTGCCAGAAAGATCACTGCGTAAATCAATATTCTTGATGTATTCTTGTTCATTTTAAAATAGTATAAAGACGTAAGTATAAAGATCAAAACTAATTGCTAATGGAAACAAAACTTAACTAAGCTGCCAATAATCTTGTTCCCTTTTCCCTTTTCCAAACAAATGAAATATAAGGGGTAAGATGATTAACTATCGTAATTAGCTTTTATATCAATACACTTTATTGTCAAATTATCATTCAGTAATTATCAAGTTTAATGATTCCATAGATGCATCATCCATTAACATCAATTCTTCAGGGATCGAGTTTTGAGCTGTTGTATTTTGGTACAAATTGCCGGCTGAAATACCAATATACAAAGCTAAAGCTACTGAGGCAGTTAATAACATAGGTTGTAAAACTCTTGACCATCCAAAACTTCTGCTTACACTAACTTCTTCTTGCTGATTAATGTGCTCTATTATTCTGGTAGAAATAAATGGATTGGCTTTTAGTTCTTTTTCCCGGTTAATAACCTTGTCAGTAATAACCATTGAGGTGTAAACCTTATGGCATTCTTCACACTCATCAAGATGAGTTTTGAGGCTCTTTTGCATATCTCCGGATAAATTCCCGGCGATAAAGGATTCGAGTTGTTTTTGACATGATGAACAATTCATAATTGTTTGATTTTATTGGTTAGACACAGAAAACAAACATTTCCTACGGGCATATTTAATTTTTTTTCAAAAAAAGCGATATTTTTTTCTGAAGGTTTGTCTTCGCCCTTTGTAATAAGGATTCTACAGCACCTTCAGTAATTTGCATAATGACCGCAATTTCTTTTTGCCGCAGCTCTTCATACTTACTTAAAACAAAAGCAGTTTTTTGTTTGTCAGATAAGCTTTCAATGGCTTTTGAAATGATTTCAGTATGCTCATTTGTAATTAAAATATCTTCAGGATTAGAATAATCAGAAATCTGAATCTGAGGTTTTGATGTTAATGAATCAAGTGCACTCTCTATTCTGTCAAATAGGTTTCCTTTCTTTTTCCTCAGATGATTCAGGGTGATATTAATAGCAATACGGTAAAGCCAGGTTGAAAATGCTGCTTTAAACAGAAACTGATTTAGTTTTTGATAGGCATGAATAAAGGTTTCCTGGGTCAGATCATTTGCATCTTCTTCGCAATGAACATAACCCATACAAGTACGAAACACCTGATCCTGATATTTTTCAACCAGAAACCGATATTGGTCCTTATTACCAGCTATTATTTCTTTTATAATGTCGTAGTCAGACATTTAAGTGGATTTTTCTTTATGCAAATCTAAATTAGCATTTAAAAATCACATAAGAGCTAATTATATAGCATAAAGTTTTAGCAAAGAAATAAGCCGTGGTTAATCTATGTTTTTATTTATGACCTCGTATAAAGTCAATTTTAAACGCTTTCTTGAAGACCCAAATTTTCCAATTGGATTGTTTAAATTGAACTTTTCAATCGTATTGACCTCAAAATTAATATTAAGGCTGTCCAAATCGTTTTGCTCTAAATTATTAGAAAGTAACCAGAACTTTTTGTCTTTAGGAAAAACAATAGAGTCATTGCTATCCTCTATCTGTTCAATTTTATCTCCATATTGCCAAATAACTTCAGGAGCAATGTATTTGTATCCATAAACTTTTACACTCTCATTTAAAGCTCTTTCTTTTAACTTATCTACTGGATTAAAGTCCGGATGATTTACTTCATTAGACAGAGGTAATGCCAGATTGATTAATAAAGCGAAAAGAATAATACTACCAAGTAATGATTTATCAATATTTTTAGAGAACAGGTTAATCAGTGTGTATATACCTGCTGCAATTACAGCAATAGATAATAGTATAAATGAAATATGGTAAACAGGATGATTCAAGTTTTTAATAAAGAATACTTCAATAACTATCGGACTGATAATAGCAATTAATGATATAATTATAAAATGAACATGTATACTAATCTTTATCAGCTTTGATTTTAGCAATTTGAAATTTTCAGTGATATAATTAATTACAATTCCTGTTGTAAAAGCCAATGGAATTAAAGCCGGAACAACGTATCTGTTTTTCTTTTCAGGTACAATTGATAAAAGAATAACTGACAAAACCGTCCATAATAGCACAAACCTATATTCCTTATTTATTTTGAAATTTTTATTTATAAAAAAGAAATACAATCCAATCAATGAAGGAATAGTCCAGATACCACTTTGTACAAAGAAATCCCAGTAATAATAAAATGGTTTTACATTATAACTGCTCCAATTTGAGGTTTCTTTTTGTGCAATATGTTTGAATGCTTCCGGATCTAATAGACGAACAGCAACAAACCAAGATAAACCTACCAATAAGGCAAGAGATATTAAAATGAAAATGTGAGTTCGTTTTATAGGTATTGATTTAATGCCGTAAACTATAAAATAGGATAGTAAGAATGGCAATAATATGGTATATAAAGATATTGGACCTTTACTCAAGAAAGAAAAACCAATAAAAATTCCGGATAGAATTGCATTGATAATATTTCGATCTGCAGATTTAGATTCTTTAATAATATAATAGATTCCCATTAACATAAATGTATGGGTGTAAATATCCCATGGAGCTTCTATAATTATGGCCAATATATATAAGGATGTAACCGAAATTAGAGCTATAACAATGCTAGTCTTCTTATTATTAACAAGTAAATCTGATAGTTTATAAACGAAAATACCCAATAACACCACCATAATAATACCAGGAGCCCTTAATGCCAAAATACTTTTCGCACCAAAAATTAAGGCAGATAATGCAGTTAGCCATGTTGGTAAAGGTGGTTTCTGATACCTTGCAATTCCATTCATGGTGGTTAAAAACCAATTACCATCATTAATCATTTCTCTGGCCGTAATTAAGTTACGAGCTTCCATTATTGTAACTTCTAAATACGAAGCCAAAGGTATTAATGAGATAATAACAATTAACGATATAGATAATAAAGGATATTTTTGTAGTATTTTAAACATCTACTTGTGTTTATAGTATATGATAATATTTCGCGTATAAATTATAAATCCAAACATTTGTCCACTAAAGAGTACAATATCTTTTCGGAAGATGGCATAAATAATAATGAGTAAAGCACCAATAAAACTTAAAAACCAGAATATAATCGGAAGATGAGATTCTTTTCTTTTTTCAGAATAAATCCATTGAACTATAAATCGAAAATTAAAAGTGATCTGAGAGATGATTCCTAAGGATAAAAGCCAGAAAGGAATATTTTCGTTTTTAAAGAGTTGCTGGAGATCTAACTCGTTGTTATTGAAGAAATAGATGGTTATAAATAAAGGGAATAAGTATAGAATAATCCGTACCAAGGCTGGAAATTTTTTCCATTTATTTTGCAGCTGAAGATTACGGATGTATATAAAGTAGTTTAAACCCTGTCCTAACATTATGGCAAAATCGCTTCTTAAATCACCATAAATAAAAAGAAGGATAGACCCAAACAAACTAAAAAACCAGAAAATGGAAGGTGTGGTAACCTCTTTCTTTTTTTCTGAAGTAATCCATTGAATGATAAGCCTTAATGAAAATAAAATCTGGGCGGTAAATCCAATACTTAAAATAATTGCATTATTCATTACTACTTCTTCACAATTTCGTAGTTAATATATTTTTTCTTCATCCATAAATAGGCAAAACAGTCTAATAAAGGGCCAATTAATCTATTTGATAATCCAAACTTTGCTTCTCCTGCTATTCGTGGAAAGTGTCTGACCGGCACTTGCTTTATTTTACCATTTTGTAATAATATCATAGCTGGTAAAAAGCGATGTAACCCTTTAAACATTGGTATCTTCTTTGCATTTTCAGTTCTGATGATTTTTAATGGACATCCAGTATCTACAACACCATCATGAGTAAATGCTTTTCTGAAAGAATTGGCAAATTTGGATGAAAACCTTTTAACAAATCCATCATTTCTTGTTGCTCTGATACCTGTTACAATCTCATATTCATCAGTATATTGAAGTAAAAGATTAAAATCTTCAGGTGTAGTTTGTAGGTCCGAATCAATGTAACCGGTAAGTTCAGTATCTGAATAATCAAATCCTGCTTTTATTGCAGCACTAAGTCCATTGTTTCGAGTAAAGCTTATACTCTGAAAACTTTCTTGTCTATTACAAATTTCATCAATTAATAATTGGCTTTTATCGGTAGAACCATCGTTAACTAATAAGATTTTTGTTGGGACTGTTGCTGTTTTTAGATATTTAGAAAGTTCTTCTTCTACTCTTATTAAGTTTTCCTCTTCGTTGTATACAGGAACTATAATTGTCAATTTATAATTCATTGTCTAAATGTATTTGCCTTAAAATGTATCATTACAGATAATTCAGTAATGATATTTGTGTTAATTCGGGCATAAAGATATCTAAATATGCAATTCTATTGCTAAATAAATGTACGAAACCCCAAATATTAGCTCTTAATTAATATTAATAGGCAGTAAATCGACTTGTGAATAATATTTGTAGGAGAAATAAATGTTTAATAATAAACCCGGATATATAAATAACACAGCTAATTATAATTTTAAAGATTAGCTGTGTTATTTGTATTAAATTATGATCCTTTGAAAAATTATTAATTGATACAATTTATTTTCCTTGCATATTGCAGCTCATGAATACCCCAGGTAGGGTAAAGGGCTTCTTTTGGGGTGAAGCCATTCAACAGATTTTCAATATTATCCAATTCAGTACAAAATGAATCTGTTGATTCGCCCATGAATTTAGACATGCGATTTTTAAAAAGAGCTAATAATAATACGGGGCGAGGATTATTACCATTTATTGCTATTGCTTTATTATATGCAGTAACTACATCTTTATAATATTTTTGCCCGTTTTCTTGTGGACTTTGTGCAATTAATGCATAATAGTAATAACCCTGTAGTGTTATAATTTCTGATAATTCAGCATCTTTATTTAATAATAATTTATCTATCTTATTTTTTGCTTCTTCAATCAATTTGCTTTGTTGGTCTCCGTTAGTTCTAAATGCTAAGGAAAGATTAATATAAGCTACGTAGTAATCCGCAAGCCATTCAGTAGGGTAGAGGTTGCTAATTCTGTTTATTTCATTTACAACAGCATATGTTTCATTGATGTCAGATGTGTTTTTTACCTTTTCAAGCGATTGTCCAAGGTAATTACAGAATTGCTCGTGTTCTTTTTCTGAATTTTTAGCAAAAACATTATAGGTTAAACTAGTTGTTAAGATCAGAGTTGATAAAATGATAGTTTTTAAATTTTTCATGATAATAGTATTTAAATAGTTTTGATTTTTGATTAGAAACTTGATACATCGTAGGCTGATTCACTTTTCAGTGAAATGAAAATTCCAACAAAAAAGAATCGCTTGCGAGGATTTACAATAGGACTATTGGCATAAACACCGTTATTTCTTGGAGCCTCAGAATAATTGTATCCATAGATGTTTGTACGGCCTAAAATATTAGTTGCGTAGGCATAAACTATAACTCGTTTACTTAATAAATAAGTCAGGTTAAGATCTAAACTGTGATATTCAGGCGCATTTGAATTTATATATCCTGATTTATTCGGGTTTTGGTAAGGTCGACCACTGGTATAACTGTATGCCATACCAACATAAGTTCTTATTGTAGGGATAGTATATTTTAATGCTAAACTAAAATTGTGTTTAGTTGCAAAGGTTGGGGTTGACTCAATGGGATAATCTTTGTATAATCTTTTTGAATCATTATAGGAGTATGAAAAAGTATAATCCAATTTGTTCTTAAAAGTTTTTCCCGATAAATAAAAGTCAATACCACGGCTTGTTCCAAAACCATCAGATGTATATACATCATCATCTAACAATCCCAATCCTTTATAATGTTTGCTGTAGGCTTCCAGTTTAAAAAATGTGCCATCTAAATCGTATGATCCTCCTAAAATGTAATGGATAGATGACTCTGGCTGATAAAAGTGATTATTAGAAATGAGTTGCTCATTTTCTTGTGATTGATAGTATTTTCCAATAATCCCTGATAACTGAAAGTCTTTTGCCACATAGTTTATTGAAAATCTGGGTGAAATGTTGAATTCCTTATAAAGTTCTGAGTATTCAACGCGAGCAGATAGGTTGGTATATACATTTTTTATTAGTTTAAGCTGGTTATCAATAAATGATGAATATAAGTTCTGATTTATTCCTAAATCCTGAAGTTTATTACCTGTAGTATCAAAGTACTTGCGATCATAATTTTTAAGATAACTTTCAAAGCCTGCTTTTACCTTATAATATTTAGTCAAACTTTTTTCCGCTTTAAATTTTAAGTGTAGTTCATCCTCTTCTTCATTAACTTGATCTTTATTGTATAATGCATTATCGTAGGTGTTTGAGGCTTTTGAGTAAGCAGAGCCAAAAAATAAATGAAAGTTTTGTCTTGTTCTTGTTGTAAAAGTTGAATTGATATAATAATTATTTCGGCTCAATCCGAAATTGCGATCTGGATTATCATTTAAATCATCATGTATTGTTCTTATAAATGAAGTTTTATCTGCACTTACAAATAGTTTGTGAATAGAATTACGTCCTAGCTCTGTTTTTAATTGTATTTCTCCAGCAATATTTTTATAATCTTTCTCCCAATGGTAGTTGTCAGGATTAATTTGATTATAAAGGCTTAAATCAGTATAGTTAATATTGGTAGATAATGATTGTCTACCCCAGGAATAAGTTCCTCCTCCTCCTGTACTAACAGGTGTAAGGTTTACTCCAAATTTAGTTGACGCAACGTCTTTGGTTTCCATAGGAAGAACAGATGATAAAGCTTGTCCGTATTCTGAATCATAACCTCCTAATGAAAAGTTAATTCCCTTGAATAGAAAGGAAGAAAATCTTGAACGAGAAGGAATGTTTTCAGCAGTAGATGTATATGGAAATAATACATGCATGCCATCTATAAATGTTTGTGTTTCTCGCCCATCACCACCTCTTATATAAAGTTTACCATCTTCACCAACCTTTTGTGTTCCGGGTAATGACTGTAAAGCCCCAAAAATATCTCCATTGGAACCTCCCGCTAAAACGACATCCAATGCATCCATTTTTTTTAGTGTGGTACTTTTACCAATACTAAAAGTACTGGCGGTAATAACTATTTCATCTAAATCCAAATCCTGATCTCTAAGAGCAATGATAAGATTCTGCATTTCTGAAATTTCAGCATTTAGTTCATAGGTGTTATAACCAATACTGCTTACAACTAAAGTCTGTTTAGAAATAGTTTCAGTATTAAACTTGAAGACTCCTTCAGAATCAGTAGAAGCACCATCTATGGTTCCTTTGATATAGACATTAGCTCCTACCACAGGAACCTTATTTTTATCTATCACTTTACCATTAATTAAACTTTGAGCCTGAAATGAAACAGACGTAAATAGTAAAATGCTGGCTGAAATTAATTTTGTTATGCTCATTGTTACGTGTTTTTCTTTGAGCAAGTATACATACGTATCATAGTGCAAAACAAATGATTGGGATAGAATGCAAGGGTTTGTGATGGATGGTAAAGGTTTGTGATGGCTGATTATTACAAGTGATGAACAGCAAATACAATAGAACACAGGATTTATTGAATTATAGATCTTAGAATTTTTAAATCAATATGCAATTTTAGGTTTTATAAGATAAGGATTGTGGTTTAAAAGAATGTAAATAAAAAAGCCGGAAATCTATTTTGATATCCGGCTTATGATATTGTAATTAGTAAAATTACCTATTCAGAAATTCCTTCTAACATAAAAATAAAACTGTATTCCAGTGCAATTTCTTTATATCTTTTAAATCTACCAGATGCACCACCATGACCGGCCTCCATATTGGTATGTAACATTAATATATTATTGTCAGTTTTAGTAGCTCTTAATTTGGCCACCCATTTTGCAGGTTCCCAATATTGTACTTGCGAGTCAAATAAGCCAGTAGTAACTAGCATGTTTGGATAATCTTGAGCCTTTACATTATCATATGGGGAGTACTTCATCATATAATCATATGCTTCTTTTTCTTTTGGATTTCCCCATTCATCAAATTCATTTGTTGTCAATGGAATGGTTTCATCTAACATGGTTGATACCACATCAACAAAAGGAACTGCAGCTATAACTCCGTTATATAATTCAGGGGCCATATTTACAATTGCTCCCATTAGTAAGCCTCCGGCACTTCCTCCCATTGCATATAAATGTTCTGGTGAAGTATAATTCTTTTCAATCAAATATTTACTACAATCAATGTAATCAGTAAAAGTATTGATCTTATTCATCATCTTACCTTCTTCATACCATTGGCGACCCATTTCCTGACCACCTCTAATGTGAGCAATTACATAAACAAAGCCTCTGTCCAATAAACTTAAACGGACTGAGCTAAAATAAGGATCCATAGAGTTTCCGTATGATCCGTAGGCATATAATAAAAGAGGAGCAGTTCCATTTAATGGTGTAGTCTTTTTATATACAATTGACAAAGGAATTCTGGTTCCGTCTTTTGCTACAGCCCATTGGCGTTCACTAATATATTCAGACGGATTATGTCCACCCACAACTTCCTGAACCTTTTTGATTTCTTTGGTTCTCAAATCCATATCGTAATCAATAGTTGATGAAGGTGTAGTCAGTGAACTGTAAACATATCTTAGTTTAGTAGTATTAAATTCAGGATTTGTACTTGTAAAAGCATAATATACCGGTTCGCCAAAATCTAAGTAATGCTCTTCTTTCGTTTTCTGATTAATGATTCTAATATTTAATAAAGCATTTTTTCTTTCGCTGACAACCATATAATTATTGAAAATATCTATACCCTCAATAAATACATCATTTCTATTAGGAATGACTTCTTTCCAATTACTAATATCCGTTTCATCCACTGAGGTTTCCATTAGTTTAAAGTTGTCTGCATCCTTATTGGTAAGGATGTAAAACTTATCTTCAAAATGGTAAATATTATACAAGTGATCTGTATCGCGAGGAGTAAACTGTTTAAATTCTCCCTTCGGATCATCGGCATTTAAAATTTGATAATCGCTAACAAGAGTACTACCTTCCGATAAAATAATATATTTATCGCTTTTTGATTTATATACACCTATGTAAAAAGAAGGATCTTTTTCATGATAAACCATTACATCTGTTGAATGATCTTTACCTAATTCATGACGCCAAATTTTTTCACTTAATAAAGACACCTTGTTTTTTGATGTATAAAAGAAGGTTTTGTTATCGTTTGCCCAGGCACCTCCGGGTTGGGTATTAGGTATTTTATCAGAGTAGAATTCTCCTGTTTCTAAGTTTTTAAAACGTATTGTATATATTCTACGACTTAAAGTATCTTCTGCAAAAGCAAGAATCTTATTGTCATCACTTATTTGTAATCCTGCAGCAGCATAATAACCATGGCCTTTTGCTAATTCATTTACATTGAGTATAATTTCTTCTTTGTTTTCAAGAGAACCTTTCTTTCTGCAATGAATTGGGTACTCGCTATTTTTTTCATATTTAGTATAATACCAGTATCCTTTTGAATAATACGGTACAGATTCATCATCTTTTTTTATACGCCCAATCATTTCATTGTATAACTTTTCCTGTAACTCAACCGTGTTTTTCATCACAGAATCAGTATAGTTGTTTTCAGTATTTAAATAGTCTAAGACTTTTTTAGTTTGTAAATCAGGATTTTCAGCATTTTTCTGTTCATCACTAAGTCTCATCCAAAAATACGGATCAACTCGTGAATCATCGTGAATAGTTAATACAGAGTCTTTAACTTCAGCTACCGGGGGGTGAGGCAGGTTTTTGGGGATAATTTGTTTTTGTTCTGTTTTGTTATTGCATGCCAAAATAAAAGAACAAAGAACTAATAATACATACTTTTTTGTTTTCATTGGGTATAATTTTCTTTAATGATTTATTATTAGGTAAAACATGGTTCCTGCATTTGGGGAAGCGTGCAAGTGTCAGATTAATAGTGTGATATCAGGAATTAAAGTGTATGGTAATTTGATTTTTTTCATATCATATTGAATGACTAGAGTTGAAATATTTATGTAAAAATACAGATTAAATATACTTAGATTATTCGAATAAAATATTCGAACATTGTTTTATATTTTGTTAACATATGCTGTAATGTGCTGTTCTGTAGTGTAGTATGGGGATGTAATTAATGTCTCTGTGTAACTTGATCAAACATTTATATTCATTCATCGTAATATAACTTGTATTCATCAAAAAGATAAATTATTAATATAAAGATTTTAGCTATGATTAGTTGGGTATTGTAAGATTAATAAATAACCTGAAGATTGAGGTGGTTGAATAGTGTAGCAGTTAGGTATTTATTACATTTGTAGGAGAGTTAAGTAAAGTGGTAGCATTTTTAATGTTACCATTTTTTTTTGACCAAATATTAAGCTTAAGTGAAACATATGGATTAACTGTTTTATATAAAAAGCTTTACTGGTATAATTATTTTTTGTAAATTGATTATACGATGGATACAATATGCCGTCTTTCAAGCATTGCTTAGAATTTATACATTAAACCTAATTCTATAATTATGAAAGATAATGTATTTATAAGTTTAAAATATATTCTCACAATTCTTCTATTTGCTTCTCTGGCATGGATGATAGATTCATATATTGATTATCTTTTTTTTGATGATGGTAAAAGTTTTGTTGAAGTAACTTTATTCCAGGTTTCTAATTCAGAATTGTATCATAGATTAATTGTATTGGTTTTTATATTTCTATTAGGTTTCATTCATCTGAAACACTTACTACGCGAAAAACAAAAAAGCAAAGAACTGGAAGGTTTAAATCTGGAGTTATTACAAAAGAAGGAGCAATTAATAAATACAAATGAAGAATTGTCCTATATGAATCACAGGTTTATAAAATATTTGGATAATGCTCCATATGGTATTATTGTACTTCACGCAGATAACAAAGTATATGAGGTTAATATGGAGATGAGCAGATTGCTGAATTGTAAAAAGGAGGAACTGGAGCAGCTAACCTTTGATGATTTTATTCCTGATTTTGCCAGAAAAATTGGATTAGATCTATTAAATAAAGTAGATAAGGAAGGTAAAGCTTTTGCAGATATACCTTATATAACAAGATTTAAAAAGATACGCTTTTGGAAAGTTAAAGCTGTTAAGTTAGATGGCGGTAAAAAAGTTGTTTTTGTAACTGACATAACTCAACGATTAGAAGATGATAAGAGTATTAAAGAAAGCGAAAACAGGTTTCATGCCATTTTAAATGATATCGAGAATGTGGCAGTTCAAGGATATGATAAGGATCGCAATGTAATTTACTGGAATAGAGCAAGTGAATTATTATATGGCTATACTGAAAAAGAAGCTCTTGGTAAAAAACTTGAAGATCTAATAATTCCTGAAGAGATGAAAGAAAATGTTATCTCTGGTATAGAAAAATGGTATGAAAATAACGAACCAATTCCTCATGGGAAATTGAAGTTGAAGACTAAAAACGGTGATTTTGTTCATGTTTATTCAAATCATGTGATGATTAAGAAATTAAATGGAAAGAGGGAAATGTTTTGTATTGATATAGAAGTGAATTGGAGCAATACGGAGAGGTTTATGGTTAATGTAAAGAGAGGGTCATTATAATAACATAGTTACAAAATTTGCATATACTATCTGTTATAAGTTGGGTTTGATTTTTATTTGATCGGAGTACAAAATCTTTTTGAAGATTAGTACTCCTTTTTTTATATTGACTGCAATTTTTACCCTAATCAATTTTAAATTTTGAGGGATCGGTAATGCCGTGTTCTTTATAATTGGCTTCACGTTGTTTTCTACGCTCAGCTACCATTTTTTTATAGTCTGCAATGTGCTGCGGATTGCATCGTAGAGCCGCCGTTAATAGCTCATCCCTGTTTAACACTTCAATGTTATCTTTTGTTTTTTGACTTTTAACTTTGGATTTTAAATCTTTAAAAAATGCGATGATTTGAGGATTGGTATTATTCTCATCAATTAAAAACTCTTTCATTTTATAAGGGTGTGTAATTCCAAATGACATAGCAAACACTTTAGCTTCTTTTTCGCTTTGCCAGGTATGATAACTCAACCTTAACCAGGTATAACCTATTTTTAATTTAGCGATTCGGTCCATATCCCAATCTTTGAACTCAGCCATCAATACAATAGCCAACGAATCACTATGATCTTTAATTCTATCAGGATAAAATCCATATATTTTCATTGCCTTTTCAAATGTTTCAGAGTCAATAATTATATTATAATCAGAGTCTAAATATTTATAATTAATAGTAAAGAAGTCAGTATGTTTAATTATACTATCACACTTTGCGTAGTGAGCTTCTAAGTTTGGGATACTATCCTTTTGTTGTGATTTTATTTTGGGTGAGATTAATAGAAGTAATACTCCCATAGTTATAATTTTGATATAGATCATCTTGTATAAATATTAGATGTTAGAGTGTTTGTTGGTGTTAATTCTTGATTCTATTCAGACGATTATAGTTTAGAAAAAGTACAAGCTAAAACTATCACATGTTCTTTTTTATAGAGGACGAAAGAAGAAGGAATATTAATGATCCGATTATTGGAAATATTAACACACAAAATACCCAAAACTCAGGATTCTTTATAATTGACCAATTCTTTTTTAATCGCAATAGTGAAATAATTAAAATTGTTATTGAGCAAATTATTATTGCGTAAGCAATTAATACAGGGGTAGGTTCAATAAGAAATTTCATTTTTTTAAAGTTTAATTTATCTATTTTGAGTGAGCGACTATTTTATTATTAATAGTCGCAGTGTCTTAATACTGGTATACTCATTTTAATGTTTTTAAATAGTACATTTTAACTATTAGGTAATAATGTAAATCAAGGGTTATAAGTAATGGTTTAAAAGGCTAAAGGCCTGAAACATTGCAACAAGGGGCATAGCCCCTTGTATTCGTAGATAAGTAAATCTCAGGCTGAAAGTCTGAAACTTATGTTAGATATTTCAGACTTTCAGTCTGAATGGGCATTTCGCTCAAGACCTTGGGGTGATTCGAGAGCGCCAAAACTAATCTGCGGAGGCACTACCCCAAGTTATGATGTATAAGGCTTTCAGAGCCTTTAGAGTAGGATAAGTCCAACACGAGAATCGCATCAATAGTTAATTATTTGTTTTTATAGTTTTATAAAGCAAAGTATAATGAGCTCTGTTGGCACCTTTCATATTTCTTTTTACATATTTCTCAGCCTTGTCAAGTTCATCTATAGCTGCCATTACTGCAAAATGATCTACAAAATTAATTTTGGCAGCATTACCCGAAACCAGAGAATCATCAGTATCAATGTTTTCATCAAAAAGGTTGGATGTTGTATTAGGCTTTAAATGATTCTTTGATCCGTAAGCAATGTTAATTAAGTTATGAACATATGCTTGCTGAAGAATAATATCAGTTTCAGATAATTTACCATCTTTAGATAAATCCCAAATAAGATTACTAAGCTCACTTAAATACTCTTCTGATGAAAATGCCGGACGATAAGTTTCTATGCGTTGAAAAAAGTAACCACTCATCATTTGGTCTAAAGAACCAACAATTAATTTGTAATAGTCGTTTTTTAAAGAACCAAGTCTGTCCTCAATGTCTTTATTTAGTAACCATTTACTTTGGGCTATTTCATTCAAAATCCACTTAATGGCTTCAGTTTGTTTTTCTTTATTTATAGGCGTAAATAAAGGAATGTCTTCACCTTCAACACCAAAGTATTGGTAAGCTCCACCAATATATGACATAGAGTGTTCAAGGTATCGTTCGTATTGTTTTGTGACTTCTTTATAAATCTGACGCAGATAATCATATTCCTTATTTGGTTCTGTACACCATTCTGTCAGGTGATTCATGATGTATTTTAAGTTTTTCATTCCATAGGTTCCTGCTAAAACAGCATCGTCACCTAATGATTCAGCCTGTGCTGCCGGATCACCGGAAATGCCCATGGCAAATTGAGGTGTAAATCTGTATGTTGGATCTTCTGCACATCCTAATATCCAATTATTTAATGTTGCAAATTCATCTGAGGGCTTGTTAATTTTTGGCAACCATTTGTAGCCGTACTTTATGGCAAAAATATCATAAACACCAAGTAAAGGAGGAGCCAATTCTGTTACATTATCTCCCGGTTGTGCAATATAGTTGTTACGAGCATAATCCATGATTGATGGGGTAGTACCATATTTTTTAGTAAAAGATGGAGAACGCAAGGAATCAACCGAGAAAGCATACGATGCTCTCATATTATGTTGAAAACCTAATGTATGTCCCATTTCATGTGCTACAGCATAACGAATTAATCGTCCCATCATTTCATCCGAGTAAACTTTTTCGCGAGCAGCTTCCTCAACTGCACCACATTGAACCAAACGCCAGTCGTGTAATTTTTCAATAACATCAGAGAACCAATAGATATCCCCTTTTAATATTTCGCCTGAACGTGGATCAATCCATCTTGTTCCCTGGGCGTTAATAGTAGAGTTAGGTACATATCGAAAACATGTATTTTGGAGATTGTCTGGATTAAACTCAGGATCTTTGGGAAAAGGCCTAGCCTGAATGGCATTTTTAAAACCACTTGCTTCAAAGGCTTTTTGCCAGTCTTCAATTCCTAGCATTACGTATTTTTTCCATCTTTCAGGTAAGCCGTTGTCTACATATACAATAATAGGTTTCTTTGGTTCTACCAGAATTCCATTTAAGTAGTCATTAATATCTTCCTCTTTCGGTTCTAACTTAAATCTGTGGATATATGATTCCTGAACAGAAGTATAACCATTATCAATAAAGTATTTTTTACTACTTGAGAAGTAGTTTATTCGTCTGTCAGACAAACGAGGCATCATTGTTTCTTTAGGTAAAAGAACAATGGATCTGTTAAGTAAAGCCCTGAATGGATAATTATTAGTGCTATAGTTAAAGTATGACTGTAGCTCAATATTTTCTTCAAAAGCCTGTACTTTATCTAAATAGGAAGAAGCTTTTTCTAATTTACCAGGTTTGCCTTTGCTTGCAAATGGTGTTATAATGGGTAATTCGCTGGCAAAAAAGTCAGTTACATCTATAACAATAGAACTGTCCTTACCGATAGTTTTAATTGGAAATGTTTCTAGTACGGGATCCAGGTAATTACGTTCAAATGCGTTTTTAATGTTGCCGCTTTCATCAGTAATTGTTTCTTTATTATTTGGGGTTAATAAGTATACATTTTTATCATCATGAGAAAATCTGATTACAATAGGGTTTCTTCTTAACTCTCCTGCAAAACCTTTTCCTCCATCAGGATCACTTACCTCAGCAATTTGTGATGCTATTAAAAATTCACGACTGAATAATGAATCCGGAATTTCAAAATATAATTTATCTTGACTGTAGTGTACAGAAAACATTCCAGTTTTAGAGATAAGATCACTGGTGATTACCTTTTCGTAGGGTTTAATCTTACCATTAGAACCATTAGTCTTCTCTTCTTTATCCTCTTCTGCTCTGCAAAATATAGAGCCTACAGTTAATAGGCTCAGTAATACTATAATTGATTTCATTCTTGCTCTGTTTTTAAACAAAAAGTATGTTTTAAAATTAATGTTTTCTCTTGGGTGATAATTATTAAAGATCAACAGGTTCCACGCAACCATAATCTATAGCTTCAGGATCACCACCATAGCTATTGCTGTTATATATCTTATAGTATGAAACTTGAGTTCCTCCAAATAGCTCGACATTTGTGGCTCTGAACTCCAGTGTGATTTCAAATAATCCGGATGATATTTCTGCATAGGTGCCTTCTCCAGAGATTGAAATATTATGACTGTTTCCTTCTTTGCTTGAAACGGTAATGATTTGTGGAATTACCAAAACAGTTCCTTCTGTTTCGCTAATGCCATCTTTAGGATAAAATTCTAAAGCTTCCGGAATATTAAATCCAGGAGAAACATCTTCATCAGTTGACTCATTATTAAACCATCTTTTTAAATTAAAGGCATTAGTTGTTCTTCCTGCATTATTTGTATTAAAGCCTATTCTAAATGCATGATGGTAAATGTCATCACTTTCATCTTCGGTGCCATTATCACTGTATAATATGGCATTGTCGTCATCTTTATCGACCACAACAGGATAGGTAAATGCATTAAAAGCTTGCCATCCACATGCTTCATTACTTGAATTCCATAACCAGTTTTCTCCATAAGTTCGGTAATATGGATCGTTTAAATTATAGAAATTTGCAGATGTATAAATGGCATTATCCCTGGCAATATTTAAAGGTTTAACAATTTGTAATGTTGTGTTTCCTGTTGGAGCATAAGGTGAATCTTCGTTTAAAGACAAGGTTGTAGTATAACTGACTTCATCATTTTGAATATCATTACTTAATGTCATGATATAAGTGATACTTTCATTATTATCGTCTATTACTTTTTCCAGGCTATATTCAAATCCTTTAATTTCATTAAATAAGGTGTAGTCATTAATTTCAGAAGGAAGAAATCCATTATCAAATAAAACTTCAAACTCAATTTGTTCTCCTGCCTCACCTTTTATTTCTAATCTGTTTGTCGAGAACGTTGATGTAGTATAAACCGAACCTAAGTTTACCTTTAATGTATTGTTTTGAACAATATTGTTCAGTTGTCCGATATGAACATTTGGATCACTACATTGAGTTAATTCAAAATCGATAGAATTTTCTTCGCTTGACCATCTTTCATTAAAAGAAATGGTAATTGTATCTATAATATTGTCAGGACCAAAGCTTAATTGTTCAGGAGAGATAGTATAATCTGAAAAGTCTCCGGATGCAGTTATTGCATAATCTGCTGTAATATTATCCGCAATCTCAGGATAAGTAATGGCAACAGGAATATTTATATTCTTAATAGAGTTATGTGTATATTCTGATGTTGGTATTTGTCCATTTTGTATAATACCTTCATCAACAATATCTCCATTACTGTCAGTCACTAAATAGAACCTTAAATAAGCAGCACCATCATAAGTTGACTCTCCTATAATTTGATCCGAATCACATCCTATAATAATTGAGAATGCTAATATTAATGGGAAAAATATTTTAATAATAACCTTCATTTTGCTCTAAATTTGAGTTTAATTCTGTGTTTTCTTTGGGTATTGGTAAGATAAAGTAGTTTGAAGGGTAATTCAAATTACATGTTGTTGCAATGCATCCTGAATTACGTTCTGCATTTTTATGAAATCTGGCAATGTCGAAAAACAGGTGACCTTCAAAACAAAGTTCTTTTCTTCTTTCCAAAAAAATCTCTTCCAATAAATCATCTGTAACTAAAGCTAAAGTAGCTCCTCGTTCTTCTCTTAATGTATTTAAATCAGTAAGCGCATTTTCAGGCTCGTCAAGGCGGGCATAAGCTTCGGCTCTGATTAAATACATTTCACTTATCCTCAAAATTGGATTACCTGGATTATCCTGAAATTTATTAGTAAAATAGTAAGTAAGATCTTCTGTAGCGGTGCTATTTTCTATAGCTGTTTCAAGGTCTGCTTTTATAAACATATTTGAATATCTTACATCGTCATTTTCAAACATATTCAGCAAATCACTGCTTACACAATAATCAGAATAATCTGTATCACTAGTATATCCAAAAAAACCTGATAGTATAATGCTACTAATATATTCTCCATCATCATTAATGCGTGCAGATAATTCAAAAATGATTTCAGAAACAGGAGTATCTGGTTTTTCCCATTCAGTAACATATTCTTCTTTTGTCATTAAAGAGATGCCGCTGTTTAATATGACATTACTGGCAGAGGATATAGCTAAATCATAGTCTTCGGCATATAAAGCTACTCTGGCTAATAATGCATCACAAACAGTTGATGTAAAATATGAATATTCAGATCCTTCTAAAATTGTTTCAGATTTAAAATAAGAGAGTGCATCCTGAAGATCTTTAATGATGAGTTCATAAGATTCTTGAACTGTTTTTCTTGCAGGATAATCTTCTCCTGCTATTTGTACTCTCGTATTATAAATAATTCCAGGATGGGATGCATCACTTGTGTAAGAATGGTTTTGAGCGAATAACCTAAGCAAGTAAAAGTGACTTATAGCTCTAATACAAAGGGCTTCTGCATTCATTTGTGAAACCTGATCAGTAGTTGCGTCATTCAAATCGGGTAAACGTTCTATGATGATATTGGCACTGTTTATAATGTCATATAAATTATCATAAACACTCTCCATTTCACTATCATCTGCATTATCCGCAAAAGAATATATGTTAGTAATACTCTCTGGTATTTTGAAATTGTGATTTGAGGTGGAGGGTGTAAATGTTAGATTCCCTCCTAATACATCTGCATATACTGCATTTTCATCAGATGTAAGTTGTGAATTTAGCATATAATAACAGCCATTCAATGCAGATTGATAACCTTCGTATGAAGAGAAAACTTCATCTACAGATGTTTGAGTTCCTGGTTCTTGTTCCAAAAAATCACTGCATGCAGAACAAGTAGCAATAATAATGGTAAGATATAATAGTATTTTCTTCATTTTTAATTCAATTAAATTCATTAAAATGATGCCTTCAGTCCCATTGTCCAGGTTCTGGCCTGAGGGTAGGTATACATAAATTCTTTGATGCCATTTTTCCCTTTTGGACTTTTTACTTTATAAAAAACAGCAGGATTGGTGACATTGAAGTTTATTGATACATTCTTTACGCCAATGTTTAATTTTTCAACAGAGGCAATATAATTTAAGCTAATGCTACTTAGTTTTAAATGAGAAGTATCGTAAATAAATTTGCTGGAATTAGACAGTATTTGATCTTTGTTTGTTGGAGCTTGTTGTGTTACAATATCTCCTGGTTTTCTCCAAAAGTCATATGCATTCACACTAAGGTTTCTGTTAGAAGTGGTACGATAGTCCGAAATTAAACTTCTGCTAACCATTTTATCCGCTCCATACTTATATGACCCTCTGATACTTAATGTTAATTTGTTTTTGAAGGTTAATGTAGAACCAAAACCGCCATAAAATTCAGCCTGAGTATTTCCAATTGGTTCAGCATCTGAAGTGTCGTAATTTATATAGTAAGTACGAGCATCCATTATCTGACCATCTTTCATTACTAAATCTCTTCCGTTAGCAGGATCTATACCTATCCATTTTACACCCCAAATAGTTGATGTACTATATCCTTTTTTTATTGCTGTTGCTGTTGCTGCATCAGAGAAATCATCACCAAAGGCTTTAACTGAAGTAATCTTATTATCCAGAGTTGCTATGTTAAAGTTAACATTCCATTTAAAAAGATCTGATCTAATAATATGTGCATTAAGTGTTATTTCAATTCCTTTATTTACCATGTCTGTACCGTTGATTTGAACGGATGAATATCCGGTTTCACTAGGTACATCCCGGCTTGAAATCATGTCACGTATATCGTCATAGAAATAATCAATGTTCAGCATAAATCGGGATAGAAAATTAAATTCCACACCCATATTGTATTTTATATTTGTTTCCCAACTTAGCTTTCCATTTGGTGCAGATGTAGGATATGAGTATGGTAATTGGTTATATCCTGTATTGCTATCATTATAACTATATAATCCTTTTGATCGGTATGAACCTATACGGGAATTACCTGTAGAACCCATACTAAGTTTTAGTTTTAGGAAATCAATCCAACTAATATTGCTTATGGCATTTTCTTTAGAGATGATCCAGCCTAAACCAAATCCTCCATTAACAGCTACATTTGAATCATCACCAAAAACAGAACTCTGATCTCGTCTGAAATTGGCTAATAAAAAGTATTTCTTATTTAAATTATAGTTAAGCTGGCCAAAAACTGAAACTCTTGAGTTAGAGTCTGTATCATCATTATAGCTTTGATTACTGTATGTTTCGTCAGCTTCGGTTAAAGGATCATCATCTCTTAGAGCTACAGAAACAGGATTTATTATGTTAGGATTGACAAAACCAACACCCATTTTACGAGATAAATTTTTTGTTTCTTCTCTAAGTTCAATACCTCCGGTAATGTCAAAATATTGTTTTTCATTAAGTTGTTTTGAAAAGGATGAGGTAGCCGTCCACGACCATCCAATTGATTCCCTAAGATTAAAAAGTCTGCGTCCCCATTTAGGGTAAGAAATTCCATCTAAAGTAAAAGTTCCATTATTCTGTCCACTCTCATTTTCTCCTGAAAAATACCGGTCTTGTTTTTTATCATTGTAATCAATACCAAAACTGGTTTGTGCATTCCAGTTAGATGTTATTTCATACTGTGCCGATAGATTACTTATTACCCCTTTTGTGATGGATTTATTGCGGTTTTGTTCTATTGCCGCTAAAGGATTGGCTAATCCTGTAACACCAACAGAAGCAAAAGAACCATCTTCGTTATATGGTGCAATGGTTGGTAAGTATGCATACGAATAATATATGTTTGGATTTACTTTTTCAGTAATACTAGGATTTAAGCTTAAGCTAACGTTTAATTTATTGTTTTTGTATACAAATGAAGAACTAACCCGGTATTGATTTGAATAATTCCCATCCTGAGGTTCATTGTTTTTTAAATAGTTAAAACCAACGCGGTATGTAAAAATATTACTACCTCCTGATGCATCAATAGTATACTTGTGGAATGATCCGCTTCTGTTTAACAATTCAAACCAATCGGTATTAATGCCATTGTATGCAATAAGATCAGACCCGGTATTTTGTAAATAGGCATTACGTACCTCAGTATATTGTTCGCCACTAAGGTATTTTATTTTGTTCATGGCTTCTGAAATACCATGTTGGGTAGAAGCATGAAATCTTAATTTTCCCTTTTGTCCCTTTTTTGTTTCGATAAGTATTACTCCGTTAGCTCCATCTGCACCGTAAATACTTACTGCGGCTGCATCTTTCAGAACGTTGATTGATGCAATATCTTCAGGTGCAATGTGAGCAATCGGATTTTGAAGGTCTTCAGCTAATGTGCCGCTACCATCAAAAATGTCGTTATCAATACCCGACTCTTCACTTATAATAACACCATCAATAATAATTAAAGGCTGACTTGATGTGGTTAGTGTAGTATTGCTTGTTGGTGTTAAAGTTCCCTGACCACGTATATCAATGCTAACCGGATCAAGAGGATTGGAGCCAACCTCAATTGACACCCCGGCTATTTGTCCTTCAAGCATCTTGTCTACACTTTCAAATGCCTGTTCTACCTGAATATCTTTTGCCTGAATGCTTGAAATACTTCCAACAACTTCTTCTTTTAGTTTTTTTGTACCATATGATGAGGTGACGATAATTTGATCCAATTCATTGACAGAGCTTTCTAATTTTATCTCAAAATAATTCTCAGAATCGATAGGTATCTTTATTGTTGTCATTCCAATAAAAGTAGCCATCAGTTCAAGGTTTTGAGCATTGGTTTCTTTAATGGTTATGGAAAACTCTCCATTGGCATCGGATACTGTTCCATTATAAAATGGAAGTATTACAATGTTTGCTCCTGTAATGGGTGAATTATCTGCAGCATCAAGAATACGACCGGAAATAACTCTTCCTTCATTTTGAGCTGTCAGATTAGTTATAAATAGTAGGCTTGTTAACAGAATACTTATGAATATCTTCATTTATAATTAGTTTTCTTGGCTTTGATTCAATTGTTCTTATTGCCCTTTTTTAATATATAGAGTAAAGCATGTATGCTTTAAGATCGTAAATGTAGTTTGTAGGTTGAATCATTTATAAAGAGAAGGTAAATGAAATCATCTTACCTTCTCTTATAGTTTACACAATTATTTAACTTGTACTTTATGTGTACTTATTTTGTTTCCATCTTTTAATTCAATGATATATATACCCGATGCAATATTTAAATTGATTTGGTTTGTAACAATACCTGATAAAACAGTTCTTCCTGAAATATCATAAACTGTATATTCAGCATTTGAATTTTCTAATCCACTTATATTAATAATACCATTTGTTGGATTAGGATACAGACTTAATGAATTCAAATAATTACGATCAATAGCATTTGGTATATATGAAGCCGGATCAAAACTGAAAAGTTCGTTACCTGAGGTACCATTATCACCTTCAAAATATAAAATGCCATTTAATTCAATAATCTCATCAATATCCTGAATAGTTTCATCCAGTTGAGTAATAGATGTACCATCAGTTCTGAATAAGTATTTTAAACTTGAACCTTCCGGAGTTCCTGAGTAATAAAGATATCCATCATAAACACAAAAATCTGATGGATTATGATCTGTACCTGATAAATTACTTAAATCAGTTACTGTATTGTAAGAAGGATCATATGCATATAATTGATCACCATCAGTTCCATTATCTCCTTCAAAATATAATTTATCATTCCATACGAATAAATTAGCAACCCCCTCAATACCAGAAGCAGCACTTACTTCAATAGTGCCATCTGTAGTACCATCAGTTTCCCATAGAGTATTTAAAGCTTCAAAATAAACTTTAGTACCCATAACAGTTAAGTTTGAGATGCTTGAACTGCTTGCATCTGCAGTAATGTCCTTAATTAGAGCATAAATTCCAGTTGAAGGATCGTATTGATATAATTCGGTACCAACAGTAGAAGACTCACTATCTGTTTTCATGTACATGATGAGTTTATTGTTAAACCCAATCATATTTCCTGTTGAAATCCATTCTGCACCAATGCTTCCATTGTTATCTGCAGTATTGAATGAAGTACCATCAAATGTATACAAAAGGTTACCAGCTGTTGTATTAATAAAGTAAATTACATTATTTAATGCTGTTGGAGTGAATACACCAGTTCCTAAATTTAAATCTACAGTATTATCAGCAGTACCATCAGTACTAAATAATACCATGGAAGAGCCATTATGTGCACTAAAGTATAAAGAGTTATTGTACGAAAAGAAATATGATGGAGTAGAATTACCTGTTCCATCTCGTAGGTCTTTTACAAGTTCTGCTGTGGAACCATTGGTTCTCCATAACTCTTTTCCGTGATCTGTGGTTGCTGCAGCATCATCAGCAGCAAAATAAATATAACTACCATCTTTAAATAAATTGGCAGGAGAAGAATTGCCAGTTCCAGGATTAATGTCTTCTACCATAGTTATTTGACTGAAGGCTGTAGCTGTAATAATAGAGGCTACCAATAGTGAGTAAAGCTTTTTCATTTTTAATAAAATTAAAAGGTTATAAATTAATATTGATTGAATTATATCCCTTTCGGGGAGCAAAGCTAGACTTATATCAGGCTACAGGCAATCACTTATTATGGGGAAAGATTTTACCTGTAATCTGATGTAAATCAGCTATGAAATTTTACTTAAAAGTGTATGGGTTATCTATTTCTTCGGAGACCCCATTGTCATAAACAATGGATAATTTTTCCTGAGTAATCAGTTCTGCAATTTCTTCCGGGGTCGTTTTGTCTTTCACAAAGAAAACACGTAATGTAGGCTTTGTTTTGTAATATGTAATCATACCCACCACGTACGGGTTTTTCTTACCTACATGGTTCACTAAAAATGGCATTTTCTGTTCGTTTCGAGGATATGAATCAAATGTCATTTCAAATGATAGAAGTTGGTCGTTACTGTATTTGTTTCGGTCGTTAAAGGCTCTTTTAAAAGAAAGAAACATTCCTCTTTTTAAATTCAGACCGGTTGTGTAATCTTTTGAACGAGTAACTTTAGATACTTTAAAATTAATGCTATGCTGATATTCCTTGTCCCCACTTTTGATGGTTACATATTTACGTTCTATACTTTTCTTTAAAGAGTCAAGGTTTAAATTATAGTCTGCATAGAATTTAATATTAACAGGTTCTCCAAAAGAGGATTCAAAGCTGTAAATGTTTCCATCATTTCTAACAATCTGATCAAGATAAAAAACATCCATCTGATCAAAGAAGTTATAAACTTTTGTTTCAACTATAGCAACTTTTGTAGAGTCATTTTTTGCATCCATTATATGAACACGAACCGGACTGAAGAGTGCCTTTTTAACTGTTGTTGCATTAGTGGCTAATGTGTCGTACCAAACCTTTACTGTGTGAGAGTTAACGTAGGTTGCTGCTCCTATAACCCCTTCAGCAGTTTTCATTTGGTTTACAAAAGACATGCTGCTACCGTAACATTTTACATTCTTTAATCCGCTATATTCCACAACCTGACTTCTGCTTTGTTGTTCTTCTGTTCCCCAGTTTATATTTACAGTCGGTACTTCTAATTTAGTTCCAAGGTAAATGCCTCCTAAAACCAATATTGCCAATGCAATTACCGGCATCCACCTGAAGTTATTTTTATTATTAATTAAAAGCGTATTTGAAACAGGACAGCTACTAACACATTCGCCACAAAGGTTGCAATCAGAATGGTTTACAACTTCTAAAGAGGCCACATCAATACCTTGTGGACATTTCTTGGAACATAGTCCGCAATCGATACAAGAAGTGGTATTACGTGTAATCTTTAGCATTTGTAAACTCTTGCTCTTTTCTGGTAAAATAGCTTCAAAAAAGTATCCGGCAACGAATAGTGCTAATAAAGGATAAATCCAACTAATTTCCAATTTAAAGAAGTAAATTATTATATAAATAACTACTAATGCAATAACTACATAGATATGTTTAAATAATGTTGACAGGGCACCTAACGGACAGGCATATCTGCACCAAAACATTGGGATAATTGTTGATCCAATAATTAAAATAGCTATTGCAATAATGGCCATCCATGGTATAACATCATTGCCAAATCTGGATACTATGGCAAAAAACGGATCATAACTTTTGCAGAATAGTTCATTAGTAGATAGGGTAAAATATATGGTTACACCTAAAAGTACATATTTAAATAAACGCAATATTTTATCTAAACCAGTTGGTATTGTATATTGTATTTTATATTTGGATCCTAACTTGCCAAACCATTCTGCAATAGTTCCTAGTGGACATATATAACCACAAAAAAGTTTACTGAATAGTAATACGCATATCATTAAAACAATACCTAAAATAAGTTGCATTCCCGACATAGAGCAGGCCAATGCACCATTTTCAAGAAATGTAAAAAATGACTGTATACCACCCATTGGGCAATAAGCCTCAAAATCAACATAAAGTTCAGGATCTAATAAAACGCGTACTAACCAATAAATGGCGACACCCAAAATACTCAGCTGTATTAAATTTCTTATCCCGTTTTTGCTAAAAAACTTCTTCATAAATAACTTGCTTGTTTCATCTATTCGGAAGCAAATATGAATATTATAAGAAATGCTATCGCCCCATATTTAAAAAGTGGTACCATTTTAGGTGGTACCATAAATTATGGGCCGTTCCAGTGTTTGATAATCAGTAATATATGAAGATTGAGTGGTTTTGGATGTAGAAGAAAAAATATAGTTTCGAAGAGAGCTGTATGTTGAAAAGTGAAAGATAAATAGGGTTTAAAATTTCTTTTTATAACAAAAATAGCGGAGTTGCTTTTGAAATATAAGTTGGGTTTTAAAGCTGAATATTCCGGTTTTAACCAAATAAGTAATCTATTCCTGATTGTTTTTGTATTCAGATGGAGTCATGCCTGTGTGGTGCTTAAAGATTCTGTTAAAACTCGTTTTTGAGGCAAAACCACAATCCATTGCAATTGAAAATATCGTAAAGCTTTCGTTGGTTGGATCGTTCAATTTTTCTTTAAAAGTTTCAACTCTGTATTTATTCATATAATCAGTGTAGTACATATTGGTTTTAATATGAATAATTTGAGATATTTCATTTTGAGGAATGTTGATTTCATCAGATAATTCCCTAACAGTAAATTGCCCTTTTAAAAAAGGTTTTTCAATTTGGAGGTACTTTTCTATAAGGTTGAATTTTTTATCAATATCAATAATGTCTAACTGATCAGTAGTTTGAGATAGACTCTGAGGTGAAGGTTTTGTATTGGTGTCCAGATCAATTCCTCTTCCCTGATAGGGCGCAACAAAAATATATGCATAAGAATTTCCAAGATAGAGGAAGACAAGAATAAAAAATGATACCATTATATTAACAACCGTAATATCGTTTCCTAAAAAAGGAAATCCAAGTCGTGAAATTACTTTGTATCCGGCAGCAAAAAAGTAGATAATAAATACACCTATTGTAATGTTTCTAATCCAGGTAGCTCTTATCTTTTCAAAATTGTCTGTGTGAGTTTTATGGATCACATTATGATGCACAAGGTGCCACCCCATAAATAAATAGGTTCCCAGTATTCCAAATTTTAAGAAAGTAAGTAAATCAACATATTGGTTTCCTTCATGTAAACAACCAGAACCATAACAGTCAATAACTCCCAATACCCTGTTAAAATAGGTCTTTAGTCCAAAAAGGAGTAAAAAGGGGAGTAGGTGTGTTAAATGAATAGACTTAAATTTAAAATTTTTGTTAGTGAAACTCAGAACGTAAAAGAAAAAGAGTGTTCCATGTAGTATATGTGTATCACAAATAAATGCAAATAGAATGGTATAATCATTAAAAAGATTGATGGAATTTAAAAAGAAAGATAATTCAGTAATGGCCAAAAGGAATATCCACCCGACAAATATCTTCTCCGATAACGTTTTATGAGGTTTTATTATCAACGAAAACGAAAAGAATAAAATAAGAGCTATACAAGCAATAAAAATATACGACATATTATACCAGTTGTTCTATTTAAGATTAGTGGTATACTACCGTAATGCTATAACTAAAACTAGAAATTATTAGATTTACGGTAACAATCTTTCCCCTCTGTAAATGCAAATATAAATATTGTATGGAATAATTAGTTAAAAAGAGAAATATAAAAAAAATACACCTGATAAAAGAATTATGGTGTATAAATAAATTGCAATGTAAAAAGGCAAAACAACCTTTAGAAATTATACTTTTTAAGTAAAAATTGCGTTTTTGTTCCAAAGTAATAAATGTTACTTTTACATCTGAATTTTATAATTATATGAAGAGTAATACCATTAATAATATATTCCTAATCACTTTGTGTGTTTTTCTTGCGTCATGTGCAGGAGGTAAAAAAGTTTCTTTGGCTCATAAGTCATTTGAGATAGGAGAATATACAAGAGCTGCTGATTTATATAAAAAAGCTTATGGCCGCGAAAAAAATAAGTATTTAAAAGGTGAGTATTCTTATTACATGGGCGAATGTTATAGAATTACAAATAAGCCAACCAAAGCAGCTTCAGCTTACTCAAAGGCTGTGAGATATAAATATGACGAAAGACAGGGGCGTTTGTATATGGCCGAAAGCTATCGTAAAGCAGGTAAAATAGAAAAAGCGATACCTGAATATGAAGCTTATTTAGAAGAAGTTCCTACTGATATCAGAGCGCAAAGAGGTTTGGCTTCTTGTATGATGATTCAAAAAGATCCTAAAGCTAAAAGATATCAGATTGATAAAATCAAAAAGCTGAATAGTAAGTTTAGTGATTTTTCACCCGCTTTTGTAGGTGATAGTTATGACTATGTTATATTCTCATCAATGAGAACAGAAGCTAAAAAACGTAGCAAGAATAAGATTACAGGACAAGGGATTTCTTCATTGTATTTTTCAAAGATAGATGCCAAAGGAAACTGGTCTGATCCGGAACCTTTTGAAGAACCAATTAATGCAGCCCAGGTTGACGATGGTGCGCCCAACGTAAGTGCGGATGGAAAGCAACTTTATTATACAAGATGTAAATACGACAAAACAAAACCAATGGGAGCTGAAATAGTTACCAGTGTCAGGAGTGGAGGTAGATGGGGAGAACCTACAGCGGTTCAGATTGGAGAAGATAGTCTGATAGTAGCTCATCCTGCAATCTCACCTGATGGAGATGTATTATATTTTGTAAGTGACCGTGAAGGTGGTTATGGAGGTAAGGATATTTGGAAAACTACAAATACAGATGGTGCATGGAGTGAACCGGAAAACTTAGGATCAGCAATAAATACTCCAGGAGATGAAATGTTTCCTTATGTTCGTGTCGACGGAAATCTTTATTTTAGTTCAGATACACAGATCGGCTTTGGTGGATTAGATATTTTTAAAGCTGAATTGGATGAGAATGGTGAGTGGCAGGTTTCTAATATGGGAAAACCAATCAACAGTGAATCTGATGATTTTGGGATTGCTTTTAAGGGTAAAAGTGAAGAAGGAATTTTTTCATCATCAAGAGGGAGCTCAAAAGGAATTGATAATCTATTTAGTTTTGTACTTCCAAAGTTGAATTTTACATTAAATGGAACTATCAAAAACCAAAATGAGGAAGTAATACCTGAGTCGTATGTTCGTTTGATCGGAAGTGATGGAACTACGCTGAAAATTAATATTCCTGAAGATGGTACGTATAAAGTAAAATTAAAACCAAATACTGATTATGTATTTTTAGTTGCTGCAGAAGGTTATCTTAACCAGAAAGTAAAATTCACTACTTCAGGAGAGACTGATGATAAAGATTTTGAATACGATATAGTCCTTGAAAAGCCTTTAAGAAAAGTAAGCAAATAGAGACAGTTAAATGTATATTCCTTATTCATATCTTTTTTTAGTTATTTGATGCAGTCAGCTGCGGAGCTGCTTCGTGTATGCTGAGTACCAGATTCGAGTATTCAACATATATGAAACATGTATTCTACACAAATAATTCACATTTTCATCACTAAACAGTGAGCCTGTAGTGAAGGATTAGTGAACCAATAGTGAAGTCTGACCGCAGCAGTTACGACTATGGTGTGAAGCAGGTGCGATGCAGATAGGGTAATGAAGGATCTCTACTACTTTCAACATGATACTTATAACTTTCAACTAATATACTGTAAACTCTTAATTGATAACTTATAAAATTGTATTACTTTTGTCCTCCGAAAATTCTAAATAATTATTTCGTGAGTTCAGATTCAAGGTATAATCAAAGAGGGGTTTCAGCCTCAAAAGAGGATGTGCATAATGCCATCAAAAACATCGATAAGGGACTATATCCTAAGGCTTTTTGTAAAATTATTCCGGATATCCTTTGCGGTGATGAAGACTACTGCAATATTATGCATGCTGATGGTGCTGGTACAAAATCGTCGTTAGCTTATTTGTACTGGAAAGAAACCGGTGACTTGTCTGTGTGGAAAGGTATTGCACAGGATGCTTTAATTATGAATCTTGATGACCTTCTATGCGTTGGAGCAACTGACAGTATTTTGGTGTCTTCAACTATTGGACGAAATAAGAATTTAGTACCGGGAGAAGTAATATCAGCCATAATTAACGGAACAGAAGATTTATTGGCTGAATTACGTGATATGGGAGTTTCTATTTACTCAACAGGAGGAGAAACTGCTGACGTTGGTGATGTAGTAAGAACCATTATTGTTGATTCTACAGTTACCTGTCGCATGAAACGTTCTGATGTCATCGATAATAAAAATATTCAACCGGGTGATGTTATTGTAGGCCTTTCTTCTTCAGGTATTGCTTCATATGAGAAGGAGTATAATGGGGGAATGGGAAGTAATGGATTAACATCTGCTCGTCATGATGTTTTTGCTAATTATTTAGCTCAAAAATATCCGGAAAGCTTTGATCCGACAGTTCCTTCTGAGTTGGTTTATTCAGGTGGTTTAAAATTAACAGATGCTGTTGAAGGAGTTGATATTGATGCCGGTAAACTGGTATTGTCACCAACTCGTACTTATGCTCCTGTAATTAAGAAAATGTTGGATTCTTATCGTTCTCAAATTCACGGAATGGTTCACTGTTCTGGTGGAGCTCAAACGAAAGTTCTTCATTTTGTAGATAATTTACATGTAATTAAAGATAATTTATTCCCTGTACCTCCTTTGTTTAAAACAATTCAAGAGCAATCAGGTACTGCATGGGATGAGATGTACAAAGTGTTTAATATGGGACATAGAATGGAATTGTATGTTCCTGAAGAGATTGCTGCAGATTTAATTGAAATTAGTAAGTCGTTTAATATTGATGCTCAAATTATCGGAAGATGTGAAGCAAGTGATAAAAAAGAACTTACTATTACAAGTGAATTTGGAACATTTAAATACTAATATATAATTATATGCTTCTATCGGGTTTTATATAAGTAGATAATGGATGCAGAACTATTGTTCTGTTTGATTGGTTATTACTTATTCAAAGATCTTTTAAAAATTAACAATGGCAGAAAATAAATTATTAGAGATGTTAGGTGGCGTTGTAATACGCTTTCAGGAAGTGTCTGAACAAATTACAGATCCTGAGGTTATTGCAGACACTAAAAGATATATAAAGCTGAATAAAGAGTATAAAGAGCTTGAAAGAGTAGCTCATGCTCATGATGAATATAAAGCAGCTTTAGGTACTATAGAAGAGGCTAAGACTATCTTAAAGGAAGAGGATGATCCTGAAATGAGAGAGATGGCCAAAATGGAATTGGATGAGTTAGAAGAAAAACTTCCTGATATGGAAGAGAATATTAAGCTGCTTTTAATTCCTGCCGATCCAGAAGATAGTAAAAACAGTGTTGTTGAAGTTCGTGCTGGTACAGGTGGTGATGAGGCTAGTATTTTTGCTGGTGATTTATTCCGTATGTACTCTAAATACTGCGAGAAGAAGGGCTGGAAAGTTGAAGTTACTCATATGAGCGAAGGTACTTCTGGTGGTTATAAAGAGATTGTATTCAATGTAACTGGCGAAGGTGTTTATGGTATTTTGAAGTATGAATCAGGTGTTCACCGTGTTCAACGTGTACCACAAACAGAAACACAAGGTCGTGTGCATACTTCAGCAGCTTCGGTAGCAGTGTTACCGGAAGCTGAAGAGTTTGATATCGATTTAAGACAAGAAGATATTAGAAAAGATACTTACTGTTCTTCAGGTCCTGGAGGTCAGTCTGTAAACACAACATATTCTGCAATTCGATTAACGCACATTCCATCAGGTATTGTTGTAACTTGTCAGGATCAGAAATCACAGTTGAAAAACCTTGATAAGGCAATGGCCGAATTAAGAACACGTTTATATAACCTGGAATACCAAAAATATTTAGATGCTATTTCATCTAAAAGAAAAACAATGGTATCAACAGGTGACCGTTCAGCTAAAATTCGTACATACAACTATCCACAAGGAAGGGTTACTGATCACCGTGTAAACTTTACGGTATATAACTTACCTGCTGTTATGGATGGAGATATTCAAGGTGTAATCGACAGACTAATCGTAGAAGAAAACGCAGAGCGTCTTAAAGCTAGTGAGCTTTAATTGAGTTGAAAGTTAAAAGTCGAATGTTGAAAGTCAAGCTTAGATAGTCATGAAAATAAATCGATTTGAGGATATTATTGCATGGCAGAAAGCCAAAATTCTGACTCTTGAAATACATTCGATATTTAATAAAATACAAGATTATTCATTTAGAGATCAAATTTGGAGAGCATCAATTTCTATAATGAATAATATTGCTGAAGGATTTGAGCGAAATACAGATAAGGAGTTTAAATATTTCTTATATGTTTCAAAAGGTTCATGTGGTGAGGTGAGGTCTATGCTTATTTTAGCAAAAGATTTAGGTCTTGTCTCTGATGAAAAATACCAAGAACTTTATTCGTTGACTATTGATATATCAAGGTTGATTGCCGGCTTTATTAAGTCTTTGAATTGACCTTTGACTTTAGACATTTGACAAAAGACTAAAATTTAATAAAATGACTTCTCAGGAACTATTTGAAAACATTAAGAAAAAAGAGAGTTTTTTATGTGTTGGTTTGGATACTGACATTAATAAAATACCTCGATTTTTGTTAGAAACCACTGATCCAATTTTTGCATTTAATAAAGAAATTATTGATGCAACACATAGTTATACTGTTGCTTATAAGCCAAACTTGGCTTTTTATGAGAGTATGGGTGTTTCAGGATGGAATAGTTTAGAGAAAACTGTTAATTATATCCGTTACAACTATCCTGATATCTTTATCATTGCTGATGCAAAAAGAGGTGATATTGGAAATACATCGAATATGTATGCAAAGGCATTTTTCGATACAATGGATTTCGATTCTGTTACTGTTGCTCCATATATGGGTGAGGATTCAGTAAAGCCTTTTATGACTTACGTTGATAAATGGGTTATTCTTTTAGCTTTAACTTCAAATAAAGGTGCTGCTGATTTTCAGTATATGACAGAGAATGATGAAAAGCTTTTTGAAAAAGTAATTAAAGCTTCTAAAGAATGGGGTACTGAGGAAAACTTAATGTATGTAGTTGGTGCAACTAAAGCTGAAAAATTAAGAGAAATTCGCGATATCATTCCAAATCACTTTTTATTAGTTCCTGGAGTTGGTGCTCAGGGAGGTAGTTTAAAAGAAGTGGCTGAAAATGGATTAAATGATAAATGTGGATTGTTAGTTAACTCTTCAAGAGGAATTATCTACTCAAGCTCTGAAAAAGATTTTGCTGAAAAAGCTGGTCTTGCTGCAAAAGAAGTTCAGGAAGAGATGAGTGGCTTATTAAAAGCTAAAGGATTGATTTAATCGTAAGATTCTATTGAATAATATATTGAGCCTCCAAAGTTTGGAGGCTTTTTTTATTTATGACATTTTGTATATTTATAATGCTAAAATGTTAATCTTATGACCAAACACATTAATCAAACTGAGGAGTTTCTGCATTTTATATGGAAACAGAGATTGTTTCTTCAAAATAATTTAAAATCGAACTGCGATAAAAATATAGAGGTAATAAATCCAGGTGAGTTAAATCGTGATGCTGGTCCTGATTTTTTTAATGCTAAAATTAAAATTGATGGAATATTATGGGTTGGGAATATTGAAGTGCATCAAAACATCCGAGATTGGAACTTTCATGGTCATCATCTTGATAAAGCCTATGATAATGTCATTTTACATGTAGTATCGGAAGGAGATGGTGAAACATTCAGAACCAATGGGGAGCAAATTCCAATAGTACATCTTTCATGGTCCGGAGATCTTTGGGATAATTATTTAGAACTGCAGGAAAAGAGTGACTGGTTATCATGTAAAGGTAAATTAAAGTATATAAATCCCATAGAATTTTCATTCTGGAAAGAACGTATGTTGATAGAGAGGTTGGAGCAACGATCTCTTCAGATGAAAACTTTTCTTGAAGCAACAAAATCAAATTGGGATGAGGTGTTTTATTTTTTGTTATTCCGAAGTTTTGGTTTTGGAGTAAACAGTGAGCCATTTGAACGTTTAGCCAGGTCTATTCCCTTGAATGTGTTGTTGAAATATGCCGATAGCAGAATGCTTATTGAAGCTTTATTATTCGGACAGGCAGGATTTCTTAAAGAAGAAAACCAGGATGAATATTTAAACCGGTTAAAGCAAGATTATTTGTTTTTGAAACAAAAGCACCAGTTAAATGGATTGGATAAACATGATTGGAAATTTCTGAGATTACGACCTTCAAATTTCCCTACAATAAGATTATCACAGTTGGCAGATATTATTTGCGAAATTAAAGGTGTGTTTGGTAGGCTTATAAATGCAGAGAATTTAAAAGAAATAAAAGCTTACTTAAATGCAGAAGTATCTGAATATTGGGAAACGCATTATTTACCTGATCAACAAAGTGAAAAAATCAATAAGAAACTAGGGGATGGTTCAAAAAATCTGATTATTATTAATACTATAATTCCTTATCTTTTTTTATTTGGTAAGTTTACTAATAGTCATGAGGTTAAAGATAAAGCTATCTTTTGGTTGGATAGTATGAAGCCGGAGCGAAATTCAATTGTAAGAAGATGGGAAGAGAATGAAATATTAATTAAAAGTGCCGGAGATTCTCAGGCTTTAATATATTTGTCAAATAATTACTGTAAGAAGAATAAGTGTTTACATTGTAATATTGGTCATAAGGTTTTAACAGTTAAAAATAGCGAGTGAAAAAAATAGTTCCATATCATGAAAATTTTAGAACCATTATTTATGGTGTTGGAGCTTTGTTTTTTATTATTCTGGCAGGAGGTATTGGTTTTGCTATTATAGAGGGGTATTCATTTGTTGATGCCTTGTATATGACTACAATTACAGTATCAACTGTAGGATTCCGTGAAGTTTATCCTTTATCTGACGGAGGTAAGATTTTTACAGTTCTTCTTATTATATTTAGTTTCGGAATTTTTGGATACGTAATTACTTCGATAACACGTTTAGTTGTTGAAGGAGCATTGCAACAATCTTATAAACTTTATCAGGTGAAAAAGAAGATAGTTAAACTCGAAGATCATATCATCGTTTGTGGATATGGAAGAAATGGCTACCAGGCCTGTGTTGAGTTAAAAGAGCATGGAGAAAAGTTTGTGATTTTGGAAAAACGCGACAATGTGGTTACCAGAATCCTTGAAGATCCTAATTTGCTATATGTGCAAGGTGATGCAAGCTCGGAGGAAGTACTTGATGTTGCTCAGATCAGAAAAGCTAAAGCTTTGATAACGGCGCTACCTAATGATGCGGATAATATGTTTGTGGTTTTAACAGCCAGGGAGATGAATCCGAAGTTAAAGATTATTAGTAGAGCAAGCGATTTTAGATCTGATGTTAAACTACGCCATGCCGGAGCTACCAATGTAATTATGCCTGATAGAATTGGTGGGCAAAGAATGGCAAAGTTGGTAACTCAACCTGATGTAGTGGAATTTGTAGAGAATATACTTTTACAGAAGAGTCGTGAGGTGAAGTTAACAGAGGTTGAATGCAGCTGTATCACGGAAGAAAATGAAACTAAAACAATACAAGAGTTAAATCTTAGAAAAAAAACAGGTGCAAACCTGATGGGACTAAAAACACCAGAGGGAACCTATATCTTTAATCCATCTCCTCAGATCAAGATATCAAAAGATGATAAATTATTTATTTTGGGTACAGATGATCAGATTAAACACTTAAGGGAAATTTTAATGGGAAATTAAAAATTAATATATTGTACAATTGTGTTTGGCTTGTTATTTGAGTTTAGCCAAGCCGAATTTATTAACCAAAAATCTTCGATATGAATTTTAAAAAGACAATTGGATTTGGCGCTTTAGCTCTTAGCCTTGTATTTGGTGCTTATAGCTGTAAATCAAAAGAAAAAGTAGCATCAAAAGCCTCAACTAGTTCTGAAGTTGGAACATTACTTGAAAATATGCCTTGTGAAAGCGAAGGAAAGTCTGATAAAAAATACTTTAGAGCATTTTCAATGGCAACAAGTAGTGATTTGAGTTTATCTAAAGAAAAAGCATTGTTATTGGCAAAGCAACGTCTTGTAACATTAATACAGTCTAATACAAAATCAGTTACTGACAGATATGTGAATGAAAGAGAATTATCTTCAGCATCTGAATTTGAGCAAAAATTTGAAAACCTAACTCGTGAAGTAGCAGACGAAACAATCAGTAATATTGTTGTTGCTTGTGAAAAATCAAGTGTTTTACCTGATAAAAAATACCGTTCATTCGTTGCTATTGAAGTTGAGAAAGAAGAGTTACTAAACTCTATGAATGATAAAATTTCTAATAATGCTAAGCTTCAGATTGATTACGATAAGATGAAGTATGAAGAGATCTTTAATCAGGAAATGGAAAAGTTAGCAGAGGAAAAAGGGTATAAGTAGAGTATTCGTTGATTTATAATATTTACTAAAGCCGGCAGATGTCGGCTTTTTTCATTTGTAGAATATAGATGCTTCATATTTAGAGATATATTTTTGAAAATTATTTTGCTTGTTGTAAATAGTTGACTATCTTTGCACCGCAAATTTTATAAATATATAAGCTTTATGTACTTGACTAAAGAAAAGAAGCAAGAAATCTTCGAGAAGTACGGAAAGTCGAATACTGACACTGGTTCTGCTGAAGGCCAGATAGCATTATTTACCTACCGTATCTCGCATTTAACCGAACACTTAAAGGTTAATAAAAAGGATTATAGCACAGAACACGCCCTAGTTAAATTAGTAGGTAAGCGTCGTAACTTACTTGATTATATCAAGGCTAAAGATATCGAGCGTTACCGTTCTCTAATTAAAGAATTAGGAATTCGTAAGTAATCTTGTGAATAGAATTTTAAAGGCAGTCCATTGGGTTGCCTTTTTTTGTTTCTATTTTTTGACCAGAAAAGTACATGAGTAAAAAAATAAATGCCTGAATACGAATATTATCTAATGATATTGCATATATTTGGGTCGATTAAAGAGATAAAGAAAAAAAATATGATTAATGCAATTGAAAAAACAATTGAACTAGGTGATGGAAGGTCCATTACCATTGAAACAGGAAAGTTAGCAAAGCAAGCTGACGGTTCTGTTGTTGTAAAAATGAATAATACCTACTTATTAGCAACTGTTGTTTCAGCTAAGGATGCTGTTCCAGGTACTGATTTTATGCCTCTATCTGTAGAATATAGAGAGAAGTTTTCAGCTGTTGGTAGATTTCCTGGTGGATTTATGAAAAGGGAGGCTCGTCCTTCTGATAATGAGATATTAGTGTGTCGTTTGGTTGATAGGGCTTTACGTCCTTTATTTCCAGAGGATTATCATGCGGAAACATTTGTTACAATTAATTTAGTATCTGGTGATAAAGAAGATTTGCCGGATGCATTAGCTGGATTAGCTGCTTCGGCTGCATTAGCAGTGTCAGATATTCCATTTAACGGACCAATTTCTGAAGTACGCGTAGCAAGAGTAAATGGAGAGTTAGTTGTTAACCCAACTAGATCACAAATGGCAAATTGTGATATGGAGTTAGTAGTTGGAGCAACTATTGATAATATATTAATGGTAGAAGGTGAAATGGATGAGGTTTCTGAGCAGGAAATGCTTGAAGCTATGAAGTTTGCACACGATGCTATTAAAGTTCAATGTCAGGCTCAAATTGAGTTGGCAGAGATGGTAGGTTCTCAAACGAAACGTGAGTATTGTCACGAAGAGAATGATGCTGAGTTAATGGCGCATATTAAAGCTGCTACTTATGATAAAGTATATGAAGTAGCAAAAGCTGGTCTTCCAAAACATGAAAGAGCAGAAAAATTTGCTGCAATAAAAGAGGAATATGTTGCTGCTAATTATGCAGAAGCAGAAGAGTCTGAAATTCCTAAGGAATTGATTGGTAAATATTACCATGATGTAGAAAAAGAAGCTGTTCGTCGTTGTGTATTAGATGAAAGAGTTCGTTTAGATGGAAGAAAGACAGATGAAATCAGACCAATCTGGAGTGAAGTTGATTATTTACCAGGTCCACATGGTTCTTCTATTTTTACCAGAGGAGAAACACAATCTTTATCTACAGTTACATTAGGAACTAAATTAGATGAGAAAATTGTTGATGATGTTTTAAATAAAACAGTAGAACGTTTTCTTTTACATTATAATTTCCCTCCATTTTCAACAGGTGAAGCAAGGGCTTCAAGAGGAACTTCAAGAAGAGAGATTGGACATGGTAATTTAGCTTTTAGAGCATTGAAAAAAATGTTACCAGTTGATTATCCATATACAGTACGTATTATGTCTGATATTCTTGAATCGAATGGTTCTTCTTCAATGGCAACTGTTTGTGCCGGAACATTGGCATTAATGGATGCTGGTGTGCCTATTAAAAAGCCTGTTACAGGAATTGCAATGGGATTAATTACTGATGAGGATAAGAAATTTGCAGTTCTTTCAGATATTTTAGGTGACGAGGATCACTTAGGAGATATGGACTTTAAAGTAACTGGAACACGAGATGGAATTACTGCTACTCAAATGGATATTAAAGTAGATGGTCTTTCTTATGAGGTTTTAGAGCAAGCTTTAAATCAGGCTAAAGAAGGTCGTTTACATATCATGGATAAAATCATGGAGACAATGAGTGAGCCGAGAGAAGATCTTAAGCCTCATGCTCCAAGAATTGAGACTATCAAGATTCCTAAGGATATGATTGGTGCCGTAATCGGACCTGGAGGTAAAATTATCCAGGAAATCCAATCTACTACTGAATCAATCATTACTATTGAAGAAAGCGGAGAGTTTGGTATTGTAAATATTTCAGCAGACAACGCTGCTTCAATTAATGCTGCTTTAGCTAAAGTAAAAGGAATTGTTGCTGTTCCTGAAGTAGGAGAAGTTTACCGAGGTAAAGTTAAATCAATTGTTCCTTTTGGTGCATTTGTTGAAGTTCTTCCTGGTAAAGATGGTTTACTTCATATTTCTGAAATTGAATGGAAGAGACTTGAAAAAGTTGAAGAAGTTCTGAAAGAAGGAGATGAGATTGAAGTTAAACTTATCGAAATTGATCAACGTTCTGGTAAATTAAAGCTTTCTAGAAAAGTGCTATTGCCAAGACCGGAAAAAAAGCCTAAGGCAAATTAATTAAATATCAAAATATGAAAAAGGCCTTACAAGGCCTTTTTTTTTGTCATAATTTAAAGTAGATGTATGTTGTCGTATGATGATTGGATGGCTTCTCTTGAAGAGAAGGTGAGCAGAATATCAAGGGTGCAGTCTGCTATTTCTAATTTTCAGGTTTTGCCTCGTTTAGGTGAATTGCTTGAAGCTAAATCAGAGAAATGTCCTGAATGTAAGGTGTATTGGCAGAAATTACAGGAATCTACAGAGCATATAGACCTGTTTTTTGAAGATGGAAATAGATATTCTGCTGATTTTGATAATTTAGTACAAGACATTTTAAAACACTTAAAAGCTCGGCATATGATCCGTCCTAAGGGATTGGTTCTCTCTGTAAATACTTTAGTAGGTATGTTTTTAGGTGTTTTCATTGGTGTGTTAGTTTCCTATCTTATTGCTTTAGTTCCTTTAAAAGCAGGAATTGCTTTGGGTTGGGTACTTGGAACCTTCACAGGATGGATAGTTGGGAAGTATAAAGAAGGTAAGTTGAGGAAGGCAGATTTGCTGTTTTGATTATTAATTTAAATTCTCCGATATGAACCATAATGTTTTACTCTTGTTTGTAATTTCAATTGTAGTTACATCATGTAATAAGTCCTCAAAAATGGAAAAATTGATTTATCCTGAAACAAAAAAAGTAAATGTTGTTGATACGTATTTTGGAACTAAGGTAAATGACCCTTATAGGTGGCTTGAGGATGATATGTCAGAAGAAACTAAAGAGTGGGTTATAGCGCAAAATAAAGTAACTAATGAATATTTAGATGCGATACCTTATCGAAAAATAATACAAAATCGATTAACCAAGTTATGGAACTATGAAAAAATGAGTGCTCCAGTTAATCGATCAGGTTTGTTTGTTTATTCAAAAAACGATGGATTGCAGAGTCAAAATGTTTATTATTATCGTAAAGGAGAGTCTGGTAAAGAAGAGCTATTGCTTGATCCAAATACCTTATCAGAAGATGGTACTGTTTCGTTAAGTGGTTATGATATCTCAAAAGATGCTAAATATATAGGGTACTTAATCTCGCGCAGTGGATCAGATTGGCAGGAAATTTATGTAAAGAATATTGAAACAGGGGAAATCTTATCTGATCATATTGAATGGGTTAAGTTTTCCGGGATCGCATGGTATAAAGATGGTTTTTATTATACCAGGTATGAACAGCCATCAAAAGAAGATGAATTAAAAGGGGAAAATAAGAATGCAAAGGTTTATTACCATCAGTTAGGGCAGCCTGTTGAGAAGGATAATTTGATTTATGAAGATCCAACCCATCCTGATAGAATAACAAATGCTGATGTTACAGATGATGAATCTTATCTTGTATTATACCAAACAGAGTCTACTAGCGGTAATGCTCTTATCGTAAAAGATCTTTCTCGTCCAGAATCTGAGTTTGTAACAGTTGTTGCTGATTTTCAAAATGATAATACCATATTGGATCATGAAAATGGTGAATTTATATTGAAAACAAACGATGGAGCTCCTAAATCCAGATTGGTTAAATTTACTCTGGATAAATTTAGTAAGGAGGAATGGGTTGACCTTATTCATGAGAGTGATGATGTATTGATTAGTGCTTCTGTTTTTAATACAAAGATTATAGCTCATTACATGCATGATGCTCATGATGTAGTAAAGGTTTACGATAGATTAGGAAAATACTTATATGATGTTGATCTTCCGATGGTAGGTTCAGCGTTAGGTTTTAAAGGTGAAAAAGACGATGTAGAAATATACTTTGCTTTTGATTCTTTTGTTTCTCCATCAACGATCTATAAATATACTATCGAAGAAAATAAAGTTGAGTTGTATTGGAGTCCCAAAATAGATATAGACTTTGATCAATACGAAACCAAACAAGTTTTCTATTCCAGTAATGATGATACCAAAATTCCAATGTTTATTGTTCATAAGAAGGGCCTTAAATTAGATGGATCGAATCCAACTTTATTGTATGGTTATGGAGGATTTGATATTAGTTTAACTCCATATTTTTCCATTAGTAGAATGATTCTGTTGGAAAATAACTGTGTTTTTGCTCTTGCTAATCTACGTGGAGGAGGAGAGTACGGAAAAGAATGGCATAATGCTGGTACTTTGATGCAGAAACAAAATGTATTTGATGATTGTATTGCTGCTGCAGAATACTTGATAGATAATAAATATACTTCGCCTGAGAAGCTGGCTTTAAATGGACGATCAAATGGAGGTTTGCTTGTTGGAGCAGTCGTTAATAAACGTCCGGATTTATTTAAGGTTTCTTTACCTGGTGTAGGAGTGATGGATATGTTGCGTTATCATAAATTTACTATCGGTCGTTTTTGGGCAACAGATTATGGAACTTCAGAGGATAGTGAAGAGATGTTTAAATATCTGTATGCGTATTCACCGGTTCATAATATTAAAGAAGGAGTGGAATATCCGGCAACGATGGTTTTAACTGCTGATCATGATGACAGAGTAGTGCCTGCTCATTCGTTTAAATATGCGGCTACTTTGCAGGATAAGTATAAAGGTAGTAATCCTGTTATTATAAGAATAGAGAGCAAAGCCGGACACGGAGCAGGAAAGCCAACAAGTAAAATAATAGAAGAAGCAACTGACATGTGGGCCTTTATGTTTTATAATTTAGGCATGTCAATTGAATAGAAATAGTATAAACGTCAATAGGGTTGAATAATAGGTTTATTGTAATTGAAGGAAATATAGGTGCGGGTAAAACAACCCTGGCTAAAAGAGTTGCTCATGATTGTAATGCAAAGCTGGTTTTGGAAACATTTGAGGATAATCCTTTTTTGCCAAAGTTTTATAAGGATCAGGAGCGATATGCCTTTCCTTTGGAATTGTCGTTTTTAGCAGCCAGATATAAGCAACTGATCAAAGATATTGAACAGTCTAATCTCTTTAGTAGTTTTACTATTTCAGATTATTATTTAATGAAATCTTTCATTTTTGCCAAGGTTACTCTGGCTAATGATGAATTTAAATTATATCGGGAATTTTTTGAAATGGTAAAGCGTTTATTAGTGAAACCCGATGTTTTGTTTTATATTCATCGGGATTTAGATGTTTTAAAAAAAAATATAGACTCACGAGGTAGAGAATACGAAAAAGATATAGAGATTGACTATTTGAAAAAAATTACAGATGGTTATTTTGAGTATTTTAAATTGGTTCAGGACTTTCCAATTGTAATTGTAGATTCAAGTAATGCTGATTATTTAACTAAAGATCACTATGATGCTTTTAGTGATTTGTTAAATAAAAATTTTGAAAATGGAATTTCTAATGTAAAAATTGGATAAATTTTGATTAAATTAGGTGTTCATTACTCTGAAATTAAAATATCTTAATTTTAAACTACAGGGTATTGCCATTTTTTTGAGAGTTTATCTATATTTGCAATAATTCTAAGAGGGTCTTTTATATTTTAAAAACATTCTTAAATTTGTACAAACTTATCGAAAGTTAGTTGAAAACACATAATTAGGTTAATATTATGAAAAAATCAAGAATCAATGTTTTTGCTTCAATAGCCTTGGCAGCACTTTTAGCAAGTTGTGCCGGGTTAAATAAAATGAAAACTGGAGCACAAGATGTAACATATACTGTTACTCCGGAGGTATTGGAAGCTCATGCCGGTAAAGTAGATGTTACTGTAAAAGTTAAAGTACCAGAGAAATACATGGATAAAAAAGCCATTGTAGAATTAACTCCGGTATTAAAATATGATGGTGGCGAAACTGCTTTCCCATCTAAAACAGTTCAAGGTGAGGCTGCTGAAGGTAACAACCAGGTTATCTCTTATCTTAACGGAGGTCAGTATACTTATACTGGATCTGTACCTTATAATGAAAACATGAAAGTATCTGATTTAGTAGTTCGTATTAAAGCTACTAAAGGAACTACTTCTATTGATTTTGATGATTATAAAATTGCAGACGGTGTAGTTGCTACTTCAGATTTAGTAATGGATAAAGGTGCAATGGCTGCTTTAGGTAGTGACAAATTCCAAAGAATTGTTCCTGAAAGCAAAGGTGCTGATATCTATTTCTTAATCCAACAAGCTGCGTTACGTGGAACTGAATTAAGAAAAGAAGAAATCAAAGCTTTAAAAGATTATATCAAAGAAACTGAAGCTGCTGAGAACAAAAAAATCACAGGTGTATCTATCTCTGCTTATGCATCTCCTGATGGACCAACTGATTTAAACACTTCTTTATCTGTAAAAAGAGAAAAAGCTGCAGAAGGTTATTTAGCTAAAGAATTAAAAAGAGCTAAAGTTGATGGTTCTGCTGAAGGATTCTTCGATCTAAAAAATACTCCAGAAGACTGGGAAGGATTTAAAGCTTTAATGGAAGCTTCAAGCATCCAGGATAAAGAATTAATCTTAAGAGTTCTTTCTATGTATTCAGATCCTGAAGTTCGTGAGAAAGAAATCAAAAATATGTCAGAAACTTACAAAGTAATTGCTGACGATATTTTACCTCAATTACGTCGTTCTAAAGTTGCTGTTAACGCTGAGTTAATTGGTAAATCAGATGAAGAAATTGCTGAGTTAGCTGCTTCTAACCCAAGTGAATTAAATGTTGAAGAGCTTCTTTATGCTGCTACTTTAACTGATGACTTAAACAAGCAATTATCTATTTATAAAAGCGTAAACAAAGTATTCCCTAAATGTTGGAGAGGATACAACAATGTTGCTTATGTTTTAGTTAAACAAGAAAAATTAGATGACGCTAAAGTTGCTTTAGAAAAAGCTGCTGAGTTAAATTCTGCTAGCCCGGTTGTAAACAACAACTTAGGTGTTCTTGCATTACGTAGCGGTGATTTAGCTAAAGCTGAAGAGTATTTTGGTGCTGCTGCAGGTGTAGGTGCTGAATTAGATAACAACTTAGGTATCCTTTCTATCCACAAAGGAGATTATGATGCTGCTATGCGTTATTTCGGAAACAGTACTTCTTGTAATGCTGCTTTAGCTAAAATTTTAGCTGGAAAATATGATGCTGCATTATCTACATTAAATGCTAACACTATGGAAGTAGGTTTCAAATATTATTTAAAAGCTATTTGTGGTGCTAGAACTGCAGATAACGACTTAATGTTTGATAGCTTACGTAAAGCTGTAGATCTTGATGGTTCTTTAAAAGAACTTGCTGCTAAAGATATGGAATTCGGTAAATTCCTTGAAGATGCAACATTCAAGTCTATCGTACAATAATTGAATTATTTAGTACTATATATGAAAGCCAGTCTTAGGACTGGCTTTTTTTTTGAATAGAATTTGATATATCGGTTTTTGAATTGGAACGATTATGGTGCCAGGTTTTATGATGCAAGTTTGGGGAGGTGGCATGTTATTGACAACAAGGCGGAGAAATACTATCCTACTTCTACATATGCTTATGCACTTAATAACCCGATAATCTTTATTGATCCAGATGGGAATGAAGTTAAATTACACAAAATGGGGGCACGTCAAAAGGCTGCATTTGGCTTAGTAATGAAAACCCAAAAAGGTAGAGAGTTTGTAAGTCAATTCTTAAAAGCTGGAGAAAAAATAATTAATGGAAATTCTAACTTTACCCCAAAAACAGATGGGATTTATTCAAATTCCACATTAAATATAGGAGCTACCAATCTTCCTGGTTTACATGGTTTATTTTTTATATATCATAAGAATAAATATGGTGCTAAGGGGGGGCTTTTATTTGGAACTGGCCATATTATAGGAGGAGAAGATTTAGTATTACTGCAGAAAAATCAGAGTTTTACTGCAGAAGTCTATTTTAATGAGGCTACTGATTCAGAAAGAAGTGTGCAGGAATGGATGAATACAATATTGCATGAGTTTTACGTACACGGAGTAGAAGATTCTAAAGCTGTTAAAGAAGCAATAGATCAATTGAAAAAGGATCTTTGGACCAAAGATGGTAAATCTTTGATTGACTTGTTACAGATAGAATTTGGCAATTGCATTGATGAAGACTGGATTGAAGATCAAGGTTTGGATAAAGATTTTAACGAAGCTTATGGCCAAGCCAAAGAAGTTGATGAAGAAGAAAAAAGAGTAGAAAAAAAAGAGTCTAAAGGTATAAATGATTAACAAAATGAGATTTAGTTTTGCCATCTTAGGTATAGCGATATTAATGACAAGTTGCAATATGTATAATTTACAGAAATATAATTGTAAATTAAATAGGAATAATGAAGTAGTAGTTACATATAATGAAAATGATAGAAGTATCTCTTCCATTATTATTAATGATAAAAAAACAATGAATAAGAGAATTCTTAGTTTTTATGGCTCTAGTAATGCGATTGTAATTTCAGGACTCGAAATTGATGGAAAAAGAGAAGGAAATTATTTTACATATTATTCTAATGGTGTTTTGATGAATAAGGTTACATATAAGAATGGAAAGTTTGAAGGCCTATACGAATCCTATTCTCCTCAAGGAAAATTGATTTATAAGGCTTTATTTTCAAATAATATTGAGGTTGAAGTATTTTATAAAGACCCATCATTCTTTGACCTTGAACTTGAATTAGAGTAAGATTAATTCCCACGCTAAGCGTAGCGAGTAAATAAAGTAAATTGTTCGGCGTATGCCTCTGGTTACGTCGCTGTGAATAAGGCCTCTGGCCTGTATATAAAATAACAAATCCCCGCTGCCGGTTATGCTCAATTGACACATGAGGGATCTCCAACGGGTCCAATAACTAGTTTTTTCGATGATCCAAAGGACACATATATGATTATTCAAGGGATAGATTATTGGAATAAAAACTTTAAAAAATAGTTAATTATGATATTTAGAATGTTAGTTATATCTTTATTTATATCCTTATTCTCTTGTAAAACAAAATATAGTATCGATTATAATTATAATGAAGCAAATGAAGTTTTAAGTTTAATTCTTGAAATTGAGAGACTTGAGGGTGATATTAAACTAAAGAAAAGCTATGAAAATCGTATGCCTGAATATTATATTGATCAAGGTGGAATTTTTTTCTCTTATTCAAGTTTAAATGAAGATAGTTTAAAAATGAATTATGGAGTACCTGATAGGAATAAGCAAAATATTACTAATATAGATATTATCCCTAACCTTAATATAGTAGAAACGTCAAAATTAAAAGATTTAATAATACGACTTTGTAATAAAGGTGTTTGTTCTCAGGAGTTTATACCTTATGACTATGATGTGAGCCTTAATAAAACCTATGGAATATATTTGTACCGCTATATAGATGTTCGTGAAGGTTGTGATAATATGGGATGTATTGCATATTTGACGATCCTGACAGATTGCGAATTACAACAAAAATGGTTTACAAATAGGTTTGTGGTTGAAGATCATATTGAAAACTTGTATTTGATTAGAAGATTAATTTGATCTTTTAGTACCCCCACGCTGAGCGTAGCGAGTAATTAATGTAAATTGTTCGGCGTATGCCTCTGGCTACGTCGCAGCAAATAAGGCCTCTGGCCTGTATATAAAATAACAAATCCTGACGGTATGCCGGTTAGAAAAACAAAGAAAGGTTATAAAATAACTGGTGCAGATGCTGTTACATATGTAATAAATGCTGGACTTGTTGGAAATGGTGGCAACACTTGGCCGGATTTTTATAAGTCTTTAGATAAATCTGCAACTAATCAGTTTGGTACTGGAACCGTTGATAAAGTAGCTATCGGTATTGCTCAAACCATAAGTAGTTTTGTAACAACTACACAAGAGAATATTTATGTAAAATTAAGTGATTGAAAATGAATAAATCGAATATAAAACATGGAATAGCGGGTGTTTTGATTTTGACTCTCATTTTTTTATATGAATATTATAAGTCAGATAAATTACTAAGTAATCATAATTATACAATTGGTCAAGTTTATGATTTTACACGAGCTAGTCGAGGTGGAAGAGGAATTTTGTATGAATTTGAAATAAATGGCAAAATATACAAGGGTATTACTCCCAATGAATTTAATAGGGAGAAGATGTTAAGTCTTAAAAAAAAGCATTTTTTCGTAATTTTTAGTCCAGATAATCCTAAGAACAATGGTATATTGTTAGAGAAGTCAATAAATAAAGATTTGTATGATATACCACCTCAAGGGTGGACGAAGAAGCCTCTTGGCTGTCCGGATATAAAATAACTCACGCAGAGTGTGGTGAGTAAATGAAGTAATTAGTTCGGCGTATGCCTTTGGTTACGGCTTATTACATAAAGTCAATGTTCTGTTTAATTATAGAAATTCTTTTATTATATGAAGGTTTATTAATTAGAAAAGGTCAGTTCCTGGTTAGAATTAAGAAACAAAAAAAGGCTGTCTTTTCATTTATAAAGACAGCCTCTTTTGTAAAATTTTAAATAGAAAATAGTTTCTGAAGTAATTACTTGTTAGTCATCCATTCTTTAACTAATTCGTTATTTTCTTTAATCCAAGTTTTAGCAACCATAGTCTTGTCCTTATTGTCTTCCATTTTAGCTAATAAAGATGACATTTGCTCTGATGTTAATTTGAAATTAGAGAAGAAGTTTGCGGCAAAGTTATCATCAGTTTTGAATCCCTTTCTTGAGTATATTTCAATATGTTCAGTGTCTCCGTATACCTTTTTAGGATCATCCAGGAATTTAAGATCAAATCGGCCAAATTTCCAATGTGGAGCCCATCCTGCCACAACGATCCATCTTTTTTCTGTAATTGCCTTTTTTAGTTCAGAAAGCATAGCAATGCTTGAAGAATTCATTTGCTTTAAATCCAAGTTGTATTCTTCAATGGCTTTATCTGTTTTAGAAGTAATGCCAGCTCCTTTTTCTATCCCTATTATGTTGCCCTCAAATTTATCTTTATTGGCATTTAGCTCTTCAATAGAATTGATAGTAACATATGAAGGTACAACTAAGCCAATTTTTGCTTCTTCAAAATTTGTTCCCAGGCTTTCTAGTTTATCAGCAAACTTCGCAACTTTTTCTTTATGCGTTTGAGGTAACCAAGCATCCATAAATACATCAACATCGCTGTTAGCTAAAGATGCAAAGATCATATCCACAGCAGCTTTTTTAACAGTTACATTATATCCATTTTCAATAAGGATCTCCTTAGCTAAGTTTGTCATTGCTACACCTTCTGCCCATCCATCAACTAAACCTAAAGTTATTTCCTTTTGGTCTTCTGAATTCTTTTTTGTTGTTGTATTGCACGCAGTAATAAAGATCGTTGCAATAGTAAAAATTAATACTTTTAACTTCATAATTTTTTGTTTCTTATAGTTAATTATTTGCTTTTCTTTCCAAGGGCCTGAGTTAATCTATCCAGTATTATGGCCAGTATCACAACTGCTAATCCACTTTCAAATCCCAAACCAATATTTAAATTGTTGATTCCTTCAAGAACTTTCTCTCCTAAGCCTCCTGCTGCAATCATTCCGGCAATTACCACCATTGACAGAGCCATCATAATAGTTTGATTAACTCCTGCTAATATGGTGTTTAAAGCCAGTGGTAACTCAACTTTGAAAAGGAGCTGTTTTTTTGTTGCCCCAAATGCTCTTGCGGCTTCTACAACTTCAGTAGGTACCTGTTGAATTCCAAGAGTTGTTAATCTAACTGCCGGAGGCATAGCAAATATTATTGTAGCAAAGGCGCCAGGTAGTTTTCCGATGCTAAAGAATAACACTGCTGGTATAAGATATACGAAGGCAGGCATTGTTTGCATGAAATCCAGAATAGGCCTGGTTATTTTAGATGCTAATTTGTTTTTTGCTGTCCATATACCTAGAGGAATTGCAATTAATAATGCTGTAAATGTTGAAACAATTATTAATGCTAATGTTTCCATTGTTTCTTGCCAAAAACCTAACAGGTATATCAATGTTAAACCTAATATTGTTGTAATAGCAGTACTTTTATTTACTTTAATATATGCTAGTACTGTTAATGTAATAATTATAATATAAAAAGGAATCGTGAGTAATAACCATTCCACTCCCTCAATAGAAGCATTTCCGCTATTTTTGATAAGATCAAAAAATGGTTTGAAATTAACAGTCATCCAATTAACCATTATCTCGATGTACTTACCGATATCAATAATCTTTTCCATTTTATTGCTCTTTAGCTTTTTCTTTAAGTTCTATTATTTCGTTTTTATCAAATTTGGTGGATTCGATAATAAGAGAGGTCTGACTGACTATACCTAAAAACTTTCCTGTTTTTTCATCAATTACTGTAATTGGAGCTCTGCTTTCTGTTATTAAAGGCAACATTTCTTCAACTGTGTAATGCGTATATACACTTGGAACTTCAGTTTTTAATATGGATTCTAAAGATTTTTCCCCTTTCTTCTCAGCAGATAAACAGTCTCTTAGCCATATTAAACCCAAAAAGGTTCTATCTTCATTTAATACAGGCAAAACATCGGATCCTATGGATCTCATTTTATGAATAGCAGCCTTAGGGCCTTCTTTGTGTATATGACATAAGGTGACCTTCTCAAACATTAAAGAGCCTGCTGTAATAATGTTTTTTCGGTCCACTTTTTCAACGAAGGCTTTTACATAGTCACTTGCTGGATTAGTTAAAATATCTTCAGCTGTCCCTATTTGTTCAATTATACCATCTTTCATAATTAGGATTCTGTCTCCAAGTTTTATGGCTTCGTCCAAATCATGAGTGATGAAAACAATGGTTTTTTTAAGCTTATTCTGAAGTTCAAGTAATTCGTCTTGCATGTCAGATCTTATTAGGGGGTCTAAAGCCGAAAAAGCCTCGTCCATTAACAATACCTGAGGGTTATTAGCTAAAGCTCTTGCTAAACCTACGCGTTGTTGCATACCTCCCGAAAGTTGGGAGGGCATTTGAGTTTCGAATCCCTTTAAACCAACAGTCTCTATGGCATCTTGCGCTTTCTTTAATCTCGTATCCTTATCTTCATTTCTTATCTCTAATCCAAAAGCTGCGTTCTCAAGTACATTTCTATGAGGAAGTAAACCAAAATTCTGGAAAACCATACTCATTTCAGTTCTTCTTGTATCAAGTAGTTCTTCGTTTGATTCCTTGGTTATGTTTCTTCCATTAATAATAACATTTCCATCGGTTGGTTCAATCAAGCGGTTTAGACAACGAAGCAAGGTTGATTTCCCACTTCCCGATAGCCCCATGATAACAAACATTTCTCCTTCAAATATTTCAAATGAAGCTTTGTTGACACCAACTGTACAGTTGGTTTTTTTCAATATATCTTCCTTAGAAATACCCTTGTTTAAAAGTTTTAAAGCTTCAGACTTATTACTACCAAAGATTAGTGTAAGGTCCTCGACTTTAATCTTTAAATTTTTATTTGATGCCATAAACAAACTTATTAAAAGTAGTATCCTATGTTGATGTTAAATCTCATCTCCCAATCAGCATCAGGTGTTCCTGCTGCTAATCCATTTGTCCAGTTGCCACCTAACCAAGGTTGATTTTTACCTGCAGCAAAATCAATATATGTATAAACATTTCCTGCAGAGATTAGAAAACCAAAATCATTCATTGCTGAGTTTTCAAATGAATCAATATTTTTTTCCATCAGACCAAAATCATTGTATATCATAACAGAAGAAACTGGTCCCCATTCAACAGGGAAAGTGTGGTTTATGCCGATGGTATATATTGTAGCTTTTGATGCAATTAAATAAGGTGCGCCATAGGCTGTTAATGCAATTACATCAGTGTTTTCTCCTGTTGGAGCTTCGGGATTATATTCGTAACCTGTTATTTGCGCCTTTAAGTTCCATCTTTTATAATTTAGTTCATAATGAGCAGCCCATGCGTATCTGTTTCCTGTGTCTTCTGTGTCTAAATTGAATAAAGAGCCATACTCTACTGATGCACCTAATTTACTTTTTACAAGTTCACCAAATTTGTAATTGGCTTTAATGTTAAATTGATTCAGTTCTTTGTTTCTGTATTCACCATAAAGAGAGGCTACGTCATAAGCATATCTGTTATCCGAAACATCACTTAAATCGCCAAAATTATTTTCTTCAGAGTTTTTAAAGAATGCAAAATCTATATCCCATTTCTCTTTGTTTATAGAATATTTGATTCCCATATCATGATCATCCTCTTTACCTACATAGTAGTTTAATGAGAAAAACCAGCTATTCGAGTTATAAGTTGTGATTCCAAATGGAACCTGAGTTAATCCAAGCTGAATTTGGTTGTTGTTTTCAAAGTCATATTGCAGCCAACCTTGTTTGAGCATTCCTCCACCAAAAGCAGGATCGTATAATCTATATTCCGCATTTAATTTTATGCCTTTATATGCAGCTTTGGCATTAATTCTGAATACATCAAAACCAAAATCACCTCCTCTTTGCTTTTGATTTGGTTTCCATGATGATGAATTGTAATTAAAACGTAAAGCTCCACCCATTTTTACTTCTGGTTTTTCTTGTGCTTTGATGTTGTTAAATGATAATAGTGATAGCAATACAATAAAAATTGTACTTGATAATTTAATAGACATATAAATGTATGATTTAAAATTTGCAATACGAAATACTTTCTATAGAAAGCAAATGTGGTATGTTGGAAATAGCTATAGAACTCCCTTTGTAGGGGGTACGTAGCGGTCTGACTGCTTTTTGTTGAACAGATAAGAAAATGTAAAAATTTTCTCAGAAGAAATGATATTTAATAGTTTTACAGTCATTTGGACTGCAAACATAGACTATAAGCTTCTAAAAAACAATATTTTTACGTGACTTAATTAAAATTAACATCCTGTAAGATTCATATTTAAATAGGATTGTTGAATATTGTTTCTATAAGATTTATTATAGAATTGCTATAAGGGTTAGATGGTTTTACTATCTAAAAAAGAGATTTTTATAAGGGTTGGTGAGTCCTGTAGTAAACTTAAAGTTTCTATTGAAAATATATTTAATAGAGAGGGGGAAGGTTTGGTTAAATAAATTTGAAAATTACATGTCTCTTAATTGTTTTGTTGCTTCCCATAACACAATACCTGCACTAACACTAATGTTAAATGAATGTTTGGTTCCAAATTGTGGGATTTCAATACATCCATCAGACATGTCAATAACAGCTTGTTGAACCCCTTTTACTTCATTACCAAAAATTAATGCGATAGGCTGATCAGATGTAGGTTTGAAGTCAGGTAATGAAATGCTATTCTCTGCTTGTTCAACACAATAGACTTTGTAGCCTTTCTGGTGTAATTTGTCAATGGTGCTTTTGGTATCTTCAAAATAGCTCCAGTTCATAGAGTCTTCAGCACCTAAAGCTGTTTTATGTATATCATTATGAGGAGGGGTAGGAGTAATACCGCATAAATATATTTCTTCCAGACAAAGTGCATCAGAAGTTCTAAATACCGAACCAACGTTATTCAGACTTCTAACATTATCTAAAATGACTATTATCGGTGTTTTTTCAATTTCTTTAAACTCTTTTATAGTTAATCTGTTTAACTCTTTGTTTCGTAGTTTTCTCATTTAATTATTTGAATTTTTAGAATACAAAAATAATTAAATCTAGCTTTTATTTTTAAAAGCAAAATAGTACATTACGGATATAGATATGTTAATATTTAATAATCTAAAAAATCTACCATGAATATTCACGAATACCAAGGTCAGCAAATTTTAAAAAGTTTTGGCGTTAGGGTTTCAGAAGGTATTGTTGCGGAAACACCTGATGCAGCCGTAGAAGCCGCAAAAGAATTACAAAAATCAACAGGAACAGATAAATGGGTCATTAAAGCTCAGATACATGCAGGTGGTAGAGGAAAAGGTGGAGGTGTTAAAGTAGCTAAAACTCTAGAAGAGGTTAAGGAATTGTCCAAGCAAATTATTGGAATGCAGTTGGTTACACATCAAACTGGTCCTGAAGGAAAGAAAGTAAACAAAGTTTTTGTAGCTCAAAATGTATTTTATCCAGGAGATTCAGAACCCAAAGAATATTATATGAGTGTTCTTTTAAACAGAGGAACAGGCAGAAATATTATTATGTATTCAACTGAGGGTGGGATGGATATTGAAACGGTGGCTGAAAATACACCTCATTTAATACATAAGGAAGAAATTGATCCTGCTACAGGTGTTTTACCTTTTCAGGCAAGAAGAATAGCTTTTAATCTGGGACTTTCAGGAAAGGCCTTTAAAGAAATGGTGTCTTTTGTAACAGCACTTTATAATGCTTATGAAGGTTCAGATGCTTCTTTAGTTGAAATAAATCCTGTTTTAAAAACTTCGGATGATTTAATTATGGCTATTGATGCCAAATTAAATTTGGATGATAATGCCTTGTACAGGCATAGAGATTATATGGAGATGAGAGATCTGACAGAAGAAGACCCTGCAGAGATTGAAGCATCTAAGCATAGTTTGAATTTTGTAAAATTGGATGGTAACGTTGGTTGTATGGTTAATGGAGCTGGATTAGCGATGGCAACAATGGATATTATTAAATTGTCAGGTGGAGATCCAGCTAACTTTCTTGATGTTGGAGGTGGTGCAAATGCTCAAACAGTGGAGGCTGGTCTGAAAATTATTTTGAGTGATCCGAATGTGAAGGCTATCCTGATTAATATTTTTGGTGGAATTGTTAGGTGTGATAGAGTGGCCAATGGTGTTGTTGAAGCATATAAAAAGATTGGAGAAATTGCTGTTCCTATCATAGTTCGACTTCAAGGAACTAATGCCGAAGGAGGTAAACAGATTATTGATGAATCCGGTTTGAAGGTGTATTCAGCAATAACGCTTAAGGAAGCCTCTGATTTAGTGCAGCAATTAGTAGGATAGGAAATTAATAAAATAGGAAATTTAAGGTCGGATCGTTTTTTAATAATCCGGCCTTTTGTTTTTTTAATTTGTGATGTATATTGTTATAAAGAAATGAATACAATTACTTTGCATAATTTTTTTCAGAACAATAATAAATTCAATGAATTGAATATCTTTGCAAATTCGAATAGAAGTGTTTTAATTAACACGTGGAAATAGATTTTATCTTAAAGAACGGTAGAAACTGTATATGAAAAACATAAGGAATTTTTGCATTATTGCGCATATTGATCATGGAAAGAGTACGTTGGCAGATAGATTGTTAGAGTATACTGCAACAGTATCAGAACGTCAGGCTCAGGCTCAGGTACTAGACAATATGGATTTAGAACGTGAAAGAGGTATTACAATTAAAAGTCACGCTATTCAAATGGATTATACATTGAATGGTGAAAAATATGTATTAAACTTAATTGATACACCGGGACACGTAGATTTTTCATATGAGGTTTCTCGCTCAATTGCAGCTTGTGAGGGTGCTCTTTTAATTGTGGATTCTACTCAGGGTATTCAAGCTCAAACTATCTCTAATTTATACCAGGCTATTGAGCATGACTTGCATATTATTCCTGTTATGAATAAAATGGATTTACCAAATGCAATGCCTGATGAAGTTGAAGATCAAATTATTGATTTGATTGGGTGTGATAGAGAAGATATTATTCCTGCCAGTGGTAAAACCGGACAAGGAGTAACAGAAATATTAGAAGCCATTGTTGATAGAATACCAGCTCCACAGGGAGATGAAAAAGCTCCTTTACAATGTTTGATTTTTGATTCTGTATTTAATTCTTTCAGGGGTATTATAGCCTATTTTAAAGTTGTTAATGGAGAAGTCCATAAAGGCGATTTAGTTAAGTTTATGGCTACAGGTAAAGAGTATGAAGCTGATGAAATTGGTGTATTACGTTTAGATATGGAGCCTCGTAAAGTTTTAAAGACGGGAGATGTAGGTTATATCATTTCTGGTATTAAAACCAGTAAAGAAGTCAAAGTAGGAGATACCATTACTCACGTAAAAGGAGGGTGTGATAAAAGGATAGAAGGTTTTGAAGAAGTAAAACCAATGGTTTTTGCAGGAGTTTATCCTATTGAGAGTGATGATTATGAGGATTTAAGAGCTTCTATGGAGAAGCTTCAGTTAAATGATGCATCACTTACTTTTGAACCTGAATCTTCAGCGGCTTTAGGTTTTGGCTTTAGGTGTGGTTTCCTTGGAATGCTTCATTTGGAGATTATTCAGGAACGTTTGGACAGAGAGTTTGATATGAATGTTATTACTACTGTGCCTAACGTTCCATATAATGTATATACAAGAAAAGGTGAGTTGCTCGAGGTTCATAATCCATCAGGACTTCCTGAACCAACTGTGATTGATAGGATAGAAGAGCCTTATATTCATGCCCAAATTATTACTAAAAGTGAGTTTATTGGGCAGGTAATGACTTTGTGTTTAGCAAAGAGAGGTGAGTTGTTAAAACAGCATTATCTTACTGCAGATAGAGTTGAGTTGAATTATAGTATGCCATTAGCAGAAATTGTTTTTGACTTCTATGATAAGCTAAAAAGTATATCAAAAGGATATGCATCTTTTGATTATTACGCAACAGGATTTAGGCCTGCGAAATTAATTAAGCTTGATATTTTATTGAATGGAGAAAGTGTTGATGCTTTATCTACATTAATTCACTTTGATAACGCATATACTTTAGGTCGTAGAATGTGTGAGAAGTTAAGAGAATTGATACCTCGTCAACAATTTGATATTGCTATTCAGGCTGCAATTGGAACAAAAATTATTGCCAGAGAAACGGTAAAAGCTGTTCGTAAGGATGTAACTGCAAAATGTTATGGTGGTGATATCAGTAGGAAACGTAAGTTACTTGAAAAGCAGAAGAAAGGTAAGAAGCGTATGAAACAGGTTGGTAATGTAGAAGTGCCTCAAAAAGCGTTTTTAGCTGTTTTAAAGCTTGATTAATATGAAATAGTAGAAGAGTCACTATAAAATAAAAAGCCCGAAAATAAATTATTTTCGGGCTTTTTTATATTGTTAACTCTAATGTCAGTTTATTCTGTCCAAACGTAATTACATTACTAATTTGTATCCTTTACCATGTACGTTAATTATTTCAACAGAAGGCTCATCTTTAAGGTGCTTTCTTAATTTTGTAATATAAACATCCATACTACGAGCATTGAAATAGTTATCATCTACCCAAATTGTTTTTAATGCAAAATTACGTTCTAATACCTTATTGGCATTATTACATAATAATTTAAGGAGTTCTGATTCCTTAGTGGTAAGTTTAACAATTTCTTCTCCGTCAATAAGCTGTTGCTTTTGAGTGTCGAATTTGTATTTTCCCAACTGGTATACATCTTGTACTGCACTAGTTCCTTTTGTACGTCTGATAATTGCTTCAAGTCTGAAAAGCAACTCTTCCATACTAAATGGTTTAGTGATGTAGTCATCAGCTCCAATTTTGAATCCTTGAAAGACATCCTCTTTCATAGATTTGGCAGTTAAGAAGATGATAGGAATTTCTGTGTTAATAAGTCTGATGTCTTTAGCTAATGTAAAACCATCTTTTTTAGGCATCATAACATCTAAAACACAAAGGTCATAACTTCCACTGGTAAAAGCTTTGTAGGCTTCTTCACCGTCAGGGAAAAGATCTGTTTCATAACCTTTTGCCTCAAGGTATTCCCTTAAAAGCATTCCAAGATTTTCGTCATCTTCTGCTAAAAGAAGTTTGTATTCTTTTTCCATTCCTTTGTACTTTTTATGGGTAGAAAAATTTTAAATTTTGTTCCAACATTAATTTCGCTTTCCGCACTAATTCTACCACCATGGTCATCTACAATTTTCTTTACGTAGGCTAATCCTAATCCAAAGCCTTTAACGTTATGTACATTACCAGTTGGCACGCGGTAAAACTTTTCAAAAATTCGGCTTAGGTTCTCCTTAGAGATTCCCATTCCATTATCTTTAACAGAAATCATTACTCCGTTATCCTGATTCCAGGTTTTAACCTGTAATATAGGAGTTCCTTTTCTGTATTTAAAAGCATTATCAAAAAGGTTATAAATCACATTGGTAAAATGAACTTCGTCAACATAAACAGTATTGTTTTTAGCATCAAGACTTTCAATAATTTTACCATTCTTGTTTTCTACTTTCAGCTTAAAGTTAGTAGAAACATTGTGAATTAACTGATTTATATCTAATTTTTTTATTTTTAATCCAGCTTTCCCCTTCTCAAAGATAGCCATTTGTAGGACTTTTTCAACCTGAAAGCTTAATCTTTTACTTTCATCCTGAATTACACTCGAAATATGTTGCAGTGTTTTAGGTGTTTTGGCAACACTAGGGTCCTTTAACATTTGTGATGCCAGCGATATTGTTGATATCGGAGTCTTAAACTCATGTGTCATATTGTTGATAAAATCATTCTTGATTTCATCAAGTCTTTTTTGCCTGAAAATAACCATTATAGTTACAATAGAGGTTAAAATCATCATCAATGTAAAAGTCGCTGATGGAATAACCATTCCTATTGATTGCATTATAAAATTTGGCCTTTCGGGAAAATATAAATTTATGTTATGCGCCTTAGGATGTAAATCATTTGGAAAAAGATATTTTTGATATACCGTTTGAGATTCGTTATGTTTATATCCGGGGGTTGACATTGCCATTTTTCCCTTTTCATCAAAGATTGCAAACTCAAATTGTAATGTAATACCTTTTTCTGCAAGATTTTTCATTAGCATTACATCTACTTTTTCTCTATCAATTCTTTCAGAAATAGAACGTTTAGGAAAAAGTGCGTCGAAAAGCATTTCACTTTTATTTTCAACCTTAGATTTTAATTCTTCCTGAATAGATAATAAAGCACTTGTTAAAGGTCCAAACTTGCTTGTTCTGTTTGATATAGGTGATTTTTTATCAAGATTAAAAATTAAAGAATCCTGATTAAAAGTGAGCATGGTTGTTTTGATAAACTGATCTTGTAATTGAAATTTAAATTCAATATCGATACTACCTGTATCCAGAATGTTATTTTCATTCTTTTTGTTATCAAAATACTTTGGAGCCCTTTGTAAATTTTCAGGTATGTTTTGTGTGTTTTGGTTATTAAATTGTGAGGTAAGTAAAGATGCTTGTTCTTTACTTTCATTACGTTCAAGTTTGTCAATAACCTCAGTCATTGCTCTTTTAACCAATTTGTCAAATTCTGCCTCTTTTTGCTCACTGGCAGTTTCCATCCATAATGTTTGAATGTATATAATACCAAGTAAACTGGCTGCAATTATTATAGTTAAAAGGTATATGAATTTCTTGTTCATAGTGATCGTTTTCTTAAGAAAAACAAACTATTTTTTAGTTTAACTTTATATTATATTAAGAAAGCAACAATATAGTAAAAATGTTTTAAGAAAAGTTCTCTTTTCTTAGCGAAACATTTTGTAAAGCTTCCATTGCTGCGTTTTGTTGAGATTCCTTTTTAGAACTACCCTCTCCGCGTCCAAAAACCTTATTGTCTATTTCTACCGATGATACAAAAACCGGTGAATGTTCGCAGTTATCAGGAATTTCATCTGTGATAAATTGGATATCACGTTTGTTTTTTTGACCCCATTCAATAAGAATAGATTTAAAGTTGGTGTCGTGTTTGGTAATTTCGTTAAGATTAACATAAGGACTCAAAATCTTTTGAGTAATGAATCTTTGGCAAGCTTTATAACCCTTATCAACAAATATAGCTCCAATTAATGCTTCAAGTGCGTCGCCCATAATGTTAGTTTTCTCAAGAGCGATTTTAGATTGAGAACTAATGATGTCTTTTAATCCAAGCTTTAAGGCGATGTCGTTTAAAAAGGATCTGTTTACAATTTTAGATCTGGTTTTTGTTAAAAAGCCTTCGTTTACTCCCGGATATTTGTTGTAAAGTTCTTGCGCAACAATGGCCCCTAATAACGCGTCCCCCAAAAATTCAAGGCGTTCGTTATTTATAATTTCACCATTATCCGCTTTAATCATTGCTGATTTATGAATTAGGGATAATTCGTAAATAGAAAGATTATTTGGAAATGTTCCAGTTATAGATTTAAGTAAATAATAAAGCTTTCTCCTGTCTGAAGAAAGCTTTATTATCTGAGTTAATATTTTTATCACAATATTTATATTGCTTTAAATATAATTGATGCGTTATGACCACCAAAACCAAAAGTGTTAGAAAGAGCAGCTTTTACTTCTCTTTTTTCAGCTTTGTGATAAGTCATGTTTAATTTTGAATCAATTTCAGGATCATCAGTAAAGTGATTGATCGTAGGAGGGATAATTCCTTCTCTGATTGCTAAAATACAAGCAATAGATTCGATAGCTCCAGCTGCACCTAACAAGTGACCTGTCATTGATTTTGTAGAGCTGATATTTAAGTTATATGCATGCTCTCCAAAAACTTCTTTAATAGCAAGAGTCTCAGCAATATCGCCACGTGGTGTAGAAGTACCATGAACATTGATATAATCAATATCTTCTGGTTTAGTATCATTGTCTTTTAATGCCATTTTCATCACGTTTTTAGCACCAAGTCCTTCCGGATGTGGAGCAGTTAAGTGATGAGCATCTGCAGTCATACCTGAACCAATTACTTCACAGTAAATTTTAGCTCCGCGAGCAACAGCGTGTTCGTATTCTTCTAAGATCAATGAAGCACCACCTTCTCCCATAACGAAACCATCGCGATCTTTATCAAAAGGACGAGAAGCAGTAGCTGCATCGTCATTTCTGGTAGAAAGAGCTTGCATAGCGTTAAACCCGCCAACACCAGCCTCGCAAATGGCAGCTTCAGAACCTCCTGTTACAAATACTTTTGCTTTACCTAATCTAATTAGGTTATAAGCATCACCAATAGCATTGGTAGATGAAGCACAAGCTGAAACTGTGTTATAGTTCGGACCTCTAAATCCGTACTTCATTGAGATATGACCAGCAGCAATATCGCCAATCATTTTAGGTATAAAAAATGGGTTGAAACGAGGAACTTCGTTACCGTTAACAAACCCTTTAACTTCTTCTGTAAATGTTTGAATTCCACCAATACCAGCACCCCAGATAACACCAATCTCATCATGATCAATGCTTTCTGTATCTATGCCAGAATCTTGAACAGCCTGCTCAGCTGCAATTAATGCGAACTGAGCAAACATATCAAGTTTTCTTGCCTCTTTACGATCAAAATAATCGTTAGAGTTGTAATTTTTTACTTCACAAGCAAATTTTGTCTTGAAATTGGTGGCGTCAAAACGAGTAATGGGTCCAGCACCACTTACTCCGTTAATAAGGTTATTCCACAGTTCATCAATGGAATTACCTAATGGAGTGATTGCTCCTAATCCCGTTACTACTACTCTTTTTAACTCCATAACTTCTTTTAAAGTATAATACTACTTTTTTTATTCACTTATTTAGCGTTCTCTTCGATATAAGAGATGGCATCACCTACTGTGCCAATGTTTTCGGCTTGATCATCAGGAATTGCAATATTGAATTCTTTTTCGAATTCCATGATCAATTCAACAGTGTCAAGAGAGTCAGCACCTAAATCATTAGTGAAGCTTGCTTCAGGTGTAACTTCAGTTTCGTCAACTCCTAGTTTATCTACGATGATTGCCTTAACTCTTGATGCAATGTCAGACATAGCTTTTAATTTTAAGTTAATAATTAAAATTTATTGATTTAAATAACTTTGCAAAGGAAAAAAAATCGGCATAATTATTCAAATTAAATTGAAATAAAATCATTTTAAAAGCGATTTTTTCTAATTTTGATGGTTCTAATTTGAATATTTTAAATTCTGTAAAAGACAGGTAATGAGTAGAGTTGCAGTGTTTGCATCGGGGTCTGGATCTAATGCTGAAAATATTGTAAAATATTTTTCAGGAAGGCTTTCAAGTGATGATTTTAGCTTTTTTACTAATAATAAAAATGCATTAGTAATTGAAAGAGCAAAACAATTAGGTGTTAAGATAACATTATTTTCTCGAGAAGAATTCTATAATTCTGACTTGATAATGAATCAGTTAAAGGAGGAGGGGTGTGAGTTGATCGTGTTGGCCGGGTTTTTATGGTTGATTCCTCAGAACCTTATTAGAGCTTATAAAGGTCGTATGATTAATATTCATCCCGCGTTATTACCTAAATATGGAGGTAAGGGTATGTATGGTAAAAAGGTTCATGAGGCTGTGGTTGATAATAAAGAAAGCGAATCTGGTATAACTATTCATTTTGTTGATGAAAATTATGATGAAGGTAAAATAGTTTATCAGGCCAAATGTGAAGTATTACCTTCGGATACTGCCAGTGATGTTGAACAAAAAGTTCATGCTTTAGAATATGAATATTATCCAAAGGTTATAGAAGATTTATTGAAGCTTGATTGATTTTTTGTGTATTTTAAGCTCTCAATAACTTCATATTAAAATCTGCTATGGCTAAATTAATTGACGCTAGTTATTTAATGGATAAATTAGGTATTGATATTCCTTTAATTGCAGTCTATGATGCTCCTCATGATGCTCCATTTGATAATATTATAGAGCCACTATCGTATAAGCGAACTTGTATGTTTGCCTATTATAATGCCTGGATGAGAGGACAAATGTTAAAGGTGACTTCTACTAACTACGGTTGTCATGGTTGTGGTTATTGGTTGTTTGGCAAAGAAGCTAGAGATCGAGATGAGTTAATAGAGTTTCTTACGGAAGAGGAAGGTTTAAAATGCTCAAAAGAAGTTACCAATAGTTGGCTTGACGTTAATACACCATATAAATCAAGAAATAAGTGTGTTTATATAGGTACGTATCGTAATTCTATGAACGAATATTTAAAATCAATCACTTTTTTTGTTAATCCTGATCAACTAAGTGCATTAATTATTGGAGCTAATTATTTTAATGATGGAAGTGTAAAAAGTACCGTTCAGGTTCCTTTTGGCTCCGGTTGTATGCAGATTTTGCCACTTGTTCCGCAAGGTGAAGAACCTGTTGCTTTAGTTGGAGCTACGGATTTAGCAATGCGAAGATATTTGCCTAAAAATATATTAGCCTTTACTGTAAATACTTCAATGTTTGAAAAATTGTGTTCTTTAGATAATGATAGTTTCTTAAATAAACCCTTCTTTAAAGATTTGGTAGAGTTTAGAGCTTCAACAAAATAATGAATTTTTATAGATAGATATTCATATTACATATTATAATATAAAAGAAAAGCGAGTAACTTATTAATTACTCGCTTTATTTTTTAGTGTAAATTTTCAATGATGATTAATTCATCTAACTTATCTTTAAGAGGTTTGTAAAACTCTTTAAATCTTTTCATGTCTTCTTTTTTGACTGGTTCAACCGGTGGCGCTTTGACCTTTAATGGATCAATTGCTTTTCCATTTTTAAATACTCTGAAGTCAAGATGTGGACCTGAGGCCAATCCGGTGGATCCAACATATCCGATTAGTTGGCCTTGCTTTACTTTGTCTCCCTGGTTGATTCCTTTTGCAAATCCGTTTAAATGCATGTAAACTGTTGTATAAACACTATTGTGTTTAATTTTTAGGTAATTTCCTCCGCCATTAGGTTGAAATCCTCTGGCAATAACTCTACCATCACCAATAGAAAATACGTGAGTTCCTTTAGGCGCAGCATAGTCTACACCATGGTGAGGTCTTCTGATTTTTAATACCGGGTGCATTCTACTGTTAGAGAACCGGCTGCTTATCCTCGAAAATTTAAGTGGTGCTTTTAAAAAGGCCTTGCGTAAACTATTTCCTTTGTCGTCAAAGTAGTTGTATGTAACACTGTCTTCCTGAAAATTAAAGGCGTAATAATCATCCCCTCTGTGATGAAATAAAGCTGCTTCAATTGAACTGATGCCAACAGATACAGAATCAACATATTCTTCAGTATATATTACTTTAAAATAATCGCCTTTTTCAATGCCAAAGAAATCAACAGTCCATGCATATATGTCAGATAGATCTAAAGCAAGAACAGGACTAACTCCATTTTCGGTCATTGCATTCCAAAGTGAAGAAGTGATTTTTCCGGTTGCTGTTTTCTTTACTTTCGTTACTTCCTTTTGTCCCTGACTAATCGTAATCGAATCATCAAAACAATAACTTATGTAGTTGATTTTATCTATTTCATATACAAAATACTTTGCCTGATGAAGAGAGTCATTGCTTAAGAATATGTAATAAGGATTCCCTACTTTTATTTTTCTTACATCAAATATGGATCTGCTTTTATTTGCTAATTCATCTATTTGTTTATATGGTATATCATATTGAAGTAAAATAGATGCCAAAAATTCATTTCTTTTAACTGTATTGTTTTCAATTACAAAAGAATCAATAGGAAGACCAAATAATAGATTGGGAGGAATTGAATCAATGGTGTCTTTTTGAAGTTCTAATGTATTATCTGTTGTAACGTTTTTAGGAGAGTTAGAACAGCTATACAGTATTATGGATATTATTGAAATAAATAAGAAGTTAGGTAGCGCAATTCTTTTAAACATAAACTTGATTTTTTAATGTTGTGTTGTGATGTTGTAATAATTAAAAATGTATTGTAATTCATTTTGCAAGTTATTACAAGATTATAATAAATCAAGATTTTTAAAGGAATAAGTGTGGTTATAATATAGAAAAAGACCTTTTAGGCTTTAATTTTTTCAAATCCCTGTCCATATACACCAGAAACTGATCCCATAGTAATAAATGCATTGGGGTCAATGTCCTTAATAATTTTGAAAACAATAGAGGAAGTTCTCTTTTTTGAAATTACCATCAGTATTTTTTTATGTTCTCTGGTATAACCACCTACGCCATCAATCATGGTAACACCTTTGTTTCCATCAATCAGAATTTTATCAATTAGTTCTTCATATTTATCACTAATGATAAAAAACTGAACAGTTTGTTTGTTGCCGGATATAACCATATCAATGCTGTAGCTGAAAATGGCCATAGTAATTAATCCATAAACAATTTTTTCTATATCCTGAAATACAATATAACTGGTGGATATTATAAATATATCAATGATAAGAAGTAGTTTTCCAAGACTAATATTCTTATGCTTATTGATAATCATTGCGATTATTTCATTTCCACCTGTACTTCCGCCATTAATGAATAAGATGGCAGTTCCTGTTCCTCCCAGAGCAGCTCCGATTAGTGTTGCAATAAAAACGTCGCTAACAATAGGTTCTGTAAAGTGAGATGTGAAAAATGATAGTAATATTGAAAATATAACCGTGCAATAAATTGTTTTAACACCATATGATAATCCTAAAGTCTTAATAGCAAGTAGTATTAAGACTATATTTATCGCAAGAGATGTGATACCTACATCCCATCCCCATAGAAAATAAATAGTACTTGATAAACCTGTTATGCCACCTCCAATAATATTGGATGGTATTAAAAATCCTGCCCATCCAAGTGATGATATGCCAACGGCAATAGTTAAAATAAGATATGATTTAAGTTCCTTAATTACTTTTCCTATTGTCATTTTATTATGTGATTTTAGAATTTAAGCGATAAAATATACCGCCTTTGATTATAGTTTTATTTGGTCAAATCCCTTTCCGTAAACTCCTGAAACAGTATTCAATGTTACAAAAGCACTAGGGTCAATATCACGTACTATTCTGAATAATATACTAGAGGTTTTCTTTTTGGAGATAACCATTAATACCTTTTTTTGATCACCGGAGTAGGCACCTATTCCATCAAGTATGGTACAACCTTTTTCTGTTTTTGTTACTATGTATTCTGAGATTTCCTTGTACTTTTCACTAATGATAAACAGCTGTACGGTTTGCTTGTTACCTGTTATTACCAAGTCAACAGAGTAGCCAAAAATAGCCATTGTAATTAAACCGTACATTACGATTTCAATGTTGTGAAATACAATATATCCTGTAGAGATAATAAATATATCGCATAACAACAGTAGTCGTCCAAGACTAATGTTTTTGTATTTATTAATGATCATGGCGATGATATCTGTACCACCTGTACTTCCGCCATTTACAAAGATCATTCCGGCACCGGTTCCTGCAAGGGTTGCACCAATGATGGTAGCCATAAATCTATCTTCCGTTAATGGTTTTGGAAAATATTTAGTCAGAATGGACAATAGGATTCCAAACAGAATAATACAAAAGATACTTTTTATTCCAAAAGAAGATCCTAATAGCTTTATAGCTAATATTATAAGTAAAGAGTTGATTGAGATGGATACAATACCTACATCCCATCCCCATAGAAAATGAAAAGTACTGGCCAAACCAGTTATTCCTCCGCCAACAATTCCAGCCGGAATAATAAATGCAGACCAGCCCAGGGTAGCTACACAAAGAGCAAAAGTCAACATTAAATATGACTTTGCTTCTCGAATGAAAATTTGTTTAGTCATTTGCCGAAAAACATGATATTTGTCAGGCTTTTGTGCCTGATTATTAGATCGTTAAATTTTCGGCAAAGTAAAGAAAAGGTAGTGAGATTAACCCACTACCACATTGATTATTTTATTAGGAACTATTATGATTTTTCTCACTGTTTTTCCTTCAATCCACTTTTGAGCACCTGGATGATTTTTTACAGCTTCCTCAATCTCATTATTTGGAGCTCCAACTGGCATTTCAAGTTTAAAACGCATTTTTCCATTGAATGAAACAGGATAAGCAAATGAAGACTCAACTAAGTGTGATTCATTGAATTCAGGCCATTGAGCATCACAAACTGTTGCTGTGTGACCTAATTGACTCCATAATTCTTCAGATAAGTGAGGTGCAAATGGAGCAAGTAATACCGTTAGTGGTTCAAGAATCTCGCGTTTGTTACATTTTAATGAACTCAATTCGTTAACACAAATCATGAATGCACTAACGCAAGTATTAAAAGAAAACTTCTCAATATCTTCGGTTATCTTTTTAATTGTTTTGTGTAGTGTTTTTAGTTCATTCTTAGTGGCTTTATCTTCTGAGATTTCAAATTCTTCGCCTGCGTTTAAGAATAAGCGCCATGTTTTACGTAAGAATTTATGAACACCATCAATACCGTTAGTATCCCAAGGTTTACTTTGTTCCAATGGTCCTAAGAACATTTCGTATAAACGTAATGTATCAGCACCAAAGTCTTCAATGATATCATCAGGGTTTACAACGTTGAACATAGACTTAGACATTTTTTCTACAGCCCATCCACAAACATATTTACCGTCTTCTAGAATAAATTCAGCAGTTTTATATTCCGGATTCCAATTTTTGAATTTCTCAGTATCTAAAACATCGTTGCTTACAATGTTAACATCAACGTGAATCGCTGTTGTTTCATATTCATCTTTTAGATTTAAGGAAACAAACTTATTAGTGCCATTTATACGATATACAAAGTTTGAACGACCTTGAATCATTCCCTGGTTAATCAGTTTTTTATATGGCTCTTCTTTAACCACGTAACCTAAATCGTAAAGGAACTTATTCCAGAAACGAGAATATATTAAGTGACCTGTAGCATGTTCTGTACCACCGATATATAAATCCACATCCTGCCAGTACTCATTGGCTTCTTTACCAACCAAAGCAGTGTCGTTTTTAGGATCCATATAGCGTAGGTAATATGCTGAAGATCCTGCAAAACCAGGCATAGTATTTAATTCCAATGGATAAGCATCTTTGTATACCCAGTTTTTTGCTCTACCTAATGGAGGCTCACCTTGTTCGGTAGGTAAAAATTTATCAATCTCAGGTAATTGAAGAGGAAGATCTGCTTCATCTACCATTTGAGGAAGATTATCTTTATAATATACAGGGAATGGCTCACCCCAATAACGTTGGCGACTAAAGATTGCATCACGTAATCGGTAGTTTACTTTTACTTTACCAATACCTTGTTCTTTGATATATTCTTTTGTTTTAGCAATGGCCTCTGTAACACTTAATCCATTTAAAAATCCTGAATTAATAACAGTTCCTGCTTTTGAGTCTTTTGAATCTTCCCATGTTGAAGGATCAGTAGCTTCTTCGCCTTCAGGAATAACCACCTGAATAATAGGGAGGTCAAAATGATGTGCGAATTTAAAGTCACGTGAATCGTGACCCGGTACGGCCATTACAGCGCCTGTTCCATATCCTGCCAACACATAATCACCAACCCAGATTGGTACCTCTTCACCCGATAAAGGATTGATTGCATAAGAACCGGTAAATACTCCTGTTACTTTATCAACTTCAGCCTGACGCTCACGTTCTGTACGCTTCTTAGTTTGTTGAACATATTCTTCAACAGCGTCTTTTTGCTCTGGTTTTGTAAGTAATGGTGTTAATTCGCTTTCTGGAGCTAGAACCATAAAAGTTACTCCAAATACAGTATCGGCACGGGTAGTAAAGATATCCATTACAATATCAGAATCCTTTACTTTGAACTTCATCTCAGCACCTTCACTTTTACCAATCCAGTTACGTTGAATTTCTTTTAATGAATCAGACCAGTCAACTTTATCTAAGCCATTTAATAATCTTTCAGAGTAAGCAGATACACGAAGTAACCATTGACGCATTACTTTTTGCTCAACAGGATGACCTCCACGAACAGAGATTCCTTCTTTAACTTCATCGTTTGCTAATACTGTACCTAAGGCAGGACACCAGTTTACCATTGTGTCTGCTAAGTAAGCTAAACGATAGTTTAATAAAATTTCTTGTTGTTCAGTTTCTGACTTTGCTTTCCACTCGTCAGCTGTAAATTCAAGTTCTTCTGTGCAAGCTACATTTAAATCTTTAGTACCAACAGTATTGAAGGCTTCGATAAGTTCAGAGATTGGAGCTGCTTTTTTTGACTGATTACAGTAGTAACTATTAAACATTTGAATAAATGCCCATTGAGTCCAATGGTAATAATCTGGTTCGCAAGTTCTGATTTCGCGATCCCAGTCATAACAAAAGCCAATCTTGTCTAATTGTTCTCTATATCTGTTTAAGTTTTTTTCTGTAGTAATAGCCGGGTGTTGCCCTGTTTGAATAGCGTATTGCTCTGCAGGTAAACCATAGGCATCGTAACCCATTGGGTGCAATACATTAAAACCATTAGATCGCTTAAAACGACTGTAAATATCAGAAGCAATATATCCGAGTGGATGTCCTACGTGTAATCCGGCTCCTGAAGGATAAGGGAACATATCCAAAACATAAAATTTTGGACGGTTTTTATCAATCTCTACTTTGTAAGTTTTGTTATCTACCCATTGCTTCTGCCATTTTTGCTCAATGGCTTTAAAGTTGTATTCCATATTATAATTTTCCTATCAAATTCTGATGTTAAAATATAGGTTAAACAGAAGTTAACCACAAAACTGCGAAATTATAAAATCTTTTATAAATAGTAAGAGAATTTGACTAAGGAGTTTAAAAACTGTTTTGTAATGAATAGGACTTGCAAGAAGTAAACAGAATAGTTATCATGCTGATAATTCAAAAGTTTTTATAAATTTGCGCCACTTTGTTATATGCTGATATCTGTAAGATATTAAGTGTTCATCAAATAAGGCCCCTTAGTTCAATGGATAGAATACTGGATTCCGGTTCCAGCGATATGGGTTCGAATCCCGTAGGGGTCACCAAAGCGGGGATTTTGTCATTATTGATGAAATCCCCTTTTTTATGTCCTTCTGTGTACCTTGCCAGTTCAGGGATTAGAGAGAAAAAAGAATTTACACGAGGGGTTCGAACTTGGTTGTTTTCGTGATTGTAGTAAATTCCTTCGGGGAATAGCATTTTTTGGAATACTTTCTTACTGTCAATACTAAGTGATTCCCACATATTCAATAAATTAGAACTTAATTTAGTGACAAATTTCAAAGCTTTATTGAGGTTCGAACTATAATTGCCCATTGAATTTAATTCCTGCTCAATTTCGATAATTTCTTTCTCGAATTTAGGCTTAAACTTATTATATAATGAACGGTCTATTTCTCCGATAACAAACCTTTCTTCGATTGCATCCAGTTTCTTTTGTACTTCACTTTTTTGAGCCTTGAGTTTTTTTGAGTCTTCACTCTTCGATTTGAAAAATACATTCATTTGTTCTGATAGTACGACCTTGATTACTTCTTGCTCATCTTTGTCGATATGAAAAGCAGAAACTAAATTCTGAAACATTTGGTGCAATGATTTGGCACTTTTATTCACTCTGCAACCTTTCGTTCTGCATTTGTAATAGTAAATTCCTTTCTTTTTAACCAAATATCCGGTCATTGGCTTTCCACATTTCTCACACTTTGTAAATACTTTTAATGGCAGGTTCTCATTATCTTTGTCATGCACAAAACCATGAACTCTATTTTCCTGTCGAATATTATTTACTTGTAAAAACAAATCACGAGTTACCAAGGGTTCATGTCGTCCTTCAATAACCTCTCCCGGTAGCATTTTGCTTGTAATTAAACCACAATAAAACGGATTTGTAAATAGGTTGTGTAATCTTTTCTCCGAAATATCAACGCCCAATCTTTTTAATTTACGAGATATTTCTGCATTAGGAGTTTGTTTATATGCTTTCCATTCGAAAGCCTTCTTTAATATTTTACCTTCTTCATTTACTACTAAGTTACGCTCAGTTGCTTTTCCTTTATTCAGGTCAGTATAACCTCTTGGAGCAGCCCAAACCCAATGTCCTTTTATTAGCAGTTCTTTCATTCCGGTTACTACCTTGTCCCGCCTCAATTCATTGTCCATTTGCCCTACAAGGAAAAGAATATTTTGTTGAAACGAGCCAGCTGGAGTTGTTGGGTCTAATTCTTGCGTAACTGCCAATGTAATAATCCCATGCTTTTTGATTAAGTCATTTGCAATAGAAGCTCCATTAATACCTGAGCGAGAAAAGCGTTCATAAGAATATACGATAACGTAATTAATGCTTTTCGACCTCTTTACAAAGGTTAGCATCCTATTGAATTCTTTACGGTCATCAGTTTTTGCTGATTCGTAAGTTCCACCAAAATAGCCTACAACATTTAATCCCCTTCGTTCAGCAAATATTTCGCAATGCTTTTTCTGTGAACCAAGACTTGTATTATCTTCCTGGTCTGCCGATGAAACTCTTGTATAAATCACGGCATTATTACCTTCCTTGAATTTTTCAGGGACTTTTGGTGCAAATTGTTGAAAAAGGGATAAGTTGCTCATAAACTACATTTTTAGACTTACTCTCTACAAATATACTGATTCCCTGGATTTTACATAACACTACATCTCTTGCTCTACAACTTCTTCCTTTGATAAGGACTCAAGAATTAATAAAGAAAAGGTTTCAGCGCAATCAAAAAGGTTATTGTAATCCTGTTCTGTAATATCTTTGTATTTATTTCTTCTTTGCAGTTCCTCTATAGGAAGGCGTTGTTTTGCCCTCTGAGTAGCTTCCTGAATAGTATGTGAATCCGGCTTTTGCATAATTGCTATAAAAATTATGCTACAAACCTATACCTATTGCGTAGTCTGCTCTGGCTGGTTTTGCTCAGATTTTTTTATAATTGTCTTGAATATGTTAAATGTGGTTATTTTTGTTTGTATTTGTCTATTTGTAAAGTTGCCAATAGTAACTTGATGTGTGAATTTGCTAAAAGAATTGGCCATTTTATCATATAAATCATTGGTAATATAGCAAGAATTATAGCTTAAGGACTATAAAGAATATTAGAATTAGAACTGTGTGAATACTAAAAAGAAATTATTTTTAGCACTATTCAATCCCTTATAACTCATTCAAGATGTCCAATATTTCATTTAGCACATCTTTTTTTATCAAAGAATTTGTCGTTGTAATCTTCCGACGTAGATAATTTTGTGGCACTTGCTTTTTAATAAGCACCTTTGCCAATTTCCCCAAATTAATCAACAATTCTTTTTCAGGTGATTCACTTTGAAAAAAGTCATTGAGTGTAGCCTTTGAAAAATGACTACTAACGGGATTGTGACATTCTTGCAATCTTGAAAGTGTAATTCTATATTCATCCTGCATTTTTTGAAACTCAAGTACAGTTCCCCCGGCATCAGAATGGAGTTGCTTTGCTAAATGACGATAAAGTAGTTTGGCTTGCTCCACATTAGTAATACCCTGAAAATACTTCATAGCTGTTCAAATTCTTCAAGTGATATACTAAAGTGTTCCAGGATTAAAAGGAGTTGTTGTTTGTTGTAATAATGGCATCTGGTATTTCCGGCATTTGCAATTTGTTCTTTTAACGGAGGGCAAATTTCAATTTCACATCTGAGTTGCTGCATTGCCGACCTTACAGAAATACTATTGGGATATAACTTTTTTACAATGTCTTGTTTTAATATTGTTCTTCGTATTATCATATTTGAAAAATTTTGCAAGAAATGAATACTTTTTTGAAACAAAAAGCATTTTGAAAAGCATGCGTGGAATTAAACAGGATTTTATTACTAATAAAACAAAGTATATCGTAATAAATCAAAAAACACAAAGGGTCTATAAACACGAAAAGCCTCTGTAAGAGGCTTGTTGCAAGTGTTATATGTATTTTTTTAGGCACAATTCATTGTATTACACCCTTTGGTAAACCGTTCTGTAAATATATTAATTTGGAATTAAATTGGAAAATATTTTCATTATTGAAGGCCAAAACTAACTTTGAAAACCAAATACTCAAAAAAACACGTTAACCGTGTTAACTTTGTTAACTATACTTGTAAATAACAGAAATTCTGTCACTTAATGGTTAACAGGCTGTTGATCTCTATGTTAACCTGTGTTAACCATTAATTATGCGAAAAAAATGTAATAAACGAAAAAAGTCGGCTATTCACCGACTTCCTATTTTAGAGAAAAGCTTACTTTTTTAACACCTTCTTCAAAACTTCGTCTTTATCTAGCTTCTTGGTACAGAAGAACCAATCCTTACAATCTATTTCACTATCTTCCATTCTATCTTTTGCTGTACCACATGAACCCGCTGGGCTAATAATCACATCGTCTCCTGGTCTCCAATCAGCAGGAGTTGCTACTCCAAATTCATCAGCAGCTTGCATTGCAATTAATGCACGGTATAGCTCATCAAAGTTTCTGCCTAAACTTAAAGGATAATAAATGATAGCACGAATAATTCCTTTTGGATCAACAAAGAAAACGGCGCGAACAGCTTTAGTTGAATCTTCATTGGGTTGAATCATGCCATATTTCTTAGCAACATCCATTTTAATATCTTCAATCAAAGGAAAAGTAACTTCTATGTCTTTCATCCCTTTATATTCAATTTTTTCTTTAATGGTGCGTAGCCATGCAATATGACTGTACAAGCCGTCAATAGAAAGACCGATAAGCTCACAATTAGCTTCATTGAATTGCTTCTCCATATGAGCAAAAGTCATAAATTCTGATGTACATACAGGTGTAAAATCAGCAGGATGGCTGAATAAAATTGACCATTTGCCTTTATAATCTGAGGGGAAATTGATTTCACCTTGTGTGGTTACTGCTTTAAATTCCGGTGCAGGGTCACCAATACGTGGCATACTCACTGCTTGTAATTCTTGATTTTCTTCCATTTTTTAATTTTTAAATTCAACATTTATTAAAAGTTCCATTTATTTGCAATACAAAATTTTTTAGTTTAAACCCTTTAATGTTTTTTTTCTTGAAATAATCAGTTAACAGCTTGTCAAGTTCTTTATCGTTGTAATCCTCTATTAAATCACACTCCACACAATACAAATGATGGTGATTTTCCATAATTCCATCGTATCGCATAACTCCATTATCTGTTGTAACCTTCTTGACAAGTTTATTTTCGATTAGCGTATCAAGCACTTTGTAAATTGTACCCATCGCAACATTGGGATTTTCCTTTCTCACATATGCGAGTATGTTATCCGCTGTTGGATGATTATTAAGCTCATAAACAGCTTTTAACACAGCCATTCGCTGAGGGGTTACTTTTAATCCTTCGCTTTTAATCTTTTCGCTTATTTGTTCTGTCAACTTCTTCATTATATAATTTCTTTGCGGAGAAATATTCTTATTAAAGAACAAATAAAATTCCGAAATGTTTACGATTTTAATAAGAAAACCGATTTATTTTTTTAAATATCCATTTTTTAGAAAACATTTTAGATTATTTGCTTTTTACAATTCTTTTAAAGTAGGTTGTTTCGGTAATTACGCCACAGAGTTGTTGTTTGGCATCCTTGACTAGCACCTTGTACACATTATTATCTTTCATTTCTTTTCCAATTAATATTAATGGGTCAGTTTCATTGAAAATGAGGATAGGTTTAAGGTCAATATCCGATATTTTCTGAGAAATATCTGTGCTGTTGTTTATTATATGGTCAAACAAGTTTCTTGTATTGAGTATACCTATTGGCTTATTAGTTGAGTCCATTACTACTAAAGAATGAATATGTTCTTCTTCAAATAATTCAATGGCTTCCTTAATACTTTTATCATCATTTATAGTAAAGACTCCTTTACTCATTACATCACCAGCTACATCTGGTGGTGCTTGTCCAAATATTACATTGGTAAATTTAACATACCATGCAGCCGATTGCGTTTGAATAATATAAGCTACAGCAATTATTAGCGCAATTTCCGAACCCTCAGAGCCGAACACAGTCATTGCAATTGCCAATGCAATAGAAAGGTTACGCAAAACACTTCCATATACCAAGGCAATTCCATTTGCACGTGTAAAGAAATACTTTCCAATAAGAGTACTTATAGCAAAGTTTGCAATATACAATATAGCTAATGGAATGGCATACTTTATTAAAACTGTTGGGTCGGCAACTATTGACTTTGCTTTTAATGCCATTGCTACAAATACTATACTTAACACTCCAAGAGTAGATATAGGTGGAAATATCTTTTTTATATCTTTTTGGTATTTAGCCATTCCATACTTTTTTATGATGAATTGCTGAGTTATGTAACCAAATAGCATTGGAAGAAAAACAACCACTATAATTTGTTGAAATACTTTAGCCAAAGGAATTTCTATTTTTGCACCTAATAAAAGTTGCAAATACAATGGAGTAATTGCAGAACCTAAAATAAGACCTATTACTGTCATTTTTACAGCTTCTACCATATTACCTTTAGCAAATCCTGTCCAAGAAATAGTCATTCCTGAAGTAGGCAATAAAGAAGTTAACAACAGACCCAGCATTAAAATTGGATTTTCAGGAAAAAATAAACGACCAAGTATATACCCAATAAAAGGGATTAATATAAAATTAACAAGTTGAGTTGTAACCTGAACTTTATTGTCTCCTTTCGAAAAGACTTTTTTAATATTCAAGTTTACCATCATCGGATAAACCATGAGAAATGTCAACGGTAGTATTGTTGTTTTTAATCTTACGGCATCTATGTTTGCACCATATATTAAACCAAGCACCATAAAAGCGGGAATCGTAAAAACCAAGTTTTTTTGAAGAAATTGTAATATTTTCATATCTCTCTATTTTTATAGTTTATCACAAACGCATGTTTATTACATTTTTTAGATACCTTCAGTGTTATTTTTCTTTCTCAAATGGCCATGCAGCAACTCCACCTTCAAGCACTTTTACGTTAGTGTATCCATGTGCTTGTAATAAAACTGCTGCTTCATAACCACGTAGTGAAATTTTACAATAAGTGATAATCTCTTTGTTTTTATCTTCCGGTAGTTCATTTAGCCTTATACGGAGCATTCCTATCGGGATTAATGTCTCTCCAATACCTAAGCGTGTTTGTTCGTACTCATCAGCTCCACGGACATCCAGTATAAACAGGTCTTCTTTGTTATCCAGTTTTTCTTTTAATTCTAATGAAGATATTCCATTAAAAATACCGTGCATTTTATTTTGTAATATATGTGCTGATGCTATGCTATGGTCAATAGCTAAAGAAAACGGAGGTGCATAGGGAAGGTCGGCATTTACCATGTCATCAACCGTTAAACCACCTTTTATGGCAGTAGCCCAAATAGCCAGTTGTTTGCTTACATCGCCTGGACCAAGGCATTGCGCTCCCAGAATTTTGCCAGTAGTTTTTTCTGCAAGCAATTTAGTTATTAGCAATTTACCATCCATAAAGCCAGGTTTATCAGGACTAGCATTTACAACTTTCTCAAAATCCATTCCTGCTTCCTTTGCTTTGGATTCTGATAATCCGGTTATCCCAATGCCATAATCAAACAATTTACAAATACCTGTTTGTTGTGTTCCGGGAAAAGTAGCAACATTTCCTTTAATAACATTTTCGCCAGCCACACGTCCCTCAAGGTTTGCAAGGTCGCCATAGGGAGCAAGTACGCTATTTCTTGTAATGATATTTTTAATTTCGCAACAATCGCCTGCTGCATAAACGTCAGAGGTAGACGTTTGCATGTGTTCATCGACAAGAATACCACCTAATGCTCCAATTTTTAGCCCTGCCTCTTTTGCTAGTTTAACATTGGGTTTTACACCTATGGCTACCACAGCTAATTCGCACGGGATTTCAGTTCCGTTTTGAAGTTTTACACCTGTAAGTTTACCGTTTTCTCCAAGAAATTCAGCAACCCCATTTTGGGTAATAACATTAGCCTTAGTCTTGAGGTAGTTCTCAACCAACTTAGCCATCTTCCAATCGAGAAATGTAAGAAGCTGAGGAAGCAATTCAATCATGGTAAGTTCGATGCCTGCTAAGTGTAAAGCTTCAAGTGTTTCAATACCTATTAATCCTCCACCAATAACAACGGCTTTTTTAATCTTACCTTCATCTCGGATTTTGCGCAAGTAATCAGCATCTTGCATCGACTGTAAAGTTGTTATCCCATTAAGGTTTGTTCCGGGTATTGGAGGCATATTTGCTGTCGCTCCTGTAGTAATGATTAACTTATCATATTCCTGAGAGCCTTGTTCTCCACTTGTTAAATCCTTAAATTCAATCTTCTTGTTTTTGATATCTATTTTTGTAACCTCGGTATTTACTTTAGCTAAAATACCTTTGGCGTTCCAATAAAACTTAGGGTCGCGAACCGCACCTGTGGGAGTGCAAAGTAATTTGTTGCGGTCATCGAAAAAACCACCAACAAAATATGGGTATCCACAGGATGCCATTGATAAATCGGGACTTTTCTGAAATATTGTTATTTCTGCATTTTCGTCCATTCTTCTTGCCCTTGCAGCTGCTTTGGGGCCGGCAGCTGACCCACCAATTACAATTATCTTTTTTGCCATCATATTAACCTTTTTTATTAATTACTGTTCCTTTTATTTTAAAATTTGAATTCACAAGTTTCAACATCGTTTAATTAAATCTATCTCAAAGTCATGAATGGTTCTATGATTTAGTTTGAGCCGATTATAATTAATTATTTTACAGTAAGAAAACCATGTTTCTCCCAAATTTTCAATCCTTTTTCAGAAGTAATATATTCATAAAGTTTATTCACTTTCGGGTTATCGACAACCATATAACTTATAAATTCAATAGGCTTATGTGAGTTTTGAGGGAATGTACCAATAACCTTAACTTTTGTGGATTTAATAGCATCAGAGGCAAAAACAACACTTGCGCTTACCTCACCCAGCTCGGCATAGCTTAAAGCTGCCCTAACATCTCTGGCATTTATAAAACGACCTCTAAAAGCAGAATCCCAACCAAAGTATTCCAAACTTTGCATTAAGTATCTGCCTGCCGGAACTGTTTCAGGATTACCAATGCCAATTTTACCCTGAATAATATTTGGTAAATCTGTTTGTTGATTAATCTCTATGGATTGCAGCTTACTGTTTTTAGGAGCAACTAAAACAAGTTCGTTCTGTGCTACGGTATAAGATGTGCTATCTATAACTAATTGCTTTTCCTCTGCATAGTCAGCCCATTGTTTGCTGGCAAATATTATCATATCAGCAGGTGCACCCGATTCAAGTTGCCTAACAAGTATTGCAGAACTTGCCAGACTTAACTTAACTTCAATGCTAGTTTCTTCTCTAAATTTATTAGCGATTTCCTTTACGGCATCTGTCATACCAACTCCGGCGAAAAGTATAAGGTTTTCGCGTGGGGTTTGTTTACACCCTGTAAGTACAACTATTAACGATATGCTTATAATTAATCTTATCATATTAGTTTTAAAATTTTAAAATCATCCCTGTTTTAATTTGAGGAAAACTAAATTCCTTGCGAAATGCAATTAGTGCATCTAATTGTGTACAATGCGCTGGATATATGTTTTGAATATTCTGATTCTTTAAAAAGCGAATGGTTTCTTTGGTCTGTTTATTGTCTGTTTTTAGGTGGAAACCGCCTATAACTGCTTTTACTTTTGTTATACCTGTTACTTTTTGTGCATGTAGGATAGTATTACAAATACCTGAATGTGCACATCCGCTAATAATGATAAGTTCATCATTTTGCACTACGACTATGGCAGAATCATCTGGCACATAATCAGGTTGATTTTGTTTATCAATAAAAGGAGTAGTTTTTGATTCAAATTCAGTTAGTCGTGGAATTTCACCAAGAAAATAAATATCTTTAAAAACTATATAAGGTTGCTCTGTGGTTATCAAGTTATATTTGTGCTTAACTTCACCCTCTGTTAAGCCTAAACCAATATAACTGTTATCATTTCCTCGAAACCTTTCCATAAAAGATAAAGGGTGGGTGATTAGAGCTTTGTCTTTAAGGTTTGCTAATCCGTTACCGTGATCCCAGTGTCCATGACTTAGAATAATGGTACTTACTTCTTTATACAAATCAATACCAAGCTTTGTTGCATTTTTGAGAAATACATCGCTGTGCCCTGTATCGAAAAGAATTTTATGCTCTTTTATTTCAATAAGATAAGAAAGTCCATGCTCAGCAAGGAAACTTGCTCCTGCACAATTGTCAGTTAATACGGTTAATTGCATGTAGTTTTTTCATTAAGATGAATGTTTAAAGCTTCTTCAACGAAATCAGGTACACCCATTGGATACCAGTTTTTACTATCGACAAAAACAACAGTCGAAATACCCATCTTTCGTAGTAATTCAGAACGAGCCTGATGGCAATAGCTAACATAATTGGCATGGTAAACATATCCCATCTGGTCAACCTCTCCATATCTGGGGCGTAATTGTATTTCGTCTGTTATCATAATCATTTTAAAATTCTATTCCTTTTCGAGCTTCAATGCTCGAATTATAGTAATGTTTAACTTCTTTCATTTCAGTTACCAGATCGGCAATAGCAATAATTTCTTCGGGGGCATATCGTCCAGTAATTATTATCTCTGTTTCGGGAGGTTTAGATTGCACTATTTTAATCAAATCCTTTACAGAGAAAAGGTTGAAGAAAAGTGCAATATTGGCTTCATCCAATACGATTACATCATAGGATGCTGCTTGAATAAATTTTTTGATTTCCTGTAATCCTTTTTGTGCGCTTTCAATATCTGCTTTTGTTGGCTCTTTTTCTATAAAACAACCTAAACCGTATTGTTTTAGAGTAATTGTAGGCGAAAGCTTTTGCAGTACAGTGATTTCAGAATAAGGCTTGCCTTTTACGAATTGGGCAAAAAACACCTTTTTCCCAGCGCCAACCGCCCTGATTGACAAACCTATGGCTGCGGTTGTTTTTCCTTTTCCATTGCCTGTATAAACCTGAATAAACCCTTTCATTGGCTAAGTGTTATAAGTTCTCGTGTAATAATTAAATCCATTAAAACTCGACTTCTTTATTTTACCGTTTTGTATAAGTTGTTCAAGTACAGAGTGATCAGCGGAATCTTTTTCAAGTAATTCGTCAATGGTATCTTCCCTTAAAGGGTGAACGGATGAAATTGTAAGAATATCTGCCTGAGCATCGCCAGTGTATCCTGTGTCTGTCCCTTCAAACCCCGTAAGGGTTTCTACATTAATGTTGTGGTTTTTAAATATCTGCCATGCTTCCGCAATCCGAGCCTCCGAAACAGGTTTTACTCCCTTTTCAACAGGTGGACGAGTAGGGATTGATATATATGCTTTATTTGGTTTTAATCCTGAAATAAATTTTGCGGTATCCTGAATATCAGATATACTATCGTTATACCCTTCAACTAGCATAGTCTCAGTGTTTAAGATTCCTTTATAATCATTGCTAAAGATTTTAATCCCTTCAAGAATTGCATCAAGATTTAGCCAAATATACGGGCGGTTAATTTTTTTCCAGGATGCTTCATTAACCGAATCTATTTTAACCGAAACCCAATCGGCATTATATAAATCGTTACGGGTATGTTCTTTGTCTAATAAACTTGCATTGGTAATTACCGCAACAGGCAAACCTAATTGCTGCAATTGCCTGATTAAAGTACCCAGGTTTATATCAAGGGTAGGTTCTCCATTGGCAACAATGGTAAGGTATTTCGGTCGGTGTGTAAGGTCTAATTTTTTTAAATGCGATTTAACTTTCTCGTAAATGTGCTGTGGTTTGTAAAGTTCAGTCCTGAACATCGACTTATTGGAGGTTTCTCCAACCTGGCAGTACACACAGGAATAAGAACACTGTTTTGGTGGTAAAATATTGTTAATTCCTAAACTTGTAATTAACCTTCTTGAAGGTACTGGCCCAAAAATTATCATAGCAAATTAAATAAATCGTTTAAACAGAGAAGTAAAAATATGACCTCCAAAGCCAAAGGTGTTGTTCAACGCCGTATTTATTTCTTTATTAACCGCTTTGTTTGGGGTTAAATTCAGGGCATTGTCTATATCAGGGTCGGTTTCGTTAAGGTTCATTGTTGGAGGGACAACACCTTCTTTAATTGCCATAACACACGCTACTGCTTCAACAGCCCCGGCAGCACCCAATAAATGACCAATCATCGACTTGTTTGCACTTACATGTAGACTTTCCAGGTTATTGGAAAACACATTGCAGATAGCTTTACATTCGCTTAAATCACCCACAGGGGTTGACGTTCCGTGTGCGCTGATATAATCAATGTCAGAAGGTGCAAGCCCGGCTTCATTGATGGCATCAAGCATTGCTGTAACAGCTCCTTCACCTTCGGGATGTGGTGCTGCAATGTGATAAGCATCGGAACTAAAACCACCTCCGGCTAATTCGCAATATATTTTTGCTCCTCGCTGTTTGGCATGTTCCAGTTCTTCTAATAATAGTACGCCTGCACCTTCACCCATTACAAAACCATCACGGGTTTTATCGAAAGGACGAGAAGCCGTTTCGGGACTGTCGTTTCGCGCAGATATAGCTCTCATAGAACTAAAACCACCAATACCAGATTGTGTTACACAGGCTTCTGAACCACCTGCAAAAATAGCATTGGCCTTGCCTAAACGAATAAGGTTAAAAGCATCAATTATGGCATTATTACTTGATGCGCAAGCAGATGTAGTAACATAACTAACACCTTTTAAACCATAACGTATGGAGATATACCCGGCTGCCATATTAGAAATAAGCTTGGTAATAAAGAAGGGACTAAACCGTGATATCTCCGGGTTACGGTTAAAGCTAGTCACTTCGTCTTCGAAAGTTTTTATCCCTCCTATACCCGAACCCCATATTACCCCGGTTCGTTTTAAGTCTGTTTCGTCTAATTGAATTTTTGCATCAGCCAAGCATTCTTCCATAACTGCAATGGCATAGTGTACAAAAGCATCTTGTTTGCGGACTTCTGCTTTTTCCAGATATTGTAAAGGATCGAAATTTTTTACTTCTGCTGCAATCTGTGTTTTTAAATTAGAGGCATCGAACCTGGTAATCTTTGATATTCCGTTTTTACCTTTAATAAGATTGTTCCAAAAATCGTTTACATTATTACCAATTGGCGTTAATGCTCCCATACCTGTTACTACTACTCGTTTCATACGTGTAATTTTTACTATTAATTGTCATATGGAACCCATAAGAATTTTCATAGCCTACTTAATAAATTTAGAATGATGATAATTCTTATGAGTTTTATAATTCAATGTTTTGGTTTATACTATTTTTTCTGCCCCGGAGAAAATTTCCTGTACTTCAACAACAGCAACACCATAACCTGGCAAATCAGCTCTGTTCCATTTTTTCATGTCGTTGAACTCATCGCCTTCCGTTTTGTAACACACGCTTCCTTTTAATTGATATGATTTTGTCTCTTTTGTAATAAATAATACAGTTACTTTTTTACTGTTTTCAATGTTTTCAAGTGTCTTTTTAAACTTGTTATTCGCAATTAGTACTTTGTTATCATTGAATAATGCTGCCTGTGTAGCATAAATTGAATTTGGAATACCTGCCTCAGAAACTGTAGTTAAAACTATAGCATCTTGTTTATTGCTCCATTCTTTTTTTATTAATTCCGGTATTGTTATCATTTTGTAATTTTCTTTTAGTTATAATGTTCTAACTCTTTAATTGCTTTTAAAGAGTTGTGTTTATTGGTAAAGTCCTTGTCGAATAAATTGGTTACTAAACCTTCGGATAGTTTACTAAATATCATATCGTGTCCTACACACAATCCCATTGAAATGTTAAGTTCTGTTTTATGATTATTTAAAAAATCAGCCTGTCCGGCAGGATTGCATAATATACGCTTACTTTCACCTCCTAACAGCTCCTTTTTAGTTAGGTTGCCGTATTTACAATCAACAGAATATACGTTGAAATATTTTGATAAATAATCACTTAACACTTTTGCTTCGTGAGAAAAAGAAATGCAATGAGCAATACCTATCCGTTTGAAATTAGTACTTTGAGCAAAGTTTTTTATTTCTTCAATTCTGTTTGTTCTTAATTTAGAGCAATCGGCATTTGATTGCATGATTGCCCTAAATTCTTTCGTGTATAATCCAGTCATATTTATTCGTCCGTTATTTTAAGTCTGTTGGTAAATGCACATCCATATCACCATAATCAAGGTTTTCGCCTGCCATACCCCAAACAAAAATATAATTAGAAGTACCGGATGCGCTATGGATTGACCATGCGGGAGAGATTACAGCTTGTTCGTTTTTCATCCAAATATGCCTTGTTTCGTCGGGTTTACCCATATAATGGCATACTGCTTGTTTTTCAGGTACTTCAAAATAAAAATAGGCTTCCATACGGCGGCTATGTGTATGGGCAGGCATGGTATTCCAAACACTTCCCGGTTTTAATTCGGTCATGCCCATTTGTAATTGGCAGGTTTGCACATTGCTGTTTACAATAAGCTTATTAATTCTTCGAGCATTCGATTCTTCCAATGAACCTAAATCGATACATTCAGCATCATCAAGGGTTATTTTTTTAACCGGGTACGATGCGTGTGCAGGAGCTGAATTTAAGTAAAACCGGGCAGGTGTCTTCTTGTCAGAACTTTTAAATATAACCTCTTTATTTCCTGAACCAATATACAGCGCTTCTTTGAATTTAAGTTCGTATTCAGTTCCATCAACACTAACAACACCTGTTCCTTTTCCTACATTTATTACGCCAAGTTCCCTACGAGCTAAAAAGAATTCGGCTTTAAGTGCATCTACTGTTTCCAGTTTCAGTTCTTTGGAAATTGGTACTGCTCCGCCTACTATAAAACGGTCGTTGTGGGAATATACAATGTATATCTCATCATCTTCGAGAATGGTTTCAAGAAGAAATTTATCCCTGATTTTTTGGGTGTTATAACCTTCAAAATCTTGCGGATCTGTTGCGAATAGTTCTTTAAAATTCATCTTGTAAATATTTTATGTAGTTAATTATCATAAGCCCATTTTAAGTATATCGAACCCCAGGTAAAACCGCCTCCAAAAGCTGATAAAATAAGCTTATCGCCTTTTTTTAGGTCTTTTTCAAGCTCCCACAAGCATAAAGGGATAGTGGCAGCCGTAGTATTGCCGTAACGTTCAATGTTTATTTTAATCTTATCTTTCGTTAGCCCCATTCTTTTACCTACAGCTTCAATAATGCGGAGATTTGCCTGATGGGGAACAAACCATGCCAGTTCTTCAGCACTTATATTATGTTTTTTCATCATACCAACAGAAGTATCAGCCATACTTGTAACAGCAACTTTAAAAACCGATTTTCCTTCCTGGTATATAAAATGTTCTTTTGCATCGACAGTTTCGTGTGAGGCGGGTCTGAGAGAACCTCCTGCTTTCATATACAAAAAGTCTTTTCCTGAACCGTCAATATACAAATCGTGGTCAAGTACCCCTGTTTTTTCTTCAGTGGGCTCTAACAGCATGGCAACGGCAGCATCGCCAAATAAAACACAGGTTGTGCGGTCAGTATAATCTGTTATTGACGACATTTTATCGGCTGCCACAAGTACTACTTTTTTGTGTTTGCCAGTTTCAATAAATTGTGATGCTGTTTGAAGGGAAAAAAGAAAACCCGAACAGGCAGCACTTATATCAAATCCCCATGCATTTTTTATCCCTGCTTTATCAGCAATTAAACAGGATGTTGACGGAAAAAACATATCGGGAGTAACGGTAGCGGTAATTATCAAGTCAATTTCTTCGGCTGATGTATTGGTTTTTTGTAGAAGCTTTTTAACGGCTTCTGCACCCATATCGGATGTTGCCAGACCTTCTCCTTTTAAAATCCTTCGTTCTTTAATACCAACCCGTTTGGTAATCCATTCATCGGAAGTATCTACCATTTCACTTAGTTTTTCGTTGGTTAATTTGTAATCTGGCAAGTATGCCTCTATTCCTGAAATTTTTGCAGTTATCATATTTTGTCTCCTATTGTATTTTTATCATATTAGATTAAGTACCTGATTTAATATTGTTCCTACAAGTATGGCAGTAATTAGCATGATTAGAACAGACTTTAGCATATCCCTAATACCCAACTCTTTAATTAAAACAGAAAAGGTTGCTACACATGGAAAATAAATTGCCAACACCACCGAAGCCACAATGAGTTGATTAAGTTCTAGTTGTAATGGGATTAACATACCAACAGCCAGGTCTTTTCTCAACAATCCTAATATCAATACGCCAACAGCCTCTTTGGGCAATCCTAAACAGTGCACGAATAATGGAGATGCGACTTTTTCAATGCCGTGTAAAATGTTAAAAGCATATAGAACATTAGCTAGCAAAACACCAAATAACATAAAAGGGATGGCTTCTTTAATAAACCATTTTATGCGCATAAACACTTTTTTAGTAATCCCTTTAAAATATGGCAGGCGATAAGGCGGTATCTCCATAAATATTTCGGGAGAAGTGCCTTTGACCGTATGTTTTAATATGTTTCCAACAATAAACCATACAATCACAAGAGTGGTAAACACAATTAATAAACCTTTATAGCCATAACTACCTAACAAGCCAAACAGCATTGCCTGTAGAGCCATACATGGTATTGCTATTGACAATAATGTGGCGGTAATAAATTTCTCTTTACGTGTTTCAAGAATTCTTGTGGCAAGAGCTCCTGGTACATTACACCCCAACCCTAAAAGCATAGGTATTATTGAAAGGCCGTGTATACCTGCCTTATGCATGGTGGTATCCATCATTACAGCCACCCTTGGCAAATACCCGGAATCTTCCATGAGTGCCAGAATGGTATAAAAAGAAAATACATATGGCAATACGATACCTATTGGGATATATAACCCTGTTGTAAGTAAGCCGAAAGATGTTTCATAATTTAGTACTGTATTAAACTCACCAAATAATAGTTTAGATAACAACTCATTGTTTTGAAGTAGGGCAGACAACTTACCCAAAACAGGTGTCCACAAGGAATTAAACAACGGATTTGATATATGCTCAATTATGCCCTCGCTAACAAAACGAATAGATAAGAACATTAACACCAGGATTATAAGTAAAATAGGAATACCGGTAACCGGTTTAATAGAATAATCACGCAGGGCTTCTAAAAAAGTATGATGTTTATGCTTGATATGCTGTATTTCCTGTAATATATTTCCAATTGTATTCCAACGATCTTCATTATCAAAGTCAAAATCAGACACTTTAACTTCTTCTAATGAATTAACAAGTTTACTAATCCCTACCCCGGTTAACGCACAGGTTGGTATGCATGTAACATTAAGAATACACTCAAGCTTTTCAACATCAATAAAAATACCTGTGTGTTCAGCTTCGTCAAACAAATTAAGGGCTGCTACAAACGGAATTTTCTGCTTTATAAGCTGAAGGGTAAGGTTTAAGCTGCGCTCCAGATTAGTTGCATCGATAACGTTAATAACAACGTCTCCTTCTTTCAGTAATAAAACGGCTATTTCCTCTGCTTTGCAAGTAGGTTCAAGTGTGTATGTACCAGGAACATCAATAAGTTGATGCCTTTTCCCGCTAATTGATAGAAAACCACTGGTGTAATCAACAGAAGTTCCCGGGTAGTTCGATGATATTACATCAACCCCGGTAAGCCTGTTAAAGATTACGCTTTTCCCGACATTCGGATTACCTATTAGTAATATGTTCATCTGTTTATTTAATATTTTAATTTGCCAGATGGAACTTCACATAATCAAATAATTATTATGAATATCTTATTAATTATTTGGCCATGTTTCGTTTCATTTTACATCAACTATTATTTTTTGAGCAATTCCCGAACCTATGGCTACCTGAGTGTTTCCTAATTTCACAACTACCGGGCCCCGTTTTGATTGTTTTGAAACCAATTCTATTTCTTTTCCTATATAAAGCGAAAGACTGTCCATTCTTGCCAACAATTCTTTACCACCCCTAATTTGCTTTATAATGCCTTTTTCAGCCCTCTGCATTTCACTAAGTATTTTTGTCATCTCTATTAATTACTGGTCAATTGTTGTAATTCTTCTTTATTTGGAAAGTCGTTATGATGCCATTTTTTGATTATTGTGCCATCCTTTATTAATACCAGACCAGGATTCGACCGCACAATCGTTTTAAGCATAATGTCATCTGCTGCATAAAAGTGAAAAGGCAATTGATATTTCGAAGTGCAAAAGTCAATTTCTTCGCTTATCGATGCTGTTGCCAAATAAAAGTTATAGTTGTGTTGTCTGCTAAAATCAAAGTTGGTCTTTAGTTTTTCCAGTCCTTTCATATTTGCTTTATTTAGTTTGTGAGAGATAGCAAGAAATACATAAGAGGAATTGTGTAAGATAGAATCTGTAATATTTTCACCTTCGTTATTAGTAAAATAAAAATCATGAATTGGTGGGTGATATCCTCTTCTTACCAGTTTCGATTTGGTTTCTACCCATTGCCAGGTAGAATCAATACTTGCAATATCTTCGAGGGCAAATTCTCTAAGTTGATCACCTTTTTTATACATAACAGAATATGTAAAAGAATCGGTTGGCATTCCTTCCGGAATGGTCATTGCATCAGGAATAAAAGTTCCTGTTTTATAAGGGCGGAAGTCGATATAAGGAAGGTGATGATAGGTTTGCGCTGAAATAAATAAAAACCCGGTAATTGCCACTCCTGTAATTACCCATTGTTTTTTTAACCCTAATGAACTTATTAATTTGTTTCGGTTTAGAAAAACAGGAAAGAGAATAGCAACAATAACCAGATTTTTGAAAAAGGTTTGCCAATTAGTCATAACAATGGCATCCCCAAAACAACCACAATCAGTAACAGGATTATAAATGGCTAATATGAAAGTAAGCGGTGTAAAAACAAGCATATACACCGATACCATCCATATAAAAAAACGTTGAAAAACACCAAATACCAAACCTACACCTAACAGGAACTCCGACATATTCAGCAGGATTGAGAAAGCCAAAGACAGAGGTTCAAGAAATCCCAAGTTAAATGCATTAAAATAATCTATTAGCTTGTATGTTGTTCCCAAAGGGTCTATACCTTTCACAAAACCGGAAAACATAAATACAAGACCTATAAATATCCGGCAACCAATTAATAGTAAATTTAGTATGTTATTTATCCTCATTTTTACTTATTAAATTTCTAAAATATTATACAGATGATTCATCCGTTCCTGTTTGGTATTCATATATTTTTTATTGTATTTATTTGGTTTTATAACCAAAGGAATACGCTCAACAACTTGTATGTTATTTAATTCAAGTCCCGATATCTTTTCTGGATTATTTGTAAGCAGGTTTACCTTCTTAATCTCCAGCAGTTGAAGAATTGAAGAAGCGATGTGGTAATTTCTTTCATCGGGGGCAAAGCCCAGTTGAATATTAGCTTCAACTGTATCTAAACCCTCTTCCTGGAGTTTGTAAGCCATTATTTTGTTCATTAAGCCGATGCCTCTTCCTTCTTGTTGCAGGTAGAGGAGTAGCCCTTGTCCATTTTGTTCAATTATAGTCATGGCTTTTTCGAGCTGTTCTCCACAATCACACCTGAGCGAGCCAAATAAATCACCTGTTGCACAGGCAGAATGGATTCGGGTTAACACAATATCATTTTCCACAAAGGAGCCTTTTAACAAGGCAACATGCTCAAGTCCTGTTTGCTTCTCTAAAAAAGGAATTAACCTAAAGTGGCCATACTTACTAGGCAACTCAACACACTCTCCTTTTTCTATATTATTATTCATTTATCTACCAGTTTTATATCCATCATTTACTTTATATGGTTAGATTTTCTCAATAACCGCTTTAATGTCTGCCGGAGGAGCAAAATACATCCATGATGTAACCAATACTTCTGCACCAGCTTTGGCATATTCAGCAGCGTTAGATGCATTAACACCTCCGGCAGCAATAATGCAAATTGATGGATTTATCTTTTCGCATTCTTTTTTACAAATGGGAAAATCATTCGGTGGAAGCTTATCCATTTGAATTACATCAGCTCCTGAGCTTGCAATTAGTTTAGCTTCGGAAATATTATGTGCTTCCACAACTATCTTGCGTTCTTTTTGCTTGTTCCTGATTTTTGTAATTACGTTTTCAATATTTTCATATCCCCCTGAAAACAACAGGTGTTCCCTGAAAATAAGGATTGTATCAGATAAACCTGTACGATGAGGTATTCCTCCGCCCGCCATGAGAGCCTTTAATGCAATTTTTTTTAGATACGGTGGATGTTTCCTGGTTCCGGCTACCTGAATATTCTGGTTTACAGCATGAACTGCCTCAACTAAGGAATTGGTTCGTGTAGCAATTCCAGATGCAAATTCAATCATGGCAAGCCCTGTGCGCCAAATTAAGTGAATGGCTTCGGCATTTCCTTCCGCTTCAAGCATTTTATCTCCTTCGGATAATTTTGTCCCGGAAGGAACACTATGCATTATTTGTAAGCCGTTTTTCCGATACATTCTTTCTGCCTCTTCAATGCAGCATACAACCATGGAGTGACGGGCAAATAATGAAATACGTCCTGTTTCTCCTTTAAAATCCATTAAATAAGATGTCATATCGCCAGCAGGCACATCGTCTTCAATTAAACGGTCAATATCTGTTTCTGTGAAATAAATCATTTGTTTAAGTCTGTATTAAATATTTACATTATTATTCGCATCCAAAACACGAAATGGGTTTATCGGGCACAAAATCTATTATTTTGTAATTCAATTCCTTGGAGACACTTTCGGTAGATTCATTAATGTTGTTAAATACCAATGAATTGTCACCAAATACTATTTTTAGGGGCGATATAAAAAAAGCATTCTCATTGCAATAACTTGTTACAAGTTTGGGTGAAAACCTTTTGTATTCAACACTACCTTTTTTAACTACTATTTGGTTAGATGAGGTGATAACACTTTGTACAGAACCGTCTTCGTTCAAACATAAAGAATGACTTTCTGCCTGAATGCCGTTTGGGTCGGGGTCAAATACTTTTAATTTGCCAATAGGACTGTTAACGGCAAGTTCTTCTAGGGGTTCAAAGCCTTTTACCTTTCCGTTTTTATAAAAAGAAATACCCTTTCGAATAAGCATTTCGCCCATATCTGTTGTTATTTTCACATGCTCATTAGGCCAAAACAGTAAGCTTTCTAGCTCACCTGTTTCATAAAACTGCAAATAGATTGGCTTAACTTTAATTTCACCCACAGCCGTTTGTATATCAATGATTTCTGCCAATTCACATTCATTCTCTTCCGTCCAAAAACCAGTAACTTTTCCATTTAAAGGGAAGGTACGATACAAAGCACCGCTTTTATAAAATATTACCAACTCGGATTTTATAGTTCCAACCGAAGTGGGTATTTCTGTTAACTTTTCTAAAGGCAACGATTTTAATTCACCTGTTTTATAAAATTTTACAGGGGCTTCCTTTTTTCTCCCAGAGTCATCATCAAGGGTATATCTTGGAATAAGATTTCCGACAGATGTTTCAAGAATTATTTCTTCGCCAACTAAAACGGTATCAATATTTCCATTTTTATTCCTTGAAATTAAATGGCTTTTCGATGAAAATTGTTGTTGCATATCCATTATTTGATGTTTTAGTTCATTTATCATTCCTTCATGTTTTTGCTCTCTATGTAATCTCGTATATCATTTAACTGAAAATTATATTGTTTACGCAATCTTCCCAATCTTTTATTATTGTTACCAGTAGGTACATTAATGCTTTTAGCCAGTTCATGTGCAGAAACATTGTACTTTTCTGCAACTTCATTAATAGTCATGTTCCCATATATTTCGATATCTGATTGGTGAGCATGTTTGAGCTCCGTATGTTGCTCTACATCTGGTATTTTTTCTTGGTCTTGTCCTATGTCAGGTTTTGCTTCAACTTTGTTTTTATATTGCCTTTCTTCAAAAGAATAGCCTTTACCATGCTTACTATTGTGAGCATGGTTTAAGACACTTTCATCAACTTCGGGATTAAGAAAAAAAGGAACAATACCAAAAACAAACGTGAATAATACCAATAATGAGCCTAGGATAACTCGCAATGCTTTTGCTGGTACCATCTTTTTAAAAATTCCAATAATCTGTTTCCAATGAAATACAATGTGAAGTACCAATAAAAAGAGCAGGACAAAACTCAGGATTAAATGAATTGTTCCCCACTGGTGTCGGTCAATACCCCAATAGTAAAGTTCAACATCACGTCCATAAATATCATTTCTTTTAAAGCCAGGAACAAGCACGTATTTAATCAGAAAACCAATACCAGCAATTGGTATCATTAACATAAACATGAGTATGTCTATTGATAAATTTAATTTTGGTTTGTTGATTTTCATAGTATTAATCTTTAATAGCTCCAACAGGACATTCTCCTATACATAAGCCGCAGTTACGACATTTCTCATTGTTAATTTGCGCTTTACCATCAATTAATTCTATAGCGGCCATAGGACACACCTCTACGCATACACCGCAACCAGTGCATTCTTCTTTATTTACTACCGGATACTCCATAATTTTAATTTTTATGTTAACATATTATTTGCTTATTTTATTTACCAGCTTTTCAAAAGCCTGTACAATTAATTTGCTGTTTGATGCAAATACCGTTTTACCAGTATCACCAAGTTCGCAAACATCACTTACAAGCGGTATTTCAGCCAACAAAGGACAACGAAGCTCTTTGGCAAGTTCAATACCTCCTCCATTTCCAAATAAATAGTATTTTTCATCGGGATGTTTTTCGGGTGTGAACCACGACATGTTTTCTACAATACCCAATATTTCAATATCAATTTTTTCGGTTTTGAACATATTGGCAGCTTTTCGCCCATCAGCAACAGCCATTTGTTGCGGAGTAATTACTATAATAGCCTTTGCTTGTGGCAATTTCTGTGAAAGGGTAATACAGATATCTCCTGTTCCTGGAGGCATATCAATTACAAGGTAATCCAGTTCGCCCCAAACGGTATTTTCAAGCAACTGTGTTAAAACTTTTGAAGCCATTGGCCCACGCCAGATTATAGCATCTTCCTTTTTCATTATCAGACCAAGCGACATGGTTTTTACACCATATCTAGAAATTGGTATAATTGCTTCTTCCTCTTCTTTTTTTCTACTTGAGGGTGTTGGTCACTTACGCCAAGTGTTAAAGGCACAGATGGTCCATATAAATCGGCATCTAAAAGCCCGGCAGAAAAGCCTTCTCTTGTTAATGCAACGGCAAGGTTAGTTGCAACAGTTGATTTTCCAACCCCTCCTTTACCTGACGCAACAAGGATTATGTGTTTTATTTTATCTAAATAATTTGCCATAATTACTTCTACTTATCTTTTATTTCAAAAGCTATATGCTGTAACATGCTATCTGTATTTTAAATATTGAATGGGATAATCAGTTGGTATTTTGCCTTGTTTTATTTGCTTAAGTTTATTTCTCGTAAGTTTTTTGTTTAAAGCAGATAGATGGTCAATAAAAAGCAAACCTTTTGTGTGGTCAAATTCATGTTGAATAACCCTTGCCGTATAGCCGGAAAACATTTTTCGATGTAAAACAAAATCTTTGTCAAGATATTCAACAATAATATCCCATGGTCGTTTTATATCTTCACTTATTCCTGGGATACTAAGGCAACCCTCGGTCAGTTTGTTTGTTTCTTCGGAATATTCTAATATATTGGCATTTATAAAAACTTCTTCAATACCCTTGTCGCCACAAAATAACTTCTTACGGTAATTTGTTTCCAGTTCATCATACATTAAGGTACTTTTTACAACAAATGCGTTAAGCTGGCTATCAATTTGAGGAGCAGCTAACCCAACTCCACCTGATATTTCAAGCGTATTCCATAAATCCTCAATAAGTTTATCTACCAAAATATCCCTATCGTAGATGTTCCGGCTTTTTTGCCTCAAAACAGGATTGCCATAGGCTATAATCGGCAAGGCTTTATTTGTTAGTTTATCAATCTTTTCCATACCGTTTTGATGATTTCTGTAATTTCTGATTCAGGTTGATACTCAACAATAGTTTGCCCTAAAGTCATTGCTTCAACCATTTTCTCATCAAAAGGAATCTGAGCCAACAAGGGGATGTTATTATCATTGAGAAAAGTCTTAATTTCCTCTACAACTTCTTCGTTAATATCAAATTTGTTAATGATAGCATAGGTTTCGATATTGAACGAGTTGATTAGTTCAATAAGACGAATAGCATCATGTAATCCTGATTTTGTAGGTTCAATAACAAGTAAAACCCTATTAGTACCCGATATTGAAGCTATAGTTGCACAACCAATTCCGGGAGGGCCATCATTAAGAATGAAATTGAGATTAGAAGCTAATCCAATTTCCTTTGCCTTTTTACGAACTTGACTAACCAGTTTACCTGAATTTTCTTCACCCGGCCCCATTTCTGCATGAACTAAGGTTCCAAACCGGGAGGTAGAAATAAACCAGTGATTGTTTGTATTTTCAATTGAAGATATAGCATCATTCGGACATACACGTTCACATAACCGACAACCTTCGCATTGCAGGGAATTAATATATATTTCTCCATTGTCATGCTGATGAATCGCATCAAAACGACAATGTTGTAAACATAAACTACAGGCATTACATTTCTCGCTATCAATGCTAACTGCCCACCCACTTGAAAAATCGTATTTTTCCTGTATTGTTGGATTGAAAAGCAAATGAAGGTCGGCAGCATCCACATCATTATCGCAATAAACAGCATTTTTAGCTACCGAAGCCAAAGCAGCTGCAATGGTTGTCTTTCCTGTTCCACCTTTACCACTTAAAATAGTTATCTCCTTCATAATTCATGTTCATTTCATTAGTTTATGTGATAAATTCTCAACTATTTTTTCATAACTGAGTTTTATGTTATCAGGTGTGTTTTCAACAATATTTCCTTTTGCGTAAATGCTTGCATAGTCCCGACTAAAAGGCAATTCACCCAAAAGTTTAATGCCTTCATTTTTTAAATATTTATATACTTCATTACTGCCTAAACCAGCTTTGTTCACAATAACCCCAAAAGGTATTTCTACTTCTTTCATAAGGTTTACCATTAATTTTAAATCATGTAAACCAAAAAGGGTTGGCTCTGTGACAAGTATCACGTAATTTGCATCGCTAATAGTTTCTACCACAGGACAGCTCGTTCCCGGAGGGGCATCAAAAATTACAATTTCATTATTTTCCGACACTCTTTTTTTGAGGTCTTTAATCAGCATAGTTTGCATAGCAGAACCAATTTTGAGCCTGCCTTCTTTTAAGCCATTGATATTTTTTGTCCGGTATGAGTTTACCCAGCCAATTGTTTCAGGATTCTCAGTTATTGCGTTATGCTTGCAAGCAACCATACAAGCACCACAGGAATGGCACAGGCTTTTGTTTACTTCGGCAAAATTTACAGGTGGTATTACAACAATGGCATTAAACTCGCAATAATCAACACACTCACGACAAAAAGTACATTTATCTGTATCAATATGAGGTATTAATTGAAAAACCTCTTCCTGTTTTTCCTTAATCGCACCCTCAAAGAATATAAGATCATTGGGTTCTTCCACATCACAATCAACCAGTTCTATTTTATTGCCTAATACTTTATGTAGCATGGCATATAAGTTTACTGCAACTGTTGTTTTTCCGGTTCCGCCTTTTCCACTTGCTATTGCAATTTTGTATGACATGTCAATATTAATTTAACTGAGTTACTATAAGGTCATTCATACTACACCCCAGCATTTCTGCCATTGGTTCACATTTTGCCATAAGCAGAAAAAATGTGTTTGGGTGTTTCTCGTTCATTAATCCCTCAAAATTGCCCTGGCCTTTTGAAATGATTAAGTCTGCACTATTATATGCCAGTTTAAATTCATCAGAACAAAACTCCAACAAAGTTGATGGTGCATCGAACCCATTATCAATTATCTCGCATATATTATCAATACCAACCTGTTTGGCGTCTTCTATTGTAACATCGTTAATTACAGGCGCTCCTCTTGTTACAAAAGTTACTTTAGGATGACGTATAGTTTCAAGCAGTAATCGGTCGAAAAATACTTCCCCGGCATTGTCACCTAGATATAATATCCGTTCAGCTTTATCAATAGCTTTCTTGAACTCTTTTGATTTGTCAATAGCAAAGGGAGTGTTTATTAAATCTTTTATTTGTTCCTTAATATCTCCATTTACGCTGTGCGCCCCATAGTCTATAATATTTCCTGCTACGGCAAGTCTAACTGCTGTATAAAAAGGATTATTACTGTTGTCGATATAGTTCCTCCAATACTCATAATCAGCTAATAATAATTTATTAGCACTTAGTTTCTCACTAGCATACAAATCTTTGTTATTCAACTTTTGTTTTGCAATGCGTTGAATATTAGTAGCTAATTTGGGATTAATCATACTGCGATTATCCCCCAATATTTCATGCACTGAAAAGATGAAATCCTCCGAAACAGTTTTTGGAGGATTAAACTTAGCAAGCAGATTTTTCACAGTTTTTATGTGACAAAAATAACACTCTGGTCTCATTCAAATTTTATATTAATGTCCACCACATTCATGATCTGCATCATGATTGCAATAATTAGCCGTAAAATTTAATGTGCCGTCTAAGTGTCCTTTCACTAATTCAATGGCATTTAGTTGGGGCGCACCAACAAAAGCATTTACTCCGTTTTGGTTAAACAGTTGAATAGCTTTTTGTCCCATCCCTCCGGCTATAATGTCTGTTACGCCTTTCTCACCTAACCATTGAGGTAACAAACCAGGTTCGTGTGGGGGAGGCACAACTTTTTCTTCTGAAATAACTTTATCGCCATCGGTATTTACCAATGCGAAAAACTTACAATGCCCAAAATGAGCATCCAGTATTCCTGTTTCGTTAACAGGCAAAGCAATTTTTTTTGTCATGTTTATTAAATTTTTTCTAATGTATAAATGATTAACATACCTGTTAAAATCAGGCTTACTTGTGCTAAAGAATCTTTGAAATTGGTTTTTCTGTGTATTTGCGGTACAAGGTCTTCCAATGTTATATAAATAAAGATTGCTTCGGAAAAAGCCAATACATAAAGAATTGGTTTATTTTCTGCTAACAACCTACCTAAATAGGTAGTAACCCCGATAAAAGATTAAATGTCAATGCTTTTACCTTGGAATACCCGTTATTTGAATTAAATAATCGCATACCTGAAGGATACACGATTATCTAAAACTGAGTTTTAAACTACCTGAAATCAAGCGTTCCCCCTTCCATTCCTTCTACCCAAACCTTTACCTGCACCTCTACCTGTTCTTCTGCCAAACCCTCTTCCTAATCCACGAGAAGTTTCACTAACATCAATTTGTTCGGTAGTTTCCCGATTGTTGGGATTACATTTCCCCATTTTACGGCCTGTCTGAGAACCTTGTCCTTCTGGGCCTGTTCTATCAAATCTTGGCATAATTCTAATTTTTAAGTTTATTAATGATATTTTCAATTGTTAAGCTGTCATCTTGTAAGATGACCATTTGAATTTCAAACTTATCCAACAGCTCTTTAGCTTTTGGGCCAAAGTCGCCTGAGATTATTTTTTTAACATTTAATTCAATAGCCTTTTCAGCAGCCTTCGTACCTGCACCATTAGATGCATTGAGATTCACGTTTTCAATGAACTCTGCTTCTCCGGTTTGATCATCGTAAATACAAAACCATGCGGCCCTTCCAAAACGCTTATCAAAAACCGCAGTTGTTATATTTCCAGATGATGTTATTATTGTTTTCATATATCATTTTTTAAAAGATTAATATTAATAGATGAACATATTGCACAGCAGTGCTTGTTTTGTGTTTTAGGTATAGTAAATCGTGCATTGCATACATGGCATTCATACCAGTTTTTATCTAATAATGCGTTTCCATAAACCGTTCTGATTTCTTTTACCTCAACCATTGCCTTTGCAATTTTTCTTCTTGCGCTTTCGTAAATTCTTGCAAAGGTTGGACGGGAAATGCCCATCACTTTTGCTGCTGTTTCGTGGTTCATAAAATCATAATCCGACAATTTTATTGCTTCGTATTCTTCATAAAGCAATTCAATAAATTCATTTTTAGAATGATTTGCCCCATAAGGTTTATATCCTTTAAATCCAGGAGGAGCAATCACTTTTCTTAACCTTCTACGCCTTGGCATACAGACAACTAAATATTTAAATGAGAATATTCTCACTACAAATATAATGAGATATATCTCATTATAAAAATTTATTGATTCTTTTTTTTAATTCTATATTACATTGTCTACAAGTCGGTACAAAGGGAAATATGTTAACCATGTTTACCTCATGTTAACCGCTAAAGAGTTGTAGTACTGAATAATAAGATATTTGGTTAACACGGTTAACATAGTTAACAAAGTTTTTAGTTCAACATCTTTTCAAGTTTAATAAGGACAAAAAAAATACCGATTAAAACGGTATTATAAGTTCAGTTCAACATCATTTATTATTATCCCCATACTTTCGGGTATATCTTCATATTTAAACCGATAACAGCTTCCCAAAGGTTTTTTATTAATTGCCTTATCTCTCGATTTCTGTGTTGTATTTTGAATGAAAGATGTATTGCCTTTTGATGTGAGCAATGATTTCAATGAGTTCGCATCTAAATCATTAAATCCATTCTTTTTTACATATTCCTTGTAATATGGAAACAGGAGAGGAAATTTAATAAACAGGTTCTTATTTACCGGGTCTTTTAAGTAATGCGTGTTTACTTTAATCTCACTTTTTGGTTGGCTCAGTTTAAAAGCAATGGCTTCCCAAAATATGGAGACATCTTTAATGGTACTGGCCATCTCATTTTGCTTAATTGTATTCTCAATAACGGACTGTTTGTATGGTGAATAATCGAATGGAAGCTCCAAATAGTTTTGTAAAAGCTGAACAGGAGTTAGCAATAAAGCTATGTGTTTAATCTGTCGGTCAGATATTTCTGTAACAGCTGTTATTTCCGGTTTTAGTTCGTAAAAGATAGAATCAAACACCGTTTTAAACCTCGATTCAATTACATTCCGGTATTTTAGAAGTTCCCTGGTTATGTTGCAAAAACCTTGTTCTTTTTCTTTTAAAAGGATTTTATAAGCTTGGGTGCTTTCGTCTGAAAACTTGTTGTCCTCAAAATGTAGTACAATCATTCTGGCAAATAATGCAGCTTCTGATGTGGGCAGCTCGTTACCATCTACCATACATGCAGAACTGATTTCAAGCGTTGTAGTTTTATTGTCATTGCTTTTTTGAGCCATAGTGTAAAGCTCTCCATCGTAACCAGTTTTAAACACATCAACCGTTTTCTTATCAATGGCATTGGTGTATTCCTTCAGATAATAAAGTGCATTATTTCGTTGAGTAAGCGAACGAGAAAAACCTTTATCAGTTGAGTTTAGTAATGATATGCCATGATTCGGTTCGCCAAACAGATGTAGAAAAAAGTTGACAAAATTTGATTTACCAGCTCCCTGGTCTCCAAACAGGAACAGGAATGGGAAAAAGCCAGTCAGTTCAAGTATGAAATCACGATACAAGGCAAGTATGATGAAGGATATACCAATTGCGCCATTAATACCATAAGCTTTATAAATCAGTTCCGACCATTCTTTAAAGTTCAGGTTTCCTGCTTTGTATGTAAATTTACGTTGTCCGGAATAACTTTTATCGTCAAGGTTTGTGTATGCAAATGGAGGCAAATAATAGGCGGATTTGGCATGATTCACAATGCCGAGCTTATCAGGATAAAGCAATTTATTATCATGGGTTATTGTAGCATCTGCAAAACAATAGGTTTTTGATTCTTGCTGATAACCCAGCTGATTTACAGCAATGGCATTTTTTTCATTATCGTACAAGTAAGTCAGGATAGTGTCAAGATTTTGTGTGTTCCCAAAGAATGTTAAGCCACGCCCGGATATGCTACGAATTACCTTCTTAAACTTATCGAGGTTAAGCTCCGAGCTTGTAATTTCATTTACCGTAATCTCTCCGGTATTTCGTTGAAACTTAATCAAGCGTTTGCTTTCTTTTGTGCCATCCATTAAGTGATAAACCGAATCCATCAGGAAGTTGGATAGCTTTCTTTCAACAGGTTTGCTTTTATGAAACTCATTGGCATAGTAGCATCCATTTTTCTTATAAAAGTTGTATTCTTCAATATCGGTCAGTTCATCAAGGCTAAATTTTGGAATAGGTTTATTAATAATATCTTCCCAAAGCAATTGGTAATTGTTCATGTTTTGAAGAAAGTCAACTATTGTTTTGTCCTGAAGTAAATCATTGGCATCCTTATTCTCTGGAAGCACCAACCTACGTAGTGATTTAATGTCAAATCGGTTGGACAAAATAAAATCTTGATAGTACTCTGCACATTTATTTTCTGCACTATCGTTATCCATTGCTAAAACAACGATTTTCCCTTCAATATACTTTTGAAGGATTTTAGGATTCTTGATTTTATTCTCTGTGGAAAACAAAGCTATGGATGAACATCCTTTCATTGATAGAGCATTCACAACGCCCTCCTGTAAGAAAACAACATCATAATCAGGATTGTACATTTTATCATAAATGCTGCCGTTTAACGTTCCGTTATTTTTTGCTTTTGGCTTACCCTTTTCAGGATTAATCATCCTGCGGTTAATGAGTTGATTGTTGGCATCAGTAAAAACAATGGCATCTGCGTGTGAATCGTACCAATAACTATCATCAGGCAAAGCATCAATAAAACTAATTCCACGAGATTTTAGGTAATCAGTAGCAGTTTCTTTTGGATTGTTTTTTATCGCAAAAAGCATTTTTTCAAAAGCACTTGTTACATTCTTTGATGGTTGGAATGTCTCTTTAATGCCGAGATATTCCTCCTCTAAATATTTGATAGCCTTATGTTCGTTCCATCCTGAGTTTAGGGATATTAGAAAATCAATGGTGCTTCCACCTGAACCGCATGAAAAACATTTGTAGAAATTATTTTTCTTTTTAATGCTAAAAGCCGGAGACTGATTCGTGCCTTTACCGCTGCCGCAAAAAGGACATTGTTCCAGTTGATTGGTTTTATTGAAGCTAGTTCCGGTTTCCTTTTCAATAAGTGCTTTTATATCAATTTGCTTTACTTTTTCAATTGTCTGCATCTGCAATGTTATTGAGCCATAACCTGGCTGTTTAAATCCGTTTAATCTTCTTTCCCTGTGCTTTCATTATCTTCCTCAATGGTCAAACGCTGTTTTTCCTTTTCGAGATGCTGAACCATGCTGTTGGTTAGCTCTTTGCTTTCCATGCAATTGCCTATTATTGTTATCATGTAAATAGCAAATTGAATATCACTTTGCTTGAGTGCTTTTGCAGTATCATTTATGGCATTAAAGATTTGTTTTTGCTGTTCTGTTTTTGGGACTGGCACCTCTTCTACCTCAACATCGTGTTGGCTAATGGAAGAATGTCCTTGTAATTCTTCATCCTCTTCAACAAAACCCAGGGCAGCTTGTAACTCATCTTTTGATAAACCCATTAATTCAGCAGCTTTGGGGCTATTCCCAAGTATCTTGCTGCCGATGCCAGATAGTACACCCGTTGCTACACGTTTTAATAGTTCTGTGTTTGAATACCCGGCAAGTCGGGTTTCAAGCTCTGACACCTCTGTTTTGTATGCCGTATTTGCTTTTTCTAATTCCTGATTTTGGTTTTTTAGGCTATCTCGTTCAGTAGTTATTTCATGCAACTGTTTTTTCAATGTATTGAGTTCGGTTTCCTGTTTGTAATCGCTAAGTTTTTTCTCAAACTGCATCAAGGTGTTTTCATACCGGGAATTATTGACAGCTCCCAATAATCCTGCTAAACCATTTAGAGCATTACCATTGTTTTCATTCTCAGTTTCATTACCTGTTAATTCACCAAATAACATATTGAGGTTTTCAATACTTCCCAGTCCACCTACATTATTACTGAATTGGTATTTTTTAATGGCCATATCAACCGCCTGTTCTATTTGAGATTGATTTGTTACAGGTCTTTCAGTTTTGCTGTTATCCTCTATATCAATATTGTATCGTGTAACTAATCCGGCTTTTGGACTTTTACCACGATAAATATCTACTTTGATATTACCGCCATCTTGCTTGACAATATCTTTAGCCGATTTCATGTTCTCATTAAAAGCCTCGATATTATTGGTTCGGGGTACAATCAGTATATGTCCTGAGTTGTCTTCGACTAATATTTCATAAGCGTAAGTTGCGTTTTCTTGCAAATTCCGATAAATGGCATCTTGTAAATTGCTATGTTTTTCCTTCATTGTTGCATTTTTTTATGTTGTACTTAATTCTTATGGTATTATCAGCTATTGGTCAGGTACATTTTTCTACAAAAAGCTATTATGACCAACTTTGCAGCGATTATTACCTAATGTGAGCAATTAAATTCTACTAAATAGCTACTTTTCTATGTGTTGCAGCTATTAATAGTGACTGCTCATCTATTATTTTTTAAAATTCCACTTGTGATTTTCTCTTTGACTTACTTCTAATAGACTTTTCAATACTATTGAGCAAAAGAGAGGGATTCTTAACGTATTAGAATGAAGTTATGGGTTATTAAAAACAACCCACAGCTTACCATTACCTTACTCATCATCTTCTTCTGAGTAATCTTCGTCCAGGTCTTCTAGGTGGTCAATGATTTCAAGAATCGCCTGGCTGTTTTCCTCTGGTTCGTATTCTACTTTAACAAGGATTTCATCATCTTCATTTGTGCCAATGATTGCACCTTCAAGTTCATACTCTCCCAATAACCCGGCAAATTCAACCATCAAATCTGCCGAAACATTAAATGTTCTAATCTTCATAATTTTAAAATTTAATTAAACAAAAAATTGACTTCTCATTTCGGAGGAGGAAGTATTGTCTAATATGGAGTATTACAGCTCCTCAAACTCTTCTTGCTCAACACAAAAATGGTCGAGTATTAATAAAAGTTGCTGTTTGTTATAGTAGTGCCGTTTGGTATGACCAGCTTTCGCAATTTGCCTTTTTAAATCAGGACATGTATCTATCTCACGCCTTAGATGCTGCATGGCAGATTTAATTGAGACACTATTAGGATATAACTTTGTTACTAACTCTTGCTTTAATATTGTTCTGCGATTTATCATAGCGATGAATTTTATTTAGATAATTGATTTTTTATAGAGGAATTGATGTTGAGAATAGAATACAACTGTAGAACCTTGATATTTCGCATAATAAATCGAAACATAAGGCAATAAATCAAAAAACACTTAGGGACTATAAACACGAAAAGCCCCTGAAAGGAGCTTGTTTTAAAAGAATCGACATGTATTTTCGGCATAATTATAAAAATTATACCCTTGACAATTAGCAAAGGCAAATATATAATTTTAGCTGAAAATTGCTGAAAGTTTTCGCTTGAATTTATTTGTAGCGGATTAATTAACATATCTCGAATTCTAATAAGTTAATCAAGTACTCCGCTACGGATTACAGTAGAAATTGCCTCTAAATCTTCAAGGATATAGTTCGAAATTTGACCGCTTGGGTTCACATCGCAATATGTCAATTAAATACAAAAGCGCTTAAAATCTATATTTTAAACGCTTTTGTTGTTTTATATATAAAAACTGAATAATTTATTCTTGTTCCTTTCTGCAGAAAAGTTTTACAATTTTATATTATTATAATGAATTGTGTCGATTAACTAAATATTTGAGTTTTTATGACATGTCTGCATGAGATTTTTGTAGTTGACCTTTTCGAAATTCACTTAATTTTTTATGTGACCAGACATAAGTTTGCAACTACAAAAACGCTTGAAAATGGGGTGTTGATTGGAAAGGTTCCAGATATTTGGCCATGAAAAATTAAAAACTACCCAAGTTACGCTAAATTAACTAGGAAGAAGTTGGTAGATGATATGGCTGAGTTAATGAAAAAGATTAATGTATTATTAATACATTATTCAGATTCTTCTATTTCAACTTTGAATAAACTGTAAATTCTTTTAATCACCATTAATAGAGTTAGTATAAGTTCAACTATAAATGAATATAAAATAAATGATATTGTATTACCATAAATACAATTATAGTCTAGTTTTAGATTTAGTTTTATAATATCAAGAGTTAAATTTTCTGAGAAAGGTCTCCATGTTGATAATAAAACAAATCCTAAAGCAATTAATCCTAGTATAATAGTGAATGATATATTTGTAAATGTTTCTTTTATTAGGTTTTTCCTTCCTTTTTTATCTGTTGTTTTTTCTGTGTCCTTGTTTAAAATAGATAGTATTAATACTAAAAGGTTTAGAAATAAACCTACAAAAACAGAGAGTGATACATTTAAAACATCAATCATTTTGTCAGAAGGTTTACCTAAAGTCAATGAAAGAATAAATGAAAATAAAATAGGTGCCCAAATAAATGTAAATTTATCTCTTCTTGTTAAGCTGTTTGTTTTTGGGTGTCTAAAAGTTTTTATATGTTCTTTAATAATATGAGTTACATAAATTTTAGAATTATCTTTTGAATTGTTATTCCTCATGATATTTAAATAAGTGCAGTTGTGAAATCTTTTATGATGTTTAGATCTAAATCATCAAGTAGTTTTACCGTTTCGTTGTAAATTGATTTGAACTCAGAATTCTCTTCAATATTTAAATTTACATCAATTTCATATGAATATCTAATTTTTTGCTTTGCAATATCAAACTTCTTTACTGAATTATTGTATTCTGAACTAATAGTAACCTTTGTCGAATCTAATTCAAATCCTAGAGAGTTAAATTCAGGAACTGAGAAAAAACTTTCAGGATTATCATTTATCATATTTAAGATTCTCTGTTTAGCAGAAGGAGGAATATACCTGTTTTTTTTAGTTGATTTTATGGATAGTTCTATTTCAAAATCAGAGGTTGCATAATTAGCTATATGGTATTTAGAGGCAATATCAGAAGGGAGAGAGCTTCTTTTAAAAGATATTTGTTTATATGCGCCATTGTTTAAATAATTCCTCATTAAGTCGTTATCAATGTGATGATCAATACAAAAAACAGGCTTGAAGTTTTCGTCTTGTAAACTTTCAATATGTAGTTTGAAGAATTTCACTAAATTTTTTGAGATAAATTCTTTTACAGATCTGTTTTTGTATTTTTCAAAACAAGCAAATGCCTTGTTTGGTGTTAATGGAGGAAAAATAAGCATGAAAAAATAAGGATTCGAAACAGATGTGTTTATGCCTAATTTATTTCCCGTAGTTAATAGTGGGTTGTTTAAATTGTTTTGAATAGAATACGTATTTTTAACATTTCCAAAATCCCCTTCGTCAATGATTCCTGCAATTATTTTGTTGTTATTATCTATATGAATTGCTCTTGCTGAATTTGGGAAGTTACTCCAAACCATTGTGCGTTTATTTGTATCGTCTATAGGTAATAAGTCAATATATGGTGCAAAATCTGTTTTTAAAAGCTCAAAAAAATCAACTCCTTTTAGAGAATTGAATTTATAATAATCTTGTGGTTTAAATTTTTTATGTATAAATAAATCGTATATATCTATTTTTCTTAGGCTCATTTTTCTTTTTTTTTATTTAAAGGGAACAAATAATAGTTCCCTTCGTGAATGTTTCATTTTCTACCTCGAAATGAATTTTTGTATCTTATTTAGCTACTATTGTTTACATACAAGTTTTATAAATAGGAAGTTTAATAAAAATATATAAGCAGATAAACATGCAGCTATTTTTAGTCCAAAAAGTATCCAAGTTGTATAATTTATCCAGCTTGGAGCTGTTGTGTATTTATTTAATTTAGCACTCCATTTTTTAGGGGGATATTTTTTATAAACCTTATTTTCTTTTATTCTATAGAATATTGCCCAAGCTAAAGTTTTGTATAGATATTGAAATAGATCTGTAGTTAATGCTAAAATAAATAATATTGCAGGTAATATCAATTTGGGATCAACAGTGATAATATCATCTTTATCTTTTTTAAAAATCCATATAATTGCAATACCTGCGAGTGCTATAGTCCTATTAATATCACTTAATTTTGTTGAGCTATTTTCGTATGTTGTTTTGTAATCAGTTATTTTCATATTATTTAATCTTCTTTTTTACCTGGTCCTGTTCCATCGGTAGGATTCTTTAATACAGCTCTAAAACGAACAACAGAGGTGTAGTCTATTTTTTTTATATCAATTGGTTTATGTTGTATCAATAATGATTTTCCATAAGCATTAAACCTTCTAACTGGACCTGTTTTTCGCTGTATTCTTATTGGTACTGTTTCGTGTTTAATATTTCCATCTTTATCTACGGTAGTGACTATTATCTTACGACCTTCTATTCTAAACTTGTTAAATCGTGATTTTCTTCTAGGTAATTTAGCCATTGTTCAATTATTTGAAGCTATAATATTTATACTCTGTATTTTTATCAATTTCTTTTGGTAGTTCTTTCAGATAAATCCAACTGTTTTGTTTAAAGAACCTTTTATACCTTTGTTTTCAAATTTCTGCCTAGCAAATAAAAAGTAACAGAATCAAATATCATAACGCTTAGATTTTATTTGCAATTTGAATTTTGGCGAAATAAAAGTAAGTAATTGCTTCCGTTATTAAAAATTGCTTGTTTAGTTTTTCAACCAAATGGTATAAATATTTTACTATCTAATATATGCGGTATTTTAAATATAAGTTTATCTATTAATTATTTAACCTGTGGCAGTTATTGATATAGAATCCAAATTCTTTACTATTCTTAATTTCAATTCCTGAAATTAGCTAACAATCTTACTGGCATAGAAAACGTCAGTTGGAAAATGTTTTTTGAATTAACTAATTAAACAACCAAATAACTATTTAAAACGTTTGGTATAACGATATGATTTATTGATTTCAGTGCTGATATTCAAAGTAATGCTAATTGAATTATCAAAAAAAATAACCACTTAAATTTTAAATTATGCCAGTTAAATACAATGTAATTGAACGCGGTTAGCCAGGGGTGCAAGGCGGCGGAGAAAAGAAGTTTTATGCTTCTGCAATAATGGATGGAGAACTTACCTTAGAAGGATTAACAAAAAGTATAGAAAAAATAAGTACTGTAAGCGGCGCAGATATTCGTGCGGTGTTATTTGCTATGGTAGATGTTTTAACTGATTCGTTAGCCAATGGCAGATCTGTAAAATTAGGCGATCTAGGAAACCTGAGAGTATGTATAAGTAGTGAAGCACGTACAGCTCAGGACGAAGTGAACTCCTCATGTATTAAAAACTCAAGAGTTATTTTTACTCCAGGGAAACAAATAAAAAGTATGTTAAAGGAATTATTTTTATAAGCATAAAAAAATCCTATGCTTATAAAAAATTAACTCTTACTTATTGATTACAAATTAATAGGCAGAAATACGTCTTACTTAATATGCAGTTGGAACTATTTGCTATATAATTACCCGATAATAATCAGAGTTTCTTCCCAAAATAATAATTTGAATTATATAGCAAATTAAAAAGAATGTACTTTTAGTTAATCCAGATGATAGATTTCCATAATGTTATCTAATATTTTATCGAAATTAATTTTCAGGTCGATCAATTTGCCCGAATGAATATCAAAAACCCAACCATGAACAGTAATGCCTCTTTCGCGATAAGCTCGCTGAACTTCGGCAGTTTTAAGTACATTAATACATTGCTCTTCTACATTTAACTCTACCAGTCGTTTGTACTTTTGATCCTCGTCTTTAATATCGTTTAGCTCATCTTTATGCATTCTATAAACATCTCTGATATTCCTTAACCAGGGATTCAGAATTCCCAAATCTTGAGATTGCATAGCAGCTTTTACACCTCCGCAGTAATAATGACCACAAACAACGATGTGGTTTACTTTCAGTTGCATAACAGCATAATCAATTACCGACATCACACTCAAATCTGTGTTAGGAACCATGTTGGCAATGTTACGGTGCACGAAAGCTTCTCCTGCAGATACGCCCATAAGTTCTTCGGCTGTAACACGACTGTCTGAACATCCTATGTAAAGAATATCAGGATTTTGACCTTCAGTTAAATTTTTAAAGTAGTTTGAGTCAATACTTAATTTTTCCTGAACCCAGTTTTGATTGTTCTTAAATATTTGCTTGATATCCATCTATGCTTCTTGTTTTTACGTATATCAATCCTAACAATATTGTAGAGGATTAGTTTAATGCGAATATAGATTAAATAAAATATTTTTAAGCTTAATGGGTTAATGGAAATCGATTTATAGTGACTTATTGAATGTAGGAATTACCTATAAGTTATAAATCAAAGAAAGTTTATATGTAAAGGTCAACTAAATAGGAGATAAGATAAAAAGGAACTCAAAGAGGAGTAATGATGCTGGTTGGATAAAGAAAGAATAGAATTACACTGGTGCTAATAATATATAAGCACCAGTGAATTTCTAATATTTTAGTTTGGAAGCTCGATATAGCCTCTTAAAGTACAATCTTTGGTTTCACGAATGGCTTTTGCAATGTCCAGTGCATTTTGACGTGCGCCTTCCATTGATGTGTGCGTGTGATCTATAGGGTGTAATTTACTTACTTCATCAGTACCTAGTTCCTGATATCTGTTCGCAATACGTTCGTTAATATTTAGGAAAAGGACTCCGGTTGAGTCTGCAACTTCTTTAGCCCAGTTACAATAGTTCAGGTGTCTTCTGTCTACCTTACCATCTTTCCACATATTACGAGGTGTAAGTGATAATACAATAGGAGTAGCACCTGTTTCTTTAACCTTTTCAATATATAGTTTTAAATACCATCCATAAGTATGTACAACTTCGGATGTGCTATCGGCAAGCGTTACTGTTTCAGTTTCATCACCAGTTCCGTGAATAGTACCTCGGTATTTTGGAGCCCCCAGATTTGAATCATCATTATGTCCAAACTGAATCAGAGCAAAATCTCCTTCTCCCATTTTGGTTAATGCTGAATCTAAAAGACCCTCGTTTATAAATGTACGTGTACTTCGTCCACCTCTGGCTTTGTTGTGTACATTAACTCTGGTTGTATCAAAATACATAGGTATCATGCGTCCCCAACCAATTATAGAGTCATTTCCAAAAGCTGCAGTGGAGTCGCCCAAAATAAATACATCCTTTTTAACAGGGAAATTAATTACCGGGTTCTCTAATAAATATTTACTAAGTCCGCATTCAGGATTCTCTTTAATGCCTTCAACCACCAATGAAGCTGCTATAACAGCACCTTTTGCAGATGGGTGTGTTTTGTCTTTCTCCCAAAACATGTAGTTCATTACTTTTTCTGGTCCTAATTTCTCCATGTAATCCGACATCTTATGGTTAAGGTCGATGAAGGTTACATTTTCGGCAGTGGCTATCTGGCGTGCCCAGTTTGCATAAGTGTCTTTAAAACTGCGGGCTTTGCCATCTTCCCATTTATTCTGTGGAATAGAAGAAATGATGATTGGTGTAGCACCTTTTTCCTTAATTTCATGGATAAATTGTTTTAAATACCAACCATACGAGTGAACAACCTCATGCTTGCCGGTAAGCATGTTATCAATTTCCTCCGTTTCATCACCAATACCTTTAATAGTTCCTCGGGCACGTTTTTCGTCGTTAATATCGCTATTATCGTTATGGCCAAACTGAATGGTTACAAAATCTCCTTTCTTCAATTTGGCAAGCACTGGTTCCCAAAGGCCTAATGATCGGTAAGTTCTGGAACTGGTGCCACCTCGGGCGTGATTTTCATGGTTGATTTTTTCTAAATCGAAATACTGTCGTATCGGATCTCCCCAGCCCCATAAGCCTCCTGCACCATCACCTTGTCCGTTTTTAACGGTTGAATCACCAATAGTGTATAATGTTGGCTTAGATGTAGATTTTGCCTTATCCTCATTACTGCAGGATATAAAAGAGCTGGTAAAAAAAATAGATAAAACAATAAAAACTAGTTTGTTCATTTGTTTTGGCTTAAATTAATTATAAATGGTTTATGTGATTATCTGCTTTGACAAAGTTATATATTGTCGTAAAAAATTAAAATCTATAATATTGCATTGTAAAGGGTGTTTGGTTTTGTAATGTGCATATAATGAGTGTGATGTGTGTTGTGTTGTTGGTTATGTTTGGTACAGTTGGACATAAAAGTGGATTATAATACATTTATTTTTTCGAATTTTAGAACTTAATATTGCATAAATGAATGCGGTAGAATATTTACTCTTTTAAATTTAGTTAAAGCATTTATCCTTCTACTTAAATATCCTAACTTCGGATTTTTATTTTTGAGTCATGAATAAAGAAGAATTAATCCTACAGAAAGAATATTCAATAAATAGTCTTTTAATCAATAGCAACAGACAATTAGGTTTGTATGGTTTGTTAGGCTTATTACAAGATATCGCTTATGATCATGCTGGTTTATTGGGGTATGGTTATGACGATATGATCAGGGATAATACATTTTGGGTATTGATTCGTCAAAAACTGAGAATGACCTATTGGCCACAATGGAAAGAGACTGTTGCTATTAAAACTTATCCAAAACCTGGCGAAGGTTGTTTTGCTGACAGGAATTTTGTGATTTATCATGATGGAGGAAAAATAGGAGAGTGCGCAACAAGTTGGATGATTCTGGATGCTAAAACCAGAAGGCCTCATTTTCATCATGGTTTTAATGAGAGATATGATCCGGGTGAAGATTATTATTTACCTTTTACAACTGATAAGCTGAAAATTCCCAAAGGTTTAGAGTTTGTAAAGTCAGTTACTGTAAAAAATAGTGATTTAGATTTAAGTAAGCATGTGAATAATTTTAAGTATTCGCAATGGGTACTAGATTTAATTCCGATTGAATATCATAGTATGTATACTATTGTTGAGTATGATATAAACTTTTTAGGGGAAGCATTTATAAATGAAAAGGTAGATTGCTTTAGTAATTTAAATCAGATGATCCCGGCTGAATTCAAAAATGAAATATATTTTTACGGAGTTAAAAATAGTAATCAAAAACCTGTTTTTAGTGTAAGAGTTATTGCAGAAAAGAAAAAGTAAAATATATGTACAAAGTAAAGATTTGGGTTGAGTTTAATGATCTTTCATCAGTAGGAGATATGTCAAATAAGGCTGATATTAAACTGACAATAGAAGGAGATATTAAAAAGATTGATATTGTTTCTCAATTAGATTTAAAGTCAGGTTACGAATTTGAATATGAACTTCCCGGTGAGTATTGTATCTCATTAGAAAGTGAAAATATCAATTACAAGGAGAATTTTAGGTTGAATAAATCAATAAATGATATTGAAATAGAGATAGATTAGTTTAGGATTAAATTTAATTTATAAAAGTCGAAAAAATAGAAAGAGAAGTATTGTGCTTCTCTTTTTTTATGGACGTTATTGAATTTTTTTTATTGTTTACGTAGAGTCGTCTTAGTATGGAGATATATTAACAAGCAGGCATAAACGTATTAGCGTCTGCTTATAAATGTTTTTATGATATAGCTTAAATGAATTATAACTGTATTAAGATCGATTTGAACCGAAGAAAAACCGAAGAAAGTCCGAAGAGAATACGAACAAAGAACGGTTAAAATAGATTTTAATCCCATTAGTGTATCCTTGTTTTTAGCTATAAAGGATATAGATTTTATATTACATCTTAGCAAAATCTTTCATAACTTGAAGTAGTAATAACTAATACATATGCCTTATGCCTGTTATAAATGTTTATTTATCGTTTGATGGTAATTGTGAGGAAGCCTTTAATTACTACAGAGATGTTTTTAGGGTTGAATTTGAAATGATTAGTCGTTTTAAAGATATGCCACCTCAAAATGGAACAAACTTACCTGAAGAAGAGGCTGAGAAGATTATGCATGTTATGCTGCCAATTAGCAAAGAAACAGTTTTAATGGGTTGTGATATTGGAGCTGAAGCATCAAAAGATTTTGTAACAGGTAATAATTTTTCTATTTCCATTGAAGCCGATAGTGAAGATGATGCGGATAGGTATTTTGAAATGCTGTCACTTAATGGTGCAGTAGTAATGCCGATGGAATCAACATTTTGGGGTGCTTATTTTGGAATGGTCACAGATCAATTTGGAATTAACTGGATGATTACTTTTAGTGATTATGAGGCTGATTGATATTTGGACTAAGTATTAATTACAGATCATTAGTTATTTGTATTTCACTTCTATTTATTGATGATAACTATAGTTTATATAATGTTGTGTGTTTTGTATGTTGTTGATATTAAGTATTTAGTGATGTATTTATTAGGTATGTGTTCTTCGTTTTTTTAGAAGCTGAGTATATATAACCTAAAGATTATAATAATGTTATATAACATACAAAATCAATATTAAATCTTGTTTCAAAAATAATAAACTGTACATTTGCGCATTCAAAATTTCGAATGGGCAGATTAATTTACATTATTATTTCAATTTTATTGTTGAACGTTTTTGCTGTATTTGATTACGATACGCAAAATGCTCAATTAGATTGTAGTAAAAAGACTCATTCTTATTACAATGATGATAAGATTACGCAAACAATTGACATTGAACTGGAAGATGATTTTCTGTTTGTGAATTTTGAGTTTGATTTTAACCAGCCTGTTAAAACTTTTCTTTTTGAAAGAATAGATACTGCACATATTGCACCAAGCATTAATAAGTTTATTCTTTTTGAGGCAGACGCTTCACCTCCGTTATATACTTGATGATATTGTATGACAGGTTTTTCCTTCAAGTATTTAGCTAATAAAGCAATCGGATTTATCATTTACATAACTATCATATATTAAAAAAGTTACACAATGTTTTATTTAATGTTGATCCTATTCATTATAGGATATGGTTTTATAATGTTTGAACATGTTAATCATGTTAATAAGGCTGCAACAGCATTATTAATGAGTGCTCTTATGTGGGCATTATTCTCAATTGGAGGTAGTGATATCTTAAATTTGGGATACAGCTCAGCATGGACAAACTATGTAAAGGAACTCGGAAGTTTAGCTGAAATTAAAGAGTTTATTGCTCATCACGCTTTGTTGGAAAACCTGGCAGAAACATCATCAATCTTGTTTTTCTTGTTAGGAGCAATGACAATTGTTGACCTGGTTGACAGATATCAGGGATTCAGGATCATTACTAACAAAATTAACAGCTCAAGTGCAACCAGGTTGTTATGGATTATTAGTTTGCTTACCTTTTTTATGTCGGCAATTCTGGATAACCTTACAACTACAATTGTTATTATTACGGTGTTGCGTAAGTTGTTGACTGATAAAGAAAAAAGGTGGATTTTCGCCAGTGTTGTAGTTGTTTCTGCTAATGCAGGTGGTGCATGGTCGCCAATTGGTGATGTTACTACCATTATGCTATGGATTGGTAGTCAGTTAACAGCCGGACACATTATTGGCTCTGTGTTGTTCCCAAGTTTAATTAATGTTGTTGTTGCAACATTTCTTTTCTCATTACTTACTAAAGGACAAACAATTCGTCCTGTATTGCCGGATGAAGAGACTGAAATTTTTACCACGCCACATGAACGAATGTTTATGCTTATTACTGGTATATTGGCATTAGTTTCAGTACCTATTTTTAAAACTATAACTCACCTTCCTCCTTATTTAGGTATGTTATTAGGTTTAGGTGTTTTATGGGTAATGAATGACAGATATTTAAGACACAGACCTCATGAGGATAGAAGAAGGTTCAATGTTTCTCATGTAATTAAGTCGGTTGATATTCCAACAGTTCTTTTCTTTTTAGGTATTTTAAGTGCAGTAGGTGCACTTCAGGCTGCAGGTCACCTAGACCTAATGGCTAATTACCTTGATGATCATGTTAAAAATATTTATGTTATTAACTTTATTATAGGTGTAGTTTCTTCTATAGTAGATAACGTGCCATTGGTTGCTGCTTCTATGGGTATGTATCATATTGCCGGAGCTGAAGCAACAGGTTATATGGCCAACTTTATTCAGGATGGAAACTTCTGGTCGTTTTTAGCATACTGTGCAGGTACCGGAGGTAGTATATTAATAATTGGATCAGCTGCCGGAGTTGCTGCAATGGGATTAGAGAACATAAATTTTATGTGGTACTTAAAAAAAGTAAGTCTGATTGCATTTTTAGGTTATTTGGCTGGAGCTGTAGCTTTTTATCTTCAAAGTATAATTATATAGCATATTAATAATATGTTGAATAAGAAATTTATTTTAAATACACTTGGTTTAATTTTAATTTTCGAAAGCCTCTTCATGCTTTTGTGTGCCGGAGTATCTCTGTTTTATGGAGACTTCGATGTGATGGCTTTCGTTTTATCCTTTGCAATTACTTTTGTTACAGGTGGGGTTTGTTGGCTTTTTAATAGAAAAGTAGAGAAGGATATGTTAAAACGTGAGAGTTTTATTATTGTAACTCTCGTTTGGGTGGTTATGTCTGTATTTGGTAGTTTACCATATCTATTCAGCGGAACCATACCTGGTTTTACAGATGCATTTTTTGAAACAATTTCGGGTTTTACTACAACCGGTGCTTCTATTGTTAATGATATTGAAGCTTTACCTCATGGTATTTTATTTTGGCGTAGTATTACTCACTTAATAGGTGGTATGGGTATTATTGTACTTGCTGTGGCTATTTTACCATTTTTTGGTTTTGGTGGTATGCAATTATATAGTGCGGAAGCTGCAGGAGTAACCAATGATAAACTTCATCCCAGAATTACCAAAACAGCAAAGAGCCTTTGGGGAATATATGTTGTTTTAATCCTTTCAGAAACAGTATTTCTGATGTTTGGTGGAATGTCTTTGTTCGACGCATTATGCCATAGTTTTGGTACTATTGCATCAGGAGGTTTTTCCACTAAAAATGCCAGTGTAGCAGAATACTCTCCATATATTCAGTATGTTATTGTTGTATTTATGGTCTTTGCAGGAACAAACTTTGCTTTGTTCTTTTTTGTATGGAAAGGCAATTGGAAAAAGCTTTCCGGCAATTCTGAGTTTAAAATTTATTTGCTTGTTATACTTGTTGCATCTTTATGTATAGGAACCACTCTTTATTTTCATACAGATCAAACATACGAAAAGTCATTTAGGGATGCTTTGTTTCAGGTTACCAGTATTATTACAAGTACAGGTTTTGTAACTGCTGATTATACATTATGGCATCCATATTTAACTTTTGTAATATTTCTTTTGATGTTTAGTGGTGCATGTGTGGGTAGTACATCTGGTGGTATTAAACTATTTCGTCATATGATTTTGGTAAAGAATATCAAAATTGAGTTTAAGCGAATGAGTCACCCTAATGCTGTTATTCCATTAAAGATTGGAAAAAACCAGGTTTCGCATGAAGTAATATATAAGGTGTTAGCCTTTTTGGTTCTTTATATGGCAATATTCTGTGTTGGAACCTTGTTAATGACGATTGTTGGTTTGGATATGGATTCTGCTTTTGGTGCGGTTGCAACATCCATGGGAGGTATAGGTCCTGGTTTAGGTGTTGTTGGACCAATGAATAACTTCTTTGCTATACCTGATGGAGGAAAATGGATTCTTTCTGTTTTAATGTTGTTAGGTCGTTTAGAGTTATTTTCAGTATTAATATTATTTGCACCGGGATTTTGGAAGAATAATTGATTAGTAGATATATTAAATGTGAAAAACGGTTTTGATTGCTATTGCATGATAAACCGTTTTTTTGTTTTAAGTGTTTTGATTTAAAACATTATTAGTACTTCATAGTTGTTTCAATGAGGTTTATTATTGTAAGGTATGAAGGATCATAATTCCGCATACAATTAAAACTTTATTTATATTGCGTATTGTTAAAATGTAGGATCTGAGAGTTGCCTATGGCCATTGAAAATAAATTGAAACAAATGAAATTAATATCATGGAATGTGAACGGACTAAGAGCCGTTGCTAAAAAAGATTTTTTTAAGGATTTTGAAAGTATTAATGCTGATATCTTTTGTTTGCAGGAAACAAAAGCCCAATGTGATCAGGTAGAGGAGGTTTTAAAAGATGTTGAAGGCTATTTTGTTTATTCAAATTCAGCTGAGAAAAAAGGATATTCAGGTACTGCGGTGTTAAGTAAAGTTGAGCCTGTTAGTGTTACAAAAGGAATTGGGATTGAAGAGCATGATAATGAAGGCCGGGTTTTGACTCTTGAATATGAGGATTTTTATTTAGTGAATGTTTATGTTCCTAATTCAGGAAGTGATTTGAAACGTTTGGGTTATCGTCAGGATTGGGATAAAGCCTTTTTTGACTACTTAAAATCCCTGGAGGATAAAAAGCCTGTTTTATCATGTGGTGATTTTAATGTGGCTCATAAGCCTATTGATTTAGCCCGTCCGAAAGCTAATTATAATAAATCGGCAGGTTTTATGCAGGAAGAGATTGATGGTATGGACCGATTTACACAGGGAGGCCTAAAAGATACTTTTCGACATTTTTATCCGGAACAAGCAGATATTTATTCGTGGTGGAGTTACCGAGCTGGAGCAAGAGGTAAGAATGTAGGCTGGAGAATCGATTATTTCTTAGCAAGTGAGTCTTTTTTACCATCTATTAAAGATGCCTTTATTTTAAATGAAATTGAGGGATCAGATCACTGTCCGGTTGGTATTATTCTTTAATAAAATATTGTACTCATAGGATGAAGTTTGTATAACTGAAAGCTTCATTCTATGAGTGATTCTTTTAATTCTCATGGTAAGCACGGATTTAACGCAGCGCAATCCGTGTTCCTGCAAAGTTTAGATATTACAAAGTATAGCAAATACAAAAAGAATGACTTTGCGTATTAGTTGGTAGGATTTTTAATCCGGGTACAAATAAAAATATTTTCATTAGCCTCTTAACCGAAATGCAGTTCCTTTTTTTATGCTTATAAGATAAAAAATATTCAAGTCAAAAATTCTGTAAAAGTTTTACCGAGTACCTAATGCTTGGAAGTAATTTCTGCGCTATCTGCGTAAATAATCAATGTTCTACCTTTTTTTATCTGTTATTAAAGTAGTTGATTTTACTATATAAACTTACTTTTAAATTTAATAACTTAAAAATAAGTTGACAAACTTAAAAATAAGTTGTAAGTTTGAATTGCTGATTAACTAACTTAGTAATACGATGGTAACATTAACAAAAGCAGAAGAAAAAATTATGAGGCTTCTTTGGGAGCTAAAGAAAGGATTTGTTAAAGATATTATTGAAAAAATGCCTGATCCAAAACCTCCTTATAATAGTGTTTCTACTATTGTTAGAGTGTTGGTGAAAAAAGAAATTGTAGGATTTAACAAATATGGTGGTACCTATGAGTATTATCCGTTGATTACAAAAGAAGAATATCGAAAAAGTCAATTGGGTAGTTTGGTTAAAGGCTATTTTAATAATTCGTTGTCGCAGGTGGTAAGTTTTTTCTCTGAAAATAAAAACTTAAAAATTGAAGAAGTAAATGAAGCAATAAAGATGTTAGAAGAACTCAAAAAGCAACAAAATGGCTAAGTTTCTGATATATTTATTTGAGTCGGGCTTATGTTTGACTTTATTTTACCTGGGTTATGTAGTATTCTTTCGTAAAGAAACTTACTTTACCTTTAACCGGATTTACTTGATAGGAGCGATGGTGTTATCCTTGTTAATGCCACTGGTTTCAGTCTCTGTTGATTCAATACGATCTGGTGTGCTATCTGAAACTATTGTTAAAGTTGGTCAGTTTAGAAGCTATTATGAAGAACTTATTTTATTAACAGATCCTGATTATTCAGTATCTCATGAAGATGAACAAAATAAAGCATTCTTCAGTGGAGCTCAAACAGAAAAAGAGCTCTTGCAAAATCAAAAGAAATCTTCTTACAGTCTTATAAAAACATTTTTTTATATCTATTTAATAGGCTTCCTCTTTTTTATACTAAGGTTAGTTGTTCATATTTTTCAATTAGCGCAGTTAATTCATAAAAATAAAGCCATTAAAGAAAAGGATTATACTTTGGTATTGTTATCAGATAAAGTTCCAAGTTTTTCTTTTATGCGATGGATTTTTATTAATAAAGAAGTCTTAACAAATAGAGAATTCGAACAAGTGTTGGAGCATGAAAAGATTCATGTGAAACAGAAACATACGGTAGATTTATTGCTGGCCCACGTAATTATTACGTTCCAGTGGTTTAATCCGCTAACATGGCGCATACAGAAATCGATTAAATCGTGTCATGAGTATATTGCTGACAGGCATGTACTTAATAAAGGACATAAATTATTCGATTATCAGTCTCTCTTACTGAGTCAGTTAATCAGCATTCGCTCAGTTGAGCTGGTAAATAATTTTAATTTATTATCGATTAAAAAACGAATAGCCATGATGAATAAAATAAAATCAGGACGAATAGCTAAATTGAAAGCTATTATAGTACTTCCGTTACTTGCAGTTGCATTTTTATTTTTTGCTAATATGACAAAGGGAAAATTGATTCCTGAAAAAGTAAGTAATAATATTATTAGTGATTTAGCAGAAGCAACAAAAGCGAATGGTAAAATTGATTTGCCAAGTGCAAAGGAAGTGAGGCCTTATGATGAAGACTTTATTCTTTGTAGAGTAAGAATTGAAGGTAAACAGCTTTATATTAACGATGAAAAGAAAGAGTTTAATCAAATAGAGAAAATTCTGAATTCAATTAAGTCAAAAGCAGATCAAAAGAAAGTGCATAAAATGACTGTTTTACTAATAATTGATAAGGCTGTAAAAATGGAACTTGTTGATAAGGTGAAAACAGCATTACGTAATACTGATCTTTTGAAAATTGGTTATGTGGTAAATTCTCCAGATAATGATTTTGAAGGAAAAGAAGTGGCTTTATTTGCTTTACTTCCTCCTAAGGATGCTCTATGGGTTGATGAAGACAAAATTGACTTTTTGTTTACGGTTACTGATGAAGATGCAAGTAATATTGATAATGTAAAAAATGATTTAGAAAGTTATATTAAGGCTCATCAAAAATATGTGATGTTATATAAGTATGATAATAATACCTTGTATAACGATTATATGAAAACAATGGACGCAGTGTGGACAACTGTTTATAAATTACGTAGGGCAGATGCATTCTTTAAAGGAAAAAAATACGATGATATGACATCTGAAGAGCAAAAGGAAATTAAAAAACGTTATCCAATTACTCTTACGTATAAAAATGTGGATATAGATGAAGTTGATGAAAAGGATCAGTCAATAAAATACTATTAAGAAACGAAAGTTAGCAGAAAGGTTAGCACGGATTTAGCTTAGCGCAATCCGTGCTTTTTTATCATGTAATTGTTATAATTATAACAAATAGTCAAATCTTATTTTGGGCAAAGTTGTAAGGATTTGTAATCGGTATATCAATAATTTATTTTTATATCAACCGGAATGCAATTCCTTGTAGTTATACTTATGAGGTAAAATTATATGAACTACAGAACTGTAATTGCACGGAAAATATTTCAGCGCTAGCTGTAACTTATGAAGTAACAGTGTACAATATTAAATAAATCCCAATTATAAAGACGATTTATAAGTATCGACAAGTATCAACTCCGTTTCATATTTCATTTTCCTTACTCCTTGTTCCCTTTTCCCTTTCAACTTGGTACTTTTAACTCTTAGCTACCTGCTCAACCTTTTTAAATACTCTTAAAAAGTTGCCGCCCCAAATTTTAGCAATATCTTTTTCTGAGTAGCCTCTTTTTAATAATTCCAAAGTAATCAGCGGGAAGTCTGCTACGTTGGTACAATCTGCTAATCCGCCACCACCGTCAAAGTCAGAACCGATACCAACATGGTCAACACCTACTAAATTAACCACGTAATCAATATGATCAACAGCGTCGGAGATAGTTGGTAAAACCTGAGGGTATTTAATATTTATTTCATCCCACTCAGCCCAACATTGTTTTCTTTCGTCATCATTTTTATACTGAAAGTTGTTGTACTTCTTTTTAAGCTCTTGTATTTTAATATAGTGAGTGCTGGTTGTATCAGGTGATTTTATGTAGTCTCCAAGAATACAAATTTGAATAACTCCATCATTTTTAGCTAATAGTTTAATCATATCATCACTCATGTTTCTCGCGTGATCGCATACTGAGCGAACACTTGAATGAGATGCAACAACAGGTGCTTTGCTATACTTTATTACATCGTAAAATGCAGTATCTGAGATATGAGAAACATCGATAATCATACCTAGTTTATTCATTTCTTTGATCACTTCTTTTCCAAATTCGCTTACACCATGATGTTCGGCTCCTTTAGGATCTGTAGAAGAATCGCAAATATCATTGTTCGAAGTGTGGCAAAGCGTTAAGTATCTAACCCCTTTATCGTAAAATTCTTTAATTCTGTTAATGTCATTAGCTATCGGAAAACCGTTTTCCATACCTAAGAATATAGCCCTTTTATTTTCAGCTTCTAGTTTTTGCAGGTCATTAGTAGATAAGGCTAATCCTGCAGATTTCTTATTTCGATCTAAACTTACTATGGTTGAATCAATCATCTGGTTTGCCAATTCGTAAGTTTGTTGGTATGTATCAGAAGTTCTGGGTTTTTGACTTGTAAAAATTGCAAAAAAGATTGCATCTAAACCACCTTCTTCCATTCGAGGAATATCAACACGACTTTCTGGAGCTTTATGTGAAACACTGATGTCAAATCCGTTGTTAACGAACTTCATTGGAGTGTCACAGTGTGTGTCGATGGTTGTGAGTGAATTATGAATGCGTTTAGCATCCGACAAAGAAAAACTTTTCGGTAAAAGAAAAGATAATCCCATGATAATTACAGAATATTTCAAAAGTGCCATAATAAATTAGTATTAGGCTGTCAAAATAATGATTATTTTAATGTGAATAAGTGATTTTTATTAGGGTGATAAGTAAAATCACGGAATATTATGGATTTATTCATGGATGAGAATAAACTTGTCTGCCTATAATTACAGTAATAGGAACAGCCTAAACCAGTCCGGAACTACTTACCAGAGTATGAAGTATTTCTGCAGCGATATGCTTTGTTTTGCAAGTGCTTATTAAACGTGTGACTTTTTTCATAATAAACACGCGTAAATTTTTAGGAGGTAAACCTTAATGCATTTGTATTTGCATCATTTTTTTTACAAAATACCCCGAATACATTTGTAATTGGGCGTCTTTTTAAAAAGTTGGCATTAATACGTTTGTAATTAGTCATCTTTTCAAAAAAATAAGAATAATACATTTGTATTTTAACATCTTTTTACAAAAGGAAAGTTAATACATTTGTATTTTAAACAACCTTTTACATTTGCGGCATAAATACATTTGTAATTGGCCGTTTTTTTGAAAAGTTGGCTTTAATACGTTTGTAATCGGGATTTCTTTTTAATAAAGTATACAATTAACAAATCATTATTGATGCGAATTCTTATGATTCAAAATCCATACATTCAATAAGCATTAAAATATACTTGTCGTTTTCAAAAGCAAAGTACTTGGTTGTGTATTGGAGTTTCATGTTTACCTTTTCGTTGTTGTCAAGATAAAAAGGACGTGTTATTTCTTTGCGAAAGGTTGTTGTATTTTCTAAATAGGTAGATATTGCGCTTAACCTTAGTTCACAGGTTTTACATTTAGATGTTTCGCCACATTGTTTTTGTTCTTCAACCTGGTAGGCACATCCCATAGCTTCACCGCATCTGACATATTTAAGATCTTTTTCCTTGTTTTTAGAAAATACATCAAATAGCGCATTGTTAAAAGAGATTAGTTGCATTTTATTATTTAAAAGCAATACGGCGCTATTTATATTATCAAGAACTAAATCTAAAAACTCGGGGGAACCTTTTAAGAAATTAAAGGAAACATTTGTTAAGGCTACACTTGTCATCATTTGTAAAGGAATTATAGTTTAATCAATTTACTAAAAATCTAAGCTTTAGTCAACATGTGTGTATCATGAATATTTTATTTGAAAATTATGTAAAAAATTGATTTGCATTCTCTTATCGATTTATCAATAATTGTATATTTGCAGCGATTTTTAAAAAAATAGGAAATGTTGGTTTTAAAGGGTGGATTTCTTTTTCTTTTTTGTTTTGTTGTAATAGTAGTTTATGGTCAGAAGCCAAAAGTGGGTGATCCTACAGATAAGACATCTGAACAAGTAGATTCTTTGCATCAAATCAGAACTAAGGATAAAAACTTTATGTTCACGCCATATGTTGCACCTACATATACACCTGAGTTAGAATTGTTATTTACAGCAGGAGGTTTGATGTCGTTTAAGCTACAAAAAGATAATCCTTTTGTTGACCGTTCAAGTATTCCCTTTTCTGCAGGTTATAGTACTAATGGATCTGTTTCAATTACAGTACTGCCTTATATATATGGTAAAACGGATAAGATGAGATTGTTAACAATGTTGTTTTACCGTGATATGCCTGATAATTATTGGGGTGTAGGATATGATGCCGGAAATAGAACTGCTACACCTGATGAATCAACCCAATATCATCGTAGATGGTTTTCTGCAGAAGGTAAAGTGGTTCATCGTATTAATAAAACTCTTTTTGTAGGTGTAACTTATGATTTTAATAGTACTCAGGCTACAAATATAAATAGCTACATGCAAGATGATGAGTATGTTAAAAAGTATGGTAGCAGTGCAACAAATTTTGGTTTAGGACTAGCTCTTGATTTTGATACAAGAGATAATGTTCAGAATCCTTACAGCGGACATTTATTTAGTGTATCCTTTGTAAACTATAATAAAATATTTAAGATCGCAGATAGTAATGAGTTTTTAAAGGCTACTCTTGATGCTCGTCAGTATATTAAAATGGGCGCCAGAAAAGTTTGGGCTTTTCAATTTAAAACCCAGTATGGCGATGGTGATATTGCCTGGATGGATATGCCACAGTTAGGAACCCAGTTTGATTTAAGAGGATATCAATGGGGAAGATTCCGCGATAAGATCACATCATTTGGTATTACAGAATACCGACATATGTTTTCAGGAATGAGTATGCCTGCTATAAAAAGGTATTTAAGTCATGTAGGATTTGTTGTTTGGTCGGGAATAGGTAATGTTACCTCTCGTTATGATGAAATGCGTGATTTTTTGCCAAATCTGGGAGCAGGGTTAAGAGTAGAGATTCAACCTCGTATGAATTTAAGAGTAGATTATGGTATAGCTAAAGATACAAGATCATTGTATGTGGCTTTTAGTGAAGCATTCTAAAGTAAACAATAGAATCAACCATATACTAATATTGTAATTGATTGATTCTATTGATGAGTAGAGATTATAATCTGATTAATTTCATCGCACCAAGTAAGGCTGTATTGGTATCAAAGTTCATATTCTCATTTTCAGGTTCAAAGTTTATTTTAAACTGATGCAGGCCTTCAGTGAGTTTAGTTTTTATACGATTAGTTTCGCCTGGGTTTGACCATTCATTTGTTCCTCTTTGTGGCATTATTACAGGCGCAGTTTTTATATTATCTATCCATAAAGTTCTGTTTGCGCATTTATTGTCAGTGTTCCATGGGCCACTTCCGTTTGAATATTCAAAATAAATAATGTAATCACCAGCCTCCTTTATATTTATACTCCAGTTTATCTCCAGATTTTTGGTTTTTGAAAGTTCAATCATTCCTACAGGAGTATTTTCTATTGATGAGGTATGGTCTGCCTTGTATTTATTATAGGATAAAGTTTTTTTATTTTCTGGTTGAAATAGAATTGGCTGACTAATAAATGAAGGTTCATCCAATATATTAAAGGCTTGCACTGTATATTCTCCATTGGTATTGTCAAGAGATATTTTAGTCATATCCGTTGTAGTGCCAAATAGAGATCCATCTTTATATACATTATATTTTACAGCATTTGGAATAGAATCCCAAAGTAATTCATTCTTATTAATATGGACATTAGGTGTTTTTAAATGAAATTTGTTTGCAACAAGATTTACTTCACCATAAAAAGTGTTGTTGGCCATTTTTATTTCTATAATATCTTTTCCATCGCCAGTAAGACTCACAGAATGTTCTTCTTGTTCTTTGCCATTAACCTTAAATGATTTAATTCTGTTTCCGTATCCCGTTAATGTAATTTCAAATTCTTTATTTCTGATTTTTAGGTTGCTTAATTCCATGTTGCAACTGTAAGAAATAGGAATGGAAGGATTAAAGTATAATTTATTGTCTGGTTTAAACTCCATACCAAAGAATATTTTATATATATGTCCCAGGTTTCCTGCAACGCTCCATAGTTGTCTGTCAGAATTCAGAGCAGTTATAAAATCACCGTTTTCGGCAACCATGTTTTCTTTATTGGTTAAAAACATTGCAGCGGCTCTGTAAAATGAACTTATTCCATATTCTAAAGCAGTTCCATTGCCTGTTTTTGAGGAGGCCAGATTCCAGAATGTTTGTACAAAAGGCCAGATGCCATTATTATGATAAGGTCTTATTTCGGGTATCTGAGGATAAACACAAGGGATTCCCCATGTTAATATTGGTGTGTTTTCAATTACAGTTGAGGAATTTTCTTTAGCTACATTAAATAGTACAGAAAAGGCTTCGCCTAAAGATTCTGATTTAGTTGAGATATAATCAAAGTTACGACCATATATATATTGATTGTAATATCCTTTGTCTTTATTCCATAATTTATGATTAATGGCGGTTTCTAATTCTTCTGCCCATGAAATGTATTTGCTCTCTTCATCTTTTTGCTCAAGCAAACCAGCCATATTACTTAAAATAACCAGTGTTTGATAATGTACCAGGTTTGTTCCCAGGTTGAATGATTCATAAATATCAGTGTTATCCATCCATCGGGGATAAGTTTGTATTCTCCAGTCCAGAAAAGAAGATTCTCCTTTGTATAATTTATTTGTTTTGTCATATACAATAAACCTGTCATCTTCAACGGAGTTTTTAATCACTTTGTAACAGTAATCCAGCCATAATTGGTCTCCTGTAATTAGGTAAATTTCCCATGCAGCTAATGCCCATGTTGTTCTGTCGGAAGAAACCGGCCATGCGCCACCTGAACCTGTATCCTGAATGATTCTGTCTCTTTTTACTTTTTTAAGCAAGGAGTGTCTGGCTCTTTCTGTATCTACAATTCCCATTCCTAGTACAGTGGCATAGCTAACATCTCTAGTCCATACTCCGGCCCATTTAGCGCCTGTTCTAAATGTACCATCATCTTCACTAAGTAAATTGGTTTCTTCCAAAGCCATATTGTACAATGACTGTATTAAAGGAATGTTACATTTGAGTTGGGGGTATTGGCTTATGTCTTTTTTTAATTCCCAATGTGGTTTGACTGATTTATCCGGATCCGGAGTGTTTATTTTAATAGAAATCTCATAAATATGATCTCCATCTTCATCTTTAAGCTGAACATCTTCACCCAGGTTTTCAAAATCATAGTTTAAAGGTGTTACATTACCTGCTACAAAAACGCCTTTAAAATCTTCTTTTGAAATTTTTTCATTGTTGATATCTGTATAATATCCTTTGGTATTAAAATCGCTAAAAACCATATTCATATCAAGCCTGATGTTCAGAATCGTGTTTGGTTCAAGGTTTTCTTCACCACCGGTTTCGTTATCAATAAATTGATTTCCATAGGAAATAAGGGGAGTATTATAAATGTTGTTTTGCGGCTTAACAACTATTTGGTGATTTGTAGCAAAGGGTAGCTCGTTATCTTTTTGATTGATGCTAAACTTAAGTTCTATTAATCTTTTATGAGAAGTGTTTAGCGGACTAGTATAATTTGAAGTCATACTGCCATCAGTATGCACTTGTGAAATAAATTCTCCCTGTACAACCTTATCACTATTTACAGTAAAATCTTTGTTAACATGGAGTACGTGATTTGAATGATTGCAGCTAAGTAGAATCATTAGAAGAAGAATTAGTAGTGTATTTTTCATGCTTTTTTTATTTGTATTATCTGGTACCACTTGATTTGGAATTTGTATTTCAAAACAATTAAAATGATATCGGAATAACTAAATGTACAAATAAATTATATAAGGTTGATGTCCTAAAGGGTTGGAATATAGTTTGATAAAAGAAAGTGGGTTGCGGAAAAATATAGATGCTTTTTTATGTCTGGTAGCTGTTTTATTACCTGATTTCTTATTTGTTTACTTCCATAATTATAGATTTGAAAATTAGTATTGGTATTGTTAGGTTAGAATTGAATCAAAACTTTATGATAGTTATCATGTGTTAAGGAGTTTTGTGTAAAGGTGTGAGCGTATTATGCAGAATATTAATGTTTTGTGTGTGCTTGTTTTAAAATTTGTAATGTGTTAAAAGTCATGATTTGGATTCACTTAAATATATAATTTTGGTTTGATAAAAATCTATAAAAGTATTTACCATGGATGCTAAAATTAAAGAGTTCATAGATACAGTAAGGATGAAAAATCCTGGTGAGGATGAGTTTTTACAAGCTGTTGAAGAGGTTGTTGAAACTGTTTGGGAATTTTACCAGGAAAATCCACATTACCAAAAAGCAAAGATACTTGAACGTATGACAGAACCGGAAAGGGTAATTATGTTTCGGGTTCCATGGGTAGATGATAATGGAGAAGTTCAGGTAAACAGAGGATATAGAGTCGAATTTAATAGTGCCATTGGTCCTTATAAAGGAGGATTGCGTTTTCACCCAAGTGTTACCTTAAGTGGTTTAAAGTTCTTAGGTTTTGAGCAGACTTTTAAAAATAGCTTAACAAGTCTTCCTATGGGAGGTGGAAAAGGAGGTTCTGACTTTAATCCAAAAGGGAAATCTGATTTTGAAATAATGCGATTTTGCCAGGCATTTATGAGTGAGCTTTATCGTCATATTGGTCCAAATACCGATGTGCCTGCAGGAGATATTGGCGTAGGAGGTAGGGAAATCGGTTATTTGTTCGGTCAGTATAAAAAACTGAAAAATGAATTTACCGGCGTATTAACTGGTAAAGGCTGGGAATTCGGAGGTAGTTTGATTCGTCCGGAAGCTACAGGTTTTGGTGCAATTTATTTTGTGAGAGAAATGTTGCAGTTAAAAGGACAATCATTACAAGGAAAAACGATTGCTTTATCCGGTTTTGGAAACGTTGCCTGGGGAGCTGCCTTAAAAGCTGTTGAATTAGGTGGTAAAGTAGTTACGCTTTCTGGTCCTGATGGATATATTTATGATCCGGAAGGAGTTTCAGGAGATAAAATTGACTTTTTATTAGAACTAAGAGCTTCGAATCAGGATGTAATTCAACCTTATGCCGAAAGATATGGCGTAGAATTTTTTGAAGGTAAGAAACCTTGGGAGCAAAAAGTGGATATTGCTATTCCTTGTGCTATTCAAAATGAGTTGAATGAAAATGACTGTAAAACATTAATTGAAAATGGTTGTCAGTTAATTGCTGAAGCATCAAATATGGGTTGTACTGCTGAAGCTGCCTTTTTAGCGACCGAAAAGATTTCGTTTGCACCGGGTAAAGCTGTAAATGCTGGTGGTGTTGCTGTTTCTGGATTAGAAATGAGTCAGAATAGTATGCGTTTAAACTGGAATGCAGAAGAAGTAGATCAGAGATTAAATGATATTATGGTTAACATTCATAAAGTTTGCGTTCAATACGGAACAGAGCTGAATGGTAAAATTAATTATATAAAAGGAGCTAATATTGGCGGATTTGTTAAAGTTGCAGACGCCATGATTGCACAAGGAGTTGTGTAATTATTACAAATAGAAAAATATTACTTGATATTCTATAGAATAGTTATAAACCTTAAAGGATTCCTGTCCTTTAAGGTTTTTTATATTGGTCTTCTTAAAAAATGTAAGAACTTTGTAACTTAATATAAAAAAGTTGCATTATAATATATGGGAATAATAGATACACACTCGCATATTTATCTGGAACAATTCGATTCGGATAGAGATGAGATGATTCAGAGGGCCTCAGAAATAGGCGTTGATATGATTTTAATGCCAAATGTAGATGTTGCTACTATTCAGCCTATGTTGGATGTAGAACAAAAGTTTCCATTAAAATGTAAATCAATGATGGGATTGCATCCAACTTCTGTGGATCTGGATTATAAAAAGCAACTTGAAATAATGTATCCTTTTTTTGCAAAAAATGATTTCTGTGCAGTAGGGGAGATTGGCATTGACTTATATTGGGATAAGACTTATTTAGAACAACAAATTGAAGCATTTGAAATACAATTAAATTGGGCTAAGGAATTTAATCTACCTGTAGTTATTCATGCTCGCGATGCATTTGATGAAATTTTTAGTGTACTGGATAATTTCGATACAGATAGTATTTCGGGTGTTTTTCATAGCTTTACCGGAAATATTCAGCAAGGCAAAAAAATATTAGACTATAAAAACTTCTATTTAGGAATTAATGGAGTAGTTACTTTTAAAAATTCAGGATTAGATAAAGTTGTTTCTGAGTTGGGCTACGACAAACTGGTTTTAGAAACCGATGCTCCTTATTTAACACCCACTCCATTCAGAGGTAAACGAAATGAGCCTTCATACTTAAGCTATGTAATAGAAAAGTTGTCTGCACTTTTTGAAGTTTCTAAGCATACAATTATAAAACAAACGACATCTAACGCAGATAAACTATTCAAACTATAAAAAATAAACAATTGAAAAGGAAAGTATTAATAATTTACACTGGTGGAACAATAGGAATGGCCAATGATCCGGAAACAAATTCTTTAGTGCCATTTGATTTTACCATGATTGAAGAAACTGTCGTTGAGTTAAAGCGATTTAACTTTAAGGTTGACAGTACCTCCTTTTCACCTATTGTAGATTCATCAGACATGAATCCCAATAAATGGATAAAACTTGCTACTATAATTGAGGAAAATTATAATAACTACGATGGATTTGTTGTGTTACATGGAACAGATACTATGGCGTACACAGCAAGTGCAATGAGTTTTATGCTACAAAATCTGGCAAAGCCTGTTGTTTTTACAGGAAGTCAATTGCCATTAAGTTCGTTAAGAACCGATGGTAAGGAAAATCTGATTACAGCTTTAGATATTGCATCCACTTATATATATGATGAGGCTATTGTTCCTGAAGTTTGTATCTTCTTTCAGGATAAACTATACAGAGGAAATAGAACCACTAAATATAATGCAGAACACTTTAGAGCTTTTAGAAGTGACAATTATCCTCCATTGGCAGAAGTAGGAATTCATATAAAATACAATTACCCCTATATTTTTAAAGCAGATCGCACAAAAGAGTTTAGAGTTGCAAAAAAAATGGATAATAATGTGGGGTTATTGAAAATATTTCCGGGTATGAGTAGAAATTATTTTGAAACCATGTTAAAAACACCTGGATTAAAGGCTTTGGTGTTAGAAACGTTTGGTTCGGGTAATGCTCCTACTACAAGTTGGTTTTTAGAAGCTATAGAACATGCTATCAGAGAGGGGATTATAATTTTAAATGTAACGCAGTGTTTAGCAGGGAGTGTGGATATGGGAACCTATAAAACGGGTGTACATTTATTAGAATTAGGAGTTTTTAGTGGTGCAGATATTACAACAGAAGCCGCTTTGACAAAACTTATGTACTTGTTAGGTAATACTTTAAGTTTAGATGAAGTAAAGATTAATTTAAATAAATCATTAAATGGTGAAATCTACATCTAATATCTTTGTATTTGCTGAATTTTTTGTATTTTGCACACCTAAATTTTTTAGAATTTCAATTATTAACTTTGTTTATTGCAATAAAAAGGGAATTATTAGCAAATAAACTATAGTATTAACAAACTAATACAAACAAAAATTTTTTACAGACTATGAAAAAGCTATTTGCGTTTTTTGCAGTTTTCGGAATGATGACATTTGGTGCATCAACAATCTATGCTCAGGATGAAACTGGTGCACAAGAAGAACAAGCTGTTGAACAAGTTACTGCTGACGAAACAGCAGTAGAGGAGGTTGCTGCTGATGAAGCTGCAACAGAAGAAGCTGAAGCTCCTAAAGGAATTCACAAACAAATTAAAGCTAAATTCATCGAAGGTGGTGCTGCTTTCATGAGTTTCGTATTATTAGCTTTAATCTTTGGTTTAGCGTTATGTATTGAAAGAATCATTTACTTGAATCTTGCTTCTACTAACACTAAAAAATTACTTCAAAGCATTGAAGATGCACTTAACGAAGGTGGTGTTGAAGCTGCAAAAGAGGTTTGCCGTAATACTCGCGGACCTGTTGCTTCTATTTTCTACCAAGGTTTAGATCGTATCGACGAAGGTATTGACGTTGTTGAGAAATCAGTGGTTTCTTACGGTTCAGTTCAAATGGGTCTTTTAGAAAAAGGTTTAACTTGGATTTCTTTATTTATTGCTCTTGCTCCTATGTTAGGGTTTATGGGTACAGTAATCGGTATGATTGAGGCTTTTGATAAGATTCAAGCTATGGGTGATATCTCTGCAACAGCTGTAGCAGGTGGTATTAAAGTTGCCCTTATTACTACAGTATCTGGTTTGATCGTTGCTATGATCCTTCAGTTATTTTACAACTACATCGTATCTAAAATCGATAGTATTGTAAATACAATGGAAGATGCATCTATCTCTTTACTAGATATTTTAGTAAAATACAACATGAAAAAATAAGGTAAACAAATGAAGAAGCTTTCAAATATATTAAGTTACGTACTGTATGCATTGTTAGCTGTTACCGCAGTTTTCATTGTAATGTATTTTACAGGAGGTGAAGTTCCTGGAGAAACATATACAACACCAGTGTATACAGATTTAATTCTAAACTGGGCTAAATTTTTAACAGCAGCAGCTGCTATCTGTACTGTTGGTTTTGAAATTTTTCATGTAATTATGAACCCTAAAAATGCGGTTAGAAGCTTAGTTTCTATTGCAGTTTTAGTTGTAATTGCACTTATTTCTTATAGCCTTGCAGATACTACACCTTTAGCATTAGGTGGATATGAAGGTTCAGATAACGTTCCTTCAATGTTAAAATTAGCAGGAGCATTCCTTTATGGAACTTATGCTTTACTTGGAATTGTTGTTGTTGCAATTTTAGGAACAGAACTTTCAAGAATTTTTAAATAATTTATAGTAATCATGGGAAAAAGAGATGTACAAGAAGTAAATGCCGGTTCTATGGCCGATATTGCCTTCCTTTTATTGATATTCTTCCTTGTTACTACTACCATGGATACTGACTCAGGATTGGCTAGGCTTTTGCCTCCTCCTGTACCTGAAGATGTTCCACCACCACCACCAATTAAAGATAGAAACGTTTTTACTGTTCTATTGAATAGTAATAACCAATTGTTGGTAAAAGGTAAACAATTAAAGGTAGATGAACTTAAGGATGCTGCAAAAGAGTTTATCCTGAATGAGAATAATGACGAAAAATTACCTGAATTTAAAGAAATTGAGGTAGAATTTTTTGGTGTTGTTCCAGTTACAAAAGGTGTAATTTCTTTGCAGAATGATAATGGAACTCAATATCAAGCTTATTTGATGGTTCAAAATGAATTACAAAGAGCTTATAGTGAAGTTAGAAATGATTTAGCCAGAAAGAAATGGGGTAAAGATTACGAAGACTTAAATGAAGATCAACAAAAAGCTGTTCGTACTATTTATCCTCAAAAGATTTCAGAGGCAGAACCTAAAAATATTGGTGTAAATTAAAGATTATGGCAAAGTTTAGAAAAAAGAAAAGTGGTGGGCAACAAGAAATAAACACTGCGTCTTTGCCTGATATTGTATTTATGCTTTTATTCTTCTTCATGGTATCAACTACTATGAAAGAGGTTTCTTTAAAAGTGAAAATTAAAGTTCCTCAGGCAACTGAGTTAGCTAAACTTGAGAAAAAGAGTTTGGTAACATACATTTATGTTGGTGTTCCTACTAATCAGTATAAGTCACTATACGGATCAGAACCAAGGGTACAATTAAATGATCAGTTTGCTACAGTTGGAGATATTCAAAGTTATATTGCTCAGGAGCGTGAAGGTATGAAAGAATCTGATCGTCCAAAGATGACAACATCTATTAAAGCTGACTTTGATTGTCCAATGGGAATTATCACTGAAATTAAGCAGGCATTGCGTAAAGCCCAGGCGTTGAAAATTAACTATTCAGCGGCTAAGAAAGCAGAGTACTAATAAACTCTACTATATAAGAAAAGGGGATCAAAATGATCCCCTTTTTTTATTTCTATTAATTGCTTTTATTTTACTTAAAGTACACTAACTCCTGTGTCAGTAGTGTCGGTTATTTTAGCCTCATCAAAGCTTGTCATCTCATTTATCATTGCAATGGCTCCTTGTATTATAGGATAAGCAATGGCCGCACCTGTACCTTCTCCCAATCTTAAATCTAAATTTAACACAGGTTCTGCATTAAAATATTGCATCATTAAAGCATGACCACCTTCTTTTGAATGATGTGAGTGAATTACATACTCTATTACATTTGGATTGATTGCATGCGCAGCGATTAATGCAGATGTAATAATAAAACCATCATTCAATATTAACATCTTAAGTTCTGCCGCCTTTAGCATTCCTCCTGCAATAGTTGCAATCTCCAGTCCTCCAAATTGAGCCAGAATTTCTAATGGATCTTTGATATTTGGATATTTTGAAACCGCTTCTTTTAATACTTTACATTTAGCAGAAACACCATCCTCTGTTAATCCACTTCCTGGTCCTACACATTTTTCTAAAGGAATATCACAATATAGGTGCATTAAAACTGATGCTGGTGATGTATTTCCAATTCCCATTTCTCCAAATCCAACTACATTACATCCTTGAGAATGTAGATCTGAGACAATTTTAGCTCCGTTTTCCATGGCCTGGATACATTCTTCAATTGTCATCGCAGATCCTTTAAGGAAGTTTCCTGTGCTATTTTTTATCTTGGCGTCAATTATATTATCAAAACCTGTGAAATCATAATTTACACCAGCATCAACAATTTTAAGGTTCATGTTATAAAAACTGGAAAATAATCCAATTCCGCCACCGCCTTTAGAAAAGTTGATCATTTGTTGCCATGTGATTTCTTGCGGATTTGGACTCACTCCTTCATCACATATGTCATGATCTGATCCTACAAGAACAATATGCGGATTATTAAGAACTGGGGTAGTAGTGTTTTGAATTCTGCAGATTTGATATGCAATTTTTTCTAATAGACCTAACGAGCCCAGGGGTTTTGTTTTGTGATCTATTTTATATTTTATTCTTTCATTAAGCTCATCAGAAAGAGGTGTAATTTGAAATTCAATCATTTTATTTACTATATTTTATTTTCATACAAAGATGATTAAAAAATGGAATAATATCTGAATGCAGAGTATGTTATGCAATAAGTTATTTAAATTATTACAATTAAAAATGAGTTAACATCATATCATTAGATAAGAACCTTAACTCATTTATTTAAATAAGTATCCAGACTATTATTTGCTATACAGCTCCTTGATCTATCATGGTATCTGCTACTTTTACAAAACCTCCAATATTAGCTCCGTCCATATAGTTTACAAATCCGCCTGGCTTTGTGCCGTATATTATGCAAGTGTTATGAATGTCTTTCATTATAATTTTAAGTCGTTGATCAACTTCTTCCTTAGTCCAGTTAAGTCTCATGGAGTCCTGACTCATTTCCAGACCTGATACAGCAACACCTCCTGCATTTGCTGCTTTACCCGGACCATATAGTATTTTATTTTCAATAAACACTTCAATGGCTTTAGGAGTGCAAGGCATGTTAGCACCCTCCGAAACACAAATACATCCATTTTTTATTAAAGTTATAGCATCATCTTTATCAATCTCATTTTGTGTGGCACTAGGTAAAGCTATGTCACCAGATTCTTTCCATGGGGTTTGATCTTCAATAAATTTAACGTTATATTTTTCTGCATATTCTTTAATTCTTCCTCTTCTTATGTTTTTCAACTGCATAATAAAATGAAGTTTGTCCAGATCAATTCCATCCGGATCATAGATATATCCATTACTATCAGACATTGTTACTACTTTTCCTCCTAATTCTATAACCTTCTCAGCACTGAATTGAGCAACATTACCAGAGCCAGATATTAGTACAGTTTTACCTTTAAAACTCTCATGTCTTGTATTAAGCATTTCTTCGGCAAAATATACATTTCCGTATCCTGTAGCTTCAGGCCTGATGTAGCTACCTCCCCAATTAATTCCTTTGCCTGTTATTGTCCCGGTAAATTCATTTTTTATTCTTTTATACTGGCCAAACAAATATCCAATTTCTCTACCTCCAACGCCAATATCCCCAGCTGGTATATCAGTGTTGTGACCAATGTGGCGATAAAGTTCAGTCATAAAACTCTGGCAGAATTTCATAACTTCATTTTCGGATTTTCCTTTTGGATCAAAATCAGAACCTCCTTTACCCCCTCCTAGAGGTAATGTTGTTAAACTATTTTTAAATACTTGCTCAAAAGCCAGGAACTTTAAAATACCAAGATTAACGGTAGGATGGAATCGTAATCCTCCTTTATATGGTCCGATTGCACTATTCATTTCTATTCTAAAGCCTCTGTTTACAATAATCTTTCCCTGGTCATTAATCCACGGTACCCGAAAAATTATTATTCTTTCAGGTTCTGTCATTCGTTCCAGTATACCTGAATGGATGTAATGAGGATTTTCTTCAAGAAATGAAGATAGTGAAAGTAGAACCTCATGAACTGCCTGGTGAAATTCTGGTTCAGAGGGATTTTTTTTGATGAGGTACGACATAAAAGACTCAACAAAAGAATGAGTTGAACTTTTCATGATTGGATGATTTTAAGGTTTTTATTAATCAATATAAGGTACTGAAAAATTTCCATTTTTCAGTATGAACTCCTTAAAAAAGAATTGGTTAAATAGCTTTGAGTTGGGTGTGTGAGCAAGTTTTAGAAAAAAACTAAATAATAATTATCTTTAACAATTGCTATAAATTTTTTGATTATGGATAGGGAAAGTGAAATAGCCTATTTAGGTTTATTTACAGAAACGGCTTTTAATAATTTAATGCAAAAGCGTATTCAGTCTGTATTATTGATTTCCAGTAATTATGATGCTTTTATGTTAGAAGAAGATGGGCGTATAGAAGAGCAAATCTTTAATGAATATGTATCTCTGAATCTTCGTTACCCTCCGAAATTTATACTTGTAACAACAGCTGAGAAAGCACTTGAAACATTGCGTAATGAATCAGTAGATTTAATTATCTCAATGTTGAATATTGGGGGGATGGATACCTATTCACTATCAAAGACAATTAAAAATACTTATCCAACTATACCTATTGTTGTTCTAACACCATTCTCAAGAGAAGTCAGCTTAAAATTAAAAAAGGAAGATACCAGTGCTATTGATTATGTTTTTTGTTGGTTGGGTAATGCTGATATACTGGTTGCTATCATAAAGCTTATTGAAGATGAAATGAATGCTGAATCTGATATTCTGAATATCGGAGTTCAGTGTATTATTCTGGTAGAAGATTCAATTAGATATTATTCCAGCTATTTACCGCTGATATACAAGATTGTATTTAATCAATCAAAGAAATTTATGTCAGAAGGTTTAAATGAGCATCAGAAAATGCTTAGAATGCGAGGACGTCCAAAAATATTATTGGCCAGAAATTACGAAGAAGCAATTAAACTTTACCATAAATTTAAATCTAATCTTTTAGGAGTTATTTCTGATGTATCATTTAACAGAGAGGGAATAAAGGATACAAAAGCAGGAGTGAAGTTGGCTGTTCAGGTAAAAGAGGATGATCCGTATATGCCATTTCTTTTGCAATCATCAGATATAAATATTGAATCTTTGGCTAAGGAGATTAAGGTTGGGTTCCTATATAAATATTCTAAAGCCTTACTTCAGGAATTAAAGAGCTTTTTAAAATACAATCTTGCTTTTGGAGATTTTGTTTTTGTAAATCCGCAAAGTTTGGAAGAAGTGGGCAGAGTAAGTAACCTAAAAGAGCTTCAGGAAAAGTTGTTTGAGATACCTGATGATTCATTGAGGTATCATTTTCAGCGAGATCATGTTTCAAAATGGCTTAATGCAAGAGCTTTATTTCCAATTGCAGAGGTAATTAAAAACTTAAAGGTTGAGGATTTTGAGTCGTTGGAAGCCACAAAAACGTTTCTATATAATACAATTGTAAACTTCCGAATTTCAAAGGGAAAAGATATAATTGCTCAGTTCTACCCGGAAAGGTATGACAGATATGTAAAGTTTGCACGTATAGGTAATGGATCAATTGGCGGAAAAGCCAGGGGGCTTGCATTTTTAAATTCCATAATTAATAAAAATGCAGCTTTACTTAATTTTGAGGGAGTTGATGTTACTATTCCGAGAACAGTTGTTGTAGGAACAGACGTGTTTGAGCATTTCATGGAAAAAAATAATCTTTATGAAATTGCACTTTCAGATTTAAGTGATGAAGAAATTCTTGATCATTTTATAAAGGCAAAGCTTCCTAGCTTATCAGAAGCTTATCTTAAAAAATTTGTGTCTGTTGTCAATAATCCTATTGCAGTGAGATCTTCAAGTGTTTTAGAGGATAGCCACTATCAGCCTTTTGCCGGAATTTATTCAACATATATGATATCTAATACAGATGATATTGATGTGGTTATAAATCAGGTTGCCGATGCCATTAAGTGTGTTTATGCTTCAGTTTATTTTAAATCAAGTAAGGCATATATGGCAGCAACAATGAATATAATAGATGAAGAGCGTATGGGTATTGTATTGCAGGAAGTAGTAGGGCAGCAATATGAAAATAGGTTTTATCCTACGATATCAGGTGTGGCAAGATCCATGAATTTTTATCCTATTCCTCCTGAAAAATCAAACGAAGGAATTGTAAATGTAGCATTAGGTTTAGGTAAACAGATTGTTGAAGGCGGTGTATCTTTAAGGTTTTCACCGGAATATCCTCAAAAGACATTACAGTTATCTACACCTGAGCTTACCGTTCATGATACTCAAAAGAATTTTTTTGCTTTAAATATGGATAATAGTAGTTTCAAACCTTCGGTTAATGATGCCGTTAACTTATTAAAGTTAGATGCAAAAACAGCATTGAAGGATGGAACTTTGCGTTGGTTAGGATCTGTTTATGATTATCAAAATAATATCATTAGAGATGGAGTAACTTATAAGGGAATTCCGTTAATTACCTTTGCAAATATCTTAAAACATGAGGTGTTTCCTTTAGCAAAAATTATAAAGGCTGTACTTGAGATTGGACAAAAGGAGATGAATCAACCTGTAGAAGTTGAGTTTGCAGTAGACTTAAATACAGCATCCGGAAAGCATATATTTTATCCTTTGCAAATTCGTCCCATAGTTGAAGGTGAGGAAACAGTGATGGAGGAATTAACGGATCTACATCCAAAGGATCACATGATCTATTCAGCATCGGCATTAGGTAATGGTGTAATTAAAGATATAAAGGATGTGGTTTATGTAAAGTCTGAAGGATTTAAAGCTGCGAATATGATAAAGATGGTTCCTGTAATTGATAAATTGAATCAGGATATTATTAAAGCAAATAAAAATTATATTTTAATTGGACCGGGAAGATGGGGATCACAGGATCCTTGGTTGGGAATACCTATAAAATGGCCACAAATTTCAGGAGCAAGAGTGATCATTGAAACAGCTCTTGATGGTTTTAGTGTAGACCCTAGTCAGGGAACACATTTCTTTCAAAACTTGACATCTTTAAGAATAGGTTATTTTACAGTCAATCAAACTAAAGGAAATGGCTTTATTGATGAAGATTTTCTGTCAAAACAAAAGACGTTATATGAGGATGAATGGATTAAACATGTTGAAATGTCTTCTCCATCAATAATTAAGATTAATGGGAAGAACAGTATTGGGGTAATAGAATATCCTTGAAACTATTGATTACTAGCTAAGATGGTGTTTAATTTTACCAATTAAATCTTCTGGCTGAAATGGTTTACTAATATAATCATCCATACCTGAAGCAATACATCTTTCTTTATCCTCAGGAAATGCATTTGCTGTTACGGCAATAATTGGAGTATGTGTATTTGTACTCTTTTCGATTTCACGTATTTTCTGCGTTGCCTTAAAACCATCCATAATAGGCATCTGAACATCCATAAGAATAAGGTCGTATTTAGCTTTGCCAAATTTGTCTAACGCTTCTTTTCCATTGTATGCAACTTCTATTTTATTTACTTCATTTTTAATATAAAGAATAATAATTTGCTGGTTACTAAAGTTATCTTCAACAAGTAAGATATTAGCATTCTTTATATCTACAGATGGCTTATAGAATGATTTTGTATTGGAGAGTTTGTCATTTATGCTTTGAACAGAAATACTTTGTTTGTTTTCTTTAAACGAAATTCCAAATTCAAAAATAGTCTCTTCAATATTAGGCTGAATAGACAAGCTGTGTCCGTCTTGTTCAATTAGTTTTTGAGTCAAACCAAGATCTAAGAACTGAATATGTTTTGATGTATTTAATCTTAAAACATCATTTTTATACAAAGAATCTTCTGATTTATATTCTTTGGGGAATGGAATATTCCCTGTGCTGATAATTTTGAAATTTAATTCTACACTACCAGGCATAGTATTTATTCTTGATACTTCTATGCTAATATGCTTTTGCTCCGAAATGTTATATTTTGCAATGCTATTTAGAATATTAAGGAATATTTGCTTTGTCTTAATAGCGTTTCCTGTCATCGTAGAAGGAATATCCGCAGAAAAAGACAAGCTAAATTTTTGTCTTGTATTATTTTCAGAGAATAAACGAATTGTATTGTTTAAAGTAGCATATAAATTAAAGCTTATTTCCTCTTCAATTGCTGGTTTTAATCCTGATTTAGAGGAAGATACCATATTGGTTACTACATTAACTAAATTATTGGCAGATGCATGTATCGTGTTAATATAATCGCGTTGATCATCGGTAAGATTTGTCTTTCCTAAGATATCAAGAATACCTGTGATGTTACTTAATGGTGTTCTTATTTGTCTTGACAGGTCTGAGATTTGTTCCTCTTTTGAATTTTTGCTATTCTGAGAGTTAATCATTGCTCTTTCTTTAGTGAGCATAACTTCAGAAAAGATAAATTTTAAAGTGTAGGCTAAAATAAATGAGAATATAAAGTAAATAGAAAATAATATCTCAAGGTTAAAGCTATAATTTACTGCGCCAGGGATAAATAAACTTAGTACCAGAAAATCCACAAGCATAAACAGAAACATCAGAAACGAATATACCGAACCTTTTTTTCTGCCAAATAAGTTTATTGATATAAAAGGAAAAGAGCCAAGCCATATGATATTTACATTTGTTGGACCTCCAAATACTATAAAAAATAGAAATGTTAAGGTTATAAAGCTAAATAGTACTTCTTTATAAAAAGCTGAATTTGGTCGTCGGCCTGCGTATAAATAATTAAATGCGAAAAGTATACTGAAGAATAAAAGAGGTCCTGCGAAAAAAAGATTCTCCTCAAGGAGAGAAATAATACCCTCAATAAAAACAATAACAAAAAGAAAAAAATTAAGAACATTTGTAAAAAGTAATGTTGTTTTTGTTTCAACTTCAAGTTTTTCTTCTTGGTCAAAAGTAAATAAGAGTAAAAATTTATTTATAAATTTCATAGGATTTTAATCAAATTCAGTTTTCTAATGTATGTACTTTTCAAACAGTAAATACGTTTAATCTTTAAATATGTTTGGTATTAAAAGGTAAAAATACAAACGAAAATGCAACATATAAATTAAAATTAGTAATAATATTTTGTAATAAAATAAACGAGGAAGTTAAGATTGTAATAAATGTCTTTATAAAGGTTTGATATTTAGTGTGCAGCATCTTAAATTAGTACAGTATTAAATCTTTTTTTAGAAAATTTCCTCTAAAAATATAACTCTGTTAAAAGAATTACGTTTTTAAAGGATATTTTAAAAGTTGAATAAGTAAATAAATCAAATAATTTAAATATGAAGAAAATTGTTGTAAGTCTATTGTTTATGATGTTGATGGTAACAGTATCAGCACAGAACCATTTACCAACAGAAAAGGATTATCAGAATTTTTTTAATTCAAAAACCTATGTGGTATTAGATGACAATCCAATGTCAGATTTTAATTTTATGATTAAAAAAGTTATGCCAAGAGTTTGGAATGTAACTGAGTATGAAATTATATCACATGCAGAATTTGATGAAAAAAGACGGGATCCATCTTACTCTTTTATTGTAACATCAACAGTAACTTTCGATAAAGACAAGACCAAAGCTCGTTATACTTTTGTTAGCTTACTAATGGGTAAAGATGTATTTTCTATTTCAGATATGCCTGACCTTTGCTCTATTCCTTTATCTTATGTGAGAGTAGAAGATGATAGTTATGCATATAAAATGGAAGGATTTATAAAGTTCATGCAAGACCATGTTCAGTTGGTATCTAAAAATCCTAAAATTATTAATGCTAACATGTTTAAGTATTACAATAAGAATGTTAAAAGTCTGAATAATAAAAAACTTTATCTTGTAAAAGAAGACTTAACAACAGATGTAAATACATTAAGCAAAATTCAAAGTCTTTATCCATATCATGTTGAAATTGTAACTCAGGAGGAAGTTGCAAAAGCAATTGAGGATAAAGATCCCGATGTTGTTTATTTGCATAAAGTAGGACCAGAAGGTACAAAATATAAAGCTCGTTGCTATAAAATAGTTATTGGAGCTGCTGATTCTCAGTTCTATTATTTTGATTGGCACATGGTCTCACCTAAAAATAGAGATGGTCTATTGGAAAGTGATTTGAAAGCAATGGCTAAATAAAAATATTACTTTTATATTTTAAACCTTGTTGTATTACAGCAAGGTTTTTTTGTGCTTTTTTTCTAATAATTGAATTAAATTTGCGAGATAAATTTGATCTAATAATTAATAAATATGTCTGACGATAAAAAGATTATATTCTCGATGGTGGGAGTAAGTAAAGTTGTTCCTCCTCAAAAAAAGATTTTAAATAATATTTATCTATCATTCTTTTATGGAGCAAAGATTGGAATCATTGGTTTGAATGGTTCCGGTAAATCAACTTTGATGAAGATAATTGCAGGTATAGATAAAAATTTTCAAGGTGATGTAGTTGCTTCACAGGATTATTCTGTAGGTTATCTTGAACAAGAGCCTGTATTGGATGAAAGTAAAACCGTTAAGCAAATAGTTGAAGAAGGAGTTCAGGAGGTTGTTGATGTTTTAAATGCTTATAATCAGGTTAATGAAAAGTTTGCTGATCCAGAGGTTCTGGAAGATCCGGATAAGATGCAGGCATTAATGGACGAACAGGCTCGTCTTCAGGAAAAAATTGATCAATATGATGCCTGGAATCTGGATACGAAATTAAGTATTGCAATGGATGCCTTACGTTGTCCTGATGAAGATAAACAAGTTAAGTTTTTATCAGGAGGAGAGAGAAGACGCGTTGCTTTATGCAGACTTTTACTTCAGGAGCCTGATGTGTTGTTATTAGATGAGCCGACTAACCACTTAGATGCAGAATCAGTACAATGGTTAGAGTTGCACTTACAACAATATAAGGGAACTGTGATATCAATTACTCACGATAGATACTTTTTGGATAATGTAGCTGGTTGGATTCTGGAATTAGATAGAGGAGAGGGTATTCCCTGGAAAGGAAATTACTCTTCTTGGTTAGAGCAGAAAACCAAACGTATGCAACAAGAAGAAAAGACAGCATCAAAACGAAGAAAAACGTTGGAACGAGAGTTGGAATGGGTTAGAATGGCTCCAAAAGCTCGCCATGCAAAATCAAAGGCTCGTCTTTCTGCTTATGATAAGTTAATGGATGAAGATGTAAAGCAAAAAGAAGAGAAGTTAGAAATATTTATTCCTAACGGACCACGTTTGGGTGATAAAGTGATTGAGGCTCATGATGTCGCTAAAGGTTTTGATGATAGATTGCTTTTTGAGGAGTTAGAATTTCTATTACCTAAAAATGGTATTGTTGGTGTTATCGGACCAAACGGTGCAGGTAAAACTACTTTATTTAGAATGATAATGGGACTTGAAAAAGTAGACAAAGGTTCATTTGAAGTAGGTGAGACGGTAAAAGTTGGTTATGTAGATCAATCACATGAATCAATTGACGTAAATAAATCTGTTTATCAGGTTGTGTCTGAAGGTCAGGAAACCATAAAAATGGGTGGTCGTGAAATAAACGCAAGAGCTTATTTAGCTCGATTTAATTTTACAGGTGGTGATCAAGAGAAAAAATGTGGTGTTTTATCCGGAGGTGAAAGAAACAGGTTGCATTTGGCCATGACATTAAAAGAGGAAGCTAACGTTTTATTACTGGATGAGCCAACCAATGATATCGACGTAAATACCTTAAGAGCTTTGGAAGAAGGTTTAGAGGATTTTGCTGGATGTGCAGTAGTTATTTCACACGATAGATGGTTTTTAGATAGGATTGCAACTCATATTTTAGCTTTTGAGGGAGAATCTAAAGTACATTATTTCGAAGGTTCTTTTTCTGAATATGAGGAAAATAAAAAGAGAAGATTAGGAGATATTACTCCTAAAAGAATTAAGTATAAAAAACTAGTTAAGTAAAAAATACTAATTAATTGAATAAGAAAAGAGTTGGTTATTTAACCAACTCTTTTTGTTTTTATATTAGCCTCTGTTGTTTGCAGTGTGGGATCATCAATTATGTTGCTGATACAATTATAAATTTCTGTTTTTTTCATTCCCTTTAACTCAACAAAACCTTTGCTTTCAAAATTAAACTGATTTTTAATTAAGTGGTAGGTCGTATTACTCAAAGCTATATCCATCGGCTTACATTGACTTTCAATTCTGGCTGCAGCATTCACAGTCTCTCCAAAAATATCAAATAAATAATTTTCATAGCCAATTAGGCTGCCAATGATATCGCCACTGTTAATTCCTATAGTAATTTCCCACTTTGTATGGTGAGTTTCGTTTCTTTTAATAATATAATTTCTAAAATCAATGGCTGCATTAACTATATTAAAAGCATGATTACTATTCTCTACAGGGAGACCACTTACTGCAAGGTATGCATCTCCAATTGTTTTAATCCTTGTGCATTTGTTTTTCTTTATAATTTTATCAAATGCAGAGAATATATCATTTAATTCATTGATTAATCTTTTGGGAGACATGCAGCATGTCTTTTCTGTAAAGCCTACAAGATCTGCAAACATCACACTTGAGTTCTTATATCTGTGAGGTTTCGACTCTCCTGTTATTTTTATGTCATTAAAAACCTTCTCCGGGATAATTCCCTTTAAAATATTTTCAACTTTTAATCTTTCATTCTCTAATTCAATTTGCTTTTGCTTTAAAGCTTTTATACTTGTGTTTAAAGCTAAAACTGATCTAACTCTTGCAATTAACTCAACCGGATCGATAGGCTTACGTATATAATCAATAGCACCTGTTTCTAATGCTTGACGAACATTTTTGGCATCAGAAAAACCAGATGAGATTATTACTGGTATATCCTTTGTTTTCTCATTTTTCTTTAAATGACTCAATGCATCAATACCTGTCATTTTTGGCATTTCCCAATCCATTATTATTAAATCTGGATTAGACTGAACAGCAAGCTTACATGCATCACGGCCATTATTTGCTTTTAGGTAAGTAAATTCTTGTCCCATTTCGTTTAAATGAGAGATGATTATATCAATAATGATTGACATATCATCCACAAGAAGTATTTTAACGGAATCTTTTTGCATAAAATAATGAGGGATATAAAATTAATTCGCCGATAATTTTTCAATTAATTCGCCAAGACGGATTACATTTTCGCTGGGATCATATGTTGAAATTGAGTCGAAGGTTGATTTTAAATAGTACATACGTGTTTTACCAATACCTTTAACGTCCTGAGGTAATCTTTCGATAAATTTATATTTGTTTCTAACAAGCATGTAACTTGATCTTGAAACATTTATTTGATTTGGTTCACACATGCTTTCTAACCTGGCAGCTTCATTTACAGTATCTCCAAATACATCAAAAAGATAATTGCTTTTACCTAATACGCTACCAATAACTTCTCCTGAGTTAATTCCCAGCTTTAAATCCCATTTTACATTATTAATCAAATTTCTTTGGAAAATATATTCGCGCATATCCAAAGCTACATTAATCATATTAATTGCATGTTCATGACTAGGAGTTGGAATTCCTGATACAGCCAAGTAACCATCACCAATAGTTTTTATTCTTGTACAATTATTGCGTTTAACAATTTTGTCAAACTCAGCAAAAATATCAGATAGTTCGTCAATCATAATCATAGGAGATAAACGCCTTGATTTTTTTGTAAAGTCAACCAAATCAACAAATAGAACAGAAGCCTCTCTGTATTTTTTTGGTTTAGAACTGCCATATTGTGTTATTTCATTAATAATCTCAGGAGGAATAAGACCATTAAGCATCTCTTCCATTTTATTTTGTCCTTCATTGATTATATGAACTTGTCTATCTAGTTTGTCAATTGTACTTGATAATGTTAAGGCTGTTCTTACGCGTGCAAATAATTCTATTGATTTAAAAGGCTTTTTTATGAAATCCAGAGCTCCATTTTGAAGAATCTTTTCGATATCCTCAGGTGTACTATCCTGAATACATACAATAATAGGTGTATTAGCATTCTTCTCAGAATATTTTAAATCAATTACTTTATTTATTAATGAAGTAATGGGTTTTTCACAGTCTATAATAATCAGATTATATTTACTCTTCTCAACCTCGGCATATGCATCTTCACAGCTCTTATTAAAAATTAACCAGTCTTCGCCAAATTCTAATAATCTGCTTTTAATGATCTGCAAGTTTATTTTATCATTACCAACTGCTAAAATCTTCACTGTATCCATTCTTTCTCTTCCTTATGGCCTCTTTAAAAAACTAATTTTAAAACCTTTTGTTAGTTTTACTCATAAAGATTATAAAGGTTGATAAATAGTGATGAACTATGTGTATTTATTTTTAAGTGTATGTTTTTTTTAGATTAATAATTTTAAATATTCGAAATAGAGTATTTTTATACTTAAAAGAAATTTTCAGAAGTAGTCATTTGTAATAGTTTTGATGTATATGCTGCCTAAATTCAATCCTGTTTTGTAAGAGTTTTATATATAGTTAATTATGGAATTAATTGATAAAGATGTGTTGAGTTCTTTAACTCATGAAGCACAACAAAGTGAGCGAAAAAGAAAGAATAAAAATTACCATTTGGGAGAACAGGATCCTGTTCAGCGAATGTTAAATGCTTTCGAACCTGGAACTTATGTGCAACCGCATACTCATGAGAATCCGGATAAACGAGAAGTTTTTATAATCTTAACTGGAAGACTTCTGGTAATGTTTTTCAATGAATCCGGAGATATTATAAATCATGTTATTCTGGATCGTGAATTGGGGCAATTTGCTGTTGAAATTAAGCCCGGTGAATGGCATACTGCAACAGGTCTCGAAAAAGGAACTGTGGTTTATGAAATTAAAGATGGACCATACAATATTATGGATGATAAAAATTTTGCAGACTGGTCGCCAAAAGAGGGAAGTAGTGAAGCTCAGAAGCAACTGCAATCGTGGTTGCAGGAATTGGGTGTATAACAGAAAACACTTTCTTGGTTTTATTGTCTTAAAAAATCACATTGAATAATGAATTAGGAATCTTAAAAAATCATGCATGTTTAAATAAAATAAATAACTTTGCGCTTCATTAATAAAAAATAATAGCATAATGGCTCAAAAACCTGCTATTCCAAAAGGAACTAGAGATTTTTCGCCAATCGAAATGGCGAAGCGTAATTATATTTTTGATACTATCAAATCTGTATTCTTGAAGTATGGATATCAACCCATTGAGACTCCTGCAATGGAAAATCTTTCTACATTAATGGGAAAGTATGGTGAAGAAGGAGATAAATTGTTATTTAAAATATTGAATTCCGGAGATTTCTTATCTAAAGTAAATGATCAGGTTCTTACAGAAAAAAATTCTATAAAAACAACGACTCAAATCTCAGAAAAAGGACTTAGATATGATTTGACAGTACCTTTTGCACGATTTGTAGTTCAACATCAGAGTGATATTACTTTTCCTTTTAAAAGATATCAGATTCAGCCTGTATGGAGAGCAGATAGACCTCAAAAAGGTCGTTATCGAGAATTCTATCAGTGTGATGTGGATGTTGTTGGATCGGATTCATTAATGAATGAAGTCGAGCTGATTCAAATTGTTGATGATGTTTATAAAGCTTTAAATATTAATGTTCTGGTTAAGATGAATAATAGAAAGATCTTAACAGGAATTGCAGAGATTATTGGTGAGGCTGATAAGATTGTTGATATAACTGTAGCAATCGATAAACTTGATAAAATAGGTTTAGATAAGGTTAATGAAGAGTTGCAACAAAAGAATTTGTCAGAAGAAGCTATTGAAAAATTGCAGCCAATTATAAATCTGTCAGGTTCTAACCTAGAAAAAATAGAAACTCTAAAATCAGTATTAGCTAATTCAGAAACAGGACTTAAAGGAGTTGATGAAATAGAAAAGGTGTTTGCTTACTTGTCAACATTAGATATTTCAACAGAAGTTGAGTTGGATCTGACATTAGCAAGAGGTTTAAATTATTATACTGGTGCTATTTTTGAAGTAAAAGCTTTAGATGTTCAGATAGGTAGTATTACCGGAGGTGGCAGATATGATGATTTAACTGGCATTTTTGGATTGAAAGATGTTTCAGGAGTAGGTATATCATTTGGTGCAGATCGTATTTATGATGTAATGAATGCTTTAGATCTTTATCCTAAAGAATCAATTGTATCTACTCAGTTGTTATTTATCAATTTTGGTGAAAAAGAAGCTTTATATTCTTTAAAAGCGTTGCAAAAAGTAAGAGCTGCAGGAATTAAAGCAGAACTATATCCGGATGCCGCTAAAATGAAAAAGCAAATGACTTATGCTAATAAAAAAGAAATTGCTTATGTAGCATTAGCCGGAGAAAATGAGATGAACGAGGAGAAAGTTACTTTGAAGAATATGGTAACAGGAGATCAATCGTTAGTTTCAATCGATGAAGTTATAGAAATCTTAAAATAGAGAAAAAGCAGGGTAACCTGCTTTTTTTATTTTCTTTTGGCTGGTCTGTCAATTTCATTAATACTACTCTGACTTCTGATTTGCTTTAGTAAGTAATTTTTAAACTGCGTTTCTGCGTTATATAACATAATTACTTTATCAATATCTAAAACAGTTTTAAATTTCTCGTGATATTCTTGTTCAAGATTTGCTTCTTTTACTCTGAATTGGATTAGTTTATCTGCTAGTTCAGTTTTTTCCTTTTTAGAATAATTTTTCCAATTTTGTCGTAAGTCAATAGTAATCTGTTTTTTATCAGATGATATTTTTTCTTTTTGTTTAAAAAACTCATTGTATAAAGGCCAAAAATTTTGAGCTTCTTCTGTTGTGAGATTTAACTTGTCAGTAATAAATGCCACTTTTTGAGCTTTTAAACGTTCAATCTTTTCTTGTTTAGTGTATTGTTGACTAAACGCATTTAAGTTTAAAGTTGCTAATAATATTATAAGTAATACTTTGTTCATCATTCAAAAAATTAAAAGATTACTAAATCTTCAATGTCTTCATATGTAATGCCATCCAGTAATTCCGGATCTGTATTGATCGTTTCAAAAATAGCATTGTTATTCTCCTCTGATATAATATCAAATAATTCAAGTTCATCAAAATCTGCAGATATTAAGTCGATTGAATAATCATTGGATATAGAAGCGTCTACTAATGTATTTGATGTTTTAATATAAGGAGTGTTATAATATACCAAAGCAATAACTGTGAAAATGGCAGCTAAAGATAACCAAGGTTTTAGAACCAGCATGATTTTTTTACCCAGAGGTTGTTCTTCTGCATGAATTCTGTCCATTACTTTATCTTCAAATGATTCAAAATAATCATCAGGAACACTAAAGCCTTCATTTTTTTTGCTTTGCTTTTTTAAATTCTCTAATATTTTAAATTCTTCATTCATCTATTATAAATCATTAGATCGTTTTTGCTTTGTTTATAATCTCCTATTACTTTGATACTTCAAATTGCGAAAGGTTTAAACGTGTTTTTAAAATCTTTATCAAATTTAATCTTTCTCAACCAGGTTGTTTTTTAAATATGCTTCAATCTTCTTTGCAGCATGATGGTACGATGCTTTTAATGAACCAACAGAAGTATCTAGTATTTCAGATATTTCTTCATATTTCAACTCCTCAAAATATTTTAAATTAAAAATTATTCTTTGTTTTTCAGGTAATGTGCTTATTGCTTTTTGAAGCTGAATCTGAATCTCATTACCATCAAAATAAGGATCACTCATAAGTGTGTTTTCGCAATAATTTTCTTGGTCATCAATTGAGTACTGTAATGAATTTCTTTTTTTCTTTAAAAGAGTCAAAGCTTCGTTGGTTGCTATGCGATATAACCAAGTATAAAGAGCTGACTTACCTTGAAAAGAATCTAAGTTTTGCCAGATTTTCACAAATGTATTTTGTAAAACATCATCTGTATCTTCATGCGAAATTACTATTTTTCTGATATGCCAGTAAAGCCGTTCTTTATATTGACGCATCAAAAATTGAAAAGCACTTTGTTTTGTGCTTTCATTTTTAAATAGTTCAACTAATTCAATATCTGTATATTTCTGAATTGTCATTAAAACAGTCTGTCAAGCTCTTAAATTAAATACTATCCCTTTGACGAGAATTAACACAAAAGGTTTAATTATGATATTTATTTATTTTTAAAATAATTTGCAATTCGATTCTAATTGATTGATATGGTGTTTGTTATTGTGATGATAGGGTGCTTCTGTTATTCAAATTAAAAGTGTTTTTATTTTTCGCAACCGAAAAATTTGATGTACTTTTGCACAACTTTTTGATAATATATTGATATTGAAATAAATAAATATGGGATTACAATGTGGAATCGTAGGTTTACCAAATGTAGGTAAATCAACCTTATTTAATTGTTTATCAAATGCAAAAGCTCAGTCTGCAAACTTTCCTTTTTGTACAATTGAGCCAAATGTAGGTGTAATTACTGTACCGGATGAACGATTAATTAAATTAGAAGAGTTAGTTAACCCGCAAAGAGTTTTACCAGCAACTGTTGAAATCGTTGATATTGCAGGTTTGGTAAAAGGAGCAAGTAAAGGTGAAGGTCTGGGGAATAAATTCTTATCAAATATTCGTGAAACAGATGCTATTATACATGTTTTAAGATGTTTTGATAATGATAACGTAACTCATGTTGATGGTTCGGTTAATCCTGTAAGAGATAAAGAAGTTATCGATATGGAGCTTCAAATGAAAGATTTGGAGACTGTTGAAAATCGATTAATGAAATCAGAAAAAGCTGCCAAAGCATCTAAAGATCCTGAATTAAAGAGACTGGTAGATGTTTTATATTTATATAAAGAAGCTTTAGAAGCTGGTAAATCTGCTAGAACAGTTGAGTTAACTGAAGCTCAGCAGAAAGTAGCTAAAGATTTATATTTACTTACAGATAAACCTGTTTTATATGTATGTAATGTGGATGAAGCTTCAGTAATTGACGGTAATTCTCACGTAGAAGCTGTAAAAAATGCAGTAGTAGACGAAGATGCTGAAGTTTTAGTTATTGCTGCACAAACTGAAGCTGACATTGCTGAGCTTGAGTCTTTTGAAGAAAGACAAATGTTTTTGGAAGACATAGGTTTAACTGAATCAGGAGTTTCTAAATTAATACGCTCTGCATATAAATTACTTAACCTTGAAACTTATTTTACTGCTGGAGTAAAAGAAGTAAGAGCATGGACTTATCCTAAAGGTGCAGTTGCTCCTCAAGCTGCAGGAGTTATTCACTCTGATTTTGAAAAAGGTTTTATTAGAGCAGAAGTTATTAAGTATAATGACTTTGTTACATATAAGTCTGAATTGGCATGTAAAGAGGCTGGTAAAATGAGTATTGAAGGTAAAGAATATGTTGTGCAAGATGGAGATATTATGCATTTTAGATTTAATGTATAATAAACTTTGAATCCTAAGATATTAAAACCGATCCCAAAGATCGGTTTTTTCTTTTTATGCTATAGAACCAAACCGTATATTATGTCGTATTTTTATAAAAGATTTTATTGATACAATGAAATTACTTTATAGAAATATATGTTTATTTATATTGCTCTTTCTGCCGTTTTATGTTAATGCACAGAAGGATACTAGCCTTATTGATAACTATCATTATCTGAAGAGTAAAGTAATTGAAGGAGATACGCTTCCTCATGTTTATATTGAAGAAGTTAAAATATGCCCACCCTGGGAATTTAAAAGTCCGAGACAACATAAAAGATACAGCCGGTTGGTGATAAATGTAAAAAAGACTTTACCATATGCACGTTTAGCCAGGTACCGATTAAATCTAATCGCAAATACTTTAGATACCATACGTTCAGAAAAAGACAGAAAGCAATATTTAAAACAGGCTGAAAAAGAACTGTTTGAGGAGTTTGAAAAACCTCTACGTAAATTAACCTTCAGTCAGGGGAGGATGTTGATTAAGCTTATCGATAGAGAAACCGGTGATACCAGCTATGATCTGATTAAGGATTTAAAAGGTGGATTTTCAGCTTTTATGTGGCAATCAGTTGCTCGTTTGTTTGGATCGAATTTAAAGTCTGAATTTGATTCGGAAGGAGATGATGCAATGATTGAGCATATAGTTATTATGATAGATAATGGTATGTTGTAATTATCCTGCAGTATTTGTTAATCGTGATAATTCTTCAATTAGACTTTTAAAGTTTGCAGATGCTAATGGTATTTTAATGCCTTCCAGATGAATGATGCTTTTTTCTTTGTCAATCTCTGATATAAAATTCAGATTAGCAATACATGATCTGTGTGTTCTGAAAAAGTGTTTTTTTGGAATGTTTTCTTCAATACTTCCTATTGTACGAGATACATATAGAGGTTCGTCATTATCCCTGTATATCTTACAATAATTACCATCAGCTTCTATTGCAATAATTTTATTGTATGGAATAATATGAACTCCTTTTTGGTGGTTAACTAAAAGTTTGTGATTGTTATAGATCCACTGATCTTCGGAACTATAAGTTTTGTTGTTCTTTTGTTTTAAATTAATCTTTAAAACAAGATCAATAATTTCTTTTGGTTTGATTGGTTTTAGAAGATAACCAGAGGCTCCCAATCCAACAGCATCAACTGCATAATGTTGGTGTGCTGTAATAAAAACTACATCAAAAGAAATGGTAGAAAAGTAATTAAAAAGCTCAAGTCCATTTTCATGAGGCATAGATATATCAAGAAAAACGACATCAGGATTATACTTGCGAATTAATCCAATGCCGCTAATTAAGTTATCTGCAGTATCAACAACTTCGATAACATCGCTTAAATAAATTTCTAGTATCTTTTTAATGCTTTGACGAGCTGATTCTTCATCGTCAATTATTAATGATTTGAGCATATTTCAGATCTCTAATAATAAAATTTACTGCTTTTCTGGAGGTGTGAATTTAAACAATTTATCCAAATTTTCCACAAAAAAAGGATTTCATTTAGAAAATAAGGTGTTTTGTTTACAAAAATGCATACTTCATTAAATGAATAACAAAGTTTTTTAAAGTTTTATATAAAAACACGATCTTTGCGCCTCTATGTAAATAGTAACCCAAATCAATTAAAGAATGAAAACAACCAAACAAGTTCCCCGAATTAGGCAATTATTTAGCCTTGATGTACCAAACGCAATCTTAACTTTTCAAATCTTATTTGTATTTTTTGTTTTAATATTAATGTTTATTTAAACAAAAATTAAAAGTTAAACGGAGAGATTTACTTTTTATAAATCTCTCCTCTTATTTATAGTTGGAGCAGTTTTTCTATTAGATTTTTGGTTCCTTCTTCAATTTGGGTAATATTGGCATCAAGCATATAACATGGAGATGTTACAATTTTATTTTCAGTATCTATAACTACTTCTGCATGAGTTGAGATTTGATGTCTTGATCCCATATTCTCAATAGCTTCTTTAGTGCCATTATCGTTTCCGATTGTTAATAAAGCGTTTGGAATTACTTTAGCGATAATTGCTGGAGAAATACATAAAGCTCCAATAGGCTTTTTCGCTTTCCAGAATGCCAGTATCACTTCACTAATAGAAGGTAGAACCTCACATTCAGAACCTTTAAAAGCAAAATTGCTTAGGTTTTTAGCTACACCAAAACCACCTGGAAATACCAATGCATCAAATTCTTTTACGTCAAGATCTGTAATATCTTTAATATTGCCTCTGGCAATTCTTGCAGACTCTTCTAAGACGTTTCTTATTTGCTTTGTTTCCTCTCCTGTTAAGTGATTTATTACGTGATGCTGCTCTATGTTAGGGGCAAAACATTCGTAAATAGAATTTGCTTTTTGAATTGCGAGAAGTGTTAATGTTGCTTCATGTATCTCTGCTCCATCGTAAACCCCACAGCCTGATAAAATAACTGCAATTTTTTTCATGGTTTTTATTTATTGTATTGTTATGGTATTTTCAATATATAAGTTTTCTCTGTTTCGAAAAATAAACTTATAAATTAAATGATTAAAATTAGGGCAAATCATAATTTTTTAATCGTAAATATTAATATTTTTTAACTTTTAATGGTGCTGATTTTTTAATAGCTTGTAGTATTAATTTCTTTAATGATACACAATTATTGGGGTGTTTATTCAGTATTTAGTGAATGTTTTTATATATGTGATCATTTAAATGAATCTAAATTGTAGTTAAAACCTGTTAATGGTTTTTTATTCAATCAGTTAAACTGTTATTTTTGTAGAGCAATGATTAAAAAAGTTAGGGAGATGTTTAGAAAAACAGATGATAATACGGTTAAGTTAAAGAGGAAGATTTTTTGGTTTTTTGTTATAGAGGTTTTATTAGTAATCGCACTACTTGGTTTTACTTTCTTTTTGATCACAGTTGTGTTGAACTAATTATTAAATTTCTTTAACATATAGTGATTTTTGTATTAAGACTTTTCCATCCAGCCATGTTGTTAGTTTCCATTCGCCTTTTTTATTGTGAATTGGTTCCCAAATGGTGTCTCCTAAAAAAAACTCATAATCATTTGATCTGATAAAATATTCTCCGGTAAATGGAGGTGCAATCCTACCGCTCTCATCTGTAAATGAGGGATGATCAATTTTAAAAGATATTCTTTTCCCTTTTGCTCCTTTTATTTTAATAACATATCCAAATTCTATATCAAGTTCTAGCGGAATAGTATCTGTAATTTTTAGTAATTTGGGTAGATTTTTAGAGTCTCTATCCCAGTTTGTATATATTCCATAACTATATAACTCTGCATCTATCTTCTTTTTTGCCATCAGTTATCTTACTCTTCTATGTTATACTTTAGTTGATCAATTATAAAAGGAATGTCATCTTTGTTAATCCCATTTTGCGTTAAATAAGGGATGTCTTCATTAAATACTTCAAAGAAAACATCAAAATTATTATGCATTTGAACAATAGCTTTCTGATAAAATTTCAAAGCTTCTCTTCGGTTATTTTTACACCATAAAACATGAGCTATATTTATTAAATCATGTTTATTTGACGAAGAAACAAGTAATTTGTGATAATATTTTTCAGCTTGATCAAGCTTTCCTATTACAAATGAACACCAGGCAATAGGACGCCAAACGTTAGTGTTAGATTCGTCTAAATATTCAACTTTGAAATAATATTTTAAAGCTTCATTATAGTTTTTTAGATCCAAGTGACAATGGCCTATGGATGCTTGCGTATATAAATCTTCAGGTTTAATTCTTTCTGCGATTGAATAATATTCCAGTGCTTTCTCCGGTTTTTTAAGATGTTTGTACATTAAAGCAATTTTCTTAGTAGTCCATATTTGTTCCGGCTTAAGAATATCTGCCTTTAAATACCAATTTAAAGCTTTATTGTACTCTTTATTTTGTTGATGGCAATACGCTAATTTTTGTATGATCTCAACATTATCCTGTTGTTTTTGTAATATAATTTCAAAAGCTTCCATTGCTTCTGTAAAATATCCTTTCTTAAAGAAGAACTCTGATATTTGTCGAAGACTATTATCGTCGCTTATGGTTTGTTGGAAGAATGTTTTGTTATGAAAATCCATTTTCCAATTAAAAATATCTTCAAATTGAATATGTTGTGGATGTAGTTTATAGAAACGATATAGATCCTGAATATATCTGTTTGATATTATAGATTCCTTTTTTTCAGGAGTTATCATCTTTTCGCTATTTTCAATTTCATCCATTTGTTCGAGCTGTTGCTTAAACATATTTCCCATCATTTCTTTTTGAAATTGAGGCATATGAGGAATACTTAGAAAAAGCGAATATTTGTCAGAGTTACATAAGAAACCTGAGTTTGCAAGGCTTTTTTGTACACTGCTATTTGAAAATAATAAATTGTCCTGATCAAAAACACTCTTCAATTCTGGGTTTTCAAGGTAAAAAGGAACAAACCAATTTTGCAATGTATTGAAGAAACTAAAATGTTTCAGCATTTTAAATGTGGAAAGAAATACATCAGCTCCTTCCATTTGAAGTTCTGTTAATTCTTCAAGCTTATTCATTAATTCAGGAGAATCTTTGAAAAAATCTTCCCACTCAGGATTTTCTCCTTCCATAAATTTGTCACCCAATAAATTTTCCAGATCTAGTTTGTTTCTTAAGTTAGGTTGCATTTTTACAACTTCAGGAAGAATCTCATCATTTAGTTTTGATGAAATTTTCTCTGTTTCTCGGGTTCTTATCAGCTGAATAATTATAGTTAATATATTTCTGTTGACTTTCGGATTTTCTTGAAGTAATGAAAGTCTTGCATTAATTTCTGGATATAGAAAAAGTCTATTGTCGTATTTATAAAGAGTAAGCAATAATCCTGTTATTGCTCTTTGGTTAATTGTTAACTCTTCATTTGAAATAGAGTTAAACAAGATGATAATTTTTTCTTCACTAAACTCTTGAAGTACACTTATTGTTAATGCTGAAATTAATATACACTTTATACTGTAATGAATTTCCTTATCATTTATTAAAGCTTGTATTTTCTCCTGATCTTCACTTGTTATTTTGGCACAAACCCATAAATAGTTAAATAACTTGAAAATAGCTTCGTGATTTTGTTTTGTCTGAATATTTGCTTGATCAGTTAATTTTAATTGAATTTGTTCACTATAAAACTCTTCTAAAATACTACTAATATTAGTACTTTGCTTGTTTATCATTCTACGAGTCTCATAAAAAATGCCATTTGATTGTGTGGTATTTATAGCAGAGAATATTTCGTCGCTTAGATTATAACAAGACTTTAGAATGTTATTATAAACTTTTTGTTGTTCAGGATCAGATACTCCATCAAAAGTATATTTAAGCATACTTTTGTATGTAAATTCCAAGTTGTAAATTTCATCAATCAATAAACCGTCGTGATGATTTTTAGCAAGCGATGCTAGTGTTTTAAAGGCATCTTTAATTCTTCGCTGGTTTAATGCTAACTCAACATTTTTTTGTAATTCCTGAAAATTTTCGCTCATATTGATTATTCTAACTAGTCTTTAGAGTTAAAATACGAAAATATCAAAATTGTTTAAAATGCAATGTAAATAATAGCTTAAATGGATTAATTAAAAACAATAAAATTTTAGAAATATGATTTAATTGTCTGATTCCGATTTCTTTTGACTCCAAAATGCTGATTCATTCAATTGATCGATTCTTGTTTCACAAAATATTTTAATCTGATCATGATTTTTAGAACCGGATTCATCAATTCTTTTTATGATATCATTATAGTAGTTTATTGCTTTATCCTTTTCTTTTAAAGAATAATCATAAATCATTGCAATTCGATATTCACCATATATGTTGCGTGGATCTGTTTCAATAAGTTTTTCAAAATAATAAATGGAATTATTATAATCATTTGCTCCAAAATAACTCTCAGCAATGCCCTGGTACATCATATTTAGGGTGTTGGAATCAAGTTTATATAGTGATAAGGATTTATTCATATAATCAATGGACTTTTTAAATTCACTGCAATTTCTGCAACAGATGGATAAAACGTAATAACACATATAATCGGTTGAGTCTCTTTTTATATATTCCTCCAAATAGTTCTTTCCTTTATGAAAATATGAAGCTTTCCAACAGCATAAGCCCAAAAATTTAGTTGTAATTAATGAAGAGTCTCCGCCTTTTCTTAATTCGTTAAATGTATTATAAGCATCATAAATGCTATCATTTAAGTAATGTGTTTTACCATATACCTGATTTAGTAGTTTATTGGTTTCAGGTAATGGTTTATAATAAGTTTTTATAAAGGATAGAGCTTGTTCCTTTTGTTTATTTTTTAATAATAGTTCAGTGCCTTTAATCAGGTTTGTTGGAGTAGGTTTTATGATGCAGCTTTTATTAAAATACAGCATGGCACTATCAACGTTGTTATTGTCGTAATATATATCTGCAATTTGGGTTAAAATAAAGCTGTTTGTAGTATCCGAATAAATTACAGGCTTAAATATGCATAATGCAGAGTCGCTTTCTCCCAACTTCTTCAAAAGAAGTCCACAGCGTATTTTATAGTATTGATTATCATTTTCTAACTCTTTTAGTTTATTTGCGCAGTTATTTGCCTCACGATATTGTATTGTTTGACTGTATAACTTTTCCAAAGACTTTAAAGCTAAAATTTGAGTAGAGTCGGACTTATAGATTTGATTGTAAATTATTATGGCACTATCAAGTTTATAGTTTGATTTCAACTCTTCTGCATATTTATATTTCTCATCTATTTTATTGCTATCTAATTCTTGTGAATAGATGAACTGGTTAAAGAACAGGCTTAAAATAATTAGAATATTAGATCGAAAAATTGTGGATTTATTCATTGTATTATAAATTAACTAATGTTTTAGTTTAAAATTATATTATTTGGAGTAATCATCAAAATATTTTAACTAAAAAAATAGTTTAATGTGTTTGTTTACTTGAAAGTTGCATTTAATATTCAATTTTATAAGATTTTCCGTCTATATTTTTTTATTAAAATGATGTGCTAATATCCATGTATACAGGTTTATAACTTATATTTATTTAATATATTTTGAAGATTTATATAGAAAGCAAGAAATTGCGTTTGAATCAAAATTTATTTTCCATGCAAAATTTAATCAGGACAAAATTCTTTTATTTAGGATTTTTGTTTTTTCTATTTGTAGGATGTAATTCTCATCGTTCGGATTACTATGTAGAAAATATTAGTAACTCAAAAGAAGGACTATTCATTCAAACAAATCAAAATGAGATCTACATTCATCTGCTATCAGATGATGCATTTGAAGTAAAATATAAAGTTGATGAAAAGGAATTCCCTTCTTACGCTTTAGATGATAATCTTTCATATGCTTCAGCTACTCTTCAAGAAAATAGGGATAGTGCTATTTATCATGTTTTGAACCTAAAAGTTAGTATTCATAAAGATCCATTTCAATTGTCGTTTTACAAAGGAGATTCTCTTTTATTTAAAGAAGAACAGGGTTTGTTATATTCTGATACCTTAAAGGGATTTCGTATGAGTATTTCTAATGATGAAAAGTTGATGGGAGGTGGAGAGCGTGTTTTAGGAATGGATAGAAGAGGGCATAGGCTTCGATTGTATAACAGGGCTAGTTACGGATATGAGACACATGCAGATCTAATGTATTATTCAATGCCAGTTGTGGTATCATCCAGAAAATATATGTTATTATTTGATAATGTTGCTGATGGTTGGCTTGATCTGGGAAAATCAGAAAAGGATATATTACAGCTTGAGACCAAAGGAGGAAGGATGAGTTATGTTGTTGTTGGAGGATCCGGGTTTAGAGATTTAACTCAGAATTATACTCAGATTACAGGTCGTCAACCAATGCCACCTCGTTGGGCATTAGGCAATATTTCATCACGTATGGGGTATAGAACCCAAGAAGAGGTTGAAAACGTGGTTTCCTTATATCAGAAAGATAATATTCCTTTAGATGCCATGGTGCTGGATTTATTTTGGTTTGGACCAGAAGTAAAAGGATACATGGGAAATTTAGAATGGGATAAAAATACATTTCCTGAACCGCAAAAAATGATTAAGGAATTAAAAGATGATGGTGTAAAAACAGTCTTAATAACTGAACCTTTTATTCTGAAAGATACTGAAAAATATAATGAATGTATTGAGAAGAATCTTGTTGGAACTGATTCTGTTGGTCAACCTTATGTATATGATTTTTATTTTGGTACAACTACTTTACTTGATATTTTCAAACCAGCAACTAAAGATTGGTTTTGGGATATTTATAAAAAACATACACTTAGCGGAGTTGATGGATGGTGGGGAGATCTGGGAGAACCGGAATTACATCCAGATGATTTGGTTCATGTAAATGGAGCTGCAGATATGGTTCATAATGCATATGGTCATGAGTGGGCTAAATTAGTGTATGAAGGGTTTAAAAATGACTTTCCGGATAAGCGACCTGTAATTTTAATGCGTTCAGGATTTGCAGGTTCTCAGCGATATGGAATGATTCCCTGGAGTGGAGATGTAAACAGAACCTGGGGGGGATTGCAGTCTCAGGTTGAGATTTCTTTACAAATGGGAATTCAGGGATTAGCTTATATGCATTCAGATTTAGGCGGTTTTGCCGGTAATTATAAAGATGCTGAATTGTATACTCGTTGGTTGCAGTATGGTGTTTTTCAACCTGTATTTAGAACTCATGCTCAATCGGATGTTCCACCTGAGCCAGTTTTTTGGGATGTTAAAACAAAGGATATTGCACGAAAATTTATTCAATTAAGATATATGCTGACGCCATATTTATATACGATGGTATATGAAAATAGTACAAAAGGTACACCTTTGATGCGTCCTCTGTTTTATCAAAATGATGATACAGCATTTATTAATAACACGAATACTTATATGTGGGGAGATAATTTTCTGGTTTCTCCTGTTACTGAAAAAGGAGTGAAAAAATGGTCAGTAGATTTTCCGGATGGAGCAAATTGGTTTAACTATTTTACAGATCAAAAATACAAAGGAGGTCAACGTGATTCTGTTAATGTTACAATAAATGAAATTCCTGTTTTTGTAAAAGGAGGTTCTTTTATTCCAACGGTAAAAGTCTTTAATAATATGGAAGAGTATAATACAAATGAATTGGTTATACATTATTATAAAGACATGGATGTAGATGAATCGCATGGTTATATGTATAATGATGATGGTAAAACGAATAAGAGTTGGTTAAATAATCAATATGAGAAATTGAATTTCAAATCAAAACTAGATAATGATGGATTAAAAATCTCAATTTCCAGAGAAAGTTTTGAATATGAGGGGAATCCAGAAGAGAGAAAAATTTCATTTGTAATACATAATGTACTTAATAAGCCTGATAATGTATTTGTAAATGGAGATAAAGTTGATTGTAAATTTCAAGTAGATAAAAAAACTCTATTTATAGATACAATGATGCAGGGGGAAAACCAATTAAATGTATTCATTAATTAAAGGTTTAGCTAGTAAATAATTATAAGGAAAATCAAATCTTATGAAGAAGAAGTTATTTTATATAGGAATGGTTGTCGTGATGGTCGTTACATCATGTCGTGATCATTCGCAAAATTTAAATAAAGAAGAAGCTAATAATAAAAAAATAGTGGTTTATCAGGTTTTTACCCGATTATTTGGAAATAAAAATACCAATAACAAACCATGGGGAACAATTGAAGAAAACGGAGTTGGTAAGTTTAATGACTTTACTGATAAAGCTTTGTCTGAGATAAAGGATTTAGGTGTTACTCATATTTGGTATACAGGAGTTCCGCATCATGCAACAATTACAGATTATTCAAAATATGGTATATCAAATGATGATCCGGATGTAGTAAAAGGAAGAGCTGGTTCTCCATACGCAGTAAAAGATTATTATCAAGTAGATCCTGACTTAGCTGTTGATCCGTCTAAACGTTTAGATGAATTTAAAGCTCTTGTTGAAAGAACGCATCAGCATGGGATGAAGGTGATAATAGATATTGTTCCAAACCATGTAGCCAGAAATTACCAGGGACTTAACAATCCCAGAGAAGTTGATGATTTTGGGGCAAATGATGACACATCAGTAGAATATGCACGTGATAATAATTTTTATTATGTAGTTGGTGATTCTTTTAAAGTACACAAACCAATTAATGGTTATAAACCTTTAGGAGGAGAAAAGCATGCTTTAGCAGATGGTAAGTTTTATGAATATCCTGCTAAATGGACTGGTAATGGATCTCGATTGGCTCAACCTAACCAGTATGACTGGTACGAAACTGTGAAAATTAATTATGGTGTGAAACCTGACGGAACGCTAGATTTTGATACTCTACCTTCTTCGTATATGAATAAAGATTTTAAAGCTCATTTTGAATTTTGGCAGCATAAAGATGTTCCTGATTCCTGGATTAAATTTAAAAATATAGCTTTTTTCTGGCTTGATTTTGGTGTTGATGGATTTCGTTATGATATGGCAGAAATGGTTCCGGTAGAGTTTTGGAGCTATATGAATTCTTCTATTAAAGTGAAAAATCCAAATGCCTTTTTGTTAGCAGAAGTTTATCAGCCAAAGTTATTCAGGGAATATATTCATAAAGGAAAAATGGATTATTTATATGATAAGGTTGATTTATATGACACATTAAAGCATGTAATGCAAGGTTATGGATCTACGGATCATATTGCTCCTATTCAAGAAGAGGCAAAGGATATTGAGCATCATATGTTGCACTTTCTTGAAAATCATGACGAACAAAGAATAGCTTCACCTGAATTTGCAGGAGATGCATTAAAGGGAATGCCTGCGATGGTTGTTTCTGCAACATTAAGTACTTCACCAACTATGATTTATTTTGGACAAGAAGTAGGAGAACCAGGAGCAGCGAATGCTGGATTCGGACAGCCATCAAGAACCTCAATATTTGACTACGTTGGAGTTCCACATCATCAGCGCTGGATGAATAATGGTGCTTTTGACGGAGGACAATTATCGGAAGAAGAAAAAGAGCTTAGGGATTTTTATAAACGCCTGTTGAATTTTACGATTAATAGTGATGCATTAATGGGGGAATATGCAGACATTCATGATTATAACAGAAAGAAAACTGCTGAATATAGTGATGAAATATATTCATTTACCCGATGGAGTGAAAATGAGAAATTAATTATTGTAACAAATTTTTCAAATGATTCTGTGGGTTTTGATCTTAAGGTTCCTGATTCAGTATTGCAAAGAATGAAAATACCTAAAGGGAATATGGAATTAGAAGATCAATTGTATCATAAATTTAAAACTAAAATAAATCTCGATCATGATTTAGTTATTCCAATAGAATTGTCGTCAAATCAATCTTATATTTTAAAAGTGAAGTAATTTAATCTGTTTTAACTAATTGTTGTTAAAATAATAATGCTTTTAAGTTAGTGTAATGTGCAGTAGGATAGGTGTATATGACTTTGGTCTGGTTTTTGGATTGTAAAAGTTAAGATTATAAGTTGTTTTACGAACAATTATAATTCTAATTCAATTGAATTGATTGCTGAGTATTAATTAAAAAACTGAAGTCATGAAAAAAGGTATTTTATTATTAATGGTTACTGCTTTTGTTTTTAGTGTATCAGCTCAAAATAGAAATAGATATACAGAAAGTAGAAATGAAAATTATAGAGAAGAAGTTTCAAAAAACTCATCAAGAGGACAACGTTCTTCAAACTATAATAAGCAAAATTCTACATCTAAAACGAGCAACTTAGATAAATTAGATCGATTAACAGACAGAGATTATGTAATTAATAACAACAAGAAGACAAATTATAATCATAGTAAAGAAAAAAAACATAATTATTCGAAAAACTATAATAACAAACATTACAATGTAAATTATAGTAAGAATTATTCAAGAGGTGTAGTCGTTTGTAATGATTATTCAAGGAGAGTAAAATATTTACCAAATAATTTCGTTAAAGTTAGGTTTAATGGTCTTACTTTATTTTTTACAGATGGAATATTCTATAAAAATCATGGTGGATATTATCAGGAAGTAATTCCTCCTGTTGGAGCTATTGTTTATCAGTTACCATTTTATGCCGAAAGAGTTTCTATTGATGGACGTATTTATTATGAATATCATAATACCTTATTTAAAAAAATTGAAACAAACCGAGGTTATGCATTCGAGGTTGTAGGCCAACTGAATTGGAATTAAATTATTTATTATACATAGTAGTATAGATTTGATTTGTATTAGTTATATAAACAACAGAGCCCCTTTTATTATTAAGAGGGGCTCTGTTTTATCCAAATATGTAATGTGTAATAATTGTTGTTAAATATAAACTTCCAGTAATTCTGCATTACCTGTAATTGATATTTCATTAAGGCAAGCAGGAATTAAAGCTGTTTCCATCATGTTTAAAGAAGTAGTGAAATCGCCTGACTTTATCGTACATTCTCCACTCACATTCATCAATATTACAAATGAATCAATAGATGTGTAGTTTTTAGAAATTTCTCCATTAACGTCAATAAAATTGGTTGTGAAATATTGACATTCTGCTACGTTTACACTTTGATTGGTTATAGGTGAATAATCAACTTTTCCGGAATCATCATCTGAGAAGTTCATTGAATCCATTGCTAGTTCATGGTGTAGTTCTCTTGGATTTCCAAACTTATCAACTCTGTCAAAATCATAAATCCTATAAGTGATATCTGATGTTTGCTGAATTTCAGCTATTAAGTTGCCTTTACCAATTGAGTGAACTTTACCTGCAGGAATAAAGAATGCGTCACCTTTATTTGTATCATGTTTTTGCATCAGACTCATAATTTGCTTGTTCTTATGCAATTCTTCAAATTCTTCAGCAGAAGTTTTCTTTGAAAATCCAGAGATTAAACCTGCGTTTTCCTCAGCACTAATAACATACCACATTTCAGTTTTGCCAAATGAGTTGTGTTTAACTTTTGCAAGTTCGTCATTTGGATGTACCTGAATTGATAAATCATCATTTGCATCAATATACTTTAATAGTAAAGGGAATTTACTACCAAACAGGCTGTATATCTTTTCTCCAATTAATTGATCTTTATATTGATCTATTAATTCAACAAGATTTTTCCCTTTTAAGTCTCCGTTTGATACAACCGAAAGATCTTTTTCTAATCCAGAAAGAGCATAGTTTTCACCTATCTTTGTTTCTGAATCAATTGACATTTTTAATGTTTCAGGGATCTTTGATCCTCCCCAAATCATTTCCTTTAAAATAGGAGTAAATTTTAATGGATATAACATATACTTAATTTTATTTATCTAACATTTTTAATGCGTAAGCATAAGCTCCAAGTGAAATAGCTTCGCTGGCATCCAGCTTACTGGTTGCAATGGCAACTTTTTGTTCTTTATTGTATTTAATGGTTTTTTCCGAAAAAGGAACTTTTATTGTAATTGCGTCTGATTTATAAAATTCTTTTTCTTCCACCTCATTATCTAGTAAATAGGTATTGTGTACCAATCTATTTTGTCCGCATTCAAATTTTCCACGTAATACATTCATCACTTCTGGCATAAATAATTCACTTGCACCAGTGATGCCTCCACCAATAACAACGATGCCATCAAATAGTGTAATAAGAGTAGCAAGTGAATCGCCTAAATGTTTACCAAATTCAATAAAGGCGTTTTTAGCAGCAGCACTATCGCCTTCAGCTTTTCCTATTGCTATATTATAAATGTCAAAAGGCATAAGATCAGGAGTATTTGTTCCTGAAAGTTTTTTGTATGAATTAATAATAGCTCTGGTACTTACACCTTCTTCTGCATTTTTATCAGGAGAGATAGAGTTGGCAATAAGCCAAACTTCAGAAGCAATACTGTTATCTCCGGTTATTAGATTTCCATCATGAACAAGTCCGGCACCAAATCCGGTGCCCAGAGTTACTCCAATTAAATTCTTATATTTTTTTTCACTCTTTTCATTTATTATAGGAAGTATTCCGCCTAAAGCTTCACCATAAGCATACAGATCTCCATCGTTTTGAATAAAAACAGGTATGTTGAATTGTTCGTTAAGCATGCTTCCTAATGCAATACCTCCTCTGAAGCCAGGGAGATTTCCTAAATCACCAATTATACCATTGGGATAATCTGCAGGACCAGGAAAAGCAAAGCTAATTGCTACAGGTTCTTCGGTTAATTGTTCTTTTACTTTTTTAAATCCTTCTATTATGGTTTGTAGACATTTCTCAAGTTGGTCACCATATGAAGGAGAAGTTATTGGTTTTAATAATAATTTACCTCCTTGTATTGCATTAAATACAAAATTAGTTCCTCCTGCGTCAAGTGTTAAAACAATTCTATTGTCGTAATAAATATTCATTTTGTTGATTTTATAGATTTAAAAGATGATTTATATAGTTGCTAATTTTAAATAAACCGGTTTAGTAAGTTGGTAAAAATAGTTATACATAGATTGGTTGTTCATATTTATCTGTTTATTATAGTTGTTTTTAGTTGGATACCTTTGTTGAGTAATTTGTTGTCAATTTGATCGCATAACATGTTTACAGCGTAATTTGCTATTTCTTTACTTGGTTGAAGTGCAGAGGTAACCTTGGGCAATGAATAATCAAACAGATCCAGATTATCAAAGCTTGCAAAGTCGAGTGTTTGTTTAAGCTGCGGGTGCATGGTATTAATAACCCAAATGGCTTCTGCTGTTAGTACATTGTTTAAGAATAAGATAGCTGTAGCTGGATCGCTCTCACTAATCATTTTAGAAATCGCTTCTTTTACACCACTTTTTATATCTGTTGGATCTATTTCAAAAACGAGATTTTTGCTAAAACTAATATTATTGCTGATTAAGGAGTCTTTGTAACCATTTTCTCTCTCTAATATGTTAGGCAGAAAAGAAGTAATGGAAAAAAGTGCGATCTTGTGATGTCCTTTCTTTATTAAGGCATTAGTTAATTGCTGAGCTGTTTCATAATTATTAATTCCGATAAAAGGACTTTCAATATTTGGAAGAAATCTATCGAACAAAACATATGGATATTCTTTGCCGAAAACATCAGTAAGCCTATCATAGTTGTTTGATGCACTTGCTAAAATAATACCATCTATTTGTCTGGATTTAAAACTTTCAATTATATTTCTTTCTTTTGCAATATCTTCATTGGTGTTAGCAACCATTACAGAATAACCTTTTGTTTCAGCAATAGCTTCAATTTGTTTTGCTATTTTACCAAAAAATGGGTTTGAGATATCAGGAACTACAAAACCAATTGTAAAAGATTTTCCTAAAGAAAGACTACGGGCAATGAAGTTAGCCTTGTAGTTGTTTTTTTTAGCAATATCTATGATTTTCTCTTGCGTTTTTAAGCTGATATTTTTTTCATCTCCACGTCCATTTAAAACAAATGAGACTGTGGTCTTTGAAACTCCTGCTAATTCTGCTATTTTATTTATTGATATTTTTGCCATAACTAAATCGGTTTAGCAAAAGTAATTTAAAAAATTAATATTGTTTACTAAACTGCAAAAAAAATGAGAAGTGTATTTTCTGTGTGTTTCTAATAAGATGTATATGAGGTTTGTAGTGTGGATTAGTGACATAACTGGGGTATTTAAAATTATATTAAAAATATTATAAACTAAAAAAATAGTTTAAAAATTTGCTGGAATAGAAATTATGATGTAAGTTTGAACTATTGATTTAGTTGAATTGATTTTAGAGAGGATAAAAGAATGAAAGAATTAACAAAGGCAGAAGAACAAGTGATGCAAATTATGTGGGAATTAGGCAAAACTACTGTAAAAAGCATTATAGATAAAATGTCGGATCCCAAACCCGCATTTAATACAGTGTCTACAATTGTGCGAATTTTAGAAACTAAAGGTTTTGTGGATCATGAAAAAAAAGGACGTGGCTATGTGTATTTTTCAATTGTAACAAAAGAGGAATACAGAAAAAAGTTTATGAAGCGCTTTGTTTCTAATTACTTTCAAGGTTCGTTAAAGGAATTAGTATCGTTTTTTGCCAAGGAAGACAAAATGGATATTAAAGAACTTGAAGATCTTTTAGATGATGTGAAAAATGAGTTAAATAAAGAAAAAGAATAGTTATGGAGCATATTGTTAAGTATTTAATAGAATCTTCAATTATACTTGGGATTTTAACTATTTTTTATCGTTTGATTCTTCATGATGAAAGAATTTTTAGGTTTAACAGATTTTATTTGTTGTTATCTCTTTGTCTTGCTTCGGTTGTTCCTTTGATTCATTTATCTAATCCAGTAAGAAATGAATCTCAAATGGAGGGCTTTTCTTATTTATTAGGTTCTGTAGATGTATATTCAACTCAATTTCAAGAAATTGTCATACCTAAAATAGCGCAGGTTCAATTATTTAATTGGATGTATGCTTTTGGTGTTGCATTGTTATTAGTCAGGTTGTTTTATGGATTTGTTCAATTGGGAGGACTTTCCAGAAAGGCCACCTGGTCTAAAGTAAAAGGGTATAGAGTGGCTAATTTGCCTGGTCGCTTTAATCCATTTTCATTCTTTAATATCATTTTCGTGAATCAGTCTTTGTATTCAGATGACGATTTGGATAAAATAATGGATCATGAAATGGCTCATATTCAATTCAAACATTCATTAGATGTGCTTGTTGTTGAGTGTCTTTTAATTATTCAGTGGTTTAATCCTTTTGCCTGGATTATTCAAAGATTGTTAAAAGAACTCCATGAGTTTCAGGCTGATAAGGAGGTTTTAAAAAGAGGGACCTCTGTAGGCCAGTACAAAATGTTATTGTTGTTTCAGGCTTCAGGAGCAAGGTTGTTGCCGGTAAATAACTTTAATCAATCTATAACAAAAAAAAGATTTAATATGATGACAAATAATTCTTTAAAAAAATATGGTGTGTTCAAGGCTTTAATGGCTTTAATGGTAGTATCTACTGTAACCTTCTTTTTTGCATGTGATAATGAATATTCTGAGGAGGATGTTAATAATTCAGAATTAAAAGGGACAGAAAGCTCTTTGAATGATGAAATAGCATATAATGTTGTTGAAAAAATGCCAGAATATCCAGGAGGAGATATGGAGTTGAGAAAGTTTATAGCTCAAAATGTTAAGTATCCAACTGAGGCACAGGAATTAGGAATACAAGGGCGTGTTTATGTTAGTTTCGTAGTGGGGATGGATGGAGTTGTAAAGGATATCAAAGTTGTAAGGGGTGTGCATGAAACTATTGATAATGAAGCGGTAAGAGTGATTGGGTTAATGCCGAAATGGGAGCCGGGTATGCAAAGAGGAGAGTATGTAAATGTTAACTTTACAGTTCCTATTAATTTTGTTTTGGAAGGGGAAGAAGGGAGTTCACTTCTCAAAAGTGATTCTTCAAAAAATCCTTTGGTGATTATGGATGGTAATGAAATTAGTTACGAAGAATTACAAAAGATGGATCCCAAAATGATTAGTCAGATAGATATACTTAAGGATAGTGCAGCTGTTGCAATATTTGGAGAAAAAGGTACAAATGGCGTGATTAAGGTTAAAACAAAGTTTGCAGGTTCAGAAAAAAATTCTGTGCATGTAGTAGCGTATAAGTCGAAAAAATAGTAAGACAGTATTGTAATTAATACTAAACTCCAACCGTTTTAGATAAATAGATGTAAGATTGCTGTCTTTATTTAGAACAATAAAACGAGTTATGAGAAAGAATTCACTCATATGATGATATTTATTTTTCTGGCGAGTTCAATATGGTAAATGGAGGAAAAAATAAAATAGGAATAAAAAAGAACCACTAGCTTTTGTTAGTGGTTTTTTATTTTAGTCAATCTGGAATCTTTATCTAAACAACTTGAGAAATAGTATAAGTTGTCTTAACTTATTAGTTTAAAGTTTTAAGTTATGACAACAAAAGCAGATAAAATAATTTTAGGAATACAGATTTGTGATCGATTAAAAGCTGCCGATAAAGTACAAAAGATACTTACTAAATATGGTTGTTATATAAAAACACGCTTAGGATTACATGAAGTAACAGATGATTTTTGTAGTGAAAGTGGTCTGATTTTACTGGAGTTATTTGGGGAGAGTCATATGCAACAGGAATTAGAAAATTCATTAAGGGATATAAATGGTATAATCGTTCAGAAAATGAAATTTGAGAATTAAAAAAATACATCTAATTATTCGTGTTGAAAATAATAGGCAAAAGTTTAAATATTGTTAGATACGTGTAAATATTAGTAATTCATTACTTTTTTATCCGAAAACAACTAATTTTACAGCTTGAAAAACTAGTAAAAGAATTATGTCAATAATCTATCACCCTCAAAAATATAAGATAGAAGATCGTTCGATGGAGAATTTTATCGATTCAGATGAGATTCATGAAATATTGGAGCAAACAAAAAATCCATCAAAGGAGGCGGTACGTTCTATTATTCAAAAATCCCTCAATAAAGAAAGATTGTCTTTACAAGAAACGGCTGTACTAATAAATGCAACTGATGATGAGTTAATTCAAGAAATTAAGCATGCGGCCAAGGAATTAAAGGAAAGGGTTTATGGTAAGAGAATAGTGTTGTTTGCACCTTTGTATGTAGGTAATTTATGTATTAATAATTGCTCTTACTGTGGATTTAGAGCAGAGAATAAATCACAGAAACGAGTGACATTATCTACAGAAGACTTAATAAATGAGGTGAAGGCTTTGGAAGATGCTGGGCATAAGCGACTAATTATGGTTTATGGAGAACATCCAAAGTATAATGCGCGATATATTGCAGATACAGTTAAGACGGTTTATTCTGTAAAGCATAAGAAAGGGGAAATCCGAAGAGTTAATATAAATGCCGCTCCTTTAGATATAGAAGGATTTAAAATAGTTAAAGAAGCAGGGATTGGAACCTATCAGATTTTTCAGGAGACATACCATAAAGAAACGTACTTAAAAGTACATAAGAGTGGATTAAAGCGAGATTTTAATTGGCGTATTACAGGATTAGATCGCGCGATGGAGGGAGGAATTGATGATTTAGGTATTGGTGCATTGCTCGGTCTTTACGACTGGAGGTTTGAGGTGTTAGGCTTGTTGCGTCACGTAAATCATTTTGAATCAGTATACAATGTTGGGCCTCATACAATCTCTTTTCCTCGAATAAAAGATGCATCAGAAATGAATATTGATAAGCAATGGATGGTTTCTGATGAAGATTTTACACGTTTAGTTGCAATTCTAAGATTAGCGGTTCCGTACACAGGTTTGATATTGACAGCGCGAGAACCTGCAGAAATAAGAGATGAGATATTGCAATTCGGAGTTTCTCAGATTGATGGTGGTACAAATATCGAATTGGGGGGCTATTCACAAAAGGATGTTAAGCAAGATATCGATCAGGAACAATTTGTAATAAATGATAATCGTTCTTTAAATGAAGTAATGGAAGAGCTGGTGGGCAATGGTTTTATTCCATCCTTTTGTACGGCTTGTTACAGATTGAATAGAACAGGTGAGCATTTTATGGAATTTTCGGTGCCTGGTTTTATAAAAAGGTTTTGTCAACCCAATGCGATGTTGACTTTAGCTGAGTATTTGGAAGATTATGCTCCAGAATCGACTAAGATTAAAGGGTATAAACTAATTGATGAGGAATTGGTTAATTATGAGGATGATCGATTTAAATCTAAGCTGATAGAACGTTTGGAGAAAATTAAGAATGGTGAGAGGGACTTGTATTTTTAATGAAGTTGATGTTATTCTACATGATGCTAAATGAACTTTTTCTTAAAATGTATTTTAGTGAGACTGTAAAATATTTTAAAAAATATTACTGCCTAATTGGTTGACAAAATGACAATTGCGTTTTATCTTTGAATTCTGCGCAAAAAATAATCGAGTTAAAGTTTGGAAGTTAAAAATAAAAGCAGTTGTTTTGCACCCGCTTTGAACGAGAGGCGCGAATGAAAGATTGAAATATTGAGCAACTTTAAGGGAAGAAAGTCTTGAAAAAGAGGAGGTTTTAGAAGCTAAAAAATCAGATGAAAATTTTTAAAATATTTTTAAAGATAAATTTGGTTTTAAGAATTAAAATCACTTATCTTTGCAGCCGCTTTTAAAGAAGGCAAGAAGATAAAAACTGAGGCTTTGAGAAGGGGTTTAAATTAGTGAAAAACAGTAATTTAAATTAAAAATAAAGCTTGAAAAATTAAATAAAAATTTTTCAAAATTTATTTGGAAAAGAGAAAATAAAGTTGTTATCTTTGCATCCGCTTTTAGAGCGACACTCTAACGAAGGTTAGGGAGTAAAAAAAAAGATTGAAATAAACATTGTTTTAGAAAGAGTTCTAAAATGTGTTTACAAGATATAAAGAGTTCTGATTTATTTATGCCTTGATGCTGAATAAAAAGGAAAACGTTCTTTGAAAATATTGAAATGCACACTTAATAAAAGGAAAGTAAAGTATGTTCTTTGAGTTAAAACTCTTGTAAGGAATTAATATTAGACAAAAGACATTAGACAAAAGACATTAGACGTAAGTCTCTTATCTATTATCTATCATCTTAAAGTCTATCAAAATTTTTATACAACGAAGAGTTTGATCCTGGCTCAGGATGAACGCTAGCGACAGGCCTAACACATGCAAGTCGAGGGGTAACAGGGAAGCTTGCTTCCGCTGACGACCGGCGCACGGGTGCGTAACGCGTATGAAACCTGCCTTATACAAGGGGATAGCCCAGAGAAATTTGGATTAATACCCTATAGTCTTGTTTGTTCGCATGGATAGATAAGTAAAGATTCGTCGGTATAAGATGGTCATGCGTGACATTAGCTAGTTGGTGAGGTAACGGCTCACCAAGGCGACGATGTCTAGGGGTTCTGAGAGGAAGGTCCCCCACACTGGTACTGAGACACGGACCAGACTCCTACGGGAGGCAGCAGTGAGGAATATTGGTCAATGGCCGCAAGGCTGAACCAGCCATGTCGCGTGCAGGAAGACTGCCCTATGGGTTGTAAACTGCTTTTATACGGGAATAATGTGAGCTTCGTGAAGCTTTTTGAAGGTACCGTATGAATAAGCATCGGCTAACTCCGTGCCAGCAGCCGCGGTAATACGGAGGATGCGAGCGTTATCCGGATTTATTGGGTTTAAAGGGTGCGTAGGCGGACTATTAAGTCAGTGGTGAAATCTTGCAGCTCAACTGTAAAACTGCCATTGATACTGATAGTCTTGAATTTAGTTGAGGTAGGCGGAATGTGTTGTGTAGCGGTGAAATGCATAGATATAACACAGAACACCGATTGCGAAGGCAGCTTACTAAGCTATAATTGACGCTGATGCACGAAAGCGTGGGGAGCGAACAGGATTAGATACCCTGGTAGTCCACGCCGTAAACGATGATTACTCGTTGTTGGCAATACATCGTCAGCGACTGAGCGAAAGCATTAAGTAATCCACCTGGGGAGTACGTTGGCAACAATGAAACTCAAAGGAATTGACGGGGGCCCGCACAAGCGGAGGAACATGTGGTTTAATTCGATGATACGCGAGGAACCTTACCTGGACTTAAATGTAGATTGCATGAAGCAGAGATGCTTCTTTCTTCGGACTATTTACAAGGTGCTGCATGGTTGTCGTCAGCTCGTGCCGTGAGGTGTCGGGTTAAGTCCCATAACGAGCGCAACCCCTGTTGTTAGTTACCAGCACGTAGAGGTGGGGACTCTAACAAGACTGCCGGTGTAAACCGTGAGGAAGGTGGGGATGACGTCAAATCAGCACGGCCCTTACGTCCAGGGCTACACACGTGTTACAATGGCAGGTACAAAGGGCAGCTACACAGCGATGTGATGCTAATCTCTAAAGCCTGTCTCAGTTCGGATCGGAGTCTGCAACTCGACTCCGTGAAGCTGGATTCGCTAGTAATCGCGTATCAGCAATGACGCGGTGAATACGTTCCCGGGCCTTGTACACACCGCCCGTCAAACCATGGAAGTCGGGGGTACCTGAAGTCTGTTACCGTAAGGAGCGGCCTAGGGTAAAACTGATAACTAGGGTTAAGTCGTAACAAGGTAGCCGTACCGGAAGGTGTGGCTGGAACACCTCCTTTCTGGAGAGAGTTTTAAATAAAACTACAAAAGACAACTACTTTTCTTTTATAAGCATTTCAAAATTAACACAGTCCTGTAGCTCAGTTGGTTAGAGCACTACACTGATAATGTAGGGGTCCGCAGTTCAAATCTGCGCAGGACTACTTATTACTACAGGTAATACGGGGGATTAGCTCAGCTGGCTAGAGCGCCTGCCTTGCACGCAGGAGGTCATCGGTTCGACTCCGATATTCTCCACAGATTCATTTACGAATCAAACGTACATTGACATATTGGCAAAACAATCAAAATCATAGGTTAGCTATGCGCAAAGCATTGCTAAACCAACAAGAAAGTAAGCAAGGGCGTACGGTGGATGCCTAGGCTTTCAGAGGCGAAGAAAGACGTGATAAGCTGCGATAAGCTGCGGGGAGAAGCAAATATTTATTGATCCGCAGATTTCTGAATGGGGCAACCCGGCTGGTTGATGACCAGTCACCCTTCGGGGGGCAAACCCAGGGAACTGAAACATCTAAGTACCTGGAGGAGAAGAAAACAATAGTGATTCCCTAAGTAGTGGCGAGCGAACGGGGACTAGCCCAAACCAATGTTGTTTAGGCAACATTGGGGTTGTAGGACTACGCTGTGGTTTTATGCGTGAAGTGGAATGTTTTGGAAAGAACAACCGTAGAAAGTGACAGTCTTGTACACGTAAGCAAATAAAATCTAGTAGTATCCTGAGTAGCGCGGAACACGTGAAATTCTGTGTGAATCTGCCAGGCCCATCTGGTAAGGCTAAATACTCCTGAAAGACCGATAGTGAACCAGTACCGTGAGGGAAAGGTGAAAAGTACCCCGAACAGGGGAGTGAAATAGTACCTGAAACCGTGCGCTTACAAGCGGTCGGAGCCATTTAATGGTGACGGCGTGCCTTTTGCATAATGAGCCTACGAGTTAGTCGTAGTTAGCGAGGTTAAGTTGTTCAGCAACGGAGCCGAAGCGAAAGCGAGTCTGAATAGGGCGAAATAGTTAGCTGCGCTAGACGCGAAACCAGGTGATCTACCCATGGTCAGGTTGAAGTTCCGGTAACACGGAATGGAGGACCGAACCAGTTTACGTTGAAAAGTATTTGGATGAACTGTGGGTAGGGGTGAAAGGCCAATCAAACCTGGAAATAGCTCGTACTCCCCGAAATGCATTTAGGTGCAGCCTTATTTTAATCTTACAGAGGTAGAGCTACTGATTGGACGAGAGGGCTTCACCGCCTATCAACTCCTGATAAACTCCGAATGCTGTAAGATGATGAATAGGAGTGAGGGCATGGGTGCTAAGGTCCGTGTCCGAAAGGGAAAGAACCCAGACCATCAGCTAAGGTCCCCAAATGTATACTAAGTTGAACAAACGCGGTTTGATTGCATAGACAGCTAGGATGTTGGCTTGGAAGCAGCCATTCATTTAAAGAGTGCGTAACAGCTCACTAGTCGAGCGATCGAGCATGGATAATAATCGGGCATAAGTATACTACCGAAGCTATGGATTGTACATTGTACAGTGGTAGGGGAGCATTCTAACGGCCTTGAAGCATAATGGCGATGTTATGTGGAGCGGTTAGAAAAGCAAATGTAGGCATAAGTAACGATAATGCGGGCGAGAAACCCGCACGCCGAAAGACTCAGGTTTCCTGATCAACGCTAATCGGATCAGGGTTAGTCGGGACCTAACGCGAACCCGAAAGGGGTAGTGGATGGAGAGCAGGTTAATATTCCTGCACCTGCTATACGATGAAAGTGACGTATTGGTGAGATTTCTACGTACTGACGGAATAGTACGTTGAGCCTAGGCTTCGGCCGAAGCGAAGAGAAGCAGCCAGTACCAAGAAAAGCGAGTATAGGAGCCCGTACTGTAAACGGACACACGTAGTTGGGTTGAGTATACTAAGGCGCTCGAGTGATTCATGGTTAAGGAACTCGGCAAATTAGCCCCGTAACTTCGGGAAAAGGGGCGCCTACTTCGGTAGGCCGCAGAGAAATGGCGCATGCGACTGTTTATCAAAAACACATGGCTTTGCAAATTCGAAAGAAGACGTATAAGGCCTGACACCTGCCCGGTGCTGGAAGGTTAAGAGGAGAGCTTAGCTTCGGCGAAGGTTTGAATTGAAGCCCCAGTAAACGGCGGCCGTAACTATAACGGTCCTAAGGTAGCGAAATTCCTTGTCGGGTAAGTTCCGACCTGCACGAATGGTGTAACGATGTGCGCACTGTCTCAACCATGAGCTCGGTGAAATTGTAGTATCGGTGAAGATGCCGATTACCCGCAACGGGACGGAAAGACCCCGTGAACCTTTACTGCAACTTAACATTGGTTGTGGGTAAGTAATGTGTAGGATAGGTCGGAGACGTTGATGCTGCATCGCCAGGTGTAGTTTAGTCACCCTTGAAATACGACCCTTTGCTTATCTGTGGCCTAACTCAGCAATGAGGACATTGTTTGGTGGGTAGTTTGACTGGGGTGGTCGCCTCCAAAAGAGTAACGGAGGCTTTCAAAGGTTTCCTCAGGACGATTGGTAACCGTCCGCAGAGTGTAATGGCACAAGGAAGCTTGACTGTGAGACCGACAAGTGGACCAGGTACGAAAGTAGGACATAGTGATCCGGTGGTTCCGCATGGAAGGGCCATCGCTCAAAGGATAAAAGGTACTCCGGGGATAACAGGCTGATCGCTCCCAAGAGCTCATATCGACGGAGCGGTTTGGCACCTCGATGTCGGCTCGTCACATCCTGGGGCTGGAGAAGGTCCCAAGGGTTGGGCTGTTCGCCCATTAAAGTGGCACGCGAGCTGGGTTCAGAACGTCGTGAGACAGTTCGGTCCCTATCTGTTGTGGGCGTAGGATATTTGAGAAGACCTGACGTTAGTACGAGAGGACCGCGTTGGACAAACCTCTGGTGCACCAGTTGTTCCGCCAGGAGCATTGCTGGGTAGCTAAGTTTGGAAGGGATAAGTGCTGAAAGCATCTAAGCACGAAGCCTGCTTCAAGATGAGATATCCTTGAGGGACGTTAAAGACGATGACGTTGATAGGCTGCAGGTGTAAAGGTGGTAACATCAAAGCCGAGCAGTACTAATTACCCGAAACTTTTAGTTGGGCGTAATAGTAAAGTCTGTGATTTTGATTGAAGCTGGTATGTAAAAACAGACTATTAGATGAGAGATCATAGATAATAGACTGAAAAAATATTGAATAGAATGTTAGAATAGATAGGGTCTTTAAATCTCTTATCTATAATCTAAAATGCTAGAAAGACATTCAGGTGGTTATAGCGATGGGGCTCCACCTCTTCCCATTCCGAACAGAGAAGTTAAGCCCATTAGCGCCGATGGTACTGCGTACTGTGGGAGAGTAGGTCGCCGCCGACTTTAAATAAAAGAGCAATCGAACAAGTTTCGATTGCTCTTTTTGTGTTTATAGGGTTTGTAATTATCTACATTCAAGTCCTTGAGGTATAATAATGGATCATGCACAATATTTAATTATAATATCTGTTTACGTCAATTTCCTGGTGTATTACAAACTCAGGATTTTCTATTTTTTGAATAAGTTGATTTGCAGCCCAAGGTGAAAGAAGAATACCTTTTGAACCCAGTCCATTCATGATTCCTATATGAGGATTATCTTTTAAAAAACCAGCAACAGGTCTTCTGTCGTGGGTTGTAGGTCTTACACCAGCCTGATGATCATCTATGATGAAATTAAAATCGGCTATTTTATTTAGTTTCTCAAGAATTTCTTGTTTTCCATCCTCTGTTGGAGTTATATCTGTGTAATCCCAGGAAAAAGTTGAACCTGTTTTATATTTTTGCTCATGAACAGGTAAGATGAAAATGTTTTTTGAGATAATGTTTTTCCCATTATAATCCTTGCTTTTAAAAGTAAGGACCTCGCCTAGTGTATTTTTAAACTTTACTTTGTCAAAGTAATCGTTATTACCACAATAACTTCCAGTACATAGGATTACTTTATCATAAGTATTTTCTTTCCATAAAACCTGGCCAGATTTGAATTGTAGGTCTGTGGATATATTGAAATGAGTTTCTGTCAATAATAAATTTTGGGATAGATGATTTTTAAAAGTATTGATTAGGGTCTGTATATCAAACCAACCTCCTTCTTTTACGATACCATAGCCAAATGGCGTTTTTATGAAATTAGATATAGGAGAATATTGAGGTTGTTCATCAATATACTTGTCTAATTCATTATCCCTATATTTCTTTTGCCAAAATTTATCTTCATCCTTTCCAAATATCTTATGGATAGTTTTTTGATGAAAGAGTTTAGTTTCTAATAAGGATTCTAAATCATAACATGTTTTAATAAACTCAGGGTATAATTCATCAATCATCCATGATTTTGTCAATCTTCTGAAAACAACAGGATTTACCATGCCGCCTGCGACTAAAGAAGATTTTTGAAAAGAAGGATCATCAATAACTGTAACAGAATGTCCTTTTTGAATTAATTTAAATGATAATATCGTTCCTGCTAATCCCTGTCCAACTATGAGTATGTTCAATTTTCTCTTTTTAAGTGAGTTTTAATGTTACAGGAACAGAGCTATAAGAAAATTGTTTTGAGTATTATAATGTATTCAGTAATTTTTAATGAAGTGAAAATAGCAGCGAATAAAATTAAAAGTATATCATTTAAAATTGAGGTATCAATTTATTACTAGATACTAACCTCGCAACTGTCCTCAATAAAACTTTTATAGTCGAGAATGAATTTTCCTTTAAAACTACCTCTGGTAGGTCTTTCGTCGTAGCCATCAAGAATGGTACAATTAAAATCAGCATACACATCAATTATTCCATCCACTTCATTACTATAATAAATATAACTATCATATACATTATTGAGATCAGTACCAAATAATTCACAGTTCAACTCTACACTATTAGGGATAATAGAACCTTTGAGTTTTTCATTAATTATTTGTTTGATATCATATTCAATATATTCCATCTGGAAGTTTATATTTTGATTTGAGGACAAAAATATAGCTTTGATAGAGAAATCGAAGTATTTGATAATAAAATAGGTGTTAAAATACTTAAAACCTGTTATCGATCAATTTATATAAAAGTATTTAATTCTACTTTTATGGCTGTTTTTATAGGGGTAATTATATAAAAAACAGAAGAAAATTAGATGTTATTACAATAAAATAAAGAAATATGTTTAAACAATTACTAACATTAAGCTTTGTCGTAGTTGTGTCATCATTGAATGCACAAAGCAACAAGGATAAAGCAAAAATTCAGGTTATAGAAAAAGGAAAAGGTTTCTATTATGAATCTATTTTAAAAGATGTAAATGCAGTTAATGATTCATTAGAAAATGAGGATAAGGATGCATATACAAGATTCATTATGGATCAGTCAGAAATGGATTTACCTAATGATCCTTCTTTGTATACAACAGCCTGGTGTCAAAATGTAGAATCGCAAGGAAATACTGGTACTTGCTGGTGTTTTTCGACAACTTCATTTTACGAAACTGAAGTATTAAGATTAACTGGTAAGAAAGTTGAAATATCAGAGCTTTATACTGTTTATTGGGAGTATGTAGAAAAGGCCAGAAGGTTTATTGAAAAAAGAGGAGACTCTAATTTTGATGAAGGTTCAGAAGGCAATGCCGTTGCTCGTATTATGAAGGAATATGGAGCCGTTCCTAAAAATGATTATACCGGATTAATTGATAGCAGAAAGTTTCATACTCATGCCAAGATGTTTGAAGAAATGAAAGCATTTTTAGTTTCACTAAAAGAAAGCAATGCATGGAATGTTGAGTTTGGTTTAGAAACAATCAAATCTATTATGAATCATTATATCGGTGTACCTCCAACTTCATTTAGTGTTGATGGAAAATCGTATGATCCAAAATCTTATTTGAATGATTATCTAAAATTGAATCCTGATGATTATGTAGAAATTCTTTCGTATAAGCAGGAGCCATATTGGCAATTAGTTGAATATAAAGTGCCTGATAACTGGTGGCATAGTAAGGATTATTATAACATTCCTTTAGATGATTTTATGAAAGCCATAAAAAATGCAGTAAAAAAGGGATATACATTAAGTATTGGTGGTGATGTTTCTGAAACTGGTTTTAGCAGAGAAACCAATTGTGCTATAATTCCGGATTATGATATTCCATCTGAATATATTAATGAAGATGCTCGTCAATTCAGATTTTCAAATGAAACCACAACTGATGATCATGGTATGCATTTGGTTGGCTATTTAGAAAACTATAAGGGAACAGGTAAAGATTGGTATTTAATTAAAGATTCCAGTTCCGGTTCCCGTAATGTAGGAGTGAATGATCCTAAATTTGGATATTATTTTTTCCATGAAGATTATATAAAGCTTAAAATGATGGGATTTACCATTCATAAAGATGCGGTAAAAGATATTATTAAGAAGTTTAAATAATAAATAAAAGGAAGCTATCGGGGGAAATTGATAGCTTCCTTTTTTTATATAGTATGGTAAATGTTTAAACTTTTAATTTGCCAATTGAAGATTCTTAATATTATCTTCAAAAGCTGATAAGGCTGCTTTTGAACCTTCACCCATTGCTACCACTATTTGTTTGTAGGGAACAACAGAAACATCTCCTGCAGCATAAATTCCTGGTTTACTTGTTCTACAGGCAGCGTCAATTTCTATTTCGCCCATGCGATTTGTATTAACTACTTCACTAAAAACCTGACTGTTTGGTTTTAATCCAATCTGAACAAATACGCCGTCAATATCCAATTTATTTTCTTCACCTGTGCTTCTGACTTTATATTGAATACCTGTTACTTTTGAACCATCGCCTTCAATATTTTTAGTCTCAATGCCAGTCAGAATTTTTACATTAGGTTTTGTTTTCAATTTATCTTGTAAAACCTGATCGCCCTTAAGTTCATCCATAAACTCAAATACAGTTACTTCAGATGCAATTGACGATAGATCAATGGCCGCTTCAAGACCTGAATTACCTCCGCCAATAACAACAACTTTTTTATTCTTATAGAATGGACCATCACAGTGAGTACAAAATGCTACTCCGGATCCAATATATTGATCCTCTCCAGGCACACCCAGTTTCCTCCAACTGGCTCCTGTTGCGATTATCATTGCAGGAGTGGTGATTACTTCTCCCAAAGTTGTTTTTAATTGCTTATATCCATCAACAATATCAACTTTTTCAACCAAACGATTTTCTAAAATATCGATAGGATACTCACGTAAATGTTTCATTAAATCTGATGAAAGTTTTGATCCGGTTGTTTGTGGAACTGAAATCATATTTTCTATTGATACAGTCTCGGTAACCTGACCTCCAACTTTTTCAGCAATAAGAGCTACAGAAAAACCTTTTCTAGCAGAATAGATTGCTGCAGAAACACCAGCAGGACCACCTCCAACTACCGCAACATCATATTCCTTATTAACAGCAACAGACTCAGTTAGATTCTCTGTACCAACTTGTTTTTCAATCTTACTTATTAATTCTCCCAATGATGATCGCCCTACATGTAATAATTCTCCATTAGCAAAAACAGTAGGTACTGCCTGAATTTTTAATTCATCTACTTCACTTTGATTAATGGATCCATCGATAATAGTATGCTTAATATCAGGATTTAAAAGCGCCATTACATTTAAGGCCTGAACTACTTCAGGACAATTTGTACATGTTAAAGAAATATAGCTTTTGAGTTCTATTGGCCCTTTTAAACTTTTAATTTTAGCAGTAATTAATTCATCAGGTAAATTTTTTCCAATACCATCCGCATTAAGAATTGCTGCCAATAATGATGAAAACTCATGACCAGTTGGAACAGCACTGAACTTGATATTCAAAGGCTGATTGTCTTTTTTAATAATGAAAGAAAGATCTGTTCCATTATTTTCTTCTACAGAAAGCTTATCTGAACATGAAGCCACGTCAGTAAGTAATTCAATAAGTTCTTTTTTTTGTGAATGGTTATCTGCAACTTCTACTGCAAATGAAAAACTACTTTTTAATGTTCCGAATACGGTTTTTAACTGGTCTTTTATAGCTTGTTCTAACATGTCTTTAAATTTTTAGGGAGAGATGAACTCTCCCTTGGGATTAATAATTTTTTTATGAATTAAATAACACCTACAAGATCAATACTTGGTTTTAATGTTTCAGCACCTTCTTTCCATTTAGCAGGGCATACTTCTGATGGATGTTCTGCTACGAATTGAAGAGCTTTTAATTTTCTTAATAATTCTTCAGCATTTCTACCAACGTTTCCAGCAACTACTTCGTAAGAAACGATTTCACCAGCAGGATTTACAATGAAAGTTCCTCTTTCTGCCATACCATCTTCTTCAATCATTACATCAAAGCCTCTTGAAAGAACACCTGTTGGATCTGCAAGCATTGGGTATTTAATTTTTAGAGGTAAGTAGATAATTACTTATATTTGCCACTAGTAAAAATTAGGGATACATGGAATTATTCAAAGGACAAAATGCTCTAAAGTTTGCTGATCGTTTCCGTACGGATGATGATTGCTTGGAATATTTGGCCAACATTAAGTGGTACCAAGGTTTTAAGTGCGTTAAATGTGGGCATCAAGGCTACCAGCAACGCAAGCATCACGGAAGAATCTGCAACAAGTGTGCGCATATTGAGTCAGCTACCGCCAACACACTCTTTCACAAAGTGAAATTTGGAGTACGCAAAGCCTTTTACATTTGCTTTGAGATGTCAACCTCAACCAAGAGTTTGTCAGCAAGCTATATGTCAGAACGTATAGGAGTGACTGAAAAAACAGCACGACTATTCATGCATAAGGTTAGGGAAGCGATGCAATCAAGCGGCAACAACCCGATGGATGGAAATGTACACATCGACGAATTTGTGGTAGGAGGCAAAGAAGAAGGTAAGGTTGGTCGCAGTTACAACTGCAAGAAAAAGAAGGCGGTATGTGCTGTTGAGCTTACCGATGATGGGAAAGTAAAACGTATGTACTCGATGAAAATCAACAATTACTCATCGAAAGAACTTAAAAGGCTTTTTGATGCTCATATATCCCAAAATGCCAGTGTGACCACTGATTGTTGGAGAGGTTATCGCCCTTTGATGAAGGATTACAACATAGAACAGATTGAAAGCATGGGAGGCATGAATTTTAAAGCCTTACATACAATGATACACCAAGTGAAGTCGTGGATTAGAACAACCTATTCTTGGGTTAGCGAATGGCATATAGATAAATATTTTAATGAGTTTTGCTACAGAATCAACCGATCACAAATGAAAGATAACATCTTTAACAACTTAATGTACCGCATGGTGGAAGCTGACAAAATTAATCAGAAAGATTTGATAGGTGCTTAGCTACTGACCTCCATTAATTTTTTTAATAGTTTCGCTAGCATCATGCCATGCCTTATGAACGAAGTGTGAATCTGTAGAAACTGAATAAATTTCTGTACCAGTAGCTTTAAACTCATCATAACTGTTAGCTAGGTCTTCTAGTTCTGTTGGACAAACAAATGTAAAGTCTGCTGGATAGAAAAAATAGATTGCCCATTTTCCTAAAGTATCTTCTTTTGATACAGTTTCGAATTTTTCGTTTGCGTAAGCTTGAACTTTAAAGTCTACTACTTCTTTTCCAATTTGTGACATAGTTTTAAATTTTTTATTTGTTAAACTTTTTTCTTTTGTTTCTGATACAAATGTAGGGTGGTGTTCGATATAAATCAAACAGATATTATCTATATTTGTATAAATAAAAACTATAAGTCATGACTATTCAGCAGTTAGAGTATATTGTAGCCTTAAATAAATTCAGACATTTTGTTACAGCATCAAAAGAATGTGGTGTTACTCAGCCTACATTAAGTATGATGATTCAAAAATTAGAGAATGAATTGGATGTATCCATATTTGATAGGAGTAAACATCCTATAGAACCCACAGAAATTGGATTAAGAATTATAAATCAGGCGGAAGCTACTCTCAGAGAACTAAATAAAGTAAAGCAGGTTATAGTTGATGAAACTGAAGTTTTATCAGGACCATTGCGTATAGGTGTTATTCCAACTTTATCGCCTTATCTGATTCCTCAGTTTATCAAAAATTTTAAAGTCAATTATCCTGAAATCCAATTAATCATTTCAGAGATGAATACGGAAACATTGATTCAGGCTTTAAAGAGGGAGAGTGTTGATATGTTTATTGCAGCCACACCATTAGAAGTTGAAGAGTTTTTTGAAATACCATTGTATTACGAAAAATTTTTAGCCTATTTTTCAAAAGATCATCCATTAAGGGATGTTCCATTATCGGCTACAAATTTACCTCAGGATAATTTATGGATACTTGAAGAAGGCCATTGCTTGCGAGATCAGATATTTAATTTCTGTCAGCGATCATTACCCTATAATCATACATTTGAGGCTGGAAGTATTGATACATTAGTAAGAATAGTGGATATCAACGGAGGGTATTCTGTAATTCCGGAATTACATATGGATTTTTTAACCGAAGATCAGCAAATAAATGTTAGAGAGATCAACAATCCTCCTGCTATCAGAGAAATCTCAGTTGTTATAAAAAATAACTTCATTAAAGAAAAAATGATAAATGCTGTTGCGGATACGATAAAATCAATCATACCAAATCATATGTTGGATGAACGATTAAAGAAGTTTTCAATTAAGTTAATGTAAATACTAAATTGCCAATTGTTATTTTTTAGCAATTGGCTTTTTATTGTAAAGCTTCTTTTCTCAAAGAATAAATTAACTCATCGTAATAAGATCCTTTTTTATAGATTGTCTTCTTTAAAGTGGCTTCCAGTGTAAAATTGTTTTTAAGCAATACTCTTTGTGATGCCATGTTAGTTCCAAAAACCGTAGCATAAATTCTGTTTATGTGATAATGATCAAAAGCATAATTTATCATCCATCTGATGGCCTCTGTAGCAATTCCTTTTCCCCAATAAGGTTCGGCTAACCAATACCCAATTTCAGCATTTTTACAATGAATATCAGTTTGAGGGTGAATTCCGATACTTCCAATCGCTTCGTTATCAACTTCAATTGCAAAAATACTCATGGATTTATCTTTAGATACTGAATCAATAAAAACCTTTGCATTATCATTTGTGTATGGATGTGGATATTTATTTGATAAATTTTTAGCAATATTCCAGTTGTTTGCATTTTTTGTTACACTGGGAATATCATCAAATTTCCAAGGTCGCAAATTAAAGACTATTGTTGATTTTAGAGTGATCATAATTTGAATATAATCTACATAATTAATATTTACTTTTTTAAGTAATGTAGATGAATTAAAAACTGGTTAATATCCTCAATTGTACTGTTAAAGTTATTGATGTATTTATAATTAAAAAATCCATGTTTCTGATCTTTGTACAATTTTAGTTCACAATAACTTCCAACGCTATCCATTTTTGATTTATATAACTCAACAGTTTCAACAGGTATGAGTTGATCTTTTGTTCCAATAAGGATTATTGTTGGTGGTGCTCCTGCTTTTATATTGTGAATAGGTGAGAAGGAATTATACTCATTACCAATTCTCCCATAACCATACCCATTGGGGCCGTTGTCAATAACCGGATTAAAAAGAATTAGGGCTGAAGGAATCGAGCTTATATTTAAATGATCAAACTCGTCGTTATACTTAGTTATTAAAGCAGTAGAAGCAGCTAAGTGTCCACCAGCAGACCCTCCACAGGCAATAACTTTAGAACTGTCAATATTATATTTAGTGCAATTTTCTTTAATATACCTAATGGCAGATTTTGTATCTTCTACAGCATCAAAAGGTGTAGTGTGGTATCTTTCTTCAACTCTGTAATCAACTAAGAAGGTTACAAACCCTTTTTTTGCATAGTATTCAGCATGAGGGGCAAATTGGTTTATGGATCCATATTTCCATCCTCCACCATAAAAGAATACAATTGCTGGTTTCTTTTTATGTTTTTTAATTTCAGGAAAGAATATTTCCAGACGCAAATGAATAGAATCAATAGTTTTGTAAATATCTATTTGATCTGGAGTATATTTATAATCTTTATCCTTTGGCAAAAAGGTGAAAGAAGATAATGTTAAAAGACAAAGGAATACAAAAATAATTTTATTCATAGATTGAATAGTTCGCATAAATGTATTCCGAAAGTAGTTACAATTTCGTATGCTTGCAAACTACTTCTTACTTTTTAAAACTGCTAAAACTACTCCCATTAGTGCCATTACTGCACCGATTATAGTTAAAAATGAAAATGTTTCAGGACTAATCCACGAAACATGGTAGTAGCTTAAGAATATCATGGCAGAGAAAGTAATCAACGGGTTTAGTGTAACAATAACACTAACCTTGTTGGCTTCTGTGTATTTAAAAGCAAGAGCAAGGCTACCATATGCCAATAAAGTGTTTAAGCCCAGATATACCATGAGTAACCATTGCATTAATGATAGATTTGCAAAAGCTTTAAACTCGGCTACAGGAGTTAAAAATAAAGCAGGAACTCCAAAAATGATAAGATTAAGTTGTAAAGGATCAAAGTCGTTGACTACTTTCTTTTGAAAAATAGCATATAAAACCCATGTTAATGCTCCAAAAACAAGAACAAATACTCCAATGTTAAATTGTTGTATATCCTCATTTATGGTAATCATCGACATTTTATCTTTATAAAAAACAAGCATTCCAATAATTACCACAATTAAGCCGATAATTTGCCGAGGACTCATTTTTTCTTTAAACAAGAAGATAGAGGAAAACGCTAAAACAGCAGGACCAACTTGTGCAAATACCTGAGCAATCGTTGGAGTTGTCATTTGCACTCCAGAAATAAAACCCACATAATTACAGCCTAGAAATACTCCTGCCAAAATCGCAAACAAAGGAGGTCGTTTTATGATTGAAAGCTTTTCTTTTTGTCTGAAAGAATAAAAGAGAACCATGGTTGAAAAGGCCAAAGCAAACCTAAACCATGTAACGGTTATAGCAGGAATAATATTTACAGCAACTTTTAATCCGATAGCTAAAAACCCCCATAAAAACGCTGTAAAAATAGCGTAATAAATTCCTTTGTTCATAATGTGTATGTTATCAGGCAAAGGTAGAATGTATCTCTAATAAATATTCTTAAATAAACTGTTTTATTATTTAATAAATGTGAAACTATCCAACTACTCATTCCAAAAATAAGGAAGAGCGGTTGAATAGTTTGCCAGAAATTTAAATAGTAATTTAAGGTGATTACACCTTACGGTAGTATCTTTTAAAAGGTCTGTAGGTATGAATTTGTTCAAGCTCAATACGTTTTTGTGGCGTAGATAGAACATATTCATTACAATTATCAGAACATGTGTTATTGTATTTTTCTGCACATTTAGGACATTGTAAAAATAATAAGTTGCATCGGATATTGGCACAATTTGTATGTGTATCACAAGGCTCACCACATTGATGACAATGGCTTACTACTTCATTACTGATTCGTTCTCCTAAGCGATTATCAAATACGAAATTTTTTCCTTTAAACTTACTTTCTTTGTTTAGTTGATCAATCTCGTGTTTGTAGTTAATTATTCCTCCATAAAGTTGGTTTACATCATTAAATCCATGATGTTTTAAATAAGCACTGGTTTTTTCGCACCTAACTCCTCCTGTGCAATAAAGAAGCACTTTTTCGTTTTCTTTACCTTTTAATAAGTCCAGAACTTCAGGTAATTCATTTGCAAATGTTTCAGCCTGAGGTAGTAAAGCTCCCTCGAAATGGCCAATTTCACTTTCGTAAAAATTACGCATATCTACTATAGTAGCTCCCTGTTCAATGGCTTCATTCCATTCTATGGCATTAAGATGTTTACCTACATTAGTAACATCATAATCAGATTCTTTTAATCCATCTGCAACTATTTTTTTACGTACCTTTATTTGAAGTTTAATAAATGATTTTCCGTCATCTTCAACTGCAATCTTAAAAGGGATATCTTTTAAATAGATATTTTTATGTATGGCTTCAGTAAATTTATCCCAGTTGTGTTCAGGCACATTCATTTGTGCATTAATTCCTTCGTAAGCAATGTATATTCTGCCTAAGCAGTTTAATTCACTCCACAATTGGTAAAGTTCATCTCTTACTTTTTGTGGATTATCAATAATAATATATCTATAAAAAGAGACGGTTTTACGTTTAAAAGTTTCCTTTGATAATTTTTCCTTTAACTCTTCAGGACTCAATCTGTTCACTAAATCTGTCTTTCCTTTATTTGGATCCATTGTTAAATTTTTGGATACAAATATAAAAGAAAAAAAGATATATAAATCCTAAAATATTTCAAGCTTAGTTTATTTTATTTAAAATGTTGATTAATTGATTATTGGTTTGTAATGTTGCTAGTGTAAAGTAATTGTATGTTTATGTTAGATTTCAATTCCAAAAATGTTTTTAACTGCAAATCCAATAAAGAATGATAAGGCAGAAACACCCAAACTAATTAGAGCCATTTCAGCAAATCTTCGTTTAAAATTAAGATCTTTTGCAATGGCGATATAATAATTAAAACCAAGAATTATTAAGATGGCTATAGATAAAGTTATAGCTAAGCAAATAAGGTAATTTTCGATAAATAAATAAGGGAGTATTAGTAAAGCAACAGTTATAATATAAGCAACTCCTGTATATAATGAAGATTTTAAAGCATCTTTTGATTCACCGTCTGCTTTTTGCGAAAGATAGTCAGAGGCAGCCATAGAAAATGATGCAGCTATACCAGTTATTAAACCTGCCATGGCAATAATTTTTGAATTTTGCATTGCAAGTGAAAAGCCAGCTAAACTTCCTGTTAACTCAACAAGAGCATCATTTAAACCTAATACAATAGAGCCAACATATTTAAGTCTTTCTTCATTGAGCAGATCAATTAATTGTTTTTCATGTTTTTCTTCATGTTCAATTATTTCTTGAAAATCCGGTATGGATTCAACGTATTTAGAGTATTCTGATTGAGCTTTTTCTTCTTTTCTTTCAAGAAGTTTTACTCCGAATGTAATCCCAAAAAATCTGGCAAGTAAAAAGAACCACCAAATTTTAAGCTTATTCGGAGCTATTTCTTTTCCACTATAACGTTTTAATAAATCGTAATGTATTTTTTCATCGTTGGCAATCTTTCTTAAAACATCCGAATTATGAGGATCTTTAATTGTTTTGGATAATTTTAAGTAGGTATAATGACTATTGATTTCGTCTTTTTGAAATTTTTCAATTGCTTTTTGTTGGTCTGCAGATAATGTTATTGCCTTCATATTTATATATGGTTACGATCCTCTATTAAAAGTTTATTTTAAGATTTAATTGCTTGGAAAACTAAATTGGAATTGATGCCTTCTTCTACATAAACTGCTTGAACACCTAAATTTCCCACTTCTCTGATATTTCGCATCTCATCATCAAAAAATATCATATCGGAATATGAAATACCAGTTGCTTTTTGCAGTTGTGTAAAATGTTGGATTTTACTTCCCGGGTAAATCTCCTGATGATTGAAGAAGTGTTCAATATCTAATAGTTTGAGTAGTTGTTGAGCCCAGGATGGAGCTTCTGTTCTTGAAGCTAATGCCAAAGAAAAACTCTGCTCTTTTAATTCAGAAAGAATATCTACTACATCAGGATATAATTTTATTTTACTTCCGTTAGAATCCTCAACATGTCCATTTATTCTTTTGTATGGAGGATTGGTACAGTCGCACCAAGTTCCTCCTGCATCCCACAAGGTAAATTCCAGGTCAAATACAATTAGCTTCTTCATAAGTGTGTAGTTTTCCTGCCTCAAAAATAAATAAAAAGATAAAACGATATCTTATTTTGAGCTAAGATCATCACAACTATTGTTTTCTGCCATTTTTGGGCATGATAGTAATGAATCTACATTTATGCCATTGATTAAGTCAGTAGCTAGTTTACTATCAAATCCACAACCATATTTTTCTTTATAATGAATAAGTGGTCTTTTAATTAAAAAGGGATCTTTAACCATTGCTTCTAGGGCAGTTTCTTCAGAAAAATCAGTTATGGAAACCTCACCACTTTTAATTCTAGGAGCACTCATGTTAAACCATTCTTTAAGTGGACGATCAGACATAAATGTTTTTAGTTCATCAGTAGTCCATTCATGGGTTAGAATATTATAAGCTAATACAGCATAGCCTTTTTCTGCCAATATTTTTTTTTGTTTTGTATTATTAATACATCCAGGTTTTTCGTAAAAATGAACTTCCATAATTATATTTTTTGAATTTCTTATTACAATGGTTAAACCAATTGTTTTATATGCTTTGTTTATAGTAGGTTACTTTTTTACTATGTTTACTAAAACGTAGTGGTTTTGTATTTGATATTACAAAATAGTATTTAATTGTAAATTATTTTGTTTGTTGTGTCTTTAAATGGGGGTAAGTAAATAAAATAATATTTTTTTGTAATCAATATTTACGAAAACAAAATGTGTTATAATATTTTTATAATTTTGTGAACTATTGGTGGAGTGGAATATGAAATTATCACATGAAAGAATATTAAATGTAGTAAATGAAAAGGATAAAACATCCTGGCATGTTTTATTTGATCATTATTACCCTTCATTATGCTCTTATGTTGATCGTTTTATAAGAAATAGAGAATTAGCTCAGGATGTTGTTCAGGAGGTTTTTGTTGGTTTATGGAAATCTCAGCAATATTTCACAGAAGTTAAAAACTTAACCTACTACTTGTACAAAAGTTGTTATCATCGCTCTCTAAATCATATCCGAAATCAAAAAACTCAAGATGATAACGTAGAATATATAGAGGATAAAGATGCTTTTGATAGTGAAGAAGTTTATGAGGAGACATTGAAAGAGGAAGTAGTGAGATTGCTTTATCATCATATAAATAATTTACCTGCACAACAAAAAGAAGTAATATTACTTCGATTAAAAGGCTATGCCTGGACAGAGATAGCTGAAGAATTAGATATTAGTATTAATACAATTAAAACATACAGACAGAGAGCTTTTAAAAGTTTAAGTTCGCAAATGAATGTTTCAAAGTTATTTATTGCAATATTATTTTTCTCAATTGATATGATGTACAATAATTAGTGACGAATTATAATCTAATGTTGTAATAGAATCTAATCCTACTTAATTAAGTTCACTCATATAGTTATTTTAATTTTAATGCTAATACATCTGATGTTGATATTAGAAAATCTTATTTTATTCTTGTTGCATGTGTAATAAAATGGGGGGTATTAAAAAAAAGTGATATTTTTTTATTTTAATGACACCCCTTTTTATAATGAGTGTGTCATTATATAAAAGCACGACGATGAAAAATAGTGAAAAGCTACATAAAGAATCAAAATTAGTAATACAAAATATTATTAATGCTGTTGAAAATGAAACTGTTGATTCGTTAAATGATAAGAAGTTAGATAAACTATCTAATGATTTAATGTCTAATAATAACTTAAATAATCACTTATCTAATTATGAAAGCTTTTCATCACAAGAAGGATATAAACGATTTTTAAACACGATTGAAAATATTCCGATAGTAGCATTAAGAAAAAGAATAAGTATTAAACTATGGATTTATAGTGCTGCTGCATCGGTTTTAATTATTATTGGGTTTAGTTTGTATTTGATGCGTCAAACGAAATCTGTAAATCAGGATGTTATCAATCCGGGAATTGCAAAATCTACCTTAATTCTTTCTAATGGGGAAGAAATTACAGCTTCATCTGATGATTTTGTTTATGAAAAGCAAAATGTTAAGGTGGAATATCAGAAAGGTTCATTCTCATACGCAGGTGACGTTAGTGCTGATAGTTTGAGTGAAAATATACTAGTTGTTCCTATGGGGGGAGAGGCAAATATGGTGTTAAGTGATGGTACAAAAGTCTGGTTAAATGCGGATTCGTACCTTAAGCATCCGGCCAAATTTGCTGGTAATACAAGGGAAGTAACAGTAAAAGGAGAGGTTTATTTTGAAGTTGCAGAAGATAAAGAACATCCTTTTATTGTTCATACGCCAAAGGGTGATGTGAAGGTGTTAGGAACTGGTTTTGGAATTACTGCATATCCTGAAGAAAATGCATATGTTACTCTGGCTCATGGGAAAATAGCATTTAATGATAATGTACATTCTGAATTAGTTTTAAGTCCGGGTGAGCAAATTAAAGTCTCTGGAAATCAATTGGAAAAGCGCAAGGTGAATGTGGCGGAATATGTAGGATGGAAGGATGGTGAATTTACTTTTCATCAACGTAGTTTAGAAGAAATTATGAATACCATGCAAAGATGGTATAATGTAGAGGTTGTTTTTGATAATCCGGAGCTTAAGAATATTAGATTTTCGGGTGATCTAAAGCGATATGAGTCAATAAACGTATTGTTAAATGCATTATCCTTAACAAAGGAAATGAATTATTCAATTGAGGATAACGTAATAACACTTTACAAAAGATAACCGGTTATATAACATATAAATTTTAATCTAATTTGATAAATAATAGTAACAATTATTTTTATGGGAAACTTATGCACAAAAAGATGGAAAAAAGCATTGTTTTATTGTTTTTTTCTATGGTTGGGAGCAAGCGTTTTTGCCAGTCCCTCCATGCCAGGACAGCAGGGGAATTCTAACTATAAAACGGTATCAATTGAAACAGTTTTTAATTTCGTAAAAGAAAAAACAAACCTTAATTTTTTATATAACTCTGAAGTGGTTGAGACTTTGTCTCAGGTTAAGGTAAACTTTAATGAAGAATCTTGGGAATTAATTTTAAAACAAGCCCTTGAGCCTAATGGCTATACTTATCAGGTAAAAGATAATATTATAGTTATTAGTCGTGAGGAAAAGAAATCAGTTCCGCAAGAGCCTAAAAAAGTGCATATTCTTGATATTGAAGGTGTAGTTCGTGATCAGGATGGCGAAATTCTTGTAGGAGCAACTGTAGGAGTGATTTCCAGTAATGGAAATGCAGTATATACCGTGACTGATTACAATGGTCGTTTTAAAATGCAATTACAAGGTGATGAAGTTGAAATGGTTATTTCGTTTATTGGATTTAAGGACAGAAAAATTGCAATTGATCAGAAACATGTAAAGTATAATATCATCCTTGAATCAGAAATCAATGATATTGATGAGGTTGTTGTTACAGGTATTTTCGATCGTCCAAAAACAAGTTTTACAGGGGCGGCTACAATTATTACCAAAAAGCAAATACAGTCGTTTGGTAACCGTAACTTATTACGAACTATTACTAATATTGACCCTTCGTTAGATATTCAGGAACAAAATGATTTAGGTTCCGATCCTAACAATACAAATTTGAATATTCAAATTCGTGGTGCATCATCTATAAATGATGTAAGTAATTTGCAGGTTCAAACTCGTGGTGAGCTAAATACACCATTATTTATTCTGGATGGATTTGAGATTAGTGTTGAACGCGTTTTGGATATGAACCAAAATGATGTGGAATCAGTAGTTATCTTAAAAGATGCCAGTGCTACTGCTATATATGGATCACGAGGAGCTAATGGTGTTGTTGTTATTACTTCATCTCATCCACCTGTTGGAAAATTAAGAATTACCTATACTGCAGGTTTAAATATGGAGATCCCCGATCTTTCTTCTTATGATCTATTGAATTCAAGAGAGAAGTTAGAAATAGAGCAAATTGCCGGATTATATACAGGTGATGATATTGATGAGCAAATTTTTTTAGACAATCTGTACAACCAAAATAACAAAGCAGTGCAAGAAGGTGTAAATACTGATTGGCTTAAAATACCAACGCGTGTAGGTGTTGGTCAATATCACAGATTAGGAATTGGGGGTGGAGACGAACAGTTTAGATATGGATTAAATGTATCCTATAATAATATTACAGGTGCAATGGAAGGATCTAAACGAAACAACTTAAATGCGGGTTTAAATCTTCAGTATCTGTTTAAGAATGTCAAATTTTCTAATCAGTTAGAGTTAGGATTTAATAAAGGAACCAATAGCCCATATGGTAATTTTTCAGAGTATTACAATATGAATCCATATTGGCGTCCTTATGATGAAAATGGAGATCCTATAGAAACTTATTCAACGTTTGGACAACAAACAAAGTATAATCCGTTGTATGATGCAAACTTAGCAAGTTTTTCAACCACAGATTATAATAATATACGTAACCAAACTTCATTAAGTATTAATATTACTCCTAATTTAAAATGGGATAATAGTTTTGGTGTAACATTATTAAAAGGAGGTAGTGATTATTTCAGTTCTCCATTAAGCTCAGCTGGAATTCAGGCAGGAATTGCTCCTTTATCAAGAGGATCATATACAAAACAAACTCGTTTAGAGCATTCATATCAGGCATCTACCACATTAAATTATGGAAAAACATTCGGCAAACATTCTATTTTTGCAGGTATTAATGGTCAAATCCTTCAAAATAAATCTGACAATACAGGTGTTACTGTAAGAGGATTTACAAATGAAGAATTAAATGATATCTCAAACGGGATCTCTTATTCAGGAGAAAAACCATCATCAAATGAATCTACAGTTAGAAGTGTTGGTTTAACAGGTACACTTAACTACAATTATGCGAATAAGTATTTTGTTGAAGGATCAGGAAGGTTAGATGGAGCATCTTCTTTTGGATCAGAAAAACGCTTTGCACCATTTTATTCATTTGGTTTTGCATGGGATGTAGCTCAAGAGAAGTTTGTTGTAGAACATATGAGATTTATTGATCGTTTAAAATTGAGATATTCCTTTGGGGTAACTGGTTCATTAAACTTTTCTGCTTATCAGGCCTTAACAACCTATTCGTATGATACCGATTATCAATACAACAGTATTACTGGGATGACAGTTTTGGCAATGGGAAATCCAAATTTAAAATGGCAAAACACAGAACAGCATAATTTTGGTTTTGATTTTGGAGGCTTAAATAACCGAATTGGAATTACATTTAATTATTACCGAAAAAACACAGAAAACCTTATTGGTAAAGCTTCTCTTCCTTATTCAAATGGTTTTACTGAATTAACTCAAAATTTTGGAACTGTTCGTAATACAGGATATGATGCACAAATTAGTGTTAATGTGATTAGAATTCCAGAAAGTCAGTTCTCATGGTATATTACAGCAGGAACATACCATAACAAAAATATTCTGGTGAAACTTTCAGATGCTATAAAAGATGCTATGGAAAATTATGAAGGGCAAAATTATAGTGGAGGTAATATTTATATGTATCGCGAAGGGGAGTCTATCGATGAATTATATGTTTTAAAATCACCTGGAGTTGATCCATTAACAGGGGAAGTATTATATGAAGATCCTGCAACTGGTAATATTAGCACAACAACTGGTAATAGCGAAGGATCGTTCAGAAAAGTCGCTGTTGGAAGTTATTTGCCAAAGGTTAATGGTCGTCTTGGAACCTCTTTACGTTACAAAGGCTTGATGATGGATTTAGCATTCACGGTGAGGTTAGGTGCAAAGAAACTAAACAATACTTTAATGAATGTTGAGAATGCATATGCAAGATACAACATGGACAGAAGAGTACTGGATACCAGATGGCAGAAACCAGGCGATATCACCGGATTTAAAAATATTGCCAGTGAAGATAACACAATGCCAAATGATAGATTTGTATTTACAGAGCGAACATTTGCTTTAAGTAATATTAATGTAAGCTACCAGTTTCCTCAGAAATTGGTTGAGAAATTCGACATTCAACAATTGAGTCTTACAGGATCTATATCTGATGTCTTTTATTTGTCAAATATCAGTCAGCAACGAGGAACTGATTATCCATATTCAATAAGACCAACATTAAATTTATCCGTTACTTTCTAAAGCACAGGAAATATGAAACGAGCCAAGAGAAAGATTTCTCACTCACTAGGATGATTAAATTGGCGAGTTCCATATGGCAATTAAAAATAAATTTAGACATATGAAACGAGTATATATACTATTTTTAACAATAACATGTTTGGCTGCTTTTTCTTCATGTGATGATTATCTTACAGTAGAACCTAAAGATATGGTTACTGTGGATAAAGCATTAAGTAGCCCAAATGGATACACTTCAGCACTAATTGGCGTATATCAGATCCTCCAGAATACATATAATCCAAGTGGTTTTATGATTGGTGGTGGTGTAGATAATTTTGCGAATATCTATACGGAGCCGGGAACTGGATTCTCTCCTGCTTTAAATAGCAATTATAATTTTGATTTTGGTAATACTTCATTTGACAATGGGTCCGGAGCCTGCTTTCTTAATCTCTATCAGGCTATCGCTAATTTAAATGTTTTGATAGAGAACATAGAAACAAAGGATGTATTAACAGGAGTTGAGAGAGAGTTTATTTTAGGAGAAGCTAAAGCTTTACGTGGATTTATTCATTTTGATTTATGGAGAATTTACGGTACCATGCCTGAAGATGGCGTTGGTAATTCAGAGCAAATACTTCCATATTCAACTGAGTTTAGCAGTGAATTAATCAACTACATCAATTATCCTGATTTCTTCAACCTTTTAATTAAGGACTTAACAGAAGGGAGAGCCTTACTTGCTGAATCAGATCCTATTTTAAAATACAGCAAGGAAGAGCTTAACAATACCGGATATATAGATGAGTACGAAGATTTAGGATGGTATAGCAGACAAAATAGGTTTAACTATTATGCAGCTACCGCTACTCTAGCCAGAGTATCTCTATGGATGGGAAATACTGCCGATGCAAATACCTACGCAAAAGAAGTGATTGAGGCTGTGAATGAAAACGGAACATTAAAGTTTGACCTTGGTACTTCAGTTGATTTGGGAAATCAGGATTTTGCCTTGTTTTCAGAGCAATTGTTTGGTATACAAACTTCAGGGTATGATGATGAAATATATTCTGCATATAACGCATATTGTGTAACAGACCAGTATAGCCTGGCCGATATTTATCCTAGTATGTCAGATATCAGAAGGGTTAACCTGTTCTCAACCCTAACAAGTAATGCCTTGTCATACAATGCTCAGATTAGTAAGAAATACAGTAATATGTCAGAAGATGATGCTGGCTATAAAAGCTTTCCGATCATCAGATTATCAGAAATGTATTTAATTATGATTGAAACAGCTACATCGTTAACTGAATCTCAAACATACTATGACACTTTTATTAATACGAGATTCGACAACCCATTAGTATTAGATGAATCAAATATTCAGGAGGCAATACTGGATCAATATATCAGAGAATTTTGGGCTGAAGGTCAGGTTTTTTATGCTTACAAACGTATGGGGTTACCTCAACTACCGATTTCAGGACAGGATATGAATGCTGATAAATACAGAGTTCAAATTCCTACGGGGGAAACAACAGGTGATGTTAGCATGTAAGACAATTCAATTGTTTTACAGGTATAAAATAAGTTAGAGTTAAGTGTTTGTTATAAAAAACTTTTACATGGATTTAATAATTAAACCAGCATAATCAAAGATTTATAATACTTGAAAATGATTGGTTTATACAAATTCATTACTTCCATATAAAACAAAATTTAAACGCATGAAATATCAATATTTAATATTATTCATTATAAGTAGTTTGCTTTTTTCTTGTGAAGAAGACTATCCTGAAGATTATAAAGGAAAGCCATATCTTATATTTGAGCCAGATGTAAACGTAGGTAATATATATGTCCAAAAACATTATAATAATTTTTATTACTATCAGGATGAATCTATTACAAGAGATACTGTCTATATTCCACTATCAACAATGGCAGCTATTGCCGATGAGGACTTAAAAGTTAGCCTGGAGGCCTTTGATAGTGACACCTTAACATATCCTGAGCGTATTGATAGCGAAACTATAAATGCGATTCCTGGAGTTCATTATGTTCCTTTTGATGATGAAGAAGTATCTAAAAACCTTGTTTTTAATAAAGGTAAAATGCAGGATACTATTCCTTTAATTATTTTGCGAGATCCTTCATTAAAGCAAGCTACATATCGTTTAACCTTTAGGTTAATTGATTCAGAAAACAGCATAGCAGCAGATAAAGCAGAAAATCGTGTTGTGGTATATATCTCAGATAAAGTTAGCCGCCCAAGTAACTGGGATACGTGGGAATTTGGAGTGTATGGTGATGTAAAAATGGATTTTATGATTCGTCACTCAGAATTAGTATGGGACGAAGACGATGTTGAAAGGGTGTTGGACGATTCTTTCTTACTGGCGTATTACATATTTAAGTTTAAAGAGGATCTTAAAAAAGAAAACGAAGCGTTGGGAGATAACGGCCCACTTAAAGAAGCTGATGGCACTGTCGTTTCTTTTGATCGCATTTATTATTAATTCTTTAATATCAATAGTAATGAAATATAATAGTATAAATAATATAAGAAAAGTACTTTTTTTATTTATAGCGAGTGCTTTTATATGGTCGTGTAACGACGACATAGAATATGTACCTCAGTTTGATAATATCAATATTAACATGGGCGATATTAAAGATATTTATTATTACAATGAAACTTTAGTGTTGGATCCTGCTATCTCTTTAGGTAATGATTCTTTAGGTACGACAGAAACATCATATACTTATACCTGGAGTTTTATTAATACAGATGAGGGAACTGTGCAAAAAATTGCTGATGCTAAACAATTAGAGTTAACATTGGATACAATAGGTGTACTTAACTTATATTTTCAAATTGAAGATAATGATACTCATAATGTAAACTCTACAACCAGTATTATTAATGTAGAATCAGTAACAAATCAGGGGTGGTATGTTTTAAAACAAACTATTGATGGTAATACGGATATAGATGGATATTATTTAAGTTCAGATGAACCGGATTATAATATTCTAACCCAGAAGTTAGGTTCTACTCTTTTAGGAGCTCCAAAAGGTTTTGCATTTTCTAATTATTTTAAATACAAACCCTATCCTGATAGTAGTTTTTATTACACTACTGCTTCCTTAATGGTTTTTAGTGAAAAAGATGCTTTGGCTTATAATGTGAGCAATGCACAGCCAATTATTCAGTTAAAGGATATGTTCTTTTTAAATCCTGAAAATGCGGATCAATCTATAAAAACAGCAATGTTAAGCAGTAGTAAAGTTTTCGTTTCAATGGAAAACGGAGCTTACACAATGAATGATGGTAATCCGGCTTTTTTTCCTGTAATAGAAGGCGATTACAGTATTGATAATTGTATTACCACCGGATCGTATGGTAATACCCTGGCATTTGATAACAAAAACAAAAGTTATATAATGTTTGGATCTGCCGGATATTCAACATCTGATACTATTGGATATTTTAAAGATGAATACAGCCAGTTTAATAATGGCCTTGAAATTTCAGTAAATAACATGAATGGTGAAGCTATATTCATGGAAAATACTCAACGTGGTTCTGGCTATTCATCAACAACATACGCTTATTCATTATTCAAAGAAGATGGTAACAATGATGATTTAATTCTCTATGGATTAGATTATGATGCTTTGGTTGAGGGATATTATTATTACTATCCAACACCTGGAGATTATAGTAACTACATCTTTGTTAGGGCTGGTAACTATAGCCCTATAAACTTCATGCGAAGATTATCAAAAGTGGATTACCCAATGTTGACATCTGCGGATAGCTATGCAATGAACAAGAATAATAACATTTTGTATTTCGCCAAAGGCAATCAGATTGGTATATATAATATTGATAATCAGAATATGGATGAGAATTTCATTACAGATATTCCTTCTGACGAACAGATTACATTTATGAAGTATATCAATACCAGTTATGCATATAATGATGAGGTTTTTACAGGATTAGTAGTGGCTACTTATAACGAAGGAACTGATATATATAATATTTACAATTATCAGCTAAGTGGATTGAGCAGTTACAGCAGAAATGAATATGTAAAAACAGGACAGGGTAGAGTTGAAAAAGTAATTTATATATCACCATCTTCTTATTCCTGGTCAAGTAATTTATATCAATATAATTAAAAATGAAGCAGTTTATAATTATTGTTCTGTTTGTACTGGCAGGTATTACTCCAGCCTATTGCAATAATGATGAAGAACAAATCGCAAAAGCAGATACGCTTAAAGTAGGCGATTATTGTCCGGATTTTAATATGGAGAGTTTAGAGCGCCAGCCAGTTAAAATCTCGTCACTTAAAGGAAAATATGTTTATATCGATGTTTGGGCATCATGGTGTTATCCATGTCGTAAACAATTTCCGTTTTTTGAAGAATTGGTAGAAGAGTTTAAATCTGAAGATATCATTTTTCTTGGTGTTAACCTTGATGTAAGAGATTTCAGATGGATAGGAACTATTGAAAACCTCAAATTAAAAGGTGAGCAATGGAGAGTTCTGGATAAGGATTTTGAAAACAAGTTTAATATAGCCTACATCCCTCGTTTTATTCTTTTAGATAAGGAAGGGAAGATCATGGAAACAAAGATGACTGCTCCATCAAAAGCTGAAACTAAAGAGTATTTAATTCAAATTTTAAATAAATAAAATCAACAAAATGAATCTTAAAAACATAAAAAAACAATTAAAGTATACTGGAGCTTTGGTTATGGCATGTTTTGCTGTAGCAGGACAAGCCCAGGAAAAGGCAGAGAAATATCGTATTGTAATTAGCCTGGATGAGGTAAATCCGGAAGGTCCTGCGGTTATGGGCTTTAAAAATGGTGTTAACATGACTATGGATACTGTTTTTGCTAACGCTAACAAGCAATTTATTTTTGAAGGCGAAGTTCCTGCATATGGCAGAGCTTTTATAAATCTTTCTCATCAAAAGCCAGATCCTACAATGCCCCCAAATAATAGCGATGGCGTATTTGTTTACTTGGAAGAAGGTGAAATTAAAATTACAGGCAAAGATTCCTTAAAAACTGCGGTAATTTCTGGTACTCCTTTAAACGAAGATTTTCAACAGTTAGCTAATATAGGTAGTGCTTATGAGACTAAAATCAATGCCTTAAACGAAGTCTACTCAAAAGCAATGGAAAATGGAGATAAAGAAAAAGCTGCTGAAGTAGAAAAAGAATATGCTGCTTTAATGGATGAAAAAAAGCAGAAGGAGATGGAATTTGTTGAAGCGCATAATAATTCAATTGTTAGTTTAGATTGGCTTCGTCAAAATGTTAATGTAGTTCAGGAAAGAAATCTTGCCAATAAAATCTTTGATCAGTTTTCTGATAACGTAAAGAGTTCTCCTGCAGGTGTTATCTACTCAAATATTATAAAACAAACCAAAGGCGCAGATATAGGTTTTGACGCTCCAGATATCAGTGCAAAACAGCCTAATGGTGAAGCTTTAAGTTTACGTTCACTTCGTGGAAAATATGTATTGTTAGACTTCTGGGCTTCATGGTGTGGACCTTGTAGAAGAGAAAATCCAAATTTGGTTAAAGCATACAATACTTATAAAGATAAAAACTTTACTATTCTTGGATACTCTTTAGATGGAGGTAATAATGCATTGGATCAATGGACAAATGCCATTGAAAAAGATGGTTTAGCATGGAATCAAATATCAGATTTACAAGGATGGCAAAGCTTACCTACTCAATTATATGGAATTAGCAGTGTTCCTACTAATTTCTTAATTGATCCAAATGGAAAGATCGTAGCAAAGAATCTTAGGGGAGAAGAGCTGGAGTTGAAGTTAAAAGAGATTTTAAATTAATTATAAGAAATGATAAGATTTTGTATTCTTGTTGTACTTGTTTTGTCTATTAAAGTATGTGCTTTCAGTCAAAATATTGAGTATTTTGATTTTGAAAAACTTCCATCTATACTTAAAGAGAATCTGAAAACAGTACAACAAAAAAAAGCATTTAAGTCGTTAGAAGGTTTAAAACAAAACTGTATTACTGCATTAAATGAAAAGACTGTTAAAAATTTATACTTACCAAAGACCAATAAAAAAGTTTTGGCAACAAAAGATTTGGTAAAGAATATAAAGCCTTCTTCATTAGTATTATGTAAGTTAAAGAGAGGTTTTGGGGTTTATGAAGATTTTGTACTAATAGGTGCTTCTGGTGTGGCTATAAGTGAGGATGGTTTGTGTGTTTCGAATTATCATGTGTTTGAACCTTTAATTAATGAAGGACAAAGTATGCATCCTCAGGATAGTTTGTTTTTTGCTGCTGATTCACAGGGTAATGTGTATGAAATTGAGGGCGTATTGAGTTATAGTAAGGATGCTGACCTGGCGATTTTTAAAATTGATACAAGAGGTAAAAAACTTGCTGCAGCTCCACTTGGTAATGATTTGGAAGTTGGTGAAAATGTTCATACCATGACAGCTCCAAATCAACAAGCTTATTATTATACGCAAGGAATTGTAGCTCGTAATTCAGCTTATGATAATAATCCGTGGGAAAACAGAAGTGAAATTACAGCAGATTTTGCCATTGGTTCAAGTGGTGGTCCTGTATATGATGATAAAGGAAATCTGGTTTCTATAGTTTCTTCTACGAATTCTATTTATGCAGGAGGTGATAATAGAGAATGGCAAATGGTGATGAAAATTTGTATTCCAGTTAGTTCTGTCAGAAAATTGGTTAATTAGTGTGGGTTAATTAATAATTGTGTATTGATATCATGTCCGGTATAATTTTATGCCGGACATTTTTTGTTTAGTGGGGTTATAATCCAGTTGCATGCTGCGATCTTTAAAATTTTCAATTACTTTTGAGGTACCAAAAAATAAACAGTAATGAAAAAAATAGTATTATTATTAGGTTTAACCCTTGCAATTTTTGCATGTACTCAACAAAAATCAAGAAACATTATCGCATTAGGTGATTCAAATGGAGCATTTGATATCGGATGGGTAATGAAAATAGATTCTATTTTAGTTAACGATACGGTTAAGAATTATTCAAAAGGAGGTCGTACGATTGGTTTTGATAATCTGGGAAGAGCAGAATTGAATGAGCTTAAGATGATGGAAAGTCAGTTGAAAGACGCTGACTCAACGCTTAAGAATATTGACATTGTTATTATTAGCTTAGGAACCAATGATTGTAAGGCTTGTTTTGACTCTCTTCAAGCAGAAGTACCTGGCAATATGAGAAAAGTGATTGACTATGTGAAGTCATTCCCATACTCAAATGGAAAAACTCCCAGAATTATTTGGTTGATGCCACCACAGGTTGCACCAGATTCTATGTTAATAGCTAAGTATACTGGTATTTCTGAAAGATTGGATAATTTGATTCCTAAAATGATTGAAGTAGCTAACGAAGAAGGTATAGAGTATGTAGAACTTCGTCCTGTAACAACTCCTGATTTTGCAGAAATTACAAAAGATGGTATTCACTTTAAACATGAAGGTTATAACAGAATGGGTAAAGTAATCAGTGAAAAGATAAACGAGAAAAAATAAAATTTAAACAAGACCTGTCAGGTTTTAACAGTATGTTATTAAACCTGACGGGTCTTTTTATTTTTACAAAATAGGAATACCAATTGAAATGGCTGGAGCTATATTTTTAAATGCTCCGTCAAAATATATCTTAGGTGTTATATTAAAATGTTTACCCACCTTATGTGTAATCGATAAACTAAATGTATCATCATTATATAATCCACCATTTTTATTTAATAAATATCCCACTTTGAAAGTGTACGATCGGCTTTTTTCAGGATCTTCAGAAAAGTCTCTGGTGTAACCGATATTCAGAAAATGGTTAATATTTCCATCTTTACTTTCTGAAAAATCATATTGCCATTCATATCCTATAGCAAATCGGTTTTTATTTATTCCCTTTTTATCAAATGAAAGTGCCATCGTAGCTTCAAAACTAGTAGCAAATGTGTTTTTAACACATTCAATGTTCGAACCTAAAGAGAGTTCTATTTGATCGTTGGCAGTTTTGTAGTTTTCATTAATTTTTTTGTATTCAAGATTATTGCTAACTAAAAAATCAGCTTTTTCTATATGTTTACTCTTCCTTGATAGGTAGTCTTGCATCACAGAATCAATTACCATAAGTATGTCTTTAGATTTAATGGAATTGAGCTGATCCATATCATCAAATAAAATATTTACTGTAAACTGTTTATTTTCAAATTGAAATTGATGTTTCTGCAAGTAATAAAGGTTCTCCGAAAAATCATCTGATGAGATTATTTTGTTAGGTATTTTCCTTTCCTCAATAGATAGTTCATAAAAAGGATTTAGATTTGATCTTTCAAAATAATAGTTTGTTTTAGAATTCTCATTCAATATTTTAATTAATCTGGGACCTGATTGTAGCATCTCTTCAATATTTGAAGATTTTGAAAAGGCAAATAATCTGTCAATATAACTAGTTATAATTGCAGTGTCCAGTTCGTATTTATTTACATCAATACTGCGTATTTCTATGGCCGCATTATTAGGTAACGTTAATTTAATGATATCTTTTTTTTCTTCGGCTTTTATGGTTGCATAGGAAAGCATAAACATGAAGAATACTGATAATATTACTTTTTTAGTCATTTTTTTTGTGTTAAAATCGAATTCCCTGTTGAGTTGGCGCCTTGTAAACAGTGTTTTCTTGTTTATTGAATAAGGTAAATTTTATTTTTTTGCTTTGATTGTCGGTTTTTATATAATCTAATTTTGAGTTGGTTGATTTGAAATTTTCTGATTCGTAGACTTTTAAAATTTTATCAGAGGTATTTTCAGTGTGAGCAATTTGAGGTTTTACATTGTTATCTAAATTAGCAGCCAAAAACTCAATACTATCAATTAAGGTTTGATTTATAATATATTGTTCCTGTATTATCCGTTTTAATTCATTGAGTTCATTATTCAGATTCTCATTTTGGTATTTTAATTGGTTGAGGCTCTTATTTTCTTTTTCATCTTTAGAATTGATAACTTTAATAATTGTATCTGTCTTTATTATAGTTTCGATTTTTGTTTGCCGTTGGTTCTTTAGTTGTTGAATTTCTTCACCAAGTGTTTGTATGTTACCTGTTAAAGCAATTTTCTCTTTTTTCAATTTATGGTTTGATACAATAGAATATGCTAGTCCGGAACTTAAAAGAATTATTATAACTATAGATGCAATTTTAGTCCATGAAAAAATGGTCTTTTTTTCTGCAATTCCATTAATAGAATTCCATACCAATTCTTTATTAAAGCCAATATCTGTTTTTTTATTTTCCCAGGTTTCTATGGCTTTTTTTATATCTCTTTCAACTAATTCACTCATCTTATACAAGTATTGTATGTTTGCTTTTCTATTTTCCTTATCATCTCTTTTAATTGTAAACGGGCTTTCCGTAACTGAGATTTTGAAGTATTAACTGTAATCCCCAGTTTGGTAGCAATCTCTTCGTGTTTATAACCTTCAATTACATATAAACTAAAAACAGTTCTGTAGCCAGCTGGTAATTTTAAAATCATATTAACTAAATCTTCTTCCAGCAATTTTTCATCAGAAGTTATAGGTGCTTCTTCTATATTCTCTATTAAATCTAATTCCATAAAAAATACTTTTCTTTTACGGAGTTCCATGAGACATTCGTTAATGGCAATTTTTTTCATCCAGGCACGAAATACGATTTCATCATTAATCGTAGTATTTGCTACATGATCAAAAATTTTCATAAAACTTTTCGAAAGTACTTCCTGAGCATCAATATTATTATTCATATAACGATAGCATACTCTATATAAATAGTCGCTATATAGTTCAAATAACCTATGCTGTGCTTTCGTTCGTTTCTTTTTTAATTCTTTAATTAGTTTGTTCACTTTTTAAAATTTCGTCTCTAATTTAAAAATGCAGAAACTTTTCACAAGGTTGCCTGAATTACTTTTTTTTCTTAGAATAATTATGAATTACATTTTTTAAGTAGTTGATAAATAGTGATTAATAGATAAATGTTAAATGTTAAAAAAATATGTTTCACTTGCTTAATTAAATTTTAAATGTATATTTGCAATACAGAACAGACCAGAACGGATAAAATAATATAAAATATGCAACTATTAGGATTTGATATTGGAAGTTCATCAGTAAAAGTTTCAGTACTTGATGTAGAAAAAGGTATAACTGTATCTTCGGCTCAATATCCGGAAACGGAAATGACCATTGTGGCCAACAAGCCTGGATGGGCAGAGCAGGATCCTGAATTATGGTATCAAAATCTAAAGAAAGCTTGCAATAAAGCACTTTCTTCTCCAGACGTAAAAAAAGATCAGATTAAAGCTATTGGTATTTCGTACCAAATGCATGGACTTGTGATTGTAGATGATAAAGGAGAAGTATTACGTCCTTCAATTATTTGGTGTGATAGTAGAGCTGCCGAAATTGGAAATAAAGCTTTCGCAGAAATTGGCGAGGATTGGTGTTTACAAAATCTGTTAAACTCTCCTGGTAATTTTACCGCTTCAAAATTAAAGTGGGTAAAAGATAATGAACCTGAATTGTATAGCCGCATTCATAAAATAATGTTACCGGGCGATTATATTGCATATAGATTAACCGGTCAAATTATGACAACAGCTTCTGGTTTATCAGAAGGTATTTTCTGGGAATTTCCTAAAGATGGTGTTTCAAATAAATTAATGGAATATTATGGTTTTGAATCATCAATGATTCCTGAAGTAAAGACATCATTTTCTGATCAGGGAACAGTATTAGATCAAATAGCAGAGGAGTTTGATTTACCTAAAGGAGTAAAAGTTACTTACAGAGCAGGTGACCAACCAAACAATGCATTCTCTTTAAATGTATTAAATCCGGGTGAAGTTGCTGCAACAGGAGGTACCTCTGGGGTGGTATATGGTGTTACTGATAATAATGTTTATGACGATTTTTCCAGAGTGAACACATTTGCTCATGTTAATCACCAAATGCCAAATCCTAGTTTAGGTGTTCTTTTATGTATTAATGGAACAGGAATTCTTAACTCATGGATGAATAAAAACCTGGGAAGAAAAGATGTTTCATATCCGGAAATGAATGAACTGGCTGCTAATGTTCCAATTGGTTCTGATGGATTAACAATTCTACCATTCGGTAATGGTTCTGAACGAATTCTTAAAAACGTAGATTATGGTTCACAAATCAATCATTTGAATTTTAATATTCATACTCCTGCACACTTTTATCGTGCTGCTCAGGAAGGAATTGCCTTCTCTTTTAAATATGGGATGGACATAATGGGAGAAATGGGAATTGAAACTAATGTAATTCGTGCTGGAAAAGCGAATATGTTCTTAAGTGATTTATTTAAGAATACATTATCAAATATCTCTGGAGCTACCATTGAATTATATAATACAGATGGAGCCGCTGGAGCCGCCAGAGGTGCAGGCGTTGGAGCAAAAATCTATGCATCATTCGAAGAAGCATTTGGTGGATTAGCTAAAGTTGGCCAAACAGAACCAACAACCTCTGATGTGGAAGCAACTCAGGAAGCTTATGAAAAATGGAAAACAGCGTTAAATAAATTATAAAAAGTTAAACATAATTCTTATAAAATTAATATCATGGATGTTTTAATAGGTAATAAGGAATACTTTAAAGGTATTGGTAAAATTAAATTTGAAGGACCAGATTCAAAAAATCCTTTGGCTTTTAAATGGTATGATGAGAATAGAGTAGTGGCAGGAAAAACCATGAAAGATCACTTGAGATTTGCTATTGCTTACTGGCATACATTCTGTGGTGGAGGTGGTGATCCATTTGGAGCTGCAACTCAAAAATTTGAATGGGATCAGGCTTCTAGCGAAATGGATGCTGCTAAACAGAAAATGGATGCTGCTTTTGAATTTATTACAAAATTAGGAGTTCCTCATTACTGCTGGCACGATACTGACCTTGTTGGTGGTGGTTCAGTATTGGATATTGAAAAGAAATTAGTTCAGATTGTTGACGTTGCTAAAGAAAAGCAAGCTGCTTCAGGTGTAAAATTGCTTTGGGGTACTGCTAACGTTTTCTCTGATCCAAGATATATGAACGGAGCTGCAACAAACCCGGATTTTAACGTGGTTGCAAATGCAGGTGTTCAAATTAAAAATGCTATTGATGCAACTATCGCTTTAGGTGGTACTGGTTATGTATTCTGGGGAGGACGCGAAGGTTATATGAGTCTTCATAATACAAAAATGATTGATGAGTTAGATCACTTAGCACAAATGTTAACAATGGCTCGTGATTATGCTCGTAAACAAGGATTTGCAGGTACGTTCTTTATTGAACCTAAGCCAATGGAGCCAAGTAAGCATCAGTACGATTTTGATGCTCATACAGTTATCGGTTTCTTAAGACGCTATGGTTTAGATAAAGATTTTAAATTAAATATTGAAGTAAACCACGCTACTTTAGCTCAACATACAATGGAGCACGAATTAAGAGTTGCTGCAGATAATGGTATGTTAGGATCAATGGATGCAAACAAAGGAGATTACCAGAACGGATGGGATACTGATGAATTCCCAACTAATATCACTGAAACAACAGCAGCTATGTTAGAAGTTCTTCAAGCTGGTGGTTTTACAGATGGAGGTATCAACTTCGATGCAAAAGTTCGTCGTAACTCAACTGATATGGAAGATGCATTTATTGCTCATATTGGAGGTATGGATGTATTTGCTCGTGCATTAGTTATTGCAGACAGAATTACTACTGAATCTGATTATTTCAAAATGAGAAATGAGCGTTATGCTTCATTTGATTCAGGTAAAGGTGCTGAATTTGCAGCAGGAAAATTAACTCTTGAAGATCTATATAAGATTGGTAAAGAGGTTGGTGAGCCAACTCCAAAGAGTGGTAAACAAGAGCTATTCGAACAAATTCTTAACTGGTATTTGTAGAATTATTTTTAAGACAAATATTTCCCGACGCATTCCCTGGCGTCGGGGATACTTCTTTAAAACTATACACAATAAAAACCAAATTCTTCCCTAATAAATTAAAAACCTTGTTAATCTACTTATTTCAAAATATTCACCTATGAAAGAAGGAAACAACTTGGCCTATATTATCCTGTTAACGCTTGTTGCTACTCTTGGCGGATTGTTATTTGGATATGATACGGCTGTAATATCTGGTGCAGAAAAATCTATTCAGGCATTTTTGATAAATGGTTTAGATTTAAGCTCTTTTGCCCATGGTGCTACTGTATCCAGTGCACTTATTGGATGTATTATTGGCGGTGCCATTTCTGGACTGTTGGCCGCAAAATATGGTCGCAGGATTTCATTAATAATTGCAGCTGTTTTATTTTTTATCTCAGCTTTAGGATCAGGACAACCTGAATTTTTATTTTTTGAACAAGGAAAAGCTACAATGGGGCTTTTGTATATGTTTAATTTTTATAGAATTATCGGAGGTATTGGTGTTGGATTAGCTTCTGCAATAAGCCCTATGTATATAAGTGAAATAGCTCCAGCTCATATTCGCGGTAGATTAATCTCATTTAACCAATTTGCTATTATTTTTGGAATGTTGGTTGTTTATTTTGTAAACTGGTCAATCGCAAAAGGTCAAACGTTAGATTGGATTAATTCTACAGGATGGCGTTATATGTTTATGTCAGAAGCAATACCTGCTGGAATTTTCGGATTATTACTACTGTTGGTTCCTGAAACTCCACGTTATCTGGCAATGCAAGGACAGGATGAGAAAGCATTAGCAATACTAGAAAAAATCAATGGCGTTGAAGCTGCTAAAAATATCTTACAAGAAATAAAAAGTACTGTTCAAAAATCTTCAGCTAATCTTTTGTCATATGGAAAAATTGTTATAATAATAGGGATTCTACTGTCTGTTTTTCAGCAATTTGTAGGGATTAATGTTGCTTTATATTATGCTCCTCGTATTTTTGAAAGTATGGGAGCTGCAAAAGATGCTTCAATGCTTCAAACAATTGTAATGGGATTAGTAAATGTGGTGTTTACTGTTGTTGCAATTTTAACTGTTGATAAATGGGGGCGAAAGCCATTGTTAATTACTGGTTCGGTAGGTATGGCCATCGGAATGGTAGCCATCGGAATGCTTTCATTTTTCGAAGTAATAGGAATTAGCACTCTTGTATTTATTATAGTGTATACAGCATCTTTTATGATGAGTTGGGGGCCAATATGTTGGGTGTTAATTGGAGAGATTTTTCCAAATAAAATACGTGGGAAAGCTATTGCTATAGCTGTAGCTGCTCAATGGGCAGCCAATTACTTTATTTCTTCAACTTATCCTGCCATGATGGAATTTAGTGGTGGAGCTACTTATATGTTTTATGGAATCATGAGTATTTTATCTGCAGTATTTGTGTGGAAGATGGTTCCAGAGACTAAAGGAAAATCTTTGGAAGAAATGGAAAACGTTTGGAAAAAATAAAAATATTATAAAGAAGTTGCTTTTTACCCCTGAAGGTAAGTTGATTGTATTATTCAATTAGCTTACCTTTTTTTTATTTTAAAGCCCAGCTTTTTTTTATACATTTGGCATGCCTGTGCTTAATAATTAATTAAGATGTAAAACCAGTAAAATAAGTAAAATGAAAAAAGTATCTGTTGGAGTTGATATAGGTGGTACTAACACAGCTATCGGAATTGTTGATGAAGCTGGAAAAGTAATTGCAAAAGACTCTATTCCAACACCAGATCATGGTGATATAGATAAGTATATGGATGATTTAGCTACTGCTATTCGTAAGTTGTTAAACTCAACTGAAGAAATCCTTACTGTACTTGGAATCGGAGTTGGAGCTCCAAATGGAAATTATTATCAAGGAACAATAGAATATGCTCCAAACTTATCATTTAAGGGAGTTGTTCCTGTTGTTGAATTATTAAAAAAGAGATTCCCGGAATTGGATTACCTTGCATTGACAAATGATGCAAATGCAGCAGCTATAGGAGAAATGATTTATGGTGGCGCAAAAGGTATGAAGAATTTTGTGATGTACACTCTTGGTACAGGCGTTGGTAGCGGTTTGGTTGTAAACGGTGACCTTGTTTATGGACATGATGGTTTTGCAGGCGAGTGTGGTCATACTACATTAATTTCGGGTGGAAGATTATGTGGTTGTGGATCAAAAGGTCACTTAGAGGCTTATTGCTCAGCTCCGGGAATGAAGAGAACAGCTTTTGAGTTGTTAGCAAAATATAACGCTGCAGATAGTTTATTGGCTACAAAATCATTTAAAGAATTGGATTCTAAAGCAATTTTTGACGCTGCAGAACAAGGTGATAAAGTGGCTCTTGAAGTATTTGAATTAACTGGAAAATATTTAGGTCAAGGATTAGCTGATACTGTTCATCATTTAAGTCCTGAAGCAATTTTCTTGTTTGGAGGCCCTACTGCCGCAGGTGATTATATTTTCAAGCCAACTAAAGAAAGTATGGAAGAGCATTTACTTCCTATTTTTAAAGATAAAATTGCCATTCTACCTTCTAAATTAGATTGTGGAGATGCTGCGATTGTTGGAGCTAGTGCTCTTGTTTATAAAGAAATGGAAAAGTAATATTCGTAATTTTACAATATGGATTAAAGGAACTCTGTTTGAGTTCCTTTTTTATTTATTTGATTTCTTAAGTAATTCCTGAAGTTTAAACATCTCATCTCTGTATTGAGCTGCAGTAATAAAATCTAATTTTTTTGAAGCTTTCTGCATAGATTTTTTAGCTTTCTCAATTGCTTTTTCTAGTGCAGGTTTACTCATATATTCAATAACAGGATCAGCGGCAATTTCAACATGATCAGGTTCAATATATGCGTTTTCTTCAACAGCTTTATTTAGTATGTTGGTTTGTTTCTTATTTATTTGTTGAGGAGTAATGCCATGATCTGTATTATATTTAAGTTGCTTTTCTCTTCTATGGTTAGTCGCATCAATTGTTTTTTGCATTGATTTAGTAATTGTATCTGCATACATAATTACAAAACCATTAATGTTTCTTGCTGCTCTTCCTGCTGTTTGTGTAAGAGATCTTTCGGAACGTAGAAATCCTTCCTTATCAGCATCTAATATGGCAACTAGCGAAACCTCTGGTAAATCAAGACCCTCTCGAAGTAGATTTACTCCTATTAATACATCAAAGATACCCTTTCTAAGGTTTTCCATTATTTCAACTCTGGTCAAGGTATCTACATCGGAGTGTATGTATTCGCAACTAATATCCAATTTTTTAAGATAAGCAGATAATTCCTCAGCCATCCTTTTTGTTAAAGTAGTTACTAATACTCTTTCTCTTTTTTCAATCCTAATCCTAATTTCTTCAAGTAAATTATCAATTTGGTTTAGACTAGGCCTAACCTCAATCATTGGATCAATTAGCCCTGTCGGTCTAATTACTTGCTCAACTATAACTCCTTCACTCTTTTCAATTTCATAATCAGCAGGAGTGGCACTAACATAAATTGCAGATTTAACAATATCTTCAAATTCTTCAAACTGCAAAGGTCTGTTATCCATTGCTGCTGGTAATCTAAATCCATGTTCAACTAAAGTTTCTTTTCTAGATTTGTCACCTCCATACATAGCTCTAATTTGAGGCACTGTAACATGGCTTTCATCAATTACCATTAAAAAATCATCTGGAAAATAATCAAGAAGACAGAAAGGTCTTGTTCCTTTTTCTCTTCCGTCAAAAAATCTTGAATAATTTTCAATCCCAGGGCAATATCCAAGTTCCCTGATCATTTCAAGATCATAGTTTACTCTTTCGTCAAGTCTTTTGGCTTCAATATGTTTTCCTATATCTTTCAGATAAGTAATTTGTTCCATTAACTCATCCTGAATCATTCTAATAGCTAGTTGGGTTCTTTCTTTTGTTGTAACGAATAGATTGGCTGGATAAATAAGGATGTTGTCTCTTTGTGCTATAGTTGTTCCGCTAATAGGATCAAAGACTGTAATTTCTTCAATTTCATCACCCCAAAAACCAATTCGATACGCATCGTCAGCATAAGCAGGATATATTTCAACATTGTCCCCTTTAACTCTAAAGTTTCCTCTGTTAAATTCAACTTCATTTCTTGAATATAAACTATCTACTAATTGACGAAGTAGTTGATTTCTTCCTATTTCCATGCCAACTTCTAGATGTGTTACGTTAGCATGAAAATCTTCAGGATTTCCAATACCATAAAGACAAGAAACCGAAGAAACAACAATAACATCTCTACGTCCGGATAAAAGAGTTGAACTGGCACTTAAGCGTAGTTTTTCAATTTCATCGTTGATTGAGAGATCCTTCTCAATATAAGTATCGGTTACAGGTAAATATGCTTCTGGTTGGTAATAATCATAATAGGAAACAAAATACTCAACAGCATTATCAGGAAAGAAATTTTTAAACTCTCCATATAACTGAGCTGCCAAGGTTTTATTGTGACTTAGAACCAAAGTGGGCCTCTGAATCTTTTCAATAACATTTGCAATAGTAAAAGTTTTTCCTGATCCTGTAACACCCAAAAGTGTTTGATATGGAGTCCCTTCCTCTATGGCTTGGGATAATTGCTTTATAGCTGTAGGTTGATCTCCAGTTGGTTTGTAATCTGAAATAATCTTAAAATCCATATCAATGTTTGTTAGAGACGTGATTATTAAGGTCGGGAGTTTGGATTCCTAAAATTAAAAAAGGCTCTTTAAAATTAAAAGAGCCTTGAAATATTATGTTTTAAAATCTTCTACGTTTAGGTCTGCTTGGGCGCTTAATCTTTTTCTTGGAAACTTTATACAAACTTCGTGTTCTTAAGTATGCTTTTCTGTTGTATTTCGGAGAGTTTTTCCATCTGGAATCACTAAATAAATAACTTACACCTATTGTTCCAACATAAAAGAAATCATTACCATCTGTTTGTACAGTATTTTCTGGTGTTTTAGGATCGTTTAATTCACCTTTGTACCAAACATCATGAGCATCAAGTCTGTCGTTAAAAGAATATGATGGAATTAATTCTATATTAATACTAACTCGAGAATTAATAAAAATACCAGCACCTCCTCCAATTGAAATAGTTGGAGCCATTTCGCTGACTTCCCTCCATATTGAACCTTCTTCTCCTTTTCCTGCAGACCCCCAGTATTCTGTTGCAGAAAATGGCATAAAACCAATTTGACCAATTACATAAGGATTTATTCTTCTCTGCTTAAATAGTCCGTATGCTAAATCTAAAGGTCTGAATGTGGCACCTAAATTTAAATGTATATAGGAGTTCTCAAAGGTAGCATAAGCCATATCGGGAGAATATAACTGAGTTCCTTGCATAGAACCATAGTTAAAATCAATTCTGGCGTTTAAGTATGTATTTAATTCTTTTTCAGCAGCTATACCTAATGTATACTTAGTCCTTTTTTCAGAAACTAAATCACCATAAAACATATTAAATCCAACCTTAGGTTGAATTTTAAATCCCTCCAGGAACTTACTCTTTTTGTAATATTGACCAAAAGAAGAGGTTGTAAGGTATAATAATATGCTAGCAAAAAGTGCCTTTTTAAGGTATTGTTGCATTTAAATTAATTTATTGAACAAGTTTAATACGCAAATAAATGATTAAATGTTTAATAAAACATAATTTATTTCTGATATAACTAAAATACATGAACTTGGAAAAAGTAAAAATGTGTTTTAAATACTAACAGATTTGCCTATTGTTTTATGCTTTAATTTACTCACTTAATATACTATTTAATAATATATATATGCAAAAATAAAATTTAAAATATTACAGCAGCTTATAAACTATATATTTTTTAATATTATTTCATTAATCAATGAAAAACTCAGGGTAATGTATTAATTTTTTACTTTAACTATTCTGTTCAAGTAGTCTTGTGAAATTAATAACATTATTTTTGTTAATTATCTTTTTTTCTTCCGTTGAATAGCAATTGTTAATCTCTTCTTTAAATAGTGATGTAACGTTATCTCTAACCATTTTCATAGTGCTATTGATTAATTTGTTATGTTCCGAAAAAGGTTCAAATGCTATTGCAAAAGTAGAAGGTAACCAACGTTGCGGAAACATATTTTCCAATTTTCCTCCTGTTTTAAATTCCAGGATTTCTTTATTTATATGATTGATGTATTTCTTAATTTCCTCTTCTGTTTTGGTTTTAATTATGGAATTGGCTTTACTAATATTTGGGACAATAATAGCAATCGTATATGCATTTTGGTTGTTGTAAAGCATTATTTGATCTATTGAAGGACAGTGATCAATAATTGCTTCTTCAATTCCTTCCGGACTATATTTTTCTCCGTCAGAGCCGATTAGTAAACTTTTAAATCGACCTTTGACATATAAATAGTTGTCGTTGTCAAGATATCCAAGATCTCCTGTATATAACCACCCTTCTTTTATAGTTTCTGATGTTGCTTCTGGATTTTTCCAGTATCCATTCATAACATTTTCTCCTTTTATCACAATCTCTCCTAACTGAAAAGGAGACAATGGTTGCCCTTCTGAATCACAAATTTTAATTTTTAGATTATTTACCACTTTGCCGGATGAACCTAGTTTATGGTGTTTTGGTGTGTTAGCTGAAATTATAGGAGATGCTTCGCTCAAACCATAGCCTTGGTACATAGGAATGTCAATGGCATAAAAAAATTGCTGGAGATCAATGTCTAGCAATGCACCACCACCAATGAAAAATTTTAAATTGCCACCAAAATTGTCTTTAATCTTATTGAAAATAAAATGTTTAGATGCCCAAACTAATGGTGATGCAATACTTTTTATGCCAGCTCCCTTATTGGTTCCATCACCATTGTACCAGATAGATAATTTTAAAGAATACTTAAATAGAGAAGAAATTACTTTCCCTTTTTGTTCAATTCCGTTTTCAATACTTTTTTTGAAATTTTTGGCTAATGCAGGTACACTCATTAAGACGTGGGGTTTAACTTCCTTAATATTTTGTCCTATATTTTTAAGTGTTTCCAATGTTGTTTTACCAGTTTGAACACTCGCAATACTTGCTCCTTTGTACATGAAGGCATAAAGAGAGGCTGTATGCGCAAATGCATGATCCCATGGTAGTATAACAAGTGTTTTATAGTACTCGGGAATATCTATATAACTAAAAGCTTGTTTGACATTTGCAGTATAGTTTCTTTGCGTAAGCATTATCCCTTTGGGTTGCGATGTTGTTCCTGAAGTGTATGTTATAGTAGCAATATCTTCAGGTAGAACATTTTTAGTTAATTCATTGTACGCATTGGGATTATCTTTCAGAAGTTCGCGTCCATTTTCAATTATTTGATAAATGCTTATTTCATTTTCCTCAAGTTTAATATCGTTAGTGATTACAATGATTTTATCAACAAGAGGAAGTTCTTTTTTTAGGATTCTAATTTTAGGTAATTGATTTTCTGAAATAATGATAAATCTTGATTCAGAGTGATTTAATCTAAATAATAAGTCATTATCAGCTTCAAGTTTTACAGATAAAGGAACTGTAATGGCTCTGTTACTTAGAACTGCTAATTCACTAATTAACCATAGATTTTGCCCTTCGGATAAAAGTGCGACTTTTTCTTTATGAGTTATTCCTAATAAAGAGAATCCGATTGCTGCTTTTTCAACCATTTTTGATACTTCACTATAACTAGAGGACTTGTAGGTACCTTCCTTTTTCTCCCATAAAAGTGGATTGTCGTTGTATTTACTAACCTGATTGATGAAAAAACTAATGATTGAATCCATGATTATATTTAAGCTTATTTTATACAAATATAATTTAATCATTTTCATTTAATATTCTGTACGATTATGAACATACCCTGAACAAATCTGAACGAAATAATTATCTGTTCTTTTTGATTGTAATTGCTTAATTGTCATTATATCAGCCTTTAATGTGTTATGGCATAGAGCTTGAATTCGCAGGCTTAGTTAAATAGGAAAATATATTTTATAATATTAATAGTGTAAAATTAAATGATATGAAGAAATCACTAGTTGTCTTTTTTGCCTTTTTACTCTCCATGGGATCTTATGCAAATTCAAATGAAAATACATCTAAATCAGAGAAAGATAGTGTTGAATGTTTAAAACATTATTCTATTTATGTGCTAAACCTAAAAAAGAAAATGTATGATTATACACTTGATTCATGGAAGTATATGTTTGATCATTGTCCTGATGCTGCAACTCGTTTGTATTCTGATGGAGTAAAACTTTATGATCATTATTATAAAGTTGCAAAAACTCAGGAACGTCAAAATGAAGTGGTAGATACTATTATGATGATTTATGATCAAAGAATAAAATACTTTGGAAAGCATAGCAAATATCCGGAAGGATGGATTAGAGGTCGAAAAGCTCTTGATCTTGTAAAATACAAAAGAGGAAATGAGGAGGCAATGAAATTGGCTTATGAGGATTTTAAATTGTCTTTTGAGTTGATGGGAGATAAATCAGAGGATGTGGTTTTATTTAATTGGTTAAAAACGTCATCTAGTTTATTTGCAAATGGAAATATTGAAGGAATGCAATTTTTGAATGATTTTTTAGCTGTATCACAAGTTCTAGAAAGTCAGATAGCAAAAGCTGATAAGGATCAAAAGGAGAAGAAGCAAACCGTAAGAAATGAATGTGAAGAGTTACTTGTTAAAAGTGGAGCAGGGGATTGTGCCTCAATTGAGCCTTTTTTAAATGATCAGTTTTTGAGTGATACTAATAACTCAAGTAATACAAGTAGAATTGTAAATTTACTTGATAAATTAGGTTGTACCGAATCCTCACTATATTATCAAGTAGTTGAAAAGAACTATGCATTAAATCCAACAAGTGAAGCTGCACATCAATTAGCTAAAATGTTTGTTAAAAAGCAGGAGTTTGATAAAGCTCGTGAATATTATAATAAGGCGATTGAAAATAGTCAGGATAATAATCAGACATCAGGGTTGTATTATGAGTTAGCTGCGCTTGAATTTGCTCATTTTAAGAATTACCAGCAAGCACGAGATTTGGCAAGAAAAGCAATTTCTTTTAAAGGGGATTGGGGTAAACCATATATGTTAATTGGTAATATATATGCTGCAGAAAGTAAAAAATATGGAGAGGATGATTTTGCCCACTCCACTGTATATTGGACTGCTTTAGATAAGTTTAAGAAAGCAAAAGAATTGGATGAGGATTGTGAAGAAGAGGCAAATAAACAAATAGCATTGTACTCAAAATATTTACCTGATAAAGAAACCGGATTTTTTCATGGATTAAATGAAGGGGAGGTTTATACGATCGGATCCTGGATAAATGAAAGCACGAAAGTTAGGTTTAGATAAATAAAAAAAAAAGGTTCCAATTTGGAACCTTTTTTTATTAATAATTTGTCTCTTTAATTTCAAAGTATGATTGAGGATGTAAACAAGCAGGACAATTTTTTAGAGCCTTTGTACCTTCGTGTAAATATCCACAGTTTCTACATTTCCAGATTACTTTACCTTCTCTTTCAAATACTTTTCCACTTTCTAAGTTTTCGTAAAGTGTTCTGTATCTGTTTTCGTGAGCTTCTTCAACTTTTGCAATTAATTTAAAAGCAACAGCAACTTCTTTAAAACCTTCTTCTTCTGCAATTTTAGCAAATTCAGGATATAATTCTGTCCACTCTTCATTTTCTCCTTCAGCAGAAGCTTTTAGGTTTTCAAGAGTAGTACCAATTTTTCCTGCAGGATAAGATGCTGTAATTTCTACCATTCCTCCTTCTAGAAATTTAAAGAAACGCTTTGCATGTTCTTTTTCATTTTCTGCAGTTTCTTCAAAAATAGCAGCAATTTGCTCAAGACCTTCTTTTTTTGCTTGCTTAGCAAAATAGTTGTATCTCATTCGAGCTTGAGATTCACCAGCAAAAGCTTTTAATAAATTTTGTTCGGTTTTTGTTCCTTTTAAACTATTCATGGTTATTCTATTTGTTTATTTTGCTTATTTAACAATGGGGTTGAATATACTAAAAATCGTCCGTGTACATTGGTTTAACTAGTAATTTAGATTGTTTTTATATTAATTTTACAAGAATGATTTTGAAGTTGGTTGTAAACAAAAAAAGGAGCCTAATAGACTCCTTTTAGCATATGATATTTTTAATATTATGCATTAATCATCATCGGCATTAATAACATTAACTCATCTTCAGGACCATCTTTTTCCAATGGTAAGAAAATTCCAGCTCGTGCTGGATCTGCTAACTCCATCACTACTTCTTCAGAAGAAATATTATCAAGGATTTCAGCTAAAAATGCAGATTTAAAACCAATTTCAATTGAATCTCCATCGTATTGACAGCTTAGTTTTTCATAAGCAGAAATAGAGAAGTCAATATCTTGAGCTGATACCATTAACTCGTCACCATCAATTGTTAGTTTAACAAGGTTGCTTGCCTGATTAGAGAATAAAGATACTCGACCTAATGTGTTTACAACATCCTGACGATTAATGATGATCTTATTTGGATTATCTTGAGGAATAACTGCATTGTAGCTTGGGTAATTACCCTCAACCAAACGACAAACCAACTTATGGTTCTCCATTTGGAAATAAGCATTTTTATCATCAAACTCAATGCTAATGTCACCATCTTCTTTTACAAGAACATTCTTTAAAAATGAAGCAGGCTTTTTAGGTAAAATAAATGACGATGAAAATTCAGTAGTAGCATCAGTTCTCTGATAACGAACTAACTTATGCGAATCACTAGCCACAAAAGTTAAATTCTCAGGTGACATCTCAATTAAAATTCCATTCATAACCGGACGAAGTTCATCGTCAGCTGTAGCAAATAATGTTTTATTAATACCAGCTAAAACTAATGACGCAGGTAATTGAAGACGAGAAGATTTATCACCATCAATTTGTGGAATTTCAGGGAACTCGTCACCGCTTAAACCAACAACACTAAATTTACCTTTATCAGTAACAATATTTACTGCCCTTGAATCTAAATTGATGTCAATAGTAATTGGTTGTTCAGGGAATTTCTTTAATGTATCAAGTAAAATTTTTGCAGGTAATGCAATAGCACCCTCACCTTCTGTATTATCAAGATTCATGGAAGTTACCATTGTAGATTCCAGATCAGAAGCTGTAATTGTTAATTTCCCACTTTCTAATTCAAATAAGATATTTTCCAAAATAGGAATAGTACTCTTACTGCTTACAACACGACTTACAGCCTGTAAATGATAAAGGAGTTCAGAACTTGAAACAACAAATTTCATTGTATTACTATTTAAAATTTTACTTTCTTTAAAATTAATCTTGGTAATAATAAGCTAAATCTTTGACTATACCAAAATAATAAATATGTAGTTATTACAAATTAATAAACACGGTTTAAAATCAAAGCTTTGTGTTATCAAATATATCAAAAAACTGCTGTTTAAAATAGGCTTAAACCAATAAAAAATTCATTTAATTCTATTTTGTATATGCAATTTTTCTATAGATAAATACAATTAGCGCTATTAGTAAGATGTATAATATAGGAAGTAATAAATTTATTAATTTCCATTTAAAAGATTCATTAGATACTTTATTCTTATCTAATAATCTTAGTGTATAGCTTCTCGCTCTTAATTCCATCCAGCCTTCATCATCGCACAGGTAGTTTACTGCATTTAAAATAAAGTCTTTATTGCCAAAGTTTTCTTTAGTTAGTTCATCATAACCTAAAGGTAAAATTTGTGGATTGGTACTTTTAAACCTCACCTTGTTTTTGATGATATCTCCATCAGCAACAAATATCATTTTGGTTGGAACACTCTCTGATTTAATTTTTTTAGATCCTGCATTTATGCCTTCTGGGATCATCCTGTTTTGAAATACAGAAGGAAATACACCCTCTTCAACTACAGCAACTGGTAAATTTGATTGATTAAACTCTTTTTGAATTGGTTTCTCGTTAACGAAATTCAATGATACAAAAACCGGTATCTGATCTGATTTTGTATAACTGGAAGTCTGTAAAAGAATGTCTCTTTTTAAAGGTAACTGACTATTAACAGTATCTATCGAACTGACAAATTCCCCTTTTACAGCATTCAGATTTTTAGAAATAGAATGTTGGGGTAGAGGAGTCAATAAAGGATTGTATAGCCATGGAGCAGGTACAATTTTCGGTTTTCCTCCGTCAGAAACAGTTACTGGAATCATAGAAGCCTGAACGTCTTGCAATAAAACAGGATTAATTCTAATTCCATATTTAAATAACTGGTCATCTAAATTTATATCACTATATAGTCCTATTGTTTCACTGGTTTTTCTTAAACTGTCAACTGTAATATTAACAGCGTCTACCAACCATAGCACTTTACCGCCATTCATAACATATTGGTCGATGATAAATTTATCACTCTCGCTAAATTTCTTTTGTGGCTTGGCAATAATGATTGCTTTGTAAGGATTTAAAATTGTAGGATCAGATCCTAATACACCTCTGTCAACCTGGTAGTATTGTGAAAGATGATCGGTAATATCTAAAACATCTAATTCATCAAGTTCTCCATGACCTTCCAAAAAGGCTATTTTAATTTTCTCATTAAGTGTTAACCTTCTTACTGCATCAGTAAATTTGTATTCAAGGCTTTCAATCGACTTGTTAAGGTTTTCTGCACCAGAATAACCTTTGATGTTTTCTAAAAGATTAATGGGTAGTTGATAATCATTGTAATTTACTACGGCATACGGGTAAACGTACGAAGTAGAATTTCTACCGTCTTCTTTCTTTTCAAAAACACTTTGCGGACTAAGGTTTAATTTCTGTAAATCCTCTTGAATTTTCTTTTTCTCATTAATACCTCCAGATGAAGGATCAACAAAAGTATAGCTGATGTTATTTCCTCCATAAACTTTTAATTCATTGAGGAGTTCGTATGTAGCTTTTGATAACTTTTTAAAACCAACATTTAAGTCTCCTTCCAGATAAACTGTTATGTTGATATCTTCATTTAAGTGTTCAAAAAGGTTTTTTGTATTGTCAGAAAGAGAGTACCTTTTTTCACTTGTTAAATCCAATCTGAAAAACCAGTCAGAAGCTATATAGTTAATTCCAATGACAGCAACAATAAGTATTATTGATTGACGTAATATTTTATGTTTAATGTTTTTAGACATAACAGATTACCATTTTTTACTGATTAAAATAAGTCGTGTAGCATAAACGAATATGGATATTGCACTAAGGAAATACAATATATCTCTTGAATCAATAACTCCCCTGCTAATGGATTGATAATGATCATCAATTCCCATAAAGACAATAGATGATTTAAGTTGATTAGAGCTTACTATTTCTGATAGTGATTCAAATCCATAATAAAACACAAAAGATAGCAATACTGCTAGTACAAAACTTACAATTTGATTGTCGGATAATGAAGAACAAAATGTACCTATTCCAACATATATGGCAGCTAAAAAGAATAGACCAATAAAGGACCCCCATGTTCCTCCGTAATCAATATTTCCAACAGGATTACCTAATTGAGCAACAGAATACAGGTAAATTAATGTAGGAATTAAACTAATGACAACTAAGCTTACACCTGCAAAATATTTGGCTAAAACTATTTGTAATTCGCTAATTGGTCTGGTATATAAAAGCTCAATAGTGCCGGTTCTTTTTTCTTCTGCAAATAACCTCATGGTTACAGCAGGTACTAAAAATAAGTATAACCAGGGTGCCAGGTAAAATAAGGATTCTAATGAGGCATATCCTCCAAACAAGATATTCATCTGACCAGGGATAACCCATAAAAATAATCCTGTAATTACTATAAAGACTCCAATTACCAGGTAGCCGGTAATGCTACTGAAAAACGATGCGATTTCTTTTTTATATAAACTCCACATATAATAAAAAGGTATTAGTAGTGTTTTATGATTTTAACGATTGAACCATAAGTTTTGCAGCTTTGTCGCTGCTTCCCGGTTCTCCCATTATCTTATGTAGTTGGTTATAATCATTAAATATACTAATTCTATAATCCTGATTATTTAATAATTTATCCAATTCATTTTTTACGTTTATCTCGTTTAAATCATCCTGAATGATTTCTTTAACGGCCTCTTTATTTACAATCAGGTTTACCAGCGATATGTATTGTACTTTAAGTATAAAGCGTTTTACAAATTTAGTTATGGTTTTACCTCCCCACATTTTATAACAAACCACCTGAGGACAATCTAATAATGCTGTTTCAAGCGTCGCAGTTCCTGATGTTACTAAAGCACCTTGGGCTTGTTGTACTAATTCGTATGTTTCATTAAAAATAACTTGTACATCATTATCTTTAATAAATGGTTCGTAATCTTTAATAGTAAAAGATGGAGCTCCGGCAATTATAAATTGATAGTTAGGGAAATGCTTAATTGTACTAAGCATTACCGGTAGCACATTATTTAGCTCTTGTTGTCTTGAGCCGGCTAACAATGCTACAATCGGTCTGTTATCCAATTTGTTTCTTTGTTTGAAGGACTCAAGGTCTTCATCTTTATGAGGCCTGTTGTGTATGGCATCTAAAACAGGATTGCCAACATAGTCAATCGGAACATCATACTTTTTATAAAAGTCTGTTTCAAATGGGAGAATGGTATACATTTTATCAACAAAGGCTTTAATCTTTTTTACCCTGCCTGTTTTCCATGCCCATATTTTTGGTGAAATATAATAATAGACTTTTATTCCTTTTTTGTGTGCGTATTCAGCCATTCGTAAATTGAACCCGGGATAATCAACTAATATTAAAACATCCGGGTTGTAATTTATAAGATCAGACTTACATAGTTTGAAGTTGGCTTTTATTTTCTTGAGGTTAACAATTACCTCTTTAATTCCCATAAAAGCAGTTTCGTTATAATGACGAACCATTTCTCCTCCAACTTGCTTCATTAAATCTCCACCCCAAAATCTGAAATCATATTCATTGTCTTCTTTAATTAATGATTTCATTAGGTTGGAGGCATGTAAATCACCTGAAGGCTCTCCTGCTATTATGTAGTACTTCATTTGTTTTAATTAGTATAAAGACGAAAGAATAAATACGAAAGACTGATTGACTTTGCTACTTTCTGCTTTTGTATTATTCTTATGATATGATTGATTATTTTATCTTGTTAAATAAATCATTAATGAAAATGAAATGATTATAACACGAATCTTAATACAATAACAGCTATTGCATATAGTAAAGTAGCTGTAACAATACCTCTTGCAGCCAGTAATCGATCCAGTTTAATTGCAATTAAGAAAATAGCTAAATTAGGCAAAACACTTACGCTAAGTAGTTTTGTGAAACCATGAGCTTGAACTAATCCTTGTATAAATTCATTCAGGCTAAGAGAATTTCCAAAGCGGAAATAAAAAATTAACCAGGAAGTAATAACCGGTAGAATCAGACCAATGATTAATCCAATGTATAACTTATTACATTTACAAGGCATAATTAATTTCGTTTTTTAAATTATCAAAATCAGTAATGTCAATTTTACAAGGAACTACAGTAGCATAATTATTATCTAAAAAGTATTCATCAGTATCTGTTGCTTCCGGTTCAAGATTTTTAAAGTGACCGGTAAGCCAATAGTACTTTTCACCTCTGGGATCTTCTCTTTCAACAAATTCTTCAACCCATTTACCTTTCCCTTGTCTGCAATGCTTGATACCTGCAAGTTTTTTAGAATCTGGAATGTTAACATTTAAAAAAGTATCTTTCGAGATACCGTTCTTTAATGCTTCAGATACTACTGATTTTACAACATTAACGCTTTCACTAAAATCAGCATCGGCATCATGGTTGAGTAATGAAAAACCAATGGAAGGAACTCCATTTAAACAGCCTTCTCTTGCAGCTCCCAGTGTTCCTGAGTAATGAACGCTTGTTGAGCTGTTTGTTCCATGGTTGATTCCGGAAACAATTAAATCCGGTTTATGCTTTAATATAAAATGTAATGCAAGTTTTACGCAATCGGCAGGTGTTCCATTGGTTTGATAGAAATGTATACCATCTTTTTCGCCTTTATCTTTTAATCGTAAAGGATCCTTTACTGTAATGGCGTGCGACATAGCCGAGAATGATTTGTCAGCAGCAACCACAATCACTTTACCAAATTTTTTTAATGTATCAGCTAAGGTTAAAATTCCTTTAGCCTGTATTCCATCATCGTTTGTGACAAGTATAACCGGTTTTTCTTTGTTCACGATAGTGTTGATTTTAATTAGAACTCAAATATAGATAGTCTTTCTCAGAATCTTTGAAAATATAGTGCAAAATGCTCATTCATCTTGTTCCATTTAAAGTTTTTAAGGGGAGATTCCATGTTTACAAAATTTATACCATAGAACATATCATCTTTAATTCACAAAAATTCGGTACTTGATATCAAAATAATTACTTTTGTTGGCTCAAAATAATATTCTGTATAAGAATGTGTTTTTGAATAGTTATATTCCTTGTTTAAGGTTAATCAAAATCATTACAAATGCAAATTTCATACAACTGGCTTAAAAATTATTTAAATATTGATATTGAGGCAGAAAAAGTGTCAAAGATATTGACAGATATCGGTCTTGAAGTAGGTGGAATAGAAGAAGTTCAATCTATTAAGGGTGGTTTAGAAGGATTGGTAATTGGTGAAGTGTTGACTTGCGAAAGACATCCAAATGCTGATAAGCTAAGTAAAACTACTGTTAATGTAGGTGGTGATAACATTCTGCCTGTTGTATGTGGAGCACCTAATGTTGCAGCAGGACAAAAAGTTGTGGTTGCTACAGTTGGTACAGTGCTTTATGATGGTGATGAAAGCTTTACTATCAAAAAATCAAAAATCAGAGGCGAAGAATCTCAGGGAATGATTTGTGCTGAGGATGAGATTGGTTTAGGAAATAGTCATGATGGTATTATGGTTTTACCAGCAGATGTTCAGGTAGGAACTCCTGCCAAAGAATATTTTAAGGTAGAAACTGATGTTGTTTTTGAAGTAGACTTAACTCCAAACCGTGTGGATAGTGCATCTCATTATGGTGTGGCAAGAGATTTAGCTGCTTATTTAAAATCAAATGGTCAGGATGTTACTTTAACTTTACCTTCTATTGATGATTTTAAAGTAGAGAATAATGATTACCCTGTTGAGGTGATTGTAGAAAATCAAGAGGCTTGTCCAAGATATTGTGGCGTTACTATTTCTGGTGTTACGGTACAGGATTCTCCTGATTGGTTAAAGAATAAATTAAAACTGATTGGTTTATCTCCAATTAATAATGTGGTTGATGTTACTAATTACGTATTACACGAATTAGGTCAGCCATTACACGCATTTGATGGAGCTGAAATCAAAGGCGATAAAGTAATTGTTAAAACACTTCCTGAAAAAACAAAATTCACAACTCTTGATGATTTAGAAAGAGAACTTTCTGATAAGGACTTGATGATTTGTAATGCAGAAGAAGGAATGTGTATTGCAGGTGTTTTTGGTGGAAGTAAGAGTGGGGTTAAGGATACTACAACTAAAGTATTTTTAGAGAGTGCATATTTTAATCCTGTTTATGTTCGTAAAACAGCAAAACGTCATACTTTAAGTACAGATGCTTCATTCCGTTTTGAAAGAGGTATTGATCCAAATATCACAGTTTTTGCTCTTAAAAGAGCGGCTTTGTTGATAAAGGAAGTTGCAGGTGGAACAATTTCATCTGAAGTGACAGATATCTATCCTGAGCCAATTGCTAATTTTGAAGTGGATGTAAAATGGAAAAATATTTTGCGTTTAATCGGAAAAGATCTTTCTAAAGAAACCATTAAAGCTATTGTTACCTCATTAGAAATGGATATTCTTAATGAAGATGAGGTGGGTATGAAATTGTCAGTGCCTCCATACAGAGTTGATGTACAAAGAGAAGTTGATGTAATTGAGGATATATTAAGAATCTACGGATATAACAATATTGAAATTCCGGAAGCTGTTCATTCTACTTTAGTGTATTCAGATAAGCCTGATGATCATAAGGTAAAAAACATTATAGCTAATCAATTGGTTTCTCAAGGTTTTAATGAGATTATGTGTAACTCATTGACAAAACCAGGATTCTATGCTGATCTTACTAAATACCCGGAGAAAAATGTAGTTGCTTTATTTAATCCATTGAGTAATGATTTAGGCGGAATGCGTCAGTCGTTAATTATGGGTGGATTAGAATCTTTGGTTCATAACGTAAACAGAAGAAACGCTGATCTTAAATTATTTGAGTTTGGTAATTGTTACAGCCTGAATAATCCTAAAGGCGAAAAGGGTTCTTTAGATAAATATACAGAGCATCATTCATTAGGATTATTTTTAACTGGTAATATGATTGCTGCTAACTGGAATGCTCAGGAAAGGAAAGTTTCTTTTGCTGATATTCGTGCTGTTGTAAATCAAATTATGACACGTTTAAATATTCCTGAATCAATGTTAGCAGAGACAGAAGTAGAGAATGATGTTTTTGTTGAAGGAATGAACTTATCTACTAAAAATAAAATTCATTTGGTTGATTTTGGTATTGTGAGTCCTGCATTGTGTAAAGCCTTTGGAATGAAGGAAACTGTTTACTTTGCTGAGTTTAACTGGGATAACTTATTAAAAGTTGCAGGTAAGCAAAAAGTGATTTATAAAGAGATTCCAAAGTATCCTGAAGTAAGTAGAGACTTGGCTTTATTGGTTGATAAAAACATTACTTTTGGTCAAATTAAGGAAGTAGCTCAAAAAACAGAGAAGAAGCTTTTAAAGAGTGTTTCTTTATTTGATATTTATGAGGGTGAAAAGTTAGGAGCAGGTAAAAAATCGTATGCTGTGAACTTTATTTTACAAGATGAAAATAAAACGTTAACAGATAAGCAGATTGATAAAATAATGGGTAGTATGATTAAAAATCTGGAGCGTGAAGTTGGCGCATCTTTAAGATAATCATTTTATACATTAAGATATATGAGGAGTTGTTGGTTTGTCCGGCAACTCCTTTTTGTTTTTATAACCAACCTTGTTGAAATGTGTTTTTTAACCGAAAATGTTTCAAACACTCGTGCAGGAGCAAAATAGTATCTCATATAAAAGTCGCTGCAGATTGCAGGACGGTTTCTACGCCTAATAATTGTATCCAAACACGAGTGTTTTAACAAGTAATGAGGTGTAGAAAGCTTCCTGCGCTTCTGTTCAGATGAATTACGCCTCGTATTTTATTTCCTGCACTTCTGTTTGAGAAAATATACGCCGCGTTACTGGCTTGTCGCACGAGGGTTTGGAATATTTGTTGGTTATGTTCGAGGTTGAATTACAGTTATTCAATAATTAGCATATTCTTCATGGAGTGATATTTTTGGCTATTTTTTTAAATTAGCTAGGAACATAATAAGATACAAATAAACCTAAAATAAGCAGGGTGATAACAATGGATAAAGCCTTAAAAATATGGATATTGTTTTTTATTAATCTGAACCCAATGTAAATACCTCTTAGTCCTATTGATATATTCAAAATCAATACCCAGTCTGGATACATATAAAGCCATAATATTTTAGTGAAATAATAATCGTGAAATAGCCAGATCCAATGTCCTGTCCATAATAGATTTATAACAGTAATAATGATACCAGTAATTCTATTTAAGTATATTTTTACTAAGTTCATATATGCGATTTGGTATTTTAATGATTGATATTAATAGCTAGATGCAAAAGAAAAGGCTGTCCAAAAAATGAACAGCCTTAATATTGTGTAGCAAACGTATTAATTAAGCGTTTTGCTTTTTAATTAAATTTAATGCACTACCATTTTTAAACCACTCAATTTGTTGAGCGTTGTAAGTATGGTTAGCAACGATAGAATCTTTTGAACCATCAGCATGAACTACTTCAATAGTTAATGGTTTGCCTGGAGCAAAATCAACAAGGTCAACAAAGTTGAAAGTATCGTCTTCCTGAATTTTTTCGTAGTCAGCTTCGTTGGCAAAAGTTATACCTAACATACCTTGTTTTTTAAGGTTTGTTTCGTGAATACGAGCAAAACTTTTTACCAATACTGCTCTAACACCAAGATGTCTTGGTTCCATAGCAGCATGCTCTCTTGAAGAACCTTCACCATAGTTGTGGTCACCAACTACTACAGTTGGGATTCCTGCTTCTTTGTAAGCTCTTTGAGTTGCAGGAACTTCTCCGTATTCGCCAGTAAGCTGTGATTTAACTTTGTTTGTTTCGCCGTTAAACTTGTTTACAGCTCCGATAAGCATATTGTTTGAGATATTATCAAGGTGTCCTCTGTATGTTAACCAAGGACCAGCCATTGAAATATGGTCTGTTGTACACTTACCTTCAGCTTTAATTAAAAGTTTTGCACCAGTAATATTTTGACCATCCCACTCTTTAAATGGAGTTAATAATTGCAGCCTTTTACTGTCTGGAGATACGACAACTTCTACATTAGAGCCATCAGCAGCAGGAGCTTGGTATCCCGGATCTTCAACGTCAAAACCTTTTGGAGGCAGTTCATGACCTGTTGGAGCTTCTAATTTTACAGTTTCTCCTTTATCATTAACCAATGTATCTGTAATAGGGTTAAAACCTAAATCACCGGCAATTGCTAAAGCAGTTACTAATTCAGGAGAACCTACAAACGCAAATGTATTAGGATTACCATCAGCACGCTTTGCAAAGTTTCTGTTGAAAGAGTGTACAATAGTATTTTTCTCTTGCTTTTCAGCACCCAAACGTGCCCACATACCAATACATGGTCCACAAGCATTCGCAAATACAACACCATCAATTTTCTTGAAAGTATCTACCATACCATCTCGGTCGATAGTGTAACGCACTTGTTCAGAACCCGGAGTAATTGAGAATTCGGCTTTTGCTTTTAAGCCTTTTTTAACTGCATCTTCAGCTACAGAAGCAGCCTTAGAAATATCTTCATATGATGAGTTTGTACAAGAACCAATCAAACCTACTTCAACTTTTAATGGCCATCCGTTTTTATCAGCTTCTTCACGCATTTGACTAATTGGTGTAGCTTTATCCGGAGTAAAAGGACCGTTCAAGTGTGGTTCAAGCTCATCTAAATTAATTTCAATAACCTGATCAAAATATTTCTCAGGATTTGCATATACTTCAGCATCAGCAGTAAGAAGATCTTTTACCTCATTTGCTGCATCAGCAACATCATCTCTGTTTGTAGCTCTTAAATAACGTTCCATTGATGCATCATAACCAAATGTAGAAGTAGTAGCACCAATTTCAGCACCCATATTACAAATGGTTCCTTTACCTGTACAAGATAAAGACTCAGCTCCATCGCCGAAATATTCAACGATACAACCGGTACCACCTTTAACCGTTAAAATACCGGCAACTTTTAAGATAATATCTTTTGGTGCAGTCCAGCCATTCAATTTACCAGTTAATTTTACACCAATTAGCTTCGGAAACTTAAGTTCCCAAGGCATTCCTGCCATTACGTCAACGGCATCAGCACCACCAACACCAATAGCAACCATACCTAAACCACCGGCATTAACAGTATGTGAATCTGTTCCAATCATCATACCTCCAGGGAAAGCATAGTTTTCTAATACAACCTGGTGAATAATACCAGCTCCTGGTTTCCAGAATCCGATACCATAACGGTTAGTAACAGAGCTTAAAAAGTCGTAAACCTCTTTGTTTGTAACTTTAGCTGTGGCTAAATCCTTCTCTGCTTCAACTTTGGCCTGAATTAAGTGATCTGCATGAACAGTAGAAGGTACTGCAGTCTTATCTTTACCGGCTTGCATAAATTGCAACAATGCCATTTGAGCAGTAGCATCTTGCATAGCAACCCTGTCAGGATTAAAATTTACATAAGATTCACCTCTGGTAAATGCTTCTGTCGCTTCATCAGCAAGATGGGCATAAAGGATTTTTTCAGTAAGAGTAAGTGGTTTATCCAAAATGGTTCTAGCTTTTTCAACTTTTTCCCCCATTTGGGCATACACTTTCTTAATCATGTCAATGTCAAACGCCATAGCTATTATATTATTTTAATGTTTCTAAATGTGTATTTCAGATTTAGGATTAAGTATAAAACGTTAATTAAAACATCTTTTTAGATTCTGTTTAGAATTGGAAGACAACAAAAATAACAAAAAAAAGAATTATTATGCTTTTTGTCATGTTTAAATAGTAACCAAATAACAGGTAAAAAGTTTAAAGTGTACTTCATTTTATTATATTTATAAAATATTTAAGAACAAACCTACAACATGGTTTCAAGATTATTCATTGAAAATATTAAGATTGCATTTGGTGCTATTAAGTCCAACAAACTTCGAACAATCTTAACTATTTTAATTATCGTTATTGGAATTACCGCTTTAGTAGGTATTTTAACTGCTGTAAAATCTATCGAAACTGCTATATCCAGCAATTTTACCAGTATGGGTGCAAATTCTTTTACAATTGAAAGCCGAGGTTCAAATATTGTAATTGGCAATAAACGTCATCGCACTAAAAATTATAGCTACATATCGTATAAAGAAGCAACTGAATTTAAAGAGTTGTTCGAATTTCCGGCAGTTGTCACTATTTCATATGTTGCATCCGGTAATGCTACAGTAAAGCAAGAATCCAATAAAACCAATCCTAATGTAATGGTTATGGGGATTGATGAAAATTTTATATCAACATCAGGCCATAAAATTAAAGAGGGTAGAGGATTTTTAAAACAAGATATTGATGATAACAGAAATGTGGCTGTGATAGGTGCTGTATTGTACAAAAAGCTATTTCCAAATAAAATAAGTGCTTTAGATAAAGTGGTTTCCCTAGCTTCAGGACGATATAAAGTTATTGGTGTACTTGAAGAAAAAGGGGCTGGTTTCGGAGGACAGAGTGACAATATTATTTTACTTCCGGTTAGCACCGTCAGACAATATTTTAGCCGACCTAAAATGTCATTTAAAGTGGAGGTAAAAGCAAATAATCCTTCTCAGGTAGATGCGGCAATTAATGAAGCAACTGGAACATTCAGATTGGTTAGACGATTGAAAACAATTGATGAGAATAATTTTAATATTACAAAGAGTGATAATCTGTCACGGATGTTAATTGAAAACTTGTCGAATGTTACCATTATAGCAAATGTTATTGGTTTTATAACCTTATTTGGAGCCGCAATTGGATTGATGAATATAATGTTGGTTGCAGTTACTGAAAGAACAAGAGAAATAGGAATTCGTAAAGCTATTGGAGCCAATAAAAAAGCCATTCGTAATCAGTTTTTAATGGAGTCGATAACTATTGGTGTGCTAGGAGGTATAGGAGGTGTTGTATTGGGAATTTTGGTCGGGAATATTTTATCCCTGGTTTTCAATTCCGGTTTTATAGTACCATGGGGATGGATTATAATTAGCATTATTCTTTGTTTATTAGTTGGACTGTTTTCGGGACTAATGCCTGCTTTAAAAGCATCGCGATTGGATCCTATTGAGTCATTGAGATATGAGTAATCTTTAATACAAACAAAATGCAGAGTGAATTTAAAAATGTACTGGCCAAGCAGAAATATATTCCAATTATAGGGATTGTTGTAGCCAGCATAGTATTATACTTTATCAATCGTAATAATAATAAGGAGATTCCGATTAAGGGTGTTCATATTATTGTGAATAATTGTACTTCGGTTGATTCTATTATTGATATTAAATCAGACGTTGTACCACCTATCTTGTATGGTTCAATACCCGATCTCAGAAAAGTGCATTATAAAGAAAGAACCAGATTGTTTGTGGATATGATGCTTCCTTCGGTTCTTATGGCTCGTAAAAAAATGGATTTAAAAAGAGAGCGGGTTTTGAAAATCAATGCTGCAATAAATAATGGTGTCGTTACAGAGCGGGATTCTTTATATCTGAATAGTTTAAAGGAATTTTATAAAACCGAAGATGTTAATGACATCATAAAACGTTTGGTTCCAAACCCGGTTTCAATAATACTTGCACAGGCTGCAATTGAAAGTGGATGGGCAACGTCAAGATTTTGTAGAGAGGGCAATAATATTTTTGGAATTTGGTCTTATAACTCCTCCGAAAAAAGAATAAAGGCCAGTCAGTCAAGAGGTGATAATGATGTTTATCTAAGAAAGTACGATTCTATTTTTGAATCAGTGTATGATTATCTTGAAACGATTGCAAAAGCCAATGCATACAAGCAATTCAGAGAAGTGCGCCTCTATTCCGACAATCCTTATCGATTAATCTGGTATCTAAATAATTATTCTGAAAAGAGATTTGAATATGTTCAGAATCTTCGGAACATGATAGAGTTTAACGATTTGCATAATTATGATAGCTATACATTAGCCAAAATCAATAAGAATGATACAATTTGGAAAAGTTTGCTGGATTAGCTGTGTAATATTAATGATTTCCAACGCCTGCGTTTCTCAGGATAGTAAGACAAAAGCAATTGCATTTAGCGATAATTTTAATGCGGTTGGTTTGGTCTATCATAGATTTGGAGATGACAGATATCCTTCAACAAATACAACGATAACGGATTTTGAAGATCAATTAAAGTACCTCGCAAATAACCATTATCAGACATATACTGTAGAGCAATTAATAAAAGGAAATATAGATAGCATTAAGCCTGCTGTTTTTATAACTGTAGATGATGGGTTCTTGTCTTTTTATAAAAATGCATTTCCACTTTTAAAAAAATACAATTGCAAGGCTACTGTATTTATAAATACAGAAAGTGTTGGGTGGTCTGATTACATGAACTGGGACCAAATAAAAGAGCTGGTTAAGGCCGGGATTCAGGTTGGATCTCACTCTCATGCACATCCATATTTTTTGAATACAACAAAAGATGAACGAGAGCAGAAATTTATTGAAGATCTTGAACTGTCAGAAAAATCGTTTGAGGATAATTTAGGCTTTGTTCCTGCTGTATATGTTTATCCATACGGTGAGTTTGATAATAATATGGAGCAAATATTAAAGCAAAGAGGATATAAGGTTGCCTTTGCCCAAAACTCAGGAGTTTGGGATCGAAATTCTAATTTATATGCTATTCCCAGGTTTCCGGCTTCAGGAGTTCATTTTGGTATGGATAAGTTTAAGCAAAGAATAGCAATGAAAGCTTTGCCCATTAAAATGAATGAACATGGGCCAATACAATTGACTGAAGGGCAGGAGTACTTTCTTGAACTTAAGTTGGATGATTTCTATAATTTTAGTTCCTTAAATTGCTTTTTTAATAATCAATATAGATCGGATGTATTTTCTTATAAAGAAGGTGTAATATCTGTAAATCTTAAAATGCCAGAGAATACAAGAAGAGCCTTGTTAACTTTTACCTCAAAAAGTAAATCCGGAGATTGGTATTGGTGGAGTATATTATTTGTAAACCCTAATTATATAAATTAATCAAATGAAGAAGATTTTTATTACCGTAGGAGTGCTGATTGCGATAACATTATTGGGAAATTTCGTTTATGGACTCCAGCTGGCCCAAAAAGTAGATGATAATCTGAAGTTAGGTATAGATAAAGGAATTTTCCCCTTTGAATTTTCCTATTCAAAAATAAAGGTGAATCCACTATTTTCTGAATTTACATTTTATAATCTGGATGTAAAGAGTAAAGATGATGAGCAATTATTTACAGCTGAAAAATTAGGTGTTAATATGAAATATAAGGAGGCTCTTGAATTATCTCAAAACGGGAAACTTGAAAAGCTTACCTCTTTAAAGTTAAAGTTTGATGAGTTAGATATTTTTGGAGGTGAGGATATTGCCATGCTTGAAGCTGAAAAGTTTAATCTGGATTTTTCTGGTTCATTGGATCAGTTTAATAAGGAAAAGATAATGCAGCAGTTACCTACTGAAAAACAAGAGTTGTATTTTGATGTACAGAAACTTAAAATGAACCCGGGCTTTTTAAGTCAGGGAAAATATAATATGTACTCAATGTATGCAGATAAAGAAATTACTTCAGGAACATGCAGAGTCCTTTTTAATCCAGAAACAAGTCATATTACAGTAAGTGAATTTGAGTTTTTAACTTCAGATTATGATATGGATGGTGATTTTGATATGGAATATGAAGGCGTAAATACTGATGATTTTAAGCCTAAGATGATTGCTTTTAACTCAACCACTCATAGCAAAGGAAAAGTAACAGTTGAAAATCCAATGCTACCAGGATTTAAGTATTCAATAGAGTCATTTAATAATGATATGTCTGGTAAATTTATTTTTGGACAAGAGGATAATCCTATGGAAGGAATGGAGCCTGAGTTTGACCTGCATTTTGATGTTAAAGGAATCAATTTTGAATTACCGGAAGCACAAAAAACTCAAATGAATGCTCAAATGTCAATGTTTGGTTTAACTGCTGATGATTTACAAATTAATGAGTTTTTGGTCAATTCAGAATTAAAAGATGGCAAACTAACAGTTAATGATACAAAACTAATATTGCCGGTATTTAAGGCTAATTTGTTAGCTGATTTAAATATGAAATATACATTTCCTAAGGAGTCTGAAATTAATAATTTGAATCTGACTATCACAGACATAAATCCTGAAGTGAAAAATAGTTTACAGAATATTGAACAGATGTTTGGTTTCAAATTTCCTATGGAAGGAGATGATATTGTATTGGAAGTAAAAGGTTCATTGGGAAATCCTCAGGTTAAAGGGATTCATTATTAATGTATTTTATCTAAAATAAAGTATTTTTTAATCATAGATATAAAAAAGTGTCTGGCCATATTAAATGGTTAGGCACTTTTTGTTTTTAAGCGATATTCTCGAGTGAGAAAATTGAATTGTTTACTCAAATATGCGTGAAATTACAGGAGTCACACATATACCTAAAATCAGATTTTATCAATTTTTTTCTTAATATGATTAGTGTTCCAAAATTCTGTGTCAACTAAATATATGTGTTGACTAATTAATGTTTTTTGTATTTGAAAACTTCCAAAACTCCCATTGTACAAGCTTTTTAAAGAAACTATATCTGTTTTATCGCCGTAAGTTAAAAAGTGTTACCAACGCAAAAGCGATTTTTATAAGAATCGGTCAGCTAATATTTTTTGCTGAAAATGTGTACAGGTAATAATGTTTTTGCCCCCGTTTCCACTTGTTGGGATTAGTCTGCTTATAAATGTCGTAAGGCGAAAGTTTTCTGTTGTCATTAGAAAACCAAACAAATGCAAAAAACAGTATTTCTTATATATATGCAACTAATATTAGCAAGTATTAGTTTGTATGCTCAGGTTGATCAAGAATTTTGGTTTGTAGCACCTGATGTTTGTATTGAAGTTGGCGATGATCCGGTAATTTTAAGAGTTACTGCGTTTGATACAAATGCTAATGTTCAAGTTATATTACCTGCTCAGAATAATAGAGTTTTAAAACAATTTTCAGTCTCAGCTAATAGTCAGTTTAGTGTTGAATTAGAAAAAGATGACATTGAAAATGTTCCTTCAAATGCAATCAATAATAAAGGATTGTGTATTCTCTCTGATGCTGATATTTCTGTTTATTATGAAGTGAGTAATCAGAATAATGCAGAAAAGTTTATCCTAAAGGGAAGTAATGCTTTGGGTAAGAAGTTTTTTGTGCCCTCACAAAATATTTATCGAAACGATCCTGTTTATGATGATGCAAACGAAAAGGCAGACATAGTAGCTACACAAGATAATACAACCATTGAGATTATCCCTTCTATAGATATTACCGGTCATAATGCAAATGAATCCTTCGAGATAATTTTAGATAAAGGACAAACATATTGCATTGAGTGTGCAGATATTTCGAATAATGCAGCTCTTGCTGGGACTGAGATTACTGCAGATAAACGAATTGCAGTTACAATATCTGATGATGCAGTTATTGAGGATATTGAGAGTACTGTGAGTGATTTGATTGGGGATCAGCTAATACCTGTAAATGCTATTGGAACTGAATATGTTGCTATAAATACAAGTAAGTCTCCTGATAGTTATAAAAATACAAATTCGGTACAAAAGGTATTTGTTATGGCTATTGAGGATAATACGCTGATTTTTACAAATAATACAACAAAGAATACAAAGGCATTAAAAAAAGGAGAGATAGCGGAATTTGATATTTCTGATCATGCTTTATTTATTTATGCAACAAAAAACGTTTATGCCTATCAGGTTACAGGTTTAGTTAATACTACAACGGGTATAGCTAATGAGCTGGGGAGTTCTGTTCTTCCAAATTATAACTGTAATGGTTCACGAAGTGTTTCTTTTACCAGAGTTTTTAACCGAGATTTTTGGGTGAATATTGTCGTAAAAAGAAAAGACAATAAATCTTTTATTTTGTATGATAATCAGGGGAAAGAGTTAAATCTTAAGAAATATATAAATAGCTGGCAGACAGTTCCGGGCCAGGATACAGGTCCTGAATCGTGGGTTTGTTGTGCTGTAAATATGAATGACCTTTCAACCGGGAATCCATATATTTTAAAAAATACTTCCGGTAATTTTCATTTGTGTATTTTAGATGAGAATGGATCTGGAGATGAGTTGGGTTGTGTCAGCTTTGGTTATTTTTCATCGTATAATTCATTCTATCTCGACGGTTCTGAGATGGCCTGTAAGGGCGATGTTATTGAAATAACTGCTAAAGATGGAATGAAGAGCTATCAATGGTATTCTGTGGAAACAGGAAATAGAATATTATCTACAGATAGGATATTCACAGTTTCTGAATCAGGAACATACTATGTTGAGGCTGAAGTAAAGGCTGGAGGTTGCTTTTTGTCCGATAGTTTAAAAGTTGATTTCTCAATGCCTGTTGTTGAGCTGGGTAATGATACATCTGTTTGTCAGGGAGAGGAGCTTTTTTATTCTATTGATAACAGCTATGCTTTGTATGAATGGAGTAATGGAGATTCCGATTCTCAAACTAGTGTACTGGCAAATTCACCAGGAATAATCGATTTAAAAGTTGAGGTAACGGATGATATTGGTTGTACAACAAAGGATTCTGTTGAAATAACCGTAAATGTTGTTCCTGAAATTGTATTAGATAAAACTGAAGTGTGTAAGGGAACTTCTATTGTTAATACAACTTCTTTTTATCAATATGAGTGGATGTTTAATGGAGCATTACTAAATGATAATACTTCACAAAACTGGATTACTCCACAGGAATCAGGAGTATATACTATTAATGCCTGGACTAAGGATGGCTGCTTTGTATCTAAAGATATTAATATTATAGTTTATTCATTGCCTGCATTTAGTATTGAAGATATAGGTGCTTGTGAAGGTGAATCAGTAACGGTTTCCGGACCTTCTGGTTTTTCTGGTTATTTATGGAGTACAGGTGCTACATCTCAAAATATAGAGTTGAATACAGCTACCAAATACTGGTTAGAAGTAACTGATTCAAATGGTTGTAAGGCAAGAGATGAGGCTGATTTAATTTATTATATACCAGCTACTATTGATTTAGGTCCTGATATGGATGAATGTGCAGGAGTAGATATTCAATTATCAGCAGATGCTACTTTTAGTAATTATAATTGGACATTCAAGCCTTCGATAAATCAAGGAACGATAGAAAATCTGAATCCGGAAGTTCCCAATATTTGCGAAATATCAAGTGCTGATGTATCTAACAATGGGACTTATCAATTAGAAGCCACTGATGTTAACGGTTGTGCAGTTTCTGATGAAGTTAATATAACCATGTATCAGGCCAATCCTCCTGAATTGACTCTAACAGAAAATTTATGTGAAGGAGAAGTGGTGGATATTATTGCTTCAGAAGGTTATGATACGTATACCTGGTATCAGGATGGAACTCATATTGCAGTTTCAGACAATCTAAATCAGCTTGCGGATATTGCTGCGTCAGGAATTTATAGTGTAGAGGCAACGTATGGTGCGTGTGTTAAAAAATCTGCAATTCAGGTTGTAAGTCATTCTTTGCCATCAGTTGATTTACCTGATGATTTTTCAATATGCCAGGGTGATACAGGAATATTAAAAGTCGAAAGTTTTAATTCATTGAATGGTGCTCCTCTGGATTATTTGTATTGGAATAATAATGAAAATTTAAGATATAGTGATTGGCAGAATTCTGGATTTGAAGTATGTGAGTCAGGGGATTATACCGTTACAGCTGTTGATAGTTACGGATGTAAGGCTACTGATCAAATAAGCGTTTCTGCATTTATTCCGGAGAGTATTGAGTTAGGATTACCTCGAAGTTTCTGTAAGAATACAGGTATTACTCTTGAAAATCCGGTTGCAGGAGCTCAGAATTATCAGTGGTATCAACTAAATGCTACAAGTGAAGAGTTGTTATTGCAGAATTCATCATTCAATGTAGAGCATTCCGGAACTTATTTACTGAAGGTTACAGATGCTAATGGATGTAATATTTCCGATCAGGTTGTAGTTAATGAAAATTCCCTACCTCAAATTGAAATTGTTGGTGATACAGAAGCTTGTGGTGAGACTACCTTATATGCCATATCTCCCAACAGTAATTTAAATTATGAATGGAATGAGACTCCCGGATTTAATTCAAACCAAATTGTTGTTGATCAGTCCGGAATATATCAACTTCAGGTATGGGATTCAAATGGTTGTTCTGCTCAGGATCAAATTGATGTAACCATCAGTGCAGTTCCTACTATTTCTATTGATGATCAGAGCGCATGTGAAGGAGAAACAATTACAATTAATGGTCCTTCGGGATTTATTAAATATTTATGGAGTACAGGTGAAACATCCCAGGATATTGAACTTATTAATGATGGCACTGTGGCATTGGAAGTTACAGATGCAAATGGATGCGTAACAAGTGATGAGGCAAGAGTAAATTTTATTAAACCCATTGCAATAGACTTAGGTGAAGATAAAGAAGACTGTATAGGTAGTTCTGTTATTTTGTTAGGTGATGATCTGCATCATTCCTGGGAATGGACATTTACATCTTCAGCATCATTGGAAAGTGAAAACATTTCATCAACTAATAAATATGAAATAATAAATTCTACAGTTCTTGAAAGTGGAATATATCATGTAAATGCAATAGATATAAATGGTTGTGCAGTAAGTGATGAGGTTGAGCTGACATTCTACTCTGTAAATCCTCCATTATTAAGTACTACAAAAGATTTATGTCAAGGTGAAACTATTGATATTACAGCTACAACCGGTTATGATTCTTATAACTGGTATCTGAATGGAATTGAGCAACCTGACTACACGAATCTATCGAAATTAAATAATATTGATGTAGCTGGAACATACAGGGTTGAGGCAACCAAAGGAGTATGTATCATTAATAATGAAATAGAAGTTATAAGTCATGGTTTACCACTTGTTCAATTACCGGAAAACTTAATGCTTTGTAATGGTGTTGAAACAGTATTGACGGTTGAAAACTTTGAATCTAACGGTGGTGGTTTTGGCTATTTATATTGGAATAATAATGAGGGTGTTCAGTATAGTGATTGGAAAACGGCTTCTTTTCCTGTTGAAAATGAAGGACGGTATTCAGTAACAGTGGTTGATGAGTATGGATGTATGGCAAATGACTATGTAGATGTTTTTCAATTACCTGAACCTAATTTATTAGCTAATGAAGTTTCGGTTTGTCAGGATGATCTCTTATCTGTGTCGGTTGATGAGGGATATAGTTCGTATTTGTGGAGTAATGGCGATAGAGATAATCAAACACAAATTATAACCAATAGCATTGGTGAAATCAAATTAGGTATCACAGTTACTGATGAAAAAGGTTGCGTTGCAAATGACTCCATAAGTGTAATTGTAAATGCAATACCAACTATTCAACTGAATAAAACAGAGGTTTGTAGCGGTAGTAGTGTGGTTAATATGTCTGATTTTGTAAGGTATGAATGGATTTTCAATGGTGATATTTTAAATACTGTGGAAACGCAGAATTGGATTGTTCCTGGTGTTAGTGGAATTTACACAATTACGGGATGGACGGCAGATGGTTGTATGATAAGTGAAGATGTAAATATTACAGTTCATTCCTTACCGGAAATATCACTTGAGGAGAAAATGGCTTGTTCAGGAACTTTAGTTGAAATAAATGGTCCTACGGGTTTTACATCTTATAACTGGAGTACAGGTGAAAATACACAGAATATCACCTTAAATAATGCAGGGAATTATTGGTTAGAAGTCACAGATGCAAATGGTTGCTCCGGTAGAGCTGATGCTTCATTAAGTTATATCCAGCCAATGAATATAGATTTAGGGGAGGATAAAAATGAGTGTGTGGGGGTTTCTGTTCAATTGGTAGGAAATGATGATTATACAAACTATAACTGGAGTTTTGAGCCTGCTTCGAATCCTGGTGCATATGTCTCAATTAATCCTGAAGAAGAGAACGTTTGTGTTATTCAAGATGCACAGCTTTTAAATAGTGGAGTGTATTATGTTGAAGCAAAAGATATCAATGGTTGTGCAGTTTCGGATAATGTTAAAATGACTTTTTATACTGCTGCACCACCTGAATTGAAAGTGACGGAGGATCTTTGTATAGGGCAGGAAATTAATATTGTGGCTTCCAATGGTTATGACTCTTATACTTGGTATGATGGTGTATCCCATTTATCAGCTTTCGATAATCAAACAATACTTGATGGAATTAATAAATCCGGATTGTATAAGTTGGAAGCAACCGTGGGGTCTTGTGTTTTTTCAAAGGAGATTGAGGTCGTTGAACACGGATTACCAATTGTAGCTTTGTCAGATGAGGATAATACCTTATGTCAAGGCGAAACTATTAGTGTTAAAGTAGCTAATTATAATTCAGATGAGGGTGCTGCTTTTGCATATTTGTATTGGAATGATAATGAAAATGAGCAGTATTCTGACTGGCAAACGGCAGTGCTTACTGTGAGTGATCCTTCAACTTATAAAGTGACTGTTGTCGATGAATTTGGATGTAAAGCTTCTGATAACATTATAATAGGGAGTGTAGAGGCTCAATCTTTAACCTTAGGTGATCCAATTAAAATATGTACTAACGATACAACATTATTGGAAAATCCTGTAGCAAGTGCAATTAGTTATCAATGGTATCGTATAAATGCGGATTCAGAGGAATTATTACTGAGTAATGAGGCTCTGGAAATTTCCGTAGCCGGGACATATAAATTGCAAATTGAAGATTCTAATGGTTGCTTTAATGAAGATAAGATTGATGTTAATTTAATTCCGTCACCTAAAATTGCCATATTTGGTGATCCTGAAGCTTGTGAAACAACAGAATTAACTATTGGTGAAAATAGCAATGCATATACGTATCAGTGGAATGGAGATGCAAATCTTAATACGAATAAAATTACAGTAAATCAATCAGGAACTTATATTCTTGAGGCTTGGGATGAATATGGTTGTTATAACTCCTCAAATATTGATGTTGTAATTCATGATATTCCTGATTTAACACTTCAAAATGATACAGTGTGTGCAGGTGAAACTGCCGTATTATCTGGCCCTCAGGAAACAGGAATGGAGTATTTATGGAGTACTGGTCAAAGAATTTCTTCTATTTCAGCTTCAAAAGGCAATTATTCACTTATGGTGACAGATGTTAATGGGTGTTCGGCCAAAGCTAATGTTTCTGTTTTATGGAGAGAAGTTCCAGATGTAGATCTTGGACCGGATATGATTATTTGTCCTTTAGAGATTTGGGAACTAGATGCTGGAGCTAAATACAGCTCATATTTATGGCATTCAGGAGCAACCTCGCAATCGATTATCGCTGATTTAATGGATACTGTAAACACCGTTATCGTTACCGATCAATATGGTTGCAACGGTTTTGATAGTCAGACCGTAAAATATAAACAAATTCCTGAGTTGGATTTATGTTCAGACACAAGTGTTTGCGCTTCCGAAAAATATGTATTTGACATTGGAAGTGGTTTCATTAGTTATTTGTGGAATGATGGAGATGATAGTTCTTTGAAAGAGGTTGATACACCTGGTGAGTATTCAGTTAAGGTGTCGGATGGTTGTTTTATTTATCAGGATACGGCTCAATTAGTATTTCTGGAGGTGCCGGTAATAGCTTCTGTAGATTCTACAGTTTACGGACAATTAGTGGTTTTTGCTGCAAATGGAACGGAACCTTATTCTTATGCCTTAGATGAGTCAGATCTTCAATCAGAAAATGTATTTAGAAATCTGAAAAACGGATCGCACGATATTTATGTAACAGATGCCAATGGGTGTAATGCAATAGTTACTGTTGATTTGGAGAGTATGTTAGATGTTGTTATTCCTCCGTTTTTTACGCCCAATGGAGATGGCTCTAACGATAGATGGGAGATTGACGGTATTGATAAATTTCCGGATAGTGTAATTAAGATTTATAATCGTTATGGAAAATTGTTGATTAAGTATTTTGGTTCAGATCCTGGTTGGGATGGTAGGTATTTAGGAAAACCTGTCCCTACAGATGATTATTGGTATGTTATTGAACTGGCAAATACCAGAAAGATTTTAAAGGGGCATATAACATTAAAGCGATAAGTAACTGTAGTTTTTGAAAGATAGAATAGGATTCTATGAGAAGAATAAGCGCATTATCGATTTTGTTTTTTATCTGTTTGTTGGCAGGTGCGCAAAAATATTATATCACAAATTTATATATGTATGATATGTTTTTGCTAAACCCGGCCAGCGCAGGTTCAGATAAAAACTGTTATAGCTTTAGTGCATTCTATCAAAATCAGTGGTTAGGGATGGAAGAATCACCTACAACACAAATATTAAATTTTCAGGCTCCACTATCACAAGGACTTGGAATGGGGAGTTATATATATAATGATCGAAATGGAAATATGAAGGAGTTTGGATTACATCAGGCTTTTTCTTATGAGATATTGCTAAAGAAATCACATCGCACCATATCTTCATTGTCATTTGGTTTAGCATTTTCTTTAGAACAAAGTAAAATAGATGAAAGTGATCTTATGAATTACCCCAGTGCAATATCAGATCCTGTTATTAATGGAGGAATATATTCAGGATGGGGTTTTAATACCAGTAGTGGAATCTTGTATAAGTATAATGACTATCAGCTTGGTTTTTCTGTAACCAATATGCTCAATCAAAATAATCCATTGTATTTATCAGATGATGAACCTGATTTGCCTACTGATTACAATGTATTTGTTAGTTCATTATATAAAATATCTTCTATCGGAATATTTGTAGAACCCATCGTTATGTATCGTCAGAATTCCAGTAACGATAGAAAGTTAGATCTGACTTTAAAAGGTGTATTTCCAACTATGGATCCGAATTATGCTTTATGGGGGTTGGTCTCTTACAGGAGAACAATGGATAATGAATATGGGAAAAGTCTTGGATTGGGAACTACCATTGGCGTAAACTATCATAGAATAAGCTTTGGTGTTGAGTGGCAATTAGGACTAACCGGAGCTCAAATGGATTTTGGAAGTGCCTATCAGTTAGTTTTAAAGTACGTAATCTGTAATAACTTAAAACATAAAGCAGTTCCTTGTTCAGAGGTTCAAAAAAATAAAAAAGCTCGTTATTCCGGATTGAGTTGGTAAAAGAAGAAGTAAAGCTAAAAGTTCTAAAAAAGATAAAATGGTCAAGAATATTATCATATTATGTATTTGTACAATTCTTTATTTTCCATTTTCATTAAAAGGGCAGAATATTGAAGTCTCACCCAACGCTACTTTGAGTTTGGTTGCAAATTCTGATTTTGTTTCAATGTTTGAAGGCTCAACAGAGACCATTAATGTGTTGAATAATGATAATGGATTGCTTAGTGGTGTAAAGGAGTTAGTTATAACAAAAGATTCTGAAAATGCCGATGTAAAGGTTGAGGATTTCATGATTGTTTACACGCCTCATATGGGTTTTACCGGAACTGATGAGTTGACTTACAGAGTTTGTAATAATAATGATGAATGTGATGAAACAACTGTTACTATTGTTGTTGAAGATGTAAATTTTACTCCTGTTGCATACGATGATTATGACACTATTAATGTAAGTGAAGAAATAAATATTGATGTTCTTTTAAATGATGATCAACTTTTTGATTTACCTATTGATCTTTACATACTCCGGGATCTTAATCATGGAACTGCAATAATACAATCTGATAATACTTTAACCTTAAATTTTGAGGAGCGTTGTAATAAAGACTCTTTATTATATGAGGTGTGTGATGCTGAAGGCGATTGTTCTCAGGCATGGCTTTTTATCGAAATAAATGATTCAGGTTCCGAAGATGTATTTATTCCACAAGGCATCTCCCCGAATGGAGATGGCATAAACGATGTTTTTACTATTCCTGATTTTAAGGACTATGATCTTCAAATTAAGATTTATAATAACGAAGGTCTGGAAGTTTATAAGTCTTCAAATTATGAAAATAATTGGAATGGGAGAGGAAATATAGGAATTCATAAAGGACAAATTCTTGAAAAGGGGATTTACTATTATTTTATCAGAGTTATTGATACAAATAAAGAATATACAGGCTTTATATATTTAAACTAGTTGTTTTTCATATGGAACATACATTGAAAAGTATATTATTAAAACTGTATTGGATTGGAATAATTTTAATGTTTCAATTCGGAGGTGCTGTAGGGCAGAGTAATGATAACGTTTCACAATTATTATATACTCAATTTTTCATAAATCCTGCTTATGCAGGTATTGATAATGCATTATCAATAGATTTAAGTGCACAGCGCCAGTGGTCAGGAATAGAAGGAGCTCCTCAAAAGTATATTCTGGGCTTGCATTCGCCAATTAACAATACTCAAATGTCTTTTGGTGGGAATATGCAACTTTATAAGAGTGGAGTATCATCTGTCTATCAGGGAAATTTTGCATACTCTTATTTACTTAAGTTGTCGGGATCAAAGTTGTTGTCATTAGGAATTAATGCTAGCGTTTCCGGAGGACAAACCGGATTTGAAAAACTAAATCTGAATCAATATAATGATCCAAATTTCAGTTCATCATATAATTATTCTACACAATTTAATACGGGATTTGGTGCTTTTCTGTATTCAAGAGATTATTATCTTGGAGTTTCTGTTCCATATTTAATGAAAAACAACAATAATGAAGATTTTAATATCTGGAATGGAATAGGAGATGATCGTTCTTTAATTATTTCTGCAGGATATAGTTGGAATACAACTAAGACTATAAGTATTAATCCTAAGGTTGTTTATAATCAATACGAGTCAGATTCTCCTGTGTGGGTGATGGGAGCCATGTTTGGTTATAATCAAACAATTGCAATGGGAGGAATTTATCAGAGTTTAGGGTGGGGATTTTTAAGTTGTAATGTAAATGTTATAAATAATTTACAGATACGTTATACATATGGTTTTTCCATGAATTCAAATCTTGTTTCCCGAAATACAAATGAATTCTCGATTGGTTATACCATTGAATCTCTTTATCGCTTTAATAAAAGGCGAACCTTTGATGTTAAAGAAAATAGTGAAAAATCAAGTGTGAAATCATTACGATTCTTTTAATATTCAGCTATTAAAAAATTATAGATACAAAAAAAGGCTCACTGTAAAGTGAGCCTTTAATATTATATTGTAAACTGTAATTATTTTACAGAATCCATGTACTCGATAAGTTCACAAACTTTTGTTGAGTAACCCATTTCGTTGTCATACCAAGATACAACTTTAACGAAAGTAGGAGATAACTGGATACCAGCACCTGCATCAAAGATAGAAGTTCTTGAATCACCGATGAAGTCGTTAGAAACAACAGCATCTTCAGTGTAACCAAGTACACCAGCTAATTCACCTTCAGAAGCTTCTTTCATAGCTGCACAAATAGCTTCGTAAGTAGTTTCAGTAGCTAAACGAGCAGTTAAGTCAACTACAGATACGTCTGGAGTTGGAACACGGAAAGCCATACCAGTTAATTTTCCATTTAACTCAGGAATAACTTTACCTACAGCTTTAGCAGCACCAGTAGAAGAAGGAATGATGTTTTGACCAGCACCACGTCCACCTCTCCAGTCTTTAGCTGAAGGACCGTCTACAGTTTTTTGAGTAGCTGTAGTAGCGTGTACAGTTGTCATTAAACCTTCAACAATACCAAACTTGTCGTTTAATACTTTTGCGATAGGAGCAAGACAGTTAGTTGTACAAGATGCGTTAGAAACGAAGTTCATGTCGTTAGTGTATGAAGTGTTGTTTACACCCATAACGAACATTGGAGTATCGTCTTTAGAAGGAGCAGACATTACAACTTTTTTAGCACCAGCGTCGATGTGACCTTGAGCAGATTCTTTAGTTAAGAATAAACCAGTAGACTCAACTACGTACTCAGCTTCAACAGCACCCCAGTTAATGTCAGCAGGATTTCTTTCAGCTGTAACACGGATCTCAGTTCCATTTACTACTAACTTACCATCTTTTACTTCAACAGTACCGTTGAAAATACCGTGAGTAGAGTCATACTTTAACATGTAAGCCATGTAGTCAACGTCGATAAGGTCGTTAATAGCTACAACTTCAATAGTTCCTTTGGCAACAGCCTGACGAAATACGAAACGACCGATACGGCCAAATCCGTTAATACCAATTTTGATTTTTGACATTTTATAGGTTTTTTAGAAATAAAATTTACAACTCTCTTAAAAATGAGGTACAAAAGTATAAAATCATTAACAATTGGTCAAAAAAACAAGAGATGATTTTATAAAATGTGTATTAAAAAATGTAAAAACCTTATGAAACGTGTTGTAGAGCAGAAAAATACATAAAAAAAGGAGCAATTCGTATGAATGCTCCTTGGGCTAACCATATAATAGGGTTATTAGCTTATGCGTTTTCAGTATTTTTTTCAACTTTAACTTTGCTGTATGCTGGACAGTCTTGTGTCGATTTACAAGATGTTAAACCCAAGGCAACAAAAAACACAACAGTTGCTACAATGACGAATGCTTTTTTCATAACTTCTAAATTACAATATAATTAATGATAGTTTTTGCTTAATCTAGTGAAAATTTATAATTCTTGTAACGTTAATTTTTTAATAGTGTTACATATTTAAAGGCTTTTAATGACTAATTATTAATATTTACTGATTAAATATTATAATTTTTACAGTAAAAACCGATGATAAAAATATTATTAAAACTGTATAAAACAAAAAAACAAGAAAGTTTTAATTAGAATATATCTGTTATGATATAAGTTTAAATACTATATAACTTTCCTGGCCTCTTCATTTTTTTAAGTTCAGAGAAGGCTCTGTCAACATCTTCATCGTTCACTAATATGGTAAATTCATTGGTAGTTGATATTACCTCCGTAATATTAATACCTTCCCAAGCAACAGATTTTAATATATAATAATAAAAGCCCGGTACCTGTGAATTACTTTCATGTAGCTTTACAGTGATAGCAGATAAATTTTGAGTTTTATGTAGGAGTTCCTCCTGTGCAAAATAATTATTCACAAAATCAGCATAATGACTTGTAATAACCAGGTTTGACTCATGCACACCTCTTACAAGTGTGTAAAAAATATCAGGAATATCAGCAATTGATTCAATTACTTTCATGTGACAACGAATAAGCGAATTGCTATTCCTGAATGTATAATCCGTTAAATCAGATCTTACAATAATATCACCCAACATGGTTCTCATCTTATCGATACTTTTATTTATCGAAAAATTAACTTGCGGTGATAGTCTGTTTAAAGCCATAACAATAGCCCCGTGTTTGGCTTCCTTCGAAATAATTTTTTCAATATCAGGTTTTATCTTTCTTGCTAAAGCAGAGATATTAATTAAACCATCTAATAAAGCCTCAGATAAAAAAGGCTTTACTTTAATAACCATTTCAACAGCTTGGGGAATTGTAATCATGACTTAAATTCTTTTTGCAAATATACAAATTGTTAAAAAATTAACAAGATGTTATAAAATGGTTTTTTTTAATTATAAATTTTTCAATTAATTAAATCACAATTATATTTGTAACCGATATACTAGAGTATATAAAAATGCATTACTTTAGTATCTATTTAAAATGTATTAAGATATAAAATACCATGGCATTTACACTTAAAGGATCAATAGTTGCAATTGTTACCCCATTTCTGGAATCAGGAGCTATCGATTGGGATGCATTTGATAAGATTATTGATTTTCATCTAAATAATAATACAGATGGAATTGTGGTATGTGGAACTACCGGAGAGACACCTACCTTATCAGATGAGGAAGATGAAGCATTAGTTGCTCGTGCAGTTGAACTTATTAAAGGAAAAATACCGGTAATTGCAGGAAGTGGTAGTAATTGTACCTTAACAGCAATAGAAAAAACGCAAAAAGCTAAAGAATTAGGTGCAGATGCTGCTTTAGTTGTGGTGCCTTATTATAATAAACCTACACAAAAAGGAATTTATAGTCATTTTAAAGCTGTAGCTGAGGCAGTTGATATTCCAATAATATTGTATAACGTTCCTTCAAGAACAGGAGCAGGGTTGGAACCAGCAACAGTAATTCAGTTAGCAAATGATTTTAAAAATATTGTAGCTGTTAAAGAAGCTGCGGGTGTGTTGTCTTATTTTACAGAGATTCTTGCAGGAGCTCCTGAAGATTTTCTGGTATATAGTGGAGATGACTTTTTATCTTGTTCAGCAAACCTGTTAGGAGCGCATGGTTGTATTTCTGTTGTAGCTAATATTATTCCTAAGGATTTTCATATCTTAATGGAAGCATCGCAAAATGGAGATGTAAATATTACACGTGATCTTTTTTATAAATATCAGAAATTGATGGATTTATGCTTTATAGAATCTAATCCTATTCCTGTAAAAACAGCTTTAGCTGAAATGGGCTTTATGCTTGAAACTTTTAGGGCGCCATTATGTACTATGGTCGATGAAAATAAGCAAAAGCTTGTGGATGAATTAAAAGCGCTATCTATTATTTGATAAAAATATAATCCTGTTTTAGGATTAAATGATTTTATATTTTGTTGGTGATGATGCAAAGGGGTCTTTCAGTTTTGAAAGGCCTTTTTGTTTTTTAATATATCTTTGTGTGTCTAAAAATAAATCAAGATAAAATGATTGATACAATATTAAACCATAGAACAATTCGAAAATATACTTCAGATAAAATTAAACCAGAAGTATTGGAAGAGATTTTAAATGCAGGTATAAGAGCTTCTACAACAGGAAATATGCAAGTATATAGTGTTGTGGTAACTCAGGATGATGCTAGTAAAGAAAAATTGGCACCATGTCATTTTAATCAGCCTATGGTGAAAGGAGCTCCGGTTGTTTTAACTTTTTGTGCAGATTATAATAGATTTAATAAGTGGTGCGAATTAAGTAATGCAAAACCTGGCTACGATAATTTTTTATCATTTGTAACAGGAGCAATTGATGCTTTATTAGTGGCCCAGAATGTATGTATTGCTGCCGAAGGTAAAGGCTTAGGTATATGTTATCTGGGAACTACTACTTATACTGCCGATAAAATTATTGATATTTTGGATTTACCTAAAGGAGTTATTCCAATTACTACTGTTACCATGGGATACCCCGAAGAAGTACCTGAATTAGTGGATCGATTACCTTTAAATGGCGTTATTCATTACGAGACATATAAAGATTATTCTGATGAGGATATTAAAAAAATCTATTCTTATAAAGAGCAGCTTTCTGAAAATATAGGTTTTGTAAAAGAAAATGGAAAAGAGTCCCTGGCGCAAGTATTTACGGATGTAAGATACAAGAAACAAGATAATGTTACGTTTAGTAAAATATTGCTGGAGGTATTACAAAAACAAGGTTTTATGAACCATGAAGAATAGTGTATTATTGATAATTAGATATTTATTATTTTAATATTTTAATAAAAAAATTGATTTTTGAATCTATTATATTTATCTTGCTAAATAATTTTAAAGATAAGTTTAAAATATTAACTGTTCATTTGTTAAGTGTTGTGTGTTATTATTACAAATGAATATTGTGTGTTGTGTTAGTTGAGAATGAAAAGGTCACTGTTTCCCCAAACATGGCCTTTTTCTCTTCTATATGAATCTTCCCAATTATTTTTTATAGAACTTCTTTTATTTTACAATATATTTACTTTCCTGTTTTGTTCTAATATGTTGACTTATACTTATAAAGGATATTCTATTGTAACTAAAAAAATGGTTACTCAAACATCAAGTCTTTATTTTATTGTATGTAATGGAGGTTTGTATAATTAGCGAACCTGTTGTAAAATAATGATTAATTGTTCGGGAATGCTCACTTAAAATTTGTTTTTTTTGTTAAATATAGAGGTGCGTTTGTTGTTGAATAATTGAATGGGTGTTTCAAAAATATATGCTTATTTTGTTGCTATTTAACAAAATTATTATAGTTTTGTTACAAATTTGAACCCTAATTAATAAACTACATGAAGACTAAAACTCTAACTCTGATTGCGTTTTGCATATTGGCAATCGTACATCAAATCTCAGCCAAATCACCTATTAAATTCGGAAAAGTTGATATCGAAGATTTAAAAATGACTGTTTATGAACCAGATACAAGTGCGTCTGCAGTTGTATTATGTAAGTATGGTTATTTTAACGGTAATAACTATTCATTCACTACTATTACACGAGTAAAAATTCTAAAAAAAGCTGCAGTTTCTTTATCTGAGTTTACATTTCCGGGTAAAGAGGATATGCAGGTAAGAGGTAAAGTTTATAATCTTGAAAATGGAGAAATTGTTGAAGAGAAACTAAAGAATGAATCTATTTTTAAATTAAAGATTACAGATGACTATTATAAAATGAGAGTGGCTTTACCAAACATTAAGGTTGGAAGTGTTTATGATATTGAAACTTCACAGCTTTTATTACCGGCGGAGTTTGCTTTTCAGCGAGAAATTCCAATCAGACATTGTGAATTGCAACTGGACCCGACCAATGAAATTGAATACAGAAAAAGATCCAGAGGCTTTATTATGATTAAAAATTCAGGTCCATATACATTTATGTTAGACAATGTTCCTGCATTTAAAGAGGAGCCCTTTATGGATTCAAAAGAGAATTACCTTGCAAAATTTGAATTTGATATACTAAACGTTAGTTTCCCCGGATATTATAAGGGATTCACGACTTCATGGGAAGCTGTTAATGAAAGGTTACGATCTCATAGTCATTTTGGCGGAGCCTTAACAAATGGAGTAGGAGGTATTAATGCTTTGAAGAAGGAAATTGAAGAAAAGTATTCAGATCCTTATGATAAAATGATAGCTGCATATGAAGCTATAAAAAGCGTAAAATGGAATGAGATAGAATCACTTTATGCATCAGAAGATCATCTGGGAGGAATTTATAAGGATAAAAAGGGTAATTCGGCAGAAATTAATATGATGCTTTATCAATTATTACAGAAGTTGGATATAAATGCTCTTCCTGTCGCAATTAGTACAAGGGAAAATGGTACACTTCATCAGTTTTATCCTAGTTTGGAAAAGCTAAATTATATGTTCATCAGGGCTAAGATCGGTGAAAATGAGTATTTATTAGATGCTACAGAAGAATTAATGCCTGCTGATATGGTTCCATTAAGGTGTTTAAATAAAAGTGGGCGTTTAATAAATAATGAAAGCGGACGTTGGATTGATTTAAAAACAGATAAAAAGGATAAGAGTAGTTATATTTTTAATCTGACTTTAAATGACAATCTTGAAGCAGAGGGAACGATGCAATGTTCTCAATCTGATTATTCGGCATTTTACTTTAGAAAGAACTATAAAGAATATGCTAGCTCGGATAAATTTCTAGAAGCAATGGAGTACAATCATCCGGGGTTAAGAATAAAGGATTATTCATTTACTGATTTAGATTCAATTTACAAGGATTCCAGAGAGATGTATACTGTTAAAATCAATAATGCAGCTCAACAAGTTGGTAATATGGTGATGATTAACCCGTTCTTATTTGAAAAGGTTGAGGAAAATCCATTTAAACTGGAAGAGCGTCAGTATCCTGTTGATTTTGCCTATAAAGAAGAAAAAGTTATTGTTAGTAATTTTACCATTCCTGAGGGGTATATTTTTGAAACAGTACCGAAGCCAGCCAGAATTGTTCTACCAGAGAATGCAGGTTCTGCATTAGTGGCATATTCGGTTATGGGCAACAGGATTAGCGTAACTTATAAGTTCATGATTAATAAAACTGTTTTTTATCCAGAGGAGTATCCTTTGTTAAAGCAGTTGTATGCTTTAATTATAGAGAAACAATCAGAACCAATAGTTATTAAAAAGAATGAGGATGCTGCTTCGTTATAAATTGTATGTAATATTCCTTTTTTGCACACTGAATTTATCTGCAAAAAAGGAACTAAAATATCCTGCATCTCAAATACCGGCAGAGTTAACAGAAGGTGCTGATGCTGTTATCAGAGAGATGAATACCAATGTTGAAGTTTTTTCTCCGGAAAAAGTTGTTTATGATACAAAATATGTCATAACTATTCTGAAAGAAAGTGGCAAAGACAAAGCTCTGTTTCATGAAAGGTATGATAAGTTTAGCTCCATTTCTAATATATCTGCTACAGTATATGATAGTGAGGGAAATAAGGTGAAATCTATTCCGCAAAATGAAATAGGAGACTTTGCTTCTGTATCCGGTTTTTCTCTTTATGAGGATTCTAGGGTAAAGGTTATTGATCCTAAATATTCTGTATACCCATATACTGTCGAGTATACTTTTCAGCAAAAGTATAATTCGGCATATTATATAGGAGGATGGTCGGCATTGCAAGGATATAATACTTCTATTGAAAGTTTTAATTTTAAACTTAAAGCACCTTCAGATTTTAAATATCATTTTAAAGAATATAATCTGGATCAGCCAGGTGAAAAGGAGATAAAAGAAGATGAATTATTGAGAATATGGGCGATTAAGAATTATAAGGCAATTCAAAAAGAGTTGTTGAGTTCTTTTTCAGAAGATTATATTCCAGAGGTTGTTATTGTGCCTGATCAATTTGTTATGGATGGATATACCGGAAGGTTATCAACATGGAATGATTTTGGTTTATATATCAATAAACTAAATGAGGGTAAAAATGATATTCCACAAGAAACTGTCGCCAAAGTAAGAGCTATGTTTGAGGAAGGGATGAGTGATTATGAAAAAATTGCAATAGCATATAAATATTCTCAGGATAAAAACAGATATGTCAGCATCCAGGAAGGAATAGGTGGCCATCAACCTTTTTCCGCAGAAACAGTAGATAGGTTATCCTATGGTGATTGTAAAGCACTCTCTAATTACGTTGTTTCGTTATTGAAAGAATTGGGTTATGATGCTCATTATACTTTAGTATATTCAGGAGAAGGTCAAAATACCGATAAAGAATTTGTTAATGATTATTTTAATCATATTATCGCTTGTGTTCCGTTAGAAAATGATACCATTTGGCTTGAATGTACAAGCTCCCATTATCCATGTGGTTATATGGGTGGTTCAACGGATGACAGGAATGTATTGTTGGTAAAGGATAATGGAGGTGAGATAGTAAAAACTCCATCTTATTCAGTAAATGATGATATTGTTTTTACGAAAACAACTGTTAATATTAGTATTGAAGATGCTTCCAAAGTAAAATCTCATATTGTATATAAAGGTGTTCATTTTTCGGAGGAACTAGGTTTAACTTTAATGGATGAAACTGATAGGAGAAAAAGTATTATCCGGTCTATCAATATTCCGAATTTTGAATTAGACAGTTATAAAGTTACTCCATATAGAGAACGTAAACCTCGAATCGAAAAGGATCTTGATATTTTAATTCCTGTATTTGGTAGTATGATGGGAGATCGTTTAATTTTTCAATTGAACTTAATGAATCAGCTAACAAATACTCCTCCTTATTCGCGAAATCGTGTTTCTCCGGTTCTTATAAGTCGACCGTATAGTGAAAATGATTCAATTGCTTATAATATCCCCGAAGGATTTAAAATGGAGGCATTACCTAAAGAAGTTCATCTGGTTTCTGAATTTGGAGAATATCATAGTTCTGCAAAGTTGATTGACCAAAGTATTGTATATGAACGAGAGTTTATCATAAATAAAGGTCATTATCCAAAAGAAAAATATAATGATTTTGTTGAGTTTGTAGAGTCAGTATCAAAAAATGATGAGGCAAAAGCCGTTTTAATAAAAATATAGCAAAAAAAAGCCAGCTTGTAAATAATCTTACAGGCTGGCTTTTTTATTCGAGTTATCCTTTGTCTATTTCTTTTTCTTCTTTGATTCTTTAGGTTCATCAACAGTATTTAAGTCTTCTAAAGTCCATTCTAATTCTTCTTTTGAATAATCAAGACTGGCCTGAGCTTCTTTTAAGCTTCTTTCGTAATCCTTAATATATCCTTTCCCTTTAGCTAAATTTCGTTCTGCAGTTCCAATTAACTTATCGTTAGCTTTAATTTTATTTGTTAAGTCTTTATTGTCAGATTTGAATTGAGTATCCACTTTTTTTAATTCTGCTTTTGCTTCATTAGCTTCATCTCTGTTTTTTGACTTCGTAATTTTAACAAATTGTTTACGATCAGCAGAGTATTGTTTATTAAGGCTCTTTGATTCTGTTTTCAGTTGTTTAGCTAAAGATTTACCTTCTGCTAATTGTGATGAACCAATCTGAATTAAAGAATCGGCATAATCAACTTTTACCTGAGCTTTAGCAACTTTTGCTTCAGCAAGAGTAATGGCTTTGTTTAATTTTTCAACATTAGCAGAATCTCTTGAAGTCCATGTCTTTTGTGAGAATGCACTAAATGGAATTAACATTGTAAAAAATACGATAATAAGTAGTTTCATATGTTTAAATTTGCTTTTAATTACCATATGGAACTCACCAAAATAAATTATTCCTCATATGTGAGAAAAGTTATATTGTGGCTCATTTCATTTGCAATCTATTAGATAGTGTTTTATGATTTGTAATAAACTAACTCATATACGATTTATTAGTATGAATGTTCTTTTTGAAACAGAAATATTTATATAAAAAAGATAAGTTTTTTATAAATGTATGAATATTAAGTGTTTGATTTGTTTGTATATAAAATACATAAAATAATGTATCTTTGTGCGCTAATTTTAGTGCTCATAATTATTTAAAAACAGAATGCAAAAAAAGAAAGTTGTTATCGGATTATCTGGAGGAGTTGACTCAAGTGTGGCAGCCTATGTTTTAAAAGAACAGGGATATGAAGTAATCGGTCTGTTTATGAAAAACTGGCATGATACAACTGGTGTTTTAGAAGCGGATTGTCCATGGTTGGAGGATAAGTTTGATGCAATGGCAGTTGCTAAAAAGCTGGATATACCATTTCACTATGTTGATTTAAGTGAGCAGTACAGAGCGCGAGTAGTAGATTACATGTTCAGTGAGTATGAAAAAGGAAGGACTCCGAATCCTGATGTGTTATGTAATCGTGAAATTAAGTTTGATGTTTTTATGGATAAGGCATTTGAACTTGGAGCAGATTATGTAGCAACAGGGCATTATTGCAGAAAAGATACAATTATTAAAGACGGCAAGGAATATCATCGTTTGTTAGCTGGAAGTGACGGAAATAAAGATCAAAGTTATTTTTTATGTCAGCTTTCACAGGAGCAATTAGCTAAAGCTTTGTTTCCTATAGGTGATATTGTAAAACCTGAGGTACGAAGAATTGCCAATAAATTAAATTTAATAACAGCTCATAAAAAAGATTCTCAGGGAATTTGTTTTGTAGGTAAGGTCGACTTACCCGTTTTTTTGCAACAAAAGTTAGAATCAAAAAAAGGTAAGGTTTTTAATATAGATAAAGATTGTGAGCTCTTTAAAAGAGATTGGAATCAAGCTATTGAAAATCCAACAGATGAAATTTTAGAAGAACTTTCTCAACCTTATGTCTTTCATCCAAAATATGGTAAAAGGGTAGGAGAGCATGGGGGAGCTCATTTTTATACAATAGGACAGCGTAAAGGATTAAACATAGGAGGGTTTCCTGAGCCTTTATTTATCATTGGTACAAATATTCCATTCAATCAGATTTATGTTGGTATGGGAAAACAACATCCCGGATTATTCCGACAAGTACTTAAGGTGGCAGCAAATGAGTTACATTGGGTTCGTCCAGATCTGGAAATGGCTGTAGGGGAAAGTAGAAGACTTCAAATAAGAATTCGTTATCGTCAACCGCTGCAACAAGGTGTTATCCACCGCCGTGAGGAAGGAATGTACGTGGTTTTTGATGAACCTCAGAGGGGAATTACAGCAGGACAGTTTGCTTCATGGTATGTTGAGGATGAATTGATAGGGTCAGGAGTGATTAGTTAAATAGGAACAAGTAACAAGGAGATTAATGATTAATACTAAAGGTAGTGTTAATAGTTAATTTCTATGGAGTAAGTCAGGCCAAGCCGTAAATTAGAATCTCCCTATTGGGGAGATTGAGAGGAGCTATTAATCTTTTAGCAGTTTAGGGTATAGGTATAATTCCAGTTTACCGGTACCTACTTCAAGGTCTTTCCAACTGTCAATATCAAAATTAATAGCAGTGGTACAACTGGTTGGGAAATGCCATAAGTCAGAGGTAACTAAACGTGTTGTTAAGCTTGCAATATCAGGATTGTGTCCAAAAATTATGATTGTGTCATAATCAGAGTCATACTTCTCAAGGTAGTAAAGAATTTCTCCGGTTGTATATCCATCATAAAGAAACTGTTCTTTAATAATATTATCAGAGTTATAACCAAGATGTTCCGCAAATATCTTAGCTGTTTGATTAGCTCTTTTAGCTTTACTGGTTATAAATAAATCAGGAATAATATTTTTCGCTTTTAATTGTTCTGCAATCAAAGCAGCATCTTTGTGTCCTCTGGGGAGCAACTTTCTCTCAAAATCAGATTTGCTATAATCATAGAGCTGCTCTGTTTTAGCGTGTCGGACTAATATAAGTTTTTTCATTTTTTAGTATAAGTATAAAGATGAAAGTGTAAAGATTATCGACAATAGAACCTTTTGGTAAGGTAAAAAAAATGTGATTAATACCGAATTTATTTTCTAATTAAAGGCCTTGTTAAGTCTTTTGTCTTTATACTTTATTCATTTGTTTAAAAAAAGTAGTTTTGCGTAATAAAAAAAACGAAATGACGCGAATAGGGCTTTTATCAGATACACATTCTTTTTTTGATCCAAAGTTTAAAGAATTATTTGCTGAGTGTGATGAGATTTGGCATGCCGGTGATATTGGAGATATTAAGGTTTTGGATGAAATGAAAGACTTTAAACCAACACGAGCTGTATTTGGTAATATTGATGATGCTGTTATTCGCCGATGTTTAAATGAACATGAGAGATTTAATTGTGATGGTGTTGATGTATGGATTACTCATATAGGTGGTTATCCTGGTAAGTACGATCGAAGAGTAAAGTTTGAGTTGTTTAAAAATCCTCCAAAATTATTTATTGCCGGACATTCGCATATTTTAAAAGTGATTTACGATGATCAATTGAATTTATTACATATAAATCCGGGAGCTGCCGGAAGATCCGGTTTTCATGCAGTTAGAACAGCTATTCGCTTTGTTTTGGATAAGGGAGATATTAAAGATTTGGAAGTAATAGAGCTAGAGAATAAATCTTTCGGGAAATAATTGTAAAAAAAAGAGACCTGAAGCTGAGTTCAGATCTCTAAGGTTAATATTAAAAATACTCAGGAAATTCATCCTCAATAATTTCCTTCTGAAAAATCTTAAAAAGAGCATCATCTGTAATATCTCTGCAAGTCTTGTTTTCCAAATTTTCAATAAATAAAACAGGTGTTGTTTCTATATTGCTGGCTGTCTTTTTCGTGTTTAAGTAATAATCTTTTGAGTTTATCTTTATCGTTTTAGAATCTCCATTTTTATTTTTATCTATTAAAGAGAAATAAGAATAGGAGACTTTTATTTTGTTATTTAACTCAGGATTTATTTTTAGATCATTAAGATTTGTGTTTTTATAATCCCCATTATTCCCATCAGAAATAATATTTCTAATAAAACCAAGTTCTGTAATTTCTGTATCATTGTCAGCAAGCTTAGAAGAGATGTGTTTTCTAAAGCCAGCCTTTTGAAAATTGTTTTTATAGTGGTAATTACAATAATTTACACCAATAGGTAATTCATTCTCTGATACATATTTCAGAATTTTTAAAGCTGTTATTTCCGACTCAACTACCGTTGGAGGATTACCATGAGTGAAAGTATATGGCTTTGAAGCAAGTTTAGAAATGTTGTATGGTGTTAATCGCAATTGATGAAGATTTAAATTTGTTACTCCTTTTTCAATTAATGAAGGAATTAAATCTCTTAACTTTTCATAGTCTTCTGGTATTGCGGGTATTTCAACAGTGATGTTTTTGATGTAAGGTTTAGCATTGTCAATAAGTTTGATATTGTAATTGCTTGCACCTAAGTTAAACCTGACTTCATCAACTCCTATTTCTCCCAATGTCTTAAAAATTTCTGGTGTACCTAAAATACCATTAGAATAAACCCATATGTAGATGTTTTTGTCGCAATGTTCGCGAACCGCTTTAATGTAGCTAACTGTTTTTTTTAATGTTTTTAGAGGTTCACCTCCACTAATACTTACTCCTTTAAAATTGAAGTAATTAATGTAATCAGCAAATTCTACGGGTGTATTAAAACTGCATCCCTGTGTGGCAGGAACTTCATCATTATCTTGTTGTGTTGGACAAAATGCGCAAGTAGCATTACATATATTATTAATAAATAAACATGACCAAGAACCTTCAGCACATAATTGACAACCTTTAGAAAGACTATTATACCATGGCTTACTCTTTTTGTAAGAGTGATTAATAGCTTGATTTAGATACTCAAACAGTTCATTTCTTTCAGCTTCTAGTGCATATACCGAATGGTTGTTTATCCAGTTAACCGGAAGTTTATAATCTTCAATTAAAGCGTGATTTTTATTTACCAGGTCGTTTAAATACGAAATATATGGAGTCATTTTTCAGAATAAATAATCTAGTATGCCAGGACTGATTGTATTAGATGAATATAACAATCCCACATTACTAAATAAGTTGTATGTTAATGATTAATTTACATGGATCGATTATTAGATAAATCGATGTTAAACGTGTTTAATCGAAAAACTACAGTTCTGAAAAGATCACTAAAAAATATAGTAGTAGAAGAGAACATTCAATTCTTGTGCAGAAATTACTTATGTAAATAATTTTATTTAACGACGTTAAATGAATGTTCATGTTTTAATAAATCATGTTTTATTGGGAGGTAAAAGTATATAATATATTATTATGATTTAATATATGATTTGAGAAAATGTATCATGGTATTAAAATATATTTAGCAGGAATTATTGAAATAAAAAATGCCAATCTAAAAAGATAGATTGGCATTGTATAATGTTTTAAGGAAAGTGTATTAATTATACATACTCTCTCTTCTTTGATGTATTTCTTCGTCTACAATATAGTCATCGTACTCTGTTTGCTTATCAATAATTCCTGATGGAGTTAATTCAATAATACGATTACTTACAGTTTGAATAAATTCGTGGTCATGACTTGAAAAAAGAACATTTCCTTTAAATTGAGTTAATCTTTCATTGAAAGCCTGAATTGACTCAAGGTCAAGGTGGTTAGTCGGAGTATCTAATATCATTGTATTAGCATTTCTAAGCATCATACGAGCTATCATACAACGCATTTTTTCACCCCCTGATAATACCTTACAGTTTTTATAGATCTCTTCTCCTGAGAAAAGCATTTTACCTAAATAACCTCTAATGAAAATTTCTGTTGTATCATCAGAAAACTGACAAAGCCAATCAAAGATGCTCATGTCTTTATCAAAGAAACTAGTGTTTTCTACTGGAAGATAAGCTGTTGTGATTGTTTGTCCCCATCTGAACTCACCTGAATCAGGTTGCTTATGACCATTGATGATTTCAAAGAAAGCAGTCATTGCTCTAGGATCTTTAGATAGGAAAACGATCTTATCGTCTTTTTCAACATTAAAAGAAACATCTTTAAATAAAACTTCTCCTTCAATGCTGGCACTTAAATCTCTTACTTCAAGTATTGTGTTACCAGGATCTCTGTCCGGAGTAAATATAATTGCAGGATACTTACGTGTTGAAGGTTGAATTTCTTCCACGTTAAGTTTTTCAAGCATCTTTTTACGACTGGTAGTTTGCTTACTTTTAGCAACGTTGGCACTAAATCGAGCAATAAACTCCTGTAGTTCTTTCTTTTTCTCTTCAGCTTTTTTGTTTTGTTGTTGTTGCTGACGAAGTGCTAACTGGCTTGATTCGTACCAGAAGCTATAGTTTCCTGAGAATAACTGAACCTTACCAAAATCAATATCTACGGTATGTGTACAAATAGAATCTAAAAAGTGACGGTCATGAGAAACTACTAATACTGTATTTTCAAAATTCGAAAGATAATTCTCTAACCAGCTAACAGAATCTAAATCCAGGTCGTTGGTAGGCTCATCCAGTAACAAGTTATCTGGTTTTCCAAAAAGAGCTCTGGCCAAAAGAATTTTCACTTTTTCTTTACCACTTAAAGTGCTCATTTGAGCATAGTGAAGATCTTCTTTAATACCTAAACCACTTAACAAGTTTGCTGCATCACTCTCGGCATTCCATCCGTCCATTTCAGCAAATTGCTCTTCTAATTCAGATACTTTAACACCATCTTCGTCAGAAAAATCTGGTTTAGCATACAATGCATTTTTTTCCTGCATTACATCCCAAAGATGTGTATGTCCCATCATTACAGTATCCAAAACTGTAAATTCATCAAAAGCGTGGTGATCCTGCTTAAGTACTGATAATCTTTCATTTGGTCCAAATACTACAGAGCCTCCTGTTGAGTCAAGCTCTCCACTTAATATTCTTAAAAATGTAGATTTACCTGCTCCGTTGGCACCAATTATACCATAGCAGTTACCTTGTGTAAACTTTAAATTTACGTCTTGAAATAGGGTTCTTTTCCCGAACTGAATTCTTAAATTCGATACTGTAATCATTTAATTAAATGTTTTTCTGTCATTTAAAAGGAGGGCAAAAATATATATTATTAATGAGGAAGCCTTAATTATATGAAAATATTATTGTTAACGAATGTTTAAATATTGATTTTGTTAGATGCATATATAATTAATGATCTTTTTAGCGTTGAGGAGTTCGTAACTAAGATTAATAAACATATTCATAATATACCTTCTATATACCTTCTATATACCTGCTTCGTAACAGCTTCGTAACTCTTGCGGACATTCAACCGATATCAAACATATATTCTACATATATTATCCACATCTTCATCACTAAACAGTGAGCCAATAGTGAACCTATAGTGAAGGAAAAGTGAGGTATATCCGCAGCGATTATGACTAGGGTACGAAGCAGTCCCGAAGCATGTATATAGTTTGTATTATGGTTATCTCCTCAAAACCAAATTTAATTTAGGAGGACTTTATGGTTCGCTTGTATGGATAAAATAAAATATCAGATAGTTAAGCCATTTAAACTTTAAAAAGAACTCTGGTTATTTTAAAGGATATGTTTTGTAATACCATGTGATTTTCGGATCAATCCATAATAAATTAGTAAAATTGCGCCTTTAAAAGAAGAATTTGAGCAGATATGTTAAGTTTTAAAATTGATGAAAGTAAATGTACTCAATGCGGATTGTGTACTAAAGATTGCCCGATGTTAATTATTGATGGGAAAAATGGAATTCCAGAAATAAAAGAAGGAAAAGAAGGACAATGTATTAAATGTCAGCATTGTTTGGCTATTTGTCCAACCGGAGCTTTGTCAATTTTAGGTAAAAATCCCGATGATAGTATTTCTGTTAAAGAGGAAATACCATCTTCAGATTCGATGGTAAATTTGTTTAAAACAAGACGATCAATTCGTAAGTTTAAAGATGAAGAGGTCAGCAAGGAGTTAATAAATAAGTTATTACAAGGTACAGCCAATGCTCCTACAGGACATAATAATAATAAAGTATTGTTCTCGATAATTGACAATAAGGAGGATCGGGATAAATTCAGAGATGCTGTTTATGAATCAATAGGAAAAGCTTTTGAGCAAAAACATAAGCATCCATATCTGCCAATGTTAAATGATTTCAAAAGATTATGGATCAGTAAAAAGATTGATGTAATATTAAGAAATGCTCCTCATGTAATTATCACAACGTCAGCTGAAAAAAATGTAACTCCTAAAGAGGACAGTTTAATCGCTTTGAGTTATTTCGATTTATTAGCCAATACTTTCGGAATAGGAACGCTTTGGAATGGGATGCTAAAATGGGTAATTAATGATATTGATCTTGATCTAAGAGATAAGTTGGGGATTCCTGCAGATCATGTTATTGGAGATGTTATGGTATTTGGATTACCTGCAGTGAAATATACCCGTGGTATTCAAACGGAAGGACTGAATTTAAATAAAATAACTCTTTAATTGAAGTTGGGTATAGGTATTATGTTATGTATGTAATACATCTGAAAATTTTTCTAAAGATTAGATTTATAGAATGACTATAGTGGTTTTGGTCAAGCATTGTAAAAAATGCATTTGTAACTTAGTCTTGCTCCTCCGCTAAAGCTTCGGCGGCAAGCAGATAATCATTTGTCTAAAATCGATAGGTCTAATGATATCTATATCCCATTAAAAGTATATCATCTACCTGTTCGTTATAACCTTTCCACTGGTTGAAAAAACTAGTGAGTTTAACTTTCTGATCCTGCATTGGAAGTTTATGGTATTTCATTAATGCTTCTTTAAAATGACTATTCATCATTTTTCTGTTCTCTGCACCACCAAACTGATCTGCGTAACCATCTGAAAACAAATAGATGCAATCGTTGGTTTGCAAGTTTATTTTATGACAAGTAAACGGAGTTTGTCGTGGATATGAACCCACAGGCATTCTATTCCCTTTGACTTCAATAAGCTCATTGTTCCTTATTAAATATATAGGAAGGTTAGCCCCTGAAAATTGAATGACATTTGTTTTTTTATCAATAAATACAATTGAAGCATCAAGTCCGTCAGAAATTTCATCAGTACCCGGGCTGTAAAATGTTGATATTATTGTCTCTCTTAATTCATTTAAAATTTCATTAGGTGCTTTTATCTCTTCCATAGAAAGAATTTCCTTGATGAAAGCCATACTCATCATACTCATTAATGCTCCGGGAACACCATGGCCTGTACAATCAGCAGCTACTAAAATAAGTTTTCCATCAATTTCGTTAGCCAGATAAAAGTCGCCGCTTACAATGTCTCTTGGTTTATATAAAACAAAGTAGTCGTCCATTAATTTATCCAGATAGTTTTTATGAGGAAGTGTGGCATTTTGAATTCGCTGCGCGTAGTACATACTATCAGTAATGGTATCGTAAATATCCTCGATGGATTTTAAATACCTGGCATTATCTTCTAGTGATTTTTTATATTTTAACTGAGTTGATACTCTGACTTTTAATTCTTTGGGGTTAAATGGTTTTGTGATAAAGTCAACAGCTCCAACACCAAAACCTCTTACCAAACTTTCCGGATCAGTTTCACCGGTAATAAAAATAACAGGTATGGTACTTGTTTCGCTATTGGTTTTTAGCATTGAACAAACATCATATCCATCCATTCCTTCCATTATAATATCCAAAAGCACTAAATCCGGTTTGTTTTCATCCAGTACTATCTTTAGTGCCTCTTCTCCCGATGTTGCTGTAATGCAATTGTATTCCTTAAGGCAGTCTTGTAGAACCAGTATGTTAGTTGGTGAATCGTCTACAATTAATATTTTTTGGGGATCAGGGGTAAACATATTTCTTTATATTATTCTGATAAGTTACAGAATAAACTTATTCAGTTAAAATAAAACTATGAATATTTAATTAAAAAGATTTTCCTTCAGTAAATTAATCATATTACAACCTGTATTATTTTGCTAATTTTGTGCACGTTTTTAATGTGATTAATAAAGATTCAATCGGATACTGGTTAATATTGTATTTCAGTATAGGAGTTATGTGAATCAATAAAAAGAAAAGTACATTGATATATCCAGAGTTTTTTGAAGATAAGATTAGGTTTACTAAGGTAAGGGAGTTGTTAAAAGAACAATGCTTAAGTTCTTTAGGTAAGGAAAGAGTTGATGAGATGCGGTTTGTTACATTACATGATGTAATCAAGAGATGGGTAAATCAAACCAATGAGTTTAAGCAAATTTGTGTTAACGAATCTTCATTCCCAACCAGTTATTATATAGATGTTCGTGGTCCTTTGCAAAGAATTAAAGTTGAAGGATTGTTTTTGGAAGAGCGTGAACTGTTTGATTTACGAAGATCATTAACATCAGTAAAAGATATTGTCAGGTTTTTTAAGAATAAAGAAGAGTCTAATCAATATCCGTATTTAAGAGAAATAGCTTCAAAAGTAATGGTATATCCATATATTTTTGAACGTATTGATGCAATCTTAAATAAGTTTGGTAAGATAAAAGATAGTGCCTCACCGGAATTAGCCAGAATAAGAAGTGAAATGGTTAAGAAGCAATCCAGTGTATCGCGCAAAATGGCTTCTATTTTAAGTTTTGCACGAAAAGAAGGATTGGTAGAAGCTGATGCTAATGTTGCTATACGTGATGGTAGAGCGGTTATTCCTGTTCCTGCAGGAAATAAACGAAAGCTAAATGGTATTATTCATGATGAGTCATCAACCGGAAAAACCTCTTTTATAGAGCCAACAGAAATTGTAGAGATTAATAATGAGATTCGCGAATTACAATATGCAGAGAAGAGGGAAATTAACAGAATATTAATTGCTTTTTCAGATAGCATCAGACCTTATATTGAAGATCTTGTTTTTTCGTATGAGTTTTTAGGTATTATGGATTTTATCAGAGCTAAGGCTAAGTTAGCTTTGAGAATTAATGCCTGCCTGCCAAACATGGTAAATCATGCAGAGGTAAACTGGGAAGATGCAACACATCCGTTGTTATATCTTCAACATTCTGCCGAAGGTAAAGAAGTGGTTCCTTTGGATATTCAACTAAATAAGGAACAGCGTATTGTTTTGATATCCGGACCTAATGCCGGAGGTAAGTCAGTTTGTTTGCAAACGGTCGGTTTATTGCAATATATGTTTCAGTGTGGATTGCTTGTACCTATGGACGAAAGGAGTACCATGGGAGTTTATAAACATATATTTATTGATATTGGTGATCAGCAATCCATTGAGAATGATTTGAGTACCTATAGTTCTCATCTTTTAAACATGAAGTATTTCCTTAAAAATGGCGATCCGGAAACATTGATTTTAATCGATGAGTTCGGAACCGGAACCGAACCCGCACTTGGGGGAGCCATCGCGGAATCAGTGCTTAAGGAATTTAACAAACAAGGATTAAACGGTGTAATAACCACTCACTATACAAACTTAAAGCATTATGCCTCCGGGGCTGACGGTATCGAAAACGGAGCAATGCAGTTTGATACCCATCAGATAAAACCATTATTTAAATTAATTATTGGTCAACCTGGTAGTTCGTTTGCCTTTGAAATAGCTCGTAAAATTGGTCTTCCTGAAGATTTACTAGATGAAGCTAAAAATCAGATCGGAGAGGAGCATATTAATTTCGATAAACACCTTCGCGAGATTGCACGAGACAAGCGTTATTGGGAAAAGAAGAGAGATAATATCAGAAGGAAAGATAAGCAACTTGAAGATGTTTATGATAAGTATTTAGAGCAACTTGAAAAAACAAAAAAAGAAAGAGACCAGATTATTAAATCAGCTCGTAAAGAGGCTGAAGAGTTGATGGCAACTGCCAATAAAAAGATTGAACGAACTATACGTGAGATAAAGGAGAGTCAGGCTGAAAAAGAACGTACAAAACAAGTAAGAGAATCATTATCTAACTTTAAACAAAAACTGGAGCATCAGAATGATGATAAGCAAAAGAAGAAGATAGATAGAGAGATTGAAAAGATAAAAAACAGGCAAAGGAAGAAGGGAGAGAAGGCTGTTGATAATGAGTTGGAAGAAACACAAGAAAATATTGTTTCTGAACAATCAAAGAAGGCTTCTGAACCCAAACAACCTCAAGTTAAAGATGATGGTGTAATCAGGAAGGGAGATAAGGTAAGATTGGAAGGGCAAGCTTTACCCGGTGAAGTTATGGAAGTAAACGGTAAAAATGCTTTGGTTGCTTTTGGTCATCTATTGACTAATGTAAAAGTGTCTCGTTTAGAGAAAATTAGTAATAAACAAGTAAAGCAAGCTCTTCGTAATTTAAATCAACAGAGTTTAGGTGCAACTTTAGCAGAAAAAGTACGTAGTAAGAAACTTGTATTTAAACCGGATATTGATGTTCGTGGGCAACGCACAGATGAGGCAATTAATAATGTGATGAACCATATTGATGATGCCGTAATGTGCGAAGTATCAACGGTTAAAGTGTTGCATGGAAAAGGCAATGGTATTTTAAGACAAATGATCAGAGAAATGTTAAATACAATGCCGCATGTGAAGAGTTTTAGAGATGAGCATATACAGCATGGTGGAAGTGGTATAACGATCGTAGAGATTGATATTTAAAAAATAAATGTGTTTTAAAAATTTACAAAGTAATTTTAAAAAGATATTTTTAAGAGATATAAACTTAGTAAGTTAGAGGTTATAAATGACAAGTGAATTACAAGTACTCATTTTAACAGCAGCAGGAGCTGGTTTTGTACATACAGTATTAGGTCCTGATCACTATCTTCCATTTATTCTAATAGGAAAAGCCAGAAACTGGAATCTTAATAGAGTAATGCTTTTGACATTAGTATGTGGTGTTGGTCATATACTGGGTTCTTTGGCTTTAGGATTGGTGGGTGTCTCAATGGGTATAGGTATCGAAAAACTTGAATTTATAGAGTCGTTCAGAGGCAATTTAGCTGCCTGGGCCCTGATTGCATTTGGATTAGTTTATGCCATTTGGGGATTAAGAAAAGCTTTGAAAAATAAAAAGCATACTCATTTCCGCTTTAATAGTGATGGAACAGTACAAAAACATAGTCATTATCACAATGATTCTGAAAATGATACACACATTAGTGAAAAATCAAAAACTATTACCCCCTGGATTTTGTTTATAATCTTTGTGTTAGGACCCTGTGAAGTTTTAATCCCATTATTAATGTATCCTGCAGCTCAACATAGTATAACCGGTGTGCTTCAGGTAACTACAGTTTTTGGATTAACAACAGTGTTAACCATGTTGGGAGTGGTTTTAGTATCGAGTTATGGATTTCAATTTATTTCAGTTAAAAAACTTGGACTTTATACTCATTTTATTGCAGGAGTTATGGTTTTTTTATCAGGTATTGCTATTCAGGCATTAGGAGTATGAAGGGGAAATAGGATGGAGTTAAGGAAAATATAGTAAGGTATGGAGGAATTCAGGAGAGCGCTTAAATACATTCTTTATGTAATTATTTGGGGTTTATATTTTAACGTAAATGTAAAGGGGCAATCATCTTATGGGAGTTTTGAAAGTTATGGACGTTATCAGGGGATTTATCAATCCGGAATAAATACCATCCATGAAGACAGTAAGGGATTCCTATGGATTGGTTCTACTGATGGATTAATGCGTACAGACGGAGTTTTCTTTGATACCTTTAGTAAGGAAAATTCTTTTTCCAGTTCATTAACAGATAATACAATTAACTGTATAGTTGAGGATATTAATAAAAAGTATCTGTGGATTGGAACTTCAATTGGAGGTATTAATCGTTTTGATATTACCCGAAAAGATAGTGTTTATTTTTATATAGAGCCAGACTCAACAAATAGTAAAGGTTTTGTTTCAATTAGTGCGATCTGTCAAATTGATTCGACTCGATTTATTGTTGGAACAGAAACTCAGGGTATTTATTTTTTCAATCCTCAGAAAGGCGTATTTGTTAATGTTGAAAATTCATTTCATCAGAATCTTAGATTTCCAAATACGGTTTATAAAATCAATAAGGCTAACAATTATATCTGGATTACGACATCTTACGGTATAATTCAATTGGATCATCACGGAGAATTCTTGAATTCATTCTTTTTTACAGGTGATAGCTTTAACGATTCGCCTTCTGATACAGACAAGGCTGTTAGGCAGATTATTGAAGTTGATGATAATAATATAGACTTTATTTCAGGAAATTGCTTGTATTCATTTAATTGGTTACAAAATAAATTAAAGCTGTTATATCAGACTGATGAAATAACTGAGATTAATTGTTTTACAAAAGACAATAATGGATATTGGTTGGGAACAAGAAGTCAAGGGCTTGCTTATCTGAATTCATTAAGTAATGAGATTTCATGGTATAGAAAAGGAAGTTACTCTGGTTCCATTCCGAACAATATTATTAAAGACTTAAAATTATGCCAGGATAACTCCATATTATGGATTGCGACAAGAGATGGCTTGGCAAAATATGATTATCATAAATCAAAGTTTCTACAATTTGACACAGAAAAGCTAACCAATAATGAAATATACTCTGTTTACACCCTGGCAAAGGACTCGTATGGAAATTATTGGGTGAGAGATCGTAATGGTTTTTATTGCATGAATAAGAATTTAAATAAGTTTGTAAAAATCAATGCAATAAAAGAAGATAGAATTGTTTTAAAAATTTATGAAGATTCGTTTTCTACATTATGGATTTTAACAACAAAAGGTTTATATAAATATGATTTACAACGCGATAAATATAGCTATATAGAGTTTTTTGATAACAATTATTCAACTGAAGATTTAAATTTTATTTCTGATTATGCATATATAGAGGGAGAGGATATTTTATGGTTAATCAGTAAGGTTGGATTAATTAAGTTTAATAAAAAGACTGAGAAATATGAAGTCCTACCTATCTCTAAAAATGATGATGTCAGTAAATACAGATATACTTCACTGCAGTTTTCGTACAATAAGAAAAAGTTATGGATAGGAAGTCGAAGAGGTGTACTGATAAATTATAATATTGAAAGTAATATATACAATAAGATAAATTTAAGAAATCTAAAAACCAAAGAGTATAAGCCTTGTATTATCTTAGATATGGCTGTTGACTCTACTGATAACTTATGGATCGCAACTTTTGGAAGTGGACTTTTAATTTATAATGAAGCAACAAATAGCTTGTCTTCAAATCAGGCTAAAGATGTTTTGGAAAGTTATGTGTACGGTATTGTTGATGACGATAAAGGAAACTTCTGGATTAGTTCAAATCAGGGAATTGTAAAAGTTAATAAACAAAATCATAGTACAAAACTCTATAACAAAGGAGATGGTACCTTTTGCTCTGAGTTTAATGATGGAGCATATTATAAAGCATTAGACGGTAATATATTATTTGGTGGTGTAAATGGATTTATCGAATTTGATCCTGATGACATCTATAAAAATACATATGTTCCCAAAATTCATATCAGTTCGTATTCCGAGAATAACTTTTCTACTACATATGGAGACGAGTTAATGGATGATGTTAGGTATAATGTAGATTCTGCTATTACAGTACAAGGTAATTCTGAGATTAAATTTTTTGCATCGGTAATCAATTTTTCCTTAAGCAACGATAACCGAATGAAATGGAAATTAGAGGGGTATGATGAAGATTGGAAGGAAGGTTATGCCTTTGAAACAATGAGTTATGCAAACCTGAAAAAAGGAAGTTTTGTATTAAGGGTAAAAGGTATTAATAATGATGGAGTTGAAAGTACTGATGAGGCAAGGTTGATTATAGATGTGAATGCTAAACTGATTGATACTAATATTTTTAAGGCATTTCTGGTGTTGTTGATTTTTGCAATCGTTATGTTGATTGTTAGGATAAATGCAATATGGCAGAAAAACCAAAAAGCCTTATTGGTTGAACGTGTAAATGAAAAAACAGAGGCACTGACACTTGCAAACAAGGAACTAGAAGAATCAAGAAATAAAATTATTAATCAAAAAACTGAATTAGAGATTCATCGTAATTACCTTGAGGAGATTGTTGAACTAAGAACATCTGATCTAGAAGAGGCAAAGCGTAAAGCTGAAGAATCAGATAAATTAAAAACATCCTTTTTGGCAAACTTATCACATGAAATCAGAACTCCAATGAATGCTATTATTGGTTTCTCAAATTTATTACTGACAGGTGAGTTTGACATGGAACAACAAAAGCATTTTATCAATGTGATCAATCAAAGTAGTGAATCTTTATTGGCCTTGATTAATGACATTATTGATATTTCCAGAATCGAAACAGGAAATATTGAATTGGTTAAGCAAGAAACACACATTCCTAATTTAATTAAAGAGGTAACTGATGAATTGGTTTTTGAGAAGAAAAGTGAAACTGTTAGATTAATTCAATCCTACGAATTAGCTAAAGACGATCTTGATCTTTATATTGACCGATACAGGTTAAAGCAGATAATTTCTAATCTTTTACGAAATGCTTTCAAATTTACAGCAGAAGGATTTGTTAAGATAATTGTTAAGTCTGCAGATAAAGAAACCTTGCGTAATTATGGATTCTCTTTAAATGGAGTGGTAAATGCCAATTTTAAGCCAATTTTATTTGTCATTGAAGATACGGGTATTGGTATTAAACAAGAGGATCAAAAGATTATTTTTGAACCCTTTCAAAAAGCACAGAATAAGAAAAAGTTATATGAAGGAATGGGCTTAGGCTTAAGTATTGTTCGTAATTTAATAGATCTGTTTGGAGGTGATATTATTGTAAATTCAGAGTATAAAAAAGGAACAACCTTTTGTTTTTACATCAATAAATACGACCACTTTTCGTAATTTAATCTGGCTATGGTTAATAACCATAGCCAGATTAATATTTTGAATATATATTGTTATAAATTTCCGTCTAAATCTTATTACTCTTTTTATTAATAATACTATACATTATTAGTGAAGATCCAATAATTATCATTCCGATGATTGGCACAACCTCTGGTTTTTCATTTGGTATGATAATCCAACTCAAAACGGCTCCAAAAATTGGGATGATGAATTTCCATATGTTTAAGTCAGATACTTTTACATTTGGACGTTGCAACAGAAAAAACCAAATGGTAAATGCTGAGGCAGATAAAAAGCTCAGCCAGCCTAAAGAAAGAAAATAGGGTAATGGTTGATCAAAACCTTTAAAAGGTCCTTCAATAAAAAAGGAGAGGATAAAAATAACTAATCCTCCAAATGACATTTGTGTTGAACTTAAAACGGCAGGTGGAACCATGCCTTTTAGTTTAGATACATAAACATTACCAATTCCACTGGAAATATTGGCAAGCATTAAAATTATAATTCCCCATAATTGTTGTATCCCGTTTTCATTATTCCATGCTCTGTTATATGCAATCAATACAATTCCAATTATTCCCATTGAAATGGTAATTAATTTCTTTGTATTCATTTTGTCATTCTTAAGCATAAAGTTCGAAATCAATGCAGCAAATAGAGGTTGTGAACCAATAATAATGGCAGCAATGGCTCCGGGGACTTTGCTTATTCCGGTATTGAAAAGCGAATACAATACAATAGTTTGAAAAAATGATACTCTTAGAAATTGTATAGGATATTGTTTGACAGATCTTACAATTGATTTTAGATTCTTTGCTAAAGGCAGAATAAGAAAGCCTGCAATGAAAAAACGAATTCCTGCAAATTGCAAAGGTGTGGTATACTGTAATCCAATTTTAATACCTACAAATGCAGTGGACCATAATAAACAAGCTATTATGGCCAGAAAATATGTTTGTGTAAAAATATTCTTCATAATTGTGCTAAAAGGCACAAATGTAAGAGTTTTATACTTTCTGATTTTTTATTTAACCTGTCTTAACAGACTACTGCGATAAACTAAAGCTGAAACTTACACCAAAGTTACTGGTAGTAGTAGGATACGAAGTTGAAATATATGGATTGCTTACCGTTCTGTCATAATACACCTGCATGCTAAACTTATCACTAAGAACATAATCCGCAGTAAAGTTAATCGCAGTTATTTTACTTCCTGAAGTTAACTGACTTGTATTATCTTCAATTTGTCGGATCAAAGCCATGTTATCTTTAATTGAAAGGTCAAGACTAAGGTTTAAATCGCTCGACATTTTTTTAGCACCTCTGCCACTTCCTAAAATCATATCCATTTTGTCAAACCTGTAACCAAGACCAACTGTAAACTTATCATCATAAGTTTCTACCAACTGATTACTTGTTAAGCTTAAACTAAGGCCTCTTGCTTTTGCTACTTCAACTTTCGTAATCAAACTGTTATTCCATGTTATATTAAAGCCAATAAGAGGTTGAAACGATTCAGAAAGTGTTACTGAATTTACCTGATAGTGAGAAATAAAGTTTTCCTGAGTATCTCTTACCCAGCTTATACCTGACATGTCTTCAGAATAGTCTGAATTAGTTGAATATGAGCTGATGGTATATGTTGATTTATAGGTATGACTTACATCAAAAGAACGAATATATTTTTTAAAGAAATTAATTTTAGATAATCCATTATAAGTTATTCGCCAGTTTGGTTGCATTAAAAATGCAGATGGAAATAATGTAGTAAAGATATTATCCGGATTTGTACCACTATAGGCCGACAAGAATGAAGGTATTAATACATCTTGAGTATACAAACCATATCCATTGGGATTTTGATTTTCCGGATCTGATGCTAATATATTATTAATATAATTAGGATTTGCTGCAAGTCGTTTTGCTACTAATCTATCAGAAATTTTTGATCTGTTTTGTAAAAATTGATTATATGTTTCAGACTCGTAAGATCCTTTTTTACTCACTTTTTTAAATGCTGTTCCGATAATATTATAAGTCATAGAGAAACTTCCGCTTTCGCGCGTGTTATATGCACTAAAAGAGTTTCCGTTTTTATAATAGTATTCTTGCATGTTATTCGCGTATCTCCTGTTTGAGTTTAAATCAATTCTTAATCCATTAACAGGCTGAATTGAGGCTTTTAAGGTGAGATCTTTCAATTCAGTCATGATGTATGGATAGTTGATGGTATCAACAGTAATCCATCCTTTATTTGCTGCCTTTTGAGCAAAGTCTCTATCCTGAAAACCCATGATAAAATTATAACCCGGAGCATTAAATCCATTATAGGTTGAAGTTCCTAAAAATTTAGAATCAGGAAGATATCCAGGTAAAGATGTTGAATTTGTTTCTGTGTAGCTTAAACTAACATTTTTAACCCCGGTTAATACCATAGCAGAATAATCCACAACGGTATTAAATACTGTCGTCTTATCAATCACAGTTCCGGTTACCATTACTCTAGCTTTTTCATAATCAGCCTCAGGAACAAATTCTGTTTTAGAGTCGTTTATTTGAACTATTTTACCTCTGGCTGTTCTACCGTTTTGATCAAACATCCTGACTCTGACATCATTGGTTTTTAGTTTGTGATTGATAATATATGCTTCTCCTTTTTTAAGCGTAATACCTTCTTTGTTATACCTGACCGTGCGTTTCTGGTTTTGATTTTTGTTACCCTTATTGTTTGCATATTTTCGGGATAAACCTTTTAAATATTTAGATTGATTATACAATGTGTTCATTGTAAGATTCACCGTTCCTTGAATATTATTACCATTTGTAATGGTATTACCCCATTCAATATCCTCATTTGTAGAAGATGGTGCAATTTCCCAATAATATTTACCTGTATAACGAATATTTGAACTAATCCAGTTCATATATGGTAACTTATTAATCGGAAGATTATAATTTACATTAAAATTGTGCTGGTAATTGGTGATTCGACCTCCGTTTAAAATATTCGTCAGAACAGAATCCTTCCATAATTCGTATTCAGTTTTATACTCATCTTTATCCACAACTCCATCTGGTTCGTCAATTCTGGCATTGGTAGTAGAGCTGAAATCGAATTTAAGAGCCTTGGTAAAATTATAATTCAAATCAAAGTACCTGTTCCAATTAAAGTTTTTACTTATAGTGATAGGAATCTTATAATCTGGATTATTGACATTACGTAACTGTGTTTCGTTATAATCCCTAAGCATCTCTGTTCTATAAGAAATTTGAGTTGGCATTAGGTAAAAATTGAAATCTTTAAGAATTTTAAAAGCACTACCTTTTAGTAATTTGCTGTTTTTAAAAGGCTCGTAATTTTTTGGGCGATTATTAAAATTATAGGCAACAACCGCTTTAAATTCTTTTTCTATTTCTTTTTCGGTATTTACATCATGAGACTTTGTTTCATTGTATGCATAGGTCGCAGAAAGGTTAGAAATATCATAGATATTATTTTTCTTTTTATCAGATTTTGACTTGACGCGTACATTTGTAAAGTTTACACTCTTTCTTTCCACCACATCCTGAGACAGATTCAAAATACTGTCTCTTTCAGCTTTTGTTTTGGCATTTTCTAAAACCAGATCAAGCTTAATATCAGGATTAAGAGGATAATATTCGGGAGTTGTAACTTCTTTTGATTGAGAATAATAAAAAGGTGCAGAAATCCTTGATTTAGAACCTAAAAACTTACCTAGTTCCAGACTGGTGGCGAAATCTACCTGCTGGTAATCTTCCTGACTTCTTTCTGAGACACTTTGGTCAACACTACCAAACCCAATCGTAGACTTGTTTCCAGCAATAGAAACGTTACCAAGGTCTGATAATTTAATATTCATTTGTCCGTTAGCAGCCCATCCTCCTTTTTCTTCAAACTCAGAAACTCTCAGTTCATTAAACCAGGTTTCAAAAGATACAACCTTGCTTGAAAGGGTATTTCTAACCCCCAGTAATATAGTTTTAATGTTACCTAAATTAGGATTACCCTTTATTTTTACCCAGTTGTTGCCGTCTTGAACGATATATACCTCACTTGTGGAAGCTGAATTATCATTACGTTCCAGTTTAATACTTTGAAACAGACTTAATGAAAAATCAATTTGATTGTTTTCAGGCCACACTTCTTCATCACTCATCGCGCCTCCATGGGCTGTCATTTCAAGTGGAACCTCATATTCATAGTAGTTATCCTTACTATCGCTACCTAAACGAATAAAAGCTCTAACGTTATTGTCGCCAATTGATCCTTCGTCAACTTCTTCAGCATGGACATCCATGGTTAATCTACCATATTGACGTAGATCCAGACTTACGGTTTTATATATTGCACGTCTGTCATTCTTTGGTAAATCAGTTACGTTAAGTGTGATTGACTGCTCGTTTAATTGTCTGATTTGTGGATTTGCAGGGTCAATTACTCTGTCTACACCAGGAGGAAGAACATAGTTAATTGGCGTACGTTCTGCATTTTCTTCAATATTTACAACACCAGTAGTGAAAGTAGTATTTTCATTTTCAATTAAAGTCTCATCATCTTCCACAAGATCATTCTCGTATTTCCTCCACTCACTTCTTACAAGGTCAAGTGTTGCAAAACGAAGTATCGTTGTATCCTGAAAACCATTTAAGAACATCCTCATAAAACGAATAGAGGTAAAGTCCGAAATATTACCAACTGTTTTATCTGGCGATGAAATTGGAATTCTGAATTGATACCATTTTACTTCATCTGTTGTATTGTTTTTTAAACTCACAGATGCTGTACGAACATCTGTGATGTAGTTTTCTCCCACAACCATGTTTTGAGGATCTAAACTAACTTTGTATTGATAATAACTTTCTGTTTCACTTAAGGTATTATCTCCATTTATATCTTCCTGATCTGGTATTGATGTGGCTGCTGTTGAGTATCCAAGTTTCGTATATTCAGAAGGCATAGAGTTTCCTTCCGGGCCATTGAAGTTTTTATATCTATCTAAGATACTAGTTTTTGCAGCATCGAAATCAGGACCTCTAAAGTAATGGTAATCATCAGCAGACGGGTCATTAATAATGTTTTGATAAGCTTCATCTGTTAACGAACCCATACTAAAAAGGTTGTTAATAGAGTTAATGTAATCTTGATAGAATTCACCCTCTTCTTCATCATTTAAACCGTCAAATCCAATATCCTGCATTAATCGAGCCTCCGAATCATTACTAAATGCACTTACTAAACTCGTTTTTGTAGGAATATTACCCCATACAGTTTGGTCTAAATCTGATGTTTCATCAGGGCCAGGCAAACCTTGTTCAAAGAATTTTCTTGAGTCATTCAAAACATCTTCCGAAACATTACCAAGGTTGAAATATAATTCTCCGGCTTTATTTGGATCTTCATTATAGATAAATGGATCCATCATCCAGAACTCGATAAATTCTACATTAGCAGCTTCAAAATCATTGGTTTCAATCTCTCTTTGTATACCACCCCACCTTTTTTCAGGTGTATTTAATTCACCATCTTCGTTAAGATCTGTGTCAAAGTTGTAAGGACCTCTTTCTTTTGGATAGTAGGCAAGGTTTAAAACAGATATATTGGTTGGCTGTCCGTATTCTGATTCCATTTCGGGCCATATCTCTTCTTCATAAATGATTCTGACATAGTGATTTGATTGTTCATCTAAGTCGTTTGCAATATGTGTTGGAGTATATTGGTTATTTCTAAAGAATAAAGGATCAACATTGTACCATGCTAATTTTGCACGATCATAACCATAAGTTAAATCATCAATATTACTGGCGTTTGGAATTAATTCATCCTGACCTTGAGGCGCACTGGCTAAACTCCATGCAGTCCAGTTGCGTAAATCTATAGATGTCTCGGTTCCTTCAAAGTCATCCAGATAAGCTTCGCCATCAATAATATCAGGACTACCAGGTATGATTTGCGCAAATTCTCCATCAAAAGAAATACTTGAAGGTTCAGTAGCCTGCAATCCGGGAATTTTATTTAATACGTTGGTAAGCCATTGAGATTCTGTATAATATGATGTGTTAAAGCCATAAATTGTATTAGCAATAGGTTCATCGCCTATATTAACCTTTTGTGTAAGAGGCTGTTCTCTTAGGTATTCCACAGTTGCTCCAATGTTGAAATTATCATTGAACTGATAGTTTAAGTGCGTACCTAATAATGTTTTGGTTTGTAAATTAAACAAGCTCTGGCTTTCAAGAGAAATTTTAATCGGAGTTCCACTTTCAAGCAATCCGGAATTAATGATTTTAACGGTACCAAAAGTATAATCCACTGTATAGTCAACATTTTCAGTAAGCTTTATACCTCCAGCCGTAACAACAACAGAACCTTGAGGTATATTCTGTGCATTCAATGAGATTTCGCTACTGATACTTGATTTATAGGTACCTCTCAAATAGAATTTATTCTTTTCGGAGATTTGGGTAGCATTAGTCTGAGTAGAGTCGTAAAGTGCCTGATAAACGTATTTGTCAATCAGCTCATTCTTTCTGGATGAAGAAATAGCTGTACTGCTGTTGATAACATCTTCAAGGTGCGATCCAAACGGTTCCAAAACCGGGAAAATAATTCTTCCGTTTTCTGGATAAATGGTTTGATCTTCAATGTAGTCAAAAACCCCATCAGGAATTGGATCAAGTATATCATTTAAACGGTCAAGATTCATGATTCTTAAAAGAAGAGGAATACTATCATCCTGATTGGCAAAAATGTCATCTTCAGGTAAGTAGTTGATATAAGCTCCTGTAGAATCATCAACATATGCAATATCCATTTCAAAGTCTTCGCTATTCACTTGATAAGCACCCAGTGAGTAGATGTTTTTCATCATCAAGTCCCATGTTGGTTTAACCTTAGGAGTCAGGTTCGTACTTTTCAATAATTTCAGAAATAAAGATGTACTGGCTTCGTTTCCTGAGTTTGTGAATTCACCGACGGTATAAGTTTCTCCATTATAATCATACTCAAAAGCAACGGCTAAAACTTCGTCGCTATTCAGTGCACTGTTTAAAGAGATAAAACCTAACTGACTGTTTAAAGTATATTCTGAAGATGAGAGTAAGCGTGCATTTTCAATCTTTTCATAATCCTGTCCACTCGTAAAACCGCTTCCGCTTAAACTTTTAAGAGTTGATGTAACCTGATTGATGTCTCTAATAGCTGAGTATGTGGTATTCATCTCATTGTAGAGATTATTCGTGGCATTCGAAGGATTTCTATCGGCAGAAGATTGCGACCACAAATTTGTATTATAAATATTGTTGTTATTTTCACCAATATCCATAAAACCTACAATATCCCTTGCATCATCATAATCACCTGCCGTATTGGTTACCCATACTTCAATTTTCTGAATGCTAATTCTTGAATTAATAGGGTAGGAGCTTTGAGCAGTATTATATAAATCTCTAAAGAAGTTTGAAAGGAAGAAGTGCCTGTTTTTGTCATACTCATTAATGGCCACTTCAAACTCTTGTTGTTGGGCACCTCCCTGTACATCCAGTACCGTTGTTTCTCCTTTTTGTTGCGCAGCTAATGCGCTAACACTTAATTTTCCAAATTGAAGATCTGTTTTGATACCAAAAAGACTTTGACTACCTGTAATTAAAGTCCCTGGTAACGAAAGAGAAACATTACCAGCCTCGATAGATTGAATAATATCATCCTCCTTACCTTCATATTCAAGTTTCATCTCGTTTTCAAACTCAAATGTGGCTTCTGTATTATAGTTGATGCCTAATTTAAGCTTGTCGCCAATTGTACCTTGAATATTCATTTGAATTTTTTCATCAAAATCAAATGTGGTGGTTTTTCTGAGATCTTCCTGTAGAGTTGGGTTATCTATAGTTGTTTGGTTTACCCCGATCTTTAATTCAGCTCTACCCTGAGGCTTAATATTAATTAGGTTCCCGCCTAATAAATTATCGAGTTCACTTCCCAGGTTAAGAGACGGATTGAATATAGAAAACTTGTCATCAGCATCAACCGTTTGGGCTCTGCCTTCCCAATATGCAAGCATTGAGTTACGAACATCTTCATCGAGATATTCTTCCAAAGTCATAGTATATGGAAGGCGAACATTGATATTACCAATCTTCCTATAAAAAGATACTTCTCCTGTCTGTGGATTATAGCTTGTTGAATATTGAAAACTTTCAGACTCCTGTAATTGGATCGAGCTTTGTTGTTCTTTCTTGAGAAAAGGATTATTAGATTCTCCATCTATTGAAGGATACCTGGTTTCCTGCTCTAAAGAATCCGGTTCTTGCAATAGAGGTGTGTATATAGTTTTTGCATTCAGGGAATTTAATCCTAAAAGAAATACTACAGTTAAAATAAATTGATACTTAAATATATATTTAAAAACTTTTCTCAAGTTTGATTTTTATTAATGGTTATTATTGGTGATTGGATAAGAACCTATTCGCTACAACATTTTTAGAGCTTTTTTAATAAGCTCTTCTACTTTAATAGTTGGGTCTGTTGAAATTATTTTATCAACAACTTTTTGCGCACTGTTTTTTACAAATCCTAACATCACTAAAGCAGATAACGCCTCATCTTTTAATGTATTGTTCGGTTCAACAAATATTTTTTGATCAATAGGTTCTTTTCCTAATTTATCAGCCAGATCAACAATGATTCTTTGAGCTGTTTTTGCTCCGATACCTTTTATTCCTTTTAACAGGTTCACGTTTCCTGTTAAAATAGCATCGTGAATTTCACCAGGAGACATAGATGAGAGCATCATTCGTGCTGTATTTGACCCAATTCCATTAACAGATATCAGGTGAGTAAATAGATTACGCTCTGTTGTATCGTAAAAACCATATAAATTATGAGCATCCTCTCGTATTTGCTCAAAAATAAATATTTGTATTTCTTTTTGATTCTGAAGCTTAGTATAAGTATTTAATGAAATATTAATAAAATAACCTATTCCATTGTTTTCAACGATACAATGAGCTGGACTTGATTCAATGATATGGCCTTTGATATATTCTAGCATTTTATATAAATCTTAGATGTATAGGAGATATTAGGACTTAAAACATTGATTTAGATATTTGTTGAGTTCCAGCCCTGAGCTTGTAATTCAACTTCCTGATCACTTGTTGTTACAAGATATTTACCCTTACTTTCTTCAGTAATATGTCCAATTGTATAAATTTTCAGATCCGTTTCTTTACTAAACTTATCATAATCCTCTATAGAGATAGTAAAAAGTAATTCGTAATCTTCACCACCATTTAAAGCTGCTACAATAGGATTCATATTTAGTTCTTCAGCCATTAAAGAAGTTGTGTGATCAATTGGAATTTTATTCTCATAGATTCTGCATCCTGTTTTTGAACTCTTGCATATTTGCATGATGTCAGAAGATAACCCATCTGATAAATCTATCATTGCAGTAGGTTTAACTCCAATTTCTTTTAAAAAATCAATTACCTCTTTTTTAGCTTCTGGTTTCAGTTGGCGTTCAAGTATGTAATCATATCCTGATAAATCAGGTTGAACTCCAGTATTGTTTTCATGAACTTTTTTCTCTCTTTCTAATAATTGTAAGCCCATGTATGCTGCACCTAAGTCACCAGTAATACATATTAGGTCATTAGGTTTTGCACCACTTCTGTAAACAACATCATCCTTGTTTACTTCTCCAATTGCTGTTATACTAATTGTTAATCCGGTTAAAGAAGTTGTTGTATCACCTCCAACTAAATCCACATTGTATTTTTCGCAGGCCAAATCAATACCTTCGTATAGTTGTTCCAAAGTATTCAATGTCATTCGTGAACTAATACCTATTGAAACTGTGATTTGTTTTGGAGTAGCATTCATTGCATATACATCACTTAAACTAGCAATTACAGCTTTGTATCCTAAATGTCTTAGTGGAGTATATATCAAGTCAAAATGAATTCCCTGAAGTAAAAGGTCGGTTGTTATAACCGTTTGGTTGTTATTGTTTTCAAGTACGGCAGCGTCATCGCCTACACCTTTTATTGTACTTGAATTTTTAATTTTTATATTTTTAGTCAGATGATCAATCAATCCAAATTCGCCTAAGTTCTTAAGGTCTTGATTTTTATTTTCGGCCATTATTAAGTGTTAAATCATTTATAAAATGAAAATAATAGTAGGTATAATAACGAATAGAGAGAAATTGTTCGCTTAATTTGAAAACTTCTGGTCTTTTAATACATCGATATTATGCCATTATATTGCAAAACTAATAAAAAATATATCGTAATTAACAGGCATTATGATGTGAGTTACGTTTTATGACAAAAAAATGCAAAAAAAAAGCTGCAATTTAAATGCAGCTTTTCGATTTCTGATGATCCAGAAAAATATCTCAATTCAATAAGTCCACGATTATATTAAACTAATCCGGCAAATCCCATAAAAGCAAGAGCCAGAATACCTGCTACTAATAAAGCAATAGGTGTTCCTTTCATACCTTTAGGTAAATCAACTAATTCAAGTTGCTCACGAATACCAGCGAAGATTATTAATGCTAAACCAAAACCAATTGCAGTTGCAGTAGAGAAAGCTACGGCTTGTAATAGATTCAGGTTTTTTTGTATTGTCATAATTGCCACACCTAAAATAGCACAGTTTGTAGTAATCAACGGTAAGAAAACTCCTAATGCCTGATACAATGGAGGACTTACTTTTTTTAAGATGATTTCAACTAATTGTACTAATGCTGCAATTACAAGAATAAACGAAATGGTTTGCAGATATCCTACATTGAAAGTATCAAGTACATACTTTTGTAGTAAGTAGGTAACTATAGTTGCAATTACCATTACAAATGTAACTGCACCTGTCATTCCAATACCAGTAGATATTTTCTTCGAAACTCCAAGGAAAGGACAAATTCCTAAGAATTGGGCCAATACAATGTTATTAACAAATATGGCCGATATAAATATTAATACGTATTCCATTTTTTAGGCTTTTTTTAATTTGTTAATAATTGCAATTAAATATCCTAATGCAATAAAAGCACCCGGAGCTAAAACAAATACAAGCATTCCATATTGTTCAGGATAGATGGTAATACCAAATATTTTACCACTACCTAAAAACTCTCTTACACTACCTAGAATTGATAGGGCCATTGCAAATCCTAATCCCATACCTGCTCCATCAATCATTGATGAAACAAAACCATTTTTTGAAGCGAACGCTTCTGCACGCCCAAGAACGATACAGTTTACAACAATTAATGGGATGAATAGACCTAATGACTCAAATAGCGCTGGTAAATATGCTTGCATCAATAATTGAACAACAGTTACAAAAGAGGCAATAATTACAATAAATGCAGGGATACGAACTTTATCAGGAATTAAATCCTTAACTAAAGAAACTACAAGGTTGCTCATGATAAGAACAAATGTAGTGGCTAATCCCATACCTAATCCATTGATTGCAGAAGATGTAACACCTAGTGTTGGACACATCCCTAACAATAATGTGAAAACAGCATTTTCTTTAAAAAATCCTTTTGAAAAATTCTTCCACTGATTCATGATTGACCTCCTTTCTTAACAGTAGCACCAGTTCTTGCGTCACTGCTATCATTTTGTTCTTTATATGTATTGTAAGCAACCATTATTGCATCTAAAAAAGCTCTTGAACTAATAGTGGCAGCAGTGATGGCATCAATATCACCACCATCTTTTGATACTACCATTTTTGTATCAGCCGGATTCTTACCAAGAATAGATTGATTTCCTTTATCCATTCTGAACCAATCATTCATTTTAGATCCTAACCCTGGTGTTTCCTGATGCTCAAGTACAGAGTAGTTAATGATTGTTCCATCAGGTTTTAAACCAACCATTATTTTTATTTCTCCTGCGAATCCTTTATCAGTTTTAGATGAGATGGCCACTCCTAATAGTTCTTCTCCTTTTTTACAAGGGAAAACATTTAATTTGTAGCCTTCTTTTGATTCTAACTCGTATTTTTCGTCTGTTGGATTATTGTCAAATCCAGGAACTACTTGTTCGATTGCTTTCTTTTGCTTAGCTAACTTTGCTACAGCAATAGGTTCTTTGGTTACTTTATAAACCATACCAAGCGTTCCTCCTGCAATTGCTGTAATAATAAGCAATGCAAGTACCATGTTTACTAATGTTGATTCTGTTTTTGCCATGATTACACTTATTTTACAACTGCAGGTTTTTCACCAAAACGTTTAGGTTTAACATATCTGTCAATTAAAGGAACAAAAGCATTCATAATTAATATAGCAAATGAAATACCTTCTGGATATGCTCCGAAAACTCTAATGATAACAGTTAATACACCAATACCAATTCCGAAAATAATTCCTCCTTTATTACTCATCGGAGAACTAGAGTAGTCTGTTGCCATAAAAACAGCACCTAATAATACACCTCCTGATAATAAATGGAATGTTGGTGGAGCGTATACTGCAGCATCAGCAAGATGTAATATTGCTGAGAAAATATATACACTACCTAAAACAGCAACAGGAATATGCCATGTAATAATTTTACGAACTAACAAAAATACTAAACCTAATAGTATCGCTGCTCCTGCCATTTCACCAGCACTACCTCCTGTGAAACCCCAGAACATATCAGCATAACTAGGTAATTTTTGCATTAATTGTTCTGTAGTAGCTCCGGTAGCCAAACCTTCTTTCATTATACCAAGAGGAGTAGCTCCTGAGGTAATATCAGCAATCGACATTGGGAAAACTCCTGGTTTAACCCATGCTGTCATTTGTACCGGGAAAGAAATTAATAAGAATACCCTACCAACTAAAGCCGGATTAAAAGGATTGTTTCCTAATCCTCCAAATGACATCTTACCAATACCAATAGCTACTAATGCACCAATAATAACAATCCATACCGGCATGAAAGATGGTAAGTTAAATGCCAATAATAATCCGGTAATAATTGCAGAACCATCTGTTACTGTAACATCTCCCTTTAAAAGGTATTTCTGAATAAGGTATTCAAAAATAACACAAGCTAAAACTGAAGTTATGACTACAGACAGAGATCCAATTCCAAAGTTGTATACAGAGAAAAGTAAAGCCGGAATCATGGCAATTACCACTCCATACATATTTTTTTTCACGCTGTCGCCACTGTGAACGTGCGGTGAAGGTGAAATAGTTAATGTGCTCATATCTTATTTTTTGTCTAAGTTCTTTACTTAAATTATTTAGTACGGCTACGCATGATTTGACCTACTTTCCCTTTTCCTAAACGGATATAGTCAAGTAATGGTCTTTGTGACGGACAAGTGAAGCTACATGAACCACATTCAATACAATCCATGATTTTTTCCTGTTCAGCTCTATCCCATACTCCTTTTTGAGAAACTGTCATTAATAAGTAAGGCTCTAGTCCCATTGCACATGCTGAAATACATTTACCACATTTAATGCAGTTTTGCATTTTTTTACGATTCGCCTCTTCGTTTTTAATGATCAAAACACCAGAGCTGCCTTTTGTAACCGGAACTTCAGTTGTAGTAAGAGCTTTACCCATCATTGGTCCGCCACCTACAATTTTACCTGTATCCTCAGGTAGTCCGCCAGCTGCTTCAATTAAGCTATTGATAGAAGTACCAATTCTTGTTAGGAAATTTGATGGTTTAGATACTGATTTACCAGTAACAGTTACTACTCTTTCGAATAGAGGTTTGTTTTTCTGAACAGCGTCATATACAGCCACTGTTGTACCAACGTTTTGTACTACAGCACCAACTTCAATAGGAAGTTTTCCTGAAGGTATTTGTCTTTTGATACATGCATCGATTAACTGCTTTTCACCTCCTTGTGGATATTGAACTTTAAGTGGTTCAATAGAGATTCCCGGGTATGAAGATGCAAGTTGAGAAAGATGCTGAATAGCGTCTTTCTTATTGTTTTCAATTCCAATTATGGCTTTGTCAACATTTAAAGCTTTCATCAGAATTTGAGTACCAACCATGATCTCATTTCCTTTTTCCATCATTAGTTGATGGTCAGCGGTAAGATAAGGCTCACACTCTACTGCATTTAAAATTAGTACTTCACATTTTTTTCCTGGAGGTACAGATAATTTTACATGCGATGGAAACGTTGCTCCACCTAAACCAACTATTCCTGCTGCTGCAATTTTTTTAATAATCTCTTCAGGAGTAGCAGATATTTCTTTAATTAAATCTGATGATTTATTAATGGTTGCTTCCCATTCGTCTCCTTCTACATCTATGATAATTGCAGGTCTTTTATATCCGCTTGCATCGATGATGTCGTCAATTTTTGCAACTGTTCCTGAAACAGATGAGTGTATGTTTGCTGAAACAAAACCAGCAGATTCTGCTATTAATGTACCAACTTTAACCTGATCACCTTTTTTTACAATAGGTTTTGCGGGAGCACCAATATGTTGAGCAATAGGAATAGCTACTTGAGCAGGAATCGGCAATGCTTCTATTTTTTTGCCAGCCGAAAATTTGTTTTCAGGAGGATGAATACCTCCAAGCGAAAATGTTTTAAGCACGATTTATTCCTCCTTATTAATTTATATCCGAAGATGTTTTGTTTTCATTTGAAGTAGACTCTGTTTTTGCTGGAGCTGGTTTTTCCTTTTTGGGTGGAAAGTTAACCTCGTGAATGGCTCCGGTAGGACAAACAGCAACACATTTACGACAAAGTTTACATTTGTTGTAATCAATGTATGCAATGTTGTTTTCAACTGTAATAGCATCAAAAGGACATTCTTTCTGACACTTTTTACAACCGATACAGGCTACAGAACAAGCTTTTTTAGCAACGCCACCTTTATCCTGATTGATACATGATACAAATACCCTGCGTCCTTTAGGTCCTGCTTTTCTTAGCTCAATAATGTTCTTAGGACAAGCATCCACACAAGCACCACAAGCAACGCAGTTGTCTTTCACTACAGGTAAGCCTGTTTTTTCATCCATATAAATGGCATCAAAAGAACAAGCCTCTACACAATCTCCACAACCTAAACAGCCAAAACTACATCCTGTTTCTCCTCCATATAATGAGGCAGCAACAGCACACGAAGTAGCTCCATCGTATTTATTTGTTCTGGGGCGGTTATCACAAGAACCGTTACATCTAACAACTGCAATCATTGGATCAGATTCAGCAACTTCTTTACCTAAAATACCAGCAGCTGCTTTCATCGTTTCAGCACCACCTACCGGACAGTTTAATGCCGATATGTCATCGCTTTTAACTAAGGCTTCAGCAAAAGCTCTACAACCTGGAAAGCCACAACCTCCACAGTTTGCAGCAGGCAATACTTCTTCTACCTGATCAATTCTTGGGTCTTCAAACACTTTAAACTTTTGTGCTACAAAATAGAGCACCAAGGCGGCTACAGTACCCAAAATAGCAAGTGTTAAAACTGTTATAATAACTACATTCATTTTATATGATTTAATTCTACTCTTTTATTTTAAACGTAAAGGTTTTCTGTAATCGGGGAGATATGTATTTGATTACTAAAAAGTATGGAACCAGCATTGCTAAAGAGATCATTCCTGCAATTCCTTCGTTTTTTGTAATAGCGTAACTGATAAACAAAACCACAAAAACAATAATGAATGGAAAGATATAGGCTAATAGAGAAGCTCTCAATCCAAGTGACTTTTCGCCTTGAATAGTAACTTTCTGTCCAGGTTTAAAATCTGAACTTTGATTGGTAAAAATGTCAATCACTTTTTCTTTCATATCTGCCGCGGTGCAAGCACCTTTTGCATGACATGAAGCACAAGCTGATTCGCTAATAATGCGAACTTTTACTTGATTCAAATTTACCTCTTCGACGTATCCTGTATGCTCTACTAATCTTACTTCCGACATGATTTTTCTGGGAAAATTCTGAACAAATGTAATTAATAAGGTAGTTTGTGAAAGTCAATTTTGCTATTTGTAATTGGTATAAATAAAGAAAATTGCTATTTCTACATTGCAAAACCCTGATGGTTAGTGTAAAGTAGAGATTACAATTTTGAAAATATTAGAGAAATTTTTTTTTGATTCTGTGAAAAAAAGTGAAATATATCATGTTATGTCTTGATAGTTTGGTTGTTATAAAGAAAAATTTCTTTAATTATTTGAACGAAAAATACTAAGTTCTATCCATGTGTGCGGACACATGTAGGCGATTTGATATCATTTTAACAAAATTTATCCATAATGGACTAAACAATAATGTTAATGCGATTGTGCTAATCGTAATTTGATAGGAGTAGTCTTTGATAATTCCACTTTGATATCCGGTTGCTGCTAAAATAAAACTAAATTCTCCAATTTGAGATAGAAGTGCACTTACATACAAACTTATTTTCCAATCCTTACAGAAGAAACGAATAATTGAGATATTGATGATGCTATTTAGGATAAATACAACCACCAATAAGGTGACTATGGTAATAAGATTTTCTTTTAAAAAGTTTAAATCTATTATCATACCAATAGATATGAAAAATAAGGCAACAAATAAAACCTTAAATGCAGATAAACTATTATGAACCCACTCTGTAGATTTTGTTGCAGAAATTAATATACCTGCTATAAATGCACCAAGTGCAGCTGATAATTGAAAAAACGCTGACAAAGTTGAGAATCCAAAGCATAATGAAAATGCAACAAATACCTGCATTTCATGGTCTTTGCTAATGTACTTCTGAAATGGAAGTTTTATTTCTTTCTTTTTTAGCAAAAAAATCATCATACCAATAATTAGTATACCACCGGTAATTTGCTTTATAAGTTCTATTTTATCAGGTCTGTGTCCTCCTAAATAACCTAAAAATATCAGCATCGGAACAATTAATATATCCTGGGCAATCAATATTCCTAAGGCATATTGTCCTGCTTTGCTATTGATTTCATCTCTTTCCTGAAGAATCTTAACAATAACAGCAGTACTGCTAAGACTGATTACAAATCCAAATACAATAACCTGGCTAGTATTCCATTTGAAATAAAAGCCTAATAACCATATGATAAAAAGACTGATGAAGACTTGCATCAATGTGCCAATAATGGAAACCTTCCAGTTGTTTAGTAATTGAGGTAGCCTTATTTCCATTCCTATAAAAAATAATAGAAGTACAAGACCTAAAGATCCAAGGTTTGAAATTAACGCTTCGTCCGTTACATAGCCTAAACCATAAGGACCAACTAAAATTCCTACAATTATATATGATATCATAGAGGGCTGCTTAAGTAGGCGCAATAAAAAGCCTATAACAATCACTATGCATGAAAGTATTACAAATTTGGAAAATAAAGGATCTATATGTACAGCAGCAAATATCATTCGATTCATGTTCAATTGAATCAAAAGATACTGCAATTATTTAAGTGTAGAAAAATAAAATTTGTTAATTGAAAAGATAATGTGGGTTGCTTAAAAAAGATAAGTAGATGATTTTATGTATTATTTTCTTTAGTCTGGCAACCGAAAGGTCTGAAGTACTGAGATTAGTGGATTGTAATTAATTGTTTTTGTGTTTAGTATAGCGATTGGTCACATTATAATAATTCAGAACTTAGAGTTTATCAAATTGAAAGTAATTCTTACTTGTCTTCATGCTTTTTTCCATCTATCAACTTTATTTTGTTTAGCTAATCATACTCCAATTCATTTTTTGACGAGCCAACTTGGTAAGTTGACGGTTTAAAATCTGGTTCTCTGACTTTTCTAGTGTAGGGTCGTTGTCCAGAATAGCATTGGCTACGTTTCTTGCGTGTTGAAGCAGTTGAGAGTCTCTTGTTATATTTGCAATCTTTAATTCAAAAGGAAGACCACTTTGTTGTGTCCCCTCTAAATCTCCGGGTCCACGCAATTTCATATCTGCCTCAGCAATCTCAAAACCATCATTTGAGTCAACCATGATGTTCATTCTTTTCTTAGTGTCCTCACCCAATTTATGACCCGTCATAAGAATGCAATAACTTTGCTCAGCACCTCTACCAACACGTCCTCTTAATTGGTGAAGCTGAGATAGGCCAAATCTTTCGGCGCTTTCTATAATCATAACAGAAGCATTTGGCACATTAACACCTACTTCAATAACTGTAGTTGCAACCAAAATATGAGCATTTCCACTTGCAAACTCCTGCATGGCAGCATCTTTTTCTGCTGGTTTCATTTTTCCATGAACCATGGTGGTTTTGTATTCAGGAAAAGCAGATTGCATGTATTCAAAACCCTCTGCCAGATTTTTAAAGTCCATTTTTTCTGATTCCTCAATTAAAGGATATACAACATATATCTGTCGACCTTTTTCAATTTCGGATTTAATAAACTTATTTAAGTTGTTTCTTCGGTTATGAAAATAATGCTTTGTTTCAATTGGCTTTCTGCCCGGAGGAAGTTCATCAATTACAGATACATCAAGATCTCCATATACAGTCATTGCTAAAGTACGTGGGATAGGAGTGGCTGTCATCACTAAAACATGAGGAGGAATATCGTTCTTTTTCCAAAGTTTAGCTCTTTGTGCCACACCAAAACGGTGTTGCTCATCAATGATAACCATTCCCAGATCATTAAATTGTACTGCATCTTCAAGAAGAGCATGTGTTCCAATCAAAATTTGTAATTCGCCTGATTGTAATTCAGAATGAATAAGTTCCCGTTCTTTCTTTTTTGTTGAGCCGGTCAGGAGTTTAACATTTAAATCCATTCCATTTAGTAATGACATGATGGATTCGTAATGCTGGGTTGCTAGAATCTCTGTTGGCGCCATTAAACAGGCCTGATAATTATTGTCCAAGGCAATGAGCATCACCATTAAGGCAACCATGGTTTTTCCACTTCCAACATCACCTTGCAAAAGTCTGTTTAGCTGTCTTCCTGAGCCTACATCATTTCGTATTTCTTTTATAACTCTTTTTTGAGCATTGGTAAGTTCAAAAGGCAAGTTGTTATAAAAGAAGTGATTAAAATAATCTCCTACGGTTGAAAATATATGACCTTTGATATTTCTGGTTCGTTGATTTTTTAACCGTAAGATATTTAGTTGAATATAGAATAACTCTTCAAATTTTAATCTGAATTGTGCCTGTTGTAATTCCTGACTATTTCTTGGGAAATGAACCGTTCTAAGAGCCTGATCTAATATCATTAATTTATATTGCTGTATTAGATATGCAGGCAAAGTTTCAGATATAGATCCTTGAAAAGAAAGAAAAATGTTCTGTTGCATCTTTTGGATGGCTTTAGAACTCACATAATTATTCTTCATCTTTTCGGTAGTATGGTAAAAAGCTTGTAATCCTGAAACTATTTTAGGTTTACTTGGATCAACTTTTTCCATCTCAGGATGAACAATGTTGTATGTACTGTTGAATTTACTTGGTTTCCCAAAAATAACATACTCTACATTAGGATCTAATCCTGATTTTATTTGTTTGATAAACTTAAACCATACGAGCTCAATGACTCCGGTGTTATCAGCAAACTTAACTACTAAGCGTTGTGATTTTCCGGATCCTACAGTGTTTAAACCTACTATCTTTCCCTTAAGTTGAATATGAGATGCTGTGTTGTCAATCTCTCTGATTTTGTATGTTCTGCTACGGTCAATGTATTTGTAAGGAAAATGATATAACAAATCCTCATACGATTGAATCTTTAATTCATTTCGCAGTAAGTCAGCTTTTTTGGGGCCAACTCCAGGTAAATAGGTTATATCTCTTGTAGCTAAATCCGACATTAATAAAATTGATGTTCAAAAATAGTAGATTGTAATTTATGTTGCAAGCATCAAAAATACTGATCTGTATTTGAAAACCTGCTAAAACTAAAAAGCTCTGAAAGATATTCTAACTTTCAGAGCTTTTTAAATATTTTAAATTAGAGCTATTATAGCTTTACGATAACAGAAGCACTTGCTTTATTTGCTTTTTCTCTTGCTTCTTCTACTGAATTTGCTCTTGCCAAGCAAACACCCATTCTTCTTTCTCCTTGTACTTCAGGTTTTCCAAATAAACGCAATTGAGTATCCGGATCTGACAGTGCATTTTCTAAGCCGCTAAATGATACCTGATTTGAATTTCCTTTAACCATAATTACACTACTGGCAGCAGCACCGTGTTGTACAATGTTAGGAATTGGTAATCCAAGAATAGCTCTGACGTGTAATGCAAATTCACTTAAATCCTGAGAAATCATGGTTACCATACCAGTATCGTGTGGTCGTGGAGATAGCTCACTAAAGTAAACAGTGTCACCTTTAATAAAGAATTCTACTCCAAACAGGCCTCTTCCTCCTAGAGCTTTAACAACTTTTTCTGCAATGTATTCAGCATCTTTTAGTGCTTTCTCGCTCATAGCCTGAGGTTGCCATGATTCTTGATAATCACCGCCTTCCTGTCTGTGTCCAATTGGTGCGCAAAATGACACACCACCAACATGACTAATGGTTAGTAAAGTAATTTCATAATCAAAATCAACAAAACCTTCAACAATTACTCTGTCGCTATTTCCTCTGGCACCTTCTAATGCATAATTCCATGCATAGTCAATATCAGCCTCGCTTTTTACTACACTTTGACCTTTGCCGGAAGAACTCATGATTGGTTTAACCACACAAGGACAACCGATTTCCTTAATTGCAGCTTCAAATTCTTCTTTTGTTCCTGCAAATTTGTATGGAGAAGTTTTTAAACCAAGCTCTTCTGCAGCTAAAGTTCTTATGCCTTCTCTGTTCATTGTTAGTTTTGTAGCATTTGCAGTTGGAATAACATTAAAACCTTCTTTTTCAAGTTCAATTAATGTATCGGTTGCAATAGCTTCTACTTCAGGAATAATATAGTCTGGTATTTCTTCTCGGATAATTTTCGCTAATGATTCTCCATCAAGCATCGATACTACATAGCTTTTATGAGCCACCTGCATGGCTGGAGCATTCTCGTATTTATCAATGGCAATGACTTCAACACCATAACGTTGAAATTCAATTACTACTTCTTTTCCTAACTCGCCCGATCCCAACATAATAACTTTAGTAGAGGTAGGAGATAAAGGTGTGCCAATGGAGGTGTTTGATACAGTGTTCATTGTAAATTGGTAAATTATTTGATAATTAGTTTAATAACCTGTTTGGTGGTATAATTATCGTATGTTTTAAACTAGTCTTTAATAAATTAAGGCACAAAAATAGTTTTATTATTTAAACCAAAAAAGTCCGTATTAATTATAATTTAATACGGACTTACAAAGACAAATGGCTATTCTATTTTATTTTAGATAAGAATTCAACATCCATAATGTTTTTTCTGTTTCTGAAATATAATCACTCATTAAACTAACTGTTCCTTCATCCTCAGCATCACTTGCAAGTGATAATATTTCTCTTTCAATTTGTATTAAAGTTGAAAAATTATTAACAATGGTTTTGGTTGCTTCTACACCACTGTTTACTCCTTTTGATTCTTTGATTGAAGACGTATTTAGATAATCAGTAAAAGTGTGCAAAGGTTCAGCCTCAAGAGTCAAAATCCTTTCTGCTACTTCGTCAATTTTCAATACAGCATCATCATAATATTCTTCAAATTTGGCATGTAATTCAAAAAAATCACGTCCTTTAATGTTCCAATGGAATCCTCTTAAATTCTGGTAGAATAACTGGTAGTTTGCTAAAAGAATATTTAATTTTTCTGCTAAAACATTTACTTTTTCTTGTTCTAATCCTATTACGTTTTTCATATTGTTAAATTTTTAATTGTTTACTGTTTTAATTTTCTATTACAAAGATGGTATATGTATCAATATAAATCAAATAGATAAAAAGAATCCAATAATAGAAAATATCTATATTGGTTATAGATGAGTTAGATAGCCTTAGGTTAATTTGAGTTTAAACAGATATTTTTTATGTATTAGCAAGGAAATTATTGTATGAAAGCTTTTTGATAACTACAATAATAGCTTGTAGTTATCATGTTTGTTTTATATTGAATTATTTAGTTGATGTAATTCTTATATTTGCAAAAAAAATAAAGTGAATTGGTTTCAGATAAAGGCTTTTCTTAAGTATAAGAAAGTAGCTAAGTATAAAAAAGGTCATAGAATTCATCCCCCTTTTGCATTTGATTTGGTTCGTCATATCTTTTATGACAAGCATCCATACTATCATTTCGAAGAAATAGATCAAATAAGACAAGAACTTTTAAATAGTAATGATAAAGTAATTGTTAAAGACCTGGGTTCGGGATCTAAGAAGTTTGCAGATAATTCAAGAAAGATAAAAGACCTTATTAAATACAATTCAACTCCTAAAAGTCAAGGGGAGCTAATATCAAGGTTAATTGTAGAATTTAAGTCTAAAGATATCATAGAACTTGGAACCTCTCTTGGAATAGGAACACTTTATCTGGCCATGCAAAATTCCAGTTCACAAGTATATACAATTGAAGGATGTCCAAATATTTCGGTTATTGCCAGGGATACATTTAGAAAAGCAGGCTTAACTAATGTAAAACAGTTGGTTGGAAGTTTTGAGTCGCAGTTGCCAGAGGCCTTAAATGATTTATCTAAGGTTGATATGGTTTATTTCGATGGTCATCATGATTACAATGCGACCTTAAAGTATTTTGAGATGTGTTTAAATAAAGCATCTAAATCTGCATTATTTATATTTGATGATATTCATTGGTCAAAAGGTATGGATGAAGCCTGGAATAAAATTGTACAAAATGAAAGAGTTTCTATATCATTCGATTTGTTCCGTTTTGGAATAGCCATAATTGATAAAGATGTATTAAAACAACATTATATTGTAAAGTGGCCATAATATTTCTCCTGTATTGGTAAAAGAACCTGTAAAAAATTATCTTTGTTCAAACCAAATATATCAGCTATGACTGAAAATGTAATTGAAATACAAGGAATTACAAAGTTTTATCAAGTAGGGACTCAAGTAGTTAAAGCCTTAAGAGGTGTTGATTTACAAATTAAAAAAGGAGAATATGTTGCCATTATGGGGCCATCAGGATCCGGTAAATCTACTTTAATGAATGTAATTGGAGCCCTGGACTCGCCCACAGGAGGTACATACATTTTAAATGGAAATAATGTAAGTCATTTAAGTGATGATCAATTGGCAGATATTCGTAATAAAGAAATCGGTTTTGTTTTTCAAACTTTTAATCTATTGCCACGATATTCTGCAATTGAGAATACAATGCTTCCTTTAATATATGCCGGAGTTTCAAAGCAAGAAAGACTACAGAGGGGAGAAGAGGCTATAAAAAAAGTGGGACTTGAAGATAGAGCTTTACATAAGCCTAATGAGTTATCAGGAGGGCAGAGGCAACGTGTTGCTGTTGCCAGAGCTTTAATAAATAATCCGTCCATTATTCTGGCAGATGAACCAACAGGTAATTTAGATTCAAAAACTTCTGTTGATATCATGAATCTGTTTCAGAATATACATGCAATGGGAAATACAATTATCCTTGTAACGCATGAAGAAGATATTGCTCAACATGCTCATCGCATCATAAGATTAAAAGATGGACACATAGAGTCAGATATGGTGAATGAAAATGTTTTATTAGCGCAGAATTGATATGGAGATACGAACTTTTCATGAAAAAGTATGTTTCACCTGCAATAAAATAATTAATAGATGGCAAAAAGTGTAGTATATACCAAAACAGGAGACAGAGGAAGAACAAGTTTAATTGGAGGAACGCGTGTTCCTAAAAACGATGTTAGATTAGAAGCATATGGTACTGTTGATGAATTAAATAGTTTTATCGGAATGATAAGATCTTTTGAAATAGATGATCAAAGTTCGCAACAGTTAATTAAAATTCAAAAACGACTTTTCGATGTCGGAGCATATTTGGCAACAGATACTAATGTTGCAGATCTTCGGGATAAAATGAATTATGATGATTCTGTGATTGAAGAGTTAGAAAAAGAAATGGACGAAATGGAAGAGGCATTACCACCATTAAAATATTTTGTTTTACCGGGAGGTCATCCTTGTATTAGTTATTGTCACATTTCAAGAACAATTTGCAGACGAGCAGAACGAAGAATATTGGAGGTTGGAGAATCTTTGGAAGTAAATGCGTGGGTAGTCAGATATGTGAATCGACTTTCTGACTATTTGTTTGTTTTATCACGACATTTATCAAAACATTTCAATGTAAATGAAATTCCTTGGATTCCCGAGTTGTAAGTTTTTAGTTTTTTTTTATATTCGCAAAAAATAACAAACAAATATTAACTAAAATAATATTTAAAATCTCAGGGTATGTATTGGACACTAGAATTAGCATCAAAATTAGAAGATGCTCCCTGGCCAGCTTCAAAAGATGAATTAATCGATTTTGCGATTCGTTCTGGAGCACCATTGGAAGTTATTGAAAATCTTCAAGAAATAGAGGACGAAGGAGATATTTACGAAAGTATTGAAGATATATGGCCTGATTATCCTAGTAAGGATGATTTTTTCTTTAACGAAGATGAATATTAGTACTAGCCAGGGCTAAAGAGAAAGAAAGCTGTATCGTTTGATACAGCTTTTTTTATATTGTTTGAGTTTTGTCAGAGATTAATTAGTTTTTCAGGTCGTCGTAGGTGTTGTCAAGATTATATTCAGATTTATCTTCACCACGATCTAACACCGGCAATTCTTTCCAATTAAAAATGTCTTTTTTTGTTTTAGGACGGAATAATTCAAGCCAATGAAATCCTGGCAACTCCAAATCTTCTTCCGGAATTAGTAATATTGGGGACATTTTACCGGTAGGAGAGACCTGCATGTTAATTTTACTTACCATTCTTTCTTTAAGGTAAATAATCATGTTGCTACACTCAGCTTTATTCATTCCAAGTGCATTTTCTTTATCCATCGGGTAATAAATAGATTGAGCATTACCATTTACATCAATCTTATAGATCTCGTTGTTTTTCACAAACCCGGTCATTGATGAACCTTTAATTTGGTTATATCTGCCTGAATCTTCTTCAGAAATGATAAAAGCCCTGTCAATCAGATCAACCTTATCTAAAACTTCATTCTTAGTATACATTTTTATTTCATCAGCGGTTAACTGATTGCCTAACGACCACATGATCGGATCGTAATAAAAAGTGTTGGTTGTATCTCTTGAATCAAAAACCATTGAATCACAACGACCTTGTAAATCACTTCTGTAATACTGTACTTTTCTAAAAGCTTTAATTAGTTTTTCGTCCGGATTTTCTAATGGAACAGCCAAAAGTGTATCTGCGTGAAGAAAAAGTGTGTCAGCATTATAAATTTGCATTAAAACTGCATTCTTAGTGGTTAATGCATCTTGAGATATCTCATTATAGAAACCATAATCTCCTGCAATAATTACATTATTGGTTGTATCATGGAGTTCCATATTGTTATAAACTTCACCTATACCTTTTTTACGGTCATAATGGATAGAATCGCCTTTTAAAAGCTGTTCCCCCTGAACATAGGCATTTTGCTGCAACAGTGCTACGTCATTTTGAGTGTCGTAAAAACCTTCTTCGGCGTAAATGGTATTGTTATCACTGATTATGAATGTTGGTCCTTGGATGGTTGCTACTTTAGTTACAGTATGGTACTTTAATGTATCAGAATACATAGTGTATTTTGGATTTGTAACAACAACACTGTCTTTATAGAATGCCGTGTTTGAATCCGGATAGTAATATCCTGTTTTACTTGTTAAAGTATTGTCTTTATTAACAATTTTACCATCATTAAAATAATATGCAAAGTTGTTCTTTCTGTCGTAATCAAGGAATTCAGTAGTTAATACAACGTCTTTATTTATAAGCTTAACATTTTCTCTGACTTCGGCCATTCCGGTATTCCCAAAATAATTTAGCTTATTTCCGTATAGATGTAAAGTGTCGTTTTGTATGATATGAATATTTCCGACAGCATTAAGCTTATTTTCTTTTTCGTTTAAATATGCAGTATCACAAAACATAATAGCAGTTTCGTGAGTAAACTTTACATGTCCAATTAAAACATTAATATCTTCACCATAAATCTCCTTATTACCTTTTAAGGAATCAGCATGTTTGACATTAATCTTCTTTTGAGCTAATAAAGGAAATGCGCCTCCCAAAAAAATGCACATTAGAATTATTAAAATGCTATTATGATTTTGCATTATTTGAATTGTTGCTATTAGGAATTTAAAACGAGATCAAAAATACTTGTAAAAAGTGAATATAGAAATTCTAAAACTTTATTTTAGATTATTGTTCGGAGATATTTGAGATTGTATCTGAGCGGCAGAACTTTCAAATTGTATTTTCTTTTTTAAATAAATAGTATCAGGCATATTTTCTTTTCTTGGGTTAAACTGAATCGTATTGCTTACATAATCTGCAGATTCAATAATCATGCTAATTTTATAACCCTTGTTAAAATTTATTTGAAATATGCCTAAACTATCTGTCTTTAAGCTTGAAGACTCTTTTGAACTTTCATCTATGTTTAGTTGAAAAAAACATTGAGAATGAACTGAAGAATTAGAGACAGGATTTAATGTTTCTTCATCAACAACGATGGCTGTACCTGTTATATTATAAACCTCCCTTATACAAGAAAAGTTAATAAATATAGCAGTAATAATGAAAAAGTATTTTAACCCTGTAGAAACCATCCTCCATTCTTCAAAAAAGCCTCTACAAAATAGTTAAAATAACTATTTAATCCAATTTTTATACTCGAAATTACAACCAGCCCATTCGTCTCTAATTGTGATATAAGTATCCTGTTGTTTTTCCTTAATCCATTCATTGATAGCATCAGCTTTTTTCTTTTCAGTCATAATATTTTGAATCAGCTGATAGTCGTTGCTCATATTAGCTCTGTGTGGAGGTATTTTTCTTTTTTGTTTGATAATAACAAAAACATCTTGACCTTTTTCGTCCTTAATGCTAAAAGGTTCTGAAATCTCACCTTCTTTTAATTTTTGTACTTCTTTAGCAATTAATGGTAGTCGCATAGAAGAAAGCTCTGCTAATTCAAACTGTGAAGATTGTGTTCTTTGATTAACCATTAAACCACTATTAGTTCTGGTGTCTTTATCCATTGACCAGTGAAAAGCAGCATCTTCAAAAGAAATACTGTCTTTTTCAATTAATGATTTTATTGAGTCTAATCTACTGATAGCAGCTTTGTTGTTTTCAGCAGAAACTTTTGGTTTAATCAAGATATGACGAACGTGAATTCTTTCACCTTTTTTATCCAATAATTGAATAATGTGGTATCCAAATTCTGTTTGAACAATCTTTGAAACTTTGTTTTTTTCCTGCATGTTGAAGGCTACGTTGGCAAATTCAGGAACATAAGTGGAACGTGTTGCCCATCCCATGTCACCACCTCTACTTGCACTACCAGGGTCTTCTGAATAAAGAACTGCTAATGTTGCAAAGTCTCTTCCTTCAGCAACCTGCTTTTGGAAATCACGTAATTGCGATTTTACACGATCAATCTCTTTTTGGTCAATTCTTGGGTAAACTGCAATTTTTTGAATTTCATATTGAACAGGAACCATTGGTAAACTATCTTGCTCAGTCTTTCTGTAATATGCTCTTACCTGAGATGGAGTTGGTTCAATACCTTCAGTAATATTTTGTTGCATTGTTTGTGTCATCATCTGATCACGAACAACCTGCATTTGTTCTTTCTTAATCTGAATAATTGATTTTTTGAACCACTCTTCAAGTTGTTCTTTACCACCCGCTCTGTCAATGAACATATTCATTTTACGGTCAACTTCATTGATAACAGAGTTCTCGTTAACTTCAACACTATCTAATACAGCCTGGTTAAGCATTAATTTTTGAATTAATTGCTGTTCAAATAATTGACATTTCAAATCTCCTTTTGCCGACATACCTTGCATAATTGCTTGTTGATACTGGTATTCAATGTCCGATTTCAGAATGGCATTATCACCTACAACGGCAATAACTTCATCAATTACATTTTTTTGAGCAAGTGTTGTGTTAGGGCTTATTAAAATCGCTGTTAGCGTTATTATTAGAGAGTAGAATATTTTATGCATGTTTTTTATTTTTCGGCAAATTTAATAGAATTTTATAACTTTTTCCTTCAAACCTTCCTGGTATAATTCCTCTTCAAGGTTTTTAATGAATTCAATACGTTTCTTATTTAGTAAAATAGCTTTTATTTTATCTGTAACATATTGTATAGGAGCTACTTCGTTCGATTTTTTGAAATCGTTAAAAGAAACGAAATAATGAGAGGTTGAATCTGAAACTTCATACGATTTGTTGTATTTTAAATAATTAGGTGTGTTTGGAATTGGTTTTGGTAATAGTTTAGAAATGGCATCAACAGTAACCCATCGATCTAAAAAGATATCAAAATTCTGAGCGTTCTGATAACAATATTCTTCCAGCGTCACCATGTCTTCAGGATTATCTGATTTGTACCATTTTTTTACTTCATTAATGTTTGGTGCATTGAGAGGTATTTTTAAAAATACACCTTTTATAATATCTTCATTTAAAATGAAGTTTTCACTCATGCTATTGTAATATTCCTCAATTTCTTTATTCGTAATTAAGGGAGAATATTTTTCTAGTAAGAGCTTTTGTTGGTATTTATGTATTAAAAGAGATGCCCTGTAATCCTCAAGGATTTGTTTAACATCTTTTTCTTCAGGCGATAAGTTTAATTCAGCCTTTCTTAGTAATAAAGATGATTTCACCCATCTTGAAATATAGTTCTGAGTGAAAGCCAGACTATCATTCTTGCTTAAATTCTTTGGAATTGCTTTTTGTAACTCCTCAATGGTTAAAACTTTGCCATCAACAGAAGCTACAGGAGGAGATGCCTCTGATGATGAAATCCTTGAACAAGAACTTAATATTAAAATAGTTAAGATTCCAATAGGATAAATAATTCTCATGCGTTTATAATTTGTTTTTCCATACTCAAATAAAACGAATTATTTAATAATGCTATGTTTCGTTTTATTTGAATAAGCTATGTAATATGGAACCTGCAACAAAGTTATCTCCTTATATGAAAAAGGATTTATCCTGGCTTGTTTCATATTTATTTAATCTTTTTTGAATATTTAAGAGCTTTTAAATTAACAACAGGATTGAATTTGCTCTTAAGTTCGTCAATCCACTGCTTTTCTATTTCGTTTTGATAATCACTAATAACTTGTCCCTTTGTTTCTTCTAGCTCTTTATATTCTTTAGGTGTAATGCTTCCTACTGCAAATCCATAAGGAAAATCCTGATCAATTCTTCCCTCTGATTTTTTTACATTCCAAATGTCTTTATCTAATGCAGCATATTCACCTTTACTAAATTCACCATTAATGCATTTAAATTGGTTTGCAGAAATTAGTTGTTTTAATGAATCTGTTGAGATCTTAGGTGTGGTTTCTAACTGCTTTTTCAAAAGGGTATATGTTTTTTTGTCCTTAGCAAAATATGCTTTACCAACTAATTTTTCAGGGGTATAGTAATCACTCTTATGGTTGTTAAAATAAGTTTTTATACCAGTGCTATCCTGACTTGCTTTATTCCATATTTCTTTCTGACTTATCTCAAAAATCAATAATCCATCATGATATTCTTGTAACAAATAATTGTATTCAGGGTATTTTTTTTCTAATTGTGTTTTCTCAAACTCAAGGATTTTATCATCAATATACGATTGAATCATTGGTTCAATGAAATTGTTTTTTCTTGCACTCTGGAACTGACGATCACCTTTTAAATCACTAAATAGATCTTTGATAGATATTTTTTCAGAACTATAAGAAGCAATTATATCATTGTCATTAAATTCAGTGAAAAAATTATCGTCAGATACTTTAGCTTTTATCAAGCTTAATAAAGAATCATTTTGAGTAAAATTATATTCTTTTTTCAGCTTTTTAATTACACTCTCTTTTCCTTTGTATGCTCTTTCGTCCCTTGATATTTTTTGAGTGATTTCTTCTTCCATGTCTTCGTAACTCTTAATGCCTCTTTTTTCTATAAGTTTAATGATATGGAAGCCATAGGGAGTTCTTATTACTTTTGAAACAGCTCCAATGCTATCAAGCTTAAATGCTGGTTCACTAAATTCAGGAATCATTCGGCCTGCACCAAACCATGGTAACTCTCCATTGTTTTTAGCACTGTTTCTATCTTCAGAAAAGTTTTGAGCTAGCGCACCAAAATCCTCTCCATTTAGTACCAGTTGATAAATAGAATCAATTTTAGCTTTCTTCTCATCAATTACATTTTGTGGAGAGTTTGAAGGAAACATCATCATGATATGAGCTGTTCTTAATTCACCTCTGTTTTGTCTTTTTGCATGTGCTTTAATCAGGTGATAGCCAAATTTTGTTCTTACAATATCTGATACTTCGTTTATAGGAGTATTATATGCGGCTGATTCAAAAGGATAAACCATTGAGAATCCACTGAAAAAGCCAAGTCTGCCTAAGTTCTTTTTTGCTGAAGGATCTTCTGAAAGTTCCTGAGCTAATTTATTAAAGTCTTCTCCTTTTTTAATTCTATCCTGTATCTCCTTGATTTTGGTATATGCTTTAAGTGTATCATCAGGAGTCGCATTATTCGGAAAGCGAATTAATATATGGCTGGCATCCACCTCTTGAGTTAATCTGTTATAGGCTTCTTTCTTTAGGTTCTCAGTAATTTCTTTATTTGAAAGGTATGGTTTTGCAAGCTCGTTTTTATAGTAATTATATTCCTTCTTGAAGGAAGCTAAGGTATCCATTCCTTGTGCCATAGCCTCATGAACTTTAAGCTTATAGTTTACAAAAAGGTCTATGTATTCTTTTTTTGTTTTAGGATCTTCAGTGTAACTATTGTTTTTGTTGTAGATAAAATCAAATTCTTCGATAGAATAATTTTTGTCTCCAATAGTTAATAAAGTGTGTGAGTTTTGTGAAAATGAAGTTTGTGAAATTATTATAGCAACAACTGAAACTAGAAATTTAATTCGTGTCATTTTATTATTAATTATAAACTAAAAAAAATTGTATCACTACTCAAACACACAAAAAATGATATTATTGTGCGGTGGTTAATTTTAAGAAGGCTAAATAAAATAAAAAAGCCCGAAAAACAAAAGTTTACGGGCTTTATAAATATGTAATAATAATAATTATCTAGTGTAGTTAGGAGCTTCTCTTGTTATAGTAACATCGTGAGGGTGATTTTCCTGAACTCCAGCATTAGTAATTCTGGTAAATTTAGCTTTGTGAAGATCTTCAATTGTGCTTGCGCCACAATATCCCATACCGGCTCTTAATCCACCAATTAGCTGATAAATCACTTCATTAAGGGTTCCTTTATAAGGAACTCTTGCAGAAATACCTTCTGGTACTAATTTACTTACGTCATCTTCAACATCCTGGAAGTATCTGTCTTTTGAACCTTGTTGCATTGCTTCAACAGATCCCATCCCACGATAAGTTTTAAATTTACGACCGTTGTAAATTACAGTTTCACCTGGAGACTCGTCAACACCAGCAAATAGTGATCCAGCCATAATACAGCTACCTCCTGCAGCAATCGCCTTAACAATATCACCAGAGTATCTGATTCCACCATCTGCAATTACTGGTACTCCATGCTTTGCAGCTTCTTGAGATACTTCATAAATAGCAGATAACTGAGGCATACCAACACCTGCAATAATTCTTGTAGTACAAATTGAACCCGGTCCGATACCTACTTTTAAAGCGTCAGCGCCTGCTGCAATTAGATCTTTAGCAGCTTCAGGAGTTGCAATGTTTCCTACAACAACTTCTAGATTTGGATATTTCTTTTTTGTTTGCTTTAGTGTTTCAATTACACCATGACTGTGTCCGTGCGCTGTATCAATAACAATTGCGTCCACCGCAGCATTTACTAAAGCCTCAATTCTTTCAAAAGTATTAAAAGTTACACCTACTCCGGCAGCAACTCTTAATCTACCCATTTTATCTTTACAAGCAAGAGGTTTATTCTTTGCTTTAGTAATGTCTTTGTAAGTTAAAAGACCAATTAATTTATTGTCTTTATCAACTACAGGAAGTTTTTCAATTTTATGCTTTTGAAGAATCTCTGCAGCTAAAACCAAGTCTGTTGTTTGATTCGTAGTGATTAAATTTTCAGAAGTCATTACTTCTTCAATTTTACGGTTCAAATCAGCCTGGAATCTTAAGTCTCTGTTGGTTACGATACCTACTAAATAACCATAGTCATCTACAACCGGAATACCCCCAATTTTGTATTCCTTCATAATAGCTAAAGCATCACCTACATTTTTATCTCTTTTGATGGTGATAGGATCAAAAATCATCCCGTTTTCAGCACGTTTAACCACCTGAACTTTTTTAGCTTGCTCTTCAATGGTCATGTTTTTATGAATTACCCCAATTCCTCCCTCGCGAGCAATAGCTATTGCTAAGCGCTCTTCAGTTACTGTATCCATAGCAGCTGAAACAATCGGAGTATTAATGGTAATATTCTTTGTAAACTTAGATGCCAAGCTTACGTCACGAGGTAAAACCTGAGAATAAGCAGGTATTAATAATACGTCGTCGAAAGTTAAGCCGTCTGATACTATTCTATCTTCTAAAAATGACATGATGTTGATGATTTATTGAATTAGAAAATTTTGGCAAAATTACTAAATAAAATGAATCCACAAGACGGTTTATGATTTTTTAATGATTAGTTTTTTTTAGTCAAATGATTCTGTTTTTTATGTAATATAATTATCAGATAATCTTAATGTTGAGGAAATGTTGGAAGTGTGTGTGTTTTCTTGATAAAATTGTAATTGTTGATTAATTAGCTTTGTTATATAAAAATACTGTTCTTTTAAGCAGAAGTAAAAGGTAGTTTGCAGCGTAATTATTATGAAATAAATATTTTTATATTGCTATTAATTCAGAGTTTTATCTAAAAAGAATACTGTAAATTGTATTTAAATGTTTATTTGATTTATGAAAATCAGCTTTAGCTATAAATTAATTCTTTTTTTGTTGATGATAACTTTTACATTGAGTGCTCAGCAAAATAAAGATACGATATCTTATCCCAGGTTATCAAAGTTTACTATTGCATCAATAGATAATTACAGGCATTCATATTCAGCTTTAAATAAATCGTATTTGAATACAGATGTGAAGATGGACGAATACCGTGCTTCTGTACAGATTGCCTTGCCGATAAATAGTAAAATCTATTTTTATCATGGATGGGATTATTTAAAGATAAATTCTACTACTAAAGATGTTATAGGAGACAGGTATTATAATAATTGTTATGAGTCAATAACTTGTAATATTGGTTTTATTCAGGAATTTAAAAATCACTGGAGTTTATTGTTCATAGTATCACCTGCTATTGCGAGTGATTTTAAAAATAAAATAAGTAATGAAGATTTAATGTTAGGTATTTCAGCAATTTCATATAAAAGATACAATCCGTATTTTGAATACGGAGTAGGATTTTCTTTTAATACCAGATTTAAATATGAAATGTATTTGCCTTTGTTAAGTCTCAAGTATAAAAAGGACAAAAAGGAGATGAGTGCATTATTGCCATTACAGTTAAGTGCCTATTATTGTTTAGATAAGGTTAAGTTAGGTTTTGAAGGAAGATTGTTTGAAAATTATTTTAATGCAGATGATGATCTTGCGAGTAGTTATAGTATGGATGCCTTCGGTTTTTCAAAAGTTAATCTGGGGCCAAAAATGTATCTTCAATTATATCGTTCCATATACTTAAATATAGCTGGCGGAATTACTGTTTTTAATGAATTAGGTACTCTGAATAAAAGTGGGAAAAAAGTTGAGATTGTACCAACTGATCATAAGTTCTTTTTTAATTTTGGGCTGAAGATTCTTAAGTAAAGAATATGTATTAATGGCTAGTGAAGAAGAAAATTTAATCAGAAAAATAATACATATAGATATGGATGCTTTTTTTGCATCCGTAGAACAGCGTGATTTTCCAGAATTAAAAGGAAAACCAATTGTAGTTGGGTCTTCATCTCAAAGAGGAGTTATTGCTGCAGCAAGTTACGAAGCCCGAAAATATGGTGTCCATTCTGCAATGTCTTCTCAGGTTGCCTTGAAAAAATGTCCATCGCTTATCTTTCAACATCATCGATTTGATGTTTATAAATCCGTTTCATCACAAATAATGAATATTCTTCATGATTATAGTGATTTGGTAGAGCCATTAAGTATTGATGAGGCATTTATTGATGTAACCAGAAACAAAAAGAAGCATAATTCAGCTACACTTATAGCTCTGGAAATTAAAAAAAGAATATTAGAAGAAACTCAGTTAACGGCTTCTGCAGGTATTAGTGTAAATAAATTTTTAGCAAAAATTGCATCGGATCAGGATAAGCCCAACGGGCTATTTGTAATTAAACCCGATGATGTTTTACCGTTTATAGAACAATTGCAAGTCAAAGATTTTTATGGAGTAGGGAAGAAGACTGCAGAACGAATGAATCAATTGGGAATTTATACAGGGAAGGACTTACAGAAATGGAGTTTAAATGGATTGGTGAAAAATTTTGGTAAAGCAGGTCATTTCTTTTATTCTATATGCAGAGGCATTGATAACAGACCAGTTGTTCCTAATAGAATCAGAAAGTCTGTAGGCATTGAAAATACTTTTTCTGTTGATTTAAAGGATTCCTCTGATATTTACAGAGAGCTAGATCAACTGATAGAAGGTTTGTGGCAGAGGATGGTCAGAACAGAAAAATATGGCAGAACACTTACGCTGAAAATAAAATTTAATGACTTTAAGCAACAAACCTATAGTAAGACTTTACTTCAGAATATAGACGAAAAAAAAGTACTTACCTCATTGGCAAGTACTTTATTAAATAATGCTATAATCGATAAACCATTAAGGTTAATGGGATTGTCAATTTCAAACCTGATTGGTAATGATTCACAATTACCTTACCAGTTAACCATAAACTTTGATTAATTAAGAGCTTCAAGTCTGTCAAGCAATTCAATAGTTTTCGTCATTAAACTTTTTCTAAGCGTTTTATAATATGCTTTAACAATCTTTTTATTGTCTTTTCCGTCAGGATGGTTCGCTCTTGACACAAATTCATTTCTCATTTCTAAAGCTTCCACCATTATTGGTTGTATCTGCTCTTCTTTTACACTGTCAATAAGTGCGAATTTCATATAAGCCTGAGAAAGGATTTCTGATGCTAAATAGTTGATATCCTTTTTTAATTCTTTGCGATTTGCCATAACAAATAAAGTTATAATTATTAGTGCAAGATACACTTATTTTTTAACTATCAAGCCAGTTTTTAAACACTGTAGCTTTAGCTCTGCTGATCACAAATTTTTGATCAAACTGAGGCAAAAGTTTAACAATAAGCTTTCCTCCAAAATAGTTCTCCAATGAATGAATGGCATTCATATTTACTATTGCCTGACGATTTGCACGAATAAATACTGATGGATCTAATTCTTCCTCAAGTTTATCTAAAGTGAAGTTTATAATGTGCTCTTTATTGTCAAACGATACAGCATAAGTTAACTTCGATTCAAAATAAATATATGCAATGTCAGTAACCGGAATAGAGAAAAAAGCATCACGTTTTGAGATCAGAAATCGCTTTCTGTAAGTATTGGTGCCGTTCTTTAATCCGGCAAGTATTTCCTTATAGTTTGTATTACTGACACTATTATCTTCAATTTTTTTTACGATACTTTCTAACTTTTCAATAGCAGAAAGAAGCAAATCTTTTTTGACCGGTTTTAGTAAATAATCAACACTGTTAAGTTTAAAAGCTTTAACAGCATATTCATCATAAGCAGTAGTGAAAATGACACCACAGTCTACTTCAACCTTATCAAAGATGGAAAAGCTAATGCCGTCAGATAATTGAATATCGAGAAATATTAAATTAGGTTGTTCGTTATTGTTAAGCCAGTTTACAGTGTCTTCAATAGAATCAAAAGTATCAATAATGGTCCATTCAGGTCGTAGCTCATTTATCATGCTTTGCAGCATTTGAGCACTATGAATTTCATCCTCTACAATAATAACATTAAAAGCCATAGTAAATCATTTTATTAATTTATCAAAGGTATTTCTACTCTGTAAATATCATCATCTTCAATGATCTTTAACTCTTCATCTGTCAAAATTTTAAGTCTCTTGCTTAAATTTGATAAACCTGTTTTTGTTGAATATGTCGATTCTTTAAGTTGCTTGTTATTTACCACATAAAGTCGGTCATCAATAGTTCCTATTCTGATTATTAGGGGTTTGGTTTTAGATGTGATATTATGCTTTATGGCATTCTCTACTAATATTTGCAGACTTAAATGAGGTACTTTTAATTTTAGATGATTCTCATCTACATCAATGTCAACCTTAAGTCCATTACCAACTCTGGCCATATGTAATGTAGTGTACGCCTTAAGAAAAATAAGTTCATCTTCAACCGTTACTGCTACTTGCCCTTCTTTTGTTAAAACATATCTGTAAACATCAGTGAAATTTTCTGCAAATTCAATAGCTTTTTCTTTGTCGCTATGAATTATAGCTATTAATGTACTAAGGTTATTAAATAAGAAATGTGGATTTAACTGATCTTGTAATGCCTTATAATCACTGATGATCTTATCTTGTTTTAACTTTTCATTTTCATACACAAAGTAATTTAGTGTTTCATGAAAATTACGGGCAATGATTAATATTACATATATTATTAGGTATAAAAATCCAACAAGTAATATTAGTTTATACTTCTCAGGATCATCAATAATATTTTTAACAAAGGTTTTTTCTATCTGAGGAATGTAAATTTCAGCAATAAAAAAGAATCCTACAGCAAACAGAAATAGAGAGATAATCCTTTTTTTTACCGAATTATGCCAGGGAAATTTTACACCTATTAGCTTGTCGAATAAGAAAATGGATTCAGAAAATATAAAGAATACAGCCATTGAAAATAAAACACCTTCGAAACTATATTCTTCACCGCGAAGTATTATTTTATAAATTGTATAATGAAAGGTGAAACCAAGCAATAGAGTAAACAGAATTCTCTTTCTAAATTTTAAGGAATCCTCTTTATGGAGTTTTCTCCAATGACGGCATTTTTCATCGAACTTGCTAAAATTCTTTACCATAGAGACTTTCATTGCTTTATGCTTTGTGGTTCCTTGTCAAAAATACGATTAAAACCCCAAAACAAAAATCTGTGTTATAAGTGTACTTAGTCTTTTAAAATAAAATCTCGTCCCTAAAAAGAATCAGAAACGTTGAAGAAAAACAAATAGGGACGAGACTTTTAATTTTTTATTTATAATAAACCTATAACCTTTTTATATTTTGTTTTTAATATCTCAAACTGTGCTAATGCTTCTATTTCCTGAGCAACAGCATCCTGCCAGGAAGCCTGAGCATTTAATAAATCGGTTGTTGTATTTAAGCCAACTTCAAAGCTAACAGTTGTTTCTTCCAGGCTTTCTTTTGCTTCAAGTTTGTTTTTTTGTGAAAGTAATACATATTCATAACCTTCCTGAAGCTGAATTTGAGCTTGTTGAACTTCAAGTTGAATAAGGTCTTGTGTGTTACTTAGCTCTAACATTGCTTGATTTAAATTAGCTTTAGCTTCTGATGACTTATGTTTTCTCTCATTCCAATGAAAGATTGGAATGGTCAAAGAAGCCGCTACTGTTAGGTTACCTTCATTTATTAAATCAGCTATTTTATAATGTTGGTAGCCAACTTGTGCTCCTAACTGAGGCAAGAAATCTGCATTAGCAAGTTGCTTTTGATATTCTGAGATTGTTTTTTTGCCATCTAAAATCTGTAATTCCTGACGGTTATTTAGAGCCTGATTAGTGGCATCCTGAAAGTCGGGAAGAATAGGATCCTCATTTGCCTGATCAGTAATTTCAATTGCTGTATTAAGTGGAAGTCCGATGATGCGACATAAATTCATTTGCATGATTCGATATGCATTTCGAGCTCTTAAAAGCTTTAATTCAGCGTCATTTTTGTTTACGGTAACTTTTAATTTCTCACTTTTAGGAGCTAATCCTAATTCGTACGAATCATTTAAAGTTCCTTCCAGACTGTCGAGCATTAAAACATATTTTTCAGCCAGCTTCACTTTTTCTTTGATTGCTGCCAGGTTCCAATATGCTTCATCTGTTTGAGCTATAACTTCAGCTTCTTTTAACTGGTAGGCTTGTTCTGCAATTTCAACACCTTTGCCTGTCATTTTATTTGCCAGCCTAATTTTACCTCCGGCATAAATTGGTTGAACCAGATTAACACCTCCTGTAATTACGGATAGGTTTTCAGTTTCCAACTTTAATCCCGGAAATAAAGCATCACTTGCAGTTGAAGGATCAGAAGCTGAAGGTAAGGTCATTGCTGGAATTTCCTGGTCTTCCATAGTAGGAAAATACATGGCATTACCACTGGCTTCAATTTTTGGAAGATAATTAGTAAAAGCTGCTTTCTTTTGTGATTCAGCGGCAATCTTTTGCTGAGAAGAAATCTTTAACGTCTTGTTAAATTCAAGAGCTAAGTTACGTGTTTCTTCCAGACTAAGTGTTTTTTGAGAAAACGATGTGCTGCTAAATGCAGCCATCGTACTAACTATTATGAATGTTTTTATATTCTTTATCATTACTATTCTCTTTAATCGTGTAAAACTTTTGTATCTACTTTGTATAGAATAGCATACATTACAGGTACAACAACAAGTGTTACGATTGAACCTACCAGCAATCCAAACATTACTGCTACAGCCATTCCCTTAAACATTACATCAAATAATAAAGGAATCATACCAAGTATTGTAGTTAAAGAGGCCATCATTACAGGTCGCATTCTTGATATTGCAGAGTTGATAATAGCATTTAAGGTATCAACACCTCTGGATATTTCGTCGTTTATCTCGTCCAGTAAAACAATGGCATTTTTAATCATCATACCAATTAAACCAAGAGTACCAATAATACCAACGAATCCAAACTTAGCTTGCATTATGTGGTAGCCAATTGCAACACCCATAAGTGCCATTGGAACAACGCCCATAACAATTAAAGGCTGTTTTAAATTATTGAATAATAAGATTACTATCAGAACCATTAAACCTAAAGCTAAAGGCAGTAAAGAAAACAATCTTCTGTTAGCATCTTCACTATGTTTGTGGTCTCCTAACCACTCTAATTCATAACCATAAGGTAAATCAATAGCTTCGACTTCTTTATGAATTTGATTCCATAATTCAGGAGCAGCATGACCTGGTATGGGATCACATTGTGCTTTTATTGCTCTTAATCCATCGTAACGTCGGATGGTTTGATCTGCCCAACTTACTTTTACAGAATCAATCACCTGACCTAATGGAACACTTGTCATGCTTCTGGAGCTCCAAACAGGCACAGACTCTATGTTTTCCACATGACTTCCTATCGGATCTTTCATTTTAAGAATAACAGGAATCATATCTGAACCTTCATAAATGGCTCCAACCGGCATTCCATTAGATGCTACTGCTAAAGAATTAGCTACATCGCTTCTTGAAATACCTAATAATCTTGCCTGATCAACAGAGTATTCCGGATTAATAACTTTTTCCTGATTTTTCCAGTTATCTGTTACTACAGCTGTTAACGGACTTTTGCGCATCACATCTTTTGCCTTATCTGCTAATTCTCTAAGAACAGCAGGATCGGGGCCGGTGAATTTTGCTTCAATCAGATAGTCTCCAAAAATTGGGCTGTAAGTTCTTGATCTTACAAAAGCCTGTGGAAAGTTTTTATGCAGATAGTCGATGATTTCAACCGACGATTTCTGAGCGCCTTCAAAGTCAACTGCATCAATGATAAGTTCGCCATAGTTACTGTTTAAAGTTGTCATTGGACGCAATAAGGTATAACGAGCTGGAGTCTGACCTAAAGATGTTACAACTTTTTTAACATCGTCCCATTTGCTAATTTCATCTTGAACCTGATCTAAATCTTTCTCAACCTGATAGATGTCGCTTCCTTGTGGTAACCAATATTCAATAACATATTGATTGTAATCAAGGGCAGGGAAGAACTCTTGTTTAATGAATTTAAATGACCATATTGAAATAACTAATATGACAGTTGTAGCTATAATAAAGACCGTTTTATGCCAAAGCATCATTTTTAATATCTTTCTAAACCATCGGTATAAGCCATTGTCAAAAAGGTCAGCATCTTCGCTTTTATTTTTAGCAACCTTACCTCTATAGAACCAATTTGCCATAAAAGGAGTTTGAATCATTGCAAAGATCCAACTTAAAAACAATGAAATAGCTAAAACATAAAACAGTGATTTAAGAAATTCACCAGCCGCACCAGGTGAGAAACCCAGTGGCATAAATGCAAGAATGGCAACTATTGTAGCACCTAATAAAGGCATGGCTGTTTTTTGCGCTGTATTTACAAAAGCCTTTTTTCTATCCATTCCTTTTTTCAGGTCAATCAAAATACCATCGGCAACAACAATGGAGTTGTCAACCAACATACCCATAGCCACAATAATTGCAGCAAGTGAAACACGCTGTAATTCAATACCTGCAGCTTTCATTACAATGAATGTTGCCAGGATAGTAAATACCAAACCACTAGAAATTAACAGACCGGATCTTAAACCCATTGCAAAGAGCAATACGATAATTACAATTACAACAGATTCAATTAAGTTAATCATAAAGCCTTTGATAGAATCACTAACTCTATCAGGCTGAAAGAATATTTTATCAATTTCAATACCTACTGGCAAGTTGGATTTAATTTTATCAATTTCCTTTTCAAAAACTTCACCAACCTTGATTACATTGACTTTACTTTCCATTGAAATAGCTAATGCCATAGCGTTTCTTCCATTGTATTTAAAGTCATTTCGTTTTGGGGTATAGAATGATCTTTCAACAGTAGCAATTTCGCCTAATAAAAACGAACCGCCGTTAGGAACTTTCACCAAAAGATTCTTTATATCATCAAGACTTTTAAATTTAGCACCTAAGTCTAATCTGATTCTTTCAGTACCAACAACTACCTTACCCGGATTTACAGTCGAAGCCTGATCGTTCAGAGCCTGAACTATTAACATTGGGTTTAATCCAAGTTGAGCAAATTTCTCTGTTGAAAATTTAATGTCAACAGTTTCTATTTGTTTACCATAAATTTCAACGCGTCGAATATTATCTACAAGTAATAATTCTCTTTTGATATATTCAACGTAATTGTTAAGCTCTTCATAAGAATATCCATCTGCACTTACAGAAATAAATATTCCATAAACATCACCAAAGTCATCCAGGATAACCGGTGCGCTTGCTCCACTAGGTAAATCACCCTGTATGTCGTGTATTTTTCTTCTTAAATGGTCATACAACTGAGGCATTTGAGCTGTATGAACATTAGGATCGATATTTACAGTGATCTCAGACATCCCTGCTATTGATCGGGATTCAATAAAATCAATATTTGCTAATTTTTGTACTGCTTTTTCAAGAACATCAGTAACTTCCAATTCAACCTCACTAGCAGAAGCTCCGGCATATGGTGTTATTATTACTGCAGATTTTACCGGTATTTCAGGATCCTCTAATTTACCTAAGCCATCAAAAGCAAGAATTCCACCAAGTAAAACAGCAAATAATAGTGAAGTAATAAAGGCCTTTTGACCTAATACTTTCTCTAAAATTCCTTTTTTCATAGTAAACCTCCAATGTTTGTTTCTGATTTTTTAGGTAAGATTTTTACTTCTTGATTTTCAGTTAATGAATGTACACCAGCTGTAACAACTTTGTCGCCAATGTTAATTATTGAAGAGGAAACTTCAATTAACCCATTACCCTGAATATTAAATGTGTTTACTTCTTTCTTTATTACTTTATTGGAGTTTTGATCAATAACCCATACATATTTGTTTTGTCCTGTTGTAAAAACAGACTCAATAGGGACAAGCAGGTGATTATTGTTAGAACTGTTTTGGGTTATGTTTACTTTGGCAACCATACCGGGTTTTACCAAATGTTTAATACTATCTCCTTCAAGTAGTATTTTAGCTTCAAACATTCTGTCGCTACCTGTTTTTTTACTTAGTGATTTTAATGTTGCTGTAACATTAATTTGATTTGCATTTTTTATGTCGCAAGTGATTTTGTAAATATCACTCATTTCATTAATGTTGTTTTCAGGAATGCTCACAACAACTTCTAAATCCGAAAAATCTAATAGTTGAATAATTGGAGTGCCTGGTGCAACAGTCTCAAAGTTTTCGATAAACTTCTTGTTTACATAACCAGAAAAAGGAGCTTTTAATTCAGTATCTTCAAGTGCATTTACAGTCGCCTCATATTGACTTTTAGCCATAAGGTAACCAGCTTTTAATTTATCAAGTGTGTTTTCAGGTAATTTTTTACGTTTGTAAAGTTCCTGATAACGTTCATATTCACCTTTTGTTTGTTTGTACTGAGCTTCTGTAGCTTGTAGTTTAATATTGTAATCTCTTTTATCAATTTTTGCGATTACCTGACCTTTTGTTACATAATCACCTTCGTCAACAAGTAGCTCATTTACAGGTCCGCCAACTTTAAAAGATAAGGTTACATCTCTGCGTTCTTTAACTACTCCATTGTAAATTGAAACGTCGTTTCCTTTAGAAGGTAATACTTCAGTAGCTTTAACATACCTGATGGTATCCTTGTTTTCAGGTGTATTACTTCCACAAGAGGATAAAAATCCTGCCGCAAAAACTAAATACGCGATAAAAAAGCTTGATTTTTTCATTTTTATACTAATTATTGTTTTTCTTCAACTTGAATCTATTTCAAATTCAAAATTACTTGATAAATAAGTTGATAGAGGATAGAAGAAAATGAACTGTATAAATGCATGAATGAAATATACATATTGACATATTAATAATATGAACATTTGAAAGAAATGGTAAAATATTTATCCAACGTTTGTTTTTCAAAATAAACAAAAAAGAGGATGTCTAATTAAAGACATCCTCTAACGAGCATGAAATAAGATATTATAAAACTTCAATATGAATTTTTATAATAACAAAGAGTGTCAAAAAATATTAAGGATGGATCATTGACACGTAGAGTGTTGATTAAAAAACGGGAATTCTTACCTCATGCATTAACGTTCAAACTAATAAAAACCTATAAATTATTGCAATTTGAAAAAGCTTATTAAATTTTTTAGACTTTCAGCCTGTCCTGTAAGTTCTTCTGAACTAGAAGCCATTTCTTCTGCTGCTGACGCGTTTTGTTGTGTTAATGAATTTAATTGTTGAATAGCATTGTTTACTTGATTAACACCATTGCTTTGCTCCATACTGGCTGCTGTTATTTCTTCTACCAATTCAGATGTTTTGGTAATATCCGGACTAATTTCATTTAAAAGATTATTAGCCATTTCTGTTTGATTTCTACTGTGATCAGCCATTAAAATTATTTCTTCAGCTGCCTTTTTACTGTTTTCTGCCAGTTTTCTAACTTCAGCAGCAACAACCGAAAAGCCTCTTCCGTATTCTCCGGCTCTAGCAGATTCTACAGCTGCATTCAGTGCCAAAATGTTTGTTTGAAATGCAATGTCGTTGATGATACTGATTTTATCAGTGATATTACTCACGGACACTGAACTTTGATCAGAAACAGTTGATACTTCTTTTATACCAAACGAAGATCTATTCGCTATCTCAGAGGTTTGTTTAGCATTATCAGTATTGTTTGCCACGTTACCTGAAATTTCTTCCATGGTAGAAGATATTTCTTCCAATGAGGACGCTTGTTCACTGGATCCCTGGGATAAATCCTCCGCTGTTCCACTTAATTGAAGACTTGCACTTAAAACATTCTCAGCACTGGTTTCAATTTCTGTGATTATATTTTTAAGCTTATTGGATAAATTTACCACTGAGTTTATTAAAGTACCTAGTTCGTTTGTTGATTTAGAATGTTTTAAATTAATATTTAAATTTCCATTAGATAATTCTTCTAATTCATTTATAGCCTCACCTAAAGGTTTTCTTAATAACCTGTTTATATAGATGAATACTAAGGTTCCAACTCCTATATTGATAGGTGTAACTATAAAATCCAGAATCATTCCATAATGAAATTCCAAAGCCTTTAAAATGGTAACAAAAAGTGTAAAGGATACTGATAGCATACTTACCTGAAACATTACGGATTTTTTGAATATCAATTTTAATATTCCGTATGCAACAGGAAGTGTTGCTAATGTTATAATTATCTCAATGCTTAAACTGCTCATATTTATGATTTTAAATATTTAGGTCTTTGGGGTAATGTCTTTTGTTTAAGTACACTTTATTTATTGTCGAAATTAGATCCTCAGCCATTCTACCTTTGTTTACAAAGCCATGAAAACCTGCACTTAAGATGTCTCTTAGATATAATTGATGTTGGTACATAGTTATAGCTACGAGTTTTATATTCGGGTATTGGAAACTTATAATTTTGGCAGTATCGATGCCGCCTAAAACAGGCATTTCAATATCCATTAAAATAATATCGGCAGAATAAGTATTATTGTAGTCCAGTAATTCCTGACCATTATTAAAAGTGGCCATTATTTCAAATTGTGGATTTGTATGTAATAATACTTTAACTCCTTCGATGGCCGAAGGAATATCATCTACAATAATTACTTTTAATTTTTCGTTATTCATTTACCAATAATTAAGTGCTCTAAAAGAGACAAAACTTATATGGCAAAGATATATGTAGTGTATTTTCGGAATTTTATGTAATCACCCTTTTTGAGTTGGGGTTTACTCTAAATTAATAATAGGGAAAACCCTATGTTATTATATTATTAACGCTATAGGAGTCTTTGAGGATAAAGATGAAGTTATTTTTTTAAGTATAGATATTCAATAGGTTAGGAGTAGTTTTGAGCTTAAAATATTATATTTCAACAATCTTGTTTTTTATAGCCCAAATAATTAAAGCTGCATTATTCTTGGCTCCTGTTTTACGCATGAGTTTTGCTTTATTGCTTTCAATTGTTTTTATACTTAAAAATAATTTTTCTGCCAATTCTTTATTTGATAATCCTTTGCAAATGTATTTCAGAAGTTCAATTTCCTTTTCGTTTAATTTCAGAAGTTCCTTTTTTTCTTTAATAAGAGTTTGTTCTATGTTTTGCATATTAACAATCACGTTATAAAGTAGTTTTTCTGAGAAAAAACTATTTCCTTCATTAACAGTTCTAATGGCTTTTTCTAACTCTTCAACGCTGGATTGTTTAAGAACAAAACCTTTGGCTCCGGCTGTTATTAACTCATAATAGTACTTTGTATCATTGTACATAGACAAAGCAATGATTTTAATTTCAGGTCTGCGAGAAGTTGCAATTTTTGTTGCAGAAATACCATCAAGTACAGGCATGTCAATATCTGTAATAACAATATCGCAATCCAATTCATCTAAATGATCAACAAATTCTTGTCCGTTCTTAAATATATTAACGATTTCAAAGTCTTTGATTTGACTAATTAAAACAGTTATTCCCTCTCTAATTAAGTCCAGATCTTCAACTAGTACAATTTTTAGTGCCATTACAAGGTATATTTATAATCACATTAACGCCTTCACCTGGAGATGTGTAATACTTATAATCAGCTCCTAGTGTCAACATTCGGGATTCCATGTTCAATAATCCAAATCCTTTTCCCTTTACTTCCTTTAAATCAAAACCAACTCCATCATCTTTGTAATTTACTTCAATACAGGATTCAGAAATTTTAAAAATAATATAAATGTTGTTTGCATTGGCATGTTTAATTGAGTTATTCACCATTTCAACTATTGTTCGGTAAATAGTGAATTCAAAAGTGTTTGATATTTTGATTTTATCACATATTTCTGTATGAAAATTAATCGAAGTAACTGGCTTTATCTTATCTATAAAAGATTTTATAGCATCATTTAATCCGTAGTTTCTTAATATATGAGGACTTATGTTGTTTGAGATACTACGGACTTCATTTAAAGTTTCGTCCAATAATTCAATTAAACGCTTTGCATAATCCTGTTTTTCATTTGGATCTTCAATCCCTTTAAGGCTATGTGCATATATTTTCGCAGTGGAAATCAAAGGGCCAATACCATCATGTAATTCTTTAGCCATTCTGCTTTTTTCATTTTCCTCAGCATTAACCATGGCTTCAATAACCTCCCTTTGTTTTATTTTTTTGTCTGTAATATCCACAAACATTAGTAATAGCATGTTTGGAGCTGTTAAATTATAATGTACCTCGCTCCATCTTTGCTTTCCTTTTATATCAAAATATTTTACTTCTGCCATTGGAGGATGTTCCCCAAATGCAAATATTCTTTTAAGCTTATTTAAAGATTCTGATAGGTTAATATTATAGCTTGTTTTATCTGGATATAGTTTGTTTATCAACTCAGATATTTCTAATCCAACAAAATTGTCCAATCCACTTTCTTCTGAAAATTGAGAATTACCATATATAACTTTTAGTTTTTCGTTTAAGATTAAAGTGGTTATTGGTAATTTCTCTATTGTTTGAAATAACGTCTGTTCACTTGTTCTTAAGTTGATAACTTCCTTTTTGTATCCGTTAAGAAGAATTCTGATAATTACCCAACAGCAAAACATTACAAAGAATAAAACAAGGCCCTCATTTACCCATGAAACAATTGAATTTGAAAAATCTTTACTTGATAAAACATTGGTTTGAAATCCTGTAATATATAAATAAGCAGTTACGATGACGGAAATAAGAATCATTGAATTTAATATGATATTCCATCTTACGCTTAAGTATATTGCAGATAAAACAGAAATAAATAGAAATACATATTTACCACCAGCATATATTCCTGAAATATAAAAACTGGATATAGATATTATCATTGTTGATGTTAAAAAAACAATGCTTTTTGTTTTATAAGGTATTTTTGTTGAGAAAATAAGAAATAGTATAACGAAGAATAGTACTATATCCAGAACAAATAGCATCAAGTTACTTGTACCTAATGAAGATCTAAAATAAGCAATTGTGGATATAGGAATTAGTCCGATTGCTGAAATAATGAATAAGATATTTAAGATTTTTACTTTAATATCTTCCGGTTTGTTGATTAATAAAAAAGGTTCAGAAAAAATGTGTGTCATGTATTAATATATTACGGGGTAATTTTTTACGGAATAAAGATAAAATACATGAAAAGAACTGATGTATGTATTGGTGATTTTTTTAGTGATTATTTATTCTTTGGGTTTAAGCTGTCTAGTCCTGAAATAGCGTTACATAATACAAGGTAATGTTATGAAAGATAAGATTAAAAGCTTGTATATCAAGCGAACTCAAAAAGACTACAGTTTAAGTTTTAAATTATCGGTGGTCCAAGAAGTGGAAAGTGGATCTATAGGCATTTGCGCAGCCGCACGAAAGTATGGAATACAAAGTCATGGAACGATAACGGAATGGCGAAGAAAATATGGTACCTTTGATAGAAGTTACCAAACAAACAGCCGCATGTCAAAAACACCTCAACAGAAAATATTTGAACTAGAACAGAAGGTCAGATTACTAGAAAAAGAGAAAATATTCCTTGAACAAGAGATGATCAATGCTAGTGATAAAGCTAATATATTAGATCGATTGATACTTCTTGCAGAACAGGAATATGGAATCAAGGTAAGAAAAAACTCCTTGCCCGAACAATCGGAAGCTACGCCAAAGAATTCAAGAAAGCGATAGGAACTCTTTGTGGTTTGTTCGGGATCAGTCGCCAAAGCTATTATCGATCTGGATGGCGAGAGAAGAAGCAAAAAGATGTTGCAGCCGAAGTGGTTTCTTTGGTCACAGCTGTTAGGCTTGAGTTGCCCAGAATAGGAGCAAGAAAATTACAACATTTGCTTGAAGCCCCATTACGGGATTTAGGGGTGGGAAGAGATAAGCTTCTATTAATACTAAGAGCTAACAATATGCTCATTAAACCATTACGTAGCTACCACACTACCACTAACTCAAAACACATGTTCAAGAAACACAAAAATTTAATCGAAGATATTGTGCCTTCAAGACCAGAACAAATTTGGGTTAGTGATATAACGTATATTGGAAGCCGAAACAACCATCGATATCTAGCTCTCATAACTGATGCATATTCTAAAAAGATCGTTGGATATAACCTGTCGGACAGTTTAGAAGCCAATAGTTGTATCAAGGCGCTTAAAATGGCAGTTAAAGATAGAAAATATAAAGAAAAAGAATTGATACACCATTCTGACAGGGGGATTCAATATTGTTGTAATGCATATCAGGAACAATTAATTAAGCATAATCTGATCTGCTCTATGACAGAGTCTTACGATCCATGTGCCAACGCTGTTGCTGAAAGAGTTAATGGTATTTTAAAACAAGAATTCATGTTAGAACAATATAGTTTAAATGCTCCTATGCTAGAGCAATTAGTGAAGCAAAGCATTAGAAAATACAACGAAATGCGTCCTCATCTATCATGTAGATTATTAACGCCAAATCAAATGCATCGTCAGGATAAGATTGCGATAAGAACCTATAAAAAAGTAACAGTCCACAAGGGTACCCTTGTGGACTGTTAAGAATGTTATTAAATTAGTCCAATAATCTGTAACACTTATTTAGGACTAGTCAAGCTGGAAATAAAAAAAGCCGGACATGACTATCCGGCTTTAAATATGATGTTTATTAAATCATTTACATCTGTTTAAGAAGATTTCTGACAGCATCAACCGATTCAACCTTATAGGCTGCTTTGGTATGTTTCATTCCAACTTTAATAGTTACTGCCTCTTCTGGTAATTCTCTGAACATAAATTCATCTGTCCAGTCATCACCAATGGCCATTATAAAATCAAAGTTTTTGTTATTAAGAAATTTTAAAGCTGCCACACCTTTGTTGATTCCTCCACTTTTAACTTCAATCACTTTATTACCTTCCATAATTTCAAGGTTGTGATTTGATAAGTGAGTATTTAATGCATCTTTTATTTCATTGGCTCTCAATTCTCCCTGTTCAGGTTCTGCTTTTCTAAAATGCCAAACCAATGAGTAGTTCTTTTCTTCAATAAAACTACCAGGCGTTCTATCAACAAAGTGCTCCATGATAGGGCGAACATTTGGCATCCAGTTATTATTAACAGCAGAAAGCATTTTCCAATCTCCATCCACCATCTTTAACCAAACTCCATGTTCACATATTAAATTCACTTTATGATTAGCAAACCATTTTTCAAGAGTATATCGGTCTCTACCACTAATAATTGTAACTGTATTTAACTCATTAGATGTTAGATTCTGAATAATTGAATGTAATTCATCATCGGGTTTAGCATCCTGTGGATTTTTCTTAAAGGGAGCTAATGTTCCATCATAATCTAAGAAAATGGCTCTTTTTTTCGAGTTAGAATACTTTTCAATTAATTTTGGTGCAAGCGTTTTTGTAATGCGTTTAGCTAAAAAGTCATTTTGAACACCCTCTGCTTTTTCCAGTGACTTAACGAACTCGCTGGCCCATTTAAATACATCATATCTCTGAATTCGCTCTTTCATGTAGGCCATCCTGCTTTTTTGTTCCTCAACTGGCATTGTTAAGGCCTGATGAATACTATCTGCCATATCTTCATCATCAACAGGATTAATGATCAGCGCTTCTCCCATTTCCTTAGCAACACCGGCCATCTCACTAAGAATAAGAACTCCGGTATTATTAATTCTTGAAGCAACATACTCTTTGGCTACCAGGTTCATACCATCACGAACAGGAGTAATTAAAGCTACATCACATGAACTGTATAATTCGATTAAATTATTAAACGGTAATGAGCGATAGAAATACCAAATAGGAGTGTAATTAATGCTACCATATGTACCATTAATATTACCAACTAATTCATCAACTTCTTTTTTTAGTATTTGGTATTGGTCCACCTGGTCTCTTGATGGAACAGCCAACATTATCAGTGTTACCTTTTGTCTGAATTCCGGATATTTTTCTAGAAATCGGGCAAATGCTTTTAAACGATTTGGAATTCCTTTAGTGTAATCAAGTCGATCAATTGATAATATCAACTTGCGTTCAGGGGATGCTAAAAAGTACTTATCAAGTTCTTTATGTAATTCTGATTTTTCACTAACAGCTTTAATACTAACGTCATGAGCATTTGATGCAAATTTTTCATAATCAATTCCCATAGGGAATGAGTCTGCAATAATGATTCTTTCGTCAATGTGAATCTGATTAAAGGATATTTCATATCCAAATAATCGTCTTACACAGCTAAAGAAATGTCGCTCATAGTCGTAAGTGTGGAACCCAATAAGATCAGCACCCAGCATTCCTTTAATTATATCCCTGCGCCAGGGTAGTATCCTGAAAACTTCAAAAGAAGGAAAAGGAATGTGCAAAAAGAAACCAACAGTAACATTGGGTTTCTTTGATTTAATCATTTCAGGAACTAATAGTAATTGATAGTCGTGAACCCAAACAGCATCTCCGTCTTCAATTTTTTCCAGTGCAGCGTCGGCAAATTTCTGATTTACACTTTTGTAGGTGTCCCAATCTGTTTGATGGAACTCTGCAAATTGTGTAAAATAGTGAAATAATGGCCAGATAGTACGGTTACTAAAACCTTCATAAAACAAATGTATCTCTTCAGTGTTTAAATGAACAGAAGAACAATTTTCATTGTTAAATAAAATATCAATTTTCTTTTGTTTGTCATCAGAAATAGTATCGCTATCTATTCCGGGCCATCCAATCCAGGTACCTCCATAATCTTTATATATGGATTTCATACCTGTTGCTAGGCCTCCAACACTGGCTTCTAGAGAAATTTTTTCTCCTTCCTCTTTTAAACTGAAGGGGAGTCTGTTTGAAACAATGTGAATTTTTTGCATAGATATAGCGTTTTTTATTTGAAATTTAGAAATATTACTCTTTTTTTTGAGGATATTACAAAACTAACCAATAATTTTTAATATAGTTCATATATGGTAAATCTGAATTACGGAATTATCGGAAATTGTAAATCAGCAGCATTGGTTTCCGAAAAAGGGAGTATCGATTGGTTATGTTTACCAAAATTTGATGCACCATCAGTTTTTGCAAAACTGTTGGATGAAGACAAGGGCGGCTCATTAAGTATTGAACCAAAAAATTTATTATCAATAGGACAAGAATATATTGATAGAACTAATTTATTATGTACTCGCTTTGTATGCGAAGATGGCGTATTTGAGGTAATTGACTTTATGCCTCGATATAAGACTGGTAACGCCGGGGCATATGCTCCACCGGATGTCATTAGAGTTTTTAATAGAATTAGTGGAGCTCCGGTTTTTAAGTTAAAGTATAATCCTAAGTTAGAATATGGACTTCATCCTACTGAAGTTTCTGTTCATAGTAAGTTTATAAAGGCTGTTACCAAAAAGGGAGCATATGATTCGCTTTACTTGTATTCTGATTTTGATTATAAAGAAATTCTGGCTGAAAAGGAATTAACGTTGACTTCAAGCAAGTTTGTTGTAGTAAGTTATAATCAAAAGCTTTTAAAACAAGATATACACAGAGTTAAGCTTCAAATGGAGCGTACCAAGGTATATTGGTTAAACTGGTCAGAGAGAACTACTACGTTTAGTAAGTATAATGATGAAATAAACCGAAGTGCCCTTACCTTAAAATTGTTAAGTTATCAGAAAACAGGGGCTGTATTGGCAGCACTTACAACTTCATTGCCAGAAACTATTGGTGAGGTTCGGAATTGGGATTATCGATATTGCTGGATCAGGGATGGTTCAATGGTAGTGAAAATCTTAAATCATTTGGGACATAAGAGTGTAGCCAAAAATTATCTGAATTTTATTATTAATATTCTTCCTGAAAAGGATGAGAAAATGCAGATAATGTATGGAATTAGTGGCGAAAAGAAATTATCTGAATATGAGCTTCCTCATTTATCGGGATATGCCGGGTCAAAACCGGTAAGAGTTGGAAATGCAGCCTATAAGCAGAAGCAAAATGATATTTATGGTATTTTGATGGATGCTATATATCAGCATTTTAGCCTTTATTCTGCTACCTTGGATTTTAGTGAGGATTTGTGGACAGTTGTGAGAAATGTAGTGAAAATGGTTGAGCGCAACTGGATGAAGCCTGATAAAGGAATCTGGGAGATTAGAGGGGAGAGCAAGCATTTTACTTTCAGTAAGGTATTGTGTTGGGTTGCTATTGACAGAGCTCAAAAAATTGCAGCACTTCTGGAGCAAGATAGCTACATGGTAAAGTGGAAAAAACTGGAAGATAAAATTAGAGCTGATATTGAAAAAAATGCATGGTCTGAAGCTAAGCAGTCATATACTCAGGCTTATGGTAGTGAAGATATGGACGCTTCAGTACTTTTAATGGAAAGCTATGGATTTGTAGATGGAAGTAATGAAAGATATAAAACAACAGTATATGCTATTCAGAAGGAACTTGAACATCAGGGATTAATGTTCAGGTATGTAAATCATGATGACTTTGGTTTACCTAAAAGTGCATTTACTATTTGTTCTTTTTGGCTGGTTAATGCTTTATATAAAATTGGCGAAAAAGAAGCTGCTATTGAGCGTTTTGAAAAATTACTGGTTTATAGCAATCATTTAGGTTTGTTCAGTGAGGACCTGGATTTTGAAACAAAGCAGCAGTTAGGAAATTTCCCTCAGGCATATTCTCATTTAGCTTTAATTGAAACAGCTATTAATATTTCGGAAGGAGAGGTTTCAAAAGAAGAAAAAATAAAAAGTGCAATAAGATAGAAAGCTTTAAACATCAGGCAACAAAATTACAGAATGATTTTGTTGCCTGATGTTTTTTATTTCAATAAAAGAGATAATTCTTTTCTGAAGAACTCAGGATTTTCAAGATTGTATTCCTCGGCATTTTTCTTCCATTCTACAGAAACAGTTTCAACAGGATATTGAAGCAACAGAGCTAATTGATCCTTTGATAAGTTTGATGTTCCTCGAAAAATGGTGACTTTATATTTTTCTCTAACATCAGTCTGTACGTTTTCGTCAAGTGACAAATTAATCGTATTATTTTGTTTTAATTTAAAAGATATTGGTGTTCCTTCTTTTAAATAACCAAAATATCTATTCCCGTCTCCTAAATAAACTTCCCAGGTAAATTCAATTTTAGGTTGGCCATTTTCTATAAAGCATTGTGCTTTTCCCCGTATTTTATTTTGGGGACTGCCAAAAAAACGATCAAGTCTCACACTTGTGGCAAAGTAAATTTCCTCTAAGTTTCCTTTTGCATTCAGTGAGCTGGATATTTCATTAGAGCTGGCATTTACAACTTCAGTAATCTCTTTTTTGTATTCCCAGGTGCCATCATCATATAAAATAACTTGTTTTCCGTCTGATGTTTTGGCTTCTGTCTGACTAAAAGAAAGAACAGGAATTAATGATAAAATTGCTAAAAATACTAATCTCATTTAATTACTAATTTCATGTTTATTATATGTCGACATGAATATAGTATTTTTATTTTACGTTTGTTTTATAGTCTTTAGTAAAGGCATTTAAATTTGAAACAGAAGAATAAAATAAGTCAAATGAATGATTCATTTCTAAAACAATATCCTTTAATGCACTGATTGAGATAACCAGATTGCTATTTTCTGTAATGCTGGAACTTGCATGTGTTTCAACCTCTTTAACAATTTCAGAGAATTTAATGTTATCCATTAAGTTAGATTTAAAGCTGGTCATTATATCGTTATTGATATCATTAGCTTCACTTAAATTTAAATTGATAGACGAACTTATATTATTAATTTGTTTTACAGATTCGTTGATGTTGCCAGATAATAGTCTTACTTCATTTGCTACTACAGCAAAACTTTTTCCAAACTCTCCGGCTTTAGATGCTTCAATAGATGCATTTAATGCTAATAAATTGGTTTTTTCAGCAATATCTTTAATAATATTAATAATGGTATTTATTTCTCCTGTTTTGTCTTGTAACAAATTCATCTTTTCCGAAAAGACTTCAACCTTTTTATCAATAGACTTCAGCGTTTCTCCTGACTTAAGAACAGCGGATTGAATCAATTTGATCTCGTTCTGTATTGTATTTGACAAAGATGAAATATTATCAGAAACCAAATTAACTTCCTGAATAGAGTTATTTAAATGAGTTATTTCATTAATGGAATGATCTTTACTATTTCCATTAAATCGCTTTACATTATTTGTTATTTTATGAGTTTGGGATACGAAACTGTTAAGTAGTTTAATGATTTCTGAAAAACCATTTGCAATTTCACCCACAGCATCATCACTACATAATTCAAGGTCTACTGATATATCTTTGTCTGTTATATTTTTTGCAATTCCAGAAACTTTAAGAAGTTCTTTAATCAGAATAATTTTAACAAATGAGAAAGAAACTATACCGACAATAATTCCTGCCATTACACTTCCAATTAAGAAGTAAATAAATAAGCCATCTTTCCAAATAACAAAGAAATGAGCATAAACAGGAAAAATAAATCCCATTAAAATGCCAAATGACATCATATATTTAAAAAGCTTTCTAAGAATACTTTTCTTTTTCTTAGGCATAGGTTTTAATTTAGGGGGTTATAACAAAAATCCTATAATATTTTAAACTGAACGCAAAATATATATTTTTGTTTAATATATGGAGAAAGATAGGAATATAAATAAAGTAATATGTCCTAAATGTAAAAAGGAGTATTCAGTTCAGGATTTAAAAAGAAACTGCAGTAACTGTTTTGCCTGTACAGGATGCGAGGTATATATATGTAACTGCAGAGGCCGCATAGTAGTTAAACCACCAAGAGAAATGAAGAAAGGATAGTATTTTAATGATTCGAATTTATTACAGGTAACATATTATAATATTCAAGGCTACTCCAATCTTATTTGATAAATATTTATTAAAAGTTAATAAATATTAATTAATTTTTATATTTGCCCACGTTGAAATAAAATCTACGGTTGCAATTTTATGGGTAAATTTCAGTTTGGAATTGATATTAGTTTATTACAAAAGGGAGATAAACGTTCGTTTGAGAAAGTTTTTCTCGAATTTTCAGACGTATTATATCATTTATCCTTACAATATGTGCAGAAGGAAGAAATTGCTGAAGAAATGGTTCAGGATGCCTTTGTAAAGTTATGGGATATCAGAGAGAATATTAATGATAATAAAAATCTTAAAAATTTTCTGTATACAATAACTAAAAACAATTGCTTGAATTACCTGAGAAGCCAAAAAACTATATTGCAAACCAAACACGATCTTAAATATATTGAGATGCAACTTAATTATGATGCATTAAACCTACTGGCATCAGATAATCTGGAATTTGAAGAGTTGCAAAATAAAATAGAAACTGCAATAAATAAACTTCCGGAAGATATTCAAACAGTTTTTATTATGAGTCGGTTTGAGGATCTCAAGTATAAAGAGATTGCTAATAAGCTAAATATTAGCCAAAAGACTGTTGAAGCTAGAATGTCTAAAGCTTTGGCACTTTTAAGAACAGACCTCAAGGATTACCTTTTTTATATTTATTTAATTACCAATATTCTTTCATAACCTGTGAATCTTCCGTTGATTCCTTTGTTATATGTTCCCATGACTTTTTGTTTTTGTAAGCACTGTCATAACTGATCAGGTTATTACAGGGCCTGTGTTAAATAAGTATCGGCCGACTTTATAGCTTAGAGCTTAGTGTAAAGTGAATAGTGCAAATAGCTCATTGGTCTTTGCGCCTGGCGCTTTGCTCTCAGCTTGTAGTACTAAAGTATATTGAAATGTTCATCGAAAAAATTACTGTAATTTTACTGTAACTTTTTTCGTTTGTAACTCATTGTTTGTGAGGTGGAAATAATTTTGAGTGAAAACTGTTTTATGCCCTAAAGGCTAAAAAAAGGGCCAATATTCCGGAAAATCGCAAAAAACGACAAAAATATTCCACAAAATCACGTTTTTAAGCAAAAATATTCCATGTTTTGGTGTTTTTGAGGTCTTTTGTGACTTTTCTTTGCTATGGCTTTGCATTTCTATGCTATTCCTTTGCTATTTCTATGCATAACCATTGCTAATCCTTTGCATAGGCTTTGCTATTTCTTTGTATTGTGGTTGTATTGTGGATGTGTTGTCTATGTACATTCTTTGCTTCGGCATTGCTTCTAAGGAACCGAAGAAATACCATAAAATAGACATAGTAAAATCATAGTCAATACGACGTCATATCCTTGTAATACCATACGAAGGGAAAGGATTTGAAAAATGAAACGAGACTTGAGAATCTTTAAATCGAAGAAGCCAAAAAGTTCTCATACATTGCCTGTCCCGATTCATCGGGAAGGATGATTAAATCTGGTGAGTTCCATGTGACCATAAAAATCAAATTATAAACACATGAAAATAACTGTCTCAAAACAGAATTTGTCAGTTCTAATATCTAATTTCAAAATTATTTAAGACCGCTCTGATACAAGTAATAAATTGAATTATTTATTTTGTTTCGATGAATTAATTTAAAAAAATAATTGTTTTCGATAGGGTGTTAGGTTTTTGCGGTGTATAGTATAAACAAAAAAACAATATTTAGTGGAAGAATTTAAACAAATAGTTAATAAAGAGCTTAGTACAGAAGAAGAGCTTACTCTTTTTTCGGATCTTGATAACGATTCATTAAAGCGTGATGAATATATTCGCTTAAAGAATCTCTGGTCACTTTCTGTAATTAAAGAACAACATCTTCCATTAAATAAAAAAAAGGAAATGTTTGAGAATTTCTGGCACTCCAAAAAGGAGTCGATTTCTCACCTGTCTCTGGTAAAATCAGTATGGAAATATGCAGCGATCTTTATTCTGGTACTATTTTCAACATCAATTTCTTTTTTATGGATTAATCATTCATTAAACCATAAGGATTTGAAAGAGTATGCCTTTAGCTCAAGTGCAGGTAGTATTTCATCTTTTAAATTAAGTGATGGATCTCAAATATGGTTAAATGCTCAATCAAATGCTTTAATTACAGAGCAAAAAAATAAGGTTCTTGTTAAGCTCGAAGGAGAAGCTCTATTTGATGTAATACATAATGAAGATAGAGAGTTTCTTGTTGATGTAGGTAATTATAAAATCAGGGATTTAGGTACTCGCTTTAATATTAGAGCTTATGCAGAAAGTGATATCATCCGAACCACTTTAATAGAAGGTAATGTAAGTATTCTTGGAAATAAAGGAAATACGATTTCAGATTTAGAACCAGGGCAAGCCTTTTTATATAATAAATCAGAACGAAAAGTAAGTGTTATTAACGTTGATAGCGAATTGGAAGGGGCATGGCACGAAGGTAAGTTTGTGTTTATTGATAAAACGTTACTGCAAATAGTTTTTGATATTGAGAAGTGGTATAATGTTGATGTTGTTATTAAGGATGAGGATTTAGCAAATACTAAATTTACCAGTGTTATTCAGCGTCATACCACAATCAAACAAGTATTGGATATATTAAAATCAGCAATAGATATTAACTATAAAATTGAAACAAAAACTAAAGGAAAAGATCTAATTATTATTTATTAAAAAAAGTGCACCAGTGGTGTGGTGCACAAAAAATTAAAAATATTCCGGGTGGTGCCGGAATGATTGTTTAACTGTAATTACAAATCTATGAAAAAAAATGAGCATTCGCTTTACTGGGATAGGTATATGCGAACAAAACCTTTTAGAATTATGAAATTATCAATACTGTTAATGGTAATTTTTACTTCGGTTCTATCTGCAGAAAGTTTCAGTCAAAACGAACTGGTTACATTAAAAATGCAAGATGCAACAGTAGTAGAGATCTTTAAAGAAATTGAAACTCAGTCGGGATTGGGATTTTTCTTTAAGTCAAGTGATTTTGATACCAATAAATTGTATACCATTGATGTTGATCAGGTTACTGTAGAAGAAGTTATTAATGAGTTGTTTAAAGATGATGATTTGAGTGTGAGCTATGAACATAAAAATGTCATCATAAAGAAATCAATAGAAATTCAACAAGAATTAGCCATTACGGTTTCTGGTCAGGTAGTTGACGAGAAGAAGGAGCCTATACCGGGTGTATCCATCTATGTGAAAGGTGAAACCAATGGAACCATTACAGATATTGATGGAAATTATACAATTAATAATGTTCCTAATAATGCAGTTCTGGTCTTTTCGTTTATTGGAATGAAAACACAGGAAGTTTCCGTTGCAAGCAGAATGCAGATTAATGTGGTTTTAGAAAATGAATCAATAGGTCTGGAAGAAGTTGTTGCAATTGGATATGGTACAATGAAGAAGAAAGATCTTACCGGATCTGTTGTATCCATGAAAAATGAAGAAATTACCATTGCCCCTACAAGCAATGTGATGGAAGCATTACAGGGAAAAATTACCGGGATGGATATTGTTAAAACCAGCGGTCAGATTGGTGAAGATGTTAATATATTATTGAGAGGGAGCAGGTCTATCTATGGAGATAATACTCCTTTATTTATTATTGATGGAATACCTGGTAAGTATAATGAAATTAATCCTTCAGATATAGAGAGTGTTGATGTTCTTAAGGATGCTTCAAGTACTGCGATTTATGGTTCTGCCGGATCAAATGGTGTGGTTATTATCACTACCAAAAGAGGGAGAGAAGGAAAAGCCACTATAAACTTTGATTCGTATTATGGATTCAGTGGTGAACCAGACTATTTTCATGGTATGATTGGTGATGAATGGACTCAATATCAGAGAGAAGCTTATAGATACCTTAACGGACAATACCCTGCTGACATGTCGGCTATTTTAACTGATGCCGATAAATTAGCTGCCTATAACCAGGGGAAATGGATTGACTGGGTGGATGAAGTGGCAGGAAATGTTGCAACAGATCAAAAGTATAGTTTATCTGTTTCCGGAGGTACTGAAAAAACTAAGTTATTTACATCGCTGGCAGTTACAAAACGTGAAGGTTTGTTGAGCAATGAAAATGAGGACAAATATGCTTTCAGATTAAATGTGGATCAGGAATTATTTCCATTTGCTAAAATTGGAATGACATCGAATCTGACCTATTTGATTAGAAATAATGGTGTTAGTAATACCTTTACAAAAGCCATTAGTTCATTTCCTTTAGGGGATGCATATGATGAGTTTGGTAATATTAATTATGAATTTGCAACAAATGAATATACTCCATTAGGTGACTTTATTGAAGATCAATACGAAAATAATTTAAGAAGTACTTATTTTAATACTAATGCATATATTGATGTAGACCTAATTAAAGGTTTAAAACTAAAGTCAGTATTTAGTACAGTTTTATCCAATTCAAGATTAGGTCAGTATTGGGGGGCTCAGTGTAATGCAAACCGTCCATCATATGCAGGAACTCCGCATGCTGAGATTGATAATTCTTATGGATATGGATATACATGGGAAAATATATTGAGCTACAATAAAACCTTTGCTGAAAATCACTCTTTATCTGCAACTTTTGTTACCTCTTGGAGCAAGAATCAAAGTGAAGGAAACACAGCAGGAGGAAGTGGACAAAATCTGGACTCATGGAGCTATTACCGATTAATGTCAGCAACATCTCAAAATGTAGAATCAAATTATGCTCAAACACAGAAAATGTCATATGCTGCTCGTTTAAATTATTCATTTAAAGGAAAGTATTTATTGACAGTATCTAACAGATATGATGGTGTTTCATGGTTGTCAACCGGACACAAATGGGATAATTTCCCTGCAGCAGCATTAGGATGGCGTGTATCAGAAGAAGGTTTTATGAGTAATACTGCGAACTGGTTAGATAATCTTAAGCTTCGATTAAGTTATGGTGTAACAGGAAACTCTGGAGGTATAGGAGCCTATGGTACTACATCTACACCATATGCATATTCTTCATGGGGTGTTTCTATCAATGGCGAGATTGTTCCATTTACGCAATATACCGGAACATATGGTAATAGTAGTTTAGGCTGGGAGAAATCTTATAACTATAATGTAGGTGTTGATTTTTCTATTTACGACAGCGTAGTATCAGGAACTATTGAATATTTTAATACAACAACAAAAGACCTGTTGTTTAAGCGAACTATGCCAATTACAAGTGGAGTAACTGGTTGGGGAGCTCCTTTATCAAGCTGGGAAAATATTGCAGAAACGACCAATGAAGGTGTTGAATTATCAATTAATACCAGAAACATCAGAACTTCCAATTTTACCTGGAATTCAACTTTTTCTTTCACATGGGGAAAAGAAGAGATTGTTTCATTGCCTAGTGGTGATTTGATTAAAGAAAACTTGTTTGAAGGTAGTCCGATTCATTCACTTTATGACTATAAATACAAAGGTATTTGGGGAACCAGTGCTTCTCAAGAAACATTAGATACCTATGGTGTGAAAGAAGGATGGGTTATGATTGAAACGGTTCCTCAGGAAGATGAAGAAGGTGTAAGTGATAATGGGATTCATAAATACAGTGAAAACGACAAACAAATATTAGGTCATGAAAATCCGGATTATATTATTGGATTTAATAATACACTTACCTATAAAAATGTGGATTTAACCGTGTTTACCATGGCTCGTTACGGACAAACAATCGACAGTGATTTATTGGGTTGGTATACAGCTAAATCAGGAGACTCGAATAACCAGATTGCAGGAGCTGATTATTGGACAGAAAGTAATCAGGATGCATATTATCCGGTTCCGGGTAGTGGTAGCGAACAAACAGTAATGAGTGCACTTAAATTCAGAGATGGATCATTTATTAAAGTAAAAAACATAACTCTTGGATATACTTTAAATAAAAATACAGTTCATATTCCATATATGGAGAAATGTAGATTTTATGTAACAGCATATAATCCGTTTTTATATGTGAAGGATAAGCAATTAAAAGGTACTGATCCGGAAACAAATGGCTCAGACTCATTCCCTCTCTATAAACAATATGTTTTTGGTGTAAATGTTACATTTTAAGTAGTTCATATGAAGATTAAATTTAAACAAATGAAAAATATTATATATAAAGGTATTGTAGCAACAGTTGCAGTCTTTCTTATATTTTCTTCATGTTCACTTGATGAAGAAAATCCAGGAGGTTTTACAATGGAAATTACAGCCTCCACAATTGATGGTTATGAGTCTTTAGTAAATCAGTGTTATTTTGCTATGGAACGTTATTTTTATGGCACAGATAACTGGATGACTTTAACCGAAGGAGATACAGACTTATGGACTTATCAATCTAATAAATCAACATCATGGACGCAATGGTTTTGGTTTTTTGCAGGAGCATCACCAAATACAACTTATACCAATAATTGGTGGAATGGAACTTATGATGGTATAGGTTCATGTAACAATGCAATTGCCTTGGCAGATGAAGCCCCATACACTTCTGAAGAAGAGAGAAATGCTAAGGTTGCTGAAGCTCGCTTTTTAAGAGCTGTATATTATTTTAATGCAGTAGAGCAGTTTGGTGGAGTAACAGTTATTACAGAGCCTGTTTCTGGTATTGATTTTCATCCGGAAAGAACTGATCCTTTAACTGTGTACAAAGAGGTAATTATTCCAGATTTAGAGTTTGCTTTAGAATGGTTACCTGTTGGTGATTACGATACTACTACTCGTCCAACAAAAAAAGCAGCTTTAGGATTTTTAGCTAAGGTGTGTTTACAATCGGTTGAGTATGATTCATCTAAAGAATATGCTTCAGATGCATTGAAATATGCTAAAATGTTAATTCAGGATGCAGAATCAGGAGGTGCTCAATATAATGCTTATATGTACTCTACTTATGAAGAAGTTTTTGCAGAAGAGAATAATTGGGGAAATAAAGAAGCTCTGTGGAAACATCGTTGGTACTCAGGTGATGACGGACATGGATCAAGTAATGGTAACTATAAGCTAAATAGAAATAACGAATATTTTTATTGTAAAGTAACCAACTTTGGAGCAAGAGTAGATAATCAGGAAACCCGTATAACATGGGGAGGAAATCAACCCGGCATCTTTATGCCAACACAACACTTATTGAGTTTATTTGTACAGGAAGATGGCTCTTTAGATCCAAGGTTCCATCAATCATTCCAAACTGAATGGAATGCAAATCAGGATTATACATGGGATGAAGCTGCTGTTAATAAATACGATAGAGAAGGGGCTGTTTTAGGTCAGTCACTTGCAGTTGGAGATTTAGCAATTAAGTTTATTATGCCTCAGGATGCGGACTATGAAACAGAATCAGCTAGTAAATTATCTCAATCTTATTTAGTTGTTGACTACAATGATATTTATAATGATGCCAATAAGAATATAAATATGACCTATTCTTATTCAAACCCATCAGAAGGATATACTTCTGATGGGTCCTCTGAAAACTTATTCAACTTTTTTTATCCATCATTAACAAAGCATAATAGCAGTAATTATTACGTTGCGAATGCATCAAAAAAACGTAATGGTAACCTTAATGCGACCTTTATGATGAGAATGGCTGAGGTTTATTTAATTGCTGCAGAAGCTGATCTTTATGTAAATGGAGGTTCAAGTTCTTTAGGCTATATAAATACAGTTAGAGAAAGGGCCGGAGCTGAGGATTTGGAAGGATCTGTTACAATACGCGATATTTTAGATGAAAGAGGAAGAGAGTTGTGCGGTGAATATTGCAGGTTCTATGATTTAAAAAGAACAGGAATGTATGATAGTGAATCCTATTTGCAGGAAACCCATCCTGATTTAGCAGAGTTTTTTGAAACGGATTATGCATTACGTCCTATTCCTACTACCTATTCTGCAACATTAGAAGGAGGTGGTACATATTACCAAAATCCAGGATATTAATAGTTAGCATACTATTTTATTAGTTAGTAGTAATTCAATGTTTTCAGGTTTTCGCTTAGCATTTGTTTTGATAATATAATTTGAGGTTGATTAATTCGTTGTCAGGGCATTTGTTAAGTGAAAACTAAATTTAGATTCTTAGTGCAATGGATGTTATTTTAGGTAAGCTATATCCATTGATATATATCCAGAGCTGTCCAAAATATTTTAGTTTACTGGCACTTCGTCCAGACCCGAAATAATAAAACAATACATAGATAGGGAGTTCTATTCAGAGCTTCCTTTTTTTATGATAATTTTGAACCTATAGATAACAATTGAGTCAGGAAAATTAATCGGTTAATCTCATATGTCAATTTAAATAAATCTTTACTTTTGCCCGCACACAAGAAATTTTAGTATTTTAGTTCAGAATAAAAGAAAGAATTGATGCTTAGTAAACCTCATGAAGATACATATTTGGTAGATGGTTTGATTAAGGGAAATATATCTTGTTTTGATGAATTGTTTGAAAAATATTCTAAAAAACTATATGTTTTCTCAATGAACTATCTTAAATCAGATACAGATTCAGAAGAAATTGTTCAGGCAGTTTTTGTGAAAATATGGGAGAACAGGCTTCAATTAAAAACAGAACTTTCATTTAAGGCTTTTATCTTTAAGATTGCACATAATGAAATACTTAAATTTTTTAGATCAAAAGCATATCATCAGTCATTTATTAAAGATCAGGTATTTCAATCCGATATTAATACCGATGATGAAAAACGAATTGAATATAAATCAATTCTTAACGAAGTTAACAAACTGATAAATTTACTTCCCGAAAAAAGACGCCTTATTTTTATTAAAAGTCGTATCGATGGTATGTCATCTACAGAGATTGCCGAGCAAATGAATATTGCCAAAAGTACTGTAGATAACAATCTGACTGAAGCTTTAAAATTTTTAAAATCAAAAGCAAGTAATCTTTCCTTCAGCATTTTATTGTTTATTTATCTTTTTTATTAAAAAGAGATAAAATATTTTTGTATTGTAATACTCATTAAATCAGTAGTATATGATTTAATTGTGATTTTTATTAAAAAAAGTTAAAAAAAAGCGGTAAAATTTTACTTCTTGTGGATATTATATACAAACGCATAAAATAAATGTGTTTTACAAATCATAAATAATGAAACAAGAAGTTAAAGACATATTATCAAAATATATTTCAGATAAAAAGAATATCTCAAATCAAGAAGATATTAATAATATTCTGGGAGGCTCAGCTCATGAAAAGGAAGTAAAAGACTTTATGGTGAATAACTGGAGTGAAGTTTTAAAGGAAGATCTGAATATTGATAAAGATTTATGGAGGTCAGTAGCTAAGCACCTATCAAATCTTTCTGATTAATTTTGTCAGCTTCCACCATGCGGTACATTAAGTTGTTAAAGATGTTATCTTTCATTTGTGATCGGTTGATTCTGTAGCAAAACTCATTAAAATATTTATCTATATGCCATTCGCTAACCCAAGAATAGGTTGTTCTAATCCACGACTTCACTTGGTGTATCATTGTATGTAAGGCTTTAAAATTCATGCCTCCCATGCTTTCAATCTGTTCTATGTTGTAATCCTTCATCAAAGGGCGATAACCTCTCCAACAATCAGTGGTCACACTGGCATTTTGGGATATATGAGCATCAAAAAGCCTTTTAAGTTCTTTCGATGAGTAATTGTTGATTTTCATCGAGTACATACGTTTTACTTTCCCATCATCGGTAAGCTCAACAGCACATACCGCCTTCTTTTTCTTGCAGTTGTAACTGCGACCAACCTTACCTTCTTCTTTGCCTCCTACCACAAATTCGTCGATGTGTACATTTCCATCCATCGGGTTGTTGCCGCTTGATTGCATCGCTTCCCTAACCTTATGCATGAATAGTCGTGCTGTTTTTTCAGTCACTCCTATACGTTCTGACATATAGCTTGCTGACAAACTCTTGGTTGAGGTTGACATCTCAAAGCAAATGTAAAAGGCTTTGCGTACTCCAAATTTCACTTTGTGAAAGAGTGTGTTGGCGGTAGCTGACTCAATATGCGCACACTTGTTGCAGATTCTTCCGTGATGCTTGCGTTGCTGGTAGCCTTGATGCCCACATTTAACGCACTTAAAACCTTGGTACCACTTAATGTTGGCCAAATATTCCAAGCAATCATCATCCGTACGGAAACGATCAGCAAACTTTAGAGCATTTTGTCCTTTGAATAATTCCATGTATCCCTAATTTTTACTAGTGGCAAATATAAGTAATTATCTACTTACCTCTAAAGATTTAAATCCAATTTTAGACAAGGTTCATCATGTATTAAGAGTTAAAGAATACAGTGCATTTAATAGTTTTAATCGAAAAATTATTAAATGGTATTCAACAGCAGCTGCTATTCTGCTAATACCGATGCTCGTTAGTTCTGTTTTTTATTTTATGCTAGATAAAAATCATGATGATAAATTAGCTGCCCAATTTTCTACAATTGTTATTGAATCACATAATGGGCAATCATTAAATTTTAATTTGCCTGATGGAACATCTGGAGTTTTGAATGCTAGTTCCAGAATAACTTATAAACTGCCGTTTAGTAAAAATCGCGATATTTCATTATCAGGTTGTGCCTTCTTTGATGTAGCACATGATTCAATACATCCGTTTAGAGTAATAACTCCAAAGCTTAATATAAAAGTGTTGGGAACCAAGTTTGGTGTTGAAGCCTATCGTGATGATGAATTTACAAATGTAGTGCTAGAAAAAGGTAAAGTACAGTGTGATATACCCTCTTTGGGTAAAAAGATTATAATGAAGCCCAATGAAAAATTACTTGTGGAGAATAATGAAGTATTTTTGAGAAAAGCAAATGCATGTGATTTTATAGGATGGAAAGATGGATTGTTGGTTTTCAGAGATGAAGATATGGATATAGTGATAAAGAAGTTAATGCGATGGTATAATGTGGATATTTCCATTGAAGATGAAGCTTTAGCAAGATATTCATTTAAAGCAACATTTGATGATGAACCAATTGATGAAGTTTTAAAATTATTAGCACGTACATCTCCAATTAGATATGAAATAGAGAAACGAAAGATGGACAATACAGGAAAATATACCAGAAAAAAAATCAAAATCTACAAAAGAAAAAAATAAATCAGTGTTAAATCCAATACACTTTAATGATGAAGTAAATAGCTAGCTGCTTATATTTAAGGTGTATAAAAATGAAAAATCTATGAAAAATCTAATTATGAAACCTCGAAAATCACCTTAGATAAAAAAACAGGGAACCGCGCCAACGATTCCCTGAAAAAAGTTTTTTTATTCGTTCACATTAAACATTACAAATTTATGAAAAAAATCCATTTATTATGGGTATGGGATTCTTATGCCCTAAAAAAAATCTTTAGAATTATGCGAATTATTGTTTTGCTTTTAGTTCTTGGAGTTGCAAATATCTTTGCAGAGTCGTCATATGCGCAAAAAACAAAAGTATCTATAAATCTTACAAATAGATCTGTTTCTGATGTTTTAGAGGAAATTGAAAGTCAAAGTGAGTTTTATTTTCTTTACAATTCAAAATTAATAAACATAGATAGACGAGTTAATGTTAATGCTCAAGAGGAGCCTATTTATAAAATTTTGGATGATTTATTTGAAGGAACAAATACAGGATATGAAGTTTATGATAATAAAATTATCCTTGCACCTAGCGATTTGAACCAACAAATAATTAATATAACAGGAACAGTTACTGATGATAAGGGTGAAATAATTCCGGGTGCAACGATTGTTGTTAAAGGAACAAAAGATGGAACAATAACGGATATGAATGGGAAATTTGTATTAACTGGTGTTCCTGTAGATGCAGTACTTGTAGTTTCTTTTATTGGGATGAAATCTCAAGATATCTCTATTGAAGGAAGAGCTGTTATTAATGTATCAATGAATCCGGATGTTATAGGGTTGGATGAAATCGTTGCAATTGGATATGGAACAATGAAGAAGAGTGATTTAACAGGTTCGGTTGGTTCTGTTAAAGGTGAGGTAATATCTGCTCGAAAATCTACTCAATTGTCAACTGCGTTACAAGGCTCTGTTTCGGGACTTATGGTTACTCGTGATAATAGTGCTCCTGGTTCAACTGCTACTATTCGGGTTAGAGGGGTGACTTCAATTGGCGAAAGTTCGCCTTTAATAATAGTTGATGGTGTTTCAGCAAGTAGCATCAATGATGTAAATCCTAATGATGTTGAAAGTATATCGGTATTAAAAGATGCTGCATCAGCGTCAATTTATGGTTCTCGTGCTGCGGCTGGAGTTATTTTAATAACTACAAAAAGAGCTAAAACCGGACAACTTACCTTAAACTATAATTATGAATTTGGCTTTGAGAAGCCAACGGAAATGTCTGATTATGTTGGAGCACAAAGGTATATGCAAATGGTTAATGAATTACGATGGAACGATAATGGAAATGTGGTTGGAGGAGAGTATCCTACCTATACTCAAAATGTTGTAGATAACTATTCATCATTACATTCTGAAAATCCCGATTTATATCCAGATACAGACTGGGTTGATCTTGTGTTGAAGAACAAAGCATTAAGAAAGAGTCATATGCTTAGCATTACAGCAGGATCCGATATCATTAGAACCAAAGTATCGTTAGGTTATGATGAAACAGAAGGTTTGTATATAGGGCGAAATTATAAGAGATTATCTGCACGTATTAATAATGATGTGACAATTAATAAATCAATTTCTGCATCTTTTGATTTTAATGCTAATAGATCAATATCAGAAAATCCTAGTATGGATCCGATTTATTATATGAGGTTATCTGCACCTGTATATGCCGCTGTATGGTCGAATGGATTAATTGCAGAAGGTAAATCCGGAGGAAATATTTATGGACAAATAAAAGAAGGAGGATATGATAACTATTGGAATAATCAGGTTGGAGGTAAAGCTTCAATAGATTTTATTCCATTTGATGGTATGAAAATATCAGCAGTTGTGGCTCCGGAATTAAATTATAAAAAGGAGAAAGACTTTACCAAAAAGGTTCAATATACAAATTATGACGATCCTACTACTTATGTAGGAACGATACAATGGGCTCAAACAACTGACCTAACAGAAAATCGTAATGATAACTATCATGTTACAACCCAGTTTCTGGCTAATTATAATAAATCTATAAATGAACATAGTTTTAATGTAATGGCTGGTTACGAAAACTATTTTGCTCATTATGAAAATTTAGGAGCTGCAACTACACAAATGGAATTGTCTTCATATCCATATCTTGACCTTGCAAACGATAATTATTTAAGTAATAGTGGATATGCATATGAAAATGCGTATCGTTCATGGTTTGGACGTGTTATGTACAATTATAAAAACAGGTATTTTTTACAGGGCAATATTCGTTACGATGGTTCTTCACGTTTTGCTTCAGATTACAGATGGGGATCATTTCCTTCCTTTTCTGCAGGTTGGGTAATTTCAGAGGAATCTTTTATGCAAGATCTTTCTGCCCTTTCGTTTCTAAAGTTACGTGCATCGTGGGGGATGTTAGGTAACGAACGTATTGGAAATTATCCATATCAATCTACAATTGGTTATGCTTCTGCTTTATTTTACCAGGGAAGTAATATTGTTTCTTCTCAAACAGCTGCACAATGGGCTTATGCTATTGAAGATATTTCATGGGAAACAACCGAGTCATTTGATATTGGACTGGATGCATCATTCTTTAATAATCGTTTAAGATTAACAGCTGATTATTATGAGAAAGTTACAAAAGACATGTTACTAGAGCTTGAAATTCCTGATTACATAGGATTTGATAATCCTGATCAGAATACTGGAAAAATGAATACCAAAGGTTGGGATCTTGAAATTGGATGGAATGATAGTTTTGGTGATTTTCATTATTCTGTTTCTGCAAATATTTCTGATTTTAAGTCTGTAATGGGTGATTTAGGAGGTATTGAGTTCCTTGATTCTAAAGTGAAATTTAAAGGAAGTGAGTTTAATGAATGGTATGGATATAAAGCAGATGGTTTATTTCAAACACAAGAAGAAGTTGATAACTCAGCAGTACTAAATTCAAAAGTTAGTCCTGGTGATATTAAATACAAGGATATTAGTGGACCAGATGGAGTTCCTGATGGTATTATTTCTTCTGATTATGATCGTGTTTTATTAGGTGGGTCATTACCCCGATATATTTACGGAGCTAATATATTCTTAGGATATAAAAATCTTGATTTATCATTAGTTTTACAAGGAGTGGGAAAACAGAATGCACGTTTAAATAATATGATGGTTCAACCACTTCAGGAGAATTGGGGTGCAATACCTGAATTAATTGATGGTAAATACTGGAGTAGTTATAATTCAGATCAACAAAACCAAAATGCAAAATACCCTCGTTTAACTTACAATAACGTTAGTAATAACTATGCAATGTCGGATTACTGGTTATTTAATGGCGGATATCTTCGCTTAAAGAATATAACTGTAGGGTATAATCTGCCTAAATCAGTAACCGAAAAGTTAAAAATAGGTGAGGTCCGTATTTACAGCAGTGTATCTGACCTGTTTTCTATTGACAAATATCCTAAAGGTTGGGACCCTGAAGTTGCAAGTTCAGGCTATCCGATTACTACATCTTTTGTTTTTGGTGCATCTGTTAAATTTTAATTCTAATAGTCATGAAAATTATTATATATACATTACTGTTTTTGATGCTGTTAACAGCATGTAACGATCTAGATCTTAATCCACTCTCTGAAGGTGCTTCAGAAAACTGGTATGCGGATGAAACAGAGATTATGATGTCTTTGAACGATTTATATCGAACTACCTTTTGGGAAATTGACCGAGATGAGTGGACTGATGATTGGATGAATAGAGGAACCACAAATCAAATTACAGGCGGTACTATAAATGGTGAATGGTCAACTGTAATTCGTTGGTGGCAAGTTGCATACAAAGCTATAGCAAGGGCAAATACAATTTTAGAGAATTTGGATGAAATAACCTATGATATCCCGGAAGCTAATTTAAATAAATACAAGGCAGACGCATGTTTTAACAGGGCAGTACAATATTCCAAACTGATTTCTCATTGGGGAGATGTAGTGTTTTATACCAGTACTATGGGTATTGATGAAGCTTTTAATGTAGGAAGAACAGACAAAGAAGATATTCTTCAAGTTATTTATGATGATTTTGATTTTGCAGCTACATACTTACCAACAAGTTATGGAAGCTCTGATTTAAAGCATGCAACAAAGGGCGCAGCTTTAGCAATGAAGGCCAGAATTGCTCTTTATATGGGAGATTATGAGGTAGCAAAAGCAGCAGCTATGGCATGTATGGATTTAGATGCTTATGAATTATATCCTAATTTTGGTGAATTATTTTTATCATCGACAAAAAACTCTGTGGAAACTATTTTTGCAATCCCCAGATCTACAGAATATAATGTTACCTATTACACACTTTGTCAGTTTTTTACGACAAGAAATGCCGGAGGATGGGCTAATTATGGTCCTTCATGGGATTTATTTAATTCATTTCTTTGTACAGATGGATTACCTATTGATGAGTCTCCATTATATGATCCCCATGAACCATTTCAAAATAGAGATCCCCGATGTACAGAAACAATTGTTGAATTTCAAACAGACCATTTAGGTTATGTTTATCAACCACATCCTGATTCATTAACTGTATATAGTTCAAAGAAAGATATGTATGTTACTAATAATGACACCAGGGCCAATGCTCAATATGCTTCTTATAATGGTTTAGTTTGGAAAAAGGGAATTGATGAAGATTGGACTGATGATAATATTTGTGATCCTGATATAATTGTTATGAGATATGCAGATGTGCTATTAATGTATGCAGAAGCTAAAATAGAGTTGAATGAGATTGATGAAACTGTATTGGATGCAATTAATCAGGTTCGCGCTCGTGCATATGGAGTTGAAATTACTGATGTAATGTCGTATCCTGCTGTTACTACATTAAATCAAACAGAACTAAGGACAATAATTCGAGTTGAAAGACGTATGGAATTTGCTTTTGAAGGAATACGTTATATGGATATTATTAGATGGAAACTAGCTGAGAAAGTACTTAATATGGCAAACTATGGTATGTTAGATGTAGCAGATCTACGAACAAAAGTAGTTGAGCCTGAATTATGGTTTTTCCCTTCAACTCCGGAAATTGATGATGATGGAGTTTCAGATCTTTCAGCTATGTATAATGCTGGATTAATAAAATTATGTGGTACCAGAACATTTGATTCCAGCAAACAATATCTATGGCCTATTCCAAGTAAAGAAATATTAATAAATGAAAATTTAACTCAAAATACAGGATATTAATTTAAAAACAAAAGAGGCTGCTTTGTATATTATTCCTGTAATTATATAGTTATAGTAGCCTCTTTAGCTTAATTAAGCATTTGTATGTTTTATAAAAAGATCGTTTGTTTATTAATATACCTGTGTACTATTTTTATTTTATCAGCACAACAAGAACAAAAAGTCAGGATAAAATCAGGTAGGGTTAGTATAATGGGGCTAGGGGACTCCATAACCGAAGGAGGAGAATGTTTTCAATCATATCTGTTTTATTTGAATAATCTTCTTTGTGCTGCAGGTTATAAAATTGAATTTGTTGGTCCACGTATAAGTAAATATGCAGGTGAAGAGATTCATCATTGTGGATTTAGTGGAAAAAGTACAGAATTCTTAGAGTCGGTTATAGATACTATATATTATAAATACATTCCTGACATTATTTTACTGCATTCAGGCCACAATCATTTCAATACAGAAAAACCAATTGATGGAATTATCAAGGCACAGAAATCTATTATTCAAAAAATACTTACCATAAATCCTAATGCAAAGATTATTGTAGCAAAAGTAATTCTTAGTGGAAAATTGCCAAAGTACAGCTATATACCTAAGTTGAATAAACGTATTGAGAAGATGGTAAAAAATTTTCATAATCCGAATTTGTTTGTAGTTGATCAATCCAGACATTTTCGATGGAAAAAGTATACCATTAAAGATAAGGTTCATCCTAATCAGTCAGGTGCACAACATATGGCTATGGTTTGGTTTAAATCATTACAAGATATTTTACAGTCTATGGAGTAGTAAATGATTTATTAACAAGTAATAATTATGGTATTGCAGATAAACAGTTAAAAAAACTGGTTGTCTTTCTTTTGGATTCCATATAACAATTGAAGAAAAATTTAAAGGTATGAGAATTATATATATTGTTTATTTAGCATTAATACTAGCTTCCTGTCAAAAAGGGCAATCGTTATTAATAGAAGCAGAGAGCTTTGATGATAAAGGAGGTTGGTGTGTTGATCAGCAATTCATGGATCAGATGGGATCCCCCTTTTTGCTAGCTCACGGTCTTGGAACTCCGGTGGATGATGCATCTAAAACAATAGTTTTTCCAGAAACCGGAAAATACTATTTGTGGGTTAGGACAAGGAACTGGGCTTCAGCATGGACAGATAAAGCTCCTGGGCAATTTCAGGTTTTAGTGAATGGGGAAAAAATTGGTAAAAACCTAGGAACGCAGAGTGAAACTTGGAGTTGGATTAAAAATGGTTTTGTTAAAGTTACTACCAAAGAAGCAACATTAACGTTGCATGATCTGACCGGTTTTGATGGTCGCTGTGATGCTTTGTTTTTTACTACGGATGAAGGATTTATTCCTCCATCTGAAAAAAAAGAAATGAGTTTGTGGCGAAAAGAAAAGCTTGGATTTCCTGTTCAACCAACCGAGGCAGGAAACTTTGATTTCGTCATAGTAGGTGGGGGAATGGCAGGAACATGTGCTGCTATTTCAGCTGCCCGGTTAGGTTTAAAAGTTGCCTTAATTCAAAATAGACCTGTTTTGGGTGGAAATAATAGTTCTGAAGTACGTGTTCATTTAGGAGGGAGAATAAATTTGGAACCTTATCCTGCACTTGGAAATCTGGTTAATGAAATTGGGCCAAGTAAAGAAGGTAATGCTCAACCAAAAGAAAATTATGAGGATGGAAAGAAACTAGATGCTGTAAAAGCAGAAAAAAATATCAGTTTATTTTTAAATTATCATGCCAATAAGGTTGTTACCGAAAATAGCTCCATAAGAAAAATAATTGCAGTCAGTACTGAGAGTGGTAAGGAACTAGAATTTCAGGCTCCCATATTTGCTGATTGTACAGGAGATGGAACTATTGGATTTCTTGCTGGAGCTCAATTTTTGAAAGGGAGGGAAAGTCATGCTGAATTTGGAGAAGTAACTGCTCCTCAAGAAGCTGATAAAATGACAATGGGATCATCTGTTCAGTGGTTTGCTGAAGATTTAGCTCAACCTCAGAATTTTCCTGATATTGATTGGGGATTACCCTGGGATGAGGAGCGTTCAGAAGCAATCAAACGTGGTGATTGGAACTGGGAAACAGGTATGAATCGTAATCAGATAACTGACTTTGAATATATACGGGATTACGGGTTAATGGTTGTTTTTTCAAATTGGTCGTATGTTAAAAATCATAGTAGTAAAAAGGATGATTTTAAAAATACCAGGTTAAAATGGGTGGCTTATATCGCTGGTAAAAGAGAATCTCGTCGCTTAATTGGCGATTATATTCTTAATGAAAAAGATTTGACAGAGCATAATATTTATGCAGATGGAACAGCTCCAACAAGCTGGACAATAGATTTACATTATCCCGATCCAAAGAATTCAGAATTGTTTCCCCAGAAGGAGTATAAATCCATTGCTAAACATATTGCTATTTACCCCTACCCAATTCCTTTTAGATGTTTGTATTCCAAAAATATTAATAACCTGATGATGGCAGGTCGTGACATTAGTGTTACTCATGTTGCATTAGGTACAGTGAGAGTGATGCGGACAACTGGAATGATGGGAGAAGTTATAGGTATGGCAGCCTCAATATGTAGTAAATATACTACAACTCCTCGTGGGGTATACGAAAATTATTTAAACGATTTGATTGCTTTAATGGAGAAGGGTACAGGTAATCCAGAATTGAAGAAAATCCAAAATTATAATCTGGGAACTTCCAAAAAAACTATCGAAAATTAGAATTTTCCCTAACCAATAAACCAAAATTTAACAATTAATAAAGTATAAATAATATTTATGAATAAGACAAAAATTATTTTGTTAGTGATTTATTTTGCTTGTATTGAAGCATTTTCACAGCATGTAACAGATGCTAATTCTATATTACACAATGTAATACCTGTGGAGTATGCAACCTCTCCGGAAAAACCTAAGGCAGAAGATATTACGGTTGTTTTGTTAAATATATGTAATTATTTAGATGAAAATACACCTGCAATTCTAATAGATAAAGAGACCAAAAAAGAAATAAATAATCTGAGTAAAGTTGATGAAAACAGTATAATAAAGCCAGTTGATTTTAGATTGATTAGTTACGAATGGGGAGTTACTTATGCAGGTATGCTATTAGCTGCAGAGGTAACAGGAGATAATCGCTTTACAAACTATACTTATGACCGATTTGAGTTTTTATCAAGACTGGAAAGAGCATTTTTAGCATTTGAAAAGAGCCATCCGGATACAAAACATTTAATGAAGAGCGTATTACATCCTAATGCATTGGATGATGCAGGGGCTATGTGTGCTGCTATGATTAAGGCTAAACAGGATGGATGTGAATCTGATCTGGATCTGATGATTAATAACTTTATGGATTTTATAAGTAACCAACAATTTCGCTTCCCGGATGGAACACTGGCACGCAATTTCCCATTTCCTAATACGCTTTGGTTAGATGACTTATTTATGAGTGTTCCAGCTTTGGCACAGATGGGAAAATATACCGGTGATACAAAATACTATGATGATGCCATAAAACAGCTTATTCAATTTTCGGAGCGGATGTTTAATGCAGAGAAAGGACTTTATATGCATGGTTGGGTTGAGGGTATGGATCAGCATCCTCAATTTCATTGGGCCAGAGCAAATGGATGGGCTGTTATGTCCATGGTAGAATTACTTGAAGTATTGCCTAATGATTATAAAAACAGAGACAAAGTATTAGCCTTATTAAGAAAACATGTTTATGGATTGGCTAAGTATCAGTCTAAGAATGGCATGTGGCATCAGCTTATTGATAGAGAGGATTCATATCTTGAAACATCAGCAACAGCCATATATACTTATTCAATTGCAAGAGCTATTAACAGAGGATGGATAGATGCCAGCGCATATAAACCTATGGTATATTTAGCCTGGAACGCAGTAGCTAATCAGGTTAATGAAAAAGGACAGGTTGAAAATACTTGTGTGGGAACCGGACTTGGATTTGAACCTGCATATTACTTTTATCGTCCGGTAAGTGTTTATACTGCACATGGTTATGGACCAGTATTACTTGCTGGAGCAGAAATTATAAAACTGCTAAATAATCAAAAATAGTCAAAATTCATTTTTAACAATAGAATTTAGAAATACTATGAATACTATATTGATAATCAGTAAAAAGGTATTGTTTTATGTCATTTCTTTAACAATGATTTTTATATTATTAGCAAGGTGCTCTTCTAATCATAATTCCATTGCACAAAGAGATGATATTAACCATAAGGTTGATTCTTTATTAAAGATTATGACCTTGGATGAAAAGATTGGACAACTTAATCAGTATCCCGGACAATGGGAGATGACAGGGGCTGTACCCAAAGATGAAAATTTTAGAGAAAGGTATGAGCTAATAAAGAATGGGATGGTTGGTTCCATGTTGAATGTAAAAGGTGTTGAACAAGTTCGTGCAGCACAAAAACTTGCAGTTGAGAATAGCCGTTTAGGTATACCAATGATTTTTGGATATGACGTTATACATGGGTACAAAACAATTTTTCCTCTTCCATTGGCAATGTCATGTAGCTGGGATATGGAAGCAATACAGAGAAGTGCGAGAATTGCAGCAGTTGAAACGGCAGCTTCTGGTATTAACTGGACTTTTGCCCCAATGGTTGATATTTCAAGAGATGCTCGCTGGGGAAGAGTAATGGAAGGTGCCGGAGAAGATCCTTATTTAGGATGTGAAATTGCAAAGGCTCAGATTTTGGGATTTCAGGGCGAAAATCTTAAAGATATTTCTTCAATAGCAGCGTGTGCAAAACATTTTGCTGGCTATGGTTTTGTAGAAGCCGGTCGGGAATATAATACTGCAGAAATATCAGAAAATACACTTCAGAACATCGTTTTGCCACCATTTAAGGCATGTGTAGATGCAGGTGTTGCAACTTTTATGGATGCATTTAATGCTATTGGAGGAACTCCGTCAACATCAAATAACCATTTGCTTAGGGATGTATTAAAGGGGGAATGGAGTTATAATGGATTTGTTGTCTCAGATTGGGGTTCAATTGATATGGCTCGATCTCATGGTGTTGCAGCTACAAAAAAGGAGGCTGCTCTAATTGCTTTTAAGGCTGGTTGCGATATGGATATGGGTAGCAGTTGTTATCTTAAAAATTTAAAAGAACTTGTAAAAGAAGGTAGTGTAAAAGAGGACTTGATTGATGATGCGGTTCGAAGAATATTAAGCGTAAAATATGAACTAGGTTTATTTGAAGATCCATATCGTTACTGTGATTCGCTAAGAGAAAAGGAGCTATTATTGACAGAAGATCACTTAAAAGAGGCTCGAGATATAGCCAGAAAAAGTATTGTTTTGCTTAAAAATGAGAATAATATTTTACCTCTAAATAAAGAAGGATTAAAAATAGCGATAATAGGTCCTTTTGCAAATGATAAGGATAACCCTTTGGGTAATTGGAGAGCTGATGCAGAGAAAGCATCAGCCATATCTTTGTTGGAGGGAATTAAATCTGCACAAACTTCGAATAATATTGCTTTTGAAAGAGGCCCTGTTTTAGCTGTTGAGGATACAACAATCAGCTCGCATAAGTTAATATTTAATAATGAGGATAGAACTGGAATGAAGGAAGCAATAATAGCAGCTAAGTCAGCTGATGTTGTAATTATGGCTATTGGTGAAAATTGCTGGCAATCTGGAGAAGCTAGAAGTCAGGCTGATATTCGTTTAAAAGGATTACAGGAAGAGTTGTTGGAATCTGTTTATGCTGTAAACAAAAATATTGTTGTAGTATTAATGAATGGTCGTCCCATAGTTATAGATTGGATGGCAGAACATGTTCCTGCAATTTTAGAGACCTGGCATTTAGGTTCAGAATCAGGCAATGCAATAGCAGATGTTTTGTTTGGAGATTATAATCCTTCTGGTAAAATAACTGCTTCTTTTCCAAGGTCTGTAGGACAATGTCCTGTTTATTACAACCATAAAAGTACAAGTCATGCCTGGGGCCATCCAATTTATGCATCAAGATATATTGATATGGAGAATGAGCCACTTTATCCTTTTGGTTTTGGTTTGAGTTATACTTCATTTGAATATTCTAATTTGAAAATTAATAAAAAAGAAGTGGCATCTGATGAAGAACTTAGTGTGAGTGTAATGGTTAAAAATACGGGAAAGTATATTGGTGATGAAATTGTTCAATTGTATATTCAGGATAAATTTGCCAGTACTGCTCGTCCTGTAAAAGAATTGAAAGGTTTTTCAAAAATTCATCTTACTCCGGGAGAAAGTAAGACTGTTAAATTTAAATTAACAGCCAATGATTTAGCATTCTTTACAGCCAATAAAAAATGGGAAGCTGAATCGGGTGAGTTTAACGTTTGGATTGGTCCTAATTCTAAAGAAGGATTGATAGAGTCTTTTATTCTTAACTAGTTTTAAATGATATTACAATTAAAAACAATGAAAATTAATCTAATCTCATTTGTTTTCGTCTTTTTATTAACTTCATGGGACTTCCATGTAACGGCGAAAGATTTTAAAGTAACTTCTCCTGATGAGAAAATTGAAACAATTGTTTCTGTTGGTAAAGAAATAACATGGTCAACCAGTGTTGATGGACAAAAGGTATTAAATCAGAGCAAAATGAGTTTAACCCTAAATGGAAGTGAGTTGGGGGTATTTTCTAAACTTATTAAAAGCAAAGTAAAATCTGTAGAAGAGTTTGTTCAGGTAGCAGTTCCTGTAAAATCATCAGTCATTCAAAACCAATATCATGAGCTTAAATTGGATTTTAAAGATGATTTTTCAATATTTTTTCGTGTGTATAATAATGGAGTTGCTTATCGTTTTGAAACAAAGAAACTGAGTGATGTAGTTGTGGATAATGAAAAAGTAGATTTAAACTTTGCTGATGATTATTCCATATTGTTTCCTGAGGAATTCTCTTTACTTTCTCATTATGAGCGTTATTATATCGAAGATACGTTGTCATCACTCGAGTCTGGACGTTTTTGTTCATTACCAACATTAGTGAGAGGCAATAACAATATTAAAATTGGTATTACTGAAGCAGATTTGTATGATTACCCGGGATTGTTTCTTGAATCCACAGGATCTGAAGGATTAAAAAGTAAATTTCCAAGAGTGATATTGGAAAAATATCAAAAAAGTGACAGAAATATTGATGTTACTAAAGAGGCTGATTATATCGCTAAGACTAAAGGTTCAAGAACTTTTCCATGGCGTGTTTTTATGATTAGTCGCGAGGATAAGGAATTAGTTGAGAACCAAATGGTATATCTGTTGTCTCGACCTTGTATAATGGATGATATATCTTGGGTAAAACCTGGTTTAGTAGCTTGGGACTGGTGGAATGATAATAATTTATTTGAAGTTGATTTTAAAGCAGGTATAAATAATCGAACCTATAAGTATTATATTGATTTTGCATCGAAATACGGTATTCCTTATGTTATTTTAGACGAAGGGTGGTCAAAAAGTACAACTAATGTTTTGGAATCATGTCCTGAAATTAATATTCCCGAATTGGTAGCTTATGGTAAAGAACGTAATGTAGATTTAATTTTATGGTCTTTATGGGGACCTGTAGATAAGAATATGGATAATATCTTGGATCAATTTCAAAAATGGGGAGTAAAGGGACTTAAGGTTGATTTTATGGCACAAGCGGATCAGGATATGGTTAACTTTTATGAACGGACCGCTAAAGCCTGTGCAAAACGAAAGTTGCTGGTAGATTATCATGGAGCATTTAAACCTGCAGGTTTACGGAGAGCTTATCCAAATATAATAAACTATGAGGGAGTTAAAGGACTGGAGAATTGTAAATGGAGCGATAAGATTACTCCAGAGCACGATGTAACCCTTCCTTTTACGCGAATGTTGGCCGGACCAGTGGATTTTACACCAGGAGCTATGCATAATGCACATCCTAAAGATTTTGCAATAAGTTTTACAAATCCAATGAGCTTAGGAACACGCTGCCATCAAATTGCCATGTATGCAGTCTACGATGCACCTCTTCAAATGATGTCCGATAGTCCTTCTAATTATTATAGAGAAGAGGAATGTACTAAGTTTATTAGTCAGTTTAAAACTGTTTGGGACGCAACAAGGGTACTTGATGCACAAGTAGGAGATTATATTGTTACCGCTCGTAAAAGTGGAGTCAATTGGTATATCGGAGCAATGACTGATTATACTGCCCGAACTCTGAAAATCGATCTTTCATTTCTTGATGAAGGAAAATATGAAATAGAGATCTTTCAGGATGGTACTAATGCAGATCGGGTAGCTATAGATTATACTCATCTCATTAAGGTAGTGGATAAAAATTCAATTCTTGAAATCTCTATGGTTTCAGGAGGTGGATGGGCTGCAATATGCAGAAAAAGTAAATAGCTTTTGTTATAAAATTATTAAGGATTTAACATCGTGAAATCTAAAACTCCAATATCAAATTATCTTTTGCTTATTCTATTTTTTGTTTTAATGTCGTGTTCCAGAGAAGGTTGTAATAATGTACAGGATCTCAATGGAGAATGGAGTTTTGGCGTAGATAGGAAATATTCAGGAGTATCTGATGTTCCAGGACTTGCTATCTCTGGGGATAGTATCATTGATGGTAGATTATGGTTTAAAAGAAATGTTATTTTACCAGATGGAGATTGGACTACTGCCACATTATCTTTGAAAGGTGCACGTTTTAATCCGGATGTTTATGTGAATGGTAAATTGGTTGGATCAAAAAAAGGAGGAATGGCTCCTTTGTCGTTTAAGCTGAATCATAAAGATATAAAACCAGGAAATACAGTTTTATTAGAAATAGCTTTGATGTCATTAAAAGATGTTCGTCCGGAAAATGCTTCTTTTATTCCAGTTGCTGATCATTGGAGGTCTAACGTTTCTTCATGTTTGTGGGATAATGTGGAAATACATTTTCATAAAAAGCTTTTTATCAGTCGTTATTTTCCTGTTACTTATTACGATAAAGATAAGCTTGTAATAAAGTATGAATTAGGTGGTTTGAAAGATATAAAGGAGGAATATAGTATATCAGCTGAACTCGTTGATAATAAAGGAAATTCTCTAGTTATTGCTTCAAAAGAAAGTCAGGTGCTAGCTGATTCAATATCAGTTGATATGAGAGGGAAAATTGAGAGTTGGTCTCCTGATAGTCCAAATTTATATACATTAAAATTAATACTCAAAAAAGATAAAATATTTCAGGATTGCGTTTCATGTAATTATGGAAAAAAACAATTTGAAGTAAAGGATAAGAAGTTTTATTTAAATAATAAACAAGTAACAGCTCGTGGAGCTTCTGTGGTTTGGCACAGGTGGATACGTAATAAAGAAGGAGAAAAGTTGGGATGGGACTATGATTGGTTTGAAAAGAATATTATTCTGAGATTAAAAGATTTAGGTGCCAATACAATACGTTTTCATTTAGGTACACCTCCTGAAAAAATATTGGACCTATGCGATAAACATGGTTTGTTGGTACAATATGAATGGATTTTTTTTCATGGGATGACAGCATCTGAGTCCAGCCTTAATGAACAATGGCCGGTATGGTTCGATTTAGGGATGAAACATCCGTCTGTATCTATTTATCATCCTTATAATGAAACTTATGGTGATCAGCTACAAACGGCCTGGAATGCCCTAAATAATATTGTGCCTCAATATCAGAAAATAGCGTTAGAGGATAGAGATATACTTCATCTGCATAAATATTGGTGGAGTTTATTTGAAAACGTGGGAGTATATTACGAGAATGCAGAACAGTTTCCAAAAGCTATCATGGTCGATGAGTATGGAGGAAATTATCTGGATGGAGATTATAATTTAGGTGGTTATACAACTTTACCACAAAGTTTTTTACGTTTTTTAGGGCGAGGACATACAAAAGAAATGCGTAAAGCCCATCATACTTTATCTTCTTCGAAAATTTCGGAATATTGGCGACAACTCGGAGCTGCCGGTTATGCTCCATTTTGTGCTTTAGGTAGTTATGAAGATGGAAATCATTGGTTTGAAGGGGATTTAAAAGAGGGAAAGCCTAAACCTGTTTGGGCAGGATTGGCCTCGTCGTATTCACCCATAAGTGTGACAATGAACTTATGGGATCGTAACTTTTCTCCAAGACAAGAAAAGGAGGTAGAATTATATCTTTATAATGAAACTGAAGAAAAGAGAGATTTGCAAGTGGAAATTTCTATTTTAAAGGATCATAAATCAGTATTCTCAAAAACAGATAGCTTTGTTTTAACAGCAAATGAAACGAAGGTTGAAAGGCAAATAATTAAAATACCTCAAGAAATTGGTAGTTATGTTTTACAAGCTAAGTTATTAAATACTCCAGAAAATGTGAAAGCTGAAGTTATCTCATCCTGGGAGATACATGTGATAGAACCGACACCTAGTGATGTAATCAAAGATGTGATTATTGGAGTAGAAGAAGATGATAAAGAACTTAGGACCTTTTTACAAAAAATGAGTATTCAAACAGTTTCTCCTGATAATGAGAAAGCACAGATGTTTATTGGATCTAGAGCTGCGTGGAATAAGTTAGTTGATGGTGAAAATAATCAACTACTTACTTATTATATTGACAAAGGAAAAAATGTAGTGTTATTAGATGTTGGCGATTTGTTTTTAGGTCAGGGATATATTGACTTTAATGAGACTCTGAGATCTCTGCAAGGAAGTCCTGTAGTTAATGAACCGGTTGTAAGTACCTATAATCTTATAAAAGGGGTAACTCTTACCTCAACACAAGTAGCCGAGCCTGAAAGTCATATACATCCATCGTTAAAAGATAGTAGTCTTTGGTGTAATTTACAGTATGATGCAAATTGGTTATGGAATGGATATAAAGGTGGTTTAATAGTACCTTCTGTTGATATGTCAGTGAATGGTTTAAGTCAGAATGCTTTCTTATCAAAATGGAAGGCGAAAGGTGCTAATATAAGCAAAATTAAAAATGAATCGTATTTTGCTTATGAGTTGCAGGGCTATTATAGGTTTTCCAATAAAAAAGAAGATGAAGTTTTAAAGAAAGAATTAAGATCATATGTTCACTTTATTGTAGAGGATGCTCCTGCCTTGGCTGGGGCAATCAATCCCAATGCATCAATACAAGAATATAATCTTCATCAACAATATTTAGATAGTAAAAACCGAGAGGCAACAAATTTAATTCCTTTGGTTAATGCAGGAAAAGATCTGTTGAGAATTCCTGTAGTAAAGATCTCATTTGGTGATTCTGATGGACAGTTGATCTTATCTCAATTATTAACTCAGGGAAGATTGATCTCTGGAAATGTAACATCTAATTCTGATCCTAAAGTAGATGCAGTGGCACAACAAGTTGTATTAAATATGATTAGTAATTTGGAAAAATGATTTCTTAATCAAATTTTTCTGGATTAGATTCAAAAAGATCTTTATTAACCAGATAAAAACCTCCTATTTTACCTAAATGTATTTTTCCCACTTCCCCGTTTGTTTTTTCTCGTTCACGGATTTCTCATAATATTAGGTTTACTTTTAAAGTAATTTGGCTTCGCAAAAAAAAATTAAATAATAGTCTGTTTTTTTCGAAGGATTAAATAATAATTATCGTCTCAATTGGTTATAGATGTGAGTATTGTTTAATTAATATAAATTAATGCCAGATGAAACGAGCCGTTAGTATATGATTGGATTTGGTGAGTTTCATTTGATAAACGAAAGTAAATATTAAAACAGATGAAACGAACAGGTGAAGTTAAATTATTCAGTATCATACAAATGAGAATGATTAAATTTTCCTGAGAGTTACATGTGGCTAATGAATGTAAATTTAAACACATGAAAAAATTAAAGTTATTTGTCTTATTGGGTTTATTATTTGTTGGTGTAGCTGTTGCTAGTGCTTGCGAAATTACCTTGAAAGTAGTTGAAAACGAACAGGAAACTTACAAAGTGGGTGATGAACTGGTCGTTGAAGTACATTTGCAATTTACGCATCGCAATTGTCCTGTTTCTGTTAAAGAAACAAAGTTTCAGTACCAGGGAGTAAAAATTCTTGGAGCAACAGAATGGAAACAGTTATCAGGTATGGAGTATACCCGAAAATTAAAAGTAAAAATAGTAGAGGTAACTACTGATAAAAAAAATAAGACTCAAATAGTAGCTGTCAGATCATGCGATAAGGAAGGTGGAATGGGAAGTATCGAATTTAAAAGATCTTGATTTTGCAGCGCTGGATTGTTATAATATTATTTGTTTTAAATAGCCTTGTCATTGGAGCCAGTGTTTCTGAGGTTAATGCAAATTATGTTACATGTAAGGTTAATAATGAAGAATGTTCTTCTTGTCCTTATACAACTGAAAATACTAGTTCCGGAGCAACAACCAAAGTGCTTGGTTTAGTTGCAATTATAGGACTAGCGTCATATTATCTTTACAGCATAAATAATAGAAAGCTGTTTTTAGTTCTGGGGGGAGGAATCATAAGCGTTTTGATTTCCTCCTCTTTTATAAAAACAAACGATCAGCCGGATAATAACTGTATTGCTGTATTAGATACAAGTGCTGTTGATGAATTTAGAACAGCAGGAGATGAGTTTCAATCTTTGGATAATACTGAATTCCAGGAAACAAATGCAGATGAATTTAAGGAAGGTGGAGATGAATTTTCAGCAGCATCAGGAGATGAGTTTTCTAATGCCACAACTGATGATTTTCAGGAATTTGGAGATAGTGAATTTTCTGAAACTACTATAAATAATGATGATAGTATAGAAAGTGCACAACACGGACTCTCTGATGCAGATAAAAATTTTCTGATTGAACTATCAATTTTATTTATTCTAACCATTATAGTTGGTTTATTCATTAATAACAGTTTTTTTCAAAAATCACGACCATTCTTTATGCTAGCCATGTTGATTTGGTTAGGTTTTATACATGGAGGCTGTCCTTGTATGATTTCTTCATTTCAAAACCTTGTGTTAGCAGGTGTAGGTGTTGATGTAAATTGGATATCCTTATTATGGTTTATCGGTTTGCTTCCTTTAACTTATTTTCTGGGGCGTGTTTGGTGCGGATGGTTATGTCATTTAGGCGCATTACAGGATTTTATCTTTTCTGCCACCAGAATTGAAATTTTGAAAAAGCAGAAACATCAAAAAATACTTAGAATTATTCAGGTTTCAGTGTTTGTTTTGTTGTTTATACAATTGGCTGTAACTCGAATGAATATATATATTCATTACGATCCGTTTAAAGTTGCTTTTAATTTGTTTTCGGCTAATATTACCGGATATGTTCTACTTGTATTGTTATTGATTTCTTCGGTATTAATCTATCGTCCTTTTTGTAGAGCAATATGTCCTGTGGGATTGGTTTTGGGTTGGATAAGTATGCTGCCAAAAGCTCGCAAAATTACTCAGGATCTTTCATGTGTAGATTGTGTAAAATGCAGTAATACATGTAGAACCGGGGCTATTCTTTATGAAGATAAGAAGAGTTTTGTAAGTGAATTAAACTGCATTGCTTGTGGTGATTGTTTAAAATCATGTAAAAAGGAAGCGCTTAGTTTTAATACAATGAGATTAGTTTCAGATAAATAATTTTTATTCAGATAAAACCTTACAAATGAACAAATATATTGTTGCTGTTATTTTTGCATGCTTTAGTGTTTCTTTAAATGCACAATGGAGTTGCAGAAGCCGCTTGGGTGGTTTTTTGAAGCCCATAGGAGACTCTAATTTAATGTGGGCTGGTGAAATTACAGGATCACAAGGATATATCACCAATAGTAATATTGCCAACGGAATGGCCTTCTTAGGATTAGATTATACAACAAATTCGAGTACTTTTTATTTTGAAGGAGGTGTTAAGTACTGGAGACAAAAAAATCTGGATACGGATGTAATATTCGATAACTCTCGTTTTGGCTTTCGTGAGGTATTTTACAAATACAGAGGAGCAAATTCAAACTTAACAGCAGGACTTCATAGTGCTCAATTGGGTGATGAATATTTATTAAATGAACGGGTTTTAGGTTTAAGCTATAACTATAGCAATGATAAATGGAACTTGAATATAACAGCAGGTTCTGTATCAAATGATTTTGCCCGAAACGGAACCTTCTGTAGCACTTGTTATTTATACGATATTATTCAAGACAGGAATCTAATACATAATGGTTCTGCCATTGGTAAAACCAATATGGCTGCATTTACACTTAGTTTTACTCCTCAGAAAGCTAAGAATGATGATGCTGAATTTTCGAGTATGGGAGATGAGTTTAGTTCTATGGATGAGGAAAGTTATGTTTCGTCATTTTCGGTAAAAGATTTAGGTTGGGCATTTTATACCGAGTTTGGTGATGAGGTTGATAATTCATTAGTTACAACAGGATTATATACAGATGTAGAATTATCTAAAGAATTTCATTTAAAACCAGAGGTTCTGTATCAGATGGCATCAGAAAATAATGGACTTATATATACCGTAAAACTGGAAAAAGAAATTTCGTGGAGTAATATGCACAGAACAAATTTAGGTTTAGCATATTATGATTTTTCAGAGATTAGTGAGGATGCAATGGTGTTGAATAAGTACAGTAATATTTTGGCAGGTGAAGTGTTAAGGTTAGATGCGGCAGAGATGCCTATTTTTCTTTTTTCTTTAAAGCACAATATTCCAAAAGCTAAAACACATTTTAAACTGCAATATGCATCGTCAAACCAACAGGCTTCAATGCAGGAGTTTGATTTTCAGTGTGGCAAAATATTTTTTAAGCATTTACAAGCCAATGCAATATTAGGTTATGTAAAGAGCAAACTTATAGAGGATGATGATCATGCCGTTTTAGGGCGCATAGAATTACGATTTAATTTTTAATTAAATTTTAGAAGGAGATTTAGAATGGGGATGTTCATGCTGTGTGGGGCTATAAACTAATAGCTTAAAATCAGTCTTATAAAAATATATGCTCTGCATGGCTTGAACAATTTGAGTAGGTATTAATAATTCATATTTATACAATCAGACATATGGATAATAAAGCATTCAACCGAAGAGATTTTTTAATGAGATTAGGAAAGGCAACCTGTATTATTGCAATTCCACCTTTATTAAAATCATGTACCAATAGTTTATATGGAGAGTATTTTGTAAATGCAACCTTATGTACCGGGTGTGAAGAATGTCTTCCGGTATGTAATTATAGTGCAATTACTCTTGATAACCCTACTAGTTATTCTATTGATGCAGATGAGTGTATTGAGTGTAAGTTATGCTCTAATGTATGTTCAGAGAATGCTATAAATGTTGACGCTATAACATATACAATCAATTCAGATAACTGTAATGAATGTAATATGTGTACGGAAACCTGTTCGTATAATGCCACTTTGGTTGCAGTAAAAACCTACAGTATTGAGGATGATAACTGTACCGATTGTGGCAATTGTGTTGATGTCTGCGATCAAAATGCCATTTCATTAAATACATCAAATGTTACTTACACAGTTAATAGTAAGTGTGTTGGATGTGGTGATTGTATTGAAAAGTGTGAGAATGAAGGAAATGCAATTACTTATTCTGTAGCTAATTATAGTGTAAGTACCAGTAAATGTCACGGTTGTACAGATCGTTGCGGAGGAGCATGTTCATATGGTGCAATTTCAAAAGTAAACGGAAAAGCATCTATTGATACTTCAAAATGTACTAAATGCGGTAAGTGCTTAGACAGATGTGGCCATGGAGCTATAAATAATGCGGAAGTAACCATCTCGCAAAGTGATTGTATTCAATGTGGCGATTGCTATAGTGTATGTAGTCATAGTGCTATTACAAAAAGTGGTACAACAACATCAAGTGTGTCATCCATTGATACATCTAAATGTAACTCGTGTGGAAATTGTTTGCCGGTTTGTAACGAGGACGCGATTGTTGTTACACAAGCTTCTTCACCATCAGTTCCATCAATTGATCAGGATGAATGTGTAAGTTGTGGGGATTGTTTCTCTGTCTGCACATTTGATGCCATTGAAAAAACAAGCTCTACAACAACACCTGAAATAGATTCTGAATTATGTACAAATTGTGGTGATTGCTTTACTGCATGTAATGATGATGCTATTTTACGTGAATTGGGAGTGGCTAATATAAACCAAAGTAACTGTTCTAAATGTGGGAAATGTGAAGATGTATGTCCTCAAGGGGCCATACAAGTAGAATAATATAAAGGTTGATTAAATGTTTAGAAATTTATTGTTTGTAATTTTTTGTTCGTTCTGCATAGTGGTTTGCGCTCAAAATAGTGATGATATAATAAGAATCACAAAAGGTGCAAAAGATATTTATAAGGTAGGAGATGAACTAACTCTTGAATTGCATGTAACGATGCCTGAAGAGATATGTAATGATGGAATGGAGAATGCTAAAGTTTATTTGTCGGGATTAGAAATAATTGAAGATTGGCCCTGGACTCATGATAACAAGAACCATTGGAGTAAAGAAATAAAGCTGAAGGTTATTGAGAACAAAAAAGGACAAAGTAAAATTACAGTATTCAGAAAAGCAGATAAAGGATCGTTTTATTCTCAACTAAAGCTGGATGTGAATGACAACAATAGCCATTAAAAAAAGATTCTGGGATAAAGAATTTATTGCTCGTTTTGTGGTGTATAGTACCATATTTCTTATGGTAGCCGATACTGTTTATATGAATATTATGGGTATTGGTTATGGCCATAAAGAAGAATGTGTCATCTATAGCTTTTTACCTGAATGGGCATTTTTTATCTATGAGCATATCATTGAATTGTTCATGGTTGTTTTAATTGGCATTTTTGGAGGTGTATTAATTGAGCAGTATACAAAAAAGGTAAAAAGATTCTTTCCCAAAAACCAATTGCTGGCTTTTGTTTATGCTTCTTTTTTACCGGTTTGTTCATGTGGGGTAATACCTGTAGTTGAGTCTATGAAAGAAAGAGTTAGCATGAAAACTTTGGTTACATTTATTATTGCTGCCCCATTATTAAATCCGTATATCGTTTTTATGTCGTTTACAGTTTTAGGTACAGAGTATGCTGTTATCCGAATAGTAGCATCATTGTTTTTAGCAATTGTATCCGGAATTATAGTGGAAGTAATTGCTAATCAATTTAATTGGGAAATAAGTGGGATTTACGATAATTGTAAAACTGGTTGTGAGGTAAAGGTTTTAAGTCCATTTCGAAAAACAATGGTTTATATGAAAAGGCTTTTACCTTATATTTTAATCGCTGGAGCCTTAACTGTACTGTTCGAAATTTTTCATCCTCAACGATATCTTGAATCTTTTTCCTTTGCAAAGGAACCTTTTGCAACAGCAATCATGATGTTGGTGGGTGTTCCCATTTACGTATGCAATGGTGCAGATGTATTATTCTTAAAGCCTTTACTTGATTACACAGATTTAACCATGGCTTCAGCCATGTCGTTTTCATTAGCATCTTCAGCAGTGTGTATTTCCTCAATCATCATGCTAATCAAGTTTTTTGGAAAGAAAATAACCTTCTTAATCTTAGCAAGTATGATTGTCAATATTGTTTTAATTGTATTGATGATTTATGGGGGATCGATGTTTTTGTAAGAGCTAGACAAATTAATATATATAGAAAGGGTGTCCCAAGTATTTGAGACACCCTTTCATTCTGTCCTACCAATCTAAAATATTTACTAATACTTTTTTCTACCAAAAAAAAACTATTAATTAATTCACTTTTTTCTCTTATTATAATTCAAATACAGGTCTGCCGTCAGAATCAAATTTTACTTCCAATACTCTTGCATGTCTGTTAGGATCGTATAATGGATCCTTAACAATCTCTTCAAGAGGTCTTGTATCAGATGCCGGAACAACAGAAGGATCACCAACTGCATTTTCATAATCTCTGGCATGATAAATACATAATGGTGTTAGGTCATCTTCTGCCACAGTAAAACAGTTGTGTCCCGGACCATAAATTTTCTTGTCGTAATCAGTTCCAAGCACAGGGTATCTTGATTTTTTCCATGAGTTTCTATCTAATAAGTCAGAATCCTCATCCGCTTCCATCATACCCATACAATAACATGCACCTGTAGCACTTGCCGAGAAAGTAATGAAAATCTTACCATTATTTTTAATTACAGCGGGACCTTCATTTACCCAAAAATCAACTCTTTCCCAGTCATAATCAGGTGTTGTAAGCATAAACTGTACAGTCTTAAGCTTTATTGGAGACTCCATTTCTGCTAAATATAAATTTGAAGCCGCAAATTGTCCACCTGTCTTTTCTGCCCAACAGAAATATCTTTTACCTTGATTTTCAAATATGGTAGCATCCAGCGAAAAATCAATAAATGTTTTTTCATCTCCATCAGCTGCCTGCATTTGTCCCAGTTCAATCCATTCATCTTTCAGCGGATCCTGACCTGTACATTCCAATACATATGGTCTTAATTTCCAGATGTCCTCTTCCTCACTACCTGCAAAATATACATACCATTTACCATCCAGATAATGAATTTCTGGCGCCCATATATGACGACTCATCGGACCGGATTCATGCTTAAACCAAACATCAAATGTTTCTGCATCCTTTAATCCGTCAATGGTTTTAGATTTACGTAATTCAATACGATCATATGTCGGTACTGAACCTGTAAAATAATAGTAACCGTCAGTATGTTTATAAACAAATGGATCAGCACGTTGCTCAACTAAAGGTGCGTTTTTAAATGTTGCCATTTTATTTCGTGTTTCTAAGAAGTTTAACTATGTTTTAAGAGTAGTGGCTAATAAAAAACTTCGAGGACAAGGCTTGGCTTTTTTTGATAACTGAGGAGTTTACTTTCGTAAATGACTGTTTTCAAAAAAAGTTATAACGCAGTTATCGGAGTTTTCTTATTGTCACTATATGTGGATTTTAGCTTTTATAGTTTCGTAATATTTATCTGTAATCTTATATCGCATAATCAACATTCCATTAATTACGTGGAATACTCCGGGTATAAGTGTTAGCATTAAAGAAAGTCCTAAAAGAGCAGTTTCTGATTGAACCGGATTAAGAATTTCTTCAGTTGGTGCCACATAACCAAAGCCTGAAAGTAATAAACCTACCACAGCTCCGGCAATTCCCATACCTGCTTTTTGTGCAAATGAAATACCTCCAAATGCCAATCCTGATACACGTACGCCAGTCTCAGCCTGACCGTGATCTACAGCCTCAGCAATAGCAGTCCAGAAGATAGGTGCATGAACATCAACCACAAACGAAAGAATGAAATACATTACGTAAGCAAACATCATGCTTTCTGGATGAGGTTTTATTAAGAAGAACATAAGGATACTTAAAATTCCTACTCCAAACTGTGACATCCAAAATAACTTGACTTTACAAAAGCGTTTGGTAATTAAAGTAGATGCAGGCATGGCTAAAATTGCTGCTGCAACCCCGGTTCCCATAAATGTTGATTGTACAACTTCATCTCCTCCAAGGTAATATTTTGCATAGTAAATAGCTACAGATGCACGAATAACATATCCTGTTGTACCTGATAAACATGACCCTAGTAGTAGCATCCATTGACCATTTTTAGCTAAATATTTTAATTGCTTAAGATATGGTGTTGTTTCTACAATATGCTCAATACGTTCTTTGGTAGTAACAAAACAAAATAAGAAAAGAAGAGTACCACCAAGTGCCATAACTCCCATAGCCAATTGATATCCACGTGCAATGTTACCTGCTCCAAATGATTTAGCCATGATTGGAACTAAAATGGAAACTCCAAAAGCAGCTACCTTAGCAAAGAAAAGACGGTAACCACTTGCAGACAAACGCTCTTTTGGGTCATTTGTTAACACCCCGATTAGTGAGATATAAGGAATAGTAACAGATGTAAACATTAAAGTCACTAAAATATAAGTAGCATAAGCATAAATTAGTTTTCCGGTATAATCGAACTCAGGTGTTGTAAATGTTAGAAATACTGAAATTCCAAAAGGAATTGAAAGATAAAGGAAATAAGGACGGAAGCGACCATACTTCTTCGACTTATATTTATCTGTAATAATCCCCATTAAAGGATCACTGATGGCATCAATTCCCCTTACTAACAAAAACATTAGAGCAACATCCGTAGGCTTTATTCCAAATACGTCTGTATAAAAATAGGTTATGATCAAAAACATAGAAGAGATCACAACATTTACTGCTGCATCCCCCGATCCGTACCCAATCTTTTCAAGAACACTTAACTTTTGTGGTTTCATTTGTATAAAATTATTTTCTCCTGATTATAAAACTTGCCTTATAAAAACTCTTTTTAATATTGAGATTCATAGAAAATTTAATCTCCTGGCTTATTTTATAATTTTAAAAATTTGACTTATTAACAGGTTAAGAAGCAAAATAGATCTCTTATTAATGAATGGTCCTAAACAAACACTAAGATTTTTAATATTCGTTTCAATGCCATTAAAAATCACACAGAACTAATTTTCTTCATCTCCACAAAGATTGTTAACAAAAATGTAAAACAGGGGGAGTTTTAATTCCAAATAGGTGGATATATGTATAAAGTATCAATGTGTAAAATTTTACATCTATAGCGTAAGGTGAATCATACTAGGTGTTTAGTGTATTGTTTAGGTAGATTATGAATAATTCCTGTCGAAAATTAGGTTTTAGATTCATTAACAAATTAAGTTCAGTTTTTTTAAATTATATATTGCTTGAAAATTGAAATACTCGAACTTCTATTGAAAATTTATGTTGTGATTTCGGATAATATTGGGTCGATTTTAATATGGTTAATGGATTTAACAGTTTTGAAGTAAGGGTAGGAGTTTAAAAACATCAATACTTATTTAAATATGTAGAAAGTTTCTACATAGTGTGGAAATTAGCAACAATGTGTAGACTACTATTTATTGTCAATTCTTAATGCAAGAAGTTTTTAATGTGCAGGAAATCATGTAAGTATATCAAACAGAAGAATTCTGGTTAATCTTTTGTAAAGCAAAATCACTTAAAAAAATAGTGATTATGTTTTTTACCCTTTCAAAATTACTTACGTTTGCTATTTCTCCATTATTATGGATCGGAATCCTCTTGATTGCATACCTACTTCTAAGAAGATATAAATGCAGAAAAGTCATCCTTACATTTGCCATTGGTTTGTTATTCATTTTTACAAATCCATACATTTTTTATCGTGTAAGTAGTTGGTGGGAAGGACATAGTCAGAACCTTAATTCAATTCAGCATTATGATGGAATTATTGTACTTGGAGGAGGAGTTGCTGGATATAATCAACAAAATGAAGAAATCAAGTTCGATAATAGCAGCTCTGATCGATTATTCAAAGCCATTGAGTTATATAGAATGGGAAAAGCCGATCGATTAATCTTTTCCGGTGGATCAATGGGTGAGATTAAAGAAGGGCAGATTGTAAAAGACTATCTAAAAACTATTGAAATTCCGGAGGAAAATACCCTGGTTGAATGGAACTCTTTAAATACCCACCAAAACGCAGTAGAAACATCAAAATTATTAAAGTCGGCTGGTATTTATGAAGGGAATTTTTTATTGATTACCTCCGGATATCACATTAAAAGATCTATAGATTGCTTTAAAAAACAAGGTATCGTAGTTACACCTTTTTCAACCGACTTTATACAACAATTTGGTACTTCAGATTATTCCGGAATTTTTCATCCATCTACACTTATTCTGGAGAAATGGAAAACAATATTAAAAGAATGGGTGGGATATGGAGTTTACAGTCTGGTAGGCTATGTATAGAGTAACATCTGTCAGCAACCTTCGTTTTTTTACTTGCAATTGATATTGATTATATCTAATTACATTAGATTTTAATAAAAGTATGATTGCTTAAACCATTAATATTTCAAACATATTTAAATCGTTCCTGATTCTTTTTGATATTATTTGCTAAGGTTTTGAGCTGTGATTTTACCTAATAAAAAGGTTTTACTATTTTAACGCAGATTTTTAACCCCCCAAAGGATTTAAGTTCAAAGAATAATATTGAAAATTTATGAACGACTTTATCAAAAGGGCTGCAAGTATTTTTCAACAGGTACCAGAAGCTCCTACTAACCCAAGAAAAGATGCTGTTGTAGAACGATTTAAGATTCCTGATTTATATTCAGATGATATTGATGATCAAAAAGAATTGAGTTCTGCTGAAAATAACCTTGACGAGAAATTACGTCAGGCCTATTTCTGGATTTCCAATACTGCGATAATTAGTCCTTTTTACGATATAGAATATCCCGGTGAACATGAAAAGAGTTTTACGTTTGGTGATACTAATGTAGAAGTAACACTACCTTCTGATCAGAGTTACAGTAGTTTTGTTTTGATTCCGCTTTTAAACCTGGTTACGCGAGGTAAATGTTTGATTGTAGGCGGACCGGGACGAGGAAAAACTGCTACTTCTGTTTTAATGGGCTTACTTGCCGGATATTCTAAAACAGATGTGATGCAGGCTATTCAACATGGACAGCCTCAGATGACGATTTCAGATTTACTGGGACATCCGCTGCCTTCTGATATGGTGAAAGCTGAAAAAACTTCTGATATCAGAATTGCCTGGCGTAAATGGCTGGGAATGCGAGTTAAGATTATCGATGAGTATAATCGTATTCCAACACGCACACAATCTGCATTATTGACTGTTTTAGGTGATAACTATGCCGAGATATTTGATCAGATTTACGAATGTCCGGAAGCTGCCTGGTATTTAACAGCCAATGATGATAACGGAGGTGGAACCTATCAGGTTATTGAGGCTTTAAAAGACCGTATTGATGTTGTGATCAGAGCATTTCATTTTAATACTCGATTTATAGAAGAATTACAGCAGCGTATAGAGTTAAACTACAAACCTGAATCAATGATTCCGGAGGAGATTATTTTCACGGATGAAGAAATTGATCAGGTTAATAAGGATATTCGTCAGATTGTCATTGAACCTCAAATCCGTAAACGAATCGAGTTCTTTTGTCGCCAGTTTGAGTTTTTTGAACCGGCTTCTACCAAGCTGGAATACATGACTAAAGATACAGCAAAACTGTCGGGAATAGATTTTAGAAATTTATATGGTAAGGAAACAGGTAAGGATAAGATTAAAGATTTAGGATCGCAGACCCATAATGGTTTGTCGGTGCGTAAATTAATGACCTTGATTACTTATGCTAAGGCCATGGCTTACTTTAGGGGGGCTAAGGCCGTTGAGCTGGAAGATGTTCGCCAGATTATTCCTTTTGTGTTGCACGATACTATGGTTCAGAATATGGAGTCGCCGTTTTTTGATCAACCTGGATTCGATAAATTTCGGGTAGATAGAATTGTATGGCTTCGTAAGCTTTTTGATTTATCGTGTGAGGAATATATTGCCCTTAACATGGATGATGGAGATCCTATGGATGCCTTTGAAAAAGAGTTTAACAAGGGGTTGGAGAATGTTTCTCTAAAAGAAATTGATAAACGATTAAATAACATCGAACGTCAGTTAAGTGATTGGTCTCAGGAAGGTAAGCTGTATAGTTATATTGCCGATGACATCTTAAAATTAAAATATTATCATCAACGATATAGCAATTATAAAAGGTGGTTACTGTGGAAAAAATAACATACAAGCCCTTAATTAATCATCTCAAAGCCGATGAAAGTTACTATCATCATTTGTTGGCCGATCATGAAATCAAACATGGCCGGGTAGATGGTTCTGTGATTACACCTTGGATGGTTAATGTTATTCAGCCTATTATTATTAAAGTTTGCGCTGAGGATGAAGCAAAAATAAGCAGAGTTACCAAAGCTTTTTTTAAGGAGCTGATTAAGCAAAAATCAAATGGTAACTTAACTCTGTATGCTGAGGAATACAAAAGAATATGGAATACCTTGTTGCATTGTCCTGATTTATTAACAGCCCAGCCAACTAAAATACTGAACGCTACAAGTTCTGCGTTTCAAACTATCTGTAAATACATTCCGGAACAAACCAATGACTGGATTGAAATTATGGATAAAGTAGTGGGATTGTGTTCTTCATGGAGTGAGTTTTTACATGTGGGAAGAGTAAGTTCGTGGATGGTTGGTTTGGCCATGGTGAGGGAGCAGGCATATGTTGGATTTAACTCATTGCCGGCTGCAATTCAAAATAAACTGGATGAGTGTTTTATGTATGATTTTCCGATAAAGGATGTGTTGGATAAGTCATGGTCATTCAAGGGAAATTCGGTTTCTGATTCCTTTGGTGGTTTTATAGGTTTTGATCAAGGCGTTTTCGAGTTGACACCTAAAGTTTATGTATTGGATGGAAATGTTTTTGCCACAGATGGACGAAACAGCTGTGCTTTGTTTGCTGATATTTGCGGAATGACTGTAATGCACGAAATTAATCTCACACCTGATTACATTCAGACTCAGGGAAAGCATAATGACAATCATAAGTTTTCAAATCAGATTAAGGAAGAATACGAGGATGTTACTTCATTTGTTGTAATTGAGGATAGTGTGGTTTTTACGAGAAAATCTTCTTACAAGGTGTTTTTAAGAAGTGGACAGGTATGAAAAGTTCTGAGATAAAAGAAATACTTGATGTTTGGCGAAATACCTGGCCTGCAGCAAAACAGGTTTGGAGTAACTATGTCAGGTTACGAGAACCAGAATGGTGTTTAGCCAGCCGTGAAGCAGAAAAAGAAGGCCTGCGTGAAAGTTTTGCCATGATTCGGTTAAACGACCATCGTATTGTGATTGATATTGAACAGGTTCAAAAGTTGGGAATTGAAGATTGTGCGCTTCAGGTAATTGCTCATGAAATAGGACACCATATTTATACTCCTGCAAATTTAAAGGATAATGCTGTTGTAATGGCCAAGATTCGCTGGAGTCTGGCCGATATGGAGGATATGGCTCCAATGGTGGCTAACCTGTATGAGGATCTGTTGATTAATGATCGTCTTCAGCGACTTAAGGAGTTGGATATGGCTTTGGTTTATAAGAAGCTAAACAGAACCATCTCCTTTTCAAAGTTGTGGACTTTGTACATGAGGGCTTACGAGTATTTGTGGCGATTGGAAAAGTTTACGCTTATTTCTGATCGTACTTATCATTCTGAGTCTATTGATGCAGATGCATCAGTAATGGCTTCTTTAATTAAAAGTTATGCCAAAAAGTGGATTGAAGGGGCTTCTCGTTTTGGAGCTTTGTTGTATCCATATTTAATGGAAGAAAAAGAAAAACAGGAGGCTCAAAAGAGTGTGATTTATATTCTGGATGCAGATGAGGCCGGAAAAGGTGGTGTAGTTGTTGCGGGAATGACAGAGTTTGATGGCGAAGTGATTGTTGATCCCCGAAGTGAAGTAATTGGGGGTGATGGTGATGATGAGTCATATACCGAAGCATTGACTAATGGTATTTTGGCTACCCGAAGTGGAGGCGAGGGACCACGACAACGATATTTAAATCCAGGAACTTATGTTGATTTGTTACGACAGGTAAATCCTGATATTGATCGTCAGGAGTTATTAATCAGATACTATAAGGAGGTGGCTCTGCCGCATTTAATTGATTTTCCGGTGGAGACCACCATTGTGCAGGATATGACTTTACCTGAAGGAATGGAAGTTTGGGATATTAGTGACTCTGCAGATGAAATAGACTGGATTGAAACCACCATTTATTCTCCTCATATTATTCCCGGAGTAAATACTTTAAAGCGGACTTTTGGTCCATCGGATGATGAAAATCAGAAGAAAGCACCTTTGGATGTATATATTGGAATTGACTGCTCAGGTTCAATGGGTAATCCGGCAGATCGTTTTTCATGGCCGGTTATGGCAGCCAGTATTGTGGCTCTATCTGCATTGAGAGCTGGCGCCAGGGTTTTTGGATGTTTATCCGGTGAACCGGGAAGTTTTATGCAGAATGATGATTATGAGTCGGATGAGAAAAAGGTGATGTCAATCCTAACTTCTTACCTTGGAACAGGATATGCCTATGGTGTAGGGAGATTAAAAGAGCCTTTTCAACAAAAATTGAAGCGAAAATCGCATTTGATTATTGTAACTGATGATGATATCTTCTCGATGCTGGATGCAAAAACAGACAATGGTGATGATCATTGGGAGATTATAGAATATGCATTGGCCAATGCTGGTGGTATTGGAACAATAGTATTGCACTCTCGTCCAAACTGGCATCGCGAAGAAGTGGTGAAGTTACAGAGTATGGGTTGGCATATTCATTATGTGACCAATGAGGAAGAGTTATTAACCTTTGCAAAGGAATTTTCGAATCAAAACTATTGAGTATGTACGATTTATATAGTTTAATGAACCACTTAAAAAACTGTCCTTTTGATTTTTTAAAGGAGTCGGTTTATACCAATAAAAATGAAGGTATTGATACTAATGCTTTACTGTTGGATTGCATACGTAGCATTGATTATACTTATGATTATGCTTACCAATTAGGGAAGATTGATGAATTTAAGCATATGAGTAAGGATCATGTATTAGCTTTACATATATCTGCGTGGTTTTTCTCACATCCTGATTTCAGAGATAAAAAAGATTTTGCCGTAAAAATACTTGACTTCATGCAGAATCAACTCGAGGTTTTATCGCAGTATGTTCCTTATCGTCAATGGATCGAGGATGAAGATCGTACAGAGGAGTTTGTTCGCAGTGCTTTAATGAGTTGCGAGGTATATCCCGATGGTGAAACAATGGATATGGCTTATGATCGTTTGGATAGTGTGAGTATTTTGAAGCGCAATAATGTTCTGGCTAAGTCAAAAGCGGCCTACGATCGTGTCATACAAATCAGAAAACAGATGGCTGAAAAGAAAGCCCGTGAAGCAGCGAACGTTTATGGCAGGGAATAGAGAAATCAGAGTGGCACTGAATGATGAGGAGCGTTTTCCTTGTATTGAGAATAAGAGCTTTCTGAATCAATTGCGTCAGGATAACGTTGCACCTAAATATAATTTTCAAAGTGGTGATCGTTTGCAGCCTCATCATATAGAGTTGTTGGATGGTTATAAACAAAAGTGTAATCAAAGAACATTAATTAGTGAAGATGAGGTTCCTGAATGGGTGAATGACTACGTAAAAGATTGCGTGGAAAATATTCCGTTCTATAATGGACGAACCATTTTTTTGACAGAACAGCCTTGTTTAGATAAAGATAGTATCCGTAAAGAGCCCTGGAACTTTGTTCATAAGCAAGCTAACCTGGATGAGCTGCTGGTATATTCAACTTCAGGCACTACAGGGGCTGCAATGGATGTTAACTTTTCTCCTTTTACACAGGCTTCATGGATTGTGCAACTGGAAGAGATAATGAAATGTCATCATCTTAGTATTGAAGTACAATCTGATCAGGTGGCTATTGCTTTAATATGTCATCAGGAAGAGACTTTAACTTATGCTTCCATGTCAACTTATTTAAATGGAGCCGGGGTACTTAAGGTAAATTTGAATACAAAGGACTGGAATCATCCTGATGATCGCTTATCCTATCTTGAAAAATACAATCCGGTGATTTTAACTGGTGATCCCATTGCATTTTCAGCTTTGTTGGAATTAAAACCAAAGCTAACACCAAAGATGATGGTTTCATCGGCCATGAGGTTAATGCCTGAAAAACAGAAGGAACTGGAAACGTATTTTGGTTGTCCTGTTGTGGATTTATATTCAATGACAGAATGCCGTATGATTGCTTTTCGTCATGGAGAGGAATACCGTACCATTCGTCCTGATTTATTTCTTGAAGTATGGAATCCCGAAACTCAGGAGATATTGCCCTATGGTTCGTATGGTGAATTGCTGATTACCGGAGGCAACAATCCCTTTTTAGGAATGATTAGATATAGAACCGGTGATTATGGCCGTTTGGCTTTAAAGGATGAAATACAATATATTCAGGATTTTGAAGCACGCGAACCGGTTATCTTTTATACTAAGAGTGGGAAAGTTATTAATCCTGTGGATATTTCCAGAGCTATGATGAAATACGCACTGGTGGCATTTCATCTGCATCAGCAAAAAGATTATTCTCTTGTGATGAAGATTTCTGATTCAAATCAATCTCAGGATATAGAAAAAACAATTCAAAGCATCTTTGGAAACGATATTCGGATTCAGTTTAAAACTTTTTTGCCTTCCGAACTTCAAAGTAAAAATAAAGGAACGGTTTATTCATCGGAGATTTGAACGGAGAAAGGTTTCAGGGTAGAAGGGAGCAAGGAAAAGGGAAAAAGAAAAAACAGGGCTGTGACCTGTCAGTGTTTTTAAAACCTGACAGTGTCTAACAATGAACTAAAAACGTGTCTGTGTTTATACATCTGACATTGTGTGATAATTAAAAAATAAAATGATAAAATATTTAACTCTAATACTATTAACCATAACCACTCCACTTTTATGGAGTCAAACACAATTTAAAGATACAGTAATGCTTAGTGAAGCCACCATAATGGCAAAAACTGTTGATCAAACATTGCCGGTGACTTATACCGATATCAATCATCAAAAAATAAACCTGCTAAACACAGGACAGGAACCATCGCAAATCCTGACTTCTTTACCTTCTGTTTCAGCATACTCTGATGCGGGTAATTTTGTAGGGTATTCTTACTTCAGATTACGAGGCATTGACCAAACACGCATTAACATGACATTGGATGGAGTGCCATTAAATGAACCGGAAGACCAGGGAGCATACTTTTCAAACTATCCTGATTTTTTCAACTCTTTGCAATCAGTACAAATGCAACGTGGAGTAGGTACTTCTTCAAATGGAGTGGCTAGTTATGCAGGAAGTATCAATTTTCAGTCTGTTGACTTTACCGGAGAGTCTGGTTTTGAGTTGGGAGTGAATTACGGATCATATCAAACGTATCGTGTTTATGGTGAACATCAAACTATTTCTAAGCTAAAACAAGGTTTCTATGTCAGAGCATCTGCTTTAGGTACTGATGGATATAAATATCACTCGGGTAATACATCTTATTCCGGTTTTTTAAGTGGAAGTACGGTGATGGGAAACCATCAGCTTAAGCTAACGGGTTTTATTGGTAATCAAAAAAATGAGATGGCATGGATTGGAATATCCCGACCACAAATAAATAAGGATGCCAGAACTAATGCTAATTCAGATGAGGATGATAAGTTTACTCAAACGCTGTGGAGTTTGCAACATACCTGGTATATCAAACCAAATTTGTCGCAGAGCAATACTGTTTATTATAATTTCCTGGATGGAAACTATGATTTTGATTTAAATAACTTCCTGGGGTATCCTTCAATCGATGAAATGTATAATTACGATTTTCAACATCATTTTGCCGGATTTATTTCAAACATTAATTGGTATAAAGGTTTATGGAAAATCAACGGAGGTATTCATTTTAATGATTACCATCGACGACATATAGGATCAGAAAAAGCATTGGGACAGCTGTATAAAAATACCGGCTATAAAAATGAGTTCAGCGCATTTACCAAGTTCCGTTTTTCTCCCGGTCGTTTCCATTTTTATGGTGATGTTCAGTATCGTTATACACAATTTGATTATGATGGTTCTGTAGCCTTTGATAAGCTGCAATGGAATTTTGTAAATCCAAAGGTAGGAGTGGTGTTTGATGTAAATACAAACTGGAACGTGTATTATAGTTTTGGACGCAGTGGTCGTGAGCCAACCCGAAATGATATTTTTAACGGAGAGGATGATTTGTTGCAGGATGAAAACGGACTGGCTATCATCAATACCACAAAGGCAGAATATGTAAACGACCATGAGTTTGGTGTTCGATATGAAAATAAGAATATTCAGTTCTCGGTAAACGGCTATTACATGGACTTTTCAAATGAATTGGTTTTAAATGGAAACTATGGACCTAATGGTTTGGCCTTGCACGGAAATGTGGATCAAAGTTTTAGGAGTGGAGTAGAACTTGATGCTCAGGTACAGTTAGGTAAAGGCATTTTTGCTTTTAATCAATCCGCTTTTTCTAACAATAAAATTAAGGAAGAGGGCGTAGAGTTTGAACCCATCCTTACTCCTGAAGTAATGATTAACCAAGGCATCGGTTATCAGACACAAAGTTTGAGAACCCAGTTATCTTTACGCTATCAAAGTGAAGCCTTTATTGATTTTGCCAATGATTACACTGCACCAGCTTTTTATACATTAGACTGGCAAGGTGTGTATTCCTTTAAAAAGATGGACGTAACGTTGAGTGTTTATAATATTACAAATCAGGAGATCATTTCTAATGGTTATGTCAACTGGGATGGAACACCATTGTATTTTGTGCAGGCTCCTTTAAACTTTAATATCGGATTAACATGGAAGTTGTTTTAAGCTGGTTAAGTCTGGATATGTCCATGTTTGAAATCATGGGCTATTCGTTAAGTTATATTGAGTTTATAGGAACCCTGTCCGGATTAATATCTGTTTGGCTGGCAACAAAAGCCAATATCCATACATGGACCACTGGATTTATCAATATTGCAGCATTTTTTATCATATACATGCAGATAGCATTGTATTCGGATATGCTTTTGCAGGTGTTTTTCTTTGGAGCATCGGTATTGGGATTGTATCAATGGTTGTATAAAAAGAAAAATGATGAAACAAAGCATATAACCTACATGACCAACAGAAGCCGGATTTTATCTGTGGTTTCAATGATTGCATTAACAATAGGCTGGGGTGCATTGATGAGCAGAATTCATATTCTACTTCCTGAGTATTTTAGCGAACCGGCAGCCTATCCTTATGGAGATGCATTTACAACAGTTTTAAGTATTTATGCCACCTTTTTAATGGCATGGAAACGAGTTGAATGCTGGATTCTTTGGGTATTGGTAGATGTGGTTTGTGTGGTATTATATTTTAACCGCGGTGTTTACTTTATCACAATTGAGTATTTGATATTTTTAGTAATGGCCACATTGGGGCTAATTGAATGGATAAAAGCTTCCGCTCTTTCTTCATCGCCCCTTGAGTGTTCGAAAAGGTATCTTCATTAGCATTTTTAACAACTTAATAGCTGTAAATCAGCTCTCCTCCTTACCAAGGAGGAGTACGGTGAGGCACGAACCGGGAGGTGGTTGTAGACCTTTTCATAAAAAAAATAAAAGCCACAACTCCGAATCTTAAGAGAATAGGTTTTAAACATAAAACAATCCAATATACCCTATGCGCTAATCTCTATGCCCCAAGCCAATTACCTGTCCCCTATTCCTTTCTGCCTTATCCCTTCTTGCTCGAGCCGCAAGGGCTTTTACTTTTCTCCTACAGCAGAGAAAAGTAAACAAAAGATGCCGTGGCTGCACCTGCCTCGCTCAAAAAAGCTACGATGCTTACGTCGAAAGCGCTGAACTTGCCTTTCGTGCCTCAAGGCTTCAAACAGCACCGCTTTTATCGACTTCAGCATCTTGTTTTTTGGCTCACCAGCTGATGCCGGGGGTTCCAGTCTTAAGAGGATATTTTTTTGATTAAGATAAGATACTATGCATGACGCTTTTTTGACTTTCCCCCACCTCTGGTTTGTTGATATATGGCAGCACGCTATAAAAATCGACTCAGAAAAACCTCAATATTTTTAAAAACCCATCTAAAACCTTATTTATTATCGATACATATTATTAATTGCACATCACTTTTTAAAATACGATTGAAACTTTTGAATATTAATGATGTATATTCAGGCTTTAAATTTTAAGTAACGCAATTTAACAGACACCTAATATCTAATTAATTAGATCTATAATAAAAATAAACATTAGTTAATAGTTCATATAATACCCAAATGGTTATATAGTTTATGTTTATTACAATTATTTTTTAGGTGAGTTTATTAGTTTATCGCTATTATATGAAAGCAATTGTTATTATCGGATTTATATTAATTACTTCACCTAAATTTTTATTGGGACAAAAGACCAAAATACAAGAATTATTATTGGATGGATATTCGATTGGTGATACCATTACAAATGAATTTATATTAAGTAAAAAATTAGGACCTTATTTTAGTATTTTTAAGTTGTATAATGACAGTGCTTTCAAAGTTCATACTGTAGGAAATCATATTAGTGCCATTTATTTTAGCTACCCTAAACATAGATATGAAAAATCTCTAGCCATATTAAAAGAAAATCTTGATACACCTAAGATATATTATATAGGAGACACTATTACTGGCGTAAAATTGAAACACAATATTGAACGTTATGTCTGGATTGACAAAATTAATAATACAGAATATGATGCATATTTAAATCTAGATTCAATACAACAAGGTTTTATATCAATTACTAATGATACAATCTCAGAATCTCTTATGTTTAGATTTATTGAAGGTTATGGAGATGAAGAAATATATGAAGAAGTAAAATTCGACTTTGAATAAAGAATTTAATAAAGATTAGTTGCCTTGCAGCATATAAATCTTAGTGCTGGTCAAAAGTAATTTGGAAATTTATGTCTCATTATTGCCATAATTTTGATTGAAAAGAACGCAGCTCGCAATTAGCCCAGAAAATATAAGTGTAATGTTGAATATAATTAAACATATATATTCCTGAGATAAATGGAATCAATCAAGTTAAATATGAAAACCATTATTAATGCTTATATTTTAATCCTTTTGATAATTATTGCTTCATCTGGATGTAAAAGCACTAAATCACTTCAACTTAAAAGACATGGTCTTATAGGACAAATTAATGATTGTACTTACATAATGTTTTTGCGAAAAAAAGGTTCAGGAATTATATATGAGATTACAAATGAATATTCAAAAGAAGAGTCATTTACATGGAAATATTATAGAGGGGTAGTATACTTTAAAAATACCACAACAGAAATAACAAGAGGTTATGTTAATCCTACTCCCATCTTACCTGATTATGGTTTGTATGGAAATGGAGGACATATGTTAATACGAACAGATAACTTAGATTATTTATTATACAACCAAAAAATTGCAGACTTTAGGCTGTGGGACCGACAACGCTACATTCCTTATTTACAAAAAAGTGGATTGGAAAATAAATTGATTAATAAGAGTTTTGGTGATAGTGCCACAATTCATAGAAAACTAGAAAAAGCGAAAGAAATACACGCAAAACTTAAATAATAAAATGACACATTAAACGATAATTAATATGTGACCTAAAAACAACAACAAACGTTCAACAAAGATTAAAACAATTAGTGATTCGGTTGGATTGTTATTTGATTTTAATGCCAGAGCATACTAAATCAATCAACAAAAACATTAATGGTCTTATTCCAAACGTTAAATACATATAAACATTAACCATTATCTGAATATGATTCATTACAAAGAATCTGAATATACTGGCAAATTAAAACATGAAGTAGATAGCTTACTTGGTGAAAAACCATCTTTTATATTGCAATTTAAACATGGAATAGTTGGCAGCAGCTTATATAGAGTAATTTTCACAAAAATAAACGGACAATCTACGGAATGGAAGGACTTAAATGTGAGAGCAAATTTTGAGAAGTACCCACAAGGTTTATTGTTAAGAATAAATCATAATCAAGAATTAAGTTTTATAGCTATAAGTCACAAAGAGATAGAATCTATTGAACTTGAAGAAGGTAAAGAAACAATAAGACCATTTCCATTTGGGTTAATGTATTGGCTTTTAAAATTTGGAATTCATATTCGATATGCCAGATATTTTGTATTACGAGGATCATATTATTCAATTACTAGAATGAAACTTTTTATAAAAGGAAATAATGAAGCTATAATTCTTGATTCTAATGGTTACAACTATTATAATGAATTAAAATATTTTGAAAATTTTAAAAAATAACAATTACACATAAGAGCCCGCTTATAAAAATTACAATTTGCCCTTCCTACTTTATCAATTAATAGGCGAGGAATATTTTAAACCTACAAAATCTAATTTATGAAATCATCTATTTTGATCTTGGTCATTCTATTATCCTCAGTGGGATTTGGATTCATAACCAATCAATCTCACAAGGATTATAAATATAATAACAGTTCCATTAGAGACTCTGTAATTCATCTTATTGAAAAAGGAGTTATTGGAAATAAACATTTGTTTATCATCAACGAGAATAAAATAGAAGAACCTGAAATCACGAAAAAGTTAAACTCAATTAAACAGGATGATATCATCTCAATAACTATCCTAAATAAAACAGAATCTAAACGGCTGTTTGGTTCATCTGGAAAAGATGGAGCTGTAAAAATTAATTATTATATAGATTCATTACTTAAACCAGAATATTATGTCTCCAACAATAATAAAATATTGAATCAGATAGAGGATTTAATTAAACAAGAAAAAGTAGTTCGTTATCCTCTAATTATATTGAGTGGTGTACCTCTTAGGGGTATTGAAATTAAAGAGAATCTCGACAAACTTGATAATAATTCAGTAAAGTCCATTGATGTATTAAAACTACAAATTGGCTTACAAGTTTATGGAGAACGAGCCATTAATGGAGCTATAATAATTGACACTAAATAATTGTCAAATAAATAAGAATATAGCTTCACATAAAATCAATAATCTGAAATGTTTTTTCCTTTCTCTATTAAATATCAAAAAAGTCTAAAAGGGGAGCTTACCAATGAAGACAAAATTAAAGCGATCAATTACATTGAGTCTTTCATCCGCAATAAAAAAGGAAACATTAAAAGTGTTTCAGAAAACGAAATGAGTTTTAAAACCTCATTGTTTAAAGGCCATTCATTCGATATATTAGGACCTATCGAGAAAGGGAAGTTCTGTATTACACAAAAGAATGTTTTAACTTACGAATTTTTCATGTATAGACTTTTTGTGATTGTTACAATAATGTCTGTTTTTGTTGTATTGATCACAAAAGATATGTATGATGGAATTATGTGTTTTGCATGGTTAGGAGGAATGAACTGGTTTATTGCTTTAATAAGACATAGATTAATGCTCGTTAGTATTACATATGAAATAAATTCAATGATTAACTCAAATATTTAAAGTAAAAACAGTCTCCTATAAACTCAAAACAGAATGAAAAAACAAATAGTACTTATTGGATTAACTTTATTATCATACGCATTAAAAGGACAAGAAAGCCTTTACTTAAATAATTATCAGTCGTTTTTAAAATCACAATATAGTGATAGCTATATCGACAAAGGTGATATAAAGAATGAAGTATATAATTATGATTTCTCGTCATTATGGATTTTACCAGGAAAAACAGATATTGAAAATACTGGGTTTGCAACTAACCGTCCAGAACTAAAGGGATTTATTGGAAATGACTATCAAAGGATGTATATCCATTTTATACAGATTATAAAAAATATCGATAATCCATACGAATACTTTGTTTATGGAAAATCAAATGTAAAAGGAAATATTTGTGATTTTATTGGAACTATAACAATTGAGTTTGCCAGAGAAATTACATTTGAATATCATCCGGGTGAAGAGTTTCTTGTTGATATTAATAATGTTAAAAAACAAGGTGTTGTTATTTGTAAATACAATTTATATGAAAATTCTAAACAAAAATATTCAGGTAAATTTAGTGGTGTTTTAGCCACCTCTTTTTTTATTGATTCAAATAATAAATTAAAATACAATGCGATTAAGGGTTTCTCCGATTCATATAACAACAACCAATTTTTAGGATCATGGACAAGTTACAGCACTGACAATTCCAAAGTGTGTAATTTCGGAGAATGGAAGATTCCAAACTCGGATGATTTAAATATAGGCGCAGGAGAATTTCATCCAAATGAAAATTATTTTAATAAGGGATGGAATCCCGCTACAACTATTGATGAAAATTGGTGGAAATAAATCTGAAGAACATCCATGATAATAGGTTTAACACTAACAACAATAAACTATACTCTTAACAACTAAACATTTATACTAATGAAAAAAACATTTATAGCCAGTTTGGTTATCTTATTAACAATTAATATTTATGCACAAAATAATAATGGATTTGAAAAAGGCTATGTAATTACTAATGATAGTAATAAAATAGAATGTTATTTAAAATACATAAGTGAGTCTGCAATTAGAACAAAGCCCTTAGTTAAAAATTCCGGAGAAAGGAAAACCTATCTGGCTTCAGAAATTAAAGGTTATGCAATTGGAGATAATATATATACAGTTCTTAAAGATGTCGAGGTTAAGTATCAGACTCTTATTGCAAGTGTGCAAACTGTAGATCATATTTTTGCAAAACAGGAGTTGAAAGGTACTATTAACTTATATTCTACCGTTTTATGTTCTATCGAAAGTAGTGGTTCCAGGTATATTTATAAAAAAGTTTATATAATAGAAAAATCACCTGATTTTCCGGCTATTCAGCTAAGGAATAGTAATAAGAAGCAATTATCTAAATTAAGAGACATTACAAAAGACAAACCTGATATATATAAGACAATAAGTGATAAAAAATTATCAGATAGTGAAATAATAGATTTAATCAGGCAGTATAATAAAATGACACTTTAAATGATAATTATATTTTCTAAATAGTGAGTTATTACTTATAAATGAATTACAGTATCACAATTGCATTATTACTTACTAACAATTTAATATCAATTAGAAATAATTAGATTATGAAATTAATTTATAAAATAAGTATAGGTTTAATTAGCTCTATTCTGATTCTTATCTTGTGCTATTATGGTGCCTGGACTTTTGCTCCTGGAAGTTACGCAAGAGCTGAAATTTATGAATTAGAAATACAAGAAGATGCATTAGCTCAAATAATCAAAGATTTTAAGAGTGAAAACCCGGAATTGGTATTATCTAAACCAGTTCATATACCCAATGGAAATGATTATTATTTACAAGACGGCAGAAGTAATAGTTCTGATCACTGGTATCACATTTACTTTTACTATCCTGAAAAAGATCAAATTGTTAAAACCTGGATTAGACAAAATTCAGGGAATACTACACAATTTGCTTTTGTTTCTGTAAATAATGGTCTGACTTTAGGAAATTGGATTACAGTGAACAAATATTTTTGGTGGTGGAAAAACAGAGCAATTAAAGAAGAATTTGAAAATAGAATTTTGAAAGGAATAAAAGGGAAAATAAAAGAACAAAAAAACATATTATTAAATTGACTATGGATTCGAACAGAATATTCACTATCAAAAACTGGCAATTATTTTTATCACTTTGTACAACGTATATTTTAAGCATGCTATTGTGGAATGGTACCCATGAAATATTTGGAATTAAAACTTCGTATTTATGAGTTGTCTTTTCAGTTTTAACTTTGATTTTATTCTATAGTTGGGTGTTTTTATTGGGTGTATCTTTAAATTCGATAAAGGGGAATGCTCATAAATTTAACAAATGGGTTTTACTTATAGCTTCATTTTTAGGGATGCTTATTTATATTGAATTGAACATGAGCAGACTTGGAAATGGATCATTCCAGATATCTCCTATTTTTTCTATTCATTTAGCGCCATTAGGTATGTTTGGAATTATATATACATTTTATAATGTTCCAAAATCGTTAAAGACATTGGAACTTGGAAGGAAAGCGAACCTTACTGAATTTATTCTTGACTCAATTTTATTGTTTGCTTTTCCAATAGGAATTTGGTTTATACAACCAAGAATAAATAAGATTTATAAGAAATTAAATGAAGAAATAATTATCGCCAACCAAGCGTAAAACTATTATAAGTAAAGTTAATGAGGATTATATTTTTAGGTGTAATTGGAAGTGATGTTAAAAAAAATATAGAAACAGTCGTAAGAATTAACTAATAAATGATAATTAAGAGTGATCTAAAAACAACATGGAACAACTATTCAAGAAGATTGTTATACAAAACAACACTTTTAAAATAACTCTACAAATCCATAAACATATCCTTTACAGCTAAAACACACTTTTCAAATCGTTCATCCCAATTACCTTGTATCAATTGAAAATTGATGTCGTGTTTTTTAAGTGTGTTTTTATGATAGCTGTCTAATGTATTTCTGTCATCTTCCGTAAGACGTGTGCCATCCTGAAAGTACGGAGCATCTTTATCTAAGTATAAATACAAATCGCATTGGTTGGCCTTGGTAATCCATGATTCTACTTCCAGTTCACTATTATAAAGATAATCAGCATACGACTTTGTTGTATGAATATCTGTATCTACAAACAGAATACGGTTTTGCAAACTTGCTTTATTCTGTATTGCAATGGCGTGCTCCCTGGCAATCACCTCCAGATCATTAAAAGTACATTCATTGCTATCGGGTACAACCTCTCTCCCAACTTCTAAAACATACTCGCCATTAAAATAGGCTGCCAGCTTTTGTACCAAGGTAGATTTTCCTGTAGACTCGGTACCTAACAGACATATCTTTTTATAATAATATGGTTTAACAGGTTCAGGAATCTCATCCCAATATTGATAGGGTTGAGTTCGCACCAGTGTAGCCGAAACCATTTTGGTGGTTTTGAAAAAACAATGCTCAATATTTAAATACTCAGCCACATAATCACCATATTTTTCAGAAGTGATGATGACATCTATTTTAGGTAAATGATTTTTTATAGCCTGCGACCAAACATAACTTACCTCCTCATCAGAAACCGATGTATTGGGTAAATCGCTTTCGTTATACTGAAACAAAACAGGTACTACACGAGGGTTGTTTTTGTATATCTCCTGAATCCATTGCAAACGCAATTGTCCCGGCATTTTCTCCTGATCTGATTCACAAACCCACACGATCAGCTCGTCGCAAACAGTCAATGCAAAATCAATTAGGTTTAAATGTCCGTTATGAACAGGCATATATTTTCCCAGAACCAGACCTCTTTTCATTTATTACAATAAAATGTTTTTATAATATGGGGGGATAAAAATCGCATGAAAATAATAAAAACTGTAGTTATTATAAATTTTTCGCTCTAGCCGCAGGGCTTTAGTAATAATTGTAGTAATAAATATTTTACCAAAAAACTGAAAAACTAATACTTAATAACTTGGGGTATTGCAATTGTATGTTGGAAAAGAGAAAATAACCTAATTACAGTCTGTTAAAATGATGCCAGAGGCATCACATATTTATAGAATAGTCCTATAAACAATTTATTGACTCCAGCGGAGTCACATGTAAAAAGATATTTAAATCATGGTACGACTCCGCTGGAGTCGATTTATGTTCATGACGTATTCCTATAGACATAAAACCCAGCTGGGGTTAATAGATAAATACATATTGATACATCTTTAGGAACTTAAGAGGGTATTGCTTCAAAATAATGTGAATTGCAATAGTTCAGGCTGTAAGTCTGATACTATTCTCTTATGTTTCAGGCCTTCAGCCTGAGATTTACATAGGTCCTTTGTACAAGGGGCGTTGCCACCTTGTTGTGATGTTATAGGCTTTCAGCCTAATCTATGTATTAAATTAAAGACCTGACTTCCCAATGCTACTCGCACGTGTCCTCATGCGTTGCTTGAATCTTGTTTTATGGTTCACCAGCTAAGGCCATTTAGATCCGCTATCAAGAGGAGAAATTTTAATTTCAAACAATAAAAGGTCTCGAACACTCCTCTGTATCACCATCAAGTGTTCGAAAAGAGTTTTCGTTATAATAAAAAAATATGTATTACGGGAATCAGCTCTCCTCCTTTCAAAGGAGGAGTACCTTGACGTAGGAAAGGGGAGGTGGTTTTTAGCCTTTTTTGTATCTTAGTTTCTCTGTTAAACTAAAAATAATGAATAGTAATTGACCTGAACTAAACAAAAAGAGAAAGTTTTCAAGAAACAACTTTACTCCGGCAGAATGTGAACTATGGAATTACTTAAAAGGAAAAAGAATTTGTAATCTAAAGTTTAGAAGACAGCATTCTATTAATAACTATATTCTGGATTTTTATTGTCCTCAAATAAAATTGGCAATAGAATTAGATGGTGAGTATCTTGTTTACAATGAGGAATATGATATGTTGAGAGATAATAAACTAAATATATTGGGTATTACAACGCTTAGATATGAGAATCTTATGGTATTTGAACATCCCTATGTTATCATTGAAGATATACAGGAGTTTTATGAAAATTGGTGTAAAAGTGCTTAAAACCACCTCCCGGTTCGTACCTCACCGTACTCCTCCTTGAAAAAAGGAGGAGAAATGTTTGTGTAGGAGGAGAGATATTTTAAAGAAAAAGAAAGGATTTACAGGATAAATAAGGATTGTTTGTTTCATACTGAAATAAGATTTATAGCAACTAAATACATTCTGTTCATCCTGTAAAAAATAAATAGCGTCATGCATAGTATCTTATCTTAATCAAAACACATTTCCTCCTGAAACCGAGAGCTACGGCATCAGCTGGTGAGCCAAAAAACAAGATGCTGAAGTCGATAAAAGCGGTGCTGTTTGAAGCCTTGAGGCACGAAAGGCAAGTTCAGCGCTTTCGACGTATGCATCGTAGCTTTTTTGAGCGAAGCAGGTGCAGCCGGCGGACTTTTTGTTTCCTTTTTTGACTGTAGAAAAAAGTAAAAGCCCTTGCGGCTCGAGCAAAGAATGGATAAAGGAAAAAGGAATAATCCTAAATAATAGGTTTATTATCTCTTGAAAACAATCGTTTCATAAAAACTGATCTAATCTGTAAATCTTGTCAAAATAATACGATGAACCTATGTATACTTAACTACAACAACTACATGGTTTAAAAGTAAATCCCAAAGGACTTTCACCTGAAGCTTTTTCAATTTCATATAAAAATATGTTTCTACAGCATTGGCCTATTGGATTTTTCTCTTTACAGTTACCAGTTAAATTTTTACCGGTGAACTCCTGTATTTGTGCAATGGTTTTGTAGCCCTTACTTACGGCATTTTTTATTTCGCCTCGGGTAAGTTTAGAACAATAACATATCGGAACATCGTCAGATGAATCTTTAAAGAATATTGGGACATTTAAGTCAGCCTTTTTTAAATGAATTTCATTATTAAAATAAACAGTATCGCAATTAGGGTTTGGACAGGCATATATTTTCTCATGGGTAAGCGTGGTTATTTCCGGTCCTACTTTATCATCAACAGCTTCTTTGTTTACAAAAATAGCCGGTGTGCCACAGTCTTTACATACTCTAAACATAGATCTTGTTTTGTTATCTCAAATAAAAATTAAAAATACAATTAGAAATCAGATATAAATAATTCAATGGCGAATAAATATATGTAACACGAAAATTAACGATATACCTTTATTATTCATGACATGTATTTTACTTTTTGTTTTTGAAATGGTTAATAATAAACAGAATACCAACTATAACAAAAGGTAAGTTGATAAGCATAATAACACTGATGCAATGCCATAAATCCTGAGTCATATTGTAGTTATGCTTGAATATAAAAGGCATAAAAGTAATTCCTATTAAAGTAAAGATGATGCCGCCAACAAGTTCCCATTTCCAGGCAAGAACCAGTAAGGCTGTTAATACAAACGAAGGAATCAGATGCATTACAAAGGCACCTAGTTGTTGCCAGATAGTTAAACCAGGACTAAAAGAGTCAAGAGCAAACAAACTAATAAATAAAATAGCCAGAATACAGAACACTCTTGGTATCCAGTAAAGTATTTTATTATGTGCTTTCATTTTTCTATTAATATTTAAACAATCATATACCAATGAATTCAGACCCTCATAGTATTTTGCCAGGTATAGTTATGAATTGAGTAACATATAATTTACCATTATTATTTCATAAGTTCCAGTGAGGAGAAGGAATAATGTAATGAGCAGATATCAAGAGGGGAGGGGAAGTGACGGATGGCAAAGGAGGTATAGCACAGAGCATAGAGCATTGAGGTTTGATAATGGGAAATAGCTTTTACCTTAAGAGTGGTTCAAAATGCTCTTTGCTGACGATTTTTCGAATAAGATTCTTACATCGATAAAATTTTTTTTTGAATTAAAGACACTTTGGATGCGAGTATCATAAAATAAAACGACTCCTTCTAAATGACAACAATGCCAATAAAAGGAGTCGGATGTTATTTTTTTAACGGAGTATTACTTATTAAGATAATATACGCCATCATCAGAAACAATCAGAAACGTTCCATCTGGTTTTAAAAGATATGAATATATTATATCATCAAATCCAATATCTAATTTTGACCAGTTTTCGCTACTGTAAATACCATAATCAGGATAATAACTTACAGTATAATAAACTATACCATCAACCATGCTAATATCTTCAACTAATTGACTCGAATAATTGTTGTCAGCATAGCTATAAACTGTTCCTTCATAGGTTTCAGAAGATAATACCGAAAGGGTAGAACTATAAGTTCCAATATACAAATCGCCTTCATCACTAATCTTAAAATCTTCAACATGGTAATGCGTGTATTTATAGCTTAGGCTGATTCGTTCCCACGAATCTCCATTATCAGTGGAATGGCATAAAACATCGCAATCATCAAACAGATAAATATCTCCGTTAGGATGTCTGTTTATAAAATAATATGGTTCACAATAACTCTGACCAATTGTTATTCTCGTCCAGTTTTGACCATTGTCGGTCGATCTGTATAAACCACCATACTCAAAGGAGGCAAAAAGGCAATCGTCTTCAACTAAAAAGGCCACTGGATAACTCATGCTTTGAATGCCATTATTTATCTGATGCCATGTAATATGATCCTCAGAATAATATACACCATCTCTTTTAGTTAAAATATACATCCAACCTAAGCTGTTAAATTGTATATCGAAAAAGCTACTGGAGAGTGGTAGTGTAGGTAGATTTTCACATTCATTCCAGCTTAAACCTCCATCCTCAGAGATGTAAATCATATCATCATATAAAAAATAAAATATGCCATTGTTCTCTCTAAGAGCTGATTGATAAGCATCAATGTATTCAATGCCACATGATTTTACCCATCCATTATTTGGTAAATATGCATTGACACTGAATGTAACAGAGTCAACCTTATTTGAAATGGAATCATTTAAATATGCAGTAACTTCGTTATAATCATCACTACAACTTGTACTAAAGTATGTATAAGCATAACCTAAAGTATCTGTCATTACCCAATAAGGAGATACCTTACCGCTTCCTTTTTCCAGTTCAAAGGTAACAGGCGCTTTACTAACAGGATTTCCGTTTTTATCGGTAACTCTAACAACTAAGCTGTCTGTTAAAGTACTGTTGTATATGGCTGTTTGTTCGTTACCTGATATGATTTTAATATCAGAAGCTAAGGTGCTATTGTTCACTTCATCCGGACTATTGCTTTCTTTTTCGCAACCAATAATAGAAACAAAAATTGTCAATGCAATAATAAATTCTCTTCTCATATTATTCTATTGTAAATTTTATTGCATTGGAAACTTTTTTATAACTGGAATAAATATATTCATCAGTCTCATAGTCGTAGTATCCGAAATCTTCGTTATAGTTAATAAAGTATATCACTAAATATATAGTATCACCTTGTTTATATGGACTGTTATTTAGATAAATAGTAAACCATAACTGATACGTAGGAACACAACAAAAACCATAAGTACCGGGTGTATATTCGTAATTGCTATAAGAAACATCAGGACTGGTGCTAATAAATATCTGAGCCCTGTATTGATTTACTTCTGTAATATCTCCTGCTACACTTATATTAGTGCCATTATAAGAAATATCAAGATTGTTTAATTCAATATCCGGTTGCTCATATAAGCTGGTTGAATAAAATAAAGTAGGGACGTTTCCTCCAACAAGTTGAAAGCTATATCTTTTGATAGTACCATAGTTTGTCTTGCTAAATGATATATTATAGGTACCAGAAGGTACATCCTTTAATTCGTAACGACCATTTTCATCTGTAGTAGCTGATAGATCCAGATCATCAATAGTTACAGTTACATTGCTTTTATCATTTACCTCATTGCCATTTTCATCAATTAGACTAACAAACCCAACAATGCTGCCTTCTAATGGTAACGTTTCTTCATTTTGTGTACATCCTAAAATATAAAGTAAGATGTTTGATATGATAATAAATCTGAAAATTTTCATAATTATAAACTTAATTGATTATTGTTACCACCATGATTGTTCTACTTCAGGAATTGTAATGCTTACTATTTCTGATGGTTTATTTACGTTTATTGAAGTGTAAATCTTTTTACCGGTATTTATATCCGTGTAATATTGATAAGATTCGGTAGCCGGATAGGCAATTAAATATAATTCTGATCCAACCGGGTATTGTAATGTATCAACAGCGAAACTGCGATTAATTCCCTCATCTCCGTTATAACATGATGTAAAATCAGTTGAAATATAGTTTTTGTACGAAACATCAGGTTCGTTACTTAAATAATATCTGCAGAACGAATAATCGTTTTCATCTGGATCATATACATTGGCTGACATAAGTAGTTGAACGCTGAAATAACTATAATAATCAGAAAGGGTTAAGTCATTAATTTGAATCCTTGATAAACCATATAATGTGACAGGATTTACTCCAGAAGTCACGTTTCCTCCTAAAAACTGGTAACCCAATATAGTATACGGACTATAACCTTCTTTATTGAAAATAAGATTGTAGGTACCGGTTTCTAAATCGTCAATAATATATTGGCCATTTTCATCAGTTGTCACTGTTATTTGTGGATCTGTTCCTTCCACGATTACTTCAACATCACTATTGTCCAATAAATTGATTCTTGAATTATCGCGCAGTGAAACATGCCCAACTAATTGTCCTGATAATAACTCGTATTCAGTTTCTTTTTCACAAGCAACATTTAGTAGTGAAAGTACTAAGGTAGATATCAGTATTATATTATGTGTTTTAAGTATTTTCATTGTAATAAGAATTAATAATGATGAATTAAGGGATGGTAATGCTTGCAATATTTGAACCTGTTCCCAGTGCAGTATACCTGTATTGATTAGTTAAGATATCGTAATAATAGTAGTAATAATTACTGCATCCGTATGCTTTTACATATATCTTACTTCCTGAAGGAAAAGTGTTATTGCTTAAATATAATCTGTTATACATTTCTGAACCACTTTCATCATTAAAAGAGAAAATGTCTGCTTGTATATAATTGGTATCGCTGGGATCATCTTCGTTATGAATCACTAAAAGAATTTTAGGATTATAATAAGTCCAGCTATCTATTTCATAATTATGATTTACTATACCTGTAACGTATATTTGATTATTATTTACAATCTCCAACCCCAGATTCTCAATTGTAGTATTTGATTTTTCGTAAATGGCAGCATTTAAATAAACAGGATTGTCTCCTCCTACAATTTTAAATCCCTGACTTTGATAATCTCCATAACCTTCTTTTGATACAATTATATTATATGTACCTGTAGGTATTTTATTGATCTCATAGTAACCATCAATATCCGTGGTAGTAGAAATTAAAGGATCAGAGCCATCGATTATAATTGAAATATTTTCTCTGTCTACCAATTGATTTCCTTGTTCATCATAGAGATAGATATCTCCTTTCAGAGTTCCTTCCAGATCAAGTTCTATTATTTCTGATTTATCACAAGCACTTAACAGCAGTGATAGAAGAATTAGATTTGTTATAATTCTTTTCATAATTAAAGTTTATGTACTTATTTGATTAGCATTTTAAATTTCACTTATAGAATAATTTATTCCCCGATTTTACATTTTGGAATATATGGCAGTACAGTTCAGTTTATCTTGAATAAAATTCAACGATAAAGTCAACTTGCATAAGTTTATTGTACTTGCAATCTATTATGCCGGGAAATATTAAAGAATTGTTATGATGTGATGTAGTGATTTGTTTATTTCATATAGGTTTAGATTAAGTTAGTTGGTTGTTGAATAGTAAAGGATTTCGTTTAAATGTAAACTACAGTTGTTTAATCCAGAAATGAATATTTCCGGATAGAATAAAAGCTTTCCATAAATAGTGTTTAATTAGTTCTGTTTTGTTCCCCAAAAAGGAAATGCGAATATAATCCCAAATAATTCAAAAAGTGAAAAATAATGATAAAGAATTAATTTAAATAGAGATTAAAAGGATGCTAGAGTAGTAGTGTAAAATGATGTATGAAATTTTGCTGTCAGGTAAAGATGCTAATTAATATATATGATGCTTTATAGTATGTAGTGACTACATAATAATATTAAGGTCTGTTTTATGATGTATTGATATACTAAGCAAAAATATGCTGTGAACTTTGAAAAAACTATAAAACCTTATTGTGGATCTTATTCTAATCTTAATAAATAATAGTTTATTAATTGAGTTATGCAGAAAATAGATTTAATGGTAGATGGTAAATCTTTATATGATCTTATTTATTTCTGTACAATACTCAATTTTGTACTTTAATTAGATATTCTATTGTTTATGAAAGAATTTGAGCAAGCATAATATTATTATCAGATCATAAAATATTTATTTTTCCTGAAGGCGTTGCAATATTCTACTTGGTATAATACATGTCAGATTCGATTAGAATTGTATGTGGTTTATGTATATGATTATTTTTTTTCAGAAAAATATTTCCTCCTTAACGACTTGACAAAATGATTATTGCGACTTATCTTTGAATTCTGCGCAAAAAATAATCGAATTAAAGTTTGGAAGTTAAAAATAAAAGCAGTTGTTTTGCACCCGCTTTGAACGAGAGGCGTGATAAAAAGATTGAAATATTGAACAGCTTTAAATGGAGAAACTCTTGAGTAATAAAGGGTTTTGAAGAGCGATAAACAAATAAAAATTTTAGAAAATATTTTTGAAAATTTATTTGGAAAAGAGAAAATAAAGTTGTTATCTTTGCATCCGCTTTTAGAGCGACACTCTAACGAAGGTTAGGGAGTAAAAAAAAGATTGAAATAAACATTGTTTTAGAAAGAGTTCTAAAACGGTTTACAAGATATAAAGAGTTCTGATTTATTTATGCCTTGATGCTGAATAAAGAAGAAAACGTTCTTTGAAAATATTGAAATGCACACTTAATAAAAGGAAAGTAAAGTATGTTCTTTTGAGTTAAAACTCTTGTAAGGAATTAATATTAGACAAAAGACATTAGACAAAAGACATTAGACGTAAGTCTCTTATCTATGATCTATCATCTTAAAGTCTATCAAAATTTTTATACAACGAAGAGTTTGATCCTGGCTCAGGATGAACGCTAGCGACAGGCCTAACACATGCAAGTCGAGGGGTAACAGGGAAGCTTGCTTCCGCTGACGACCGGCGCACGGGTGCGTAACGCGTATGAAACCTGCCTTATACAAGGGGATAGCCCAGAGAAATTTGGATTAATACCCTATAGTCTTGTTTTACCGCATGGTGAGATAAGTAAAGATTCGTCGGTATAAGATGGTCATGCGTGACATTAGCTAGTTGGTGAGGTAACGGCTCACCAAGGCGACGATGTCTAGGGGTTCTGAGAGGAAGGTCCCCCACACTGGTACTGAGACACGGACCAGACTCCTACGGGAGGCAGCAGTGAGGAATATTGGTCAATGGCCGCAAGGCTGAACCAGCCATGTCGCGTGCAGGAAGACTGCCCTATGGGTTGTAAACTGCTTTTATACGGGAATAATGTGAGCTTCGTGAAGCTTTTTGAAGGTACCGTATGAATAAGCATCGGCTAACTCCGTGCCAGCAGCCGCGGTAATACGGAGGATGCGAGCGTTATCCGGATTTATTGGGTTTAAAGGGTGCGTAGGCGGACTATTAAGTCAGTGGTGAAATCTTGCAGCTCAACTGTAAAACTGCCATTGATACTGATAGTCTTGAATTTAGTTGAGGTAGGCGGAATGTGTTGTGTAGCGGTGAAATGCATAGATATAACACAGAACACCGATTGCGAAGGCAGCTTACTAAGCTATAATTGACGCTGATGCACGAAAGCGTGGGGAGCGAACAGGATTAGATACCCTGGTAGTCCACGCCGTAAACGATGATTACTCGTTGTTGGCAATACATCGTCAGCGACTGAGCGAAAGCATTAAGTAATCCACCTGGGGAGTACGTTGGCAACAATGAAACTCAAAGGAATTGACGGGGGCCCGCACAAGCGGAGGAACATGTGGTTTAATTCGATGATACGCGAGGAACCTTACCTGGACTTAAATGTAGATTGCATGAAGTAGAGATGCTTCTTTCTTCGGACTATTTACAAGGTGCTGCATGGTTGTCGTCAGCTCGTGCCGTGAGGTGTCGGGTTAAGTCCCATAACGAGCGCAACCCCTGTTGTTAGTTACCAGCACGTAGAGGTGGGGACTCTAACAAGACTGCCGGTGTAAACCGTGAGGAAGGTGGGGATGACGTCAAATCAGCACGGCCCTTACGTCCAGGGCTACACACGTGTTACAATGGCAGGTACAAAGGGCAGCTACACAGCGATGTGATGCTAATCTCTAAAGCCTGTCTCAGTTCGGATCGGAGTCTGCAACTCGACTCCGTGAAGCTGGATTCGCTAGTAATCGCGTATCAGCAATGACGCGGTGAATACGTTCCCGGGCCTTGTACACACCGCCCGTCAAACCATGGAAGTCGGGGGTACCTGAAGTCTGTTACCGTAAGGAGCGGCCTAGGGTAAAACTGATAACTAGGGTTAAGTCGTAACAAGGTAGCCGTACCGGAAGGTGTGGCTGGAACACCTCCTTTCTGGAGAGAGTTTTAAATATACTTTAAAAGACAACCATCTACTTTCTATAAGTAGTGCATTTCACATTTCGCAAAAAGCGAGAAACGTACATTGACATATTGGCAAAACAATCAAAATCATAGGTTAGCTATGCGCAAAGCATAAGCTAAACCAACAAGAAAGTAAGCAAGGGCGTACGGTGGATGCCTAGGCTTTCAGAGGCGAAGAAAGACGTGATAAGCTGCGATAAGCTGCGGGGAGAAGCAAATATTTATTGATCCGCAGATTTCTGAATGGGGCAACCCGGCTGGTTGATGACCAGTCACCCTTCGGGGGGCAAACCCAGGGAACTGAAACATCTAAGTACCTGGAGGAGAAGAAAACAATAGTGATTCCCTAAGTAGTGGCGAGCGAACGGGGACTAGCCCAAACCAATGTTGTTTAGGCAACATTGGGGTTGTAGGACTACGCTGTGATTTTATGCGTGAAGTGGAATGTTTTGGAAAGAACAACCGTAGAAAGTGACAGTCTTGTACACGTAAGCAAATAAAATCTAGTAGTATCCTGAGTAGCGCGGAACACGTGAAATTCTGTGTGAATCTGCCAGGCCCATCTGGTAAGGCTAAATACTCCTGAAAGACCGATAGTGAACCAGTACCGTGAGGGAAAGGTGAAAAGTACCCCGAACAGGGGAGTGAAATAGTACCTGAAACCGTGCGCTTACAAGCGGTCGGAGCCATTTAATGGTGACGGCGTGCCTTTTGCATAATGAGCCTACGAGTTAGTCGTAGTTAGCGAGGTTAAGTTATTCAGTAACGGAGCCGAAGCGAAAGCGAGTCTGAATAGGGCGAAATAGTTAGCTGCGCTAGACGCGAAACCAGGTGATCTACCCATGGTCAGGTTGAAGTTCCGGTAACACGGAATGGAGGACCGAACCAGTTTACGTTGAAAAGTATTTGGATGAACTGTGGGTAGGGGTGAAAGGCCAATCAAACCTGGAAATAGCTCGTACTCCCCGAAATGCATTTAGGTGCAGCCTTATTTTAATCTTACAGAGGTAGAGCTACTGATTGGACGAGAGGGCTTCACCGCCTATCAACTCCTGATAAACTCCGAATGCTGTAAGATGATGAATAGGAGTGAGGGCATGGGTGCTAAGGTCCGTGTCCGAAAGGGAAAGAACCCAGACCATCAGCTAAGGTCCCCAAATGTATACTAAGTTGAACAAACGCGGTTTGATTGCATAGACAGCTAGGATGTTGGCTTGGAAGCAGCCATTCATTTAAAGAGTGCGTAACAGCTCACTAGTCGAGCGATCGAGCATGGATAATAATCGGGCATAAGTATACTACCGAAGCTATGGATTGTACATTGTACAGTGGTAGGGGAGCATTCTAACAGCCTTGAAGCATAATGGCGATGTTATGTGGAGCGGTTAGAAAAGCAAATGTAGGCATAAGTAACGATAATGCGGGCGAGAAACCCGCACGCCGAAAGACTCAGGTTTCCTGATCAACGCTAATCGGATCAGGGTTAGTCGGGACCTAACGCGAACCCGAAAGGGGTAGTGGATGGAGAGCAGGTTAATATTCCTGCACCTGCTATACGAAGAAAGTGACGTATTGGTGAGATTTCTACGTACTGACGGAATAGTACGTTGAGCCTAGGCTTCGGCCGAAGCGAAGAGAAGCAGCCAGTACCAAGAAAAGCGAGTATAGGAGCCCGTACTGTAAACGGACACACGTAGTTGGGTTGAGTATACTAAGGCGCTCGAGTGATTCATGGTTAAGGAACTCGGCAAATTAGCCCCGTAACTTCGGGAAAAGGGGCGCCTACTTCGGTAGGCCGCAGAGAAATGGCGCATGCGACTGTTTATCAAAAACACATGGCTTTGCAAATTCGAAAGAAGACGTATAAGGCCTGACACCTGCCCGGTGCTGGAAGGTTAAGAGGAGAGCTTAGCTTCGGCGAAGGTTTGAATTGAAGCCCCAGTAAACGGCGGCCGTAACTATAACGGTCCTAAGGTAGCGAAATTCCTTGTCGGGTAAGTTCCGACCTGCACGAATGGTGTAACGATGTGCGCACTGTCTCAACCATGAGCTCGGTGAAATTGTAGTATCGGTGAAGATGCCGATTACCCGCAACGGGACGGAAAGACCCCGTGAACCTTTACTGCAACTTAACATTGGTTGTGGGTAAGTAATGTGTAGGATAGGTCGGAGACGTTGATGCTGCATCGCCAGGTGTAGTTTAGTCACCCTTGAAATACGACCCTTTGCTTATCTGTGGCCTAACTCATCACTGAGGACATTGTTTGGTGGGTAGTTTGACTGGGGTGGTCGCCTCCAAAAGAGTAACGGAGGCTTTCAAAGGTTTCCTCAGGACGATTGGTAACCGTCCGCAGAGTGTAATGGCACAAGGAAGCTTGACTGTGAGACCGACAAGTCGACCAGGTACGAAAGTAGGACATAGTGATCCGGTGGTTCCGCATGGAAGGGCCATCGCTCAAAGGATAAAAGGTACTCCGGGGATAACAGGCTGATCGCTCCCAAGAGCTCATATCGACGGAGCGGTTTGGCACCTCGATGTCGGCTCGTCACATCCTGGGGCTGGAGAAGGTCCCAAGGGTTGGGCTGTTCGCCCATTAAAGTGGCACGCGAGCTGGGTTCAGAACGTCGTGAGACAGTTCGGTCCCTATCTGTTGTGGGCGTAGGATATTTGAGAAGACCTGACGTTAGTACGAGAGGACCGCGTTGGACAAACCTCTGGTGCACCAGTTGTTCCGCCAGGAGCATTGCTGGGTAGCTAAGTTTGGAAGGGATAAGTGCTGAAAGCATCTAAGCACGAAGCCTGCTTCAAGATGAGATATCCTTGAGGGACGTTAAAGACGATGACGTTGATAGGCTGCAGGTGTAAAGGTGGTAACATCAAAGCCGAGCAGTACTAATTACCCGAAACTTTTAGTTGGGCGTAATAGTAAAGTCTGTGATTTTGATTGAAGCTGGTATGTAACAACAGACTATTAGATGAGAGATCATAGATAATAGACTGAAAAAAATATTAAATAGAATGTTAGAATAGATAGAGTCTTTAAGTCTCTAATCTAAAATCTAAAAATCTAGAAAGACATTCAGGTGGTTATAGCGATGGGGCTCCACCTCTTCCCATTCCGAACAGAGAAGTTAAGCCCATTAGCGCCGATGGTACTGCGTACTGTGGGAGAGTAGGTCGCCGCCGACTTTAAATAAAAGAGCAATCGAACAAGTTTCGGTTGCTCTTTTTGTGTTTATAGACTTTGACGATTGTCGGAGAAAGGATAAAGGAACAAGGAGAAGGGAAAAAGATGATTAATCCTAAATTGATTAATCCTAAATAGTGATTATTCTGCTGTTAAATAGAAACAGAAAATAAGAACAAGGAATAAGTTTAACGAAGGATTATAAACGTTGACTTGCAATCTGTTTATATCTGTATAAACTATCTCAATTTTCTCTAATTTGTTAAAGTCTTCGAGCTTTAAAAAAAGTGATTGATTCATTGGTTTCCTTTGATCTAGTATAAATGACTAACTCCTTACGTCCTACTTATTATTGTTATTATTATCTCGCACAATAAAATAGTCAAGAGGATTACTAAAGAAATCTTTTACTGAATACATAAATAATTGAGGAATAAATAAGAATGTGGCACCTCTTGATTTTAAAGCTAAGACCAAGGTTATTGAAAAACTAACCACAAGGTTGGTAAGTCCAATAATTAATATCCCTAAAAAGGCTTTGAAAATTATTGTCATTTCAAATGGCTGACTCATTATGGCGTATCCAAGGTAAGAAGTACTAAATGCAATATGTCGGATATCAATAGAAAAGGAGAATATATAGCTTAAAAGAAATGCACTACCAAGGAAAAATCCCAAGGTAATGTTTCCCATTAATGAACCTCCTTTATGCTGAATAAAATCGGCCATTTTCTTACTATTAAAAAAAAGTTTAGTATTAGCTATTCTGTGTGGAGCTCTTGAGGCAACGACTTTATTATCAACATACCCCGAAATAATACCCGATAAAGCAAGAAAAATACCTGCAGTGGCAGCATATCCAAATAAGCTAAATGTGGGCATTATATCTTTCATTAAATAATCAGGTTTAATACCTAAAGTATTTTGTATTCCAAACTGGGCAAAGATGGTATATATAATGGTGGCAATAATCAGTGCCATAGTAAAATTTCCCACTAAGGATATAAACTGACTACTAAGCGCTTTCTTAATTATTTTAAGAATCTCTTTTTTCGAGGCTATCTGTAAATTATTGTTTTTATCAATATTCTTGGCTATTGTAGAGGCCGTCATTGCGGGTTGTTTTGTAGCTATGATACCACCTAATTGTTTAACCAATATGAAACATATAGCGTAATTCAAACTGAAAATTATTGCATCTCCTACAGCATCAAATTCATAATTTGCTCCAAAATATATTTTAAAAAGCGCGAAAATTGCAATTAGTGCACCTCCAAGCATTGACTTAAATAAAAATCGCCAGTATTCTTTATTTGTTTCTGCAATATATTTTTCACCTTTATTCGAAGTATGTTCTACAGCTTCAAATATCAGTAAATCTAAATGTCGAACAATAAACCTTCTTAAGCTGTATTTTTTCTTATTGTAGGCAAGGTGGTTGGTAATAATCTCTTTCCAATGAGTTGGTGAGTTTATATTTAAACTTAAATTGATTAACTCTTTTACTCTTTCAATATATTCCAGTATTCTTCTGGTAACAATAGTAAGATGCAGACTAATGCCTATCTTATTTTTATATTTTCTTAATGAAGTAATATTATTTTCAATATCATTTAAAAGGTGAATCAGATATCTTACTTTTTGATCATCTCTGCAATCTAAAGTGCTCATTTTATTAAGCAGAATCTCAAAACATCTGTTGTTTAATTTTAGGATTTTAAATTTATAATTAATATCACTGTCAAGTCCAAACGCTGCAATTTTGGTACATAGTGCCTTTATACTTAGCGTAAGATCTTTAGAGATATGATTTTCTTCGGTGATATTAAAGTCAAGTGTGCTGAATATAAAATCAATGTCTCTTTTGTTTTTGAATAAAAAGTATTCAAAGGTGTCTTCCTCAGGAATAGAGGGCAATACTTTCTTGTATAATCTGCTAATCAAACCAGAAGTAAATCCATAGTCTTCCATTAAGGAATACTTTGTAAAAAAAGTATAGAAACTTAGATCTTTTGTGGTTTGCTGCATACTCAAAAATAAAGATGATTACTTGTTTTACTATTAAGATTGGTATTTCTTCTTTTCAATACCTACCTACTTTGTTGTTTTGTGTAATATACTAATTCTAGAATAAAGTAAACAAGGCATGTTTGCTGTTTGTTTAGCAAAATTTGACATAGAATATTGTCGGCATAAAGGTTTTTCCATATTATTTTATTTCCTGTATCATATAAGTTGCATTTGGGTTTAAATTTCACTGCAATCTTCTATTGTGTCAGGGTATAAAAATGCAGGTTGACCTATAAAAAATAAAGCCTAACTTTATTAGAAACTATTTTTGCGTCAATGAAAACACGATTCCCCATTAAAAAGATTATAAAGCTCAACATTTGGTTGACTTTAAATACAATATTGTTTTTTGCAGTTGTCAGATTTTTAAATCCTAAGAATATTGAAGATATAACTGATATATACGAGGGTTTAATTTTTGGTACCTATATATTGTTACTAATTTCCTTTGGTAATTTGGGATTGTTCTTGATTATTGAGAACTTGATTAAGAGGGGAGTGTTTGAGGAAAGCAAAACAAAAAAACACAGAGTATTCTTTTTTATTTGTAGTTACTCTTATGCAATTTTGATAACATTAAGTACAATTTTAATTCATAAGCTAATATTCGATTCAAGAGATAGTGCTACAATTACATCTGTATTATTACTGGCATTACTGGGTATAATGATGAATACCTATATTTTGGTCTTACAGCACTATGTAATGATTCAGGAAGATAGATATAAAATAGACCTGGAGAATTCAAATCTTAGAGCAGTTAATTTCGAAGCTGCAAATCAATTGTTAAAACAGCAAATTCAGCCTCACTTTTTATTTAACGCCTTAAATATTTTAAAGTCTCTATACAAAAGAAATACCTCGGAGGGAGAAAATTATCTTATATATCTATCCAATTTTTTAAGAGCATCTTTATCTAATACCAGTAGTAAGATTACCAGGGTAAAAGAAGAAATTGAATTGTGTAAAAATTATATCAATATGCAGAAAATCAGATTTGGTGAATCTCTGCAATATTCGGTTGTTATACCAGATGCAACATTAAATAATGAGTATATACCTTCTTTTTCAATACAACCATTAATTGAGAATGCGATAAAACATAATGAACTTACCGAAGAACAACCTTTGGTTGTAAATATAATGCAAGTGGGTGATTGGATTCAGGTGTCTAATAGTTTAAAAATAAAAAGTATAGCTGCTGATTCAACAGGTGTGGGATTAAGTAACTTATCCGAACGATATAAGTTACTGTCAGGAGAGGATTTAATAATAGAAGAAGATGAGAATACATTTTCTGTTAAAATAAAATTGCTAGATCGTAAAATATTAGAAAAGCATTGAGTATGAATATTGTTATTATTGAAGATGAAAAGTTAACTGCAACAGATTTAGAGCAAACAATAAAAGCAGTAGTTCCGGATTGTAATATCAGCGCTATTTTAAACTCAGTAAAAGTTGCCGTAGATTATTTTAATAATGAATCCATGCCCGACCTTATTTTTAGCGATATTCAATTGGGTGACGGCTTAAGCTTTGATATTTTTAAAACAGTGAAGATTACATCTCCGGTTATATTTTGTACCGCTTATGATGAATATGCTTTAGAGGCATTTAAAACAAATAGTATAGATTATATTTTAAAGCCTTTTAGCGAGGATTCGGTATTGGATGCTATTAATAAGTATCGACAAATGAAACAATCATTTGCGACTAAAGAGTATGATTATGATAGTGTTATTAATGCGTTACTTCAAAAAAAGAATATAACAACAAGCTCAATATTGGTTCATTATAAAGATAAGATCCTGCCTGTTCGTATGAATAATATTGCATTGTTTTATATTGAAGTGGAGGTGGTTTCTTTGTTAACACTAGATGGTAAAAGATATCATGTTTCAAAGAGTTTGGATGAGTTGAATAAAATAACAGGAGAAGATTTCTTTAGAACAAACAGGCAAAGTTTAGTGAATAGAAATGCCATTAAAGATGTATCGCACTATTTTTCAGGTAAATTATCTGTAAACCTAAATGTTTCTTACGAAGGTAAGATACTTGTAAGCCGAGCAAAAAGAACGACCTTTTTAGAATGGTTAGAGCAATCCTAATTATAAAACTCTTAAAGATATGAATAAGCATGCCCACCATATGCAAAACCTTATAAATAAAAGAAGAACAAAAAAATGTATTTGCAAAAAGTAGCTCTCTTAATACTATTTTGTATTAGTACAAAAGTGGTTATTGCACAAAATGAGGCAAAGAAATATACAACCAGGTTAACAAAGTTTCCATTGTTAAATGTGAGTCATACCAATTACTCAAGTGCTGGTATAAGTTTAGCAGATCAGGAAATAACATATAAATTAGAAGAATATAAAGTAGGGTTTCAATTGGCAGTGCCATTAAAACCTAAGAAAACATATTTATTCAATAGCTTATCATATTTACAAAGCAATTATACTTCCGAATATGAATTACAATCTACTTTGAATCATCAATTTCATACTATAAATTATAATGTGGGTATGATTAAGGTATTACCAAAGAACTGGTTGCTTGCTGTAAATTTAATTCCTATTCTGTCTTCTGATTTTAAGGAGAAGATCAATTCTGATGATTTACGTTATAACGTATCGGTAATGGCTCAAAAACGAGCTAATGAAAACCTTGAATATGGGATTGGATTAAGTTATGTATCTTATGTTTCTATTGTGGAAGGTGGATTAATTGTTCCAATATTTAGTTTAATCTATAAAAATAACCGACATATAACTCATCTAATATTACCATCTTTTATTCATCATAGTTACGAAATAACTTCCTCTACAAATATTGGTTTTCGAATGGCTGTAAATGGCAGTTTAAATAATATGACTGCCATAGAAAATGCACAGAGTCTTGATTTAAATCGAATCTCAGAGTCAGGTGTATTAATTGGTCCCGATTTCCAGAAAAAACTTTGGCACGATTTACATCTTAATATCAATTGCGGTATGTCAGTTGGTAACCGTATTCAACTTCAGGATAATGGTTTAAAAACAGAAATGGAAGTGAATGTTCATAAAAGATTTTATTTTGGATTAGGGTTAGTGCTCTTGAAGTGATTTTAATATCTATTAGTCAGAAATAAAATATCTGTTAGAACACAATATCATAGGAGTTTGTGTTTAAATCACCCCGTCAGAGATTCCTTCCTCATATCTGCCACCCCTACTTTGAAAGGCGGGAATGTTGTTGGGGGAAGAACATTTGGTCTTGCGAGAGTAAGACATCTGCGTGCTGTATTTCATTCTCTTTCTTTAAAATGAGGCGTACTCCCAGTCCTCACTTGTTGCCAGAATAACTTCACTCAAGAGAAGATATTTTAATATTAAAAGTCTAAGCTCTAGTCATCAATTATAATATTTAAGTATATCATCAAAAGTCATAATTGAAAATCGACGAAGTCAAAGCCTTATATATCACATTTTTTGGTAGTGACTCGGTAGAGTAGCTTTGGCGCTCTCGGATCACATCAAGATATTATGAATTCCATTAGTTAAGGTCGTAAGTCTGATACTATTTTCATCTGTTTATTATTTTATTTATTAAGGTCAGATGGAATTCCCAAAAGACAATCTTCTTGTGTGAGAAAACTTTATCATGGTCGTTTCATATGTTTCAGGCCTTCAGCCTGAGATTTACATAGAACCATTTACAAGGGGCGTTGCCTCTTGCTGGTATGTCTTAGGCTTTCAGCCTATGCTTTGTTATTGAATTAAAGCCTTGACTTCATCCAAATTTAATAATAAGAGAGAAAACAGCTGGAATAAATTATACAATTACAACCTATGGAATATCGGACCAAACGTAGTGGTCGGAACAATTGGACTGGGCCAGCTTTGGCATGAGGAAGGGGAATATGGCTGATTGTTGCCCGAAAGTAAGTCATAAAAGGAAACAGAATAAGAACAATCTCAGGCTGAAAACACTAACTGTCGAGATGTAAACATATATATCGTTTCAGATCAAATTAATTTCACCCTTTAAATATTTAATTCCCCGCTTTAAATTGTTTGCTTGACATTGTTTTCAATTTTAAATGAGATGTTTCTGATTCATTTTTGCATCGGATTTTAAAATAAGAGAAATAAAATGAAGGGAGACAGAAAAGGGAAAGGGGAAACTTTCATAAGTAGAATTTTTTATTCACCAACAGTGTCTTTTTCGAAAGTTGCAAGAATGGGCTTGGTCAGTTGTTGTTTGTTTTTTGCATGTGGATTTTCTTCATATGCTCAACAAGACTTAAAAAAACTAATCAATTATGCATTGGAGCATAGTCATGATATTAAGAAAGCTGGGCTTAAACAAGATGAAGCTTTATATAAATATCGTGAAACATTAGGTCAGGGTTTACCTCAGATTGAAGGAAGCGGAAGTTACAGCAAAATGAAACTAGGAGATCTTACTTCATCATTAGAAGGTTTAAGCGGATTGGTTTCAGAAGATCAGGCCGATGGTATTGGTCAAATGTTGGGTGGGATGGATAACCTGTATATGGCAAGTGTTGGGGCTCAAATTACACAATTAATCTATAGTCAATCGTACTGGGTAGGTTTAAAGTTAACCCGAAAAACTCGTGAGCTGTATGATATTATGAAAGATCAAAGTGACGAGGATGTTATTTCTGAAGTTTCTAATAATTACTTTCAGGCAGGTTCATTAATAATGCAGTTACAGTCATTAGTTAAATCAAAAGAAAACCTTGAGGAGCTATACAGGGTAGTGCAGCTATCTTATGAAAATGATATGGTTGTACAAACTGAATTGAATCGGGTTAAAGTCTCATTAGTCAATTTCGAAACCAGTATTCAGTCAGTAAAAAATGCTATTGGAATTCAAAAGGACTACATCAAAGCTTTAGCTGGGATGCCTTCCGACAGCACAATAACCATTGATACTGCTTACATAGCAAATTCAGTTAAGATAAGACCAGAGTTAGGTTTTGATATTGAAAATGTAACTGCATATAAAGCACTTTTAAAGCAAGATGAAGTTTATGCTGGTCAGGTAAAATCTGCTCAGGCAGAATATTACCCAACATTGGCTGCTTTTGCTCAGTTGGATTACTCTTATTATGGTTCAGAATCAAAACCTGAAGATTTCAGTAATATGAGTACTATAGGGTTAAACTTAACTATTCCATTATTTACTTCCGGATCTAATCATTATAAAGTAAAACAATATAAGGTTCAACGAGCTCAACTGCTAGAAGATATTGAAAAGAATAAAAGGTTATTAACTATTGATTATACCAGTGCTGTGTCTGATTATCAAACTGCATCACAATTGCTTAATGTTCAAAAAGAAAACAAGGATTTAGCGCAAAGAGTATATGATCAGACTTTAATGCAGTATAAAGAAGGTATGGCTTCATTGGCCGATCTGTTAAATGTAAATAACGATTTCCTTCAGGCAGATAACTCTTACAACCAGCAGATTATTAAATGTAAAACTGCAGAAGTAAAGATGCTTAAAGCTTCAGGGAATATTAAGCAGATGATTAATAACTAAAAAGAAACAGTGTAAGTTAGGTAGAAAAGCAATATGGAATAAGTACTAATTATTATAGCCTTCCCACATTTATAATAATGAACAAGTTCCATATTGCTTAATACAATAAAAAAATAATATCTAGAGATGAAGACAAAAGTTACAAGAATAATAATCGCAATTATAGTGGTAGTAGTTGTAGTACTAATGTTATTTCAACTAAGAAGTAACAAGGCTACAGTTGCTGCAAATGTAAAATATGCACAGCAAACGGTAGAGAAGATACCTGTTTCGTTTGAGAAAGTTAGTTCTGGTGTATTACAACAAGATGTTAAAGTATCAAGTGTATTAGAAGCCTATGAATCATTGATGTTATTGTCAGAAACTCAAGGGAAAATAACACATGTTTACAAGAAAAAAGGAGACAGGGTTTATAAAGGAGAAGTGATTGTTAAAGTGGATGATGAAGTGATTGCTGCCAATGTGTTATTGGCCGAAGCTAATTACGATCAGTATGCAAAAGATGTTGAGCGCTTAACACGTTTGGCCAAAGAAAATGCTGTGGCTAAGAGAGATTTGGAACAAACAATTATAGGTTATAAAAAAGCAAAAGCAGATTTAATTAATGCTCGTAAGTCTTTAGATAATACTGCCATAAAAGCGCCTATTTCAGGATATATTAATAATGATTTTATAACAACAGGACAACTTTTAACTGGTGGTGCAAAAGTTTGTGAAATTGTAAATAATTCATCTTTAAAAATGAATGTTGAAGTTAGTGAGCAACAGGTTTATAAAGTAAAATTAGGACAAGAAGTAAATGTGTTTGTTTCTGTATTTCCGGATAAATCATATAAAGGAATTATAAGTTCCATTGCTGAGAAAGCTAATGATGCCATGAAGTTTAATGTTGAAGTAGAACTGAATAACAATGTTCAGCCTAAGCTTAAGTCCGGAATGTTTGCAGAGGTTGAAATACCTGTTATGCATGAAGAACACCTTTTAATTAACAAAAAAGCGATTGTAGGGAGTATGATTAAACCTGAGGTTTACATCGTAGAAAATAACAGAGCTTTAAAACGATCATTGGTAATTGGTGATGGAAATAATGAAAAAGTAGAAGTGTTGAAAGGTCTTACAGGAAATGAATCTGTGATAGTGAGTGGTCAGCTTAATCTTAACGATGGAGATGAAGTTGTGGTTGTGAATTAATTCATTTGATAAGTCTTTGGGCTTTATAATTAATATTTTATACCAATTAAAAAATGAAAATATCAGATATATCAATTAAACGTACCACCATTCCTGTGGTATTGTTTACCATATTAGCATTAGCCGGGATTTTCTGTTATAGCTTATTAAATCAGGAGCTGACACCTAATATGGAAGTGCCGGTAAATGTTGTAACCACAGTATATCCCGGAGCATCACCTTCTGAAGTTGAGAGTTCTGTGACTAAAAAGGTAGAAGAGGCCATTTCGGCTTTAGAGGGAATTGATAAAATAAACTCTCAGTCATTTGAAAGTGTATCTATTGTAACCATTGAGTACAATGATGATATTAATCCCGATTTGGCATTACAGGAATGTGAAAGAAAAGTAAATGCTATTAAACAGGATTTGCCTGAGCAGTGCGAGGATCCTCAGTTTATGAAGTTCGATGTGAACAGCTTTCCTATTATGAATATTGCCGCCAATGCGGATATTCCTGATCAGGAGTTTTATGATCTTGTAAATGATGAAGTAAAAACACAATTGGCTCAGATTTCTGGTGTTGCTAAAGTTGATTTGGTAGGAGGAAATGAACGTCAGATTGAAATTAAGGTAAACGCAGAAAAATTAGCTCAGTATAATTTGTCCCTTTTACAAGTACAACAAATTATCAATGCGTCTAATATTGATTTTCCTACAGGTAAAGTAAAAGATCAAACCAGTAAGCATATTGTACGATTATCAGGGAAATTTACAAACCTTGATGAGATCAGAAACCTGATTGTTGGAGGAACAAAGTCGGGGAGTGTTATAAAATTGAAAGATATTGCTTCAGTGGTTGATGGTGCTAAAGAATCATCACAAACAGCACGATTAAATGGTTTACCTACAATTGGAATAAATATTCAAAAGCAAAAAGAAGGTAATGCTGTAGAAATAAGTAAGGATGTAAAAAAAGTATTGGCCACTTTTGAGGATCAGGGATATGTAAGTATAACTCTGTCTGATTGATTTAGATTATTCAAATTAAATTATCTTTTTTCTTAAAACCAATTCTCAAAAGCTTTATTGAGAAGATTTCAGGTTCTGTCAAGGGTGGCTGAGGTACGAAGCCATTCATATACCCTTGACGGGTTCTGTAATCTACCTACTTTTGCTTTTTTGAGTTGGTTGATTACAAATCAATTTTCATACGATCTCCAAATTTTATGCAAAACTGCTGAATGGTTAATCCCCAATTACGAACAGGCTGAGTCCATTTTTTAGAGATATTTTCAGTAGCCAGGTAGATCAACTTCATTAATGCCATATCACTAGGAAATGCTCCTTTAGTTTTAGTTACTTTACGAATTTGACGATGAAAACCTTCCACAGCATTAGTCGTGTAAATTATCTTTCTAATATGCTCATCATATTGAAAATACGTTGTTAATTCTTCCCAGTTCTCATGCCATGATTTTATGACTATAGGATACTTTTTACCCCATGCTTCTTCAAGGTTAAGAAGTTCCATCTCGGCTTGGCTCTTTGTTGCTGATTGATAAACCTTTTTAAGATCTTTCATGAACGTTTTTTGATCTTTTGAGGCAACATACTTCAGTGAATTTCTAATTTGATGAATTACACATTTTTGTATTTCCGTTTCGGGATAAATGCTTAGTATGGCATCTGAAAAACCTTTAAGATTATCAGTGCATGCGATAAGTATATCTTTTACCCCACGGCTTTTTAAATCAGTTAATACAGATAACCAGAAGTTTGCCCCTTCACTTTCGGAAATATACATACCGATAAGTTCTTTGCGGCCTTCTTTATTAATTGCTAATATATTGTAAACTGCTCTGGAGGTAACTTTTCCACCATCCCTTACTTTATAATGCATAGCATCCATCCAAACAATTGGATAGACTTCATCCAGCGGCCTATTTTGCCATTCTTTTACTTGTGGGATAACTCTGTCTGTAATCTCACTTAGTGTTGTTGCTGATATTTCAACATCATACATCTCTTGTATGTGGATGGAAATATCACGCAAACTCATTCCTCGACCATAAAGTCCGATAATCTGTGGTGCAAGATTATCTGCCAATATGGTTTCTCGCTTTTTTACTATCTGGGGTTCAAAGCTACTATGCCGATCTTGTGGTGTTTCAATAGTTATTTCTCCAGATGAAGTTTTTAAGGTTTTGGAGCTTTTGCCATTACGTTTATTCCCAATACTACGTTCTTCTTCATCTAAATGACACTCCATCTCTGCGGAAAGAGCACTTTCTAGAAATTCTTTAATAATGGGTGCAAAAACACCTCCTTCTCCTGTTAATGATTTTCCGCTCTTTAATTGACTAAGAGCTAAATCCCGCATTGCAATATATTCTGGGGATTCTTTTTTCTTTTCTGCCATAAGTCACAATATTAATAATTTGTTGCTTACAGACAGTGTTTATTTTACATCCTCAGGATCAGTATAAAACCAGAAATCTTAAATTTATTATTGCAACCGATACCTCTGATTTTACTAAAGATGCCATTGATAGTGTAATGAAGGATTTAATCTTTGCTATCATTTTAGTATCAATAACAATGTTATTGTTCTTACATACATTCCGAAACCTGATTTTTATTTTGGTATCCATTCCAACTTCAGTTGTATCTACATTTTTATTCTTTTACCTGTTTGGCTTTTCATTAAACCTGTTAACCTTATTGGCTCTTTCAATTGTAATTGGGTCTATTGTTGATGATGCCATTGTGGTTCTTGAAAATATTTACCGACATCTTGAAATGGGTAAATCACGAATTCAGGCTTCACTGGATGCCACAAAAGAAATTGGTTTAACTGTTATTTCAATTACCCTGGTTTTAATTGCCGTGTTTTTGCCGGTGGGATTAACAGCCGGAATTACAGGTCAGTTACTACGATCATTCTCATTAACCATTGTTGTTTCTATCTTAATTAGCTTGTTGGTTTCCTTTACACTGGTGCCTTTACTAACATCTCGTTTTGGAAAGTTAAAAGTATGGAAAAACAGTGGGTTTGATAAATTCTTAAAAGGATTTGAAAGAATAGTTGATACTACAGAAAAGGGCCTCATGTCTATTTTGGATGTAGTATTAAAACATAAAATCATAAGTATTATTGTTTGTACCATATTACTGTTTGGGTCTTTTTACCTTGTTGGTGGAGGATATATTCAGGCTGAGTTTATGGATGCCGGCGACAGGGGAGAATTTGTTATGGTGATGGAATTGGATAAATCATCTACATTAGAACAAACCAATGCTTATTGTGCTAAAGTGGAACGACAATTATTAAAGAATCCGGAAGTAAACTTGATTTATACTAAGGTAGGTTCAAGAGGTAGTGGTTTGTCGGTTGTTGAAACTCCCTATGCTGCAGAGTTTGTTGTAAAACTGGTAGATATAAAGGATAGGGATATGAGTACTAAATTATTGTCGATAAAAATGAGAAACGATTTAATTTCTACTTTCTCAGGACCAAAATTTAGTACCAGCGAAATAAGTATGCTAGGTAATACAAGTACTCCTCTTGAAATATATGTAAGAAGTGTACATTTTGAAGATGCTGTTGAATACAGCAAAAAAGTTACTGCGGTTTTAAATAGTATTGGAGGTACTGGAGATATTAAATCGTCGGTAGAAGAGGGGAGCAAGGAATATGTGGTGAATTTTAATCGCGATAAACTTTCGAAGATGGGATTAACGATTGGAGAAATAGGATCGCAGATGTATATGGCTTACGAAGGGAATAGGGATTTAACCTATCGTGATGGAAATAATGAATACGATATTTATATTTCTTTAGATGAGTTTGATAAAGAAAACAAAGCAGATATTGAAAATATATCTTTTAAAAATGCCAAAGGGCAATTGGTTAAACTATCACAGGTTGCTGATATAACAGAAGGAGAGAGTCCCTCTGAATTATCTCGATTTAATAAAATTCCTTCGGTTAAAATTACGGGTAATATCATTGGTAAAACCATTGGTACTGTAGGAGCTGAGTTAAAAGAAAAACTAGCCGAAATAGATATGCCGGCAGGTGTTGATATTTATTATGCCGGCGATATGGAACAGCAGTCTGATTCTTTTGGCAGTTTGTTAATTGCTCTGTTAGCTTCGGTAATATTCATGTATTTAATTATGGTAGGATTGTATGACAGTTATGTTTATCCTTTAGTGGTGATGCTCTCGTTACCATTAAGTTTAATTGGTGCCTTACTTGCATTAGGATTGGCAGGCAAAAGTTTAAGTCTGTTCTCTATAATGGGTATTATTATGCTTATGGGATTGGTTGCAAAAAATGCCATTCTTGTAGTAGACTTTGCCAATGAATTACAAGGTGAAGGTAAAAAAGTAGTTGATGCCATAAAAACAGCAACAGCAGTTCGTTACCGTCCTATTTTAATGACCAATCTTTCGTTAATTGTAGGTTTGCTACCCTTGGCTTTATCAGCTGGTGCAGGAGCTGAATGGAAATCAAGTTTAGGATGGGTATTGATAGGTGGATTAACCGGATCTATGTTTTTGTCCTTTCTTGTTGTGCCTGTTTTATATCTGATCTTTGATCGGTTTGCACTAAAAAATAAAACACAGGATGCAGTAAAAGAATTACATGTAGAAAAATATGAGAAGGTGCTAAACTAAAAGTTTACGATCGTAATATTTCCTATATAGGGAGTGACTTTGACTATTATTTAATTTGGGGTTTTGCAGAATTAAATAGTTGTAAGTCATTCCCTTTTCTATTTACAGCATACTAAGTTGTATCTTTTGTAAGTATGGAATGAAAGGCCTCAGCTGGTGAACCATAAAACAAGATTCTGTAGTCGATAAAAGCGTTGCTGTTTTATTTATTCTTTTTTCATCGCCAAAAAAGAACCAAAAAGTCTAGTTCAATTAATCCTTCTCCCCACATCCTTGACGAATTTTTGCCATCATACAAGGCCAATATCACCCGCATTCGCCTGCGTCCCGCCACCGCCGGCCCGGGCCAATTGAACTGGCCAACGCACCTTTTCCATACTTCATAAGTTGTAAATGTATAATTTAAACCACATGTTTTCTCTCTCAGAATTAAATCAAGCAGAAGTCAGGTCTTTAATTCTATAACATAGTATAGGCTGAAAGCCTAAAACATACCAGCAAGGGGCAACGCCCCTTGTAAAAGGTTCTTTGTAAATCTCAGGCTGAAGGCCTGAAACTTAAGAAAATAGTCTCAGACTTACAGCCTGAACTAACGGAATTCACACTATCTTGTGGCGATCCGCTTAAATATTACAATTATTACTAGAGTTTAGATGTTTGGAATTAAAATATCTCTTCCTAAAAGTAGTTATTCAATCAACTCGTGAGGACACACGCAGTAGCATTGGGAGGAGAACTTTATTTACAGCATACTAAGTTGTAACCTTCATAAGATAATTGTATCTCCCTATAAAACATTCCCAGCCTTAAAAAAGGAGGGGTGGCAGATATGAGGCACGAATATCTGACGGGGTGGTTGTTTTACAAAAATCATTCTCTTGTGTAAGCCTATTTCAGAACAAGTCAGTCAATTGAACCGGCCAACGCGCCTTTCCCATACTTCATAAGTTGTAAATGTATAATTTAAACCACATGTTATCTATGTAAGTATGGAATGAATGGCCTCAGCTGGTGAACCATAAAACAAGATTCTGTAGTCGATAAAAACGGTGCTGTTTGAATCCTTGAGGTACGAAAGGATGAGTTCAGCGCTTTCGACGTAAGAATCGTAGTTTTATGAGAGAAGCAGGTGCAGCCTTGATGTTTTTGCTTTGTTTTTAGATCAAGCTAAAAATGAAGAGCCCCGCGGCTAGAGCGAATAATAATATTTCATTTATAAAAACCACCTCCCCCTCGTGCCTCGTGTACTCCTCCTTTGTAAGGAGGAGAATTATATTTACAACATACTAAGTTGTAACCTTCGAAAGATAATTGTATCTCCTTCTAAAACATTCCCAGCCTTAATTAAAGGAGAGGTGGCAGATATGAGGTACGAATATCTGACGGGGTGGTTGTATTACAACTTACTTAAAAATCTTTCCACATCAACAACAAACCTGTCGTGAGAAGCCTTACCAATAGTAGCACCAGATTCATCAGTACATACAATTTCGTAAGATATTTTTCTTCCGTCAACTTCTGAGATAGTTGCTTCGCACTTAATTTTAGCACCAACAGGAGAAGCTTTCATATGATCAGCATTCATTTTAATACCAACAGAATCACCACCTTCAGGTAAATAAGAACCAATCATAGTCATAGCCACATTTTCCATTAGCGCAATCATTGCAGGAGTGCCATACACATCTAATCCTCCAGAACCAAGTACTTTAGCAGTATCTTTTACTTCAACAGTTATTTCTTTTTCAGCCTTTAATCCAACAGGTATAGTCATAATATTATATTTATTTAATTTGTTTGTCCGGCAAAAGTATAAGCAAAAACTAAATATTCAATAGAAATAACTATAATACTGCAGAATTTATGCGGTCTGCAGGGGAATATAAAAGAGAATAGAGCGCTTTTTCATGAGATGGGTTAGTTTGGTGGAAGGTTGTATAATCTGATTTTTCTAATTCAATAATATATTTGCTAATTATATCTGTTTGTTTTACCAATTTCTTTTTATGGTCCATTAACCATGATGTTTTTAAAAATTGATTGATTAACCTCTTATACTTTCTTTTGGGATCAATTTTATAAACTGCTTTCATTATATCATAACCCAACCATAAATTCGGTTTATCTATTTGTTTCAAATTGGTTAAGCAATACTCTTTCAATCCATTTATTTCGCCAAATGATATGACCTGATTTAATAATTCTATATGACTATAATTTATTCTTTCAAAGGAAAGCAATGCCTTTTTTAGTCTTAACTTTTGTTTTTCATTTAAATTGATTTTTACCAAATCAATACTGTCATAGTTAATACAAGTATATTCTTTATTAAGTTCCAGGGCACCATTCCACGAAGTATTATAGTTTTCTGCACACTTAACCAGCCATTCATTTATGAATTCACTTTTTTCATTTAATGGTAAGTTGTTTAATAATTCATTTATTCTTTTTGAATAAGTGTTGAAAATATCTGTTCCAATTTTTTTCGTACCTGCCCAAGGTGAAATTGTCAAATAAAAATTTTCTTTTTGATTATACTTCAAAAAAACTAACACAGTATCACCTGTATTATAGACTGGATAAGAGCTCTTTGGTCCATGTGAATAACCAATTTGAATTATTTCTTTATCTGTTTGAGATTTAAATTGTTGAATAAGTTTGATACTTGCCTTATAAGTTACATTTCCGGTTGATTCATACTTCTTAAAATCAGGAATTCGTATTGTACAATCCAAACGAGATGATTCAGTTACAACTCCATAAACTATCATCTCAGACTTCATTATCAGCTCTTTTAGAGTTACATCTCGAAATGATGTAGCATTTGCCTTAATTACTGAAATAACAACTATTGTAATGATTAATGTTGATCTCATATTAAATCTTTAGTATTTGGCCTTGAGGATATTCATCTGAATATTTATAAGATGTAAATATAATATACTGTTTTAATACTGGTAATTTAATATTTGTTGGTAAGCAAACTTTCTATGTTTCCCAATTCCTGAATAGTTTATTTATTTGCCATTTTCCTTCAAACTTTTCAATAATTATAAAGTAACTATATCCGTTTAGTTCATTGTAATAGTAATTAACTTGCAGTAAACCAAAATCATTATTTTCTAGTTGATATATTTTTGAAAATTCAAGTAGTCCGGCAAATTTTCGGTTTCTAAGGGTAGTCCAAATATTTGAATCCTCTTTTTTAATAAGTTTGAAATCATTTGGGATATTTATTTTATCTGGATTTAACTGTTGCGATACATTTTTTTTGCTTTCATTCAGTATTATGAGTTTACAGACTAAATCATCATTGCTATAAGTAATGGATGTTAAATCATCGCAGTTTATTATAAAGCAAGTATCGGTTATTACAATGAGTGTTCTTGAATCAATTGAATCTAATCTGTCCAGATATTTTTGATGTTCTGTTATAATCTGTTTCATATTAATTGAGTCCACGCCAACAAGTTTAGAGTCCTTATCAAAAATAGGCTGAGGTGGGGGCAAAGGAAGAGGATTCCATTTTATATGTAGACTATCAATTAATTGAGGAAAGATATCACTTATAATCTTTTCTTCAGATTGAGGATTCTTATTACAACTTGTTAATGCAATAAGAATTAAAATTAGGAATGAGAGCTTTCTTGAAGTCATTTTATTGATAAGGTTGACAATGGATTTAGTTTCTTGAATATCGGCTTCTTCAATTGTACCAGCATTTTCCTTTCTAAATTTTTTTAAATAGGAAATTGCATCAACAATTTTATATCTAAAATATTTCATATAGGTAATTGCACCTGCATTTTCCTTCCTAAATTTATTCAGATAAGAAATTGCATCAACAATATAGTATCAAAAATAATTCAGATAGGTTTTGCACTTGCATTTTCCTTCCTAAATTTCTTCAGATAAGAAATTGCATCAACAATTTTATATCTAAAATATTTCATATAGGTAATTGCACCTGCATTTTCCTTCCTAAATTTCATCAGATAAGAAATTGCATCAACAATTTTATATCTAAAATATTTCATATAGGTTTTGCATCTGCATTTTCCTTTCAAAATTTCTTCAGATAGGAAATTGCATCAACAATTTAGTATCTAAAATATTTCATATAGGTTTTGCATCTGCATTTTCCTTCCTAAATTTCTTCAGATAGGAAATTGCATCAACAATTTAGTATCTAAAATATTTCATATAGGAAATTGCACCTGCATTTTCCTTCCTAAATTTCTTCAGATAAGAAATTGCATCTGCAATTTAGAATCTAAAATATTTCAGATAGGTTGTACACTTGCATCTTCCTATTTAAGCTCTGTCAATGCATATTTCTATATTTCATGTAATAAACGTATAATTTTCTTTTGGCATTGCCCCAAAAGAACCAAAAAGTCTAGTTCAATTAATCCTTCCACCCACATCCTTGACGAATTTTTGCCATCACACAAGGCTAATGTCACCCGCATTCGCCTGCGTCCCTCCAATGCTGGCCCGGGCCAATTGAACCGGCCACCGCACTTATTCCATACTTTATAAGCTGTATTTTTATAAATTAAACCATATGTTACCTTTTGTAAGTATGGAATGAATGGCCTCAGCTGGTGATCCATAAAACAAGATTCTGCAGTCGGCAAAAGCGGTGCTGTTTGAATCCTTGAGGAACGAAAGGATGAGTTCAGCGCTTTCGACGTAAGGATCGTAGTTTTATGAGAGAAGCAGGTGCAGCCTTGGGTTTTTTGCTTTGTTTTTGGGCTAAGCCAAAAATGAAGAGCCCAGAGGCTTGAGCGAAAATATTGTTCAATCTACACTTGAGGACACGCACTGTAGCATTGCGTGGTTTGGGTTTAAAACCACTTCCCTTCATACTTCCTTTGTAAGGAGGAGAGTTTTATTTACAGCATAGTAAGTTGTATCATTTGAAAGAGGATTATTATTCTCCCTAAAACATTTCTCGGCTTAATTAAAGGAGGAGTGGCAGATATGAGGCACGAAAATCAGATGGGGTGGTTGTATTACAAAAATCATATGATTTTAAATACATTAATATGAAGCATTAGATTAAAGCTTCGAAGGATTTTAGCTCAGTCTCTACGTTCAGATGTATGTGTTTATAATTTATTTTGAAATATTATTGTTAAACCAAACAATGTATGCATCAACTGCTTTCTGAAGTATATCTTTTGTTCGGTTGTCTGTAATATTTCCAGATTCATCAAAAGATTCATTAATATGTGCCAGATAAACTTCAGGCTGTTGCATTACAGGAACATTTAAAACCACCAGACTTTGTCTTAAATGATGATTAGCTCCAAAGGCAGCCAAATTTCCCGGAGAATTACTTATAACTGCGGAAGGTTTTCCATTCCAAACACTTTTACCATAAGGTCTTGATCCTACATCAATGGCATTTTTCAATACCCCGGGAACAGAACGGTTATATTCAGGAGTAATAAAAATTATTCCTTCAGTAGATTTAACTTCTTCCCTAAATATTGTGTATGATTCAGGTACCCGATCTTCATCATCAAAATCCTGATTGTAAACAACAAGGTTATCTAATGATATAATTTGAAAATCATAACCTTTAGGAGCCATATCTAAAACTGCTTTCGCTATTTTTTTTGAGTAGGATTCCTTTCTAAGTGATCCTACTACAATTCCAATTTTAATGTTCATAACTATAGTATTTATATTTAATACAAGTTCTTATTTTAATTAAGATAACATGATACCTCCATCTACTGCTATCTTTTGGCCGGTAACAAATGTATTCAGCATAAGAAAAATATAGGCAAATGCTACCTCCTCAACAAGAGCTGTTCTTTGCAAAGGAATAACAGAAGATAAGTTGGATTTTATATTCTCTTTTTCATCTTTATTCATCTTTCTCCAGAATGGAGTGTCCATCCAGAAAGGAGCAACAGTATTAACTCTTATATCAGGAGCCATCTCAATAGCTAAACTCTCAATTAATAGTTGGATATTCTGGTTGCCTATAAAGCTAGCTGAAGCCTCATGCGGATGACGACCAGATCCAGATGTTAACGTTATGCTGCCTCCTTTATTAATTTTGCCTGATGCAGAGCGGCATATATCAAGGTTTATATAAAACTTAGAATTAACCACATGCTTTATGGTTTCTAAATCCGAAGTTAAGAAACCTCCCCCCATAACATCTCCAATCATAGAAACCAGATGATCAATGGTTTTTATCTCCTTGAAAAGATCAGTTACAGATTGAGAGTCATATGCTTCAAAGTGTATTATTTTATATGAAAATCCTTTTTCGGAAAGTTCTTTTTCTGTCTGTTCAATGTTTTCTGGTGTTCTTCCGGTTATAATTAATTCTGCACCTAATGCTCCTGCCTGTAATGCAATTTCCTTACCAATTCCAGAGGTTCCACCTATTATTAGTACCTTTTTATCTTTTAAATTGTTTAGCATTACTGTTTTTTTTGTTGATTATTAAAGAAGGAAACAATGGCTTCAGCTATTTCATTATCTGTGTTACCAGTTGATCCGCTAACACCAATTGCTCCAATAACCTTATTGTTTACTATAATAGGAATGCCTCCCTGTAGCGGTAAAATATTGGGAACTGAAAGCATCGCTGTTTCTCCGGCATTAACTTTATCTTCAAAAACTTTTGATGGAGCCTTCAAAAAAGCTGCAGTCTTGGCTTTTCCAATTGCCACATCAATGGTAACCAGGGCTGCATCATCCATTTTTGAAAAACATATCAAATATCCACTTGCATCTACAACAGCAATTGATAATGACAGATTTTTATGATTTGCAATGTCAATTCCAAAATTTAATAATTCCTGTGCTTGTGATAAGTTAATTTCGGTTGCCATGTTTTTAACTTCTGCTATTTTATTAGAATAAGTTAATGAACCTGTTAATATCAGGATCAGAATAAAAACTACTTTCTTCATTTAAATCAGTTGAAATGAGGATGCTTTATTTTGCTATGTCTTCTATATGAGACTGCTTCATGTTGAGAATGTTGTTTCTTTTTTGATGCATGATGTTTCATTTGATGATGTGAATATGTTTTGTCTTCAAGTAGTGATTCATGATGGCGTTTATGCTTTCCATGATGCTTGTGGTTATGTATACCATGTTTATCTTTTACTGCCCTTTCGCCATTATTACATTTACATTTTAAGTAGACAACTTGCATTTTATCATCCATTAATTCTAAAATAAAAGGATCATTTTCTGTTGCACTTAAGGTTTCGATAGTAATTTTTTTGTTTTCCTTATCAATACCTGTTACAAGGAATCTTCTATTTTGTGATGCGCCTTTAATATCTTCTTGTACTTTGATTTCTTTATCAGTACGAAGCTTTACTTTCGTGCCAATTGCAAAATTTTTAGTTTCTGCATCTTCTGATCCCTTAACAATTAACTGTAAATATCGGGGAGTTACTAATTGTTTTTCAATGATGTTAAAAGTATCTTGTACCTTTTTTAATTTGTCTTTTAATCTTGTTTTCATGTTTTATTATTTTTATTGATACAAAGATTTATAATAAAAGACATAAACATCTGTAATTATTAACAGACTTTCGGTATATTTTAACTAAACTATTAAACTCGTAAGAGAGAAACATTGGTGATCATCATAAAAGAATAGTAAAGTCTAGTTTATTATATCCTTTCACCCACATCCTTGACGAATTTTGCCATCTCATAGGGCAATTATCGTCCGCATTCGCCTGCGTCCCGCCACCGCCGGCCCGGGCCAATTGAACCGGCCAACGCGCTTATTCTATACTTTATAAGCTGTAATTTTATAAATTAAACCAAATGTCATCTATGTAAGTGTGGAATGAATGGCCTCAGCTGGTGAACCATAAAACAAGATTCTGCAGTTGGTAAAAGCGGTGCTGTTTCTTTATTCTTTTGGCATTGCCCCAAAAGAACCAAAAACTCTAGTTCAATTTATCCTTCCACCCACATCCTTGACGAATTTTTGCCATCACACAAGGCAATTATCACCCGCATTCGTCTGCGTCCCGCCAACTCCGGCCCGGGTCAATTGAACAGGCCACCGCACTTATTCCATACTTCATAAGTTGAAAATGTATAATTTAAACCATATGTTATCTATGTAAGTATGGAATGAATGGCCTCAGCTGGTGAACCATAAAACAAGATTCTGCAGTCAATAAAAGCGGTGCTGTTTGAGTCCTTGAGGCACGAAAGGATGAGTTCAGCGCTTTCGACGTAAGGATTGTAGTTTTATGAGAGAAGCAGGTGCAGCCTTGGGTTTTTTGCTTCCCGTTTTTGGGCTAAGCCAAAAATGAAGAGCCAGCGGCTTGAGCGAAAATATTATTCAATCAACGTGTGAGGACACGCGCTGTAGCATTGGGTTTGTTTGTTTTTCAGATAGATTATATATGGTAAAATAAACCGGATTACAAATCCTATCAATGTTACTTTGGAGAAAATAAAATGCACGGATGAATATCCGCGCAAACAATAGAAATTTTATTTACAGTACTTAAAAGTTTTATCTATGTAAGTATGGAATAAACTCCCTTTATCTTGTTAATGCGTTGTTAATTGAGATCACTAAGTTTTATTTCTCCTAAAAAATAACTTTGTTTGCTATCCCGTAGACAAATATCACATACCAATAAACAAACTAAAATGACCAAAAAGTTATCTGCTAACAGCATATACAATTGTATTGTTGTTATTCTGATTCTGGTGGCTGTAGCCATTAGGGGAGGGGCTACTTTTGAATGGTTAAAACCACAGGAAGAAGTCACCTACTCATTAAGCGATATTCAAAAAGTAGTTTCAGACGCTACTGCGCTTGAAGAAAATTCCGACAATAGTATTTCTATTCTTGATGAGGAAGATAATGTTATTTCAAAAGCTTTATATTCAAGAAACTTTGATGCTAAATTTCAGGGTTATGCCGGAGAAACTCCTTTAATGATTTATTTTAATAAGGAGAATGTTATTACCAATGTTCAGCTTTTGCAAAATGAAGAATCTCCTGAGTATATTGATCATATAGCTCAGAAGGGAATTTTTGAATCATGGAATGATTTGCCCATAGATACGATTACTGCATTAAAATCTGTTGATGCCATAACAGGAGCCACTTATAGTAGTAACGCTATTATTAAAACGGTTCAAAAAACCATGGGGAACTACCTGGCTATACGTTATCAAGGACAGGGTATTTCTTTCAAGCAAATTATACAGCCGGTATTAACCATCATACTATTATTAATATCGTTAAGTATGTTGCTAAAAAAATGGTTTCGTAAATATTACTGGTATTATTTAGTGGCCATTTTAGGAGTATTTGGTTTATGGTTAAAACAAATGCTATCAACCGAAACATTGTATAATTGGTTGGTAAAAGGATTACCATGGCAAAGTAACTGGGAGCTGATAGCTATATTAATACTGGCTGTTGCTATGGGACTACTCGGTCATAAAAACTATTATTGTACTTATTTATGTCCAATGGGGGCTTTACAGGTTCTGGCTTCAAAGGTATCACCATTTAAAAAGCGAGGTTTACAATTAAAAATTTCTAAAGTCACCTTACGTTCTGTATATCTTACTTTTATTTGGGTGAGCTTGTTGTTAGGTTTTACTTTACCTCTAACAGATATGGAGCCTTTTAAAGCTTTTTCGTTTACAGTAGCATCTAACATTATGCTTATTGCAGGATTGGTGATTGTTATACTATCATTGGTATTCAATCGTCCCTGGTGTCAGCTTTGTCCAACCGGATGTTTACTTAACTCAGTTCCTTCATTAAAATCAAAAAAATAATATAGCCATGCAAAATAAATCCACACTATTAAATATTGTATTAGCCATTGTAATTGTAGTATTAGTTATTCAACTTACCCAACGAAGGGGAGGAGATCATCACCATAAACACGGAGACAAGCCTCCGCATGATAAACCTGCACCTGGGATGCAACATTCTGAAGCTGATATTGAGTATTCTGGTAATGAGAAAAAATCTGTTGGAGTTAAAGGCTATATCATGCCAAAACCTGCTTTGGTGATTGGATCATATAGTAAAGATGGAGAACCGGATATAATGACTGCCGCATGGACTGGCATTGCCAACTCTAATCCATTGAGTATTGCAGTTTCTCTACAAAGAACCAGACAAACCTATGAAAATATACTTGCTACAGGATGTTTTACTGTTAATGTTCCTTCTGAGAAATTTGTGGTTGAAACTGATTATGTTGGAAATATTTCAGGTAGAGATGAAGATAAATTTAAGAAGCTTGGTTTAACTCCTGTTAAAGGCGATTATGTAAATGCTCCATATATTGGTGAGTTTCCTATTGTTATTGAGTGCGAAGTTACAGATACTTTTCATTTAGGATCGCATGTTCAGTTTATAGGTAAAGTAATAGATACCAAAGTTGATGTAAATCTGTTAAATGATAGGGGGCAGGTTGATATTGAAAAGCTAAAACCAGTAATCTTTGAAGAAAGCTTTTACTACGGTTATGGTAAACGATTGGCAAAGCCTTTTGATGTTTATAAAACACTAGTAGATGGTAAAGAACCTTCATACAATCTGGATATGATTACAAACGAAACTCTGGTAACTATTTTCAATCGAAAAAGTGTACGTCATTATACTTCAGAAAAAGTATCGCAAGAACAATTAACCATGATGATTAAAGCAGGTATGGCTGCGCCTACGGCAGTTGATAAACGTCCATGGGCTTATGTGGCTATTCAGGATAGAGCTGTATTGGATGAATTAGCAGAGACTCTTCCTTATGCCAAGATGTTAAAACAAGCAACAGCTGCAATTGTGGTATGTGGAGATCTATCAAAAGCCCTGGATGGTGATGCTCAGCCATATTGGGTTCAGGATTGTTCAGCGGCAACACAAAACATTCTGTTGGCTGCAGAGAGCATGGGATTAGGTGCTGTATGGACTGGTGTTCATCCTATAAAAGATCGTGAATTAGAAGTTCAAACCATTTTAAATATTCCAACAGATAAAATACCGTTGAATGTAATTGCAATAGGATATCCAACTGGCGAAGAGCAACCCAAAGACAAATGGGATGAATCTATTTTGCACTGGAATAAGTGGTAGTGAGTCAAAAGTCTAAAGTCTAAAGCCAAAAGTCTAAAGTCTAAAGTCAAGAGTCAAAAGTCGAAAGTCTAAAGTCACAAATCATCATCAATAAAAATCTTCGGGCTGAAAGTCCGAAGTATTATAGCTCAGTGTGTAAGCGCTGAGCTTTTTTGTTAATATGTATTTAGCTTGAGTATTCGAAAAGATGTAAATAACATGTATTCATCTATTAACCTCAGAGTAGTTACATGTTTATAGAATTACGTTATGGACATAAATCGACTCCAGCGGAGTCAAACCTCAATCAGAATATCTACCTACATGTGACTCCTCTGGAGTCAATTTATCTATTATAGAATAGTTCTATAAATATGTGATGCCTCTGGCATCATTTTAACAAACTGCAATTGAATTACATTCGCTTTACGAACATAAGAGGGCATGGCTTGAGGTATTATTCTTCAAGTAAAACAGCATCCTGTAAAGACAATTTAGTTTCTTATGAGTTACTTCTGGTCACTATTTAAACGAAAAGCCCAGTGGCTAGAGCGAAAATATTTTTCCATCAACGCGTGAGGACACGCGAAGTCGCATTGGTAGGAGAATTTTATTTACAGCATATTAAGTTGTATCCTTCGAGAGAGAATTCTTACTCCCCCTAAAACATTCCCCGCCTTAATTAAAGGAGGGGTGGCAGATATGAGGCACGAATATCTGACGGGGTGGTTGTTATACAAAATTGATTCTCTTGTGTTATCTTATTTCAGAACACGTCAGACACTTGAATCGGCCTTGGATTTTTAGCTTCCGTTTTTAGATCACGCTAAAAATGAAAAGCCCAGCGGCTTGAGTGGAAGATCTCAAATGGATGAATCTATTTGTTTGTCAGATAGATTATACATGGTCAAATAAACCGGATTACAAATCCTATAAATGTTGCTTTGGAGAAAATAAAATGCACGGATGAATATCCGCGCAAACAATGGTTGAAATAAAAAGAATCAGATCTTCAATAGAAATCTTCGGGCTGAGAGTCCGAAATCTTTTAGCTCAGTGTGTAAGCACTGAGCAATTAATTATCTCAAATATCCTTCTCTAATTAAAGTCTACATCAGGATAAAATATCTCGGCAAATATACGAAGCGCCAAATGAATACGCGGACCGTTTAATTGTACCATATGATGATTTACGGCATAAACATGATTGTTTTTAACAGCCTTTAATTCCTTATAATGTTCATGTTGACAAAAACTCTCCTTTAGCGTAGGAGGAAGAATAATAATATCCGGATCTTTTTGCATCAGAGTCTCCAGATTGTAATTCCATCCTTTTACATCCTGAGCAATATTAATACCTCCGGCTTTATTTATCAATTCAGAAATAAATGTATTGCCTCCGGCAGTATGGTCACCTCCTTTACCAAAGCCAACTACATAATAAACAGTAGGTTTTTTAGCTGATTTAGGAATTAAATCAACCGTGTGTTTAATATCTGCCTGAATAAATCTCCATAGTGAATCAGCTTTTTCTTCACTGCCAATAAGCTTTCCTATATTTAAAATTAAACTACCTGCTCCCTCAATCGATTTTTGATCCATAAGCCAGGCAAAAGGCATTCCCAATTGATCAATTTGCTTGGCTGTTTCATTTTTAAAATGCGTTGATGCCAATACCAAATCAGGTTTTAGCGAAAGCATTTTTTCTAATGAAGGATTTCTTAATCCGCCAATAGAAGATATATTCACTACTTCAGGAGGATAATTGCAATAATCCGTTCTGCCAACCAATCTGTTATCATCATGCAATGCAAACATCACTTCGGTAATGGCTGGTGAGCACGAAATGATACGTTGTGGTATTGTATCTAAATCAAGTTGAGTTCCATTGGAGTCGACGAAATGAATGGCAGATTTATTATTACTACAATTCTGATTACATGCTGATAGGAACAAGGTCAGTACCAACATAATTAGAAAACTCTTTAACTTCCTTGATCTATCTATCCTCATTGCTTGTTTAATATTTAGTGACTTATTGTGAACTTAACTGATGTTATTCTTAAATAGTAGCTGCATGAAAACTGCTGAATTTCGGTTCTCTTGCAAAGACTAATTTAAAACTCAATACAAGGTTGTGCTTTAATCCCCTTCTGGTAAGGATGTTTAATTACATTGACTTCAGAAACCAAATCAGCCTCTTCAATAATCTCAGGCAATGCATAGCGACCTGTTAAAACCAAATGACGTTCAGGGTATTTTTGTCTCATTTCTCTAATCACTTCCAATACCTCTTTATAAGAAATAACAGGCTCTTCAAATTTTTTAGGTAAAGAAAGTGCATTGTTAATCTCATCCAGAACAATTAAATCGTATCCATCACTTAATATCTTTTCTTTAGCCAGTTTCCAGGCAGATAAAAGCGTTGATTTTGTATCGTCTTTAGTAGCAACCCAGGTAAATCCTGCTCCGCCTTGATAGTTTTCAATACCTAAGCGGTTCATCATCATAATTTCACCATAACCAGAGGTCGATGATTTTATAAACTGAATCATGCAGGGTTTTTTATCATGGCCTAAAGTTCGCATAAGCATACCCAGTGCTGAGGTAGTTTTTCCTTTTCCGTTTCCAGTAATTACTACTACTAATCCTTGTGTCATAATTTTTATTTTTTGTTGTGGTGGTAATGAAAAACCAGATGCGGTTTTTGGTCTTCAGAATATATCCATTCGGCATTTACTCTGAATATTTCTTTTAATAATGATGGTGACAGAACTTCGTGTGGGGGACCGTAGGCTGCAATTTCTCCTTTGTCCATCACCATTACTTCATCGGTAAACTTACTTACCTGGTTTAAATCGTGGAGAACAGTTACTATGGTTTTATTTTGCGTATCTACTATTTCTCTTAGTAGATTTAGTACTTCTAATTGATGGTAAATATCCAGTTGTGATACAGGTTCATCCAAAAACATAATAGGAGTATCCTGAGCTAAAGCACGTGCAATAATAGCTCGTTGACGTTCACCACCGCTTAGTGTAGTTACCAAACGTTTACTTAAATGTTCAATATCTGTAAGCTTTAGAGCTTTACTTACCTTTTCTTTATCCTCTTTACCCGGACCAGTTATTCCTGAATAGTAAGGGTATCTGCCCATCATTACAACTTCTTCAACAGTAAAGTCAAATTCCAGCTGGGTGTTTTGAGGAACATAACTGAAGTAATGCGCATTATTTTCAACCTTATCCTGCAAATATATTTTACCTGATGAGGCCTTTTTTATCTGAAGTAAGGTTTGTAACAATGTTGTTTTACCCGAGCCATTGCATCCGGCTATACTATAAAAGCATCCTTTTTTTAAGTTGTGAGATACCTCGTTCAGGATCTTTTTAGAACCAACCTTAAAGCTTATGTTTTCAAACTCCATCACAATGGATTGCTCCTGGAGTTCTTTATTTACTTTAAACATGGCGACGGCTTTTTTTAATTAATATGAAAAAGAAATAGGGTGCACCAAATAACGCAGTGATACTGCCTACTGGTAACTCTCCGGGTTGAATAACCGTTCGGGCAATGGTATCGGCTAATATCAAAAATATTCCACCCCATATAGCAGCCAGAGGAAGAAGTCGTCTGTTGTCTGCACCAATGGCAAAACGAACCATATGCGGAACAATCAATCCAACAAAGCCAATCACGCCGCTGTACGAAACAACTATAGAAACCGATAAAGCTGAGATTAATAAGATGATGGCTACCTTTTGTTTTACATTGATACCTAAAGAGTGAGCTGTTTCGTTACCCATGGAAAGCAGGTTCATATCTTTGCAATAATTAAAAAGCAGCAATATAGATAAGATAACAACTGGTCCAACGATATATATTTGTTGCCAGCTTACTGCGTTAAAACCACCCAATATCCAGAAATAGATACTCTCCATCTGCTCTCGGTTAATTACTAGCAGTAATGAAACAATGGCTCCCAGCATTAAACTCATGGCTATACCTGCTAAAAGAAGTGTGTTTTGTTCCGACTGTTTTAAGCTGAAAGCTAACCAGTAAACAATCCCCAGTGCCGATGTTGCTCCTAAAAAGGCAAAGAAAGGAATGCCAAATAATTTAGAGCTTAATCCCAGAATAATGGCAATCGCTGCTCCAACAGAAGCACCAGATGAGATACCCAAAACATAAGGATCGGACATTGGGTTACGAAATACCGATTGAAAAGCTCCTCCCGATGCAGAAAGAGCCATGCCTGCCAATAGCGCCATTACAATTCGGGGTAATCGCAGTTGCCACAATGTTTGAGTTATTCCAAAATCAACATCCTGCGAATGAGTTAAACTCATCCAGATTTGTGAGATGGTAATTTTTGTTGGTCCTACGGATATGGCAACAAAAGAAAGTAGCAATAATACTACCAGTGATATTGCTACTTTCCAGTTATAATTGGCAGATGTAATCATGTAAAATAATTAGTTTAAGCTTATTTGAAGACCGATGACGAAATTACGTCCTGGCATAGGGTAATACTGACGTATCTCGTAATGATTATCCCAAATGTTATTCACTTTAAAAGAAAGGATCGCATCGATTTTACCTTCAAACTGTTTCTCTAACGAAAGATTACCAAGATCGTATTTAGGCATTAGCGTTGAGTTACTTGCCGTAGTGTATCTTTCATTCACAAAACTATGTGCATACATCAAACGGAAGTTACTGTATTTAGCATAAACAGCAGCATTGGCTTTTGATTTTGGCACATAAGCTAATTCTTTATCTGTATCAGGATCAATTGCATCCTGGTTAGTATAGTTGAAGTTCAGTCCTGCTGATCCCTTTTTAAAGTTTGTATTCACATTTGCCTGAATTTCAATTCCTTTAATCTCAGCTTTGTCCTGATTGTAAACAGTCCAGATGCCATCTTCTCTTTGTCCCCAGCTTATCCATTTTTCTAAGCTGTTGTTGTACCATGTAGCCTGTAATTGCAGTTTTGTTGAAGCAAATGTTTTTTGATAATGTAATCCGGCTTCGTAATTAAATCCTGTTTCAGCCTGTAAATCAGGATTACCGATAGAAGTTGCACTATACCAATATAAGTCGTTAAATGTTGGAATGCGATAACTGGTTCCTGCTTTGGCTTTAGCTGATAAACCCGAAATAATTTGTTGAGTAACTCCAATGTTTTCAGTTACTGTAAAATCACTATCTCCAGCTTTTTCACCTCTACCATTTAAACTTACAAAAGTACCACTCGATGCATTACTAATACCAAACGAAGTAAAAACAGCATATCTGTTTCTGCTGTTTTCACCTTCATACGATGTTGATTCAGTTTCTTCGTATGTATAATTAACTCCCAAATTCCATTTTAACCAATCTGTAAAGTTAAGATCCATCTCCGCTTCGTTAACAGAGGCTAAACCTGTTGTATTTGTAATACTTGATGTTGAAGGTTTTTCGTAATGAGTTTTTGTTGAAAATAATCCTGTGCGAACACTTACAAGTCCGTTTTTAAGTGGAGCTTTCCATTCCGCTGTTCCACGAAAAGCTTTATCGCGTTGCTCTGCATCTGAAGTACTTCCTTTAGCCAATACCTTTACCGTAGGAGCAATTTGTTTATTTACATCCTGATACCATAAATGAACACTGATGTTTTGTCCATTCTTAAGTCTGAAATGATTATTAGACATTACACCATACTGATGCATATTGGCATTGGGTAAATCCTGATCAACAGTAGTTGTTGTACCACTTGATGTATACTCTCCTGTAAAAGGAAAGTCGTTATCTGCCTGTGAATAAAAAGTACGGATAGCTCCACTGTAATTTTTAGTACCATACTGAATTCCTGATGCACCGTTAAAACGGCCAAAACTACCTCCATTAATGGTTACAAAAGAATTTTTATCGTTATTGTAATTGGCTTTGTTATCTAAATAAATAACTCCACCTACGGCGCCGCTACCAAAAAGAGCAGAGTTTCCGCCCATTTCCATTTTTATGTCATCCGAAAAAATCATAGGGAGAGTAGAAATATCCGTTGCACCGTTGGCAATACTTTGAAGGTTAAAACCATTCCATAAAATAGGAGTACGGTTACTTCCGGCTCCCCTTGCGTTAATACTAGCAGAACCTGTTCCGTAGGCATCAATATTCATTGGAGATAAAAACTCCAGTACTTCATTTAATCCTAAGGTGGATTTTTCACCTAATAACTCCTTGTCTGGTTGATAAACAGTACTACCGGCATTGAAATTCGATAAACGATTTTCTGTGATATTTACTTCAGTTAACACAATCAGTGTATCACTGGTTTGTGCTTGTAATTTTACTACCCCTAAGCTCAGTGCAAAACCTCCAATAAGGAGATGTTTTAAATAATTCATCTTTAAAATATATTATACATTTAAACTATTGGTAGCAATAAGGATAGATGAGAAGATGGATGAATTACATAGAATATCCTGTCTGTCTCTTCACTTTTATTCCCGAAAGCTACGATACTTGTGACTATGGCAGGTCTTCTGACTTACTCCGGAAAAGACGCCTTCCCATTTCTTTTTATTGAAACAGTGGCTTTAAGAGCCTTTCCTTTTAATGGAGTTTACAGCAGCGGGTACTGTCCAGGATTTTCACCTGATTCCCTTTCAATCTGATTTGATAAACCAGATTTACCGTAATCGGCCGCAAAGGTAGAAAAGATTTTGAATCAGCAAATCGTTTTCAATTCTCAAAGGGTTTAATCGTAAAGTTTAATTGATGTGTTAATGATTTGTTTGTGCATATTATCAGATAGTTATAGTTGGTAGGATTTATTTGTGTAATTAAAGTAAATAATTGCGTAAATAATTTTTTTAAAATGTCGAATGGATGAAATTAGAATAATAACTGTTCGTTGAAGTGTCAGGTAATTTGATAATACCTTGTCAAGAATTCGATTATTATTGATACTTTCTGCATAACTTATGGGAATTTAAGATACTTTAATTATTGTTATACCTAATAACAGGATCTGAACATAACTTATTTGCGCGAAACCTGTTTATATATCAAAACAAGTATATTAGTATGATTTCTTAATAATACATTAAAATAATGGTGATTGTAGTAATGTATTTTGTTCGCATGAGTCTGATTTTAATAATAGGATTTCATATTAATTAAATAAGACAATAGAAAAATTAAATATAAAATGAAGAAAATATTTGTAGTGTACGGGGGTAAAAAGTTTGCCCATTCTAATGGTGAGTTAAATACCTCATTACTAAAAGTTGATATGTCGTTTTTTGCTGAGGAAAACGGATTTGAATTTAAATATGTTGATATAAATAATCCTTATAACGTAGAGGAAGAAGTTGATAAGTTTTTGTGGGCTGATGCAGTTATATATCATTTCCCGATTTGGTGGATGGGAATGCCATATACTTTAAAGGAATATTTTGATAAGGTATTTACTGAAGGACACAGAAAGGGAATGTACCGAAGTGATGGTCGTAAAAGTGACAATCCAGCTATTAATTACGGAACCGGAGGTTTAATGCACGGTAAAAAATACATGGTTACCACTACGTGGAATGCTCCGGAAACAGCATTTACATTACCAGGAGAGTTTTTTCAACAGAAAAGTGTAGATGAGGGGGTGTTATTTGGTTTTCACCGAATGAATGCCTTTGTTGCTATGGAACCATTAAAAAGTATGCATTTTCATGATGTGGAAAAAAATGGAACACCGGAGTATATCAGTAATCTAATAGATGGATATAAAAAACATTTAACGGAGTTATTCTGTTCTGTAAATTGATATGATTATCAATTGAGTTAATTTTCTTATTAATTGGATTTTATGAACAAAATTAGATTTATATCATTCGTCGTTTTAATGGGGTTAATATCCTTGTTGTATTCTTGTAAAAATGCACCTGTCGTTGCAGAAAAGGTTACTGAGTTTAAGGGGCAACAAGTAACCGGAGTTACTGTTAACAGTGAAGGGCGTGTATTTGCCAATTTTCCAAGATGGAGAGAAACGGTAGAATATTCGGTTGTTGAAGTTCAAAAGGATGGTTCATCACAAGCTTATCCAAACCTTATATGGAACAGTTGGACTCCGGGACAACCCATTTCAGACTCAGTATTTATTGCAGTTCAGTCAGTAGTGGCACATAAGCAATTTTTGTATATTTTAGATACACGTAATCCTTTGTGGAAAGGTGTGGTAAGTGCTCCCCGTGTATTTGTTTTTGATATGGAAAAAAATGAATTATCTGATATTCTGATATTATCAGAGGGAAGCTATAAAAGCAATTCCTATATTAATGATTTAAGGGTAGACGACAAGCATAATGCTATTTACTTTACGGATAGTAACGAAGCAGCTTTGGTTATTTACGATTTAAATACTCACTCAAGTCGCCGGGTGTTGGATAACCATATTTCTACTACTGCAGAAACAGATCATTTAATGTTTGGTGATCAAAAATGGGGAGGTCATCCTGTACATTCAGATGGAATAGCACTTAATACCAACAATAATCGTTTGTATTATCATGCACTTACAGGTTATACTTTATATTCTGTGTCCACAGATTTATTATTTAATGGTACTCTGGAACAAATAGAGAACGATGTTAAAAAGGAAGCTATAACTCCAGCTCCTGATGGGATGATTTTCGATCACAGAGGTAATCTTTTTATGGCCGATTTAGAGAATAACAAAATTGTTTATTATACATCTGAAATACAGCAAAAAACTTTATTGGAAGGTGAAAATGTTAAATGGGCGGATACTTTTAGTATTTACGATGGCTATTTATATTATACCAATTCGAGAATAAATGAGGTGAAAGGCGATGTTTCTGATATGATATTTAGTATTTATAAAGTAAAAATTGAGAATTTGTAATTTATATCCCTATTCCATATTTATTTGATAATATGGGATGGGATTCTCTTTATATGAGAATATCAGAAATTCTTACCCTTCAAACTTAAGGCTTATTGTTTATGTGACTCTAAAGGATTTACGATAGGTGTGGTCATTGCTTCTTTAGCATATGTTTTTGCTTCTTGCATTTCTTCTTCAGATAACATTCCGTTTCGGTAGTTGGCAAAACGTGGACCAATAAAATGATTTAAGAAATTAAAGGTTTGGGAATTCTGTTCCAGTTCAGCTTTTAAAAATCGAATACAACCTTTACACTCTGTTTTTTTTACAGGATGCTTGTATGCATCTATTCCATTAATCCAACCTAAAAAGCGCATACCCAAAACCAGAGGATCCCTAACAAGATAGAACCACCAGTTCTTTTTATAGCATTTCATGGCTAACATTAATGCACATCCTTTACATACAATAGGTTTATACTCTTTGTTTTTCATTACTTTAACTTTATTCAGTTATTTAATCTGTGAAAGAATGTGGTGGTATCATTAATATGTCAAAGCATATTAATTGAGAATCATCAACAAAGATTTCTTCTATATAATCTTCGTGTTGGTAAAATTAAAAAGATATAATAAGCACCGTTATTTTAATAGTATAATTATTCTAAAACAATGTTAAAGCTAAGGTTTCGTCGATCTTTAGTTATTACTTGAGAAGTACTGAATGATTGATAAAAAAAACGCGTAAAAAGAACAACATAATAAATATTGATCTTCAATACGCGTTTTATAATAGATGTGAAATGAAATTACTTTATTCTGATAAACTTCTTTTTAATATACATATAGTATCCTGTAACAGTTAATGCCACACCAATAATACAAGCTAAAAATGACAGTAGTTTAGAGAAGAATCCTGCCCATTTTCCAACGTGAATCTTATAGATCCAGCCTCTTACTGTGGATTGTCTGCTTTGTTGATCTTTATTGTATTGAACATCTGTTATTTTTCCGGTTTTTGCATTAAAGGTGTATTTATCAGCCGATCGGGTGTTTTCAGCTCCATCTGATGCCAGCATTGCCATACCGTCTTGTACTGCAACTATTGAATAATCAGGATGTTCTTTAGTTAGTGATGCTACAACTTCATCCCAAATTAAATACTTATTGTGAGAAAAATGCCCTCTTGAATTTTGATGATCTTCTGAGTGATTATGAAAATGACTTCCCTCAAAACCACCTTCCGATCTTTCATGACCTTTTTCAGCATCTCTGTTCCCTCGTTGATATTCACGATCTCCATTTTCATGGGAAAAGTGTTGTTTGTCTTCGGCAATACCTTCTGGTTTTGCTGTGTGTGTTTGCTGTTCTTGAGTTTTGTTCGTAGCAGGGGCTGGTCCATGTGGATTTCCACCACTTGTTTCAACGCCAAATAAACCATAAAATCCATCTCTGTACCAATCAAACGACCATGTTAATCCTGTAATGCAAAAAGCTAAAAGAAAGATAGATGCATAGATACCACTGGCTAAATGAAAATCATACCATCTGCGATATGTTCCTTTATTCCATTTAACTTTTAAACGGGTTTTCAGCATTTTTATATTCTTAGGAATCCATATAATTATTCCGGTAATTAGAATAATTAAAAACATAATTGTCGAGATTCCTGTAATAAATTTACCTAAAGAGAATTCACCTCTGTTTACCGGCATTAATAACCAACGATGCAGTCTCAATACAGAACTAAAAAATCCTCCCTGTGACGATAGTGTGATATCACGAACTTTTCCTGAGTATGGATCAACCATTACTGATGCTCGTCTTATTCCCTCTAGACTAAAAGAATAATTTTCCTTTGGATTAGCACTTATTGTAACAGAACCCAGTTTTAAAGTATCCGGAATTTGCTTTTCAACGGTAGGCACTAGTTCTGCCAATGGAATTTTATGCTCCAGTACCTCTTCAACGTAATAGTGATCTGGTGTAAACAGTTTAAGCCATTCAGTTTGGAAAACTAAAATGGCTCCGGTTGCACATAATATTATTATTATAATGCCAAATGGTAAGGATAGCCACAAATGGGCTTGTCTTAAAAAATTCTTCATGCTGTTACTACAAAATAGTCCGGCATATTAAAACGTTTATAATATACCGGACAAAAAATTAAACATTATAATTAATTAGAACTTAGAGGGTAAATTGCATTTATGTTAGTTGCTCCATCGACCTCAGCTCCTCTTGTAGCTGAAGCCGTTGACGGATCGATAACGTAAATTGCAGGATCATACCCTTCTAATTTAACAGGTAAATACATTTTGTTATCTTTAACCATTGGTTCCCCGTAATCTGCGATTTGATCGTATGTAGGAAAATTACTAATCCAACTAAATGTTTTATCGTATACATTTACTAGTCCAAATCTTGTAGCAGTAGAAGATGTTCCAATCTCAAGGTCATTATAAAATACTAATAGAAAATATCCTTTGCTGATGTACCATATTCTTCTAAAATGGTAATTATCTGTAAGTTCTTCGATATTGAAGTAGTAATTCTGGTCAAATTCAGTAGCTCCATCTTTTATTCTTAAAGCACCACAAGGTAGAGTAGAAGTACTTTCATAAGATCCTGAGAAAACATAAACATCATCATTTTCATCTTTGGAAATCATGTTGTAATAACGAGAACGGTATCTTCCAGATGCATAGCTAATTCTGTTGTCTCTGTATATTCTCTTAACATTTAAATCTTCATCTAATGCTGCTACCCAAACACTATCCGGGTAGTTAACCGTTCCTGAGCTAGAACCTCCTTCTTCGGTTTCATCCATTGCCTGAGAGCATACTAAAGCTGTAAGAAATTCTCCGTTTCCTAAGTCAACAATACCAGAATTGGTTGCTTTTTCACCATTTCCTGTAATGTTTAGTGTTGCTATGGTTTTTGAAGTAAGATTTAATGATCCGTCATTAATGTTGATAAAATTAAACGTGATGCCGTCGTCTCGTGTTGTACCATCTTCATAGGTTAAGGTACTTCCGTCTTCAGCAACAGGAGCCTGGCCTCCTACTGAAGTCATTGCATAATCACCAAAGAAACCATAGTTTGTAAAACGAGATCCAATTTGAAATTCTCCAACAATTTCAGGGATATCCTCTGAATTGTTTTGAATGGCAATACCTACACCCGGATTAGTCTGATTATAAATTAATCCAATTACAGTAGAAGGATCATCATTGTATAACCATGTTTGAATCTGTGTTTCAAGCTCAAAAATGTTTTGATTAATACTGTAGGTTTTATCTGTCAGACTATCAAACTGCATTACATAATCTGAACTTTCTCCTGATACAGAAACAAAATATGAACCTAATGAAGGTGCAGTATCATTGTTATCGTCACATGAAACTATTCCTATCATAATCAAGAATAGTAAACTGAATCCAATCAAACTTTTATTGTTCATTCTATATTATTTTTAATTATTAAATTTTTATTTGTCTATTAAAAATTACCTGTGTATGTAATACCTTAATTTCACAGAGAAACTTCGTCCCGGTTTTTGAAGACTATAATTGTCCAAAAGCATTTCGTTGGTGAAGTTTTTAGCTTCACATGTTATATTGTATCTTCCGTTTTTAATAGAATATCCAATCTGAAAATTGTGAGGTGTTTGTGTTGGTATGGTTATATCTCCTCCTTCGCTTGGCCAACTTTTATAAAACTCGTATTTAAACTGAAAACCATAGGTTAGTAATAGGTGATTACCCTCATGCAAAAAGTTTTTCAGACTATAGGTTAAATCCAGATTTGAAAACATATATGGCATGTTTGGCATTCTGTCTTTGTATCTGATGCTTATATTATTTGTTGCTTTATCAGAAGGTGTGTCATACTTTTCAATATTTCTGATGTCCTGGTATGTAAAGTTCGAATTCAATGATAGATTTTTATAGAAGAAATTAACTTCTACTTCGGCACCACTAGTTCTTACTTTACCATGATTTAAATAATATCCCTCACCATACTTTTCTCCGATCAATCGTCGAATATAATTGTATGTATATCTGTAAAGTAATCCTGCACTGGCATTAAATGAAATATCTTCACCGGATGTTTCATATCCAAAATTTAAGTTGACGTTATGACTATTTTCTGGCTTAAGGCTGGCATTACCTGTTTCCAGAATTTCGTCACCAAATAATTCAGTTTGTGAAGGAACCCGAACTGTTTTCTCATAAGAAGTTTTTAGTTGCCATTTATTCCACGGATGAAAAGTGGCTGCAAATCCAAATCCGGATGTACTGTAATCTTTTTCTACTTCAACATAACTGGTATGAGAGGTGGAGTTGTCAGAATCCATAGGACCTATGGTATTGATGTAATAATACTTTCCAAATGCAGATATGTTAACTTTTTTACTAGGTCTGTACTCATAACTAAATCCGCTTATACTCTTAAAATTCTTTCTTTTGTAGAAATCAGATTCTTCGCTGGTTTCAGAATTAGCTTCGGAATCAGAAGTTTCTCTTGAAAAATTAGTTGTTGTATTATTTAAAACAAAGGCATGCTTGTCTAACAAAGTATATTTTAAAGATGTAACATAAGACCCATTTGTGCTGTTAAACTCCGATAATGTTCGTTGGTATTCACTATCTAAATTACCGTTGTATTTAAATTCGCCTGCCCAGTTATACTGACCTCTTACAGTATCAACATTATTGGTTTGAACAAAGCTGTATTTAGCTGTAAACGAAAGATCCAGATTTTTAATTCCTAAGTCTTTCTTTTTATAATAAACAGCAGGAATTATGCTTTTTGATTTGCTGTCTCTTCCACCGTAAGCAATCTTCATCAGGTTAGCATTCTGTATCTGCTTGTATTCCTGGTTGTAGCTTAACTCAAACATCAAACGATTTGTCCAGCTTTTATCTTTTACTCCAACTCTTGCAACAAAACCTTCATTATGGTATTGATCATGAAATCGTCTGAACCACTTTTCTTCACTTGAATATTTATTGGTTTCGAGGTCAAGAAGCTGGGTCTTTACCTTGTAATCATTACCTGAGTAGTTTTGAAACACATCTAACTGACTTATGAAGCCCTTTTTTGTCGTTTTTCCTAAGCTCAAATAGGATTTATGAGTGTTAAATGATCCATATGAATAAGAAGCATCTATATAACTCATATCTGTTTTTCGGGTAATAATGTTTATGGCACCGCCTAAAGCATCTCCACCTAATTCAATAGGCACAACTCCTTTATATACTTCAATATGGTCGGCCATGTTTATTGGGAGTTTATTTATCTGCATAGTAGATCCGGTTCCTGTCATAGGAACTCCATCCATAAATATTTTGATATGATTACCGGTAAAACCATTGATCGAAACATTAGTGTTGGATCCAACACCTCCATCTTCTTTTATTTTTACACCAGCAATTTTATCTAATACCTGAGCTACATCCGTCGAGTTATTATGGAATTGCTTTGCGTCGATAGCTACTACATTGTAGGCTGTTTTATTAATTTGTTTTACGATTGATTGACCAACAACATTTACGTTATCCAACTCTACATTTTCAGGCTTTAATTTCAGGTGCAGAAATTTTTCTTCGTTATTATCTATAGTAATGGTTTGTTCTAAAGGTTTAAAGCCGAGCATTTGTACACACAGAGTATAAGTTCCTTCCGGCACTCTTAAATAGAATTTGCCTTTTGCGTCGGAACTAACGCCTTTATATGTTTCTTTAATATAGGCGCTTGCATTGGGTAAGGTATTTCCTTCATTGTCATAAATAATTCCTCTTATAACGCATGGAGGCTTTTGATGGTGATGTTGCCCTATGATTTCTTCGTTGCCCCATAATAATAGTATAAAAGAGGTTAAAAAGAAAAGGTTTTTTAGTTTGTAGTCCTGGTAAATAGTCATGAGTTTAAAACTTTTAAGCAAAATTCATGTATTTACCCCTTTTGTGAAATCACATAAAATAGGGAATTAAATTTAGTCGTTCGAATGTTTGAGTGTTTTGATAGCAATAAAGAGGGAGTATTTGTTGAAGGTGCGATGAGGTTATTTTGGATAAATTACACTCAAATAAAAGCTAACGTTACCTGTTGCATTAGTCGTATTTGCAAAGGATTGAATTTGAGATGGTTGTATTTTTTAGGATTGAGAAGTGTTTTTGTTATGGCAGATTGGGGATTGGTTTAATTAAGAGTAGTATAGTAAACTAAAATAGGTAATTTTATACTTTCTTGGCTAGTAATTTTGATTAGCTATTTCTGGGGATGAAGACAAGATGAATTCTTACCATTTTTTGACATGAATCAAGAATTAGTTAATATAATATCCCTCAAATTGCCATGTAAATACATTTTGAGGGATAATAATCAATAGCAAAACTACGGTCCATTTAAAATTATCAGGTTAGATATATATAACTTAAAATATAGTGTTAATTGTTTCCAGTTTCATTTTCACCGTTTATAATACTATCATATTCTTCCTGCGAGATATATTGAGGAGTATAATTAACACCATATTTAACCAACTGACGATTAAAGGCACGTAAGTGGTTTCTTGATCCACGAAGTAAATTATTAAATACCAATGTAATGTTTTCATTGTCTGTTGCTTCAAGCTTTTCTTGTAAATCCTTAATATCTAATTCTTCAATTAAGGCACCTACTTTCATGGCTTCTATAATCGATTGTGAGCCTTGTTTTACCAATTGCTCGTAAAGCGCCTTAAACTCTTCACTTTCATATTCACCTGGAGATTTTACTTCGGTAGATCCTAGATTATAATATTCAACTAATCCCATCACTGCTGCTATATGCTTTTCTTCAGATTTTGAGATGTTGGTAAAAACTCTTGCATTCCAGATATCATTTAAAGCATAATAAACGTCACGGGCCAGTTTTTCCTCCTCCTTCATAAATTGAAGCATGGCTGTTTCATCAGAATTAAGTTCTTCGGTTATAACAAAGCTTGCCATTAAATCATCAATACTTAATTCTTCGATTTCACTATAGGCAGATTCTTCAGTTAGCTTGTCCTGAATATTTTCACTTTCTTCACATGAAGTGGCAAATAAAATTTGGGAAATCATAAGTCCCATAATCATAAAAACTCTACTAATCTTTTTCATAACCATATTATTTAAATTATACAATTTCATTAATGATCATTTAAAGGTTAGACACAGAAACGATCATTTTCCTACGGGCAGCAGATTATTATTTTTAAAAGAAATAATAAAGTTGTAGGTAATAGGTTTGTAATCAGTGTCATAATGGCATTTTTATTTGCTTGCAAAATGTCATTATGACCAAAGAAATGACATTTTGTAACTGCTAAAAAAATGTGATTTCTGACCTGATTTGTGTAATTTATTGAGCTATAACGGATAATGATGTTTCTTGCATATTTAGTCCTAAAAGTGGTATATAATTTGAAATTACTCTAGCGTAAGATTTAAAAAGAAAGTTTAAGATGAAGTAAAATGTTTAACTAAATAATGGAGGGTTTAATCATGACTTTAGCAAGATTATCAGACAGAATGTTTCCTTCATTTTTTGATAAATTTTTTGAAGGGGACTTAATGAACTGGAACTATGCCAGTGACAATTCTACATTACCAGCAGTAAATATTAAAGAAAACGAAAACGAATTTTTAATTGATGTTGCTGCTCCTGGTATGAAGAAAGAAGACTTTAAAGTAAGTTACGACAACGGTAGGTTATCTATTTCTTCAGAACACAAAGTAGAGCATGAAGAAAAAGAAGGTGAAAAAGTAACACGTAAAGAATTTAGCTATCAATCATTCCAAAGATCATTTACAGTATCAGAAGGTGTTGTGGATGCAGAAAAAATTGGAGCTAAATACGAAGACGGAATACTTCATGTAACTCTACCAAAACGTGATGAAGTAAAACCAAAACCAGTAAAAGAAATTAAGATTTCATAATGTATTTAAGCAGGGCAAACAGGCCCTGCATTATAAAGTAATTTGTTTAATTTAAAGATGGAGGATGCGCTATGTTAGCTACAAGATTTTCAAATAGTTTTCCATCATTGTTCGATCGATTTTTCGATGATGATATGATGGATTGGTCAAATTCAAATTATTCAACAACTAATACTACTCTGCCAAGAGTAAACATTAAAGAAACTAAGGATGATTATATAATTGAGGTGGCTGCACCAGGAATGAAAAAAGACGATTTTAAAATCAATTATGATAATGGTAAGTTGTCTATTTCATCTGAAGTTGAAACTAAATCAAATGCTGATGTTAGATATACTCGACATGAGTTTAGTTACCAGTCTTTTAAAAGAACCTTTGATGTGCCAAGGGAATTAGTAGACTCTGAAAAAATAAGTGCAAAATATGAAGATGGTATTCTTTGCATGACATTACCAAAACGCGAAGAAATAAAACCAAAACCAGCAAAACATATTTCAATTTCGTAACTATTATCTGGTAGCCGTTAGTAATCTTGACGGCTGCCAATATTAATGATTAATTATAGGAGGGTATAACGATGAGAGCAATAATGACATATAGCAATCCGTTTAGCGAGTTTAGTTTATTTCCTGAACTAGGTATGGTTTCTCCTTATATTTTTGAAGGTTCTGTTCAGGAAAAACTAAATGAAACATCAACTGAATATCAACTTGAATATTCAGTGCCAGGAATGAAAAAGAAAGACTTAAAAATGACCGTTAGTAATGGAGTTTTAACCATTGAAGGATATCATAAAGAGTCAGAAGGAAAGTGGTTTAAAAAATACAATGGTTACTGCGAGTCGTCATTTTCACGAAGCTTTGTTCTATCGGATGATATGAATATTGATCGTATCAAAGCTAAATTTAAAAACGATAAACTTTCAATTCGAATTCCAAAGAAAAAGGAACATGTAGATTATAGAGAAATTCCTGTTGGTGGAAGAAATATTGAAGTTGAGGAAGCTCAAATTATTAAAGACAATAAATCAGAATCACTGTCGGAAACAGCTAAGCAAAAATTGCGATCAGTCTTTCGTTTAGGTGCTTAATGACTTGAAACAGTATCCTGACTATTTTTATGTCTTTGAAAATAAATCATCAAAGACAAGGCTTGCGAAACCTGAAATAACGGAGTTTAACTTGTGTAAATGAGTATTTTTCAGGTAAGCGTAACGCAGTATTTGGTGAGTTTTTACAAAGAAATACTATAGTGTCATTTCTCCATATACCTTTTAAGAAAAGGGCAGGGGGCATTGGAGCTTCCTATAATATTCTGACATGATTGTTAAAACAATAAAAGGTTGTTCAATTTACACATATTGAACAGCCTTTTATAAATGTCAGTTAATAGCAAGATGTTATTAATGATATGTTTAAGTAAAACTTATGACTATGTTGGAACTTCAGAAGATAGTATTAAGGGGAGTTAAAGAGAATCGTAAATTGTTTAAGAAAGAACTTGAAAAATCATTGCAGTGGCTGACAACCAATGAAGTGAATCAACTTTATAAGTGGTTAGTTAATAATTTCTCTGATTCTCACCATAATGTTATTGAGGAAGTTTTTCATAAAGAATGTGATGTGGTTATGTAAGTTGCTGTAATTCTATTGTTAATAAAAAGAGCCGTTCTGTTGAGGTAACTCATTGAACGGTTTTTTTGTATCAAGTTTATAGTATTTATTGATTTTTTAAATCCTGGATTAGTTGAGGTTGATAATTGTTTTACACTAAAATAGTGTTGGCGTATTAAATAAAAAGTAACGGTTGTCTTACTGTTCATTATCGGGCTTTAAACGGAGCTACTACCTACTTTCTGCGGGACTGTTGCGGATAAAGAACGGGTTTCTGCGGGTGTTCTGCGGATAGTCTGCGGGTGAGCATCGGTCTATAGTACCCGCAGAAATACCGAAAAGCGGTACGACTACAACCCGAATCTGTATGGTTTTTAACATATAGCAAGTCTATCTGTGTAGTATAGAAAAAAAAGGAACGGATATGTAAGTATAACTCTGTCTGATTGATTTAGATTATTCAAATTAAATTATCTTTTTTCTTAAAACCAATTCTCAAAAGCTTTATTGAGAAGATTTCAGGTTCTGTCAAGGGTGGCTGAGGTACGAAGCCATTCATATACCCTTGACGGGTTCTGTAATCTACCTACTTTTGCTTTTTTGAGTTGGTTGATTACAAATCAATTTTCATACGATCTCCAAATTTTATGCAAAACTGCTGAATGGTTAATCCCCAATTACGAACAGGCTGAGTCCATTTTTTAGAGATATTTTCAGTAGCCAGGTAGATCAACTTCATTAATGCCATATCACTAGGAAATGCTCCTTTAGTTTTAGTTACTTTACGAATTTGACGATGAAAACCTTCCACAGCATTAGTCGTGTAAATTATCTTTCTAATATGCTCATCATATTGAAAATACGTTGTTAATTCTTCCCAGTTCTCATGCCATGATTTTATGACTATAGGATACTTTTTACCCCATGCTTCTTCAAGGTTAAGAAGTTCCATCTCGGCTTGGCTCTTTGTTGCTGATTGATAAACCTTTTTAAGATCTTTCATGAACGTTTTTTGATCTTTTGAGGCAACATACTTCAGTGAATTTCTAATTTGATGAATTACACATTTTTGTATTTCCGTTTCGGGATAAATGCTTAGTATGGCATCTGAAAAACCTTTAAGATTATCAGTGCATGCGATAAGTATATCTTTTACCCCACGGCTTTTTAAATCAGTTAATACAGATAACCAGAAGTTTGCCCCTTCACTTTCGGAAATATACATACCGATAAGTTCTTTGCGGCCTTCTTTATTAATTGCTAATATATTGTAAACTGCTCTGGAGGTAACTTTTCCACCATCCCTTACTTTATAATGCATAGCATCCATCCAAACAATTGGATAGACTTCATCCAGCGGCCTATTTTGCCATTCTTTTACTTGTGGGATAACTCTGTCTGTAATCTCACTTAGTGTTGTTGCTGATATTTCAACATCATACATCTCTTGTATGTGGATGGAAATATCACGCAAACTCATTCCTCGACCATAAAGTCCGATAATCTGTGGTGCAAGATTATCTGCCAATATGGTTTCTCGCTTTTTTACTATCTGGGGTTCAAAGCTACTATGCCGATCTTGTGGTGTTTCAATAGTTATTTCTCCAGATGAAGTTTTTAAGGTTTTGGAGCTTTTGCCATTACGTTTATTCCCAATACTACGTTCTTCTTCATCTAAATGACACTCCATCTCTGCGGAAAGAGCACTTTCTAGAAATTCTTTAATAATGGGTGCAAAAACACCTCCTTCTCCTGTTAATGATTTTCCGCTCTTTAATTGACTAAGAGCTAAATCCCGCATTGCAATATATTCTGGGGATTCTTTTTTCTTTTCTGCCATAAGTCACAATATTAATAATTTGTTGCTTACAGACAGTGTTTATTTTACATCCTCAAAGGAACATTTTACATCATGTTCCTTTCTCCATGTTTCTTTCTTCCTTTCCACTTTTAACTTACATGTTGTTTATGCTTTGATTTCAGTTTTTTTATCGTTTCAAGTTCTTCCTGCGAAAGATCCTTGGGGATTATAATATTTAATTGAATAAATAAATCACCATGTTCACCAGGTGTATTATAAACAGGCATTCCTTTTCCTTTTAAACGAAGTTTACACCCAGGTTGCGATCCTTTTGGTATTCTTAAACTCAATTTTCCAGCTATAGTGTTTACCTCAATTTTTCCACCCAATATAGCAGTATATACATCAATATCTGTTTTAAAAACCAAATCATGTCCCTGAATTTCATAATTATAATCAGGTTGAATTTTTACCTTAATGTACAAGTCGCCCTGAGAACCACCAGTATAACTTACCTGGCCTTTTCCCTTTATTCTTAATTCCTGACCATTATAGGCACCTGGTTTTAGATTGACTCTTAATTTTTGATTATCAACATTGATGATCCTGTTGGTTCCATTATAAGCTTCCGAAAGCGATATCTCCATAGTTGCTTTATAGTCCTTACCTTTCGATTGAGATGGTCTTTGGTTAAAGCCACTAAAGCCATTTGATCCGGATTTACCACCAAATCCTCCAAAAAATGCATTGAAGAAATCAGAGAAACCACCACCTGATCCACCAAACATGTCACCTAAATCTCCGTTGAAACTGTATGATCCACCTCCAGGCGAACCTCCACCAAATTGAGAAAAGTCAAAACCACCAAAATCTGTGTTTTGATATTGTTTCCAGTTGGCACCAAGTTGATCGTATTTTCTTCTCTTTTCTGGATCTTTTAAAACTTCATATGCCTCACCAACTTCCTTAAACTGTTCTTCAGCTTTTTTATCACCTTTGTTTTTATCCGGGTGATATTTAATTGCTAGTTTACGATACGCCTTCTTTAGTTCATCTTGTGATGCACTTTTCGAAACACCAAGTATTTTATAATAATCTTTATAGTCCATAATAATTGTTTTTAATCAAACCAAATTTTTAAAACTCTCTGATCCTTGATTTCATCCTTAACCCTATGGTTAAAGCTTATCTAAGATTTAATTAATCACATATATTAAAGATGTCTCACTTTGTAAGAGTGAAGTCGCAGTGCATAGGTTCACTATCTGAACCCATTTAAAACGAGATAAAGCGTCAAGAGTATGTCAGATAGTCTTTAAACATAACCTTGCCTTTATAATGTTTCTTTAATTCATTAGTACTTATAAAAAGGCAAAAAGTACACCATTGTATATTTTCGAAGAGTTTGCTGTCAAATTGCCCTTTGAAGAATACATTATATCAATGATTCTGTCTTTTTGACTTAATAAATTATAAAGTAATAATGAGTAAATATTGGGTAAGATGGTGTAGGTCTGTTTGTATACAAATACATGTTGAGTGTAATAGTTAACATGTAGTAGAATTGTATGTATTTATAAATATTAATTGAGTCTGACTTCCAGTGTGAGTGAATTATTATAACTCTCCCATTGTATGTCGTCAAGCTTTTTATGAATTGTCACAAATAAAAGTACAAGACCTGCTTTTTCAGGAGTAAATGTAAATTCGCCATTAGCATCAGCATAAATATTATTTTCTCTAATATCTTCAACATCATATAAATCAGCAATTCTTTCCTTTGTGTATTTCTCATTATCGTAAGCTACAACAATGCGAGCATTAGGTACTGGATTTCCATTCTGGTATACCTTAAATTTTGTAGGTTTATTTGGATTTATATTATTTGGCGAAGATAAAGGAATGATTTCAACACCTTTGTTCAATGGTTTAGGGATATAATTTGGATTTCCTTTGGAAACATAGGTATCAGCACTACTAAAATATTGAAGTGTAATCTTTTTTCCTTTAAAAGTTAATGTATCTTTTGAAAAGTATTTTTTCCCTTGTTCATTTTCAATGCCTCTGTACTTTGGTCCTTTTCTTTGGGCAGCATTTATTCTGTATGTTCCAGTTGCTTCAATTTTGGGTTCTAAATAAACAGCAGCATTTGTTTTTGCCTCTGGAACTATAGTCGTTTGATTGCCATTAGGATCTATGACGTAAAAAAAAGGAGAATTCATTGCAAAGTCAGCTTGAAAAGGTTCTTCTGTAAATGAAGACTCAACATGAAAACGGTTATGGAGAATTATGAATTGATTAGGTTTTAAAAAAGGAACATGTGAGCTAAATATTATTGCCGCAAAAAATAAGAGAGTTACAATTTTGAGTGTTTTCATTTGATAATTATATAAATTTTAGAAACCATAAACTAATATCAGAAGCTATACGCCAATGTGCCATTAAATAACATGGCTTATTAACTTTTTGTTGCAATTTGATATTAATAAGTTTTGTGATAGTATGGCGTAAGATGAACCTTACTTACTTTTTGATATATAGTTTCCCTTAATTATTATATATTTATAATAGCTGTTAAGAGAGGAGGTAATAAAACAAAAAAGCTTGAAATCATATGATTTCAAGCTTTTTTTGTTGTTGTCCCACTAGGGCTCGAACCTAGACTCTTCTGAACCAAAATCAGACGTGTTGCCAATTACACCATGGGACAAAACACATTGAGGAGTCCTCAATCTTAATAAAAAAGGAGAACAAATTCTGTTCTCCTTGAGTGATTCAGCTGGGGTTCGAACCCAGGACCCCATCCTTAAAAGGGATGTGCTCTACCAGCTGAGCTACTGAATCTCCGGTATTAAATTCAATTTTCTTGAATTTATTTTCTTCAAATTTTTTTGTGATTCAGCTGGGGTTCGAACCCAGGACCCCATCCTTAAAAGGGATGTGCTCTACCAGCTGAGCTACTGAATCTCCGGTATTAAATTCAATTTTCTTGAATTTATTTTTTTGTATTTTTAAGTGATTCAGCTGGGGTTCGAACCCAGGACCCCATCCTTAAAAGGGATGTGCTCTACCAGCTGAGCTACTGAATCTCCTTATTGCGTTGTTGTTATTTCGTTAACGCGGATGCAAAAGTAGAGGTTTTTTGTAAAATACCAAACATAACGAGTGAAAAAAATAAAAATATTTTTGTGTTTTTATGTGTTGTTTGTGCAAATGAGCTTAAAGTGAGAGGATTGAGTGATGTAATTTTTTTTCAAAAAAATGTGGTAACTTTAATATGATGTAATTGGTTTTAGAATGTAAATTTTGAAAAATATGAATTGTGTAGATAGAGAACCAGTAGTTGCCGGATCATTTTACGATTCAAATCCCGATGGATTAAAAAAACAGCTTAAAGATTTTTTTTCAGATTTTAAGAACTCTATTAATAATATTTCTGCAATAATAGTTCCTCATGCGGGTTATGTGTATTCAGGTAAAATAGCAGCAAGTGCATATTCATTGTTAAAACCGGATGCTAAATTTGATAATATATTTATTATTGGTTCCAGTCACCATGTATCGTTAAATGGTGCCTCAGTTTATAATAAAGGACATTATAAAACGCCTTTAGGTTTGGCTACAGTTAATTTAGATATTGCAAATAAGCTTATTCAAGAGAATAAATGTTTTGAATATGTTTCTGGGGCTCATGTTGATGAGCATACAATTGAGGTTCAGCTTCCATTTTTACAGTATCGATTAAAAAAACTAAATAAAATCGTACCTATTATTATTGGAACACATAATCTTCATGTAATAGAAGAAATAGCAGAAGTTTTAAGACCTTATTTTAATAAATCCAATTTGTTTGTAATTAGTACAGATTTATCACATTATCCGTCAGATGAAAATGCCAGACTAGTCGATGGAAAAACAGTTGATGCTATTTGCTCTAATAATCCTAAAATCTTACTTGATACATTGGATGCAAACAAGCAGCTCGCAGTTTCTAATTTATATACAAGTTTGTGTGGATGGACTTCTGTGTTAACATTAATGCAAATTACCAAAGATATTGAGTCGGTACAATATAAAAAGGTATTGTATGGAACATCAGGTGATTATGTTTATCATGATTTATCCAGGGTTGTTGGATATCAGTCAATAATAGTTCAACGAGAAATTGAGGAACAGAATATAATTTCAGAGATAAATAAAGAAATGTTGTTAAAAGAAGCCCGATTAGCCATAGAAGATTATTTATTCAATGAAACAACAAATGCCCAACCTACGCCAGATGTGCTAACTCAATATAATAGTGCCTTTGTTTCTGTATATGTATTAGGTAAATTACGTGGATGTATTGGTCAATTTGATTCAGACTTAGAATTAGTCGATCTGATAAGAAGTAATGCTGTTTCTGCTGCATTTAATGATAATCGATTTTTACCAGTTGAGATTGATGAATTAAATGACTTAAAAATAGAAATATCAGTTTTAACTCCTAAGAGAAAAATTGAGGACATAAATCAAATAGAACTAGGAAAACATGGTGTCTTCATTCAGAAAGGATGGAACAGAGGAACTTTTTTGCCTCAAGTAGCATCAAAAACTAATTGGAATATTGAAGAATTTATGGGACATTTATCAAAGGATAAAGCTCATATAGGTTGGGATGGATGGAAAGAGGCTGATATTTATATATTTGAGGCAATAATATTTTCAGAATAATATTCTATTTATGGTACAAAAGATGAACCGTAGGCAATTTATTAAAACCGGAACTGTTTTAGTAACCGGATTAACAATATTGCCTTCCTTTCGATTTATAGATGCACCTCTTCGTTTTGGTTGGGTAACTGATATTCATTATGCAGATGCCGAAATTAAATGGGGAAGATACTTTAGAGAGAGCGATTATAAATTGAAAGAAGCCATTGATCTATTTAATGAAGAAAAGGTTGACTTTGTAATAGAAACAGGTGATTTTAAAGACCAGAATGAACCTCCTGAAGAAGAAAAAACATTAGGGTATCTAAGAAAAATAGAAGGAGTATTGGCTGAATTTAAAGGTCCCAGATATCACGTTTTAGGAAACCATGATATGGATTCGTTGTCTAAACAACAATTCTTAAATGAAATAGAAAATACTGGTATAGAAAAGAGTCAATCGTATTATTATTTTGAAAGGAATAATATTCGTTTTGTTGTTCTTGATGCATGTTATACTTCATGGGGTAGAGATTATGATCGTCATAATTATAGCTGGAAAGATACAAATATACCAAACAAGCAGGTTCGATGGTTAAAGGAAGTTCTTGCATCAAGTACCTTTCCAGTTATTGTTTTTGTACACCAATTGCTGGATGGGAAAGGTGATTTATATGTGAATAATTCAAAGAAAGTAAGGAACGTGTTGGAGGATTCAGGTAAAGTCATGGCAGTATTCCAGGGGCATAAGCATGAAGGAGATATAAATGAGATTAATGGAATTTTATATTATACATTAAAAGCTATGGTTGAAGGATCAGGGAAAGAGAATAGTAGTTATAGTATTGTAACAATTACTCCTTCTGGTTCTATAAAAATAGAAGGTTATAGAAAGGCAGAGAATTATGAACTTGTTGAGTCATAATAATGAATATGTTGCTGAATATTGGAAGCTATTAAATAATGCAGTACAGTGTTTACTTTGTCCGCATCATTGTGTATTAAATGAAGGTGAGATAGGTATATGTCGGACTCGTCAAAATATTAATAATAAACTTATTTCCATTGTATATGGTTATCCATGTGCTATTCATGTTGATCCGGTTGAGAAAAAGCCATTATATCATTTTTATCCATCAAGTCGCACATTGTCTCTATCTACCACCGGATGTAATTTAAGATGTTTAAATTGTCAAAACTATAGCATTTCACAACGGGATTTTAATAAAGAAGAGTTTGATTATGTTTCGCCAGAGCAAATTGTACGTTTAACTCAAAATAACCAATGTGATTCTATTTCTTATACCTATACCGATCCAAATGTTTATTATGAGTATGCAAAAGATATTTCGGTCATAGCCCATGAAAAGGGCTTGAAGAATATAATTGTATCTGCTGGATATATAAATAAAAAGCCATTACGTGAATGGGCGAAGTATATTGATGCTGCCAACATTGACTTGAAATGCTTTAATGAAGATACTTATCAGAAGTTGAGTGGTATACATTTAAAGAATGTATTAAACACAATCGAAATTTTAAAAGAGGAAGGTGTTTGGCTTGAGATAACAAATTTAATAGTTCCTGATTACACAGATGATTTATATGAAATACAAAAAATGTGTTTGTGGTTGGTTGAAAATGGTTTTGATGAAGTTCCATTACACTTTAGTAAGTTTTATGGTACCTATAAACTAAGTCATTTACAAAGTACTCCTTTAAGTAAACTCGAAGGTGCTTATGATATAGCCGTAAATGCAGGGATGAAGTTTGTTTACCTGGGTAATGTAATGCATCATAAAGCAGAAAACACTTATTGTCCCAATTGTAATGCTTTATTAATAGAAAGGACTGGTTATCAAACAAAAGTTTTAAATCAGAAAAACGGAAGATGTTTAAAATGTAATACCTTGATTAATGGACGGTTTGAAGATTTAACGTAAATATTAAACAAATTAGATTTTCTTTTCTTTATATAATAAACTAACTTTAAAAAGGACCTGTTAAAAATTCATAATATGATTGTAAAGGATTTTATTATTATAGGAGGGGGAATAGCCGGGCTTTCGGCTATAAAAGCCATTAGAGAAGAGGATACTTCCAGTTCTATTCTTTGGCTCACAGATGAAGATCGCCTGCCATATAAGCGAACCAAAATAAATAAAAGTATTGTTTCAGGTTTTGGTAAAGAAGACTTTGCCTTAATAGATCATGATTGGTTAATTAACAATCATGTTGAATTGTTGTATGATAGAGTGGATAGTATTAATTGCGAACATCACGAGCTTGGATTTAAACACAGAGGCCATTTAAGGTATAAGAAACTAATTCTTGCAACAGGAAATGTTCCAAATCAGTTACTGGATGATAATATACCGGAAGAAAAAATATTTCATGTACATACAGCTCGTCAGGTTGAGAATATAATTCGGTTTGGTGAAAAAATTAAAAAATATCTGATTATCGGTGCTGGTGTTGAAGGTGTTGAAACTGCAGATCAGTTAGCTAAGTTAGGGAAAGAAGTTGTTTTGGCAGATCGAAATGCCTTGGTATTAAAGCGATTTTTAAATCAAAAGTACTCCGAATTCTTAGCTGAATCTATTCAAAATGCAGGTATTGAATTAATGTTGAATATTTCTGAGTTAAGTTTTTTTGTTAATGATAATGGTAAGTTAATCGCTACTATTGATGGTAAAGATATTGAGTATGATGCATTGATTTTAACAATGGGGTACAGACCAAATATTTCATTAGCGCTAGATGCCGATTTAAAATGTAATACAGGTGTATTGGTTAATGAATATCTGCAAACATCAGATCCTGATATATATGCTGCTGGTGATGTGGCTGAACACGTAACAGGTCAGATTACAGGACTTTGGCATGCAGCTGAAAAACAGGGGTATATTGCAGGAAAAAATGTAACAGGAAAGAATATTGTATGTAACCTGGAGCCTTATCGAATGAAAACAGAGGTTTTTGATGAATTTTATTTTTCAGTATTACCAAAAGGAGATGAAGATCAGGTTATATCACAAGAGAATGGAGTTATAGTAAGAGATATTTACTTAAAAGAAGGTAAAGTAGCTGCTATCCTTATGAAAAATGATGGAGGTAGAGCTAAAATATATCAACAGTCTTTAATGGAACAATGGAGTTTGGATAAGTTTAATTCCGAATTACCACTGTAATTTGTCAGCTTTTGTTATAGAAGGATTGGTTATTTTCGTAGCCAGTCCTTTTTTATATAAACATATGAGCAATATAATAGAAACCAAGGTTTGTTCTGAAATTGGAGAAATTGAAGGTGTAATCCTTCATACTCCGGGTAGTGAGGTTGAAAATATGACCCCAGGAAATGCAGAACGTGCTTTATATAGTGATATCTTAAATTTATCAGTAGCAGAACAGGAGTATAAGCAGTTAAAAGGTGTTCTAAAGAAAATAACAAAAACTTTTGAGGTAAAAGATCTATTGACTGAGATTTTGGAGATTCCTGAAGTAAAAGAAAATCTTGTTTTAAGAATATGTAAATCCGAGAGAATCAAACATCTAAAGTCCTCATTGTTATCGTTGGAGCCAATAGATTTGGCGAGGCAAATTATTGAAGGTGTTCCTTTAAATAAAAATACACTTACCGGATTTTTGTCTGATGAAAGAAATGCTTTAAGGCCTTTGCATAACTTCTTTTTTACCAGAGATGCATCAATGACTGTGTATGATCATGTTTTAATAGGTAAAATGGCTAATAATGTCAGAGAACGTGAATCAATGGTTATGGAGGCTATATTTACTCATTCAGCTCAAATCAAAGCGAAAACAATTAATCCTTTATCAAGCAAGCATCATAAACATGAAATTACAGTAGAAGGGGGAGATGTTTTGGTTGCCAGAGAGGATATTCTTGTTATTGGAACGGGATTAAGAACTACGACTCAGGGAATTGATTTTATCATAAAAAAGATTCAAAAAAATAAGGGGAAGCATAATATCATAGTTCAGCAGTTGCCTTCAAAACCTGAAAGCTTTATTCATTTGGATATGGTTTTTACACTGTTGGATAAAGATAAATGTATGGTTTATGATCCGATTATTATGCAACCTAATAAATACCAAACCATATTAATAACAATTGATAATGGTAAGGTTAAAAAGATTGAAAAGCAGAATAATATAGTGGATTGCTTAAGAGATTTAGGTATGCCTTTAGAACCTGTATATTGCGGAGGAAAAAAAGATATCTGGATTCAGGAAAGAGAGCAATGGCATAGTGGGGCAAACTTTTTTGCTGTTGGACCTGGTAAAGTAATTGGTTATGCCCGTAATGTTTACACTCTTGAAGAGATGAATAATAACGGATTTGAGATTATTAATGCACAGAATGTTGTTGATGGTAAAGTGAAATTATCAGACTATGATAAATATGTAATAGCCATTAATGGTTCTGAATTAGCAAGAGGTGGAGGAGGTGCAAGATGTATGACAATGCCTGTTCGAAGAAAAAAGGTGGATTGGTAGTAGGAATAGATTTTTAGACCAAAGATAATTGACGTTAGACTTGTTTTCAATTTACTTATGTCGGTATTTTTTCTATGACAATTATATTTTAAAACTCAGATTGTTAATGCTTTGATTTTTATTGTCTTTTATCTAATGTCTAATATCTCTAAATTTTAAAAAAACAATGGGGCGACTCTTAATTAAAAGAGTCACCCCACATTACCCAGACAAAATAAACAAACTAACCTATTATATTTTTATAAAGAATATTACTTTAATAATCTACCTACTTCATCCCAATTAACTACATTCCAGAATGCACTAATATAATCAGGACGTAAATTTTGATACTTTAAATAATATGCATGTTCCCATACATCTAATCCTAGAACCGGAGTTCCTTTTACATCTGCAATGTCCATTAAAGGATTGTCTTGATTTGCAGTAGAAGTTATAACAAGACTATCGTCAGATTGTTTAACCAACCATGCCCAACCAGAACCAAAACGTGTTGCAGCTGCTTTTGAAAATTCATCTTTGAAAGCGTCGAAAGAACCAAAGTTCTTTTCAATTGCTTGAAGAACCTCACCTGTTGGAACACCACCTCCGTTAGGACACATTACTTTCCAAAATAAATTGTGGTTGAAAAATCCACCACCGTTGTTTCTTACTGCTACAGACTGTCCTGATACTCCAGAAAGAATATCTTCAATTGATTTTCCTTCTAAATCAGTTCCTTTAATTGCAGCGTTTAAGTTATTTGTGTAGCCAGCATGGTGTTTGCTATGGTGAATTTCCATAGTTCTGGCATCAATATGTGGTTCTAATGCGTCGTAAGCATAATCTAGTTTTGGTAATTCGAATGACATAATTATAATAATTTAATGTTCTACTTATTTTATTTGTTTCAAAAAAAGATATCTATATCCGTATATCGTTTTCTATTGAAATCGTAAGTTAAACATCAGTCATGAGAAAATGTTTAGAGAAAGTTTAAATTTTTTATCTTCGCAGCTAAAATAATTTTTCAGATTGTGCATAAGGATATTCTTAAGTTGTCGATTCCCAATATTTTAACTAATCTTACAGTGCCTCTTTTAAGTATGGTAGATTTACATTTAATGGGGTATTTAAATTCAGAACTTTTTATGGGAGCGGTGGCTTTAGGAGGAGTCATCTTTAATTTTGTGTATTGGGGATTCGTATTTCTGCGTATGAGTATAAGCGGAATTGCCGCTCAGGCTTATGGGAGGGATGATAATCAAGGAGTGTCAATGGTTTTTTATCGGGGACTTTTTATTGCACTTGCTGGCAGTATTCTTCTTTTAATATTTCAAACGGGATTAGAAAAGTTAAGTTTTACATTATTAGATGGTAGTTCGGAAGTAAAGGAGTTAGCCAGAAATTATTTTTATATTCGCATATGGGCCGCCCCTGCTGCTATTTCTTTAATGGTTATTAATGGATGGTTTCTGGGAATGCAAAATGCCCTATATCCTATGGTAATTTCAGTATTAATTAATATTGTAAATATTGCATGTAGTTTTCTTTTTGTTCGTCATTTTGGGATGCAGGAGAGAGGGGTTGCTATGGGATCTGTTATTGCACAGTACACAGGTTTTGTTTTAGCGGTTATTCTTTTCCTGAAAAAATATAATTGGGTAGCTCGTTATTTTAATGTTAAAGCAATAGCGGTTATTTCTGAATTTAAAAAGTTTTTAAATGTCAGTGGCGATATTTTTATACGTACATGGTGCGTTATTGCAGTATTTACATTTTTTACTTCGCAATCTGCAGGTTTTGGTGATGTTGCTTTAGCTGCTAATAGTGCCTTGATACAATTTTTATTCTTATTCTCATACTTTTTAGATGGTTTTGCATATGCTGCAGAAGCAATAGTTGGAAAATATTTTGGAGCTAAAAATAAATCTAAGCTATCAGAGGCTTCCAGAAAACTTTTTTATTGGGGATTATTCTTTGGTGTTGGATTTACACTGGCTTATTTGTTTTTTGGAGATCATTTTTTAAGCTTATTTACCAACAAACAAAATGTTCTGGATGAGGCGGGGCAATATATTTGGTGGTTGGTATTTATCCCGATTGTGAGTTTTGGATCATATATTTGGGATGGAATATATATTGGTGCAACAGCTTCTAAAGCGATGCGAAATACGATGTTAATTTCATCAATTGTTTTCTTTTTTATTCCGTATTATTTATTCTATAAGAGTATGGGAGTTCATGCGCTTTGGTTAGCTATGTTATTATATATGCTTTCCCGAAGCTTGTCTCAGACCTTGCTTGCAAAGAAAGCAGTTTATTCCAAATTGGATTAAATAATACTATTCAGAATTTTCTTTTATGTGTTGTAGTTAACTTGATTGTCATTATTATAGCTATTGAACAATATGGTAATAATGACAAATCTTAAACTATTAGTAATATTTATATTATTAACTATATCTGTCAATTTGAATTGTCAGGTAAAGGATATCAAAGAAGATATTAAAAACGATAAAAAGTCAAAATCTTCAAAATCCTACACAAGTACACGGTCATCAACTTCTACTCGCAGGTCATCATCGTATTATGATGATGAGGAAAACTTCAGAGATTGGATATTAGGAGAAATTTTTTATGGATTAGTCAAAGGAGTAGGCTTTGTTACGTATCAGGCTCAAATGAATGTTTTGGATAATAGAGAGCGATACCCTAACCTCATTTCGTTGGAAACCGGATATGATTTTGGTACTACGATATTTTATGAAAATAACTTCAATCCATCTCTAAGACTCAATTGGGGAATATTTGCCTCTGACTTTAGATATTCATTATTAATGGATCAAAGAGCTAATTTACAGTCTTTAGATTGGCAGATTCTTGTGGTTAGGGTGCCAATAAAAAATCTGAAGATAAATTATGGAATAGGATTCACTTCTGTTTTATCTCCAAAGAAAACTTATTTTGAAAGTTCTGCCGGATTGGATTTAAGCTTATTGAAAAGTAAATTGAATTTAATAACCAATTATCGTTGGACAGAAAGTAAATCAGAAGATAGATACAGGCAAGAATTTAAGTTTATCGGTGATATTCAGGTTTTTGAAAGTGGTCACTTTCAAGTATCACCAATGGTAGGATGTACTTATCAGGAATATTTTAATAAGTATAGGTATTGGTTTGTTAATTTAGGTATGAAGATTAGATTAAAAGGTAATTAAAAAAAACGAGCAAGGTCTTCCCCGACCTTGCCCGCTCATAAACATAACCAATATATTAACCTAACCTTTTACAAAAATGGATTTTATAATGTGCTGAGCCATTTTTGGATTTTCTTTCAATCTACGGGTAGAATATCCAAACCAGTCTTTCCCATAAGGTACATAAACCCTCATTTCATGACCTTCTGCAACCACATTAGTTCTTAATTCTGGAGTTACTCCATAAAGCATTTGAAACTCATACATGTCTTTCGGAACATTGTATTTCTTTATAAGTTTCTTTGCTCCATTAATAAGCTTTTTATCGTGTGTAGCTATGCCAACATAAACTCCATTATAAAGTAGCTTATCTAATATCTTTAAATAATTTTCATTTATTTTCTGAGGATCCTTAATTGCAATTTCTTCTGGCTCTACATAAATACCTTTACAAAGTCTAAAGTTTAGCGGAGAATCAGGAGTATGCAATTTTAAAAGGTTGTCAACGTCTTTTTCAGTACGATAAAGATATGCCTGAATTACTAATCCAACATTCTTAGGAAACTCAAGTTTTAATCTTTTGTATAAAGTAAGTTCTAAATCAACACATTCAGCATCTTCCATGTCAATACGAACAAAATTATCGTACTTAGCAGCAACGGCAACAATGGCTCTAATATTTTGATAGCATTTTTCTGGATCTATCAATAAACCAAAACTGGTTGGTTTTATAGAATAATTTCCTTTGATTTTTGCATTCTCAAAAGCATCAACGATGTGAAGGTATTGATCGCGATTGTCATCAGCCTGACTGAGGTTCGTAATGAACTCACCTAAAAGATCTACAGTTACCATTACTCCATGCTCATTTAAGCTTCTTGAAGCTACAATGGCATCATCTATTGTTTCCCCTGCAATATATTTTTTAGAAAAAATCCAAACGAAATTTTTTGGAAAATAAGGGATTACAGAGGCTATTGCTTTATTTATCATATTCATAAATTAAATAACTAAAGTAACTGTTGTCAGAAGTTTCTTTCTTTTAAAAATTTAAACGAATGTTCGTTTAAATAACAGTGTAAAATTCTTTCTAAATCCAAATAAAAAAAATGACGAATCTCATCAAACCCCTGTAAATAAGGTATTCCTGACATAAATCATAAATTTTAAAGTCTTATATAAATCCTGAATTTTTGGGTGAAAGTATTGATCTGTCATTAATTATACTTTCTGTTTGTTATTAAACATAATTGTCGTATATTATATTTAGACTTCATAATTTCACTATGAAGTTCTAGCTTAAGCTTTATTTTTGTGGTACTTATCGAAAAAAAATGTCATTTCATCAAAACTATTTTATAAAATGTTCGTTTAATACCCTAACACAAAAAAAGACCAAGGTGAATAATCAACACAACACAACAAAACGCCTGGTTACATTATTGGTATTGGCAATTAGTTATTTGCACTTTGTAAATGCTCAGGATTGTGCATATTTATCAAAGGCAAATGATATATTTCCTGATGGGAAATGTGCACCTGTTACGGTACAGTGGGAAGTAACGTACAGGGGCGTCAGTTATAGTGGAACCGGTAAAATAGAAATACAATACGACTGGGATGATGGTAATCCGGTAGAAGTAATTGAAGCTACATTAAATGATGCTGGGCTTAAAGAATATATTGCTACTCATTCTCATGTTTATCCAACTACAGGAGATGTATGTAATTACCATCCAAGAGCAACTCTTGTTGTAAATGGAACGGTTTGTACAAGTTCTGTTCAGGAACAGATTGTTACAGTTTGGGATACTGATGACAGAAATGGGGGAGAGTTGGCCATAGATCCTAAAGTCTATCCTATATGTGTCGGAAATGGTGCAACTTTTCATTTTACAGATAATAGCCAGTGGAACTGTACTCCACCAGATGAAAATGATGTTATTAATAATGAAGATCGTTGGATTCAGTGGATATATGGAACAGGTGGAACAACAATAACTGATGCTCAGGTAGGTGGAGCTGTTAGAGCTTATCCGTACTCTGGTAGTATTGATTATATTCCGGGACCAGTAGAAGGTCCTATTGCTCCTTATAATACATCGTTAGAAATTGTAATACCAGATTATTATCCTGTGGGTTCCTTTTTTGAGGTGACATTACGCAACTGGAATGTGTGTAATCCTTATGATGAAAATCTTTCAGATGGTTTGCCTCCTGCAGATGCGTTGAATGGTGATTATCCTCCGGTTACAACAACAGCAATGGCTCTTATTGTAGCTTTGCCAGATGCAACAATTCAAACTGTTCCTGCTGTTTGTGAGTCGGCAGATCCTTTTTATTTGATTGCTGCAGATGCAGGTGGTCAATGGAGTGGGGCTGGGATTGCAAATACAAATAGTTCATTATTTGATCCCGGGTTGGCAGGGCCAGGTACGCATACTATTACTTATTCGATTATTGATGCTAATGGTTGTTCTGATATAGGGACCGTTGATATTACAGTTTTAGGAGGACCTACTGCTAATATCATTCAAGGAGATCAGGCTAGTCTGTGTCCGGGAGTAACCTTACAATTAGATGGTAATCCATCAGGAGGATTGTCTCCATATACTCATTTATGGAAAGGTGACATATCATATTTAGATAATACCGCAATTCAAACACCTGATTTCACCACTACATCCGTAGGATCTTATGAATTAGTTTACCGTGTTACAGATGATAATGGATGTTTTGATGAAGATACAATTGATATTAATGTTGAAGCTGTCAATATTTCCTTTGTTAATTCAACAATTGAGGTATGTCAGGGTGAAACATTAGTGCTTAATCCTGCACCTTCCGGAGGATCTGAATCCTTTATTTATCATTTGTGGTCAGGAACTCGTGTTGATAAGCTTTCTGATATAAATATTCAAAACCCCGAATTTACAACAGATGAACCGGGTACTTATACTTTTACTTATACCGTCAGGGATTCGCAAAATTGTGAAGACTCAGATGATATTACAGTCATTGTTCATGAACAACCAGTTTCTAATGCTGGCACAGATATAGATGAATGTGGATTAAGTACGTCTTTAAATGCTACTTCTAGTATTGGTAATGGATTATGGAAGGTTGTAAGTGGAACAGGAGTTTTAGCTTTTTCAGCTTTTGATGTAGCTGATCCGTCAATAACTTCAGATTCTTATGGAAGCTATCTTTTACGCTGGATAGAAGATAATTATTCATGTGTGGATTCCGCAGATATTACTGTTAATTTTAATGAAGTACCTTCTCCTGGTATAATGGAGGATAAGGATACATGTGGATTATCAATGAAATTAATAGCATTTTCACATGTGGGATCAAGTTTGTGGTCAAAAGCTGAAGGTCCGGGGAATGTAGTCTTTTCCGATGCTACAAATGATACAACAATAGTAAATGTAGATACGCCAGGCGAATATAAATTTGCCTATAAAGAAGATAATGGAGGTTGTATAGGAAGTGATACAGTAACCATCAATTTTTATCAGATTCCAGTTGCTATTGTTACTGACCCTCCATCAATAGAGTGTACTCCATTTGAGTTGCAGTTCGAAAATAACTCAACCAATGCAGATAGTTATTATTGGAATTTTGGAAATGGAAATATTTCTACAGAAGAGGATCCTATTCAAACCTATAGTAATAATACTCCAAATCCGGTGACTTATGATATCATATTGATAACTAGAACTTTAAATGGTTGTTCTGATACTCTGAATACGTCAATTACTATAGCTCCGGCTCCTGTTTCTTACTTTGAAATGAGTAATTCTGTAGGATGTAGTCCTTTAATTACTGACTTTGCCAATAAATCTCAAGGTGCAGATACATATGAATGGTCTTTTGGTGATTCTTCACCAATAGAAACAGCAGAAAATACAACTCATACGTTTGTAAATGAAGAGAATTACACCCAGTCATTCGGTGTGCAGTTGGTTGTGGAAAATACTTATGGCTGTACAGATACATCAAGGTTGTTTACAACAGTCTATCCAAAACAGGATTTTAATTTGGTAGCTACTCCAGATAGTGGATGTTCTCCTTTAAATGTCAGTTTTATTGCAGATCCGGGAGCATTTAAATATGAATGGGATCTTGGAGATGGTGATGTGAATCAAGGTGTAAATCAAAATGTAAAGTTGTTTACTAATGAGTCGAGTAGTAAAGAGAAACATACGGTAACCCTATATACTACTTCGATTTATGGGTGTTTAGATACTACAGAAACGGTTATTACTGTATTGCCATCTCCTACGACCAGTTTTGAGCCAAATGATTTTGCAATATGCTCACCCAAAGATGTTTTGTTTATAAATAATACGGAAGATATTGAAAATTCCTATTGGAATTTTGGAGATGGAACTACATTGACTGTTTCGGGGAATCAACAGGTTGAACATACTTATGTAAATGAAGAACTAACATCGCAGAACTATAAAATCAGATTAATAACAGAAAATAGTTTTGGTTGTAAAGATTCAATGGATGGTTTTACAACGGTAAATCCTGCTGTTACTGCAAGTATTTCTGGAGGAACAACTGCATGTTCTCCATTTGAAATTCAATTTGGGAATCAATCAATTGGTGCAGTAAGTTATTATTGGGATTTTGATGATGGAAATACATCTAACAGTATTTTAGGAGCTAATACATTTGAGAATCCAGGTGATGAGGCAATGGATTTTGAAGTAAGTATGATTGCAAGTTCTGCATATGGATGTAGTGATACTGCATATACCAGTGTAACAATTTTACCTTCACCAGACACCTATTTTGAGCCAAACGATTTTTCTGTTTGTTCTCCTAAATTAGTTGAGTTTACTAATTATACAGAGAATATAATAGCATCGTATTGGACTTTTGGCGATGGATCAATAGATTCTACGGAAGGAAATCAAAGTATTGAGCATACTTATTATAATGATAAATTTACACCGCTCGATTATAGAATCCGTTTGATAACAGAGAATAGTTTTGGATGTAAAGATTCGATGGATGGTTATACTAGTGTAAATCCAAATGTTGAAGCTGTTATAACAGGATCAGGAGAGGGATGTTCTCCATTAGAAGTTAGTTTAGGAAATGAGTCAATAGGAGCAAATAATTTTGTATGGAATTATGGCGATGGTAATACATCAGCAAATTATTTAGGTCTTAATACTTTTGTGAATGAATCAGCAGATGATGTTGCTTATGATGTTTCGCTAATTGCCACATCTATTTATGGTTGTAGCGATACGGCATATACTTCTATAAATGTTTTTGTAACTCCTCAACCAGACTTTACGGTTACTCCTGAATATCAGCAAATGCCTTCATCAACGGTTAGTTTGGATAATATCACGCAAGGTAGTCAATGGACTTATGAATGGCAGTTTGGAGATGGTAACTCATCTGATTTAGCTGAACCGGGGACTTATACCTATTTGAATTCAGGTTCGTTTACAATTACATTAAAGGCCTATGATAGTCAATGTGAGAGCTCAATTGAGAAAGACATTGAAATTGCACCAAATGTTCCAGCAGTTTCCTATGGCCCATCATCAGATGGTTGTCCTGCTTTAACGGTTGAGTTTTATAGTGAAACTTTAGATGCAGAAAACTTTTTCTGGGAATTTGGTGATGGAAATGTATCCGCAGATCCTAATCCTGTTCATACATATTATACTTCAGGAGAGTATAATGTTAAGCTTACTGTTACTGGTCCTGGTGGACAAACAATCAAAGATGACTTGATTGTGAATGTTTATCCGCAACCAACAGCTTATTTTGAAGCGTATCCAAAAGTGGTTACCATTCCAGGCCAAAGTGTAACTTTTGCAAATAAATCTATTGAAGCTGATTCATATGTTTGGAATTTTGGAAATGGAGATACATCAACAGAGCAAAATCCTGTTTATGAATATTCGGCAGCTGGTAACTACGATGTTTCTTTAGAGGCTAGTAATGTTTATGGTTGTTCAGATGTTTATGAGCTTAATGAACCAATAATTGCGGAAGAAGGTGGCGATATTGACTTTCCTAATGCATTTACTCCAAATACTTCGGGTGAGAGTAGTGGTGAATATGTATATGGGGATAAAAATAATTATGTATTTTATCCAACTATTCAGGAAGGCATAGAAGAATATAAGCTTCAAATATATTCAAGATGGGGACAATTGATTTTTGAGAGCCATGATATATCAGTTGGTTGGAATGGTTATTATAAAGGAACCCTTTGTGCTCAAGGCGTATATATTTGGAAGGTTACCTGTAGGTTTGGTACAGGTCAGGTAAAAGTATACACTGGTGATGTTACATTAATAAGATAGAGGTCTATGTCAAAGAAATTGAAATATACTTTTTTATCTATAGTATTTACATTGGTATGTATAGGTATGGAGGCTCAGGATCCTCATTTTTCACAATTCTATGCAAATCCACTGTATATGAGTCCTTCTTTAGCCGGGGCAACGGATGGTGCACGTTTGGTTGCAAATTATAGAAATCAATGGCCGGGAGTGAGTACTGCTTATAAGACATATGCCATGTCATTTGATAATTATTTTCATACGATTAATAGTGGAATAGGATTTTTAATTTATCAGGATGTTGCAGGTTCTGCAAATTTAACTACCAGTCAGTTCGGATTTCAGTACAGTTATAATTTGGTTTTAAATGATGATTGGCAGATTATACCTGGATTACAGTTTACCTATGGTAATAAATCGATAGATTTTAGTAAGTTAAATTTTGCTGACGAAATGATTGGTACAGGAGGTTCCGGTAGTTGGCAAAGATTGAATAATGAAAAGGCTAATTATATTGATTTTGCATCATCCGTATTCTTGTACAGTTCAAAGTATTGGTTTGGCTTAACAGTAGATCACTTGGCACAACCAAACTACACATTCTTAAATGAAGAAATGAAAATGTCTTTAAAATATGTGTTTTTTGGAGGTATGAATATCTGGACTGAACGAAGCCGGATGAAAGGAGTTAGTCGTTCTTTTTCTTTTAGTTATCGTTTTCAAAAACAGCTAAAAAATACGCAGACTGATTTAGGTGTGTACTGGCATAATGATCCCTTGGAGATCGGAATCTGGTACAGAGGGGTGCCATTTATTTCAACGGAAGATGCCAGTAGTGTTAATCAGGATGCAATTGTTGCTCTTTTATCTTATAATTACGGTCCTTTTCGTGTTGGTTACAGTTACGATGTTTCTATTTCTGGTTTGGGATGGAATGCACAGGGTGCACACGAATTGTCCTTAATTTTTGAGTTTAATCAAAGAGGAAGTTTAAGAATGAATGGTAAGCGGCCAGCTCTCCCGTGTTCAGAAACTGCTAATCCTTTATCAAGTACTTCTCGTAGTAAGTACAAGAGGAAAAAAAGAAGAATTTTCTAAGAGATTTATATTAGATTGTGTGATTATTAGATAAGAAATAAAAAGCCCGAAGTTAAGATTATAACTTCGGGCAAAAATTTTACTGACTAACCTAATTTATTAAGCAATTTCTACTGTACGAGAAGGTTTTGGTTTAACTTCTTCTCTTTTTGGAAGAGTGATATTTAATACCCCATTTTCATATGCTGCAGAGATCTTTCCATCATCAACTTTTTGTTTAGGGACAACAAAACTTCTTGAAAATCCTGCATAATTAAATTCTCTTTTAGTATAATTCTTAGTTTCTTCTTCTGTTTCTTGTTTTTTTGCAGAAATAGTAAGTTTTCCATTATCGAACTCTATATTAAAGTCCTCTTTATTTAATCCGGGAGCTGCAAGTTCAATGCTGAACATATTTTCATCTTCGATGATGTTAATGGCTGGCATTGATTGATTACCACAATATAGTCCGTTTTGATTCATGTAAAAATCACCATTAACTAAGTTGTTCCATAATGAATCGTAATTTCTGTTTGTTCTTCTAACTAGTGTCATAATTAAATCCTCCTATTTAAATTTTTTATTTTTTACATTATTAATTGTGATTGTGATATTTCAATATATATGCCATGTATATAAATAGGTAAATATGTCTTGTTTTTAAGATTGTTAATGACATTATGGCTGTATTTGTGGATAAATCAATGTCATAATGGCAAAAATAATTCAGAAATATAGAATAAAGAGTCCTTTTGCGAGGAGAGAAGGAGGAGTAATAAAGCAGATTTATATAGAGATTTTATTTCTACAGCACAATTAAGGAAAGACTTAATATTAGATTTAGTTAATTGAGATAGGTTTAACTATTTAATAGATAGGCTTTAATAGTAAATGATGGAAATCAATATTAAGCATAAATTTTCTTTACGTTAAAATCAGATAAAATTATCTGATTAAATGTTCAATTAATTAAAGTATTGGTAACAGAGGGGTAATGATGAGGAATTAATAAAAGGTGATATTTGCTGCAGAAGTTAAAGAAACACATATAAAGTAAATTTTCCTCCCAACAATTCCTGTGTGTACCGGAGGTCGGTTTCATTCCTGAATTCGACCTCCTTTTTATTTTAAATATTATTACTGCATTTCTGCAATATAATTGTAGTTCATAAAAATTTTAATCATAAAAATAACTACTGAAATAATTAATCCGGAGACAAATGTGATATATCCAATTCTTAGAAAAGTATATTTTTTATTCAATACTTTTCCTAGATAGTATAAGTCTCTTGTTAGGGTTTTATATAAATAGTCTTTGTCATTTAACAGTTCATCAATACTCCATTCAAAATCATCTATATCCATTCTGTGAAAGTTTCCAAAGAAAACAAGATTTCCTCTTCTTTTTACAACGTCTTCACGAGAAAGAATTCCATGTGTTGTTCGAGGTATTGTAGAAACTATACTGATAATTATTGTTGTAACACAACTAATAACCAAAGTCAGAGAGGGTAAAGTTAAATATGGATTATTATCAAGTTTTGGAAATAAGGTTGAAAGGACAATTGATATTATAATAGCATTAACGCTAATTAATGTATTTGCCTTATCATCTGCTATTCGGCTTAGGTTCAGGTGATTTCGAAGTTCAATCCTGAACATAGTCTCAACTCCCTTATCCGGCTTTTCTTTCGTTTTCTTCTTTTTTTTCTTCTTTTTAATTTTATCGACTTGCATTTTTAATTCTTCAATAGATTCTATATTGATTTTAGAAAGTTCAATCAATAAATCTTTATTTTTCTCTTTGCCCTCATTATATGCTTTTTTTGCATAGTCAGTGAAATAAGCATTAGTGTCAAAGAATTCAATGCATTCGGCTACCCATTTATTGGGTGTTAATTTTCTCCAATTGTTAAGTTCGTTATATAAATCAATAAACGGTTTGTTTATATAATTTGCTTTACTCAAGTGGTTTAAATCAGCATCTTTTATAATTTCTTCATAGATATTAGACGGTTTAACTGATAATTTGGTTTTTAATATTAATTCTTTTACAAAATTGATATTCTCATTTGTTAGGTTCTTTTCTTTTAAAAATCTTTCAGCAACTTCAGCTGAATGAATTTCATGATTAACATGATTTACACCAGAAGTCACATCATGAAATAAAGCTGCAATTTGTAATAACTCAATCTTATCGGCTGAAATATTTTGTGTGTTTGATGCAATTTCAGTTACGGAATTGAAAACATTAATTGTATGTTCCCAGTTATGAAAAGAAATTTCAGGTTTAGATGTTTCCTCTATCTTTTGTTTAGCAAGTAAAAGGGTTTCTTTTACCAACGTTGTATAGTTCTCTTCTTTCATTTTATCCATTTTTATTGGTGTTTAACCAAATCATACATTCTTAACTGCGAAGATTTATTATTGTTGCCTTTTACATAAACATTTTCCTCGCCATTAGAGATATACCTTCCTTTTATATTGTCGTTAAGTTGGTAAATAATTTCCTGGTATAAAAGTTCTTGATCTTTTTGTTTATATACAGGAAATGCAACTTCTATTCTTTTATATAAGTTCCTTGTCATCCAATCAGCAGACGCCAAAAAGCAAAGCGGTTTACCATCGTTGTTAAAATAGTAGATTCTTGTGTGTTCAAGAAACTGATCAATCACACTTACAATAGTAATGTTTTCTTTTTGTTTTTTATTTAGAGGAAAATAGCTGCATACACCTCGCACCACCATATTGATTTTTACTCCATGTTCTGCAGCTTCTCTGATCTTGTCAATCATAATTGGATCTTCAAGACTGTTTAGCTTAATCATCATAAGAGCATGCTTTCCTTGTTTTGCAAGTGATATTTCCTGATTAATTAATTCTTCAATTGTATTTTTAAGTATAAAAGGGGCCACTAATAAATTCTCGAAGTGAGGGATGAAATCTTCTTCCTTTAAGAAATTAAATACTGTGTTGATGTCTTTGGTATATCTTTTATCAGAAGTTAAAATGCCATGATCAGCATATAATTTGGCTGTTTTTTCATTTAAGTTTCCAGTACCTAAATAGGCGTATAATGAGGTTGTGTTATCTTCAATTCTTTTTATCAGGAATAATTTTGCATGAACCTTTAAATTATTTATTCCATATTTAACTGTTGCACCGGCTTTTTCAAGTCTTTCTCCCCAATAAATGTTTGATTCTTCATCAAAACGTGCAAGAACTTCAGATAATACAAATACTTTTTTACCATTTTGGGCTGCACGTTCCAGAGCTTCGCATACTTTTGATTTTTTATTAACTCTGTATAAAGTAATATTAATTTCAGATACCTTGTCATCTACAGCTGCTTTATTCAATAAATCAACAACATAATCAAAACTTTGATATGGATAACTTAAAAAGATATCTTCTTGAGATATTGTTTTAAAATAGTCCTCAGAGTTTTTTAATTGCAAACAATCTATGGCTTTAGCCTTTGATCTGTATAAATGTGGTTTATTTTTAAATACAGGAAAAGAGAAAAAATCATAATAATTATGATATTTTCCACCAGGTATCAGACTGGACATATCCAGCCCCATTTTTTTTCTTAGATTATTGATGTGTTTAAAAGGGATGTTTTCGTTAAAAAGTAAACGACAGGGTAGTCCGGTTTCTCTTTTTTTCAAACTTTTCTGAATCTTTTTTACAACGCTGTCTTCTTGCTCTTCATCGATATATAGTTCCGCATCTCTTGAGATTTTTATAGCATAAATTTCTGCTTTTTCATTTAAATACTTTTTGATGTTATATTTAAATATATCGTCAAGCTGGATGATTTTGTAATTGTCAGAATCGTTCCATAACGTAATGAAACGTCCCCATTTCTGATAATCGAGCTCAAGCAAATATTGTTTTTCTTCAAAAATATAGTATAAATAAATAGCTTGATTCTTAAGTTCTAATTTATCTTCATCCGTGATATCTATAAGCGAAAACTGATCTTTCAGATGTATATCAAAGTAATCAGAAACCAGATTTAGGTCATCTTCAGATAGGTTATTATGAAGGAATGTAATTCCTTCTTTTGACATTCCCGGAATAATTTCAGTGTAAAATATCCTTCCAAGCTGCTCTTGCTGTTCACTTACTGTATTGTTAATTTGCTGAAGAACATATGAGGGGCGATATCCAAATTTATTTTTTTTATCGCCATTATATTTTTGCTCAAATCGATGACTTGCAACTCTTACTTTATAAAACTCTTCAAGGTTTGATGAATAGATAGCAATAAAATTCAATCGTTCCATCAGAGGAAGGGATTGATCAGCAATTTCTTGTAAAATACGGGCGTTAAAGTTTACCCAGCTAATATCTCTATCTATATACTTCATTATATTATTTTATAGATTAAGGAAATTGAGAGAGGCTAATTGAATTCTAAAATTAAAGTGAAGTTTTTAAAATTCATATAGAATATATCATAAAACAGTTAAAACAAGTATTGAAATGAATACGAGAATCGTAAAATTCCTTTTTAAATTTGCTTAGAGCCTAATAAATCCACCTTTTTAATCCATGTATTACGTTTGGTTCTGTTTGCAATTTTAACGGTATCAAATGTTGTGATTTTTACGGGTTTTATTCCGCAGAAATGTAAAATGTTTCGCTTCATTGAATTATGACCGGGAGCTTTCGTTATGATTTTATAATACCATTTAGGGGCATCCATGGTAACAATTAATCTTGCAGATTTTCCTTTGAGTAATTTATCCCATAGCACTGAATTTTCACGATATTTAAATGCAAAGCCTGGTAAAAATACTCTGTCGATAAATCCTTTTAAAAGAGCAGGATAAGTTCCCCACCATGTGGGATATACAAATACTAAGTGATTTGCATTGGATATTGCATTTTGAGCACTTTGTAAGTCAGGTTCCAACTTTGATCGTTTTCTGTAACCATCTCGTAAGATTGGATCAAATTTTAATTCTGATAGATTTATTAAAGTACATTTTGCTGAGTTTTTTTCTGCTGCCTTTTTATATGTTAATGCCAGTTCTTGACAAAAACTGTTACCTGTTGGATTTCCATTAATAATGACTATGTTTTTCATTAGGATATGATATTTAAAGATTCTGATTAATATATTTTTGAGTATAAGGACAATGGATCATGCATTTTAAGCACGGTGAGCATTTAAAGACATCAATAATTTTATCCCTGGAAGTATTCATATTCCAGTTAATTCCATTAAGGGCTCCTTTTTGACAAATATTTTGGCAAATTTCACAAGTGCCACATAGTGAATTAGAATAAATAGATGATTGTTTGTCTGTTATTAAAGGTGCGTTAGTAAGTACAGAGCACATACTAAATGCACTTCCGTAATTTGGTGTCACTAATAGATTATGTTTTCCAATCCATCCTAAGCCTGCCATTACAGCAATTGTTTTATGAGGTAGTGGAGTTGATTTTGTTTTAGTGTTGTAAAATCCTGTGTTCTCAATGTTTGCTTCTGATTGGGAATATGAATTATAACCAGATGTCGTTAAAAAGTACGCCAAAGAATCTGCAATTGAGTCTGTTTTTTGTTCCTTTATAAAGAATTCATCTTCCTTAATAGCGTTGTTCTTCTTCATTTCTTCTACATAGTTTGAAGAAAGCGATACTTTTTTGAGATATTGTGGTGATAGGGTAATTCCAAACAAAATGGCAATTGAAAATCCTTTATTTTGTTTTTCGGATAGACTAGAAATATCAACAAAATCTATGAATTCAGCTCCCTTATTAATTAAGAATGATCGTATATCGTGGTTTTGTATCATTTCAATTGATTTAGGGATGAGCTTGGTATTTATTTTATTTGGTCAGATGTTGTATAATTGCTTCCAGATTTTTTTTTAGATCAATGAGGTTTTCAAGACTTAAGGGGGAATCTAATATTTTATGAGTTAAACTTTTGGGTATTTCCAATGCTTGTTCTTTAAGATCTTTTCCTTTTTTAGTAAGCTTAACAATAACTTTTCTTTCATCTTCACTTGAACGTTGTCTCTCAAGTAAGCCTTGTGATTCCATTCTTTTTAGAAGTGGTGTAACCGTATTTGTATTCAAAATGAGCTTTTTCGCAATTTCGTTAACACCTATGCCATCGTTTTCCCATAATATCATTAATGCCAGATATTGAGGATACGTTATATTCAATTTATCAAGATATGGTTGGTATTCCCGTGTAAATAGCCTTGATACCGCATATACAGGGAAACATAGTTGATTTTCTAATTTTAATGGATCGTGATTCATCTTCTTATAAATATATCAATAATTCAAAAATAGGTATTTTGATCATAAGGTAAGTTACTTTCTTTAGTTCGAGTTAATATACAGGAATAAAAAAGTCCCAAAATGATTTTACTTGGGGAGTAAGTTGCATTTGGGACTTTGATTCTGGATGTTAATCAGAAGCTAGTTTAAATGCTTTTCTATGTATTTTTCAATTTTTTCTGGTTTTGTGACAGGTGAGAATCTTTTTACCGGAATTCCGTTTTTATCAATAAGAAATTTAGTGAAGTTCCATTTGATCTTATTTCCAAAGGTTCCCTTAAGCTCATTTTTTAGATATTTATAAAGAGGATGAGCACTGTCGCCATTGACATCTATTTTTGAGAACATTGGGAATGTTACTCCATAATTAATAAGACAACCTTCCGAAATTGACTTTTCATCTCCGGGTTCCTGATTAGCAAATTGATTACAAGGGAAACCAAGAATTACGAAATCTTTGTCTTTATATTTTTTGTATAGTTCTTCTAAACCTTTGTATTGTGGAGTTAATCCACATTTACTTGCAGTGTTTACTATTAGTATTGTTTTTCCTTTATAATCTTCCATTTTAATTTCTTTCCCTTGAAGACTAGTCGCTGAAAATTGATAAATGTTGTTCAACATGATGATTCTTATTTATTTTATTTATATATCTACAGTGAAAATATCGTACACGATACAAATATAATTGAAAAATAATATATCGCAAGCGATACAATTTATTTTCTAGTTAATTTTATTGTAGTTACGTAATATTAAGCTGGATATTGTGTGTATAGAATCAGTACCCAGGAAATTGAAATACTCTATTTTAATACTGTCATTCGAAAAGGCTATGGACCTTAATTCTGCAATTTTTAAAAGTGATTTCCACATTTTTCTATTTATGATTTTATCTATAATAATGGGATGATTAGAAATTATCATATATGTATCGTCATATGGAAATGGAGAATAGCGATTAAAGATGGCATTGTAAAATCTTAGTATTTTGTTTTGTCTTACAATTCTGAAATCAATATCATTGAATTGATTAAATGGTAATATTTCAATGATTGTATTTTTAGTTAATAAATTATAGGTTGGGCCTTTGCTAGCTTGGTCTGATAGTTGACGTAATAATTTTATATTTATTCCATATTCATCACTATTATATTCAATATAGACTTCCAGAATATAGCTGTTTACTATTCCACTAATTTTGGCATTATGGTTTAACGCAAAGTTTTCCCAGGATTGAGCTAATTTTTCATTATGATGATAAAATCGACTTTCTTTATCTTTTAGGGTAATGGCTCTTTCAATCATAGACTAGGTGACTTTTCATCAATACTTTAATTCCATCATTATGTCAGGATTACTTAATGGTTTAAATCCATATTGATTATACAATCCATGAGCATCATTGGTATTTAATCCCCAACGTTTTAGGTTTTGTAATTGCTCATGATTCATTATTGTATTAATCAATTGTTTTCCATATCCTTTGCCTTGATATTCAGGTAAAATAAATACATCCATTACCCATGCAAAAATTGCATAGTCAGTTACAATACGGGCAAATCCAATTTGATTATTGTCAAGGTAAACACCAAAACAAAGTGAATTTTCGATAGACTTTTTAATTATATCTATACTTCTGTTTTGTGCCCAATATGATTCTTTCGATAAATAATTATAGATAATGTTAATATCTAGTTTGTCTTTGTCTGTTGATATTTCGATCATTTGGTTAATTGTTTTTCGATTTCAATTCTAGTTCTAGGTAAACTTTCCGGATAATTTTTTTGAATAAATTCAATCATTTTTTCTCTGATATAAACTCTTAAATCCCATGCGGTAGGAGAGTTCTTTGCACTAACAAGAATTCGTAACTCCATGGTTTTGGGAGTAGAATCTGTAACCTGAAGAACATTTACATTCTTGTCCCATAAATCACATCCGTTTAGGAGACGGGTAAGTTCTTCTCTAAGTGGTTCTACCGGAACTGTATAATCAGTATATAAAAATACAGTTCCAATTATATCAGCTGTAGTTCTTGTCCAGTTTTGAAATGGTTTCTCAAGAAAATATGTTGAAGGCAATACCAATCGTCGTTTATCCCAAATGCGAACCACAACATAGGTTAGATTTATTTCTTCTATCCAACCCCATTCATTTTCAACAACAACTGCGTCGTCAACTCTAAAAGGTTGAGTAATTGCAATTTGAATTCCGGCTAAAAGGGCTCCCATTATTTTTTGAGCAGATAAACCGATTATAATACCTACAACTCCGGCAGATGCAAAAATACCAATTCCAATTTCTTTAATACTATCAATGGAAAAAAGTATTAATCCAACTGAAGTTATGATAATGATGAATACAACTACCTTCTCCAGAAGATTAATTTGAGTATATAGTTTTCTGGATTTGAGGTTATCTTCACTTGTAATATCAAACCGTTTTAAAAGTCTTGATTTTAATATACCTACAACTTCAATTGAAATCCATGATATACAGGCAATAATTAATGCATTTTTAAAAGTAATAAAGAAATAACTATCCCAAATTTCAGGCTGATGTAGTAATGACAGAATATTTTTGCTTACAACAATTATTACTAATAAAATGAGGCTAATAATCAGTCGAGTTCGTTTCATACGCATAATAATTTTTCTTGTATTTATTAAAGAAACAACTCAATCGTTAAAATTGCAATTTATTTTATGTTAAGAGTAGTTAATGGTGCTTTAAATCAGCTGTTTCGATATGAATACAGTCTTTAATGTATATACTTTTAAGCATTCTATTGTGTTTTCTATCTTTAGAATACTCATTGTAATTCGTAAATCCAATTAGTCAGAATACTAATTATTTACATATTTCTTTAACCATTTCAAGAGGTACGGATGTACGTTCAGAAATTTCTTCAACAGTTAGCCCTTGTTTATTGAATCGTTTTACAAAACAAGGAATAGATTCTCCAATTTCAATAATATTGTTTTCGGGATCGTAAAACCTTATCGTAAACTGGCCCCAATTTTCTTCTGTTTCTTTATGAATATACTGAATATCTGAATGACTAAGATTCTGCAAAACATCATTAAAATGTTCCGTTTCAAAACAAATCTCCAGATTTTTATTGCCCGTTTGGTGAAATGTCCTTCCTAAATTTTTAGAAAGAGGATTATTTTCTGTTAGTTTCCATAAGGATAATCCACATCTTAAAACAATACAATTTCCAAAATCCACATCTATTTCCTGAAGCAATATGTCCTGATAAAAAGATTTCATTTTATCAAGATCATTGCAAATAAGGACAGTTGAATGAAATTTAATATTCATAATCAAGGAGTATAAAATTCGTTTATGTTAATTTATCAGCTTAGTTTATTGGTTGTAAAATTTATCTTACGTATGTTTTTGGCAATTTCTATTCTATTGATGATTGAATCAATAAGAATTTCATATAATTGGTCCTTTAAAACTACATCTTCAATTCCGTAATCGAGATTTGGATTATCGTTTACTTCAACAACATAAACTTTGTCTTCAACAAGTTTTAAATCAACTCCATACAAACCATCTCCAATTAATGAAGCTGCTTTTAAGGCAGTTTGAACTATATTTTCAGGAACTTCTTCAACGTTTAATGTTTCAGAATCACCTTCTTGTTCACCACTTTCACTATTCCAGTTGTATATTTGCCAATGGTCTTTCGACATATAATACTTACATGCAAAAAATGGTTTATTGTCCAGTATTCCAATTCGCCAGTCGAAATCTGAATACAGAAACTCCTGACAAATAACCATATCGGAAATCTTAAATAGCTTTCGTAATTCTTTCAGTACTTCCTCTTTGTTATTTACTTTAATAACGCCTAATGAAAATGCACTGTCAGGCTGCTTTAAAACCAAAGGATAATTAAAGTCTTCTAATTGCTTGACCTCAAATAGATTTTTAGTTAATACAATGGTTTTGGGAGTACGTATTTTATGTTTTTTAAATAGCTCATTCTGATATATTTTGTTTGAGCATCTTAAAATAGACCATGGATCATCAATTACAATTAATCCTTCAGCATAAGCTAAACGAGATAACTCGTATGTGTGATGATTTACATTGGTTGTTTCGCGTATAAATAAGGCATCAAACTCGTTGATTTTATCTGCATCGTTTTTTGTGATAAACTCAACATAAAGACCTTTTTTATTGGCTACTTTTTTAATACGTTGTAGAGCTTCCTGATTAGATGGAGGATTTACTTCGTTTGGATTAACCAGAATTGCTAAATCGTATTTGTAGTTGGTTAACTTAGGGAAGTTATATCTCTTTTTATTAAAATAGTTTGATGCAAAGGAGTAAAGTAATTCAGATTCTTCTTCCGGTATATTCTTTAGTGTTAATATCTTAATGTCTTTTATTAACCATTTATCATGTTTAATGAAATTTACTTTGAATAGAGGTGCTTCGAATAACTGATAAAGCTTATTTGCTAAATTATTATAGGTTTTGTCTGTAGTCTGACCAAAGTATATATTTAGCGAAAATGAATTTTCTTCGTGTTTACTTAGTAACTGATTGATAATTTCGTCAACTTCGTAAGCTGCTGATTGAATTACGTTTATAATTCTGAAGTCACGAATAGTTGCAATGCTGGGGATAATTCTTTGTCCACGGGCTGAAGCCAACAAGGAAACATAATATCCATAACTTTGATATTTGTATGAACTACAAAGGTTAAAGACTCTGAAGTCACTGCTATTTTGGTATAGTGGATTGTTAATATACTCTTTTACAGAAATTATATTAGCGTTGATATTTGAATTATCCCATTTAAATGGTTGATTAATTACGATTAGGTTATTCGTTTTCTTTGATTTTGGAATAATGTTCGTTTTAAATTCCATTTTAACAGCATCCTCACCTTCGCAATAGTAATCTTTAATAATATCCTTCTGGTTAAAACCTCTGTCTTTGTACCAATCAATCAGATTATGGTTATTAGCACTAGCTTCAAGGATAATGCGTTCAAAATTATTTCGATTTGCGTATTCTTTAACGTGATTTAAAAGGTAATCTCCTAAACCTTGATTTTGAAACTCTCTTAACAGAGCAATAGAATATAATCGTAGTGTATTTTTGTATTTGAAAAGAACAACAGATCCAACACTGGTTTTCTTTTTGTTTTTCACTTCAGCAATAAGAATTTCCTGAAATGAACTTTTAATTCCTTTTTTTAAACTCTGCTTTGAGTTTTGTTGAAAAAGAGGAAAAGACTCTTTTTCAAGATCATATAAGAAGGATAAATCCTCAGATTTGGCTTTGCGTATACAAATATTCATGCGTTTATTTTTGCACCTTAAATACGAATATTAAAAAACCAAATGTAAATAATAGTTGATTTTAAAAAACGAATTGAGCTATTTTTTTACATGAATTATTGTAATTTTTTTTGAAGACAATTGTTTGTTGTTTGGGTTTTTTATACTGCTGAATATCAGTGTTTAAGCATTGGTTTGGTTAGAGGTAATTATATGGTTAAATTACATAACAGTAAAAGAGATTATTTACTGATTAAATAACTTAAACCAAAGCCAATAAAATGATCAGTGGCTTCTTCATTTACACCAATCCCAAAAGAAAAATCTAATTGTAAATTTGGTTTTACAAGGTAAGTTATTCCTGTGTCTAAAAGGTGTTCTTTGTCTCCAGCCTCAGGTAATACACCGTAATATTCAGCAAACATTCCTAGTTCATTAGTTAAACCTATTGCTAAAGAACCTGAGTAAAAATAACCCGGAGCAGGATTTTCTCCATCCCATTGTATGCCAAAGTTGTAGCCTACGGAGAACATTTCATTTAGAGTATGAGAAAATGCCAAACGAAAATCAGCAGCAGTATATCTGGTTTTAAATTCTTCTTTTGCAGTAAAAGGTAAAATCAAACCTCCTAAAATCGCAATTTCAGGTCTACAGTTTTCTTCTTCTACAATTTTAGTTTTATTACCAATATATAAAGGACCTATACCTAAGGTTAGCTCTTCGTTGTTTACTTTTTGTCCCATAATATCAAATCCTAACCTGATTTCGGTATTCTTAAATATTCCATAACGAAACAAAGTAGTAGGATAGGAGTATGAATAATAATCGTTCCCGAAGGAATTGTCTTTTTCAAAAACAAAACCGGTTTCGATCTGTAATGCTTTTAAAGGAACCACTGATGATGATTCTGTTTGATCAGGACGATCGGTAACCATCTTTTCTGTTTGATTTTGAGAAAAAGTAATTAAAGGGAAAATAGATAGCAATATAATTGTTGAAATATATTTCATGGTTATGTGATTAGAGTGCTGATTTATAAATATCTAATTTAATGATTGTTTATTTCATAAACATACACTTTGCTTTTGTTGTTCATGATTTCTTCATTAATCTTTTTCATATTGCATGACTCAGAGAGTTTTACTGAAGAAATATTGTTCGCATACATTCTGGCAATAAGAGCACTTGTTCCAAGTTTATTGAAAGCATAATTAATAAGACCAAGGCAAACTTCTTTACCAAACCCCTGATTCCAGAATTCTGAATCAATAATGTAGCCGAGTTCTAGTTTAGTTAAATCATTAAAAGAATTAAACAGGCCGGCTTCACCTATTATTTTACCATCATCTATTCGTTGTAAACAGTATATTCCAATGCCTAATCTGTAATCTTTATTAATTTCTGAATATTTTTTATATAATTCTGTGTGGGTCCAATCAAATTTGCCGGAAGAGATAAAACGCATATTCTCCTCATTATTGTATATTTTTAATAAGAAAGGAATATCTTTTTCGTCGATAGTTTTTAGATGCAGTCTTTGGGTTTTTATAAGGATCATCAGATAGTTAATAGTTTGTTGGAAGACATGAGGTAAATGAAAATATTATAGATTTTATTGTATTTTATATGATACCAGAGCATTTTGATTTAGATAAATTGTTAAATATGAACCTGAGCCTACATTTATTTTATAATAAGATAGATTCCCTTTTACTACCGGTTCTATTTTGTTGCCATTTTTCTCATTGCTGAATTTATATCCAATAGGTTTTGTTCTATTGTTTCGTAATACAAATTCAATTGTTCCTCCTCGTTTTGCTTTTATAATTCCTTTATTTGGTTTTACAATATCAATACTTGAACTTAAATAAGTTCTGTAGAAAAGTGGTAATTGAGCAAAATCTTTACTGTCTTTAGAGGTTAATAACCATCTATTATCTTTAGGAAAATGATTATAAAAGAATTTCTCTGGTTCTGTAAAGAAGTAGGCATCAGAATACTCTTTAATGAATCGCATATTTTGCCCATTTAGGTATCCTGCACCCCATGTAACATCAATAAGTTTCCATTCGTCGTTAATCATTACCGCATTCCATGCATGATCTGTTTTTGTTGGTTCTTTACCAATATCAGAAGTGCTGGTTTTAGATGTACCTGTGATTAATACACATTTAATACCAGATAATTCACAAAGTGTTTTGAACAATGTAGCATATCCATGACAAACAGCTTTCTGTGTTTTTAATGTTTGTTTGGCCAATTTATCTTCAATCTCTTTTTCTTTTTGTAGTTTTTCTTCCTCGTTTCTAAATGTGTATTTAACAGGTTTGGTTCCTTTTAAATATGTTTTTACATCGTAATTTATATGTAATGCCATCCAGGTATAAATAGCTCTTACTTTTTCTTCTGTAGTATTAAAGTCCTGATTTATTTTATTAGCTAGTTTATCAATATTACTATATGAATCAGGGTAGGACCTTACTTCTTCATCAACCTTTTGAAAATTTTGAGCATTGGTAAATGATATAGCAGAAATAAAAACCATAAAAAGAATTAATGTTCTCATATAGAATATACTTTGATAATGGATATATTTTAAATATTGAAGCTAAGATAGATAATTCGTATTATAAAAAGAATAAAAGAAAAGGCTGCTAATTGTATTATTTAGCAGCCTTTATAAGCAACATAAGATGTCACCTGGTCCTATATTTTAAAATCTTATTTTTTTGTTTTAAAGAAACTTATAGCTTCAGTTAAGCCTTTGGCCTGAGATGCCAGTTCATCAGCTGCAGAGGCTAATTCTTCAGAAGAAGCAGAGTTTCGTTGAGTGACGTTATTTAATTCCTGAATAGCTCCATTTACCTGATTAACTCCATTGTTTTGTTCCTGACTTGAAGCTGCAATTTCTTGCACCAAGTTTGAGGTTTCTTCAATTTCAGGAAGAATTTCATTGATCTTATTCAAAGATGCTGTGGAAACTTCAAAGCTTTGGTTTGCCAGATTTACAATTTCAGTAGCTGCTCTGCTACTCATTTCTGCTAGTTTACGTACTTCACCTGCAACAACAGCAAAACCTTTTCCTTGTTCTCCGGCTCTGGCAGCTTCTACGGCGGCATTTAATGCCAATATGTTAGTTTGAGTTGCGATGTCTGTAATAATCTTAATTTTCTCACTAATAGCCTGATTTGCCTCAACAACTTTTTCTGATTGTTTTTTAACATCATTCATCCCTTCTGCAGCTTTGTGAGAAATTTTATCTGTATTTACAGAGTTAGCTGTATTTTGGCTAATCGATGCTGTAATTTCCTCAACAACAGAAGAAATTTCTTCTAAGGAAGAGGCCTGTTCGGTAGCTCCATGAGAGATATTCATGGCATTGCTTGCTACCTCTGAAGTTCCGTTTTCAATTTGCGCGGCACCTTCGTTAATACCGGCTACAATACTTGTAAGCTTATCAATCATGCTATTGTAGGCATCAGATAATTCTCCAATTTCATTGTTTAATTTCACTTCAGATTTTCCTGAAAGATCACCGTTAGCCATTCTATTTATTAATCCATTTAATATTAGAATGGGTTTTGTCGTTTTTCCTGCTAACATGTATGCGTAGCCACCACCTAATACTATAAAAACAAATAATAGTATTATTGAGTAAATAACATTTGTTTTAATCGGATCCTGATAAACATAGGTTGGAATATATGTAATTGCTGTTAAACCATGTTGCATTGGAGTGTAATATCCTATACATTCCTGATCTTGAATAATAAATTCATAAGATCCTTCTTTGTTACTTTTTATTTGTTTTGCAAGTTCTTTAATAGTTTCATTTTCAGTATCCAGATTCATTTTAAAGATCAAGGAAGTGTCTGCAGCTGCAATTACATCATTATCAGAATTTATAATTATAGTCTTGTATTCTTTACCAACATCGCTTTTTACAATATCCAATGAAAATCCATTAAGCTCAGTTGCAAAACCAAATAACGATAAAAGCGAATTGTCATCATCTAAAATAGGATTACTAATAACCATTACGGGTTGCCCTGTAACAGGAGAGGGAACCACTTTTGCAAAAGTTGCTTCCTTTAGCTGATATGTATTATTATACCAGTCATTAGCATTAGCAAGATCCATACCTTCAGTAATGCCATTCATTCCATCAATAAAAACAATTCCATTGTATGTATAAAATATGTTTTCGCATATATGGTGGTGCAAATCCAGTTTTTCATTTAACGATCCTCTTATTTGAGCTCGTATTTTCTCATCATAACTATTATTTACTACATTTTTGAAGAAATTACGGATGTATTCGTCGTGCGACATAGTAACAACAAGTGTTTTGATATCTTCTAATTTTGAATCAAATTGTTTACTTCGTTCTTTGGATATAGAAGCGAGTTCACTGGTAACATTTTTTTTAATTTGGTCGGCGTTATAATTATTAGATAGTACAATTAATGAGGAAATAGATATTGCCAATGAAATTGTAACCGATAAAAAAATACGTCTTGCTAATTTAGAAGAGAGTAAATTGTTTTTCATGTGTTTTATAGTTTGTTTTAAAGTTCACATGTAACTCACCTAAATTACCTTCCAGTTTTAGAGAAGATAGATAAGGAAAAGATCCCAAGGTTAGTTTCATATATAGTTGTCTGTTTTTAAGTTCAAAATATAAATTCCTTGTGATCAAGAAAGTCTATATTTGCTTGTTTTTTCAGTACTTTTATACTTTATTTTATGCTAAAGGTTACCAGAAAGAGGCCGTAGGCAGTAAACTCGATCTTTTGAATATTATCGGATAATGATCGTAATTTAATTTTAGAGAAAGTATGATTCAAAAAAAATGTCATTAGAAAAAATTAATTTCCTAATGACATGGGATTATTCTTGCTTCGTTATAGTTATTTGTTATCCAGCAACATCTATGGCTACAGATTTAAATAAGCACCATACATTGCCTCCTTTGTATATGCCCATTCTTCTTTGTGATTCAGCAGTTATTTCAACAACCAGCTTAAATCCTGCATCTATTATACAAAGTAGAGTTGGTCCTTTGCTTATGATTTCATTAATTGTTCCAAATACCTGATTTTGAATAGAAATAGTGTTTGATTTTTCTGTGGAAAGGGCAATGTCATCTGCATTTATGAATATTTTAATTTTTTGTCCTTCCTGGTAGTTTGCTTTACTCTTTTCACAAGAAATTAAAACCTCGTTTTGCGTACCTTTCCATCCAAGCATCGTTAAACCACTAACAGGATTTGTATTTAAAACAGTCATATCTATTGAGTTAACTATTGATCCTGCTCCAAATATACTTGAGATAGCTTTTTCCTTTAATAAATCATAGTATGCTCCATGACCAATACAACTACCTCCTTTAACTACAAAAATTGTTGAAGTGAGCTTTAATATATCAGGTAAATCATGACTTACCACCAATATGGGAACATTTACTTTTTGTTGAATTCGGATAATGAAAGGCAATATTTGATTCCTCAGGCTCATATCTACAGCAGAAAAAGGCTCATCAAGAAGCAGAATGTCAGGAGAAGAAAGTAAAGACCTACCTAGTGCAGTCCTTTGTCGTTCTCCTCCTGAAATTTGAGCTGGCTTGCTTTTTAACAAATGGCTAAGATTTAGTAGTTCTACCACTTCATCAAAGCTGACTTTTTTGTGCACTGATTTTTTGAGTCCGTAAAGCAGATTCTTTTCAACCGTCATATGTGGAAATAGTCTGCCTTCCTGAAATACATACCCTATATTTCGTTTGTTAACAGGTATATTAATCTTTTTTTCTGAATCAAAAACAACTCTACCTCCAATCGTTATTCTTCCACTTATGGGCGTAGTGAGTCCAGAAATAGATTGAAGCAATGAGGTTTTACCGGATCCACTAGGACCGAAAATACCAGTAATGCCATCAGAAAAACACTCTTTAATGATTACATCAAAATTTTTGCGGGGGAGTAATATATCAACCTCTGTCATTTTTAATCTTTTTAATATACCATTCAGAAAGAGTCATAGCTACAAATGAAATAACTATAGAAACAATAACAAGTCTTAAAGTCGGATTTTCTTTTCCAGGAACCTGCATATAAGCATAAATTGCAAGTGGGAGAGTTTGTGTTTCGCCTTCAATATTTCCGGCAAAAGTTATGGTTGCACCAAACTCCCCTAGTGATCTTGCAAAAGCTAAAATAGTTCCAGAGATAATTCCTGGTAATGCCAGGGGGACCGTAATTTTGAAAAATGTTTTTATTCTACCAGCACCTAAGATTCTAGATGCTTCCTCAAGACCAGTATCTACCATTTCCATAGCTGTTCTAACTGATCGAACAATTAATGGAAATGAAACAAATACAGAAGCAATTACAGCTGCATGAAAAGTAAATGCCAACTTAATGCCAAAGCTATTCATTAGCCATTGGCCAATGAAACTTTTGGATCCTAGCATCAGGAGCAATAAATATCCTGTTGTAACAGGAGGCATTACTAAGGGTAAATGTATGATACTCTCAATCACAGATTTTCCATAAAAATCATGGCGAGCCATTTTATAACCAACCCATAGAGCTATAGGTAGAGATATAAGAGAACAGTATACTGCAACTTTTATGGATAAAAAGATGGCCTGTAATTCTGCATCGTTAAAGCTAAATACTTCTGTCATTTGTTTTATTAATGTTTTATATGAAATGCCAATTACATCGTGATAATAGAGTCACAAAATATTGATAAGTGGGGTAAATTATCCTTTAAATATTGCAGTTTCTATATCCCGATTCTGATATTTTAATTTGTTAATTAAAACCGTACTTTTCCCAAATTGTTTTTGCGTGAACAGTCTGAATATACGCAAAGAAATCTTTTGCAATTTGTTTATCATTAATAACTCCTGAAACATACATAATAGGTTTGTGTGAATTTTCAGGAAAACTATTTAATATTTTTACTTTAGTTGATTTAAGAGCATCTGTCTTGTATACAATTCCCATAGGAGCTTCTTCCATCTCAACAACCATTAGGGCCGAACGTACATCTTTTGCAGGAAGTGTTTTACCATTTAATTGCTTATACCAGCCGTAATACTCCAGTGATTGCTTTGCATATTTTCCGGCAGGAACATGAGCCGGATCACCCATGGATAATCGTGCATCTTTTAAAAGAGAATTAAAATCCAATGTGCTATCGATAGAAGCTACTTCTGTTGTTGAAGTTTGTGGTGCAATTAATACCAATTGGTTGTTTGCTATTGTCGCTTTAAAGCCTTTTTGTATATATCCAAGACTATCAACATAGTCAGCCCATTTTTTACTGGCAGAAATATATATATCTGGTTTTCCTCCTTGTTCAATCTGTCTGGCTAATGTGCCACTTGAGGCCATATTGGTTTTTACTTTTACTTTATATTTTACTTCAAAAGAATCGGCTAATTCACTTAAAACATCAGTTAAGCTTGCAGCTGAAAATACCATTAACGTTTTATCTTCTGTTGAGCTTTTGGAATTACCAACTGGTTTACATGATGTTGCTAATATTATAGCTATGAAAGCTGTAAGTTTTAATAGTTTATATGTTTGTTTCATGGTTTTAAAATTTAATAAATGTTTAGGTTTAGAAATGTTTGATTAATTAATCTGGATTTATTCAATTCCAACTTCAATGTCCTATTATTCTGAGAATTGAGGCTTGAATAAAAATCCGGAAAAGGAGTTTGATAAACTTCAAGTTGCTCTTCATGCCAATCATTAGAGCTGTTTTTAATTGATTTTTTCATACTTTTGTTTTTAGTACAATTTATTTGTATTAACGATTCAAATGGTTTATAACCTTATCTTAATTAAAATTTATTTTCCGAACAATTACTAATTAAGATCTGGGGTTATAAACCATTTCTTTTATATAGGTGGTAATTAATTTACAACCCTTAAAAGTTTAATGGTATTAATAAGCATAATTCTCTTTATTGAATAGTTAAAAGACAATTCGTTTTTGTCTATGGATATCTGAAAAAAGATATCGAATTTCAAAAAAAACTACATGTTTATTTCTGCGTTGAATTTTTTAGTAAACTCAGCAACTACCTTTTCCATAATAGCATATTCATCAAGAATTAGTTTTCCAAAATCAGTAACAACAGCACCACCACCGCCACTTCCTCCTCTTTGTTTCGAAACAATAGGATTATTGGATACTTTATTCATTGCGTCAATCATTTTCCATGCTTTATTATAAGAAATACCAACCTGTTTTGATGCAGTAAGTAAACTACCTGTTTCTTCAATTAATCTTAGTAATTTAATTCTTTCAGGAGTTACTAAAAGTTTACCGTCTTTGTTTACATGTATATGTAGTTCAACTTCTGTCATTCAATAAAAATAAATGTGTTTTTTTACAAATTTATATTTTACTCATCAACACCAACAATAACTTCTGTTGATTTTACAATTGCATAAGCATCTTTACCTGGTTTTAACTCTAATTCTTTAATTGCTTGTTTTGAAATTATGGATACAATCTCGTTTCCTCCTCCCAAATCAATAACAACTTTCGATGTTATTAAGCCATCTTCGATAGACTTGATAACTCCTTTTAATTGATTTCTTGCACTAAGTTTCATACTCTTAACATTTATGTTTTGAACTAATTTGTCAAATCTAAAAACTGTCATAGTGATAATAATAAATATGCCATTTGCCATAAATAGCGTTGAATCAGAAATGTGTATAAGGTTATTTTTACTGAATCCTACATTTTTGTAGGGATTATAAATAGCCATCCTACATTTATGTAGGTTTAAAAACTAGTATATTAAAGTATGCTATTACACTTTACCTTTAGTTTTTTGATAAAATGAAATATAAAGTTTAAGATCTATTTGTTCGAATAGTTGTTAACGATTGTATATTAATATGTTGTTTATTTATAAATAGATTAAATAAAGGTTAAGTTTAGTTTATAAAATGCAAAAAACGAAACAACTATATGCTTTATTCGTTAAGTTGCTTAATTAAAATATTATATCCCCCATGAAAACAATTTCGGTAAAGCAAAAATTGTATTTGCTATTGTTGATAATGATAATAACCTTGTCAGTAATAGGTTCATTATCTTATAAATATTTGATAAAAGTTAATAATCTTGGAGAGATTCATGATAAGGCATTGGAAATAGATATCAATGTATTAAAACTTAGAAAACACGAAAAAGACTTTCTGTCAAGAGATGTAATTAATCCAGAATTCTTTAAAAGTGGAGAAAGTAAATATTTAACTGGATTCACGAAAACAAAAGCTGAATTAACCAGTCTCATACAGAATCTTAAAGCTCACCATTTGATTACACAAGAAGAAATTCTTTTGGAATTTGACTCCATAAATATATTTGTAGATTTATATGAATCAGAATTTAATCAGGTTGCCCAAAGAATAAAGGAAAAAGGCTTTAAAGACTGGGGGCTTATTGGAGATATGCGCAACTCGATTCATGAAGTAGATAATTTATTTGTTAAGGTAAATGTTAATTCTAAAGCCCGTATTAGTTTATTGACATTAAGAAAACATGAAAAAGATTATCTTTTAAGAAAAGATATAAAGTATGTTTCGAAGTTTGATTCAGAAATTGATAAGCTTGTTAAACTAATAAATGATGACAACCGAATTTTATCACTAGATAAAGAATTGGTTCAGAGTCTGGTTCAAAATTACCAAAGATCGTTTCATCTTGTTGCTAATGAAGATGTAATTATCGGACTCAGTGAGAAAGATGGACTAATGGGACAATTACGAAATGCTGTACATAATGTAGAACCAGTTGTTGATAAAATCATAGAGCAAGTAAAACTTTATACTGACAGGTCTATAACAAATGCTATTTTTATGTTGGTGTTTCTGATAATTTTAGGTATTGTAATTTCTACAACACTGGGAATTTTTATTATTAGAAATATTTATTCATTATTAGGAGGCGAGCCTGCTGTAGTTGCTGAAATTGCAGACCAAATTTCTAATGGGAATCTTAATATCAACCTGGATATCAACGGAACAGAAAGAGGTATACTTCAGTCTGTAATAAATATGTCTGAAAAGCTTAGGAAAATAATCTCAGAAGTTAAAGATAGTGTTGATAATTTTGTAAGTGCATCTAATCAAATGAGTGGAACCTCAGAACAGATTTCTGAAGGAGCAAATGAACAAGCCAGTTCATTAGAGGAGATTTCTTCTACTATGGAAGAGATAACTGCTAATATTGAAAATAATACATCTAACGCAAACGAGACTAAAACCGTTTCTGGGAATGCAAATATTATGATGAAGCAAGTTGCTGAAAAAGTACAAAAGGCTTTGATTGCAAATGCGGATATTGCAGAAAAAATCAAAGTTATTAACACTATTGCAATGCAAACAAATATTTTAGCTTTAAATGCATCAGTTGAAGCAGCCAGAGCTGGAGAACATGGTAAAGGATTTGCAGTTGTTGCTCAAGAAGTAAGAAAGCTTGCAGAAAATAGTAAAGTAGCAGCAGATGAAATTATAGATTTAACTCAAATAAGTTTTCAATTATCAAAAGAGGCCGAAGATGTTATGGAATTAACAATGCCAAAAATTGAAAATACATCAACTTTGGTGCAGGAAATTTCTGCATCTAGTCAGGAGCAGAATAATGGAGCATTACAGGTTAATAATGCTATACAACAATTAAATGGAGTTACTCAGCAAAATGCTTCTGCAAGTGAGGAGTTAGCTGCAACTGCAGAAGAAATGGCATCGCAGGCAGAAAATTTAAGGCAAACTGTTAGTTTTTTTAATCTTTCAAAGTAAATTAACGGCTTTTTAAATACGATCTTAAAATTAAGAATAGTATGGGCTCTGTTTTACATGTAAAAAATATGGTTTGCAACCGTTGCATTAAGGTAATAAAAGATGAATTTGAAAAGATTGGATTAGACATAGAGCATATAGAGCTGGGTGTTGTTAATTTAACTTCAGATATTGATCATGACACTCAATTAAAGATTAAAGATTTACTGGAAGACAATGGTTTTGAATTAATTGATGATAAGAAAAGTCAGATTATAGACAAAATTAAAACATTGATTATCAAAAATATTCATCATGAAAGTAATGTGCCGGATTTTAATAATTCATCTGATTATTTAGCAAAAGAATTAGGCTATGACTATTCGTATTTAAGTAAATTATTTTCATCAGTTGTAGGAATGACAATTGAGAAATATATTATCAATCAAAAACTTGAGAAAGTAAAAGAATTGCTGATATATGATCAATTAAGTTTAAAGGAAATAGCTTTTCAGTTAGGTTATAGCAGCGTGCAATATCTGTCAAATCAATTTAAAAAGAATACCGGTTTAACGCCATCTCAATTTAAAGAATTAAAAAGTAATGAACGTAAACCCCTTGATGAGGTTTAATACCAAAATGTTATAACAAATTTCAAAAATCGTGTAACATTGTTTTCTGATAAACTTCACAACTTTGTATTATAAAAATACAATGTGATGGAAGTAAAAGAATTTATTATATCATTTCTACAAGATTTTGTAAACATATTGGGAGAGATGTCTCCTTATTTATTGCTGGGATTCTTTTTTGCAGGATTACTTTATGCTTTTATGCCCCGCAATAAAATAGAAAGATACTTTAGCCAGAATTCATTTAAATCTTCATTTTATGCCGCAATGTTTGGTGTTCCTTTGCCATTGTGTTCTTGTGGTGTTATTCCTACAGGAACTGCATTATACCGAAATGGAGCATCAAAAGGTGGTACTGTATCATTTTTAATATCAACCCCTCAAACTGGTGTAGATTCAATATTGGCAACTTTTTCTTTATTAGGATTACCTTTTGCCATAATAAGGCCCGTAGCTGCTTTAATAACAGGAATTACAGGCGGTGTTATTACCAGTAAATTTACTTCAGCAGAAGAAAGCTCAATAGTAAATACAGCAGAAGCTAATCGTGAAAATAAGACAATGAAGCAAAAGGTTTTTGATGTGTTTCATTATGGATTTGTTGAGTTTATTCAGGATATATCAAAGTGGTTGGTCGTTGGTTTAGTTTTAGCGGCTATAATTTCGGCTCTTATTCCAAATAATTTCTTTGAATTGCTAAATCTGCCTCCTATTTTGCAAATGTTGATGATATTAGTAGTTTCTATTCCATTATATATATGTGCAACAGGAACAATTCCATTAGCTGCAATTTTAATCTTAAAAGGTATTAGTCCTGGGGCAGCTTTTGTGTTGCTAATGGCCGGACCTGCAACAAATGCGGCAACAATTACTATGATAGGAAAAGTAATGGGGAAAAAAGCACTATTTTCTTACCTCGGAACAATCATCGCAGGTGCCCTTTTATTTGGGATGATAATAGATTATTTATTACCAATTGAGTGGTTTACAAGCATTGCCAATAGTCATCTTCATCATCATCATAATGAAACAATTGGATGGCTACAAATTGTATCAGGAGTTTTAATGGCTGCATTAATTATAAATGGTTATGTTCAAAGGTATTTATCGGTAAAGAAAAATAAAAATCAAAATATTAATAAAATAAATTATACAGTTATGGATGTTAAAACAATTAAAGTTGATGGAATGACTTGCAACCATTGTAAGGCAAATGTTGAAACAAATCTTGAAAAGTTAAGTTTTATAGATAAAGCAGAAGTTAATTTGGCTGAAAAATCAGTAACTCTTCAAGGTGATAATATAGATGTTGCAAAAGCAAAAGAGTTGGTTGAGTCTTTAGGCTATAAGCCTTTATAGGACTTAAATAAACCTAAAATAAATAAGAAGAGTTTTTAATAAACTAAAAGTCAGGTAAATGAAAACATTTGTATTTAAGAAGTTGGAGTTAGAAGACGATAGAAGCTGGTTTAAAAGAACCTTTACTTCTAAACATGTCATTAAAACACTTGTGTATGTTGTAATGGGAGCAATATTTGGATATGTATTCTACTACTTTTCAGACAATAGGGGTGCTGATATGTTATGGAGTGAAGAAGCCTTTAATAATGTTTTCTGGGGAATGGCTCTAGGTTTATTTATAACAAACAGTCCTTGTGCAAGAGGACGATGTTAAATTTTAATGTTTCTTGTTTTATTTACCATTAATTATTTTCAGGCAGAGGGTAAAGTAAAGTAAAATGTAGTACCTTTATTTACTTTACTTTCTGTCCATATTTTACCTCCGTTTTTGCAAACGAAATCTCTACAGATTTGTAATCCTAAACCAGAGCCTTTTTCACCGGCGGTACCTTCTCTTGAAGTATTTTGGTCTTTATTAAAGAGGTTAAGTGTTAAATCTTCAGACATGCCAATACCAGAATCTTTAATGCCAATTCTGACTTTATTTTCAATTACTTCTGCAATTATCAGTATTTCCCCTTCTATAGGCGAAAATTTTATAGCATTGCTGATTAAGTTTCTAAGAATTGTAGCCAGCATTTCTCTGTCTGCAATAACCTTTATATTAATAGATACTTCTATTTTACATTTTATATTTTTGTCATCAATAATCTCCTCCAGAAGGTCCAATGTTTCTAAAATTACAGGTCTTAATTGAAGGGGTTGAGGTTCAAAAATTACTGCGTCAGTCTGGGATTTAGACCAGATTAAAAGATTTTGTAACAGGTTAAAGACACGTTGGGCTGAAGAATTTACTTTATGTGTTACTAATTTGATTTCATTAGAATCCAATAAGGTGTTTTCATCTTTAAGTACCTCTGTTAATCCTAAAATTGAATTAAAAGGACTAATTAAATCATGAGAAATAATGGAAAATAATCGGTTCTTAGTTTCGTTTAAAACCTTCAGATTTTCATTAGCTTTTTTAAGGTCTTTCGATTGTTCTTTTAATATGACACTCTGTTTTTCAATCTTCATTTGTCGTTTTTCCAACCTTAGGTTTAGATCAGTAAGATACTCGGCTTGAGTTTGTAACTCCTGATTACTTTCAACTAATTCCTTTGTTTTTTCATTTACTTCGCGTTGAAGTATTGTTTGTTGTAGTTTAAGATGTCGGGTTCTGATCTTAATTAAAATAAAAACGAACAAAAGAAGTAAGGCAACAGTGATAAAATGAGTAACAGGTCTTTTGTACCATGGCGGAATAATATTTATAATGATTTCATTAGGCGTTTTGTTCCACACAGCATCATTATTACTGCTTTTAACTTTAAAAATATATTCTCCAGGTTCAATATTTGTATAAGTAACTTCCCTTTTTGAACCATTTAGTATCCAATCTTTATCAAAACCTTCTAGTTTGTAACTGTATTGATTCTTACTTTGATTGATAAAGTTATTGGATTCAAAACCTATTGTAAATACATTTTGGTTGTATTTTAAATTAATTGTAGGTGCATTGTTTATCGCACTGGCAATAATTTCAGGATGCTCTCTGTGAGTTATTGTTTTGTTAAAGAGCATTAAGCTTGTAAATTCAATATTCGGAGGTGAGTAGTTGTAATTTAATTCTTTAGGATTAAAGAAAATTCCTCCGTCAATACCCCCAAAGTATATATCATTATTTACAGGATCGGTATAAACAGATTTAGGTGTAAATTCTGAAACTTCTATTCCATCTTCATCATCATAAACTAATTGCTTTTTAGTTCTTGGGTTAAATTGAATTAAATTAGATGAGGTTGTAACCCATAAGTTACTATAGATGTCATCTGTTACTCCACAGATATGTTCATTATCCAGGTATTTATTAAACATTTCATTTTCATAGTCGTAGGTAAACAGTCCGCGCTCGGTTCCAAGCCAAATATTATTTGCTCTATCTTCAAACAGACAAGTGATGTGGTTGGTTGTTAATCCTTTATTAGACTGATCTACATTGTAAAATTGAGTAAAATCATTATCTCCTTTTTTCATGAGGTATAATCCCCACGAAGTTGCTACCCATAGGTCTCCTTTTTTACTTTTAAGAAGCTGATTAGTCCAGTCATTGATGAGTTTGCTGTTTTGTGAATTGAAATTAGTTACATGTCCGTCTTTTACATAGTCAATTCCCTTGCCGTGTACAGCTAACCAGTATGCATCTTTGTCTATTATAATTGATCTGATATCTTTATTTGATATTTTTTCGTTTGTATTAAAGTTAAATGGCTCAAATAGTTGCTTTGCTTCATTGTATATGAATGCTCCACTATTATATATGCATACTAATACGTCATTATCGACAGATTTACCAAGATGCATTATACTTCCTTTTCCTAATCCCAGAGTTCCTGTTCGAATCCTTTTAATAGTTGCGCGATTTCTGTCATAAATATCTATTGTTCCTCCATAACTCCCAATCCATAAGTTTCCATGTTTATCTTGTACAAAATTTGAACAGTCATAGCTGGAAGTGTGCATATATTCACTTTCATCAAAGCTTATGTTACTGAATCCTTTTTGAACAGTACTTAATCCTACTCCTCCGGGAAAATGATATGTCCAATAATTTCCCTTGCTATCCTGAAAGATACCGGTTGTGTTTGATTTAATTGATTTAGTAGATTCATCAGGGTAGTAGCCGAAGAAAGAGCCATCAGTCTCGTCAAAAAGTTTTAAACCTGTATAATCGCAAGACCAGATGTTGTTTGAATTGTCAAGTCCCAGAAATATGATATTATTTGAATCAGGAGATTTATTATAAAAGTGTGATACCTTCTTGTTGCTTATATCATAACTATAAATTCCTTGATTTGCTGTTCCTAAATAAATAGAATTTGATTTTTGAATAATAGTGGTGATAAAATCAAACTCCACATCGAAGAGTTTTTTTAAATCTATACTTTGTGAAGTATCATCTAAATTAAAAATAAATAGTCCGGGTGATTTATCTGTAGCTATCCAAATTTGATTGTTGGATGTAATAATAAAATCTTGTATGGTACAGCTTGGAATATGAACGAGTTCTTTAAAGCTTTTTGATTGTTTATTATATGAATACACTCTTTGCGAAGAGGCCATATAGATGATATTGTTATGATCCTCCTTAATTTTTCTAATATCTACTTCTTTTAATCCATGAGTGTTTCTTTGTGAGGCAACGCTTATAAAGTTATCGTATTTCTCATTATAAACAGAAACTCCATCATAGCCCGAAACCCATAAGTTATTTTGTGAGTCATTAAAAACTTCCCATATATTACTTCCGGGAATAGATGTAGTGTCATTGATATTATAGTAATATTTTTTTATTGTTTTACCAATGATTCGGTTTAGTCCACCTTTTGATCCTATCCATATAAATCCTTTTGTATCTTCTTCTATTACATTAACATATGCACTAATAAGTCCATCTTTTTTTAAGATGTACTGGAAACTTAAGTCAGGACCATTCTTTGCAAATAGTAAACAACTAATAAGCGTAAGTATAAATGTAATTCTCCCTCTCATTAAAAACTATACAAACAATATTACTTAAGCTATCTATACGCAGTATTATTATTTAGGTTCTGTTTTACTTTAAAATAAATAGTGTTAACCATTTGGTTAATTCGTTTGGTTAAAATATATTTGCACCAATGTTAACCAAATGGTTAAATTAAATAGTTAGTAAATGGAATTGAAATCAGATACAGAGAAGGTAATTTTGGATGCTGCCCGCAGTATATTTAGCGAGAAGGGATTAGCTGGTTCCAGGATGCAGGAAATAGCCGATAGAGCAAATATAAATAAGGCCATGTTGCATTACTATTTTCGCTCAAAAGACAAGTTGTTTGAACGTGTGTTTAAGGAGGCATTTCAAGAGTTTTGGCCCCAAATAACTAAATCGATTTTAGAGTCTGGTAGTGTTGAGGATTTTTTAAAAAGAGCAATAGGTAGTTATGTTGATTTATTTATGAATAAACCTTATTTGCCAATTTTTATCTTGTCTGAAGTAAATAGTAATCCCGATCGGATAGAGTCTTTAATTAAAGAAGGTGGTGTACAGCCTCAGGTAATTATTGAATATCTTCAGGAGAAAATGGATCAGGGATTATTGAAAAAGATGAATCCCAGAGAACTACTAATTAATGTTATATCACTTTCCATTTTCCCTTTTGCCGGAAGACCTTTAATTGAAAGGATGATATTTAATGGAGATAAAGGGTCTGTTAATTTATTCTTAAAGGAAAGAAAGCAAACAATTTTTGAGTTTTTAAAACCATTAATCATTGAAAATAATTAAAAAATGGTGTTGAATAAGTTTTATTCTATTGCAATTGTACTTCTCTTGTTTTTTTATGATGGAGTGCAAGCACAGTCTGTAGTAACTTTAGATGAGTGTCTTGAAAATGCCAGGCTAAATTATCCTTTACAAGGTAATTTTAAATACATAGAAGATCAGTTAGACTTAAGGTTGAAAAACCTGAATGCGAATTATTATCCTAAACTGGATTTAAATGCCCAGGCAACATATCAGAATGATGTTCCGCATATTGAATCTTCCAATTTACCATTTGAAGTACCAATGGGACCAAAGGATCAGTATAAGGCTTCTGTTGATTTTCAGCAGGTGATCTTTGATGCAGGAAGAACAAAAACAGCTAAAGAGGCAGAGCAAATTAGCTCTGAAACTCAAAAAAGCAACCTTGAAGTCGAATTATATAAGATTCGCTCAAAGGTTATTGATTCTTACTTTCTGATACTATCAATTAATGAGCAGATTGATTTGTTGAACTATAGAGTAGATATAATTAATAAGCGTCTGGAAGAGTTAAATAGTGCCATTGAAAATGGAATGGTTTTGTCTACTCAGGCTGATCATCTTCAGGTTGAAGCTTTGAGTATAGAGCAGGATAAAATTAAAATGGAAGAGGGTAAAAAGGCTGCTGTAAGAATATTAGAAACTTTGACAAATAAAAGTTATTCAACGAATGATAAATTTGAGATGCCTATAAGTCTGAATTCAAATCAGATATTTATACGTCCTGAATACAAGTATTTTGAAGATCAAAGGCAACAGCTAAGTGTTTCTCAAAAATTAAGCGCAAAGGATCGTTTACCTTATGTAGCAGGTTTTGGCCAGCTGGGTTATGGAAATCCTGGCTTTAATATGCTTAAGGATGAGTTTGCTCCTTTTTATATGGTTGGTATTAAGTTGAAGTGGAATATTTGGGATTGGAAACAATCCAGTAATACAAAGCAGTATTTGCAGATTCAAAGTAACAGGATTGACATACAACAAAATGTATTTGATTTAAATATTCAAATGGCAGCTGAAAATGTAAATAGCAGTATTGCTCAAATGCAAAAAGTGATGGACAAAGATGAAGAAATCATTAAGCTTCGCAAAAGGATTACATATACATCAACAAGCCAGTTGAAAAACGGAACAATTACAGCATCAGATTATTTAAACGATTTGAATTTGGAGAGTGTAGCTGTCCTATCGAAACAAATACACCAATTAGAGTTAATAAAATCACAAATACAATTAACAGATCTTAAAGGAGCTGCTAGTAAATAATGTAAATATTCTGGAAACAGGAAGCAGGGAGAATGGAGAAGGGAACATGAAGGATTAAAAAGAAACAGATATTACTAATGCTGGAAAATTGTTTTTTGCCAAGCAGTAAATAATCTTTTATCTCTAATCTATCATCTATCATCTATTATCTAAAAAAATTAAGTAATTAAAAAATAATAAAGATATGTACCGTAGTGTTATTTTATCACTGATATCAGGATTGCTAATTATCAGTTGCAGTTTTAATAATGAAGATTCTGATGCTTATGGAAATTTTGAGGCCACAGAAGTATTTATAAGTGCAGAAACAGCAGGAAAAATTCTTCAGATAGATACTGAAGAAGGTGAGAAGTTGAATGAAGGAGAGCTTATTTGTTTAGTAGATACTGTTCCTTATCATTTAAAAAGAAACCAATTGGTTGCTCAGAGATCAGTTGCCTTGAGTAAAGCAGAGCAGGTTAAAGTAGCTAAGGAAGTCCTAGTTGCACAAAAAAAGATTGTGGATCAGGATTTTGAACGTATTCAAAAGATGTTTCAAGATAAAGCTGCAACTCAAAAGCAAATTGATGATGTAAGCGGACAAATTGATGTTTTAAAAAGACAATTAAAAGGACAGGATGCCAGTTTGCAAAGTGTGTATTCAGAGATTGAAGTGATTAATGCTCAATTAGCTGAAATTGAAGATCAGATTTCACGTTGCTATGTAAAAGCACCTTATGATGGTGTTGTATTACAAAAAATTGCAGAGCAAGGAGAACTCGTGGCATCCGGAAAGCCAATTATAAAAATGGCTAATCTAAGTACTTTGTTTCTTAGAGCCTATGTTTCCGGAAATCAGTTGCCTTCAGTTAAGTTAGGACAAGAAGTAACTGTTGTTTTTGATAAAGATGAGGATGAGAATCAATCCGTAAAAGGTACTGTATCGTGGATTTCGTCTTCCGCTGAGTTTACTCCAAAAATTATTCAAACAAAAGAAGAAAGAGTTGACCTGGTTTATGCCATAAAAGTATTGGTTGAAAATGATGGCAGATTAAAAATAGGAATGCCCGGAGAAGTGAAGTTTTAACTATGATAAGTATAGAAAATATATCAAAATCATTTGGCGAAATTCAGGCTGTTAACAACGTTTCTATTCAGGTTGAGGAAGGCGAGTTGTTTGGCTTGTTAGGACCTGATGGTGCCGGTAAATCTACTTTGCTGCGTATGGTTAACTCCTTAATGATTCCTGATGAGGGAAATATTAAACTTTGGGATTTGGATCCTGTTAAGGATTATAAAAAGGTGCGCTATATTATTGGTTATATGCCAGGTAAATTCTCGTTGTATACAGATTTAACAATTGAAGAAAATCTGGAGTTTTTTGCTACAGTATTTGGAACGACTGTTAAAGAGAATTATTACCTGATTAAGGATATTTACCAACAGATTGAGCCTTTTAAAAATCGACGAGCAGGAAAGTTAAGTGGAGGGATGAAACAAAAGTTGGCTTTGTCATGTGCGTTGATTCATAAGCCTAAGCTTTTGGTTTTGGATGAACCTACAACAGGAGTTGATGCTGTGTCCAGAGCTGAGTTCTGGGAGATGCTTAAGTCTTTAAAATCAAAGGGTATTACCATTATAGTTTCCACACCTTACATGGATGAGGCTAATTTGTGCGATCGGGTAGCATTGATGCAAGGTGGTCAAATTCATGCTTGCGATACTCCAAAAAATATCGTGAATCAGTTTAAGTATTCTTTAAAAGGAGTGAGAACCAATAATATATATCAGGCTTTATTAGATCTCAGAAACTATCCATTTACGCATAATGTATATCCATTTGGTGAATATCTTCATTGGATTGTCAGAGAAGATGATTCGGAGGAAGATGGTTTGATTTCATTTCTGGAAGATAAAGGACATTCGCAAATTGAGGTTAAGGATATTGAACCGGATATTGAGGATTGTTTTATTGAGTTAACCCAATTTAATGAGGTAGGTAATGAATAATGAAGCAGATATAAAAGAACCTATCATAAAGGTAGATAAGCTGATTAAAAAGTTTGGTACTTTTGAAGCCAATAAATCGCTTTGTTTTCATGTGGATAGGGGGGAGATATTTGGTTTCCTGGGAGCCAATGGTGCAGGCAAAACTACTGCCATGCGAATCCTTAGCGGACTGTCAAAACCAACATCTGGTGATGTTTGGGTAGCAGGTTTCAATGTGAATACGCATCCTGAATCCATAAAGAAAAGTATTGGTTACATGAGTCAGAAATTTTCATTGTTTGAAGATCTGACTATTTGGGAGAATATGCGCTTTTTCAGTGCGGTTTACGGAATGAGTAAAAAGCAATTTAAAGAGCGCGGACAAGAGTTATTGGAAAAGCTTGGAATATGGGAGGAAAGAAACCGTATGGTTCATGATTTATCCCTGGGTTGGAAACAAAAACTGGCTTTTACTGTAGCAATTATGCATAAGCCTTCTATCGTATTTTTAGATGAACCAACCAGTGGAGTTGATCCTATTACCCGCCGTCAGTTTTGGGAAATGATTTATGAAGCATCTTCCGAAGGAATTACCGTTTTTGTAACAACGCATTACATGGATGAGGCCGAGTATTGCAATAGGGTTTCTATAATGGTTGATGGTAGAATTGATGCATTGGATACGCCTGCAAATCTGAAAAAGCAATTTAAGGCAGATAATATGAATGAAGTGTTTATTAAGCTGGCACGGCCGGCTGTAAACAGTCAACAGTAGGCAGTAATCAGTAGACCGTACACAGTATGCCTCTGTCTACTGTAGCCTGAGAACTAAAAAAATAAGCTCTGTGCTCTATGCACTTTGCGATTTAATACAAAAAAATAAAATGAAACGATTTAAGGCTTTTGTAAAAAAAGAGTTTCTACATATTTTCAGAGATTCAAGAACAATGCTGATTCTGTTTGCGATGCCGATGGTTCAGATATTGATTTTTGGATATGTGATATCTTCTGAGATTAAGAATGCTTCTATTGCTATTTTAGATAAATCGAAGGATGAATTGACGCAGGAGGCAACTCAAAAATTGTTGTCATCAGGTTATTTTCGATTAGATAAATATTTGCATTCAGAACAAGAGTTGGAATCTGCATTTAACAAAGACCGGGTTAAAATGGCAATAGTTTTTGAACCGAATTTTGCCAAGCGGTTTTATAGTGATAAAGAAGCTAATGTTCAGTTGATAACAGATGCTTCAGATGCAAATACAGCTAGAATTTTGAGTAACTATGCCTCAGTTATTTTGCAGGATTTTCAGAGGGACCACAATGAATCTTCTTTAAACGCCACTTCATTAATAAATACTGAAGTCAGGATGTTTTATAACGAAAACCTGGATGGTGTTTATATGTCGGTTCCAGGTATCATGGCGATGATTCTGATGTTGGTTTCAGCAATGATGACCTCCATATCCATCACTAAAGAAAAAGAATTTGGCTCAATGGAAGTGTTGTTGATTTCTCCACTAAAGCCTTTTCAGATTATCATTGGTAAAGTAACTCCATATATTTTTATGGCTATGGTTAATACCTTGTCAATATTGGCTATGGGCTATTGGGTGTTCCATGTACCTATTAAAGGCAGCTTGTTTTTGCTTTTATTTGAAGCCACCTTATTTACCATTTTAGCTTTGTCGTTGGGGATATTTATTTCAACAGTTGCCAAAAATCAAATGGTGGCTATGTTTATGAGTATGTTTGCTTTAATGTTACCAACTATCTTGTTAAGTGGATTTATCTTTCCTATAGAAAATATGCCATTACCACTGAGAATAATGAGTAATATTATTCCTCCCAGATGGTTTATTGTCATAGTTAAAAAGATTATGCTGAAAGGAGCCGGTATTGCTTATGTATGGAAAGAAACACTCATTCTGTTGGGATTCATTTCTCTGTTTGTAGGGTTGAGCGTAAAGAAATTTAAGGTAAGAATCGAATAGTCAAAGATCATATTATCATGCGAATTATATTATACTTATTACAAAAAGAGTTTTTGCAGATTTTTCGTAACAAAACCATGTTGCCAATGATTTTTGCATTACCTGTTGTTCAATTAATCATACTGGTTAATGCAGCAACTATGGATATGAAAAATATTCGTGTAACAGTTGTTGACCAGGATCATTCTGTACAATCACAAAGATTGATTCAGGATCTGGAAGCTTCTTTGTTTTTTGAGGTTGGAGCTTTACAATCAAGTAAAGAAGTAGGACTTGATTTAATGCGCAGAAATAAAACCGATGTGGTTGTTTATGTTCCAAATACATTCGCTAAAAAACTTCATACACCCGATGCTGCTCCTTTGCAAATCATTACGGATGCCATTGATGTGCAAAGAGCTCAATTGTCGTATGGTTATTTGTCGGGAATAATACAAAAATTATCCATAGAGTGGCAAACTGATGCTTCAGCAATGATGGAGCAGAAGCAAATTAAAACACATGCTAATTATTGGTTCAATCCAGAGTTAAATTACAAATACTATATGTTGCCGGGGATTCTGGTGATTTTGGTTACTATTATAGGTCTGTTCTTATCTGCTATTAATTTGGTGCGAGAGAAAGAGATTGGAACAGCTGAGCAGATGAACGTTACTCCGGTTAAAAAATATCAGTTTATCATTGGTAAGCTGTTGCCTTTTATGATTATTGGATTGGTGGAATTAACTATCGGTTTGCTTATTGGTAGAGTCTTGTATGGCGTGCCTTTTAATGGCAATCCATTGGTGCTTTATGCTTTTGCTACATTGTATTTGTTGGTTGTATTAGGATTAGGTTTGGTTTTATCGAGTAGGAGTGAGACCCAACAGCAGGTGATGTTTCTTGCCTTTTTCTTTATGATTATTTTTATTCTGATGAGTGGAGTATTTACAGCTGTTGAAAATATGCCGGAATGGGCATTGAAGATAGATGCCATCAATCCATTGTATTATTTTATGAAAGTAATCAGAAGTGTGGTTTTAAAAGGAGCAGGGTTTGCCGATTTATGGCCAGAGTTCAGAGCCATGTTAATTTATGCATTAGTGTCAGTATCGATGGCAATTTTTAGTTATCGTAAAACAACTTAAGGCTGTTTATATGGGCTGTTCTTGTATTTAATGCTTATTTTTGGATTTACTTAGAACAAAAATTACAGAATAATGAAAATTGAACACTTTGCATTAAATGTACCAGATCCGGTAAAAACAGCTGCCTGGTATGTTGAGAATTTAGGATTTAAAATAGCAACAGCAATGGATAAGGCTCCGTTTACTCACTTTATTGCTGATGGTCATGGTGGAATGGTTGAAATCTATAACAATCCGGCAGGTGCTGTACTCGATTTTAAAAATACGCATCCTTTAACGGTTCACCTTGCTTTTGTATCTGAAGATCCCAATGCCGACAGAGCTAAATTGGAAGCTGCAGGTGCAAGTTTTGTTGAAGAGGTGAATCTACCTGATGGTGGTTTATTGATTATGATGAAAGATCCTTGGGGTGTTGCTATTCAATTCTGCAAAAGAGGTACTCCTTTTAAAGTTTAGGCACATATGTCAATCAAGAGTTAATATGAGCACTTAGATGCAAAGACACTGAGAGTATTATAATTTTTATAGATATTTGAATAAAAAAACTCAGTGTTTGTGTTATTCTTTCTTCGCTTCTTGATTTGCATTAATTAATCTAATGTCTCTAATCTCTTTCTTCTATTTTAAATATCATCATAAATGAAACGAGCCATGAGAATCGTTAGATCGACGAAGTCAAAGATTTCTCACACATGAGAATGACTTAATTGGCGAGTTCCATGTGACCATAAAAATCAAATTATAAACACATGAAAAAGATAACCTTTATAATACCCCTTTTACTAATTGCAACAATAGCTTTGAGTCAAAATAAATTTCCCCGCGATACATCTTTTAATGTACAGTCCACTTACAAAAAGTTACTAAAAGATTTTCCGGATATAACACCTGTACAGCCCTTTGATTCTGATCAGTTTCTATGTTTAAAGAATCAGGTTTACAGAGTCAGAGAGGATCGTACTTTACATATGGATGTGTTTGTTCCAAATAAGGATGCAGGTAAAAAACGACCTGCAATCATGATGATTCATGGTGGGGGATGGGCCTCGGGAGATAAATCTCATTTAGTACCATTGGCACAAAAGTTAGCTATGGATGGTTATGTTACAGCAAGTGTAGAACAACGATTATCACCGGAAGCATTATATCCGGCTGCTGTTTATGATTTAAAAGAAGCCATTCGTTTCCTAAAACATAATTGTGAGTTATACGGAATAGATACAACAAAAATTGCTGTATTAGGAACATCATCAGGAGCTACTATGGCTAGTTTAATGGCTACAACAGGAGGGATGCCAAAATTTGATGATCCGGAAACCGTATATCCTGAAAACACATCAGTAGTTCAGGCTTTGATTAATATGGATGGGGTTATTGACTTTACCGATCCCAACGAAAGTGGAAAGGATAATAATCCGGATAAACCATCAGCAGGAGCCAGGTTTTTTGGAGCCACTTACAAAGAAAAACCAGAATTGTGGAAGGAAGCTTCAGCAATAAATTATATTGACAATTATACATTACCAACTTGTTATATCAATAGTTCATTACCTCGTTTCCATGCAGGAAGAGATACCTTGTTGGATTTATTGAAGAAGAAAAATATTTATTACGAAGTTCATACTATTGAAAATACACCTCATCCATACTGGTTGTTTTATCCTTGGTTTGATGAAGCATATGGTTATGTAAAAGATTTTATGAATAAGGTATTTTAATGATATTCAGAGTAGAAGATGGTTTGTTATCATTTATGAAAATTGAATATAACAAATCTTCTTTTACTTCTTGTCTGTAGTTTTATATGGAATAGTAAAGAAAAATGTAGATCCTTTTTTATGTACAGATTCAACCCATATTTTACCGCCTAGTAGTTTAACAAATCCTTTTGAAATAGATAATCCAAGACCTGTACCACTATATAACTTTGGTCCCTTGTGTTTAACCTGGCCAAATCTTTTAAATATTGTTTTCTGGAATTTTTCTGCAATTCCTAATCCAGTATCTTTTACGTAAAATTCAATAACACCCTCTTTTAAAAGATAGCCAAAATCAATAGAACCTTTGTTTGTAAATTTAAATGCATTAGATAAGAGATTGACCAGTATTTGTGTAAGTTTGGTTTTATCTGTAAACATTTCAGATTGCTCATCATCTAAACCTTTATGTGTAAGGAGATCAACTTCTTTATTTTGCGATTGTTCTTTAAAAATCGCATATAATTCATCGAGTATTTTATTTATACATACTTTTGATATATCCACTTTTATCTGATTAGCTTCGAGTGATGATATGGTTAAAATATCTGTAACAATAGAAACTAGCTGATCGCTACTGCTTTGTATAATCTTCACATAGAATTCACGATCCTCTTCCGTTAAATCCTTATCATTTAAAAAGCCTGTAAATCCGTAAATGGCATTTAAGGGAGTTCTGATTTCATGTGATATATTTTGTAAAAATGCCGTTTTTAACCTGTCACTTTCTTCAGCATGTTCTTTTGCTTTAATCAGTTCTTCTTCCGCCTGTTTACGCTTGGTAATATCCAATAAAGTAGCAATACTCTTTTTTGTTCCCGGAATCATTTCCATATGTAGTATTACTGTATGAATATTTCCATGCCTGTCTTTAAGTCTTGTTTCGTAGCTTTTTAGTGCTTTATCCGGCTCTTCTCTTCTTAATTTATGTTGAATCATCATCCGTTCCAACTCTTCAGCTACAACAAATTCTGTCCACTTTTTTTTATTCTCTATTTCATCTTTTGAAAATCCTGAAACGTAAATAAATTCTTCATTTACGAGTGATATTGTTGAGTCTTCATCTACAATTAATGAAGCGGTACCTGTATTCTCAAAAATAGTTCGGTATTTCTTTTCGCTTTCTCGTAATGCTTTTGTTGAATGTTGTAATTCTTTTGTTCTGTGATTTAACCAGTAAACAAGTTCTCCTATTTCATTTTTTGCTTTGTAGTCAAGTAAAAAAGCTTCTTTTATTGGGGTATGAGCAATCTTTTTTAATTGTAATGATAGTTTTCGTAAAGGAGTTAAAATCTTTGTTCGTAATAACAAAAAGGTAGCAAACAGAGATATTAGTAGTACAATACTGAATAATAATATTAGTTTTTGGGTGATGTGATTTATTATGATTTTGGATTTATAGTAAGGCGTAACAATAACAATTTTCCAATAGGTTCGAGGCATGTGAAATACAGAAACAATTACCGGTTCATGCAGAATAATATCATTTTTAATATGAAAGGTGCTTAATCTGTTTGTTAATCTTGTCTGCTCTTTTAAAGGATCAAGCATTACTGCTGAAATGAGTTCTGCTTCGGGTGTATTTATCTGATAACTTTCATTAGCTATTATTTGTGGTAATTCAGGATTAAAACGCATATCATTTTTTGAAAGATTGATAATTGTTTTGTTTATTTCCTTTAGATATGTTGCTATTGGTATAAACGAAGAGTCCTTTTTTGCTAGTTCATCAGCATTTAAGAATTCCTGAATGATATTGCCAGTATTGTCAACAGAAATATTTTTAGCAAATTTTTCATCAGGGAAGCTTAATAGTTTATTATTTCTATCAAAAGCATAAGCGTATCCTCCTGATTTTTTCATTGCACTTTGCAGAAGTGCATTCAGGCCTTCAAGTCTTAAATCAATTGTTGCTGCACCTTTAAATACACTGTCTTTTTTTATTGGAACAGTGCAGGTTACCATGGGTTGAAATGAATAGGGATCCATATATGATCTGGACCAGAATTTTAAATCTGTAGTAATGTATTTTGAAGGAACATACCATTCTTCATTATGGTAACCGCTACCTTCAGGATTATTATAATCATCGTAATAAATGAATTGATTAGAAGAATCTTTTCCCCAAAAAAAGCTTCGTCTTTCAAGATGTGGGTTAAACACATATGGTTCAGGCCAAATTCCACCGCCAGCGATCAAATCACGTTGATCTTCCAGATTTATTAAATGAGGTATGATTTTTTTGTAGGTATTAACATCGTAATCAAGGGTTTCTCCTAAATTTGCAAGGGTTGTAGTTAAGCTTTCAGCCATTAGTATTTCCTGTCCCAGAAGAGCAACTGTTTTATTTCCATATTGCTCCAGCAAGTGATTGTTTTCCTCAATTAAAAGTGGTTTTCCAACTTTATTAATAATAATAAATATTGATAATAGTATAATAATGGATAAAGCCAGGAAGCTTACACTGATTAAGATTCTGAGTTTGTTTTTATATATACCAATATGTTTATTAATTAGAGTCATTAAATGCCATGTATATTTAGGATACTAATATTTAATTATCTCATGTTGTCAGGGAGGATTTCAAGTTGAGACTTACAATATAATTAAAAAAATATTTTGATGGTCAGGGTGTAAATTATTCTTATAATTAAATGTTATAAAGATGAACTTATGGTTCAAGTTATTCACTAGCTAAATTGATTTTTATAATTTCCTGAAACTACAAAAAACAAAATTCTGAATTATGCCAGAGGGGGTTTCGTGATCTATAGTGATACATTTAACTTTTTCAAAGTACTCGTTTAACCGCTTTGTCATTGAACTTTCTGAATATTGCTTTATTTCAATACCACTGCATTTAGTAGGCCCCTGTTCAGAAAATGTTCCGATAACTAATATACCGTTAGGATTGATACTTTGAAAAGCGGTTTTAATATAATTAGAAATCTCCTGATCATCGGTTAGAAAATGAAATGCAGCCCTGTCGTGCCAAAAATCATACTTCTCAATAGGATGAAAAGATGATGCATTTGCTATAATCCACTTTATTTTTTTAGCCCTATCTCCAAGCCTGTGTTTTGCTTTTTCAATAGCTGATTCAGAAATATCCAATACTGATATATTTGTATAGCCAAATTCAAGTAAATAATCAACCAATAAACTATCACCGCCACCAATATCAATAATTTTAGCATTCAAAGGGACATTATATTGTTTAAAAAATTCAAGAGATGTTTCAGGTGTAGGTTGATACCAACCCATTTCATGTAGTTGTTTTGATTGGTAAATGTTTTCCCAATGCTTTTTACGATTAAAATCTCCCATCATTTTTCTGTTGTATGGTTTATGGATTACTATACTTTCAATTTTCTAAAGACACAATAAATCTACTTTATCATGTATCAGATAAATATACAGATATGTAAATTAAAAGTGCTGTAAGACTAGTCTTTTATTATTTCATTCCTATTTTTCTGTTCTCTTTCAATAAATCAATAGATTCTTTTAATCGTTTTTGAATTGTAGCTTCTCTTTTTGCATTAGTAATCCACTGGATATAATTTCGTTTATACGATTTAGCCAGATTATTGAAGTGTGTTAAAGCTGGTTCATTGTTACTAAATTCTTTTAAGATAAAATCAGGTATATGCGTTTCTTTTTGTATCCGTTCTTTACTTGAACTTGTTACATCCCAATTAACTTTCCCGGTTTTTAGGTAAACATCAATCTTACTTAAACCAGCCTCGGTCATTTTACCATTTTGTATCAATGAGAGCACTATTTTCTTGTTTAAATCCGACCAATTTGAAACATTAGTCCTTGGAGTGAATTTCCTTAAATATTGGTCTTCATCTACTTTCTTTACAATGCTATCTATCCATCCAAAACAGAGCACTTCTTCCAGAGCTTCACGATATTTTATATGATCCTTTTTCAAATGGTTTTTATAAAATACCATCCAAATACCAGCACTTTTTTTATGGTTTAATTCCAACCAACTTCGAAAAGATTCTCGATTTTTAAAATATTTACGTTCAAGTTTTTCCATTGAAATTATTTATAGATTATAGATTAGGTCTTTTGTTATTCTTATATAATTTGTTTAAACTAACTTTTTTGCATGAATACGAATTTACAAATTGTAAGTTCATTAAAATCTTTAAGAATGCATATTGATTTGATTAAATTAAAACCTGTTTGCCTTCTGTTAACGTGTTTTATATGATTGTATACCTTTGGGCTAGTTCTAGATATAATAAATCGATCAGTTTATATATATATGTATATTGGATACTTAAAATCGATTGCATATATTGTGCAAAATTATAGGTTGCAAAACCAAACTCAAATTACACAACACTTTTAGAAACAACATGGCCTATATTTTAAAGTTAATACCCTAAAGTTTCTGGCCTCAATGTTCTAAAATTTCTAGCAAGAGGTTTTTGTTTTTTATAAAGGAATTTGAATTACCCAATGAGAATTGAACTAAAATATTTATTCAAAAGAGCGATATATTACCTATGGTTATCAGGAATACTTTTACTTTTTTCGACATGTAAGAAACAGGCAGATGATTTATTGAGTCCGGAAGAAAGACAATGGATAAATAATTTGGGTAGAGAATTAGTATATGCTCCGGATCCATTTTCTCCGCCAATTGAATATTTCGATGACGATAGTATTTTTAAAGGAATAACATCTGATTATATAAACATTATTAGTGAAAGGTTGAATATTAAAATAAAAACCTTGAGAGTTAAGGATTGGTCTGATGTAATTCAAAAAGCAAAAGCGAGAGAGATAGACTTTAGTACTGCTGTGCAAAAAACAGTTCCTCGGGAAGAATATTGGAACTTTACTTTACCATATTATTCTGCACCAAACGTAATTATTACAGGGAAACATAACAATGAGGATATTAAAATTGAAGATCTGGTTGGCAAAAAAGTGGCTATTGTTAAAGATTATGCAGCAGCTGATTATGTTCAGGATAAATATCCGAATATTAATTATGTTTTAGTATCAAATGTTCCCGAGGCAATAAAACTAGTATCCTTTTCTGATGTTGATGCAGCAATTATGCATTTGTCTGCAGCTGCATATTATACGGTGCATCATGGCTTCACTCATTTGAAGGTAGCAGGTGATATCGATTATCTTTATAACTTTACTTATGCTTCCCGTAATGATTGGCCTATTTTGAATCAAATATTGCAAAAAGGATTAAATTCTATTACTGATAATGAAAGAAAAGAAATTCTTGATAGATGGATTTCTCTTAGAATAGTTCCTTTTTGGCAAACCAAATCTTTTTGGTATTCCGTTTTAGTTGTATTAACGCTTTTTGGTTTACTTATATGGTTTGTATTTTTTCTAAGAAGTAAAAATAGAGCTTTAAAAATTGCTACAGAACAAGCACGTTCAGCAAATCAGGCAAAAAGTGAATTTTTGGCTAATATGAGTCATGAAATTCGTACTCCAATGAATGCTATTATTGGATTTACTCAGATTCTTACTGAAATGAATGAGGATGAAAAACAAAAGGAGTTTTTGAATATTATTTTAAAAAGCGGCGATTCTCTTCTAGGTTTAATTAATGATATTTTGGATCTGTCTAAGATAGAAGCTGGTAAACTTGTGATTAATAAAGAACGCGTTAGTATAAGAAATCTTATGGAGGAAATTAAAGCGTTTTTCTCCTATGAAAATCAGTTAAAGGGACTTTATTTTACTACCGAAATTAAAGATTCGGATTTAGATTGGGTACTTATGGACAGCCTGAGAATAAAACAGATATTAATTAACATCGTTGGTAATGCGATTAAGTTTACAGAGGATGGTTTTGTTAAAATATCTGTTTATACAGTGAAAATGAATCCTGATGATATAATTACCAATATTTACATTAAGGTGGAGGATACAGGAATTGGTATTCCTGATGAACAGAAGAATTGCATTTTTGAAGCTTTTTCTCAGGCAAAAAATAATAGTAATGTTATACATGGAGGTACAGGTTTAGGTTTGGCTATTACCAAGCGCCTAATGGATATTATGGATGGATCAGTGGAATGTCATAGTGAACTGGGAAAAGGATCAACTTTTACTCTGACTTTTAGAAATGTTGAAGTATTGAATTAATTATAAGAACTTTTTATGCAATAAGTTAAAGGTTGTGATTTGAGAGTTGAATGATAAAAGTGACTAGTCCTAAATTATTGTTTGTCAGGTTTTAAGAATTCTACATCTACAACAATTCCTACTTCATTGCTAATTATGGCTTTCTGTTCATATAATATGCTTGAGTATTGGACTTAGAACAGGACGTTATTTGTTGTTTTACTTTGTTATCCTAACAAATCTCTCACTTTTACTAAAACCTTCGTTTCTGATAAACTCTTTAAATTGTTTTTTTGTCACTGTATAATTGTAAGGCGTAATTGTATCTTGTGGTGATTCTGTTATTTCATTAAGGTTATCAATTTCTTGTTTTGCTGAGATTTTACTAATGGTAAGATTACCTTTTGATAATTGTAGTTTTTTAACTGTATAACAGGCTTCACCATTACGTACATTCAAAAAATAGTAACCTTTAAATTTACGTACCACATTGTCATTGTTCAGATAAAATAAGGTATCAATATGATGGATATGAATAGCCAGACTATCTCCAACTCGTTTTACTAAAGCTCTTTCGTTTGTTTCTGTGTCAAAGAGTGTATCACCAGATAGTTTAGTTAAACTATCGAGTTGATTAGAATGAATGACGTAATCAAAGTCGTAGATTCTTTGAATTAGTTTGTTGTTTATGTTTAAGGTTGAACTATCAGAAAGACTTAGAAATTGTCCGTGTAATCGATTTGGTAATTCAGCTAGATCTTTGGTATCAATAGGTTGGGGTTCTGAAAATTGTACAGAAGGTTCACAAGCTATAAAACCAATCAAAACAACAATTGACAATATTAATCTTAGTTCTTTCATTAGGGGGAGTTTTTGAATGTTTAAGGGGATAATTTAGTGAAATTAAATGTTTCAATCAAAGAATGTCAAGTGGTAGTGTTTTTAATAATTAATAAAGGTGGAAAAAAATTAAAGTATAGGCTCATTATAGCAATACTCTATTCCATTTACCTTATAGTACTTTCAGATATGTTCTCTATAAGTTTATAAAGAGGTCAATTATTATTACCAGTAAGTTTGGTAGTGTCAAATTCTCCGATAGGATTTTTATAATATCGGAGAACTATTTGATTATGGCTAGAACATTATTTTAATCTTTATTGATCTCTACTCATTTTTTAAAGTTTCAACCAAATTAGCGTTTTGAGAGGTAATTATCATGAATGATATTGCCAAAAAGGTAAAAATAGCTATAACAAATAGAGTTTTGATAAATACCATAAACCCTATTTCTGCAGTATAAGCAAAATTATTGAGCCATTTGTTTATTATAAAATATGAAATGGGGATGGCAATTATATTTGAAATAATAACAATACACAATTGTTCCTTTGTAAAAAGCTTAAATGTGTCTATCATGCTTGCTCCATGTATTTTTCTAATGCAATTTTCTTTCGTTTTTTTCTTAATATTGAATATTGTTATTCCCCAGAGACCTAATAAGGTAATCAAAAAAGCTAATAAAGAATATATTGTAATACTTGTTTTAACATTCATATCAGATCTGTATAAATCCTTTATTTGTGTATCTAAAAAGGTGTAGTTAAAATCATAATTTGGAGATATGTTACGACATATCTTCTTAATGAAATCTATAGTTTTAAGTTGGTCTTCATGCGATATTTTTACTTGAAGTACATTTCCTTTGCCACATGTTAGTATTAAAGGTTCTATAGTATTGTGTAATGATGAATAATTAAAATTCTTAACAACTCCAATTACTTTTTTTTGATTAATTAATTGGCCTATTGGATTTTCAATCCCAATAGATTTGCATGCTTCTTCATTAATTATGCAACTATTATTAATATCTGTTATTATATCATCTGAGAAGTTTCGACCATATTTTAAATCTATATTGTATGTTTGAAAGTATTTCGGATCAATAGAATAAGTATAGTATAGTTCTTGGTTACCTGAAATATCAATTGGAATTTTTGTAAAATGTTCTCCAATTAAACCACTTGAGAATGATGCGTTTTTTATGTTTGGAGAGGAATGTAACCAATTTGTTAAAAGATCGCTTTTACTTTGTAACGTTTCATCAATGTTAAAGGAAATAACATTTTCGTACTGTAACCCCATATTTTTATGTAACATAAAATCAATCTGTTTTGTTACTGATAATGATGAGTTTAATAATATAGCAACAATAAGAAATTGAAATAGAAGAAATAGTTTACGCTGTAGATTGCGACTATTAAAGATACTTTCCTTCTTCAGCACTTTTATCTCTTTAACCTTAGAAATAAAAATACCTGGAATTAAACTAATAGTTAAGGCAATTAATATAATACCTATGGCAAAGAATGCATATAAGGTAGACCTGTTTAAAGACAAAGAAACTGGTATATTTAATATATTGCTTAATGGGTGCAAAAGAAATTCAACAAAGACTAATGCTGTCACCAATGAAATTAATGCAATTCCAAGAGTTTCAATCATTATTTGTTTGATTAAGTCTTCTCTATTTGCCCCATTAATTTTTCTTATTGAGAATTCTTTTAATCTGCTAATTAATATGGTTGTAGAGATGTTGATATAATTAAAAATTACAATGATTAAAATTATAATTGCAATTCCAATATATAAAAATGTAGTTTGTATGTTTCCATGCCTGCAACTATCGTATTTATTATTATTGTAATCAAAATAAACTTTTCTTAAAGGTTCTAATTTTAATGGATTATTAGCCATTCTGTTGTGTTCAAGAATGGTGTTAATTTTATTTTCCGTATCCTTTATATTGGAATTTGAAAATAAACTTACATAAGTTAAACTACTCCAGGAACCACAATTGAAAGCTTCATCTCCATTGCGTTGTCTTAATGTTTCAGATGAAATAAATGCCTTTGTCTGAATATGTGAATTGTATGGTATATCTTCCATAATTCCAGTAACTGTATATTCACCATCTTTAGCATGAATGATTTTTCCAATAGGTGATTGTTTTCCAAACAGTCTATCAGCTGTTGACATATCCAAAACAATAGAAAATGGTAATTCTAAAACTTCATCTGGATTACTAGACGTTAATTTGAACGAAAAAATATCAAATAATTCTGAGTCAGTAATATATGCTTTGTCGATGTAAAATGCTTCGTTATTATTACTAATTTCAAGACTGGTGGAGCTTAGTTGAACAATATGTGATATCTCCGCCAACTTGCCATTGAGTTTCTCTTTAAAACATAGTGGAGTCACACCGTAACCACCAGAATTAATTCGATAAATATTTGAAGAGTTTTCATGAAAATGGTCAAAGCTAAATTCTTGATAAATAAAAGTAGAAATAACAGTGAGTAAAAGGAATCCCAGGAAAAAACAAACTAAATTAATTGAATAAAAAAACTTATTCTTCCTTGCATTGCGCAGGAAAGAATGAATATAATTATAAATCATAACCTCTCATTTTAAAATAAAATAATATTGAAATTCAAATAGATAGCTTAAAAAAGCCTTATTGATTAAGAGAGGTGATAACTATCTTTGCTATTGTTTGTTGAATATAGTTTTATAAGAAAGGGTTTCTTATGATAGTTCTGGATATTAATAATAATTGCCTGATTTTGTTTAAAACAAGAAGCTAACAATTGACTATTCCTAATAACCTTTGAGGTATCAATATTTCTGATTATGAAGAATGATAGAAAGCTGAATACTTCCACTTTTTTAAATGAAAAGTTAGATTCAGAAACTGTACCAACTATATTATGTTTTGCAATAGAAAACTCAATTGAAGATTTTTCTTGATGAGATTGTTGAATATCTGATTGCTTTGAAGCTACAAACATCAAAGTGAAAATCATAAAAATAAGATATAACAATCCGTCTTTCATGTTTACAAATGTATCTAATTATTTAAGAATTACAATTTCTAATATATTCATGTTGAATTTGAACCCATTATGTTTAACCGTATAATTATACAAGATTAGAATTTTGAGTTGTAAAATCAAGTTGTTTTATACGTGCATTATATTTATTACAATAATGATTTACAATAAAACCAGAACATTTAGGTTTAAACCATCATCGATCGTGTTTAATACATAATGTTTCCAGAAAAAACTACGGAACGTTATGTAATGAAATATGAATATTTAAACATTTTCTGTCAACATTTATATAAAAAGTATCGTGTTTCTAACAAAAAGCATGACTACTGATTAAAAAAACATGGAGCGCCACTAAAAAAGTGTGGAAGCTTATGAAATAGAGTATGGAGCTTGATGAAAAAAATACGGGAGTTCCTTAAAAAAGTACGGAAGGCCAATGAAAAAGTGCGAAGCGTTCAACGTTTTTTAGCAAGGCCCATACAAAGTTGTATCAAGCTTGTCAGTTTTTCTGACAAGCTCCAATGAATTTTAGAGAACGCTGAAACAAATTCTGTGGTGTTCCACTAAAAAAGTGGCGTGCTCCATATATTTTTAAGGGTATATTGATATTTGAAAAGAAAGACTCCAATGAAAAAGTGAGAGCTTCCATGAAAAAAGTGAGATACTCCGAATTTTTTATTGAATGCGCCGTGAAATTTATAGGATGCTTGTCAGGTTTTGCATCAAGGTTTATATAAAAACTGACAAGCTTTCTACATTAAACCCCAACGTTGATTTTAAAAGTATGAAAGTTTCTGTTTGTTGGGAGTATTCATTAAACTGTGTCAACGACAACTTTGATGATGATTATGTGCTGTTGGAACAGTTTACAGAAAGGAAATTTCTAAAATAAATTATTTTCTATAGCAATAATGACCAATAATCGTGAAATTAAAAAGGCAATCTTCAATAACCTGACCTGCACCAATATTATGGATAATTTGATATCGATTATTACTATGTGATTTTTTATTGGAAACAATACCTATATGAGTTATTCCACCTCCTAAATTCCAGCAAACAATATCGCCGGGTTTATAATCGCTAGAAATATTTGTGATTTGTTTTACGGTTCCATACCTGGTAAAAAATGTCATTAGATTAGGAACTCGTCTATGATCGATGTTTTTATCTGTATGAGTTAAACCCCAGTTTTTAGGATACTTACCAAAGTTTAATCTCATGTCTTCATGAACTTCCTTTTGTAAATCAATACCTAGTTTTCGATAAGCACGAATAACCACATCTGTACATACACCTTTGTTTTCCGGAACATCTCCATTAGGATAGTCAATAACTCTGTAGGTCGGGTCATAAATCACTCTTTGCTTAGTTAAGGTATAAGCAGAATCAGCCAATTGATTGTAGAAGTTTTCCTGTGCAAAGATTGACCCTAGAGATAGTATTAGAAATAATAGGAGCAGACCAGACTTTGTGTTGATGATGGTAATCATATATTATTTTTTATTGCTCCCATTTTCCAGCAACATAGGAAGCATATATTTGAAGTACAAAGAAATATAATCTCATTGTAAAATATACTAATTCATGCTTCCAACTTTTAATACAGGTAAACTTCAGAGTTTTCTGTTAGTTAGAATTAATAATGAGTAGCATGAAAGAGTGTTATTTTCCAGGAACCATTAATCTTTTTAATTATTATGGTAGCAATCCATGAAGAAAACTTACTATCGGTATTTTTAATTTTAATTTCTTCTTTTCCTTGCCAAATGCAATACGCATTATCGGCATCAATAGGTAATACTTTAATATTGCTTTCGAGTAATTTTAAATCCTCCAGTATTTCAAAGAAGTTTGTATAAAATTCTCTTAAATCCTCATAATTTCTTGGTATACCTTCATTATCTATGATTTGAAATTCTTTTGAATCAGAAAATAAACTCATCAATTGATCTATATCCTTTTGCATGGTATATTCTACAAGGTTATCAACTACAGTAGTAGCTTCTTTTTCAACTTCTTTTTCGTAAGTAGCATCGGTATTATTATTTACCGTACAACTTAAAGTCATCAGTATAGCAGATAACATAATAAGTATCTTTTTCATTATTGTAGGAATTAATTGGTTAAGTGTTAATTGCTAATAAAAGATACAAAAAATACCTTGTTGAAAATAAGATTATTTTAACTATTATATGTGTAAATCAAGGTTTAGGATGTACTATTTCAGGTAGAAATCTAAAATAGTAATGTTTATTTATACCATATGCAAAAAGAAACTAGCTTGAATAGAATTACAAGCTAGTTTTATAAAGAATGTGTTTTGTTTAATATCTCTTGATTGTAATTCTTATTGTCTGGTAAAATTACCGTTGCCATTATTATATAATACAAAATCAATACTGCTGTTATCACAGAATATGTCTATATCATTATCGTTATCAATATCCTGTAACCTTACCCAAGGAAACCAGCTTTCTGTATCTAAACCCGGGTTATCAATTTGTGAAGTATTATCTGTAAAATTTCTGTTTCCATCATGAATCAACAATTGCATTCTTCTGCCAACATAAAAGTTGCTGTTACCTCCACCTGTTCGGTTAACCACCAAATCCTTATCGCCATCACCATCTAAATCTTCCGCATCAAAATCCAATATGGTACCATAACCATCCACTTCTGGAATAATAGTTCTTAAGCTTTTTGAATAACTACCCTTGCTGCTTCCCCAATAAATGCTTGTATTATCACCATCCTGTTCATGAGCTCCAACAAGTAAATCTGCGTATCCATCTTTATCAACATCAATAAGTTCAGCAATAAAAACTTTAGATACACTTTGATCATATCTGTCTTCTACTTTAGTAAAGTTAGCAAGTCCATCATTTATATAAAAGAAAGGATCATGTCCGCCTACAAAAATATCAATGTCGCCATCATTATCAATATCCGCTGAAGCACCACCATGGAAAAAGCCAACCTCTTCAAGTTTAGTCCATGAGAAGCTGCCTTTGGAATCCTGAATGATTAATTTTGGAGTACTTCCCGGAAAAGGATTTGCATCATAACCATGATCAAAAACAAATATATCCTGAAGTCCATCGTTATTAAAATCGCTCACAATCGATTTGCGGGCATGAGTTGCAGGAGGCATATTGTCATTAAATTCAGCAGTTGACCAATAAAAAGCATCGCTACCATCATTTAAAGCTAAGATAGAATTAACTTCACCTTCTAATAAATAATCACCTGTAGCCATAAATACATCAGTATAACCATCTCCATTGGCATCTAGGTAAGCAATGGCATCCCGAAGACTTCCTGAATTACCATCAGAAGGAATGTTGTAATAATTAATGTAAATGTCAGTTTTAGCATTAGTGTAGGAGCTTCCTGCATCAGCATCAGATGAAGCAGAAATACCAAGATTTACTAATTTAACTGATGAATCATCATCTTTGGAACATGAGGCTAAGGTAAATCCTACAATTACTAAAAGTTTGAAATAAAGTCTCATACTAGTTCTATTTTAAATATTTATACTATTGTCTTTTAGTATATTAATTAGGAGAGTACCAAACAAGATATAATTGTGACGATAAATCACTTTTCTATTCTAATAATGTAACATGTGAAGTATCATTATAGAACGTCTTATTAAGAGTCTGTTTATATCGACTACTTTAACTATAAAATTTTACACTTAGTATTTTCCCAATAATATATTGTAGAACAATAATATGGGTTTAATGTTTATACGAAGTTTTGATTTTGACTTGATTGTTCTTTATAGAAGGGGGAAGAAGATATTTTTATATTAGATTTATTGTTGCTGATGCTTTTGTTGGGGGTGATTTATTAGAAAAAAGTAATCTAATAACTAAACAATTGAACAGATGAGCAACTCAACAGAGTGTTTTGTAAAAAATCTATTCATGATCATTACCTGCATAAATCCACATTGGCTTGCAGCTTCCTGCATTAACAAATCCACATTTTGTATAAAAATCAATAGCCATACCATCAGCTACTAATATTTGTTGATGAAAACCAGAATACTTTTCCAGAAATTTAGTCATAATCATTTTACCAATACCCTTTCCTTGATATTCCGGAAGAATTAATAAATGAGGATAATAAACAACCAAATAACCATCAGAAATTGCATTGGCTAACCCTACAAGTATATCATTATGCCAGGCTGTAATTAAGCCATGCGAATTTTCCAATGCGTTTATTAATTCATTGGGCTTATCAGCCGAAGACCAATGATTTTGCTGATATAAATGAAGTATTTTGTCTTTGTCAATTTGTCTTTCTTCGGATAATGTGATTTTCATTTCATGATTATTTATTAAGCCACCTAAATTATATTTTTTTTTGAAGGGTGAAAAGGTTATAAGTTAAAGGGTAGAACGGAAAAGGTAGGAAAGGAAAAGGGAAACTTCTGATGGGGTGGTAATAAGGTAATAAGGTTAGGGCATGCATTGTCATAATGCTACTAAGGTGACTTTTTTAATTAAGGTTTTATTATCAAAATAATATTAATCCTCTTGCTTAAATCATAAGAATAGGAGAAGAATGATTTGCATGAAGCAAAATAGTTTCCTTGGGAAGAAAGATTATCCTACGCCAATAGACTCCCCTCCTGAATTTTAGGAGGGGTGGTATATCATGATTCCACTCAGGTTAGCGCGGAAATTTTTTCCGTGCTGATTTATGACAACCACTATTGAATTACAAGATTATATTTCCTTTGGTAATAGGTAAGGAATTGTATTCCGTTCAATTATCAAACAATCAAATTCTTCATTTATCTCCCAAATAAATCATTGGTAAAAACGCGTAATAATAAATAATTGTGAAATTTACAGTTCTGACCATAACTACGCTTGTCTGTTATAAATATTTTTTCGAATTTTCAATTATGGAATATTCAATAAACATAGGTAATCACCGATATCGATTTAATTCATTAAAGCAGCTTTTGGCAAAAGCAACACCTGAACGATCAGGTGATCAGTTGGCAGAGATTGCTGCTTCATCTGTAGAAGAAAGAGTTGCCGCACAAATGGTATTAGCTGATACTTATTTATCCGACTTCTTAAAAGAAGAATTGATTTCTTATGATGAAGATGAAGTAACTCGCATCATATTTGATCATCATAATGCAGAATGCTTTAAAGCTATCTCTTCGTTAACCGTTGGTGAATTCCGGAACTGGTTATTGATGGATGAAACCACAGGTGAGTTGATCAAACAAGTTAGTCCTGGATTAATACCAGAGATGGTTGCATCTGTTTCTAAAATTATGAGTAATCAGGACTTGATAAAGGTGAGCTCTAAAATCAGAAATATTACCGCCTTTAGAAATACAATAGGCCTCCCGGGACGTTTTTCGGTTCGTTTGCAGCCCAATGACCCAACCGACAATATGAAAGGAATTGCAGCAGTAATCCTCGATGGTTTGTTTTATGGTTGTGGTGATGCTGTAATAGGAATAAATCCTGCTTCTGATCATTATAAAACAGTAACGGATCTGCTTTTTATGATGGACGAGTTAAGGCAAAAATTTGATATTCCTACGCAAACCTGTGTACTTACGCATATTACATCTACCATAAAAGCCATAGAAAACAATGTCCCTGTAGATTTAATCTTTCAGTCTATCGGAGGATCTCAAAAAGTGAACGAAAGCTTTGGTGTTTCATATCAGATTTTAAAAGAAGGCTTTGAGGCTGGTAAGAGTTTGAATAGAGGAAGTGTTGGTAATAATTATATGTATTTTGAAACAGGGCAGGGGAGTGCATTATCGGCTAATGCTCATCATGGAGTTGATCAACAAACTATAGAAGCTAGGGCCTATGGTTTGGCCAGATGCTTTAATCCTTTGTTGGTAAATACTGTTGTTGGATTTATTGGTCCTGAATATTTATATAGCGGAAAGCAAATTATAAGAGCCGGACTGGAAGATCACTTTTGTGGTAAGGTTTTAGGATTACCGATGGGTGTGGATGTTTGTTATACCAATCATGCACAGGCAGATCAGGATGATATGGATACGTTGTTAACATTACTTGGTGTGGCCGGGTGTAATTTTATTATGGGCGTACCGGGTGCTGATGATATTATGCTGAATTATCAGAGTACTTCGTTTCATGATGCGATGTATCTAAGGTCTCTATTAGGGTTACGACCAGCTCCTGAGTTCGAAGATTGGTTGATTAAAATGAATTTGTTTGATACAAATTTAAAACCTCTGCCAAAGTCAGAATCAAGAACCAGATTTTTGAACGCATCATCATTTTAAAGAATTGAATTATGAATACAAAAAGGCCGGATATTATCATAGAAGATCCCTGGAAGCAATTAAAGGATTACACCAAAGCCCGAATTGCTATGGGAAGATGTGGTAGTTCAATTCCTACTAAAGAATTACTGGATTTCAGATTGGCTCACGCTAAAGCAATAGATGCGGTGCATATTCCTTTAAATACTGTTGATTTAGTTAGTGAGTTAGAAAAAATAGTACGAGAACATGTATTTGTAGTTCATTCCAAGGCAGAAAACAGAGATGTATATTTAAAGAGACCGGATTTAGGAAGAAAACTATCTTCAGACTCTGTTGAGTTATTAAACTCTATACCAATAAATAGTAATTATGATATTGCTTTAGTAGTTTCCGATGGTTTATCTGCTACTGCAATCAAAAGAAATATTATTCCATTCTTTAATTTACTCTATCCTGAACTTAATAAGTCATATTCTCTTAGTCCGGTTGTGATTGCAAAGCAGGCCCGTGTTGCTATTGGTGATGAAATAGCAAGTTTATTTAATGCAAAACTAGTTGTGAACATAATTGGTGAACGCCCTGGGTTAAAATCACCTGACAGCATGGGAATTTATATGACCTATAATCCAAGTGTTGGTATTACCGATGAAAAAAGAAACTGCATTTCTAACATTCGAAAAGATGGATTGTCATATGAATTGGCATGTTCAAAGCTTTTGTATTTAATATCAGAGTCTATTAAAAAAGGGATTTCCGGAGTTGATTTAAAAGATGAGCAGGATTCTAATTCGTTAAAGTAAGAAGGATAGAAAGGAACAGGGAACAGGGAGTAGGGAACAAGGTGATTAATGATTAATCCTAAATAGTGTCTATATGGACTGAAAGTCTTTTACTGGTTCAAGTTTGCAACTTAGACCTTAGTATTAAAGAAACCTCTTTATGCTGAATTAAAAATCAAAGAATCAAAATCTGTAACTAAATAGCGTGGGCGTAAGTGCTGGTGTATAAATGTAAAATGAGGATTGAGATTAAGGGTACAAAAAAAAGCCGGAATAATCCGGCTTCTAAATTTAGGGAATAACAATTATTAAAACGTAAATGCAATTTCTAATTCAAACTGGTTCATCTCTAATTCGATGGTTTGGTTTGGACCAACTGGGTAACCATTGGTGTCAAACTCAAAATCCATAGGATTGTATCCTTTAACAGTTGTAGAAGGAGCATAAACTATTGAAGCGTGAATTCCTTTGCCTGATTCGCCAAAATATTTAGAGCATCCAATAGTAATGTGATTTTCAATTACCCCAGGTGCTAATATATTGAACATTACTTCTGATGAAGGAATAGGTTGCTGACAATGTGAGTATCCGGCTCTAAAAGTCCAGTTTTCAATTCCTGAATATTCAGTACCTATCTTGATTACAGAAATATCTTCCCAGCCAAAGCCTGAACCATCATCGTTGCCAAGCATTGTATTCATTACATCCATCTTATTTGATACAGACGCCGCATCTGTATAATTAATCATTTTATAATCTGCCATTACAGCCCAACTATCTGTAAGTTCGTATGCCAAACCAACTGTCCATGTTGAAGGAATATCAAAGTCTCCTTGTTCTGCAAATAATCCGGCATATTCATCGAACTCACTCATGAAAACTTTAGTCTGGTAACTAGCTCCCAGCGTTAAACCTTCAAATAAGGTACCCAGATAACCTATTTTTAGTCCATAACCAAACGATCCATCTGTTCCATTGTTGGTTAGTTTATCAGATGCACTCGACATTTGTGAAAAAGCCTCCAATCCTTTGGCTTCAAAATACTGGTAAGCAAGTAATGCGGTTACTCCCAAGCTATGTTTTTCAGCTATCTTTCTTGAATAGGTCAATCCTAAGAACATTTGAGCCAGATTTACACCTGTTCTACCTGAACTTCCAAAAGTTCCCATTTTTGTTCCTCCCATATCCGTAGGAGCATAGTCAGTATTCATTCCTCCATTACCAAATAAAGTAGCAGAAAAACTGCTTTGCTCATTAAGCATCCAATTGGCTCCCATACTTGGCATTAAAAATAATTTAGAGTCGCTTTCCACGGTACCAGGCATTAAACCAAATGTGCCATCTTGCATAGAAGGATTGCCAGTTACAGTGTATTGTCTGTTAGGATTAAAGAACCCAACACCTATTTGATATTGTTTTCCGAGTAAAACATGACCTGCTGGATTTCCATTTAATAAAGAATTCTTATACCAGGCAATGCCGGCTCCTGCTAATCCTTTATTTTGAGCTCCGTAACCAACTCCAAAATAACCATCAGTTGCATAAACTGAAGATGAGATAATTAGTAAAATTAGAAAGGATAGATAGGTGTTTTTCATAGGTTTAAAATTTAATTATGACTGAGTTTAGTAGCCTGAATTGTTTGTTCTATCTCTATATATTATTAAACATGTATAAATGTAGATATAACAAGAATCTAATATAGAAATATTTCTCTATATATTCGTATAAAAATGTAATTAAATGTTAAAATAAATTCATAAGTCTATGTTTTAAGGAAATGTGATTGATCATGTAATTAAAAAGATAATATGTATTTGTCAATTTGAAAGGTATCATTAACTTTGTTCGCAATTATACGAACAATATTTATTGAATGAGTTTTAAATTAGAAATAGAAATTGTAAAACAACAGAAGCTAGCAAGGTATGCCAAAGCATTAGGACATCCGGTAAGAGTATATGTATTGGATTTGTTATCTAAACAATCCTGTTGTTATAGTGGTGATTTATCACAGGAACTTCCTATCGCAAAATCAACACTTTCTCAGCATTTAAAGGAGTTGAAAGATGCCGGATTAATTCAGGGGGAGATTGAAGCTCCAAGAGTAAAGTATTGTATTAATAAAGAAAATTGGGCCGAAGCTCAGTTGTTATTCAAAGAATTTTTAAAATATTAAAAAATTTAATAGTAGTGTTCGTTGTTCTGCGAACTGCGAATGGAACTATTAAGTTTGATAATAAATCTAATCAATAAAAAAGTTTAAGAAAATGGAAATTAAAGTATTGGGTTCAGGTTGTGCAAAGTGTAAAAGCCTGGAACAAGCAACTAAGGATGCTGTTGCAGAGTTAGGAATTGATGCAACAATTTCTAAAGTTGAAGATTTTATTAAGATTTTAGAGTTTGGTGTAATGACTACTCCAGCCTTAATGGTTGATGGTAAAGTTGTTTCTAAAGGAACTTTACTAAAAGTTGATGAAATCAAGAAATTATTAACCGATCAATAAATTAACTATGAACTTAATTAAAGCGTCTTTATTAATGATGATTATGGGTGTTACTTTTGCTTGTAATTCATCTGCCCCAAAAACCGAAGCTAAAGTAGAGGATAAATCATGTGCATCAGAAAGCTGTTGTTCTTCTGGCTGTTGTGATAAATCCACCGAGAAAATTGTAGCTGATGATATTTCTAACTCAAAAGTACAGGTTTATTATTTCCACGGAACTCGTCGTTGTGCAACTTGTGAAGCTGTAGAAAAAGTCACAAAAGAGGCTGTTGCTCAAAACTTTTTGGATCAGGTTGGTTTTGTTTCTATAAACAGAGAGGAAGAAAGTGTATTAACAGAGAAGTTTAAAATTAGTGGACAAACATTATTAATTGTTTGTGGCGATAAAACGTTGGATCTTACTTCAGAAGCATTTTTAAATGCTCGTACTAATCCGGATAAGCTTACTGAAAAATTAGTGAGTACTATTAAACCTTTATTGTAGTAGTTAATAATTCAATTGGATTATGCGATTCTTTGTTTGTAGTTAAAAGAAAGAAGAAAACTATTTGCTTAAACACTAATAATGAGGAGTGTTGAAAAGAATCTAATGTCTAATATCTAAAATCTAACAATCTGTTGAATAATGGAACTTCTTAATAATCTGCTTGAAAATGCTCAGTTGCCATTCTTTTCGGCCTTTATATTAGGACTTATGACTGCCATAAGTCCTTGCCCAATGGCTACTAATATTACAGCAATTGGATTTATCAGTAAAGACATAGAGAACCGGAAAAAAGTATTTGTAAATGGAATTGTTTACACTATAGGTAGAGGAATATCGTATTCACTAATTGGTGTTCTGTTTTATTTTGGAGCAAGTCAGTTTGCATTTGAGAGTGCTCTTCAAACATGGGGTGAAAGATTATTAGGACCATTGCTTATAATAATTGGATTCTTCATGTTAGGTTTGATCAGTATTAATTTTCCGGGAGTATCCAAAATCACAAATAAACTTGAAGAGAAATCCAGAAATAGTTTCTGGGGAGTTCTACTATTAGGAATTGTATTTGCTTTGGCATTCTGCCCCTACAGCGGGGTATTATACTTTGGAATGTTAATTCCTATAACCATTAGCAGTGTTACCGGATTGTATTTACCTGTTGTTTTTGCAATTGCAACAGGTATTCCTGTAATAATATTTGCCTGGTTACTTGCCTTTAGCATGAATACTGTTGGAGGCTTTTATAATAAGATGAAATCTTTTGAATATTGGTTTCGAAAGGTGGTTGCAATTGTATTTATCGTTATAGGTGTTTATTACACCATTACCATTTTATTTGGAATTCAATTATAGTTACTAATTGTTCCTTTTTTAATTCAAAAATTATGATTCAAAAAGTTATTGCCATACATAACAGTAAACAATCATGGGTGCTGCCATTATTAATGTTACCTCTTTGGATATTGATTTATTTAAATTTACAACCTATGGCAGATTTACTAACAGAATCTGTGCTGAGATTAGAGGCAGGTACACATTTAACAGAGACTGTTCGTTTCCTAATTTTTGAGGTTCCTAAAGTATTAATGCTTTTAGTGTTGATCATATTTATTGTAGGAATTGTAAGAACTTATTTTTCACCTGAGAAGACACGAAAAATTCTGGAAGGTAAGTCTTTATTTACAGGAAATATTTTGGCATCATTATTAGGCGTAGTAACACCTTTCTGCTCATGTTCAGCCATTCCTCTGTTTTTAGGTTTTGTAGAAGCTGGAGTTCCTATTGGAGTGACTTTTTCTTTTTTAATTGCCGCTCCAATGGTAAACGAAGTAGCTCTGGTTTTATTGGTAGGGTTATTCGGTATTAAGGTTGCTTTAATATATGTGGCTACAGGTTTAATAATTGCTATTGTATCAGGTTGGTTAATTGGCGTTTTAAAACTTGAAAAATATGTGGCAGAGTGGGTTTTTCAAGTTAAAGCAAATCATGGAGACGAAGAGAATCATAAAATATCATTTACAGATAGAATACACTCCGGATATAGAGTAGTGAAAGAGGTAGTAGGTAAGATCTGGATTTATATCATTATTGGTGTTGCAGTAGGAGCTGGGGCTCATGGCTATGTTCCTGAAGATTTTATGGGGACATTATTAGGCAATGAACACTGGTATTCTGTGCCGTTAGCTATTTTAATTGGTGTTCCAATGTATTCCAATGCAGCAGGTATTATTCCAATTGTAAGTGTTTTGATGGAGAAAGGTGTTTCTCTAGGTACTGCACTTGCTTTTATGATGTCAGTAATTGCATTATCTCTGCCGGAAATCATCATCCTGAAGAAAGTTCTTAAATGGCAATTGATTAGTATTTTTGTTTCTATTGTAGCTATGGGAATTGTAGTGGTTGGATTTATATTTAATTATGTGATGTAGTGTATTGGAGCCTAGTGTTTTATTGAGGTAATTGGGCTAATGGCAAATATTATTTATTAAAATTTAGGATTCTTTAAAATTCCCATATTGAGAATATTCTTACTTTTGTTCCGCATTGTAATTACTTAATTATGGCATCAAAAGTTTTCATCATTTATTTTTCTCCTACAAATACTACAAAAACGGTAGTTAAACAGATTGTAAAAGGATACAATCCTGCGGTAATTCAAGAAATTGATTTGACTGAGGATATAGAGACGGAAATTGAAATTAAAGATGCAATTGTTGTTTTTGGTGCACCAGTTTATCGAGGTAGAATTCCAGTAGAAGCTTCAGAAAATCTTAGAAAGATTTGTGGTATTAATTCAAAGGCTGTTGCAGTAGCTGTATATGGAAACAGACATTTTGATGATGCATTAATTGAGTTAAAAGATATCATAGAAGAACAAGGTTTTAAAACAATTGCTGCAGCTACTTTTATTGGAGAGCATTCTTTTTCAACGGAACAATTCCCAATTGCAGTATGTCGTCCGGATTTAAGTGATTTACAGAAGGCAGAACAGTTTGGAGTTCAAATTAGAAGTTTGATTAATAGTTCTGAAGTTTTGGAGAAAACTCTTATTGTTCCAGGAAATCAGCCTTATAAAGAAATTGGTGAATCGCCGGATGTTTCTCCAGTTACTGATGAACAAAAGTGTGATATGTGTGGGATTTGCAGTGATGTATGCCCAACTGATGCCATCACAGTTAATGGAGGAGTAAAGACAGATGCGAAACAGTGCATATTATGCTGTGCATGTGTAAAGTCTTGTCCAAATGAAGCACGATATAACGATAGTGAAATGGTGCATATTGCAGCAACCAGGCTTAGTGAGGCTTGTAAAGAAAGAAAAGAACCGGAAATATTTATAAACGAATAGAAGATATACAATTGTTGTGCTACTATAGATATAAGTTGATTTGGAGCTTGATTATAATTCAGCTCTATAAAAATGAACCTTAATAATAAAAAGTTTATAGCCTGTTAAGAATATTTAAAGTCCTCTAAATATACAGCGTAAAATTATTACCAAACACATTTTCAAGTAACTTTGGATCTTAAATTACCCCCGTTTAAGTAAAGACCATACTTTATTTTTAAGATCTTCTTGAATTTGTGTTTGGTTTCATTTTTTATAATCATTTATATGCTAAAAGAGATTAGAAAGAATCCAATGTACTGGTATTTATTGCTTTTAACTATGGCTATTACTGCAGGTTTTCAAGCATGGCGAACTTTGTTTAATAATTATGCAGTAGATGAGGTAGGTATTAATGGATTGCAGATAGGTGTTATTCAGTCAGTTCGTGAAATACCCGGTTTCCTTGCAATGTTAGTAATCTACCTGTTATTGATTATAAAAGAGCATAAACTAGCAGCTGTTGGAACGCTTGTATTAGGAATTGGAGTTGCGGCTACTGGTATCTTTCCTTCATTTTTAGGATTGGTTTTTACAACACTAATTATGTCTTTAGGTTTCCATTATTTCGAAACTGTAAATCAGAGTTTAACCTTACAGCATTTTTCTTTACAACAGGCTCCTGTTGTTATAGGTAGTATTAAAAGTTTTGGTGCCTTAACAAATATTTGTGTGGGAGGAATCATTTGGCTGTTATCAAAATATTTCGGATTGTCAGAATTATTTATTGGTTTCGGGATTTTGGTGATGTTGATCGCTTCTTTAGCTTTAACAAGGAATCCAATTAAAAACGAAGTTCCTACTCAGCAAAAGAAAATGATATTCAAGAAAAAATATTGGCTATTCTATGTGTTGAACTTTTTGAGTGGTGCACGCCGACAAATATTTGTAGTCTTCGTTGTTTTTATGTTGGTTGAAAAATACCAGTTTAAAATTGAAGGTGTTGCAATTTTGTTTGTAGCCAATAATATCATCAATTATTTTATGGCTCCGATTGTTGCTAAAGGTATCAACAGGTTTGGAGAAAGAGTTATTTTATCAATTGAGTATATTTTCTTAATTCTGATTTTCTTATCCTATGCATTTTTAGAGGATCGTACAACAATGATTGTGCTGTATATCTCAAATCATATATTCTACAGTGCCTCAATGGCCATTAATACCTATTTTCAGAAAACAGGAGAACGAGAAGATATTGCTCCGTCAATGGCTGTAGGTTTTACAATAAATCATATTTCGGCTGTAGTGATACCAGTAATAGGAGGGGCCTTATGGATGTTAAACTGGAGGATTCCTTTTATTGCAGGAGCTGGAATTGCAGTCTTATCATTATTCTTTGCACAGAAAGTAAAAACGGAATAATATATAATATAAAAGGGCATAAAAAATATGCCCTTTTATATATGTCAAATTTATTATCAATTATTTCTTTTTAGGTGCTTCTTTTTCTTTAACAGAAGCTTCGTAACCCAAATTCTCCAGAGCTTTCTCGATATTTTCAGTGCTGTTTTTATCTTCTCTAAAAGCTACTGTTACCAACTTTTTATCTAAATCAACAACTACTTTTTTTACACCTTTTTCATATGGAATATTTTTCATGATTTTTTCTTTACAAGCATGACAATCTACTGAGCATGTATAAGTTACTTCTTTAAGTTCGGCTTTTTTATCCTTTGCATATGTAGTTGTGATACCAATAAAAAGGATTACTGCAGCAATTAAAAATTTTAAATTTTTCATAGTAATTTGTTTTATAATGTTTATGTTTTTAAGCTGTGAGCATTGGCTGTTAGCTTTTAGTTTCTAATGTTTAATAATGTTGGAGTTAATTCACATATTCCTTACTACATGTTCCTTTCTCCTTTTATTACTCTTTACTTAAATTATATTTGATACCCACATATACCATTCCTCCATATAAAGGTCCCCATACTCTGGAAGCATCAAACTGATCTCCAAATGGATTTTCAGGATCAATAATAGCATTGTCCTGGGTGAACTCACCAATATTTTCACCACCTAAATAAAAGCTCCAGTTGCGATAATTCTTTGTTACCTGAGCCATTAAGACCATATAATTTTCTGATTCGTTTGGTCGGGTGTTTTCAAGTGAATTATCTCCTGTTGAAGGAAGGCGTTGCTTTCCATTAAATTGTGCAGTTAAATCAAATTGCCATTTATCCAGGTTTGTTCTGTATGATCCGGATAGTAGTCCTTTATATTTATTTACAAAAGGTACATCATTTTGACTTCCACTATAAGTGCTTTGAACATCGTTAATACGATAAGCAGCTGTAAAATCAAATCTCTTAAATATTTCCATTGTTGATTCAATCTGGAATATATTAGAAAATGATTTTCCATCAAGATTATAGAAATGTACTTCTCTGTTGTTTCTATCCAAATCAACTACTAATTGATTTTCAAAGTCAGTGCGATAGAATTCAATATTTACATTAAGATGCTTTTGTCCAATTGGAATCTCATTAACCATTGCAATTCCATAGTTCCATGCTTTTTCCTGTTTAATATCTTCATCAAAAATGAAAGATTTTGAACTAGCTAAATAATTTGAGTTTTCGCTAATTGCATCAGGAGTTCTGTATCCTTTACCTGCACTGGCTCTTAAAGTAATGTGATCACCTAAATTATATTTAGCATGTAATCTAGGAGTTACAAAACCATCATGTAAACTGCTGTAATCATAACGTAAGCCAGCCATAAAGGTAAATTTGTCGCTTGGTATATAATTGTATTCAGCAAATACTCCTGGAACAGTTTCTGTAAATCCAACGTTGTCAGTGCTACCATTAAATGAAGCATCATTGTTGTCGTATACAAAGCTTACTCCTGTATTATATGTATGACGAGTATCTCCTAAATATGATTGATAAATGATATTTGCATAGAAGTTTTGTTGGGTAACATTAAAGGTGTTGTTTCCATAAAAAGAATTCCTGTCGAAATAATTATATGATACAATTGTTCCTAAGCTGGTTGAAGGACGGTTAAAAATAAAACCGTTTTTGGCAAAAGCATTGAATCTTTCTACAGCTACTTCAATGCCATATAGCGATTGCATTGATTGATCAATATCGTGATCAAAACCTTTTTGCCCGCCTTCTCTTTTTTCGTTAATATATGAAAATCCAAATTTAGAGGTATACTTGTCCGATTTGTAGTTCCATTGATTGATGATGTTCCCCATTTTAGCTATAGGTTTATCTAAAAATCCATCATCATTCATATCCATTTCTCTATAGTTTCCACTTCCCTGTACCATCAAAGAAGTACTCCATTTATCACTTAAATTAAATGAATGGCCAAAAGTGGCTTCCGTTTTACCATCTTGATTTCCGTATAAATAGAAATGCATTTTTTCGGTACCCGCAGGTTCTTTAAGTTGAATGTTAATCTGACCAGTGATCGATTCGTAGCCATTTTTTACAGCTGCAGAACCTTTTGAAATCTGAATGCTTTCCATCCAGGTGCCGGGTACATATTCCATTCCAAAGGCTGATTCAGCTCCACGAAGGGTTGGAATATTCGCCATAGTTAACTGCGAATATCTGCCTGATAAACCTAAAAGTTGAATTTGTTTTACACCGGAAACAGCATCAGCATAGGCTACATCAACAGATGCATTCGTTTCAAAACTTTCAGACAAGTTACAACAAGCGCATCGTTCCAGTTCTTTACCATTTACCTTTTGTACATATAAAGGATTCATTTTTGAGATAGCTGTTGATGCAACTCTTTTAGCAACAACGACTTCTTCTAATTCTGCACCTTGATTTAAAAATACTTCTAAAGGAAAATCGTTTGTAACTTTTATTGTATCATTTTCATATCCTACATAACTAAAAACCAAAAGGTCTTGCTTTTTTTCTTTAGATAGTTCAAAAGATCCGTTTGTGTCGGTAATAGTCCCAACTGTTGTTCCTGCCCAATAAACATTAACCCCGATTAACGGAATTTGCTTAGTATCTTTTTTTTCGAATACTTTTCCTTTGATATCACCGGCAAAAGCCGATAATGAGAAAAGCATCGAAAAAACTAAAATATATAGTGATTTCATTATTTTTTAATTAGAATGTTTTCGAGAGTTTTACTCAACGAGTTTTTGAGTAATAGTTTCAATCGAGCGTTAAATTTTAAGGAAGTCTATAAGATTTAAACAAAGCAATACTATACTGTTTGTTAAAAAATCAGCATTACTTCAATTATTGTATTAATACAATATTGAGCAACTAAAATTTAACGACTTAAAAACTCTTAACAGTCTAATTTTAAATTGTGGAAGTTTGTCACTATTTCCTTTCCGGAAAATAAATAGGATGGTGATTCTGGAGGTGTATTTTCAAATATATTATTTCTAAACAGCCTAAAATCATTGTTGTCTAAAAGCAATGTATAAGAATCAAATAGCAATGATAATTCCAATGGCTTTGGTGACTTTAACTGCTTGGAAATAGTATAGTTTGTATTTAGTTTTACAGCTTTGTGAAAGCTTTGATGATGATCACAACATTTATTGTGATATTGGTTATGATGGTCTAGTTCTTCATTACAGCAATGATCCTCATGAGGAATTATATCTCCATTAATAACTGCACTTTCTGCACACAGTTCTTCTGTTTCATCAATATAAAAAGAGTATATGGTTTGATGTGCATGAGAACAAAAATGATAAAAGAGAACCACACCACTTGTACTTATTAAGAATAAGAACAGTAGAAAAAAAGTAAATATTTTCTTATAGGATTCTCTTAAAATCATGTTACAAAATAACTAATAATTAAAACAAGTGCTTGTTAACTATTTGTTAATGGCTTAAAAGTATTAAAATTTTTGTGTTTGATTTGTTTTATTAAACTTCTTTTTGCTTCACATCCGCAACATCCGGAAGAAGAACACGCTGAACCTGTTTTTTTTGATGTATCGGAAATTAGCTTTATTACCGAGAATATGGTATAAATAAAAGCTCCTACAACACTTACCCACATTAATATTTCCTGTACCATATCTAAAAAATTATATTACCAACTTGATATACAACAAACGACATAACCCATGCCAAGAATGTGGTGTAAAATATAGTAAAGACAGCCCATTTCCAGGATCCTGATTCTCTGCTAATTGTTGCAATTACTCCAATACATGGAAAATAGATTAAAATAAAGACAACAAAACTAAGTGCAATAATAGGAGTGAATTCTAATTCTCCTTTTTCATTTAGTGTCGTCCTGATATTATCTTTTAAACTAGTCGATTCTTCATCAATACTTTCACTTTCGCGATGATATATAACCGCCATCGTACTAACTACCACTTCTTTAGCTGCAACTCCACTCAAAAGACTCACACCCATCTTCCAATCAAATCCCAAAGGTCTGATTACAGGTTCAATAAATTTACCAATTGTACCTATGTATGATTCCTTTTGAAGTTCTGCCAGCTTTGAATTGTTTAATTTTAGTTTTTCAACTTCATACTTATTATATAAACCATCAATAACACTATCTGGTTTATTTGAAGTATTTAAAGCCTCTTGTAGAGAAGTGATTTCTTCGATCTTATTGTCGTATTTATTAGCAATCTCTTCGTTTTTTGGAAAATTTTGAAGGAACCAGATAATGATCGAAGCAATCATGATAACTCCGCCAACTTTCTTAAGATATTGTCCACCCTTATTCCACATATGACGCAAAGTCGATTGTAGAGTAGGCATTCTGTATGGAGGAAGCTCCATTACAAACGGAATATCTTTATCTTTAAAAAGAAATTTTCTGAATAGTTTAGCTACTAAAATAGCCAGCAATATTCCCAATCCATAAATTGCAAACAGAACAGTTCCTGAATGCTCTGGGAAAAAGGCACCTATAAATAATATATATACAGGTAAACGAGCGCTACACGACATAAACGGATTGATTAACATTGTAATCAGCCTGTTATTTTTATCCTCTATGGTACGAGTTGCCATAATTGCAGGTACATTACATCCAAAGCCCATAATTAATGGGATAAAGGATTTTCCATGCAATCCCATTTTATGCATAAGTTTATCCATGATGAAAGCAGCTCTGGCCATATAACCTGTGTCTTCCATAAATGAAATAAAGAAAAATAAAATGAGGATATTTGGTAGAAAAACAATAACACCACCCATTCCACTAATGACACCATCTATTAATAAATCTTTAAATGGACCATCAGTCATGACCTTTCCCAATAGATTCATTAAGGCATCAACGCCAGTTTCAATCCATCCCATAGGATATTCTCCTAAAGTAAAAGTAGATTGAAACATCAGCCACATGAAAAAGAAAAATATTGGAAAGCCAAATAGTTTATGAGTTAAGAATGTATCCAGAATTTCAGATTTTCTTACTCTAACCTGTGGTGACTCCTTATACGTTTCCTTTAATGCACCAGCAATAAAGCCGTACTTGGCATCAGTAATTAACGTTTCTGTATCTTCATTTAAATCCGTTTCTATCTGCTTAATGACTTTTTCTGTTTTTTCATTAAGAGATGGAAAATTACCCTCTTCAAGGAATGATTTCTCACAATCGTTGTCTTTCTCAATTAATTTAAGAGCAACAAATCGAGGAGCTATGTTTTTAGGAACACAATTGCATTGTTGAATTTCTTCAACAAGTTTTGTTATGCCTTTCTCAAGAGTTTGTCCATAATTAATATGTACTCTTCGTTGATTCGGTTGTCTATCTTCATAAACATCAATAATCGCATCAAAAAGTTTTCCTATACCTTGTTTTTTAGAACTAACAGTAGGAATAAAATTAATTCCCAGCATGCTTCCCAGCTTCTGATAATTAAACCGATCGCCTTTTTTTTGCAGCTCATCGAACATGTTTAATGCAGCTACAATTCTAAGGTCCATATCAATTAACTGGGTGGTAAGGAATAAATTGCGTTCAATGTTTGACGAATCAATAACATTTAATACAATATCCGGAGCCTCTTCAAGTATATGTTTTCTTACAAATAATTCTTCGGGAGAATATGCCGATAAGGAATATGCACCAGGTAAATCAACTATATTGAATTTATAACCTTTTCGTGAAAATGTTCCGGATTTTGAGTCTATTGTAACACCGCTGTAGTTTCCAACATGTTCTTGTTTACCACATAGGTAGTTAAACATTGTTGTTTTTCCACAGTTTGGATTTCCAATTAGTGCTACATTAATGGTCTTTCTTTTTTTAAAGGCAGATTCTCGTAAAATTTCATCTGTAATAACGCCCTCAAATTGCGGAGGAGCTATATTTTTAGCTTCTTCTTTACTAATGACTTCAATCATGGCAGCTTCACTTCTTCGAAGAGAAACTTTATAATCCATAATTTCATATTCAATAGGATCTTTAAGAGGTGCGTTTTTTATTACTTTTACTTTTTTCCCTTTAACAAAGCCCATCTCAATGATGCGTTTTCTAAAAGCACCAAATCCCTTCACTTTTACAATGATTGCTTCTTCGCTTGTTTTTAATTCAGATAAATTCATCCACTAAGGGTAAAAAATAAGAGTGTAAAATAAATAGTAAGCAAAAATAACGGTAAACCTTTACTTTCCCAATACCTATATGTTGGGATTTTTATTAAAAATAGTTACAGTATATAAAATGGCTTTAAAGATAATTGTATTTTCTGTCATTAAAGAATCCATTTTATTACTTTTGTGAAATGAATAAACAGGAGCCGGATTTAAACAAAGTATATCAAAAAATACAGGAATTGCTTTCGAAGAGGGGACAGGCAGTTACTGTTTTGGAAGAGCAGGTGGATATAGAAATGCAAAAGGAATACTTTAATTTCTCCAAAGAGCTTAATAAAACTCTTGATAAAAACCTTGTTCTAAAAGAAAAGGACTTGCTTTTTGAAGAGACTACTTCTATAGAAAAGAAAAAAGAGTTACTTTCTGCATTAGCTAAAATTGATAATCCAGAAGCTTATAGAGCTATTGAAACCTATAAGGAAAATAGTGATGATGAATTAAAGCAATGGTCAACCTTAGCCATACAGGAATCTAAAATGGTTCTGGAAACATCATTATTAGGTGAGGCTCCAATATTTATTTCGACCGGTCTGGGAGGAAAGGGTAATAAATTGAGGTATTTTCTGGTATTAGTAAATAAAGAGGAAGTGTCATTCCAGGATTGGCAAAAATCATTAATTCAGAAAGAGTTGGATTTTGAGCTGAAGAAAGAAGATGGAGAGTTGGAAGGAGTGGAGTTTGATGAAGATAAGGTTTTGGTAAAGACTTTGTTGCCAATAAGTGTTAGTATTAAAGATGTTTTTACCCGTGCGATAAAAGAGTGTAATGAATTGGGCGATTTTTTAATGGAATCTTTTATTGTAACCAATATTAAAATCCTGGAATCAGAAGAAATTGATAAATTAGTTCAGGAATACAGGTCTAAAAATAATGAAGAATTGGATGAATAATAATATTCATCTCAAAATTGACTAGTCCTAAATAAGTGTTACAGATTATTGGACTAATTTAATAACATTCTTAACAGTCCACAAGGGTACCCTTGTGGACTGTTACTTTTTTATAGGTTCTTATCGCAATCTTATCCTGACGATGCATTTGATTTGGCGTTAATAATCTACATGATAGATGAGGACGCATTTCGTTGTATTTTCTAATGCTTTGCTTCACTAATTGCTCTAGCATAGGAGCATTTAAACTATATTGTTCTAACATGAATTCTTGTTTTAAAATACCATTAACTCTTTCAGCAACAGCGTTGGCACATGGATCGTAAGACTCTGTCATAGAGCAGATCAGATTATGCTTAATTAATTGTTCCTGATATGCATTACAACAATATTGAATCCCCCTGTCAGAATGGTGTATCAATTCTTTTTCTTTATATTTTCTATCTTTAACTGCCATTTTAAGCGCCTTGATACAACTATTGGCTTCTAAACTGTCCGACAGGTTATATCCAACGATCTTTTTAGAATATGCATCAGTTATGAGAGCTAGATATCGATGGTTGTTTCGGCTTCCAATATACGTTATATCACTAACCCAAATTTGTTCTGGTCTTGAAGGCACAATATCTTCGATTAAATTTTTGTGTTTCTTGAACATGTGTTTTGAGTTAGTGGTAGTGTGGTAGCTACGTAATGGTTTAATGAGCATATTGTTAGCTCTTAGTATTAATAGAAGCTTATCTCTTCCCACCCCTAAATCCCGTAATGGGGCTTCAAGCAAATGTTGTAATTTTCTTGCTCCTATTCTGGGCAACTCAAGCCTAACAGCTGTGACCAAAGAAACCACTTCGGCTGCAACATCTTTTTGCTTCTTCTCTCGCCATCCAGATCGATAATAGCTTTGGCGACTGATCCCGAACAAACCACAAAGAGTTCCTATCGCTTTCTTGAATTCTTTGGCGTAGCTTCCGATTGTTCGGGCAAGGAGTTTTTTCTTACCTTGATTCCATATTCCTGTTCTGCAAGAAGTATCAATCGATCTAATATATTAGCTTTATCACTAGCATTGATCATCTCTTGTTCAAGGAATATTTTCTCTTTTTCTAGTAATCTGACCTTCTGTTCTAGTTCAAATATTTTCTGTTGAGGTGTTTTTGACATGCGGCTGTTTGTTTGGTAACTTCTATCAAAGGTACCATATTTTCTTCGCCATTCCGTTATCGTTCCATGACTTTGTATTCCATACTTTCGTGCGGCTGCGCAAATGCCTATAGATCCACTTTCCACTTCTTGGACCACCGATAATTTAAAACTTAAACTGTAGTCTTTTTGAGTTCGCTTGATATACAAGCTTTTAATCTTATCTTTCATAACATTACCTTGTATTATGTAACGCTATTTCAGGACTAGACAAATATTGAATAAAAAAAGCCACTAATTTAATTAGTGGCTTTTTTTATAATATAGTGTATAAAGTTATTCTGCTAAATCTTCAAATTCAACGTTTGTGTATTCTTCAGCTCCAATAGCTTCCACTAAATCATCATCCTCACTATACTCATCAACGTCTGGTTGATTTTGTCGAATGTAGTCTACTACTTCCTGTAATCCATCAGCAAATTTTTCAAAATCTTCCTTGTAAAGGAATATCTTGTGTTTTTCAAAATGAAATTTGCCTTCATTTTCAAATTTCTTTTTGCTTTCAGTAATAGTTAGGTAGTAATCATTTTTGCGAGTCGCTTTTACATCAAAAAAGTAGGTTCTTTTTCCGGCTCTGACAGCTTTTGAAAAGATTTCTTCTCTATCGTTCTTATCATAGCTGTCTCTTTTCTCATATCCTTCCATCATCAAATAATTTGTTTATTTTGATAAAAATTTACTGATTTTGTTTGCCATTCAAAAATGGGAATTATTTTTGAATTATTCTACAATTTTATCAAAAAAATCTATTGTAAATAGACAGGTAGTGTATGTGAACTAAGTTTTTGATGGTGTACACCTTATAATTAAAGGGTTTTGATTAAAAAAAACATTTTTACTGAAATAACTTATTCAACTAAATAAAATCTTATGTTATTAATTGAGTATTGTCTTGCGAAAAATAAAGATGCAAATAAAATGTAAAAAATCATTTTTATGTGGTATGGAAATAAAAAAGACCTATTTTTGCGACAGTGATTAATATAAAAAGTTCTTTGAAGAATGTTAAACAGAAGACTACTTAGAGTTAAAGTGATGCAAATATTGTATGCACATTATCAGAATAATGATTCCACTATTCAAAACTCTGAAAAAGAAATGTTTCATAGCATTTCTAAATCTCTTGATCTATATTATTTATATATCTTGTTGCTTCTTGAATTAAGAGATTATGCGATTGGTCGAATTGAATTTGCTAAAAGCAAAAAAACAGCTTCGTCAGCAGAAAAAAATCCGAATACTAAATTCGTAACGAATAAAATTTTCAGTAGGCTGGCTGATAATTCTGATCTAAAAAAATATATAGATCAGAATGGCAATAACTGGGCTAATTATCCCGAAGTTATTAAAAGTTTATACAACGATATTCTTAAGTCTCAACAATATGAGGATTATTTAGCTAAGAAAGAATCGTCGTTTGATGCAGATAAAAAGTTTGCTATAAAGTTATTAGAGAAGGTAATTGCTTATCATGAACCTTTATATCCTACATTTGAAGATCAAAGTATTTACTGGAATGATGAAATAGAGTTTGTTCTTAGTATGGTTGTGAAAACAGTTAAGGCCATGGAAGAGGATAAGCCTGTTGAATTGATGGGAGAGTTCAAGGATGAGGAAGACAGAGATTTTGTAAAAGACTTATTTAGAAAAGCAGCTCTAAATAAAGAAGAGTACAGAGCTCTGATTGATAAGTATGCTAAAAATTGGGAAATTGACAGGGTTGCTTTCTTAGATGTTATCCTAATGCAAATTGCTTTAGCAGAATTAACTCAATTTCCTAATATTCCGGTTAAAGTTACAATGAATGAGTACATTGAAATAGCAAAACATTATTCTACTGAAAAGAGTGGTGTGTTTATTAATGGTGTATTGGATAAAGCAATTCTTGATTTAACGAATGATAAAAAAATCAAGAAAACAGGAAAAGGACTTGCTTAATTTAATATGAGTACAACTTATCAATATGCATTAAGTCTATTGTTTATTTTATTTTTGGGATGTACAAATGCTCCCAAAAATAACTCATTGACAATCGAAAATTATGCAGATACTACCATCGAATTTGATAAGTTAATTCATAACTTTGGACAAGTTCAACAAGGAGAAATAGTTGGTTGCTATTTTAAGTTTACAAATACTGGTAAAAATCCTTTGGTTATTAATAATGTTAAACCTGGATGTGGATGTACAACGGTGAATTATCCGCAAAAACCAATTTTGCCTGGTGAAAAGGGTGAAATAGAGGTGAGGTTTGATTCAAGAGGTTTTTCGGGAAATCAGTATAAAGTAATCAGGGTTGATGCCAACATTGAAAAAAAATCGAAAGAATTGGCTTTAACAGCCAGTGTTATTAATTAGATAAATGGTTAGAAAATGAATTTACAAGCATTATTTTTACAACAACAGGCTGCAGGTGGACAATATCAGTTTTTTATTATGATGGGACTACTAATTGTAGTTTTCTATTTTTTCATGATTCGTCCACAACAAAAACGTCAAAAACAGTTAAGACAATATCGTGAGGCATTAAAAAAAGGTGATAAAGTAATTACTACCGGAGGTATCTATGGTAAAGTTTCTGAAGTAAAAGAAACTTATATTAATGTAGAAATTTCAAATGGTGTTGTAATTAAAATTGACAAATCTGCTATTATTATGGATATGTCAGATGCACAGCCAAAACGATAAAAGAATATTTTTTTTTATAAAGCCAATAACTATATTTGATGGTTATTGGCTTTTTTGTTTTTAAGCATTTTATTATATCGTATACATGCCTATTGAATCATTAAAAAATAAATTAAGAATTGACGTTTCTAAAATTAAGGAATTGCTCCTTAGTTTAAAGAGCAACAGAGATTTATTGGTTTTTGTGGTGTTTTTATTGTTGTCTACCGGTTTGTGGTTTTTAAATGCGCTGAGGAAAGATTTTGTTACTACAATTGAATATCCGGTACGATACAATGATTTTCCTGATGATTTTATTTTGTTAGGTGATCCTCAAACTCAGGTTCAATTAAAAATACGTTCCCTTGGATATAATCTTTTACCTTATCACTTCGGGAAAATTATCTCACCAGAGAATTTAAAAGTTTCTGGTTTTAAAAGAATACATAAAGGAAATGCTGAGGGAGCATATGTTTTAACGCGAGATTTAAAAAATGTATTTACTAAGAATCTAACCAACGGTATTGATTTATTGGAAATATACCCGGATACTTTATTTGTTTTGTTTGAGAAGAAAGAGCGAAAAAAGGTTCCAGTTCGTTTTAGCTCTGATTTAAAGTTTAAACCGCAATATTATCAATCGGGAGAAATACTTATTAAACCAGATAGTGTTGAAGTTTCTGGACCATCAACATTAATTGATACAATTAATTATGTGTATACTGAGAAAAAAGTTTTTGAAGAACTTAGTGATTCTCTTATCAGGAATATTTCTTTAGTGTCATACGATAAATTAATTTGTAATCCGGGTAGGGTAGTTGTCAATATACCTGTTGAACCGTTTACTCAAAAAGAAATCACAATTCCTTTGAACTCAATAAATGTTCCGGATAGTTTAAGATTAAAATGCTTTCCTTCAGAAATAAACGTCTCATTTAATGTTGCTGTAAGTAGATTTAATTCGGTTTCGGCTTCTGATTTTAAAGCTGAAGTTGATTTTAATTCAAATATTTCCAGTGCTCTGCCTGATCGATTAAAAGTTAAATTAATCAGTATGCCTGAAGGAATTAAAAATATTGATTACTCACCTCTTTTTGTTGAATGTCTATTTGAAAAAGCAAAATAATAAATGATTAATGTAGGAATTACCGGTGGGATTGGAAGTGGGAAAAGTACGGTGTGCAAAATATTTGAAACACTTAAAGTACCTGTATATTATTCAGATTTTGAAGCCAGGGTTTTAAGTGATTCTCATCCTGAAATTGTCTTAGGTGTAAAAAAAATGTTCGGCGAAGATATTTATGTCGAAGGTAAAATGGACAGAAAGAGAGTTGGAGAAATTGTATTTAATAATAGGAGTAAGCTCGAAGCTCTGAATCAAATAATTCACCCTGTCGTTGCTGATCATTTCGAGAATTGGAAAAATAATCACAAACATTATCCTTATATATTAAAAGAGGCTGCTATTTTATTTGAAAGCGGGGCTTTTAAACAAGTGGATAAAATAATAACAGTTACTGCACCTGTTGACTTAAGGATTGATAGAGTTGTGAAAAGAGATGGTTTAAGTAAAGATGATGTGCAGACAAGGATTAATAATCAGATGGATGATGAAGCAAAAATAAGCCAATCTGATTTTGTAATATATTGTAATGATATTGAACTGGTGATTCCTCAGGTTGTTGAAATTCATGAGAAATTACTTGAATTAAAATAAAATATTTAAGAGTTAGTTTAATAAAATGAAAAGTTTTAAAATATCAGGTTCGTCGCTTTTAGGTGCAGGTTTGGGATGGTGGTTTCTTGGACCTGTTGGAGCGGTATTGGGATTTGTTGTTGGTACAATAGCTGATAATATATCAACTGAAGGAGTAGAAAGACCAGATGGAAATCCAAGAGATGGATTTGTTGCATCACTAATGGTTTTAATTGCGGCTGTAATGAAGGCCGACGGAAAGGTTGTAAAGTCAGAACTGGATTTTGTTAAGAATTACCTACATCGTTCTTTAGGTGAACAGAAGTCGGCTCAGGCATTAATAATGCTTAGAGATATTCTTAAACGAAATATTCCTGTAAATGAGGTTTGTTATCAAATAAAAATTCATGTTGATTATAATTCAAGAGTTGAATTAGTGCACATGCTATTTGGTGTAGCAAATGCTGATGGAAGTATTCCTCAAAGTGAAATAACTGTAATACGTCAAATTGCTTTAGGCCTGGGATTATCAACACCCGACTTTGAATCTCTTATGAATATGTATGCTAAGAATACAGAGTCTGCATATAAAATTCTTGAAATAGATCCAAAAGTAACAGATGATGAAGTTAAGAAAGCTTATAGAAAAATGGCCATTAAATTTCATCCGGATAAAGTAGCTCATTTAGGTGAAGAATTTCAAATAACAGCAAAGGAGAAATTTCAAAAAGTAAATGAAGCTTTTGAATCTATAAAAAAAGAAAGAGGCTTTAATTAATTGTAGGTGAGTTAAAAAAACATATTTGTGAAGAAAAAGAATTGAATAAATAGAAATATATTTTAAAACATATTTTAAGTTTATACGATTCTCTTATTTTTGCATTTGTAATTAAATAAACAAATAGTTGCATTGGCAACGGAATTGAAAATTGGGAAAAAATAAATATAATGAGTGAAATGTTAAAAGGAATATTAGCTGTATCAGGACAGGGAGGATTATTTAAAATTGTATCTCAAGCCAAAAATAGCATTATTGTTGAGTCGTTAATCGATGGAAAAAGAATGCCTGCATATGCAACATCACGTATTAGTGCGCTAGAAGATATTTCAATTTTTACAGAAGATGGTGATGTTAAACTATACGATGTATTTAAAAATATTTCAGAAAAAGAAGATGGTGGTCAGGCTATAAGTCATAAAGCTTCATCTAATGATTTGAAAAATTATTTCGAAGAAATTCTTCCTGATTATGATAAGGATAGAGTTTATGTTTCTGATATGAAGAAAGTTATTCAGTGGTATAACTTATTACAGGAAAAAGACGTGCTAAACTTTAGTGAAGAAGCTACAGAAGAAGTTACAACTGAAGAAACAAAATCTGAAGAATAGATTTTAGTTTAAAATATAAAACAAAAAAAGTGAGGTTTTTACCTCACTTTTTTTGTTTTATGAAATGCTGTTATTGAAGAATATCAAGCACTTTTTGAACTGAAATTATTTTAAAGTTTTGATTTTTATCTATCTGGTTATCCTTATTGAATCCATCCTGAATAACTAGCATGCCTTTAGGGAAGGATTTTCCCATAGGTGTATTGCATATCTCTAAGCCGTCAGTTTCCTCAATTCCATCGTACTCTCCATCTTTTACTACAAAACTGGTTATGTATGAATATGGAGGATTTATATCAAAAACTGCATATGAAAAATTTCCTTGAATGGATGCAATTAAATAGCCTTTATCATTAGAAACTCTGTAAATAGTTAAACCTTCAATATCGTAATTGATATTTGAATTTGATGTTGAAGATTCTTTAATACGAAAACTTGTAGTGTCTGCATCTTCAAGCGTACTATATGCAAATATGGCATTTTCCTCCACACCAATAAATAATGTATTTGTTACGTCATCAACTACCATACCTTCAGGCTGACTTGGCATTTGAAGTGTTCTTGTTAATTCAGCTTTAATACTATCATTATCAGGCGTAATTAACCATTGTTCTACCAATCCGTTTTTTCCATTTGCAAATAAATAATGCTTTTTAGTTTCTTTATTTTGATAGGTACAAAAGCCATAAACATCATCAACCGTTGAAGGAATTTTGCATAATGCATTTTCTTTAAGTTGAAGGTTTTGCTTGTCTATTTCATAGATGTCTATTGTTTGAGATGTTCTATTTGTACAAGCGACAAAATCAACTATTCTGTCTTTTAATTTTAAGTCGTAACCTGATTCTGCATTGTTAATTTTTCCAACTGAAATAAATTGTAATTCTTTACCGTATATGTCATAAACATGTAAACCTGCCTTTTTATTTGTACCTATAATTAAACTTTTTTCCGGATTAGATTTATTAATCCAAATAGCCGGATCATCAGCAGCATCTTCATCAACTTCTGAAAGAACAGGAGGCGTCTCAAAATCAGCAGTTATTGAGTTTTTGAATTGGGCTTGTATACTTAATGCCTCTGCCATTTTTAAAGAATCTTCCCTGGCTTCTTTATTTCGTTCTATAATTACAGAGTCTGAGGTACTTTCAGATGCCTGGCTATTATTATTTTGCTTCTTCGTATTACATGAAAAAGATAATAGAATTAAGCTTAAGAGTATTATTGAAATTAGATACTTCATATGTTTTGTTTTTCAATTGTCACTTTTAACTGTCATGAAAATATAGTTCTTTCATGGCAGTATTTTAAATTCCTGTTGTAGAAAATTCCAGGACTCAATTTAAAGAATCCCAGAATATTTATTTTGCTTCTGTTATTTCTTAAAAGTTGATTTTGATACCGGCTTTGGCTGTCATACCATAATACTCCATTTGCATTGTACGATTGCTTTCTCCCTGGAAGTATCTTAATGGTTGATTTAGCAGATTGTTGCAATCAACATATATAATATAATTTTTCTTTAGTGCATATGTAAGATTTAAATCTAAGTATGTTACCTGATCATAATATCTGTCTAAAGCTGCTTCATCACCAAATTCATCAATAAAATCACTGGCATAATTATAGGATAATCTTCCTGTAAATTTCTTTGTTTCATATGATAATGATGCATTAAGAGTATGTTCTGGAGAACCTGGCATATCTAAAGTCTCATCTTCACGATCTTCGATATTAAAGTCTGTGATTTCTGATTTGGTGTAAGTATAATTGGCATAGATTCCAAACCTACTTAAAAATCCAGGTAAAAAGTCAAGTTGACGTTGAGCTGAAAATTCTAGGCCTAAAAGAGTTGCATCTCCACCGTTAATTGGGTGTTTAAAATCTTTATATTCAAAACCATTGTATACGTAATCATCATGAGTCTCATCTACAATAAAGTCCTTAATATTTTTATAAAAGAATCCTCCGGAGATAATACCAATAGTTTTAAAATAATGCTCAAACATAACATCGATGTTATTTGATGTTGTAGCTTTTAGATCCGGATTACCAATAGAAATTTCTTCTTCGTCTTCAATTTGCTGATAAGGAATTAAATCAAAATATCCAGGACGAGCAATGGTTGATGTATAGGCAAATCGGGCTATTGTATTTTTGTTTAGATCATATTTTACATGAAGGTTAGGCAATACATTAGTGTAATCAGTTTCAATAGTTCCGGTTGGAACCAATGACTCCGGACCATCAACTGAATCGTCAAAATTATATCCTTCTCCTTCTGTTTTTGTATTTTCAACACGAACACCCAAGATTGCAGATAATTTTTTTCCTAAATTCTGGTTGAACATGATATAACCAGCAGTTACAGTTTCTGAAGCATCAAAGTTCCCTGCAAATTCTGAGTAGTCTGCTTCCTTTTCAAAAACAGATGAGTTATTTAAATCTAATTCTCCTACAAATTCTTTTGTAACGTATGTTCCAACATTATATTTATCTCCAGGCATAAAGTTATCTCTCGACATTTCTTTAGTATCGGCTAATGCCTGACTCATGAACGAACCTTCATCGATAGGAGAGTATTCATAAAAGTCATTATCGCGTTTTTTACTTTTAGTCTTATATTTTCCCCCGATTTTTAAAGAGTTTTTAAACGCACCCTGCGCCATTGGAATTTCAAAATTTAATCTTCCTACGATATCAATGTCTTCAGTGTATTGATTTTCTTCTGTTAATTCATCAAATTCCCAATTACTATTTAAATCCTGGTTACTTTGATCTTGTAGATACATTAAAGGTTTTTTAGAGTCAGAAAAGTCGTTTACAATGTATTGACCATCTTCTTCCAGCTTAAGATTCAAATATCTTTCTTGTGGTCTGTCTTCTGAAGCTTTTGAGTATGAAAATCCCCAATCAGCTTTTACTTTTCCAAATATGTGATCTCCACTTAATGAAAATTGCTTCATTTGTTGATCTTCTAAACGAGCGTTTTTATCGTTTCCACCTGATTTAACTTCTCGTTCTATTTTATCAGCAGTAAAAATATTTCCATTATCTAATTCATCAACTTCTGTAACAAGTCTAAATCTGTTTTCCCAGTCTTTTCTGCGATTATACATACCTTTTAAATAAATTGTATGATTGTCGCTTAGTTTAAAATCGAAAGATCCCGAATAACTTTGACGAAGACGTTGAAGATAGTATTGACGAATTTGAAGTTCTTTTAAATAGATATCATCGTTATCATCTAAATCCCATTCGCCTTCAACATTGTCAGATCCTAATTTATTGTTATTAATTGAGAATCCTAATACCATACCAATGTTATCGTTAGCAAATCTGTCGCTATAAGACAAATTTGCAGTATAGTTTGGTTTTTCTGAAATTTGATTGTAACCAGCACCAAATGATCCTGAAATTCTTCTACTTGCAGGCTCTGAAAGTGTAACTAAATTAACAGAAGCTCCAATTGCATCTGCATCCATATCCGGAGTAACAGCCTTATTTACTTCAATAGATTGAACCTGGTCTGATGGGATCAAGTCAAGCTGAATTGATCTCATTTCGGCTTCAGCAGAAGGAATTCTTTCTCCATTAATTGTTACAGAATTGTATTGAGGCGCCGTACCTCTGATATTTCCAAAACGAGCCTCTCCCTGATCGTATTGTACATTAATACCCGGTATACGCTTTAATGCATCACCAATATTAGCATCCGGAAATTTGCCTACCTGATCTGCTGCAATTACATTAGTAATATTTGAGCTTGTTTTTTGCTGGTTTAATGCTTTAGATTGTCCTTGTAAAGAGCTGGAAACAACAACTTCTTGCAGTCCAACAATTCCAGCCTTTAGTTCAAAGTTTAAAACAGAGGTTTTGCTATCTGTAATATTGATTTTATTTTCTACTGGAATAAAGCCAATATACGAAACCTTGAAATTGTAATCTCCTGCAGGCATCCCTGTAATAGCATAATTACCATTAACATCTGATACTGCGTAGAATTGTTCGTCATCAGAATAAATATATGCTCCTGGTACCGAAAGTTCATTTTCGTCAACAATCCTTCCTTTTAAAGCTCCACTTTGTGCTTGTATAGCAGTCAATACAAAAAGAAATAAGGCTAATAAACTAAATTGTTTTTTCATTTTAAGTTGATTATTGTTTTAATATTTTTCTTGAAACAGTGTCTTTTCGATTATAAATAATGATGCAATGTTAATCGCCTTAAAATCTTTATTCAATAGTGATAATTGAGTGTCAAGCATAGTACTTTTTACTATTAAGGTTGTTTGTGTGGCTGTAATATGTAGTTATTCAGGTGTTTATATTGTGGTTTTATTTTTAAGGAAATCTAAAGTCTTGGATAAATGGTAATGTTAAGTTAAAAGTTGAGGCAAAAATTAATGATACCTTAATATGATGCAGCAAATATGAATTTTAAATGGAGGTATTTTTGAATTCTAAATGTTTGAAAAGATGATTTCTGTTATTGTTGCTGATGATCATGCAGTTGTTCGTACAGGACTGCAGCTGATTTTTATGAGTACTACTGATATTTCTGTTAAAGAGGAGGCGAGGGATGGAATTGAACTGCTTCAGAAGTTAACTAATGGTAAATTTGATGTGGTTATTTTAGATGTAAATATGCCAGGTTTGAGCTCTATTGAGTTATTACAGCAAATTAAATCGTTATGTCCTGATTTGCCAATTGTTATTTTTAGTATGAACAAAGATGAACAGTTAGCTTCAAGGATGCTAAAGAATGGAGTAATGGCTTATATTAATAAGGAAGAGGATCCATCTGAATTGGTTGCAGCAGTAAAGTCTGCAGTAAATAATAAAAAATATCTAACCCAAAGTCAAAAATACTTTTTTGCTACTCAGTTTATAACAGAAGAATCAGAAAGAAATAATCTGGAATCATTAACAGACAGGGAATATCAGGTATTAAGTTTATTAGCATCGGGTCTTTCAAAATCTGATATAGCTATAAAACTATCCATTAGTAAAAACACCTTAAGTAATCACCGTAATAACATATTGAAGAAGTTGAACTTGGCTAATAATGCAGAACTCACAAAATATGCTTTATTAAATAAAGTAATTCAATAGCTAATGTTGCAATTAATTTATAGATCTCTAATTTTTAATCTTTTACTTTTATTTCAACTCTTATTATCTGGAGGCATAATAAAAGCAGAAAATAAAGAGAATTTATGTGTTGAATTATTGGATAAGGCAAAATCATATCAATATATAAATACAGATAGTGTAGAGTTTTTACTGGACCAAATAAAGTATAATTATAAGGGGACACAAAATGATAGTATTTTTGCTGAATATCTTCTTTTATTGGGTGTAAATACTTCTATTACAGGGAGTACTTCCTTGGCTATGCAATATTTTGAGCAATCAAATCATCTGTTTACTTCAGTAAATTCTACTTATGGTATAGCCGAATCATATTTAAACATAGGTGAAGTACATTATAATTGGGGACAGTTTAATAAGGCTTTGATTTATTTTACCAAGGCAAAAAATATATCTCAAAAGTACAAATACGAAATTCTATATATAAGATCGTTGAATTACATTGGCAAATATTATCATTCAAAAGGAAATCTTGAACAATCATTGTCATATTATACTAAAGCACTGGATTTAGCAAAGGCAATTGGTGCAACAACGGAAATAATGTCATTGTATAATAAGATAGGGAAAGATTATAAAACTTTGGGTAACTATCCTAAATCCTTGGATTGTTTTATACGTTCTCAACAATTAATTCCTAATACAGATAATAAAATAGAAGAGGCGACAACTTATAATCATTTGGGTAATATTTATCAGGTACTTAGAGATTATAAAAAAGCTCTTTTTTTTCATAAACAAGCATTGGAACTGCGTAAAGAGGTTAATTACAAGGAGGGCATTGCGAAATCATTAAAAAATATTGGCGAAGTATATTTCGACCTTCAGCAATACGACTCTGCTTTGGTTTGTTTTGATCAATCATACCTTTATTGTAAACAGGTTGGGTATGCAAAAGGAATTGTAAAAAATCTTTATGGGAAGGGATTGATCTTTGAAAAGGAGGAAAAACATAGCTTAGCTATTAAAAATTATCATGAAGCTTTGGATTATTCAAAATCAATTGGTTATGCCATTGGAGAATCTAGAGTTTATTTGTTATTAGCAAATATTTATAAAAAAATTGCAAAATATGATCAGGCAATAAAATATTGTAATGAGGGACTTGCAATAGCTAAAAAAGAAGATATAAAATCTAATACAAGTGATTTTTATAAGATTTTATCTGATGTGTATGCGTTGAATGGCGACTATAAAGAAGCATTCAGGTTTTATAAAGAACATTCGCATATTAAGGATGATATTATTAATCTGGAAACAAATAAGAAAATTGCAGAATTACAAACCGAATATAAGGTGGATTTGAAAAACAGGGAGAATGAAGTATTAAAGCAAGAAAACCAGATTAAGGAGCTGAGAATTAAAAGGAAAAATTTGGTTATCCTTTTTGCTATAATTGTTTCATTCCTGTTAATAGCATTGGTTTTAATCATGTACGGCAGGTTTTTGAATAAGAAAAATGCTAACATTAAGCTTACAGTGCTAAATGATAATATTATTCAAAAAAATAAAGAGCTTGATAAACTAAATAAGAAATTGCGTAAGTCAAAAGATCAGCAGGTTAAACTATTTAGCATCATCTCCCATGAGCTCCGAAATCCTTTATATTGGTTTCGTAATTTGATACAATTACTATCAACTCAGATAGATGTTTTGGATAAAAGTATGATATCAAAGTCGTTGGATTCACTAAATGAATCGGCAACAAATACTTTTCATTTAATGGATAACCTTTTGAATTGGTCAAAATCACAATTAGGAAATATACAGTATGTACCGGAATCTTTTAATCTTGCAGGCCTGATTAAGGAAAATGTGAATTTAATATTGCCTTATTCAGAGTTTAAGGAAATAAATATAAAAACAACATTAGAAGATGAGATTGAGGTTAAGGCAGATAAAGCAATGATTAAAACTGTGATAAGGAATCTGTTATCAAATGCAATAAAGTTTACACCTAATAAAGGAACTATAGAAGTAAATGTTGTTAAAAATTTTACGAAGGTTAAAGTTGAAGTTTGTGATAGTGGAGTAGGGATGAATCAAAAGAGAGTGCAAAGAATATTGAATGCTTCAGGATCTGAATTTTTACCTAGTTCAGATAAGGAAACCGGTAATGGACTTGGATTAATCCTAACAAAAGAGTTTATTGAAAAAAATGGAGGAGAACTATTTGTGAACAGTTCTCCTGGTAATGGTTCTGTTTTTGGATTTGAATTGGATTTAATCTCCAATTAAATCTATTTTGTTATGCATCCTTTCTTTTACCAGCTCCCGGTAATTTAAAGAATATGATTGTTGTTATTATAATAGTAATAATAAGTACTGCTAAAAATACAATTCGAGAGTCAAATGCCCTTTCGATTAAGGTAAATATTCCTGCTGAAATTAAAATGGCTATAAATACCATTTGATTATTATAAGCAAGCACAGGGCCTAATTCTCTTCCTTTTACTCTGTCTTGAATAAAAGCATTTAATGGTATTTTAAAGAAACCGGCAAAAAATGCAAATATTGTAATTAATATAGTAAATAAGGTAGTCCCTGGATTTAGTATAAAAATAAGCAACATTGAAATGGCCATTCCAATACCACCAATTGGTACAAGTTGTGTTTTTACCTTGTGATTAGAAACAACACCTGCAGCATAACATCCTAAGCCAATTCCAATAGCAACTAATGCCATAATAGTTCCGGTTGCTGTGTTTGAAAGACTTAAAAACTTTTCGCAATAAATATAAAGGTTCATTTGCACTAATGATCCTATCATCCAAAAGATGGATAATCCTAACACTGTATAATTTAAACCTTTAATACTTTTACTCCATTTAAACCATTTTATAGGATATAATAAAGGATTTAGAGTGTCATCAGAATCGTCTTCTGGTTCAGATTCTTTGGGGTCAATCTTCATACTTGTTAACCAGCCAATTATTGCCAGTCCCATTAATGCAACCGCAATAATAATACTTTCTGTTTTAGGGTTGGAGAAGTAATTATGAGCATCAGAAATAATACCACCAAAGAAAGTTCCTAATAGAACAGCAATAAAAGTTATCATTTCCATGGCTCCGGTTCCAAATGATATAAGCTCTTTTCCACCAATATCTCTGATAATTCCATATTTACTTGGCGAGTAAATACAACTTTGTAAACCCATTAAAAACATGCCGATAAGTACTATGTAAACATTACTTATAAAAAAGCCCGTAATTGCAATAATCATAATTAGAATCTCAGCAAATTTTGCCCACTGGATAATTTCTGCTTTTGGATGTTCCTTTGCCAATTTACCTGATAATGGAGATAAAAATATGTAAGGAATAACCAACAAAGCCGCAGCTGCTGACACTAATAAAGCTTTATTCTCCTGACCGATCCATGCTACACCAACAAAACCGATTAAAGTTTTTAACAGGTTGTCGTTCAGTACTCCTGCAAAATTAGTACTAAATAATGGCATCCATTTTAATCGTTTTTTTTCCATGTATTTTTATTTTTTATTTAATGGCCATATATAACTCGTCATATTTAGTTGATATGAATTGTATGATAAAATAATTTTATGGTCTGTTTCAAAGAATAAATATTTAAATGATTTTGAGTTATATAGCGCGGTGAACATACAATTAATAATTCGAATTATAAAACATAAATCTTATTAATGTATTATTTTTATATTAAATGTTAAAAAATGTTACTGTGTAGATGTGGTTAATTTCTGAATGTCGTCTTATTAAATATAGATTAGTGCTTTATCTGGTCTGATAATTTTGATTTTTTTTATAGTTTTGTGAGTTCAAAAAAAGTAAGTAAGTAAATTATAATAAATGGGACGCGCATTTGAATATAGAAAAGCCACGAAGCTTAAGAGATGGGCTGGTATGGCAAAAACATTTACAAAGTTAGGTAGACAAATAACAATGGCAGCAAAAGAGGGTGGTTCTGAACCAGATGCAAATCCTCGTTTAAGAATGTTAATTCAAAATGCCAAGGCTGCCAACATGCCTAAAGATAATGTTGAAAGGGCAATTAAAAAGGCGACTGAAAAAAATACTGACGATTGGAAAGAAGTTGTATACGAAGGTTATGGTCCATTTGGAATTGCAGTATTAGTAGAAACTACTACTAATAATAATACCAGAACAGTAGGTGCTGTTAGAAGTTACTTTAATAAGGCCGGTGGTTCATTAGGAACAACAGGTAGTGTTGAGTATATGTTTGAGCATAAGTGTCACTTTAAAGTTGGAAACAAAGAAGGGTTAGATCTTGAAGAACTTGAATTAGAAATGATTGATTCAGGAGCTAATGAAATTTTTGAGGAAGATGGTAATATTATCATTTATGGTGAGTTCGAAAGCTATGGATCTATCCAGTCTTATCTTGAAGAAAATGAATTTGAGATAATCAGTTCAGAGTTTGAAAGACTACCAACTACAACAAAGGAACTAAACGAAGAAGAAGTTAAGGTATTTGAAAAAATGCTTGCTAAGTTTGATGAAGATGATGATGTAACTAATGTTTATCATACTGCAGAAGGACTATAATAAAAAAAGATTATTATAAAAAAAGACCGTTTCAAATACTTGAAACGGTCTTTTTTTATCTTATCATCTGTCCGCTAGGCATCATATCATCAGGTGGTGGAGTGCCATTTTCTTTTTTATATTGTAATCTCTTACAATCCTCCATTTTACTTCCTTTACAATACATACTTATAAATCCTTTGCAAGCAAGGTCTTTGGTTTGGCAATACTTCTTAAAAAATCCACAGTTTGATAAATTTACACATTCCATACTCATGATTTAAAGATTTTAGTTTGTAACTAAATTAGACTATTTTAATCTAAAAATCCAATGGTTAATTATTTATTCATCATAGGATTACATCTTTTTATCATATTTTTTGAATAATATTTTAAGAAGTAATTGATCAAATAGGAAAATAACCAATAGAAGTAAAAGAAATGATATAATAAAGATTATTCTTTTATCATTTACTAATCCGATAAAGGTTTGAGGTGAATAATAATAATAGATTCCTCCACAACATGCTGTAATAAATATAATGAGTAATATTTTAGCACTCCATTCTTTCAATAGATTTCTTATATAGTTTCTATATTCAAACCTCTTACTTAATCTTTCTGTAAAATCCACAGGTATTTTTGAAAGATCAAAATTCTCAATAGAATCGGAAATAAGCTTGTCTATATTTTTGTGTTCGTCTATCATTGTGCATTTATTTTTCATGGTATAGAAGATCAATAGCCTCTGCTCCATAATTATTTTCAATCATTTCCCTAAAAGCTTTACGTGCTCTGTTTAGATAACTTTTTATAGTTCCTAAAGGCATTGATGTTATTTCCTGTATTTCAGGGTATGTAAATTCCTCAAGATAGTAAAGTGTTAAAACAGTTCTAAAATGAGGTGGTAGTTTATCAATAGTATTCCTTACAATACTTTTTATTTCTAAATTGTTAGGATGATTGTTTTTGATTACAGCAAAGTTCTCAAAAACTTCTATTTCATCAGTGTAATTAATTTTTCCTCTTGAGTTTTTTCTGTTAAAATCAATTGACGTCTTCCACGTAATAGAAGCTATCCATGTTGAGAGCTTAGAATCTTGCCTGAATTGATTTATGTTTTTATATACTTTTATAAATACTTCTTGTGCAATATCTTCAATATCTACTTGGCTATCAAAAGATAATTTAAAGGCAATATTAAATACCAATCTTTGGTATTTATTAACTAAATACTTATAAGCATTGGTATTTCCTTTTTTTATCTGATTAACCAGTTCAATATCGTTCATGTAAGTATATGTCGCTTCACTATACAAAAAGGTTGCAATAAATTTAGAAAAAGAAATTAGAATATTTCTGCAACCTTTAGAACCTGTATTGCGACAAATATGGAAATATTCATTTAAAATAAATTATTATGAGAAGTGAAGTTATTGTGACAATAATTGTCTTTGCAGGATTTTATTATATTATTAAAATGTTTACAGATTATCTTTTAAAGAGAAGAATTGTAAAAAGTGGACATATTGATAAAGCAGATATACTAAAACCAGTACAGCAAGTAGATGATGAACCTCAAACACTTAAAAGTTTAAAGTGGGCTATGGTCGCTACTATGGCAGGATTGGGAATGATAGTTGCTTATATTGTAGGTGATTTCTATGGTATGGATGACTATGGAATTGAGAAATCATTGATTTCTTTTGGAATAGAGCTGCTATTTATTGGGTTGGGTTTTTTAGGGTATTTTTTAATTGCCATAAAACATCGAAAGTAGATGTAATAAAATATCAGAGGATTTCATTTTATAAACGAAATCCTCTGAATTAATAACGGGGGGTTAACTACAGCCACCACTAACACGGGTAGCTTTTTTTATTACAGGTTTATCTAAATTGGCTACAGCTTCGCCAATTTCCTTTAATTTCTTTCCGGCTTCGATTCTGAAATTTTGTAAATCTACTTCGTGTTTTGAACCATTGGGATCAATCTCTGAGATTAAAAAGTATTGTTTGTTAAACTCATCTGCATTTAATCCTAGAGCGTAATTATCTGATTTGCCAAAATATTTTGAAATCATACATGCTCTTTGGGCTTGCAGACTATTGGCACCATAAAAAACATTGGTCTTTAAATTCTGGATAACAATACCCAGGTTAGAGGATTTATGCATTTCTTCCAAAGGAATATTTATTGCTGTAGGAATATGAAATTCCTTATATTCTTCAGGAGTACGAACATCTATGACATTGAACTTGTAATATTGATTCATAAGTTCATAAGCAAGTTTGTCTCCTTCCATGATTCTTGGATTACATTCACCTGCTGCAATCTTTTCATCAATACGTTTATCCATAAGCTCTTTTTTAGTTGGAGTTATGATAACAAACAAAACAATAATGATTGGTGTGGCAATAAGAATTGAATTCTTTATAATCATTGGTTTAAACCATTTTGTTTCTTTTCCATTGATTTTATTTTCAATTACAGTAGTGGCTATAAAAGCTGCTGCAGCAATGACAATCATTACTAATCCAAAGCCTTCACGAGACATTCCTAACTGATCACTCATTAAAACCGGTCCCCAACTTTCTGCGGTATATAGGTCTTTCCATAATGGATAGCCCTCGCCAAAAGCAAAAATACCAATAACACTACCTAACAGGAATGCCATACCGTCAATTCTTCCTGTGGCTGCCGCACAAGCACTGGTTCCAGGACAAAAACCTCCAATAATAAAACCAACACCCATAATACCTCCTCCAACTAAGGCTGACCATAAAAAGGTTGGATTGATGTATATGATACTAACATCCAATAAACCTATGTGGTTAAGAACTAAAACACCAACCATAGCAGTAATTCCAGCAGTAAAAAATACTCTTAATACTGTAAAATCATAGCCATAAAACAACCCTACTAATTTTTTAGTGGAAGCAAAACCTGCTTGTTCCAGAGCAAAACCAAATCCAATTCCTACTATCAGAGCAATAATGTAATTTAATTCGCCACTTATAATATCTGGTACTAATGGTCCCATAACTATTGTTTTTTAATCCATAAATTTTTAAAGAAATAGGCAACCATATAGGCTACTCCAAAAATTGCCAACATGGTAATAATCCCTCCGAAAGACATAACTGCCATCCCACTCAATGCAGATCCTGAGGTACATCCTCTTCCTAATTGACTTCCAAAACCGAAAAGGGCACCACCAATAATGGCTCCTATAATTCTGGTAGAGTCTTTAACTCCATGACCTTTTTCTAGTTTTAGGCCCACTCTGTTTGATGCTACACCGGATAAAAAAGCTCCGATTATAACACCCAGAACCTCAAATACAAGCCACGATTTCATTGGTCCGTCAGGATGTGCTTTTTGATAATCAGAATAGTAAGCCGTGTTTTCTGCATGACCAGGAGCAATAGTTTCAACAGATTGCATAACTACACTTTTAAAAGCTCCACTTGCTCCAAGACCTCGACCAGTAATGTATATTGTTACTAAGAGTACAAAGCCCAAAAAGAATCCTGCTAAATAAGGATTCATGTATTTTTTTGGTTTTTCAGTTATCATAATTCCTGGTTTTTATTTTGTAACTGTTCCTTATTTAATTCATTAATGTCTTCAGGATCTTCTAATTCTTCCCATCCTGTAATCATTGCTTTGATATTAGCTGTTAAAGAATGTCCGGTGGTTGTCATGTAAACATGTACTACAATAAATGATATTAATAAAAATGCACCTATTGTATGAATAACAGCAATCCATTCTAAAGGAATACCAATGGCAACAACAATATCATTTTCATCAAATGACTTATAATACATATACAGCAAACCAGATATTACTACCATAGGTGCCATGATAAGTTTAAACGCTAAATAAACTACAGCCTGTAAAGGATTAAGCTTTTTGCTTACTGTTTTAATGGTAGGATGAGGTTCTCCTTTAAACATGCCTACTGTATAATAGTGAATTTGTGCTTTTAGTTTTGATAGTGTAGGAATGTATTGTTTCCATTCTCCAGTTGTAAAGTGCCAGAAAATACTAAAAACAATCAGACCCAATAATAGGTATGATGCTGACCTGTGAAATGCCACAGCTTTTTCAAATCCAAATAAATGGATTGTATCATGTATTTCAAAACCGGTAAGGGCAAGAAAGAAGATTAATGCCGCTTGACTCCAATGCCAGAAACGTTCAAACTTTTTATATATATATACTTTTTGCATAGCTTTTTTTATTGGTTGGATGATATTTAAATGGATATTTCTTCAGATTCAACTTCATGTTTACGCAGTGAATTTATAAACCTTGCTAAGGCATGAATAAATACACCAAGTAAAGATCCCCAAAATAACAGTTTGCCAAATAGATCGACCCAGTCATTTTTATCCCTTCCCGGAATATAAAGTCCATCAATACCTGCTAATCTGCTGTTGTTGTTAGTATGACAATCATTACAATCAAGAGATTGATCTTTAGGTGCTACCATATGGTTAACAGGCCAGTACATTTCGGTATCTACAAAGTCATATTTTCCACTATATGGTAAGCCCATTCCTTTCATACCTGCTTCAGCTGCCAGATTCCAGTCAAAATCCATCCAGTATGCACTGTCGCCTTTATTTGGAGAATAGAGCTTTGGTTGAATTAACATATTTGTCTCCGGATCGTAAATTTGATCTCCTCGATGGATCTTCACCGGATAAATCTTAGAGTGAATATCATCTGCACTTCCTAATAACTTATTAACCTGTACAGGGATGCTTTTAATAGTATCTCCTGCAACATAATGTTGTGCATTTCCATTAAACCATACATAGTCAGGTTTTACATTTGTTTCCCATTTAAATGATCCCTTTATAGATAAATAAGTATGATTTCCTAAGGAATCTTCTGTATGATAAGGTTTGCCATTTAATAATTTTCCTGCTTCAGACCATTTCCAGGCCATTTTGGTTGCGTTTACTTTTGCATAAGTTGGAATATGGCATGTTTGACAAGCAATTTTAGAATAGTGACGGTTTAAAAGGTCATCAAGGTGAGGACGTGATGTGTGACAATCTTCACAGTTTAATCTGTTTACATCTGTTGAAGATACAGAGTACAATTTACCTTTAATCTGATGCTTCTCAGCGGTATGGCATTCAACACAAGTCATGTTAAGTCCGTTTTGAGCCATGTGTACATCAGTATTTCGGTCACAAGCTAAAATAGCTTCCTCTAAATCTCCATGCTTCACATTGTTTCCTCCACCACTATAAAAGTGACAGCTACCGCAATTTACTTTAGATGGGCGACCAACACCTTGCGCAACTTTAGTAAGGTTAACATTTCTATCAGGATAGCCTGCCATTGCTGCTCCTTTAATGTATTCTTCACTATTGTCGTGACAAACCATACAGTCAACATTACGAGCGTTGTTAAAGTCAAATTTATTACTGGTCATACCAAACCCTATATGACATTTGGCACAAGCTTGTTCATTTGAATTGGAACCGATACAAAAGTTGTTAAGTACATTCTTTTTACCAATTCTTGAAATTCCTTTTCCTTCTACATAAGCTACACGTTCCCAGTTCCAGTGACTTGAATGAATGATTTCTTCATGGCGCTTGTTATGGCAACTCAAACAAGCTTCAGTAACATCCTGTGGTGTTTTAAATTCTTGTTGAAGTATTTCAAATTGGCTGTGATCAACAGATGAGGTTGGTTTCGTGGCATACTTTTGCTTTAACTCGTATTGAGAAAAATTCAGAGGCTCTGTTTTGTGCAGAAAGTTTACCCCCAGTATAACCAAAACTGTAATCACAATTGAATAAACGATAACCTTGTTCATAGGGTAATTTATTTAGATTGTTTTATTGGGCTGTCTGTTTTCTTAAAGTTAAAATATATTAATTAAATTAAAAAACATCCAAATATATGTAATAATGTAGATATAATTACTTCAATATATATAGAATTGTCTAATTTAAATTAAGTCTGTTTAATGATTGTATTTAGAATAATTAATAGAATGCTTCTATCGTTATAATACTCAATTATATTAATTAAGGTTGCATTGTGTTGATTAAATATGTAATTTGAAAATCAGACTTTATTTTACTTTTAAATTTTATTTCAATAAGGAATAACGAGTCTGAATATATTATATTTTAAACATGAAACGAACATGTAAATTTGATTATCCAAATTCACACACTATAGACTGATTAAAATTATTTGTGAGTTCCATATGACCAATGAAAATAAATTATTATCATATGAAAATGCTTATATCTCCCGTTTTATTGCTTTTAATGTTTACAGTTCCTAATCTACAATCGTGTTCCTCTCATAAACAGGCAAAAGAATCTTCTCAGAATGAAGTCGGTCAGATTTATAAAAACTACTGTTTGGGATGTCATAACGATAAAAAATCGTCCTTTGTAGATCGACAATGGCTATTTGGTGGTTCAAAAGATGAAGTTTTTAATAGTATTAAATTGGGCCGGGTTGCTCATGGCATGCCTGCCTTTGAGGCTGGTTTAAGTGATGAGGTAATTCAACAATTAACAGATTATATATTGGAACTATCAGAAATGGTTCCATTGGTTGAAAATCAGCATGAAACCATAGATGGAATCGAGGTATCAGAAGTTCAGAAGTTTAAAGTTGATACAGTTGTTGAAGGATTAGATGTACCTTGGGGATTAGAATTTCTTCCCAATGGAGATTTGCTGATATCAGAGAGAAGTGGTGATCTTTTATTATTTACAACTACAAAGCAAATAATTAAAATTGCAGGTGTTCCAAAAGTTAAAGCTCAAGGGCAGGGAGGACTTCTTGATTTGGAATTACATCCTGATTTTGAGAATAATGGATGGTTGTATATGTCATACTCTTCTCCTGATGAAGATAATAATGATTTGTCTACAACTGCAGTGATGAGAGCACGATTAGATGGGAATTCCCTAATTGATCAACAAGTTTTGTTTAGAGCAGAACCTTCATCCAATAAAAGACATCATTATGGTAGTAAGCTTGAATTTGATAATGATGGATATTTGTATTTCTCTGTAGGTGATAGAGGAAATAGAGATCGGAATCCTCAATACTTGGATAATGATTGTGGGAAAATCCATCGGATTAATGATGATGGAACCATTCCGGATGATAATCCATTTGTGAATAATAAAGATGCGAGATCTACAATTTATTCATATGGACATAGAAATCCTCAGGGCGTTTGCATGAATCCGGTTACCGGAAAAATATGGACAGATGAGCATGGTCCAAAAGGTGGAGATGAAATAAATATTATCAATGCAGGAAAAAATTATGGATGGCCTGTGATTTCGTTTGGAATAAATTATAATGGGACAATATTTACGAATGATACTGCTAAAATAGGAATGGAACAGCCTCTTTTGTATTGGGTTCCATCAATCGCACCGTGTGGGATGACTTTTGTTAAAGGTGACCGTTACCCAAATTGGGAAAATAATATTTTAACAGGCTCCTTGCGTTTTGAATATTTAAAACGAGTTGAACTAGAAGGCGATAAAGTGATACATCAGGAAAATTTATTAGAAAATATTGGTAGAGTCAGGAATGTTGAGATGAGTCCTGATGGATATATTTATGTAGCAATTGAAAAGCCTGGTAAAATACTAAAATTGATTCCGATAGAATAAAATTTCTTTTTTAATGATATTAAGGACTTTATCTGTTATAATATTATTGGTAATTTTTACTAAATATTCTTATTCGCAAAATAATAATCATGATAGCATTTCTTCTATAGTCATTGAAGAAGTAAACGTGAATGCCCCTATTTTAATCAATTCTAAGCAAGTGTGGCCCGGAGGTTATTTTGAAGTTGACTCTATAAATCTTCAATCAGGTAATGGCTATGAATTGTCTGAAAGATTAAATGCTATTCCTGGAGTATTTATGCAGCAAGGAACTTTAAGCACCAATAGAATTACAATAAGAGGTATTGGATCCAGAACACCTTATAATTCTAATCGTATTAAAGCTTATTGGGGAGATATACCAATAACTGATGGAGATGGAGTTACTGCACTGGAGGATTTTGGATTAAACGATATTTCAAGAATACAGGTTTTAAAAGGGCCCGCCAGCGCATTATATGGATCTGGTTTGGGTGGGGTAATCTTATTATCACCCAACAAGGTGTCTTCTATTGATAATGGTATATTCCTAAAAAGTGAAGCTGGTAGTTTTGCTACTTTTCTGCAACAAGCATGCTTTAATATTCTCAATAACAAGAGAGTAGATCTGAATTTAAATATGAATCATTTAACTTCAGATGGTTATCGGCAGAATAGTAATTATAAAAGAACAAACCTGACATTAGGAGGAAGTACAAAGATAGGGGGCAGCTTATTTAATTTACTTTATAATTACAGATTTCTAAACGGACAAATTCCCAGTTCTTTAGATAGTGCAGATTTTTATAATAATCCCCAAAGAGCTGCGAATAGTTGGGCTTCAATTCGAGGTTATGAAAAGTCACATAAACATATAATTAGTATTGGATGGAATGTTCCTATTAATACTCAGTTAGCTAATTCGTTTAGTGTATTTTCTCATATTTCATCATTAAATGAGTTGCGACCTTTTAACCAATTAAAAGAAACAAAACATTCCATTGGAGCCAGAGAGAAGTTTGTTTATAAGAATGGGGCAAATAAGGTAAATATTGGTTTTGAGTTTATGATAGAAGGTAATCACCTTAGCTATTTTAGTGTGGATGATATAAATTATAATGAGTTATTGAGTTCTAATAAACTGAATAGATCACATATAAATATTTTTGGTTTGTATGAAAAGCTATTCTTTAAAAAATTATTGTTACAAGCGTCCATTAATGTAAACAGAACTCATTACGAATCCGTATTAGATGATGCTGGTTTTAATTATAATTGGATAGCATCTCCCAGGTTAGCTCTTAATTATTCATTAACCAATGAGCAAAATATATTTCTTTCTGCTGGACATGGATTCTCTACACCTTCATTTGAGGAAGCCTTGCTGTATGATGGATCATTTAATCGACAAATTGAACCGGAAGAGGGTTGGGGCTATGAAATAGGGTATAGGTTTTCAGGCTTTGATCAGCGTTTATTTATAGATATCACATTATATGCTTTGAGAATGCAGAATTTACTTGTGACAAAAAGAGAAAGTGAAGAAGTGTTCTATGGTATAAATGCCGGGAAAACCATGCATAATGGGATTGAAAGTTCATTGATGTATTATGTTTTACCAGAAACAGATCGGCGATTTATATTCATTAATGCTAATTATTTTAGTTCTAAAAATGAATTTCGAAGTTTTATAGATGACGGCTTAAATCAAAAAGGGAATCAGTTACCAGGAATCCCGGAATATATGTTGTCATTAGATTTGAATATGTTTTTTCGCCCGGTAACTTTTGATGTTAGTTATAAACAAGTAGGAATCCAGTATCTAACTGATGATAATAGCAAGTCATATTCGGCTTATCAAAAGATGGATCTCAAGGCAAAAGTAGATATTGAATTTTTAAAGGTAAAAGGAAGTGTATATGTAGGGTGTAATAACGTATTTGATGAACATTATGCTTCCATGTTACTCATTAATGCCAGTTCATTTGGTAGTTCAAAACCTCGGTATTATTATCCGGCACAGCCAGTTAATTTTTACGGAGGTGTAGAGTTTTGTTGGTAGAAAGGCAACAAGTAAATTAATACTTGTTGCATATGCTGTTAATTGTTGCTTTAATGGTTCATGGTTTCTAGCATCTTTCTTTTAAAACCTTGTAATCAACTTTACCGGTTCCTAATAATGGAATTTCTTCAACAAGTTCAATTCTTGTAATTTTTGCTATTAAAGGTGCTTTTTTTAGTCTTAATAGCTCATTAGCTTCATTTTGTGTTATGGGTTTTCTTGTAAATAGAACTATCTGAGGAGGTTGAACTTTATCGTTACCTTCAACAGCAAGTATCTTTTCGTCATGGTCACCAAAATGTTCTTCTAGTATGTTTTCGATAAAAGGTAAGCTTACCATTTCACCGCCTATCTTTATAAAACGTTTTAATCTACCTGTAATAAATAAATAGTCTTCTTCATCTAAATATCCCAGATCTCCCGTTTTATAATACATTTCATTATCTATTTCGATAAATGGAGATGGAATATTTTGATCTTTATAACCATTGAAAATATTCTTGCCTTTTACGCATATCATTCCTGTTTTATTATTATTTAAAGGTAGATTGGTGTCAAGGTCTAAAATTTTACAATCAACTCCTTTAATGATTTTTCCAACACTTCCTCTTTTTTGTTTTTGCAGAGGATTAAGTGATAAAACAGGAGAGCATTCTGTTATTCCATATCCTTCCAATAAGTGTGCTTGCGGAATAATGCTATTTGAATATTCAATTAGGTCATTAGATAAAGCTTCTGCTCCTGAAACTATATATTTAATATGGGCAAGATCTTCTGGAACTGCATTGTTTAATATGATTTTATAAAAGCTTGGTGCTGTAACTAAAATAGAAGCACCGGTATGTTTGATGATTCTTACAAGAGCTCGTCCATCTGTTGGGTCCGGAGAATAAACTGTTCTTGTACCTGTTATAAGAGGTAATATGGATAAAACAGTGAATCCAAAGCTATGGAATGGAGGTAAAAATGCCATTAATACCCTGTTACGTTCAAGGTCTAATAATTCTAACGTTCCTTTTAAATCGTGAATTATATTTTCATGAGTAAGTTCAACTGTTTTGGGAAGATTTTCACTTCCAGACGTGAATAATATAACTGAGGTTTGATTAATCTTATCAAAGCGAAAGAAATACTTTGGAAGTTTGCTTTTGAACGCTCCTTTAATTTTTGTGTATAGACTTGTTTTAGGAATTTCTTTATCTAAATAAATCAGTTTGTTTTTAGCATTATCAGATAGTTGATCTTTTATTTTATCAATAAATGAACTTGCTGAAAAAATATACTTTACACCTGACTCCTTTATGCAATGATCGAGAATCGACTGTCCTACAGTCCAGTTTAACATTACCGGAACTTTTCCCGCAAAGTAGGTTGCCATAATTAATAAAGAGGTACTCTGTAATGCTGGTAGCATAATACCAACATATTCTTCATTACATTTTTTCTTAATAATTTCAGATACAACACATACTTTAAGAAAGAAATCTTTTCTGTTTGTTTCACCAAGCATACTGTCGTAGCAGAATGGCAGATCTTTATTTTTTGTGAAACGCTTAAGAAATAAACTCGGAATGTTATCCGCCGTTTGAACTTTAATATAATCATGAAACAGATTATTATTAGAAAAAGAACATGGTGGTAATGTGATTTTCGATTGTAAGTCACCGTTGGCAAGTTGATACAAATGAATTACATTTTTTATATCAGATATATCATTTTGAGTTTCAACATTGAAATGTGTTTCTATATCCTTGATTATTTCAACAATATTAATAGAGTCAGCACCTAAGTCGTTAATCAGATGCGTATGGGTGTTTATATTATCCGTTTCTAATTGTAGATGTTTCTTAACGATCTGATTGACTTCCTTAATAATGATTTTTGGGAATGATACATTCAGTGTAATCGGTTTGTTTATTGTTGAATCGCTTGCCTTTAGATTTTCTGGAATATCTCTTTTTAATGCAGGACTATAAAAATAATGTTTTAAAAATTTTACTGGTTCTTCTCCATTTGCATTATAAAAATTCTCTAAAAACTGATTAAATGTTTGCTTGTTTTCAGCAGAAAACTTGATGGCTTCATCTGTTATGTCCTCAAAATACAATGATACTTTACGTCTTGGCATAAATAATAATACATTAGCTAAGGTGTAAAATATGCCTTTTAAAATATTTATGCCGAAGTTGGGCGATTGACCATTCCATGCTTTTGACCATTGACTACCCCATAATCCATTAATTCTTACTCCAACTACTTGTACGTTAGATGGCAACTTACGAACGATTTCATAGGCTCCTTTCTTATTTTGAATTTTTTCAAATCCTTGAGATGCGATTTGTCCTGAAGGGTAAATGACAATGCTTTTTTGATATTTAAAGGCTTTAATTGCAGATTCTGTAATTTCATTTAACACATTTGTATTACGGCTACCTCTCTCCAGGTCGCTTATTCGTACAGCACCCCAATTTTTAAAAAATAATTTTAATATAGGTAAGTCGTAATATGAGCTGGTAATCATAGGAACAATATTCTTATGAGTGTATAAGAAACTAACAAGTAACATAGGATCTACTACAGCCTGATGATTTGGTAAAAATAGGATAGGTCTTTTTTTATCAATATCTTTAATTCTCTCCAATCGTACTTTATATCTTATTGATAAAATTATTCTACCTAATAAAAATATAAGTTGAGCTATCGCTTTTACTATAGGATGTTTTTCTTTCATATATATTCAATTGTATCTTTTATAGTTTAGATATTAGGAATAGATGACAATTATAATAAAGAAAGAAATAATTTTACGAGAAGTTATGAAAAATATGGGCAAAAAAAAAGGGAGCCTTGCGGCATCCCCATTTTTAACCAAACCTAACCCTATATTTTTAACAATGAATGTTTCCTTGTTTTTATTTTAATTCGGTACAAATATACCTGTATTTTTTTACCAAACAAATAAAATAGTAAAAAAATAATATTAATTTATCTTATCTGTATAAAACAAAAAAGCCGTCCTAAACAGACGGCTTTTATAGAGCGGAAGACGGGGATCAAACCCGCGACCCTTAGCTTGGAAGGCTAATGCTCTATCAGCTGAGCTACTTCCGCAAAATTAATGGAGCCAATAGAGGGACTCGAACCCACGACCTGCTGATTACAAATCAGCTGCTCTAGCCAGCTGAGCTACATTGGCAAAATATTATTGTTGTATAATCTAAAGTTGTTTAATAAATACTTTAGACTTAAAAAGCCATCTTAAACAGACGGCTTTTTATAGAGCGGAAGACGGGGATCAAACCCGCGACCCTTAGCTTGGAAGGCTAATGCTCTATCAGCTGAGCTACTTCCGCGAAAATTAATTGGAGCCAATGGAGGGACTCGAACCCACGACCTGCTGATTACAAATCAGCTGCTCTAGCCAGCTGAGCTACATTGGCGTTGTTTTCCTCAAAACAAATTCCAGTGGGGAGAGCAGGATTCGAACCTACGAAGACGAAAGTCAGCGGAGTTACAGTCCGCCCCAGTTGGCCGCTTTGGTATCTCCCCAAAAATATTATTTCATTACATAAATAAGTTTTCAACATTATGAAAACTAAAAGAGCCAATGGAGGGACTCGAACCCACGACCTGCTGATTACAAATCAGCTGCTCTAGCCAGCTGAGCTACATTGGCGGGTGGGCAAGCTACCTGCATCGCACCGCTCAACCATCTACCCTTGCTGCCGTCAGGCCCTGGGGGAGTTCAATAGGAGCTGGTCGTACAGGACTTACCCGTGCTTTAGCGGATGCAAATGTAGATAAAATCAGATTACCTGCAAGAAAAAAATGAAAAAAAAATAAACTTTTTTTCGCTCATTTTAATAATTGCTTTGTTATCAATAAGTTGTTTTTGTATTATTTTTTATGATAAAAGTTGAAGGAATCAATTCAATGGAAGAAGCCTCTTGATGAAGCCTGTCTTTTATCATAAAATTTAATTTCAGATATAGAAAAAAGACTCAAATTTTATCGAAAATATGAATTGTCCATCATAATAAGAATTAAAATAATTAGTTTTTTTAGATGATTAGAATTGCATTGCAAGTAACATTTTGCTCTTAAAATTCTGTTTTTACCTAATTTATTCTGATAATTAAATGTAATGTTGTAAAGAATCGAATATATGTATAGCAGTAATGTAGTTTTAGGTGATATAAATGTATAGGTGTGCTTTAATATTTTTATTGTTTTTTGTTTAAGTTTAAACCTTATCTTTGACATAATCTAATACAAATCTTAAAAAAATAATTATGGAAAAATTGTCGCCGTCAAAATCATCAACGGTTTTAAGTTGGGGCTTGTATCTTGGAATTGCCTCAATAGTTTTTATACTACTTGTTAGTTATAGTGGATTGATGGGTAATAAAGTTGTTGGTCTGTTATGGTATGTAATATTAGCTGCTATTTTGGTTTTAGGTATCAAACATTATAAAGTAAAAGAAAATGAAGGTTTCTTAAAATATAGTCAAGGACTAGGAATAGGAACTTTGATAGGACTGGTTGGTGGTGCTATTTATGGTTTATTTACTTATGTATTTTACACAGCAATTGATCCATCTGTGCATGAAAAACTAGTAGTGTTATCTCAAGAGGAAGCATTGAAAAATGGTGCCACAGAGGCAAGCTTAGAGCAAGCAGAACCATTTTTGAATATAATATTAAGCCCGGGAATGTTGTCTTTCTTTAATATTCTTGGAACAGTATTTATGGCATTTATTTTTTCGTTAGTAATTGCTGCGATATTAAAAAAAGATCCCGAACCTGAATTTTAATTATATTGCAAAGTTGATTTATATTAAGGGTTAGATTATAGTATAGTCTAACCTTATTGTTTTAATATTAATAGATTAGATGAATTTATCTGTTGTTGTACCACTTTTTAATGAGGAAGAATCATTAAGAGAGTTGTTTGATTGGGTTGATAGAGTATTAAAGGAACATGATATTACTTATGAGTTACTTTTTGTTGATGACGGAAGTAATGATTCATCGTGGAGTGTCGTTGAGGAATTAGCTTCAGAATATAAAGAGGTGAGAGGTATTAAGTTTCGTAGAAACTATGGTAAATCAGCTGCTTTATATAGCGGTTTTGAAGCTGCAAAAGGTGATGTGGTTATAACTATGGATGCAGACCTTCAGGATAACCCTGATGAACTTCCTGAGTTGTATCGCATGATAAAAGAGGATGGGTACGATTTAGTAAGTGGTTGGAAGAAAAAAAGGCACGATCCATTAGGTAAAACAATACCAAGTAAGTTATTTAATCGTACAGCAAGATGGGTTTCAGGTATTAAGCTTCATGATTTTAATTGTGGATTAAAGGCTTATCGAAAGGATGTGGTTAAAAGCGTAGAGGTTTATGGCGAAATGCATAGATATATTCCAATTCTTGCAAAGCGTAATGGTTTTGGTAAGATAGGAGAGAAGGTGGTTGTGCATCGTGAACGTCAGTATGGCGTTTCGAAATTTGGAATAGAACGTTTCTTGAAAGGTTTTTTAGACTTGTTGTCAGTTACGTTTATATCTAAATTCGGAAAGCGACCTATGCATCTTTTTGGTGGTTTAGGTACATTGATGTTTATGATAGGTTTCTTTTCGTCATTATATCTGGGTGTAAAAAAGTTGTATTATGTATATCATAATATTCAGCAGCCATTAGTGACATCAAGTCCTTATTTTTATATTGCATTAGCCTGTATGGTAATTGGTACACAGTTGTTTGTTGCAGGCTTTTTAGCGGAATTGGTTTCAAGAAATAGTCCTGAACGAAATAAATACCAGATAGAAAAAGTATTAAAGTAGTTGTAACTTTATGTAGTTATTTGTTTATCGTAATCATAAAAGCTTTTTAAAGATGTCTTTTTATAAGGATATAGTTAATGCATACGATGAGATTTTTCCTCTTAATATAAAACAACTTTCTTTTGTTGAGGATTTGTATGCTTCTTTAGGTGGAAAGAAAATGTTGGATGCCGGTTGTGGTACCGGTAGTTTAGCTATTGCTTTGGGGAGGCGAAGTGCTTCTGTTAAAGCCTTTGATTTAGATAGGGAGATGATAAAAAAAGCCAAAGAAAAATGCCCTCAGGCTATAAATGTAAAATTTAAAGAGGGCGATTTGCTTCTTATTGGAGATGTTTACAAGCAAGGTACTTTTGATTTAGTTTATTGTTTTGGAAATACCGTAGTTCATCTTAATGATCTTGAGGAGGTAAAGGTTTTCTGTCAAGCTGCTAAAAGTCTATTGAAACCCAATGGTAAATTATTATTACAGACAGTAAATTACGACTGGGTATTAAATAATGATGTTAAATCATTGCCGACAATAGAGAGTGATCATTATATTTTTGAGAGGGTTTATCGTTACATTGAGACAAGTAGCAAAATTGAATTTACTACTAATTTGGTTTCGAAAATAGAAGGTGCAAAGCATACACAAAAAGTAATTTTATTTCCTATTGTAAAAAATCAGTTTGAAAATATTTTAAAGGAGTGCTTTACTGATGTGAAGTTTTATGCTTCTTTTAACAGGGATGAATGGAATAAGGATTCTTATCATACAGTAATTGAAGCAACTTTATAAAATGGAAGTAAAACACCGGGCAAAAAAAGTAAACCGCGAGATTGATTAATAAAAAATATGCCCGGTGAAAAAAATATCTTTGGTTAGCTATCGCAATTTAGCATTAAACTATCAATATGTGAAATAATATTAGTTATTTCATCAGGTCTGAACCATTTGGTTTCTGTATCTTTTTTAAACCAGGTTAATTGTCTTTTAGCATAACGTCTGGTGTTTCTTTTTATTAATTCAATTGCTTTGTCAAGATCGTACTCTCCATCAAAATGAGCAAACAGTTCTTTGTAACCAACCGTGTTTAATGAATTTAAATCTTTGGATGGGTAAAACTGCTTAGCCTCTTCAATTAGTCCCATTTCTACCATCTGATCTACTCTTAAATTAATTCTGTTGTATATTTCATCACGATCTAATTCAAGCCCAACTCTGATGATATTGAAAGGTCGCTTTTTTACTGTGTTGGTTCTTAATGAGCTGTATGGTTTTCCTGTCATTAAACAAACTTCAACAGCATGTATTACCCTTTTGTGGTTTTGCAGATCTACCTGCGTATAAAAATCAGGATCCAATTGTTTCAATTGTCTTCTTATGGATTCAATACCTTCTTCATTATATAATTTCATTAAGTTATCCCGAAGCTCCGGATCTATGGTAGGTATTTCGTCTATTCCTTTACAAATAGCATCAATATACATCATTGAACCACCTGTAAGAACAATTTGATTGTGAGTTTTAAAAAGCTCTGCAGAAAGTTGTAATGCATCTTGTTCAAATTCCCAAGAACTATAGTAATCATGAATAGAATAGGATGCAATATTATGGTGTTTTACCTCTCTAAGCTCTTCATCACTCGGAGTGGCTGTTCCAATTTTTAATTCTTTAAATATCTGTCTGGAGTCGGCCGAAATTATTTCTGTTTTATAGTGTTTAGCAATTTCTATACTGACCTTTGTTTTTCCAATACCAGTTGGGCCGACTACTACAATTAAATATTTGTGCATTAATAATTAAATATTTTTAATGTGTTTACAGATTATCCAGATCGTCTAAATCATCCGTAAACGAAATCATAGAATCATTGTCAAAATCCATATCACGATAGTTAAAATCATCTTCATCATCAAAACCCATTTGTTTCTCTAATGTTTCATCGTTGTCGAATGAATCATCTCCTAAAATGTTACTTAAATCCAGTTGGTCGGGCGCATTTCCTGCTGAATAAAGACATTTGATTTCTTTGCAATCATTGTTGTTGACTTCATAACATTCAATGAATAAGCTTCTTTCATTGAAAAAATCAAATACGTATAGTAATCTCTGTTTTTGTTTTGTAATGAATTGATTAATTTTTGTGTCGGCCATAATGAATATTTCAGATGATTCATCCATAGCCATATCCATAAGGGTAATTTCATCCTCTTTATTCCATTCTTCATCAGTAATGAAAAAAGAAGTCATTTGACCTTCATCAAAATTTAGATTTTTTTGAATGAAACTATGTAATTCAAAAAAAGTGGACTCTCTTCCAACCTCAATATCTCTGATAAAGTCCTCGTCTTCTCCAGAAATTAATCGTAATCTTATTGTCATGCTTATTTTTTTTCAGTCGGCAAATATATAAAAACATCTGATCTGTGATTCATAATGAATATATTATGTTCTAAACTATTGGTATCGTATCGTTTATGTCTTTGTTGTTGAATTAAATAATGCGCTAATTCAGTATGTTAACGTATATATTTAATAAAGGTTTTTGTAATTGTTATAATTATTACGTACGATGAAATCCTACTTTAAAGGTATGAAGTAAATTTAGTGCGAAAATGTCGGGTAAAACAATATTTCTCACAATTTAATTGTTGTATTGTAACCTTTTATAAGATTAGCTTGTTAATAGTCTAAATATACAGATAATTAGGTTTAAAGACTATGTGGTTAAAAAGACATTTAAACTTTTAGGTAATTTATTACTTTTGGCGTTAATACATTTCTTTTGAACCCTGTATTTATAGTATGGTTTTAACTAGAGTAGAGATTTTAATAATAGTAAGATGACAACTAAGAAGGGATTTACAACCAAATCATTACATGCCGAATATCCACAAAAAGATGTTTATAATGCTTTGCATATGCCTGTATATGATGGAGTAGCATATGAGTTTGATACCGCAGAGGATATTAGGGATGCTTTTGAAGGGAAGGTTTTTGCTCATGCATATAGTAGAACATCAAATCCGACTGTGGCATTTTTTGAGCATAAATTGAAAGGTTTGACTGGTGCACATGCTACTGTTGCATTATCATCAGGAATGGCAGCGATTTCAAATGCTCTTTTGGCATTAGTTGAAAAGGGGGGTAATATTGTTTCTTCTAATCATTTGTTTGGACATACCTATGCATTGCTCAAAGAAACATTACCATCGTGGGGTATTGAGGTGCGTTTTGTTGATATGAGTAATTTAAAGGAAGTTGAAGCTAGTATTGATGAAAATACGCGTGTATTGTTCTTTGAGACTATAACCAATCCTCAATTAGAAATATTAGATATTAAAGAGTTAAGTGCGATGGCTCATGCCAAAGATGTAGTTGTGGTTGCAGATACAACAATTACACCTCCGTATGTATTTAATTCTTCAGAATTTGGTGTTGATGTTGAAGTAATGTCGGCAACTAAGTTTATGTCAGGAGGTGCAGCTGCTGTTGGTGGAGTTGTTATAGATAATGGAACCTTTGATTGGTCAAAATTACCTGCATTGAGCTCATGGTATAAAGATTTTGCTGCAAATGCATTGGTAGTTCGTATTAGAAAAGAAATTTTCAGGCATCTGGGTGGTTGTATGACAGCGCATACAGCTCATTATTTAAATATGGGATTGGATATTCTTGCTTTAAGAGTTGATCGTTGTGTATCAAATTGTAAAGAATTAGGAGCATTTTTCATAAATCATCCAAAGGTTAAGCAAGTAAACTATCCAGGATTAAAAGAAGATCAGTACTATGAACTAAGTGAAAAACAGTTTTCAGGTAAGCCAGGAGCTGTAATGACAATAGATTTAGGAACTAAAGAAGATTGTTTTTCGTTTTTAAATCACCTTAAAATAGTTCGTAGAGCAACCAACTTAAATGATAATAAAACCTTAATTATACATCCTGAATCAACAATATATTGTGAGTTTGGTGCAGAGGAAAAAGTGGAAATGGGGATTAGAGATACTATGTTGAGAATTTCTGTTGGAATAGAAGACGTGGAAGATTTAATCTCAGATTTTAATCAGGCTTTAGAATTGATGTAAATTATGATTCGAAGGTTCCTTCCTATACTTATATTATTAATGGGGTTTTATGATTTGTTTGCTCAAACAGAATCGACAAGCAAATTTAAATCAACAACACCTAAGAGTTCTTCCGGTTTAGTAAATGGCATTACCTCATTAACAGAGTGGGGAATGGATTTAATTACTATTGAAAGGGAGAATTCTACTTTTTTCTTTTTGCCCATTGTGGGGTATGAAAACAGAACCGGATTAAGTGTAGGCTTGCTTCCTTCGTGGAGATTTTATTTGGGAGGAAAGGAAGAAGGTGCAGGATATTTCAGGCCTTCAAATATTTCTGTATCTGCTGAATTCTCAACTTCAGGAATGTATGAGTTTTATACATCTTCAAAGTTTTATACTAAAAGCAATTGGTACTTTCAAACCAAATGGATGTTTCAGTATATGCCTGATCAATTTTACCAGATAGGTAATTTGACAGATAAAGAAGTTTATTCTGATATAGACGAAAATAAGCTGGAATTAACAGGGAGGATAATGAAGGTGTTGGATAAAAAATGGTTTGTAGGTGTCAATTACGATATAGGATCTTATGATGTGAAAAATACCGAAGGAGATGTGTTTAATTCGGATGTAACTGGATATCATAAATCTTTGGTTGCAGGAATAGGACCTTCCGTAACATACGATAATAGAAATAGTGTGATTTATCCTGTTCGTGGTATTTTTCTGGAAACTTCTTATTTAAAATATTTGCCATCTGTTTCTGATTATGATTTTTCAACTTTTATGTTGGATCTAAGAACTTATTTTGATTTAGGTAAGCATGAACAGGTTATCGCTTTGCAGAGTGTTGTAAAATCAGCATCGGGTGAAGTTCCTTTTTATCGCTTGTCAGAGATAGGAGGAAAAAGATTGTTTAGAGGTATATCACATCCTTATAAATATATTGATAACCATAGTGCTTACATTCAGGCTGCTTTTAGATCGAAGTTGTGGTGGCGTTTTGGATGTGAAGTTTTTACTGGTGTAGGTAATGTTTTTCATGATTTTGATTCGGAGAAGCTTGATAAGATTCATTTGATGGGGGGAGCCGGATTAAGATTAAGGGTTTTGGAAAACGAGAAGTTAAGCTTTAGAATAGATTATGGTTTTACCAATAGAGGTGATAGTGGTGTGTTTTTTACCTTGGGAGAAGCTTTTTAATGAACTTAATGAAGGTTTATTAGTTATAAGGTAAGGTGTTTAATGCAATTCATTTTATTGGAATACTGTTGATTTGTAATCAAATAAAAAACAGCATTCAGGATATAAGATAAAAATTATGAAATTATCAAAAAAAACGGAATATGGATTAAGGTTCTTGCTATCGCTGGCAGAATTAGCTGAAGGTAAGTATATGGGCATTTATCAAATTTCTTTACGACATAAAATTCCTATGAAATTTCTTGAAGCTATTGCTGTTACTCTAAAGAAAAGTGGTATGCTTGAAGTTAAAAAAGGTGCAGGTGGAGGTTATAAGTTAAGATTGCAACCTAAAGAAATTTCGTTATTGATGGTATATGAGGCTTTGGATGGAGGTTATCGTAAGGAGTTGCCTATAAATGAAGATGACTCAAATAATCAAAAAGCAGTTTTGTTGGTTGTTAATCAGGCTATAAATGAAATGGCTGACGTATTAAATAATAAAACTTTAGCAGATATTCAAAAAGAGTTTAGGGATAGAAACGAAAGCCTGATGTATTATATTTAGAAAAGTATACAGTACACCCTATCTACTGCCGACTGCTATCTGCCGACTGAAGACTGTCTAATGAAGGCTGCTGATTGAGGACTGTCTATATCTTAAAAAAATCTATATTCTTTATTAATTCATGTGATTGATTGGATAATTGATTTGAATTATCACTCATTTCTTCAGACATTTTAGCATTATTCTGAGTAATTAGATTTATGCTGTTGATTGCAGAAGTTACCTGGTCGGATCCGGATTTTAATTCACTACTTGCTACACTTATTTCTTCCATTAGATTCATAGTCGCACTCATTGAGGGTGTTGCCTCGTTCAAGTGTTTACTTACTATTTCAGAAAGATTAAGTCCTTTTTCTGTAATTTCTTTAATCTCATCCGCTGCTTTTTTACTTACTTCAGCAAGTTTCTTCACTTCACCTGCAACAACAGAGAAGCCAGCACCTGCTTCTCCTGCCTGCTTTGCTTCAATGGCAGCATTAATTGCAAGGAGATTAGTTTCTACAGCTATAGTATCTATAATTTTTATTTTCTCGGCAATCAATGCCATAGCCTGGTTTAGTTCTTGAGCACTTTCTGCACTTAATACTAATTTGCTATTGGTTTCAGAGGTAACATGATGTGTTTTGTTCGCATTTTCATTTGTTGCGTTGATATTTGCATTCATTTCTTCCATAGAAGCTGATATCTCCTCTAAAGCACTGGCCTGTTCGTTGGTTCCTTTAGATAAAGCCTTAGACATTTTGTTTGACTCCACACCTAAAAGATCCACGTTTTGTGCGGAGTTGTTAATTTTAGCCAGCGATGTTTTGAAAATATTAGATAAATCTATGATACTATTATTTAATGTTTTTAGTTCACCGACGTATTTTTTATTGAATTGTTTATTGCTTATAATATTTAAATCTCCTTTACTTAAATCCTTTATATTATCAACAAGTTGCGAAAATGGTTTTCTAACCCAAACAGAAACGCTGTATAGTAATATTGCAGTGAAGGACAATCCACCAACTAAAGCAGCCCAGAAAGGATAAGCTTCCGGGTTATTGTAGTGAATTCTACTATTGACAACAGTGATAAAAACATTGATAATCCATATTGCGCCAATTCTTAAAAAGATGCTGTTTTTAAATAGTTTTCTTAATACAATAGTGCCAACAATAATAGCAAATACAAGTACAATAAGTAAGTTAATAGCCCCTTCCATGGTAGATTTTCATTTTGAACGTTCACAATTTTACAGATTATTTTTTAAAAATCTTTTAGGAATAAAACAAAAGAAGATGTGTTTTATGACATAGCAGACTTTATTAATGTATTATAAATAGTATTTGTTATAGATTATTTATGGCAGTTCCATTTCTAATGTTGTTGTTGTTATTAAGCCTACTAAATAAGTGGGTTAAATTAAAAAATACTATTGCTTTGTATTAAGGAATTGTAAATGAGAATTGTAGAGTAGTTTTGTGTGTCAAAATTAATCTTAAAACCTATTAAATAGGTAGGTTAATAGGCTTGGGATCTGTTGGAGATATTAAACCCAAAGCTTATGTTTGTGTTGTAATTGAAACGCAAATAATTTAATACTCATAATCATGACCAAGATTGCAAAAAATGTAACAGAACTAATAGGAAATACTCCACTAGTTCAAATTAACAAATTAAACGAAGGTGAAGCTCAAGTTGTAGCTAAATTAGAATTTTATAATCCTGCAAGTTCTGTAAAAGATCGTATAGCATTTGCTATGATTGAAGATGCAGAACGTCAGGGGAAACTAAATAAGGATTCAATAATTGTTGAACCTACAAGTGGAAATACAGGAGTGGGATTAGCTTTTGTATCTGCAGTTAAAGGGTACCGATTAATTTTAACAATGCCTGAAAGTATGAGCATTGAGCGTAGAAAACTTCTTGTGAAATTTGGTGCAGAGTTAGTATTAACTCCAGCTTCTCAGGGAATGAAAGGTGCTATTGAAAAAGCTCAGGAAATTGCAGCAGAAAATGAACATTCATTTATTCCTCAGCAATTTGAAAATCCAGCAAACCCTGCAGTACATAAAAAAACAACAGCTGAAGAAATATTAAGAGATACAGAAGGTAATGTTGATATTTTTGTTGCTGGTGTAGGTACAGGTGGTACTTTATCTGGCGTAGGTGAGGTTCTAAAAGAAAGAAATCCTAATGTTAAAGTGGTTGCAGTAGAACCTGCAGACAGTCCGGTTATAGCAGGTGGAAAACCTGGTCCTCATAAAATTCAGGGTATTGGAGCAGGATTTATTCCTGGAAACTTAAATACTTCTGTTATCGATGAAGTTATTCCTGTAAAAAATGAGGATGCAATTGCAACTAGCCATAAAGCATCTGTTCAGGAAGGATTATTATGTGGTTATTCATCAGGTGCTGCTTTATGGGCTGCAATAGAGTTGTCAAAACGTCCTGAAAATAAAGGAAAAAGAATTGTAGTAATTTTACCAGATACAGGAGAAAGATATTTAAGTGGATTTGAAATCTAAGCTTAATTATTAACAGATATCCTAATCGACAAAATTTGTGGTCTGATTAATATTCAATAAAATAACTCAACTAGTACATTTAATAGGTTATATTTTTAAATGTACTGGTTGACTTCTCTCCAAGGTCATAATATCGTAATTGACATATTCTAAAAATTTAATAATGTTGAAGATTAAGAAATTAATTACAGTCATGTGTATGTTTTGCTGTAATGAATGGGTTCTTGTTTGTAAATAAACAATTGAAATGATTATCCTATAACAACTTTATATTAGGATTAAATCAGAAAAGAAAAGTAAACTCTATAATTTTTAAACATGTAATTGGCTTGTTCAGAAATAAGTTCAACAGCCATTATTATATCCAAATTCTAAGTAAAATGATTGAAGCAATAAATAAAATATTTTCAAAAGAACAGGTTCAGCAAGCACAACATTTATTAAATAGTTTGTCTTTGGAGCAAAAGTTTTGGTTGTCTGGATACCTTACCGGAGTCAATCAATCCGGAGGTCTTTTAGGAGAGGACATTGCTGTTAAAAATGATCAGGTAGAACGTTTAGTTGATATACAACAGACAGCAGGCAGTCAAACTGAAATAACTGTTTTATTTGGTACTCATACAGGTAATTCAAGATTAATTGCCGAAAATGCTGCTGAGCAACTAAAAGATGCTGGAGCTAAGGTTAATCTGGTTAGTATGCCGGATTACAACTCTCGTAAGTTAAAGGAGGAAAGCAATTTGTTGGTTGTTGTCTCTACACATGGAGAGGGAGAACCTCCAATTTCAGCAGAAGATTTTTATTCATATATATTTGGGAAAAAGGCTCCTAAATTAGATCATCTTAATTTTGGAATTATAGGCTTAGGCGATAGTAGTTATATTAATTTCTGTAAAACAGGTAATGATATTCATAAACAGTTAGTTCTGCTTGGAGCAAAAAGTGTTCATGATATTATAGAATTGGATATTGATTTTAAGGATCATATTGGCGCAATTATACCTAAGATTGTTACTCAGTTTTCTAATGGTTCAAGTGCAAAAGATGCTGTTAATAAAAGTGTAAACACTGAGGTTAAAACAAATGCAGATCAATGGGTTGAAGCTGAGGTGCTTGAAAAAGTATTATTGAATGGTAGAGGATCAAATAAAGCAACTTATCATATCGAATTAGATATTGAGGATTCAGGAATAACTTATGAACCAGGTGATGCACTTGAGGTAATTTCAAAGAACAATCCTGTTTTAGTTGATGGTATTTTAAATAAGCTGGGTTTTGATCCGGAAGCAAAACTTCAATTACAGGATGTAGAATGGTCGCTAAAAGATGCATTAATAGCTTATTATGAAATAACCGTAGTTACACCTCCTGTAATTAAAAAGTATGCTGAAATTGCTCAAAATTCAAAATTGAGTAAGCTAATAGATAATCCGGAAGAATTAAAAAAGTATCTGTACGGATCAGATTTCTTAGACTTGATTAATGATTATCCTGTAGAATTAGCAACAGAGGATTTACAAAATATATTAAGAAAGTTACCTGCTCGTTTATATTCTATTTCTTCTAGTTTACAGTATAATCCTGATGAAGTGCACATAACAGTAGGTGCTGTAAAATATAATCTGAATGATAGAGAGCATCAGGGAGTTTGTTCTGGATTTTTAGCTGAAGAAGTGCAGGTAGGTGATGAATTATTGGTTCGTGTAAAAAAGAATGAAGGTTTCAGACTTCCTGAAGATCATGATGCAAAAGTTATTATGGTTGGTCCGGGAACGGGAATAGCGCCATTCAGAGCCTTTCTACAAGAAAGAGAAGCCCTAAACGCTAAAGGTGACAACTGGATATTCTTTGGAGACCAGCATTTTGAAAGTGACTTTTTGTATCAGGCTGAGTTGTTGAAATACCGCAAGAATGGATTGCTGAAAGAGATTTCAGTAGCTTTTTCAAGAGATCAGGAAGAAAAAATATATGTGCAACATCGTTTGAGAGAAAATGGAGCACAAATTTATCAGTGGATTAAAGAAGGAGCTTACTTCTATTTATGTGGCGATATGAATAGAATGGCTAAAGATGTAAAGAAAGAGCTTGTAAATATTATTGTAGAACATGGTAATGTTTCAGTAAGAGAAGCTGCTGATTATTTTAAAGAAGTTAAAAGCAGCCGACGTTTTCAGGAAGATGTTTACTAATAAGTACATAGTTGAAAGTACAAACCATAAAGGAAAACGACATAGCGAGACGCTATGCCGAGCCTGAGCAAGGAGTAAAGAAAGTTAAAACGTTAAGTTGCTGATTTGTTGAATTGATAATCAAAACATGAGGTAAGTGTCACATTAACTGGTTCAAGTTTGCAACTTGGACCTTAATACACAACTTATCAACTCATCAAATTAACAATTCAACAATAAAACAACAACCAAATATCCACCAACTAATACGAAATCAAAATGGCAGAAGTAGCAAAACAAAAAGAAATATTTCCATCATGGAATCCATCTGATGTAGAAAGAATAAAAACTCAGAGTGATTATTTAAGAGGTACTCTTGAAAAAAGTTTAAATGATTTAGCAACCGGATCTATCGCCGAGGATGATACGCAGTTGATTAAATTTCATGGTAGTTATCAACAAACAGATCGTGATTTGGATGCAGAACGTAAGGGACAGAAATTAGAGCCTTTATATAGCTTTATGATTAGAGTGCGTATTCCAGGTGGATTGGCCACAGCTGATCAGTGGATTGCTTTCGATGAGCTTTCAAAAACTCACGCCAATAATACCTTGAAATTGACTACGCGTCAGGCATTTCAGTTTCATGGTGTTATTAAAAGAAAATTGAAAGAAACCATGGCAAAAATTAATGATTCACTATTGGATACCATTGCTGCCTGTGGTGACGTGAATCGTAATGTGATGTGTACTACTAATGAAGCGATTTCGCCTTTAGTTCCTGATGCCTATAAAATTGCTCAGGAAATAAGTGATCATCTTTTGCCAAAGACTTCTGCTTATCATGAAATTTGGTTGGATCAAAAATTATTGTTGGATGGAAAACAGGATGAGGAGCCTATTTACGGAAAAACTTATCTGCCTCGTAAATTTAAAATAGCCATTGCTACACCGCCTTACAATGATACAGATGTGTTCTCGAATGATATTGGTTTAATCGCTATTGAAAAAGATGGCAAGTTGGAAGGATTTAATTTTGCTGTTGGAGGTGGTTTAGGAATGACTTTTACTGAGCCGGGAACTTATCCTCGCTTAGGAAATATTTTAGGATTTATTCCATATCATCAAACCATTGATGTAGTTGAAGAGATTGTTAGATTACAGCGTGATTATGGAAACAGAGAAAATCGTCGTCAGGCACGTTTGAAATATACTATTGACCGACTTGGAGTTGATAAGTTTAAATATCTGTTGGAAAATAGATTAGGTTATGGTTTTTATCCTGCTAAGCCTTTCACATTTGAGCGTAATGGCGATTTATTTGGATGGCACCAGGCTCAAAACGGAAAGTGGTATGTTGGTTTATATATTGAGCATGGAAGGGTTAAAGATGAGGGTGATTATTTATTGAAAACCGGATTGCGCAAGATTGCTGAACTAAAAAAGTGTGATTTCCGCTTGACTGGTAATCAGGGCTTAGTTTTAGGTGCTATTGATGATAAAGATAAACTGGTTATTGATCAGCTTTTAAAGCAATATGATATATGGCCTCGTACTAAAATGAGTGAAGCACGAAAAAATGCTATTGCTTGTGTGGCACTAAATACTTGTACAATGGCTTTTTCTGAGGCAGAAAGATATTTGCCAAAATTGATGGATAAGATTGATGTTATTCTGGAAGAAAATAATCTGACAGAGGATGAAATTTTAATACGTATGACAGGTTGTCCTAATGGTTGTGGTCGTCCATTTTTAGGTGAAATAGGTTTTGTTGGGAGATCGATGGGGAGATACAATATGTACCTAGGAGCCAGCTTTAATGGCGATCGATTGAATACATTATATAAAGAGACTTTATCAGAGGAAGAGATTCTTGATGAATTAAAAGTTCTTCTAAAGCAATATGCCGAAGAGCGAGAAAACGGAGAGCGATTTGGTGATTTTGTAGGAAGAAAAGGGATTGTAGAGCTAAAACCAAAGGTGGAAAATTATTAGTCATTAGTTTTCAGTAAACAGTCTTCAAAATGCAGTCTGAATTATATTAGAGTCTTATGATTATTTGTGTGCGTTTAATGAGTAATTCTAGATGATTTTTATTGTAATAATGGGCTGAAAGCCCCATTCAATTCAACCCAATGCAAACGCAGTGGCGCATTGGGTACAATCATAGAATTAATTAAGTGCGCCCTGAATGGGCAATTCATATTCTTTTGAGGCAATACAAAATTAAAAAAAAACTAATAATGCGAATCAAGTGTTGGATTTATCCTTTTCAAAAGGCTGAAAGCCTCATACATCATAGCTTGGGGTATCACCCCAAGGCCATGAGCGAAATGCCCATTCAGGCTGTAAGTCTGAAACATCAACTATAAGTTTCAGACTTACAGCCTGAGATTTACATATTGACTATAACAAGGGGTGATACCCCTTGTTGTGATGTTTAAGGCTTTCAGCCTTTTAAACCATTACTTCCAACCCTTTATTGATATTAATAGCCAACAGCTAATAGCAAATAGCAAGAAATGAAAGATAAAAGATACCGGACATTAATAAAAACCATATCCTGGCGAGTAACAGGAACTATAGATACCTTTCTGGTGTCTTACCTTATTACCGGGAAGGTTGGTATGGCTGCCTCAATTAGTGGTGTTGAAGTATTTACAAAGCTGTTTTTGTATTACTGGCATGAGCGACTTTGGAATAGAATTAAACTAGGAAAAGAAAAACCTAAAGAACCAGAATATATTATATAATGAAGTTTTTACCCATATCCATCAATATAAGTGATCAACAGATTCTGGTCATCGGAGGCGGTAAGGTTGCCTTGCATAAAATTCAGTTGTTGAAAAGATTTACCGATAGCTTTAAAGTCATCGCTCCTGAAATATTAGATGATATAAAGACGATTGATGGTGTGGAGTATGTTGAGCGAAAATATCAGGATGGGGATTTGCAAGGCCATTTGTTGGTGTATGTAACCACCAACGATCATGAATTGAATCACAGGATTAGCGATGAGGCAAAGGCGTATAATTGTTTGGTAAATATTGCCGATGATAGCAGTTATTCCGACTTTGTTTCGCCTGCTATTATGGTTCATGATAATATGACAGTATCTGTAGGTTCAGATGGGAAAAATGTAAAGGCTTCAATTCAGTTACGTAACCAAATCAAATCATTTTTGGAGGAATAATCATGAACACAATCAATATAATCACCAATAGTTCATCCATAATAAGTTTAAAACACTGGTTAGATAAAATAAATCTGGATCAGTCCTATCAAATTTCTTTGCCATCAGGTGATTTTTTAAATTCACTATTAGAAATAAAGGATTCTGTGGCAATCGTTGAAGGACAGGATGTTCCTTATCCATTAGATAATGATCTGGAGATATATGCCGTAGTTCGTAATACCTCTTTTTATGAGGAAAAAGATCAAATCTCTTTGCAAAACTACCTGGTTGTAATTGGATTAAAGAATGATGAAAAGGCAAAAATACTTTTCTCAGATTTTGATTTAAGACCGCAATGGGGAAGTGTTTCATTGGCAGGATTTGGTCCCGGAGATTATGGTTTAATTACACGTAAGGCTGAATACAATTTGCTTAGAGCAGATATTATCTTTTACGATGATTTAATTGATCAGGAGTATCTAAGAAAATTTTGTGCAGAGAAGGTTTATGTAGGCAAAAGGAAAGGCGCTCATAAATTTGATCAGACTAAGATTAATGAGTTGATGTATCAGGCGGCTTTAAAAGGTAAAGATGTGGTTCGTATCAAAGGGGGTGATCCCTTGATTTTTGGACGGGGAGCTGAAGAGTACCATTACCTAGCTAAAAGATGGATTGATGCAGAGATTATTGCTGGTATTACCAGTGCTTTTGCAGCAGCTGCATCTGCAGTAATTCCTTTAACAGAGAGGTCTTTGTCATCATCAGTCGCTTTATTGTCAGGGCATGATTTAAATAAACTTCGAATTCCCAAAGCAGATACATTGGTATTTTATATGGGTGCTTCGCAGCAACAAGAGTTAGCTGCACGAATTATAGAAGAGGGATGGCACGAAAATACTCCTGTAGGAATTGTGCACAATGCCTCAAAAGCAAATCAGCAGATTTACAGAGGAACCCTGGCAAAGTTGAAGAATGAATCTTCAGGATTACCATCACCATCTATCATCATTGTTGGAAAAACAGCACGTGAATATCAGGATAATCCTGATAAATGGTTGTATACAGGTGTTTCTGTAAACGACTGGCAGAAGGATGGGAATATTGTTCATACTCCTTTAATTAATATTGAGCAATTAAGTATAACAGATTCTCTTAAGTCAACCATAAAGAATATTAATCAATATCATCGTATTGTTTTTACCAACAGATATAGTGTTCAGTACTTTTTTGATTTGTTATTTGAATTAGGCTTGGATGTAAGACATTTAGGGTCTATAAAAGTCGACTGTCTAGGTAAATCTACTTCAGAAGCATTAAGAAACAGAGGCTTATTAGTAAAACCTTTTACAGAGGAAGAAACCTCTTCAGCAATGCTTCAAAAATATAAAGAAGCAGGAGTAGTAAATGAAAATATTTTGATTCCAGGGTCAGACCAATCCAACAGTGTTTTGCGCGAAGGATTATTAAAGTTAGGGAACAATGTTGATAAACTTCAAGTATATCAAAAGGTTCGAAATCATAGTATTGTAAAACAAAATATAGATCAATTTAAGGGCGTGATATTTACCTCACCTCAGGAAGTTGAGATCTTTAAAGAAGTATATGGTGAGATTCCTCAAAGGCTTCAAATCAAAGCTACAGGAACAAGAACCCGTTCTTCATTAGAACAAGAAAAAGGGATTTCTAAAATTAGTGAAATTCAAGGCGCAAGCCAATTCGAATATCAGAGTTTACAGTAGTAAATGAGGAATTTGAATTTGTAGGGTAACGCAGAAGTTTGCATTTTTTGAAATTACGTAAAATCTTTGCATTTGGTCAATGTAGAGTATGTTGGAAGAGCCGTTCTTTTATAGTTTTAGAAGAATGGTTCTTTTTATATTAGTAATTTGTTAATGTCCTTCTCCGTTAAGCATTTTTATGGAGTGCACAATGGTTGGAAGTATAATATCAAGATATTCGCTAACAGCTTTAGGGCTTCCAGGTATGGCATAAATAAGCGTTTGATCAATTACCCCGGCAATACCACGACTTAATAGTGCATTAGGAAAAATAGCTCCGTATTTAGTGCGTATGTATTCCATTATACCAGGGATTTCTTTAGTAAGCATGGGTTTTATAACATCAGGAGTAATATCTTTAGGGCCTAATCCGGTTCCTCCTGTTACACAGATAATATCCATCTCCTTAATCGCAGATAATATATTTTTTCTTAAATCTTCTTCGCTATCCGGCAGAATTATTGAATCTATTTCCGTTGTTATATCCTCTTGTGTAAAAAACTGAGAAAATAAATTACAGGCAAGCACACCACTTTTATCTTCATATTCACCTTTGTAGGCTCTGTCACTCATCGTGATTACCTTAACTTTTAAGTTATTGATAGCCATTATAATTTTTCTTTGTTTACAAGGTGAATATTCCCAATTGTCATATGTTTGTCAACTGCTTTGCACATGTCATAAATAGTTAAACAAGCCATGCTAACAGCAGTAAGAGCTTCCATTTCTACTCCGGTTTTGCCATTGCATCTTGCTTCTGAAGATACCTCAATGCCATCTTTAACGATATTAAAATCTACTGAGACCTTATTTAAAATAATTGTATGACACAGCGGTATTAAGGCTGAAGTTTGTTTTGCTGCCTGAATTCCCGCAATTCGTGCTGTGGCGAGTACGTCTCCTTTTTTCATTAAATTGTCATTTATCAAATCAAGAGTTTCAGATTGAAGATAAATGATGCCTTTAGCACTGGCTATTCTTTGCTGATCAGGTTTTTCACCTACATCAACCATGTTTGCTTCACCTTGATTATTTATGTGTGATAATTTCTTCATTAACTACAAAAGTCTTATGCTTACTAATTGATCTTTTTTAATTTCTGTTGTATCGATGGGTATTTCAATCAGACAATCAGCATTTAGTAGTGCACTGATATGTGCAGATCCATGAAATGGAATAGGTTCAACAGTATTTTCATTTGTAATGCAAGCAGGAACCAATAGCAATCGGTCACCTTTCTTTCTTAAAAAATCATTTTTTAATGGAAGTTTAAATCTTAAGGGATTGTAATCATATCCTTGAAGTTTAAACAAGAATGGTTTTACATATAATTCAAATTGAATAAAAGATGCAACCGGATTTCCGGATAATCCAAAAACATATTTGTTGTCTTTACGAGCAAAAACCATGGGCTTGCCGGGTTGTATTGCAGTGTTGCTTATTTCAATATTAAAACCAAGTTCTTTCAATAAATCAGGAACAAGGTCAAATTCGCCAACCGAAACACCTCCACTCATAATTAAGACCTCCAGTCCTTCAAGTTTATCATTTAATTCTCTTTTTAAAGTATCGATATCATCTTTTATAATACCGAAATATCTCGATTTTAATGATAAAGACTTTAATTGTGCTATTATTTGAGATGCATTACTATTACGTATTTGATTTATACCCGGAATTTGATTAGGTTCTACCAACTCACTACCGGTTGTAAATATGCCAATTTCAGGTTGACTGTATACGCTAATTTGATGGTAGCCTCCTCCTGCTAATATGGGCACGTGTTTAGCTTCCAGAAGAGTGCCTTTTTTTATTAGCAGATCACCTTTAGATATATCTTCTCCCTGATAACAGATATTGTTTTTTGAATGGTGATTTAAACATCTAACGGTATTGTCATCAATGACTTCCGAGTCTTCTTTCATAAAAACTATATCAGCACCTTTAGGAACAGGTGCTCCTGTCATGATCTTAACGCATTCTCCCGGTTTTAATTCAGGAATTTCTTGTTTGCCGGCATAAATTGTGTCGATAACACTAAGTGATTTCATAATGTCATTTCGGGCACAGGCATAGCCATCCATCGCAGATTTATCAAATGGAGGCATAGGCATATCAAAACAGATATCTTCTGCAACAACACTGAATAATGAATCGTTTAATGCGACTTGTTTTTGAGGCAAAGTCAAAGCTGTTGCTTTTATTTTTTCTATGGCATCCTGAAATGTTATCATCTGGTAAAAATCAAATTATACAATAATCATTTGACTTTTTTATCCTTCAAGAAAGTAGCCATTTTCACTTAACTCGGCTTCTATTTTAGGCATATCAGGTATGCCAATTTTTTTTCCTTGAGTTACCAGTAATCCTTCTTTTTTTAAGGCTGAAACAACTCTTATTACTTGTTCCTGAGTGGTTCCTGCAAATTCAGCGATGTCTTTTCTTGATAATGTCAGATTAAAAAAGCCGTCTGATTGACCAAATTTACGCTTTATAAATAACAAACCGTTAATTACTTTATCTCTAACAGTCATTTTGCCAAAACGTTTAGCGTTGGATTCACTTTTTTGCAGCTGATCAGCATAAAAAAGCATGAAATCAAACATGAGTTCCGGTGTTTTATGTAACATTTCAATTAAAATTTCTGTGTTGAAATGACATAATGTAGTATCAGATAATGCACTGGCACTGATATCATAAACATAGTTTGTACCAAATCCTCTGTGTCCGACAATTTCTCCATCTTTAGAAAAACGGATAATCTGAGAATTTTTCAGATCTGTTTGCTTATAAACTTTTACACTGCCTTTATATATGAAATATAAACCGCTCACAGGTGCTCCTTCAAGGATAAACTGTTGTCCTGACTGACATACAAATGAATTCTTTTGGGTAATAAAGGTTTTTAGACTATCCTTTCCAATATGTTTTCTTATCAAACAATTATCGTTCTCACAACTTTTACATTCTGCTTTTACCATATATTTTGTCATTAATGGTCAAGGAAATCTAATAAATGCTGACGGTGTTTGTAAAACTCCGGATCTTCAATAGTTGTTTTTCTGTGTCGCGGACGTGGAAGATTAATATGTGCAATATCACCTACTTTAGCATACGGACCACCAGTCATCATAATGACTCTATCTGATAAAAAGATAGCTTCATCAACATCATGGGTTACCATAACAGCGGTTATTTTTTCTTTTGCCCATACATCAATTAAAACGTCCTGAAGTTCAACTCTTGTCATGGAGTCTAGCATTCCAAACGGTTCGTCAAGCAATAATACTTTGGGTTTAAGTGCAAATGCCCTGGCAATTCCAACCCTCTGTTGCATTCCTTGAGATAAACTTCGTGCCTTCTGATGAAAAGCATCGCTTAAACCTACTTTATCAAGATAATATTTGCAAATATCTTCACGTTGTTTTTTAGTGGCATGTGCAAATACTTGTTTCACTCCTAACATTACATTCTCTAAAGCTGTCATCCAGGGAAATAAACTTGGAGATTGAAAAACAACTGCTCTGTCAGGTCCGGCTCCCTGAATTTTATTTGCATCAAGTAATATTTTACCGGATGTTACTTCGTTTAATCCTGCGATCATGGTCAGTAGGGTAGATTTTCCACATCCTGAATGACCAATGATTGAGATAAATTCTTTTTCTTTTATTTGTAATTGAAAATCTTCAAGAACAACGAACTCTCCATTATTTACAGGGTAGGATTTCTTTAGCTTTACGCATTCCAACATTACTTTTTCTGATGTTGCTGTTTCCATAGCTTAAAGTTTTATCGGTTTATTACAAATATCTTTTTTCTCTTTAACTGAGGTTTTATGTCTGGTAAAACAAACTCCTCTTTATTGCTGCTATTTCTATGCTCACCTACTTCATCAAGATATGCTATGATGGCATTACGTTCTTTTTTGAAGTTGGGATCAGCATTAATGGCTGTTTTATCTCTTGGTCTGTCAAATCCAATATTGAATTGTGTGCCTAAGGTGGCTTTAGGACCTGGAGTTAACGGAATCACTCTGTCAGCCAGTAATATTCCTTCGTCAACATCATTGGTTATAAGCATTACCGTTTTTTTCGATTCTCTCCAGATCTTTTCAATTTCCATCTGTAAAGACCCTCTTGTCAGAGCATCCAGTGCGCTTAATGGTTCATCCAATAGTAATATCTCAGGATCCATTGCTAAAGCACGTGCAACGGAAACCCTCTGTCTCATACCTCCCGAAAGTTCACTAGGCTTTTTATGAAGTGCAGGTAAAAGGTTTACCATTTCTACAAATTTCTTTACATGCTCAGTCCTTTGTACTGAAGTTAGTTTAGGAAAGACCTGTTTTACTGCCAAATCAATATTTCCTTGAACAGATAACCATGGTAATAATGAATAATTCTGAAATACTACACCTCTGTCGGGACCCGGACCATTAATTTTTACTCCTTTTAAAAGAATCTCTCCTTCGTCAGGTTCAATTAAACCTGCAATTAAACTGATCAAAGTTGTTTTTCCACTGCCAGTAAAGCCAACAATAGCAATAAATTCACCTTCTTCAATAGTCAGGTTGATGTTTTTTAAAACTTCAACTTTTTTGTCTCCTGAACCATATGATTTTGATACATTTCGTAACTCTAAAAATGCTGCCATAACAATTGTTTTTTAGTTCATTAATTGTTTTCGAAGCTTACAAGTTTTTGAATAAACATCATGATTCTATCCAATAGAAATCCGATGAATCCAATAACGAACATGGCAACAATAATTTTTGCATTAGAATCATTGGCTCCATTTTGAAATTCTTCCCAAACAAAAGAACCTAATCCCGGACTTTGAGCAAGTAATTCAATAGCAATTAATACCATCCATGCCACAGAAAGTGTAATGCGTAATCCAGTAAAAATCATTGGGATAGATGCAGGAAGTACAACCTTAAAGACATTGCTAAGTACACTTAAACGTAGTACTTTAGAAACGTTAAGATAATCCTTATCTACAGATGATACACCCATTGCTGTATTTACAAGTGTTGCCCACATACTACATAATCCAACACTGATAAATGATATGATAAATGCCTTGTCTGAATCTGAATTGGCGAGTACTGTTTTTACTACCATAGAAACTAATAATAACCATACTACAGGTGATACAGGCTTTAGTATTTGGATAATCCAGTTTAAAGATGTTCTTAGAGTTTCACTCAAACCAAGCACAATTCCGGCAGGTATTGCCAAAAGCGCAGCCAATAAAAATCCTGCAAATACAGTTTCTAAACTTGTAAGTATTTGATCTACAAAAGATGGTCTACCTGTATATACTATTGGATCAAGCCCTTGTTTTTCTCTTTTTTCATTAATTGCAGCTGTTTTTTCTTTGAACTCAGCTTTTTTTACTGCAATAGATTGATGATCTTTCCAAAGAGCTATAGCACCATTTTTTACATCTTCTGGTGAAGGTAGGGAATTGGGTTTGCAACTCGGTTCGCCTGAATCAATACACTCCTGCATTTGTAAGGCCGCTTCATCTCCTTGAACCTGACGAGTTTTTTCAATCTTTCTTTCTCGTTCAATTTTATATAAATAATCAGCCCCAAAATTACAAACGCCTAAAAATATGAATACAGATAGAATAGGTACAATTATCTTTTTAAATACCAAACGTATGTTTTTTTCTACCTCTTTACCCTGAATGAGCTTAATGAGTGGCTCGAAAAAACCTAAACCTACCCATTTAAAAGCCTTTATTATTTTTGATTCCATAGTTGTTAATGTTTTTAGTTGGATGTTAATACAATCAGAGCATGTTAGTTGTGGTGGAAAGGTATTTCCAAATTCCGGATTAAAAATACCTTTCCTGTGTCACCAACTAAAAACCCATTACTCTGTTGTTCCTGGATTATATTTTAAACAATGTATTATTCTTTATTTCCAATTGAGAATTTAGTTAAATACTCAAGAGGTTTTTTACCATCGAATTCAGTTCCGTCAATAAAATCTGTAGTTGCAGGTTTGTATCCATCGGTAGCAGGAATATCTGCTGCAGGAATTTTACCTTCTTTCACTAACAACTCAGCTGCCTTTTTCCAAATTTCAGGTTTGTATACTTTTTTCGCAACATTGTGATACCATGCTTCATCTTTTGCATCAGGAATTTGTCCCCAGCGACGCATCTGTGTTAAGAACCAAATGGCATCAGAATAAAATGGATAGGTTGCATTATACTTGTAAAATACATTAAAGTCAGGTAATGATCTTTTGTCTCCTTTTTCAAACTCAAATGTTCCAGTCATTGAATTTGCAATAACAATTGAATCTGCACCTACATAATCAGGTCTTGATAGTATACCAACAGCTTCGCCTCTGTTTGCAGGTTCATCTAACCATTTTCCCGCCCTGATCAATGCTTTTGTAACAGCAACAGCTGTATTAGGATTTTCAGAAATGAATTTTTCAGTCATTACAAATACTTTTTCAGGATTGTTCTTCCAAATTTCATAGTTTGTAACTACAGGAACTCCAATTTGTTTAAAAACAGCTTGTTGGTTCCATGGTTCCCCAACGCAATATCCGTAAATAGTTCCTGCTTCAAGTGTTGCAGGCATTTGTGGTGGAGGAGTAACAGATAGTAATACTTCTGCGTCGACTTGTCCCTGAATATTATCAGCAGTATACATTCCCGGGTGAATACCTGCAGCGGCTAACCAATATCTGATTTCATAATTATGAGTTGATACAGGGAATACCATACCCATTTTAAATGTTTTGCCAGATTTTTTATAAGAATCAACAACTGGTTTTAGAGCATCTGCTTTAATTGGATGTACTGGTTTACCTTCACTATCCTCTGGAACATGCTTTTTCATCTCGTCCCAAATTGCATTTGAAACAGTGATTCCGTTTCCATTAAGGTCCATCGAAAATGGAGTTACCAGATTAGCCTGACGTCCAAAACCTGCAGAAGCAGCAATAGGTTGACCGGCAAGCATGTGTGATGCATCCAGTTCTCCATCTATTACTCTGTCAAGAACGTTTTTCCAGTTACTTTGAGCTTCAATTGTTACAAATAAACCTTCATCTTCAAAATACCCAAGTTCTTTTGCAATAGCTAAAGGAGCCATATCTGTTAACTTTATAAAACCAAATGTTAACTGTGGTTTTTCAATAAGTAATTCTGAAGAGCTCGATTCTTCATTTGAGCTGCTTGTGGTTTCCTTTTTTGAAGATCCACCTCCGCAAGAGCTTAAGAAAGCTATAAAACCTAATACAAGTGCTAGTGATAATATATTTATTTTCTTCATCTCGTTAAAATTTAAAATGGTCAGTTGAATTCTTGTTCGTTTTATGACCAACATTAATAATAATGTGTTTTAATATTATAAGAATTTTGGGGTAAATGCAACCATTAACCAGGCCCATGATTGCATTCCTTGAATGTCTTGAGTTGGATTACCCAGTTTCAACTGTTTCATGGTGTCTGAAATTCCAAACATTTGAGAGTATCCTGCTTTTAAAGCTAGCTCAGGAGATAATTTTCTAGTATAGACCAAATCTATTTCAGTAGCTAAAGAACCATCATAACTTTCTCCTGTACTTGAGTTTACTCTTTCTTCAGCAGATAAAAAGTGGTGAAGATGAGCCAGTAAACTGCTTTTTTTACCCAACTTAAATGCAGTCTTTAAATATATGTCAACTAAACCGGCACTGTTCTCATTTCCTCCGCCGTGTCCGTTTCCAACATAAAAGTAATCCATGAAACCATAAAATTTATGATTTGTTCCGTACTTTGGAGACCATCCTTCAACTTTATCGCCTGTGCTTGAGTCATCTCCACTAAGGTAATCAAATCCAATTAGAGGGGATCCAGTTACTTTAGTGGCTTGTATATAAGCATTAATCATAAAGCCTGATAAGTCAATTTTGGTTACTCCGCCATTACCATCATCAATTTTATTAGCTGTGCCTCCTGTATAAAAAAACTGTCCTCCATATTTTAGATTGTCAGTTTTAAAGGTTGGAGTTATTCCCAGTGTAATATTACTATATGTTTCATTATCAACAGAAGCTGAATTATAGATGTCATTTTCAAGCATAATACCTAATGAACCTTTACCAAAGCTCTTTTTATAATATACCATTTGTTGACTCTTAGGTAAACCTAAATTAAATATGCGGGTGTTAGATCCACCTCCGGTAGTAATACTATATTCATTACCTGTTAATTTTGCAGGTTCAGGACTTCCATCACCGTAGCCAGCCTGATTCCAGCTTATCATCACATCAAACTGAGTTGACTCATTTTTATACATATATCTTGCTGCATCCAAGGATCTTCCTTGCATAGCCCAGTCAAGACTACCTAAAAAACGGTGGTCATCATAAATTACTTCCTGACGTCCAATTCTGAATGTTGATTTATCTGAAGCGTAATATTCTCCATATGCTTCATGGGCACTTAAAAGTTGATCTGATTTATTAATCTGGCCTGTTTCTCCCCAGATTCTTATGTCCTGAATAGACATTTTAAATCCAACTTTTTCTTTTTTATAACCTGCTATTAAGCGAGCTCTGTGCTCAATGAAGGCAGCAGGTTCCTGTCCTTCAATTATGGGTGTTTTAAATCCATTGCGTACTTCGGCACGAGCTCTGTACTGACCATCAAAAGATAATTGAGCTTTAATGGTTCCTAAATAGAATAAAGCTAAGAGTAATAAAAATAAATTTTTCATTTGTTTCGGTTTTTACGTTAAGTCTAATAACTGATCTGATACTATTTTATAAATAGATAAGAACTGTTAGTAAATTAGATTTCGAATACAGATTTAGATTTTCCGGACGTTTTAATTTTCATTAATAACTAATAAGGAAAATCGTCTCTGTTAATGTGCCGTTGCACGTTGTACTTACAATAACCTACTTTTAACTTTGATTCTATGTTGTAAAAGTATGGTTATGTATACAATAAAAACATGTAAATAGGTATAAATAAATAGTCTTTTTAGCATGAAAAAACATGACTATAAAGCATAAAAAAACCTGCTAAAAAGCAGGTTTGTATTGTAAGTAGTTTATTTATAGAAGGTAATTGATTAGCTTTGAATGAAGAAATGATGCTCATCTATTTCCTTTTTAAGCTTTTCTATATTAGGAATTCCAATTTTTTTACCAATATTTTTAATTATTCCTTCCTTTTTTAAGGAAGAAATGATTCTAATTACTTGCTCTTCTGTTGTGCCAGCAAAATCAGCGATCTCTTTTCTGCTTAATTGTACATTTAAAATGTGATTAGTCTGGCCAAACTTTCTGTTTATATAAAGAAGTGCGTCTATAACTTTTTCTCTTACAGTCATATGAGCAAACATCCTAACTTTTGTTTCGCTCTTATTTAACTCTTCAGCGTAATAGACCATAAATTCGTAGGCAACTTTTGGTATAGATTGAAGCATTTTACTCAGGTTTTCCAGTGTGAAGTGGCAAATAACACTGTCTTCAAGTGCAGAAGCACCAATAGGGTAGTATTTTCTTGAACTAAAACCACGTTGACCTAACATTTCACCTTTAGTGACAAAGCGGTGGATTTGTTCTCTGCCATTAATTCCTGTGCTGTACACTTTTATGCTTCCAGACAAAACAAAGTACATACCGTGAATTGGAGAGCCTTCAATAATTACATTTTGTCCTTTTTTACAGATCAAAGTGTTTTTGCTTTCGAGGTACTCTTCAATATTAGGTTCTGTAATGTGTCTTTTAATTAAGCAATTAAGATTATCACATGTTTTACATGTATTATTTTTTAATTGAATCATTTTTTTAATGTATGCACGTATTTATAATGACTTCGTTGCTATAAATAGTAATAATTATCTCTGCCTTGTGTTTATTTTAAGGGTTATAATTTACTTTTTTAAAAGATGTATGATATTAAACAAATTTTGACTTTATTCGTTCATCAAAAAGTGAAAAAGTGATTTTTTTATATCAAGTATGGATAAAAGAAGATTTAAGAAACTAAGAATTAGTGTGACAAATTCATGTAATATGGCATGTAAATACTGTGTTCCTGAAAATCATACAAGTGAATTAAGGAAATTCTTGAATCCGGTTTTATCTGTAAGCGATACTATTGAAATAGTTAAGAAGCTTCATTCTGATTTATTGTTGGAAAAGGTAAGAATAACAGGTGGAGAACCATTATTGCAGCCCAATATTGCAACATTAATTAGGGAGATAAAGCTATTAGGTATCGAAGATATTGGATTAACCACTAATGCATTTTACCTTAAAAAGTTGGCGCCTAAATTAAAAGATGCTGGATTAAAATCAGTAAATATTTCTTTGGATGCCATTGATCGTGATGTATTTCTGAAAATGACCCGCAAGAATTTTCTGGATAATACTTTGCAAGGTATATATGCCGCAATGGAATGTGGATTGGATGTTAAACTAAACTCTGTAATACTAAAGGAAATTAATGATAATCAGATAATACCTTTACTTCAGTTTGGAATAAAGCATGGTATACCCGTTCGATTTATGGAGTTGATGAAAATGGGCTATCTTCATCATAATTATGAAGAGTATTTTTTATCTCAGAATGAGATGTTAGATATAATAAAAAATCAATATTCGATTCATAAAAAAATAAGAATTGTTTCATCTACTGCTAATTATTGGGAGATAGATAAATTAGATTATTCATTTGGAATTATAGCTAATGAAACAGAACCTTTCTGTTCTGATTGTGATCGACTAAGGTTGGATAGTTCAGGAAAAATCTATGGTTGTATTAGTGCAACACAAGGTATATCTATTATGAAAAAAATAAAATCCGGTATGCCAATCAAGGCTGAATTAGATCAGGCTTTAAAACAGAAACAAGCTGATAGATTTATAGGGAATGAAATGAGTATGATTAATATTGGAGGTTAGAATATGATTAAAATACATTTTTTTGCCGGATTGACACGGATATTTCCCAATTCGATAGATTTTAAAGTAACAGACGAAAAAACAATTGAAGATGTTATCTCGTCTCTAAAAAAAGAAAATCCTTCTTCATTGGGACTGTTAAATAATTCCAGGATTGCGGTAAATGAAGAGTTTGTTGATATTCAAACATCTCTTTACGAAAATATTGAGATTTTTGTCATTCCTCCATCAAGTGGGGGATGATTATATTTTTGAAAGAAGGATTTAATAATTGTTGTTGGATGAGAGGTTGTATATCAGTTACTTATATCCAATAAATAAAATGAATAAGTAGATGAATCAATATATAACTTCTAGTGATATAGATGTCGCAGCAGAATATGTAAAGGCAAAGCACCGAAGGTCAGGAGCTATTGTAATGTTTAGTGGAGATGTAAGGGATCTTAATAATGGAAAGGATGTACTTTATATAGATTATGAAGCTTATGTTCCTTTGGCTGAAAAAACGATTTTAAAGATCATCGATGAGGCCAAAGAAAAATGGGATTTACAATATGCTCAATGTATTCATAGAGTTGGTAAGGTTGGTATTTGTGAAACTGCAGTGGTTGTTCTGACATCATCTGCACACAGGCAAGAAGCATATGAGGCAAACAGATATATTATTGACAGAGTAAAACATGAGGCTCCAATATGGAAACATGAATTTTATTCAGATGGAACAAGTGAATGGGGAAATAATTGTAATTGTTCTACTCCACACCATCATCATGCTCATTAAGTTTTAGTTGTTTGAGAAAAGAAACATTTAAAATATCGGACTTATTAAAATCTGTTTCTGGATACAAAATAAAATCAGCTAGAGGTTTGTACTGCATATTTTTTGAAGCATGCTCTCCGGTAACAAAAATAAAAAGTCTGGGTATAAAATAATCACGCAAGCTTCCTGACTCACATATGATAATGTGGTTTGGAGAATTGATAGTATTATATACAGATTCAAATAAGCCAAATAACTTATCTTTAGATGATTGTATATAGTAACTTTCAATAGCGCCTGATTTTAGCATTAAAGAGCTGTCCTTTTGGTTATCTCTTCTTTCTTTTACAATGGCATAATCTTCTGACTGATCAATAATATCTTCGTCTTTATCAAGAGGATGTAAATGAGTAGAAGTCTTAATGGCATATACCTTTTTTCCTAATCTTTGATAATGCTGAATTAAAAGACAGGATAAGGTTGTTTTACCAACATTCTTGCCTGAACCACAAACCAAGATTGTATTATTTAGTTTCTTCATTGATGTCATTTATCGTATTTAGATTTTTAAAGCTGGAGCTATCATTAAACTTAACATATTTGGTGTTGATACGTTCCAAAAGATTCATGATAGAGTATCTGTTATTGTTTATTTGATCTTTAATAATAGTAATAACACATTTATTGTAAATCCCAATTAAAGGATGAACCTTATTATTGGCGTCAACAGCTACAATAGCATCAAAATCTTCTTTGTTTGAAATTAACTCATCAATTACCTTGTCATTTATATAAGGCGTGTCACAAGGTAAAATAATATTCCAATCTTTACTGCTGGCCTTTAAACCCGAATATAATCCTGCTATTGGCCCATCTCCAATTTCGTCTTGAACTCTGATATCTCCAAAAACGGAATGATTTATATTATTACTTGCAACTATAATTTGCTCGCAATATGTTTTTAGTAAGTCACTGCTGTATTGTGCAAGAGCTTTTGAGTTAAAAATAAAAGTTGCTTTATCTTTTTGTAATCTTTGGCTTTTACCCCCTGTAATTATTATACCTGTCATTGTAAAATTGTTAATATTTGTATTTATACCCCCTAAAAAACTAAAAATATTTTAAAATTAAGCATAAAAGAGGTGAAACTCTTTTATTATAACTTTTTAATTGTATATTTGCTTCTACTTACAATTACTTACTTTTAAGTTGATTCTGATATTAGTTTGAAACCAAAGCATGCGCTTTTTAATCAAACGATTAATCAACGTATGGCTTTTAATAGTACAAACCATGCAAAAATATCAGTCAACTTGTTCCTATTGTGGTGTCGGTTGTGGTATATCGATCCACAAGGATAATCATAACAATATACAAATTTCAGGTAATAAATCGTATCCTGTTAATAAGGGCATGCTTTGTTCAAAAGGCCTGGGATTAGGACATGTTGTAAATGATATATCTGATCGCATTCTCTATCCGCTGGTACGAAACTCAAAAAATGAAGAATTACATAGAGCTTCATGGGATGAGGCTTTATCTAAAGCTGCCAGTTCATTTAAATCATTTATTAATAAATATGGTCCTGATTCAGTAGGGTTTTATGTTTCCGGACAATGTTTAACTGAGGAATATTATGTTGTGAATAAGCTGGCTAAGGCTTGTATTAAAACAAATAATATTGATACGAACTCGAGGCTATGTATGAGCTCTGCCGTAGTGGGCTATAAAATGGCTTTGGGTGAAGATGCTGTTCCTGTATCTTATAATGATATAGAATTGTCGGACACAATTTTTATTACAGGAGCAAATCCAGCCTGGTGTCATCCTATCTTATTCAGAAGAATTGAGCAACATAAGCAGGATAATCCAGAAGTAAAAATTATAGTTGCTGATCCAAGGAAAACGCAAACTGCTATTATGGCTGATATTCATCTTCAGTTAAAACCAGGAACTGATGTGTTTTTGAACAATGCTATTGCAAAAGTACTGGTGGATGAAGGTTATTGCGATACAGAATTTATTGCTCAGTATACTGCAGGATATAATGATCTTAAAAAGCAATTAGATAATTTAAGTCTTGAGTTTTTGGCTTATGAATGTGATGTTCCAGTAGATTTAATTGTAGAAGCAGCTGAGTTAATAGGCAAAGCAAAAGGATTTATTTCTATGTGGGCCATGGGATTAAATCAAAGCAGTATTGGGGTTAATAAAAATCTTTCGTTACTGAATTTATCAATTATTACCGGTAAAATTGGTAAACCAGGTAACGGTCCATTTTCATTAACAGGACAACCCAATGCAATGGGGGGACGTGAAGTTGGAGGAATGGCCAATTTACTACCCGCACATCGTGATTTAATGAATCCGGCGCATAGAAAAGAAGTGGCTGACTATTGGAAAGTAGATTCTATTCCTGAAAAGCCTGGTTATACAGCTACACAAATGATTGATGCTATTCTGGAAGGAAAGTTAAAAGCAATCTGGATCATGTGTACAAATCCACTGGTTAGTCTACCCAACTCTAAAAAAGTAGAGGAGGCATTAAAGAAAGCTGAGTTAGTAATAGTTCAGGATATTTCAAAAAATGCGGTAACGACTCATCTGGCTGATATTGTGCTGCCAGCTGCCGGGTGGCTTGAAAAAGAGGGTACAATGACAAATTCTGACAGAAGGATTAGCTATTTGACTAAGGTAATTTCTGCTCCGGGAGAAGCTCGTGCAGATGTGGAGATTTTGCTTGACTTTGCGCAAAGAATGGGATTTGAGAATATGGATTTTGATAGTTGTGAAAGTGTGTTCAATGAACATAAAGGATTAACTAAAAATACTAATATTGATATTTCAGGATTGACTTACGATTACCTGAAGACTCATCAGTCAGCTCAATGGCCGTTTAAAGAAGGTGCAAAAAGTGGAGACGAACGATTATTTACAGATAAGCTTTTTTATACGCCATCTAAAAAGGCAAACATTTTTGCAGTAGAAATGGATAATCAATCGGAACCTATTAATTCAGAGTATCCATTAGTTCTTACAACAGGAAGGATCAGAGATCAGTGGCATACCATGACGAAAACCGGGAAGTTATCAAAGCTGAATAAGCACATTGCAGAACCATTTTTAGAAATTCATCCTGAGGATGCAGAAAACAGAAATATCAAAGATGGAGATATTTGTGAAATCCAGAATCCAAGGGGGAAGGTAAGAGTTAAAGCTGTGGTTACAGATCAAATTAAGCAAGGTGTGGTTTTTCTACCTATGCATTGGGGAAAGATCCTAAATTCTGATGTTATTCGAGCAAATAATTTAACCAGTACTATTGTTGATCCAAAATCAAAGGAACCCGATTTTAAGTTCTCTGCAGTTGAGGTAAAGAAGTATGTTAAGACTGCCGAAAAAATAGTTTTAATTGGCGCAGGTGCAGCAGCTTATCAGTTTATTTCAGATTATAGAAATAAAAATGTTGATGATAAAATTGTAGTTTTTTCCAAAGAGAAGCACCCTTTTTATAATCGAATCTTACTTCCTGAATATTTAACTGAGCATAAAAGCTGGGAAGATATCCAAAAGCATAAGGAAAGTGATCTGTTCGACTGGAATATTGAATTGCATCCATCAACACCTATTGTAAAAATTAATAAAGAAGAAAAAACAATTGAGGATGCCTCAGGAAATATACATCTGTATGATAAATTAATAGTTTGTACTGGATCAAGGCCTAATGTGCCTCCTGGAATAAATATTGATTTTAAAAGCACTTTTACAATTCGTAGCAGAGAAGACGCTGATCGGTTGAAAAAGAGTATGGAAGGAAAAGACTCTGTTACTATTGTAGGAGGAGGTTTGTTGGGATTAGAGATTGCCAGTTCATTATTGGAGTTTGGTATTAAAGTAAATGTAATTCACCGTAATTCAAGATTAATGGATAAACAACTCGATGAGATTTCAAGTCAGATGTTGAGTGATACCATTAATGAAATGGATGTGGAGTTATTCCTGAAAGATGAGATTGTTTCAACTCAAAAATTGGAGAATGGTAAAGTAAATATTGCATTAAGATCTGAACAAGAAATTATTACTGATGCACTTGTTTATGCCATCGGAACTAAACCTAACGTTGAATTAATGAAAGAGGCAGGAATAAATGTGAACAGGGGAGTAGTCATTGATGAACATTTTGAAACTTCAGAACCGGGAGTTTATGCCATTGGAGAGATTGCTGAATTTAAAGGGAATGTCTATGGAATTACATCAGCAGCAGAGCAACAGGCAGAAATTTTATCAGCTTACCTGTCAGGTGATCCAATGGCGCATTATTCAGGATCAACACTGATGAATATATTAAAGTTCCCGGGAATTGAGCTTTGTTCTGTTGGAATGGTAAATACGCCAGATGATGATGAGTTCGAAGAGATTGTTGTTCTCGATAAAAAAATGCGATACTATAAAAAATGTATCATTCATAAAGATAAAATGGTAGGTACTGTATTAATGGGAGACAGAACCGAATTTGGAGAATTTAAAAACCTGATTCAATCTAAAACTGAATTGTTTGCAAAAAGGAAAACGCTTTTAAGAGGTAACACAAAAGCAGTAGAAGTTAAGGGAAAAGTATTGTGTTCGTGCAATAATGTGGGAGAAGGAAATATTCAGGAAATCATTGATAAAGGGATTACAGACTTAAAGGTTATTTGCCAAGAAACCAATGCCGGAACCGGATGCGGTAGTTGTAAGCCTGAGATAACCATGATGATTGAAAAATTTAAAACGCCAAAGCTTGTGTAGTGTCACAGGCAACTAAAAACTTTGAAAATGAGTGCAAAAAAGAAATTACTTGTGGTTGGAAATGGAATGACCGGCTACAAATTCTGTGAAAAATTTATTGCAAAAGGATTAGATAGTATTTTTGACCTGACTGTCTTTGGTGAAGAACCATGGGCTGCTTATGATAGAGTGCATCTTACTGATTATTATACAGGAACCTCTGTGTATGATTTGAAAATGGCACCCCGAAAATGGTATGAGGATAATAATATAGAACTTAAAACAAGTTATAAGATAGCAAGCATCGATCGTGAAGCCAAAGCGGTAATTAATATTCACGGCGATCGATATCATTATGATATGCTGGTACTGGCTACAGGATCATCTGCTTTTGTTCCTCCTATTCCTGGAGTTGATAAGCAAGGTGTATTTGTATATAGAACAATTGATGATTTAGATGCCATCAAAAGTTATGTTTCTAAGGCAAAATCTGCTGCTGTTATAGGTGGAGGGTTATTAGGTTTGGAGGCCGCAAAAGCAGTAATGGATGATGGTTTAAAAACAAGTGTGATTGAATTTGCACCTCGTTTAATGCCACGTCAATTGGATGATGCAGGCTCTGATATGCTAAAATCCGAATTGGAGAAATTGAATCTGGATATTCTGCTAAATAAGAATACCAAGCAAATTAGCGGAAATGGCAAAGTGACAGAAATGGAGTTTACAGATGGTTCTTTTCTGGAAACGGATATGGTGATTGTATCTGCCGGAATCCGTCCTCGTGATGAGTTAGCCAGAGAATGTGGGTTAAATGTAGGCGAAAGAGGTGGTATTGTTGTGGATGAAACAATGAGAACTACTGATCCAAATATTTTTGCCATAGGAGAGTGTGCATTGGCCCTGGGATCTATTTGGGGGTTAGTGGCTCCATGTTATGATATGGCTGAGGTTTGCGCAAATATTCTGCTGGGTAATGAGGCTGCATTTAAAGGAACAGATCTTTCAACCAAGCTAAAACTAATTGGAATTGAAGTGGCTAGTTTTGGTGATGCATTTGGTGTTACTGAAGGAGCAAAATCCATCACTTTCCATAATATTCCTAATGGCATCTATAAAAAGATTTTTGTTTCTGAGGATAGTAAATATTTACTGGGTGGTATTTTGGTTGGAGATACGGCAGATTACAATATGCTATATCAAACCTATGCATCAAAAATAAAATTGCCTGGAAATCCGGAAGGACTGATTATAAAAAATGCTGAAGGTGGTTTTGAATTAAGTGTATTGGATTTGCCTGATGATGCAGTTATCTGCTCTTGTGAAAATGTAACTAAAAAGAGATTGATTGATGCCATCGATGAGTTTGATATTACACAGGTAGGTAAATTAAAAATGTCAACCAAAGCCGGAACCGGTTGTGGTGGTTGTGTTCCCATGTTGGATGATTTATTAACAGCCAAGCTAGAGGCTAGTGGTAAAGTGATTAAAAAAGTGATTTGTGAACACTTTGAATATACGCGACAAGAATTATTTGATTTAATCAAAATCAATGAAATAAAGTCTTTTTCTGAGTTATTGGCCAAGTATGGAAAAGGAAGAGGTTGTGAAATCTGTAAACCATTATCAGCATCATTATTAGCAAGTATTTGGAATGAGCATGTAACCAAACATGCACCAATTCAGGATACTAACGACAAGTTTTTGGCAAATATTCAAAAAGGAGGTACTTATTCTGTTGTTCCAAGAATTCCGGGAGGAGAGATTACTCCTGATAAATTGATTGTAATTGGTCGGGTGGCTAAAAAATACGATTTGTACACAAAAATAACAGGTGGACAGCGTGTTGATATGTTTGGTGCAAGGGTGGAAGAGTTACCAATGATTTGGAAGGAGTTAATTGATGCTGGTTTTGAAAGTGGTCATGCCTATGGAAAATCCTTGAGAACGGTTAAGAGTTGCGTAGGATCTACATGGTGTCGTTTTGGTCAGCAGGATTCTGTTTCATTTGCCATTAAAATAGAAAACAGATATAAGGGATTACGTTCTCCGCATAAACTTAAGGGAGGAGTTTCCGGATGTATCAGGGAGTGTGCTGAGGCCAGAGGAAAAGATTTTGGAATTATCGCTACCGAAAAAGGATATAATCTTTACGTGTGTGGTAATGGTGGAGCTAATCCTAAGCATGCCTTATTGTTTGCTACTGATTTGGATGAGGATACTTGTATTAAATATCTGGATCGCTTTTTAATGTACTATGTAAAAACTGCAGCTCCATTGACCCGTACAGCTAAATGGTTGGATAATTTAGATGGTGGATTGGATTATCTAAAGCAGGTTGTTATCGATGATTGTCTTGGAATTGGTGAAGAGTTGGAGAGTGATATGAGTAAATTGATTGATACTTATGCCTGTGAATGGAAAATGGTTATTGAGGATCCTGAAATGGTTAAAAAATTCAGACCATTTGTAAATTCAGATGCAACCGACGATTCAATAAAGTTTGCTCCAATGCGCGATCAAAAACGTCCAATAAACTGGTAAACAAACAAAAACTAACATGACAATTATGGAAACAAAAACTATAAAATGGATAGAAGCAGCTCCGGTAGAATTATTTGAAGCAAATGGCGGAAAGGCTGTGTTAATAGAAGGTAAGCAAATTGCAGTGTATTATTTTGCGGAAGATAGCGAATGGTATGCTACGGATAATGAATGTCCTCATAGAAAACAGCAATCCTTATCCAGAGGAATTATTGGATCTGATGGAGATGAGCCCAAAGTGGCATGCCCTTTTCATAAAAAAAGCTTTTCATTAAAAACAGGAAAATGCTTATCGGGAGAAGATTACGAAGTACAAACTTATCCTGTTAAAGTAGAAAATAATATGGTTTATGTAGGTTTGGAATAAACCCCAAAGTAGTAGTTGCCAGATTATATTTAAAGAAAAGCGTAATGAGAACTTAGATAATTATACAAATTAGTGTAAAAGATATATAATGAAGTTTTTACCCATATCCATCAATATAAGTAATCAGCAGATTCTGGTTATCGGAGGCGGTAAGGTTGCCTTGCATAAAATTCAGTTGTTGAAAAGATTTACTGATAGTTTTAAGGTTATAGCTCCTGAAATATTAGATGATATTAAGGTGATAGAGGGTGTTGAGTATATTGAACGAAAATATCAGGATGGGGATCTGCAAGGTCATTTGTTGGTTTATGTAACAACCAACGACCATGAATTGAATCACAGGATTAGCGATAAGGCAAAGGCATATAATTGTTTGGTTAATATTGCCGATGATAGCAGTTATTCCGACTTTGTTTCTCCTGCTATTATGGTTCATGATAATATGACAGTATCTGTAGGTTCAGATGGGAAAAATGTAAAAGCTTCAATTCAGTTACGTAACCAAATCAAATCATTTTTGGAGGAATAATCATGAATACAATCAATATAATCACCAATAGTTCTTCAGTAATTAGTTTAAAACACTGGTTGGATAAAATAAATCTGGATCAGTCCTATCAAATTTCTTTGCCATCAGGTGATGTTTTTAGTTCACTATCAGAAATAAAGGATTCAGTGGCAATCGTTCAAGGACAGGATGTTCCTTATCCATTAGATAATGATCTGGAGATTTATGCAGTAGTCAAAAATACCTCATTTTATGAGGAAGAAGATCAAATCTCTTTGCAAAATTACCTGGTTGTAATTGGGCTAAAGAATGAAGAAAAGGCAAAAACAATTTTCTCTGATTTTGATTTAAGACCACAATGGGGAAGTGTTTCATTGGCAGGATTTGGTCCCGGGGATTATGGTTTGATTACGCGTAAAGCAGAATACAATTTGCTTAGAGCAGATATTATCTTTTACGATGATTTAATTGATCAGGAGTATCTAAGGAAATTCTGTGCTGAGAAGGTTTATGTAGGCAAAAGGAAAGGAGCTCATAAATTTGATCAGACTAAGATTAATGAACTGATGTATCAGGCTGCTTTAAAAGGTAAAGATGTGGTTCGTATCAAAGGGGGGGATCCCTTGATTTTTGGGCGCGGAGCTGAAGAGTACCATTACCTAGCTAAGAGATGGATTGATGCAGAGATTATTGCTGGTATTACCAGTGCTTTTGCAGCAGCAGCATCTGCAGTAATACCTTTAACAGAGAGGTCATTGTCATCATCAGTAGCTTTATTGTCGGGGCATGATTTAAATAAACTTCGAATTCCTAAGGCTGATACATTGGTGTTTTATATGGGAGCCTCTCAACAACAGCAATTAGCTGCACGAATTATAGATGAAGGGTGGCATGAAAATACTCCTGTAGGAATTGTGCACAATGCCTCAAAATCCAATCAGCAGATTTACAGAGGAACCCTGGCTAAATTGAAGAAAGAATCGTCAGGTTTACCATCACCTTCTATTATCATAGTAGGAAAAACAGCTCGTGAATATCAGGATAATCCAGATAAATGGTTGTATACAGGTGTTTCTGTAAATGACTGGCAAAAGGATGAGAATATTGTTCATACACCATTAATCAATATTGAGGAAGTAAGTTTAACAGGTTCTCTAAAGTCAATCATTAACAATATCAATCAATATCATCGTATTGTTTTTACCAACAGATATAGTGTTCAGTACTTTTTTGATTTGTTATTTGAATTAGGCTTGGATGTAAGACATTTAGGATCAGTTAAAATAGATTGTTTAGGCAAATCAACTTCAGAAGCATTAAGAAACAGAGGTTTATTAGTAAAACCTTTTACAGAGGAAGAGACTTCTTCAGCAATGCTACAGAAGTATACAGAGACAGTAGTAGTGAATGAAAATATTTTGATTCCCGGATCAGACCAAGCCAACAGTGTTTTGCGCGAAGGCTTAATAAAGTTAGGAAACCATGTTGATAAACTGCAAGTATATCAAAAGGTTCGAAATCATAGTATTGTAAAACAAAATATAGAACAATTTAAGGGCGTGATATTTACCTCACCTCAGGAAGTTGAAATCTTTAAAGAAGTATATGGTGAGATTCCTCAAAGGCTTCAGATTAAGGCTACAGGAACAAGAACCCGTACCTCTTTAAAGTATGAAGAGTCTTTGCATTTGGTCAGTGTGGAGTAAATTGAAAGAGCCGTTCTTTTATAATTTTAGAAGAATGGTTCTTTTAAAATGATTAATAAAGGATAAATTGGGTATACAAAAAAAGAGTCGTTCTTTAAATTTTGCGAGTAGCGTAAGAACGGCTCTTTTTGTATTTTATATATAGTACATGTAAGATAAATATTTTGCTAAAAGAAATTCAATATTCTAATAAGCTATAAATCTAATCACCTAACAATCTATTAACCCCTAATCTTTATTTAGCTTGAATTCTTACATTCACAGCAATCAAACCTTTTAATCCTTTTTCAAGCTCAAAAGTTACTTTATCACCTTCTTTAACAGAATCAATTAATCCGTTTACATGAACAAAATACTTCTCCTGGTTTTCTGCATCCTTAATGAAACCATATCTTTTTTGTTGATCAAAATACTCAACTCTTCCTTTACGTATAGGATCTTCAGCTTCCTTTTTCGCAACAGAAATTGCAATTTGATCAAGTTCAATTTCAGTCTTTTTAGTTAAATCTGGTGGAGTATCAACAATTTGTCCATTCTCATCCACATAAGCAATCATTTCATCCAGACTTCCACCTGTTGAGTTAGCTTGCCTTTCTTCTTTTCTCTTTTGCTTTTCTAGGCGTTTCTTTTGTTTCTTCTTTTCTTTTTCTTTTTTTCCAAAGGTTTCTTGAGATCTCCCCATTCAATATTTTTTATAAGATTAAAACTAATCAGCAAAAGGAAAAATAGTTACAGTAGAAGTATGAGTAGAACCAAACAATAGAAATTGAAGAATATTGAATGACAATAAAAATACCGGAGTGGAAATTTTACCTATTACTAACGTTACAAAGGTAATTAATAATTTTGAATGTTACGAGTTAATAATGAATTCACATTTTCATAATACCTATAAAATAAGTAAATGTGAGTATAAAAATTTTAAAAAATAGAATAATGAAGCTTTATTATAGATTGATTTTTTATTGTACAAATCTTGGTTTTTCATTAATTCTGGGTGTGGGGTGTATAAAAATCTAACATTTTTATTTAAAAATGATAAAATCTGAACAAGAGGGGTGTTTAAATGTGATTTTTTATTAAAAAAAATGACTTGTTGATACAACTTTCATGGAACTAATATACCTTTGTGGCCTAATTTTTAGGTGATGGGTAACAGCTATACAAAAGAACAGATAGAACGATTAGGATCCATTCTTCTGGAAATAGGATCCTTGTTAATGAGTTTTGGAGCAAATAGTATGCGGATTCGGGTTACATTGGATCGAATTGCAAATGCATTTGGATTTCACTCCGAATTGTTAATAACTCATAGAGCTCTGATGATCAATCTTGAAAATACAGAGGATAAACATGCATTCAACATGCTAAAACGAACCAGTCCACATGGAGTTAATTTTAAGCTGGTGAGTGGAATTAGCAAAATGAGTTGGAGTATTGCCAATGAAGAAACCTGGACTATGGATGATATAGAAAAGGAAATTGCAAGACTAAAAGCGCTTCCTCATTATCCTCGATGGATTATTTTAACGTTTGTTGGTTTAGCCGATTTATCTTTCTGTCGTTTATTCGGAGGTGGTTATATAGAAATGTTGGTAGCTTTTGTTGCCACATTCATAGGTTTGTTTGTACGTCAGGAAATGATGAAACGTCAGTATAATGCCTACTTATGTATTTATGCAGCAGCATTAACAGCCTCATTAATATCCGGATTATCTGTTAAATTAAGTATAGGTACTCATCCTGAGTTTGCTTTTGCAACATCTGTGTTATATCTGATTCCGGGAGTTCCTTTGGTGAATTCATTCTCTGATTTAATCTATGGTAATATTATGAATGGTATTGTTCGTGGCGTAAATGGAATGATTATCGCTTTCTCAATAGCATTAGGATTAGCAACTGCTTTATTAATTTATCAAATTTAACAAGATGGATATTCTACAAATTATAGAAAGAATGATATGGCCAGGATTGGCTGCAGTAGGTTTTGCTATTCTTTTTAATGTACCACAGCGTACCCTTATTGTGATTTTTGGAATGGGAGCAGTTTGTGGAGTAACAAAATTTTTATCCATGGAATTTGGATTGGAAGTTGTGTTAGCTACTTTTTTATCTGCTACCATTGTTGGATTTCTAAGCATACCAGCAGCGAATAACAAACGTTCACCCATGTATGTGTTTGCAATTCCTTCTATTATATCAATGATTCCAGGAGCATTCTCGTATAGAGCCATGCTCGGATTAATAAAGTTAACTGGAAAAGTATCTCCGGATGAATATATGCAAGTAATGCAGGAAACAACTTCAAATGGATTGAAAGCTGTATTTGTATTATTATCAATTGCAGTAGGTGTTTCAATGCCAATGATCCTGTTACGTCATGACTCAGCTCAGGAAATTGTTGCTCATATTGTAAAGAGACACCATCAGGAGTAAGTAGGCAGTACATAGTACCCGGTAGACAGTACCCAGTGGACAGTACTTAGTACTCAGTTCTCAGTAGGCAGTTTCTGGATAACTGAATATTTTTGTCTGATTAAAAGGATAAAAGATAAGAGATAATAGAAAAGAGACAATAGATGATATGCATCTTGGAATGTAATATTAATTTAATTGATACTTATATAAATATGCGTAGCTTTTAATAAAGCTCTAACTAATATATGAGTATTTGCTTTTTTTGATATTGCTCCATGTACGAAGCGCTCTGCTAATATTGAAATGAAGACTGCTAACTATATGCTAATTTATTTCCATCTAATGCGATAATCATTAGTAATCTTTTTCTTTCAATTGTGGTGCATAAATAAAATATTTATATTTATGTCATGGAAGCAAATCGTAATATATTAAGTAAAATAGAGGACTTTACAAGGTCTAAATACCCAGAGGCTGAAGTGTACCTGTATGGATCGCAAGCTCGAGGTGATGCGAAAAAGCTATCAGATTGGGATCTGCTTTTATTATTCCATCAATCAAAAATTACATTTGAAGAAGAGACTAAAATAATGGATGACTTTTATGAACTTGAGTTGGAAACCGGGGAAATAATATCACCATTAGTTTATACAAAGAATGATTGGGAGTTAAACCATAAAATGACGCCATTATATATTAATATTGCAAAAGATGGGAGAAAGATTTTATGACTGGAACAAAATCTGATTTAATTAGATACAGGTTATCCAGGGCATGGGATACTTTAGATGATGCAAGAATTCTTGCAGAAAAAGAAAAATGGAACTCTACAATTAATCGACTTTACTAAGCTGCTTATTATGCTGTTATTGCAATTTTATAGAAAGATGATTATACTCCAACAACACATAATGGCGCAAAAACACATTTCTCAAAGAATTTTATAAAGACTGGAATAATAAATATCGAATTAGGTAAAGTATATTCTCAATTATTTACATGGAGACAAAAAGGTGACTACGATGATTTATTTGATTTCACCAAAGAGAAAGTGTTACCCTATTTTACACCTGTCGAAGAATTAATCCTGAGTATTGAAGACTATATTAAGCTCAATGTAGAATGAATACTTCATTTAAAAAGCCTAACTGTGAACTGAAGACTGATTCCTGCCAACTGATTCCTGCCAACTGAAAACTGCAGACGATTCATTTCGACTTTTAACATTAAACTTTCAACTCGTTCTTTTGCTCTTATGTTTTAAAATGATTAAAATTGAGAATCAAAAAACATCAATTTATCATTTTAAAATATTTACATGGACAAATCATTGTTAGCCAATGAAGTAATGCCTACAAAAGAAGGATTCTTTGGTGAATTTGGTGGTTGTTTTGTACCACCTATGCTGGAATCTGTAATGAAGGAAATTACTGAGGCGTACGAAAAAATTAAGGATGATCCTGTTTTTAAGGAAGAGTTATATTATTTACAAAAACACTACACAGGTCGCCCTTCACCGGTATTCCATGCCAAAAATCTTTCCGAAAAAGTAGGAGGTGCGCAAATCTATTTAAAGCGCGAAGACCTTAATCACACAGGGGCACATAAAATCAATCACTGTTTAGGAGAAGCGTTACTTGCCAAAAAAATGGGCAAGAAAAAAATTATTGCAGAAACAGGTGCTGGTCAACATGGTGTGGCTTTAGCAACTGCTGCAGCTTTAGTTGGCCTGGAGTGCGACATCCATATGGGAGAAGTAGATATTTACAAAGAGCATCCCAATGTGGTTCGAATGAAAATCTTAGGAGCTAATGTTATTCCGGCAACTCATGGATTAAAAACATTAAAGGAAGCAGTAGATTCTGCTTTTGAAGCTTATCTTAAAGATCCTGAAACACAATTATATGCCATTGGTTCAGTAGTTGGGCCACATCCATTCCCAATGATGGTTCGCGATTTTCAATCAATAATTGGTCGTGAAGCTAAGGAGCAATTCCAGGAAATGACAGGCAAACTGCCAGATAATCTCGTTGCTTGTGTAGGTGGAGGATCAAATGCGATGGGATTATTCTCTGCTTTCCTTCAGGATGAAGAAGTTTCTATTTATGGTGTAGAACCTGCCGGAACCAGCTTTAAAATAGGAGATCATGCAGCAACTTTGTCATTAGGTAAGCCAGGTATGATTCACGGATTTAAGTGTTACTTGCTTCAGGATGAGGAAGGTCAACCTGCTCCGGTAAATACTGTTGCTTCCGGATTGGATTATCCTGGTGTTGGACCACAGCACTCTTATCTTAAGGATATTAAAAGGGTAAATTACGAAACTATTACAGATAAAGAAGCTATCGATGCCTTTATGCAACTGGCTCGTCAGGAAGGAATTATTCCAGCTTTAGAAAGTTCTCATGCTGTAGCTTATGCATTAAAACTAGCAAAAGATCTTCCAAAAGATCAAACAATCCTGGTTAACCTTTCTGGTAGAGGAGATAAAGATATCGATTATGTAGTTGAGAAGTTCGGTAAGGACTACGGAATCGAGGATGAGAAGTAGAAATGGTAGCAAGGAGTATGGAGCAAAGGACAAGGAGTAATATTCATTGAGGAATAAATATTCCTCAATGAAGGAGAGGTGTATTAATTGCTGCATATTCTTGTTAAGAACATTTTTATCATTATACGTTCTTTTTATTTCTGAATAATATTTACGTCAAGGTAATCAATTCTCCTCCTATTTTTTAGGAGGAGTACCTCGACGTTCGTTTTGTAATTAATATAGTCCACGAATTGCGCTAATTAACACGAATTATTAAACAGCTATGCTGTTTCTTAGAGTTCTTTGTGAAAAATCTTTGCGTGCTTTGTGGTTAAAAAGAGAATAAATAAATGCCATTTGCTATTGCATAAGATTTATTCTTGTTATTTAAAGGAGTTTTAAGATTTCAGCTTCCTTATCCTTCATATCAAGGCGTTTATAACAAACAGCCAAACAACTCGCTATGGATTTATTCGCAGGAGATGATTCTAATGCTTTTTCTAAATAAGGAATCGCTTTTTTATACCCCTGGCTAATGGAATCAAGCTTTACTGTAGAATTATGGAAGTCAACTCTGGATGGTGATTTCATTGCTTCGTAACGTTTCTTTTCCTTCTTATAGTCAGCATCTGTCTGTTTATAATATTCAAGCCCCAGCAGATATACTGATTTTTTATGATTAGGATTGATATTTAATAATTTTTCAAGGGTATCAATGGCACTTTCGTATTTACCAAGTTTGTCATATGAATTGGCAACTAAAAAAAGAAGATTTTCATCATTAGGATCAGAACTTAAAGCTTGGTTCAAATTATCAATAGCTTTAGTATAATTACCAGTTTTAAAATATAAATACCCCAAACGTTTCAAAAAGGGAAGTTCACTATCTGGATAAATTTTAATTCCGTTTTCTAATGGAGTAATAGCTTCATTATATTGTTTTAATCCTTCGTAGGCTTGTGATAATGATAAATATACCTGAGCATCATTGTAATTGATTTCAACACTTCTGTTTAAAAAAGAAAGAGCTTTAGCATATTGCTTGCAACGAACAAAGTTCTGTCCAGCTTTAAAAATACATAGCGAATCAGTAATCTGTTTATTGTCATAGGCTTCTACTGCCTTTTCATACGATATAGCAGCTTTAGGATAATCCATTTGCCCTTCATACATGATACCATCGCTCTTAAACAAATCAGCTTGTTGAGCAAAAACTGATAAACCTGAGGATAGAAATACAAAAATGAATAATATGCTTTGTCGAACTACTTTTTTAACCATAATGAAAACTATTTTTTGTTTTCAAAGGTAGATAACCCTGTTTTAGTAGGGTATGTTTTTCGTCATATTGTATTTGTGATAAAATTTTAGAAGTAAAATAGAGTTATACAAAGCCTAATTATATATCCTTCCTAAATCATTCTCTGTTTTATGACAAGTTTTAATAATTATCTTTGTTTTATGACTCAAGGCAAAATAGATAGAGCAGATGTTGAAGCTTTACTTCAGTTGTGTAAGCTGGATGGTGATATTAATTTGAATGGCATTCAATGGTCGGAATCTCTAATACAGTTAGGTATCAAACATGGGGTTGGGGCATGGTGTTATTATAGAATTAAAAATAGCTCTTCTGATCAGCAAGTTCCTGATGAAATTATTAAGCCATGGAAACAGCTTTATTTTCAAAATTCGATCGTTAATCAACAAAAGCTAAAAATCTATTTTGAGATTCAAAACCTGCTTAAAAAAGCTAATATACCAGTTATTGGATTAAAAGGTATTGCTCTGGCAGCAACTATTTATCCTGATGAAGGATTACGTCCAATGGGGGATATTGATATTCTGGTTCCAGAAGGAGAGGGGTTGAGGGCCTTGAATATATTAATAAAAGCAGGAGCTACTCAAAATTATGTGCCACGCTCAGCTTTGCATGAACAAGTACATGCTCATGTAAGAGCAATAACCTATAAGGGTGTATTGATAGAGATCCACCAACGATTATTTTCATTAGGGAATCCTTACCATATAGATATCGATTATTTTAAATATACTAAAGGGCATGATATTGGAAGTAATAAAATGATAGTTTTAGATGATTTATGTTTTGGTTATCATTTGTTAGCTCATGCTGCAAGTAATATTTATAAAGGAGGATTGCGTTTTGGTTGGTTAGTTGATATTGTATTGTTGCTGAAAAATAATCAACCTGGCAATAATTATAACCTTATAGAGAATGTTAACTCAAAAAAGAAAGCAGAAATAGATTCTATATATCAGTTGTCAAGGTTATTATGTGAAAATATAGATAATCATTCATTGCCACAAAATACATTAATAGAAGATCTTTTTTCTGGCATTATGAAAAAACAGAATGATCAACGACATAAGGTAATTAATATTAATGAATCAATTAAGGTTCCTGGCATTTACAATAAAGTTAGATTGCTTTGGCGCGAAATATTTCCAGAAAAAGAATATATGATATTTAGATATAATATAGAAAACTCAAAATATTGGTTATTGTATTTTAAAAGACTTTGTCCATTTTAATAGTTCATTCTTTATTACTGCTTTTATTCAAAAAGCTATCTTTATCGTCAAACAATCTAATTCATGCACGAAAAGAAAAAAATCTTAATATTTATTGATTGGTTTTTACCAGGTTATAAGGCTGGGGGACCAGTGCGTAGTATGGCCAATATGGTAGATTATCTTTCTGATAAATATGAATTTTTTATTATTACCAGAAACACTGATTATACTGAAACAACTCCATATCAAAACGTGGAATTTAATCAATGGGTTAAATTCAAGGATGGTGTTAATGTTTTCTATGCTTCCCCTGAATATCAGAATTTATCATCTTACAAATCGATAATTAAGTCCTTTGATTTTGATATAGTTTATATAAATGGAATATACTCGTGGAAGTATTCAATTCTTCCATTGTTTGCATTAAAGAAATTTAAAGTAAAGAAAATTGTTGCTTCAAGAGGAATGTTGGCTCAAAGTGCTATTGATGTAAAATCAAAAAAGAAGCAATTATTTTTAAAAGCATCTAAATTTTTAAAACTTTATAAAGATGTTCTTTTTCATGCTACAAATGAAAAAGAGAAAGATGATATAAAACGTGCTATAGGAACTAATACTGATGTAATTATTGCAGATAACCTACCCAAAAAATCAGTTCCATCTGTTAAGCACATTGTTAAACAAAAAGATGAATTGAAATTAGTTAGTCTTGCTCGGGTATCACCAGAAAAGAATACATTATTTGCTATAGAAAAGTTGTTGGAATTACCTGAAATTAAAGGTGATATTGTATTTGATTTATATGGGCAAATTTATGATGATAATTATTGGAAAGAATGTAAGGAGAAAATAGATCATTTACCCAGTAATATTACAGTCAATTATAAAGGCTTGGTCGATGCTGATTTGGTAGGAGAAACAATACAAAATTATCATGCATTGTTTATGCCTTCAAGAGGTGAGAATTTCGGTCATGTGATATTAGAGAGCTTTATGTCAGGAAGGCCTGTTATTATTAGTGATCAAACTCCATGGAAAGCGTTGGAATCGGAGATATGTGGATGGGATATACAGTTAGATAAGAGCACGGATTACAAATCCGCGCTAACAGAAGTATTAGACATGGAACAAGATGAGTTTGATCAATGGTGTGATGGAGCAAGAAAAAAAGCAATGAGTTTTATAAATGATCCTAACTTAATAAAAGGGTATATCGAAATGTTTAACTAAGACCAGACAGCGTCGAAGACCTGTCTGCGTCTTAGTTAAAGAATGAGATTGTTAAAAAGATAACAGTTTGAGTCGCTGTTTAAGTAAGATCAGACAGCATCGAAGATCTGTCTGTATCGTTAATAGAATACGATCAGACAGCGTATACAACCTGTCTGAATCTTTAAAACAATTATTTTTATTTTATTTTTAATCAAACGCTGTCGGATTTAAAAACACCGACAGATTTCACCAAAGTTTTAATCGTAAACATGAACTATGATGTAATACAACCAGGAAACTTTTATCATATTTATAATAGAGGTATTAATAGTTGCAACTTGTTTGAAGAAAAAGTTGAATACGTGAAATTTCTTCAGTTATTTAATATTTATATTTTTCCTGTATGTGAAGTATATGCTTATGCATTGATGAAGAATCATTTTCATTTATTGGTGCGCATTAAGGAAGATGTTATTTATAAATACTCAATAGAGGAAGTACGAAAATATACATCGAATAACCAAAACTTTAACGCCAACAGGTCTAAAGACGCTGTCGGGTTAAACTATAAAAACAACTACACTGTCGGGGTAGAGTATAATAAATGGGAAACAATTGCTAGACCAGACAGCGTCAAAGACCTGTCTGCGTCATTAAGTATAAAAACTCCTAATGCAACAAAACATTTTTCTCATTTATTTAATGCCTATGGGCGATATTATAATGTAAAGAACAACCGTCATGGAGCATTATTCGAAAGGCCTTTTAAACGAAAGCTAATAAACTCGGAAGAATATTTAAGACAATCTGTATTATATATACATAATAATCCTGTGCATCATGGTTTTATGTCAAATCCAGCAGAATATGCATGGAGTAGTTATTTAACCTGTATGTCAGAAAAAGAAACTAAATTGCATCGTGAGGAAGTAATAAGTATGTTTGGCGATAAAAGTAATTTTGAATATTGTCATCTTAATTATAAAATTTGTGACGAAAAGGATTACTTTGAATAGTATAAAAAGTAAAACGTATTTTTTACATAAAGCAAATAAACCTGTCAGGTATTGAGTCAAGGTTATTTAAATTATTAAAAATAAACGATGAAAAAATATCTATTTTTACATAGTCACTTAACAGAATACTATTTAGCCAGTTTGAATCACCTGGCAAAATCAGATATTGAAGTTCATTTGTTTTATTTACCAAAGTCTGATTACCAAATAAATACTAATAATTTACCTCAGAACCTTTTTCTTTACAACAGGACATTATTCAATAGCAATGAATTACTTTCTGAAGTAAACAATATTCAGCCAACAAAGATTTTCTGTAGTGGATGGAGAGACTTTTCATATCTCAAGATTTGTAAGTCCTATATACATAAAATACCTACCGTTTTAATGATGGATAATAAGTGGTATCCAACTTTGAAACAAAGGATAGCATCGTTATTTGGACCTGTCGTCCTACCTGTTTATTTTTCGCATATCTGGATTGCAGGAGAACCTCAATTGAAATATGCCCAAAAGCTTGGATTTAAGAAGCAGTATGTTAAGCAAGGCTGTTTAAGTGCAGATACAGAGTTGTTCCATCAATATTATAAAGAAAGACCAAAAAAAGACGTTGCAGTTCCTAAAAGACTTTTGTTTATTGGACGCTATGTAGATGAAAAGAATCTGGTTTTCTTATTTGATACTTTTATTAGTGTGATTAACCATGGATATTCAGATTGGGAATTACATTGTGTTGGTTCAGGAAAGTTAGAAAATGAATTGCCCATTCATTCAAATATAATTCATCATGGATATATTTCCTCTCATCAGTTAAAGGAAATAGTTTGTTCAAGTAGAGCTTTTATTCTAGCATCAAAAAAAGAAGCTTGGGGTGTGGTGATTCATGAAATGATTTCTGCCGGATTGCCCATAATTTGCTCATCTGAAGTTGGTGCTGCATCTCAATTTGTGGAGCATGGGAAGAATGGATTTATATTTGAAAGTAACAATAATTCAGAATTGGAAAAATACTTGAAAATGATAATGGAAATGGAAGGCAATCAATTAAAGGTGATGGGATCTCTTTCTTATAATAAAAGTTTACAATGGTCTCCAGACGATTGGGTAAAAGTTGCATTAGAAATCGAGATTAATTAAATGGAAAAATTAAAAGTCACATATTTTTTTCGTAAGCCTCGTCCACAATACTTTAGTATAGAAAAAGTATTTGAACAGGTTATCAATAATTTACCTGATTATGTTGTGTCAGGGATATATAAATTAAAAAACGGTACTACAGGTTGGTGGGGGAGAGTTAAGGCTTTGCTAGAAGTAAGAAAAAACAAAGGTTTAATAAATCATATTACAGGAGATATTACTTTTGTTGCCTTGGTTTTGCCTCGGAAAGGATTAGTTGTGACTTACCATGATTTGGAATCATTAGCTCAATATAAAGGTTGGAGGTTTAATATACTAAAGTTATTATGGGTTACCATCCCTGTAAATAGAGCTGAAGTGGTGACTGCAATTTCCGAACATACCAAAGAACAGTTGATTAAATGGACTAATTGTGAGCCTGATAAAATTGTTGTTGTCCCAAATCCATTACCAAATGAGATAAGTTATAGCTCCAAAGATTTTAATTCTCAAAATCCTACCATTCTCGTTATGGGTACTAAGGATAATAAAAATATTGAGGGAATATTTAGGGCAATTGGCAATCTGCTTGAGCAAGCAGCAAAATGCACGGATTGCAAATCCGCGCAATCAGAGAGTAGGGAGCAAAACATGGATTGCAAATCCGCGTTAACAGAGTTTCAGTCTTCAGTCTTCAGTAATCAGTCAGAAATACTTAGTGGTGGGAATGGAAATGGCACGGATTACAAATCCGCGCTAACCAAATCTGTGCAAACGATAAAGCTTATTGTTGTAGGTAAAATGAAGGAAAAACAAAAATCTTTAGCAGAACATTATAATCTGCAAATTGAAAATTTAGTTCATGTTCCTTATGATCAAATTATTGATGCTTATAAAAGGTGTGATATTTTGTGTTTTCCCAGTTTTTATGAGGGGTTTGGATTGCCTATTATTGAGGCTCAAGCTGTAGGAAGGCCTGTGATAACTTCAAATTTTGGTGCTATGAAGGAAGTTGCTGGTAATGGAGCTCTGTTGGTATTTCCTAATAATATCGAGGAGATTATTAATGCACTTTTACAGATTATTGTTGATAAAGATCTAAGAGAAGATTTAGTTTCTAAAGGACTTAAAAATGCCGAACGATTTAAGGCTAACACCATTAGTGAGAAATATGCTAAGGTATATGGGAAGGTAAATAGAACAATAGGTCGAAGATCAATAGATTTTTAGATTTTAAAAAAAACTTTAAAACCAAATCCAACTAAATTATGCCGGATTATAGTTTTAAAAAATTAATTGTTTGGCAAAGATAAATGGACTTTGCTGAAAAATGCTTGGATATTGCTTAAAATATTAAAGGTCATTATAGGCTAATGGAATAATTAGAAAGTGCTTCAGCTTCAGTTCCACAGAACATTGCAGAAGGAAATGGCAGAGTATCTTCGAAAGAATACATACACTATCTATACATTTCCAGAGGGAAATCGCCTTTAGAAATAAATATATTTTGAAGTCTAGATTCCGACATCAGCAACGTAGCTTGGGACCCACTTTTCTTTAATTTTGAAAAGGCAGAAAGTTGTTTGAACGCAGTGAGTTATTTCTGTCTCAAAATAAAAAAAATAGTGGGTAAGTGAGTGGTGCAGTCGGCGGACTTTTTTGTTTACTTTTTTTGACTGCAGAAAAAAAGTAAAAGCCGTTGCGGCTTGAGTAAATAAATGTTTTATTGATAAAGAAAGGAAGTGTTTTCTATTATAAGCGATTTCCCTGTACATTTCCAGAGGATCTTTATTTGAAACCATAACAATTTTAAATTTGTTATTCAGAAAAAAGAAAATAGATAATAGCTCAAGTTTAATTTTGAGTTGTAATTAAAGCTATATACAAAATGTATGTTCAATTTGAGTTGCCTTTTCAAGGCGCTTGTATTCTTTATTTAATGAGAACCCGAGGCGTTTCCATCGGGCTGAATTGAATAAGGCCTTCAGCCTTAATTGGTATATTAGCATTTATTTGACTGCCTGAAAGGCAAGGGGTTTGATTGTAATATACACTTTCGCGCTGAATGCGCAGCTTAAGTTATAGCTTACCATTATTATTTATCAATGCTAATTTAAACTATAGCTTAGATAATCTTCAACTTTCCCATTTAGAACACTTTGGGTTAGAAATTACAAAAATGCTAAATAGCTTAATAAAAAAACAAAGAAATTATATCTAAAAATCTAAAAACTTCTCGATCTAAATACCTATTAATCTATATTTCTATCGACCTAATAACCTACCGACCTCTTGACCTAATATCTTACAAATCTCCAACATTAGCTTTTTTGAAATATGATAATAATGAAGAAGTACTAAGTGATCCGGAATTGTTCTGTTTTCTAACCTTAATAAAGTTGGTTAAAAAATGAATAATAGGTTCCATATCTGTATTACCTTTTAACTTGAGATATCCATTTGAAATGGCAGTATGAATAGATTTTACAAAATCTTTAGGGTTATGAGTCCACTCTAAATAACAATTTAATGACTGTAATTCTTTATCCTCTTTTTTTAATCGCATTACTTTCTTAATAAGAATTTTGATATTCATTATGCATCGTGGTGAGATATTAACTTTATTTTTAATTAATTGTGCGATTTGTTTTTGTTGATACTTTAAAAAATCTATTTCTTCATCTAAGTTCTCAATATTGGATTGTTGCATTTTTATTTTAATTAAGTCATAATATAAATCGGTATAGTAATCTGGTGTTGAGCCTATAATGATTCCTTCCATAATAATTTGCCGAATATTTTTCCAGCTTTCAATCACAAATTGGTCTGATTGCATCATTTGGTTTAATTTAACCAATCTTTTTGCATAAATTTCTTCATCTAACATACTATTGTGTTTATTACCCAATTGTTGAAATAACTGATTGCAGATTTTAAATGAAATACTGTATTTGTCAAATCCACTGAAATTAACTTCAAATTGATGAAGGTTATTCAAATAAACGTTCTGAAGATTCTGTAAACTAATGTTTTGTTGCCATTTACTGGCTGGCAGTATATTTAATGTTTGTTGTACTTTTTTTGAATTGCTTGAAAAACAAGGTAACATGTTGAAATAAGATATTCCTTTCACTTTATTCATATAACCTGTAAATAATTCAGAAGCTTTAATCAACAAACCGGATAACATTAGATAGAAATCCAGATCTTTTAAGAAACAATTGAACTCATTATTATTTAGAGTTGTAGGTATGTGCCAGGGGTGAAAATCCAGCTTTGCTTTAATGGAATATAAGTTATTAATACACTTTTCAATTTGTTTTGTAATTTGCTTTTTAGATAGATTCTCTAAACAATTAATGAAATAATTTTCACCTGTATTATATAACTTTTCGCATTCAAAATCGCAGTTATCATTTAATGAAGTGTTTTTCCAGTTATATGATTTTCTAAAAATTATATTGTCGGAAATAATATGTATAGTGGCTAGCATGATAGTGTGTGTTTGATTAATACTATTATTAAGTTAATAAATAGAATAATCAAATAAAAATATTTAACGTTCGATAACATTTAGAGGGAGGTTGTTAGATCATTAGGTTTTAGATTATTGAAGTCTGATGGATGGAAAATTAGTATACGGGCTGAAAGCCCAGTTTAATTCAGCCCAATGCAAACGAAGTAACGCATTGGGTATTTATCATAATAAATATGCGCCCTGTATGGGCAGGTAATATAAAGTATTAGGTCTGTAGATTATTAGGTTGATAGGTCGATAGGTGATTAGAGAAAATAATTCTACATGTTAGGGGGAATCTTGGAGATTAATGCATTTGTATTATTGTATAATCGTCGAGTCGTTGAGTCAATTTTTAAGAATCTAATCTTTAATAAACTCAACAACTTCTCAAACTAATTAATCAACACTTTGGCAAATAATTATAATTGACAGTACACTATCTTCAAGATGAAAGTTTTTATCATAAATCATCACCTCAAGAATCATCAATAAAAAAAGTCCGGTCATTAAATAACAACCGAACTTTTAATATAACTGATTTTCCATTTTATTTCTATTGTTTCTATGGCATAATCACAGTGCCTACGTGAATACTGTTGCTTACTCTTGTTGATTCATCTAATACGTCAAATGCAAGATAACAATGTATTACTGTTCCACTAGGTACTTCAGGTGGGTAAAGATTTCCAGTGCCTTTTTCCCTTGTGTAATCGTTGATTGAGTATTCTGGGTAAGCACCTTCTGCAATAGCTACCATAATAACTCCTTGTTTACTTAATGCTTCAGTAACAGATGTATTACCCTGATCATTTTTAGATTCATTCCAGGTAAACACAATATGATCTTCTTCAAATACAACCGAACGTTTGTTGGGTACTTTGAGTGTACCTATTGATAAAGTAACATTATCAAGATTGATTTTAAAATCCGGATATTCACCATCTAAAGCATAATTCATTAACTCTGCCATTGCCGCATTTTGAGGAGACCTGTGAATCGTTAGATTTTTAAAACCAATTTCAAGGATCGGATATAATGGCTGTAAAAATTTTGATGCCATTCTGAATCGGGTTCTGTGAGCAATTTGTTTATCACTGGCCTTTCTTTTTACAGATGGCGCTTTTGCTCTCATATATGAAATGCCTTTCCATGTTGAACCTACTACATTTCCTACTTTTCCGTTGAATCCGCCTAGGATTCCATTATCTATTTTTCCCATGACTATTTATTTTTTATGATTTTTAATTTTAATGATATTTTATCTTGGCATAGAAGCCTCTGTTCTTTCATCTGCTTAATAGTCTTTTTACCTTTTCATTGAGATTGAAATTACAGTTGTGAGATTTCCTGATATCAGGTGTATCAATTTTACTCATCTGCTCTGTTCTTGCAGATTTTCATCCAGGATTATTCTTATAATACCCAGTAAACTGATTTTAAATTTTTACTTTCCATTCTTTTGTTTTTTTTGTAATCCCCTCCATTATTGATCAGATAATAAAGAGGATCAGGTTAAACATGGTATCGGCCGATGTTTTTACGATTAGAGCGAAGAGATAAGAGCATAGTGCTTAGGGATTAAATGTCAAATAACAAAATCACCTTTCTCCTTTTGCCTTGTTCCTTGTTCCTTGCTCCCTTTTTCCATTATCGTTAGAACTAAATTATGTCAATGGTATGGACAAAAAAATAACGGTAATTTTACCGTTACTTTTTTTGTGTGTTAAAGTGTATATAATGAGGTGATTACATTTTGTAGGTCACTGATTTGTAGAATGATATTTTGTTCAATAGGGGGTAATTATTCCAAATATTGCAGTTTTGAGAGAAAATTATTCCGAAAATCCCATTTTTTGAAGAAAATTATTCCGGAATCGGATCTTTTACGGGTTTTTCGGTACTCTGCATCGGATCCGCATCGGGTATGCAACGGTATTTTATCGGATAGTCATCGGATACTGATCGGATAGTCATCGCTATAGTGTATCCGAACAAAGTGCGATCAACAACAAACAGGATTCAGTTTCTGGTACGATTTTGTATAGTAGGAGGTAGGAAGAAAGGTCGTTAGCTTAGTAGATCATTAGGTTCTTAGGTGAATAAGTCAATTTAACGGCAAAGTGCGCAAAGATTTTTCGCGAAGAATTGAGAATATAGATAAAAGATTATTCAAAGCTGTAAATCAGCTTCTTCCCTTTGGTGAGATTGAGAGGGGCTCTTACTAAATACGTACTCCCCATTGCTTTTTTACAAACCATAATAAACTAAATACAACAATAGACGCCTTTATCAAGTGGTTAAGAACAACTACAAATTCGGTTTCTGCTTTTACTACTTGTAGAAATAAAATAGGGCTCCAGATTAACAGTGTTGGGAATATATTAGATAGGTATATTAATTTATTCCAGAACCAGGATATAAATGCACCCCAACAAAACATAAAAAATAATCCACCCCAGTAGCCATAGTTTGCCCAGCCTTCTCCTACGATACTGATACCCATACTGGTTCCTTGTCTTAAATCAAGACCAGTGAATTTCTTAAAGTTTTCCTGACCTCCGGCTTTCTTTTTATTGGGTGCTAAAAATCTGGGTAATAAACTGGCTGAGATGGCATCAGAAATAGTTTTTCCATTGGCAAAAGCTTCATTCAAAGGTACATTGTGCATGATGGCAGATATAATCCATCCCTGGTTTAAACGTACATTCATATCATCTTCATTGGATGGATTTAGTATGGTACCTGATGCCCATTGGTCTAATGCCATACCTGTAAATAATAAAAGCTTATTTCCCTGGTATCCATTCCAAACCTGAGCTCTATATTGGGCTTTTACTGTTTGTATTGTAATAGCCAGGAAGATCCCAACAATAGCAAATGCAATTTTTGATCCTATTTTTAATTTCAATTCACGGGCAATAAAGGTAAAGGTAAGCATGGCCCACAATAGAAAGTCATGAAACATACCACTGGCCAATGAAGCTGCAGCAGTAAAAGCCATGGTGATTCCAAATACTATCCATTTGTCGTTTCTGTGGGAAAATATCAGGTAAATAGCACCGATATATTTTGCATTGCTTAATAAAAAAAAGATAAATCCTAAGGAACCAGGTAACAAAGGAGATAAGTAGGGTAAAATCAAGCCTCCAATTACGAATATATAAGGTAGTTTAGGATAATTCTCTAACAATTGATTAACCCTGTCCTCTAGCTCTTCCAGGTTAATTTTATCTTTAAAAATACCCGTTCCTAAACGAAAAAGCAAAACTGCAGGTACTACAAAACCCATATAAGTTTCTTCATCCACATACATATGGTATTTATAGTGAGATGTTCCGTTATGGTAGTCGATAAAAGGTCCTACAATCCACTGCAGAGCTGCCATTGCTGTCATTAGATCTATAATAGGAATCCTTTCTCCCATATTATCCACTACGCAAAGAAAATAATACAGCGCAGCACCTAATCCAATGGCTGTCCAGAAGTAGTTTCCGGTAGTTATAAGAATCAGAGATAAAACTATAGATATTAAAACGAACTTTTGTTTATCCATTTAAATGATAGACATTTTTAGGGAGGTGAAGATATGAAAAAAAGAGGAATTTTGAGTAGTGATTATTGAGAGGCGAGAATTGAGTAGTGAGTGATGAGGTACAGACCTGACAGCGTTTTATAACCAAGCTGTATATCTAACCTGTCAGCGTCTGGTTGGTTAGATCAGTAGGTTGGGATGGAGTATTTGTTTTTTAACCGCGGAGTGCGCCGAGTTTACGCAAAGTTTTAAAGAGGTTTTGTGAGTAGTGAGGTATGAGGTAAAGACCTGACAGCGTTTTATTACCATGCTGTACAACGAACTTGTCAACGTCTGGTTAGTTAGATCAGTAGGTTGGTATGGAGTATTTGTTCTTTAACCGCGGAGTGCGCCGAGTTTACGCAAAGGTTAAGAGAGGTTTTGTGAGTAATGGGTGGTGAGTAAAGGACCTGACAGCGTTTATTACCAAACTGTATATTTAACCTGTCAGCGTCTTGAAAATTAGACCAATAGGTCGGAATGGAATATGTTATTTTTTAACCTCGGAGTGTGCTGAGTTTACGCAAAGGTAAAGAGTAGATTCTTATTGTGACACTATACCTCAAATTGCACGAATTACATTTCTGGTATATCATTCTTTCCGTCCTTATCGATAAAATCATACCTGCTTTGCGGTTAAATTTGATTTAATTCCTTTTCAATGGCTTTACATATCGCTTCAAAACTCCATGATTCAATATGTTTTTGACAGATAATAGGTGGAATTTCTTGTTCTAGTAATTCTTGAAGTTTTAATTTTAAGTCTTCTATATCATTGCTTTGGAACTCACTTCCTACTTTCTGATTTACCAGATCAATGGCACATCCTACTTTATTACTAACTAGTATTGGTCTTCCTGAGGCTAAGGCTTCATTAACCGCCAATCCCCAGGTTTCTTCAGGTCCTTGTGAGGGTAGGCAAAAAATATCAGCCAAGCGATAGACAATTGGCATCATAGTTTGGTTTTGAAAAGGTAGGAAAATGATGTTGGGATCGGTTGATCCTTGAGTTTTGAGTTTTTCTTCAAGAGGGCCGGAGCCTAGAAATAAAAGTTTTAGTGGTGAGTTTTGAGTTTTGAGTAGTGAGTGATTGAATTGTTGGATGGCATTTAGTAATAGCATAGGATTTTTTTTTGCTTCCAGTTTGCCTGCAAAAAGTACTACTTTTTCATCTGGTTTTATACCTAATTCCTTACGCCATTTTTTTGCTTTATCTTCTGCATCCTGTTCATAGATAAAACGATTGTTATCAATGGCATGTGGTGCATATACCAATTGATTCTCCTTTAATCCGTGTGCTTTAAAGTAGTCCTTGCTGTTCGTACCAACGTAGAAGGCTTTGTCAATGTTCTTGTACACATAGGTTAAGATGGTTTGGCGAAGTTTGAACTTAATTAGTTGCTTTATAGTAGTGAGTAGTGAGTAGTGAGTAGTGAGATGTAAAATAGATTGAACTTCATAGTCTAGCAATGTACTATCTCCACGAAACCAGATGGGTATTTTGCCTTTAAAATGACGCATTAGTGCAAAGTGACTTTTGAATTTCCAACCAAATATTAATATTGTATCCGGATTGAATTCTTTTACTTTTTCGATTAATGAAGGATTGTCAATTCCTTTCCAATGCTTAGAGGAAGGATTTTTTGAAACATTCTCTACCAGTTCATAAGAATAACCTTCCAATAATGGAATATCCCATTGTATCTTACCTTTGAAATTCGGATCATCAAATCCTTTAACAGCTTGTGGCCATGTGTAAAATACCTTAAGATCAACTTTCCCTCTTACTGATAACATTTTAAACCAGGGAGCGTTGTATTGGATGGGGTGGGTTGTGATGATGGCGAGCTTTTTCATTTTAGTAACCGCAAAGGCGCAAAGAATTGTATAATGCTTATCGCAAAGTACGCGGAGTTTTTTTAATTATAAAGTTTTTACAAGTTGTTTACAATACGTTTGATACCATGTTTTAATAGAGCTACATTGAAATTAATGAGCAAGCCTAATTTATATTCTCCCAGTTTAAGATATGTAAGTGTTTGAGCCATATGAATTTCATTAAGTGCATCAACGCTTTTTAATTCCAATACAACTTTATTCTCAACAAGGATGTCAATACGATATCCACAATCTAACTTAACTTCTTCATAAATAAGAGGCATAGACTTTTCTTTTTCAACTATTAATCCTTCTTGTTGTAGTTTATAGAATAGACATTCTTGATAAGCTTTTTCTAAAAGTCCTGGACCTAGTGCCTGATGTACCTGTATTGCAATTCCAATTATTTTTGAAGCTAATTCATTTTCAGTCATAGTTAGTTTGATTTAAGGTTACAGATTCTTATTGCTTTGCGCCCTTTGCGCATTCTCATTTTACTTTGCGGTTAATTCATATTACATTTTCAATAGCACTAACCAATTTTCTCGCACTTTCTTTTGCAGAATATTGGTCCAAGGCTGTTAAATCAGGATTCCAGTCTTTACTGTTCAGTCTTTTAATTAGCGTTTCTACAAAAGCATCAACAATTTCTTCTTGTATCATTTCTGGTTTATATCGAACTGTAAATGGATCTGCTTTGCAATCTTCCATAACTTTTATGGCACTACTTTCATGATGAAAGATACTTACGATTGGTCTTTCACTTAAAATAGATTGGTAGGTTTTACTGGCTGTATAATGTTGTTCCGTACTTCCTATTACCATTACTGTATCTGCAGCAGATAAAAAGTTTAAGATATGCAGAAATGGATAGCGCTCCCTGTTTTCAAAAACAATATCATCAATTTGATGGTCTTTGGCATAAGCTGTAATTCTTTTGGCAGGGTAGGGGCCGGTTCCAATAAACCAGAGCAGGATAGTTTCATCCCACAAACCTTTTTTTCTTAAGTTGGATATTGCTTTAAAAAAGGCATCCATTAAGATGTGGCTGTTAGGTAGGAATGCTCCTGCGTAAAGCCAGATTTTTGGATGTTTGATTTTGGATGTTTGATTTTGGATATTTGATTTAGTGGATAGAAACCATGGATATTGTATATTTTCTAGTTTGATTTTATGGTCGTTAGGGTCAAAACCGTAGGGCATGGCCACATGGGTGATGGGGCGGTTGGTATTTGGATTTATGATTTGTGATTTATGATTTTTTAATTGTAACTGTTGACTGCTGTGGGAATTCTGCATACTGCTTACTGAAGACTGAAGACAACTATCTTTCGATTGTATACTGTTAGTCACCATCTGATTATATATACCTGAGAAGTTTCTCTGAATGGCAGATGCATAATATGGCGTACTTACTCCGCTAATGACACTTACTTTTTTAATTGCAATGGGTTCTAATATACGGGCTACCCATTGACTTATTGTGGCTCTTATATTTTTCTGGTTGCTTAAATCACGTACCCATGGGTCAATATAGTCAATACCATATGGAACTTTGGTTTTGTTGTATAATAATCTTCCTAATAGGGCATTATAAAAAGAGGGGATAGGTAACCAGATAAAGTCTATTTTTTCGGTAGCAATGATATGTCTGGCTTCTTTATACAGCTGAAAAAATGCTCTTAAACCAATATCGCCGATTATACGGATTGAGTAGTGAGCTGTGAGTAATGAGTAGAGAAAGCGTAGAAGAAAAAAAACTTTTGTTTTCTTCTTTTGAGATTTATTGGTTGGTAAAGCATCTACTCTGGTTACTTTAAAATCATCAGAGAATATTTTATGAAAATCAGGATCCGGATTTTCTTCATAATATTCTTCTTTTACGGATAGAACTCTTGGTTGCCAACCTAGTTCTTTTAAATAATTACCAATTAAACGGGGACGTTGCACTCCCGCCATATTGTTCGGCCACCAATGTGGATATATAATAAGGATTGTTTTCATTAATGTGAATTAAAAGCGAATTACTTTATAATATATTTTGTTATCGAATTTACGCGAATTAATACTAATTTTTTATTTTTTTCTCACCACTCACTACCCTAGACTCACCACTCACTACTCAAATGGTGTCCGCAGATTGATCAGATTAACACAGATTATTTAATCTGGCAAAATATTCTTTATCCACTAATTGCACAAATTACACGAATTATTAAAAAGCAAATTTGCATTTTCTTAGCGCTCTTTGCGAAAACACCTTAGCGTACTTTGCGGTTAAAAAAGCCATATGCTGACAGGTTTGATATACAGCTCGATAGTTAAACGCAGTCAGGTCTTTATTCTGCCTACTCACTACTCTAGACTCATAACTCACGACTTATTTCTCTCTATTCAAAGCTTTTTTAAGTTAATAACCTATGCAATTAAATAGTTTTGTATTCAAAAAATCTTTTGAGTCTTAAGAAATAGGATTCGAATAGGTAATAACTTAATGATGAGATTATGTATGTAATCAGAAGTTTTGTTAAAAGATCAAATATTATATTATCAATATGAAAAAGTTGCGAGCATATGAAATATATCAGTGGATGATATACATATAAACCATAGCTTATTTTACCAGTGTATGAAAAGAATTTTGTTTTTAACAGCTGATTAATAATATGATTTTGAGAAATACATAATGTAAATCCTATCAAACAGAAGTATGTAAAGGATAAGAATAAATATTTGAAAACTTGTATGTATAAATTGCCTCCACCTGTAAATACCGTCCAAATTGCTATTGTTGGAATAAATATTATTCCCAGAGATAAAAGAAACTTATTTACATTTTCAGGTTTAAATACATTCTTTAATTCAAGTAAAGCCAATAAACTTCCTATTGCCAAAGCATCAAATCGAGTAAATGTAAAATAAAATACTTTGTAGTTGTGTAGGGCCATATAAAATCTTAAAATAAAGGCAAATACAATAATTGCATAGATTATAGTATTGATGTTTTTCCTGGAAAAAAAATAAATGATCAAAGGCCAAAACAGGTAAAAATGTTCTTCTACCGCTAAAGACCAGAAATGTTCAGGACCAAAAGCATTCCATTTAAAAGTAATGGCAAAGTTCTGCAGATATGTAAAATAATATAGTTGTTCGTTTATTGTTGACTTTTCAGTATTTGTTAGTAAAGGTACTAGGTAATAAAATACTACTAAAAACAAATAATATAAAGGGAAAATTCTTAAGGTTCTTCTTACATAGAAATTTCTAAAATAACCTTTTTTATTTTTTGTATGTAGCAAGATACGAGTTATAAGGAATCCGGATAATACAAAGAAAAGAGTTACCCCTGTCTGTCCAAATACTGATATTTTAGAAATGAATTGTAAAGCTTTTGAACCAGAACTTAATGGACTAAAAAAATGAAAAAACATAACCATTAATGCTGCAATAGCCCTTATGCCATCAAGGTTTTTATAATAATTTAAAGTCATTTAGTTGTTGTTGATTTTAAAGAGTCTTTTGTCTCTTAACTAGTTACTTATTTCTTAATATTATCCGCAGATTACTCAGATTAACTCAGATTATTTTATTGCTTCGTAATGTTTTATGAAACCACTAATTGCACTAATTACCCGAACTATTAAAAAATAGCTTTACTATTTCTTAGCGCTCTTTGCGAAAATACCTTGGCGTTCTTTGCGGTTAAAAATTAATAGACACTGTTAAGTCTTTATTTTATACACTCACTACTTATATCTTGCTACTCAAAACTTCCTTCCAAAGAAGAACCAATTTCTCCTTTTCATTTTCCCAAGCTAAATTTTTTCCCAATTCAAATCTTGTTGCTCTGCTTTCTTTAATCCTTAATTTTTCTTCGTTAATTCTAATAATACTTTTGCCTATATCTTCTATTGTCTGTCCGCAAACGACACCAAATTCATTATGTTCTTCCATAAATTGTTTTTGAGCAGGAGTATCTGTTGCTAGTATATATAAACCTGCTTGTGCATAAGCAATGATTTTATTGGTTAAACAAAGTTGTCGGTTTAAGTCTGTATTGTTGAATTCCAATGCAAGTCCAATGTCATGATTGGCAAGTTCAGCGTGAAGATCTGGTTGAGAAAGAGGGCGCTTTATGAGTAGTGAGTAGTGAGAGGTGAGTGATGAGTGTTTTTTTAACTCTTTTTCAAATTCAGGGTCAAGGTATCCGATGAGAGTGAGTTGCAGATTTTGAGTAGTGAGTAGAGAGTTGTGGGTAGTGAGTTGATTTATAGCTTCAAAGAGTTGTTCGAGTCCCCGACCAAAGGATATTTTTTGACTAAACCAAACGAGCTTTAGCGTGGAGCAAGGAGCAGGGAGTAAGGAGCATGGAGTTGGTTCTTTGAAGTCAGATTCAGGAAAGCTGTTTAGAATTACGTGATGGTTAGGATGACTACCAATAAGTTTTAGTGTATATTCTTCTATTAAAGGACTGGCAAATGTAATCGCTTTTGTATCAGGGAGTAATTTTTGCATTAAAAACTCTCGGCGTTGCTTTTCGTTTTTAGCATCAAACCGTATAAATTCTCCCGGGTGATAGTCTTCTACATCAAATATAAACGGGATGTTCCATTTTTTGCCAGCTTTCCATGTCGGATAAAGGCTTCCATAACTATGTCCTATGATGAGATTATAATTATGTTTTTTTATGTCCTTGATTTTGTACCAAAGAAGAATCGAAGCCTTATTACTGCTGTAGGCATTAATATTAATTTTCGTTTTAAATATGGGATAGATTTTTTGAGCAATTTTTTCTAATAGGGTTGCCCAAAACCACAATAAAAAAGGATTTCTTCCGAGATTAACAGTTGTTACATTAAGGTTATGTTGTTTTATTATTTCTTCATCTTTTTTTTCCCATTGATCCAAACGGTTTATCAATACTATCTTACAATGGTATTCATCTTTAAAGGTTAAAATGGATTTGACTGCTCTGGGTGTAGTGGTGAGATTTCCAGAAAGGATATATAGAATTTTCTTCACTAGGAAAGATTATTTTTATTTACAAAACTAAGTTTTGGCTGTAGTTTTTGCTCAATAGTATAAGTTAGTGATATAATAATTAAAAAATACGTAGGTATAAGAATCCAAATGACTGGGATAAGATGATTGAATAAAATCAATATTGGAAAATGTAAACAGTATAACGCATATGAGATGCTACCCATAAATACCAATATATTTTTTGTTTTATTCAAGAAGTTTTCAGATACCTTATATCGCTGTATTTTGTATAAATATATTAATACGTATGTTGTTATAGGTAATGAGAAGTACAATATACGATTAATTATAAGTGATTTTGAGAATATAATCAATACAATTGTCATGAGAGTATACCATATTCCAAAATAAGAAATACTGATATTTTTAGAGTTCTTTTCGGATTTGTTTAATATGCAAATGAATGCAGGTAGAGTTGTAAGAGAAAACAAACTATGTTGTAAAATATCATAATAATTTGTGCTAAAATGTATTCTGGATACAAGAGGCAACATAGAAAAAAATAGAATTGCTGTTTTTTTATCAATTCTAAACCTATGTTTATATTGATATGTAAAATATCCTAAAAGCCATAATAAAGAGTATGATAGTGTTGCAATTAAGTGATTTAAAATAGAGAGATCGAAATGAATATTAAGAGCATAAACAATACTTGATATTAGTGCTATAACCAGCCATATATTCATTTTAAGGTTTTGATTTTTTCCAATACATAAGGAAAAAACTATATAAAAAAACATTTCAAAACTTAGTGACCATAATACTGGATTATTGTTTAAAACAGGAATAATGTATGATTGAAGTGTGCCTAGAAAGAAAACATTACCCCAGATAATCTTCCACGAAGTTTGTTCATTAAGAAAAATAAAATTATTAAAGACTGTAATTACAATACTTAATAGCATAATAGGCCAAATACGAATTATTCTATTTATAAGAAATTGTATTTTATTTTTAGGATTACGATCTTGTGAAATCCCGATAACTATACCTGATAGTACGAAGAAAATTAATACAGCTTCTGTTCCCCAAGTACCAATTAATTGGGTAATAAAGTTACTGTGTTCCTGAAAATAGGCGGTTTTACCTATTAAGTGATTAATAACCACTGTAAAAGCAGCTAATCCACGCACAATCTCCAGAGAATTAAGTTTTGATTTATTTTTTATTTGCATGCTTTTCAAATAATTTGAGATATTGTTGAGATATCACCTCTAAAGAGAATCTTTCTTCACAATCTTTTCTGACAACTTTTCTATCAATAGCATCAATTTTATTCACAGCTTCAATCATTCCTTCAACATTATCAACCACAAAACCTGATAATCCATCTTTTACAACTTCAGGTACAGATCCTCTTCTAAAACCAATAACAGGAACCCCACATGCCATGGCCTCTGCCATTACTATGCCAAATGGTTCTTCCCATTTAATAGGGAAAAGAAAGGCTTTTGCTCTTTGTAAATAATAGAGTTTCTGCTCATCGTTAACAGGCCCTACATATTCAATTAATGGATTATCTAAATGAGGTTTTACATGGGTGTTAAAATACTCATCATGCCCGGGTTGAATATTACCTGCAATAATTAATTTTTGATTAGTTGCCAAAGCAACCTCAATAGCTTCATGTGTACCTTTTATATCTTCAATTCTTCCTAGAAACATTAAATGTTCATTTTTAATACCATAGTTTGGAATAAAATAATCTACAAGAGTGAAGTTATGTATTGGTCTAAATTTATTTTTAAATCGAGTTAAGTGATTCAACATATGGGCTCCACATGAAGTAAATAATATCTGATTTCCTCCTAATATAGATGCTAACGCTGTTGACTTTATACTTATTTTTCTACCATATGTCATTATGAATGGAATCCTAGTAGTAAACATTGTTGGGTATAAATACATTAAACGGCCAAAACTGTGGATGATATCCGGTTTTTCTTTATGCGCAACTCTAAATAAAGTAAGTGCATTCTTAATCACATTTAAAAAACCTCTGGAGTGAATGGCTGGCCATGGATATTTTTTTGAAGCATATATGGAAGTACTTTCTTTATTTGCCAATAAGATGACCTTATGACCCTTTTGAGAATAGGCAGTTATTAATCCATCAACCAGTCTTTCAACGCCTCCATAAAGTATCGGAGGTACAGGAATTTCTGGATCTACAGGAATTAGGATTTTCATTATAGATTAAATGTTTAAATTTTTTTGAGAGTAATTGACTAATCATTTTGTTGAATAATTAGTCCATAGTTCTGTTCAACGATTTCTGCAACTTCATTCATTGAATATGGTTTCTCAATGTTAGAAGAAAGTTGAGTTATTATTTCTTTGTCATCAATACACTTTTGAATTTGAAATTTTAGTTGTTCGGGATCTCCGTTTTTAAATAATAAGCCATTAATTCCATCCTTAATCATTCCTTTAATGGCAATATAATCAGAACCAATAACTGGTATTTTACGGGTAGCAGCTTCAAGTATCACTAAAGGGGATACTTCGTTGGATATGGAAGGAAGAATTAATACATCTACTTTATTTAGGTATTTAGCTACTTCCTGTTGAGAAAGTGACTCAATCCAAATAATATTATCTTGCTTTTGTCCCCAAGCCTTATGTTTTTCAAAGTATTCGGTTTCTCCACCTGATGGATTAGTTATAATACTTAGTCGAGCTTGATTTCCTTTTAAATTTTCCCAAGCCTTTTTTAGTAAGTGAAAACCTTTACTGGGATGCATACGGCCTATGAACGCAAAATGAAGTTGATTTGTTGATTTGTTGATTTGTTGTTTTGTGTTTTGTTTGAAAAAAACAGGACTTATGCCTTGTGGGATGAGTTGGGCTTTTTTGATTCCATTTATTTCAAATGCCTTTTGAATCCATGGTGCAATTGCAAATATTAGATCTGCATATTTATTCACACGATTTAACTCATTTTTACGATGATGTGCTTGAAATAGGACAGGAGATAATTTTTTATGTTGAGTTGTTAATTTGTTTAATTTTTGAATTAAAAATCCTAATAAATTTGCAATAAATTTATTTTTCCCTTTGCTTTGAAATAAACAACTCATACAGCGTTTTTCATCAATCCATCCATCGCAATTTTGTTTCCCATTTAATCTGACATCTCCTTTTATGCAGAAGAAACCTCCTAAATGAGGTGTAAAAGCAGTTTTTATACCCAGTTCTTTTACAGCTTTTAAATGAAAACCATTGATGGCACGTCCAAATGAATGAAAATGAACTATATCAGGTTTTATTTCTTTAATCCTACTAATAAAATGATTAATCCCATGTGGAGGTATTAATCCATTTAATTCTTTTACATTAGGTTTGGATGGTATTTGAAAAGTATATACAGTAATTCCCTCATAAATATAATCCTCGAGATCAGATGAGTTGGCGATTAAAACACTTACCTGCCAACCTTTTGCCATAAAGTACTTACAAAGGTTTAGAATATAAATTTCAGTACCTGCACAATGGGTAGGGAAGAAGGATTCTAATGCGAATAAAATATGCTTCAAAATAGTTGTTTTGTTAATTTAACCGCCAACTTAAATTCACAACTTGATACAAGTCTTTTTATTCTACCTATTTGTAAATTTCGTTGTTTTCTTTTGATTAATCTGAGGTTTTGCGAGGATGATAATTCTGCATATTTTTTGTCTATAATCGTTTTATTGCGGATATAATCATTCAATATGTACTCATTGTTTTTTTTACCTAACTGAAATGCCTGTTGATCATGTTGACGCCACCAAATTAACGCAGGTGGAAATAATACCACATCATATAGACAAGCCATCTTCAACAATAATTCTGTATCACTACCAACGTACGCATTATCAGAATCAAACCCTCCAACTTCATCAAATGCTTTTTTTCTAAAAATAACTCCTGAAGGGCCACTTATAAGGAATGGATAATTGAGAAAGTGTTTTTCAAAAGCAATTATTTTATTTAAGAAAATTGGGTAAGGATTATTTTCTTCATGTTTTGTGTTTTGAGTAGCAAATCCAGCTGTCGGGAATTTTTCAATTGCATTTACCATTACTTCCAAACCATGAGGGTAAATAAGGTCATCAGAATCTAGATACTTTATATATTTTCCCGTAGCTAAAGTTGCAGCTTTATTACGATTTCTAAATTGACCAAGATTAACCTCATTTATATATACCTTTATTCGTTTATCATTGTTAGAATATTTTTGAGCTATTTCAACTGATTTATCAGAACTTCTATCATCAACAATAATTAGTTCCCAATTATCATATGTAGAAGATAATACGCTTTCAATAGCTTCAGCAAGGTATTTTTCACGGTTATAAACCGTCATTAATACAGATACAAGAGGTTGTTCCATTATGTAGTAGTGATTTATTCAATAATGTTCTTTCGGGTGTTAAATCAAGTTTAGAAGTAATTTTTGAATGAGCAGCTTTACCCATTTCTTGCCATCTATTCTTATTGGACCAAGCCCTTTCAAGTGCGTTTTCAAAAGAACTAACAGTTGGAGCCTCAGCAATAAATCCTTCTACACCTTCCTCTATGATTTCAGAATGTCCTCCAACATCAGTAACTACTGATGGACGTCCACACATCATAGCTTCGCATAAAGAAATAGGTAAACCTTCTCCAGCAGATGGAATTAATAAAATATGATTATTTTGCCAAACTTTTATGATATTATTTACATGACCATGAAAACTAACGTTATTACTTATGTTGTAAAAAATTGCAAGGTCCATTAAATATTGTTTCCCATTTCCATCGCCATATATATTTAAATGCCATTTTCGATCTTTCCAATTATTATGAGAAAGGATTTCCATGATAGTGTCCTGTCCTTTTTGTCCCCCAAGAGATCCAACTATTGCAAAATTTATTATATCAGTTTTGCCCTTCAGTGGTTGAATAATATGTTCTTTTAAATTGAGGGGATTCCAGGTAATATGCCCGTTATTAAGTTTACTGCATAACCGACGTTCCATTAGATTTTTCTGTCTGTTGGAAACAAAGAAAAGATTAGTTGCATTGGAATAGACTTCCTTACCTCTTGGATATATTGACTCTTCTGGTATAGCACTATATTGTTGATGGCTATGACAAATAACAGAATAAGGTGTTTGTCTTCTGTTGATCTCTAAATACAGGTTATAATAATGCACTGCTAAATCAAAACTTTCTCCTTGACTAATTAATATATGGTCCGGGTTAAAATCCCATAATTCTTTAAAATTAAGGTCCTGTTTGAAATATTTATTAATTATATAGTTTTTTATTTTCTTTCCTAATGACATTTTAGGATTAAAGAGTTTCCTTAAAAGAATATGTGCACCCATGTTTTTTAATTCATTAACTGGAGTCGGTAATTTATCCCATTTATATGTTGATATAAAAACCTGATGACCATTTGTAAGGGCGAGCTTTGCCGTTTTTGCCCAGAGAACTTCACTACCTCCCCATGGAATACCTCCCATTGTTGAAATAAAGGCTAATCGCATTGTATCACGTTTTGATAAGTTTTATAATATTGATCAGCTAATAAAGAACCATTGAAGCGATTTAATTCAGATCTGCCTTGTTGGGCTATTTTTAGCATGTTATTTTGACTTGAGATTACCAATTTAATATTTTTGATGGCATCTTTTGTACTATTGAAAAGGTATCCATTTTCTTTATCTTTAATGATCATTTTCATACCTCCCACGTTTCTACAAATTGTCAGTTTGCCAGCAGCCATAGCTTCTTGTACTACATAACCTGAACTTTCAAAAAAGCTAGGGAATAGACAAATATGAATTGGTTCTAATATTTTAGATAGTTCACTTAATTCGTAACCATCGTAAAAGAAAACCTGATTTGTAAAGCATGGATCGATTTTTTTTTGAAGTATTTTTTTTACTGAATCGCCATTATGGTTAACACCATCTTTACCGTATAAATGAAATGTAACTTTATGATTAGTTTTACAGATTGAGTTAATAATGATTGGTAGGTCATAGACGCCTTTAATTCCATTAAAACGACCTAAAAATGCTATGTTAATTTGATCCGTTGTTTTTATAGGTATATCCAATAACGTTTTGTTGGGTGTAAATGGATTATAACAAACTTGAATGTTGTTTTTACCGATTTCCCAGTATTTAATAGCCCATTCCTTCATAGCTTCAGAAGGAGCTGTAATAGCATCACAAAACAGAGTTGACTGATAATCTATATCATCTTCTTTTCTGTATTTTCTCCAAAAACCTAAATTAGGTTTACCTTGTTTTATTGATCCTAATACAAAACGGAGTTTAGTTTTAAAAGGAACAAATTTATCCTGAAATTTTTTAATGATGATGTTTGGGCAATGAAGACGAACCACGACCGGGATGTCGGGAAAAGCTTTTTTTAATAAAATATTGTGACCATGTATTTCGGGTGTTTCAATGAGGTCAAAAGGATTTATACTGTGAACTTTTGAAAATCGTCTAACTACTTTATTATTAAAATCACTAATATCTTTTACTTTAATTCGATGTACTATAATATTTTGATATATTTCACTTATTTCCCTATCCTTGGAACCGCAAAAAATCTCGCAATCAATCTTTAGTGTTTGTAATAACTTGCAGACTTCCAATAAATAGGTGCCGATTCCTCCTTTGCCCGTATCTGGAGGGAATTCCCAGCTTATAAATGCTATGTGAATCATTTTTTAGTGATTTCTACAAAGTGTCTTATTCTATTATTATAGAGAAGTATATATTTTAAGCTGATCATATTTAAAGATATAGCTTTACAATAATACCAAAGTTTAATAAACACATTTGTTCTACCAACAAGATTAAAAGCTTCTATAAGGCTATGAGTGAATCCAATAATATTGGGGTTTATCATTCTCCTACCCATAAATGAAAGATAGTATTTATGTAAGTTAAAAGCATGACTATACTTAAGGGTTTTCCATCTTTGATCCTTATCCCAATGAGAAAAGGCTGCCACTAAAGGATATGGTATAATCGCACCACCTTGGATAGGAAGAAGGTTTATAAACATTGGTCGATCGCCCATTACATCAAATTGTTTTAAGTCAAAAAAAGCTTTCTGAGCAACTTCTTTTTTATACAAAATAGTACCAAACCCAATTGGAGCACCTCCAACAATCAATTCAATTAATTCTGTTTCCTGATTAATGTTTATTATCCTATTTACATCTATAATATCTGTATTAAAGTTGTCATGATGATCAAAGAAAGAAATATATGTACATACAAACCCACAATTTGTTTTTTCTAAGGCTTTTACACACTCATCAATAAAATTCGGTTGCATGATATCATCCTCGTGAAATACCATTTTGTATTCACTGCTATCCTCGATATTTAAAGCATAAAGCATGTTACCAATAGCACCTTTATTTTGTGAGTTTCTTAAATATTTAATTTTTAGATCAGAATGCTTTTTTAAGATCGGATTATATGGTGTTGAACTACAATCATCAATCACAATTATTTTATAATTTTCGAAATTTTGAGATTTGATAGAATGGAGACAATAATCTAATAGATGTGGTTGATTATAGCATGGAATTCTTATTGAAACCTTCATGGATTCTAGATCGTTAGTAATGTGTTTGTATGATATCGTTAACTTCTTGTTCCCACTTAATAATATGTAGTTTCATATCAAACATTAGAGCTCTTGCCTTACATTCCTCACTATTGAAGGATGATATGTTTTCATGAGCTTCCAAGGCAGCCGAAATAAGGGATTTTGTATGCATTTCTGTCGCTAATACTCCAACGGTTGGCTTATTGATAAAATCTTTCACCCCACCAGAATTATAACTAACAATAGGCTTGCCTAGAAAAGCATTTTGGATCATTACTAATGGAAAGGAATCTCTTTGGGAAGTTAAGAGGAAACAGTTAGCTAAATTTAAATAGCAATAAAACTCATTAGAGTTAATATGGCCTACCCATTTAATATAATCAGAAAGACCAAGTTCTTCAGTTCTCTTTTTAACATATAGACCAATTCCAGAGTTAAAATCACCACCAATCCAAAGGAATCGGAAAGTATCATTAAAATTAATCATTCTCATCGCACAATCCAGAAAATCCAGAGGGTTTTTGTTCATATCTGTACTTCCTGACATCACCCATATGAAATCAGTTTCTTTAAATTCCAATTCGTTTAGTATTTCACTTCTTTCTTTCTTAATTTGGATTGAGTTCAGATCAATAGCAGGCGCTAAAACTGTTAAGACTCCTTTATATCCAAGTGTTCGAATAACCTTTTTATTAGCATCCGAGCAAGTTATTATTTTATCTATATCATTACAGATATGATCATTTTGCTGCTTATTATGAAATACTGCCTGTTCTAACTCATGAACATGCAGTAGTTTTGGGATATTATACAACGAAGCTAACTCAATGTATGATGGTATTGCCAGAGTATTAATATATAGCAAATCTGGCTTACATTTATCAACGACCTCTAAAAAATAGTATTTTTCTAAGTTTGTTTTTTTAAGAAACTTATTCTTTAAACTATATATGGTTTGCCTTTGTTTTGCTAGGTAAGATTCTAATACATAATATTGAACATTGGGTATGCTTCCAATGAAATCACCATTTTGGATTGAGTAAACAGAAACTTTGTATTTACTTTTATCTAAGGAGCTGATGATATTGTGTAAATAAAATTCACTTCCAGAGCGACCTAATTTGGGTGTTATAAAAAGAATATGTTTCATTGACTACATTTTTCTTTAATGAAATAGAGTAAAATAAAAATATTGTGAATGCATAAACTTAATTCGATTTTATCTGTATTTATAAATTTGTGGAAATTAAAGTGAAAGTACCAGAATTTATTATCCTGAATTAAATCTCCAACACAAGAGTGTAGTTCGTATTGAGGAAAACAGACAATATTATTTTGTTTAATTCTTTTGAAGAGAAAAGTACTTTTTTTGAAAAAATTATTAATTATGGCAAAAGAATTATCTTTTGATACATCATCTAACATAATTAATTCAATATCATTTCAAGTTAATTTATAATCATCTTTTTCTTGTAGCAAGTATGCCTTCGTTTTATTCTCAACTAATACTTTCACATGATGGTAAATGACACCAATACCCTAGCTAGGTTTTGCGTTGTCAGGCACTATGTAATACATTGCCATAATCTTCTATTGTATTGTTTTAAAAGGATTTAAAGCGATTCTTATAATTGAGAATCTTTTATCAATATCAATAAAAGGAATAGCTCGCAATAGTAAGAGATACATTGAACCTAGTTTCCCCATTTTCTTATACTGAATTGCTTCAAAAATTAATAAGTACAAATATTCTTTTCTTAATGCTATATAATTTTCTTTTGATAAATTTCCTATGTTTATTTTATTTTTAACTCTTCTTTTGTAGGCATCTAACCTACATTTTTTTCCATAAATCATTGCTAGATTGGCATTTTTATTGAGTGAAATGCTATTACGATGATGTCTATAGAAGTATAACACTTTGTTAATAAATAGAGTTGGTCCGGTTTCTTCTAATTTAAGATATAAGTCCTGATCCACAGCTTTGGGTAATTTAGGATTTATACCAGATGTTTTTTCGTAATTGTTTTTTTTGAATGTAGCAAAGTGGCTGATCGTGCCAATTTTAGTTTCTAAATACGAATTTTCTGTATTGATAGGTGCACAATAGGTTGCGATTTTTTTATCTTTTAAATATTCATTGCAAACATAATGAGTAGAGTAGATTAAACTGATTATGGGATTTTCAATATGCTTTTGCACCATAATACTCAAAGCGGAATCGGTTAGAAGATCATCCGGATCTAAGAAACCACAAATACTTCCAGTTGCAAGTTGAACACATTTGTTTTTTGTATATCCACAGCCTTTGTTTTTCTTATTATAGAAAATTTTTACGCGATTGTCTTTTTTGTATTTTTTGTAGATAGATTTACTGTTATCTGTAGATGCGTCATCAACAATAATAATCTCCCAATTTGTATAGGTTTGATGAAAAACACTATTAAGGCATTCTTCAAGGTATTTTTCATTGTTGTAATTTGCTATTAGTATTGAAAATAAAGGAGTTGATGTACTCATTTTTATTGAGTTTTTAGGGATTTTTTTTTGCTTTGCTTGTGGTATTAGTGTTTGTAATATAAATCGCTCGATATTTTTTCTGCATTTATACATAGTTCGAAAGTGCTGAATGGTTGCTGACTTTTTAGGAACTTAGAAAAGGCGATACCAAAAGCTTTTTTTGTATAAAACTGATTATAATATTTTAAAACTTCATTTCTCATTGATATAATTTCATTTTGTGAAATTTGATTTAAAGAACGAATAATAGTGCTAAGTTCTTCTACACTTTTAAATATTAAACAGTTTTTTTTGTCTTCCAACTTTGGAAATAGGAAATGTCCATATTCAAGTATGGGTATTGCTCCAACACTCATAGATTCAATCAAATTGTGACATAGTGGCATTGAAACTCCGGGTAATGCAATGTAAAAGTCTACTTTGCTTAATACATCAAGCCATTCTTGTTGCCAGAGTACGGCTTTGGAAGTATCATAAATGATGAGTGCTTGCCGTTTTTCTGCAATATACTGGTGGATTTCTTTATCGTTAGATGGTTCAATGTATGAGAAATTGGTTTTAAGGTGTTCAACAATTTCGTAACGGGTGTGTAGACCGAATGTTTCTTTAATTAAAGGTTTATGATAATCTTCTTTTCTGGTAGCACCTAAAAACATAATTTTTAATGGTCGGATTGAGGTAGGAGATGCATTTGTTTTTGAAATATAATCCCATTTATATTGTCCTGGATGCATGAAGTAAGGCATGATAAATACATCATCTTTTTGAGCTTTGATACAGTTAAAGTAATCATAGTTTAGTTTGAAATTGTATGTATTTCCCATAAAGTTGATCTCTCCATTTTCAGGAATAAGATTTTTTTTTGATAATCTTGTGTTTTTGTCACCGATTAACCACTCACTGTAATCAGTGAGTTTTTTCAATAGTTGAAAGTTTGGGCTTAGGTAAACAGAGAAAAGTTCCTGCAAAAAATGAATATTTAAGAAAAGATAACGTGCTAGTCTGTTATCGGGCACATTTAAAAATAGTTTGTCAGATTTCTTGTCTTTTCTTAGAGATTTTATTTTAAAACGTAAAAGAGTTTTTAGATAAGCAAAAATTGATCTTCGTGATAATATAAGGGATTTTAGTTGCATTTATATATAAGTTTATTGTAGACTTTTTTGAAATAAAGAAACCAGTTTGTTATTTAATAACTGATTGTCATGTTTTTTAAGTACAAGTTTATGACCTTCCATCCCATATTTTAACCATTTGTCACTATTATTAATCATTTTTTCTATTGCTTTAGCAAGCAAATCAGCATTCTTGCTAGGGACAAGAATGCCTGTTTTATCATTAATCACTAACTGTTTGATACTTCCTACATCCGTTGCAACTACTGGAAGACCGCAATATAAAGCTTCCATTATAACAACAGGAAGTGCTTCTGCTATACTTGGTAAAAAGAATATATCTGCTAAATCATATTCGGCAACTAATTTTTCTCCATATAATCCTCCTTTAAAGGTTACATATTCTTTAATACCTGAATCTTCTACAATCTTTATTAGACTTTTGTCTAAATACCCTTCGCCAACAATAGTATATTCAATATTAAAGCCTTTATAAATTAACTTTTTGATTGCATTAATCCCATATTCATATCCTTTTTCCCAAACTAAACGACCAATTGTCAATATTTTTATTTTTTCAGTTGTTATGTTTCTTTGTCTGAAAGTAAATCTTTGGGTATCAATTCCTACTGGGTGTTCAATTATTTTGTTCGGATTTAGTCCTAACCTTTTTAAACTTTCTGTATTGTAGTCGCTAATGGATAAAAAGTAATCACCATTTTTAAATAGTTCATTGTAAATATGTCCACCTTTATTTTCTCCGTCTCTTATATCATATCCGTGAAATACAGTAAAAATTTTTGCTTTTATTCCTAACTTTTTCAGAAATATAGCTCTATTGCCATTTAATCCAAAATTAACAAGTATTACATCATATTCTTTTCCAAAAAAAGGACTGGCATTAAAAAAAGCCTTCATGTTAATTGCTTCTCGTTTAAATGAATGATAGTTAAATGTATTTAACATCATTCTAAAACTAGAAGTGAAGTATTTAAAAAAAGTCCGAATTACATATTTATATTTAGCGGATCTTTTATATATGTATGGTTCTGGATAAAATATGAAATTTTCAGTGCCTTTCACTGCGCCAACTATTTTGTTTGTAGGAGCATCAATTCTCGGAAATATATAAACAGTATGACCATCCTTTATTAATCCTTCAATCTGTGTGTTAATAAACGTAGATTTAGTAGGATAATCATCTGTTAAGAAGGCAATTTTCATAAATTAGATTGATTTAAATATAAAATTGAAAACTTTGTTAAAAATATGGTAAAATTGAAGAAAGCGTTTCTTCCCAAATAGGTTTTGTAAACATTGAACAATATCTATTGTATGCATTATTACCCATTTGTTTTCTAAGTTGTTTGTTTTTAATTAGTAGTGATAATTTTTGAACCATTTCATTCCTGTCTTCGACATTCACAACAAAACCGGAAGTTCCGTCTAAAATAGATTCCGAAGGTCCTCCGTTAGCTGTACCTATTGAAGGTAACTTATATGACATTGCTTCTACTATAGATATTCCATGTGCATCACGTTTGGATGGTTCAAAATAAATATCAGCTTTATTATATAGTTCGTGCGTTTTATCTGCAAATCCAATGAATTGAATATTAGGCGTATCCTTACAAGCATCTCTGGCTTCTGAAAGTAAACTTCCTTTACCTGCCCAAATAAAACTTACATTTGCATTATCTTTAATAATTTCTTTTGCTATTTTTATCCACAATAAAGGATTCTTCCCTTCTTCTACTCTAGCCATGCACAGAATCACTATCGAATTATCATTTTTCGCAATTTTGTTTATGGAATCAGGATGAGGAGCGTAATTATATAAAGTATGGATTTTGGGATAATTTTCAATCCAAAACTCTTGCATTTTGCGTTTTGCAAAGTTAGATACTGTAATAAAAGTTCCTTGATTAAAAGTTAATGCAAGTTTTAAAATTGCTTTATGTCCGCTATCTAACGGATGTAGTGGCATAACATGTTGGATGAAGAATTTTTTACCAGGTAAAAACAATGCTTTAAACCAAAAAAATGGCCAACCCTGTGAAATAATTGTAAAATTAGGTTTTACTTTAATAAAAATTTTGTATAAAAAAAGAACTTGCATAATATTGCTTGCAAGGTATTTTATACAAATGAAGTTAAGCTTCCATTTATGTAAAATTTGTGATTTTACTTCTTCATTAAAGAGATGAATAGAGATGTTATTTCTGTTACAATAATCTGGAATGATTCCTGTAAACTCACTCTTTTTTGCTATAAGATGAATAATAAAACCTTTGTCAAGTAAGAACTGAGTTAGTTGTATGAAAAATGTTCTGGTACCACCATTGTCTGGAGTTTGATATATTAATAAGACTTTATGAGACTTATTTAATAACAGCATAATTAAATGTTTTATAGAATGCTAACTTATTCAAATCTTTAATTTACTTATTTTAATATTTTTTTAAGATACTAGAAATAATTCTTTTGATTTTAGAAATTCCACGAAGTATAACAGATCGTTTTAAATGTTCTAATCTTAATATTTCTTTATGTGGTGTTATTAATTCGATAAGCCTGTCGTTGTACTTATAATTAAAATATTCGTTCATTACATTGTATAAATGTATCTTTTTTTTATCAAGGTTTGTCAAGTATTTATTGGTATTATTTTCACTGAATGAGAGCCCCTTTTCATGATACAAGTGATTGCTCATTACAATAGGGAAGTGTTTAATTTTACCTAAACTTGCTACAATGTTGAATATGAAATAGTCTCCGCATATTACTTTTCGATACGCTTTGGGAAGTTTAACATTATTTTTAAATACAAAAGAAGATGTATGAAAAAATGTATAACTTAATAATGTATCATGTATTGTGAATACATCTTTTGTTAATTTAGCCTGAGGAATCTGTTTTCCATTATGGATTAAATCAGTATAGTGACAACACCCCGCGAAATCATGGTTTTTCTCTAAAAAATCAACTTGCATTTGAAGTTTGTCTGGATTAGTCCAATAATCATCTCCTTCAAGCCAAGCAACATATTTTCCACTACATTGGCTTAATGTGTACATTTGATTTTTTTCGATACCAAGGTTTTTTTGATTTAATAGAAGTTTAAATTTATTTGGATTTTCTTTAGCATATTTTAATACTATATCTCTTGTTTTATCAATAGAGCAATCTTCTCCAATTACAATTTCATAGTCGAAATTTACTTTTTGCATAAGAACAGAATCTAATGCCTTAGCAATGAATTTTTCGTGATTATATGTTGTTATAAAAACGCTTACAAGTTTACTATCTGAATATTCCATTTTTAGTTAAAAATATTTTATAAGATATATTTTTCTATATTTTTTTTATACGCCAATTCAAATCAAAATGGAATATACCTTTAGGTTCTCCTTGTGCAAATATTCCCATTTGATTAAAGGGCATTTCTTCAATATTAAAAGAAATACATTGATAAGGACCAGCTAATATTTTTAGTTTTGGAATATCTACTCTTACTTTTACAGTATAGTTCCCATAGTTTAATATACGTTTAGGAATTGTTAAAATGTTTTCGTATTTAGATACTTTTCTTATGCGACAATTCTTTGCTGCTAGAAAATCTGTTGTGCAAAATAATTCTGTATTAAAGTGATCGTGCAATGAAATAACAACTCTTAGGTTTTCTATATCTTTATGGATTGTATATTGAACTTTTATTTTTATTTCGTCTTCATTAGTAATTAGGGAAAAGGGATTCAAATCTTTGTTTAGCAGTTCAACCTTTTCTATATATACCTCATTATTGATGTCCTTTTTATTGTTAATCCAGCTAGTACTTAATTCTTCCACTAAGCTGTTTTGACTTAGATAATAGTCAATTGCATTTTCTGTTGAGTCATTAAATGTAATGTTACCATTTTTCATTACAATTGCTTTTTCACATAAGTCCCTTACAGAACCCATATTATGACTCACAAACAAAACTGTCCTTCCATGATTTTGGCTAACATCCTGCATCTTCCCAATCGCCTTTTTCTGAAACTCTGCATCACCTACGGCTAGAACTTCATCCACTACTAGTATTTCAGGCTCTAAAAAAGCGGCAACAGCAAAACCTAAGCGTACATTCATGCCGCTGGAGTAACGTTTTACTGGCGTATCTATATAACGTTCACAACCAGAGAAGTCGATGATTTCATCCAGCTTGGAGCGAATCTCTGCTTTTGTCATACCCAGTATGGCACCATTTAAAAAGATATTTTCACGGCCTGTAAGTTCAGGATGAAAACCTGTACCAACCTCTAATAATGAACCAAGTCGTCCGTTTACTTTAATGCTACCGGTGGTGGGAGCGGTAACACGGGATAATATTTTTAGTAAGGTACTTTTACCTGCTCCGTTTTTACCAATGATACCCACTACATCGCCTTCTTTTATTTCAAGGTTGATGTCTTTTAGCGCCCATACGTATTCGCTAAGGCCTTTGTGGGCGCGGTCGTTGGTTTCGCCTATTTTAAGGTAGGGATCGTCGTTGCGTAATATCTTGGTCTGCCACCAGCGGTTTAAGTCATGGGCAATGGTTCCCGTGCCTATGGTACCGAGGCGGTATTGTTTGGAAAGGTTTTCTATTTTAATGATTGTCTTTGACATATTTATTTGTTGTCCACGAATTTCACTAATTACTCAAATTGAAAAATGAATAATTCGTGTTATCCGTGTAATTAGTGGACTATAACACGATTCGTTTGTGTTTTAATGATTGTTCACCAAAGTTAACCAGAATACCCAGTTTATATCCTGTTGCTTTAAGGTAATTCAAAACTTGAGCTTCGTGAACACTTTCGAGATAATTAACAGCTTTTAATTCAATAATAATTTTATCATAGCAAATATAATCAGCTATATAGGATTTATGTAAAACTTGTCCTTTGTATTCTATACGAAGAGGAACTTCTCGTTTGAATGGAATATTTTGTTCTTTAAACTCAAATTCAAGTGCTTCAGAATAAATTGCTTCCAGAAACCCACACCCTAATTCTTTGTGTACATTCATGCAAGCACCAATTATTTTATATGCTTCTTGTTTGTATACTAATTGATATTGTTTGAGTAGGTCAGGCATTCTAGTTGTATTTTTTGTTGACGAATTTCAAATAATACGAAATGATAATTCGTGCCGTTCGTGAAATTAGTGGATCAGACAGTATCCATGAAGGTTTTTTCAACTTTATTAAATACCACTGTTCCCAGAAATAATAATACAGACATAAATACAAAGCTATAGCCCAGTAATTCCCAGCTAAAGGTCCCTGCACCGGTGAAGCTGTATCTGAAGGTTTCAATAATACCAGTCATTGGGTTAAGCATGATGATATCTTTGATGTTTCCTTCGACAAACGAGAGAGGATATATAACCGGAGTGGCATACATCATCAATTGAACAGCAAAGGTTAACAGGAATGTAAAGTCACGGTATTTGGTTGTTAATGCAGAGATTAACATACCTGCACCTAATCCTAATCCTGCCATTATTACAATTAATAACGGTAGTAGTGCAATATGCCATGTTGGATGAAGATTAATTTCTGGTCCTCCCAAAGCCATATAGAATATCCAAACTGCCAAAAACAGTGAAAACTGAACTCCCAATTTCAATAACTGCGAAAATACCATGGATAGGGGAGTGATGATTCTGGGGAAATATACTTTTCCAAAAATACCTGCATTACCTCTGAATGTATTTGAAGTTAGGGTCAAACAACTGGAGAAATACTGCCACATCACATTACCACTTAAATAGAATACTAAAGGAGGGATTCCATCAACGGGTATTTTTGCCACTTTAGTAAATATCAATAACTGCATTAATGATGTAAGAATTGGCTGTATAAAAAACCATAGAGGACCTAATACTGTTTGTTTGTAAATGGCAACAAAGTCTCTACGAACAAATAAAAATAGCAGATCTCTGTATTTCCAGGTTTCTTTTAAATTAAGGTCAAGAAGTTTTGATTTGGGTTTTATTTCGAGTGTAAAGTTTTCCATTTATATTTTGCTATTGGCTGATTGCTATTAGCTTTTAGTTGTTTAATTGTTGATTTGATTAAGATTGCGTTACGATTTTTTGTCCACGAATTTCACTAATTAACATGAATTTAGTTGCTTCGCAATTTTATGTTATCCGCAGATTAAGCGGATTAAACAGATTGTGATTGTTTTGTAATATTAGTCATCGAATTTCCGCGAATTTTCTCGAATTAATTAACAGCTACGCTGTTTCTTTGAGTGCTTAGCGAAAAATCTTAGCGTTCTTTGCGGTTAATCTTCCTTCTTCCTTGTTCCGTCCTACTTTTTCCTTAATTCCCGTAATGCTTTTTGCAGAACTCTACTTTTAGCAATTCGCTGAATACTTCTTTTTCACTAAAAGCCTCTTCCATTTCGGGGAAAAGTATTTTGGTGGCGTATATAAAAGAATCCAAAGCTAAAACATCTTTTTTAGAGACCAGAAAAGCAAATAGTGCCGAATGGAAAGCCATAAACTCTAAAGAATGAATGCTTTTTCGGTTATCTGAGAGTTTAGAAATAGATGACTCATTAATTAACTTCTCGTTAATAAAAAGGGCTTCTTTATCATTTAGGCACAAATGTTTATCGTATTCTAATTTTAGTAATAGGTAATTTGGGTAGATGGATAAGTATTCGTCAATCTGTTTTTCGATCTTCTTATTGCTTTCCTCTTTTAACGTCATATCAATGATATGCATATAGCTGTAAAAAGGAACTTCAGGATAATCGTTGGCTAATTTTTTAAGTTTGAATTTTTTTAGATCTTCATCAAAATCAAAAGCAGTTATAAGATCTTCAATTTTCTCAATATGTTCTTCACTTTGAGTTACACAAAGAGACCTTGGTATTGAATCGATATCAATTTCAATATCCATAAACTTCAGAAATTTCTCTCTGGATGCCTCAATTTTATCTAATCCATAGTAATTATAAATCAATCGTTTTGCAACATAAAGCAATTCAATCGCTTCGTCAGGATCAGTATGTTTTTCTACATCTTCAAGCTCTTTAAATCTTTTGATGTCTTCAATTCTCTCAGCTAAAGGTTTCTCGTATATATATTCTTCAACAGGAATATCTTCTTCTTCATAATCGTCATCATCATAATCCTCATCCATATCATCATATTCAGAATCCACAGAATGGTTATTCATTGACTTGACTTCTGAATAGATGAATCCATCAGGTCCAACCGTATTTTGGAGATGATTAAATGCACGTTTGGCTTCTTCCCTGTTTTCATCGCCTACCATTATAAACGGTTTATTATCCTTACCACATTCAATTTCCATTAACTCTATATCTTCAGTATCTTCCTCAAGTATATATTTCGCGCGTTGATTAAACTCTTTACATGGTTGGAAACCATAATCAGAAGCAAATTCCAATCCTGCATGAATGATATTATGAACTAAGGTATAGTCTGTCTTTTCAAAGAAATCTTCCGGGAAATACTCCTCTTTAAATTCGTTGTATTCTATAGGTGACTGATTGAAAGTACATTCGGCTTCTTTAACTCCCAAACAATATAAATCCACTAAATATACACCACTGGTAAAGTTCCCATTGTTATGTTTTCTGGTAATTAGAATGTTACATATTCTATTTTCTTTCCAATCCGTATTAATTAAACATTCATGAATGGATAAATTACGTGCCTGAGTTTGAATGTATTTTTCAGGTGATAATTGCTTTTGCTGAGCTTGTTTTCTTTTTTTTGACACGAGGTTTATTTACTTGTTAAGTTGAGGATTTATAGAGTTGTTTATTTGATTAAATGAGTTTAGTCTATATTTTATAATCTTTCATCAACGATATCTTTGGGTAAAGCAGATTTTATATCGTATATAATGGATTGATCATCGATTTTAAATTTTTTAATATCAATTTTCAGAAACTCTTTATGAGAAACAGCCAGTATTATAGAATTATATTTTCTATGTTCCAGTTTATGTAGATCATTAATAGAGTTTAGAGCATATTCATGATAAACCTCCAGAGGAACAGCATGGGGATCATAGATATCTACATCACAACCCAGTAATTGTAATTCCTTAACCAGGTCCACTACTTTTGTGTTTCTGATATCAGGACAGTTTTCTTTGAAGGTAAAACCTAAACACAATACCTTACTTCCTTTTATTGTGTGACCTTTAATCAGCATTTTACGAATAATTTGTGATGCTATCCATACTCCCATACCATCATTCATTTTTCTTCCTGCTAAAATAATATCCGGTGTGTAACCTGTTTCCTGAGCTTTTTGTGCAAGATAATAAGGATCAACACCGATGCAATGACCACCTACTAAACCTGGTCGAAAAGGCAGGAAATTCCATTTAGTGCCAGCGGCTTCCAGAACCTCTGTTGTGTCTATTTTAAGTTTTGAAAATATGATAGCAAGTTCATTGACAAAAGCAATATTTATATCACGCTGACTGTTTTCAATAACCTTGGCTGCTTCAGCCACTTTAATAGAACTAGTCTTAAATGTTCCGGCTTTAATGATGGATTGATAAAGCATATCCACCTTATCTGCTGTTTCTGGGGTAGAGCCGGATGTTAGTTTTAATATATTAGTTAGCGTACGCACTTTATCTCCTGGATTGATTCTTTCAGGAGAATAGCCTGCAAAAAAGTCTTTGTTAAAAATTAGTCCACTTGTCTTTTCTAAAATCGGAACACATTCTTCTTCAGTAACTCCCGGGTAAACAGTAGATTCATAAATGACAATATCTCCCTTTTTTAAATATTTTCCAACTGTATTGCTGGCTTTAATCAATGGCTTTAATAAAGGACGATGATTTTTATCTGTTGGAGTAGGTACGGTAACTATATAATAATTACAATCTGCAATTAAATCAGAATCAGTTGTTATTTCAAGATAACATTGATTTGATTTCTTTTCTTGAACAGATATTAAGTCTTCTGAGTCAACTTCTAAAGTACTGTCTATTCCTTTTTTAAGTTTTTCAACTCTGTTATTATTAATGTCAAATCCAATAGTTGGATATTTCTTTGCAAATTCCACCGCAAGAGGCAAGCCAACGTAGCCTAATCCAATGATTACAATTTTTATATTGTTATCCATTACTTAATAATTCTCTGTTTATCTTTCAAACAGTATTGAGAGATGTGATGCTGGTATTTAATCCGTTACTTAATATGTATAGTAAATATCACTTTGAGGTTAAATCGTTTAAACAAATTATCTATTTACCTATTAAGCTAATCTACTGCACTTCATAATACTCCTTATACCATTCTACAAACTTACCCAATCCTTCATCTATCGATGTTTTTGGAGTAAATCCTATCCTTTTGTTTAAATCAGTAATATCTGCATAGGTTTTATATACATCACCCTGTTGCATTGGTAGAAACTGTTTGTTGGCTTCAATGCCCAAATGCTTTTCAAGAGTTGAGATGAAGTCCATCAATTTAACGGGTTTGTTATTTCCTATATTAAATAAGCGATAAGGTTTTTCTTTTTCTTGCTCAGTATCAAAAGGAAGATCGATCAATTTTTCAATGGCAGAAACAATATCATCTACATAAGTGAAATCCCGTTCTAAATTACCATTGTTAAATACATTTATAGTTTCGTTATTGGTGATTTTATTGGTAAATGAGAAATAAGCCATATCTGGTCGTCCCATTGGGCCATAAACAGTAAAGAAACGCAAGCCTGTTGTTGGAATTTTGTATAAATGAGAATAAGTATGCGCCATTAATTCATTAGACTTCTTTGTAGCAGCATATAAAGAAACTGGTTCATCAGTCTTTTGTGATGTACTAAAAGGTGTATCATCACTATTTCCATATACAGAACTCGATGATGCGTATATTAAATGTTTTACCGGATTATGACGACAAGCTTCCAGTATATTGATAAATCCCTGAATATTACTCTCAATGTACTTGTATGGTTGTTCAATACTGTAACGTACTCCCGCCTGAGCAGCAAGGTTAATTACAATATCAAATTTTTTCTCTTCAAATAATTTATCAATACCTTCCTTGTCACAAAGATCCATCTTAACAAACTCAAAATTAGAGCATTGTTCCAATTGTTTTAAACGGTCTTCCTTTAACTGTACTGAATAATAGTCGTTAACAGAATCTAATCCGATGATATGATGTTCACTATGACTTAATAGTTTACATAAATGGTATCCAATAAATCCTGCTGCCCCTGTGATTAATATGGTCATATTAAGATGATTAAGGATTAATGATTAGAGATTAATTTATATTACTCCTTTGATATTTATATAATCCATTTATTTTATTAGCTAAAATAAAAGCTTTCTCTTTAATTTGAGTTAAACAGAAATCATCTAAATATCTTAAATCATTACTGATTATTACTTGATTTATAACTTCCATTAAACTTGTATAAGCCATTTCTGTAAAATGACTCTTGTCTTTTGCTGAAAATCTAGAATTTCCTTCTGCAATATTAGAACTTATGGATACAGAAGCTCTTCTAAGCTGATTTGTAAGTCCATATTTTTCATCATTAGGAAATTGTTTTGTTATGGAATATATCTCTTTTACAAAAGAACGAGATAATTGCCATACTTCAAGTTTTTCAAAATTAAAATGATTCATGTTGTTTAGGTGAGATTATTATTATGTCAATATAATATATTTATTTATTATAATCTATAATCATTCATCTCTAATCCTTAATCCATTATTATATTCTCACCTTCCCTAATACATACTCCAATGCTTTTTCAATACCTTCTTCAATATTCAGTTCATCAGTATTAATAGTAATTTCTGCATCGTCGGGTCTGTCAAAAGGAGCATCAAGTCCTGTGAAGTTTTTGATTTCTCCTGCCATTGCTTTTTTGTATAATCCTTTGGGATCACGTTGTGCACAAGTATCAAATTTTGCGTCAACAAATATTTCAATAAAGTCTTCTGTGCCTATGATTTCTCTAGCCATGTGGCGAATATCGTTAGTGGGAGAAACAAATGCATTAAAGGTTATAATACCACAATTTAAAAACAACTTGTTTACTTCTGCAATACGACGAACATTCTCTTTACGATCTTCGTCTGTAAACCCCAGGTTTTTATTGATGCCTGAGCGAATATTATCTCCATCTAACACTTGAGTAAGATAACCTCTTTCAGCTAGTTTACGCTCTAGACCTTGTGCTAAGGTACTTTTCCCGGAACCACTTAAACCTGTAATCCATATTACCTTAGCCTGTTGCTTTAAATATTGTTCTTTATCTGATCGGGTTAGGTATATGTCTGTTGGGTGTATGTTCATTGGAAGAGTTATGATTTATGATGTATGATTTTCGAAATTTGAATTATGATTTGGAGTTAGATTGCATATTTTTTCTTGTAACAATAAATATAGAAGCTAACTGATGTGCTTCATCTTTAACTGTATCAATAATTTCATTGCTTAAGATATTATTTTCTTGAATAAGTTCTAACCAAAATTCTGACTCATCAGCTTCTTCAATTACAATACTTAATTTTGCAATAAATGCAGCTTTTGATTGAGCAAGACATGTTGCTCTATAATTTGCAGCAACAGATGTTGAACTTCTAATTAACTGATTCCTTATATGTTTCCCAAGGTAACTATCAGGGAAGTTATTGGTCAGATTGATACAATCTAAAGCAAATTTCTTTGTCCTTTCTTTTAATATTGTTTTGTTCATTAGTTTAGAATTGGTTTTATGGTTATTGATTTTACTTTACTTCATATTGCATTTAGTGTAATTCTTATAATTATTTTGATACTTTCTTTTATAGGATATTGCAAAACAAAAATCATATATCAACAATCTTAACATCCGATTACAGCTTCGCCTCCCTCAGTCCCATATCATGAGGTGAGTAGGCATGCGAATTGCCTTGCAAGTTCTTGTAAATGTTGGTTTAAGACCTGCTTATGTATGGAAGCTATTGTTTTTGAATAGTAGCTTCATCTAGGTTAACAACTAAGGTGTAACCTATGTTTGAAATGTTTAAATACAATTTTTTTGTTCCCTGAATTGTTTCCACTACACCCTTTATACCCTTTAAAGGTCCTGAGGTTACAGTAATTTCCTCACCTTTTCTGATATTGGAGGCTTCTACATCAAAAGCGATCTTGTTTTCGATAGTGCGTCTCATGGCTTCTATCTCATGATCCGGTATCGTAACTGCTTTCCCTTTATAGGATACGTATGCAACAATACCATTAACCTGAAAAACATCTCGATATCTGTCAAGGGGGATATTTATAAAAATATAGGAACTAATAGCAGGTGTTTCTACCCACTTTTTGCGGTCGCTCCACTGACGAAGTTCCCTTTTAATAGGTAAATAATTAGTGATACCTAATTTATTTAATTCTTCAGCTACTTTTTTCTCAGCTCTGGATTTGGTATACAATGCATACCAACTGTTTGTTGTGTTTTCCTTCAAAACTTTTCATTTTTTAGCCAAACAAAAATAGTTTTTTTTTCGAATGAAGCTGTTTGGTTTACGCAAAAATTAACAGTATTCGTATGTAGTTAAAAGTTGAAAGTCAAAAGTTGAAAGTTAAGATGAATATCAATTATGTTTTTTGCAGAAATATATATCAAAAATAGAATAGATATTTTTTGATTTAGGCAATCTTAATCTTTGAAGTATTATAAAATCAAATCGACAATTTTACAAATCGACGCTTAAATAATTAGATATTCTTAATCATCTTGTTAATTCTTTGCTTAAAACTTAATCTTTAATTATTCAGATAAAAAAACTCTGCTCAAGAACATCTGTTTTAAACAGGGCTCTAATTCTTGTTAGGTTGTAATCTTTACTATCTTTGGTGTCTCAAAAAAATATCAATAAATAAATAAGTCATGTCTGATTTTAAGTATCAAAAACCATTTCCTATCTTAAAGGATACCACAGAATATCGTTTGTTGACAAAAGATTATGTTTCTACTATTGAAATTGATGGCAGAAAAATTCTTAAGGTAGATCCTCAGGGATTAAAGTTGTTAGCTAAAGAAGCAATGGCTGATGTATCTTTTTATCTTCGTCCTGCTCACCTTGAAAAAGTAGCAAAAATATTACAAGATGATGAGGCTTCTGATAACGATAAGTTTGTTGCACATACTATCTTAATGAATCAGGTAGTAGCTGCAGAAGGTGATTTGCCAACTTGTCAGGATACAGGTACTGCTATTGTGGTAGCTAAAAAGGGAGAGGATGTTTATACCGGAGCTTGTGATGCTGATTACTTATCACAAGGTGTTTACGAAACATACAAAGATCGTAACTTACGCTATTCTCAGGTTGTAGCTCAAACAATGTTTGAAGAAAAGAATACAGGAAATAACCTTCCTGCTCAAATTGATATTTATGCAGAACAAGGAAATAAATATGAGTTCTTGTTTTTAACTAAAGGTGGTGGCTCTGGTAATAAGACATTCTTATATCAGGAAACAAAAAGTTTACTAACAGAAGAAAACTTAACCAACTTTGTTAAGAAGAAAATTAAAGACTTAGGAACTTCAGCATGTCCTCCATATCACTTAGCGTTAGTAATTGGTGGAACTTCAGCAGAAGCTACTTTAGCAACAGTTAAGAAAGCATCTGCAGGATACTTTGATCATTTGCCAACTGAAGGTAATGATGGTGGTCAGGCATTCCGTGATTTAGAGTGGGAAGAAAAAGTACTTAAGATTTGTCAGGAAAGTGAAATCGGTGCTCAGTTTGGCGGTAAATATTTTGTTCATGATGTAAGAGTGATCCGTTTACCTCGTCACGCAGCTTCTTGTCCTGTTGGGTTAGGTGTTAGTTGTAGTGCAGACAGAAACGTAAAAGCTAAGATTACAGAAGATGGAATCTTCCTTGAGCAATTGGAAAAAAATCCAGCCAGATTTGTTCCAGAAAGAGCTCCTGAATTAGCTCCAGCTGTTGATATTGATTTGGATCAACCAATGGAGAATGTATTGAAAGAGTTGACTAAATATCCAATTAAAACTCGTTTAAATCTTTCTGGTACATTAATAGTAGCTCGTGATATTGCGCATGCTAACATTAAAAAGATGTTGGATGAAGGAAAAGAAATGCCGGAATACATGAAAAATCATCCTGTATATTATGCTGGTCCTGCTAAAACTCCGGAAGGTATGCCATCAGGAAGTTTTGGTCCAACAACAGCTGGTCGTATGGATCCTTATGTTGATCTTTTCCAAAGTAAAGGTGGTTCTATGGTAATGGTAGCTAAAGGAAACAGATATCAGTCAGTTACTGATGCTTGTAAAAAACACGGTGGTTTCTATTTAGGTTCTATTGGTGGTCCTGCTGCAATTCTAGCTAAATCAAATATTAAGTCTGTAGAAGTTGTTGATTTCCCTGAATTAGGAATGGAAGCAGTGCGTAAGATTCGTGTAGAGAATTTCCCTGCATTTATTATTGTAGATGATAAAGGAAATGACTTCTTTGCAAATATGAAGTAAGTAGTATTAGCTATTAGCTTTTGGTTATTAGCTATTCATTAAAATATTTTAAAGCTGCATCTATTTTTTAGATGTGGCTTTTTTAGTATTAAATAGTGTCTAATTGTTTAATCGTTGATTTGTCGAGTTGATTTATGTAACACAAACCAACGATTTTACGAATTAACAATTCTACTACTAAACAAAAAAAAGCATAGTCTTCAGTCTTCAGTCAACAGTTCTCAGTCTTTACTACATTGATAGCTTAATACTGAAAACTGCATACTGTGTACTGAGGACTGTAAGTTTTTAGTTACAGGATGTTGAAGAACAAGATGAACATCCATCTGAAGAACAAGAGTTTTTGCTCTCTATCATAGCTTCTGTAAAATCTTTTAGTAAGCTTCTTTTTAATAAAGAAATATTTTCTTCTACTAATGAAGCATTGGCTTTATAAACTTCAATTTCATTGTCGAAAAGGATTTTTGCAGCCATAGGACGAAGATTTGGAGTAATAATAATTCCAATCCCTAATTTTTTAATCTCGCTCATAGATAAATATATGGCATCAGAGTCTGCTAAAGAAAAGATTGTAGTAGTTTTATCTAGCATATCATAAATAGCATAATATTTAGCTTTATAGAAATCGTCAGCCAATAATTCCTTCTTTAACGCACTGTCTCCTAATACTGGTAAGCAAATTTTCATAACAATCTATTTTTTGAGGTTAAATAATTGTACCAAAATGTTGTGTTTTAATTGCTATTCTACATTTATGTAGGATTGTTTTTTGTTTGTTTACCTACTTAATGCTTTGTTTAACAATGTGTCCACCACTTTTTGGTGTGTTTGTTATATAATAAAGTGCAATGTTTAGGCCACAATGCCACAATGCCATGAGTCCTCAGTCCTCAGTCCTCAGCGACTGCTTACTGCCTACTGAGTACTACCCACTGCTACTGAGAGCTACCTTCTGCGATTTATTAAAATAATTATAAAAAAATAAAACTACGATAGGGGTAAATATTTTCAGTGTTGTCTTTTATTTAGAAAGATTTATTAATCCAGGTAGAAAGAATACCCAAAATAATTAATGCCATGAGAACTTTAAAAAATAATTCATCACAAAGGATATATCAAATCCTTATCGCCATAATTTTTATGGTAGGTATTGCTCCCGTGTCAATATTTGCGTCTTCTGTTGTGGAAGAAGAAGTATTGCCAGATACCTTAAATACTATTCAATACAGAGGAAAAATTATTGATAGTGAATCTGGTGATCCTTTGGTATTTGCAACCCTTACTTTAGAGGGAACAAATATTGCGACTGTTTCTAACTCAGAAGGTAATTTCTTGTTAAAAGTACCTAAGGATGTTTCTCCAAACAGCAAAGTACACGTTTCTTACCTTGGATATAAAAACAAGGAGTTTGTTTTATCAGAGTTTAAGCCTGATCGAAATAAGCTTAGATTGGATATGTTAACCGTTTCATTAGCTGAAGTTAGTGTTTTACCAAAGGATGCGAACCAGATCATTCGTGAAGTTATAGCCCGTAAAAAAGAGAATTACATGCAAGAACCTCTACGTATGACTACCTTTTACAGAGAGACAATTAAGCGTAGACGTAATTATGTATCTTTAGCTGAGGCCGTAATTGATGTTCATAAACAAGCTTATTCAAATTATAAGTTAGATGGAATGAGATTGTATAAGGCTCGTAAGGATGCCGATTATTCAAAAATGGATACACTTACTTTTAAATTACAAGGAGGTCCATATTCAAGTTTAATGTTGGATATTATGAAGGAACCATTTTCTATCATTAATACAGAAGATATGGATTATTATAATTTTAATCTTGAAACCATAACTAAGGTTAATGATAAGATTATTTATGTGGTAAGTTTTGTTCAGAAACCTTATGTTGAAGATCCTCTGTTTTATGGTAAATTGTATATTGATGCAGAATCGATGGCTGTAACAAGCGCTAATTACAGTATTAACATTGAGGATAAGCAGAAAGCATCAGCTATGTTTATTAAACGTAAACCAGTGGGAGCAGTCGTGTATCCAACAGAAGCCAGTTATTTGGTAAATTACCGTAAACAAGATGGTAAATGGATGTATGGTTATTCCAGAGGCCAGATTACTTTTAAAGTAGACTGGAAGAAAAAATGGTTTAATACTACCTATACTTCAACTTTAGAAATGGCTGTTACAGATTGGCGTAAAGCTTCTGAAAAACCATTTAAAGTAAGCGAAAGAATGAAAAATAATATTGTTCTTCAGGATCAGGTTTCCGGGTTTTCAGATCCTCAGTTTTGGGGTGATTATAATGTAATTGAGCCAGAAGCTAGCATTGAGTCCGTTATTAAGAAAATAAAAAAACGTATAGAAAAGCTAAGTGACGAAGAGTAAGAAAGAATTTATCTAATCAGGATTTAAAGCTACGATTATAATACACTATTATCGCTATGTTGAAGTATTCATTTTAAGAGCTTTAGCATAGCGATTTTTTTTGTGTTTGCTCAATTTAGTTTTTTTAAGATGAATCTTTTGTTTTGATATTGTAAAAACAAGCAATTTGATCTAAATTCGCAGCAGAATAGGCGATGACGATTTGCCTTATAAGTTATTCATTAAAGACATATTACATTGAAGCTGATTGCAAAAACTTTTCATGGGCTGGAAGGTGTTCTAGCTGAGGAATTAAAGGGAATAGGGGCTCAGGATATTAAGGAGGTTAACAGAGCCGTAGAGTTTGAAGGAGATAAAGAAATTTTGTATAAATCAAACTTGTTGTTGCGAACTGCAATCAGGATACTTCACCCCATTTATAAATTTACTGCTAAAAACGAACAGGAGTTATATGATGGCGTTAAAAAGTATGATTGGTCACAGATTATGGAGGTTGACAATACTTTAGCTATTGATCCGGTTGTTTATTCTGAAATTTTTACTCACTCAAAGTTTGTTGCATTAAAAGCAAAAGATGCTATTGTAGATCAGTTTAGAGATAAATTTGGTAAGCGTCCTTCTGTTGATGTTGAAAATCCTTCGGTACGATTGGTTATTCATGTAGCAAAAGATAGTGTTACAATTTCAATGGATAGTTCAGGTGATTCATTACACAAAAGAGGTTATAGAGTTGGCAATCATAAAGCTCCGCTTAATGAAGTTTTAGCAGCGGGGATGGTTTTGCTTTCTGGCTGGGATAAAAAAATGGCTTTGATTGATCCGATGTGTGGTTCAGGAACTATTTTGATGGAAGCAGTTATGTATGCACGTAATTATCCTCCTGGACTTTATAAGAAGAGTTTTGGTTTTATGGGGTGGAACGATTATGATGAAGCGTTATGGAATAAGATAGTAGAAGAGGCTAAGGATAAAATTGAGCATCCGCGATTAAGAATATTTGGTAGTGATGCATCGGTAAAAGCTATTGATATTGCTCGCGAATCTGCTTTAGGTTTTAGATTTAACAGAGATATTAATTTTTCAGTGTCATCTTTTGAAAAACTTGAACCTCATTATCCAAAGGGAATGATCATTATGAATCCACCATATGGAGAGCGTTTGATGAAGGATAAGGATATGGTTGACTTTTACAGAATGATTGGAAATCAGTTAAAGCATACCTTTACCGGATACGATGCATGGGTTATTACTTCTAATAAGGAAGCATTAAAGAATGTAGGTTTAAAACCATTAGAGAAACTAAGATTGTATAATGGTGCTCTTGAATGCGGATATCATAAGTTTAATATTTATGATGGTACTATGAAGAAGATCATTAAGTTCAGATAGATACGAGTTAAAAGTGAAATGTCGAAAGTTGAAAGTCAATAAGACTGACAGACTGTTGAATGTTTTATTTAACAGTTTATAAAAACTAATGACAATTCACTAAAGGCAAGATGCTAACGACTGAAGAAAAAAAGCTACACCTGAAATTCAAGTGTAGCTTTTTTTATAGTTTTTTATTCTCTATGCTCCCTACTTCATATACCTTTAATTCTTTTATTTGTTGATTTCTCTGTCTCTGAAACCAAGCATATAAAGAATAGCATCTAATCCTAAAGTAGAAATTGAATTATCTGCACCTGCTTTTACTTTTGGTTTTGCGTGGAAAGCAATACCTAATCCAGCTAACTGAAGCATAGGAAGGTCGTTAGAACCATCTCCAACGGCAATAACCTGATCTAAATGAATATCTTCTTTGAAAGCCAATAATTTAAGTAGCTCTGCTTTTCTTTTACCGTCAACAATATCGCCAATGTGTTTTCCTGTTAACTTGCCTTTTTTTATTTCAAGTTCATTAGAGAAAACATAGTCAACACCTAATCTTGCTTTAAGGTAGTTTCCGAAATAGTTGAATCCACCAGATAAAATAGCAGTTCTGTAACCATATTTATTCAGCGTTTTCATAAGGCGTTCTGCACCTTCGGTAATAGGAAGGTTTTCGGCAACCTCTTTCATTACATTCTCATTAAGGCCTTTTAATAAAGCAACTCTCTGAATAAAGCTTTCATTAAAATCAATATCACCACGCATGGCAGCTTCTGTGATTTTTTTTACTTTAGCTCCAACTCCGGCTCTTTCTGCTAATTCATCAATAACCTCAGTTTGAATAAGAGTTGAGTCCATATCAAAACAAACCAATCGACGGTTTCTTCTGAAAATATTATCTTCCTGAAATGCGATATCAACACCAATTTTACTAGAAAGTTCCATGAAGTCACTTTTCATAATCTCAGCATCAATAGGTGTACCTCTAACCGAAAACTCAACAACAGCTTTGTTTTGAGTAGGTTCGTTATTAAGGTCAATTCTACCTGAAAGACGAGTGATTGTATCGATATTTAATTGTTGAGACGAAATAACTCGAGTCACTTTAGCCATATGTTCAGCTGTTATTTTTCGAGCCAACAAAGTAATGATAAATCTCTCTTTACCTTGGTGTGTAACCCACTCTCCATATCTTTGTTCTGAAATAGGGGTAAATTTAATTTTAACACCAATTTCATATGATTTAAAAAGTAAGTCTTTTAAAATAGGGGCTGATTCATAAGCTTGAGGAACTTCAAATAAAATTCCCAATCCAAGATCGTCGTGAATAACAGCTTGACCAATGTCAAGTATTTGTACGTTATAATGTGATAAAATTTCTGTTAATGAAGAAGTTAATCCGGGTTTATCTTCTCCGGAGATATTAACAAGAATGATCTCTCTATTATTAGCCATGAGTTTTGTAATGTTTTCAATAAACAAAAATAATAAATCAAAGTAAACACAGTCAGAACGCGATGAAAAATTATGACAAATTTCATCTTTTTTAACATCATAAATAATTGTATTCAAAAACGAGAATCAATTAATATGATGTTTTTGTGTTTTTTAATGTGTATTGTGTTGATTATTATGTTGTAATATGTGCTAAGTGTTTTACCTAAGAGGTTTTAATAAGTATTCTAATCCGTTTAATTTAATCTCATAAAGAGTTGCAAGTAGCATACCTAATTTTCCTTGGGGAAATCCTTTTTGATGATACCAAACAAGGTATGGTTCAGGAAGATCACATAAGATAATCCCTTTGTATTTGCCAAAAGGCATTCGTGTTCTAACCAGATCAAGTAATAACTGTTCGTTCATTAAAATCGTATTTGCTGCAAATATAAATATTTTAAGGTACTATACTCATATCTGATTAAGTAATGATTTCTTTTATGGATTACCATTAAGTCAGAAACGAATATTTAATTATTATAGTAAAAAGTTATATGTTATTTTGTTGATATTCAATAAATACAAGGAGGAAGTAACGGGGGGCAATAAAAATCGCTTAAAATTTTATTCAGAAAAAAATCTCAACAAAAATAAACCTTATTGTAATTTCATGTGTTTGGCATAATAACTAATGGATGAAAAACTAAAGAATTGTTTATGATAGAAGCTAAAAATGCTTTAGCTAATGAGATGAGCCCCTACTTACTAATGCATGCCAAAAATCCTGTTTATTGGTATCCTTGGGTAAAAGAAGCTTTGGAAAAAGCCAGGAATGAGAATAAGCTGATTATAATCTCTATAGGATATGCTGCGTGTCATTGGTGTCATGTAATGGAAAAAGAAAGCTTCAGTAGTTATGAAGTTGCTGAATATATGAATGAGCATTATGTATCTATAAAAATAGACAGAGAAGAACGTCCGGACCTGGATCATGTTTTTATGGATGTGGCTCACTTAACAACAGGAAGAGGAGGATGGCCCCTGAATATAATTGCACTGCCTAATGGACAGCCGTTTTTTGCAGGTACTTATTTTCAGAAACGTCAATGGATGAATCTTTTGAAAGAAGTGAAACATTTGTTTGATGATGATAGACCTCGACTTGAAGATTTAGCTTTACAAATTAAAGCAGGAATAGAAAGGATGGACTTTGTAGGTTTAGTTAAAGATTCAGTTCTTTTTACCAATGAAGTAATGAAGGAAACTATTGAAAAGTGGAAGCCAAATTTAGATTTGATTTGGGGAGGAAATAAAGGTGTACCAAAATTTCCTATGCCGGTCGAATACCATTTTTTATTAGCTTATCTTCAGAAAAATCAGGATTCAGATATTTTAGAGTATGTCAACTTGAGTCTTTCAAGAATGGCCTGGGGTGGAATATATGATCATCTGGGAGGTGGTTTTTCAAGATATTCAGTGGATGCTGTTTGGAAAGTCCCTCATTTTGAAAAGATGTTGTATGATCAGGGACAATTGATAGAAGTTTATGCCATAGCCTATCAAATCACTAAAAATCCTTTGTTTAAAAAAGTAGTTGATGAGACGATTGCTTTTGTAAAACAAGAATTATCCTCATCTGAGGGTGGGTTTTACTCTTCATTAGATGCTGATAGTGAAGGTGAAGAAGGTCAGTTTTATGTTTGGACTAAGAATGAGATAGAGACTGTTTTAAAAGAAAATAGTAATCTTTTTAACGACTTATTTAATATAACTGAACACGGAAACTGGGAAAATGGTAAAAATGTACTTTTTCAGATGATGTCGGTGGATGAGTTTGCTATAGAAAAGGGACTAGATGCAGTTAACGTAAGAGAATCTATTTATACAAGTAAGAAATTATTACTAGAACAAAGATCCGAAAGACCAAGACCTGCGTTAGATGATAAAATCTTGACATCGTGGAATGCAATTATGATCAAAGGTTTGGTTGTGGCGTATAAGGCTACCGGCAATGATGAGTATTTAAAAGATGCAGTTAAAGCCTCTGAATTTATTAAAAATAAGGCTTTTCAAAAAGATGGCGGTTTATGGCGAATTCTTAAAGGTAAAAAAGGAAGTATCAATGCTTTTTTAGATGATTATGCTTTATTGATAGATGCATGGATAGAATTATATATGGCCAGCTTTGATGAGCAATGGATTCATTTAGCGAATGAATTATGTGAATATGCTACGGCTCATTTCTTTAACGACGATAATCAATTGTTCTATTATACGTCCATAAATGATGATCCTTTACTGGTAAGAAAAAGTGAAACTGCAGACAATGTGATTCCTGCTTCAAATTCCGTAATGGCTTTAAATCTTTATCGATTAAGTAAATATTTCTTAAATAAAGAAGCTTATTCAACTTCTTTACAAATGCTAAAGAATTTAAGCGGTCGTATTGATCAGCATGGTAAATATTACGCCAACTGGCAACGTTTAAAGTTATTCTTTATACATGAAAACTATGAATTGGTGCTTTCTGGTAAAGGTAAAGATAAAGCTCATAAGGAAATACTAATGGAATATGATCCTTATGTTTTTTTAGCTTCAGGAGATCATGAAATTCCTTTGGCTGAAAATAAAGAAAGTGAGCAATTGGTTTTTCATTTGTGCAAAAATAATTGTTGTCACCTTCCTGCTTATTCCATTGACGATGTAAAGGAAAAAATGAAGGAGATTTAAATCTTAAATTTTAGAGAGTTTATAAGTTGTGTTATACAAATCTGAAAAACGATATAGAGAAACTGTGTGACCTAAACGAATAATAATAAATTTATTGGTTTTCAGATTTAACTCTCACTTTGCTGATTTTGAGCAAGGTGGGAGTTTTTTGTTTTTGCAACTGTGCTGTAAGATTAGGTCTTGTATTGTAGCTTTTTAATGATTATTGAAGTTGTAATGTATGGATTGTTACTATAATACCACTCGCCACTGTAAACGTTGGATTAGTTGAGAAATAAAGTGTCCTGATTTTAGTTGTTTTCAAGATGTAATGGATTATGGTGGATTTATATATTCTATTGCAAGAATCTGTTTCAAATCTAAAATAGTTAACTTTGGCGTTTTAAAATTTTATAATGAGTAAGCAGAGTAAGAATGTAAAGGAATTAGAATTTGAATCTATTCCAAAATTAATGTGGAAGTATTTTTTACCGGCATTTGCCGGAGTCATTATAAATTCTCTATATAACATTGTTGATCGAATTTACATAGGACAGGGGGTAGGTTCTTTAGCTTTAGCTGGATTAAGTGCAATCTTTCCAATTATGATTATTATGATGGCATTTGGAATGATGGTAGGAATGGGTGCTGGAGTAAGAATCTCCTTGAATTTAGGCAAAAAGGATTTTGATAGAGCAGAAAAGGTTTTAGGTAACTCGTTTGTATTAATGATCATAGTGTCAGCATTAATAACTGCCATTGGCTTTGCTATTAGTGATCCTTTATTAGGTTTCTTTGGTATAAATGCAGAAACATATGGATACGCTAAAGAGTATTTAAATATTATTTTGGCAGGTGCAGTTTTTAACGTTGTAGGTTATGCACTTAACAATTTGATCAGATCAGAAGGTAGTGCTAATGTTGCCATGATATCTATGCTTTTAAGTGCCGGAGTTAACATTGTTCTTGACTGGTTGTTTATCATGAAATGGAATATGGGAGTAAAAGGTGCAGCTTATGCCACTGTTATTTCTCAGATTGTTCTCTGTATATGGGTTGTAGCTCATTTTAAAAGCAGTCGTTCTGTGATTAAATTGTACTTCCGAAATATGGCTCTTAAAAGAGATATTATTTGGTACATTATAACCATAGGATTTGCTCCTTTTAGTATGCAATTGGCCTCTAGTGCTGTATTTGGAATTTATAATTTTCAATTAATTAAGCATGGAAATGATTTAGCCGTAGGTGCGCTTGGTGTAATTATGAGTGTAACTATGTTAATTGTTATGACTGTTTTAGCCATAAATATGGCAATACAACCAATTATTGGATTTAACTTTGGAGCAAAAATTTATAAACGAGTAAAACATACTTTAATAATTGCGATCGTTGCAGCTACTATCTTCGCTGTTTTTGGATTTTTACTAAGTCAGTTATTTCCTAGGCAAATTATTTTACTTTTTAATGATGACGATAAGGAGCTTTTACAAATTGGAGTTCAGGGATTAAAGCTATTTTTGTTGGCCTTGCCTTTGGTTGGTTTTCAGATAATTATAGGAAATTATTATCAGTCAATAGGAAAAGCTGGTTTAGCTAGTATTTTATCCTTATTGAGACAGGTAATTGTATTAATTCCATGTTTATTTATTTTACCTGATTATCTTGGATTAAGAGGAGTATGGCTTTCCGCTCCGATAGCAGATTCTATCTCAGCTTTGATTACGGTGTACTTTGTAATTCATGAAATTAAAAAAATAAATAAAGCAATTGCACACCAAGGTAATTAATTGAGTAAGCAATTACATTATTTCATATCTTACCACAGAATTAGGCTATTGATGGTTAACATTGTAATTTATAGTGTTGATTATTAGTAGTTATATCATAAGACGTTTAACAGTCTGAGTAAAAATTTTTATTAAAATATATTAAATAACTTTCAAATGAGAATATTCTCTATATATTTGCAGGGAGAATATTCTCATTTGAATTGAATTTAGTTCTTATGCCAAGAAGAAAAACATTAAGAAAGATTGTTGCTCCACCTAAATTCAAAGGTTATAAGCCTTATGGAATAAATGGAGATTCAAATGGAGTAGTGGAGTTATTATATGAAGAATATGAAGCGATTAAGTTAGCTGATTATGATCTTCTTAATCATGATGAAGCTGCAAAATTAATGGGAGTTTCTCGTCCAACTTTTGCCCGGATTTACGAAAGTGCAAGGAGAAAAATGGCAAAAGCTTTAACAGAAGCAAAGGAAATTGTTACTGTTTATGGAAATGTTGAATTAGATGGAATTTGGTTTGTTTGTAACGATTGTCACGCAAAATTTACGAAACCATCATCTGTTGAACTTGCAAATTGTCCAATATGTAAGTCATCATCAACAGAGTTAATTAATCAATAATAGATTAGATTATTATTTAGCCATAAGAAATTAATGAGATCTGTTTGACAGAAGATTACTATGTAATGAAATACTTCATAATAAATGTATGTCAGATAAGATTCTTTAGTACTTAAAAATTAAACGTATGAAAACGGTAATTACATCAACAGGTGATTCTTTGGACTCTGATTTTGACCTACGTTTTGGAAGAGCTGCATGGTTCTGCTTACATGATGAAGAGAGCGGAGAATGCAATTTTATTGAAAATGTAAATGCAGATGATAGTAATGGTGCTGGTTTAAAAGTGTCAGAACGTATGGTAGAATTAGGTGTAGGTAAAGTAATCAGTGGTGATTTTGGTCCGAAAGCTAAAGATCTTCTGGATAAGTTTAATATCCAGATGGTTATATTGCAAAACGAAGGATCAAAAGTGCAAGATATTGTAAATAAGTTAAAATAGAGTGTTTTATATCCATGTAGCAGGGTGTTTTGCAGGTATTTAAGCAATTAATTTTTTAATTCTAATGATGTCTTGGCTTCTTCATTGCAGGTTAATTAGAATGTTGTCTGATATTAGTTATTTTGCTTAATGAATATATGATAGTTTACGGTTTTGCTGTATTAATACCCTGTTACTTTTTCCAAAATTTTAATGATAATTGTTATGAACAAGAAAATTGCTATTCCTGTAAATGAAGCAGGAGTTTTGGATAGTCATTTTGGACACTGTAAGTTTTTTGCACTTGTGTCTGTAACTAAAGGCGAAATTGCATCGGAAGAAAAGATAGTTCCACCACCACATGAACCTGGACTTTTACCTAAGTTCTTATCAGAAAAAGGAGTAACGGATATAATTGCCGGAGGAATGGGGCAAAAAGCTATTCAATTATTTCAATCGAATGGCGTAAATGCTTTTGTGGGAGCTCCACAGCTTTCTGTAAACGAACTTATAGATGGTTTTTTATCTGAATCATTATCGTTTACAGCAAATTATTGCGACCATTAATATGTTTGATTTATGCTATAACTGCCATCTTAATACCATTGATAAGCTAATTCAGAAGTTTGAATTAAAGAATGAGGATGCAGAGGATTTAATAATAGGGTCAAAGAGTATTTTAAATGAATGCAAAGACTGTTCAAATCCTTTTATAGCAACTTATATTCATAGATTGGCCAGTGAAAAATTAAAATGTAATTCTCTTTATCAGGAAGAAAAATTACATGCCAACAAGATTCTGTTATCAGATTATGAGTATTGGAAATCTTTTGCGCTCAACAGTAGTGATCCATTATATACAGCAGTTAAATTAACAGTAGCAAGTAATATAATTGATTATGGAGCTCATACTCAGCCTGCAGATATCACTCAGAAAATTAAAGAACTCACTGAATTACCTTTTGCAATTGACCATAACACTGAACTTTTAGCAAAAATTAAAAAAGCTGAAAGTATCTTGTATTTAGGTGATAATGCAGGAGAGATTGTATTTGATAAATTATTGATAGAATTATTGCAACACCCAAATTTAATTTATGCAGTCAGGGGTAAACCTGTAATAAATGATGTTACTTATGAAGATGCCGTATTTGTAGCTTTAGATCAGGTGTGTAATGTTATTTCAAATGGTTTTGATGCACCATCAACCTTGTTGGATTATTGTTCTGATGAGTTTATAAAATGTTTTAATTCTGCGGATTTAATTATATCAAAAGGACAGGGAAACTTTGAAGGTTTAATGAATGTAAAGAATAAATCTATTTGTTTTTTACTTATGGCAAAATGTGATCCAATAGCAGAAATGCTAGGTGTGCCTAAGGGAAGTTTAGTAGTCAAATAAAAAAGGAGTTATTATGAGTTTTAAAATAGCAATTGCAAGTGGGAAAGGAGGAACAGGAAAGACTTCGATAGCAGTTAATTTATATCATTTTTTAGCAAAAGAGGTTACTGATAATATTCAAATTGTTGATTGTGATGTAGAGGAACCTAATGATTTATTATTCTTTTCCAAGCATAAAAAGGGATTGCAAGAAGTAATAAATCAAATGATTCCCAGAATTGATGAAAATTTATGCACTTACTGTCGAAAATGTTCAGAATACTGCGAGTTTAATGCTCTAACAATAATTCCTCCAGTTCAATTTATTCAGGTTAATGATGTTTTGTGTCATTCATGTGGTGCATGTTCTGTCGCTTGTCTGGAAGGTGCTCTGAAAGAAATTGACCATCCAATAGGAAATGTAACAAACTACAATTTAGGTTATGGTAAAGGCCTGCTCGAAGGTAAATTACGTATAGGTTCAGCTATGCAAACCATGCTGATTAAAGAATTAAAGTCCAGGATTGATAATGAGTGTGATATAGTAATTTATGATGCTCCCCCTGGAACCAGTTGTTCTGTTGTACAATCTGTTTCGGATGCTGATTATGTAGTATTGGTGACAGAACCAACTCCTTTTGGATTGCATGACCTCAAGTTAACTGTCGATTTAATGAAGGATCTTGGTAAAAATTATGGAGTAATCATAAATAAAGCAGGTTTGGGTTCTCATGAAACAGAAGAATATCTTTTAAATAATAATATTGAGATTATTGGAGAGATACCGTTTAGGAGAGAATTTGCAACTCTTTATGCAGAAGGTCTATTGGGTGATAATATGCCGGAATCGTTAAAGAGTGATTTTATTAATATAGTGAATGTATTGAGTCAAAAAATATTTGTAAATGAAGGAAATTACCATTCTTAGCGGTAAAGGAGGAACTGGTAAAACATCGTTTACAGCAGCACTTGCTAGTGTTGCTAAAAATGCTGTTTTGTGCGACAATGATGTAGATGCTTCTGATTTACATTTGCTGCTTCAACCTAAAGTGCAAGAGTTTTTTTCGTTTGAAAGTGGAAGTTATGCCATCATCAATAATGATACATGTACTGAATGCGGAGTATGCTTTGATAAGTGTAGATTTAATGCTATTGATAAGTTTGAAGATGGTTCTTTTAAAGTGAATAATTTTCTTTGCGAAGGATGTCGGCTATGTGAAAGAATCTGTCCAACAGAATCTATAACAACAAAAGTGAACAAAGATAATTCCTGGTATGTTTCGTCAACTAGATATGGAGTTATGGTACATGCTAAAATGGGACCAGGAGAGGAAAATTCAGGTCGTTTAGTTTCTAAAATAAGGAGTAGAGCGAAAGATATAGCCAAAGATCATCATGCTGATTTTATAATAAATGACGGACCTCCGGGGATAGGTTGTGCTGCAATATCTTCGATTTCAGGTACTAATCTGGTAGTTTTGGTTACGGAACCAACAAAATCAGGATTAAATGATGCAGAAAGATTGGTAGAGTTAGTAAAATCATTTCAAATTCCTGTTATGGGAATTATTAATAAAGCAGATATTAATATCTCTGTAAGTGAAGAGTTAGAAAAGTATTTTAATGAGAATGATATTCCATTGTTGGCTAAAATTCCTTTTGATAAACAATGGGTAGCATCAATGGTTGAGGGAAAAACACTGGTTGAATATATACCTGATTCTGAAATCGCTAAGCAGATAAAAGGAATCTGGAATAAAATATCTGAAAATTAAACAAACATAATGATTGTAGATAAATTTGAAATAAGACCCAGATATGATGAGGTAGATCAAATGGGATATGTGTATCATGCTAATCATGTCACTTATTGTCATCAGGCACGAACTGAGTTGTTGAGGAAGTATGGTATTAATGATTTTGAATTGGAAGCAAAAGGTTTTATGCTTCCTGTGATCTCATTTAATATTCAGTATAAAACACCTGCCAGATATGATGAACTGTTGACCATAAAAACAACAATAAAAGAATTACCAAAAATTAGATTTGAATTTTTCTTTGAGATAAAAAATCAGGAAGGAAAATTGGTTAGTAAAGGAAATTCGGAAGTGGTTTTTGTTAATAAAGAAACCAGAGTTCCTATGGTAGTTCCTGAATTTGTAGTAGAAATTCTCAGAAAAGAGTTTGAAAAATCTTTATCAATAATGCAAAATCAGAATTGAAATAATTAAAATATCATCTTAGGAAAGATTGGGTTTCCTATTATTACTCGTTGCGGTATTACGATAGCTTTTAAGTTTTGTTTGTGCTATCGAATACTGCAATGTTTTTTAGATTACGTTTACTTCCTTCTCAATTTGGACACCAAATTTATTGAAGACAGATTCTTCTATTTTGGAAGCAAGTTTTAAAATTTCTTCACCGCTTGCATTTCCAGTTTTGTTGATAAGTACCAAAGCTTGTTTGTCATGGACAGCTGCATTTCCTAATGATTTGCCTTTCCAATTACACTGGTCTATCATCCATCCTGCGGCAACTTTTGATTGAGTTTCCGAAACAGGATACACAGGTGCTTCAGGATATTCGTTCTTAATATTATCAGCAATAATTTTATCTACAATAGGATTTTTAAAGAAACTACCTACATTACCAAATAAGTTATGATCAGGTAGTTTAGATTCTCTAATTTCAATAATGGCCTTTCGGATATTCTTTAAATTTACTCCACCTAACTCTTCAACTTTGGCATTTACATCACCATAATTAAGGTGATAGTTCTCTTCTTTACTTAGTTCGAAGCAAACTGAAGTGATAATAAAATTACCTTTATGTTCGTTTTTAAATATGCTGTTTCTGTATGAAAAATTACAGTCTTTGTTTTTGAGACTAAATGGATTACCACTGTCAATAAATATCCCATTTACATGAGTAATAACATCTTTAACTTCTATGCCATAAGCACCAATGTTTTGCACCGGACAAGCACCTACATTTCCGGGAATAAGCGATAAATTCTCAATGCCATAAAAGTTGTTTGAAACAGCCCAGCTTACAAAAGCATCCCATTGTACACCCGCTCCAACTTCAACCCAAACCTTATGATTGTTTGATTCTATAATCTTGATATCGTCAATTATAGGTTTAATGACTAACCCTTGATAATCCCCGGTGAAAAGTATATTACTGCCTTCTCCAAGAATTAACATATCCTTTTTTTCAACAATGCGATCATTAATTATCTCAATTAATTGCTCCTGTGATTTAGGGGCAACAAAATATTTTGCGAAAACATTAAAATGAAAAGTGTGATGATTTTTTAATGAGAAATTTTCCTGAATGATCATATAATATCAAATATTCTTATTTTTTATTTTCCATATAATACCTTTCGGTATAATAATTATATCCTCCGGTAGATTGTGTTAGGTCGTTTAATATAAATCCAATGTTATTAACACCTTCAGAAAGAAGATTTTGAATAGTATGTTTAAAATGTTCTTTGTGTGTTTTGTTTGATCTGATCACAAATAAATGACAATGGCTATATTCCATTAATACTCTGGCATCAGCAACAACTCCAATAGGAGGGGAGTCTACCACAATTACTTCAAAATCATCTTTTAATTTTTTAAATAAATCAGAAGTGTAAGACTTTGATATTAGTTCTGATGGATTTGGAGGTATTGCTCCGGATGGAATAATACTTAAATTTTCTACACCGCCAGGATAAATAATATCTTTTACTTTAGATTGTCCTATGAGGTAATTAGACAGACCATCATGATTATGATGTTTATATATCTCTGTTAACCTTGGTTTTCTTAAATCAAATCCTACAAGAACAGTTTTTTTACCTGATATAGCAAAGGCTGTAGCAAGATTAAGAGCACAAAATGTTTTTCCTTCGCCTGTATTTGTTGAAGTAATGGTAAGAACGGATGTCTTTTCGGAAGGACACATAAACTTTAATTTGGTTCGTATGCCCCGGAATGCTTCTGATATATTAGATAATGGTTCTTCCTCAATCACATTATGAAATTGGCCTTTGTATTGTGGAACGTAACCAATTACTGGAACTGAAGGGCAAATAGAGTTAAGATCTTGCTTGTCTCTTATCTTATTATTTAAATATTCTTTTAAAACAATAATTCCAATAGGAATAGCAAAAGCTAACATTAATGCCTGTTGTGTATTCTTTTTACGATTTGGAGAAACAACGCCTGTTATCGCCGCTTCATCAATAATTTCATTGTCCGGAGTGTTAGATGCTTTAGTAATCTGAGTTTCACTCTGTTTCTGAAGCAAGAATGTATAGATCGCATCATTTAGCTTGTAGTTACGTTCTATATCCAGATACTTTCTTTCTAATTCAGGAAGTTGATTTAGTTTTAAAGCCAGTTCCTGCATCTGAGACTTTAACCTGTTTTTTTCAATATCAATATTTTCAAGAAGCTTGTCCAGAGCAGTCAATAAATTTTGCTTGCTTACTTCAATTTTTCGATCCAATTCATCTAAATAGGGATTGATTTCTGTTCCTTGAGCTTCAACCATGGTACGTTCATTAATTAGCTCAAGCATTTCAACAACAAGGTTAGAAATAAGACTATTTGCATCATCAGAAAACGCCGGTAAAAGAAAATCTTCGCCTGAAGGATTATTTGAAATTTGAGTGCTTAAGTTTTTGTAATATTCTTTACGTAGGGTTATTAACCTAAATTCTTTTTCTAATTCAAAATATTGTTCAGCAAAACGACTTGTAATTTCAGATGGGGCACTGAATGTATTTGTTTTGCGAAAGCTGATTAATTTTTCCTGAGTCTTTCTTAAACTGTCGGCAACATTATTTAGCTGATTGTCTATGAAATGTATTGTTCTTGAAGCAATTTCGTTTTTGCGTTCCAAACTTTGTTCTAAATATACAGTACTTAAAGCGTTTAGAAAGTTTACAATTTTGTTGGTGTTTAAGCCTGTCGTAGAGATGTATATGATCGAACTTCCGTCTTTATATGGTGATACAGAAACTCTCCATCTGTAATTGTCTGCTAACCAATTGTGTGATCTAAAATAAAAGTAATATTCAACTTCAGTGTTTAGTCCTGATTGGTTGTTGATTAATCTGAATTTTGTAAAAGGAGTTTCAATTACATCTCCCCAATTTATTGTCTTACTAAAATTAATTGATCCACTTCCTCCATGATTCTTCTCATCGTTAAATGAATGCAGAGAGGCATTGGGCGTTTCTAAGTATACAGTGACCTTATTGTCTTTTTCTGGTTTTATATGGATTTGAGTATTTAAAATTTGTACGTGAGATGAATCCATTTCAACAGTAAAAGGACTTCTTTGATACATGTCATAATCCATCATAAATCCATCACTGTATATATCGATTGCAAAGTCCAACAAATCAATTGCTCTTTTTACCACTTTCTTAGAACGAAGAATGATAGTCTGATTTTCAAGACTTTTCATTTCTGGAGATAATCCGAAACCTTCAATTAAATCAGCTCTTGATATACTCTTTGGTTCGTCACTTTTAAGCATTACTGTTACAGATCCTCTGTAAACATTTTGTGTATATCTGTTGTGTAAGAATAATACTGTAAGGCAAACAGGAATTGATATTGCAAATAAATACCAATTTGAAATTACTAAACGGAATATTTTTCTAATATCAGGAAATCCATCACTTTTGGGCTGGTTTTGAATTATATGTGTATTTGTTTTGTTTTTCACCAGATAAACGTTTTGTTATAAGTTGATTAGTTGAGTATGTTTTAGACGTAAAAAGATTGAACATCGCTCTTTAATGCATCTAAAGCTTTTTTAAAATGATAGGCTGTTTCATTTTGATATTGCTCTATCATTGTTTTTCCTAGTGCAATTGATGGATCGTCAACTTTTACATAGCTGGCAGAAATGTTGACTAATCTTACCATTTCTTCCTTTGCTTTTTTTACTAAATCCCAGGTCTCGGAGGGTACATAAACCTGCATTGCAATATTGTGCTCAAATTCAGTGCGGATGGTAGATACCAAATTTGTTTGAAATTGTTTACAGTTGATCGTATGCGATTGTTCTCTAATAACAATAGATTCGGCCTTTATTCTTTCTAAAAATAAAGTTAGTCTTTCGTATGCAGCCAATCTGGTAGGCAGAGATTCTTTAAATTTGCCTAGTAGAAATTCCTGACGTTTTCGTTCTAAATCACTTTTAAGAAACCATCTTACAATAAATAAAGTTGTTAGAAATACAATTATAGATGGTAGAGTGTATTTTATTATTTCAAGAAAATCTTCCATAATGTTTAAAATGTTACTTTTGCACTCGATTAAAGGTGGATGTAAATCAAATCCAATTATTGGGTGAAAATAGCAGTATTTGTTATGATTTGCAACATACTAATTATATAAATTCAGGTAATTTACAAGAAGAAACAATAGATAAGCAACAGAATGAATATTTCAGAAAGATTAGCAAATGTAAATGAGTCGGCAACTTTAGCCATGTCTCAAAAAAGTAGAGAGATTCAAAGTCTTGGGCATGATGTAATTAATTTAAGCATAGGTCAGCCTGATTTTAATACTCCTGATCATATTAAAGATGCTGCTAAAAAAGCGATTGATGATAATATTTCAAAATATACTCCTGTTGCAGGTTTGCCTGTACTAAGAGAGGCAGTGTGTACTAAATTTAAAAGAGATAATAATTTAGAATTTAGTCCATCACAAATTGTTGTGTCAAATGGAGCAAAACAATCAATTGCAAATGTTTTATTGAGCTTAACAGGACCTGGAGATGAGGTTATTATTCCTGCGCCATACTGGGTAAGTTATGTTGAAATAGTAAATTTGGCTCAAGCCGAAAGTGTTATTGTAGAAGCAGGTATTGAACAGGATTTTAAAATTACACCTGAGCAACTTGAAAATGCCATTACAGAAAAAACAAAGATTTTCTTATTTAGTTCTCCATCTAATCCAACAGGTAGTTTATATACTAAGGAAGAATTGGAAGCCCTTGCCAAAGTTTTTGTTAAATATCCTCATGTGATCATTGTATCGGATGAAATTTATGAACTAATAAATTTCGTTGGAAAGCATGAAAGTATTGCTCAGTTTAAAGAGTTAAAGGATCGTGTTGTTGTTGTAAATGGAGTATCAAAAGGATATGCAATGACAGGATGGAGGATAGGATATTTAGCTGCACCTCAATGGATCGCTGATGCATGCAATAAATTGCAAGGTCAATATACTTCAGGGGCTTGCTCTATCTCTCAAATGGCATCTGTTGCTGCATTAAATGAAACTCAAGAGCCATCATTAGCAATGAAGGAAGTGTTTTTGCGCAGGAGAGACTTAGTTGTAAAATTAGCTAAGGAAATTAATGGATTAAAGGTAAATGAACCTCAGGGTGCATTTTATTTATTTCCGGAAGTAGATTATTTCTTTGGAAAATCATTTGAAGGATATACAATTAACAATGCCTCTGATTTAGCCTTGTATTTGCTTGAAACAGTATATGTAGCTACGGTTACAGGAGAAGCTTTTGGTAGTCCTAAGTGTTTAAGGTTCTCATACGCAACTTCTGATGAACTTTTAGAGGAAGCCATGAAACGAATTAAAACTGCATTGGATAAACTTCAATAATTCAGTACTCAGTACTTAGTATTCAGTTTACAGTCCTCAGTCCTCAGTTTGCAAACTGTGAACTGCCGACTGTAAACTGCCGACTGACTGTTAAAATGATTAAACACTTTCCTTTAACCTGGCATCTTCACATCTTAAAATACGACCTTTGTATTTGTCTATCATACTGTAGTTGTGTGTTGCCATTATTACAGTTTTCCCAGATTCAGAAATCTTTTGTAATAAGATCATTAGTTCATTTGTAGTTTCAGGATCAAGATTTCCTGTTGGCTCATCGGCTAAAATAAGATCAGGTTCATTCAATAAAGCTCTTGCAATACCAATACGCTGTTGCTCCCCTCCAGAAAGTTGGTGTGGCATTTTATAGCCTTTGTGCAGCATATCAACATGAGTTAAAACTTCGCGAATCCTTGTGTCCATATCTTTATTGTTTTTCCAGCCGGTTGCTTTTAAAACAAAACTTAGATTATCATATACAGAACGATCACTTAATAGTTGAAAATCCTGAAATATGATTCCCATTTTTCTTCTCAGAAATGGAATGTTCTTCGATTTAATTTTCTTTAAATCGTACCCAACAGCAAAAGCATATCCTTCATTTATAGAAACTTCAGCGTAAAAAGTTTTTAGTAAACTTGATTTTCCGCTTCCTACTTTTCCGATTAAATAGATGAATTCACCTTTCTGTACATCCAGGTTAACATCTTTAAGTACAATGTTTTCCCTGTGTCTGATAACAGTGTTTTTTAATTCAACTATATTACCGTTTTTGTTTTCTATTGGAATATTATTTTTGCGACTCATTTTTAGATAAATCTTCTGAATACAATATAAATTGACAAAAAAGAGTAATTAATTCAAGATAGCGCTTGTATACCATGCTAACATTACTTGAATTAATTTTTTTGTGAAAATAGAAAAATAAATTGTGAAATAATTGCGTTTCATTATAAACTAATAAAGTATACAAAGCCAAACCCTAATTTTTATATCTTTAAGGCCGTAAAATATTATGGGGTATAAGTTGGTATAATAGTTGTTTACTCCTGAAATCGTAATTTGAAGAAAAGTTTTTATTAATGATAAATACAAAATTTCTATCTGCAACCATTCTGGCTTTATTCTTAAGCCTTTCTTTATTTTCACAGCAATCATTAGGATTGAAACAACCGGAAAGAGCCTTTGAAAAGGCGATGGAATTATATCGCTTAAATAAATTTGGCTCTGCAAGGGATCAGTTTGAAAAGATCATCAGGCAATCCGTTCCTGGTGAGTCTAATCAATATGCCATGGCGTGTTATTATCAGGCTGTTTGTGCCAAAAATCTCGAAAATGGTGACGCTGAGTATTTGTTCGAAAAGTTTATTTTGGATTTTCCTGAAAGTAATAAACGTTCTTATGCGTATTTCCATTTAGGAGATATGAAAATTGATAATAGAAAATACAAACAAGCCATTCGTAAGTTTGAGGAAGTTGAAGAATCAAAGTTAGATGAGGAAACAAAATATGCCTTCTGGTTTAAAAAGGGATATGCTCACTTTATGGAAGAAGAATATGATGTTGCGAATCGTTATTTTTATGATTTAAAGGATATTGATAATAAATATTATGATGCTGCAAATTATTATTATTCTCATATTCAGTATCAAAAAGGAAATTACGAAACAGCTTTAGAAGGTTTTGAGAGATTAAAAGAAGTTCCTGCATTTAAAAAATTAGTTCCTTTTTACATAGCTCAAATTTATTACTTAAGAGGCGAGTATGATGAAGCTATTAATTATGCTTTACCATTAATGGATGAAGGTTCAAATGCTCGAAAGGCTGATATGGCTCGAATTGTAGGTGAATCGTATTTTGCCAAGAAGAACTATTCTGAATCCACTGAGTATTTTGAAACTACAATTAAATTATCATCAAAGAAACGCCGTGAAGACTATTATCATTTAGGATTTGCTTACTATTATCAAAAGAAGTATGATAAAGCAGCAGAGTATTTAAGTATGGTTACTTCATTAAATGATGAGATGGCGCAAAATGCTTATTATCATTTAGCGGATTGTCATTTAAGATTAAAAGATAAAAAAAGAGCAAGGGTAGCGTTTGAAGCTGCATCTAAACTAGATTTTGATAAAGATATTCAGGAAGATGCATTGTTTAATACGATAAAATTAAACTACGAATTAAACTATTCTCCGTTTAATGAAATTATAAATTCATTTTTGAGCTTTATTGAAAAGTTCCCTGAAAGTGATAAAATTGACTTAGCCTATGATTATCTGGGTAAAGTTTTCTTAACTACGAAAAACTATCAACAAGCATTAAGTGCTTTAGAGAATATCAAAATTAAGAATGCCAGAGTTTATCAGGCATTACAAAAGGTAGCATATTATAGAGCTATTGATTTATTTACCAATCTGAGCTTTAGTGAAGCTATTAAGTATTTCGACTATAGTTTAAAATATGGTGAGTATAATAAGGATCTAAAAGTAAAATCATATTACTGGCGAGGCGAAGCAAAATATCGTTTAGGTCAGTATGCTAATGCAGTGGAAGATTATAATAAATTTATTCTTACTTCAGGAAGTTTTGGTACTGAATATTTTAGTCTGGCTCATTACAATATTGCTTATGCTGAGTTTAAAGAAAAGAACTATGAATCTGCTAAAAGCTGGTGGCGTAAGTATATTAATATTGAAAAAGATAAATCTTCTTCAACAGTAGGAGATGCTTATAACAGAATTGGAGACTGTTATTTTGTACAAAGAGATTTTCAGCAAGCAATAAACTATTACGACCAAGGAAGTCGAATTGTGGGAGCTTCTCCTGATTATTCAATTTATCAAAAGGCAATTTCCTTAGGTATTTTAAAAAATCACGAAGGTAAAATTTCAGAGCTAAATGGTTTGATCAATAAATATTCTAATTCAAATTATGTTGATGATGCACTATATGAAATGGGTAGGTCATATGTTGCATTAGGAGATTTAAGTAATGCTATTAGAAAATACAAAACCATCAAAGAAAAATATCCAACCAGTAGTTATTCTAAAAAGGCAATGTTACAATTGGGACTGGTTTATTATAATTCAAATGATTATGATAATTCTATGTCTTTTTATAAGCGTGTTGTTAATGAATTTCCTGGAACACAAGAGGCTATGGAGTCTTTATTAGGAATTCGAAACATCTATATGGATAGAAATGACTTAGATGGTTATGTATCTTATACTAAAACGCTAGGTAGTTTCGCTCAGGTTGATGTCAGGGAGCAGGATTCGTTAAGTTATGTTTCTGCTGAAAGATATTACATGGAAGGAAAATGCGAACCGGCAATTAAGAGCTTCCAGAATTATTTAAACAGATATCCACAAGGGATGTTTGTTTTAAATGCAAACTACTATATGGCTGATTGTTTATATAAGCAAGGTGAAAAATACGATGCATTAAGAGCTTATACCGTAGTTACAAATTCAGGAAAAAATTTATTTACCGAAGATGCTTTAATTCGTTCCGGAGAGATAAATTATAGTATGGATAAATTTCAGGAAGCACTTACTGCTTTTGAGCAATTAGAGCAAGTTGCTGAGATTAAGGAAAACAGAATGGAGGCAAAAATAGGCGTAATGCGTTGTTGTTATAAACTAAACGATTTGGATAAAACAATTAATGCAGCTGATGATGTGATGAATGATCCTAAGGTAGCAGGAGAAATAGTTCGTGAAGCCAGATATTATAAAGCTGGAGCATTAATGGCAAAGGGAGAAAAGGAATTAGCCATAAAACAATACGAAATATTAGCACAAAATCCACAAAGTGCTCAGGGAGCAGAGGCTAAATATATTATAGCTCAAAATTATTATGATTTAGGTGATAAATCTAAAGCAGAGAATGAGGTGTTTGATTTAGCTAATAAAGGAACTTCTCATCAGTATTGGTTAGCGAGAAGTTTTGTATTACTGTCTGATATTTATATTTCAAATAAAGAGTATTTCCAGGCCAAGCAATATCTACAAAGTATTATTGAAAACTATAAAGGTGAGGATGATATTAAAGGCATGGTTCAAAGCCGCTTGAAAATTGTAGAAGAACAAATGGCGGTGTCAACAGCAAAAGAATCTGTAGATACATTAAATATTCAATAATTAATCTGTTAAAGAGAAATTGTATAACGATGAAGAAAAATTATATATATATACTAATTATACTTATTGCTTGTTCTTTTAACTCGGTTCATGCTCAGGAATTAAATAAAGATGTTAAAGTTGTAAGAGAGTATAATCCTATTATTTCTGATGCTTTTAAAATAAATAAGCTTCCTGTTGACGAAGTTGATTCAACAACTTTTAATCCAAGCTTTTCATACGATATTCTTTCAAAAGCAATGGCTTCGGGTTTAGCTATTGAACCAATTACGGCAGCACGTTTAAAGCCTGAACGAAAAACTGTTTTGGATAAATCGTATATAAAGGGAGGACTTGGGAATTATGTTACACTATTTGGGGATTTAAACTACAATGTGTTGCGTTCAGAGGAATATGCATTAGGTCTGAATATAGGTCATTTAACTTCTAACGGAGATATAGAGCTGGAAGATAAAACAAAATCTGAAGCTCCAATTCATGATACTTGGGCTTCTTTGTATTTTAGAAGATTCTGGGATGATTACACACTTTCTTTAGACGCAGAATTTGATCATAATATTTATGATTATTATGGATATCAATCAATAGATGAAACAATGGATTATTATTATGATGCATTGAATTCAACTTTGGGTGAAAATCTTATGGCAGACAGAAAGCAAAGGTTAAGTTCTTTCGGATTGAATGTAGGATTTGGAAATAAAGTAGTGGAACCGGATGATGTTTCTTTTAAAGCAAATTTAAAATGGAATACGTTTAGTAATATAACCGGTGTTGGTGAAAACGGAGTCGGTTTAAATGGTAAAGCTCGTGTGTATTTTAATGATATGTTTCTGGATATTGCAGGAGGCTTTGATTATTATGGTACTTCAGTTCCGGATTCTGATAGTCCATTATATAATTTTATGGATAGAAATACAACCGTATTAAATATATCACCAGCTTTGGGCTTTGTATTTGAAGGTATTGATTTTAAAGTAGGGTTAGATACGTATAGCTTATTGGGAGGTGAAGGTGATGGTTTTAATATCGCACCTCATGTTGATGCAAATTTGGTTATAGCTGATGGGATTGTTAGTGCTTTTGCAGGTGTTCAAGGTGATTACGATATTAATAACTATCAAAAAATACAAAGAGAAAATCCTTTTATTGCTCCGGATGTTAATGTTTTAAATAGTTTTAATGGATTGCATTTTTTCGGTGGTTTAAAAGGAAACTTTAGTTCTCAAACTAGTTTTGTTGCAAGAGTTGATTACTCAATTTTTGAGAATGAACACTTTTATATCAACAGATCGTTTAATACAGAATCAGCATTGTCTTCCGCTATAGGAACTATAAATCAAACAAATTTATTTGATGTGGTATATGATGATGGAAGCCTGTTAACTTTATCCGGAGAATTGAGGTATGAACCTTCACAACGAATGAATATACTTTTAAAAGGAAAGTACAATGGTTATAATTTGGATAATTTAAAAGAGGCATGGCATAAACCTGAGGTTGAAATAGGTTTAACTGCAAACTATGAACCAATAGATGATTTATGGGTGAACTTAGGCGTTTATTCTTTGGGAAAACGATTTGCTTTGGATGTAGAAACAGATGAAGCTAAAGAATTAAAGTCCGTAATTGATATCAATCTTGGAGCAGAATATTTAATAAGTTCAAAGTGGACCATCTTTGCTCAATTAAATAATGCTATTGTTTCTAAATATTATCAATGGAATGGTTATCCAATGCAAGGTTTAAATCTAAGAGTAGGGGTAGGATATTCTTTCTGATAAGAGACTAATGATTTCTATTAAGATATTCTTGAAGCGCTATGTATTTAATATATAGCGCTTTTTTATTGTTCTAAATTAAAAATGCAATAAAAAAGAAAATTAAATCAGAATATACTTGTCGGGCATTGAATGAGATGTTATTTTTGAAATTCCTAAATAATTCTTCAGAGGCTTTTTAGTGTTTAATCAATTTTTTTGATCATATGCAAAAAGTAGTGGTGTTCGGTGAAGTGATGTTACGATTAGCAACTGAAGAACATGCGAGATTTTCTCAAGCCGAAAAGTTTAATATTACCTACGGCGGTGGAGAAACTAATGTAGCTATTTCCTTAAAAAACTTCGATGTTAAAGCCAGTCTTGTAACAAGACTTCCTGATAATGATATTGGCCATGCATGTATTAATTATTTAAAGCAATTTGATATTGAAACTAAGCATGTTGTATACGGGGGCAAACGATTAGGTTTATACTACCTGGAAACAGGAGCTGTTCATAGAGGTTCTAAGGTTGTGTATGATAGAGAGGATTCTTCTTTTGCTACTTTAAAAACTGGTATGATAGATTGGGAGAAGGCCTTTGAGGATGCAGAGTTGTTTCACTGGTCTGGCTTGAGTGCTGCTTTATCAGAAGAATCAACTAAAGTCTTAGCAGAAGGAATTAAGGTAGCCCAGGAAAAAGGTATTGTTATTTCTTGCGATATTAATCTGCGAGAAAACTTATGGAAATACGGAAAAACACCCAATGACGTAATGCCTGGTTTAGTTGAAAAATGCGATATTATTTTTGGTAACGAATATGACGCTGAACATGCTATGGGGATAGAAGTAGATGATAATATAAGAGGAAAATTCTCTAATGAATCCTTTATTCTATCTTCAAAATTAGTAATGAAAACATATCCTAAAGTAAAGAAAATAATTACTACACGCAGAGTGAATATCAATGCTAGTAACAATACTTTACGTGGATTAATTTATGATGGAAAAGATTTGATAGAATCACCTACGTATTCAATAACTCATATTGTAGATAGAGTTGGAGGAGGAGATGCATTTACAGGAGGAGTGTTATATGGATTATTAACATGGCCTGATGATACTTATAAAATATTAAATTTTGGTATTGCTGCATCAAGTTTAAAGCACACTGTAGTTGGTGATTCCAACCAGGTAACGGTTGAAGAAGTTGAAGAAACAATGACAAAATAATTATAAACCTGTTTCAATGGAAATATTGCTAGATAGAGCAATATTTATTGAGATTATTAAAAATTAAAAATATGGCAAGTCCGGTTTCAGAATGTTTATATTGTAGTAAACTACCAATTTTAGATGAGTTAATGATTAAAATTTGTGATCTTGGAGTATCGCAACTTTTTTTATTTAAAGAACAATCTTATACAGGAAGATGTAATGTAGTTTACAAAGATCATGGTATCGAATTTCATGAACTTTCAGATGAAGAAAGAAATGCATTTATGAAAGATGTAGCTACTGTAGGTAAAGCAATACAAAAGACATTTAATCCTACAAAAATTAATTATGGAGCGTATTCTGATACATTAACTCATCTTCATATGCATATTGCACCTAAATATAAAGATGGGTATAAATTTGGAGGAGTTTTTGAAATGAATCCTCAGCAAACATATTTATCAGATGAAGAATACAGTAAAATGATTGAGGATATTAAAGCTAATTTGTAAGGCTTTTATAATATATTGGAGAGTCATATTTTTTTATGACTCTTTTTTTATTAAAAATATTGATCTATACTATGGTTTGTATAATATATTGATATGCATTTACTTAGTCTTGGTGTATTTAAAAAGGTAACTATTGTTTAGTATTGGCAGGTTAAATTTTAAACAAAAAGTTGCTTTGAAATTTGGTAGTTATGAAAAAAATATTCATCTTTGTATTAACTCATAGTTTAGGGTTAGGTTTGGTTAAAGATTGAAAGTCGCTGTATGAACGTTTTACAGCGACTTTTTTATTTATATCCATTCTGTTTACTAGCCCATTCTTCTTCTATTATTTTATAAATCATTATTTACACACTTATATTTTATTATTTTTGCGGCTTATTTAAAATAATTTAAAATAAGAGTATGCGATTAAATTCATTAAAATTTTGTTGTATTCCTGTAATGTTTAAGAAATGGCAAGGTTCTAAGTATGCTGTATTTAATTCATTAAATAAGTATATTAAAATTGGAATGTTGTCATTAATCTATTTTACATTTATTGGTTATACACAAACATTTGCACAAACGGATACATCTTCTGTGAATAAGAAAATTGATATTCAGGAGATTGAAGTATCCGCAAGAAGGACTCCTGCCCTTTATTCAGAGATAGGCAGAGTGGTGACAGTAATTACAAAGAATGAGATTGAATCTTTACCTGTCCAAAGTGTTGATCAGTTACTTGAATATGTAGCTCAGGTAGATGTGAGACAAAGAGGACCGTTAGGTGTTCAATCAGACGTTAGTGTTCGTGGTGGTTCTTTTGATCAGGTAATGATTCTGCTAAACGGAATTAATATTACAGATCCACAGACAGGACATCACAGTTTAAATCTTCCAGTAGATTTTCAGAGTATTGAAAGGGTTGAAATACTTGAAGGACCCGGAGCTAGAATTCATGGAGCAAGCGCATTTAGTGGCGCCATAAACTTCATTACTGGATCAGAAGAAACCTCGGGAATAAAAGCTAACTTATTAAAAGGACAAAACGGTTTGTATAATATAGGTGCCAACGGTACTATTGCTACAAAACAATTTAAGAGTTTTATCGCTGCCAATAAGATGTCTAGTGATGGATATATTGATAATACAGATTTTGATATATACAATTTATTTTATCATGGACAATTAAATATAGATAAAGAACTTGTAGAGTTACAAGTTGGATATACAGATAAAGGTTTTGGTTCAAATTCTTTCTACACAGCTCGTTATCCAAATCAATACGAGCAAACCAGAACTAAATTTGCTAGTTTAAGTTTTACTTCAAAAACTAAAAATCCAATTAAATCCTCAATTTATTGGAGACGTAATCACGATCGATTTGAGCTATTTAGAAATTATGAAAATGCAGCTTCTTGGTACACAAATCATAATTATCACTTAACAGATGTGTTTGGAGCTAATATTAATAAAGTTATTGTTTCTAAATATGGTAAGACTGCATTGGGGGGAGATTTTAGATCAGAATCAATATGGAGTAATGTACTTGGAAATGATATGGAAGATGAAATTTCTGCTCCTGGAGAAAAAGATGGTTTCTTTACAAAGAAATATACCAGAACCAATACTTCGTTATTTCTAGAACATAGCTATTCGTTTCATAATTTGTCAATCTCTGCAGGATTGATGGCTTATGTTAATTCTGATTTAGATTGGAAATTTGATGTGTTCCCAGGTGTAGATGTAGGTTATTGGTTTAATGAAAATATTAAGGTTTATGGTAGCGTAAATAAGTCTTTACGAATGCCAACATATACTGATTTATTTTATAATAGTTCTACTATTCAAGGGAATCCGGATTTAAAGCCAGAAGAGTCGTTGACTTATGAAGGTGGTATTAAGTACAGAACAGGATCGGGGATTTCAACAAATATTTCAGTATTTAGTAGAGATGGTGAAAATATGATTGATTGGGGTAAACCAATTAATGCATCATCAGATGAAAAATGGACTACTTCAAATATAAATGAGATAAAAACATATGGAGTTGAGGCTAATGTAAATCTTAGCTTTATCAAGTTGTTGTCATCGCAAAAGGTGTTAAAGAGTTTGAAGTTAGATTATTCCTGGTTAAATCAGGATAAATCACTACCTGAAGGTTATAATTCACGTTATGTGTTTGATTATTTGAAGCATAAATTTTCAGGTACTTTGTCTCATGCAATTTTTTCAAATTTGAGTGCTGCATGGACTTTACAATATCAAGACAGAGTAGGAGGGTATTCTGAGTATGATATAAATACTGGCATAGAAGAGGCAAAAGAATACGATCCTTTTGAAGTGGTTGATTTTAAATTATTGTGGTCAGAGTCAAAGTATAAAATATATGCAGAAGCTACTAACTTGTTTGATAAAAAGTACACAGACATTGGTCAGCTTTATCAACCGGGAAGATGGATAAAAGTAGGCTTGCAGGTTAAAATAGGTTATAAATAATCATTATAAGATGAATTAGTTAAAGCTTCCGAAAGGAAGCTTTTTTTTGTATAATAATCTTAGATGTTGTTTTTATTTCACTTTTATGGCTTGAATTTGGTTTGACATACCCAGATTATAGCACTTCATCTGGTTTCTGATATTTTATAAATCGGATTAATCTATTTTTGTAACTTAAAGTCTGTTTATTCTATTAGATAAATCAGTATTATAACATGTCAAATTCAAAGAAAAAGTATTACAGAACTAAGCTGAAGTTTCATTTATTACAACTTATAAATGCACTTTTATATTGGAATTTTGTACTTAGATTAGCAATGTTTGTGCAATTTTTAGGTTATAAAAGTAATGATATAGCAGATACATTTAGCAAGGGGATGATTTTTATGAAAGAACGTATAGTTAGTTCATCCCTGATAATTTCAATCTTTGCTTTAATTTCATGGTATGGTCAATTCTTTATTTATCCTCAACTAGTTCGAAAATATCATATAAAAAGATTGACTTTAGTTGTTGTGTTATTTGATACCTTAACTTTTGTTGTAATAAGCTTTTTGTTAGGACTGATTCATTATACCGTTGAAATAGGATTAGTGTTTTCAGAAGTAAAGAATTCTATAGGAAGCTTTCTTTTTAACCCAACTACACTTTTCTTTCTAATTGTAATGTTTGTTGGTAGTTATGTTTACCAATTACTGATTACCCTATTTAAACAAATTGGATTTAGGAAGTTAGGGAGAGTGATGATGGGCTATTATCAACGTCCAAGGGAAGAGTATCTGATTTTTATGTTTCTAGATTTGCAATCATCTACAGAATTTGCAGAAAAATTAGGACATGAAAAGTATAGTTATTTTATTCAGGATTGCTTTAAAAAACTAACGAGTCCTTTGTTGATGACGAATGGAAGGATTTATCAATTTGTAGGTGATGAGGTGGTTGTAACATGGGATGCTTCAAAAATTAAAAACTACAAGAAAGCCGTAGATTTCTTCTTTCTTTTTAAAGATGAATTAAATGAAAACTATTCTTATTTTAATGAAAAGTATGGTTTAATTCCTGTATTCTCGGCCTCTATAAATGTAGGAAAAGTAATGGCTGCAGAAGTTGGCGAAGTCAAAACAGAATTGGCTTTCCATGGAGATGTATTAAATACTGCTGCCCGCATACAAAAACAATGCAAACCTTATAAAAAAGAATTGTTGGTTACAAAGTCTTTTGCAAATGTTATATCTAACCATCAAAATGGTTACCAAATAGAATATGTAGATAAGGTTCAATTAAAAGGTAAAGCAAAAGAACTTGATTTATTTGAGGTAAAGTAATGTTTTGATAGTAATATATTTTTGCACTCTCCTTATTAATGAGTATTGAATATAGAATGATTCTATCTTACCTTTATAATGCTGTTTAGTGAAAATGAAATAATATTACAGATAGAAAGACCTTGTTTTTATTGAGGCAATTGGAGTAATTAGGTATCATATTTCATTTTATAGCAATAAAAATTAGGGGTATGAGGTGTTGGTTTTCAATATTACTTTTGTTTGTGGGTTTAAATCTAAATGCTCAAAAAAACTATGTTGTTGATGTAGATGATAGAAATATGGCATTAGATTTAATGAATAAGGCACAACAATTCCTGGATGAAGATAAATATAAAGAGGCTCTTAAAACCTTGGTGGAATCATTATCTGTTGATTCTGTTTTAAAAGAGACCTATTTGTTAATTTATGAGGTGTGGTTGCATGACAAGAGTTGTAAAGAGGTTGTTATGGGTGCCTTGCAAAAGGGAAAACAAATATTTTCTGATGATGACGAGTTGTGCTTTTACCTTGCTGAAATATTAAGAGATAGTTCTGATTTTCCTGAGGCGATATTAGAGTATACGAATGCAACAAATTATGCAAAAAGGAATGGAGAAGATTTCTATTTGGTTCATTATTATTACTTTAATAGGGCAAATTGTTTTATGCAATTAAAAATGTATGACGGAGCTCTTGTTGATTATGATTATGCTTTAAAATTAAATCCTGAATTCTCAGCAGCCTATTTTAATCGAGGAGTTTGTTTATATAAAAAAGGACAAAAGGAAGATGCCTGTTTGGATTGGAAGAAAGCTTTAGATATGGGTTATAATGGATCTAAAGATTATATTGATAAATACTGTAAAAAATAGAATAAAAAAAGAGGTTACTTTAGGTAACCTCTTTTAGTTTATCGAATAATAAAATTATTTTTTGAAAAGGGGATCAGCACCAATAGTACCAACATGGTCTATAATGTATTGTTCTGATTTAATGTATTCAATCTTTTCTTTTGCAATTTTAATTCTGGTTGTAATATTCATTTGCTCAACTAATTCAGCATTTTCTTTAGCAGTAGCAAATTTTTCAAGGTTATTTAACTGATTAGTAATAAATGCAAGATTTTGTTTTTGTTTAAGAGCTAATCTTTCTTTATACCAATCGCTATTGATAACATAATCACGATCAAAACACTTACGTAATTCAGGATCATCAATTGTTTTTCCTTCGTATTCTCCATAAGCCATAATGCTTAAAAGAATTTTCAATGGAGGAATAGCTGCTTCAACACTTCCATCTTCAAAGTAGGCTAATGCAACTTTTTGTTGTGCTTCAACAATGTTATTGATTCCGTCAACGAAATCTTCCATTCCCTGAAGTTCTGGTTTAAGCATTTCTTCGCTAAATACAGCTTTAGGTTCGTCAAATAGACGGTTCATACATCTAAATGCGAAGTTTTCTGTAATTCTATATCCTAAACGGCTAGCAAGTACTTTTTTACCTTCAAATTCAAAATCTTCAAGTTTTTCTAAACAGCCAGTCTCAATTAATAAATTAGGATCTCTGTCTTCAGGAACTAAACGAGCCCAGATTTCAGGGATTAAAAGACTGATGTCGTGATCAAATCTTGATTTTCCAACATATCCTGCAGCAGAGCTGAATCCTTGGTATTCAGTTAGGATGTATGATAATAAAGCATTGTTTAAATCTGATGTTGGAGCTAACATGTTAAAAGGACCTTTTGTTAAAGCACCTTCAGATCCAGCACCTGTTGTTGATGGAGATTTACCAGTTAAGCTACAGATAAAGTCCATAAATAATTCAGGTAATTCTTGATAATGAATAGGGTTGTAAACACTTAATGGTCTGATTCCGTTTTCTTTATCAACTGGATTGTTTCTACGTCCTGGTAATACTGCATTTACGATATGAACAACAGGTTGATCAGGAGTAATTCTTCTTCTTAGTCTGATACCAACTTCAGCTAAATAGCTATCCTCTGTTTCTACAGCATAAATATTTTTCTGTAGATATCTTGGGTTTTTAGTAGGACCATCTTCAACGATACGAGTATGAGAAGGTGTTACAAAAAATGTATCTTTCTCACTAGTCGCAACCTTAGTAATATGATCTTTAACTGGTTGAGTATATTTGTCAAAGTTGATAGCATCTTCCATTAACTCGATAGCATCAGCTTTGCGTAAAGGCTCGTAGTTTGTTAAGAATGTACCATCTTGTACAATGTCAAATTCTGCATCAACATCATAACCTCTGATTACAGCTTCATCAGGTCTCTGGAATAAGTGACTTTCACAGTTAGCTGTTACTTTTACAGAAGGATTTTTGTATTCGTTATTTAAATACTTAATTCTTGATGCAGGAATAGTAATAGAAGCTGTAATATCATCTTCCATTTGAATTTTATGACTAGGAACAAAGTCAGAACGTAGTTTGTGAACTAACCAGTTTTCGTCTTTACTAAATCCAATACGAACATAACTACCAATTACCGGATTGTTTTTATACATAAGAGTTGTTCCTGCGCGACCGTTAACGATCTCTACAGTCATATAATCTTTCCAGTTTCCTTTTTCAGTATCGTTTCTGTATAAACGTTTTACAAATAATACTAAAGTACGAATGTGTTCAGGAATGTTTTTTAAGAACTCATTATACTCTTTGTTATATTGATCAGAAGGAGTTAATAATTTTACAGCTGAACCAAGTGTGCGCTCAGGACTTAAGAAACTACGAGTATCGTGAGTTGCTTCACCTGGTTTGTAATCTTTCCAACGAGTAGAAAAATCTTTGTTGATGATTTCGTCAGCTAATTTAAAATCTTCTTCTAGATTTTGAATGTTGAAAGTACCATATTTAATGGCATTCTGTAATGATTTAGAAATCTCTGATTTACCACCACCAGATACAGTACATGGTTTGTGACAGAACATTCCTTCTGCACTTGTATGGATAATTCTCCAAAGTGGTTGAGCTGGGTGTTTTACCAATTGGAATTTATCACCAGATGGATGCACATAAATCTTTTCAGGAGAAAGCTTTAAAGAGAACTCTGATCCATTATTATCCCAAGAAACTGAACTTTTTTGAATATCAATGTCAGCACCTTCTGGAATGTAAACAATGCTAGGATATTTTTTATCAATTGCATATCCTTCAGGTTTAACCTCAACCTTATCGCCAATTAAGCTAATAGCCTCTTTAAAGTTATATGCGTAATCAAATTTCTCTGAGAAATTATTTCCAAATACGTTTTCACTCATAATACCACGAGGGAAAGCGATAGCACCACCTGCGTGTTCTTCCTCAACTAATCCAAATAAGTTAGCTGAATATCCAATTTGAGTTTTAACTTCTTTTTTAGAGTATCCGTAGTAGTTGTCAGCGATTAAAGTGATAACAATACCTCTGTCATCACGACAAGTTACTTTAAAAGCTCCACCTTCGTTATATAGTTCATCCTCGCTCTCGTAGCACATACCATCTTTTTTCTGACGATCTGTAGCTTCTGATATATGAGGTAATCCAATATCTTTCTTTTTTAACTTTGTTAATTGTGGTGCAAGGATAATACATCCAGTATGACCAGTCCAGTGTTCAACATCAAGAGCTGCATCATTTTCTGCTAAGTTGTGATCACCTGCATTACCAAAGATGTTTTCAACAAAATCAAGGTTACTTGCTAAACTTCCTGGAGCAAAGAAACGAATTTCCATGCTTTTTTCTTCAATTACACCTTCTACTTTAGGACAAACTACAGGACGAAGAAGTAATGATAACATTACTTTTGCTTTGTTTTCCTGGTTTGAAGTAAATGGTAAAATTTTAAAATCATCAGAAGGATTTAAAGCAGCGTTTAATAAGTGAGCAAACGTAGCCTTAGGTACTTCTTTTTTATCCAAAGGAACAGGTAATCCTCCTGCAACAATGTGGAAGGTTCCTTTTGTAGTTCTTTTATCGTTAGCCGGGTTATTTAATATACCCTGTTTTATACGATAAGAATTAACTAAATCATTTTTGAAGGTGTCACCATTTGGTGGTAAGCTAACCTCTCTTGCCATCCCTTTTTGGTTAAGAACCAAAGTGTTGTTAGGCATACGTAAGGATTTGTCAATGTTTACATCCTTCAAATAATCATCAATAAAGTCTTGTATCCTTGAATCAACCGGTGAAAGGTGATCAGACAACAATCTCGATTTTTCTCTGAAACTGCTGATAAGGCCTTCCGTTAACTCTAAAAACTTCGTATTCGAAAGTTTTTTGTGAGCATCTGTTTCATCATGAAACAAAGGTTGACCAAGAGCAGCCAATTGAAGGTTGATGTACTGGATCATTTCCTTACGATCCTTCTTGGTTGGTTTTGAGTTGAACACTTCCTCTTTCATTATCATTCGGTTTTATGAATCTTCTTTTTTTAAGAGCAGCAAAAATAATCAATTAAAGATATTTTTCTTCATTTAAAATTAAAATAATCATTAATTTTTTTCCTTTTTATCACAAAATGGGCGCGATAAATTTCAATTTGATATAAAAACTTGTTTCAGAACATGTTTTATTAAAAAATGTAAAAGGATTTTGTGTTAAATTATAATTAAGCTTAAGTATAACAAACTGCAGTGCTAATTGTTTATATTTTGTTAAAGTAAGTAGCTTTATCATGAAAAGAGTCATCTTTTAACAATGCATAAAGTTAGTTATTATTAACCATAAATAATAATTAGATTGGAGATAAGACTGAAGTATTTTTGGTTTGATTAATTGTAGAATTTGAAGATTGGTAAGAATTAGGTTTTATAAAATTGGATAAAGATTATAATATATAATAACGAATGAGAAATTACTTGAACTATGTAAGTAATTTCTCATTGTTTAAATCTTAATTATATTTCTTCTTCATCAGATTCGTCTGCATCTTCATTGATATCATCATCATTGTATGAGTTTTCACTGATTACTTCTTGTTTTTTCTCATATTCACTTAATGGTGTTAAGTTGGCAGGAATTGGTTCGTTAACTTCATCTTTAAAATAAGGAAAAACGTCAGCAATGTTACTTTCAATGATGGCTGTAACATCAAAGTCTACAGTCATTCCATTCATCGATTGATTAATTCTTTCATATGCTTCCTTTAAATCAGATGCTAAAACCAACATTTGGTTCGAAACTTTTTTCTCTTTTCCTGCTTTTTCATCAATAGAAACAAATACAACTTTACATTTATACCATTTGTCTCCATCATCATAAAAAAATAAGTCTGTATAGTTTGCTTTTTTTATTGATGGTACAGAAAATTCACCTCTGACATATTGTTCCATTTCTGCATGTATTCTGCTCTCAGCTTCTGTATATGATACGGCATCAATTAAGTAAGGAAGGTTTACCTTCTTTTCTTTACCAGTTTGTTCATCTACAGTTTCATATTTTACTTTACACTCAAACCATGTATTCATAATTGCTTTTTTTGAATTTTTGAAGCACAAATATAGCAGGGTTATTTTTTAAATGGGACCATATTTTAATTTTATTGGAAGAAAAAGTAACAAAGCAAAATGAGAAGTATTATATGAATATGAAATATTTTTTAAAAAAATTCAAAATTAATATACGTGTGCCTCTAAGTTGAATTGTCTTCATAATAAATAAGCACAAATAGTAGCATAAATTATACGATCATGAAACAGGAAACAATTAGAAGAAACTTATATAAGGTTTTAAGAAAGACTGGTGTGCCGAGAGAGAAAATTGTTGAAGATGCGACTTTAAAAGAAGAGCTTTTAGTTGATGAAGTGGATCTTACGTGTTTTTTGTTCCTTTTAGAAACAAAATTTGATTTGGAAATTGAAAATTCTGAGATGCCGGCTCTACAGTCAGTTGGTTCTACTATTGAATTTTTACAAAAACATTGCGCCTAATACATCTTAATGTCAGATTATAAATAACCGAGAAAACCAGGCTAAGGTCTGGTTTTTTCGCGCAAAGGAACTACATTAATTTCCACAGGTAAAGATTTAAATATATTAATAAGGCTTTTTTCCGGATTAATAATATTATAGTCTTTCCAAAAATCTTCATCATTATTAGTTATCCAATCGGATAATACATAGTTAGATTTAAATGTATCGGTATATTTAATTTTTTGTCCTTTTCCACTAATAGCATTTGTGATGAGAAGTTCTGATGTTGTATTGTATATTGACTTTGTCTTTTTATTTCTTTTATCAATAATCTTTATTTTAAGTTCTCCTCGAATATTATTTAAAATCCATTTGTTACCATATGGTCTGTATTCAATATGATATTGAGTATATATTGGAGTCGATTTTATTTTTTTCGCTTTTTTTTGAATAAGAAATTTTTCGCTTTCTTTTAGTGTTTGTTTTGTCATTTTAAAATCTGCACTTATAATAGCAAAACTTTCTGAGTCAATATGTAGTTCTCCCTGGTAATAAATATTTTCTGATTCGTACAATGGTTTAAAACCTACAATATAAATCTGTTTATCTCTTTCAATGCTTTTGCCGATATAATAAAAAGAATAACTAACATCCTTGTTTGTTCCTAAGAATTCAGGATGCTTTACTATGTCTAAGGTAGCAAAGAGGCTGGGGCCACCTGCTAATTTCAAACGAGCTAAAGATACATTATCTTCATCTACTGTTTTTCGGCCTTTTACAAATCGGGTTCTTTCTAAATCATTATTTAGTAGGTAAGAACTTTTATAGATGTCTAATGCGGCCTCTGATATTTCAATGTATTTACCATCTTGTTTGATTGTTTCCCGAAAAAAAGCAGATAAAAGCATTGGACTTTTGGGGTAGTTATTGGGGATATTATCAATTACCTTATTGATAATGTCAGATGCTTTTAGATATTCAACCTTTATTTCTTTTAATTTTATAGTTCTTTCAATTAATGATATATCCAATAAACTATCTTTATCCGGAACTAATATTCTTTCTGAATCATAACCTATAGAAGAAAAGTATAGTGTATCACCTAAGTATTTTTTAGGAATTAGAAACTTATAAAAACCGTCGTAATTACTCGTTGTACCTATGGGTTCTCCTATGATAGATATATTTACTAAGGGTAGAGGTTGTGAATTTTCACTTGAAGTAATATTACCGTAAATAGTAATGTAATCTTGTACTTTTATAGGTCTAAAATTTGGCGTTATAATGATTTGTCTATTGTTTGTTTCAAATTTTAGATCATATGTTTTTAAGATGTCTTTTAAAATAAAAGGAATTGTTTGGCTTTTATAGTTCACACCAATAATAGAGTCGTAAGGAATAGTATTGGGATCATATGCAAAATGTATATGATGCTTTTGATGCAGGGAATCTAATAATTGCTCAATAGAGACTGATTTATATTTAACAGAAATAAATAATGAATCTATATTGCCAGATACGTTTTGTGAAAACATAAGCGGCATCCCAAGTAAAAAGTAAAGGAATATAATTATTATAGATTGTCCTTTCATTAATATTAGTTTACACTAAAATAAAGGAATAAATCTATAAATTAAAAAGCATTATTCCTTTGTGTTGTAGTTTAAATTTAAATTGTACGTTTTATTGATGGTGTTTAAGATAAAGTCAATGGAATTTTGCTCAAAAGTTGCAGTTATTAGTGTTTCTGGACCAATGGTTTCATCATTATTGATATCTATATTATAAACACTCTCCAGTAGTTCAATGGCATTATTTAAATTATCATTTTTAAAAGTAATTTCCCTTGTCTTCCAACTTAAATAGTTTTTATTGCTGTTTATTTCTTTAATAAGCTGATTTGTTTCTGAGTTGTATGTTGCCTTTTCTCCAATGTTCAATAATACCTTGTTTGCAGGATTCTCAAGGCATGAAACTTCCACTACCCCAGATTTTACAGTAACTTCGGAGAATAAAGAATTTATATTTTCTTTGACATTGAATGAAGTACCTAATACTTTTATTTTAATTGCATTAGTTGTAATAATAAAAGGATGTGACTTATCTTTTGTAACATCAAAGAATGCCTCACCTTTTAAACTAATATTTCTTTCTGATGAGCTAAATGTTTCTGGATAACTAATGGTGGAATTTCTATTTATATCTACAGTTGAACCATCTTTTAATATAAGCTGCTGAATTGAATCATTTGTTTGATAACTAATTAGATTGCTTGAATTATTAAATAAAGGAAATATGAAAAATATACCAATGATAATTAGTACAGATGCTGCAATAGCACTGTATGTATAATTTAATTTTATTCTACGTTTTTTAGAGATGGTTTGTGATTTAACTTTAATCCATGCGTTATCTATATTAACTTTTTCTTTAGTAAGTATATAGTCTGTTTGATCAAGTCCTATTTGGATTTGATTCCAGATGTCGTTATTGTTATCTTGATTTAACCAGCTATTGAACTTTTCATGTTCATAATCTGATGCTTCTCCAGAAACAATTTTTCCGGCAAGATTCCAATCGATATTTTCTTTGTTATTCTTCATCACTTATAATATTTTACCACAACATATGATAAACCTGCTTTTTAAGTTCAATAAGATTTTCTCTTAAAAACTTTAATGCTTTGCCCATTTGAATTTCAACAGTTTTAGGAGATATGTTTAGTTTAGTAGCAATTTCTCTGTATTTTAATCCTTCCAATCTGTTTAATTTAAATATCTTTCTTCGTTGCTCAGGAAGTTGATTAATAATGGCTGAAATCCTATCCATTATTCTACTATCAGAAAATTTAATATTGTCAATAAGTTCTTCGTGCTCAATGGATTTTTGATAGACTCTTTCGTGTTGTATTCTTTTTATTTCATTATTACAACTATTTCTAACAGCAATCATTAAATAACCATTAATTGAACTGATATTGTATTGTTTTCTGTTTTCCCAAAGTTTTACAAATACATTTTGAACTATATTCTCAGCATTATCAATATCATGAATAAAACTATTTGCAAAGGCAACCAGATGCACATAGTTTTCCTTAAATAGCTGTTCATAAGCTCTTTCATCTCCATTTTTTATTCTTTCAAAAATAGGAGTCTGATTATCTTTATTATTTTTATTGTTTGGCATGCAATACTATTTATAAAGCAAACTGCCTGCTTTGTATTAAAGACATTTATAACGGAGTTTTACCCCTACTGAAAGTTACAATTATTTTTGTTTTCTCTGAAAAGTAACTAATAATGCTGCATGGTCAGAAGGGAAAAAAGAAGATGTAGAATCTATTACAGTTGCATTAATAGCATCAATATTGTTGCCTTTATAGTAGATGTAATCAATTCTGTCGTTATAGCCTTCTTTAAAAATAGGAGAGTAGGTAATGCCGGGATTTACTTTTATGTCAGGATAAATTTTTCTAAAAGCATCAATAAACTGATTGTCTTCCATTAAAGTAGAAGTAGGAAAAGGAATAGATTTATTGTATTTGTTTGATAAGTTGCTATCATTCCAATCTTTATGAGAACCACTATTGTAATCTCCAGCCAGGATGATCGAATTTTCATTATCCAATGAATTAAATTTTTTAAGCTCACTTAAAATGAATTTTAATTCACTACCTCTTGAATTTTCCTCAATATTAATTATCGTATCAATATTAGTTTCTGTATTAACAAGTAATCCCCTGATATTTGGAGCATATGAAAGCCATACAGGACAAACCATTACTGATTCTTCTGGTGTAAGTTGTATTTCAGCGTTACCTGAGTTAATAGGTTTATAAATATTGTGTGTTGTTTTTATAGGAAAGCGACTTATAAGACTTAGGTTGTTGCTGCATCTGTAGAAATTAAAATTTAGTTCGTCAGAAATATATTCGCCAGAACCAAAATCTTCCTGTAGTGAAATAATATCAGCTTTAGATTTTCGTATGACCTGTACAATTTGCTGTAAACCAACTGTTTTTCCAAGCTGTTTTCCTCCATTCCATATATTCCATGTTAAAACTCTAAAGTTTTCGTCAGCATAATCAGTTTGGGGGAGTTTTTCCTTTTTAAAGTATAGATATGTATCTTTAAAGTCTTCATCATTAAGTTGCTTTAACCAGATTCCAATTTCATCAAGCATACCATTAAAGGTATCCATTGAATAATCTTTAGAGCCAGGATTACAACCTATATGAAGGTGATAATCAGCTTCTGCAGGTATTAAATTGTGAAGGTTTAATATTCCAACCATCTGGCCATCGAAATAAGTCTTGGCCATGTTGTTTGTTCTGTCGATAGAGAAACCTATTTGATGCCATTGATTATCGTTTATTTTTTGTCTGGATGGAGTAGCTTTGTATATCCAGCTTTGTATACCATCACTAATTTCTAATTTCCAGGAACCCTGATTTGTACTTGATATGATCCAACCTTTTTCGTTTTTATCATCAATACCTTTATTTCCTATAATACCATAGCATTCTGTATCTTCTTTTGCCATTTTTACCCAAATAATTACAGATAGGTAAGGCTGTTGATCAAGCATTATATCTCCTTTTGTTTTTATGATAACGGGTTTTCTGTATGGAGATGATAATGATAAATTGAGGCAAGAATCTTTTATACCTGGAATGTATGATAAGTTCTGATTTCCAAATGTTTTAAAGTCTTCAATTCCATTTGATTTACAATTGCCCTTAAAGTTAAAGTAAATCATAGGTACTGAGGCAACTTTTGGCGAAGGATGAAATAATTCACACGAACATAGAATCAAAATACAGATTACATATAAAATAGATTTCATGAATATAAATTATTTCTGACTAGTAATGGATTTAAAATGACTGTAATATTTATGTGCTTCATTTAATAATGAAGCCTTTACATTATATTTGTTCGTAAAATAATATGATAATGTTACAATAAGATAATATTATTATTGTTAAGATAGATATTTAGTAGTTGATAATGAAATATTTAATAGTTGTTTTTTCTTTTTTAATTCTTTTTAAGAATAACATAGCACAAACTCCTTCAGTAGAAATGCGAGGTGTATGGATCGCTTCTATTTCAAATCTAGATTGGCCTTCGTCAAATAAATTAACAGTTAAAGAGCAGAAAGAAGAGGTTGTATCGATATTGGATTTTTACGAAAAGCATCATTTTAACTGTGTTTTTTTGCAGGTTAGACCTTCAGCTGATGTCCTTTTTCGATCTAAACTTGAACCCTGGAGTAAGAGCTTATCTGGTAAACAAGGTGTTAAACCGAAATATGATCCCTTAAAATTTTGGATTAAAGAGGCTCATAAAAGAAATCTGGAACTACATGCATGGATAAATCCATATCGAGTTGCTAATAGTGATAAAGAGTTATTATCAAAAAAACATCCTGCAATAAAAAATCCAGATTGGACTGTAAAGTATGGCGGAAAGATATACTATAACCCCGCACTTAAGTCATGTAGAGATCATATTAAGAATATAGTTAAAGAAATCGTTGATAATTATGATATTGATGGGATTCATTTCGATGATTATTTTTACCCATATCCAGTTAATGGCGAAGAATTTCCTGATTCAATAAATTTTATTCCATATAAACGAAAATTTACTTCAATTGAGGATTGGAGAAGAGATAACGTAACTAAGACTATTCGAGAACTAGAGCATACTATTAAAACAGTTAAACCCTATGTTCAGTTTGGAGTTAGTCCCTTTGGAGTATGGCGTAACCAGAAGGATGATCCTTTAGGATCTGTAACTAATGCTGGTGTTACAAATTATGATCATTTGTATGCCGATGTTTATCAATGGATGAATAAAGGATGGGTTGATTATGTGATACCTCAAATCTATTGGTCAAGAAATAATGGAGCAGTTCCTTTTGATCATCTTACAGACTGGTGGAGTAAAAACTCTAATGGAACAAATGTTTATATTGGTCATGCTGTATATAAAATAGGTAATGGAAAGAAAGATTGGGAGGGTACTGATGAAATTATTCATCAAATAAAATATAATAGAAGCGATAGTTTAACTCAGGGAAGTGTGTTTTTTAGACATGAATATTTAAAACAGAATAAATATGGTTTCGCGGATTCATTAAAATCAGAGTTTTTTTTATATCCCGCTTTGGTTCCAGCTGTAAACCACAATCATAATCCAACTCCGAATCCAGTTTCAAATCTTGTCAAAAAGAATAATGTACTTAAGTGGAAATATAAAAAGCTAAAAGATCAACAGGTAAAAAGTTTTGCTATTTATGCCATCTATAAGGGGGGAGAGAAGAGGCTTGTGAAAATTATTTCTGATAGAAAAATAGAATTGTCGGAATTATTTAATCCCCAAGAGCAAGTTTTAGGAGTTCAGATTACTGCAGTTAATAGATTTGATAAAGAGAGTGAAAGTTCAAACATTATATGGTTATCAGGTGTTTAATATATGTTTTGATTTTGTGTAAATTAAATCTTACATTAATAATGTTGTATTTGGTTAGATAATAATCAATTAAACATTAACCTGATAAATTTTTATAATGAAAAAATTTCTTATTGCAATAGCCGTAATTCTTGTGGTTGCAGTAGCAGCTGCATTGGTGTGGTTGTCAACAATTGATGGTAACTATAACGTAAAAAGAACAATAACTGTTGATAAACCAACTTCCATTGTGTTTGATTTAGTTCAGGATTTTAATAAATGGACCATTTGGTCTCCGTGGCTATGTTTGGAACCTGATGCAAAAGTTGAAGTTTCGGGAACAGGAATGGAGGTTAATGATACTTATTTCTGGGAAGGAAAGATTGTGGGTAGTGGAATAATTAGTCATTCCAAGATAGTGCCAATGGACAGTTTAGTTCAAGATATAAAGTTTTTAAAACCATTCGAATCAAAATCGATCGTTTACTGGAACTTTACCAGTGTTGATGATTCAACAACAAGTGTAACATGGGGAATGAAGGGAGAGATGCCATTTTTATTGCGTTTTATGACAAAGATGATGGAACCTATGGTGGGAATGGATTATGAAAGAGGTCTTAAAATGATTAAGGACTATGCTGAGAAAGGTTATGTTGCTTCTGAAGTTTCAATTGATGGCATTGTTGAAACACCTTCGTTTAAATTTATTGGTAAAAAGACGGCTTGTGAAATGAAAGAAGTTGGAACTTCAATGTCTGCAGATTTTGGAGATATAAGAGAGTGGGCAGATAGTAAGAATATTGAATATAAAACTGCATTATCAATTTATCACAAATTTGATTTTATCACAGGAGAGTGTGAATATACAGCAGCACTGTCTGTTCAGACTGGTGTTTCCATTGGTGAAGATTACTATGAAGGTGAAATTCCAATAGTAAAAGCTCTGAAAATTACATTTAAAGGAGATTACGAACATTTAGGTAATGCATGGGCTGCCGGAATGAGTTATATGCAGGCAAATAAATTGGAAGAGAATAAAGAAGTTGCTCCCTTTGAAGTTTATATCACCGATCCACAAAAAGAAGCAGATGAGAGAAGTTGGGTTACTGAAGTATACATGCCTATAAAATAATGATAATTTATGCCAAGAAAGAAAGTAGAGTTATATCCACATAAAGTAAAGGAAGTTACTAATATTGTTTCAAATGTTTATACTGTAACATTTGAACGAAAGTTTGATTTTATACCAGGGCAGGTAATTGCATTGGCAATTAATCACGAACACGATCCCAGATTATATAGCATTGCCAGCGGGGATAAAGAAGATAGTTTTACTATCCTTTTTGATATCATAGATGGTGGGTTTTTAACGCCTAAACTGGTTGAGCTAGAACCGGATGATATTATATATGTATCAGAGCCCTTTGGTAAATTTATTCCTGAGGATGCTAATATGTGGTGGTTGGCAACAGGAACAGGAATTGCTCCATTTATCTCAATGGTGAAATCCGGAATAAAACTACCGGAGAAGTTGATTCATGGTAGTAGGACACTTGATCATTTTTTATTTCAGGATTTATTTAAAGAGCACCTTGGTGAGAATTACCTCAGGTTTTGTACAGCAGAAGAATCCCCAGAGGTTTATTCAGGACGTATGACAGAATGGTTAAAGGAACAATCTGATTTGCCTAAAGATATTAAATATTACCTTTGCGGAAATCCTAACATGGTTGTTGAGGTTAGGGATTTGATATTAAGTAAAGGAGTAGAATTCAATAATATTATGGCTGAAATATATTTTTAAAAATGTATTTGTACCATATAAGTATCTAATTTAATGAGTAAAGAAGTTTTATTTGGAAAAACTCTTGATGAGTTAAAGCAAATTGTAAAGGATTTAGGTTTTCCTGGATTCGTTGCCAAGCAGTTGGCAGATTGGCTTTACAAAAAGAAAATTAAAAGCATTGATGAAATGCTGAATATCTCTAAAAAGAACAGGGATATTTTAAAGGATAAGTTTGAGATAGGTTTAACTACTTATAATAATGTTCAGGAATCGATTGACGGAACAAAGAAATATCTGTTTAAAACAATTTCCGATCAATATATTGAGGCTGCTTATATTCCGTCAGAAAACAGAAATACACTATGTGTGAGTTCTCAGGTTGGATGTAAAATGGGATGTCTATTCTGTATGACCGGGAAACAAGGTTTTCAGAAAAACTTAACAGCTGGAGAGATTTTAAATCAGATGGTAAGTATTGATGAAAATGATGCTTTAACCAACTTGGTTTATATGGGTATGGGCGAACCTATGGATAATTTAGATGAAGTTCTTAAGAGCCTAGAAATCATTACTTCAGAATGGGGATTTGCATGGAGCCCTCGTAGAATTAATGTTTCTACTATTGGAGTAATTCCTGCAATGAGAAGATTTATTGAAGAAAGTGAGTGTCATTTAGCAATAAGTATGCATAGTCCTTTGAATGATCAGCGTAAAGAGATTATGCCCATTGAAAATGTTTACCCAATTGAGGATGTTGTTAATGTGTTAAAGGAGTATGATTTTGGTCGTCAAAGAAGAATTTCTTTTGAATACATCATGTTTGAAGGCGTAAATGATTCAAAGGAACATGCAATAGCAGTGGCTGATTTAATTAGCGGCTTAAATTCAAGAGTCAACTTAATTAAATTTCATCCAATTCCAAATTCTCCATTAAAAGGCTGTTCTAATGAAGTGATGGAGAAATTTAAAAATGTTTTAGAGAGTAAGCGTATTATAACAACTATACGTAAATCCAGAGGAGAGGATATTTATGCTGCATGTGGATTGTTAAGTACAAAAAAACTGGTTGAGAATAATAATACTAAAGATTATTGATATAGAAGCATTGTAATATATTGAAATATAGAATTTAATGTAGTGTTGATTAAATGATTTTGTTTTTGTGTTAAAATAAATTATATTTGATATAATATGTTTAATCAAGCAAAATTACTTTACTATGTTAAAAATGATGTTAAGTGGTAATTTAGGTTCTGACGCCACTATAAAAGAAGTTGGGAACAATAAAGTCATCCATTTTGATATTGCAGTTTCCAGAACCTACAAAAATGCAAATGGTGAAAAAGTGGAGAAAACAGATTGGGTTCGGGCAGATATCTGGAGGTCAAAAGATACGGATACAAAATTTGTTGACTATTTGAAAAAAGGAAAAAGGATTTTTATAGAAGGAGAACCTTATAGCTCCGGATACAAAACTAAAAATGGTGAAATACAATCTTCTTTAGGAATTAAAGTAAAGGAGTTTGAGTTTTTGAATTAGAATAACTGATTAATTTTAATAAGGTGCGATTACAGACTTAACAATATAACTTACTATTAGTTAATTATTCTAGAATCTACTTTTAAAATGAAAAAGCACCTTGTACTATTATATAGCAATTTATTATGGGCAGAGTCGTTGGCGTGTCTATTAAACAGGAATACAGAATTTAATGTATTAAAAACTCTGGAGCTAAAGGAAATACCCGATTTAGAATATTTAAATACTTCCATTTTTATCTTAGAATCCAATTGTCCAAATGTAGAGTTAGTCGATCAGGTTAAATACCTCAAAAGTAATAATCAAAAGGTTATTGTAGTTGGCTTCGTTATGGATAATCAATTTGTAGATATTATAATACAAGAAGGTATTGATGCTTATGTATTAAAATCGGATTCTAAGGAAAACCTTTTTTTATCCATTAATCAGGTTTCTCGTGGTGAAAAGTTCTTTAGTGCCAATGTAACTGAAATTCTTTCAAACCATCTTTTACATACAGATGATCATTCTAAATTAACAAAACGCGAACTGGATGTTTTAATAGGTCTGGTAAATATGCAACATACTAAACAGATAGCTGATGACCTTAATTTAAGTGAAGCTACTGTTCGGACTCACCGAAAAAATATAATGCGAAAGTTTGGTGCCAAAAATTACCTTGGTTTAATCAGATATGCGTGCCGAAACGGTTTACTGGAATCTCCCGGAGAGCAATTTTGTTTAGGATGTAAAAAAGTAACCTGTTATTCTAAACTTTTTGGGTAGATAAAATACTTTTTATGTGTATAAATCTTCCTCCAATTAGGTATTGAGTTTACTCTTAAGTACTTGTAAATTTATATTAATCTTTTTTGAATTCAAAATCGAAGATATTTTGTTCCCGTGTCTATAGCTATTATATGGATGGTATAATATTTACCAATAGCAATTGGTATGTGAAAATTGATACTTAAAATCAGAGAAACTTTAAATGAATTGTGATGAAAATTTATGCAAAAATATTATGGATTATTGTGTTATCTCTCTTTGTGCTTTCATGTGAAAAATATGGAGGTAGAGATATGGTTGATATAGATTCAGATGCTCCAGAAGATGTAGGTAAAGGTAATTCATTTAGTGAAGATAAATCTAATGTTGAATCAGGGACTGTTATGGGGGATGATTATGGTGACTTGTATGTGCTAAATAGAGATGAATATGGTGTACCAGTTATGAATTATTGGAGAAGTAGTGATGGAGTAACAATTGAATCAGAAGAAGAAACTTCTGCTGGTATTTGGTATGCAGAAATATTATCCTTTGATGCAGATGGAAATCCAGATGGAGTTATTGAACCAAATAGTGAGGGTGAATTTGATCTGGATGAATTAGAAAGGTACGCACAAGGTGTTGAATTTGGTAGAATTAATATTGTAAGGTCACCTCCTAAAGTATTAAAAAATGCTTTGGAAGAAGCTATATCTACCTTAAAAACTGCAATAATTAAAACCGATGATTACGGAAATGTTATTACTGATGAATTTGGTAATTCAGTGCACATTTTTACAAAGGATGCTTCCGGTCGATTGGTTGCAGTGCATGGTAGTGGTATTGATTGGATAACAGGAGAAAGTGATGACAGTACCATTGATTCTCCAAGAGAAAGTATGGCTATATATAAGGAGTTAATGGAATATGGTGCAGATTTAGATAGGGATTTATGGAGTTTACTTTCTGGATGTTTTGAAGATGATGATCTGTTAGATATAGCGGCTTCTGCTTTTGCTGCTGGCTCAGATAAGTCAGGTACTATATTATTAGATGAAATTGTTTACGTTAATGGTTTTTTGAAATTTCAGGGAGATTTTCCTTCAATTAAAGTTTTTGAACAAGGTGATAATGAAACATTAGTAGAAAGCTTGGTGAGTGAAAATGTTGCTTATACAAGCTTTGAAAATTATGATTACTACAATGCCTTAGAATTTTATAAATATGGCGGTTATGATGATACTGATATATATTATGGTTATAAATACAATAGAAATGACACATATGGTAATAAGAAACTTAAAATAATAACCGAAATTAGTTATGAAGATGGTGAAATCATAGTGGAAGATTTTGTCATAGAACCACTTTTAGATCATATAACATTTACTTATACAATAGATAATAGTAAAACTATTAATAATCTTGAAGGATTTACAATTGCATGTGATGATGCAGTACAAGTTCTGGATTATATTCATGGGAATACATTAATTGAATATGCAGGTGAAGATTAGTAATACAATCGAATTATTATTTTTTTAAGGATATGTAAGTATAACTCTGTCTGATTGATTTAGATTATTCAAATTAAATTATCTTTTTTCTTAAAACCAATTCTCAAAAGCTTTATTGAGAAGATTTCAGGTTCTGTCAAGGGTGGCTGAGGTACGAAGCCATTCATATACCCTTGACGGGTTCTGTAATCTACCTACTTTTGCTTTTTTGAGTTGGTTGATTACAAATCAATTTTCATACGATCTCCAAATTTTATGCAAAACTGCTGAATGGTTAATCCCCAATTACGAACAGGCTGAGTCCATTTTTTAGAGATATTTTCAGTAGCCAGGTAGATCAACTTCATTAATGCCATATCACTAGGAAATGCTCCTTTAGTTTTAGTTACTTTACGAATTTGACGATGAAAACCTTCCACAGCATTAGTCGTGTAAATTATCTTTCTAATATGCTCATCATATTGAAAATACGTTGTTAATTCTTCCCAGTTCTCATGCCATGATTTTATGACTATAGGATACTTTTTACCCCATGCTTCTTCAAGGTTAAGAAGTTCCATCTCGGCTTGGCTCTTTGTTGCTGATTGATAAACCTTTTTAAGATCTTTCATGAACGTTTTTTGATCTTTTGAGGCAACATACTTCAGTGAATTTCTAATTTGATGAATTACACATTTTTGTATTTCCGTTTCGGGATAAATGCTTAGTATGGCATCTGAAAAACCTTTAAGATTATCAGTGCATGCGATAAGTATATCTTTTACCCCACGGCTTTTTAAATCAGTTAATACAGATAACCAGAAGTTTGCCCCTTCACTTTCGGAAATATACATACCGATAAGTTCTTTGCGGCCTTCTTTATTAATTGCTAATATATTGTAAACTGCTCTGGAGGTAACTTTTCCACCATCCCTTACTTTATAATGCATAGCATCCATCCAAACAATTGGATAGACTTCATCCAGCGGCCTATTTTGCCATTCTTTTACTTGTGGGATAACTCTGTCTGTAATCTCACTTAGTGTTGTTGCTGATATTTCAACATCATACATCTCTTGTATGTGGATGGAAATATCACGCAAACTCATTCCTCGACCATAAAGTCCGATAATCTGTGGTGCAAGATTATCTGCCAATATGGTTTCTCGCTTTTTTACTATCTGGGGTTCAAAGCTACTATGCCGATCTTGTGGTGTTTCAATAGTTATTTCTCCAGATGAAGTTTTTAAGGTTTTGGAGCTTTTGCCATTACGTTTATTCCCAATACTACGTTCTTCTTCATCTAAATGACACTCCATCTCTGCGGAAAGAGCACTTTCTAGAAATTCTTTAATAATGGGTGCAAAAACACCTCCTTCTCCTGTTAATGATTTTCCGCTCTTTAATTGACTAAGAGCTAAATCCCGCATTGCAATATATTCTGGGGATTCTTTTTTCTTTTCTGCCATAAGTCACAATATTAATAATTTGTTGCTTACAGACAGTGTTTATTTTACATCCTCTTTTTTAATTCAATCCTGTATGATTAATTATGTTTGTTAAGGTGATTTATTGATTATTAAGGCTATAAAGTCTTACGTTTCAGTAAGGCTTTTAGTCTTTTTTATACAAATTATGAAACGTTTTTGTGTTTTATTCGGATTTATCTTGTTTGTAGGTATTGTTTCAATATCCCAGAATTCAGTTGAAAGAAGATTGTTTTATGAGTTTATTAATTCAAAAAATTCAAACTTTAATGACCAGTATCATTATGCAAAAAGATATTTTGAACAAAATAATATACTTACAGATACATTAATAGATGTAAATAATCCTAAACAACTTATCCGTTTTGAAGGAAATTGTCCTCTTTATAACCATTCTCATAATTTATCTGAAGGGATCTTTATTGGAATCAATACGTTTTACATTTCATCCAGTTGGCACGATGATATATTAGGTCAGCATCAATTAATAGGGATATGGGATATTGGTCATGTTTTTGCAGAGCATATTGAATTCATGGAGGATAATGAATCCAGAGTACTTATTGAAGAGACAAATCGTTTTGCAAATCATTCCACTCATGTAGGAGGAACAATAATAGCTAAAGGTATAACACAGGAAGCTAAAGGAATGGCTCCTGAGGCTAAGTTATATTCATCTGATTACTATAACGATGTTGCAGAAGTGGCATTAGCTGTTGATGAAAAAAATATTACACTTTCAAATCATTCTTATGGATTAACTTGTGGGTGGAGTTTTAATAGTAATGAGGATATTTGGTATTGGTATGGTAATACAGCTATCAATAATGATGAAGATTATAAATTTGGTTTTTATGCCGAGGAGTCTGCAAGTAGAGATAAATTGTGTAGTTTATTGCCTTATTATTGTATGGTTGTTTCAGCAGGAAATGATTTTCTTGAAGGTCCGGACAGTCAACCAGTAACGCATAAAATTTGGGAAGGGAAGTGGAAGAATTCAAATGTGGTACGTGAATTAGATGGCGGTCCAGATGGTTATGACTGTTTAAGTAGAAATGGTGTTGCCAAAAATGTAATCACAGTGGGAGGTATAATGATAGAGGATGATGAGGTTTTAGAAGCATCTTATTCTTCATGTGGTCCAACCGATGATGGAAGGATTAAGCCTGATATAGTTGCTCCCGGAACCGGAATATTCTCTTCTTTGGCAGATAGTGAAGATGCTTATGGCTACTATTCTGGAACTTCAATGTCAGCCGCTTTTGTAACAGGTGGGATTGCTCTTTTGGATGAACTGCATTATCAATTTCAGCCGGGTGTTAATTTTTTGTCATCTAGTATAAAAGGTTTATTAATACACTCAGCAAAAAATATAAGTGGTAATCTTGGACCAAATTATAAAAGTGGGTGGGGATTGGTTGATTTTGATAAGGCTCATCAATTACTTGAGGATAATATTTTGTCAGGCGGAGAAATAATTACAGAGTATTCAATTGATGTAAATGAAACATATACTAAAATAATAAAAGTTAAAGAAGGAGAACCGATTAAAGTTACTTTGGTATGGATTGATTTACCTGGAGGCGCGAGTGATATTGAACTGAATAATTCAAATCCGAAATTAATAAATGATTTAGATTTATCAGTTAAAAAAGATGGAATTACTTATTATCCGTTCGTTTTAGATCCTGATTTTCCCTCATCCCATGCAAATTATGGAGTTAATGTTTTAGATAATGTAGAGCAGGTGATTATTGAGAATTGTGAAGATGGTGAGTATATTATAAGTGTTGATGCATCTAAAATAACTTCTGATTCACAAAGTTTTAGCTTAATAGTATCGGGACCACAATATGATTATGAAGAGGTACTGTTCCCTCCAACAAATTTAAATGGTTTCTATCATCGTGATGGAATCAAGTTGTTTTGGGATCCTTCAGAGAAAACAAAAGCAGATGCTTACGAAATATATTGTAACTATGATTATGTTGGTGTTTCTACAGATACATTTTTTGTAGATGATTCTTTTGAAGAGTATGAGGATCTTAATTACGAAGTAAGAGCAATTGGAAACGAAGATGAATCTGTAAAGTCATGTTTTTCAAATGTTTTGGAAATGAAAGCTCTTCCTCTTTATCAAATGCCGTATCTGGACGATTTTGAAATTGAGAATCAAGATTGGGAATACTTAAATACAGATATGGGATGGAGGTATGGAAATGCAGCAGTGTTTAATTCAGAATATCTGAATTTGGCAGGAAATGATTCCTGGTTTATGGGAATAAATTCTGATAATTTGGGGAGAGGTGTACATGTATGGGATTATTTGATTAGTCCTCCTCTATTTCTAACGAATTCAGAATTGTTAAGTCTTGAATTCCAGTATTACTTAAACAATGATCTGGTTGGTGCTCATGATAGTCTCAGTATTTTTTATAGAACCATGATGAATCAGGATTGGATACTATTAAAAGAAATGGAATCGGTAGAATGTTGGACTGTATTTTCAGATAGCTTTAATTTGATTGAAAACGATGGGGTTATTCAATTGGCTTTTTTATTTGATGATAATGATGAATGGGGAAATGGTGCCGGGGTGGATGATTTTTATATCAAGGAATCGATTCCAAATAGTTTTGAAAATAAATCTATCACATATAAATGCTTCTATTTGAATGGAATCATGTATTATGAAAATTTGAACATAGAATCAGAGAATGCTTATTGGTTTGTTGTTAATGCAGATGGCAAACGAGTTAGTGAAGGTGAAACATATATTGGTTCGGGTAGTACATCATTTTCTCTACCAAATCTTAATACAGGTATATATTTTATTGTCTTACAAACTTTAAAAGGTAATGTTGTTAATAAGTTCATTAATCTTAAGGATTATTAATTGAATTAGTATTTATTACAAAGGGTGTTTCATGATTTTGATACACCTTTTTTTATGCTGAAAAATTGACTAACTTATATAGTTGATTTAATCAAGAGATTTTTTATTTCAATGTACTGGTTCTGTAGTCATTATTTGTGTTAATAACAGTTTATTAATGTAATTGTATAACATGAACTTCCGAGCGTAATCCCTTTATTTACTGGTTTATATTGTGCTTTTGTGAATGTAATATTTAATCAGTATTAATGGTTTTTGTTTTCACATATTCAAAAGGAATATGATACGTGTATTTAAATAGTTGGGCAAATATGTAAAAAACAGAAAAATGAAGAAGCTTTTATTTATTATTTCTACTTGTTTAATCTTTTCGTCTATAGTAAATAGTCAAATTAACATAGGTTCAAAACTTAAAAAGAAATTAGAACAAAAAACAGAAAAAGAAATAGATAAGGTTATTAATCAGGATGAAGAGAAGACTGAGCCTGAGGAGGCAGAAAAAGAAGATGTAAACATTGAGGAAGAGACTAGTAAAGATGTTTCAGATTCGAAGCCTTCTCTGGTGTGGGCAAAATACGATTTTGTTCCTGGTGATAAAGTGATTTTTGAAGATAATCAAATGAATGAAGAGAATGGCGAATTTCCTTCAAAATGGGATTTGGTAAATGGTGTAATCGAAAATGCAGAGTTTGGAGATGACAAGGTAATAATGTTTAGAGGAGGTAGTCCTACAATAATTCCTTATCTAAAAAATTCAGATCAGGATTATTTGCCGGATGTATTTACTGTTGAATTTGATTTATATATCCCTCGTAATTCATTCACGATTTTCTTTTATGACAGGAAAAACCAAAAAGCCCCGTCAAGTTCTTCTAAGAGTCTTCAGCTTTGGCCAACCTCCATGGAAGTTTATCCTGCTAAAAGTAAAATTCCTGGTAATAAATCCATTGCAAATAAATGGGCACATATTGCAATTGCTTATACTAATGGAAAATTGAAAGCGTATATTGACGATACGCGTTTGATTAATATTCCTCATTTAGATTTTAACCCAACGGGTATTTCGTTACATGCTTATCATGCCAACGATAATAATTTGGATTATGTGAAAAATATTAGGATAGCAGAAGGTGGTGTTAAATATTACGATCGTTTTTTACAGGATGGAAAAATTGTGACTAATGGAATTAGGTTTGATGTCAATAAAGCTACAATCAGACCGGAATCAATGGGAGTGATTAATGAGATTTATGAAATTCTGGAAAAGAATTCGGGTTTAATGTTTAGTGTAGAAGGGCATACGGATAGTGATGGAGATCAGGATGCTAATCAAACTCTTTCAGAAGATAGGGCAAAAGCAGTTATGGATCGACTCGTATTAATGGGAATAGATAGTCAACGTTTAAAATATAAGGGCTTTGGCGAAACCAAACCTATTGATACTAATGATACAAATGAAGGAAAAGCAAATAATCGAAGAGTTGAATTTGTTAAAATGTAAATATCATAGAATCGAAACCAGTTATTTAATTACAGAGTTTATTTGTCTGAAAAAGTAAGCCATTTATTAAGTGAAAAATATTGATTTTAATATTTTTGCTTAAAATTTATTGATTATGACTTATATATTTCGAAATACACGATTATTTATTGCGTTAAGTTTAATACTTGTTTCCATTGTTGCTTGTGGTCCTACATCTGAAGAAATTGCTAAAGAAAAATATACCAGGGCATCTTCATTGTACGAATCAGGCCACTATAATGATGCTATGTTGATTTTAGATTCTATAGCCAATGAATTCTCTGGTGAAATTGAATATGTAACAAGAGCTGAGGATTTAATTAGAAAGATAAAAATAAGTGAGCAGGAAAGAAGTCTGGCTTTTTTAGATAGTGCTTTGACGCAAAAGAATAGTGAACTTGAAGTTTTAATGAAAAACTTTTCAGTAAGTAAAGAGTATGGAGAAAAGGAAATCTTGATTCATAAACGTCAAAAACCGCAGAATTCATTTAATAGAACCTACCTGAGAGCTCATTTGGATATGGATGGTAATTTCTATATTTCAAGCAGGTATTCCGGCGATAAATATATCTATCATAATCAGATTAAAGTATATCATAAAGATCAGGCTGTTGTTAGTGAGGTGATTCCTTATGACGAATTCAATAACAGACGATTTGAAGATGGAGGAAGCTTTTGGGAGGTTGTGAACTATAAAGATAATGCTGATAATGGTATTATAGATTTTATTGCTCAGAATGTAGATCTGCCATTAAAAGTAGAATTTATTGGTAAAAAGCGTTACTATATTGTAATGGAAAAGTTTGATAAACAAGCTATCAGTGACGGCTATGAAATATCATTTGTACTTAAGGAAATAGCCAGAATTAAAAAAGAAATTGATATTGCTAAAAATCAATTGGATAGATTGAACTAGTGGTTGAATATTTTAGATAGCTATAAGCAGTTTTCTATTTTGAAGAATATATAGCAAACTGCTTATAGCTATTTTTTTATTTTAATAGAGATGCAGCTTCATCGTCAAGAAACCAAACTGGCGATTTTACCAAATAGGCAGGATAAGAGTTGTAATTACCTGTTTTATTAATAATTTCATTCACCTTTTCTTTTTTATCAGTTCCTGTAACCAAAAAGAAAATTTCTTTAGCATGGTTAATCAGTTTTCCTGTAAAAGAAACTCTTTCTTGACCAGATTCCGGATGTTTAGCAGGAACACAAATCTCTTTTGAATCCCATAATTCTATTTGATAAGGGAAAATAGAAGCCGTATGACCATCAGAACCCATTCCTAATATAACAATGTCAAATTGAGGTATTTCGTCAATAACAGGAAGTGAATTGTGTAATTCATCAATGTATTCTTTGCAGGCATCCTTAACATCTAATTCTCCTTTAATACGATGAATGTTCATTGCAGGAAAATTTACCTTGCTAATTAAATGATCAAGCGTCATTTTATAATTGCTTTCATCATCAGTAGGAGGAACGCATCTTTCATCACCCCAGTACAAGTGAATTTTATTCCAATCAATTTTATCACTGTAATTTGATGCTAATACATCAAAAATAGCTTTAGGAGTACTTCCTCCCGATAAAGCAATATTTAACCTAGACTGCCCTTCTGATTTATCAAGCAAAAGCTGGCCAAAATGTAAAGCCAGCTCCTGTTTGTTTTTGAATATTTTTATATCACTCATTGTTTTAGTATAAAGTATACCTTAAACAACCTTTCGGTTATTGTAAATCGTTATAAACCTTATTTTTATTTAGCAGGAATCACTAATTAAACAAGGTATAAGTTACCTTTTAACCTTTAACCTTGTTTAAATCATAAATTCGATTTGTGACTTTCTGCTTTTGACTTTCAACTTATGTATTATAACTCGCAATAGTTACCATCGTTTGCAAGGTTTTTACATGGGTAGCGCCAGGCAAGGTGTTCATCTTCAAATAAACTATCTGCAATATCCGGTCCCCATGTCCCTGCTGGATATCCATGAACAGTTATCTCCGGATTATTTTCCCAGGCTTTTTGTATTGGCTCAACAAATTTCCACGCAGCTTCAACAGCATCACCTCTCGAATATAGAGTAGAGTCACCCAGCATACAGTCGTGTAATAAGCGTTCGTAAGCTCCAGGAAGGTAGCTGTCTGATAATTCAGAGTAATGAAAATCCATATTTACATTTTGCACATTGAAGCCTGAACCAGGAACCTTCATACCAAATTTTAATAGTAAACCTTCATCCGGTTGAATTCTTATTACCAGTTGATTATGTTGTTGCATAATTGCTGAGTGTTCAGCAAATAAATGGTGAGGTGTATGTTTAAAGTGAATTACAACCTCTGTCACTCTGGTAGGTAACATCTTACCTGTACGAATTAAAAAAGGAACATCAGCCCATCTCATATTGTCAATGAAGAATTTCATGGCAACATAAGTCTCTGTTCTGGATTCAGGATCAACTCCTTTTTCTTCACGATACCCGTTTACTTTAGCACCTTTAATGGTTGATGAAACATATTGTCCACGCACCACTTGCTTTTCAACATCTTCCTCTTTGATTGGTCGTATCGATTGTTGAACCTTAACAATTTCGTTACGAATACTGTTTGAATTAATTAATGCAGGAGGCTCCATTGCAATAAGACTTGCCAATAGCAACAAGTGATTTTGAAGCATATCTCGTAAAGCTCCAGATCCTTCATAATATCCACCTCTATTTCCAACACCGATGCTTTCTGCCGATGTAATTTCAACGTGACTTATATAATTACGGTTCCATAATGGTTCAAATATCCCATTTGAAAATCGCGTAACCAATAGGTTTTGCACGGTTTCTTTCCCTAAATAGTGGTCAATTCTATATATCTGGTCTTCTTCAAAATTCTGAAGTAACTCTTTGTTTAGAGCTTGAGCAGATTGAAGATCATATCCAAATGGCTTTTCTACAATTAATCTTTTAAAACCATCTTCCTCATTATTCAAGCCTTGTTTTGCCAAAAATTCCGGAATTATGGTATATAAGCTTGGTGGAGTAGCCAAATAAAAGATAAAATTCTTATCAGTATGAATTTTGCTATCAAGTTCAAAAAGATACTCTTTAAACGCCACATATTCAGACTCCTCTTTGGTGTTTAAAGAATAGTAATAAAGTTTATTAGTAAAGGCTTCAATATTTTCTTCACAGCCTTTTTCTTTGCTGGTATTTGCAAATTCAAGAATACCTTCCTTCATTTTTTCTCTTAATTCTGTATTTTCAAATTCAGTTCGGCCAACTCCTAAAATGGCAAAATTTTCTGGTAATAAATCCTTGTTGTATAAATCAAATACAGCAGGAACTAACTTTCTGTATGTTAAGTCTCCGGATGCTCCAAAGATTACTAATATATGGTTTTTTGGTTTTCTCATTATTAAATAGTTTGTTTTAAATGGTCAGATGTTCCATTGCTAGTCTAAAGAAAGAAGACAATATTACAAATCTAACCGCGCATTAAATCCTTTAAAGATTTATGACGTAAAAAATTATTTGTGTGACTAATGTTTTAGGAACAATCATCAACAACTTTGGTTTAAAAATAATGTATTATTTCTAATCCAATTCATATAAAAATGATAGAATTATTTATTCTTTCTATTGAAATAATGTTTTGAATCACCCCATTCTCCCAAACCGATTTCTCTGTCTGCTAACTCAATTCGCATACTTAAACAATTACCACAGTCTTCAGCACCTTCGTCAGTACACGGTTTATTTTCGTAAAGCTGGTAATTTTTGCGGTTAGCAGTAGGTGTAATATTGGGCATAATTACATTAGCACCAATTTTTAATGCTTTTTCTCTACCCATAGGATCAATAGCTTGAAGAGCTGTCGCTGCAGCAATATTAATATCCTTCATTAATATTCTTAGAAGCGCAATCATATTTAAGGTAGTACCAAATCTTTTTTTGATTGGCCATAATTCAGCTCTTCGTTCATATAAAGGAGTATCCTGATGTTCAACATATGGTCCCATTCCGCACATATCAATATCAAAACCTTTCATAAACATAAGGTCATTTGCAAGGTCTTCAAATGTTTGTCCTGGTAATCCTACCATAACACCTGTTCCTGTTTGATATCCTACTTTTTTAAGTGCTTTAAGAGCCTGCATACGTTGGTTGTAGTCATGTAGCTCATCGTTTGGGTGTATTTGTTCGTAAAGCTCCTGCTTAGAACTCTCTATACGCAGTAAATACCTGTGAGCACCACTGTTATACCACTTTTGATATGTTTCTTCTGTTTGTTCACCTAGGGACAAGGTAATGCCTAGGTCGCCATTGGTTTCTTGTTTTATTTGTTGAATTAAATTATCAATGCGGTTGATAAAATGAGGGTCGTTTCTTTCTCCACCTTGAATTACAAGAGAGGCGTATCTGTTTTTCCATGCAAAAAGAGCAGCATCAATAATATCCTTATCATCAATATTATATCTTTCAACAACATTATTATCTTTTCGTATTCCACAATAATAGCAATTCTTTGCACATACATTGGAGAATTCAATCAATCCTCTGTAAAACACTTTTTTGCCTACAAACTTTAGTTGAACTTCTTCTGCTTTTTTAAACAGAAGTTTTTGTTCATCACCTTCAAGTTGTAATAAAGTAGTTAAATCTGATACGTTATATTCTTCTTTGTTGATGATGCTTTCTATTCCTGTCATGGTCTTGTTTATTTGAGCACAAAAATACTAAAATACTTGGGAGTAATTAATCACAATCTAAAACTAACGTTTAATTGATATTGATAATATTCATTGTAAATGTGTATTATTTTCAAGAGATTTAATATACTTTAAAGTAAATTTAAATCTTATGATAAATTATCAGCTGATAAATCCAAGGAGTATTGTTGTAATAGGTGGATCTAATGATCTAACTAAACCAGGAGGAAAAATTCTTTATCATATTTTACAAAGCTTTACGGGAAAAATCTACGTTACAAATCCCAAAACAAAATATGTTCAGGGAATAGAAGCTTATTCTGATGTTAAGAAACTGCCTGATGGAATTGATTTGGCTGTGATTGCAGTAGCGGCTAAATATTGTACTCATGCCGTTGAAGTTTTGGCAGAAAAGAAAGGTACCAGAGCTTTTATTATCATTTCTGCTGGATTTAGTGAAGAAAGTGAGCAGGGAGCAGTCTATGAAAACGAAATTGTTGATATTATAAATAAGACAGAAGGTTGTTTAATTGGACCTAATTGTATTGGTATGATGAATGTGAATCATCATAGTGTCTTTACAACTCCAATCCCAATATTCAGTAACGAAGGAGCTGATTTTATTACAGGTTCAGGTGCTGCGGCTGTGTTTATTATGGAAGCAGGCAGACCACTGGGGCTTCGGTTTAATAGTGTTTATTCGGTAGGGAACAGTGCTCAAATAGGAGTGGAGGATGTACTTGAATATCTGGATAAATCGTATAATCCTAAAACAAGTTCTAAGATTAAGTTGCTTTATATAGAAAGTGTAAATGATGGCGACAGGTTGTTAAAGCACGCAAAATCTTTAATTAGTAAGGGCTGTAAAATTGCCGGAATTAAAGCAGGTTCGTCAGATGCCGGAAGCAGAGCGGCTTCAAGTCATACCGGAGCAATAGCAAATTCAGATATGGCAGTGGATGCTTTATTTAAAAAAGCAGGTATTATCAGGTGTTATGGAAGGATGGAGTTGGCTACTGTTGGTGCTATTTTTATGAATAAGGAACTAAAAGGGAAAAACATTGCCATCATAACCCATGCCGGAGGGCCTGCCGTAATGCTTACAGATACCTTATCAAAAGCAGGCTTTAATGTTCCAGAACTTAAAGGAGAGATAGTAGAGCAATTAAAGGCGAAATTATATTCTGGATCGAGTGTATTAAATCCAATTGATTTTTTGGCTACAGGAACTGCTGAACAGCTGGAATGTATTATTGATACTTGCGAGAATGATCTTGACGAAATAGATGCCATGGTGGTTATATTTGGTAGTTCCGGATTATTTCCAGTAAAAGATGTTTATGAGGTGTTGCATCAAAAGAAAATTACCTGTCAAAAACCTATTTTTGCTGTTTTGCCATCTATCGTAAATGTAAAAGATGATATTGAGGAATTTATCTCAAAAGGACATGTAAACTTTCCTGACGAGGTTATTTTTGGCGAGGCTTTATCTAAAATTTATGCAAGAAATATTTGTGAGCCTGATGAATTTGAAGACGAACATAATATTGATATTAATGATATCATTGAAAAGTTAGAGGATGGTTTTTTACCTCCGGAACAAGTTTCGTCATTAATATCAAAGGCTAATATTCCATATATTGATGAGGTAGTTCTACGAAGTCAGCAGGAGTTGGACTTAAGGATTAATCAGATTGAATTTCCTGTTGCTATGAAGGTCGTTGGACCGGTTCATAAAACAGATGTTGGTGGAGTTGTTCTGAATATTAAAAATACAGAGGAACTTTATGAAAATTATGAAACTTTGATGCAATTGGAAGGAGCAGAGGGAGTGCTTATTCAACGAATGATATCAGGTATAGAGCTCTTTATAGGCGCCAAATATGAGAAAGGTTTTGGGCATACTGTTGTTTGTGGATTGGGAGGTGTTTTTGTTGAGGTGTTAAAGGATGTAAGTTATTGCCTAGCTCCAGTCTCCAAACTTGAGGCATTACATATGATTAAAAATTTAAAAGGAATTAAAATGCTTCAGGGATTAAGAGGTCAGGAGGGTGTAAATATTGATTTGTTTGCAGAGATCATAGTGCGATTTTCAAATCTGGTATATCAGCATCCTGAAATTAAAGAAATTGACCTTAATCCATTAATGGGAGATCTAAAGAGAATTATAGCAGTTGATGCCAGAGTTAGAATAGAGAAGGAGCGTAGTTGAAAGTTCTCAGTCTTCAGTTCGCAGTTCTCAGTCTGCAGTTTTCAGTCTGCAGTCTGCTGAATGAAAACTGCCATACTTGTTTCCTTGTTCCTTTTTACCTTACAATTACCATTATCATTTAAAATTTAACTTCTTACTTTTGCGGGATGCAATTAAAAGAAAAAATTACTGTTCCTGAATTAGAGATTAAGCGACGTTTGTCAGATATTGCGCCAGAATTATTTAAGTCTGCACCATCGAAAAAGAGTATAAAAAAGGCTATTAAGAGTGGGCGGGTGTTTGTAAATGGAAAGCCAGGAAAGACCAGTGACTTTATCTCTGGAGGAGAAATTTTTGAGTTGTTTGAAGACCCAACACCTAAAATAAAACCAGTTATTGAATACCCTATTGAAGTTGTTTATGAGGATGATTATTTGGCTGTGGTAAATAAACCTGCAGGTATACTGGTAAGTGGAAATAAAAAAATTACACTGGAAAATGCCTTACCTACTAATTTAAAACCTTGTACTTTAGAAGATGCCTTGACTTATCCGGAACCAATACACCGTTTGGATTATCCAACAAGTGGAGCATTACTTATTGGTAAAACGCATGAATCAGTAATCGCATTAAATAAGATTTTTGAAAGCCGGCGTATTACCAAGAAATATCTGGCAATAACGATTGGTAAAATGCCTGAATCAGGCGTTATAGAGATGGAGGTTGATGATAAATATGCAAAATCAGCATATAAAGTTTTAAAAAGTGAAATTTCTCCCCGATTTACCTATTTAAACCTGGTTGAACTCACACTTTTTACAGGAAGACGTCATCAATTACGTAAGCATTTGGCCTCTATAGGAAATCCGATTTTAGGTGATCTTCTATATGGTAAAGAAGGGTTGATTTTAAAAGGGAAGGGGCTTTATTTGCATTCCTATAGTTTAGAATTTACTCATCCATATACCAATGACGGTTTAAAACTTATAGCACCTGTTCCTAAAAAGTTTAAGAAGATATTTGAAATAGAATAGAACTTATCGTAATACGGTTATTAAGCTAAAATGAATAACCCAAAATTAAGCTAATGGCACCTTTGCTTTTAATGGATGCATATTCTGAATACCATTTTTCATAAATCACTTTCAATTTCTGTTTCTCATATCCTATTCCAATATTTATAGCCGACTTATTTGAGCGTTTAAAAGTTATGCCTACAGAAGGATTGATTAATGGGCTTATATAATCAATTTCAAATCTTTGATTTAGGTCTATCGAACAACCTGCTTCAAGTGCAAAATATGGAGTAATGTTGCTTTTGTAGAAATCGATTCTGGTGTCAGCAAACAAGGGAATAAAACCATCATTGAAAAAATGATAGTATCTTAATCCACTTCCAATACCTATTGAAAAATAAGAATTAACCGGGTAAGAATAAACGTAATTCAATTTAATCTGATTTAGCTTATAGTCTGAAGTTTCAAATAAATATCCTGCTTCCCAATGTACAATGTGTCTTTTTGAAACCTTATTAGATTGAGAATGGGTATTAATTATTTTGCTTTCCAGACATATTACCCTTTTTCTCCATGTAGTATTATAATAGTAAGCATCAGATATCTTTGTTATTTTTAGTTCTAAGTCTTTATTAGTTGAGAGCTCAATAATTTCATAGGTACAGCATTTTCCTTGGTTATGGATACAATCACAATTGTTTTTGCAGGCATAGAGTAACGATGTTAATAATGCAAGAAATATCGTTGTAAACAGTTTTTTCATTGAAGTCCTCCTGATGAATTGAAACTTATTTTCCTGTTTTGTGATTGTGTTATATTGAGTTGTATAGTAACTATTTACATAGAATTTGAAGTGCTTTTTTAATGTGGATATTTAAGTGCTAGTATGAGAAAACTATCAGTATCTTTTAAAATAAGATATCAATAATTCGAAAGGCAGACCATTATGTACTTTTAAACCATAATGATCTGCTTTTATTAATCTTAGATTTTATTGTTATAAATCAAATCGATCTAGATTCATTACTTTATTCCAGGCTTTAATAAAGTCGTTTACAAATTTTTCGCCGGCATCTGAGCTTCCGTATACTTCGGCTATAGCTCTGAGTTCAGAATTGGATCCAAAAACAAGATCTGCTCTCGTTGCTGTCCATTTAATTTCTCCGGATTTACGATCTCTTCCATCAAAACATTCTTTGGAAGCAGAATTTGGCATCCAGGCAGTATTCATATCCAGAAGATTAATAAAGAAGTCGTTTGTGAGAACTTCAGGTGTTTTTGTGAAAACTCCATTTTTAGATCCATCATAATTGGTGTCTAAAACACGCATCCCTCCAATAAGAACTGTCAATTCAGGTGCTGTTAAAGTAAGCAGTTGTGCTTTATCTACCAATAAATCCTCAGTTGACACAGAGTATTTTCTTTTTTGATAATTTCTGAAACCATCGGCAATTGGTTCTAATACAGAAAATGATTCAATGTCTGTTTGTTCCTGTGTTGCATCCATTCTTCCCGGAGAGAAAGGAACCTTTACGTCAAAGCCTGCGTCTTTTGCTGCTTTTTCAACTCCGGCACATCCTGCAAGAACAATAATATCTGCCAGGGATGCTTTTTTATTGCCAGATTGAGCATTATTGAAATCAATCTGAATACTTTCCAGAATTTCAAGTGTTTTTTGTAGTTGAGAAGGATTATTTACTTCCCAATCTTTTTGAGGAGCCAACCTTATGCGAGCTCCGTTAGCACCACCGCGCTTATCTGAACCTCTGAAGGTTGAAGCAGATGCCCATGCTGTAGATACTAATTGTGAGACTGTCAACCCCGAATCTAATATCTTTGTTTTTAAATCAGATATATCTGCCTCATTGATGATCTCATGGTTTAAAGCAGGAATAGGATCCTGCCAGATCAATTCTTCAGCAGGAACTTCAGCTCCTACATATCGAGTTTTTGGACCCATATCACGATGTGTAAGTTTAAACCAGGCCCGTGCAAATGCATCTGCAAATTCAAGGGGATGTTCGTAGAATCTTCTCGAAATTTTTTCGTAAGCAGGGTCAAAGCGTAACGACAGATCGGTTGTTAACATGGTAGGTCGATGTTTTTTTGATGGATTATGAGCATCAGGTACTTCTTCACCACCGTTTTTAGCAACCCATTGATGTGCTCCTGCCGGACTTTTTGTTAATTCCCATTCATATTCAAATAGGTTTTTAAAGAAATAGTAGCTCCATTTAGAAGGTGTTTGAGTCCATGTTACCTCTAATCCGCTGGATATGGTATCACCACCTTTTCCACTTCCAAAGGTACTTTTCCATCCTAATCCTTGTTCTTCAATGGGAGCAGCTTCAGGTTCCGGACCAACATGATCGGCAGGACCAGCTCCATGTGTTTTACCAAAAGTATGGCCACCGGCTATCAAGGCAACTGTTTCTTCATCATTCATAGCCATTCGGGCAAATGTTTCGCGAATATCTTTTGCGGCTAACAGAGGATCTGGATTTCCTCCCGGACCTTCAGGATTTACATATATCAATCCCATTTGAATTGCAGCCAATGGATTATCCATTTTTTCTAAATCAAGATCTCTTTGATCATTCTCCAGCCACTCTTTTTCTGTACCCCAATAAACATCTTCTTCTGGTTCCCAAACATCTTCGCGTCCGCCACTAAAACCAAAGGTTTTAAATCCCATTGACTCAAGTGCTACGTTTCCTGTTAGAATCATCAGGTCAGCCCACGAAATCTTGTTTCCATATTTCTGCTTAATAGGCCAAAGTAATCTTCTGGCTTTGTCAAGGTTTACATTATCAGGCCAACTATTCAAAGGTGCAAATCTTTGTTGACCAGCACCTGCTCCACCACGGCCATCTCCGGTACGATATGTTCCTGCACTATGCCATGCCATACGGATAAATAGAGGGCCGTAATGACCAAAATCTGCAGGCCACCAATCCTGAGAGTCTGTCATTAGATTATGCAGATCTTCTTTTAAAGCTTTGTAATCAAGTTTCTTGAATTCTTCAATATAGTTGAAGTCTTTATCCATTGGGTTTGATAAGCTTGAATGCTGTCTGAGGATGTTTAATTTTAATTGGTTAGGCCACCAGTCGCGATTTCTGGTTCCACTGCCTCCAAAGTTTTTCTTGCTGGTTGCACCTGTAACAGGGCATTTGCTAACATGTTCTTGATTATGATCCATAACGAGGGGTATAAATTAATTTTTTATTAATCTACAATTTAAGCATTACACATTTATAAGTCAATTGTATTATAAAGTTGTATAATCAAGTATTTTCGCTAAAAAGTAGAATGATGTAATATATTTACCTGCCCTGTTATTATAGAGATTAATCTTAACGTATATGCTATGGTTATTAAATACTCTTTGCTATGTAAGTTATAAATTCAGAAAACGGGATTAATAAAACTTGAGCAGCAATGGTTCCAATAAACCTGCTAATTACCATGAATCTTATTGTTTTACGAAAAGCTGATTCAGAGAACTTTCCTTCGATAACATCATCTGTTAGTCCCGATAAATAAGGATCAATAAATACAAACATTAGTATAGTGGCAAAACCATTTACAACAGAAGATAATGTACTTGATGTTGTTCTTAAATCAGGCTCGATAAAACCAGCATATAATGAGGATAAAACTCCAACTGTTAATATCGCAACAGCAATAACATTATAAATGAATATTTTAATGGGGAAATTAATCCAAATTGATGTATTCATTATAAAGTTATTCTTGTCCGGAAGCTTAATGTTGTCTTTAAACTGGTTTATACCTGATTTTGTAAATCCGTGTAATATAAGTCGAGGTACAGATTTATGAATGCTAAATCTATTTACACCTTTTGATAGTATTCTTTGAAACGTAGGAATTAATATGCCTCCAAATATTGTAGCAAAGGTGGTTGATAATATTATTAACCTCATTTCAAAAGCTCCGGGATTTATTCCAATATTTATATTATTCTCAATCCATTTTGCAAGAAGAGGAGCCTGAAACGAATTAGAAGTTCTGGAAATCAAAACCATTATATTGAAAAGTGCAAAGGATATTGCAATTTTTCTTGTTCTGATTCCTACAATTCGAACTGAATATGATAAAGTGCTAATCAGATGAATTACAAAAGTTAGGATTAGTACTACAACAATTTGAGTTGCCATTATTAAACTTGATTATGAATTGATACCGGAAATATTACTTAGTGTAATGTTTTATCTGGGTTTTACATCTTTTTTATGTATTGTTGAGAGAAAATTTGTCAAAACAATAAGCCTAAATGTCTGGTGCTGTGTTTTTACATATTTTATTTTAGTGGAGTAGGGATGGTTGCTATTTTTCAGACAATGAATATTTAAAATAAGCAATACTTTTCATACCCCTAATTGAGATTGGGAGTTGATTTATTTTTGTATTGATTACATCAATGATTTTTAATTTTTCGCAGCTACTAAAATTAGGAAAGTCTTCGAGATTTATATTGTTAGTCAGGTATAGCTCTTCTAGATTCTCACAATACGATAAAACACTTATATCTGTAAGATTATTATTTCGAATTGACAAAGACTTTAGATTTCTAAGGTTTAAAATCCAGTCAGGTATTTCAGTCAGATTATTATTATCAAGAATTAATATCTCAACATTTACATCAATTACGGGTACTTTAGTTAAGTTTTGATTGCTTAAATCTACAATAGTGTTATCAAAAGAACCGTTCCCATTATATACAACTACAGATTTATTTGATTGGGAAAATGAAAGAATAGGTACGAATAATAAGGTTATTAATAATGTTTTCATATGCTCTAATTTTTTGTTTATATGGAAGTCTCTAATTGAAAAATTCCCCTCGATAAAGAGTATTTACTTATGGTTAGTTTTATCGTGATTTTTTGTGTTTAATAATAAGTTCTATGTGTTGTAACAAATTTTGTGTTTCCTTATAAAAATAATGATTGAGACCTAAAATGCTAAATTAAGAATAATACAGGAATATAAATATAGGATACTTTGTGTAATAATCTTTGTATAGAATATTAGTAGATTCCTCGTATGTAAATCGTTTTTCAGAGTAGGTTTAAGATTTTCAGAAAAACTTTTCCTCCTTAACGACTTGACAAAAAGCGAATTGCGACTTATCTTTGAATTCTGCGCAAAAAATAATCGGATTAAAGTTTGGAAGTTAAAAATAAAAGCAGTTGTTTTGCACCCGCTTTGAACGAGAGGCGTGATAAAAAGATTGAAATATTGAGCAACTTTAAGGGGAGAAAGTCTTGAAAAAGAGGAGGTTTTAGAAGCTAAAAAATCAGATGAAAATTTTTAAAATATTTTTAAAAATAAATTAGGTTTTAAGAATTAAAATCACTTATCTTTGCAGCCGCTTTTAAAGAAGGGCAAGAAGATAAAAAATAAGACTTTGAGAAGAGATTTAAATTAGTGAAAAACAGTAATTTAAATTAAAAATAAAGCTTGAAAAATTAAATAAATATTTTTCAAAATTTATTTGGAAAAGAGAAAATAAAGTTGTTATCTTTGCATCCGCTTTTAGAGCGACACTCTAACGAAGGTTAGGGAGTAAAAAAAAGATTGAAATAAACATTGTTTTAGAAAGAGTTCTAAAACGTGTTTACAAGATATAAAGAGTTCTGATTTATTTATGCCTTGATGCTGAATAAAGAGGAAAACGTTCTTTGAAAATATTGAAATGCACACTTAATAAAAGGAAAGTAAAGTATGTTCTTTTGAGTTAAAACTCTTGTAAGGAATTATAGCCATTCAATTGGCAAAACAATTTTTATACAACGAAGAGTTTGATCCTGGCTCAGGATGAACGCTAGCGACAGGCCTAACACATGCAAGTCGAGGGGTAACAGGGAAGCTTGCTTCCGCTGACGACCGGCGCACGGGTGCGTAACGCGTATGAAACCTGCCTTATACAAGGGGATAGCCCAGAGAAATTTGGATTAATACCCTATAGTCTTGTTTGTTCGCATGGATAGATAAGTAAAGATTCGTCGGTATAAGATGGTCATGCGTGACATTAGCTAGTTGGTGAGGTAACGGCTCACCAAGGCGACGATGTCTAGGGGTTCTGAGAGGAAGGTCCCCCACACTGGTACTGAGACACGGACCAGACTCCTACGGGAGGCAGCAGTGAGGAATATTGGTCAATGGCCGCAAGGCTGAACCAGCCATGTCGCGTGCAGGAAGACTGCCCTATGGGTTGTAAACTGCTTTTATACGGGAATAATGTGAGCTTCGTGAAGCTTTTTGAAGGTACCGTATGAATAAGCATCGGCTAACTCCGTGCCAGCAGCCGCGGTAATACGGAGGATGCGAGCGTTATCCGGATTTATTGGGTTTAAAGGGTGCGTAGGCGGACTATTAAGTCAGTGGTGAAATCTTGCAGCTCAACTGTAAAACTGCCATTGATACTGATAGTCTTGAATTTAGTTGAGGTAGGCGGAATGTGTTGTGTAGCGGTGAAATGCATAGATATAACACAGAACACCGATTGCGAAGGCAGCTTACTAAGCTATAATTGACGCTGATGCACGAAAGCGTGGGGAGCGAACAGGATTAGATACCCTGGTAGTCCACGCCGTAAACGATGATTACTCGTTGTTGGCAATACATCGTCAGCGACTGAGCGAAAGCATTAAGTAATCCACCTGGGGAGTACGTTGGCAACAATGAAACTCAAAGGAATTGACGGGGGCCCGCACAAGCGGAGGAACATGTGGTTTAATTCGATGATACGCGAGGAACCTTACCTGGACTTAAATGTAGATTGCATGAAGCAGAGATGCTTCTTTCTTCGGACTATTTACAAGGTGCTGCATGGTTGTCGTCAGCTCGTGCCGTGAGGTGTCGGGTTAAGTCCCATAACGAGCGCAACCCCTGTTGTTAGTTACCAGCACGTAGAGGTGGGGACTCTAACAAGACTGCCGGTGTAAACCGTGAGGAAGGTGGGGATGACGTCAAATCAGCACGGCCCTTACGTCCAGGGCTACACACGTGTTACAATGGCAGGTACAAAGGGCAGCTACACAGCGATGTGATGCTAATCTCTAAAGCCTGTCTCAGTTCGGATCGGAGTCTGCAACTCGACTCCGTGAAGCTGGATTCGCTAGTAATCGCGTATCAGCAATGACGCGGTGAATACGTTCCCGGGCCTTGTACACACCGCCCGTCAAACCATGGAAGTCGGGGGTACCTGAAGTCTGTTACCGTAAGGAGCGGCCTAGGGTAAAACTGATAACTAGGGTTAAGTCGTAACAAGGTAGCCGTACCGGAAGGTGTGGCTGGAACACCTCCTTTCTGGAGAGAGTTTTAAATATACTTTAAAAGACAACCATCTACTTTCTATAAGTAGTGCATTTCACATTTCGCAAAAAGCGAGAAACGTACATTGACATATTGGCAAAACAATCAAAATCATAGGTTAGCTATGCGCAAAGCATTGCTAAACCAACAAGAAAGTAAGCAAGGGCGTACGGTGGATGCCTAGGCTTTCAGAGGCGAAGAAAGACGTGATAAGCTGCGATAAGCTGCGGGGAGAAGCAAATATTTATTGATCCGCAGATTTCTGAATGGGGCAACCCGGCTGGTTGATGACCAGTCACCCTTCGGGGGGCAAACCCAGGGAACTGAAACATCTAAGTACCTGGAGGAGAAGAAAACAATAGTGATTCCCTAAGTAGTGGCGAGCGAACGGGGACTAGCCCAAACCAATGTTGTTTAGGCAACATTGGGGTTGTAGGACTACGCTGTGGTTTTATGCGTGAAGTGGAATGTTTTGGAAAGAACAACCGTAGAAAGTGACAGTCTTGTACACGTAAGCAAATAAAATCTAGTAGTATCCTGAGTAGCGCGGAACACGTGAAATTCTGTGTGAATCTGCCAGGCCCATCTGGTAAGGCTAAATACTCCTGAAAGACCGATAGTGAACCAGTACCGTGAGGGAAAGGTGAAAAGTACCCCGAACAGGGGAGTGAAATAGTACCTGAAACCGTGCGCTTACAAGCGGTCGGAGCCATTTTATGGTGACGGCGTGCCTTTTGCATAATGAGCCTACGAGTTAGTCGTAGTTAGCGAGGTTAAGTTGTTCAGCAACGGAGCCGAAGCGAAAGCGAGTCTGAATAGGGCGAAATAGTTAGCTGCGCTAGACGCGAAACCAGGTGATCTACCCATGGTCAGGTTGAAGTTCCGGTAACACGGAATGGAGGACCGAACCAGTTTACGTTGAAAAGTATTTGGATGAACTGTGGGTAGGGGTGAAAGGCCAATCAAACCTGGAAATAGCTCGTACTCCCCGAAATGCATTTAGGTGCAGCCTTATTTTAATCTTACAGAGGTAGAGCTACTGATTGGACGAGAGGGCTTCACCGCCTATCAACTCCTGATAAACTCCGAATGCTGTAAGATGATGAATAGGAGTGAGGGCATGGGTGCTAAGGTCCGTGTCCGAAAGGGAAAGAACCCAGACCATCAGCTAAGGTCCCCAAATGTATACTAAGTTGAACAAACGCGGTTTGATTGCATAGACAGCTAGGATGTTGGCTTGGAAGCAGCCATTCATTTAAAGAGTGCGTAACAGCTCACTAGTCGAGCGATCGAGCATGGATAATAATCGGGCATAAGTATACTACCGAAGCTATGGATTGTACGCAAGTACAGTGGTAGGGGAGCATTCTAACAGCCTTGAAGCATAATGGCGATGTTGTGTGGAGCGGTTAGAAAAGCAAATGTAGGCATAAGTAACGATAATGCGGGCGAGAAACCCGCACGCCGAAAGACTCAGGTTTCCTGATCAACGCTAATCGGATCAGGGTTAGTCGGGACCTAACGCGAACCCGAAAGGGGTAGTGGATGGAGAGCAGGTTAATATTCCTGCACCTGCTATACGAAGAAAGTGACGTATTGGTGAGATTTCTACGTACTGACGGAATAGTACGTTGAGCCTAGGCTTCGGCCGAAGCGAAGAGAAGCAGCCAGTACCAAGAAAAGCGAGTATAGGAGCCCGTACTGTAAACGGACACACGTAGTTGGGTTGAGTATACTAAGGCGCTCGAGTGATTCATGGTTAAGGAACTCGGCAAATTAGCCCCGTAACTTCGGGAAAAGGGGCGCCTACTTCGGTAGGCCGCAGAGAAATGGCGCATGCGACTGTTTATCAAAAACACATGGCTTTGCAAATTCGAAAGAAGACGTATAAGGCCTGACACCTGCCCGGTGCTGGAAGGTTAAGAGGAGAGCTTAGCTTCGGCGAAGGTTTGAATTGAAGCCCCAGTAAACGGCGGCCGTAACTATAACGGTCCTAAGGTAGCGAAATTCCTTGTCGGGTAAGTTCCGACCTGCACGAATGGTGTAACGATGTGCGCACTGTCTCAACCATGAGCTCGGTGAAATTGTAGTATCGGTGAAGATGCCGATTACCCGCAACGGGACGGAAAGACCCCGTGAACCTTTACTGCAACTTAACATTGGTTGTGGGTAAGTAATGTGTAGGATAGGTCGGAGACGTTGATGCTGCATCGCCAGGTGTAGTTTAGTCACCCTTGAAATACGACCCTTTGCTTATCTGTGGCCTAACTCAGCAATGAGGACATTGTTTGGTGGGTAGTTTGACTGGGGTGGTCGCCTCCAAAAGAGTAACGGAGGCTTTCAAAGGTTTCCTCAGGACGATTGGTAACCGTCCGCAGAGTGTAATGGCACAAGGAAGCTTGACTGTGAGACCGACAAGTCGACCAGGTACGAAAGTAGGACATAGTGATCCGGTGGTTCCGCATGGAAGGGCCATCGCTCAAAGGATAAAAGGTACTCCGGGGATAACAGGCTGATCGCTCCCAAGAGCTCATATCGACGGAGCGGTTTGGCACCTCGATGTCGGCTCGTCACATCCTGGGGCTGGAGAAGGTCCCAAGGGTTGGGCTGTTCGCCCATTAAAGTGGCACGCGAGCTGGGTTCAGAACGTCGTGAGACAGTTCGGTCCCTATCTGTTGTGGGCGTAGGATATTTGAGAAGACCTGACGTTAGTACGAGAGGACCGCGTTGGACAAACCTCTGGTGCACCAGTTGTTCCGCCAGGAGCATTGCTGGGTAGCTAAGTTTGGAAGGGATAAGTGCTGAAAGCATCTAAGCACGAAGCCTGCTTCAAGATGAGATATCCTTGAGGGACGTTAAAGACGATGACGTTGATAGGCTGCAGGTGTAAAGGTGGTAACATCAAAGCCGAGCAGTACTAATTACCCGAAACTTTTAGTTGGGCGTAATAGTAAAGTCTGTGATTTTGATTGGAGCTGGTATGTAACAACAGACTATTAGATGAGAGATCATAGATAATAGACTGAAAAAAATATTAAATAGAATGTTAGAATAGATAGAGTCTTTAAGTCTCTAATCTAAAATCTAAAAATCTAGAAAGACATTCAGGTGGTTATAGCGATGGGGCTCCACCTCTTCCCATTCCGAACAGAGAAGTTAAGCCCATTAGCGCCGATGGTACTGCGTACTGTGGGAGAGTAGGTCGCCGCCGACTTTAAATAAAAGAGCAATCGAACAAGTTTCGGTTGCTCTTTTTGCGTTTATATGGGTTTGTTCTTCTAGCGCATACAAAGTTTTGAGAGACCTTATTTAATATATTTCAAAGTTGAAAGATATTGTACCTATCTGTATTGTATCTTGTTTAATTGGAGTAAATTTAGCAGTATATGCCGCCTTAATGGTTTTTTCAATAGTTGATGATTGCTTTGTTGTTGTTGCTATAGAGTCTAATGCAACATTTAAAATATCTCCATTCTTATCAATCCATAAATTTACTACCACAATTCCGGAGTCATTTGGTGAATATTGCGGTTTGGGAAAAGTTATAATATTTCTATCTAAATTGTCTTTTGATTTCTTCTTGGTTTTTAATGATGCTTGTCCTTGAATGAGTAGGCTGGATAGGAAAATAATGGTAAATGTTATTTTTATAGGCTTCATAGTTTTAAGATTTTTTGGCAATTTGTTTTTTATTTCTTCGATAAATAAAAATACCCAGAAAAAAGAAACTAATCAACAAGGTGATTATTTCTATGTCCCAATCACCATATCTAAGTTTATTTTCCAATGTTGAAATATTAATCTTATCCCGAATTAAAGAATAGTTACCATATGCTTCATTTTTATTAATATCGACTTCTAGGTAATCGGTTCTACATACAAAAAAATCATAATCAGTATTTGGCTTATTGGTTAATGGGATAGGAGCTACAATATAATACCCATTGATTTTAAATTCAGATAAGTATGGGCGACATAAAATTCCATTGTCACCCCAAATCTTAATTCTTTTTCTATTTTCAGTTCCTTTATATTTTTTGACTATTTCAACTGTCATTAAGTAGGGCATTTTTTCTTCATGTCCCAAGATCTCTTCATCAAGATATTCATCAAACGATATAACTTTAATTAAAGCAACGAATTTGGCCTTTTTCGCAGTCCTGCTAAATGAATCATTCCACGAACTAAAACAACTACATGAAAAAGTTTCAAGTGAGTAGAAAATGATAAGTGATAATAGTAAAAATATTTTTCTCATATAGATTGGCTTAATTGTATGGTAAGAAGTGTTGGGTGTAAATAATCACATCATCAATTAATCTATAATCAGAAAATAGCTACTTATTGTAATGTTTAGTTATCTCTATCTTCAAAATTTTCAGTCTTTTTGATTTTAATTCTTCTTATAATCAAGAAAATCAATAAAATGATACAGATACCTATGAAAATGCCATAAGTACTTAATATGAATTTCCCTATCCAATCCATTTTATTTTACTTTTATAGCTGTACCATATGCAAGAATTTCAGAGGCACCTTGCATTATCATTGAAGTGGAGAATCTAACATTAACAATTGCATCAGCTCCAAGTCTTTGCGCATCTTCGATCATTCTTTGAAGAGCTTGTTCTCTTGATTCAGCCTGTAATTTTGTATATTCTTCTATTTCTCCTCCAACAATATTCTTTAAACCAGCAAAAATATCTCTACCAATATTTCTTGCCCGAACAGTACTCCCTCTTGCAATTCCCAGAATTTCTGTAATTTCTTTATTCGGTACTTTGTCTGTAGTTGAAATAATCATGATTTGATTTTTTAGTTAAAATTTCTGTATTGGTTAAATATCTTAGATGCTCTTTTTATTTATAACGCCTAAAGTAACTAATTTTCTAAAAACAGAAGTATTATTCTTGTCTTTATTACTATTTTATCAGGCTGTTTCGTTGTTTAAGATTATGCCCTATTTTGATAGTATAACGCATAGAGTAGTGGGAGTGGGAATGTTGTATCTCTCATCAGACGATTAAGTAACTAATGATTCTGCTGTTAATGTCTAAAATATGAGAAGAAGTTAGAAGGAGGGGTAGACCTGTTTAATTATATACAGAATTAGTAAAGTATACTATATGTATAGTGCTATGAGAAATTCTCCGATAGGTTTTACCTATCGACTGCTAACAATATTATCAGTAAAGGCATTTTATGAACCTTTATTTATCTTTTACTATTAATGCTTAGTTGAAATAAAATCATATTTAAATTTGTTTCATCAACTCTACTTATACTCTTAAATTTTAATTCTTTAAGAAGGTTGATTGAACTTTGGTTATCCTTATGTGTATAAGCATCAATTGTTTTTATTCCAAGTGTTTGAGTTGCATATTCAGTTATTTTTTCTGCTGCCTCTCTCATAATTCCTCTTCCTTGAAACTCCGTTAAAAGTTCAAATCCGATTTCGCAGTTTTTTAGCTCTTCTGAAATGCCAAAAAGACAAATAGTTCCAACTAGTTTTTCATTTTCTTTTTGAGTGATAGCCCAATAATAAAGGTTATTGTTTTTTATCGTCTTTATGAATTTTAATGCGTCTTCTAAAGTTTTACTTGGCTGTCTGTCTAGATATTTGTTTATTAAAGAGTCAGAACGAAGAAGAAATATTTCGTTGCCATCCCTAACTGATAATTGTCGGAGATTCAACCTTTCAGTTTTTAATAAGGGGACAGTTTTCAAATTGCTATTTTCCATTTTCTTATATGATATTTCTATTTGATTTTGTTTCTGGCCTTATCGCTAAATTTTGCAGGAGGAAGTAATGGCACATAAGTCCTGTCAACTGATAGGGCAGATAGGATATTAGACGAAGGCGTGAGAACAAGCAAATTGAGCCATGCTTTATTTACAACTTGTAGTGTGTTGAACTTTATAATAATTCATTAATCGCATTTTTAATTTCAGAGTCAGTGGATTCTTTTGAATATCCATTAATAACTTTCCTTATAACTCTGTTTTTATCTACAATGAAAAACATAGGAACCATTGTTATATTATAGCATTCCTCTGTAGTTTTGGTTGATTGAACCATTTGATAATTCAGGTTATGATTAGTCTGATATTTTCTAATTTTAGCTAGGCTTCCAGACCAGGTTTCAATAGATATTAGTTCTAATTTTGTTGAATCATAGTCATCAACTAGATTTTTTAACATAGGAATAGAACTAAAACATGGACCGCAACCGATTCCCGTAAATTGAATTAAAATCACTTTGCTCTTGATATCCTTGAGATGTATATTTAAAGAATCAGCATTAAAAAGTGACCAGTCTGGTGCTTTTTGTCCAACAAGTACATTTGTATTATTGTAATTGCTTTCTTTTCTCTTTCTTTTCTCTATTTCGCTAACGTACCTAATCTCATAGCCCTTAGGGAGATAATTTGAAACAATAAAATTTTGAATGCTTATACTATTTATCTTATGATTTTTAATAGACTCCACACTAATTTCATGAGACATTTCTCTCTTGATTTTATATGGTGTGTAATCACTTTTCTTAATCCATATATAATATTTAGAGCTTGTATCTCCAAAAGCATAAGGATTGTCTACATATATAGGTTTTCCTACGAATTCAACTTGTTTGGACTCATTAATATTTAATTTAAACAATAATGAATCTCCCATATCATTCAATTCGATATTAATACTGTCAGATGTTTCCAAAGTATATTTAATTATACTCGTAACATAATTAAAAAATGGCGGCCATACGGTACGAACTGGCGCTTTTCTGTTAACCTTAAAGCTGTCAATGACTACTCCTTTTTTCTCTTCATCTACATAAGCTTTCATTTTACCATCATAGCAAAAATGTAATTTCGAAGTGTCTTTTATAGAATATTGCGCATAGCTTGATCCAATTGTTGAATCTGAAACATTTTTATATTCCTTTGTAAAGTATGTTTCAATATATTCAGGATTTTTGTCATAAGGGTTATATGACTCATGCGTACTATAGTATTCTGCAGACTCAATTTTTTCTATACGATCGAGCACTTTCTTCAAGAATGTACGGTCTTTATTATTTTTACCAAAAATTATTAATGGTAAAGCTAAAAATGTAAATAATAAAGTCAAGTTTTTCATAGGATTAAGGTTTTTTGAATTTTGTACACAGCTTTTTAATAAGCGTCAACCTACATTTATTTCGCTTATGTTTTTATTTATAACGCCTAAAGTAACTAATTTTCTAAAGAAATTAGTTATGTGATGTACTTTGGGTGTTTCTCTTCAGGCGATTAAGCAAATAAAGTCACTATTTTAACAATTAAAAATGTGAGATGAAGTGGAATAGAGGTACTATGATTCCTGTTAAATAATCACATAATCTTAAATGTCCTCTTCATAAATTCATATTGTTTATGAAGAGGACTGAAAATGTTATCTTAGATATAGTGATTTCTGTAGCTATTTGATAGGTTTATTGCCTATTTGCTGTATGAACGATAGGTAATTGTGTTTATTTTCCCTTCCGAATTTCGTTCAAAATATTTAAAAATAATAGCCTATTCCCAAGCTAAATGACTCCATGTTGAGGTTAAATCCAAAATCGGTGTCTTTAAGTTTTGGTTCCATATTATCCACTCCTTCGGTAATTTTTCTTGTGGTTTCTTGATAATACAGACTTCCGAAATTTGCTTTTAATGTCCATTTATCAGATAAAAAATAGCTAAGCCCAGGACGAACATTGAAACCGTATGTAACTATAGTTGCTTCCTGGCTACTTGATTCCTTACCGTATCCCAATGCTAATTCTACAGAGGTTGTATAAAACAGTTTTTCTGTAATCTTTTTGTAATTTCTGTAATAGGGACTAATTGAGAACAGGTTTACTTTTGATTCTGATAGACTTTCATATTTTGTGAAATTATATCCTAAACCAACACCTAAAACTGATGACTCTGAAATAAACCAGCCAATTTTTGGGGAGATTGAAAACTGTTGACTTTTATATTTATCGGTTTCAAGAGAATAGAGGTCAAAATCCTCTGAATTAGATAAATAATAGCTTACATTTCCTTCAAGAACTTTTACTCCTTTTTGTCTTTGAGCAGACAGAACCATTGGAAGAATGGTAATAATTAATAATAATAATTGTTTTTTCATTTTACTTTGAGTTATTGATTTAGTAATATTATAGATAAAGGCGCAATGACAAGTATACCAACCTATGCTTTATTCCAGTAGGTAGCAGCTGTTATTTCGCCATTGTAATTAATTGATATAGTTTCTTTATAAGTGATGGTGCATTGTCATCTAAAAATGTATAATTGAAATAATCATCATTGATATATACAATCCCAATATTATAAAACACTCTTGCCGTTTTATAATTTGATAGATAGTTATTATTCAAAGAATCTAAATCAATACATTCTTCATTTTCTTTAAAATTTTTAAAATTGATATTATCCAAGAGCTGGAAAATGCTTTCGCGATTTTTCTTTTTAATATTCACGTTATACTTTGGTTTTCCTCCTTTAATATCAAGGTAGTTTGCCACTGGATTTTTAAAATAAATTTTCTTTGTTTTCAAATCTAGTTCATATGTCTGGTTAATAATTGAGTCTCCCCAATATGAAATATTTATCTGTTTTATTGAATTTTCTTCTTGTGCAGTTGAATTAGTCAAAGGAAAAATGACCACCAGAAGTATGATTAAAGATCTTGTAATGATATTCATTTAATAGTTGCTAACATTTGGAATTAATGACTGTAGTGTATTTTTGGCAAATTTCGTGCCTACAATAACTAAGAAATCAAGCAACAATTCGCCCAACAAAAAAACTACCGAACCACCATTGGTTTTATACTCTATTGACGTTAGGTAGTATTATGAAATTAAAACATTATGTTTAGGCTCATTTTATTTCTGTCAACTTTAAATAGTTATTTCTTCCAAATGTAGTCGAAAACAAAGCTAAATAAGTAGGATAATTACTACTTATTAAAATTGTCTTCGTTGAATTATCTAAGGAGTCCAACTTAAATTCTTTACTCTTACACCAGTCTATTTTTGCTATAACATTATGTTTTCCTGGTGATATTTCAAAACTTTTTGTTTCTCCATTTCCAATCTCTCCGGTTTCTTCACCATCAATGCAAATCATTATCTTTCTTAATGCATTCTGATATTCCTTAGTTCTCTTAAAAATTAATGTAGCCATTCTTTTAGTTTATGATTAATGTTTATATAACTTTGTAAAGGATGTTTGTATATCGTACCCAATGAACGCCAATGTTAAGGCTATGAAGCGTAAATGAATATTAACCAGATTTCATATTCAAATTTCACAGAGCCAAAACGTTGTATTTGTTTTTATCTTATTCATATTAAAAGCCAAATCAACGATTTGGCCCATTTCGCCGAAGCTACAAACAAACCAAAATAATTCGGTTCACTTTTGCTTTTATTAGCCATTGTTGGCAGTTGCCCTTTTTTAGTGAATACTGTAATTTTCAACGTACAAGTCCCAAAGTTCTTGTATTGGAACAGGGTGTCGACTTAATGCATTTATGTTTTTCCCTTCTTCAGTCCATAAATATGGAAAACAATGAATTCCTTTATTTCCATCCAGCTCAATCACGTCCTTCTTCCAATTATCCCATCTTAAACCTTCATAATATTCACTCAAGTTCCCATTAAAGCAAAATGATAGAAAGTCTGAATAACCTAATTCTGTGTTCTCCCAAGTCAGATTGTCTGGTGCAAAATAGTACACTTTCCCAATATTATTTTGGTCTAAACCTCCTGCGTTAATGGCAAAAAAACCTCCTAACACATCGTCTGCGATTAATAAGAACGCTGGTCTATCTTCGTTTTCCTTATAGGACTTGTCTTTATTCCATCCTGTTATATTTCTACTCAGCCTTTCTGAACCCGAACCTAATATTCGAATCCATCCGTTGTCAATCAATAAACCACCTGTTTCATAGATAATGGAACCCATTGGTGAACGAGTCGTAACTTGAGTTTGATATAAAACAGAGTCAGCTTTATGAGGGTCTTTAAGTAAGATTTCAACACTATTTGTAGCATTGTCAATCCATTGTTGTACTATTGGCCAAGCAGGGTCTTGATTATTTTTAAGCTCGTTTAGAGCTTTCATTCCTTTTTGTTGTCCCAATGCGGTTAAAGATATAATTAGTGCAATTATTAAAAGTATTTCTCTCATTGTGAGTTTTATTCGGGTTACACCCAACTTTTCAATAAGCATCATACACTTCATTTATTTTGCTTATGTTTTTTATTTATAACGCCTAAAATAATATATTTTCTATAATGCTGTATATATTATTTGCAGATAATTGCTTGATATACTATTGTTTTACTTTATTCTTTTAAATTCACTACACCTAAAAGTTCCGGTAAATAAGCCATGGGGAGGTCTTTATTATTTAGATATTGTACTGTTGTGTTTAGTGTATCCATTAGTGCAAGCTGATGATCTTTTGGAGTTAAATCTTTTTCCTGATCAAACTCTATAGGTACAGGAGGGATATTAAGTCCTTTTAACAGCGAGGTTATATATTCGCGGGCCCCTTTTTGTGTTTCATTAACAATGCCGTTATTTAGCGATAGTTGTATGATAGCTTTTTTACGTCGGCTTACAATATCTTTTAAAAAAGTGAGCACCTCGGCATATAAATCCTTGCCTATATGTATTTGAAAGCTTTTAACTCTTTTAACCTCCATTTTATCTATCTGGTAATTAGGATCGGTTAGCTGAGGCATGGGTAGTATAATTTTTGAAATGGTATCGTTGCTGTACTTAATCTGCATTTGTGTTAAATCGATAAAGGCCGAAACATTTACCGGAACCGTTGCTACTGCTTTTAAGCTTTTGCTGGTATCATTTTTACGATGTATAAAAGTTAAGTCCTGATAAGTGTGCTTTAATAAGTGCAGTTCTTTTATTTTAATAATCTCTTTAAACTTAGCAATGTCGTTTGAGTTGGGTTTAAAAAAGCGTTTGTGTATTATAATGCCAGCAAGTATTCCTAGTGCTAAGGATAGCAATACTATTGTAAGGGTTTTCTTCATAGATGGTGTTAGGTTTTAATGTGTTAAAATAGATTTTACCCAAAAATAGTATTTTATTTAATATAAATCAGTTATTTGTATTATTGATCACATCTGTCTTAAATAAAAAATAGCATTTAATCTTTAGCTGATTCTGTATGGGCCTCAGCCAGCGAACCAAAAAACAAGGATAGTTTGACGATTAAAAATCGTTTATGTTTGAACGTAGTGAGTTTAAACGATTAATTGTATTACGAGCATGTATTCTTTCGAACACGCTTGCGAGAAATTTTCAACATGAGTTCATATATTTAAAACACTCGTGTTTGAGGTTTTCAACATGAGTTTTATTAGTTCAAGCTACGTGTTTGAGCTTTTTAAATTGAGTTTATAAAGTCGAAACGAAGCTGTTTGATCACAATAAAATACTTTTATAGTTTCCTGCACTCGTGTTTGTAAAAATAACATGATGTTATTAGTTTCTTGCACTCTTGTTTCTGAAATAAAAGTATTTTAATTACTTCCTGCGCCTCTGTTTGTTAAAAAAAAGTGTTTTAATTACTTCCTGCGTGGCTGTTTCTAAAAATATCATCATGTTTATAAGTTGCAGTACCTGTGTTTGAAACTCTCGACATACTTTTGGTGCTATAATTTTAAGTGTTTAACAATATGTATGTGATGTATGTTGGTTATGTTTAATAAATGTAGGTTTTATAATGATGTTTATTATGGAGCATGTGTGATTTAATAGATATGTAATCAGTATTTAATATTTGTTTTAGAAGGAGTGGTTTTGATTTTTTAAATATTTACATATTAATATTGGAGTAGTGTATGTATTTTGTAAAATAATTATATATTTGTTGTGCTTTATGAGGTCGTATAAATTTAAAATATATGTTTGAATATATAAATTTACGACGCCTTAGAAACAGTGAATTTGTAATTTTTAGCCAAGACTTTCTCGAAATTATTGACGAAAACAATCTTGATAACCTTCAACTCCAAACCTTAATTCAGGACTTGAAAACTTCTCAATCTGTTTTGTCTTCTATTTTTACAAAAGAAAGAGGGAGCGAAATAACTGAAGAACTTCAGTTACTTGACAATTTACGTGATAATTCATTTAATGGGATATCACTTTTTATTAACTCTTTAACGTACCATTATGAAGAACCTAAACAAAAAGCAGCAAAAACCTTAAAGCATCACATTGAAGCAACTTACGGATCAGGTGTGGCCAGGTTAAACTATCGGGCGGAAACCAGCGTTTTATTTGATATGATCGATAAATGGAAAACATTACCAAAATTGAAAGATTCCATTGAATTGTTAGCTCTTACGGATTGGGTTAATCAATTGGAAAAAGAGAATAATGATTTTAATGAAAAGTATCATGCTCGTATTAAAGCAAATGCAAACTGCAGTTCTCAAAGAGTAAGTGAGCTTAGAGAGGAAATTAATTCAAAATATTATAATGTTTCTAAATTTATTGAAGCTTTAACTACAGTAAATGGATTGGAGAACTATGAGACTGTAATAAAAAATATTAACTCTTTAATTAAGGAATATAATAAACTATTAACGATGCGAAGATCATCTAATGGTTCAAATGATTCTCTTGATAACACAGATCTAACAGAAAATTTAAATTAAGAATTAAATCTATTAACCAATAAGATTTCAATAAAGCAATATAAGGCTGCCTATGGGCAGCCTTAATAATTCTGGCTAATAACTAATTAAAAGGAATAGAGGGAGAGCTGCTAATTCTTATTATATTATTTAATACCAATTATACATTATTTGCCAGCTCCAGCCATTCTCTGTTTTTAGTATAATTAATCATTCTTTCTGTAGTCAACTTAATATCTTCAAGAATGCTTTTAAATTTTACTGTCATTCTTAATGTTTTTAAAGGTTGTAACGATTTTGCAAACAACCATGATGCATTGTTTGTATTTAAGATATATTCAGAGGAATTAAATACGGGAATCTTTTCAAATTCAATTATCAATTTTCTTTTTAGTTTTTCACTTTCTGTATTTTGTATTGTTCGATTGATTTCGCGTATGCAATTTTCAAGTTGAAGTGCAAAGTTTTTAATCTCAAATTCAGAAACTCCATATACCCAACTCAAAGAACTACTATTCCACATAAAACATCGTATATTTTTGAAGCCAACATGTTTTTCAATTTCAAAAATATAATCTAATAATTGTTGATATGGAGCAAGAGTTATCTTTAGCATGTTCATAGTTTTATTTCAATCATTTCAGCTTCTCCAACAACTTTAGCACCTTCATGAAGCCACCATTTTCTTCCAATTTTCAAAAAAGCATCAATTGGTTGTTTAGATAAAATCTAACACTAACGTATTGACTTTCCCCTGGCATAATCCATTCTTTATCCACAAACTGAATATCACCAATAAAAGTATATTATTTTTCCCAGTCGTATTTGTCTAATATCTTTTCACCATAAAGTCCTTTGAACTTTTCTTTTTTAATCAAGTTATAAGTATTGGTGTCTACTAATAGTAAAGGACTTTTTGCATAACCTCGTCCAAATTCAATATTTGTTCTATAAAAACCCGGATCAAGTAGTTGGTTTTCTTTTAAACAAACAGGTGATGCACCAACAACCTCTTTATATTCACCACAAGATTCATTAAATTCTAAGAATTGAGTATTTCTTCTATTGCAATCAAATTCAACAGTGTTTATAACCTTAATCAAAAATAACTCTTGTTGATTTTTTAATTGAAAAAAATTAATTCCTTTTATTCCAATTTTCTTACACAAATCCATAAATCTTCTCGAAACAATAAGTGCCCCATCATAGGTATATGAGAATTCATATTTCATCTTTTTTATTTTGAATTCATCACTTATATATTTCTCTCTGTTGCGTATAAAATCTAAACATTCTGATATGTTTTTTTCATATAAATCTGCATTCAGATATGAATCATTATCTTGCCCTTGTAAATAATATCCTAAAATCATTGTTTGCCAAGATGTTTACTGTATTGCCTATGGTGCTTTATTATTTAATTTTCTTTAAAATATCATTGGCCAAATGATGTAAAGTTTTCCAATCCAATGTTTCCATAAATTCTTCTATTGGAGGGAAATCTTTGCTGTACTTATTTTCAATATTTTTTAATTCCATATCAAATTCAGCAAGTAATCCAATTTCTTGAGGATTAAAAACTTCATTCAGAACTTCAATATCCGTTCTTGTGTAGTCACTCCAATAATCAAATAATTCAACGGAGATTTCTTTACTATCATAAATGTCGCGTAATTTCAACTGCTCAATACCCGATGCCCATAAATTAAGAGTTCCTATAATGCTTTCTCTTGTAAGCGAAATGAAATCTTGCTCGTCGATGGCATATTCGTCGGTGGTAATTACTTGTGGTTTATTAACCTTATTTCGTAATGGCCTTTTTTTAATTTTTACTCGGTAGTAATAGAATGGTGCATAAAGTGCATTTAAAAAGAATAAAGGGATTATTGATTTTGAATATCTATCATACTTGAACAGAAACCAGATACAATAGCCCCAATGAAATACCGATACAATATTAAAGAAGGAATAGGTTAGGTAGTAGGGATTCATTCGTCCATTCGCGGTAATGAGTTTAAAAAAATCAGGTGTTTTCATAAAAAATATAGGCATCCCAATAAAGTTGAAAATCAGAAAGAAGATGTTAATCCAAAAACCTATATATGCTATTCTATCAATTAATTTCATTTGTAATAATTTCTTTATATATGTTTGGCAATATTAAGAAAATATTAGGATTTGAAATGAGTAACTTCAATTTTTAAAAATGTTTCTAAGTATACTACAGAGTTGCTCAATTTATTTTAATTTGCTGATATTTTGTCCTGACCTGGCTTCTGTTTTTATTCAGCTAATTAGGTTTTCTATTTAGAACTGATATATCGTTTATATCCCATTTATTCTCAGATATTCTATCAAAACATAAAAAGTAAGTATAACTATTGGTACTATTATAAAATATAAAATACCAGAAATAAAAGTGTATTTATGATAATTGGAGTTAAGCCTTGTTTTTCTGTGTTTAAATGCAATTATACCCATCACAATAGGTGCAACAAGAATCAAATACATGGCACCCAAAGATGACATTCCTGACCATTTCCAAAGAAAAGGCGTTAATACAGTAAGTAATAAGGCTCCATACGTTGCAAAAACTATAAATAATTCAATTATTGGAGCGCTCTTAACTTCGTCTTTTATCATCTTTGCAATCAGGCGGATAAAAAAGTAAAGGCCTGTCAAAGGCAAAATGAGAAAATAGGTTAATGCTTTTAAGATTTCTATTGTGGTCATTTTTAAATAAATTCAGTTAGGTAAACCAATCCAAATAACCATCCTGTATATAATGATGTATATATAAAAGCAAAAGCAATAGATTGGATTAAGTTATTTTTTGTATCTCCTGATTTTTTGAATATAAGTTTTAGAGCTCTAAAAAATAGCCAATATAACATTCCTATCATTATAAATATCGAGAATAAAATTATTGCTTCTAAGAAAAACAATAAAACAACAAATATTATTGACATTACAATCCACAAGAGTATTGATAATATTAGTCCTCCGATTCCTTCCCCGATATCAATATCTGGCAATTCAGGAACTATATACGACTTAGGAATCGTAGGTTTTAATATTGAATGTTTAGGGAAATTATCTATAAGTCCTATTCCTTTATAAAGTCCGTAAAAAATAAAAGTAAATAAGGAACCTGAAATTATTCCTAATGAAATATAGAAGTTTGATTCCAGGCTTCGATTTAAATTCTTACATGTAAAATAAACAGTAAGAACCGTTAGTATAATTACAATTATAGATACAATGAAAACGGATTTTCCTCTTAGATATGTTTGTTTTGCCTTCATAGTTTTGTAATATGATTTCCTTAATAGAGCTAGTTAGTAAAATCTACATATAATCATTGTCTTTCCAAATAAGCCAATTTTTATTAATGCCCCATGTTTCAATTAAGCCTTCTTCTTTATAAGAATCTGGTTTAGGGAAATCTGATTCAGGACATGGAACATACATAATTTGATATCTCCCGCTAATTAATTCGATAGATAAAAGATTACAGTTGGAGTCTTGTATTAGTATAAGATATTTGATCTTATTCTTTAATTTTGTTTGGTTTAAAGCATCTTTTAATTTTTTGGGAAAATAGTTATAAGAAATATATTGGCCCATTTTGAATCTTGAAAAATCACATCTATAAATAGTCTCTACTATTTCAGTATATTTTTTCTTGTTGCTTTTTATGTCATCTGCAATTGTCTTTTCTAGTCTTGTACATTACATAAAGCTCAAAACGCAGAGAACTAATGTTATACTTGTTATTATATTTCTCATTACAAACTACTGTTATTTACCTTTTTAATTATTCTTCTGAATATAAATTTATCTTCAACCCAAACAATATCTGTTTTAATTTCAAGTGTTAACATATTCTGTTGTTTTCTTAATACTTGTTTAAGTTGACCATTGGAATCCAGAGTTTTTATATCTCTAGGGTAGGTTGAAGTATCGATAGGATTGAATTGAAAATAAAATATTACAAACCATATAAACAGAATTATAGGTACGATTACTCTATAGGTTTTTTTATTGATAAAAAGCACAATAAATATAGCCACCAATGAACAGAAATGAATAGACCAAAATAAGTTATAATATATTGAAGCTTTAAAATTCCATGCTCCTGAAAATTTATTGAAACAATATGTTATGACCTGAAAAAGTAGCATAATAAGCCATAAACTAATTATTCTTTTATTGATTCGTAATTTCATTATCGTTTTTTATTTCCGACACTCAGTTTCTCCTTCAATTTTATCAAATTGTTTTAGAGTAACTAGTTTATATGCTATTATATCTTTAAATGAAATATCTTTTACTATACCAGAAAGATGTATTTTCTTTCCTTCTTTTTTTAGGTTGAAACATTTTATAGTATCAAAACGCTTATAGCTTTCACGATCCATATAGAGCATAATATTCTCATTGTTTGTTAATTGTACTCTTATGTATGGTAATCTGAACACCTCTTGGTCAATTGCATATCTGATTAATTCAAAACTTTCTCTTTCTTTCTCAGGAATGGTGTCAAAATCCATGTTAATTACCTGATTCTCTAATTTCTCAAAAATAGAATCAGCTACATTATTAAAATTATAGAAATCTACCATCTGAAAATACAAATTGCCTTCAATTCTGATGTTCTTTGTTGTATTACATGAGTATAATAGAAGAGTTACAAGCAAGGAAAGGTATAGGTATCTGGTCATAGTTTTTAGTTGTTTTGATATTTGTCAGGATTATTACGAATAAATAATCCTTTAGAAAAAATTATAATGTACTACTACCAGGATTATGCATTGTTGTTTGTTGAATTGTGCAAAAGGACTTCTATTCTAATAATTTATCTACTTCTATTTTTAATTTTGGTAACGAGCGATTCACTATCATCCAAATAATATCTTCAGAAACACTATCATAACCATGAATTATCCTGTTTCTTGTATCTACTATTTTACGAGAATCTGTAATAGGAAAATCAGGTACTTCTTTTAAAATCCTATTTAAAGCTTCTCCAATTATTTCCAGATTACGTTCTATGGCCTTACGCGTTTTCAAGTCCCTTTGAAATTCTATGAAGTCTCTTTTCTCTGGCAGAAAATCAAATATTTCTTCAATAGAGCGTTGAATATCTTCAAGCCAAGTATATATTTCAGGCTTCATAAATTTTAAATTTTGAGCTCTCAATATTACTTCTGAGATGAGAATTTTTGATTCCTTTTTCTTCTAGCAGGTCAATTGGTTTATTTATTAATTTTTGTAATTTAAATTTAAAATCAAAATAGTTTTCCGCATAGTCAATTGGGTCATTTGAATTAATTTCAATTACTAAATCAATATCGCTGTCAGGGCCAAAATTATCAGTTAACACAGAACCAAAAGCATATAATGTCTTAACATTATGCTCTCTGCACAAATTACTGATCTGGTGAATATATTTATCTAGATACATCTCGATACTTTTTCTCAAATATACAAATTCAATTGTGCAATTTATTTTGCAGTCTGTAATTTTTTAATTGTTCTTCTTCTTCAATATCCTTACAATTCTGCTATACATTACTTCAGATATGTTCCAGTTGTATCCGGAAAAATTAACTGTATTAGTAAATTGAATGACTACAGCATCAATATCGTGGTGATATTTGGCAATGGTTTGATAGCCGGGAATCAATCCGGTATGCTCATATTTGTATATCGAAGAATAAATATCTTGTTCTGTTTTATCAGTAAATACTGAGCCATCGTTTAATGCTCTGATGAACTTACCTAAATCTTCAGCATTAGCCAACATTGATCCAACGTTATCCGTTTTTAAATCGTATTCATAGCCAACATAATAGCCGCTCATTACATCATCCATATTTACATCGTTTACAGAACCATAGGTGTGCGTTAGATTGAGCGGAGTTAAAATCTCTTCTTGTATATATTGAAATGTAGGATACCCCAGAACTCTGTTCATTATTCTGTCAAGCAATAAATAATTGGTGTTGCAATATTCATAACCTTCACCAGGTTTAAAATTGGCCGGTTGATTCAGAATTAAAGCAAGATTTTCATCTGCGGTTTCTTTTGGCGCAGCCCAATACATATAGGTATCTGTAAAATTTGGAATTCCACTGCGGTGCTGAACCATCATTCTTATGGTAATCTGATCGGCATACTCAATTTTTCCTTGTAATTCAGGTAAATAATCGGCCAGGGTTTTATCTAAGCTAATCTTGTTATTTCGCACTAATTTTGCAATGGACACAGCATTGTAAAGTTTACTTACACTGGCTATTTTAAACAAAGCATGAGGGTCGGCAGGAATTTTGTTTTCCTTGTTTTTATAACCTGAAGCGTAATATGCCGGTTCTTCCCCCTTTTTATCTACATAAACAATAATACCATCAAAGCCATAATCAGCTGCTTTATCTACCTGTTCCTGTATAGTATCAGGTAATGGTTTTATCCAGGCAAAAACAATAGGATAGGGGACAAAGTATAGCGAAATTGCTGTTGAAACGAGTAATATAATTTGGAATATTCTTTTTGATTTTGTTTTAGCCATAAAGTTTATTTCTAGTTAGGCACAATGTTACACATAAATAGGGGTAGGATATGGGCAGCATTCTTTTTTTTAACTTCAATTTTATGTCGAACTCAAGTTATTAAGATGTTTCAGATCAACCTTGGTTATAATCTTATTAAGAGGATGGATTTATAATTAATCATCATTTTTAAGTCGATTCTTTATATCCATATTTTGATGTAGAATCCTAATGATTTCGATAATGTTGTCATCGACTTTTCTAAAAAAGATCAGGTGTGATTTAACTTTCGTCATTCGATAACCTGTTCTGATATAATCTATTTTTTGACATAGTTCATAGTTGTTCACAATGAATTTTATTTCGTCAATTATTAGATTGTGATATCTATCAGCTTGTTCTTTCGACCATTTATTTAAGGTATAAAGCCATATTTTTTCTAAATCGGAAATTGCTTTTTCACTTATAAGATATTTCATTTTTATAAGTATTTCCGATGTAAGTCATCAAGGTGTTGTTTTGCATTAAAATTCTCAACCATCGTACTATTTTCTCCTTCAATCAAGTTATTTCTTAATTCATTGAGTTTCTGTTCCTCAGATTCTAAAAGTCGTAATGCTGAACGAACAACTTCACTTGCTGAACTATATTTTCCTGATGCAATTGCAGAATTTATAAAATCCTCAAAATGTGATCCTAATGATATAGATGTGTTTTTACCCATTTTTTTCTATTTATTTTTCGAAGTTACCAAAAACTGGTAACCTAATCAAGCATTTGAATAGTGTAGCAGTAATTCAATAAGTTCTGATGAATTTAAATTGTATATCAGAAAGATAACTTCCTATTAAAATATGTGTAGAATTTATGGGGTGTTGTTTCTAATTTGCTCTTTCTTTACCTGCAGTAATATTATTCCAATGAATGCGATGGTTCCTAATATTATATCAGCAGTATAAAAAATAACTTTTTCTCTTTCTGTAGTAGGTAAATTTCCAATTGCTAATAAACCACCTAAGCCTGTCAGGAATAGAAATATTTGTATCATAAAGGGAGTATTTCTTTTCGAATAATAAAAAACAATCAAACCTGTCAATCCTATAAGAAGGTCAATTAATCTAATTCCAAAAAATGCTATGTCACCTGTAATATGTCCCGGAGGTTGAGGATAAGGAGAGATGAAATCAATATACACGTTTCGATAAGTTAACTCCTGTAAAATTAATAAGGTCAGAAAATATAGAGTTATATACAAACCTATTTTGCTTGTTCTATTAATTTTCAGATGTTTGATTTTACTATACATGAAGAATGTCTTATCTAATTCACGAAAGGTGTATGCTCCTTATTCTATTTCTTCTTTGTTCGTATAAAAATCATTGCAATTGCAGTTGTTACAACTCCCATAATAAAGGCACCAATAATACCTTGTTTTGCATAGTTTAAATAATTGAAGTTAGCTTCAGCTTCAGCAGTTGTTTCATAATATCCTAATTCAACAGAACGCTTTATTACATTTGGAAAATATTCGGGTGTTATAACATATGAAGTTATCCATTGAGTTAAAGGACTGATTAAAGCAATGATGAGTGAAAGGATAATGCCTGTAATCAGTCCTTGCTTGTAACTCATCTGACTGTTATAGAAATTTTTCTTTTTGTCTTTTAATGCCATTACCATTACTATAATGGCAGGAATAGCAAAAAGATTGGTTAAATACAGGTGATAATCAATGTATCTGTCATGCAGTCCGGACAGTTTTTCCAGTAACATCCAAAGTAATGTCATCAGAGAAAAAATAACAGCCCATTTTACTTCTATTTTAATGTTTTTCATCAGATTATATCTATTTCAAGTAATACCAAACCTCTTTTTGCAAATTAAATTTCAACCTCTAAAATATTTAGTAGTGTGTTTGGGATACCTAAGTTATTAATATAAATCTAGTTATAAAAGAGTGCTCTGTAATATAAAATATAATTTCCATCATTTGACCATAGAGGTTCCATACAAGCACCTGATATTTTATTTATAATTTTATAATTTACACCACTCTTGTCAATCACTGCTAAATTTGATTCTTTTGTTACAAATACTATTTTATTACCGTCGGGAGACCAGTATGGTGATTCTATTTTGTCCTTATGTATGATAACTTCCTGATTTAACCCATCGTCGTCACATATGATTAAGTCACCACCATAATTAGAATGTGATGATGTAAATAGAATAGAATTCGTGCCTGGATTATATTTGGGGTTATAATTATATTTATCTATATCAGTAATTTGAGATTCTTGATCCTCAAGTATATTGTATTTAAATATTTGAGTATAGTTATTTGTAACAGACTTGCTATAAACTATCTCTTTAGAATCATAAGACCAATCGTACCAATCGGCACTATTTTCAGAAGAAATTATTTTAATATCTCCCTCTAACGATACAACACATAATCCATCATCTGAACTACATACAATATATTCTCCATCTTTTGACCAAACCGGATGCCATAAGCCTAAATCAATATCGCCGATTTGATTTTTATCTGTTCCATCTGTATTTATAACAAAGAGCCTATGTTCAAAGATAAAAGCTATTTTATCACCTTCAGGAGAATAACAAGGACTCTCTCCATTTGATACTATGATTCTGTTTTCAGTACCATCGATATTCATTTCATTAATCCCATTCTCATCAACAAAAAGTATTTTTTTACTATTCGGAGAAATTGAATATGAAAACTCTATTTTATCTGAACTTGAGGTTATCATTGTTGTTAAGTGACTATTTACATCATATAAATAAAAATCATATAATCCCTGTTCAGAATCGATTTCATTTTGTACATCTGTATTTTCACAAGAAATGGCACTAAACAATAAAAGAAAGGAGAGTAATAAATGTATTAGATTCGTTTTCATGGTTGTTTATATTAATTAAATTCAATCAATTGATTATTAATAATTGCAGTTTCAAGTTGTAGGGTTTCAAATCCAGAACCAAAACATTCCTGACATGTTCGTTGAATTAAACCAATTCCGGGTGCTAACCACATTGTAGAACCATAATCAATTAAATTCTTATTATAGAAACTATATTGTAAGCAACTATCAATTTGAGTTTCGCCAATAGTTATAGACGCATTTCTGCTGACAAGTGTAACATAACCTGAACCGTATTCCCATGTTTTATCAATATTGGCGGCCAAATCAAATATCATTTCTTCCTCACTATCTTTAGAAGAGTTTTTAACATATATTCGGTCATTTTGTTTCCGATAATATGAAGTAGTACCGTAATCATTAACGAATTTAAAATACTCAATTCCGTTAATTTCAGTTTGCTCAACAATCAAGTCTTTTCCTGCCAATTCAAAATTCCATTGATTGCCAACAGCAAGAGGAAAGTAATCATTATCTAATTCTATTCTTTGATTATCCTCTTTTTGACAAGAAAACATAGACAAAACAACCATGCATATCACAAATAACTTTTTCATCTGGTTATGATTTTTTCAATAGACAGATGGAACTCTCAAATAAAATCAAACATTCTCGTGTATGAGAACTTTTTATTGAGGCTTTTCCTATTATTCCAAGTTTAGTCTATTGATGTTTTTATCAGTTAAAGGTTGCTTTATGTTATTGCTAATGTTTGTTATTTGTTTTGCAGTCGTATTTTATACAAGGATCGTATATTACTCCTTAATGTTCATCAGGTCGGCATATTTAAACTTATAATTCAGTAAAGATTTCAATTTGTCACTATTTACGATTTTAAATTCATTGCTTGAATTTTCATTAAAAACAAGCTCTGACTTTCCTACTTTTTTAATTTCATTAAGATAAAATTCTCTTCTTTTAGGGTGATCATCTGAACAGGCATTTAAAGTTTCATTCCAAACGTTTTGTAGAATGATCTGCTCTATTATTTCTATACAATCATCTCTATGTATAAAATTTATATATCCTTCCGGATTTTCAACCGGCTTATTAGTTTTAATGAAATTTCCGGGTTTTCTGTTATAACCAAACAGTCCACCAAATCTTATTATAGTTGATTTAAAAGTTGGGTTGGTGATGAATCGCTTTTCTATTTCGGCAAGAGGAGTATTCAATGTTTTCGTTTCTTCATTAACAACTCCATTGGTAAACGGATAAACAGACGTTGAACTGATAAATATTACTTTTTGAAGTTTAGATTCTTCAATGTTCTTTATTATATTATTAATATCACTAATGTTCTTGTTGGTAATGGCAATGATTAAAACGTCAGACTTTAAAAAATCCGATATGTTATCATCAATCTTGGCTATGTCGATGAGGAATGGTTTAATGCCTTTTTCTTCCAGTTCTTTGATCTTAGATTCAGTAGTGGTTGAACCATAAACTTCATAACCTTTGTTAATAAGATCAATTGCCAATGGAAAGCCTAGCCAACCACATCCTAATATGCTTATTCTTTTATTCATACTATTATTATTTCTTTTAATGGGTCATATGAACTCTCGTATAAATTTAACCATCCTCTTGTGTCTAAAAAAACTTCATATGTAATTTATTATGATGGCATAATAGCGGTATTCTTTTATATTTCATTAATACATTTAATCAAATTTGGATTAGAGTGACCATAACTGACAATTTTAATATCCAAAGGAACGTTTTTGAATTTTCTAATAGCTTTTTGCATTGATTCTAAAATCCAATATTCCTCATTTCCAAAAGCACTGCCACCAACCAAGGTCAAAAAGACTTTATTTGATTTATTATTTTCCATATTTAATACTCCGGCATAAAGAGTAGATTCATAAGTTGCTTCTAAAATTACTCTTGCAAAATATTCCCAATAAAAAGATTCTATTTGACTATAGGCAACAGGAAGTGCAGAGCAATAAATTTGTGAAACGGTATGTTTATTATCTGATATAGTAACTTCGGTATTCCACTGAATTCCGGTTTTAAGTTTTTCTTTCAGATTTTCTCTTTCTGCTAAAGTAAGTTGAGCAATTTCTTTATTGATAGCTAATATTCCGTTTTGATTGACCAAAGCATAACCATTTTGCATCTTCCATAGATTTAACTTGTCATTATTCAATTCCTTACCGATTAAATCTAAACAATCAATTTGGTTATTTGCAGTTTGTCCAATCTGTCCGTTTACTTCTGCAAAATAATTGCGATATATTGTTCCTGCTCCACAAGAAATAGCACAAGCTGGACCTTGAGTGTAATCAAATTCATATCTGTCAATTCCTTGCTCCGGAGTTACAGAAGGATTAACCATTTCAAGTAAATTAAACTGTGAAGCAGCCTGAAATAGGGCGTTTGAATTTTCAGCATTAGAATGTAGTTCTTGTACATCTGCAACAATTTCTGTTACCTGTATTTTACCTTTGTATTCTTTAATGTTTTTGTTCTGCTTTTTAAGTTCTGCTAAAGTTGGTATTTCTAGTTTTCCGTATGAAAATCTTTGATTATTTACGAGTGAAACAATTTCGCTTCCTTTTATCTCAAGATTCTTTCTCACATTTTCTGGCGATTCTTCCTTAAATCCTGTTAATTGTTCAAACCACATAATCACATTTGTTTTAATTTTTTATAGGTAATAATGGTTAACTTGAATTTTACTACTTAATCCAAACTACCCTAATAGGTATTAAATCCAACAGTTTGGATCTTTTATATTAAAATCATCTTCTATTGCATAGGATAAGCATTTTAAACCTCCATTACAACTATGTTTATAATAACAGCCTTTACATTTATAATCTAAATTTTCCTGATCTCTTAGTTGAATTAAAGAGTTATTTTTATAATATATTTCCTTAAGATCATCAGTTAATATATTTCCTATTTTAATTGGTAATCTGCGACAAGGAAGTAAATCGCCATTGGGTAAAATAGCTAATAAACTTGTACCTGCAGAACACCTGTAAGGTAATCCTCCGGAAACTAAAAATTGTAATGCCCGATTTGATGATATTTTTACTTTTCTCAGAATCCGTATTCTTTCCCTTTTTTGAAGTCTTAAGACATTATTAAAAAAATCTCTGGTTTGAGATTTAGATAAAATTAATTGATCATCTTTCTTAATTGGCAAATATCTATCAGTCCATACTTTAAAAGCCCCATTTTTTCGAGCAAACTTTACAACTTCTCTAAACTGCGTATAATTTTTAGCATTTGCAGTGAACGAAATCATTACCGGTATTTTTCTTTTTTTGTATTCTTTTAAAGCAGTTTTTACTTGTTTATAGCTTCCTTTTCCTCTAATAAAATCATTAGTTTTTTCGTCTCCTTCAAGGCTTAATTGTATGAATTTAGGTTCTAATTTAACTAGTTGGTCTAACTTTTCAGATTCCATCAGTTTCCCATTTGATAAAATGGCGAATTGAAAAAGATTATAACTTTTGATCTTACTTATTAATTCAATAATATCGTCTCTTAAAAAAGGTTCCCCTCCAGTTATATTGATTTGAGAAGTTAGATTGTGATTTTTTTCTTTTAAGAATTTAATGAAACTTGATATTTTATCCAGAACCAAGAATAAATCGTCAATAATTAATCCATTATTCGTATAATCTGACTGGTAACAATGTTTACAACGTAAATCACATATGTCGGTTATGTGCCATTGAAAAGTTATATGATTCGGAATTTGATTTGCCATATTAATCTCCTCCACAACCTCCACAGCCACCGCTGCAACCACTACATCCACCAGAGCATCCAGTACAACCACTGTCACTTGAAGCTCCAGCACCGGTTCCATTTGCTAGCCATCCAGTTTGTTCCATAACTTTTGGAGAATCCAGTATTCTACCTAATTCAGTTTTAAAAAAAGGACTTACACCAAATATTGCAATTCCAAATAAAATATGGTTTTCAGATAAAATATGGTTTCTATTGTTTGATTCTTTTAACCATTTAAATCGTTGTTTTGATTGTTTGAGAAGTTTTCTTCCTAAGGAAGAAACTTTGATCTTTTCCGGATTAAGTATTTGCCATGCTAAAAATAAAAAGAGAATTAAAAGAAGGATTAAAAACATAACAGGTTTGTGTCTAATAATTCCAAAATATATTTTTATTCCTGAGAATGCAACTAATAAAATAATAGTATTAAATAAGATCCTTTTATTCCTCGACTTTATTGTTTCATCAACTAAAAGCTTATGTTCTTTTAGTTTGTTTTTATTTATAACAAAAAGTTCTTCAATTGAATTAAGTGAGTTTTGTGTAAATAAATTACGATAGTAACTTTCTGTATAAAGAAAATTAAATAAGAAACTTTCTATGGCATTGAGATTAGGTTTAACCTTTGTTGCTGTTGACATAGATATATATGATTTTTTCTTTTTTATATCAATAAGTTTCTGTTTCCATAAATTAAAAATAGAAGTAATGATAATACCTTTAATCCCATTTTTTAAATAGGCTAATTCAAAAGGTTCAAACTCTGTTGTTTCAGGAATTTCCATTTTGGCAGTATAATCATTTAATGATATTGCCTTGGCAATTGATATAATAACAACTGAGTATATTGAATAAACTAATAAAAAAACTGGTCCAGGTATACTTATAATGTAATCCATGTTTTTATTTTGTTTTACGAGCGAGTAAGATGATCTATGATATTATCCACCTGATTTAATCTTTACCTCCCTACAGGGTTAGTTTTATGCTGTATTGGGTTTTAAACTTATAATTTTTCTTTGTAATAGTTCTTTTGCTAATTCATCAACCATTTCAAATATTGCCTCAAAATCTTCTTTTTGTATTATAAAACCATTTAGTTTCAATTCAATTATTGGAAGTACTTCATAATTCTCAGCAATGATTCCTTCGGTCTTAAATATTAGTTTAAAAGATTTCCATTTAAGTCTAAAAGCATTCAACTTAGGCTTATTGTTCAACTCTTGTTTTAAGTTATCTTGTCCACCTGTAACTTTTAGTATTCCTTGATTTTTCCTAACAATAGAAGTCCAAAAGTTTTTCATTATTTCAATCGAACATTCTTGCTGGTAATGAAATGAGCAATAAATAATTGTTTTTGCCAACCAAATGTTGTCGTTTGAATAGCTAGTCTTAATATTAAAGGTCAAGCCATATTTTGAAATCTGCATTTGAGTTGCAGATGAAAGTCCACCAGATTTAAATGTCCCGCCAAAGTCTTTTGCTACCAGTTTCCATTCTCTATTGGGTTTAATTAAGTCAAGCACTATTTTCTGTTTGTTTTCATATGCACCCGGTATCATATAAGCTTTAATCGTTTTATTACTCTTATTTAATCCTTGTTTTTTGCTCTATGTTTTGTCCAAAGAGTTGTATTAATTCAACATATCTATTAATTATTTTTCCTTTTATGCTTTCTGTGCTTGAGCAAAACCCGAATACATTCTATTCACTCTCAGAATGAATGTTATCGCATATATAATTATTCCCCCTCCAATAAGTAATGCCCAGGATTCTCCAATTATTTCACTGATTTTATTAAAATCACCCCTTTGATAAATAGCGTATGCAACAAAATTGGTAAAGGTATTTGATAGAGAACCTAGTATAAAGAACATAAATAGTAATCCAACGATAAAAGCATTTGAAATTCTTTTAATTCTGAGTATGTAAAAGCCAATTGGAATAAATATTATGTCTCTTATATATGGAGATATTAAAATTATTAAATTCTGTAAATTAGTTCCACCATCGTGCTCAATATAAGCATTGCTGAAATCTCCTTTCCAAAACTTTGGTATCAGTTGATAATCTATTATTTCCCGACCAACTAATAATGTACCCATATAATGACATAATTCGTGACAAAATGCATAAGTCAGATAACTAACAATTGGTAATACAACTATAAATAGTTTCCATTTAGCGTTCTCTTTAATCCATCCTGTTTTCGAATAAAAGAGAATTAAAGGAAGGCATATACAAATGAACATTGAAAATGTTCCTATCATTTTTTCCATCATGTTTATTTTGGGTCTTATTAATTATTGATATGATTTTATTTGGATTTAGTAAGGTGTTTGATAATAAAAGAAGTACTCAATTTTAAATCTCTATATGTCTTGTTAAATTTTAACTTGATCAAAATTAGCATTATCTTCCAAATGACCAATATTTATTGTTACCTCTCATTTTTTGTTTCATTTATTATTTTTCAAAATTTTTCCATCAATAAACTCTTATTAATCTTAAAAATACACATTCATGTAACCATGTGCATTGATTGTAACTTCTTGTTTTATAGTGTTTTTAAGATTTATTTTGTCTCCGAAATGAAATTGAATTGATGATGAAGAAAAGTTTAAGTCTAGTTGCTTTAGTATTGTTTTTAGCAACATTTAGTTATTCTCAAAACAAAATTAAAATGAAAAATTTAGGTGAATCAGTTAAAACTTATCCAAAAACATTTTCGCATATAGGAATTACCGTAACTAATATTGAGGAAGCTGTAAAGTTTTATACCGAAGTAATGGGTTTCTATGTAATTATGGAACCAACTGTTGTAAAAGAAGAAAATGAAACAGCTATAGGTCAAATGTGTATTGATGTATTTGGCAAAGGTTGGGGTACATTTAAAATTGCTCACCTGTCTACAGGAGATAAAATTGGATTTGAGTTATTTGAATTTAATGAAAGTAAAGACCTTAAACCTAATTTTGAACCATTTCGCACCGGGCTATTTCACTTTTCTGTTCAGGACCCAGACGTTGAAGGACTTGTTAAGAAAATAATTGATGCAGGAGGTAAACAAAGAATGCCAATAAGAGAATATTATCCAGGAGACAAACCCTACCGTATGTGTTATGTCGAAGACCCTTTTGGAACTGTATTCGAAATATACTCTCATTCTTATGAGTTGCACTACTCTGCAGGAGCATATAAATGATGGTCTTTCGCAAATTCTTGTCCCCATTTATCTAGCTGTAGGATAATGGGGATTAGTGATTTGCCTTCTTCTGTTAATTCATATTCAACTTTAGGTGGAGTAACAAGATAAACAGTTCTCTTAACTAATTTATCTTTTTCCAAAGCTCTGATAGAATACGTAAACATTCTGTTTGAAATGTCTGTGATGCTTTTTTGTAATTCACCTGATCTTTGAGGCCCTTCTTGCAAGTGAAACAGGATTAGGCTTTTGTATTTATCTCCAATCAAATGAAGAGCAAACGCTAAGGAACATTTAAATTCCTTATCTTGATATTTTATTTTATCTAAATTCATATTGTATTCTTTTGTTTATTATAATGAGCATCAATATTTTTGTCTGAAACGTATAGATATTTAGCGAGCAAACCTTTTAATGTATTTCATAACTAAAGCTTTTATTTGTTGTCCCTTTTGGTAATTAAAGTCAAACTAAAAATTTGGCGGTGCTCGATTACCTCACACAACAACTTAGAATCACTGATTACATGTACTTTGTCTTATATTGTTGGCGGTTGTAGTTTTTTTAGTATTCATGTTTTCAGCAACTTTATTTAGTTTATTAATTCGTGGTTGGATAAACCAAATACCAATTGGTAAAGCAAATAATAAAATTGAATCTATAATATATTCTTTAAATACAGCTTTTCGCCCTAATTCAATTGATTTTAACGATTTTGGAATGTTATAAAATGTATAAATAATTCCGAATATAGTAAAGAGAGGTAATACAAATGTTAATGTCGTAGGTGTTGTTTTTGAGTTAAGATACAATCTACTTAGATTTAATTCTGAGTATCCAATAATACAACAGATAGTAGAAAAAATAATTAATCCGTTACTAAACTTATAAGGATTTTCAGTAATTCGATTAGTGAACAATCCAATATTTAGTACCAATAAAAATAAAATCACGATATAGATTAACGCTATTAAAGTTGATATATGTAAAGAAGTAATACTTCCAATTTCGAGATTAAACTTAGAAAACAATACGTTCGAAAAAATTAGGGTTATTAGTATTATGAATAATTTCCAATGTTTTATTTGCAGCAGTCTTTTCATATATTAGTAATTTTAAATCCTGTTTTTTATTTTACAATCAATGGTTATGTAATAAATATGTTGTCCATATGTGGAATACAGAACTTTCAAGTTATACCACAATTTAAGTGGCATACAAGCCTAAAAAGTACAAAGTACAGGTAATTATTTTACATGTTATTAGCTTCTCTTATTAATTATTTCAACAGCTTCTTTTTTATACTTTTTAAAATTTGCTTCTAATTTTAAGCACTTCTGTTTAGCATCTTTATGCTCTTTTGAAAAACTTCTTTTCCCTTTTCCAAGTGGCAAATAGTAATTATCGTCCCAATCGATGTATGCTGACCAAGGTGCACCATCACGCGTAGCACCACATTTTGCTTTAGGTTGTGCTTCAAGAATAAATGCATATTCTTTAGTTTCTAATGTTGCTAATCCAATTTTAATGAATTTTATTTTTCCTAATTTTATTAAGGGAGTAAAAGCTGGATATTCTTTTAATATTTTAACAAAACCTAGAGAAAATACTTCAAGTTTTGATAGTCCGTTGAGAAATTCAAAATCTTCAATGGGCTGATTCCAATCAAGAGTTCCATCTATATGTAAATATCGTAGATTATTTAGTCCTCTAAGTCCGTCAAAATTAGAAACCCTCCTTAGGTTTTCTATGTGCAAAGATTTTAACTTGGTAAGTTTTCCTAAAGAAGATAGGTCGGAAAAACCTGAAACATATTCTAAAACCAATTCTTCGATATTTACTAAAGCTTCAATGAATTCAATCGTTTGGATTCTAAAATGAGTTATCCGAAGTCTTTTTAAATTTATTATTTTATTTATTGATTCAACTTGATCCTTACTAGGGTTGTGAAGCGTAAGTTCCTCAAGATTTGGGAGATCAAATATTTGCCTCCAATTTTTGTCATTTTTTGAAACCGTAACTATTATTGCGTTCTCAGGATCATCAATCAAATTATCTGATGAAAAACTATATCGCTCTATATTTGGCACAATTGTCCAGTAGTCATCTTCTCTATCTAAAAAATCTGCAAAATGATGTTTCATGTTCCATTGTTATTTGTACTTAATGGTTTGCTGGAGGAAGCGAAGCTGGATTTAAGGCAGATTATTTGTCTTATGAGGACTAAGAAATCATACAGCAGTCCGCCCAACCAAAACTCTACCAACCCTTCGTTGGATTTATGCTGTGTTGTGCCCTGTATTTTCTCTTTTATATAATTTTATGCTTATTCGTTTATTTCTAATTCTCCAATCCCAAATCAATATTATTATTACTGTGATATTTAAAAGATTTCCAGGTTCAAGAAATATTTCCCATAATGAGTTTAGTGTAAGTCCGCCATAATAAATCATAATGAAAATAAGTGTTGCATCACCAATTACAATAAAAGGTAGAATGATCTTCTTAGACTTTATTAATCTTAGAAATAATCCAGAAATAAAGAATAATTCAACGAAATTTGTCATTCGTTTCATGTTAATTGTAATTTGTTCTTGATACATATTTATTAGCAACATGTCCAGAATCGCAAGATATCCCAATCCTATTATTCCAACTATAGTCCATGCAACTAACTTGAGCTTATGTGCTTCAAATACCAATTTCATGAGGCTTGTATGGGGTTAATACTGAGTACAACGGTGAGGGTATGGGGCGTTGGGCATTTGAAAGTACCAACCTTTCAAATTATTACAGATACAATTAATTGTGCTCATGTTTAAATATTGTGCTATCCGCCTAATGACCTATATTTGTTGTAAACAATGCATTATTCCAATTCATTAAATCTAACTTCAAAGAAACCTGCAAAATATTCTGTAGTATCAAATCGACCGTCTTCTAGCCGTTTAACCCAAACTCGTTGTCTTTCCTTATCAATTAAAACCCTGTTTGGCATAAAGTCATTGTCATATGGTTTGTCCTTAAATACAATAGTGTCTCCAATCAATTCATATTTACCTGTTATTACATCACCACCATAAATAGTATATGATTCTGTTTCAAACGTTCCATCCTCTCTTAGTATCAGGTTTATTCCGGATAAATCATCGATAAGTTTTGCCTCAAATATTTTGTTTGCTTTTAATATCTCACTTTCCTTAGTCTTAAATCCTAGAATTACAAGTAAAAATAATCCTGAAACTATTACTTCGTAAATCATAGCCTTAAATCCAAATCTTTTAATCTGAATTAAACTTCGAATAATTCCAATGGAGAAAAAGATTAATGAAAGAATCGAAAAGGGATGAAAATAGATGAAGAAAGAATCCTCTTGTAGATTCATCCAAATTAATCCTAATCCACCAAGAATTAATAAGAACGAGTTTATTATTTTATTTTGCATCAAATCATTCATTTTGCACTATGCTCTTAACTCTTCGTAACCGTCATACAGTCACGTTTATTTCGTCTTTGTATTTTTTTGTAACGGCTAAAATAATATTTGTTTCATCTATTAATACAGGTTTGCTATTAATCAGCTTATGGTTTTAATAATATACTATAATGGTGAAAATAGTGTTGGCATTAGTAGGCTTGATTTAATAAATCATCAATATTATTGCTGGTTAGCAGGGGTAATACATTTGTGATTTTTTCAATATCCCAATCCCACCATTTTAATTCCAGAAGTTTTGTGATTTCATTTTCCGAAAAACGTTTCTTAATTTCTGTAGCAGGATTTCCACCAACAATACTGTATGGTTCAACATTTTTTACAACTGTTGAGTTAGCTGCAATAATGGCTCCATCACCAATGGTAACTCCTGCCATAATAGTGGCATTGTATCCAATCCAAACATCATTGCCAATTACAATATTACCTTTGTTAGGATACGATTTATTTTCCATGGCATTCTCCCATCCATTACCAAAAATGGCAAAAGGGTAGGCCGATATAGAATTACTTAAATGATTGGCTCCATTCATAATAAACTTTACATCAGAAGCTATCATGCAGAACTTTCCAATAATCAATTTATCATCGATAAAATCAAAGTGGTATTTTACATTTTTTTCAAAATTCTCAACGTTGTCAAAGTCATCATAATAAGTGTAGTCGCCCACAATAATGTTGGGGTTTTTTATAATGTTCTTTAAAAAGCACAGCCTGTTGTAATTTTCAAGAGGAAATGCAGTGTTTTTGTTGGGGCCAGTCATCATAATTTAGTTATTGCTTAATTCTAATAATTTTAAAATAGTCTTCCAGTTGCGGGTAGAGGCTTGAACCTTTAGTTGTTTTTCAAAAAAGGTATTACTCAGTTTTGTTTGGTGGTATTTGCCTTCACAATAGATAAAAACATCTTTATTTTCAATGCTAAACAAATCAGGATTATAGTTAAATGTTTGGGCTTGTATTATACCTTCTTTCTTAGGTACGTTTTTTAATAAGGTTAAATGCAGTTTATTAATATCTGTATCTGAAGTATAAAACGGATTGTTGTTTATGGTGCTTATTAACTCATTGTGAGTTCTTACAATAACAGGAACACTAAAACCATATTTCTCTTCAATAGCGTTTTCTAGTTGATCTTCTATATCTTTATTTGATCCTGAAGAGTTGAAAATGATATTTCCGCTTTGTATATAGGTTCTCACATTGAGCAAACCAATCTTAGAACAAAGTAGTTTTAAATCGTCCATCAATACCTTTCTTTTTCCTCCTACGTTTATTCCTCTTAAAATGGCTATCATTGTTTCCATAAGCTGTTCTTTTTAGTTACGTAATGCCTTTACTCTATACATTCTTTATTCTTAACATCTTATTCCCACCTTTCTGAAATTCATATAGAACAGGCTCAATACTTACCCGAAAATTTTTATCGAATTCATCTATAATACCATCTAACACTTCAGATTTATTTGCGTTTAAATTTAATAAGGGAAAGATTCTTACCTCTTTACAAATTCTAAGCATTTCTGAAATTGATTTTAGATGAAACTCAAGCCCGAGATTAGAATATAGAATCAGAAAATGAGAGCTTAAACCTAAATCAAAAGACTGATCAGTGAAATTCGTTGTAGCAGGCAATTCATGATAAATATATCTTCCTTGTTTTTTCCCTTCTTCAAAATCAGCAATGAAAGCACTCATGGTATCCATTCTTATTTTTTCCAATTCGTCAATATTTTTAATTGAAGTCCATAAAAAGTTCTCTTGATTTTCTCTCATTTGTTTCACCACTGTGTCTTTAGTTTCATCAATTCTTTTTTTCAAATCAATCTCCGAAAATTGGTAAATAGGATCAAGAGAGGTAACAACTTTATTTAATTGAGTCATCTCATAATTAAATGATGCTGGTCCATCACCAAAACTTATTATATTTTTATTTAAATCACTATGTGTAAGATCAAACATAGTTTTATATTCCTCTAATGTTCTTCCCCATGGAACAACGTTCTTTAATTCAAATGGCATCTTTTTAATTGTATTATAAAATGTGAGTTTGTATGAGGATGAAGATTAGTTGTTTACATAAATTTTTTCTTGTAATGTAATCTGTTTTTGTAAAGATAAAAATGCTTTTGGAAATCTTGACATTCTCTTTCGTTTGTTCAATGAAAACCTGTTTATTTTTTAATTTGATAGAAATATTCTTTAAAAATGCGTTAAAAAATTTTAATTAAACAAGTGTAATGTAACTGTTTTTAACAAATGAAATGACATTAAATATTATTTGTGTTTTGTAATTATGTTTTAGAACACATTTAATATACCAAATGACAATCTGTAATAGCGAATGGCATATCCAAAGAAATTGGGCGTTGTTCTTAGTCGATAATAAATCAATTCACTACGTGTTTTTTCAGTTAATTATAAAAATGGCTCATTGTGCATAACGTTTTTTTCGAATTTCCATTTTTTATCTTATTCCTAATATGAAAAAACTGCAATTTTAGAAGGTCTGTTGAGGGTTGGTTGCGAGCTTTCAACAGCAACAGATTTTAATTTGTTTAAACATTTGACAATTTCGTGTAGTGATATTTATTCTACTTTTGCACTCTAATTTTAAAGGGGCGGTTGATAATTCACTTACTACTTAAATCAACAAACTACCTCCAATATTATATTAATTTAATTTACTGGCTGAGATGTCAAATACAGAACTTATTGACTTTACTGTGTTAGCAGTAATGACTCTTGGATTTATTGCATTTCTCTTGAGTGAGAAAATACACATTTCATCAATCCCTTTGTTAATAGGACTGGGGTTTCTTTTTGGTCCTGTTTTCGGTCTTATTCCTTTCCATCAGGGACATACAATATTTAGCTATGCCCGTGTGTTTGGTTTGGTTTTAATACTTTATACAGAGGGGCATAACCTTAGATGGAAGATGATTAAAAAACATTTTAAATCAATTGGTTTATTAGCAACTGCAGGTCTGCTTATAACGGCAACCATAGGTGGTGCTTTGTTTTGTTGGTTGTTTAACCTTCCGTTAGGAGCAGGTATGTTATTTGGGTCAATCATTGCAGCAACAGATCCTGCAACATTGATTCCGCTTTTCAAACAGCATAAAGTCGATGAAAATATTAAAACTGTAATTGTTACAGAATCCATATTTAACGATCCATTAGGTATTGTTTTAATTACGCTTACACTTTCTTTAGTTGCTCCACATACTGCTGTGGCTCATCCGGTAGAACAAATTGCATCCTATACAACTATTTATCCGGCTGTTTTCGTTTTCTTCTTTTATGAGGTTGTTTCTGCACTGTTGTTAGGCGTAATTTTAGGAGTTGCAGGTTATTGGATTATACGATTATTTAAACCGGGTCTTTCTCCTCAAATCTTTGGTTTAGCCATTGCCTTTGGTGGATTTTTAATTGGAGAGGCAGCCCATACATCAGGTTATCTGGTGGCAACCACCATTGGTATAATCTTTGGAAATCATGCACTTATATTTAACAGATGGGAAGAAAGTGAGGGCTTTAAGAAATTTGTAAAAACAGAAATGCGATTTAATGAAGCTGTTTCTGATTTATCCAGTGTTTTTATTTTTATATTGTTAGGTGCTACCATCGATATTTCAACTTTAAATGAAACTTTATTAAAAGGAGCTATACTTGGTTTAGGAGTAGTTTTTATTGCACGACCAATCGCCAGTTTGGTAATACTACCATTAAAAAAATGGACCTTTAATGAGTATCTTTTTATAGCACTTGAAGGACCCAAAGGAGTTGTTCCTGCAGCTATGGCAGGTGTACCTTTGAGTATTGGATTGGCAACTCAAAATCAGGATTTAATTGAGTGGGGACATATCATTGTTTCTGCAACCATTATAACTGTTTTAGTTAGCGTTTTAGTTGAAACAATGTGGATGAAACCATTATCGAAGAAATTATTGACGCCGCAACAATGATTATTTATTGATTAAGTAAACTTAATCATATTAAAATATTCCCTGTTTTACCCAATCATATTTTTAATTTCTCCATTCTCCTTTTTCATTATTCTTTTTTACAGAAGGAATGAAAACCGGGAATTGGAGAATGATTTCAGATTATTTTCAATTAAATCTTAATCCAACTTTCATTACAAACCTGTTATATGTAATCTTTCTCTCAACTGAGTTTAACCACCAATCTTCCCTGGTAAAAGAATAGGCCTGATAACGATATCCCAAGGCCATAAAAAATGCTGTACTATTATGGGTAGGGAAGGTGTATCCTAGCTCTGTATTCAGAAAATGTTCTCCGTTTGTTTTTTTTATAGTATACCAATCATCCTTCTCCTTTTCTAAAGGGATAACAGAGCCATAACTTACACTTGTGTATAATGACTGCTTATTTTTACAGGGTAATATTAGCTTTACATTCGGACCAATAGTTGCCATATTTATATCCATCCATTGAATACCTGTTTCTAAACCTATGGCAAAATTTTTTGTAGCAAGGTAATTATGATCCATCTGAATAGCATGGATGTATGTATTGTTATCTTTTTGAGATCCAATAAGCAAAGCGTAGGAGGTATAGTTTTGGTATTTTCTTGTAAAGGGTTCTTCTTTTGTTTCCTGAGCAGAAACACAGGTATAAATAAAAATCAGGCATATAAAAATCAGGTTCTTCATATAATTTATTTTTAATCTAAGATGCAGCTTTTATCAGATAGTTGCGTCTCAGAATGGAAGATGATTGCATAGGACATAGAGAAGGTAGTATACTATAGAGGGATTAGATGTATTTTTATAGGTAATCCTTTAATCACTAATCCATAATCATATTTCCTTGAGGGTATGTTGACTTAAGAGCACATAGTAAACCAATACCTATTTTTAAATATCTAATACCAAACGCAACCTTCTCAATTATTCAACATCAACCCAATGTGTATGCATCACAAAAAAGAATAAACCTTAATTATTGAATTATGAAATCACAACTGTCATACTTTATACTAGTCTTTTTAGGACTTATTACTTTTTCCTGCACTAATCAAATTGAAGAGTCATATATTGTAAATACACCGGAATATATGAGTTATAGCGATCTAAGATCTTCATTTTGTGTTCTTCCACCAGAAGAAGTGAGTAAGCCCGGAAAAATTTATTTTAAAGATGATTTTATCTTTATAAATGAGTATCAAAAGGGTATTCATATTATTAATAACTCAGATCCATCTAATCCTCAAAATGTTTCTTTTATCGAAATACCGGGTAATGTAGATATGGCAGTAAAAGGAAATATGCTTTATGCTGATAGCTATATCGATTTGCTGACTATTGATATCAGTAATATGGACGATATAAAAGAAGTTGATAGAGATGAGGATGTTTTTCCGTATATAATTCCTGAAGTTGAGGAAGGTATACTAGGTTCAATTGATACAGAAAAAGGTGTTATTGTTGGTTATTCACCATCTACAGTTACCGAAAAGCTAGATGGACCAACAGTGTACTATGAAAGATTTTTGCTTTGGGATGATGTTTTTATGTTTGGAGGAGCAGAAGCAAGTAGTGTAAATAGTTCGGGTACAGGTACAGGAGGATCTATGGCTCGATTTACTTTGTACGATCAATATTTATATGCGATCAATAATAGTGCTTTAAATTTATTTGATGTATCAGACCCATCTAATCCATCTTTTACAAAGAATATTTATATCAGTTGGCAGATCGAAACCTTATTCCCGTATAATCAAATGCTATTTATAGGTTCACAATCGGGTATGTTTGTCTATAGTTTGCAAGATGCTGCAAATCCTGAGTTCATTTCTCAATTTCGTCACGCCACAGCTTGCGATCCGGTTGTAGTTGAAGGCAATTATGCATATGTAACTCTAAGAGGAGGGAATTTATGTGGTGCCATTGATAGTGAATTAGAGGTTATTGATATTTCTAATATGGAAAACCCTGAGTTAATTAAATCATATCCAATGACTAATCCTTATGGTTTAGGTATTGATGATGAGGTGCTTTTTATATGTGATGGCGATGATGGTCTTAAAATTTATAATGCCGATGATCCATATACTATTTCAGATAAACTATTGGCTCATTACGAAAATATCAATGCTTATGATGTAATTCCTTTGGGTAATGTTTTAATTATGATAGGCGAAGATGGCTTGTATCAATATGACTACTCTGATTTAAATAACATAACACTGCTAAGTCATATTCAAGTCTATGAGGAGTAGAGGAGCCTACAGTATTCAGTTAGGAGTCTTCAGTTCTTAGTAAAGATGCAAGGAGTATATAGCTTATGGGATAGAGCAAAGAGCCAGGTGTTTTAAATAATAATCTAATTGTCTAGGTACTGGAAAGGATCTGTATAGAGAAGGGGATATTTATTTTAATAGATATTTCCTTCTCTAATTATAATATTTACTGTTTACCACATATACTTTTATAACTACAAATTTTACAATTGTCGCTATTTTCTGTTTGTTTAAAAGGTATCTGAGGATTAAATAAAATGTTCATCTGGCTTTTAAATTCAGCTATGTAATCTTCTTCAACCAACTGAAGTGATAGCTTCTCCTTTTTACTCCCAAAGCCTTTTTTTAACGAATAGTCGGGCGAAGTAAAAATCTTCTTAATCCATACCACACCCGGTTGGAAATTAATATTTTCAGGAAAATCGGATTTAATGATGTAGCTATATAAAAGCGTTTGGAATATGGCTTTTTTATTCTTGTGTTTTGTTTCTAAAAATAGCTCCTCAACTTCAGAAAAATAATCGTCGCCTGATCCCGTTTTATAATCAATAACTCTGACAACACCGTCCTTTTCATCCAGCCTGTCTATTGTTCCTCCTATATTTAAGTTTTTATTATTACCAATGTTTATGGTAGATTTTACTTTCTTTTCCAGTCCTCTAAGAATAAATGGCGCATTACCTTTTTCAACTTTTAAAAACTGCTGAATATATTTGATAATGATATCATAAATTAAAACGTTTTTACCTTGAATATCAATAAAATCACTTTGGTTAAGCTGAGTACTAAAGTATTTGTTGAAGCTTTCCATTAGAGCCGATTTTATGCGGTTTTTATCTTTTATAATAGATAAGATATCTTCAGGCAAAACCTCTTTATTAATAAATGGAGTGTATAGCTCTTCTACCGTTTCATGAAATAATGTTCCAAATATACGAGGGTCAATTTCCTCCGTCATTTCCTCTGGTTCAGAAGCATTTAGTATATACTTATAATAGAACCTCATAGGGCATTCAAAGTACGTACTTAATGCACTAGGCGAAAGACTTCTTTCCCCTTCATTCAGGTATTGGTTTAATACCTGCATTGTTTTGTCATCCTTCTCTACAAAATAAGTTTTGGGTGTTTTAATGTTAATATGATCAACTGCAGTTGAAAAGCTTAATTTCTCTTTTGGATATTCATATTTCAATTGAAACAAGAATCGACTCATTTCCCCGGTTTGCATTCCCTGGGCAGATGAGTTATATAATAGATGAACATTCTTGGCTCTGTGTATTAGTCTGTAAAAATAATAGGCAAATATTGAATCCTGATGTTCAATGGTTGGTAGATTAAAGGCGCTTCTTAAACTATATGGAATTAAAGAATTTGTGGCTCCGGTTTGAGGGAACGTACCTTCGTTCATGTTCAGAATAATCAGGTTCTCAAAATCTAAAGCCCTTGTCTCTAATATTCCCATTAGCTGTAATCCTTTTAATGGTTCTCCGCTAAAAGGAATGCTTTTTAAGTCTGCAGCTCTTTTAAATAATCTAATCCAGGTTTCTACCTGAATCTCAATATTTAGCTTGTTGATTAAATCAGAAAGTTGAGTTACCGTTAAAAATAACTGGTAAATAAACTCTTTTTCAATAACCATATTATTATCAGCATCGTTTATTTCTGAATAGATTAAATGCAATAGGTTTGAAAGGTATTCAGAAAAATCGGAGCTGCTTTTTATAGGTGTAAAAATTGAAATTAACAGTTTACTCTTTTGCAGTTCGTTAGCTTCAATATATGTTTTATTTTGTCGGATTATGTTTTTAGCAATATCGGCATGTAACTCCGTATTTATTGGTTCAACATACTGATGTGTAAGTATTGGCAATACATTTCTAAAGTAAAACCATGTTTTTCCGGCTTTGGTTTTCCTGCAATTTTTCTGTAAATCAAAAATAAGCTCTAATAAGCCATAGGCCGGGGTGTTTTTAATGGGGTATCCCATTGTAATGTTAATCTTCTCCTTTTGTTCCGGAATTGCATGCAAAACAGGGAGCAGTATTGTTTCATCAGTTAATATTACTGCATTTTTTAGTGCAGAATCCAGTTCTTTTCCTTTATCCTGAGCGTCAAACTGATCCATTTTATCAGTTAAAAACTCATTTACAATTTGCGTTTGAGCAGTATCTGAAGCAACTGAAGTGATGGTTATTTGAGGGAGATTTGAGTTTCCCGGAAAATGCCAGTCAGAGGGTGATGGGTAATTAATGATATTTTCTTCGATAAAACGGATGGCCTCATGTGGTTTGGTTCTTTCAAAAGGGTTGGCATTTCTGTTTGATGAAGACAATAGCCATTCAGGAGTATCCCAAATAAAGTCAGCTTTATCAGTGATCATTAAATGATTAAATAGTTTTTTCTCGCATTGGTTCAGTGCGTTAAATGCAACGAAAACTATTTTTGGGTACTGTATTTCAAGAGGGATTTTTTGAGTGATTTTATTTGCTATAGATCTGTAAACCGACCCCTCATATGTCATGTTTTGCTCTTCTAAACTCTTATTAAATGATAAATAGACATCATGGAGCTTTTCCCAGATTTTAATAAACTCCTGTTGATGTTCCGAAAGTTTATTAGGATTAAAGCTGTGCCAAAAGCTTTGAATGGTTTTTATTTGTTCTTCGCTTAAAAAACTATAATCATCTTCAATTTCTTTAATGGCAAGCAGATTTGAAAATACTTGTTTGGGCTCAGCCAGATATTTGTCAATATCATCAAAATCATTAAGTATGATTTCACCCCACGGCATAAATTCATCAAAAGTAACACCCGATTTGTATATCTCTTCATACACCTTATAAAGCTCAAATACCAGTGTAATTTTATCTGCTATCTGATGTGAGGTAAACTCCTGTATAAATTCGTTGATGGTAACTATTTTAGGAGACCACAGCGGTTTGTTGCTAAGCTTTCCAAGATGTTGTTGAAAAAATAATCCTGATCTTCTACTAGGAAAAACAAAACAAAACTCCGAGATATTGGTTTGATACTTATTAAAATAGTATTGTGCCAGATGTTGAAGAAAATTACTCATTTATTATTAGATGTGTTTCTTTAGGTCTACAAATGTAAAATAAACAAACCAAATGAGGTGTGAAATAAATATGCGAATTATGAATTCTGTCAAGTTTTAAGATTTATTTTTTTCTGTCTTTTGTGGGATTTTTGTCGATATATTTTAAACTTTATGTCGATAAAGTCTACAATTTAAGATGATTTTAAATTCAAATTACTTTATTTTGATTATTAATTTACATATTTTAATATCTATCGTTAACATATTGTACTTTTAAGTGTTAATAGATACACCTATTATAATTATTGAAATCTATGGAAGAATTTTCGTTTGTTGGGAATAGTGAAATTGGAACAATTGAACAATTGTATCAAAGCTATCTAGAAGATCCTGAGTCGGTTGATAAAAGTTATCAGTTGTTTTTTAAAGGATTTGACTTTGCTCGTAAAAATTATGATTCTTCAGTCAGCCTGGGCGTTGTTAAAGAATTTAATGTAGCAAATCTGATCCATGGATACCGTCAAAGAGGACACTTGTTTACCAAAACGAATCCGGTTCGACAGCGTCGTCAGTATTTTCCTACTTTGGATATTGAAAATTTCGGATTAGAAAAAGCTGATCTTGAAGCTGAGTTTGAGGCAGGTTCTAAATTAGGTCTTGGAAAAGCCAAATTAAAAGACATTATTAATCACTTACAACAAACGTATTGTGAGTCTGTAGGGGTTGAATATTTGTATATACGTCATCCGGAGGTTGTGGATTGGTTGATGAAAAAAATGGAGTCAGTAAGAAATACTCCTGATTTTAACGATGACAAAAAGAAGTGTATCTACGATCAGCTTAAGGTAGCTGCCGGTTTCGAAAATTTTATTCATAAAAAGTTTGTTGGACAAAAGCGTTTCTCCATCGAAGGTTCTGAGGTTATTATACCTGGTCTTCAGGCATTGATAAATAAAGGTGCTGAGCTTGGTGTTGAGGAGGTAATGATAGGGATGGCTCACCGTGGTAGGTTAAATGTGCTGGCTAACATTCTGGAGAAACCATATAAGAATATATTCAAGGAGTTTGTTGGTGATGAATATGCTGACGGTATATCATTGGGTGATGTAAAATACCACCTCGGTTATCAGAATGATATAGAGACCCGTGATGGATATAAAGTTCGCGTGAATTTAGCACCGAATCCTTCGCACCTTGAAACTGTTGGACCTATCATAGAAGGTATTACCAGATCAAAAATCAATAATAAATATAACGACGATTATAATAAGGCTATTCCTATTGTAGTTCATGGTGATGCTGCAATTGCCGGACAAGGAGTGGTATATGAAGTCATACAAATGAGTCAGTTAAAAGGTTATAAAACCGGAGGTACGATTCATGTTGTTATTAATAATCAGGTTGGTTTTACTACAAATTATTTAGATGCCCGTTCAAGTACTTACAGTACAGATGTGGGTAAAGTAACACGAAGCCCTGTTTTTCATGTAAATGGAGATGATGCTGAGGCTATTGTTTATGCTTTTGAGCTTGCAGTTGAGTTTCGTCAAAAATTTAATGCAGATGTGTTTATTGATGTGCTTTCATACAGAAAATACGGACATAATGAGGGAGATGAGCCAAGGTTCACTCAGCCTACCTTGTATAAGGCAATATCAAAACATCCAAATCCAAGAGATATTTATGGTCAGAAACTAATTGATCAAAGTATTTATTCAAAAGGAGATTTGGATCAGTTACAGCAAAAATTCAATGACTATTTAGAATTGCAGCTTGAAGAATCAACAAAAATTGATAAAGTTGTTATCCAGAAATTTTTAGAAGACGATTGGGTAGATTACAGATATGCTGAGCCGGTTGATTTTATTAAGCCTGTAAAAACAGGGGTTGACAGAGAAACAATTCTTGCTTTAAGTGAAAAGTTGACTACCTTACCAAAGGACCTTTCATTCTTTAAGAAAGTCGAAAAAATTATCGACGACCGAAGAAAGATGGTTGAAGAGGATCGTCTGGACTGGGCCATGGGAGAGCTACTGGCTTATGCTTCTTTAGTTGCAGAAGGAAGTCCTATTCGATTAAGTGGTCAGGATTGCATAAGGGGTACTTTTGCCCACCGTCATGCGGGGTTAGTAATACAGGATTCAGAAGAACTGTATTTCCCTCTTAAAAATATTTCAAAAGATCAGGCTAGTTTTCATGTATTCAATTCTTTATTGTCAGAATATGGTGTAATGGGATTTGAATATGGTTATGCTTTAGCAATGCCTAAGGGTTTAACTATATGGGAAGCTCAGTTTGGTGATTTTTATAATGTAGCACAGGTTATTGTTGACCAGTATATTAGTTCTGCTGAAGAAAAATGGGGATTGATGAATGGTTTGGTTCTTTTCTTACCTCATGGTTTTGAAGGTCAGGGCCCGGAGCACTCAAGTGCACGTATTGAACGATTCTTATCATTAGCAGCCAATAACAATATGCAGGTGGTAAATTGTACGACACCTGCTAATTTCTTCCACTTATTGCGTCGTCAGGTAAACCGTGAGATCAGGATTCCACTGGTTGCGTTTACTCCTAAAAGCTTATTACGTCATCCAAAATGTACTTCAAAAGTAGATGATTTAGTAAATGGCGGATTTGAGGAGGTAATTGATGATAATAATGTTGAAGTAGAAAAAGTAAAACGTGTTGTATTCTGTTCAGGTAAAGTCTATTACGACCTGTTAGCTCGTAAGGAGGAGCTTGATGCTACTGATATTGCTTTAATCAGAATTGAACAGTATCATCCTTTCCCTAAAGAAAAACTGGATGCAGTAGTTGCCAAATATACCAATGCAATATTACATCTATGGGTACAGGAAGAACCTGAAAATATGGGTGCATGGAAATACATAAGAGGTATGTTTAAAGGAGTTCGTTTAATTCCTGTTGCACGTACTGCTAGTGGAAGTCCTGCTACCGGATTAAATGGTTTACATATGGTAGGTCAGAAGGAGATTATTGATAAGATATTTAAGAAATGTCATTGTGAGCTTCATAATAAGTATTGTGGATTGCAGTGTGTTGAAGGAAAAGACCGACGAGAGATTCTTAAGCAACACAGATATTTTTCAGAAAAGTCAAGATTTTCAATCTAGTTTTCTGTAAATAATTTACGGAATCGTTAATTGAGAATTTGAATACAAAACAGAATATTAGTAAGACAAAAAAATACAATCATGATAATCGAAATTAAAGTTCCTTCACCAGGAGAATCCATAACAGAAGTTGAGATTGCCAGTTGGCTGGTAAATGATGGTGATATAGTAACACAAGATCAGGAATTAGCAGAGATTGAATCAGATAAAGCAACATTAACTCTAAATGCCGACAAAGCTGGTAAAATAAAAATTGTTTTAGAAGCAGGAGAGACTGTTGCAGTAGGTGCTGTGGCTTGTACTATTGATACTTCAGTGGCACCAGAAGAAGGTGCTGTATCTGAAACCCCAAAAGAAGTGCCTGCACCTGCAAAGGAAGAAGTTAAGAAAGAAGAGAAAGTGGTAGCGGAGAAAAAGGAAGTATCGAAAGAATACTCGAAGGTTAAGGTTTCTCCTGTTGCGCAAAACATAATGGAAGAGGAAGGCTGGACTGTAGAAGATGTAATCAATGGTCTTCACCGTATCTCTAAAAAGGAATTGTCTGCAATAAAAGAACAAGGCGCAGGTTCAGGAGTCAGTGAAGCTGTTTCTGGAATTTCAGGACAACCTAAAGAGCGTGAACTGGACAGACAAAAAATGAGTTCACTTCGTAAAAAACTAAGTGCTCGATTGGTTGCTGTAAAGCAAGAAACAGCAATGTTAACCACATTTAATGAGGTTGACATGTCTGCCATTATGACGATGCGAAAAAAATATCAGAATGTTTTTGTTGAAAAGCATGGTGTAAAACTTGGATTTATGTCATTCTTCATTAAAGCATCTGCCTTAGCCATGTCAAAACATCCTATGGTTAACTCGATGATTGATGGTGAAGAAATTGTGACTCCAAATTATGTTGACGTTTCAGTAGCTGTTCAAACTCCAAAAGGTTTAATGGTTCCGGTAATTAGAAACGCAGAATCATTGAGTTTAGCTCAAATTGAAGAGACCTTAAAGCAATTAGCAGTAAAAGCCCGTTCAGGTAAGATTAGTATTGATGAAATGACTGGTGGTACCTTTACTGTTACAAATGGAGGTGTATTTGGCTCAATGTTATCAACACCATTGATTAATCCTCCACAATCAGCTATTTTAGGTATGCATAATATCGTTGACCGCCCAATGGCTGTAGATGGTAAGGTTGAAATAAGACCAATTATGTATACTGCTTTGTCTTATGATCATAGAATTATTGATGGAAAAGATTCTGTAGGATTTTTAGTGACATTAAAAAAGATGTTAGAAAAGCCAGAGTTAATGCTAACAAGTGGAGATGAGCTGGAAAGGTTAGTTTTAGACTTATAAATAATAGAAATGGTAACCATATAAATTCATTGTAATAAATATCAAAATGAATTTATATGGTTTATAATAAATACTATAAAAATCAATAAAATATGTAAGTTAAAATTTCGTTTTAATTACGAATTAAAATTAAAACCAGAAAAAATATTACATATTTATTTGTTTTTCCTATCTGCTTTTATATTTTTGCACCGATTTTAATAACCACCTTATATTAAAGTCAGGTTATAATGCTAATAAGAGTGATGAATTTAAGGAATTACTCTTGTTATTTCGACATTAATTAATGATGTATTAGTTAGTGTTTTCAAAACACCCCAATTACAACTGTTAAAGAAATATATGATGGTAATACTTTGTATTGCTATTATTAATGCTGTGTGTATGTGCTTTTAGCTTTATGCATTGATGGATTATTATGTCTTTTTGTAAGTGTTATTACACAAGGAAAAGCATTGTGATTACAGGAGGTATATATATGTTTTTTAATAATATGTATATCAGATATTGAAAAGTTATAAAAAAGAAAAATTATAAATAATAATAAATAATAATAAATATCAATTAAAATGAAAAACGTTGTTTTAGGGTTAATATTTGCATCTTTTTTATTAAGCTGCAGTGTATCAGAGAATGTTGTAAGTTCAAGTTTTGAAGATTATTCAGATTATTCATCTGACAATTTTTTTGTTTCTCCTTACGGGTATTATGGAGATTACAAAGCTTTAGGTGTTGTTAATTTTGATGTAATTAAAGATGAGAATTCATCAAAAGAAGAGTTGATGAAATTAGCTATTGAAATGGCAAAAGAAAAAGGAGCCAACGGATTGATGAATTGTAATTGCAAAGAATCAGTAACTTCCGAGTATAAAAAAGTTGTACATCCGCATGCTCATATCAGTAAAAAAATGGTTTATAAAGAAACTTATACTTTTTCGGGATTAGCAATCAAAATAGATCATAATTAGTTGAAAATATGCCATAAATATGTTTTTAAGTATAGCTTACTAAATTGTCTTTAATGCTTGTGATAATTTAGGCTTAGCTTATGCTGCTAATAAAAACATATATGAATGAAAGTCACGGTGATTCATCGTGACTTTTATTTTTTATTATAATCGATAAGCGTTTAAAGATAATTATTACTCATATCATTAAATAAATGACTCTGAATGCAGCAAAGAATGATAGGTGAATATTCTCAAGGTGAGAACTTTCTTGATATTATCCAGAAAGGGTATCTGTAAGTAGAAATGAATCAGGTAGGCGGGTATTGATTAATTCAGTCAATAGTCTTAAGTATATAGCATTAAATTTTTTGTGTACCTACTTACCTAAGACTATCAACTAAAGTTTAAACTAACGAATTCTGTCCATAGATCTTACCAAAGCTTCATCTTTACCAATAGCTCTTAAAGCAAGAAAACATAAGATGGCTCCTGCAATAGGAAAAACCATTGTTACGCTATATGAAAGGCTATGCGCACTTAATTCTTTCATTCCAACAGATCCAAAATAATAGATTAAACCTGTTGTTCCAATTAGTAATCCAATATTAGCTGCGCATAATCTGATCTGTATCATTCTCTTTTTAAACAAGAAAATTGAAATAAACGAAACAGCCGGCGTTAAAAACAACAATATGCTTAAAGCTGTAGTTGCTATACTTTTTGTTGTTTCTGTAGCTTCAATTGCATTAATTCCTTTATAGTTCAATGCATATACTGTATCAGCAATAAATTCTATTTGATTTGTAAAAAACATAGATAGCCCAAATGCAAATGCTATCAATAAGTAAATACTTTGAATTCTTTGTATCATATCTAATTTTTTGGCAAAAATAGAAAGAATATTTTTATAGCATTTATTTTTTTAATCTATATAGGCTTTTTACATACTATTTTTATTTTATTTCATGCGAAGCCTCAATGAATTGTACTACTTTCCATTCGTTTTCCTGCTTTTCCCATAAAACAGAAAAATTACCAGCTAACTTAAATTGCGTTTCATCATTATTTTCTGTTTTTAGTTCAAAGTTTTGATATGAAATTGCAAGTTCTGGATTGATAATATTCAGTAATTCATTGGATGTGTTTAATTCAAAGCTTTTCCAATCTTTAAACTGTTTAATATGAATATTTTTTACTTCAGAAAGAGTAAAATTATGGTCTCCATTCCAAATATACCTGAAACTTCCATCCTGGATATAATAACTGTTATGTTTTTGCAAATCTTTATTTTTAAAGGCTTGCATAAATTCAGTAGCTGCTTTTTCTACCTCTGGACGTACCATTTCGCATTTATAAAGGTGTTTTGCATTTTCTGCTTTTTGCTTTGAGCTACTTAAGTTGTTATCAATTTCATAAGCTTTATAAAAACATTTACTGGCTTCTTCATAATTCTTAACAGCCATAAAGTAGTCTCCTTTAGAGTCGTAAGGATTGGCATATTGTGGTGTGAGTTCAATATATTTGTTAAATGCTTTTTCTGCAGCCGGGTAGTCCTCTAATTCAATATAAATGTAACCTAAAGTATTATAGTAAGGAGCCCATTCATTATTGTAGGATAATGCACGGGTAATAACATCTTTAGCTTTATTGGGATCTTTGGCTTCACTCATTAAATAATGGGCATAGAAAATGGTTGAATAAACGTTTTTAGGATAGGCCTCATATAATTTTTCCCATCCAGGCAAATAGGGTGCTTTGGGGTCATTATTATGCTCAACTATGATCTCATGCAATAGCTTTTCTGCTTTTGTCATTTTTCCATCATATGCAGCCAACTCTTTCCATATAGATTTGTAATCATTATCTTGGAAACTAAACATGCTAACATATCGAGCCATAAAAAACTCCGGTTCTATTTCAAGTGCTTGATTAGCTAATTTATTTGAGGTAGTGAAATCAAGGTTGATAAATGCATCCCATGCCTTTTCGAATATAGCTTTTGCTTGTTTATTTTTAACAGTTACTGGCAAATATATTTCCTGAGCAAAAAGTCCTGATAAAGTAATGAATAGGACTATTAAGAGCGAAAATCTCTTCAGATATCTCATTTTTAATCCACTGTATTTTACACTAGGATTTTGATTGTTTGTAAATAACTTTTGTTTCATAATATTTGATTTAAGGGTTTATATATCAAAGAGTGGTGGGGAAAAATTTGAAATGTAAAGTTACAATGGAATGAAGCAAGAAGTCAATATATTTTAGGTTTTAAACATGTTTCTAAATCGTTATTTTGAGAAAAAATAATACCTTTCGAATGAAATCATAAATTAGTAGAATAATGGCAAGACGAATTGAAGAATCTGAACTAATTATAAATAGTGATGGAAGTGTTTTTCATTTACATCTTAAACCTGGTGAAATTGCAGAGAATATTATTTTAGTTGGAGATCCGGGAAGGGTAGAAGTTGTAGCATCGTTTTTTGATGAAATTGAATTGGAAAGGCATAATCGTGAGTTTGTTAGTACAACCGGTACTTATAAAGGAAAGAGGTTTTCTGTTGTTGCCACAGGTATCGGAACAGATAATATTGATATTGTAATGAATGAGTTAGATGCTTTGGTAAATGTTGACTTTGAAACAAGACAGGTTAAACAAGAGCTTACTACTCTAAAAATTGTACGTATTGGTACTTCCGGTTCTTTACAAAAAGACCTTCCTGTAGATTCATGTTTATTAAGTGCTAAGGCAATTGGTTTTGATGGATTACTTAATTTTTATGCTAACAGGGATTCAATTGCAGATCTTGAATTTGAAGCAGATTTTAAACAGTCTGTTCAGTGGAATGAAAAGTTAACTTCTCCATATGTTGTGGATGCTTCATCTGAATTATTAGAAAAATTATCTGTTAATGATTTTAATACAGGAGTAACCATTTCTGCTCCCGGTTTTTATGGTCCACAGGGAAGAGTGATAAGATTAGGATTGGTAGATTCTGATATAAATGAAAAAATCAGTAATTTTACACATAATAATTATCGAATTACAAATTATGAAATGGAATGTAGTGCCATTTATGGTTTGTCGAAATTATTAGGACATAAAGCAGCTACGGTTTGTGCCATTATTGCAAACCGAAAGGCAGGGGAATACAGCAAAGATTATAAGCCTGTTATTAAAGATTTGATTCAAAAAGTATTAAATAGCTTGGTTTTATAGTTTGGTTAAAAACATGCAACAGGAAATGTATTAATTTATTAGTATATGGATAAAGACAAGGTACAAGCATTAATTTCGTTACTGGATGATCCGAATGATTTAGTATTTAACTCAGTTGAAGAGGAGTTACTAAAAGAGGATCCTGATGTAATAGATGAACTTGAAAAGGCCTGGGAGGTATCAACAAATGATGTTTTTCAAAGACGCGTTGAGAATATAATTCATTATATACAACTTCGGGATGTAAAGAGTCAGTTGAGAAAGTGGCTGAATGATGGAGCTGAGGATCTGTTATATGGTTCATTTTTAGTGGCAAAATATCAATATCCGGAGTTAAGTTATGATGATCTGAATCAAAAAATTGATCGTTTACGCCGTGATGTTTGGTTAGAATTAAACGACCATCTTACCTCAATAGAAAAAGTAAGAATTATAAACCATGTTTTATTTGATATTCATAAGTTTATACGTAATAATTCTAATTTCTTTGCACCACAAAACTCATATATAAACGAGGTTGTAGATACTAAAAAAGGCAATCCTATTTCTTTATCTATTTTATATTCTGTTATTTCTCAACGATTGGGATTACCTGTTTTTGGCGTAAACCTTCCAAAAAACTTTATTCTGTGCTATGTTGATGAGAATTCAATAAAAGAGGATGATGATATATTGTTTTACATTAATCCAGTAAACAAAGGAGCTATTTTAGGAAGAAGAGAGATTGATTATTTCCTAAAGCAGCAGAAGATTATATCAAAACCAGAATATTTTACACCATGCTCAAATAAAGAAATTATTAAAAGAGTATTGATTAATCTAATATATTCATACGAAAATCAGGGTAATGATATAAAAAAGAAAGAGCTGGAAGACTTAATGCATATCTTTGATTAATATATAATTATAAAACAGGTCAACAGACCTGTTTTTTTATTCTTTCTAACTTAGTATTTGTCATAGTAAATAAAATTTAAACTATTTTTATTTGTTTCAGTTATCTATAGCAATGACTTTAAATTATATTTCATAGAAATAAGCTGGCGATTAATTTTATAAATTATAGATTAGTTTATATTACAAATGCTTGTTTTTATGGCTATAAAAGATAAATTATATACATATGAATTCATTAAAGAAATTAATTCCCAGGGAGATATGGGGATATTTTGAAGAGATTTGTACAATTCCCCGTCCTTCCAAAAAAGAAGAACATATTATTCAATATCTGGTAAATTTTGCAGAAGAAAATAATCTTGAATATAAGCAGGATAGTATTGGTAATGTTTTAATTAAAAAACCTGCAACAGAAGGTTGTGAAGAGGCTCCTTCTGTTATTTTACAGAGTCATGTAGATATAGTTTGTGAAAAGCATTCACATGTAAAGCACGATTTTGAAAAAGATCCTATAAAACCAATTGTAGAAGATGGTTGGGTTAAGGCTTCTGGAACAACTTTAGGTGCTGATGATGGTATTGGTGTTGCTGCTCAATTGGCGGTATTGGCTTCAGAAGATATTAAACACGGACCACTGGAGTGTTTGTTTACTGTTGATGAAGAAACAGGATTAACAGGTGCGTTTAATTTGAAAAAGGGATTTTTTGAAAGTAAAATACTTTTAAACCTTGATTCGGAAGACGAAGGTGAATTATTTATTGGCTGTGCAGGAGGTTTGGATACCGTAGCAACTTTTGATATAGAGAAAGATGAGGTTCCGGATAAATATTTTGCAATCAAGTTAAGTGTATCTGGTTTAAAAGGGGGACATTCAGGTGATGATATTGATAAAGGATTAGGTAATGCGGTAAAAATATTGAATCGTTTTTTATGGCAGGCTGCACGTGATTATGGATTAAGAGTACACTCTTTTACTGGAGGAAATTTACGAAATGCTATTGCTCGAGAATCAAATGCTATTGCAATTGTACCTGTGGCACATAAGGAACCAATCAGAATTGCATTTAATATCTTTTATGATGAGGTGTGTTCTGAACTTGAATTGACAGAACCGGGTATTAAAATGCATCTGGAATCATGTGATTCACCAGAATATGTGTGGGCTAAAGAATTTCAACTACAATTTTTAAATGCTGTTTATGTTTGTCCTCATGGAGTGATGGAAATGAGCCGGAAGATTGATGGTTTGGTAGAAACATCTACAAATTTAGCTGCCATTAAAGAGGAAGAAGGTCAGATTATTGTTTCAACCAGTCAGCGTAGTTCTGTTGAAACTGCTAAAGAAAATGTGGCAGCAATGGTTCGTAGTTCATTTGAGCTAGCCGGGGCTAAGGTAAAACATGGTGAAGGTTATCCTGGATGGGAGCCTAATACAAATTCAGATATCTTAAGGATTACAAGGGACTCTTATGAGGAATTATTTGAGAAAAAACCTATTGTAAGAGCGATACATGCAGGGTTAGAGTGTGGTTTGTTTTTAGAAAAATACCCTGATTTAGATATGATTTCGTTTGGTCCAACTATTAAAGGAGCTCACTCTCCGGAAGAGCGAATTGAAATTGAAACTGTAGATAAATTCTGGAAGCATCTACTGGATGTATTAAATAAGATCGTTCAGGAAGCATAGAAAATAAAATTTTCAAATTGTTTAATTGTTGATTTCTTTAGCTGGTTCAATAATGAAGATCAATTAAAGAATCAATGATTAAGCAATTTTTCCTAAGTTATACCCTTGCCGTAATTAGGTCTTAAGTTTCTGAAAAGTTACTTTTTGTTTTCTTAGATATCTCATATGATAATTCTTAGCCTTGTATAATCAACGGTTACATCTGTAAAATCATTCTTATCTCTCAATAATTACTTTTATTTTTTGTAGAAAACAGATATTCAATATATTTATCCTCACTTTTGATTAAATGAATTTAGTCAGAAATTCAAATTGTTCGATATCGCCATGTGAACGCAGTAATAAATTATAAATACATGAAACGAGCTTTGATCTATAGTTCTCGCATAAGAGGACGATAAAACTGGCGAGTTCCATATGGCAATTAAAAGCAAATTAAAAAATATGAAAAATATATTATTCGATAAGCTGGGTAAAGTATACGATTATATTAACGATGAGGAAGATGCCAGGATATGTAAAGATATCTCAGAAGAGTCGTGCAGATATTCACCATGGAATTATTTTATCATTATTATTAGTAATACCTTAACCAGTTTGGGAGATGTATTAGGAAACCCTAAAACAGTGTTGGCCTGGTTAATGCAATATGTTAATGCTCCTGTTTTTCTTATCAGTTTTATTGTACCTATACGAGAATCAGGCTCCATGCTACCTCAAATTGTCATTGCCAATTATATACGTAAATTGCCTGTACGAAAATGGATATGGGTATTGGGATCAGTATTGCAGTTTGTTGCAATGGTTGGTATTGGTATCGTTGCTCTTAATTTTCAGGGAAATAAGGCTGGATATTTGATCATAATATTACTAATTGTATTTAGTCTGGCTCGTGGATTTTGCTCCGTTGCATCAAAAGATGTTCTTGGAAAGACTATTCCTAAAACACGAAGAGGTCGCTTAAATGGTTATGCTTCATCCATCTCCGGTTTTTTGGTTATAGGTAGTGGTATATTAATGCTTATGAATACGAATGATGATCCGGGAATTCATTATTATGCCTATATAATATTTTCTGCAGCAGTGCTTTGGCTGCTTGCATCTATAACGTATAGTGGCGTTAGAGAATATCCCGGTGAAACAACAGGGGGACGAAATGGATTGAAAGAAGCTATTGATAAATTAAGTATTGTTAAAACAGATAAAGCATTTAGAAAATTTTTAATTGTACGTTCTTTGCTTCTTTGTTCTGCTTTGGTAGCACCATTCTATATTATTCTGGCTCAAAAATACGTAGGTTCCAAGTCGATTCTTTTAGGTCTGTTTATAATAGCTAATGGATTGGCTTCAGCACTAAGTGCTCCATATTGGGGTAAAAAGGCAGATGAATCCAGTAAAAGAGTATTAAGTAATGCCGCATTAATAGCTTCTGTACTAGGGGTAATTGTATTTATAGTTACAAGCTGGATTCCTTTTTTAAGAGAAAGAATGTGGTTTTATCCGGTAGTATACTTTGTTTTAGGTATTGCTCACAGTGGAGTAAGGCTGGGAAGAAAAACATATATTGTCGACATTGCTTCTGGAAATAAAAGAACAGAATATGTTGCTGTAAGTAATACCTTTATTGGCGCTATTTTGTTAATAACTGGAGGTGTAAGTGCTCTTTTGTCCATTTTTTCAGTAGAAGGAATTGTGTTGGGATTATCAATTTTAGGATTGATAGGAACTTATATTAGTTCAACTTTAAAAGAGGTTCAGGAATAGTCAAGGATGCAATCAGAATTAGTACAAAATTGGAAGATATATAAAAAGGGACTTTTCGATGTCCCTTTCTCCAATAAAACCGATAAAATTATAAATTTTCAAGTAGTGTTTTTTTAGAACGTGGCTTTCTTGCATGATGAACTTCTTCTTGCTTAGCACGTTTTACTTCTCTTTTTTCCTTCAAGGACATAGCTGAATCCTTTTTCTTTTTACCATCATGTAAACTCTTCTCGTGTGACATAACAAAATCTTTTTGAAGTACTTAATGTCTATACAATAATTAAATTAATTGTCTGATATAAATTTACATGATAAGAAATTTCATGTCAAGGTGTTATTTGTAATAAATTACTTTTATAACATATTTGATTTTGATTCTGATTCGCACAATTAAGAAATATGTCAATCTTGTGTTTATTTAATTGAAAATATATTTTACTCTAACAAAATCATATTTATTATAAAATAGTTATTATAATTTTGGAAAATACCTATTCATAATAATGGGATATTTTAAATCAAATGTAAATACTCAGAAATGTGTTGTAAAAGATTATTACTTATATTTTTCCTACTTTCTTATTTTTCTTTCATAGTAAAAACACAAAATATTGAAGATCGATATGTAAAATATCAGGAGTTTAAGTCCTTAACTAAAGATAAGGTTTTGCATGGTTATTTTAATACGCATTGGGTTAATAAGTCTCATGATTTTTGGTATCATGTTCTTACTGAAGATGGAATAAAGTATTATTGGGTTAATGCCGATAAAAAGCATAAAAAGGAATTAATTGATGTAAATACTTTATTGAATAAATTAAGTGTTCAAACTGGTAAAGATTATTCATTTAAGGATTTAAATCATCTAACGGTGGCTGATGATGCTAAAAGTTTTGCATTTGTTGTTGATGGATATATGTGGCAGTGTGATTTACCTTCATATAAGCTTATTAGGAAAAAGGAATTTAAAGAACCTGAACCATATAAGTGGACTATGGATCAGGTGGATCAATTAGGAAATTCTCCTGTAGAATCGCCTGATGGTAAATGGATATCTTTTATTAAAGATTACAATCTTTTTGTAAAGAATATCGAAGATGGAAAAGAAATTGCTTTGAGTTATGATGGTGGTTTGGGCCTATTTTATTCTTCGTATATACAATGGTCTCCGGATAGTAAAAAGATAATGGCTTACCTGGTTCAACCTGCAGAGAAGCATTTTGTGAATTATATAGAATCATCTCCTGAATCGCAGAAGCAACCTGTCTATTCTTCAATAGAATATTATAAACCTGGAGATGCTCTACCTCAGTTCTACCCATGCATATTTAATGTTGAGCAAAAGAAGTTGGTTTCCTCTTCAAAAGATTTAATTCCTAATCAATATTCCATTGAAAATATTAAATGGAAAGAGAATAGCAAGAGTCTGACCTTTGAATACAATAAAAGAGGCCATCAAATATATCAGGTTATTGAAATGAATGCTGAAACCGGTAAAACCTCTGTTTTGATTAATGAGACTTCGGATACTTTTATTGATTACAGCAGTAAGCATTTTCGTTTTGATGTTAATGATGGAAAAGAAATTATTTGGGCATCGGAGCGTGATGGATGGAATCATCTTTATTTGTATGATGGTATTACAGGGAAGGTGAAGAATCAAATTACCAAAGGAAATTGGGTAGTTCGACAGGTTGTTGAAGTTAATACCGATGATAGAACGATTCTTTTTGCTGCCAGTGGAAAAGAGCAAGGAGATCCTTATTTGGTACATTATTATTCGATTCGTTTTGATGGATCAGATTTGAAATTATTAACAGAAGGAGACGGAAATCATAGAGTAAGTTTTTCTCCAGACTATAAATACATCGTTGATTCATGGTCGAAAGTTGATACGCCACCGGTTACAGTTCTAAGGGATGCAAAAACGGGTAATCAAATTATGCCATTAGAAACTGCGGATATCACTCCATTACTTGCCAATGGATGGAAGAAACCTCAGATCTTTTCAGCTAAAGGGCGAGATGGTACTACAGATATTTGGGGAATGTTTTTAACACCATCTGATTTTGATCCATCAAAGACTTATCCTGTTATAGAATATATTTATGCAGGTCCACATAGCAGTCATGTTCCAAAAGATTTTAGTCCTTATTATAATCGTTGTCGCCAGTCGTTGGCAGAGTTGGGATTTATTGTAGTAATGATTGATGGTATGGGCACATCCAATCGATCAAAAGCATTTCATGATGTTTGTTGGAAGAATTTGAAAGATGCAGGTTTCTCGGACAGAATTTTATGGATGAAAGCTGCTGCCAAAGAGTTTCCTTTTATGGATATTAGTAATGTTGGTATTTATGGTAAATCAGCCGGTGGTCAGAACTCGACCGGAGCAGTATTGTTTCATCCCGAATTTTATAAAGTAGCAGCATCTGTTTGCGGCTGCCATGATAACCGAATGGATAAAATCTGGTGGAATGAACAGTGGATGGGATGGCCCATTGGTCCTGAATATGCCGAATGCTCCAATGTAGATAATGCATATCGCTTACAAGGTGATTTATTTTTAATAGTAGGAGAGATGGATCAAAACGTAGATCCAACATCAACATATCAGGTGGTGGATGCATTAATCAAAGCAAATAAAAACTTCGATTTTCTGATGCTTCCAGGAAAAGGTCATGAATGGGGAGGTGAATATGGCGAAAGAAGAATCTGTAATTATTTTGTAGAAAAAATTATGCACCAAAAACCAGTTCCTATGAATACAGAAAGTTTAAACAGAAGCTTAATACAAACAGATATTGATGTTGATAAATAGAATCTTAAAGTATCAGATAAACATTAGTACTTTCCTCAATCCCATTTCCAATACGGTTATAGGATTTTTTTATAGTTTTATGTTTTTCTGATTCTGAAATTTATATTGTAACATCCCAAATGAAGTATGCATAGATTAATTGAAAATATTAAAGCTTATATTGAACTCGAAGAATATGAATTGTCATTACTGAAAGATGTTGTTGAAATAAAAACTTACAGTAAGAATGAAATCATTTTTACAGAAGGAAAGGTTTCAGAGGAAATCTATTTTGTAACTCAGGGATGTGTGAGACTTTTTTATAATGTGGATGGAAATGATAAGACAGCGTTTTTTTATACTGAAGGGCAGTTTATTTGTGCTGGGGAAAGCTATACTTATCATGTTCCGGCAATAGAGAATTACCAGGCTATTGAGCAAACAGAGATCTATGTATTTACAAAGCCAAAAATTGAAGAGTTATTAAAGAAGTCTCCAAAATTTGAGGTTATCGCACGTATTGCTACAGAAAATGAATTGATAACCTGTCAAAAAGTGATTGCATCCTTTGTTACAAAAACAGCAGAACAACGATATACGGATCTATTAAATAATCAGGGAGAATTATTTTTAAGAGTGCCGCAACAATATATAGCCTCTTTTTTAGGAGTGTCGCCTGAAACATTAAGCCGAATTAAAGCCAGAGTTCAAAATAAATTAAATTCTTGACGATCGTCAAGTAGAAGTAATATTGTATCCTATAGCTTTGAAATAAAAAATGAATACAAAAAAGGTATTAGTTGCAGGAGCTACAGGGTATTTGGGACAGTATTTGGTTAGGGAGTTAAAGTCCAGAGGTTTCTGGGTAAGGGTTTTAATTCGAAAACAAACTCAAAAAGAGTTGTTTGCAGATGTAGATGATTTCTTTCTGGGAGAAGTTACAAGTGCGGATTCGCTCAAAGGTGTTGCCGACGAAATTGATTGTATATACTCAACGATTGGAATTACCCGTCAAAAAGATGGATTAACTTATATGGATGTGGATTATCAGGGAAACTCCATTTTATTGAAAGAAGCGCAGAGAAGTAATGTAAAATATTTTCAATATGTGTCAGCTATAAATGGCGATAAACTGAAGCATTTAAAGATCTTTGAAGCCAAGGAAAAATTTGTTGAGGAATTAAAGGAATCCGGTATAAACTATTGTATCATTCGCCCAAACGGTTTTTTCTCTGATATGAGAGATTTTTTGAATATGGCTAAAGGTGGCAGGGTGTTTTTATTTGGTGATGGTAATCTGAAACTAAATCCGATACATGGCGAGGATTTGGCAAAAGTTTGTGTTGATAAGATGATGGAAGGAGATAAGGAGGCTACTGTTGGAGGAATTGATGTTTTTACTCATAATGAATTAGCTGAACTGGCTTTAAGAGCATGGAATAAGCCCGTTAAGATTATTCATTTACCAGACTGGATCAGAAGATTTGTGATCTGGATATTAAGAACCTTTACGTCTTCAAAAACTTACGGACCTATCGAATTCTTTTTAACCGCAATGGCATATAACAATATTGCTCCAACCTATGGAATGCATCATTTAAAAGACTTTTTTAGTGGTGAAGTAAAAAGAATGATAAAGAAATAGTTTTACTTTGATTAAAAGCTTAAAGTTAAATTACCAAGTACCCTCTATGAATAAAATAGTACAACATATAATTAACGGAATATTTCCTGTTTCAGAGCCTTCATTCAAAGAGATTGAAAACTTACTTCAATACGAAAAATATTCAAAAGGTGAGACCTTTATTTTACGTAACAAACCTAATGAAAAGGAATATTTCTTGCTTAAGGGGGTATGTAAAAGTTATTTGATAAATCCCGAAGGAGAAGAAATTACCATATCCTTTTTTGTTGATCATTCGGTATTGTCCCCTCATTCAATCAGAATTTCCAATCATGTTTCTTCTCATTACTTTAAAGCTTTAACAGATATTGAATTGGCATCGCTCAATGCAAAGTCGTTTGAATCACTCATGATAGAAAATGAAGAGATCAGAAATTTTGGAAATAGGGTTTTACAAAATGAGTTAATGCTTAAGGTTGAAAAGGAGATTGGACTGGCTTCACTCACTGCGAAAGAAAGGTTAATGGCATTTCGTGAAAAATATAAAGGATTAGAGAATCTAATACCGCACACAGATATTGCCTCTTATTTAGGAATAACAAATATTTCATTAAGCAGACTTCGAAAAGATTTATCTCGTTAATTACTTATTATCATTTGTTAATGGAAATGGGTAAATCATAGACTAGCTTTGGTTTATAATATTTAATCTTTTTATAAGGATAAGATGAAAAATAAACCTGAGATAAATTCCATTTATAATGGGAATGTAACTTTAAATACCAAAATATATTCATCAGGAAAAGTTGAAACTATAATCTTGTTACATGGAGGTCCCGGAGTTTCTGATGAAATGCAAGAAGTAGTGGATATATTAAAAGATAAGTATTGTGTTATATCATTTGAGCAGAGAGGAGTGGGTGCATCAAAATGTAAAGATGGCTCATTTACAATGCAGGATTATATTTCTGATATCGATGCTATATCCGATTATTATGGTTTAAAGCAGTTTCATCTGTTTGGACACTCATGGGGTGGTTTATATGCTCAGATTTATGCTTTAGAAAGACCTCTGAAAATTAAAAGTCTATTTTTGTGTAGTCCATCCTCAGGTACCAACAAGCTATGGAAAAAGACAGAAAAGGAAGTAATGTATTATAATAAAAAACATTGTACTTCAACAGAGTGGTTTATTATGGGATGGAATTCATTATTAGGTTTATTCGGTAGTGATAAGGCCTATCAAAAGCTTTTTAAACAGGTTCTGATCAATTACCTACAAGCATATAATAATCTTTCTATTGAGGATGAATTTTTGAGTAGAATACACTCACAACCCATAAATAAATCCATTAAAGAAATTAAAAAATATAGACCATTACCTTCATTCGATTCACCGCAATTTCCAATATATATAACATATGGAGATAACGATATTTATGGGGAGAGTAGATTCGAATTGATCAAAAGATATCCTACCTCAGAAGTTAAAATGATTGATAAATGTGGTCATATTCCATGGAAAAATAATTTAGCAGAATTTGAAATTATTTTAAGAGAGTTTTATGACGTTTTTAAAGTATAGATAATACATATAATTTTCGTTTCATTATTAGAATAGTAAATTTGGGTTTCAAAAATAGAGGAGAAGGATTCATTTCTAAATGTTTGAATTTCGCATCTCAAATAAAACAAACTATCATGAAACGAGCATTACTAATTATAGATATACAAAACGATTATTTTGAAGGCGGTTCAATGCCTTTGGTAGGTTCTGATATTGCCTGTAAAAACGCAAAAACTATTCTAGACCAATTTAGGGAAGAATCCTCACCCGTGATCTATATTCAACATATTGCCACACGAGCAGATGCTACCTTTTTCCTTCCAGAAACAAAAGGTTCTGAAATTCATGATTCAATAAGGCCACTTACCAATGAAAAAGTGATCATAAAACACTACCCAAATAGTTTTAGAGAAACTGAATTATTAGATTATCTGCAACAAAATCGAATTACAGATTTGGTAATATGTGGAATGATGACTCATATGTGTGTTGACGCAACAACCAGGGCGGCAAAGGATTTTGGATTTAATATTACCGTAATTGGAGATGCCTGCGCTACAAAAGATTTAGAGTATAATGGTAAGGTTGTGGAAGCAAATGAGGTTCATATCAGTTTTTTGTCGGCTTTAAATTATTTTTATTCTTCAGTACTGACAGCTAAAGAATATTTAATTCAGTGATGATTTTTTTTTGTTAATGTAGTTCTTGCACGTAATTTAAGATAATAAGGTAAGTGGGGTGTTATTTTTATATTTAATCTTTTGGGTTTTGTGTAAATTTAATGATGTCCCCATTTAAAAAGAGGTTACTTTTCTAAAAAAAATAAAATTTCCGAAAAACTGTTTCATTTGAAATTGTTAACCTATATATTTGCCGCAAATTATATCACTATAGTTATAAAAGAATGAATATTTCTCTTCAATTTGAAGAATTTAAGTCTGGTAAGGAAGATGCATTTCGTGTTATTTTCGACCATTATAACAAGGCATTGTTCTTGTTTGCGCGTCGGTTTTTATCAGACAGTGATGAAATTGAAGATTTGATTCAGGAGATATTCATCATGCTTTGGGAGAAAAAAGAAACCTTACGTGATGTAAATGCACTTAAATCCTTTTTATACACAAGTGTCCGAAATAAATCCTTAAATATTCTGCGTCATAAAAAAATTGTAGATCAGCATCAGGAAGCCCAGATACAAGATATGGAAGAAGAATTCTTTTATGCTCAAAACATAATTGATATTGAAACCTACAGATTATTGCATGAAGCCATAGAAACATTGCCGGATCAAACAAAAAAAGTTAGTCATTTATCTTTAAATGGAGCTAAGAATACTGAAATAGCTGAGCAATTAAATATATCTACTAGTACAGTAAAATATCATAAGCAGCAAGCCTTAAAAATATTAAGAGAACGTTTGAGTGATAATTATTCAGTATTGCTATTGATCTCCTTACTCTTAGGAAAAAACATTTGAGATGATTTAAAGTTATACTTCTGTATAATAGATCATCAAAATTATGCTGATTAGTCGAATTGTTATTTGATAAATTGGTATTTCAACTTTATGATTTGCTTTCATTTTATATTGGATTTGGCTTTCATATTTAAAAAATGAAAAAAAATCAACTTTTGACTGTCCTTTTTTAAATTGAGGTGTCTTATAATAAATCAAACAAAGAAAGAATGGACAAAACCCCGGAATATCTTGAGTATTCAAGGTTGATAGCTAAGAAGTTAAGCGGAACTGCTAACGAGGAAGAGCTTTTGAAATTGCAGCAATGGATTGATGCAGGCAAACAGAATAGATTAATTTATGAGGCATTTATTAAGAATGTAGATATAAAAAAGAGTGAAAAAGAATTTGAGGCTGTTTCTTCAGAGAAAGTATGGAATAATATCAGTAGTAAACTTTTTATAAAAAGAAAACGACAGCTATTATTGAATAACGTTATATGGAAAGTTGCTGCCAGTGTAATTTTTTTAGCCTTTGTAGGAAGTGCCATCTTTTACATTAACAGAATTCAATATCAAAAAAACAGGTTAGCTGAAGTTATTACTCCTGGATATGATAAGGCATTTCTTGTAACACCAAATGGTGAAACCTTTGATTTAGAGAAGAATTCGGATACTATTGTTGTTGCGGATAATGCAACTGTTTTTTCGAATAAAGGAAAAAAACTAAGACAGGTAGATTCTAATATATCTCAAGAGGAAAGTAAACAACTTTCAGATCAATACATAATTGTTGTACCAAAAGGAGGAATGTATGAGTTAGAATTATTAGACGGTACAGTTGTGTGGTTAAACTCAGATTCAGAATTAAGATTTTCAAATACAAATATCGGTACAGAAAGAAGGGTTCAGTTGAAAGGAGAGGCATATTTTGATGTTGCTAAGGATAAAAGTCGTCCTTTTATTGTTGAAACACAAAATTTAGCCGTTCAGGTTTTAGGAACTCAGTTTGATGTAAGAGCTTATTCTGAAGATATATACCAGAACATAACTCTCGTAGAAGGAAAGGTTCAGGTTTTATTAACAGAAGATAATACAACGGAACCAATAATTCTAAATCCAGATCAACAGGTTGTATATTCTGTAAAGAATTCTCAAATTAATAAGAGAACAGTAAATGCTTACAATTATTGTGGTTGGAAAGATGGTATTTTCCAATTTAACAATGAAAATATGGCATCTATTTTAAACAAGCTGTCAAGATGGTATGATGTAGCTATTGAAAATGAAAATACAAAATTAGAACAAATACATTATACAGGTGAAATTAAGCGATTTGAGCAATTGAATAAAATATTGAAATTACTTGAAATAGGAACTGATATTGAGTTTGAAATAGCAGATCAAAAAGTAATTGTAAGGAATAAATAATAGGAAGTAACTTTTATTAAATAATATCAGAGACCATGCGGCCACATGATCTCTGGTTTAAAATTCATGAATACATCACATATTCAAAGTTTAATCTAAACATTACAAAATTATGCAAAAAAATGTTTATTTGCTAACTCTCCCGCCATGGGAAAGGTGGCGTAAAATTTATTGGATCATGAGAAACATACTTTTCTTGATGCTAGTATTCCAGATGGCAGGGTATGCAAGGGGGCTGTCACAAACTGTAATGAATGCAAATTATCAGAATGCTACATTGCAGGAGGTATTTGAAGACCTAAAAACACAGACTGGATATGGAATTCTATATAAAGAAGCAGATTTAGATGGTATTGCTAATATTAGCTATCAAAATAATAATGTGGATGTAGTTGATCTTCTTGAGCAAATATTGGATGCTACACAATTAGATTATCGTATTCAAGATAATGTAATTGTGGTGTTTAAAGTTGAAGAACAAGCTACTCAGCAGCAAGAAACGATAGTTAAAGGTAAGGTACTTAGTAATACCGGTGAACCATTACCCGGGGTTAATATCAAGATTTTAGGGACGCATGTTGGAACAGTTACAAATGCTGATGGTGAATTTGCCTTACGTGTACCAGAGCAAAATGGAGGTTTAATTCTTTCCTTTATTGGGTTTAACACAAAGGAGGTTAGTTATAAAGCTGGTGAAACTCTTAACATTGTAATGGAAGAGAGTATCGAAGGGATTGATGAGGTAACTGTTGTTGCTTATGGTGAACAGAAATCTCGCGAAGTAACAGGATCTATTTCATCTATTAAATCAAAAGAGATACAGAGCGTTCCTACTGCCAATGTAACCAACCTGCTTCAGGGGCGGGTTGCAGGTATGAGAGTGACCAATGCAACAGGATCTCCGGGAGGTGGTGGAACATCTATAGTGATTCGTGGATTTAATTCCTTGTCAGTAGAATCAGACCGTAGAGCATCAGATCCTTTATGGGTTATTGACGGAGTACCTGTGTATTCATTTACTTCTCCTGTTACCGGAACAAATGCACTTGCCGATATTGACCCTAATGATATTGAATCTATTGAAATTTTAAAAGATGCAGCATCAGCATCTTTGTATGGATCACGTGCTGCCAATGGGGTAATTTTGGTAACTACAAAAAAAGGAAAACCAGAAAAATCATCAATTAGCGTTAATGTTGCTCAATCTTATGGTTTTAAACCAACAATGATGGATGTTACAGGAGGTGCTGCTGAACGTCGTTTTCGTTTTGCTCAGCTACAGGGAGTTAGAACAGCATACAGGTACAAAACTGAGGATGGATATTACGTATACACTGATCCGGATGGTTATGTGGATAGCTATGAGAATGGTGGACAGTATGATCTTTGGTGGAATGAGGGAGATGGCTATGATAATGTTGCAGTACAGGATAGTTTGAATCCTTACTACAATAATTCAACAAACTGGTTTGATCTGTATATGCAAACCTCAAAAACAACAAATGCAAATATTAATGTTAATGGAGGTTCAAAAACTATTCGTTACAATATTGGTTTAGGCTACTATGATGAGCAAGGTGTTGTAATTAATACTGATTTCAACAGACTTAATTTACTCTCTAACTTTCAGATTAAACCTAATGAAAAGTTAGATATTGATTTGCGTATGTACCTGGCTCGTACAGATAGAGGACGATCTACACAATCAGGTTATACAGGCATTGAACTAATGGATTTAAATCCTTATGAACTTTCAACAACATTACCGGGTATTAATTCAGCTATTTATGAGCAATCTATAAATAATCTGAATAGTATTGTTGATGATAATGTTGGTTATAGATTAAGAAGTAGTTTTAATATCGGTTATGAAATTTTTAAGGGATTAAGATTTAGTACATCTGCTGCTATTGATTATGCACAGGCGGAACGTTATTATTTTGCTCCATCAACAATTAGTACCCTTAGTGAGTCGCAGGTTTATGATCAAATCAGTAAGAACTCAATGATTTTAAATGAAAATTTATTGACCTATTCTTATAGCAAGGATAATAATAAGTTTGACGTTATGCTTGGTAGTTCTTTCCAATGGGATAGTGAGATAAATATGGCTGGGACAGCTTTAGGAGGTTCTTCGGATCAAATACATTGGGCAGTTAATTTTCCTGAGCTTAGTACCGATGATAATGGAGAGGCAAGAGCAATGCAAGGTTTTAGTTCATCTAAAGAGGAAACAAAGCTTATTGGATTTTTTGGTCGTCTTAACTACGCTTATAATAAACGTTACTTGATGTCTGCAACTTTTAGAAGGGATGGAAGTTCTACTTTTGGAGAAGATAATAGATGGGGATTTTTTCCTTCGGGATCCTTAGGTTGGATTGTATCGGAAGAAAGCTTTATGAAAAATTTATCATTCCTTGATTTCTTTAAGTTAAGAAGTAGTTATGGAAAAACAGGATTACACTTCTCTCAACCATATTTAGCATTAGGCGTTTTTCTTCCTTCATCATATTCTTATCTAGGAAGGTCAGCAATCGAACCAAACTGGGAAGATGGCTTGTATAATCCAGAGTTGGGTTGGGAAGAAACCGGCCAGCTTGATTTAGGTTTTGATTTACATCTGCTAAAAAGAAAATACGAAATCACATTTGACTATTATAATCGTAAAACCGATAACTTATTGGCAGCAGTTGTTTTACCTTCAGGAGGAGGATATACTGGATATGAAACACAATGGCAAAATGCCTATTCGATACAAAATGAGGGTGTTGAACTAATGGTTAAGGCCAATGTTTTTAATAAAAAAGATTTCTTTTGGGATTTAAGCGTAAACATAGCGCGTAACTGGAATACTTTTGGAGGAGGACTTGATGGACGAGATTATCAAAGTGGATCAACAAATATTAGTATTAAAGGAAAGCCTCTAAATCAGCTTTATGTATATAAGCAAGATGGTTTTTACGATACAGATGGAGAAGTACCTGTATATGATTATTTGAAGAGTCGCTATTATTATAGTCAGCATGGTACTTCTGTTTATTATCGTTATTCAGCAGGGGATCCTAAATATTTGGATTTAAACGGCGATGGTGAAATAACTTCTGATGATAAAGTTGCAGCAGGATCGCCAATGCCTTTGGCTCAAGGGGGTATTGTTAATACAATACGTTGGAAGAATTTTGACTTTAATTGCTTATTTAATTTTACGTTAAGAAAAAGAATATTAAATGCAGCAGCTGGAGAAGGATTAAGTGTAAAAGTGAATCCTGTTGATGGTTCAGCTCACGTTTCTCATCCAATTTTAGGTGATCTATCCTCTTATACTTTCTGGGAAACTGCTGGAGATGATGCTGACTTTGCCAGAGTTCAGGCTGATCCAGGTAAAAAGGTTTATTCATTGTATACCGATAATTCAATTGAAGATGTTAATTACATCAGGTTGAAATCTTTAGTAGTGGGATATACCTTTAAAAATCTTTTAAAGCGTAAAGGTCTATCTGCAAGAATGTACGCCAGTGGTGAAAACTTATTTATTCTTACCAACTATACAGGAAGAGATCCTGAAGCTGTTGATCCTGTATATGGAGTAGACAGAGCTCAGACTTATCCTTTGATAAGAAAATTCACATTGGGGTTAAGTGTAAACTTTTAATATAATAACAAGATGAGAAAAATAATAACAATACTATGCACTTGCTTTATTTTGGCTTCTTGCGACGATATGTTGGAGACTACACCGGAAGTAAGTGTTAACATTAATAACTATTGGCAAAATGAACAGGAAGTAGAATCTTTTGCTAATTCAATGCATCTGTACTTTCGAAGTGCCTACTCAAATATACCGTGGGTGTTTGGAGAAACCAGAGCGCAATCAACAGATGGCATGTCAAACTGGTTGTGGAAATATGTTTATGAAAATGAGTTAGATTATGGTTACTTAAGTTATTCATGGAGTAGTTACTATAAGGTTATTGCTTGTGCCAATACCATCTTGGATAATTATCACCGTGCAGGAATGTCAACAGAAAGGAATAATTACTATGTAGGAATGGCTCGCTTTGTTCGTGCTTATACGTATTTCTTTATTACAAAAATATGGGGAGAAGCACCTTTGGTTACCTCTTCAACAGATGTTTCTGAAAGAGGTAAAGCTACAATTGATGAATTACGTGATTTTTTATTAGCTGATGCTGAAGCTGCTGCTGAGCTATTACCTGAATATAGTCAATTAACATGGGCTGATGGAACATCTGTAGATACTAAACAAATGCCTTCAAAAGGTGCAGCGTATGCTTTACTTGCTCATGCATATGCATGGTTTGGATCTTTAGATAATAATAATGAGATGTTACAAAAATCAGTAGCTGCTGCTACAAAAGTAATTGATAATACTGAGTATAGTCTTGCTTCTGATATTGAGTCTGTATGTGAAGATGTTATGCTAGGAAATAGTAGTGAAGGAGTTCTGGAAATTGAAGGTCGCGCAAATTCCGATGATCAATTGACAAGTTATGCCTTCTTAGCTACTTTGTGTACTGGTTATCCGATTATTCCTAAGAAAAATATTGGAGATATAGCAAATTGGGATATGTATAACACTATTTTAGCATCATCTGTAAAGGATTTATTCTCTGATATTAATGATGAAAGACGTTCAGAATATTTTTATGAACTAGATGCAATGTCAGAACTTTCTGAATCCAAAGGTCGTGCTTATTTGCAAAAATGGCGTCATGTTGTTGTGGCTACCGATGGTACTGGTGATTTCGCCACTTTTGAAGATAATGTAATATTATTTCGACTTGCTGATATTATTTTGTTACGAGCAGAGATTTACAATCGTTTAGGGAATTCAACAGATGCTATTGTTGACTTAAATACAATACGTACCAGAGCAAAAGCCAATACATACGATGCCAGTGAAGGAGATTTAAAGTTGGTGATTTTAGAAGAAAGATATAAAGAACTTTACCTTGAAAACTGTCGTTTCTTTGACTTAGTTAGAAATGGAGAGTTACGCAATATGGTAGAATCATTTAAAGATATTACAGATCAGAATATTGAGGATGGTGCACTTTATTGGCCTATATCTGAAGGTGCATTTACAAATAACTCAAAAATGAGACAAAATATCTATTGGAAACAACAAGGAATGTAATTTAAAAAGAAACGAAATGAAAAGGTTAATATATATTTTAGTTGTAATAACAACATTAGTCGCCTGTGAAGATGATTATTATATAGACACTGGAATAGCAGATGGCAATTTAGATATGTCTATGTGGGAGTATTTTCAAACAAGTTCTTACAATTGGGATAGCACCATGTTAGTTATCTCTCGAGCAGGAATGGAATCGTTGTTTCAATCAGAATCAACCGATGCACAGGATAGATTTACATTTTTAGGTGTTACAAATCATTCTATTCGCAAATTTATGCTGGATAATGGATATGAAACCGTAAGTGATATTCCGGTAGAAATATGTGAAGAGTATATTAAGGATTATATCATACCCATTGAATATACCTGGGAAGATATAGACTTTGAAGTGAAAGGTACAACTACAAATGAAGGTGGTACTTTGGTCGAAAATACAAATGGGAATTCAGTACGTCTTTTCCGAAGAAAGTCTGATTATGGAGCTGTTGTTGATGCCGGACCTGTAAGTACTTTTGCTCAGTCTTTTAGTACCTCTAAAACCGTTCAGTTGGTTTCTACTAATATTCAAACCAATTCGGGTGTGGTACATGCGTTAAGTTACACTCATTCATTTAGTCCATTTTAAAGGTATATTCTTGAAACGAACCATGAGATTAAATTTTTTTTATAGAAAAAGTTTATTTGTGGTGAGTTCCATATGGCCTTTAAAGATAAATTTTAAACATATGAAACAAATAATATTATTAGTTATAGTATCATTAGGCTTTTGGTTGGCAAGTTGCGAAAAAGGTGAAATAGGTTACTTAATAACTGAAGAAGCTGGTTATTTGCCTGATTCAATGGTGATTCGCACTGTTTTAGATCCAAGTTTAGATGCTTCGCGTATTAAATATCAAACGCCATGGTTTTCTACGGAAATCCAGGGGGTTGAAGGTACTGATCCAATTTCTTATTCTCTTTCTGAGGTTAATACAGATGATGGTAATGCCCAAAGTGTATTTGACAATGTAGAACTTAAAGGAATAGGTGTTCTTTATATTCCTTATGAAAATACTTTAGAACCAGGACGTTATTATTTAACTGTCAAAGTCTCTAATGTTAATGGTGATCAGTTTGTTAAAGATGCATTTACATTAATTGTAGAGTAAGTTGATATTGTTTTAAATACATGGTTTAATTTTAATAATTGGAGCGCCTTTCAATACGAAAGTATTTAGGCGCTTTTTTTATATCGTATTATTTTCTTTATGTTTTATCCATGATTATTGATTTTTTTCTAACATCTTATAGTAGCTAAATTAAATCAATATACAGGACAAAAAAATAACGGTAATTTTACCGTTACTATTTATTAGTGTTAATGTATTGTAAATTAGTGATATCTATTTTGATATTTGGAATTTATAAATCAATATTTTGTTTAGTAGGGAGTAATTATTCCAAATTCTGCAGTTTTAAGTAATAATTATTCTAAAAATCCGGATAATTAAAGAAAATTATTCCGTATTCGGTATTTTAATGGTATTGCTTGTACTCTGCGTCGGATATGCATCGGGTCAGCAATGGTATTTTATCGGATAGTCATCGGATTGTGATCGGATAGCCATCGCTATATAGTAACCGAACAAATACCGATCATCAACCTTAAGATTACCGTTCTTGTCATATTTTAATATGGTATAAGGGTGGTTGTCCAATTATAAGATCACCTTTATTGTTATTGAATATTGGTTTGTAGGTTATTATGAATTCATGTGTGCAATAGATATAAATCAAATTTAACATCTAAATATATATTATACATATTCCTTAATAATTAGTTAGTATTTATAACTTTGGTAAAAACGAAAAGGTATGACAAAAGCACTTCTTAATGCATTATTGGTTCTGTTGATTTTATCATCTTGTCAAAAACATACAGAAATAAGTCAATTACCGAAGGTGAATCTGGAAAATAGAAAAGCAATAAATGTAGATATAGATAGTCTTACCCAAGGTAAAACCTATTTGCCTGTTTATTCGCATATTTATCATACGCAAGAGCATAAAACATTTGATTTAACGATTACTGTTAGTATTAGAAATGTATCTACTAAGGATTCTATTTTTATTACAAAAGCAGATTACTATAATACCAGTGGAAATAACATTCGCCAGTATTTGAGCGAACCTATATTTATTAAACCATTGGAAACTGTTGAAATCGTAATCCCGGAAGAAGATAAAGAAGGAGGTTCCGGTGCTAACTTTTTGTTTGATTGGTCAATAAAAGATTCCAAAAATCCGCCCTTGTTTGAAGCTGTTATGATTTCTACTTATGGCCAACAGGGATTATCTTTTTCAACCAGAGGCGTTATTGTATATGATGAATAAAGATATCTTCTATTAATTTCTTAGTATAAAAGAAAATCAATTACTTCCTGAAGAATTATAGTCCCCAGGAAGTAGTTTTGTACATCTTATAAATCTTTTACAAGGTCTGCAATAAATTTAAATTCCTCAGCAGTAATCTCAAATTTAGCTGCTCTTGCATTTTGTATGGATTGTTCTGCGTTTCTGGCTCCAGCTAAAGCAACTGTAATTCCTGGTTTTTCAATAGTCCATCGTAATACAAGTTGAGCTAAAGTAGCTCCTTTTTCATCGGCAATGGGTTTTATCTTAGATAAAAACGCATTTGTTTTTTGAATGTATTCTTCAGTAAAATGAGGGTGATTAGCTCTGTGATCGCCTTCCTGAAAAATATATCCCGGAGTTATTTTTCCCGTAAGTAAACCTCTTTCCATGGGACTGTATGCTAAAACAGATGTTTCTGTATCCAGGCAATAAGGAAGAATATCGTCTTCTATTTTTTTGTTAACCATACTATAAGGAACTTGGTTAGATGCTAAAGAAACAACGTTGTTAGCCTGTTTCATTTGCATTACATTGTAATTACATACACCTGCATAGCGAACTTTTCCTTGTTCAATTAATTTTGCAACAGCCTCAAATGTTTCATCGATTGGAGTTGTCGAATCAGGCCAGTGAATTTGGTATAAATCAATATAATCTGTTCCTAAACGTTTTAAACTGTCTTCACACTCTTTAATTACGCTTTCTTTGCCGACATATTTATAAATATCAATATCCTTACCCTGGTTATTTTGACTCTTCATTGCAAAATCACCTTGTGGAGAATCTAAATCCCAGCGCATTCCAAATTTTGTAAGTATCTGAATTTTATCTCTGGGAATTCCTTTAATGGCCTCTCCAACTATTTCTTCACTTGTTCCTTGTCCGTATATAGGAGCTGTGTCTATTGAAGTCATACCTTCAGCATAACCTGCCTGAATTGCTTTAATAGCTTCAGAACGTTCTGTTTTTCCCCACATCCATCCACCGGCAGCCCAGGCTCCAAATGTGATTGCTGAAACTTCTAAGTCTGTATTTTTTAATTTTCTGTAAATCATCTTATTATTTTTTTAAGTCAATCAATAATAATGTATGTTTATTTATTAAGATAGTAATCAATAGGGTAAAGTATAAGTGTGATACGCAATTAAATTATAGAAGATTACTAATTTATATTGCGAAATAATAGTCAATTATTAAACTTAGTAAAGGTTAATTTGTTTAAAAGTTGCATGATTATTAATAATCTAAATATAAATATATTATTATTGTCTTACTTCTTCATTAATTGAAAACACCGGGTTATTAACTGATATATACAACCTTAGTATATCATGTTATAAAGTATGTAAGATTAATTTAAAAGCTCTGATATTGTTTATAGTTTTATTAAATAAGTATTGCTAAGAATACATGATTTCATATATTAGTCACGATTCTGGAAATTGTTTGTATTCAGGTCATTTGGTTAATAATCAATAAAATAATATTATAAATATGGATCTAAAAGATATTCATTCAATAGATAATATTGAATTGGTATTTCTTAAAATTGAAGATTACCAGGAAATAAAAGATGCGATGATTGAAGCCTATTCTAATATGCCAAATGCATATTGGAAAGAACATCATATAAAAACACTTGTAGAAAAGTTTCCTGAGGGGCAGGTAGCTATTAAGGTAGATGGCGAATTGGCAGGTTGTGCTCTGAGTATCATTGTTGATTATTCAAAATTTGATGATAAGCATACTTACAATCAGATTACCGGTAATTATACTTTTAATACGCACACTGATTCAGGTGATATTTTATATGGAATAGATGTATTTATTCGACCAAAATTCAGAGGATTACGTTTGGGACGAAGATTATATGATTACCGAAAAGAGTTATGTGAAAAGCTGAATCTTAAAGGAATTGTTTTTGGAGGTAGAATTCCAAATTATTACCAATATGCTGATAAGCTAACTCCACGACAATATATCGATAAGGTTAGAAATAAGGAGATCCATGATCCTGTATTAAACTTTCAGGTCTCAAATGATTTTCACCCGGCCAGAGTTTTAAAAGGATATCTGGAAGGAGATAAAGAGTCGAAAGAGTATGCTGTTCTTTTAGAATGGGATAATGTATATTATGAGAAGGAAAACAATAAAGCTACTTCAACTAAAAGTATTATACGATTAGGTCTTGTGCAATGGCAAATGCGTTTGTACAAAGATATGGATGAGTTGATGCAGCAGGTAGAGTATTTTGTGGATGCAGTGTCGGGATACAGATCGGATTTTGCTTTATTTCCGGAGTTTTTTAATGCCCCCTTAATGTCTAAGTATAATCACCTTTCAGAACCTGAGGCTATTAGGAAATTGGCCGGATATACGGAAGAAATTATCAGACGTTTTTCGGAGTTGGCTATATCCTATAACATTAATATTATTACAGGTAGCATGCCTGAAATTGTTGATGGAAATCTGTTTAATGTAGGTTATCTGTGTAAAAGAGATGGAGGTATTGAACGTTTTGAAAAGCTTCATGTAACGCCTGATGAGGTTAAAGTTTGGGGACTTCAGGGAGGAACAAAGGTGAAAACTTTTGACACAGACTGTGGTAAGATTGGTGTCTTAATATGTTATGATGTTGAATTTCCTGAATTAAGTAGAATGTTAGCTGATGAGGGAATGAATATTCTTTTTGTTCCATTCTTAACCGATACACAAAACGGGTATTCAAGGGTGCGTTACTGTGCTCAATCCCGAGCTATAGAAAATGAGTGTTATGTTGCTATTGCGGGTAGTGTGGGTAACCTGCCAAAAGTTCATAATATGGATATTCAATATGCTCAGTCGATGGTGTTTACACCTTGTGATTTTGCCTTCCCTACTAATGGTATAAAAGCCGAGGCAACACCAAATACTGAGATGATTTTGATCGCTGATGTGGATATAGATATGTTAAGGGAGTTAAATCAGTTTGGTAGTGTAAGAAACCTTAAAGATCGTAGAGAGGATATTTATAAAATTGAGCGCATGGATAAGTAATTGCTAATAAAAATGACCTGAATGAAGTTAAGAAAACAACAACAAACATTATTCTTATTATTAAGTATGTTTACTATATTTTCATGTTCCTCTATTCCGGAAGGGGTAGAGGCAGTTAGTCCTTTTGATAAAGAAAAGTATCTGGGTAAATGGTATGAGATTGCCCGTTTCGACTTTAAGTTTGAGAGAGGATTAAATAATACCACAGCTGAATATTCTTTAAATAAGGATGGATCAATTAAGGTAGTAAACAGAGGTTATGATTATGAGGAAAAAGAGTGGAGAGAAGCTGTTGGAAAAGCAAAATTTGTTAAAGATGATGAGGTTGCTATGCTAAAAGTTAGTTTCTTTGGGCCATTCTATTCGGGATATAATGTAATAGCATTGGATCAGGAGTATAAGTATGCATTAATATCAGGCAAGAATCTGGAATATTTATGGATCTTATCCAGGGAGAAGACTATACCTGAAACAATTAAACATCAATATCTGGAATTAGCAAATAATATTGGTTTTAAAACAGATAATTTATTGTGGATTGAACACAATATAGATTAATAGTAAGAATAATTATTGTATGAATCAGGAGATTAATCTTTTAAAAGATAAAAGACTTTATGTAATTTTTAGTATCACATTAATTGGTGTTTTGGGGGTGGCAAGTATAACCCCTGCACTACCCAAAATATCCCAGGTTTTTAACTTAACTAAGACTCAAGTAGGCTTTTTAATTAGTGCATTTACTTTTCCTGGTATAATTTTAACTCCGGTAGGAGGAATTATAGCAGATAGATTGGGTAGAAAAACAGTTTTAATACCATCGTTATTTTTATTTGCCATATCTGGATTTGCCATTTTCTTTGTTCGTAATTACCATTATATTTTATTATTAAGGGTTATTCAAGGAATTGGAGCTGCTCCGTTGGCCTCACTAAATACAACATTAATTGGCGATTTTTTTAAAGGGAAATTACGTCCTCAGGCGATGGGATATAACGCAAGTGTATTGAGTTTATCAACCGCTTCATATCCCTTGGTGGGAGGGATTTTAGCCGGAATTGCATGGAATTATCCATTTATTATTCCTTTGTTGGCCGTACCTGTTGGGTTATTTGTAATATTTGGGATTAAGGAACCTGAAATTGAAAAGATGGCTAATTTTAGACAGTATGCTAAAGAGTTATCTGTTAGTATTACAAGAAAAGAGGTTATTGCTGTTTTTATTCTGGGTATTCTAACTTTTATTATTTTATATGGTCCATTTATAACATACTTACCATTTTTGTTAGATCATAAATTTGGATTGACTCCTCCCAAAATAGGGATGTTGTTATCATTGAGCTCGCTGACTACAGCTATATTGGCTTCGCAAGTAGGTAAATTAACATGGAAATATGGTAGTTTGACCTTGTTAAAGGTGGCTTTTATATTGTATTTTATTGTAACCGTTATGATGCCAAGCATTAATTCGTTGGTATTTTTTATAGTACCAATATTGTTATTTGGTTCTGCTCAGGGATTAAATATTCCTAGTTTACATACTACTGTTGCAAATCTGGCTCCCGATAATCAACGAGGTATTTTTATGTCAATTAATGGAATGGTGATACGTATAGGACAAACGATAGGTCCATTAATTATAGGGATTGGTTATTCGTTGTATGGATTGTTTGGTGCGTATTATTTAGGTGCAATTATGGCCTTGATTGGTATTTTAGTTGCGTTTTTTATGATAGGTGATAATAAGAAAATTCAAGGGAAGTAAATGTGAGCTATTTTATATAGGATTAATAGGCAAGTGATTATTAATAAGATAATAAGGTGAAATAACTTTACTATTTTTATTCTTCTAAGGTTAAAAATTAAAATAAGGTTTTGCTTTCTTTTTAATGGTTGAAATTCAGTAATATTAAAGCAGTATTTTCATTGAGTTTTATATTTCATAATTCTTAATTTTAAAGAAGAGTATCTATAATAATAGATAAACCTTATTTATCAAAGGCAACCTTAATAGCCTGAATGAATCTATATCATAAACCTTATTACCTTATTTTTTATCAATTTCAATTGTTTTTCGATAGTGTTTGATGAAAGGATATGGCTCCTATAAGTACCAATCTGTTTTATTATTCTAGAAGGATTTGAAAAGTTTTTTAAAGATAAAAAGTAACAATCCATAAGATAATAAGGTTATCAAACAATACTGTATCTATTCTACTAAGGTTGAAAATTAGAATAAGGTTTTGCTTTCTTTTTAATGGTTCAAATTCATTAATGTTAAAGCTGTTAGTTCATTGAGTTTTATATTTCAAAATTCTATAATTTTAAAGAAGAGTATTCAATAATAATAGATAAACCTTATTTATAATAGCCAACCTTAATAGCCTGAATGAATATATATCATAAACCTTATTAGCTTATTTTTTATCAATTTCAATTGTTTTTTGATAGTGTTTTATAAATAAATCATACTCTTCAGAAAAGGTTGTTGTTTTATGATGCTCAGGTTGATTGTAAATATATTTACATACTTTATCAACATCATTTTTCGAAACCGAGAAGGCTGAAGCTGATTGTTGCCAATAGAATCTTCCACCTTTAACTAACTTATTGTCATTAATAAATTTTTCGGAACTATCAGCAATTACATTTGCTATTCTATTTTCAGATATATCAGGAGAACGTGAAATTAAAAAATGTACATGGTCTGGATTTGCATATATGGCATATAATTTTGAATTATTATTGTTAACAATTCCTGTGATATATTTTTCAATACGTATTCGAAATTGCTCTTCAATAATTTGTTCCCTTTTATAGGTAGTGAAGATAAAATGTGTAAATAAATTATTGTATTCAATTTTCATAGGAGTTGGTTTTTATAGGTTTGTTGCAATATAAAATAAAAATAGTATCTTTTTTATTATCAGAAAAATGTGTTTTGGGTTAATTTATTCTATAATAATTTAATAAGGTTATTATTTATTTGCTTTAAATACTACTAAGGTTAAAAATTGGAATAAGGTTTTGCCTCTTTTTAAGAGCTTAAATCTATTTATGAACATGATGGAATATTATTTTAAACATTAAAAAAATACCCAATATTATAGATAAACCTTATTTTTTAAAGGCAACCTTAATAGCCTGGATAAATGATAAAACATAAACCTTATTACTTTATAATTTAACGAATAACATTGATGATTTATATTCATCTTTATTGAAATGTACTTACTGTTTGTGGTAATAGGTCTAGTTTCTTTAATACTACTTTTGAAATACAATATAAAACCGGCATCGATAAAGCTGAAACGATTAACCACAGAAGCAAACCATAAATATTCCATACACCAAGAACTTTAATAGCACCCAATGTATTTTCTTTAAATAGCATCAGAATATAGTTGGCAGAGAAGAAAACTTCATCACTGGAAAATAGTAGAGTGCCGGTTTTTAGGAATGGAATAAAAAGTAAAAGCTGTAAAGGATAAACAATATTGGTTACTAATTGCACTAACACATGATTTAATTTTAATCGCCATGCAAAAAATATACTTAAGTAAATATTTACGCCAAGAAAGAAAGGAATAGTTCCTAAAATTATACCAATCGCAAAGGAAAGAGCAACTTTGTGTATTGAAAGTTCAGCGCTTAAGACTTCAATAAATTTTAATTTTAGTTTTCTCAAATATTTCATAGTAGTTAGGTTTTAAACAAAGGCGGTATAATTCCTTTTGTGGTCCAAATATAATCAACTTCAGTTATTCTAAAATATATTCTATGATTAATAATTTATGAAGTCTACGTATATGTTTGATTACTAATTTGAAGTACTATTTAAAATAAATGCCAATATTTAGTCAAATCTTTCAATACAATAAGTTTTGTCGTAAATTGAATATTAATGAATGTTTTATTTATCATAGGACTATTGTTAATCATTGGCTATTCTGCAGGTTGGCTTTTTGAAAAGTTAGGCTTACCAAAAATTATAGCATACATTACAACAGGTATTATTTTTAGCCCGAATACAATACCATTTGTTAGTGAGGAAATTATTATTTCCACCCATCCGATAATGGAAGTTTGTTTGGCTTTTATAGCCTTCGAAGTTGGGGGATCCTTAAAATGGTCGAAAATTAAAGCTCATGAAAAAGAGATTATAAGTATAACTTTACTGGCAAGCTTTCTTCCATACTTATTGATTGCAGCAGGCGTAATTGGTTTTGGATTGCTATTTCCTAAGGTTCTTCCATTTGATATGATCACCTTATTTTTACTTGCTTTACTTCTGGGAGCATTAGCAAGTCCTACCGCACCAGCTGCTACATTGGCGGTTATTCATCAATATAAAGCCAGAGGAAAAGTAACAGATACCATATTGGGGGTAACAGCATTGGATGATGTATTGGGTATTCTATTGTTTAGTTTAACCATTGCCGTCATCTTTATTTTTACAGGGACTTATTCGGGATTATTAGGGAATCCGGTTTTAAATTCATTTTATGAAGTTATTACGGCTTTGTTAGTAGGATTGATTATTGGTGTAGTGATAGATTATCTACCAAAGCGATACAAAATAGTTACAGAAGGGCAGTGGGTTGTTATTATTTTTGCGCTTATTATATTTAGTGTAGGAGTTGCAGATAGCTTAAAAATTGATTCTTTGCTGGTTTCCATGACTATGGGGATGGTTGTTGTAAATAAATGTCGTCAGCAAAAAATTATTTTTAGAATACTACGCCGATATACTGAGGATTTGATATTTCTTTTCTTTTTTATTTTAAGTGGATTGCATCTTGATATTACAACGATACCTCAAACAACAGTACTTATTTTACTATTTGTTGTACTACGTGTAGTAGGAAAGATGTTGGGAGCTAACTGGGGTGCTAAATTAGTTAAAGCCGACAGAAAAATTCAGAAATATACAGCAGGAGGATTATTGCCTCAGGCGGGTGTAGTAATCGGATTGGTTTTAAGCATCTATAAAAACGAATATTTTGTTGATATTGCCGAGATATTACTAACTACAATAATGGGCACCACAATTATTTATGAGTTGATAGGGCCTGTTGTTGCAAAGTATTCTCTGAGAAAGGCAGGAGAGATAAAGGATCGGGATGGGTTATCTATAAAAAATAAGCACCCGGAACCACAAGGAGAGAAATGATTGTTTATGATTCCGGGTGCTACCACCTATTGTCAACGAAAAATAGCAGTTTTACCTTATGTCAAAAGATACGTGCTTAATAAATTTTCTATTGTATGTATATAATATATGTATTTTATTATCAGACGATTGAATGATTGCAGGATAACTAAATTCTCCTTTCTCATGGTTTTCTAAATCAAACAATTTTTGCCATTGTATTCCGTCTTTAGAAAATTCAACATCTAAGATGTTGCGTCCTATATACCACTCAGTGCCATGTTTTAGAGGATTGTTTACCACTAAAAATAATTCTTGATTAATATCGATGGCATCAATTCCTGAATTAGAATTCACAACACTTAATGAGTCCATATCACTCCATTTTTTACCAAAGTTACTAGACCAACTAGTGATTATTGTGTTGTGTTTGCTTCTGCATAACATCTGAATTTTATTATTCGGATGTACAATAAAAGTTGGTTGAATTACATCAAAGTTTGAACTGTTTGGAACATCAATTTTTTTCCATTTGTTCTTACTTTCATTGTATACTTCAACATGAACTCTCCATTTGTTATCATCTACACTCTCTGTGCTGGAGCCACAAATAATTTTTCCAGGTTGAATTTCAATCGGTTTATTTCTTATTGGACCAAGAAATCCTTCAGGTAAGTAAGTTGTTTTACTCCATGTTTTTCCATTATCCAGAGAAGAAATCATGGCCCCAAACCATTCTCTTGGATTTTTTCCTACCTTATAAAAAAGATATAGCTTGTTCGCCTTACTTTTAAAAAGAACAGGATTCCAACAAGGTAATGTGTCATTGTTCTGAATCAATGGCTTTATAACGCATATAGGTTCCGACCAGGAATTTTTATCATAAGTAGATAAGTAAATTCCAACGTCTTTAGCTCCTTCGTATGTACCACCAAACCATGCTGCCATTATTTTTCCTTTTTCAACTTCGACTAAGGTTGATGCATGACAGCTGCTTGTGGGACCTTCTTTATTTATATAACACGAATCTATATTAACTGCATTGATATTTGCTTGTGCATGCAATGATGCACAAGCAAATAATGAAAATAGAAAATATATACTGTTTATAATGGCTTTTGAATTCATTGTTATTTAAGTTCAGAATAAGGTCTGTTTTCTAATTCTTTACCAAACTCTTTATTTGGAGTACTGCCCATTTCAAACACTAATTCTCCGCCTTTCATGATTTCATCATAAGTGATGTACGAACGACTGATGGCTTCACCATTAAGAGTAACACTTTGAATATAGATGTTTTCTTTAGCCTGATTTAATGCTTTTACTTTAAATGATTTATTGTCTTCAAGCTTAATTTTTACTTCATCAAACTGAGGAGAACCAAAAACAAATACTCCGTTTGCAGGATTTACCTGATATAATCCCATAGAAGAAAGTAAGTACCATGCTGACATCTGTCCGCAATCTTCATTTCCACAAAGTCCATCTGGTTTATCAGTGTACATTTCATCCATGATTCTGCGCACTAACTGAGCTGTTTTCCATTGTTGTCCGGCAAAAGAATATAAATATGGAATATGATGACTAGGTTCGTTTCCTTGAGCATACATTCCAATTAATCCACTAATGTCAGCTGAAGCTTGTTCACCCATATCGCCTTTAACAATGAATAAGCTATCCAATTTTTGAGTGAAAGCCTCATCAGAACCAAATAAACTAATTAAACCTTTTACATCCTGAGGAACTAACCATGTATATTGCCATGCATTTCCTTCTGTATAATCACCCCATTCGTGTATTGAGTGGAATGGATTAAATGGAGTTCGGAAGTTTCCATCAGATTTTACGGCTCTCATAAACTGTGTTTCTTTATCGAAATATTGTTCATAAGCTTTTGATCTTTTAGTATAATATTCAGCATCCTTTTTTTGATTCAAATCTTTTGCTAATTCAGCAATACTCCAGTCAGAGATAGCATATTCTAATGCTTTAGAAACAGATTCTTTTTCTAATTCACAAGGAATAAAACCCATTGACTTCATATATTTCATACCATAGTCATCACGAGTAGAAGAAGCCTTCATTGCTTCTAAAGCCAGATTTTTATCGATATTTGGGAATCCTTTAAAAATAGCATCAGCAACAACAGATACTGCACTATAACCAACCATACAATCAGTTTCGCTACCATGTAATGGCCAGATTGGAAGTTTACCTTGTTGTTGGTAAATAGCAAGCATCGAATTTACCATATCAGATACTCTCTCTTTTTGAGTTAAAGTATAAAAAGGATGAGCAGCTCTGTATGTATCCCATAATGAGAAAATTGTATAATTGTTGAAGCTTGCGTTTTGGTATACTTTTTTATCTGTTCCTCGGTAATCTCCATTGGCATCATTAAATAAAGCCGGAGCTGTATATGCATGATACATTGCAGTATAGAAAGTACGAAGTTTTGCTTCGTCAGAGCTTGTAATGGTTACTCTTGATAATTCATCATCCCATTTAGTTTGTGCCTGAGCTACAATAGCATCAAAATCCCAACCTGCATTCTCTTTCTGGATATTTTCCAAAGCATTTTCTCCGCTTACAGGTGAGATACCAACTTTAAGCATAATTTGCTCTTTATCCTCAGTAGGGAAGGAGATTACAGCCATTAAGCTATCAGACTCAATAGAGGTTCCTTCAAGTTGTTGATCTTGTCTGAATAGTTTAATATTCTGAATTGGTTTTGACATGCGGATTGCATAATACAGACGCTGATCTTTGGCCCAACCTGTAGAAAATCTGTAACCAATAATAGTTGAATCATTAAGTACAGAAAGTTGAGATTTAGAAGGACGATCCCAACCAATACCTAAATCAAGATTAATAGCAATGTGAGATTGATCGTTTTTAGGGAATGTATATTTATGAAAAGCAGTTCGCTCAGTAGCTGTTAATTCTGCTTTAATATCATAAGTCAATAAATCTACACTATAATATCCAACTATAGCAGTTTCTTTATCATGAGTATATTTTGAAGCATAACCCGACATTGGTTTTTCAACTGTTCCCGGAGTTACTTTTACTTCTCCTGTATAAGGAGTGATTAATACATCTCCAAGATCTCCGATTCCAGTTCCACTTAAGTGTGTTTGTGAAAATCCTGTCATGATAGAATCTGAGTAGTGGTATCCTGAACACCAGTCCCAACCTTGAATGTAATTTGTAGGTCCAACCTGAACAGCTCCAAATGGGACGTTTGCACCTAAAAATACGTGTCCGTGATAATCCGTTCCTATATAAGGATCGATGTAACTTGATAACCTGCTGCTATCCTGCTTTTCAGGACAAGAACAGCTTGCCAGAATTGCTCCTGTTATCAAAGGGAAAATAATTTTTCTGATTGATAGTCTCATCTGTATAGTTTTTATGATTTTTTTCTTTGTGTTTTTTAAAAGATATATAAATGCTTCTCTTGAAGAGAATTTGGATGTTCTAGATTTAATGCCTATCCGGGTTTAACTTTGTTTTTTAATTGCTTTAGGAGATCAATGTCCTTTTCCCTCATTTCTCCATTTTTATTTGGAGGACAGTTTAATATCAGGATGTTATCCTGAGCTGTTGCTTTATAATAAACTTCTTCAAGTTCTTCGATAGACTTATATGTTGTGTCATTTGAATTACAAAACCACATTTGACTCATACAAACGGTAGACTCCCATGGCATGTAATAAGTTTTGTTGTTGTGTGTAAATAACTTTGGATCTTTTTCTGCGGGTAACATCGGATCGCCTAGTCTAAAATCACTAGGGAAGTAGCGTATTGGATAGCTTTCTTTTTGATCATTGGGATAAACCGCATGGTAATCAGGGTTCTCAGGTAGTCCGATAGACCAGTTTATACCAATCTGGCACTCTGGTTCTCTTGATTTGATAGTAGTGTATAAATCTTCTAAAGGCCATCTGTAATTTTCTTTAGCCCAACCTCCATCAAACCAAAACTCAACTACGTTGGTGTATTTTTCTGTAATATTAATTAATTCATTGATCTGTTTGATCATGTATTCATTGTATTGTTTATCAAGCAATGAATCTTTAGGGTACATTAAAGGATGGTTTTTATTAATGTATGTATTTCCGTTAGCTTTTCTATCCCAAAGAGAATAGTATAATCCTAAATTGATATTGTATTTTTTACAAGCCTTTGCAACTTCTTCTACTACATTAGTTTTGTTTCCTGAATTTGCAACGTCATATGAAGTATATTGACTGTCCCATAAACAGAATCCATCATGATGTTTTGTAATCAGGATGATGTATTTCATTCCGGCTTCTTTGGCAGTTTGTACCCATTGCTCTGCTTTAATAGTATCCGGATTATATTCTATTGCAGGAACAGAACCATCAGTCCATTCCTGGTCAACAAAAGTATTGATGCCAAAATGGATAAACATGCCGTATTTTCTGTTAATCTGCTTTTGTTGGGCCGCATTGGGTTTTGAAGAAGGTTCAGGGAATACCTTAATATTTTTGTTTTGACAAGCGGAAACGATAATAATAAATACACACATTAAAATAGACTTCTGCATAATTTTTTAATTTTAAAGTATCCCTGAACCTTCGATAACCAAATTTAACCTACGAACAATGAAAAAATTATTTAATTACGAACTTGTGGACAAGTACAGGCTCGTTTGCATTTTTTGAAACAAGAATTTTATAATCACCTTTATACAATTTCCATTTGCTGTGACTTAAATCCCATTTTTTTAGATCATTAGTACTGATTGTGAATTCAATATCTTTAGATGAATGAGATTTTAAAGAAGTACGTTTAAAAGCTTTCAGCTCTTTTACAGGCATTCTTTCCATGTTTGGATATTGAATGTATACTTGAACAACATCGTCAGAATCGTACTCTCCTGAGTTTTCAACTGTAACATTAAATGATATTTTGTCACCCGATTTAACTCTTTCAGCAGGTTTTTGTTTCCATGTATAATTAAAGTCAGTATAACTCAAACCAAAACCAAAAGGATAAGCTACTTCGTCAGTAAAATATCTGTAAGTTCTGTTGCTCATGCTATAATCTTTATAATCAGGTAAATCTTCAACAGACTTATAGAAAGTTAAAGGAAGTTTTCCTGAAGGAGAAGTATCTCCATACAAGATATTAGCTAAAGCATTTCCTCCTTGCTCACCAGAGTACCATGAAAGAATAATAGCATCAGCATAAGGTTCTACAGCCTCAACATCAATTGCACTTCCACTGGTTAAAACCACAATGATTGGTTTATCATGATATGCTCTCATTGCTTTTAAGTAAGCTAAATGAGCTTTAGGAATGCTTAAATCAGCTTTATCACCTCCGTGTTTAGAAAGAAAAGCATCTCCATCTTCACCTTCCATTAAAGGAGTTAAGCCAAGTACTAAAATAGTAGCGTCAGTAAAACTGGCAGCCCATGTACCTCCAAAGTGAGCAGTATCTGCATAACTACAACCAAGGTCGTACTGTACTGCAGTTGACGGACCTGATTTATTTACAATACCTTCAATGTAAGTAACCATATTAGCTGAAACACCATGATAAGTACCTACTAATGTGCTCATGTTTGCTGCATTTTCACCAGCAACCATCAATGAACCAATTGCTTCTCTTTTTAAAGGAAGAATTCCGTTGTTCTTTAATAAAACCATACTTTTTTCAGCAGCTTTTAATGCAAGGTCAACATGATATTGATTGTTGATACTATCAGCTCCAAAAGTTGCATAAGGAGAATTTTCAGGTTTGTCATACATACCCAATTTTAATTGAGTAATGATAGTTGTGTAGATAGATTTATTAATATCTTCTTCTGAAATTAGTCCTTTGTTGATGGCTTCCATTGCATCTTTCTGGATCAATTCCGAGCAATCCATATTCATGCCCGCTTTAATAGCTTCTGCTGCAACTTCAACACTTGTTGGAGTACTTTTATGACGTAAATAAATGTCTTCTAAAGCTCCACAGTCAGTTGTAATTTGTCCTTTAAAACCCCATTCTTTAGTAAGGATATCTTCTAGTAGAGTAGGACTGGTACAGCATGGCTCACCATTTAATCTGTTGTACCCACACATTATAGCTGATACTCCATTGTCAACTAATGTTTTAAATGCAGGTAGATATGTTTCTCTTAAATCTTTTTCGTCAACAATAGCATTAAATTCATGTCTGATAGCTTCAGGTCCACTGTGTGCCGCAAAGTGTTTTGCACAAGCAGCAATTTTATAGTGCTCGCTGTCTGATCCTTGTAATCCAGCTACAAAAGCACTACCCATTTTTCCTGTTAAAAATGGATCTTCACCATATGTTTCCTGACCACGACCCCATCTTGGATCTCTGAATATATTAATGTTGGGAGTCCAGTAGTTGATTCCCATATATTGTAAATGTCTGTCCTGAGCAATCGCTAAGTTGTATTTAGCACGTCCTTCCGTAGAAATAGCATCAGCAACAGATTGTGCCATTTCGGTATCAAAAGTAGCAGCTAAAGCAATTGCCTGAGGGAAAACAGTAGCCTGACCAGCTCTTGCAACTCCATGTAAACCTTCATTCCACCAATTATAGGCAGGTATTTGTAATCTGTCAACTGCAGGAGAGTTAAATCCCAATAGCGAAATTTTTTCTTCTAAAGTTAATTTACCTAGTAAGTCTTGAGCTCTTTCTTCAATAGATAAGCTACAGTCTCTGAATTTATCAACCTGTGCTTTCAGGTTCGTAGATAAAATCATAATACCCATAACTATCAGGCTGGTTTTTACCTTCGTGAATCTTACCTTATTCTTCATTATTAATATGTTTTCTTAGTTATTTAGTATGTATAAAGTTATGAGATTCAAAATGCGCATTCAACTGATATGTCATATTTTGAATAGATAAAGGACTACAACTTACACTAACCCCAAAACCAAAAGTGCTCAGGTTATCTTCTGAAAAAGAAATTCTTGCAGAAGAATGGAATTCTGTAGTATTCAGATGAGACATTAAAATTGGGAGATTTTTATCTGTGATTCCCGATCCTGGCATTATAATTATTTTATCACCAGCGATACTGATTAACTCTTGTAAGAGAGGTATGTTACTTTCAGCTCTTAATCTTTGACCTGATGTCAATATTCTTTTACATCCGGTTTCAATGATGTCCAACACTGCTTTAATAGGATTTGGGGTAAGATCAAATGCTCGTATGAAAGTAACAGGAAGTGGATGGCTTAATTCTACCAATTCCTTGGTTCGATTGATATCAATACTATTATCATCGTTTAAAATACCCAATGCTATTCCTTTGCATCCTGCTTCTTTTGCCATCAGAATGTCATACTTCATTATTTCAAATTCTTCAGCAGAATAATTGAAATCTCCACCTCTGGGTCTTATTAAGGCAACTATTGGAATAGAAACCATTTGACATGCCATCTTCATTAACCCCAAAGAAGGAGTTGTACCGCCCTCTCCTGGAGCAGCGCATAGCTCTATTCTATTTGCACCTGCCTTTTCTGCAATGATACATGCATCTAGTGAAAAAGCACAAATTTCTAATATTTTGGAATTCATAATTTAATCTAGATGATTCTTATTTATTAATAATAGAAATTGATGTCTGGGAAAAATGATAGGACAAATATATAAAAATATTAAAAAAAACACACTACTTTACTAAAAAAATTATAAAAGTCTTGGATGATAAATAAAAAAGTACTTCTTTTACATTGTCAAAACGAAAACATTTATGAAACTCCTATGAATAACTTTCAATTTGAAACAGAATTTGTGAACCAGTTAGCTGGGGTTGAAAAGAAAAGGTATGTTCAGCAAATAAGGATTGCTAAGATATTATATATAGAAGGCCCACAAACTACATCTATACTATGTAAGCGTTTAAAGATTAGTGCACCTAATATGATGACTATATTAGGCGAGATGGTAGATAAAAAGATTGTAGAGAAAAAAGGTCAAGGGGAATCGATAGGGGGGAGAAAGCCTGATTTATATGGTGTTACTTCGGATAGTTTTTACGTGATGGGTATTGAGATGGGTATTTACAAAACTCAGATCGCCATATTTAATGCAGAAAATCAGCAGGTAACTGATATAGAAGAATATTCTATTGAGCTCAATAATAATAAGGAAACATTAGAATTAATTGTAGAAACGATCAATTCGTTTATTGCACGTTCAGGTGTTGATCGAAAAAAGCTCTTGGGAATAGGTGTTAGTATGCCTGGATTAATTGACTCAGTAAATGGAATTAATCATACTTATTTAAATTATAGAGAAGGAGCTGTTGCAAGTTTGTTAGAAGAGAAAATTGGTCGTCCGGTGTTTATAGAAAATGATGCGAACGCAATGGCTCTGGCTGAATTTAGATTGGGATGTGCAAAAGAGAAGAAAAATGTATTGGTCATGTACCTCGATTGGGGTATTGGATTAGGAATGGTACTGGATGGTAAACTCTACAGAGGAGCTTCCGGTTTTGCGGGTGAGTTTTCACATATTCCTATGGTTGAGAACGGACTTTTGTGTCGATGTGGTAAGTTGGGATGTATGGAAACGGTTTCTTCAGGTACAACCATTTTGCAAATGGCTAAAAAAGGAGTTGAAGATGGTAAAACTTCAATACTGCTTGAGGATAACAAATCCAGTTCGAATTATTTGGTATTAAAAAACGTAATAAAAGCAGCTTTAAATGGAGATCAGTATGCAATCAACATACTGGATGAAACCGGAAAAAATCTTGGAAAAGGAATCTCAATTTTGATCCAGCTTTTAAATCCTGAATTAATTGTATTGTGTGGCAAGCTGGCTGAATCGGGTGAATTAATAACAACACCTATACAGCAAGGGATTAATACGCATGCAATGAAACAGATCCGTGAAATAAGCAATGTTGTTGTTTCTAATTTTGGATCTGGAATAGGGATGTTTGGAGCGTTGGCGGTTGTGATGGAAAATATCTTTGATAATTACATCGCAAGTTATGGTAAATGATCTTTAAGAGAAAAAGTTAATTAATTGTTATAAGATGAAGAACGATATATCAAAATTATCAGAAGTTGAAAAGGCGTTCGTAGCCCAATCATTTCTGAAAGAAAGTAGTACACAAATTCCGTACGTTGTAGTGGATAATTTCCCAAAGTTAGGTTTATTTACTGCATTAAGATTTTTAGAGTGGGTTTCACAAAACCCGGAAGGTGTTATTAGTTTACCAACAGGTAAAACACCAGAGTTTTTTATTAAATGGACAAAATATTTATTAAAAAACTGGAACGAAAAAGAAGTTGTTGCGATTAGAGAAAAAATGGGACTTAAAGGTGTTAAGAAACCTGAATTAGGTGGATTGCATTTTGTTCAGATTGATGAATTTTACCCAATCGCTTCGCATCAACATAATAGTTTCTATAACTACGTAGTTAACTTCTATCTTGAAAGCTTTGGTTTAGACAGAGAAAAAGCATTATTAATTAATTGTGATGAAATTCCATTAGCACAAGGAATGACTTTTAGTGAAGTATTTCCTGATGGAAAGGTAGATTTATCTCTAAGATATAGAGAGGCTGCTTGTCCTACAGAGAAAATACAACAAGAGTCAATCTTTTTAATTGATCAATGGTGTAGTAACTATGAGCAAAAAATCAGAGAAAAAGGTGGTATCGGATTTTTCTTAGGAGGTATTGGTCCTGATGGTCACATTGCATTTAACGTAAGAGGATCTGATATGTTCTCAACTACAAGGTTAACAGAAACAAACTTTGAAACTCAAGCTGTAGCTGCAGGTGACCTTGGTGGTATCGAAATCTCAGCTAACAGATTAGTTATTACAATTGGTCTTGAAACAATTACATATAATCCTGATGTAACAGCTATTATTATTGCTGCAGGTGAGGCTAAAGCAGAATTAGTAAAACAGTCATTGGAGCAACCAATGTCAAATATCTATCCTGCAAGTGTATTGGCAAAGTCTCCAAACAGTCGTTTTTACTTAACTGAAGGTGCTGCAACAAAACTTACTGATTATGTAGATTATACATATAAAAATGGTGAGTGGACACACGAAAAAAGTGAAAAAGCTGTAATTAACTTATGTAAAAATATCAACAAATACGGACACCGCGTTTTATTAGACGATCTTAAAGCTGATAAATATACCAGCATGATCCCTAAATTATCAGACAAAACTACTGGTACTGTAATTGACTCGATTCAGGAGAAATTAAGTAAAGGTTTACGTCATGAAGAAAATCAGGTGTTTTTACATACTGGTCCTCACCACGATGATATTTTATTAGGAATTCTTCCGTATATCAGTCAACATGTTAAGGAAGAAAGCAATAAATTCCATTTTGCGGTTTTAACTTCTGGATTTAATGCTGTAACTAACACATTTGTTATTAACTCTTTAAGAGATACAAAAGCGCTACTTGATAAAGAGGATATTCAAATGGTTAAATTTGCAGATTTCTTTGAATCAGGTTATAAATTCAAGTGGGATAAAGATATCTATCACTATGTAACAAACTTGGCTGCTGATGATAAGTACCAGCAAAAAAGAGGTTTGTGTCATAGAATCGTAAGAGCTCTTACTGAAATTTATGCTGTTAAGGATGAAGCAGATTTAAGAGATAAGATTAATGAGGTTCTTACTATTCTTAAGAATAGCTATGATGGAGAGAAAAATCCTCCGGCAATCCAAAAACTTAAGGGAATGATCCGTGAGTTTGAGGAAGAATTAGTATGGGCTCACTATGGTGTACCTGTTAAGGATATTACTCACAATCGTTTAGGTTTCTATAAAGGAGATATCTTTACAGAGCAACCAGAAAAACAACGTGATGTTGAGCCATTATTAAAGATGATTAAGGATGTTAATCCTACTGTTTTAAGTTTGGCATTTGACCCAGAAGGTAGTGGACCGGATACTCACTATAAAGTATTACAAGCTACAGCAGAGGCTTTAAGAGAATGGCAAAAAGAAAAAGATCTTTCTGAATTAAGAATCTGGGGATACAGAAACGTATGGTTTAAATTTACTCCTGATGAGGCTAATGTGATCGTTCCTGTATCATTAGATGAAATGGCTTCTATGGACAAGATTTTCGAAAACTGTTACTTGAGTCAGGTTGATGCATCTTTCCCTAGTTACGAATTAAATGATAAGTTTAGTTTACTATCACAAAAAATCTGGGTTGATCAATTAAAGAATGTTCAATTACTATTAGGTAAGGACTATTTCTATCAAAATACAAATCCAAAGATCAGATCTGCACACGGATTAATCTTTGTAAAAGAAATGACTGTTGAAGAATTCTTAGGACACGCACGTGAACTGGAAAAATCAGCAGAAGGTGATATTAATCTTGAGTAGGGTTAGTTTAGGGTTGAATTTCAGTAGGCGTTAAGTTTTTTAACGCCTACGCACTAAACCGGTTAATTAAATAAAATAAAGGGTATGGCAAGTAAAAGCTACATAGGTGTTGACGTCGGTGGAACAAAAATGCATTTTGCCTATGTTGAGGATAGTAAGGTTGTGAAGCAGTTTAAGTCTTCAACTGATGCTTTTAGATCTCAGGATGAAATCATCAATGATCTGAAAAAGGGTATTGAGGAATTATTGGATGATAAAGTTGAAGGTATTGGATTAGGAGTTCCCGGATTAATTGATGTTGAGGAAGGAATTGTTTACAATGTGGCAAACATTCCGGCATGGAAGAATGTTCCTTTAAAGGCAACTTTATCAGCTTATTTTAATCTTCCGGTTTTTATTGGCAATGATGCCAATTGTTTTGCTTTGGGAGAAAAATTCTTTGGTAAAGGACAACAATATAAAGACTTGGTTGCTGTAGCAATGGGTACAGGAACTGGCGCCGGAGTATTAGTAAATAATAAGCTTCATGTAGGAAATTTATCTATGGCTGGAGAGTTTGGTGGAATCAATTATAAGGATTCAAACTATGAAGACTATTGCAGTGGTAAATTTTTTAAACGAACTTACAATACTGAAGGAAAAGATTTAGCAGAGAAAGCATCAAACGGAGATGCTGAAGCGCAAAAAGCTTTTGATAGCTTAGGTGAACATGTTGCTCATTTAATAGAAACAATAATTTATGCTTACGGACCGGAAGCTATTATTATTGGTGGATCGTTATCTCATTCATTCTCATTATTTGAAGCAAATATGAAGGAAGTATTAAAGAAGTTTCCTCACCAGAATGCATTACAAACTACAGCTGTTATTCCATCAGATAATAGTGATATTCCTGTTTTAGGAGCAGCAGCTTTAGTCCCGTATAATTTGCAAAAGAACTAACTAAAAAAGTTAATGATGAAGGTATTTAATCTCTTTTCAAAACTATTATTACTTCTTGGTATGATCGCAATTACAAATCTTAATGTTCAGGCACAGGTAAGTATTGTACCTGCTCCAAATCAATTAAAGTTAGGTAATGGATTTTATCAATTGGATGTAAAAGATGTAATTGAATTTACTGATGATCAAATAAAGCCATTAGCAGATTACCTGAGAGAACAAATTTCTACATTGACAGATATTAATGTGAAAATTGCTCAAAGGAAATCAAATCAAAAAGGAATTAATTTATTGATTGATGCTTCAATCAGTGAAAATTCAGAAGCTTATACTTTAGATATCAATGAAGGCAACATTAAAGTTGTTGGAGCTTCTAAGCAAGGTTTAATGTTTGGAATTCAGAGTTTATTACAAGTTATCTATCCAAATAATAGAAAAGGTGATGTAGTTGAAGTTCCTGTTTTAACAGTTAAAGATCAACCATCATTTAAATGGAGAGGGATGCACCTTGATGTATGTCGTCACTTTTATTCAGTAGAATTTGTTAAGCATATGCTTGATTTAATGGCAATGCATAAACTAAATACATTTCACTGGCATTTAACTGATGATCAGGGGTGGAGAATAGAGATTAAAAAATATCCAAAGTTAACAGAGATCAGTTCTGTTAGAAAAGAAACCATGGTGGGCCATTATGTTGAAGAAAATCAAATTTTTGATGGAACACCTTATGGTGGATTTTATACTCAGGAACAAATCAAAGAAGTGGTTGATTATGCTACAAAGCTTTGTATTACTGTTGTTCCTGAAATTGAAATGCCAGGGCATGCTGTGGCTGCATTAGCAGCATATCCTGAATTGTCATGTACCGGAGGTCCATTTGATGTTTATACAAAATGGGGGGTAAGTGATGATGTTTATTGTGCAGGTAAAGAAGAAACGTTTGAGTTTCTACAAAATATTTTAAGTGAAGTGGTAGAGCTTTTCCCTGGAGAATATCTTCATGTAGGAGGAGATGAATGTCCTAAGAAGAGATGGGAAAAATGTCCACTTTGTCAAAAGCGTATGAAAGAGAATAATTTGAAGGACGAAATGGAACTTCAAAGTTATTTTATTAAACGAATGGAAAAATTCGTTGCATCTAAAGGAAAGAAATTAATAGGTTGGGATGAGATTTTAGAAGGTGGATTGCCGGAAAGAGCTACTGTTATGTCCTGGAGGGGCTATGAAGGTGGTATTGAAGCAGCTCATTCAGGGCATGATGTAGTGATGACTCCCGGCGCATTCTGTTATTTTGATCACCTTCAGGGTGATGAAGAATTTGAACCTCTATCAATAGGTGGTTTTACTTCATTAAGTAAAGTATATGAATTTAAACCAATTCCATCTGAATTGGAGAAAAAAAGTTGCAAGCATATTTTAGGTGCTCAGGCTAATGTATGGACAGAATATATTACATCTGAGGATAAAATTGAATATATGGTATTTCCTCGTTTGTGTGCTATGTCTGAAGTTCTTTGGACAGATGAAGCACATCAGGATTATGACGACTTCTTGAAAAGATTAAACGTACATCTAAAAAGGTTAGATAATATGGGTGTTAATTATCGACCATTAGATAAATAACAATAGGTTTAGGCACAGGTTTATTTTAATAACAAGTATTTCTTGTTATGATTATTAATGAGTTGATATAGCATTTTCTCCATTGATTTTGATGATGGAGAAAATGCTACAATTCACAAGTTCAAATTTCAGTATAAAGAATTATGAAGCGATTAGTAGTTATTTTTTTAGTTTTATTTGTTATCGGAGCTAAGTTTTCTATAGCTCAGCATACACATCCTCAATCGGAACATTATCAGGCTCCTACGGATCCTAAGGTAATTGAAAAACTTGAAGAGTGGAAAGATCTTAAGTTTGGTATTATTATACACTGGGGACTTTATGCTGTTCCTGGTATTATTGAGTCTTGGTCAGTATGTTCTGAAGACTGGATTGAAAGAGACAGTACTATTTCTTATAATGATTATAAAAAATGGTATTTCGGATTAATTAACGAATTTAATCCTGTTAAGTTTAATCCGGAACAATGGGCCGAAGCTTCTAAAAAAGCCGGAATGAAGTATTTAGTTTTTACTACTAAACATCATGATGGTTTCTGTATGTGGGATACAAAACAAACAGACTATAATATTACACAATCTAAATTTGCTGGAAATCCAAAGCAAGATGCATTGAAATATGTATTAAATGCTTATCGTGATCAAGGATTTATGGTTGGTACCTATTTCTCTAAACCTGACTGGCATAGTCAATATTACTGGTGGCAAAAATATGCTACACCAAACAGAAATAATAACTACGACGCAAATAAATATCCATGGAGATGGAATCAATTTAAGAAATATACATTTAACCAGATTCAGGAGTTAATGACCAACTATGGAGATGTTGACTTATTATGGTTAGATGGAGGTTGGGTTCGTCCTTTAGAGACAGTAACTGATGAAGTAAGAGCATGGGGTGCTCCAATCCCTTCATGGAGTCAGGATATTGATATGCCTGGTATTGCAAAAATGGCTCGTAAAAACCAGCCAGGACTATTAATTGTAGACCGTACAGTTGGTGGTGAATTTGAAAACTACCAAACACCTGAGCAAAGAATTCCTGACACAGCATTAGATCATCCATGGGAAAGCTGTATTACATTAGGTGGTGCATGGGGATATATGCCTGGAGATAAATATAAGCCTACATCGCAGGTTGTTAAAACATTAGTTGAGGTAGTTGCAAAAGGAGGATCTTTATTATTAGGTGTTGGTCCAACTCCTGAAGGTGAGTTTACTCCCGGACAAATTGAAAGTCTTGAGAAAATAGGTTCATGGATGGATAAAAACGGTGAAGCTATTTATGCAACAAGAACTTTACCTGTATTCCAAAGTGATAATGTATTCTTTACACAATCTAAGGATTCAAAATATTGCTATGCCATTGCATGTTATGATGAGGATGCAACATTAGAAAAAACTGTAAGCTGGGAAGGTAATGTTCCTGCAAAAGGAGCTAAAATGACTTTAATTTCAACTGGTCAAAGAGTAAAATATACAGTAAAAGGAAATAAAGTTGAAGTTGTATTACCTAAAACTCTAACAAAATTTGCAGAAGGTAAGGCCTTGGCATTTAAATTTAAAAAATAGAAGATAATGAAGCGATTTAAAAACATGATTTCTATTTCTTAGAATGATTGTTTTTAAAGGGTTTCAAAACAAAATATAAGATATGCATAAGCTTTTACTATTTATATTTGGATTAACAGTGGCAAGTTGTACTCAGGTGACTCCTCCTGAGCCTTGCCTTCCTGTTCCTTCTAAAGAACAATTGTCCTGGCATCAAATGGAAATGAATGCTTTTGTTCATTTTACAACAAATACATTTACTGATAAAGAGTGGGGTTATGGTGATGAATCACCAAAAGTTTTTAATCCCGATACTGTAAATACAGACCAATGGGTTAGTGTATTAAAAGATGCCGGATTTAAAGGAGTAATTTTAACATGTAAACATCATGATGGATTTTGTTTATGGCCTTCTGAATATACAGATCATACCATTGCTAATAGTCCGTATTTGGACGGTAAAGGTAATATTGTTGCTCAGTTAAGAGAATCGTGTACAGAGCAGGATATGAAGTTTGGTGTTTACTTATCGCCATGGGATAGAAACAGATCTGACTATGGGCAAGCTTCGTATATTGAGTATTACAGAAATCAGCTAAAGGAGCTTTTTAATGCCTACGGACCTGTTTTTGAAATGTGGTTTGACGGAGCTAATGGAGGTGATGGATATTATGGCGGAGCAAAAGAAGAAAGACGAATTGATAAGCAAACATATTACGATTGGCCAACAACATTAGACTTGGTTCGCGATATTCAAAAAGATGTAATCTTTTTTAGTGATGCAGGTCCGGGTGTTAGATGGTGTGGAAATGAATCAGGTTTTGTAAATGAAACTTGTTGGTCTACTATTACGCCTGATACGTTGTATGCTGGTAAAGGAGGTATCGAACATCTTTTATCTACAGGTTCTGAAGATGGTAATACATGGTTACCTGCAGAGGTAGATGTATCTATCAGACCAGGTTGGTTTTATCATGCAAGCGAAGATTCGTTGGTTAAAACAGCAGATCAATTATTTGATATTTACTTAACATCTGTAGGTCGTGGTGCGCTGTTATTATTAAATGTTCCTCCGGACAGGAGAGGAGTGTTTCATGAAAATGATGTTGCGTCATTAAAAGCATTTAAAGAAAAATTAGAAAGCACTTTTGCCAATAACTATGCAAAAGATGCTTTAATAACAGCTTCGAATGTTCGTGGAAATAGTGCTGAATTTGAGGCCGTTAATTTATTGGATACGGATCGTAATACATATTGGTGTACCGATGATAATGTTATTGGTTCTACTTTAGAGATAGAATTGAAGGATCAAAAGGAACTTAATTATCTTGTATTGCAAGAATATATTGAATTGGGACAAAGAATTAAAAAATTCTCTGTAGAAGTTTACGAAAACGGCGATTGGAAAAATATTGCAAGTGCTACAACGGTTGGTTATAAAAGAATTTTACCATTAAATGGTATTAAGGCCAATAAACTTAGAGTTGTTATTGAAGATTCAAAATCTTGTCCTGTTATTTCAACATTAGGCATTTATTAAAAGTAAAAATTATGAAGGGAATACTATTTACGCTGAGTTTATTGCTTTTAGGTTTTTATCTAAATGCTCAAAACAAAGAAAATTTTGAGATAAAGGATGGGAATTTTCTCTTAAATGGTAAACCATTTCACGTTTATTCAGGAGAAATGCACTATGCACGTGTTCCAAAAGCATACTGGAGTCATCGTTTACAAATGATGAAAGCTATGGGATTAAACACTGTAGCAACGTATGTATTCTGGAACTATCACGAAATAGCTCCGGGACAATGGGACTTCTCAACTGACAGAAAAAATTTGAGAGAATTCATTGAAACTGCTCAGAAAGAAGGATTAAAAGTTATTTTACGTCCTGGTCCATACGCATGTGCAGAATGGGATTTTGGTGGATTTCCATGGAGATTGTTGAATGATAAAGAATTAGAAATTCGTTCAGGAGATAAATTTGTTCAGGAATGTACTAACTATATTAACAGGCTGGCAGAAGAAGTTAAGGATTTACAAATAACAAATGGTGGACCTATTATTATGGTTCAGGTGGAAAACGAGTTTGGTTCGTATGCATCTCAGCAAAAAGAAGTTTCAATAGAGCAACATCGAGAATATTACCTGAAAATTTATGACGTTTTAAAAAATGCTGGTTTTAATGTACCGCTTTTTACATCAGATGGATCATGGTTATTTCAATATGGTGCTATAGATGGTGTACTTCCAACGGCTAATGGTGAAGGTAATGTAACTCAGTTAAAAAAACTGGTTGATCAATATCATGGAGGTCAGGGACCATATATGGTTGCTGAGTTTTATCCCGGATGGCTTGATCACTGGAGAGAACCTTTTATTAAAATTAGTGCAGATGATATTGCAACTCAAACCGAGGAATATTTAAAGAACGATGTTAGTTTTAATTTTTACATGGTTCATGGCGGTACTAATTTTGGATTTACTTCCGGTGCAAACTTTACAGATGAGATTCCTATTCAACCTCAATTGACCAGTTATGATTACGATGCTCCTATTGCAGAAAATGGTGCAGCAACAGAAAAATATATGGCCATCCGTAGTTTGATGGAGAAATATCAGAATGTTAAATTACCTGAGATTCCTGAGGCAATACCAGTTATTGATTTAGGTAAAATTAAATTAACTCAATCAGAAAGTATATTTGATTGGATTAAAAATATAGAACCGGTAAAATCAAATTCTCCATTAAGCTTTGAGGAGCTATTACAGGGGTATGGTTATGTTTTATATAGAAAAAGGTTTACTCAACCAATAAATGGTAAACTTAAAATTTCCGGATTAAGAGATTATGCAACTGTTTTCGTTAATGGAAAGAAAGTTGGTACTCTTAATCGAATGGATAAAAACTTTGAATTGGATGTAAAGATTCCTTTTAATAGCACTCTTGATATTTTAGTTGAAAATATGGGTCGTATTAATTATGGAAGCGAACTACCTCATAATAAAAAGGGAATTATTGAGCCGGTATATATTAATGATTATGAGATTACTGGAAACTGGCAAATGTTTAAACTTCCTATGAGTGAACAACCTGAGTTGGATAAAGATGTAAATAGTTCTAAGTCTGATTTACCAACTTTATATAACGGAATTTTCAAAGTGAAAAAAGTAGGGGATGCTTACTTAGATATGACTCAGTGGGGTAAGGGTATTGTGTTTATAAATGGACATAATTTAGGACGCTATTGGAGTGTTGGTCCTCAGCAAACGCTTTATTTACCAGGATGTTGGTTGAAAAAGGGTCAGAATGAAATTGTTATTTTCGATCAGGAGAATCCTGAATTAAAAACATATTTAGAATCTTCAGAAAAACCAATTCTTGAAGATCTAAAAACAGAAAAGTAATCTATTTAGATTATAAAGGTCTTTTTCATTGTAACAGGGGTGTTGCAATTTTTATTAGGTTTCCTACTCGTGTTAACAGGCGAGTAGGATTTTTTTTTTATAAAAATGAGTAATTTATTGAACACTTATAAACCATTCATAGAAAGTGTTGTTCTATATGAATTAAATTAATCTAGAATTAAATTAATCTTGAATTAAACAAAGTATTTCCCCGTATAAAATTATAATTGAATTTGATGATTGAAATCAAAAAATAGAAGGTTTCAATAGGATGATTAAAATACCGCTATAGAAGAATAAATCCATGCCTAAAGGTTATGATGTATAAGTATGGACGTATTTTTATATTTGACAACGATTTATTAAGATTTAATATTTTTTTAGAAGATTTTAAGGTTATCGTTATAGGGTAATAAAAAACCGGTTTAGCGTAATCAAATAATTTGCTCGCGGTATAGGTGATTTTTAAATTTGTAAAAGAAAAATTAAAGAATAGTTATTAATAAGTTAAAATAAAGAGGATGGGTCAAATTAATTATTATTCTGATGGCTATCATAGTCCATCTAAACGGGGGTCACAATCATGTGAACGTGTATTTAATCGAGATGTGGTAAACATGAAAAAAATCTAAAACAATGAGGATCATGATTAAAAATTTAATTGGATTATTTTTACTTGTATTCCTGGCATCAGCAACAATGGTTGCTCAGCATACAGTTACAGGTAAGGTTATTGACAGCGCAGGAATGCCGATTCCTGGGGTTAATGTTTTTGAAAAAGAGAACATGTCTAATGGTACCATTACAAATTTTGATGGTGACTATAAATTAGAAGTGGCTAGTTCTGAAGGTACTCTATCGTTTTCGTTTATAGGGTTTCAGGGACTTGATGAAGTAATTGGAGGTAGATCAACCATTAATGTAACATTAATGGAGGAAATGACAGGGCTTGATGAAGTTGTTGTAACCGCTTTAGGTATTAAGCGAGAAAAGAAAACACTTACTTATTCTTCTCAGGAAGTTAGTGGTGAAGAAATGATGAAATCTAAGGACATCAACTTCATGAGTAATTTAAGTGGAAAAACTGCAGGTCTTGAAATTAAGAAGAGTACTTCAGGTGCCGGTGGTTCTACAAGAACAGTTTTACGTGGTAGTAAGTCTGTTTCTGATGTAGGTGATCCGCTATATGTTATTGATGGTGTACCTATGGTTAACAACAAAGGTAATCAATCTGGTGTATGGGGAGGAACTGATGATGGTGATGGATTATCGCAAATTAACCCTGATGATATCGAAAGCATCAGTGTATTAAAAGGTGCTACAGCTTCTATCCTATATGGTAGTGAAGGTGCTAATGGTGTGGTTATTATTACTACTAAACAAGGTAAAGAAGGAAAAACAACAGTTTCGTTTAGTTCAAGCACGATGTTTGAAAATGTAAAGGATTTACCTGATCTTCAATATTCTTATGGAGCAGAAGGGGTTTCATTATATAGTTGGTCTACTACTAAAGGAAATTATGAAGATGGATATGTTGAGGATTTCTTTAGAACAGGTTATAATTTGGTAAATAACCTTTCTATTAGTAGTGGTAATGAAAAGATGACTACTTATTTCTCTTATGGAAATACTAGTGCAGGTGGTGTTATTCCAAACAATCATTATAACAAGCATAACTTTACATTTAAGCAAGTATCAAAACTTTGGGATAAAGTAACTGTAACATCAAATGTTATGCTTATTAACGAAAAAACCAAAAACAGGATTACTGGTGGATATTATTATAATCCATTAAATGGTTTATATCTTTTCCCAAGAGATGGAGCTGTTCCAACATATAATACAGCTCTTGGCAAACAACCATTCTCTTACTTTAAAAACAATTATCAGTACATGGATGAAGATAGAGCAATCTATCAACAAGTATGGCATAATTTCGATAGTGGTTTGCAGTCTAACCCATATTGGTTATTGCATAAGCAACCTAAGGAAGATATTACAAATCGTGTAATTGCAAGTGTAAGCGCTGATTATAAGATTACAGAAAAGTTAAGCTTTAAAGCAAGAGCAAATTATGATTATGCCAATAAGTCTTTTGAGCAAAAATTTTATGCAGGAGGTAATACAACAAATATTTCTGAAACAGGTAAATGGGATTATAGAAAATATACTGACAAACAAGCTTATGCAGATGGTATATTCACATATCAAAATAATTTTGGAGAATTAAGTTTAGGTGTAATTGCTGGAGCTAGTTATCAACAATATGTATACGGTGATGGTATTAGTGTTGTAAATGGAGCAGTAGAAAACGCATTATTATATCCAAATATTTTTACATTTGCTAATATGCCTGATGAAGTTGCTGTGGAAAATACATATAATGGAAAAGTAATTAAAGAAGGTGTATTTGCTAACATTCAATTAGGATATAAAGAAATGTTATTCTTAGATATTTCAGGACGTAATGACTGGTCTTCTTCTTTAGCTTTAACAGGTAACGAATCTTATTTCTATCCTGCAGTAGGTCTTACTGGTATTATTTCTCAAATGGTAGAATTGCCAGATTGGATTACTTTTGCAAAAGTAAGAGCTTCTGGTTCTCAGGTAAATAATGAAATTGATCCAGGATTATTCTTTGCAAATCATACTATTAATGGAAAAGGAAGTATTGATAGAAATACTACGAAACCATTTACTGATGCAAAACCTGAAAAAATTGTCACCTATGAAGTCGGTACAAACTGGCGCTTTTTAAATAGTCGTTTAGGTATTGATTTTACTTATTATGATATAACAAGTACAAATCAAGCACTATCAAGATCATTAACAGGTGGTCAACAAGACAATTATTATACAACAGAGTATTTTAATGCCGGTAAAATTACTAATAAAGGTATTGAATTAATTGTAGATGCTACACCTGTTAAATTAGCTAACTTCCAATGGAAAACAGCAGTAAACTTCTCCTTGAATAAAAACAAAGTTGTGGAGCTTTATCCTGATGATCCAGACAATTACTTAGATTTAGGATCTGCAGATGGTTATGTGTCGAGAGTGAAAACTGGTGGTTCAGTTGGTGATTTATATGTGTATAAATTTAAAAGAAGTGATGATGGAAGAATTATGTATTCTACAAATGATCAAGGTGTAGTTTCTTTCTTGAAATCAACAGAGGTTGAGTACGGTGGTAGTGTAAATCCTGATTTTAGTTTAGGATGGAACAATACCTTAAACTATAAGAATTTTTCTTTAGACTTTTTAATTAACTCAAAAGTTGGAGGAAAAGCATATAGTATAACACAATCTATGTTAGATGGGTATGGAGTTAGTAAAGTAACAGCAGATGCTCGTGATAAAGGATATGTTGCAATTGATGCGGTTAATGAAGCAGGTGTATCATTGACTCAAATTTCACCTGAAAATTACTATACAAAAGTAGGAGGTCGTGAAGGTGTAAGTGAAGCTTATCTTTATGACAGAACTAATATTCGTTTAGCTATGGTTTCTTTGGGTTATAAGTTTAATACTCAAGAATTAGGTATTCCAGTTGTTCAGTCAGCATCTCTTTCATTTGTTGGAAACAATCTTTTCTTCATTTATAAAGATGCTCCATTTGATCCAGAAAATAGTATGAGTACAGATATTAGTTCTCAATCGTTGGATAGCTTTGGTTTACCATCAACAAGAACTTATGGTTTTAACCTTAAATTGACTTTCTAAAATTAGCGAATTATGAAAAAGGTTTTATTTATATTTTTAGCAGGCCTCATAGTCTTAAATTCATGTACCGATGGTTTTGAGGAGGCTAATATTAATCCATACGAAGTTACGGATGAAGATTTGGTTCAAGATCATAATGATATTGGATCGTTCTATCCTAATCTTTTAGCAAATATCTTCGGTCATCAAATTGAAGAAAACTTAATTGCGGAATCATTTTGTAATTATATGGCTACGCCTACACCTTTTGTGAGTGGAGTAAATAATACAACGTATTATATTACTTGGAATACTTATTGGGACCGTATTTATAATAGTTTATTAGCTCCATCTGGTCAGGTAATGGATTTAGCGTTACAAAGTGAAGCTACTGTTTTTTATGAATGGGCTAAATTAATCCGTATTTTAGGTGTATCTAGATTAACTACCTATCATGGACCGCTTATTTATTCTACCTATGGTCAGACTGATTCTGAATATGATAGTGAAGAAGAGTTATATACAGCATTATTTTCTGATTTAGATGAAATCCAGGCTGTGTTTTCAGAGAATTCATCTTATGAAGGAATTTCTGGATTTGATGCGGCTTATGAAGGTGATATCACAAAATGGGCAAAATTGGTGAACTCTATGCGTTTACGTTTAGCTATACGTATTTCTAAAGTTGCTCCTGCACTAGCAAAAACTCAAGGTGAAAAAGCTATTTCTGATGAAGCTGGTTTAATTTTATCTACTGATGATGACTTTAATATTCCATTATATGGTTCAGCTATCTACTTGGCAACTATTACAGGTTGGGATGACACTCGTATGTCAGCTGCTATGGAATCGATTTTAGTTGGTCTTGAAGATCCAAGAATTGCTTTATTCTTTAATGAAGTAACAGACGAAGGATTAGTTCCTGATCATGAAGATTATCCTTATAAAGGAGTACGTGCAGGTGGACAGATGTATGATAAATCTAATCACTTATCTTATTCGACAATGAATTCAGATATTGCTGAATGGACTGAAAGACCATATTTAACATCTTCAGAAGTTTATTTTGATCTAGCAGAAGCTGCATTAAGAGGATGGGAAGGTGCTGGTGATGCTGCAACTAATTACGAAGCAGGTGTTAGAGCTTCATTTACTCAATGGGGAGCAAGTGGAGTAGATGCATATCTTGCTAATAGTACTAGTACTCCAATAAACTATAATGATATAGTATATGATGATAGGGGGGATGGTTCAATTAATGACTTTGTCACTCGTTCTACTGTAACTGTAGCTTGGGATGAAAGCGCAACTAACGAAGAAAAGTTAGAGAAAATCATTACTCAAAAATGGATTGCTGCTTTTACTAATCCAAATGAACCATGGGCTGATTTCCGTAGAACAGGTTATCCTAAACTTCCACATGTATACAATAATAATAGTAACTCAGACTGGGGAGTAATTCCAACAGATGAGTGGATTAAGCGTATGCCATTTGTATCTTCAGAGCGTACAAGTAACACAGAAGCTGTTGCTGCTGCAACAGCTACTATGGGAGGATCTGACTTAATTAGTACTCGTTTGTGGTGGGATACTGAAAACAAAGATGAAGTTAATTTTTAATTAGACTTTTGCTTTAAGTTTAAGTATATATCGTAAATAGTTAGGGTCAACTGAAATTTTCAGTTGACCCTTTTATATTATTTTAAGATAAACTAGTATGAGATTATTCAGAATCTTATTAGAATAATTCAGAATATCAAAACATTCCAATTAATCTGATTTCTAGTTAACTAAAAAAAAACGGAGAATACCTCGGCATCTTCAAGGCTCAGTTATTTGAAACGAAAGACATATAAGAACAGTGTTTTATTAATACAAAACCTTTACAATAAATGAAAGTATTTCTTAGTAGTTTAATTTTATTAATTTTTAGCTATAACATTGGTACTGCTCAAGCAAATCAATCAAAAGCATTTTATAAGCCTTTAATCTTTCCAGAACCCGTATCTCTTCAATTAACCCAGGGTGAGTTTTTAATTACTCCGTCAGTTACTATTGTAAAACCAAATGATCTAAATCCGGAGGTAGAAAACCTTGTAAAAAAGGCTTTATATAATTCAGGAGTAACTGCTTTAAATACGGTAAAAAAGTTACCCAAACATATTGATCATACTGTTATTGTATTGGGATTAAAGGATGTTCAGATAGTGCAGTCTGCTTTGTTAAAAAGTAATGCAGAACAAGATCCTGATACAGCATCCTGTACTAGTTCAAAAAAAGAATCTTATACACTGGCTGGAGTTTCTATTGACGATGGGGAGCTTATTACACTGGCCGGATATGATGAGAATGGTTTGTTTTATGCCGCTCAAACTTTTATTCAGCTGTTGAACCAGCAATCAGTTTCAAATCTTAATATTCATGATTATCCTGCAATGCCAATTAGGGGAACAATTGAAGGTTTTTATGGTAAACCCTGGTCGATGCAAAGTAGAAAGTCGCATTTAAAGTTTTTGGGTAGTATAAAAGCTAATACTTATGTCTACAGCCCAAAGGACGATCCTTATGCTCGAGCTCAATGGCGGGAAGATTATCCTGAAGAAACTATAGCAGAACTAAAAGAACTGGTTCAAATTGCCCAAAAGAACCATGTTAATTTTGTGTACACTATATCTCCTGGTCCAACAATTTGCTTTTCAGATCCGGCCGATTTGGAGGCATTGAAACGTAAATTCGAGAAATTGTATTCTATCGGAGTTAAGGATTTTTATGTGGCTTTAGATGATATTGAATATAAAAAATGGAATTGTGATGCTGATGAAGCTTATTATGGTGAATCCGGCACAAAAGCAGCAGGAATTGCCCAATCTGAGCTGTTAAATAAATTGCAGGATATTTTGGATGAACTCGATCCCAATATGAATCCATTGATCATGGTACCTACTGAATATTATGATGCGAAAGAGAGTGACTATAAGAATGCTCTGATTGAAAATTTAGACCCTCGAATTGTTATTCAATGGACGGGAACTGATGTTGTTCCTCCTCGAATTTCAATAAATGATGCAAAACAAGCCGCAAAAGCTTTTGGAAGAAAAACGCTATTGTGGGATAATTATCCGGTAAATGATTATGGTCAAACCGCAGGACGATTATTACTTGCGCCATATAAGTTTCGTGAAGCCGGATTATCTCAGGAACTTTCCGGTATTTTATCTAATCCAATGAATCAGGAAATGCCAAGTAGAGTAGCTGTTACAGGTGTGGCTTCTTTTGGATGGAATGATAAAGATTATGATTCTGATTTGAACTGGTTTATTGCTGCCTATAATTTAGCTAATGGTGATAAAATTGCTACCGAAGCATTGTTGAAATTGTTTGACACGCAGCATTTAGCACCAACTTTTGGAAGTCAGGCCTGGCAAGAACAAGCTCCTCGTTTAAAAGCATTACTTGATAAAGTAAGAAAAGAAATGGCTTTTGGTGATGCTGATTCCAGAAAAATTGTAATTGCTGAGCTTAAAAAATATGCTGAAGAATTTAGAAATGCACCAGGCATAATACGTACTGTAGTTGATCCTGTTTTTATTGAAGAAACTGAACCCTGGTTGCAGGCAATGGAAATTTGGGGAGAATCATTTGTGATTACTACCGAAGGTTTGTCGGCTGCATTAAATGGAGAAAGTTCAGCTAATGCTTATTTTAAAAGAGCAGAGGAGTTGGCAAACATAGCTTCAGAAATAGAAAGCATTCCCGGGGCAACACGAGTGGAAGGGAAAATAAAAATTGCGGATGGTGTTTTGGATGTTTTTATTAAAGATGCGCCCCAATTCATCACCAAATATTAATAATGTACATCAAGAGTGGAAAGTGATTTTTAGGCTTTCCACCTTTTTTATAAAAAAGATCTAACCCTTAATTTATAATGTCAATCAAGGGCTGACAGTAATGGTTTAAAAGGCGGAAAGTCTTTTACATCATAACTTGGGGTGCCACCCCAAGGTCTTAAACTAAATGCCTATTCAGGCTGTAAGTCTGAAACTTATGGTTGATGTTACTACTTGTAGCCTGAGATTTACTTATCGACTAATACAAGGGGTGATCCGTGAGTACCATGGCTACTCAACGGAGGCACTGCACCTTGTTGTAATGTTTCCAGCTTTGACTTCGTCGTTTTCAATTCAGCCTTTTTAATAGGATAAATCCTACACTTGATTAGCATTTATAATAATAACCAGGTTACTTAAAATAAACATAATCCATTTTAATTCTTTGATATTCATGGTTATGTGTAGATTTTTTTATACCTGGTAAAATGTTATATTTTAATTTGACCTACTCTAAAAGTAAAGTAAAAGAGTCCATTGCAAGTATTAATAGAAACCCTAGCTCTGATTTTAATTTATGTTTCTTTGTTAGCGCAATGATGAAGCAGATTATTGGGATAATCATAAAAAGTTTTATTATTCTTACTCCTGGAAAATGCAATAAAGCAAAGGACCAATACATAAATATTGGTAAGCTAATGGCGCAAATAATAAAACGTTCAAAAGTTTTGCCTTTATGATTTAGACCATAAATGAAAGCAATAAGGGCGAATATTAAGAATATAGTTAGTCCAGTAGTCTTTAGATAAGGCAAAGGTAGAAATACAAATATAATTCCTAAAGCAAGCCCTCCAGTTATAAATATAGATCTTTTATCTGCCGTTTTAATAGTCCAGGTTAATCCTATGATGACAGCAATTGTTAAGAGGATTTTAAATATCATACCATTAAATTTTAAGAGGTAAACTAACTAACTTTTTTAGGGGCATATAAATTTCAGTTTTTATTTTTTTTCTGCCAAATATTTTTTCTTCACATACTTTTATTGGTTTCCGGGTATTTTAAAAGATCAGATTTTCGTGAATAATGGGTATAAAAAAGGCTGCATTTGGAAGGATGCAGCCAATGATTTAATGACAAATATTAAAACAAATAATTTATAAATGGAATTAAAACTCTTTGCTTAATTTTTTTATTACTTCTTGTTTTTCTTCGTTTAATCCGTCAGCAGTAAAAATAGCAACTCCGCTAGCGCCTTTTTCTTTAGCTAAACGAATACCTTTTTCAAATTCTTCTGCATTACTAAATGCGGGTTCGTACAAACCTGTATTAATTGGAAAATCAACATCGCTAACACCTTGTTCTGTAGCAAAACCAATCCAGTTGATGTTTTGACGATAGAAACTTTGGTAAATCATAGGGTAAGCAGCATCAAGGTTCCAGTCGTTCCATGCCTGGCGAACCATTTGACGAGCCATTTCAGGGAATGGGAATACTGCTGCAGTCATTTTATTGCCACTCTCATGAGCAATTTCAACCAATTCATTTACTAGAGACGTTACTGCATTTAAACGGTATTGTTTCCATTCTGTACTCAATTCCGGATGATCCATATCTAAAGGATCCACACCAAATATTTTCTTATATCCTTCACGAGCTAATGGGTGATATCCGTAATCGTACTCAGGCATTTCGTGGTCCTGATTTAAACCATATAACGGTTGAAGATCAGCTCCTAATATAACATCTACGTAACGAACATAATCTAAATGAATAGAAGCTAAACCTTTTACTTTAGTCAGCTTGCGTACGTTGTTTTTGATAAATTCTCTGGCTCCCGGAGAGTGTGGACTTAACCATTGGTAATAGTCAACATAAGCTCTGTATTCTAATGAATTTTTTCCGGCACGATTTACTGCATACCATTCAGGGTGCTTGTTTGCAACAGTGTCATTTGGACGGTTTAATGTCCACATCCAAGCATGAATTTTAATACCTCTTTCACCTGCCATAGGAATAATTTTTTCCAATACATCAGGTTCTCCTTTTACTAAAACTTCAGTAATTCCAAGATCTTTATAATAATCCAATTTCTTTTCCCATTCTTGTGGATCAAACTCTCCATGATCTGCATGTGCCCAAGTTGCAAATACAAATTTTTTCGGCTCACTTTTAACCTCATCAGTAGTTTTTCCCTGCGGACAACAGCTGATTAAACACGCTAATAATAGTAAAAATAGTATGTTCTTCATATGTTTTTTGTTTTAGCAAAACCTTAATAGCCAATACAAATTGTAATCATTCTCCTGAATGTATAATAATTTGTGTTGGCCATGTCAGTTTCATTTTTTGATGAATTATTTAATGTTTATATATCCTGTTTGATCAATTGTAAAGGTTTTATCATTACCAGTGAATACGTATGTAAACCCTTCTTGTGTTTTAGTAAATACAGCATTGATTGTTATAGAATCGGCTTGTACCTTATATGTTTCAGTGTAATTGGTTTCTTTTTCCAATAAATACTTTAAATCACCAAATTGAGTTTTACGAAACAGAGCATATGCAGATTGTTTGTATAAAAAGTCTTTGTCTGCAGTAATTTCTGTGTTTTCAGGAGTTGCGTTGTTGGAGAACTGAACAATACCCCATTTTTCAGGCTCATGCATGTTAATTACCCCTTGATTACTCCATACCCAATTGTACTCTGGTAAATATTTTCCATCCTCTTTCTTACGATCGTATTTTCCATCAACTAAATCAAAATCCCATTCTACTCGCGAAAAGTTAACTTTCCATTGTTCTTCTTCTGCCGGGAATTTTTCATTAGAATATTTAAGTTCCATCATACGATCAATAGGAATAGCTATCTCTACAGTCCAACAACTATCAGTATCGTTTGGATTATTTAATGTGCCATAAATTTGTACTGCAGATTTAAACTTGTCTAAATCCCAACTGTTATCTGCGTTCCCCATTACGCGATAAGGTTTATCAAGATTTAAGTCCCAAACAGTATTCAAAGCATTAACTTCAATTTCGCCATAGTTATAAGTATCCATCGATGGATCAAGGAATACCTCAAAGTCATTGTTGTAAAAGATTACAGTATCACGTTGATACAGGTTAGCCCAGATATGAGGCTCCATTAATTTTGCATATACATAAAAGAACTGTTCATCCCAAAGCATTTTGATTTTAGTATCGTATTTGGGAACTTTTACACCTTCGATATCAATAAATGAGTTGGTGAAAGGAACAGCTTCCCAGGCTTCTTCATCAGCAATTCCATCAATTTTTAGTGGTGATTGTGTTTTACAAACAACGTATTGCTGAGGCTTTATGATATCAAGCTTTATATCTACATCATCCTTTTTGTTGGATGTGCTGTTACATGATGCTACTAATAGAAGCAATAGTGTTAATGGTGGAATTAAAAATCTCATTGATATAATTTTATAGTGTTATCAATGTAAATTTAAGTATAATGCCACTGTAATAAAAAATGAAGCAGCTATTGCACTATAAAATACCGCTATGGAGGAATATTTTAAGTCTTCAGTCTACAGTTCTCAGTCATCAGTCTATTGTACTCAGTTCTCAGTCATCAGTCTACAGTATTAAGTTTTCAATACTCTGCACACACTGCCTACTGAAGACTGAAGACTGTCTGCTGCTTACAGAAAAATGTTTTCTTTTCAATGCCGATTCCTGTAATTGTCAATGATTTCCAGTGTTTAGGAAGGCAAGGTGTGTTTTGAATAATACCTTTATCTGTTATTTCGAGTCCAGCAAAACCAAAAATCACGGATTGAAGCATACCTCCTGCACCTGTTGCAAAATAAGGATTGTTACTTGTAGCTGATTCTGCCAAAACGCCAAAAGGTGCTCTTTTATTCGGAATGTAGGCTTTTTTAAAGAGCTCAAATGCTTTCTCTGAGTTTCCAAGTTTTGCGTACAATATGCTAAAAATAGAGTAGGACATAGCCGGACCTTCACTAGAAAGCTTAGGCTCGTAATACTGCAAATCTCTTAATATACTTTCTTTGTCGGTGATGATTTGTAAAGGATATGCAAGTAGATTAACATCTGCTTGCTTTATTATTTCGCCATTGTATTCAGAATGTTCTTTTGTAACTCCGTTTTTAAATTTATCTATGTTGATTTTCTCTTTTAACAAGATCCATTCTTCAGGTGTATTGTAATTTAATATGTGAGCAGCTTTAATGGTATTATCCAAAGCCAGCTTTACCGAGCCATTGGTGAAAGCATTATCGGTTACTACATGCGCCAATTCATCAGCACCAACTACATTTTCAATAGAATAGGTGCCGTTACTATTCTGTGTTGCTCTACTTACCCAAAAGTCTGCTGCATTTTTAAGCAAAGGCCATCCTTTTTTCTTAAGCCAAGTTATATCTTTAGTTACATTATAATAATTCCATGCAGCTATGGCTATGTCGGCTGTAATATGCTGTTCCAATACACCGGTTAAACACCAGGTAGGAGTAGCTTCTTCTCCGGAGAAATCTGATTCCCATGGAAACATGGCTCCTTTATAACCGTAGTTTTTAGCCCGATCAATGGCTTTATTCAAACGATTGATTCTGTAATTCATTATGGATTTGCCCATCTCCGGATGTAAGACTAACAAGGGAGGATACATCCATATTTCAGCATCCCAAAATACATGTCCGTTATAACCTTGTGATGATAATCCCATAGGAGATATGCTCAGGTCGTTATCATCTCTTTGAAAAGAATATAAATTGTATAATGCAAAACGAACATCAAGTTGCGATTCCGGATCTCCCTCAATAATAATATCACTTTGCCAAAGCTTGTTCCATGCGTCCTGATGATTCTTAATTAGCTTATCTGTTCCGGTTTGTTGCGCAAAAACAACAAAGCGTTCCGATTCTCCAATTGGATCATTAAAATCCTGAGAGGTACATACAGCACCAAATAAACTAAAGGTAAAAGATTCTCCTTTTTTTAATTCTTTGGTAAATGATACCAATGATTGATAAGGATTTTGAGTGTCTTGTTTAAATTCTGGATAGGCAGTGTTAAAAATAAATCCGGAAGCACTAGCTAGTTGATGAGCTCCGTAAGGACTATCAGCAATGGTTTGGAAAACAGGCATTCTTACATCTAAATCCTGTAGTATTCTAAAACGTGATTGAGCATTTTTATATTGTTCCGGAGTTTTAATAATATTACTTACTTCAATAACTACATCTTTATTGGCGCTAATTTTAACGTTAATAATTCCTCCAAAAGGTAGGTTACGCAGGGCTTGTACAGAATATTCTACATCTATTTTATTTTCAAATGCAAATGAAGTCAATAATGCAGCTTCTTTCATTTTTAAAGTCTGCTTCCAATGTTTTATATTATCCAGGTTGAGATCTTGATTGTCAACTTTTAAACTAAGATTAAACGGATTGATGCCACACAAAACTTTGCTGATATCATTGGTGCCTTGACGGTCAAAAACATGATTTAGTATTACATTTTTAGTTTGAAATAATTCGCAGTCAGGAACGATACCAATCTGTCCGTTTGCAACACAAGTAGGAACGTAATTCTTAGTTGATGAAGTTGATATTTCCCAGCCCTCTTGTGCCTGAACTGAAAAGGATAGTAATAGGGAAAATAATAAAACAAAATGGACCTTATTCATATCGATGCATTTAAACGTATACAAGTGCAAATAAATATTACCACAGAGGCGCTAAGACACGAAGGATCTATTTTATTCTTATTCCTCTGTGTGCCAATGCGCCTTTGTGGTAAAATTAAATTATTAAAGTTTTATAAATCGAATAGCTTGACCACCACCTGCTGCAAGTTTTAATTCAAGTGTTGAATCAGAATTTACTTCTTTAATTTCGATAGCATAAGCTTGTGGATTAGTTACGTAATCCGAATCATCAGCATCACGATAAATTTCTGCTTTATATTGTTGTCCTGCATCAAGAAAGTTCAGTTTTACTTCTAAAGTGCGTTCAACTTCATTAGTTGCTGAACCTAAGAACCAAACATCTCCGCTTCGTCGGGCAACAGTAATATATTGTCCAATCTCACCATTTAGCACAAGTGATTCGTCGCTGTCAGCATTAAAATCCCTGAAAAACTTAAATGCAGGATGCCCAATATAGTTGGTTGGTATGTCACTTGCCATCTGTAAGGGACTGTATAAAATCACAAAGTTTGCAATTTGTTTAGATAAAGTAGTATGAACTCTGCTTGTTCCTTTATCCTGACCGTTCCATTTAACTCTGTTTTTTGCATTGGCATACAAAATGTCAAAAGTACCCGGGGTATAGTCTGTTGGTCCCGCTAAGCCTCTAGTAAATGGTATTGTAACCGTATGCGAAGGTGGATTTCCATCACTCCAGCCATTCCATTCCATTCCTCGAACACCTTCACGAGTCATCATATTAGGCCATGTTCTTCTGATTCCTGTAGGTTTAATAGGTTCGTGAACATCAAGCATAATCTGGTATTTTGCTGCAAGTTCAACAACTCTACGGTAATGTTGCACCATAAATTGTCCATGATGATGTTCTCCTCTTGGAAAAATACCTCCGGCATAACCAGTTTTAACTGCATGCATACCTAATCTTTGGCATTGTTTAAATGCATCTTCCATATATTTTTCATAAGATGGGATATCGCCACCTGTTTCATGATGACCAATTAACATTACGCCTTTTTCTTTAGCGTAGGCAGCTACTTTTTCCAAATCAAAATCAGTAGCCGGAGTAATGTGATCAAAGGCGTCTTTTGCTCCCCAGTTTTCCCAGCCTGCATTCCAGCCTTCAACTACAAAACCTTTAATATTATTTTCAGCAGCAAAATCAATATCATCCAAAGCTGTTTGTGTTTTAGCACCGTGACGCGGACCGGCATACCAAGTTTCTGTTCCAATGTGCATTCCCCACCATATTCCGATATACTTCATTGGCTCAATCCATGATGCATCGTCAATTTTACATGGCTCGTTAAGGTTAAGAATAAGTGAGCTTTCAACAAGTTTAGAAGCCGATTCTACTATTTGAATCGTTCTCCAAGGGGTTACCATTGGAGCTTTAGTTCTTACTTTATCACCGTTAGCCCATGGAACCAGTTCTGAAGTGTAAATGCCATTATTGTTTTGTTTTAATGTCATACCTGCATAATCAGTTAAAGCTGCTTCGTGAATACTGATATGAACATTGTTTTTTGCCACCATCGTAACTGGAGTAGCAACCCAATTAGCTTCATTCATTGGTGTTGCCTTGTACAATTTTTCATAGGTGTCATAATTAGCTTCAATCCACCATGTAGTCGGATTATCGGCAATGTTGAACTCTGATAGTTCATTCATTATGATAAAGTCTTTGAGATTCTCCTGTTCCGGGAATTCATATCTGAATGCTACTCCATCATTATAAGCACGGAAAAAGATGTTCAATAATCTTCCTGTTGAAGCTGTTTCTTTTAATTGTATCTTAATTTGATTGTACTGATCATGTATTGTTTTGTTCTCTCCCCATGGTTGTTGCCAGGTTTCGTCAGATGAACTTAATTCGGTACCAACGATTTCAAATTGATCTTTCATAGCACCTTGCTCTTTAAATTCAAAGCCCAGGTATGAAGTTTTAACCAATGTATCATTATTATATAGTACCTGATAAGCAGGTTTACCATTAATCAAATCAAAAGAGAGATTAATGTTTGAATTTGGAGATTTGATTGAATTATTGTGTGTACATGCTGTGATGTTAAATATTAACATACATGCAAAAACAATCTTAATTATGTTCTTCATATCAGTTATAATGATTAATTATTGTGATTTTATTATTTACTCAGGAATACTTCAAAGTTATTATATATAGATTATATATTAAAGAGATAAAGGGGGCGTAAAAGTTAAAATACAGATTTGGGTTGTGTTAATTTATTGATAATTAATTATGTGTATTTTGAGATGTACAGGGGATGAATGACTCTGAAGTTGATATTTACTATTGAATTCTTTCTAAAATAGGGTTATATTTAATGGAGATTCATATTTTTTAGTATTAAAAATTATTGTTCGAATATATCATCTTATAACTATTCCCTTTTATGAAACGAGCTAAGTGAATTGTTAAACACATATGTTCCTGATTAAATTTTGCGAGTTACATATGGCTTATGAAATCAAATTATAATCCTATGAAAAAAATGCAATTACCGATGTTGTTTTATCTAATATCCTAATCTTAAAATAAACTAGTTATGGTTTCTGCGAATAATTAAGCTTTCCAAAAATATTTTGAAGATTCAAGTATGACAAAAGTCATAAAAATGTCGTTGCAGAGGAATGAGTATGTAATTAGGTGTTTGGTTACTTAATTGCATATAAACGTTTTTTAACAAGCTAATGCTGGATTTTAACAAATATTATTCAATAATGTTCGATTTATTTATACCGTCTAAAATTAAAAAAAAGCGGGTTTAGAGTAATTGTTTAATTTGCTCCTATTATTAGTGTGCTATACATTTGTAATGTGTAATTCTATTAAATCAAACAGGAAAATTATGGAAAAGAGGGGTGTGTTTGTAAAATCTGCTTTTGTACTAAGAAATGATGTTGAAAATAGGGGGTGTTTTCATTGGGGGTCAAAAATGATCGATAATTCTTATTTCGTATGTACGTCTAAATAATTGGTTGAAAATACCAGTTATTGAATAGTTAAACATTAAAAATATATATACACATACAATTATGTCAAGTAAAATCTATTTCATAGTATTTATTTTATTCACGTGTTTAATATTTGGATGTACAAATACGCATCTTGAAAAAGATGCAAATAAAAGATCCGAAATAAATAGACATTTTTTAAAGCAAAAAGAACTAGCAAAAAACAGGTCTGAAAAGTTATTTTCTGTTTTTGATAGTAATATAAGTGATGTAGAAAAGGAAGCATTAGAGTTTTTATATGCTTATATGCCTTTAAGTGATTTAGCTAATTATGATCAGGATTTCTTTCTTACACAAGTTCGTTATGCCTTAAAAACCAGAACTGAATTTTCATGGGGAGAGAAAGTTCCTGATGATTTATTCTTACATTTTGTATTGCCGTATCGAATAAATAATGAAGATATGGACAGTGCAAGAGTTGTATTCTTTAAAGAATTAAAGGATAGGATTAAAGGCATGAGTATGTATGATGCAGCATTGGAAGTGAATCACTGGTGTCATGAAAAAGTCTCTTATCATCCTGCAGATATAAGAACAAGTGGACCATTAAGCACTGTTAGAACTGCATTGGGAAGATGTGGTGAAGAATCCACTTTTACAGTTACTGCAATGAGGGCTGTAGGTATTCCTGCACGACAAATCTATACACCAAGATGGGCGCATTCAGATGATAATCATGCCTGGGTTGAAGTGTGGGCTGATGGAGAATGGTATTTTTTAGGTGCTTGTGAGCCGGATCCGGAATTGGATATGGGATGGTTTGCTGGACCTGCAACGCGTGCTATGCTTTTACATTCACGTGTTTTTGGTGATTACACAACCACTGATGATGTTGTAGCCAGAACAAGTAAGTATACTGAATTAAATGTGATTCCGGATTATGCTCCAACAAAAAGATTATATGTTAAAGTAAAAGATAAAGCAGGTAATATTGTTAAGGATGCAAATGTTGAATTTCAGTTATATAATTATGCTGAGTTTTATCCTTTAGCAAAATTAAATACCAATGAAGAAGGTGTTTGTTCGTTACTTACTGGTTTAGGAGATTTAGTGATATGGGCTGTTAAGGAAGATAAGATAGCTTTTGAGAAAGTTACTGTTGCAAGTCAGGATACATTTGAAGTTGTACTAAAAAGCTTTGATGAAGTTATTATTAGCGATGAATTTGCTATGGTACCACCAAAAGTAGGAAAGGTTGCTCAAGCCTCAGAAGAAGGTGTTCAGGAAAATACACGAAGACTACATGAAGAAGATTCTATAAGAAGTGCCTATGAAAGTACTTTTATAGATTCTTTATCGGTGCTTAAAATAGCTAAAGAACAGAATGTTAATAATGAAAAATTACAAAAGATATTTAAGGAAAGTCGTGGTAATTGGCAAGTAATTAAAGAGTTTGTAAATAATTATTCCTCTAAAAATAAAGACCGGGTTATTGATTTATTGTCTGTTATTGCAGATAAAGACAGAAGAGATGTTCGCTATCCTGTATTAGTAGATCATTTCTTAAATTCTGATAATTCAAATTCTGAGAATAAGGATGTATTTAATAAATATATATTAAATCCAAGAATTAAGAATGAACTGCTAACTGCTTATAAAAAGCCAATTCAGTCGTATTTTGGACAAGATTTTATTCAAAAAACGCAAGCTGATATTACTGTATTGCTTAATTGGATTACAGATAGTATTACATTAGTTACTGATGAAAGTACTTCTCGTAACCCAATGTTTCCGGTTGGTGTGTTAGAGTTAAAAGTAGCGGATAAAACATCCCGAGATATTTTTCTTGTAGCTGCTTTAAGAAGTTTTGGTATACCTTCTCGTTTTGATGGAGCCAGAAATATACCTCAGGTATTGAAAAAAGGAGAGTGGAATGATTTATCATTTGAAACCTTAAATGTACAGCAAAATCCTAAAGGAGAATTGGTGTTAGATTGGGCTCCACAGCAAAAAGGACAACCTCAACCTAACTATTACTTACAATTTACAATTGAAAAGTTTGATGGTAAAAGGTTCAATACATTGGATTATGAATATAGTAATCTGTTTGATTCATATCCTGCAAAATTAAATGTTGATGCCGGTAAATATTTAATGGTAACAGGTAATAGAGAATCAAATGGAACTGTATGGGTTAAAAGAACATATTTTGAGGTTAAAGAGGGAGAAACAGCTCGTATCCCAATTCTTTTTGCTACCCCTGTTGCAGATAACAAAGCAAATAAAGTAGCTGTTGATTTAAACCATCAATTCGAAGATTTAAATACAGGAAAAGAGATTTCATTATCAAGCCTGGATCAGGGTGAAGGAAGTGTAGTTGTATGGATAGATCCGGACAGAGAACCTACTAAACACCTTGTCAATGATTTGATTCGATTAAAAGAATCATATGAAAGTTGGAAAGGTAAGATTGTGTTAATTGTTGAACCTAAAAAATTAACATCAGGTTTTAAATTGGAAAACTATAAAGGATTACCAGATAATACAATTTTCTTAAAAGACACAAAAGGTTTGTTGAACCCATTCTTAGATTCAGTTCAAAAGACAGATTTTGAAGAATACCCAATGGCGTTTGTAGTAACTCATAAAGGAGAGTTGGTTTATGAGAGCAGCGGCTATAAAATTGGAGCAGGAGATGAAATTTTATCAAAGTTAAATACATATTGTCGTATTCATTAATACCCTACTGCCATTATGAAGAATACCAGTTAAAAAACTTAGTGAAATTTATTAATCGCGTAAGGAAAATATTATTATTAACTTAAATTACTTTGTTTATGGAAAACAAAAATTTAGAGATTAAAAGGAGAAGATTCAGAGATTCTTTGAAACTTTTTCTCTTAATTGGTTTGTGCGTCGTTACTTCGGCACAAGCTGTGGCAGCCCCCGAAAATGAGGGTAATTATAGTGATGGAAATCAAAGTGTAAGTAAAACAATTACCGGAACAATTAAAGATACTTCCGGTGAGCCTCTAATTGGGGTTACTGTTGCAATTCAGGGAACAACACAAGGTGTAATTTCTGATTTTGACGGTAACTTTACTATTGTAGTACCATCAGAAGAAAGTGTGTTGCAATTTTCATTTGTTGGATACCTTACAGAAACAATTCCTGTTGCAGGTAAAACAACTATCTCATTAGTGATGACTGAGGATGTTATGGAAATGGGTGAAGTTGTGGTAACTGCTATGGGTATCAAACGTCAGTCAAGAGCATTAGGTTACTCAATGAGTAAAATTGATTCTAAGCAATTAACTGAATCAGGTGCAACTAGTTTTACATCTGCGTTATATGGTAAAGCTGCCGGTGTAAAAATTACAACTGCTCCTGGTGGTGTAACCAGTGCCAGTAACGTTCAGATTCGTGGTATTAACTCTTTAAATTATAACCAACAGCCATTATATGTTGTTGATGGAGTTATTATTCGTAACGATGCTCAGTATGGTGCCAGCGGTGCTAACAATAATAACTATTGGGATGACCAACGTATTCGTGGTAATGGTGCGTTAGATATCAACCCTAACGACATTGAAAGCCTGAACGTTTTAAAAGGAGCAAGTGCAACAGCTCTTTATGGTTCTGATGCTGCCAGTGGTGTTATTGTAATTACAACAAAAAAGGGATCTCAAAAGAAAAAAGGTTTAGGTGTTGATTTTGGTTACAATTACAGTGTTGATAAAGTAGCTTATACTCCTAAATTCCAAAACTCTTATGGTCCTGGTTACTACAGAGAGTATACTTCAACTTCTTCTGCATTTAATGCTGATGGTTGGTATATTGATAGTTCTGCAGAAGGTGGTCTACGTCCTTACTGGGCTGCATATGCAGGTTTCGGTCCTAAATTCGACGGTAGAGATGTTTCATGGTGGGATGGTTCAACTGGAAAATATTCAGCAAACCCAAGTAACTACGATGATATCTACAGAACAGGAACAACTTCAAATGCAAACCTTGCTATTTCTAATGCAAATGAAAATGTAAACTATCGTTTTACTTATTCAAGATTAGATTACAAAGGTACTCAGGAAGGTAGTGAGCAGGGAAAAAATACTTTAGGTTTAAATAGTACGTTTAAATTAAGCGATAAAGTAAGTGTAGATGTTAATGCAAACTTTATTAATACTAAAACTACTAACCGTCCTTATCAGTTAGGTCAGGTATTAGGTTCTTTCAGCGGATTCTTCAGTAGAGCTGAAGATATGTCTTTAATGAAACAAAAATTCCAGACTTCAAACGGTTATAAATATGATGCTTATGGAGGTACAAGCTATTCTCCAGATGAATTTGTGTATTCTATTCGTGCAACTAACTTATTAGATTTCTTCTGGCAACAGATGCGTAATAAGTATGTGGAAAAAGAAAATCGTTTGATTTCTAGTGGTACATTAAACTGGGATATCGTTGACGGATTACATTTCAGAGGTCGTATTGGTAATGACTTTACTGGATTAAACAGTGAAAATAAGCAATACAACCAGGTTCCTACATCAGCAAACAGTTCTTCGTCTAGTACAGGTAGTTACTCTGTTACAACAGGAATTTATAATGTTCTTTATACAGACTTATTACTTTCATACAATAAGAAAGTGAATGCTGATCTTGATCTTTCTGCTACTGCTGGTTTCCAGTCGAGAGAAGAAAGCTATAAAGATGAATCATCTGCAACTACATCAGGTCTTGTTACTGAAAACTGGTTTAGTTTAAATAACTCATATGGTACTTTAAGTACATCTTATACAAGAAAAGAGTTATTAAAATATGCTTATGTAGGTATTCTTAGCTTAAACTATAAGAATTACTTCTTCTTAGAAGGTACTGCTCGTCAGGAATACGCTTCTACTTTACCAGAAAAAAATAACTCTTATTTCTATCCATCTGTAAATGGTAGTTTGGTATTTAGTGATGTATTCAACTTACCTCAATTCTGGAACTATGGTAAATTCCGTGCTTCTTATGGTGTTGTAGGTAATGCACCTCCAGCATACGAATCAAACGTTGTTTATACTCAAACTTCATTACAAACTGTAAATGGTTCTGTTCCTCAACTTACATTAGATTCAAGCTGGGGTAATAACAACCTTAAAGCAGAGATGAAGCATGAATTCGAAATTGGTTTCGAAACTCAATTTATCAATAACAGATTAGGTATTGATGTAAGTTACTATGAAAATACAGTTAAAGACCAAATCTTAGATTTAGCTACAACTGTATCAACAGGTGCTTCTAGTCAGCTTGTTAATGTTGGTGAAATTGGTAGTAATGGTTTAGAGCTTTCATTAAATATTACTCCTATCGTAAATAACGACTGGAAATGGGATGCAAGATTTAACTGGTCTACTAACACAAGTAAAGTTAAGAACCTTAACACAACTTCAAAAGAGCTTGTATTTTATACAGCTGAGCAATCTGCAATTAAATTAGTTGCTGCTGAAGGTGAAAAATTAGGTAACATCTACGTTTACGGTAAAGCTAAAGATGAAGATGGAAACTACTTAATCAGTGATGATGGTCTTTATGTAGTGGATAATTCAAAATATGTTAAAGCAGGAAATATTATGCCTGACTTTGTTGGAGGTTTCTCAAACACAGTTAAGTACAAAAACATTTCATTAGACTTTAATATTGACTACAGAATTGGTGGAAAAATGATCTCTCCTAGTATGAAATATATGACAGGAGCTGGTTTATTAGCTAATTCAATGAAGTATCGTGATTCTGATCATGGTGGTTTAACTTATGAGTTTAACGGTGCAACTTATGACGATGGTGTATTGTTAGAAGGTAAAAACGAGAATACTGGTTTAGATAATACTCAAGTTATCAGTGCTGGTTATTATTACATGAACAACTATGACTGGGGTGCTGTTCCTGGAAACAGCGACGGTGCTATCTTAGACAATAGTTATATTAAAATGCGTGAGGTTACTTTAGCTTACAGATTACCAGCAGCTATTTCAGACAAAGTAGGTTTATCTAATGTACGTTTTTCACTTTATGGTAGAAACTTATTTTACCTATATCGTACTTTAGAAAATCTTGATCCAGAAGCTCCTCTTGGTAACAAATGGTGGGCTACCGGAGTTGATGTAGGTTCAACAGCTGCTTCTCGTAGTTTTGGTTTTAGCGTAAATGCAAGTTTCTAACCTTAATCAATTAATATTATGAAAGTAAAAAATTATATTTTATATATTCTGGTTTTCTTTACCGTGTTCACTTCATGTAAAGATGATTTGGTTAGTAAATATACCAATCCGGAGAAGGCCACAGATTCAAGTATTCCTGCCTTTTTTACAGGAATGTTAAATCATGATCGTGTACGTCCAAGTTATTGGAACGTTAGAACTATGTTGTTGATCAACTCAGGTGTATTTTCACAAACAAATTTCTATACAAATTCAATTGGAAAATATCAGGCTAGTACAAGTTATACTCAACAATATTGGAATAGCTTTTACTTAAACAGTAATGGTAGTGGTCCGTTAGGTGTTTATCGTGCAATGGAAACTGCTTATGATGCACTTTCTGATGATGAAAAAGCAAGCGCTGATGTATTTATGTATGCTGCAAAAGTATTTGTTATTGACTGTGCTTCTAAAATGGTTGACTTATGGGGAGATATTCCTTATAGCGAAGTAGGTAGCTTGATTACTTCAAGTACTATTGAAAATGCTAAATATGATGATCAGGTATCTCTTTATACTCAATTTATTTCAGAATTAGATGAAGCTGCAACATATTTTGCAAGTGCTTCTACAGATGCTACATTCTCTAAATATGATATTTTAATCAGCGGAGATGTTGAGCGTTGGCAGAAATATGCTAACTCATTAAGATTACGTTTGTTAATGCGTATTTCTAATTATGATGAATCAACTGCTAAAGCTGCTGTAACTACAATGTTAAACAATAGTAGTGCTTATCCTTTAGTGGATGGTGATATGAATGGTGAGTATTCTGTTTCAAGTACAGATATCTTATTAGAGCCATTAACTGATTATGTTAACACTTTACAGTCTGCACTTACTGAAGTAAATGGACATTATGCGCCTGATTACATGTTAAACACAGTGATGAAGCCTTATGATGATCCACGTATTCCGGTTATGTTTGATAAATATGGTGAAACAGTAGACGGAGTATTTGTTCAGAACGAAGAGTTTGCTGCTATGCCTGTAACTTGGGATGAGTCAGAAACAGATGCAAATTACATGTATTATTCTATTCTGGATTCAGCTACATTTATTAGTAACTCTGCATTACCGGGTATTGTTATTACTGCATCAGAAGTTAACTTCTTAAAAGCTGAAGCTTATGAAAGATGGGGATTAGGTGATGCTCAAACTGCATTCGAAGCAGGTGTTAAGCAATCTGTTGAGTTTTATTATTATTTAAATAATTTAAATACTTCAGGTTTAACTACAGAAACTTATCCAGGATCAACAGTTGTAACTGATTTCGTTTCAACTCTAGATTTTGCTTCTAAATCAACTACTGAGCAATTAGAAATGATTTATGATCAAAAGTGGTTACACTTAGGATTTTTACAATCAATTGAAGCTTGGTCAGAATATAGAAGAACAGGTTATCCTGCTTTAAACTTCGAGGATGATACTAAGAGTGGTTACGAAACTCCTCCTACAAGATTACTATATCCTGAAGATGAGAAATCTTATAACGCTGATAATTATACATCAGTTCAAAGTGAAGATACCAGAGATACTAAGATTTTCTGGGATGTTGACTAAGCAATGTGACTTAATTTCCTAAAATAATTAGGTATTCATACTATGTAAAGGCAGGGGACAGCAAATTTTGTTGTTCCCTGTTTTCTTTTATAGATTTATGAATATGTATATAGAAAAGAGACTTCCGATTAGAGAAGTCTTTTGTAGTAAAATATTACAAAAAAGAATCTATGTATTTTCTTATTTCCCTGATAATAGAAATCTACAGATAATTTATAACTACTTTATGAATTGTAGAAGTAAAGCAAATCATTAAAGGTGCTTAAATGTATGAAGGAATCGATAAAATGAATTCATCAAATTCCTCTGGTTTTAAATCTGTTTTAGATTTAATACGATTTCTGTAGGTGTAAATAGTATTTCTAGATACCCCAAGTATTGAAGCAATTCTGTCTGTATTTGTTATTCCTAATCTGTTCAAAGCAAAAACCCTCATTTCAGAAGATAGCTTATTCATATCCTCTTCAGCAATTGGTTCATTAAGTATTTTATTTATTTCTGGTAAGAAATTAGGAAACAAGTTCAGGAATAGCTTGTCAAAGCGTTCGAACATCTTCTCTTTATCTTCCTTTGGACCACTGTCGTTAATAAACTTCTCTATACCGGAGTATTTTTTCTGAAGTAATAAGCTCTTTATTTTATTCTGCATATGCTCCATCTCGTGAAAGTAGACAGTGCTCAACTCAAAATAGTTTGTAAGGTACTCTTCCTTGAATATATTTGACTCTGTTAATTTTGAATTTTGTTTTGAAAGAAGCTCATTCTTTTCTTTTATGTCAATTTGAGCAAGCTTTAATTTAGAATGTTGTTTAAATAATCTTACCCAAAGGTATATAATTACAATCAGGCTTATTAAAATAAATAAAGAAATACCAAGTATTGCATTTGTTTTAAACTCTTGTAATTCCAATAACTGTTCTTCAATAATAGGAATAATAGGCGTGATTTCAGCTTTTCGTTGAATTGCTCCATAAAACTCGGCATCCTCAATAGCATACACAGCAAATTTATGAGCTAATTCAATCTCTTTATACTGTACTAAAAGCTGTGCTAAAACTCTGCTTGATGTTGTTTCGTAGGTTGATGATTTGATGTCAAATTCAATACTTTTTAATAGGTATTCTATCTGGTCGTTAGTGTTGTTTATTTGTTCAGCACACCAGGCCATACATGAATAAAGCATAGCCTTTTCGTGATTGCTTGTTTGGTTTTTACTAAGTGTGTTTTTACATTTAGCTATTGCTCTTTTTATATCCTGAATGTCTTTGAGCTTAAATGTATAGGCCATTATATATTCAGTACTATTGGAGTCAACAACCATCGTTAAAGAATCCGAGTATAATTCATTTAATTTGGTATATTTTTGATTGTAATCAGGAAGACTGTTGTAAATCTTAAGGTCACCATATAATCTGGCTTTGATTTTATAGTATTCACCTTTTAGTTTACTCTCTGGTTTAAGTTGAATATCATTTAATACATCTAATGTTTCATTAAAAAGACCGGAGCATAATAATATTTCTGCTTTACAAAGTTTAGATTCAGTTATAATGTTCTTGTCATTAATTTTAATAGCCAGGTTTAACATTGATTGGGTACAACGATATGCCTCTGTGTTTTTAAACGAAAAATATTGAAGGTACAGTGATTTGTATAATTCATATTTATCTAAATCAGTCAATTCATTATTTAATATCTTTTCTTTTAAGAGATTAATTTCAGTATTCTTTTGTTCGTCAAATACTTTACGTTGAGAATAAAACTGCTCAAGTTGTTTTACTTTTTCTAATAAAGTAGGATTGAGCTGCCCATAACACCAAGATGAGAATAGGAGAGTTAGAAAAATTAAAATAGCTTTTAGATGAAGTTTCATAAGCGGTATTAGTCAGCACGCAAAAAGAATATATATACTAAAAAAAGAATAAGATATAAAATATATCTTATTCAATGTATATCTCAGTGGATAGTAAGATGCAAATGATGAGCTGATTAAAATACTTTATGGTTAATTGCCCGGTAATCATTTGGAGTCATTCCGTTATATTTTTTAAAGATCTTATAAAAATGACCTATTGAGTTGAATCCGCAGTTAAAGCAAATGATTTTAATGGGAACATTGGTCATCGTTAACCTTTGAGCCGCATAGTTAATTTTTATTTTAGTAACAGTTTCTGTTAAGGTCTGATTCAAACACTGTTTGATAACCTTATTAACGTGGTCAGTAGTTCTGTTAGTCAGAGCAACAAAGCCTGGAACACCATCTCTGAATAATTGAGGTGAGTTATATTGCTTTAAAGCTAAAGCTAACCAGTGTGGAATACTTTGCGCATTATCTCCGAATGATTCAGTAAGCATTCTGAATATCTGAAGAATCATAATATCCAAATGGAAAAAGTCGTGTTTCTTGGATAATATATAATCCGTAATAGATTCCAGTTCGTTAAGCTGATCCGTATTAAGTTTTACCATATAGGGCATTTTCTCAGTAGTCCAGAATAACTCATCACTATCTGGAAAATATCGGTCTTTAAACAGATTCAAACTTTCAAGGTAAAAGGCAATGTTTGTAACAACCAATCCTGTATTGTTTCCGGTAGAAACAAAGGTATGTGTATCATTAGGGCGGATTAAACAAAGCGTTCCTTTTTCTATAGTGTGTTTTTCATCATTTATGTAATGAACACCAGAACCTTCTTTAATCCAGAAAATCTCAGCGTAGTCATGATCATGATAATCCAGATTTTCTTCCGAGGTAATGGTTCTTCTTACTAAGTGGAAAACATCATTAGGTTCAAGTAAAAAGGATGGCAAACTAATTCTAATCTTCTCCCTAGACATTGTTTTTGTTTTATAATTACCGTTTATAAATAAAATAATGCTTGAGTTATGCTCTTCGCATCTTTTACCAATTCAAAAGTATTAATTTTTTAATACATATTATTAATACAGTTAACACTATATTATTGTTTGCTAAATTTTATTATTTTTTAATACACTGTTATAAGGCTTTAGGTTCTTTAATACTAATACAACGGATTAGAATAATAAATATCAGTTTTGATACAATACATCAACTTGCACTATTTGTTGTTTAAGTATACTTTTAAAATGTAATAAATGATGTTATTTTGGATTTTATCCATGAAGGTTTATTGTTAAGTATATCAGTGGTTTAGCTGATTGTTTTTAATCTTGGTTGAAGAGTAGTCAAATCAAAAACAACATAAAATAATGAAGAAGGCTTTAGAATTTACATTAATACTGTTTTTTGTTACCTTAATTGCTTGTGATACTGTGCATAAAGATGGTAAAAAAGGTAATGAAGATTATGTTTCATATGTAAATCCATTGATGGGAACTGAATCTGAATTTTTGCTGTCCAATGGTAATACCTATCCAGCAATAGCTCGTCCGTGGGGAATGAATTTCTGGACTCCAATGACTGCTAATTTTGGGGATGGCTGGACTTATAAATACCAGGATCATAAAATTACCGGATTTAAACAAACTCATCAGCCTAGTCCATGGATAAATGATTATGCTGCATTCTCATTAATGGCTGTAACAGGTGAATTAAAGATTAATGAAGAAGAAAGAGCATCTTGGTTCTCACATAAAGCAGAAGAAGTAAAGCCTCACTATTATAGTGTTTACTTAGCCGATTATGATACTAAAGTTGAGTTTACTCCAACTGAACGTGCTGCTTATTTTCAATTTACATTTCCTGAAAATGACGAATCATATATTTTGTTAGATGGTTTTGCCGGTGGTTCAATGGTAAAGCTATTACCTAAGGAACGTAAGATCATTGGTTATTGTAAAAACAATCACGGGGGAGTGCCGGATAACTTCTGTAACTATTTTGTTGCTGAGTTTGATAAAGACTTTGAAGTAACTCATACCTGGAAAGATAATAAACTGGATAAAAACTCTGTATTTAATGAAGCTGATCACGTAGGAGCTGTTGTCGGTTTTAAGACTAAAAAGGGTGAAAAAGTACATGTGAAAGTGGCGTCTTCATTTATTAGTCCTGAACAAGCAGAATTAAATTTAGCAAAGGAAATTGGATCGCAAGACTTTGAAAAAGTTAAGCATGATGGATATGCAATATGGAATAAAGAATTGGGACGAATTAAAGTAGAAGGAGATAATGTGGATCATATTCGTACTTTCTATTCAACATTATACCGAGTATTGTTATTTCCACGTAAGTTCTACGAAATCAATGATCAAGAAAAGATTGTGCATTACAGTCCTTATAATGGAAAAGTTGAAGATGGGTATATGTTTACCGACAATGGTTTCTGGGATACTTTCAGAGCTGTTTTCCCATACTTCACATTAATGTATCCTGAATTGGATTCTCATATTATGGAGGGTCTTGTGAATGCTTATGAAGAGAGCGGATGGTTACCTGAATGGGCTAGTCCTGGTCACAGAGGATGTATGATTGGTTCAAACTCCGCATCGCTAATTGCTGATGCATATTTAAAAGGAATCAAAGGATATGATATAAATAAACTATATGAGGCTATCTTAAAAAACACACAAAATGTTCACCCAACGGTAAACTCTGTAGGTAGATTTGGTTATGATTTTTATAACGAGTTAGGATATGTTCCTTATGATGTTGATATCAATGAAAATACTGCCAGAACATTGGAGTATGCTTATGCTGATTTTTGTATCTGGAAATTAGCTAAGGCACTTAACAGACCTCAGGAAGAAATAGACTTGTTTGAGAAGAGAGCAAGAAACTATGTAAATGTGTTTGATAAAGAATCAGGATGGATGAGAGGTAAAAATAAGGATGGTAATTTCCAATCTCCTTTCAATCCATTAAAATGGGGTGATGCGTTTACAGAAGGGAACAGTATTCATTATACATGGAGCGTATTTCAGGATGTTGAAGGTTTAATAAACTTAATGGGAGGCAATGATAAATTTGTAGAGAAGTTAGATACTGTGTTTAATCTTCCTCCAATTTTTGACAACTCGTATTATGGATTTACAATTCATGAAATCCGTGAAATGCAAATTGTAAATATGGGTAATTATGCTCATGGTAATCAGCCAATTCAACATATGTTATACCTGTATAATTATGCTGGTCAACCATGGAAAACACAGCAAAGGGTTCGTGAAGTGATGAATAAATTATATACTCCAAATCCTGATGGTTATTGTGGTGATGAAGACAACGGACAAACTTCAGCTTGGTATGTGTTTAGTTCTTTAGGATTCTATCCTGTTTGTCCGGGATCAGATCAATATGTTATCGGTTCTCCATTATTCGACAGAGCAACTATTGAACTTGAAAATGGCAATCACTTAGTTATCGAAGCTCAAAATAACAGCGCAAAAAATGTTTATGTGAATAGCATTAGTTTCAATGGTGAAATGCTTGACAGAAACTATTACACCCATGAAGAGTTATTAAAAGGAGGACAAATAGAAATTGAGATGTCTGATGTTCCAAATGAAAAAAGAGGTGTAACAAAAAATGATGTTCCTTATTCAATGACAATAGAATTACAAAAGTAATTGGAGAAAGGACAAGGAAGCAAGGATAAAGGAATTTTACAGCTTAGAATTATTAATAAATAGAAGGATTAATAAGATGACGTATAAAAGGCAGAAACTTACAATTATATATACATTACTATTTTTGGGATTAGTGAATCAGTTCTCTAATGCACAGAAATATATTGATTATGTAAATCCATTTATAGGAACCACAAACTTTGGAACTACAAACCCGGGTGCCGTTGTTCCTCAAGGGATGGTTTCTGTTGTTCCATTTAATGTTACAGGATCAGATATAAACAAATACGATAAAGATGCCAGATGGTGGTCAACTCCTTATACTGCAGATAATAAATTCTTAACTGGATTTTCGCATGTGAATATGAGTGGTGTGGGTTGTCCTGATTTAGGTGTAATCATAGTGATGCCTACAACAGGAGATGTTAATGCAAACATTAAAGAATATGGTGCTGTAATGTCTAATGAAAAGGCAAATCCTGGTTATTATACTTGTGATTTAGATAAATACGGCGTTAGGGCAGAAGTAACAGCAACACCAAGAACAGGATTAAGTCGTTTTACTTTTCCTAAGGGACAGTCAAATATATTAATTGATTTAGGTAATAGCTTAACCAACGAAAGTGGGGCTTACGTTAAGGTGGTTAATGATAAAGAGGTTGAAGGTTATCGAATGACTGGTAATTTCTGTTATCATGGTCATTCAGAACGACCTGTTTATTTTGTGGCTCGCTTTAGTAAAAAGGCCTCAAACTTTGGTGTATTTAAAAAGATGCCTGCAATGCAAGCCGAAAAAGACTGGTCAAGTACATCAGGCAAATTTAAATTCTACGAAAACTTTCAATACCCGGTATCCGGAGATAGCATAGGAGCATATTTTTCATTTGATACTCAAGATGGAGAAGATGTAATGGTTGAAGTTGGTGTTTCATATGTTAGTGTTGAAAATGCCCGTCAAAACCTGGAATATGAATCTTTAGGTTTTGATTTTGATGCCACAAGAACACAAGCCGAAGATCAATGGGAATCAGCATTATCAAGAATCAAGGTTGAAGGAGGAACATCTGATCAAAAAACTGTTTTTTATACAGCTTTGTATCACATGCAAATTCATCCAAACATACTTAATGATGCCAATGGTCAATATCCATTAATGGAGACTTATGGAGTAGGAGAAGTAAAAGATAGAAATCGTTATACTATTTTCTCTTTATGGGATACATACAGAAATTTTCATCCATTAATGAGCTTGGTATATCCTGATCAACAACTGGATATGGTACGTTCAATGGTGGATATGTATAAAGAAAGTGGTTGGTTGCCCAAATGGGAATTGAATAGTACCGAGACTTATACAATGAATGGTGATCCTTCATTTCCGGTGATTGTAGATACATATTTACGAGGATTAAAAGATTTTGATGTAGAAACAGCTTATGAAGCCATGATTAAGTCGGCTACAACACCTGAAAAAAGCAATAAAATACGTACTGAAAATGACTTTTATTTAGAAAATGGATATGTTCCTTTTACCGAGGATTACGATAATTCAGTTTCTATTGCTTTAGAACTTTATGTAGCAGATTGGAACCTGGCTCAGTTTGCAAAAATATTAGGTAAGAAGGATGATTATAAAAGATTTTTAAATCAGTCACGAGGATATAAAAACTATTACAGTAAAGAGTTTGGTGTTCTTCGCCCAAAAACAACAGACGGTAAGTTTTTGGATAAATTCGATCCATTGCAAGGAAAAGATTTTGAACCTGTTCATGGTTTTCACGAAGGTACTGCCTGGCAATATACATTTGGAGTTCCTCACGATATTAAGGGATTGATCAAATTAAATGGTGGAAACCAGAAGTTTGCTCAAAAGCTTCAAAAAGTATTTGATGATGAGTTATTCGATATGGCTAACGAACCGGATATGCACTATCCATACCTATTCAATTATGTGAAAGGAGAAGAATGGAGAGCCCAAAAGCAAGTGAGAAGTTTGATTGATACATACTTTAAAAATGCTACTGATGGAATTCCCGGAAATGATGATTGTGGAACCATGAGCGCATGGGTAGTATATAGCATGATGGGATTTTATCCTGTATGTCCGGGTGATATGAATTATACAATTGTAACTCCTGTATTTGATAAAGTTACAATTGAACTAGATAACAATTATTATAAAGGAAACTCTTTTGTAATTAGAAAAACAGGATCTGGTGATCAAAGTTTAATTGATCAGATTAAGGTTAATGGAAACAGCTATCCGTCTTATTTTATCTCTCATGATAATATAGTTAGTGGAGGAGAAATAGAGATTATCACTAAATAAATTGAAGTTATAAGGTGATGATTGTAGTGAAGTAAAGAAGAAATATAATATAGAACTACAGAAATTGTATGGGACAAGCATATGAATTCAATTGTTTATTCATCAGATATATAAATGGTTGAATTGATATGTAAGTTTCATCTGATAAGGATATAAAATAATAAACAGATGAAATCAAATTCGAAGGAAAAGAATCCGGCATTTTGGATTCCAACGGTGTATTTTGCCATGGGGCTGCCTTTTGTTGTAATTGCACAGGCATCTGCATTGATGTATAAAAACATGGGAATTAGTGATACTCAAATTGCGTTATGGACCTCATTAATTATGTTGCCATGGACTTTAAAACCAATTTGGAGTCCGGTTTTGGAAATGTTTAAAACAAAGAAACATTTTGTTGTAGCAACACAGTTAGTAACAGGTATGATGTTTGCTTTGGTGGCTCTTTCTTTACCCCTTAATCATTTCTTTACCTATTCTATTGCATTATTAGCTGTTATTGCATTTAGTGGTGCAACTCATGATATTGCGACAGATGGGGTTTATTTAAGTGTACTATCTCCAAAGTTACAGGCTAAATATATAGGATGGCAGGGTGCAGCATATAATGTGGCAAAAATAGTATCTGGTGGTGCCTTTGTGTATTTAGCTGGTGAACTTGAAAAAACAATAGGAATTAAGTATGCATGGATGGCTGTGATGGGTGTATATGGAGCTATAATGTTTATATTAGGATTGCTACATATTAAAAATTTGCCTAGTGGCAGTGAGGCCGTAGAAGTGAAATCGCTAAGAGAAGGATTTGTAACCTTGGGGGATGTGATTAAAACCTTTTTTCAAAAGAAATTTATCATATGGTATATTGTCTTTATTATTCTTTATCGTTTTGCTGAAGGTTTTGCGATAAAAATAGCTCCGTTATTTTTTAAAGCTGCAGTAGCAGACGGAGGATTAGGTATGACTACTTCTGAAATCGGCTTAGTATACGGAACATTTGGTGTAGCTGCTTTTGTTATAGGCTCTCTATTAGGAGGATATTTTATCTCTGCCAAAGGGTTAAAAAAAGCTTTATTTATGTTAGCGGTCATCTTTAATATTCCTTTTGCGATGTACACTTTACTTTCTATTTATCAGCCAGAAAGTCTCACTATTATTTCGGTTGCTGTTGTATTGGAGTACTTTGGGTATGGTTTTGGTTTTGTGGGATTAATGTTGTTTATGATGCAACAAATTGCTCCTGGTAAATATAAAACCGCTCATTACGCATTTGCCACTGGTATTATGAATCTAGGTTTTATGATTCCATCCATGCTAAGTGGATATTTAAGTGATTTATTAGGATATAAAATATTTTTTATATGGGTGCTTGTGGCAACTATACCTTCGTTGTTAGTGGCCTATTTTGTACCATTTACATACAGCGATTCACCTAAAGACGAATAAGATAACAAAATATAAAATATTAGAGGTATGGTTTCAAAAAATGTAATTCCCTGGGAAGAAAGACCCGAAGGGTGTAAGGACGTTGTGTGGCGTTATTCTCAGAATCCTATCATTGGAAGATATGATACTCCAACGTCAAACAGTATTTTTAACAGTGCAGTAGTTCCTTATGAAGATGGCTTTGCCGGTGTATTTCGTTGTGATAACAAAGCTGTTCAGATGAACATTCACGCTGGTTTTAGTAAAGATGGTATCAACTGGGAAATTGAACCGGAACCAATTGAAATGAAAGCTGGTAATACAGAGATGATTCATTCTGATTATAAGTATGATCCTCGTGTGGCTTTTATCGAAGACAGATATTGGGTTACCTGGTGTAACGGATATCACGGACCAACTATTGGCTTGGCTTATACATTTGATTTTAAAGAATTTTTCCAGTGCGAAAATGCATTTTTACCATTCAACAGAAATGGTGTTCTTTTCCCTGAAAAAATCAACGGTAAATACTGTATGTTAAGTCGTCCAAGTGATAACGGACATACTCCATTTGGTGATATTTATTTGAGCTACAGTCCTGATATGAAATTTTGGGGTGAGCACAGATCTGTATTAAAAGTAACTCCTTTTGAGGATAGTGCATGGCAATGTTTGAAAGTTGGAGCAGGTGGTGTACCTATCAAAACTGAAGAAGGATGGTTAATGTTTTATCATGGAGTAATTAAAACATGTAGTGGATATCGTTATTCAATGGGAGCTGCTTTATTGGATTTAGAACAACCTGATAAAGTATTATACAGAACTCAACCATATCTATTAGCACCAAGTACTGATTACGAAATGAATGGTGATGTACCTAATGTTGTATTCCCATGTGCTTCATTACATGATGAAGAAGGTAAAGTAGTTATCTATTATGGAGCTGCAGATACTGTAGTAGGAATTGCATTTGGTCGTATTCCTGAAATTATAGATTTTATTAAAAATAATTCTATATAAGATAATATAGTTGCAAGGTAGTAAGGTATCATGGTAACAAGGTAGAGACACATGATTGTGTGTCTACCTGATAATTAAGTAAGCTGTACATCAGTCTTGATACTTTATACTTTTGTCTAATTGACTTTAAACTTGGTGATATGTATAGATTTTCATTCATATTAATTTTTGTTTCAGTACTATTAATTTCTTGTCAACAATCTCATAATGAATCTGCATCAGCTAAACATTTAACTGATTATGTGGATCCTTTTGTGGGCACTGATGGTCCTGGTAATACATATCCGGGGGCTGTTGTTCCATTTGGTATGGTTCAGCTAAGTCCTGATAATGGTTTGCCGGGATGGGATCGCATAGCTGGTTATTTTTGGCAGGATTCTACTATTGCTGGTTTTAGTCATAAGCATCTTACTGGTACTGGGGCCGGTGATTTGTACGATATTTTGATTATGCCATATAATAGCAGATTTACTGAAGATTTATGGAAAGATCAGGAAGAATATCGTCCGTATTCAAAAATTAGTCATGAAAGAGAATCTGCATCTCCGGGTTATTATTGTGTTGATTTATTAAGCTCAGGCATTAAAGCAGAATTAACTGCTACCAAAAGAGTGGGAATGCATCGATATACTTTTCCAAAAGATTCGGCATCAAAAATTCTTATTGACCTGGGTTATGCCTTGAATTGGGATGCACCAACCGAGACTTATTTAAAAGTTCAGGATGACACTACTATTACAGGGTATCGTTATTCTAAAGGATGGGCCCCTGATCAGAGAGAGCATTTTGTGATTAATTTCTCAAAACCAATTGAGCATATTGATCTGTATGATGGTTCAAATCTTATTGAAGGAAATGAAGTTAAAGCTGTAAAGACCAAAGCTGAGATTGTCTTTAAATCAAACAAAGGTGATCAGGTAATGGTAAAAGTGGCACTTTCTTCACATTCAATAGAGGGAGCTGAAAATAATATGCAGGCTGAATGTGCGGATTGGGATTTTGATAAGGTAGTTCATGTTGCTGAAAAATCATGGGAACGTAAGCTTGCAATAGTTAATGTTGAAGGTACAGAAGAGCAAAAAGCAATCTTTTATACCAATTTATATCACTGTTTTGTAACGCCATCATTACACTCTGATGTTGATGGATGGTACAAAGGAGCAGATGGCGAATATCATCAGGCCATAGGATATGATAAGTATGAAACATTTTCATTATGGGATACATATCGTACAGCTCATCCATTGTATACAATAATGGTTCCGGATAAAGTAGAAGATATGATTGCTTCATTCCTGAGTCATTATGATGAAACCGGATTGCTGCCTGTATGGAGTTTTGCCGGTAATGAAACAAATATGATGATAGGTTATCATTCTGTACCGGTTATTGTAGATGCTTTCTTTAAAGGTATTCCAATGGATACACTAAGACTTTATGAAGCATGTGTGGCTACTGCAAAGAGTAATGCATGGAGCTTGCCAGAATATAAAAAGTATGGTTATGTTCCAATGGATGATAAAGATGACGGACACTGGAGTGTTTCCAAAACATTGGAGTATGCATATGATGATTGGTGTATTGCCCAGTTTTCTAAAGCTTTAAACAAGGTTAAAGACTATAAGTATTTTAATAACAGAGCTGATAATTGGGTAAATCTTTACGATGAAGAAACTCATTTCTTCAGACCAAAGAATAAAAATGGTGAGTTTATCAAGCATTTTATTCCAAGAGAATACACCGAGTATTTTTGCGAAAGTAATGCATGGCATTATTTCTGGCATGTGCAACATGATATCAAGGGCTTAATAGGTATTACAGGTGAAGATTTGTTTAAAGCCAAGCTGGATTCTATGTTTACATACAAAGGTGAAGCTGGTGATGAGTTACCAATCTTTTCAACAGGAATGATTGGTCAGTATGCCCATGGCAATGAGCCTAGTCATCATGTAGCTTATTTGTATAATGAAGTTGGTGAACCACATAAAACTCAGGAGCTGGTTCGTAAAATCATTACAACTCAGTATACAACAAAACCAGATGGTTATTGTGGAAATGAGGATTGTGGTCAAATGTCGGCTTGGTTGGTTATGTCATCAATGGGCTTGTATCCAGTTAATCCTGCAGATGGAATTTATAGTATTACTTCACCATGGATTTCTAAAGCTACATTGAATCTTCCTAATGGAAAACAGTTTACTATTTCAACAGAGAATCAATCAAAAGACAATATTTATATTAAAGAAGTTTACTTAAATGGACAGCCTTATTCTCAAACTAGTATTACACACAATGATATAATTCAAGGCGGTGAACTTCATTTTGTTTTAAGTAATACTCCTTCTGATTTTAGTAAATAAAAGTTGAATAAGATTTTGATAGCTAATTATTAAAAAGAATTATCCCCAAATAAATTTTAAATATTTATAAAAATAGAATATGAGCAATACACAAGTTTCTAACAAAAATTATATTGTGCCACTGGCAATAGTGAGCATTTTATTTTTTGTGATAGGTTTTGGGGTTGGTATTAGTGGATTTTTAACTCCATTTTTACAGGATGCGTTTCAACTTTCAACATCACAGTCATATTTGGTAACAGCAGCAATATTTTCTGCATTCGTAATTTTTGGAGCACCGGCAGGTGTCATAATAAAAAAGGTAGGATACAAAAAAGGAATGGTACTTGCTTTTTTTATCATGGCAGTAGGAATGGTTTTATTTGTTCCTTCTTCAAAAATGCTATCCTTTCCATTGTTTTTATTAGCCTTATTTGTAGGTGGAATTGGAAATACCTTATTACAGGCTTCTGTTAATCCATATGTTACTATTATCGGACCACAGGAAAGTGCAGCCATGCGTATGAGTTTAATGGGTATCATGAATAAATCGGCATGGTGGTTATCATCTTTGTTTTTAGGTTTATTTCTTGACTTGAATAATGTAAAACTCGATGACGTAATTCTTCCTTTTTATATTGTTACAGGTATTCTTGTTGCTCTGGGTATTTTTATGATTTTTGCTCCACTTCCTGAAGTAAAGGCTGAAGGTGAAGATGCAGAAGATAGTGTTTCAGAGGATTCAAAATCCGGTAAAACAAGTGTGTTTCAGTTTCCACACTTATTATTAGGAGTACTTGCATTGTTTTTATATGTAGGTGTAGAGACTTTACCAATGGTATCTATTATTGGATATGCTAAATCCGTATTTGGTTCTACAGGAGTAAATCTGGATAACTTTTCAATGTACGTGCCAATGGGATTAGTAGCAGGATATATTTTTGGAGTAATTATGATTCCTAAATTTATATCACAAACAACTGCTTTAAAAGCGTTTTCAATTATTGGTATTGTTGCAGCATTGTTATTGGTTTACTTACCAGGAAGCTATGGAATATATATGTTGGCATTAATCGGATTTGCTAACTCGTTAATGTGGCCTGCTATTTGGCCATTAGCTATTGCTGACCTTGGTAAATTTACAAAAACAGGAGCCTCTTTATTGGTAATGGGTATTGTTGGTGGAGCTGTTATACCATTAATTTTTGGCTTCTTGATAGATGTATTAAAAACAGGAGAGGTTATTACTTCTGCTGATTATCAAAAGGCATATTTGATATTTGTCCCTGTTTATGCGTATATTATGTATTTTGCAGTAAAAGGGTGTAAAATTAGAAAATAGGTTCACAATTAATTATACTGAAAAACTAGTGTAGATAAATAATAACTATTTATTCAGCTAGGTTTGTTTTCCATTTCATGCTAGAATGGATTAGAGTTTAAATTTTGATTTGATGGGTATCTTTAGGGATACCCATTTTTGTTTTGTATTATTCTGTTTTTAGTTTTAATGTTTATTTTCGCAACTTAATAACAGATCAACAATCAAATGGAAATCAATTACAAATTATATACACAACGTTCAATTAGCATAGCAACATATATTGGAGGTCCGGTTGCAGCAGGCTGGTTAATTCGTGAAAACTACCGAAGTTTAGGAAAAGATGATTATGGTAAACATGCTTTGTTTATTAGTGTAATAGCTACAATACTGATTTTTACTGCTATTTTTTCAATACCAGAAGCTGTAATTGATAAAATTCCTAATTATCTAATACCAATGGTATATACCGGAATTATTTATTTTATAGTTGAAAAATTACAGGGACGTGATATTTTCATGCATAAGGAAAACAATGGTGAGTTTTACTCAGGATGGAAAGCAGCAGGGGTAGGAGCAATAAATATGGTGCTTCTTGGTGTTGTTATTTTGGGATATGCTTTTTATTCTCCAACTCCGGTTGATGTAGATAAGTATAACGAGGGATTTGCCAGTTTTCAAAGGAATGAACAGGAAGCTTTAAAGCTTTTTGATTTAATTGAAAATGATGAAAAAGAAGAGGCTATTCAATTTATAAATGAAAAAGGGATCTTTCTTTGGAATCAAAACCTCTCGTTGTTGCAAGATATGAATCAAATACCAGGTTTAGATCCCGAATATATAGATCAAAATAAAGTATTTACTCAATATTGTCTGTTACGTATTAAATCCTATAAATTGATAGAGAAAGCTCTGATTGAAGATACAGATAAATATCAACCAGAGATCATCTCTATCCATAAGGAGATTAATGAAATACTACAAATGAACTAATAAATACTAGTTATATAACGGTTCTTCTCCTTTAGTTTTTCTAACGAGGTTTTGTTATTCTTTAATACTTCCATGATTGTATTTTCAACATCAGAACCCATTTCTTTAGATCCGCATACATATATTGAAGCTCCTTTATCTACCAACTTTTTAAATTGCTTTGCGTTTGATTTAATGGCATCCTGAACATATGTTTTTGGGCCCTCATCTCTTGACGAAACGCAATCTACATGTAGTAACTTGGTTTGCTTTTTCAAGGCCTCAAGTTCCATGTTATATCTATTTTCAAATTGATGTTTTTGTTCTCCCCAAATTACCCAGGCTTTTGAGGATGGTTTTTGCTCATGCCATTGTTGTAGGTAACCTCTTAAAGGAGCAAAACCTGTTCCTGCGCCAATTAAAATAAGAGGTGATTTATGCTTTTTAGGTAGATGATACTCTGAGTTATTAATGTATTTGAATTTTAGTGTTTGTCCTACTTCTAAAAATTCATTTGTATAAACAGAGGCAGCTCCTTCATGCTTTCTTTCTTTATATTGATATCTGATTGTTTTAATCATCAAATGCAGATTACTATTAGTTTTACTTGCATAATTTGCTACTGAATACTGTCTGCCTGTGATCGTTGGTAGAATATTAACAATTTTATCAGCTTGTAATTCAGTCGGAAAATCAGTTAGTAAATCCAATAAGTTTGCCTTGTCAATAAAAGCTCTAAATCTTGATTGATCAAAGATTAGTTGATGTAAAGCCTGATTATTTGTTAGTGTTGCATAAAATTTAACAAAGGCAGGAGAGAGGCGACAAATTTCTTTCTGATTTAAGAGTGCCTCATTAAATTGTTCAGTTTTAATTTTCTGAGCTAATTTGTCAACCAGCCATTGCGGATTATTAGGTACTATCTCAATCAGATCGCCCGGCTTAAATGATAATGGTTTATTAAAATCACTTAATTCAATATGGTAGGTATCGTTTCCGTTTTCTGTGGTAGATAATTTCTCACATTCAGCTAGCTTACCTTCATAAATATCCTCCTCGCTATTTTTAAAAGCTATGTGCTGTACAATTTCTTTAGGTACAGGATTGTCTTCAAAAAGCTTGATGATATCTTTAATCCAAATAGCCGCATCATTCCCAAAATCAGCATCACATTCCACTCTTTCAATAATAGGATTGGCACCCAGTTTACAAAGCTGTTGATTTAAAACCTTTGATGCTTCACAAAACATATCATAAGAAGAATCACCCAGACCACATACTGAGTAATCTAAATGATTTAATGACTTCATTTTTGATGAATGAAGATATTTAAAGAATTTTCTGGCAGATGCAGGTGGTTCTCCATCGTCATGAGTACTTACAATAAAAAAGGCTTTTGAAGCATCAGCTAAAATTTCAGGATCTGCCTTTCTCATATCTAACGAAACAGGATCTAAATCCATCTTTTTTAGTTGCTTCTTCAACTCTTTAGCAACAACCTTTGAGTTGCCTGTTTTAGTACCGTATAATATTATAATTCCATCTTTGGGGATGGTGTTTTTTTCTTTCTTAAATCCTTTTAGCATATCAGTTAAAATGAGATGATAATGATTGTTTTCCTTTTTTATTATTTCCTTTCTTTTTAATCCAGATAATGAATCCGGTTACTGGTAAACTGGCGCAAATAAGACTTACAAAAAATGCCAGTAATTTACCTGGTAATCCTAAAATGGCTCCTGTATGAATATCGTATTTCATCATATCCAGCTTTTCTGCAAATGAAGCTTCATCGTATTTCTCCACTTGAATCTTCTTTAACGAATATTGATCAAAAAAGTATTCATTGTGATGATAAAATCTCCCACTATGTTTGTATAATATAATTTCTATGGATTCATCATCGTTTTTTATAGTAGGAGTCATATAAATTCTTTCCGGATTAGGCTGTTCCTCCAAGGCCAAATAAAATGCTCTGTCTATAACAGGAATACTGTCTGAAGGTTCAAATCCATCATAAGTAGTATCTGATAATGGATGTTCATGTGCAGTTTTAGATTCTCCTGCTGAGGTAAGAAAGTAGAATCCATTATCGAACCAGTTAAAACTCCATGTTAATCCGGTAATGGCTATCATCATGGCGAAGATGAATACATAAAAACCCAGTACGTTATGCAAATCATGGTTCAGACGTTTAAATCCGCCTTTCCATTTAATTTTGAAACTACGATTGGTTGATTTTTGATTCCAATTTTTTGGCCACCACATTACCAATCCTGTAATAAGAAGGATTACAAAAATAAGCACCCCTATACCAACAATTGGGCGACCGATATTATAAGGTAACCAAAGTGCCCGGTGACCATTCATGATAAATCGGAAAAAGTTAAACTTTCCTTTGGCCAGAGGAGATTCTTTTTTGATGAATTCTGCAGTGTATGGATTTAGAAATACAACTTCAAATTCACGTCTTCCTTCATTCATGGTCCAGAAACCAACAGCCGCAGCTCCATCCTTGCCTTCGTAAGTTAATCCTGTGGCTGTTTGCCCAGGAACATAAATTTGTGCAGTATCAATCAACTGACTGGGAGGGGCAAAAGTGGCGTTTTGCGGCTTAACAAAACGCCAGGGTTCTATTACATCTTTAATTTCTTGTTGAAACACATAAATGCATCCTGTAATACTAACAATAAAAACGATGATGCCAGAGGTTAGCCCCAACCATAAATGCAGCCAGCTATTGATTGATTTAAATTTCTTTTTTATTTGAGTCATGGTGTTTGCTTGTCGTAATTTGTGGTGCTTGTTTTTTTGCTGGAGTGTTTGGGGATTGAATTTAGGTCCAAGTTACAAACTTGAACCAGCTTAAGTTTTGAGTAAAGGTCCAAGTTACAAACTTGAACCAGAGCATGTCTTGGTGCAAGTCTGTAAATTGAGCTTATATCTTATTTTGCTTAATGATACAATTGCAAATACCAGCTATGTAATAAATACATAAGCCGGTATTTAGGTGATATAAATAAATTCGTTATAATTTAAAGAAACCAGCTACGAAATTAGCTTCAACTTCGGCGCCTTGTGTAGCTGTATAAGTTGTTGCATCCACCTTATAAACATAAATAGAAACATCCTCAGGAATACATAAGTAAATGTTTCCATCATCATATAAAGCAGTTGATGCTAATTTTCTTCCTGTTCCTGAATGTTCAGGAACTCCGTCAATATAGTTTACTGTTCCTTCGTAAAGATCAACAATCGCAGCTTTAAGTGGTGCATCTGACCAGGTTGATTGTTCTGAATTATCATCCTGATTAATTAAAGAGAAAGCTTTACCATCACCTAAATATTTTAAGTGAGCGGTATTTTTACCATTAGAAGCAGCTTCAAAATCAAAAAAGTAATCCTGATCAAATTCTGTTTCGCCACTTTTAATTCTTAGTATAGCTCCATCTTTAGTTGTTTGACTGAATCCATTAGCTGGATTTGAGTGTGATAAGGCATAGATATCGCCGTTTTCATCTTTAATTAAACCAGATTTAGTGTTAAAACCACCAATTGGACCTGTTCTGGTATCAGTAATTACTTTTACAAATTCCAATTCAGGATATGAGAAAATAGCAATTTGTGCTTCATCTGTATAGTTTGTAGCGTAAGTGGTTGGATCGCTAATATAAAAGCTTAAGTAAATATAATTGCCGCTTTGAACCATGCCACTGTATGCTGGAGCAGTTAGTTCAGTAATACTTGAAACAGCAGTATTTACTGTTTTTGTAATTGTAACAGTTTCCGGATCTAATAAATGGAAAGAGATCTTATCCGATGTATTTGCCACTTCCACAGCCAATAGGTTTCCATCTTCAGTTTTAAGTAATTCTGAAATGCTATTGTCAAAACTTGTTACACCACCAATATCTTCCAGCTCTCCATCTGTGTTTTTTTCTAATGCTACAAGATTGTTTTCGCCCATACCACCCATACAATAAATTTGCTCATCAATTTGGTTGTAAGTATAGTATCCCGGTTGAGCAATTCCTTGTCCTAATGCAGATAGAGATCCACTCATTACATCTTCAAATTGTGTTGTATAATAAGTAAATGTTCCATCTGTTCCCTGTATTGCCATGGTTAAAACATATGCATCGTCACCAGTATATTCATCATTATCGTTATCATCAGTACAAGCTGTAAATAATAAGCTTGAGCATAATAAAAGGCTTCCTAAGGCCCATTTTCCAACTCTCTTCATTTGAATCATATTATTATGTGTTTTTGTTATTGTTAATCAGTCTTGCTCCTCCGCTAAAGCTTCGGCAGTACGCGGAAAGTCTAAGGTCAAATGTCTATTGTCAAAAGTCTTTCGTCACTAATCACTAATCACTAATCATTAATCATTAATCATTAATCTTTTGTCTTTTGTCTTTTGTCTATCTCTCATCTAATAGTCTATTTCTAAAGATTATATCTCAGCTTAATGTAAAAGGCACGTCCTGGCTTTTGTAAATAGAATTTATCGTAAAGCTTTGCATCCAAAAGATTTCGGCATTCGGCACTAATGTTATATTTCCCGTTTTTTAAGCTATAGGATATTTCAAGATCATGCGATGTTTGTTGAGGAATCACATAGTCATCATTATTGCTGCCCATCTCAGCCCATGTTAAAAAGTACTCGTCAACAAAGTTGAAATGATAATTGAAATCAAGCTTAGACGCAGGTGTTAAAACATCTTTGAAACTCAATCCGGCATTAACATTTCCAAATAAATAAGGCATATTAGGAACTCTGAATCCATAATGATAGTTTTTTTGCCAACCTGTTCCTGTGTACGATTCATTATAAACCAATTTAGCCTGATCAGTAATTTTTTGGTAGGTGATATTTCCACCTATATGAAAGATGTTTTTATACTCATATTCAGCATTACCTTCCAGGCCACAGGCATTAGTATTGCTTAAGTTATCGTAGTGCGTTTCAGGATTAGCAAATACAGCAACTGTATGAATCAGATCTTTGGCATCGCGATAAATATAACTGCCACCTAATTTTAATGTGTGAATTGAATTGAATGTATGTTTATAATTGGCTCCAAAGTTAAAATTGTCACTCTGCTCAGGACCTAATTCTGGATTAGCCTGAATAAACAAACCATCACCAAATAATTCCTCCGGTTTTGGTAATCGATAAGTGTGTTCATAAGATGCCTTTACCTGTAAATCTGGTAGAATAAAGTAGTTTGAAGCTATACCATATCCCCAATTGTTATTATTGGTTTTATATTCAACTGTTTGTTGTGTTTCTAAAGCAAAATCTTCCACACGGGATGCCTTTGTATTAAGATGATACATCTTACCAAATACCCTAGCATTCCACTTTTTATTCAGGTTTAACTGATAAGCCAAACCTAAAATATGTTTGTTTAATGAGTTAGGGAAGAGGTTACTTATCTCATCCGGATGTTCCTTGTCAAATATTTCTCTGTAGAAGTAATTAAAGGCATAATTGAATGACAATGAACTCTTCTTGTTTATCTGATATCCCAAATTAAGTTGAGTGGATACATCATTATCGTCAAGTGTGGTAAAGGTTCTGTAATTTTCCCCATCCTCAGAAACCTGACCATCAGTTGTAGTAGAAATAAATTTTTCTCCTAACCAATTGTATGTTACTCCTTTTAATGTATCAATTACTTCACTTTTTGTTACACTGTATGCTGCAGAAATACTCGCATCCAGTCCTTTAATAAATAAGTCTTTTTTGCTATACTTTATCGATGGTACAAAAGACTGACTATTGGTTATAATTCCACCATAAACAGTTCGCATGGTTACACCGGTTTGAACTTGTTTATCATTTGCCGATCCCATGATACCAAACAAAAGCTTATCTGCATATGATTTATTGGTAACTCCGGCTTCTACCTTAATGGCTCTGGATCTGTATCTGTCATGAAAGCGTTCTACATCTTGGTAATCAACAATATTTCCGTTACTGTTGGTTATGGGAGCATAAACCTTATAATTGTTATCAGAGTAATTGTAAAAAGCATTCGTTTTTAGGGTAAATCCAGTTTCCTGATTGGTAAATGCTCCGTTTACTGATGCTCTATGCGTATTAAAAGATCCATATGAATAGGAGAGATCCAGAAACTTTGTTTTTTTATTTGTAATGATATTAACCGCACCACCAAGGGCATCTGTTCCCAGCCAAACAGGTACAACACCCTTGTAAACTTCAATTCTGTCGATCATGTTTACCGGTATATCACCCAGACTAAAGGATGAGCCATAATTGTCGATTGGAATACCATCTAAAAAGAATTTTACCTGATCACCGGAAAAGCCATTTAATGAAAATGTACTGCTACTTCCTAAACCTCCTTCTTCCTGAATTCTAACTCCAGGTACTTTGTTAAGTATGGCTTTTACATCTGTAGTGCTATTCTGAATTTTAACTGTGGATACAGCAGCAACTTCAAATGGCGTTTCTAATATTTTTGAGATAACAGATTTTCCATTTACCTGAATATCTTCCAACTTAAAGTTGTCTGTATTCAGTTTAAGGTTTGTTTTGTATTCACTTAATCCTTCAATCTTTAAGGGGATTTCGATTGGTTTAAAACCAATAAAGGTGGCTTTTAAAATATAGTTGCCTTGTGGAACAGGTGATATTTCATACTTTCCATCAATATCACTTACAGTTCCTTTAAAGTAGTTTTCGTTTGAAATTATAATATTTACTCCGGTTAAGACTTCACCTTGTGCCGAAGTAATTGTACCATAAACTTTACTTGTTTTCGAGTCTTTTGTTTCAGCACCTAATCCAAAGGTGAAAAAAGATAAGATTAGTAATAATCCAATAAATCTGTAAGTTGCGTTCCCCATCAATTCTTAACTATCTACGCTTTTAAGTGGTAATTTTGTGATGTCAAAAGTAGATTAGACACATATTATAAACAATCCCAATAATTTGGTATTGGATTACTTGTATTTAAAAGTAAACTTTAATAATCATCCTGTTTTAATTAAGAATAAATCAAAATAGAGCCCTCTGTTTGTTGATGTATCTTGATGATGAGAGGTTTATGTTTAAATTCTATATTGATACCTAAAAGTAGTGAGAGGAGATGTAAATGTTGCTTAAGTATGTATGCATTTGTTAGCGGATTTGGCGCAGCGCAATCCGTGTAATGTATGTCAGCTGCCACAAGTTTGTAACTTGTGGCATATCAAACCTTACTTTACTGTTTACAATGAAAATATTCAAACCAAAACTCCCCTTATGCTATATGACAAAGCCAAAATTATTCAACGACAGATCTACATTATTTGTTAGCAAAGTTCAATGAGAGGCTTAATAAAGAGCCAAGATGCAAACTTGAACTAGTATAAGGGGATCAATTGTTGGATTTATTCTATTCAAAAGGCTGAAAGCCTGAAACTTCACAACAAGGGGCAGTGCCTCCGCAGAGTAGCTATGGCGCTCGCGGATCGCTCCTTGTATTAGTCGACATGTAAATCTCAGACTGTAAGTCTGAAACTTATGGTTGATGTTACAGACTTACAGCCTGAATGGGCATATCGCTCAAGACCTTGGTGTGATACCCCAAGTTGTGATCTATAAGGCTTTCAGCCTTGTAAACCATTACTTTATACCCTTGATTGACATTATAAATAGAAAAATGAATTTTATGTTAGTAACCTGATTACAATTATTGCATCCTTCGGCAAAGTTTATGTGAACTAGACTCTGATCTCACTAAGTGAAATAAATGCAATCCGATTAAAAACACGTTTAAAATATTACTTTTTTATAAATAACCGGAATACAATTCCTACCATTACATAAAAAGAGCCACAGCTTTTAAATTGTGACTCTATTATATGAATTACAGCTTGCTTATGACACGGATTGCGCTTCGCTAAATCCGCACTTGCTGACCATTATTTACTCGATTCGATCAGCTTGGTAATTAGCCTATAAAAAATTAGACTTTACCTCTGCATACATCCACAATTTCTTCATTGGGGACTAAATTTTCTCCGGTCAAACCCTTATTTGTGTATGGTAATAAATTTAAAAGATAACGCATTGCTTCTTTTCTTGCAGAATCTTTATTATTTCCTTTAATAATTACCCAAGGTATTTGATTAGTAGATGTAGCTTCAAACATCTTATTTTTATAATTTGTGTATTCGTGCCATTTTAATTGAGCCTGCATATCCACAGTACTTAACTTCCATTGTATTAAAGGATTTGTTTTACGCTCTTCAAGTCTGTTTTTTTGCTCTTGAATGTCAATACTAAACCAAAATTTAACAATGATAATTCCATCATCAACAAGCATCTTTTCTAACAAAACAACTTGTTCTAAAAATTTTTTGTATTGACTTTCTGTACAAAATTCCATCACAGGTTCAACAACCGCTCTATTATACCAACTTCGATCAAAAAAAACAATTTCGCCAGGGTTGGGTAGTTCATTTAAATACCTTTGAAAATACCATTGTCCTCTTTCTAATTCTGTTGGTTTATTTAATGCAACTACCCGATAATATCTTGGATTTATAAATCTAATAAACCGCATAATTGCACCTCCTTTTCCAGCAGCATCCCTTCCTTCAAAAATCAATAAAACCCTCTTTTGATTCTCTTTTACCCAATATTGCATTTTAACCATTTCTGCTTGTAGGTTTATATACTCAGGATCATTTTCTATAGAGTGGTATAACATAGCATATTCGTTTAAATAGTTTTAAAAAGTGCACTACAAAAATCCCTATTTATTCTCACAAAATAAAACATTATGTTTTGAAATAAATTACAAATTTAATCTTAATCGTTTTGTAGAATTCTAAGGTGGCGATAGATTCACGTCAGCAGCAAGTTAGCGCGGATTTAGCTAAGCGTAATCCGTGCAATGTAAATCATGCAAATATTACAATTTATTTTAATTATAAACATCTAACACTTTAGATCATTGGGTAGGATTTGAAATCCGGTTAAAAACACATTTAAAATATTACTTCTTTATAAATAGCAGGAATACAATTCCTACCATTACATAAAAAGAGCCACAGCTTTTAAATTGTGACTCTATTTTATGATTTACAGCTTGCTTATTTCGGGGATCACAGATCCGCTAGCTGGTTATTGTTTATTTATGTAAGAATCCAATATTGACAATAACTTTCTTTCTTTGGATTTTCCAGTAGTAATTTCTTTATATGTAGACCATAAATTAATTAATTCTAAAAAAATCATCTCATCTTCTTTAGAGGAGATAATAAATTCCATGGAATGTTTTCTCTCAAAATCTCTAAATTTTATCCAATTATTACCCCCTCCTCTAAATAATTGTCTATTATCAATTGGTTTAAATTTTCTAGGGTTAAAAGTAATCACAATATTATCTATATCTCTAATATTATACACCTTACCTCTTACATCTATGCTTTTATCTGAAAAAACAATGATACCTTTTTTATGAATCCTGAAAAAGGGTAAAATAAAACCTATAAATAAGATTAGTATAACAATTAACACAATAATTAATTTCCCAATGAAAATAATCATATTTGAGTTACTATATCTTTCTATAAATGCAAAATTTTCACCTTTTTCAGGAAGAAACAAAAATGCAAGTATCGCTCCTACGAATAATAATATAAAAAAGACTACTTGTGGTATTACATATAAAGTAGAACTTATTCTTTCAGTTTTTAGAATTTTCATTGGGAATTCTTTTTAATAACCAGTTATCGGATTTACCAAAGCGTAATCCTTAAAATATTCATCATGTAAATATGATAAATTAAAGCAAATAAAAACAGTATAGCTTTTGTTAGCGCGGATTTAGTGCAACGTAATCCGTGCACTGTAAATCATGCAAATATTACAATTTATTTTAATTATAAACATCTAACACTTTAGATCATTGGGTAGGATTTGTAATCCGGTCCATAATACTTATTCTTGAAATTCTATATATAGATAATTATTATAAATAATCACAATCCATCCGGATTGCAAATCCTTATTTTTGTACACAAGAGATAATAACATTCAATCTAAACAACCTCAGCATATTATTTACAGCACTTACATTGCACGGAAATAATTTCCGCGCTAACAAATGTTCTAACAGCCGTGATATATCCGAGCCTACGGGATATTTATGAATTCTTCTTTTATTCCCCATGATATAATACATGCTCCCTCTTCATTAATATACTTGGCGATAACAATTGTGTCATTTTGAAAATATAAAGTATCTACCTTTGGATCTCTTAATATTACTGTTGCATAAGTTTCCCCAAAGCCTAACGATAGAATCTTTACAAATACAATTGCGACAATAATTCTACAATAATTCATATTTTCAGTATTTATAGAATTTAAAAACACTCGAATTTATCCCAATTTATCGAATTTCGCTGCGCTTCTATGTTGAAAAGCAAATTTTTCCCATAATATCTTTCTTTTATTCTATAAAACCATGCTTCTATTAGCAGATATCTATATTTGACACTGCAAAATCCTTATCATCTTATTTTTAAAGAAGACCGTATTCTAAAAAAGAGCAGACATTAATGTTTCCATTATGCTGCAAGCGCAGCGATACGGTTCTTCATTCTCGATAGATTTTATAGTCTTTTTTCTTTAGTAGATTTTATTACACTCCTTAATGTTTCTGAAGAATTTAATCTAAAAGGAAACGGAATAAATTAGCTTTTCCGAAGGTAAAAGCTTTATGCCGTAGTCTTTTGGAGTAAATTCTACTTGAAACTTAGCTTTGTGTTGTAATATCTACGGTTGTAATAACATTTCATATGGTTTTTCATTTAATAAAACATATCTGATTCTTGAAATTAATTTTCTGGCAATTCTTATGATAGCCTTATTGCCATCCATACGTTTTTTTAGTTGCACATAGCTATGTAATAAAGAGGAATCCTGACGAATAGCTATCCATGAACTTTCTATTATAGCTCCTTTCAACATTTTATTCCCTCTTTTAGTTAGACCGCCTATAATTTCTTTTTCTCCTGACGAACTGGTTGATGGAATCAATCCTATATAAGCACACAAACTATCTAAGTTTTTAAATCGTCTTATATTTTCTATTTCCGTCAATAGCTTCATAGCAGTTATTAAGGCAACTCCGGGAATTGTCCGCAATAAGTGAACGCTTTTTTCGTATTTTTCATCTTTTGATAGTTCTCTTACCTTCTTCGTTGCAATACCCTTTAATGCTTTTGCTTTTAAACATTCCTGCACATAAAATTGTAAAGTCCAATTTCCAGATTCACTTTTAAGACGAACCTGTTGAAGCCATTCAAAAAACCGAGATGACCAATGATTTGAACATGAAGAAAATTCTTTGGGATATTCTATCCCATAAAAGTTCAAGATTGCTTTAACTTTATTTTTATATCGGGTATAATTCTTTGACGTGTCATGAAATAACCTTACTACATGTCGACTTTCTAAACCTTCATCTGTGGGTATATAAATCGGTTCTAAAAGATTATGCATTAATGAGCGTGCTATTTTCCTACAGTCACGAGGATCTGTTTTAAATTCTTTATCCTTATGACTAGTTGGAACATCTGCAGGATTAACAACAATACAATCAATGCCTTTAGCTGCTAAAGCTTTCTGAATCCAAAATCCACAAAAACCGGCCTCATAAGCACATTTAAAAGAAGCCGCCGGATATCTACTTACTAAATAATTAGCAAGTAAATCGATACTTGGTTCCTGAGAAAAAGTTTTTAATGATATGTCGTTGTGATACAATGCCACTTTCCAACTTTTTTTATGAGTATCAATACCTACAAATATTGTTTCTCCTTTGAAATTAATACCTTTAGTATGCATAAGTCTAAGATTTTAAGTTATTTCTTTATTCAGATACAAGTTACTTAATTTCGAAGGGCTTATGCTTTACAAACATAGGGTCTAAAACCAACTGCTGGGTTTTATATTTCCTCAACAGCTAAAGTTAATAATACAAACCAGCTGGGTTATAAAAGCTTTCTATAAAATCTTCTTTTACTATAGAATCATTTTTGAATAAAACAGCTCCATCTTTATCATAACCTACGCCAACAACGAAATTACTATTGTCAATAAAACACTCCATCATTATCTTATTTTCTGTCCAATATTGAATGTAATTTCCAAATAGCTTTCCTTTAACATAGTTTACACGCTTTGCTACTTCACCATTTGAATTAAGTAATACCCACTCACCACTCTTTAGTCCATCTTGATATTCTCCAAACCATCTAAGCACAATTACTTCGCTAAAATCATTCCGCTTAAGCAAATATTTTTTAGTAGAATCTAATGGAGATATAATGTAATCATATTCACCTGGATCCTTAATCCTTTTGGGTATAACTTCATACTCCATCCAAACACCTTGCTTTCTGCCAATCGAATCAACCATATTTACTTTATTGCAATAATCTTGAGCAATCATAATACTTGAAGTTATAAATAAGCCCAATGCAATAATCAAATATTTCTTATCCATAATATTATCGTTTTGTTAGCGGTGATCCGTGCAATGTACATCAAATATATTTGACAAAACGTTTCAATTATAAACATTCTAACTCTTTAGATCATTTGGTAGGATTGATTTTATGATTATTGCTTCGTTCGGCATCGTTCAAGTGAACTTGTCTTTGCTCTTAATAAGTGCAATAATTGCAAGCCGGTTAAAAACACATTTTGCCGACTTAATAAATAAAATGTTTTTTAAGGAAACATTAACGATTCAAACTTTGATAGATGCTTTATAGCTGTTAATTTTGAAGTGAAATCAACTATTTACTAGTTAACAAAAACAAAGGGACGATTTTTTTGTTGTATTAAAAACAAAAAACATTCTACAAATAGTTTTAACAGGAGATTATTGAAAGCCTTACTCTTATATAGTGCATCAATAATATTATATCTACAGTTTATCCTGTTAAAGCAAAAACATATAAGCCAATTAATTTGACTTTTTATTCTTAAAATAAGGATAGCCTGGAATGTGAAATGTATTGGTATAAAATTTAAGATTATGAATATTATTTTAAGTATTGGAGTTTTAGTTTTTGCAGGTTTTATTCTCGGTGAGCTTGCCGAAAAAATTAAACTTCCTAAAATATCAGGGTATATTTTGGCAGGGATACTGCTTAATCCGGATGTAACGGGTATAATGAACACCGATTTTGTGGAGCATACCGATCCTTTATTAACCATAGCCTTATCCTTTATTACATTTTCGATAGGAGGAAGCTTGTCGGCAGCTAATTTAAAGGCTACTGGTAAAACCGTATTATGGTTGACCTTAAGTGAATCGCTTTTTGCCTTTTTAGCAGTGTTTATTTTTATGGTTGCATGGTTATATTTTACCTCAAATATTTATACTTCTTTATATGTAATCATTGCAGTTAGTATGTTGCTGGCTTCGTTAGCCGCACCTACAGATCCATCTGCTACATTGGCTGTAATTCATGAATATAAAGCAAAGGGTCCTGTTAGTAATGCTATGCTACAGATTGCTGCTTTTGATGATTTGGTAGGAATTATTATTTATACTTTGGTTGCAGCTTTTGCTCCTTTCTTTTTAGGAAACAATGATATTCAATTAGGTCATAAATTAGCAGAAATGGGTATTGATATTCTTTTTGCTGTTTTAATAGGAGTCGCAGTAGGAGTGCTGTTTTATCTGATTGTAAAACTGGTTAAAAAAGAAACTGAAGGATCGTTAATTGTATTAACATTTGGTTTGGTATTATTTGCATATGGAATGTCAGAGTATTGGGGTTTTGAATCCTTACTGGCAACAATGGCTTTAGGTGCTGTAGTTACCAATTTTAATCCAATGTCGGATAAGATATTTAAGTTGATGGAAAGATATACTGATGAGTTGATATTTGTAATTTTCTTTTCATTATCCGGATTACACTTGCAATTATCATCAGTTGCTGGAAGTGTGTCTTTGATTGTAATTTATATCATAGCAAGAGCGATTGGAAAGTATGGAGGGATATTTACAGCTTCAAGTATTATGAATACCGATCCAAAAATTAAGAAGTTTGCTGCCGGAGGTTTAATTCCTCAGGGAGGAATAGTAATTGGTTTATCCATTTTATTAACTAAGGCACCAGAATATAAAGATTTAGCCTCTACAATTATTGGGGTAGTTATCGGTGCAGCTTTAATACATGAAATATCCGGACCTCTTATTTCACGTTTAACATTAAAGAAAGCCGGAGAAGTTTAAGGTAACAATAACAAGAGATTTTTTTGAAATAATAACATAAAGTACGAACATGTAGTTAGTACATTTGTTTCTTACATATTTTAGCAATATGTGTTAAATAAAATGAGAGTAAGAATTAACAGGATAAAAGTTTAGATATAAAGTCAAATAAGGGATTTACTCTGATTAATGTAAATCAGTCTTTTGTCTTATGTCTCTTATCTTAAATCTATAATGGATGAATAACAAACAAAATAAAATGAAACTAGCTGTTTTTAGTAGTAGAAAATGGGTTGTCGATTCTTTTACAGAACTGAATAAAACATACAAATACGACATTACTTATTTCGAAGCACGTTTGTATAAGCAAACTATTCCTTTAACAAAAGGGTTTGATGCCGTATGTGTATTTGTAAATGATACAGTTGATGAAGAAATTATTAAAGGTTTAAAGGAAAACGGTGTAAAGCAAATTGCTTTACGTTGTGCCGGATTTAATAATGTAGATATTGATGCAGCACAAAAATATGAAATTAATGTAGTTCGTGTTCCTGCATATTCACCTTATGCCGTGGCTGAACATACTTTAGGATTAATTTTAAGTTTAAATCGTAAGTTTCATAAGGCTTATACAAGAGTGCGCGATGGTAATTTTGCCTTGGATGGATTGTTAGGCTTTGATTTACATGGTAAAACTGTTGGTGTTATCGGAACAGGTAAGATTGGCGAAATCTTTATCAATTTAGTTAAAGGTTTTGGCTGTAAGGTAATTGCTTACGATAAATTTCCTAATGAAGAATTAAAAAAAGCAGGTATACAGTATGTTGAGTTGCAGGATATTTATAAACAGAGTGATGTAATTTCGTTGCATTGTCCATTAACGTTTGAAACTTTTCATATGATTAATGAATATGCCATTGCTTCAATGAAGCAGGGTGTTATGATTATCAATACCAGTCGTGGTCCTTTAATTGATACTGATGCTGTTATCGTTGGTCTTAAAAAAGGGAAAGTAGGATATTTAGGCTTGGATGTATATGAAGAAGAAGAAGAGTTGTTTTTTGAAGATCACTCAGAAACTGTTATCCAGGATGATAAGTTTGTTCGTTTACAAACATTCCCTAATGTGCTGATCACTGCGCATCAGGCATTCTTTACAAAAGAAGCAGTTTTAAATATTGCCGAAACCACTTTTGATAATATTAAGATCTTTTTTGCTGAAGGAAAAAGTCCTAATGCAGTATTACCAAAAAAGTCAACTAAAGCATAAAATTTTTGATTAGTATATAGTTTGTAAAGCCGGTTCTGATTTAGAATCGGCTTTTTTTATTGTTAGTGAGATCAATGGTTTGTTACGTTTCTATTTTGATAGACTATTTGACGTAATTAGTAAATATTTGCTTACTTTAGCCTAAATCTAAAATGTTCAGATTAAACTTAAATCCTATTATTTCCCAATACTTCCTATGATAACCAAGATTGTTCGTTTACTAGTAATCGCCATCATATTCGCTATTTTAACTATTCTTACTCAAGTAGGTGGGATTGTATTTCTATTGTCAATATGGTTGGCTCGCAAAACAAAATGGAACTCTGTAATTGTATTTATTGCAGCATATTCATTAGTCACTTTTTTAATGATTCCGGTTATTGCACCACTAATGGGTAGAGAAAAGGTGATAAATGCTGAAAACATCAAACCGGTTAATTATTTGACTGTTGTTTTAAACCGTAATTATGTAACTCCTGAACTCAATCTTGTTTTAAAAGACTTATCGAACCATCCTGATTTAATAAATAATTCTATTCAGGTAAGATATTTGGATGCCTGCTTTCCATTTTATAATGGATTTCCATTGTTGCCACATTTGAGTCATATTGATGGAAAGAAGATAGATTTTAGTTTGGTTTACGAAGATGAGAATGGAACAGTGGTAAATAAAAGCAAATCATTCAGTGGATATGGAGTATTCGAAGAGCCGTTAGGTAAAGAGTTTAATCAAACCAACTATTGTAAGGAGAGGGGCTTTTTTCAATATGACTTTCCCAAGTATTTAACACTAGGTAAAATCAATTCTAAATTGAAATTCTCAGAAAGAGGCACAAAGATATTGATGGAGTCTATTCTTGATAGCAAAAGTGTTGGTAAGGTTTTTATTGAACCATATTTAAAACAACGAATGGGTATAACAGATGCCAGAGTTCGCTTTCAAGGATGTAAAGCCGTTAGGCACGATGATCATATACATTTGCAATTGAAGTGATATTCAGATTAGATTATTTAATGAAGAATTTTTAAGTAAACTATAATAACCCAATATTAAAAAAATAAGATTATGAAAACGCTATTATTATTAGCTATCCTATTCTTTTCTTGTCTCTATTGTAGTGGTCAGGAAATAAAAAAGCCAATATTCTTTTTAAACTCAAAACAGTTTGATATTGAAAAGAATTATATTAATCCGCAGAATATAGATTCTATAACAGTCAACAAAGAAACTGTTGAGGGAGAAATACATTTATATACGAATCCGCAAAAATTATCCTTAGTACCATTAGAAAGTATTTTAAAGGAAAAGGCGGGTATTAACAAAGTGGATAACAATCTTCTTGTTCAAATAGATGGAAAATATCTAGATGATATCAAAGGCGTCACAATTGATAACACATATTTTATATATGTTAATGTTAAAGTTGTATCTGACGTAAAATATATTGCAGATAAATATAAAGCTTTGAAAATCGTCGAAATAGAATTGGAAAGCAGTGAACGAAAACCTAAAATTCAGATCAGAGGAGAAGGAGAGTTTGTAAATTAACAATAATGAATGAAAGTATCATGAAAATAAAAGTTGATAAAGAAATAGAATTAAAGCAAATTGATCATGATGATGGCATTGATATATTTAATACAATTGACAGCCAGAGAGAGTATTTAGGAAAATGGCTCCCTTTTGTTGAGTTTACAAAGGAGCTTTCTTATACAGAGGAATATATTGAGTCTGTAATTACTGCTCCGGAAGATTGTTTTGAATATATTTTTGCTATAAGAAAGCAAGGTGAATTTGTTGGGATTGCAGGATTCAGAGATACCGATAGACAAAATAAAAAGACAGAAATAGGGTATTGGCTTTCTGAAAATTATCAGAAGCAAGGCATTGTAACAAAAACAGTTCAAAAGCTTTCTGAATTTGCTTTTGATACACTTGAAATGAACAGAATTCAAATACGATGTGCAGTCGGAAATATAGCCAGTAAAAAGATTCCCCAAAGACTAGGATTTCACTTCGAAGGAATCGAAAGGGATGGAGAATTGTTAACGGGCAATGTTTACACTGATTTGGAGGTGTATAGTAAGTTAAAGAGGGATTAAAATAATTTTATATATTATTCAAGGTGAGGTTTTTATTGGTGGTATTATTCATGCTTAGTGTTTCATGTCAATCCAGAGTTGATTGCGATTCTTTTATTCAAACAGAGACATACAGTAATTTATTTAGCATTTCAGATACCAATTTGGTCTTTGATAATATAACAATAAAAGAATTGATAGATTCTGTTTATCAAAGATGTGATGAGCACGAATATACCGGGGATTATTTTCTAAAGTTTCCTTTGAATAAAAAGTCCGATTCTAAGTTTTATGTTAGGATTAAAGGATTTGTTTGTCCTCATTCATTAAAGGACGAATTTTTTAATCCATTAAACTTATACTTTTTAAATGACAGCATATTTATTGAATCAAATTTAAACACAATTGATCCTGCAATAAATTCAGTAGAGTTTGGAGATTATATAGGAATTGATTCAATATCACCATATAATTTAACTTATGTAGAAAGAGATTCATTAAAACAAATTATACGTAAGCACCTTGATGATGCCGCAGAAGCCTATACATATCCACCATTAATTCAGATCATTGCCAATGATTCAATCAATGTTAATGAATTTGCATCTATATTTAAATTAGCAATAAATGAATACTATAACTTATATACCGAGTTGTCTAAACGAGTATTCAATAAAAATCTTCAGGAATTAAATAATCAGGAGATTCAGAAAATTCAAGAGGTTATTGTCGAATATGGATTAAAGTGTAAATTAAGAATAAATAGTATTCAAAGAATTCAGGAAAATGTTTTATCTATTCCTTTAGGTTGTGAAGATTATATAATTGATTGTAATAGCAAAGATAGTGTTAGTAATTAGCTTATAATATAAATTCTTCATTTTAGGTTCTGATTTGAAAAGATCAAAATCAATTATTAAGAAAAAAAAGATAAAGTGCATTTTTAATTAGAGCTTAATTATTCTATTAAAAATGCACATTTTATTTGGTCAAAAGCTTAATGAAAAGTCTATTAATAGATTGTGTCGACAGTGTAAGTTTCTTTTGCCAGTGTTATTATTACTGGTTAATTATTATAACTCGTATTCCCCGGATTGGCTCCAAATGATGGCCACTGAGCATTTGAAGAAATTCCATTTGCAGAGGTAGGTACCAAATACATCTCATCCATTCCTGAGCAAATAATGGTACCATCACTCAACATTGAAAGGTCAGATACTGCTATTGAATTTAAAGGAATAGTAGTAGACTCTCCTGTGATTGGATCAATTTTTTCAGGGTTTTGAAGGCATTTGTAAATATTGCCATCATTAGCAATAAGCATTTCGCCTCCAATAAAAATTCTTTCCAGATTTGAGGAGAAGATTTCAGTTCCGGAAGATGAAAACTTATGCAGGTAGCCGTCAATTACACCAATATAAATGTTACCATTATTGTCAATTACAGCTCTATTCGCCACATAATTATCACCGAATGAAACACTCCAGTTTTCTTGTAATGATGAACTAAAGGAATAAAAGCAAGTTTCCTTGTTTAAATAATCATTACCACTAATGAAAATATCCCCATTACTATTTGAGCAGTGTAATCGACATCCAGAATATTCAATGAATTCAACACTTTTCATTTCATCTCCATTAGATGAATTAAACTTTATAAGAATGGCATTGTCATTAAGTCCATTTGAAGTATGTAAAACACTATATAGTCCTTGAGAGGTTGCTATTGGAGCAGAAAATTTAGTATAGCGCTCTGTATTCTCATCTTGAGTACTGTAAATATTTTCCCAAACTTTATTTCCAGTAGGTGAAATACAAAATATTTTTGCTGGCACAGTTGACATATAATTGTAGAGATATGCGTCACGACACACAACGATGTTTCCTTCTGAAGTGATACATGGTTTATATGTATTTTTAGTTATGTCTACACCCTCACTTGTTAATTGGTAGTTCCAGTTCAAATCACCATTGGCAGCATCTATTGCATATAAATTATTGGCGCACGCAAAAAGTAATTGTCCGTTGTGATATATCGGATGTGCAGATTTCTCATTTAAACTTGTACTCCATATTATTTCTCCTTTCTTATTAAAACGATAAACGATTACTTTATTGTAATCTACATCTGAACCAAAAAACATAATGAAATCATCATTGTCAAGGACTATAGGTACACCATAAGGTACGTAATCGCTTGTGTTTAATTTTATAACAGTTGCATTACTTTCAGTTATAAGAGCCTTTAAATCATCTTTATTGCAAGATGCCAGGAGTACACTGAAAAATAATACCCCTAACAGGTTTAAAATATTATTTCTATTCATTCTTTATACGTTTTTTATTTACAGTAGCTGGTATTTCCAAGATTTGCGCCGTAAGAAGGCCATTGTGCATTAGAAGAGATTCCTTTAGTATTGGAAGGATGCATATACATATTCCGGGCATGCTAATATAATCTGTCCATTGCTATAAATAGGATCTTCTGGAGTTTCTTTTAGCGTGGTTCTCTATAATATTTCTCCTTTGTTATTGAAACAATAAACCGTAGATTCTTCATTAACGGAACCTGTAATATACGTCATAACAAAGTCATCATCAGAAAGTACAATTGGATCATCGGTAGCTACACAATCATCAGTGTCCGGTTTAATAATAGTTTCGTCGCTACCCTCCAGTAGCATACTTATGGGATCTTTATCACATGAGGTTAATGCAGTCAATGCAAAAAGATAACCTGAAAAGAAAATACTTTTTAAAAGTTTAGTAGTTAGTGCTTTCATTGTGATTTAATTAGATTAATTGAATTATTCATTCGTAATGTTATTTCCAAAGATAGGTATGAGTTAAATTTAAAATTGAAGAGGTTTGATTGTGCATATAGTATTTTTGAATTTGTATATGCTTTATTTGAATTCGTGAACTTTTGACTTTATCCGTTTAAATATGAATTTTAATGTTATAGTCAAAGAATAGTTATTGTTGGTGGAATTACACTTGTCATACGGTTTTTACATTAGCTATATTTTTTATCTTCGTTTCGCATAGAAGAGCATATTCCCCCCTTTAATTTTATTAATCTATATTTTAATAATGATATTAACCTATTTTCTGGTTGGATTGATGGGGCTTTGTTCCCCATCAAAAGATTATAATATTGAATGCACCATACTGCAAGGAGGAAAGACTATTGAGCTTACTAAGACTCTGTCAGAAATAACTGTTAAGAAGCAAGCCTTTTCAATTGAATTTAATTCTTTGGCGAGTGATTTAGAAAGGCGGAGGTTTTATGCTACTCAAATTGCGATATCTAAAAATAAGGAAGATTTGGAATATCTAATATTAGGAAAATATATTTCTGAAATTCCATTTTTTAAACCAGGAACAGGAAGTGCTGTAAGAGGGCCTTACGAATTTTATTCTTTGTATGAAGGAAAATACGGAATACATCAGTATATCGTTTATGAAAAGGAGGGAGAGCAAAGAGCTAAACTGATCTCAGAAAAAGATAACATTCTAAGGCTAAAAAGCGATGTGAATGCTATTAAAATGAATGGCGAAATAATTCCTCTCAATAAATTAGATGTAAACGAATTATACCTAATGTTAGTTAGTGACAGAAATTTAAATGGAATATTAGATGAGGGGGAATATCAAACTATAAATATTCATTTCATCTAAAGCACAATAACTTACTTTAAATATTGAAATAGTAAAATTGAAAATTAGATTTAGATAATATAATAATGGGTGATTGCTACTGTAGTAATCACCCATTATTATATTGTATTATAGATTGTAATTAGTTTGTCTGTTTTTCTTTAATATACCTTGCAACCTCAACCAATGGTGCATTCCATATTTCATTTTGATGTTGAGCTATATAGTGAATTAATTGTTGGTGAGCTTCTAAAGAAACATTGATACTATGTTCTCCACCAACACCATGAAACAAGAAAACAAGTAAAGTTTTAGATTTTAATGCTTCTTTGACAAGGTTAATCATATATTCTGCAGTGTTTCCATTTATAGCATAGCAATTAATGTCGTTTAGATCAATCTCTTTTATTTTTTGCATTCCGCTTTTAACTCCTCTTGCACCAACAAATTCATCTTGTACCTGAGTATAATAGTTTATCGTATCAATGAATGAATCACCACATGGGTATGCAAAAGTTCTCTCAGTATTTCCATCAATAGCTTGAAGTAAGGTATTTGTAATTCTGATTTCATTAACGGCTCTGTAAACAGAATATCTACTCAAATCTTTTTCTTCAGATACCCATGAACGACCTTCACCTTGTCCATTACAAGGATGAGTTAGTGAATGATTCCCTAATTCATGTCCGTTTTCAGCCGCAGAGCGCCATTCGTCCATTCTTTCTCTAATAACAGGCGCTTCACCTTGTAAATAAAAGGTTCCTTTGATATCGAACGTATCAAGACTGGTTATTACATTATCTAAGTGAACATTTAATGCATCATCATATGTAAGAACTACTGCACATTTTTTACCATTCCAGGGTGTTTTATCCTGAGCACTTACTCTTAATGTTGAAGATATAAATAGAATAAGTGAAAGAACGCAAATATTTTTTTTCATAGAATAAGGGAATGTATCTATTTAATTAAATGGTTAAAGTGACCAACAATTTCTTCAACAATCTCAGCTGAAGATAATTTTTTCGTTTTTAAAGCTTCCTTTACCGGTGCTCCAATTCTTCTTTTGGATACAGCATCTAAAGTTTCGGCGATATAATAAACCTCACTTTTAGATTCTTTAAGGGTAATCAGAGCAATATATTTACTCTTATATCTGGATCTGAACTTACCACAAATATATGCTACAGAGCCATTTGAAACCTGATCTGCTACCTTAATGTTAAATTTTTCTCCGAAACGTAAGGTAATCTTATCAATAATGGATTTTGCCAATTCTGAATTTTTGTCAGGACGTATTGCAATAAGTAAAACATCACCGTCTGCTGTTTCTTGTTGCACTGCAGGTTTTTGTACAGTAGTCGATTTAACAACTTGTTGTGGAGTATAATTATTGTTTTTAACTAACTTATTGGCAATTTGCTGACTAACAAGAATTAAGTCATCAGTACCTTGTTTGGTTGATCCCGTGGATTGTAAGATCACTTTTGCAGAGGTAACATCAACCATTTTCAGGGAGATATAATAATTATTTCCTAATGGAACTACAGAGCCATAACAAACCAAATCGGCACCCATCATTTTACCTAATTCACTTATCTGTGAATCATCCACCAGACCTTTGCTTTGAAACTGAGCTTCCGCAAGTACCTTTTCAATCATTGTACGTTCTACTACTGTATATAAAGGCGTATTTACAATGGCATTACTAATTTCTTCACGAACAATACTTTTAATTCCATCTGAAATTTCACCATCAGGATTAAATACTGCTACTTTTTTATCATCCTGAGCAAATACAGAAATTGTAAGAAAGCATAAAAAGATTAGGAGTAAATGTTTCATAAATAATTTGTTTTAATTCGCCATGTCGCTCGTCGAGAATCTTCGGGAGAACTAGCCAATAGTCAAACTTCTGTATGAATATTGCTTATTGATGGCTTGTTTTATTGTGTAATTAGTTTAGTGAATTACAAAAATAAATTATTTTTTTATCCTCGTAAGTAAATCTTTGACCAATATAGTGGCTAATTCATCAAATGCATCGATGGCTGCCCCTTCATAATTGCTCATACTGTTTCCTTTTTTAGTGATTTTATTTTCGTATTCAATTTTTTGATTAAATACTTTTGTGAGTGTAATTTCAGCATCTACATAACTGGAATAAATATCCATGTAAACTATATTTTTACGGGCTTTTGCTTTGATGTTAATAATATAGTCAGCTTGGTTGCTATCATTAGTAAAACTACATCCATTTTCAGATAGTCCTGCTTTTGTTTTGTTTTCCAGAGTTTTGTCATTATGATCAAAAAGAATAGCATCGCAGGTAATATAAATATATATTCCCTGTTCAAGCTCTGTCAGTTTTTGGATTACAGTATTTCGTAATTCCACCGATTTTTTCATTTGTAGTCCCGAATCATCAATGTTTTTATCAACGGCAGTTAATAATCCTTGAGCGTATTCATTTTTAGCAAAAAGTGGAATCGTTTTTTGTAGTTCCTCTTGTGCCTTTGTTTTTTCAGATATAGCAATTAGTTCATTAGCAGTCTTAATAAAACCTTCTATCTGCTGAATATTCATGTTTATATTGGCTTTGTAATAACCAATTACTTCATATCGGTTTACAAAAGCAAAAGCATAAATAAAATTGGTTTCTTTATTGTGAAATGTTTCTACTTTGATATTATTGATTTGAGCATCAGATTCTGATTGTGTTTGTGTTTCAAAAGTCTTTTTGATTTCTTCCTGATCGCCATACAGAGTACTTTGCGCGTAGTTTTGAGAAACTGTTTTAATTGAAGATACAACGCTTTTAGCTAAGTCACCAATAGCCATATTTTTAATCCTTTGTAAGGATTCTGCAATAGTTTCATCAGAGGACTTAACATCTTCCGAGTAACCAACTAAGAATGTATTATTAGGATATTGTGTTGTTCGCCATGAAGTATTTATCCAGTTTGGTTCATTTTGGGCTTTAATAATAACTGACGAGAATAGTAATATAATTAAGATATAGTATCTGTTCATAGGTTATTGTTTAATAGCCTAAAGATAAACTAAATTGAATATTTATAGATATGAGGTTTGATTAAAATGCTTTCTGGATGGATAAAAGAGACAGTTATGTATATGTGTCGAACCTATATTGATTACTAAAATTTATAAATCGGCTTTAAAAAAGTTTCCCCTTATTGACATATTATATAAATGTCAATAGGGGGAAGGAAACTAGTGTATTTAGAAAACAATAAACTTAAATACTATTTTTCAACTTCTATTGTTTCCAGTTCGCTTAGGAACTTTTTTAAAGCTACAGCACTCGCTTTACTGGTAGATACAGCTCCAGGGCCATTCACACATCCGCCTTCGCAGCCCATTACTTCAATGAAGTTATATTCGGGTGGTTTTGCTGTAAATGCTTTAAGTAGCTTAATGTTTTTCTTGGTAAGTCCATCTACTAAAAACTCTTTAAATGCATAGCCATTAGGGATACTTTGCTTAATAGCATTGGCAACGCCACCACTTAATGCAAAACCTCTGGCTTCATTTGAAATATTTAACTGTAGACTTAATTCCTCTGTTTCCGGAAATTTAATGTCGTATGCTAAAAAGATTACACTTAATTCTTCAAAAGTAAGTACGTAATCAATATTTTTAGCATGTTCTGCTTCACTACGCTTCGCCAAACAAGGACCTATAAATACTCTCTTTGCATTAGGGAAACGTTCTTTAGCAATCTCTGCTGTATAATACATCGGAGACTTAGTATGTGATACAAAAGGTTGAATTTTTTTAATGTGTTTCTCGCTTAAAAGCGTATGAGCAGGACAACAAGATGAAGTCATGAAAGGATTTTCGTTTTGAACATTTTCAATCCATTCCTCAGTTTCGTTTTTAGCGGTAACATCGGCTCCTTCTGCAACTTCAATAACATGAGTAAATCCAATTTCTTTTAAAGCACCCAATAAATTTTCAGGTTTAGCCTTAAACTGACCAAAGATAGCAGGAGCAACCATGGCTACCATTTCTTCTTTTTGTTTAAGATTGTATGTAAGCTGTATTACTTGTGATTTTTCCATGATAGCCCCAAATGGACAAGCAGTCATACATTTACCACAGTAGATACATTTTGATTTGTCGATTACCTCAATACCGTTTTCGTTCTTTTTGATGGCATTAACCGGGCAAGCTTCTTCGCAAGGTACAGGTAAATAAGCAATAGCATGGAAAGGACATGCTTTTTGACACAAACCGCAGTTAATACATTTCTGATGGTCAATAATAGCTTTGCCATTTAATACTCTGATCGCATCTCTGGGACAGTTAACCTGACATGCTCTTGCTTCACAACCCTGACAAAGGTTACTAACAGTATAATTTACCTGAACACAAGAGCTACATGCTTCGTCAATAACAGTAAGGTGTTCTTCAGGCATACCTTTTATTTCAATAGACTTTTCAGCATATGTTTTTAATGGCGTTAATTCATCCTCTTCATCAGCAACACAGAATCCCATCATTGCCATAGCTTTGTATTTAATAACTGCTCTATCTTTATGAACACAACAACGAATAGGAGTTTTTGATTTAGGTCTCATTTCAAGAGGAATCCTGTCTATCTTATCAAACAACTGATCTTCTTTCAATAGCTTTAGAATCCTCGTTAATAAATCTCTCCTCGTCTGAATCGCATTGTTAAAATAGGTCATAGTATATTTAAGTTTTTTATTTTCTGTAAATAGTTTTTATAATAGTTTCCGTTTCCTTAATCCTAGTACTGATTATATCAGCATTGTTTTGTTTGTTCTATTTTATCATATATTATAGATATGTTGTATTAGTCTTCTTTAAAAATTTTGTTTCCAGTAATTCAGTTATTCTCTTTATTACATTTCTTCTTATTTCCAGCTCAACGGGGAGGTTAGGATCCTGATGAGCATTGTTAATTCTTGTGCCTGAAATGAACTCTATTTCATCGCTATCAAGCATCATCTTAATGATTCTTCCCGATGTTCCTTCCGGCAACTGAGCTTTGGGGTCGTAATTTTGAATGTCTTCAGAAACTTTGGCTAACGTTATTACACCTTCAGTTACCAAATCAACACCTTTCATTTGAGCCTGTGGAGGTAATCCCGGTTTATAGTGTTCCAGATCAATTTCAACCTCAGTATCTAATTCCCGCGCTACAATTTTTGCTGTGGTTCCACCGCATATGATTGTTTTACCCTGAAACTGTTTTATGCTATTTGCTAAAGTAGCATCATTGTATTTGTGATAAGGAGGTCCAGAAACAATTAGTAGTTTTCTGGGCTTTCTGTAATACAATACACAGCATGAGGCATCGTCTTTGAGTGCTCCATTGTCAATACTAATTGTTTTTTTTATTATGCTTTGAGATAGGTTTGATGCTGAAATACCAGGGTTTTCTTTTACAATTGATTTTATATAATCTTTTAATCCTGATACTTGCCAGCCAAAATGCATCTCATCACTTCCCATACCACACTGAGTAACACCATCACTTACAAGTATAATTCTATCTTCTTTTTCAAGCTTGAAATTAAAGTGATAAAGCTTGTTACGAGTGGTTTGTAAATGGTTTATTGTTTTTTGTTTTTTAGGAATGTCAACAAATTCACCATTTCTTAATAACAAAACAGGGGGATTGTCATATTCAATAATATTTACTTCACCTCTGTAGTTGATATCAATAATTGAAAAAGTTGAATAGCTAACCTTCCTTAAAGAGTCTTCCGGTAATGTTTTGGTAATAAACTCAGCCGTTCTTTCAATTGGTTCTCCAGCCATAGTAAATTGTATGGCCATTGTACTTGTCATTGTTGCAGAAATGTTTGCCTTTGCACCACTTCCTAATCCATCAGACATTACCGCAACAAATCTCTTTTCTTCTTTTGCCTTTCTGAAAAGCACAGCATCGCCGCAAATAGACTGACCAGCCTTTGCGTAACATATTTTCTCTGCTTCTATGACAAAAGGATTATGCATGTTTATAAATTATCGCTGTTAAATTGGTTTGACTTTTCTTCAGAATAATCAGTTAAAATAGAGTTTAATAAAGAGTCGGTAAAAGATGCATTTTCTCCTAATAGAGCAGCAATCTTTTGCGCTGTTTCCATATTTTTTCGAATAACCTCTCTTGTTCTTTTCTCTATAATGTCACTACGAAATTCCTTGTTTTCAAAGTTCTGGATGATTCCGGCAACCAGTTTATATTTTTGAATATTAAAAATTGAAATCTGATAATTTTTGCCGTTTTGATTAATTGGAAACTGATGATATTCTTTACCCGTATGTATTGCTGTGGTAAATTGCTCAGTAAAGTATCCAATTTCATCAATTGGTCTATTGATAATATTCATATCAGGATCTTGTAAGTCATATATATCCTGAAGGTTTAGCATATTAAGGCAACTCTGATTGATTTCTTTAATATTTAAATCAGAATCAACCAAAATAACACCAGATGGAATTTTCTTCAATAATATTGTAGCCTGATGATGTGCAACCTTCTTTAGGTGAGAAACGCACATGTTGGTTTCTGCCATTCCACTGAGTGTAGCCATTGCAAATTCTCTACAAGTATTATAACCACAGCTACCACAATTCAATTCATCTTTGGCAGAATATTTTCCTATGCTGATTAACGCTTCCTGAATATCTTCAGGTTTGTAATCTGGCAATGAAACTGCATTTTGTCCAAAATAATCACATTCAATATTCAATAAAATAGGTGATTCTTTTTTTGTTGATGTATGTTTAGGTTTACTGTTTAATATTTGTATTTTTCTTTGAACAGGATTATTATCTTCGCTGCAGCCAGGACCATTAATGCATCCTCCTTCGCATAATAGCAATTCAAGGAATACAGGTCCGTCATGTTCAATCGTATCTAATGTGCTTAGTACTTTTTTAACTTCTTCAATACCTGCAAATGAAAGCTTGAGTAAATTATTTGTGTCTTCGCCAAAAGTATTAATCATTCCACCCTCTATAGGATAGATGTTTCCATTTTCTGCCCTGTAAGGATAAAAGTCTTTAGTGTCAGAAATATTAGTAGCTTCTGTCTTTGTATTTTCAGATTCAATCATCCAATCCTTTAGTTCGTTAAAAGTAATAGCTGTATCAATTAATGATGGCCAATTGTCAGCTTCTGCTTTTTTTGCAATACAGGGACCAATGAAAATAACTTTTGTATCCTTTCCGTTTTCCGATTTTAAGCTTTTTGCATGAGCAAGCATTGGAGAAAGAAAAGGAATGATATTGACAATGTGTTGAGGATAATATTTTTTAATAAGTTCAACTACCCCTGGACATGCACTAGAAATATAAATGCCTTTTTTTCGGGCTTTCAAAAACTGCTCAGTATGCCCTGTTACAATTTGGGCACCTAAGGCAGTCTCTGAAATATAGTTAAAACCTAAACTTGTTAATTGAGTAATAAACTCTTCGTCTGTCATATTGGGGAATTCAGAACGAAAAGAGGGAGCCACAGACGCAATGGTTGTGGTTCCGGACTTGATTAGTTGTTTTACCCTTGATACACCATTTCTGACTTGTTTTGCATTAGCGGGACATACAGATACACAACGTCCGCAATAAATGCATAGCTCATCAATAATTGAGGCCTTTTGCTCAGTTATTTTGATGGCTTTTGATGGACAGTTTCTGATACATTTGTAACAGTCCATGCAGTCATTTTCTATAGTGTATATGGGTTTTGTATTCATAAAAAATGATGATTAGTGCAAATTTTGGTTTTGAATTAGCCTAGTTTTTCAATCAGTATTTTTTCAACTTGAAAAGGTTGAACTTCTTCAAAAGTCTCATCATTAATTGTGATTACAGGTCCTCTGTTGCAGTTTTCTGTACATAAATGACCTCTGAAATCAAGCGAAGCAGCAATGTTTTTTCCTTCTACGTATTGTTGAATTATCTTAAGGTTTTCTGCATTACCACGAGTGTAACATGAACTACCTAAACAAATTCTAATTACGTTCTTCTTCTGTGTATCCATAATTGCCATATTTTGCAATTGTAAATACTATATTTGTGCCAATGTTTGTAAGGTGTTGTTATATAGAGTTTAATGATCTGGTTGTTTTGTGGTGGAATAATGTAGTGTTCGATTTGTGAACGGGTTACTTTTATGTAGGTTGTCCTGAATGAGTACAGTGTTCTATAATTGAACAGTTGTATTTGGGCTAAAGTTGTTCGTTAATCTCGTATTTCTTAATTTTCTGATAAAGAGTATTTCTTCCAATGCCTAAAGTTTTAGCTACCTTAGTCATATTACCCCCATATTTTTTAATTGCAAGATAAATATGTCTCTTTTCTAACTCTTGCAACGTCATGTCAGGTACAGATTCTACATTTACATTATTTACGATGTCAGAATGTAATCCATCGTTTTCGTATTTTAGTTTATGAAAGCTGTCTAATGATATTTTACCATTAAAGTTTATAAGTTGTTCAATAAAGTTTTCAAGCTCTCGAACATTACCAGGCCAGTCGTATTCAAGTAATTGTTGCAGATCAGAATAGCCAATATGGGGTATATCTTTATGTAGTTTTACACTCTTTTGGTTTAAGAAAAATCTTATTAATGAAGGTATATCTCCTTTGCGTTCTCTTAAAGAAGGTATATATAAGGGGATAACACTGATTCTATAATAAAGATCCATTCTAAAATTTCCCTTTTCAACTTCTGTTTGGAGATTTTTATTTGTAGCTGCAATTATTCTTACATCTACGGGAATCACTTTATCTCCACCAACCCGGGTGATACTACTTTCTTGAATAGCTCTAAGTAACTTAACCTGCATGTCAGGCTTCATGTCTCCAATTTCATCTAAAAAAAGAGTTCCGTTATTGGCTAGTTCAAATTTACCGGGATGTCCACCTTTTTTTGCGCCTGTAAAAGCACCGTGATCATAACCAAATAATTCGCTTTCAATTAAATTTTCAGAAATAGCAGCGCAGTTAATTGCAACAAAAGAGCCATTCTTTCGATTGCTTGCATTGTGTATACTTTGAGCAAAGACTTCTTTACCGGTTCCACTTTCACCTTCAATTAATATAGTTGACGGACTATTTGCAATGGTTTCTGCATATTCTATGGCTTGTCGCATTATTTTGCTTTTGCCAATAATATCATCAAAAGAATATCTGGCTTCCATTCCGGTGTATTTATTTACCAACTGGTAAACCTTTTCTATTGATCTGAAAGCTAATACAAATCCAATTTTGTTTCCATCAATGTCTTTTATGGCAGAACAGTTCAGGTTAAATTTTAAAGAATCGCTTGGCGTATTAATAATAGTTTCTTTATTGGATATGTCATTTCCTGAGTTTATGGCATTAGTGATTTCATCCCAATTAGGAATTAGTTTTTTAATGGAGTACTCAAGTAAATCAGTTCTGCGGATGTCCAATATTCTGCAACAGTGATCATTTGCATATATGATTTTACCAGAAGAGGATGTTGATAATACAGCAAAATTTACAGCATTCATTATTGCAAATGTAAACTGTTCATTTTCATCTATCTGGTTTTGCTTTCTGATATATTTAATGGATTGAGATATAATTTCTTTTAATAAAAAGGTATAACTCTTTACCGTATCTATTCTTCCTTTTATTAATACTCCCAGATAAAAAGTGAGTTCCGAATGTATTTTAAATGGAACAGAATAAAATGAACATTCAGGTTTCTGCTTATTAATTTCACTTAAGTCTATGAAAGAAGAGTAATTCAATGTATCAGAAAGGGTTTTCTCTTTATCAAAAGATTTTTGAATTAATAGCTTCTTGTTTTCATCAAAAACATAAATATTGAAAGACTCTGATATAAAACTATGTATATCAGAGGAAATAAAGTTGTTTACGTGACGAATAATATTTTGAGAGTTTAACCTGACCATCTAATTATATTTGATCCATTGTTGCAAAACTAACTATTTTAAGGTAATAGATAAAGTGTTAAGAAAATTTACTAGGTTTAGGAGGATTTTATAAACATATTTAACACTTTAATTATGAGAAAAATTAATATTCTTACATTATTAATACTGATTTCATTTTCTTGTTTTGCCCAGAAAGCAAACCTTTGCCTGAATTTGAAAAAGGGACAGGAATACAAGCAAAATTTAGATTCGAAAGTAAGTATTGAGCAGAATGTAAGTGGTATGACTATTAATATTGGAATGAATATTAATGGAGATATGTCATATGTAGTTGATAAGGTAAATGGTGATTCTTATGATCTTTCTGTTAAGTACAATAGCTTAACTATGGCAATGGAAATGCCACAAGGATCAATGAAATTTAGTTCTGAAAAAATAGATGTAAATGATATGTTTTCAACTATTTTAGGTGAAATGATAGGGAAAACGTTTTATATCACTATGCTTAAAAATGGTAAAATTACTGAGGTACGTAATTCTGAAGTTTTATTTGAAACCGTATATAGTAAATTACCCAATGTGCCTGAAGCACAGTTGAATCAAATGAAATCGCAATTAAGTCAGGCTTATGGAAAGGATGCTTTAAAAGGGAATTTAGAAATGGTTACTTCAATATTTCCTGATAAGCCTGTAAGTATAGGAGATAGTTGGAGTATAACTACGAATATGAAATCAGGATTTTCTGCACTAATGAATTCAACTTATAAATATTTAGAAGAAGGATCTGACTATTATTTAATAGGAGGAGATTCAGAGATTCAAACTGAAGATACAGCTGATTATGTTGAGAATAATGGCATGAAAATGAAATATGATTTAAAAGGTACAATAGCATCTAAAATTAAGATCGATAAAGAATCAGGTTGGATATTAGAAGCGAAAATTAATCAAGAGTTAAAGGGTAAAACAGATATTGCTGCTAATGCACAAATGCCAAATGGGATGTCAATGCCAATGGTAATGAAAAATAATATGACGATCACAGGTAATTAAAATATTATAATTTCAGAATAAAGCCGTGTCAATCTTGATACGGCTTTTTTTGTATATAGGGCGTTTTTATGATCTAATATATCGCCCGTATGGGCGATATCGCCCAGTTTCTATATTGTTTTAAAGTGAGGTTTTGCGTTTGTAATATCCATGTAGTTAGTTGTTTACAGGTTTGTAGTGATTGGTGTGTTTGTTTTTGGTACGTAACTTGGCTTGTATGTGGCATAGCTGAATATTTCAGTTATATAACCACTTAAAAATTGAGTCATGGAAGTTAAAAAATCAAGAAAAGCAGACTTAGAGCGAAAACGTAATCTGTTTTTGCAAATTGGATTCGTAGCTGCCTTAGGGGTTTCTTTGGTTGCTTTCGAATGGAAAACAACAACCGATTCAGTTATTGCATATGTTGATAATGATATGCAAATTGAAGATTTAGAGTTGCCTCCAATTACTACGGTGAAAGAACCTGAGCAACCTAAACCAGTGCCTCCAAAAGTTTCTGTACAGGAATTAATTATTGTTGATGATGATGAACCTATTGATGATGTGCTTGAATTTACAACAGAATCTACTGAAGATCTAACTTTGGCATTAAATGATATGTCTTTAGACGATGAATCTGATGATGAAGCAATTCCATTTGTTGTATTGGAAGAAAAGCCTGAATTTCCGGGAGGAGAAAGAGCTTTAATCAGATATTTAGCTCAGTCCGTTAACTATCCTGTTATTGCTCAGGAAAATGGAATTCAGGGGAAAGTTTACTTGAGTTTTGTTATTGGAAAAACTGGTAAAGTTCGTGATGTGAAGATTCTTAGAGGTGTAGATTCTTCATTGGATAAAGAGGCCATTAGAGTAGTATCATCTATGCCTGACTGGACACCTGGAAAACAAAGAAACAAGTTTGTTTCTGTATCTTATCAGGTACCTATTAATTTTAAATTACAATAGAAATTGTTAATACTGTAATACGCTGATATTTCCCTTAATATCTGTTAATAATGAAATAAATAACTACCCCGTTTTCCCTTTTTCGGGGTGGTTGATTTGACTTACTAAAACTTACTGTTATGAAAGCTTTATCATATCTATCCAGCAAAACTTATAATGTAAAATATATACTAATTGGCATGTTAATTAGCACCATTTTTATTGCTGCTTGCAGAACACAAAGTGGTGATATTAAAATAAGATCAATAGGTGCACCGGGGGAGTTATTGATCGTAATGGATTCCTCATTAAAAAATACCATAGTTAAAGATCGTGTTGTGGAATTTGCAACTCAGGAGTTTCCTTGTTTACCTCAGCCAGAATCTACATTTAGAATTACTTTTATTGATGATAATAACTTTACCGGTCATTTTAAATCATACCGCAATATTTTAATTTTAAATCATAATTTACTTACTAAAGATGAAGTATTGTATGAAACAGACAAATGGGCAAATAATCAACAGGTTGTAAAAATAAATTTTTCAGGTAAAGAACAATTTGTTAATATGTTATCTGAAAATAAAGAACAAATATTTAATCATTTGTATTATGGTGATATAAATACAATGTCCCAGGCAAACAGAACATCTGCAGATGCATCCACAGCCAGATATATAAAAGATAAATATAACTTAAGTGTTACTATTCCTCAGGGTTATCGACTTGTTAAAGATACACTGGGATTTAGTTGGTTTAGGTTTGATAATTTAGAGACTATTCAATCTATTATTATTCATGAATTTGATTTGGATACATTAAAATCCTTAAATACTGAAGATTTGGTGGCACTAAGGAATTTTGTATCTCAACAATATGTTCCGGGGCCTAATACAAGTTCGTATATGACAACAGAAACACGTTTGCCTGTTTTAACTCAAAGATTGATAAATCAAAAAGATGATGTTATTGAGATGAGAGGATTATGGAAAGTGGAAGGGTATTTTATGGGGGGGCCGTTTGTGGATTATTTTCTTAAAGATGAGGCGAATAATAAATTAATAATGGTCGAAGGTTTTGTATATGCACCAAAAAAACAAAATAAAGCATATTATGTGCGCCAAATCGAATCAATATTGCATTCGTTAAAGTTGAGTTAAAAAATGGAGTATTAACATTTTTTTTAAGGAGTAAAGTTAAGTCTTTGAATAATAATTAGTTTATTTGCCAAGAGTAAAATAATAAAGCATTATATGTTGAAGCAGGTATTGATTATAGCATTTGTGGTATTTGGAATTTTGGGAGGAGTAAATGCGCAAACAAGTGATTTTGAGACATTGATTTCAAGAGGTTCATCAGAGTATGAAATAGGAAATTATGAAGACGCGCTTAATTTTTTTAAACAAGCGTATAAGTATGATAAATCGTCTAATATCGCATGTTATGAATTGGCATTAACCTATTTAGCATTAAACGAAAATGAAAATGCTGCTATATATAGTGGTAAACTAATTAGTAGAGATGAAGAATATCAAGAAGATGCATATTTAATTAATGGTTCGGCATGGGAAAATTTAGGTAGAGAGCATCGAGCCAGAAAAATGTATAAAGAAGGTATTAAAAAGTATCCTGGAAATTATTTGTTAAGATACAACCTTGCTCTGTCGTTATTTAATGCTAAAGAATATGATGAGGCTCAGGAATATGCTATTTCTGCAATAGAAATAGAACCAAAACATGGAAGTAGTCATTTATTACTTGCCTATATAATGTTTGATAAAGGAGAAAGAGTGCAAAGTATGTTGCCATTGTATTATTTCTTACTGATAGAGCAAGATAGTGATAGAAGTAGTACTGCTTACGATTTACTGCAATCTCTGTGGAATCAGGGGGTGACAATGAAAGGAAGAAGAGATATTATGTTGGTAAATGCGGGTTATAAATATAGTGATTTCGGTCCTGCAGAGTTAGCGATAAGTTTAATGAAAGCAGCAGAGAATAATGATAAAGATGAATTGGAAAATTCAGAGTCGCAACTAATCAGTTTTGCAAAGAATAATCAAGCATTGTTTAAGTTTCTTACAGAATCTTCTGTAGATAAAGATGGTTTTTGGTGGGAGTTTTATGTTAATTTCTTTTCGAAGATAGCAAACAATAATTTGTCGGAACCATTTAGCTATTTTATTAGTAGCTGTAAGCATAATGAAGATGTATTAATGTGGCTTTCTGATCATCATAAAGATTTCCAGAGATTTACAGCCTGGATGGAAGTTTATTAGTAATAAAATCCTTACAGTTGGTCAACTTTGTGAGTTTTTTATGTATCAAAATTTAATCTTTTGCGTAATAGATAAACATTGAAGAAGATTATTAACTCTTAAAAACTTTATGTTATGTCAAAGATTAAAACAAAACATTTTCAATATACCGGATTAGATGATTTTGATAAAGCAATAGATCAGCAGATTAATGAATATATTACAGAGAAGAGTATTGATTCTGATAAATTAATAGATGTTAAGTATTCTGCTCACTCAAGTCAGGGTGTTAATACATACTCAGCATTAATAATTTACGAAGCTTAGATCGTTTAAAGAAATTGATAAAAAAAGGTTGTGTTATATATTTCACAGCCTTTTTTTATGTACTTTTGTGAGCTCTCATGGTAAATACATGTATGTATTTTGAAAGGGAATCCTGTAGCTTAATTATTTAAGGAGTCAGGAACTGTACCCGCAGCCGTATTCTACCTGTTTTGGGTGAGAAAAATACCACTGTTATAATTAATGGGAAGGTACTCATAAAGAAAGTCGGAAAACCTGCCATGAGGAATGTTTCATGAACCTTTCGGGAGGTAAAAGTTATGATGTTAAGGTATTTTTCTATTTTCTTTATTGTATTGTGTTTTTTTGTTTCATGTACAAATAAAAACTCAGTAAAAACTCAGGGTTCAGTATTAGTGAAAGTTGATTCCATTTACAATCCTGTTTATGCAAATCGCTTTTCTATTCAGTATTTTCCAAAGCATAAGGTTATAGAAGTACTTCATCCATGGGATTCACTAGCTGCTCCATATCAAATTGTATTATCCTCAGATTCTGCATTTCTTAAAGATAATCCGGGTTCAATAAAAGTACCTGTAAATAGATGGGTTTCTGTTGCTTCTACCCAGATTTGTTATGCCAGTGAATTGGATGAGATAATGTCGCTGGTTGGTATGGCTGAACCAGAATATGTATCTAACAAAAAGGTTGTTAAAGGTTTAAAGGATGGATCTATTAAAAATATAGGAACTGCATATGCTCCGGATATGGAGGTGGTATTGTCTTTAAATCCAGATATTATGATGGTTTCTCCTTTTAAAGACGATTATTACGGTCCTTTAAGAGAAGCTGGTATAAATGTAGTTACAAATAGCAGTTACCTTGAGAATACACCACTGGGAAGAGTTGAATGGTTGGTTTATTTTGCTGCCTTTTTTAATAAAGAGAAAAAAGCTTTGGCAAAAGTAGCTAGTGTTGCAGCAAAATATGAAGAAGTTAAATCTATAGCAGCTAAGGCAAAAGTTAAACCTACGGTTTTTTCCGGAAAGGTTTTTCAAGGTATTTGGTATGCTCCTGCAGCGCAGAGTTATAAAGCTAATTTCTTTAGGGATGCAAGTGTTGATTATATATTTAAAGATAGGGATGGAGTAGGTTCATTAACTTATGATTTTGAAACGGTATATGAGGCTGCTGGGGATTGTGATTATTGGACCTTGCTTGTGAATTTTCCTGGAGAATATAGTTATTCTGTATTAAAAAAAGAAGATCCTCGTTATGCTGATTTTAAGGCCTTTAGAGAAAAAGAAATTTTCTTTTCAAATACTTTTGACTCACAATATTATGAAGAAGGTTTGCTTAAACCGGATGTAATTTTATCAGACTTTGTCAAATTGTTTCATCCAGAATTATTAAAGAATTATGAACCTGTTTTTTATAAAAAGCTGACAAAAGAATAAGGTATGCAGGGAGAATGGGCAAAGGGTAGAAAAAATGCTGCTTTTTTAGGTTTGTCTATACTGTTATTGACACTATTATTTCTTAATATTTCACTAGGTTCGGTTTATATTCCGTTTCCGGTTATCATTAAATGGATGTTTGGTTATGGAGCGGAAAATGAGATTTGGGGTAATATTCTATTAAAGTCCAGGTTTCCTCAAACTGTAACAGCGTTACTTTCCGGAGCAGCATTAGCTGTTGGAGGACTTCAAATGCAAACCTTATTTAGAAATCCGCTTGCAGGCCCCTCTATTTTGGGTATTAGTTCGGGAGCAGGTTTAGGGGTTGCAATTGTAGTTTTATCATTTGGAATTTTTGGTGGATTGTCAAGATTAATTGCGAGTTCATTTGGTGTTATAACAATATCTCTGGCTGCTTTTCTTGGTGCATTTGGGGTGTTATTTGTTGTTTTGTTTTTGGCTCGCAAACTTAGGAATAATGCAATGTTATTGATAGTGGGTATTATGGTTGGATATGCCTCTAGTGCAATTGTGGGGTTGTTACAATTTTTTAGTGCAAAGGAGGATATAAAAAGTTATGTTGTTTGGGAGTTGGGTTCTTTTAATAATATATCCTGGGATAAACATTTAATTTTTGTGCCTTTAATTATATTAGGCTTAATAGGTTCATTATTCCTCATAAAATCATTAAATGTATTGTTGTTGGGTGAAAATTATGCATCAAATTTAGGTTTGAATATTAAACGATCAAGATTAGGGATATTGGTTGTAACTGGATTATTAACTGCAACAGTTACTGCATTCTGTGGTCCAATTGCTTTCTTAGGTTTAGCAGTGCCTCACTTATGTAAAGGATTGTTTAAAACAGCAGATCATTCAGTTTTGCTTCCTGCAGTAATGGTACTTGGTGCTTGTTTGGCATTGTTTTGCAATGTAATATCCCGCCTTCCGGGATTTGACGGTGCATTGCCTATTAATGCTGTTACTTCTCTTATTGGAGCTCCAATTGTGGTGTCTGTAATATTGAAACGAAGAAATTTAACCCAGTAATGATATAGTTTGGCGAGTTCCATCTGGCCTTTGAAAATAAATTTAATCAGATGAATAAGGAGTTGTTGAAAGTAGATAATTTGTCAGTTGGGTATAATGTAGATTCAGCACCATTACATTCAGGTATCAATGTCGAAGTGAAGGAAGGGGAATTTATTTGTTTACTAGGTCCTAATGGTGCAGGTAAGTCAACCTTAATTAAAACGCTTTCGGGATTTTTAAAGCCCTTAAAAGGAACTGTCTTTTATGGAGATCAAGATCTGAACTTATTACAGGAATCTAAAGTTTCAAGGATGGTTAGTGTGGTTTTAACAGATAGAATTCAGATACAAAACCTAACTGTTTTTGAGCTAGTTTCTTTAGGAAGGACGCCCTATACCGGTTTTTTTGGAAAGCTGACAAAACATGATATACATCTAATAGATAAGGCTATTGATGAGGTTGGTTTAAGTGAGTATCGATACAAGAGTATTGATAAAATGAGTGACGGAGAGAGACAAAAGGTAATGATAGCAAAAGCATTAGTTCAGGAAACACCTTTTATCATACTCGATGAACCAACTGCTTTTTTAGATTTACCTGCCAAATTGGAAATAATGCAACTTCTTAAGCGTTTGTCATGTGAAAAAGGTAGAGGAATTCTTTTGTCTACTCATGATTTAGAGATGGCACTCCAAATTGCAGATAAAATATGGTTGTTAGCTAAGGGTAAAGACTTAAAGGTTGGAATTCCTGAAGACCTTGTCTTATCAAATGATTTTAAAGCCTTTTTTGAAAGAGAAGGAATTGTGTTTGATAATATGTCTGGTTCATTTAAATATCATAGAACTCATAGTAAACCTGTTGCAATTGAAGGAAATGATGTTGCAACACAGTGGGTGAGAAGAGCTTTATATCGTTTAGGTTATAAAACAGTACAATCAGACTCAGATTATAAAATTACGGTTTCAGCCAATGGTGTAAATAATTTTTGTCTATATAAGAGCAATCAAAAGGTTTTGGAGTGCACTAAGATTCAGGATCTAATGGAAAAAATAGTGGAAGTTTATTGATGTTTTTACATCAATAAAACTCCACAAGATTTACATCGAATATTACAACAGCATTTGGTCCGATTCTGCCACCAGAGCCTTTTTTACCCCACCCAAGTTCTGGAGGAACAAAAAACTTATAACGACTTCCTGGCTTCATCATCATTAGTCCTTCCTGATATCCTTCAATTGTTTCACTTAATTTAAATTCCATAGTTGAATTTTCTTTATAAGTGTCATCAAGAATTTTACCTCCAAGAAGCATGGCTCTTTGCTGAACAATTACAATACTATCTTCTACAGGTGAATCACCTTCGCCTTCTTTAATAATTTCATATTGCAGTCCGGATGATGTTTCTCTGATATTTGGTTTTTTAAGGTTCTGAACTAAAAAATCATCAGAATTTTTTCTGTTTTGGCCAGCAGATCCTCCTAACTTTTGCTTCTTATTTCCTCTTGCCATAACTTAAATTCTACAAAAGAGTATGTAATGATAGTTCTTTAATATCTTTATTATTCTTTTAATGTAATATATACTGGTAAGTGATCACTATAACCATCTAAATAGGTTTTGCCTCCAAAAGTACGTAATAAATTACCTTTGAATTTGCCATCCTGTTGAATTAAAAATGGTTTATTGTATACAACTGTGGTATCAAGTGATAATCCTTTTGTAGCACTAATAAGAGAGTTTGAGATAATAATCTGATCAAATAAATCCCATTTCCCCTTGTAATATAAAGATCCTTTACCTGAATTAAATATTTTCGCCATAGGATTGTAAAGCTTATCCTTAGAACTAAGTTCCTGGTCTTCTTTTAATAGGTATTTTGAAATGGATTCATTTGTTGGATTATCATTTAAATCACCCATTGTGATTATTTTTGCATTCTTATTTTCACTTAATAAAGAGTCAATGATTTGTCTGTTGAGCATAGCTGCAGCTTTACGATGAGGAAGACTTCTTTGCTCGCCTCCATATCTGCTTGGCCAGTGGTTAACAATAATATTTATTGTATCAGAATCTAAAATTCCTTTAACTAATAATTGATCTCTGGTATAAATTCTATAACCGGAATCTATATCATGAATAATCAAAGGAAATAATTTGTTGTCAATTACTTTAAACGATTCTGGTTTATATAACAAAGCAACATCAATACCTCTTTTATCAGGAGAATCATGATGTACAATTTGATAATTATATTTACTTAAATTAGAGCTGGAACACAAATCTTCAAGTACCCCTTTGTTTTCGACTTCACAAACACCAATAATATCGGGAGCATTCATTTTTACATCTTCACCAAGATTGGATATTACCTTGCTCATTTTTTCTATTTTAGAAGTGTACTTTTTAGAGTCCCACTTTCTAAAACCTTCAGGAGTAAATTCTCCATCTCTTACTTCCGGATTATTAATTGTATCAAATAAGTTTTCCAAATTGTAAAATGCAATGATACGTTTTTGGGAAGGTTGATTTTTACATTGATAAAGGAATATTGATAATAAACATATTATCATTAATTTTTTTGTATTCATTTACTTATAAATATTAATAAAGAAGAGATTTATATCTTCATATTTAACAACTATTGCTACGGTGCTAAATATACATTTAATTTCGACTTTATGGTATTTATATTCCAATTTCTTTTATTATATCCCTTATTCTGTCAAGATGAATTTCCTGAAGTTGATGATTTTTCTGTCTAAGTTCCAAATGATCTTTAAAATACTCATGATCAAATGTTATCGGAAAATCTTTGTTGTAGAATTTTAATTCCTGCTCTTTAATATCAATTCTGCTTTTTAATTTTACAAGATTGTCTTTATGTTCTTCCAGAGCTAATAGCTCAATTGGATTTAAAGAATCTTTTTTCCTTTCAATAGGTAGCTTATTGTTTTGAGATACCATTAAATCCACTTCATTAATAAATAACTCAAGTCTTTTTTTCCATAAGATATGTTCTAGCTCCAGGTCCATCAATTGTATTGATCCATTTTTCATATCATTAATTTTTATTAGTTAAATGAATTAGATGGAACTTACCTTTAGTAGTCTAAAATGATTGAATAAATTGATTTTATAATTACTAATGGCTTATTTCATCTTAATGTGTGTAAAGTATAAACGATATGCGTTATCTCTCTAACTAAAAATAAGAAATAAAGAAGAAAAAAGCCAGAGTATTATGTTTATAAAAAACAAAAGTTGGCTAATTTCTTAACCAACTTTTAAATATCTAGTTTGTATGTTTTTTTATAAAGCTTTTAAACTTAAATCCATGCTTTTAATATGATGCGTTAATGCTCCAACAGAAATATAATCAACACCGCATTCTGCATAATCTCTAAGTGTATCCAGTGTTATTCCGCCAGATGATTCTGTTTCAAATTTGCCTGCAATTAAGTCAACTGCTTTTTTTGTTTCTTCAGGAGTAAAGTTATCCAACATTATTCTGTGAATACCTCCAACTCTAAGTACTTCATCTAATTCATCAAAATCCCTGACTTCAACTTCGATTTTAAGATTTTTTTTGTTTGCTTTCAGATATTCATGAACTGAATGGATTGCTTTTTCAATTCCACCTGCAAAATCAATGTGGTTATCTTTAAGCATAATCATATCATATAAGCCTATTCTATGATTTACTCCACCTCCAATTTTTACAGCAAGTTTTTCTATTTCTCTTAAGCCGGGAGTTGTTTTACGTGTATCTAATACTTTAGTGTGAAGACCTTCCAGTTTTTTTACGTAAATATTTGTATTTGTAGCAATGCCACTCATGCGTTGCATAATATTCAATACTAAACGTTCTGCTTTAAGTAAGTCAAGAACTTTACCTTCAACAATAAAGATAACATCGCCAACTTTTACTTCGGTACCATCTTCTATAAAGGATTCTATTTTTATATTTGGATCAAATTTCTTAAAAACTCTTTTTGCAATATCTACTCCTGCAATTATTCCATTTTCTTTAACCAATAGTTGTGCTTTTCCAATGGCAGTTTCAGGTATACAAGATTGAGAGGAATGATCACCATCGCCAACATCTTCGCGAATAGCATTATCAATAATTGCATTCAGTGTACTTTCGTTAATCATCTTCTTTTTCAATTCTTATTTGATGTATATAAGTTTTATTTTCTTTGTTTTTAGTTAAAAAATAGAACCTGTAAACATTATTAGTACTTTGGTATTTACCAATTGCAAAAGCTGAGTTTTCACGCTTACCCTGATGTATTATCCTAAAGCTTTTTATTGGATTATGTTTAAAAAAGTCTTCCAATACAAGTTTAGCCTGAGAATCACTGAAAACACCTGACTTTTGAGGTAAAACCAATTCAATTTTCCCATTAAAATATTGAGATAGTTCTTGTGCATTTGCATTTTGAGTGGCTTTAATAATAGTATCCGGAAGTTGACAAAATGATTCATTTGCAATTCCAAATAATAAAATAAATATTATTAAACCCAATCGAGTTATTGATGCTGAACTTTTCATTTTTTATTTTTTGGTGAAACAAAAGTAATAGTATTACAAATACTAAACCATTAATTTGAATTGAATTTGCATGTTTTCAATAAAATTCCCCTTTTCAAGCTTTTTATACGGAGGTATCTTAAAATGGTTCTAATATTTTATATTTTTGGGATTCATTGCAAGATTGACTCATAAATAGTAAAGGTTTTATACATGAAGGTAGTTTTAGTTTTGATAGGAAAAACAGATGAAAAATATTTAGATACTGGTATTAAAAAGTATGTAGATCGCTTGAAACACTATATTCCTTTTGAGATTAAAATAATTCCGGATATCAAAAATACTAAAAACTTATCTGAGGTTCAGCAGAAAGAAAAGGAAGGAGAACTTATATTACAACAATGTCAGCCTGGAGATGAGGTTATATTATTGGATGAAGGAGGTAAGCTTTTCTCTTCTCGTGAATTTTCAGGATTTATGGAACAAAAATTGTTAAGAGGCCTTAAACGGTTGGTGTTTGTTGTAGGAGGTCCATATGGTTTTTCGGACCAGGTTTATTCTCAAAGTAACGGAAAAGTTTCATTATCAAAGATGACATTTTCTCACCAAATGGTACGTTTAATTTTTACAGAGCAATTATACAGGGCAATGACTATTTTAAAAAATCAACCCTATCATCACGATTAGATTTATTATTATATGCAACATCGATTAAAGCGTTTTCTTTTTTCCTGGCAGATATTGTTATTGTTTGCTTCAATTTTAGTTACCTGGCTTTTTTCATGGGCATATTATAATTACAATAATCAGTCCTTTAGTTCTTTGCGTTTTCAAAATATTCTTCAGCAACAGGTTGTTGAATCAGAGCGTTATGTTAAGGAATTCAAATCGTATTTAACGAATGCTGATGAATGGAAAGCGGTGGATACAACCATGGCCTCAAAACCTGAAGGTATTGAGGTTTTAGTTTATAAAGGGGATTCTTTATGTTGTTGGACTAACCAAGTATTACCATTTAGAAATGAGGATGTTTCGTTACTAAAACAAAGAGTAGCTTTATTTGGTAATACATGGTATTTAATAAAAAGTAAGAAATATAAAGACTGGGATATTTTTTGTTTAATTGGTATAAAGACTGAATACTCTTATAGCAATGAGTTTTTAAAGGAGGAGTTTGCTATTGATATCCCTGTTGCATTTTGTAAGAAAATATGCGTTGATCCTAGTGCAAAAGGTGAGAAAGTATATGATATTGAAGGGCATTATTTGTTCACCGCACAGGATTGTAAAGAATCAAATCCAACCTATGCTAATTGGGGTATTGTATTCTTACTGTTAAGTATTATACTTTATATACAGGTTGTTATTCGTGCAATAAAGCGACAAAAATCAAATTTGTATAATTACTTGGTTTTTATCGCTAGTTTAGTTGTTAGCTCGCTAATATATTGGCTTCATATCCATTATCAGTATCCTTCTTTTCTCTTCGAAACTTATTTATTTTCACCTGTTTATTTTGGAGCAACTCAATTATTCCCAAATTTGGGAAGTTTATTGTTGTTTGCAATTTTGGTTTTTTCAGAGGCTTTTATTTTTTATAAATATGTTCTAGCTCCTTCTTATATATTAAAACTGAATAAAAACAGGTTTTATCGAAATTTAATTATTGCTGGGGTTTTAGCTTTAACTTTTGGATTTTGGCATATTCAAAATTATATTGTTAAAATATTGGTATCTAACTCTTTATCTGCTCCAATATTATTTAAGGTTTCTGATATACAGTTTTTAGATCTTGTTAGATTCTTTATTATAAGTTTATTGCTACTATCGGTGGTTCTTGTAATGGAGAAAGTGTTTATTATTTTCTTAAAGCAAGTAAGTAAGAAAACACTATCAATTATTGTATCTGTTGTTGTTGTAATACTTGCGCTTTATAGTTTTAATATCATTTTTTGGGTTTACTCATTTATGTTTTTAGTTGTGGCTAATATGCTTATATGGGTTACTCGTCGTAAAAGTTATCATGCGTACTCTACATTTATTTGGTTTGTGGCTGTATTTTCAGTTTTCTCTGTATATTCATTTTACTTTCATAATTATAATAAAGAAAGAGAAGAGCGTAAACTGTTAATAGAAAACCTTTCGTTTAGGTTATCGATAGAGGAAGATCCTCTTTCTGAATTATTATTAAAAGAATTAGAGGAGGCTTTAGCTAGTGACTCAACGATAATAACTGAAGTTTCTAAAAAAGAACTTGATGTTGAATCTATTACCAAATATCTTAAGATAAATTATTTTCATGGGTATCTGGAGCGTTACGAATTGCAAGTTATTCCATGTTGGCCCGGAGGAGATGTAATTGTAAATGCTAGTAATGAGAAACATAATTGTTACGAGTACTTTAATAAGATGCTTAAAACAGATGGTTCCTGGGTGTTGGATAGTAAACATTTTTATTTCTTAAAAAACCAGGCTGACCAGGTAACTTACTTTGGTGTATTTAAATTTTTTGAAGGTGATTCTGCAAAAGAAACATGTTTGTATTTAGAGTTAGTTTCAAAACCCTTTTTTGAAGGTCCTGGATATCCTGAATTATTATTGTCTGAACGAGAAAGTAAATTAAAAGAACCGTTGGCAAATTATTCATATGCAAAATATGTTGATGGTCAATTGGCGAAAGAAGTTGGAGATTTTAAATATCCAATTCAGTTAAATAGGTTAACAACTAAGGTAAAAAGCTTTAGATTTTTTAATTCTGAGGATTTTTCTCATTTAATTTATCAACCTCAGGATAATGTATGTATCATATTGTCACTGCCGATAGTCAATTTCTCTATGATATTGATAGCTTTTTCAATATTATTTGTTTCATTTTTTATTTTTGGTTCTTTTCTAATTTTGTTAACGCGTCTTAAACGAGGACGTATAATGTATGAATTTACAGTACAGGAGCGTATACAAATTGCTTTTATAGGCTTAATGATGGCTTTATTGTTAGTGATAGCAAGTGGATCTGTATGGCAAACAATTAGAAGTTTCGAGATAAAAAATAACCAGATACTTTCTGAAAAGATGCGATCTGTTTTAATGGAAATGGAGCATAGGCTGGGCACTGAAGATGAGTTTACTCCTGATATGGAAGAATTTCTTGAGTATTTACTGAAAAAGTTCTCGAGTGTATTTTATGCCGATTTAAATTTATATGGAACAGATGGTAGGTTAATAGCAACATCTCGCCCCGAGTTATTTGATAAAGGTTTGTCGGGGCATTTAATGAACAGCAGAGGGTATATTGAATTGAATCGAAAAGGTGAAGTTGAGTTTATTCATGAAGAAGCAATTGGAAGTTTAAAATACTTATCTGTGTATGTTCCTTTTATTAATGATAATAAAAAGGTGCTTGCGTATTTAAACATGCCGTATTTTGTCGGAACAAGTGAACTGCGTGATGAGATATCGTCTTTGGTAATGGGTATCGTTAATTTTTATCTTATATTTTTAATTATAGTAATTGGACTTACCGTTGTTGTGTCGCGAAGAATTACACATCCCTTAAAGGTGATTCAATCTAAAATGGGACAGTTAAGTCTGGGTAAGAGAAATGAAAAGATCGAATATAAAGGTAAGGATGAAATAGGGCAGTTGGTTATTGAGTATAATCGCATGGTTGAAGAGTTATCGGAAAGCGCAGAAAAACTAGCTAAATCAGAAAGAGAGATGGCTTGGAGAGAGATGGCACGTCAGATTGCTCATGAAATAAAGAATCCTTTAACACCAATGAAGCTAAGCATTCAATATTTAGAAAGAGCATATAAAGATAATGCTTCTGATTTTGATGAAAAGCTTAAAAAGGTCTCAACTACCTTAATTGATCAAATAGATAATTTATCAAATATAGCATCTGAATTTTCGAACTTTGCCAAGATGCCTATTGCTAAAAGAAAGAAAATTGATGTTGTTGAGGTCTTAATGCATTGTGTTTCGTTATTTGATAAAGCAAAGGAATTAGATTTTGTTGTAAATAAAAACAGTATTGAAAAATATTGGATTTATGCCGATCCTGAACAAATGAATAGTGTTTTTACAAATCTTATAAAAAATGCAATCCAATCTATTCCATCAAAAAGAAAAGGTGTAATTGATGTAGAAGTCTATACTAAGGAAAATCAGGTTGTAATAAAAATAACTGATAATGGATTAGGTATCGATGAGGAAATTCAGGAAAAGTTATTTTCTCCAAATTTTACAACGAAAAGTAGTGGTATGGGATTGGGGTTAGCTATTGTGAAAAATATAGTAGTAAATAGTAAAGGAAAGATTTGGTTTAGTACAAAGATTAATGAAGGAACATCCTTTTATGTTGAATTTCCTAATTACGATGATTAGGAAATATCTTCCATGCTTATTATTTGATTTAAAATGGCATATACAGTTAAACCAGAAACTGTTTTAATTCCTAATTTTCTTGTTATATTTTTTCTGTGTGAAATAACAGTATGGGTACTGATAAATAGTTCATTAGCAACTTCTTTGTTTGTTTTGCCTAAGGCTATTTTTTGCAGGACTTCTCTTTCGCGTTCGCTCAATTCTTCCGAATTTTCCTGTAGCATTGAGGTCTGCTGTACGTTTTTTACCTGAGTGCGTATTTTATTAATTAGTATCGACTTGTCATCAAAAACAGAAAGCGTTTTATCGTTAGTGTTTTTAGGCAATGGCGTGTTGAAAATGGAAATTATTGTTGCGTCGGGCGCATGTTTTCTAATATCCTCTTCAACTTGATGTAGGCTACTTAAAGTAGTATTAATAATTATCAGGTTTGGTAAAATTGAAATTAAAGCTTCTTTAATATCATCGGCACCTGATACTTCTTCAATTTGAGTAACAGTTTTTAACTCATTTAAAATAGTGGATAATCCTTTTCGCACTAAATATGAAGGCTCTGCAACTAATATCCTTACCATTATTGTAAATTTAAAGGTTTTCTAATTCGGTTTCCATTAACTTTACTTTTGGAATGAGGACTTTATCTTCTAACTTGGAATGATCCTTTAGGTCTTTTTCTAATTTAAAGATCTCAAACAATAGTGAGTTATATTTACAGCTGTCAATTGGTGGCGGTAAATATTTAATCAGTATATTTTTTAGATCATATACCTTTTCTTCAATGTCGTTATGATCTTCAAGGTATTTTTGAATATTATAGTTGTTGAATTTCTTTTCAAATTCTTCTGTTTTCTTATTAGCCGCAAGAGATTCGGATAGAGCAATAACATATGGAAATACTTTACTCTCTTCTAGTTCCATATGTACGCTTAATTCCCTGATATACTCAGTAAAGAAATTCTTAATTAGCTCGTAATTCTTAGTTGTTTCTTTAAGATCTTCAACCATTAATTCAATCTTTTCCTTTATCTCCGGAATTTTGTATTCTAAAATGCATTGATGTGTTCTTCTTAAGAAACTTATTAGCCATTCAGCTTTGAATGTGAAAAATTTTTCTTTCGGGAAATAATCCTGATCATGAAATGAACGAGCAACCTGAATAAAGAAGTCAGTATCAACATTATTTTCCTGACAAACTTCATCAATAGTTTTTTCCCTAAATCCAAGATTTATCCCAATTCTTTGGATAACTGCCAATAGTTGAAAATCCATATGGATTAAATCGGCCATTTTCATATCAGCTGTTATGAGCATAGTGATAATATTTTTTCTCAAAAATAATTTTTATTTAAACTACATCCAAATAGAAAATCATGAAATAAAAAAAGGATTAGAGAAATCTAATCCTTAAGTATATTATTATTAATGTAATTTTATTTTTTACGCATAAAAATTTGAATAGGTACCCCTGAAAAATCCCACATCTTTCTAAGTTTATTTTCTAAAAACCTTTTGTACGGATCTTTTACATACTGAGGTAAATTACAGAAAAATGCAAATGCAGGCGTGTTAGTTGGCAACTGCATAATGTACTTAATTTTTATGTACTTACCTTTTGTTGATGGTGGTGGATTGTCATGCACGATTTGTTGCATGGCCTCGTTTAACTTTGAAGTAGGTATTTTACGAGTTTTATTTTCATATACCTGAACAGCCAATTCAAGTGCTTTATGAATACGCTGTTTTGTTAATACTGAAGTGAAGACAATAGGGAAATCTACAAAAGGAGCAAATTTTTCTTTTACCTGATCTTCGTATCTCTTAAGGGTCATGGTATCTTTTTCAACCAAATCCCACTTGTTGATTAAAACAACAATACCTTTTTTATTTCTTTGGATTAATTGAAAAATCTTTTGGTCCTGACTTTCAACACCACGAGTGGCATCAATCATTAAAAGACATACATCTGAATTTTCAATAGCGCGAATGGCTCTCATTACACTATAAAATTCAAGATCTTCATTAACTTTTGATTTTTTTCTAACTCCGGCTGTGTCTACCAAATAAAAATCATGACCAAATTTATTATATCGGGTATAAATAGAATCTCTTGTTGTTCCTGATATTGGAGTAACAATATTTCTGTCTTCGCCAATAAAAGCATTTACAATTGATGATTTACCTGCATTAGGTCTACCTACAATGGCAAATCGAGGTATGTCAAGTTCTTCAATACTTTCTGAACTTGGGAATAACTCAATTAATCTATCCAAAAGTTCACCTGTTCCAGCTCCGTTAATCGAAGATATAGGAAACATTTCTTCAAGTCCAAGAGCGTAAAAATAACTTGCTTCAGTTAATCTTTCAGGATTATCCACCTTATTGGCAACCATGATAACTTGTTTGTTGCTTCTTCGAAGTATATCAGCAACCATTTCATCATAATCAGTAATACCTGTTGTTACATCAAGCATAAAAAGGATTATGTCAGCTTCTTCTATTGCAATAAGAACCTGTTTACGAATTTCTTCTTCAAATATATCATCTGATCCTACTGCATAACCTCCTGTATCAACAACAGAAAACTCCAGTCCGTTCCAAATACATTTACCGTAAATTCGATCACGTGTTACTCCGCTCTCCTCATTAACTATTGCAGTACGAGTTTCAGTTAACCTATTGAAAAGCGTTGATTTACCTACATTAGGTCTTCCTACTATGGCTGCTATATTTCCCATTTCTATGCTGGTTTTTTGTTTTACTAAATTCAAAAGCGTGCAAAGATAATCAATAATTTAGCACTCTGATAAAAAGCTCAAAAAAAACACTAAGTTTTTACAAATTAGAATGATACTTCAACTTTCTTAACACTTATTTTGGATCATAACCAAATCCACGTAAATTGACATCTTTGTCTCTCCAATCTTTAGTTACCTTTACATATAACTGTAAAAATACCTTCTTCTCAAGAAATTTTTCCATGTCTTTTCTGGCCATAGTACCTGTTTTCTTTAATGCACTTCCTTTATGGCCAATAATAATTCCTTTTTGAGATTCTCTTGCAACGTGTATTATAGCACGAATATTAATCTGCTCTTCAGCTTCTTTAAATTCTTCAACTTCTACTTCAACAGAATAAGGAATCTCTTTTTGATAGTAAAGCAATATCTTCTCTCGAATGATCTCAGAGATAAAGAAACGCGTTGGCTTGTCAGTTAAAGCTTCTTTATCGTAATAAGGTTCTCCTTCTGGTAATAATTCCTTAATTCTATTTAAAAGATTATCCGTATTAAATCCATGTAATGCCGACATTGGGTAGATTTCGGCATTAGGAAGTTCTTCTTTCCATCTGGAAACAAGTTCGTCTAATTGTTCAGGATTTGATTCGTCTATTTTATTAATCACTAATATTACAGGTGACTTTGTCTTTCTTACACTGTCTAAAAAGTCGTTGTTTTTATCAATCTTTTCAACAATGTCAGTCATGTAAATAATGATATCAGCATCTTGTAAAGCCGTTTTCGAAAACTTTAGCATCGACTCCTGAAGCTTGTAATTTGGTTTTAAAACCCCTGGTGTATCTGAAAAAACAATCTGATAGTCTTCTTCATTCACAATACCAAGAATTCTATGTCTTGTAGTTTGTGCCTTTGAAGTAATAATAGATAATTTTTCACCTACTAGTTTATTTGTTAAAGTTGACTTACCAACATTAGGGTTTCCAACGATATTTACAAATCCTGATTTATGCTTCATATAATATTTTAATTAAATCTGCTGCGAAGATACGAGAATATGCTATTTCACACAAAATTGAATTTAAAGGATATGTAATTTCTATTACTTTTGGTGATAAAATTTTAGAAGTGAAGAAATTTATACAGCCAGTAAATATTCGATTTTTCGATATTGATATGAATATGCATGTAAACAATTCTGTTTATTTTACATATATGGAAAATGCCAGAACAGAATTGCTTATGGACGATTTTTTAAGATGTAAAAAGGAGGGTAAGACCTTTGTAATATCCGAAACTTCATGTAAATATAAAAATCCAATGCGCTTAGGAGATAATGCTGTTTGCGAAATTGTATTTACAATAAAAAGGTCTGTTATGTTTTTGGTTGAATACACTTTTAAAAATGCAGATTCAGGATTAATATATGCAGTAGGGGATACTAAAGTGGTTATGATTAATGAAAGTAATAACAGACCGATACCTGTTCCGCAATACCTGATTGATAATTTTATGAATTGAAAAACCATCTGAATTTGTTCTGAGAATTTATCAAGTTTTTGTTACGAATACTTGATGTTGTAATAATGTTTATTTGTATTCGTGTCTTTGTTTTTTGTTTTCAATATTTTGAAATATAATAATTTGGATGAGTTTGATGAGGATTTTTAAAGAGTGTTTTTAAAACTATTAATGTATATGATGTAATTGGCCTTTTTAGATTACTTCTAAATATATTTATTCATCATAGGATAATATTTTTTGTACTTTTGCGCCACCAAAAAAATAATGATGAATATTCTTTCACTAATACTTATTGGAGTAGGATTGTCTATAGATAGTTTAGCTGCAAGTATAACTACAGGGGCATGCTGTAAACGTATAAGAACTGGGCATATTTTTAAGGTTGCTGTTTTTATGGCAGTTTTTCAGGGCGTAATGCCATATATTGGATGGTTGATTGGAAGTAGCTTTATATCTGTTATTGAAGATTATGATCATTGGATTGCATTTTTTCTTTTGTTCCTGATTGGTTTTAAATTAATTTATGAAGGCATCACTGCTTCAGATGACAATTGCAGTAATTTTAATCCTTCAAACAATTTATTGTTAATAGGAATGGCTATTGCGACTAGTATTGATGCTTTAGTAGTGGGGATTGGTTTTGGTATTATTGATATTAATATATACCTGGCAATGGTAATTATTGGCATTTTAACCTTTTTGTTTTCATCATCGGGTGTTATTATTGGCAGAAAGATTGGCAATAAAATTAATACTGGAATAGATGTTTTTGGAGGAGTTGTTTTAATTGGGTTAGGTGTGAAAATATTACTGTCGCATGTTTATAATTTATAGTCTAAACCATTTCAAGAATTTTTTCATAAATCACAACGTCTAATATCTTACCAAATTTTTCCCCTACTTGTTTGAAATGCGCGCATTTTTCATACTCGCATTTTTCAAATACACGAACACTGGCTTTGTTCTCTGCAGTTATTACTCCCAATAATACTTTTATATCTTTTTCTTTAGCGATATCTTCAATTAAATCTAAAGCTGCTTTTCCATAGCCCATTCCACCCATTTCAGGTTTAAGATATATGGTAACTTCAGCAGTTCTGTCATATGCTTGTCTTGGTTTGTAATAACCAAGGTAAATATATCCGCAACTCTCACCGTCTGAATTTTTAACAATGAATGTTTCGTATTTGTGGTGTTTGTATGGAACAAATGTTTTTATTTCATCAATACCAACATGTTCTGTATGAAAAGTAGCTGTCGTGTTTTTAATATAATAATTATAAATATCACAAATAAATTGTAAATCATTATCTGTAATAGGATGCAGTGTTATATTCATTTCTTTTGTTATAAAATATGTACACAAAACTAAACAATATTCTGATTTTAGTTGAGAAATAAATCCAATAAAAACGGCTGATAAATTACCAGCCGTTTAAAATTATTTTATTGTTTTAGTCCTTTTGCAGTTCTGTCTTCTAGTGGTGGTGCCGGAGTTATTAAATGTTTGTTTTCTTTTGTTAGTTTTAAAACTTCTTCAACAACACGTTCCACCTGAGGATCTCTTCCCTGAATCAATATATTCGGATCATCCCATACTTTTATATCCGGCCTGACACCTTCACCTTCCCAAAACCAATGACCATCATTATCGTATAGTCGGGCGCCGGGAACTGTTATTGAACCTCCATCAATTAATCGGTGGCCTGTTGCCGGACCTACAAGGATCCCTAATGTACGTTCACCAACAATAGGACCTGCTTTTAGTTCCTGAAATGCCCAAGGTAGACCATCTCCACCTGATCCTGCCCAACCATTAATAAGCATACCGATAGGACCTGTATTGGTTTTAACAGGACTACGATGATCTTTACCATGTCTCCAGTGAAGATGACAGTTTACCGGACGTTGAATTAACTCCAGGAAACGATCGGCAAGTTGCCCACCGCCATTCCAACGTTCGTCTAGTATAAAACCTTTTTTATCTAGTTGCCCATAATACATTTTTACTAATTCCTGCTGACCTTGACCAGCAGTGTTGGCCATGTATATATAACCTAGTTGACCGTTGGATAATTTATCAACCATTTTTCTGTTATTTTCAATCCACTCAAGATATCTAAGGTTATATTCTTCTCTACCGGATAAGCATTTAACGATAACATCTTTACTGTTTGCTTGATTTCCAGTAGAGGAAACTTTTAATAAAACCGTTTTACCTTCCAATCCTGAAAATGCTGAATAAGGATCTTTGTTTGTTTCAAGAGGGATATTGTCCACAGAAAGAATATAATCACCTTCTTTAACTTCAACACCCGGTTTATCAAAAGGAGATCTGGTTTGAGTATCCCATTCTGCAGGTTTAACGATGCGTTTAACTTTGTATAAACCATTTTCTGTTTCCCAATCAATACCTAAATAGCCACAATCCTGAGAAGGACTTTTTTCTGTATCACCACCATAGGAATAAGTATGTCCGGCACTAAGTTCAGAAACGAGATTTTTTTGAATGTTTGTGATGTCCCATCTGGTTCTGGCATCATCAACTAAAGGTAAATATCTGTCTCGAATTGCTTCCCAATCCAATCCATGCATGTTCGGATCATAGAAAAAGTCCCTGTGTCTACGCCAGGTATCCAATACAATCTGTTTCCATTCTTCTTTACGGATCAGGTTCATTGATAGGTTCTGGGTAGGAATAGGTTTGTCAATTTTTTGATTTTCTTCAGGTTTAATGATTCCGTACTTACCTTTTGAACTTACTAATAATTGTTCACCATCTGCAGTAGGGGCAGCTAATGTTACCTCTTCTATAATCTTTTTCTCTTCAAGTTCTTTAAGATCTAAATAATACAGTGTATTGGATTTTTCGCGAGAACCTGTATTGGGACGCTTATAATAAACAAGTTTATTTTTAAAAGGAATTAATCCCATTATATTTCCTGCTTTTGGTGGAAGAATTTCAATTCGGGATTCCATATTGTTAAAATCAATTTCAACTTTTATTTCGTCCTCTTTATTTTCTTTGTCTTCTTTTCCTTTAGAATCCTTTTTACCTTTTTTATCTTTTTCACTATCGTCTTTTTTATCTTCTTTTATTTCAACAGAATCATTTTTAGGTTTTTGTAAAAGTGATGAGTTTGTTTTTAAAGCAATAGATGCTATTTGTGTAGAATTGGGATATATCCAGGTTCCATCGTCTAGAGAGGAGTATGCAGCATCAAATTCCCTGTTTGTTAAATAGAAAAGATATTTTCCATCAGCACTGAAAACGGGATACTTATCATCGTAAAATCCACTGGTAATTTGATGTTTGGTTTTGTTTTCGGTATTATAAATAAAAATAGCTCCATTGGCATTGTTCTGACCGATACTATAAGTCAACCATTTAGAATCCGGGGACCAGGAAATAGGGTAATAAAATCTGCTCCAATGACCAATATTCCATTGATAATTATCAACAGTCGTTGTAAGGCCTGTATTTGCATCAATAATGTAAATGCTATTGGTTTCATCGATAAATGCTATTTGTTTACTGTTTGGCGACCAAAATAATTCATAACCAAATCCTTTTCCTCTGTTTGTAAGTTGCTTAAAGGTATTGTTTTGGGTGTTGTGCAACCAGATCTCATATTCGCCAGATTTATCGCTCCAATACGCAATTGTTTTACCATCTGGTGACCAGGATGGGGTATGATCGAAGTTACCACTGGATTGTGTTAAATTTAACGTGTAGCCTTCTTTTACAGGAACATTAAATAGTTCACCTCTTGCTTCAAAAACAATCCTTTTTCCACCTGGAGATGCTGACGCTGAATTTATGTTTTTACTTACATCTTTTACCACCGGCATTTCAACAGAAAGATCGCTTACTATATCAATATTCACTTTTTTGTATTGCTGATCTTCGGTGTTCATTAAGTATAAATCACCTCCAACTTCAAATACAAGTTCATTTTCTGAGCCGGATAAAAATGAGATATCAAAATCAGAGAAATGAGTGATTTGTTCCTTTGTATTTGTTTTAGGATTGTATTCCCAAATATTCAATCTCATATTTTCTCCTCTGTCCGAAAGAAAATAAATATTATCACCTACCCAAGCTGGTTTGCCATCATTGGCCTCATTGGTGGTAATTCTTTCTATTGAATCTGAATCAAAATTATAAACAAGAATGTCCGAAGTCAGTCCTCCTCTGTATCTTTTAAATGGATAGTCTTCTGTAATTTTAGTTATGTAGGCTAGTTTCTTTCCGTCAGCTGAAAAATCAGCCAATTCGCCATAAGGAATTTTTAATTTATGAGGGAGGCCTCCTTCTTTATTAACCATGAAAAATTGATTTACACGACCAATTCCACTTTCTCTTTTCGATGCAAATAGTAGTTGTTTACCATCAGGATGCCATTCCACCATGCGATCATAGAAAGAATTGTATGTAACTCTGGTTGGAATTCCTCCGGTTACCGGTATTACATAGATATCTGAGTTTCCATTATATCTGGCAGTATATGCTATTTCTTTACCATCAGGAGAAAACTTGGGCCAGGATTCTTCTCCCGGAGAGTGAGTAATTTGTATAGCTGTTCCTCCTGTTTTAGGAGCAATCCAGACATCACCACCATATACAAATGTTATTTGATCATCTGATACGTCCATATAACGCATCAATTTGGCACTGATCTGTCCGAATGCACAATACGTAAAAAATAGTATTGCACATGATAAAAGTAACTTTTTCATGCTTGTTATAATTTGATTATTATGATTTAAGACAAGACACTTTGAATGAAAAATCATTCAGGATTTAAAAGTTAGTAAATATTATTGAATATTAGGTGATTATATCAAGATGATAACTGGATGTGTGAAGGAATATCGTTTGTTTATGAGAATATTAAAGTTTGTGTTCTTTAAGCTTTTATAGAAAAGGATAGAGTTTTTTGATAAAGTATGAGTTAAGTGAATAAAAAAAAGCGATTATAATTTTCAACAAATTACAATCGCTTTTCAAACTAAATGCTAAATGAAAAAAGATCCTATATTATTTTTATTCCATATAAAACAATTCATCAAGTTCAATAGAAACAGGAGAGTTGTCTGGATTTGTCTTCATGATATCAGCCATAAATTTCCACCACTTCTGTACAATTTCTGTTTGTCCAAGGTCTTGTGAACCTCCATCTCCATCTACTTTTTGAAATGCAAAAAGTATGTTTGTTTCTTCATCCAGAAAAATAGAATATTCACTTACACCTGCATCTTTTAATAGCTTTTTTAATTCGGGCCAGATTTCATTATGTCTTTTTTTGTACTCTTCTTTTTGACCCTCGTTTAAATACATTTTAAAGGCTAATCTCTTCATAGAATTTGATTTAAATTATTTAAGTTTCTGTAAGTTTTCAATTATATCCATACTTACAGGAAAAGCAGTACCATGACGAATTCCTTTAGGAACACTAATTGAGTCGGAAACATCTTCCCAATTAACGCCATTCAAGGATCTGATGGCACCATATTTTTTGTCTCTGTATTTGTCAAAGTAAATGTAAATATACTCTCCAACTTTTAATGGTGTTGGTCCTTCTGCCCATGATTTACCTGAAATACTTTCAGATACATTAGTAGGAAAACCAGCTTTTAAATCTTTAGTAAAAGTAGTCCTAAGATTTTTTTCAGCAGGAGCCGACATCTCGTTTTTGATTACCATCATGTAAGCAGAATCTGTTTTTATGATAGCACCATCAATTACACTATATCCAGGATCAAAGAAAACTTCAGTAGGAGTAAAGGATTCAAAGTCTTTTGTTGTAGTATAGTATATTCTGTGGTTTAAACCTTTTTCGCTTTCAGAAGTTTCTATTTCTTCATACAATTCAGGAACAGTAGATGCCCAAAATATATAGAATAAATCATCGGCCTTATCGTAGAATAATTCAGGAGCCCAAGTGTTTTTTGTGCTCTCTAAATGCGACATTACAGGTAAAAACTTTTGCTCACTCCAATTAATTAAATCTTTTGAAGATGCATAACCAATACCTTTATCCCACCAACTTGTTGTCCATACCATATGAAAGGTACCATCTTTTCCTTGAGCAACACTCGGGTCGCGCATTAAAGAGTCTTTACCTACTACAGGAACTAGTAATGATTTATCATCATTTAAAGCTTCCCACTTTAAGCCTTCCAAACTGTAGGCAAGATGCAGACCATCTTTACCATTGTTATTAAAATAACTAAAAAGATATCCTGTTTTTGATTCTTCTGCTTTTTCAGTTTTTTTAGGAGGGTTACATGAAATAACGGCAAATAGAAGAACTGCAAAGGCAATAAAATAATAATTTTTATGCATAATTAATTTTGATTTTGTCTATTGCAAGATAATTCTCAATAGGTCCATGATTTATGGATAATAATACATTTTACCTGTAAAAATAGTTTTAAACCTAAAAAGAACCTTTGATTTTTACTATTTTTAGGCTTTGTTTTTATATTGAACAGAATAGATATAAATTAGGAAGTTCTTAGTAATTTATGCATTTAATGAGTACACTATATACATTCTTCAGAAATTTATTTTTTTTATTCATATTAGTTTTCTCTCCAGTAATTCAAGCCCAGGAAAGTTTATTATTTGAGCAAATTGGCACTCAGGAAGGCTTACCTCAAAATACGGTCAGAACTATTCATATAGACAGTGATGGTTTTCTTTGGGCAGGTACTTTAGATGGTTTGGTGAGATATGATGGAAAACGCTTTATTAATTACAAGCCTCATTTAGGTGATGCTAATCAAATTTCAGATTCAAGAATCAGAACCATATTTGAAGATAAGGATGGCTTTTTATGGGTAAGAAAATATGACAATTCTTTCAATTGCTATAGTAAGCAACAAGAAGAGATTATTTCTTTTTATTACAATGATGCAAGAGTTCAATTGCCATTTCAGAACTATCTTGAAACTCCATCAGGGAATATTTGGTTATGGAAATATGAAGAGGGCTGTGTAAAGATTAGCAAAGGAGATGATTTATTTCCTAAAATTGATTTTATGGCAACAAAACAATCTAAGGTTTTGACTAATTATCATGTGAATTTTGTTTACGAGGATAGTGATTCATTAACCTGGATTGGATGTAGTAATGGATTAAATAAAATTGATAATCAAGGTAAAATAACTCAGCTTTTTAAAAATGATGATCAAGGAGAATTTATTAAAATTCTTGAAATCGATTCAAAATTGTATTTTCTTACAAATCAGGGTGCTATATATACTTATGACAAAAAGAAAGACAGCTTTTTACCAAGGTCGGTTTATAATATAGGAGCAACAGCAAGCAGCTTTATTCAATACGATGATCAGAGTATATTAATTTCTACAAATACAAATGGTTTATTTATATACAATATTGGTACTGGAAAATATTCAAATAATGTAAAACCATTTAGAAATAAATATGCATCTACACCAAATATAATCAGAGATTCAAAAAATGCAATCTGGATTCATGATCAGTCTGGTAAAGTAGAATATTTAAGTCCGGATAAAAAGATATATCGAGACTATGAGCTGGTCAGACCTAAAATTGCTAATGTTATTGATGATTGCCGATATAACTTTTTTATAGATTCAAAGGGTATATATTGGATTACAACCTATGGAAATGGATTATACAGATATGATGCTGATAAGGATAAATTAGTCAATTATCAATATAAAAAAGGACTTAATAGCCTGGCTTCGGATTATTTATTATCCATAACTGAGGATATGGCTGGTAATCTTTGGTTAGGTTGTGAATATACAGGTATAACAAAGGTATCAAAGGATAAGTTGAATTATAAAAAGGTTAAACCTGAAGATAACGAAGCTCCAGGAACCTCTAATTACGTAAAAGTAATTTATAAAGACTCCAATAAGAAAATATGGGTTGGTACAAAAAATGGAGGTCTGTATGTTTACGATAAAGATCTTGGTAATAAAGTTTGTGTTCATAAAAGTATGAATCCATATACCATTTTAGAAGATTCAAAAGGTAGAATTTGGGTGGGTACAAAAGGTGGAGGCATATATGTTCTGGACAAACAAACATATAAGCTTTTATATCATTTTATACATGATGCAAATAAAAAAGAAAGTTTATGCAATAACTCAGTTTTTGATTTAATTGAAGATAGTAAACAAAGAATATGGATAGCTTCCTTTTCCGGAGGTTTGGATCTAGTTCAGGAAAACAAATACGGAGTTTCTTTTAAACATTACTTTAATGATAAAGGTAACCTAAGTTATTTAAGGTGCATATTACAGGATTCCGATGGATTAATGTGGGTTGGAAGTTATATCGGATTGATCAGCTTTAATCCTGATGATTTTATAGAAAATCCGAATTTGTATACAATATATACATACAGTCCCGGACATCCTAAAGGCTTAAATAGTAATGATATTAAATCTATTTATCAGGATAGCAAAAAGCAAATATGGATAGGTACAGCAGGCGGTGGTTTAAATAAGTTTGTTAAAGACAGTCCTGATAAGCAAGGTGAATTTATTAAGTATACTAAAGAGCAGGGACTTCCGTCCAGTATCATAACTTCTATATTAGAAAGTAAAGACAGTGTTATATGGGTAAGTACCGAAAATGGTCTGGCTCATATTGATGAAAACGGAAATACCTTTTCTACCTATAGATTTACAGATGAAACATATCCAAATTACTATAGCGAAAATGCTAGTTTATTGTGTGAAGATGGAACGATGTTATGGGGTACTTTGGATGGCTTAATTGCATTTGATCCAAGTGAAATAAAATTAAATACCGATGTTCCGCCTGTTGTTTTAACCGACTTCTATATTTTTGATCAGCGAATTGAGACCTACCAGGAAGATACACCTTTAAAGCAATCGATAAGTAAGGCAAAGGAAGTTACATTAAAGTTTGAACAAAGAACTTTTACAATCAATTTTGCCTGTTTGGATTTGACGGATGCCGACAATAATCGTTATTCATATAAAATGGATAATTATGATCAGTTTTGGAGTCAGCCAGGTACAAATAATTGGGCTACTTATAAGAATATGCCTCCCGGAGAATATGTATTTATGGTAAAAGGGGCTAATGCCGATGGACAATGGAGTGATCATATTACCACTTGTAAATTCATTGTTAAGCCTCCATTGTGGAAGACTGTTTATGCTATTGTATTTTATTTTATCGTATTTATAATTCTAACCATTGTAGTTATCCGCTTTACGATTAAGATAAATCGTTTGAGTTCTGCTGTTAAAATGGAGAAACAACTAACAGATTATAAACTTAGATTTTTTACAAATATATCTCATGAATTCAGAACTCCTTTAACTCTAATTAAAGGAGCTATTGAACGTTTAAATAGCATTAAGCAATTACCAACTGAGGTGGAGCATAATGTTAATTTATTGAACAGAAATACACATCAAATGTCGAGACTGATTGATCAGTTGTTAGAATTCAGGAAGTTACAGAATAATGTAATGACTTTAAACTTGGAGAATACTGATATCAGATCATTTGCTTTAGATGTATATTATACCTTTAAAGAAGTCGCATTCCAAAAACAAATGGATTATACCTTTGAAGGTATCCATGATTCATGGGAGTTTTATATTGACAGGAATAAGGTAGAAAAGATCTTATTCAATTTACTTTCAAATGCATTTAAATATACTCCGGCAAAAGGAAAGATTGTTTTTTCAATACATAAAGAAGATGAAACAGGTAATTGTATCATTGAAGTTCGTGATACAGGTATTGGTATTCCAAAAGATAAACAGGAATTACTGTTTAGTCGCTTTATGCAAATAAACTTTTCTTCAGAAGGTACAGGAGTTGGCTTAGAGTTGGTAAAAGAATTTGCAGAAGCTCATAAAGGAAAGGTAGCTTATCGTCCAAATGAAGGAGGAGGATCTGTATTTAGTGTGGTATTACCTACAGATGATGAAATTTATAATGATGCCAGGTATGTTGATTCAGAAAAAGTTACCGTTGTATCAAAAGAAGGTGGTGATTTACAACCTGAAGTTGAAGTAAACAGACCAAGTGTACCTCATAACTGGAAAGTTTTAATTGTAGATGATAATTATGAGATCAGGGAGTATTTAAGTGATGAATTGAAGCATCATTGCGATATTGAAATAGCAGTTGATGGAAAAGAGGGACTGGAGAAGGCTATTGAATTAAATCCAACCTTAATTATTTGTGATGTGAAAATGCCGGAAATGGATGGATTAGAGGTAACCAGAAGGCTTAAAGATAACTTTGAAACCAGCCATATTCCAATCATTTTGCTGACTGCAATGTCGTCGGAAACGATTAAGCTTCAGGGTAGTGAAAGTGGAGCCGATGCTTATATAATGAAGCCATTTAGTATGAAATATCTGCTTTCACGTATCTACGCTCTGATTGAGCAGCGTGAAAAGCTAAAAAAACGTTTTTCTGTTGATATTGAGATTAAAAAAGGTGCTTTAAGTGAGGATAAAAAAGATCAACAGTTTTACGAACAGATAAACAATATTGTTGATGAGAATTTAAGTAATCCTGAATTTTCAGTGGCTGACTTTACAGAAAAGGCAAATTTATCGAGAACAATATTCTATAAGAAGGTAAAAGGATTAACCGGATATTCTCCTAATGAATTGATTAAGGTGAAGCGGATGAAAAAGGCGGCAGAATTATTACTTGAAGGTAAGTACAATGTTTCCGAAGTTTCATGGAAAGTTGGAATCGAAGATCCTTTTTATTTTAGCAAATGCTTTAAAGCTCAATTCGGATGCGCTCCTTCAAAATATGGAGTAAAGGAGAATTCTTAAGAATCAAATCATCTTTTTGATAATTAAGTCGAAAAATCTATTTTTATTTAGAAATATCTCATAATAAAGCCGATTATTTCTGAATAAGAACCAGGTTAAATGCGTTTGTACTGGATTACATGTAAAATATTCGGTTCAACATTAATTTTGCCAGAAATAGAAATTATTATCTTATGAGTAAAATTTGTTTTCTGGCATTAGCTTTATTGTTGATTATTCAATCGTGCAAACAAAACGATTCTGAAACTTACGTTGTATCTAAACATTCAGAAACTACATTAATCTATGTCTCTGATAAATGCGATTCACTTCTTTTATGGGCAGTAAATGATGTTGCTTCATCAATTAAAAGCATTACCGGAAGTGAAATTTCTATTATTAACACAAACAGCCTTCCTGATACAAAAACAAATCAACCTTGTTTGGTTATCGGTTTGGCAGATGATTCTTTAATACAAAAATCAGGAACTTTTAATGATGCAGACCAGACTAAAAAATGGGAGCAATTTGCTATAAAACAAAATGACAATAAACTGTTTATTGCAGGAAGTGATGTTCGGGGAACTGTTTACGGAGTTTTTGAATTGGCAGAAAGACTTGGAATCTCACCATGGGATTGGTGGGCTGATGTAAATCCAACTCCTAAAGATGTTCTGTCTTTAAATATTACTGAAGAAGGCATAACTCAATCACCTTCTGTACAATTCAGAGGTATCTTTTTAAATGATGAGGATTGGGGCTTGCAACCATGGGCCGCAAAAACATTTGAACCGGAAACTAATGATATTGGTCCAAAAACGTATGAAAAGATATTTCAATTACTGCTAAAACTTAAAGCCAATACCATATGGCCGGCAATGCATCCTTGCACTAAAGCTTTCTATACAGTTCCGGGAAATAAAGAAATGGCCAGAAAATATCATATTATTATAAGTACATCACATGCAGAACCTATGATGCGTAATAATGTGGACGAATGGAAGCATGATGAAAGAGGAGATTTCAACTATTTTACCAATAGTGCCAATGTAAATCAATATTGGCAGGAACGTATCAGCGAACTTAAAAAAGGTGAGGATCATTTTATTGCTACTATTGGGATGAGGGGTGTTCATGATGGTAAAATGGAAGGAAATGCCACTACAGAAGAAAAGATAAAAAAGCTGGATACTATAGTTAATATTCAACGTCAGATGATGGCTGATACCTATGGTTGTTCGCAGGATAGTGTTCCTCAGTTATTCATACCTTACAAAGAAGTTTTGGATCTTTATAATAAAGGTTTCAGAGTGCCGGATGATGTTACGCTTATGTGGACTGATGATAATTACGGATATATCAGAAGGTTTAGTAACGATGAGGAACAAAAAAGAAGGGGCGGTAGTGGTGTTTATTATCATTTAAGCTATTGGGGTCGTCCACATGATTATTTATGGTTGAGCACTACAGCACCAGCATTAATGTGGTACGAAATGAATCGTGCTTATCAAAATGGAGCTCATAAAATATGGATTGTAAATGTAGGAGATATTAAACCTATTGAATACAATATGGAGTTGTTTTTAGATATGGCCTGGGATATCAACTCTGTTACTGAAAATACTATTGAAGACCATATGCAAGATTGGGCAAAAAGAGAATTTGGTGAAGAAAATGCACCAATAATAAGTTCAGTGATGAATGAGTACTATCATTTGGCTTTTTTACGCCGACCAGAATTTATGGGATGGAGTAGGGTAGAGCCAACAACAAAAACTTACCTTACTAAATTTAGCACAAAAGCTAATGGCAATGAATTACAGCGCAGAATGGATCGATATGATGCTTTGGTTAAAGATGTAAATGACATTAAACAGAAATTACCGGATTATAAAAAAGATGCTTTTTATGAGTTGGTTGAATATCCTGTAAAAGCAGCTGCTTTAATGAACGATAAGTTTTTGTACTATCAGCTATCTGCTGAAGCAACTCAACAAGAAGACCAGGATAAATACTATGATTTAGCAAAAAGTGCTTTTGACAGCATATCAACTCTTACAGCATACTATAATGAAGTATTGGCATCAGGGAAGTGGAACAATATGATGGACATGAAACCTCGTAATTTACCGGTTTACGATATGCCAAATAAACCAGAAATACTTGGCAAATTAAGTCAAACTTCAGAAAACTCTGTTGATCCTGTATTTATTCAGGCCAGTGAATATAGCTCAGCTACCGTTTCTTCGCCTTATAAATGGATTTCGGTTGAAGGATTGGGTTATAGCAGGAAGGTAGTAACAATTTATCCTTTTACTAGTCATGAATTTAGTGACTCATCTGCTTACTTAAGCTATGATATAGAGATACCTGCAGATGGAAATTATACTATTGAAGTAAGATGCCTGCCTACACATTCAAATGAATTTAATCATCAGTTATCTGTTCAACTAGATAATAATGAAAAGCAATATTTTAATTTGAATACAAAAGGTAGGAGTGATGCATGGAAGAATAATGTTCTTAGAAATTATACTCCGGTACATTACAATGCTCAAGATTTAAAGGCTGGAAAACATCAATTAAAATTGATTGTCAATCAAACAGGAATTGTAATTGATCAAATAGCTATTAATCCGGAAGATGCATTACCTTATTATGAGATTCAGGCAAGTAAGTAATCAGTTTCATTTTTTTAATCATATAAATAAAGAAGAAACTTTATTCAGAGATTAAATAATGAGCAACTGTAAGTAAGGTTCAATTTACATTATAATTATTCGTGCATATATCTGCAAAACTCAAGTTTATAATAAAGTGAGCTTTGCAGGTTTATGCATGGAATTTTTAACCTTATACAATTAGAAGTATGGTGTCTAATTAATTAGACACGTTCACCGAAGCCTTCTTTTGAAGAATAGAAAATAATCCACTTTTATTTTTTACAACAGCAACCATATTAAAGGTTTTATTTAGCATGGTTCCCTTAGGCACTTCAAATGAAAATTCGCCTTCCTTTTCATTGATAATTCTTGCTTTGGTAAGATTATTATGGAAATATTTACCTTCAATTAAATCTCCTAAATAGTAATCTACACTTTTTACTCTGTCCAGTTCTTCCCCGGTTAGCGAAAGCTTTAATTTATATCTGTTGGCAAGTCTCACCTGATCAACTTTTGTGACTTTAAAATTTGGTTGTTTGCGTTCTGCTCCAAGGTTTGTATATTCTTTTAAGCCAACACCAGGTAAGCCTTGCTTATAATAGTATACTGCAGTTAAATTACCTTTTCTGTCATATCTTTTACATTCACCATCTAACTTACCTTGTTTGTAGTTTTGTTCTTTCCAGATATTTCCAGTGGAATGGTAAGTATATCTTGTACCTTCAATTTTGTTTTCTACATAATTGATACGTTCATAAATTTTACCTGATTTTGAGTACCTGATGCTTTCTCCATGACGAATTGTTTTACCATCCTTGTCTACTTTTACACTTACTTTCCATTCAATAGGTGACGAAGGATCATTATTGAAGTTTTTCGTTTTAATAATAGTTCCATCTGCAGATTTAGATTCTGTATTATTATCAGATCCTCCGGTAATCATTTGACAACCGGATAATAATACTGTTAATGCAATAATGATAGCTGATAAGTTTTTCATACTATTTTACTTTTATTTGAAATTGAATTTTCTGGCTTTTTAGATGTATACAATTAAGGTATATTGCAGAAGTATCAATGAATCAAATAATACAAATAGTATCAATTATTTTAAATGCAGTAGAAAAATAGCACTATTCATCCGGCTTAAATTTGTCATATACGACGAATTTATGATGCTTTTTATTTATAATATGGGTGTAATGGAATAATTATAAAAAAACAAAGGCCTCCTTTACTAATAAAAGGGGGCCTTCTTTACATAGGGGATTTTATAAAAATGGATTATCTAAAATCAAAATCTAACTTCATTCTGATTCCTTCATCGCCTACTTTGATACGGATGTTTCCAGGTTGACTGTGAGGTCCCTGTTGTGAAGTAGGTTTAAATGATCTGATAGCTGGAATATCATAAAGAAATGAAATATCTCCTTCAGGGAAATCAGGCATGGTATTATTGCCATTCTGACGACCTTTTGGCTCTTCAGGTGTTAGCATTCTTAAAAATACACCATCACTTTCTGAATACACTGTAAATGGCGCTTTATCAGATTGAACAGTTGCCCAATACAGGTTTGCGTGAAATCCTTTAAATTCAGGATAGGTTAAACCGTATTCACTTTCACCAGTAATGGTATTGTTATAGTCTTTTTGCCATAAGTTATAGTTGGTTCCTTTCACTCTGTTTTTCCAAACTCTGTAAGGTCCACGACCAAACCACTCCATACCTTTAACCAATTCTTCCGGGTATGAAAAGGTAAGTCCAAGATTATATACTTCATTATCAGCAAATGCATCATCAAATCCTTTACCACCTCTGGCTCTGTTCAACATTATGGCATTCATGTTTAAAATACCTTCAGCATTCATTGTCCAAACAATTGAATCTATACCACCTAAGTATTTAGCAACAAAAACAGCTGTGTTTTCAGCTTTCTTAGTGTAGCATTCCTGATATTTAATTTTCATGCCCACAGCCACAGGTCCGTTGTTAAACGGAATGGTTCCTTTACTGTTTTTAACCTCTTTGATTTGTCCGTCGAACTTACCAAAAGCAACAGAAACACCATTTGCCGATAAAGTAGTAATGCTATCTGTTTCGTCAATATTAACACCTCCGTTTGCTTCTGCAGATGCATACTGAGTTTTAAAATATTCATCAGTATATTTAATAGGCCAGCTCCAGGTACAAATTGATTTTCCTGTTTTATCAAAAGCTTCAATCTCTAACACATCAGCATCGAAAAACTGATCTGGTAATTCAATTTTAGCTTTACCTGCTTCGCCTGGTGCAAGTTCAGGTAGAGCAACAGAACCAGAAGTCACTACTTCTTTTTTGCTTCCTTTTAATGGAGAATCTACCTTATAAAGCTTGTAATTCATTTTACACTCCTTAAGGTTAGTATAGATGTAATGGTTAGAAACCGAAAACTCTCCTTTAAATGATGGTGTAATGTATAATTGCTTGAATTGGATTGGAGCCCATACTTCACGAACAGTAAATACACTACCTTCTTTTTCACGGTAAGGACCAACAATACCATCAGGAGCTCTGAAATCATCAGAATCCAAAATGCCTCCTTTATCTGTTCTTTTTACAGCACAATCGTTAAATGCCCACATAAAAGCACCTGCAAATAATGGGTGTGAAGTCCAGTTTAACCAGAAATCTTCTAAACCAGCACCATGTCCCTGATCATACATTCCGTGCATAAACTCAGTAGGCATAAATACTTTGTAACCGTTTGTTAAACGAGCAACACCGGTTAAGTAAGTAGGGTAGTGGTGAGCATCAAGATCATTAAAGTCAGCCCATGGGTGAATTACATGACGGTTTTGAGGATCGTAATCAGCAAAGTGAGCATCTAAATCATAGTTCCATCCACCTTCGTTACCATTACTCCATAATACAATACATGGATGGTTCACATCACGTGTTACCATTTCTTTTTGAAGCTTTTTACCAACTTCTGTATCATAACAGTTTTGCCATCCGGCTAATTCGTCAACTACAAACATACCTAATGAGTCGCAAACATCAAGGAAATGTTGGTCAGGAGGGTAGTGGAAACGAACAGCATTCATGTTCATTTCTTTCATTAAAAGCACATCGCTGATACTGATTTCTTTGTTAGTAGTACGTCCTCCTTCAGGGTGGAATGAGTGACGGTTAATACCTTTCATTAATATTTTGGTTCCGTTCATGTAGATACCATCTTTAGCTCTGAATTCAATGGTTCTGAATCCAACGCGAGAAGTCCATTCATGAACAGTTTTGTTATTGCTGTCAATCAGTTTTAAATCCAATACATATAATTGAGGATTTTCCGGGTTCCAGGCAATTACATTGTCCCATTTTGTATTGATTTGTTGCTTTAAGTCGCTACCTTTAATACCAAAACTTTTGGTTTCAAAAGAACCACTTCCTGTTAAAGGAGTTATACATGCAGTAATTTTTCCTTTATCTAGCGCTTTTGAAAGATTAATATCTGCTGTTAAGCTACCATCACATTTTGCATTTAAAGCCACATGTTCAAAAGCCGTTTGAGGTTTTGCTTCAAGGTAAACCGGACGATAAATACCACCAAATGTCCACCAGTCTGCTTTTCTTTCTGCAGCATTGATGCTATTGTTGGCTGAATGTTTGTGAACAATAACTTTTAAGCTGTTCTTTTTTCCTGTGATGATTTTATCTGTGATATCATAAGAGAACTTATAAAAACCTCCCTGGTGTGTATCACCTGCCTTTTGATCATTGATAAATACTTCTGTATCAATCATCGATCCTTCAAAAACAATGGTGATTTGTTTTCCATTCCAATCTTTAGGAACCTTAAAATCGTATTTGTAAGTACCTACTTCTTTTGAAGGTTCTTCTCCTTTTTTATAAAAGCGACCATAAGTATAGGATCCAAATCCCTGAAGTTCCCAGTTACAAGGGACTTCAATCTTACTCCACTTTTTACTGTTTTGGCCATCAGAGCAATAAAAATCCCATGTTTTTGTATGATACAAACCTGTTCCGGATAGATATTGACGTTGTGTATTTTGGCTTACTAATCCCACTGGAATTAATAGTAAGATACAAATGATAAAAAATATATTTCGCATAATTATTTAGTTTTCTAATAAATACTGCTTATCAAAAAAAATTACCACAAAATCACTATGATCACTAAGATTACAGAGAAAGAACTTATTGGTTCTTAGAGACTTTGAGTTTTTTGTGGTGTTAATAATTTAATCTAACATGAATGTACTTTTAAAACTTAATCTTTTTTGTTTTCTCAAGCTTTAGCTCATCCTTCCCTTTAACTGTAAAGTTATTACATTTCCAGTTTTCAGCATATTTAATATATCCTGCTTTTTCTCCTTCTAAGGTAACATTGGTAAATGTTAAGTTATCAATTGTACTTTCTTTGGTTCCTCCAATAATAATAGCTGTTTTAGCATTTTTGACATTGATATCTGTAAATGTCATATTTTTGAATTTAGGAGTACCGATTTTAGGATCTACAGGTTCAAGCATTTTTAACCAATGATCCGGTAAACTATCTCTGTTGTATCCTTCCGGTAAAAGCGAGTTACTATATGCAGGATTCCAGTTTAAATCAACGGAAAGCGGGTATTTTACATTTTCCATTGTAATATTAGAAAGGTGAATATCTTCAATAACTCCACCACGCTGATTAGTACTTTTAAATCTTAATCCAAAAGAAGTACCTACAGCTTTTAGATTATAAGCCACAACGTGTTTAATACCTCCGGATGTTTCACTTCCACAAGTTACAAGCCCAGCTCCAACACCTGCGTAACAATCTCTAAGAACTATATATTCACAAGGACGGTTTACTCTAAGTCCGTCGCTATCTCTACCAGATTTTAAACAAAAGTTATCATCATTACAATTAATACTGCTGTTTTGAACAAGAACAAAAGAAGAAGAGTCGATGTCAATTCCATCCGTACTAGGACCATGACCTTCAATGTTGTTACTAATTGTAATATCATTTACCGTAACGTGCTCAGAATATAAAATATGCAAGCTCCAGAATCCAGGTTGATATACAACTATGCCATCAACAGTAATGTCTTTACATTCAGAAATAAGGATTCCTCTTGGGCGGTCACAATCATAATCTACGATCCATCTTAACCCTTTTTTCTCATACTCCTTGCGCATAGTCCAGTATTTATCCCAAAATACTTTTCCTTTACAATTAATAACCCCATCACCAGTAATGGCTGCATTTTCTTTATTTAAGATGTTAACCAATGCTGCAGGCCATTTCATCTCAACACCAGCAACACGAGTGTCAATATATTTGTAATCTTTCAAATCCTGACTTCCCAATAACATCGTTCCTTTCGGAATATGAAAGTTAACGTTGTTTCCAATAAAAACAGATCCTGTTAAATACATCCCAGGTTCAAAAGTTACAGTACCTCCACCAGCGGCTTCGGCATCATCAATAGCCTTTTGTATTGCTTCAGTATTCATTACCAATGCATCACCTACGGCACCATAATCTTTTACATTAAATACTTTCTGATTGTCAGGAAAACTTTTAGCACCCACTTTTTTCATCCAGTCAAATTCAGGAATATTATTCTGACAATAGATACTTGTACTTATCGCAATTGTAATAATGAATAAAATATACTTCATATGATAATAATTTATTTTACTGTCTCATGGAACTTGCCAAATAAGAAATATTTCTTGTTTGGCGAGTTTCATACCAATGTTCTATTTTGAATATTTTATAGGAATTAGTTTTACCTGACTATTTAAACCGGCAGGCATTGTTTCCCAATTTGCATAACCTGTTTTCTTATAGTTTAGATCAACAAAGTTAATTTCTTTAAAAATACGCCATTCAATACCCTCACGATCTATACTTGAAATATGATTAGCCGGTAAACCGGTAACTTCAATTTCAATAGAATTTAATCCTTGTTTGATATATTCACCAACAGAAACCTGATATGGTACTGCCCATAATGTTTGAACGTCTACACCATTTATTTTAACTCTGGCAGTTTCTCTTACATCACCTAAATCTAAAATCCAGTCTGTATTCTGGTCTTTTTCAATGGTAAAAGTAGTTGAGTAAACAGCAACACCCATGTTTTCTTTAGCTTCTGGCACATTTAGCTTAGTCCATGGAATTAATGTAGGTACAGTGAACGTATCAGCAATAGCAGGGATACTTTCTTTAAAATAAATTTTCCAGTTGTTATTAATTAAATAAGGTTCGCCTGATTCAACAACATATGACCAGTCTTCGCAATTTACACCTGTGTTATATGTTCTTAAAATAACAGATTCACCTGATTTTAATTGAATTCTTACCTTTGTCTTTCCGTCTTCTTGTTTTGTCATTGCTTTACCAATATTCCCTGTCATAGGATCAAATAAAACAACCGATTCAGCAGTCTCATGCAATGTAATCCATGTATCTGTATCATCATGTTTCAATGCTGAGATAAAGTAATGATAACCCTTATCATTTTTACGACGAATAAATTGAAGATCTGCGTTCTTTTTAAACTCTTCTGCAACAACACCTGTTTCTTTCAACGTTTTTTCAAAATCTACACCAGTGATGATTTTTCCTTTTTCAAACATTGTTGTAGATGTTTGATCAAAATTGGTAGCAGGTAACTTGCTTATCAAGCTTTTAAAGTTTTGGCGACGATCATTTAAGTTACCAAAGCCGGGAACATCAGTAGGGTAGTTTTCAAGGAATATTATTTGTGCTCCTTCAGATGCAAGCTTTAGAAGGTTTTGAAGTGTTTCTACCGGCATTTTATTGGCAGCAGGAACAATTAAAGCTTTGTATGATGCACCTCCTTTAGTAACCAGATCACCATCTTTTACAGTAGTACTATTAACAAAGTTATCTGAGATATAATCCATATCATAACCAGCTTTACTAATAGAATTTACGACACTGATAAATTCAGGTGCTCTTTCTTTCATGGCATGAATATCAAACATTAAAAGTCTGCCTTCTTCATTATGCCACATATCATATACAGGAAGGTATACCAGAAAATCATTATCCGGTTGTCCCATTTGCATAAAGGCTTGTACACGTGAAATATACTTAAAGAATGGTTGTGCATCTCTCCATAATGGATTAGTAGGACTCATATCAACAGATGCGTAAAATTTCCATCCCGGCCATGCTGCTTCAGCAGGACTGTATGTTGTTCCATGAAAATAAACATGATTTACACCAGAAACATACATTAAATCCAAATCAGGTTTACATTGTGAAAACGAAGTACGGAAATGTTCTGTTAACCAAGTAAAGGTTTCTGATGAAGTATATTGCTTTCCTGAAATATGAGCAGCCGAAGAAGCATACTTTAGCATCGATAAATCAGAAAAGTTATGACGTGTCATAGAATCTTTACGTAAACCTTTAATATTAAAATCAGATAAACCAAATCCTTCACATTCAGGTACGTCTACAGCAGCATAAATGTCAATTAAGTTACCAGGAGATCCGTGTGCCTGGTTTCTCGTTTTACTGTTTAAACTATGAGCCCATTCAGTCCATGGAATAGTAAAGTTGTTTACTAACATGCTTGCAAAAGTTTCTCTGTAATCAGAAATAATCCTTGCTGTTGTATCGTTATGTTCTTCACTTAAAAACCAAGGTAAATATTCTTCAAGTTTATAACCATGCATTTTTTCAAAAGCCTCTAATAATCCTGGGGTCCAGTCGGCCTGGTATACTTCATAACTATCATTAAAGAAATATTTTGGAGGTGTAGCATTGCTTTTAGAGAATGCTTTTGTAAAACGATCTAAATAGTGTTCAACTCCTTTTTTATCAAAGTGATTTAATACTAAACCTTTTCCTCCCGGAGCTGCTCTTTTAACTTGTTGAAATGTATGTCCTTCAAACAAAGCAATCAGTTTCCAGCTACCTTTGGGTGCAGTCCAGTTCAGTTTCTTATTCTCAACTTTGTCAGTAATATCCATACATTCACCGGCTTCAGAGTAAGCCATTAATCTGGAAAGTACAGCAGTTGCTTGTTGTCTTTCATCGTCAGGAATGATCTCATCCTTTAATTGCTGACCAGAGCTTAAAGTATATTCTTTAATCAATAAGCGACCTGCAGCTTCTTCAACAGTAACTTCCGGTCCTCCAAAAGGCCAACCTGTTCCGGTATTCATATCGATGTTGATACCCAGTCTGTTTCCTTCTTTTTGAGTATGATTGTATAACTCCATCCATCTTTCAGATAAGAAATCGACTTCATTAGAATCATTTCCCTGAACACCATAAATAGGTGTTATTTCTAGAGAACCTATACCTGCATCGGCGTAGGCCTCCATGTTTTTTGTAAGGTTGGCTTCATCAACCGCATTTCCCATCCACCACCAGCGTGATCCTGGTTTTGTGTCAACTGATTCCTCTGGCCATTCAACCTTTGGCTGACATTGAGCCAACAATAAAGGAATACTTAATAGGGTTGTATATTTTGCGAGTTTCTTAACGGATAACAACATGATCTGCTATATTTATAAGTTTTTGCTTTTTAATTTCTTTTGCTACAATCTCGGCCACAGCCATAGCTCCCGGTGTTTGCAAGTGTGTATCATCCTGCGAACCATTTGGACGTATGGAATCAACGCCCGCCGGAATCCACATATATAATTCTTTTGACGGTTCATCACCCATCATGATAATTAAATCACGAGTTTTTACGTAGGTATCTATCAATGGTATATTTAATGAATCTGCTAACTGACGCATAATTGCCGGATATCCTAATAAACGGTCATCCACAAGAGCTTTACCATTAAAAGTTCTCATTACAATTGAGGTAGCCAATACAGGGTTCGCTTTTTTTGCCTGGGCATCCTGAATCATTTTAAGCAAGTTGTTTTTATAGTCAGGGTAGGAGGCATGTCTTTCTGGTTTGCTTGACGCATCATTATGCCCAAACTGAATAATTACGTAATCATTTGGCTTAATCGAATCAATAATACCTTGCCATCTGTCTTCTGCAATAAAGCTTTTGGTACTTCTACCTGCTTTTGCCTTATTTACAATGGTAACATGCTCGTCGAAAAACTCTGGTAACATTTGTGCCCAGCCTCTCATAACTGTTTTAGTGGTGTCGTACCCCTGAGCAGTTGAATCACCTGCAATATAAATGCTTACATCTTTAGGTGTTGTAGTGTTACAACTAATAATTGTAACTATTGAAATAAGAAGTATGATAGTTTTTAGTTTCATTTAAAGAGTATCTTATTTGTTTTGAGTAATTAATTTAATATCAACAGGTAAATTTCTGTTGCAGGTTATTTTGTTGTCTTTAAATATTAATTCACCAACCTGAATAGATGTTCTTCTGGTGTCATAATTATCCTCCTTAACACCTTCAGTTCTTCCCGGGTGAGTAAAGTAGAAAATGTATGCTCTGTCATTGTTAACAATCACATCGGCATGTCCTCCTTTTACTTTGTCATCTTCACCAAATCCCGGATTTTCAAGAATGCGTTCATCCTGAAGATGCCAGTTTTCCATATTTTTAGAACTATATACTGTTAAACCATTCCATGAATCAATAATCATAAAATATCTGTCTTTCCAATAGAAAACAACAGGGCCTTCTCCACGTCTTTTTGCTGCAGCAAGTCCTTTGTCTTCCCAATGGTACAAATCATCACTCTCTGCATAGTAAATAGATTTATTATGGCGCTCGTTATTGTAATACATTCTCCACTTTCCATTAGGCGCTTTTATTACCTCTGCATCAATAACTTTATCTGAGACAAGCTTTATTTTTGATTCAAATTTCCAGTCGATTAGGTTGCTGCTGGTTAAATGAATGATTTCACGCGGGTGACTCCAGTCTGTAAAAATTCCAGGAACAATAGTTAAATACATATGGTATGTGCCGTTATTCTCTATCACGTCAGGAGCCCAATAAGTCACATCTTTACCGCCGTAATTTATATTTGCATCAGTCTTGTATTTCCATGTTAAGCCACCATCCTCAGATTCTGCAATGCCAATTGGTGTTCCATGTACCCAATCGACACCATTCGTATTTTCGAGATTAGCCCTTCGGTTTGTATAAAACATAAACCATTTTTGCTCCTTTTCATTCCAGATTATTGTAGGATCTGCTGCTCCATCAAAAACCGGATCACGATAAAGAGGTTTTGGAGCTACCTTTGTTGGATTGTCAATGGCATCCTTTTTTATGTAGTTCTTCAGATCACAGTCATCCAGATTATAAACTGCTTTTGCAATAGTATTGCCATGTAAAATAGCGCCAATATATGATGTATGTACATTGTCTTTATAATAAGGTTTGGTAGCTTCCTGACCAATTTTTTCATATTCCTTAGCGCATAGATCATTGGCATCTATATAACATACATTTTCTTCATCAGCTACTTGTTTGGTCCATTTTGCATAAGTGTCAGCCACACGAACCATATTGCCATCTTCCCAATTATTACGAGGTGTATGGGATAATGCAATAACATTTACTCCGTGTGCTTTAGCTTGTTTGATATAATGACGTATGTAGTGACCAAAAGTATATACTGTTTCAGGACCACCGGTAGCTTCCATAATATAATCTTGTGATTCTTCACCGGCTCCTTTAATTGAGGCACGAGCTCTGCCAGTATCAAATGGACCACCATCATTATGTCCAAATTGGATAAACAGGTAATCTCCTTCTTTTAAACCTTCCAATACATTTTGCCATAAACCTTCTGTAAGGAACGTTCTGCTGCTTCGTCCTCCTAAAGCATGATTTTCAATTGATATTTTTGTTGTATCAAAGAAATGATCAAAGAAACTGGCCCATCCCCATTGCCCCCAATCACCACGGTCACGTCCATTTTTAACAGTAGAATCACCAATAACAAAAACGACCGGATTATCACCTTTTCTTGTGCTACCTCCTTTTAAATAGGGAGGGTGACGAGGATCTCCAACAGAAAAGATTGGTTCTGTATATGGTTGTGTTTGTCCGTAAAAATGAACAGCACTATCATTCATTTTAGGAAACCAATGATTCAGTAATTCCAATATTTCGGCACCTGCAAATATCATAGGGCCGTATCCATGAGCTGCATATGAACTTGTTGGACGATAATAATAGAATGCAGGATCAAATCCCATTCCTGTTCCAACGCAAGTACCTTCAACTTGTCCTTTGCTGTTTATTTTCTCAGATAGAGCATTCCAACCTAAAGTTGCAGCAGAGCCATAAACTCTTGCGTTTAACCATCCCTGGTTTATACCATGAGCAATTGCGTATACATAAATGGCAGTGGCTGATGTTTCAAGATAAGAATCGTTTTTATTGATCAATTGATGCCATAAACCATCAGCAGACTGATATTGTACTAATGATGCAATGTGTTTTTGGTATAATTCCAGAATCCATTGTCTGTCTTCATTCTTTTCAGGAAGCACATCTAAAGCCTCACAAAGAGTAAGTAAAGCCCAACCATTTGCTCTGGCCCAGAAAAACTGAGGTTCCGGATTTAAACCTTCAACCCATCCATGACGAAATAAACCTTCTTCTTCAACAAACATCTTCTCTTTAAAAAGTTTGATCTGTTTAATGGCTTCAGAGGTGTATTTGTCGTCATGTTTGTATTTCCCCATTTGTAACAGGGCAGGGATTCCCATAAACATATCATCTAACCACACTGTATTATAAAGGGGGCGTTTCCGGGCAAAAGTACCATCTTCCAAACGGTATTCATGGTACATGATATAATCTATATAATTTCCAATTAGGGTGTCAAGTTCAGCAGAAGGTTGATCAAATAGTGAAGCCTTAATCATTGAAGTACACATAGCTCCGGCATCATCAAGGGCATGAGGCTGTAATACACTTCTCATTAATGGATCAATAGTGCCTTCTTTTTGCAGTATTTTTTGAAAATAGGGAGCAACTTCAGATAAGAAATTAAAGCGCTCTTTTGCATATTGAAGATATTTATAATCATCAGTTACCTGAGCCATTCTTACCATGGCTGCATAAGTTACTCCCCACTCATATGAGGTCAATCGAAAATCACCCTTTTTTAAATGACAATTTTTGTCGATACTGTTGTAATCTTCTATTTTTTCTTGTGTTGTTGTATTGATTATCTCAAAAGGTGTTGAGTTTTTTAGATATCCTAAAATAAGATTCATCTTTATCACAATCTCATCTTTAGTAGGAACGTGATAGTTTATAGAATAATCAGGCTGTAATAAATGGAGGGGAGTATTCGCATCAGTAACACTTTCTTGTACTTCGGTATTACTTCTATTTTTCTTATTTTTTTTAGATTCTTTTTTTTGAGCAAAAGAAAGAGTTCCTAAAATGATAAATAAGGTAATTAAAAATAATCTTGAGATATTTATAAGTGATCGATTCATGTTAAATATAGTTTGTCCTATTTTAATTCTATCACTCAAATTATTCATCAGATATCTTAATTCCTTTTTTGTCTTACCAAGCCAGTTGTAAAATTAAGTTCTTATAATTTATTACGAATATTTTGAGTGTGTCAAAAATATAATCCCATCTTAATACAAATATGTATATGCTTCCATAAACCTGTCATTTTATCCATTATCCTTTTCCCCTTGCTGTATCTAGTGTGTGATTATGGTATTTTTGTATGAAAAAGTGGACGTTTTTACATAAAATGTATCAATTCATGCCATTTGTTATCAATAAAGGCATGAATTGATTTTGTATGCATTTTAATTATTAATAGTTTCAACAGGCCAGTATGGAGAATCGGTTCTGCATCCGGAAAGATATGTAGCAATTTCTTTTATGACTTCAGGGTGTTCGCTTGAAATATCATTTTGTTCACCTAGATCATTTGATAAATCATATAATTCCATCTTGCCACCTATAACTACAGCTTTCCATTTGCCATATCTTACAGCTTGTTTGTATCCTCTTTCAAAAAACTCCCAGTATAAAAAACGAGGACTATCTGACATCGGTTCATCAAGTATTGATGGAAGAACACTTACTCCGTCTGTTTTCATTAATTCTGTTTTGTAGTCTGCAATTTCGGCAAATGTAGGCATGACGTCAGCAAAATACCAAGGAAGGTCAGATTGACTTCCGGCTTTTACTAATTTTGGAGACCAAATAATCATTGGTGTTCTGATTCCTCCTTCATACATATCCCTTTTGTAGCCTCTTAAAGGACCATTTGAATCAAAGAAATCAACAACTTCTGTTAATTGATCAGAGTAATTTGATCTGGGACCATTGTCAGAGCAGAAAAACACAATAGTATTTTCACTTAAGCCTTCGTTAATTAGTAACTGTTTTAGTCTTTCAATATTTTGGTCAAGATGATAGATCATTGATGCATAGGTTTTCATATCTTCTGGCCAATCTTTGTCTTCGTAAATAGCTTTATCCGGAGCATCCAAAGGAGCGTGAGGATTAGAGTAGCATAGCATTAGCATAAATGGCTTTTCACCATCTTTATTTTTCTTGATAAAGTCCATTGCTTCATCAGTACACATATCTGTATGATAATATCCCTTTTTGCCATCTGCATTTTGAGGAATATCAACCATAACGTTGTTTTTCATTCTTTTATCAGGCCAATAAGTACTTTTATAAGTTTCAGGTTTATTGGTTAACCAGCCATAAAATTCATCAAAACCATGATGATTTGGAGTTGCTGTAGAATCATATCCTCCAAGATGCCATTTACCAACTAAACAAGTTTTGTAACCTGCATCATGCATTAAACTACCAACGGTATAATCTGAAGCTTTTAAATTAGCTCTGTAAACAACCTTATCACCTTTTTTACCGGGTATTCCACCAACTATGGTGTTATTTCCTCTTACTGTTGTATGGCCAGTGTGTTGTCCGGTCATTAATACGCTACGAGAAGGACCACAAACAGGTGCTCCTGCGTAAGTGTTAGTGTATACTTTACCTTCTTTAGCCAATTGATCTATATGTGGGGTTTGCATGAACTTTTGTCCGGCATACCCTACATCGTTATAGCCTAAATCGTCAGCCAGTACAAATATTACATTTGGTTTCTTATTAATTTCTTTTTGAGTTTTATTGTTTGGTTGGCAGCTAACAATTGTTAGTAAAAGAGTGATATAAATGAGTAATTTCATCGTTGGAATGTTTATTAAAAAGGCTTTAATAGTTTGAGAAAGGACGGTTGAAGAAAGGTATATAAATAGAAAAAACAATAAATCGGCTCATTGGAACCGACTTATTGTTTTTTTAATGAATACTCTAGTATCCAGGGTTTTGAGTATATAGGTCTTGTTTTACTTCCATTTGTGAATATGGTACAGGGTAGATGATATAGTTAGCCACTACTGTGCTTACGTTATCACCATCATCTTCCTCTGCAATCCAGGCATTCATAACGTCAAGAACTTTACCTGTTCTAACTAAATCATGCCATCTTAAACCTTCAGCCATAAATTCTTTTTGGCGCTCAGCAAGAAGCATATCTAAATCAACATCAGAAACAGGATCAACACCAGCTCTTTCTCTTACTTTATTTACAATAGCATCAATTTCAGTTTGACTACCGTTTGTTTGAATAAGAGCTTCCGCTTTCATCATCAATACATCTGTATATCTGATAACTGGGAAGTTAATAGGCCAGTTAAATCTGATAGCCGGAGCATAAGTAACATCTAAAAACTTAATGTATTGAGGATTGTCAACAGGGTTGTTGTTTTCATCAACATAACTCATAAGAATTGAAAAGTCATCTCTAACATCTCCATCTTCAAAAGAAGCAATTAAAGCATCAGAAGGATCACAACCACTACCGTCATTTGGAACACCACCGGCAAATGGAAGGTTAATTTTAGCCCAGCTTTCAAGATACATTAATGTTGGTAAAATTGTACCAACACCAGAACTTGAAGTAGAACCTGTATCTATTGCTTGTAGGTCGAAAATAATATCACCGTTATTTTCATTAGTGTATGAAAATATTGATGCATAATCATCAACCCAAGAGTAAGGACCATTATTAATGATGTCATTTAATAAAGTTAATGCATCAGAATATTTGTTTAATCCTAAACCAGGACCGTTAATACCATAATCCGGACCCGATTGAGTTAAGTATACTCTTGCTAACATTGCTTTTGCAGCCCATGATGTAGCTTTTCCTGCCACAGAATATGAGTCTTCTAAATTAGATGCCGCAAATTGTAAATCAGAGATTACTAATTCATATACATCAGCTACGTCACTTCTATCTAAAACTAAAGCATCAGAAGGGTTTACAACATGATCCATTAAAGGGACCTTACCAAAAGTTTTGATTGCTTCGAAATATAAGAACCCACGGATAAATTTTGCTTCTCCAATCATGCGATTGTAAGTGTCTTCATCTGAAATAATAGAAGAAGAAATTTTATCTAAAATAGAATTTGCAAGGTATATACCTCTAAAATAATCATTCCAACAATCTTCGATATAATCGTTAGTTTCTAAAGTATTATCGAAATTATTGATAGGGTTCCAAAGACGAACCCCTGTTCCTGGTGCAAAAACATTGTCACTTCTTATTTCTGATAAATAAAACTGATGCGTAGAAAATGTTAACAATGCGTTATACATACCATTGATGGCTTGTTCAAACTGCTCTTCGTTTTGATAGAATGAGTCAGCATTCTGATTGTCAATGGGTGCTTGGTACAATTCATCATCACAGGCTGACAGACCTATTAGAATTACACCCATTAATATTGATAATATCTTTTTCATGTGCTTAATTTTTTGATTGTAATTACCATAAAGAACTCGCCATAATAGATCTCCTCTTGAATGGAAACTTTTTTCTATAGCTTGTTTCATAATAATAATCTCTTTTCAATTAAAATTTAAAGTTTAATCCTAATACTAATGATTTAGATAATGGGAATGCACCATAGTCATCACCATTGTTATTTACAGCTTCAGGGTTGAAACCACCATTGTATTCATCTCCACCAAACCAGTTTTCTGCAGTAACATATATTCTGGCACCTGAAACCATGTTTGATGTAATTAATCTACCTAAATCATATCCAAGAGTTATATTTCTAATTCTCCAGTAATCACTTTTGTATAACCAGTCAGTGTTTTTGATTCTACCAAATGAAGAAGGTGATTTTCTTTCTTTACCTTTTACATCTGCTGCAGTTAAGGTTTGACCTTCTACCCATTTAACTCTGTTTCGTGATTTTCCAAGTGTGTTTTCTGTTCCACCCATACCTGTACGGTATACACCACGTCCAAATGTTGAGTAAATAACACCTCCGTTCTGACCTTGAACTAATACAGATAAATCAAATCCTTTATAAGAGAAGTTGTTTGTGATACCCCAGATGTAATCTGGATTTGGGTGTCCTGAGTAAGTTCTATCATCAGCATCAATGGTACCGTCATTGTTTTGGTCAACATATTTAGGGTCACCAGCTTCTTCATTTCCATATCTTGCTACACCATTAGCAATATCGTCGCTTGTTAATAGTCCGTCTTGTTGTACTACATATAGAGTATACATTGGTCTTCCTACTTCTAATACGTTGTGTGTAATATCAAAAGCACCACCATAAATAGGAGCGTTGTCAGGACCTAATTTTTTAACTTCGTTAGTGTTATAACTTAAGTTTACTTGAGTTTGCCATTTAAATACACCTGTTAGGTTACGCGAATTAATTTCTAATTCCCAACCTTTGTTTAATACTTCACCAATATTGGTTAAAGCATTTTCAAATCCACTGGCAGAAGGTACTTGGATGTCAAGTAAAAGGTCAGTATTTCTTTTGGTATAGTAATCAAATGAACCGGTAATTCTATTTGCCAATACACCAACATCTAAACCAACATCAATTGTTTCAGAAGTTTCCCAACTTAAATCAGTATTAGGATAGTTTGATGGTGTTAAACCATTTACAAGACTTCCTCCTAAACTATAGTTTGCATTAGAAAGTAATGCGATGTGTTTGTAGTCTCCAATACCATTGTTACCTGCAAGACCCCAGCTGGCACGTACTTTTAAATTACTGATAACTTCTAAATTATCCATAAAAGCTTCTTCTGATAATTTCCAACCAAAAGATGCTGATGGGAAATATCCATATTTAGTGTCATCACCAAATTTAGAAGAACCATCACGACGGATACTTGCTTGTAAGAAATATTTGTTGTTATAGTTGTACTGTGCACGACCAAAGAATGAATAAAGAGTTGCTTTAACCATTGAAGTTGTACCACTTGATGTATTAGAACTGTTGATTGTTACTACTTCATCAGATGCAAAATCAGTTCCTGAAATACTGTATGTACTTAAATCAAATGCGCTATACGATTGTCCTGCTAAAAGATTAATATTGTGAGCACCAATTGATTTGTCGTAAGTTAATGTACTCTCAGTTACAAAGTTTTTTCTTGTATAACCAGATTTAGAAGCACTTGCTGTTCTGTTTCTTGTTACATATGAAGGAGTGTATCTATATGCTTCATTGTCATGAATATCGAAGTTCAGGTTTGTTTTAAATTTTAAACCAGTTAATAATTCATATTCAGCAAATGCAGTTGAAATAACCCTTATTGTTTCGTTATTGTTTTCTGTAAATTTAGCTACTGCAATTGGACTTACCCTTGAAGTACCCCAAGCATATCTTGTATTATCGCCAACGTTTGTACCTAACACGCCAACATTTGATTCAACGATAGGAGCCATACCTACAGTGATATGTGTTAATGCATCTTTTCCTTCAACACCCGGATCTTTTGTTTGAACAAATGATGGAGCAACATTTAATCCGAAACGTAGTTTTTTGTTTGGACTAATTTCAACATTAGCTCTGGCGCTGTAGCGTCTGTAGTTAACACCAATAGCTACACCTTCCTGATCTAAATAATCGCCGGATACATAATACTTGGCAACATCGTTACCTCCGTTAGCTGCGATCTGGTAGCTTTGTACCATACCTGTTCTGAAGAATTCATCTTGCCAATCAACATAATCAATTCCAGGATGACCATTTTCTAACCATCTTTTATCCCACATGTATGTAGTATTGTATTCGTCGCCAGATAATCCTAATACTGATTGACGAGTTTCGTAAGAATCAGATGATGTTCCGTTTCCACTTTTATACCAAGAATAATTAATATGTTCCATTTCTCTTTCAATCCATTCTTCAGAGCTAAGAACATCTAATTTTTTAGCAGTTTTATTAATACCAACATAGGAGTTGAAAGAAATAGTTGGTTTTCCAGTGCTTCCTTTTTTAGTTGTAATGATAACAACACCATTTGATCCTCTAGAACCATAAATAGATGCAGCTGCAGCATCTTTAAGTACCTGGATTGTTTCAATGTCGTTAGGGTTTAAACTAGAAAGAGGATTACCTCCGGAGTAAGATCCGCTTGTTGATTGAGAGGATACTTCTAATGGGAATCCATCAATAACGTATAATGGTTCATTATTAGCACCAATTGATCCGGTACCACGAACCTGAATACTAAATCCTTTTCCAGGTAAACCTGATGTTTGCTGAACGCGAACACCTGCCATTTGACCAATTAAAGCTTGATCCACTTTGGTCACAGGACGTTCGGTTAACTTTTCAGCACTCATTACAGCTACTGCATTAGTAAGGTCACTTTTCTTTTGAGTACCGTAACCCACAGCAATCACTTCGTCAATTCCGATAGTTTCAGCTGATAATGCAACATTGATAGTGGTTTTTCCTTCAACAGCTACGCTTTTTGTTTCTAAACCAATAAAAGAAAATAATAATGTGCCATTCGATGGAACGTTAGCTAGTGTGTAATTTCCATCAACATCTGTAATAGTACCTACAGTTGTGCCTTCAACTACTATTGTAGCACCAATTACAGGTTCTCCTGTGTCATCTTTTACATGACCTTTAACTGTAATCTCATTACCTTGAGCATAAATAGAGCCTTGACTGGCCAACAAGGAGCAACTTGTAATAAATGCTATCAAAAGCACTTTAAGTTGTTCCCTTCTTAATTTAATTAGATTCATACTAATAGATTTAATTAATTATATAAATGGTTAATTTAAGAGATAGTGATTTTTTAAAGGATTATTTAAAATCGTTAACAAATGTAAAAATCTAACAAATGTTAAAGAATGGAAAATAATGCTAAGGCCTGTAATATCGTGTATGCAGTCAATAGAGAAATATCTCATGTAAACGTGTATTATTTTACATGTTTGGCTCCTTGTTTAATCAGTGTTTTATAAATGATGTAATTGTTTAAAGTAGTTGTATGTGAGGTGTTTAGTGTTTTGGTTGGGAGGCTTTGTTTTATAGTATATTCGATTTGAGTAGTTGTATGATAATCTATGTGTACTATTTTATATAACTAGTGTTTTATAGTATTTTATTATGGTAGTTTATTTTGTTATAAAAGTTGATTAGTTGTATTTTGAAGTAAATTATTAAAGTGTAATGTTAATAACTATTAATTATTAAATAGAAAAGGGGTAACCCAATTTGAGTTACCCCTTAATATATAAATGGTAGGTTATTGATGATTAATATCCTGGATTTTGCATTGCTTTTTTCTCATCAGCAGTTAAAGCTTGTCCGTTTTCATTAGTAATTGCATCAAGGAATGATTGCGGTATTGGACGATAATAGTGTGTATTTGCACTAAAAGTTGAATTACCTCTTACCCAACCATCATTAAAAGCTTTAAAACGAGCTTCTAAAGTTTTTGTTCTGGCTAAGTCTTCCCATCTGTATAATTCACCACAAAGCTCTCTGGTTCTTTCGTTTAATAAAAAGCACATCATCTTTTCAGCATTGCTTGAACATCCTAGTTTATCGTAAATCGGACTATCAACAGATGAATTGTAAATATCATCAACAGAATTTAAATGCATGTTGTTAAGAGATGAAGCAGTAGTTTCTGCCATATCATTATTTGATTCATAATAGGTGTTTTTATCCCAAAAGACAGATCCTTCTGCAGAATAACCACCACCTTTACCTTCGCAATATGGATTGTTTTTATAAGCCTGGCCTCCATCTGCATGAACAGAACGATCTTCACCATCTTCATATGCAGCTCTGTCTCTTAATCTGTTGATCCAGCTAATAGCATTATCGTATTGAGATTCACCTTGGCGAATATATGCTTCTGCAACCATAAGTATATCCTCTGCAGATCTTGCTAAGATTCCATCTCTGGTACCAAAAGGAGAGGAGATTGATATTCTATAACCATCGCGGAATTTAGAAAGAGCAACAGATCTTTTTTGAGTTCCGTAATAGCCGTTGTTTCCATGTGTTCCAACAAATGCCTGATTTTCTCCGTTAAAATAACGAACAAATGTATGTGTATTTTGCATTACACCATTTTTCAAAGCGCCTGTAACATCATTTTCAACAGCAGCATATCTATTGTCTCCTGCATCATTAACAATGTATTTAATGGCTAATTCACCACCATTAAATCTTTTATCTCCGGCAACAGTTCCCTCTGGTCCTAAAGGTGCATTTTCTTCTGTCCAGGTAGGTGCACCATCAGTAGTGTTACATCCATAACATGTAATAAAAGATTTCCAGAATCTTGAATCATTTACTCTGTCAAAAACATCTAAAGTATAGTTTGTTGCTCTGGCAAATGAAAATTCACGATCACCTGAGATATCTCTTTTTGTACCTGAGATATCCTGGTATACAGAAGGGTAATAAAGGTGAATTTGATTTCCGAAACGACCCCATGTTGATTGGTCATCAGCAAATTGAGCCGCTAATACAATTTCAGATACATTTTCGTTAGTTCCATTAGCTTGTTGATAATCCCATAACTCAACATAGTTAGTAGTTAAAGGATGAGCGTTAGCAACTAGCTGACCATATTTAATGACTTGATCAAGATCGTTATCAACATAACTACTGTTCCATGAATCATACAATTCACTGGCACGTGTTAAGTAGGCCTTAGCTAAAAAGTGGGCTGCAGCATATTTAGAAATACGTCCTGTTTGTTCTGCTGTTTCAGGTAGTAAGTTATATGCATTTTCTAAATCGCTAATGATTTGTGCATAACAGTCTTCTTCAGAAGCTCTTGTAAAGTATGTTTCAACTCCAGTAGATGGCTCTAGTTTTAGAGGAACTCCGCCGTACTGAACTACTAACGTTAAATAAAAGTATCCTCTGAAAAAGTAACCTTCTCCCAGGCGGGTATTATAAGTGTCACTTGTCTCATCATAGTAAGCAGGTACGTTATTGATAATGGTGTTTGCAGATTCTATACCTGCATACATGTTTTGCCACATAGGCTTATTTGCTCCACCTTCGTCAGAATTTAAATCTGAACTATAGCAGTTGAAACTAGGGATGGAATTATTGGCATCAGTAAATTCATCAACACCCAGGTTAAACATTTCTATTCCCCAAACATAGTTAAACTTAAATTTAAGTTTCTGATAGGTTCCGGTAACAAGTAAATCTAAACCCTCTTGAGTAGTGAAGGTTTGCGTACTATAAGTGGTTGTTAGTTCTTCATCCAGAAACTCCTCTTTACAAGATTGTATTGAAAAACTAAATACACTTAATAATATCAATAGGTACGATATATTAAATTTTTTCATTTTCTTCTAATGTTTTGATAATTATGACTAATCGGGTTAAAACGATACATTAAGACCGAAAACTAGTCCTTTTTGTGTTGTAGCAGAACCTGTTGATACTGTGTTGTTGTTGTAACTAGCTAAATCAGTATCCAGGTAATCGCATTTAGAATAAATCATAAACGGATTCATTACCTGAGCGTATACTTTAAGTTTTGTAATACCTAATTTAGATAATTGCTTAGCCGTAAAATTATACCCTAAATTGATATTACGCATTTTAATAAAAGAACCATCTTCATAGTTCATAGTACCGCTATAAGTATCAGCTGCCTCACCATTCGATCCTGGTGAATAGTATTCTGCATCTTCGTTAACGCCTGCTACCCAGTAGTCAAGTTTACGCTGTTGGAATCTACCATCTAATGTTGCAGCACCTGCTTTAAATGTATTTCCCCAACGAGAATAGATAAAGAATGATAATTCTAAGTTTTTATAATTGAATGTGTTTGTTAAACCTCCAGACCAGTCAGGACGTTTGTATCCAACAATCTTTTTGTCGTCGTTCGGATCTATTACACCATCTTCATTTAAATCCTTAAGTTTTATCTGACCAGGTTTTCTTCCGTATTTTTCAGCTTCAGCTGCTTCAGACGTTTTCCAGATTCCATCGTATACATAATCGTAATAAACACCAATGTCTTCACCAACAAACCATGCATTATTTAAATCTTCAGTACTTCCGTTATTAAGTTTAGATATCTCACTTCGGTCTGCAGACCATGTGATATTAGTTGTCCATTTAAAATCAGTTGTGTTAACGTTAACAGTATTTAATTGTAAATCGATACCACTACCTTTAGTTTCTCCAACGTTAGCCCATGTAGAAGTATAACCTGTTAAACTAGGAATACTCATTACCATCAATAAATCAGTAGTTTTTGTTTGATAATAATCTACACTACCTGTAATTCTGTTGTTAAGTATAACGTAGTCAACACCAATGTTATATTGTGCAGTTCTTTCCCATCCAAGTTCACTGTTGGCCATTTTAGGCGGATATCTTTGAGATGGATCTGATGCAACATAACCAAGTGTAGATGATGTAGTTCCCCAGTTGTAGTATAATGACATTACACCACCTTTAGTATCATATGCTCCAATTGCAGCATTACCTGTAATACCGTAACCTAAACGTAGTTTAAAGCCATCAACCCAGGAAATATTCTTCATGAAGTTTTCCTGATCAACTCTCCATCCTAATGCTAACGATGGGAAGCTAGCCCATTTATTTCCTTCAGCTAACTGAGAAGCACCATCCCAACGAATAGAAGCTGTTAATAAATATTTCTCAGAGAAGTTATAATTACCTCTGATCATATATGACTCCATTTGTTTTTCAGATAATCCTGTTCCCAGGCTATAATTAGCTCCACCGGAAGCAAGGTTATACCAAAGCTCATCAGTTGTTGCTACATCAGTTGCCTTCATATCTCCATTTTCGTAATGGTATTTAGATGAAGACTGCATTAATGTTAATCCAACTTTATGCATTTCCTGAAGTGTACGATTATAGTAGATCAAATTATCTAATGTCCATGCCTGAGTTTGATTGGTATTGTAGCTGGCAGTATTATTACCATCACCATTAATACCCTCAGCAGCGTTAAAAACACCTAAACGATAATATTTGAACTCAGGACCAAATTGAATTCTGTATTGAAGACCATCTAATGGTTGCCACATTTTACCAAAGTCAATTTGAGAATAGAAACTACCGGTAGCTCTGAATGTTCTTCTGTTATTGGTGTTGTATTTTAATTCATTAATAGGGTTGATGATGTTAACATCACCGGCAGCTGGATTTCTGTTGTAATTTCCATCCTCATCATAAGGAACAGTCCATGCTAACATTGATTTTAAAGCAGAATAGTAATCACCGGGTCCTGTTACAGATTTGGTAAAACTATAACCATAATCCTGAACACCCCAGCTTACATTCATTGTAGTTCCCATTTTGAACCAGTCAGTAGGGCTTGCTTCAAAATTTGTTTTAGCTGTATATCTTTCAAAAAGTTGGTCTGGTTGTGTTCCCTCCTGACGTAGATATCCAAAAGATCCGTATCCTTGGAATTGATCTGTTCCTCCCGAAGCACTAATTGTATGCTCAGTAGAAACTGCGGTTCTTTTACCATGTTTACCCCAGTCGTAACTACCTACTTTACTTGGATCGTAAACGCCATTATTCCAGGCTTTTTCAATATTAGCCCAAGAAGCAGAGTTTGATCCCCAAGTAGCAAAATCAGCTTCATATGAAGGGGTAGCAGAAGCATAAGTTCCCATGTTGTATTTTGCAATACGAGCATATTCAAGCCATTCAGCAGCATCCATATACTCCATAACGTCGTACATTTTTTCGAATGTAGTAGAGCCTGAATAGTTAAATGAAACTTTACCGCTTTTCCCTTTTTTAGTGGTTACAAGTATAACACCATTGGCACCTCTTGAACCATAAATAGCTGTTGCTGAGGCATCTTTTAGGATGTCGATACTTTCAATATCACTAGGATTGATATTGTCGATACCACCACTTTGAACAATCATTCCATCAACAACATATAATGGATTTTGATCAGCGTTAAGAGAACGGATACCCCTGATTTTAATGCTTCCGTTTTCACCAGGTCTTTGGTTTGATGTAATATCAACACCTGATGTTTTACCCTGCATCGCCTGAAGAGCATCTTTTACAGGCATTGCTTTAATTTCATCAGCACTAACACTGGTGACAGCTCCTGTAACATCACTTTTCTTTTGAACACCGTATCCTACAGCAACAACTTCTTCAATTCCGATAGAACCGGCAACTAAAGTAACATTGATTTTAGTTTTTCCTTCTACCGCAATGGTTTGTGTTTCTAAACCAATAAATGAAAATACTAATGTTCCATCTGAAGGAATGTTTGGTAATGTGTAGTTACCATCAACATCTGTGATGGTTCCAACAGTTGTACCTTGTAAAACAACTGTAGCTCCAATTACAGGTTCTCCCGTATCATCTTTTATATTACCTGATACGGTAAGTTCATTACCTTGAGCATAAATTGACCCTTGACTGGCCAACAAGGAACAACTTGTAATAAATGCTATCAAAAGCATTTTTAGTTGTTTCCTTTTGAATTTGACTAGATTCATACTAATAGATTTAATTAATTGTTATAATGGTATGTTTACAGAAAAATGAATATTCTGACCAAATGTTCCATTGTTTCTGAAAACGTTTACAAACATAAAATCTTAATGAATGTTAACTAATGGAAAATAATGCTAAGTCATGTAAAATTGTATTGTACAGGTGTCAGGGACAATTTTAAAGGTTTGTGTATAATTTTACATGTAGAAACGGACAGTCTCTAATATTTTTGTAAACTGTGTTATATATTAAAAAGTATTAAAATGAGAACGGTGAAAAGAAGATTGATGCTACCTTGTTTAGTTCTGATGATAGGTTTTTCTTTAAACGTATTTGCTGAAAAGAAACAAGAGAATAATGATCGAAAAGAAACATTGGATGCCATCTTGAAGGTAAATAAATATTTCATGGAAAAATATGCTGATTATACAGCAACTTCCAATGTAGGTAGAGTAAGACCAAGTAATATATGGACCAGAGGAGTATATTATGAAGGGTTAATGGCGTTGTATTCTATTTACCCAAAAGAAGAATTTTTCGATTATGCTTATGGCTGGTCAGATTTTCATAAATGGAATTATAGAAATGGAGCAGTAACACGTAATGCTGATGATTATTGTGCAGGTCAAACTTATATAGATTTATATCGATTAACTGAAGATCCTAAACAATTGATTTCTGTAAAAGCTAACTTGAATATGTTAGTGAATACTCCTCAAAATGATGATTGGACATGGATTGATGCCATTCAAATGGGTATTCCTGTTTTTGCAAAATTAGGTGTAACAATGAATGAGCCTAAGTATTTTGATAAGATGTGGGATATGTACGAGTGTTCACGTAACGAAATCGGTGGAGGTTTATTTAATCTGGAAGATGGTTTATGGTGGCGTGATGCTGATTTTGTTCCTCCATATAAAGAACCGAACGGAGAAGATTGTTATTGGTCAAGAGGTAATGGATGGGTATATGCAGCTTTAGTTCGTGTTTTAAGTGAAATACCTAAAGAAGAGATACATTATCAGCAATATTTAAGTGATTTTAAATTGATGACTGATGCATTGGTAAAATGTCAAAGAAAAGATGGTTTCTGGAATGCCAGTTTACATGATCCAAACAACTATGGAGGGAAAGAAACTACAGGTACTGCTTTATTTGTTTATGGTATGGCATGGGGTGTTAATAATGGAATTCTAGATAAAGATGTTTATACTCCAATCATTAATAAAGCATGGGATGCAATTGTAAAAGATGCTATTCACGACAATGGATTTTTGGGTTATGTTCAGGGAACAGGTAAAGAGCCTAAAGATGGTCAGCCTGTAACATACGATAGTATGCCTGATTTTGAAGATTATGGTATTGGGTGTTTCCTATTAGGCGGTGTTGAAGTTTATAAAATGAAATAATAAAAATAGATTAAACATCAGTGCATCAAACACTTGTCAGGTTTATTTACGATATGTATATAAGCCTGACAGGTGTTTGACAGGTGTTTTAAAAAAGATTAAAAGAATGTTTAAAGCAACAATTAGTTTAGTTTTATTATTATGCAGTGTTTTTCTTTTTTCATGCAAAGAAGAAAGTAATCCGTATAAAATAGTTAAGCCTTTAGAAAAGGCGAATAATGGATTTGTTTCCTTTGATAGTATTCCTGATGGAAACTACAGGGTTCATGTAAGAGTAGGTTCAGACACAGAAGAAGGTTATACTGTTATTAGAGGTGAATCTCGCAGATTATTTTATAATGGTATCAAAACTGCAAAAGGAGAATTTAAAGATGTTTACTTTAATATCAATAAAAGAGATACCATTATTAGCGAAGGTAAAACGGTTCGTATTAAAGACAGAGAAAGAAGTAAGTTAAATTGGGATAGTAAGCTTACTTTTGAATTTAATGGTGAGTCTCCTCAAGTTGACTTTATAGAAATTGAACCAGCAAAAGATGTTATTACTGTTTTCTTATGTGCGAACTCAACTGTGGTTGATCAGGACTATGAACCATGGATTGGTTGGGGACAAATGTTACCGCGTTTTTTTAACGATAAAGTTAGTGTTGCCAACTATGCTGAATCAGGAGAAACAGCAACTGGTTTTATTAGCAGAGGAAGATTAGCAAAACTATTAAGTCAAGCAAAATCTGGTGATTATATTTTCGTTGAATTCGGTCATAATGATCAAAAAGAAAGAGGCGAGGGTATTGGTGCTTACCTTAATTTTACAGATCGATTAAAAGAATTTATTGAAAAGGCTCGTGCTATAGGTGCAAATCCAGTATTCGTTACTCCAACACAACGTCGTAGTTTTGATGAGGAAGGTAAGATCATGGAGACTCATGGAGATTATCCTGATGCAATGCGTAAACTTGCTGAAGAAGAAAATGTACCATTAATCGATCTTCACAATTATACACGTACTTTATATGAAACGTTAGGTGTAGAAGAATCAATTAAAGTATTTGTACATTTTCCGGCAAATACATTTCCAAATCAGGAAAAAGCTTTAGCAGATAACACACATTTCAGACCATACGGAGGATATCAGATTGTACAATGTGTTGTATATGGAATGAAAGAAATTAATTTGCCTTTAGTACAATATTTACGAGATGATGTTCCGGATTATAATCCTGCTCAACCTGATAAATTTGAAGATTTTAAATGGTATCCAACTCCATTCTCAGAAATAGAAAAACCAGATGGAAATTAAATTAAGGTTTATAAAAGTTGTATTTAGTTTAGCATTTTGCCTTTTTATAGGGCAAAATGCTTTTTCGCAAAATACAGATTGGTCAATGCTTACTCCCGAATTAGGAGGTACATTGCGCATCGGAGTTGCGAATGGAAACTCAAGTAAATGGTTCTCTGATTTTAAATCAATAAAAGAGAAGTCGACAAAAGAAGGTGTAATCTATACTCTGAAAGATGATATTCTTGGTAAAGGAGAAATAGAATACCATATTAAATCCTTATTGGACAGTAAAGGAGCGGTAATGAAGTTGTCAAGTAAGAATCTTCCTGATGGATTAAAACTTATTTGGACTTATGGTGGTGCTTCTAATGAAGATAAAGGTAACGATTGGAAAAGTTCTATAGTACCTAAAGATTGTTATAAAAATGTTTTTAGTATTGAAGGAAATTCATTTACTCTATATTACGGTACAAGCAGAAAACTAAAAGTATTGGAAGCATGTGTTCCTCCTGGTGAAGAACCTCGTTTAGCAGATGCTAATAAGCAAGATACTCCACTTTTATTATTGAATTCAGGTAAAAAGACTGATGCACAGGTGGTAGCTTCTCAAAGTGAGTTAGTAGCTGGTAAGGATCTTTATTTCTGTTTTTATTTTCTAAATCCAAAGGCTGATTATAACTACTTTATGTTGCCTAAACTGTTTGAAAACAGATCATACATAGTTAATAAGCAAACCGAATGGATGAAATCTACTCCGGATTAATAATGATTCAAAAAAGATTTATAACGATGCGATTATTATCAATATTATTCATATTAACTTTTACTTTACAAGCTAATGCTGCAATACATAATGTAAAAGATTATGGTGCAACTGGAGATGGTGTTACTATTGATTCTCCGGCTATTAATAAAGCTATTGAAGAAGCTTCAAAGCAAGGTGGAGGAACTGTTTATGTACCTGCAGGTATTTATGAGAGCTACTCTATCCGATTAAAAAGTAACATTACGCTTTGGGTAGAATCAGGTGCTGTAATTCAGGCTGCTTTTCCAAAAGAAAATAAAGGTTACGATGAAGCAGAACCCAATCCGGATAATCCATTTCAGGATTTTGGACACAGCCATTGGAAAAACTCTTTAATATGGGCAATTGGTGAACATGATATTACCATTTGTGGTAGCGGACTTATTTACGGAAAAGGTTTAAGTCGTGAAGAGAGTCGTTTACCGGGAGTTGGTAATAAAGCAGTTTCATTAAAAGAATGTTATAATGTAACAGTTAAAGATGTTTCTATGGAGCATTGTGGTCACTTTGCTATTTTGGCAACTGGTGTTGATAATCTTCATGTATTAAATGTTAAAGTTGATACCAATCGTGATGGTTTTGATATTGACTGTTGTAGAAACGTTCGTATCACTGATTGTACTGTAAATTGTCCATGGGATGATGCAATTGTTTTAAAAGCAAGTTATGGTTTAGGGTACTTTAAAGATACAGAGAATGTAACTATTAGTGGGTGTTTTGTTTCCGGCTATGACAAAGGTTCTGTATTGGATGGAAAATGGGAGATAGATGAAGCTGTTGCTCCTGATCATGGAACAAATACAGGTCGTATTAAATTAGGAACAGAGTCAAGCGGAGGCTTTAAGAATATAGCGATTACCAATTGCGTATTTGAAAGAAGTCGTGGTTTAGCCATAGAAGCTGTTGACGGTGGATGGTTAGAGGATGTTGTTGTTTCTAATATTACAATGCGTAATATTGGTAATTCACCTTTCTTTATTCGTTTGGGAGGACGCCAACGCAGCCCCAAAGGAACTCCTGTTGGTAAGCTAAGAAGAGTGCAAATAAGCAATGTAAATGTGTTTAATGCTGATTCACAGTTTTCATCAATAATAAGTGGTATTCCTGGATATAAGATTGAAGAAGTTTCTTTTTCAAATATTAATATTCATTATAAAGGAGGTTATTCTAAAGAAGATGGTAAAATAAAACCAACTGAAAGTATTAAAAACTATCCAGAACCTTGGATGTTTGGTACTATACCAGCATCTGGTTTTTATGTTCGTCATGCAAAAGATGTCTTTTTTGATAATATTCGATTCTACTATGAAAAAGAAGATGGAAGACCTTTATTTATTCTCGATGATGCAGAAAATGTCGATGCAAGCAATATCAGAGTTGAAGGCAAAATAGTTGAAAACCCTATTCAAAGTGAATAAATTTCAAATAGATTATTAGATAATAGACACGAGACATAAGACTGATTTGCACGATGGCTATTTAAAACGTATTATTCTTGTATAATTTAAATAAGCGTCTTTAATGTGTATTCAAACCGCCTTCATGTAAAAGCGTTAAAAAAATCAGTAAACGTAGCGTTAAAAAAGAAAAGCTGTCTGAAGCGCAGCGAGTTCTTTTCTTTTAGCGAAGAGCACAGATTTTTAGCTTTTTCATGGCAGCGGCGGTCTTCTTTGTTTACTTTCTTCGACTGAAGGAAGAAAGTAAAAGCCTGTCTGGCTAGAAGACAAAAGACTATCAATATGAAAATACAATTTGTTTACCAGACAATAAAGAATATGTTAAAAAAGGCTGTTTTAAAATTTGAAATAGCCTTTTTTATTTTTTTTAAAAAGGTTATGTCATATTTAAGATTCAATATAATAATAACTGCTATTTTAACCGTCGTAATTAGCTTGTCTTGTTGTTGCAAAACTTCTTCTGAGTTAAAAAACGGACAGCAAAAAGGCTCGAATTATTCTCCCAAAATACAGAAAGAAGTCTTGGATCGTGGTTTTGTTGTTATAAATCAAGGTGATGGTCATGTTTCTTTAAGCTGGCGATATCTTCCTTCTGATTCTGTAAATATGGCATTTGATATATATCGAATCACACAAAATAAAAATGTGGTTAAGGTTAATTCAGAGCCTTTAACTCAAAGTACTTTTTACCTGGATACAACACTACATATAGAACATATAAAAGAATATGTGTTAAAGAATGCTTCAGATCATAAGTTGTTGGCAAGGTATAAAGTAACAAACAACAATTTTGTAAAGCCATACTTATCCATTCCTATAAAAGCCATTCCCGGTGACAGCTTCTGGCGATATAGTCCTAATGATGCTTCAGTTGGTGATATAGATGGTGATGGTGAATATGAAATCATTTTAAAAAGAGAAAATAGCGGGAAAGATAATTCATTTCGTGGAGTTTGTAATGGCGGATCAATACTGGAGGCTTATAAACTAAATGGAACTTTTTTATGGCGAATAGATTTAGGTATCAATATAAGGCAAGGTGCTCATTATACACAAATGGTGGTCTTTGATTTTGATGGAGATGGTAAATCTGAATTAGTTGTTAAAACAGCTGAAGGAACTCAGTTTGCTGATGGAGAAATTATAGGTGATGTTAATAAAGATGGTATTACTGATTATGTAGATAGAGATGCAAATTCTCCAACCTATGGCAAAATTATGAAAGGTCCGGAATTCTTCTCGGTTATAGAAGGTGCAACAGGAAAGGAGTTGGCAAGGGCTGATTATATTCCAAGAGGAGAGCCTAATGAGTATGGAGATACAAAAGGAAACAGAGTGGATCGATTTTTAGCTGGAGCTGGTTATTTTGATGGGGTACAACCAAGTATTTTAATTTGTCGTGGTTACTATGCAAAAACAGTAATGCAAGCTTGGGATTATCGCAATGGTAAATTAACGCAACGTTGGCAATTTAGTACTACTGATAATAATGGTGAATATAAAGATTATGAAGGGCAGGGAAATCACAACCTGGCTATTGGCGATGTTGACGGTGATGGAAAAGATGAAATTACCTATGGAGCCTGTATGATTGATGATGATGGATCAAGTGCATATAATACCGGATTAGGTCATGGAGATGCGATTCATCTTACAGATATAGATATAGAACGTCCCGGATTTGAAGTATGGGATTGTCATGAACATGTTCCCACAAGGGCTGGCTCAGAGTTAAGAGATGCTTGTACTGGGGAGCTTATTTGGGGTATTCCTTCATATGAAGATGTTGGTCGGGCTATGGCTGCTGATATTGATCCAAGATTTAAAGGACTGGAAGTTTGGACAACACATTCTGGTGGAGTTTATACTGCAAAAGGTGAATTAATAAGTCAAAATACACCATCCATAAATAATGGCATTTGGTGGGATGGGGATTTAAATCGTGAGTTATTAGATGGCTCAGGAGTAAGAAATCGTGAGTTTGTTGGAATAACCAAATGGAATGGAGATGGAGTTGATGAATTACCGTTAGCGGATAGTAGAGATTTAGCTGCAAATAACTGGACTAAAGGAAATCCATGTTTGATGGCAGACATTATAGGTGACTGGCGAGAAGAAGTTTTAGTAAGAACAAAAGACAATAAGGAATTGAGAATTTATACCACACCATACGAAACGCCTTATCGTTTTCATTGCTTGATGACTGACATAATGTATCGTTGGTCTGTATTAACACAGAATATTGCATATAATCAACCTCCTCAGTTAGGCTATTATTTAGGTTCCGATTTAGGTAAGTTCTGGAACAACAGATATAAATTACAACAAGGTGCTCATTCTAAATCAGGTATGTCAAAAGAAGGACATATAAATGATATGAATACACGTTATCATGGAGCAGAAAGAGTTGTTAATGATACTATTACAACAACAGAAAAGGAGTATACTTTAGATGCAGGTTATGATTATGATGATTATAAATGGCTGGTAGAAGGTATTCATATAGATGCGCAAAGAAAGTTAATATTAAAAGCTTCAGATTATAAAATTAATGAACCTGTCAATATTTTATTAGAAGTACAGTATAAAGGAGAAGTTTTTACAGATAGTGTAAAAGTTGAGTTTTTAAATTAGATTTTAATTAATTTAATAATTTACAACTGTGCTTTATTCATATTTAGAACACCAAGTCTTGACCAAAACACTTAAAAATATTTTTGACAGGATTTACTGGATTAACAGCTTGTTCAATTTTATTAAGAAGCGAGATTTATAGATTATAAATCAAACTTGGAAATCCTGTGAATCCTGTCTTTTATGCGGATTGTAGTTTCAAATAATACACTACAATCAACTTGTTTCATACCCCGTATCGTTTAATCTCAGTACTAAATTATATCAAAGATGTTGGTGAAAAAATTACCGTAATTTTACCGTTACTTTAAAGAGTGTCTATGTCTCTCAATAATAGTGATTAACGTTTTATTCGATGAGGATCCCATAACCGTTTCTAACTCAGAAATGGTCTTTTAAAGGCTAATTGTGCATGTTTTTGTAAAAAACAGCGAAAAATTGTGCACGAAAGTGTTAAAAATGGCATTTTACTGAGCATAATCGGGTTAGAAACGGACTTGCTGTATACTTGCTACGGACCTGCTACGGATAATGAACGGGTTTCTGCGGGTGTTCTGCGGGTAGTCTGCGGATGGGCATCGGTCTATAGTACCCGCAGAAATTCCGTAAACCATCCGATAAGTATCCGCTTCTGTATGCTCTTTGTTATATTGGTAGTCCGTAACTAACTTATATCAAGTAGTTCTATGAATCTTATAAAATGATAATGTGGCTAATTTTGTGATTATTAAAATCTTATACGATTTGTGGCACTTTTTTTCTTAAATATGTTTTTATATCATTCATAATTCTATATTTGCTTCCATGATTTATTTAGATTTTTAATAAAATAACATGGTAAGATTTCCAGCAGAGTGGGAGGAACAAAGCTTTGTTCAGTATACATTCCCACACAAAAACAGCGATTGGGCATATATGTATGCTGAGGTAGAACGCTGTTTTGTAAATATCATTAATACAACAGCAGAGTATGTTCCTGTTCTTGTTGTTTGTCAGTCTGTAGATGAGGTCAAAGGGTTGTTTAATAAAAAAACTGCTTTTCCTGTTCATTTTGTGCAAGCTGATTCAAACGATACTTGGGCAAGAGATCATGGAGCTATCACAGTTTATGATGACGAGAAACCAGTGTTGTTGGATTTTATATTTAATGGTTGGGGACAAAAGTTTGAAGCAGGATTAGATAATCAAATAACACCATCTTTAGCTAAAAATGTACTTTCAAATGTATTTGTTAAAAGTCTTGATTTTGTATTGGAAGGAGGAAGTATAGAATCTGATGGTGAAGGAACTTTGTTAACAACATCAGAATGTTTGCTTTCTAAATTCAGAAATCCTGATAAAAGCAAAAGAGCAATTAGTGCTTTATTAAAAAAACATTTAGGCGCAAGTAAAATTCTGTGGTTAGATCATGGGTATTTAGCCGGTGATGATACTGATTCGCATATTGATACTTTGGCTCGTATTTGTAATTCAAATACCATAGCGTATGTTAAATGTGAAGATGAAACAGATGAACACTATGCTGCTATAGTGGATATGGAAGAACAACTTCAAAAATTTACAAATGCTAAAGGTGAAGCATACAATTTAGTTGCATTGCCATGGCCTGATGCCTGTTTTGATGAAGATGGACAAAGACTTCCGGCTACTTATGCGAACTTTTTAATCGTTAATGGTGCAGTGCTGGTTCCAACCTATGGATTGCCACAAGATGAGGAGGCAATTAGTATTATTAAATCTATTTTTACTGATAGAAAGGTGGTTGGTGTAAATTGTCGTCCATTAATTGAACAACATGGATCTTTGCACTGTATAAGTATGCAATATCCCAAAGGAGTCAAACTGGATCTTTGATCTTTATAAATTGAAATAATAACAAAATGAGTTTTGATAATCAAGCATCAACATGGGATAATGATCCTAAAAAAGTAGCCAGAGCAAGATCATTTGCTAAGGAGATTACAGACTTTTTAAAACCATATGATGGTCTTACATCAATTGAGTTTGGTTGTGGTACGGGATTATTGAGCTTTGAAATGAAGGATTTCTTTAAAAAGGTTACTTTGGTAGATAATTCTTCCGGAATGATTGAGGTGTTAAAGAATAAAATTCAACAGTACAATATTGATCATTTTTATCCTGTTTTTGCTGATATTATAAATGGCGATATAAATCTTGAGAAACATGATGTTTTATATATGCTAATGGCATTTCATCATATCACAGATAGTAATAAAGCAATTGAGAAATTCAAGAATTTACTATGTGCTGATGGGTATTTGTGCATTGCCGATTTAGTAAAGGAGGATGGATCTTTTCATAATCACGTTGCTAATTTTGATGGACACAATGGCTTTGACAAAGATGAATTATCAAAGATGATGGAAGATCACGGTTTTGAGGTAGTGTTTTATAAAGAAGTTTTTGAAATTGAAAAAGAGGTGGGAAGTAAGAATAAAAAATTTCCTTTATTTTTAATGATCGCAAAAAAGAAATAAGAAAATAATGAGTAAAATAAAAATAGGTGTAGTACAACAAACTTGCTCAAACGATAAGCAAAATAATATTGATAAGAGCATTGAAGGAATAAAAAAATGTGCTCAGGATGGGGCCGAGTTAGTTGTTCTTCAAGAGTTACATTGTGGAATCTATTTTTGTCAGGCAGAGGAAGTTGATATGTTTGAATGGGCAGAACCATTGCCTGGTCCATCATATAATAAGTTTTCAGCCATTGCAAAAGAGCTTAATATTGTATTGGTAACCTCTTTATTTGAAAAAAGAGCTCCGGGACTATATCACAATACTGCTGTTGTTTTTGATAAGGATGGTTCTGAGGCTGGACGTTATCGTAAGATGCATATTCCTGACGATCCTGCTTATTACGAGAAGTTTTATTTTACTCCGGGAGATTTGGGTTTTCAACCAATTCAAACTTCAGTGGGTAAACTAGGCGTATTGGTTTGCTGGGATCAATGGTATCCTGAAGCAGCCAGATTGATGGCTATGGCAGGTGCAGAAATACTTATTTATCCAACTGCTATAGGATATGAAAGCACCGATACAGATGAAGAAAAGGCTCGTCAACGTGATGCCTGGATGATTTCGCAAAGAGGACATGCTGTTGCAAATGGATTGCCGGTTATTGCAGTTAATAGGGTAGGAATAGAGCCGGATTGGACTGGAGTAACAAACGGAATTGAGTTTTGGGGAACAAGCTTTATTTCGGGTCCGCAAGGAGAAATCATTTGGCAGGCTAATCAAAAAAATGAACTACATCATGTGATCGAAATTGATAAGAAAAGAACTGAAGATGTCAGGCGAATATGGCCTTTCTTCAGAGATCGAAGAATAGATGCATATGGTGATATTGTGAAAAGGTATAGAGATTAAAAAATAGAACTGTATATAATAAGATAGGTGTTGTTTTAGAAATGACACCTTTTTTTATGCCTGTTAGAAAATTTATATAGGGTATTTTTTCAAAAAGTTAATAATAGCATTAAACATTTATATACCTTTTTATCTTATAGTAGAAAACCCTCGTACAAAATCTTATAAATACCTAATTTATGACACTAATAGATAAAACAAAAACTGTTTTGGTTACCGGGGCTTCTGGATATGTTGCCGGAGTATTGGTAAAAAGGCTTCTGTCGGAAGGAATTACTGTACATGCTACTGTGCGTGATATAAATGATGTAAGTAAAACTTACTATCTAAATCAAATATCTCAGAAATTACCAGGAGAACTAAAATTGTTTGAAGCTGATCTATTAGTTAAATATTCCTTTGAAGAAGCCATGCAAGGTTGTGAATTGGTTTATCATACAGCTTCACCCTTTAAATTAACAGTGGATGATCCTCAGGCAGATTTAGTGGAACCTGCTTTAGTAGGAACAGCTAATGTTCTGGAATCAGTTAATAATGTCACTTCTGTAAAAAGAGTAGTGTTAACCAGTAGTGTTGCTGCTATTTATGGTGATAATGCTGATATTAAAAATAGTAGCAAAGGCATCTTAAATGAAGAAATGTGGAATTCATCTTCCTCCTTAAATCATCAACCCTATTCGTATTCGAAAACTCTTGCAGAGCGCGAGGCATGGAATATATGTAATGCTCAAAACAGATGGGAACTTGTTGTTATTAATCCTTCTTTTGTATTGGGACCGGGCTTATCTGTTGAATATTCTTCTGAATCACACAATATGTTTAGAAAGATATTTAATGGAGAGTTTAAAATGGGAGTGCCTGATTTTAGAGTTGGTATGGTGGATGTAAGGGATGTTGCAGAAGCTCATTTTTTGGCTGGATATAACTCTGAGGCTCATGGTAGATATATAGTATCTGCAGAAAGTTCAAGTATGTGGGAATTATCCGGATTCTTAAAAGAGAAGTATAAAAATGATTATCCTTTTCCTAAAAAGCTGATACCTAAAAGTGTAGTCTGGTTGTTGGCACCTATCGTTGGATTTAAACGCAAAGTTGTATCCCGAAATATTGGTTACCCCTTTATTGCCGATAATTCGAAAAGTATTTATCAATTGGGATTAAAATACAGACCACTGAAAGATACCGTAATTGATTTTTTTGAGCAATTAAAAGCCAGTTAATAAGCCTGGAAACTAGTTATTTGTATACTTCAAGTACATAATAAAATAAATGCTTTTCCCATATTTGGATTTTAATTTAAAGGTAGTTGTATTTTAAATATACTACCTTTCCCTAATTCGCTTTCAACATTAATACTGCCATTGTGTTTTTTTATAAACTCATTAGCTAACAGAAGTCCTAATCCGGTTCCGGATTCATTATTTGTCCCCTTAGTCGAAACTTTTTCTTCAATTTTAAATAGCTTGTCTAACGTGTTTTTTGACATCCCTATTCCGTTGTCTTTAACAATAAAAACAATGTTTACTTCATTTTCAACAGCAATTATCTCTATTTTTCCTCCTTCAGGAGTAAATTTAATAGCATTATTTACCAGGTTTCTTAAAACTGTGATTAGCATGTTTTCATCAGCAAAAACAACAAGATCTGTTTTTGTAGTATATTCAATATTGATGTTTTTGGCAGATGCTACTATGCTCAATTGTTGAACTGTTTTATTTATAATATCTTTTACTTTTATATTGTTGGGCTTATATATTGTTTTACCGGTTTGTGCCTGTGACCATTTTAATAAGTTTTCTAATAGCCCATATGTGTTTTTTGCTGATTTATCGATGATTGCTACGAATTTCTTTATTTCATCGGTGTTAAAAGAATTGATATTTTCAATTAAAGTGCTAGTAAAGCCTAATATAGCATTAAACGGACTTTTTAAATCGTGGGCTACAATTCTAAAGAACTTATCTTTAGTTGCGTTAAGTTCCTTAAGAAGTAAGGCATCTTCTTCAAGCTTTTGTTTTGCTTTTCGAAGGTGCTTTTCTGTTATTCGTAATTCGGTAAGATCCATTCCAAAAGCCCAATTTTGTATTCCTGTAGATATATATCCCCATTTAATCTGTTTTTTTGATCCGTCTTTGCACGTAACTTCTATTTCAATAGGCGAAATTTTTGTGTTATTTTCATTGGCTCTTCTAACGCGTTCGTTCCATTCATGATTTATTTCTTGTGAAAGTTCCTTATCGGGTATCGCAATTGACCACCATTCTGGAATAGTGGTAATCTCATTTTGATTATAACCAAATAAACGAATAAAAACAGGATTAATGTAGTCGATCTTTTGTTCAATCCCGCTAGACATAATAATGGCAATCGGTGACATGTCGACAATTGCTTTTAATTTGTTTTCCAGTAGTTTATGATTTTGAATAGAATCAGAAAGCTCAATGTTTAATTTCTCAATTTTTTCTTTGTATAATATTCTTTCTGTTATGTCATGTATAATTGAGATAAGTTTTATTTCATTATCAATCTTAATAGGAGATGAATAAACTTCAACATCTCTGATGTCCCCGTTGCTTAGTTTGTGTTTAAAATTAAAGTAGGCTTTGTTATTAATAACAACAGTATCAACTTCATTTTTTACTTTCTCTCTGGGTAATTGGTTTAAATCATATATTTTAAGTTTTGTAATTTGCTCTTTGGTAAAACCATAAAAGTCAAGAGCAGCATTGTTAGCATCTTCTATTTGATAAGTTATAGGATTTATAATAAGCATTATAGATCTGTTGTCTTCATATATCGTTTTAAATCGTTTTTCACTTTCTTCTTTTTGTTTGTTTAACTCCAATAGCTGATTAACTGTTTGATTTAATTTCTTTGTTTTTTGCTCTGCTAACATTTCAAAATACTCACTTTTTTTAAGACTAATCAATTGTCTCTTTCTATGAAAAATGTAAAGTATTAGTATTAAGCTTATAAGTAGTAAGAATGAAATTACAGTTTGATGCGTATAGAAAGTGTTTAAATCATGAAATAATAAATCTTGAGAAATCTCAAATTGATAAAATGCATTTGAATATTCAGATTTAATATTGGTAATTGCAGAGGTAGAAGTGTAGTAAAGCTTTGTGCCTGACTCCGTCTTACTCTGTTTAATTGTAAAAATTATATTAGCATCATTAATTTTATTTTGAGCTTTTATGTTATTGAAACAGATAATATCATTACCAATAATTTGATCATCATGAAAAATGGGAGATGTAACGATTGTATTAAATGTTGAATTTGTTTTAAATAAATAGACATTAATATTATTTAAATTAGAATTTGATAATAAGGAATCAATATTTAATGACTTACATAAACCTTCTTCAATTAATAGCTTAGAATGAATATATCGTCGGGCCCAAACTACGTTTTCAATTGCTTGTATTCCATCTTTAAACTTTGGTTTTGAAAAATTTTTTAAGCTGTCAAAAGTGATTTGCTTATGCTCATATTCAGTGATTTTATTTCTTATAGATGATCTGCTACTGATACTTTTGGCTCCCTGGATATATTTAGAAATCTCATTATCTAATAAAATAGCCTTCATTTGCATATCACTGATATGCTGATGTTCAATTTGTGTTCTTATAAGTTGTTGATTACGCTTAAATACAAAATTGTAATATAATAGTAAGATGACTAAGATTACAATTAGGTAAATTGCATTAGAGAGGTATTTTTTGATCTCATTTTGTGAGGTTCGACTCATATTAGATAAAGATTAGTTTGCTCAACAATGGTTAAAGATCATATAGTTTTGACCTTTAATTCTTCATCTACTCAATTTAACTCTTTTTTTTTATTAATCAATAGCTTAAATAGTCGAAAAAATGGTGTTTAGATTGGACAAGGATCATTTAATACCGACACTTTCTATTTCTATAGGTATTATACTTGTTTTATAGTATCCTCCTACGAATTAATGAATGTTCATTTTTTATTTTAGTTGACAATGGTCTTTAAAAGGCCGTAACTTTAAATGAAAGTTACCTGTCATGAGTCTATTTAAATATTTAGAATATATAGATAGCAAAATTGATCATATACCAATTGTTTTGCAATGTGATTCAACAATAAAGTATCTTCGTAAGTATTTTATTTATGGACAGTTAGTTTCTTTATCTTTAATTATTGTTCTATTTATTATTTCCAGGTTAATGTCCGTAGAAATTTTCGTAGAGTATAGCATTGTTAGTATCCTTTTTTTGATTGTTACCCTTGCTTTTATTTTTGTTCTGGAGAAGGTTAAGACTTTGATATTGTTAACAAAATTAGGGTATGAACTTATTGTATTATACTTTGTAAGTAAAATGGGTGGATTGTTAACTAGTGGAGGTTTGATTCTTACCGGATTAGCTCCTGTGCTTTATTCACTGATATTTCAAAATTATAAATGGTTGATAAGTGTATTTAGTGTTTTTATGGTGTCGATATGTGTGCTTTTTATATTTAATGATCACCTAACAGGAAAAGAAATACTATCTCCTCAATTAAACTTAACTTATTTTCTTATTATACTGTTAGGTATAACATCCTATATTCTGCTTTTTGCTATTTATACCCAAAAAATATTGATAAAACTCGAAAAAAAAGATACTCAACGTCAGAAAGAAATTAATGAAACGAAAAATAGACTATTTACAAATATCACACATGAGTTCAGAACACCATTAACCGTTATTCTTGGTTTAGCAGACAATTTAAAATCAGATTTAAGTGATACTATATCTTCTAAGGCTGATATTATTACGAAAAATGGAAAACAACTTTTGCAATTAGTAGATCAGTTACTGGATTTGAGTAAAATCGATTCTGGGAATGTCTCTGTAAATAAAATATATGGAAATATTATTCCATTTCTAAGGTATACTTTTCAATTGTACGAATATTATGCTCAGGAGAAAGAATTTCAATTTTCTTTTTTATCAGAAAATCAAGCTTATGAGGTAGATTTTGATCCGGAGAAAATAACTGCTATAATATCTAATCTTTTGAGTAATGCCATTAAGTTTACTCCCTCTGGTGGTAAAATTGAAATGTGTGTAAAAAGATTTGAAAATGACCTATTAATTGATGTTATTGACAATGGAATTGGCATAGCAAAAGAAAATCAAGATAAAATTTTTGATCGGTTTTATCAGGTTAATGATACAGATGTAAGAGGATCTTTAGGAACTGGTATTGGCCTTGCATTAACTAAAGAATTGGTTAATTTATTAAATGGCACAATTACTTTTGTTAGTGTGCCTGGTGTTGAAACGAAGTTTACCCTTAGGCTCCCTATTTCATCACCTTCAAATGTACGAATTGCTGATAGGAGGCACTCTGAATTAGTCACTTTTCAAAGAGAAGAGGATCTTAATGAAGATAATACATTAGAAACTAATGAAGTTAATATAAAACAAAGAATACTTATTATTGAAGATAATGAAGATGTGATTAGCTATTTAAAGTCATGTTATCATTGCTTTTATTTTATTGATTTTGTAACTGATGGACTAAAGGGATTTCATAAGGCTATAGATACTATACCTGATATTATAATTAGTGATATAATGATGCCGGGAATGGATGGATTTACCTTATGTAAAAAATTAAAAGATGATATAAGAACCAGTCATATACCAATTATACTTTTAACGGCAAAAGCTGATATTCCTTCCAGAATAAAAGGATTAGAACAAGGTGCGGATGCATATATAGTAAAACCGTTTAATCAAAAAGAACTTCTTGTTCGTATTAATAAGCTATTAGAATTAAGGCGTAAGTTACAGTATCGGTATTCTAACATAGAAATAAGTGACTTACCTGAAGATCCAAGTCTGAAAAAAGAAGATTTTTTTTACAATACAGTCACAGGACTTATCTATAAAAATCTTAATAATGAAGAATACAATGTTTTAGCTCTTTGTCAAGATATGGCTATGAGTAAATCTCAACTGTATAGAAAATTCAAAGCTCTTACAAATATGTCTGCTGCAAAATATATCCGCAAATTGAGATTACAAAAAGCAAAACAGCTTCTCCTTTCTTCTTCATTGAATATTACAGAAGTAAGCTATGAAGTAGGTATTAAAACATTATCAACCTTTAGCGAATTGTTTAAAGAAGAATATGGGCAGAGTCCAACAGAATTTGTTCATAAACATAAGGAAAACTATCATAATAACTGAAATTTTTAACTAATACCTGATTTGGGAAATTTCAGTAAACTATTGGGAAATCTCAGAAATCTGTTTTTACATTTTAGCTTTAAATTAGATTCAGTAATGGAACATAAAAATGATTGGTTGCTGAATTTATTTTGGTACCATCGTTTCTCCTCATTAGAATATGTGAACCTTAATTATGTCAGATTATTTAAAACTGGTTGTTATGAAACTATTAAAATTATTCTTAATCGGACTATTATTCATTGCTTATGGATGTAATGAAGATGTATTTGATACAGAGCCTCAAGTAGAAAATGTAGAACTTAAAAAATCAGAAATTAAGATGGTGCCTATTAGTGGTGAAGCAATGGTGACAATTGATGAGTATAATGAACAAGGATTTGGAATAGGAGGCACATTATCAGGTTTTTTTACCCATCTGGGTCAATTAGATGAATCAAAATGTAGCTGGGAAAATATTAGTCGAACTTTTTCACCACCAATGGTATATTATACTCATAATATTATATTATGTGCAGCAAATGGTGATTATGTATATGCTACATACGATGGAACATTGAATTTTCAAACTTTAGAGGCAAGTGCTACTATGATTTTTGAAGGAGGTACTGGTAGATTTAAAAATGTTTCAGGACAAATGGAGGCTAAAGGATATCCTGAAATTGATGAATTAGGGCGTATTTTTAGATCTTACATAGTAGGTGAAGGTGAAATTTCAAATGTAGGAAGCAGTAAATAAATGTATTAAACTTCAAAACAACAAGAGAACTCTAAAATTAGCGTTCTCTTGTTGTTTGAATCTTGATAACTTGGTATAATTATAAAATAGCAAATGGTTTTTTATTGAAGTAATTTATTTATTGAGTATTTACACATTATGCACAGCCAAAACCCGTAACTGGTTTTTCAGGAATATAATCTGATATTTTAAATTGCATCGATTGGGGAATCGTTGTTGGAGGTTCGTTTTCATTAATAAAAGTCAAAGTATCTTGCCCGAAGATGATTTTTAGAGGCGATAAAAAGTAAGCATTTTCATTACAGTAACTTGAAACGATCTTAGGTGAAAATGTTTTATATTCTGTTCCGTCTTTCATCACAATAATTTGATTTGAAGAAGTAATGGCACTTTCAACAGATCCATCTTCATTAAAATTTATGGTATGACTTTCAGCATGTATTCCATTGGGGTCGCGATCATATACTTTTATAGCTCCAATAGGACTATCAACCAAAATTTCATTTACAGGTTCAAAACCTTTTACATTTCCGTTTTTATGAAAGCAGATACCTTTATGTATTTCAATTTCCCCAATAAAAGTGTTTATCAGAATCTTTTCGCCAGGCCAAAATAAAATACTTTCCAGTTCACCAGTATCATAAAATTGTAGATAGATAGGTTTGACGTTTATGTTACCTATTGATGTTGGTATATTAATACTTTCAGCTAATTCAAATTCGTTTTCTTCTGTCCAAAAACCCGAAACTTGTCCGTTTAAAGGGAATGTGCGCCAAAGAGATCCATTTTTATAAAAGATTAATAATTCTGATTTTATGGAACCTACAGAAGTTATAATTTCTGTAGGTTCTTCCAGTGGCAGAGATTTTAGTTCACCTGATTTATAGAATTTTACAGGAGCCTCCTTTTTTCTTCCATCATCACCTAGGGTGTACCTGGGAATTAGTTTTCCAACTGAAGTTTCTAGTATTATTTCTTCACCTACTAAAACAGTATCAATATTTCCATTTTTATTTCTTGATATTAAATGGCTATCAGAATTGAATTGCTGTTGAATATCCATTATTGAGATTTTTAAAGTTTGATATTTCTCAAATGAATTATAAATATTGAAATAAGAACGAGAAATATTTTCATTGCAAATATAAAGAGAATATTCTCAATAATAGGCGAAAGTTTGTTTTTTATATTTACAACATATATATTTATAGCTAACGGTTTAAAATAAATCCCTAATAAAACAGTACTTATATGTTCTATCAGGGATTTTATATTAACTACATACGACTTTCTTTTTAAAGAGATAGAATTACTTTTTTAAGTTTATCTTGAACTTCCATTGCCATTGGTCCTAATTCATCATTTTCAACTGCCTGCATGGATGCTACAGGATCAACAGCTGCAACCTCAATTTTGTTTTCATCATGTTCCTGAACGATGACATTACATGGAAGCATTGTTCCAATCTTATCTTCTTTCTGCAATGCCTGATATGCGTATGCCGGGTTACATGCTCCTAAAATCTTATATTTTCTAAAGTCAACGTCCAGTTTTTCTTTAAATTTTTCATGTATATCAATTTCAGATATTACACCAAAACCTTCAGTTTTTAATGCTTCTTTAATATAGTCAACGGCTTTATCAAAACTCATTGAAAGAGTTGTATTAATATAATATGACATGGGTTAATGTTTTAAAATTGTACTCTAATTTATTAATTATATTTAGATATCTAACAAATTAGATATGATTTTGTTTTAAAACATTTTATTAAAAGCCTTAGGTTTAAGATTTAATATTTAAATAAAAAAGAAATGGAGAATATAAGAAGATGATTAGGAATTGGTATTTCGGTTAATAAATTAATATTTAGCAACTATACAAAGTGTGTTTAGTTGCTAAATATTAACGTGCTGATAATTATAGATTACAATCAAAGATTATTTTGATAATTAACTTCTGCCTTTTTTACTTTTACCATGTGGATTTCCTTTTTTGTGGCCTTTTCCATGGCTTTTATTCTTTTTGGAGTTATTCTTTAATTGGTGAAATTCAGGAGATCCGGGTTTAATTCCTACTTCCTTTGCAATATAGCCCCAACCATGGTCTTTGTGAGATTTATACACATTTATAACTCTGTTAATAGGAACTTTGGAGATTTTTGATATTTCTAATGCCACATAAATTTCTCCGGGAGCCATTTCTAGTGAGCCGTGCATGAATTCGATTTTCTTTTCAGAGATGTCGTAATTAATGCATAAATCGGTTTTAAAAGCTCCAAAATCAAGATTTGCTCTTGCATTAATCTCATTTAAATCAGCATCTAAACGGATATCTCCGGTTTTAAAATTTAACTGTGCTGAAGCTAAAAATGTTGTAAATGATAAAATAGCAATAAATAAATACTTCATGATATGTTGTGTTTGTTGTGTGTTTAGAATATACTGTCCCAATTATTCAGAAGGCAAATTTATATCTTAATTTATCTTGTCAAAAAGATATTTACTAAAATATAGTTAAGATTAAAATTGTATTATGTAGGGATTTGCTTCTGAAATAAGATAACAGTGGAAAATATAATTTTGTTGAAATTGGTATTTTGTAAGGAGAGTATGTTATTCTAAATTAATTTTCTATTGTTGATAATTTTGGATTTGTTGGATCAAAGTTACCTGTGAATATGAAATTTTCTCAGTAATGATGAATCCTAATTTTATTTAAAATGATAGTTCTAATTGACGATGTATTTAGATAGAGTTTAAATTATGCTTGTTAACATCTTGTTATGAAGAGAGAAATCAGAATTGTTCTATTTTTAGTGGAATAATTCTCATAAACCCGAACAATTTAAATACGATGTTAAAAAAAATCAGAGTAGGATTAGCAATTCTTTTCTTTTCCCTAATCACCCTTTTATTTCTGGATTTTACAGGAACTCTTCATCACTGGTTTAGTTGGTTAGCTAAAATTCAATTGATCCCTGCCATTTTAGGGTTACATGTAGGACTGGTTATAATAATGGTACTACTCACACTTACCTTAGGCCGAGTTTACTGTTCTGTAATTTGTCCCTTAGGGATTTTTCAGGATTTTATTTCATGGATATCAGGGAAACGCAAAAAATACAGATTTAGTTATTCTCCTGCTCTTAACTGGCTGCGTTATTCCTTTTTAGGGATATTTGTAATAGCATTAATTGCTGGTATTGGTTCTTTGGTCGGTATGCTTGATCCTTATGGTGCGTATGGTAGAATTGCATCAAATTTATTTGCACCACTTTATCAATGGGGAAATAATTTGTTGGCCTATTTTGCAGAAAGAGCTGATAGCTATTCTTTTTATAGTGTTGATGTTTGGCTTAAAAGTATTCCAACTTTTATCGTTGCAATTGTATTATTCATTATCATAAGTGTTCTATCATGGAAAAATGGAAGAACATACTGTAATACGGTTTGTCCCGTAGGAACATTCTTGGGATTTCTATCAAAATATTCATATCTAAAGCCCGTTTTTAACGTTGATAAATGTAATGGCTGTAATTTGTGTTCAAAAAACTGTAAAGCTGCTTGTATTGATACCAAAAGTCATTCAATTGATTATTCAAGGTGTGTAACGTGTATGGATTGCGTTGAAACATGTAATCGTGATGCTATGACTTATCAGTCTGCATATAAAAGAAAAACTGCCCCTCAAGAATACAAGATGGCCATAGAATCTGAGGCAGGAGATTCAAATAATTCCCGACGTAGTTTCTTAACTATTGCTTCTGCTTTAACTTTAACTTCTGTTATAAAAGCTCAGGAAAAAGTTGTTGAAGGAGGATTAGCTGTCATTGAAGATAAGAAAATACCCAAACGTACTACCCCAATTGTACCACCGGGATCCAAAAGTGCAAAAAACTTTACAGAACATTGTACTGCGTGTGGATTATGTATTTCTGCGTGTCCAAACCAAATATTACGTCCATCTTCCGGGTTAATGACCTTTATGCAGCCGGAAATGTCATATGAAAGAGGTTATTGCAGACCTGAATGTACGAGTTGCTCTGAGGTTTGTCCTACCGGAGCAATTAACACCATTTCTAAAGAAGATAAATCGGCTACTCAGATTGGTTATGCAGTATGGATTAAAGATAGTTGTGTAGTACTAACTGATGATGTTGATTGTGGAAACTGTTCTCATCATTGTCCGACAGGTGCAATTGAAATGGTCGCATCAGATCCTGATAATGATAAATCAAGGAAAATACCTGCTGTAAACACCGAAAGATGTATTGGTTGTGGAGCTTGTGAAAACCTATGTCCATCGCGACCAATAAGTGCTATTTACGTTGAAGGTGTTGAAATGCATAGGATCGTATAGAGCTTGGAGCAAAGTGCATAGGGTATTAATACTAAAATCAGAACAATGAAGAAAAATAACAATATAAACCGTAAAGATTTTTTTAAAGTATTAGGAGGTGTTGCAGCTTCTACTTCATTATTAGCAGTAGGATGCAAACCAAAAGCTAATGAGATAACTCCTGCAGGAACTGCCAGTTTAACTAAAATAGATCCATCAAAGTTAGAGTATCGTATAAACCCATATTCCGGAGATAAAGTTTCATTGCTTGGCTATGGTTGTATGCGTATTCCTACTAAAAAAATAAGTGAAACAGAAGAAGAAATTGATCAGGATACCTGGAATGGTTTGGTTGATACAGCTATAGAGTATGGCGTGAATTATTTTGATACGTCACCTGTTTATGGAAGAGGCCTGTCAGAAAAAGCTACCGGCATTGCTTTAAAACGACATCCAAGAGATAAATATTTTGTGGCAACAAAATTATCAAATTTCCGGCCTGATACCCATTCCCGAGAAGCTTCGATGGAGATATATTATAACTCATTTAAAGAACTTCAGGTCGATTATTTTGATTACTATTTGCTTCATGCAGTAGGACTAGGAGGGATGGATAATTTCAAAGCCCGTTATATTGATAATGGAATGATCGATTTTTTGCTGAAAGAAAAGGAGGCTGGTAGAATCAGAAACTTAGGATGGTCGTTTCATGGTGATGTTAAGGTATATGATTATCTTCTTGCTATGGGAATTCAATGGGATTTTGTACAGATTCAGGTAAATTATGTGGATTGGTTACATGCTACAGGTGCTAATGTTAACGGAGTTTACTTGTATAATGAGTTGGTAAAACATAAAACACCTGCAGTTATAATGGAGCCATTATTGGGCGGTCGTTTAGCCAAATTACCAAACTTTTTAATGGGTAAACTTAAGCAACAGCGTCCGGAGGCGAGTATTGCATCATGGGCTTTCAGGTATGCAGGAACTCCTTCTGAAGTATTAACTGTTTTAAGTGGAATGACCTACAAAGAGCATTTGGTGGATAACCTGGCTAGTTATGCTCCACTGGAACCTATTACAGAGAAAGAGCAAGAATTATTGGATGAAATAACCGACTTGTTTTTACAATATCCATTAATCTCATGTACCGAATGTCGCTATTGTATGCCTTGTCCTTATGGTATTGATATTCCTGGTGTATTTGCACATTATAATAAATGTATCAATGAAGGAAATTTTCCTCGTAGTTTAGAGGATGAAAACTATAAAAAAGCTCGTCAGGCCTTTTTAGTAGGTTATGATAGAAGTGTTCCTAAACTGCGTCAGGCAAATCATTGTATTAGCTGTGGTAAATGTGTTTCTCTTTGTCCACAAAGAATTCGTATACCTGATGAAATGAAACGAATGGATAAGTTTGTGGAGCAGTTAAAACAAGGATTAGAGATCGGATAGGCGTTCGAAATTTATTTTTCAGAATTTGTATTATTAATGGATTTATTCAATAATTCATTTTAAAATTCAGTTTGGTATTTATTAATAGTTTTTACCTTCACGCACTAATAAACGTTATTAAATAATACCAAATTGAATTCTATAGATTTTAAAATAGGTTTAGCTTTTTCGGGAGGTGGTTTCAGAGCTTCATCATTTAGTCTGGGTGTTTTATCTTATTTAAACGAAATTACTTTTCAAGATACTAATCTGCTTAACAAAGTTTATGCTTTATCTACAGTTTCTGGTGGAACCATTACTGGAGCCAGATATGCTGTTGGAATAAAGAATAATGAGTCTTTTCAGGATATTTATAATGCGCTTTATTACTTTATGTCAGAGGTTGATCTGGTAAATATCAGTTTAACTAATCTTGTAACCAAACGTAGCAAAACAGATACAAGAGATCAAAGTATTATTACTGCATTTGCAGATGCTTACAACAAATATTTATTTAGCAATGGCAAATTTGGAACTCTGTTAGATGATGATAATCCCATACATTTAAAGCATATTTCATTTAATGCCACAGAATTTAAGAATGCATTACAGTTTCGATTTCAGAAAACTGACTCCATTAGTAATGCTGCAATAAAAGAATCAGAAAAGAGTGTTGTTGGGAATTATTATTACAGAATCACTGAAGATATAGCCAAAGAAATTCGTTTAGGGGATATTTTAGCTGCATCATCATGCTTTCCCGGTGGTTTTGAGCCTATTCGCTTTCCTGATGATTTTGTGTTTGATCAGGATGTTTTACAAAACAATTGCTTTGCAGATGATAAGTACCCATTGGGTTTGATGGATGGCGGAATTGTTGACAATCAGGGGATAGAACCATTGTTACTGGCAGAGCATAGAATGAAACGTAAAAGGTTATTGGAAGAAGGGAAAGAAAACTCAGAGCATAATGAATTTGACTTATTGATTATTTCAGATGTTACCAGTCCATATATGGAAGCATATAAATCAAGTAATGAAGGAAAACCTAATTTTTGGAGACGTTTAAATTTTAAACGTTTAATTATTTCAAATTTGTTGGTTCTTATTGGTTCCTTGATTGGTTTATATTATTCATTCAAGAATCATCAACAACCTCTTAATATCCTCTTTACTACCTTGATTACAATTAATCTGATTTTATATCTTTTGATAGCCTTTATCAAGAAGTTACCAACCAGCTTTCAGGTACCTAAGGCTTTCTTGAAACCATTAGGCAAACTGTTAAAAGTAAGGTTCGGAGTATATGAAAATCTTATATTGAACAGATCAAATTCATTGTTGAAAATGACCAGTGAAGTATTCCTGAAGCACATTCGTCGATTAAACTATAATAAGATCTATCAGGATAAATCCTGGAGAAATCGTCGTATAATGAATGCTATTTATGAACTAAGGCACGAAGAGGAGAGGTTGCGTAAGAAAATAAAGGATGGAAAAATACCAGAGAATTTGATCCCTTCTAAATTAGTTCAGGAGGTTGCTTCAAAAGCTTCCGGAATGGGAACCACATTGTGGTTTACAAAAGAAGAACTTCAAAAGCAAAACATGATGAATTCTATTATTGCATGTGGTCAGTTTACAATGTGCTGGAATTTAATTGAATATCTTCATAAGATTAAAAAGGATCCTGAAAACACAAATCAAAAACATCATAGTCTGTTCCAAATAGAAAATCAACTAATTGAACATTGGAATAAATTTAATACAGATCCTTACTGGATGGTGAATCACATAAATAAGAATATATAAATAGTCGATTTTATTTCTTGCTGTTAGCCAATAAATCTTCCGAATAACTCTCAGTCCATTCATTTAATATTCTGATTTGTTCTTCGGTAAGTTTGGCATCTTGATGTATTAAAGTATATGCTTTTAAAGGCATTTTCTTGTTAGTGATTTCATCCGATATTTCATCAAGTAAGGCTATTTTATCATAAACATCCATGGACTTCCATTTAGAAAAGTTTAATTCATTTTTACCTTCGTTAATATGTCCGTTAATAAACCAGGATACAGGAGATACTTTATGATACCATTTGTAATTGGTTTGATTCGAGTGACAATCGAAACATGATAATGTCAGCATGCTTTTGATTGTATCAGGTATCTCCGCTTCATTAATTATATGGTTATCACCGATACCCATTTGGTTTTTCTTAGGTTGAAAAAACTGTATTAAAATGAATATTACCGGGATTGCTATTAATAATGATTTTTTTAAGTTCATTTTATATTAAATATTACTTTAACACCTGACAGGTTTTTTTGCATTACGTAAAGAAACCTGTCAGGTGTTAAAGGGTGTTCTATTTATTTACTTTCTAACTCTGTTTTAATCCACTCAAAAACCATAGTTTTTTCCTCCTCAGTCATATTTTTCTCAGGATTCTTTTGTATATATTTTTTTGGCGGCATTTTTTCTTCTTTAATTTCTCTTTCAACTTTCTTTAAGGTGGCAATTTTTTTCACTTCAGAAAGTTCTTCTAGCTTGTCAAAATTGAGCTTGCTTTTAGAAAGAATCTTTTTGGCTTCATCACTGTGGCAATCAAAACATGATTTCTTAAATATTGGAAGAATATGTTCAGGTATATCTACTTTTTCAGATTGTGAATTATCAGAAATATCATCTTTTTCTACAGTTGAAAAACTAAATAAAAATGTAATGAGAATGAAGCCTGCTAAAATTTTCAAGTTATTCATATTGGTTTGTTTTAAGATAAATATAATTTGTTTCCTTCTATTTTTACGGTATATGATTTTAAACTAGTTGGTGCCGGACCTTCTATAACGTTTCCTTCTACACTAAAGACGGATCCATGGCATGGACAAAGAAGTTCCATTCTTGAGTGATTATATGACACTGTACACTGTTGATGTGTACAAACTTTTGATAACGCTCTATATGTTTCCTCATCTGTTCTAAATATAATGATATTACCGTTGTATGCAAAACCTCCAATGCTGGAAAGTGATGCATAAGCATTATTTTCAAGATCGATTTCAATTTCATTGTTAGAGGATCCGTTTCCACCATCTGGTTCATCGCTTTCGTCATCCCCTCCGCAAGAAGTAATAAGTACAGGAGCTGTAAATAGTATACTTCCTCCAATTGCCATCTTCTTCATAAACTCTTTTCTATTCATGACTCCATTTGTTAAATTAAAAATCTAATGTTCTATTAATATCAAACTCCCTAATCAGGTTAAATCCAATAAACAGTATTCCATCACTAAGAATCCCTTTTCTATCTGTATATATAGCATTATGAAACATTCTTTGATTGTTAGATATCAAAATCTGAAATAAGTGTCCCCCTGTATCAATATCTACGCTTAATGACAATGGAGATTCTCCACTAATTGTATTTTCAAAAGGAATCAGATATTCAAGGTTTACAGATACCGCATTAGAAATAGCAACAGAAGTACCTGTTCCCAAAGTAAAAAATGATATGTCTTTATCGTATTCAATCAAGTACCCTGATTTAATATATCCCGGAGAAATCTGGAAACTTATTTTTTTGAATGTTTTGGATAAAAGCAATTGAATATTAGGTGAGATTTTATCTGAAAATTGATTATATGTATCAGGATAGTAGTTTTTGATGGTAGGAATCGATAATCCTCCAATAACAGCTGCCGTGAATGGAAATTGATTTGTTTGTTTTAATAAAAGATGCTTTATGAAGAAATCATATGTTTTTAACCAGGAGCTTCTTCCTATGCCAATATTGAATTGGTTAGTAATTCCATATTCAAAACCCAGGCGCATGTTTGCTTCATCGAGCCCAAATAAATCGTAACTCCCATCACTAATATCACCAAATCTGTGTTGTATCAATAATAGCAAGGCACCTTTTTCTATCAGATTTGCAGATTGAGCATTTATAAAACGTGTTCCTTTAAAATGATTATTAACAATCTCTTCTTTATCTTGGGATAAAAGTATTGGTATTCCCCAAACAATATATAGTAAATATATTACAAAATATTTCATTATTAGGTTTTTATGATTGATGGAAATGATTGTAATTTTACTCTGATCTTATCACTATCGTTTTCTTAAAATGATTTACAATAAATTTTTGCTTACTGATATTAAAAGTATTTATCTACCAATAAAAGTCAACCGAATAGCCTTACAAAGCTTATATCTCAGTTGTTAATTAAATAACGCTTAAAATCAGCCTAAAGTCAATACTGTTTCTGGTTATTAAATTTTATATTTCCTCGCATTATTGTAGGATTTATAGGATAATGTTTCTAATCAAAGTAATTATAAGATTAGATTAATGCGTATTCAAATAGTAGTTATGATGATTAATAATTAATAGTCTATAAGTAATCGTTATAATTTTAGTTCAAAAATATTTAATAACGGATTTTTACAATATATGAACTGATATTAGTAATCCTGCTACACCAGAAATGCTTCATATTTGTATTGTAATATTTAGATAAACATAAAACAAACAAAATGAAACAAGCCATGTTAAAATTCTTCTAAAAAGGAAGGATGACATAAAAGGTAAGTTTCATGTAACCAAAAATAATAGATATATGAAAATATTAATTGTAAAATACCTGCCATCTTCTGAAAAATCAAATACTCTTAAATTATTAAATCATTTAAAAGAACAGTTATGTGATCATAAATATACAGAGGTTGATTTATTGAAAAATACTCCAAAGTTTCATGATGAAGTTTCTATGGAGGCTTATAAGTCAAGAAATTTTGGAGGACAAACGCTTAATAGCGTGCAAAGTGCATCTTTAAAAGAAATGGATGATATGGCTGAACAATTTGCAGCCTCAGATCTGATTGTACTTGTAACGCCAATGCATAATTTTTCATTACCAGGAATTGTTAAAACATATTTTGATGCAGTAATGCAAAGTGGATTAACATTTAAGTATGAGGGTGATGAACAAATAGGATTAATGAACGGATCTAAGTTTTTAACAATTTATACTAGTATGGGATCTTATAAAGGAGGGTATGGATTTATGGATAATTTAAGAACCATTACAAAAATTGAACTTGATTTTATGGGTTTCAAAGACTATGAGTTTGTGCATGCCAGTACAGGTAATAAAACAACTTATGATTTTCATATCGAAAAGGCTAAAAATAAAATCTCAGAAATAAGTCAAAAATGGCTTAACTAATAAAGAAGGTTATTAAATTGAGTTGAAGAAGAGTTGGATAAATGTTATCCGACTCTTTTTTTATATGGTTAAAATATTCTGCAATTGTTAAATAAATTCTTTAAATTGAATGAATTATAATTTGACGATATGCTTGAACGAATTATTAAATTCAGTATTCATAATAAACTTATCGTAATACTGTTTACCCTTACAATAGCCGGTCTTGGACTTTATTCTGTTTCTAAAATACCTGTAGGTACAGTACCTGACATTACAAATAATCAGGTTCAGATCATTACGACCTCTACGAATCTTTCAACACAGGAAATAGAACAGTTTATAACTGCCCCTGTAGAAATGGAAATGGCTAACTTACCCGGAGTTCTGGAGATAAGGTCCATTTCTAAATTTGGAATTTCACTCGTTACAGTTGTATTTGAAGAGAGTTTGGGAACTTACCTACCCCGACAGTTGATTGCCGAAAAGATAAAAAGTGCCTCAGAAAAGATTCCTGAAATATATGGAACTCCGGAGATGGGGCCTATCTCCACAGGATTGGGAGAGATATATCAATACATACTGGATATTAAGCCTGGATATGAAGACCAATACACACCTATGGATCTGAGAACCATTCAGGATTGGATTGTAAAACGCAGGTTAACCGGCTTAAAAGGAGTTGTAGAAGTAAATAGCTGGGGAGGATATCTAAAACAGTATGAAATTGCATTAGATCCTATTTTATTACGAAGTCTTGATATAAGTTTAATCGAGGTATATGATGCATTAGAAAACAACAATAACATTAGTGGTGGATCTTATATTGAAAAGAATAAGCAAAGCTATTTTATCAGAGGTGATGGTCAGGTAAAGAACCTTGATGATATTAAAAATATTGTTATTAAAACAAATTCGGGAATCCCGGTATTTATAAAAGATGTAGCAACTGTCCATTTTGGTTATGCAAATCGTTTTGGAGCCATTACCGCAAATGGAAAAGGCGAAACTATATTAGGGCAAGTAATGATGCTTAAAAATGCTAATTCAAAAGAGGTTATTAAGGCAGTAAAAGACAGAGTTGAAGAAATTCAGCATAACCTTCCAGAAGGCGTTTTTATTAATCCAATCTTAGAAAGAGGAGAGTTGATTGCTAAAACATCTTTTACCGTAGCTGAGAACCTAATACTAGGAGCTTTAATAGTTTTTATTACCGTTCTTCTGCTCTTAGGGAATATTCGATCAGCATTGGTGATTTCATCAATTATACCATTAGCTTTATTGTTTACAATATCAATGATGTATATTTTTGGTATTGATGCCAACCTGATGAGTTTAGGGGCCTTGGATTTTGGAATTATCATTGATGGTGCAGTTATTATAGTTGAATACATCGTATTTAAAATGAACCAGAAGTATGATGTTATTATAAAATCAAGTAATGAAGAAAAGAGTGTTATTTCTGATGATATCGCTCGCGAAGGAGCCTCTAAAATGATGAAGTCTGCCATTTTTGGTCAGGTAATTATTCTAATTGTTTTTATTCCAATATTATCACTTCAGGGGGTTGAAGGTAAGATGTTTCATCCTATGGCTTTGGCATTTTCATTCGCAATTATTGGTGCAATGCTAATGGGATTAACCTGGCTGCCGGTGGCTTCTTCATTATTTCTTAAGCCATCTGATTTTAACAAGAAAAGTATTTCAAAATGGATTCTGGATAAAGTATATAAGTCCTATTTCCCTGTAATAAAATGGTCATGTGAACATAAAAAAGTTGTGTTAAGTGCAGCAGCTCTTTCATTGATCGTAACACTCTTTCTTTTTACTCGCATGGGAGGTGAGTTTGTGCCTACTTTGGATGAAGGTGATTTTGTTATTCAACCGGCATTAAAAACCGGAACTTCTTTATCTGAAACTATTAATATGACCACAAAGATGGAAAATATATTAATTAATAACTTTCCGGATGAGGTAGATCAAATTGTTTGCAGAATTGGAGCTGCTGAGGTTCCAACAGATCCAATGTCGATGGAAGAAATTGATATGATCATAAAGCTTACACCTAAAAAACAGTGGCAAAAAGCAAAAAGTAAAGAAGGTCTGGCTAATAAATTTAAGGAGGCTCTGAGTGTTATTCCTGGTGTAGAAAATGAGTTTACACAACCTATTGAAATGCGTTTTAACGAATTAATTACAGGAGTAAGATCTGATATTGCTATTAAGTTATATGGTGAAGATTTGGATTATATAAATCAGAAAGCAAATGAAATTAAAAAGCTTGTAACTGATATACCCGGAGCAGGAGATGTAATATTGGAGAAAACTACTGGATTACCACAAATAAAAGTTGATTACAAAAGGATGCAACTGGCTAAATATAATGTTGATGTGGAGATGTTAAATACTTATCTGTCTTCGGCATTTGGAGGTAATATAGCAGGAGTCGTATTTGAGGGCGAAAAAAGATTTGATATGGTTATGCGGCTTCAAAATACAAATAGAACTGACATTAAAGATATCCGCAATTTAATGGTTACGATTCCATCAGGAGTGCAGATTCCGTTGAGTGAGTTTGCGGATATAAGTTATACTGAAGGTCCAGCTAAAATATCAAGAGACAATACCCGAAGAAGGGTAGTTGTCAGTGTAAATGTCAGAAACAGAGATTTGCAATCTGTTGTTGAGGATATCAGAGCTGTAATTGAGCAAAATGTAAAACTACAGCCTGGTAACTATATTGAATATGGTGGTCAGTTTGAAAATCTAAAAAATGCAACCAATAGATTAATGATCGCAGTGCCAGTAGCTCTTTTGCTCATCTTTATCTTTTTACATTTTGCTTTTCAGTCTTTTAAAGATGCCTTGATGATTTTTACTGCTATTCCATTGGCAACTGTAGGTGGAGTTTTTTTATTATGGCTTCGGGGAATGCCTTTTAGTGTATCAGCAGGTATTGGCTTTATAGCATTGTTTGGTATAGCAGTATTGAATGGTATTGTACTAATTGAGCATTTAAAAGAACTACAAAAAGACTCAAACCTTACTATGAGAGAGGTTATAATTCAGGGAACAAGAGATCGTTTACGACCAGTGTTATTAACAGCCGGTGCTGCAGCTATGGGCTTTTTGCCTATGGCTATTTCTACAGGGGCAGGAGCAGAAGTTCAGCGTCCTTTGGCAACTGTTGTTATTGGCGGTTTGGTCACTTCTACAATGTTGACCATGATTGCATTGCCATTGTTTTTTGAAATATTTTATAATGTTGTTGGAATAAAATTATTTCCTTTCAGGCTGATCAGATCCAAAACATTATTAATTCTGCTACTCATTATTCCAACATTTCCGGTTCTCTCTCAGGAGGAAGTTAGTTTAGAACAATTAAAGCAGAGTGCAATTGAAAATAATAAGTATTTGAAGGCTGCTTCAATTCATGTGCAACAAGCAGAAGCAAATATCAAAACGTCATTTTCAATACCTAAAACAAATATAAGTTATGGACTTGATGAAAATAATATTGCAGAAAATAATCATCCATTAAGAGTTTGGGGAATAGATCAGGAGTTTTCTTTTCCGACTTATTATAGCGCCAGATATAAAGCGAATACTATCTCAAGCGAGATCGTGCAAAAACAATATGATCTTGAGCAAAACAAAGTATTAAAGGAAGTATCTGGTAATTATTTTGAATGTGTATTATGTAAGAGTAATATAAACCGATACAAGGAGCTAAGTGAGTTATATGCAAATCTCTTAATACAATCAGAACGAAGACTATCATTGAATGATATTAATAAGCTGGAATATTTAAATATCAAATCCAGAAATAATGAGATTGCATTTAAAATCAAAGACCTTGAAATTGCTTATAACAATGCATATGAACGACTCAAACTATTGACAAAATTTCCTGATGAATTTACAGTATCTGCAGAAATTGATTTATTGAAACCAGAAGAGCTTGATATGGCAAATTCTTTAATTGGAGAAATAACTCAATTAAAAAATAAATATGCAGAATCAATTATAAAAGTTGAACAAAATCAGGTTTTACCTGATCTTTCAGTGGCCTATTTTATAGGATCCAATAATTATGAAAACTCGAAAAATTATCAGGGGTATGAATTTGGAATATCTATTCCTTTGTTTTATAAGAGTTATCATAATACCATAAAATCTGCAAAGCTTGCCTATAGTGCTCAACAAATGTATTCAGAACACAAAATGGATGAAGCAAATCAGCGAATTACAGAATATAAAAATGAATTGCTCAAGTATAAAATGATTATTCAACAATATGAAGAAACGGAAATTGCTTTAGCAAAAGAAATAAAGCGCATAGCACTGGAATCATATAAACAAAAGGAGATTGATTTTTTAAGATTTGCCGCTAGCATGGAATCTGCAATTAGTATTGAGTCTGCATACAATGAAGCAATATTTAATTATAATATGACTTATTTAGAAATCAAGTATTTTACCTGGTAAAATTGAGAGATATGAAATCAATATTTATTCATATAAGGATTTGGTTAATAGCAATCATTTTGATTAGTTGTTCAACAAAAAATACAGAACAAGAAACAGTTGAAAGTGATACAATTGAAATTACTAAGGAACAGTTTAAAACAGCAAATATGGAATTTGGAACACCCAAAATTCACAAATTTGAAAATAGAGTAACCTTTGTCGGAAGAATAGTTCCTAAAGTCAATGGTATGGCTAAAATATCAGCACCTATAAATGGTGTGGTAAAAAAGATATATGTACAATCTGGTAGTTATGTAACTAATGGAGAAAAATTAATTGAAGTTGGAGGAAATGAAATGATAGATTTACAGCAACAGTTTGCTTCTTCTGCAGCTAAATTAAACCAGTTAATAGTTGAGTATAAAAGAGCCGGATTACTTTATAAGGATAGTATTAAACTGGAGGATGACTTTCTGAAAATTGAAAGTAACTATAAATCAGAATTAGGCATTTATAATGCATTAAAAATAAAACTGAAAATGCTCGGTATAGATCCAAAAGATATAGAATTAGGCAAGTATCATGAAAGTTATTTTATTTATGCACCAATTGCGGGACAGGTTGTAAATCTTAATTTTGATATGGGACAATTTATTTCATCTGATGAATATGTTGCAGAAATTATTGATAATGAACAGGTGCAGTTAGAAGTGTCTGTTTTTGAAAAAGATTTAATGCAAGTAAAGGAAGATCAAATCGTGAAATTTTTAGTTGCAGGTGATTCTTCAGAATATAATGGTAAAATACAGTCAGTATCAAAACTAATTAATGATAATACAAAATCTGCTGTTTGTTATGCGACAATAATAAATTCGGATAATGGATTTAATATTAATCAATTAGTCAATGGATATATAATTAGTAGTGCCGATTCTTTGTTGGCACTTCCCAATGCTGCAATCATAAAATCAAATGAAAATAGTTTTGTTTTTGCCAACCTGGGATTAAAGGATAACGATATTTACCAATTGGAAAGATATCAAGTAAATACTGGAAGAGTTGATGATAATTATACGGAGATCAAAGATTATAATCTGAATAAAGATTTGTTGATTAGCGGAACTTTTAATCTAAATGTCGAATAAATCACAAATTCAATATTTAATCAAAAATCCTCACTCTTTTATGCATATTTATTCATTTACTGCTATATTTCGGATATAAAGTAAATCAAATATACGCTGTAAATAATTAAGGATGGCAAGGTTTCTAAAGTCGAAAAAGGAATTAATAGGTATTTCTCCGGATGATATTTTATTCAAAGGAGAAAAGAAGATTGAAAAAAGCCGATTACGTTTTATTGATTATAATTCGCAGAACTTAAGAGAAATAGAGTTAAATGATATTAATGAAACGGTTGATTTAATTAAGCAGGATAATACCAGTTGGATTAATATTGATGGACTGCACGATACTGGCATAATAACAGATGTATCCAAACAGTTTAAAATAGAAACTTATATCATTGCTGAAGTTTTAGATACGCATAAGCGACCAAAGTTTCATGAATATGATGATTATATCATGATGTCAACAAAAATGCTTCAGTTTAATGAAAAGAAGCAGAAGATTTTTTCGGAAAATTTATCAATTATGATAAACGATAATTTGTTGATATCCTTTCAGGAAAGAGTTGGCGATTGTTTTGATCCTGTTCGTGAACGAATTCGTAAAAACAGGAAGCGAATCAGAAACTCAGGTCCTGATTATCTGGCTTTTGCTTTACTCGATGTTGTTGTTGATAATTATATTCATACAATAAGCTTATTAGGAGAAAAGATCGAAGAATTAGACGATGAACTTATCAGAAATCCATCAACTGTAAGTCTTGAAAAGATTAATAAATATAAGGTTGAAATCAATTACCTCAGAAAAACGATAAAACCATGTAGAGAAATGATACTTGGTCTTTGTAAATCAGATTCTGAATTTATTAGTGATGAGATTCAGGGGCATTTGCACGACTTGCAGAATAATATAGAACTAGCAAATGAATCTGTAGATAACTATCGTGATATTTTATCTGATCAATTGAATATTTTTCATACAACTGTAGCATATAAGCTAAATGACATTCTTAAAATTTTAACGATTTTTTCTGTAATATTTATCCCAATTACTTTTATTGCAGGTATTTATGGAACTAATTTTGATTTTATTCCCGAACTTCATTTTAAATACAGTTATTTTATAATGTGGTTGGTCATTTTATCAACAGTAATTGGAATGATTAGTTACTTTAAACGTAAACAATGGTTTTGATATAATTGTTATGGATTAAACAAAGGTTGTAGATTCAGAAATTTATAAATAAAACATAAGCATCTTTGATACATTCTTTGTAAATTATAAACATTAAATTATACTGTTATGGGAGTTCTGTATGATGACATTCAATTAAATCCAAGGAAGTTTGTTGCTCCGGAATATATTTATGGTTTAGACTCTCGTTTAATGGTAGGTATGTTTTGTAAAAAACTTGGAGGTAGAAGTGTGTTGTTGGTAACAGATGAGGGGGTAGAAAAAACCTCATGGTTTAATGATGTAACAAAGGAACTTACCAAGAATTCTTTAGAATATACTGTGTTTTCAAAGGTTTCGCCAAATCCCAGGGATTTTGAAGTCATGAATGGCAAAAAAATCTTTGATGAGGCAAAATGTAATATGATATTGGCTCTGGGTGGAGGTAGTGTAATGGACTGTGCCAAAGGTATTGGAATTGTTGCAGCAAATAATGGACATATAACTGAATTTGAAGGCGTTGATATGATTAATGTGCCTATACCTCCATTAATTTGTATTCCAACAACAGGTGGAACAGCTGCTGATGTTTCGCAATTTGCCATCATTAATAATACTGCAGAAAGATATAAGTTTGCTATTATAAGTAAAGCTGTTGTACCTGATGTTGCATTAATTGATCCTATGGTTCTAACCAGTATGGATACTTTTTTAACAGCATGTACCGGACTGGATGCATTATCACATGCTTTTGAAGCTTTTGTTTCTAATGCAAACTCTCCTTTTACTGATTTGTATGCGCTTGAAGCAATAAAATTAATAAAGGGTAATTTAAAGGCTTGTATTGATACACCATATGATCTTCAGTCCCGGGGAAAAATGATGTTGGCTAGTTTATATGCCGGATTGGCGTTTTCGAATGCTAGTCTTGGGTGTGTTCATTCCTTAGCTCATAGTTTAGGAGGATATTTGGATTTACCTCATGGCGAATGTAACGCGATTCTCTTACCTCATGTTGTTAATTATAACTTTGAGTCTGCAACTGAACGATATATAAAAATTGCTGAAATATTTAATATCTCTAAATCACAGGTAAGCGAAAATAAATTAAAAAGTATTTTCATTGATGAGTTATTGAAGTTTAAGAATAGTTTAGGTATATTAAATACGCTAGGTAACAAAGGGGTTAAAACTGATATCATTCCATTAATTGCTTCTAATGCTATTAATGATCCATGTAATGCTACAAATCCAAAACCTCCAGTAAAATCAGATCTTGAAGTAATTTGTAAAGAAGCCTTATAATTGATGGAGAAGGACTGGAATAAATATAGAGATAAGATCATAGGCTTAGGAGAACACTCTTTGCATAAAAGTTATTACCCTGAATTACAAAAGAAGATTGATAATCTTGAAACTTCACAAAATAATCTTAGAACTATAATAAATAGCATTAGTGATGCAATTATAATTCATGATGAAACAGGTCGGTTTTTAGCTATAAATGAAAAGGCAACTTCAATGTTTCATGTCAGAAATGAAAAGTGTAATCGTTCTACTGTATTGGATATTACTTCACCAAGACAGGATATTTCTGATTTAAATAATATTTGGAATAAAGTTTTAGATAATCAGCCTCAGGTTGTTGAATGGATTTGTAAACAAGAAAATACAGATGTTGAAATTGAGACGCAGGTAAGTTTAAGTCCTACATTATGGAATGGATCAACAGCTATAGTGGCAGTGGTTCGAGACTTTTCTGAACGTAAAAAGTTTGAAAAAGAATTAATCCTGGCCAAGGAAAAAGCTGAAGAAGCCAATCAGCTAAAAACGGAGTTTTTAAACAACATGTCGCATGAAATTCGTACTCCGATGAATGGCATTATTGGTTTTGCAGATATGTTAGCTGATAATGATCTGGATCAGGATTTACGAGAGGCTTATTCAAAAATTGTTCAGGATAGTAGTTATGAACTTCTGAAGATTATAGATAATATCCTTGAGATATCGAAGTTAGTAACAAAACAAATTCCTTTATTAGAAGAAGCTTTTCGTTTAAATGATTTATTTAAGGAATTAAATCAACATTTTCATAGTAAATCAGTTGATCGTGATATTCCTATATATGTTAAAACAGAGCTAAGTGATTCAAATAGTTATATTATAACAGATAAAAGTAAGTTAGTTAAGATTCTGAATAACCTTCTAGAAAATGCTTTTAAGTTTACAGAAAAAGGCCATATTGAAATTGGTTATAATGTAAATAGCAGTAATGTAGTTTTATATGTAAAAGATACCGGGATTGGTGTTTTTGCAAAAAACAGAGAGATTATTTTTGAACGTTTTTCGAAAGTAAATAAAGATTTTACCAAAGGAGGTTTAGGTCTAGGTCTTGCAATAGCCCAGGAATATTCAAGATTGTTAGGCGGTCATATTTCTATAGATTCAGAAAGTGGTAAAGGATCTACATTTTATATCACTTTGCCATATAAACCGTTCAAGAAATAGTTAATATCAATAAAAGCGGTTTATAGAGACATAAAAAAAGCAGGTATCTTTAGATGACCTGCTTTATATATTTTTAACTCTTTAACAACTTACAGTATTTTTCACTAATTCTCCTTCTATCGAGAATCTTGCTGCACTTGTAACTTTTAGCTCTACAATTTGTCCAATTAAATTAAGATCATCAGATTCTAACCTTACAACTATTTTACCATCAGTATGTCCTGATAAGTATCCATCCTTACGATCTTTTTCTCTAACTAAAACCTTTACAGTTTTTCCTACAAGAGATTTGTTGTATTCGTAAGTATGTTTTTGAAGCTCTTCACTTAATACTGCAAATCTGCGTTTTTTCTCTTCAAGCGGAATATTGTCTTCCCATCTGTAAGAAGCAGCTCCCGGACGTGGAGAATACATTGCAATATAAGCCATGTTATATTTGAACTCTTCCATTGCCTTACGGGTATTTTCAAATTGCTCTTCTGTTTCATCAGTAAAACCAACTATAATATCGGTAAATACTGTTGCCTGTGGAAGAATGCTTCTGAACGATTGCATCGTTTTACGATATTTCTCCATGGAGTGCTTACGGTTCATCTTAATCAGAACCTTTTCATCTCCACTTTGAATTGGGAAGTGAATTTGCTTTCCTAAGCAGTCGTATTTTGCAATAATATGGAAAATATCATCAGTCATATCTCTTGGGTGAGGAGAGGTGAAATAAACCCAAAATTCGTTATCTATTTCTTCACCAATCTGACCTACCTTTTCCAATAATTCAGGGAAAGTTAACTCATCTCCTTTTTTATCTAATCCGTAAGAGTTAACATTTTGTCCTAATAAGGTAATTGATTTGTATCCTTTTTGAGCAAGGCTTCTTACTTCATCCAAAATTTCCTGCGAAGGTCTTGATACTTCTCTTCCTCTTGTATATGGTACTGCACAATAAGTACAGAATTTATTACATCCGTTTTGAATTGGAATAAAAGCCTCAAAATTTGAATCATATTTCGGCTTTACGTTCCAGAATAATTGAATCTCGTCAATGGCATTGTTTGGTTCTGCAATTAATGATAACGGATTTGTAATACCATATTCACCAAGCATTTTTGGGAATTGAGGTAACTCCGGCATTGCAAAAACAATGTCAAATAATTTTAAAAATTTCTCTTTGTCTGCTGGGAGAATACAACCTGAAATAAATGTGATTAAGTTTTTATTATTCTTCCATTTATTCCATTTGGCGATCTTGTTGTAAACTTTGTCAATCGCTTTTTGACGCACAGAACACGCTAAAATTCCAATAATATTAGCATCTTCTTCATTATCTACTTTTGTGCATCCTGCTGCATCTAGTACTGACGCCACACGCTCCGAATCACTCAAATTCATTTGACATCCCAATGTCAGTAAAAAGTACTTCACAATTCTATATTTTGATGATAATTAAAATTGAAACACAATCATATGTTTCTCTTTCTATTCTTTAATTTATTTGGTTTAAAAATACACTTCAGCATGAATTTGCTCATTTGATATTCCTTTTTCTTCTAAAATATCATAAGCATCATGAATCATATTGCAATTTCCGCACAAATATACTTCAGAATCTTTATCTATCATTACTTCTTGTAAATAATTTGTAATGCGACCAGTATAATCTCCACTTTGATCGCGGGAAGAACATAAAATATATCTATCATTTTCATATTCATTCCGTTCGTATCCCTCTTCAGCAGTTCTTACACCGTGTAATATTTTATAATCCAGGTCAGGCATACTTTTAGTCATACTATGAAATGGAGAAATTCCTGTACCCGTTGCAATCAAAAGAAATTTTTTTGATTTAACCTTTTCGTCCTGTAAAGTGAAATACCCTACCGGTTCTTCCACAACAACATTATCTCCGGCCTTTAAGCCTTTTAAAACAGGAGTAACCAAACCATTCTGAACCTCTTTTACCAATATTTCTATAAAAGGATCGCTTTCACCACTGTAAATTGAATATTCTCTGGTGTGAATACCGTTGGGTGGACCAACACAAACATGCTGTCCTGCTTTAAATTCCAGATTGTTCTTTTCAAAGCGAATCACAAACGTAGAATCTGTTAAATGACGAACCTCCAAAATTTGATGCAAGTTTAATCTTTTGCGTGACATATTTTAATTTTTATTTAATTTAAATAGTTATAAGTTGTCATTCTAAACTCATATCTTCGTAAAATGTTCATCATAAAATATGAGATTTAACTGTTTTTGTTTAATAGATAATTTTTATTTTTAATCAACAGAAATTTAATATTTGGTTTAATTTGAAGATTAAAAAACTTTAGTTCGCTATGACAATGGAAAATTTTAGAAGCAAGGAAATTAGCTGGCTGTCATTTAATGAAAGGGTACTGCAGGAAGCCTCAAGAGATAATGTACCACTTATTGAACGAATAAAGTTTTTAGGCATATACTCCAATAATATGGATGAGTTCTTTAGGGTACGTGTAGCTGTACTAAAAAGGATTGTTCAGTTAGATAAGGATACAGTATTTGAAGGTGGTGCACCCAAGGATATTTTAAAAGAAATTCATAATGAGGTTATTAAGCAGTCCAGAAGGTTTGCCAAAACCTATGATGATATTATTGCTGGTCTTGAAGAAGAGGGAATTTATCTGATTAATGAGAATGCCTTAACTGAAGATCAGGGCGTTTTTGTAAAAAGATATTTCCAAAAGAAAGTACGAGGTCATCTAATGCCAATTATTATCTCTAAAAAGAGAGAATTACCTGACTTATCGGATAATGGAATCTATTTAGGTGTTTATCTGCAGGATCTAATCCATGCTAAGGATAATTATGCTTTAATAGAGATTCCTTCATCATTAGACAGATTTGTATTGTTACCTTCAAATGATGGTAAAAAGTATGTAATGCTTTTAGATGACGTAATCCGATATGAGTTAAAGGATATCTTTTACATGTTTAAATTTGATCGTATATCAGCTTATACATTTAAATTAACAAGAGATGCAGAGTTGGATATTAACGATGATATCTCTGAAAGTTATGTGAAAAAGATTTCTAAAGGGTTAGAGAGAAGAAAAGAAGCTGCTCCGGTAAGGTTTGTTCATGATAAAAACATGCCAGATGAGATGTTGTCTTTACTTTTAAAGAAATTAGACTATACAACTGAGGATGCAGTGATAAGGGGAGGAAGATATCATAACTTTAAAGACTTTATTGATTTCCCTAAATTTGGAGCAAAGAATATGACTTATGATTCTTTAGCACCAATATTTCATAAGCAGATTCCGCCACAAACATCATTGTTTAGGCTAATTACTAAAAGAGATATTTTACTTCATTATCCATATCATTCATTTTCTCACTTTATTGACTTTTTGCGTGAAGCATCCATCGATCCTACTGTAAGAGAAATAAAAATTACTATTTATAGAGTTGCTCGTAACTCTGCTGTTATGAAAGCATTACGTAATGCAGCTCGTAATGGTAAAAAGGTTGTGGCTATTATGGAATTGCAAGCCCGGTTTGATGAAAAGGCTAACATTGGATATGCAAATAAGTTAAAAGAAGCTGGAGTTAAGGTAATCTTTGGTGTTCCGGGATTAAAAGTTCATTCAAAGCTATGTTTGGTAACACGTAAAGAGAAAACAAATCTAGTGTGTTATGCATGTGTTGGAACAGGTAATTTTAATGAAGACAGTGCATCAATATTTGCAGATCATTTGTTGATGACTCGTCATGCAGGAATAGCCAAAGAAGTAGCTGCAGTGTTTGACTTTTTTAGTAAAAACTATAACATACCAACATTTGAGCACTTATTGGTTTCTCCTTTTTATTTAAGAAATGCACTGGTAAATAATATTCATCAGGAAATAGAAAATGCCTCTTTAGGTAAAAAGGCATACATCTATTTAAAGGTGAATAATTTGGTTGATTATGACATCATTCAATTATTATACGAGGCCAAAAAGAAAGGTGTTGAAGTCATTTGTAATGTAAGAGGTATGTTTTCTTTAATGTCGGAATTTGATAAACCGGAAAATGCAATTGAATCATTTGGTATTATTGATAGGTATTTAGAGCATTCCAGAATTTATGTTTTTTGTAATAATGGAGATGAAAAGATATATATTTCTTCAGGAGACTTTATGACACGTAATCTGGATCGAAGAATTGAGGTTGCTTGTCCTATATACAATAAAGAGCATAAGAAAGAGATTCTTACAATGTTGGATATGCAACGAAAAGATAATCGTTCGGCGAGAATCTTAAATAACACCCTGGATAATCAATTTAGAAATCAGGATCCTGATAAACCAGAATATAGATCTCAGATTAAATTCTACGAATGGTTAAGAGATAAATAGTAATCCTCTTAGAAGAGTTATTTTATTATTGAGATATATCATTGAAGTATGTATTTCTAATTCTCATATTTACATTTCAATTATATATTGCACCCTTGTTTTGGGTGCAATAAAGGAATATTTTACATTTAATAAGCACTGATATGACAAAAATGAAAGCTTTGGTAAAAGCGAAGCCGGAAAGAGGAATCTGGATGGAGGAAATTAATTTACCGGAAATTGGTGTAAATGATGTTTTAATCAAAGTTGTTAAATCGGCTATTTGTGGTACTGATTTACATATCTATTTATGGGATGAGTGGGCTCAGAGAACAATAAATACACCAATGACCATTGGTCATGAATATGTTGGCTATGTGGCAAGAGTTGGAGCTGAAGTTTCTGAATTTAAAGAAGGTGACAGAGTAACAGGTGAAGGGCATATATCATGTGGACATTGTCGTAATTGTAGACGAGGGCGTCAGCATATATGTGAGAATTCAATTGGTATTGGAGTTAATACTAATGGTTCTTTTGCCGAGTACGTTAAAGTTCCGGCTTATAATGTAATGAAGGTGCATCCAAATATTTCAGATGAAATTGCATCTATCATGGATCCATTTGGAAATGCTACTCATACCACATTAAGCTTCCCAATAATAGGAGAGGATGTTGTTGTAACTGGTTCCGGATTAATAGGTAGCATGTGTGTTGCTATTGCTAAATTTGCCGGTGCTCGTTATGTTGTGGCTACGGAGGTAAATGAATATCGTGCAGAACTGGCAAGAAAAATGGGTGCCACAAAGGTGATTAATCCATTAAAAGAGGATCTTAAAGATGTTGTGAAAGAGTTAAACATGAAAGGTTTTGATATTGGGTTAGAATGTTCGGGTAATCCGGTTGCATTTAATTCAATGTTGGATAATATGTATAATTCCGGTAAAATATCTTTGTTGGGAATTCAACCATCACATACGCAAATTGATTGGAGTAAAGTGATATTTAAAGGATTAACATTGAAGGGTATCTATGGTAGAGAAATGTTTGAAACATGGTATCATATGGAACAGATGTTACTTTCAGGAATTGATTTAACGCCTATGATCACCCATCGTTTCCATGTTGATGATTTCCAGAAAGGTTTTGATATTATGGAAACAGGTAATAGTGGAAAAGTAATTTTAAATTGGGAATAATTTAGTTTATAAACCGTTATATTAAGAAAGCTGAGAATGGAACTTCTCAGCTTTTTTGTTATTTAATTGTAATCACTATACCGGCAAAAGAACCATATAATATACTATTTAATGGATTTGAAGTAATAGGACATGTTCCGGAAGTACATCCTATAAAATAATAGTAGGCGTAACCGGCTAATCCTCCAATAACTATCCCAAGGGCTAGTTTTTTAAAGTTTTGATTTTTTATTTTTTCCCAAATCTTCATAATTTCGAGCTATAATATTTTTACAAATATATTAAAATATATAATAATGTATATATATCGTTTGTTTGTTTTGTTATTTTTATTTTGTGCATCATTATCTCAGGCTCAATTAAAAATAGGGGATTTGGAAAAGAAGGTAAGTGAAATATCACATCTAGAAGATCCTCATGAAAAGGAATATCAGTTGGCTGAATTTGAAAAGGTGTTTACAACCTTTTTAAAAACTTTTAATGAAGATATTATTGTGCCTGATTCAGCATATATACAAATTACCAACTCAAGTGATTCAAAATATAAAGTGTTTTATTACAATACCTATAAGGATGGAATTGTTTACAGACTGGATTGGTATATTGTTTTTGGTGATGTTTATAATCGTCAGGTAATTCATTTTATGGACAAATCTTTTTCGCATAAAGACAAAAGAGGGGTAGGGGAATTTAGACTGCATTTATCCCGATTGGCAGAAGGAGAGCTGGACTTGTATCCATTAACTTTTTCTTTTAAAGCAGATGGCAAAATATATCGTCAATACAAAGATATTGCAACTATTTGCATGTTTGAACAGTTGAAATACAGGGAATCTAAAAAAGAAAAAATTGCGCTTAATGATTCAATTGTGCAAAGGATGAGGATTCTTTGGGCAAGTAAGGAGTATTTTAATGATGCATTTAAAGGATTAACACGTATCTCAACATTAATATCTGAGGATAAAAGAGTTAAACTATGTACATGGAATATTCCTTTAGAGAACTCAACACATTTATTTTATGGTGCAGTTATTTGTAAACATAAAGATGGCGAGATAAAATATTATGAGTTAAACGATGATTCGGATAGAATGCGTTCGCCCGAAAAGGCAGTCTTGTCTCCGCGAAAATGGTATGGTGCAGTTTATTATGATATGATTTCTGTAAAAGATAAAACCTATGGAACATATTATATGCTTGTAGGATATAAGCCAAACGATGAAATGACCAAGAAGAAAGTTGTGGATCCATTAATAGTGATGGATAATGTGACTCCTAAGTTTGGACACTCCGTATTTCAACAGGAAAGAGTTATTGATAAACGTTTGGTATTTGAGTATGCAGCGAGTGCTAATATGATGCTAAAATATGAAAAACATAATGAACGCTTTGTTTTAGATCATTTGTCTCCTCCAAGTAGTTTGTATAAAGGTAATTATCGTATGTATGGACCTGACTTTTCATATGATAGCTATGTGTTGGAAAAAGGCAAATGGGTTTTATATAAGGACGTAGATGTAAGAACCCTTGAGAACCAATAATGGAATAAAGTGTTTTAATAGAAACCGTAATTGAAATGGAAGTATACGCAGAAAAATTTGATGATATAAAAATTCTAAGGTTTGAAATACCTGGATTTGAAAAATTGGATTTAAAAAAGAAATTATATATCTACTACTTGTCTCAGGCAACAATTGCAGGTAGAGATATTCTTTGGGACCAGCATGGAAAGTACAATTTATTCTTAAGAGATATATTAGAAGCTATTTATTTAGGTGTTAAGGATGAGAATAATTCTGAGTGGAATGATTTTGTTGTTTACTTAAAAAAAGCTTGGTTTTCATCGGGTATTCATCATCATTATAGTACAGATAAATTTCAACCTAAGTTCAGTCAGGAATCATTTGAAGTATGGATCAATAAACTACAAGCCGGCGTTAATGGAATTACAGAAGAGCATTTAAAATCTGAGCGTTTGGACATATTGAAGAAATTAATCTTTGATCCGAAATATTATTCAAAGAGGGTAAATACAAACCCGGAATCAGATTTAATAACATCTTCTGCAAATAATTTCTATGAAAATATCAATCAACAGGAAGTTGAGGCGTTTTATCAACAACAAAAAGAAAACGCAACCAATAAAAAGGTGTCATTTGGTTTAAATTCTAAGTTGGTTAAGGAAAGCACTATTAAAGAAGAAGTTTATAAAAAAGATGGCCTTTATAGTTCTTCAATTGAGCTTATTGTAGATAATCTGCAAAAAGCCAAAGAGTTTGTTGAAAATGAAGAACAAACAGCTATTCTGGATTCGTTAATTCAATTTTATATAACCGGTGATTTAGAAACTTTTGATGAGTTTAACATATTGTGGGTTAAGGCGCTTTCCGGAGATGTTGACTTTATCAATGGATTTATTGAAACCTATGGAGATCCAATGGGGATGAAGGCAACCTGGGAAGGTGTAGTTCAGCTTAAAGATGATGAAGAAACGCAAAGAGCTAAAGTTATTGCTGAAAATGCAAGTTGGTTCGAAAAGCATTCTCCTGTAGATAGTCAGTATAAAAAGGATGAGATTAAAGGTATTTCGCTGAATGCCATTAATGCAGTGATGTTGGGTGGAGATTGTTATCCTGCGAGTCCGCTGGGTATTAATTTACCAAATGCAGAATGGATCAGAGAGGAGCATGGTTCTAAATCAGTTACTTTAACGAATATTTCAAATGCACATCATAAGGCTGCATTGAGTACAGGGTTTGCTGAAGAGTTTAGCTTTTCAGATAAAGAGGTTGAACTGGAAAAGAAATATGGTGCTTTAGCAGATAATCTTCATACACATCTTCATGAGTGTGTTGGTCATGGTTCCGGAAAAATGATGCCCGGAGTTACATCCGATTCTTTAAAATCTTTTGGATCTGTAATTGAAGAAACTAGGGCCGATTTATACGGCCTATATTTTATGTATCATCCTAAGGCTCTTGAGTTAGGCTTGATTCCTGATTTAGATGCTGCACTAGCACATTATAACAGCTATTTACGCAATGGATTGTTAACTCAGATTACCCGAATTAAATTAGGCGATAAAATTGAGCAGGCTCACATGCGTAACCGTCAGTTAATCAGTAAGTGGGTGTTTGAAAAAGGAAATGGTGAAATAGTTGAATTGGTTAAGAAAGAAGATAAAACTTATGTGGTAATTCATGATTACGATAAATTAAATGAGTTATTTGGCGAACTTCTTAAGGAGATTCAACGTATTAAGTCGGAAGGTGATTATGATGCAGCTAAAAATATAGTTGAAGGATATGGGATAGAGATTGATTATGAGTTGCATAAAGAGATATTGGAACGATTTGAAAAGTTAAATATTCCGCCTTTTACAGGATTCTTAAATCCGAATCTGAATTTGGTATATCAGGGTAAAGATATTGTTGATGTTTTGATTGATTATAACACTGAATATGCAGAGCAAATGCTTCATTACTCTCAATCGTACAAAACACTTAAAGCTTGTTAAATTTTAGTGTTTTTTATGAAATAAAAGAGTTTAAAGTTTGAATTTCGGATTATTTTGTCTTTTTTTAAGAATGTGATTTTTGTTAATTATAAAAAACTCACTTTCTTTGTACAAATATTTTGATTTAGATACTATTAAAAGAAATACATATGGAAATTTCAAGAAACAAAATGGTGACTCTTTCTTACGTACTACGTTTGAATGGGTTTGAAGGGGAGATTGTTGAGGAGACTAGCGAAGAAAAGCCACTTGAATTTATTTTCGGAACAGGAAGAATGTTACAGATGTTCGAAGATAAATTAGAAGGTTTAAAAGCTGGTGAAGAATTTAAATTTGAGCTTAAAGCTGATGAGGCTTATGGTCAAATTAATGAAGAAGCTAAAGTAGAGATTCCAAAAAATATATTTGAGGTAAACGGTTCAATGGATGAAGACTTAATTAAAGTTGGAAACATGGTACCTATGCAAGATGCTCATGGAAATCGTTTAAATGGAATCGTTTTAGATATTACTGACGAGCATGTTAAAATGGACTTTAACCACCCATTAGCAGGTGATGATTTATTTTTCTGTGGAGCTGTTAAAGAAGTTCGTGAAGCTACAGATTCTGAAATTATGGCTGCAGTAGGTGGCGGTGGTTGTGGTTCTGGTTGTGGTTGCGGAAGCGGTGCTGAAACAGGATGCGAAAGCGGAGCTTGTGGCTCTGATGGTTCTGGTTCTGGTGGTTGTGGATGTTCATAATCTATAAAAGAATTGATAAAATAATCATTAATGATATAAAGCCCGTTTTCTATTGAAAATGGGCTTTTTTATTTAATAATTTAATTAATAGTTTGTTGGTATTTGTAAGGTGTTGATTAATAGGTGATGATGCGCAGATTTGTTGCTATTTTTAAGATATAAATTAAGCAATTTGTAAATCAGTCCTGTGTCTTGTGTCTAAAATCTAACGATCTATTGGTAATAGACTAAGTTTTATAAGATAACTTTTCTATTTTTGTGATTTAAATCATATAATAAGCAATCAATGATGATTAAAGTGCTGATGCAATATTGATTTTGTTGTATCCGGTCTTTAATCTTTAATCAATTTAAATATGGCAGGTAATTCTTTTGGACAATTTTTTAAGTTGACTTCATTTGGTGAGTCTCATGGTAAAGCTGTTGGCGGAGTAATTGAAGGTGTGATGCCTGGTTTGGATATAGATATGGATTTTATTCAAGGTGAATTAAATCGTCGCAGACCGGGACAAAGTGCAATTACTACTCCAAGAGATGAGAAAGATAAGGTTGAGATTCTTTCAGGTGTATTAGACGGTAAAGCAACAGGAACACCAATTGGTTTTGTAATCTGGAATGCAGATCAACGTTCAAAAGATTATGGTAATATTAAAGATGTTTACAGACCATCTCACGCCGATTATACATATCAAAGTAAATATGGAATCCGTGATCATAGAGGTGGTGGTCGTTCATCAGCTCGTGAAACTATTGCACGTGTTGTTGCAGGAGCAATAGCCAAATTGATTCTAAAAAAATATGGCGTAGAGATAGCTGCATATACTTCGCAGGTTGGATCTATTAAATTAGATAAATCATATTCTGAATTAGACTTATCTAAAATTGAAGATAATATTGTTCGTTGTCCGGATGCTGAAATAGCTGAAAAGATGATTGATTATATCGATCAGATTCGCAGAGATAAGGATTCAGTAGGTGGAGTAATTACCTGTGTTGTAAAAAATGCGCCAATTGGTTTGGGAGAGCCTGTTTTTGATAAGTTCCATGCTCAAATGGGTAAAGCTATGTTGGGAATCAACGCTGTTAAAGGTTTTGAATACGGTTTAGGATTTAAAGCTACAGAGTTAATGGGATCTCAACATAATGATGAGTTTTTTATGGATGGAGATCAGGTTCGTACAAAAACAAATCGATCTGGTGGTGTTCAGGGGGGTATCACCAATGGAGAAGATATTTATATGAACGTTGCCTTTAAGCCTATTGCAACGATCTTAAAAGAGCAAAATACAGTAAATAAACAAGGTGAGGAGATTGTTTCTACAGTGAAAGGACGACATGATCCTTGTGTTTTACCAAGAGCTGTACCTATTGTTGAAGCTATGGCTGCTATGGTTATGGTAGATATGATTTACCTGAATAAAATGTATAGCTAATAAAATATTGATATTTAATTAAATAAGTATAAAGTAAACATTCTTGCTTTATACTTTTTTTGTTTATAACCTGATTTAGATTAAAATTTTAAGTCGGATTCAGGTTTATTCTAATTGAAAATTTTATAATAATGAAGAATATTCCTCTTTATATTAAAATCATTTTTGGAATTGTTTTAGGTGCAATCTGGGCCGTGCTTTCCGGTTATTTGGGTTGGCAGGAATTTACAAAAAACTGGATTGATCCCTTTGGTACTATTTTTATTAATTTATTAAAGCTTATTGCAATTCCCTTAATTCTGTTTTCAATAATAAGTGGAATCGTGAGTCTTGGTAATCCAAAGGATTTGGGGAAACTGGGAATTAGAACGCTGATCTTATATTTGTTTACAACTGTTTTAGCTGTTTCGCTGGGATTGGTTTTGGTGAATCTGATTAGTCCTGGAAAAGCGCTCTCTGATGAAGTGAGAATCGACAATAGAATATCTTATGAGCTTTGGGCCAATCAGGAGCATGTGAAGATCAGAGATGATATTCACTATTTAGATAAATTGGAATATCTGGAACGAATCGCACAAAAGAAGCAACAGCTGGAACTGCATAAAAACGATGAGATCGTATCTAAATACAGAACTAATGAAGAAGGGGGACCATTGAAGCCTTTGGTTGATCTGGTACCTGTTAATATTTTTAATTCTTTGGCAGGGAATGGTTCCATGTTGCATATTATATTTTTCGCTATTTTCTTTGGCATTGCACTTTTGTATATCCCGGCTGATAAAGGAAAAGTGGTGATTCAATTTGTTGAAGGGGCATCAGAGGTATTTATAAAAATGGTTGACCTGATAATGAAAGGTGCTCCGTTTTTTGTATTTGCATTGATGGCTGGGGTTGTTAATAATATCGCAGGTGATAATCCAGGTAAAATTGTTGAAATTTTCAAAGGTTTGGGATGGTATTCATTAACTGTTCTAATAGGATTGTTATTGATGGCTTTTATTATTTATCCGACTATTTTAAAATTATTGGTTCCTCAACGTAAGTTCATGGATTTTCTTAAAGGAATCAGTCCAGCTCAGGCATTGGCATTTTCAACCAGTTCCAGTGCTGCAACATTACCGGTTACTTTTGAATGTGTAGAGGAAAATCTGGGTGTAGATAAAAAGACTGCGGGTTTTGTACTTCCTATCGGAGCCACTGTAAATATGGATGGAACAAGTCTTTATCAGGCCGTAGCAGTGGTATTTCTTGCTCAAATGCATATGATTGATTTGTCATTAGGACAACAAATAACCGTTGTTTTAACAGCTACTTTAGCCAGTATTGGTTCAGCTGCAGTTCCAAGTGCAGGGATTGTAATGCTGATGATTGTGTTAAACTCGGTAGGATTAAATCCGGCCTGGATTGCAATTATTTTGCCTGTAGACAGAATCTTAGATATGGTAAGGACAACTGTAAATGTTACAGGAGATGCTTCTGTTGCTTGCGTAATTGATAAGTATACGGCAGAAATTCAGGAATAGAATTCAATTTTAGTATAAAATAAAAAGCTGCTTTGGTTTAAATAACTAAAGCAGCTTTTTTACATTAAGATAAATAGTTTTGTCTTGCTGAATTTAGTTATCTGTGAACTGTTTACGAGTTTTTATTATTAATGTCAATCAAGGGTTAAAAGTGTAGGATTAAAAGGCTGAAAGCCTTATACATCATAACTTGGGGTAACACCCCAAGGTTTTGGAAGAAACGCCCACTCAGGCTGTAAGTCTGAAACATCATCAACCATAAGTTTCAGGCTTACAGCCTGATGTTTACATATCGACTAATACAAGGGGCGATACCCCTTGTTGTGATATTTAAGGCCTTCAGCCTTTTACATCATTAGATTCAACCCTAGGTTGACATATATAATCCGAATCATTTTTAAAAACTTCGTGTGTAAACACTATTTCTTAGGTATATTATCCCTAAATGTTTGTATTTATATTTACAACTGTGGTCAAACGAGAAATATGTATGCGAAGCATTAAAACTTGGGTTTCAACTTTTGATTCAATTTATAGTATAAAACAAAAAGCTGCTTTGGTTTAAATAACTAAAGCAGCTTTTTCTAATTATGGGGTGGATACTTTATAATAATTTTTTAACTTCTTCTAATGCTTTGTCGTAATCTGGTTCATTAGTAACCTCAGGTACATACTCAATGTATTTGATAGTATTGTCTTTATCAATAATTACAGTACCTCGGGTTAGTAATCTAAGTTCTTCAATTATAAAACCATATTTTTCTCCAAAATCAAGATCTTTATGATCCGATAAAGTAAGTATGTTCTCTAAACCTTCAGCTCCACAAAAACGAGATTGAGCAAATGGTAAATCGCAAGAAATAGATATTACAGCAACATCTTCTAGTTTATTTGCCTCAACATTAAAACGTCTGTTTTGTGCAGCACACACACCTGTATCGATTGATGGATAAACAACAATTAATTTAACTTTTCCGTCAAAGTCAGAAAGTTTAACAGGTTGTAAATCTTTATTTAAGGCAGTAAATTCTGGTGCTTTATCACCAACTTTAACGTCATTACCAAGTATTGTAAGTTTGCCACCTGCGAATGTAATATTCAAATCTTTTTTATTCATTTTGTTTATTTTATCTAGTGTATATTAAATTTGTTTGAGAGTTAAACATGGGTATTTTAAAAATGTTTAACGCCATTTGATATATTATTTTTTTTAACAATCAAAGAATAGCTTTGATGCAGCGTCTGGTAATATATATTTGATTGTAAATGTGATTTTTAAAGTTCGTTTATTTGCCGTAAAATAATTTTCAATTATTTACCGTACTTTTTAAAAAGTTTGTTGATTTCTTTATTGTTTAATTTATTGGCAATGTCTGATGCTGAAATTTTTTCCTGAGCTGTTTGATGATGAATATCTGCACCAGCCTTTAAAAGAATTTTTATAATAGACAGTGTTTCTTCTTGATTTAAAAGCTTCGGGTCTTGTTCTATTTCCTGCATGCACATAATAAGAGGCGTAATTTTATTATTAAAAATAGGACTATCCTTGTACATAGAACTTACAGGAGGTGTAAGCAGGTGATTTACGTTAGCACCTTTTTTAATAAATAATTGTAGTGCTTCAGTATTTTTATAATGAACAGCGTAGAAAATGGGTGTTACACCCTTTTTATCTGTCATATTTACATCTAATTTGTAGTCAAGAAGTCTTTTTGTTAAAGTTAAGGTACTGTCTCTTACAATAGATATGGCTAATATTAAATCATCAGAAGGATCTGTATAAGCAAAATAAGGAAGATGCTCTGTTTTAAGATTGTTTTCTTTAATTTTTTGAAAGGCTTTATTTAGCCAATCCGGAATCTCCTCTGGATGAGTTTCTTTTTTATTTTGCCAGTATGCCATGCTCTCGATGTTTGGATCAAAACCATAATCAAGTAGCATATTAAAGATGCCTGTATGATTTTTCTTTTCTAAAATCCAGTTTCCAACAGTTCCATATCGTGAAATAACATTTGGTGATGCCCCTTTTTTTAGCATCCAATTAATAAATAAACTATCGGGCTTATGACAAGCTAAAAATAAAGGTGTTACGTTATATATAACAGAATTAATATTGAGGTTGTTTTCCTTTAATATTTGTTCTAATTGAACTGAATCTTTTTTTAAAATAATATTTTCTATTTCCATATCAAGGTCAGAATGGCTATTGTTCTGACCAAAAGTATTTAAGCCTGAAAAGATTAAGGCACAAAATAGTATTTTTGCTTTTGCAAAAGTTTTTAATTTAAAGTAAATCATTAAAGTTGTAATTGATAATTGTTATTGAGGAGGGCAGATGCTAATATATCATTTTTATCAGAAGGCATTGTTATATTTATTCCTTTTCTTTTAAACAATATGTTTAGTCCAAATTAAATTCAATTTTAAAGGTAGATCCTTTGCCTTGTTCTGAAATCAACGAAATAGATCCATCCAATATTTTTATAATCTCTTCTGCAATGGCTAATCCCATTCCAACACCTCTGTATATTTTCGTTTTATCATCAGTGTATTTATAAAACTTCTTAAAAATCAGGTTGTGTTGCTCTGCAGGAATTCCCATTCCGGTATCATTAATATAGAAACCCCATTTATTTTCAGACGAATAGCTTTTTAATTCAACACTACCTTTTGAAGTAAACTTAAATGCATTTTCTAATAATATCTTGAGTAATTTAATTAATAATGTATAGTCGGTTGCTATGTAAATATCCGGATTTTCAATTTTTATTTTGGTTGAGAAATTGATTTGAACATTCTGATCCCTGAAGAGAGGTGTTAATTCAAGGTGTATATCATTGATTAATTTATGTAGCTTAAATTCGTTTTTGTGACTATGAATAATTCCTCTTTCCAGTTTTGAAAAAGTAATGATATCTTCAACAAATTGGAGCAGGTTATCATTATTTTTCTGTATTGTTTCTAAAAACTCATTTTTCTCGTTTATTGTAAATCCTTCTGTTATTAAAAGTTCTGCATATCCAACAATACCGGTAAGAGGTGTTCTTATTTCGTGACTTAAGTTTTCGAGAAATGCAGTTTTTAATTTATCTGATTCAACGGCTTTTTCTTTTGCATCAATCAGGCTGCATTCTTTTTCTTTTAATTGAGTAATCATGGTTTGCATTTGGTTCAGGAAAAAGTTGAATTGATTTCCTAAGCCTTCCAGCTCATCGTTGGTTTTTATGTTTGAACGAACGGTTAAATTACCATTTCTTGCTTCATTAAATAATACTCCAAGCCTTTCAATGGGAGATGTTATGGTTCGGCTAAAAATTACAGCAACTAAAATGGAAATTACTATTACTAATAACAAGGTGATTAATATATAATGACCAAATTGATATATGGGCTTATAAATTTCTTTGACAGGTACTATAGATAAGAGTGCCCAATGGTTAGAAAGGTTTTTAAATGCCATTTCTTTCTTAATGCCAGAAAATTCATAATTAATAAATCCTGAATCGGCATTCTTTAAATTTGTTTTTATGTAATCAGAAAGACTTGGAGGAAGTGCTTCATCCATATCCTGATGAGCAAATTCCGGATGAAGTATAAATTGTTGATCCTCATTAATCAGAACATAATACCCGCTTGAATACAGCTTTGTATTATTCCAATCGTTCATTTTTTGTGTAAAATCAATATCAGAACCAATGCATCCAATAAATATATTGTTAATATATACTGCTTTAGAATAGGTTATCAGTTCCATATCCCAGAGTTTCCAATAATAGGGTTCAGTCCATATTTCACCCTTTTTTATGGCTTCTGTCCACCATTTTATGGTTTCTGAGTTTGGATTAATAGAATCAATATTGTAAGGATCGGCTTTTTCAAATAATCCATCTCTGTCTTTATCATAAAAAGCTAAATTTTGGTGTTTAGGAATAATGTCCGGATTAAACACAATCCAGGTGCTGAGTGCATTCATTTTGTTGCCGAGTAAAACCATATGTTTACTCAGTTCTTCTTTGATTTGTTCAATATTATCAGGGGTAATACCTTCTTTAGGGTAAATGGCGTTTAATAAAGCTTCGGTAGATTGAGTTATATATTTTAATTGGGTTAATTCCTTTTCGAAATTGTTAGCCTGATTTTGAGTTTGGTAAAGCATCTTTTCTATAGCCTCATTCTTAAGAATCTGAGTGCTCTTCCATAATAATAACGAGGTAAGAAGGCCTGCTGTTATTAAGGCAATTGCAATGAAAAAACTGGTTGTTTTTGTCTGTATTTTAGTCATTAAATTGCATAATTAAGAATGCAAAATAGTTCAATTAATTGTAAGTGTATTACTGTTTTTATAAAGACTCTTTTTTTTATGACTAACTGTTCTATTTAGATGGATTTAATGGGTATTGCATTACTTATATCTTTCTTATAAAAAAGAAAAATCGTTGTCTGAGTCTTATAACTAAACATCTATTTATAAAAAAAAGTCTGCATTTGAGTGCAGACTTTTGATATAATATAGGTAGCTTAAATTTATACTGTTTTTAAAGCTTCAGCTTTTTTACGGTAGTTATTAATTGCTACATGATAATCAGGATCTTTTAGTACGTTAACATCACATATTTTTTCGGCCTTTTTAATCAATTTAACGCAATCTGGTGATAAATATCTTAAGTGAACATTTGTTCCAATCAATTGATATTTTTCAGCTAATTTATTAATCGCTTCTATTGCAGATTGATCCATGATTCTTGATTCTTCAAACGAAATAACCACTTCTTTAGGGTCATTTTTTACATCAAAGCTGTTGATGAATGATGTTGTTGCTGCAAAGAACAAAGGTCCGTGAACAATATAATGTTTTACTCCATGTTCGTCAGTTACACTTGAAACGCGTATTTTTACTGCATTTTCCCAGGCAAATACTAGAGCAGATACAATTACTCCGGCAGCAACAGCAATGGCTAAATCGAATATAACAGTAAGAATGGTAACAAGGGCAATTACAACCACATCAGCTAAAGGTATCTTATTTATAATTTTAAATGTACTCCATGCAAATGTACCGATAACAACCATAAACATTACACCAACCAGTGCAGCAATAGGAATCATTTCGATATATGAGGAAGCAAACAGAATAAACATTAAAAGAGCAACTGCAGCGATAATACCAGAAAGGCGACCTCTACCACCTGATTTGATATTGATGATACTTTGACCAATCATGGCACAACCACCCATACCTCCAAAAAATCCGTTAGTTATATTAGCAACACCCTGAGCAACACATTCTCTGTTACCACTACCTCTGGTTTCTGTTAGTTCATCAACCAAAGTAAGGGTCATTAAAGATTCTGTTAATCCAATTGTGGCTAAAATGAGTGCGTATGGTAAAATAAATTTTAATGTTTCTAAATCAAATGGAATCATAGGAATATTGAACTGAGGTAATCCTGCTTTAATTCCAGTTCCACCTTTAGCAACAACAAATGATCTCACGGTTTCAGTTTCTATTCCTCCTAAAATAACAATCAGAGAAACTACGATAATTCCAACAAGAGCTGCAGGTATTTTCTTGCTAAACTTAGGAAGGAAATACATAATAGCCATAGTTAAACCAACTAATCCTATCATGATGAATAGAGGTGATCCGGTTAAGTAATTGTCGCCTACTTTAAACATTCCTATTTGCGACTTAAAGATCACAATGGCCAAACCATTCACAAATCCCATCATTACAGACTGAGGAACCATACGAATAAATTTTCCTAGTTTTAAGAATCCGGCTGACATTTGAAATAACCCGGCTAAGATAATAGTTGCAAACAAGTATTGAATTCCCATCATATCACCGGGAGCACCCAATTTATTTCCTTCAAGAACCAGGTTAACCATTACTACAGCAAGAGCACCGGTTGCTCCTGAAATCATTCCGGGACGGCCTCCTAAAACAGCAGTTATCAATCCCATCATAAATGCGCCGTAAAGTCCAATTATAGGAGAGATGCCAGCTACAAAAGCAAAAGCTACAGCTTCAGGTACAAGCGCAAGAGCTACTGTAAGTCCTGATAAGATATCATCTTTAACAGAACCTTGTCGTTTGTCAATAAAAGAGAATGTAAATTTCATATGATTTATTATTTATTTTTCTTTTTTTAAGGTGAAGCTTTTCTATCATTGAATAATGAAAATTGATATCATGAATCTATTACTTAATAGATTTAATGTAAGCTTCTGAATATTCTTAATTTAAACTAAAACCAAATTCAGTTAAACCAGCCGGCAAAATTAGTAAAAACACATGAGAATAGTCAGAGATAGAGGGAATAATAGACTAGTAAAAAAATAAAGTGTGTTAAAAAATGTTTAAAATTAGCGTTGTTGTGTTAGTATTCAAAGGTTTGAATTTGCTTTTAATTGCCAAATAGAACTCGACACTTTTGTTATCCTTCCTTACAAATCGTGACAGGCAATGTGTGAGAATTTCGATAATCAAATTTATATAATCGTTTCTAATTTAGCTGTTATAGTTGACATTGCACGCGCGGCAGCTGAGTTCCCATGACTTAATGACATTGCATGTGCGGCAGTTGAGGGAGAGGCGCGACAGATGAGAGTGCCCATTGTTTTTCACAAACTTTGTGATTACTAAAATTTGGTAGCGATTTCATAACCGAGATATCTTTCCTTTGACTACTCATGGTGTTTCCACCTTTTCCTGTGAATTTACCTCATGCTGCCGCGCGTGTCCTCACGCGTGTTATATAATATATCTTTCAAATATAAAGGATTTAACTTTTGATGCTAAATATCTATCTTTAATTCTTCAAACAATCAAAACTAATAGAAAAAAGCTATGAGTAGAAACTATAAATTTCATAATCCTGAAGGAGTATATTTTGTAAGTTTTGCAGTTGTAGAGTGGTTAGATGTATTTACCAGGAATGAATATAAAGATGTAATCATCAATAGTTTGCAGTATTGTCAAAAAGAAAAGGGCATGGAGTTATATGCATGGTGCATAATGACAAATCATATGCATTTGGTATTTAAAAGTATAAGAGAATTAAAACCAGAGATTTTGTTGAGAGATTTTAAACGTTTTACAAGTCGAGCTATAATAAAAGCAATACAAGAAAATGAAAATGAAAGTAGAAAGGATTGGTTATTAGATCAGTTTGTAAAAGCAGGAGAAAAATCTTCGAATGTTAAAAAGTATCAGTTTTGGCGTCATGATAATAAACCTATAGAACTATGGAGTAATAAAGTTATTGATGAGAAAATAAGTTATATTCATAATAATCCGGTAGAAGAAGGTATTGTATATAAACCAGAAGAGTATGTATACAGTAGTGCAAAAGATTATAGTGGAGAGTTAGGTTTAATAGAAGGAGTTATAGTTGTAAAATAAAACCACGCGTGGGGACACGCGCGGCAGCTGAGTTCCCATGACTTAATGACATTGCATGTGCGGGAGTTGAGGGAGAGGCGCGACAGCTGAGAGTGCCCATTGTTTTTCACTAACTTTGTGTTTACTAAAATTTGGTAGCGATTTCATAACAGAGATATCTTTCCATTGACTACACATGGTGTTTCCTACTTTTCCTGTGAATTTTCCGTTGATTCCTTTGTTATATGTTCCCATGACTTTTTGATTTTGTAAGCTCTGCTATCGCTGATCAGGTTATAACAGAGTCCGGGTTGAACAAGTATCGGCTGATTTTATCGCCTAGAGTTAAGTGCAAAGGGCATAGTGTTTATTGTATACAGCGCTATGCTTCTGGCGCTTTGCTCTCAGCTTGTAGTGCTAAAGTAGTGACCTGAGAAGTATAAAAAAAATTACTGTAATTTTACTGTAACTTTTTACGTTTGTAACTCATTGTTTGTGAGGTGGAAAGAATTTTGAGTGAAAACTGTTTTATGCCCTAAAGGCTAAAAAAAGGGCCAATATTCCGGAAAATCGCAAAAAACGACAAAAATATTCCACAAAATCACGTTTTAGGCCAAAAATATTCCAGGTTTTGGCTGTTTTGGGGTTTTTTTTGACTTTTCTTTGCTAAGGCTTTGCATTTCTTTGCTATTCCTATGCTATTTCTATGCATAGTCATTGCTTATCCTTTGCATAGCCATTGCTATTTCTTTGTATTGTGGTTGTATTGTGGTTGTGTTGTCGATGCATTTTCTTTGATTGTTCTTTGCGTGGGCATTGCTTCTAAGGAACCGAAGAAAGTGCATAAAATAAGCATAGTAAAATCATAGTCAATACAACGTCATATCCTGGTCATACCAGAGAAGACCATTAGAATTAGCAATAGATACCTCAAAATTGTGCAAGTTTGGTTCCATCTCGTAGGAGCTCACGCTGGTGCAAGATTGCATCTTGTACCTTAATAACTAGTTTCAACTTTTTCCCTTTTCCTTATGCTTTATTCCACCTTCTACCCTTTTCCTTTTTTCTTTGTCCCTTCTCCTTGGTCCTTATAATAATTCTTTATTATATATTGTAGATAACTTTTTGATGTAAAAATGAAATATTTGAAGATGAATGAAGTATATTCAACTTTTGAATTATAATTAACGCGAAAAAATATTGCTCCTAAATGAGATATATACGTAATAATATGACGGATATAACACTAAAATGTTGTTATAACAGTAATTAATGACGGTTATATTTTAAATGGTGCATTTATGAATAGTTGCCAGTAATTAAATAACATACTATGAAGAAAATAATAATTTTATTAGTGATTGCATTTTCACAACTTGGAGTGTTTGCAAAGAAACCACAAGTTACAGACACAATTAAGGTTGTGAAACCTCAATATCAAAAGCAAATTAAGTTCAATCATGAAATGCTGTATAATATTGACACAAAATATTTAGACAATAGTATTGTGAGTATAATTGATGCAGACGTATTTGTTGACTACATTAAAAAAGAAGCTAAGGATAAATTATATCGAAAGGATTTTACAGATGAAGAAGAAAATGTTATTGTGGAACGTTTAATTGAGTTCATTGACAGCACCTTCTCTCAGACAAATGAGTTAGTCGTTAAAAGACCTGAATATATGGACGTCATGTACAATAGAAAAAAAATGATGAATGATATGCATCAAGCAATTTTCTATCTATTAAGAAATAACTTTTTTGCAACAAACTTTAAGAAAGGTATAGTTTCATTTTATTACAAATCAAATAAGGAATTTGCAACTGAAATTATTGTAAGTGAAATCATTGATAAGGCAAAAGGTAGAAAAAGTGTGAAGTATAATTTGAGTCCTATAAAGCATGAGATATTTTCTGAGGGGAAAGAACTTTAATTAGAAATAACTACTGGCAACACGCTAGTATAAAGCATATGGCGTTCGTAGCTTTTAGGAAGTGTGGTTCGTTAAATCGCCATACGCTTCATCTAGCTAACCGTTGTTGTGCATAGCGCAAGGCGTCTAAAATTAAAAACAATTCCTTAAATTATTCTTTGAAATTGTTAACATACTTGTTAATTTTGCTTCATGACTAGAGAAATTGAATTTTTTGAAGATTATTTTATTGAGTTCTATGTTTCACTAGACATGACAGTTCAGGAAAAGATAGAATATGTTTTTAAAGTAATTCGAACGGTGGACAGAATTCCACAGAAGTTTTTGAAGCACATTGAAGGAACAGACGGACTTTATGAAATAAGAGTAAAAGTTGGAAGTGACATCTTTAGAATCTTCTGTTGCTTTGACTCTGGGCGTATTGTAGTTCTTTTTAATGGTTTTCAAAAGAAAAGTCAAAAGACACCAAAAAAAGAAATTGATAAAGCACTAAAAATTAAGCAAGACTATTTTGACAAAAAAGGAGGAGACAAATAATGAAAACAATAAGAGATGCAAAGAATTTTGATGAGCTTCTAGACATCAAATACGGAAAGTTAGGAACAGAGAAGAGAGATGAATTTGAGGTTAAATCAAAAGCTTTCGTTATTGGAGAAATGATTAAGGAAGCCAGGAAAGAAGCACATATGACCCAAGAGGCATTAGCTGCTAAGACAGGGACAAAGAAGAGTTATATATCTCGACTAGAAAACGGCAAGATTGACATTCAAATATCGACTTTATTCAAAATATTTGAAGAAGGCTTAGGGCGTAAAGTTGGCTTGACTCTTCTATAAAAACGACCACACCACAACAATGGCTAATAAAACATAAGTGAGCCGACTCATTTTGATAGGTATTTAGCTTCGGAGAGCAGCGCCAAATCTTTGATTTGGCTATTAAAATGGATAAGAAAAAAGCAAATACAACGCTATGGCTTTGTGATAAGTGGAAGTGATGCGAGGTTAATGTTCACTTACGCTTCATGCCCAATCTGTTAAATTTAAACCTCAGAAAAACTTAATTCCTTATACATGAAAAAACTATTTTTTACGTTAGCAATTTTATTGACTATTGTAAGCTGTAAGCATTAAAGCAACAATTCTTTCTCTTTTACACCCAATAGCACATCGAGGGTAATATTTAATGTTCAAAATTGTACCAAACCGAAGTATTACAAATTATTAATTGCAAACCCTTTGCCCTATAATGTCTCACTTGAAGATCTGGTATTTGAGAATGATACTGTCTTAACTATCGATATCGATTTAACATACCCAATTTATATTTCTTTATATTCTAACAAGCACGAAGCTGAATTTTTCCTTATTCCGAACGATACACTTGAGGTAGATATTAATTATAGAAATGGAAATTTATTACAAGATATCGTTAAGTGCAAAGGAAAGACAGGTACTTTTTCTGAATATCTAACCAAAAACAAAGAATACGCAAATTTATTTCCACAAGAAAAAGAGAGTGTAAGTAGCTATAACAAAAGAGTTAATCGTTTTTATAATAGGCAATTAGAAACACTGGATTCAATATCTAATTTTAAAAATATTCCCTTACAGTTTATTGAAATTGAAAAAGAGAATATTGCCAATAATAAAATTGTAAAGAAAGTGTCTCAATATGGATATCGTTATGATGCTTTCAAGCAATACTCTAATAACAGAGAGGTTGTTGATATGGTTACTAATATGGAGCATTATTGGCTGTTTAGTTCAACACAACTACTGGAATATGTAAGACCTGAAAAATATGACACTTTACTAAGTCACAAATATTCAACACCCGAACTGTACATTCAGTTTTGTCAAGAGAATATTGATTCTTTAGCGAATCTTCTTAAAGAGGAAGCAGTATCATTTTATATAACAAATAGGGCAACTAAATTACTATTAAAGAAAGTATTGTTAAAAATGAATGAGTTGGATTACAATAAGCAGATGATAGCCATAAACGGATTTATTGATAGAAATGCAGATTTAATTACAGATTCAATTATGTATAATATGATATCTGATAGAAAAGATACTATTGAAAAAGCGTATAAAGCTAAAAATTTATTAAAAGAAGGAGATAAAGCTCCAAATTTTTATTTGCAATCTATTAATGGTAGTACAATTAATCTTAATGACTATCACGGCAAATTAGTATTGATTAATTTTTGGGGTACATATTGTCACCCGTGTATTAAATCAATACCAGAGAAAAATAAATTGATTAAGCAGTTTGAAAATAAGGATTTTGTCCTTCTAAATATATGTACAGATTATAATATAGAGGCATGGCAGAAAATTATAGAAAGAGAAGAATTTAAAGGTGAACATTTAATCTGCAAAGGAAATTGGAAAACTATATTAAAGGAGAAATATAATGTAAATGGAATACCTCAATATTCTTTAATTGATAAAAATGGAATTGTGGTTAAAAATAAAGTTCATATGGATTCTTTAAATTTTTATATAAAAGAAAACCTATAAAGGTCAGCACCTAATAGTGTATGAATAACATAAGTAGATCAATGGTTTTAGGAACTTTTGTGCATTTAATCAGCTCCGCAAATCTGCGATTTGACGGTTTGTATTAAAGATTTAAATTTGTGTCCAAATGCAAATTTGGCTTGGTAACATGATAGGTAGAAGCTTCGTAATGCCCTACGCTTCAAATTACCATCCGTAGCAACTATATCAAATATGAAAATTTACATCGAATCAATTATGAAATTGAGCATTTACTATATGATAAGTTTGATGACGTTGATTTCTTGTAATTCAAATACTAAAACACAGCAGGAAACTGATTTTTGTGCTGGTATTCATCGGGATAACTCTTTATCTCTTTCCAAAGAACTTGAAGATATTAAAGGGCGTATGGATACCCTCACTGGCGTTTACGTTCTGGAAGATGGCAGTGGCTCTATGGTGGCAAGGGCATGGTTGAGTGAATATGCTGAAAAGACTATAGATATTCAATATTTTATCTTTTCATTGGACAATGTTGGACTTATTGCTTGTGACTATTTAATAAGAGCGGCTGATAGAGGAGTTCAGGTTAGAATTCTTGTTGATGATATAATGGTTGATGCCGACATACAAGATATTTTAATGTTTAATTCTCATGAAAATATTACAGTAAAAATATATAACCCGGGTGTTAATTTGGGCAAGAATATTTTTAGTAAAATCAAAAAGTTTGCATCAGATTTTAGATCTGCCAATCAGCGGATGCATAACAAAACTTTTGTTGTTGATGGTAAAATAGTAATAACTGGAGGTCGTAATATTGCTGATGAATATTTTGACTATGATCATGAATATAATTTTCGTGATAGGGATGTTCTTTTGTTAGGTAAGGCATCAAAACAAGTAAATAAATCCTTTGAGGAATTTTGGAATAGCTCATTGAGTATAAATGTAACTGATATATTGAAAGAAGATCCGGGTATTGTTTATCCTAAAAATAGATTTGATAAGCTTCATGAATATGCTTGTAATCCAGATAATTTTTGGCCACAGGTGAGAGAACGTATCGCAAATTTACCATCTACATTCGACACAATAAAGAACTCTGGAGAACTTGTTTGGCTGGATGATGTGGAGTTTATTTCAGACATACCAGGTAAAAACGATGGTAATAAAGGTCTGAGTGGAGGCGGAGTTACTACCAATGCCTTAATTGATCTTGTTAAACATGCTAAATCATCTATTGATATTCAGACACCTTATTTAATTACAACAGAGCTTAGTCGAAATTTATTCAGAGAAGCAGTTGAACGTGGTGTGAAAATCAGAATAATCACAAATAGTCTTGCATCAACAGATAACGTAGAGGCATTCAGTAGTTATCAAAGCGACAGAGAAAAATTACTAAAAACAGGTGTTCGCATATATGAATTTCGACCTGATGCTGCAGAACGAACCAGAGTAATGACAGGTGAACTGCAAGAAGCCTTGAGCTACAAACCCATATTTGGACTTCATGCAAAATCAATGGTTATTGATAAAGAAACAACTGTTATCGGAACATTTAATCTGGATCCTAGAAGTGCCAATTTGAACACGGAGTGTATCGTTATAATTAAATCAGATAAAATTTCAAAAGGAGTTTTAGATGGAATGGAAGAAGAATTCCGCCCAGAAAACTCTTGGGAAACAACATTAGACTATAACCCTGATTCAGAAGTCAATAAATTTAAACGTTTTAAAACCTGGACGAGAAAAGTTATTCCAAAAGAGATTTTGTAAGTAAACTAAAAGGTTGCAAACATAACCTAAACTGTATTAAAAGCAGTTTAGTCTAATTGTTTTAGTACATCCAGGAAAATTGAAGTACAAATCAATAGATTGTTATATATCAATTTAGGCCATAGGATAGTCTCTCCGGAAAAATGTATCACTGTTTTATTGTAACAAAAAAAGAAGAAAGATTAAGCTATAGAGTTTACTATCTTTATTTTTCATAACAATACTTTTATCTCATAAACGTTTAGGTATAGAATGGGCTTTGGTATTTAATATTCACAAAGCCTATTATTGGTTTTAAGTGAATTATTGAGTATATTTTCAAGTCAAATATGATGGGATATGGTTTTAGCTGAAGAAGTGGTTTTAATCAATAGATTAAAAGAAACTTTACGGAATATTCAAATTAAAGATGCTTCGATTGATTTAACAGAAGCACTTTCATTGGTAGATCAATTAGAAGAGGAAAAGAACAAGGAAAATAATAGTTTAGTAGTTTGCGATGAATTCAGCTTTATATTTAACCAGCTGAATATAGAAATTTATATTAAAGATTCAGAGTTTAAGTATATTTACGCTAATAAGAAACTACTGAATACCTTAGGTTACAAATCCATTAAAGACATATATGGTAAAACAGATTATGACCTTAATCTTGATAAAAGATTATGTGATCGGTTTTATAATATGTATGTAAAAATGCGAGAAGATAAGCTTCCGGTAAAGGGTGAGATTAGCTCATACGTTAAAGACGATAGTAGTAATATTATTTGGTATGAAACACATAAGTCTCCCATTATAAATATTGAGAATAAGGTTATTGGTTTTCTAGGTATTCTGGAAGATATAACAGATCGTAAATTTATGTATCAGGAAATGATGCATAGGGAGGCTCGATTAAGGAACTATTTTTTAAATACCAACGATGGGATATTTGTATTAGACTATAAATTTGATATTATTGATGTTAATCCTGCTGTATATACAATTACAGGCTATAGCAAAGACGAATTAATAGCAAAAAATTTCTTTTCATTATTTATAGAAAGCGAAGATTTAAATCGTTTTAAAGATGTAAGCAAAGCTATTGATATTAATTCAGATTCATTTGAGTGTAGTTTATTATCAAAGAGCAATGCTGCTGTTAAACATTTAAAGTTAGATTTGTTAAATGTTGAGATAGATCACTTTATATGTTTTGCTTATGATATTTCTGATTTAAAAAGAGCGGTTACAAAAGCAGAAGAAAGTAATAAGCTTAAAACTGCATTTTTGCAAAATATAAGTCACGAAATCAGGACGCCTTTAAATGCAATTATTGGTTTTTCAAATATCCTGGTGCAAAAACTTTATGATACAGAAGAGGATGCTGATGCATATAAACAGGTAATTTATAGTAATTCGGAATATTTACTAGGATTGGTTAATAACGTTTTAGATTTAAGTAAGATTGAAACAGGGCAAACAAACTTATTTCTGGAAGATATAATATTAGTTCCTTTTATTAAGAATGATGTAATACCTGTTATTATATCTGAGAAAAACAGGTTGGAGAAAAGTAATGTTGAAATTAAATTAGATCTTCAAAAGCTTTCCAGTGATTGTTTAATTCATACTGATGCCGGCAGGTTAAAACAAATTATTACCAATTTAATGCATAATGCATTAAAGTTTACCTCAGAGGGATCTGTTGAACTAAGAGTATTGGAAGATCAGGATTATATTCATTTTATAGTATCAGATACCGGCATTGGTATAGCTGAGGATCAGTTAAATAGGGTTTTTCATAGATTTTATAAAGTTCAGGGTGAAAAAAATACTACACTTGTTAATAGTCAGGGATCTGGTTTGGGGTTAGCTATAGTAAAGAAACTGTTAGATTTAATGGGAGGGAGGATTAAAGTTGAATCAGAAGTGAATAAGGGAACTCAATTTGTTTTTGAAATTCCAAAACATTTATGAAAATTTAAATAATTTAAATCTATTACATATTGAGAATATTCTTATTTTTATCCCCTCAAATCATTAATTAGAAAATAATAATAAAATAAAATATTGTTCAGTATGAGAAAAGTAGCAATTCCAACTAAAGGAACATCAATTGACAGTCATTTTGGTCATTGTGAAAAGTTTACAATCTATACTTTATCTGATGATAATAGCATTGTAAAAGAGGAAGAATTTAAAGGGCCGGAATCTTGTGGTTGCAAAAGCAATTTAGCTAAAGATCTTAGTGAAGAAGGCGTTAATGTTTTATTGGCAGGAGGAATGGGACAAGGAGCAATCAATAATCTTAAACTATCCGGAATTGAAGCATTTATAGGTTTTACCGGTGAGGTTAAAGATGTATTGAACCAATGGTTATCAGGTAGTAAAGGAAATTATTCTGTTTGTACAGCCCATGGTGAGGGAGACCATGAGTGTTCTCACTAAAATAGATATCTATTTTTTAGTTTTATAAAGTCCATGTGTTACAATGTAATCATGGGCTTTTTTTGGCACTAAAAAAGAATAATTCTTTTCTTCGGAAAGTCCGTCTCTAATTAACGTTGAGGAAATATCAAAAACAGGAGCTTCAATAACAGTCATGTTATTTTTGATGAGTTCTGCAGAGACAGGAAATCCCGGGCGAGGATAAATAAAGATGTTGCACATTTGCATTATATCATCAATATTTCTCCATTTTTCAAGCATGATCAGGTTATCAGAACCCATAATAATAGTAAAGCTTACGTCAGGATTCTGATGTATAAGTTCATTTAAAGTATTGTAAGTATATGAAGGTGTTGGTAAATTTAATTCTATATCGCAGACTTTAAATTTTGGATAATCATGTATGCTTTCATGAAGCATGTTTACACGATGTTCAGCCTGAATTAAATCTGTTGATTCTTTGAATGGATTCTGCGGACTAACTACAAACCATATTTCATTGATATCGCAGTTTTCAGCAATAAAATTGGCAAGAGCCAAATGACCAACATGTACCGGGTTAAATGAACCAAAGAATAAACCAATATGTTTTTGAGGATCAGCCATTCAAAAAGTTTGATAAAACAGTTTCAACCTCACTGATGGCATTTTCAAGCTTATCATTTACAATAATCTGATCAAAGCCACTTGCATAACTAATCTCTTCCTCTGCCTTATCTAACCTCTGCTGTATAACCTCCATTGAATCAGTTCCTCTGATTAACAATCTGTTTTTCAGATCTTCCACTGAAGGTGGTTGTATAAAAATAGCAATGGCTTCATCACCATACATTTTCTTAATATTTAATCCACCAACAACATCAACGTCAAAAACAATATTATTTCCTTTTGAAGTAATTCGTTCAACCTCACTTTTTAAGGTTCCATAATATTTGTCAGAATATACTTCTTCCCATTCAAGCAATTCTCCTGCGTCAATTTTATTACGAAAAGCATCCGGGGTTAAAAAGTAATAGTCAATACCATCTTTTTCTTGTCCCCTGGGATCTCTTGTGGTTGCAGATATAGAAAACTCCATATTAAAATCCTTTGTTAACAGGTGTTTAACAATAGTGGTTTTTCCGGTACCAGAAGGGGCTGAAAATATGATTAACTTTCCTTTTTTTGTCATTGACGAAATATTATTAATTAGGGTAATGGATTATAAAATATTTAAATTCTGTTCTTTTATTTTTTCAAGCTCATCTTTCATTTGGATTACCAGCTTTTGAACCTCAGAATGATTGGCTTTTGAACCCAGTGTATTTATTTCTCTACCAATTTCCTGAGTAATAAAACCAAGCTTTTTACCAACCATTTCTTCGTTTGCAATCGTTTCATTAAAGTAATCAAGATGATTTGCTAAACGAACTTTTTCCTCAGTGATATCCAGTTTTTCAAGATAAAAGATCATCTCTTGTTCAAATCGATTTTCATCAACCTTAATTTTTTCCTTTAAATCATTAAGTTGATCAAGAATGCGTTCTCTTATTTTTTCAATTCTTTCTTTTTCGTATGGCTCAATCTGTTGAGATAAGCTTTTGATATTCTCGATGCGTGAAGTAACCTCGTTTTTAAGAGATAAACCTTCTTGTGTTCTGAACTCATCAAGACATTGAATGGCCTGACTAAATGTAGCCGCAATCATCTTCCATTCTTCTTCATCCAATTCGGCCTGTTCTGTTTTAATGGTGTCAGGCAAAGGCATAATAGCTCTTAGGATATCTGTTTTATCCATTAAGCCTAATTTATCTGCAATAGGAGATAATTGATTAAAATAGTTTTCAATAGCCTGAGCATTAATAGATGTAACCTTTTCGTTACCTAAAAAGTCAATATAAAAACCAACGTCAACTTTACCGCGACCTAATTTATTAGCAATTTCGTTTCTTAAAATTAAATCCTTCTCTCTGTAGATATTAGGTAAGCGCATGCTTACGTCTAACTGTTTACTGTTTAAAGATTTTATTTCAATACTAATTTTCTTACCAGGAAGCTCACAAGTGGCTTTTCCAAAGCCGGTCATTGACTTTATCATAATACTTATTTTCTTTTTCAACGCACAAAGTTAAACTTTTAATTGAAACCGAAATCTTATATTTTCTAATGTTTTAATATTTTAAAAGCATTATGTTGACTGAGTTAAGAACTTTACTCCAATTACAGAACACTTTAAATACAAACTTCAGGTAAGGTCCCTTGTTGGTTTTTTTGAAAAACTTTAATCAAATATTCATGAACAAATTATATGATACTTGGTTAACCATACAAGAGAAATAATGATATAAAAATCTGTAATTAAAGTATTTGTTAAAAGTAATTAAAGCGAGATGGGAGTTTATTCAATAAAAGATTTAGAAAAGATTTCTGGAGTTAAAGCTCACACGATACGTATCTGGGAGAGGCGTTATCATATTGTGGTTCCGCAAAGAACAGAGACAAATATTAGATTATATTCAGATTCTGATTTAAAACGACTTTTAAATATTGCCATATTAAATAAAAACGGATATAAGATTTCGCATATTGCCAATTTAGAAGATAACAGGTTAAAGGAAAGAGTGCTGGATCTATGCTTGGATACGAAAAATATTGATATTCAGATTGAAAGTTTAATGATTTCCATGCTTGAGTTGAATGAAGGCAAATTTAACAGTGTTCTTACTCAATCCATAATGAAAAGAGGATTTGAAAATACTGTTGAAGAAATTTTATTTCCATTTTTGGATAGGATCGGGATATTATGGCAGGCAGGTTCTGTTTCTCCGGCTCAGGAGCATTTTATGAGTAACTTGATACGACAGAAGCTGATTGTAGCAATTGATCAGGAAATGAAAAATGCTAAAAATGATAAATTAATAGTGTTTTTTCTGGTTGAAGGAGAGGTCCATGAATTAGGTTTGTTATTCTATAGTTTAATAGCCAGAAAGGAAGGATTTAACGTATTATATCTAGGTGGTTCAGTGCCTTTTGAAGATATTATAGTGGTAAAACAATTAAAAAAGGTGGATGCGTTTTTTAGTTCTTTTATTTCGCCACCTGAAAATGATGATTTAGAATCTGTTTTTAATATGTATAAAAAAGAATTCCCAAATACAAATTTTTACGTAAGTGGGTTGCAGGTTAAAAATTACCGTAATCAATTGCCAGATAAGTTTACTGAAATTTCATCAGTAGATAGTTTTAAGACCGCACTAATAAAGTTATAAAATATAAAATAAAATTAGTCCGGGATTAATGTATTTCAAGAATTATTAGTTTATATTGCATTCGATATTAGTGTGAATTTATTACTAACTAATATAAATATGTAATGAGTCATTATTTAAGTGTATCTTATAGAGGAGAATACTAATATGACAAGTTTCATTTAACAATAGAAAATAAATTATAATCAAATGAAAGACATTTTAATTGGTAAAGGGTATGGTGATATTCAATTTGGAATGACCCGCTCTGAAGTTAAAAAGATTTTAGGTGAACCAACTGAAGTTGATGAATATGCTTCTAGTGAGGAATCTGATGACAATACAGAAGCCTTCCACTATGATGAAATAGAGGTTTCTGTTTCATTTGATGAACTAGATGATTGGAAGTTAAGTTCAATTGCTGTTAGTGATCCTGAAGCTACATTAGAAGGTCTGAAATTGATTGGCGCTTCAGATGAGGAATTACTAAGTAAAGTTGAAGATTTAGATCTTGGAGAGTATGAAAGAGAAGATATTTCATCTCCTGAGAGTCCGGATAATGAAGTTATTTCTTTCCCTGAATCAAGCATTAACTTTTGGTTTGAAAACGGAGAAGTAACTGAAATTCAGTTTGGCCCAATGTGGGATGAGGAAGAAGAGGATTATATTTGGCCGAATTAAACTGTTTGTTGGTTTCTAAGTAAAGATAAATCTAATTTTCAAGTTTCTTAATTTAAGTAACTTGAAACGATTCCATATTAAAACAAAGTACAAAAGTTTCTGAAGATAAGGGTGTCATTTTTTATGACACCCTTATTTTTTTATAATAATACTTTTACTACTACTTTTTTAACTGGTTTTGATTCTCCGATTTTAATACCCGGAGCATGAATGTCATTTGGAAAGAAAATACCAAACATTCCTTCGTCAAGTCTGTTTAAGCTAACTTCAGCATTGTAAAAACAAACATCTTTTTCAGGATTGTATGCTTGAGAAATCTCCTGATCTTCAAGAGGAGCATATCCCATATATTCAGAACCACTGTCGATATATTGAATATCGATATATCTTTCATGAGTTTCTGGACGAGCATTTTCTGGCTCTTTAGTGTTATACTCCTGAACCATTGCATAAATATTGTCACCATCAATATTATATCTTCCTGGCTCAATAGTTGCGAAATCAACTTCTTCTAAAAATTCAAGACCTTTATTTAGTCTTTCGCTTAGGTTACGATAATACTTTGCATTATCTAAACTATCTATAATCATATGTTCTTCTTAAAAAGTTAGAGCACCAAAGATACATCTTTTAGTTTTTTAATTTGAATAAATATTATCTTCGGTATTATTTAAAGTCAATATAGATGATACGTAAAGATTATATTTTAAGAATGATTGAAGAAATTGCAAAGGTTATTGCTGCAATTTTAGGATTATTGAAAGATGGTAAAACAGAACAGGCTCAAAAGTTATATTCAGATGCATTAAAAAGAGCATTTGATATGGAGGAAGAAAAGGTTCTGGATATGGATGTGGAGCAGTTAAGAGCCGTTTTTGAAAATCAGTTTGGTGAAAGTTATGAAGGTTTGGAGATTGTAGCCGGATTACTGGTACGGGGAGGTGATATACACCTGGCTAATGGTGATGAAGTTAAATCAGAGACCTGTTATATGAAAGCATTATCATTGTATAATTTAGTTGAGATGGAATCAGGTATATATTCAATAAACCGTCAGTTTGAGATGAAAAAGCTAACCCAGTTGATTGATGAAATAAAAGGTCGTGTTTAATATTTGGCATATAACTATAAAGTCCGTTATCTTGATGTATAAATACAAAACGGATAACGAACTTTATAGTATTGATTATATTTTTTAGTAAGCTCTATTTAACCAGCTCTCCTGACTCCCTTAGTAATTTATTGCTAACCCCTGTTATATTATAAATTAACCTTAATTGTTGTTTCTGTTTAGAGTCTTTAAGTCCATCTATTTGATCTCTTAATTTAATAAGAAGAGGTTTTAATAAAGGCAACCTTACATTAGAATCCTTAGGCTGTAGGTTATTTATTCTGTCGGCAGCCTCATTCAGGGTTAAATTTATTGTATTGATAATATCCTCTGTTTCTTCAATTTGTAATTCACTTAACTCATCTCTTTGCGCTCCCAGTGCTGAAATGTAAGAAAGCAACACATGGTTAAGATAAGTAATGGTAAAAGCCGTATCTAAAGCCCGTTTCCTTTTTTTAGGTTCTACACGCATACTTTGCCATGACAGTGTAAGTGAATTATCTGCTTTATGAGCAAGTCTTCTGGCTAAACGATAGCTGTAATCATCTTCTTTCGGATATTTATATTCATCCCAGATTTCCTTTAGGTAAAAGGCATTGTTTTTTAGTGCAGAAGATAGTAGACCCGGTAATTGCTTGTGTTGCCAGTTTGGCCATAATAAACGTATGGCAAAGAAAGCTATGCCTGCACCAATAATTGTGTCAATAACTCGTGGTAACATTACTTCAATTCCCATGTTCCTTGTCATATTGTTACCTGCCAATACGTATATTGTAATAAAAACTACAGCATAAGAATAATTTGAGCTTCTATAGTAGAAAAAGAAATATACACTTAATAAGATCAATAGAATTTGACCAGCAAACGTAGGCATAAAACCAACCAGTGAAATTCCTATGACTACACCACTAAGTGTTCCCAGTATTCTTTCGAATAATCGTTTTTTTGTTTCGCTATAAGTTGGTTGACAAACAAATAAGGATGTAAGCATGATCCATTCACCTTTATCCATTTTGTAGTTAATTACAATTAAATAGCCAATTAAAAAACATGCACTCAAACGAATAGCATATCTGAATCGTGGATGTTTAATAGTGAGCTGATCTTTAATGCGTTTCCAGAAACTTCTGTCATCTTGCCCTAATCGTGGGATTGAAGTACTGATCTCCGGTTTATATAAGTTTTTTAAAGATAAATGCGAACGGGTAAGGTTATGTAAAAGTAATTCCAGTAATTGCTTATCGTAGTCAGGTAACTTATCAATTTCAAATTCCAGTGCGCTAATAATCCATTCAATAGATACCGGGTGGTTGTATTTTTGCTCGGTTAACATGCATTCAGCTAACGTTTTTGTAGCATGCGATAACTGATGAAGAAGTTCAGCAAAACCCTCCAATATCTCTTTGTATTCGCCTTTTTCTTTTAGTTTTTCATATCTCTCATGACTGGATGCAGCTCTTTCGTGGAGACTTTGCAATAACATGAAGCGTTGCAGGAATGGAGCTAATTCATTCTGATCTTTTACTTCTTCACCATAGTTATTTATAACCTCTTTGCACTTTTCAAGAGCGGTAACTACATTAACATTTAACACTGCCAGCTTACCACTGATATTTGATTCCTTATTTTCACTAATGGGAAAGAATTTAGCTTTCTCCTGCAGATATGCAGATAAGGCAATAAATCCTCTGGAGAGTTGTTCTTCAACAAGTCTTCCTGGTTTCTTAAATAAAAGAAATAGAGAAATAGCACCGTAAAACAATGCCCCCGCACATAATAGAATGGGCTGCAGATACCAGTTCATACTATGGTCAAGTCCCAGCATGGCATATATACCTATTAAAATGGCCCCATACGATATCCCCCTGTATCTTTCACTAACACCTCCAATTAGTACAAATAGAATTGTTGATGAAATAAAACCAATACCAAACAGAATCGGGTATGGTTTCAGAATAGCAACAGAGGTCGTTGTAATTGCAAAACTTATAATTGTAATAATAAGAGCCTTTAATCGTCCTTTAGGGTGGTCATCTGTTTCGGCAAGAGCAGCGGCAACAGTTCCCAGGGTTAATGTAGTACCCCAGTAAGGATTAAAAAATATAGAAAAAGGAATAACTTGTACGGTAGAAGCAATAACTACTTTTAATGCAGTTAAACGATTGGGTTTTCTCCAGAATTCTCTATAAAGTGCCTGATACCATTCCTGCTCTTTAATCTTATTTAAGTTAGAGTATTTCGACATTAAATACAGGTGTTTAAATTGAATTATATACTAAATATACAGGGGATATATTTAAGAATGTAATGTTATTAATTTTTTTACACCAATAATGTTTTGAATCATTGAATTTTGTGAATCTATGTTAAAAAGATTATTGACTTATTGTTATTAAGTAAAATATATACATATTTGCATATGTAATTAAAAATGTTGTTAGGGAATTGATTCTCTAATAATTGGAAATAAAGATACCGTGCTTAATTATGGAAAATAATTTATTTGTAGAAGATATAACAAAAGATGCATTCAAGATAAAAACGCCGAAGGAGGATAGAGGTTTGTTTTATACCAAAAAAGAGCCTAAGAAATCATTCACTAATTTTCAAAGAAACCAGTATCGGGCATTATTTAATTCAATGGCTCTGACTGATAGGAAATCTATGATTTTGGTTAGGATAAATACTACATTAGTATCTGTATTAATTGTATTTAATCAGTATATCATAGAACATGTACCTCTAGGATCTGTAATTATTGTAACAGCATTAATAGGAGTGGGTATTTCATTAATACTAAGTTTGCTTTCGTCTAAAACTCCTGGTTTTTTGATTAAGAAAACTTTAAATAATCAGATTTTTTCGCAGTATCCTGACTTAGAGCATAACTTACTGATTACTTTTAATAATCCTTCATTACAGGATTACGAAGCAGCAATGGATGAGGTTGTAAGAAGTCAGGAATTACAAATTGGAAATCAAACGCGATCAAGCTTTTTGTTTAATCGTATTTTAATGCGCCAGTATCGTCTGCTTGATTTCTCATATAACGCTTTTATTGTAACAATTATTGCTATTATTTTGATATTCCTAGGGGGTATCCTTAGCTAAAGTTCTTCATTTTTAGGGTGACGTTTCTGAGAATAAATCATTAAAAGAATAGCCATTGTTAAGAAAACAATACCAACTGCATAGGTAATGCTAAATCCAAATAATTCATACAGTTGAATACCTATAATCGGAGCAAATAAAGCCCTGGCTCCGGTTAAAAACAGGTGCACCGATTGGTAATCAGCAGCTTCGTGAGGTTCACAGAAGTAACTGCTTCCTATTCCCCATAATAAGGGCATACTACCCATGAATAAACCGTTAAATACTACAGCGATCAATAATACATGATATAGCTTAATACCCAATATTTCATTGTACGAAGGAATATACTCAGATAGAGCTGTAAATGCTATAAATAACATTAACGAACTAAAGGTTAATATTCCGAATCTTCTGGGATCTCTTTTGCCTAAAAGCTTACCAAAAATTGGTAAAACAGCTATTGCAACCAGGTTATAAGCGTTGTTATAGAAAGAAACAGAGGAGTAATTTAAATCTAAGGCCTCTTTGTAAAAAATAGTAATTACAGCATGTGTACTCATCCAGGCAAAGCCATACAGAATAAAGCCCAATTCAAGGTGTCTGAATGGAATATTATATTTCAGGATGTTGAATATCCTTTTAAAGGAATCACCCAAAGCTTTTCCCATTGGTTTTACAACTGGATCCATCTTTTGTTTGAATTCGATTTTGGTAAGTTGAAATATTGAAATAACACCTAAAATTCCTACCATAGGATAGAATATGCGATATGAATTAGGATCAAAGTCAAGTAATAATCCAACAACAAAAGTAGAAACCATAGTTAATACTTTATTTACAGTTGTAGAGTACCCAAAAAGCTTTCCAAAATTTTCATGCTTGTAATTACCTTTTAGGTATTGGTTGATTGAAGGTACAACAGCTATCTGCGAAGTATAAAATAGCAGAAAGACTCCTAAAAACAGAAAATGAAAATTTGGAGATAAGCCAACTTCTTCGTTCACCGCCGGAAAAATAGAAAAAATAACTAAAGGCAATCGTGTAATAATACCTACAGTACGTAAAAGAGTTTTACGGTTTGGGTATCTGCGCATAATTTCATTAGCCAGCATGGCAAAAAGAAAGACAACCATGCTGAATTGAAATAAAAATGCCAGTTGTACATTCGATCCTTTTAATGATTTTATAAAAATAAACTCATTTAGAATCAAAGCTCCTCTTGCAATTCCATCAATACTACTATAAAATAAATGCAGCTTAAAGGTCTTTTTTTCGCTACTTTCCAGGTGATGAAGTATGTTCATAATATTTAATATGCCTGCAAAACTACTAAAACATTCAAAAGAGAATAGATTAAGGTTTTTAATTATAGTTAAAATATTACTTTTGAGTGTAATCAGTTTATAATTCATAATACAAGCTATATAAACTATTTTGAAAGGATTAGGTTCACATATGCCCATTGAAAAAAGACGATTTATTCATAGTCTGGTTTTTCCATCTATACTTATTATTACACTTATATTTATAAAATTAATAGAGGAATTAGAGAATGTTAGATTAACAGAATGGGGTATCAGACCGTTAAGTATTAATGGTATCAAGGGGATTTTGACTTCACCTTTAATTCATGGAGATTGGGGACACCTTTATTCAAATTCAATATCACTATTTGTTCTTGGAGTGGCATTGTTTTATTTCTATAATAAGATTGCCTATAAGGTTTTCTTCTTGATTTATTTATTAAGCGGATTAGGAACCTGGTTGGCAGCCCGTGATGCCTGGCATATTGGTGCAAGTAGTGTGGTTTATGGTTTAGCTTCTTTTTTAACTTTAAGTGGAATAATAAGGAAGTACTTTCGTTTAATAGCAATCTCTTTTATTGTTATTTTGTTTTATGGGAGTTTGGTTTGGGGTGCCTTACCTTTAAAAGTAGATTTGCCTTATTCATGGGAAGGTCACTTGTGGGGAGGGTTAGTAGGATTGATGTTAGCTGCAGTATACAGGAAAGAAGGGCCTCAAAGACCACCATCTCCGCTTGAAGATGAAGAAGAGGATGATGATGACGAAGAAGAAAACAGGTATTGGATGAACACCAACATTGAACCTTAAAGTAATTTTTCGGTTGTAAATATTACTTTTGTATATGATTACCTAAACATGATTAATTTAGATATAATGAAAAATTACTGGAAAATTTTAGTTGTTGTAAGTATTGTTGCAGCTTTTGTTACTGCATGTTCTACTGTACCTATTACAGGTCGTAAGCAAATTAGTTTATTCCCGTCTTCACAGATGGCAGAGATGGCGTTAACTAATTATAATTCGTTTTTAGATAGTGCAAAGATATCTGCAGATAAAGCAAATACAGCCTTAGTGAAAAAAGTAGGAGGTAAAATTGCTGCTGCAGTTGAAAAATATATGAAGGATAATGGATTAGAGAGTGAATTGCAATATTTTAACTGGGAGTTTAATCTGGTTGAAGATGCTACTCCTAATGCCTGGTGTATGCCAGGAGGTAAGGTTGTTTTTTATACCGGTATTTTACCATACACAAAAGATGAAGCTGGTATTGCTGTAGTTATGGGCCATGAGATTGCACACGCTATTGCTCGTCACGGTAATGAAAGAATGAGCCAGCAGATGGGTGTTCAGGCTGTTGCAGCCGGTTTGCAAGTGGCACTGAGTGAAAAACCAGCACAAACACAAGCTATTTATATGGGAGCATTTGGTTTGGGAGCTCAGTATGGCATGTTATTGCCTTATTCACGTACACATGAGTCCGAAGCTGATAAAATGGGATTGGTATTTATGTCTATGGCAGGTTATAACCCAGAGGTAGCTGTTGAATTCTGGACACGAATGTCACAAGGAGGTAGTAGCGTTCCTGAGTTTTTAAGTACGCACCCTTCAGATGAAACTCGTATTAAAAATATTAAAGAGTTTTTACCAAAGGCTAAAACTTATATGCCGGCTCAATAAACAAGAAGAGATATTTATATTATACAGAGAGGCTTTTGTTATAAGAGCCTCTTTTTTTATATATGATTTGTCTAGTCCTGAGATAGTGTAATACAATAACATGTTAATTATAGATTGATAATGTTGGGTTGTAAACAATATTTGGTTCCATTTGTGATCATTAGCTGTTTATTCAAACTTTCGACTTTAAACTCTCAACTTTTGAATTAGTTCTAAAAACTAACCTTCTATTGTTATAGAGGTCTCAAATCTTTTACTACATTTGTGCTCGTAGATTTTTTAATAAAGTAAATGAAGGAATTGTCCAAATTTAAGGTTTTAAGCATTACGCTTTTGGTTACCATGACATCATGTGTAGCAGGAACTATGGACATTAATGCCGAAACTTTACGTTCTTATGGTATTGAAATAGATATTAATGCATCAGATAAAGTTCAGACAGTACAGCGCATTAAAAAATCGAAACCTCAAAACAATAATAAATTCCGTTTTGGTAGCTTAGTAGAAACGGGAAGAAAACATATAATATACAGAGGACTTACAATTGAAAGTGTTCCAATAACGGAATACCTGAGTTCTGAATATTTTCTGGAACCCCAACTGAATAAACGGGTTCAGACTTCAAGAAATATTTATACATCATTATTTACAGGCGCAAATTTTGTTTCCAGAGCAGGCCCTGTTTTTCTACTTTAATAACCTGTAAGCGTTAATTATAGGTTATTTCTAACTATTTGATTAAAAGTTATTTTAATCAGAATTTATATTAATCTAACCGGATTTATCTGGTTATTTTTCAAATTTGTACATAGAAATATAGTAGTAATGGCATTTATTAATAATATCGTTACCAAGTTGTTTGGTAGCAAATATGAGAGAGATCTTAAAGAACTAAATCCAATTGTTGATTTAGTTAAGGCTGTATCTCCGGAAATTGAAAAGCTTTCTAATGATGAATTACGTCAACGCTCAGAGAGTTTAAAAGAAAAAATCAGAGCGTATATCAAAGATGATCAGGATAGAATTGCTGAATTAAAAGCAAAAACAGAAGATAGTACTGTTGATATTGCAGAAAGAGAAAAGATATACAGCGAAGTTGATAAATTAGAAAAGGATATTGACGAAAAGCTTGAAAAAGTTTTAGAAGAGGTTTTACCAGAGGCTTTTGCTATATTAAAAGATACAGCGCGTAGATTTACTCAAAGTGAAACTGTAGAAGTTTCAGCTTCTGATTTTGACAGAGATTTGGCTGCTGTTCATGATTTTGTTGAAATAGAAGGAGAAAAAGCTGTTTGGCATAACTCATGGGAAGCTGGTGGTAACACTGTTACCTGGGACATGATTCATTATGATGTTCAGTTGTTTGGTGGAGTTGTTCTTCATCAGGGTAAAATTGCAGAGATGGCAACAGGGGAAGGTAAAACTCTTGTGGCAACTTTGCCTGTATTCCTTAATGCTTTATCTGGGCGTGGTGTTCATGTGGTAACAGTGAACGATTACCTTGCAAAACGTGACTCCGAATGGATGGGACCCTTATATCAATTCCATGGTTTAAGTGTGGATTGTATTGATAAGCATAGACCTAACTCAAATGAGCGTCGTAAAGCTTATAACTGTGATATTACTTTTGGTACAAACAATGAGTTTGGTTTCGACTACTTAAGGGATAATATGGCTGTTTCGCCAGATGATCTGGTACAACGTAAACATAATTATGCCATCGTCGATGAGGTTGACTCAGTATTAATTGACGATGCCCGTACTCCTTTAATTATTTCAGGTCCTGTACCTAAAGGTGATGATCAGTTATTTGAAGAGCTTAAGCCAAAAGTAGAGCGTTTAGTGGAAGTTCAACGTCAGTTGGTTTCAGGGATTTTGGTAGATGCCAAAAAGAAAATGAAATCAGCAAATAAAAAAGAAGCTGAAGAAGGAGCTCTTGAGCTATTGCGTGTTTATAAAGGTCTTCCTCGCAATAAACCTTTGATTAAGTTTTTAAGTGAGCCTGGAGTTAAGGCAAGTATGCTTAAAACTGAAAATTATTACATGCAGGAGAATAACAAAAATATGCATATCGTAACTGATCCGTTATATTTTGTTATTGACGAAAAGCATAACTCAATAGAATTAACCGAAAAAGGTATTGATTTAATAACCGGCGATTCTGATGATCCAAATTTCTTTGTATTACCTGATATTGGATCTGAAATAGCTGAGTTGGAAAAAGCCTCATTAGAGGAAAATGAAAAACTAGCTAAAAAGGATGAGTTATTACAAAGCTATGGTATTAAGTCAGAACGTGTTCATACTGTAAATCAGCTTTTAAAAGCTTATACTTTGTTCGAAAAAGATACAGAGTATGTGGTTATGGATAACAAAGTTAAGATTGTTGACGAGCAAACTGGTCGTATTATGGAAGGTCGTCGTTATTCAGATGGACTTCACCAGGCAATCGAGGCTAAAGAACGTGTTAAAGTTGAGGCTGCAACACAAACATATGCAACTATTACATTACAGAACTACTTTAGAATGTACCACAAACTGTCAGGTATGACAGGTACGGCGCAAACAGAAGCAGGTGAGTTATGGGATATCTATGAATTGGATGTTGTTGTAATTCCAACAAATAAGCCTATTGCTCGTGATGATAGAGAAGATAAGGTTTATAAAACCAATCGTGAAAAATACAATGCTGTAATTGAAGAGATTGTAGGGTTGGTTAAAGATGGTCGTCCTGTTCTTGTCGGTACAACTTCTGTAGAAATTTCAGAGTTGTTAAGCCGAATGTTGAAGATCAGAGGTATTAAACATAATGTACTGAATGCCAAGTTACACCAGCGCGAAGCTGAAATTGTAGCAGAAGCAGGGGGTAAAGGTGTTGTTACTATTGCTACAAACATGGCAGGTCGTGGTACCGATATTAAGTTAACTGAAGAAGTGAAAGCTGCCGGTGGTTTAGCTATTGTAGGTACTGAGCGTCATGAATCTCGTCGTGTTGACCGTCAGTTAAGAGGTCGTTCTGGTCGTCAGGGAGATGTAGGTAGTTCTCAGTTCTTCGTTTCATTGGAAGATAACCTGATGAGACTGTTTGGATCAGACAGAATCGTAAAATATATGGATAGGCTTGGTGTTGAGGAAGGTGAAGTAATTCAACACTCAATGATTACCAAATCTATTGAAAGAGCTCAGAAAAAGGTTGAAGAAAATAACTTTGGTATTCGTAAGAGATTATTGGAGTATGATGATGTTATGAACTCTCAGCGTGAGGTAATTTATACTAAACGTAAGCATGCTCTTTATGGTGAAAGAATTCAGGTTGATTTATCAAATATGATTTATGATACTTGTGAGAGCCTTGTAAGTGAGCATCATCAGAATGCTGATTACGAAAGTTTTGAAATGGATTTAATCAGAGTATTTTCTGTTTCATCACCTTTTGAAAGTGAAGAATTCTTAAAAGGAAGTCCAAGTGAGCTTGCTAATAAGCTTTATAATAATGTATGGAGTGCTTATTTAAGAAAGATTGAAAGCATCAAAACTCAGGCAATGCCTGTAATTAAAGATGTATACGAAAACAGAGGACATCAGTATCAGAATATTGTAGTTCCATTTACTGATGGACAGAAGATTTTCCAGATCAATACAAATCTTAAAAAGGCATATGATACTAATGGCGCAGAGTTAGTGAAGTCTCTTGAAAAATCAATTATTTTAATGACAATTGATAATTCATGGAAAGAGCACTTACGTGAATTGGATGACTTAAGAACATCTGTTCAAAATGCTTCATATGAACAAAAAGATCCTTTATTAATTTATAAGTTTGAGTCTTTTGATTTGTTTAAAACAATGATAGAGCAAGTTAATAAAGATGTGGTTTCTACTTTGGTTAAAGCAAGTATTCCGGTTCAAAATCCAAATGAAATTAAAGAAGTAGAGGTTCGTCAACGTCAGGATTTAAGCAAGCTTAAAACAAGTAAAGACGAATATCCTGGAGCAGGTAGTAGTAAGCCAAAAGAAAAACCAAAAGCTCAGCCGGTAAGAGTTGAGAAAAAAGTTGGTCGAAATGATCCTTGTCCATGTGGTAGTGGAAAAAAATATAAACAATGCCACGGTAAAGGACAAGAATAATTAAAATTATTAAATTAACAAATTTATAATAAGAGATATAGAGACTTTGTATTTGCATTGTCTCTTATCTTTTTTAAATATACAGCATAACATATGGTACTTGATTTCATTACATGGGGAGTAAAGCCTGAAATTTTTCATTTCGGACCTTTCGGATCATTAGGACCTTTTTCTGTCCGTTATTATGGATTATTTTTTGCAATTGCATTTTTATTAGGTTATCAACTAATGGAAAAAATGTTTAAGTGGGAAAAAATTCCATTGCCATGGTTAGAAAAGCTGTTTATGTATGTTATTCTGGCAACCGTTATTGGTGCTCGATTAGGGCATGTGTTCTTTTATGGTTGGGATTATTATTCACAAAACCTTGGTGAAATTATTAAAGTATGGCATGGTGGATTAGCCAGTCATGGAGGAGCCTTGGGTATTGTGATAGCTATTTTAATCTACTCTAAAAAAGTATCTAAGAAATCTCCTCTGTGGACATTGGATCGCCTGGTAATTCCAACAGCTTTAGCTGCATTCTTTATTAGAATGGGAAATTTAATGAACCATGAAATATATGGTCATCCAACAGATTTACCATGGGCTTTTAAATTTGTTGAAAATATTCATGAGTGGATGGCTGGAGCTCAGCCTATTTATTCAGCCCCATCTCATCCAACGCAAATTTATGAAGCCTTATCGTACCTTGCATTATTCGGTATCATCATGTGGATGTATTGGAAAACAGATGCTAAAGATCGTACAGGATTGATCTTTGGTGTGTTCTTAATAGGAACCTTCTTTGCTCGATTCTTAATAGAGTTTGTAAAAGAAAATCAGGAGGCTTTTGAAAATGATATGTTTTTAAATATGGGACAATTACTTAGTATTCCGTTTGTATTGGCGGGAATATATTTTGTAGTAAAAGCACCAAAAATAATTAAGCAGGAAAAATCATAATTGATTTAAATTTAAGATATTTGCAAACCGTTCTTTATATACAATATTTGTAGTTAAAGAGCGGTTTGTTGTATTAAATAAGAAGGGAATTTAAATATGTATACTACAATATTTTATGTGATAGTTGCCATAATTGTCATTGAGTTTATTTGGGATCGTTTTTTATTGTATTTGAATACAACTCGTTGGTCAGAGACTATTCCTCATGAATTAGAAGGGATTTATGATCAGGAAAAATATGCAAAACAACAAAGATATTCTAAAGCCAATCATAAATTTGGATGGATTACCGGAGTGTTTAACCTTGTTTTGATTTTAATTATGCTTTTTGCAGGAGGCTTTGCGGTTGTTGATCATTGGGTTTTAAACATTACAGATAATATTATATTAAGAGCTTTGGTATTCTTTGGTATCATTGGTTTAGCTTCAACAATACTTAATCTTCCATTTTCAATATATAGCACTTTTGTTATTGAAGAAAAGTTTGAATTTAATAAAACCACTCCCAAAACTTTTATTGGTGACTTAATAAAGTCATTATTATTGGGAGCGCTTCTTGGTGGTGGTATTATGGCCTTGATTATTTGGTTTTACTCAATAGCAGGAGAATATTTTTGGTTATATGCCTGGAGTTTAGTTACTGCTTTTATGTTGTTAATGACCATGTTTTATACTTCGGTACTATTGCCACTTTTTAATAAACAAACACCATTAGAAGATGGTGATTTAAAAACTGCTATTCAGGAATTTTGTAAAACTGTAAACTTTAAGCTTGATAATGTTTACGTAATGGATGGTTCAAAACGTAGTACAAAAGCTAATGCTTTTTTTAGTGGTTTAGGTGCTAAAAAGAGAATTGTACTTTATGATACACTAATTAATGATTTGAAAACAGATGAGATTGTTGGTGTTTTAGCTCACGAAATTGGACATTATAAAAAGAAACATACCCTGTGGGGAATGATTACTGGTATAATACAAACAGGAGTAATGTTGTTTATCTTTTCTGTGTTTGTAGATTCACCAGTCTTATCTGAAGCTTTGGGAGTTCAACAACCTGTTTTTCATATTGGACTAATTGCGTTTGGAATATTGTATAGTCCGATATCAGGAATTACAGGTCTTTTGAGCACTTTGTTATCACGTAAAAATGAATATGAAGCAGATGAGTTTGCTGCTAAAAACCATAATCCGGAATCTTTAATTTCTGCCCTAAAAACCATTTCAGTAAATGCGTTGAGTAATCTAACGCCACATCCTTTGTATGTGTTTTTTCATTACTCACATCCACCTTTACTAGAGCGAGTGAGAGCGCTTAAGAAGTTTGAAAAATAAATACTTACTAATAAAAGTTTAGAACAAGAATTCTTATTTCTATGATTGTATTTGTAGATCTGGGAGTCTTAAAACAATTAAAATGAAAATTGAAATAGTAACCATTGGCGATGAGCTTCTAATAGGGCAGGTGGTAGATACCAATTCAGCCTGGATGGGTCAGCAATTGAATGAAGCTGGGTTTGAAGTTAGTCGAATTAATTCTGTAAGTGATACAGAAGATGAGATTTTAAACATTTTAAAAGAAACATCAGAAAGAGCGGATGTAGTATTGCTGACGGGTGGTCTGGGACCAACGAAGGACGATATTACTAAGGTTACTATGTGTAAGTTTTTCAATACAGAGCTGGTTTTTAGTGAAGAGGTATTTGAAGACGTAAAAAGTCTGTTGAAAAGATATGTACCTAATATTAACGAATTAAACAGAGCCCAGGCACTTGTTCCTGCAAATTGTACAGTAATTCGCAATCCTGTGGGAACAGCACCTGTAATGTGGTTTGAGCACGAAGGTACCATATATGTTTCTATGCCGGGTGTACCTTCCGAAATGAAGCATGCTATGGAATACAATATTATTCCAAGATTATCTAAGCGCTTTAATATTGGAAGTATTGTACATAAAACAGTATTGGTACACAATATTCCAGAAGCTGTTCTAGCTGAAATGTTACAGGAGTTTGAAGAATCCATTCCGGAGTTTATTAAGTTGGCTTATTTGCCTGCTCCTGGAAAAATCAGACTTCGTTTTACAGGTCGTGGAGAAAGCAAAAAGAAATTGGAATCTGAGATAGAAGATCTTGTAACTAAATTAGATCCGCTGATAGGAAATAATATTGTAGCTTACGATGACATTGCTGTTGTAGATGTTATTGCTCAGATATTTACTGATTACAAAATAACTTTAGGAACTGCAGAAAGTTGTACTGGCGGAAATATTGCACATATGATTACTTCAATTCCTGGTAGTTCATACTTTTTCAGAGGAAGTGTAATTGCTTACCATAATAAAGTTAAGCAGCAGGTTCTTAAAGTTAAAGATGAGGATTTGATGGATTATGGGGCTGTTAGTCAACAAGTGGTTGAACAAATGGCAAAAGGGGGGAGAGCTGTTTTAGGAACAGATTATGCCGTGTCAACATCAGGTGTTGCTGGTCCTGATGGCGGATCTGATGAAAAACCTGTAGGAACAGTTTGGATTGCTGTATCAGGACCTAAAAGAACTGTAAGTAACAAATTTCAATTTGGACATATTCGTGAGCGAAATATTATCAGAGCTTCAGAAATGGCTTTGTTTATGCTTAAGAATATGGTTGAAGAAGATATGAAATAATGATTTTACGCAAAAGCTGTATTAATATTGATACAGCTTTTGTATATTTTAAAGTAACAAGAAAAAGGGAGAATGAAACAAGGTGATTAATCATAAATACAATATTGAATAAGGTTGTAATAATATTTATGAATATCCTTTTGTAAATCCATTTTTTAATGCAAGATGCTATCCAAAAACTTAATTTACTGGTTCAAATCTCAGATAACCTTTTATTAAAAGCTTCAATTACAGATGAAGTTTTTCTAAGATTCAAGAATGATTGTGAAGAGTGTTTTGCATATCTAATCACAGAAAATATTAATTATACTATAACCGAATTAGCAAAACAAGCTTTGAGCTTTAAAGTGAAAAGGTTTAATAATCGCTTTATAAGATGGATATACAATTTTATGTCATCTAGAAATAGTAAAACATTTAATGCTCCTTATTTAAATGGAGATACAGAATTAGACTTTAAAAAGCAGTATATTTTTTGGACAAAGATGCGTTTGGAGGGAATTCTATTAAATCTGGAGAGATTGTCGTTATGAGTTATTCACACTTGATTGATTTGTTTTTTATCCTATCCTGGAGTATGGTGTTATGTAGTGTAATAGCCTTGTTTATTTTGCTTAAACATTTTCATGCAACCAATAAGTACTTTCCGAATTTGTATGCCAAAAAGGATAGAAAAAAGATAAAAACTATTATCAAAACAACAGATCTGATAAAAGAAAGAAAGAAAGTTAGGTTAATGTTGTGGTCTTTTTATGTGTTGAATGTTTTTATTTTATTACCAATCATTGTTGAGGTTTATCTATTTAGTAAGTAGATCATAATAAGGGTATCGTATATGATTAACTCATCATTGGAATAGTAAAAAAGAAAGTGGATCCTTTTGAGATTTTACTTTCTACCCAAATTTTACCGCCAAGCATTTCTATGTAGGCCTTACATATTGATAGACCTAATCCTGCACCTTCAACTTTTATTTTTCTCACATCCTTACTCTGTACAAAACGATCAAAAACCTTGTCGAGCATATTTTCCTGAATGCCTAAGCCGGTATCTTTTACATAGTATACTATAAAATGCTCTTCGTATTTATATCCAATTGTAATGGCACCTCTTGTACTATATTTTATAGCATTTTTAACAAGGTTGCTAAAAACAGCATAAACCTTTTCAATATCTGTAGTTATAATTGTTTCGTCGTTTTTATCAGGAATATCAATAATAAAGTCCATCTTATTTTTTAAAACCTCCGGCTTAAAAAAGTTATAGATAGAATTTACAACCTGATTAACATTTACTTTAGTTAATTGAATTTCCATTTGGCCGGATTCAATTTTTGAAATATCAATTAAATCATTGATAATATTAAGCATCCGATAACCACTCTTTTCAATTAGATCAATGTATTTAATTCTTAAATCCTGTTCAAGAAAAGGATCTTTAAGTATTTCTGTAAAACCAAGTATGCCATTCATGGGAGTACGAATTTCGTGACTCATATTAGCTAAAAAAGCTGATTTTAATCTGTCACTTTCTTCTGCTTTCTCCTTTGCTTTTATTAATTCAAACTCGGTTTGCTTGCGCTTACTAATTACCTGTGAAATTCCAAGTAAGGTTATTGGTTTTCCTTCAGAATTTCGATGTGTAGCTTTTCCGCGTCCATTAACCCAAATCCATTCATTAGATTTTGACTTTAATCTGAATTCGGCATAATATTCTGGACTAACACCATCGAAATGAGCATATATATTATCCATAACTCGAGGTAAGTCATCTGGATGAATGAGCTTAGTGGTTTCACTTAAGGTTTGCGGCAGATCATCATCTGAATAGCCCAAATAATAATAAAGGTGAGGCGTACTTATTACTTTTCCTGTTTCAAAATTGTTTTCAAATACAGAAGCATGATTAATTTCTAGTGATAGATGTTGAAATTTTTCTCTTTTCTTAAATGCATTTTCAATTTCTATTCTTTTTTTTCTTTCATCAAAAAGAACTAAAAACTTTCCAAGATGATTTAGTATTAAAGATAATTTATCGATTGAATAATTTTCTTGTTTATTGTAACACTCAAATACAAAATATCCATAAGTATGTAATGGGAAAATTTTAAAAGTTTTATCATGAACCGTAAATTTCATTACTGATTCGTGGGATTGATTTAATAGTTCACAACACTTATTATTAACATCATTAGTTATTCCGTTTAGACCTTCTTTTGGTGTTTGGAATATTTTATGATATATGTTTGAGTTATTCTCTCTTTTTAAAACAAAAGCATGTTTGATATTAAACTTATCACAAAACCGGGAAGTAAACCTTTGTAAGATGGATTCTTCATTATCTGTCGTATCTCCAATATTTAGTATTAATTCCAGGAGACTATCTTCACTTGTCAATTTCTCATCCATAAAGCTGGTAAATATCTTTAATACATTGTTTTGGGGTGAAACAAATATACTAAAATATTAAATTCGTATTCGTTATGGAAGAGGGCTTTTGAGTAAAGTCTATTTTTTCAAACTGGATAACCGAATTTTAATGGGGAATATCAAGGTGTAAAATCAATATATAGATGATTATTTATGATTATGGCACTAAATTCGGGTAGATTAAAAAAATGTTATTGGTTTTTCGAATAGAAAAAAAGAGCTGTAAATGATTTTATTACAGCTCTATATTATGATTTTTAAATAAAAAAATATTCAGATTAGTAGCACTATTATGCTTTTACTTTACGTTCAATTTCTTTAAGGTTGTTCATCTTTTTAGTTTCTAAAAAGTGATTAATATCTCCTAAGTGTTCTTTAACTTTCTTGTTTCCAAATTCATATACTTTATCAGCTAAACCATCAAGAAAATCTCTATCGTGAGATACCAGAATTAAAGTTCCATCAAATGAGTTAAGTGCATTCTTAAGAATGTCCTTTGTTTTTAAATCAAGATGATTTGTAGGCTCATCTAATATCAAAAGGTTAACAGGTTCAAGTAATAACTTAATCATCGCCAATCGGGTGCGTTCTCCTCCAGATAGCACTTTAACCTTTTTAGTGGTGTCATCTCCGCTAAACATAAAAGCTCCGAGAATATCCTTAATTTTGGTTCTGACATCTCCTACAGCAACATGATCTATAGTTTCAAATACAGAAAGCTCTTCATCTAATAAGGATGCTTGATTTTGTGCAAAATAACCAATCATAGTATTATGACCTAATTGAATTTCTCCGCCAAAATCAATTTCTCCAAGAATAGATTTAACCAAAGTTGATTTTCCTTCTCCGTTTTTACCAACAAAGGCAATCTTTTCACCTCTTTCAATGGTTAAGTTTACATCTTTATAAACCAAATGCTCATCGTATGTTTTTTCAATACCAGTAGCAATTACCGGATAGTTTCCTGATCGTGGTGCAGGAGGAAATTTAAGTTTTAATGCACTGTTGTCTACTTCGTCAACTTCAATGATTTCAAGTTTTTCAAGCATTTTAACTCTCGACTGAACTTGCAATGTTTTAGAGTATGTACCTTTAAAACGTTCTATAAACTCTTTGTTTTCAGCAATCATTTTTTGCTGATCGTTATATTGCTTTAGTTGTTGCTCTCTTCTTTCTTCACGTAACTCTAAATAACGACTGTAGTTTACTTTATAATCGTATATACGGCCCATTGTTACTTCAATTGTTCTTGTGGTAATATTGTCAACAAAAGCCCTGTCGTGACTAATTACAACAACAGCTTTACCACATGTGATTAGGAATTCCTCAAGCCATTGTATAGATTCAATATCCAGGTGATTGGTTGGCTCATCAAGTAATATTAAATCAGGTTTTTGAAGAAGGATTTTGGCTAATTCAATGCGCATTCTCCAACCTCCACTAAATGTTTCTGTTGACTGAGAAAAATCTTCACGAGTAAAACCAAGTCCCAATAATACTTTTTCTACATCTGCATCAAAGTTTGTTTCTTCAATTGCATAATATTTTTCACTAAGAGTCGAAACTTTTTCAATTAAGGCATAGTAACTATCCGATTCGTAATCAGTACGAGAAGTAAGCTCCTGGTTTAAAACTTCAATTTCTTTTTGCATATCAAAAATATGCTTAAAGGCCTGTGAAGCTTCTTCAAAAACAGTTCTGCTGCTTTTATTCATTAAATGTTGAGGAAGATAAGCAACTACTCTGTCTTTAGGTACAGAAATATTTCCTCCCTGTGGAGCCTGAACTCCGGCTATCATTTTTAGCAAAGTAGACTTACCTGCTCCATTCTTACCCATTAAGGCAATTCTGTCCTTTTCGTTTATTACAAAAGAAATGTTCTTAAAAAGAGTTGTTGCCCCAAACTCTACTGTTAATGCATCAATTGAAATCATCTGCTCAAATAAAAATTTGGCGGCAAATATACGATGAAACTCTTAGGTATAAAAAAGAGAATGTAAATTAATCGACTTTCTGTTTATTGTAATTTTTTGTTTAGTTATTGGCTTTAATATATCTGAGAAAAGCGTAAAGAATAATCTACAATTATTGAAGTTTGTGGTGTTCTTTCTACAGCTATTTTGTTGTTGTAAATATTGTAATATTCAGATTGTTAATATGTAGTGTGTTTATTGATTTTTGGCATGATAATGAATGTGTCTATTGGTAAAATATTAAATATTATAAACTAAAATGTCAATGAACGAACTTTTTACATATATATTGAGCGTCTTTACTGGATTCTTTGCAATAATGAACCCTATTGCCAACACGCCAATTTTTGTTGGATTAACTGAAGGAAAAGAAGAAATAACCAAACGTAAAATTGCTAAGTCGGCTTCAATCACAGCATTTGTAATAACAGCTGTATTTGTGTTGCTGGGCAAATATATCTTTGAGGTTTTTAGTATTACAATTCCGGCTTTCAAAATAACAGGAGGTATTCTTATTTTTTACGTCGGATTTGAAATGTTGATGTCAAAAAAATCAAAAGTGCATAGTTCTAATAGTGATGAAGAGGTAAATGATGTTGCTATTTCACCATTGGCGATCCCAATTCTTGCAGGTCCGGGAACAATAGTTACAGCAATGAACTTTGCTTCAAATGCGGGTTATTTAAAAATTGGCATCATATTAATGACTTTTGGAGTCATTATATATATGACATATCTGTGCTTTAAATATGGAAGTGTAATCGTAAATCGTTTAGGTAGTCATTTGATTGGTGTCGTTGGAAAATTAATGGGATTAATAATAGCAATTATAGGAACTGGGATGGTTGTAGAAGGAATTAAGATCTCATTTGGTTTATAATAGAATAGTCTGTATAATCCAGTAGTAATATTATTAATATGACGTGTAACTTAGTTAAGTTCCAGAATAGTAATCATTTTATTAAAGGTGCTAAATAAAGGTGCTTCCAAGTGCATCATATCCATAGAGTAGGGGTGTTTTATGGTTAGTTTTTGAGCATGTAAAAGCATGGTTGTCATATTCCAGCGTTCTTTGAATAACTTATTTTGCTTATTGCATCCATGAGGGCGATCTCCAATAATTGGGTGTCGTAAGTGATCTAAATGTTTTCTGATTTGATGCATTCTTCCTGTTTTGGGCAAAGCCTCAATTAGTGAATATCTGGAAGTGGAAAATTTGCCAAAAGGAATATTTAGTTCAGCTCTCTTTAACGTTCTAAATGAAGTGAAAGCTTCCTGAACTTTACCTCTATCGTTGGTTAATGCATAATCAACATCAATTTCATCAGGGAAGTAGCCTCTTACAATTGCTAAATAAGTTTTTTGAGTTTCGTAATTTTCTAATTGTTCTTGTATTTTTTGAGCGGCCTCACTGCTTAAACCAAATATTAATAGTCCTGATGTTTTGCGATCTAAACGGTGAACCGGAAAAACTTTCTTTTGAATCTGATCTCGAAGTTTTTGCATTGCAAATTCTTCCGCATCTGCAGCAATAGAACTTCTGTGTACTAACAATCCATGAGGTTTGTTAATCACGACCATAAATTCATCTTGATAAATAATCTGTAGCATCCGTATGTTAAATCAATTATTTGGGCTGCCAAAGATAAAAACTTTAGTAATATCCAAATGAAAATTCTATCAATGAGATCTAATTATTATAAGCAATTTCTTTAAAATGAATTAATCTCTGACGCTCTTCATCCCATAAATGCAATTTCATTGACTTTAATGCTGAGAAAAAAGTAATCGGTTTAATTTTTTGAAACATCTCATTCTCCTTATGGCATTTTGGTAAATTATAAAATGGTATGATTGGAGAGAGATGGTGAATATGATGAAATCCAATATTTCCTGTAAACCATTGTAATAATATCGGAAGTTTGAAGTAAGAAGAACCTTCAAGGGCCATTGTTTTGTAATCCCAATTAGTGGCTTTACTCCATATAACACCTTCGAATTGGTGTTGAACGTAAAATAACCAAATACCATGACTGGTTGCAATATATAAAACTGGTATCTGAATTAATAAATATGTTTTCCATCCCAATAAAAATATCAGGCCTGTAACTTTAATTGCTAATGCAAGATTGGTGAAATGAACATATTTCTTAGTCTTCTTTGGTAATCTTTTAACAGTAAATCGATGCTGTAAACCAAAATGTAATAGAGGTGCAATACCAAACAAAAAGATAGGATGTCGATATATTCGGTATCTGAATCTTCTCCATTTAGATAAACTTAAGTATTCGCTTACAGTCAGTGTTTTAACATCACCAACACCACGTTCATCTAAATTACCAACTGTATTGTGATGAATTAGGTGATCGTTTTGCCATCTATGAAAGGGTGTAAACGAAAATAGACCCATAAATATACCTACATATTTGTTGTATTTCCTTTTTTTGAAAAACGAGCTATGCACACAGTCGTGAAAAATGATGAAAATGCGAATAAGAAATCCTGCCGCAAATACAGACAGTAATAAGGTAATCCCATATGAAATTTCTATGCTTTTTACCATTAAAAACCACAATATTACATATGGTATAAATGAATTAATAATTTGCCATACACTCTTTGATATCGAGGGTTTATTATATTTTGTTATGATTTCTATCCAGTTTGGTAGTTTTGTATTGCTTTTTTTCTTTTTCTGCTCCATGTGTATTTTTTAATCAAAACTTAAGTTGTCAAGTAAAAACTAATAATATCATTACTGTTTGGTAGTGATTTCATATTCTTTCAACAATTTCGTTTTGCGTATGCGAAAATAATATAATAAAAGAAGATCTCAATATCTTAAAAGATGTTTGGAGCTTTTGGGAGTAAATTTTACTTTTCGAATTATTTAAACAAAAGGTAGTCTGTAATCAGGATTGCGATTTTGTATATAGGTTGTAAATAAATCTATAATCAGAACTTTTAATTTATACGAATAATTGAATGTGAACTTGTAGAATGAAACTTGAATGTTTTTAAGGCAAACGGTCTGTAAATCGTATAAAACCTTTTCATTAATCAATAAATACTTTTTTAATTTCTCTGCCAGAACATCCTTTTTTATGAACCATTGCTTTTAATTGATCTCCAATTGATATTTGTTCTACCTGTACAATATGAGCCTCAACAGCTCTGAGTTCACCCTTTTCATTTTGAAAAACCATAAATTTTTTTTCGTCCAACCAACTTTCTTTAATAAAGGTCAATAACTCTAGTTCTAATTTCATAGCAATCGTAGTCTGTATTATTTAATGATCAGATATTACCTCTTGCACATAAATTGAACCAATTTTAAAATGATTGTAACAAGTTGCTTGTTTGTAATGTGTTACGGATTTAATAATTGTGCAGTGTCTTACCTAAATGTAGTTTTTAGAGTTTTTTCAAACAAAAATGATATAACAGCAAATACTTTTGGCTTGAAGGGTGTATTTAATAAAGTTTAAGACAAAAAAATAATTCGTTTAAGTTCAAAACTATACTTTTGAAAGCAAAATAGTTGAATTATGACAGATATAATACCAGTTTCAGAGTTAAAATTTAGAATGGCCCGCTTTTGTCAAATTATGGATCAACAGCAACCGGAATGGGAAATGGCTGTAGTTTTTAGTAAAATTAATTTACTTTATTTTACTGGTTCTATGGCAGATGGAATGCTTATCGTTGAGCGAGGTAAAGATGCTATACTTTGGGCCAGAAAAAGTTATGAAAGAACAAGCCGAGAATCTGAATTTGAGAATATTAAACCAATAGGGAGTTATCGTGATGCTGCAGAAAGTTATAGTGTACTTCCTAAAAATGTATATCTGGAAACAGAGTTTGTTCCATTGGCTGCATATCAACGTTTTCAAAAACATTTTCCATTTGAGTCATTTAAATCTTTAGATTTTCAGATTGCTCAAACAAGATCGGTAAAGAGTAATTGGGAAATAAAATATCTGGAAGAAGCAGGTGCGATTCATCGTCGTATTTTAGAGGATATTGTGCCTACCATGTTAAAGGAAGGAATGGCAGAAACAGATCTTGCTGCCGAACTTTATCACGTAATGGTAAAAGAAGGGCACCATGGTACAGCTCGTTTCGGAATGCATGATACTGAAATTGTTGTGGCGCAACTGGGTTTTGGTGAGAGTTCTTTATATCCAACCAATTTCGATGGTCCGGGAGGTAATCGAGGACTAAATGCTGCTGTACCTAGTTTGGGAAATCGTAACCGTAAGTTGAAAAAAGGCGATTTGGTTTTTGTTGACATGGGATTAGGTGTAAATGGATATCATTCTGATAAAACCATGACTTATATGTTTGGTGAAAAATTACCTATAGAGGTAATTAATATTCATAAACAATGTGTTGATATTCAAAATCGAGTTGCTGAAATGTTAATACCAGGAAATGTTCCTGAAGTTATTTATGAAAGCATTATAAATGATTTACCCCCTGAATTTCAACAAAACTTTATGGGCTTTGGTAATCGTCAGGTAAAGTTTATAGGACATGGTATTGGTTTAACTGTTGATGAAATGCCTGTATTGGCAAAAGGTTTTAAAGATCCTTTGGTTGAAAATATGGTATTTGCAGTAGAGCCTAAAAAAGGTATTGAAGGTATCGGAATGGTTGGTATTGAAAATACCTTTATTGTTACACCAAATGGGGGAAGATCAATAACAGGTAATAATCCGGGATTGATATTGGTAGAATAGATATTTATCATATTATTTAATCAAAAAGTCACAATTTGTAATAAAATTGTGACTTTTTTTATGTCCAAACGAATCCTGTATAACAATTTCTGATATCGGCTTAAGTTATTGTTTTTGTTGGTTGTATATATTTTTGCTTTAAAAGGTAAATATCCTTATATTTTATGTTTTCTTAACTTTAATTTAGTTCAATAAACGACCAATTGGTCTATTTTCATGGTTCTTATTAATTTAAAAATATAGAACATGAAACAGGCCATGATAGTTGTTAGATCATTGAGGTTAAATCTTTCTCAAACCTATCAATACTCAAACTAGGCTAGTTACATGTGAGCATAAAAACAAAATAATAAACACATGAAACGAGCCATGAGAAGGAATTCTCACACAAGAGGATGATTAAATCTGGCGAGTTCCATGTGACAATAAAAAATTAAATTATAAACACATGAAAAAAGTTTTACTCTTTACCTTATTTATTTTCTTTTTGTCTGCGGTTAATGCACAGGTTGTTATTAACGAAATAGATGCAGATACTCCAAGTTATGATACAATGGAGTTTATTGAACTTAAAACATCTTCATCTAATATGTCTTTGGATGGTTATGTTTTAGTATTATTTAATGGAAGCGGAGATGTTTCATATCTGAGCATCGATTTAGATGGATATTCCAGTGATGCAAATGGAATATTTTTAATTGGAACTTCAACTGTTACTCCATCTCCGGATTTAGTTTTTGCTAAAAGTCAGGATAATATACAAAATGGAGCTGATGCTGTAGCTGTTTATTATGCCAATGCAACTGATTTTCCTACAGGAACAGCTGCTACAAGCGTTAATTTAATTGATGCTGTTGTATATGATACAGATGATGGTGATGATTCTGATTTGTTAAGTAGCCTTGGACAAGCAGTTCAATATAATGAGAATGAAAACGGAGACAAGGATAATCAATCTATACAACGTTCTTCAGATGGTACCTACTCGGTTGCAGAACCTACTGTAGGTGTATTAAATGACGGTTCTGGTGTTACATCTCCTACAATTACAATTTCAACAAATCAGGTTGCGTATGGAGAGGGTGATGCTTTTGATATTACATTTACGTCAAGCGTAGCTGTTGAAAGTGATTTGGTTATAAACTACACTCTGGTTAACGGGAGTTTTGATGCATCTGATTATACAGGAGATTTAAGTGTTACGATACTTACAGGAAATACAAGTGCTTCTTCTACTATTTCTATTATTGATGATACAGATGATGAAGGTGATGAATCATTAATTGTTTCAATTGTTAATCTTGATGAAAATTATCAGGCTTTCAATACCAATTATTCAATTACAATAGAAGATAATGATTATTCGTCAAGTGATTACGGAACACCTTTAAATCCAACTTATGGAGTGGTAAGTTCTACTGCTCCGGAAGGTTATTATAGCACATTAGATGGTTTATCCGGACTAAACTTAAAGAATGCAATAACTGCAATCATTTCAAATAGTAGTGAGGTGAGAGCTCAAACTTATGGAGATGTTTGGGATATGCTTAAAGAAGCGGATGAAAATCCTGAGAATAATAATCAGGTTTGGTTGTTGTATACAGAACAAGGACGCAATAAGTCAGAGCAGCAAGGATCAGGAACAAGTGTAGGTAAATGGAACAGAGAGCATATTTATCCTCAGTCTAGAGGAGGTTTTACAGACGGAACTTCAACTTCAGCTGATGGTATTGATATTTATATGACAACAGATGCGACTCATACAGAACATGCACATTCTGATGCACATTCTTTAAGACCGGCTGATTCTTATGAAAATACAATTAGAAGTAATAGCGATTATGGCGAGGAGTATGATGGACCTGATGGAAATGCTGGAAGTTGGAAAGGTGATGTAGCGCGTAGTTTATTTTATATGGCTTTAAGATTTAATGATTTAGGTCTTATTGAAGGAAATCCTGATAATACAACAGTGGGATCTTTAGGAGATTTAAGTTACATGTTAACCTGGGATAAAACTGATGTACCTGATGATTATGAAATGCATAGAAATAATGTTATTTACACATGGCAACATAATCGTAATCCTTTTATTGATTTACCAGAATTAGTTGATTATGTTTATGGAGATAAACAAGATCAAATATTTAATCTGACTACAGATATTGATGACTATAATTTGAGTAAAAAATCTGTTTTTGTGTATTTAGATGAAAATGCGCAACAATTAATTTTTCTTAATGTAGAAATAGGCGCTAAAATTAATCTTTACAATATTGAAGGAAGTAAGGTTAAAAATGTTAGCTATGAAGGTCAGGGTGTTGATATTTCTTCATTATCTAAAGGAATTTATATTTATATTATAAATGATGGTCAACAAAATATCAGTGGTAAAATTTTAAAGAAATTTTAATTTGTAGTATTAAAACATCTCTTTAAAAAGGTTAGAAGAAATAATAAACCAAAATAATTAATAATGAGTTAATTATTGTTTTGGTAATAAATAAATTTTAAAGTCTTTTGAGGAGGTGTGATTTTGGGAAGTGATTATCATTAAAAAAATAAAATAATTTGTTTGCGTTTATTTGTTATTTACAATAAAAATAACTTATTTTGCGCTCTGTTTGAAAAATGTATCCGAATAAAACGATTGAAAAATGTCAAGAGTTTGTCAAATAACTGGAAAGAGGTTCATGGTTGGGAACAATGTTTCTCACTCAAAAAGAAGAACCAAAAGAAGATTCGATGTGAATCTATTTAAAAAGCGTTTCTTCCTTGTTGAGGAGGAGCGATGGATTGACCTAAGGGTTTCAGCTTCTGGCCTAAGAATGATCAACAAAGTTGGTTTAAATGCTGCTTTGAAATCCGCTCAGGAAAAAGGTTATATAACTAAATTTTAAGGGGATTAAGAGATGGCTAAGAAAGCAAAAGGTAATAGAATTCAAGTAATTCTTGAATGTACAGAGCATAAAGAGAGTGGAATGTCTGGAACTAGCAGATATATTACTGTTAAAAACAGAAAAAACACTCCAGATAGAATGGAATTAAAAAAGTATAACCCAATTTTGAAGCGTTATACTATTCATAGAGAAATTAAATAAATCTTTGAATCATGGCTAAGAAAGCGGTAGCAACACTACAAAAGGGAGGCGGTAAAGGTCACGCTAAAGTGATCAAAATGGTTAAGTCGCCTAAAACTGGTGCATACTCTTTTAAAGAAGAGATTGTAACCAATGAAGAAGTGAAAGATTTTTTCAAAAAATAATTTTGCGTAGCAAAAGACTTTATCAAAAAAGCTTCCTTTAGTTCTAAGGGAAGCTTTTTTGTGTTAAAGAATTATAGCTTAATTCGTTATTTTTTATATATTTAACTCATTCATTCAGCAGTAGTTTGATTAGTTAATGAAAGTTATGTTTGAAGGTCTTTCTTCAATATTAATGTTTTTCTATTCTCTATTGTCTCAAAGTCTGCTATTCTATTTTTATTAAGATATGGGATTATTCGGAAGTTTTACAAAAGAAAAAAAAGAAATCCTCGACAAAGGGTTAGCTAAAACAAAAGAAAGTGTTTTTAAAAAGCTGACTCGCGCAGTTGCAGGGCGTTCTAAAGTTGATGATGTAGTTCTTGATGAGCTTGAAGAAGTGTTGATTACCTCAGATGTGGGAGTAGATACTACTTTGAAAATTATAGAAAGAATAGAGGGGCGTGTAGCAAGAGATAAGTTTTTAAGTACTTCAGAGTTAAATAGTATATTAAAAGAGGAGATTGTTGCTCTTTTATCAGAAAACCAGGTTGAGGGAGAAGGTGACTTTGAGTTGCCAAAAAGTGATGAACCATATGTGATTATGGTTGTAGGTGTTAATGGAGTAGGTAAAACTACAACGATTGGTAAGTTAGCCCATAAATTTAAAGCTGCAGGTAAAAAAGTAGTTTTAGGTGCTGCTGATACATTTAGAGCTGCGGCAATAGAGCAGTTACAAGTATGGGCAGATAGGGTTGATGTTCCTTTGATTAAGCAAAGTATGGGGTCAGATCCGGCTTCTGTTGCTTATGATACATTGTCTTCTGCAAAATCGCAAGGTGCAGATGTTGTGATTATTGATACAGCGGGTCGTTTGCATAATAAGGTTAACTTGATGAATGAGTTGACTAAGGTTAAAAAAGTGATGCAAAAAGTAGTTCCTAATACACCAAATGAAATAATATTGGTTTTGGATGGATCTACGGGTCAAAATGCATTTGAACAAGCAAAAGAATTTACAAAAGCTACGGAAGTTAATGCTTTAGTAATTACAAAATTGGATGGAACTGCAAAAGGAGGAGTTGTAATTGGTGTTTCTGATCAGTTCCAAATTCCGGTTAAATACATTGGAATTGGTGAAGGGATTGATGATTTGCAAGTATTTAATCGTAAAGAGTTTGTAGATTCTCTATTTAATTAAGGAAATTTCCAGAACAATATATTGGGCTGCCTGTTTTGAAGGTGGCCTTTGTTATTTTAATAATGTTTATTGTTGAATTGTGAGGCTGAATTTGGGTATTTATTGTCTCTAAACTTTAAAGAATGAAGAAAAAGATTGATGTTGTAACGTTGGGATGTTCAAAAAATTTGGTTGATTCAGAATCATTAATTAAGCAATTTGAAGCTAATGGTTTTTCTGTGGCTCATGATTCTCCTAGTCCGGAAGGTGAGATTGCCATTATTAATACGTGTGGTTTTATAGGTGATGCAAAAGAAGAATCCATTGAAACAATTTTAAATTTTGCTGAAGCAAAAAAACGAGGTGATATTGAGAAGTTGTATGTGATGGGGTGCTTGTCAGAACGTTACTTTCAACAACTTAAAATGGAACTTCCGGAGGTGGATGCCATTTATGGTAAGTTCGACTGGAAAAAAATTGTGGAGGATTTAGGGTATGCCTATAGGGCTGATTTACGTAATGAACGTTCATTAACAACACCAGATCATTACGCTTATTTTAAAATATCAGAAGGTTGTAATCGAACTTGTTCATACTGTGCTATTCCATTAATTACAGGAAAACACAAATCAAAACCAATGGAGGAGTTGATTGATGAAGCACAGCGTTTGGCATCAACAGGAGTTCGTGAATTACAAATGATTGCTCAGGATTTATCTTTCTATGGATTGGATAATTATAAGCAAATGCGTTTGGGAGAACTGACTAAGAAAATTGCAGATGTGGATGGTATTGACTGGGTTCGATTGCACTATGCTTATCCAGCAGGCTTTCCGTATGATGTATTAAAAGTGATGAACGAACATCCGAATGTTTGTAATTATCTTGATATTGCATTGCAGCATATTAGTGACCCAATGTTGAAGATTATGAGGCGTAATGTAACAAAAGCCGATACATATAAGCTTTTGGAAAGAATGCGCAAGGATGTTCCTGGAATTCACTTGAGAACGACATTGATTGCGGGGCACCCTGGAGAAACGGAGCAGGACTTTAAAGAATTATTGGATTTTGTTAAAGAAATGCGTTTTGAGCGATTGGGAGTTTTCCCTTATTCGCATGAAGAAGATACGCATTCGTATCGAGCATATAAAGATGATGTACCAGAGGAGGTGAAACAAGAGCGCGCGGATGCTATTATGCAGGTTCAGGAGCAGATTAGTTGGGAGATTAATCAGGAGAAAATAGGCAAGGAATTTAAAGTGATTATTGATAGAGAAGAGGACGAGTATTTTATTGGAAGAACAGAGTTTGATTCTCCTGAAGTGGATCCTGAAGTTTTAATTCCAATCGAAAAAGGTGAATTAAAAATAGGCAAATTTTATCAGGCAAAAATTACAGATGCTGAAGCTTATGATCTTTTTGGTGAAGTTATTAATAGTCGACAGTAGGCAGTTGTACTCTTTTTATCAGTAAACTGAATAGGAATTGTTTAATTAATAATTATTGCAGACTGGAGGTTAAGTTTAGGAGACTGAAGGCTGAAGACTGCAGACTTGATTGAGATGAGATATTTTTTGGAACTCGCATATAATGGAAAGAATTATCATGGTTGGCAAATTCAGCCCAATGCTATTTCTGTTCAGGAAAAATTGAATGATTGTATTGGAAAAATATTGCGGGAAGAGATTAATATTGTTGGTTGTGGAAGAACGGATACCGGAGTTCATGCTACTTATTTTGTTGCTCACTTTGATAGTGAAAAGGAAGATATAGATGCTCAGCAATTTTGTTATAAAATCAATAAATTTTTACCAAAGGATATCGTAATCTATTCTTTAAAAAAAGTGGATGGAGAAGCGCATAGCCGGTTTTCTGCAATTTCCAGAACATATGAATATCATTTGGTTGAGCAAAAGAATCCTTTTTTACAGGAATTAGCATACCAATCACATGTATTGCTTGATTTTGAATTGATGAATCAAGCAGCCGAGGAATTGTTTAATTATATAGATTTTACAAGTTTTAGTAAGTTGCATACTGATGTAAAAACCAATAACTGTAAGATTGCTTTTGCGAAGTGGGAATTTAAAAATGACAAGTGGATTTTTACAATCAAAGCAGATCGATTTTTGCGTAATATGGTAAGGGCTATTGTTGGTACTTTGCTGGAAGTTGGTCGTGGGAAAATGACTATAGATCAGTTTAAATCAACTATTGAAGCCAAGGATAGAGGAGATGCAGGGACTTCTGTTCCTGCTCATGCATTATATTTAATCGATGTAGGATATCCTGAAGATATATTTGTCTCAATAATAAAATTAAAATAAAAAAAGCGGCCTGTTGAAGGTCGCTTTTACTATAATACATTTCGGTATTATTTATTCCATATTTCCCAGGCAGCTTCAGCTTGCAAGTGAAGCATTTCTAGGCCATTCTTAATTGTTGCACCTTGTTTTTGGCCTGCATGTAAAAAGGCTGTAACTTCAGGATTGTATACTAAATCGTAAAACAGATGATCGCTATTGCAATAGTGATATGGAATCTCCGGTTTTGCATCCATGTTTCCATACATTCCTAAAGGGGTTGTATTTATAATTACAGTATGGTCCTTTATTATGTTATCATTAAGGGAATGATAGCTAATCTGATTATCACCTTCAGGTGTTCTTGAAACCAATTTGTATTCAATACCTAATGATTTTAAAGCATAACCAACTGCTTTTGCTGCGCCTCCTGTACCTAGTACTAATGCTTTTTTATGATTTGGTTTTATAAGAGGTTTTATTGACTCTAAAAAACCAATGATATCGGAATTGTATCCTGTAAGTTTTGGTTTTTTAGGGTTACTCCAGTCGAATTTAATCACATTAACAGCTCCAACTTCTTTTGAGATTGGATCTAAATCATCCAGATATTGAATGACTTTTTCCTTGTATGGAATGGTAACGTTTAAGCCTCCTATATAAGGATGATGAGAAACTAATTCTGGAAATTCATCTATTGAAGCAATTGAAAAGTTAAGATATCTGGCTTTTATCTGTTCCTCTTCAAATTTGTCTGTGAAATATTTTTGTGAAAATGATTTTGATAGCGGATATCCTATTAGTCCAAATGTTTTCATAACTCAAGTGTTTTATCAATTTAAACTAAGCTGTTTTTACTTTCTTTGAACCAAGGTACTCTGTGATCCAAATGCTAGCTATACCTAATATAATAAAAACTAAAGCAATAAAAAACTCAGAATTTGCTTTAGGTAAAAACCAATCGTATCCAATGGTTTTTACTTTTTCGCCAAATGTTTGAGTGATTGTTTCTTTCCATGGCCATAGTATTCCTAAAGATCCTAATACAAATCCTGTTAATATGGCAACAGTTTGATTATGGTATTTCTTTAATAACCAGGAAAGGAAATGTGAAAATCCAACTAAACCTATTCCAGCTCCAATTCCTACCGGTAAAAGTACTTTGAAGTTTAATTCACTAACGGCATTGATCATAACAAGTTGGTAGTTTCCCATTAAAATAAGGACAAAAGATCCGGATAAACCAGGAATAATCATACTACAGATTGCTATAATTCCACAGATGAATAAATATATTGTTGAACTATTTTCAGATGCAGGAGTTAGTACGCTAATTGAAATAGCGATGGCACTTCCGATAATGAAAGTAACTAAACTACTAATATTCCATTTTTGAACAGTTTTTCCTACAAAATAAACGCTGGCTAAAACAAGTCCAAAGAAATAAGCCCAAATGTAAACCGGGTAATTTTCAAAAAGAAATTTAAAAATTCTGGCTAAGGAAACAATAGCTATTCCTACTCCTAAAAAAACAGAAACTAAGAACCAGAAATCTATATATTCCAAAAAGTCCTTTATTTTTCCTTTAAAGAGTAATTTAAAGGATTTTAAATCGAATGATTTTATGGCATCAATTAGTCTTTCAAAAATTCCTGTAATTAATGCAATAGTTCCTCCGGATACTCCAGGAATAACGTTGGCAGCACCCATGGCCATGCCTTTAAAAATATTTGAAACAAATATTTTACTATTGTTCTCTTTCATTTTCTTGTGGTTGAAAGACAAACTAATTGGAATTGATTAGTTTGTCCAAAGATGATATGTGAATAATAAGTTATGGTTGTGAGTTGATATATTCTGCAATTTCAGGCATTGATACCAATGCAGGATATCTATTTAATACAAATTCTAAATCTTCAGGTAATAATTGGCGTGCGATTATTAAATGATCTAACGATTGCTTTTGTTTGTTGAATTTGTTATAAATAATTGCAGCTAGATAGTGCAATGCTCCATTGGATTGATCCTTACTTAAAAGAAGTTCCAAAAATGGAATTGCATTGAACTCTTTTTCGTTTTCTTCCAAGAACTCATACATCTCAATCCAGTTTTTAGTGTCCTGATGCTGGTTGATTAAAGCTCTTTTAAGACAGCGTTTTGCTTCTGCCGGTTTTTTGAATTTTTTATAGCTCTTTCCTAAGGCTCTCCATAAGTCCGATGATTTAGGATCGATACTAACAGCTTTATCAAAGGCAAAAATACTTGTTTCGTAGTCCTGAACTTTATAAGATGTACGTCCTAGAGAACGTAATGATTCCATGTGATATGGATCTAATTCAACTGCAGCTTTATATAATCTGGATGCTAAATTGTAATTTCCCAGATTTTCCCAGCAATCACCCATGTAATAATAAGTAATAGTGCTAGGGTATGAGTATGAAATGTATTCGGCATAACAGTTAAGTGCTTCAATGAATTCTCCGGTTTGAGCCAAGCTGTTTGCTTTGTTGAAATATGCTTCAGGAAGATTAGGTGCAATTGCTATTGTTATATTATAAGCTTCAATTGCATCTGTGTAATTTTCTTGCTTATTATACAATATACCTAAATTATACCATGCATTTTCCAGATATGGATTGATGTCGAGTAAATTGTTGTATGTTTCAATTCCTTGATCAATTTCATTTAGCTTATCGTAGGCGTATGCCAATTCAAATAAGATGTTCTCGTTATTTGAAAATTTCTTTAGATAATAATTGATTAAATTTTTTGCTTCAAGATAATATCCTTCTTGATTTAAATTGAAGCTGATTTCGAAAATATAATCAGCTAAATCTTCAGAAATGCAATGCTTCAAGGCTAATTCGAAATTTTTAATGGCATCATTTTTTTCTGCAAAACGAGTATGTATGATCCCCAGATTTAAAAATACCTCAGCATTATTTGATTCAACCTCTTTAAGGTAGTTTAGTACATCCATAGCTTCTTCTTCTTTATCTAATTCAAGATAAAGTGTACTAAGCTTTAGCTTTAAATTTGTAGAATCTGGATGTTGTCTCAAACCCATAGATATAGCCATTTCGGCCTTATCTAATATGTTGTTTTGATGATAGTAATCAAAAATTGATTCAATCTGGAACACATCAAAATAGGATTCTTGGTTTAATTGTACCAATTCCTCAAATCGTTCTACCGTCTCCCTTGTCCCTTCTTGATCTGCGTGAGAGTATTCTTGCATATATCCACACTTTGAATTTAGGAGACAAAATTACCATAAATTTGGATTTATACAATGAATTGTTTATAACAAAAGGACATTGTTAATAACTAATTAACTAAACAATGTCCTTTTGTAAATATTTGTTAATGTTGTTCTACGCCTTCTGGTTGATGTTGAACACGAAGTAGGTCATTTACTGTTTTTACCGGATTAAAAGTACTAACAGGAACTTCAACGAATAAAGTAGTCCAGTCAGACATGGCTCCATTCCATAATCCAGGTAATTCCAAAGCTTTTAGTTCTTTTCCATTAAGAGATTTGTTTGAAATAAAACCTGTTTTTGGATCTACATAATTTAATAGATTAAACTTATTGCCTTTATAGTCTTTAGTTCCGCAAATTAAATCTACAGGATTAAAGTGAGTACTTTGTTGCAGGATTTTCTTTTTAGCGTTATCGTTAAGATCTATTTGTGAGCTTTCTACAACTTGTAGTGAAACTTCATTGTTTTTACCAATTCCCCAAAAAGGTCCTCCACCGGGTTCACCTTCATTTTTTACCATTCCGCAAACTCTGATTGGACGGTTTAGTTTTGATTTAATAAAATCAATTTTACTTTCTTTAGATGATAGACTCTCAGGAATTTCAAGGAATAATTCAACTTGCATGAAATCGATGATTTCTTCAATTAATTCGTTATCATCATTGTTTTCTTCAAGACTTTCTAAATATTCAAATATTTTTTGTTGGTAAAAATATAATACTCCTGCAAGTGCTTCTTTGTATTGGATAGTATCTTTTAATCTGTATGCAGGAACAACATTATCGATATTTTTTATAAAAATAATATCAGCATCCAAATCATTTAGGTTTTCAATTAGGGCTCCATGTCCTCCTGGTCTAAATAATAATTCTCCCTCTTCAGTTCTGAATGGTGTATTGTCTGGATTAACAGCAATGGTGTCAGTGTAGGCCTTTTGAGTTGAATATGAAATTTCATATTTAACATCGTATTTTGCTTCAAACATCGAAATGTTCTTGTTTACAATGTTCTTAAAAAGTTCGATGTGATCTTCTGAAACTGTAAAGTGAAGGTTTACAATACCTTCATTATCCTGACCGTATAAGGCACCTTCAATCATGTGCTCTTCAATTGGAGTAGTAGATTTTTCGTCCTCCTTATGAAATAGTAATACGCCTTTAGGATAATTGCCGTAATTTAATCCTTCTGGAAGTAAAAGTTTTTCAATTATTAAGGCTCCGTTTTCAAAGACAGCACTTTCGTCAGAAAAATTTATGCCACATAAAGATTCCAGTTCTTTTGAGAAAGCAAAGTATTGAACATGAGAAAGAAAGTCATTTATTGGTCCTTTGGACTTCAGTTCTTCTTGTTTTTGTTTATCAGCATTGATAAAGCCAAATAAGTCCTTAAACATTCTCGTGGCAGCACCAGAAGCAGGAACGAATTTTAAAATAGTTAATCCTTCATCAATACCATTTCTGTACTGATCGGTAAACATCAACTTTTGTTCCTCGTCCAAATTAATAATGCCATCGCCAATTGATGCTGGCTTCTGGATATCCATAAATGGAAATCCTGTTTTAAACTGATTTAACTGATATTCAACTTGCTCGGTAGATATTCCTTTTTTGTTAAGGTAGTTGAGGTCTTTTTCGCTAATCATTAAGTACGTTTTTTAGTTTTTTAGTTCTATAAATATAATAAAGAATTTACGTTAAATGATAAGGAATTTGATTTTTCATATTTATGATTTTTGTATTTAGATCACTCTATTTTGCTACATTTGCAAGCTAATTATTTAAAAATGAAATAAACAGACAGGCAACTTCTTTGAAAATTAGAAGTTGTTTTGTTTTGATAGGTTTAAAGAAGTATGGATTATTTTTGGGGGCATTCAAGACGATTTAATGATTATAGTACATATATAAAGAGAACTTTTGATGAGCGAGTGCAGAAAGTTTCAGTCGATGCAGGTTTCTCATGTCCGAATAGGGATGGATCAAAGGGAATTGGAGGTTGTACCTTTTGTAATAATTCAACATTTAATCCGGCTTATTGTGGTGAAGGAAATTCAATTACGCATCAAATTGATACTGGAATAAACTTTTTCTCTCCAAAATATAAAATTCAAAATTATTTGGCTTATTTCCAGGCTTATAGTAATACATATGAAAGTGTTGATGTTCTGAAAGAGCGATATTTAGAGGCCTTGAATCATCCTAAAATAATTGGGATAGTAATAGGGACCAGACCTGATTGTATAAGTGATGAATTGCTGGAGTATTTAAAGGAATTAAATAAGAATTATCATATAACTATTGAGTATGGAATTGAGTCGACATTAGATTCTACCTTAAAGAGTATTAACAGGGGGCATAGTTTCAGAGATGGAGTTGAAGCTATTGTAAAGACTGCAGAAGCAGGAATTAAAGTTGGAGCTCATTTAATTTTAGGATTACCTGGAGAAAGTGAAGGTGAAATTTATGCTCATGCTCAAAGAATGTCTGAGTTACCTCTGGATTATTTAAAACTTCATCAATTGCAACTGGTGAGAGGTTCTGTGATGGGAGAGGAGTATTTGAAGAATCCATCAAACATGAAGCTTTATGATGTTGATGAATACATAGAGTTGGTAGTTAACTTCTTGGAATTGCTTAATCCTAAGATTGTAATGGAGCGCTTTATAAGTCAGTCGCCTAAGGATTTATTAATTGCACCCAAATGGGGATTGAAGAACTTTGAGTTTGTGGCTAAAGTTGAAAAGCGATTAAAAGAAAGGGATACCTGGCAAGGGAAAAAATATAGCTGTTAGAATGCATTATCTAACAGCTTATATATGATTATTTAAATACTCTTTTTAAGATGTCGGTTACTCGAGCCGCCGGATCTTTTCTGATTTTACCTTCTTCAATGGCCAATTTCAGGAATAAACCATCTAAAGCTTTTTGTGTAAGATAAGAGTTTAACTCAACTTCTACTTTATGTAAGTCAGCCAATTGACCTACAAATGAACCAGCAACCTGATTGTATTTTGAAGTTAACAGATCCCATGTTTCACCTGCTGAATAACCTGCAATGATTTCTTTATCTGTAGATTGTTTGATTCTGGGACTGTATAAATCAAATAAATCCTGATAAGTTTTTGTTCTAAAATATTCCGTAGCAGCATTGTCCGCTCCTCCTAGGATATTAACAGCGTCAGTGATTGTCATTTCTGTAATTGCTTTAAAAAACACAGGTCCAGCTTCCTTTGCTGCGTCCTCGGCGGCTCTGTTAATGCTTAATATAACATCGTTAATTAATTTTTCTCCTCCCGGAATTTTTTTAGCATTATCAACGATAACATTAGCTTCTTCTGGAAGTAGGATTTTTACAGCCTCGTCTTTAAAGTAACCATCAGTTAAAGATAGTTTGTGAGCAGCGGAATCAGTACCAACTCTTAAGGCTTCTTTTAATCCTTTTGCAATCTCAGCTTCTGTTAGAGGTGTTTCTAACTCAATGCTGTTGGCAATTTGTACTAATTCAGCACATGAATAAAGACTGAAAATAGTGAGGATTGTAAATAATTTAATTGTTAGTTTCATGTGTTTGTAATTTGTTTTTTAAGGTCACATGGAACTCGCCAATATTGATCTTTTTCTTGTTTGAGAAAGATCTCTTGTGGCTCGTTTCATTTTTTTCTTCTGGTTGTATTGTAATTATGTTTCTTGTTTTTGGTTTTAGTTGTTTGAGGTTTTTGCTTGAATGTGATTTCTTTATTTTTTTTATTGAAAAGCTGGCTGATTAATTCAACCTGATTTTTTTGTTCAAGTAAACGTTCAATCTGTTTTTTATATTCAGGCTTATACCAAAATAAAAATACCCTTTGATCTAACTTTTCCTGTTTTGATTTTGCAGTGTATGTTTTTTCAAGAGTATATGGGTGAACTCCAGAGTAAAAAATTACAGTAGCTACGGTCATTGGTGTAGGTGTGAAATCCTGAACCTGTTCAAGTTTAAAATCAAGATTTTTAGTTTCTACTGCCAGTTGAGCCATGTCTTCAATCTTACTACCGGGGTGGCTGGAAATAAAGTAAGGTATTATTTGTTGGTTTGTGTTGTTTTTCTTGTTAATCTCCTCAAAATCTTTTTTAAACTTATGAAATAATTTAAATGAGGGCTTTCTCATTTGTTTTAATACTTCATCAGAAGTATGCTCTGGTGCTACTTTTAATCTTCCGGAAACATGGTTTGTAATCAGCTCTTCCATGTATTTTTGATGACTTTCTTGTTCTTTTGTGGAAGCCATCTTGTTGTATAGCATATCGTATCTTACACCACTTCCAATAAAAGCCCTCTTTATGTCATGCATTTTATTTACTTTCTTGTAAATATCTGTCATGGCTGTGTGGTCGGTATTAAGATTACTGCAAATATTAGGGAATATACAAGATGGACGAGTACATCTTTCGCATATCTTAAGATCTTTACCCTTCATTTGATACATGTTGGCACTTGGACCACCTAAGTCGGAAATGTATCCTTTAAAATCGGGCATTTCTGTTATTTGTCGGACTTCCTTAAGAATTGATTTTTCAGACCTGCTGGCAATGAATTTTCCCTGGTGCGCAGATATCGTACAGAAGCTGCATCCTCCAAAGCATCCTCTATGCATGTTTACCGAAAACTTAATCATTTCAAAAGCCGGTATCGGACCTTTTTTATTGTATTTAGGATGCGGTAATCTGGTGTAGGGTAGGTCAAAAGAAGCATCCAGTTCTTTAGTAGATAAAGGTGGATAAGGTGGGTTGATTACGATATTGTGTTTGCTATCGATACCTTGAATTAACCTGGCTGCCTGCCATCTGTTTGACTCTTCTTCCACATGTCTGAAGTTTCGGGCATATTTTATTTTATCCTTTAAGCATTCGTCATGAGAAAATAACGTGATGTCGCTCCAGTTTTTATTCGCCTTTGTTTCCTCTTTTTTACAGATATATGCAGTTTGTGGAATTGTAGTTAGCGAATTAAAAGGTACTCCTTTATTTAATAGTCTTAGTATTTCTTTTAAAGGCTTTTCCCCCATGCCGTAAACTAATAAATCGGCTTTAGATGAAGCTAAAATTCCAGGTTTTAATGTGTCTTTCCAATAATCATAATGAGTAACACGACGCAAGGATGCCTCAATTCCTCCAATAATTACGGGAGTGTCAGGGAATAATTTCTTTAAAATATTAGTGTATGTATCAGTTGCGTAATCCGGTCTGAATCCGGCCTTTCCTCCAGGTGTATATGCATCATCAGAGCGTAATCTTTTATTTGCTGTGTAATGATTTACCATTGAATCCATGCTGCCCGAAGAGACGCCAAAGAATAATCTTGGTTTACCAAGTTTCTTAAAGTCCCTTAGATCATCTTGCCAGTTAGGTTGAGGAACAATGGCAACTTTTAGTCCTTCGCTTTCTATAATTCGTCCAATTACAGCTGCGCCAAAAGATGGGTGGTCAATGTATGCATCGCCTGTAAAGATAATAACGTCTAATTCTTCCCAACCCCTCTGTCTTACCTCTTTTAGCGTTGTTGGAAGCCAATCTGATATTTGGTATTTTGTTTCCAATTTTAAATTTTTTGGCAAAGTTAATTAATAAAGGTTTAGTTTAATATTATAGTGACCTATGTTTAAGGTTTGTAATACATAAATGTTTAAATAGCATCGTATATTTATTGTATATTCTTGACGTTAAATTATGTTGTAAAAATTACGACAGCTTTGGTTTAAATAAATTTCTTCTATTTTTGACTTGAATTTAAACAATTATATATGGTTAAAATCGCTAAAGAAGTAAAAGTTGGTCTAGTTGCTATTGCGGCGTTATTTATTTTAATATGGGGAGTTAACTTTTTAAAAGGACGTGATATTTTTATTCCCGGATATAAAGTATATGGAGTTTACTCGCGTATTGATGGATTAACAGAAGGTGGTCCAATTTATTTTAAAGGATTTAAAATAGGAACAGTAAGAAGTATTGAATTTGAGGATAGTCGATTGGACAAGATAATTGTAATAATGTCTATTGATGAAGAGGTTGAATTTCCGGTTAATACTGTTGCTCAAATTTATAGTCTGGATTTAATGGGTTCTAAAGGAATACGTTTTTTATACGGAGATTCTCAGGAGTTATTAATGCCTAATGATACTATGCAAACCTCTTTAATGGGAGGACTTGCAGATCAGGTAAGTCAGGAAGTTTTGCCACTAAAAGATAAAGCTGAGAATTTAGTAGTAAAGCTGGATTCTGTAATGACAAATCTTAATAAGGTCTTTGATGATAAGAATAAAAGTAATTTGACCAGTGGCGTGAATGATTTTGCAGGTATGATGAAAAACTTGAATGAATTAAGTTATGAGTTGAATAAAAATCTGCAACCTCAAGGAGCTCTGGGATCTATGTTAGCTAATCTTGATTCGTTTTCTGTGTCATTAAATAAGAATAGTCATTCTATTTCTTCAATGTTATCAAATTTGGATACTTTATCTGGTAATTTGGCTCAGGCGGAGCTAGATAGTTTGGTTTTGGAAATGAATTCGGTAATGACATCATTTAATGGTGTATTGACCTCAATGAATGATGGAGAGGGTTCGTTAGGTATGTTATTGAAGAATAAAGAGCTTTATAATAATGTTAATGAGGCTGCAGTAAGTTTAGATAGATTGCTGAATGATGTCAGACATCAACCTAAAAGATATGTACGATTTAGTGCCTTTAGTTTTGGTGGAGGTGGTAATAAGGAGAAAGATGCGAATGATGATAGTGTTGTTTATAAAGTATTGTTGGATAAAACTACCGAACCATTAGATATTAAAGGAAAGGAATTGGTGCCAGGTGATTATGTGTATGAGGATAGAGATGGTAAATACTTTGTTTATACCATTGGGGAGGAAGAAAATTATGATCAAATTTTAGTACTAAAAAACTCAATAGTCGAATTTTTTCCTGATGCTCAGATCGTTGCGTTAAAAAATGGAGAGCCTGTGAAAATTAAGGATGTTATGAAATGATTTTCTATTTACAAAACTGATTATTGTGTTTAGTATTAGAAGCATAAAATTTTCTCGAAAAAAATTCAAAAAAAAATAATTTCTTCATAATTCCTTAATTTATAAGACTTATATAATTTAGGTGATATTTACAATTAGTGGCTTATTATGTTGTAATACAGTTGTTTAAGTGTGGTTTTGTTTAAAATATTATAAACTAGCGAAATAGTTGAGGTTTTAAAAATGCAAGAAAATTGATGTTTTTTTTTCAATTTTTTTTTCACAATTTTTGTTTTCGGAAAAAGATAGTATATAACATAAACACCTAGCAGAGAAAACAAAAAAAATGAAGCCCAATTACGAAAAAGTATGGAATAACTGTTTAAATGTAATTAAGGACAATATTCCTCAAATAAGTTTTAAGACTTGGTTTGAGCCAATTGTTCCATTAAAGGTTGAGAATGATATTTTAACCATTCAGGTACCAAGTGCATTTTTTTATGAATATCTGGAAGAGCATTTTATTGATCTTTTAAGAAAAACAATTCGCAGAGAACTAGGGCCTTCTGCAAAATTAGAGTATAGTGTAGTTGTTGATACGCCACATCAAAAAAATCAACAACCTCTAACACAAAGATTACCATCAAATAATAAAACGGATTTACGTAATCGTCCGGTTTCAATGCAAATGAATTCTGAAAAACCAGTTGTCAGAAATCCATTTGTAATTCCTGGAATTAAAAAGTTGAATGTTGATCCACAATTGAATTCTGATTATTCATTTGATAATCATATTGAAGGAGATTGTAATAGATTGGCTCGTTCTGCAGGGATGGCTGTTGCTAAAAATCCTGGAAAAACGGCTTTTAACCCATTGTTTTTGTATGGTAATTCGGGTTTAGGAAAAACTCACCTTGCACAGGCAATCGGAATAGATATTAAAAAGTATTATCCTGAAAAAACTGTTTTGTATGTAAATGCAAATAAGTTTCAGACTCAGTTTACTGAATCTGTAAGAAATAATACTCAAAACGATTTTCTGAATTTCTATCAGATGATTGATGTATTGATCATTGATGATGTTCAGGAGTTTGCTGGAAAAGAAAAGACTCAAAATACATTCTTCCATATTTTTAATCATTTGCATCAAATGAGTAAGCAGTTGATTTTAACAGCCGATAAAGCGCCTGTTGAAATGAAAGGAATGGAAGATCGTCTACTTTCACGTTTTAAATGGGGATTGTCAGCAGATGTTCAATCACCTGATTATGATACCAGAATTAAAATTCTTGAACACAAGGTATATAAAGATGGTATTACTATTACAAAAGATGTGTTAGAATATATAGCATCTAATGTAGCTAATAATATTCGTGAGTTAGAAGGAGCATTGATTTCTTTATTGGCTCAGGCAACATTAAATAAAAAGGAAATTACTATTGATGTTGCAATGTCAATAGTAGATAAGTTGGTTAAGAAAACACAGAAAGAACTAAGTGTAGATTATATTCAGCAAGTAGTTTGTGATTATTTTGGTTTAGCTGTTGATTCATTACAATCTAGATCAAGAAAAAGAGAATTGGTACAAGCCAGACAAGTAGCAATGTATTTCTCAAAAAGCTTAACTAATTCTTCATTATCTACAATAGGTTCTAAAATCGGAAAAAAGGATCATGCTACCGTACTACACGCTTGTAAGCAGGTAAATAATCTATTGGAAACAGATAAAGATTTCAAGAACCAAATGAAGGAAATTGAAGCGCAGATTAAAATGTAAATATTAGATATTAATTTTTCTAAAAGAAAAAGTTGTTGGAATTTACTTTCAACAACTTTTTTTTTCTATTAATATGGCGTTGTTTTGATGGTTCTCTTTTTATACTTTTGAGGGCTATAAAATATAATGAGAATGAATAAATTAGTTTTTAAACATATTGTTTTATTAATTTTTATCGTAGTTTGCTCTATTTCTGTGTACTCACAGGATAATGATAAAGTAATTATTGATGGAAAAACATATTACTTACATATAGTACAAAAAGGTGAAGGATTTTATGGAATTGCCAAAAAGTACGGTGTTTCACAAAAAGAAATTCATGATGCCAATCCTACTTCAATTTTTGGATTAAAACCTGGAGATGTTTTACATATACCTGTTATTAAAGGAAGAAATAATACAGAAGAACAGATAGATAATAATGAATTTATTTATCATACAATAGAAAAAGGACAGACCTTATATTTTTTATCCAGGAAATATAATGTAACTGTTGATGATATCAAGAAATATAATGTAGGTGCAGATCAAAAACTAATAATTGGCAGTATTATTAAAATACCTGTAACTAAAATAGCTACAAGTGAAGCTAATGGTAATTTTATATATCATAATGTTGAGCCAAAAGAAACTCTGTACGCAATTTCAACAAAGTATGCAGTGCCCATTCAGGATATTGTAGAAAGTAATCCTGCATTACAAAGTGGAATATTAGAAATAGGATCAACAATCAGAATTCCAAAGGATAAAGTTGCTGCAACAACTACCAAACCTGAACAACAAGATAAATTGGAAGATGAACAATATATCTACCATAAGATTCAAACTGGAGACACTTTCTATTCATTAGGTACAAAATATAATATCTCAAAAGAAGCTATTTACGAATCAAATCCGGATTTAAATGCGGATGACTTAGCCTTAGGTTATTTAGTGAGAATTCCTAAAGCTGAAATTACAAGAGAGAAGAAACGTATAAGTCAACAGGAAGATTTTATTATTCACACAGTAAAACGAAAAGAGACTGTATACTCTATTGCCAGATCTTATAATGTAAAAGTTGAGGATATTGAACTTGTCAATCCAACAATGATTCTATCGAATATTAAAAAGGGATCAAAGCTTAAAATTCCAACCACTACATACCTTGCAAAATTAAAGCAAGAGAAAGAGATGGAGGAAAAAGGTTTAGCTTATGAAGGAGAAGAGAGAAAAGTTGATTCCTTGTTTGTGGAATGTGGTTCATATGATTACAATTTAAATAAAGAAACAATCTATGTTGCAGTAATGCTCCCTTTTGATGTAGAAGCTACAAAAAAGGCAAATATTATTACAAAGATTGAAAATGATGAAGAAGTAGAATTGCAAAGAGAAGAGCAAATCTTATCAAATAGGTCTCGTTCATTTGTTGAGTTTTATGAAGGCGTTTTATTGGCTCTTGATTCTTTAAAAAAGCAAGGTGTTAATATTCATATGTACACATATGATACTGCTCCGGATACTAATAGAGTAAATCAAATTTTATCTCAACCGGAATTGAAAAACGTTGACTTTATTATTGGACCTGCATACACAAATAACTTGCCTTTAGTTTCAAAATTTTCTTCTGAAAATGGGATCAAACTGATTTATCCGCTTTCTAATAAAAATCCTGAAATTAATAGAAATCCTTATTTAATTCAGGTTAATACCCCTGATTCATTAATGTATGATAAATATGCATCTTACATCATAAATAAAAGTAAGGGAAGTAGAATTTTGGTTTTGAAATCAAAAGAACCAAATTCATTAGAAACTGCATTTTGTAGCACTCTTAAAGATCAATTATATTCAAAGTATATTCCTTTAGGAGTCTCTCCAAATTATATTGAAGTTGCTTTTTCTCAACAGGATATTCAGGCAATAGAAGCTTTACTTGATTCAGAGAGTCAAAATGTGGTAGTTATTCCATCTCCTAAAGAAGCTGATATTTCTAAAATCGTTACAACATTACATGGGGTTGTTGAATTGACAGATAAAAAGGTAAGTTTGGTTGGTTTTGGTGATTGGTTAAAATATCAGACGATTAATGCAGAAGAAGTTCATGACTTAAATACAGATATATTAACATCTTATGCCCTTGATTATAATGATGTTGCAACAAATGAGTTTATATCAAAATTCAGATCGTGGTATAAAACAGAACCATATGCTGTAGCACCATATTTTATTCGTCCAGATGTGAATTCTAAGTTCTCGAAATATGGTATTTGGGGATTTGATGTTGCTTATTACTTTTTAAGTGCAAGAGTTAAATTTGGAAAGCAGTTTGAATATTGTTTGCCAAATTACAAGACTTCACAAATACAGTTTAATTTTGATTATGGAAGACTTGAAAATTGGGGTGGAATATATAACAGGGGATTATATGTTTTATCATTCAAGCCAGATTTGCAAATCAAGAGGACTAAGTTTTAATCACGTTTTTTCTAAAGAATAAAAGGAATTGAAAGTTTATATAAGATTTTAATAACTCAATTCCTTTTGGTTATTTTCTAAATTTATTAAAGTTGTATAATTAATGGTTTCGGTAAATCAATTAGCCGTTGAGTTTGGAGGTTTTTCGCTGTTTGATGATGTTTCGTTTTTGGTAAATCCTAAAGATAAAATAGGTTTAGCAGGGAAGAATGGGGCAGGAAAATCAACTTTATTAAAAATATTGGCTGGAATACAGTCGCCTACAAGAGGAATTGTAACTATTCCTAAAGATTGCAAAATCGGTTACTTGCCTCAGCATATGAAGCATGACGATACAGGAACTGTATGGGATGAGGTTGAAAAGGCTTATGGTGAGTTAAAGCAGTTGGAGGAAGAAATTGAGAAATTAAATCTTCAGTTATCAGAGAGAACGGATTATGAATCAGAGGAGTATTTAGATATTATTCATAAGGTAACTGAAAAAAATGATCATCTGAGTTTATTGGGTGGAGGTAACTATGCCTCTGAGATAGAAGTTACTTTGAAAGGACTAGGATTTGAACGAACTGATTTTGATCGTTTGACATCTGAGTTTTCAGGTGGATGGAGAATGCGTATTCAGTTAGCAAAAATATTACTTCAAAGGCCTGATGTTTTTCTATTGGATGAGCCTACTAACCATTTGGATATTGAATCAATTCAATGGTTTGAGGATTTTCTGAAATCATACAATGGTGCTGTTGTTTTGGTTTCTCATGATAGAGCTTTCTTAGATAATATCACCAAGCGTACCATCGAAATACAGATGGGTAAGATTTACGATTACAAGGCATCGTATACTGAATATCTTCAATTAAGAGAAGAAAGAAGGGAACAGCAGTTGGCCGCCTATCGTAATCAGCAAAAAATGATTGAGGAAACTGAAAAGTTTATTGAGCGATTCAGATATCAGGCAACAAAGGCGGTTCAGGTTCAATCTCGAATAAAGCAGTTAGAGAAAGTTGATAGGATAGAAGTAGATGAATTTGATAATTCTGCATTAAGAATTAAGTTTCCGGCTGCACCTCATTCCGGTTCAATAACTATTGAAGGTAAAGGGCTATCAAAAAGTTATGGTTCGCTAGAGGTTCTTAAAGATTTGGATTATTCTATAGCCAGAGGTGAGAAGGTGGCTTTTATTGGTCGAAATGGTGAAGGTAAAACTACCATGGCTCGTATGATAATGGATGAAATTGACTATACGGGTAGTTTAAAACTGGGGCATCAGGTTAAAATAGGGTATTTTGCACAAAATCAGGCCGATCTTTTAGATGAAAAGCTTACTGTATTAGAAACTATTGATCATGTTGCTGTAGGAGATATAAGACTTAAAATACGAGATTTATTAGGTGCTTTCATGTTTAGTGGGGAAGCAGTAGAGAAAAAGGTTTCTGTATTATCCGGGGGAGAAAGAACCCGTTTAGCAATGGTAAAGCTGCTGCTGGAACCTGTAAATCTTCTTGTACTGGATGAGCCGACTAACCATTTGGATATTCGATCCAAAGAGTTATTAAAACAAGCGGTTAAAGATTTTGAGGGTACAGTTGTTGTTGTTTCTCACGACCGTGAATTTCTGGATGGCTTGGTTGATAAAGTTTATGAGTTCCGTAATAAGCAAATGAAAGAGCATTTAGGCGGAATTTATGAGTTTTTGGAACGAAAAAAATTAGAGTCTTTACGTGATCTGGAAACTGCTGGCAGTACATCAAAGAGTAAGAAAATTGAAGGTGCGGATGAAGAAAAATCAGCTGCTAAAATTTCATATGAAGAGCGAAAAGAAATTAGTAAAAAGTTAAAGAAAGCTCAGCAATTGGTTGAAAAATGTGAAGAAGAGGTTGCTTTGCTAGAAAGTGAAATCGAAGATCTTGATCAACAAATGCAGGATGTTGAAAAAGCCAGTGATCCTGAATTTGTAAAAAAATATCAGGAAGTAAACTTATCTTTGGAAGCAAAAATGAAAGAGTGGGAACAATTTCAGGAAGAGCTTGAAGAAATGGAAGAATTAAAAAAACAATTAGACTAGAAATAGATACCATCAGATAAAAAATATAATTATGGCAGGCAAAAGTGATTTCTTATTTGGAATACGATCTGTAATTGAAGCAATTCATTCAGGTAAAGAGATTGAAAAAGTATTAGTAAAGAAAGGGTTACAGGGAGAGTTGTATGAAGAGTTGATCGAAACCATGAAACAAGCCAATATTTCATGGCAAACTGTGCCTGTTGAAAGAATAAATAGGGCTACCCGTAAAAACCATCAGGGTGTAATTGCTTTTGTTTCTGCGATTACCTATGATAACATGGAAAATAAATTGATGGATGTTTTTGAGCAAGGTAAAACTCCGCTGGTATTGGTGTTAGATGGTATTACTGATGTACGTAACATGGGGGCAATAGCTCGTTCTGCAGAGTGTGCAGGAGTAGATATGATTGTTGTTCCAGAAAAAGGAGGAGCTTCAATAAATGCCGATGCCATTAAAACTTCAGCTGGAGCATTGGAGCATATTCCTGTATGTAGAGAAAAAAATCTTTTTAAAGCTGTTGATTATTTAAAGAAATCAGGTTTACAAATTGTTGCTGCTACAGAGAAAGGAAGTGATGATTATACTAAAGTTGACTTTTCCGGACCAACAGCCATTGTAATGGGAGCTGAAGATTCTGGAGTTTCAAGTCAGATTCTAAAAATATGTGATGCCGGAGCTCGTATTCCTATTGTAGGAGCTATTGGTTCTTTAAATGTATCTGTAGCCGCAGGTGTTTTAATATACGAGGTTGTTCGTCAGAGATCTCTGTAATTTCCTTGTTTTCAATGGGCTTACTATGTTAAAAAATACAATTATTTAACAAAATATCTTTGTTTTTAATTTAAAACTTTATAATTTCGGAAGGTTTTACTTGGAAAACTTGTGATAACAATAGCCTAAAAAACATCGTTTATGAACCACAAAGAAAGAGTGTTAAAAGCTCTGAACAAGGACATTCCGGATAGAGTCCCGTTTTTTTATTGGGATACGCCGGAATTTGGTGAGAAAATGATGTCCTATTATGGTTTTACTAATCGAGATGAACTTCTGGAGCATTTGGATGTGGATTTTCGATGGGTGGAACCAAGATATGTAGGACCTCAGCTAATTGATGAAGCGAAAAAATCAAAAAAGGACATTTGGGGAGTAGGATATTCGCGAATTCAAACAGGAAAATATGAATACTGGGAAGCTGATCATTTTCCATTACAGGGTATTACAGACCCTACTGCACTAGACGATTTCGCCTGGCCAACCAATAATCTATTTGACTTCTCATCACTCGATGAGCAATTAAACCGTTACAAAGATTATGCAATTATGACTGCACCTGGATACTCATCACCAGGGTTGTTTCGTATTGTTCAACGGTTAATTGGAAGAGATTCCTTTATGGAAGTGATGATGTCACATCCTAAATTTTTTGCAGCTTTATGTCATAAAGTAACTCAATTTTATGAGGGCTTTGTGGAGGAATTCTTTAAAGTTGCAAATGGTAGAATTGACTTTATCAGAGTAGCTGATGATTTTGGAAGTCAAACTGGTTTAACAATCGGTAATGATCATTGGGATAAGTATATTCGACCTGCGATTGATGCATTTACAAAGGTGCCCAAAGAAATGGGGGCACATTTTTATATGCATAGTTGCGGAGGTGTTCGAAAATTACTCCCAAATTTTATCAGTGCCGGAGCTGAAGTTTTAGATCCAATTCAAACACGTGCCAGTGGCATGTCGCCTGAGGGTTTAAAAAAGGACTTTGGTCAATTAATAACATTCTGTGGAGCAATGGACGAAGAATTGCTTCTTCGACAAGGAACACCGCAGCAGGTTAAAGATGGAGTTAACGAATTGTTAGATGTTATGGCTCCGGGAGGTAGATTTATTCTGGGTCCGAGTCATAAAATTAAAGTTGAAACTCCTGTTGAAAACGTAATTGCAATGTACGAAGCGGCCAGACAATGGCAGCCGGTAGAAGTGTAAAAGATTATCATCTTTATTGTATATGGCCTCTCATTTTTATGAGAGGCTTTTTTGTAAGTAGACTTTTGAAGATGCATTTTCTGGCTTTCTCTTTATTTCTGATAGTAATAGTTCTAAAAGAGGAAGCATATATTTTAATCCTCCTGTTTGAATAATGAAATTCCACATTTTTTCAAATTTTTTCCAGCCTCCGGTATATGCAAAATGTTTAATAATATGTTTCAGGTTATTGTGTTGCAATGAAGAGTTCGCAATACTTGACCATTTGTAGAATTCTTTATATGCCCATGTATAACCACTTTCCAGTTCTTCTTTTGTGAGTTTATTAGATTTGTAAACAACATGTCGGGTATCGTATTGAGACCAATCCTTTGTTACAATTCTATCTTTCTGAATCATTGAGTTGTATAATTCAGTACCAGGATAAGGCGTTAAAATATGATAGGTTGAAGTTGTAATTCCATTCGAAACTCCCCAGTCTACGGTTCTTTTAAATACATCTTTATCGTCATCATCTAATCCAAATACAAAACTACCGTTTATCATTATACCCAAATCATGAAGTCTTTGAACGGCTTTTTCGTATGCATACTTTTGGTTTTGGATTTTATTGCTTAGTTGTAAATTTGTTGGAGAAAAAGTTTCAAAACCTACAAAAAGACTACGGAGTCCTGCATTTGCTGCTTTCTCAATTAAATCTCCTTCTAAAATGGATTTTACAGTTGCTGCACCCTGAAAGACTCTGTTCATCCCTTTCATCCCTTCAAATAAATCAGCTGCCAGAGTTGGATTTCCTAATAAATGATCATCTAAAAAGTAGAGATGTTTTCCCGGAAGGGAATCTATTTCAGTTAGAATTTCATCAACTAGTTTTGTGTAAAATGATTTTCCACCCTTAAAAAAGGAATCTTTATAACAAAAATTACAATGATGCGGACAACCTCTGGAAATAACCAAAGAATTAGGAACCAAATATTTATATCTTTTGATGAGATCTCTTCTGATAACAGGTTGATGTTGAATGGTTCGGTTTGTTGTAGATGCATATCTTTTAAGAGGTTTCTTCTTTCTGAAATCAGATATGAACAATGGAAAGGTTTGTTCTCCAGGTCCTAGTAATATAGTGTCTGCATGAAGACTTGCTTCTTCTGGTAGAGAAGTAACATGTAAACCTCCTAATGCTACATATATGCCTCTTGCTCTATATGAATCTGCAATTTGATATGCCCGGTATGCATTTGTAATATATACCTGAATAATAACCAAATCCGGATTATCATTTATATTAATATCTTCTACATGTTGATCTCTTATTTCCGCTTCATCATCTTTATCTAAATAGGAAGCTAATGTTGCTAATCCCAGTGGGGGAAATAGAGAGTATTTAATAGGGCGCCAAAATGGACTTTTTGCTTCAGTTAAAGATGGTAGAATGAATTTTACTTTCATTGTTGTGAGTTAAAGGTGTTAGTTTTAAACTGAGAGTTTACTATTGGTGCAGGAAGAATGAAATGTTCTTTTTTATCATTTTTCTTCCTGCTTCAGTCTTTATACTATTTCAATTGAAGTTTACTGCTCACTTTCATAATGATTGCCAAAATGATAAACAGACCTATATTTCCCGCTAAAAATGCGTAATCGTTTAGTTGAAGCAATACGAATAAAAATGTATAAAGTGAAGTGATTAATCCTCCAATCCAATAAACTACTTGTTTATCGTTTAGTAAGAGTTTTGAGTAGCTTGTTATTAGGATGATGATTGCAATGGATGCGACGATGTAGGCCCAGTTAAATCCAATATGTTCGCTTAAAGCGGTGAGAATCGAGAAAAATAAAACCAAAGCCAGAGATACCAAAAGATATTGTAGGTAATGGATTTGCTTTTTCTTGTATAGTTCAATAAACAAGAAAATAAGCGTAGTAAGAATGATAAAAAGGATTCCATATTTTGCTGATCTTAATGATTTTTGATAATGATTATTCGGAATGTATAAATCAACTCCAAATGAACTGTCGAATATGTTGTATTTGTTTCCGGTCCATTGTTGTGGAAATGTTCTGTTAAGGTGAGTTATTTCGTATCGAGCAGAAAAACCTTTATCATCAATATCTCTTGTAATTGGTAAAAAAGATCCTGAAAATTTGGGATCATTCCAGATTGACTTTAGTTCAGATACAGTTTGCTTTCCTACAGGAATAAATTGTAATGAAGTTGTTCCTGAAATTGAAAAGTTAAGATCAAAAGGAATTTCTTTGTTGTTGACTTCATTTGTTAGGTTGAGTTTTGAATTTATGCCATTTTTCATTAATTCCTGACATATTAAGCCAGGTTCAATTTGTAGTGGATTTTTATCTAATATAAAATTAATTTTGCCTTTGATTCCTCTGTTGTCTGTAATTCCCATTGATAGGGTGGCGTCATTGTATAAAACTTCACCCTCTTGTTCGTAACTATCTAAAAAAGGTTTGAAAAATCCAGTCATTTTTATTTTGGCAGTATAGACTGAAGATTTAAATATACCTCTCTTTCTTGTTTCAGGACTGATGTCTGATGTAATGTTCAGATCTTCTGGCATAATGTGAATCCACTTTTTTAAATGTTGGATTTTACCATCATTATCTTCATATGCATATTTTATTGGTATTTGTAAGATGGGGCCTGATATATTCTGGCTGTTACCCCATAGTTCTACCATTTCATTATCTACTTCTGTATTTGTATTTTCTCTTTCCCGGATGATGTCTTCTACCATGTGTAAAGGAATCAATAGGAGTAGAATCATAAAACCTATAATGGCTAGTTTTAGAGTCAGGTTGCTTGCCCAAAACTCCCTTTTTATTATTTCGTCTATATTTTTCATGGTTTGTAAAAATTAAAAGTACTTTGAAATGCAAAGTATATGAATAAAAAAATTAACTTCCTTTAATTAGTTTTTCAAGCGCATCTAAATGATTAGAAAATTCAATTTTACCGTATTGAGTAGCAGAATAAGTTGTATTTGGTTTTTTACCTATAAATTGTTTATTTACAGATATATATTCATTTTTTTCTAAAGCTTTAATATGACTTGCTAAATTGCCGTCAGTCACCTTTAATAATTCCTTTAGACTATTGAAATCTAAAGAGTCATTCACCATTAAAGCCGACATAATGCCAAGTCGTATTCTACTTTCGAAATTTTTATTTATCCCTTCAATTAATCCCCGCATCTCTCGTATTTTAAATACATTACAATCCCGTATATAATATGAAATACTCCAAAACCAATGCTCCAGAATACAATTCCATATGATAAAAATATACCGGCAAATAATCCTAATATTGCTTCTGAATATCCCAGATACTTTATGTCGTGATGTGTGTATTTTGCTATTGAGATTAATGAGATACCGTAAAATAGGAGTGTAGCAGAAGCAACTAATCTTAAATCACCCTGAAAAATCAGAATGATGCAAAAAATACCTCCCAGAAAAAGTACTGTTCCCATTTCTATAAGAATTTTCTTTGCTGTTTTTGACCAAAACTGAGTGCCTGCTTTTTGCGCTTTTTGTCTGGATAAATAAAATGTACTTAATGTTGCAGATAGAAAAACAATTGCAGCAACAACTATTAATGAAATTCTGAATTCGTTGGTGGATTTTCCTGTAAGAGAAATCATAAACTCATTGTAGTAATGCTTTCCTTTATCAAAAATGAAAAAATAAGTATATCCGGCTCCTAATATGGCATACATACCTGCAAGTATTCCGGATAATCCACTTAAGGAAAGGAATTTACTTGAGTCTTCCATCATTTGTCTGATGGCTCTGATATCTTCTAAACTTTTATTGTTATCGGTCATAGCAAAGAACTTTGAAATACAAAGTAAAGTTAATTTTGTAAATAATGCAATAGATAAATTGAATTATTTTATTAGGTCTGTTATAAAGGACTTAAAAAGAAAGGTGATTAAGGTTTATTTAGTAGGAATTATTTCTTGAAGCATGATTTTTTTTATTTCACAGCCTGTTATAATTTTAGTATTTTCGTGCTTTCCTGTATAGGATGGTATTCCAATTGACATATCAAGAACATAATTCATGAAACGAATATGAATTTAAGCATTCTAAGAAGTTTGTCTTGTGAATGGTTAAATTTTATAGAGAGTTACATGTCGTTTAAGACGATAAATAGAAAACACATGAACGTAAGTAAAGAACTACTTGAAAAATATAATATACCTGTTCCAAGGTATACAAGTTATCCGCCGGCAAATTATTTTACAAGTGATTTTAAATTAGATGATTATCACGAGTTAATTAAACTTTCGAATACGGATGATCCTAAATTAATTGCTTTTTATATTCATATTCCTTTTTGTGCTCAGATTTGCTATTATTGTGGTTGCAATGCACTTAAAATGGAAAAAAGTGATGTTGTTTTAAACTATGTAGAAGCAGTAAAAAAGGAAATTTTAATGCTTTCTAATCAAATTGATAAATCACGAAAAGTTTCACAAATTCATTATGGAGGTGGAACGCCCAATGCCATCAAATCAGAATATCTTAAAGAAATTAATCAAACTATTTTTGATGAATTTGATATGATTGACGAACCTGAAATTGCTATAGAATGTAATCCGGCGTTGTTAAGTTATTCATATCTGGATGCGCTTTTAGAAGCTAAATTTAATAGGTTTAGTTTTGGTATTCAGGATTTTAATGATGAAGTGCTAACGAATGTAAATAGAAAGCCTTCTGCATTACCAGTTAAAGAATTGGTTGAATATGTAAAAGAGAAGAATAGAAAAATAGCAGTAAATCTGGATTTTATTTATGGCTTACCCGGGCAATCATTGAATAGCTTTAAAGATACGATTCAAAAGGCTATTGAAATCAGACCGGACAGGTTGGTTACTTTTTCATATGCACATGTGCCCTGGTTAAAAGAAAATCAGAAGATACTTGAAGAAAAGGGGCTTCCTACTGCTGATGAAAAGATGGATATGTTTATGGCTGCTTATGATCTTCTAACCGAGGCAGGATATATTAGCATTGGATTGGATCATTATGCTCTTCCTCAGGATGAACTTTGTGTGGCATTGAAGGATCACCAACTGCATAGAAATTTTCAAGGTTATTGTACAAAAAAAACAACAGGACAGGTATATGCTGTTGGTATATCAGGAATTAGTCAATTAGCAGGGGGGTATGTGCAGAATACAAAAGAACTTGTTACCTACACAAAATCAATTACAGAAGGTGTTTTTCCTGTAGAAAAAGGAATATTTGTAACCAAGGAACAAAAAGTAATTCGAATGGTTATTAATGAGTTGATGTGTAATAAAGTATTGGTTTGGAGTGAAATAGCTGATGTATTTGAATTAAGTGTAGAGGAGGTAAAAGCTATTGTTAATTATTCTGAGCAGGAAATGATGAACTTCAAAACAGATGAGCTGATTGAGTTTGATAATGAAAAAATAGAGATTAATGAATTAGGAAGTCTCTTTATCAGAAATATTGTTGCTGCTTTTGATCCAGCCTTAAAAAATAACGAGAAAAGATATTCAAAATCGCTGTAATTCATGACAAAGATAAAGTCGGAAATAGTAGTAATAGGAGCTGGTTTAACAGGTCTTACCTTAGCTTATTATTTGGCTAAAAAAGGAAAGAATATTGTTCTGTTAGAAAAAGATGCAGAAGTTGGTGGAGTCATCAAAACAAAAAAAGAGAATGGTTTTGTATTTGAAAATGGTCCAACTACAGGAGTGCTTGGTTCTGAGGAAATTGTACGATTATTTGAAGATTTAAAGGATGATTGTACTCTGGAGAAAACAAGTTCTATTGCAAATCAGCGCTGGATATTAAAAAACGGTAAGTGGGAGCCAATTCCTTCTGGTATATTATCTGCAGTAAATACTCCTTTGTTTAAGTTAAAGGATAAGTTTAAAATACTGGGAGAACCTTTTAGAGCAAAAGGAAATAATCCGGATGAAACTTTAGCAGAATTGGTACAGCGACGAATGGGGCAAAGTTTTTTGGATTATGCAATAGATCCATTTATTTCAGGTGTTTATGCTGGAGATCCATCTAAACTAATTACCCGTTTTGCCTTGCCTAAATTGTATAATCTGGAGCAAACCTATGGTAGCTTTATTAAAGGTTCTATGAAGAAGCGTAAAGAACCTAAAACGGAATTGCAGAAAAAAGTAACCCGTGAAGTTTTCTCTGTTGAAGGAGGTTTAGGTGAACTAATTAATGCTCTTGATAAGCATATTCCATCTGAAAGTAAGTTTTGTAATGCTCAGCAAATTAAGGTAACACCATCTGGTGATGAATATATTACAAGCTTTAATAAAGATGGTAAAGATTATGAAATAACTTCAAATAAGGTAGTTACAACTATTGGAGGTTATGCTTTAAGTAACATATTATCATTTGCTGAAAAAGAGGACCAGGAAGCACTTGAAAAAGTGAATTATGCTAAGGTACTGCAAGTTGCAGTGGGTTATAATAAATGGGAAGGCAAGCAGTTAAATGCATTTGGTGGCTTGATTCCATCAAAGGAAAATGAAAAAGTATTGGGGATTCTTTTTCCAGGTTCTTTATTTAAAAACAGATGTCCTCAAGATGGTACGTTACTGTCTGTTTTTGTAGGAGGTATTAAAAAGCCTGAGATGTTTCAGAAAACAGATCAGGAAATAAAAGAAATGGTTCTGGATATTGTTAAAAGAACCTTAGGAGAGAAAAAGGAACCGGATTTATTTCACATCTATAGATATAAACATGCTATTCCGCAATATGACAGTTTATCTGAAGCAAAATTAAAGGCTATTGATTCCATTCAAAAACAACATAGCGGATTGTTTGTTATAGGAAATGTTCGTGATGGTATTGGAATGGCTGATCGTGTAAAACAGGCTGTTCTTTTGGCCGAGGAACTTTAAAATTATAGTTATAAGATAATTTGTTCTGTAATAAAGGAATTTGATGAAAAAAGCACTTGTATTAATAAATATTGGAACTCCTGATAAACCTGAGAAAAAGGCTGTAAAAAGGTATCTCTCAGAATTTTTAAATGATGCTTTGGTCATTGATATTCCATGGTTATTAAGAAAGATGCTAGTTAATCTTATTATTATTCCTTTTAGAGTAAGTAACTCTACCAACCTTTATAAAAGATTGTGGACAGATAAGGGGTCACCTCTTTTAAAATACCAAAACAACCTTGCTGAAAAATTAAACGCAAAGTTGAATGAGAATTTTGATGTGTACTCAGCAATGAGATATGGTAATCCTTCAATAGAATCCGTATTTAAAAAGATATCAAAGGAAAATTATAGTGAGATAGTGGTATTACCTATGTATCCACAATATGCTACTTCTACCACATTATCAACAGAATTAAAGGTTAAGGAGGTTGTAAAGAAGTTAATGCTTGAATTAAATGTTCGATTCATAGATCAGTTTTATCATCATCCGGCTTTTGTTCGTTCTTTTGCTGAAAATATAAAAGGGCATCAATTCGATCAGTTTGATCACATTATTTTTTCATATCATGGCTTACCTGAACGTCAGGTAAATAAAATGCATCCGGGAGAAACAAGTTCAACATGTTCATGTCATATCAAAATGCCTGAGCATGGCAATAAATGTTACAAAGCTACTTGTTACGAAACAACCCGGTTATTGGCAAAAGAATTGGATATTGATCAGGATTTTTACTCAGTTTCTTTTCAAAGTCGATTGTCAAAAAATTGGCTGACTCCTTTTACTGATGTGAAAATAGAAGAGTTATTGAAACAAGGAAAAAAGAAAATATTAGTTGTAGCTCCGGCTTTTGTTACCGATTGTTTGGAAACAATCATTGAAATTGGATATGAATACAAACAGGATTTTATTGAAAAAGGAGGGGAGCAGCTACAATTGGTAGATAGCCTGAATGACAAAGATCACTGGGTAGATGCCATTGTGGATATTGCAGAGCTAAATTAAGGGAACATTGAAAAGGTAGAAAGAAGAAGATTTAATGCTCGCACTGGTTCAAGTTTGCAACTTGGGCCTTCATTAAAGCAGAAGCTGGATCTACTGACCTACCGACCTACTGATCTATCAACCTATAGACCTCAAATACTCTTCTTTTATATCAGGGATAATATTTTCTTTGTATAAATTCAAATAATTCATTTTAAAATCATTTTCATCCCAATATAAATTACCAAAAATACGTTCATTCGAATTCCATACATAAACAAAAGCTTCAATAGTTTTACCATCAACAATTATTGGTTTAATTATTCTTTTGTATTCATCACCTTCGTAGAAATCAATGATTTTTAAACTTTCATCATCAATTCCATATATGAGTTTTCCTTTTACACTATGGTTAATTTTGTCGACTATAACAGGATACTCTTCTGCTCCATTAATTGTATTGACTTTATAACGAATATAATTATCAATTAAAGCATCATCTGATTTAAAATGTTTTTGAGTAAGAGCGTAAACAAGCTCAGGAAACATTAATGTTCCGTATGTAAATATATTGGTCATTTATTATACGTAGTTTCTTTTTTAAACTCAGTGAAATACTGATCATTGTAATTAAAAGTTACCATGCATTCCATTCCCGATTTTAACTTATGATAATATTGATCATCAATTAAAAAAGTGATCGTGTAATGCATGTTTACTTTTGAAATATTTTTTATTTCGGCTTGGTATTTAAAGAGGTGAGCATTAATAATATCAACGTAGATATGATTAATATGTTTTATTTGATTGTAGTCGTTTTTATGTATTACAGTTAATACCTCAAAAGTTGGTTTTGAGTTTATTTCTTTCCTCTGCACAATTCCAATTGCCCTCAGTTCCTGTTTCATTTTCTATTAATTATTCGACTTTTCTTTACTTTGCTCTTTAATGGCGTACAAGAATAGAAAACCAATTACAACTATGGTTAAACCAATTCTTGACCAAAGAATTATTGTTTCATTCATCGGATTATGAGTTTATATTCAAAATCAAAAATAATTTATTAGGATTAGTAAATTGATTTTAATTTGGTGAAGTGGCATTTTGTTGGAACGAATGAGGAAAAATGTCGAATAAAAGTATTTGAATGCTTAAAATGCTAGTTTTATTATTGGGAGTTTGATTTGTAGCAAAAGCACACAGAACTCTTACGTATTTAAATAAGATTTTCAGTTTATTTTGAAAGCTTTGTGATATTTACATGATATAATAATAGAGAGTATTGTAGAATGCGAAAGCGAGCGTTTGATTTATTTTAAAAATTCAATCCTATAGCTAAAGAATATTTTTCATACTCACTAATTGTCATATCATACTTTAAATACAGATTGCTTCTAAAATCATAAATAGCACCTATAATATAACTGTTAAGGTTTTTCTTTCCTCGTTTATATGAGGTTAAATTAGAATAGCCTTTCATTATTTCATATTCGGTTGTTGTACAGATTCCTATTCCTCCAAATAGAAAAATTCTTTTAAAAAATTTAGGCCCTCCGTAGAATTCAAAACAAGTAGCACTTCCATCCCATTTTTCATGCGTACTTCTACTTCCATCGACGCCTGTATTTTCATGGTCCTCTTTAGGGGATACTGATACATCAAAACCAAATATCACTTTCTCATTTATTTTATATGTTAGGCCCAAGTCAATTGCAATTTTTGTATATGTGTCATTATCACCTTCGTAACTATTAACACCTAAACCTATATCTAATCCATAGTTTTGACAAATTATTGTTTGACTGTAACTAAAAACAAATAAAATGATAATAAATAGTTTTTTCATACTTGGGTTTTTAGAATATCTTGTTTTAAAATACTAATATTCGATGATTAATTACGTTATTTTAATCAAACTTATATCTCTTTTCATCAATTGCTATCCATCCAAGTAGGCGTGGAAATATTTTCCGTGAAATAGGCAAGCTGTAAATCATATAAAGGAGCTACAATATAAAAAGTTGTAGCTCTTTGTTATATATGCTAGGAATTGTATTCCGGTTATTAGGATAAATTAATTTTTATTATCGGATTGCAAATCCTAAAATGAGTTTTCAAATAATATATTCATATTATTTTGAAATAAATAATGATATTTACATGATACAGTTGCACGGATTATGCTACGCTAAATCCGCGCTAACGTGAGTTCAAAATATATTTAGTTTCAAGATGCACCAAATAAAGCTTTTAAGATATTTATTCTTTGGAATATTCATATTAGTAATATTAATATCGGTATTGCAAATTAATCAATCAAATTTAGAAAGTAAGATAGAAAGAAAACGATACTTTGAAAAAAAGATAGTGGGCAAATTGATTAGTAAGAGTATTAATAGAGGAATTAGCATAGAACTATTGAAAGGAGATAAAGTTGAAAAAGATTATTTATATAACTCTATAAATTTTAATTTATCTCCAAGTAATTTATATGACTTTTTGCAAAAAAATGATTCAATTGTAAAGCCAAAAAATAGTCTTAATTTATTTGTTTATAGGGGAGAACGTGAATTTTATTTTGAGTTAGGAAGGTATATAAATAAAAAATGATAGGTTCTAAAAAAGCTCTAGATTCATCATAGTAAGCCACCTGTAGGTCCAGAAATATTTTCCGTGAAATAGGCAAGCTGTAAATCATATAAAAGAGCTATAATTTAAAAAGTTGTATTTTTTTTGTTATATGTGGTAGGAATTGTATTCCGGTTATTAGGAATAGTTAATCTTATCATCGGATTACAAATCCTGCAATCATGATTAAATATTATTTTAATTTTGGGTTGATAAATCTTATCATCATTTGCCTGATGTAATTGAACGGATGAATATCCTCTTACTGAGGCTATAACGAAGGTAAAGTAAAACCATATTATTAATTTATATGAAAATAAATCGTAATTCGGTAGGATTAATTCTTTTTACATTGATAATGAGTTATGCAGGAATAAAATTTTATTATTCTTTTAAGAACGATAATCAATTAGTTGAAATTATAAAAAGAGACTATCCAAAATTATTAACTAGAGATAGCGTTAATAGTACTATTGTATCGACATATTATCCCAAAGGTTGGAGAGGTGGTCAGATTATACATTATATCAAATTAGAGGATGGACGAGGTTTTACTGTTAGAACAAGATATAATTTATCAGGTGAAAATATTTATTTTGGAGATATTGTAAAACAAGGCTTTAATTTAAAAAAAATCCAGAGTCTGATACAATAATGGTTGTTGGTAAAAATGGATTAGTATATAGGTATATTATTTTTGGTGATGTGGAGGTTGATTAAGTAGAGAATAAATTCGAAACAAGGCTATTTGCAATTTTATCATATTCTTACATAAAACAACAAAAGCCACATTCATTAAAATGCAGCTTTTGAATTATATTGTCTGTATCAATACTAAAAATCTTTATAAAGGTTTTTAATTGAAGTTCTTACAGCAAACCAAACCATTTTTGTATTTAGAGTCTCTAATTCATTGCTTTCTTTTCTGTATCTGGTTCCCAGGGCAATATTAAAGTTGTTTCTTGGATTAATCATGTAACTGATATTTCCATCCAGGTAATTAATATTGGTTTTTAAGCCCTGACCTATAGTATTTCCATAATCATTAGGACGTAAATCATTATCAAGAAAAATATTACCTCCGTAACTTACATCATCGCTATAGTCTTTCCCTTTCATGGCAGTCATAAACTCAAGGTTAAAATGCCAGCGTTTGTATTTGTATCTTAAAAAGGAAACACCTTCTCTAAAATTTGCACCTAAAGGATGAGCTAACTCCTGATTATAATGAGCGTAATTAGAAATAGTCTCACGATGTGAGTAGGTGAATGGTCTAACCTGGTTGTATTCAGCCTGAAAGTACAAATTATTAATGCCAAATAAATTAAAGCATTTCATGCCAACCTGAAAACCTTGTTTGTTGGCCCACCAGTTATTTCCAGAGAAAACTTCATCAGCTTTAAATTCACCCATTACAAATTGGCCATATAATACACTGTGCTGTCCTACCAAATATTTAACATTAGCACCCATAGTGATGTTATCAGGAGAACCAATAGAATACTCAACGGGACGATAAAATACAATTGGATTCATGTATGCCATGTCAAAGTTTCGGTTACCTGACGAATCCTGGGCAGCCCAAACTACACTTTCAAAAAGCCCAACAGATAATCTATTGCCCACATTAACTGTTAAATAATGAGATGCAGAATATTTAGTAGGATAACGCACATCATTGCTCTCATCAATTGGATCAATATTAAACAAATCTCGATGTTGACCCCACATTACCATGTAATGCACTTTTTTAAACTCAGCACTAAATTTTAAATATGGATAACTATAAGCATTATCAGATAATAACAATGAACGGTATCCGTCACCAATAAAATTCTTTCCTTGTCCTAACTGAACGTTAAACCATTTTATAGGATTAAAAGAAATAAAGCCTGTAGACTGTGCATAATCATGAGTGCGTTCGCCTATGTTTCTTGTTTTACCTTGTCCAGGTACTACTTTTCGTTCTTGAATAAAAGCATCATAATAATTAGGAAATACTGCTTGATTTTCCTGGAAGTCGGTATAAAAATAGAAGTACTTACCAATGTTTCCTTCAATAAAAAGTCCCCTTGTGTTGGTCCAGGTTTGCTGGCCTTCTTCTGATTCTTTTCCCACCTCAAAATCAAAAAGAGGATTTACTCTTATAGAGATATCTTTATCTTCCCATTTTAACAGATGATCCTTAAATATCCTTCTCCAAAAATTTAAATTGCCACCTGGCATTCTCATACCTTCATAAATCAAAGAGTCTGTATTAGCAATAGAGTTAATTTTATCTATTCTATATGGCTGAACTGAAGTATGAAAGTTATTTCCTGGTTGATAAATAGTTTTATAAAAAGGATTGTATTCCTGATTTTGATAATAGCTAATTTGTTGTGAATAAGTACTATCAATGATGGTAAATAATACCAGCGTAATAATTAGTGATAATAAATTAAAAGAGTTTTTTCTCATTTTATATTAAGTCTGTGTTCAATTACTTTTTAAAAAATTGTGGAATCTTAGAAACATTTTTCCATATCAGGGTTGATACGCCGCCAACTTTATTTTGTTTCAAGGCTTTTAAATCCTCTTGTGACTTTAAAACAATGTTTTTAATGCTTTTGTTACTTTCTCCACCAACACGCATTTTTGTAATTACTTGCGGAATGTATTTAAATGTGTGAGATGATTTCGAAAATAAGCGGAGGATAAAATCATAATCGGCAGAAATTTTATAGTTTAGGCTATAACTCCCAATTTCTTCAAATACCTCTTTTTTAATAAATAAAGTAGGATGAGGAGGCATCCAACCCATTTTTAAAAGTTTAGGCTCAAAGTCGTTGCTTTTCCAGTTTCTGATTACTTTATCTGTATTTTGGGTGTTTACATAATATAAATCACCATAAACAGCATTGCAATTTCCCTGATTAAAAGCAAAAGCAATATTTTCAATGGTGTTGTTATCAAAGAACACGTCATCTGCATGTAGTATTCCAATTACATCTCCTGATGCCATTGAAATTCCCTTGTTAATAGCATCATAAATACCACGATCTTTTTCCGAAATAAGGTGATGTATGTGAGTGTGGTATTTATTGATGATTTTTAAAGTGTTATCTGTAGATCCACCATCAATAATGATATATTCAATATTTTTATAGGTTTGATTAACAATAGACTGTATCGTACTTTCTATTGTTGCTTCAGCATTATAAGTGGCTGTAATTATTGAAATGGTTATATCATTATGCTTCATCATTGCAAAAATGAAGTTTTTTTAGGTAAAAACCTAAATCCCCAGATTATTAGATTTTAGACATTAGACACAAGACTAATTAACAATGAGAAGAGTGTTTTAATTAACGATCTATAACCTTTTGTCTCGGATCTCTTATTTATTATCTCTCACATCTGGTCTAAATAAATGAAAGATTAAACTCTATTTTTTATTTAGGACAGATGTAGGTGTTTTAAGAAATTCTTTAAACCAGTTACCTGAGTATTTTACAATTCTTTCTTGTGTTTTAAAATTGTTATAAACCAGTCCAAATTGTGGTTCAAAACCTTCTTTCCATTCAAAGTTGTCAACTAAAGTCCAGATTAAATAACCATCAATAGGAATTCCTTTCTTTTTTGATTTAAGAATTTCACTAAGTATTTTTTTATGGTATCTAAGTCTTTTAATATCATAAACTTCACCATTTACAATATGGTCAGGATAGCAAACACCACTTTCTGTAATTATAATTTTTTTGATGCCGTGATATTGATTGTAAAACTTTAAAACTTTTGATAAGCCTTTGGGATATACTTCTAATCCCATTGCATTCAGATTTTTAGTTCTTTTGTGAGGTGGAACCTCAGAAGCAAATAATACGGGTGGAAATAAACTAAATCTGGTTACTACCCTAAAATAGTATTGCAATCCTATAAAGTCGAAATCAAACTTAATAAGCTCGTCATCTCCTTCTTTAAAATACTTATTAATTGCATTCAATCCGGTGATAATATCCGTTGGATACCCTAAGCCTAATGCTGGTTCAAGAAAAAATCTGTTTAACAGAGCTTCAACCCGTTTCGCTGCTTTCCGGTTAAATAACCTATTGTTAACAGGCTTAACTACTGAGCAGCTGAAAGCGGTTCCAATAACTGAATTTTCAACGTTTTTGCGTACAATCCTGCCTCCAATGGCATTACACAGAGTAACATGATGAGCCGCTTTTAAAAAATTTTGTAATCCAGTTTTTGCTGGTGCGTGATATCCTGTAAAATGTCCCAAGCCAACAAAGGTCATTGGCTCATTTATGATGATCCAGTGTTTTACTTTTTCACCATACTCTTTAGTGCAAAATTCAGCGTAAGCACTAAACCAATGAATAATAGCTCTGGTTGTCCATCCGCCCAAATCCTCTAGTTTTTGAGGTAGATCCCAATGGTATAAAGTAATCCATGGAGTAAGACCATTATTAATACATGCATCTATTACTTTATGATAAAATTCAACGCCCTTCTTATTTACAGTTCCTTTTCCCTCTGGAAAAATCCTCGTCCATGATAAAGAAAAACGAAAGACATTAAAATTTAAGTCAGCAGCTTGTTTTATATCTTTTTCGTAATCTATATAAAAGTTTGAGGCATTATTTATCTCGTCGCTATTCTTAATGTTATTGGTATCAGAAGTAAACCTGTCCCAAATCGATTCTCCTTTTCCATCCGCATCAGACCAGCCTTCGTTTTGGAATGAACTTATTGTTGTTCCCCAAATAAAGTCTTGTCCAAACTGTTTCTTCTTTAGCATAGATCAATATTAAAATATGCACAAGAATACGGAAGAAGCGTAAATTGATTGTTAAACCATTGTTATATAAAAGTATTAAAGGAGCAAGGAAAAGGAAACAGGAATCAATGAAGGTTTAAAATCAGTTTTTTTAACCTCTAGTATTGGTTTAAGTTTGTCCTATGCTGGTTCAAGTTTGCAACTTGGACCTTTTTTATCAAACTTTTTGCAGTGTACCAATAAATTATAAACAGATAGAGTTTTAGGGGGCAATCTTATGACTGATGTTGAAGATATTTCTATTATAGCAAAAAACTTATGTTGTTATTAACAATCGTTTCATTAACCATACCGCAAGCATACAGGAACGTAACATAGACGAAATTTTGTTGGTAATTTATCGGTCTCTAATTGGTTGTTTATCGGATACTATATAGCGATGGCTATCCGAACAGTATCCGATGACTATCCGATAAAAAACCGTAGCAGACCCGATGCGGAACCGAAGCGGGGAGCAATAAAGTACGTAAAACACTCGTTTCCGGAATAATTTTCTTCAAAAAACGAGAATTTTGGAATAATTTTTTGCGAAAATCGTGTTTTTCAGAATAATTACTATCTAATTAACAAAGTATTGTAAGTTTTAGTTGTAATTTGAGTTTGTTAAAGTGAAGATTATTAATATATTAAGGTGTTTGAAAAGTAACGGTAGTTTTACCGTTACTTTTTTACGTAGATCATGTAATTAATAGTTAGAGCTCTCTAAAATATTTCTTTTAACTGGCGTTTCATCCAGATTCGACCATTGTTCTGGTTCAAGTTTTCAACTTGGACCTTTGTTTAAAACCTTTTTGTAAGAGCTCAGATTTTATCATATTCAATAAATAAACTATTAATAGGTAGAGTCACAAGGTACAATCTTGCGACAGAAATAGGGGATTTTAAATAATTTAAAGGGAAAGACCTTAGTGTATAAGAGCTAGGGAGGTATGGGTTTTACTTAGCCAAATGCTAATAGAAAAATAGCTATTGCTTAAATATTTCCATCCATACTCCAAAACTGGCATTCATATTTTTAGGCGTGAGGTTTATAAATCCGGATAAAATTTTATTATTATTTATTTGTAATGGTTTTTCTTGTTGGTTATTATCAATGAATGAGTTCCATTCTCCTGGTTTAAATGCACCAACTAACCATTTCCCTTTAGAGTCTTCATGTACATATTTAGGCAGGTTTATATTGATCAATCCCATATTATATCTCCAGTTAATATCAAGACAAGGATGAATTTTATATTGGCTATCATCATCCAGATAAACAATTGAGTCAACACCAATTGGTCCTTCATAATATAAATGAGGTTTAACCGTTTTAAGTGCTTCTATTAAATTATAAGCTGCTTGTTTTAATGTTTCTTTCGATAAAAATTGGCTAATCTCATCATCTTGATGAGGCCAGTTAATATTTCCTCCGATAAAATGACCCTTATTGTCGTTAATGAAAAAAGAGTATCCCAATAGGTCTATATTTCCATCTCGTTTTATCTCAAGTTGAAAGGAGAAATCAAACACTTTATTTAATAATGGTTCAGCAGTTAAAAAACCTTGTTGTTTAATAGCTCCTCGTATCCAGTCCAGGTTAAGCTTTTTATTATTTTCCTCGTCAATAACATGTATACCTCTTCCAGAACTACTCCATGGCATCTTAATAATAGCAACATGAGTATTCAAGAGCCATTCACTAAATTGGTTTATGGAAGTGATGTTTATGGCAGGACATGGAATCTTAACATGTAAGTTATTGCTTGAAGTATTAATAATTTTTTGAACCCTATTGGCTGTATCTCTGCTAAAAAAGTGCTTACGATCATTATTCCATATGTAGTTTGGAGATGATTTAAACTCAGGACTTCCTGAAGGTAGTATATTCTTGAATTTGTGATGCACTGTTTGGTTCCAGCTCCATGGACATAAGGAACTATATTGAAGCGAAGAATTTATTTCAGAAGGTTTTAAATAGTTTAGCTTAGGCAATCCCAAATGATGCCATTGTTCTAGGAATTTAGCATCAGGAATATCCTCAACAATGATACAATCATCCTCTTTAGCAAAGAATGAAGGGATAAATGCCAAATCCCTTTCAAACTTCAATAGATTTTTAGGAGGCATATAACTATTTGTTCCATTGGCAATAGCCATTTCACTGGTTGGATTATATAAAAATATGTTCTTCATTATATCATTTTGAGTTCGCAAATGTAATCAAATCTCAAAAACAGATAGTAGGTATTTAATTACTGACGAAATGCAGGTTTTTTCGATGATAATATTCATAGTACAGCTAATAATTAATTTGGTAATTTGCCTTATAGAAAAGAGGTTATTTCAGTATAATTATAATTAAAGAACTAAACGATGATAATAGGAGTACCAAAGGAGATTAAACCAGCAGAAAACAGGGTGGGTATGACGCCTTCCGGTGTTTTGGAAATGACAAAAGCAGGTCACACTGTTTATGTACAATCAGGAGCTGGATTCAGCACTGATTTTTATGATGAGGACTATGAAAAAGCCGGTGCGAAAATTTTACCAACAATTGAGGATGTATATGCAATTGCAGAAATGATTGTTAAGGTAAAAGAACCTATTGAACCGGAATATAAGCTGATTAAGGAAAATCAATTGTTATTTACTTATTTCCACTTTGCTTCATGCGAACCTTTAACTAAGGCAATGATTGAGCAAAAAGCGATTTGTTTAACTTATGAAACTGTTGAAACTCCGGATAGAAAATTACCATTATTAATACCTATGTCTGAGGTTGCAGGGCGTATGGCAATTCAGGAAGGTGCAAAATATCTTGAGAGAACATACCGAGGAAGAGGTGTTTTACTAGGAGGAGTTCCTGGTGTACCTCCAGCAAAAGTATTAGTAATTGGAGGTGGTGTTGTTGGTACTCAGGCTGCAAAAATGGCTGCAGGTTTAGGTGCTGATGTTACTATTATGGACTTAAACATTGACCGTTTACGTTATTTGGATGATGTAATGCCAGCTAACGTTAAAACAATGGTTCCTAATGAAATGAGAGTTAGAGAATTTGTTAAAGATGTGGATGTTATCATTGGTGCAGTATTAATACCGGGAGCAAAAGCCCCTAAATTAATCACAAGAGATATGCTTCCAACTATGAAACAAGGAACTGTAATGGTTGATGTTGCTATTGATCAGGGTGGTTGTTTTGAAACTTCAAAACCTACAACTCATGATGATCCAACATATATTATTGATGATGTAATTCATTACACTGTTGCTAATATGCCAGGTGCTGTTCCTTTTACATCAACTTTAGCATTAACAAATGCAACTTTACCTTATGCAATGCAATTAGCAAATAAAGGATGGGAGCAAGCATGTAAAGATAATAATGCGCTTAAGCTTGGATTAAATATTATTAAAGGAGATGTGGTATATAAAGGTGTATCAGAAGCATTTGATTTACCATATGTTCCTGTTGAAGAAATATTAAAATAAAAATCATTTTAGTTGCTCTAAAATGAAATAGTTGATAGTTAGAGAATGCCGGTTTTAGGGGAACCGGCATTTTTATTTTATATCAATAGCTTTTACAAGTATTGTAGCTCCAAGATTTTTTTTGCCATTTTTTTCAATTATTATCCAGTCTTCTTTTTTTAGTCTTTTAGCGATTGTTCGATTCAGCATACCATGCGCAACTAAAATAGCTGTCTCTTCATTTTTTGCAATATCAATAAGCTTGTTTGAAGCCTTTTGTGCTCTCTTTTTAGCTTCTTTAAAAGATTCAATCTCATTATCTTTTCGACCCAATACCCATGAAACTCTACTTATAATTTGCCAATGAAGTAATGGTGTTCTGATACAGTTGGGTGCTTTAATAATTTTGTTTTCAAATTCACGAAAAATGCTATCGCTCACAATATTATATCCATTTTTAAAGATGGATTCTGTAGTTTCAATTGACCTTCTTAAATTTGAACAATAAATAGTATGCGGTTTGTATAAATTATTGCATACAAGGGTGCTATCAAATTTTTTGATTGGAACAAGATTGTAGTTTGTGATATATTCCTGAGCTTGGCTAGATGAATAGAATGTTTTCTTTTGAATATCAGGTTTAGCATGGCGAATTAAATAGATTTGTACCAACTTTTTATCAGTGGTGTTTAATTTCGTTTGTAAACCAGAATCAACTTCATTAATACATGTAAAACATTCACATTCCTCAATTATGTCTTTTTGTTGATGAATAGCTTTTTTTGTGTAATTGCAATTTTGTGGTGAACAAGAGAAATTTATAATTGATACAATAAATATACTGAAGATATAGGATAGAAATTTTAATCTCATATTTATACTTTGTTTGAATTGCAATATAGTTTTTATTTGATATTGGTTAATGAAAACCTATTGATTTTAACTTCATTTTAATTCCTTATTCATAATGTAAAATTGTTTTAATGACCATTCATTTATTATCATTCATGTAAAACTATTATCTATAATCTAAATTCTTATGATCTATTGATTATTAAATCTCCTTAATTATTATAATTTTGTTCGCAAGATTACGTTGAATGTTATTAATCATATCTGATTTTCATGAATAAACAAAAGAACCATCTTTGGTTAGTATTAATAATCGTGCTGTTTTTTGCCTCATGTATTCCTCAAAAAGAAACCATGTATTTGCAGGATAAAGAATCCATTATGGAGTTTAATGAGCTAACTGAAATTACCGGCAAATATATTTTACATCCAAATGATTACTTGTTTATCAGAGTATCAACATTTGATCCTAAAATTTCAGAGTTTTTTAATTCATCGCAGGGAACAAGCATGAATAGCAATAGCTTTCAGGGAAATACTATGTTCATGTATATGATTGATGATGATATGAATGTTGATTATCCATATGCAGGTAAAATCAACCTGAAAAACTGTAATCTGTTTCAGGCAAAAGAAAAAATTAAAGAGGCTTTAAAACCTTTTGTTAAAGATGCAAATATTCTGGTAAGATTAGGAACGAATACTTACACAATACTTGGAGAGGTAAATAGTCCGGGAACTCAGAGTATGTCAAAAGACCAGATTACTATTTTTGAAGCAATAGGGCAGGCAGGGGACTTAACTCCTTATGGGAAAAGAAAAGAAATAAAGATAGTTCGTCCAACTAACGATGGAAAAACGGAGACTCTATTGGTAGATCTAACAGATCATAAAATAGTAGGATCCAAGTATTATTACATTTATCCAAACGATCTAATTTATGTTAGGCCTATGCGAGCAAAACAGTTTGGAATTGGTGAATCCTTTAGTTTAGGTGTTTTATCTACAATATTGAGTTTCTCTATTGCTATTATTGCGTTATCTAAATAATTAAAGACTATTAGATCATTAGATTCAAGAATGGTTTGTAAGGTGATTGTTGATTGTTTGCGTACTGTTTAAATAATGTAATTTAAGAGTTATGATATAGGTCTGAAATCTATTGTCTAAAGTCTAACGATCTATTATTAAAAGCTTTCCTCAATAAAACTACCATTGTCTTCATCCTGAGTTATTTTTAAGAATAGAGGTATTTCTTGTTGAAGTTCTTCAACGTGGGAGATAATACCTACAATTCTGTTCTCTTTTTTCAGTCCTTTTAAGGTATTGAAAACAATTTCCAAAGCCTCTTTGTCAAGAGAACCAAATCCTTCATCAAGGAAGAAGAAATTCTGATCTGTCTGGGTCAGATTTTGAACATTATCAGCCAGTGCTAGGGCGAGAGATAAGGCAGCCTGGAATGTTTGTCCTCCAGAAAGCGTTTTTACACTTCTGAGTTTACCTCCATTTAAAAAGTCACGTACTTCAAAGTTATTATCGTTGCTTAACTCGAGACTTAATTTCTGTCTGGTCATTTTAAAGAATCGCTCATTGGCAGCCAAACACAAATTCTGTAGGTAAACTGATGATATATAATTAACAAATCCACTTCCGTGAAACATTCGTTTCATGAGTTTTATATTGTCAGCTCTTTCGTTAAGGTTTTGCAGTTCTTTCGCTAAATCCTTTTGTTTAGCAAGTCTTTTATTAATATCCTCAATTTTATTTTTTGTTTCACCTTGAAGCTGATTGTTAACATTGATTTGCTGGGATATCTGCTTTATAATTTCATTGCATGCAGCGTGTTCCTCTGGTATATACTTTTTCCCTTGAATTGAATCCTCAAGTTCTTTGATCTTTGAATGAACAGTCTGGTTCTCTTTATGGAACTCACTGATTACTGCTTTTTCTTTTTCAATATCATACTCTTTTGCCAGGATGTTTTTAATAGTTACAGTATCCTTAAATTCAGAATTCTGTATTTTTTTTGATAAAATGGAGTTTTGAGAACTTAATTCCTTTTCTTCTGATTCCAGAAATTTTTTATTGGTATTTAAGCTGCCTTCAAGTTGATCTATCTGCTTTTTGACTTCCTCAAGTTGTTTTTGAAGAGCCGAATGTTGTGTTGAAATATCGTTAATGTAGGTTTGTTGTTTTACAAATTCGCTATCAAGTTGCTCTATGGTAAAATTACTGTACTTTTCAGAAAGTGTTTTTGAAACTTGTGCACTTAATAATTCAATTGTATGCTGTTCCTTATCAATTTCTGATTGTATTTTCTGTAATTCAATCTGATAACGTTCTTTGTTTTTTAAAGCAGTCTGATGTTCCTCTCTTGTTTTAGTTAATTCTTTTTCAGTCGTTTCAATTGTAGAAGTAAGTTCTTTTATCTTATTAAAAGATTCCTTAACTACTTCATTGTCTTTGTATTTAGGATTGATGAGTTTTTGATGTTCCTGAATTTGATCAAAAATATTTTTTTTCTTTAGTTCTAATGTTTTAAGCTGTTCCTTAAAAGGATTTAAAGTAGCTAACTTTTGAGCAACCAGCTGTTGAGTTTGTAGTAATTCTTTGATCTCAGATTCTTTATTAATCTTTATCTTTTTTAAAGCATTAATTTTTTCTGAGAACTCATTGTTGCTGAAGGGACTAGGGTGGTGTGTGGAGCCACATAAAGGACAAGGTGCACCATCAGTCAGTTTTTTAGCATAACTATCTAAACCTGATAACTGAAGAGATTCTTCTATTTCCAGATTGATCTTTGAAAGCTCAGATTCGTTACTTTTAAGCTTTTCGGAAATAATGTTATTCCATTCCTGAATAGCAATATTGTTAAGGATATCAATATTATTACCAATCAGATTGATTTGATTATTTATGTCAGTTATGCTTTTACTAACTTTTTCAATATCAATCTTTACATCATTCAATAACTTTGTTTGGTTATCATTTTCAGAATGCCATTGCTGTGCTTTACTTAATTCTTCAATATTAGGAAGTGAAGTTTTAAGTTTGACAATTTTATCTGATATTTCTTTTTCTAAAGATTCATACTTTGTTACAGATTCAATTACTTGATTAATTGTAACTTCTCCTTTTTGCTTTCTGGATTGGTTTATAGTAAACCTTTCTGTAGCAGATTTTACATCTTTAAGTTTATTGATGTCATCCAGTTCCTTTTTCTTAGTATCAAGGTTTTCATATTCAGACTGGATTTTGACATAAACCTCCTGTTTTTCATTGAAATCCTTTTGTTGTAAACCTAATTTCTTACTGTCAGTATCAGTGGTTTGAGTTAATTCTTTTATTTTGCTTTTATGGCGATCAATAGCATCACAAAGACTTTTAAAATAAATAGCGCAGTATTCAAATTCAGCAATACTCTTCTCAAGTACTTTTATACTAGAGGCTTTCTCTTCAAGTTGATTTTTCTTTTCTGAGAAGTTCAGAAGTTGTTGAGTTAAATCCTTTAATTTATCCAGTTCTTTAAGTACAATGTTTTGTTTCTCAAGATTTGTATTTAAGGAAGTAAATTCCTCTTCGTATTTTTTTAGGTTTTCTTTAAGTTCATTTAATTGGTCTTCTGAAATATCTCCCAATTGATCCAGACTTCCTTTTAACTTATTGATTTGTTCATTGTTTCTTTCCTCAATTCGTTTTGTTTTATTGTATAATTCATATTTCTCCAGGTTAAATAATTCTTTCATCATTTTTGTTCTTTCAGCATTGCTTAACTGTAGAAACTCCTGAAATTTACCTTGTGGAATAATAACTGTACGTTTAAAATTCTCATAACTTAAACCAATATGATTTTCAAGATCATCAGTTGAAATAGGCGAAAAATCATCGTTAACCTTAATATATGCAGTTCTGGTAAAAGTCTTTACATCATCAAACTTTTTACTGTTTCTTTTACCTTCTATTACAACTTTAAATTCTTTTTGATCTTTACCTGTGATAAAATCAAACTCTATAAATAAGCGGTCTGATTTCAGGTTCATCATATTATAGTTACGATTATCACCAGACTTTAATAAGCGATCGGTTTTACCGTACAAAGCAAATATGATGGCTTCCAGAATAGAACTTTTTCCACTTCCAACATTTCCGAAAATTCCAAACAGGTGATTGTCGCTTAATTTTTTGAAGTCAATAGACTGCTTTTTTTGATAAGAATATAATCCTTCAATAGTAAGTTTAACAGGTATCATAATAATTGATTATTCAGCGATTATTTCATTAAATAAACTCATTAATTCATCATTAGGATCTATGCCCTTGGTGTGTTTAAAATAATCAATGAATAGTTCGTTTATGTTTTTATTGATATCAATATTGGCTTCAGTAGAATATGAGTCTTCATTTATCATTTTCACCTGTGGAATTAGTGTTATTATTCCTTCATGAATATGATTTAAATGTCGTCTTTCTTTTGCAGTTAAATAATTCTCTGTAATAAGAGTTAGTTCAATTAAATCATTGTTGTGCTCTTGCAATTGTTTTTCGGCGTCTTCTATTCCGTTTGCCTTTAAACGCATTAATTTCTTTCCTGCCTTTAATTCAATAAAATTAACTACAGCTTCAGAATTGGGAGCTATATCAGCAATGGCCACATATTTATTCTGATTAGCTTCAGCAAAAGAGTAGGACAGAGGACTGCCGGAGTATACAACAGGATGCTTATCAGATGAAATAATTTGCTTACGATGTAAATGCCCCAAAGCTACATATTGAACCTGATCAGGAAAATTCTCAGTATAAATAGCCTGAGCACCACCTACATGTAAAATTGGTTTTTCATCTTCAGGTTCTTCAGGACAGGACTCTCCTTTTTTTATGACAAAAAGATGGGTAGTTAATATATTAACTCCATTATTATCACAATATTCATTTGCAAGATTACTCCACTCTTCCTGCAATAATTCACGCAATTCATCTTCCTTATCTTCACCTTCCAACATGGTTTTTAAACGATGCTCATTAGCATAGGGTGTAGTAATTATCCTTAAAGGTTCCGGAGCAGAAGGCATGATAAGTTCAATAAAGCCCGGTGCCGATTTGCTAATTTTTAAGCCAGTTTCTAGTTCAATACTTTTTAAATGAGAGTTTGGATAGCCAATAAAAAATATACCACACTCTCTGGCTAGAGGATCCGGAGTTTCAATTCTATCTGGAGAATCATGGTTACCTGAAATTGCAATAACCGGTCTTTTTCCTTTATTCGTTAAGCGCTTTAAAGCCTTGTAAAATAAATCAATGGCTTCGGTTGAAGGAGCAAAAGTGTCAAACAAGTCGCCTGCAATAATTATTGCATCAGCCTCATTGATGTCTGCAATTACAGAAATCTCCTCTAATATCTCCTTTTGTTCCTCAATTCGGGAATGATTTTCTAATTTTTTGCCTATATGCCAGTCTGCAGTGTGGAGTATCTTCATTGAACTGATATGATTTAATTTAATACACTATATATATGTACGAAATAGTCATCAAAATTAGAATATTTTGATTTTTATAAAGAATAAAGTTTTCAACACTAAGACTTAAAGATGCAATATATATACTATGTTCATTAGTAAAATGTGTTCAAAATGTACTATGCATGCACCAAACATCTTATGCTATTGGATATTATTATTTACAACATCAAGTTTTGATTAAAAGCTTCAATACCATTGGTTTTTGTATGATATTTTATGATAAAAGGGGGGTGTTTAGCAATTAAATTGACAGTTAGGGCAAAAAAATAGGATTTTAGTTGGCTGTAGATTTGGTAAATACTAGGAATAGTCTATATTTGTAGAGCAAATTTTGGTGAACTTAGTTGTTAACCCTAAAAATTATCAGTTATTATGAACAAAGCTCAATTAATTGATGCTATCGCCGGAGATTCTGGTTTAACAAAAGCAGACGCTAAAAAAGCGTTAGATTCATTTATTAATGTAACCAGCGAAGCACTTAAAAGTGGTGATCGTATTTCTTTAATCGGTTTTGGTTCTTTTTCTGTTTCAGAAAGAAGTGCCAGAACAGGTAGAAACCCTCAAACTGGTAAAGAAATTGAAATCGCAGCTAAAAAAGTTGTTAAGTTTAAAGCTGGAAGCGAATTAGGTGACGCTGTAAACTAATTCTCTGTTCGGGAAAAAATACAAAGAGAGTGCTTAGAGTACTCTCTTTTTTTTTATGGTAGCCCCGACATATATTATAATTAACTCGGAAAAGGAAAATAGAAGGAGAATGAAAAACGAATTAATAAAATATCTGGCTGAGCATATTACTGATGAAAGAAATGCAATACTTGATAAAGTTATTGAGGATAGAACAAAATATATAACCGTTGTTTTAGAAGATATTTATCAAGGACATAATGCGAGTGCGGTATTAAGATCCTGTGATTGTTTCGGAATTCAGGATGTACATATTATAGAAAACAGAAATAGCTATAAAGTAAGTCCGGATGTAGCTTTAGGTTCTTCAAAATGGTTAAACATGTATCGCTACAGTGAAGATGAACATAATACACGAAATGCCCTAAGAAAAATAAAAGCACAGGGATATCGCATTGTAGCAACAACTCCTCATACGAATGATGTTGAGTTGTATGATTTTGATGTTCAAAAAGGAAAATCAGCATTTGTTTTTGGTACAGAACTTACAGGTATATCAGATATTGTAAAGGAAGAAGCTGATGAATTTGTAAGAATTCCGATGTATGGTTTTACAGAAAGTTTTAATATTTCTGTTTCTGCAGCGCTTGTATTACAACATTTAGCCCATCAGATACGTACAACAAATGTAAATTGGCAATTGTCTGAGGAAGAGAAGATTGATCTTAAGTTAAATTGGTTAAGAAATACAGTAAAAAGTGCACCATTAATTGAGAAGGAATTTTACAAGAGAAAATGTGATTAATGGATATAAAATATTGACTAAAGAGTTTGATTTGTTGATTAAAGATGTTTTTACTAAATTGATACCTTAAAAACTAAGAAAAAGACTTTTTCTTTGGCTGAAAATTTTTATTTTTGAAAAAAAGAGAGAAGCATGAATTGTATAATTATTGATGACGATAAGTTCTCCACAAAGATAATGGCGGAATTTGTAGAAAAGACTGATGATCTTGATTTAGTTACTACCTACGAAAGTGCTGTTTCTGCGATTAACGATTTAAATAAGAATGGATCAAAAGGAATTGATCTTATTTTCTTGGATATAGAGATGCCTGAAATGACAGGTTTAGATTTGTTAAAATCCCTAAATGTATTACCACAAGTAATTATTTATTCTTCGCAAGAAAAATATGCACTGGAATCTTATGAATATAACGTTACCGATTATTTATTAAAACCGGTTAATTATGTTCGATTCTTAAAAGCGATTAATAAAGTTAAGGAGCAAAATGACAAAAGAGATGAGCTTACAAAATCTACTAATGAGATCTTTATTAAAAATAATTCTTCTTTAGTACGTATTAAGTATGATGATATCTTATGGATTGAAGCTTTAGAAAACTATGTAGTTTTAAATACATTCTCGGATAAGTATACAATCCACTTTACAATGAAATCTATTGCTGATAAAATGCCTTCAAATACTTTTGTAAGGGTTCATAGGTCTTTTATTGTAAATCTTGCTAAAATAAAGGTTATTGAGGATAATTCAGTCATTGTTAAAACAGCTGATGGTTCTAAGATTATTCCAATTGGTAAATCGTATAAAGATAAACTGATGAATGATATTAATTTAATTACCAAGTAAATTCCGCTTTAGGTAATTAAAAAAAATCCCTGTATGTAATTAAACATACAGGGATTTTTTTTATTCTGTAAACAAGGGATATTAATTATCCCCTGTGTTTATTTTCCATTATTATAAGAAACAAAGTCTCTTTGTGCCTTCATCAGATTTCCAATATGAAGAAGTAAGTTCTGAGTTTCGTGTAATAAGTTTAAGTATAGCATACTGTTTTGTGTGCTTGTTTTTTCTTTCTTAATTCTTTTAAGCTGAGATTTTCTTATTGCTTTAAGGTTTTCAGTCTCATTAGTTATTTCATCAAGAAGTTCATTCAGATTAGTAAAGTTTGTTGTTTTAATGATGTTATTAGCTTTACTAATTAATACCTGAACGTGCCCAATTAAAATACTTAAGTCTGTAAATTGGTCTTTACCAAATGGTGTGTGATTATTATCTAAATGTTCAAAACATGGCTTAACAACAAAAGTTAATGCATGTGCTGTTTCTCTTAAATAGTCAATAACCTGTACGTAATAAAGACTAGAATCAATATCGCTATCCTGAAGTTTTTTAACGGTTTTATAGATATTGTTTTTGTACTTCTTAATCTTTTTATTTACCTGATTTACAGCTTTAAGCTTTTCTTTTAAATCTTTTCTGTTTTCAGCCTGGAAGTCAGTTAGTGAACTGGTGTATAAATCAGAAATCTCATTAAGAGAATTAGTTACGTTTCTTGTGCATTTGTCAAGAACCTTTTTAGTGTTAATTTCACCTTCAATCTCTTCAATTTCAAGTTCTTTAACCTCAATTTGTTCAGCACCTCTTTTGTGACTAATAATGTGAGTTCTGTACATGATATAAATAGCAATGGCTATTAATACAAATACTGAATAAATTCCTCCAATATTAATAATTAATGCTATAATAAATGCAACTGTAAATGCAGAGAAAGCTGTTAAAAACCAACCGCCAATTACTGATAGTACGCCAGTAACTCTGTATACAGCACTTTCACGTCCCCAAGCACCATCTGTTAATGAACTACCCATAGCAACCATAAATGTTACATAAGTTGTAGATAGAGGTAATTTATACGATGTAGCTAAGGAAATTAGGATAGAAGCAACAACCAGGTTTACTGAAGCTCTTAACATATCAAAGGCCGGAGCATCGTTACCTAAAGCAATTCTTTTTTCTTCGTAAGAAGAATCATCAAATTGTTTGTTGATATATGTCTTAACCTTAGTTGGTAATACATTATTAACTGCATTTGATGCATTAATAGAAGCTCTTACTAAAGAACGTGCGAAGAATGAAGATCCAAATCTCTCTTCTCCTTCTTGTTGTCTTGAAAGATCTAATGAAGTCTTTACAACATTTTTAGCTTTCTTCGATGTCCAAAGGGTAATAATCATTATAACACCGGCAATTACTAAAAGATAAGTATCTGTTTTTACTTTACCAGCCATTGATGTCATTAATAGACCATCAGCTGTTGCACCTGCTGTGCTATTGAATACTTTAAATGATTCAAATCCGGCAAGTGGTACACCAATAAAGTTAACTAAGTCATTACCTGCAAAAGCCATTGCTAAAGCAAAAGTACCAACAAGTACAGTAAATTTTAAAATATCAAAATTGAAGATCCATTTACATAATTGAAGTAAAAGAGTCCAGCCAATAAAACTGTAAATAATGATCTGAAGTCCATTGCCTTTAATCCATTCTTTACTTGCTTCGTTCATAAAAGAAGCTCCCTTAGCACCTTTTACAAGCATAAAGTAGGTGATGGCGGTAATGGCTATACCTCCCCATAGAGCTCCTAAGTATTTTAATCTGTTGTGATAGTTAAATGAGAAAAATAATCTTGTAACGTATTGTATAATAGCTCCTGATGTAAAGGCAACAATAACAGAAAATAATATTCCGGAGATAATTGCCAGTGCTTTAGCTGTGTTAATGTAATCACTAAGTGGAGTTGAAGGATCATTTGATACTTTAATAATTGATACCGCGATTGCAGCACCTAAAAGTTCAAATACAATAGATACGGTAGTTGAGGTTGGCATTCCAAATGTGTTGAACAAATCTAATAGTAACACATCAGTAATCATTACTGCCAGAAAAATGATCATTATTTCTGAGAAGTAGAAATACTGTGGGTTGAAAATACCCTTTCTGGCAACTTCCATCATGCCACTTGAAAATGTAGCACCTACAAAAATACCAGCTGCAGCAATAGTCATAATAACCTTAAACGAAGCTGCTTTCGATCCAATTGCGGAGTTCAGGAAGTTTACGGCATCATTACTGACACCTACTACTAAGTCTGAAATAGCAAGTGCAAATAGCACTACTACCAGAATTAAATAAATACTGTCCATTTATAAAATTGTTTGTATAAAAAATTCGTTGCAAACATATATAGACAAAAGACTAATAATGTTTTTATAAAATTAAATTAATGTTAACTGAATGTTAACAACATTGAATGTGATATGTAAAATAACAAATAATTAAATAAAAGTTTAATTTGTTTATCTTATTTATAATCGTTTCAATTAGTTACTTAAGAGGTAAATATGATTAAGTTATCAGGAATATTAACTGTTCGAGTTGTTAAAAGTTGATAATAATAGAATTAATATTTTTAAGTTTTTAAGATTCGATTATTTTTGCGATGCTTTTAAACAGTAATATTCGTAACTTGTTTTATATAGTATAAGGCACAGTTCTGCATTGACTTAAAGATAATATGATATTAAAATATATTATAGACGGCATAATTATAGGATTTTCAGCTTCAGTTCCTTTAGGACCGATTGGTGTTTTATGTATTCAACGGACACTTAATAAAGGAAGATTAGCTGGATTTTTCTCAGGCCTGGGTGCTGCTTTTAGCGACACCATTTATGCGGTTATTGCAGGATTTAGTTTATCTTTTATAGTTAGTTTTATAGAACAGCAATTATTATACATTCAAATATTTGGAGCTGCAGTTTTAATATTTCTGGGTGTTAGAATATTTTATAGTAATCCGGCAAAACAGTTACGTAAGCAAAAAAAAGGTAAAGGGAATCTATTTCAGGACTTTGTATCAACTTTTCTGATCACCATATCAAATCCTTTAGCTATATTTTTATTTCTGGCATTCTTTGCCGGATTTGGAGTAGTTAAAAAAGGTGATAACTATTTTAATCACATGCTATTGATTACAGGGGTAATGTCGGGAGCCTCATTATGGTGGTTTATTTTAACATCAGTTGTTAATCTGTTTCGATCAAAGATTAATTTAAGAAGATTATGGTGGTTAAATAAGATTGCTGGAGCTACAATTGTAGTATTGGTTGTTATTGCCTTTGTGTTCTTTTTAATTGATAATCCAATGGATTAAAAAAAAGGCTGAAGTTGATCTTCTTCAGCCAATATCAATATTATTTTAATGGTGAGTCTGGTTCTTTGGCCATATGGTTGTAGGTCAATTTTTCCAGTAACCTTGGCATCCATTTTTTTAGCCAAACAGTAAGTTTTCCTTCAACAAAAGTAAGAATAAGAGTTGATTTACGTTTTTCAATAGCATTGGCAACTCTGTTCGCCACTTCTTCTGCACTCATCATCTTGTCTTCATTTCTTGGTGTTTCACCCTGAGCACTACCATCATTTGAAAGAGCAGTCTTTCTGATGTTAGAAGCTGTAAATCCAGGAGCAGCAATTAACACATGCAATCCGGTTTTGAGATTTTCTACGCGTAATGTTTCTAAAAAACCATGCATGGCATATTTACTGGCGGAATAACCGGTACGAGCAGGGAGTCCAATAAATCCAGCAATTGAAGAAATGCCTGTTACCGAACCTTTTGTTTCAAGCAAATAAGGTAGGGCGTATTTGGTGCAATAAACAGTACCCCAGAAATTTACATCCATTAATTGTTTTAATACACTTAAATCAACATCTTTAAAAAGGGCACGCATTGAAATACCTGCATTGTTAATAAGGATGTCAATCTTTTTAAATCTTTTTATTGCCTCACTAATCAGGTTTTTACAATCTTCTTCTTTGCTAACATCTGTTGCAACACTTATTGCTTCAACTCCTTTGTTGTTGAATTCTGTTTCGAGTTCTTTTAATTTATCAATGGATCGGGCTGCCAGAACCAGTTTAGAACCTCTTTGGGCAAATTCTCTTGCTAAAGCTAAACCAATACCTGAGGATGCACCTGTAATAACGACTACTTTATTCTGCATAATTAAATTTATTTGGCCCAAAAATATTAAATAAGTTTATAACACCTCATTATTTTGCTAATTGCATCAGGTAATTTTTAGCTATTTCTTTATCTGAGATATCAACTGTTCCAAATAAATATTTGTCGTTTAGTAAAATGTAGATAGTACCATTGAATAAGTCATTCAATTTATAGATAGTATTTTCTTTAGGATTCTTATTTAATTTAGTATTGCTGAAATAAGATTTTGCTATTTCCTTAATCTCGTTTTTATCATTACCCTCAATAATGAATAATCGCATGGGATTATTATCAATATTGTAACTTACCTCAACAGCAGAATAAAGAAACGCATGACCTAAATAATTTTCAGGATAATACTTTTCAGTGTGCTGTATCATACCTTCTTTTGGGAATTTTTTTAATATAGAAGGCATTCCATTTATATGAATTATTTCCTGACTAATTAGCGCTGCCAGTTTTTTCATTGCCTCTAATGATTCTTTAGTATTCTTTGAAGCAATAATTTTTACATAAAACAGATCTCCATAGAAATTGAGATTGGATTCTTCAATATAACCTTCAGTTCCAATATTTATAAAATTTGTTTTATCAGGTCGTTCAAAAGCATATATTCCAAAGGCGTCTATAGGTGATTTATGTTGATATATTTCCAGGTATATATATTCCTGAGGGCTAACAGAGTATTCCGCAATCTCTAATTTTTCGAAATGATACTTTAAATAATAAGTTGCTGCTCCGTTTATATATTCCCAAAGATTCTCATCTGTATAAGTTTGTGTTTCATCTGATTTATTCCAACCCTCAATTGAAGGAAAGTTTATTTGAGCATTGATTTTTATGGTAATTCCAATGATTAGTAATGTAAAAATGTATTTTAATAGTTTCATTATGTATCGATTAAAGGCTTATAAGATGAGGTTGTTATACAAGAAATTGGTCAGGAATATTCACTAGTTGACAGATGTCTTGTATCTTATCAGAGATGCGAAATCCTTTTACACACGATGTCGTACAGTAATTACAATCAGCACAGGGACTTGAGCCTACATTTATATCAGTTAATAATTCTTTAGCTTGCAGTGCACTTCGATATCCGTATGAATACATATAAGCCCGCATTAATTCAGGTATCGGTAGATTCTTTTGGCACATTGCAATACATTGTCCGCATGCATTACAATATAATCCTTCTTCTTTTTCTGCTAAAGCAAGATCTTTTTTCTCTTTTCGAGATAATGAAATATCAGATAGTAAAGGTAAATTAGCTGTAAGTTGCTCCAGATTTACCATGCTCGGAATCGTGGTGTGAATATTTTCATCTGCTACAACCCATTTTAAGGCAGCAAGATGGTTGACTGGTTTTGTTTTATTATTATCAAGATAGCCACCTGCCATTACTTTCATTCCAACAATTCCAATCCCTTTCTGAGTAGCCAACGCTAGTTTAGCCTTAATTTCAGCATTGTGTTCTTGTTTAAAATTTATAGCTGTTAATATAACCTCATATGTGTTACTGTCAATTGCAGCTTGAATGACTTCTGGTTCGTTTTTATGTGTTGAGAGTCCAATGTGTTTCGTTTTTCCGAGCGATTTAGCTTTTTTTAATGCATTTAGCATTGTTTCGTCTAACGCTGTTTCTTTATCTTTTACAGAATGAAGATATAAGATATCAACATAATTCATTTGCAGTCTTTGTAAGCTTTCATCAAGCATATTTAAGAATTCCTCTTCTGAACTCTGAGGACTTATTTTAGTGGCAATATAAAATGAATCCCTATCATAATCTTTAAGTGTATCACCTAAAATTTTTTCACTGTTGCCCTTTTGATATCTGTAGGCTGTATCAAAAAACTTTACACCTACTTTAAGTGCAGCTTTAATTACAGATGGACTATCCAGTCCACCACAACCAATACTTAAAACAGGAACTTCAATTCCTGTATTGCCTAGTTTTCTTGTGATTATACCTGTGTTTCTAGAATTGTAACTTAATGAATTAATCTCATTTGCAGATAAGTTTGATGCTAATGTTAAACCTACTGCTCCAACTGTTGATTTTTGCAAAAACTTTCGTCGATTGAAGGATTTCATAGCTGTTTATTTATTAAGTAAAGAAGTGTGTATGTAAGTTATTGAAATATAGGAAATAAAGCAAGTGTTAAATTTAAAGTACACATACATTAAGTAACTATGAAATACATTGATGTAATACAGTTAATTGTTTAGGTGTACTCTTAAAAAGAGCTTATATTTGTGGCGTATGATTCCTTGTAATCAATGAATGGATTTTAAATATATTAATATGAGATATTTACTGTTGCTATTTACTGCTTCTCTTACCTTTTTTTCATGCAGAACACAAGAGATAAAAAATACCCATATTGACAAGAGCGCATTGACTGCTGAGAAATTAATTAGTGCCAAAGGATATGAAATGCGAATGAGAGGAATTGATTTTTTTGCTTCAGGAAAAGAGCCTTTCTGGTCTATCGCAATAGATTTTGAACAGAATGTATATTTTAAATCGGAAGGACTAGATAAGGATGTTATTATTTCTATCCGAAAGTTAATACAAGATGTTGAAAAGCCTGAATCTAATTACCAAATAAAAGGCGAAGGTATTAATCTTAGAATTCATATTAAACCCAATGCTAATCCTTTTATTTATGATGAAACCAATAAACCTTACACAGTTCAAATAGAAGCCAAAAGGAATAAAGACACTGATTGGCAAATTTATCAAGGTCAAGGTGAATATTTTGGCAAATTGACTTTGCATGATATCTGGGGATTAACAGAATTAAACGGTAAATCTGTTTCAGATTATCAGATCATTGAGGAACCATATGTGGAGATACATCTGGATAATAATAGAATGAGTGGATTTTTAGGATGTAATGTATTTGGAGGTCCGTGTTATTTTGGCCGGGGAAAGATTGTAACAGGACCTTTGATGAGTACTAAAAAAGCATGCTTAAATTCTAATATTGAAGCCGATTTTGCACAAGCACTTAGTAACAAAAGTTTTTTATATAAAGTAGATAACGGAATTCTAACACTTTGGAATGACCAAAGTAAATTGATTTTTAAAAAGAGGGATTAGAACAAGATGGAGTTAAAGAAATTTAAGGAGCTGGTAAAACAGTATAAAGTGGTGTTTTTTGATGCTTATGGAGTTCTAAAAAAACATCATGGTATGATAAAGGGAGTAGAAGAAATGCTCTCTTTTTTAGTTGAAGAAAATATTGATTTTTATATCATAACAAATGATGCATCCCGATCTCCGGGATTACTGGCAAAAGTATATAAGGAAGCAGGAATTGATGTTGTCAGAGAGGAAAATATGATTTCATCAGCCATGATGAGTGTTGAATTTCTGAAGGAAAATGTTTATCCTGGTTCATTGGTGGCCTATCTGGGAAGAGAAACTTCAGAATACTTTATCAGATGTGCAGATTTAGTTCCTATTAGAATGGAAAATGTTGAAGAAAGTGATTATTCCGAAATCAAGGCAGTTATGTTGTTTGATGATGGAGGATATGAGTTTCATCCTGGAATTAATAAAACACTAAACGTTGTGAGAGGAACAGATGCTCCGGTTGTGGTAGCTAATCCTGATAAAATCTATCCTGTTAGCGATGGTGAAGTAGCTTTTGCAATTGGAAGTATAGCTAATATGCTGGAGGCTGTTAGTAATCGTAAATTCTTTCATTTTGGAAAACCGGATGAGAGTATTTTTGAATATGGTTTTAATATTGCAAATACCAAAAGAAAAGTTTCGAAGAGAGATGTGCTAATGGTAGGAGATACTTTGGATACGGATATCATAGGAGGTAATAATTTTGGTATTGATACAGCTTTGGTTCTTTCTGGTAGTACCCTTGAAACGCAGGCTGAATATTTAATTAAAGAAATGGGTATTAAACCAACACATATTTGTAAATCAGTAGTTGACTAATATTTAGTTAGCAAGGTTATAAAGTGGAAAGTTTTTTAAGTGATAACTATTGATTGTGCTTGTCTTGGAGTGATTACAACAATAGCTAACCTATTTTATTAAGTCTTTTTTGTACATGCAGGAGGTAATAAATTATTTTAGAGGAATAACTAAACAAAAGATTGAGACTATTGAAAATTCAGATGTAATACAACGTATTACAGATTTGAATCATTACGATAGAAAGCAGCTGCGCGAAAGCCTGCTTAAAGATTCTCTTCGTTTCGAAACTAATGAGGAAGCTATATCGTGGTTGGAGAACTGTTTTGAACTAATTGATAAACATGCTTTCAGGATTCATAATGTACTTTTTAGTCCGGGTGTTGATATCGGTAATGCGCTATATGATCTTTTGCATCAAGCAAAAGAAAAAGTTGAGCTTTGTGTATTTTCAATTACTGATCATCGTTTAGCTAAAGCTGTCATGGATTGTCACTATCGAGGTTTGGATGTGAAGATCATCACCGATGATATGAAGATTTTCGACAGAGGATCGGAAATACAAAGTATGAGAAATAAAGGCATCGATATTAAAATTGACCATTCTCAATATCATATGCACAATAAGTTTGGAATTATAGATGATCGCATTGTGTTTACCGGAAGCTTTAATTGGACATACACTGCTCAGAAACATAATCAGGAAAACCTTTTAATTACAACCAATCATTCTATTGTAGAACAGTTTAAAAAGGAATTTGAGAAACTTTGGTTGGAGATGTTTACACTCTAGATATAGAGTATTTTGTTTTTTTAAAAAGTTGTACCTAAGGTGAAAATATGAAAACAATACTTTTATTATTAACTATTGCTAGTTGCCTGATATTATGGATAAGCATTGTTATTTTTTATACACCAGCATGTTATAATTTAAAAACAATGATTGATGATATAGATAAAAATGGTGAACTGAAAAAGACTAAAGCTCCTATAAGTTGGTATTTTACTAACTTGCACACAATAGAAATTTGGACGATCAGTCTACCGAAATCAGAAAAGTATTTAAGATTTGAGATTGTAGAGAAGACTATATTACAGATACAACTTCATAGAAAGATAATGAAATATATTGCTCCAATAATGATTATTTGTGGAGTAACATTATTAATGATTACTGAATGAAATATGAAATCAGTCCAACTAAAATCTAAATATGTATTTCGCAACTTTGCCTAATGTAAACTAAACTTTTAATAAAGAACTTTATAATATTCTAATTTTAGTTGCAGTAGATTTTTTTAGGTCCCAAGAAGAGATATCCCAAGAAGAGTCAAATATTATTTAATATCTTCATAATAAAAACAATTTATCTGACTGGAATAATTAATAATTCTATACATTGACTTAAATAATTATCTTTGCAGCGAAAAGTAAAAAGCTATGGTTGAAATAGGTAAATACAACGTTTTAAAAGTTGTAAAAGATTTAGATTTTGGATTGTATCTGGATGGGGATGAGTTGGGAGAAATTCTACTTCCGCGCAGATATGTACCAATAAATTGTTCTGTGGACGATGAATTAGAAGTATTTATCTATTTAGACTCAGAAGACAGATTAATTGCAACAACAGAAATGCCTGACGCTACAGTTGGCGAGTTTGCTTATTTGAATGCTGTTGAGGTTGGCAAAGTTGGTGCTTTTATGGATTGGGGGTTGCCAAAAGATTTATTAGTTCCTTTCCGTGAGCAAAAAGTTGATATTGAAAAAGGCCGAAGCTATGTAATATATGTTTACCTGGATGATGAAAGTAAACGTATAGCTGGTTCTTCTAAGGTAGAAAAGTACCTGGATAACCTTCCTCCTGAATATGAAGAAGGGCAAGAGGTTGATCTTTTAATATACAATCAGAGTGATTTAGGGTATAAAGCCATTATTAATAATACACACTCCGGAATGCTTTATGCAAACGAAGTATTCAAAAAGATTAGAAAAGGCGATAAGTTAAAAGGCTATATTAAAAAGGTTCGTGAAGATGATAAGATTGATTTGACATTAGAAAAACCTGGATATGAAAAAGTAGATAGCATTGCTCAATCAATATTAGATATCCTTAAAAAGAATCAAAACTTTTTAAGGATTACAGATAAAAGTCCTGCAGAAGAAATTTCAGCAATGTTTGGAATTAGTAAAAAGAATTTCAAAAAAGCAATTGGTTCACTATATAAGCAAAGAATCATATCTATTGATCCGGATGGAATAAGATATATTAAAAAGTAAAGATTATTGATATTCAATATCATTAAGAAATAAAAGGCGATCTAATCAGTTATAGGTCGCCTATTTTTTTGTTGCATTTGCGCATGGATATTAATAGACTATAAGTAATTGATATACTTTAGTATAGTTTTTAATACAGTTATATTTGTTTTACTAAATCAAATTTTATACATGTGAAACGAGTCGTGCAAATTTTTTTTTGTACAGTATGAAAGTTATAGAGGCAAGTTTCATGTGACCATTAATAAATAAAACATAAATAGATGAAATTACTTAAAAACCTGGGTTTCCAAATATTGGTAGCCATGGTAATAGGAACTATTGTAGGCATTACCATGGGAGAACGAGCTTCGATGTTTGCTCCTTTAGGCGACGTTTTTATTAAGCTTATTAAAATGGTGGTAATTCCATTAGTTGCTATTTCCATAGTTTCCGGAGCAGCTTCATTAGGGGCAACTAAATCGGCCGGTAAATTGGGTATTGGTACCTTTGTGTGGTATATGCTTACAACCGCTATTGCTGTTGTTTTGGGATTGGTTTTAGGTGAAATATTCAAACCGGGCACAGGACTCGATATAGAATCTGTTCGTTATTTATTTAATGAGGAATCAACAGAAAAAGTTACACAACCCGGATTTTGGGATACATTAATGGGATTTATTCCGGAAAATCCAATACAGGCATTGGTCTCAGGCGAAATAATTCAGATTATTTTCTTTTGTTTATTGTTAGGAATCGGTGCCAGTACTTTACCTAAGGTAAAGCGCGAAAAAATTGTAAAAGGCTGTGATATTATTCTTGATGCATTGATCTGGGTAATTAAAGTTGTTATGTATACTGCACCTGTTGGAGTATTTGGATTAATGGCTAACAGCATAGGAACTTTTGGCTTTGATGTCCTTTACCTTGTTCTGAAGTTATTTCTAGTTTACCTGGGAGGAATTCTATTACATATGTATGTCTTTTATCCTGCTCTGATCAAAGGATTCTCGAAGATGTCTGTTAAAGAGTTCCTGAGTAAAATTAGTAAAGCACAGATCATGGCTCTATCTACTTCTTCCAGTATGGCAACACTACCCGTAACAATGGAAGTTTGTGAACAGGAATTAGGTGTATCAAAAGAAGCCGGATCATTTATTCTTCCTTTAGGAGCTACCATAAACATGGATGGAAATGCCATCTACTATGCCTTGGTAGCAGTTTTCTTTGCCCAGCTTTTTCATATAGATTTAAATATGGGACAGTATATTGCAATTATTCTTACTGCAACAATTGGAAGTATTGGGCAAGCAGGTGTTCCCGGACCATCATTATTGGTTGTTGCGGTTCTTATTTCTGCAGATATTCCTATTGTGGGACTACCCTTATTATATGCACTCGATCGTATTTTTGATATGCTTCGTACTGCATTGAATATTACAGGTGATGCAACCTGTGCAGTTGTTATGGATAAGTATACGAAAGGATGATAAAAGCGCAGAGTCTAGGGAAAAGGGCAAAGAGATTTATGGTGGAATGGTTTCAAGGTAAAAGGATAGAAAGGTGGAAAGGTAGGAGGTGTTTTTGTTGTTTTATATGTTAATGTGATGATGATTTGAAAAAAGGTAATAGATTTATGAAATTCGATTTTAGACTGTTGATTCACGTATGATAAATACAAAATTGTTTGTAAAAGCAAAAAAAAAGGTAGTGAACTAATGAATCTCTTACTTTAGATCAGTTCAGCGATGGCCTGTTCAATTGGCCCGGGACGGAGTTGGGGGGACGTAGTTGAATGTGTGTGATTAAGGGTTGTACGAAGGAAAGAAATCAACAAGGAGGTGGGTTGAAGGATGAATTGAACTAGCGTTTTTTTGTTTCCGTTTTTTTGGGCAATGCAAAAAAAGAAAAGCCCTAATAACTTGATCGAAAAAAAATAAATAGATTATTATGATCATATATATTCATGGTTTTAACTCCTTGGGAGGAGGAGAGAAGTTTCAAAAGTTAAAACAGCTATTTCCTGATATCGAAATGTATTCTCCATCTTATGATAGTGCCGATTTTGATACCATAGAACATCTGATGGATAATATATCCCCTGATGATAATATGTTGTTTATAGGCAATTCATTAGGTGGTTTTGTGGCAATGTATTTGGCTCAAAAATATAATTCGAATTGTATTTTATTAAATCCCACAACAAATCCTATTAAAAGCTTAACTCCGTTTATAGGAAAGAATGTCAATTTTGCATCAAACGTAGAATATGACTTCACATTTGATAATCTTAAAAAATTGCAGAAATATCAAATTGATGATATAGCATCTATGTCAGTAAGTGTATATGTAACCCTGGATGATGATCTGATCGATCCTTATGAAACCATAAACTTCTTTAAAGGAATCAAAGATGTTAATGTGCTTGAAAAAGGGGGACATAGGTTTAGTAATGTTGAGGATATAAAAGAGGATATATTAAAGGTATATGGTTAAATATTATGTGTTTCTTTTGTGAAGCACCTTTTATAGAAACCAGATAAGTTTTTAAGTAAAACTTAATCTACAAATTATGTCAAAAGAGATTATAATTTGTAGATTAAATCCGGATTATAGACTATTCAGAGAATCTGTTTTATTAATTACTTTTTTCAATATCTAACTTAAGAGGCGAAATTTTCTCTCCCCAATAAATGGTGCTATGAGGGAATGGAATCTCAATGTTCTCTTTATCAAAAATTTGCTTTAATCTTTTATTGTACTCTCTTGTAATGGTCCACTGTTGCGAAGGTTTGGTTTTAAATCTGGCTTTTATTACCAATGCACTATCTGCAAATTGGTCCAGTCCCATAATTTCAATAGGCTCCAATATCAATGGTTTAAATTCCGGATCTTGAAGCATTTCATCTCCGGTTTGTTTCATTATTGAAAATACCTGAGCAATGTCTTCCTTATATGCAACACCTATATCAAAAACAGCAGCCGACCATCCCTTAGTACGATTGGTTAATGACTCGATTTTACCATTTTGAAAAATATGTACATTTCCTGCAAAATCACGTAGTGTAATGGTACGTAACTGGATGGTTTCCACCTGTCCGCTAACTCCGTTGATAACGGCAACATCTCCTGTTCTTATTTGATCTTCAAGTAATATGAAAAAACCAGAAATTACATCTCTTACCAATTCCTGAGCACCAAAACCAACTGCTAAACCAACTATACCAGCACTTGCTAAAATAGGTCCGATATTAAGTCCTAACTTTTGTAAAATTATCATTATAACAGTTGTAATCACTGCTATTTTTATGGCTCCTTTTAAAATTCCGATTAATGTATTGATGCGCTTTTCTGTTTCAAGAACATTCTCCTTATCTCTTTTTTCGGCATGTTTTAATAATGTCTTATTGAGTTTATTCATTGAAACATTAATCAGTTTTAATGCAATTAATAAAAACAATATTAATCCAATAATAACAGGAAGATCTACAATAATCCATGTTTGGATTTTTTCAAGTTGTATTAATATCAGGTCTTTATTAAAAAATGTGGTCATATATATTCTATTAAGTGTATTTGTATATAGAGAATTCAATAATAATGTTCGAAAATAGAGAATTACAATGAGATATTATATATAGAAAGCGTTTTAGGGGTAATATGTTTTAATGAAAGAATACTCTAAATGGGGCGCAGGCATATTAATTATTCCTATGAGTTAATATATTATCTAAAATGAGTTTTAACCCTTTTCACTGATCCTTTCTACATTTTTTCTTTATTGTTATTCCTAAAGTATAGTAAAATATACATCGAAAAAATTACTGTAATTTTACTGTAACTTTTATCGCTTGTAACTTATTGATAAAGTGCGAAAAGGAATTTATGGTGAAATCGGTCTTGTGCGTAAAAGCTAAAAAAAAAGCCAATATTCCGGGAAATCGCAAAAAACGACAAAAATATTCTACAAAATCACGTTTTTGGCCAAAGATATTCCATGTTTTGGCTGTTTTTCAGTGCTTTTTTGACTTTTCTTTGGTAGGTCTTCGGTATTCTTTGGTTATCCTTTGGTATTCTTCGGGTATTCTTCGGATGGGCATTGGTTGTTGTTTGGATATCCTTTGGGTTGTGGTTGGTATGTTTATAGGTTGTCTAAGGTAGTTCTTTGGTTATTCATTGCTTCTAAGGAACCGAAGAAAGATAGTAAAATATCCATAATAAAACCATAGTCAATTCGACGTCATATCCTGATCATACCATAGGAGGGTATATGGATTTGTGATAAATGCTACTTTGTGATAAGCCTTTGATTATTGCTGCAAGTATAAATGCTTGTGTTGTACATGATTTACATTGATTTAAACTGATATACTAAAAAACAGAAAAGCCTGTAAATCATACAATTTACAGATTTTTGAATTTCTTTAATTCCTTAAGTGTCGGGATGACAGGAAGAATTTATAGACTTGTAAAGTGCATTAAATCAATTTGATATGTAAATCAAAATTAAATTACTCCCGAATAGTTCACCTATTATTTGAGTAGATATGTTTCGGTTTGTAGTCCTTTGACAATTACAAAGTTACGAATAATACATTGATTAAAGAGTACAAATAAAGTTAAAATGAATGGGAATAAAGTGTATTGATTGAGTAAAGTGAATTTGTAGAAACTTAATCCACTAAATATTCCTGAATTACATGAAGCGAAATGCCGGAATAATCTGCAAACTCCTTTGACGTTATAAACTGGTGTTCTTCTTTACCGAGTTCTTTACGGATCTTTTGCAATAATCGTTGACCTGACTTTTCACTTTTACCTGTTATTCTTTGTACATCTTTAGGGTAGATGCATACCCGTTTTGTTTTAATACTCATTATGCTTTATCTCTACTTTAAGTATGGCGATCATATACCCCATCCATAAGTCTAAGATAGTGAAAATGGCTTTTTGTTAAGGTCATTATGGGCTAAAAAAGACATTTAGGGACATATTGGACACTTGTATTTGTATGACTGCTATTTATGCTTTTACTTTTCTGATGATAATTTAAAAATGAGAATGTTATGGCAAGACAAAAAGGCGTAATTAAATTGGAAGGACGAATAGGGGATTTGTCTTTTTACAAGAGTGGAGGTGATTACCTGGCACGATCCAAAGGTGGGGTTGATGGTGATCGAATTAAGAATGATCCGGCATTTGCACGTACGCGTGAAAATGGGGAAGAGTTTGGTAGGGCAGGAAAAGCTAGTAAACTTTTAAGAAATGCATTGAAAGTGCCGATTTCTAAATCTGCGGATAACCGTGTGGCAAGTAGGTTAACTACTAATTTACTAAAAGTAATTAAGGCAGATACTACCAACAAGCGTGGAGAAAGAACTGTGTTGGCAGGTGATTTATCGTTATTACAGGGATTTGAGTTTAACCGCAACAACGGTTTGGATGATATGGTTAAAGTGGCACATACTGTGGCATTTGATCGTGCCACCGGGCAGGCTACTGTTGTTGTAGATTTTGCAAATCCTAATCTGGAGTTGGTAAAAGTTGAAGGTAGTGATGTAGTAAGATTTACTGTAGGATTAGCATCTGTTGATTTTGAGAACAATGAGTATGAAGTGGATGTGGTTGAATCTGATTCTATAGCTCTGGATTCTACTGAAGCTGTTGAAGTAACAGTAGCCTCATCAGTATCTGCTAATAGTACTTTGCCGGTGTTTGTGGTGTTGGGAGCAGAGTATTACCAGGAGGTGAATGGTGAGTATTACCTGATCAATAGCCAGGAGAGTAGAGCATTGGCCATGGTTGCTATTGATACTCCATAATAAGTTTTTGTAAAGGAAGCCAACTACTGCGTTGTTGCTCAAAATTCAAATCCTCGGATACAATAGTATGCTCCGGGTTGAATTTCTCACACGCCTTGTATTTGATTTCTATAACAAAAACTTGAGTTTGAAGAGTAGCTCTAATTAAAGTTAGTAGATAAAAACAGTTATGGCAGATATACAACAAAACGGGAAGATAGGATTTTTAGGAGGTTGCTTTGTGACATTAGGAAAAAGTTTGTTTCTCTCTGATTTATTAGAAACGGTTGTGTTTGCTGCTATAGGAACTGTAGTAAGTTACTTTGTATCTATGTTGCTAAGATATTGGTTTGGTAAAAAGAAAGACGTTTAGTTTTTCTTTGTTGTAAGTTAGGTTTGTGGTCATGAGGTCCTTGCAGAAATGTAAGGACCTTTTTTTGTTTATATACATTTTTTAATCAACAACATAATTATATATTTAGTGCGTGATTAATTAATATTGTTTACAAAATTTGCAAGACAATAAAAGGGAGTTAAAGTAGCTTCCTTTTATTGTTTTATCAGTATGACTTCAAAAAATATAAATTATACTTCCATGATAGTAAAGAATCAGTTAAAATTTGAACTGTAGGTAAAGTAAATTATCCAAGTAAAAATAAAATGAAAAGGAAGTGGATGCTGTACATCTTTACATTTTATTTTTTCTCAGCCTGGGGGTTTGGGGCGATGGTAATGAATGCACCCAATTAAATCTGATATGCGAAGCATTGCCCTAGGCAATATGGGGAGGAGCGATGGTTGGTTGGAACGGGAAAAGTTGTTTTATGGGGTTGGGAACAATATGGAATTGCTGCGATGACAGATGTAAAAGTAGCACTAAAATAAGATTACATATAGAAAATCAAAAACCGCTGATAAGAGGACAGTTAAAGGGGTGGTGGTCAGGGGTTGGTGGATAGATACTAAAGGGGCTGATAAGCTCCTTTGCCATTGGTAATTGGGAAGACAAACAGCTTATTAAAAAATTTAGGATGAGGTAAGGCCTGTGTGATTTTTTAACGGGCTGTTTGTGTGTGATGGCGTGGGTTGGGGAGCTCTGGCCGTGCGGCTAAATAACATAATGCCGCTATAGGACTGCCGGAGGTATTTAGTTTACACCATTGAAAATAGGCAAGTTGTATAGGGACGCATTATGTTATTGTAGCTTTGGGGTGCTGTTTTTGGCGTTGCTTTTGCCTGGGTACAGCTTTTAAAACTTTGGAGTAAATATGTTGAAGTGAGGTACGATCAAAACAATTTACGAGAAAGGATTAAAGGCTATGGTTGCCCAGGTTTCCTGGTGTGAGGGGGTTAAGGCATTTTTAGTTGTGAGGTACGAACAGCGGAATGACTTAAATGCCGAATGTGTGTATGGCGCTGATTACAAATCAAGCGCCAGCAATAGTTGTTAATTGAGCGCCAATAGGGCAAAAGGTATGACGAAAACAGCACCAGAAGGGTAGGGAAGTGGCAAACATGGATTAAATAGATTTTTGGATGAGGAATTGTGTGTGGGTATAAACAGCTATTGCCATTGACCAAGCGTGCTGTAAATATTCGATGGTAAGTGCTGTTATCTAAAAGGAGGTTTTTGAGTGTAATGTAGTGAAGTGAAAATACCGGGATGTGTGAAGGATTGATTACAAATCAAGCGACAAACAAGATGAGTTGTTTGCCACTTTTGATGTGTTTGGAGTGATTGGTCAAAGCTAGTAAAATCAAATAGTTAAAGTTTGTATTATTATTTACTTTTTCATATATTTTAAATAACAAATAATTCTTTAACAATGATTTAAAAAAGTAACTAAAAACATTAACCGCCCTTTTTATGATTGATAAATTATTTAGAAGTATTCCAAATTATATAATTGTATTAATTAGTTTTTTTATATTAATAATTTCACTAGCAGTAGGAATTATACTTGCTTCAAGTCACCAGAATCATATTTTTAATTCACAAAAGAAGTATGCCAGATATATCAATATTGCAGGAAAGCAACGTATGCTTTCTCAACGTATTGCATTAATAGTTTTAAAACAGAAAGATCAGACACATCCAAATTATTTAGAAGTAAAGGAGCTCGTTGATGAATTTCAGGAGAATCATAAGTTTTTAACGACCGGTTTGATGAATGATACATTAAGTATGTTTTATTTTACTCAACCCACAATTTTGGATAGTCGAGTTAATCTTTTTATAAAAGATATACGAAATTATCTCAATACGAAAAACAAGGAATTATATGGTAAAAGAATAATTCAAGAGTCTAATGACATTTTACCATATTTACATACAGCCACAGGACTATTTCAATATTCTTCAGAGGATATTATCTATAGTATAAATGAAGAAAATAAAAGTTTGGTTATTAAATTATTCTTATTGCTATTTGCAATGTTTCTTATTGTCATAATTCCAGCCTCATTTAGAATAAGGAAAAATGATCGTGCACTTATTGAAAAAACAAAAATTTTAGAAAGAACTTTAGAGAAACTTGAAGAAAATGAGAGTCTATTAAGATTGGCTTTAGAAAAGAATGGTTTGGCATATTGGATTATTGATCAGGAAAATGATACAAAATACTTTTCGTCAGTCGGATATGAAATTCTCGGTTTAGATAAAAACAAAGAAATTACATCAGATATATGGAATAGCATAATACATCCAGATGATAAAGAAAAAATTATTCGGGACTTAAGCAGTCTGATATCAATGGAAAATGAACAATATGAGCATGCCCATCGAATTCGGAATAGAGAAGGTCAGTACATCTGGATTAAAGTTTATGCAGCTGCCGAAGTAAAAGATCAAAAAGTATCCAAAATTATTGGTATTTTTTCAGATATTAATGAGGAAATTAAATTAAAAGAACAGCTTATAGAAGCGAAGGAAAGTGCCATATTAGCAAATAGGTCAAAATCAGAATTTCTATCTAATATGAGTCATGAAATTCGTACGCCAATGAATAGTATTTTTGGTTATTTGAGTATACTATCAAGACAGATCGATGATGAGGTCCAAAGAAAATACCTTAATTATATAAATACAAATAGTAAGCTTTTATTATCATTAATTGATGATATTCTGGATCTCGCAAAAATTGAAGCCGGTAAGCTAGAATTTGACTTTGGATATGTTGCTATACGCAATCTTATTCATGAAATGAAAACAATATTTAACTATAAACTTAGAGATAAAAATCTCGGTTTTAAAATAAAGGTAGATGATAATGTTCCTCTTTATGTTGTAACCGATGAATTAAGATTACAGCAAGCAATAACAAATTTGTTAGGTAATGCTATTAAGTTTACAGAAGAAGGAGGGGTAGAGCTAAAAGTTAGTGCAGAATTAATTACAGGTTCAACTTATTATTTAAAAATAATAGTTGCAGACACAGGTATTGGTATTGCACTAGAAAATCAGAAAGAAATATTTAATTCTTTTCATCAGGTTGATGGTCAGGATATTCGTAAATATGGAGGTACGGGGCTGGGACTGACAATAACAAAAAATCTCATATTACAAATGGGAGGAGACATTACTGTTCAAAGTCAATCCGGAAAAGGTTCTGATTTTATAATAGAATTTAAAAATATAACATGTAGTAATGATTCAATAGTAAAGTCTGATGAAGATAATAGACTTCAAGAAAATATTGAGTTTAAAAATTCTACTATTTTAGTGGTTGATGATATACCAGATAATAGAGAGTTAATTAAGGATTTACTGGAAGAAAGGCAACTTCAGATATTTTCATGCTCAAATGGATTTGATGCTCTTAGGTTATTAAAAGAAAAAGAAATAGATTTAGTTATTACCGATATACAAATGCCAGATATGAGTGGGCTTGAATTGGTAGATGAAATATATAGGTTAACAGATAGAAAAATTCCGGTATTTGCTTATACGGCATCAGCAACAAAAAATAGATTTAATAAGGATCAACTTTCAATTTTTTCAGCTTTTATTACAAAACCAATCAGGGAGGAAGTGTTGATTAATGAATTAATTAAATATTTACCTCATCAGGCTTTAAATAATAATGATAAGGATAAAGAAATTGTTGCAAAAAATGTTTTTTTGAAAAAAAATATGAGTGTTGAAAAACGAAATAAGTTGAGAGCGGAACTAAAAACAATGTTACAAAAGCATAAAAAACTTAAGGAAAGGCAGGCAATGGAGGATGTGAAATCATTTGCTGTTGATAATATAGATATTGGTAAAACTTTTAAAATAGATAATTTTATATTATATGGTAATGGATTATTGAAAGCATGCGAAATATTTGATATTGAGTATATCATAAATAGCTTATCAGAGTTTAATGAATTACTAAATATAATAAATGATGAATTAAGAAAAAACTAGATAAATAAATTAATTTGTTTAGCTTATTATTATAATTCTTTTGAATTCTTTTTATTAGAATTCTGGGTTAATATTTTATATTTTTCAAAGAAACCTACAAAATTAAGAATGAACCATAAACTATTTTTGTAACTTAATTTGGGTTGGAGTATACTAATGTTTTGGTGTTTAAGAGTTTATATAAGGCCTATTGTCAAGTCAATATATCTAAATCTTATTAGATTTATTTTCTAAATCATTAATAATTAAGGGGAATTTATCCAGGAGTTTAAGGATATTGCTGATGTTATACTGATTTCCAGCATCAATTAAATCTTGCCCGTAACTATGTAAAAAAGATGCTTTATACTTTGAAGATAGATCGATTAATAATTTACCAAACTCTATAACTTTATTTATTGGTTTAAGTGTTTGTAACTCATCCCAAATTTTAAAGGGACGTCCTTTTAAATCTATAATTAATTCAGACAAATTGTCTATTTTAGCTAAATCATTTTCAGTTTCGTTGTTTATATTTTTATGATTAAGTTTATAAGGAAGATTATTCATTAAAATAGTATATAATTGGCTAACTTCTATTGGTTTTAATAATATACCTGAAAATTCACTTTCTATCATTTTATCTATTTGATCTTTCATGGCAGAAGCAGAATAGGCTATAACAGGTATGTTTTTTAATTTTGTGTTAGAGTGTAATTTTAAAAGTAAATCAAAACCGCTTATATCTGGCATTTTGATATCTGTAATTATTAAAGAAGGATGTATTTTTTGAGCAATATTGTACCCTTCAATACCATTTTCAGCTTCATATACTTTTAAATTAGAATTTAAAAGTGCATCCGCGATAATATTGCGGTTTTGTTTCATATCATCAATTACAAGTACGGTATTTTCATCAAAATTTATGTTGTGTGTATCTAATTGATTCTTCTTTTCAAAGCTTGTCATTTCTTCTATAAATGGCTTTTCAGGAAATACTAATTTAAATGTACTACCTTTTCCTACTTTTGAGTTAACAGTAATATTTCCTCCCATTAAATCGACTAAGTTTTTTGTAATTGATAGACCAAGGCCTGTTCCTTTAGTTTTTTTAGAGTTTTTTGCTTGTTGTTGATGAAAGGGTTCAAATATTTTATGAATTGTATCTTCCGGAATACCTATACCTGTATCTGTTATTTCAATTATGAGGTCGCAATAATTAAAAGAATTTTCTGACAAAATAATAGATTCGGAATTTTGTACATATACAGACAATTTTATATATCCATGGTTAGTAAATTTAACCGCATTACCCATTAGATTTATGATAATCTGTTTGAGTTTTAATTCATCGATAAAAATACCATCAGGTAAGTTTGGTGATATGTTCATAACGAGCTCAATATTTTCATTGGCACATTTTAATCTAAAAATATTTTCAATTTCATTTATTACAATATTTAAACCAACAAATTCATAATTAAGCTCAATTCTTCCTGCCTCAATTTTTGATAAATCGAGAATATCATTAATTAAGGAAAGAAGACTTTTAGCGCTGGTTCTGATCGATTTTAAATAGTCTTGCTGTACTTCCTCTTTAACCATTGATTCTAATAATTCTGAATAACCCAGTAGAGCATTCATTGGAGTCCGAATTTCATGACTCATATTTGCCAGAAATTCACTTTTTGCTTTTGTTGCAGCTTCAGCTATATTTTTAGCTTCAGCCAATTCATTAGTTCTGACTTGAATCATATTTTCAAGATGTGAGCGATGGTTGTTCAGCTCTTCTTCTTGGAGTTTTCTTTGGGTAATATCCCTTCCACTCATGTAAATAGTTCCGTCTGGAAGAACAATAGCATTCATTTCAGAAGGGAAAGATGTGCCATCTTTTCTCTCTATTATAAGTTCTTTTGATATAGATCCCCCATTTTTGAGTGTTCGGAAAAAATCATTATAAACATTCTTATGTTCTTTCGAAAATAGATCATAGAAATGCATGTTTGCAAATTCTATTTTTGTAAACCCAATTTCAATACAGCATTTATTATTTACATATATAAAATTTTCATTTATATCTACTATAATAATAGTATCGGCAGAGTGTTCTGTAATAGTTCGGAATTTAGCTTCACTTTCTTTTAATCTAAATACTGCTAAATGATGCTCTTTTTCAAGTTTTTTACTCTTTATAGCTCCTTTTATGGCTGGACCTAAGCGTTTAATATACTCTTTTAGAACATAGTCGTCTGCTCCTGATTTTATACATAACACAGCAGTGTCTTCATTAACAGAGCCAGTTAGTATAATAAAAGGAATAAATGCAGATAAATGTCGTGTTATTCGAAGAGCACTCAGTCCGTCAAAATTTGGCATATTATAATCTGAAACAATGATATCCGGCTTATCTTTATCCAACGCTAATCTTAATTCATTCTCAGTATCAATAAGAGAAATTTCTGTATTAAGTAGTGTTTTTTTGATCTCTCTTATAGCTAGTTCTGCATCAGTGGCATTGTCCTCGATAATTAATACTTTGGTTATTGGTTTCATTTAAGAGTTGGATTAGAATATGATTTTGGTTTTTCATTTATTGCAAGCCAGTATATCCCAATTTGACTTAATCTGTCAACAAATTCATTGAAGTTAATAGGTTTTACAACATAACTATTAACCCCTAACTGATACGCTCTATCAATATCGGGGTCTTCCTTTGATGAAGTTACAACAACTACAGGTATTTTTCGTAAAATTTCATCCGATTTTATAGCCTCTAGTATTTCAAGCCCACTTACCTTTGGAAGTTTGAGATCTAATAAAATAACTTTAGGAGGATCGAAAAGTATTTTATCATCGTTGTTTATACTACAGAATAGATACTCCATAGCATCCTCTCCATCGTATATTACATTAATATTATTGAGGAGATTATTTTTTTTTAGTGACCTCACAATTAGTTCTGCATCATTGGGATTATCTTCTATTATTAGTATTTCACATTCATTGTATTTCATAGTATTGTTTAATTAGTATATTGATTTAGTATAGGTAATTTGAAGTAAAAAGTGGCTCCTTTTGTTAGTTCTGATTCTGCCCAAATAGTTCCATTATGCCTTTTAATGATTCGTTGAACCAGAGCTAATCCTACTCCAGTTCCTTCAAAATCAGATGAATTGTGTAATCTTTGAAATACGCCAAATAATTTATCCCTGTATTTCATATTAAAACCAACTCCGTTATCTTTTATAAAGTATGTAATGGAATTTGAATTTAAGTTTGCAGCAATATGAATTTTAATAGACTCTTGTTTTGCTGAATATTTAATTGCATTTGATAGTAAATTGTTCCAGACTAGTTGGATCATCGGAATATCCGCTGATATAGGGGGAATATTGTCGATAGAAATAAGAGTTTTGTCTACAAGTTCAGGGGGACAAATTTCTTTAAAGCAAGACATGGCCATATTTTGCATATTAATTTTTGAGTATTGCATAGAATGTCTTCCCAATCTGGAAAAGGAAAGTAAATCATCAATTAATTTACCCATGTTGGTTGCACTTTCCTCAATTACATTACATATTCTTTTTGCTTCATCATCTAATACTTCGGTGTAATCCTCAATAAGAATTTTTGTAAAACCAATAATAGCTCTTAAAGGGGCTCGTAAATCATGACTTACGGAGTAACTAAAAGCTTCTAATTCTTTGTTGGTGTTTTCAAGAGCAATTTGCCTTTCTTTAAGTTGATAATTCAGATTGATTATGGCATTTTCAGTTTCTTTTCGTTTTGTAATATCTCGAACAATACTCCACATTCCAATAGGATTGTTATGTGTATCTTTTTCCAATCGGATTCTCTCCGATACAGGAATTACTGTACCATTTTTATGTAAAAACTCTTTATCTAATGCATCGGAGTAACCATTCACAAACACCTCATTATTGATAATGTCTTTTTTGGGAGGGATCCACTTTTGTGGAGTTAGATCCCATATTGTTAATTGCGTAATTTCATCAAAGCTGTATCCTAACATATTTCTAAATTCAGGATTACATTCAATTATTGCCCCATCAAGGTCTGTATGTACAATTCCATCTTTTACGGTTTCATAAAGTCCCCTGTATTTTTCTTCTGAGTGGTATAATTCTAGCGTACGTTGCTTTATAAGGTTTTCAAGGTTTTTCTTATGATTTTCAATTTCTTTTTCAATTTCTTTCTGTTTAGTTATGTCTCGTAAAATAACATGGTTTGCAATATTATCCCCAATTCTAAAAACAGACTGATGCACTTCGACATCTTTTAATATTCCTTTTTTGTCAATAATAAGTTCTTCAAAGACAGGTTGTTTTGATGATTTTTTAAATGAAGTAAACCTTTCATTCTTATTTTTTTTTGCTTGAAATAAATCTTTTGGATTTATACCTATTAATGAACTTTGATCATCCACCTTCATCAGCTTAAGCATAGCTTCATTAACTAATAAAATCTTATCCTTTTGATTAATAAATATGGCATCAGGCGAATACATAAAAAGATTTCTATATTTCTCTTCATTTTCTTTTAGAGCTATTTCTGCCTGTTTTTTTTCAGTTATATCTTGCATTGAACCTGAAATTTTTACAACCTTTCCATTTTTTACTTCAGGGATACCTATGGTATGCACCCATTTTTGAGAACCATTTGGAGTCGTTAATTGTAATTCAAGGTCATATGATTGGAAATTATTTATAGCATTAGCAATTGCATTATTGATTAAATTGTAGTGTTCTCCTTTATAATAGCTTAGTCCTATATTTTTATTAACACTGTCTTTTACATCAAACTCGTGAATTTTAGAAACAGCTTCAGTCCATGTACCTTCGCCGGTTTCAATATCAAACTCCCATCCGCCAACTTTTGCTAGTTTTCCGGTTTCTTTTAAAAGTAATTCATTCTTTTTTAATAACTCTTTAGCTTGGTTTCTGGATAATGCTACTCCTAAATTAGATGCTATTTCTTCATAAATAGATATAGAATCCTGCGAAAAAAGATTTTTGCGATGATCGTTTAATTGTAAAAGACCTATTGTTTCATTAGATGCTTTTATTGGGATTATAGCCAAGGATTTATATCCAGCACTATAGCATCGACTATTTTTATGTATTAGGTTTGTTTTTTTATTAGTATCACTATATAGCAAGGAAATATTATTTGATAGAAAACTACCACTATTAGTAAAATATGATTTAGGAATATGTAGTTTTTTGTTGATTATATTTTGACAGATGCATTTATAATTATGTGGTCCATGAGTATTCATAGAGCATATATGATTATTGTCGTAAATAAATTCATCTGAAAATCCTGTTTGTCCATAAAATGGAAAGAAGTTTCCTTTTTTCAATCTTATGGCAACTGCTTCAACTTCTTTTAACCTATTGATTTCTTTAATTACTGAATTAACCATAAAATGAGAATCGTTACTATTGTTTATAATATCTAAAATATTTTTTGTAAGCTTTTGGTTTGTTTCGATTCTTTTTTGCTCTGAAATATCTTGTACTGTTCCAAAAATTTTTATGGGTTCTGATTTGTTTCTAATAATATGTCCTTGCACTTTAACGTGAACAATATTACCATCCTTTTTGATTAACCTATATTCTTTGGGTGGTAATATATCATTATCCGATAATAGGCTATTACTAATCCATTCATTAATTTCTATTACATCATCCGGGTGATGTATATTCTTATTCACATTTTCGTAATTTATACTACTTTCTGATTCATATCCTAATAAGTCAAATAGAGCTTTTGACCATGTTATTTCTCCTGTATCTTTTATAAGTGTAAAATCACCCATTTTGGCTATGCGTTGTGCATTAATTAGGCGATTCATGCTTTCAATAACTTCCTGTTTTGCTTGTTTTTCTTTTGTGATGTCGATGGAAAGTATTAAAACCCCTTCAGAAATAGGTTCAATATTGAGTTCAAACCAGCCTACAGAATTGTCGGGATAAGTAAATTTATTTTCATAAAAGTGAGAATTTCTATTTTCCATACAATCTTTTATAAGTTCATAAGCTTTACTATTTTCAATATCAGGCCACATATTCTGATATTTCTGACCAATTAATTCTTTATTAGATCTTCGGTTATGTAGTTCTGCAGTGTGATTTAAATAGATGTAATTCCATTTGTAATCAATTATTTGGCAGCCTTCTTGCATGTTATCCAGTGTATTTAAGAAACGCTGCTCAGCTTTCTTTTTATCAGTAATATCCAATATCATTGCAAATAATAAGTCAATTTTATTTTTGCCATCTCTAAGGCAGGAAACAGCAATATCAACCCAAATTATTTCACCTTTTTTGTTAAAATATCTCTTATGAATTCTGTAGTTATCAATTTGATTGGAAAGTAACTGGTTTATTAAATCTATTTCAATGTCTAAATCTTCAGAATATGTGAACTCTGAAAAGTTCATTTTTTCAAGTTTATTTTGCGCATAACCAATAATTTTGGCAAATTCATTATTAACATTAATAATATTACCTTTAGGATCAGTGATTGCAATACCGATATTTGAATGTTCAAAAATCTTTTTAAAGGTTATTTCGTTGTGACCGATAATCTCTTCCGATGTTTTTAATTTATTAAAAGAGGAATCGATATCATCCATAAATTCTTTATCTAATGAATTAATTTTATTTTCTAAAATCTCTGTGTTTTTAAAATTTTCAATCGCCTTAAACGCACTTTTTGTTAATAACTGTAAGTGATATAAATCTATTGATGTGGCTATGTTTTTTTCGTTCCAATACATTGCAATAGCCTTCTTTGGTAAATCAATTCCTATGGGAAGTATTATGAGGCTTTTAATTGATGTATTTTTATATTCATTTTGTTTAACAGTTTTGTCTTCATTAATATCGTCAATAACAACGGATTTTTTATTTAATAAAGCCCAGCCACAGATACTACTTTCAATAGGGATTTTTTTACCTCTTAATATATGTTCACCAGAGTTTTCTGCTATATAGTTGCAGAAATTATTTTCGTTTACAACAAAAATTACACCATCAGAGTTCGTGAGTTTTTGAGCAGCTCTAAGAATTATCTTACGCAGATCAATACTATTTTTGACGCTAATTATGTCTTGAAGGGCATTGATGAGAATATCATTTTTATCTTCATTGGTTTTATTATGCATCATTAAGTTCTCATTTTATGTGTTAGGTTAAAATGTGTAGCAAATAACAATATTTGTATTTTTTATTAATTGTCAAATTAATTAAAATCTGACATTCAAGTTAATAATTTGATTTAATTAATTGAAATAAAAATATTCTTATTTTACTTTACGGATAATTTTATTGTTTTTATAATTTGTTACCATCATTGACCGACTAATTTTATAAGGGATTCAGTATTGATATGAAGACTAGGAGATTATATATTTATACGATATGTATGGGTAATTAAACCGCCTTCTGTTATATAAAAAATGAAGGTTGGTATCTCGATGCTATTATTTGGGGCATTTTTGTTCATTTGAAAATATTACTTCTAATCTTCAGCTATATTTTTTTCATAATAAATTACTGTTAATCTTGGGTAGTTGTATGCTGTAGAGTATATCGCTCTTATGAGATAATTGAAATAGTTAATATCCTTGAAAATATTGTTTTGATGCAAAAGGATTAAACCTTTTTCTGATTTCTTTGATTCTACAATAGTTGTTTTTGAACAAGGATAGGTTATATGATACAATACAAATACCAGAAAATAACTAAAGTTTGGCCATATAAGCATAAGCTCATAATTTATTTATATTATAGAAGTATCATTAGTGATGAATACTTACTAACCTGGGTTCGAAATAAAAAACTAGCTGATATACAAGGAAATAAACAAGGTTTTCATTATATTTAAGTATCTGAAGTTTAAATATTTAACAACCAAAACACTTGTTTATTATGGAAGATAAAGTTACAGAAATTTTCTTTTATGTAGATGAATTTTGCAATGAATGGTATAAGGCAATCGCTGGACATCAATTGACTGAGGACAGCTCAAAAAATACGCGCAATAAGCCTTGTAAAATGTCAGATTCAGAAGTGATAAAATCATCATTCTCAATGGATACAGGTCCAAGAAATTGTATCCTGAGACATTAAGGCTTATTGAGTATTATGATGATGAAAAAGATACCCTCTTAACATTCATAACAAATAACACATACGCTTCAGCACTTGAAATTGCTCATTTATACCGGAATCGTTGGCAAATAGAGATTTTCTTTAAGTGGATAAAACAGAATCTTACAATTAAAAAACTTTGGGGCCATTCTGAAAATGTCGTTAATATACATATCTGGGTAGCAATTTGTACCTATCTTATTGTTGCTAAAGTCAAGCATTCTTTAAAAAGTGACCTCTCAATTTATGAGATCATACAAATTTTAGGCATTTCTGTGTTCGATAAAGCTCCAATAAAAGAACTGCTTACTGAATATCAAATCAATCAAGATGTCAAAGAACAATTAAATTTGTTTAGTGATAATTTTTAACGCATCAGCAGTATTGCATAAACATTAATTTTAATTATTTACTGTAGAATCGTGATTTGGGTAAAATAAATTTTGGAAAATTATAATATTTTATAACCTTCTTTAAATAAATTAAGTATACAATTACTACAATATACTAACAGACTTAATTTTTACCATACATGCAAAACCCCAAAGAACCAAACATTTTAATTGTAGATGATAATCTTTTCAATTTAAAAGTTACAACCAGTATTTTAAAAGATGAAGGTTATAAAATAGGACTTGCACAGAGTGGAATTGATGCCTTAAAGCAGTTGGAAGTTCAAATTCCAGACTTAATACTTTTAGACATAATGATGCCGGAAATGGATGGTATTGAAACCTGTAGAAGAATTAAATCACAGTCTAAATGGAGAGAGATTCCAATTGTATTTTTAACAGCCAGAACCCAAACTGATGATCTGGTAAAAGCTTTTAAAGCAGGTGGAATTGATTATATAACAAAACCTTTTCAACATGAAGAATTAATCGCAAGGGTTAAAACGCATATTGAGTTGTATCATAGTAAAATGAAAATTAATGAAATGATTCAAACACGAGATAAATTATACAGTATAATTGCACATGATATAAAAGCTCCATTCCATAATATAAAATTTACGATTTCGGCATTAAAGGATAACTATATTAAACCGGATAGTAGAGAGTTTCGTGAGGTAATTGATCATTTGGATGCCAGCACTAATGATACATATGATTTACTTGATAATTTATTGACATGGACACGTTATCAAGGTGGAATCATAAAATTAGATCATAATAAAACAGACTTAAATATTTTAGTTTTAGAAACGGTTCAGGTCCTAAAACCCGTTGCAGAGAATAAAAATATAACGATAGATTTAAACTTATTTGATAAATGCTATATAAATGTTGATGAAGCCACCACAAAAACGGTTATAAGAAATCTGCTTTCTAATGCTATTAAATTTAGTCCAGAAGAAGGAATAATAAGGGTTGTTACACGTAAGCAAAATGGTAGCTTAATACTTTCTGTTATAGATCAGGGTATAGGAATGTCTGAAGAAGTAATAGAAAAAATATTCGTTCAAAATGAAAGTTATACATCTAACGGTACCAATCAGGAAAAAGGAACAGGTTTAGGTTTTCAATTAATTAAAGATTTTATTAAATTGAATAATGGTAGTTTAAAAGTTGATAGTCGTCCTAAACAAGGAACTGCAATATCTGTTTCATATCCTAATAATTTAAACTAAACATTATGTCAGCAAACCTAAAACCTATAAGTATATTAGTAATAGATGATGATCCGATAATACGTAATTTAACTCGTTCATATTTAAAAGAAAAGGCAGAGGTTTTTGTAGTTGAAGCTCCTTCAACTGCTTTTCGAATACTTGAAAATGAAAAAATAGATCTGGTTATTACAGATTTTAAACTGCCAGAGATGGATGGCTTACAAGTTTTAGAAAGAATAAAAAAAGAATATACAGGTATTGAAGTGATTATGATTAGTTCATCTTCGGAGATGAACACTGTAATAGGAGCCTTGCGCAAAGGAGCTGCAGATTATTGTAGGAAACCTTTTACTTCAACAGAAATTTGGTTATCTATAGAACGAACTACCAAATATGCAAAACTTCAGAGTCAGCTCAATACAGAAGTGAAAAAGAATGATGTTTTAAAAAAAACTGTAGATCAGGAGGTTGGTTGTAAAATTATAGGAGAAAGCCCGTTGATTCAACAAGTAAAGAATCAAATGGAAATGGTGGCTTCAACACCTGATACATCTGTTTTATTGATTGGAGAAAGTGGAACAGGCAAAGAGTTAGTTGCAAGAGGTATCCATATGCTAAGTCAACGAAATGATTCTTTATTTGGAGCTGTTAACATGTCAGCAATACCAGATACGCTTTTTGAAAGCGAGTTTTTTGGTCATAAAAAAGGTAGTTTTACAGGAGCAATTTCAGATAAATCAGGATGGTTTGAATCAATTAATAAAGGAACTTTATTTTTAGATGAAATTGGAGAAATGCCCATGAGTTTACAAGTAAAATTATTACGGGTATTAGAAGATCGGAAATATACCAAACTCGGAACACAAGATGAAATGCCATTTGACATAAGAATTATTTCTGCCACCAATAAAACAGTAGAAGAATTAACCGGAGGTAAGGTATTTAGATTAGATTTATTTCACCGTATTGGAACGTTTATCATTCAGATTCCACCATTAAGAGATAGAATTTCAGATATAGCTATTTTAGTAGATTACTTTGTAAATATAATTGGGCCCAAAATGGGTAAGCAAATAGAATCTATTGATTCAGCTGTGATCTCTCTATTACAGAAATATCCATTTCCAGGAAATATTCGAGAGCTCAAGAACATGGTTGAAAGAGCCATAATTATGTGTAATGATAAGGTTTTAAAAAAGGAACATTTTTATTTGATAGATAATTTATCTGCACAAACTCATCGTGTTTTTGATGAAGCTAACAATTTGTTTGATTTAAAAGAGTTGGAAAAACAAACTATCATAAAGGCTCTTGGTCAGGTAAATTATAATAAAGCCGAAGCAGCTCGCTTATTAAATTTAGAATGGAATGCGCTATATCGAAGAATCCAGAAATATGATATTGTTTTACCAAACGAAAATTAATAAAACTAATTCTCAATAGTTTTTTTCCCAAACTCATACTACTTATTTATAAAGAATATATTAAATAAGTATTCTATTACACTCAGTCTAATATTATATTTAATACCTATTGGTATTGTCTAGCGCTTTAAAGCAATTTAAAGAAAAAAACTACAACGTATAATTGTATAATTCCCTCAATAACATGTTATTCTGCGTGTAATATTTATGGGTCTTTAAAAACGCATAATAGCCTATTCATTTTCGAAGTTCTAGTCAGAAGATAGTATTTGTATTGCGAGTTATATATTTGGCATTTAGATTGTTGTGGTGTTTGGCATTAGAGTTGATTAATGAATGTAAATTATAAATTTAAGAGTATGAAAACTTTCATTTTACAACTACTTTTTGTATTAATTATGTCGGTCATCATTCAAGGGTGTTTAAAAAAGGAATTTGAAGATGTGGAAGCTAAGGGAGATGAAACACCTGATTATTCAGGGTTCGACTTTTCAAATATAAATACAATCAAGCTCTCATTAATAGTTTTGAATAATAATAATGAGCCTCTTACTGGAGCTCCTTTTGAAGTGTTTACAAAAGATCCATTAACTAGTGATGGGTTACAGATTGATGAAGCAAATAAATTTAAAATAATAAAAGGGGTTACTAACAATGAAGGTATCTTAGAGAGTTTATTTAATTATTCTCCTCAATATGATAGTATATACATCTTAAGTAATTATGTAGGTATTCCACGGTTAACATCTCGGGAAATTACTTCTGAAGAATTAATTATCACCATTGGTGGGTCTGAATTAAAGTCTCTTAAAAACTCATCCCTTAAAGCTGCTGTACCTGAGCAGGTTTCAATAGTAAATGGCTATTATGTTTTGGGAAATTGGGATAGTAATGGTGTTCCAAATTATTTAGAGGTTAATAGTGATAATATTGATAATGCTTTTTTGGATGAAGTTAATGCTTCATTACCCGAGAATATAAAATTAGATGAATCGCATCCACAGTATTTAGATAATGCTAATGATGCCAATTTAATAGTTAGTAAAGATTGTGAGGTTTGGGTTACATTTGTGCATGAAGGAGCTGGGTGGAGAAATAGTTTAGGATATTATACATATCCAGTGGGGAATGCTCCTTCTAGCGCAAATGATATTAGAGATAAAACAATAATCTTTCCTAATGTTTCCTATTCAGGATCAGGAGGAGGTTTGTCATCTGGTAATAAAGTCCAATTATTTTATTTGGATCCAGAAACACAAGAGTATTCAAATATTTTTCCTGCTAATACATCTATAGGTTGGTTTATTGTTGCGCAAGGGTGGAATGGTCAAATTAGTAATGGCGTATATACTCATTATTCAGATATTGCTTTTAATGCAGAAGCTCAATATGAATTGAAAAAACACAATGTTCTTTTATTTGATGAGACTCGGGAACTATTATTAATGGGTTTTGAAGATATTAGAAGAGATCAAGCGAGTGATGAGGACTTTAATGATGCAGTTTTTTATACTACAATAACCCCATTTACTGCAGTTAATACATCATTTTATCAACCAATAGATACACCAATAGATAGTGATGGAGATGGCGTAACAGATACTTTTGATGAGTTTCCGTTTGATGATACAAAGGCATTTAAAAATCAATATCCAGGCGAAAATATTTATGGAACATTAATTTATGAAGATCTCTGGCCATACAAAGGTGATTATGACTTCAATGACTTGGTTATTGATTATAATTTTAATCAACTTACTAATTCGAATAATGAGATATCTGGAATTGAGACAAAAATAGTTGTTAAAGCAATCGGAGCTTCTTATCATAATGGTTTTGGAATACAATTTAATATTCCTACTAATAATGTTAATTCTGTTACAGGACAGCGTTTGACACAGGGTTTTGTTAATAACAATAGTAATGGCTCCGAAAGCAATCAAACTAATGCTACGGTTATATTTTTTGATGATGCGTTTAATAATTTATCTTATCCAGGAGTAGGAATTGGCGTGAATACATCACCTGAAACACCTTATGTTGTTCCGGATACTCAGGTGGTAAATATTAGTTTTAATAGTCCTGTTTCATTTACCGAATTAGGAACTCCTCCTTATAACCCTTTTATGATAATAAATCGGGATCGTACCGTTGAGGTTCACTTGCCAAATAAAAAGCCTACTGATTTAGCTGATTTAAACCTGTTGGGTACTGGAGATGATGACTCTGACGTTTCTTTAGGAAATTACTATGTTTCTGATTACTATTTGCCTTGGGCCATAAATTTACCTGTTAGTTTTGAATATCCATATGAAAAAGAAGATATTACAGAAGCCTATATTCAGTTTAATCCATGGGCAAAAAGCAGAGGTTATAACTATATGGATTGGTATATTCCGTATGACTTTTATATAAATTCTTCAAAAATTTACAAAAAATAAAAATATCATCTTATGAAAAAGAAAATCTTATTAGTCGATGACAAGGGGGAGTTTAGAACAATTCTTCAGATCATTTTAAATTCAGAATATGAAATAAAAACAGCATCTAATGGATTGGAAGCTATGGGAGTTTTACAAAATGGTTATTTCCCAGATTTAGTTATAAGTGATTTAATGATGCCTGTTGTTAATGGATTAGAACTGGCACAACAAATTAATTCTAGTGATATATATAAGCATATCCCTGTAATTATTCTTTCCAGTATTAATGAAAGTAACAAAAAGGTTGAATTATTTAATTCCGGTATTGCTGATTATATTGAAAAGCCTTTTAATCCAGAAGAATTAAAATTAAGGATTCAGAGGTTTATTAATTAATTGTCTTTTTACCATTAAAAACTCAAACCGATGGTTATAAATTTACAATATTACGGTCCGGATAAAAATATCTTTGAAAATTTCAAAAAGAGTGTTCTTTTTAATGTAAATCAGGAATTTACATTTTCAGAAAAATTAAATTTATCATATAATACAGATGTAGTAGTCTTGCAAGTATGGGGTAATAAGTCTCAGCAAATATTTCAAATACAAGAGGTTAAAAGAAAGTTAGTTGATGTAGATATTATTTTTGTTGTTATTGGAGAAAAAGATAACTTATTGATTTACTTGCAGCAAGGAGCACATGAAGTATTTGAAAATACAACATCTTTACAGAATATAGAAAGAAGATTAAAATTTTTAATAGATCATCCTATTATTGAATTACATAAGAATGAGGTTGATGAATTTAAGATACCGCTATGGAAAAGGATTTTTGATATTTGCTTTGCAGGAATTAATCTGATTTTGCTTACGCCTTTATTTATTTTAATAGCTGTATTAATACGTATTGAATCAAAAGGTCCGATTTTTTATGCTTCAAAAAGAGTTGGGGCTGGTTATAAAGTGTTCAACTTTTATAAATTCAGATCAATGTATCAGGATGCAGATAAAAGAGTACAGGACTTATTGAAACAGAATCAATACAATGGTCAAGAACCAGCAGAAAAATTGGTTTCGCCAACGAAAATTAATTCTACAATTCTTTATGATGATAATGGAGAAGTTAATGAAGAAGAGTTTTTAGATAGAAAAAAGGCACTAGAGCAAAAAGCATTTTTTAAACTCAATAATGATCCCAGAATTACTAAAGTTGGCCGTTTTATAAGGAATACAAGTATAGATGAACTACCTCAGTTTATTAATGTATTAAAAGGTGATATGTCTATTGTAGGCAATAGACCATTGCCTTTATATGAGGCTGAAAAACTTACAAAAGATCCATGGATTAAAAGATATTTGGCTCCTGCTGGTTTAACAGGATTGTGGCAAGTAACTGCTAGGGCAAAAAATACAACCATGAGTGCAGAAGAAAGAAAAATGTTAGATGTAACATATGCCAATAACTATAATTTGTGGACCGATCTTGTTATTATTTTTAAAACAATTCCAGCAATGCTTCAGCACGAAAATGTATAGTTTTCATGTGTCTGCTAGCTAATTTAAATTACAATTTCAAATTCTTGTAATATGCGATTTTTTTTTGTAGTTAACCTGTATCTTATATTAAACCTTAATAATGTTATGTATGGCCAAGGTATAGAAGATTCTACCTTAGTGCAGTTACCTTCTTTAGAGTTTGTAATAAGTAATGCAATAGAAAATTCTGCTTTAGTAAAAGATAAGCTTACTCAAACTGATATAAAGCATCAAGAGCTTGATATAGAAAGAGGAAGCTGGGCAAAATATCTTTTTGTTGAAGGGGCTGCAAATTATGGAAAATATGATAGAATTGTGATGCAGGAAAACAGGACTGATGTAGTTTTAAATTCAGGGTCTTTAAGCTCCAGTGAACAGACAACATATTATTCAGGAGTGTCTTTAAAATTACCGCTCTCAGCAATAACAGGAAGATCCAAAGAAGTTTCTAAAAAGAAACTAGAAATACAAAAGTCTATTTATGAAAAAGATGAAGCTATACAGCAACTTAAATATTTTATCATAGATCTTTATTATGAAACGCAGTTTTTAAATGAAAGCATGCATAATCATTTTGAAATATATCAGACACTTGAAATTAGTTATGAAAAAGCCAAGAAGGATTTGTTTAGTGGAAAAACAGATATAAATGATTTTGCTATACTATCTTCTACAGTAGGTAAAGCCAGGAATGATTATTTAAAGGCAAAAAATAATTTTTTAGCTCAATACTTAAAACTTGAAAAAGCGACGGGTGTAAGTCTCAGTAATAAACACAAATAACTATGAATATTTATAGTGTAATTCATATTATATTAAAACAGACAAAATGGTTAATAATATTACCAATTATTGCTTCTGTTTTAATGTTTTTTGCTACAATAAATGAGAAAAGTGAATTTAATACAAAAGCTACATTATTTACTGCAATAACTTCCGGATCCTCATTAAGTAATTTAGAAAATAGCAGAATTGATTTTTTTGCTTCGAAAACTGCTTACAATAATTTAATAACTATACTAAATTCAAGAAACGTACAAGAAGAGACATCTTTAAGGTTATTGGCTAAGCACTTGCTGCTTACAAAACCAGATCCTGCAATTTTATCAAAAGATAATTATAATGAGTTTGTAAAAACTATACCCGAGGATATAAAACTATTGGTGGTTAAGAATAATGAACAAAAAACATATGAGAATTTAATAAAATATTTGAACCAGGATAAAACTAACTTTTTATACGAATTATTAAACTTCAACCACCCTCATTATAGTTTTAACGCTATTTCTTCAATTAAAACAACTCAGGTATCCGGAAGTGATATTATAGAATTAACATATACATCAAATGATGCCGGTGTTGCATATCACACACTTAATATAGTTATTGAAGTATTTCTTAATACATATAGTGACTTGAAAGTTAATCAAGCTAGTGCGGTCATTGCATATTTTGAAAAACAATTAAAAACGGCTTCGAAAAAATTGGCAGATGCTGAAGATAGGCTCTTGAATTTTAATAAAGAAAATAAAATTATTAATTACTACGAACAAACAAAACATATTTCGTCACAACAAGAAAAAATCGAAATAAAACTTCATGATATTCTTTTAGAATATCAAGCTGCGGAAGCTATATTATTAAAACTTGAGGAACAAACTCAATCCAGATATAATATTAATTTGAAGAATAGAGAGATTATTTATCTTCGAGAATCCTTAGTTAAGATAAATAAGAATCTCGCTTCTTTGGACTTTTTAACCATTGATCAAGCCGAAAAAGATGAATTAAAATTAAATTATATAGCAGAACAATTAAAGCTTAAACAAACACTTGAACAAAAACTTGACTCATTATATATTTATGAAAAGCATAGTGATGGTATTGCAATAGAGACTTTGTTAAACGATTGGCTTTCAACGGTTATTGATTATGAAAGTGCGAGGGCGAGATTGCAATCAATGGAGGTGAAAAGTGAAGAATTCAAAAAGTTATATAATCAATTTGCTCCATTGGGGGCTACATTAAAACGGATAGAGAGAGAGATTGATGTAAATGAAAAATCATATTTAGAAATCTTACATCATTTAGGTCTTGCCAGGCTGAAGCAGCAAAATGAAGAGTTAATGGCAAATATGAAAATATTAGACAAACCATATTTACCAATTGATCCGGAGCCTACCAAAAGGAAACTAATGATTATTGTAATTGGTGTATTTACCATGATACTTTCTTTATTAGGATTTTTTGTTTTTGAATTATTGGATAGAACCATAAAAACTCCACAACGTTTGAGGAATTTAGGTTATAGTAATGTAAGAGGTGTAATACCATTAAAAAAATTAAGTGATAAAATAGATTTTGATGAGTTGACTAAAAGGGGATTAAAACCAGCTGTTGACAAACTTCTTCAAAAACATTTCTCAAACGAAAATAAGGCACCATTAGTAATAAACGTATTTAGCCATTTTAGTAGTGAAGGAAAAACCTATATGATTAATAGTTTGCATAATATACTTGCAAAATTAGATTTAAAAGTTCTTATGGTTAATATTAAGCCACATGACGATAATGATCAATGGTTAAATATTTATAGTGAAAAATTAATGAACAATAATTATTATCAGATGATTGATGATTTTGAGAAACATGATGTTATTTTAATTGAAATGCCTCCATTATCTGATAAAGATTACTTTATTAATAATAATCTTGTAAATAGTTCAACTTTTAATTTTATGATTTTTGATGCTAATAGAACGTGGTCGGCTACAGATAATTATATAAAGGATCAGTTTACTTCAATATGCAGCACCGCTGCTATAGCAATTTTAAATCAAGCGATACCTGATAATATGACAGATATGGTTGGTGAAATACAAAAGAAACGCTCTTTTATTAGAAGATTTATTAAAAATAGGATCTTTAAAAAATATGTATCATGATAGGCCGGTGGATCCAAAATAAAAATATAACTAGTAATATACACTCTTTATTAGGAAATGGAGTACAAGCTGCATTGGGGTTTATCACTTTTTTGATAATAGTTAGGCATACCGACAAACTAGTGTTTGGGAATTGGGTAATTTTTATTACGGTAGCCACGTTAGTGGATATGTTTAGACTGGGATTAACAGGAACGGCTACAATAAGGATGATATCAGTTGGTAATAAGAATGATAAATCTAATTCAGTTGGGGCATCTTATCAGTTGAGCCTTATGTCAACATTGTTAATAACTTCAGCTTTTCTGATTATTTATTTTGCAATTAATTTGATGGAATTAAACTCAACCTATAATTTTATTTTATTATTTTACCCTATACTAGCACTAGTTAATATTCCCTTTAATCAGTCAAATATAGTTGCGCAAGGCAAATCATTATTTTCTAGATTAGCTGTAATAAAAGCTATTAATTCAATATCAATTTTAATATTTCTGTTAGTATATATATTTTTATTTAAACAAATTTGGATTGATGGATTAGTATTTGTGTATATTATAGCTAATACATTTACAAGCTTGATTGTAATAATAATGAAGTGGGATGGGTTAGCTTATTTTTTTTCAGGAACGTCTAAAACTCGAAAACAGATTTTAAATTTTGGAAAGTATTCTACATTAAGTTATATAAGTAGCAATTTACTTAAAAGCTCCGATGCAATACTCTTAGGATTAGCTCCGTTTATGGGAGCAGAGTATGTCGCTATATATGCTATACCCTTTAAATTTGTTGAAATGATAGAAGTTGTTTTAAGAAGTTTTGCAACAACAGCTTTTCCTACATTATCAAAGCTCATTAAATATGAAATTAAGAAGTTTTATACATATCTGCAAACATATATAGTTATTACCACTCTATTATTTATACCTATAGTTATTGTTCTTATAATATTTCCAGATCTTTTTTTAAAGATTTTAGGTGGGGATAACTACGTACAAGATATACAAATTCAAAAAAATATTTTGTACATTATAAGTGTTTATATTTTGTTTTTACCACTAGATAGATTCACTGGCGTTGCATTGTTTGCCTTGGATAAAGCAAAACTTAATTTTCTTAAGATAATGTTTATGCTATGTTTAAACCTAATATTTGATTTTATTGCTATATATCTATTTAAATCTCTTGAATTAGTTGCTTTTGCTACTTTAGTTTTTACATTTTTTGGAGTAATATTAGGTTGGGTTTATATAAATCAAGTTTTGTCAGTGGAATATGGAATTAATATTAAAAGATCTAAGAATATATTAAAACAGCTATTGCAACTTGGCCAATGGAAGAAAATAAAAGAAGAAATAATTCACTAGATATAACCCAGGTTACAATAATTGTTTTTCTTTCTGTAATAGTTGGTTCTGCTATTTTTTTGTTTGCAAAACAACAAATTCCTTTAGCATTTTTAATACTTATTATACCTTTTGTATTAATAGTGATTATATGGGTTTTATATAATCCCCAAAATGGTATTGTATTAATTTTTATTGCAAATTATTTTGCAATGGGAATTGCGAGATATTTACCCGGTCCATTAGGATTATCAGTTGATGGATTATTGGTGTTGACATGGTTATCTGTTATTTTTAGGCAATTTAATCATAAGGTTAAATGGGTAAAGGCAAAAAATTTACTCACTTTAGTTGCTTTAATATGGTATGGATATGCTTTATTTCAGCTTATTAATCCTCAGGTTGTTAGTCGTGCTGCATGGTTTTATGCAATGCGGGGAGTTAGTTTGTATATGTTGTTAATGATACCATTAGTATTTGTTGCATTTAATAAAATAGAGGACTTAGATAAAATGTTAAAATGGTGGGCCTGGTTTACATTAGCAGGTGTCGCTAAAGGTTTAATGCAACAGGTAATCGGACCAGATCCATGGGAGAACCACTGGTTAGCAACAGTAGGAGGAAAGACTCATTTATTACCGGGAGGTTTAAGAGTTTTTTCTTTTTTTACTGATGCAGCTACATATGGTGGGTCAATGGGATTTTCAGGCGTTACATTTGGTATTTTATTTTTACACGAAAAAGGTAGGAAACGATATTTTTGGCTTATTACGTCACTAGCTGCGTTTATAGGCATGTTAATTTCAGGAACAAGAGGTGCTATTGCTGTACCATTTGCTGGAATGGGTTTGTATAGTGTTTTGAGTAAAAAATTTAAGATTGTTATAGGTGGATTTATCTTTATTTTCGCTGTTTATGGCTTTTTGAAATTTACGACTATTGGAAATAGTGTATATGAAATACGGCGATTTAGAACAGGATTGGATCCAAATAATCCATCCCTACAGGTTCGGTTTGATAATCAAGAAAAATTGAAACGTTATTTGGCCGACAAACCTTTTGGTGGAGGGTTAGGTTCTGCGGGCAATTGGGGATTACGCTTTTCACCTGGTACCTTTTTAGCTGAAACACCAACAGATAGTTGGTATGTACAAATATGGGCTGAACAAGGAATAGTCGGATTAACATTACACTTGTTTATATTGTTCTTTATCCTAGCATATTCTGGATATTATATCATGTTTATATCAAAAAATGAAGATTATAAAGGTAAAGCAATGGCTTTGCTTTCTGGTATGTTTGGTATAATGGCAGCATCATACGGAAGCGGTGCGTTAGGCCAAATGCCCAATGGAATAATTATTTATATGAGTATGTCATTTATTTTTTTAATGAAGGAGTGGGAAAAAGAATCTATTGAAAACTAAATTATTTTCCTGATTAATTTTAATAGTAAAACTTAATGATTAAATTAATCATTAATTTAATCCTATAAAATACCAAACTCTATGATTTCACTCAAATATATTACCTCAACAAAAATATCCGATCTTAATAAAGAATTAATCAATTTAGATAATAATAAAGCGATTAATAGTATTCTGGTTTTAAGTGGTGCTAACAATAACTACGATGAGAAACAACTGAATAAACTTTTAAAAAGCTATTCAAAACCAATATTTGGAGGTCATTTTCCTGGTATTATATATGAAAATGAAAGTTACGAAACTGGTAGTGTTATTGTAGGTTTGGAGTATAATCCGGAAATTATTTTTTGCGATGATATAGAAGATGAAGATATTATTGAGAATACAATATCAAAGTCCATTTCTAAGTTTTCAGAGATGAAAACCCTTTTTGTTTTTGTAGATTCAATATCCAAAGGAGTAGACCTATTTATACAGCAAATCTTTATTCAATTTGGGCTTAAATATAATTATATTGGTGGAGGAGCAGGTTCTTTAGATTTTATTCGTAAACCATGTATTTATACAAATGATGGAGTTAAAAAAAATTGTGGATTAATTATTGGTTTAAATAAACCTTCTGGAATTGGAGTAAAACATGGATGGGGTAAAGTTTCCGGGCCATTCAAAGTTAGTAAATCTAATTTAAATCAATTAATAGAATTAGACTATAAAAATGCATTTAATGTATATCAAGAAGAGATAAGCAAGCATAGTAATAAATATATAACTGAAAATAATTTTTTTGAGATTGCTAAATCTTATCCATTTGGTATTACAAAATTTGATTCAGAATGTATAGTAAGAGACCCGATAAAAGTAACTAATAGAATTATTGAATGTGTAGGAGTAATAAAAACAGGTATTTATGTTAATATATTGCATGGGGATTGCCAAATGTTGCTGGATGCGGCAGAAGAAGCTATAAAAAAAGCTTTGTTTGGTATTGATCAAGATAGCATGGAATTTACATTTATTGTAGATTGTATAAGCAGGTCTTTATTTTTAGAGAATGATTTTACAAAAGAGCTTAACCTAATTAAAACAAATATAAAATCTGTTCCATTATTTGGAGTACTAAGTATGGGAGAAATAGCAAACAATGGAAAAGAATATATGGATTTTTATAATAAAACTATAGTTGTAGCCTGCTTATGAAAAATAATAATGAAATACTTCAGGTTTTTTATGAAATAGCAATGTCAATAGGAAACAGTTTAGATTTAAATAAAATGTTAAAACAGGCATTGTTAACTTATTTAAGTAAATTAAACTGTACTGCAGTTTTATTATTTTCATTCAATGACTTTAATAAAAGGTCTAGTCTTGATTTAAAGTATAAATTGCCATATGCATTAGATCTAAATAAAGATATTCCAGAGTTGAAAGGAATATTATCAAATGTTATGTTACAAGATGGTAATATTACTTCAGAACAAGGTGAAATAATGAATCAGCAAAATTACTATCTTTTTGATTTGCCGGATTACGGATTAGTTATATTATTTCGAAGTAGTAAGTTTGAAGATGGAATTATTAATTCATTAGTAGATATTAATAAAAAGTTAGCTAGCTCATGTTTAGCTTGTTATAATAATGAGAAGCTTAAATTAAGTGAGCGAAAGTATAGAGAGTTAGGCGAATTGTTGCCAGAGATGGTATGTGAAACGGATACGAAAGGAAGAATATTATTTGCCAATAAGTATGCACTTGAAAAGATGGGGTATACAAAGTCTGATTTGGAAAGAGGGTTGACCATTTTTGATTATATAGATCCAGAATACAAAGATAAGGCTAAAGATTATTTTAATAAAGCATTAATTAATAATGCCATTCCTCCCAGAGATTATATGGCACTAAAAAAAGATGGAACTGTTTTTCCTGTAATTGTTTATTCTAATCATATCACCGAAAATTCTAAGAATATTGGGATCAGATATATTATGGTTGATATATCAAAGCGCAAGGAATATGAAATGCAATTGCATCAATATGCAGAACAACTTGAGTTAACCTTATATGGGAATGAAGCTGGTTTATGGCAATGGGATATTAAATCTGGTAATATAAATTATAGTGCAAGATGGAGAGCAATTCTGGGAGAATCACAAAAAGCTTCTGAATCAACTATATCAAAGCATGAAAAACGAATACATAAGAATGATCTGGATAAAGTAACAAATACTTTAAGTAAACACTTAAATGGTGAAATTGGTATATATCAGGTGGAGTATCGAATTCGAAATAAGAAGAAGGAATATATTTGGGTTCAGGATACGGGTAAAATAACTGAATATGATTCAGATGGAGCACCAGTAAAAATGGTTGGAACATTAATAAATATTCACAAAAGGAAGCAAAATGAGTTAGCTTTGCATCAAAACTATTTGCAACAAGAACTACTTTCTGATATTGCTCTAGAGCTAAATACTTTAACTTCATTTAAAAACATTATTAATTCAATTTTAGAAAAAATTGGTCATCATATAGGTGTAAGTAGAGTATATATATTTGAAGATACCCAAGAGGGAATACTAACGTCAAATACATATGAGTGGTGCAATATAGATGTGGAAAGTCAAATGAATGAACTTCAGGAAATTCCATATGATTATATACCCTCATGGAAACCAATGCTATTAAAAGAGGGCAGAGTTTATTCTGAAAATATAAGAGAATTACCACAAGATTTAATTGATATTCTTGAACCTCAAAATATTAAATCTATAATTGTTTATCCGTTGTATGTTCAAGGGAAGTTTTTCGGTTTTATTGGTTTTGATGAATGTTTACGAATAAAGAAATGGAATAAATCAGAACTTGAATTATTAAGGACAATATCCGGAATTATAGCTAATGCATATGAGCGAAAAATTTCAGAACAATCATTAAAGGAAAGTGAAGCTATTAACAGAGCTATTTTAGAATCTATTCCAGATAAATTATTTCATTTTAGTAAGAACGGAACTATATTAAATTATAAAGGAACTTCAAAAGAGCATTCATTTAATATAAATTTGGTTAATAAAAATGTAAATGAAGTATTTCCGACCGAAACCGCAATACAAATGTTAAGTGCCATTAAATCTTGTATTAAAAGTGGTTTTACAAGAATTGAATATTCAGTTATTTCCCAATCCGAAACAGTTTTTTATGAAGCTCGTTTGGCGAGAATGAATAATAATGAGGTAATCACAATAGCAAGAGATATATCACAACGAAAAAAATATGAAAGTGAATTAAAAGCCGAAAGAGATAAGGCAAATCAAGCAAATCAAGCAAAAAGTGAATTTTTGGCAAATATGAGTCATGAAATTCGGACACCAATGAATGCTATATTAGGATTTAGTGAGGCTCTATATTTAAAAGTTGAAAATGCACAACATAAAAAAATGCTAAAATCGGTTTTAAGTAGTGGAAATTTACTTTTATCACTTCTAAATGATATACTTGACTTATCAAAAATTGATGCTGGTAAATTAGTTGTTTCTCCTCAGCCTATGGATTTAGTTTATATTGTTGAGGAAATAAAGTTGTTATTTCAGGATAAAGCACATAAAAAAGGAATTGATGTGCGTGTTTCAATATCTCCAAATTTTCCTAAAGTGATACTACTTGATGAAATTAGAGTAAAACAAGTTTTGTTTAACCTAGTTGGAAATGCATTAAAATTTACTCATAAAGGTTATATTCAGGTGAAAATTGGGTTTAAGCAGACCTCTAATGATAAGGGAGTTTTAACCCTAAAAATTGTTGATACAGGAATCGGTATTCCTCAAAATCAGCAGCAAATGATTTTTGAAGCTTTTCAACAGCAATCAGGACAATTGAATAGAAAATATGAAGGCGCAGGGCTTGGTTTGGCAATATCTAAAAGGTTAATAGAAAAGATGGAAGGTACTATTTCCCTTAAAAGTAAAATTCAGCAAGGATCTACTTTTACAGTAACTATTCCAGAGGTAAAAATTACAGATAAAATTATACATTTAAATGATGATGCTTCGGAGTATGTTAATAATATTCACTTTAATACAGGAACAATATTAGTAGTTGATGATGTTATTGTAAATATTGATACTATTGAAAATTACCTTATAGAACTAGGGTTAAAGGTTAATTCAGCTGATAACGGAGAAATTGCTCTTGAAATTTTAAAATATAACAAACCAGATTTAATTTTAATGGATTTAAGAATGCCTGGAATGGATGGTTATCAGGTAACACAAAAAATTAAGTCAAATCCCTCATTAAATAATATTCCTGTTGTAGCATACACAGCCTCCGTTTTTGGATCGGAAGAAAATGAGAATTATGAAATATTTGATGATAAATTATTTAAGCCTGTAAGAAAGTCTGACTTAATTAAATTACTCACTAAATACCTAGAGTATGAGGAGTACGAAGTTGAAAAGGTTATGGAGCGAACAGTTGTTGTAGATGAAAAATTAGAGTTGTCTGATATAACATTAAATAATCTTCCAATAATAATCAATGAGCTTGAAGAAAAGTTTGTTCCACTATGGAAAGAGATAAAAGGCTCATTAGTATTATTTAAAATTGAAGAATTTGCTAAAAATATTGAAAGTTTTGCTGATCGTTTAAATGTAAATACATTACAAAAGTGGGCATTAAGACTTATTGATGATGTAGAGAACCTTGACTTAGAATCTATCAAATCAAACTTAATTATTTTTCCTGAATTGATAGATCAATTAAAGGAATATCAAATGAAATAAATATATATTGAAATGGAAAATATTGATAAAAGTGAAATTTTTATTCTGGCGGTAGATGATAATCAGGATAATTTAAGAGTAGTAAGCTCTTTTTTAAAAGATAAAGGGTATAAAATTGCCTTAGCATTAAATGGACCTGATGCATTGGAAATATTGAATAATACAAAAATTGATTTGGTGTTATTAGATATTATGATGCCTAAAATGGATGGTTTTACCGTGTGTAAAACAATTAAAGAAAATCCTAAGCTAGTTGATATTCCGATAATATTTTTAACTGCAAAAACAGAAACCGATGATATTGTGAAGGGGTTTGAAATGGGAGGTGTTGATTATATTACAAAACCGTTTAAAAAGGAAGAGTTATACGCACGTGTATCAAGCCATATAACAATTAAACTTACGCAAGATTATATTAAACAAAGGTTGAAAGATGTAAGTAAATCAAGGAATGAAGTAATGAAGATGACTTTAGATATGGCTAAATTGCTTAACGTTAGATCTGATGGCTAGTATAATAAATGGGCCAGTATTTATCTATTATACTAAAATTAAATACTGACCCAATAAACCCACCCTTAACTATTTGTAAATATTAATTAGATGTAAGAAAATACTTTCCATAAAAAGCTCTTCTAATTATGTTACCAAAAGACTTTACTGACTCTAAAAATTCATGTAAATTTGATTTATGTGGGAAAAATATTTTAACCATTTGTTCATCCCAATAACTGGTAAAGTACTTTATATATTCATCTTTTTGAGGATTAATTTCAAATTCAATTGTGTCATTCCATTCATATCTAACTGTCATAAAGTTCGGTTTCGTATCCATTAAAATTTTATATCCTATTGAGGTTTTTTGTAACCATGTTAAAAAAAGAAAACCAAAATCAGGACCATTTTTAAACCAATATTTTTCTTTATCCATTAAAATCAATTTATTATCTAACTCAAGAATAAGCCATTTGTGTGCTTTTTTAGGAAATAGATACTCTCCAATGACAGACGGAACTTCAATATATCCCCTTTTTGAAACACGCATTTGCTCTTTTAAAAATGCCTCAGGATCAAGGGTGTGTTCAAGGACCTGATTAGATATGGAATAGTCAAACTCTTTATCCTTGAAAGGTAAGTTTTCTCCATCAGCTTCTAAAAATTGTTGGTGCTTATATATTTTTAAGTCGCTATGCCTATGGTAATTTGAATCAATATATTTATCTACAACCATATTTGATCTGGGATGAGGATTGTGTCCACCTCCAACTTCTAAAACTTTATAATTCCTTTTTATATCCAAATGGTATCTTGATCTAGGGTTTCTAGTTTTCATTTTTTTTAAGTTTAATTAATAATTTGAATGGGACATCACAGTTATAGTGCCAATATAGTTAATTGTTTGTAATATAGTATTTTGTGGTATTTGACGTTTATGGTGATCTTAACAAATCTTCATTTATGAATTAAAACCTAATTATTCGTATTCACAAATGAAGATTAAAAGTAAGTTAGGAGTTTTGGTGTTGATGTAAGTTGTTGCAGTACTGGTTTTTATATGTGTTGGCATGCCTATTGAACCTGGTTTTAAGAATTTATTAAAACCAAACATTTATGATAGATAATCCACTTGTTTCTGTAATTACAGTAAATTATAAAAATACAAGAGTAACGAATCAGTTACTGTACTCAATAGGCGAATTGTTTTTTAAGAACCTGGAGGTTATTGTGATTGATAATGCTTTTGATAGTACTGCTAGCGAATCAATTGATTCTTGCTACGATTTTGTTAAAATCATTAGGTCTGTAAAAAATTTAGGTTTTGCTGGAGGAAATAATCTGGGTATTAAACATGCAAAAGGAAAGTATATTTTGTTGTTGAATAGTAAGCATGCGGTCTCGCACGTATGTTAAAATTAATTGAGTTCAAGAAGTAAAGCCATTTTTAGCAACAATGTAGAAAATCTAACAATTATTGGAATCTGTTGGAATAATCTCTGTTTTATTAGAATTTTTCCAATTGTGAGGTAAAAGATCTGCTAAATCTTTAGAGTAATCATTATTATAGTTTGGAATCTTTGTTAATACATCGATTAACCATTCTCGAACATCAACATCACAAGCATTACAGCATCCTATTAAAGAATATATAACAGCAGCGTTTTCGGCAGCTTCATGATTGCCGCAAAACAAATAATTTTTTCTACCTAAAGCCAGAGGCCTAATGGCATTTTCTGCCAAGTTGTTATCCAATTTATATCGTCCATCCAAATGATAGCGTGACAAGCGGTAAAAAAGGGAATACGTATATTTCAATGCTCTTCCCATTCGTCCATTTGGTAAAACTTTCGGATAATAATTGACAATCCATTTTTCAAATGCAACCATAATTGGATAAGCCAAACGAGTACGAAGTTCTGCTCGTTGCTGAAAATCTAATTCCTGATCATCAGCCATTGTTTCGATTTGATATAGTTTACCTATCTGAAGCAATGCATATTCAGCTCCAGCTTTATCTTCCTTGAGGCTTTCTTCAAATTTACGACGCGCATGAGCCCAGCATCCCAAGAGCAAAACACCTTTCTTTTGTTCGTAGATGGAGTAAGCTTCATATCCGTCTGTTTGGATAGCGCCTTTATAATCGTGTAAAAGTTCAACCACTACTTTTTGAGCTCTGGAACCTTTGTCGTAATGAAAATAAACCAGATTTTTCATTACTGATCGAACCATCCACAAATAAGCTTTTACCGTCTTGTGTTTTTCATCATTTACAACAGGAACGGTGCTCTCGTCAACCTGTATATAGTCACTATCCTTCACTATTTCTCCCAGTCGGTAATATAATGCCCGAAGCAAATCACAAACATCCTTAAACCATCCATTTACTGTTGATGCAGAAAGTATCAATCCCAACTGTTTGAACATGGCTATCTGGCGATGAAAAGGTATATGATAGAGATATTTATTCATGATTATCTCTGCAAGTAATGATGCATCTGCATTGCTACGTGGCAATGGTAATAAGGGAAGTGAAGCAATCCTGATTCTTGATTGTTCTTCAGTTATTTGTTCTTCTGATTTTACAGCATACTTTGGGCGTATTATTTTACGCACATAAAGTTCTCCCGGTTTATATTCTAGTACCTCAGTAACTTCTTCTCCTATACGTACCCAGTTTTCATTAAGACCTTCTGGTTCTATAAACTCTTCTTCTCTTCTAAGATCTTCAGGAAGTGGTAAACGAACAGGTTTCTTTTTTTCTTTTTGTGGTTTGCGACGTTCGTAAGCGATTATTTCTTTGTCAGCTTCTTTTGCCAGCTTTTCTTCCTCCGGCAATAAGTCCAATCCGTCCCAGTCTATTTTCCTTTGATCAGGATTCTCTGGTATATACCGTTCTCTGGAAGGATTCCACATTTTACGTTTATACCAGGCTAATTGATCTAATAGCTTATCAATTTTTTCTGATTGCTGCTTAATGATAGTATCTTTTTCTCTATTTTCTTTTTCAAGAGTATCTAATGTACCATTATCTGCATGACGAAAACGAGATACTTCTGCATAGAGTTCATCTCTTTGCTGAAGTAGTTCTTGTATGAAATCATCATTATCTGAAAATTGGCTCATTTATCCCCTGATCTATTAGACGCCTAAAGATAGTAAAATCAGGGGGTGTAGCCTAATTTGTGAATGGAAATCAGGTTGATTTTTGACGTTTTTTCAATCTTCTTTTTATAGGTTTTACATTGTCTACAATCATCATTAATTCCTGCCAGGTTATTTGCTGTGACACGATATCTTCATTAAATCTAGGTAATGTAAAAGTGCCATTTTCAAGTCTCTTATGGTAAATAACCAATCCTCCATGCTCTAAATGGAGAACTTTCATTATACTCATATTTCGATTAACAAAAATAAAGGCCTCTCCATCTTGTACATTACGTTTCATAATAGAACTAACTACGCCACTTAGGGTATAGAAACTTTTACGCATATCAACTGGTGCCGGGTATAGGAAATACTGAAGCTTCCCATGTAAATTAAACATAGTCTGGTTTTATTAAAGATGAATAATTGCTTTGAGAACTGATAGATCTAATTCCCCAGTGAGCTTTAGCTTTGTTCCGTTTGGAAAAGTAAACTCAAATGTGTTATTATCAATTGTTTTTTCATCTCTTACAATCGGTACCTCTTTTGTATATTTCTTCTCTTTTATTACCAGAGGCACAAAACTCTGAACTTGTTCTTCTTGCAATGTCTTTTTCCATTTGTAGAAAGTTGAAACTGCAAATCCTTGGTTGGAACAAAAATCTCTAACGCTTAATCCTGATTGTTCGTGTTCTTCTATTAACTTCCTGTAACTCGATTCTTTCATGCTTATATTTTGAATCAAAGCTAAGTAGGCATGCTTTTGTTAACAATATGTATCAGGCCGAATGGATACGTTGAATAATGATACAGAAGTTCATCCCATGTTTATGGAACCAATGATAAACTTACTTGAAGCTAATGAAAGCATTGGAGCTGTTAGTCCATTAATAAAGTACTATTATAAGCCGGAGTATATTCAATATGCAGGTTTTTCTTCAATTAATAAAATTACCCAAAGAATTGAATCTATTGCATACAATCAGTTAGATCGTGGACAATATACTAAAGAATTTGAAACTCATTTTGCACATGGTTGTGCTATGATGATTCCTAAAAAAGTTATTAATGAAGTGGGCTACATGAATGAAGACTTTTTTCTATATTATGAAGAACATGATTGGAGTGAACGTATTAAAAATCAGGGATATAAAATTTTTGTTCAACCGAAGTCTGTAGTTTTTCACAAAGAATCAACATCTACAGGTATTGGTAGTCCATTGAAAACATATTTTATAAATAGAAATCGTATTCTATTTATGACTCTGCATAATAAGGCATTTTATAAATGTCTGTCTCTATTATATTGGGGATTAATCTCTATTCCCTTTAATATTATTAATCTAACACTGCATGGTAAAATAAAGCATCTATCAGCTTATGTAGATTCAATTTTATGGACTATAACAAAAAAAACAAAGAAACGATGGATATTATCATAACTATAATACAAATTATTGGATTAGTATTGGGGATATATTTTTTATTTTCTGGATTATACTTTATATTATTTAGTGTTGCGTCCTTATTTTATAAGGATAAGGTCTGCAAGACCAAACCAGGAATATTAAAAAATGTAATTATTCTAATACCAGCATACAAGGAGGATTCCGTTATTGTAGATACTGCAATGGATGCTGTGAAACACAAATCTAATTTAACCACAATAGATGTATATGTTTTGGCCGATGGATTAAAAGAAAGTACCATTTCAAAACTTAAAAAACTGCCAATTAATATTATAAATGTAGAACTTAAAAATAGTTCAAAATCAAAATCTATAAAGTTTGCTTTACAACATTTAAAAATAGTATATGACTATGCAATTATATTAGACGCAGATAATATAATGGGAGTAGGATTTGTTGATAAAATCATACAATCACTTAACTCGGGTTACAGGGTTGTACAAGGTCATAGAGTCGCTAAAAATTTGAATACTTCTTTTGCTGTTTTAGATGCTGTTAGCGAGGAGGTAAATAACTCAATATTCAGAAGTGGCCATCATGTTTTGGGACTTTCAGCTTCTCTTATAGGTTCTGGCTTTGGTATAGATTATAGGTTATTACAATTATTAATTAACCAAAGTTATTCTATTGGAGGATTCGACAAAGAATTAGAATTGATGATTATAAAAAAGAAGATTACAATTGGTTACAATAAAGGGGCTTTGGTTTTTGATGAAAAGGTACAAAAATCAGAAGATTTTGTTAATCAAAGACGCCGGTGGTTATCAGCTCAGTTAATCTATTTATTTAAACAAGATAAGCCAAAAGAACATGAGTCCGTAGTTCATTTAGATTATTTAGATAAAAAACTTCAGTTTATTGTTCCTCCAAGGATATTGTCACTAGGATTGTCTGTTATAGTTGTGTCCTTATTAGTAGTACAGATGTTTTTTATGACACCACCTATATTAATCTACTCACTATGGGTTGGGTCTTTATTGCTAAATATTTTTGCCGTATTAATTGCAATTCCAGTAAAGTTATATAATGGTTTAGTTTTAAGAGCTTTATTTTCAATACCTAAAGGTTTTATTCTTACACTGGTTGCTCTATTAAATCTAAAAAATGCAAATTCTACATTTATTCATACTACTCATGGTATAAAATCAAAATAACAATGAAAAGATTAAAAATATTACATGCTATACGTCAAGGTCAGATAGGAGGAGGAGAATCTCATGTTTTGGACCTAGTAGAACATTTAAATCCGTTTATGTATGAGTCAATTGTTTTATCATTTACGGATGGACCAATGATTAAAGCTCTAAATGTTATGGGTATAAAAAGTTATGTGATCTATACAGAAAAGGCTTTTAGTATTAACGTGTGGAATCAGGTAAAGGAAGTCATAAAAAGCGAAGAAATAGATATTGTACATGCGCATGGTACACGAGCATTATCAAATGTTTTTTCATCAGCAAAATACTTAAATATACCATTGATATATACTGTACATGGTTGGTCATTTCATCCTGATCAATCTGTAATCGAAAGGAATCTAAAGCAACGAATTGAAAAATTTTTAACAAATAAGTGTGATCGTGTAATATGTGTTTCAAAAAGTAATCAAAGTGATGGAATTGAAAGATTTGATTTAAGTAGATCAAGAGTAATATACAATGCAATTAGTGCAACAAAATATAATTATGACCTACAACATAATAACATTAGAAACGAATTAAATATTCCGGAAGATATTTTTTTGTTAGGGTATATTGTTCGATTTACTAATCAAAAGGATCCTTTTACACTTATTCAAGCATTTAACAAAGTTGTTTCAAAGTACGATAAGGTAAAGCTTTTAATGGTTGGCGAGGGTGAGTTGAAAATACCTTCTGTAGAATTAGTGAAGGATTTAAATTTATCAGATAAGGTAATTTTTGAGACTTTTAGAACTGATGTGCCAGCAATTTTAAAAGCCATAGATGTTTACTGTTTACCATCTTTATGGGAGGGCTTTCCTATAGGAATTCTTGAAGCTATGGCGATGAAAGTACCTGTAGTTGCAACACCAGTTGATGGAAATAAAGAGTTAATTAATAATCATATTACAGGAGAACTTTTTCCTATAAAGGATCCAGAAGCACTGGCTTACATAATCATTAGTCTCCTTGAAAATCCTAAAAAGAGAGAACTTTTATCACAAAACGCACAGAAATATGTCTTAGAGAATTTTAGAGTTGAAGATCAAGTAGAGAAAGTGGGAGATGTGTATCAAGAATTAATAGTAAAACAATCAAATAATATAAAATATGCTTCGAAATAGAGATATAATAATAACAGGAATTCAATCCTGGGATATTTCAATAGGAAGCAATATAAAGAATATTGCTATTGAATTGAGTAAAGAAAATCGGGTTTTGTTCGTAAATCCTCCTATAGATAGAATTTCAAAAATTACTAAGAGGTCTTCTCTTAGTCGAATAACAAAAGAAACACTTCATCAAATAAATAGAAATTTATGGATTTTACAACCTCATCATATCATAGAATCTATAAATCATATACCCATTGCTGGATTATTTGATATGATGAATAAATCAAATAATATAAGATTTGCTAAAGATATTGTTAAAGCACTGAGCATTTTAGGTTTTCTAGATTATATCCATATTTGTGATAGTGATATGTTCAGGAGCTTTTATTTAAAAGATTTATTATCACCGTCCTTATCTGTTTATTATTCAAGAGATAATTTACAAGCTGTAAATTATTGGAAACGACACGGTAAAAGAATTGAGCCATTATTAATTGAAAAAGTTGATTTAGTATTAACTAATTCATTATTTCTTTCAAATAAAGCAAAGATTTATAATAATAACAGCTTTTTTGTGGGACAAGGATGTGATACTAAGGCGTATACTCCTAATGTTTATTTAAATATACCTAAGGATATCGCATCAATAAAAAAACCTATAGTGGGTTATATAGGGAGTTTGAATTCTTTACGTTTGGATATAGATGTTTTAGAATTTATTGCAATTACCAAAAAAGAATGGCAAATAGTTCTTGTTGGACCTGAAGATAGTACTTTTAAATCAAGTAATCTACATCATCTTTCCAATGTTCATTTTCTGGGATTAAAAAATGAAAATGAATTACCTGAATACCTGAATAAATTTGATGTTGCAATCAACCCTCAAAAAATTAATGAAGTTACAATAGGAAATTATCCAAGAAAGATAGATGAGTATTTGGCAATGGGAAAACCAACTGTGGCAACAAAAACTGAGGCTATGGAGTATTTTAAAGATTATGTTTCTTTAGCTAAGGACAAAAAAGATTGGATATCTATGATTGAATTAGAGATGGAAAGTACTGATTCTTTAAAGAAATCACAGAGAATTCAGTTTGCTTCAGAGCATACATGGAAAAACAATGTTAATTTAATTGGTAAATATATTATACAAAAAGAGCATGGGGCTATTCTTGCAAAGAATCTTTACGAATCAGCCTCTTAATAATCGCAATAAATTTAAATATTATGAGCTTAACTAATATTATTAAAAGTAGTGCAAAACTAAAAAAAATTGTTTTATGGGTATTAATGCCTAAAAACCAGGCTCGCCCCAGAACAATAATAAAGAAAATTATACATCCCTTTATTTTAAAAAAAGGGAAAAATTCCAGGATACAACCTAATACAAGAATGGATATTCTGCCAAATTTTAAGTTTTATTTAGGTGATAATTCAACAATTGAAGATTTTTGTACCATAAATAACGGAGTTGGGAAAATATATATAGGTAACGATACACGTATTGGAATAGGTTCTGTCTTAATTGGACCCGTTCATATTGGAAATAATATTCGATTGGCACAAAATGTTGTTATATCAGCCTTAAATCATAATTATGAGGATGTTTCAAAGCCTATATCAAATCAAGGTGTTAGTACTAAAGAAGTTTATGTTGGAGATGAAACATGGATAGGAGCAAATGCTGTAATATTACCAGGCGTATTTATAGGTAAACATTGTGTTATTGCAGCAGGAAGTGTGGTAACTAAGAGTGTTCCATCATTTTCCGTAGTAGCGGGTAATCCTGCAAAAATAATTAAAGAATATCAAGCTAATACTAACAAGTGGGCAAAGAAGCTGTCTGCTTAACCCTAAAAAAACAGAATTATGAAAGCAATTGAGATTTTATTTTGGATCTCCTCAGGAATTATATTTTATACTTATTTAGGTTATGGTATTATTTTATTTTTAATGGTGATATTAAAAAGGACGTTACTATCTACTAAAAAAGTAATAAACAAAGAATGGACTCCAGAAGTAACACTACTTGTTACAGCCTATAATGAAAAAGATACCGTTCATGAAAAGATAATAAATAGCAGAGCATTAGATTATTCTAATCTTAAATTAGTATGGGTAACTGATGGTTCAGATGATGGAACTGATCATTTATTATCTAACTATGATGATGTAAGAGTTTTGCATAAACCAGAGCGCAAGGGAAAAATTGCAGCAATGAATAGAGCAATGGAATATATTACTTCTCCAATAGTAGTTTTTTCAGATGCAAATACAATTTTAGCAACGAATTCTATTCTACTAATTGTTGATCAGTTTAAAAATCCCAAAATAGGATGTGTTTCTGGAGAAAAAAGAATTATTAACCATGCTAAAGATGATGCAGCTTCTGCAGGGGAAGGTATATATTGGAAGTATGAATCCTTATTAAAAAAATGGGATGCGGAATTAAATACAGCTGTCGGGGCTGCTGGAGAATTATTTGCAATACGTAAAAAGTTATTCAATCCTATCGAAGAAGATACGCTCTTAGATGATTTTATAATTTCTTTAAGAATTGCAATGAAAGGATACAAAATAGGTTACAATCCTGAGGCCTATGCAATTGAAACTGCATCGATAAGTGTAAAGGAAGAATTAAAAAGAAAGATAAGAATTAGTGCGGGAGGAATACAATCGGTTTTAAGATTAGCTTCAATATTAAATATTTTTAAATATGGACTTTTAAGTTTTCAATATATTTCACATAGGGTTTTAAGATGGACGCTAGCTCCTTTAAGCTTAATTTTTGTTTTTATTTTAAATATTTTTTTAATTCGATTTAATAATATTTACAATATATTGTTTTATGCGCAAATAATATTTTACGTAATTGCAAGTATAGGTTGGATGATGGAAAGAGCAAAACTAAAGCTTAAAATAGTTTTTATTCCCTATTATTTTTTTATCATGAATTATGCTGTAGTCAGAGGCTTTTTTAGATTTATCAGAAAAACTCAAAGTGTTAATTGGGAAAGAGCAATTAGAAGTTGACTTCAAGAACATCATTCTTATTTAGTTTTTGCAAAGAAGCTTATTTTATAAAATATTTTAATCTTTTAAAGGAGCTTTTATCAAAAATTAAGATTAGTATAAACTTGAATTTGATTTTAAAGTTTATTAAATTGAATGATATAATTATTAATTAATCAGACCGCTATGAAAGATAAATTACTACATTACTTTTTAAAATATTTTATAATTATTACCACATTGCTTGTTATCCCTTTAGTTGTGTTTTATAATTATAAGATGAATCACTCTTTAAAGGCAATCCAGTCCCAGGAAGAGTTTGTTGTTACATTACAAAATACTTCCATAGAAAATAAGCTTGATAATGTAATTGATGATCTATTATTTTTAGCTGAACATGTTAAAAATTCAATGAACCAAATAAATGATTTAACTCAAGATATGGAACAAAAACATTTATTAGAAAAAGAATTTAAAGCTTTTTGTATTGGGAAATCAAGAATATATGATCAAGTTCGTTTTATTGATTCACATGGATATGAAATTGTAAGAATTAATTATAAAAAAGGTGAAGCTGAAATCGTGAAGGATTCAAGTCTTCAGAGAAAAGGACATAGATATTATTTCAAGGAGATTAAAAAACTTAAATCAGGAGAAGTATATTTTTCTCCTTTAGATTTGAATATAGAACAAGGAAAAATTGAAGTTCCTTTAAAACCAATGTTGAGGGTAGGTACTCCATTAATTAATAAACAAAATGAATTTATAGGGGAGGTTGTTTTAAATTATTTGGGAAGTAATATAATTGAGAGTATTGATAGATATAATGAAAAGTCTCCGGGTAATAATATGATGGTTAATCAGAAAGGATACTATTTAAGGAACGCGGTTAATAAAGGCTATGAATGGGCCTTTATGTACGATAGTCTAAGTGCAAATAATTTTATTAAAGAATATGGCAAATTATGGGATCTTATATCAAATTCAGAAAAAGGTCAGATTAAGTTTGAAGAGAATTTGGTAACTTTTCAAACATTATACCCTTTGCATATTTATGAAAGTAGGTCATTACAAAACAATAAGGTAAATGTTAATTATTACTGGAAATTAGTATCGTTTTTATCCAAAGATAAATTAGATGCGCTATTGTATCCTATTTTATTGGAGCGTAGAGTTTTATTTTTTATTTTATTAATGGTTTCAGCTACGGTATCATTGCTTTTAACAAGAATAAGAAGTAAGGAAAATGAGTATAAAAACAATCTACGTGAAATTAACAAGGGGCTAGAAGAGAAGGTTAAGGAAAAAACTAAAGAGTATTTAATTGCTAAAGAAAAAGCAGAAGAAAGTGATCGTTTAAAAACTGCTTTTTTAAATAATATGAGCCATGAAATTCGAACTCCGTTAAATGGAATTGTTGGATTTGCCAGTTTATTAGAATGTAATTCTGATGATAAGGAAAAATTAAAGCAATTTTCTAATATTATTTTATCACGAAGTCAGGATTTATTGAATATTATTAACGATATACTTGATATTTCTAAAATAGAAGCCGGGCAGTTTGTTGTTCAAAATGAAGCATGTGTTCTGGAAACTGAATTAAATAAGTTGTATGAGTTTTATAGTGAATATAAGCGACATGTTGATAAGACTGGTATTAATTTAATTTTTAAGTTAGATTTTGATAAAGAAGATTTTAAAGAGTTTATATATTTGGATATCAAAAGGTTACATCAGGTGTTGAATAATCTCCTAATAAATGCATTTAAGTTTACAGAAAAAGGAGATATTATTTTGACTGTAAAAATTAAAGAAGACAACCATATATTATTCTCCATTGCAGATACAGGTATTGGAATTGCTAAAGATAAACAAGAAGTAATATTTAACAGATTTGTTCAAGCGAGTAATGATATTGCAATAAAGTTTGGAGGCTCTGGTTTAGGACTAAGTATTGTAAAGGCTATACTTAACGCTATGGGTTGTACAATTAGGGTAGATAGTATGCTAGGTATAGGAAGTGTTTTTTATTTTACTTATCCCTATAATGTAACTAAAGATGAAGCAATTAGCGTTGCTAAGAAAGGTATATCCGTTAAAAAAGTTGATAATTCATATGATATACTTATTGTGGAGGATGAGGAGATTAATAGGATGTATATGGAGGAGATTTTTAGATGGACAAATCATAATATAACTTTTGCTGAAGATGGTAATACAGCTATCGCTAAAGCAAAGCAACATAAATATGATATAATTTTAATGGATATAAAACTTCCAGATATTAATGGATTGCATGTGACAGAAAGTATTAGGAAAGATGATAAAGATGTTAAAATAATTGCACAAACAGCTTATGCAACACAAGAAGACGAAGATAATGCATACTCTTCTGGTTGTGACGAATTTGTTGCTAAACCCATTGATAAAGATAGATTATTGGAAATAATCAATAATAATTTCAATAATAAAATAGGTGCTTAATAGTAAAGATTTTAATTGTAATTGCTGAAAGGTTATCACAGGAGGGTAACCTTTTCTATGCATTAAATTTAAGTTAGCTATATAAAATATTATTATTGCTTTGTGAAAATTTTACTGTTTCCAAAAAGTTACAACTACCTACTTAAATTGTCCTTTTTTCACTAAAATTAATAGTGATTATATATTTGTAATAAAATAATGATTAATTTGAAAACGGATTTTCTTCTAATGCAGGAGTTATTATCTGATTTTGTTTCTTTTGTTCTTCGTGATAGTAAACGCTTAATTTAATTGTTTCATTGTTAGCATGTTTTGAATCTTTATTTACTGCCTGGATTTCAATATTAATTCGGGTGGTAGTTCCGAAACTTACATTTATATGATCTGTAAAGGAGTCTTTTTGGTTATCCCAGAATACATACTTTGTTTCCGGATCAATTAGTTTTATTCTATATGTAATGTTTTTGTTTGATTTACAAAGTTGAATATGATAAGCTTTTTCACCATAGAAATAATGAATTAAATTTATCTTTTCGTTGTTTATAGGATATATTCTGGCTAAAGCTTTTTTATTATGGTATGTGTCTGTGGGTTCACAATCTAATTCAATAGCTCTTGTTTTATTACTTTGAGCAGATGTAAATGGAGAGTTTATTAGATAAAAAAGAAATACTATATAAAGTATGCCGGGATAAGTTAAGTTTTTCATAATTAGAAAATATTTAGGGGATATATTAATCTTATAAATGTATATAATACTATTTCGAATTAAAATACTTTCTTTTTAAATATGAAGCAATATAAAAAGAAATAACAATTGATATAAATATAAGAAAAAACATATTATACACCCATGTTGTGCAGTTGTAATTACCTATTCTTTTATATGGGGCATATAAATGACTATTTCCGAATTTACTATTTGAAATGTATAATCCAGGTTGAAATTTTCTTATTAATAGGTCGTCGTTATATAGATAATTAACATATTCGTTTGATTTTAAAACAATGTCGGAGAGTTTGGCATTACAGTATTTAGTTTTATTTATGGATTCAAGTTTGTTCTTAACAATGTCGTCAACTTGCTTTTCTGCAATTCTCATTTTGTTCCTTAATAAGTTCTTTATATTGTTAATCTCTACTAATTTTTCTTCCACAACAGATTGATTAAGTGTATCAGGAATAATAAAATGATAGGTTGGGGCAGATATATTTTGTGTTTGTTCAAATAAAGAAAAAATTCTATTAGAACTTACAGATGTGTTCGTATCTAAGTAATTGTATAGTTCGGTTTCAATTGCTGGTAGAAAAAAATTGTACATGTAAATGATATTACTTCGATCAATACTGGCATTTAGAATTTCTTTATTGTATTTGTTATTGCCGTATTGTAATGTAGCAAGAGCTTCGTATGACCATCTTGAAAATATTAAATTAGAATAAAAAGGAACGTGTTTTTTAGAGGTTAATGTTGAATTAATTTTATCAAAATCAAGAATGGCTCCAGCTAAAAGAATTTGTGGTATTAAAATAAAAGGAATAGATATATATATGGACAAGGTTGATTTTAGTTTTGCAGAGATTACAAGACCTATCATTGCTGCAGATATTGCTGTAATCCACAAAATGACAATGTATTGAAATGTAAGGCCCATTACTTCTTGTATATAAGTACCAACTAATACTAACGAGCTTACTTGTATAAAAGTAATTATTGAAACAATAACTAATTTGGAATTAAGATATGCAAATGGATTAAGTTGTAAAAGTTGTTCTCTTTTTAATAGTTTTTTATCCCGGTGTATTTCATTAGCACTTGTAATTAATCCAAAAAACAGAGCAATAATTACATTGATAAATATAAAAACAGGAATATTTTCATTGTTGTAAAAGCTATAATCCTCTACTCCTAATTTTGTTGATCTTATAAAGAAATTAGTTACTAACGATAATAAAGGAGAGCCAAGCAATAAAAAAAATAAATATTGACTATCAGAAACCCTTGATAAAATACTTCTTTTAAAAAATACACTAAATTGTTTAGCAAAATTTGCTGTTTTATTTGATATACCACTTTTAACAATTTTATTTTCTTCTAATAGTAAGTCAACACTATAATTTTTTTTGTATTGTCTGTGCCATTCTTTATTTGAGATTTCTCGTTGCTGCATTGAATTACCCTCTTCATCTTTTTTAGAATAAGTAATCAAATCAAAAATATATTTAGGATTATATTGGTTATACTTATAAAAATCTTCTTCAATAGAATCAGCAATGTCAAGTTGGCTTTTAAAATATGAAGATGTTAAAAACGGATTTCCAAAATAAATAGGAAAACCACCTGTATCAATAATCAGCAATCGGTCAAATAATCTAAAAATATCAGAAGAAGGTTGATGAATGTTTATTATAACAATGCTACCATTTTCAGAAATTTTCTTTAGTAATTTAATAATTAATAAAGCATCTGATGAAGAAAGTCCAGAAGTTGGTTCATCAACGAATAAAATTTTAGGGTTGCGTATAATTTCTATGGCAATGTTTAATCTTTTTCTTTGGCCACCACTAATTACTTTAGAGATAATACTGCCAACTTTTAGATTTTTAATATCGTCCAGACCAAAGTTAAGTAGTGTTTCTGAAAGTAGTTGTTTAAGTTCTTGTTTATTTAATTCACTTCGGTTTAATTCGGTACAATATTTAAGGTTTTGATATACTGTTAATTCCTCAATTAATGAATCTTCTTGAGGAACATAACCTACTAAATTTTTATTAAATTTAAAACTATCAGTGATAACTTCATTATTTATTAAAATTTGTCCTTTGTCTGGTTTTGATACTCCACATAAAATGTTGAATAATGTGGTTTTGCCAGATCCGCTGCCACCCAAAACAGCTGCCATTTGACCAGATTCAAGTTCAAAAGATACTTCTCTAATTCCTTGTTTGGTTTCAGGAAATATTTTCTGAATATTAATGGCTTTAAATGTTGTTATTTCTGTAAATTTAGTTTGGGTTTTTCTATATAAATCTCCATAGAAAACGGTTTGATAAGCACTGTTCTCAATTAAATCTCCGATACCTAATAAATAGGTTACTTTAGAAAATATTAATTGTTTGTTCAAAAGTAATTTGTCATTACCATTATACTTGAATATAAAAGATTGAATACTTTTAAGATAGAATACAAAAAGTTTACCCTTAAAATCATTAATTTGGAGCATTTTAAAATTAGAAAGTTTATATTTAGAAAAGTCTCCAACTACAATCGGTAATTGAGTGTATGATAGTAACTCGTAATCTTCATTTAAAAAATGATTAATATTTTCAATATCGTTTTTGTTTACTTGCAAATTTTCTTTTATTAAAAGAAAGTTTTTATTACAAGATTCACTTACGTGATTATTTTTTTTCCCAATGCTGATTAACCTTTCGGACAATATTAAATAGAGTTGGTACTTATAATACGAATTTAGATTTTTGTTAATCATATCTAATATTTCGAGAATCCTGTTCTGTATTTTTTCGTCGTTATAAGATTGAAAATCTAATATGAGTTCTTTGTAATAATCAATTAAACTATATTTTTGTCTTTGAGATACAATATTGCTAAGAAAGCTTTCTAAATAATTGTAATTTAGGTTTTTATTTAAAACGTGATCTTTTAGGAAAACTAATCCAAATAATTCAACTATGGAATTTAATGTATTTATTTTAAAATAGTTATTCATTAATTATGGATGTTTAAAAGAAGTATGATTAATTAGTTAATTATTCTGTAATATTTTAAATTCAGTTCTCCTATTCCGAGCTCTGCCTTCCGGATTATCCTTCCCATCAGGATATGTATTAGGAACAATAGGGGCAGATTCACCATAGCCACTATATTTAAGCCTACTTTTATTAATTCCTTTTTCTATAAGGTATGCTGCTACATTGCCAGCTCTTTTTATTGATAGCTCTTGGTTATATTGAGTGTTTCCAATATTATCAGTATGAGATCTTATTTCTACCATGACATCAGGATATAATTGCATGAATTTTAGTAAAGTAGAATCCAGAGTAGCTTTGCTTTGTAGATTTAGTGTTGTTTGGTTAAATTCATAGTATATATTTTCAAGTATAATTGTATTCTTAGCTATTGATTTGGTAACTATAGGTTTTAAAGGTATATCTATAATATCTTTACTTGTAGTAATTGCATTAAAAGATTTTCTTTTGTCCAGAACCCTGTTATCATTAATAAAAATTTCATAATCATATCCTTTAGGTACTAAAAAGGAAAATCGGCCTTCAGAATCAGTATGTTTTTTGGAAATAAAAACACTATTAACAGAATCCTTCTTTATATACAAGTTTATTTCACTGTTGGTAAGCGGTTTTTTTAATGTTTTATCTATGGTACTGTCATTATTTATAGATTGATTAAATAATATTTCTTGAGATAAGAGTTGTCCTTTTATGTTTATCTTTTGCGGAGCACCTTTTTGCCAGCTGAAAATATCATCGCAACATGTTTTGTGAGCCACCGAGTTTCCTCCTGGTCTATTAGATGTAAGAAAGCCCTTGTTTCCTAGCTCATTTTCGGTATAATACATGTCATCTACAGATGAATTGAAAGGGCGACCTAAATTATCAGGAGGACTCTCCCAGTTAACCATATCTCCTTTTGTACAGAAAATATCTAACCCACCATAGCCAGGCCATCCATCCGAACTGAAATACATTAAATGTTGCTCTTTGTCGAAAAAAGGAGTTGTTTCATTACCAAATGAATTAATCCTAATTCCTGCATTAATTGGATGAGAATATTTATGTGTTTTGATATTAAAAGTAAAGTACCAAATATCAGTTCCCCCATATCCTTCTGGTCTATCCGATATGAAATATATCACTTCAAGGTTGGGATTATAACATGTGCCAATAGCTGGCTGTGTAGATGAGTAATTATCTATATTAATACTTTGTTTTAACAATATAGGTTCTGACCATGTATTGTTTTTTTGTTCGGTTACGTAAATATGTGTAATTATTTTATTGTTCCAGTTCTTTTTACTTATAGTAAAGTAAAACCTTTGTTTGTCAAAGGAAAAAACACCATTTCCGGTATCGAACTTGTTGCTGTTTATAAATGGTGGCTTAGCAGGATTGCCTCCAAACCATTGTTTATCTTTAGTTAAAACTGATGTGTAAAAATTACGTTTGGGAAATTTATCATAGCTATAGTAATACATTAATGAATCAACTTTAGTAGATGTATAAATGAACACAGTATCGTTCAAATAAAAAGGATTTGATTCTACGTGTGGACTATTAATACTTTGATTAAGTCTTGTTAGAATAATACTGTCATTCATAAAGTTGTTTTCTAATACTAATTTACATCCATGAATGTGTGTGTCTATCATTTGATCAAAATAGTGAGGCATCCATTTTTTTTTGTGAGAATATTTGATGGACTTTAGGGTCTGTAAAGCATCTTTATGTTTGTTTAAGTGTTGTAAAACTATGGCTTTGTAATAATTGACTAATTCAAGTTTGGTTGAATTATTATTTTCTAAATAATTAAAAATCTTCAATGAATTGGGATAATCCCTAAAATACAAATAGGATAAAGCTAATTTCCAATTGTAAGTTTTGTTTTGTGGATAATGATTCGATAGATATGAGTATAAGTTTATTGCAGTATAATAATCTTGTTGATTATAGGCATCGATAGCAAAATCTTTAATTTGCCATTTTTTGTATTGTTCTAAATCATTGTACTGAGCAAATGAATTTATTGAGATTAAACATACAATTAAACCTGCTATTAATATTTTATACATGGGATGGTTAATTTTTTTAGTTTAGCTATAGGTCTCTTATAAATTAAAGTAATCTCAATTGCATTTTTATATGTTTTGGTAGATTTTAAACCAGATACGTCAATGTCATAACTTATATATGTAGTCCAATTTAAGTATCCGAATCCAAATAGTAAAATCATTGCTTGAATATTTTCATTAAAAATGTTTCTAGAGTAGATTCCTAATGAAATACTTTTAAAATTACTTTTATTAGTCGTTAATCTCTTGCCGTATTGTGTTCCTATTAATAATTCGGATGCTTTGCTTCTTAATGAATAGGAAACTTGTGGACTTAAATATTGATTTTTAAATAATTTGTATTTAAATATACTATGCACATTATATTTCATAGTTAGTTTGTTGTCTCCATCAATAAAGTTATCACTAGGTTGATTGATATGTTGTACGGAAGATCCAAATAATACTTCTTGTTTTTCTTTAATTAGTGACCAAATTATTCCTGCATTTAAATCAATATAGGATGAATTTGAGTATTTAAAATTTTCTGATAGAGGCAAGTTATTACTAAAGCCACCAATAGATCTGTCGTATTGTTCAGGAAATGTTAAGTTTTGATAGGAGAGATTTTTATTAATATATCCAATTTGGATACCTATGCCAAGATTATTGGTTGCTGCAATTTTTATTAAACTTGAAATTGATACATAAAATTCTGAAGCAGGTACATATATACCGTTTGAATAGTTTCTATTTAATAGTAGGCCTGCACCTAATTGGCCATTTTCAAATTTTATATTCTTATCAAAGGATCCATTAATCGTATTTATAGCATTGCCAAAATGTTGCCCTTGAGATCTGAAGTTGCTAATAAATCGCCAATCCTCCTCAAAATATCCTGTGAATGCAGGATTTAAATTTATAGGACTTTCGAATGTTTGAGAAAATAAATTCGTTTGACATTTTGCTTCAAAAAATACCAAAAGACTTAAAACAAATAATATTAGGATTCGTAAAGGTTGCATAAACGTTAAAAATTTTTTCTTTAGGCTTATAAATGATTATATTTATCAAACTAACCCAATACTATAATGATTATACTACGAAAATTTAGTTTAAGTTACATAAAAAATTACATATCTATCTTAATGATATTTTTATGTTCTAATTTTAGTTATAGCCAAAATGAAATTGATTTAATATCCTCAGTTCGCGAAGGCTGTTCTCCTTTATTAGTAGAGTTTAATAGTAGTTTCATAAATAATGGTTCGTATACTTTTTTTTGGGATTTTGGTAATGGTAATACTTCAAATTTACAAAATCCAACTACAATATTTAATGATGTAGGTAGCTATACTGTTACTTTAACAATAAGTGGGGATGATGGGCAAAATGTAATACAAAAGCAAGACTATATTAGAGTTTTTGATAAACCGGAAATTGATTTTACATATTCAGACAATATTACAGGTTGTATTCCACAAAATATATCTTTTACAAGTATAGAATCGCCACAAGATTCAATAGATTCTTATTTGTGGGACTTTGGGGATGGAAATTTATCAACAGAGTTTAATCCCACCCACGGTTATACCACTCCGGGTATTTATAATGTTGTATTAATTGCTACCTCAAAGCATGGATGTAGTTCCAGAATTTCATATGAAAACCTTGTTCGGGTTCAGAAACCCACTGCTATATTTGATGTAAATGAGCGAAAGAGTTGTTCAGGTGAACTTGATGCAAGATTTTTTAATCAATCATACGGAATGGGCTCCTTACAATATGAATGGGATTTTGGAAATAATGAATATTCAAATACTAAAGATCCTTTATTAGTTTTTACAAACGTTGGAACTTATGATGTAAAGCTTAAGGTGATTGATAATTTAGGATGTATAGATTCAATAATAAGGCATGATTTTATTGATGTTTCAGAAACAAAAGCCTTGTTTACTACTGATAAGGATACTGTTTGTATTAATGAGGAAGTAGTATTTCAAAATCAATCAGTAAACAATCGAAAAAATTATTGGGATTTTGGTGATGGCTCTATTGCTGAATCTATTAATGGATATCATAAATATTCCACTTCAGGATTATATAAAGTAAGGCTAATTATTGAGAATTACGATTGTGAGGATGTCGTTGAAAAGGAAATCTATGTACAGGATATGTCTGTAGATTTTTATCTGTCTTCAGATTATGCATGTAATGTACCTGTTGCTATAAAATATGTGCCAAGCATAAATGATTTTGAAAGTTACGAATGGCACTTTGGTAATGGAAATATAGCTACAGATAAAAGTCCAACGAATACATATGTATTAACAAAAGCCTTGGAAACTAATCAAAAAGTAACTTATAGTGATACTTTATATGTTAGAAGTAAATATGGGTGCAAAAATAAAGTAGTAAAAAGCAATGTTTTTGAAATTAATTTACCACAGATAGAGATTATTTCAGATAAAAGTTCCAGTGGATGTAAACCACTCGATTTAACTTTTGATAAAAAAATTGTATATGATACAAACATGGATGAGATTAAAAATCAGTATTGGGAAGTAAATGGGCAACAATACTCATCTGAAGAAACTATGCATCGTGTTTTTTCCGAAGTTGGAAACTATGAGATAATTATACATACCGAAACTAATTTGGGATGCACAGCTATTGCAAAGGAAACAGTTAGTGTGGGGGAACCTCAGTTTGTTGATTTTTCTATTTCTGAAAAAGAGTATTGTGGGGAAAAATTTGTGGTTTTTGAAGATTTTACAGTTGGTAATTCAGCGATTGATAATAGAGTTTGGGATTTTGGAGATGGGGAGTCAAGTGTTTTTGGTGAATCTTTTCATCAATATGTTGATACAGGCTATATGGATGTGAAGTTGTCTGTATATAATAATGGCTGTATGTCGAGTTTGCAGAAAAATGACTTTATATATATTAAAGGACCAATATTAAAGATTACAAGAGAGGACATTTGTGAGGAGTATTCTAAAGCTAAATTTCAATTGGAGTTAAAGGGTGTAGATAGTTATGTTTTTGATTTTGGAGATGGAACAAGTATTGAATCTTCAGAATCCCATATCAGTCATACTTATGTAAATAATGGAGGTTATGAAATTTCGGTTTCAAGTTCTAATAATGGTTGTACCTTTAACTATGAAAATTTGATTCAAATAATCAATCCTGTTTCCTTATTTGATACAATTCAGTCAAAACCATGTGTTAATACAGAAATATTTCTGTCTGCACATAACTCCTTAAATGTATCACCATTTTTATATAATGATGAAATCAAGACATATTTATGGGACTTTGGAGATGAAACCGATTTGCTGTTCTCTGATGAAATTATTGTTTCTCATCAATATAAGGAACAAGGTACTTATCAAATAGCTCTTATGGTAAAGGATGTGAATGGTTGCGCAGATACACTTAAAAGAAATATCGATTTCTTTAATCCCTTACCATATTTTAAAAGTAATTATATTGAGGGTTGTTTACCGGTTAAATTCCATTTTTTTGATGAATCAGAATCCTTAAATCCCATAAATAAGTGGGAATGGAATTTCGGTGATGGATCAACGAGTATTGAACAAAACCCCCAACATGAGTTTAATAACTTTGGAGAATTCAATATTTCTTTAACAATAGAAGATTCCAAAGGTTGTAAGTCTGTAAATTTGATGAATAAAGCAATAGAGGCAATAGAACCCAATGCTGATTTTGAAAGTACAAAAAATTATATTTGTATAAATGATTCTATTAGGTTTTATGATATTTCAAATAGTAATATCGAGTCTTTTAATTGGGATTTTGGAAATGGGTATACTAGTTCTGAACGAAATCCATCGCAATTATATATGGATGAAGGTAATTACGATGTAAGTTTACATATTGTTGATGATCATGGGTGTACAACAACGACAGAAAAAAAGTTATTCATTAATGTACAAAAACCACCCAATCCTGATTTTAATAATAGCTTAACGGAATCAAATTGCTATCCATTTTTAGTAAACTTTTTTGATGCGTCAGAATCTGATAATTTAGGAAGTTATCAATGGTATTTTGGTGATAATTTTTCCGGTTCAGCATTAAAGAATCCACAGCATATCTATAATAAACCTGGAAATTATGATGTTACTCTAATTTCGTATACAACAAATGGGTGTGCGGACACTATTGTAAAGGAGAACCTCATTGATATAAAAGGACCCTACGCTGAAATATTAGTAAAAGACTCTGTTTGTGTGCATGATAGTATTTTGTTTTCGCTTGAAAATAGTAAGAATTTATCGACTGTATTATGGGATTTTGGAGATGGTAGTTTTTCAAATGATACCATTTTGATGCATAAGTATTCAAACAAAAGAGATTATTATATAACATTATTATTAAATTCTGATCAATCTGGATTATGTAATAAAGTATTTATAGATACTGTAAGTGTTAGTGGTTTAACTGCTGACTTTTCATTTATTGATGATCAAAATAAAGGATGTGTCCCTTTTGAACCAAGTGTTATAAATAATTCAAAATATGCAAGTAGTTATTTGTGGTATACCGATTCTGGTCAACAATCTTATGATTTCAATCCGGTCTTTAATTTTAAAAATGCAGGCGAAGAAATTTTGCACCTAGTTGCCAATAATGATTTGGGATGTAAAGATACTGTTAGTTATAATATAACGATCTTTCCTCTACCAATTGTTACTTTATCTAAGGATACTGTTATATGTAAAGGAGATGAGGCTTATCTTTTAGCCGAAGGAGGTATTTCTTACTTGTGGAATAACGAATCCACATTGGATTTTAATGATATTGACAACCCTGTTGCCAGACCTGACCAAAGTACGCAATACAAAGTACTCGTAAATGATATAAATAATTGCAGTTCAGCAGATTCTTTAACTGTGGTAGTGCAGCAGCCTCCAGTAGTATCATTAAATGACACAATATTAATAATAGGTGAGCATTTAGATTTAGATATTTCTGATCCAGCCATATCAAAATTTGTTTGGAGTCCTGAAAATGAGTTGTCATGTAAATCATGCTCTAAACTAACTTTTTCGCCTTTAGAAACAACAATATATACGGTGTCTGTGACAGATACAAGCAATTGTTTTACATACGATTACGATTTTAGTATTGGGGTGGAGAAAAAATATTCAGTCGATGTACCCAGTGCTTTTACACCCAATAATGATAACCTTAATGATATTATTAAAGTAGAAGGATGGGGAATTGAACAATTAGTCTATTTTCGAGTATTTAATATTTCAGGAAAATTATTGTTTGAAAGTAATAATATTGATATTGGTTGGGATGGAACATTTAAAGGTTCGCCGCAGCCAATAGGCATTTATAATTATGTGGTAAAGGTAAAGAGTTTTAATAGTGATTATTTATATAAAAAGGGTAGTATAAACTTAATAAGGTAAATGGATGTAATATGAGAGAAGACAAAAAGGGGAGAGTACTTGTTGTTGATGATAATCCAAAGAATATTCAAGTAATAGCTAATTTGTTGAATGATAATGATTATTTAGTTGAAGTTGCCTTAGGAGGATTAGAGGCATTAAAATGGTGTAAAAATGAATCGTTTGATTTAGTTATTTTGGATATAATGATGCCGGAAATTGATGGTTTTGAGGCTTGTAGACGGATTCGTGAGATTCCTAGTTATGATATTGTTTCGATTATATTTTTGTCAGCAAAAAATGATGTTGAATCAGTAGCAACAGGCTTGAAAATCGGAGGTCAGGATTATGTTTCAAAACCTTTTGATTCAATAGAGCTTTTGGCCCGCGTTGCCACACATATTGAATTAAAAAAGAATCGGGAAATTCTATTGAAAAATAATGATATACTAAATGAAACTGTCCATAAAAAAACACAGGAATTAAAAGTATTAAACCAAAAATTAGTCAATATATCTTTTATAAAAAATAAGTTTATTGAATTTATTGGAGATAATATTTCTAAGCCTATTGAAGATATTCATAAAATATTGAACAGAATCAAATCATTAGCAGAATCTCAGAAACTTTATAATTCAATTCAACAATTAGATATACCTCTTGAAAGAATAAATTATTTAACTCAATTAACTAATGAAATATCACAACTAAATAAAGATGAGAAAATTCAAATTAGTAAAGTGAGCTTAAATGGATTAGTTGATCATATTATTATTAATAAGGAGAAATTGTTTGAAAATAAAAGTATTGAACTAATTGTTAAATTGAGTAATCAAATAGACGTTTTGATCAATAATAAAATTGTATTTGATAGCATATCGGGTATCCTGGAAGCTTTAATTGATATATTAGAATATAAAACAGGAGTTTTAATTACTTCATTCCAAAGCGGAAATATTGTAGAATTAAAAATTGAGGCGTCTTTCAATAATAATAAAGAACATAATGAGTATTTGTGCTTGTTTGTTAGTTATAATGAGCTTGTTATGGAGCATATGAATGGAAAGTTTGAAATAAATAGTAACGGTACAGAAATGTCTGAATTGAAATGGATTTTTTCTGTTTGATAAATTATTACTGATTGAAGAATAATGTGTTATCAAAATATTGTTTTATTATATGTTTCAAGTTCATTAAAAAAATGTATATTAATTATATTAATATCAATACCTAAAAATTATGAAGAAATTAAGTTATGTTATAGTGCTTATTATTGTCTTGATGAGTTCTTTAATCAGTTGTTCATATTCACAGACAAAATCAGAGTCCGTAAAGGAAGGGGTAATATATGATTCTTTAAATGTAATCAATTCAACTAGTAAAGTGTTTTATGCTTTACCTTCACCAGAAGAAGTAATAGATTATGTTACAAATAATCAAATTAGATTTTCAAGTAAACTATTGATTGGGACAAAATTAGAACCTACTAAAGATTTTAAAGATAATAAAACTATTTTGTTGGGACTTTATTTTGCGGATATGGCTTATTTAAGTGTTTATAAACGCAGTGATTTAATGGGGAGTTATTTTAGTAAAGTAGATAGGTTAATAAAAGATATAGGACTTCATCCAGATATTTCAAATGACCAATATACTAAGATTATGTACTCAACTTCTTATCCGGATTCTCTTTATGTAATTTCAAGAGAATTATATGATGGTGTTATTAATTATTTGCAAGAATTTGATGAAGGACGTACTCTGACTCTATTGTCTGTTGGTACTATTGTGGAAAGCTTATATTTGTCATCATATATTCAATCAGATTTTGAAAAACAAAAGGAATCTGTAAATAAAATAGCAGAACAACAGTTGATTTACAAAGATGTTATTAGTTTAGTTAATGAGTATACAAATGAGCCTTTTTTTGAACAACTATATCATAACTTAAAAGTAGTAGAGCAGTCATTTGAAAATTTAAAGGTTAAGAATTCTAAGAAGGAAGTTGAAATAGATAGTGATGGAAAAGTGTTTATTAAAGGTAAAAATGATTATGATATTAAAGAGGAAGACTATTTTATTTTTCTTGATAATATTCATGATTTAAGAGTTTTTCTACTTAATTCAATATAGATGTTATATGAAAAAGAAACTTTATTTTATCTTCTTCCTCTTATTTTTAATATCTATTTCCATAATTAGTCAAAATTGTAACTCATACTTTAAAAAATGTACATCAGTACCTGAAGGATTTGAAGAAAGCTCTTCGTCAAGATCTTTTAAAATTCGAAGAGGTAAAAATGTACAATTTGTTTTGACAGCTTATGGAGGTAGGGAGTATTTTTTTTCAATATGTGCAAAAACTAAAGTTGGAGATTTGCAGTTTAGACTGATAGATCCGGAAAGTGAAACTGTTTTATATGACAATTCCAGTGAGGTATTATGTGAAAGTAAAATTATTAAAGTAGAGTTTACTCAAAAAATTATTATACAAGTTTTTGCTCCCAACTGGAAAAGTAATAATCTATATGAATGCGGTGGTTTTCGAATTGCATATAAAAAGTAATTTTCTAATTTAAGATGTATGGAAGATAATATAGATCACTATTTTGAAATATTTGATAAAGTTGATTTAGGATTTATATTTTTTGAAAAAAATGGTAAGATAATTACAATAAATAAAGAGTTTGAGCAATTAGTTGGTGTATCTAAGGGTGATATTATTGGTGAATTAGTAGAAGACGTTTTATTTATATATGATGTAAATTCTGGTGATAATATAAATATATCATCATTAATCACTGCTTATCAATTAGGTTCTGATGTATTAAACCAAAGATATATTTTAATTTCGCAACAAGGATTTGAAAAAACAATTAAACTGAATATAAATGCAACATCAGATCGAAGATTTGCAATTGATGGGTATTTAGTAACCATAGAAAATATTAGTAATAGTTTTACTTTAGGTAGTAGTTCTATAGATCGTGATTATATTTTTTCAATGGCTACAAAAAATGGAAAAATAGCTATTTGGAAGTATGATTTAGCGATTAATAAATTTCAAATTGATCCTATAATAAAATCTCTTGTTGAAAATTTACAAACGGTTATTTATGATTTAGAATGGTTTTATCAATTGTCTCTTCCTGAAGACCGGGAAAGAGTAATTAATGAGTTTGATAATTTTATAAAAGGAAAAATAAGTGTTTATTCCTCAAAGTTTAGGATTAATGTTTTTGAAACAAAAATTAAGTGGATATTAAATACAGCTATAATTTCGGATTGGGATTTGGAAGGTAAACCAGTTGCCTTAGTTGGCTATTTTCAAGATATTACAGATGATAAAAATAAAGAAATGGAGATTTTAAAGGAAAGATCTCTTCTTCTTGCCGCTATAGAATCTAGTTCTTCTGGTTTTGTAGTAGTAGATAATGAATATCAGGTAATTTTACATAACAGCAAGATTAAGTCAATTTTAAAAATTTTTAATATTGAGGAATTTATTAATGCATACCAGATTGACGCTTTAATAAAGCGTAGTACTATTAATAATTTTAGTTTTATTGAAACCATTAAGGAATTTAAACATGGGGCGCAGAGTAGATGTGTTAAAGAATTTCAATTAATAGATGGAAGATATATAGAAGTTAGTATAGGAAACTTTGTGTTGGATAATAAAAATACTGGCTATATTTGTAATTGCAACGATATTACCAATATTAAATTGTCAGAACTAGAACTATTGCAAGCAAAAGAAAAGGCAGAAACTTTAAATAAAGCAAAATCAGCCTTTTTTGCAAATATGAGTCATGAAATAAGAACTCCATTAAATGCGATTGTTGGTTTTTCTGAATTGTTAATAAATAAGGTTAATGATGATATCCTAAATGGATATGTTAATCCAATTGTAAATAGTAGTAGAACATTATTGAATCTAATTAATAATGTACTTGACTTGTCGAAGTTAGAAGCTAATAAATTTGATTTATTTTTGGAGGAAGTGACCTTACCTACAGAAATTTATGAGATATGTAAAGTGTTTAACTTACAAGCAGAGAAAAAAGGTTTGGCCTTTCATATTTTTGAAAATAGTAGTATTCCAGAATTGGTATTAATTGATAAGTTAAGACTAAAGCAAGTTTTAATTAACCTTTTAAGTAATGCGGTAAAATTTACACAAAAAGGATATATACAGGTTAGATATTTCTTTGAAAATGTTAGCGAATACCATGGTGATTTAGTTATTAAAGTATCAGATTCAGGAATAGGAATCAGTGAAGATCAAATAAAAGATATATTTGAAGATTATAAACAAGATAATACACTTTATAATAGAAATTTTGAGAGTACAGGACTAGGCTTATCTATAGTAAAACGCTTAGTTAATTTGATGAATGGAGTTGTTTTACTAGATAGTACATTAGGAAATGGTAGTACTTTTACTATTAAAATTCCACATCTGCAAATATTGGAGCAGAACATTTCTTTACCTAAAGAAGTTCTTCTCTTACCTAATTCTGTAGAATTTAATTCTTCAAGAGTTTTGGTAGTTGATGATTTGGAGATGGATAGAAGGTTGATCAGAAATATATTGGAGCCATATAAACTTGAGATCAAGGAAGCAGTTAATGGTCAGAATGCTATTGCCATTTTGAAAGACTTTACTCCTGATATTATATTAATGGACTTAAAAATGCCCATTTTAAATGGTATTGTGTCTGCACAAATCATTAAGACTAATAGCGAATATTCTAAAATTCCAATTATAGCCATAACAGCTAGTGACAATAAAGAGTTGTTAGCGGAATCAAATGAGTACTTTAGTGGTTTACTTAAAAAGCCTATTGATATTAAAGAGTTGTTAGTTGTTTTAACATGGTATCTGAATTATAAAAAAGTAAATAGCTTAAGAAAAAAAAATAAATTATCAGATATAGAATTTGATGAAAATTATAGAGATCAGTTGGTAAATGATTTATTAGCAAATGTTTTACCTTTAATAGCAGAAATAAAGGAGTTACATTCATCTGATAAGATAAAACATCTAATATTTTTGCTAGAAAAAATAGCAATTGATAATAATGTTAATTATTTAAAAGAAATATCAACTAACTTAAGTACGAGTTTTAGGCATTACGATTTTGAAGCTATTGATGTTAACCTAGAATTAATAAGTGATTTTATAAAACGTATAAGGTAATATCTTATGTCATGGTAATATTCAAATTTATCATTTATTATGTAAAAGATAATTATCATTTAGTCTTACCATTAAAAATGGAATAGTCTCTTCATAAATAGTTTATAAGGATATGTACTTATATTGAAATTAATATAGGCAATAAATGATAAGAGATGCATATTTCAGATATAATTACAAAATAATTTAATAGGTGGCTATCTCGGTTTGATTTATGCCACTAATATCGGTCGGAATATGCCAACGATTTCGGTTTAAAACAGGCCAGCTTATAGTTTCTATTTAACAGGTTAATGGTTTGATCCATGCCAGAGAAGTGCAAAAAGCACATCGGTCACAGTTTGTTTTAGGTCACTTTGAAAGATCAAGTTAAACCTGCTATATCGCAAATAAAAAAAACTAACGATATGGCCAATTCACTTGATCCAATGGATTTAAAACAGATTATCACATTACACCTTGACGGTCTCAGCAACCGTAAAATAGGGGAACTGCTGTCAATCAACCGGAACACGGTAAATGATTATATGAAGCTTTTTAAGGCCAGCGATTATCGTTTTAAGGAACTCCTTGAAATGGACAATTCCAAGCTAAAGGAACTTTTTACTTCCCATACAACCATTGATAATGGAAGGTTTTCACAATTGATGGATTATTTTGATAAAGTAAACCAGGCAAGAAACCATCCCGGTTTTACATTTCAATACCATTATAACCAATACAAACATGAGGTAGATAAACCATATTCCTACACTCAGTTCATGGAGCATTATAGGCGCAAACATGCCAAAATAAAAGGCTCCATGAAGCTTGAACATGAAGCAGGAAAAGAAGTATATATTGACTTTACTGGCAAGAAACTACATGTGACCGATAAAGAAACTGGAGAAATTATAGATGTGGAAGTTTTTGTTGCCATATTGCCCAATAGCCAATATACTTATGTTGAGGCGTGTTTTAGCCAGAAACGAGAAGACCTGATACGTTGCATGAGCAATGCCCTTGCATTTTTTGGAGGTGTACCCAAGGCTATAGTGTCGGATAACCTTAAATCAGCAGTAAACAGGGCAAGTAAGTATGAACCGGATATTAACCGCGCATTTAAAGACTTTGCAAGGCACAATGGCTGTGTAATCAACCCCACCAGGAGTTATGCCCCACAAGACAAGGCTTTGGTTGAAAATGCGGTACGCCTGGTATACCAGCGTATATTTTATCCTATGCACGAGATGGTCTTTTTCTCTTTGGGTGACCTGAACCGGGAAATCAGCCATTTACTTAGTTCTTACAATAACTTACTGTTCCAACGCAAACAGGCAAGCCGAAAAGAACTCTTTCAATTGGTTGAAAGGGCTTATCTCAAACCTTTACCTAATGACACATACCAGTTAAAGGACTACCGTAGGGCTAAAGTCCAGAAGATTGGATATGTCTATTTCTCCCGATAAAACCTATTACAGCGTTCCATACAGGTATATAGGACTCTCAACAATGATACATTATACAAGTAGTACCGTAGAGGTTTATTTTAACAACGAGCGTATTGCTTTCCACAAACGTAACCCTTCCATGGGCATCTACAATACCATCAAGGATCACCTAAGCACCAGCCACCAGGCTTTTACAGAATGGAGTCCTGAGTACTTTAAACAAAAAGCAGCAAATCACGGAACTTATGTATTGGAAATTATCGAAAAGTTAATAGCAAACACAACTTACCTGGAGACTTCATACAAAAGTGCCATGGGGATTATACAATTACATAAACTTTATGGTTCTCAAAGGTTAAACGATGCCTGCCAAAGGGCAGTTTATGCGGGAACCAACTCATACAGACGAATCAAGAACATTTTAAAGTTTAACCAGGACAAAGAACCTTTACCTTCAATGGATACCAAGCAAACACATATACCTCCACATGCCAATCTTCGTGGCGCATCAGCTTATCAATAATTATAAAAAATGTAATATGGACAACAATCAAACAGTAGAGAAACTTAAAAAGATGCGTATAGGCGCAATGGCAGATTTACATCTGCAGCATATTAAAAATAACACGTTCAATGACATTACGCCAGATGAGTATATTACTTTGCTTACAGAGCATGAATGGGAAAATAGGGAAAACTTAAAGATATCAAGATTGCTTAAAATAGCAGGCTTTAGACAAAAGGCCGACCTGGCAGATGTCAATTATAGTGCAGCAAGAAACCTTGACAAAAACATGTTCAGCAGGTTGGCTACGTTAGATTTTATGAAACAAAATGAAAATATTATTATCACGGGAGCTTCTGGTGTAGGCAAAAGTTACATCGCCCAGGCTCTGGGTAACCAGGCATGCCTGATGGGCAAAAAAGTTCTGTACTCAAATACAGCAAGGTTGTTTACGCGTTTTAAATTATCAAAAACAGATGGCACTTATATAAAGGAACTTAACAAACTTCAGAAAGTTAATTTGTTGATACTTGATGATTTTGGACTACAGGCATTTGATAACCAATCGCGAGAAATACTTATGGATATTATAGATGATCGGTACAATAAAGCATCAACCATTGTTTCTTCTCAAATACCAGTATCTGTTTGGTATGACATAATAGGAGAAGGTACTATTGCTGATGCAATCCTTGATAGGATTGTAAACTCTTCATACAGAATTAATCTTAAAGTAGAGTCGCTCAGGAAAGGAATGTTAAAAAATTGAAAACTAATTATTTTTGTATTATTGTAACATCTTTCAAAGTTGCATGTTTTGACCGATAATGCTGGGATGGTAACTCCGAAATAGCTAATAGGTTTCAGTTAAGATTTTCTGCAATACCTATAGAACAGTTTATTAACCTAGAGCAAGAACTAAGTGTTTTATCAAAATATCTTATAGGGTATAAAGTTGAAGCGAATCTCTCTGTTTATTATTGGGAAACAGGGCGTTTAGCGGTCCCAATGCGTAGTGTAGTAGACTTTTTATAATAAAACATATTTAAAGCTATAATTATGCCTAATTGGTAGTGGCAATACCTTCATTTAGTATTCTTATACTATCAAAAGCCAATGATTTTCTGTATCTTTACTTTATGTCAGAAGACATCAAATCAATACATTATAAGTTAATTGGCAGGTGTAAGTTAAGTGTGACTAAGTTTGGTTTGTTTTTTTGTAATATGTTGGAATATAGCAGTTTATGAGATTGGGTATTCGTCTCGCCACCCTGAGAACTTAAAGTCATAAAGCAGTTACAATCACTTGTAACTACTTTTGAATTTTATTAGATTTTTCAATTTATATTTTTCTCATCCAAATAAGTAATCCATACTTCTTCACCAACTACCAGCTCACTAGTTATTATAGGATATATCCGTTTGTAGGCTACGGTACTGTTATTAATCCGGCCTTCCTGGTTAATATTTGATATGGAAGTATCTCCAACTAACAAACATCCTGCAGTATCGTCATCATCATTTCCTATATGTATTAAAATCCATTTAAAACCAGGAACGTTTGTAATATGAAGCATGCCTTGATGCATTTGGGGAAACTTTTGTTGATATCGTAGATGATGAGATCCTTCTGTTCTTAATTTTACTTGATATCGGCCTGCAGGTATTCTTGTTTCTCCTGAAACTTTAATTTCTCTTTGCTCGTCTTCTAATGTGTAACAAGCAAAGACTCCTTCAATAAAAAGAAGTCCTAACGTGCTTTCTTTGCCAGCGCTATAGCGCAATACTGTTAATTCCATCATTTAAGTTTAAAGTAAAAAAGAGAAAGGTTAAAATCGAACATGACCAGATGATTGAGATTGTTTTGCTATGGTCTTATCCTTATCAGCAGAGCTTTTACTTGATCCAAAGAAATAGGAGAGGACCATACTAAATCCGGCAACCAATGCACCGAATAATTGGTTGATGGGTCCGTTGCTACTTGTCTTTTGGGCATTATCTCCAATAATCATTACAGAGATGAGACCAAAAAAACCGATTACAACAACTATTGCTAATGCCATCATGAGCCAGTCTCGTTGTCCTGTTGTTTTTGCAAGTTCTGTTTCACGTAACCGAGCATTTTGCTTATCCATCAAATAAGCTTTTGATTCTTCCAATTCAATAATTGTAGCTTGCAAAGCCAATTTTTCCAGCTCAATCTTTTGATTGGTTTCAAACTCCTTGAGTTTCACGATGAGGTCAGGTCTTTGGGAAATAACTTGCTGAAAGTGTTTCCCATTGATGGTAATTCTCGCAAAGATAGTATATATGTCTTCGCTTTTCTTGTTTGTTCTTGCTATAAATGATATAACAAATGTTGGATTTGTGGTCATAGTACTTGTTTTTGATTGTTGTAAATTGGTTTAAATCTTCATATGGCGTTAAAGATTTGTTCACCAAAACCTATCAATATCAATCAATAAGAATGACCTAATTAGAAAATTTAATTCTTGTATTGAGTTGAATGTTAGTTTAATACAAGATTTCTAGTGAGTAAGTTAGTATTATTATTTTACTCCCGTATAGTTCACCAGAAATATGATTTACATTGATTTAAACTGATATACTAAAAAACAGAAAAGCTTGTAAATCATACAATTTACAGGCTTTTGAATTTCTTTAATTCCTTAATTGTCGGGATGACAGGATTTGAACCTGCGACCCCTGGTCCCCCAGACCAGTGCGCTAACCGGGCTGCGCCACATCCCGAACTTTGTTTATGCAAATATATAAAAAAGCTTAACAATTTTATATGGAATAATCTTTATCAAAAAATGTTTTATTAAATAATTGCACTATCGTTTGCAACCATATTAATAAAAACATGTCTATATAATATTTATGCTATTTCAGGTGAAATTTTTACATGTTGATAACAGTTTTTAATATTAGGTATAAAAATTGTTTAGCTTTGTTGGGAATTTATTATTTATGGACGAAAAAACACTCTTAAATAGATTTGCAAAAGGTGATGAAGCCGCCTTTGAACAAATATTTTTATTGTATTATCAGCCTCTAGTTGTTTTTGCTAATAAGTTGGTTTATGATATAGATATGGCAAGAGATTTAGTACAGGGTGTTATTGTTCATTTTTATGAAAAAAGGGAAGAGATTCAAATTCACACATCATTAAAAGCTCATTTATATCAGTCTGTTCGAAACAGATGTCTCAACCATTTAAAGCGAGAGCAAACCATTCGAAATCATCATTCATCTTTATTTGCTGAAACAAAAGAGTCTGAGAGTATCTTTTATGATATCATGGAAGAAACAGAACTGGAGAATAGAATATTTCAGATTATAAAATCCCTTCCAAATCAATGTCAGAAGATTTTCGAGATGAGTCGCTTTCAGGGAAAATCGAATCAGGAAATTGCTGAAGAGCTTTCTATATCAAAAAGAACCGTAGAAACACAGATTAGTAACGCATTAAAAAAAATGCGTCAAAAATTGTCTTCATATATTGGAGTTACTACACTTTTTGTTTTAATTAATTTATTAAATTTCTTATTTAATTAAGAATTATTCTAAATACATTTTTTTTGAAAAATACTCTACGTGTGTAAGTATTTTGTATTGTCATATATTCACAAAACCTGTAAATATTATAACTATGGAATTTTTATTACAATTATTGGCAGAATTAATTAATCCTTCAGAGCAAACTGAAAATTTTTCAGATATAGTAAATGAAGAAGTTGAAGTAGAAGAAGTTTTGCCACAGGAGGAGTTTTTTAGTTTGATGAACTTTCATTAAAATCCGTAGGTAATACAGATAAAATAATTTCAATTGTGAATAAGAAGAACGAAAATATACATCGTATAATAGTTGGATATTTAACTAACGATATTTCTGATCAGGACTTGTTGATTTTGAATAATTGGAAAAATTCTAATATTCAAAATCAAGAAGAGTTTGAGCATATAAAATATCTTTGGGAAAATAGCCAACAGCTTAAGATGTTTACATCAATTGATGTAATTGGGGATTTGGAAAAGGTGAAGCGTTCTTTAACTTTTACAAATCAACAGAAAAAGGTTGATACGAAATTTAGGATTGTACCTAATATTAGACGAGTTGCTGCGATTGTTTTACCCTTTTTGCTATTAAGCTCTATGGGGTATTTATATTGGAATGTTCCCGGATTTGGGCGTATGACAGCATTTAAATCCAGTGATAAAATCGAAAAAATAGTTTTACCAGATAGTTCTGTAGTTGTTCTAAATAAAAACAGTAAGATCGTTTATTGTAAATCTTTGAATGAACAGGATCGTAGAGAAATAGATTTAACAGGTGAAGCTTTTTTTAAGGTAGTGCATAATAATACTCCTTTTGAGGTAAATGTAAGGGATACGAAAGTATCGGTTATGGGAACTGAATTTAATGTAAATCAGTTAACCGATAAAGTTTTTGTTTCTGTAGTTACAGGAAAAGTAGGAGTAGAAGCATACAAGCAGAGGGTTGAATTAACAAAGGGTGAAAGAGCCATTGTATCTAAAGGAAAAGTTCAGGAAGATAATTCACTTGTTAATGATTTATATTGGAATTCAGGTGTTTTGAAATTTGAACAGGCTACACTTAGTGAAATATGTAATGATTTAAAAAAGGCGTTTCCTGAAATAAAGAAAATAGTAATAAAGGGTAAAGAACAAAATACAAAAGTAACTACAACTTTTAATAAGCAACCTTTAAATGAAATTTTAGAAGAATTGGAGGTTCATTTTAACAAAAAAATTGAATTCGATGGTTCTGTTTTAACAATCTCTGATTAAATTCGCAAGAGTTTACAGAAATTGTTATTGATGCCCCCAAACAGTCATTTAAAATATCTGATATTAATTATTTTTCTATTAAGAATATCTGAAAGTATTGTTGCACAAAATGTACTTTTAGAGAAAGAATTAACTGTGGGGCGAAAATCTGGATCTACGGTTGAATTACTTAAATTAATAGAAGATAGTACTAAAATATCTTTTAGCTATAGTAATAAAGTCTGTCTTAAAGATAATATCACATTATCTTCCAGTCGAAATACCATCCGGGGATTTATTGAAGAAATCTTTTTTGATTGTCCTATAACATTTACGGAACGAAAGAATAAGATTATCATAGTTCCGGATGAACAGGCTCTTCTGCCTCATAAGTATAATATTCACGGTTTTGTTGTAAGAAGTAAGGATGGAGAAAATTTGATTGGCGCATCTGTTTATGATTCATTTAAATGGTTAGGCGTAACAACAAATAATTTCGGCTATTTTAACTTAGATTTAGAAGAGGGTGATGTTATAATTAACTGCTCATATGTTGGTTTTCATAGTATTCAACATCGATTTAAGCTAACATGTGATACAATTATTAATTTTAATTTAGTTGAAAACGATTTACTTACGGAAGTTCCTGTTGTAAGTTTTATAACACCGGAAGGAATAAATTCTTCAAGAAATAGTACTATAAATCTTCCAGTTGAACAAATACGAAAAGTTCCTGCCTTTTTAGGAGAAGTTGATGTTGCTCGTACTTTGCAGCTTTTACCAGGGATTAATGGTGGTAGCGAAGGAGTTAGTGGATTGTATGTTCGTGGAGGTGGTTCAGATCAGAATTTATTTTTGTTGGATGATGTTCCTGTTTATAATATCTCTCACCTATTTGGCTTTTTCTCTGTTTTTAATGAAGATGCAATTAATAAAGTTACTGTAACTAAAGGAGGTTTTCCTGCTCGTTATGGCGGACGCTTATCCTCTGTTGTGGATGTGAGGTTGAAAGATGGAAATAATTCAGCAATTCATGGAACAGCAAGTTTGGGAATGATGTCCTCAAAACTAGCATTAGATGGTCCTTTACATAAAGAAAAAACAACCTTTAGTTTATCATTCAGACGTTCATATTATGATTTGGTCTCCTATATTTTACAGCAGTCATCCAATACAAGAACGTCCTTTTATTTTTATGATTCCAATGCTAAAATAACGCATAAGTTAAATGATAAAAACAGACTTTACCTAAGCTTTTATGGGGGTAGAGATAAGGTTTATACAAAATATAATTTTCAGAAAGTACGTAATCCCAATCAGCCAGATGAAGGGAACCAACAGATAGACATTAATAACGAAAATTATTCAGGTTGGGGAAATACAGTTACTTCTTTTAGATGGAATAAAATATATAATGATAAATTATTTTCAAATATTTCATTAGCATATAGTGATTATACCTATTCTGTTGGTTATGAGGCTCATTTAATCAGTAATAACGATTGGAATTATTTTGAGCAGAAATATTATAGTGGTATAAAAGATTATATGGCAAAAGTAGACTATGATTATTTCTTTAAACCAAATCATCATGTACGATTCGGAGGAAATTATATTTTTCACACATTTAATCCAGGTGCAGATCTTATTCGGGAATCATATAATACAGAATCTGTTGTAGATTCGACAATTGGAGGGGATAATGTTCATGGAAATGAATTTTATTTATATCTCGAGGATGATTTTAATGTTACTCAAAATTTAAAATTGAATGCAGGATTGCATACCTCATTTTATGGAATAAAAAATAAAATTTACAAATCAATAGAGCCAAGGTTGTCTTTTAGATATTTGATCTTTCCAAGGTTAGCCATCAAAGGATCATATTCCAGAATGACTCAATATATGCATCTGTTAACATCATCCTCTGTTTCTTTACCTACCGATTTATGGATACCAGTTACAGAGGATATAAAACCACAGCATGCAAATCAGTATTCTTTAGGATATAAATTAGAAATTAAAAAGGGATTTGATTTCTCTGTAATCGGATATTTTAAGCACTATGAGAATTTACTTGCTTTTGGTGAAGAAAGTGCCTCTAACTTGTATTCTAATTTATGGGATAACAATTTAGTTTCCGGAGATGGTAAGTCTAAAGGTGTTGAATTATTAATTCATAAAAAAACAGGAAAATTCTCAGGATGGATTGGCTATACGTTAGCAAAGTCTGAACAGAGATTTGCAGAATTAAATAATGGGAAAAGCTTTCCTACTACAAATGACCGGAGGCATGATATTGGAATTTTTGGGAACTATGTGTTAAACTCAAAAGTAGATCTTTCAGTAACATGGTTATTTGGATCAGGTAATTCAGTTACCCTTCCGTCTCAAAAATATTATAGTCCGAGTTTGCCGTCTAGTTCTGTAGGAACAACAGATAACTATTCTGAGTATATTTCAACATATAATGGCTATAAAATGCCTGTTTTTCATAGGTTGGATATTGGTGCTAATTTTAAAAAGAAAAACAGGTTAGGGGAGAGAATCTGGAGTTTGGGAATTTATAATGTTTATGGAAGACAAAATGCTTTCTCCTTATATTTTTCAAATACAGAAGATGATTCTGGTAATATTACCAGGGAATTAAAACAGTTAAGTATATTTCCCTTTCCATTACCATATATTAGGTATACTTTAAGATTTTGATAAACAAACTTAATTATTTGTACATGAATTGGTTTTATAAGTATTTTGAGAATAGTAGTAAACTAGCGCAAAGCTTTTTGATACTTCTTATATGTGCCATATTGTGTTCTTCTTGCGAAAAAAGTATTGATTATCAGATCGAAAACCAGCAGTCGAAAATTGTTTTGTACACTTTCCCTATGCCAGATAGTACTTTAAAGGTTCATCTGAGTTATACAACTGATATATTATCACAAAAGGAATACGAAGGGATTACAAATAGTACACTTAATATTTCTCTTAATAACGAATTAATAATATCGGATAAATATCCTGATGGTGAAGAATGGTTTTCTATTGAGAATGTAGATCTTTCTTATAATGATACAATAAATATTGAAGTTGATGTAAATGACAGTATTAGTGTATATTCTAATACTGTAATTCCTGAACCGGTTCAAATTGTATTGATTGATACTGTAAGGGTGCTAGAGTTCAATGATGAGAATATAGAAGAAGAAATGCTTCAGTGTAAATTAAGTTTTTTTGATCCGTCAGGAGAATCTAATTTTTATCAATTAAGAGTTGATAGTTATTCAGATATTGTTGAGAATGGGACTAATATAAGGCAGGTTGAAACTGTGGATATTGTTGAAAATGATAAAGTTTTTATTTCTAGAGATTATGAGGCTACATTATTGGCCGAAATTGATTATCAAAGTACCTTTGATGACTTATTATTTAATGGACAGTTTTATTCGTTAACTTTTTTAATACCTAATATTTATATAGTAAATTCAGGATTAGATGAGAAAAAGAGTCTTCATTTTTATTTGTTTTCTTTATCTAATGAGTATTACGAGTATATACGCTCAGTTTCAGAGCAAGATGCATTTAGAGAAGATCCCTTTTATGAACAATCTAATGTATATAGTAACGTAGTTAATGGATTAGGTGCTGCAGCCGGATTATCGGTAGATGTAGATTCAATTGAAATATATAATAATTTAGAATGAACTATTTTAATGTTTTAGGGTTCATTATTTTTATAAAAATTAAATTTATCATGAAACGGCAAAGTATAAATTTGTTACTTTGTTGTGATTTTTAATTAGATAATCGAAAAATATATATAATTATGGCATTATTTGAAAAAATGGATTTGGGTGCTAATGAAGAAAAAAATAATAATACTGCATCTGAAGTAGAAAAAGCAAAGGTGTTAATTATTGGTTCAGGACCTGCAGGTTATACTGCTGCAATTTATGCTGCAAGAGCTAATTTAAGCCCTGTTTTGTATGAAGGAATGCAACCTGGAGGACAGTTAACAACAACAACTGAAGTAGAGAATTTTCCAGGGTATCCTGATGGAATTACAGGTCCGGAGATGATGGAAGATTTAAAGAAGCAAGCAGGCCGTTTTGGAACAGATATTCGTTTTGGTTATGCTACTGCAGCTGATCTTTCAGAAAGACCATTTAAAGTAACTATTGACGGCAGTAAGGTTATTGAAGCAGAGACTTTAATTATTGCAACTGGAGCTACAGCTAAGTATTTAGGTTTAGAGGATGAGCAAAAATATGCAGGAGGAGGAGTTTCTGCTTGTGCTACTTGCGATGGATTCTTTTATAGAAACAGAGTAGTTGCAGTAGTAGGAGGTGGAGATACTGCTTGTGAAGAGGCTTTATATTTAGCAGGACTTGCAAAAAAGGTTTACTTAATTGTTCGTAGAGATGTATTAAGAGCTTCTAAAGTAATGCAAGATCGTTTACTTGAGACTGAAAATATTGAGGTTTTATGGAAACATCAAACTAAAGGATTAACAGGAAATGGCGTTGTTGAAGGTGCTATTTTATGGAAAAATAAAGGACAGGTTAATGAAGAAGAAGTGAAAATTGACATTGATGGATTCTTCTTAGCTATAGGTCATACTCCAAACTCAGATATTTTTAAAGACTATCTTGATGTGGATGAGGTAGGTTATATTAAAACAATTGCAAATACATCTAAAACCAATGTTCCTGGTGTTTTTGCATGTGGAGATGTAATGGATAACCAATATCGTCAGGCTGTTACAGCAGCAGGTTCAGGTTGTAAAGCTGCAATTGATGCTGAAAGATTTTTAAGTGAAAATTAATTATTTAAGACATTAGATAGTTTATTATATGATGGAAGGCCTTATTTTTGTGTAAAGGTCTTCCATTTTTTATGCTTTTAAAACTTGAAAATATAGAGTCAGAATTTAATGCTGAATATATCGAAAATTATAAACTGCTTAAGTTTGATAATTTCAATGTTCAGGTATTAAAGCTATTCTCTCAAACAGAAGTGAATCAAATATTACAGAAAGTAGATCTCAATAATTGTAGTATTTGTGCAAGACTAGATGCTAAAGATAAATCTTATAAAAGAGTATTGAGTGATAAGTATGCTATCATAAATCACCTTCAATCTGTTTTTAAAAAATATGTTTTAGCAGTTGATAAAACGCACTATCGAAAGAAAGATATTGAGAAAGTTAAAAATATACTTTCAATAGCTCAGATTTATAAAGGTTCAGTTGTTTTATCTGACGGAATTTCCTTTCCTGATGAAGTTAAAAGACATTTTACCATACAGATACTAAAAAAAGACTATTTTCCATTAACTAATGACATCGATTCTGGTGTTTGCTTATCTTCAGTCTTTGCAGACGAAAATATTGAAATAAGTCTTCTAAAAAAGCAGATAAGATCTGCATTTGTAATTAAGTCCAAAAACTACCAATGGATTTTTAATGTATATTTAGAACTAGAAAAGTTATTGGGTAGAAGTTATTCTTTATCTAAATATCCTTATATTAATTATTGTTCCTATTGTAATAATGATGAATATGTATTGGTGATCTTTCCTCGGGTGGTACAAAAACCGGTTCAATATTATGATTCATCGCCTGGTAAGATTAAGATTTTTCCCGGAGCATTGGAGTTGATGGGGATGTTTATTGTAAATGACAGTTTGTATTATAATAACTTAACAGAGGAATCTGTAAAAAGTATTTATGAACAAATTTCGTATAGTTTTAGTAGTTTAACAGATATATTTAAACCTTTATTGCCTAAATTAAAAGAGGCGTTTTATTTAAAATAGTATCCATTCGATATTTAAACATTTTAAAAATGAATGATCCCAAATTAACCATTGATATATTAAAAAGTAAAAACTTATTTATTTCATTAGAAGGTGAGTATTTCTTAGGGGAAACACAAAGGTGTCTGAGTGGTGACTGGAATTTGTATTTAAAAGACGATAGGATTTACCTTGAGGATGATAAAGAAATTATTATAGTAGATAAACAAACAGAATTATCTCCACGAATGTGGGGTGATAGCTTCTTTGTGGTTAAGGAAAAAGGTGTTGCTGTAGAAGAGAAATACTATTATAGAGGTGCAGTATATATCGACATAGAGAATGATACTATAGAGGTTCAAAATATTGTTGATGTTGATTTTTTTATAAGTAGTATACTTGATCGTAGGTTTGCAACTAATGATCAATTCGAATTTCTTAAGGCTATGGTAATTGTTTATCGGAGCTATATGGTAAAATATATTAATGAATTAAATACAACTTCATTTATAAAAGAAAAGACTTCGCAGGAGTTATTGTTATACCTAAATAATTTTATTAGCCCAAAACCTGAACAGTTAGAGTTTAAATACAAAGGGATTTCAATTGAAGGTAATGAGATATTAAGGAAAGCTGTAGAAGACACAAAAGGCGATGTTTTATTTTATAATAGTCAAATTGTAGCTCTTCCTTATACTTTTTGTTGTGGCGGAATTCCTGAAAGTATTTATTACCGAGGGAATCAGGGGTTTAATGAGCATCTAAATAATCTGAAAGATGCAGAAAGAAGAGATAATGTTGGTTCCTTAACTAATGAGGAGGTGCAATCGTGGATTTATCATCCGGAAGATTTCTACTGCAAAACACAGGATTTGGAAGTTATTGACAAAATGATTTCAGAAGATATTGGTGATAGAAATAGACTTTTTAGATGGCGGGTAGAGGTTGAGTTAAGTGAAATAACTGAAATATTAAAGAATAAGTTCAATTATGGTATTGATGGATTGAAAGATTTTATCATTGAAGAAAGAAATGATAGAGGAACTGTTCAGAAAGTCAATCTAATTAATGATCAAGAAGAAATTGTAATCTCAGAACAAAACTTAATGTTATTTGCTGCATATTTGAAACTACCAAGTCTGGCATTTATTTCAAAATTAATTACCAACGAAAATAAAGTTGTATTTGTAGGGGCTGGTAAAGGACACAGAGCTGGATTGTGTATGGTAGGAGCAATGGCTATGTCAAAAGCAGGAAAGAATATGAATGATATTATTAATCATTATTATTCTGATGTATATATTGCTAAACAGTATTAAAAAAAAAGAGGTTTTGAAAATCAAAACCTCTTTTAATATTTTATCTAAGTTAGATTGCTTATAAGATATTTGCAATCTTATCACTTTTATAAGCTCCCGCTTCTAATTTCTCTTTAATCTCAGCAAATGCCTTAATTGTGTATTCAACATCTTCTAATGTGTGAACGGCAGTTGGGATAATTCTTAACATCAACTGATCCTTTGGAATTACTGGATAAACTACGATAGAACAGAAAATGCTGTAGTTTTCTCTTAAGTCCATTGTTAATTGAGTAGCTTCTGGAACAGAACCGTTAAGGAATACTGGAGTAACAGGAGATTCTGTTTTTCCTAAGTCAAAACCAGCTTCTTTAAGTCCTTTTTGCAAAGCATTTACAACTTTCCAAAGATTATCTTTAAGCTCAGTCTGAGATCTTAATAATTCAAGTCGTTTAAGTGCTCCTATCACAAGTGGCATAGGTAGCGATTTAGCAAATATTTGAGAACGTAAGTTATATCTCAAATAATTAATTACATCTTCGCTTGAAGCAACAAAAGCACCAATACTTGCCATCGACTTAGCAAATGTGCTAAATAACACATCCACACCTTCTGTTACACCAAAGTGTTCAGCAGTTCCAGCTCCTGTTTGTCCCATAGTACCAAAACCATGAGCGTCATCAACTAATAATCGGAACTCAAATTTATCTTTTAAAGCAACAATCTTATCTAAAGCACCAAGGTCTCCAGCCATACCAAATACACCTTCAGTAATAACTAAAATTCCTCCACCTGTTTCAGTTGCTCTCTTTTTAGCAAATTCAAGCATCTTTTCACAGCGAGCTATATCATTATGAGGGAAAACAAAACTTTTTCCACCTTTAGCTTTGTGTAAAAAGATTCCATCCATAATACAAGCATGGGATTCTGAATCATATACGATAACATCATTTCTAGATGCTAAAGTATCAATAATAGATACCATACCCTGATAGCCAAAATTTAAAAGGTAAGAATCTTCTTTACCTACAAATTCAGCTAATGCAGCTTCTAGTTCTTCATGCTTACTCGTTTGACCAGACATCATACGAGCACCCATAGGATATCCTAAACCATATTCTGCAGAAGCATCAGCATCAGCTTTTCTTACCTCAGGATGATTTGCTAGTCCTAAATAATTATTTAAACTCCAAGTTAGTACTTCTTTACCTCTGAATTTCATCTTGGGACCAATTTCACCTTCAAGCTTAGGGAATGTAAAATAACCATGTGCAGCTTTTCCGTATTGACCAAGCGGTCCCATGTTCTTTATTTTATCAAAAATATCCACGTCGTATATCTTATTATAAATTAACGGCGCAAAGGTAATATTTTTTAATAATCAATGTGTGATTCATGTGTTTAAATTTACAGAAGTGCGAAATTACGTGTAAATCAGTGTGTTTTATTTTAATTAAATGAAGCCTAAACCTTAAAATTTAGTTAATGTAGTAACGGTACCTACTTAAATGTATGGTTGTTTCATTTTAATATTTTATCTTTGCACGTTGTAAAAAATAATTGTAATATTGAATGTTTGGTAATCGAAAGGTTAAATTATTGGTTATCATATGTTTCGGTGTTTTATTTTAATATTTTATGTAGCAAGTCATGATGAATATTCTTTATAATTAAGGATTATTGGTATGAATAGTTACAGGTTACAACAAAAAATACATTATATATACATGAAAAAGATAATATTTGTTCTGGTAATTCTTCCATTGTTAATTAGTTGTAGTCAGTATCAAAAGTTGTTGAAAAGTACTGATTATGAGATGAAATATACTAAGGCAATGGAGTATTATGAAGCAGAAGACTTTATGCGTGCTGCAACTTTATTAAATGAACTCCAGAGCATATATAGAGGTACTGATAAGGCTGAAACTATAAGTTTTACATATGCGAAATGTTTGTATGGATTGAATGATTTTATCATGTCAGGACATTATTTTCGTCAGTTTTATAAAACATTTCCGTCAAGTGATTATGCTGAAGAATGTCAGTTTATGAGTGCTTATTGTTATTATATGACATCGCCTAAGCCAAGGTTAGATCAAACTGATACATATAATGCAATTAATGAATTTCAGTTGTTTATTAATTTGTTCCCTAATAGCCCAAAAGTTGAAGAAGCAGAAAGGTTAATTACAGAATTAAGAGATAAATTAGTGTATAAGAGTTATTTATCAGCTAAGCTTTACTTTAATTTAGGTAATTATATGGGAAATAATTATCAATCAGCAGTTATTGCTGCTCAAAATAGTTTAAAAGATTATCCTGATACAAAGTATAGAGAGGAACTATCTTTTTTAATATTGGAAGCAAAATATATACAAGCTGAGAATAGTATTTTAGAAAAGAAAGAAGAACGTATGAGGGAGGCTATTGATGAATATTACTCATTTATCAATGAATTTCCGAAGAGTGAATATATGGAGAAGGCAGTGAAAATTTTTGAACATGCCTCAAAAGAAGTTAAATTTGACGACGTAAATTAGAATAATAATTTTATTATCATGGATTATAAAAAATCAAATGCTCCGAGTAGTACAATTACTTGGGATACTCAAAAGCTTTCAGAAGGTACTGGTAATGTTTATGAGTCAATAAATGTTATTGCTAAAAGAGCTAACCAAATTAGTGTGGAAATGAAAGAGGAGTTGAATAAAAAACTTCAGGAATTTGCTTCTTATACTGATAACTTGGAAGAAGTTTTTGAAAATCGTGAGCAAATTGAAATATCAAGATTTTACGAAAGATTACCAAAGCCTTCATCAATCGCTACTCAAGAATTTGTAGAGGATAAGGTTTATTATCGAAATGCAGGTACTGAAGAAAACTAGTTCTTTAATAGTCTGTTTCTTTTAAAAAAATTAAGAAAGGTAAAGGAGGTTATTGATATTTCTTTTATCTTTTTTTGTTTATAAAAATCTCGATGTTAAAAGGAAAGAAAATAATATTAGGTGTTTCTGCAGGTATTGCTGCATATAAATCTGCTTTTTTAACTCGCTTACTGGTGAAGAACGGGGCAGAGGTTAAGGTTTTGATGACAGAAAAAGCTAAAGAGTTTATTACTCCTTTAACAATGGCTACCTTGTCGAAAAATCCTATTATGGTTGATTTTTACAACCCTGAAAATGGAGATTGGAATAGTCATGTAGATATGGGATTATGGGCTGATGCCATGATTATTGCACCTGCAACAGCAAATACCATGGGTAAAATGGCCAATGCTATTGCCGACAACTTATTAGTAACAACCTATCTTTCTGCTCGCTGTCCTGTGTTTGTAGCTCCTACAATGGATTTAGATATGTATCTGCATCCTGCAAATCAAAGAAATATGAAATGTCTTGAAGAGGATGGTGTTCATATGATTGAGGCAGAAACGGGTGAATTGGCAAGTGGTTTAAGCGGTAAAGGTCGTATGGCAGAGCCGGAAACCATAGTTGAAGAGTTGATTTCTTTTTTCCAGAAACAGCAGGATAAAAAAAACAATCAACTTTCAGGTAGAAAATTTTTAGTTAATGCTGGTCCTACTTATGAAAAAATAGATCCGGTCAGATTTATTGGTAATTTCTCCAGTGGTAAGATGGGGTATAGTATTGCGGAAGAACTAGCGTCAAGAGGTGCTAAAGTGATTTTAGTATCCGGACCAACAAGTGTTGATGTAAAACATCCTAATATTGAATTAAATAGTGTAGTATCTGCGCAAGAAATGTATGAAGCATGCGCTAAAGTGTTTCCTGATTGTAATGGCGCCGTGCTTTCAGCAGCGGTTGCTGATTATACACCAGTGGTTTGTGCAGATCAAAAAGTGAAAAGCGATAAGGATGAGATGGTTGTTGAATTAAAAGCAACTGTTGATATTGCTCAAAAGCTTGGCGAAATAAAAAAGGAGGGACAATTATTAGTAGGATTTGCTCTGGAAACTCAAAATGCATTAACTAATGCTCAAAAAAAATTAAAGGAAAAGAATCTTGATTTTATTGTTTTGAACTCTTTAGAGAATAAAGGAGCTGGGTTTGGTCATGATACAAATCAAATTACAATAATTGATAGTGATAATAATAAAGAAGAGTTTTCGTTAAAGACTAAGAGGGAAGTTGCAATTGATATTGTAAATAAAATTGTATCCCTATAGAATATTGTTAAAATTCAAAACGAACATTTGTGAAAAAGTATCTGTTTATCATCTTGTTTTTATCATCGTATTTATTTTCTAATGCTCAGGAATTGCAGTGTAGTGTTTCTGTGGTTTCGCCAAGTGTTCAGGGAACGAATAAACAAGTATATGAAACTATGCAAACTGCCATTATGGAGTTTGTAAACGGACAGATATGGACAGATAATGTTTTTAGTCCTGAAGAAAGGATTGAGTGTAGTATTTTAATTAATATTAAAGAGGTTGTGTCTGCAAATGAATTTTCAGGGACAATTCAAGTTCAGGCTCGCAGACCTGTTTATAACTCGGCTTACAGAACTATGTTATTTAATTATTTAGATCAGGAGTTTAAATTTAAATACGAAGAATTTGAGCCCTTAATATTTAATCAAAATTCTGTAGAGTCCAATTTAGTGGGCGTGATAGCTTATTATGCTTATGTTATTTTAGGTTTGGATTATGATTCATTTTCTAAGAATGGAGGTACTAAATATATGGAGATGGCCGAGAAGATTGTGAATATGTCTCAAAATTCGCGCTATTCTGGATGGCGTTCTTATGAGAGTAAAACAAACAGATATTGGTTCGTCGAAAATTATTTAAATGAAATTCATCGTCCTTTAAGGGAATGTATTTATCAATATCATCGTTTAGGATTAGATAAAATGAGTGAAAAGCCTGAAGATGGCAGAAAAGAAGTATTATCTGCAATTGAAAAATTAACCAAAGTACATCGTCAACGTCCTGGTACTTATGCTATGGAATTGTTTTTTGATGCTAAATCAGATGAGTTAATTAATATATTTTCAGAATCTTTTTCAATGGAAAAACAAAGAGCCATTGAAGTTCTTACAGAAGTGGATCCTGCAAATTCAAATAAGTATACCGAAAAAATAAATCAGTAGCATTCGTTAGATTTTATTTTATGCTTAAATCATTATTTATTTCAAACTACGCTTTAATAGATCAGGTAAAAATAGATTTTAAAAACGGCTTTTCTGTAATAACAGGAGAAACAGGGGCCGGGAAATCTATTATGTTGGGTGCTCTGGCTATGGTACTTGGTCAGCGAAGCGATGTTTCAGTTCTTAAAAACAAAGAAAAGAAAAGTGTTATTGAGGCCGAATTTGATATTTCAGATTATGGTTTTAAAGCTCTTTTTGAAGAAGAGGATATTGATTATGAAGATATTACTCTTGTTCGAAGAGAAATTCTTGCAAATGGAAAATCAAGAGCTTTTGTAAATGATACTCCGGTAAATCTTGGCTTTTTAAAAAATATAGCACATCTATTAATCGATATTCATTCGCAGCATCAAAACTTATTGTTAGGAGATACTGGTTTTCAGTTAAATGTAGTTGATACGGTTGCTCAAAACAGAGAAGTTTTAGATTTATATAAAAGTAAATTTAAGATCCTTAAAAAGCTTGAAAAGGAAAAGAAAGAGCTTGAAGAACAAAATCAAAAACTGAATGAGGATGTTGATTATATGCAATTTCAGTTTAATCAATTGCAGGAACTAAAATTGGTTGCAGGAGAGCAGGAAGAGTTAGAGAAAGAGCAAGAGCTTTTATCTCATGCAGAGGAAGTTAAAGGTGGATTGTTTAGTGTGGTGGAGACTTTTAATGGAGATAGTTTTCCAGTTTTGAATGCAATGAAAGAATCTTTAAAAAATCTGGAGAAGATTTCATCTTACTTATCTGATGTAGATGGATGGCTGAAAAGAATTGATTCAGCTTACCTTGATTTAGATGATTTAATTAAAGATATGGATGGTGTAATGGAAGGGATTGAATATGATCCTGAGAGATTACAATTTGTGAGCGCAAGATTAGATCAGATATTTTCTTTACAACAAAAGCATAAAGTAGAAAGTGTTGCCGAATTAATTGAAATAAAAGACGACTTAGAAAGACAGCTGCAAAAAATATCATCTTTTGATGAAGATTTAGAAGCAAAACAAAAAGAGATAGATAAAGCAGCAGGTGAGTTAAAAATAGTAAGTAAGAAATTATCAGATTCCAGAAAGAAAGTATTTAAAACAATCGAAAATACACTTACAGGACAGCTGCTTGAATTAGGAATGCCAAATGCAGTATTAAAAGTTGAATATAATGTTTTGGATGAATTTTCAGCCTCAGGTATCGATGATATAGAGTTTCTTTTCTCAGCAAATAAAAATGGTGAATTATCTGCTATTCCTAAGGTTGCTTCGGGAGGGGAGATGTCAAGGGTGATGTTGTGTATTAAATCCTTATTATCTATTTCAAAAGGTTTACCTACAATTATTTTTGATGAGATTGATACTGGTGTTTCTGGTGAAGTAGCTGATAAAATGGGTAAAATTATGCAGGAAATTTCAAATAACATTCAAGTTATTAGTATTACGCATTTACCTCAAATTGCAGTAAAAGGAAAACAACATTATAAGGTATATAAGAAAGATAATCAGCATACTACGCAAACCAGTATTGAAGAATTATCTATTGATAACAGAATAACAGAGGTTGCAAAAATGCTTAGTGGAAGTAACCTGACTGATGCTGCTCTTTCAAATGCTAAAGATTTGTTGGGAGTAGTTAATTAGTTGTATATTAGTTTGATATCAATGGTGGTTTTAATTAAATTACGTTAAAGTGATAAATATTTAAACTTTAGTGTTTTTGTAACTGCTATATTGATATATATTTGTACGCTCAAAATAAATATTAAAATGGGATATAATTTATTAAAAGGAAAAAGGGGAATTATTTTTGGTGCATTAAACGATATGTCTATTGCATGGAAAGTGGCAGAATTGGCTCACGCAGAAGGAGCAACTTTTACTTTATCAAATACCCCTGTTGCTTGTAGAATGGGAACTCTTGATGAATTATCACAAAAGTGTAATGCAGAGATTATTCCGGCAGATGCTACAAGTGTTGAAGATTTAGAGACCGTTTTTGCAAAATCAATGGAAGTATTAGGTGGAAAAATTGACTTTGTACTTCACTCAATCGGAATGTCGTTAAATGTTCGTAAAAAAAGAGTATATCACGACCTTGATTATAACTATCTAAATAAAACATTAGACATTTCTGCTATTTCATTTCATAAAATGTTACAAGTAGGATTTAAAATGGATGCTATCAGCGAATGGGGATCTGTTTTAGGTTTATCTTATGTTGCTGCGCAAAGAACATTTTATGGATACAACGATATGTCAGATGCTAAAGCTCTTTTAGAATCAATAGCTCGTAGCTTCGGATATATTTTTGGTAGAGAAAGAAAAGTAAGAGTAAATACAATTTCTCAATCACCAACAATGACAACAGCAGGAAGTGGAGTTAAAGGCTTTGATGGGTTGATGGACTTCTCTGAAAGAATGTCTCCTCTTGGAAACGCATCATCTGAAGATTGTGCAAATTATTGTATAGCAATGTTCTCTGATTTAACTAAAAAAGTTACAATGCAGAACCTTTTCCATGATGGAGGTTTCTCTAACGTTGGAATGAGTTTAAGAGCAATGACTCAATACAATAAGAGTTTTGATACAGACGATATTGAAACTTTAGACTAAAATACAGAGCATTTTAATTGCTTATTTTAATATCCTACTAATTAGTGGGATATTTTTGTTTAGTTGAACTAGGTCAAAAATTAAAATTCATTAACTTTGGCCACTGTTTTTAAAACCTTAATAGGTAAACATCAATATAAAACTATGGATAAATACCAGATTAATCACCTCAGGGAACTTGAAGCAGAATCTATTTTTGTGATTCGTGAAGTAGCTGCTCAGTTTGAAAGACCGGTGATGTTATTTTCCGGAGGGAAAGATTCTATTGTAATGTTTCATTTAGCACGTAAAGCTTTTTATCCTGCTAAAGTTCCTTTTGCATTATTACACATTGATACAGGACATAATTTCCAGGAAACTCTTGATTACAGAGATGACCTAATGGAAAAAACAGGTGCAAAATGCATCGTTCGTTATGTTCAGGATTCAATTGATCAAGGAAAAGCAGTTGAGGAAAAAGGAATAAATGCTTCTCGTAATAAGCTGCAAACAGTAACTCTTTTAGATGCATTGGAAGAATTAAAATGTGATGCAGCTATGGGAGGTGGTCGTAGAGACGAAGAAAAAGCGCGTGCAAAAGAAAGATTTTTCTCTCATAGGGATGAATTTGGTCAGTGGGATCCAAAAAATCAGCGTCCTGAGTTATGGAATATCTTTAACGGACGTAAGCACATGGGTGAGCACTTTAGAGTTTTCCCTATTAGTAACTGGACTGAAATGGATGTTTGGCAATATATTTATATGGAAAATATAGAATTGCCAAATTTATATTTTACACATAAGCGTAAAGTATTTAATCGCGATGGCGTATGGATGTTTAAAGCTCCATTTATGCAGTTAAAGCCAGGTGAAGAAGAAATTGAGATGGATGTTAGATGTAGAACTATTGGAGATATTACCTGTACTGGATTAACTCTTTCACAAGCTGATAATGTTGAAGATATTATTCAGGAAGTTGCTGCAACAAGAACAACTGAAAGAGGTGGTCGTGCTGATGATAAGAGATCAGAATCAGCAATGGAAGATCGTAAAAAAGAAGGGTATTTTTAACCATTTAAGTTAAGCATCAAATTATTATGAGCGATAAAAATTCAGGATATTTAGATATGGAACTTTTACGATTCACCACTGCTGGTAGTGTTGATGATGGTAAAAGTACTTTAATAGGTAGACTTTTATATGATAGTAAAGCCATTTTTGAAGATCAAATGGAAGCTATCGAAAAGGCTAGTGAAAGAATAGGAAATGAAGAAGTAAACCTTGCTTTATTGACAGATGGATTAAGAGCAGAGAGAGAGCAAGGGATTACTATTGATGTAGCATATCGTTATTTTGCAACTCCTAAACGTAAGTTTATTATTGCAGATACTCCAGGACATATTCAGTATACACGAAATATGGTTACAGGAGCAAGTACAGCCAATGTTGCTATTATTTTGGTTGATGCTCGTCATGGTGTGCTTGAACAAACAATGCGTCATGCTTATATTGCATCTTTATTGCAAATTCCGCATGTTATTGTTTGTGTAAATAAAATGGACTTAGTTGATTACTCAGAGGAAACTTTTGAGAAAATCAAGAACGATATTGATGGTTTCTCATCAAAATTAAATGTTAAAGATATTCGCTTTGTGCCAATTAGTGCTCTTAAAGGAGACAATGTTGTGGATCGTTCTGCAAAAATGGATTGGTATCAGGGACCTACATTATTACACTTATTAGAAAACATTCATATTAGCAGTGATGTTAATCATCAGGATTTCCGTTTCCCTGTTCAATATGTAGTTCGTCCTCAAACTGCTGAATTCCCTGATTATAGAGGATATGCAGGTAGAATAGCTTCAGGAGCTGTTAAGGTTGGTGATCCTATTACAGTATTACCATCAGGTTTTACCTCAAAAGTGAAAACAATAGATTTCTTTGAAGATACTTTAGAAGAAGCTTTTGCTCCGCAGTCTGTAACTATTACACTTGAAGATGAAATAGATATTAGTAGAGGAGATATGCTTGTAAAAACAGACAATAAGCCAAATACAACTCAGGATGTTGAGATGATGGTTTGTTGGTTTAATGAGCGAAAATTGATTCCAAGAGGAAAATATATTATCCGCCACACTTCAGCAGATGCCAGATGTATGGTAACAGATGTTCATTATAAGATGAATATTAATACATTGGAGAAAAATGAGGATGATAAAGAGGTTGGTATGAATGATATTGCTAAAATCTCGTTAAGAGTTACAAAGCCTCTTCATATTGATGCATATATTCAAAACAGAATTACAGGAAGTGTTATTCTTGTTGATGAAGGTACAAATGAGACTGTTGCTGCTGGTATGATCAGATAGTAATAGAGAATATAATATAAAATTAAACCCCGATGATCTTAATTGAACATCGGGGTTTAATTTTGTTTTAATGTTTACTTTTAAAATTTCACTCCAAAAGTAAATACAATATTATTATCCTTTACATCTGTTTTTACAATTGGAGGGGCTCCAATATATTGGTCGTAAGATGAATCCCAATTATAGTTGTAATAATTTATATTGTATGAGGATAACTTATATGCTACATCAAAAAAGTAATTGTTAAATCTGTAGCCTAATCCTGCTGATATACTTTTAATTTCATTGTCTTTCGGATCTTCCTTATAAGGAGATGCCTGAAGTGCATATCCACCACGAAGACTGAATTGTTTATTTAATCTAAATTCTGCTCCTGCTCTAAAATTATTAGCAGTTGTAAAAATATCTTTAATGATCTCATTTTGCTCATTAATAATAGTGATATCGTTCCAGTCATCTACAGAAGCTTTGAATTTAGCGTTTGCATAATTGATTCTTTCATAATCAACACTAAATATTGCCCACTTTCCAAGAATATATGAAGCACTGGCTACTAATTTATCAGGAGTCTGAAACTTATAATCATATTCTCCATCATAATAAGCATATGTCTTATTAGAACCAATATCATCAATAGTATTATAAAATACACCATCAATTCGGCTACCGTATTCCTCTTCTATACTATACCAGGTTGGAGTATGATATGCAAGTCCTACTCGTAATCCTTTTGTAGGTGTTAATATGACTCCAAGTTTAAGATTCATTCCTGCTCCGGAAGCATTTAAATAATCAGAAAGAGAAAAGTGATTAAAATTCGGATCTGTTGAACCAACCGCTGCATTGTCTTCACTAAACTCCTCAAAATAATTTGAATCTTCTTTATAATTTAATAAGTTAATATTTAAGCTACCTCCAACAAGAACAAAGTTACTGATGTTAGCTCCAAATGTAAAATTGAATTCTCCGGAATAGCCATCTTTTTCAATGATTCTTGTTTGATGTACTTTATCGTCTGCTAAAAAATAGTTTGTATAAAATAAATCACCTGAATCCGGATCTTCCAGATCTATTAAGTAAGCATCATATGCTAATCCTGTTGCTCCGCTTAAGTATGTTGGATCAGAATAGTCTGCATTAATTACGAACATATCAGTCATGGAATTAGAAACATTCCTTGCGTATGCCATTGATCTGTAATTAAAGTTGTTGTTTCTGTTGTATCCAATTGCAAAATGTGTACTTACTAACCCTTTAGTCGTTTCCCTCATTGGTCTGTATGTTCCAACATAACCAATCTGGTTTATTGCCAGTTTTGATTTATTATCTTCTGTAGGAACGTTTGTTAAAGTTGTAGTTCCCAGATTATTAAAATTACTCTCCGTTTTATTTAGTGTTATAGCAGGAGTAAAAGAAAATTCAGAAGAGCGGTATGCGCCAATACCAGCAGGGTTTATGCTAAGGGAGCTAAAGTCACCCCCAAGGGATCCAAAGGCGCCTCCCATTCCAACTGATCGTGCAGTTCCACTATATTGTGGTTGAGAATATCTTAAAACATCCTCATAAGTTTGAGCATTAATAAGGCTTGTTGCCATTAAGCTCATTGCACTTAATATTATAGTTTTAACCTTTATCATAGTATTCAATTGAGTTGTTCTAAAAAAGTTTAGTTAGATTAAGTTATTTTGATTATCGTCTACCTCCGGATCTGCTTCCACCACTTGATCTGCTACTGCTTCCGCTTGAACTTCTTGTTCCACTGCTACTACTACTACTACTTCTTGTACTTGTTCCGGAATATGAAGACCCAGAACTAGAACTTGAGCTTCTATTGTAAGAAGGAGTATATGATCTTGAAGATGAAGAGCTGCTTGATCTGTTATAGCTTGAACGATTGGTGTTAGCACTACCTGTTGAATAAGATTTACTACTACTACTTCTTGTGTTGCTGTAGCTACTACCTGATGTTGAACTCTTAGTAGATGAACTACTACTTCTTGAACTTCTGTTATATGTACTTCTTGTATTTGTTCCACTTGTAGAAGTTCTTGTATAAGTAGGAGTGTAGCTACTTCTTGTTCTTGTTGTACTGGTTGTTTGTGTCGACTTTGTAGTCGGTGTACCGGTTGTTCTGTTGTAAGACGCTCTGGTTGTTCTTGTTGTTGCAGAAGTACTACCTGATGTTCTTGTTGGGTTTTGAGCTGTTCTGCTTGTTCTGCCAATGTAACCTGTATTTCCGGTACTGGTAGATTTGGTAGCTGCAGATTGACGACTACTACTTACCCTTTCTGAATATACCTCTCTTGGAGATCTTACTCTGTTAACATCGTAAGAATAATTATGTCCATGGTATGGATATCCATGATGATAATAATTATTATAATATGGGTATCCCCAACTGTAATATGGACTATAGTAGTTATATCCAAATCCAAAGCCCCATCCCCATGAAGAATATGGGTAATTCCATCCAAAAGAACCATACCATCCACCATAATAATTATATGGTCTTCCGTATCTCCAGTTATAATAATAAGGGCTATACCATTCTGGTACTACATAAGCATAGTCTCCTTCCACATATACGTTATAGTCAAATCCACTACCAAATATTACATCATTGTATAATGGTGACCAGTATGGTATTCCTACAAACGGACCATGAAATTTTGCTAAACGCTGGGCATAATCTCTGTCCATTTCTGATCCTGTATAATCATTAACCCAATACCCTGTTTCTTCATTGTAATAGAGCATGGTGTCAACTTCTTCAACAGAATCGTCTGTTAAAAGATCAGTGTATTCATTTTGAATACTACTAAAATCTCTAATATCTTGTTGCTCTTTTGCTGCTGGGGATTGTTGATACGAATTCTTTAATTGAGAATAAGTTCTGTTATCTTGTTTTTGAATTTCTTTATCCGGAGCTGGCAATGAAGAGTAACTTTCAGCAATAGCTAAAGGCTTATCTGAAGGATTATAATATAAATCATCTTCATATACGCTTGCATTGTTCATCTGATAAGTTGCACAACCAGATAAAACAAAGACTGCTGTTAATGATGCTAATAATATCTTTTTCATAGCTCTCGTGTTACACTGTTAAAACCAATTCTCTATCGTAAAAAAAAGTAATTATTACTGTAATATTCACATTTCAAGTGTAGAAATGTACACTTTAAATGAAAAAACTTTCCAGTTGTAAAATTGCAATAATCATGCCGAATTGAGAGGTTTAGCTTGTTTTAGTTAAATTTATGTTAAAGTTTTTTGTAGATAAGTATGGGGTATTTTTATGTGTCTGTTAATCAGGTGTAAATGGGGATGTTGATTTGTTTCTTGTTTCATCTGTTTAAATTTTTTTCAATAGTCAGATGGAACTCTCAAATAAATACAATCATTGCACTTTGTGTAAAATTGTTGATTGAATTTGCATGGTTGTTTCATGTAAAATAACTTTTAAAATATTTCATTTTGCTATTGTATTTGTTAGCAAACTAAAAAAGTGTGGATAAATTCTATTATTAATTATAACAGTAATTATCTTACAGACCAACCATAGACAGACCAGAATGCATACAAGTCCGGGGTATTATCGGATTGGCTACGGCTTTTCTGCGGGTCCTATAGACCGATGCCCACCCGCAGCCTATCCGCAGAACACCCGCAGAAACCCGTTCATTATCCGCAGAAGGTCCGCAGCAGGTATACAGCAAGTCCGTTTATGGCCCGATCATGCACAGTAAAATGCCATTTTTAACACTTTTGTGCACAATTTTTTATCGTTTTTACAATATTCATGCACAACGGGATATAAAATAAGCTTTTTAGGGACAGAAACTGAAAATATATTAATTTGATTTAATTGTATCTGTCAGAATATCAATATGTAGCAAGGTTTTGAAAATAACGGTAAAATTACCGTTATTTTTTTTCTAATATTAATTAAATGCGAATCACTTGTTGGATTAATATTATTCAATTCAGCCTTTTAAACCGTTACATACTGCCTTTATTGACATTATTAATATACAGGATGTCGTATATCAGGTAGTTTTAATTGTGATTGGTATCAAAAATGATAATAGTGAATAAAACTCCCTTAAAATTACTATTGATATTTAATTTAACTCAGTTATGTGAAAATCATTATGATTTTCATTAGGGAACTATTTTATTAAGTGGTGTAAATTTTGTTAATTTGCGGCTTCTTTATAATACTTTTATAAACTGCTGTTATACATGAGTATGATAGCTTTATGTAAAAAGAAATTCGAATAATTAATAAATATGGCAAAAGGATTAACTAAAAGGAGTGTAGATTACTCTCAATGGTATAATGAATTAGTGTTAAAGGCTGATTTGGCTGAGAACTCTGCAGTAAGAGGTTGTATGGTTATTAAGCCCTATGGTTACGCCATTTGGGAAAAAATGCAGCAGCAGTTAGATAAGATGTTTAAGGAAACTGGTCATGTAAATGCATATTTTCCGTTGTTTATACCAAAATCTTTTTTTAGTAAAGAAGCCGATCACGTTGAAGGTTTTGCTAAAGAGTGTGCAGTGGTTACTCATTATCGTTTGATGAATGATCCAGATGGTAACGGTGTAGTTGTTGATCCTGATGCTAAATTAGAAGAAGAGTTAATTGTTCGTCCTACATCAGAAACAATTATTTGGAACACATATAAAAACTGGATACAGTCATATAGAGATTTACCTATTAAATGTAATCAATGGGCAAATGTTGTGAGATGGGAAATGAGAACAAGATTGTTTTTAAGAACAGCTGAGTTTTTATGGCAAGAAGGTCATACTGCCCACTCAACAAAAGAGGAAGCTATTGAGGAGACTGAAACAATGATCAAGGTTTACGCTGAATTCGCCGAGAAATATATGGGAGTTCCTGTTATTCAGGGAGTAAAAACAGCTAATGAGCGTTTTGCCGGAGCATTGGAAACATATACTATTGAAGCATTAATGCAGGATGGAAAGGCTTTACAGTCTGGTACATCTCACTTCTTAGGTCAGAATTTTGCTAAAGCATTTGATGTTAAGTTTGCAAGCAAGGAAGGTACAGAGGATTATGTTTGGGCTACATCATGGGGAGTTTCAACTCGATTGATGGGGGCTTTAATTATGGCGCATTCAGATGATTTTGGATTGGTTTTACCTCCAAAATTAGCTCCAATTCAGGTTGCTATTGTTCCTATTTATAAAAGCGAAGAAGATTTAGCTAAGATATCTGAGAAGGTAGATGTTATTGTAGCTAAATTGAAGGAGAAAGGAATTTCTGTGAAGTTCGATGATTCAGATAATCGTAAGCCAGGATGGAAATTTGCACAATATGAATTGCAAGGTGTTCCTGTGAGATTAGCTGTTGGTCCTCGTGATATTGAAAATAATACCATTGAAGTTGCTCGTAGAGATACATTAACAAAAGAGGTTGTTTCTATTGATAATGTTGATGTTTATGTAGCTGAATTATTAGATACAATTCAGGATAATATTTTCCAAAAAGCCTTAGATTTTAGAGCCGAGAATACAACAGTAGTTGATTCTTATGATGAATTTAAAAAGGTATTAAAAGAAAAGGGTGGATTTATTTCTGCTCATTGGGATGGTACTTCAGAAACGGAACAAAAGATTAAAGATGAAACAAAAGCTACCATCAGATGTATTCCTTTGGAAGGTGATAAAACTCCTGGAAAATGTATTGTAACAGGTAATCCTTCAACACAAAGAGTACTTTTTGCTAAAGCATACTAAGCATAATATATTATAATGATATTTGTCAGGGAAGCTATTTTAATAGCTTCCCTTTTTGTTTTTGAACTTTTAACAAACTATTTTTAAGTTCAGTAAGTATTTTACTAATAATAATATTTGAAAATGATTAATATAAAAGAACGGTTTTTAAAGTATGTTGGGTTTGATACTCAGTCAGATACAGATACTGGTTTAACGCCTTCGACTCCTGGTCAGATGTTTTTTTCAGAGAAACTGGTGGAGGAATTAAAAGATCTTGGACTCGAAGAAGTAGAGCTTGACGATAATGGTTATGTAATGGCCACAATTCCTTCAAATGTAGAAGCAGAGGTGCCTGTAATTGGATTTATTGCTCATGTGGATACCAGTCCTGATTTTAGTGGTAAAAATGTAAATCCTCAGATAGTTGAGAACTATGATGGAGGAACAATTACCTTAAATGCAGAGAACGGAATTGTATTAAAACCTGAAGAATTTCCTGAATTAAAAAAGTATGTAGGACAAACATTGATCACTACCGATGGTAATACCTTATTGGGTGCTGACGATAAGGCTGGTGTTGCAGAAATAGTAACAGCTGCTGAATATTTAATAAGACACCCGGAAATAAAACATGGAAAAATAAGGATTGGATTTACTCCGGATGAAGAGATTGGTGCTGGAGCAGATCATTTTGACGTTGAGAAATTTGGCGCTGCTTATGCTTATACAATGGATGGGGGAGAAATAGGTGAATTAGAATATGAGAATTTTAATGCAGCTATTGCTAAGCTTACTGTTTACGGAAGAAACGTGCATCCTGGTTATGCTAAGAATAAGATGCGTAACTCCATAAGAATAGCAAATCAACTGATAACAATGTTGCCTCGTGTAGAAACACCTGAGCATACTTCAGGATATGAAGGATTTTACCATTTAATGTCCTTTAAAGGTGAAGTTGAAAAAAGTGAATTAGCCTATATCATCAGAGACTTTAGAAGGGATCGCTTTGAGGATAGAAAAAAAGAAATAAAACATATTGTTAGTAAAATTAACCATGAATATGGTGAGGGAACTGTAGAGATAGAGGTGAAAGATCAGTATTACAATATGCGTGAGAAGGTTGAGCCTGTTAAATATATTGTTGACAATGCTCAAAAAGCAATGGAATTAGTTGGGGTTAAGCCTTTAGTTAAACCAATCAGAGGAGGAACTGATGGTTCAAGATTATCATTTATGGGATTACCGACGCCAAATATTTTTGCCGGTGGTCATAATTTCCATGGACGATTCGAGTTTGTTCCGCTTGAAAGTATGCAAAAGGCAGTTGAAGTAATTATAAAGATTGTTGAATTGGCTGCAATTGAAAGTAAATAATTTCTTTAACTAGTTTGAAAGTATAAAATATATTATTTTTTTATTGATTTTAATGTATTGAAAATAAGATGTGTAATTGGTGTTGTTGAAGTTTTTTTGAAATAATCTTAAAAAAGTTGAAACTTTTTAAACCTTGTTTTGTTTGATTTCTGTAACTTAAAATTTAACAAAGTACATTATAAACAAATTAAAAAAAGATTATGGCAGTTTTAGTAGGAAAAAAAGCACCTGCTTTTAAAGCAGAAGCAGTAGTAAACGGAGGTGAAATCGTTGAAGGTTTTTCATTAGATCAATTTGTAGGTAAAAAGTATGTAGTACTTTTCTTTTATCCTGCAGATTTTACTTTTGTTTGTCCAACAGAAATTATTGCTTTTCAAGATAAAATTGCAGAGTTTGAAAAAAGAAATGTTGAAGTTATTGGCGTTTCTGTAGATTCTGCATTCTCTCACTGGAAATGGTTACAAACAGAGAAAAAAGAAGGTGGTATTAAGGGAGTTAAATTTCCATTAGTAGCTGACAATTCGATGACTATCTCTGAGAATTTCGATGTTTTAGCTGGAGAATATGATTACAATGACGAAGGTCAATTGGTATTTGAAGGTACTCCAATGGCTTACCGTGGTTTATTCTTAATTGATAAAGAAGGTACTGTACGTCATCAGGTTGTAAACGATATGCCATTAGGTCGTAGTGTTGATGAAACTTTACGTATGGTTGATGCTCTTCAATTCTTTGAAGAAAATGGTGAAGTTTGTCCAGCAGACTGGCACGCCGGAGATAAAGGCCTAACAGCTTCTCAGGAAGGTATTTCAGAATACCTTGGAAGTCAAAACTAGGTTTCTATTGATTATTTAGAATTATTTAATTTGTATACTAAAGCACCTGCAGTTTGTAGGTGCTTTTTTTATTTTAAATTTGCCACATGCGAAATAGATATACCATTCATATTGAAGAGCCTGATTTATTCAAACGGAAATTGCTGATTTATAGTCAGAAGTTTGAGTATTCAGCTTTTTATAATTCATGCGGATATAATGATCTAGTGAATGGTAAAACGAATTATAGTTCCTTTGATTTTTTAGCAGGAGTTGGGGATATTGATAGGATAGTTGGATCTTTCAATTCGTTAGAGCAATTGAATAAAAATGCATTTAAAGACTGGCTATTTGGTTATTTGGGTTATGATTTAAAAAATGAGTTTGAGAGTCTGTATTCGGTTAACGATGATAGTTTATTCTTTTCGCCTATTATTTTCTTTCAGCCCCGATATGTTTTTATAAATAAAAAGCAGGAGTGGTGGGTAGAATACGATCCAAAAATTGATAGTGAATTATCTGTTTGTGGAATAGTAGATGAAATTCATGAAATTTCACTATGTGATATCACAATAAATCCAATTCATTTTTCTTCAAAGATTAATAGAAAAGAATATATCAATTCTATCGAATCCGTTTTAAAGCATATTCATAAAGGGGATATTTATGAGTTGAATTATTGTATGGAGTTTTGTGCAGATAGTGTAGAAATTAATCCTGTTGAAGTATATATTAAGCTTACGGAAATTTCACCAACACCCTTTAATGCTTTTCTTAAAATTGAAGATAGGTTTATTATATCAGCATCGCCTGAACGGTATCTTAAAAAGGAAGGAGATAAATTAATAAGTCAACCGATAAAAGGTACAGCACCAAGGAGTATCGACATACAGGAGGATGAAAGAAATGCTTATGAATTGCAGCATTGTATCAAAGAACGTTCTGAAAATATAATGATTGCAGATTTGGTAAGAAATGATCTTTCCAGAGTTGCTAAAATGGGTAGTGTTAAAGTGGAGGAGTTGTGTGGTATATATCGGTTTCCTCAGGTATTTCAGATGATTACCACTGTTGTTGCTGAAATAGATAAGGAGTATTCTGGTTTAGATGCTATTAAATACTCTTTTCCAATGGGATCAATGACTGGAGCTCCCAAAATAAGGGCTATGAAGTTGATTGAGAAATATGAAGAGACTAAACGAGGTGTTTATTCCGGTGCTGTTGGATATTTTGCACCCAATGGCGATTTTGATTTCAATGTGGTGATTCGTAGTTTGCTTTATAATTCAGTAAATAAATACTTGTCGTTTATGGTAGGAAGTGCTATAACCGAAAAAAGTATTCCTGAAAAAGAATATGATGAGTGTTTGGTTAAAGCCAGTGCCATTTTTAAACTATTTAATTCCTAAGATTCTTATAATATGCATAGTCAGTTTTTCTCGTTTTTAAATAATGAATGTAATTATAAAGAAGGTCATAAAGTTTTAGTTGCTTTTAGTGGAGGAGCTGATTCTTTGGTATTATTACATTTGTTTAAGAAGAACGGAGTTAATGTTTCTGCTGCTCATTGTAACTTTAATTTAAGGGGAGCGGAATCTGATGCTGATGAAGCCTTTGTGAGGGATTTTTGTAAAATACATGAAGTCCCTTTGTATGTAAATTCCTTTGATACAAAAGAGTATAGTAAACAAAAAGGAATCTCGATAGAAATGGCAGCCAGAGACCTTAGGTATGATTGGTTTCATGAATTAGTGCATAAACATGAGTTTAACTGGATTGCAACAGGGCATCACCAGGATGATAGTATAGAAACGTTCTTTTTAAACTTACTTAGAGGAACTGGTGTGAAAGGTTTAACGGGAATAAAGCCCGTAAATGACAATATTATCAGACCTTTAATGATTTTTTCCCGAAAAGAATTGGAGGCATATTGCAACGAGAATAATTTGAGTTACAGGACAGATTCATCCAATCTTGAATCCATCTATACCCGAAATAAGATAAGGAATGAAATTATTCCATTATTTCAGTCGTTAAATCCATCGTTTAGTGATACGATGCTTAAAAATATGGATCGATTACAGCAAATTAACGATTTTGTAACAGCATCTATTGAAGATATTAAGCGCGATTGGGTTGTAGAGCAGGATGATACTGTTTTAATATCTCTTAAACATGTAAATGAGTTTAAAGAAAAGCACTTGGTGTTATTTGAGTTATTACATCCATATGGTTTTAATGGAGCGGTAATTGATGATATTTTAGAAACAATAAATACCAATGCTTCCGGTAAGCAGTTTTATTCATCCTCGCATCGATTAATTAAAGACAGACAAAATTTAATTGTACTTCCAATAAAAGAAGATGTTAGTGAAAGTTACTATGTTAGTTTTGATGAAGATCACATCAAAATTCCTATAGATATTAATATTGAAAGGGGTATTAGTAGTGAGAGTTTTAAGATTGATAGATCTTTGCTGGTAGCCCAATTTGATGAAGAGTTATTGGAGTATCCTTTGACTATTCGTAAATGGGAGCAAGGTGATACTTTCAGACCGTTGGGGATGAAAAATTTTAAAAAAGTCAGCGATTTCTTTATTGATAATAAATTCTCCATTCAGGAAAAGGAAAACTGTTGGTTAATGCTTTCAGGTGATGATATTATATGGATTATTGGGCACCGAACTGATGATAGGTATAAAATTACTTCAAAAACAAAGAAGATTACCAAATTTACAATGAAGCGTTAAATTCGTATTCATCAACAATTCCTCCACCAATAACAATGTCGTTAACATACAGGACTATTGATTGTCCGGGAGTTAAAGCCCAAACAGGAGTATCAAAAAGTACATTTAAAGCTCCATCTTTAATAATTATCATTCCGGGAGTTGGAGGGACAGCATCTAATCCCCGTATTCTAATATCTACCTTTAAAGACTCGTCTTCCGGCAATTGATTACAAAGGATATAATTCTTAATCTTTAAGCTGTCAGAATATAAAGTTTCCTTAGGCGCTGTAATAAGAATATTATTTTTAGGATCTATTTCAGCTACACATTCTCCATGATTTTTATTTAACGACAATCTTCGTTTTTGACCTATAGTATATAAAGGAAAGCCTTCGTGTTCACCAATTACATCTCCGTTTAAATTTTTTATAATACCATTGGCAAGTTGCTTATTTATTTCAGGTCGCAGGCGGCCAATAAATGTTCTGTAGTTTTCTCCTTGTAAAAAGCATACGCCCATGCTTTCTTTTTTACCGGCCATATGATTAAATCCCAGGGAACGAGCTTTTTCTTTTACATCAGCTTTAAGAAAGTTACCCAGAGGAAAAACGCATTTGTTAAGTATGTGCTGAGACAGATTCCATAAAAAATAAGATTGATCTTTTATAGGATCAATTCCTTTTTGTATGTATGATATATTATCTTTTTGAAATAAACGAACGTAATGTCCGGTTGCTATTTTATCACATTGAAGCTTTATAGATTCTTCATACAGTAGTTTCCATTTTATAGTCTCATTGCAACGGATGCATGGATTGGGTGTACGTCCATTTAAATACTCATCGACAAAATAATCAATTACACTGGACTTAAAATCATCATAAACATCAATAACATGATGCTTTATATTAAGTTTATCAGCTAGTTCTTTTGCTTCTTTGATGTATTGATGTGAATTATCAGAAGATATTGGAGAAATGGTATTAAAAGTAATACCAATCACTTCATAATTCATTTGTTGTAAATACCAGGCCGACATAGAACTGTCAACACCACCACTCATACCTAATAGAACCTTTGTTTTTGCCATGTTGCAAATATATGTTATCCTTTTAATGAATAAAAATATTATACTTTGTAGCTAAACTATTAGTTTGTAATATATCCTATAATACATATAGAAGAAGTATGATATAATGTGCGGATAATCTTAACAAAACTCCGTTTTATTCGTTTGAGGTTATATCTATTTTAATTGAAATATAAATAAGAAAAATAAATAAACTATGATACATTACTTTACATTACCTGGATTAGGAGGATCGGACAGAGAACATTGGCAAAGTCGTTTTGAAAATATATTGCCTAATTGCAAAAGAATAGAACAAATCAATTGGGATCAGCCTGATCGTGAGGTCTGGATAAAAACCATTGATGATGTATTAAATGGGTATGATTTATCTAAAGTTGTTTTTATATCTCATAGTTTGGGAGGAATTGCTTTATCGCATTGGGTGAATACTTATAAGAAAAAAATAAAAGGAGCCTTGATTGTAGCGCCTCCAAATCTTGATAATGTATCATCAGATGTTGGATTAGATTCATTTTTACCGGTACCTAAAACTAAAATTGATTTTCCTACATTATTTGTAGCCAGTACTAATGATCCTTGGGCAGATTTGGATGCGTCATTATTGTTGGCTCAATCATGGGGCAGTGAATTTGTAAGTGTTGGAGAGGCCGGACATATAAATTCCGCTTCAGGACTGGGTGAATGGAATGAAGGATTAAGTTTATTGGGAAACTTATTGGATGATTAAAGAATAGGGTAGAAATACCCTATTCTGCAATATTTTTTCTTACTTCAGCTAAGAATTCTTTCATCTTTGCACTGTCTTTATTATCGATGATAGCAAGTAATTCCTTTAACTTTAATCTGATTTTTTCTACTTGTTCGCCTGTAAAAGGATTAAACAGAATTTCAGATAATAAGTAGTCATCTTCACTTAAAAGTCCCTTTGCAACATCGTAATGTTTCTTAAATGTAGTTCCCGGAGCATCTTGTTTTTTCATAACTGATGCAAAAACTAATGTAGAAGCAAAAGGAATCGATAGAGAATATGCAATAGTTTCATCATGCTCAATAAAACTATACTCATGTATGTTCAGCCCTAATGTTCCGTAAAAATCTTTATAGAAAGCTTTACCAAGGTGATCTCCTTCAGTAATGATAATTGCATGACTCTCTTGTAATGCTTTAAGATTACCAAATGTAGGTCCAAACATTGGGTGAGTTGAAACATAGCGCATACCAACTTCTTCGTAAAACTCTTTAAAACCTGTTTTTACAGATGATATATCAGAAATAATACATGTTTTAGGTAGATACGGAATTACTTCTTTAAATACCTCAATGGTAAATTTTAATGTAACAGCATTAATTAATAACTCAGGACCAAATTCTGTAATTTCTTCAAGTTTGGTTAATCGTTGAGTATTAAAAATGTATTTAAGCTTTTCTAAATTTGGGTCGTATATGGCCACTTCGTGGTCAAGGCATAGGGCGTCTGTTAACCAGGTTCCCATTTTTCCGGCCCCCAAAATGCAGATTTTCATTCTTTTTTAAATAAGAGATAAGAGATAAATAATAAAAAAGAGATAAGATTTTGAGTTGCTTTAACTCTGTTTTTCTTATCTCTTTTAATATATTTTTACTCTTGATTCATAATTTTATTTTGACGAGTAACAGACTCCTGGTGAATGCTTTCAAAAAGTTTTGTTAAGAATTCATCAGATAATCCCATTTTAGCACCTTTAGCCTTACGGTTATTCATAATCTCATCGTAGCGACGAGTTTGTAAGATGGTAATGTTGTTCTCTTTTTTGTAACGACCAATTGCTTCTGCAATTTCCATTCTTTTCTTTAATGTTTCAAGAACTTCAGTATCTAATGAGTCAATTTGCTGACGAAGTTCATCAAGAGTTACCCTTGGTTTTTCTCCGATTTTAGGTGCACGAAGTACAATTTTATCAGAAATAGCCTTTAACTCTTCCGGAGTTACCTGCTGACTTGCATCACTCCATGCTTTTTCAGGGCAACGGTGAGCTTCAACTAATAATCCGTCAAAGTTAAGGTCCATTGCTTCCTGAGAAATTTCATAAATTAATTCTCTTTTACCGCTGATGTGAGATGGATCACAAATGATTGGTAAATCAGGAATACGACGACGTAACTCAATTGGAATTTGCCATTGCGGGTGATTACGGTATTTAGTTTTATCGTAGGTAGAAAATCCTCTATGAATAGCAGCTAATTTTTTGATACCAGCCTGGTTGATACGCTCTAAAGCACCAATCCATAATTCTAAATCAGGATTTACAGGATTCTTTACTAAAACAGGAATTTCTGTTCCTTTTAAAGCGTCAGCAATTTCCTGAACTGCAAAAGGGTTTGCTGTTGTACGAGCTCCCACCCAAAGAATATCGATTCCGTGTTTGATAGCTTCAAATACGTGGTGAGCATTTGCTACCTCTGTTCCAACAAATAAACCTAACTCTTCCTTAACTCTTTTAAGCCATGGTAAACCTATTGTTCCAACACCTTCGAAAGCACCCGGACGTGTTCTTGGTTTCCAAATTCCTGCTCTGAATATTTTAAATCCAGCTTCTTTTACCTGTTTAGCTGTTTCAAATACTTGCTCTTCTGTTTCTGCACTACAAGGTCCGGCTATCATCCATGGACGTTCAAGCTCTAGTCCAGGGAAACTAATTTTTTCAAGGTCTAATTTTACCATCTTATTTTAGATTTATGCTGTTTTTTATACGTTTAATTGATTCTTTTAATACATCTTGCTTTGCGCAAAGTGAGATACGGATGTATTTATCTCCTTGAGTTCCAAATATAGTTCCCGGTGTAATAAATACATGAGCGTCGTTCAATACTTCATCTGATAAATCAATAGCAGAATTCACTGAATCAGGGATTTTAGCCCAGATAAACATTCCACTTTGACTTTTATCGTAATTACAATTCAGGATATCCATGATTTCCCAAACTAATTCTCTTCGTTCGAAATACTCTTTGTTTACTTCGTCATACCATTCTTTCTCTAACGAAAGAGCTTTTGCTGCTGCTAATTGTAATGGTTTAAACATACCGCTATCCATGTTACTTTTTACTCTTAAAATGTATTGAATAAAAGTAGGATTAGAAGTTACCATTCCAATTCTCCAACCAGCCATGTTATGCGACTTACTTAAAGAGTTTAACTCAATAGCAATATCTTTAGCGCCTTCAACACGGAAAATGCTTAATGGATTATCATTTAAGATAAAGCTATATGGATTATCGTTGCAAATTAAAATATTATGCTTTTTACCAAAAGCTACCAACTTTTCAAATAATTCAAGTGTAGCATTAGCACCTGTAGGCATATTAGGGTAGTTAACCCACATTAATTTTACTTTGCTTAAATCCTGTTTTTCAAGTTCATCAAAATCCGGTTGCCAGTTTAACTCTTCTTTTAAATCATAGTTGATGATTTCAGCTTCAACTAATTTGGATACCGAAGCATAAGTTGGGTATCCTGGATTAGGAACCAATACTTTATCACCTTTGTTTAAAAATGCCATTGAAATATGCATGATTCCTTCTTTTGAACCAATTAAAGGAAGGATTTCGTTGGCAGGATTAAATTCAACTTTAAAATATTTTTGATACCAGCTAGAAAAGGCATTTCTAAGTTCAGGAATACCAATGTAACTTTGATATCCATGATTATTTTTGTTTTCTGAAGATGTTTTCAGTTCATCTAAAACAACATCAGAAGGAGATCGATCCGGATTTCCAATACCCAGATTGATGACATCAATGCCTTGTTGACGCATTTCGTCAATCTCTCTTAATTTTTTAGAGAAGTAGTATTCTTTTACTTCGCTAATCCGATTAGCTGGCTCTATCATATTGTTAAAATGTTTTTTGTTCTGATAATGGTTTGTTGTCGTTGCTTACTGTATCGTAAGATCTTTTTCCAACATGGTATTCTCCAAGTACCTTTAACTTGCTTATTAAAGGACGAATAGCATCTAATGATTGCAGATATCTGTTGTAATCTTCAAATACTAAATCTATGTAAAATAAGTACTCCCATTCGTGTCCAACAACAGGAAGTGATTGTATTTTAGATAGGTTGATATTGTAAAATGCCAGGATGGATAATACCTGAGATAAGCTTCCTTCAGAGTGGGGTAGTGAAAAAACTAAAGATGATTTGTTAACCTGATTGTTGATTAAAAGATCTTCGACTTCAGTTTTACCCTTATCTGATATAATTAAAAAACGAGTAAAGTTTCTTTTGTTTGTTTCAATATCCCTGGCAAGAATCTCCAGTTTATATTTTTCAGCTGCTAATTCAGGTGCAATTGCTGCAACACCTTTTAGTTGATTGTCCTGAACCCATTTTGCGCTTAATGCAGTGTCATCAGAAGCGATCATTTTAATGTGAGGGTATTGTTTAATAAACTCCTCGCATTGTGCTAAAGCCATTGGGTGAGAATGAACTTCAGTAATGTCTTCAATTTTTTGACCGGGTAAAGCAAGTAGCTGATGTTTAATGCGCAATTTATACTCTCCAATGATTACAAGTCCGGAATCTTTTAGTAAAGTATAATTTTTTAAGATGCTACCAACCAAAGTATTTTCAATAGCCATAATACCATAAATGCTATTGTCTTTTCTTATGGTTTCAAACAGCTCTTCGAAAGTTTGACAGGGAACCATTTCCAACTTCTCCGTATTGAAAAAAGCTTTTGCGGCAATCTCATGATTAGAACCAGCTCCTCCCTGAATAGCTACTCGTTTAATTTTATTCATTATATCTATATAATAAAAAAGTCCCACCTCTATGAGGTGGGACTTTAAATTTCTTTAAAATTTATATACTACAAACCCACCTCTTTTTGATTGCTAAATCCAAAAAAGTAAAAGTAAAAGCTATAAAAATATGCTACGTGGGTCATCTCTATTATCTATTTAACGTTGGCAAATGTAGTACAAATTATTTGTAATAAAAATATATTCTTAAAAAATTAATTAAAAATTAAGGTTGTTGATTATTGTTAGAAATGTTTTGATATAAAATGATAATAATTTATAACTAACAAAAAACGCAATATGATTTAATTCATGAATATAATAGACTTATAGATAAGAGATAATAGACAAGAGAAAAGGCGACTATTTTCCTAGTCTTCAAAATTATGATTTCAAAGTGTATAAACGTCACATTGCTCTATGCTCTACGCTTTATTTTGTTACCCTTCAATCTCACTTAGCTCTAACCAGCGCATTTCCTTTTCATCTAATAGCTCCATTATCTCATTTAAACGTTTGGCTTTATCACCAATTTCTTTAGAACTTAAAGATCTTAAATTTAACTCGTTTTCAAAGGTTTCCTTTTTATATATAACAATTGACTTTTCTTTCTTTTTAAATAAGGGTGTTGATTTATTTTATAAATATAGTTTTGTCAAAATTGAATTTAAAGATTCTACCTTATCCAATTAAAAGTCTAATCAATAAAATTCTAGCGTATATTTGTCCATCTAATATTATATCATAGAATAACTATTATACTGAGCGTTTTCTATTATATTTTATTGTGATACGAAAGTTGCTTTATAAAGGTGGCATTATATAATATTGAGTATTAATAATGGTATAAATTTCAATTAAATATGATTAAATCTAGTAAGATTAATTTTAATAGCTATCTAATAGGTTTTATTAGTGGAATACTTTTGGGGATTGCTTATAATTATTTTTTGTGGATTATTGGATGGTTTTGTTATTCATTATTATTTGGTTATGTACTGAAGAGTAATTTAAAGTATAGGCAAATAATACATCTTATAGTAATTGTTGTAGTAACACAGGGATTTGTTCAGTACGGTTGGATGGTTTCTTTGATTAAGGAGTATTCGAACTCAGAAAGTCAACTAGGATACCTGTTAATTCCTTTGATTTCCCTAATTCAAGGAATAAAATTATTATTACCAACTATCTTTTTGAGTTATCTGTCTAAGAAATACAAAACAAAGAAAAATAAAGCATTTTTAATTCTTATCGGTACTTCTTCTTTTTTTGTGTTAATAGATTGGTGCTTTAGCTCCATCTTTGAAAGTATGCCATGGTTATTGTATAGTCCGGCATATATTGAGTCAACAAATTTGTATTTTAGTCAAATTGCGGAGATTGGAGGTATTTGGCTAATATCTTTTATAATCATTTGTCTTAATCTTATTTTGTCATTTGCATTTTTAAAAAAAAGCAGAACTTACTTTCTATATTTTGCAGGATTATTAATAATAATACATTTATATGGTTTTGTAAGGTTAAATCTTTTAATAAAACAGGGAGGTAATAGTATAAGAGTGGCATTGGTTTGTGATAATTCAAATCCAACACTTAGATGGAAAGAGGAAAATGTCAATAAATATGTACATCTCTTATTAAATTTAAATAAAAAAGCTTTAAAACAACATCCTGATATAATAGTCTGGAATGAAGGAGTTATTCCGTGGAGTTACCAACCTGATGATGATTTTTTAGAAGAAATTATTAAACAAAATACTAGTAATAATTGTTCGCATTTAATCTCATATTTTACTGAGAAAAATAGTTTTTCTTATAACTCATCATATTTGTTTAATTCAAAGGGGGAAGTACATGGTCGATATGATAAACAAATACTTTTAGGAGGACTCGAAAAACCAATATTCAATTATCAACCCTTACAATTTAGTTTTTTTACTAGTGCATCAAATGGAAAAGTTATTGAAGGTAATTCAGTGTTACCCATTAGAAGCGAAAATTGCGGTTTGTTTGGTACAATGATTTGTAATGAATCATTAGTGGATAGAATTGCAAATAAGCTAGCTATTAATAAAATTGGTTTTTTCACCTTGCTTGCAAATGATAATTGGTTTACAAATACATATTTGATAAAACAGCATCTGTATTGTACACGCTTAAGAGCAATTGAGAATCGTAAACCTATAATAGTAAATGCCAATTGTGGTTATAGTGGACTCATTAATGCGAAAGGAGAATTAAATGTTAATATGAACACCAAAGAGCCCCAGGTTATAGTTAAAGAGTTAAAATATGAGGATTCGTGTTCATATTTTCGGTATAGAAAATTAGTATTCCTGTTGATTATTAGTGTATTATTATTATATATATTTATTAAGTAAATTTTAATATGAAGCAACTTAAACTCTTGATTTTTTTATTTACACTATTTATTGGTGTATCAAATGTGATGGCTTTTAGTTATCAGGGAACTTACAGGTGGAGAAATGATGATGGTGATCAAACCTCCGCAACATGGAAAGCTGAAGAAAATACACCTGTTATAATCGAAAACTCGGATGTAATCAGATTGCGGGTTTCTATTTACTTACCGGATGAAGGATTTCCATCTGCAACCATAAGTAGTGGGCAGTTAGGTTATTCTGTTGATAATTCGAGTTTTACGGGTATTTTGAGTGATGATTCAGAAAATGCTTTTGAGTTGGCATTGTCAGATAACTTTGAACAAGGAGATTTGACAACAGAGCAATTGTCATCTTATACGGGAGCTTGCACCTTTACAGATGGAGGTTTTATGATTGAGACTACGAATTTAATAAATTCAGAGCTATCAGTTAATACTAGGAAAGAATTTGAATTTTGTATTAAACCTACAGATAAAATTTTAGCTTCTACAGAGTATTTTTTTAAGATTCTTAATATAAGTAATTATTCGACAGAGATTAAAATGACAACCTCTTCTGCTTTTGCTCCTGTTATTTCTAATATGCCAGAAGATATAACTGTTTCTGTGGATGAAGGGCAAAGTTACGCTACAGTAAATTGGAGTGAGCCTAGTGCTACAGATGATGCAAGTGTTATCACTTTTTCTTCCGATTATTCTTCAGGAGACCAGTTTCCTATTGGGGAAACCGAAGTGACTTATACTGCAACTGATGCGGCAGGAAATAAAACTACAGCAAGTTTTACAATAAAAGTAACAGATACTTCAACCGGAATGGATGAAAAAGATGACAATATATTATCTATTTATCCAAACCCAGTTGTCGATAATCTCTATATTAAAGGAATAGTAGAACAATGTGATGTTGAAATTTATTCAATTAAAGGTACACGTGTTTATTCTGGAACAATATATAATGATGAATCAATCCCAGTTTCAGAGTTACCTAGTGGTACTTATTTTTTAATGATAAGATCAAAAGAGAAGATAATAAAATATAAGTTTATGAAATAAATAAAAAAGAGATCGTCTCATTATCCAGAGACGATCTCTTTTTTAGTATAAATTATTTAAATAAACCTATGTTATAGTGTTAATTAGGTATTTACCCTTCAATCTCACTCAACTCTAACCAACGCATTTCTTTTTCATCTAATAGCTCCATGATCTCATTTAAGCGTTTGGCTTTATCCCCAATTTCTTCAGGACTTAAAGATCCGGAGTTTAACTCATTTTCGATAGTTTCTTTTTCTGAGTTCAGGTTTTCCATGTCCACCTCTAATAGCTCCATTTCTTTTTTCTCTTTAAATGAAAGCTTTTTAGGTTTATCCTTAGGTTTTTCTTTTTGAACAGGTTCCTTTTTTTCTTTTTCAATTTTACGCTGTTCTTTTTCTTCTTCTATTTTAAAATCGTGATATATTGTATAATTACCAGGGAAATCCTTAATAACACCTTGCCCTTCAAAAACAAACAGGTGATCAACAATCTTATCCATGAAATACCTGTCGTGCGATACAATTACTACACAACCTTTAAAATTTTGAAGGTATTCTTCCAGTAAGTTTAAGGTAAATATATCCAGATCATTGGTTGGCTCATCCAGTATCAGGAAGTTTGGATTGGTCATCAAAACAGTCATTAAATACAAACGTTTCTTTTCTCCACCACTTAATTTCTCCACCTGCACATAATGCATTTCGTTAGGGAATAAAAAGTGACGAAGAAACTGTGCCGGACTCATTGAGTTTCCTGACCCCAATGTAATAGACTCTGAAATATCAGCAATAACATCAATCACCTTTTTTCCATCGTCTATTTTCATTCCATCCTGACGATAATATCCAACCACAACGGTTTCACCTGTTTCCAGATGGCCTGAATCCGGTTCTAAGGCACCTGTGATTGTATTTAGAAAAGTCGATTTACCAGTTCCGTTTTTACCAATAATACCTACTTTTTCACCCTGAGCAAATTTGTAATTGAAATCATCCAATATTTTCAAATCCCCAAAAGCCTTGGAAACATTAAAACACTCAATAATCTTTTTACCTAAACGAGCAGATTTAATATCCAGATTTATGCTTTGTTCCTGAATGCCACTGTGAGCTCTTTTCTTTAAATCATCAAAGGCATCCACTCTGTATTTAGCCTTGGTTCCGCGAGCCTGAGGCATACGGTTCATCCAGTCTTGCTCTGTTTTTAAAAGGTTTTTAGCCTTTTCGACCTGGGCATTATGTGTTGAGATTCTTTCTTCTCTTTTTTCAAGGAAATACTGGTAATTACCTTTATAATGATATAGTGTCTGATCTGCTAACTCATAGATCTCGTTACAAACTCTATCCAAGAAATACCTGTCGTGGGTTACCATTAATAATGTAGCCTTGGAACGAGACATATAATCCTCAAGCCATTCGATCATCTCAAGGTCAAGGTGGTTTGTAGGCTCATCAAGAATTAAGAAATCAGGTTCACTAATTAAAATATGTGCTAGCGCTACTCTTTTCTTTTGTCCACCGGAAAGCTGACCTATTAGTTGATCAAATTTTGTGATTTTAAGTTGAGTTAAGATTTGCTTGATACGAGCTTCAAAATCCCATGCTCCAAGTTTATCCAATTCTTCAATTAATTGTCCTAATTCATCATGATTACCGCTTTCAAGGGCCTGTTCATAGGCTTTAATTGCAATAACCTGTGGATTTTCAGATTCAAAAATTTCTTCAATAACCGTATTGCTATCATTAACTTCCGGTAACTGAGGTAAATATCCTATTGTAATACCTTTTCTGTAAATAACAGATCCCTCATCAGAAGGTAAAATTTGAGCTAAAATGTTTAATAATGTAGTTTTACCTGTTCCATTGCGGGCAATTAAACCCACTTTTTCTCCCTCGGAAATACCAAAGTTCAGGTTATCAAATAATCGAACATCACCATAATGATGCGTTAGGTTCTCTACTGATAAGTAATTAACGGACATATATTTAATTGAATCTTTTTGTTATTAATTGAGCTAGCAATTTGTGATTAAAAGTTTGCTGAAAGTTATCTGTTTAATAATGTATATAACTGAATACTGAGTACTGAATACTGTTTATATACATCCACAAACAAAACCATCAGCTAAAGAGTCGAGAGCTTCTTTTTCTTTGGTCTTTTCTTGTTCTGAATCTTTGCAATCATCACATACTGGAAGGTTTGTAACCATATTTACACTTGTTATTTCTTCCAGCTTTTTCCCACAGACAAAACATTTGCTCGCAAAATCTTTCTCCATTGTTGATTTTATTTATTTACGGCAAAAGTAATTATTCCTTTTATAATTTAGATAACAATGTTTATATATCATTAGTTTATAGATAGAAGTATGTAAGGAACAAGGATAAGGGAACCAGAAACAATCAAACTTCTGATTAATAACTCTTTTTATAAGCATAAAATCAAAATATGATTAAAATTAGATTTGTTTATTAATTAAAAGGCATATAATCACCATTTCTTATAGATTTTATTGACTTTGTAATTAGATATGTTATAATAAAAGTAATTTATTTACGTAATTTTATCAGGCCTAAGATCTACTACTTGTATTCAATTAAAACCTTAAACCAATGAGAAAGATTGATTTTCTATTTGTAATATTCTTATTACTTAGTTTCATTAGATGTACATCCGATAAAGATTCAGATGAGTTTTTTAATCCTTTGTCGAACCCAGAAGACGGTCCTGCAGCGGGATATTCTGATGGTAATTATTCAGTTCCAGATGAAGCTATGCCTGAAGATGTGTCAAATCCGGATTATATTATTGGAACAGGAACTCCTGAAAGTTGCACTTGTGAAGAAGTGGTTCATGCTATTTCATTAGGTGGAGTTATTGTTTTTAATGGAGGTGATGAACCTTTTACCATTGACATGACAGAAACAGCCCGTGTGTTTAATAATGCCAGCGAGGATGTTGTTATTGATGGCAGTGGTTTGGTGACTTTGAGTGGTATGGGAGAACGTAGAATTCTGTATATGAATACCTGTGATCCGGATTTAGTATGGACTACCTCTCATTGCCAAAACCAGGAATATCCGAGGTTAACACTTCAAAATATAACTTTTAGCGATGGTAATTCAATTTCAGAAACAGAATATGATGGAGGAGGAGCTGTTTGGGTACGTGGAGGAAGATTGAAGATTGTGAATTGCAGATTTTTTAATAACCGATGTATTGGTGAAGGTCCGGATGTAGGCGGTGGGGCATTAAGAGTATTTAGTCAATATGAAAATAAACCTGTTTATGTTGTGAATACTACGTTTGGTGGAGACGAAGGTTATGGCAACATAGGGGCTAATGGAGGGTCAGTTAGCAGTATTGGTGTTTCGTGGACATTTATTAATTGTTTGTTTTCGCATAATCAGGCAATTGGTAATGGAGGAAATCCTGCACAATCGGGAACTCCCGGTGGCGGGAGTGGAGGTGCTATTTACAATGATGGCAATACCATGACATTAAAAATATTGGGATGTAAAATCAGTCAGAACGAGGTAAATGCTTATGGTTCGGGAGTGTTTTTTGTAACCAATGATCACACTGGGAATATTGTTATTGAGGATTCCTATATAAAAGGCAATACGGGAGGTTCATGGTATTCAGTTTACCCTCAAATTTCTATGCATTCTGATACGCAGATAGAAGTGAATAATTCTGTTATTGAGGAGTGATTTTTTAGGTAGTAAAGGAATGGTGGGGGTTGTGTTGAAGAATTTTTTAGCCACAAGTTACAAACTTGCGGCAGATCTAGGCAGGTATTCTACTGGTTCAAGTTTGCAACTTGGACCGTTATTTAAATTGCATCTACTGCCGGTTTTCATCTAGGATGAATTAATTCAATGTTTTAAAGAATCTAAAATATGAGTAGAAATTATAAGTTCCACGATCAGCATAAGCCTTACTTTATTTCTTTTGCTACCGTATATTGGTTGGATGTGTTTACACGACCTATTTATAAAGAAATTTTTACTGATAGTGTTAATTATTGCATAAAAGAAAAAGGTTTAATAGTATATGCTTGGGTTCTAATGACAAACCATGTACACATGATAATAGGTACAAAGCAAGAGGATATGGAAGATATTTTAAGGGATTTAAAGAAATATACTTCGAAGAAAATAGTAAATGCAATAAAAGAAAATTCTCAGGAGAGCAGAAAAGATTGGATGTTGTGGATGTTTGAGAGAGCTGGAAAGAAAAATGATAATAATAAACATTATCAGTTTTGGCAACAACATAATAAGCCTATTGAACTGTTTGATAATAAAATTATAGACCAAAAATTAGATTATTTGCATAATAACCCGGTAAAGGATGGCTTTGTCAGGGATACTACAGAATACAGCTATAGTAGTGCTATTGATTATTCTGGAAGTAAAGGTTTGGTTGATGTTGTATTGATAAATTAATAGGCCACAAGTTACAAACTTGCGGCAGTAAGTGTACTGATTCAAGTTTGCAATTTGGACCGATATTTTAAATCTTATATACTGCAAGTTTTAAATTACTGGGGAATTAATTCAAAGGTCTAAAGAATAAAAAATATGAGTGGAAATTATAAGTTTCACGACCAGCATAAGCCTTACTTGCTTTCATTAGCTACTGCATATTAGTTGGATGTGTTGTGATGATATAGTGATAAGCCACAAGTTACAAACTTGCGGCAGGTCTTGGTAGGTCTTGTACTGGTTCAAGTTTGCAACTTGGACCGTTATTTAATCTCATCTACCGCAAGTTTTCAACTTATGGTGCAATAATTCAAAGGTCTATAGAATAAAAAATATGAGTGGAAATAATAAGTTTCACGACCAGTATAAGCCTTACTTGCTTTCTTTAGCTACTGCATATTTGTGGATGTGTTGTGTTGATAAATGATATGCCACAAGTTACAAACTTGCGGCATCTGTTGATTAATATATTTACGAAACAACCATTTTATTTGCTAATTCATTGGCAAAATCATCGCCTTTAAACATGGCAACCAATTGTAATGCAAATTTCATTGCTGCACCAACACCTCGTCCTGTAATGATATTATCTGCGACTTCAACAGGCTGGGCTGTATATTCCGCATTGATTAAATTATCTTCAAAACCAGGATAGCAGGTAGCATTTTTGTTTTCTAATAACTTTTGCTGACCAAGAATTAATGGGGCAGCGCAAATGGCACCAATTAATTTACCTTTTGCAGAGAAATCCAATAACAGATCAATCAATTCTTTATGATCATTTAGGTTGTGAGTTCCAGGCAATCCTCCGGGTAATACTAACATATCAGCATCTGAAAAATCAAGATCCGTAAATAAAGCATCTGCTAATACTGAAATTTGGTGAGAACCGGTTACCGTTAAGGAGCTACTAATAGAAACTGTAGTAACTTTAATATCGGTTCTTCTTAATACATCAACAGGTGTTAATGCTTCTACTTCTTCAAAACCATCAGCAAGGAATACATATACTTTTTTGTCCATATCTTTTATAATTAAATATTATCGAAGTTATATAGGTATTGAATTTTAAACCTATGATCTATTACAAAAATAAGGAATTGAAGATAGAAATTAGGACAGGAGAGTATTAAAAAAGTTTGGAGTAGGTAGAATGGAACAAGGAGGATGAATTTTACAGCTTGAGCAGATATTATAAAACAAGCTGTAAAATTCTTTTTGATAAAGCTTTAACCATTTATATTAAGAAAGAACTAAAGTTTAATCTTAAACACTATTCCACCTTTGTCTCAAGAAGGGACCTTGTGACTTTATTTCATAATCATTTATTTATGAACCTGATGAAATCGTGAACTAAGAAAAATATTTTAATAAAGGTCCAAGTTACAAACTTGAACCAGTATATGATCTTTCTTTTTTCTCCTTGTTCCTTAAGCTTTTTATTTAGCAAATGCCGCTAAAGCATCAGTTGGCATACCTTCTGAGTCAAAAGCTCCTTTTGTATAACCATTCCAATTGTTATAACACTGAGGTTCCCAGTAGAATACTCCCAGTCCTTTTGTGTTACCTGAATTGTCGGTAATAGCATTTACTTTTGTGATTAATCCAGATAAAAATGATTTACCGGTTTCGGCAGCATCATTTGAAATACCCACTTCACAAATCATTACGTCATAATCATAATTATCAACTACCCATTGCATATTGTTAATGCATAAAGTGGTATAGCTTTCCCAATTATCAACTTCAGGATATAGAGAAAATCCTAATACATCGATTTTAATGTTGTTAGCCGCTGTTGTTGTCAATAGATTTTGTGTCAGATCGCTGCGATTACCTCTGTCGATATGTAAAACAACTTTAGCGTCGGGGAATATGCTTTTAACAGCATCGTACCCTGCATTATGCAATTGAGTATAATTAGCTCCATTATTTGCAGTTAAACCACCAGATATTGATTCATCATCATCCCAAAGCATTCCGTAGGTTGTTTCGTTTCCTATTTGGACCCACTCAGGTGTTATATCCCAGTCTTTAAGTGCATTTAAAACATCTTTAGTATGATTTTCAACTGCAGCAACAAGCTCAGTTAAAGTTAGACCTTCCCAAGCGGCCGGTTTATTTTGTTTACCCGGGTCAGCCCATGAATCACTATAATGAAAGTCAACCAGAATACGTATATTTAGGTCGTTTGCTCGTTTTGCTTTTACCAGAAAGTCAGTTTTGTTACACCAGCCATCTGTAGGATTTACCCAGACTCTTAAACGAATAGAGTTCATGCCGATGCTTTTTAACAGTGACATACATTCCGTTTCTGTTCCTTCTGCATCATAAAATAAAACATCCTGGCTTTCCATTTCGGTTAACCAACTGACATCAGCACCTCTTGCAAAACCACTCATATCTTCTTCAACTGGTGGATCAACAGGAGTCGTTTTTTTGTTATCATCATCATCGCAAGATGTAAAAGCGATGAAAATGAAAAGTATAACGTATAGTAAATTTGTAATCTTCATTATTTTATATTTCGAAATTATTTAAATCAGTGATTATTAGATTTAGGATATACATGCGAATCCAGTATTGTGTTTATTCTATTCTAAAGGCTGAAAGCTGGAAACATCAACCATAAGTTTCAGACTTACAGCCTGAATAGGCATTTAACTCAAGGCCTTGGGGTGATACCCCAAGTTGTGATGTATAAGGCTTTCAGCCTTTTAAACCATTACCTTCAACCCTTGATTGTTATTATATATTAAAGGTTTCAGGTTAAAAGTTGATGTTCTTTTGTGATTTTTAATTATCAGAAAATCAACATTTAACCTTGTTATCTTTTAACCTTTATCCTTCTCTAATTATTGAGCCTCGAATGTACAAGTGTTATTAATAAAGTCAATTGTAACATTATATGTTCCTGATGCCAGGCTTTGGTCATCAGTAATGTTAGCTCCAAGATAGGTTAATGAATCAAATGATCCACCAAAGTATCTGTTCCATGACTGATCAATATGTATTGCCATACCCCATGGTGATGGAGTGTTTATTGTTGCAGTACCTGTATATACTCCTGTACTTGATTTTGTTAATACAACAGATTCAAAATCCCAAACATCGTTCAGTCCGGTAATATATACTTCATTACCCAATAATACATAAGTCTGGTTGATTACATCAGCAATGATATCATAAGTTCCAGTGTTAATAGAGGCATCGTCTGCAATTCCATTTCCTCCAAAATAAAGAGCACCTTCAGAACCACCAAAGGAATAGTCCCAGCCTCCATTTAAATACAATTTAGCTCCCCATTCAGATGCTGCACTAATTGTTACACTACTTGTATATACTCCATTAGTTGATGATGGAGTCATTTGAATAAGGTTCCAATCATCATTAAATCCGGCATAACTTACACTGGTAACTTCAGTATGAGAATATGTAAGATTTGTAAGATCAGACTGAATTAAGTATAAACCTGTACCCGGAGCAGTAATATTGTTTGCACCCTGGAATGCAAGAGTTCCTTCTGTATCGCCCATTTTATATACATCATCCCAATTGCCATCTTCAATAGCCATTTGGTATCCATATTGAGAATTAACATTAACAATACCTGCATAAGTAAGGTCATCTTCACTCAATAATCTTAAGTAATTATCGAAGTTCCAGCTTCCTGATATACCATCATCAATCCCAGGTAAATATAAATAAGGACTTGCTGGTTCTTCAACAACAGTTGATCCTTCTGTAATTTCGTAATACCAGTTGGTTGGATCAGCAAGATAGAATGTAAGAGTATAGTCCCCTGCAGTTCCGAAAGTAATGTCACCCGCACTTGCTGCAGTCATATCAAAACTTAAACTACCATCAGCTGCAGGAATAAATCCGATTTCGTTAGCTACTGCTGCATCATCACTTGTACCAGTTGAAAGGTTGTACAATTTAGCATCTGATGTGCTTACTTTAACCGTTGCATTATCAGTAGTAGTTGTAACAGAAACAAACCATTTTACTTCAGACTTTTCAAAAGTCATTTCTGCATCTAAATCTCCACTTACAGTTAAAGATGGAATATAGGTAGCTGTCCACTGTTGGTTAGAAGTACTTAATGTAGTGTAATAACAACCACCCTGACCAGGATACCAGAAGTTCCAGTGAGTAGATTCATCAGAAGATAAAAGAAACTCAGTACCATCAACGCCATCATTACCCCATACAGTTCCGTCTCCTTCTAATAAATACCAGTTATACCATGCTCCAGAACCTGTAAATCCATAATATTCACCGTCAGAATCAGGAGAATAAAGAACAAAGCCAGTTTCTGCCTGATCAGAATCAAGGATAAATCCTTTGGTCATATCAATTGTATAGCTTGTGATATTGGCTACAATTGTATTACTGTAGTATGATTTAGTGTTTTCGCCATAAGCAACATTAATCCTGAAATACATTGGTTTACTCTCATCAGGAGTAAAAGCAAAGTTTTTAGCTAATGTATTTAAAGCAGCGCCTGTAAACGTATAAATGTTTTCATCAGGCTCAACAGTAATGATTTTCTCAAAACTTTCGGTATTTGAAATTTCAAGTATTGTATTTGGGATAGCAGAAGGCAAACTCATAGCCTGATTGCTAATGGTAAGCTCGCTCTCATTCCACGTTAAAGCTAACATTGGGGCGTCTTTATTATCCTTGGTCAATACAATGTCAGATTCGCTGGAAACAACATCCGAAGAACCCAATCCGGAAACAATGATCTTGTCTCCGTCTTTTTCACATGCTGTAAATATTGCAAAACAGCATAATGCCAGATATATGAATAATTTGTTCATAATAATACCTTTTTACTAATAATCGTCGTTAGATAAATTTGGATTAGCAGATAGTTCAGCGTTAGGAATAGGGTAGATGTTGTACTTATCATCCACAGCTTTACCATCTTTAACGCCACCTTTCCATTGCCATATGTAACTGTCAGAAGTAAAGCAATCAAAACGAACTAAATCAGTTCTTCTTACACATTCCCAGTATAACTCTCTTCCTCTTTCGTCAAGGAAGAATTTGTAAGGAATTCCATCAGTCGTTGCCATTAAATTACTTTCTGTTACAGTTGCCGCATTACGCATTGTTCTTAACTCATTTACATAAGCTAATGCAGTTGACATATTTGTATTAGAACGAGTTGCAGCTTCGGCATACATTAAATAAGCATCGGCTAAACGGAACATAGGGAAATCAGTATTTACACCATCGCTGGATGTGTTAGTAGCTGCTTCACTTGCATCAGTAAGGTTACTCCACTTTTGTACAAAGTATCCGCCTGTTCTGTCGCTAACACCATTATCCATATATTGATTTTGTCCTTCTGTGTAAAACATGGCTCTGTAGTCGTTATTCATATCGAATAGAGCAGGAATTTCACCTCTGATTCTAAACATACTCCACGCACTTGCAACTCCTACGTCATTTGCTGCAGGACCATAATCAGTATCTACTTCACCACAAACAAGGTAAGTTGTTGCACCCCATGAAAGAACGTTTTCTGCATCTACAACTAAAGGATAGATGATTTCATTACCACGACCAACTCTTAAGTGATTCTCAGCATTAAATAGTTTTCCATAATCAGATTCTAAAGCATAACCTTCGTCAATTACTTTTTGAGAATAGATCATACAAGAATCGTATTTAGCACCAACTTCATAAGTTTCTGCATTTAAATACATACGAGAAAGTAACATCCACGCTGCAGCACGAGGTGCATGACCATATTCACATGCATCAATATCTAACATGTTTTCGCTACAATCTTTTAATTCAGTAGTTAGGAAGTTAAATATCTGAGCAGATGTTTTTTCTTCAGGAAGCGTAGAACTACCGATTACATCTTCATCAGCAAATGGGATATCATGAAACAAGTCCATTGCATGGAAATAAGATAATGCACGTAGAAAACGAGCTTCTTCTCTGTATAATTTAATATCTTCTTGTTCTTCTGCAGTAAATCCTGAAATTTTTGCATCAGTGGCATTTTTAAGGAATTCATTACAAAGAGAAATAGAGTAATAACAACGGTAATACATATCAGCCACCCAAGGATCGTTGGCATCCCAGGTTAAAAATGTTAAATCGCCAATGTTATCACCTTCAATCCAGGTAGAACCTAATTCATCAGTTCCGGCTTCCTGTACGTTAAAATAACAACGCATATAGTCATAACCATTATTACTGCTAAGGTCGGCATCACCACCACCTTTTTCTTGACCAGCAGTAACAAATGAAGAGTAACATTTAGCTAAAGCAGAAATATAATTGGCAGGATCTGAATACACCGTTTGCGATGTTTCCTCAATATTTGGATATTGATCTAATTCGCTGGTGCAAGATGTGTAAAAGAGAACATTTACAATAAATAATATATATAATAATTTCTTCATTTTTAGATCTTTAAAAATTAAAAGTCAATACCTAAACTCACTGAGAAAATACGAGGTCGAGGATAGAATGAATTATCAACGCCATTTGAAATCTCAGGATCTACACCTGAATAATTCGTAATGGTAAATACATTTTGAACCATTGCTGTTACGTTCAGATTGAACATGTCCTTTACCTTACCAAAATTATAACCTAATGAAAGGTTATCCATTTTTAAGAATGAAGCATTCTCTACATAATAATCAGATAAGTATTGTCTGCTTTGGAAACCTGTTTCTAGGTAGCTTTTATGTAAGTTGTTAAGTTGGTATGCATTGTATGACATTGTTCCAAAAGCACCTGCATTCATGGCCATTCCGTTGTATGCATAATTACCTATGTATGAACGTAAGCTAGTACTCAAACTCCAGTTTTTATAACTTACAGAAGTACTGAATCCAAGAATGTAATCCGGAGATGGAGAATGATATCTGTATAAATCCTCTGTATTGATATTTCCATCATTGTTAATGTCAGCATAAGCACCTTCAATAGGTTTACCATCTTCTGTATATAATTGATGATGTACATAGAACATGTATGGAGCATATCCTTCGGTTAATACCTGGAAATAATAACTGTCGATTGTTGGACCTACAGAGGTATTGGTAATTTCAGTTCCCGGAATAATGGATAGGTTTTTAATGGTTTGTTTTTGCCATGTAGCATTAAAACTCATATCCCAAGTCCAGTTTTCATTATCAACAGGAGTTAGATTTAATGATACTTCAAGACCTTCACTATCTACATTACCTACGTTTGTTAGTATATTTTTATCAAAGTTGGTTCCGGCTGGTGATGGTACTGTAGCTAAAAGATCCTCTGTTTTACGTGTATAATACTCAACAGATCCTGAGATGCGGTTATTTAAAAATCCAAAGTCGATACCATAATTATAAGCCTTTGTTGTTTCCCATTTTAAATCAGAAACATAAGCTTCCGGACGATAAGTGTTAATGGCATTTGAACCAAATATATACTGAGCTCCTAACTGACTGATGGTATATACAGGAAGGTAATTATAGTTTCCAATACCTTCTTGCTGACCGGTAATACCATAACTGGCTCTTAATTTTAAGTTAGATAAAGCATCAATTCCCGATAGGAATGATTCTTCAGAAAGTCTCCATGCTAATGCTACTGAAGGGAAAGTACCCCAACGATTATCATCGCTAAAGCGAGATGTACCATCTTGACGTACTGTTGCAGTCAGCATATAACGAGACTTGAAGTTATAGTTTAGCCTTCCGTAATAAGAAATTAAAGCATGGCGTTGATCATCAGCAGCAACAGAACTTTGAGATACTCCTAAAGTGTTATATTCTTCGTAAGCATTAGTAGTGCTTTTCCAGAACTGGTAATCGTAACCCAGAGTAAAATCAACATTACTGTTAATGTTTTCAAGCTCTTTCTTATAATTTAAATAGGTAGTCAATAATTTATTTTCCTTTTTTTGAGGACCATAAGTGTAATCACGACCATCGCTTAAATAGTATTGAGCAGCTGATGCAGGAACATAAATACTACCTTCACCTTCTGCATAGTCATAACCTAATGTAGCGTGTAATCTTAACTCAGGTAAAAAGTGTAACTTATAATCAACATCCATATTTCCAATAATTCTGTTTACAGTACTTGTAGAATGGTATTGTTTCAATAATCCCAATGGATTTAATACAGCACCAGTTACAGGTGTTCCTTCAGAATCAATAGCCTCATAGTATCCACCAAAGTCGTCACTGTCTGAATAAATTGGACTAGTAGGATTGGATGTAGCAGCTCCCCAAATAGCACTTGTATTTGCGAAGTTGTTTTTGTTATATGAACCTTTAACGCCAATATTTACTTTTAAATGATCTTCAAAAAATGCAGGAGAAACAGATAGGTTACCAGTTGTTCTTTGCATATTATCTGTTTTAAGAATTCCGTCCTGATTGTAATATCCAACCGAAACACGATAAGGGACATTTGCAATGGCTCCTGAAATACTTAAGTTGTTATCAGAACCTAAAGCCGGTTTAAAAACCTCATTATTCCAATCGGTATTCGATGATCCCAATAATGCAATTTGTTCATCAGAACCTTCTGTTTGAACAAGGTTGCGGAACTGAGATGTAGATAACATATCTGCCAATTTAGTTTTTACCTGAACAGAATTATTAGTTGAGAAGTTTATCTTGATCTTGTCCTGAGATCCTTTTTTTGTTGTAATGATGATAACCCCATTTGAAGCCCTTGATCCGTAGATTGCAGTAGATGAAGCATCTTTTAAAACAGTCATGCTTTCAATATCGCTTGGATTAATCAAACTTAAAAAGTTATTGCTGTTTCCACTGATACCACCTGCTTCCAAAGGTACACCATCCAATACAATTAAAGGATCGTTACTTGCATTTAATGAAGCTCCACCACGAATACGAATTGTACTACCGCTCGAAGGAGATCCACTTCCTGACGTAATTTGAACTCCGGAAACTTTACCGTTGATCAATTGTGCAGGAGAACTAACCGTTCCCTGGTTAAAATCCTTTGCCGATACATTGGATACTGCACCTGTCAAATCACCTTTCTTTTGTTGACCATAACCCACAACCACAACCTCGTCAACACTAACAACATCAGATTGAAGTAAAATGGTAGTGCTAGCTACATTTGCTAGCGGAAGTTCTTGTGTTTGATAACCAATAAATGAGAACAGCAACGTTTCAGAAGTGCTTGCTTCTATGTTGTAAGCTCCATCAAAATCTGTAATAACACCCCTTGTGGTTCCTTTTACTACTACAGTAACACCAGGAATGGGCTCCTTTGTTTTGGCATCCAAAACAGATCCTGATATTTGAGTCTGTTGTGCATATATTCCTGCTCCCAGACTACAAAACAGAATTATTAAGGCCAACCTTATTTTAATACTGATTTTCATATGTATAAATTCTTTGATTAATTAAATTAGTAATGATTAACACTGATTTTAAGACTTAACTTTTCCTTTCTTAATAATATATTTGCATGCATTTTTTATTCAATTGTTACTTCTAAATTTCCTGATTCAAGACCTTCAGAAGATGCAGTTATGGTTATGTTACCTGAATTCTCTCCAGCTTTTAATAAAATAGTTGCAATACCTGCTTCAGCACTTATTGGATTAGAACCAATCAGTTCGGCATCTCCAGAAATAGCATATTTAATACTGTTTTCAGCCAACGGATTTATAGTACCATTTTCATCAGCTATAGCAGCATACACAAAAACAATATCGTTGCAAGCGCTTTGAAGCTTTTTGCCACTTTCATCTATCCATAATTTAATGCCTTTAGCTTCTCCGGGCGTTTTTTGAATAGCTTGAGCTACTACTTTTCCATTAACATATCCTTTCGCTTCTAGTTGACCAGGAGTAAAGGCATCCAATTGAAAAGTAAATGGAGGGTGAGTTAAATGGGAGCTGTTTCTATCCTGATCCGGCTTTTGTTTTCCAATGCTTTTGTTGTTCACAAATAGCTCTAATTCATCACAATTACTGTAAATTTTGATGTTTAAGAATGACGGATCGTTATAGTAGTTAGCAATGGCAACCATTGGCTGTGCAAAATCATTTAAAGAAGATTCGCCAATATTAGCCTGACTTTGATAAAAGTAGAAAGCAAATTTAGGCAAGCGGAAAATATCCATAATACCTGACGATTCCAGGTCATTAGTATAACCACGATTGTAATCGTACATTAACCAGTTTGCATCTCCAATAGCATTTCCTTGCAAGTTACTGTTATGAGATTCCTGGTAATTTAAAGCTTGCTGTGCTAAACGTTTTTGACCAAAAGCTCTTAATTGACGCGAAGTACGCTCTTCATCTGATAGATCTTTAAAAGCCTTTTGATTAAAACCTGCATTCTGTGCGTAATATTCCCAATCGCCATATTCAGCAATAAATAAAGGTTTGTCTTTATTGTAATCATTCCAGTAAACAGGCGGTTTAGCATGTTGACGTGCCGGAATAAATACATCGTAAGCATAATCTAACCATCCGCTTGTATATACGTTTGATCCAGGAAACTCCTCATGAACAACCTGATGAGATCGCTCCATAAACTCCTCAGTCATTTGAGATTCATTTAAAGAGGCTTCCCAAATAATTACGGAAGGGTGATTACGATCTACACGTACCATTCTTCTTACATCTTTAATGGCATTAGCCTGAAATTCCTCATTACCAAAAAACTGCCAACCAGGAATTGCGTCCATAACTAAAATACCTAGTTCATCGCAGGCATTAATAAAAGACTGACTTTGTGGGTAATGGGAGAGACGTACAAAGTTAAAACCGGCTTGCTTAATTTTATAAGCGTCACGATAGTTGGCGTTATCAGATAAAGCATAACCTACATATGGATATTCCTGATGTCTGTTTGTTCCTCTTAGTTTTAATTTCTCACCGTTGATTTTAAATCCTTCTTGAGCTGTTATTTCAAAAGATCTGATTCCAATATTTAAATTACGTTGATCAATTTCTTGTCCGTTGGATAGTGTTTTTACAAGCAATTTGTATAAAGAAGGAGAATTTGGAGACCAAAGTTCAGGATTCTCAACCACTAATTTATTATTAACAATAGTTGTGGAGTTTGCTTTAACTGATTGTTCCTTTGAAATAATTGATTGAATAAACTGATCACCTTTATATAATTCAGTCTGAATTGTAAAGTTTTTATCTGTGGAAGCGTCGTTTTTCATATCAACAGCAACATTGATAGTCGCATTGTTTTTACTTACATTTTCATAAGTAACAAAAACACCTCCTGCAGCTACATGATCTACTTCAAATTCGTTTGAAATATGCAGAGGATCTTTTACATAAAACCATACGTTACGATAGATGCCACTGTAGTAATTGAAATCTAAAACATCAATACCTTTTCCCGGAGGAACCAGTGGATTGTTTTCATTGTTCACTTTTACAATTAAGCAGTTATCTGCGTTAGGTGTTACTTCATTTGTAATGTCAACATAAAACGGAAGATATCCTCCTAAATGCTTTTTAAGTAATTTGCCATTAAGATATACTTCAGATACTTGCATGGCGCCTTCAAAGTATAAGCCAAGGTGCTTTCCTGCTAATTCTTTACTAATTTTAAAGTTCTTTTTGTAGTAGCATGTACCTTGCCATTGATCGCCCTTTATGACTAATGGTTCAACTTGAGCTGTATGTGGTAGCGAAACCTGATCCCATTGTAACGACTTGGATTGTTCAAGTTCTGCAATATCAACATCAACATCTTTTATAAACTCCCATCCTTTATTAAAGGAGTTTTTCCCCGGTACATATGCATCTGTTTTTTTGTCAACACACGACCATAACCCAATTTGGATGGCCAGGAGTAAAAGTAATTTTAAACTGTTTTGCATTTGAATGTAAATGTTTATTATGTACTTATTGAGAGCAAGATCCCTCCTGATTATATAATCAGGAGGTGTATGAGAGATTCTATTATCTTGCATGTTTTATTATTAATTGTGTTAATCGATCGATAAATAATTGATAGCATCAGTCACGTTACCCTCATAGTCAAATAGGGTAGTGTTTTCCCATGCAGAACCGTGTCCCCATAAATCTTTCATGTCTGAAGAAATCCAGGCAGGTTCCCAATACATAACCCCTTTAGCACCTGCCTGGATCATATTATTAGTAAGGTCAGTTAAAAATTGCTTTTGTCCTTCAATACTAATAGAATAGCCTTCAACAGTACTATCTTCACCAAATATGTTTTTGTATTCATCACCTTGTTTGGTTGTGAATGGATAGCCTGTTTCAAGTATCACTATGTCTTTATTTATTTCATTTTTCAGCTTGTTTACAACAGCAGGAAGATCGTTAAATGAGATATCCTTATGCCAGTGCGGGTAATAAGAGAATCCGGCAATATCAAAATCGTTAACCTTACCTTTTTCCATAATTCCCTTAAACCACCAGTTTAAGTTTACAGGATCTGCTACGTGTAAGGCTATAATTGTTTTATTACCACTTTTTGCATCAATGTCTCTTACTGCTTTGATGCCAGCATTAAGTACCTTTCCAAAATTTTCCCAATTGTTATCGCATATAGAAAGTTTAGGAAATGAATCCTGAGTTTCTAAGATCATCATACCACAATTGGTTTCATTTCCTATTTGAACCATTTCAGGTAAAAGATCATCTTTTCTTAAACTGCTCAATACCTGAAAAGTGTAATTGTACAGAGAATCACATAGTACATCTATATTGTTGATGTTTTTCCAGGCTTTTGGAACTTTCTGATGTTCTGGATCGGCCCATATATCTGAATAATGAAAATCCAGATTAACTGCCATTCCTAAATCTTTAGCTCTTTTTATTGACTTTTTAATATCATCCAAACCACTATATAAAGGAGTGTTTTTTCCATATACCTCATAAACCCAGTCTGGATTATTCCAAATTCTCAGTCTTACAATATTTGCTCCCTTATCTCTGAATAATTTAAAGCAATCAATCGGTTTTCCATTTTCTTTGTATATGCCACCGTGATCTTCTACCTGATTTACATATGATAAATCAACTCCCATCATAAACTCACTAATAGGCTTCACTTTTTTAGTACAGGATGTACATATTAACAATGTGAATGAAAAAGCAAATGCTATTTTATAAAGTGTTTTTTGCATCATGATATACTTAATAATAAATACGTGTCTTAATTTCTATCACCAAAAGTAAACAAGTGTTAATTTTGTTGCTTTTTCATAGCTTACTAATAGTTGTTCAAATCTTACATTTTTATTTATAGAAATATGAAGTCCTTTATCTACAAGGGATGCAGAAGTTTTTACTATTTGTTAATATCTTACAATTATTGTTTTAAATCATACAAAACGAAGGTTCATTGTAAAAAATAGATATCTTTATTTATTCTTGTAGTTGATTTGAACTTGTTGAAACATTACAATTGTTTAAAACAAGAATTAAGCTTTTTGTTAAGGATTATGATTAGAATGAAAAAAAATGAAAAAACGAAAGCGTTTTGTTTTAGGTATTGCATAATTGTAATTCTTAATCTTCTTTTTGTTTCTATTCTATATTCTCAGGACAAGGAGTCTTTATACTTCTCAAACCTTCGTCAGGAAGATGGCCTTCCCTCCAATGTGATTAATTCTGTGGTTCAGGATAGACTTGGTTTTATGTGGATTAGCACCACAAACGGCGTTTGTAGATATGATGGTTATTCAACAATCATATTTAAGCAAGATGCAACACATAACTCAATTACGAGTAATAATGTTGGTACCTTATTGATTGAAGGAGATACGCTTTGGGTTGGTACATCTGCAGGTTTATGTTATCTGAATACAATTACATTTGAGGTGAATAGGGTTAATTTGGGTCCTGAAACAACTATTCGCAGCCTATATAAGGCTATGGATGGACGTTTATGGATTGGAACATCCAGAGGTTTAATCATATTTGATAAAAGTAAAAATCAATATAAATATTTCGACCCTCAAAATAGTAATCTAAGCCATTCTACCATCCGGTGTTTTTATGAAACGTCTGATAGCTCAATGTGGATTGGTACCTATCATAAACTGAACAGATATAAAAATGGTAAGTTTGATTCTTTCGATTTAAAGGGAGATTATAAGCCATTGTTAAAGAATAATCTGATTTTGGACATTTGCCCTTTAAATAATAAAAATGACTCTATCTTATTAGTTGGTACTGAAACCGGATTGGCAGTTTTTAATACGCATACATTAAAATCTACATTATATAATAGTGAAAACACTCAAATTACTAATGAGGTTGTAAAATGTATATATAAGGAAGATGATCATTTATGGTTAGGTACCGATTTTGGTTTATCTGTATTTAATTTGAATTTTGAGCAGATAGACACCTATTATCATAATCCAATTTTAAACCATAGTATTGCTAATAATGTAATTTGGGATATTTATCGAGATCGTAATGATGTAATATGGCTATTAACATCAAATGGAATTAGTATTATCAATAAGCGAAATCCATTCTTTAAACTGCACGAAGAGTTCTATTCAATAAATAACCAAAAAGCCGGTAATCAGATCAGGGATATTTTAATAGCCAATGATGGAAATATTTATATGGCTACTATTCATGGAGTCATTATTCAGAATTTAAAAGATAATAAAAGAAATTACTTTACGGTTAATTCGGAGCATAAGTTGTTGTTGGATAATACTTTTGCTGTAGCAGAAGATCTTTATGGGAGGATATGGATTGGAACGGCGGGTGGAATAAACATTTGGGATCCGGAAACTGAGGAAATGAGTTCTATAAGTGCCAATAGAAGTAATGGATTAACATCTAATTATATAAGTAGTTTTGCGATTTCTAATGAAGGTACTTTATGGGTAAATGCTTGGGAGGGAGGAATTTTTAAAGTTACCGGAAATCTTAAAGATCTTTCATCGATACGTTTTTCTAAAATAGAAGATGCGGCTCCAGATAAAATATTTTCCTGCAATGAAGATATTTTTTATTCTGAGGGTGCGAAGCTTTATAAAATTAACAACGAAACTCTGGTTAAGGAAATTGTACCTTCCATTAGCGAAATGTTTGGTAAGCAGAGTATTTCAAGTATGACTACTTCAGATAAAGAAAGCCTTTGGATTGCTTCAAATAAACTATTGGTGCATTATTTTCCTGCAAATGACAGTTCCAGGATATTTACCTTAGATAATCCGGTTATTCAAACACCAATTAGTTTAGAAATTAACAGTGATACTTCAGTTTGGATGGCTTCATTAACCACAGTTTCGCGGTTTAATACCTCTTCAAATGATATTATTTCAATGCCATTGAATCCGAGTTTTCCTTTAAAAAATTTCTATGCTAAATGTAGCGCTTCTTCAAAAGATGGTTTGGTTTTGTTTGGAGGAGATAATGGATATGTTGAGGTAAATTCAGCAATACAGGTTAGTAAGGTTAACTTGCCCAGTGCAGTAATTTCAGGACTTCAAATAAATAACGACAGAATTGATTTACAGCAATCAAGAGAAATTCTAAAAAACGATATAGCTTATACAAAAAGACTTGAATTAAAGTATTCTAATAATTCACTTGCATTTTATTTTTCAACCTTGAATTATTGGTTACCGAAAAAAAGCCATTTCAGATACAGGTTACTCAACTTTGATTCAGAATGGAGAAGTACTCAGGATGCAAATTATGCTGCTTATTCTAATTTGAAGCCGGGTAAATATGAGTTTGAAGTTGAGGCTGTAAATTATGCTGGTTTAAAGAGCGATAAAATAACAAGATTAGTTGTGGTAATTTTACCTCCATTATGGCTTAGCGGTCCCTTTTTAGCATTGTATATACTAATTTTTATTGGATTGATTTATCTGACTTTCAGTATCTATTTGAAAAGACAAAAGTTGTATAATCAGTTACGATTGGCTAATATGGAAAAGGTACACTCAGAAGAAATTTTAAATACCAAACAACAGTTTTTTACTAATATTTCACATGAATTTAGAACTCCATTAAGCTTAATAACTCCTCCAATTCAACAGGTTTTAAATTCCGGAGAATTGCATGGTAAAAATCTTGAAATGTTAAAGCTGGCTGAAAAGAATTCCAAGCGATTACTAAAGCTTGTAAATCAAATTCTGGATTTTAGAAAAATGGAGGAGCAGGGGGTTCCTTTAATTAAAAGTAATATTGATATTATATCTTTTTCAAAAGAAGTCTATGAGTCATTTTTAGATCTGGCATCCCGAAATGAAATCGATTATACCTTCAATACAAAGGAAGATGCTTGTTTAATTTCTTGTGACAAAGAAAAAATAGAAGCTATATTATTTAATTTGCTGGCTAATGCATTTAAACATACTCCTCCTAATGGCAAGATTCAACTCATTTTAGAAAAAATTGTTCAGGACAGGATTTATAAAATTCTGATAAAAGTAATTGATAATGGTTCAGGAATAAATATTTCAGACCAAATTAAAATCTTTAATAGTTTTTATCAGGCTAACAATAATGCATCGGGACAGCAAGGTACCGGTATTGGATTATCAATGGCAAAACAATATGCTTTGATGCATAATGGTGATATTAAAGTGAAAAGTGAGATTGGTAATGGTAGTGAGTTTACTTTTGTGTTTCCAATAGAATTACCGGATCCTGAAGTAATCGAATCAGCAGATCATGTTATATCTGCAGTGGATAAAGAATCAGAAGATGTTCCTGTTCATCAAAGTAATCTTAAAAAGCTTTTGATCGTAGATGACAATCCTGATATATTGAATTATATTGAAATTAACTTGTCATCTGAATTCAATATTTATAAGGCAACAAATGGTAATATGGGAATAGAAATGGCTTTAGAAGTTAAGCCAGATATTATTGTTTCTGATATTATGATGCCTGTTATGGATGGAATTGAAATGTGTAAATCAATGAAAAAGAATGCTACACTTCATCAAATACCTGTTATTTTATTAACGGCTAAATCATTAGATATACAAAAGATTGAAGGTGTTGAAAGTGGTGCCAGTATGTATATAACCAAGCCATTTGATATCAATTACCTGAAAGCTTGTATTTATAACTTGTTAGAAAGAGATTTGCAATTATATGATTTTATTAAAAAACAACTCTTAATTAAACCTCAGGAATCAGATAATACGGAAGCTAATCAGGATGAAATATTTATTAAAAAGGTAATGGTTATTATTTCTGAAAATATAGGTAATCCAGAACTTTCTGTTGATATGATTAGCTCAAAATTAGGAATGAGTTCTACACATTTGTATCGTAAACTAAAAGCAATTACAAATCAATCTACTAAAGATATTCTTAAAAATTACAGGCTTCAAAAGGCTGCTCAGATGATACAGAATAATGAAGGTAACATTACTGAAATTATGTATAATGTAGGCTTTAACAGCTTGTCTAGTTTCTCTAAAAGTTTTAAAACCAAGTTTGGGGTTTCTCCAAGTGAATATACAAAATAACTTTTGTAACTTAATGGATATTGTTTTGTTGTAATGATGTTATGGTTCTTATTATCAGTAATTAATACAATCTTATAATATTCATTTTTTATTGAAGTTTTGAAACAATATTTCAAAATATCTGTTTAATGGTATGGTTTTCATTGGTTGTTTTAATGGATAAATATGACTGTTTATTTCAGATTAATGATGTATTAACTTTGATTTGAACATTTGAATTTATTTTTTAATTATATTTGGCCGTAATTAAAAATACTACATGTTTATAAATAAGGGAGAGAATGTTGCCATTCAGGCAAATGAGAAGACGATAACTTATAATGCTTTAGGTGAAAAAATCGCTCATTTTTCTACTTTGTATAAAGCAGAGTCAACCAACAAAGTTGGTATTTTTTCAGAAAACAGATTAGGATGGATTTACAGTTTTTATTCTGCATGGAATAATGATGCTATTGCTGTAGGTATTGATTATTTAAGTACTATACCTGAAGTAGCATATATTATTAATGATTGTAAACCGGAAGTAATTTTTGTTTCGGAAGGAAAGAAACAAGATTTAGAGTTAGCTTTAAAAAGTGTAGATTATACTCCTACAGTGCTGTTAATTGATGATTATGAATCTGTTGATGGGAGTCAGAGTCATGAGTTTCCTGTTATTGATCCGGAAGTAAATAAAACGGCAGTAATCATATACACTTCAGGAACTACGGGTAATCCAAAGGGGGTTATGTTATCCTATAAAAACTTACTGGCTAATATAAAGGCGGTTTCTAAAGATGTAGAAATATATAAATCTACAGATACCGTGTTAATGCTGCTTCCATTGCATCATATTTTCCCAATGCTTGGAACAATGGTAATGCCTTTATATGCAGGAGGAAAAGTAGCATTGTCGCCATCAATGGCATCAGAAGATATTATCAGAACACTACAGGAGTGTAAAGTTACCTTATTATTAGGAGTTCCTCGTTTATACTCAGCTATTCAAAAAGGAATAAAAGATAAAATTAATAAGAGTAAAGTTGCTACCGGATTGTTTAAACTGGCAGGGGCTATAAATTCTCAGTCTTTTTCAAAACTTGTTTTTGGAACAGTACATAAAAAATTTGGAGGTAATATCCGCTACATGATTTCTGGAGGTGCTGCTTTAGATAAAGAAGTAGGTAATGACTTTAAAACTTTGGGCTTTGATGTGCTGGAAGGTTATGGAATGACAGAGGCTGCTCCTATGATCACCTTTACTCGACCAGGAAAGGTTAAAATAGGGTCTCCTGGATTTATATTGCCTTCATGTACAGTGGATTTCAAGGATGGAGAGATACTTGCGAAGGGGGATAATATAATGCAGGGCTATTATAATCGCCCTGAAGAGACAGCTGAAGTATTAAAAGATGGTTGGCTTTACACTGGCGATTTGGGTCATATTGATGAGGCCGGTTATTTATACATCACTGGTCGTAAAAAAGAGATTCTGATTTTATCAAATGGTAAAAATATTAATCCATCAGAGATAGAAACCAAGCTTGAGAGTTATGCTGCTTTTGTAAAAGAAGTAGGCGTTTATCAGAGTGGTGATCAGTTTAAGGCTATTGTGGTACCTTCTGATGAATTAGTTTACAAGAATAACAATGTTTCTTCTTTATATCAGGAAATTAAAAAGGAAGTAATCGAAGATTATAATAAGCAGTGCGCTTCTTATAAAAAGATTATGGATATAACCATTTTAAATGGTGAACTTCCTCGTACTAGATTAGGTAAAATCAGAAGATTTAAGTTAGCTGAATTGGAGAATGTTCAGGAGGTTAAAGAAGTAGAGAAGGTAAAAGTTGATCTTGAGGAATATAATATTCTAGCTCAATATCTTGAGCAGGAAAAGCATAAGCGAGTTTTACCCGGACATCATCTTGAAATGGATTTAGGTTTGGATTCTTTGGATAAGGTGAGTTTGCAGGTTTTCTTACATTCTACATTTGGTGTTGATATTGATCCTGGTGAATTAACTCAGTTTGATAATGTTTTAGCTTTAAGTGAATACCTTCATGCCAACAGAAGTAAAATGGAGGTTGAAAAGGTTGACTGGACTAAAATATTAAAAGAAAGAGTACATATATCATTGCCTAAAACCTGGTTTACAGGCCGTTTATTTGTTAAAATATCTAAATTCTTTTTTAGTCTGTATTTCGGTTTAAGAGGTAAAGGATTAAAGAATATTCCCGATGAACCATGTATTATTGCACCAAACCATCAAAGTTATTTTGATGGACTTTTTGTGGCTTCGTTCTTAAAGAATAAAACCATTAAAAACACTTATTTCTATGCTAAGGAAAAGCATGTGAGCAAACGTTGGTTAAAGTTCATCGCCAATAGAAATCATGTGATTATAATGGACTTAAATAAAGATTTAAAGGAATCCATTCAAAAAATGGGAGAGGCTTTAAAGAAGAAAAAGAATTTAATTATTTTCCCGGAAGGTACAAGAACTAAAAATGGACATTTAGGCGATTTTAAAAAGACCTTTGCCATTTTAAGTCGTGAATTAAATGTACCTGTGGTACCTGTGTCTATTAAAGGTGCTTATGATGCATTACCTAAAGGAAGTAAGTTTCCGCGTCCATTTAAAAAGGTAATTGTAGAGTTTCTTGAACCAGTATTGCCAGGATCAAATACTTATGACCATATTGCAGAATCTGTATATAATAAGATAGCCAGAACTCAGTTAGCAATTAAAAAATAAGGGTCTTATTTGTACATGCTTCATAGTTGTTTCGAGGCAACTACTATTCACTTTCATGTGAAACTTATATTAAATTCAGACTAAACTCAGACCAAACTCACAATAACGTGAGTTTGGTCTGAGTTTGGTATAAAATAAATATGATGTAAATGTGAGTTTCTATTATTCCTGTTTCAAAGCAATTACGAAGCTGTGTCAAAGGATTCCTCTATTAGATGCTTTAAGTTTTTCATTAAGATTCTCAGTAGATTGTTATTTACATCTAATGTAAACTCATCTATTGCATTTATAGGTAAGATTCTGGGAGAAGTTCCTGTAATAAAGGCTGCATCAATATACTGAAGCTGATCGCTATGTATGCATTCAAATTTGAGTTCTATCTCTAAACTAAGAATACAGTCAATTACTTTAGAGCGCATAATTCCTGGCAAAATATAATGCTCTGGAGCTGTGTAAATCTGGTTTTCAATAATAAAAAATACATTAGATTTACTGCCCTCGGTAATAAGCTCATCATGATTAACCAGCAAAGCCTCGTAATGAGGACTGTCTTTTAGAAGATTGATGGCCTTTTTTCTGGTTTGAGTATTATCAACCTTTACGTTAGGATTTTCTCTTTCTGCATGAAGTAAAATTGTAGATACTCCATTTTCATAATCATCAGATGATGGATAAAAAGTCGGGATAAAATGGATTAGCAATATTTCTACTTCATCTTTGGTACTAAAGCAGGATATTTTAATGTTCCCATTTTCTATACTTTCATTATCAATAAGTTGTTTAATGTAGTCTTTTATGTCATTCTTACTAAATGTAACTTTGGTAACTAATTTCTGAAGTCCATTGAATAAGCGAACCAAATGATCTTGTAAGAACAATGGTTTTTTGTCTTCAATTCTAAAAACTTCATATATTACTGAGTATGATGACGGTTCCGGAGCTTTAATATCAGTAGCTAATAACAATTCTCCGTTATAAATAATGTACTTACCTTGGATATTCATTAATGTGGGATTTTACATATAAAAATACGTTTAAATTAATTACTAAAGCAAAGAATTATGTCAATGTTTTAGATTTATTAATTTTGTGCCAGATTATGGATCAAATTTTAGATAAATACAAAACAATAGCAGAGCCTTCTGAGGGCATATATAAAGAAAAGGGAAGTAAGTTTATTGCCTACGCTTATCCTGTTTATTCTGAAGATGAAATAAAAGAGCACGTTTCAGCTTTAAAAGAAAAGTATTATGATGCCCGCCATCATTGCTTTGCATGGCAATTAGGAGCTGACGGATTAAAATACAGGGCTAATGATGATGGTGAGCCATCAGGAACAGCTGGCAAACCTATTCATGGACAAATACGATCTCATGAGCTCACAAATATTTTAGTAGTTGTAATACGTTATTTTGGTGGAACCAAACTAGGTGTTCCCGGATTAATACATGCCTACAAAGAGGCTACAATCGATGCCATAAATAATACTACTATTGTTGAAAAGACTGTAAATGATATCTATGCAATAAATTTCGATTATTTAGCAATGAATGATGTAATGAAGATTGTGAAAGATGAAAATATACAGTTAATTAATCAGAAGTTTGATCTTTCATGTACTATAGAATTTAGCTTACGTCAATCTGAAATTGAAAAAGTTGTAGGCCGTTTTGAAAAAGTAGAATCTGTTAGGTGTGAGTTCTTAAGAACGGAATAATCATCCTTTTTTAGAATGTTTTATTTTTTCAATTTTATTGGCTTAAACATTATTGGTGAGTGAGTGGCTTATAAGCCATTACACTTTGGTTCCTTTAATATTTTCCTCCGTTTTATCTTATTATAGACTTATATTTTCTGTTTTTGAAATAAGTGTTTTCAATACAAAAGGTACATCTTAATTTCGCCCAGCAGGGCGATAATACTGTTAATGAAATTACTCATAAATATTGATTTGTAACCCGTAAGTGACTGATATTTAGGTTTGTGTGGTGTGTCTTGAAGATGTGTATCTTTTTGTGGTATACCTCTTGAAACATAGGCGTTTTTATAATTGATTTATATATAAAACTCTATGTAACTATGAAAAAACTAAGCTTTATTTTGATTATACAGATGATTTCTGTTTTTACATATGGCCAAAATCTAACAATTCATTTTGAATCAGGTACATCTTACCTGGATAAACAATCAAAAGCATATTTAACAAACTTTATCGAAGAAAATAAACCTACAGAACTTTTTCTTGAAGGATATGCAGATACAACTGGTACCAACTACTATAATCAGAAATTAGTTCAGCAACGTTTAGTATCTGTAGAGAGTTACTTATTGGAGCTAGATAAAAGAATAAGGATACAAAAAGAGAATTTTGGTGAAGAGAAGAGTTTTTCCAGAGATATTGAGTTTAGAAAAGTTGATGTTCTAATTCCTCAAGCCAATTATCAAGTAAAAAAGCCGAAATATAAAACACCTCAAAGTTTTGTTATAGATAATATGAAGGACACCATTATTGTGTGTGAAAAAGGAACCGAAATTGAATTACCCGGGAACTGTTTAATTTTAAAAGGTGATAAAAGTAGTCCCAAAGGATTAATTAAATTACAAGTTACAGAATACTATGATTTTACTGAAATGATTGAGGCTGATCTGACAACACAATCAGGGAATAAAATATTGGAGACAGGGGGAATGTTATATATTCAGGCATTTTCTGATGGTGAAGAATGTGTAATAGATAAAGAAGTCAGTATTGGATTAAAATTTACAGATATTACAGAACGTGACTCTATGCACATATTTACAGGTAATAAAACTGATAATGGAATAGATTGGGAATTAGAAAATAACATTGATATATTAGAAATTGCAGATCCAGAATATTTTATAGTGGAGGATATGCCCACATTTCTTGGTGGTAATACCGGTGCTTTTAGTGCATATGTGCGATCGAAATTAAGGTATCCGGTAATTTTACAAGAACAAGGAATTCAGGGGAGCGTATTAGTTAATTTTATAATAGATGAGTCAGGAAAGATTAAAAATCCAAAAATTCTCAGAAGTCCTCATCCTGCTTTTAATTATGAAGTTTTAAGAGTACTTAGTTTAACACCGCCCTGGAGTCCTGGCAAACAAAATGGTAAAGCAGTTTCTGTTCAAATGACTGTACCATTTAACTTTGTATTAGACGGTGGACTTCCTGTTGATGAAAACAATAGAATTAATTCAGATTTCGATTATGAAGCATTAATAAATAATGATTCAATAAAAGAATACGATGAATTACAAGGTGAATTTCATAATGAGTTTTTTCTTAGAACTAAGAAACTAGGTTGGATTAATTGCGATAGATTTTATAACTATCAATTGAAACGAGATGTTAAGATACTTGCTAAATCTATGTACGATAGTTATTATGCAGTTTTTAATAATAAACGTTCTATTATGAGCCCAAACTCATTTAATGGCAAGCTAAAGGTTATTGGATTTAACAATATTCCAGTAAACCAGAAAACTTTGATTATCGGATTTAAATTTACTAATGATGAAGCCTTTTTTACAAGCTTTGAAGCAGAACCATATAAAGATATTTATAATCCGCAATTTGAAAAGATGGATAAAGAAGAATTTGTGAAAAAAATGAATGAGCTAGGGTTGTAATAAGAATGAAGAAGATTTAGTTCGAAAACTATGAATTAAGTTGAGGAGCAAGGTAAATTTAGACAGTAATACTTTATCCTTGTTCCATGCTTACTTTATAGGTTGGCGTAGCATCTCTCTATGTCTAATTAATTAAAAGCCTTCTGTCTTTTAAAATTCAACTTTTAACTTATACATTTCACCGTTGTTCCATAAACTTTCAACTTTATACTAAGCTAGTATCTCTTTTTCCAAAGCATTTTTAAGCGCTCCAGAATTTTAATTTCCTGTGCATTTTTTTGTGGGGTATATAATCGGTGTTTTTTAAGTTCTTCAGGCAAAAAGTCCTGTTCTACAAAGTTATTTTCGTAGTCGTGTGAATATTTATATTTAACACCATAACCCAACTCTTTCATTAGTTTGGTTGGAGCATTGCGTAAATGAAGTGGTACAGGAAGGTTGCCTGTTTGTCTGACCAGGGCCTGCGCTTCGTTAATTGCCATATAAGCAGAATTACTTTTAGGACTAGTTGCCAGGTAAATCGTTGTTTGTGATAGGATTATTCGTCCTTCAGGCCAACCTACACGATTGATTGCATCAAAACACTGGTTTGCCAATAAAAGTGCATTCGGATTTGCCAAACCAACATCTTCAGAAGCAGAAATAACTAGCCTGCGTGCAATAAATTTTGGATCTTCACCACCTTCAACCATGCGAGCCAGCCAATATACGGCGCCATCAGGGTCACTACCTCTGATTGATTTGATAAATGCAGAAATGATATCGTAATGCATTTCTCCATTCTTATCGTAAGCTGATGGATTTTCCTGTAAACATTTGGTTACTTCATCATTGGTGATCTTGATCTTTTCATTAGTTTGCGCATTAATAACAAGTTCCAGAATGTTTAATAGCTTGCGGGCATCACCTCCTGAGAATCGAAATAAAGCTTCCTCTTCAACGATCTCAATATCTTTGTCTTTTAATACACTATCTGTAGTTAATGCTTTATCAAGCAGGTTTCTAAGATCTTCTCTTTCTAAGGATTTTAAAACATAAACCTGACAACGGGATAAAAGAGGAGATATCACTTCAAAAGAAGGATTTTCAGTAGTTGCACCAATTAAGGTAAAAACACCTTGTTCAACAGCACCAAGCAAAGAGTCCTGTTGAGACTTGCTAAATCTGTGAATCTCATCAATAAATAATATAGGAATAGGACTATTAAAAAACTTAGTTTTCTTAGCTTTTTCAATCACCTCACGTACATCTTTTACTCCAGAATTAATGGCAGATAAAATATAGAAAGGTCTGTCAAGTTGTTTGGCAATAATCTTAGCCAAAGTAGTTTTTCCAACACCCGGAGGCCCCCACAATATAATAGACGAAACCACTCTTGAATCAATCATCTTGCGTAATACTGCATCTTTACCTACAAGGTGTTTTTGACCAATGTATGTATCAAGAGTTGTGGGTCTTTGTCGCTCTGCTAATGGAGGATAACTACTCATTAATTTTAATTTGAAGGTGTTTTTACTTGAGCCTCAAAATTACAAATAGAAGGCGTATTTCAAAGTAAAAAATGCAGGCTTAATTTATGTTTTATTCGAACTATATGACATATAGCTTTGTTTAATACTAAAATAAATGATTACCATTGTAAACATTAAAGCAATGTATAAGATAACAATAACATTAATATTTGTTTTATTAATAAATATGAGCACTCAATCACAAAACAAAGAAGTTGCAACGCTAGGAGCTGGATGTTTCTGGTGTGTAGAAGCTGTATATGATCAACTGGAAGGAGTAATTTCTGTAGAATCAGGATATTCTGGCGGTACTACTGAAAATCCAACTTATAAAGAGGTTTGTACAGGAACAACCAATCATGCTGAAGTTTGTCAGATTACCTTTGATCCGGATGTAATATCATTTGGTGAATTGTTAACAGTATTCTGGAGTATTCATAATCCTACAACATTAAACAGACAAGGTGCCGATGTTGGTACTCAATACCGATCAGCAGTATTTTATCACTCTGAAAAACAAAAGGAAATAGCTGAACAGCAAATAGAATTGGTTAATGCCGAAAAGTTATATGATGATCCAATTGTTACAGAAGTAACTCCGTTTGATAAATTTTATAAAGCAGAGGATTATCATCAGGAATACTTTGAAAACAATCCGGAAAACTCATATTGTAGACTGGTTGTAGGTCCTAAAGTTGAAAAGTTTAAAAAGTTATTTAAGGATCAGCTAAAAAAGTAAATAGTATATAAGATTTCAAAATATATCAAGCGCCACATTGTAAATAATGTGGCGTTTTTGTTTTTAATTCAATAATATATTCTTAAAGTGTAGTAAAATGATGATTTTAACTATTAGCCTTAATAAGTTATAATAGCATGAACTATTAACCAATAAAGGTGAAATAGGTAAAAGTATAACCTCTAAATAATGAAAAGAAAAACTGTACATATTTTATGGTTTATACTAATTGTAGCTACTTCATGTAACCTGTTTAAGCGAAATACTGCAGAAATTATATTCCCGAAATATAATGATACAATAAATTACAAAGGTTCAGATTGTAGAGTAATGGAAATGGTTATGTGTCATAATGATATCCAACAAATTGATACTTTTGACTTATCGAACCAGATTATTAATTTAAATAAGCAACCAAAGAAAGGAGAATATCAGAACTCACCTTTAGATGGGTATCCCTGGCCAGAAGATTCAATTAAGCTGCAGATCTTGATAGATACAGCAAGGATCATTCCTTCTAATAATAGGATAGGATATCTATTTGCATCGCCACCGCCTATTGATTTAACTGAGTTGGATTCGTCTTTATATAATATTAATTCTTTTAACTCTACAGAAAAAAGTGTTGAGAATAAAAAACTGAAATATGGACTAAATGGTAATTTGATTAATAATTATCCTGTATTTATAGTCAATAAAAGTGATACAATTGTTTCTCTGAGTTATGAATCTATTAGCGGATTTGAAATGATTCAGGAAGCAAAGGATTCATTAGGTTTTTGGAAACCAATACAATATTGCAAGAAGAATTGGTGTGGTAATGCCTATTCTTTCATTGATTTAAAACCATATCATTATGCTTTAACAAGGGTTCCAAAATTTTCAGGTAGTTTTAAAACTTGTTTGAGACTCAAATTAAGATTTTTCAATAGATTTTATTATTCAGAAGAATTTAATGGAAGTATTAATTATTCACAATTTGTATTCCCAAAAGAAAAGGATTTCTATACAGAACAAGAACGGAAATATATGCTATTAACAGAATAGAATATGTCAAATTGTATCAAACAGATAAATTATTAGGTTAAAAATAATTTAAACCTCTGAGTGCATATATGTATAGTTTTAAAATATTTCGCTAAATCTTAATAATACATCATATCATGAGAACTGTATTTTTTATACTGATTTTTTCGATTTCTATATTTTCGTATGGACAATATAATTTAAATGCTAATTCTTCTGGATATGAGGAATATAAGTTAGTTATTGGAGAAGAGGAATATAGAATTGATAGTATTTCGTTTACTAAAATTAAATCAGAATGGATAAATAAAATAGAGATATTGAAGAGTGATGAGGAGAAAAATATTTATGGGAATAAAAATGGTCTTGTATTAATTTATCTACAAAAACAATATTATTCCGAAAGTGAAAATATCCTTAATGAATTGGAGTTAATAACACAAAAAGAAAGGATTGTACAAGAAGAATTAAATATTATTGTTGATGCGATAGTTCAATCTCGTTTAAAAGAGGTTTCTGTAATTCAAAAAGAAACAATGCCAGTTTCATTTTTATCCAACAGAAATGAAAAAAGTAAATTGCCACCACCTCCAATTCAGGATAGAATAAGGTATTCAAAAAGTTTATTTGAGTCGTTTATAGAAGTAAAAACATTATCAAAATCAGATTGTGAACAAATGATTAGCTCTATATCTTCAAATACAACTTATATTATAAATAGTGAAAAAATCTCCAAAAAAGTTCTCTCGAAATCATATTTAGATTCCTTATTTGATGTGGCAAATGATTCAGCTTATAATAAAATAAGGGAAGAATTTGGAACAAGTTGTTTTATAAGAGTATCTACTCCTATATTCAATGAAACTATGGATAGAGTTGTCCTGGCTATTGATTATTATTGCGGTTATTTATATGGAGAAGGATTGGTATTCGTACTGGAAAAAAAGAAAAATAAGTGGTGTATAATTGATGAACGTGGTAGATGGGTAAGTTAGATATATGGTTTTCTTATAAATAATTCGAGTATCATCTTTTTGTATTAAACTATATCTTTCAGCTTACAAAATATAAAATTTTGAGAAAGGTGAATCATTTAAAGTTAACTATTTGGTATTTAGTTAACATATTTTTTTTCATAAAAATTAATAATAATCCATTTCAATATAAAAGGCTAAAAAATTAAATCTGATTAGTTATATTATTTTTTAAGTTCAATTAACTTTCTATATTTGACCTCGAATTAAATGTTAAAAATTGTTGTCAAATGAAGTTGGATGAGCAATTATTAAGAGATATAAGAGAAGGAAAAATATCTTCTTTTGAGCAATTTTTTCAAAATTCGTATGCCAGATTACTTAACTATGCAAAGCTCTTTATTTATGATGAGGAGGTGGCTGCAGATATGGTTCAGGAATCTTTTATTCATTTTTGGGATAAGAGAAAAGAACTACGAACCGGAAAATCTATCGAATCTTTAATATTTACTTCCGTTCGCAATAGATGCTTAAATTATTTAAGGGATAAAGAAACTTATAATAGACATTTAGAAAGTTTTAAAGCTGAACAAAGTGGTGATATTCAGTATCTAACTCAGTGTGATTTTTTAGGTCATGAGCAAGAGACCATAGAAGAGTTAATTGCTAATGAACTTGAAATATCTATTAATAAATTGCCCGAAAAATGCCGTCAGGTTTTTTTAATGAGTAAAAAGGATGGTAAAAAACAAAAAGAAATAGCTGAAGAACTTGGTATCTCTCAAAAAGCAGTTGAAAAGCATATTGCTACAGCTAAAGCAAAGCTAAAGGAAAGTCTGGAATTAAAGTTCCCTGCTTTAAGCTTACTAATTGCATTTTTTATCGAATTTTAATTTTTTTTCAGAAATCAGGTAGGGTTTTTTCAAAGCCTCGGGTAATACATATGAAAAGCATAGAATAGGTAAATTCATTCTTAGGTTTTCATTTTGTTTAATAGTGATATTAAAAAGTATTATAGCTTATTAAAAGACTAAACTGGTTTAAAAGATAAATTATTAATTGATGAAACAAGCCGTATAAATATTTTATCGCAAAGCGGATTAATATTTTCAGGTGAGTTACATGTGGCCCTTAATAAGCAAATTATAAACACATGAAACGGAAGTATACAAAATATCTTGAAGGAAGAGCTTCTTCTAAAGAACAGAAAGAAATTCTTTCTGTTATAAAATCTTCAGATGAAAGCTTAAAAGATTTCCACAATCATAAAGAGGAATGGAAAAGAGGCGATGATAAATTAATATCATTGTCAACATGGAATGCCTGGAAAAGAATTGAAAAAGAAATACACCCGGAAATCAGATTTAATAAAAAGTGGATGTTTGCAGCTGCTTCTATATTATTAATTATTATTACATCTTCCGGTTTATTCTTATCTAATCAATCAAAACAAAATTTTGTAGCAATTCAAACTAAAGCTGGTCAATTAACAAATATTGTTCTTCCGGATTCTACCGAAGTAGATATAAACTCAGCATCTAATATAAAATATAGCACAAGCTGGTTTGGATTAAAAAGAAAGGTTGAGTTAAATGGAGAAGCTTATTTTCATGTAAACTCAAAGGCTTTTAGTGATTTTGATGTAATCTGTAATGAAGTTAAAGTAAATGTTACCGGAACTCGTTTTAATGTTAAGGCATATGAAAATGAGATTGTAGAAGTGGTATTGGAGGAAGGAAGCGTCAATTTTTCTTTACTGAAAAATGAAAATATAGTACAGCATATGATTCCTGGAGATATGATAATGTACAATCCCGGTAGTCATCGAATAATTAAGAAAATAGTAGAAGCAAAAGACTATACCTCATGGAAAGATGGAGTGTTATATTTTGAAAATAACAAACTACCGGATTTACTAAAAAGTATAGAACGCAGATATAATGTGAAATTTAAGGAATTAACTAATCCGGTTTTACAAGATTTTACTTTGACATTTACCATAAGGGATGAAAAATTTGAGAAGGTTATGGACTTAATTAAGACTGCACTTCCAATACAAATAAATACTAAAGGAGAAATGATTGAAATAGAATTGGATAATATTAAATATCAAAAGGTAGAGTAGGAAACGTAAAAAAAAACAGGAAAGTGTCGTTACCACTTCCCTGTTTTAAAAACTATGTTTTTAATCGTTTAATTAACATTACAAATTTATGAAAAAAAAACATTTGTCTAAACAGACATGCCCAAGAAATGGCAAATCTAAATTTTTTAAGGTCATGAAAATTTTATCGGTTTTGTTAACTGTGTGTGCTTTTGCACATGCTTCTGGTGTGTTGGGTCAAAGAGTTGACATTTCTGTTCAGGATGGTCAGATATTAGATGTGATTCAGCAGATAGAAAAGCAATGTGATTATCGTTTTGCTTATAGCCCAAAGTTTGTAGATATGGATAAATCTGTAAGCTATACAATTAAACAGGCTGAAGTTAAGGATGTGTTAAACAGTGTTTTAAATGAAACAAATTTAACATATATCATTTATGGTGATGTTGTTGTTCTGCGACCTAAAACTATGATAGGAAATGAAAAACAACAAGTAGGTAATACCGTTAACGGTAATGTTACTGATGATATGAGAGAGCCTTTACCCGGTGTTACAGTTTTTATTAAAGGGAGTTCATCAGGAACAATAACAGATGTAGATGGTAATTTCTCTATTTTAAATGTTAAATCTACTGACATCTTAGTATTCTCATTTATTGGGATGAAAACTCAGGAAGTTTTAGTAGGTAATAAAACCATTTTTAGTATACAATTAGAATCAGGAGATATAAGTTTGGAAGAAGTTGTTGCTGTAGGATATGGTACGGTTAAAAAGAGTGATTTAACAGGAGCTGTATCGTCAGTAAAAAGTGAAGAGTTAACAGCATACCCTGCTCTTAATGCGACAGATGCTTTACAAGGCCGATCGGCAGGAGTCATGGTACAGTCTGTGAATGGTGCTCCAGGATCAAGTGTCAATGTCCGTATCCGGGGATTTGGCTCTATAGGTTCATCGAGTAATCCGTTATATGTTATTGATGGATTTCCTGGAGGAACATTGCCTCCTGCAGAAGATATTGAGTCAATAGAGATATTAAAAGATGCATCTGCTACTGCAATATATGGCTCGCGTGGTGCAAATGGGGTTGTGATGGTTACTACTAAAAGAGGTAAAACAGGAAAACCAAAAATTGAATTAAAAACTTCATTTTCTTTTGATAAAGAAATTAATAGAATTGACTTGCTTGATAAAGATCAGTTTGTTGATTATATCTCAGAAGTAAATTCCAGCTTTTCTGCAGATGATATTACAGGCTCAGGAACTGATTGGCAGGATGAAATATTTCGAACCGGTTTGAAACAAGATCATAAATTATCCTTTTCTGGTGGTAGTGATGAGATAAAATATTACGTTTCAACAAGTATGTACGATCAAAAAGGTGTAATTACTAATTCCCGTTATAAACGTTATTCGTTGACAAGTAATATTGATATTCATGCATTTGAAAAAATAAACATGGGGGTTAATATATATGCTCAGAGATCAAATAATGATGGTATCCGAACTCAGGAATACTCAGGTGGTGCTGATAATGCAGGTGTGATTTCTTCTGCATTAACATTTGAACCTACTGCCTCAATATATGAAAGTGATGGTAGTTATACAAGGTCTACTGTTGGAGATCCGACTGATAATCCGGTTGCTATTGCAAAAGAAAGAATCACCGAAACTGTTGAAGATCGTTTACAGGCTAATTTGTATGGTGAATATCAAATAATAAAAGATTTAAAATTCAGGGCAACAATAGGTGCAAATATTCGAAATCAGCGTTGGGGATATTACGTACCTACAACCTTAAGGTTAGGAGAGGATGTGGATGGAGATGCTGGTATGGGGGCAGTAAGATCAACACAGTTAATTAATGAAAACTACCTGACATATACGAAAAAAATAGGTGAAAATAATATTACAATTATGGCTGGTAATTCATACGAGTCATATAGTAAAGAAGTATTTGCAGCTTATGCTTCTGGTTTTATAACAGATTCTTATTCGTGGTGGAATTTAAGTGGGGCATCTACTTATAATCAACCAAGTTCATCTGTTACAAAAACAGAACTTCAATCTTATTATGGAAGAGTAAATTACAAGTTGTATGATAAGTATTTATTAACCTTAAACGGACGTTATGATGGTTCGTCTGTTCTTGCAGATGGGCATAAATGGACATTCTTTCCTTCCGGTGCTTTTGCATGGAATGTTATGGAAGAACCTTTTATGGAAAGTATTGATAAAATAAGTCAGTTAAAACTTAGATTGAGTTATGGTATTTCAGGAAATCAATCCATAGCTGCTTATCAATCATTAGCAACGTTTCAAGATGTACAATCAGTTCAGAATTCAACATTGGTAAATGCTGTTAGACCTATTTCTGTGGCAAATGATAATCTTACCTGGGAGAAGATTAACCAAACAGATATTGGGATTAATTTAGGATTGTTTAACCAACGAGTGACGTTAACAGCTGACTATTTCAGAAAAGAAACAACTGATCTCCTTTTTGAAATGCCTTTACCTGAATATTCTGGTTATAGTACGATGTATCAAAATATTGGATCGGTTGAGAATAAAGGGGTTGAGTTTGCAATTTCTACTGTTAATTTTGATAGGGCGTTCAAGTGGGTAACTGATTTTAATATCTCAACATACAAAAACAAAGTACTTGAATTGCCTGATGGAGATGATATTTTTCCTAGTGTAGCTCCAGGTCATATGACGGGGTTGAGTGAAGTTAATATAATTCGGGAAGGGAAGCCTGTAGGATTATTTTATGGGTATGTTTATGATGGCGTTATTCAGGATGATAATGATATTATTGATGGAAACTTTGACCAATACGTCGGAGGAGAGAAATATAAAGATATAGCAGGTTCTGATTCTGGTGAAGCCGACGGAACTATTGATAGTAATGATAGGACTGTAATAGGGAATCCTCATCCTGATTTTATTTGGGGGCTGAATAATACTTTTAGTTTTAAAGGATTTGATATGAATATTTTCATACAGGGGTCTCAAGGTAACGATATATATAGTTTTACATTGCAGGAGTTGGAGACTATGAATGGTAATAGTAATTCTACAACAGAAGCATTAAACTGTTGGTCATCGTCTAATACAGACACGGATGTGCCAATTGCATCTTCTTCTCGTGGATATCATTCCTCTTCCCGTTGGGTTTTTGATGGTAGTTATGTTCGTTTAAAAACTGTTGCTCTTGGATATAACCTTCCAAATAAAATAACAAAAGCTGCAGGTTTCGAAAAAGTCAGGTTTTCCGTAAGTGCGCAAAATATTCTTACAATATCGGGTTATCGTGGATTTGATCCTGAGGTGAATTATAGAGGATCAAACTCCAGTCAAAGGTTAGGTTTCGATTATGGAAGTTATCCAAATTGTAAATCAATAACATTTGGTTTAAACGTTATCTTTTAGATCTCCATTTTGAATCTTTAAAAAAAAAGACATGAAAAACATACATATATTTTTAGTCATATTTATTGCTATTATAACTTCCTCTTGTTCAGATTTGCAAGAGGATCCCGTAGGAACGCTTTCTCCGGAAGGATTTTTTACATCCACTTCAGATGTGGAAGCAGCTATTGATGGTGCATATGGACTGATGGCTGATCAAAGATATTGGGGAAGAAAACAATCGTTAACGATTATGTTGTTAAGCGATATGGTTGACATAGGAAATACGGCAACCTCTTCGGCCCGAATACAACTAAATGATTTTGAAAGCGATGCTACTAATGGTTTGGTGGCTGCTTTTTGGCCACAGTCTTATAAAATAATTAGTGCTGCAAATAATGCTATTTATGGTGCTGAGATTATAGATGCAGATGAAGATGATAAGAATGCATTGGCAGCAGAAGCAAGGTTTGCAAGATCGTTGGTTTATTTTAATCTTGTACGCCAGTTTGGTGATATTCCTTATTTGAGTGAAACAGTAACTGATCCAGAGGCCGTTGCAAATATTTCTAAAACCTCAGTAGCAAAGGTTTATGAGAATATAATTGCAGATCTTGAATATGGAAAAGAAAATATGCCAATGACTCAAACAGCACGATCTCGTGCTACAGCAGGGGCTGCTGCTACAATGCTTGCTGATGTATACCTTACGTTAGGGAATTTTGAAAAGGCTTATGAAAATGCAAAATGGGTAATTGATCATGCTTCAGAACTTGGATATAGTCTTGAGTCAGATTATCAGGATTTATTTAATGCGGATTTACAAGATGGACTAAGTGAACCTATTTTTGTCATTGATTTTTTAGGTCAGTCGAATGGAGATGGAGACGATGGAGCATATAATGAAGGTGATGATATACTTGGGCCTCTAACTGGTGTTCGCGGAGTTGATGTAGAAGGTTGGGGAGTTGCGGTTCCTTCAATGGCTGTATATAATAGTTGGGATGATCAAGATTATAGAAAAAGTGTTGCCTTTAAGACTGAAGCAGAACTGTTTGGTAGCTCAATTCCATATACTAAGTTTCCTTATGAGAAACGACCACATATAGATAAATATAATCGTTATATGGGAAATGCCACTGCCAGTAATAGATATTCAGACTTTAACTATGCCATTTATCGATATGCAGAGGTATTGTTAATAGCTGCTGAAGCAGGTAATGAAATTACTGGTCCTAACTCAGAATTAGAAGGTTATGTTAATCAAGTTCGTGAAAGAGCCCGTAATGCTAATGGTGTTACTAACACTTATCCACTAGATGTAGAAACAGGTTTATCTCAGGATGATTTCAGAGATCTTGTTTTGGAAGAAAGAAGATTGGAACTTTCATTTGAATTTAAACGCTGGTGGGATATTAAACGCCGTAATCTTGGTGATGAAGTCTTTAAAGGAACAAATTCACTAGAAACTCATGATAACTTCGATACATCTCGTGATTACCTGCTGGCATTACCTCAGGATGAATTAGATAGAAACCCTAATTTATTACCTCAAAATGATGGTTATTAGATGAATAATTAATTGGCTTTCCATTTATTATGGAAAGCTGATTAAATTCTTCAAAGTAAGGAGGTAGTATAAGCGTAACATTTAATTATAAAAGTTTTAAGCATCTGTTTGTTATTAATAGACGATGTATAGGGCTTGTATTGAATGAATTCTTTTAATGAAAGTTAAAGTAATTATCTAAATATGAATAAATTAATCGTTTTTATATCAGTTTTGTTCACAATAAATATATATGGACAGAAACCTGAATTTAATAAAGATCTTATACCACAACCCATATTCGATAAAAATCCGATAATGGTTCAATTATATTGGGTTGCATGGGAAATTGCTTATAATCATATTAAAGATGATAACGGATTAATTCAGAGTCCATATTTAGATGAAGCATTTTGGGATGATACAATTTGGATTTGGGATACTGAATTTATGTCGTTATTTAGCAAATATGCTCCTAAGTTGTTTCCCGGGATCGAAAGTTTAAATAATTTTTATGAGGTTCTTTTAAATTCTAAAAGTAGCCCGTTAAGTATCCGACATCCGGATAATCCTCCGTTTTTTGCATGGATTGAATCTGAATATTATAAATTTACTAATGATTCATCACACTTAAGCGATTTGATATATAGTAAACAATTTTTGCAAAGGCATTACTTGTTTTTCGATACCATACAAGTTTCTACTAATTTTCATTTTACTCATGCACCTATCAAAATTAACAAACAAGAATATGGGTATTTATGGGGGGGGGATCAAAGTGGAATGGACAATACACCAAGAGGTAGAGAAAAAAAGAGTGATATGTTTTGGGTTGATGCTTTATCTCAACAAGCTTTGTCTTCTTTATATATTTCACGTTTAGCTAACGAAGTAGGTGATATAGAAGTAGCTCAAAAATTTGAAAAGGAATATCAACAGAGGAAGAAACAGTTAAATACTTACTATTGGGATAAAGAAGATTGTTTCTACTATGATATTTTACAAGATGATAAATCATTTTTAAAAGTTAGAACTCCAGCTTCTTATTGGGCAATGCTTGCTGAAGTTCCAACTAAAGAAATGGCATATAGAATGATGCAGTATGCGAAAGATACTACAGAGTTTGGAGGTAGATATCCATGGCCTTCAGTTTCAAGAAGTGATAAGGACTTTAATAGCGAATATGGCGATTATTGGAGGGGGAGTGTTTGGATTCCAACTGCATATATGGCAACAAAGGCTCTAGAAAAATATGGTTTTTATGATGTAGCAGATAATAATGCTTATAATGTTCTTAATCAAATGGTTCAAACGTATGATGATTATATGCCTGCCACAATTTGGGAGTGTTATAATCCTACGAAAGCTATGCCTGCTCAAAGAGTTTATAAAGATTCCTTGTCGTTGGTAAGATCTGATTTTTGTGGATGGTCTGCTTTGGGACCAATATCTATGCTTATCGAAAATGTATTAGGTTTTCATGTTGTTGATGCTCAAAGTAAGACTGTTGAATGGCGTAAATATCAATCTGGAAAACATGGAATTGAAAATTTACAGTTTGGAGATGTATGCACGGATATTATTGGTTATGATTCTTATGTAGAGGTAAAGAGTAATTCAGAATACACTTTAATCATAAATGATGTTGAGTATAAAATACATAAAGGAGAGCAACATATCAGTTTAAATTAGAAATAATATAAAGCTTAAAAATAAATTATTTTAAGAGTGTATAATATGAAGAAATTAATACCTGTAATTTTCCTGATCTTACTGGTGAGTTCATGTACTTTAGATTCAAAGGAGAAAGCATTAGAAGATGTTATAAATGAAAGTCTACAGATCTGTCAGGAAAAATCATTAATTCTTGCAGGCACATATAAGAACAAACATAATATTTTACCCAGGGCATGTGAAAAAGGAAAGATCAAAACTGTTGGTTCTGCAGACTGGACTTCAGGATTTTTTCCGGGAGTATTATGGTATTTGTATGAAAATAGTAAAAGTAATGAAGTATTATCATATGCTAAAGAATATACCTCGAGACTTGAAAAAGAACAATTTACAACAGATAACCATGATATAGGTTTTATATTAAACTGTAGTTATGGAAATGGATATCAACTAACTAACGATTCAAATTATTTAAAGGTTCTAATTAATGGTGCAGAGTCATTGGCAACACGATTTAATCCCAATGTAGGATTAATCAGATCATGGGATTTTCATAAAGATTTGTGGCAATATCCTGTAATAATTGATAATATGATGAACCTTGAATTATTACTCCTGGCAACAAAAGAATCTGGGGATAATAAATTTAAAGATATTGCTATTTCGCATGCTCAAAAGACATTAGAAAATCATTATAGAAAAGATTGTAGTTGTTATCACGTGGTTTCTTATGATACGATTACTGGAGCACCAGAAATAAAGCAAACATTTCAGGGATATTCAGATGAATCTTCGTGGTCAAGAGGTCAATCATGGGGTTTATATGGATTTACGTTGATGTACAGAGAAACAAAGGATTCTGTATTTCTACAACAAGCAAAGAAAATTGTGTCCTACCTAATTTCTCACCCTAATATGCCGGATGATTATATTCCATATTGGGACTATGATGATAAAGACATTCCTAATGTACCCAGAGATGCTTCTGCAGCAGCTGTAATGGCTTCCGCATTAATTGAGCTAAGTGATTATGTTGATAAGGAACAATCTGATTTCTATCTGAAAATTGCTGAAAAGCAAATCCGGGAATTATCATCTCCTGAATATATGACACAACCAGGTGAAAATGGTGGTTTTATACTAAAGCATAGCGTTGGATTTTTACCTCAGAACTCAGAAGTTGATGTATCGTTAAATTATGCTGACTATTATTATGTAGAAGCATTGGTTAAAATGAAAAAACTTTTACAAAGAGATAAAGCAATTAATTAAACCTGATATCAAATTATCATGCCTCAGAATTAACTAAAGTATCTATGTGTCTGAGTTTTAGTAGTTGATAATCATAAATGTAAAAGAAATGAAGTATTATATAGTAATTATTTATTTTATAGTTTTTAGCATTGTAATTAGCTGTTCTACAGAAGTAAAGCAAGATAATCATGATGTGTCGATAATAGATAGAACGAAAATTCAAATTTACCAGACAGCCAAGGATAATGAAGACAGACTTCAAAAAGTATCAGAAGAGGAATTAAAAGAGATTGGTCAACCTCTAGAACAACAGGCTTGTGTATTTATCGACGATGCTCATGAATTTCAAACATTAATTGGTATTGGAGGAGCTTTTACTGATGCATCAGCTGAGGTATTTGACAAACTTCCTAAAGAAAAACAGAATGAACTTTTGAAGGCGTATTTTGATAAAAAAGAGGGGATTGGATATACTTTCACAAGAACGCATATAGCAAGCTGTGATTTTTCAAGGGATAGTTATGATTATATACAAGAAGGAGATTCTGCGCTAAGCACATTTAGTATTGATCATGATAAAATCTTTAGAATTCCATTTATTAAAAGAGCGATGGAAATTGCTGGAGGTTTTAATCTATTTGTTTCACCATGGAGCCCTCCTGCATGGATGAAGGATAATAATAACCGTTTGCGAGGTGGAAAATTATTAGATAAATATAAACAATCATGGGCCAGTCATTATGCAAAATTTATTAAGGCTTATGAGAAAGAGGGAATTCCTGTTTGGGGTCTTTCTATTCAGAATGAACCAATGGCTAAACAACCGTGGGAATCTTGTATTTATACAGCTGAGGAAGAGCGTGATTTTGTAAAGTATTATTTAGGTCCAACTTTAGAAAAGAGTGGATTAAGTTCAAAGAAGATAATCATTTGGGATCATAACAGAGATCTTATTTACCAGCGTGCCTCAACTGTATTAAATGATAAAGTAGCATCAAAATATGTATGGGGAGTTGGATTTCACTGGTATGAAGGTCCCGGAGGTAAAAATATGCAATTTGATAACTTAAAGAGAGTATATGAATCCTTTCCTGAAACACATTTGGTATTTACAGAAGGTTGTTGTGAAAGTTATGATATTCAAAGAATAAACGATTGGTCTTTAGGTGAACGTTATGGATTGTCAATGGTAAATGATTTTAATAATGGAACTGTTGCCTGGACCGATTGGAATATCTTATTAGATGAAAAAGGAGGTCCAAATCATGTTGAAAATTTTTGTTTTGCTCCAATACATGCAGATCTGTCAAAAGGAGAATTAATTTATACAAATAGTTATTACTATATAGGTCATTTTTCAAAATTTATAGAGCCTGGTGCAAAAAGAATCACTTGTTCAACTAATAGATCAGGAATTCAATCCACAGCATTTAAAAATCAGGACGGAAGTATTGCTGTTGTAGTTTTGAATACTGGAGATGCAGATATTGATTATTTATTGTGGATCAATGGTATGGGAACAGAAATTAAAAGTTTAGGTCATTCAATACAGACTATTGTTTTGTAGGGATTGATATATTAAGGTTAGTACTTTTCATTAGTATATCATGAAATTAAAATAGAGTAAAAAGAATTGGGAAATGCAGCAACATTCCCCAATTCAAAAAAATCACTATTGGAAAACGTAGTGATTCATTTATTAAGTAATAAACATTTAAAATTATGAAAAAAATCAGATTGTTAAACACTCCATTTTTATGGAGGTTATCTAATTTTTGCGTATTTGTCTTTTTGTTTACATTGTTACAAGCATGCGATAAAGATTCTTCAGGAACAAAGGAGGAAGAACAACCTTTATCTACGGTAATTGATACTACAGGTATGGAATTAATTTTTAATTCAGGCTTTGAACCATCTGTAGAAGTTGTAAATGTAGGTACTGAGGCAGATATTATTGGTACAGATGAATCTTTCTCAGATAAGAATGATTGGTCAACAGATCTTGATAATAATCCTATGATAGGAAATTTTACACTTCAATATCAAGGTGGAGATGAAACTCAACGAATTGCTAAAGTTATAGAAGAGCCTGGTAATGAATCAAATCATGTACTACAATTTTGGCTTGATGATTCAAATGTAGGTGGTAATAAGGGACGAATACAAGCTAACATCTATGGTAATGATGGAATTAAAGAGATATTTCAATCTACAAGACTATTTCTTTCATCTGATTTTAATACTGTTTGTAATTATCCCGGTACAATAGACTGGCTTACCATTGCTGAGTTTTGGAATAATATTACCTGGAGTCAGGATGTACCCTATGGTTTTCGTATAACCTTAACTGTTAGTAAACCATCAACTGATGTTGGTGATCTGTATTTTAAGGTTGAAGCACAGGACTGTGAATTGTTTGCTGATGGGAGTCAGGAATATACAACTGTTTGGTCTAGAATTAATTATGTTACTAAAGTTCCTGTTGGAGAATGGTTTACAATGGAATATTGGTTGAACGAAGGAGATTCCGAGAACGGTCGTTTTTATTTAGCCATAACAACGGAAGATGGTGTTAAAAGTGAAATTTTTAATTTAACGAAATCAACTCATAATACAACCGACCCTGATCCTGATGGCATAACAGAGTTTAATCCCTTGAAATTATACACTTCAAAAAGTTTAATTGACTATATGCGTTCTGAGGATAAGACTCTTGAAATTTATTGGGATGACTTTATCTTAAAATGTAAAAAGTAAGAGAGGCATATTTTTTTACACTAAACAAGTCGTAATAAGTTCAAATCATCAGTTATTCAATTGAAAGAGTTAGCGCTATTAATTGCTCTTTATGGGTATGTTATGCGATTTCAGTTGAGTTTTATGACTTGTTTAGTATGTAATTTAAAATGTGAAATGCTCTTGTTAATTCAAAAATGAAATTATTATGAAAAAAATATATCTACATAAAATATTTATTTGTTTAATCATTGTTATTTCTTGTTCAACACAGGGCGCTTTTGCTCAAATGGATACAATAAATATCGACTTTGGTGATGTAAATATTTCAAGTTCATCTCCATGGAATAATCTTACTACGAGTTATTCTTTAAGTCAAATTGATGATTGCTTAAACAGTAAAGGAAACTATACCGGCATTACTGTTGCATTGACCGATGCTTTTGGAGGTATGAATAAGGATGGTCGTGTAGCTAATGATTCTTTAAATATTGTGGACTCAGCCGCGTCAGATAGTTTTTATGGTCAGTCAAGCAATCCATCTGGGGCTATTACATTTTCAAATCTTGATCCTTCAAAATCCTATAATTTCGCGTTTTACGGTAGTCGTGAGGCTACAGACAACAGGGAAACAAAATATGTGGTTCAGGGAAGTAATTCGGGAACTGACTATCTTGATGCAGCCAGTAATTCTGAATATATGGCGCACGTCAATAATATAATACCGGATAGTGAAGGTACAATTACAGTTACAGTTTCTGCAGGATCTAATAATACAAATAGTGCCGGTTATTTTTATCTTGGTGCACTGGTCTTGACTTATGATGGTACCGAAGGTGTTGGAGAAAAAGAATTGGAACTTGAAACAGGAAATGGAGGAGAGTATTATGAGGTTGGGAAACAGGTTGAAATTAAATGGAATAGTCAGAATATATCATCCCTTTATATTGAATATTCAGCTGACAATGGATCTACATGGAATGAAATAAGTGCATTAACATCCGCAAGTACAGGTGTTTTTGAATGGACTGTTCCCTCAGATGTTTCTAATGACTGTTTAATTAGAATATCAGATGCATCAGATCTTACCATTACGGATACAAGTGATGAATCCTTTAATATAATTGAAGCTGATGTTGATAGTTATCGAATTGTCGTAATTGGTTCTTCTACGGCATCAGGTGCAGGTGTTTCAGTAATTGATAGTGCATGGGTATGGCGATATGAACAATATTTAGTAGATCACGATACCAGATTTGAAGTAATAAATCTCGCATTGGGAGGATATACTACCTATAATTTATTACCAACGGGAACAACAATAACAGGAGTTGATGAAACTGTTGATACTGAAAGAAATATAACTAAAGCTCTTTCTTATAACCCAGATGCTGTTATTATTAATTTGCCTTCAAATGATGCCGCATCAAATTATCCTGTTGAAGACCAGATTGATAATTATAATATAATTTCAAGTGCCGCAGAATCAGAAAATGTTTTGTTATGGGTGACAACTCCTCAGCCACGTAATATGTACGGAACACCTATCCAAATACAATTAGATATGGTAGATGAGACTTTTACTCTATTTAATGACTTTACACTTGATTTCTGGTATGGATTTAATAATGCCTCCGGAAGATTGAAAAGCGAGTATGATAGTGGAGATGGCATTCATTTAAATGATATGGCTCATGGTATATTGTTTCAGCGTGCAGTTGAAAAACATATAATGGAGATAATCAGAGGTGAATCAGTTGCAGATAATGAATTACCTCATACACCTACCGAACTTACTGGCTCTGGAATTACTAAAGAATCATTTACTTTAAGCTGGTTAGGTTCTTATGATAATTATGGACCTGCTGTCTATGAGGTTTATATTGATGGCGAATCTCAGGGAACAACAGAAGAAACCAGTATTGATGTTAGTGGACTAACTTGTAGTACTATGTATAGTATGAAGGTTGTAGCCTACGATAAAGCGGGTAATAGTTCAGAAGAAAGCTCCGTATTGGGTGTTACAACATCAAGTTGTGATAGTAATAATGATCAGGAAGGTTATGTTACCGTAAAAGTTGATCTGGGAGATTCTGCAAATGAAAGTCCATTTCCCTGGAATAATATTACATCTGCTTCCTATGAAAGTCAAGTAGATAATTGTACAGATTCTGATGGAAATTATACTGGAATTACAGTTGTATTAAAGGACTTTTTTACAGGAGTCAATCGTGATGGTTTATCAGCAAACGCCTCTTTTAATATAGCCGATCAAGCTTCTGCAGATAGTTTTTATGGGGAATCTTCAAATCCAACAGGTGCCATACGATTTTCAAATTTAGATACTGACATAGCCTATGATTTTTCAATATTTGCCAGTAGGGATGCAGGAGATAATAGAGAAGCAAAATATGTTGCTTCCGGAAGTAATGAGAGTACTTCATATTTAGATGCAGCAAGCAATACGGATAATATTGTTCAAATTAACGGTATATATCCTAATAGTGAAGGAACAATAACAATTACAGCTTCTGCAGGACCGAATAATAGTAATAGCGCTGGCTACTTTTATCTGGGTGCAGTTATTATGAGTTATGAAGAACCGGAGGTAGATCAAGAACCGGATCCAATTGGAACAATTTGTAATTGGGATTCAGATAAAAGTGCAGCTGTAGCTTTAACATTTGATGATTGGTCACCAAGTCATTATCCTGTTGTAGTTTCAGAACTAAAAAATTATGAATTGAATGCTACATTCTTCCCAATAATTACAAGTATTACTAATTACGATTATCCCTGGCCATATGTACAGGAAGCTGTGGCAAATGGTAATGAGGTAGGTAACCATACAGAAACTCATGTAAAACTTACAGAACAAACAGCAAGTAGAATTAGTGATGAAGTAAGGGGGGCTAAAGAAATATTTGATAATAATCTGACGTCACAAACTGTAGTTAGCTTTGCTTATCCAAATGGGGCATATAATAGTCAGGTTATTGATTCTGTACGAAATGCTGGGCATATTTGCGCAAGAGGTATTTATTCACCAACTACATATAGTTATTTATTTGCCACCGCAGATGATGATTATTATAACCTAAAAACCTATAAAGTGCAAACTTCTACATCTACTGCAGACTATTCAAATCAAATAACTAAAGTTATAGCAGGAGGAGGTCTTTTAACATACATGTATCATAGTGTTGATGATGCTGAAGGTACTTACAATGATAACTGGTATGCTCAAATTATGGTGGATTCATTAACAAAGCAATTTGATTACCTGACCTCATTACAGGATGAAATTTGGATTACCACTTTAGGGCAGGCTGTTAAATATCATAAAGAAGCCAGATGTGCTACTTTAAATGAAGTTTCAGGTTATGATGGAACAGAATGGATAGTTAGTTTAACAGATACGCTATCTGATAATTCATTATTCAATCAACCATTGACTATTAAGTTGAAAGCCAATGGTATTTCATATGATGAAATAGTTCAAGATGGAAACAGCATTCAAATAGAATCTTTCAATAATGACACTATCATGTTTAAAGCCATTCCTGATGCTGGCGATATTACTTTAAAAACATCTGTTGCTACGGGAATCAACAATCCTCTGGATAAAGCTTTTAAAGTTTATCCTGTTCCTGCCGGGGACAGATTATATATAGAAATGAAAGATGCATATAAGGAGATCAGTGTTAAGCTGATAGATCTTAGTGGTAATGCAGTATATCAATCGGATGATTATTCTCAAACGAATAAGATATCGTTGAATTTCATTGGTATAAATCCTGGAGTATATATGTTGTCAATAAAAACAGAGGATAGCAGCTTTGTGACCAAAATAATTAAAAAATGATGTAACAATTATGTATAGCAGATAGCCTTTATAGTATCTGCTATACTATTTGTTTCTTAATAAAAAGTAAAATCTTCTTTGTTGTATTATTTAACTTTCATGAAAAGAAATACAAAAAATAAAATAAATCGATTCTTGATTTTATCCTTGATAAGTTCATCATTATCATGTTTTGCACAGACTGATTCTGTAAAAATAGATTTAGGGAGTAGTAGTTATACAAGTCCTTCGTCGTGGAACAATCTTACATGGGAATTACAATCGATAAATGATCTTATAGATGTAAAAGGCAATCAAACCGGGATTGCTATTAATGTAGTAGATGATTTTGAAGGATCATATTATTATGGTACAACATCAATGCTTGAATCTATTAATTTAGATTCATATGCAGCTTGGGACAGTTATTTTGGAAGTGATGAAAATCCCAGTGGATCTTTAACTATTTCCAATTTAAATCCTTCTATGGCCTATAGTTTTCAGTTATTTGGAAGTTGTAATCAAAATTTGATTTCAGAAACACAATATGTTCTTGAAGGTGCTAATATTGTTACTACCTACCTGAATCCCTCATATAATAATGAAAGAGTAGCACAAGCGAATAATGTTTTCCCAAAAGAGGATGGAACTATTATTATAACAGCATCTGCTAGTTCAGAACTATTGAGTACTCAGGATACAATTACAGCAAAAATGGAATTGCTTTTTCAATCGGGTTTTGAACCTTTATGTAATGTGAAAGAGGTAGGGAGTGGTGAAGAATATGGAGATATTATAGGCATCGATAATACACTTACCGAAAAAAATGATTGGATTAATGATTTAGATAATAATCCGGAGATCGGTTTTTTTAATATTCAGTACCAGGGAGGGGATGAGAGTCAGCGTTATGCTAAGATAGTTTCTGATCCGGAAAATGAAACAAATCAAGTATTACAATTTTGGTTAAATGATTCAAATGTTGAAGGACGAAAAGGGCGTATACAAGCCAATTTATACGGAAATAATGGGATGAACGAAATATTTCAATCTGTTAGAATGTTATTGCCTTTGGATGATTTTAATGCAGTACGTAGCTATCCTAATACTATAGATTGGTTAACAATTGCGGAATTCTGGAATAATATTACATGGAGTCAGGACGTTCCTTACGGTTTTCGGATAACTCTAACTTTAAGTAAACCTGTTTCAACGGAAAGTGACTTGTATTTCAGATTAGAGGCTCAGGATTGTGAATTACATATTGATGGAAGCCAGACATACACAATTCTTTGGTCAAATACGAATACAGATGTAAAGGTACCACTTGGGGAATGGTTCACCTTGCAATATTACTACAAAGAAGGTGATGATTCAAATGGGGAATTTCAAATGTGGATAGAAACAGAAGATGGTGTTGAAAGTGAAATATTTGATATTATTCAATTTACTCATAATTCAGGAGATCCATCACCTGACGGAATAACCGAGTTTAATCCTTTAAAATTATACACATCCAGCTCTTTAATAAATTGGATGCGCAGTCAAAATAAAGTTCTTCAAATTTATTGGGATGATCTTAAGTTATGGAAAGATAAATGATTAGTAAAAGCAATATCATTATGAAAAATATAATGTTACCACATAAACACCTTCTTTTTGTAATAATGCTTGTTTGTCATACGATTAGTATGTCAGCGCAAAGGCAAGCAAATTCTATTAATACAATCCCAAAAAGTAAAGGTGTTAATTCATTAAAATCCACAGTAGAATCAATTCCCGATAAAAGTGCTAAACCTTTTTATCTGGGGACTATAGTGATGACTTCTGCAAGTCCTACTGGAGTTACTACAAATAAGAAATCAACTTTCGATATTAATATTTATCCCAATCCTGTAAAAGATATTTTAAATATAGAGTTAGTCGCAAATTCAAGTGGAGTTGTTGAGGTTGAAGTATATAGTCTGACAGGTGAAAAAGTGTTGGAGTTAGAACAGACTGTTTCGGATGGTAGAAATCAAATTCCTGTAGTGGTTAGTAATCTGTTGGATGGTGTCTACCTGCTAAAAGTTCTTAAGGATACCGAAGTCTCATGTTGTAAGTTTATTGTTTCTAAACCCTCCTGAATAAGTATTTGAAATTCAGATTGCTGTAAGGTTTTGTTCCCTTGAGTAATTAATAGTTCTTAAAATAAATTGATTCTGTGATGTGAACATCATCACGATATAAGAAGGATGATTATGATTAAAAGTATGATAAATAGAGTGCTAATAATAATATCACTTTTTGTGGTCTGCTTCTGCAATCCATTTAAAAATAAAGGAATAGATAGTAAAGTAGAGGTCTTGCTATCCCAAATGACACTTGAAGAAAAAATAGGCCAGCTTAATCAATGTTCATCAAAATGGGAAATGACAGGGCCAGTTCCAGGTAACAGTAGTGAACAGGAATTATTAGAACAAATAAAGTCTGGTTTAGTAGGTTCCATGTTAAATGTAAATGGAGCAGAAGCAACATTAAAAGCACAAAAATTGGCAGTTGAAAATTCCAGGTTAGGTATTCCTATGATTTTTGGATATGATGTGATCCATGGATATAAAACTATGTTTCCAATTCCTTTGGGAATAGCTTCAAGTTGGGATGAGGAGGCTTCACGATTAAGTGCCAGAATAGCAGCAACTGAAGCTTCTGCTTCAGGGATTCAATGGACTTTTGCACCAATGATTGATATTTCAAGAGATGCAAGATGGGGACGTGTAATGGAAGGATCTGGAGAGGATCCATACTTGGTTTCAAAAATGGGAGTAGCTCAGATTAAAGGTTTTCAGGGAGAAGACCTTGCTGAAAATAATACAATTGCTGCTTGTGCCAAGCATTTCGCAGCCTATGGATTTACAGAAGCAGGAAGAGAATATAATACAGTTGAAATTAGTGATTATACCTTGCAAAATGTCGTATTACCTCCCTTTAAGGCTGCTGTTGAAAATGGAGTTTCTTCAGTTATGAATTCCTTCAGTGTTATAGGAGGGGTACCTTCCACTACAAATGATTATTTGTTACGAGATATTTTAAAGAACGAATGGAATTTTAATGGTTTTGTAGTTTCAGATTGGAATTCAATTGGTGAGGTTCAGGATCATGGTGTCGCTCCGAATCTTAAGGAAGCTGCAAAACTTGCAATAAATGCTGGTAGTGATATGGATATGGAAGGGCATGCTTATGTTAAATATTTAAAAGAGTTAGTAGAAGAAGGCATTGTTAATGAAGATTTAATTGATGATGCGGTGAGACGAATATTACGTATCAAGTTTAAGCTAGGTTTATTTGATGATCCATATAAATATTGCAAACAGGATGAAAATAAGTTACAATTAAATGAATATAATCTGAAGGTTTCTAGAGAAGTGGCCAAAAGAAGTATTGTTCTATTAAAAAATGAAAACAAACTTTTGCCTCTGAAAAAGGAGGGACAAACGATTGCTGTTATTGGTGATTTAGCTGATGATAAGGATTCTCCATTAGGTAGCTGGAGAGCTAAGGCGGTAAAAGGATCTGCTGTGTCATTGATAGAGGGAATTAAAAATTTAGTCGAAAATAGTAGCTCTGTGATTTTTGAACAAGGTCCGCAATATATATCCAATGAGCCAGATTTTTTGAATGAGCTAGTATTTAATGAAAATAGTCCTCAGGGAATTGATAAAGCTGTTGACCTAGCAAAGAAAATGGATGTTGTTATCATGGCTTTAGGTGAAAATTGTTTTCAAAGTGGTGAAGGAAGAAGCCAGGTTGATATTACATTAAAAGGTTATCAACAAGAATTGTTGGAAGCCGTTTTAGCTGTTAATCCTAATGTTGTTGTGGTATTGATGAATGGTCGTCCTTTAGTACTTAATTGGATGGCAGAGAATGTTCCTGCAATTGTTGAAACATGGCATTTAGGTTCTGAATCAGGCAATGCCATAGCAGATGTATTATTTGGTGATTATAATCCAAGTGGTAAGTTACCAATTTCCTTTCCTCGCAGTGTAGGTCAATGTCCAATTTATTATAATCATTTTAGCACTGGACGGTCAGATGATACTGGAAATGTTTTCTGGTCACATTATACAGATGACTTCAATGAACCTCTTTTCCCTTTCGGTTATGGATTAAGCTATACAACATTTGATTATTCAGATTTAGGATTAAGCTCAAAAGATATTGAGAAAGGGCAGTCTTTAAAAGTAAAAGTTAATATAAAAAATACAGGTGATATTGATGGTGAAGAAGTGGTACAACTTTATGTTCATGATTTATTCGGAAGTATAGCCCGACCAGTAAAGGAATTGAAAGGATTTAAAAAGATTTTTCTGAAAGCCGGCGAAAGCAAGATTGTAAAATTTGAGATTAAAGCCGAAGATCTTGCCTTTTATGGTGCAAATCATAAATGGGCAACAGAACCTGGTGATTTTGAATTATGGGTAGGACCTAATTCAGAGGAAGGCTTACATGACGTTTTTAAAATACTATGAATTTTATAATTGATATATGTGGACAGGTAACAGAGAAACTTTAATTAAAAATATAAAAATGAGGATTAGTTTTTTTACAATTCTATTATTTGTAAGTGTATTTACTCTTACTGCGCAATCTTCTATTGCGTATAAAACGTTAGAGAATATTCCATACTATTCTGAGCAAATAACATGTAATGACAGTTATTTGGCTGAGCGATGTGTATTGGATCTTTATTATCCATTGAATAGCAAAGCATTTACTACGGTTGTTTGGTTTCATGGTGGAGCCTTAACTCATGGAGAAAAGTATATACCACAAAAACTGACTGAAAAAGGAATTGCAGTTGTTGCAGTAAGTTACCGCTTTAGTCCTAAAGTAAAATGTCCTGATTATATTAAAGATGCTGCAGCTGCGACCGCATGGGTTTTTAATAATATTAATAAATATGGGGGAGATTCCACAAAAATAGTTGTTTCAGGTCACTCAGCTGGTGGCTATTTGGCAAGTATGGTTGGTCTCGATAAAAAATGGTTGTTGGATTATGGCATTGAAGCAAATAGCATTGCTATGTTAATTCCTTTTAGTGGACATACAATCACTCATATGACAGTTAGACAAGAACGAGGAATACCAGAAGAAAAACCCGTGATTGACGAATATGCACCGCTTTATCATGTTAGAAAAGATGCTCCTCCATTAATTCTCGTTACAGGAGATCGTGATCTGGAACTTTTGGGGCGATATGAAGAAAATGCATACCTCTGGCGAATGATGAAGATTGTTGGGCATGATAAAACAAAAATATATGAGCTAGATTCTTTCAATCATAATCGAATGGTTTCACCTGCTTTAGAAATTTTGTTGGAAGAGATTAAAGTTTTAGACAAAAAGTTACAATCTAACTAGTGTATTTAAACTACTTCTGTAAGCTCATGCTAGTAAATAGGTTTTATAGTAGATTAAAGTACACTCAATTAAAAACAGATATAATAGATAGGGCCTAATATATAAACGAAATAAGGCATAGAAATATTATTGGCACAGGCAGGTCAATTAATTATTAACAACAAAATTTGAGTCTATGAGATATTTTGATGGTTGATCTAAATCAATTAAAAAAAAGGAAATCGCGGCAACGATTTCCCAAAAAATTCAAATTAAATTTTTTACAATTAAACAATTCAAAATTATGAAAAATTACAGATTTACTTTTAAAAATGGTTTTTATAACCTTACTAAAACATCCAAAGTTATGCGAATAACATTATCTGTTATACTTGCGTTCATTCTTCAATCAGTTACTAGTAATATATTTTCACAAAGTATTGAAATCTATTCGGATGATTTTGGAACTGGTATAGATAATGATACACAGGCAGATGGGGATTTAGATTATTACTCAACAGAGAACCCTAGTGAAGGGAACTATTGTATAAAATGGTCTGCAGCTGCAAAATATGAAGCTATTACTCTCAATTTTAATCCTGATAAAGATATGGCTTCTTTAGTTGATGATGGGTATGCACTGGATATGTACGTTAGAGGTGCTGTAGGTACTGATCCAACCTATTCATTCAATATTCGATTTGTGGATACTAAAGCAGGAACTGATGATCATCCCTGGAGAATACTTGTAACAATAAATACTACTATCTTGGACTGGGATGGTGAGTGGCATCATTTACATATTCCTTTAAGTGTTTTTACCGAACAAGGATCTTGGGACGGTGCATGGTATAGTCCTGCAGGACTTTTTGATTGGGGTGCAATTGATAAATTTGAAATAGTGGGAGAAGCTCAAGCTATGGCTGATAATGATGTGATTAGTTTTGATAATATTTCTATTACAAAAGAAACAGCAACTGCAATTTCAGAAGTGAAATCTGACTTTATAAATCTTTGTTATGGAGCAAATCAACAGATTATTTTAAAGAGTGAAAATAGTACTGGAAATAACTTGTATTTAATTGATATGTTGGGGCATGTGGTTTTAAATGAGCAATTTGCTGAACAGTATACAATTAATGGTTCTGAATTATCAAAAGGAATTTATATTCTTCAAGTAAAGAATTCAGAAAACCAATGCTATAATGAAAAGATAAGTATACATTAATAAATGAACTATTGCAGAAGAGGTTAATAGACCTCTTCTTTTTTTAATATATAAGGCATGAGCATATTAATGTTATATGCTTTGATATCCTGATTTGACAAAATAAACAAATACTTTATGAGGATTCTATTAGGTATATTGCTCTTTTTTTCTTTAAACCAATCAAATGCGCAAAAACGATATCTTACTGAAATTACCAACGCAGTAAAAATTAGTACCTATACATATATTAAAAAACAGGGTGATAATTTAAAGATGGATATTTATACGCCTGTATGTGATAATAATAATAAACGTCCTGTGTTATTGTATGTACATGGCGGAGGCTTTTATACAGGAATACGCAATGATGAAGGTGTTGTTACTTTTTGTAAAGATATAGCAAAACTTGGATTTGTTGCTGTTTCAATAGAATATCGTTTATTAAGAAAAGGTACAAAAACCCTCTTTGGATGCGATTGCCCTAAGAGAGATAAGATTTTAGCGCTTTACGCTGCAGTTGAAGATCTCCAGGATGCAATGCGCTTTCTTATGGAAAAAGACTCTGAACTTGGAATAGATAAGAACGCTGTAATTTTGTGTGGCAGCAGTGCCGGAGCGGAGACTGTTTTGAGTGCTGTTTATAATCCTAATTTATTAGAGTGTAATTCTCAATCAATAAAATATGCTGGAGTTATTTCTATGGCAGGAGCTATCATAGATACTTCAGTAATTACTAAAGATATTGTTATTCCTACTATGTTCTTTCATGGTACTTCTGATAATATTGTTCCCTATAACACAGCTCCTCATCACTATTGTGCAGAAGGTTCTGATGGGTTTTTATTTCTAAATGGTTCAAAAAGTATTACAGAAAAATTACAGCAATTAGGAGAACCATATTGGTTGTATTCCATTGTAGGTGGTGATCATAGTACTTCATGGAAACCAATGAAAGAACAATTCAATGAAATTGTGAAGTTTTGTAACGATTTTGTGTTAAAACATAGTCTTTTACAAATATCAACGAGAAAGTTGATGGATAATGAAAAAAAATGAACATAATAAACAATATCTAAATAGAAGTTATACTGATATCACATTAAAAACTTACTGAAAATGAGAACTAAATTTTTGCTTTTCCTTATAACAATTTTATTTAATATTAATTTATTTGCGCAATCATCCAATAGTTCAAAAGATGAAAAACTAAAGTTATACCCTAAAAAAGATATTGTCTCTCGCTATCATAATGATTGGACTCAGAATCATTATAAAGAACGTATTGAGGTGTTTGAGAATAATCCCTTACAATTTCATAATATTGTTTTTATTGGTAATAGTATTACAGAAAAAGGCGGTGATTGGAGTTCTAAATTTGGAGTGTCTTGTGTTCGTAACCGTGGAATAGCAGGTGATGTTACAGACGGTGTAATAAAACGTTTAAATGAAATAGTTTTTTATGAACCTAAAGCCGTTTTTATTCTGATTGGAATCAACGATCTGTTTAATAAACACAATAAAGAAGGTGATGGCAGATTTAAATATGACAAGATTGTTCCAACGGTTGATTATATAGCAGATAATATTTTAAAAATAGCTAAGATAATTCGTTGTAAAAGTTCTGAAACTAAGGTGTATATACAAACAGTTTTGCCAACTCGTGTTAGTTATCTAAAAGAAGATATTCTTTTATTAAATAATGAGATTAAAAGTAATGAGACTTTAGGGTATTATAAGGTTATCGATTTGTTTAATGAGTTTGTAGATGCAAAGGGAGAGATTATTGAAGATTTAACAGTAGATGGTGTTCATTTGAGTGATAAAGGTTACGAGAAATGGGTGATGTTTGAAAAAGAAATTCTATTGGATTGTAAATAAATTAAGGTTTAACTAAAGTGTTGATATTTGTGTAATTATGATTTATATTGGATTGGTAATTAGTGTGATATGCGTAATGTTGATGTAGAATATATACTAACTAATTTCTTTTAAAATCTTCTTTGCTCTGGATTTAAAACCGGCCGTATTATTATTGAAATGTTCTTCAAGAATCAACTTTAATTCATGTTTTAATTCAGGGTATTTTTTTGTTGCACTGTATAATATATGCATACAGTTTGCCTTAACCGCTACAGGAATATCTTCAGCAATAATCCAGTCGAAACAGGTATTTATAAAATCTCCATTTAACAGGTGATTGATATCTGAATATGCCAGTATTTTAGAGAAGTGTCTTTTAATTCCATCTTGTTTAAGTTCAGGGAACTTATTTATCATGTCTTCAAAATAAGGTGATATTAGAGCATTGTTTTCAAGAAAAATATGTTCAAATAACCAGGCTGCTCTCCATCCTCCTTTTGTTTTACCATTAAATATTAGTTGATATAATTCATCAATTAAATATGGATGTTCAATAATATATTTAGAAAAAGAAACGGTTTCAGGTTTGCTTGCCTTGGAATTTAAATGTTCGAAAAGAGTTTTTATTTCAGATGCAGAAGCCTTTTGCATGGTTGTTTTTTTACAAAAATAAAAAACCGGGTTCAAATAAAAACAGAATCCCGGTTTTTGCTGATTTTAAGGTATTGTAATTTTATGACTTTGTCTCTGAATCAGGTTCATAAGCAACGGACATATGAGATTGAATAATTTTCCATTGATTATCAATCTTTCTCATTACTCCAGAGTGCCTAAATCCTTCAAGTCTGAATGGTTCTCCTTTTGTTTCAAAACAAGTGTCAATGAGTTGCGAGTACCATGCAATTCCGGCATCTTCATCAATGTCAACATTTGTTTGTTTGGCAGTAATTTTCATCCCTTTTTTTTGATTGATCATTTTTTTCATGTAGTTGTAAAAGGGTCTCCATCCAATCCAGAACTCATCACTATCTGTACCAATATTTACAGCTTTAGAATCATGAACAAAGCAAGAAGCAAATAACTCTAAATCACCTGTCTCTTGAGCTTCAATCATGTTCTCTAAAATAAGTTTAGGTTCTTTGTTGTTGATATCAAGTAATACTTCTTTATGTACCATGAGATTTAGTTTTTCATTAAACTTCTATCATATTTAAAGTTACAATAGTTACATGTGGAAGTCAATAAACTATTGGAGTAAAATTTTAGGATTTGTTACCGGTTATTTTGTCGTATAATGCTACTTTTGTTTTAAACCTAAAATGTGTATTTGTGAAAAACTATAATAGATCTGCTTTAATTGTGGGTTGCACAATACTTTTTTGTCTGGTAAGTAATTTATCTCAGGCACAAAAATTAACTACAAAATCTAAAAAAGCAGCCGAGCTTTATAAAGAGGCTGGATCTTATTTCAGTAATGATCAATTTGAAAGAGCTAAGCTACCTTTAAATGATGCAATAAAGAAGGATCCTGATTTTTTAGAGGCTTATTTGTTATTGTCGGAAGTTTACTACGAACAAAAAGACTATCAAAATCAAGCAAATATTCTGGAAACAGTAATTGAAAAGGATTCTACATTTTATTTGTTTAGTTATTACAGTTTAGGTGTTGCAAATTTTAATCTGGATAAATTTGATGAGGCTTTGATATGGTTTAGAAAGTATTACAGTAAAACCAGTAATGTTAAATCAAAGCAAAAAGTGGATCAATGGATTCAGAAAACATTGTTTGTTAAAGTTGCTAAGGCAAATCCAAGAAATATCAATCCTGTTAACCTGGGGAGCAATGTAAATACTGTGAATGATGAATATTGGCCAAGTATAACTGCTGATGATCAGATATTGGTTTATACAATGTTGGTTCCAAGAGAACAGGCTCTTGTAGATAAACCATTTGTTCCATCAATGGCAAATTATTACCATGAAGACTTTTACAAGTCGGTTAAGGATAACTCAGAAGAATGGACAAAAGGTAAGGCATTAACAGCTCCAATTAATACAATAAGTAATGAGGGAGCTCAAAGTCTTTCAGCTGATGGTAATTGGATGTTTTTTACTGCTTGTGGAAGGAGTGATACACGCGGTTCATGTGATATCTATTTTAGTCACAGAACTGAATACGGATGGAGTGAACCTAAAAATATAGGTCCTCCTGTTAATTCACCTTACTGGGAATCGCAACCTTCCTTTTCTTCAGATGGTAAAACTCTTTATTACTCAACAAACAGAGGTGGAGGAAAAGGGGGTAATGATATCTGGAAAGCAGAAGTGATTGGTTTCCAGATGGACGGAACACCGTTTTTTGGTCAGCCGGTTAATTTAGGAGACAGTATAAATACACCTTATAATGAGGTTTCACCTTTTATACATCCTGATAATCATACCCTTTATTTTTCATCCAATGGATGGTCAGGAATGGGAGAGATGGATATATTTCTGGCTCGAAAAAATGAAAGTGGAGGATTTAATAAACCAATGAATCTTGGTTTTCCTATTAATTCTTCAGGTGATGAGGTTGGTTTGATAGTCACTGCAAATGGACAAAAAGCATATTTTTCATCAGAAAGATTTGGAAAATCATTTGGGGGTAAAGATCTGTATAGTTTTGATATGCCTGAAGAAATTAAACCAAAACCAGTTTCATATATACGAGGACGTGTTTTTGATTATGATACAAAAGATAAACTTAAAGCTTCTTTTGAGTTGAAAGATATAAACACAAAGCAGATGGTGGTTCAGGCCTCATCAACTGACTTCTCTGGTGAGTTTTTGATATGTTTACCTGTCGGAAACTCTTATGCCTTAAACGTATCTAAACAAGGCTATCTGTTTTATTCTGATCATTTTGATATGGATAAGGAAAGTTCTTCTGTAGATCCTAAGATTCTGGATGTATATTTGAAGAAGATTAAGGTTGGACAGCAAATTATATTGAATAATATTTTCTATGAAACAGATTCGTATGTACTTAGAAAAGTATCTGAAGTGGAATTGGAAAAGATAGTGAACTTCTTAACCGTAAATCCAACTGTAAAAGCTGAGATAATTGGTTATACAGATAATGTTGGAGGTAAGGATTACAATATTAATTTAAGTAATAAAAGAGCTGAACAGGTATATAATTATTTAATATCTGCAGGTATTGATAAGTCCCGATTATCTCATGAAGGAAAAGGAATGGCTGATCCTGTAGCTACAAATGATACAGAAGAGGGTAGGGCTAAAAATCGTAGAACAGAATTAAAAATAGTTGAGTGATCTATTGTTCACTCAACTTATCGTATTTCTTAGCTTCTTCCCAGATAACATCCATTTCTTCTAAAGACATCTTTTTAAGATCCAGTCCTTGTTTAATGGTTTTTTCTTCTAAATAGTTGAACCGACTGATGAATTTGCGATTGGTTCTTTCCAATGCATTTTCAGGATTTACTCCATATAAGCGAGCTGTATTTATTATGGAGAATAATAAGTCGCCAAATTCTGATTCTATTTTATCCTGATCGCTTTGTGCTATTTCTTCTTTTACTTCATTAATCTCTTCCTGAACTTTTTCCCAAACTTGTTCTCTGTTTTCCCAATCAAATCCTACACCTCGTGCTTTTTCCTGAATACGATTGGCTTTAACTAAAGCAGGAAGACTTTCGGGAACACCTGCAAGAACTGATTTATTACCATCTTTTTCTTTAAGCTTAAGCTTTTCCCAGTTTTCTTCAACGTCTCTGGCATTACTTACTTCGGTATCTCCAAAAATATGAGGATGACGGTATATAAGTTTTTCATTCAACGAATCAATAACATCTTTAATATTGAATTGATTGTTTTCTTCTCCAATTTTTGAATAGAAAACTATGTGAAGCAGAATGTCTCCTAATTCCTTTTTTAAAGCTGTGATATCATTTTTAATAATGGCATCAGCAAGTTCATATGTCTCTTCTATGGTTAAGGTTCTAAGTGATTCGTTGGTTTGTTCTTTGTCCCAAGGGCATTTAGCCCTAAGCTCATCCATTATATGAAGTAATTTCTCAAATGAGTTTAATTTCTCTTGCATATTCATTGATTTTATTAAGAATATTATTGAAAATCAAAAGTAAAAATAAAGAAGGAAACTCATAAGGAATAGATTAAATTTGTTTTAATTTGCAGCACAGTTAGGTAAAATATATATGATAGAAAAACTAATTTATCTTGAATCGGTAGATTTAATTGAGTTTTTAGGGGTAAAGAACGTAAAACTCGAAATTTTAAGAAATAAATTTCCAAAATTACGAATTGTTGCCCGGGGCGATTGGTTAAAAGCCATGGGGGAAGCTGAAGAAGTAGCTGACTTTGAGGAGAAAGTTCATTTGTTGCTTGATCATTATAATGAGTACAATGTGCTTAGTGAGCATTCAATAGTAGATATTATAGATAGTGGTGTTGCAGGAAAGAAGAAGGAAGTTGACGATGTAATTCTTTATGGGGTTAACGGTAAGCCAATTAGAGGAAGAACTCCAAATCAACAATTATTTGTAAAAGAATATGATAAAAATGATTTAATACTTGCTATTGGTCCAGCAGGTTCCGGTAAAACATATACTGCTATAGCTTTAGCTGTTAGGGCATTAAAAAGGAGAGAAGTTCGTAGGATTATTTTGAGTCGACCGGCTGTTGAAGCAGGTGAAAAATTAGGTTTCCTACCAGGTGATATGAAAGAAAAGATTGATCCATATCTTCAACCTTTATATGATGCACTACAGGATATGATTCCATCTGCAAAACTTAAAGATTATATGGAGAATGGTACAATCCAGATTGCACCTCTTGCATATATGCGTGGTAGAACATTAAATGAAGCTTTTGTAATTTTAGATGAAGCTCAGAACACCACCACTAATCAGATTAAGATGTTTTTGACTCGTATGGGGCAGAGTACAAAATATGTTGTAACAGGAGACATTACGCAAATTGATTTACCAAGAGCATCTATGTCGGGGTTGGTTCAGGCAATGAAAGTTCTAAGAAATGTAAAAGGTATTAAAACTATTCATTTTACAGTGAAGGATATTGTACGTCATCCATTAGTACAAAGAATTGTAGAGGCTTACGATAAGCATGGAGAGAAGAAAAAGGAAGAAAAGCCTGAATAGAAAATCTTCTGTATGAAAATTACAAAGGCACAATTACCGGTAGAATCTATTCTTAATAACAAGAATGTTCATTACAATTATGTTGATAGTTTTAATGGCTTATTAAAAGTGCCAATTGCAACAATAACAATAGATGATGTAGGTAAAGCATTTTTTAAGAGTGGCCCAAAATGGATTGACAATCTTTTCGCTTTACGTAATCGTCTGGTAAAATCAATAGGTCTTAAAACATCCAATAGTCAAAACGATAAGGATGAAACTTCCAAAAACTTTAAATGTACACCCGGAGAACAGGTTGGTTTATTTAAAGTTTTTGATGTATCTGCAAATGAAGTTATATTAGGAGAAGATGATAAACATCTGGATTTTAGAGTGTCGTTATTTTTCAAAGAACATGGAAAAGATACTGTAGATTTAAATGTCTCAACAGTAGTGCAATATCATAATTTGTTGGGGAGATTTTATTTTATACCTGTTAAATTTTTTCATAAACTGATTGTACCAACAATGCTTAAAGATATGATAATAAACCTTCAAAAAGAGCATGAAAAAACTCCGAAAGAATAAACTTGCGGAGTTTTTTGTTTGTATTGTTTTCATTAATAATGACCAAGTTCCTTCGCTATTTTATCAATATTCTTATTTTTATTAGGATCAATAGCATTATTGTTGGATTTAGCGGTTAACATTTCTTTTCTCAACTCAATAAATGCGTTAGATATAGCCTCCAGCTTACTTTTGTTACTGATAAGTTGTTGTTCAAATGAGTTTAATTTCTGTTTGTTTAATTCCAGTTCTTTACTTATTGTCTGATTTGAAGAACTTATTTTATTGTATTTTTCCTTCTGAATGCTCATTTCTTTTTCTAACTGAGAAAATCTTTCTTTTGAAAGTTTAAGAGCATATTTTATACTGGCAGTATCACGAACTAATTTTTGATTGTCCCTTTTTAATTCATCAAGCTCATTAGAAACCGAAAGAGAAGTTTGTTTTTGAGATTTATACTTATTTAAAGTCTCGTCTAATTCATTTTTAAGCTTATCATTTAAATCACTAAGCTGAGTAACTTTAACAAGTAAGTCGCTCATTTCATCAGATTTAACAGCATTACTTAAATGAAGGTCATTTTTCATAGTTTCAAATTCTTTGACCATAAGTTTGACCTTAGTATTTAAGTCACTGTTATCTTCTTTTACACTTTTGAGTTCTTTACTAAGTTTTGAGTTTTCCAATAAAGCAGCATCGTATTTCTTTTTTGAAACAATACAACTATTAAAAGAAAGAGATATTACTATTCCTAATATGACTTGTTTGTACATATAATCTTATTTGATTTTATTTTTAATGTAACCAAAAATAGTAAAGTTTTTTGAATAGGGATGTAAATGAAGAATATGATTATTTGAAATACTATTTGATATTAGTTAAGGTTTTATTTATAAATTAGCCAATCAGAATTATTTCTATTGTTTTTTATAATATACCATACTTTATAATTATTCACTGGTATTATGAAAAGTATTAGAATTATAAAAAATTGAAACAGTTATTTATTATACTATGAACAGAAATTCACTTTATTATATATTGTTTGTTTTTTTATTTGTAAATCTTTTTGCTGGAAATAATGTTGTAGCACAAAATTTTACTGTAAATGGTAAAGTTGTTAATGCGGAAACTAAAGCTCCTGTTGAATTTGCTAATATTGGTGTTGAAAATACATATTTGGGAACGGCATCGGATTTGGATGGAAATTTTCAATTAGAACTTTCTAATGCGCTATCTGATAAATTAATCAGAATTTCTGCTGTTGGTTTTAAATCTAAATCTTTTTCTGTTAAAGATTGGATGGATATTGATAGTGTTAAAATTCAACTAATTCCAACAAATTATGGTTTGTCAGAAGTTGATGTTACTGCAAAATCAAAAATTGGTTATGGAATTATAAAAACAGCGTCGAATCTTATTGCTGATAATTATATTAATAAGTCATATTCTTATAAGTGTTTCTTAAATACGATAAGTAATTCAGAAAAGTCTGTCTCTCAAATATTCTTAATGACAGATAAAACAGGTTATAGCTCAAGGTCTTTTACGGATGCATTTGAAAATAGGAATTATAAAATTGTTGAGAACTCAAAGCAATCTGACCCAGTTGGTTTTTCTGAAGGATTAACTTTTATTGATCAGGTTTTAAATAGTGATATTGTTCGTAGTCCTGGAAACGTATTATCAACCGAGAGTGTAAATGATTTTGAGATTGAAATTTTAGGAAAAGAAACTTTTGAGGGAGACTCTGTTTGGGTGTTATCCTATAAATGTAATCACCCAACCATCCAAAATAGTGGAGATCCTAATGCTATTGAATATTCAGGTAAAATATGGATTTCAATTAAGAGCAATGTTGTTTTAAAGAATTGGAGCGTAACAAAAAGGGAATATCCGTTTGTTCATGGTAATGACTTCATCGTTCCTGAAAATGCAGTAAAAGCAAATGTAACTTATGAAGTAGAAACAACATATAAACAGGAAGATCAAAAATATGTTTTAAATACAGTTAATTATAAATATACTCAAGATTCAAAGATTTCTAACATATTTTTAAAAGTGATTGATGTAATTCCTTATGATGGTTCTGTAGTAAATCGTCAATATTTTAATAATGCTAAATATAATGAGCATTTCTGGACTACCTTCGAAAAGCCAACAAAGTGATTGAAATAAGGTGATTTATGTGTGTTAGATATATTGGTTTTGTGTAAATATTTTACTAAATTATAGTCAGGAAACATTTAAAATCTACGGCTATGGATGATAAAATTATTACACTAGCAACGCTAACCTACGAAAAGTCGCAATTAGTAAAAACTTTACTTGAAAATGAGGGGATAGATTGTTTCCTTGAACATATTAATTTAATTCAGGGTGCTGTTTCATCAGGTGTTCAAATAAAAATTAAAGAAGTAGATTTTGAACCAGCCATGATGGTTTTTGATGCCATTCGAGAAATAGAGTTTGAAAGTAAGAGTAAAGAAATAAAGCTGGATAAGAACATAAAAATCCTCTGTCCTGTAGATTTTAGTGAATATTCAAAAAAAGCAGTTGATCTGGCTTTTGATTGGGTTTGTCGTCTTAAGGGTGAACTAACTTTATTTAATTCCTATTTTTCTCCTGTTAACTCTGGATTGCCATTTAGTGACTCATATGTATATGATGTTAATTTAGAAGACTTAAGTGCAGATTTGAGAGATAATAGTGAAAATAACATTAAGGAATTAGAAGATGAATTGAATCAACGTATTAAGGATTCTGGTTTAAAAGGTGTCAAAATACATTCTGTTGTAAAAAGAGGGGTGGCTGAAGATGAAATATTAGGTTACAGTCATTTTTATGAACCTTCTGTAATTGTAATGGGTACTAGAGGGGCTGATAAAAAGAAAGCCGATTTGATTGGAAGTGTCACTGCAGAAATATTTGAAATGGCCAAAAGACCAGTGTTGGCTGTACCTGAAAGCTTTGATTATAAGGGTATTGATAATGTTAAAAAGATTGGATATCTGTCTACCTTTAGTGAAGTTGATTTTACTGCAATCGAAAAACTTTCTCAAATAGTTAACCCATTGGACGTTACAATAGTTTGTGCTCATATTACAAGCGAGGAAAATTATGATAAAAACAGAGTCAAATTGGATGGTTTAATCGATCATTTTAGAAAAAGAAATGTGGTTAAAAATATTGAATTTCAATTGATTACTAATGAGGATTTCTTGGTTGGTGTGGAGAGTTTGGTTCAGTCACAAAATGTGGATATTTTATCTTTTACTGCATATAAACGTAATATGATTGCCAGATTATTAAATGCATCGATTGCAAAAAAAATGCTTTTTCATTCTACTACTCCAATATTGGTATTTCATGCATAATTTTATATTTTTAGCATTGAATTATAATGAATTACCTTAATGGGGATAAACCGTCATTTTTTTGGTTTTATTTTTTTTCTTTTAGTTTCATTTAATTCGGGATATGGGCAACACCAATATCTCGTTAATGGAACTGTATTGATTAGAGATGGCAAGGTGACAAAGACTTCGTTAACTATTGAATCAGGCTCTTCAGAAATAAAAGTTCCTGTTGATATAAATGGTAATTTTATTACATATCTGGATTGGAACACCGATTATAAATTATTTTTCTCAAAAGTAGGTTATGTGACCAAATGTGTTGAGTTTTCAACCTATGTGCCTGATGCCATATCAAAGAATGGTATTTATCCATATGAGATATTAGTGGAGTTATTTCCAAAATTTCCGGATGTAGATACCGTGTTTTTTAAGAAACCTGTTGCCAGAATTCATTATTCAAAAGCAATAGAGGATTTTGATTATGATTTGGATTATCAACTTTCTGTAAAACGAAAACTGGAAGAGATTAAAAATAAATATCAAGACTGGTTAGAACAAAAATCAAAAGTTGGGAATAGAACAATTGGCACATCTAGTGTAAAGAATTCCAAAGAAGAAATCATTCGTTATCAAAAAACAGTTGAGATATCAAACAATACGAAACCAATTCCTCCAACTACTAATATTGCCAGAAAACCAATAGTAAAAGAAGATGAAAATCCATTTGGTGTACCTCCATTAAAAGATAGTTATCCTGAAGGGAAAACTGTTGAAACTTTTGAGTTAAAAGGCAAAAGTGTAATAAGGATCATTATAAAAAAAGGCGGTTATCAGAAAGCTTATTTTGAAGTAAAGCATAATTGGGGAGGGCAGTATTATTTTGTTCAGGAATCACCAAGTTACTATAGAAGTATATCAAAGTATAATTTTGATAAGTCAACAAAGGATTGATTAATAATACAATATAAGGATTAGTAGATTAAATTGCTGTTAATACCTGTTAAATGTCATGTTTAATTTTTGTAACTAGGAATTAAAAGTTTACATTTGTATATCAAATTATAAGGAAATATACAATTTTAATAATGGTTTTATATTTAATCCATACAATTACTACTACTACTACATCTACATTCACCCCTTGGGGGGTCTAAGTTATTTTCCTTAAAGAAAGGTGTGTTACGGAATATGTTACATACTAATCATTCAAAAGCATAAATCTATTTATATATTTAGTTTTAAGATAAAAACTTAAATTAAATCATTTTGTTACTCTCAATAGAGAATCAAATTTACAAACATTGGTTATGAAAGTATTGAAGTTTGGCGGAACATCCGTTGGTACATCAGATAGTATTTTAAAAGTTAAAAAAATTGTTGAAGACCAACAAGAACAGGTTATTGTAGTAGTATCAGCTGTTGGAGGAGTAACCGATCAACTTATAAAAGCTGCTAGTCTGGCTAAAGAAGGTGAAAATATTTGTTTTGATGTACTTAGTGAAGTAAAAGAAAAGCATTATAATATTATTGGGGAATTATTTCCTTTAGATATCGCACAAACAATTAAATATAAAACAGATCAGTTGTTTGATGAAGTAAGCACTATTATTAAAGGTGTTTATATGTTGAAAGAAATAACTGCTAAAAGTGAAGCTATTATTTCAAGTTTTGGAGAGAGAGTTTCTTCATTTATTATATCGCAGTTGTTTGAAGGAGGAAAACTTTTTGAATCTCAAAACTTTATTGTTACAGATAAAGTATTCGGAAAAGATACAGTTGATTTTGAAGATACTGAAAGTAGATTGCTTGAGGTTAAAGATCAATTAGTTAAAGTAAATGTGTTTCCCGGGTTTATTGCGAAGAATAAAAAAAATGAAATAACAACACTTGGTAGGGGTGGTTCTGATTATACTGCAGCAATAATTGCAGCTACTTATGATGCATCAGTTTTGGAAATATGGACAGATGTAAATGGTTTCATGACTGCAGATCCAAGAATTATCAGTAGAGCCTATTGTATTGATAAATTAAGTTATTCAGAAGCGATGGAATTATCGCATTTTGGAGCGAAAGTAATTTATCCACCTACAATTTTACCAGTATACAAAAAGAGTATTCCAATTTTAATTAAGAATACATTTAATCCAGAAGCTAAGGGTACATTAATTAATGATGAAAAAGAACCATTAAAGGATAAAAAAATTAAAGGTATTTCATCAATAAAAGATGTGTCTCTTTTAACCGTTCAGGGAATTGGAATGATTGGAGTGACTGGTATTGCTATGCGTTTGTTTAAATCAATGGCGCAGGAAAATATCAATGTTATTTTGATTTCACAGGCTTCTTCAGAAAATTCAATTTCTATTATTATTGAAAGTTCTGTGGCCAATAAGGCTGTTAAACTTGTTGAAGAAGAGTTTAAAGTTGAAATAGCATTAAATCAAATTAATAATATAGCTGTTGAAAATGAAATGGCTGTGATCGCTATTGTAGGTGAAAATATGAAGCATACAACAGGGATTTCAGGAAAGCTATTTAATAGCATGGGACGCAATGGTGTAAATATATATGCTATAGCTCAAGGAGCTTCTGAATTGAATATTTCTTTTGTAGTAAAAGAAAAAGATTTAAAGAAAGGATTAAATACAGTACACGAGGCATTCTTTTTATCTCATTTTACAGTTGTTAATTTATTCTTGATTGGTACTGGTACTGTTGGTAAAATGCTAATTGAGAAGATTAGTAATCAATCAGAAAAGCTTCTTAACGAAAATAAATTAAGAATTAGGGTTGCTGGAATTACTAATAGCCGCAAAATGTTGCTTAATTCACAAGGTCTTCCTACAAATGGAATTCTAAATGATTTAATGCAAGAAGGAGAAGTTGCTAACTTAGACGTGTTTACACAGAAAGTTAAAGACTATAATCTGGCAAATAGCATTGTGGTTGATTGTACTGCAAATCAAGTTATTTCAAATATATATTTAGGTCTTTTAGAGTCTAATATTTCAGTTGTTACAGCAAATAAGATAGCTACATCATCTGAATATAAATTGTATCAGCAGTTAAAAACTACAGCTCTAAATAAGGGAGTTAAATTTTTATTTGAAACAAATGTTGGTGCAGGATTACCAATTATTGCTCCCTTGAACAATTTGGTGTTGAGTGGAGATAAGATCTTAAAACTAGAAGCTGTTCTTTCAGGTACTTTAAATTATATAGTAAACACTGTCGATGAAAATAAACCTCTTTCTGAAGTTATTCTTGAAGCTAAAGAAAAAGGCTATAGTGAGCCGGATCCACGTATTGATCTAAGTGGAACAGATGTGGTTCGTAAGATTTTAATTCTAGCACGAGAAGCTGGTTACGAAATGGAACAGAGTGATATCGATGTTGTGCCATTTGTACCTCAGGAATATATGGATGCACCTTCTCTTGATGAGTTTATGAAAGAGATTAAAAACTATGATGCAGCCTTTGAACAAAAGAGAAAAGAATTAGTTGAGCAAGGAAAGAAATTAAGATATGGAGCTAAACTGGAAGATGGTAAAGCTACTGTTGGTTTTATAGAAATTGATTCCACTCATCCATTCTATGATTTAGAGGGTAGTAATAATATTATTTTAATAAATTCAGAGCATTATAAAGAACATCCTATGCAAATTAAAGGTTATGGAGCAGGTGCAGATGTAACAGCAGCAGGTGTTTTTGCTGATATTATTAAAGTTGCTAATAAATAAAAGAAAAACTAAATAGTACGAAACGAGTCATTATAAATGCTTCTCTTTAAAACTATAAGAAGTTAGAATTGGCGAGTTGCATATGGCAATTAACAGAAAATTTAGACATATGAAATATTTAATCATACTTGCAGATGGGGCTTCGGATGAACCCATTGAAGAACTAGGAGGAAAAACTCCTTTAATGGCTGCGAATACTCCAAATATTGATAAGTTATGTAAACTTGGAGTGTCTGGATTATTAGATACTGTACCTCCGACATTACATCCTGGTAGTGAGGTTGCTAACATGATGGTGATGGGGTATGATGCTGAAAAGTACTATAAAGGAAGAGGTGTGCTTGAAGCTGCATCAATGGGAGTTAAAACGTCTTTAAGTGATTTGGTATTTAGATGTAACCTGATCTCTGTTGAAGATGAGAAAATATTAAACCACTCTGCCGGACATATTTCTACAGAAGAAGCTAAAGAAATTATGGAGTTTCTTCAGGAAAAGTTAGGTTCAGATAAAGTAAATTTTTACCCAGGTGTTAGCTATCGTCATTTACTTGTGGTTGATGGAGGAAGTGATAAAATAAATTGCGTTCCACCACATGATGTGCCTGGTACTCTTATAAAAGAAGTGATGCCAACAGTTAAGGAAGCTGGAGCTCAGGATACAGTTGATTTGATTGTTGATTTAATGTTAAAGTCAAAGGAATTGTTAAAAGATCATCCGGTTAATGTTAAAAGAAGAGAAGCCGGAAAGTCTGCTGCAGATATGATATGGCCTTGGTCTCCTGGAAATACTCCCAATATGCCTACATTAAAAGAATTATACGGTTTAGAATCAGGAGCAGTAATTTCAGCTGTAGATTTGATATATGGTTTAGGTGCTTATGCCGGATTAAAAGGTATTCATGTTGAAGGATCTACTGGTTTGTATGATACAAATTATGAAGGTAAAGCTGAAGCTGCAATTAAAGCTCTAAAAGAAAATCAATATGTATATTTGCATATTGAAGCAAGTGATGAAGCAGGACATGAAGGTGATTTTAAATTAAAAACAAAAACACTTGAATATCTTGACGAACGTGTTGTGAAGTATGTGATTGATGAAGTAGAGAAAATGGATGAACCTGTAACAATTGCATTATTACCTGATCATCCTACACCATGTGCATTAAGAACACATACACGTGATGCAGTGCCATTTTTTATTACTAAACCGGGAGTTGAACCAGATAAGGTTACTGAATATAACGAAGAAGCTGCTAAGAAAGGTGCTTTTGGTAAGATTTATGGTCCTGAGTTTATGCAAACCCTATTAAAATAAATAAAGTCATGCAATTTTATAGTACCAATTCTCAAAATACTAAGGTTGATCTAAAGGAAGCTGTTTTGAAAGGTTTAGCAGCTGATAATGGTTTGTATATGCCAGAACAGATTCCTGTATTAGATAAAACTTTTTTTGATGATATTAAAAATAAAACTCTTCAGGAAATTGGTTATGAAGTATTAAAGCCATTTTTCTGTCCAGACATACCTGAGGAAGAATTTAAAGCTCTTGTTGATGATGCATTAAGTTTTGAAATTCCAGTTGTTGAGGTAAGTAAAGGTAAATATTCATTAGAGTTGTTTCATGGACCAACATTGGCATTTAAAGATATTGGTGCTCGCTTTATGGCAAGAATCTTATCAAACTTTGTTAGTGGACAGGATAAGGATATTAATATTCTTGTAGCAACTTCAGGAGATACAGGAAGTGCTGTGGCTAATGGTTTTTATATGGTTCCTGGAATTAATGTTTTTGTGCTATATCCAAAAGGATTAGTGAGTGAAGTTCAGGAGAAACAATTTACAACATTAGGTGAAAATATTACAGCAATTGAAGTAAATGGAACATTTGATGATTGCCAAAGAATGGTTAAACAAGCCTTTTTGGACAAAGAATTGAATGACAAATTAGTTCTTACATCTGCTAATTCTATAAATCTAGCACGTTTGTTACCGCAATCAATATACTATCATCATGCATATGCTCAATTAAAAAGTATGGGTATTGAAAATGATATTGTAATGTGTGTGCCAAGTGGTAACTTTGGAAATATTACAGCTGGTTTGATTGCACAGTTAATGGGATTGCCTGTAAAAAGGTTCATTGCAGCTACAAATATTAATGATATTGTACCTAAATACCTGGAGTCTGGTAGCTATAAACCAGCACCATCAAAAGCTACTATTGCCAATGCAATGGATGTTGGTGATCCAAGTAACTTTGTTCGAATTCTTGATTTATATGATTCAGAGCATAAAAAAGTTACAGAAAAAATTGAAGGTTACTCATATACAGATGAGGATATCAGAAGAGCATTAAATAGAGTTGATAAAGAGTGCAGTTATGTTATGGATCCACATGGTGCAACAGGATATATGGCCTTAGAAGATGGATTAAAAGTTGATGAAGTAGGTGTTTTCCTGGAGACGGCTCATCCAACTAAGTTTCCTGAAGTTGTAGAACCTGAGATTGGACGAAAACTTGAAGTTCCAGAAAGATTGCAGGCTTTTATGAAAGGAGAGCGAAAAAGTGTTCAAATGGAAGCGACACTGGAAAATTTAAAATCCTTTTTGTTGAAATAGGCATAATTATTGACTCTTTTTGATATTATGTTCCAGTATTATTAAGATTTTTTCAAAAAATAATTATTTTTACGAATCTTAAATAATTCGAACATTTTTTAATTAGAAATAATTCAAAAGAAAAATTATGAAGAACATTTTATCATTAGGAGTACTGTTATTTGTATTATTAACGTCATCATTTGCCCAAGAAGAGAAAAGTGCAGCCGAGTTTAAAAATGATGGAAATGCTGCTTTAAAGACAAAGGATTATAAAACAGCATTAGCATCATATGAGTCTGCTATTAAAGTTTGGGATGAAGCTGAAGAGATGGACCCAGCTATGGTTTATAATACAGCGACTTGTGCAAGAAAATTAAAGAAAGATGAACTTTCAATTAAGTATTTTACTCAATCTAAAGAGTTAGATTATAAGGCTGATATTTGTACATATTATATTGCAAAAGCCTATAAGGAATTGGGTAAAGAGCAGGAGATGGAGAAAGTTCTTTTAGCAGGAATTAAAGATTACGCAACAAGTAAGTATGTTTCTCATATGAAAAAAGAGTTAGCAGTTTACTATGTTAAAGATGCTAATGATTATTTCACAAAAGGTGTTTCTGTATTAAATACACGTACAGATGCAAACCGAGATCAGTGGGATGCAATTAAAGATAAGGCAGGAGTAGAGTTGAGTAAAGCTGTAGAGTTAGCGAATAAAGCTTTAGAATTTCAAGCTACAAACGAAGCTGCAAAAACTATTGTTGCTAAAGTTCCTGAGTTATTGAAATAGAAAATTTATTTTTCGATATAAAAAAAAGGATTGTTCTTTGGGACAATCCTTTTTTTTATATCGAAAATCTTAAGACTATGGTTGTATGAGTTTCCTTAGATCATAAGACATATATTTTCAGGATGGTGATAAAAAAAAGATGCCCTAATTATTTATTAGAGCATCTTTTTTTATTTGTTAAATATAAAGAATTTTATTCTTCTGTTGATTCATTTAAAGCTTTACTGTCTTTTAATATAGAAGTGAATATTTTACTTTCTGCTTCGTTATAATCAACTAAAATTGAATCACCTTCTGATACTGATGCTTGAATAATAACCTCAGCCATTTCGTCTTCAAGATATTTTTGAATTGCTCTTTTTAGTGGTCTGGCACCAAAATGAGAATCAAAACCTTTAGAAGCAATGAAATCTTTTGCAGCTTCAGTTAATTCAAGTTTATATCCCAAGCTTTCAACTCTAGAATAAAGACCTTTTAATTCAATATCAATGATCTTATGAATATCTTCTTTCTCTAAAGTGTTAAATACAATAACATCATCGATTCTGTTAATAAACTCCGGAGCAAAAGCTTTTTTAAGAGCCTTTTGAATTACATGACGAGCATGATCAGAATCAGATTCTCTACTTTGAGTCTGGAATCCAACGCCTCTACCAAAATCTTTAAGTTCTCTAGATCCGATATTAGAAGTCATGATGATAATTGTGTTTTTAAAATCAACTCTTCTTCCTAAACTATCGGTTAATCTACCTTCATCAAGCACTTGAAGTAGTAAATTGAATACGTCAGGGTGTGCTTTTTCAATTTCATCTAAAAGTACTACAGAATAAGGGCGACGACGTACTTTTTCTGTTAGTTGACCACCCTCTTCGTAACCTATGTATCCCGGAGGTGCTCCAACAAGACGTGATACAGAGAATTTTTCCATGTATTCACTCATGTCAATTCTAATCAAAGCATCAGTAGAGTCAAATAAGTATTTAGCCAGTACTTTTGCTAAATGGGTTTTACCAACTCCGGTAGGACCTAAGAATACAAATGAACCAATAGGTCTGTTAGGATCTTTAAGTCCAGCTCGATTCCTTTGAATAGCCTTAACAATTTTCTGAATGGCTTCCTCTTGTCCAATTACACTACCCTTTAATTGGTCACCCATCTGAAGTAAACGATATCCTTCAGCCTGAGCAACTCTTTGAACAGGAATACCAGTCATCATTGCAACAACCTCAGCAACTTTTTCAATATCTACAGTTTCTTTATGTTGTTGAAGTTCCTGTTCCCATTTTGCTTTGGCATTATTTAGATCTTCTAAATAATTTTTTTCTTTATCTCTAAAGCTGGCTGCTAATTCAAAATTTTGGGCTTTTACAGCCTTGATTTTGTTTTCTTTAGTTTCCTCAATTTGCTCCTCAAGCTTTAATATTGTTTCAGGAACAACGATGTTGGAAATATGAACTCTTGAACCAGCTTCATCTAAAGCATCAATAGCTTTATCTGGAAGATGACGATCTGTAATGTATCGTTCTGTTAATTTAACACAAGCTTCAATTGCTTCTGGTGTATATTCAACATTATGATGATCTTCATATTTTTCCTTAATGTTATTAAGGATTTCAACAGTTTCATCAATAGATGTTGGTTCAACCATTACTTTTTGAAATCTTCTTTCTAAAGCTCCATCCTTTTCAATGTGCTGGCGATACTCATCTAAGGTAGTGGCACCAATACATTGAATTTCGCCACGAGCTAATGCTGGTTTTAACATATTTGCAGCATCCAGAGATCCTGTAGCACCTCCTGCGCCTACAATCGTGTGTATTTCATCAATGAATAGAATGATATTAGGATTTTTAGAAAGTTCGTTAAGAATGGCTTTCATTCTTTCTTCAAACTGGCCTCTATATTTTGTTCCCGCAACAATTGAAGCCAAATCCAAAGTAATAACCCTTTTATCGAAAAGAACTCTTGAAACTTTCTTTTCATAAATTCTTATGGCTAAACCTTCTGCAATGGCTGACTTACCAACGCCAGGTTCTCCAATTAGAATTGGGTTATTCTTTTTTCTTCGACTTAATATTTGTGCCAATCTTTCTATCTCATTTTCACGTCCCACGATTGGGTCAAGCTTGCCTTCTTCAGCTGCTTGAGTCATGTCTATACCAAAATTATCCAATACCGGAGTATCAGATCCTTTCGAACCACCAGAAGATCTAGGTGCGTCAGAACCTCCTCCTGAAGAGAAAGGGCTATCCTGATCGTCGTCTTCAGGTAAATCAGCTTTAGCCAATGGTTCGTTTTTGGTAATAAGCCCTTTTACTTTTTCGTAATTAATTTTTTCTTCTGCCATAAGTTCAGATATAAAACCTCGGTTATCCTTTAATAAAGCTAATAACAAATGTCCCGTGTTTATGTTTTCGCTTTTGACAGATCTGGCCTCTAAATATATAAGGCGTAATATTCTCTCTGAAGATTTCAGTAGAGGAATATGATCTGTATGCTCTAACGTGACATTTGTTTTTAATTTTGATTCGATGTTATTCTTTAAACAATCTAAGTCTACATTTAGTTGAGTCAGAATTTCTATTGCAGTTCCTTCACCTTCTCTTAGGATTCCTAAAAATAAATGTTCAGGACTTATATAAGGATTGCCTAGTCTTTCTGCCTCTTCTTTAGCAAAACTAATAACATCATTAATTCTTTGTGAGAAATTTAAATTCATATTAAAAGCATTTAATAAGAAATTTAAAAATACAATTTATTTTAAATTTTCACTATCCAAAACCTTAAAAATCGTAATAAAATAGCGCAATTGAGAAAGATTTGAACATGTTGATAAAATGTGTTAAAAAACGCTTTATAATTATAGTATAATTGACTAAATTAGGCCGTTCAAAAAAGCAGGCTGTAAGAGGCCTGTTTTCATTTGTAAATTCTAATTCATAATTTAATATTAAATGGCTGAAGGAGAGAAAATAATAAAAATCAATATTGAGGAAGAAATGAAATCCGCATACATTGATTATTCAATGTCTGTGATCGTTTCCAGAGCACTACCTGATGTTAGAGACGGTTTTAAACCTGTTCATAGACGTGTTTTATACGGGATGAGTGATTTGGGAGTTACTTCCTCAAAGCCATATAAAAAATCAGCGAGGATTGTAGGAGAGGTTTTAGGTAAGTATCACCCTCACGGTGATTCTTCTGTTTATTATGCTATGGTACGTATGGCTCAGGATTGGTCATTACGTTATCCATTAGTTGATGGGCAGGGTAACTTTGGTTCTGTGGATGGAGATAGTCCTGCTGCAATGCGTTATACTGAGGCTCGATTAAATAAAATTGCAGAAGAAACATTAGTTGATATAGAGAAACGCACAGTTGATTTTCAACTAAACTTTGATGATTCTATTCAGGAACCTACAGTATTACCTACTAGAATTCCAAACTTACTTGTAAATGGAGCCAGTGGTATTGCTGTTGGTATGGCAACTAATATGCCTCCTCATAATTTGACTGAAATTATAAATGCTACAATTGCTTATATCGAAGATAATGAGATTGATATAGAGGGTTTGTTGGAGTATGTTAAAGCGCCGGATTTTCCAACGGGTGGAATAATATACGGTTATAAAGGAGTAAAGGAAGCTTTTGAAACAGGTAGAGGTAGAGTTGTAGTGAGAGCAAAAGCCGAAGTAGAAGCTGAGGCTAATGGTCGTGAGAAGATTATTGTTACTGAGATTCCATACTTGGTTAATAAGGCTGAATTAATTATGAAAATTGCAGATCTTGTTAACGAAAAGAAAATTGAAGGAATTTCTAATGTTAATGATGAGTCTGACAGACAAGGAATGCGTATTGTAGTTGATCTTAAAAAAGATGCAATTGCAAATGTTGTTCTTAATAACTTATATAAGTTAACAGCTTTACAATCATCGTTTAGTGTTAATAATATTGCTTTAGTAAAAGGACGACCTCAATTGTTAAATTTAAAAGGTCTTATAAGTAATTTTGTTGAGCATAGACACGATGTTGTTACTCGTCGAACTCAATATGAGTTAGAACAAGCAGAAAAGAGAGCTCATATACTCGAAGGGTTAATTATAGCCAGTGATAATATTGATGAGGTAATTAAAATTATCAGAGCAGCAGCTAGTCCTGATGAAGCTCGTGAAAATTTAATTGCAAGATTTGAATTATCTGAAATTCAAGCCCGTGCAATTGTTGATATGCGATTGAGACAATTAACCGGTCTGGAACAAGATAAGTTAAGAGCTGAATATGATGAATTATTGAAGGAAATTGCCGATTTAAAAGATATTCTTGCTCATGAACCAAGAAGAATGGAAATTATCACTAATGAACTTATTGAGATTAGAGATAAATATGGTGATGATCGAAAAACAGATATAGTTTATTCTTCAGAAGAGTTTAATCCAGAGGATTTCTATGCTGATGATGAGATGATTATTACTATCTCTCATATGGGTTATATCAAAAGAACCCCATTAGCTGAATTCAGAACTCAGAATAGAGGAGGAGTAGGCTCGAAAGGAAGTACTACCAGAGATGAAGATTTTATTGAACATCTGTATCCAGCAACTATGCATAATACAATGTTATTCTTTACTCAAAAGGGTAGATGTTTCTGGTTGAAAGTTTATGATATTCCGGAAGGAGCTAAGAATACAAAAGGTAGGGCAATTCAAAACCTATTGAATATTGAAGGTGATGATCAGGTAAAAGCCTTTATTAAGGTTAAGAAACTTAATGATGAAGATTACATAAATAGTAATTACATCATCATGGGTACAAAAAGAGGTATTATCAAAAAATCATTACTTGCCGATTATTCAAGACCAAGGGTTAATGGAGTAAATGCTATTACTATTAAGGAGGATGATGAGTTAATACAAGCAAGATTAACTCATGGTGAAGCAGAAATATTAATGGCGACCAGATCAGGTAGAGCAATTAGATTTCATGAATCTAATGTTAGATGTATTGGTCGTACAGGTTCTGGAGTTCGAGGAATAGCGCTGGATACAACTACTGATGAGGTTGTTGGCATGATATGTGTGATGGATGAGAATGAGGATGTATTGGTTGTTTCTGAAAAAGGTTTTGGAAAGAGATCTAAGATTGAAGATTACCGTGTTACCAATAGAGGAGGTAAAGGGGTAAAAACAATGAAAATTACAGATAAAACCGGAGCTCTTATTACTATAAAAAATGTTACTGATGATAATGACTTAATGATAATCAATAAGTCTGGAATAACCATAAGATTAGCATTGACAGAGTTGAGAACAACAGGAAGAGCAACTCAGGGTGTTAAGGTAATCAACCTTAGAAATGGAGATGAAATTGCGTCAGTAGCAAAAGTGTCTGCATACAAAGAAGAGGAAGTTGAAGATGTTGTTGATGATGCTGAAAATATAGATAATGGTGAGGTGTCATCTGAAGAAAATACAGAAAATCAAGAATAAATAGAATTTAAGAATCCACACAATAAAACTTAATATGATGAAGAAAACTATTTTATTATTAGTAAGTGTAATAGCTTTTTCTGCAGCTTATGCTCAAAAGGGAAAAGTTACAACTGCAACTACATTACTGGATCAAGGTGATGTAGATAAAGCAAAGGAAGCTATTGATGCTGCTTTAACAAATGAGAAAAGTGATACTTGGCCTAAAACTTATATTGTTGCAGCTAAAGTTTATACTAAGTTAGCTAAAGATGGTAAAGATGATCAAGGTATTATTAAAGCATCTGATTTTTATAAAAAAGCGATCGAGCTTGATAAAAAAGGTGATGAAGCTGGTAAGAAAATTGGTCGTTATAAAAACGAAATTGGTCAGGCATTATTATTCTTTGGTAATGAATTAACAAATGCAGGTGTTGAAGCTTTTAATAAAGAAGATTTTAGTGGTGCAGTTAAAGCCTTTGAAAGTCTTTTAGACTTAAATAATAATGAATATGCTGTTGCTATTCAGGGTGAAAAAGTTGATACTGCTATTATTTATAATACAGCTTTAGCTGCTTATAATGCAAAAGACTGGACAGCTGCTGAAAAGTATTTTGATAAATCAATTGATTTAAGATATGGAGGTGGTGATGCTGTGTTGTTATTACACCAGGTTTTAGGATCAGCTCAAGACTCTGTTAAAATGGGACCAAATTTGATTAAAGGATTTGAAGCATATCCGGAAGATGATCGAATTTTAACAGAATTAATTAACTATTACCTTACAACTAATCAAAACGATAAAGCTCTTGATTATTTGAATAAGGCAATTGAAAAGGATCAATCTAATCCTTCTTTTTACTATGCTCGTGGTGTGTTAAATGATAATAGCAAAAACTTTGATGAAGCTTTAGCTGATTATCATAAGTGTTTAGAATTAGATCCTCAGTATTTTAATGCATTATATAATATGGGTGTAATGTATTTTAATAAAGGTGTTGAGGAGATGAATTTAGCTAATGCGGAGACTGATTTTAAAAAGTATGAAGCAAAAAAGGCAGTAGCTGAAAAAACATTTAAGGAATCATTACCATTTTTTGAAAAAGCTCGTGAAATTAGACCAGAAGAGGAAGCTGTATTAAACAGTTTGAAAACTCTTTATTATCGTTTTGAAATGATGGACAAGTATAATGAAGTAGATGAAAAGCTAAAGACTTTATAAGGATATAGTTCATTTTAAAATATTTCTTAAGCCGGGTAAACCCGGCTTTTTTGTTTATATATGGTAGGTATTGTCTAAATTCTTAATCTTTTTTTCAGTTGCTGATGTTGGTTCCTTAGGTTGTTATAATTCTTTTGAATTCGAATACATAAGGAAATGAAAATACGTTGACTAACCTAGCTGTATTCTCTTATTAATCATGTCTGCTTTTTGCGGTTACAATCGCCTATCAAGATGGGTTAGTTAATGTTGATGTGAATAGCCTTATTTAAGGGGATTATAACGCTGAAAGGTTATGTGTGTTCATTAAGGGTATGTTAGCTTATTCTGGCTAATAAAATGCTTATGCTGTATGGTTTGTGTTATATGTCGTGGAAAATAAAATAGACTAAACTCTTATTCATGATCTTTAGATTTTGAATAATAACAACTAAGCTTATTGCGAAAAGAGGGAGCATTATTGAAATGTAGTTATATTTAATAAATGTGCTAATTAAGTCTTCTGCATGTTCTTTCTGACTCCAATCATTGTAGTATCTCAGTTTATTTTTGTATTGACGTTGAAAATTTCGTCCATTTACGCCAAGGTTTACTTCAAGACTTTGACAGCTTATCGCATTAGAATCTACTAATTTCTTTTAAAAAAGCAGCATACTCTTCACTCATGCGTGTACCCTGTGTAATTACTTCCCAATCTCTACTTACCTTTTTCTTTTCTCCTTCAATTATAATTTCCCAGCGTCTTCGTCTTACCTTAAGTTTTACTAGCATATTTCGTATAGGATAATCTTCTATATATCGTGGCTCCATAAAGCCACAGGATTTATACTGTAAAGTTTTATACTCCGTTGGAATTATGTCTTTTTCGTCTAAACTTAATACTAATTGAGAATCATATATGGTATTTCCGCTTGAACTTTTTACGTATGATACAATCTCAAAATAATCTAATATACCTTCTGGGAGAAATAGAGCTAGTATCAAACTTCTTTAACAATAGAAGCACCAATACTGTAGCTGAATCATTCTATGCTAAAATTAAAGAATTTAGAAGGCAATTTCGAGGTGTAGTAGATATTAAATTCTTTCTTTTTAGACTTACTAAAATCTATGCTTAATAAACATATTTATTAATTAGCCCTAAGTTTTTAAACTGATCCGTTTCTATCTTGTAGTTATAGTATTAAAGCAAAAAAGGTTAATTCAAAATAAATTGAATTAACCTTTCTGCGGTCTGGACGGGACTCGAACCCGCGACCTCCGGCGTGACAGGCCGGCATTCTAACCAGCTGAACTACCAGACCAATTTTAGATCTTTTATATTTTATTACGCGGTCTGGACGGGACTCGAACCCGCGACCTCCGGCGTGACAGGCCGGCATTCTAACCAGCTGAACTACCAGACCGTTTTTAAGATCTTTATTTTGTTTTATAAGTGCGGTCTGGACGGGACTCGAACCCGCGACCTCCGGCGTGACAGGCCGGCATTCTAACCAGCTGAACTACCAGACCAGTATAAAACAAAATCAATAATTTCAAGCCTAGAAAAAAGTACGTTTTACTTTATTCTGCTTTCAGTTTTGCGGTCTGGACGGGACTCGAACCCGCGACCTCCGGCGTGACAGGCCGGCATTCTAACCAGCTGAACTACCAGACCAAGTGTGCTTGTTTTTTCTGAAAGCGATGCAAAGATAGAGCTTTTGTGTCTACTTGCAATAGTTAAGGCTATTTTTTTAAAGAAAAATCAAAAAAAAATCTCTGTATTCCGCTACTGGTCTACAAACCAGTAAATTATGACAGATGAAAATTTGAGTTAAATTTGAATGTTTTTATGAAGTAATATACTTTTCTGTGAGAAATGGCAATATATTTAGATTATGTACAATAGAAAGATTGCTACCTAAATCATATTTTTGTTGGTGAAATAATAAAAAATATTAAATATTGATGGATTTTTAAACAAAGAATATAGGATGCAAACTATAAATGAGATTTACGGAAATGGAAGGTGACAATGTTTTAAAAGTGCATTGGGTAAGTTATAGGCATAAAAAAAGGAGGCTAAGAGCCTCCTTTTTTATGTATGTTTTTATATCAATTACTTATTGATAGATTCTTTTGTTTTAGTTAAAAGCTCTTCAACTGTAATGATTTCTAAGAAAGTTGTACCACTTCCAATACCAAAGCTACTTCCTAAATAAGCAACTTGATCATTAGCATCTAAAACATCTTTCTTTAATAGTTTTTCAAGAGTTTTAATTAAGATCTCTTCTTTAGATCCACCTTGTTCCATAATCTTAGGTGATACACCGTAAGAAAGGTTTAACTCTCTTGCTGTTCTTGGACTAAAGCAAAGTGCGTAAACAGGAATATTTCCTCTGAATGCAGCTAAATAACGAGCTGTTCTTCCTGAGATACTATCTGTAATTACAGCTTTTACATTTAAGTCTGCAGCGGATTTAAATGCAGTTTCAGCTAAATATGTAGTTTTGCTTTTTTGTAAGTTTGGAACAGGGATATCATTACGATTATCTTTAGCATCTTCAACTTCTCTAGCAATAGAAGACATTGTTTGAACAGCTTCAATACCGTAATCTCCATAAGCAGTTTCACCACTTAGCATAATAGCATCAGTACGATAATAGATAGCATTAGCAACGTCAGTAACTTCAGCACGTGTTGGACGTGGATTCTTAATCATTGTGTGTAACATTTGAGTAGCTACAATTACAGGCTTTTTAAACTCAACACACTTTCTGATTAATTTACGTTGAATTCCTGGAATTTTTTCTTGAGCAATCTCGATACCCATATCACCACGAGCAATCATAACTCCATAAACGCAATCAACAATTTCATCAATATTGTCAACACCTTCCTGGTTTTCAATCTTAGCAATAATCTTAGCAGGACATTCTAAACGATCTAATTCTTTTTGAACATCTGCAACATCTTGAGAATTTCTTACGAATGAGTGAGCGATGAAATCAACTTCTTGATCTGCTGCATATCCTAAGAAACGAATATCTTTTTCAGTTAATGAAGGTAGGTTAATACGAACACCAGGAACGTTAACACTCTTTTTACCACCAATTTCTCCGTCGTTTTCAACAGAACAAACTAAATGATCTCCTTTTTTCTCTACAACTTTAAGAGCAGTTTCTCCATCATCAATTAAAACATCACTTCCAACTGGTACATCTTGTACAAAATCTACATATGAAACACAAAGACATTCTGCTGTTGATTTTGTTTCAGGTTCACCTTTTACCATAATAGTATCACCCTTAGCAACTAAAATTTTGTTACCATCTTCAGTAGGAGTAGTTCTAATTTCAGGACCTTTAGTGTCAACAAGAATTGCTACTTTATCAGATACTTCACGAACTCTTTCAACAACTCTTTTTAAGCCTTCATAGTCCATGTGTGCAGTGTTCAATCTTACAACATTAACACCAGACTTAATTAAACCTTTAACATACTCTGGATCACACTTCATGTCTGATACAGTAGCAACGATTTTTGTAAACTTTTTCATCAACTAATTATTTATTTTAATTTTTCTATTTGTTTTAATTTTTACGTTTTGAGTTTAGAATGCTCTGAATTGCTAAATTATATGAGTCTAAACCAAATCCTGCAATTGTTCCAATACAAACTGGAGAAATGTACGAATGATGTCTAAACGTTTCTCTTTTAAAAACATTGGAAATGTGTACTTCAATAACAGGGGTGGTAATTCCGGATATTGCATCAGCCAAAGCAACGGAAGTGTGAGTGTAAGCTCCTGCATTTAAAATTATTGCATCGTAACTAAAGCCTACTTCATGAATTTTGTCAATTATTTTACCTTCACAATTTGATTGAAAATAATATAATTCAATATCCGTGTGTTTTTTCTTTAATTCTTCGAAATAATCTTCAAATGATTTATTCCCGTAAATATTTACTTCTCTTTTCCCTAATAGATTTAAATTAGGTCCATTTAGTATTAAAAGCTTCATTTTTATAAAAATTGTAATAGATACAATTTGTTTTTTGGGGCACTCTTTAAATTTTGCAGCAAATGTATCGAAAACTTATGTGATAATAAAACCCTTTGAATAAACAATTATATAAAATATGTAGTTTTTAAACTTTATAAATAAAGCATTATAAAGGCTAATTTATAGATATATATTATGATTGATATTTAAGTATCAGTATGATAGTGATTTATGGTTTAGTTTGTGATTTAATGTTTGTTGGAAATAAGTGATTATACAAAAATTAACCTTATAGTTAAATATTGTGTTGGATTTAGAGGTGAGTATTACTGGATAGATTTATGCATATTAAAGAAAATAGTACGCTGAGTAATTTTATTATTGACATTAAGTTTATTAAATAATAAAATTGCTATACGAATAAAATTAAATGTTTTGTTTACAAAATATCAAATATTTAAAGTTGCTATATTTAAAGTTATAAAAAGAGCGGAATTAGTATCTGTTTTATAATAATAAGTAATTTAATACTTTACGTGTTTAGTTGAACAATAATAATATTTAAATAAAATTTAATTATTTTGTTGATTCAAAAAATATATGTTATTATATTTACTATAAACTTACATTAATAATTATAATTAATATACTAAAATGAATTGGGAATCAGAAATTGAAGGCTTTAAAGGTTATCTTAAGGTAGAAAAAGGCTTATCAGATAATTCTATTCATGCATACGTAACTGACTTAACAAAATTGGTTCAGTTTTTAAAAGATAAGAGTTTAGATCAAAGAGGTCCGGAAGGGGTTACTTTAAATGATCTAAAAGAAATGATAGAATGGATTGCTCAAAAAGGAATTAGTCCAAGAACTCAAGCCAGGATAATAAGTGGAATAAAGTCGTTTTATAAATTTCTGTTAATTGAGGAAAAAATTGAGAAAGACCCTACTGCTTTATTAGAATCGCCTAAAATAGGAAGAAAGCTTCCGGAGATTTTATCTGTAGAAGAAATAGATAGCATTATAAATGCAATTGATACAAGAAAACCTGAAGGACAACGAAATAAAGCAATATTGGAAACTCTTTATAGTTGTGGATTAAGGGTTTCGGAATTAATAGATCTAAAGATTTCAAATTTGTTTTTTGAATCAGGATTTATAAAAATTGAAGGTAAAGGAAATAAGGAAAGACTAGTTCCTATAAGTGCTAAGGCAATAAAGGAAATCAATTTGTATTTAAGTGAATACAGACGAAATTTAAAAATACATCATGATAGTGAAGATATTTTGTTTTTAAATAGGAGGGGGAAAAAGTTATCGAGAGTGATGATTTTTACAATTATAAAAGGTCTTGTTGCTATTTTAGGTATGGATAAAAATGTTAGCCCACATACCTTTAGGCATTCATTTGCTACTCATTTGATTGATGGTGGAGCTAATTTAAGGGCTGTTCAAGAAATGTTAGGTCATGAGTCAATAATAACTACTGAAATTTATACTCATTTAGATAAAGAATATTTGAAGAATACGATGATGCAATTTCATCCAAGATCATAAAATAAAAAGGAGCTCAGCTCCTTTTTTTATGCTTTAAAGAAGGTAAATATAACCTTCCCGTTTTCTCTGTTTTCAATAAAATTTGGATGTGATTTAAAGTCTACTTTACCTGAGTGTTCGAATATTAACAATCCATTTTCATTTAATAGCTTGTTGTTAAATATTAGATCTGGAATTGTTTCTGAATTTTCTAAGTCATATGGTGGATCTGCAAAAATCATATCATACTTAGCTCCAACTTTTTCTATAAATTTAAAGACATTTGCTTTGATTACTTTTATAAAGGAATCCATTTCTAATTCTTCAATATTCTTTTTGATAAATCTGAAGTGGTTGAAATTTAACTCAACGCAGGTTATATCTTTTGTTCCTCTGGATGCAAACTCAAGACTAATACTGCCTGTTCCTCCAAATAAATCAAGAACTTTTAGTTGATCAAAAGAATAGTGGTTGCTTAAAACATTAAATAAATTTTCTTTAGCAAAGTCAGTTGTAGGTCTTGCCTTGAAATTTTTAGGAGGAGAAAACCTTCTTCCTTTTAACGAACCACTTATTATACGCATAATGGAATATTAATTAAATTGATATGATCTTGCAATGAAATATTTTTAAATATAGCAGAAAACTTAAAGTGTTTAGAGTCTTTGATTATTTCTACATGTTTAATGTATTTCTTAAGTAATGTATATATCTCATCTGTTTTCTTTATTTTACCAATAAGAAAGACTTTAGATGATTTGTTGCTTAGTTTTAGTTGTTCGAAAATCAGAAGTGTATAATATAAAAACTCTTTTTTATCATGAAATTTAAACGAATTATGAAGTTTTAGGTTATTGCCTGATATAGCAATTGTGTCAAAGAATGAGTTTTGAATATTAATGTAAATCTGATATTTGTCGTTATTAAAATTAGTGTTTAATAAGGCTGTCTCTATAAAAGGAGTTGTTGAACAATAATAGAAGACATTTTGAAACTTGTTATTAAGTATATCTGTAATAGGCTTAGGGATACTAAAAATACAATAAGAATCAGCCATTTTTATTTTATTGCAATAAGTTAATTCTTCATTAAACTTATTTTTATTAAAGCAAAAGTTCAAATATTGATTCTTTTTTTCTTCCTGAAATAGTGAACTTGGGATTAAAGTATTGTACTTAGTATTATAAAGAATAAAAACCTTTTGGTAAGGAAATTGTAAATACTCGTTTTCAGATAACTCGTTTTCTAAGAAACTAATAGCAGACTGGTTTAATGATAGGGATTTATCAAAAAACAAAATGTACTCATTACTAATAGGATCAAGTACACAAAAAGAAAATCCATCCAGAGTTATCTGGATGGATAAAAAATATGAATTAGTAATATTTTTATCGAAATTACTATCAACTACAAATTGGTTACTCATGTATAATACTTTACGTTAATGCAGTTTGTTAAATGATGATTATATCCTTAATTCTGCTCTAATGTAAAATACTATTCCCAGTTACCAGCGTTGTTGTTTGTTTCTTCTAATGAACCAACTTTTAAACCTGGATATCTTTCAAGTTTACGAGCCTTGTCATTTAAGTTAATAATTTCTTGTTCTTCTAATCCGTCAAGGTAAACGTTATTGTGTACTTTAGCTTCAAAAACTTGAACTTTTACACCAGATCCAGTTTGAACAATACCAGCACCCATTTCATATTCTTCGTTTTGAACGAATGGAACGAACTTCAAAGAATCAATTGGGTATTTTTTTCCAAATAAAGAATCAAGAACACTAACTAAAATAGTATCACGTTTGATCATTCCTAACGATAATGCTTTTTCTTCAGTCATTCCTTCTGCAACTTGTTCGTCAGTTAAACTACCTTCTTTCTTTACAAGTTTTAATGAATCTGATTTTACAAAGTTGATTAAAGAATCAAAACTTCCAGTATATTTATCATATTGCGATTTGAAAGCAACCTGTGCAGTTCTGATGTCTTTAAGTTTTTCAATATTTGCGTCTGTACGAACTTGATAAACTCTCTTAAACTCAATTACACTATTGATACTATCATAACACAAATATGCTAAACCAACAATTGCAATAAGAAGTACGATTTGAATTACTGTTTTCATTATTTTACAGATTTTTGTATTAGTTTGAATGCACAAATTTAAAAAAAAAATCAAATTTTGAATTTTGATTCTATTATTTATTAAGAAATAATGTTAAATAATCACATAATAAGTAGTATTAAAGCTCATTTTGAGCATATTCCCACAGGGTCTCAGGAATTGGCGATTGAAACTTTTGTTGATTTTCTTACCTCAACGGATGAAAAACCTGTCTTTTTATTAAAAGGATATGCAGGTACAGGTAAAACTTCTTTGATAAGTTCTATAGTATCAACACTGGAGGAACTAAATTTTAGACAAATATTAATGGCTCCAACAGGTAGAGCTGCCAAGGTGTTTTCTGGTTATGCAAAAATGTCTGCATACACTATTCATAAAGTTATTTATCGTCAGATATCTGCAAAAGATGGATTTGGTAATTTTAATTTAAATAAAAATTTTAAACCCGATACCATTTTTTTTGTGGATGAAGCTTCAATGATTTCTGGTGCCAGCTATGAATATACAAGTTTTGGAAGTGGAAATTTACTTGAAGACCTTTTGAATTTTGTTTATGAAAGTAAGAACTGTAGATTGGTTTTAATTGGTGATTCAGCTCAGCTTCCCCCAATTGGGAACTCAGAGAGTCCAGCATTGGATATTGATATGCTTAATTATTATGGGCTATCAATATTCTCATGTTATTTGACTGATATCGTTAGACAGACAAAAGAAAGTGGTATCCTTAATAATGCTTCTAAGTTAAGGAATAATATAGAGTCTGAGATGATAATAGATGATGTGCCAAAATTTTCATTAGAAGGATTTGATGACATTAAGAAGATAACAGGAGAGGAGCTTATTGAAGAAATTAATAATGCCTATGATTCAATAGGGATGGATGAAACCCTAATTGTAAACCGATCTAATAAAAGAACTAATTTATATAATAAAGGAATTCGTAATTCTATTTTATATAAAGAGGAAGAGCTTTCTGTTGGAGATTATATCTTGGTGGTAAAGAATAATTACTATTGGTTAAAAAATAATAAGGAAGTAGATTTTATTGCAAATGGTGATATAGCAGAAATAGTAAGAATAAAAGGATATGAAGAATTGTATGAAAAACGTTTTGTTAATTGTACTATTCGATTGTTAGATTATAAAGAATTGGAAGTTGATGTGAAATTGATCTTAGATGCATTAAATGCTGATACTCCAGGTTTATCTCAGAAAGAGCAGGAATTTTTTTTTTATGAAGTAATGAAGGACTATGAAGATTTAAATCCTAAAAGAAAACAATATGAAGCAGTTAAAAATAATGAGTATTATAATGCATTGCAGGTTAAATTTGCCTACGCAATGACATGTCATAAAGCGCAAGGAGGGCAATGGAAAGTTGTATTTGTGGATCCGGGTTATGTTCCCGAAGAAAATATAAATAAAGATTATTATCGTTGGCTTTATACTGCTTTTACCCGATGTACTGATAAGTTATATCTGGTTAATTTTAAAGATGAATATTTTGAATAAAAAAAGGGTGTCTAAAATGACACCCTCTTTGCTTTTATAAACATATTGAAGTATTAATCGATTTTCAAATCTTTTACAATTGCATTAATTTTTTCTTCCGCTTTTGCATCAGCAGCATAGTATTCATTTTTATCCTTCATTTCCCCTTTTACTTCAAAGTAGAATTTGATTTTTGGTTCAGTTCCTGAAGGACGAACACTTATTTTAGATCCGTCTTCTGTAAAGAATTGAAGTACATTAGAAGTTGTAGGTAAATCAATTTCAGATTCAGTATTGTCAATTTTATTAAATGCTTTTAAAACCGCATAATCTTTAACAATTGATACTTTAGATCCGGCTAATTCAATTGGAGGATTTTCTCTGAAATCTTTCATTATCTGTTGGATTTCATCAGCACCTGATTTTCCTTTACGAACAATATAAATCATTTTTTCTTTAGAAAATCCATACTCAAGGTAAATATTCTGAAGAAGTTCAAATAATGTAATATTATTGTCTTTTGCCCATGCTGCTATTTCAGCAAACATTGCGCATGAAGCTACTGCATCTTTATCTCTTACATAGTCGCCTGGTAAAAATCCATAGCTTTCTTCACCACCACAGATGTATTTTTTCTCACCTTCGTAGCTTTTGATTTTGTCTGCAATCCACTTAAAACCAGTAAATACATCGAAATATTCAATCTCATTTTTGATTGCAATTTCTTTAAGTAATTCACTGGTAACAATTGTTTTTACGATAAATTCTTTACCTGTTAAAAGATTGTTTTCTTTCCATCTTTTAACCATATACCATGTTAAGAGTAAGGCAGTTTGGTTACCATTTAAAAGAATAAACTCTCCTTTTTCATTTTTACAGGCAATACCAAGGCGGTCAGCATCTGGGTCAGAGGCCATTACAAGATCAGCATCAATTTCTGTTGCTTTATTCACTGCCATTTTTAAAGCAGCTGGTTCCTCTGGATTAGGAGATACTACAGTAGGGAAATCGCCACTCACAACATCCTGTTCAGGAATGTTAATGATATTTGTAAATCCGTATAATTTTAGTGCATCAGGAATTAATTTAACACCAGTACCATGAATTGGAGTGTATACAATTTTAAGATCTTTATTTCTTTCAATTGCACCAGTATCTAAAGATATAGATTTTACTTTAGCCAAGTATTTGTTATCCATATCTTCACCTAATATCTGAATCAATTCATCATTTCCATCAAATTTAATTTCATCAACGGATTTTATCTTTTGAACTTCATCAATCACATTAGTGTCATGTGGAGCAATCATTTGACCTCCATCGTTCCAATAGGCTTTAAATCCATTGTATTCTTTAGGGTTATGAGATGCGGTTATGATGATACCACTTTGACAACCTAATTCACGAATTACAAATGAAACTTCAGGAGTGGGACGTAAATCTTCAAACAATAAAGCTTTAATTCCATTTGCAGACATGATTTTTGCAGAGATCTCAGCAAATTTTTTGCTATTATTTCTACAGTCATGTCCAATACATATTTTAATTTCATCTAGATCGGAGAACTGACTATTTAAGTAATTAGCTAAACCTTGAGTAGCTGCTCCTACAGTATAAATATTCATTCTGTTAGAACCAGGTCCCATGATTCCTCTTAAACCTCCTGTACCAAATTCTAAATCTTTATAGAAAGCATCTATTAGATCACTTTTATCTTCTTTGTTTAATAATTCAGAAACTTCTTTCTTTGTTTCTTCATCGTAATTTCCCGATAGCCATTGGTTTGCTTTTTCTGTTACCAATGCCAATAATTCTTGGTTTTCCATTCTATTTTTCTGTTATTAGTTTTAGTTTCTGGTTGCTAACTTACGTAAGCATTTTTCAAGACTAAATCTCCAATATGGAATTTCTATCTTATAGGTAGTTTTTATTTTGGCTTTATTAAGTACACTATAATACGGTCTTGGTGCTGCAGTAGGATACTCTTTAGAGCCAATAGGCTGAATTTTACAATCTATACCCATTAACTGATGTATATTAATTGTAAAATCATACCAACTACAAACACCTTCATTACTAAAATGATATATACCAGGTGTAAATTTAACTGTTTTCTTTTCAATTTTGGAAATTATATTTAAAATTCCTTCAGCTAAATCAAGTGCATATGTAGGTGTGCCTACTTGATCGGCAACAACTCTTAAGATTTCACGTTCTTTGCCTAATCTTATCATTGTCTTAACGAAATTATTTCCAAATTCTGAATATAACCATGATGTTCTGAATATCATGGAGTTTGGTTGCTCTTCTGAAAGTAACTTTTCTCCTAAGAGTTTTGTTTGACCATAGTATGAGTTTGGTACAGCATAATCAGTTTCAGTGTATGGTTTAAAAGAATTCCCATCAAAAACATAGTCGGTTGAAATGTGAATCACAGGAATATTGTGTTCTGTTGCAGAGATAGCTATGTTTTTTACTCCATCAATATTTAATAACATACAAAGTGTTTTATCACTCTCGGCTTTGTCAACAGCAGTGTATGCAGCGCAGTTAATGATATAGTTAAAGGAGTTTTGTGATAAAAATTCACGTATTTTTTCAATACTACATATATCTAATTCGTCAATATCGGTAAAAGTTAAATCGAATTCAGGATAAGAGTTTTTTAATGACTGAAAACATTGTCCAAGTTGACCTTTACTACCTGTAATTAAAATTCTTGTCATTTAATGTTTAATTAGATATTTAGAGTGTTAAAAAGACAATAAATAATTTAATGTGAAAATTATAGTAATCTACTTTGCAATTATTTTAATGTAAGCTCCGTATTCATTTTTAGACAAAAATGAAATATGAGGTGGCTAAAAAAAATAGTATCTCTTTTATTATTACATGCATTAAATCGATAATAGATAATCGGTTTATTATTTATGGGAATAATTTGTTTAGAAATGCTTTGCCTTAAATTATAGTCTTGTTCCTAAATTTTGGGCAAGAATGATTCCTTTTTATTTTGACATATTACTAGTTCTTGTTAATAAGAGTTTGTTAATAATTTATCGAAATATTCAATGGTTTTAGTTAAACCTTCTTTTAGTTGAACTTTGGGCTCCCAATTATTAAGTTCTTTTTGTGCTAATGAAATATCAGGTTGACGTTGAGTAGGATCATCAGCAGGAAGGGGTAAGAAAGTTAATTTAGATTTTGAATTGGTTAATTCAATTACTTGTTCTGCTAGTTCCAGCATGGTGAATTCATTTGGATTTCCAATGTTTACTGGACCCAGAAATTCTTTTCTTGAATTCATCATTCTAGTCATTCCCTCAACTAGATCATTTACGTATTGGAAGCTTCTGGTTTGTTGACCGTTACCGAAAATGGTAATATCTTCACCTTTTAGAGCCTGAACAATAAAATTAGAAACTACACGTCCGTCATTCGGATTCATTCTTGGGCCATAGGTGTTGAAGATTCTTATTACTTTAATATCTACATTATTTTGCTGATGATAGTTAAAGAATAAGCTTTCAGCACATCTCTTACCTTCGTCATAACAGGATCTTATTCCGATAGGATTTACATTTCCCCAATAAGTTTCTTTTTGAGGATGGACGTCGGGATCTCCATATACTTCAGAGGTGGATGCCTGTAGTATTTTTGCTTTAATACGCTTGGCAAGACCAAGCATATTTATAGCTCCCATTACTGATGTTTTAATAGTTTTTATGGAGTTGAACTGATAATGCACAGGTGAGGCAGGGCATGCTAAATTAAATATTTCATCCACTTCAATAAAAAAAGGATGAGTTACATCGTGTCTGATTAATTCAAAGTAAGGATTATCTAATAAGTGAATTACATTGGTTTTTGATCCTGTAAAGTAGTTGTCTAAACAAATTACTTCATTTCCTTCGTTCAATAATCTTTCACATAAGTGAGAACCTATAAAACCGGCACCTCCAGTTACTAATATTCTTTTCATCAATAATATACCCTTTGTTGTATTATTATTAGGATTAATTCAAATGTTTTGGGGATTAATATAAATGATATTAAAACAAAAGTCAACTGAAGAGTTTCAATTGACTTTTGTTAAAAAAATCTTTTAGAATTATGGTCTTAATGGCTTTCTACCAATGCTGTAGTAAGTAAAACCATTTTCTACTATTTCTTCAGGATCATAAATATTACGACCATCAAAAATGATTTTATTTTTAAGAAGCTTCTCTAAAACTTTATAATTTGGAATCCTAAATTCAGGCCATTCAGTTATAACAACTAATGCTTCAGCATCAATTAAAACTTCATAAGGGTCATTACCATATTCAATCTTATCACCTAAAATTCTTTTAGCTTCTTCAATTGCCACAGGATCATAAGCTTTAACTTTTGCACCCATTTTTAAAAGTTCTTCTATTAAAACTAAGGCAGGAGCTTCACGCATATCATCTGTTTTTGGTTTAAAAGATAATCCCCATAGTGCAAATGTTTTATTTTCTAAATTGCTTCCAAACTCTTCTTTAATTTTCTTTACAAGAACAAGTTTTTGGTCATTATTTACATCTTCAACAGCCTGAAGAAGTCTTAATTTATAGGCATTGTCGTCAGCTGTTTTAATTATTGCTTTAACATCTTTAGGGAAACAAGAACCACCATATCCAGCTCCAGCATAAATAAATTTATTTCCAATTCTCGCATCTGACCCTATTCCTTTTCTTACAGAAGTAATATCAGCACCAACAATTTCACAAAGGTTAGCCATATCATTCATGAAGCTAATTTTTGTTGCTAACATTGAGTTTGCTGCATATTTAGTCATTTCAGATGATGGAATATCCATGAAGATGATAGGGTGTCCATTTAAAAGGAATGGCTTATATAAGCGTTGCATTGTTTTTTCTGCTCTTTCTGATTCTGTTCCTACTACTATTCTATCAGGTTTTAAGAAATCTTCAATAGCATTTCCTTCTTTTAAAAATTCTGGATTTGAAGCAACGTCAAACTCAATCTGAGTTCCTCTTTTTTCAATTTCGTCATTAATGGCAGCTTTAACTTTTTGAGCAGTTCCAATTGGTACTGTACTTTTAGTTACAATAACCATATAATGATCAATGTTTCTACCAATTTGACGAGCAACCTCCAGTACATATTTTAAATCTGCACTTCCATCTTCATCAGGAGGAGTTCCAACTGCAATGAATACAACATCTGTATTCTCAAGAGATTCTTTTATGCTTGTAGTAAAAAATAACCTTCCTTTCTCAATGTTATCATGAACCATTGTTTCAAGACCCGGTTCGTATATAGGAATTATACCGTTCTTTAGGTTTTCAATTTTCTTTTCATCAATATCAACGCAAGTTACGCTTACACCTACATCTGCAAAACATGTTCCTGATACTAGTCCTACATATCCGGTTCCAACAATAGATATTTTCATTTGAATAAAGTTTAATATTTATAAATTAGGTATGTATGATTTCTATTAACCAAAAACCAAATGTAAGTATTTTTCTGAATTTTAAAATAAATACATATTTATTAATATACGTAGTTATTATCTGGAGTAATGAATTTAATACTTAAAGTTATTGATAATTTAGGAATTATGTTTCTAATGTAAAAAATAGAATTTTAAGTCCACTTTGTATTAGTCAGCGGTTGGATATTTATAATGCCTCTTGACTATTTGTTTTTATTTAGCGAAATTGGATGAAATAATTGCAAAAGTTTGAGACTTAATTAATAAAAAGTTAGTACTTTTGCACCTGTTTTTAAAAATATAATGTCTAACAACTAGTAATTGATTGATTTACAATGAGTGAATTAAATGAAAATGCTCAGGAATTAAATGAAAAACCTGAATTAAAAAACGAAGCAGTGAACGTTACTGCAACAACTTCTGACGCAAACTTTGATTGGGATGAGTTTGAAAAGGGAGAAGTATTTGGAAAAACTGGATCAAAAGAAGATCTAGAAAAAATGTATGACAAAACTCTTTCTACTATTTCAGAGAAAGAAGTAATCGAAGGAGAAGTTATTGCATTAAATAAAAGAGAAGTTGTAATAAACATTGGCTTTAAGTCTGACGGTATTATTTCTAGAAATGAATTCAGATATAATCCTGAATTAGCAGTTGGCGATAAAGTTGAAGTTTATGTAGAAAGTCAAGAAGACAAAAAAGGTCAATTAGTACTTTCTCACAAAAAAGCACGTGCATTACGTTCTTGGGATAGAGTTAATGCTGCATTAGAAAATGATGAAGTTATCAAAGGATACATTAAGTGTCGTACTAAAGGTGGTATGATTGTAGATGTATTTGGTATTGAGGCTTTCTTACCAGGTTCACAAATCGATGTGAAACCTATTCGTGACTACGATATGTATGTAGGTAAAACAATGGAATTCAAGGTTGTGAAAATTAATCCTGAATTTAAAAACGTTGTTGTATCTCACAAAGCTCTTATTGAAGCTGAACTTGAGCAACAGAAAAAAGATATTATTTCTAAGCTTGAAAAAGGACAAGTTCTTGAGGGAACTGTTAAAAACATTACTTCTTACGGGGTGTTTATCGACCTTGGTGGAGTGGACGGACTTATCCACATCACAGACTTATCTTGGGGTCGCGTAACTCATCCAGAAGAAATCGTTCAACTAGATCAAAAATTAAATGTTGTAATTCTTGATTTTGATGATGAGAAAAAACGTATTGCATTAGGATTGAAACAATTAACATCTCATCCTTGGGATTCATTAGACGCAGCGCTTAAAGTTGGTGATACTGTAAAAGGAAAAGTAGTTGTTATGGCTGACTATGGTGCTTTTGTAGAAATTGCTCCAGGTGTTGAAGGTTTAATCCACGTTTCTGAAATGTCATGGTCTCAACACTTAAGAAGTGCTCAGGATTTCTTAAAAGTAGGTGATGATGTAGAAGCAACTATTCTTACTTTAGATCGTGATGAGCGTAAAATGTCTCTAGGTATTAAGCAATTAAAAGCTGATCCATGGGAGAATATTGAAGCTAGTTACGCAGTTGGATCTAAGCACAAAGCAAAAGTTCGTAACTTTACAAACTTTGGTGTATTTGTAGAAATTGAAGAAGGAATTGATGGATTAATTCACATTTCTGATCTTTCTTGGACTAAGAAAATTAAGCATCCAGCAGAATTTACTTCAATTGGTGATGTAATTGATGTTGTTGTTTTAGAAATCGACAAAGAAAACAGAAGATTAAGTTTAGGTCACAAGCAGTTAGAAGAAAACCCTTGGGATGTATTCGAAACTATGTTTACTGTTGATTCTGTACACGAAGGTACTATCATGGAATTATTCGACAAAGGAGCTGTAATTGCACTTCCTTATGGTGTTGAAGGTTTCGCTACTCCACGTCATTTAGTTAAAGAGGATGGAACTCAAGCTAAAGTTGATGAAAAATTAGATTTTAAAGTAATCGAATTTAATAAAGCGTCAAAACGTATAATTCTTTCACACTCAAGAGTTTTTGAGGATGAGAAAAAAGTAGTTGAAGAAACTGAAAAGGCTTCTCAAGCAAAAACTACTAAAAAAGGCGTGAAGAAGTTGAAAGATAACTTAGAAAAGACTACATTAGGTGATATTTCTAGCTTACAAGCTCTAAAAGATCAAATGGAGAAAGACGAGCAGAAATAATTATAGCCTAAATGAGTAGTATTCAATAAATTCTTTTTACAGATGGACTTTAAAATAGATAAATTAGATGATTTCACACTTATACAGATTTTAAAGGAAAAGCTTGATACGCATATTGCGCCTTCTCTTAAATCTGAACTTGTTTTATTATCAGGAAATGGAGAACGCAATATTCTTTTGGATCTTGGAAAATCAAGTTATTGTGATTCATCTGGATTGAGTGCTATTCTTGTAGCTAATAGGTTGTGTAAAAATGCTGATGGAGTATTTGTTTTAGCTGGATTGCAACCGGCCGTAGAGAGATTAATCTCTGTATCGCAATTAGATTCAGTGTTAACAATTGCTACAAATCTTGATGAAGGTATTGAACTAATGAAGAAAGCTATTGAAAAATAATGTCTAAAACATTTTCAATTACCGTCTTAGGAAGTAATTCAGCATTACCGACTTCTGAAAGATATCCAACCGCTCAGGTGCTCAATGTATCTGAGCGGTTTTTTTTGATAGATTGTGGAGAAGGTACGCAAATGCAACTGCGTAGAAATAAGATTAGGTTTACAAAGATTAATCATATATTTATTTCTCATCTTCATGGAGATCATTGCTTTGGTTTAATAGGTCTTATTTCAACCTTAGGATTACTAGGTAGAAATACAGATTTGTTTATTCATGCTCATCCCGATCTTGAAAAGATACTTACCCCTCAATTACAATATTTTTGTCGCGACCTTCCTTTTAAGGTGATTTTTGTAAATTTTGATACTAAATCGCCTGAATGTATTTATGAAGATAAGAATCTTGAAGTATACACAATTCCTTTAATTCATAGAGTTCCAACAGTTGGATTTTTATTTAAAGAAAAAATAGGAGAGAGGAAACTTCGCAAAGAATTTGTTTTTAAATATAATCCTTCCATTAAAGATATTTTAGCAATAAAAAAAGGGGAGCCATATTGTACAAATGAAGGTGAAATAATACCTAATGAACAAATAACACTTGAACCTGCGAAACCTTTGTCATATGCTTTTTGTACGGATACAAGACCAAATAAAGCTATATTGACTCAAATACAAGGTGTGGATTTACTTTATCATGAAACAACTTTTCTTAAAGAGGATAAGGTATTGGCTCATAAAACTTTTCATAGTACCACCGAACAGGCTGCTTTTATGGCAAAGGAAGCCAATGTGAAAATGTTAATGATTGGCCATTATTCTACTAGATATAAGAATTTAGAACCTTTTTTATCTGAAGCTAAAAGTGAATTCGAAAATACAATTTTAGCTAAGGAAGGAGTTGAAGTAACATTAGCGTAATTATCATTCAAATATGGATTTTAATGTCTATATTTGCGCAAAATTAATAGTTTATAAACCCATTAAGCCTCTGTTTAATGCAAGAAAAAATAGTTATTCTTGATTTTGGGTCACAATATACCCAACTAATCGCCCGTAGGGTAAGAGAGTTAAATGTGTACTGTGAAATTCATCCTTTTCATACAGTACCTGAATTAGATAGTAGTGTAAAAGGAGTAATTCTTTCAGGAAGTCCTTATAGTGTGCGTGATGAAGAGGCGCCAATTCCTGATTTAACAAATATAAAAGGAAAGTATCCTTTGCTTGGTGTATGTTATGGTGCACAATTCTTATCTCAATATTTTGGAGGAGAAGTAAAACCATCTAATACCAGAGAATATGGTAGAGCCAATTTGGGTTTTATAGAACGTTCTAATGAGCTGATGACAGGTGTACCTGATCATTCGCAAGTGTGGATGTCTCACGGAGATACAATTGTTAATCTACCTGAAAATTATTCGATAATAGCAAGCACAGGTGATGTTAAGGTTGCTGCATACGAAGTTAAAGGTGAAAATACATGGGGATTACAGTTTCATCCTGAAGTATATCATTCAACTGATGGAAAAACAATCTTATTTAATTTTGTAGTTTCTATCTGTGGGTGTAGTCAGGATTGGACTCCGGATTCATTTGTTGATTCAACAGTAGCATCTTTAAAAGAAAAGTTAGGTAATGATAAAGTTGTTTTAGGATTATCAGGAGGTGTGGATTCAACAGTTGCTGGTGTTTTGTTAAATAAAGCAATTGGAGATAACTTAACTTGTATCTTTGTTGATAATGGTTTATTAAGAAAGAATGAATACCAAAACGTTTTGGATTCATATAAACATATGGGATTAAATGTAATTGGTGTTGATGCTAAAAAGGAATTTTTAGATGAATTGGCCGGTGTTTCAGATCCCGAAACTAAGAGAAAAATTATTGGTCGTGTGTTTATTGAGACTTTTGATAAAGAAGCTCATAAAATACAAGATGTTAAATGGTTAGCACAAGGAACAATTTACCCTGATGTAATTGAATCTGTATCTGTTAATGGTCCTTCTGCTACTATTAAATCGCATCATAATGTTGGTGGTCTTCCTGAAAAAATGAATCTTAAGGTTGTAGAGCCTTTGAATTTATTATTTAAAGATGAAGTAAGACGAGTAGGTAAAGCTCTTGGTATTTCACCTGCTTTATTAGGTCGTCATCCTTTCCCGGGACCAGGATTAGCTATTAGAATTTTAGGAGATATCACAGAGGAAAAAATTAACATCTTACAGCAAGTAGATCATATCTTTATTCAAGGTTTAAAAGATCATGAATTATATGATGATGTATGGCAAGCAGGTGCAATTCTTTTACCTGTTCAATCAGTTGGTGTTATGGGTGATGAGAGAACCTATGAGAGAGTTGTGGCTTTAAGAGCTGTTTCTTCTACGGATGGTATGACTGCAGATTGGGTACATTTACCTTATGAGTTCTTAGCTAAGATATCAAATGATATCATTAATAAAGTAAAAGGAGTAAATAGAGTAGTTTACGATATAAGTTCAAAGCCACCTGCAACAATTGAGTGGGAGTAGAACATAATAATATTATTATTACTAAAAGGCCAGAACATTTCTGGTCTTTTTTTTGTTTTTTACTTTACAGCGTACTAATAGTTTTTATCTTTGTTTTGCTCTGAAAATAAATAAATAATTATAATATGGTGTTTGATAAATTGGTTAGAAATCCTTTGTTGTTATTATTCTCTGTTTTGCTGTTTGTTAATTCGGATCTAATACACGCACAGAATTTTAACCAAGATTTGCAGAAGTTACAGTTAGCGTATAAATTGATTTCTACTTTTTATGTTGACTCAGTCGATAATGATAAGTTAGTGGAAGATGCAATAGTTGGCATGCTTAAAAATCTTGATCCTCATTCAGAATATTTGTCGCAGGAAGAAGTTAAAAAACTTAATGAACCATTAGATGGTGGATTTGAAGGTGTTGGTATTCAGTTTAATATCTTAAATGATACATTGTTGGTTGTTTCACCTATATCAGGAGGTCCATCTGAAAAGGTCGGTATTTTAGCAGGTGATAGAATTATTTATATTGATGGAGAGAATGTTGCTGGTGTAGGTTTGACGAATAGTGGGGTGAAAGATCGTCTAAAAGGCAAAAAGGGCACTAAAGTTAGGTTAAAGATATTAAGGAAAGGCGTAAGTAAGCTTATTGATTTTACGGTAGAAAGAGATAAAATTCCTATTTATAGTGTTGAGGCATCATATATGGCATCTGAGGATATTGGCTATATCAAAATAAATCAATTCAGTGCTACCACTTATGATGAGTTTCATGATGCATTAAAAGATCTGAAGAGGCAAGGGATGGAAGATCTGGTGCTTGATTTAAGAGGAAATCCCGGAGGTTACTTAAAAGCTGCAATTGAAGTTGTCAATGAATTTTTAGACGGAGATAAATTAATTGTTTATACAGAAGGTTTAACTAATCCCCGTAGAGAATATCATTCGTCAGACGAAGGTTTGTTTAAAAATGGCAAAGTTGTAGTTTTAATCAATGAAGGTTCTGCTTCAGCTAGTGAAATAGTTACAGGAGCTATTCAAGATTGGGATAGAGGTATTGTTGTAGGACGAAGAAGCTTTGGAAAAGGATTAGTGCAGAGACCATTAAACTTGCAGGATGGTTCAATGATCAAATTAACAATAGCTAAATATTATACACCGTCAGGAAGATGTATTCAAAAGCCTTATGATAAAGGAGTTGATGCTTACAGACAAGAAATATATTCAAGAGATATATTACATCAAGAAATAGATTCGGCTAACTATAGCAGACAGGAGTATCATACAAAATCATCACAGCGATTGGTATTTGGTGGAGGAGGTATCAATCCGGATATATTTATTCCTGCAGATACAACAGGGTATTCTGATTATTATCGAGATTTAATTGCGATGGGTGTTATTAATAGATATATATTATCTTATATGGATAAATATCGTAATGAATTAACTCAAAATTATGTATCTTTTAATATTTATAACGATTCTTTTTTTGTTGATGATAAGATGATAGAAGACTTAATTAAGGAAGCAGAAAAGGATGGGATTAAGTATGATAAAAAGGGATTAGAGGTTTCTATTGATAATTTGAAAATACAACTAAAGGGATTAATAGCAAGAAATATTTGGAGTATTAATGAGTATTTTCAAATTATGAACCTTAATTCAAATGAGTTTAAAAAAGCATTAGAAATATTATCTTCGAATAAATCATATTCAAAATTGTTGAATGTTATCAATAAGTAAATTATGACGCAATTCAAATATCCAGGAATATTACAAGAAACAATTAAGGCATTAACAGATAAAGAATCATACAAAAGTGTTTGTCATACTCACTTCTTTGATTATCCAATGCCTTCAGGAAGTGCTATTGGTGAAATTGTTAATTTAACGAGGGAGATAATATTTCCAGGTTATTTTGGTGATTCTCCGGTGCGTTCAGAGAGTATTCATTATTATATTGGAGTAAATGCAGAACGCCTCTTTGAATTGTTAAATCGTCAGATTTTAGCAGGCTTATGTTTTCAATGCAGAATGTCGGATCCTGAACAGTTGAAGGAAAACAAATTGAAAGCTTTTGAAATTACTAAAAGCTTTATTTCTGCATTACCCGAATTGAGAAGATTGCTTACAACAGATGTTGAAGCTGCATATTTAGGTGATCCGGCAGCAAAGAGCAGGGGCGAAGTTATTTTTTGTTATCCTGCGATAAGAGCTATATCTAGTTATAGAATAGCACATGCATTAGTAAAATTAGATGTACCTATAATACCAAGAATGATTTCTGAAATGGCGCATTCAGAAACTGGTATTGATATACATCCTAAAGCTCAAATTGATGAATATTTCACAATAGATCATGGAACAGGAGTTGTTATTGGTGCAACATCAATTATAGGTAAAAATGTTAAACTATTTCAAGGTGTAACTTTGGGAGCCAAAAGTTTTCCTTTGGATGAAAATGGTAATCCTATCAAGGGTATACCTCGACATCCAATAGTAGAGGATGATGTTGTAATATATTCTCAAGCTACAATTTTAGGTAGAATAACGATAGGAAAGGGATCTGTAATTGGAGGTAATGTATGGGTTACCAATAATGTTAAACCAGGTTCTAAATTAGTTCAGTTTAAACCTAAAGATGGTTTATTTATAGAAGGGGCTGGAATTTAAATTTTCCAGAATTTGAACATATTGTTTACGATTATTCAAAAATTGATTAAGTATTAAGCTTGTACAATAGTCAAAATTTATATATTTGTGTCAAGCTTTATTAATGAAACAAATGGCATTTAATATAACAGAATGGTATAACGAGAAATTAGAGGGAGAAGTTATTCTTAACTTTAATGGAAGTATTACCTCTGATCTTATAACTGAAGCTTTAGAAACAATTGAAAATAGTTTGAATCTAAAGAATGAAAAAAATAAGATTAGAAAAAAGGTTTATAATGTATTTGTGGAATGTTTACAAAATTTGTATCATCATGTTGATACAGCTCCTGTGGAACTGAATGATAATCAGCAAAATAATTTTGGTGTTATTATATTAAGTAAAGATGGTTCTTTTTATAGAATTTCGACAGGTAATTTTGTAGATAAGAGTAAGATAAATGTTATCAAGGATAGGATTGATCAGGTTAATTCTTTGTCAGATAAAGAGATACGTATGTTGTATTTGGATATCATGAGTAATGGAGAATTTAGTGATAAAGGCGGTGGCGGATTAGGAATGCTTGATATTGTAAGAAAGACTGGTAATAAGTTGGAATATTATTTCTATAAATACAACGACAGTCATATCTTTTTTTCGTTAGATGTATATATTAGTTAAAACTATATAGTTACCAATATGGAAACAATAGTAAGAGAAGGAACACCAAAAACTCCATACGTAAGATTAGATGGAGAAAAAGGAATAATAGAAATCAAAGGACGTTCAATACCGGAAAATTCAATTGAATTTTATAAACCGCTTATTGATTGGCTTGAAGAATATGGTAGCAGTGTTGATAGCGAAACTGCTGTTAATGTTCAATTAGAATATTTCAATACAAGTTCATCTAAATGTATCTTAGATATATTTAAAAAATTGGAAAGTATCTATAAAAAAGGTCAAAAGGTTGAAGTGAATTGGTATTATGAGGAAGATGATGAAGATATGTTTGAGGCAGGAGAGGATTATCAATCTATCATTAATATACCATTCAAAATGATTGAAATGGAAGAATAGATATCTAGAATAATGATATTAAAAGAAAAGAGAGTAATATAATTATTACTCTCTTTTCTTTTTTATTTTACTGTAATTCTCTTCAAATACATATAATAGTTCTTTGATTATTCCTGAATATAAAATGATGAAGAGAATAATGTTGTATATCCATATGATAATAGTGTTAGCCCATAGCGTATCAATTTTATAAGTACCAAACTTTTTGTAAGGGCTTAAAAAATGCGCTATGATAAAACTACTTTGTGGATCTTTAAAAATAGGATCAGTTTTTTGAATTAGTTTTCCGTTATATTCAATGATTTTATTTGATAATAAGTTGTTTGTGTTTCTTGAAAAACGTTCAAGTTCTAGATTGTAATGTTGTTTCTTGGTAGTGTTAAATTGTTCCTTCTGACTTTCTGTTTTGTTTAATTCTTTCTTTTTCTTGTCAAGAAGATTGTCAGTTTTATTGAATATTTTTATGTATCCTTTTCTTAATTCTTTAATGTTTTCTTTTAGGTCGCTATACGTGGTTTTATTAAAAGAGTTGGGAGATAAATTGTCTGTTGATATTTGAATATTTGTTATTCCATTAAGGTTTTCTTGTTGAATTTCATTCCTCACAATAGCTATATCTGATGATAGCTTTTGGATATTGCTGTTTTGTTGGTATTTTAGACAGTTATCCAGTTTTGCTTGTATTGTGGGTATCCAATATTCTTTTTTATATTTAGCTTCACTTTTAATTTTATCATAGAAGTAGAATTCTTTTTCGTAATCGTTATTTTTAAACTGATTAACAGTTAATGCCTCAAAAGCCCATCTTGCAGTTATGAGTTCTCCATACCAAGGGATTTTTTCGGGATTTGATAATTTGGGGTTTAAATTATCGTAACTAATAAAAACTCCGGATAGTATGATCTGAGGAATAATTAAAAATGGTATAAGTATATAAATGTTAATCGCATCTTTGAAGCTATCAGATATTATTAGTCCGAGTAAATTAGAAAATACTGAAGCACTAAAAAGAATAATCCAGAATTCCAGGAACATACCTTTTAGTTCAATAATTGAATTTCCGATTAAAGCAAAGAGTGCTGTTTGTATGGCTGATATAAAGCCCAGAATCAGGACCTTAGAAAAAAGATAACTTAATCGGCTAAGATTTAGGAACTCTTCTCTTTTAAGTATTTTTTTATCTCTTATTATTTCTTCAGCACTGACTGTTAATCCTACAAATAGGGCTATAATAACAGCCATAATAATATATACGATAATATTTGGATTGTCCTGATAAACATATCCCTGATTATTATTTGCATCAATATTATAGTATTTTATTATTGTAGATAATAAAAGTGCTAAAATAGGTGTTTCTAATAGGTTTATTAAAAGATATTGAGTGTTAGATAACTTGGATAAGACATCTCTTTTTATAAAAACACCTAACTGTTTTATCTTGTTAGGAACCTTGAAATTAATCTTTGGAGGTGAATTGTAGTTCTCCTTAGGAGTAGCTTCTGATTTGTATTCAGTAAAGCGATGGTACCATTCGTCAGGCTCGATTTTTCGACTTCGTGTTAGTGTTCCATATTCATCAATCACTTGTGATGATACAATATTTAATACTTGTTCCGGATTCACATTACCACACGTCTGACACTCGCTTTCTTGTTTATTTGCTTGATTTACAGATGATTTAAAGTAAGTTATGCTTTCAACAGGATCGCCATCGTATATTAAAAACCCACCAGTGTCTAACACTAATAGTTGGTTGAACATTTTAAAAATGTCACTTGACGGTTGGTGAATAACAACGAAGACTAATTTTCCCTTAAGAGCTAATTCTTTTAGCAAATCTAAGATATTTGCAGAATCTTTAGATGATAAACCTGATGTTGGTTCGTCTAAAAATAAGATAGCTGGTTCGCGAATCAGCTCAAGAGCAATATTTAATCTTTTACGTTGCCCACCACTTATTTTTTTATTTAGGGGAGATCCAACTTTCATATCCATAATATCGTAAAGACCTAGTGAAGACAGAAGGTTGAGAACTCTCTTTTTTATTTTAAATTCACTGTAGTCACCAAAACAAAGTTTGGCATTGTAATATAGATTTTGATATACTGTAAGATTCTCCATTAGAAGATCGTCTTGGGATACATACCCTATTAAACCTTCAATCTTCTTTTTTTCTTTGTGTATATCTATATTATTGATTTTAACAGAACCAACTTCGGGTTTAAGAATACCACTTAAAATGTTAGTCAATGTAGTTTTTCCTGCGCCACTGGCTCCCATAATGCCCACTAATCTTCCTGATTCACTATAAAAACTAAGAGGATGTATTCCGGTAGTTTTATTTTTAAAGGTATAACTAATGTTGTTGACATTAAAAGTTATAGGTTCCTTTATATTGTCGGTTGTATATTTACCAACAATATCGCTATAATAAATAGGATCAATTCTGTTGTTTCGCAAAGAACAACCCGGAGTTAATACATGAACTCTGTTTGCTGGTAATAATTGACCATTAATGCTGATTTCAACATCTTCATTTAGTCGTAATAAAAATAATCCACCAGAAGGTATTCGAAGTATATGAATTTCTTGTTTTAAATTTATTCTTTGAAGATGCTTGGCTTTTGAAAGCTTTGATTTTTTGTTTTTATTAATTATTAAAAGATTATTATCGTCTATTGGAGCAGTCATATCTCCAATAATGAAATCCTCCATTAAATAATACTCTTCTTCTGAGATGTGAAAGGTTTGAGCTATCGTGTAAACAAAATCTTTTTCAAAATGACTTATTTCAACTCCTGATTTTAGAAATTCAATTAGCTGAATGATTACAATTAGCTTTTGGTAGTGAACTAGTTCTTTATTAATTGCATTTGATATTCTTAATGCTTTAACAGAATTAGCAGTTAGTGTAGTTCGTTCTATATCACTACTTTGGAGTTTTTTTAGTTTTGAAACGTGTTCTTGATAGTGTTTTTCATATAATTTTAAGTATTCCTCGACCATTTGTTTGTTTAACTGTTGGTCAAGGAAGTTCTTAACTATATTTCTTCTGGATTCACTATCCTTTTGAGGAAATGCAATTAAAGCAAAAAGTTGTATTAATGCTTTTAATATTCCTTCGCTCATACAATAGGTTTATAATTAGTGGAAGGACTAGTTTTCTAATTGATTTTTAAAACCAATATATAATAAAGCCATTCCTGAAGTAGCAAGTTTTTTATCTAATTTGGCCTCAATAATACACTCAATGGAACCATCTATTTTAAAGTCCCACATATTTGTGTTGTTATGTTCAGCATTTGTGAATAATAAATTTCTGTTGGTATCATATACTGAAAAAATGATAGGTTCGTTTTTAGCTGAACAAGCGACAAGTCGATATAAACTTCCGTTTAAAAAAGTAGTGTGAAATTCTGCGATTTCATCCCCTGTTAAAAAAGCTCTAAAAGGTTGTCCGTTTGATATAAAAGGTGCATGCAATAAGTTTTCACATGTTTCAATTTTTTCTTCCTGAGAATTTGCCTGGTTTGGTACAAATAAGCTTAAAGCAAAAAATAGAATAAAAAATAAAAAAAGTCCCTTTTTCATGAGTGTAATTCGTTTAAAATTATGTGGTGCGTTATTAAAATAACGTCATTTATCATTTTGTATTATATTTGCAGACGTTTAAATAATTTTTCTATCTGTTAAATAAACAGATATAGCTTTATGATTACTAAAAATTCTGCTTGTCTAAAATAGTTATTTTTATTAAAACAAAACCATTTATAAATGGGTTTCTTTGTTGAATTATTGTTTTTTTTAAGTCATTCTGTTTGAAATTTCAAATATCCAATCAATTATAAAAGAAAATAAATTATGAATTTTTTTTATTTTAACTTATTTGTAGCATTATTAGGGGTACTTAATTTAAATGCGCAAAAGCAGTTAACTCTTGAAGACGTAATTTCAGGAGGAAAAAATTATCGAAACTTAATCCCTCAAAGTAAGCGATATGAATTTCTTCCAAATACAGATTCGTTAGTTGTTTATAGTAAAGATACTATTCAGTATGTAAATGACTCTATGCTTAAAACATCCTATTTGACTTTAGCGGAAGTAAATGCATTGTTAAAGGAGGGGGATCACAAAGAAATAAGATCTTTATATGAAGTTTCGTGGTTAAATTCAGTATTGTACTATGTAAAATTTAACAATAAAATCGTTATTCTTAATAAAATCAATTCTCAAATAGAGAGTGTTATAAAATATCCTGAAAATTCTGAAGTATTAAGTTTTAATACTACATCAAAATTTCTTGCTTACTTAAACGATGGAGATTTATATGTTGTGGATGAAGGTAATCGTCCTGTTTTAGTAGAGAAAGCTGAGACTAAAGATATAGTGTTAGGTAAATCAGTACATAGAAATGAATTTGGTATTGATGGTGGAATATTTTGGTCTTCAAATGGGAAATCTTTAGCTTTTTATCGAAAGGATGAATCCATGGTGACAGATTATCCTTTGGTTAATATAAACAAAAGAGTTGCAGAATTAGAGAATATTAAATACCCTATGGCCGGTATGAAAAGTCATCATGTGACTCTTGGAGTTTATTCTGTTGAATCAAATGAAAAGATTTATTTAAAAACAGGTTTGCCTAAAGAAAAGTTTTTAACAAATGTATCCTGGTCTCCTGATGGAAAATATATAGGAATAGCTGAGTTGAATAGAGAACAGAATCATATGCATTATAATTTGTATAGCTCAGTTGATGGTAGTTTAGTGAAAACCTTATTTGAAGAGGAGAGTGATAAATGGGTTGAACCAGAGAATCCTGCTATGTTTTTACCAAACAGTAATACTAAGTTTGTATGGCAGAGTGAAAGAGATGGATTTAACCATTTGTATCTATATGATATTAATAAAGGTTATTTAGGTCAGTTGACTAAAGGAGAATGGGTTGTAACCGAAAACTTTGGTTTTGATAAAAATGGTAAATATGTTTTTGTGGAGGGTACTAAGGATGATGTAATGAACAGGAACTTATATCGTGTTTCATTGCGATCTGGAAAAATTGAAAGAATGACTAAAGCTCAGGGCTTTCATTATGTAACCTTAAGTGATTCAAAATCTAAGTTTGTAGATAATTATTCAAATTTAAATACACCTAGAGTTATAGAGTTTTATGACCTGACAAAGAAAAAACAAACAGTTTTATTTAAAGCAAATAATCCACTTGAAGATTATGATTTTGGAAAGGTGGAGTTAGGAACGTTGAAGTCTGCCGACGGAGTGACTGATTTAAACTATAGATTAGTACTTCCAGCTAATTTTGATCCTGCAAAGAAATATCCGGTAGTAGTATATGTTTATGGAGGACCTCATTCTCAGCAAGTGAGAAATAGCTGGCTAGGTGGTGCCAGATATTGGCAATTGTATATGGCTCAAAATGGATATATCTGTTTTACCATGGATAATAGGGGAACACCGGATAGAGGTTGTGAATTTGAGAAGGTGATACATCGACAATTAGGAGAATGTGAAGCAGAAGATCAGTTTGAAGGAGTTAAGTTTTTAAAGTCATTGCCTTATGTTGATCAGGAAAGAATCGGAGTTCATGGATGGAGCTTTGGTGGTTTTATGACAATTAATTTAATGGAAAAGTATCCGGATGTATTTAAAGTAGGTGTATCCGGAGGACCGGTTACCGATTGGAAGTATTATGAAATCATGTATGGAGAGAGATATATGGATATGCCGGATGAAAATCCTGAAGGTTATGAAAAAACAAATGTAAACTTGCGTGTTGATAATTTACAAGGAAGATTGTTGGTGATTCATGGAGCAATTGATCCAACTGTAGTTTGGCAGCACAGTATGCAGTTTATCGAGAATTCTATTAAAAATAGAAAGCAGGTTGATTATTTTGTTTATCCTCGCCACGAGCATAATGTGTTAGGGCCGGATAGGGTTCATTTGATGGAAAAAGTGACCCGATATTTTAATGATTTTCTATAAATCCATTACTGTTTAAATATTTAACATCCCTGTATTTGTATAGAATACAGGGATTTTTTTTAACTACGGCTGTGGTACTTTATCAGGCCATTAATCGGTGATTTGTTAATAGACTTAATTGTTAACCCATTTTGCTGTAATGATTCTGTCAATTGTTTTTGAAAGTAAAAGGCGATACTTCCCACAAAGTGTAATTCTTGAGTTGTCAGGTCTTTATATTGGCGTAAATTTCTTTCAATAAATGAGTTAAAAGATTGAGAAATTATGTTTTCAAGTTCTTTGATCTCAGAATATTGTGATAAGAATTTAGTAAAATAGGCTAGGTATCGGTTTGGAAATGGTTTTTTGTATACATTTTCAAGAATTTCAGCTTCTGTAATATTGTAGTTTCTATAAAACAACTCAATAGTTGAAGGAGAAAGTTGATTTTTAAGAATATCCGAAATTAAACTCTTCCCTAAGTTGGCACCACTTCCTTCGTCGCCTAAAATAAAACCTAATGGAGCAACATGTTGTTGAATGTTTTTGCCATCGTATAAACAAGAATTTGATCCGGTTCCAAGAATGCAAACTATTCCGGGAGAGTTGCCACAGGATGCATGACATGCTGCCATTAGATCACTATCTATAACTAGGTGATTTGTTTTAAAATTAGATAATAAAGCCTTCTCAATGGTTGATTTTTTATCATTATTATTACAACCGGCTCCATAAAAGTAAATTTTTTCAAAACTCCTTTGTCTTAAGGAGAATTGATCATTTATGAGAGCTGATATTTCTTCAACTGATTGATAATAAGGATTTATTCCATTGGTTTTGATTTTATACGAATGTATACTGTTGGAGTCTAATATTGCCCATTCGGCATTGGTGGATCCGCTATCAACAATTAATATCATATTGTTTTAAGTACTAAGTTTATATAAAGAATAGTTGTGTAATTGATGTAATTTAAATTCATCAAATTTGGGATTTCCAACAATAATCACAAGCGTTATTTAGAATTTCAAAAACCTCTTCCTCTGAAAAATTTGTTTTTTTTACTATTTGATCGTGAAAGTTATCTGCATACATATTCATATAACTGAAATCAGCTCCGGAATTGATTAATTCCTTCGCGTATGGAGTTAAAAGAATAGATAGCTCTTTAATTATATCTTCCTTTGAGGAGTTGTTATTTATTTCAAGTTCTTCCATTGTGTTTTATTTTCTTCAAAAATAAACTTTAATAATAGATTTTATCAACCATTTATTATGATTTTGAAATAATATATGAAAACAGAAAAGAAATATTGTTCTTTATAATATTTGTATAGAAAATATGTTGATTTTTTGAATTTGATGAAAATTAAATAGGTAAAATAATTAATTGAGAAAGTGTTTTGTAAGTATTTGAAATATAGATGCTGTATGCCTTTATAATAATGAATGTAATACTTTAACTATAGATTGTATTTTGGAAGTCTGTTCGAATTTGTGTAATTTTGTTCGTGTAGAAAACAAATTTGCTTCTAGTTTGTTGTAGCGTATCACTAATATATTGTAAGTAGTTTTAAATTATGGTGTTTTAGTTATTTTTTCAATGAACTATGGAGTATTTCACGCTAAAAAAAAACAGCAAATAAGGTATGATTTACAACAATGTTCAAAAGGAGATTGCAAGTAGGATTGGAGATGAAACAAAATTATCAAATTGGAAAGATTGGCGTTGGCAATTGAGAAATTCAATACGTTCTATTGAAAAGTTTGAAAATGTTACAGGGATAAAGTTTGAACCGAAAGAAAGAGCTGAACTTAAGAAAACGTTTGAAAAGTTTCCTATATCAATTACACCATATTATTTATCATTAATAGATAAGGAAAACTTTAGAAATGATCCGGTATTTAAGCAAGCTTTTGGAAGTGTAAATGAGTTAGTTACCAAGTCATTTGAATTAGAAGATCCATTGTCAGAGGATAAAGATAGTCCTGTTGAAGGTATTACACATAGATATCCAGATAGAGTATTATTTCATGTTAGCAATGTGTGTTCAATGTATTGCAGGCATTGTACAAGAAAGAGAAAGGTAGGAGATGTTGATTTTATCCCTTCTAAGGATCAATTGCAAAAGGGGATAGACTATGTTGCTGCTAATCTTCAGGTTAGAGATGTTCTGTTGTCTGGAGGTGACCCTTTGATGCTTCCTGATGATAAATTAGAATGGTTGTTGGAACAAATTACAAGTATTCCACATGTTGAAATAGTTCGTATAGGAACAAGAATGCCGGTTGTATTGCCGTATCGAATTACAGATAAGTTGGTAGCTATGTTGCAACGGTTTCATCCGTTATGGATCAACACGCATTTTAATCATCCTAATGAAATTACCACATCTTCAAAAGAAGCTCTGGCTAAATTGGCTAATGGTGGATTTCCATTAGGTAATCAATCTGTACTACTTGCTGATGTAAATGATTGCCCGAGGATTATGAAGACGCTGTTGCATAAGCTTGTACAAAACAGAGTTCGTCCTTACTATTTGTATCAGTGTGATTTATCTGAGGGATTGTCTCACTTTAGAACTCCAATAGGTAAGGGAATTGAAATTATGGAGAGTTTAATAGGACATACAAGTGGTTTTGCCAGACCAACTTATGTTATCGATGCACCAGGTGGGGGTGGGAAAATTCCGGTAATGCCAAATTATATTATTTCGTGGTCGACAAATAAGGTTGTATTAAGAAATTATGAGGGTGTTATTACAACCTACAAAGAACCTGATAGTTATGAGCCTAAAATGTGTGATAGAGATTGTGAAAATTGTAGTTTGGATTTAGCTTTTTCAGAAAAGGATGATTCAGAAATGATTGGTATTGAAAAATTACTTTCTGATGAATGTGATACTATTTCATTAATACCTGAAGATAATGAGCGATTTACAAGGAGGGAAAATAATGAATGATACTTTGATTAAGTATGATAAAATTGAGGATGTTGCTAATGGTACTATTATTCAGCATGGAAAGTTGAATGATCGGATATATCTTATGAAGCTGAACTCGGATGATGTAACAGATGCTTTGTTGTTGATTAATCGTTTGGCAAGAGAAGAGCAATACTCAAAAATAATATGCAAGATTCCTAAGAAAAATGCTCCTGTATTTTATGCAAATGGTTTTTTGCTAGAGGCCTTTATTCCTAAATTTTATAACGATACTGAGGATGTTTTTTTTGTATCAAAATACTTATCGTCAGATCGAATTTTAAATATAGAGAAGGATAGCTTAAATGATTTGTCTGGTATTTTAAATAAGGACAATTCTTGTGAAGTAAAAGATAAACCGGGATTTAATTTCAGGATTTTAAACGAGAGTGATGTTGATGCTATAGCAAAGATTTATTCAACTGTTTTTGAAACTTACCCTTTCCCTATTCAGGAAAGGGGGTATGTGTTGAAAACAATGAAAGACAATGTTATCTATTTTGGCGCATTTAAAGATGATAAACTGGCTGCGGTAGCCTCTTCTGAAATTGATTATAAAAGTAAAAATGCTGAAATGACAGATTTTGCAACCTATCCTGAGTTCTCTGGAAATAGATTAGCTGTGAGTTTGTTAAAACGTATGGAGTCTGAAATGAAAAATATTGGTATAGGTACTTTATATACAATTGCCCGGTTAAAATCAATACCAATGAATTTGACTTTTATACGCATGGGATATCAATATTCAGGTACTTTAATTAAGAATACGAATATATCTGGAGATATTGAGAGTATGAATGTTTATTATAAGTTGTTATAAAATATGTCTAGTAAAAATATATGTAAACATAAAGATGTATGTCCCATTTTTCAGGGGAAAACAGATGTCAAAGAAAAACAATTAACAGTATATAAAAATGTTTTTTGTAATAGAGGTTATCGAGGATGGCGGAATTGTAATCAGTTTTTAATATTTGAAAACCAGGGTCGTAGACCTAATGAAAATGAATAATATAAATAAAAATTTTTAATGCTTATGGATAGAAGTACTAACACGGAAGAAAAAGTAATTGAGTTATTGGAAGAAAAAGGAAAGTATTTGTACGGAGATATAATAAAAGATCTGAACTTGTCGTACAAAAAAGGACAAGAAGCTATATTTTCTTTAATTTCAAGGGGTTTGATAGAACATTGTAATAAATCATCAAAATTACAATTAGTAGATAATTAAAGTGTTTAAAAACAATGGATGTACAAGGTATTGTAAAATCGGTTGGGCTGCTATTGGTGTTGTTAAATCCTTTTTTAATAATAGTATATCTTATTGATATTGTAAAAAAGAAATCAGAGCGGGTTTTCCTTAAAATATTAATAAGAGCAGGTATTATTAGTTTCGTTGTATTCTCATTATTTGCGTTGTTGGGTGATTCTATTTTTGCAGATGTATTTAATGCAAGTTTTGCTTCGTTTCAAATTTTTGGAGGTATTGTATTTTTATTGACAGGGATACAATTTATCTTTAAAGGTGGAGCTTCTATAGAAACATTAAGGGGTGAATCAAAACATGTGGCAGGAGCAATCGCTATGCCGATTTTTATTGGACCCGGAACTATTAGTTATAGTGTGCTTATTGGAGAGCAGTTGGATAAGTTTTCTTCAGTCTTAGCTGTTGCTATCACAATTGCACTATGTGTTTCAATAATATTTTTACTTAAAGTCCTTCATGACAAGATTCAGCCTAAAAAGGAGGAGCTTATAGAGCAATACATTGATATTGCAGGTAGAATTATTGCCTTTCTCTTAGGAACTGTTTCAATTGAACTTATAATGACCGGTGCACAATTCTGGTTAGCTCGAATTATATAAATTATGCATATTATTGATGTATTGATTTTTTGCATCTATCTCATAGCTATGCTTGGGGTAGGTGTTTTTTTTATGCGAAAAAACAAAACTACAGATGATTATTACGTAGGAGGTAGAAAATTAAGTAGTTTACATATTGGTCTTTCTGTCGTAGCTACCGATGTAGGTGGTGGATTCTCTATTGGATTAGGAGGCTTAGGTTTTACTATGGGCTTATCCGGAAGTTGGTTGTTATTTACAGGTTTGTTGGGAGCCTGGTTGAGTGGAGTATTACTTATTCCCAGAGTTTCTGATTTAGCAAGAAGAAAGGGCTTTTTATCGTTTCCTCAATTTTTAGAATATAAGTATGATAAACGAGTAGCTCTTATAGCAGGTTTAATTTCAGCGATTGGATATTTAGGATTTACCAGTTCTCAAATATTGGCAGGGGCAAAATTGGCATCATCAACTTTTCCTGAACTTTCATTAGATACAGCTTTACTTGTTATGGGTGTAATAGCGGTTGTATATACCGTATTAGGTGGTTTAAAAGCGGTGATTTACACAGATACTGTTCAGTGGATTGTATTGATGGTGGGTTTGATTTTTGTTGCATTACCATTTACGTATATAAAAATCGGAGGGATTGAAGCTATACAGTCAACTTTACCTCCAGAGTTTTTATCATTAACCAATATCAAATGGCAGCAGTTTGTAAACTGGATGTTTACAATTATTCCAATCTGGTTTATTGGGATGACTTTGTATCAAAGGATATATGCATCCCGAGATACCAAAACTGCTAAAAAAGCATGGTTTTTTGCAGGATTATTTGAATATCCTATTATGGCTTTCATGGGAGTTGTATTAGGAATGTTTGCCCGCGTGGCAATGGAAAATAATATGCTGCCAGGTTATCATGTTGGTAATTTGGATGCAGAAATGGGATTGCCAGTGTTGTTGCGAACTATTTTACCTGTTGGTTTAATGGGTATAGTACTTTCGGCCTACTTTTCTGCAGTAATGTCCACGGCAGATAGTTGTTTGATGGCTTCTTCAGGAAATTTATTAGCTGATGTTTTAAAGATGCACAGAAGACCTAATAGTGTTAGGTTATCTCAGATATTGACTTTAGCTATTGGAGCTATTGCTCTTTTGTTAGCCTATGGTATGACGAGTGTGTTGGATTTGATGTTGCATTCCTATTCTTTTATGGTGTCAGGAATGATAATACCAGTTCTTATGGCATTGTTTACTAAAAATCCTGATGGAAGAGCGGCTATTGTATCAATGTTATCGGGAGGATTTACAACTTTATTATTAATTGGCTTAAAGATGGATTTACCTTTAGGACTGGATGCTAATATATTTGGTATATTTTTATCATTTCTTACTTATGTGATTATAGCAGGAATTAGGAAAAAATGAAAATATCCGGGAAGTCATGTTTTGGTCATAAAGAAAATGAAATTATTTTTGCTTTATTAATTTTGAAGCATGGATACTAAAGAAATTCTTATTAAAATACGAAAAATAGTTAGGTCAGTTGATATTGAATCAAAAAAGATTCAAAAGGAATATGGAGTCAGTATTCCTCAGGTATTATGTTTAGGATTCTTAAGAGATGCACCAAATTATCAGCTTACTCAAGGTGAAATTAGAAGTTTACTTAATCTTAACTCAAGTACGGTTAGTGGAATTATTAACCGCCTTGAGGCAAAGGGATTTTTGGCAAGACTACCTAAAACTGGTGATAAACGAGTGGTAAATATTACGCTAACCTCTGCTGGAGATAATTTATTGAGCTCGATGCCTTCTTTATTGCATGAGCATTTAACTCATAAGCTTAATAAGTTAGATGATGATAAGTTGAAAGAAGTTGAAAATAGCCTTAATACACTAATTGAATTACTGGAAATTGAACAAATTGAAGCATCGCCTTTAATTACCTTAGATGTGAATCTTGAAGAAGAAGAGTAAGTTTGTGCTTTTGAAATAATGCTCCTATACTTATAGAACTCAAATAGAACTACTGGAATTATAGTAACTACTGTATTGTTGTTCAGTGTTTAATAGTTTGCGATTGAGGACTTATGGTAGTACCTTTATATATGAAAACTGCTTTTGGTTTTGATTAATGTTTTTTGAAGGAAAAACACATATAGAGAGGAAGGAGGTTGTTATGGGAATTTTACTTTGGATGTTAATTGGGTTGATTGTTAGTTTGTTAACTTTACTTATAGAGCCTTACGTAATTACAAAACATATACCTGTTACAATAGTTCTTGGAATTGCTGGAGGTATCATTGGTGGAGCGATTGCATGGTATCTTGGATTTGAAAATGTGGATGGAATGCATTTTATGATTATTGTTTATTCAATAGGAGTTTCATCCTTTGTGTTAACCTGGTATCGTGCTCTTGAAAAATTTTATTCAAAATAGTACTTATACTATAAGAAATAGAAAAATCCTGTCGGTTTATATTGACAGGATTTTTTTTAAAATATTTTTATAAGTGTTGTATATTTTGAAAAATATGGGGTAAAATCTGAAAAAATAGTAAAAAATGTTTTTAGGTGTGATTTTTTGGAGGGGCGTATTGAAAAAAACACTATTTTAACGCCAGAAATTTTAAATAGTAAAGTTATGTCATTAGAAAGTGTAGAAGCCTTATTAGAAAAGGGAGGCGCAGACGAAGCGTTTAGAGCAAAGTACAATGCTGCTAACACAAAAGAAGAATTTGTAAAAAGAGCAATTGAAGATGGTTACGATTTTACAGTTGAAGAACTTATGCAAGTAGTCAATTCAAATGGTGATCAATTTGAGTCTTTTGGAAATCCTCCAAAAAGAACAATTTGGTATTAATCCTTATTGCAAAAAAAATCTGGGGAATTTTATATTCCCCAATATTACTTCTTTAGTAGTTTTCTTTCCTTATTTATTTCTTACCTGTAGTTTTTGTCATTTAAATTTTTCTCAGGAAGCTTGTTTGTTGGACTTGTGTCTTTTATGATATGGCAATGATACTATTGTTTACTTGGTTTGGTGCAATAGATCTTTATTGAATAGTATTGACTTTTATATTGTATTATAGTAGGTTGATGTTTAAATATTGGTTGTTTGTGTAACAATACTACTTGTTTTTATGTGTATGCTGTAAATTTTCTATTTTTGATTTAAGAAACTTCCCTCTTTTTGTGCAAATACACAATGTGTTATAGGTAATATTTTTAATCTAAATACGATTTTGTTTGTAGGAGTGTATTTGTGGTATCTGGTGGGTGAATTTTTAAATGATGGAAGAAAGTTTAAATTCAGAAAAACTAAAGGTTGAGTTTGAAGATTATCTGAAAAAAGTTTTTTTGAAAAACCTGAATCTTATTTTAGGATTGTGTCTTGTTATTCTTGTGTATTACATGTATTCAGATTGGGCAGTGCGTTACAATATGAATTCAGTAACAACCAGGATACCTGTTTTAGTCATATGTTTTGCTTTAATGGTTTTGCATCTGATTTATAGAAATAGATTATATCCATTAAAAAATATCTTGTATCTTCTTGTTTATTTGGCCAGTCAGTTAATGATGTATGCAAAATGTTTGATTCATTTGCATGAGGATGCACTAGCTCCGAGTGTTACTGGTGCTATACTTGTTATATTTTTGATATCTCTTGATTTAAATAAAGATTTGAAAACAGCAATCTTTATTTATACATTTCCTATTGTTGTTTTTACCTTTTTTTTATTTGTGTATGGAAGGCCGAGTAGTCAGGAGTTTTTTGTTTTGTTTGATATATATCCAATTTTAATTGTTGGTTTTTTGATCAATAGAATACAGTATAGGTTGAGGTTTAATTTGTTTAAATCTAATCATTTATTGAAGTTGGAACAATATAAAACAAAAGCTTTGTATGGTGAGACTTTGGTGATGAATGAGGAATTGAGGCGGAAGGCAGAGGAGGCAATTTGTATTAAGGAAGAAATTCAAGAGAAGAATGAGCAGTTGAATAAAAGTAATGCTACAAAAGATAGATTTTTAGCAATTATTGCTCATGATCTAAAAAATCCGATTGGAAATATTTGGGGATTGTCTGATTTGCTTTTAGTGGATGGATCAATTGGTGAAAATGAAAAAGGTGAATGTCTCAAGGCCATTAATAAAAGTATTCAATATACATATGAATTATTAGAGAATCTTTTAAACTGGGCGAGAGCTCAAAATAAAGCAATAGTTTTTAAGCCATTAAGGTATAGTGCGAAAGAGTTAGTGGAGAAGGAATTGGTTGTGTTGCGTCAGGTTGCAAATAAGAAAAACATCGAGATTGTAAATGAAATTTCGAAAGATTTTGTTGTTAAGGCTGATGTAAATATGTTTGAAACTATAGTTCGTAATTTGGTTTCAAATGCCATTAAGTATAGTTTTCCTAAAGGTGTTATAGAAATAAGTGCAAGAGTTACTAATATAGGTGATCATGAATTTGCCAAAATATCCATTAGAGATAGTGGTGTGGGGATAAGTGAGGATGTATTGAGTAATCTTTTTTCTTCAGATAAATCTGTTTCAACTAAAGGTACGGAAAATGAAATCGGAACAGGTTTTGGTTTATTGTTGTGTAAAGAGTTTGTGGATATTCATAATGGTATGATTGAGGTTAGTAGTGTTTTGAATAAAGGAAGTGTTTTTGAGTTAATCTTGCCTTATTAATTAAGTTGTCGTTCTCTTTATTGTTGTCATTCTCTTTTTCTTAATTTGATTATAATAGTATTGATTTAGTCTTTTCTTTTTTACTTCAAGAAGTTCTTATTTGTGTATTGGGGGATATTAAATTTATTGTTTGGATTTAATAAGCGTAAAAAATACGAATAAAAATTAATTTTAATTATTTATTAAAAAGTCTTAATTTATAAGGGCTGTATGGTGTTATGTCGTAAAATAAATTAATTTTTACAAAAAAATAAATGTTAAAAAGTTTGTAATTCTGAAAAGAAGTGTGTTATCTTTATGATATGAAACGTAAATAATACGTTTGTAAAAAAATCAGTAAATTAAAATCTAAGGTCATGGAAAATATTAAAAAGCAAGTGGAGTTGGAAAAGAGAAGTTGTAATGTGATTTTGAAATCCAAATTAAGTTTTAGAGCAATCTTAGTATTACTCTTTGTTTCTGTTATTACATTTTCGATTAGTGCTCAGGAGACTGAAGATAGTTACAAAGCTTTTAGCGGGCATTTGAGTATGCGTAATATGCACATGTGGCATGGATATGTGGTAACTCCAGGTGCAATGACAGCAACAAGTATTGAGTATAATAGTAAAAATAGCAAGTTAACATTAGGATTATGGGGAGGTGCAAGTTTTGATGGTTCTTACAAAGAATATTCATATTATGGTGTTTATCGTTTTACTGATAATTTCTGTACAGAAGTAGTTAGTCATAATAATTATTCAAGTATTGAAGATCCTGAAATATTTAGTTACGATAAAATGAGTTCACCTAATTTTGTTGATGTAGCTTTGATATATTTTGTTTCAGAAAAAGTTCCTTTGAAATTGTATTGGGGAACTATAATAGGAGGTAATGGTCAGGATTACGAAGAAGATGAGAATGGTAAAATAACTGATTCATATTCGAATTATGTGGAAATGAAATACAGACTATGGAAAAAAGAAGATTTTAGTCTGAGCGCTTTTGCAGGGGGAGCTTTCTCTTTTACTACAGAAAAAACTTTTTATAGTGAGCATCCTAATTTTGTAAATATTGGTTTAACTTTAAATAGAAGTGTGGAGGTTCTTTCTAAAAAGATTCCAATTGAGCTTAATGCAATATGGAATCCGGAGAGTGGAAAAGGTGTGTTACAAATAGATATTCCTTTATTTTAATTAGTTGATTTAAAAATCTTAAAAAAACACTACAATGAAACAGAATTTGATAAATAAGATAGCAAAGAGTGTATTTTTCTCATTTACAATAATTGCAGCAACGCTTTTTGCAACTAGTTGTGTAGAGAAAGTTAATCAGGTACAAAGTTCCTCTTCGGATGATAGTTTGGCGGTTGCCGAAATTCAAAGTGATGTTGATTTATCTGCATTAAAAATAGGTTATTGTACTCCTGCTTTAAATGCACCTTATTATCAGGCCTTGTTAGCAAGTATACAAACTACAACCGAGTCTTTGGGGATGACTTTTGTCTATGCCGATGGACAGGGAGATATAAATAAGCAAATTGCAGCTGCAGAAGATTTGATAACAAAAGGAGTAAATGCTTTGTTGTTAAATCCGTTAGATCCAAATGCTCTTGTAGGGGTAACGTTAGTTGCTGAAAAAGCAGGGATTCCAGTGTTTATTATTGATAGTTCGATTGATCCATCAGCCAAGTATGTAACTACTATCCAGTCTAATAACTTTAAAAATGGAATGTTAGCCGGTGAATGGTTGGTAAAGAAAATGGGTAAAAAGAAAATGGAAATGGCCCTTTTGAGTGGTAATGCAGGAAATCCGGTTGGATTAACACGTAAGCAAGGTTTGTTGAATGGTATTACAGAAGAACAATTAAGAACACTTGGATATATAGATTTAAACGTTAAAACTCAAGCTTACACAAACTGGTCTTACCAGGGTGGACTTCAGGCAATGGAAGATATTTTAGTAGCTCATCCTGATATTAATGTAGTACTTACAGAAAGTGATGTGTGTGTGTTAGGAGCAATAAAAGCGATTCGTAAGGCAGGTAAAGAAAATGACATAATAATTTGTGCAGCAGCAGATGGTCAGAAAGAAGCAGTTAAGCTTATTATGGATACCGATTTATATGGTTGTACAGCAGTTAATAGTCCTTCTTTAATTGGAAAAACTGCCGTTCAGTATGCTGTACAATACTTTAATGGTAAAAGAGATTTTTCAAAAACTTCATTTACTCCAGCAGTACTAATTACCAAAGATAATGCTAAGGAGTATTACGATCCAGCAGCTATTTTTTAATAGATTAAAGAGTTGAGTTATGGAAAATGTAAATAACAAAAATGATTATAGGGTAGAATTCTCCGGAATTGCAAAGAGTTTTGGTAAAGTGTCTGTTTTGAAAAATGTTTCGTTTGAAGTAAAACCTGGAGAAGTACATACTTTAATAGGTGAAAATGGAGCCGGTAAATCTACTTTGATTAAGATATTGTGTGGTGTTTATTCGCGAAATGAAGGTATTATCAAACTAGACGGTGAAGTAATTGAGCCTCTAAATCCTCATCATGGTAAGGAATTAGGAATAAGTGTAGTATATCAAGAATTATCATTGGTAAATGATTTGTCTGTAGCTGAAAATATTTTCTTACATAAACTGGGAACAGGCAATGTATGGATGAATTGGAAACAGATGGTAAAAGAGGCTAAAGAGATTATCGATTCGTTAGGTTTTGATATTAATCCTATGGCTAAAGTTGCTGACTTGAGTATCATTAAAAAGCAGATTGTTGAAATAGCAAAGGCGTTATCTGAAGATGTGAAAGTGTTAGTTTTGGATGAGCCAACTACGGTTTTAGGACCAAAGTCTGTTGAAAAATTATTTAAAACGATTCATAAACTTAAGGAAAGAGGTGTTTCTATCATATATATATCTCATCACATGGAAGAGATATTTGAAATATCTGACTCAGTAACTGTTTTAAAAGATGGTGAAGTTACAGGAAGTATGCCTGTTTCAGAAACATCTACCGATGAGGTTGTTAAGTTGATGATTGGTCGTGAACTGAAGGATTTTTATCCAACAAGAGATGTGAAAATAGGAGACAAACCAATATTGGAGGTTGAAGGCCTGAATTCAAAATGTAAAAAGATTAAGGATGTTTCATTTAAGCTATATCCGGGAGAAGTTTTAGGTGTGTCCGGTTTAGGTGGAAGTGGTAGAACAGAAACAGCACGTTTAATATTTGGGGCTGATAAAAAAGAATCCGGTATTATTCGCTTAAATGGAAAGGAAGTTGAAAATCGTAATCCTGTAAAATCAATTGCAAACAGTATTGGATTTGTTCCTGAAGACAGAAAAGAAACAGGAGTGTTTTTAGATCTTTCAATCAAAGACAATATTAGTCTTACAAATTTTGATTTGGTTTCTGATAAACTGGATTTTATTCAGGATAAAAAAGAAAAAAATAATGCATTAAGGTTAATTAAAAAGTTAAGTATCAAAACTCCTGATGAGAATGCTAAAGTGATGAACCTGAGTGGTGGTAACCAGCAGAAAGTAGCTTTGGCAAAATGGTTAAGTATAGATGCTCAGGTGATTATAATTGATGAACCAACTCGTGGAGTTGATGTAGGAGCAAAGGTTGAGATTTATAATCTGATTAATGAGTTAGCTGCTAAGGGGGTAGGTGTTTTGGTGATTTCTTCAGACATGCCGGAAATTATTGGTATCTCCGACAGGATCCTTGTTGTGCATAATGGTACTATTCAAGGGGAGTTGAAAAAAGAATCCTTCTCTGAAGAGAATATTCTAAGAATGTCAATTGGAGAGACTTTAACTGTGTAATCTTTTTGAAACAACAAATTAAAATTTAGACAAATGAAAACTAAAGCTAATGATATCATCAAATTTTTAATTAAGTATAATACAATTTTTATATTTACTATTCTTGTTATCTTTTCGTCATTAATCTCTGACGTGTTCTTTTCTTCAATTAACTTATCAAACCTGTTAAAGCAAGTTTCGGGTGTTGGTATTGTAAGTATTGGAATGTTAATCGTTATTTTAACCGGAGGTATTGACTTATCAGTGGGATCAATGGTTGCTTTGATGGGAGTTGTATTTGCCTTGTTAACCAATTCTATTGTGCTGTCACTCGCCATTGTTTTAACTCTGGCAATTGGATTTGCGATAGGTAGTATATCAGGATTTTTAGTGACCAAACATAAAATGGCTCCGTTTATTGCCACTTTAGCATTAATGACTATAGCACGGGGATTGTCATTTATCTATTCTAAAGGTGCTCCTGTAGTTTTTCAGACTAATGGTGGTTTATTGATGACTGATTTTGGTAATGGTTCATTATTAGGTATTCCTAACGTAGCTATCGTATTTATAATTGTTGTAGCTGTTGCTCATGTAATGCTTAGATATAATGTGTTTGGGCGATTAGTGATAGCAATAGGTAGTAATGAGGAAGCTTCTATTTTATCAGGTATTAAAGTGAATAAATATAAGTTCTTAGTTTATTCAATATCTGGATGTTTAGCTGCTGCTGCAGGTATAATTGCTGCCTCGCGTACAAATCTTGGATCACCTAACTTTGGTGTAGGTTTAGAGTTGGATGCCATTGCTGCGGTGGTAATTGGTGGAGCTAGTTTAAAAGGAGGTAAGGGTACTGCTATTAATACGCTAATGGGAGTTTTAATTCTAGGATTAATAGGTAATATACTTAACTTGTTAAATGTACCTTCTTATCCACAACAAGTTATTAAAGGTCTGATTATCATATTTGCTGTTCTTCTTCAAAGATTTGAGGATAAGTATAAAAACTAATCATTGGATCGTTTTTACCAGTAGAGCTTTGACTCGCTAGTAGTTAAAAGATGTATTACGCTTAAAAAATAAGAATATGAAGACTTTAAATAATGAAAACTTAAAATATTTTGGATCTAAAGTTGAAATTCCAACCTATGATCGATCAGCTGTGAAATCAGGTATTGTTCATGTGGGAATTGGAGGCTTTCACAGAGCACACCAGGCTTATTATACTGATCAATTATTGCAAAGTGGAATTTCTACAGACTTTGGAATTTGTGGAGTAGGGTTGTTGGAGTTTGACAAGAAGATTTGTGATGTATTAAAAGCCCAGGATGGTTTGTATACATTAATGGTAAAGGAACTTGATGGATCTGTAAAGGCACGTGTAATCGGATCAATTGTTGATGTAATATTTGCTCCGGATAATAAAAATGCAGTCATCGAAAAAATGGCAAATCCTGAAACCAAAATAATATCTCTTACAATTACAGAAGGAGGTTATAATATCAACGAAGCAACAGGTGAGTTTGACTTTGAGAATGAAAATATAAAGTGGGATATGAATAATCCTAAGGATCCTAAAACAATATATGGATTTCTTACTCAGGCTTTATTGTTAAGGAAAGAAAGAGGATTAAAAGGGTGTACTATTCAATCCTGCGATAACATTCAAGGGAATGGTGAAGTAACGAAAAAAATGCTTGGAGCTTTCATTTCTAAAGTTGATGTAGCATTATATAACTGGGTGAATGAAAATATTTCTTTCCCGAATAGTATGGTGGACAGAATTACACCGGCAACTGTTCCTGTTGATATTGAAACGGTTGAGAGTAAATTCGAGATTAAAGATCAATGGCCGGTTGTATGTGAGTCTTATATTCAATGGGTAGTTGAAGATGATTTTGTAGATGGCCGACCACAATACGAAGAGGTGGGAGTACAGTTTGTTGAAGATGTCTCTCCGTTTGAAAAAATGAAATTATGCTTGCTTAATGCCGGACACTCAGTTTTGGGTATGTTAGGTGCAAGATATGGCTATCAAACCATTGATGAGGCTGCCAGGGATGAAGATTTTAAGTTCTTCCTTCGAAGTTATATGGATCTTGAAGCTACGCCTGTTCTTTCTGGACTTGAAGGTATTGATTTGGATGCATATAAAGATAGCCTGATTGCAAGATTTCAAAATCAGTATATTAAAGATCAGGTTTCAAGGATTTGTTTGCAAAGTTCAGCAAAGATGCCAAAGTTTGTTTTGCCCACCATTGTAAATCAGCTTAAAGGAGAAGGGAATATTGAGCATGCAGCATTTGTTATAGCAGCATGGTGTAAATACAATGAAGGGAAAGACGAAAACGGAAACGAGTATATCATTGAAGATGCAATGAGCGAGGAATTGAAAAAAGCTGCTTTAGCAACTCAAGAAGATAATCTTGCTTTTTTAAGGTTGGAATCCATCTTTGGTAGTTTGGTGAATAACGATGTTTTTGTAAAATCTTATTTAAGTGCATTGGAGGCATTAAATGAATTTAGTATTAAAGAATGTGTGTGCGCTATAAATGCAAAAGATAAAGTGTCATGAAAAAAGTAGTTTGTTTTGGAGAGGTTTTATGGGATGTTTTGCCAACCGGTAAAAAAGTGGGTGGAGCTCCTTTAAATGTAGCTTTAAGGTTGAAGGCTTTTGGTAATGAATCTTTTGTAATTAGCAGTATCGGTGAGGATGATTTAGGCGATGAACTGAAGTCGGAAATAAAGAAAACAGGAATTGATTTATCCTATATTCAAACAACAAAAGAGCTTAGTACCAGTGAAGTCTTGGTTCAATTAGATGAAAAAGGCTCTGCTACTTATGAAATTAAATATCCATGCGCTTGGGATGCCATTCGAAGTGATCAAAAAACTATTGATCTGGTCAGTTCTTCTGATGCTTTTCTTTTTGGTAGTTTAGTGGCACGGGATCAACGTTCAAAGAATGCATTGATAGAGTTAATGGATGTAGCAAAATATAAGATTTTTGATGTGAATTTGCGTCCGCCTCATTATTCTAAAAACCTGCTTATGACTTTTATGGATAAGGCAGACTTTATTAAGTTTAACGATGAGGAATTAGAAGAAATATATAAATATTATAGTGCAGAGGATTTGGATCTTGAAGCCAGCATTAGTTTAATAGCTGAAAATACAAATACAAAACATATTTGTGTAACGCTGGGAGAAAAAGGAGCTGTACTTTATTATAATGGTGAATTCTATTATAATAATGGATTCAAGATTATTGTAGCAGATACCGTTGGCTCTGGTGACTCGTTTCTTGCATCTGTAATCAGTAAATTAATGGAAGGTGTCAACCCTCAGGATGCCATTGATTTTGCTTGTGCAGTTGGTGCTTTGGTTGCATCACATCGAGGTGCAAATCCGGTAATTACTAATGAAGAAATTTATGAATTTATGAATACCTAATCAATAGTTTGTTATTTACATTTTGTTTAACCTGTCATGTTTTATTTTAAAGCAGACAGGTTTTTTTTAAGATAACTATTGCTTTAGATTTGATTTATTTCTTTAAGACAATCTATAATAGTGCAGTTTTTAAGTTTGTCATAGGATTTAAGGTAACATTCAACAAAAGAAGGATCGTCAATTAATTGCTTAAAAACGGGTTCTATCTCTAAAAAGCGAATTGGAGATTCGTGAGATAGTGCTGCTGTACGTATTAAAATATTACTCAATGTATCGTTGATTTGGTAATAGTTCCCGTTGATATCTACACCATCGTTATATTTACACCATGCCGCAATTAAAAAAGATGCTCTTTTTATATTTTTACTTTGGTTTAATTGATCATAAATGGTAGGGAGTACAAACAAAGGTATTTTTGATGAACTTTCTTTACAAATCCTTGATAAACTATCCTTTATATTTGTGTTTTGGTATCGAGCAATTAGTTTATCGATATATTGGTTGATGTTTGCCTCATCAGTACTTTTTAAAACAGGTTTTGCTTCCAGGTGTAAATAATCATTTATGAATTTTATAATATGCTCATCGTTTGCTGCCTCACCAACATATTTGTAACCTAGAAGAGTTCCTATTATTCCAAGAATGGAGTGGCCTGCATTAAATAAACGAAGCTTCATTTGTTCGTATGATTCTATATTTTCCACAAATTGAGCACCAACTTTTTCCCACTCTGGTCGCTTATTGGCAAATTTATCCTCTATTACCCATTGTACAAATGGAGCACATACCACCGGCCATTGGTCATCTAACTGAAAATATTGTTTTAATCGTTCTATATCTTTTGTAACTGTTTCTGTTGTTATTCTGTCAACCATAGTATTCGGAAAAGTAACATTTTCTTCCACCCATGGTAATAAATCAGGAATTACCTTTTTTATGTAATTATAAAGTGAATTTTTTATGGTGTCACCATTCGATTGTATGTTGTCGCATGATAATATGGTACAGCCGTTAATGTTTCTTTTCTTTCGTAAAAGAAATGCTTGTGTCAGATACCCAAAAACAGTTGTTGGGGCAAATGGATTTTTACTATCTTCTTCTATAATAGTATTATTGATATCAAACTCTCCGGTTATTTCATCCAGATGATATCCATCTTCAGCAATTGTTAAAGAGATAACATGTATCTCAGGATTAGCTAACTTTTCAATAGCGGCAAGAGGATTTTCAGGAGCAAAGAAATATTCTACAATAGAACCAATGATCTTTACTTTATCTATTCCGGTGGGATGTTTGGTAACCAGTGAATATAATCCATCCTGATCCTTTAATATATTGTAAATCTTTCTGTCTGATTCTAAGATATCTATACCGCAAATACCGCAATTTAGTTGATTGTATTTATCCATTAATTCATGCGTATAATATGCCTGATGTGAACGATGGAAATTACCTATACCTATGTGAGCAATACTGGTTTTAATATTGTCTCTATTGTATTTTGGTACAGAAACCTCTAAAGGCATCATTTTTAAGTTTCTCTGGTTTAAATAAAATGATTTATGCATAGAATTATGATGTTAAAGCGTAGTATTTACGTATGATTGTAAAAGTAAGGAAAAAAATGAAAAGTATGTATATTGGGAATTTTATTGTCATATTATTACATTTGTTTAAACAAAACGTATAATTAACGTTTGAATTATGGATTTTAGGAAAATAGATAATGTTTCAGTTGATTGTGTAATATTTGGATTAAATTCTGAAGGTCTTCACATATTGTTAAGTAATAGAACTTTAAATCTTTATCATGAGGATTATCCTACAATTGACGATTGGGTTGTAACAGGCCATCATATCTTTAAAAGTGAAACATTAGAAGATTCTGCAGATCGTTTTTTCAAAGAAATAACAGGATTGGAGAATATCTATAAAAAACAATTTCGTACTTATGGAAATCCAAATCGTCTTCAAAGTGATAAAGATTTACTTTGGACAAGGAGTCGTGGTGGAAATCCAAGGACTCTGACCGTAGCATTCTATTTTTTATTGCCAATGGAAATGGTAAATCTGAAACAGGAAAACTTAAAATGGTTTCCTGTAAGAACATTGCCGCATCTGGGATTTGATCATTTACAATTGATTAAAGATGCCTATGAGGATGTGAAGCAAAAGGTTATGACAGAAACCATTATATTTGATTTACTACCAGATAAGTTTACGCTTAATGATTTACAAACCGCATTTGAGGTAATACTAGATATTGAAATTGATAATCGTAATTTTAGAAAGAAGGCTTTAAGTAAAAGTTATATTGTTCCATTAGATGAGAAACGAAAAGGAGTTTCAAAAAAACCGGCTAAACTTTTTATGTTTAGCAAAGACGTGTATGATAAAGTGAGTGGTGATGGATATATAATCGGCATTTAATTTTAGATATTATACTTCTGGTTATTTATTGATATAAGCTCACTAATCTTTTTACGCAGCGATGGAGGTGATAATACTTCCATCGAAGGTCCAAATCCTAGGATTAATCTTTCCAATTCAAAATTAGGAATGACTTTTATCGAAATGATAATACCATCTTCCTTTTTCTCTAGAATTTCCTGCGACCAATGTAAAGGTTTGGTTAAAACATAAGGTGCATTAGTATTATCAATAAAAAGTGTAATAGTTCTAGGTAAAAGTCCTGTGTTAACAGTAACACCTATTACATTTTCAAAAAAAGTTTCAGGTGAGAAATCAGGATCATCAACAAACTTTTTGTTTTCCATTGCTGTAAATGACTGTATTCTATCTAATGCTAAAGTCATTATAACCTTGCCTTTATTCTTTTTACCGATTAGGAACCAGCGATTATTGAACTCCTTTAATAAATATGGATGAAAATAGATAGGTGAGGATTGACGTGCTTTAAAGGATTGATATTCTATTTTTAAAACGTGTTTTTTTGAAATGGCCTGATATAATCCATTTAAATGCTCCAGACCTTTTAAATCTTCGTTACGTTCAATATGAATGATTGGGCGTGATTTATAGTTCTGAGTCTGAATCTTGTTCTCAAGTTTTTGAATTAATCCTGACATTTCCTTAAAATGACTAAAGCCCTGAAACTGTTTTAATATCTCAACGGCATCATCTAATTTCTTTAAATCCAGATCTGATAATGGCAACTGGGTAATTGAATATTCGGGATCTTCATAGGTGTAGAATTTTCGATCGGTAACGATAATCGGCGCATTATATCCTAGTTTCTCGCTTCTCATCATTTGAATGTCCATTTGAAGGGTGCGTTTACTTACACCTTTATCTATACCTTCATATTCATAGAGTGCATCTGAACAGGCATCAATTAAGTCTTCTAAGGTCCATTTTCGAAAGCGATTACGTAAACATTTATCTATAGTAGTGTATCTGATTAAGGCATTTCTGTTAATGGGCATAATTTTTTTGAGAAAAATAGAAAAAAATATTTACTACGCAAAAAGACTGCGCACTTATGTTTAATCTTTGCATTGTCAATAAGACAAAACGTTCTTTGAATATGATTCACTTTGTGTGATTAAAAATATTTCTTCTGTAATCAGAAGATCAAGAAATGAAGAAGGTAATAATTAAGACGAGATGTAAGTTTCTGTATGGCTTCATAGTGTTGGCTTGATAAAGTTCAATATCCTGCTTATTATTTCACTGATTCATACGATCGATGCGTGTTGGAGGTTCGAATCCTCTTCCCTGAAACATGGGATAGCTTAATGGGTAGAGCAACATCATAGGAATGGTAAAGTCAAATGACTTCAGGTTCGAATCCTGATTTGAAATCCAATTTTCAATTTTACAGAGTGAAAGATGAAAGACAAATAACCGGTTGTTTACTTCTGTAAATAACAATCTGAAGGAAACCAGAGAGTAGGTTGTAAATAATACTGATAGTATTTACTTAAACTGTTAATGATATTATTAAATGATAATTACCATATGCAAATTAACTAAGTATGTTGAAATGTTAATTCTCTTATTCCCGTTGACAAAAGATGGTGTTGTTTTTCATCTTTCCATTAATTAAAAACTAAAAAACTATAGATATGATTAAAAAAGTAAGAATAAACGAAGGTAAAATCGGTTTAATATTTAAAAAAGGCGATTATAAAAAGATATTAACTAGCGGTACTTATTGGATCACTTCATCTCATAATGTAGAGATTTATGACATGTCCTTGCAGTTTAATCCGTCCATCTCATTAGAATTATTGAAGAATGATAATGATTTAATGGAATTATTGCATTCGGTGAAAGTTGGCGATTCTGAAATTGTATTGCACTTTGTAAATGGTAATTTTAATGGTGTTTTGCAGAGCGGAGAATATGCATTCTGGAATACTTTAAAAGAACATTCTTTTATAACTGCAGACTTATCCAAAGTTGAAATTACAGAGGATATTTCTTCAGTTTTATTTAAAATTCCGGCTGTATATCAGTATTTAAGAGTTTATAGAATAGAATCATACGAAAAAGGCTTGTTGTTTATTAATGATAAGTTTGTTGAGATATTGGATAACGGAATGCATTATTTTTGGAAAAATGATATTCCAGTATCAGTTATAAAAGCAGATTTGCGTCAAACACAATTAGAGGTTTCTGGTCAGGAACTATTAACAAAGGATAAGGCAGCAATTAGGGTAAGCTTTTTTGCTGGTTATAAAGTGGTTGATGTGATAAAAGCTTTAACTGAAAATCAGGAATATTCACGACTGTTATATGTTGCTATACAATTGGCTTTGCGCGAATATGTTGGTGCTTTAACATTAGATGAAATTTTAGAGAAAAAAGAGGAAGTATCAAATTATGTTATGGATTCAGTAAAAGAAAAAGCTCAGGAATTAGGTGTAGAAATGTTGAATGGAGGTTTACGAGATGTTATTTTACCTGGTGATGTTCGTGAAATTATGAATCAGGTATTGATTGCGCAAAAGAAGGCGCAGGCTAATATTATTACTCGTCGTGAGGAAACAGCTTCCACAAGAAGTTTATTGAATACTGCTAAATTAATGGAGGAAAACGCCATGTTATTTAAATTGAAAGAAATGGAATATGTGGAGAAAATTGCAGATAAGATAAATACGATTTCATTATCGGGAGGGGGACAGATTGTGGATCAATTACGGGATATTTTCTCACCTTCTAATTAAAGGACAAATTGTTGTAAATTGTAAAGTAAATAAGTATTAAGCATAAAGTTAATCTATTAGTCATTATGCTTTTAGTAAGAAATAAGGAAAATGAAACAAGTAATATCAACCGAAAACCGACCAATAAAATTGTGGTTGGATAATATTGAAGCGAATGCGTTGGCTCAGGCAAAGAATCTGGCTAACCTTCCCTTTGTTCATAAGCATGTAGCATTAATGCCCGATGCTCATTCAGGTTATGGAATGCCTATTGGTGGAGTTTTAGCAACGAAAGGTGTGATTATTCCCAATGCTGTAGGTGTTGACATTGGATGTGGAATGTGCGCCATGCGTACAAGTTTACCTGATGCCGATACAGAATCATTAAAGCAAATTATGTCGCATATTCGCAAAACGATTCCAGTAGGATTCAATTGGCATAATAAACCACAGGAAGATAAATATTTGCCAGAGGTTGAAAAACTACCAAAGATTGTGGAGCGTCACATTGAAAGAGCAACCCAACAAATTGGCTCGTTAGGAGGAGGTAATCATTTTATTGAAATTCAACATGGATCAGATGGTTTTGTTTGGGTGATGATTCATTCGGGTAGTCGAAATCTTGGGAAACAAGTAGCTGATTATTATAATAAAAAGGCAAAGCAATTGAATGAACGCTGGTTTTCCTCAGTTCCAGCGTCATATGATTTGGCTTTTTTACCTATAGAAACAGAAGAAGCTCATGCTTATATGAAAGAAATGAACTATTGTGTAGAATTTGCCCTGGCAAACCGAAAGTTGATGATGGAACGTGTTCAGTATGCATTTAAGGAAGTTTTGAAAGGAGAGGTGGACTTTGATGGTGTTATTAATATTGCACATAATTACGCAGCATGGGAAAACCATTATAATGAGAATGTTTTGATTCATAGAAAGGGAGCTACACGTGCCAAAAACGGTGAGGTAGGTATCATTCCCGGATCGCAGGGGACACAATCGTATATTGTTGAAGGATTGGGTAATCCAGAAAGCTTTGAATCGTGTTCGCATGGAGCCGGGCGTGTTCTGGGTAGAAAGCAAGCTCAGAGAGAACTAAATCTTCAAGAAGAAATAAATAAACTAAATGAGAAAGGTATTATTCATGGAATACGAAATCAGAAGGATTTAGACGAGGCAGCCGGTGCGTATAAAAATATTGATGAGGTTATGGCTAACCAGGAAGATTTGGTGAAAATTAAAGTAAGATTGGAACCATTGGCTGTTGTTAAAGGGTAAAATAGGGATGTAGGAAATCATTTAAAATAGAGAGAGTTCTTTTGTTTGAAATACAGATGATTGAATCTTAGAATCTAAGATAGATACCTGCATCCCATTCTTTCCACATAAATACATGCTTAGCACCTTTAATATCAGAAATATCAGTCTCTCCTAACCAACTTTCTCTTTTTAGTTCGTAATTTGTTTGTTTTTGAATGTTTTGATAATCAGCCTTTAATAGTAAACCAATCTTTTTGTTGTTTATTTTGAATAAATTCATTTCAAACAATGATGAAAATCCATACATACAATTACTTTGTGGTTTAATCTTGTAGTAAAAAGCATAATCTTCGTTTGAATTAGGAGTTTTTCGGTATAAATGCTCATTAAAACCATCTTGAAAAGATAAACCAATATTAACAGTAGTTGTCCATTTAAATAATTTGTTTTTGATATAAAATGCTGGTCCACAATATGCTGAAATGTTATATACTTTTCTTTGATCATCAAAATGATATTGATAATAGTAATCAGGAGCTGTTTCTGAAAAATAGGAAGTTGCAGATTCAATGTACGTATTATATGATCTTAATCCAGAATGAAATCCAAACCAATTATTAAAATAGTATTGAACAGAAGTTTTAAATGTAATTGGAGTAAAATCATTTTCCATTATTAATGAAATATCTGTTTTGAAATTTTCTAAAAAGCCAAATCTAATATCCCAATTAACTAATTCGTATGTGTTATAAATTGGGCGACCAACATAATTTAACCAATCTAAGTTTGTTGTATTTTTGAATCTTTCGCATTCGATGTTTGCATTTCCAACACTTAATGAAATTTCTAAATTGTTTATTGTTTTGTGTTGAGCAGTAATATCAAATGAATGAAAGTAAATTCCAGTAAGAAGGAAAAATACAGTAGTAAAAAATCTTAGTGACATAATTAGGTATAAAGAATTTAATATTAGCTATTCTAAAGTAATAAGGTTTGTGGTTGAAGTTAAAATGAGTCCACTGTTAAATACAACTTCAATTTCAAATTTTGTAATATTATTATCGATCTTCTCTGTACAGAATAAATTGATCTTTATTCCATTGGTTGGTATTGAATTTTTCTTTTTGTAAAGCGATATCAAGTCATCAATACTCATATAGCTAAATGTAGTTGATCCATAACTATCTTTTTGAATATTACATCGGAAGAGGTCTGTAACAATAGTGTTAGCTATAGCTGATTCCTTTATGTTGTATAATGATTTAATATATATATTACTAATGTAATCATTAGGTGTATAGTTTTGTATGCAATCACTTTCAAAGGCCTTAGCTTCATTAAAATCAAATTGACTAATAATGTTAGATTGTGTGTAGTTCTCATATTCACCATAAATAAATACCTCAAAAGCGACAGCACCTTTCTTCATGATGTTATCCTCTGTTTTTGTATATTTTCCTCCTGAATTATTTAGGTTGGTTATTTCAATGTTAGAATACTGAAACTCAATATTGGGATATTTACATGAGCAGCTTATTATTATTCGTAATATGAAGAAAATAATGAATAATGAGAAGATTTTTTTCCACATAGTTTAGGTTCTATTTTGTTAATATACTAAGCAAATATATATTATAAATTTTGAGAAATAAGTTAAGAGTGAGTTAAAATCTGAAATGCTAAATATATAGTAACCGAATTACTTATGTAAGTTTCAAAACCCTATCTTTGCATCTCAAAAATATTTTTGTTTATGTGGATTATTCTGGGGTTGGTTTCTTGTTTTTTGTTAGGTATTTATGATATCACAAAAAAATTATCTTTAAATAATAATGCTGTAATTCCTGTGTTATTTTATGCCTCAGTTACGGGAGCCTTGCTCTTTGTTCCACTTATTATAGCATCCTATTTAAAATATCTTCCTCAGGAATCTTTGTTTTATGTGGCGCCCATTTCTTTAAAAACTCATTTATTACTTTTTATTAAGTCGTTTATAGTGGGTATTTCATGGGTGTTTGCCTTTTTCGCCTTAAAACATTTGCCTATTACCATTATTACTCCTATCAGGGCTACGGGACCAGTATGGACATTGATAGGGGCATTATTTATATATCATGAAAGTTATAGTGCATTACAATGGATAGGAATTATTGTTGTGATTTTATTTTTCTATTATTTTTCTTTAGCAGGAAACAGAGAAGGCATTAATCTTAAACGTAACAAATGGGTTTTATATATTTTACTGGCTACTTTTTTTGGAAGTTTTAGTACTTTATATGATAAATATCTGATAGCTAATTTTGATCGAATGGCTATACAGGCTTGGTTCTCCATTTATATGATACCGGTGTTTTTACCTTTCTTATTGTTTTTGTGGTATCCTCAACGAAAAAAAATAGATGCTTTTCAATGGCGATGGTCCATTCCTGTAATTGGTATTATTCTTAGCATTGCCGACTTTTCTTATTTTTACGCATTGACTTATGAAGGCTCACTAATTGCAATTTTATCCGTTTTAAGACGTACTAGTGTTATTATTTCATTCTCTTTAGGCGCACTTATCTTTAAGGAAACCAACTTAAAACGGAAAGCTATTGCATTGATAGGTATAATGATAGGCGTTTTGATTATTGTATTGGGAAGTTGAGTCAAACATTTTTATTGGTGTCTATCTAATTGGATAAACAAAACTTCTTTGTTATTTCATTTTCCGGTATAGTATATTAGTTTAGATTTAGAAATAAATCTATTTGTATGATATTTTCATAGCTAATTAATTATGAATTTAGGATTATAATAATTGAATACAGACAATTTGTAATATTTATACATAATAATTGCCAACTGGTATATTGATGAAAAAATGGTTCATCAATTAAATGTTGATGAGGTAAGTGATTGGCTTAACGAAAATACGTATATAGTAATAAACAATGGGCAAAGAATCAACTCTCCTGATAAAATTACCAAATGGCCAAATTATAAAGATCTTTCAAAAGAATTATTAGATTCTATTATATTCAAGCTTATATAGGTCATTGGTACATGCTTTAATTTAAGATGACAATATGATTATTATTTCGTAACTTATTGTGTTCTAATTAATAATTATATCGTTATGAAAAAGATAATTTTTGCATGTTTTGTAGGATTCTTTTTATTTTCCTTAACAGCAAGTGCCGAAGGAGAAAAGGACATTATTAAAGAAACAATTAAAAAGGAAACAAAAGCCTTTCTTGATAAGGATATGGATGCCTGGGCTGGTTATTGGTTACATGAAGATTATGTAAGCCATACTATGATCAATGCTTTTTTTATAAATCAAAGAAAATCCTGGGACACTATTTATGTGAACATGAAAAAATACTTTGAGAGTGAAAAAGATGCTCCTGTTTTAAAATTTGTAGGCGATTTTGATATTAAGGTTTCAGGAAAAATGGCTTCTGTAGCCGCTACTCAGGAAGAAACCATGTTTATGTTTGGGGAGGATAGGGTTTTTACCTATGATTTAAATTATTTACTCAAAAAAACAGATGATGGATGGAAATTCGTTTCGTTGACTTCTATTGTAAAAACTTCATTTGAGAATACTGAGTTCATGAACGAGTTTAGGTTGAATTGGGTAGGATATAACTTTCTTTGGAAAGATAAAATAGATGAGGCTATTAAGGTATTTACTTTAAATACTGAAATGTATCCTAAAGCATCTAATACTTGGGATAGTTTAGCCGAAGCATATATGAAAAAAGGAGACAATAAAAAAGCAATTGAATATTATAAAAAATCGCTAGAACTGGATCCGAAAAATAAAAATGCTGAAAAGATGATCGAAAAAATGAAAGTAGAATAACCATGTAATATTGGTCAAAAACAGAGTTGTTTGATTATAAATACGTATTTGATAGTATTAGAATCTATTTATAGACCTTTTTATTAGATTCAACCTCTGTTTTTGATCAAACAAATACTATTACCTGATTGAAGATAATTTCTAACTATTTATGATCAGTTTATTATACTCTTTTACAGACTAACAGAATTTCCTATAATATGATTTTAAATATAGTATACCGTTTAGTGCCATAGTTAAACTTTTGTTATATTTGATTATTCCATGCGATTAATAAATTTATGATGGTAAACAATGGATATATTTCAAATAAATATACAGAAGTGTGAAATCAAGCTACTTAAGTTAAGTAACTTATTAAAAAGAATATCCTTTATCCGTTTGTTAATCTTTATTGTGTTAATAATTCTTTTGATATTTCTTTTTAAATTCAAATTATTAACAACTATTTTAATTGTTTTTCCGCTTATATCAATTTTCGCTTTTGGAACAGCCTTAAGATATTATAGTAAAGTATCTTTTCAACGTAGGCACACTGAATTCCTGAAACAGATTAATGAATCTGAAATTTTACGGGAAAATTGTAAACTAGAGTTGTTTGATACTGGAGATAGATTTATAAATCAAAATCATTCATATACATCTGATTTAGATATTTTTGGACAACATTCCATTTTCCAACTTATTAATAGAACAACTACAGAATCCGGAAGCATACTTTTATCGCAGTGGTTATCAGAACCTGCTGATAAAACTGAAATTACTCACAGACAACAAGCAGTTATTGAATTATCTCAAAGTTTGGATTGGCGACAAGAATTTGAGGCCTTAGGGATGCACTATCAAAATAAAAGAAGTGATTATAGGAAACTCTTGGACTGGGTTGAGTCTCCATCTTTTTTAATTAATAACAGGTTTAAATATATTGTGGTTTCATTAGTTTTAGCCACTCTTTCATTGCTTGGGTTGTATTTTTCTGCAATCAATCTGGTTTCAGAAAACAGGTATAGTTATTTAGTTCCTTTTGTTTTAGTATTAATCGTTAATTATCTGCTTTTAAGAAAGGTTAGAACTATTGCAGAAGATATTGTTAAGGTATCTCAAGAGAATATTGATATTTTAAAAAGCTATCGTACACTAATTAATAAAATTGAAACAGAAACTTTTAAATCTGTAAAATTAAAACAGCTGCAATCAAAGTTATTAGATAAGCCATATTCTGCCTTTAATGAAATAAATAAATTATGCAGGTTATTGGAATTCTCCCAACAGCGAGGAGTAAATAGAATTAAATTAATAATAAAAGGAAATCCGTTTTATTCTTTTCTTAACAGTTTTCTATTAATAGATATATACTTGATTATTGGAGTAGAGAAATGGAAATCAAAAAATAAAGCACATTTAAAGTCATGGGCAGCAGTTGTTAGTGAGTTTGAGGTATTAAATAGTATTGCAGGGTATAGTTACTTAAATCCAACGTACACATTCCCGGAAATAACAGAAAAGAAAAACTATGTGTATTTTGACCAGTTAGGCCATCCTTTAATACCTTCAGATAAAAGAGTTTGCAATAGCTTTCATTCAGAAGGGCATGGTGATGTAGTTATGATAACAGGCTCAAATATGGGAGGGAAAAGTACTTTTTTAAGAACTGTAGGTGTGAATATAGTACTAGCATTAGCCGGAGCTCCATGTTGCGCAAAGTATGGATTGGTTTCAAATGTACAACTATATACAAGTTTGCGGACTCAGGATAATTTAAAAGAAGGAATCTCATCTTTTTATGCCGAATTGGATAGAATAGGAAAGATGTTGAAGCTAATTGAGAGCAATCAAAATATCTTTTTTCTTTTAGATGAAATGTTCAAAGGTACAAACTCTGAAGACAGACATAAAGGTGGTTTTTCTTTGATAAATCAAATAAGTAAGCTAAATACTTCCGGAATAATTGCTACTCATGATATTGATTTGGCAAAGTTAGCCGAAACGAAGAGGTTGGCAACAAACTATAGTTTTAATAGTGAAATAATAAATGATGCAATGATCTTTAGCTATAAACTTCATGATGGTATCTGCAATGACTTTAATGCAAGTGAACTAATGAAAAAGAGTGGAATAAAAGTTTTATCTGAAATTCCTGAGAATTGATAAATATGTTTCTGAAATGTGACTAAATCTAATCATCTTTAAATTACTATAATTGATTTATACCATAAGCATTAATTCTCAATAATTGGGATATTGAGATTCAAAGTAGTTCCTTTTCCTTCAATACTTTTAATATCAAAACCTGCATTTTTGCTATATTTTTTATTTAATAAACTAATGCGTTGGTTAAAAATGGTCATAGCCATTGATTTGTGGTTATTAATCTGTTTTTTGTTTATATCAAAACCATTTCCGTTATCTGTTACATTTACTATCAAATACTCTTTACAATCTTCAATATGAATTTTTAGAGTACCATTGTCTTTTTTGTTTTTTAGGCCATGTTTAATTGCATTCTCAACAAACGGTTGTATCAACATTGGTGGAATTTCAATAAATTCTGTTTCTAATGTGTCATCATATTCAATGGTATATGTAAAGCTTTTTAACAAACGCATTTGTTCAAGTTTAATATAATTGTGTAAAGCATTAATTTCTTCTTCAAGTGTTATAGTTTCAACAGCTGAGTGATTTAGAATAGCTCTGGTAAGAGATGCAAAATTATTAAGATAGCCAGCTGCTTCTTTTGTGTTATTTTTTAACATATAATTTTGAATGCTTCCCAATGCATTAAATAGAAAATGAGGATTCATTTGTGAACGAAGAAGTTGTTGTCGAAGAACTTCCTGTTTGTGTATATTTTTCTTTTTATTTCTATAATAAATTAAAATACCAAGTGAGAGAATTAAAAGCAGTATAATTGAAAGGGTTAAGAATAAAATGATTCTTTGGTTTTTAATTTGATTTTCAGCAGATAATAGATTTATTTTTTGCTCCTTTTCCTTAGTTTCAAAGCTTACCTCAAGGGCATGAATATTATTATTGTTGCTCTCATTAATAATCTCATCCTGATATCTATGGCTTTGCTTTAAAGCTTCATATACTTTTTTATAGCGATTTTGTTTTTTGTAAAGTTCAACATACGCGTTGTAAATTTCCAGTAGATTTTTCAATGAATTAATCTCCATAGCTTGTGTTTTGGCAATCTCAAGATATTTTTCAGCCAGCTTGAAATTATCTTGATTAATTGCTATTTTACCTAAATAACTATTGCATAAGCTTTGATAACGTATATTGTCGTCATTTAAATGATAAGTTAGAGCGAGTTTAAATTTCTCAATAGCTTTGCTATAATTTTTTAATTCAAAATATGCTTGACCAATAAGATGTTCGGCTACCCCCATGCCTTTTGTTGAACCTAATTTTACTAACATTTCACGTGATATTTGAAAGTAGTACATTGCTGAATCTGGTTGATGGGTTAATAAATAGACTTCTCCCATGTTTCCATAATTGTAAGCTAATGTGCGATTATCTTTTCTTTGTTCTGCGATTTTATTTGATCGTTGGAAATACTTCATTGCTCTTGGATAATCTTTTTGCACAACCAGAGTTGCACCTATGGTATTCATCGTAAATGAAGAAGAACGCAAATTTCCTACAGCATTTGAAATATCCAGAGCTTTATGAAAATAATCAAGAGCAAGAGTGTTGATATCCTGCATACGAAATACTTGTCCTAAATTATTATAGTTATAAAACATTTGCGTGCTATCCTTGAGTTTAATAGCCATTTCTAGAGATTTGGTGTGATATGCAAATGCTGAATCATAATTTTCATCATATCTGTATTGTAGACCAATGAAATCATACGCTTTCATTTCTCCTGAATTGTATGATAGTTCATGCGCATAGAGAGCAAATTGTTCTAATAAAGGAATATATTTCGAATCCAGTCTTTTTCTTGATTTTCGTATAATTGTAAATGTATTCTCCAGTTCTTTAAAATCCTTTTGGGAGGATATACATGAACTGATACTATCGTAAAGATCTTTGCTTGTAATGGGTAAAGTTGGTTGAATGTTAGATGTATTTTGCGAATGACAGAATACTTGTATACAAATAAAGAATAGAGATAATAATTTTTTAATCATGACTCATGTTTGGATAAAGGGGGCTATTTCATATTATTTATCTCAAATATAATAAAATTAGCAAGTTATTGAATATTTAATGTTTTAAGACTATCGATTTATAACTAAGTTTGAGCCAAATTATCTATAATATGGTACTCCAGACAACTTAATAAAATAGCTATAATTGAAACACAACAAAAAGAAAAATTTAAATGCTTCTATGATTATTGATTGAACGATAATTTTATCGGTTAGAGTGAGATTATTTTTACACATTAAAATTGTGTTCAATTGGGGATTAGTCACATCGAAATGCAAGATTAAATATTTTAATGAAAAGTAGTAAAGAACAGTTAGAAAAAAGAGGATATCTTAATAAAGGAGAGGAGCGGTTATATACTAATCTTCATATTAATGAAAAGTTAAACTTGTTACAAAGTATCTTACCAAAAGATAGAACTTTGGGAGCACGACTTTTGAGCAATGAAAAGGAGCCGGTTTCCAGGTATTTGATTAGAGCCTTAAAGGAAGAGAATAAACTATACTCAAAAATTGAAATATGTAAAACTCTTGAGATTCATTTCCATGATTCAATTTCTTTATTAATAGATGAGCTTGGTTGTATTGGATCTAACCAATACCAAAAAGTTCCTATAAAAGAGTTTGGTAAAGATAATTATCCTTTACCAAGAGATATTGCTGCAAGAACTCTGGCTAACATAGGAATAATAGCTTTACCTCAACTTTTAAGAGGTTTACAAACAGATAATTTAAAGCAGTTAAGTGAGTTGATTGATGCTATAGGTTATATATGTTACAATGATAATTCAACTAATGTATTTATGTTATTAAAAGATTGCTACTTGCAGCACAATCAAAATGATTTAATTAGCTGGAAATTAGTTCGTGCAATGAGTGGTTTTAAGGATAGTCTTGAATTTTTAAAAGATGAGATAGTATCTTGTAAGCATGATAGAATTAAGAAAGAAATACATCGTAGTATTCGGTTGTTAGAAAAGAGTTGTATGTAAGCCAAAGAAAGAACCTATGGCAAAAAGTGGAAGACCATTAAAAGTACATGAAAACCTAGCTAGACTTAGAAGTTTAGTAAATGAGGAAAAAAAACTAAAATTGCGCCAAATAATCAGAAAACATGGAATTGATTCATTTGACGAAGATGGAAGAACTGCGTTGATTTGGGCTTCGTTTTTTGGAAAAGAAAATTTAGTTAAATGGCTTATCAAGAAAGGTGCAAATTTAAATTCTCAAGACAGAAGTGGTTATTGTAGTTTGCATTTCTGTAGTCAGGAAGGAAATATTAAAATTGCTAAAATACTTCTGGAAAATAAAGCTAATGTAAATGTACAAGATGAGCATGGGAATTCACCGATTTGGACAGCAACTTTTAATGCGAAAGGTAATTTTGATATGATAAAATTGCTTAGGAAATTTGATGCAAATACGACCAGTAAAAATATACATGGAAAAAGTCCAGACGATTTGGCGTTGACTATTTATCAAAAAGAAATTGATGAATTAATTGAATAAAGGCCAACATACAATACAAGCTAATACGTAATGCGGAGGTAGCTGTATATTTGAAGGTTGTAGGTTGTTTTGGGGCGCCAAATTTTCGTCTCGAAAATTTGTTAAGTTTAAGGTGAAATTTCAAAATGTAAATTTAGCTATGCATTGGCTTGAAAGGATATCGCTTCGAAGTTCCGCACTACGCATAGCCTAAATGATATTGTTGATTTATACTCGTAGATTTAAATTCTATATAATAAATAAAAGGATAATAAATGTTTCAATATAATGAACCTGTTTTTCGTCCACCTGCTGAGGCCGGATCAGCTATTATTCAAGCTACATATGGATGCTCATGGAACAAATGTGCATTTTGTGAGATGTATCAATCAAAAAAGTTTACCACTCGTAAAGCAGAGGATGTAAAGCAAGAAATTGAATTACTATCCAGATACTATGCCGGAGTTAAAAAAGTGTTTTTGGCAGATGGAAATGCAATGGTTCTTTCAACATCAAAGCTTATAGGTATTCTATCTGAAATAAATAAGCAGTTTGGTAAATTACAGAGAATTTCCTCCTATGCAATGCCACGAGATATCTTAAGTAAAAGCCTGGATGAATTAAAAGAGTTGAGATCAAGTGGATTAAAATTATTATATATAGGAATTGAAAGCGGAGATGATGAATTATTGAAAATTCTTAATAAAGGAGAGTGTTATCAATCTACTAAGGAGGGTATATTAAAAGCTCACGAAGCAGGTATTGATACATCGGTTATGATTATAAATGGGCTGGGAGGGAAGATTTATTCAGAGCAACATATAGTTAATTCTGCAAGTTTAATTAATGAAATAAATCCAAAGTTTCTTTCTACGCTAAATTTAAGCTTTCCTTATGGTATAGAACATTTTAAAACTCGTTTTCAAGGTGAATTTATTCCACTAACGACGGTTGAAATATTGGAGGAAATGAAAATGTTTATATCAAAACTTAATCTGACAGGAACAATATTTAGAAGTGATCATGTTTCGAATCAGATCATATTAAAAGGGATTTTATCTAGAGATAATGAAAATTTGATAGGTCAAATTAATCAAGTTTTACAATTCATTCCTAATGATGAATATCCATCATCGCCAATGATGTTATAGATTATAGGATTTGGTAAGAGTGGTAATAGTAATCATATAATTCATGTAAAACTACTCTATATAAACAATGTCAATACCGTGATCGTTTAATAATTTTATAGACTTTGAGCAGATATTTTTTGTACACATTAAACTTACTTTATAATCAGGTTCTTTTGCCATGATCGTATCTGTCATTTCTATAATTTTAGTTGCATCTTTTGATATAATGCGACTCTTAATATGTTTTACAATAGCGATATGATTTATATCCAATTGTTTTAATTGAACTCTTGAATTAAGACCAAAATCTTTAGGTGATATATCCATGTTTTTATTATGATAATAGCTTGTTGGTTGTAAGCGTAATGGTGAGTGTTTAGAGAACTGTTTTAAATACTTTATAAATAAGTCTTTTGTCTGATGTCTATAATCTAACAACTACGTAGTTAATTATGAGTACCTGATATATAATACCATAATTTATCTTCTTTTACAAAGCGAGAGTTTTCGTGAATACACTCTAATTTTCCATTTTCTAAATAAAAGGCTTTGAATTCAACAAAACCTTCGGTATCTGTATATGTTCCTTGTTGTGCTTTTATAACTTCTAATCGTTGCCAAACAACAGATTTAGCCCATTTAAGTATATTCTTTCTGTCTTTTGTAGGTCGGGTTGATTTATGGTGAGAATTTAATAAATAATTGATATTTGCAGTTACAAATGCACTGTACCTGGAACGCATCAATTGTTCAGCTGTTTCTGCAGTCTTTTTATTTAATAATAAAAGCTCACAGCATTGATCAAATTCTTTACCTGAATTACAATAGCATTTCATATCCCCTAATTTCGTATTAATGGTCTCATAAAACTTACCAGATTTGATCATTTCCATGAGTGAGAAAGATTTCTCATAGTTAGTTTCATTTAATTCGTATTTATACTTGATTTTTGTACAAAAGTAGAAAAAAATGGAAGATTTAAATATTAAGAGTTTTCAATATTACGTTCTATTTTTTTTTCAGAAAACTTTCTTCTCTGAATTGTCCGGGTGTCAATCCCGTTTGCTTTTTAAACAATCTGATAAAGTAGGAGGGATCGTTGATTCCAAGTTGATACGCAACTTCGTTTATACTGTAAGTAGTGTGATGTAAATAAATTTTTGCTTGTTGTATAATGTAATCATGAATTACTTGTAATGCTGATTTATCTTTTGCTTTTCTGCATATGCGATTAAGGTGTCCGGCTGAAATATTTATATCATCAGCGTATTGTTGTATTGGAATAAACGGACTCTGATAATGTTTAATGCGATCAGTGAATTTTTTGAATAAATCTAAATTCTGATCGTTATTTTCTTGTCTTAATTGATCATATACTTGTATCCTTGAAATTTTAATAAATAGCAATGCAATTTCAAATTGTAGAGCTTCTGTTATATGCCTTTTTTGGTTAAAAATTTCAGTATGGATTTTAGTAAATATTTCAAGGAGGGACTGGAAATTCTGTTTATCTATATTCGAATTTATTTGTATTTCTTTTATATCTAATATTTCTTTATAAGCAGGTATTGAACGTAATGTATCTACATAAAAGTTTGAGAATGTGAATATATTACCTTGCACATCCTCACTAAATCTAAAACCATGGCTACAATTTGGAGGGATAAAACATAAAAATGGGGCCTTTAGCTCGTATTTGAGTTCATTTGTTAGAAATTCAGCATTACCTTTTTCTGCTATGAAAAACTGGTATAGCTGAGAATGAAAATGAGAGGCAATTTCCCACTGAAAATCTTTACTTCGTGTTTGTATTTCTTCGCAAAAAATGTAATCGTACAAATGTGAACTTTCTTCTTTGTAAAGACCATCGTAGTGAGTAGTTCTTGAGATTGTTTTTTTACTCATGGCGATAATACGTTTTTGAAATACTTGAAATTCCTCTTATATCACAATAATACGAAAAATATTATCACCATTCAGTTTTTATTGAACTGTGTGCTGGTAACTCCAACGTGGAATTTCAATTTCCAGATTAAAAAGATCAAGTGCACGTGCTACAGAATGGGTAATAATTTCATCTATTGATTTGGGCTGCTTATATAATGCAGGAACAGGAGGCATTACGATGGCTCCCATATCAGTAACATTAGCCATTGTTTTTATATGTCCTGCGTGTAAAGGCGTTTCTCTAAAAAGTAAGACTAATTTTCTTCTTTCCTTTAATACAACATCAGCTGCCCTTGAAAGGAGTGAGCTGGTTACTCCGGTACTGATTTCAGACATAGTTTTTACTGAGCAGGGTGCAATTAGCATTCCCAGCGTTTTAAATGATCCACTGGCAATAGCAGCACCAACATCTTCTAATGGATAAACTACATCTGCAAGATCATAAACTTCTTGTAATTTATAGTTCGTTTCATATTGCCTGACCATTTCTGCTGATCTGGAAATTACTAAATGAGTTTCAATATCCTGAGTTTTTAAAAGCTCTAATGCTTTTACTCCATATTGGTAACCTGAGGCTCCGCTTATTCCAATAACAATTCTTCTTTTTCTATTCATTTATTGTTTCCCTTTCCCAAATTAACTTAGTACCAAAGCCTAAGGTGTTATTAGTAAATTTTATTTTAGTAAATGAAAGTTTCCAAAGCGCTTTTTTATGAACGTGTGCAATTGGAAACTTTTTCTGATAGAGCCTTAACCCATTTTCATATTCATCACCACTATTGATTAAAGTGATATTTCCTAAATACTGAATGCCTTTGAGTTTCTGAATATTTGATTCCTGACTACTAATTGTACCTGAAATAATATTGTTTTTGCTCATGAATGCTCCATGCATAGTGCTTTCATCAGTCATAACCCAAACACAATTTTGGATATGATCGGATACATAAAATAAAGATGCCGACCATATCTCATTATTCCAGGTAGTAGATACACTAATTACATGGTTAGTATTTATATAATTCCATATTTTTAGAATTTCATTATCTTTTTTCATAATACATTATTCCATGAAAACTATTGTGAGCTTGATTATTTAAACCATTCAGGTAAATAAGGAATAGCATCAATCTCTTTAAACTTAGCTCTCTCAAATTTTTTCTTTAAATCAAATGGTACAGTACAATCAAAAATGGTTTTTGTAGATAATCCATGTAGTCTGATTTTATTATCAAAAGCAGGATCCTGAGATGGATCAAGAGGATGACAACGTACTCCGGGAATAAATACAGTACTTGCATCTCCTTGATAACGAGTTGTCATAGCCCACATTACATCATCGGTATCAAAAATGTCAACATCATCATCTACTAATATTACTTGTTTTAATTCGTAATATGTTGCAAATGCAACTAATGCAGCCTGACGTTCTCGTCCCTGATCTACAGGTCTTTTCTTACTAATTTGCATGATAGCAAGAAATTTACCACCGCCAGCAGTATGAGCATAAACATTTTTTACAAGTCCGGGTAATGCATTTTCGGCAGCATTGTATATACTCGCTTCTGTTGGAATACCTGCAAGATTTGTATGTTCTTCTCCGGGGCCAACTAACGTTTGTAATATCGGGTTTTTACGAGTGGTAATTGCCTTTACCTTAATTACCGGCAATGAAGGATTGGCAGGTCCATTATAACCAGGGAATTCAGGCATGGCATGACCAGTATTCGTATTTTGATCTTCGACAACACGTATATTTGGTAATATTTCACCTTCAATTACAATTTCTGCTTTGGCAATAGAATTTTGGTTAATTGTTAATGAAGGAACCAACTCAACTGGTTTTTTACGTAAACCGCCAGCTATTGATAATTCATCAAATCCAAATGGTGTTGTTGGAGGTTCAAAACATGCACCAACCATAATTGCAGGATCCAGTCCCATATTAATAGTGACAGGTAATGGTTTGCCTTCTTTTTCTGCTTTTTCTCTAAAAGCATCAATATGACGCCCCGGGGCAAAAAATATTGAAATTTCATCCTTGCTTTGAACACACAAACGATGAATGGTAACATCTGAGTGTCCAGTTTCCGGATCTGTACCTAATACTAAACCTTCGCAAAAATACGGACCTGCATCAATAGGTGTATTTGTAGGAGCTGGTAGGATTTTTAATATATCAAAATCCGGATCTTCTGCTTTATAAACAACTTCTTGACAAAGAGCTTTTGATGAATCAACAACAATTGGCGGAATAATATTATTTCGCGCTTGCCCCATAAACTTGCCAACTTCTTCTTTTGTAGATCCAAGCATCGAAGCCACACGTGTACGTTCTGCAAGTAATCCAACTAATACTCTAACCTCAGGATAACCTTCTACATTATTAAACATCATTGCTGGACCAAGACGAGTAGGTCGTACAACTGTTCCTCCGGCTCCAATCTGTTTATAAACTCCGGCTAAATCTGCATCAGGATTTATTGAAACATTAGTTTCATGATATTGCTGAGGCTGTGTTTTTAAGTGTTCGATGGCACTTCTAAGGTCATCAATCTCTATTGTTTTTCCTTGATCTTTCATTGTAAATAAATTTATATACAAAGATCATTTATAGCGAATACAATTAATAGATGATTACATTCAGATAATAGGACAATCCAAACATGTTGAGTCGAGTTTATAAAAAGAAAAAGCTCTCAATTCATGATTGAGAGCTTTTTCTTATAGAGATATAAATAGGTTAATTATAATTACATATTTTTCCAATCCATTGTACAAAACCTTCCGGATCATAGTCTGAACAATGTCCTCCATCCCAAAATAACCAGGTGTTTACCTCTTTTCCATTATTGCTTAGGCTGGTAGCCAAATTAATCATAACAGTTTGTGAGGTGTGAGGATCACTTGATCCGTTTCTAAGCCACCAATTTGGTGCACAATTTTCATTTTTAGTAAAATTCATGGCATTCATTAAAAATACAAGATGTTTTACTTCTTCATCAATTGTAGCATTTGAATCTCCGGTAGAATGTTGTAAACTATAATTTGTAAAATGTCGAGAAGCAATACTGTCATTCCCAAATAAGTTTGGTTCTGGCTGTCTCATTTCAAAATCATCAAATGATGGTAAGCCTTTCATTCTTCCCACGTGAGATACATAGTTTTCAAATGTAAAATCAGCTTTGTTATTTTCCCATATAATCCAAGGGTTTTTATTAAGGTATTCTTTTTTACTGTTTTCATCCATTTCATTTAAATAATATGTAGCAGAGGGTTTAACGTAGTATTGTAGCAGATAATCACTATAATTTGCAGCAGTTATTGTTCCAAAGTCATTTTTGCCTTGTAAGTTAAGATTTGATTGATATTCATCAAACGCAGCAGCCAACTCCATGGATAACTCCTGTGAAACTAATTCTCCTCTTGCAGGAAATTTTCCATACATCCATTCGTAAGCCATATCTGCATGCTCCAGATCCGTAATTGGACTATAACAAGCACAACCAAAAATCTTATCAGATTCGTTTGCTGCACCTATTTCACTTAGATATGGTTCATAAAGATTACTGTCACCAGATGTTCCAAGTAAAGCCGAAATGGCACCTCCTGCACTACAACCTACCGAAACAATATGATCAGTGTTACCAGGTATTAAATCTTTATTATGACGTAGATATCTGACTGCAGCTTTTAAGTCAACAATAGCAGCAGGTGCTTTACCATAATAAACACCATTATCATCTACATTATCACGTCCGCGACATCCTGGCATAACAACTACATAACCAGCTCCTAAAGCTAATAAATCTCGTCCATCAAGTTTTTCTTTCAATCCACCAAAATGCGGTCTATTATCTCCATCATTTGATTCCTGGGGAATATTTCTTACTGACATATATCCGCCAACACCGATACTAAAAAGAATTGGAGCATTGCTTGCGTCAATTTGTTTTCCATCTATTTCAACCGGAACGTAAACATCAAGACTTTGGTAGGCCACATCTACAGGTTTATTAACATAGGCAATGTGTTTAAATGCTTTATATGCAACATTTACATCTCTACCATTAATATTTACAGTACGATTTTCATTAGTAAAGTTGTCCTGAGGAAATAATAGGTTGTCTTTTGGTTTAGAAGAATTACAAGAATATAATCCGAATATAACTCCCATTATAAGTACAATATTTCTCATTAGTGTAATTAATTATAAAATTTTTGAATGTTAAAAGTCTAAAAAATTACAACTAAAATAGGAAACTTTATTTTTAATAAAAGATACAAATAGAACATAAAATATATATTTACAGAGAAAAAAATAAACATTAGGATATATTTATAACTTATAGTTTGTATGAAAGCATATAGAACTTATGAAAGACTTTATGGAGAGAATTTAAATGAACTGTCTGATGATTATCTTTTTTCAGAATTAATTGAAACACGAAGTCCTGATTTTAGTTGGGAGATTAGTTTACATATGCATCCTAATCTTTGTCAAATATTTTATGTACATACCGGATCATTCAGTTTTTATAATGGGAAAGAAAGAATTGAGTTTAATGGACCTGTTTTATTATATATACCATCAACATTTATACATGGTTTTAAGTTTGAAAACAATGTAAGTGGAAGAATTATTTCATTGGCTTCAACCTTGACTAAAAGAATTATGGAAGTTGGGGGATTACCTTTTTCTTTATTTACAAAATTTCAAACATCGGATGCTAGCTCTGATTCATTATTTAATTCTGAATTGTTTTCAAAGCTGATGGAGACAATAGATGATGAATTATTTAAAGAATATTTTTATAAAGATACTTTGCTTCACGTATTATTACAGCAGTTATTTATTTATATGAGCCGTCTTTGGCAAATAGAAGAATTGGATTCAAGTAACAAAAAGGCTGTGTCTTATTTTTATGAGTTTGAGAGACTAATCAAGGAATCAAACTTTCAATGGTCTATAAAACAATATGCTAATAAATTGGGGATTTCCACAGTTCATTTAAATCGTATATGTAATAAAATTACCAATCAGTCAGCAAGTTCATTAATACAGCGTATTCAGCTTCAACAAGCCAAGCAATATTTATTGCATACAAATTACACTATATCGGAAATTGCTTATCTTATTAATTTTGAATATCCTAATTATTTTGCACGCTTTTTTAAAAAGCATACCGGATTATCTCCAAAGGATTTTCGAAAACAAGAGATACAAAAAGATAAACTCAATTAGTAAATACAGATGCTATCTATTTATGAATGGAAATTTATTAAAATAAGAATATTGTGTATAATCTTTTGAAAAACAAGTATATGTTATAAGTTTTATTTTGAGTGAACACTTGTAGTGATTTAAAACATAAAAAAATGAGTGAATTATATTGCTAGTTTTTTCAGAAAATTCCTTTTTTTAGTGCTCGAATTTAAAACTATGTTTATGATTGGAAAGTTTATAAGATTGATTATTGGAGGATTTTTGTGCATAGGAGCTGTCGCTCTTTTTATTCAGGGAATGATTGGTTGGGGAATATTGGCAGTATTAACTGCTGGATTATTTGTATTATTTCATTTTAAGAACGAAAAAAACTTGATGGCATTTCTATTTTTAAGAAAAAATAAATTTGCCGCAGTGGATGCCATATTAAGTAAAGTAAAGAAGCCTGAGAATATGATTGATAGTCAGGAAGCTTATTATTACTATTTAAAAGGTATTGTCGAAACTCAGAAGAATAATAGAAAAGAAGCTGAAAAGACCTTTAAAAAAGCATTGTCAACCGGATTAAGAATGAAAAATGATCAGGCAATGGCAAAGCTTCAGCTTTCAGGAATTTATCTTTCACAACGAAATAAGAAATTGTCAAGCTATTATTTACAGGAAGCAAAGAAACTGGATAAGCAAAAAATATTATCAGAACAGATAAAGGAAGTAGAATATATGATGAAAAGAATATAATTCTTGTATATTCATTGAATAAAACAAAAAGAGCTGCAGATACTTTATTTGCAGCTCTTTTTTTTAGTCTTTAATTCTTCTATTTTGACTTCCAGTTACCGTGAAGGTTACAGTATTCTCTTGCAAATACATCTGTAGCTTCAGTATAGAAGATTGCTTCTGGTGCTTCTCCTGGATTTAAGTATTTTCTTAATACTTCATTTTCAGAAATCAGTTCAATCCATTCAATATAGTGATCTTCAAGCATAGGGTGAGCAACTTCACCTACTGTTACTTTATACCCATTTTCTATTTTTTCAATAACAGGTACATGTTTTTCTGTTGCAGCATCTTTTGTGTTTTCTTCAAGATACTCCATTGCTTGATTACAACATACAAGTCTTCCTGCAGAGGCATGAACTACTTCTGTCATATTTCCACATACATTACAACGATAAACTTGATTTAATTTTGTCATGGTAATTTGTTTTTAATTAGTTTGCTATTTAACTTATAAACAGATTATAAATTATTTTAATACATATAATAATTTCCAATGATAGTTTAATCATGGGATAAAAATTTTAAATAACGGAATTAAAAGTACTAAACTTCTCCCATATTTAGGTAATAAAATATTTAAATTAATTTTATTAGGATGTAATTTCTTTGGCATAATGTTACATTAACAATTATGTAAGTTAATGATTTTATATAATATAATTGTTAAATAAACTTTTTTGAATAGTTTATTTTTGGTAGGATTATTATAAGAGATATTTAGTACTTATAATGAAAAGAGGAAATATTTAGTTTTTAATTTATTGTCATTTACCTCGAATAATTGATATGAGTAAAGAAATTACTGCAAATACTAAAAGAATATGTATTAAGTGCCCAACTGAGTATACAAATATTCCAAGTAACCAACCGATAACAAGTATAATGGCTAATAAATAAAGAAATGATCTCATATGTGAATTTTTAATGTTAGTAAATAATTTCTTAATTATATAATCTTAGAATTTTTAACCCGCCTTAATTTTAAGCTCTAAGACCATGATATAAATATTATGAAGGATATCTTTTGAAGCTTAAAATTCCACCAATACATAATATTACCCCACTAATGATAACAGGTGTCCAGTTTGCATTACTTACAGCTACATTTAATCCGAATAGGCTAAATGAATCCGAATGGTTTATTGCTTGAATACCAAAAACTATTAAACCAATAACACCAATGAGTAAAAGTATTCTTCCTAATATTTTCATAATTTGATTTTAAATGAATAATTGTTATTGAATACTACCAAATTATTATGCCAACTTATTAGTACAATTCTAATGTTTATGTAAAATGCACATTAATAGAGTTGTATGATGATTTATTGTGGAGTTGTAATTTTAATACCATGATGAAATTATTACACAATGAGAATTTTATTCTACGTTTTATGAGTAATAAGTGAATATTTTAATTGGATGACTTTGCATATTTATATAGATGTTTCTAATACTATTGCATCTTAATAAATACCAAAATAATATACTCAGGATTCATGTAGCTCTACATCTAATATCAAAATTTCATATAATCAGTCCTGGTGATTTAGCATAAATTCATCTTCACTGATGAGTATTCCATAAGTTTAGTGTTGAATAATTAAACTTATTGTTTTAATTGACATTAACGGTTTAATTAATTAAATTCGGTTGCTTATAAAATGTAATTTTTAATTAAATCTCTATTTCTATGAAAACAAAGTTATTATCCCTACTATTATTTCTTTTTTGTATAACACCTATTATAGCGCAAGATTTCAAGTTTAATATTGAAGATATAGATATTAAATATCAGAAATTCACCTTGGATAATGGATTAACTGTAATTATTCATGAGGATCATAAAGCTCCAATTGTAGCTGTAAATGTTTGGTATCATGTAGGTTCTAAAAATGAAAAGGCAAGAAAAACAGGGTTTGCTCATTTGTTTGAGCATTTAATGTTTAACGGTAGCGAGAATTATAATACAGACTACTTTGAGGCCATGGAAAGCATAGGTGCTACAGATTTGAATGGAACTACAAGTTTTGATAGAACCAACTATTTTCAAAATGTACCCAAATCTGCTTTTGATATTGCCTTATGGATGGAAAGTGATCGGATGGGACATTTTGCAGGAGCAATTAGTCAGGAGCGTTTAGATGAACAAAGAGATGTAGTTCAAAATGAGAAACGGCAAGGTGAAAACCAACCATATGGAAGAATGTTTGAGAGTATTGTTAAACGATCTTTTCCTGCTAATCATCCATATTCGCATACAGTAATAGGTTCTATGGATGATTTGAATGGAGCCACGCTTGATGATGTGAAAGACTGGTTTAAGAATTATTATGGACCTGCAAATGCCACTTTAGTAATAGCTGGAGATGTAGAAACAAATGCAGCATTAGAAAAGGTGAAAAAGTACTTTGGCGATATTCCATCCGGACCTCCAGTAACACATCCAATGACTTATATTGCAAAACGTTCAGGCGAAATTCGTGATGTTATGCAAGACAGAGTTCCTCAAACCCGCATTCAAATAACATGGAATGTGCCGGAATTTGGTAACGAAGATGCATTTAAACTGGATTTGATTTCAACAGCTTTAACCAATGGTAAATCTTCTCGTTTATATAAAAGATTAGTTTATGATGAACAGCTTGCTAGTTCTGTAAATTCTTATAACTGGGAAAACGAGATTTCTGGTTTGTTCGTAATTCGAGCTGATGTTAAACCAGGTAAAGATGCTAAAAAAGTAGAAGCGATTATTAATGAGGAACTCCAAAAACTATTAAAAGATGGTTTAACTGAACAAGAGGTAACCCGAGGAAAAACAAATTTCTTATCAGGTTTTGTTAAGGGTATTGAGAGAATAGGTGGTTTTGGTGGAAAATCGGATATTTTAGCAATGAATCAGGTTTATATGGGAGATCCTGAATTTTATAAAACACGTTTAAAAGCTTATCGTGATTTAACTGCAGAAGAGATTCGTTTAGCTGGTAATAAATGGTTAAGCGATGGAAAATATGTATTATATGTAGAACCATTCCCTGAATATAGTACCACAAAAACTGAAATTGACAGGAGCAAAGGATTACCAGATTTAGGAGAAGAGGATGTGGTTGAGTTTCCTGAAATTCAGAAAACTACTTTGTCTAATGGATTAAAAGTTTTATTAACTCAGAGAAACTCTGTTCCTATGGTTACAATGTCAATGGAATTTGATGCTGGTTTTGCCGCTGATCAATTTGGTAAACAAGGAACTGCAAAATTAACCATGAATATGCTGGATGAGGGAACTAAAAATAGAGATGCATTCCAAATTAGTGATGAATTAGATATGTTGGGTACATCTTTATATACAGGATCAAATCTTGATATGTCGTTTGTAAATATGACTGCATTGAAGCAAAATTTTGATTCAAGTATGGATTTATTTGCAGATGTTATTCTCAATCCACTTTTTTCAGAGAAAGAAATGCAACGATTGAAAATGGAGCAGATTGATGATATAAAACGCGAAAAGAATATTCCTTTTCAGATGGCTTTAAGGGTATTTCCTAAACTAATTTATGGAGAGGGACATGCTTATAGTCTTCCTTTTACTGGTTCTGGTTATGAAAATACAGTAAGTGAAATTACAAAAGATGATTTAAACAAATTTTATAGTACATGGATTCATCCCAACAATGCCACATTAATTGTAGTTGGAGATATTACAATGAGTGAACTAACATCTAAATTGGAAGAATTATTTAAAAAATGGAAATCCAAAGATGTTCCTGTTAAGAATATTGCAACAGTAAAACCAAATGCCGGAAAAATTTATCTTATTGATCGTCCGGGATCTATTCAATCGATTGTTTTAGCAGGTCATGTTGCTGATCCTTATGGGGCAGTTAACGAAAAGGCATTTAAACTGGCTAATAATATATTAGGAGGTGAATTTACATCAAGAATTAATATGAATATTCGAGAAGATAAAGGATGGTCTTATGGAGCATTTGGATTTCTAATAGACACAAAAGGACAACGACCTTATTTATCATTTGCACCAGTTCAATCAGATAAGACATCGGCAACAATGATCGAACTTAAAAAGGAAATATCAGAGTTTGTTACAACAAATAAAGCAACTGAAAAAGAGTTTGAGAAAACTAAAAATAATGAGGTATTGAGTCTTCCCGGAATCTGGGAAACAATGAATTCTGTTAGAAATTCTATAGGTAATATTAATCGTTACAATTTACCACTCAATTATTATCAAAATTATTCAATGGATATTAAAAGTATTGATTTAAAAGAAGTACAAGAAGTAGCTAGTAAAATTATACACCCTGAGAATATCAGCTGGATTATAGTAGGAGATGTAAATCAAATAAAGGAACAGGTTAAAGATTTAAACTATGGTGAAATTATCATAATAGATGGAGATGGTAATCCACTATAATTAGTCAAAAATAAATATTTAAAATGATAGGCTCTGGATTTTTCATCTGGAGCCTTTATTGTTTATAGGTCTTATTTGAGATATGCTTAACGGTTAAATGTAATATTACGACTATTACGTATGAAGAGTTATAAAGTTACATTGTTCTATATTTACAATATCTGAAGCGTTGTAGGGAATAATAATTTGTAAATGATAATATTCTGTATTTCAAGTGTGTTAGATTAAGTGTACTATAAAGATGAAGAATAAAAAAATAGAGTTATATAATCAAAACAGTACAAAAGTACTGTTTTGCATAATACTAAAAGGTACTGTTAAAGGGGTATTAATTGGTGTATACAAATATCTATCAAATTATATATTTGCGTTATAAAACATACCGTAACTATTAAAATCATATTCAATGGACCATTTGAAACCAGAGTCGTTTCTTCTGTTTCGATTACAACAAGAATTATTTGCAATTAGTGTACATAAAGTTCTTGAGATAATAGAAACAGGTGAAGAAAATAAAATTACACACTTACCAAAAGCTCCCAGTTCTATATCTGGAGTTGTAAACTTTAGAGGAGACGTAGTTCCTGTTGTTAATACTCGTATCAAGTTTGATCTTGATAACTACAAAAATGATGAAAAGTTTGTAGTCATTATCCTAAAACTCATTATTAACAATGAGCCTCATATTATTGGAGCGATGTCAGATAAGGTAGTTGATGTTATTGAAATATCGGAATCAGAAATAAAAAGTGTACCAGAGGTTGGAAAAGGCTATAATTCTGAATTTATCAATGGTGTTATTCATAGGGATAATCAATTTGTGATGTTAATTAATATGGAGGCTGCAATAGTTAATGAAGAAATAATATCACTTAAGGAACAGGAATTAGTCTCATAATAAGAACAACATAGATCATTCCCCCCAAAAAGAATATTAATCTAGAGAGTTAATTTAAGAACTGATTTTAGGTCGTATGGAACCCTGTAATAATTCATAGTATATAGCAGAGTTCTATATGGTATTTAGTAATAATATATTATCATATAAAATGAGTAATGAGATTTACTTCTTATTAAGGAGTAATATCATATTCGACTTGTTTTATTTGATCATTATAAATAAAATTTGAACAGATGACATTTAAAGATCTTAAGATAAGAACAAAGTTGGCTATAGGGTTTGGTTTACTTACGTTAATGCTAATTATACTTGGCATTACTCAAAAAAATGTTTTAGATGCAATCAGCTATAACTCAGATAACGTTACTTATAGTAGTGAATTATCTGATAATATCATGGAAGCCAAAGCTGTAATCATTAAAGAACAGCAAATTGTAATGGAACTATTATCTGCAGATTCTGACTATGAAAAGTCAGCGTGGATTAGTGTACATAATGAACAAGTCTCTGCTTATGATAAGCATATGGATAATATTATGAAGGTTGCGGATGATAAAAGTTGGGGAGACATCCATTATGATGATAAACAAGAGATACTTCATTTGTCTATGGAATTGGAAAGTAAACACAACAATACAATTATTCCTCTTTTTACTAAGCTGATTGATTTAGTTGAAAACACAGCCAATGATAGTGTCAAACAATTGGAGTTGGGAAACTTAGATAAAAGCATTGATTTAGCAATAGAAGATGTTGCATCAATCTTAGATGATATGGAAAAAATAATTGATACAGTTGCTGCTGATTCAGAACAGGTATCAAAAGATAGAATAGATAGGGCAATTAGTGAATTAGTTATACTGATCATTGTTGGAATTATTCTTTCAGTCTTCTTTTCCGTTATTATTGTTTTATCTATTACAAGACCGATTAAAAAAGCTGTAGAATTAACCAATATGATTTCTAATGGAAATTTAATGGCTACCATTGATATACATCAAAAAGATGAAGTTGGTCAGCTTGCAGATTACTTAAATCAAATGACAACCAATTTAAAACGTATCGTAGGATCTATCTTAAATGGTGCTTCAAATATATCAGGCGCAAGTCAGCAGTTGAGTTCTGGCGCTCAACAAATATCAAGTGGAGTAAGTGAGCAAGCAGCAGCAGCTGAAGAAGTATCATCTTCAATGGAGGAAATGGCTTCGAACATTATGCAAAACACGGAGAATGCAATTAAAACTATGAATATTTCAGTGAAATCATCAAACTCTGTTGAGCAGGTTTCATTTGCCTCAGAAGATAGCATGAAAGCGGTACGAGATATTTATTCTAAAATTAATGTAGTTGTAGAGATTGCTGAAAAAACGGATCTGTTAGCTATTAATGCAGCTGTAGAAGCTGCGAGAGCTGGAGATCAGGGAAGAGGTTTTGCTGTTGTAGCTGCAGAAGTAAGAAAATTGGCTGAAAGAAGTCAGATGGCTGCCAATGAAATAGTTGATTTAGCACGAAACGGATTAAATAAGACTGAGGAGTCTAATCGTTTATTAAAATCTATTGTTCCAGATATTCAGGAGACATCCCGATTAGTAGAAGAAATTGCCTCAGCAAGCAAAGAACAGGAAGTAGGCGTTGAACAGGTGAATACAGCTATACAACAATTAAGTATGGTGACCCAACAAAATGCGTCAGCATCAGAGGAAATGGCCGGAAGCTCAGAGGAGTTGGCTGCTCAATCTGTAGATTTGGAAGAGGTTACGCAATTTTTCACCATTGAAAAAAACTATGGAACAATTTCCAGAAAGAGAAATGCATATAATACTGATCCTTCTAAAAATAAAGTTGGTAATAATAAAATTAATGGCAATGGAGATATCAGAAAACCAGAAATGTCGATGATGGATTATGGTGGATTTGATTCTGATATTTCAGGATACGAGCCAATGTAGGAAAAAAGTGTAGGAATTAATAATTATTTACGGTTACCATACCTTTAAATAGACCTTGTACTTCCCTTTTGCCTTTGGGTAATTGGGGAGTGCATTTAATTAGATTTGTATAGAATAAAGATCTTTGAAACCAAAGAATTTATGTTAATAGCTTCGTTATGAACGATTAACCTTGATAGTTTTTTATAAAATCTTTTGTTTGAATAAACTTATAATGAAATGGATTAAGATATTTCTTCTGATTTGTATTATATCGGATCAGTTGGATGCGCAAAAGAAAGAATGGATTGAATTGGAATTAAATATAATTGCTGATGGGATACATTTAAAATCAGAACAGCAACAATACTTTTTTCTGGCTTATGAACAGTTAGGTATTTGTATTAATCCTTTCAAATCAATATTAAATAATAGTTCAATACATTTTAATATTATTCATACACATGGAGATACACCATCTGAAGATGTACTTCATGATTTACAAGTGTTTTCAAATATAGAAGCTGGTCAATATACCGGATTGTTCGAAGCTTATGTTGAAAGTTCTGTTAATGGTCATTCACTATTAATTGGGCAAAATGATTTAAATGCTCATTTTTTATTTGTAGATCCGGCATTAAATTTTGTGAATAGTTCCTTTGGTATTATGCCAACTTTATCATGTAATCAGAGTTGTTCCATTTTTCCATTGACATCTTTAGGTGCTGTTTATACTTATAAACAAGATAAATATGAAATGAAGATTGGTCTTTATGATGGAAATCCGGGTACCTTTGAGAGTAATAAAAATAATCTTCATCCGTCTTATATTAAGGGAGATGGAATATTTGCCATTACAGAACTTACAAAAAATATAGATACACAAAATCTGGCAATTCTAAAGACCGGATTGTACCTTCATTCATCCGACGTTGAAAATTATAACGACATTACTTCTAAATTCAATTGTAATTATGGAGCCTATTTTTTGATGCAATATAAAATGATTCAGGATAAGACTTACAAGTCTGATGTTGACTGCTTTATTAAAGGAGGAGTTTCTCCTGAGGATAGAAATATAGTTCCTTATTTTATTGGTATTGGTGCAGTAAAACATTCGCTGGTAAATTGGATTAAAAATGATCGGTTAGGTTTGGCTTATGCACAAGCTTTTATTTCGAAACAATACAGAGAGATTTATCCTGAATATAAAAAGTCTGAAGCAGTTGTTGAACTGTTTTATGGTATCGACTTATTAAAGTATTTCGCATTACAACCGTCAGTTCAATATATCTTCAACACTGGAGCGCAAAAAGAATCATCTAACAATCTGGTTTCGTTGCTTCGTTTACAAGCTTCATTTTAGTTATTACAAATGTTACTAAATAATGATTGCTATTCGTTAAGCATAAAATTACCCTTTAACTATTATACTTCTTAACTTTATCTTATCATGAAATTACAAAGCAATGATAAGGAATTCAGAAATACATAGTAGTAGAATGAATATTGAAGTTGTCTTTAAGTGTTATGCAGAGCTAAATGATTTTTTACCGGAAAATCAAAAATACAAATCGTTTTTCTTTAGCATAAAAACACCTGTTGTGGTTTCTGAAGCAATCGCATCTATTGGTATTCCCTTGTCTGAAGTTGATTTAATATTGGTAAATAGTAATCCTGTTGAACTTTCATATAAGCTATCATCAGGTGATTATATTTCAGTTTATCCTGTTTTCGAAAGCTTTGATATCAGTAGTTTGAAAAAGACACAAAAAGAACCTTTGCGAAAAACAAAATTCATTGCAGATGCACATTTAGGAAAACTGACAAAATATTTAAGAATGCTTGGATTTGATACCTTGTACAGGAATGATTTTGGGGATGAGGAAATTATTAATATCTCTCTTAAGGACCATAGAATTATTCTTACCCGTGATAAAAGACTATTGAATTCAAGACGAGTTACTCATGGATACTACATAAGAGCAATTGATAAACATGAGCAGTTGACAGAAGTTGTATATAAATTTGATCTGGTTAGTCAGTTTAAACCTTTTACCCGCTGTATGACATGCAATTCGTTTTTAATAAGTAAAACTCCATATCAGGTAACAGATATAACAAGTAAAGATATTGTAACTCGTTATAAAGAGTTTTACTATTGTGAAAACTGCAATAAAGTTTTTTGGAAAGGTTCGCATTTTAAGCGCATGGAGTCGCAAATTCTTGATATTTCAAAAAAGCAATAATTTATTAAACAACATTACCAACCTTCCTGCAATCCATTTTCTAAGGCTTTATTATATGTTTCCATGTTAAAGGAGTATAAGTCAGGAGCCTTGTGAGCACCACCTTTTCGTGTTTCGTTTAGTTTGGTAAGAATATCATAGCGTTTCATTTTTCGGAAAAAATTTCCACGATTCAACTCTTTGCCTAGAATTACTTCATAAAGTTTTTGAAGTTCCGGCATTGTAAATTTTTCAGGAAGTAAATTTAAACCTATTGGTTTGTAGTTTAAATCTCGTCTTAATTGTAATAAAGCTTCATCTAAAATATGCTGGTGATCCATCATTAATTCAGGTAGATCATTAATGTCTTTCCATTCACATGCATCAGATAGCTGATCTATTTCGGGTTGTACTAATGAATAGTCAGTAAGTGCATAAAAGCCAATAGAAATAAAACGTTGTTTATGCCATAAATCATCATGGTAATCAGCAAAATATTCTTCTGATCTGTTTACTTTTCCAAAGGTTTTAAATTGATTAAGATATATATTTTTTGCCCCTGTACGTTCCTCCAGAATACGATTTGCGCCATTCTCTAAGTCTTCTTCTTTTTTAATATATCCTCCTGGTAAACTCCATGTTTTTGAGTGGATTAGTTTAGCCAACAGGATTTTTAAATCGCCATCATGAAATCCAAAGACAACACAGTCTACAGATATACTGGGCAGATATTCTTTTTGAAATAGAGGAGATACATCTATTAGAATTTGATTTAATGTAGGTTTCATATTCTTATAATTTCTTTCCTAATATCTATGTTTTCAGATATATAAAGTAAGTTAATCTGATGTTCTTTATATGATTTTAATATTCAATTTAAGCATTACAAAATGCACTTAAAATATTTACCAAAGTAAACTAAAAAAATAGGGCCAACAACTATGATATGCATTATGGATTATTAACGCTTCAAAAGTAAGCATTTGTTAATGAAACGAAGTTATTGTTTAAAATATATTAAAAATAATCAATGATTCATTTTGAAGCAAAGGTGGTATTTTGTAATATTGCTTCATATTTAAGCAATGTGTAAATACTTTGTATTACAGGTTTAAACAAATTTATTTTGTTTTTAATATAATGCTTAAGTATTGATAGATGAGGTTAAATATAATGTTGTTATTTACAAGATTTAACAACTCATTACGGTTAAAGTTATTAATGAAGGATAATAATCCAGAAGAAAATACAAAACACTATTTATACTTAAAAGCAATGACTAAATTTAAATCAGGATTAAAAAAAATAAGTCTTTTATCGTTTGTGATAGCTGGCTGTTTGCAGATAAATACTGCTCAAAATGCACCTCAATTTGGTAAAGCTTCAATAGATGAATTGATTGAGGCAATGACGCCGGAAGAAAAAGCCGAATTAATAATCGGACCGGGTATGCCTGGTTACGCAGGTTTGGTTCCATTAGAGGGTGAACCCAATGTACGAGTATTAGGAGCAGCAGGTGGAAATGCAGCTATTCCAAGACTAGGAATTCCGGAAACAGTTTTTGCAGATGGTCCTGCCGGATTACGTATACAACCAAAACGTAAAAATGATCCAAATACATATTATGCAACAGCTTTTCCTGTAGGTACTGCTTTGGCTTCAACATGGAATACAGAATTAATTCAAACTGTAGGTGAAGCAATGGGAGAGGAAGTTAAAGAATATGGAGTTGATGTCTTGCTAGCCCCGGCTGCTAATATTCACAGAAACCCTTTAAATGGTAGAAATTTCGAATATTTTTCTGAAGATCCACTTTTATCAGGTAAAATTGCAGCTTCTTATATTAAAGGAGTTCAGACTTATGATGTAGGAACCTCTCTTAAGCACTTTGTGGCAAACAATCAGGAAACAAATCGTTTATCTGTAAATGCACATATTCCAGAAAGAGCAATGCGTGAAATCTACCTAAAAGGATTTGAAATTGCAGTTAAAGAAGCTCAGCCATGGACAATAATGACTGCCTATAATAAAATTAATGGGTATTATGCTTCTGCCAGTCACGATTTGTTAACCAAAATATTAAGAGAGGAATGGGGGTACAAAGGAATTGTAATGACTGACTGGTTTGCTGGATATCCTGGGTTTAATTCCATTATGGATAAGTCCAAAGTATCTGATGTTGTTGCTCAGGTTGAGTCAGGAAATGATTTAATGATGCCAGGAACTTTAGAGCAAAAAGAAAAGCTTATTAAAGCTATAAAGGATGGTGTAGTGGATGAGGAAGCCTTGAATGCTAGTTTGAGACGCATCTTAGAGTATATCTCATTAACTCCAACTGTTAAAAAATATAAGTATAGTAATAAACCTGATTTAAAAGCTCATGCCCAGGTAACCAGAAGTGCTGCAACAGAAGGAATGGTTTTATTGAAAAATGATCAAAATGTATTACCATATTCTAACACTAATGGCACTATTGCTGTATTTGGAGGTACATCATATAGTTTTATTTCAGGTGGAACAGGTAGTGGAGATGTAAATGAAGCATACAGCATTTCATTAATTGAAGGTTTGAATAATGCCGGATATAAAATTGATAAAGAACTTCAAGGAATGTACGAGCCTTATGTGAAAGATGCTGAAGCTAAAGAAATGAAGCGTCGTGCAGAACACGGAGGTTTGTTATCGGATGTGCAACGTCTATCAGAGATGCCGTTAAGCAAAGAATTTGTAACTAAAAAAGCTCAAACCTCAGATGTCGCTATTATTACAATTGGTAGAAATGCCGGTGAACAACATGATAGAAAAATTGATAATGATTTTTATTTAGGTCAGGATGAAGTTAAAATGATTAATTCTGTGGCTGATGCTTTTCATGCATTGAATAAAAAAGTTATTGTTATTTTAAATATTGGAGGTGTTATTGAAACAGACAGTTGGAAGGATAAAGTAGATGCTATTTTATTGGCATGGCAACCAGGACAGGAAGGTGGTAATTCTGTTGCCGATGTACTTTCTGGTAAGGCTAATCCTTCAGGGAAATTGACTATGACATTCCCTGTTGATTATAATCATCATGCTTCTGCAGCCAACTGGATGGGAGTTCCAAAACACGATCCTAAAGAAGTTTTTTATAAGGAAGGTATATATGTTGGTTACCGTTATTTCAATACATTTGATATTAAGCCATCATATGAGTTTGGTTATGGACATTCTTATACCACTTTTGAATATACCGATTTAAAATTGAGCTCAACAAATTTTAAAGATGAAATAGAGGTATCTGTTACAGTAACTAATACAGGAAAAGTTGCCGGAAAAGAAGTGGCTCAATTATATATTTCTGCACCATCACAATTAGTAGATAAACCTTCAGAAGAATTGAAAGCATTTGCTAAGACTAAAGAATTAGCTCCAGGTAAGTCACAAACTTTAAAGTTTACACTAAAGGCTTCAAATTTAGCTTCGTTTATTGATGATCAAAGTGCATGGATTGCAGAAAAAGGAACTTACACTGTTAAAATAGGAGCCTCGTGTTTAGATATTAAAATGAAAAAAGATTTTTCGTTAGCTAATAATATTACCACAGAAAAAGTTCATAATACATTTGATTTACATGTAAATATGGATGATGTCTTAACGAATAATTAATTTTCTCTAAGTTTAGATTTAATTTTCAGGCTCTGTATTTTATACAGGGCTTTTTATTTCTACTAAAGAAATGGATATTTAATTTATACTGTAATTAAATCTGCATTAATGTTTTTTTGTTCGATAAGGTAACTACCTAAATTAAACCAATTGTAAACGTGGTCCAGTATCCATCCATCTGAAGAAATAATAACATTTCTACTTTTAGCCAATACTTTATCCGGATTAAAAACTAAGTTTACTTGCCAGTTAAAGTTATTATCCTGACTAAGTTTCAATAATTTGGTTTTTAATCTTCCACTATTGGAAACAGGTTGATCAAGATACCAAATAACAGATTTTACGTTTAAATCCTTTAATACATTTCCTGTTAAAAGTAGAGCTTCCTCTGTTTTAACGACTCGTTTATACGATCCATGTACACTTGATATATCTCGATATAAATCATCTCTGCCTTTAAAAATATATGCTCCGGAAAGTATACTCTCTAATAATATAAGTAGGTTAAATCCATCTATCTCTATAATTTTCCCTTTTAAATCATTTTTATAACATCTTGATTTATTGCGAATTATTTTACTTTGGTCACTACAGCTTATTCTTAAAATGGCCAGTCTTTGTCGTTTCTGTAGTTTATAATGATTTCCAATTATTTGTAATGCTGATTTTTCTGCATAGCCTCTGGTTAATAGAAAACATAAATCATTTGCAGCCTCAGTAAATACTGGATACCATTTTGGAGAAAACCATTTATCATCACTTGTTTGCTTACCTCTATTATGTGTTGTCAAAGCGTTTGTCTTTAAACAGTTTCTCTTTTGTGATGTAATTATTGTCGAATTGAGTGTAATATTAAAGAGAAAACAATAAGTTTATTTATCGTTTATATCCTTAAAATACTTTTTAAACAAAAAATGATGTTTAAGCGCTTCCATATTCTCATCGAACTTTTGACTTCCTGAATTGATGTTTTCCAATGTTTCTTTTAAATCATTCTTTAATGTGGAATCATTAGCAATTGTATTAACTAAACTATTTTCACCTTTGGCAATATTGGTTATTAAATCATTTAAAGATTCAGACATGCCTTTTATTTCTTTACCCGAAGTATTAAGATCATTAATTAGTCTGCGAATATTGGCTGCTGCCAATGTATCATAAAGCATAACTCCAATCAAGTTACTATCATTATTAATCATAGTAGAAGCATCCTCCAGATTTTTCATAAGTCTGGATGATCTATATGTAGTTTCTTTGATGTTTTTTATTATTTGTCTAATATCCTGAGCTACGGTTTTATCATTAACCAACATACCCAACGTACCTTTGCCTTCATTAATTGAAGTTGTAATTTGTAATATCCCCGCAGTTAAAAGGGCTGCATTTTCATTTGTTTCGCTTAGGGTGCTTAGCATTTCATCGGTAGCTATTGGATCAAAAGCTTCAATTTCATCATGGTCGTTAATGGATTCACTAAATCCTAAGCCCGGTTCAATATTAACAATCATATCACCAACCAATCCATCAGAACTTATTTTAGCAACAGCATTTTTTTTAATAAATAACTTTGTTTTAACATCCATCTTCATAGTAATTCTGATTGCTGTATCAGTAATTATTTCAATGTTTTCAACATTTCCGGCATTAATTCCCAGGTACCTGACATTATTACCAATGCGCAGTCCTTTTACATTTTTAAAAACAGAACTAATCCTATAGGTTTTGGTGAAAAAACTTTGGTTATTACCTATTAAATAAACGCCAACGGTAAATAATACAACACCAAGAAGTATCATTATTCCAAGCTTTATTTTTTGAGAATTTGACTTTTGCATTTTTCTTGTTTTTCTGATATTAATTTAAAAAAACGCCTTAATTACAGGGTCTGCAGAATTTACAAGGTCATTATATGTACCTTCTGCATAGTTTTTACCATCAACTAATATTACAACTCTGTTTGAAATGAGTTTTGCAATATTTAAATCATGCGTAATGATTAATGACGTGGTTTTATATTTTTTCTGAACTTCAGCTATTAGATTAATAATTTCTTTAGCTGTAATAGGATCAAGTCCTGTTGTTGGTTCATCATAAAGTATCACTTGAGGTCGTAAAATCAAAGTTCTGGCCAAAGCAATTCTGCGTTTCATACCTCCAGACAATTCAGCAGGCATCAAATCAATTGCATGCTCTAATCCAACACTGGCAAGAACTTCCCGTATTAATTTATCCAGAGCATTTTTATCTTCATACTTTTTTCTAAGCCGTCTTAATGGAAATTCAAGATTTTCACGTACAGACATGGAGTCGTATAATGCACTTCCCTGAAATAAAAAGCCAATATGAAGTCGTAATTCATCTAACTCTTTTTGATTTAATTCAGGAATGCTTTTACCAAGAATACTAACTTGTCCTGATTCTCCTGTCATTAGGCCAACTAAGCATCTGATCATTACTGTTTTTCCCGCACCTGATTTACCAATTACAACAAGGCAATCTCCATCAAAAAGATCTAAATCAAAGCCATTTAAAACCTGTTTCCCAGCAAGGTTTTTAAACAATTGTATGACTTCAATTATTTTCTGCTGACCAATGGTGCTATGTAATTCTTCAGATGTCATTAATTCATTTTAAGTTGCTATAATTCATAAAAAATGTCTGCCGTTAAAACAGCTAAAAAGTCTATGAAAAAGAGGAGCATAGATGTGATTACAACTGCAGAATTAGCAGCTAATCCAACACCTGCTGTTCCTCTGTCTGCATTATACCCTTTATAACAACCAATTAATCCGATTGCAAAACCAAAAAAGAATGATTTTATAATGGCTGGTATAAGATCTCCGTATGTTAGATAATCAAATACAAGGTTAAAAAACAAGGTGAATGATACAGACCCTTTGATGTTCTCAACCATATAGGATCCCAATAAACCTACCGTATCACCTAATATCACCAAAACAGGTAATGTTATTGTAGTTGCCAATATTCGGGTTACAACAAGAAATTTAAATGGATTTGTACCTGAAACCTCCATAGCATCAATTTGCTCGGTTACACGCATAGATCCCAGTTCGGCACCAATACCGGAACCTACTTTTCCTGCACAAATTAAAGCTGTAATAACCGGACCTATTTCTCTAACTATTGAGATTCCAACCATACTAGGCATTAAAGAAACAGCTCCAAAATCAACTAAAGTTGGACGGGTTTGAAGTGTGAGTACCATACCCATAATTAAACTTGTAGTTGCTACCAGAGGAAGTGATTTATAGCCTACCATATAGCTTTGTTTCAGGAATTCCTGGAATTCAATGGGTAAACTAAACAATTCTTTAAAGAAACGACCCGTAAAATAGGATACTTCACCTACCGTTAAAATGAACCGGTTAAATTGCTCTATAAAATAGGACCAATAATTCATCTTCGTGGTTTAAGAATAATTTTTATTGTTTGTACTTATTTTTAAAAGTTAAGATTATTTATATACAAAATCCAGTTAATAATCATTAGATATATAAAGTGTTAAAGAATTATTGTAACTTTTTATACGATTTGTTTTATGGTATGGAATAATAGGGAAGAAGAGTGTATTATTCAGGGAGTTTGAATTTATTATTATTAAAATTTTGAAAATTAAATATTTTCATTTTACATTTGCATCGCATTTCATCCCATGTTTAATAATAAAAAAAGGGAGATAGTATTATGTTGGAGCTTATATCACATATCCGTAAATAGATCAGTAAGGTTAGTTTTTAACTAACTCACTTCCTCATGTACTGATCATTAATTTAGTCGAATACTAAATTAAAAAATCATAATCATATTATTAAAAATGACTGACATACAGGCTTATGTCGGATGTTATTGGCATGGTATTATATTTCTAATATGTATCAGTATGTCATATTCATTCTGCATGCCATTAATTGAATGTTAGTCTTTAAAATTTAAAGACTTATGAGCAAGTCTAAGATAAAAGGTAAAGACCTAAAAAGAATTAATTATCAATCCAATAGAGCAAAGAGCTTAGCTATTAATATAATAAACAGTGATTTTAAGCATTTAACAAAGTCTCAAAAGCTGGAAATTCTTGAGCAAATCATATTAAAACCTGAGAGTTATTTACAAGATCCTTTATTATTTAAAATAGCAGAAGAAATTATTGGAAAAGTAAAGGTTAATAATGGGATTCAATATCATCTTGATTCTAACGAAAAGCCATTTGTAACCTATGGTAAAAAGCATATTTCACATGATGCAATTATGCAGATGAGTACAGCAATGCAACTTCCTATATCGGAATTGGGAGCATTAATGCCTGATGCACATGTAGGATATGGATTACCGATAGGTGGAGTACTTGCAACTAAGAATGCTGTAATTCCTTATGGTGTTGGGTTGGATATTGGTTGCAGGATGGCTTTAAGTATATATGATGTACCATGTGATTTCCTGAATAGATATAATTACCAGGTAAAGGTGGCCTTAAAAGAAAATACTCATTTTGGCATTGGCATGATTGGTAAACATAGTTTAGATCATGAAGTGCTGGAAAGAAGTGAGTTTAACGAAATTGACATCTTAAGATCATTAAAAGGTAAAGCACAAAATCAATTGGGGAGTTCCGGTTCGGGTAATCATTTTGTTGAATTTGGTACAATTGAGCTTCGAGAAGATAATGTTTTTCAACTCAAAGAGGGTAACTACATTGGGATATTGTCGCACTCTGGATCAAGAGGACTTGGAGCTGCTATTGCAGGTCACTATACCCAGATTGCAAAAAAGCAATGTTTGTTGCCAAACGGAGTTCAAAATTTAGCCTGGTTGGATTTAAATAGTGAGGCAGGACAGGAATATTGGATGGCTATGAATTTAGCTGGAGACTATGCAAAAGCTTGTCATGATATTATTCATTACAGATTGGCAAAATCACTAGGATTTAAACCTGTAGCAACAATTGAGAATCATCACAATTTTGCCTGGAAAGAGATTATAAATGATCAGGAACTTATTATTCATCGCAAAGGTGCTACTCCTGCAGCAGAAGGGCAGCTTGGTATAATTCCTGCAAATATGATGGATCCTGGCTATATAGTATCTGGTAAAGGTAATCTGCAATCATTAAATTCAGCATCGCATGGTGCAGGCAGAAAGTTAAGCCGAAAAAGAGCAAAAGAAAGTTATACAAAAAGTGAATTGAATAAAACGCTTAAACAAAAACGAATTACACTAATTGGTGGAGGTACTGAAGAGGCTCCAATAGCTTATAAGAATCTGGATGAGGTAATAGCATCTCAAAGTGATTTAATTCGTGTTGAGGGAAAATTTTACCCTCAGATAGTAAGAATGGATAAACAATAAAAATGGAAACAATATTACAAATTACGTCAGGACGTGGTCCTGCTGAATGTTGTTGGGTGGTAGCGCAAATACTTAAATATATCATTGAAGAAGCAAAACAATCGAGTATTAATTATGATATCATCCATAGGGAGCCCGGTGTGGAAAATGGTACTGTAGTTTCTGCATGTATTCAATTACAAGGAGAGGATATAAACCTATTTACTAAAAAATGGATAGGAACAATTCAGTGGGTTGGAAAAAGCCAATTCAGAAAACATCATAAACGTAAAAATTGGTTTGTAGCTGTAAATGAAATTGATCTTTCTGAAATATCATACGCTTTTAATGATAAAGATATTAGTTATCAGGCTATTCGTTCGGGAGGTCCTGGAGGTCAGCATGTTAATAAAGTGAGTACTGCAATCAGAGCAAAGCATAATCCAAGTGGTATAAGTGTTGTTGCCTCTGATAGCCGATCTCAATTTCAGAATAAAAAGTTAGCAAAAGAAAGACTACTGGCTCAGTTAAAAATAGAACAATTAAATCTGCAGAAGGATAAAATCAGTAAAGAATGGAAGAACCATTCCGAAATACAAAGAGGGAATCCTGTACAGACATTTTATGGAAGTGATTTTAAGAATCATTACATAGATGAGAGTTATAAAAACAAAAGAAAATCTTTAAAGAATAATTTACGTAAGGAGTTAATCGAATAAAATTATAAATATGAACACATTAGCAGACCAATATTATATAAAAGCTCTTGATCAATATCCTTATAGTTTGGAAGAGGCTTTAGAGAGCCTTAATTATTCATTAAGCTATAACAAAGAGCATGCAGGCGCAAATTACCTGATGGGTAAAATTTATAAGGAGCAAATGAATAATTATCTGAAGGCAGAAGAGTATTTTATCAGGGCTTTAGCAACTGATCCTGAAGATATAAATACATGTATGGATTATATTTATGTACTTATTGTACTTAAGGAATATGATAAAGCTTTAAAGCTGATTAATTACTCAGTTAAATTGAAAGGAGTAGATTTATCAAAAACTTATAGTTTACAAGCCTTAATATTTGAATATAAACATGAATATGATAAAGCTCTAAATCTTTATAAAGAAGCAAAATTTGAAGCTTATAATGAGGATAGTATTAATTTTTTAACCAATGAAATTAAACGAATTAAAATGAAAAAGAAAATGGTTAAAAAATTAGAAGCAAATCAGACAGAGAACCAGGAAGCATTATAGTGCTTCTTGGATTCATTAAAGTGTATTGGATGCTCTGCTATTTTATGGCTAATACAATCTCTACCGTAGTGCCTTGTCCTGGTTGTGATTTAATATTCAAAGAACCATTGTGTTCCTGTAGTATTTTCTGAGATATAGATAAACCTAATCCTGTTCCTTCGCCAGGTGGTTTAGTTGTAAAAAATGGTTCCCTAATCTTTCCCATATTTTCGGGTTTAATGCCACAACCATTATCGCTTACTTTAATGGTAATAATTTTCCCATTTAGTCTTGTTTCTATCTTTATTTCACCCTTATCCTGAATGGCATATATAGCGTTTGTTAAAATATTCAGGAATAGCTGATGCATCTGTCCTGAATTTCCTGAAATAGAAATGTTTTTTTTGCAATAGTCTTTTTCTAAATTAATACGATATTTTAATTTGTTGTGAAGTATTAATAGGCAATTATCCAGTACGTTATGTATTTCGAGAGTTTCATTGTCTTCTATATTTGTTCTGCTAAAATGACTCAGACTTTTAATAATGTTGATGCAGTTGTGTACTCCTTTATCAATAGCATCTAACCAAATCTGACTCTCTTCTGCATCTAATGAATCTTTTTCTTTTAGTAATTCAACTAACTGTTGGTAGCCTGAATAGATGAAATTTAACGGATTATTTAGATCATGAGCAATGCTGGCAGTCAAAAATCCTAATGAGGCCATCTTATCAGATTCCATCATTTTTGATTGAATGTCACCTAAGTTTTGAGATGTTTGTTCAAGTTGTTTGTTTTTTTCTTCTAGCTCCTTTGTTCTTTCATGAACAATGTTTTCAAGTTCTTGATTTTGTTTTGATAAAGCTAATTCAGCCTCTTTTTGTCTAGTAATATTAAACCATTGACATATAACATTTGTAAGATTTCCCTTTTTATTAATAATAGGAAAGAAACTAGCCTCAATCCATACTTTGGGGGCATTTCTAATTTCTTCAATTCTTGAATTTTTACCATCCCAGGATATTATAACAGTAGAGGTTTTTAAGTCGGTAAAAACTTCTTTTATTTCATTGTAAATTCCTTCCTTTTCAAGGTTTCTATCTTCTAATACGTTATACTTACCAATAAGATCTTCCTTGTTTAAACCTAAAGTATCCAATAATGCCTTATTGGCTTTTTGCATAAGTCCTTTTTCATCAGAAATCCACATAGGATAAGGACTTTTAGCAACAATCTCCTGCAACAGCAAAGAATAGTCCTTTAATTCTCGTTCTTTAACCAGTTGTTTTCGAAGCTTATTAATTTCTGACTTTAATACATTTAAGTTCTCCTTCTGATTAGATTCTTCCATACTTAAATTTTATTGCAATAATTTCTATCATTACCTATGATAAAGACTCTTATAATTTCTTTTTAAAGCCAAAAAACAAATTTTATATCTTTCATTTTAAACTATAACGGAATAACTAAACTTGTATTATGCTAATTTGATATTAATGCTATTGTAATATTAAAAGGATATTAATGGTTTTTGGACATTTTATTTTATAAAAAAGTTACAAATCAAATTGTTAGTATTGCTTTTGTATATAAAAAAACTCATATGTAAATTAGTAACTATTTCTGTAAAGTGCTAATCATTGTTGAGTAAAATAAATAATTAGTTGATTAATAATTTTTATTGTATGATATAATAATAAATAGAGGTGTAGTTTACTTGATGTATAAGTATATTAAGTGAGATTAGCTTTTTTATAGTAATTGAATTTCAGCTGTTTTTTTAAAATAAGAGTAAAAGATGTGTTGAATCATAAACAACTTGAACATTACTAGTAATTTGCGTCAAGCATAGAAATGTAATCATTAATCTACTAAATTTTGGAGTTTACCATATGCTTATATCTTTAGTAATCAAGCATAATGCTTATAAACCATTTGTTTAATTATAAACTCTATTTGTTATGAAAAAAATACTTATTGTTGATGACGCCATTTAATCAAGGATAATTTTTAAAAAATTACTTTCCTTATTTAATCTTCATATTGTTGAGGCTAAGGATGGATTAGAGGGATGGAATTTTCTGCTTAAAGAGAACGGACCATGCATTATTAGACCTTTACATAACGAAAAAGATAGCTTTCGAACTCCTAAAGACATATGTGAAGAGTGGCATGATATACTTACAATTATTTTATTGTGAGATTTTTCAGATAGAACAATTTATTCGCGTCTATCAAATGGAGCAGCCACATTTATACTAAAGCCAACTAATAATAATGATATATGCAAAATAGATACAGAATGACTGACCATATTATTAGCAGTAAATAGCTCAACTATATTATTAAAACAAATTGATGAAAAACTTTATTTAGATTGTGGCTACTACTAATACTTATTTAATATAATTCATTATGAAAAATATTTGAAATTCACTAAATTACCCTAAAAGATACTAAGTTATGTCGACTGTTTTCTTGTTATCAAAAGATATACGTATAATTGAATTATTATGTACTAATATTTCTAAATCGGGCAATATTTGTATTCATTTTGAAACAGTACAACAATTATATGATAATGTAACTTATACTAAACCAGATATTTTATTAATTGATTATAATTTTATTTCTACCACTGATGAATTATCAAATAAAATTGAATGTAATGATTCCAATGTTAAAACTATCATTTTTAACAAGCCTGATAAAGCCCATAGTATAAATACTAAAAGTACGAATATCTCCAATTTTGATGACCTACTAAAAATAGTAAATTCATATATTCCGTCTGAAAAATTAATATTTGACAATGGGGTAAATAAATTATTTGATCTAATTTTTAATAATTTACCAGAACCCGCTACAATTACAACACTTGATGAAGGTAAAATCTTAAAAGTTAATTCAAAGTTTTTAGAAGTTTCAGGATTCACTGAAGATGAGGTAATAAATCAATCGAGTATTGATAAATTTTTATGGGTAAAAAAAGAAAAGCGAGAAAAGTACATCGATCAATTAAAGAAAAAACAACATATAAGAGGTTATAAAAGTTATTTTTTTAATAAATATAAAGAAACAATCTGTTGCCATATATCTTCAGTATTATTCTATGACAAATCACGTGGTTATATACTTAGTGTTCTTGATAACCATATTAAAAATGAAATATTAGCAGAAAAGTTAAATGAAACTCAAAAAATTGCAAGAGTTGGTAGTTATACTCTTGATTTTGGGACAGGTAGATGGTCGAGTTCAAAAGTCTTAAATAGTATATTTGAAATTACAGGTGATTATGACAAATCGATTGAAGGATGGTTGAAAATTGTACATCCAAGATGGAGAGAGACAATGAGTAATTACCTTCAAGAAAAAGTGATCACAAAAGGAGAAGAATTTGATAAACAATATCAAATAACAACAGTTAAAACTAAAACGGTCAAGTGGGTGCATGGTAGAGGATCTTTATTGTATAAAGATGAAAAATTGGTGAAAATGATTGGGACAATCATTGATATAACTGATTTCAAGGAAATTGAGGAAAAACTAAAAAAGAAGCAAAGCCTTTTAGATGATATTATTAAAACCAGTCCTGTAGGCATTTTACTCACAAATAAAGTAGGGGATATCTATTATATAAATAAACGAGGAGAAGAAATTCTTGAAATTTATGCAGATAAGTATAATCCAATAAAATACAATGCATCTGAGTGGAAAGTTACAGATCTTGATGGAACGAAATTACCAGAAGAAAAATTGCCTTTTGCTTTAGTTAAAAAGGATTTAAAAGCAGTGTATGGGATAAAGCTTGCAATTGAAAGTGAAATTTTTGGACAGAAAATATTATCAATAAATGCAACGCCTATTTTGAAAGAAGGCAACGAATTTAATGGTATGATTGCATCAATTGAAGATATCACTAACCAAATAACTTATGAAAAGAAGATTCAGGACCAAAATCAACAATTGGAAGAGTTAGTTTCATTTAAAGATAAATTATTTTCTATTTTAGGTCATGACTTAAGATCGCCTATCGGTAATATGAATCAATTATCCAACTTTCTAAATTCCGACTTTGAAAGTCTTCATAAAACTGATATAATAAATATTCTTACAAATATTGAAAATGTATCTGAACAAGCTTTGCATTTAATTGAAAATATTCTTGAATGGTCAAGAATCGAAAGGTGCCAGGTAAAACCTAAATTAAATACAATTTGCATTGAAGATCTTTTTAATCATGCTGTTGATCTACATAAATCGTTAGCAGATAAAAAATGTATTAAGCTAATAAAGGACATTGAAGTAGATGAGTGTATTGAATGTGATATAGATATGACCAAGACTGTATTAAGAAATCTGATTTCAAATGCAATTAAATTTACTTTACCTGGTAATTCAGTAAGATTAATTTCTAAATCTGTAGGTCACTCATATATTGAAATCTCAGTAAAAGATCAAGGTGTAGGTATACCTGAGGAGGATTTAGGTCATCTTTTTAATTATGCCTTTAATAAACCCAGAAAAGGAACTGGAAAGGAAAATGGCACCGGTTTTGGTTTACCTCTTTGTAAAGAATTAATAGAATTACAAGGTGGTGAAATTTATGTGAAAGAAAACAGTATACAAGGTGTCAATATTGCATTTAAATTACAGAAAAAGCACATTTCAGGAAATGAAAATAAATTCATATTATAGATAAAGCTTTTTCATATAACCTGTATTCTTTTATATACTCCACCATTTATTTTTTGCATTTCTTCTCTCGCTTTATAATTTATTTCCATTTCAAGATGACTGTCAATGATTTTAAATCCGGCAGTTTTTGCTTCACTAGGAATACTATATCCTAATAGAACATCTAATCCTTTTCCAAATTTTTACACATTATCGGACTGGGTAATAATAAATAATTATTGGTATACCAAGAGTGTTCGAACTTAATGTAAAATAGGAGTCTGTATTTTGTGTGTTTTTAAAGTGCATTAAATAAGGGTTATATGGAGGAATGTGCACTTTTTTTATATGTAAAAAAATATTAAAGTTTGGTAATTTAAATAAAATGATATAAATTGGTCGACCAATTAATGGATGTCCAATGTGTGGTTATCCTAAAATGAAATTTAAAATTTATACTATGAAAAAGAATGTTTTACTATTTATCGGATTATTTATGTTTTGTTTAATTAATGCTCAATTAAAACATACAGAATACTTTGATGCTTATGGAGATGGAGATGATTTAGAGATAATTCAAACTGGAACAGAATTATCGGAAACAGATTGGTATCTAACCTTAAAAACTGCAAATCAAATAGGTTCAAGTCCTGTAATTGCATCGGGCTCGCTAAGTTATCCAGGATATATAGCCTCAGAACAAGGCAATACAGTTGTGCTTTCTGCAGACGATGCAAATAATGACAGAATTTCAACAAAAAGAGTATTGAATGAAGCTATTACAGAAGATGGGTTATATGCAGCATTTCTTATTAATGTTGAAAGTGCAAAGACTACGTATAATGATTTTTTTACATGGGAGGCTTCAACAGCAAGTAGTTTTGTCAGAGGTAGGTTGTGCGTAAAATCAACAGCCGAAGGTGATATGAATTTTGGTATTTGTAAAACAGATCTTTCGAGTATTGTTGAAACATCTGCTGCGTATGATTTCAATACTACTTATTTATTAGTTTTTAAGTATGAAAAAGTAGGTAGTGAGGATGATGGTAATGATGATGTAGTTAGATTGTTTGTAAATCCGGATATGACATTAACAGAATCGGAAAATGCATCTATTGTAAGTACTGATATAGTTTCATTGGACTATGATAGTGGAAATAAAGCTATAGCAATTGATTTTCGTCAAAATAGAGTGGGCGTAAAAATCAGTAGTATTCGTATATCTACTACATGGAATGGTCTATGGTCAGATACAGCAACAGGTTTGTTATCTGCTCCAAAATCTGAACAACCCGATATGATCGTTTATGAAAATATGTTCACTAATAATGAGTTACAATCCGGAGAATTATGCGTATATAATATTTCAGGTAGTTTGTGTCTGAATAAAAAAATTGATGCTGGCGAAACTGTTTCTGCAAATCTTTCAAAAGGAGTTTATATTGTTAAATTTATTGGTGAAGATCGTAAGTTAAAGGTTAAAAAGATATTGATTAAGTAGTTGGTAGTTTGTATACATATTTGTTGTGTATTTTATTTTCCTGATAGTTTTTACTATCAGGAATTATGTTGAATTACAAATTAATCTTTATGCGTTTTTTCTTTTTGATATTCATAGTGGTAAGGTTTAGTGTATTACAGGCTCAGATTACTTTAACAGCAGATGGGACAACGGATACTTATACTTTAATAAATTCAGTTTTAGCTCCGGGATATAATGCTATAGAAGTACCGGATTGTGAACATCCAGATTTTGGGGACCATATTGATCAGATTTACGATAATGAATTAGGAAAATTTGTTTTTCGTTTTCACATCCATAAAAATTATGATTCGGATAGATGTATTAAATATGACAGGCAGAGAAATGAAATCAAAACCTATAGTAGTTCACCTGATAATTTAAAAGCTGTATTAGGAGAGCAAGTAGAATATAAGTGGAAATTTAAGTTGGATGAAGGTTTTCAACCCAGCACCGCATTTAGTCATATACATCAGATAAAAGCAGTTGGTGGTGAGGATGCAGATATGCCATTAATTACATTCACTGCACGCAAAAGTTCTCCGGATAGATTAGAAATCCGCTATACTTCAGGTCTTGATCAGGGAACATTACATAAAGTACCTCTTGATCCATTTAAAGGAAGATGGGTGGAAGTTACTGAGTTGATTACATATGCAGAAATTGGTAAGTATAATGTAGAAATACGTGATATAAGTAGTGGTGAGGTATTGATGAATTATAATTCTGATAATATTCGAACATGGAAAACAGATGCTGTATTTCTTCGTCCTAAATGGGGGATTTACAGAAGCCTAAATGATATAGAAAATCTAAGAGACGAAGAAATTTTGTTTTCAGATTTCTCTATTGAAGAGTTGAATATAACCTCAGCTATTAAAGAAAATAAGTGTTCAGAAAGTTTAACTATATTTCCTAATCCTGTAAAACATAGCTTTGTAGTAACAAATACAAAAAATAGAGACTTAATTGTATTTGATTTAAAAGGAAATATAATTATTGAGCATAGTAAAATATCTGAAGATCAGATTGAAGTAGCGAACTTAAATCCAGGAGTGTATTTAGTTCAATTAAGAAATGGTAATGTGGTTTCTTCAAGTAAAGTTGTTGTGGGTGCTATTTAGTGAGGTGGTTTTAATGAGAAATGGAAATATGTATAAATAAAAACCATTCTAGCTCATTAATAAGCTCATTGTTTCAAATATTGTTAGTATCAATCAAATGTTATACATAAATGACTTATACCAACCCTTATTTTCTTTGTTTTTTAGATAAGTAATTTTGTATTGGTTGACCAATGTTGAGTTATTAATCTTTTATTTAATCTAAAATAGAGATTTTATATATAGTCTTAGGCTTGTAGATTGTAATATAAATGCTGTATGTAAAGATAATTTAGAAATATAAAAGTATAATAACTTTGATTTCTTGTATTATTATTGTAAATTGGTCAACCAGTTTATGGTATGTCAGTAAGTGTTGTTATTAAAAACTATAATCAAGTAGAAAAACAGCTTTTAAAGCTTAAATATTAAAATCTATATATTTTATCTGAAATAACCAAAGTTAAAGGGAGTAGAGTACATTATGGAACTATTAGAAAATTTTAAAGCAATTGAAGTTGAATCACCTGTTGATAAAATAATAAGACAGATAAGAGAACTTATTATTACAGGTTATTTACGTCCTGGAGATAAATTACCGTCGGAAAGGAAATTATCAGAAAAACTAGGAGTAGGAAGAACCTATATAAGGGATGCAATTAAGAAACTTGAATTTGTTGGTATATTAAATACAATGCCACAAAGTGGAGTTGTTGTTAATGGCGTTGATATAGCAGCTATGGAAGGATTGCTTTCAAACATCATGAAAATAGAAAAGCCTGACTTTTTCTCATTAGTTGAAACAAGAGTAATGATGGAGAAATTCTCTGTTCAGATGGCTGCTCTAAGACGAGATGAAAAGGATTTACAGGCTATAAAGTCGGCTTTAGATGATTATGAGGCAAAGATATCTAAAGGGTATCCGTGTGAAAATGAAGATTTTATATTTCATTTAAGAATAGCAGAAGCAGGTCATAATTCTGTTATTAAGACTATGATGTTGATAATTCTACCAGATATTCTTAAAGTATACAGAAGTAAAAATGTATGTAGTGATGAACAAAAAGATGTTAGACTTATAGAGCATCGTAGAATATTGGAAGCAATTGAAAATCAGGATGGAGACCTTGCCGAAAAATATATGTTGGAACATTTAAAAGATGTAATTGAATTTAGTAAAGTCAAACTTTAAAAAAGAAAATATGAAAGTGGATAGTGGATAAAAAAAGTGCGCCGAAACGCACTATAAAAAGCATAACAATATAACATCCTAAGTAATTTAAACACACTCATTTAAGTGGACATTTATGAGTATGTAATGGGGGTATATTGTTTATACAAATGTACAAAAAAAATCAAAAGTTATGAAAATCTAGTGGTTAATAACGTCTAATGAAATGAAAAAACAAATCTTTATAGTCTTAATATTATTAGAAACGATTATAGGCAACATAAATGCTCAAACGATTTCTGGTTCTGTTAATGACTCAAATGATGGATCACCTTTAATAGGTGTAAATATAGTAGAAAAGGGTACTTCAAATGGAACGATTACACAGGTAGATGGTACTTATACTCTCAAAACAACCGGCGAAGATCCGATATTAATTTTCTCATTTATAGGTTTTGAGTCACAAGAAATCAAAGTTGTAGGTAATGCCAATATCAATGTAAAACTAGTTGCTGATGCCTCTGATTTAGATGAAGTTGTAGTGGTTGGTTATGGAACACAAAAGAAATCTCATTTAACAGGTGCAATATCAAAAGTAGCAAATGATAAACTTGATCAGATACCTGTTTCAACAATCGATCAGGCATTAAGTGGTAGAGTGGCAGGATTAACAATTCAAAATACAACATCAGAAGTTGGAGTTTCACCGCGTATAAGGGTTAGAGGTATGGGATCTATATCTGCCAGTAATGAACCACTTGTTGTAGTGGATGGATACCCTGTTCCTGAAGGACTTTCAATGGTGGATATGAATGATGTTGAGTCTGTTGAAATATTAAAAGATGCTTCCTCAGCTGCAATATATGGTAGTAGGGGAGCCAATGGAGTAATCATTGTTACTACGAAAAACGGACAAGTGGATAAGCCACGTTTTAAATTCTCATTTTATACAGGATGGAAAAATTATATTGAATTACACCCAATGATGAATTCTGATGAATATGGTGAGTTTAGAATGAAAGAAAAAGCGATTGCTGGTGGAGTCGAACCTTCATTAAGTTTATTGAGCGACTATGAAAAATCCCTTTATGTATTATCTAAAGATTTAGGAAATACAAATTGGCAGGAAGAAGCTTTAAGAACGGCCAGAATAAATAATTACTCCTTAAGTTTTTCAGGAGGTAATCAGGGAGTTCGTTATTCCATTTCCGGGAGCTATTCTGATGATCAGGGAATTATGAAAAAGAGTAACTATCAAAAAATTAATTTTAATGGAAAGATAGAAGCTAAGTTAAATAAGAAAATTTCTGTAGGATTAAACTTTAAACCATCTTACGCAAAAAGGGAACGCCCTCGGGCTAATTTTACTGATTATATGCGGAATCCGAGTTTTATGCCAGTGTTTCATAATGCATATACTTCAGAGTTAACAGGTGAAACTATTGGTAGTTATGCTTTTGGTCGTCACTTTAAAAACATAACATTAACTGATCCGGAAACAGGAGAATCGTTTGTCGCGAATCCATGGGGAACATCCAATAATAGTCCCGCTTATATACGTGATAATGAGGATTATTTTAATAATTATTATAGAACGCTCACAAATACATTTGTTAAAATCAGATTGGCAAAGAATCTGGATTTTAAATCATCTAATGGAGTATATGTAAATTATACTACAACAGAGATTTATCAGAATGCAGGTTCTCGCAGAGATGGTACTTCAAATGTTGGTATTTATAATAATTCGTTATTTGTCGATTTATTATCAGAAAATACTTTGAATTATGAATTTAAGAAGGATAGTCACTCTTTAAATATTCTAGCTGGTGCCACTTTTCAAAAAACAAAAATTGATAATGCTGATATCGAAGGATCTAGTTTTCCAACTGATTACATTCAAACATTAAATGCGGCTACATCATTTGATTTAGAGGGAACTGGGACATATAAGGAAGAATATTCATTAGTTTCTTTTTTAGCTAGAGCAAATTATGCTTACAAAGATAAGTACTTAACATCTTTTGTTCTTCGTACAGATGGTAGCTCATTATTTGGAACTGAAAATAAATGGGGATGGTTTCCTTCTGCTTCAGTTGGATGGAGAGTTTCAGAAGAGCCTTTTTTCAACGTAGCCTGGATTGACCTATTAAAGTTAAGGGCTAGTGTTGGTGTTACAGGTAATAACGATATTGAGAATTATGCACATCAAAATACACTAAGTTCAGCAAACTATCAGTTAGGAGTTGGAGCTTCTTCGCCAACTGCTGGTTTAGGGCAAGTTGCTGATATATTAGGAAATAAGGCTATTAGTTGGGAGCAAACAATTGAATATAACTATGGTTTTGATTGGAGTTTGTTTGATTCTAGATTAAATATTATTGCCAATTACTATTATAAATCAACAGATCAATTATTACTTCAGCAAGAAATAAATTCTTATACCGGATATACTCAGTATTGGAATAATATAGGTAAAGTACGAAATAGTGGTGTGGAACTTAATTTCGATACACATATTATTGAAAAGAAAGATTTTAGTTGGGGTGTAGGTGTAAATGTTGCTTCAAATTCAAACAGATTATTAGAATTGGGAGGAGAAACACAAACAATTAAACAGGGAGAACGATCTGAATATTATTTAGCAAAAGTAGGAGATCCTTCAATTCAGTTTTATGGTTATAAAATGATTGGAGTATGGGCATCTGCAGATGAAATAGCGAATAATCCATCTTCATCAGATGATGCTCCGGGAGGAATCAGAGTAGCAGATATTAATAATGATGGAGAGATCAATGCTGATGATAGAACTGTATTAGGAAATCCATTTCCGGATTATACTTGGGGTATTACAAGTGATTTGAAATTCAAGAATTTTGACCTGAGTATTTTGGTAGAAGGTGTTCAGGGAGGTGACATATTTTTAGGTGATGGTTACTATAATGAAACCCGCCGTTTTAATAAAAACTTTAATCTGGATAGATGGATTAATGCTGATAATCCGGGAACAAAGCCTTTTGAAAGGAATGGTAGGAATATGATTTATACCGATTATTTAATTGATGACGGTTCTTATTGGTGTATACGAAATGTCAATTTGGGTTATACACTTCCTAAATCCGTAGCTAAAAAGTTAAAAATTAAATCTGCTCGAATTTATGCAGCAGCTAATAACCTGGTTTATTTTATGAATTCAGATTTTAGAGGAATAAATCCTGAAGCTCGCTCTACAAGTTCTTCTTACTCAGATCCGTTAATAGATGGATACCAAAGAGGAGCCTTTCCTTTAGTTAGAACAGTAACTTTTGGTTTAAACCTTGATTTCTAAAAAAGTTTTCATCATGAAGAAGATCATTTATTTTCTAATAATAATACAGGCTGTATTTTTAATAGCCTGCGATAATATGCTGGAATTGAATCCTATATCAGAAATAGGAGAGGGTTCTTACTATAAGACAGTTGAAGAAATTGATAATGCAGTAATTGCGTGCTATAGTGGATTGTTAGATCCAATGGAGACTGAGTGGGCACTAACTGAATTACATACCGATAATAGTCAGATGTTTATTGAGAGTAGTGTTGCTGTTTATACTGAATACAGAGAACTGGATAACTATACACAAACCACATTAAACACCTTAATTGATGAATATTGGCAAAAGCGATATAAAGATATTGCATTAAATAATCAGATACTTGAAAGATTAGATGGTTTTGAGCAATCAGACCTAATTAATCAATACGAAGGCGAATGCAGATTTTTAAGGGCATATAATTATTTCAACTTAGTACAATTGTATGGTCCTGTCGTTATTGTTGAAGAAACAATTTCAGGAGAGGATGCAAAAACTATGGAAAGATCAAGTATTGATCAGGTGATGGCATTTATTAAAAACGATTTAAAAATTGCATTGGATTATCTACCTGAATCATATGATCAAAGTGAACTTGGAAGAGCTACAAGTTGGGCTGCTAAAGGTTTACTGGCTAAAGTATATCTTACAAATAAAGAATATAGTGCTGCAGAAGAATTACTTCTTGATGTAATTGAAAATTCACCTCATCAATTATTAGATGATTATGCCGATGTGTTTGATTATAATAATGAAATGAACGATGAAATTCTTTTTGCAGTTCGATTTATGAGTGGGAATGTTGATCTGGGTTCTCCTTTTGCTAATTATTTTGCGCCTTTAACAAGTGGTAGTAATGTGGTAAATGGAGATGGAAAAGGTTGGAATTATCCTACAGAAAGTATAATAAATGCTTTTGAAGAAGGTGATTTGAGAAAAGATGTTTGTTTGCAGGAAAGCTATTATGATCAATCTAATAATGTAACTGTAGATAAGGCATTTGTGAATAAATATATGTATCCGGTTATTGATTTAAATGATGCAGAGAACGACTGGCCTGTTCTAAGATATTCTGATATTTTACTTATGTATTCTGAAGTATTGCTCGAAAATAAAACAATAGCAGATGCCTTGCCATTTCTTAATCAGATAAGAAGCCGTGCTGGTTTATCAAGTTATTTGGAGAGTGATATAGGTAGTAAATACGACTTTAGAATGCTTCTTGAACAAGAAAGAAGAGTTGAGTTTGCCTTTGAAAATCAACGTTATTTTGATTTAAAAAGAACAGATCGTTTAGAGCAAGTAATGAACAATCATTTTGCTACAGAGGCTTACTATAACGATCCTTCTCATACCGAATTTTATGTTGATCCAATTGAAACATGGCAAACATTACTGCCTATTCCTCAAAGAGAAATAGATATCAATTCGGATCTTACTCAAAATGCTGGTTACTAAAGAATAATATTAAGAAACTTAAAGATGAACCGAGCTCTTAGAATCGTTTTTACAATAATGCTATTGAGACATGACTATTAACCTGAATTCTAAAATTTTAATCGAACTCAGGTTATTAAAGCGAGTTTCATCTTGCTGTTGAAATATAAATTGTAACAGATGAAAAAATATATAAGTATCTCAAATTATATTCTTACAACTGTAATTTTCGTTCTGGGATTGAGTAGTTGTAATGAAAAAATATATGTAGAAGAAGACACCAATGAGGAAATTCCCGTTGTAGAATCTTTTGAACCAACTTCTGCTGAAGTAGGAGCTATATTAAAAATTTATGGGCAAAATCTGAATTATGCCGATAATGTATGGGTAGGTGATGTACAAGCAGATATTGTTAGTAAAGTTACTAATTCATATATGGAAGTCAGAATTGATAATTACATGGTAGATGGTATTGTAAAAGTTCTGAATAGTAACAATGAGGGTACAAGCAGTTCTGGTGAATTAACAATTATATTTAATGAACCCGTATTAGAAACAATTCCCTCAGGAGGTTATATAAATGAAAATGTTGTTATTACAGGAAGTAATCTTAAATACATAAAGCAAATTTTTGTAGGTGAAACAGAAGCTGCGATAGTTTCTCAGGATGACCAGGAAGTGGTATTTTCTATTCCATTTAATTTAAATGATGTATCAACATTGTCATATGTATATGCATCGGCAAGTGGTGATATTACGGTTACATTAGACGATAATGGATTTAGTGTGCAAAAATCATGGCCTGAGTTTGTTACAGTTCCTACAAAAGCAATGATAAATTCAGAAATTACTGTAATTGGTAATAATATGAATGTTGTTGATTCAGTGTATTTTGCTTCTTCAAAGGTAGAAGTTACCGCTCAGGATGAAACAAGCTTTTCATTTGTAATTCCTAATGATGAGGAACTGGAAGGTTATCAGTCGATATCAGTATATTCGTATGGTGGAACTGAAATATCTACAGGTGCTGTTTTAAGGGTTATAGCTAAGTTAGAATGGATTATTGAGGATTTTGAAAACTTTAGTGGAGATCCATTCTCTCAGAAAAAATCAATACTTCCTGTTTATACCACAGGTTTAAATGGGAATGAAGAAATACTTGCTGCAGAAGGTAATTTTTATGCAAGTTTATTGATTAATTATGATCAGAGTCAATATAATAACGGAGGTAGCACCTATTCCGAATATTACTATAAAGGAGATGATAATCTGATAGATATTAATGAGTTTGAAGATCCATGGGTACATTTATGGATAAATACGAATAATACCACACCTTACTTTGTTTTTTATTGCGATTTATCAGAAAGTGTTGATGGTGTTACAAGTAATAGAGGAACCCATTACGTAAAAAGATTAAATAGTTCAGATTATGGTGAAGGGTGGCAACTTTTTGCCTGGAGGATGAGTGATTTAAAATTTCGTTCAGGAAGTAGTGCTGATCCTTATTCTTCTGATCTATTTAGTATATATAATCTAAAAACATTCAGAATCCAGTTTAGAACAACCAGCGATATTCCAATTGAAAACTCAGAGTTTCATTTCGATTCATTTATGATAGTGGACGGAAAGCTAAAGGATGCTCATGATGTTACTACAATTGGAGATAATGAATAATAATATTAAAAAAAATAAACTTAAAGTAATGAAATCAAATATATTAGTATTAGTCTTTATGATGTTGTTTGGCTCATTTGCTCAGGCTAAAGACACTAAACATGGTGTGGAAATTCCAGACAATTACAAAGACGAAATAGATGTAGTTTATAAGGAAGTAAATGGCTGGCAAGGACGAATGGATATTTATTTTGATTCTGAGAATGCTACTGCTATGCCTCTTGTTATAAATATACATGGAGGAGGATGGAATCATGGAGAAAAAGAATCTCAAAAAGGATTTAAAAATTTCTTCAAAAGAGGTTTTGCTGTAGTTAATGTTGAGTATCGTTTGGTGGATGTAGCTCCGGCTCCAGCTGCAATTGAAGATGTTAGATGTGCATTGGCTTATATGATTGAAAACCATAAGAAATATAATATTGATCTGGATAGAGTTGTAATAATGGGAGGATCTGCTGGTGCTCATTTAGCCTTAATGGTTGGATTAACATGTGATTCCGGTTTGTTTACGTCTGAATGCTCAAATTCAAAACCATTTAAAGTGGCGGCTATTGTAGATAAATATGGTATTACGGATTTAAGCTTATATCCTAAGGGTGAATGGAATTACTCTTCAGTTCGTAACTGGTTGGGCTTATATCAACAAGATGTAAAATTCGCTAAATCAGTATCTCCATTATTTCAGGTTAGTAAAAATTCACCTCCTGTTTTTATTGTACATGGTACAGCTGATCCTATAGTTCCTTTTAATCAATCAGTGGAGTTGCATAAAGCACTTGAAAAAGAAGGTATTAAAACTCAGTTTGTGAAAGTTGAAGGAGGTGGACATGGAAAATTTACAACCGAACAGAAAAGAGATGTTAATAATCAGATATTTGAATTTTTAAAGGAATTAAAGATATATGAATAAGTATCTTATAATAAAGTTTTTGATTATTATAGTTGGATTATCATATTTCAATTTAAAAGCAGAGGTTTATCATGTAACCTCTGCATATGAAATAAATAATCTACCTACACTTAATCCTGGAGATATTATTCAGATGAATAATGGAACCTGGACCGATCAGGAAATCGTATTTAAAGGAAATGGAACGGAAAATAATCCAATACGATTGCAGCCAGAAACACCTGGACAGGTGATTTTAACAGGATCATCAACTTTGGATATTTCAGGAGAGTATTTAATTGTTGAGGATTTGCAATTTTTAAATGGTGCTGTATCCGGTAATTTAATAGAGTTTAGAAGAGGATCGGCATTAGCAAATAATTGCAGATTAACCAATGTAACAATCAAAAATTATAGTCCTGCTGATATAAATACTGATTCAAAATGGATTTCTTTATACGGTACATATAATCGAGTTGATCATTGTACAATATCAGGGAAAACTAATATTGGTACTACGTTAGTTGTTTGGTTGGACGAAACTCCCGATTATCATCAAATAGATCATAATTATTTTGGGTACCGTCCGGTACTTGGGATGAATGGTGGAGAAACTATTAGAATTGGTACAAGTGATTGGGTTGAATATGAATCGAACACAATTGTTGAATATAATCTGTTTGAGGAAACTGATGGTGAAGTTGAGATAATCTCAAATAAATCAGTAGGTAATATTTATCGATATAATACATTTTATCATTGTGATGGTACTTTAACGCTTCGTCATGGTTCATATTGTAAAGTTTATGGTAACTATTTTATTGGCGATCCGGATAAAAAAAGTGGTGGAGTTAGAATAATTGGCGAAGGACATGAAGTTTATAATAATTATTTTGAATCCTTGTATGGAACTAGTTATCGTGCTGCTATATCAATGGTTAACGGGATTCCTGATTCTCCGGTATCAGGGTATTACCAGGTAAAATATGCTAAAGTTGGCTTCAATACTATCGTGGATTGTAAGCAACCTATTGCTATTGGTGCAGGAAAAGATAGCGAGAAAACTTTACCTCCAATAGAATCTTCAGTTGTAAATAATCTGATAAAAGGAAAATCTGGTTATGATATAGTTGTTGATTACGATGTTGTTACAGGTGTTAACTTCAGTGGAAATATTGCTGAAACAGGCCAACTTGGAATAGATTCAGATGAAGGATTTTTGTTAACTGATATATCTCTTGCTAAAGCTTCTGATATTTATCGACCAGAAGAGAATTGTATTGCAATTGACAGAGCAACTAGTGATATGTCATATGTCAATGACGATATTGATGGTCAGGGGCGTGGAGTCTCAAATCGTGATGTGGGATGTGACGAAGTTTCCAGTGATGTTTTCTCAAATTATCTTTTAAACAGTGAAAATGTTGGTGCCGATTATATTAATACCTCAGCATCGGGTTCTAGAGTAAAGGAATTGAAAGATCAGGTAAAAGTAATTCAAGAAAGTTCACAGGTTGTAATAGAGTTTAAAGATCAGAGTAACAGACTTTTGAATTTATATAATCTAGGTGGAGATCAGTTACAATCAGTTGAGTGCATTGGCCAACAAATCAAATTTGAAGCAAATAATAAAAAAGAAATAGTTCTGGTTCAGGTTAAGGAAAAAGGTGTTAGTTATACATTTAAAATCCTACTATAGTTTTATATCATATATGGTAATGATAACAAACAGAATGACTTGTGAATAGACTATTCTTTAAAAGAAATTGACATCTTGAATTTGTCATTTTATAGTTTTTAATAATGAAAGTAGCCTTAATTATAAAGAATTAGGGGGCTTTTTAAATTGAGGTTACTTTCAAAAAGAATATATAATGAAATTATTAATTACATTATTAAATATATGTACCTTTTGTTTGATCGTAGGGTGTAGTAATACTAATACTTTCAGGGTTAGCACTATTGATGAGTTTGATAATGCTGAAAAACGTGCAAAGCCTGGCGATATAATTGAATTGCAAAATGGAGTTTGGCGAGATTGTGAATTTATATTTAATGCAAAAGGAGATAGTGTAAATCCTATTATTCTTAAGGCAGAAGATAATGGTAAAGTGATAATTACCGGTAAGTCACGATTAATAATAGGAGGAGATTATCTGACTGTTGAAGGTCTTGTATTTAAAGATGGTTCAACACCTACAAATGAAGTAATCTCATTTAAATACAAAAAGGGAAAATATGCTAATCATTGCAGGTTAACAGAGTGCGTGATAGATAACTTTAATCCCGATGAGAGATTTCAATCTTCAACATATGTTAGTTTATATGGTAAAAGAAACAGAATAGACCATTGCAATTTTTTAGATAAGAGAAACCTTGGGGTGACCTTTGCTGTTAGAATGATTGATGAGGCATGTCAGGAGAATCACCACATAATAGATCACAATTATTTTGGATTTAGACAAAATCTAGGATCGAATGGAGGCGAAACTTTAAGGATTGGAACCTCACATTATTCGTTGAATTATAGTAATACCGTGGTTCAGAATAATTATTTTGAATCATGCGATGGTGAACATGAAATTATCTCAAATAAATCGTGTGGTAACCAATTTATAAACAATACTTTTTATGAATGTAGAGGAACGCTTACTTTTCGACATGGTAATGATAATATAGCAGAAGGAAATTTCTTTTTAGGAAATAATAAAGATTATACAGGTGGTATAAGAATTATTAATAAAAGAAATAAGGCCATAAATAATTACTTCTCCGATTTAAAAGGATATCGTTTCAGGGGTTCTTTAGTAATAATGAATGGTGTGCCAAATTCTGCGATTAACAGATATCATCAGGTTGATGGAGGTGTATTTGCGAACAATACGTTCATTAACTGTGATCATATTCAATTATGTGCAGGAAGTGATGAAGAACGTTCTGCTTGTCCTGTTAATTCTGAGATCCGGGATAATATATTTTATCATGATTCAAAAGATTCAATTTTTACCTTTTATGATAATGTGGACGGTATCTCTTTTGAAAACAATTACATAGGCAATAATATTGTCAATCTACAGAATAAATTTATTCCGGTTGAAATACAATTAAGTCATAATAAATATGGTATTAATACTCCAACAGTTGAAGGGAAAACAGGAGTAGGATGTAGTTTATTATTTCCTGTGGCGATGAAAGATTCAACAGGAGTAAATTGGTATCCTAAAGCAACAAAGAAATTAGTTTTTGATACAGGAAAAGTAATAAATGTAAAACCAGGTCAGAATACCTTATGGAAGGCACTTAGTTTAGCTAATGATGGTGATGTAATCCAGCTAATGGAAACAGGAAATTACTTCCTGAATAAAAAGCTAAATATTAAAAAAACGATAACATTTAAAGCTTTTAATGATAGCGTTAAGCCAATCATAATATCGCAAAACGATGAAGTTTTTGTAATAGAAAATAATGGTGCTTTAAAATTAAAAGGAATTGAAATTGAAGGAATAGATGCTCCTGATGATTCTGGTAATTGTATTGTGTCAACTAGTCACTGTTCAATGAACCGGAATTATAAATTTTTAATGGAGAATTGTACCGTGCGTAATTTAAATGTTAATAAGAAGTTTGATTTTTTTAGGTGTTACAAAAATACAATGGCTGATTCAGTGGTAATTACCAATTGTAAATTTGAAAATATTACTGGAGACATTCTTCTATTGGATAAAGAAATTGATGATTTAGGAAGATATAATGCAGAATATGTCATTATTAAAAAATCAGAATTTAAAAACATTAAAGGAACATCACTGAATTTATATCGTGGAGGTTCAGATGAAAGCACTTTTGGTCCCATGTTAAGTATTTCTGACTGTCAATTTGAAAATGTTGGATCAGGCACTAATACATCAATTAGCACTCATGGCGTACAGGTAAATTCAATACACAATATTAAAATGAATGCCTGTAACTACATAGATGTGTTTTTAACCAATGGAGGACCAGTTACTAAAATCACAAATGTAATTTTTCAAAATTCAAAGGGATTGAAGTACAATATAAAACCATTAGTAATTAAGGATATTGTAATTGAAGAATCATAAATGTATTTCCTATGAGCATTGATAAAAAAAATAAATTCATGATCAAAAGAAACTTAACAGTAAGATATTTTATTCTTCTTGTATGTATTGCTCTTTCAGCATCGATGGTTGCCAGTGAGAAAAATTCTACAGGATTAATATTAACTGATAAAGCTGCAAAGCAAATTAACAGCAGTTTAGGTAAATATTCAATTTTCGATTATTCCTATAAAAGGCTGGTTAAAACTGTTAATGCAGAAATGAGAAAAGGGATAAAAGTTCCTGTTCCCAAAGATCCTGCAGGTGGATATACACATAATATTCATAAGCAGAATTATATAACAATGTGTGGTGCAGGGCAATTATATAAAATTACTGGTGATACTAAATATGCAGAGTATATAAAATCAATGCTGTTTATGTATGCAAATATGTTTCCTCACCTAGGACTTCATCCTGTTGAAAAATCTTATGCCAGGGGAAAATTGTTTTGGCAACAATTGAATGATGCAAATTGGTTGGTATATACTTCGCAAGCATATGATTGTGTACGTAGTTATTTATCAGATTCAGAAAAAGAGTTGATTGAAAACCAATTGTTAATTCCGTATGCAAATTTTCTGTCAGTTGAAAATATTCATGTTTTCAACCGAATCCATAATCATGCAGTTTGGGCAGCAGCTGCAGTGGGTATGACAGGATATGCAATAGGTAATAACGAATTGGTAGAAAGAGCATTGTATGGAGTTAAACAAGAAGGAAATAATGATCCAAAAGGATTCTTATCGCAAATTGATTTATTGTTTTCACCTGATGGTTATTATACAGAAGGCCCTTATTATCAAAGGTATTCGATGCTTCCTTTTATAATGTTTGCACAGGCAATTGATAACAATAATCCGGATTTAAAGATTTTTCAGTACAGAGACCAGATATTAAAAAAAGCTGTGCTGGCAACTTTACAAATGACAGATACAGAAGGTAAATTTTTTCCTTTAAATGATGCTGTTAAGAATATGTCATTTAAATCACCGGAACTAATTAATGCCCTGGATATTATTTATAATGCTTTTCCTAAAGAAAAAGAACTACTTAGTATTGCAAAATTACAACGTATGGTAATGATAAGTGATGCTGGGTTAAAAGTGGCTCAGGATATAGAGAAAGGATTGGAGGTTCCTTTTGAATGGAAATCAATGGAACTAAGAGATGGTGCAGAAGGTGATCAGGGTGCTATTGGCATATTGAGAGGTTCAAATGATAAATATGGAACTTGTATTGTAATGGATTATGCATCGCAAGGTATGGGTCACGGACATTTTGATCGACTTGGTTTTATGATGTATGATGATAGAAATGAAGTTATTTCTGAATATGGAGCTGCGCGTTATGTGAATATAAAAAGCAAACATGGAGGCCGATATTTACCAGAAAATGATACATGGTCAAAACAAACTGTTGCACATAATACATTAGTAATAGATCAAAAAAGTCAGTTCAATGGAAAGCTAAAAGTAGCTGAGAAATACGCATCAGAGCATTGGTTTTTTTACGCAGAAGATGAAAAGTTTCAAATTGTAAGTGCTAAGGAAAACAATGCTTATGGTTCGCCAAAAGTACAGCGTACCATTGCTCTTATAAATGATAAAGATCTGTCAAGGAATCCTATTGTTGTGGACATCATTAATGTTCAGGCCGAAAATATACATACTTATGATTTACCTTATTATTATCAGGGACAGACTTTGTATACAAATGCTGAATATAAAACAAATACAACTTCCAGATCTAATATGGGAAGTGATTCAGGATATCAACACCTTTGGGAGGAAGGCAAAGGTCAAACCAGTAACTCATGTTATCAGCAAATGTGGATGACAGGTCGTAAATTTTACACTTATACCACAGAGAATCATAAAAATGATGAAATCTATTTTATGCGAATAGGAGCAATGGATCCGGAATTTAGTTTGCGTAACGAACCTGCTTTTATGATTAGAAGAACATGCGAATCTTCATCATGCTTTGCTAGTACCATAGAAATACATGGTAAAAATGATTTTAATACCGAATTGGTTCGTGATCAGATGGGACAGGTTACCAACATCAGAACAATCCAAAATGACATTAATTACACTGTAATTGAAATAGAATTAAATCTAAAAACAAAAGTGATATTGGCTATAGCCAATAGTGACAATGCTTCCTCAACAAATCATTCAGTTATGGTTGATGGAAAGGCCTACGAATGGAAGGGGCCTTATAATTTATTTAAGTAGAATTTTATACATAAAAATAGATTTTAAAATAGTGGACATGAAAAGATCAAGTGAAAAATTTAAGTTATCAGATGATATTCAGTGGGAAGAATTAGGAGGAGGAGTTAGTCGTCAGATTTTGGGTTGGGACAATCAGATAATGATGGTTAAAGTTAAGTTTGAAAAAGGAGCTATTGGATCTCCTCATCAACATTTCCATACGCAATCAACTTATTGTGCAAGTGGAGAATTTGAGTTTACAATTGGTGATGAGAAAAAGATAATCAAAGGTGGGGATGGAGTCTATATAGAGCCCAATATAATACATGGTGCTGTATGTTTACAAGAGGGCATTTTAATTGATGTTTTTAGCCCTGTTAGAGAAGATTTTCTTGATGGAACAAAAACTTCCTACTTCGGGAAATAAAAGAAAAAAGAGTCTAATTAAGTTTTAACAATTGGATGTTTATGCATCTTGAAAATAATCTACAAAATATGAAGATTAAAGGTTTTAGATGGTGGATCATTGGTTTAATATTTTTGGCTACTGTAATAAATTATATTGATCGTAGTACTTTGGGAATAATGTGGGGAGGAGAAGATGTTGAGGGTTCTATTGCCAATACATTAGGATTATCAAAGGGAGATTACGGTCTGATATTAAATATTTTTATGGTAGCCTATGCTTTGGGCCAATTATTCTCTGGTAAGTTATTTGATAAAGTAGGTACGAGAATAGGCTATGTAATTGCAATTGGAGTTTGGGGACTTTCTTCGTTTATGCATTCTTTTGCCAGAGGGTTGGCTTCATTTGGAATTTTCAGAAGTTTACTCGGACTTTCAGAAGCAGGAAACTGGCCTGGGGCTGTTAAAAGTAATGCGGAGTGGTTTCCAATTAAAGAAAGAGCTATTGCACAAGGTTTATTTAATGCAGGGGCTTCAATCGGTGCCGTTATTGCACCACCGTTAATTGCAGCTTTATTTGTTGCTTTTGGATGGAGAATAACTTTTATGATTGTCGGATCATTCGGAATTGCCTGGATTATTCCATGGCTTATTATAAATAAGGCAAATCTAAAAAAACATCCGTGGGTTACAGACGAAGAGAGAAACTATATTCTTGAAGGACAAAGTGATGTAGATAAGAATTCCAATGAAAATGATAAGGGATTAAGTCTGAAACAAATTCTATCTCACAAGGAATCCTGGTCTATTATTTTTGGACGCTTTTTCCTGGAACCAATATGGTGGTTATTTGTAGGTTGGATGCCGATTTATTTATTTGATGTTTATCGTTTTGATGTTAAATCTGTTGGTATGTTTGCCTGGGTTCCATATGTAGGAGCTGCATTAGGCAGTATTGCCGGTGGTTTTGTATCTGGTAAAATAATTTCCAAAACCAAGTCTATAAATAAAGGCCGAAAAACGACGATTGTAATCGGAGGTGTAATTATGGTGTTGGGCTTGTTAGCTACAGTAATTTGGGGCACAACAGCATTACGATTCGTTCTAATAGTGTTTGTTGTATTGTTTGGTTTTCAGTTTGCAATTGGTAATGTACAAACACTACCGAGTGATTTTTTTAGTGGCAAATCAGTTGGTTCATTAGCCGGATTAGGTGGAATGGTAGGTGTATTTTCTGTTATTATAATGAATTTTTTAGTGCCAGTTGTTGCTAAATATTCTTACACACCAATATTCATAGCTATTGCAGTTTTTGTTCCCCTGGGAATAGGTGCAATATACTTTTTTGCAAAAGACATTAAATCAGTAGAAAAATAAAAAATCAATTATGTTTTATGTGTTCTCAATAACCAACCGGGATGAAATTATTGGCGTAATGACCCGGATGGATTATTGAGAGTATCATCTAAATCAATATATAAAATTTAGAAATTTAAAATTATTAAAAATCATGGATTTACAAGAGAAAATAGCTGTAATTACAGGTGCAACAGGTGGAATTGGATTCGAAGTTGCTAAAAGGCTAGGTAAAGATGGATACACAGTAGTATTAAATGGTATTGAGGACGAACAAGGAGCTAAAAGAGTAGAAGAGCTTGCTGCAGAGGGTGTAACTGCTGAGTATTATGGATTTGATGTAACAAGTGAAGAAGAGGTAACTTCTAATATAAATAAAATAGGAGAGAAGTACGGTAAAATAGATCTTTTGGTAAATAATGCAGGAGGATTAGGTGGAAGATCGAGGTTTGAAGAAATGACAACAGAATTTTACAGGTTTGTAATGGCATTGAACCTTGACTCGGTATTTTATGCCTCAAGAGCTGCAATTCCTTTCCTGAAAAAAGGAGAGAATGCTTCCATTATTAATTATACTTCCAATGCGGGATGGAATGCTGGTGGTCCCGGAGCTGGTGTTTATGCAACATCAAAAGCAGGAGTTCATGCAATAACAAGAGCGTTGGCAAAAGATTTAGCCGAATATGGAATCAGAGTGAATGCTGTATCTCCGGGTACTATTGATACTCCTTTTCATGCACAAATTAAATCGACTAAACCTGAGGTGTTTGCATCGTGGAAAAATAGTATTTTATTAGGCCGAATTGGTCAACCTGAAGAAGTAGCATCTGTGGTTTCCTTTTTAGCAAGTAAGGATGCCTCATTTATTACAGCCGAAACAATTCAAATTGGTGGAGGTCAGGCATTAGGTATCTAATAATCTGAATTCGAATCTATAATTAGAAACTATAAGTTTCCAAAATAAATTTTGAGTCTATACTCCCTTAAAAGAAGCCGATTTTTATAATAATTATTATAGATTTCGGCTTTGTTCTGTTTTTGAATGAATTATACATTATGTTATGACAATATTAGATTATACTTTATTGGTTTTATCCGGATTATTTGCAGGTTTTATAAATGTAATTGCAGGAGGAGGTTCATTGATTACCCTTCCGCTAATGATATTTTTAGGTGTTCCCTCTGTAGTTGCAAATGCTTCAAACAGAGTTGCATTAATGGCTCAAAATATTATTTCAGTTTCCAATTTCCGAAAACATAAGATTATTTCAGGATCGTACCCAATCTATTTAAGTGTATCTGCTTTACTAGGATCCTTGGTAGGGGCTTTTATTGCAGTGGAAATATCACCTGATATACTGAATAAAGTATTGTCTGTTGTAATGGTTGTTGTAGCTGTACTGATTTTAACAAGCCCGTCATATAAAGTTGGAAAAATAGAGCTGGTTACCGGGAAACGTCAATTTTGGGGAACTGTTGCTTTCTTTTTCATTGGTATTTATGGCGGTTTTCTACATGCCGGAATTGGTTTTATAATCATTCTTACCCTGGTGAAAATAAATAAGTTTTCATTACTGAAAACAAATGCAATTAAAGTAACGGTGGCATTAGTATATACAATATCGTCGTTGTTGATTTTTATCTGGCAGGATATCGTAGATTGGCAGGTTGGTTTAACCGTTGCTGTAGGAAGTTCAATTGGTGGGTATTTGGGAAGTCAATTTAGTATTAAAAAAGGAGATGTTTGGATAAAGAGGATTCTTCTTTTGGCAATTGTAGTTATGGCAATAAAATTATGGTTGTTTTAAGAGTTCGCTAATAATATTCCGGGGCGTGCCCTATGTAGTTGCAAATGGTTCAAAATAAGATTATTTGGTGGTTCAAAATATACCATGTTGATTTCTAATAAAAGATTAGTGATAATAAAGTATATCCTGAGCTCAGTAATTCAATTTGAACTCAGGATTAAATACCTTAGTTGATTTCATATCAAATCACCACAATTCGCTTTTTTAAAATAGGTTAATAAACTGGTAGTGGTGAGGTTGCCGCTATTATTAAGTTTTCTGACTTTAATAAATCTGGTTAGCTGTTCAACTATGGGTTGCATATCTGTATTTCCTTTAAAATTCATATATCCCTTTGAAATAAATTTGTGTATGGCCTTTACAAAATCCTTGGGATTATGAGTCCATTCTATGTATTCATTCGAAACCTTTTCGTTATTAATATTTTGAGATAATTGAGTTATGATTTCATTAATATGATTGATGATACGTTCGTTTTTAATCATTTTTTGCGATAGTAACCTTTTACACTTCTTTTGTGCAGACTTTAAGTTTTTAATTTCATCCGTAAAGTCTTTATTGATTAGATTACCATCATTATAATACTTAAAATATTTATTCTTGGTTTCTTCATGCAACCAGCCCAATTGAAATCCTTCGTGCATCAATTCTCTGACTAAGTAATAAGAATCCTCATTGCTATATTCATCAACAATCTGTAATATGTTTAGATGCGTTTTAACCATATGCTTTTCCTGTTTTAAATTAACAGGGTAACCTTTAATCGACATCCGATAATCCGATAAAAAAGAATAAGCAGGAGAGGATGGGACCAATTCCGAAATTTTTTGATCTATCAATTCTAACGAATGTACAAACTTATTTTTTTGTTGTTCTATTTGTATAGTGTGCATCCATGGAGTTTCGGGCAATAAGTTTATGGTTTGTACTATTCGTCGTGAGTTGCCTTTTATTACCGGAAGTGTTTGAGCATATGATAAGCGATCTTTTGACGGAAAATAACCTTTAAAAAGGGTAGTGGCTTTAGTTAAAATTCCGCATAGCATCAGATAAAAATTAAAATCATGCAAATAAACCTTTTGCTCATTTTGTGTTAATGTGCATGGCAATGGCCATTCATTTTCCTGTAAACGTGATTTTATCGAATATACATTCCTGATACAATGAGAAACTAAATCCGTATTCTTAATGTTTTTAGATAGCTTGCTTAAATATTTATTAAGCCGTAATTGCATCTGATTAAAAATATTATTGCAATCTGTTTTTTCATCATCAGTTAAAAAGCAGTTTTTCCATTTTAAGGATTTTCTGATGATGATAGCGTCTGTGATATTATGAAGAGTAGCTAACATGACTTTATGTGTTTGGTTTGTAATGTCTTGTGTAATGCAAATAGAATACCAGACTATTTAGTTGAAATGTTAAAATAGTATAAATAGATATTGTTTCGCCCAAATGTTGTTTCAAGTGCACAGACTTTAGTGTAGGGTGTTTTATATTTATAATCAACACAAACAGGTTTCTGCATGTATTAACCAGATTGCGTCTGAAAGACCTGTATGCGTTAATAATCATAATTAATGCGAATCAAGTATTGGATTTATCCTATTCAAAAGGCTCTTAGCCTTTTAAACCATTACTTTCAACCCTTGATTGATGTAATTATAATAATAAAAAATCCTCCCTGACTAAGGCAAAGAGGATTCTGATAGTAGCTAACTGATTAAACTATGATTATTGGTTGTTTTTATGGGACAGCTACCGTACCCAGATAAACGCTATTGCTGGCTGTACTCGTTTTTCCTGATGAAGCAAAAGCCAGGTAACAATGTATTGGAGTTCCTGATGGTGCATTAGGCATATACAAACTACCTTGTCCATCTGCTCTGGTAAACTCATCTATGGAATAGCTAGTATAACCACCCTCTGCAATACCAACCAATAGAGCCTGCATTGTTCCAACATATTTTAATGCATTGGGATTATCAGACCATGTGAAAACAATACGTCCATCTGTAATAGCTACTGCCGGATTATCTGCCACCTGAACACTTCCTTTGGCAAGTACCAGATTTTGGTAATCAATACCATAATCAGGATATTCACCTATTAATGCATAATTTAAAAACTCTGAGAATGCTGCGTTTTGTGGCGACTTATTTACACTTTGTGATTTTAACCCCTCTTTGAAAACAGGGTATAATGGTTGTAAAAAGCGGGCAGCAAACGCGAACCTTGCTCTGTGCATTACTTGCTTCTCTGAATACTTTTTATTTCTGATATCAGGAAGCGATTTCATATAATTGATACCTCTCCATTTGCTACCTACTGTGCTACCTACTCTTCCTGAAAAACCTCCGTTTAAACCTTTAACAAACTTTCCCATGACTATTTATTTTTGCGATTTTTAATTTTATTGATGTTTCATATTTGGCTTTATTAGCCCCTGTTTTTCCAACTTTGTACCTTTGGGTTGCCGTTTGGAATAACAGTAGTAAGAGTTCCTGCTGACAGGGTGATCCGCTTTCTGTTTTTGTAGTCCTCTCTATTATTGATCAGGTAATAAAGAAGACCGGGTTAAACATGTTATCGGCCGATGTTATTCGCTTAGAGCGTAGGGATTAGAGCAAAGAGCTAACTTGTTCCTTTAACCTTTATCCTTTCTCCTTGAATCCTTTCCCTTAGCTTTCATTGACTAAATTATATCAAGGGGATGGACGAAAAAATAACGGTAATTTTACCGTTACTTTTTAAATGTTGTTAGTTATTGATTATTAGAGGTTTGTATTGTTGTGTGGATGTGGTTTGTTTAATTTTTTTAGTCAAAAAAGGTTATTTTAAGGCCAATTGTGCATGTTTTGGTCAAAAACGGCAAGAAATTGTGCACAAAAGTGTTAAAAATGGCATTTTACTGTGCATGATCGGGCCATAAACGGACTTTCTATATACTAGCTGCGGACCTGCTGCGGATAATGAACGGGTTTCTGCGGGTGTTCTGCGGATAGGCTGCGGGTGAGCATCGGTCTATAGTACCCGCAGAAAATCCGTAGCGCATCCGATAACAATCCGCATCAGTATGCTCTTTGGTATATTGGAGGTCCGTTTGTGGGGTAGAGGAGATCGTGCAAACATCTATGGTGAAATAATATCGAAAGCTTATATATGAAATTAATAGAATGGAAAATTGCTAATCAGAATAAGTAAGAGTTCATCTCTATTCTTGATATCATTTTCATTTATCAAACATTTTTAGCAATTAGTCATATATTCGATCATATTTCAATATATAGAAATGCATATAACTAAAATATTAATAGTTTTAGGTGTTAAAAAGTAATTTTTCAAGAATAATTATGGTCTACTTAGGTATCTAATTTATTCTTTAACCTCAATTAGATTTAATATATCAGTTGTAATATAATACTTTTTTATAGTAACAATATACTTGGTATTGATTGATGATATAAAATACTACTTTAATATAAAAGAACTACTAAACTATGAATAAAAGAAATTATGCCTGGTTGATTACAGGAGTCTTAGGCCTTTGTTCGTTTGCTCTTGGAGTACACGGATTTGAAATTTTATTTGAAACAATGAAACAAGACCGGAATACCTACGATTTATGGTTTTCTTCATTGGGACTTTTTGGAATGGATTTTCCAGATAGTTTTAAATCACCATTACCTGTAACATTGGAAATTGCACGATGGCTTTCTCCTTTAGTGGTATTATATACCGCAATTATAACTGCAATTACAGTTCTTCATAATCAGTTTGGATTGTTTGTGTTAAGGTTTAAAAATAAACACATTATAGTTAGTGCTTTCAATATGCAGGCTGACTATTTAATTAAGGATTTAATAAATAACAAACATAAAGTAGTTGTTATAGTTGATCCCAAAGAATTTAAAAATAAAAGTACAACTAGCAATAGGCGTATTACGTGTATTGAAGGTGATATTCAATCCAATTCATTTCTTAAAAAAATTGTTGCTCATAAATCAAATGCTATTGTTTTTATAAACGAGAGTGATGATAGAAATCTGGTAGAGACCTATGCTGCTTATGAATATTTAAAAAGTAAAGGTAAAGATAGAAAGCATCTACTTTTAACTCACGTAGCCAATGATTTAAAGATGGCTGAACTTGAAGATATTCAGTTTTTTAAGAATTATTCTGCTCAGAATATGAATGTGAATAATTGTCAAATCAGAACTTTCTCATCAAAAGAAAGAGCTGCTCGTGTATTATTTAATGAGTTTTCTCCTGATAATTATATTAATATATCTAGCCCTGAAGATCCACAAATGCATATTGCCTTAATTGGGTCTGGAATGTTAGCTCAAAGTGTGTTATTACGTTTTGCCAGAATGGGACATTATGCAAATCTTAAAAAAATGAATATTACTTTATTTCATGAAGATAAAAAAATGGTCACTCGTTTGGAGCGTAATGTTAAACCTATCAGGCAATTTGTAGATTTGAATTTAAACCAGGAGGATTTAGATATTTTTGATTGGGAGGAATTTGAGCAGATATATAAGAAACATCCTTTTTCAGCAGTGTATATTTTATGTGAAGATGATTCCTTAAGTACCAATATACTTAATAAATTAGCTAAGATTGACTTTTCTGAAAAATTGAATGTTATCATGTCATTGGTTGAACCTAATGGAATTCTTACAAAATGGTACGATGTAAAATATTTAAATCGATTAATAATTCATAAGTTTAATGTTATTGAAAAGGTATTTACACATGAATCTCTTTTTAATGAAAAACTTGATGAATTAGCTAAGTTTATACATAGTGATTATCTGAATAATCTTGACGAGAAAACAAAAAATAATCCCAATAAACGTCCAACACAATATCCTTGGGATGAGTTATCCAATGAAAATAAGAATGCCAATAGAGAGCAGGCTGATCATATTGCTATTAAGGCAAGGGCAATTGGTGATTCCAGTGAAACTTTGGAAGGATTAAGAAATCTTTCTGATGAACAGATTGAGATATTATCAGAGATGGAACACAACCGTTGGTGGGCAAATAAAGCTTTGTCTGGTCATGTTTATGGACCGAAAAAAGATGATAGCAAAAAAATACATTGTGATATGATTTCTTATGCTGAATTATCTGAAGAAACTAAAGAATATGACAGAAATACAATTAGAAATATTCCAGAGTTATTAAAACGGAAAAAGGAACAGGAAGAAATAAAATAAAATGTAACATTTAATACATTTAAGTGATAGAAAATTAGCCAAATAGAAAGAGTTAAATGTTAGAGAACCTTAGATTATCAACTTTTCATACAAATGCAGAAATAACAGCAGATGCACACTCTGGAGAAATTTGGATTAAGGGAATGTATTGTTCCGATCAAAGAGAATTATTTCAGAAACTGATGGATTGGATGGATCTTTATTTTGATTCACCCAAAGAATATACTACAGTTAATTTCTGTATGGATTATGTACCTAATTCTGTTGTTAGAGAAATAAATAACCTTCTGATTAAGATCGACAAACTAATCCAACATCATAGAATAGATATTTTTTGGTATTATCCTGGTGATGATGAAGATTTATACGAAGCCGGGGAAGATTTTGAATGTTTTACAAAAGCTCCTTTTCATTTTATAGAGAAAGAAGTAATAGAAGAACAAAAAAAGAAAGAAATGAATAATTGGGACTATATAAATAAAGCAAATCAAAAACTTGCAAATAATCAGATAGATGAAGCATTTGATTTATATATTGATTATTTAGAAGATATCAATCAAGGGTGGAAAAAAGTCTTTTTAAGGGAAATTCAACGACAAATATCTGATATAAATGTTAGGGTTTTATTTACAGGTATAGATAATGTAGATCTTTTATTACTAACAGAAGCAGGGCATAAATGTGATGCAGAAAGGAATTATGTAATTTATATGATTCATTTTTTTATTGTTATAGATGAGGAGGATTCTGATTCTGAAGAATGTAAACGAGTTCCTTTAAAACGTGAGGAGATGCTTACTCTATTAGAGGAGATTTTACCTGAAGAAAGAGAGATCGAAGTTTTATCTGTAGCTCTTGCCGGGGAAGGCGAAGATCCTTTTGATGAATATAATAAGGAATGTGATACGGATGAAGAAGTTAATTTTTTATTACTGGATGATTTTGATATTAAAACATTACCCGAGGATGAGTTGGATGATGTGTCGAGTAATTTTTACGAATTTGTGAATAGTTTGTCTACATATTTACAGCCGGATAGTATTAAAAAAGTATTGACAAAGAATAAGTCGGATGACTTTCAAATCAAAGATATTGCTCCAGTTGAATTTCTTAACTATATAGATGAGCTCAAACCTTTATTTTTAAATGAGAGTACTCTGAATAATATCTTTGAATTATCGCTAAATATGGTGTTGGTTAATTCCAACAATATAGTAGGTGTTGAAACCGCTAAATACTTTTTAAAATCGGTTAATGATGAGATCTATGAAGATGGAAAGATAGAGGTTGTTCAATATAGTTTTAATGAAATTGATTCAGCAGATAGTTTACGGAATTTTCTGGAAGGACAGGGACGAAAGATTATCGTTATTGAAAATCTGGAGAAGGAATTGAAAGCCGAACGTTTGATGAATCTGGATGTAACAAAATCAGATTTAGTTCAAATTTTGTGCAATCATATGGAACGAGATACAAAGAATATATTTATTCTTTCAATTGAAAAGTCAGCCTGGGAAAAACAAGATGCTTTATATCCATTGTTAAGGGTTTGTTTTCAACATATATTTCATTTTAGTCAGTATTCAGAGAATCATCTTCTGAGTTATTTCCAAAATCGATTAAAAGAGAAGGAATATTCTTTAAATGACGATGCAAAAGAATTGGCGTTAGAGTATTTTAAATACTTGAAAAAGCAATTGACACCACATCAGTTTAGGCCAATGTTATCAACGATGTTGGATCGTGAGGTAAGGTACTATAATGCTATCAGAGATGGAGAATTGCTAGAAAAGTCATTAAAAGTCATTACAAGGTCTGATGTTTATGATGCTATAAAAGATGAATATTTATTAGAAGAAAAGCGTCCTTTAACTCAAATTATGCAGGATTTAGACAATTTAGTTGGACTGGATGATGTTAAACAGGGAATTAAAGACAATGCGGCTTTTGTTAAAATGACCAAGCTTAGAAAATCAAATGATGAAGTGTCTTTAAACTCAATCTTTTCAGGTAATCCGGGAACCGGAAAAACTACCGTAGCCTCAATTCTAGGGGAGATATATAAGAGTATTGGTGTTTTAAGTAAAGGTCATGTTGTGGTTGTAAAACGTCATGATATTGTTGGACAATTTATTGGCCAGACAGCAATTAACATGAAAAATTTTATTGATCAGGCGCGAGGAGGTATCTTGTTTATTGATGAGGCATATGCATTGTATAAAAGAGATAGTGAAAAGGATTATGGAATAGAAGCCATTGATACTTTAGTCGCAGAAATGGAGAATATAAAGGATTCAACCTGTGTTATTTTGGCAGGGTATCCAGAATTAATGCTTCAGTTTTTAGATTCAAATCCGGGTTTAGCCAGTCGCTTTCCATATCATATAAACTTTACAGACTATGATGAAAATGCATTGGTGCAAATATTTCTTCAAATGGTTGATGCTGCCAGTTATGTTCTTGAAGAATCAGCAATTGAGGCGATGAATAACTTTATTACAATTTTATCAAAAGAAAAATCAAAACACTTTGGTAATGCCAGGGAGTGTAGAAACTTATTTGAGAAGTTAAAGCTGATTCATGCCAGTAGAATTATATATAATGAAAGTGAGTCTGAAAATGATTTAAATCTTATAAAATATGAGGATGTAAATAAGCTGATATCATCCTATATAAAAGTAGAGAGCAGAGTAGAAAGGCCAAGACGGATTGGGTATGTTCAAGGCGAATAGCTTTATTATGAGGTGAATTTACTTTAGTAATTTTTTTATATTCCAACTAAATCTATAATATGACTCTTGAAAATGCAACTCAAATAGTCTTAGACTATCTAAAAGAACATAAAAAAGCAAAAAATAGTGTACTTATCTCATTAATTGATCATGATACTGATCTTTTTGAAGAGGTAAAGGAAGAGCTAATCTTTGAAGATCTTGCAGAAGATAAAAAGGGTGTTGGCCTTTTGTATATTGGAGAGGACAGTAATGATTCAAAACAATCTGAACCTATAAAACTTAAAGAACCTTTGCGCATTTTTCTTTCTTATGGTCATGATGCAAATGAGGAGTTGGTATTGAAGATAAAAGTCGATCTTGAAAAACGGGGGCATGATGTGTGGTTTGATAAGAATGAGATTAAGTACGGTGATGATTGGAGACATGCTATAACTGAAGGTATCGTAAAAAGTAATAAAGTACTTGCATTTCTTTCTCAACATTCTACTCGTAACCCGGGAGTGTGTTTGGATGAGATTGGTATTGCACTTGGTGCGAAGGGAGGAAATATCCAAACCATATTGGTTGAGAACGAGAGTGAAGTATCTCCACCTCCAACTGTAAGCCATATGCAGTGGCTAGATATGCAGGAATGGAAAAGGTTAAAAGAAGAGGGAAATGATTCTTGGGAAAAGTGGTATGGTGAAAAATTCAATGAAATTGTTCAGGTCATTGAAAGTGAAGAGAACAGACGATTTGCCGGTGAAATTGAGAAACTAAATGCTTTACTTACTCCAATTTCTTCGGATGCAAGGGTAGCATCTTTATTGGAGAGAGGATTTATAGGTAGAAAATGGCTGCTTGAAGAACTGCAAGATTGGTATGAAGGAGATGAAGGCTCTCGTGCTTTTTGGATTGTAGGACAACCAGGTGTCGGGAAAAGCGCTTTGGCAGCCGAAATTGTACATCGAAATAAGCAAAATATAATTGCAGCTCAATTTTGCGAGTGGAACAAGCCTAATCATCGAGATGCTCGTCAGGTGATTAAAAGTATTGCATTTCAAATAGCCACTCGCTTAAGTGATTATCGCAAATATTTGCTTACACTTCCAGAACTGGACAAGCTTAATGATAGAAATGAATCGGAATTATTTGACTATTTGTTAGCCAATCCACTTACTTCTGTTATTGATGGTGGAAGACAAAAGTTCCTGATTTTAATTGATGCTCTTGATGAGGCGGCGGATGAGGCGGGAAATCCCTTGGTTGAGATGCTGGCTCGTGAAATGCTGAAATTACCTAAATGGTTTGGTTTTATATTTACAAGCAGACCAGAAAGTTCTGTTACAACACCTTTGCAATGGCTTAATGCTACAATACTAGAGACAAATACAGATAATAATAGGAAAGATATTATTGAGTATATCAACTATCATTTGAAACATAAGCTTGAAGATATTCAAAATGCAGATGAGGTAATTGAAAGTATCTTAGAAAAAAGTGAAGGCGTATTTCTGTATGTTGAACAGCTTTGCATGGCAATTAAAGAAGGCTATCTTTCACTGGAGCAGCCGGAGCAATTTCCATCAGGAGTTGGCGGGATATACTTGCAATATTTTAAACGACAATTTCCGGATATTGATCAGTACCGTAAAAGCTATAGAAGCATCTTAGGAGTAATACTTGCTGCTTACGAACCATTGCCTCTTACTTTGCTGCAGGACTTATTTCAACAAAATCCAGAACAGTTGCATGATATCACTTTAAAGTTTGGTGTATTGTTTTCTGTCTTTAACGATAATGGTACTAGGAAAATCAGGCCCTATCATAAAACTATTAATGACTGGCTTTGTAATACTAACAGTGCAGGATCATATTATGTTAGTACTGAAGAAGGGCATAAACAATTGGCCAGATATGGTTATATGCTTTTTGAGGGAAACACTAAAACATTGAATGGTTATATACTTACCAACTTGCCAGAGCATTTATATTATTTAAAACAATGGCGAAAACTCGCAATATACATATGTACTCCAAAAATATTTATTAGGTTAAATAATTTAATTAAGTTGATGTTAAGAAAGTATTTTCTTAGTGTAAGAAGTCAGTATTCAATACCCGTATTATTTTTATCTCACATTCCTAAAGAAAATAAGAATAATTGGATGAATTACAATAGTATGGGGCTTTTTTGCAATAAGTATTTGCCTGAAGAAATAGATTTTGTATTAACCTGTCATACAAGAGCATTAAGCATTGCCTCTAAACAATGGGGCATAGACAATCAGAACACAGCGATCAGTTATAATAATTTAGGCAGATCATATAAGTCCAAAGGCAATATAGAACAATGTGAGAAATATTATTTAAAAGCTCTGGAAATCCGAGAAAAAGTATTGGGCATAGAACATCCAGATACTGCGGTAAGTTATAGCAACTTAGGCGGATTGTATAAGGATAAAGGCAATTTAGAACAAAGTGAGAAGTATTATTTAAAAGCGCTTGAAATCCATGAAAAGGTATTGGGTATAGAACATCCAAATACTGCGATAAGTTATGGCAACTTAGGCGGATTGTATAAGGATAAAGGCAATTTAGAACAAAGTGAGAAGTTTTATTTAAAAGCTGTTGAAATCCATGAAAAAGTATTGGGCATAGAACATCCAGATACAGCGACAAGTTATAATAACTTAGGGGGATTGTATAAGGATATAGGCAATATAGAACAAAGTGAGAAGTTTTATTTAAAAGCTCTTGAAATTCGAGAAAAAGTATTGGGCTTGGAACATCCAGATACTGCGACTAGTTATAATAACTTAGGGGGATTGTATAGGTCCACAGGCAATAAAGAACAAAGTGAGAAGTTTTATTTAAAAGCTCTTGAAATCCGTGAAAATGTATTGGGCTTAGAACATCCAAATACTGCGATAAGTTATGGCAACTTAGGCGGATTGTATAAGGATAAAGGCAATATAGAACAATGTGAGAAATATTATTTAAAAGCTCTGGAAATCCGAGAAAAAGTATTGGGCTTGGAACATCCAGATACAGCGACAAGTTATAATAACTTAGGGGGATTGTATAAGGATATAGGCAATATAGAACAAAGTGAGAAGTTTTATTTAAAAGCTCTTGAAATTCGAGAAAAAGTATTGGGCTTGGAACATCCAGATACTGCGACTAGTTATAATAACTTAGGGGGATTGTATAGGTCCACAGGCAATAAAGAACAAAGTGAGAAGTTTTATTTAAAAGCTCTTGAAATCCGTGAAAATGTATTGGGCTTAGAACATCCAAATACTGCGATAAGTTATGGCAACTTAGGCGGATTGTATAAGGATAAAGGCAATATAGAACAATGTGAGAAATATTATTTAAAAGCTCTGGAAATCCGAGAAAAAGTATTGGGCTTGGAACATCCAGATACAGCGACAAGTTATAATAACTTAGGGGGATTGTATAAGGATATAGGCAATATAGAACAAAGTGAGAAGTTTTATTTAAAAGCTCTTGAAATTCGAGAAAAAGTATTGGGCTTGGAACATCCAGATACAGCGACAAGTTATAATAATTTAGGGGGATTGTATCGGGCTAAGTGTGATTATGGGCAAGCAGAAAAATACTATCTAAAGGCACTTGAAAACCGGAAAAAGACATTGGGTATGAATCATCTAAATACTGCTCTTACCTACAGTCTTTTAGGAGGTTTGTATCGTGATATTCGTAAATTAGATCAATCCGAGAAGTGCTTTCTTAAAGCTCTTGAAATCCATATAAAGGTATTGGGCTTGGAACATCCAAATACTGCGATAAGTTATAATAATTTAGGCGGATTATATCGGGCTAAACGTGATTATGAGCAAGCAGAGAAATACTATCTAAAGGCACTTGAAAACCGAAAAAAGACATTGGGCATGAATCATCTAAACACTGCTCTGACCTACAGTCTTTTAGGAGTATTATATCATGAGATTCATAAATTAGATCAATCCGAGAAGTACTTTCTTAAAGCTTTAGAAATCAGAGAAAGGGTGTTGGGCTTAGGACATCAAGTTACAGCAACAAGTTATAATAATTTAGGATTGTTGTATAAGGCTAAAGGTAACTTAGACCAAAGTGAGAAATATTATTTAAAAGGGATGAATATCCAAGAGAAAGTACTGGGTTTTAACCATCAGGATACAGGAACAAGTTATAATAATTTAGGATTGTTATATCACGATAAGGGTAACCTTGAACAATCTGAAAAATACTATTTAAAAGCTATAGATATTTTAGGATTAAAGCATCGTTATACTGCTAGAATATATTATGAATTAGGTTCTTTGTATCACGAAAAGGGTGATTGGGCTAAAGCTGAAGAATATTATTTATTGGCACTAAACATTACGGAAAAAAAATACGGGGTGGGTCATCAAACAACAAAATTTATATGCTATGATCTAGGTAGACTTTATTTAGATGATGGTGTTTATGAACAAGCAGAAAAGTATTTATTGCAAGCTCGTGATGGTTTAGAAAAAGTATTTGGAACTAACAATGAAGATACTGCAAATTGTTATTTAATGTTAAGTATCTTATATCATAATTTGGAGAATTTTAAAGAGTCTCAGCAGTTTTATATTAAAACAATAAATATGCATAAAAAAATATATGGCTTAAAACATGAATATACTGCAAATTGTTTATTTCAAGCTGGTCAATTACATTCTTATTTCGAAGATTACAAAAACGCAGATTTATACTTTAAAAAAGCAATTTATATAAGTGAAGCAATAAAGCAACCTCAAGCCATTTACTATGAGAATGAAGGATATGTTCTTACTGAACTAAATAGGCTTGAAGATGCCAATGTTTGTTTTAAAACTGCCTACATGCTAGCTGAAAAGCAATATGAATATTCGTTAGAGTATGCAATATTAGATATTAAATACCAGGAATTTCTTTTTAGAAGTACAGGAAAAGCTAGTGTTGAAACAATTAAAAATGCCATTTCTGTTTTTAAAGAAGAAAATAATGAATCTTATTTAGATTGGGGTTATGCCCTTTTAAATGAGATGGGAATTGAAAATTAATAAAAAGTAGGAATAGTTAAGAATTAAACAATAATCCCCTAAAAATATGAATTGTCCCGAATGTAATTCAACAGATACTTTGTTTAGCAAAAAAAAGCAAACTTATATTTGCGAAGATTGTGATCATAGGTGGTCTGCAGCAAAAGAGTTTATTGCTATGCGTATTTTTATAAGTTATGGTCATGATGAATATATACCTTTTGCTCGTCAGTTAGCTAAAGAGTTAAAAGAGAGAAAGCATGAAGTATGGTTTGATGAAGAAAGATTAAAGCCAGGGGGCGATTGGGAACTATATATTGAGGAGGGATTAGATTGGATTAGTGAAGCCAGACAAAATGCAAGAATGCTGCTAATTATGACTCCATATTCCATTCGTCGTCCTGATGGATATTGCTTAAATGAAATTGCCAGAGCATTGGATAATCGATTAAAGATTGTTCCTGTAATGTTGGTTTGGGCAACGCCACCACTATCGATGTGCAGGTTACAATACCTTGATCTTCAAAATTCAAATAATAAGAGAACCATTACGGAAACGTTTGTGAATGATTTTGAGAAAATTTATAAAGCACTTGAAGATTCCAAATACCTGGATAATGAAGGGAGTACCTCTCAACTCGTCTATCAATTAGAACCTCTTGATTTTAGTGCAGACTTAATACTTAACCAAACTTATTTTACTGGGCGCAAATGGGTATTTAAGGAAATAGAAGAATGGTTAAAGGATGAAAATGCAAGCAGACTATTTTGGATAACAGGTGTACCTGGAATAGGCAAAACGGCCATAGCAACGCAACTTATTCAGAAGTATCCTTTTATATCGGCATTTCATATATGTAAGAAAGGCCATAGTGAAAAAGCATCACCTCAAAGAACCGTTTGTACCCTTGCTTATCAGTTAAGTACACAATTGCCGGATTATAGAGATATTTTATCTGGTATTGATATCAAAAAAGAATTAGATCGTTGTAACGAAGTGGCTTTATTCGATGTATTGATTGCTCAACCTCTCAATCATGAAATCAAACACCCGGGGCATACAATGGTAATTTTGATTGATGGACTAGACGAAGCTAGTCATGATGGTAAAAATGAAATCGCCAGGTTTATCGCATCTGAATTTGAGAAGTTGCCCCAATGGCTACGTATTATAATTACTAGCCGACCAGATAATGAGGTACTAATGCCATTACAGGCTTTTAATCCTTGGGTTTTAGCATCCCAATCAGATAAAAATCAAACAGATATTGATGAATATATCGATAAAAGATTAGGTGCATTTAAGAGCAAAGACTTATATGGTCAGGTTAAAGATACACTTATTAAAAATGCGGAAGGCGTTTTTCTTTACATAAAACATGTATGTGACGAAATTGATAAGGGCAGATTACAATTTGAGAAACCTAATCAATTCCCCAAAGGTTTGGGTTCTATTTTTCAACAATATTTCGAAAATAAGTTTCCAGATAAGCAATACTATCGACAGAGTATACGTCCCGCTCTTCAATTGATAGCAGCAGCATATTCCCCTCTAAATCAAGATGAGATCAATGATGTTTTAGGATGGAACTCGGATGACTTTTACGATTTTAAACAAGATATTGGTTCCTTTATCATTGAAAATTCCGAAAATAAAGTTGTTCCGTTCCATGCTTCACTTTTTGATTGGCTAGAGGATGAAACAAAGGCAGGATTATATTGGATTAACAGTAAGGTAGGAGATATGCTTTTTTCTACAAAGGGTTCTGATTTAAAAAATGAAAAATATTTTATCTCATTTATGCCAAAGCACTATATCCGGGCAGAAGAAAATGAAAAATTTATTCATTTATTTAATGATAGGGATTTTATATCTAACAGACAGCTTCAATTAAGTACCTATGAATTCTTTTTGCATTATTTTACCGAATTGAAAGAATTTTATGACAGTACAAATATTGATTTAATTTCTAAGATATACTCAAATGAAGTGTTTCAGTCTATATTGCTAGAATTTAGAAGCTACTTGTTTGATATGCAATATTATGCAAATCTTAAAAATAGCGGTTTTAGTGAGTTTTTAGAATTGAATAAGAACTTATCATTAGAATTCAAGAAATCTTTGATGTCATATTATTACATCAATTTGGATTATAATAAGGTAGCCAGTAATCCGATCGTTGACTATACGGATATGGAGGTAAGTAATTTAAAAGGGGAATTGCTTGATAAGTATGGTTCTTCATTTAATTTAATTGGAGTATGTAATCGAATTATAGGAAACCTGTCAAAAGCGGCTATTTATCTTGAGAAATCAATTGAGTGGGCAGAAAATTCGAATGATTTGCACACTGCTTCCGTTGTGCGTGGTAATTTAGCAAGGGTGGAGTCCTTGAGCTTAAATATTGAAAAAGCAGAAGTTATACTCTTAAAAGGGATTGATTTAATTAATGAAATTAAAAATGATCATAAAGAATCATTAGATCAATTTAAAGAGTTACATCTTCATAATGGTTGTACCTATATTCTTGCTGAGTTATACTTAAACTTAAAGAGGCCAGATAAAGCAAAAGAAAAATTAGATATTATTGGTTCTTTCTATGAAAACCCACAAAATATTGATAGGTATTGGGAAAGATATTTATATACTTTGGCTTGGTATGCTGTTCAAAAAATGGATATAGCTCAAGCCAGAAAATATTTGGATATGATTACAGAAAGTCAGGATGATTCAAGTAATGCAATTAAATTACCTTATTTTCAAGCAATTTTTTATTGGTTTAGTTCAATAATGGAAGATGATAAGTCAATGCTTAATTTGGCCCTTGAAAAATCAAAAGAAGCTCGAAGATTATTATATGAAAATAATAATATAGAGTTTTATACTGAAGCTGAAGTACTGTATGATATTTTATGCAATAGGTGTAATCAAAAGGCTGAAGAATCATTCTGTGATTTGTCCAATTTCGAGCCATGGATGAAACTCAAGTTTGATCTGTTTATAAGTTTGGAAAGTGAGTATATGAAATCAAAGCAATCGTTTAAAGCTTAATGTGTTTTCGAGAGCATAACGTAAATTATTATTCTGTTTTATAAAGAGGAAAACATTCAAATAAGAATATGAGGCTATCCCAACGGTGATAGCTTTATTATTTTCAAAAAACCTTCGTTTCATCAAACCAAAGTGTAAAACCTGTATTTTTCTCCAGAGAGTTTTCTTTCCATAAAACGGGAGCAATGCCAACAACTTTTTTATGGATGGAGCTTTTTTCTTTATTGATATACCATTCTTCACAGAAAATAATGGACTTAATAGATGCAGTGCGGTCTTCGATAATCTTTTCTACAATTTCCCCGGTAGATGTATCCATTACATTTAGTACCGTATTTTTGTATCCCAGCATTTGTTTAATAGTTTCAATATCCTCTATATTTTGGTTGTTGCCAAAGTCATAAGCATTCATTGTATTTTGAATAGCAGATGTTTCAATAAAGTCAATCAACTTATACCTGGCGTAATTGCTCAATAAAGGAGCAGTGGGAATTTCCTTTTTAAATAGATAGTATTCATCCTCATCTCCTTTAAATTCATTTTTGTCGAATAATAACACCTCATATTTAACCTTAGCAATTAATCTTTCGTTTTTTAAGTCTTTATCAGGAGTCTGTTCAATAATACAAGTCTGCTTTTGAATACTTCCGGAGTAATTTATTAGAGATCGAATAGGGATAATGGCTTTTATAGTCTTATCAAAACTATTTGATTGAGTATTTAAATTCCACTCTTCAATAAACTGAATAGCCTTTATTTCTGATGGATTTAAAGGCGTTACTGCGTCTATTTTCTTACCATCGGAATAAATAGTTTGCTTTGATTCGCCAAAGCTGTTTTTTACTTCTTCTTCAGTTAGGTTGGTATATGAAGTAAAGTCATAAGGATAATAGTTTGATGGTTCTATGACGTACTTTTGATTCTTACTGTTTAATGCTATGTCAGTTATTAGATGAGGTAACTCTCCATTTGCAAAATCAATAATTGAAAAAAACTTATTGTTCCATATTTTGCTGTCATTTGAGAGATTTGAATCCAGTGGACATAATGTTTCTATCAAGAGATCATTGGGCAATAGGTCATTAAGGTTTGCGTTATTCAGGTTATTTTGTGCAAATGTAGATTTAGCTGTCAATAAGACTAGTAGAATAAAAGTGTAATATTTCATAGTTATAGGTTATAATGTTAAAGGCAATACATTTATTACTATTTTGATTTAATACATGTACCATGTATGTTATGCATTTGTGTCAGTTTAAAGATGTATGTTTTGTATTAAAAAACAAAGAATATAATGATTATTTATTATGAATCAATGTATTGATTAAAGGTGCTCACTTAAAAAATACCAGCCTTCAGTAATTAAATAGCATGGAGTGATTATCAAATTGAAACAAATATAGTTAACTGATGCAAAATATTTAACATAGTAATAGATTTATTAGTGTGAAGTGTAAGGTTAATAAGTCTTTATAAATTTATATAGTGATCAATTATAGGTTGTTAAATAATGTTTTGTGACAGAGCTATTTTAAAGCCTGATTTTTTTAATAATGATTTCTCTGTATTATAAGTCTTCTTGTTTTAAATGATCATGCTTTGTGTTAAAGATTCCTTTCTCAAATCTTGATAGCCATCGGATGTTCTTTGGATATTCTTTGGGTTGTGGTTGGTATGTCTATGAGTTGTTTTTGGTAGTTCTTTGGTTATTTATTGCTTCTAAGGACCGAAGAAAGACCATATAATATCCATAATAAAACCATAGTTAATACAACGTCATATCCTGGTCATACCATAGGAGCCCACTAAGATTTTAAATAAATTGCTTGTTCTGGTGCAAGATTGCATCTTATAGGCATAAAGTTCAAAATGTAAGTATTAGCTGTCTCTCTATGCTATAGCTATAATTAATATATAGGTTTGTCAACTTTTTTCTACTCAGCAGAAATGCTGCTAACAATTATAATAGTTACCGAATGTTTATGCTTATATGGATATTGATGGAACGATTATGCCAAGTGGTTTGAGTAAAATTGTTAAAGATATTTAGCCATATGTAATTGCAGCCAGAGAGACTCTCTCTTTAGTGGGATAAATGTAGTAGGCTTAAAACAAAAAGGATTTGAAGAAATGAAACGTCATGAATTAAAAGAAATCTATAAAATTATTAGTTTTATCAAATATTCAAAAAGAGGAATAATTAAAGGTTACATTGAATAAAGGAGTGGAGTTAAGGAGAATATTCCTATAATTGTTTCGGCAATTAGAACATTAAAAAGATAAATTTTGAACAATGAGAATAAATAAGAACTATCTGTTAATAATAACTTCATTTTTATTAATCAATTGTACAAGGAAACAAAATCAATCTAATTTATCAGATGTTAAAGACAAGACTCCTGTAATAGAGTACGAATACATTGGTACTTATCCGCACAGTACAAACTCTTTTACTGAAGGTTTGCTTGTATATGAAGGTAGGTTATATGAAAGTACAGGTTCACCACAAGATATACCAAGTACAAAATCAGAAATTGGTACTGTTGATTTACGAACTGGAGATATTAATAGTAAAGTTGAATTAGATCGTAATAAGTATTTTGGTGAAGGAATTGTGATTTTAAATGATACTGTATATCAATTAACATACAAGAGTAGAACCGGTTTTATATACAGAGCTTATAATTTTGAAAAGATAGCAGAATTTGCTATTCCAAGTAAAGAAGGGTGGGGATTTACAACAGATGGCAAAAACTTAATTATGTCGGATGGAACGAATAAATTAACTTATTTAAGACCGGGAGACTGTTCTGTTATTAAAACTATTAATGTAATGGAAAATGGTTTTGCGAGAGATTATCTTAATGAACTTGAGTATATAAATGGATTTATTTATGCAAATGTTTGGATGACTAATACTATTGTTAAAATAGATCCCACCGATGGTAATGTTAAAGGAATACTAGATTTAACAAGCTTTGCTACTACTTCTAAGAATAGCTTTGCAGGATCATTAGAAATGAATGGAATAGCTTATGACTCAATTAGAGACAGAACGTATATTACAGGGAAGCTATGGCCTAAGATATTTGAGATTAGAATTAAGCACTAAAAACCTGTATCGTTTCACAAAAAGCAACCTATATTTATGCCTTAACTAAAAATAAAAACTCCTGACCAATTAATTAGTCAGGAGTCTTTATATATGCTTACTAAACAAACATAGTACACAATTGGATTGCTTATATTTGACTATGTCTAAATGTTTATAATTCGCTTATTGTTTTTATGTTATCACTATATACGCGGTCAATCAATAAATGTCTGGGATCAATTGCTGCTTTTAAAGGTAAGGTGTCTAATTTAAAAGTGAGATGCATGGTATCTTTATTAATTAATACACGCTGTTGGTGATAAAGCTTTTTTTCATCACCATCTAAAAAGAAACCTATGTCAACCCAATCATTCATTTTACGATTGGATTCATTACCCAGACTGTCTGCTTTTATTTTAGTTGAGGTAATGTCCATTGTTACCTGATAATTAGTGCTGTCTAATTTTGTGTAATTTGATTTAATTACTCTGTTGTCGTACAAAGTAATCTCTTTAAACCAATCATTAATAAGATATTTTAATGAATCAGGAACTTTAGGTTCTAAATAATCAAGAAAATGGAGCGAAGTAGGATAGGGGGAGGCTTTATAGCGATAGTCCCTTAAGAATTCACTCATAGCAGAATCTACTTTATCTTCACCAATATAATCCTGTAAAGCATAAAGAATAACACTTCCTTTTCGGTAATGAATATAACCTTGATTTTCTACTTTGTATAAAGGTAACTCCTTGTGAAGTTCCATACCCCGGCCACGTAAATAATTATTATGATTGTATTTTAAAAACTCACGCATTTTCATAGGATCATGTACTATTGATTTCATGCACATAAGAGATGAATACTCAGCGAAACTCTCACTCAACATTGTACTACCTTGCATGTCGGCACCTATAACCTGGTGTGCCCACCATTGATGTGCCATTTCGTGCGCAATTACCGCATCAACAATATTATTTTTAGCGTCTTCATCTTCTAAATCAATAACAAAACCAATACTTTCTGAATAAGGCATTGTTCCAGGAAAAGCCTGTGCAAAAGTAGCGTATCGAGGGAACTCAATTATACGACATTGTTTATGAAAATAAGGACCAAAATTAGTAGTGTAATAACTTAACGAGCGTTCTACTGCATTGAGCATCATATCAATATTATACGAATGTTTTTTTTCGTAATAAATTTCAATATCCACATCATTCCATTTACGCGTTGCTTTTTGATATTTTGCCGACATAAACGAATAGAAATTCATTGAAGGATGATCTACTTTGTATTGATAGAAATTACGTTCACCTTCTTTCCATTCTTTAATAAGACTACCCGGAGCTATTGCTATTTGATCAGATGAAGTAGAAATTACAGTTTCAACATTAATAAAATCAGACCTATTTTTAGTCAGATAATTTGAATTATGCAATTCACAGGAATCTTTAACTAAACTCGGCATACGTTCTTTTTCTGGCAAGCCATATTTTTTACGTTTGTTTTGATCTGATATTTCAAGGTCGCTGTTATAACCTATTTCAGGTAAAAAGTCGAAGTTATTTATGAATGTTCCATTTTCAATAACACTTCTGTTTCCAACGGTGTTTTTAAATCCTTTTGTTACATATTGCGTGTTTAACTCAAGGTTAATGGTATCGCCAGGTAATAGAGGATTATTTAATGCATAAAATTTGCAGTTTAATTCATTATCCGTTTTTGTAAGAGTTCCATTCTTAATTTTGACCTCAGTATCCCATTCTTCATTAAAACTTAAAAATAAGGTATCAATGGATGTATTACCAGTATTAGTAAGCTTTATTTCTGCTTTTACATACAAGTCACGCTTATGTGGATAAATATCTATAAAGTATTTAACATCACTTACTTTGGGTAAAGCCATGTGCGAATACTTTTTATAGTTTTGCTCATATTTTACCATCAATTTTTCTTGTTGCTTACTGGTTTTATATGGATTTAGAATCTGAGTATTGTAATAAACAAAACCAGCTATTACAATCCAAACAGAAAATGCAGTTAGCATTACCCATTTGTAAGTACCATTAACTTGCTTATTTGATGCTTTAATTCTGTTTTTTAATGAACCTAAATAACCGCGACTCCAAACGCTCCCTGCAAATAACAAACAGCAAATGGCTAATAAAACCCAATATACATTAAACCACATAGCTCCTGTTAATCCAGGACCAAATCCATTCATATCAGAATACATTAAAGACGGGGTTGACCCAATACTTAGCATATTAGTTTCAATATGAAAGATCGAAAGCATAATATCCCAAATCATGAGAACAAGAATAGAAAGAAAATAACCAATATATTTATTATTTACCAATACCTGTATCATAATCATTATACCGGCCCATGTAAGATAAAGCCATAAGTTTGAATAGAACAGATTTAGTAGATATTCTCCTAATTCAATATTGGTGTATCCATTAACAAGTTGATAAAAAACACCGCAAATAATAAAGAAAATATCTAGTATTAAGGAAACACTTACTAACGATAATGATTTTGCTAATAGTGAAACAAATGAGGTGTGAGGTGTAGCATCAATAACTTCGTTTATTTTACTGCCTCTATCTCTCCAAATAAGTTCTCCACTAAAGAAAACTAGAATAATCAGGGTAAATAAGATTGTATTATTACTTATAGAATCGATTACTTTATAAGTAATAGGATACGATTGTAATCCATAATATTCAAATCCGGAGAATAAGTTGGTAAATAATAAAATAGCGCTAAAAAGGAATAGTATTTTAAATGTTGTGCTTTTTACAATGCTTAAAAAGCTCATGTAAAAAAATGAACGGAATTGCGACCACTCACCACCAAAATAAAAAGCAGGTTGAACTTTAGGATTAGTAAAGACCATAGAAGCCTTCACTTTGTTCTTCTTCTGTTTTTTTACTCGTTTATTTTTCTCTTTAAAAGAAAATGAAAAGTATGATATAACCAATACTATAGCTGCAAATACTACCCAAATTATGCGGTTAAGAAATAACAAACCATTAAATCCCGGACTAATAGTGTTTTTTTCAATAGTTGTAAAATATTTGGTTTCAATACGAAAGGTGTTGATTCCAAATATATCAATTAAAGCACCTAGTTTTTCATTATCAAGATCTGAAATAAGTGAGGTAGAAATAATGTATCCTATAAGAATAATGAAAGCACAGGTAAAAGAAACCACGGTGTTTTTCCATTTATTGGCAGCTGCAAAAATTATACTTCCGGCAATAAACATATTAGGTAGAAAATAAAGCAAATAATTATTTACAATAGTTTCTAAATAGAAAGGACCAAACCGATCTCCATCAATCCAGCCAAAAGCTGGGGCTAAAACAGAACCTAGCATTGCCCCAATAAATACACCCAGCAGGGGAACGGTTGAAAGCAATAATGCACCAAAAAAGCGACCAAAATAATAACCCGACTTGCTTAATGGAGTACTGAAGAGTATTTCTGAAAAATCGTTGTTATGATCGCGCAAAGCTGCATTATTAAAAAAAGCTGTAGCTACAAGTAAACCAAAAATGGAGAGTACAGAACAAAACATAGTTATTGAATAGGGTGAATTGCGCATCACATTTCCTACTGATCCTCCTATGGTTACATTATCGCTTGCAGTAGCTGCAAAAACTAAAATAGTAAATACACCAAAAAAAATGTATACCATTGACTGTTTGAGTGTATATTTTAGTTCTGAAGAAAAAAATATTTTAAACATATGACTAATGGTATTAAGGATTAAACAAGTGTATTTGAAGTGTTAATCTTCGAGAAAAAAACATCTTCAAGATTTGGTTTAACCAACTCAAAACCATTTTCCGGATTACTTTCGCTAAATATATGAATCTGAGGTTTTCCGCCAATCATTTTATTTGAAATTATAGGATAATCTACAGCATATTTTTCCAGATCGGTACGACTAACCATTTTCTGAAAAACCTTACCTTCTAATTCGTCAATTGCATTTTGAGGAGTATTATGAAAAACAATTTTTCCCTGATTCATTATGGCCATTTGAGTACAAAGTTCACGCACATCATCAACGATATGTGTCGACAATATGATAATTACTTCTTCACCCACATCAGCTAAAAGGTTATGAAAACGATTGCGTTCACCAGGATCGAGACCAGCTGTAGGTTCATCTACAATTATTAGTTTTGGATTACCGATTAATGCCTGAGCAATACCAATACGTTGTTTCATTCCTCCGGAAAAACCTTTTACTTTCTTTGAACGGTTTTCATATAGATTTACTTTGTCAAGTAAATATGCTACCAGATCTTTTCGTTCTGAACGTTTGTTTATGCCTTTCAAAACTGCAATATGATCTAGCAATTGTTCAGCTGTTATTCGAGGATAAACACCAAATTCCTGAGGTAAATAGCCTAAAACCTTACGAAGTTCCGAAGGTTGCTTAAAGATATCAATATCGTCTAGCATCGCACTTCCGGAATCGGCTTCTTGTAATGTAGCCAGGGTTCTCATTAATGTTGATTTTCCTGCACCATTTGGTCCAAGTAAACCAAACATACCATTATTAAGCTCAAGAGACACATTGTCTAAGGCTTTTACCCCATTGGGATAGGTTTTTGTTAAATTCTTGATTGTAAGAGTACTCATAATTATTTTGTAAATCAATATGTATTACAAGCAAATGTAATAATTTCAGCATTAAATGTTTAACAATAATATTGTTAAATTTAATAATTTATTATATTTAATGCATTTGTGTATATGGTAATGGAGTTTATTATATTATAAGGATTAATGTTGTAGCTAAGTGTTTATAATGTATGTGTTTATAATTTCATAGGGTCATTTTGAATTAATGTGTAAATTTTTTTAAACTAACAGTATCGTGTATTGCTGGTATTCTATATTCTATTAATGAATATCACTTAAGATCCAATAATTATAATTAATAGATTATTTAAAGAAATAGTACTAGCCTTCTAATATAACTTTAATTACTGTTATTGTATATTAATATAGGTCATAAAACTGTCTATATTATCAATAGGAGTATACCGGTGGTTTTTAATTTGAATTACTTTGGATAGAAAATATGAACCATAGTATAAATTAAACTCTAGGGCCATCAATGAACCTTAGGTGCTTAAATTATTGAGATTTATTATTTAGTGCAATGTCTTAATCATTTCAGCTTATGTATGCACAATTTTTCTATTTTTGCAAGCTATTTTAAGTGCATAAAATGTTTGTACAGTAACGTTTTATGTATACAGGAAAATATGTAATATATAAAACAGAAGAATAATGCAGTATAAGTTGCTAGTGCTTGATTTAGATGGAACTTTAACCAATTCAAAAAAAGAAATTTCAGAAAGAACAAAAGCTACTTTATTAAAGGTGCAACAAAAAGGGGTGAAGATTGTATTGGCATCAGGCAGACCTACTTATGGTATTGTTCCTTTAGCTGAAGAGCTTGAATTGGCTAAATATGGTGGATATATTTTGTCGTTTAATGGTGGTACTATTATAAATTGGCAAACAAAAGAAGTGATTCATGAATCGGCATTAAACACAGAAAATTTACCTGTTTTGCATGAGATTGCTCAAAATAATAAGGTCGACATTATTTCATATGAAAATGAGAGTATTATTTCGGAAAGCACAGAGAATGAATATATTCAGTATGAAGCTTTTTTAAATAAAATGCCGATTAAGAAAGTAGATTCATTTACAGATGCGTTAAAACTTCCGGTTCCTAAATGCTTGATGGTTGGTAATCCAGAAATTCTAATAAAACTGGAAACTGAAATGAAAGAGCAGTTTAATCGTGAAATGAATATTTATCGTAGCGAACCTTTCTTTTTAGAATTGAATCCTTTGAATATTGATAAAGCCCAATCGCTGCAAATTTTATTGAATCACACTGGACATACTCGTGAAGAGATGCTTGCTTGTGGAGATGGATTCAACGATTTAACCATGATTGAATTTGCAGGTTTTGGAGTTGCTATGGCAAATGCCCAGGATCAGGTTAAACAGGTATCTGATTTTGTAACTTTATCAAATGATGAGGATGGTGTAGCTCATGTTGTTGAGCTGTTTATGAATTAAATAATCGTTTTTTATATCAATTCAGAAATTATAAGGATGCAGGAGTATGAATGAGTACTCCCGCTTTTATTATGCGGAGATGGATATTTAAATCCATGAATCTGCTGCCTTAGCACGACTACTTTCCATTGATTAATACATTTTTTACAGATCTGTGTCTGAATGGTTATTTATTTTTAATTTTGACGTGTTAATCCAACATGTATGATTATTAAATCATCTTCGAGCAATAGAATAAAATTAATATACCAATTGATACTGTTTTCTTTTGTATTAGGCTTTAATTACAATACTGCCATTGCAAAAGAGATAGATTTACTGGAAATTAGACAGAATCAGTTTGATCAATTGGATAAGAAACTAAACTTATATCAATCAACAGACCTCGACAGTGCAAGAATCACAATAGCTAGAATGATTGAGCTTGCATCTGGAATTGGCCGAAGTGAGCAGGCATTGGCATATTATAAAAGGGGGATGCTTCTGTACCAATTTCAAAATCTTGATTCTGCCGAAACTTCATTTTATCAATCTATATCTTTTGCTGATACGTTAAACGTTAAGGATATTAAAACTTTGGCTTTCAACTATCAAGCGCTTGGAAACATCTGCGATAGAAAAGCGAATTATCATGAAGCCATTCAGTTTTATAAAAAATCCAAGTTTCTCTTTGTTCAGGCTGGGTTTATAGGGTACACAGCTGATTTGAACAACTTTCTGGCTGATGACTTTTTAACCATTGGGAAATTTGACAGTGCCTTAATATACACTCTTGATAACATCCGAATCAGAGACAAGATTCACGACAATCAAATAACATTGAACAGCTATGCCAGGGTTGCAAAATTGTATTCGGATCTACGCAACTACAAAGACGCCTATCATTATTTGCTTGAAGGAATTGAATATGCTATAGAGGTTAATGATAGTAGTTCTCTGGCCAATCTGTATTTTCGAACAGGTGAGCTTTTTATAAAACATAACCTAAACCAAAAGGTCGCAATCGACTATATGATTGAAGCCAAAAAATTATACCGGAGACTTATTCCAAACTACGATATTAACACTATCAATCTTTCAATAGGTGATGCATATCATTCCTTAGGCAATGACTCTCTGGCTCATTATTTTTATTCAGATGTTATTAATGCTACTTCCGGAACTGAAGGAAGAACCTTGTCTGATGCCTTATATAAAATGGCCATACTTTTCGAATCGAAAGGAGAGAGAGACTCTGCGATGGTTTGTTTTAAGAAAAGTATTGACTCAAACTGTTCTGGTTGTCCTGAGATCTATATATTTAAAGCCCTTGTTGATTATGCAAAAACGTATATGTTCACCGGGGATTATTCTCAATCTCATCGTCTCTTGAGTCATGCAAAAAAAATAGCTGAGAACGCCGTAGTTGCTCCGGAAATGGTTACTGCATATGAAGCTATGGGTAAATTGTTTGAAAATCAGAATATATTGGATAGCAGCTTCTTTTATTACCAGAAGGCATATGCTATTTCCAACAGAATTCAGATGCCTGAAAAAATGATGAGTATTGCAAAAGCCATCAGTCATCTTTATTACCTGAAAAAAGATTACAAGAGAGCTGCTGACTTTATGATAGTATCCGATAGTCTTTCTCTTGATTTGGAGCGAATGAAGAAGTCGGATGAGCTGGCAAAACTTGAAATGAAGCTAGAGATAGACAGGAATGAACAAAATAGGCTTTTAGAGGCTCAAAACTCCATGCTTGAACTAAAAAGGCAGAAGCAAATACGTAATGTTTCCATTGCCGGTGTTGTATTATTCCTGATAGCGGCTTTTATCCTGCTGCGATTGTATCGAAATAAGAAAGCTCAAAACAAACTGCTTGATCAACAAAAAGCAGAAATCACCGACATGGCCAAACAACTGCATGAGACAGATAAGAATAAATTGCAGTTTTTTACAAATATCTCGCATGAGATCCGGACTCCACTCACACTGATTAAGTTCCCCATTGAGCAATTGCTTCAATCGCCGAACTTAAATACCGGTATGAAAGATACATTGCAGCTGGTATTGGACAATACTAATAACCTGCATCAAATTGTCAATCAGATTCTGGATCTTAGAAAAATAGATAACCTGAAATTTGAACTTTGCCTTACTGACTTAGAGCTGATAGCCTTTATAAATGAAACTGCTGCTTCATATGATCCCTTATGTCAAAAGTTGAATTGCAAATTGATCGTTAGGTGTGGTGTATCAGAAGTCCACGCCAGACTTGATAGGGAACGCCTTTTTGCCATCCTGAATAACCTGTTATCCAATGCATTCAAATACAATAAAAAGGATGGGGAAGTAGTGTTGAATTGTCAGGTGTTGCCTAAATATATTAAACTTTCTGTTACTGATACGGGAATTGGAATTGCCAAGGAGCATCTTCCTTATCTCTTTGGACGATACTACCAGACACACGCCTCTCACCAGTCAACCGGATCAGGTATAGGCTTGTCCTATGTAAAGGAGTTGATTGACCTGATGGGTGGCTCAATAAATGTGGATAGCCAGGAAAATATAGGGACAACTGTAACTATTGACATTCCTGTTGAATCGATATCGGTTAAGAATGATAAACCGTTTGAGGTTTCTTTTATTCCTCATTTAAATTTGATGGATCATCTAACTGAAAGTATTGATTCAGAATCAGGAACTAATAAAACTCAGAAGATACTCATCGTGGAAGATAACCATGATCTGAGAACCTTTATTGGAAATATGTTTTCCAACGACTACCAGGTCTTATTTGCTGAAAATGGTGATCAGGGTCGAGAAATGGCTGAACAAAACAATCTCGACATTATTATTAGTGATGTTATGATGCCGGGTCTCCAGGGGAATGAATTGTGTCAGATTATTAAAAACAATCTGCAAACAAGTCATATTCCCTTCATTCTTTTAACGGCCAAAGATGACCGAGAGAGTCAAATCACCGGATACGAATGTGGAGCAGATGACTATATTGTTAAGCCTTTTGACTCTCAAATACTGGTGCATAAAGTTGAAAATATACTTAAAACTCATGAAAACGCTCGTAAACAGTTCAAGATAGCCGATTTTAATCCTGGTAATTTGAATTGTCCAGATATCGATAAGGAATTTTTAAAGAGTTGTATCAATCACATTAATGAAAATCTTGATCAACCAGGTTTTACGGTAGAACAATTATCTTCTTCACTTGCAGTAAGCCGTAAAACATTATTAAGAAAACTAAAAGCACTAACCGGAGAGACACCTTCCGATTTGATTAAACATGCCCGAATGTCGCGTGCAGAATCATTGCTAAAGGAGAAAAAACTAAGAGTAAATGAAGTAGCTCTTATGGTTGGGTACGAAGATACAGAGCGTTTCAGTTCTGCCTTCAAACAAACCTATGGGAAAACACCTTCTTCACTTCTGTAGATTTGTAATTATTTGTATATCATATGTGTAGGTGCTAATCTGAGCTTTGTGAAAACTTACTAATTTCTGTTGTTTGTCCCGATGTGCCCACATCTTTGTCCCCGATTGCAGGGGTTGTTCTTGTCTTTTTTGGGTTGTTTTGTGTATTCTTAAATCTGTGGTCAGACTTTTTGTTTCGGAAGTTTTACAGATTAAGAATTCAATACAATTATTTTTATAAATCTGTAATTCATGAAAATTTTAAAAGCAATTTTGACAATAGCAATACTGTTTTCTTTTTATCAGAAATCAAGTGCTCAATATCCAAATGGAGATTCTGTGCGAGCAACGGTAGATTCTTTAGAAGCCGCATGGAAAACATTACGAATCCAAGCCTGGGAAAAAGCATGGCCTAAAGTTTATGAAGACATGCAGAATGGTAAAGCTTATAATCAATGGGCCAGACGCTCTGACGATTTACCTCAAGCTGATATTCCCGTGTTTCCAGGTGCCGAAGGAGGTGGTATGTATAGTTTTGGTGGACGAGGCGGTAAAGTTTATGTTGTTACAAGCCTGGCAGATAGTGGTCCAGGAACTTTGCGTGAAGCATGTGAAGCAGGTGGAGCAAGAATGGTTGTGTTTAATGTGGCCGGAATAATAAAACTGAATCGTCCTATTAATATTGATGCCCCTTATATTACTATTGCCGGACAAACAGCTCCAGGTGACGGAGTGTGTGTTGCAGGAGAAACTTTTTGCCTTAATACACACGATATAGTTATTCGCCATATGCGTTTTCGCAGAGGTGATACTTGGGTAGGACGCCGTGCAGATGGGGATGCTGTTGGTGGAAACCCTGTAGGAAACATCATGATCGACCACGTTTCAGCATCATGGGGATTAGACGAAAATATGAGTCTTTATCGCCATATGTTCTGTGATGATGAAGATAATCCTAAAGCAAGACGTCATAAATATTCGACGGTTAACATTACTATTCAGAATAGTATCTTCTCTGAAGCTTTGGATACTTACGGACACTCCTTAGGTAGTACAATTGGTGGACAGAACTGTATGTTCGCAAGAAATTTATGGGCTAATAATACAGGAAGGAATCCTTCTGTAGGTATGAATGGTGGTTTTAATATGGTAAATAATGTTATTCATAACTGGTCAAAACGTACAACTGATGGAGGAGATTTTTCATCGCGTTATCAGTTAATCAACAACTACTACAAACCGGGTCCCGTAACACCCAAAGATGCACCGGTAGGACACCGTTTGATGAAACCAGAGTCGCGCTATGAAATAAATGGAACAAAAATTTATGGTAAAATATGGGTAGAAGGAAATATCATGGAAGGATACCCTGAAATCACCAATAATAACTGGAAAGGTATTCAGATAGAAACCATGGACGGAGCTGGCGAATATTTAGCTCAAATAAGATCATCAAAACGTTTCATTATGCCGTATGTCAACATCATGGATACCAAAGATGCTTATGAATATGTTTTAAATAACGTTGGAGCTACTCTTCCTAAAAGAGATGCTGTTGATACCAGAATAGTTAAACAAGTTCGAAGCGGTAAAATAGATGAATCTGATTATACTGAAATTAACGACTTATACCAATATAAGTACAGAAAAGGTTTAGAAGCTGATTCGTGGAAAAAAGGTATCATTACAGATATAAGACAAGTTGGTGGCTATCCTGAATATAAGGGAGAACCTCGTATTGATACCGATATGGATGGAATGCCTGATGCATGGGAAAAGAAATATGGTTTAAATCCTAATGATGCATCTGATGCCAATGGAGATATAAATGGAGATGGATATACAAATATTGAGAAATACATCAATGGTATTAATCCTAAGAAAAAAGTGAATTGGAAAGATCTTAAAAACAACAAAGAAACACTGAACAGTTTATAATTATAATAAGAGATGCAGCTTCGGCTGCATTTTTTATATAAGGAATCGACTATTGATACTTAGATGTTATCTTAACTATTTGTTTGATTGTTATCTCGATAACTATAGTTTAAAATTTTGTATTAAATACTTTGTATCAAACATTCTTCTTGAAAGTTTAAGGTTAATATGAGAATATGAAGGAAACCTTGTATTCTCATATATTTTTATCCTTTAATTAAGGATCATGAAGATATTAAGAATACTTATACCAGTATATTTATTTTAGCAGCTAAAATGAAATCATTATCATGTAAACCATCAATTTTATGAGTCCAAATTGATATCGTTACTTTTCCCCATGTAAAGCAGAACTCAGGATGATGATTTTCCTCTTCAGCCAGTTGACCAACCTTATTAATAAAATCAAGAGCTGATTTAAAGTTCGGAAAAGCAAATGATCTTATTAAATGATGATTATCTTTGACCTCCCATTCTTCCAGATGAACTATTCTTTCTTTGATCTCTTTCTTAGTTAAGGGTGGAATACCACCTCTGCAAGGTTCACAATGTTTTTTTATAAAATCAGTCATTTTTATTAAAAGATACCACAAATAAAAAACTAGCTCAAGCATTTTTTTCTAAAAACAATTGTGAGCACATTTTAGGGATACCTAAAATCCCATGTCGTACAGAATTTGTAAAAGAAAGAAGTGAATCTTACTCTTTAGGAATTTGAAGATAGGGTCGTAGTAGCTTTAATTGTTGTAAGAAAAATTAAACACTGAAAAAGTAATTTAAATCTCTTTTAAATTGTTAAAAATGTAAATTGATGGCAAGGTTATGTAAGTAAACCTACTAGGTGGGAAATAGAGGCTTAGTATCATAGAACACAAAGTAAAAGTAATATATATTTCATAATGTATTTTTTACGTAAGTAGTTAAAAGAGTATTTTTTAGTTTCTAATCCCTATGGCAGTACTTTTTTTGTATTCCTTTTCCAGATCATTTTCACCATTTTCTTTAAGGTATTTGATAATGCTGTAGTTAATTTGTTGAATAAAGCCAGGCTCTTCTGGGGACCAAGGTTGAATAACTTCAACTATTTCATGACTTTGGTATTTATCTTTCAAGAGTGGGGGACTAATTTTTTTAGCTATTAACTCATCTTTTTTTGATTCGTCGCTGGTGCTAAATGCAAAGTATTTATCTCGCTTTTCACAGTATTCTTCTTTAAATGTTACTTTATAAATAACAACATAGTCACATGGATTCAGAGTTAATTCTATAATTCTTAATGTGTTTGATAGTGATGAGCTTTCCTTCTTCTTATATACATCCAGTATTTTTTCCTTTACTATATATTTTACATTATAGGGCATTGATAGGGTTTTGTAGCCAACATCAGTTGTGCATATTCCTACTGTTCGCTCTTTTAATACTAATACAAAAAAACTGATCTGGTTTGTACTACGGGAAAAACTAGTTAAACAAATCATTAATAATATTCCTGTCGTAATATACTTTTTCATTTTTCTAAGGAAAATTTAGAATTATACATCGCTTACAACTATTAGTTTGTGTGCAAGCTGAGATAATTAGAATAATAATATTCTAAAAAAAGACTTTTTGGTCTTTTAATTCAAAAGTAATATTTTAACTATTTGCCTAAAGTTTTATTTGATCAATATAAGTATTTAAATGCCGAAATATAAAGGTGTCTTGATTTATAGAACTCCTTAAGTCAATAATTGAATATAGTTGAGTTATTTGTTATGCATTGATTAAACTAAATTTAAGTTAGATTAACTTTTTTACACTAGTTAAATGTCTGGTAATCTAACATATAAAGTGTACTATTTCGAGTGTAATTTTTAAAGAATAGATAAAGATAATTTAGGAGGGGAGTATAGATGTGTAACTAATGATTAAGACAGAAATGAAAGCGCAGTTTAATCGTGAAATGAATGTTTACCGTAGCGAACCTTTCTTTTTAGAATTAAATCCTTTGAATATTGATAAAGCACAATCGCTGCAGATTTTATTGGATCACACTGGTTATACTCGCGAAGAGATGTTGGCTTGTGGAGATGGATTCAACGATTTAACCATGATTGAATTTGCAGGTTTTGGTGTTGCTATGGCGATGCGCAGGACCAGGTTAAAAAAGTATCTGATTTTGTAACTTTGTCAAATGATGAGGATGGTGTAGCTCATGTTGTTAAGCTGTTTATGAATTAACCACCATACAAAAGAACATTTAAATAATTCTGTAGATTAAGAAAATGTAGTGTCAATTGAAGATGTTATTTAATTAGCTCGTTTTTTTGAAAATATGGTTATGAAAATTTAATTAAGAGAATATGGTGTTTCAGTAGATCAAACTTCTGAAGTACTATTTCAACAATAATTAAAAGAACAGAGGGTTTTAAATATTACTTTCTGTTCTTTTTTTGTTTTAGGTTCAGAATATCAGCCTATCGAATACTACCTATTTTAAGTTATTCTTTCTATATTCCATAGGTGTCATTTCGAATTTCTTTTTAAAACACTTTCCAAAATATTTAAGATCCTGAAAGCCTGTTATAAAGGCTATTTCCTTTATAAGAAGCTGACTATCTGTTATTAATTGCGCAGATCGTTTTAAACGAATGTCTCTTACGAATTCAACTGGAGATTTACCTGTTAAGCCTTTAACTTTGTAAAACATTGTTGTTCTGTTCAACCCAACTTCAGATGCTAAATCTTCAATTGAGAATTCACTATTATCCATGTTTTCCTCAATAGTTCGGATTAATTTTTCCATAATGACTTCATCCTGATTTGTAACCAGAAACGGTTTAGGATTAAAATCTTTGAAATTAGCTTTGTCTCCTTGTGTAAATATTTCATGTAATCTCTTTCGTTGTAGTAAAAGATTTTCAATCCTTGCTTTAAAATATGGAACACTGAATGGCTTGGTAATATAATCGTCGGCTCCGTATGTTAAACCTTCAAGTTTGCTTTCGTTATTGGTTTTTGCTGTTAATAGAATGATGGGTATATGACTGGTTTTTATATCATCTCTGAGTTTTTTAAGAAGCTCAATACCATTCAATTTAGGCATCATGATGTCACTTATAATAAAATCAGGACATTTATCAATGGCTATGTTGAAGCCGGCTTCTCCATCTTCGGCCTGTATTATATCATAAGATTGTTCAAGTATGTTTTTAATGAAAGATCTTAGTTCCTCGTCATCCTCTACAATAAGAACTGTATTTCTATCATCTCTGTTTTTATTGATATCTGAATTAGGTTGTTTTTGAGATTCTTCTGGTGGTAGGTTTTTAGTTGGTATGTTATTAAGAAACTCTATGTCGCCAGGAAAATGATTTTTACCAGTTTTAAACTGAATAGAAAATGTACTTCCTTTTCCGGGTTCACTTTGAACTGTAACTTTAGCATTGTGTTTATCAGCTTCTTCTTTAACTATTGATAAACCAATACCGGTACTAGGTTTATTTTCATCGTTGCTAAACGAAACGAAACGGGTAAATAACTTGCTTATTACATTTTTAGAAATTCCAATACCTTCATCGTTAATATTAATAGTTAAGCTCTTATCGTCATTAAAAACACTTACATTAATTGATTTACCCTTAGGTGTATATTTAAATGCGTTAGAAAGTAAGTTCATCAGGATCTTTTCCAGACTGTTAAGATCAACCCAAATTTTTATTCCCTCAGCATTATTTTCAAATGAAAAGGTAATATCCTGTTCATGGGCAATTTCAACAAAATCGTTACAAATATCCTTAACATAGTTTCCTATTTCTACTTCAGAGACTTGTAATTTAAGTTCTTGTACCTTACGGAAATCTAAAATCTGGTTTACCAGCCTTAACATTCGTGATGAACTTTGTGCTACATAGTTCAATTGATTTTTAACTCTTTCCGGGGTGTTTGAGTCATTTATTAAGTACTCGATAGGAGCCGTAATCATCGTTAATGGGGTTCGTATTTCGTGGGAAATATCTATGAAAAACTTTTGTCTTAATCCAGACATTTTCTTTTCAATATTTATGTTCGATCTTAACTTGTAAATGGTTAGTAGAGTGTAATTAATTGTAAGTAATATGAATAGAATAATGATTATATATATAATATAAGCCAATGTACTTTCCCAAAACGAAGGTAAAACGGTAATATGTAGTATTCTTTGATTATTGGCCCAGACTCCCTGGCTATTGGTTGATTTAACCTTAAATACGTAGTCTCCTTTAGGTACATTTGTGTAAATAGCAGTTCGTTGCTTATCTACATAATTCCAATAATTGTCAAATCCTTCCAGTTTATAAGCATATTTAATGTTCTTAGAATCTTTGAAATCCAAGGCGGCATATCCAATATTAAAAAAGTTCTCACTATGCGAAAGTTTAATATGTTGTATGTTATCTATATCCTTGTAAAGAGGAGTTTGATTGTGATACGGGCCTTTTTGATTGAATATTTTAAAGTTGGCAAGAGATAAATATGGGGAATATTGATTGGTTTCAATGTTTTTAGGATTAAAATGTATAATCCCGTCAGAATATCCAAATAATATTTCTCCAGAGTTTAAACGATATTTTGTTGCTTCAGAAAAGTTATTCCAGTTTGTCTGAGTCTTTATTTCAGGGAAAACTTCAAAGGTTTCATTTTCAGGATTAAAACGAGAGAGTTGGAAATCTGTACTTATCCATATTTTACCATCTAAGTCTTCTAACAGAGATAGGGTGTTATTTGAAGGAAGTCCGTTTTGTTTTGTATAAGTTTTAAAAGAAACAGGGTATCCTAAATTATCCACTGAATCAATTTTAGATATACCACCGTAGGATGTTGCAAGAAATATTTCATTTTTACTTGTTGTACAGATGTCCATAATATCATTACACACAAGGCCTTGATTATTGATTAATTGGTTTTCATAGGATCTCCATTTAATGTTTTTATAATCATTTGTATTTGGGTCTAAAATGTAAAATCCTTCCATGGAGCCAACGCAGATAAGTCCATTGGGTAATTCTGTTATACACCGAATTCGTTTACCTACTTTAGATAATGGGATATTTAGCTTATTGTTATGGTTAATGAATTTGACTTTATCTTCAGAGTTATCTAGTAGGTTTATGCCTTCTAAAGTTCCAAACCATATTCTGTTGTTACTATCCTCATAAATAGAGTAAACATCGTTATTACTTAAACTATATATGTCTTTAGGATTATGCATAAAGTGAATAACATCGTATGTATGTGTTTTTATTTTTGGAACAAGTTTGTATATGCCATCACCACGAGTTGCAACCCAGATATTGTTTTCAGAATCCTCAAGAAAATTGTAAGCAGATTTTGTCCAAAAGGTTTTGTTTGTTATTTCACCATTCATTGACAGTTGCCCAATATAATTAAGGTCTTTATCAAGTATTGAAATCTGTTCTTTTTTGTTGGAGATCCATATTGAGCTGTCTTTTAGCTGGTAAATAGCCCTGATGTCATTGCTAATAACATCCTTATTATTTTTTAGCTGAAATGATTTGAAACGGTTGTTGCTAAATACAATTTCGCCTAATCCGGTTGCGTAGCTGTTGTACCATAAATTATTTTGTTCATCAAAAACAACAGCGTGAAATTTGTTTGAAAAAGTATTGTATGAATTATTATTTAGATGAGGTTTTAATGGTATTAGCTTGTTTAATTCCTGATCGTAAAAAGAAAAAGCCCCTTCACGAGGTTGAACCCATACTTGTCCGTTTTTGTCAGTAAGAACCAAAGGAGTTGTTTGGTTTTTTAATTTTTCTTGACTGGTTTCTTTTACCGGAAAGTATTTAAATTGTTTAGATGCAACATCAAATTGGAATATTCCAGTGGTGTTATTATGGTAAAACCAAAACTGAGTACCGTTAGTTACTGTTATCGGATTAATACTATTAACATTAATCTTGTTTGAATTAAATAATTCTGTTTCTGATGTAAAACGCTGTACAGTGCAAAACTCAGATTTATTGGATGCGGCTAATATTTTGTGATCTTTAAGTAAGTAAAGATTAAATATATTGCTGTCTACAGGTAATTTTTGAGTTTTAAATGTACCTTCTGCTTTCGAATATTTTGCTATAATTCCTAACGAGCCTCCAAACCAAATTTCATCATCAAACTCAATGCACGAATAAAATTCCAATGAATTATTTGTTTCTATATTGAAATAACACTTAGGATTACTCAGGTCATTGTCAATGAATTTTATAATTCCATTGTCGGTAAGAAGCCAGGTGTTATGGTCTCTGTCTTCTATTACATTATAAACAGCCTTTGCGTTTAGGTTATTTTCATTTTCATTAAACTCAATGAGCGTATAATTAGTATCAGCAATACAAATGCAACCATTGGTTTCTGATAATAACCAAACAAGTCCGGATTTTGTGGGTTCAATCTTCGTTAACTGGAAATCCCGTAATGATTTTTTGTTTAATAATTCTTTACCCCAGAACTTATGTGTTGAAGGATTAAAACAAGTGACTTTGGGACTAAATACTAGTGACTGAGTCCAGATTCTTCCGTATTTATCTTGTGTAATTTTATCTATTCTGTTGTTTTTTGAGAAAATAGAATCAGATGGTTGAGGTAAATATTGAGTAAAAGAATATCCATCAAATTTACAAAGTCCATTATATGTTGCTATCCAGATAAAACCTTTATTTCCTTGAATAATTTCATTTATCAGATTGTGAGAAAGACCATCCTCAACAAAATACTGTTTAATAGAGGATACCTTGTAATTATCCTCCCCAAATAAAGTAACTGTACTTGATAAGAGTAGCGCAATAAAAATGACTTTGATTTTTTTCATTTCATAAAATTACAACCGTCTGTAACAAAAAGATTATAAAAAGCTGTTAAATATATTTTACTTGTAAAATGACCCCATATATAAGGTAAAATGACCCACTTGTAACATGTTGGTATATAGACCTATTGTTCCGTTGTTAAGATATTATTGAGTGAAGTTGTATATCGAGAGGAATATGCCTTGATTTTACTGATGATCGGTGAATTTTCTTATAAATGATCGGTTGTTGTATATGTAATTGTACCCTTTTGTAATTGTAATATGCCCACCTCAAATGTTAAAATTCCTAAATATAATTGTATCGGTTATTCAAGGTATTATTTAAGATATGACTTGATAGTGTTTTAGGAATCTATTTCAGCCTTACATACATGTTGGAAAAATTATAATTCTAATATTTCAAAAATCTATTTTTTATGAAAAAACAAAGTGATGCATTGATTTCCATATGGAACAGAATATGGAAATCAAATTTGGCTTTATTTAAAGCTATTGTTTTAACTCTGGTTATAACCTCAGTAATTCCTAATGAAAGTATTTATGCAGGTGCAATTGTTCAGGATGGGGGTGTAATTAAGGGAAATGTAAAAGACGCCAGTGGCGAGGTTATCATTGGTGCTACAGTTGTTGTTAAAGGTACCACTATTGGTACAATTACAGATGTTGATGGTAATTATACATTAACCAATGTTCCAACAGGAGCAACCATCGTTTTCTCTTTTATTGGAATGAAAACACAGGAAATTCCTCAATCAGGCAAAGCTGTAATTAACGTGACTCTTGAAAATGAGTCAATTGGTTTGGATGAAGTAGTGGCTATTGGCTATGGCGTTGTTAAAAAAAGCGACCTAACAGGATCTGTTGCCTCTGTAAAAAGTGAAGATATTGCAGCGAATCCAACCAGTAATGCTCTTGAAACACTTCAGGGAAGAGTATCGGGTATTGACCTTACCCAAAGTAGTGGTAAAGCTGGTGCAGGTGTTAGTATTCAAATGAGAGGTGAGCGTTCATTGAATGCATCAAATGCTCCACTTGTTATGGTTGATGGAGTAGCCTATGGTAGTACTGTTGATATCAACCCTTCGGATATTGAATCAATAGAGGTTCTTAAAGATGCTTCTTCAACAGCTATTTATGGTTCACGTGGTGCGAACGGTGTAATATTAATTACAACAAAGAAAGGTAAAGAAGGAAAAGCTAAAGTATCGTTAAATGCGTACTATTCTTTCAATAATCTTAAGACTATGCCTGAATTTATGAATGCTAGTCAATATGCAGATTTAAAACGTGAAGTGGCAAGAGCTAATGGAATCTGGAATTCAACGTCAGATGATATCAATGCTTTGGGATCTCAACAAATTGAATATTTAAATGCAGGGTATTCAGCAGACTGGTTCGACTTGGTTTTGCAAGATGGATATACACAAAACTATGAACTTGCAATGAGAGGAAATAATGAAAAGACAAATTATAGCCTTTCTTTTGGAATTCAGGATCAACAAGGTTTATTGAAAACTGCAGACCACTATAATCGTTACTCAGGTCGATTATCTGTTGATCACAAGCTTAGTAAAAATATAAAAGTGGGAGCAAGTGTTGTTTATACATATAAAGATCAGGATGACCGTAATGCATCTTTTTGGAACATCTCTAAATACGAACCAATTGCAAAGCCATTTAATGATGATGGATCAATCAATTTATATCCTATAGCTGACCGTTCTGATGTTTTATCTCCTCTTGCAGATAATGTTGATGGCGCAGTTATTAATAATACAACCTCAAATCGCTTTTTCGGTATTGGTTATTTTGACTGGACAATTGTAGATAATTTATTTTTCAAATCAACAATTGGTATTGATCAATCCAATAGTACAAACGGATACTTTAATTCAGAACAAACAACTACAACGGCTGAAGCCTATTCTGAATCAGGAGCTACTCTTAAATCAAGCAGAGGTTTAACTTGGGAAAATACATTAAATTATAATTTGGATTTATCAGATAAACACAATTTTAATTTTCTTGCAGGTACCTCTACAATTGCCAATCATTCTGAGGAATATACATTGTATGGCAGAAACCAACCACTTGATATGTTGCAGAATTATGCTTTAGAAACTGCTACAGATAATGTTCAAATAAGTTCTGAATTAACTGAAAATCAGTTAGCATCATTCTTCGGTCGTGTTAACTATAAATTTGATGAGAGATTTTTGCTTACTGCAACAGTACGTGCTGACGGTTCTTCTGTATTAGCAGAAGGAAATAAGTGGGGCTATTTTCCATCAGTTGCTGCAGGTTGGAGAATTAACCAGGAACGCTGGATGGCTGATATGTCTGCAATATCAAACTTAAAGCTTCGCGTAAGCTGGGGTCAATCAGGACAATCAGGTATTGATCCATACTCTACTCAGGCTTCTTTAGGTAATACAACCTATGCATGGACTGAAGGGAATTCAGAAACAGGGGCATATGGATATTATCCTAGTACGATATCTAATCCTGATCTTAAATGGGAAACTACTACTGTGTTTGACGTAGGTGTTGATTTTGGATTATTGAATAACAGAATTAGTGGTAGTGTTGATTTCTATAAATCAGTTACCTCAGATATTTTAATGCCAAGACTTTTACCAAGTACTTCTGGATTTAGTTCGGTAATGCAAAATATTGGTGAAACAGAAGGTACCGGAATTGATGCTACAATCAGTACTTTAAATGTAAAAGGTAATGACTTCCAGTGGAGTACTGATATGAACTTTGCATGGAACCAGAATGAAATTACTAAGCTTTCAGATGGCGTAACTCAGGATGTAGGTAACTCTTGGTTTGTTGGAGAAGCTATTAGTGTTTATTATGATTATGATAAAATCGGTATCTGGCAAACTGAAGAAGCAGATCAGGCTGCTGCAATGGATGACTCAAATCCTGGTGAAATTAAAGTGCGAGATGTTGATGGCGATGGAGAGATTAGTGATGAAGATCGTGTTGTTTATAACAGAAGTCCTAAGGTTACTTTAGGTATGACTAACCGTTTTTCGTATAAGAATTTTGATCTTAGCTTTTTTGTATATGGTCGTTTTGGTCATACCATTAAATATCAATATTACGATGCATGGCGTCCGGGTTCTCAGGAAAATGATCCTGATGTTAATTACTGGACTCCAGAAAATCCAACCAATGATTTTCCAAGACCAATTAGCGGTAGTGTTAATTACAAAAGTACTTTACAATTAACAAAAGGAGACTTCTTTAAAGTTAAAGACATCACATTTGCCTATAACCTACCACAAAGTATCCTTGGTCGCTGGGGTATATCACGTTTAAAGTTTTATATGACATTAAAAAATCACTTTGTCTTTAGTGGTCTTGATAACTATGATCCGGAACGTGGAGGTTCTATTAGTTATCCTCTCACAAAACAAACTGTGTTTGGAGTAAACTTTGAATTCTAATTATCAAATACAAATAATAATGAAGAAGATTAATATATATATACTTTTGATTGCTTTAATGGGACTGAATTTTACTTCTTGCGAGGAATTTCTTTCTGAAGAAAATAAAAGTTCAATAGCTGATCAATATTACGAAACCGAGGCTGGAGTTATTGATTTAGTTGATGCATGTTATACTCCACTTAGATATTGGTTTGGAAAAGAGAAGGCATCCAACTTTGTTGCATCAGCAACTGATATTATAACCAGGGCTTCGGGGCATACCAATACGGAGGTTAATGACTACACCAGTAACTTTAACTCAACAAATTCAAATTTAAATACGCTGTGGACTTACAATTACAAGGCCTTAAACTTTTGTAATGAGGCTTTATACCGACTTGATCAAATTGGAGATATCGACAATAAAGACGTTTATATTGGTGAAGTTTCATTTTTAAGAGCAATGTATTCCTGGATTATTGCAGAAATGTGGGATGATACTCATTATACAACAGATCCTAGCCGAGGTGCTGTTACTACTGCAATTTATACTTCAAAATCGGATATATATACTCAGATTTTTGCTGACCTTGAGGTTGCAATATCTAATTGTCCTGAAGAAGTAACACAAGGAGGTAGAGTAACTAAATGGGCTGCAAAAGCAATGAAAGCACGTATGTTGTTAACTCGTGGAGAGAAAGAAGATGCAGCTGATTTAGCAAAAGAAATAATTGATGAAGGTCCTTTTTCATTATTCGATGATTTTACAGAATTATGGGATATGTCAAATAGTGAAGGTTCATCTAACAGCGAGTGTATCTGGTTTGTTAACTACACTTCAGATCTATTGTTGGATCAGGAATTGGATAATAAAACACAAGAACGAGGTGGTAATAATCTACATTTAATGTATTGTAGAAAATATGATAACCAACCTGGTATGTCGCGTGATGTATTGAATGGCCGACCTTTTAATCGTTACTGTCCAACACGTTATTTAGTTGAACTTTTCGATCAGGAAAAAGATCAACGTTGGGCTGGTTCTTTCAAATGGTTATGGCTTCAAAATTCATCTTTACCTGCAACATATCCAGATATGACAGATACTGCTATCTACGTTGTAAATGGCCCTGTTACAGATGCGCAATATGCATGGGCTTCAACCAGATATCAATTAAAAAGTATTGATGATTTGTATGAAACAGATGGAACTCCTATTGGAAATCGCGAAGTAGGATTTCAACTTAATAAATATGACGATCCAACGCGTGCAAGTTTAAGTGAAGCACAAAGTGCTCGTGATCAGTTTGTATTCAGAATTGCAGAAATGTATTTGATTGTTGCTGAAGGTTACATGGGAACAAGTCAATCATCGGTTGCTGTTGAATATATGAATACATTGAGACAAACTCGTGCAATTACAGGATACGAGGATGATATGGCTATAATTGCCGCTGATTTAGATATGGATTTTATTTTAGATGAGAGAGCTCGTGAATTATGTGGTGAAGAATTAAGATGGTTTGATTTAAAACGAACAGGAACATTAATTGACAGAGTAAAAGCTTACAATCCCGATGCTGCGGATAATATTAAATCTTATCATACTGTACGTCCATTTCCACAAGATTTTCTTGATGCAATACAAAACAAAGAGGATTTTGAGCAAAAAGGAGAGTACAATTAATGTAAATGTTTAGTGCTTGACTTTTAATCTTAAATAGAATTGAATATAAATTGGATTCTATCTAACAAATAACAATTAAGCGTTATGGCAATTCTGTCATAACGCTTTTTTTTATCATTATGCAGAAAAGAAATTGAAGAATGTCCCCTCTATTCTTTTAAAATAACCCTTTTAATCTTTGTACTTCTTCCTAACTTGTATGCCGATTACTATATAAAGAAATTCCTAAAGTTGTAAGTGATTAAAAAAATATAAAGAGGATTTTTAATATGAAAGTTAGTAAATGTGTGTTCTTTATTATTCTTAGTTTTTTGAGTACGGTAATTGGTGCTCAAAAATATATTCCATTATGGCCCGAAGGTAAGATGCCAAATAGCAAAGGACTAAAACTGGAGCGAGTTGAGGAGAGAGAGCGTATTACTCAGGTTGATGTTCCCGGGATGTATTGTTATTTTACCTCGAAAGAAGAAAATAAAGGAGCTGCAGTGTTAATATTTCCTCCCGGAGGTTATCAAAAAGAAGCCTATAATATTGCAGGTATTCAATTGGCAAAATGGTTTAATACCTTTGGTGTTAATGCCTTTGTTGTTTTATACCGTCTTCCTACTTCGCCTGATTTAAAAGAACCTGCTTTTGGCCCGTTAACAGATGCCCAAAGAGCTATGAAATTAGTCAGATCACATGCTGAGGAATGGCATATTAATCCAGATAAAATTGGTGTTATGGGATGTTCTGCAGGTGGTGGTTTAGTTGCAAATATATCTACCATAAAAAATGATTATTCTTTAATTGGCGATTCAATAGATAACTATTCTTTTATTCCTGATGTACAAATATTAGTATCAGGGGCAATTAGTATGAGTCAGGATGCACATAAAGGCAGTCAAAAGGCGCTACTAGGAGTTTCTCCCGAAAAAGAATTATGTATTTTATTTTCAGGAGAGTTAAATGTAAATGAAGATACACCGCCAGCTTTTATCACATGTGCATCAAATGATCCAGTTGTAAATCCACTAAACAGTTTACACTATTATGAAGCGATACAGAAACAGGGTATTAAATCCTGTCTTCATATTTTTACAGATGGTAAACACTCAATAGCACTGCGCAATAACCCGGGAGCAACAAATTTATGGACACAATTGTGCGAAGCATGGTTAAATGAAATTGGTTTTATAAGTAATGACAATTAGCAAATAAGGTATTATCAAAATATAAAGTTCACCAACTTAAGTTATGATATAATTCTCCTTTACTTTTATAAAAAAAACTGTAGTAATCAGTTCTGGAAATTTAGTTTAGGAGGTTATATGATAACAGATAATTATTTATTTGGATTTAGTAATTTGGAGGAAGTGCTTTTGTACTTCCTCTAATTTTTTATGTAGTTTCTGGTTCTCAAATAAGCCTACAAAACAAAAGTACCTTTCCATTTCATATCACGTCCTTTTGCCCAAAATTCGACTGGATATGCTGAATTTTCTGCGATTTTATAAATATTCCCCCTATGTTTTGATTATTTGTCTCCCTTTTACAAAGAAAGCGTGTATTAGTTTTGTAAGGAGTTAAAGTAAATATGGGAATAAAAAATATAAATGATTTAAAGATGAAATTTATGAATAGAGTGTTTGTTCTAAGTTGTCTCTTGTTATTATTTGTGCAGTGCAAAACAAGTCAGAATAAAGAGGTTCTTTATTCTGTTCAACTGGCAGAATCTGTTATGCACAATAATCCAAAGGCATGGATGACCGATTTTCAAAGTAAGCCTCGATGGGGTTATGTGCAGGGATTAGTTTGTCAGGCCTTTTTAAAAGTATCAGAACAATATAATGAACCAAAGTATTTCGACTATGTGAAAAATACTTATGTGGATATGGTAGTTGACTCTACCGGACATATTGATGGATACAATAAAAATAGTTTTAAGCTGGATGATATTAACTCAGGTAAGTTACTCTTTGCTCTTTATAATAAAACCGGCGATGAACGCTATCGAATATTAATTGATATTCTTAGAGATCAATTGAAAGATCAGCCCCGTGTTGAGGGAGGTGGATTTTGGCATAAGCAGATTTATACCAATCAAATGTGGTTGGATGGTTTATATATGGGACTTCCTTTTTATGCACATTATGCAACTACATATGGCGACACCGATAATTTAAATGATATAACAAGTCAATTATTTCTTGTACAAAACAACTTAAAGGATGATAAAACAGGACTTTATTATCATGGTTGGGATGCCAGTAAAAAAGTTTACTGGGCTGATCCGGAAACAGGATTATCTCAAAACTTCTGGGGTAGAGGAGTTGGTTGGTTATATATGGCTATAGTTGATGTTTTGGATTATATACCTAAGGATCATAAAGACTATCAAAATTTGGTATTAATGTTTCAGGATTTAACAGATGCCATCATTCAATTTCAGCAGCAAGAAACAGGAGTATGGTATCAGGTTCCTAATTATCCAAACAGAGAAGGAAACTATCTTGAAGCAACCGCCTCTTGTATGTTTGTTTACGGCATGTTTAAAGGTATACAAAATGGAATCCTGAGTGAAGAATATCTTGATGCAGCGAAAAAAGGTTACCAGGGTATTTTTAAAAACTTTGTACGCAAAGATCAAAATGGAAATCTCGAAATTACCAATTGTTGTGCTGGTGCCGGATTAGGTCCTGCTGACAATCCGGTAAGAGATGGTTCTTACAAATATTATATAGAAGAAAAGATCAGATCAAATGATGGAAAGGCCATTGGCCCGCTTATCATGACTTGTTTAATGGTAGAGAATAATCCGGACTTTAACCCAGGGTTGTAAATACTTAATATTCGAATTATAGTTATAAATAAAGGAAATAAGAAACGTAATGAATTATCAAATGAAATCAAGAGTATTATCATTTTTAGTGATGATAGTATTTGTGGGAGTAGCTAACATATCAGCTCAGGATAAATTAAATTATACCTCTGAAGTATGGGTGGCCGATCAGGGAGATGGTACATATAAAAATCCTATTTTATATGCAGATTATTCAGATCCGGATGTTTGTCGTGCCGGTGATGATTATTATATGACCTCCTCAAGTTTTAATTGTATACCCGGTCTACAAATCTTACACTCTAAAGATTTGGTGAACTGGGAATTAATCGGTGCTGCCGTTCCTTACGGTTTACCACCTGCTGATGTGTTTTCTAAGCCTCAACATGGTAACGGTATTTGGGCTCCATCTATTCGCTATCATAATAACGAATTCTATATTTTTTATGGCGATCCTGATTATGGTATATATATGACTAAAGCAACAGATCCTGCTGGTCCATGGTCTCCATTAACATTAGTAAAAGAAGGTAAAGGTTTAATTGATGCATGTCCTTTATGGGACGAAGACGGTCGTGTATATCTTGTACACGGAATTGCTGGAAGCAGGGCTTCTTTTAAAAGTGTGCTATCAGTATGTGAGTTAAATAAGGAAGCTACAAAAGCCATAACCGAGAGTGTTATTATTTTTGACGGACATGGCAAGCATCCTACAATTGAAGGACCTAAATTCTATAAAAAGGATGGTTACTACTACATCTTTGCTCCGGGTGGTGGAGTGCCAACTGGATGGCAAATTGTAATGAGATCTAAAAATGTTTATGGTCCTTACGAAGACAAAATTGTATTGGCTCAGGGAAAAACTGAAATTAACGGTCCGCATCAGGGAGGCTGGGTAGATACAACAACAGGCGAAGATTGGTTTATTCACTTTCAGGATGTAGGTGCTGTTGGTCGTATTGTACACTTACAACCCATGACATGGAAAAATGGATGGCCGGTAATGGGCATTGATAAAGATAAAGATGGTTGTGGTGATCCTGTTCTTACCTACAAAAAACCAAACGTGGGTAAAACTTATCCAATAATGACACCTGCTGAAAGCGATGAATTTAATGATACAAAAACCGGATTCCAGTGGCAATGGCATGGCAACAGCTCTCCATTCTGGATTTTTAATGATGCTACAAACGGTTATATGCGTCTATATTCTGTATTAACTCCGGAAGATTATAAGAGCTTATGGGATGTTCCGAATTTATTTTTACAAAAGATTCCTGCACCAGAATTTACTGCTACAGTTAAAATGACATTTCAACCAAATCCTGAAAATGATGGTGAGCGTGCCGGATTTGTAATTATGGGACGCGATTATGGTGTTGTGGCTTTAGAAGATACTAAGGATGGAATTGTTCTGTCGCAAGGATTTTGTAAGGGTGCAGATAAAGGAAATACTGAGGTTATAAACGAGAAAGTAACTGTTAAAAATTACAAACCTATTTACTTAAGAGTAAGCATGCAAGGTGAAAATGATTGTCAGTTTAGCTACAGTTTTAACGGTAAGAAGTTTACAAATATAGGACAGCCTTTTAAAGCACGAGAAGGTAAATGGATCGGTGCTAAAATGGGATTATTTATCAATCGTCATGAATATCATAAAGATAGTGGTTGGATTAATGTGGATTGGTTTAGAGTAACTAAATAGAGTCTGTCCATAAAGTCCGATAACTGCGTTACGCTTATTTTGAAAACGGTCATTTACGAAAGTAAACTCCCTGATTTTCTCCCGATAGCAATCGGGATTCGCAAGCCTTGTTCTCGAATTTTCTGAACAAGACTCTCAAAAAACTTTGACATAATTAATGACTTAAATTTCCGAAGTTTTCTTGCATACACTAAATAATAAATAAAATGAATAATCTTTCAAATAAAATAAATAAGCTTTTATTACTAATCAGTATTGCAGGAGTATTTACCTCTTGTTCTGAAGTAAAAAAGACAGAATCAAAATCGTTTGGATTAAATTTACCTTTTGAAATGCCGGAAGTAATCGTTCCGGTATTTAAGGCGGATACCTTTAATATTGTAAAATACGGAGCTATTTCAAATGGCAAGTTTTTAAATACCAACGTTATCAATTCAACCATAGATTTATGCTCAAAAAATAATGGTGGTGTTGTACTAATACCAAAGGGTGTTTGGTTAACAGGACCTATTGTATTAAAAGATAATGTAAATCTGCATTTAGAAGAGGGTGCCTTACTTCAATTTAGTGGCGACCGCAGTTTATACCCGCTTTTAGATAATTTTTATGAAGGAAAGAAAAATCCAAGATGCCAAAATCCTATTTCCGGTAAGAACCTAAAGAATATTGCAATTACAGGAAAAGGTATTATTGATGGTGAAGGTGGTGCCTGGAGACAAATAAAGAAGGATAAGTTAACCGAAAGACACTGGAATGAAGTTACCGCAAGCGGAGGTTTTGTTTATAATGAGAAGACATGGTATCCATCAGAATCATATTATAATGGAGAACAGTTGGTTCGTAGTGGAAAAATTGATTACAATGATGTTGAAGCTCTTAAACCGTATAAAGATTTTTTCAGACCTCAGTTAATCAATCTTATTCGTTGTGAGAATGTGTTACTGGATGGACCAACATTTCAAAACTCACCAGCATGGAATATTCATCCTTTATTATGTACCCATATTACAGTTCGAAATATTAATGTAAGAAATCCATGGTTTTCACAAAATGGAGATGGTCTTGATTTAGAGTCATGTCGATTCGGAATTATTGAGAATTGTACTTTTGATGTAGGAGATGATGCTATTTGTATAAAATCAGGTAAAGATAAGCAAGGAAGAGATATAGGGGTACCTACCGAATTTGTCATTGTACGTAATTGTATTGTTTATCATGGACATGGAGGCTTTGTTATAGGAAGTGAGATGTCTGGAGGAGTAAAAAATATGTATGTTGAAAACTGTACCTTTTTAGGAACCGATTGTGGTTTACGTTTTAAGAGTACCAGAGGTAGAGGTGGCGTTGTTGAAAATATATATGTAAAAGGAGTTCGTATGACTAACATCCCTACTGATGCTATTCGTTTTAACTTGTATTACGGAGGAAAAATCAGAGAGGATGAAAACGGAAATATTATTGGTGTAACTAAAGAACCTGTAACTGAGGAAACGCCTTGTTTTAGAAATATTTCTTTTGAAGATATTGAATGTTATAATGTTGAAAAAGCAATTACCATTAATGGTATTCCTGAAATGCCGGTGCAAAACATTAAAATCAAAAATATTAATATCGTTTCAAACGAAGGTATTTTAATGCGTTACGCTAACGGAGTAGAGTTAGAAGGATTAACGCTGGATGTAAAGAAACCAGAGTCGATTATTGTGCAAAATAGTGACGACATTAAATTTGTTAAGAGTGAAGTTGCAGATTTAGAAAATCATAATGTTATTGTAAAAGGTGAGTCAACAGGTAAGGTTTATTTTAACCTGAATAATAATCAGGATATTAAAAAGTTTATAAAGATTATAGGTACTCCTGAAAGTAATGTAATAACCGAGTAATTAATACAATTAGTAAGAAATGCGAATCAATAGTTGAAAAAAAGAATAACACAGAGACATCGAAGATACAGAGGGTATTGCATTATATATCTCATATAAATTGCACAAATTAAAAAAAAATCAGTGTCTCAGTTCCTCTGTGTTCATTTTTAATATTTGATTGACATATGAAACGAGCCATGAGAAAGAGTTCTCACACACGAGGATGACTATTTAGGCGAGTTCCATGTGGCAAAAGAAAACAAATATTAAACACATGAAACAAGTTTTATAAACTTTCACGATTAAATCTAAATATGATTTCAAAACTTCAAAAAGTTGGTATATATACTTTATATGTTGCTTTTATTTTAAGCAATATAATCTGTAATGCGCAAGAAAAAGATGTGGATTTTAGTTATTTGGATTATAACCTACCTTTTGAAGAAAGGGTAGGTATATTGATAAATCAAATGACGCTGCAAGAAAAAATCAGTCAAATGACTAATGAGTCAAAGGCTATACCTCGCTTGCAAATTCCTGAGTATAACTGGTGGAATGAATGTTTACATGGCGTTGCTCGGGCGGGTTATGCAACAGTATTTCCACAATCAATAACAGTAGCAGCCTCATTTAATACAGAGTTATTGGAAGAGATTGGTACGGTTATATCAGATGAAGCTCGAGCGAAGCATCATGAATTCTTACGTCAGAATAAAAGAACCATTTATACAGGTTTGGATTTTTGGTCTCCTAATATTAACATTTTCAGGGACCCAAGATGGGGAAGAGGGCATGAAACTTATGGTGAGGATCCTTATTTAACAGGAGAACTTGCTACTGAGTTTATTTTAGGATTACAGGGAAATGACGCTAAGTATTTTAAAACCATTGCTACTTCTAAGCATTTTGCTGTTCATTCAGGTCCTGAGAAATTACGTCATTCATTTGATGTTGATGTTAGCGATAAGGATTTGTATGAGACTTACCTGCCTGCTTTTTATAAAACCATTAAAGATGCCAAAGTATACTCTGTAATGGGGGCTTATAATCGTTTTAGAGGTGAATCATGTAGTGGACACGATTTCCTGCTAAATCAATTATTACGTGATACCTGGGGATTTGATGGTTATGTGGTTTCTGATTGTGGAGCTATTCGTGATATTGAAACAGGCCATCACATTGCCAATAGTAAACCAGAAGCGGCTGCTATAGGTGTTAAAGGCGGTTGTGATTTAAATTGCGGAAGCTATTATAAAAGTTTAGGCGAGGCTGTTGAAGAAGGTTTTATTACCGAAGATCAAATTGATGTTGCATTACGCAGAATATTAATGGCTCGTTTTAAAATGGGAATGTTTGATCCGGATGAGGTAGTACCTTTTTCAAAAATTCCAATTGGAGTAGTTTGTTCTGATGCCAATACCAGTTTGGCAAGAAAAGCAGCTCAGGAAAGTATCATCTTATTAAAAAACAGTAATCATATACTTCCTCTTTCAAAGGACCAGATTAAAAAGATTGCAGTAATCGGACCTAATGCTGATAACTGGGAATCGTTAGTGGGTAATTATCATGGAACACCCAAAAATCCGGTTACCTTTTTAACCGGTATTAAAAATAAAGTAGAACCGGAAATAGAAGTGCTTTATGCTGAAGGTTCGCATCTAAACGAAGAAACATTAAATTTAAAGCCTATTCCATCTGTATATCTGCAAACAGAAGATGGTCGTCAGGGCTTGGAAGGTGCTTATTATAACAATACTCAATTTGAAGGAGAGCCTGCATTTACAAGGGTAGATGATAAAATAGATTTTTCGTGGCAATATGCTCCGGTTTCAAAGGAATTAATTGATACTTTCTCAGTTCGTTGGAAAGGTTACCTGGTACCACCAGCAGATGGAACTTATGAGCTTGGTTTATTGGCAAAGCGTGGCATGTCTGTAAAAATTGAGGGCAAAGAAATTTCAAATGGCCGGGGATCTATACATCATTCAAAATATGCTACAGACAGGTTACAGTTAGTAGGTGGTAAGAAATTTGCTATAGAGGTGGAATTTTATACCGATGATACTAATGCGCAGGCTAGTCTGCTATGGGCCAGACCAGATCAAAACTTAATTGATGAAGCTGTAAAAATTACTAAAGAAGCAGATGTTGCTGTTGTAGTTGTGGGGTTATCGCAACGTTTAGAAGGAGAGGGTGGTGATCGTATAGATATTTCATTACCTAAAGAGCAGGAAGAGTTAATAAGGGCCGTTAAAGAAACAGGTAAACCTGTTGTATTGGTAATTAATGCTGGTAGTGCCTTAGCGATTAACTGGGCCAAAGAAAATATTGATGCCATTGTAAATGTTGGATATCCGGGTGAGGAAGGCGGTAATGCTTTAGCCGATGTTCTTTGGGGAGATTATAACCCTGCCGGTCGTTTACCTATTACTTATTATCAATCGTTAAGTGAACTGCCCGATTTCCAGAATTACAATATGGAAGGCAGAACCTACAGATATTATAAAGGTGAACCTTTGTATCCGTTTGGTTATGGATTAAGCTATACCACCTTTGCATACTCTGATTTACAAGTGCCATCGAGCGTAAAGGCTGGTGACGATATTAAAGTAACGGTTAAAGTAAGCAATACAGGTAAGCTTGCCGGTGATGAGGTGGTTCAGCTTTATATTACAGATAAAAAAGGATCTACGGCACGACCAATAAGACAGCTTGAAGGTTTTAAACGTATCTATCTTAAAGCAGGCGAAAGCAAAACTGTTGAGTTTACATTAACACCACGACAATTGTCTATGATTAATAAAAAGACTCAAAGAGTTATTGAACCTGGTACATTTGATATTTATGTGGGAGGTGAGCAACCTGGTTTTAGTGGTGATAACGATGCTTCATCAACAGATGTAATTAAGGGTAGCTTTAAAGTTTTAGGTTATAAAAGATTTGAAATTAAATAGTTTTTCGTAAAAAAGAGTTTGTATTGGACAGAACAGCGAGGTTATATGCCTCGCTGTTTTTATTTTATATAATACCGGATTGCAAATCCTGGCAATCCATCAAAAGATTTGAATTATATATAACATTACTATGTGCCTAATGAGATTTGAGATTTGCTACCAATTAGGTCTTAAAAAATTCATTTCTCTTTCATGTTCAGCTCTTTTGTAATATTCTGTAATTTTCTTTTTCAGAAATGCTTTAATTGGAATCATCGCTAAGGTATCTTTTGATTTATTTACAATTTCTAATATATTCTCCCATCTTTTAGCATACAATTCTCCAAAATTCACTTCACCAACCTGAACTCCAACATTACCAACCCAATCAATTTTCTGAAATATCTCAGGTTGTGAATTTATTTCTAAAAAATAAAGAAACAGTTCCTCAAAAAAGGCATTCAAACAATGTCTTATTCCATCAAACACTTGATTTACCTTCCGATAATCATTATTGTTTTTTGCTAAATATTGTTTTATAAATTCCTTTGCATTAATTAGTTGTTTATTATTTAGTTCGTTAAAGAATATATTTATGGAATGGTCACCAATTCCTAAATATGGATTTTTTTCAATAACCAAATCCATTGTTTCTTCAACAATATCAAAATTCAAATTATTGTCCCAAAGAAAATGGAGTTTTAATCTAGTATCCCTGCTACTCAATGAATGGTCTGTGTAATATTTTAAAACAAAATCTTTTAGAAATTCTGGATAAACTTCAAATATTTTTGAAAATCCTTTACCTTCAAAATCAAATATTTGCGAATGATTAGTATTGTATTGCTGAAAATAGGAACGCTTTATTAACTCATAATCATTTTCAAAAAGGTTTATGTTTTTTTCAAACACATCGTCTGAATATGCAATGGTGATATTTAATTCATCTATTTTATCAGCAACCGTTTCTAAAATATTCTTTGAAATATGTTTATCAATTAGGTCGAACTTTGGATATAACTCTAAATACAAATAAGCATATCTATCAATACTTTGAATTGTAGAAAATAGCTTTGTACAATAGTTTTCATTAATATAAGAATCAGGTAGATAGTTGAAAAAGTTTATACGCCAAAAAAGTGAATTTTCATTCTTCCATTGTTCAAGTTCATTCCAAAGTCTTAAACACCATTCTTCTGATTCATTTGTGATTGTTTTAAAAGACCTATACAATAAATGTAAACCTGACGGATAATTATTCAATATTGTTTTCAGAAGTTTAAATCCAATTTCTGGATTTTGTATAAAATTTTCTTCAACAACAATATCTAAGGATTTACTAGATGAAAAATGATTGTTCTCTTTTACAGATTGAATGTTGCTAATGGTTTTTAATAGTTTGTCAAATTCAGATTCATCTTTAAAGACAAAATTTTTTCTAATCTCCTCAGATTTTAGATTGTCATATTCTTTCCAATTATCAAATTCGAAATCGTTTTTATCTCTTAACTTATTCCAGTCTAATTTGCAAAACATGGAATACTCTTCAGTAAGAAACTTTTGCTTTAAATCCCGATAAGACCTATTAGTGATTTTTTCTTCCCTGTTATTCCAATAAATCATGTCATGCACAAAATAAGCATGTTTGAAAATATTAGGTGATAACTTGTCAGAAATAAATGGTATCAACAGACTCAAATCATAATCCATTATCTCAGGAACTAAATCATGATGAGTTGGTTTAAAATCCTTAATTACATCAAACACTTCATTAGGAAAGGTTTCATAGCTTTCAAAAAGTGTTTCCCATATTTTGGTTCTTAGTTTCTTCGTAACCTCATAAAAAGGCAAAGGATAATTATACCATGAAATTGTGTGCTTTCTTCCTCCGTGTGTTACACTAAAAGAATGTGCTAAAAATGTTTTTGTAAGTGCAAAAAAGGAAGGAATATAATGTGGCTTATTGTTGTTGAAATTTTCTATTAAAATATCTATAAAATCAACCTGTCGTTTGAAACCGAGTCTTTCGTCTGGTTCATCAAACATCAAGTTTTCTCGAATTCTCCTAATAAATTCGGGAAGGTGTTCTGGCTTTTTCCTGATATATTCAAATCCTAATTCAATTGATGGTTTAAACCATTCTGTTAAATGGTTAAAAAATCTTGAAACAAAATCTATTGTTTGTTCTCTTTCATAGACAAAATCATTGGTGTCATAATGTGTTAAATAAACAGGAGATTCAGGTTCTGGTAATTTAGAAGTTTTATTGTAAAAATATGCTATTGTATCATCTGGTTTATAAAACCAGAATAAGTCAAGAAAATTAATTACCGCTTCTTCATTTTCCGATATCGACTGCAAATAACCAGAAAGGTCATGGTCAATCTTTGTAATTACATTCTCATAACCAAATGAGTTATTTGCAGGAATTATTGAATCCTTAAATCGAGACTTCCAATCTGTGAAAAAATTATTTAACAATAAACTAAATGATAATATATTTTCTTTGATAAAAACTTTATAGAAAAAGTAGGTTGCCATTACCTGCTCTGAAATACGAGCATGATTGTATTGCACTTCGATTAATTCTCTTTTATGTAACTCCTCAATTGCCTCATTAAAATCATAGTAGACAATTTCGAAAAGTTTTAATAAAGATTCGACGAATGCTTTATCATTTCTATTGATTGTAAAAAAAAAGGAAATTATGCCTAATACCTTTATTATTGTCTTGTTCTGGAATAAGTCAAAATCCGAAATAAACTTATCGAAATAAGAATCAAATAAATCAGATACATCACCCCATAAAAATTCAGTTTGTTTTTCATTTGCTAACCTAGCTGCCATTACAGCTAGCCTTGCATTCCCATCGCTAATTTCAACTATTTTCTTTTGATACTTATTATTGAGAATTTTAAACGAATCACTTGCAATTATTTGTGTTATTTCTTCATCTGTAAATTTCTTGATATCAATAATATGGTTATCAAGGTCATTAGTTAATTTGTAAATATCATTAAGAGCATAATTTCTAACTGTGATGATGATTTTAATCTTTCCTTTTCTGTCCTCCTTAAACACTCCTAAAATTTGAGTCAGGTTAGAAAGTTGCCTATTTGCATCATCAATTAATAAAACATAATCTTTGTCTACACTTAACTGAATTCTTAAATCTTCAAAGATGTCAACATCTTTTTTTGCAATGGCGTAAGATTTATATGTTTTATTTTCTTCTATAAATTCCTGAATGGCTTTAATTCCAATTTTTGTTTTCCCAACACCAGGAGCACCAGATAATAAAATTAAGTCACCAGTTTTCAAATAATCAAGTATTTCTTGGAGTTCTTCGTTTCTATGTAAAAATTCATTATCCAGTGGCGTGGATAATTGATTTGCTTTGTTGTTATATTCAGTAATAAATTTGTCAAAAGGAAGAATCTGTCCAGTATCAATTGGGATTCCTAAGAAATCTCTTGATAATAAAACATATTTAGACAAAATTTCTAGTGCTAATGTATCAATGCCAATTAGTTCAATCCTTTTACCTTTTGATTCTGTATATTTCTGGATTAAAATTTCTTCCTCGATTGTTAATCTGGAATTAAAACAGACTATTATTTGATACAGTTTTTCAGGAGATACTCCTGTTTTTGATTCATCTAGGCATTTGTCAATATCATCTATAATTTTTGAAACTTTAGAATCTGCCTGCGTTGTGTATTCTATGTATGCTAATTTATTATCCTCTAGTCTCACAAAACTATCAGGAGTACCAAGCACCGTTTTTTGTTTACCTAACTGGCTTCCTGTTCTATTCAGGCTAGAGTATTCATTCTCTCGTAGAATCAAATAAGCATCACATAGATTTTGAAAACCAGCAGGATCTATTGCAATTAATTTTTGTTCAATTAGTTGTAGTCTTCCAGTCATATATTGTTTGTTTTGTAGCACAATTACAAAATGTTTAACTAAGGTAATGGTATGTTTATGGATCTGCTTACATGAAAAATGAGCGTTGGTTATAGTTTTATTTGACTCTTTTGGTTAATTGTAGTATTAGGGTTATTTCAAATAATGACTACTATATACATATTGAAAATATAAAGGTTACGTAAAAGTAGTAATAAATATATTTTAATACAGTAATGGATTATCAATTATGATAAAAGCAGTATGGTGTTAGATGTAACGCGCAAAAATGTTTAACCTTAAAACTCCAACATTAAGGATAAAAGTAGCAACGTTGAGGTGTAAAGTGACATTGTTTATTATACAGACCCATATGCTGGTATAAAAAGTATCAATCTTGAATATAAAAGTACGGTACATTCTATAAAAAGCATGGAGCGTCAGCAAATAAACATGGAAGCCCAAGAAAAAAACACGGAGCTTGAACCACAAAGCACGGCCATTTATATAAAATATACGGTTCGCCAATAAAAAAACATGGCGGTTGTAACAAAAAGTACGGCACATGAAAGAAAAAGTACGGACGTTGATGAAAAAAGCTCGGCGCTTTCAACTTTTTTCATCAAAGGTTCATAAAAAAAGTATCAAGCTTGTCAGTTTTACTGACAAGCTCCAATGAAATTTATAGAATGTTGAATGAAAATGTAGGAACGTTGCAGCAAAAAGTTAGAAGGTCCGGGAAAAAAGTATCATATGTTGATACCTAAAATAGGAACGTCCAATGAAAAAGTGAGAACGCTGATGAAAAAAGCGAGAACTGCCATGCTTTTTTTGAGAACCGCCGAGAAAACTGACAAGCTTTATACTTTAAACATCAAAGTTGAGGGTAAAAGTATCAACGTTGATGTTTTAGCATTGATTTATTAATGCAGTTGTGAATTTTATAAGGTAGAAGGTATAACCTATAAATCCTGTAAATCCTGTCAAAAAATAAAAAGACAGGATTGACAGGATTTTCAGGATTAAATGTTTCATATTGAAACTACATAATAAGAAATCGATCTTTTCAATGCTGTCCAATAAATATGTTTTTAGGCTATGATTTAGCATCATTCAATTTATGTGAACAATAAGGTCTACAACTACCTCCCGGTTCGTTCCTCACCTTACTTCTTCTTAAAAAAAGGAAAAGCCCAGCTGCTTGAGTGAAAAAGTTGAATTGATGTGCATGATGCAGCTTATTTTTAATTGAGAGTAGTTATCAGACAGTCAAAAAACGAATTATAGCATATAAATCAATCCTGTAAATCCTGTAAATCTTGTCAAAAAATAAAAAGACAGGATTCGTAGGATTTTCAGGATTAATTGTTTCCTACAGAAACAGTATTTACATAATAAGAAATCGATCTTTTCGATCCAATAATGACATTAAGTTATTCTATGTCATTATCTTCTTTTAAGGTGTTTAGTAGTGTTTCTAAACGATGAATCATATTTTCCCTCAAATCTTTAACCTTCAGTTTTTGATCTTCGTTTAAGATTTCCTTCAGTTCCTGTCTTCTTTGTTTTAATTGACTTTTTAACTCAGGAGATGCTTTAAATTCATTAATACTTTCAAATTCATCAAGTTTATTGATGTATTCTTGATTTAATCTGGCGTATTTTAAGTTGATTTTATATGCTTTATCATATTGAGCATCATCTAACTCCAGTCGATTTTTTATTATAGTTGTTATAATGTTAGCTCTTGTTTCCGGATTGTTTTTTAAAAATCGATGTTGATTTCCGGAACCTGCTATCATAAAACTGCATAGTGAAATTACTGCAATTGACGATAATATAATTGAAAGTCTTTTTCTTGTTTTCATCATTAACTTGATTAAAGGTTATTACTTAATTTCTGATTCTCTATTTTTAAACATCTCTTTGGCATTACTTCTCATTTCACTTTTCTTATCCTGATATTTTTCGTATTGTACCTCGTTTAAAATATCTTTCATTTTACCATCCTTTTCTTCAGCAATGCTTTTAGCTTGTTTAAGCTTATTCAGTTTTCCTTCAGTTTCCTGTACCTTAGTCATCTTTTTTGCAAACTCAAGATTTAAATCCTCAATTTTTTCCAGCTGACCGACAGATAAATCCAGGTTTTCTTTCATCCATTCTGTTTGTTTAGTGGCTATTTCTTCAGCCTTGTTATTACTGTCCTGTGCAAATGATGAAAGTGTTACAGATGCAAATAATACTACTGCGAATAATAATTTCTTCATGTTAATTTTTTTTAGTTATAAATAATATCTTGTGATTGTTTTGTGCTATTGTTAATCTATTTATTGTTTGGAGGTAAAAACAAACTATTGAAGGGTAATGAGCATTAAAAGTATTGAGTAAATGTTAGGGAAATCGCCTGATTTTTTGAATTGCTTAAGTATTTATAAGGATTATTGTCTTTTGTTACATCATTCAATCCATGAGAATATTTGATGCTTAGTTTGCTGTATGAAAAATTAAAAGCAATTCCACCTGTTACACCAAAATCATACTTTTCGAAACTATCATAATTTAGTTCCCCATATCCTGTTCCCCATGAGTTTGTGACATTAAAAGTGGCGTCTAACAAATAACTACAATATCCACCTACTATAAAATCAACGTTTCCATTAGTCAGATAACTAATCTCTACAGGAAGCTCTAAATAGTGAAGTTTATAACGAACAGACTCATCATAAGCTCCTAATACTGATGAATAATCCATTTCTCCACCCTTTTTAGAGTATATTAACTGAGGTTCAACGTTGAATCTTTTTGATATAGGAATACAATAAGCTAATCCTAAATTAAAACCAACCTGGAAATTGGAAGAACCATATTGTTCATCATAGAAGTTTGTAGTTTGCAGTCCACCTGTAATACCCAAATATGGTGAAGGTATTATTTTCGTATTAGTCATTTTTTGATCTTTGGAAGTTTCTTGCGCATTGACAACACTTAACAAAAAGCAAAAGAAGATTATAATATAAGTACTTTTCATTGGATTAATTTTAATTTTAACGGCCTGATGAAACTCGTTAATATTGTCATCCTTAGGATGGAAACCTTTTGACTATACTGATATAACGATTCTCGTGGCTTGTTTCATTCGGTATTAGTTTAATAATGTTTTGAAAGTAAGTCCCTGTTATCGTCAACAGGAACTCACTAGTGTATTACTAAATAAAAGTGTGGGTGCTTATTCTTCCTCTGAAATACTAATATTATCAAGAGTTACATTAAAACTGTCGCCATTATCAAAAGTTACTAAGGCTTCATTTTCGTCAACAAATTCAATAGTACCGCTATAAGAATAGGTAACGTTTGATTCTTCATATTCCTGCTCTAAACTAAAGTTTAGAATTCCAGCGTAAATTTTGTTTGTTTCTTTAGATACATAAACAGCGTTTTCAATTTCTGTTGAGAATTTGAAATTGTAATTTTCACTGCTCACTCCGCTTTCGCCATCACCTTGTCGACTATATTTTCCAGTGTACAATTCATCATCATAACTGTCGTCAAGTCCTTCGATAGTAAAGTCAACAGATAAGTCGTGATTATACTCTACTCTTGGAGCATCAAAAATTTGTTCTCCCGTTAAAGAATATTGAATTGTTGAACTTTCTGCGCAGGTTTTCTTATACTCTTCTGTGTAATTGTAAGTATAACTTATATACCCAGGAACAGATTCACCATATTTGGTATCTTCATTCACATACTCTATATCGCATTCAGTGATCTCATCAATTTCCTGACTTACCTGGTTCATTGATGCTACAAGACCATATGTACTGTATGAAATAGAATTGGCTATAATTTCTTCAGCATCGCTTTTTGAGAAATTTATTGAATAGGTGTTGTCGGTCGAATTATCGTCATCATCATCGCAACCTTGGTTAATAAACAATATTGCCAATAATAGAAAGGGTGTTAAAATTAATTTTTTCATTTTAATAATTTGTTTTTAATTGTTGATTAATAATTACTTTGTTGTATAGCCCACAACTTCATATTTGATATTGGAATCGAATTGAATTTGCTTATAAAGCACCTCCTGATATTCGTAATAAGTTGTTTTGTCAATTACATTTTGGGTGGCACCTTTGGGTAGTTCTGTTACAATCGTTCCGATGGGAGGCTGAACTGCTTCGTAACTTTCTGTTTCTTCGGCTTTAACATAGTATACTCCATCATAATAATAATAAGGTATTGCGCCATACCAACAAGTTCTGTAACCAACAGGTAATGTTGAAACAACTACACGGGTAGGAGGGATAACTCTTACCGGACGAGCTACTCTAGCTACCGGATATGCATAATAAGGACGATAAACAACCGCACGTGGTCTTCGTACAACAACTGCCTGAGCATTGGTTTCATATATTGCTACTGTTAATAGCAGCATTATTATTAAAGCTTTTAGATGAATAATTTTCTTCATAACTCTTTATTTTAATATTGATGTTCAATAAAATTGTATTTGTTATTTGAATTATTTCCTTTGATCGTGATTCAAAAGTATCGGATAGATTTCCTAAGTGTGTTGTTTTTTCTCCCAACAGCCACACAGGTTAAACCAATGGCAAGATCCTTCAATAAACTACTGGCAGAGCTAATTTGTCGTTTATTGAAGGATTTAGTTAGTTTGTAGAAAATTAAATGGTTACTGTATTTTAATTTGTAGCATTGCAGCATGAAAAAAACGATTATATATATCAGTGTTTTAGGAATATTAGGATATCTGTTTTATGTGTCCTTTTCGATTTTCCTTTCATGGCAAGATGCTTTAATGCGATCATTATATGGAGTATTAATTTTTGCTATTGTTTTTTATATTTCAGGGGAAGTACTTGCAGAACAATTTTTAATAAAGAGAAAGAAACCTATTGTATTTGGTGTATTTGCATTTCTTTTAATCGTAATAGTTGCAGAAATCAGAAGTCGTTATGTAGGTGCTTTTCCGGGAGAATTAGGACAAGAATTGATTCATTCAATGGATGAAGGGAAAAGCTATTATTTTTACCAGAATCTTTGGCTTCAAAACAGGTTGAGTACCGGACGAACACCTATTTTAATAGGTATTATTATGCATACGGTTGTAGTAATCATTGCTGTTTTATTAAAACTATATGAGTATAAAGCAGAGATTGAAAAAAGTAGCAGGGAGAAATTACAACGTTCGCAGGAGGCTCAGATATTATATCTTAAATCGCAGGTAAATCCACACTTTTTATTTAATACCTTGAATAATCTTTATGGATTAACTTATTCTAAATCAGATTTGGCGCCAAAAATGGTTTTAGGATTAAGCGAAACAATGCGTTATTTAATTTATGAAACGGAACAAAAGTTAGTACCAATACAAAAAGAGTTAGATTTTATCCGTAATTATCTTGAACTGGAAAAAATGAGAATATCGTTTCCTGAAAATATTCGTGTTTCATTTAATTTTCAGTTGGATTCAGTATTTATTCCACCATTATTGTTGTTACCGTTTGTAGAAAACTGCTTTAAGCACGGAACAATAGGTAAAGAGGATGATGGATGGATGGAAATAGATATCTGGGATAAGAATAACCACTTGTTTTTTGTTTGTAAAAATTCATTCAAAAATAAAAACGGTGATGCAAAGAGCTCTGGTATTGGTTTGAAGAATGTTAAAAAGAGATTGATGTTAATTTATAATAACGACTTTAATTTAAAAACGATCTGTCAGGAAGATGAGTATCTAGTTTCATTGGATTTTCCGGTATTTAAAAATAGAAACGAATTATGAATACAAAGCTAAAATGTATCATTGTAGATGATGAACCTATTGCCCGTGATTATTTAAGTGATTATGTGCAAAAGATGCCACAGCTGGAGTTAGTAGCTGTTTATAGCAGAGCATTGGATGCATTTGCCATTGTAGAGGAGGGTTCAATAGATATTATATTTCTGGATATCCAAATGCCTGGTTTAACCGGATTGGAGTTTTTACGAACGCTTCAGAAAAAGCCATCAGTAATTTTAACTACGGCATATTCGGAATATGCAATTGAAGGTTTTGAGCTTGAGGTTATGGACTATTTATTAAAACCTATTTCGTTTGATAGATTTGCAAAGGCGGTAAAAAAGGTTGAAAAATTGAGTCTGTCAAACAATACCGCCAATTCAAACATCGTAGGCGATTCACAAACAAACTTATCTATGAATAAGGATTTTATTTTTGTTAAATCCGGTTATAAGTCTGTTAAAGTAAGCTTAAGTGATATTATTTATATAGAGGGATTAAAAGAATATGTGATTATTCATACAAAAGATAAAAAGTATACAAAGTTAGATCGTATGAAGAATCTGGAACAAAATCTTACCAGCAAAGGATTCCTTAGAATTCATAAATCATATATCATCTCAATAGCTTCTATTAGTGCAGTATTTGGAAACACGGTTGAAGTTTCGGATGGGATTAAATTACCCATTGGGAGAATTTACAAGCCTGAGATAGAGCGTATTTTAGGAATGAATGATTAGTACATATTTTAGATATCAGATTTATAAATTATTTACAGGTATATACATCAAGAGTAAAGAATAATTCCGCAAAACAGAATTGTAATAAGTTGTGATTATTTTTCCAAACCTAACCCTTTGTTTATAAACTATCAATTAAACAAAAACTGACAAAATTTTAAATAATAAAATACAATGAAAAAAATAAAAGTTTCTTTCATTCATGGGATTGGTATGCTTATTTGTAAGCATCAACTAAGTCTGCAAAATAAAGACTTATCCACTAATATTCTTATGAAATGGTATATATACAGCCTTTTAATAGTATCGAAAAACTTATTTCTATACGCAATTTATAAAGGTAGAGAAAAGGTTATATGCAATAATATTTTTTCAGAATATAATAAGTTGTCTGGAGCCTTAAGATCTTCCGTAACCATTCTGTTAGCTCCACTAAAACTACTTGTAAATAAGACCAGGTCCTTACAATATATTTTTATAATTATTCCTGACTAACCTTATTAAGAATTGTAAATTATGAAAACAAAGTACTTGATCATTATTTGTTTTACGTTTGTATTGAGTGGTGCAAAAGCCCAATACTCCTTTAATTCTTTAGATTCAGTCTGGCAGTTTGCATTATCTAATAATAAGGACTATAATACCTATCAACTTCAGGTAAAACAGGCTCAGGAGGAAAAAAAGATTGCCCAAAGCTATTTATATCCAACAATATCTACTGTTGCCAGTGGTCAGGATAATTTAGAGCTTAATGTAACTCCCGTACCAGGCGATTTAATAGGCCGACCCGGTGAAACTGTAGATATGAAGTTTGGTAAGAAATACAATTACAATGTTGGACTGTCCTTTAATTACGATATTTTAAGTTGGCAAAAGATATTTCAAGGCAAGATGGCACAAACCAATGTTTTATTAAAGGAAGCCAGCCTGGATTATTTTGAACAGGATCTGAAAGAACAAATAGGCCATTTGTATTACGCTTACCTAACTTCGCAAAAGGCATTAAAAATTGGTGAGTATGATGTTGCTATTGCAGATACGTTATTAACGTTATCCGAAGACCGGTTTCGTCAGGGAACTATCGATGCCATAGAATTGAATAAGGCAAGAATAAGTCGCAATAAAGTAATTCAGCAGTTAGAACAAACCAGGCAGTACAACAACGAATGCATTAGTAATTTAAAAAATTTACTTGGTGTTGAATTATCTGATATCATTGAATTTGAAGATCACATAGAGTTTTACAAAAAGGAGAACATTATTCCTGAAATAAGGGCTAACTCGGTCTATCTTCAAATGTATAAGTTACAAAACGACTATGCAGTTAATGAAAAGAAAAAAGCCATGTATTCTTTTTTCCCTAATGTTCAGTTAGATGGATGGTGTGGCGCAAATCAATTTCAGGATTCGTTTACCTTTTCAACCTCATTTGATGATTGGCAATCGTACAGCTATATTGGTTTTACTATTTCGATGCCTTTATTTACAGGAAAAGCCAATCATTCAAATTATAAGGCAGCCAAGCTAAAGCAAAATATAGCAAACAATAATTATTTAAATGAAATACGGAAATCTGAAATTAACGATCAGCTATTGTACAATAAAATGATTAGTAACGATCTGATTGTTAAAGCGGGAGAAGAAAACTACGAAATGTCTGCTGAAAATTTAAAGCTATCTACATTAATGTTAAATCAAGGATTGGTAAGTATTGATGTTTACTTAAAAGTGTTTGATGATTATCTGATTGCGGAAAATAATTTTTTGAATAGTCTTTCCGAATTCTTAAGCAGCGTAGTCATTTTTAAATCCAGAAATTCTCAAAATTAACTCACAATGGGCACAAAGTTAAAGGTTTTTTATGTTGTCATATTGGTTATTATGGCATCATCATGTAAAAGGGTAGAAAAAGCAGTGGTTCAACGCAAGGAATTGGTTGATGCTGTATTTGCAAACGGAAATGTTGTAACTGACGATAAATATTTGATTACTTCACAGGTGGAAGGTTACTTACAGGCATGTTATGCCGAAGAAGGAGATTCGGTAAAAAAAGGTGAGCTTCTTTTTCAATTAAGGGATGAGGCAGTTATTGCTCAACTCGAAAGTGCAAAGATGAATTACCAAAAAGCACTTGAAAATTTATCTGACGATTCGCCTGTTTTGCAAAAATTGCAGGAGCAAAAACTACAGTTGAAAAATCAGCTGGTAAACGACTCAACCAATTTTTTTCGTTATAGCGAGTTAGTAAAAACAAAGGCGGTGTCAATGGCTGATTATGATAAAATAAAGCTGGCATACAATAATACAAAGGCCGAATTAAAAGTGATTTCAAATACGATAGAGGATACAAAGCAAAATTTACGAATTGAATTTGCCAGTGCTAAATCGAATTGGATTTCTCAAAAGGAAAATAGAGATAACTTTTTAATGGTTAGTCAATCTAATGGATTGTTAATGCAGTGTTTTAAGGAAAAAGGTGAACTGGTAAAACGAGGTGAAGTGGTGGCTGAGATTGGAGCAGGGAATTTTATTGCACGGCTTCAGGTGGCAGAGGATGATATTAACCGGGTTAAAAAAGGTCAGATCGCTTATGTTGAACTGAATACAAACCGAAATCAGGCATATAAAGCACAAATATCAAAAATATATCCTGCTTTTAATAACGAGGAACAATCCTTTATTGTAGAGGCCGTTTTTGTGGATCATGTTCCCGGATTAAAATCAGGAACTCAGTTGCAATCCAATATTATTGTTGAGGAAAAAAATGAAGCACTGGTTATTCCGGTTGACTTTGTAACACAGGATAAAAAGGTGTATAGCAAGGTGGATGGCATGGAAAAAAATGTGGTAACAGGGATACAAAACTCTGAATGGGTCGAAATTATTTCGGGTTTACGTGAAGGTGAAGTTATTGAAAAGCAGAGATCATGGAGAAGATAAAACCACAAGGAGCAAAAGTTAACCGGCAAATTGCAGGTGTTCATTTAACCTCCAAAATATGGCAGACCCTGGTTGCTGTTTTAGGGGTTACTTTTGGAGTGTCTATGTATATTTTTATGAACAGCTTTATGAATGGAGTCAATGATACGCAAGATAGTCTTGCCTTTAGTACTCTGGCGCATGTTCGTATATATAACGATGATGAAGTTCGTAACTATAATCCAATGGATGATATTTATAGCAAGGACGGTTCTTTGATTAATCTGCGTAATCATAAAAACATTCAATATACCGAAGGAATCAAAAATACATCGCAGATTATTTCGGTTGTTGAAAAGCAACCCGAAGTTATTGGTGTAACACCACAGCTTAATTTTAGTGTGTTTTTTCGTAATGGGTCAAAGAAAATAAACGGCAGTATATCTGGGGTGGATGTGATACAGGAAGATAAATTATTTGATATAGCCTCAAAAGTAATTGATGGGGATTGGAATGAATTAGAAACCAATAAAGCCGGGATTATTTTAGGTAGCGTATTGGCCCAAAAGCTAAATGTTAAGGTGGGGGAGAATATTAATATTTTAACGCCCGATGGAATACAAAAGAATTACAGCGTGATTGGACTAATCGAAACTTCGGTAAAGGAAGTGGACAGAACAAGAGCCTATATGAATATTATAACTGCTCGTCAGCTGGAAGGTAAAAACTTTGATTATTCCAGCGACATCCAGGTTAATTTAAAAGATCGCGAGCAGTCTCATGATGTTGTCAGTCGATTAAGTCCTCAATTGGAATACCAGGTTGAATCATGGCAAAATGCAAATCAGCAATTAGTAGCAGCATCTATGTTACGAAACATTATTGCCAGTACGGTTTCGTTGACCATTTTACTGGTTGCTGGTTTTGGAATATATAACATCATGAATATGACTATTAACGAAAAAATAAGAGAAATAGCCATTTTAAAAGCCATGGGATTTTCAGGAAAGGATGTGATGAGGATTTTTTTAACACAGGCTGCTGTTATTGGATTAATTGGTGCAGTATCAGGGGTAATTTTAGGTTATGCAGTATCGTCACTTATTCACCAGGTTCCTTTTAAAATAGCAGGTTTAGAAACTTTACCTATGGGATATCAGGCAAAGGACTTTATTGCAGCAATTGTTTTTGGCATATCAATTACTTTACTGGCAGGATATTTCCCTTCACGTAAAGCGTCCAGAATTGATCCGGTTGTTATTATCAGGGGGTAATTATTATGAATAAAAATAACGCAAACTTAGTACTTCAGGTACAAGACGTCATCAAGTATTTTCACGATCCTAAAACTTTTCAGGTTTTAAAAGGAGTATCCTTTGATGTAAACAGAGGGGAGTTTTTAAGTATTATCGGAAAATCAGGTTCAGGAAAATCAACCTTATTATATGTTCTTTCAACCATGGATACCGATTACGAGGGTACATTGGTGTTTAATGATAATGTACTTACAGGTAAAACTCAAAATGAACTGGCTGAATTCAGGAACGAGCACATAGGATTTGTTTTTCAGTTTCATTACTTATTACCTGAATTCTCGGCCTTGCAGAACGTGATGCTTCCGGCTCTTAAGCTCGGACGTGATTCATACGAGGAGATAGAACAACGTGCTTATGAAAATTTAAAGCTGTTGGATTTAGAACAGGAGGCATTAAAGAAAGCCAATAAACTATCGGGCGGACAGCAACAAAGAGTTGCTATTGCAAGGGCACTGATTAATAATCCTTCGATTATTATGGGTGATGAACCTACCGGAAACCTTGATAGTAAAAACTCTAAGATTGTGCAGGATATTTTCCGCAATCTGGCCGTTGAGTTTGGCCAAACCATTATATGTGTTACACATGATAATGATTTTGCGCGAAATACGGATCGCATTATCGAAATGGGGGATGGGAATATCATATAGAGGTTGATTCCATTTTTATTGTGTCAATAATGAAATCTTCATAACGCTATAATCAAATTATTTACTGGTATTATTATGGTTCTATTATATGTGGATGGTATGAGTGAAAATCATGAATCTCTAAATACCAAAATTTGATTTCATATCATCTACTCTTTTTTATCATGTGCGTATGGTCTGATTGCGCACATGATTTTCTTTACCATCAATTTTGTCAGTAAAGTTACTTCTTCAGTACACTTCTGCTTTATAGTCATAGGCTAACACCATTTATTACATTTTATAAATATTAAAAAATGAGATACACTCAATACATTGTTATTTTAATATTCTTCTTCATTTCTGCATATGTTTCAGCTCAGGGATTTGATATTATGAAGTTGGAAAGCAGACCCTTTTTAGGCAATTCAAAAATTGAGGGAATAGAAAGACTGGAATTAAAAGTTCCTCTTTTACTGCGAGAGAATAATCAATTTATTTTAGCTCCAAACTCGCAGTTAATGCATTTAGATCATTCTTTTCCTTTTGATGAGAATCGTTTTTATTCATTGAATATGCCCATGATCTGGCAACATCGAATGACTGAAAAGTTTAATGTTGTATTTTTATTTATGCCTTCATTATCGGCTACAACAGGTAATTATAGTAATGAAGCTTTAATATGGACAGGCGGATTAAGTTTTGCGTTAAATAGTAAAAGAAAATTTAACTGGCAATTGGGAGTTTTGTATTCTTACCGCTATAAAAATAATTTAATTGTCCCATTGATTGGATTTCGTTGGTCGCAAAGAGGAAAGATTAATATTTCAGCCAGTTTTCCAAATCGTTTAGGTGCCAGTTGGAACTTTAGTAAAAACATGCTTCTTGGTTTAAGAATGGATAATAATACTGTGTCAACTTTTATTCCAAGGTATGATGATTTTGATTATTCGTGGTTTCAGGAACGTAATATTATTCCTTATACTGATATTAGAATTTATAAAAAACTGTGGTTTAGATTGGATGTTGGATATACTTATAAACGCGATATGAAACTCTACAAAATGCCTGAAGAAAACCAATGGGGCTTTGGTGCAAACTTTAATAATAATTCAACAGAAAGTGTATGGGAAAACTCAGAAATCGGATTATTTGTAAACTTTGGTATTGTATTAAAAGCAGGTAATAGGTAACCGGTTTTGATGTAAATTACCGGTCGTATTGTACATTACGAACCGGTAATATTTTATAATAATAGTAAAATTAAGGCTTTAATATCTCAAGGTAAACAGTGTCGGCAGCAATAGCTGTAAAAATTCCGTATCCATTATCTATATTAGTTAATGGTTCGCTTAATGTACGTGAATCTTGTTGTTGTGAATTGTATAAATCAACATATTCCGAATTCACTTTATAAACCACTATTTCATAAGTTCCATAATCATTAAGCTGGTTAATCCATAATATTGAGAAACTGGTTTGTAATGGAGGTGTATTTAATCCGTCAACATCCGGTATATAATTATTAGGATCTATGGTTTCAGGATTTTCCTCAATATTTTTTACCGAAACATAGTAGTATGAATTGTCCGGATTATCCCATGAAATCTCTACTGTGCTTTCAGCTAAGTCGGCTAAATCCATTAAACTTGATATTTGTTCAATATACATCTCGTTTACAGAAAGCTGAACGTTTTGTGGTCTTTCTGGAACGATGGTTTGCGATCTTATTTCCTTATCCTTATTAAAATAAAAAGAGATCTCTTGTCCAGAATGAATGGTTTCATAATAATCGCTGAAAGTATAGTGTCCCGGATTGTTATCCTGTTCTTTCAACAGATATTCTGTATCATCAACGTATACATAAGCTTCCGCTCCTGTAATTACTTTTTCTTCTTCCGCTCCCATATCCTCAAAAGGAATAATTTCAGAAAGTTTGATATCAATGGAAGAACTACCTTCGTAAAGGTAGGCTTCGACTACAGTATCGTTATTTACACTTTCGGAGTCGTTATCTTCGCATGAGCTTAAAAAAACGATGGCAAAGAATAATGATATATAATATAGTTTGTTCATAATTTGTAATTTGTTTTAATGGTCATATTTCCTTTTCTAATTTATTGTGATATCTATCCGGAAAAGCCTTTTCATGGCCTGTGAAGGCTTATGATTGTTTGTTTTTTTAATACAATGATTACAATTCAATACTTACAAAAAGGCTAGGCGTAAATCCAATAAAATTCACGTTGGTTTCGGTATAAACATCGTTGGTTGAGTCAATATTAAACTCCTTGTACCAAACATTTTCTCTGTCGTAAGCATTAAATATTGAACAGCCAATGGATACAGGTGCCGTACCTATTTTAAATTCATAGGTGGCGCTAAGATCTAAACGATGATACGCAGGTAATCTTTCTGCATTTTTATCGCCAATGGAAATGTATGATTTTTCGTTGCCGTTAAGTAAGGTAAGCGAATATCCTCCTGTGGGCCCAGTGTATGGTTTACCTGTTGCATATACCCAGGTAGCAGCAAAATTCCAGTTACGCCATTTATAGGTATTCACCAGTTTTACTTCATGAGTCTGATCGTGATCTGCAGCAAAGGTATGATCAGAAATATCCTTGAAATCATATTCAGTTTGGCTTAAAGTATAGGCTAACCAACCGGTGTATCTGCCATATTTACGCTGAATTAAAAACTCAATCCCTTTTGATATTCCTGTTCCTTCAAAAAATGAGTTGTCATATATATCCTGTAATTCATCCGAGTCGGATCTTGTACTTCCTATTCTTGGGTTTAGTTCGGATAAACCACTGATGTCTTTATAATAAGCTTCTACATCAAACAACCATTTTTCTTTTTCATACGAGATACCAAAAATATAATGAGTAGCCTCCTGTACCGGAATGGTATTGTCATCAGACAGTAACCAGATTTCGTGACTTCCTTCCTGAATATCTTCCTGTACACTACGATTGATAAACTGGTGATATTGACCCCATGCTGCCTTTGCTTTTAAGATTGGGAATATTTTGGCGGAAGCCTGAATTCTTGGCTCGTAATAATACTCTTCGGTTACATCAAAGTAGTTTAAACGTAATCCGTAAGTAAGATTTATGTTTTTATTTAACAACCATTTATCCTGAATATATCCGGCATAAATATTTCCATCATTATTTAAATCCAATACCGTTGTATCATTTACATCATTTAGAAATGATATGTTGTTATTGGTTAAATGAAAACCGGCAGAAAGGTTATGAGCAGCATTTAATTTAAATTCAAAATCCTGACGAATGGAAAAGTCTTTTACCTTATTATTTTGCAGAATTCCAACTACTGTAGTATCCGTTTCTTCACGGGTTAAAATAGTGGTTGATGATCTGTCGCGATTGCTATAAAACTCCGAATTTGAAATCACAGTGTTACTATAGAGTTTACCCCATTTTCTTCCCCATTTGGCACTCATCCCGTGATTACCCCACTCGGTTAAATCATTTGTGCTCATATTAATACTGGTGCTTGATCCTGTATTTCTTCTGTTGGTGGTTGTTTGGTAATCAAAGTCATTATCAAGGTTATCACTACCTGAATAATACGAGAGTGAAATCACATCTTTTTCTGTTGGTTTAAATGTGCCTTTTAGGTTCATATCGTAAAAGCTAAACACAGGTTCTGTATCTTGCTCCTGAAATCTCCCTGAAGCATAATCCTGTACTGTTGATTCGTTTCCTGCCATATCAAAGATATCTTCATACAATCCACTTTTTATGATTTCGGCATAGGAGCGTCGATATGCAAAGAGGATAGAACCTTTTCCCCATAAAGGAATTTCAGTATAGGCATTGGCACTAATGGAGCTGACTTCGGCACCAAGTTTAAAATCATTTTCATTTCCTGTCTTACCGGTTATTTCAACAACCGATGAAGTTCTTCCTCCAAACTTAGGCTCAAAACCACCTTTGTATAACTGAACATCCTTTATGGCGTTCGAGTTAAAGGCACTAAAAAAGCCATAAAAGTGATCGACATGGTAAACGGTGAATCCATCAAATAAAATAAGGTTCTGATCTGGAGTGCCGCCTCTTACGTACAATCCCGATGATGCTTCGTTTGTGCCACTTACACCGGGCAGCAACTGCATGGAACGAAAGATATCCTTTTCTCCAATACTTGGCAGCGAAGTAATTTGCTTTGGCGAAATACTTACCTGACCAATATTATCGGCTATTTTCATCATGTTTCTTTGTGCCGAAACAGTAACTTCATCCAAGCTTTTAGAGGATTCTTCCATTTCAATGATTAAAATATCATTGTTGTTTTGTTCAGAAATGTTAAGAGATTGATTGTTATAACCCATAAATAATACTTTAATGGTTACTTTACCTTCGGGTACGTCATATAACGAAAAGTAACCGTCGGTATTTGAAGTGGTACCTATATCTGTTCCTTTAACAATAATACTGGCATAGGGAAGTGTTTCACCTGTATTTTTTTCTTTTACAATTCCGTTTATGGTTCGATGATTACTTTGACCATACGTATACTGAATTGCCGTATTTGAAAGTAAAACAAATAGCATGATTGCTATTTTAGTAAAGAATCTAAATTTCATTTTTCCTTTTTTGATAAAAATTTATAATCATGTAGTTATTCTGTTTTTTTTATGATTTTATGTCTATTGGTATTATGTCTGGTCTGGGTTCAATGGATATGTTAGATAGGGGATTGCAATCCTCTAGTGGTTAATATCGTTTTAGAAATAGGTAGTTAGTGAAATAGAGAAGGCCTGATTTTTTGCTTCAGTTAATAAGATATTAGCACTGTTGCTTTTGGCTATATCCCTTACTCCGTGCGAATATCTTAGTGATAGTTTTGTAAACACAAAATTGAAAGCCACACCTCCGTTGAATCCAAAATCGTATTTTTCAAAATCATCATAATTTAAGTCACCATAGGCTAGTGTATAATTGGTGCTTAAATCAAAATTTGCATCTAATAAATAACTGGCATATCCACCAATAAAAAAGTCAACAATACTTTTGGTACGGATATTTAATTGCAGTGGGGTTTCGATGTAATGTAGTTTATAGCGTAATGATCCGTAATCATCGTACAGGTAGGGTGAATCATTATGATCTAATCTAGCCCCTTTTTTAATGTACATTATTTGAGGTTCGATGGATAATCGGTGCATAATTGGAATATTATACGCTACGCCAATATGAATTCCGCCTTTAAAATGTGGATCGCCATAGGTTTGACTATGAAACGAACTAAGCTGGGTTCCTCCAATAATTCCGAATTTCGATGAGTTGATTTCGTAAACAGGTATTTGTGCTTTCGAAAGATGAATGCTTAATCCAAATACCAGTATCAGTATAAGGAAGTAAATGTTTTGTATCTTCATTTTGTAATTGTTTAGATAAGCGTTATTATTTTTATCGTAAACTTATTGCATCATGAAGGTTGATACAGAGTAAATTCATCCAACAGCATATTCACTAATACCAACGACAAATATTTCGAAGAGGGTAGTTGGAAGAATGGGGTTAGAAGAATTATGGAGTTAGGAGTTTTTACTGCTTCCAGCTCCGTGCTTTCCTTTTCCAAATTCAAAATCTGTTATAACCTTGTTTATTCTATCGAATTTATTGGTTCCAATATTTAGCCAGCAGTATAAGGCTTTATGCGTACTGAAACTTTCTGATTGAAAAAGGATTTCATGCGTTTTATGCAATTCCAATAACTTCTGAAATACAACCTGACAAGGCGTTTGGGTTAAAAAAGCATATTTAATTTTATACTTAAAGCGCTTATGCCTACTTAAAAAATCAATAAACCTGATGGATAATTCTTCAACGTGGTCAAAGTCGGCATTTCGTATGTCCGAAATGATATTGTATTTCTGATTCCATTGCATATCGTTGATTTGAGCTAATTTCGACGTTATAATTTCATCAAAAGTCAGCCGCCCAGACCAATAATTAATAATCAGATTAAGGTCGGGTATAATTTTATATTTTAACGGCATAACATTTATTTTAGGCTGAAGTTTATTGAAGTGGAAAGAAGGGAACATGAAGCAGGGAGTAACTTTTCAACCAAAACCTTGTTCCCTGCTCTTTGTTCCTTTTGCCTTTATAAAGTAAGGTTAATGCCAACTAAGCAGCTTAAACCCGTTTCATCTGTAAATAAAAATTCCTGCGATTGATTATCCGTGAAATTGCGAAGGTTTAAATAGGTACTTAACTTATCGTTAATTTGATAAGATGTTTTGATATTGCAATTCAGTTTCGGATCAATTTCTACCCAGTTAAATTCCTGTCGTACCGAGTAAAAGGTTTTTTGTTTGGAATATGCGTAATACGAAACATTCATATTCCATTTTTTACCGGGTTTATAGTTGATATATCCACCACCATAAAAGGAAGGCGTATATTCATGATCGATGGATATATAAACAGGATCATTTTCCAGATCTATTCCCTCGGAACTATTAGCGGTAAGTCCTTCGTAATACGAAGCTTCGGTAATTTGAAAATCATTAAGATCGGTTTTTTGATATGTACCGAATATTGAAAAATTAAAATTTTCGTTAGGTACATATTTTAAGCTAATGGAAATCCCGGTTTGCCTGGCTTTAAGTTTTATATTCTGAGCACTTTCTGTAATTTTTAATGCAGTTGTTCCTGCATCACTAATATCTTCAAAGTCCTGAATCATTTGCGAGTAGTTATCCGATTTATTATAAAACACCGATAGGTCAGCCTGTAGTTTCTTTCCTAATTTTTTACGCAAACCTAATTCGAGCATACTCATCTCCATAGGATGCAGGTTTTTATTTCCCTTCCGGTATAAGCTGATTTCATCGTAATCAATATTATCCATTTCCAGATCAGTTAAATGGGTTTCTCTGTCGGCATAAGTATTTAAAACAAAAGGACCGGAGTTGGCTTTGGATGCTACCCCCCTGATCATTGTTGACTCATTGATTTTGTATGAAGATGAAAACTGATAGGATGTAAAATCTTTTTCGGTGGCCGTAAAATATCCGCTTACTGCAGCGCAGGTCAGTCGTAATTTTTTAAAAGCAGTATAATCAACTCTAAGGCTTCCCTGTATATTCCCCAGGTTAACAGAGCCGTTAAGTATGCCTTCTTTGGCCTTTGTATCCACATAATCTTCATCAGAGTAATTGGCATATTCGGCCTGGATTCCGGGACGTATATTTAAGTTATTAATATTAAATAGATAACCAACCTGTCCGTTTAATTCTGAGTAATCATATTCGTAACCAGCCATACCCTCAATGGCATTTAAATGACCGAACAAAAACGAAACATTTACACCAAGTTTACCCGAAGTAAAATTTAAGTTGTTACTGAATGAATCTGATTTACGGGTAGATAAAACTGATCCTATATCCATATATGATGTTTGTGCAGTAGATTGCTGAACCGAGCTCATATAAAACAGATTGGTATTTTCAGAGAATTTGTAATTCATACCTATGTTAAAAGCTTCTTTTTGAATGCCCATCCAATAATCGTCATTAAAGCCCGAGGCTGAGAATAAATTATTCAATTCTTCATTGATCGTTCGTGCCTCGCTACCTGAAACATAGGTGTCAATCATAGGAATATAATAAGTGTCCTGAAACCTGTCAGCTTGTTGGTAATTTCCTGATAGGTACAGATTAAAGTTATTTTTTGAGTATGAAATATTACCATAACCTGTTGCAGATTGGTGATTACCCAGTTGAACATCGCTACTTACATGAATACCTTCGGTATTTTGCTTTTTGGTGATGAGGTGAATAACGCCCGAAACTGCATTGGGGCCATATAAGGCCGTAGAAGGACCGTAGATAATCTCAATCTTATCTAAATCATGAATTGTTACAGGAAGATTTTCCCAGAATGTAGCACCTAAGTATTTATTATACACCGGGCGATTGTCGATCATAACCAAAGTAGTGGCGTTAACCGAATTAGACATATCTGATCCTGGTGGCAAAAAATCATTACCACGAATATGAACATCGTAATTACCATTGGTTTTTTCGCGAACAATAATGCCGGGCGCTAATTTTAACGCTTCCGGAATACTTCTGGCACCTGAGTTTTTGATCTCTAAAGAAGTAATAACAGTGGTTGCTAAAGTAGCATCAAATAAATCTTCGTTGGTTTTGGATGCGGTGGTCTGAACCGGATTTAATATTAAATGATACAGCTCGTCGATAGAGGAGACTTTAAATCTTTTTACAAGTTGAATTAAATCATTAAAAGGAATCTGAAGTAAATCGTCCTGAGTGAGATTACGTATTTCTTCAAGTGATATTTCACTGTAATCAACTTTATTTTCTGTGTTTTGCGAATGGATGGGTATGGTAAAAATAATAAATAGAAAAGCCGCAACCATTTTTGTATATATAGCCTGAGTCATAATAATCTTAAGTTTATAATCGATGTGATAATTATCGTTTTACAATTCCCAGGTTTAATAGAGAATTGGAAACATTGAGTTGATGAGACTTAATAACAGACGGGAATATTTCGAATTCAATTTTACTGCTATTGTCAATAAAGTTTATTGCTCCTCCGGTTAAGCCACTTTTATCGGTAATAACCAATGTAGGGTGTGAAGAAACAATACTGTTGATTTCATCAAGCTTTGAACTAGAGTTCCTGTCGATGTATAAAATATGATACGTTGCAGAGGGTAAATCATTGGTATTGATATGCAATACCTTGATGTTATTACCAAACATTTTCTTTTTTTGAGCGATCATATCGAGCTCTCTTTCAATTTGTTTACTACCGATTACACCAATTACAAATTCGCCTGAAATATTGGGCCATTCAATGCGTTGCGCAATATTGTACACAAATAAGGCTTGAAATTTATAGTTCTGAGCACTTGTTTCATGTAAAATAAATAGTAACGCCAGAAGCATTAAAATTTTTTTCATAAATAAAGTTTTTACTAATTGTTATCCATCCGGATTTTCAGTTTTAATAACAAAGGTGGAAGTATGCAGATATTTAGAGAAAACAATTCAACAAACAGCATTTACAGATCAATATAAGGAGGTTAGCCTTAAACCAATTATATGCGAGATAAAATGACATTTGGTTGTAGTTCAAATCCAATAAGGCATTTTGAGAAAGATTGTAACGTTTTATGTGTTATTTTTAAAGAAATATGGATTGTAAGAGAAAATATTAAGTATATGAATGAGTGAATTAATATATCTCGATAATCCTGTCAAAAAATATACGTTTGATTGTTCTTATTTAGCACCTTGAATTTGTGCAAATGATAAGGTTTAAAACATTTTCCAATTTGTACCTCGGTATATTTCTCATTGAAAAAAGGTGGAAAATTGACATGCATAATTTTCCAAAATAATTAATTGAAATATTTCTTAATACTTACATGATGTAGATTGCACAGATGAATATTCGCGCTAACAGGATATTTATGTAAAACAGTTTTTGGTTTATTATATTGTTTAGTAAATTTGGTAGGTATAGGATTTAAACTGCTTACTGGTCTTAATCATCTTGGTAGTATATTCAGATGAAGTAACTTTTACATTATTTTTTAGGGGTAGATTATCACTAGTTAAAAAATTATTAAGATATCATATAAATTATAGTTATTTAAAAAGAAAATTCAGAATAGTTTATTCAAATCTTTAAATTTGTAAGAATCTGCTGAAACGATCTGATTACGTAATTATAGTTAGAAAAATTCTTATTAATTCGATCATAATTAATATATCATGATTGTTGATGACCGGCTAATCAGGGAACAATGACATTAATAAAATTAACTGAAAATAAAACTGATGATTCTTTGAATTTGAATATAGCTTAGAGAAGCTTTATTTAATTAGAATTGAGAAATAATAAAATAAAACCAATTGAAAATGAGTGCAGATAAGAAATCTTTTTTTGATGTAATGAGATCCTTTAATAAAGGATTTTGGATTGCTAGTATTATGGAACTTTTTGAGCGTTGGGCCTGGTATGGTTTATTTGCTGTATTAGCACTTTATTTAACTGGATCTACAGACGAAGGCGGATTAGGATTCTCACATACAGAAAAAGGGCAGATAATGGGTATTGTAACAGCAATTCTTTATTTATTGCCATTATTTACCGGTGTAATTGCTGATAAAATAGGTTATAAGATATCATTAATAATTGCATATGTTCTTTTAATTTCTGGATACTATTTAATGGGTGAAGTAAATTCTTATTTTATGGTATTTATGGTGTTTTTATGGGTGGCTGTGGGTGCAGCAATGTTTAAGCCTGTGGCTTCAGCTATTGTTACCAAAAACACAGATGAATCAAATTCTACTTTAGGTTTTGGCATTTTTTATATGATGGTAAATATTGGAGGATTTATAGGCCCTGCTTTTTCATCTACTTTACGTACTCAATTCGGTTGGAAAATAATATTTCTTCAGGCAGCTATTGTTATTACAATAAACCTAATAATAGTTTTACTTTTTTATAAAGAAAATGACAGAGAAAAAAATTCAGAAACAATTTCAGAAGCCATAAAAAGCTCATTAATTAAAATATGGGAAGCAGTTAAAGATAGTCGTCTTTCTGTATTGCTGGTTATAATGGTTGGTTTCTGGACTATGTTTAATCAACTTTTCTATACACTTCCAACTTTTATAGAAGATTGGATAAATACACGAGCACTGCATGATTCAATTGCACAAGTATCACCATGGATTGCAAGTATAATGAGTGGAGGAGGTGACTCCGTTAATCCAGAGATGTTAGTAAACCTCGATGCTGGATCTATTATAATATTCCAGTTAATAGTATCGTATTTTGTACTAAGAATGCGTCATGTAAGTGCAATGATTAATGGATTTATTATTGCTGCAATAGGTATCGGAATTACATTTTATACAGGTAATGGTTTATATACTATTTTAGGTATAATGATTTTTTCAATTGGAGAGATGATGACTAATCCAACATTTTCTTCTTTTATAGCATTAATATCTCCAAAAGGAAAAGAAGCGTTATATATGGGGACCTATTTTTTACCCATTTTCTTAGGAAATTTCTTAACAACATTTGTTTCAGGAAATCTTTACCAGGCATGGTCAGATAAATTAAGTTTATTACAAACAGAAATGTCGAACAGAGGAATCTCTATGCCCGAAATAGCACAAGGATTTACTAAAAACGATTACTATGCATTAGCATCTGAAAAACTTGGAATGACAGAAAACCAAATGACACAATTTATTTGGGATAACTACGATCCAAATAGAATTTGGTACGTAATTTCAGGTATTGGTGTAATTACTATTTTAGCTTTATTTATTTACGATAGAGTAGTAATCAGACATAAAGAAGTGCAAAAAAAATAAGCTTAAATTTTTCATGCCTCTTCAATAAGCTTTTTAATAGCACCTCAAAACTATTTTGTAAAAATATTAAGAAAAAAAATGTGTATCCTCTTTTTATATTGAAGATACACATTTATCAAATTGTTTTGTGCTTATGTTCTGATTACTGGAATCAGACTTTTCATTATCATTTTCAATCATCACTAATTAGCCTATAATAATTATAACATAAATAGGAGTATTTTAATTAATAACAAGGAATCTGAATCACTTAAAATATTTAAGATTATTTATTCCCCTAAACAATAAATAAGAATGAATTAATGATCGGATACAGGTAATTAACTATTGTAGCAATTAATGCAACTTAATTCTCTTTAATTAATTAAATGCTCTTTTATAAATTTCTCAAGCATCTTCTTTATTAAATCACATAAAATACTAATGCTTCCACATTCAGTTGCTTTTTTAGCCAGATATTCTAATTTATTTTCTTCAACACCAGCTTCCTTTAAGTTTTTAGGCATATTGATGCTTTCAGCGATTTTCTTCACTTTTTCAATTCCCAATACAGTAATACTTACCAATTTTACAGATTTAAAAAACAATAAGGTACATATTGGTTAGTGTTTTATTATAATTTTCTAGATGTAGTCTTTCTAATAGGAATCAATTTTAATGAAGTACCATAAGTGTTTATGACAGAAAAGATCAATGCTACAAAAACCATAGCCGCAGCTGACCAACTAAGTGTTCTAGGAGAGAAGTGTTCGAATTCAGCTCCTCCCAGTGCAGCACCAGTTGCAAATCCTAATTGTATAATTGAATTGTATAAACTAAGAATAAACTGAGGTGCTTCCGGGCTTAAATCCAAAACATTAAAACGTAGGATAGGACCAACTGCCCATGCAGAAATGGCCCAAAGCATTAATATAAATACAGTAAAGTATATTGCATCCGTAAAGATAGATAACATTACCAGTGATGCCACATGAAAAATCATACTGAAAAGTGTTGTCTTCGAATTTCCAATTTTATCTCCAAAATACCCTCCTGATTTATTTCCAATAAGAGTTGCAACTCCAAAAGCAAATAACGCAATACTCAATAAATTTTCATTCATTGTAGTTGTACTAGTAAGGAATGGAGTTATGTATGAATACAGCATTGCATATCCTAAAATCCAGAAAAATGAAACTAATATGTTTAATATGATTTTAGGTTTTAAAATAATGGCAAACTGATTTGTATTATTAGATTCTGATTTATTAAGATGAGCTGGGATGTATTTATAAATTACAGGAATAGCAGATAAGCAAAATACGGCAGTAAAAGCAAATATTGTTTGCCATCCCCAAATAGAAGTTACCATTCTACCTATTGGTAAGCCTACAATTAAAGCTGCATTATATCCAACAGTTACAGTAGCTATAGCACTAGCGCGTTTATTTGCAGGAGCAAGGTTCGTTGCCACTATAAAGCAGTATACATTAAACACACCAACTCCAAGTGCCATGATAACTCTTGCCAGTAGTAATATTTGATAGTTTATTGATAAATACATCATAACGCAGGCAACTAAAATCACAGAAAGTGATAGAATTAGTATTCTTCGTTGATGTACATTTTTTAAAAAGTAAATTGCAATGGGTGTTCCAATTGCAGCAGTAATAGCGAAAACCGAAATAAGTTGGCCTGCCTGAGCTATAGTAATATTAGCCGATAAAGCTATTTTATCTAATACCCCAACAATCACAAACTCAGATGTTCCTAAAACAAAACAAATAATCGCTAATATTATGATTTTAATACTGTTATTCATACAATTTTTAGATGTTTACTTTACTTCAATTCCTTACTTATTGTATTATAAGATTTAAAGTATAATACTTTATAAAATTGAGTTGCAAAGATGTAAAATATTTTACTTTAGTTTTATTATCCATTAGAACACTTATAAGACGGATATGTTTTTTTCAAGCCTGTATGTTAATTTTCTTTTCGGCTGAATTATAATAGGTTCTTTTTAAGTGAATATCAGTTTTAACTCCAATGAGTTTAACAATTCTGGCAGGTGAACCTATAACTGTTGCATTAGAAGGAACATTATGCATTACAATGACACTTTGTGCCCCAATTTTAACATTATCCGCTATTCCAGCAGATCCAAGTAATTTAGCTCATGTTTCAATAAAAACATTATTTCCAATGTAAGGGTAATGTTTACCTGTATGATTACCGGTGCCAGCAATATTAGGAAGATATATTTCAGAATATAACTTCTTTTTATATGATATTAATGAGGCATTACATATTTCAGAGCGTGAAAAAAGATGGTTATGGAGTGTTTTGATAAAATATCATATGAAATAGGGCAACCTATTGATAAACACAGTAAAAAGCTTAATGTCAATAATATTCAGTTATTCTTTGATTATTGTATTCGATTTTAAGATATACAATCTATTACCAGAGAACAATTAAATCAAGGTTCCATTGAACAGTTTGATAGAGAACGGAATAGTTATTTTAAAACAGATAAACCTCAAACAAAAGGTTAACCTTCTGTAGCATATTTCGCAGATTCTTTACATTTATCTGCTAATTATTATGGAGATTTAGTTAAGAAAGAAACAGGTAAATCTGCATTAGAATATATTCATTTAAAAATTATGAATATTGCTAAAAACAGAATACTAGATGAAACAAAGTCAGTAAGTGAAATACCTTATGAGCTAGGATTTAATTATCCTCAGCACTTTACTCGTATGTTTAAGAAAAGTGTAGGAGTTTCACCAAATGAATATAGAAATGTGAATTAAATTTAAGGAGGCTATAGTTTCTTCAATAAGATTGTAAGTTGGAATAGTTTTGGTAATATATATTTACTGCCACTTTCAAGTTTTGTGAAAGTGGTTTTTAATAACTTAATCCCTTAGCTCCTCAAAAACAAAGTCTTTTAAATAATAAGTAATTGATTATTTCGTTTAAAGGAAATGCAAAATATTTATCATTCATAATTGAATATTTGAATTCAATTATGAATGATAAAACTTCCTAGTGAAATTTGAATGTAAAATAATTCTACAGGAATTTATCCAATTGATTAATGAACCAATGCTTTCAGTATGGTAATTAACCATCTTGCAAATCAATAATAAGCTGCCGTCGCACGGCTACTTTCCGATACAATATCTTTTCAGTATATGAATATCAGTAGTTTAACTCGTTTAAGCAACAAATTAGCAACAGGAATTTTTAAGCTCTAGGAAAATATAGGATAGAAAGTGAAAAGTCGATATCTCGCCCGTAATTTCTCCCGTTGGTAAATATACGAAATTTGGCTTCTGAGCCAATAATATTTGATTTTGGAAGAGATGTTCATTTGAGAATAAGGCATTAAAAAACCGCCTCAAATGAAGCGGTTTTAAAAGAAATCCGAAATAAATCTGTTTACGCTACAGTAACCGAACCAACATACTTACTGTTTGCTACAGATAAACCATCTTCGCTAATGAAAGCGATAAAACATTCAACTGAATCTCCTGAAAAATCATCAGGAACGGTCAAGGTTTGAGAACCTGCGCTTCGGGCTGCACCATCAGTTACAAAGATGGCTTCACCTTTTGTACTGTTGTAAGCCAAAATCATAGCTTTGTCGCTTGCATTTGCATTACTCTCGGAAGTATTATCTCCCCAGGTAAATTCAACTGAACCTGCAGCGGATGAAGCGGCAGCACCATTTAAAACTCCTGCCAAAGAACCACGGCTGATTAATGCAGTTGCATAATCAATTGTGAAATTTGGATATGAACCAGCAACAGCGTTTTTCAAGATGTAAGACATCGCACTGTTAAACTGAGTCATTTTAATTGCGTAGTTCTTGTAACCAACTTTTACAAAGTCTTTCAATGGTTGCAAGAATTGCAATACAGTAGAGAATTTAGTTCGCTGGTCAACTTGACCTTCAGTTTGGGGATTAGCCACATTTGCAGGTTTTACCCTCATGTAATCAATCCCTTTCCAGTTTCCCCCGATAACGTTTCCAACCTTACCGCTGAAACCTCCTAAGATACCTTGATTAATTTTACCCATTTTACTAAGTATTTAATGAAACAATATGCTTTTAACTCGGACTTGGTACGGAGTTGACACGTCCAGAACCTTGTCTTTGCTTCAATATATTGCAATAATCAGGCTATCGGTGTTTTATGGGTTTCTATACATCGTCTTGCATCATTTTGCTATGTCAATCAGTCTGAGGTTAGCATCTGTACATAGGGAGGCTTAATTGAAAGCTTAGGCATCCAAAAAGAGTAGGGGATGAAACAGACAAAAGGAAACGGAATAAAAAGCGAAGCGGCTTTATGCCGTAGTCTTTTGGATGATTTCAGCACCGTGGCTTAGCTTTGCATAAGCGTACAATTAATGCGGTGGATTAAATTAGAAACTGGCTTTTTCGTCAGGTCGTCAATTTGGGTGTGGGTTGGGAAAGCAAATGTGGGGATTGAAGGAATGCAGCACAGGTGATAACCTGAGCGGAATGAGTGAATGAGCCACTTTTGCGTGGGGTGCTGAAGCTTATGAATGAAACGAATGCAGAAATGACGAGGTACGAGGAATGAATAAATGAGTGAAATGAATGTGCTGCAAGCACGTGGACTGTGGGCAGGATTCTTTCAATTTAGCTAACTGCGATAACATCGGTCGGACTGTGGGTTGGAAAAAATACTACACAGGAAAAAACAGCCTTGAGCCAGACGGCTGGGCTGTGGCTGCAATGAATGTAGCGATAGCGGAATGGGTTGCGGACACAGACCAAGCATAGCGAGCCGCCTGCGAGTGGAGCAAGGGTGGTGCAAAGAGATGGATTGAGGATACGATAACCCTTTACAGCATATGTAGGAAGTGGAACAAAGTTTTTACCATTAAAAAATAAACAAATCAAAAACTTTGTGGAACTGAACTACACAAGGCTACCGCTTTAATAGCCAGAGCGAAGCGGAGGCAAATAAAACAATTCAGCCGTAGCCCGCAGCGACCCGCAGGCGAGCCAAACACTGGCAGCCGATGGGCTGTGAGCGACTGAACGGAATGAAACCGTAACGGAGCGAAGTAGTTGAGGTACGAAGCTCTGAGTGTAGTGTAGGTGTAATGTAGTGAAGTGGCTTGCAGCACAGAGTAGGCTGCCGTGAGGACAACGACTGAGCTGCAAGAGCTGTGACAGCCTGAGCGATAGCGAACCCGCAGGGCGTTTAGCTCTTTTTTATACCATTAAAAATTGAAGATTATAAAAAAGTGCTGAACGGGCTGGCACTGAACTTGCCGAAGGAGGCGGACGAACACCGCTTTTCCTGTGTAGGATTTGTGCGGTGGGAACTTCCATTGTATTTAAAGCAATAACTTCCCTATATTAAAATCGATATAGATTCCTGACCTAATATTGAACCGTTTTCAATAAGTGTATAAGGAGAAGGGATAATTTTCATTTTTAAATCATCTTTCTTACCGACGTTATAGAGTCTGTAGATTTCATAGTTAGTTTTCTTTTCAAACATCAAAGCCCATTCTGCTTTAGATAAGTAAAACTCACCTTTATCTGGTGAGGGTGTGCCTTTTACTTCAATATAGATTTCTTTACCTTTTTGTTCAATAATAAAATCATATGGTTGATATGCTTCTTCATCTTTGTTAAGCCAGTTTATTGAAGTAATATCATCTTGCTCATTAAGATATTTGTTTACATATTCCTCAGCCCAACGACCAACGTTTATTTTTACTTCGTCATTTTTTAGAGATTTATAAGACTTCGTATTGTTGCTTGTTGGTGTATAGGTATCTGGAACTGTCTCCACAACTAAAGATGAAGTATCGGCATGTTCAGCAACTGATTCAGGAATAAACTCTTCAACGAGAGAAGTGTCATCCTCTGTACCATAATTAGTATCTACATCAGTAATAATATTTTCAGGTTCGGATTCAATTACTTCAATGATTTTAAAATCTTCAGGAACAACATAGCCCTTTGAGGTCAACCAATCATAGATTTCAGTAGAATCAATCTGTAAAAAGAGAACTAATTCACTTTCTAAATTATCAATGGAAAAAAAAGAACATAAAGACTTCGTTAATGTATAAAGAGACAAAGGACTACTCCAATTATGGCGATAGTAAAATGTATCATCCTCAGACCAGCTGGTTATGTCAGAGCTAAATATTTCATCACCTGATTGTTTTTTATAGGACAATGCAAGATTTTCTGCTTTGTAAAAAGTTGTGGATTCAATTTTCTGATTTAAAGAAGAATATACTTTCATTACATCATTAGAAACTGCGTGCGCCACTAAAACGGAAATATAACCTAATATATCCTGTAATTTATTTTTTAATGAAACATCTGAGACAACACCTTCTGAAACAAATATTAAATCTGAGTCGTTGACAATAGTGATATTAAAGATATTACAAAATACAAGTTTGTTTTCTTCACTAATTTTATCGTTTAGAAGGATGAAGCTATCCGAATTTACTGGTGGAGTAAGAGTCTTAACATTGAAATAAAACAAGTCTGCAATATTTTGAAAACTATTATTTATTGATAAAAGATTTAAGCCAGAAAGGTCTTTTTTTGCCCTATTACCTTCATTATATGATTTAAGAACTTCATCATAAATTGCAAATACTTGCTTTTTAGATTCCTCCGAAACAGCTACCGAACTTAGGTCTGTAAGGAGTGAAATACAATCATCAAGAAGAATTTTGTTTTTCAAACCTATGTATTCAATTTGTTCCTTTGACAGTGATTGACCTATAAAATTTGCAACTGGGAATTTATCTTTAATTATCTTTCTGAACCTCGGAGCATAAACATCAACACTTTTGTAGCAATTATTGTCCAAACAAGGTATTGACAAAAAATTACGGGAGTAATACGATAAATAATCAGGAACTTCGCTTGTACCGCCGTATGTACGGTATTGGGTTTTAGGACTGTTCAAACTAAAAGTATCCCAATTACTCAAGATATGCCCCCAGAATAAGCTGGCAAAGCTTGTATTAGATAAATGATTTAGAAAATAAAAGTACCTAAAGTTTAAAACGGAATGCTGACCAGTTGTCCTGTATCGATAATATATTGAATCATAAAAGCCATTCCCATCTATCCAGTTTAGATAATTTGAAGTATCATTAAACTTGCTAACTAAAGCTGTTCTTTCAATTCTATCAATTTTAGTTACTGTAATTTTCTCCTTAACATAGAGTTTGGTAAAAAACTGTTTCCAACGAAGTATATTGTTGATGTTATCAACATAGCCAGAAATAATGTAGTTATGACCAGGAACAAGTTGTTCAAGCTTTAATGCAGGGTTGTAAAAATCAGGAAGATAACAGTCTGTTGCTACGACCAACCCATTATTGGTTTGAAATTTAATGTTCCTTAGGTTTTTATAATCATTATCATTCAATACTCCTTTTAGATATATATTGAAAACAAAACGGGTAATTTCAACCGTGTTTTCAGAAGTAATGCCATTGTTTCGGATAAGTTGGAAAATAGCCTTACGCAATACTTCAATATCGTTAGCAATAGTTAGGTTTAGGGTTTTAAGCCATTCGATAGATTCTTTGTCATTAGATGAAAGGATTTCTTTTAAAAGAGAACTGTTTATAAATGGCGTTTCGGCGAAGGAAATATTTAGCGTACTTGTTTTTGAAGGGAAATACAAACTTGATGGCTTGCAAAGCTCGTTATTATAATCCAATACAAATTCCAAATCTTTATAAAAGTCAATACCCTGTTTAAGGTTTTTGAGGAATAGAATGAAAGCGTATGCATTTTTAGCACTAGCTTGAAGGAATTTTCTCAAAGATTCAACTTGAATAAGTTGCTTGATGTTTTCTGTACCAAACGATTCAGCACTAATTTCAGAAAGAGTTTGTGAATTTTTCAGACTGAGGTTAGCTAGCTTATACTGAATAGAATAAATGGAATAAATGTGTTCCTCTGGAAATAATAAAGAATAGTCTAATAAATCAACCAAACATTCTGATGCCAAAATCAAATTATCAGATGAATCAGGAATAAAAGCAACCTTTTTTATCGCCTCATCATATTCAGCATTAAATGCTGTTTTAAAATTACTGGAGGTATATGTGTATTTTGACTTTAAAATATTTAAGAAATCATACTTGTATTCAGTTTCTGCGAGCTGCTGAAATAAATTTAATTGACACCAGGCAATTGCACCAACTAGATATTCATTCCAACCATTGTTTAATAACTGTGTTCGTTCTGCATTTAATAAAAAATCACCATTAACCAGATAAGGGAACCCTAATTCTACCTTTGTTGGCAAATAACTATATAGAATGGTATCCTGAAGTTTTGCTATGCCTTTATCATCTATGAGACTAGCTAAAGACAGTTTTGTTTTTGTTGCAGTTTTTAACTTTACGGGACATTCATCTTCTGATAACTTACTGATACTTTGTTTAACATCTTCGGGTATTGTTAAAATGAAATCAGAAAGATACCATGTGCTCTTTATACTTCCATTATAAATCAAGTTATAGATTGAAGCCTTGGGGGTTTGTTCTTTATGTATGTTGAAAACTAGATTGTCGTCTCGATAAAAGCTAATAGTTGAAATGTGACGTAAGAACAGAATAATTTGGCAATCATCAAAAACGTTTAGTATTTCACTGTAAATAAGCTCCTTGTTTTCAATATTGATAATTGTATTAACTTTTTCGGAATCAATACGACCTTCAAGTTCATTTGGAATAGCTTCATGCCAAATTGGAATTACTTGCCAAGGGTATGTGTTAAATTCAGCTCCCCAAGCATGATAGTTTTTATCAAATTTAAACCGGAACTTGTCGGAAACTATTTGAACGCAATCTGAACTTCCGAAAACAGATTTAAACCCAATACCTTTGTATCCTGTTTTTTCATTGTCTTCATTTTTACTACTGTCCCTACTTCCTACTCTTGAAATGCCATGAACATCATTCTGGTCAAAATGCTTTCCCGTATGTGAAAACAGTAGGTAATTATCATAAAGTCTGAACTCAACATTGTTACCATAACCATTTATTGAGGAGTCATCTGCATTTTGAAGTAATTCAAAAACAAACCGATTCACATCACCAAAAACTGTTTTAGATAGGATGTTCAATGAATTAGCTAAATCCCTTGAATTACTATCATTTTTGGCCTTTTCATTATATATACTTTCAACTATACTTTTTTCCATAATTTATAAAAACCATAAGTTATCTTTCCCGAACTCGGGTATTTCGTGGCCGGAGAAATGGGGGAAGATTTCTGCCACCATTTCGGGGTATTTGATTGTTACAGGTAGATTCTGTTGCCTAACTGATTTCCAGTACATACGGCTGAATTGATATACCTGATTGATTAATTCTCTTACTATTTTGGGGTCTTTCGCTTCTTCGGGGTATGTACAGCGTATCGAAAGCTTAATGGGAAATGGATGCCCGTCTATTGCTCCAATTTTGCTATCGTGATTGTATCTTACATTGTTGAATAAAAGGTATTGGTTGCGCCCTACATTAATGTATGTTCCACTCATTGGCATTAGCTCTTTTGAATTGTTGTCGAAGGCAACAATGTCTCTTGATTCCGTTTTGTTGATGGAAACAATAAACACCGGAATATCTAAATCAAGATTGTTTAAACCTTGTTCGATAGGTTCCAGCTCTTTTTTACTCATATTCTTATAGAAATGAATAATTAAGCGGCTGATATGCGTATTAATGGAAACGTATTCTTTAATCTGGTCGAGGATGGAGCCTGCCAATTCCTCTGTTTGGTCTTTTTGAAAACACTCGAAACGTTTAAACCGACCATTATTAGCGAAACTGAAAGCACTTCCTAAATATTGAACATCGGTATCGACATGCCGGAACGCTCCGACACCAACAATAAGTTCATTTTTAGTTTTAGTGTTGAGTTGCCAGGGGATTCCATCGAGTTTAGCCAATATTGCAATGGCAATATTATTTAAGCTATAATCGTAACGTGACTTACTGGCTAAAGCATCTTTTACCTTTTCTACATCAATTGCCTGTGAGGTAATGTCTCTTTTTAACAATAGTTCTTTTACCTTGTAGTAAAGCGATTTTATTTCTCGGCTTGGATGATGTTTGCTGTGGGGACTCAGGTAAATGGCAAAGTAATGAACACCGTCTTTAAATTCTCGTTTTACCAGTTCCCGCTCAATTTCGTCAATTGGATTGTTTTTATCTGTAAATACAATACTGAAATTATCCTGCGTATTGTATGGAATACGAGCAAATTGATATAAGCCATTGAATGAGTAAATACCTTTATCGAAGTATTTGTGCATTACTTTGGCAATATCTGTATCATCTTTATGAAAAATGTAAAAGAACTGAATATTGCTGTAGTCACTTGCTTTGTATGGACCGTGTTGCATTCCTTTAAATGGAACAACAAAAGGCTTTTGGTCAAAGAATAACAGTTCGTTGCTCTTATCCTTAACTGAACTTATTTTTAGCTCTTTTACAGGGATATAGCTGTTAGAATCAATTGGGATAATCTCTTTGAAACCGTTCTTACAAATTACATGCTCATAAAAAGTGTCAATTTTTGATTTGAACTTAGTGTATTTATTGGCTCTATCCGGTCGTTCAGTAGGAAGTTGTAGCGCATCGCGCATATCAAAATTCCATACCGGAAAAACTTTGTCTAATTCCATTTTGGGTTTATCGGGCAGCTCATCATATTTATATAAGCTTTTCTCATGAATTACCCAATTAAAACAGTCCGGTGAAATAGTGGATAAAAAATCGAGAACACTTTTTTTGAAGACTCTGGATATGCCATCCGAAGAAATTACTAATTCAGGTTGCTTGGTAATGCGAGCAAATTGTACCCGTAAAGTAAATTTTTCAAAATAGTTGTATTGAATATCACCTTGTTTTTTCGGAAACCAGACCTCTATATCATCAACAAAATTGGGTTTTACATAGTAGCCTAAATCTTTGAAATATTGATATATTTTTGTGTTGTAATACCTCCGCAATACAGACCTTGTAAATGCAGAGTTTTCAATCATTTCGCGCCGTTCCTCACCATCTTCATCGGTATAATATTCAAATATGGGTTTGGTGTTTTTGGTAACAGCAATAAAACCATCATGTTCCTCCTCGAAGGAAGTATAAAAATGTTCATGCTCCCCGAATTTATCACGCACCTCATCGGGAACCAGTGTATGAAAAATACGGCATAGTCCGTCTTGTTCCTGATTTGTAAACCATAATGTTAAACTCTCTTGTGGGTGTGTGAATGTTAAAAGGTTGAAAGTTAGATTCGGGGTATCCATAGTTGTTGATTTTAGATAGCTTGTTTTGCCAAACTCATAATGTATTCCAAATTAGTTGTGTCATTTATCGTTAGTTCATAATCACCATTTCCCCAATGTCCGGTTGCTGAAACATCTCGGGTGATATTTTTAGGGTCATCCAGATTCCCCTTTTTAAGGTTTATCCACATTTTTAATCCTTTACGTTGAATTGTAATATCAACGATATTGCTGTTCTTTTTGAAGGCGATGTAATCTTTTCGAGCTTGTATTTCAACATTGTCGGAAAGGTTGAGAATTGCTTCTTTAAATGCCTCGTATAGTTCTGTTATTGAATCAGACTTATTTTTCAGATGGTCATCTTCGGTATATACTTTGATTTCTTTTGAAACATTGCGAATTGCCTCATCTTTCTCTGTAAGCGGTTGAATGCTTGTTGCTGAGGCTGATTTTTTTATTGGATTAATGGCAATTATTCCACCTTCGTATTGTTTTACTTCGTACAGTTCGATAGCAATGTCTTTAAAGTTGGTTGCCAATTTTTGATTTTCGGTGAAACTTGTTGAAACGAAAATTACCCGTGTTTGTGACCAGTCCACATCTTTACGTTGAATATTCCCTTTGCATGATTCATTGTATTCGACAATGAAATCGGCTTTATTCTCCAACATTAAATTAAGGTAGGTAAAGCCTTGGTCAACCACACTGTTGCTTTTGGAACGTTTGTATTCAATAATTACAAAGGCATTGCTTTGCGTATCGTAAGCAAGTGAATCGATGCGTCGGTTTTTGATACTAAACTCCGATTTAACCAGCTGCAATCCCATAATAGAACTCAGGTTTTTTTCAAACAAAGTTTGAATCTCCTTTTCCAGCTTAAAAGGCTTTTCTTTAAGGAGTGTAATTTCGCTTTTGGTTTTATTGTATAGTTTCATAGTTGCTGTTTTTCTTATAAATCACGTATTACTTCCTGGTCTAAAATTTCCTTTCTTATTTTCCAGTCCGGCATTAAAGCTGTTTGAAAATCATAGAACTCTTTATTGTGGTTGAAATGGATAAAATGAATTAACTCATGCAAAATGACGTATTGAATACAATATTTTGGAGCCTTAATTAATTCGGAATTGAGTGCAATGGTTTGCTTTTCTTTTAAACAAGAACCCCATCGTGCACGCATTAACCTAATTTCTAACTCCGGTTTTTCAACTCCGTACTTTTCTAGCAGAGGATAAGTCCTGTTTAGTAATTCATTGAAAATAATGTGGGTTCGTTCGTTATACCATGCTTTAATCAGGTTATCTTTTCGGTTGTAATTATCCCGATTTTTTATCTGCATACGAATGAAACCACGGATAAAAGAAACTCTCTCTTCTTCGGATTCAATAACTTTTAAGCGGTATTGTCTGCCCAAATATTTAAAAGATTCTCCACTGATATATTCTTTAATAGAATGTTTTTCAGGTAATGTTTTTGAAAAATAAGTAATTCTTTTCTGTATCCAATGTGCTTTGCTTTTTACGAATTTCTGGATATAATCGAACGGCACATCGGTACTTGCTGATACAATAATGCTTAAATCCGGTTTAACATTCAGATTAATATTCTTTACCTCTTTGCGCAGTAAAAAATATTCAAATTTTGTTGTTCCATATTTAATAGTGTGCCGTTCCATTATAACCTGCGTAATGCAATTGACCTTACTTTTTCGTTTATTTTATCTATCTGTTCGAAGCTAAGTTCTAACCCATTTCCCTGAGTAGAATCAAGTAGTAAGTCTTCGATAGCTTGTTCAATTCTTTTGTGTACATCCTCGTTGTCGTGCCAATCGACTTTTGTATTTGCTTTAATCAGCTCATATATTTTTAAAGAGATTTCACCTATTAAATTGGCATAGTTTTCAGTCTCATTAGTTTCATTTACTACATTTTCGACTACCCCGTAAAAAGCCTGTGCATGATAATTATTGTGAATAACCTCGGGGAAACCCTGGTTCGATTCGCGTTGGTGGTAATCGTCCTTAATTTCATTCATCCGCTTCAAGTATTCCGCTTCGGAAATTCGTTTGTTTTTGTAGTCGTCGATTGTTTCCTGAATCCGTTGAGAGAACTTTTTATATAGCTCCGGGTTTTCATCCCACTTTTTACTGATAGATTGTGAAAGCCTTGTTCTGATAGCATCTGCCTTGGCACGTTTTGAACCTAACCTATCTAATTCTTCCTTAAACTCTTTTTCGTTGAGAATATCAACCGGATTGGTAATTCTGATTATATCTTCAGCAGAAATATAATTATCCATTAATTTCTGCATTTTTGCCTCATATTCTTTATGGTCGATGGAATCGGAATAGCGCAGTTTGACTGATTTTCGTAACTCCTGATAGAATTTTAAGTCCTTCTTAAACTTCACAATCTCATCTTCTTCTAAGGCATTGTACACTTTCTCGCTTTCCATGGCAATTGCCATGTTTCGACCAAATTCACTTAACACATCGTAGAAGTTATCGCGTTTATCTTCAATGGCTAAAAGCACTTCGTATTCCTCAATGTCACTTTTGTTTTTTATGGTTTTGAAAATGGATAGTAATTCGGAATGATAGTGACGTAATGTTCCTACGATACTAATAACATCGTAAATTGCCCCTTTAATATCGTTTTCGTCGAAATCATCGAGACCGGCACCGGAATACATTTCTAATGCTGTATCCAGTTTTTCAAGTAAACCCCTGTAATCTATGATACGCCCAAAATCTTTGCCTTCGTATAAACGGTTAACACGTGCTATTGCTTGTAATAGCGTATGTTCTTTCATGGGTTTATCGATATAGAGCACAGTTGCTCTTGGTGCATCGAAACCGGTTAAGAGCTTATCAACCACAATTAACAGGTCTAAATCATCCCCCTCAATAAATTCGTTTTTAATACTTTCTTCGTAGTCCTCTTCGTCTTTGTACCCATCCAGCATTTTATTCCAAAATCGGATGACTTCGTCTTTTGCGTGAGAGTCAACTTCCTCGTAGCCTTCTCTTTTATCAGGTGCAGAAAACACAATGGCTGTGTTTAAATCACCTAATTCTTCGAATGCATTAAAATACCTGATGGCTTCGTTTTTACTATTGGTTGCCAGCATGGCTTTATACTGAACACCTTCGGTTTTATAGTTTTTAAGGAAATGGTCGTTAATGTCGAAAGCCACTAAGTTAATACGTTGTTCGGAGGAGGCTATTCTTTCAAATAAACTCCACTTCTTTTGTACCTCTTGCTTTTGTTTGTCGTTTAGGTTACGACAAATCATTTCAAGTCGCCTGTCAATTGCCTTTTTATTTACTGTTTGGTCAATCATTTTCCCTTCATAAAGCAGCGGAACAATTGCTTTATCATTCACAGCATCTTGTATTGTATAAGTGTGAATTGGAGTTGGAGACATGCCAAACTTAATCATGGTATTCTTTTCCTTTTTCATTAAAGGAGTTCCGGTGAAGCCCAAATAACATGCATTGGGAAATAATTTCTTCATTTTAATATGCAACTCACCATATTGGCTCCGGTGGGATTCATCAATTAAGATGAAAATATCTTTGCTCTCAATTGGATTTTGAAGCTTTACGGCATTGTCGAACTTATGTACTAAAGTTGTTGCGATATCGACATTATCGTTGTTGAGTAACTCTACTAAGTGTGCTGCTGATTTGGCTCGACTTGCCGTTAATCGGGAATGGGTAAATGTTTTGTGTATTTGCTTGTCTAAGTCGATACGGTCGGTAACAACAATTACCTGTGGGTTACAGTCTGATAATTCGGATAAAATGTAACGCGAAAGCATTACCATTGTTAACGACTTGCCGGAACCTTGCGTATGCCATATGACACCCGATTGCCTATTTCCTTTTTCATCGGATTTCTCAATGGTTTTAATGATTTCTTTAATGGCGAAATACTGCTGGTAGCGCGCAATCTTCTTTATGTTTTTATCGAATAAGGTAAAGTATTTTATTAGCGTTAAAATTCTATCGGGTTGAAAGAGCGAAACAATATCTTTGTCCTGACGGGTTGGAATCCTGTTTTTTACCACTTGTTTGATAATTGCTTCCTGCCATTCCTTTTCTTCTTCTTTCCACACTGACCAAAACTTCTTTGGTGTATTACAAGTAGCATATTGGGTGGCATTTTTATTACAGCAGAATACTATTTGTACAAACTTAAAGAGGTTTGGCAAATAATTCTTACCCTGATTTCGGAGCATTTGACTGATGCCCTGGTCTATTGAAATGGAAGATTTTTTGCACTCGATAACTCCAAACGGGATGCCGTTAATAAACAAAACAATATCAGGCCGTGCATTGCCCTTGCCATCTTCACGCTCTACTGAAAACTCTTCGACCAACTGAAAATCATTGTTCGTTGGTGTATCCCAGTCAATAAAGTTAATGTTAAATGAGCGATTGGTGCCATCGGGGAGATGCTCTATATAACTCTTACCAAATAATAAGTGCGTATGAATTTTTTCATTTGTTTTTATCAAACCATCGGACAAAGCCTCATCAATATCGGCAACGGCTTGTTTAATGTTCTTTGGGCTGAATTTGTAAACTATTCCTTTGTAAGAATAGGCGTTAAACTGAGCTAACTTTGCAGCCAGAATATCTTTTAAAACAACATTGTAATTATTACCACGCATACTCACTGAAGCATCAGGATGAATGCTATGATATCCCATGGCTTCAAGAACTTTTATGGCTGGTTTCTGAGATATATTTTCTTCGTTTAGTTGATGGCTTGCAGGCATGTTCTGTTATTTAATTAAGGTTGTTATTTAGCTGTATATCTGTGATGTATAAATGTATTCTGTAATTTTCTTTTGAAAAAATATTTTCAAATTCAAAAAAATGGTTTAATTTTGTACTATCATTTCCCAAAGGGAAAAGGATATGGCAGTTGGTGACAAGTACACCTCGTTCGTATTGCCTAAAGATACGTGCCTCACTTACGAAGTGGGGTTTTTTTATGTCTTTAACCGCGGTATTCCTCATAGTATCTTTTGTATTTTGGTTTTTCATAAGTATCTACCGAAAAAGCCGTAACCAAAAAGTAATCAGGCTTTAATTCACGTATAATTACAATGAATCCTTTTTCTTCGTACCAGTAAAAACGTTGATTGTATCCAGTGTCATGTATTCGTTCAAAATACTTTATGCGTGCATCGGTAACGTTTTCAATTATCGGACGAATCCAATGTATTTTATTGGCGCGTTCATGGTCGAAATCTCTTAATCCTTTTAGTTTGCTTTCGCGTGTAATTACATGCTCAAAAGCTTGCAGCTTGCCACGGCAAACCGGATGTCTTGAAATATTCCTGTTAAACGATAACTCTACGCCATCAATCTCAATGGGATTATTGACAATATCGTTTAGAAACACCCCATAAAGCCGGTAGAGTTGATTGGGTGTTGGGCCATCGATTTCCAGGTCATCAAACAAATCTTCCAGTGCGTCTAATGCGTCGTCTTCTATATCGTCGTCCCAATTCATTTAGCAGCACTTATTTGAAAATCGAAAATATTAAACTTCGCCACCCAAGGTTCCGTTCCTTCATCAAGCAGATACCCCGACTTTTGCTCCAGGTATTCCAATACCTCTTTTTTAATGGCCGATGCATTTTCTTTGAGGTGTTCACCTCTGGCTTTATAAGTTATTGCACCAATAAAGAAATCGGTGAGTTGTAACAATTCGTTTTCGTGCGAACGAATGTGTTGCAGGTAAACAAAGGGTGAATTATCGTGATATTTGCGTTTTAAGTATTTATCTAACTCTAACAACCGTTCTTTTCCCCGTGTATCTTTAATGTCGAGAAATACCCGGTATTGGTTATCGCCATTGTTTACATAAGGATTGTACAAAAGCTGGTACACCATTTTGTAATAAAAAGCGTTGTGGTCGCCACGATTAAAAGTAGCGTGGTCGAGGTGCTTTTTATTCTTTACCAAAACAGCTCTGAATTGGATGTCGGTTTCGAAGAAATAATCGATTAAAGCTTTATACAGCGGAAGCCTGGAATACGAAAGCTTGCTCCATTTTAATTCGGTTGGCGATTTAAACGACAATTTAATGGCTTTTAAATCCTCTTTGATTTGCGTATAAGCATCGTGCTCAATTTTAGTATAGCCAATGCACATTACCGAAGCATTGTCATGTTCGAGGTGGCAACTTTCGTCGATGTATAAATTGTATAGTTTGCTCATACTACCACCTGTTTTTTACCGGTTAATAATTGTTGCATTAAGCCTCGTTTTTGCTCTAATGTTTCCTTTAAATCATTTTCCAAAATGGAAATTTCTCGGTATGCAGAATATAATATCTCCGCAATTGCTTCCTGTTCTTTTAAAGGAGGAACTGAGATTTTAAGAGGTTCGTATTCGCTTATCCAACGTCTTTTATGGTCACTATTTGATAGATTAATCATTTTAAGTCTTTCATATAAGAAAGTTAGGCAGTGACCTTTTTTTGCTGAAAGAATTTTAATTGCAGATGATTTAACTTTGAAATCAAAATCCACATACTGGCATGATGTGGTAAAATCATCGAAAATAATTACAGGGATATTTTTGTAAATTCCTTCTGTGTCATTTGTGTATCCTAAAATGAATGCTTTATTAGCAGTTAGAACAGGAATACTATTCCCGTTATTAGAATTAAAGTTGTTTGTTATATAATTGGTAGGTTGTTCATACCCCAGCAAACTACTTATTTTATTGGTAGTCCATTTTTCAGTAAACCCATTTAAACGTTTTTTCCCTGTTACAAGGAGATAACTTAATCCCTCCTTTTGCAGCTTTTTCTCTTCAATCAGTTTCTCTTTTAAAGCAATGGCTTTATCCCAAGTTTTAAGTATTGTAACAATTTCTTTTTGTTCGTTCACCGAAGGAATACAAATTTCGAGTTCGGCAAACTCTTTTTGCCCCAGTGTTTTGTTTCGCCCTGCACCACCCGGAGAGGCTAATCCTAAAAGGTATTTACCCAATGGCATTTTAAAATAGTATAGCAAAAAGTCGAGGTCTAATAACTCCGGTTTTGGTTTATACATAGGGAAACGGTGCGAGGCAATTAAGCCTACATCGTTCTGCGTGGTTTTAGCAACTGCCATTTCCCAGGCAAAAACAATATTTACCACAAAGCAATCGGGTTCTACCCAAAAAACCGATTTGTTACCTAACTCTTTTCCCGTTACGGCTTCTTTATAAAAAATACCTTTACCGTGCGAACGGATACCAATTTGGGTATAGTTCTCCGTTTTCTTTACATCCACTTTCTTTTTAACACGATTGAGCAGTTTATCCATCCGGTAAACTTTCCAATGGGCAGGAAACTGGCTTAAATATCCTCTTCTTGTTTTCTTACCCATAACTTACAAACCTAATTTGGTTAGATAATTTGCCATTTGTTCCTCAACCGTATTTAACTCTTGTTTAATGCTGTAAATGTTGTTTTTTACCGTTTGCAAGTCAACCGGTTCTTCATCCTCGAACGTATCTACATAACGAGGTATATTTAAATTGTAGTTGTTCTCCTTTATTTCCTCCAGCGTGGCAACATAGCTGAACTTATCTTCGCTGGTATAAGCTTCGTATTTATCGGTAATGCGTTTAAGGTCTTGTTCGCGTAAAACATTTTGGTTGGTGTCCTTTTTAAAGTTTCCGTCTCCACTGGCATCAATAAATAGTACATCCGTCTTTTTACGGTTCTTTTTTAAGATTAAAATAACAGCCGGAATGCTTGCCCCGAAAAACAGGTTGGAAGGTAGGCCAATAATAGCATCCAATAAGTTGAAGTCAATAATCTGTTTACGGATTTTGGCTTCAGAAGCAGCTCTGAAAAGAACACCGTGAGGCAGTACTACACCCATACGCCCTTCTTCGGTTAACGAATAAATCATGTGCTGCACAAAAGCGTAATCGCCTTTACTCATTGGAGGAACGCCCCATTCGAAACGGTTATGCGTGTCGAGGTTGGCTTCCATCTTAAATTTTTCATCATCGTTATCGTCACCGGCAAAGCCCATTGCCCATTTGTCTAACGAGAATGGAGGATTGGCAACCACCACCTGAAAACGCATTAATTTGTCGTGTTCCAAGTGTAATGGATTGGCTAATGTATCGCCCCATGCAATTTTTGCATCATCAATGCCGTGCAAAAACATATTCATGCGGCACAATGCTTGTGTTTGCCCGTTGCGTTCCTGTCCGTATATCTGGGCTTTTTTGCTTTCAATCTTTTTAAAAGCTTTAATTAATAAACCGCCGGAACCACAGGTTGGGTCGTAAATGCGGTCGTTTTTCTGTGGTTTTACCAAACGTGCCAATAACTCGGAAACCATACTTGGAGTAAAGAACTCACCCCCTTTTTTTCCTGCATCCGATGCAAATTGGGCAATCATATATTCATACGAGTCACCAATAACATCATTCCCGCTTAATCGTTTCGGGCGAATATCTAAGCCTCTAAAATCGATTAATAAGGTTTTGAGCATGGCATTACGTTCTTTTACACCTCCAAGGTTTACCTCAGAGTTGAAGTCGATATTACGAAATACCCCTCTTAATTTTGTTTTATTATCTTCTTCTATGCGTTCTAAAGCTGTATTTATTAGTTCCCCAATTTTAGCATCGTTACGTTTTTCATATAAATAGTCGAAGCTTGATTTTTTATTCAGGATAAAGCGGTCGCGTGTTAACGCTCTTTCTATGCGGTTTTCATCACCATTATATTTTTTCTGATATTCTTCGTAATGTTCCTTGTGGGTATCGCTCATGTATTTTACAAAGAGCATTACCAAAATGTAATCCTTGTAAATAGAAGAATCAATCTTTCCTCTAAATGTATCGCAGGCTTTCCAAAGGACCTGATTTATTTCTTTTTGCGTTATTTTATCGCTCATCGTTTTTTAAGATAAATTCTGTTCTACCAACTTCATTGCATTTACTGCAACTTCCTCATCTTTTACCAATTCATACACTTGACTTGCCAGCCAAAGTGTGAGCAGCTCTTTTTCTTCTACCTGAAAAATGGCTGCCATTTTAATCACTTGTTCACGCTTCGCCCTGCGTTCCCCTCGTTCAAGTTTGCTGTACATTGGTGTATCAATTTCCAGTTCTGCTGAAAGTTGACGTTGCAGCAATTCTTGTTGCTCCCTTAATTCCCTAATTCGTTTCCCTAAAAACATAGTAGTATATTTTACGACTTGTCATATTTTGGCTAATTTAATAAAGAAAAGGCAGACAAAAGAAAGAAACAATAAACTTATTTATTAACAGGAGAAATCGGAAGTGTAGGAAACGTAGGAAATAGAAGATAACCAATCGTTTGTAATCCTATAAATCCTCTGTTTCCTATTTCCCATTTGGCGGTTTTGTATAGCTATTATGCTCGTGATTTAATAAGCCATTTTCTTTAAACTGGCCAATGTATTTCTCCGCTGTTTTGTCTTTTATATCCAATTGTTTTGCAACTGTTAAATAACCTTGACGATTGAAATTATCCGGTAATGCATTGTAGAATTTTAGTTTGATACCCTTTAAATCGTTGTTGGGTAAATTCTGAAAAACTGCGATAGCATGTTTCTCCAGCGTGAAAGCAATTTGAATAGCCGTTTGAAAATCTGTTTCGGTACAAATAAGCGGATTAGAATAGTCGCCATCTTCCAATATGCGAAGGGTGCGAAGCACCATAGCAATACGAAAAGTAACCAGACCTAAACGGCGGCTGTTAGCGTTGAAATCGTTTCCTAATAACATTCTATTACGTTTGTAAAGCGTATTAAATTGCTCTGTAAATACTTCACCTTGTTCGGCTGTAAAGCAAAATTGAATGGGTGATTGTTGACTGTAGAGGATTTGATACAAGTCATACATTTGATTTCCTTTTTCTTCAAAGAAATCGGTGTAATTCACTTTTTGATGGGAAATAAATGGATTTTTAAAGTCGCTATAATCCTCGAAAGCATAATACAGAAAGCGGCTGAATAATCCGTTTTCAACATCAGGCATCATATTATGAACCTGTTTGGGAGTACCAGAAAGAGCAATAGCGAGATGAGGGTCTTCCACTTCAATATGCTCATTGTCCTTACGCCTGAACATATTGGTGCTTTCGTGATGGAATGCTTTACGCAGTACATCGCTAAAATTTCCCCAGTCTTGTTTTAATGTTCCGGCTAATGTATCGGCTTCTGTTTCGAATATGATTCCTTTAAAGTCGTTGTCGGATAATGCTTGTATAAATGCAGATGAACTGCTGTTGGCAGGAATATAGAACATTTTTCGCTTGGGCTCCCTTGGTTTTTCAGCTCCCTGGCGTTGATTTTTATTCAGGTTGTTGTAATTCTCCAATTCTTGTTCGTATTCTTCATGTGCTCTGATGGATTGCTCCACCATAGATTTATGGATTCTTATTCCGAAGTATTTAGCCCACTTTAATTTGCCTTTTCCCGAACCTGCAGGTGCGGTGATAAATGCATATAGATGAGCCGATACTGGCTCATCGAAATAAATTCCTTGTACGTTGGGTAAACAGCCACTAATCACTGAAATAGCACCAATAAGGAAAACATCTTTCTCAATGTCATCCTGAAACATGTTAGTGCTTTCTTTAAGGATTTCCGGCAGTTGACTGTAAACATTAAATGGGATTTGTGGTGTATTGAAAATTACTTCTTCGGCTAATTCCTTACTCTCTTTAGTTATAGAAACGCTGTCAGGTCTTGCAGACACTGACAGGTTATGTTTTGGTGGCGTTGTTACCAAACTGATTCCGGCTTGCTGTGCAAGGTGGAAGAAGGTTTTAATGGAGACTCCATGGCCTTTAGCCTTTAAACAGTTGTCGAATTGTTTGTCACATACGACATGAGAGTATTCAGGATAAAACCTACTAACGCTATGAAAATAACTGCGTCCGGCTTCGCCAAACTCATCTGCAAAAGCAAAGCCAATATCCCGCCAATCAGAATAATTGGCGGTAATATCGGTATGAGATTCTTCGAGGCGTTTGATTATGACCTCAACATCATTGGTGTCTTGAAACCTTTCAGGTTTTGGAGACATTAAAAGGTTATTGGTTGGATGGCTTGCAGTTGGTTCTTGCTTATTTAGCCAGTAATCTATATCGAATTTCTTTTTCATAGCTATAGTATTATTGGAGTAAACATTGAAAATTTTAACATCTGCAATACATAGTAAAGCAGGAATGATATGACAGGCAACCAAAGTGGCCAAGAATTAGCTGCTAATTTTAGCAGCATGTTTTTGAGTAATGCTAGAAATTTATTTCGTTTCATTTTCTTCGTTTTTATCGTATAAATATTTCGGATTGATATATGCCTCCGGGTCATGAGGCAGAAAGCATGCACGGGAAACATCTTTGCCCGATTTGTCAACTTCCAGTTGGTAAACTTCTTTCATGTAGTTGGCAATAGCATTAAAGAAGTTCTGGTGTGTTGATTCGGTAATGTCGATGGGAATAATCCATTTTAATCCATCGCCCGATGGTGACACAAAGAGCAGTTCTGTTTCAAAGTATTCATCGTTCAGTAATTGATTTTTCAATTGCTGAAGATTATCTATGTGGTCAAAATCAATGGTCAATAAGCCTGAGTGACTTATTAGTGCTTTGTCGTTTCGCTTTTCAAAAATTCCTGAAAAGGTTGCGTAGTCAAACTTTGAAGCTTTGAATTTTCTGGCTGAATCCTTTTTCAGAAAAGCCCTTAATTGTTCCGTTATAGAGGTGTATTGATTTGATTTAATCAACTCGTACACTTCAACTAGACTTAGGGTATTCTTAGGGTAGATGTTGCTTACAGGTGCTTTAAAATAGCTGAATTTAGGAATGTGAACCGCAGGTTTACTTTCCTCTTTTTCTGGTAACTCTGGTAGTTTTTTATTGCTGTAGAAATCCCTTTGTTCTCCAATTCGCAAATTCAGTTCCTTATTAAGCTTTTCCAGTAGCTCATTGCCTGTTAGTTTATAATATAGTGCAGCAAATTCAAAAGGATTTCCGTTGAAATCTTTTTTCTCTAAATCGTTGTACAAAAACACCCAATCCACATTAATGAGTTTAAGTGTAAGCTTATTCTCATTAAAAGGATTTTTGGTTGGGGCGCATTCTTTTCCAGATAATCTAACTACAATCTCATCGGGGTAATACTCACGCAGAATGTGTGAGTAAATATTTAGTCCGTAATGTGTTTTGCCTAATATATCCTTCTCCTTAATCATGGCTACCATTTTTTAAGGTTCGGGAATAGTTGCTTTCCAGGAGTTTTTCGAGGTCTTCAACTTTATAATAGAATTTTCCATTGATACGGGAATAGGGGAGAATCCCCGTATCCCGCATGGTTTGCAATGTGCGCTTGCTTACTTTCAGTGCAAGCATTACGTCCTGTCCGTCAATCCACAATTGTTTGAATGCTTCGGTTCTGGTTTGCTTCATCACCAGCAATTGCGCTTTGATTTCTTTTATTGCTGAGGATAATTCCAATAGCATTTGCATAACTTCCATCATAGCTCAACCCTCCCTTTTTTGATGAGGTAATTGGCGGCTTGCTGCTCAATTTCCTCCTGTGAGCTTTGCTTATTTGATAAAAGCCATTCATCTAACTCCTTACGATTGAAGTAGATTTTTTTACCGTTGGGTTTGTAACATGGCACAACCCCAGTACTCGTCATTTTGTAGAGGTGCGAGTGCGAAACCTCTAAATAGATGGATGCTTCGTTAAATGTTAGCACCTCTTTTTTGAGCATATTTTGCTCCATAAGCATCTTTTCGATGCTGTTTAATTTTTCTAAAACTATCGAGTCCATTTTATCAGACTTTAAATTTGATAATGGACTTCTGGCCAAAAGTCATCTTTGATTTTCAAAGACATGGCTAAATTACCCTGAATACAAGGGTGTTGAGATGGTGGGTTGTATGGTGGTGTGGAAGGTGGAAGGTGGAGGGTGAATACACGAAACCTATTACAAGGGGCTATTCCCTTGTTTATTGAAACAAGAAAAGGAAGAAAAAAGAAAGAAGTGTAAAGTGGCGGGTCTTAGAATAATAGAGAAACAGCCTTATCTAATTTGTCACCTGTTCTGGCAGGCCTATCAAGCTTTCTTATGCCATTTTTAAACTTTTCACCGTCTGATTTAATAAAACACTCAAGAGCCACCTTCCACTGGTCTTGTTTTAGATTGGCTACCACTTTGTGGGTGTTGTGTATCAATTTGATGAAATAGGAAAACTCGGTTGGATTACCAGTCCAAACAATCGGTGTGCTTATTTCTTTACCTGAGAATACTTTTTTGAAATTTACGGTGGTAGTGTCTTTATGGATGAATCCAGATTTTTTAAGGCTATCGCATAAGTCTGTTAAGCTATCCGGTTTGGTATTATAATGGATATATGTAAATGATTGTAGTGAGATTTCTTCTTGTTGCTCGTTTTGTTTTGGTGTTTCTGATATTTGAGAGATTTCAATAATTTGAGTTTGCTTAATGTAGGTTTGTTCCGGTATTTGTTCAAATAGTAGTTGAGAATAGAAATCTTCAATTACAAAGTCGTCTTGTACCCATGATTTGAAAACTTCCTGAATTTCCAAATACATATGAATTAGGCTGACTTTCAGTAATTGAAAAACAAACGTATTGGTTTTATGCTCCTGGTCAATATCAAATGTTGTTTTCTTCGGGTCTATGTAGGATGGTTCAAATTGTTGGTCTTTAATGATTTTTCCAATATCCTTGATTTTCGTTTTGAGCTTTTTGTTTAAAGTGTCGTTTAAACGGTATTTAATCAACTGCGGATTTTCATCTTCGTGCAATGCATCCAGTAAGCCATTTATTGCTTTGAACTTTTCGGCTAGAATGAATTTTGAATAGTATTTCGTTTTGTTGTTGAATGGTCTTTCGAAATTTACCTGAAATGTAGGCTTAAATGTAGGTTCAATTTCTTTTATGCCTGAAATCATTGAAGCAAACTTTTCGTCTGGATTATTTGCTTCCAGCCAAGGTCTTAAACCTTTGTATATTATCTTGTCAAGTATAACAAAGTGGTTTTTCATAAGGATTAGAATTTAATTCGGTTTGCGGCTTCTTTTTTCTTTTCGTCAATTACTTTGGCGTAAATCTGTGTAGTTTTCAATTCTCGGTGTCCAAGTAATTTTGAAACGGTGTAAATATCGGTTCCCATTGTTAGTTGTAGGGTAGCATAGGTATGACGCGCACAATGGAACGTAATTGTTTTTGAAATACCTGCTCTCATCATCCATTGCTGCAATTTCATATTATGCCATGCGGAATATTTCAAGCCTTTGAAAACTCGTTCGTCTTTGTCTTGTCGTTCTCCCAATAATTCAAATGCCTGGTCAGAGATAGGTTGAGTTTCTACACCTTTTGTTTTTTGTTGTCTAAACCGTATATAGTAACCCATTTCGTTTGAGTGTTGTACTTCCGACCAAACCAGTTTATTAATATCTGACCACCTTAAACCAGTAAGGCATGAGAATAGAAATGCTGTTTTCAGTTGTTCAATATCGCATTCTGCTTTAGCTGCTGCTTGTAATTCCTCTAATGTTAGAAATTCTCGTTCAGGTTCTCCTTGTTTGAATCCTTCAACGCTTTCAGCAGGATTATGAGGAATAATACCATCTTTAACAGCTTGCTTTAATCCAGCTTTGAATTTATTGAAATAGGAGTACTTCGAGTTTTGGGATAATCCGGTATTACTTTTGGTTCGGGCTTTTTTGTCCAAGTATTCTTTGAAATCTTGCACGTATTTGCGGTCGATTTTTGAGAATGCAATATCAGTTGTTGTAAATCCTTCTAAATGCTTAACCATGCTATCCCAATTGCCCCAGTTGCCCGTGCTATCTTTACGTTTATTAGTAAGCAATCTCATATAGACTAAAACGCTGCCTTTTTGCTTTTCTGTATCACGAAAACCATATTCTCCGTTTTGTAATTCTAATTGACGTTGAGCGCGGATATTTTCAGCAAGCTCCATTGTCTTTTTGTTTTGCTCTCGTTCCAGTTTGGTTTTAGGCTTAGGTTCCAGATAAAGTTTTAAAGTTTCGGTTTTTCTTTTACCAGCGTTATAATAATCGAGGTAAAGGCTGGTTTTGCCTCCTTGATTTCTTTTTCGCAAAGTTACCTTCATGATGCAAACAGTTTTTCAATTTCGGATTTTTGAATAATGGTACGCCTACCCAATTTAACGGCTTTAATGTTGCCGTTTTTAATTTGGCGGTAAATAGTCATGCGGCTAGCACCCAAAAGTTGACACGTGTCTGCAATGCTCAAAAATTCCTTTTCGTTGAGTTGGGAAAAATTGTACTCGGTTTTCTGCTCGGTTGGAGTTTTAACCTTATTCAACTTTTCGGCTTTCTTCCGCTCTTTGTAGTTTCTGTTGGCACAAGTATGGCTGCAAAATTTCGTTACAGTGGTCTTAGCGATAAACTCATTACCGCAGTGTTGGCATACCTTTGTAATCTCTATTTTGCTGCTCATCGGATTGTACCTTTAAGTATCTCAATGTATCCTTGTGTATCGTGATGTATCTGTATGTAACATCATTTCTCCACTTGAATTGGATTTTTGTTGTGTGCAACAAATCTTGTTGTTGCAGTAACAATATAGCAACAAATGTAGCTAAAATAAAGGATAATAACAACAGAAAAAAGAAAACAAAACTTTGTAAAGTATTGAATAAGAATATAAAAGAATAGTAAAGGAAATGTTATTACTTTCCGATACAGAAATTTTTAAAGATATTACCTAATACTTCGTCAGTTTGTATTTCTCCACCTGTGATTTCACCTAAAAAGTATAGTACCTCTCTAATATCCTGAGCAAGGAAGTCGCCGGATATACCAGAGTGTAATCCATCTACAACTCTGGTAATAGATTCGTGTGAGCGTTTTAGGGCTTCATAATGGCGAGCATTGGTAACGATCACTTCGTCATTATCAACGGCTTTAAGGTTAATGGTTTTAATGAGTTCTTCAGATAGTTGATCAATACCGATTTGTTTTTTAGCAGATAAGGTAACAATGGCATCAGAACCAGATAGTTCTTTAAATTTATTTTGATCAAAACGAAGGTTTATTTCGTCTTCATTTAGAAGGTCAATTTTATTGATGGCAACAATTAATTGCTGGCTGTCATTCATCTTACCTTTAACATCAGCAATAGCTTCATGAATTTTTTCATTGGGATCATTAATATCCAGCATTAAAATCACTATTGAGGCAGATTCGATCTTGCTAAAAGTTCGGTCAATACCTATGGTTTCGATGGCATCAGTAGTTTTTCTGATTCCGGCAGTGTCAATAAAACGGAAAGTAATTCCTTGAATGTTAATGGTATCTTCGATCACGTCGCGGGTTGTACCATGTATATCAGAAACAATGGCTCTGTCTTCTTGTAAAATAGTATTTAGTAATGTTGATTTGCCCGCATTTGTGTGTCCAACAATGGCAACCGGAATACCATTTTTGATGGCATTACCTAGTGAGAATGAGTTAATTAACTTTGAAAGAAGTTGTTCTATCTCATTCACCAATTCAACCAGTTGTTGACGATCTGCAAATTCAACATCTTCCTCACTAAAATCAAGTTCCAATTCAATTAATGAAATAAAATTAAGAAGTCGTTCCCTTAAATGTATTAATTCATTAGAAAATCCACCTTTCATTTGCTGAAGGGCCACACGACGTGCTGCTTCACTTTTGGATGCAATTAAATCTGCTACAGCTTCTGCTTGAGATAAGTCCATTTTACCATTTAAAAAAGCACGTTGAGTAAACTCGCCAGGGCCAGCCAGTTTAGCGCCGTTTTTAATAAATAGTTCAAGCACTTTTTGTTGAATATATGGAGCACCATGACAAGATACTTCAACCGTGTTTTCACCCGTAAAAGAGTTGGGAGCCTTAAAGATACTGATCAGTACTTCATCTAATTCTTTATCGTTATCTATTAAAGAACCAAAATGTACAGTGTTGGCAGATTGATCAATTAATTTTTTTCCGGATTTAACCGATTTAAAAACTTTATCACAAATAATAATGCTATCCGGACCAGTTAATCGAATAACAGCAATAGCACCAGCGCCTTGAGCTGTAGAAACAGCTACAATAGTATCTTCAAGATTTATCATTTCAATGCATTAATTTGACGCAAAAATACACAAAGCTGATTTATAATCTATGATAAACACAAAAAAAGCAGAAATCAAGTGATTTCTGCTTTTATAAGATGTAATTTTTAAGTCTATTTAACGGATTCAAATTCTTTGCTTTTTACTTTTTGTAAATGAGAAGGAACAATCTCCGGAATATTTATTTCGTGCAATTTCTTGTTTATCTCATCAACTGATTGCGACTTTTTTTGCTTTTTTTTTACTTTCAGCTTTTTGTTTTTCTTTTTATCAAACATCATTATTTTTCCATCAACAGAAAAAAATCCCAACATCTTTTGCATTTCCTTTGATTCATTTTTTAAGATATCAGATTCTTCTGACATATTTTCAGCCATTATTGCAATACGTTGAGTATGTTCATTGAATTCAGAGACTGCATTTGTTATTTGAGATGCTTCACTTTCTTGTTCTACAGCGTAGTTGGTAATTTTATGAATATAGGTTGTAGTTTTCTGACTTTCAGAATATATCCTTTTTAAACTGTTGCCTGCTAATCCTGAATATTCTTTTCCCTCTGCAGAAATAGAATTAATATCTGCTGAAACTTCCTGAGCTTTTTCTGCCAGTTCTCGAATTCCCTTAGCAACAACACCAAATCCGCGTCCTTGATTTCCTGCTTTAGCAGCTTCGATACTGGCATTTAAGGCTAAGATGTTTGTTTGCAAGGCAATTTCTTTAATAATTTGAGACCTATCAATCAATTTATCCATGACCTGCATGGCATGTTGTGTTTGACTCATCTCGTCGTCGATAGTTTCTGTAGATTTAAGATTGATTTGAGCAATTTTCTGAGCGTCATCGGCATTTTGACTAATAAGTGAAGCCATTTCTTCCATAGCTGCAGATAGTTCTTCAGATGAAGAGGCCTGAGCAGAAGAAAATTCATTGAGCTTAATAGCTTTATTGTTAAAACTTTCACTCATTTCTTTAATACTTTTTGCAGCTTGATTTAAACGAATTACCATTTCCTTAATAATCCCATTGCTACTGCGAATACTATTTGCAAGCTGTCCGATTTCATCCTTTTGATCTAGGTCAAAATCCTTATTAAGTTGTCCTTTTGCCTGTTGTTTTGCAAAATCAACCAATTGATAAATAGGTTTGGTAATCGATTTAGTTAAATATCTGGATGAAATAAGACTAATAATGGTTAATATTATTAGTCCACCAATTAAAATTAAGATAGAATTAGAGGCTAAAGAAACATTATTATTTATATCCATTTCTGTTTGACGAAAAAGAGTGCTGGATAACAATTGTGTAAGTAAAATACCATTATCCATCGAGTCGTCAATAAGGGTTAGATTTTGTTCGCCTGAATCCATTGCAATTTGGGCTTCCTTAACAAGATTTGTGAAAGATACTAATTCAGACTCCAGAACTTTAAGTTGGTTATTTAATGAAGGATCGTGTTTCAATAATGCCTTAATTTCGTCAAGTATATTTTGAGTAAACTGAAGGTGTGTTAGTCCATCATATAAAAAATGTTTATCCAGGCTATACCCATAACTTCTCAAATAAAATATGGCCTGTTGCCAGTTTCGTTCCAGTTCAGCAACTTTAATAACAGTTGGTAATTGATGTTCAGATACCATATTTGCAGAACTTTTAATGGTATTCATCCTTAAAATGGCCATAGCACCAAAAAGGATAAATATCATGAGAAGAACAGCAAAACTAATGGTTAGTTTTTGTGCAATTTTAAGATTCTTCCACTTCATCATAATACTTAGTACGAAAGTTTAAAAAATGATATTAATAATCCCTGTGTGTGTTGTTGCAAAGATATTTTGACTTGATGGTAAATGTGTTAATTGATTATTAAACCATAATTATATATGTATTAATGTAGGATAACGGATTAATGTGTAAGTAGATGTTGTTGTATAGTTTGGATTGTAAGTTTGATATATATTAAGAAGATGTTATCTAAAAGTTAAATTACTTCGGTTGGTAGATATTAAAGAAATAGTTACCTGTCGAATAACTACTTTCCTATTTGTGTACTACAAAAAATATTTCAGATTTTAAGAAATATTCAGTAATGTTTAAAAAATGTTAAACAAAAATCTAATTAATTGGTTATTTATTCTAAAAGTTATTGGGTTACTAAAAAAAATATTATAATTTACATACCCTAAATATTTAGATAAATATATATGTTATGAGTGTATTATTATCAGATAAATCAAAAGTAATAGTTCAGGGCTTTACAGGCAGTGAAGGTACATTTCATGCTTCGCAAATGATTGAATACGGAACAAATGTAGTTGGAGGTGTTACTCCTGGAAAAGGTGGTACAAAGCATCTTGATCTTCCGGTTTTTAATACAGTTAAAGAAGCTGTTGATGAAGTTGGAGCTGATGTTTCTGTAATTTTTGTTCCTCCTGCATTTGCTGCAGATGCCATTATGGAAGCTGCTGACGCCGGTATTAAAGTGGCCATTGCTATTACAGAAGGAATTCCTACTGCAGATATGGTTAAAGCAAAGAATTATCTAAAAGATAAGGATACACGATTAGTTGGTCCTAACTGTCCCGGAGTAATATCTCCTGGTTTAGCAAAAGCCGGTATTATGCCTGGATTTATTCATAGCAAAGGTAAAATTGGCGTTGTTTCCAGATCAGGCACATTGACTTATGAAGCTGTTGATCAATTGACTAAAGAAGGGTTAGGGCAGAGTACTTGTATTGGTATTGGAGGTGATCCTATCATTGGAACAACCACTAAAGAAGCTGTTGAGTTGCTAATGAATGATCCCGATACTGAAGGTATAATTATGATAGGGGAGATTGGTGGTAGCATGGAAACTGAAGCTGCTCAATGGATTAAAGAAAATGGTACCAAACCGGTAGTAGGTTTTATCGCAGGACAAACGGCTCCTAAAGGTCGCAGAATGGGGCATGCCGGTGCAATTATCGGAGGAGCAGAAGATACTGCTGCAGCTAAAATGAAAGTTATGAAAGAATGCGGACTTTTTGTTGTTGAATCACCTGCTGATTTGGGCAGTACAATGAAGAAAGCTTTACAATAAATTGAGAATACGTGTAACCATTAATGAATTAACCCCCTGGATTTCTCCGAGGGGTTTTTTCTTGTCATTTGTGATATGATATAAAGTAATTATCGTGTTTTGTAGCTTTGCTTTTTAATTATTTCTTTTTTTAAATCACAAAGAGAACACTCTGTACAATTGCAATCGGATTGATTTTTAGAGGTCATTCTTTTAAATACTCTAAATATGATTATTACTAATCCAATTGCAACTGTTAAATATGTAATAATGAGTTGCATAAATTATATTCTTATTAAATATTCTTCTAACTACTATTAGCCCATAAAATAACTGCCTATTTGATATATGTATAAGGAAATAAACCATGCCGCCATGGTACTAAAAATAGCAGTCGCTATTGCCCTTATCCATCCGGCTTCTTTTATTAATGCAGCAATAACAGCTATGCATGGAAAATACAACAGTATAAATACCATAAAAGAAAATGCAGTTAATGGAGTAAATATCTTTTGACCAGATTTTGGCCCTTTTTCATATGTTCTGTTTTTAAGCTTATCAATTAATGATACCGAAGTTTCATCTGCATCTAAATCTGCCTGGTATAATATTCCCATAGAGCCTACTACAATTTCTTTTGCTGCCATTCCTGTAATAATACTAACTCCCATTTTCCAGTCAAAACCTAAAGGGTACAAAACCGGGCTTATAAAATGACCTAATTGTCCTATATATGATTTCTCGAGATGTTCCTCAGCTTTTGATAATTCCAGATCATTGATGATCGAGGCTTTATCTTCAGGATGAAGGGTTGAGTTATTATTTGTTATTGTAATTAATTTGTCGTAATCTTTTGAATAATCAGTTTGTTGGGGGAAATACCCCATGGCCCAAATAATAATGGAAGCAAGCAAAATAGTAGTTCCCATTTTTCTTAAATATTGAGATGCTTTTTGCCACATATTGAGTGTTGTACTTTTTAAACCGGGCATTCTGTATGGAGGTAATTCCATAATAAAGGGTACTTTGTTCATCTCCATACTGGATAGATTAAAGAAAATACCAATACCTACTGCTAACAATATTCCAGTACCATAAATAGCTAATAAAATGGAAGCCTGATATTGATTAAAGAAGGCGGCAATAAAAAGAACATAAACAGGAAGGCGGGCACTACACGACATGAATGGGATCATAAACATCGTTTTTAAACGATCCTTTTTGTTTTCAACAGTTCTGGTTGCCATAATTGCAGGGACATTACATCCAAAACCCATAATTAATGGAATAAACGCTTTGCCATGCAAACCTATTTTACTCATTAACTTGTCCATTATAAAAGCAGCCCTGGCCATATACCCCGAATCTTCCATTAAGGAGAGACAGCAAAAAAGGATTAGGATGTTCGGTAAAAAAATAATTACTCCTCCAACACCTCCTAATATTCCATCGGTTAATAGGTCTGTTAAAGGACCAGAAGGCATGGAGTTTTTAATCCATTCAGAAAGTAATCCAATCCCGGAATCTAACCAATCCATTGGGTAACTGCCAATTGTAAAAGTTGCTTTAAAGCTTAACCATATTAAAAATAAAAAGACAATAATCCCTCCAATAGGATGAGTAAGTAGTTTATCTATTTCTTTTGGTGAGCCAGTTGAAGCTTTCGTGCTTTTTACAGTCTGTTTTATAATGTTTTGAATGTATGTATATCGTTGGTTTATCAGATAAGCTTCAATGTCATCATTGATATTATTTTCTAATATGTCTTTTTCTTGTTGAACAACTTCTGTTACATCTTTATTTTTATTCCTTTTCGTAAGTTGATTGATTATATATTCATCGCCTTCCAGGAGTTGAATAGATAAAAAACGTGAAGCATAGTTTTTATTTATTATAGATGAACTTTCTATGGCTTTTGATATGGATTCAATAGATTTTTCAATTTCTTCACCATAATCTATATGTTTTGAGAAAGAGGTTATATTCCTTTTTTTAAGATATAGAATAATAGTATCAAATAATTCCTCAATACCTTTTCCTTTATCAGCAATAGTAGGTACTACAGGAAAATCTAATAAGTCAGACAATTTTTGGCAATTAATAGTCTGATGTTTACTTTCAAGTTCATCATACATATTTAAGGCCATGACCATATTAAAGTTCATAGAGGCCAATTGCATTGTTAAATATAGATTTCGAGCAAGGTTTGAAGCATCTGTTATATTAATGACTAGATCAATTTCTTCCTCTAATAAGTATTTTTGAACATATTGTTCTTCATATGAATAATCTGTTAGAGCATAAATCCCAGGTAAATCGCAAATGTTGAAGGTGTAATTTTTATGTCTGTATTTACCCGTACAAAGTTCAATTGTTACTCCTGCATAATTACCTACCTTATTTCTTGATCCTGAAGCGTGATTAAATAATGAAGTTTTACCAGTGTTTGGATTACCAATTAAAGCAATATTAATATTTTTTTTATTTGCAATATCTAAGTTGTTGTTATTTATCTGTTTGTGAATTTTACAATTGCTAAAGTCGTTATTTGATAAATGTTTAGCAGCGCTATGAGGTAATACATATATGTTTTCAGCTTCAGCTTTTCGTAGAGCAATTCGGTATCCTAATATTTCATATTCATATGGATCTCTTAATGGTGCTCTTTTAATCACTTTTACTTCAGCTCCATAAATAAATCCTAACTCTAATATGCGCTTTTTAAAAATTGAAGAACCATCAATTTTGTATACTATGGCTTTTAATCCGGGCTTTAAGTCGCTTAGTTTATTTGTTTTTAAGTTGTCTGTTAGTTTATTCATTTCATCCACCAAGTAAGTATTCCATTTAACAAATGTCTAGTGTTGCATTAACCTGAGATCGATATCAAATTTCAATCGAACACAGGTTATAAGGTATTTGCAAAAGTATGATTACAAGGATCTTCCGGCAATCCCAAATTGTAGGGTATTAAACCTGTTATTATTAGTAATGTAAGGTAATGGTATGATAATGAGTTGTTTGGAGTCTGTGGTTTGCATTTTTTTATTTCAATTCTAAAATATTCGAATTAAAGAATATATGATTCAAAAATACTGCAGTTCATGTATTTATATAAATAATAAAGCTGTGTGAATATCTAAGGTTTTGTTGTTTGATTCGCTACAAACAGAAGGGTTTGTTAGGTTATATCATTAAAAATGGGGATTGAAGGAGTGAATAAATGGGGGTTTATTTGTGAAAAAATTATTTATATAAAGAATAAATGCGAATCAAGAGTTGAAAATAGAATAACACAGAGGCTCTGAGACACAGAGTGTATTTTATATAATTTACTTATATAAACTGCTCAAATTTGAATAAGAGAAATGAATAAACCCCATTATTATCTAGGTACAAAGAGTTAACAGAAGTAAATTCTTGCGGATTAAATGAATTTCATAAATAAAAACTCAGTGTCCCAGTGCCTTTGTGTTCATTTTTAACTCTTGATTGTAATAACAAAGAATATTGTATTGTCCTTAAAGATGATTTAAGTATTCAACCATTTTTAGAATTATAAAATTTAATATAATGATATTGACTTATTGGAGAAATATTAAGCTGGATTATAAATTCTCATTGATTTTTGGCTCTATTACATTGTTTTTATTGGTCCTGATAGGCTATGTGTTTGTTAGATTTGGAGATTATGAACAACATGTATTGAGTAAAAAATATCTGGATCAGCAATTAACACAATTGCATTATAGTAATTCTAAAGAAACGCAACAGTGGTTGTCTTTTTTTGCATTACATCAGGAATCTTACATAAAAGATGAAGCCGATTCTTATTTGTATAGCTGGTTGAACAGTAAAGATAAAGAGTATTTAATTGAAGTAATTCCTGATCTGCAGTCACTTATTGATCAGTTAGAAAATCAATACATTATACTCTATAAAAATGTATTTGCTATTAATAAGGAGTCTGTAAATAGCGATGGTTCAGGTAATGCATATCAACAAAAAGCGTTGAATGATTTATACTTGAATTGGGAAGAAGTGCAAAAAAGTATTTCAAAAATCAGAGTATTATTGGAGGAAAAATCTGTATTTGTTGACCATCAGTTAATTCAAAGTAACAGAGAGTTTAAGTTTAATATTTTGATAGTATGTGCTATTGCAGTATTATTTGTTGTAGGAATGTCTTTTGTGATTTCAAAAGGAATATTATTACCTATATACAATAATATTGAATTTACTCATTCTCTTTCGAAAGGAAACCTGAGAGTAAATATCAATAATAAGGAGAATAATGAGATTGGAGTTTTGGCACGTTCTTTACAGTCTATGAAAGAAAGGATCCAGGGTATTATTGCATCAATTCGATCTGGAAATAATAGAATAAAAAAGACTGGAGAGGAATTGTATCTATTATCCAATCATATGAATTCATCTGTGAATGAGCAAGCTATTAATATGAAGGAAATCTATTTTAATATGAAAGAAATAGGTAAAGCAATTCAAAATAATGCTGAGAATGCAATTGAGACTGAATCTAAAACTGATCAGGTTAATAGTAAAATGAAGCAGATATCAATTTTATCGGGGAAGACATTTGATGCTACAAAACTTATAATGGAAAAGATACAAGTGGTTAATGCAATGGCTCGACAAACAAATATTCTGGCTCTGAATGCATCTGTTGAAGCAGCAAGGGCTGGAAGAGAAGGTAAGGGGTTTTCAGTTGTTGCTTCTGAAATCAGAAAGTTGGCAGATTTGAGTAATCAGGCAGCTATTGAGATTATTGATGCGGCTCAAAATAATTTTAATTTATCACAAGAGATGACTCATAATATAGCAGAATCTCTGCCTTTTATTGAGGCTACCTCTATACTTACAAAAGAGATTAGCGAGAATTGTAGTGAACAAAGTTCCAGTGTGGCAAATATTAATTTATCTCTGGAATTACTCAACACAAGTATTCAAAATAATACAAAAGTCTCAGAACAGTTAAATAATAGTTCTGTTGACTTGTCTGTTCAGGCAGCGTCATTAAATAAGCAAATGTTGTTTTTTAAAGGTGCTTAATTTTTACCTTTTTAGTATCAATCAGTGTCTTATATTCTGTAAAACCCAGGCTCTTATATGTATTTAAAGCATTGGAGTGATCAAGATCGCATGTGTTTAATTGAATCCACTGAGGATTGAAACTCCAGGCTTTTTCTATGGTTTTTGAAAGTAAGAATTTACCGTAACCTTTACCAATAAATTTTTGAACTAAACCAAAATATAATATTTCAACATAATCATCTTCAGATATAAGTTCACAGTAACCAGCAAACTCATCATTAATGTAGAAGCTGAATATTTGAGTTTTATATGAATTCAGAATATCATAAAGAGTCTCTTTTTTCAAAAATATTCTGTCGAGCCAGTTATACTGCTCTCCAACTTCAGTATATAATTTTAAGTATTCATCAGTAGAGATTGGTTTGTCAATTTTAATAAGGTTTATATTGTCTTTATTACAAACATTATAATCTATTTTATTCTGAAGTTTTAAGAAAGTAATTTTTGATTCAACAGTTTTGTATTGCATTTTTTTATTGCAAATAAAGAGGAAAATTGTTTAAAATAAAATCCCCCAATGTTATTAATACAAAGGGGGAACACCTACTTACCATTCTATTGTTAAAACCTATGCGAAAACATTAGGCACTACTATGCTAAAATCATATTTTCAATATCAGTTTTTACATCACTGATTCCGCCAATATTGAATGTTTCAATTAATATTTTTGCCACGTTTGGTGACAAGAAAGCCGGAAGTGTTGGTCCTAAATTGATATTTTTAACACCAAGGCTTAATAATGCAAGTAATACAATTACAGCTTTTTGCTCGTACCATGCAATGTTATAAACTATTGGTAGATCATTAATGTCTTCCAATTCAAATACTTCTTTAAGTTTTAAGGCAGTAACAGCTAACGAATAAGAGTCATTACATTGACCTGCATCTAAAACTCTTGGAATACCACCAATGTCACCCAATGGAAGTTTGTTATATCTGTATTTTGCACATCCAGCTGTTAAGATCACTGTATCTTCAGGAAGTTCAGTTGCAAAGTCAGAGTAATAGCTTCTACTGTTCATTCTTCCGTCGCAACCGGCCATTACAACAAATTTCTTAATAGCTCCACCTTTTACTGCATCTACCACTTTATCGGCTAATTGTAAAACCTGGTTGTGAGCAAAACCACCAACGATTTCACCTGTTTCAATTTCTGTTGGAGAAGCACATTTTTTAGCGTGTTCAATAACTACACTAAAATCTTTAGGTTGACCATCTTTTCTGTCAGCAATATGAGTACATCCTTCAAAACCACTTGCTCCGGTAGTATAGATTCTGTCTTTGTAACTTTCGTTAGGTGGTACAATACAGTTAGTTGTAAACAGAATTGGTCCATTAAATGATTCAAATTCTTCTTTTTGTTTCCACCATGCATTACCATAGTTACCTACAAAATGCTCATACTTTTTAAATGCAGGATAATAATTTGCAGGAAGCATCTCACTGTGTGTGTATACATCAACACCAGTTCCTTCTGTTTGCTTCAGCAATTCTTCCATATCTTTTAAATCGTGGCCAGAGATTAAGATAGCGGGATTGTTTCGGACTCCTAAATTTACTTTAGTGATTTCCGGGTTTCCAAAGCTTTCTGTGTTTGCTTTATCTAATAAAGCCATAACATCAACACCGTATTTACCACATTCAAGCACCAACCCAACTAATTCATCAGCACTTAAAGTGTTATTTGTTGCGGCAACTAATGCTTTTTGAATAAACAGGCTTATTTCTTTGCTTTCATAACCCAGATTTATAGCATGTTCTGCGTATGCAGCCATACCTTTTACTCCATAAGTTAACAGTTCTTTTAAAGAGCGAACATCTTCGTTTTCTATCGATAGTATACCAATCGCAGGTGCTACTTTTAAGAAATCATCTTTAGTAGTTCCAGAATAATTAATACTATGTTCGTTTGATGGTAATTCGATTCCTTTAGCAGTTAAAGAATCTTTGATTTCATCTCGAAGTTGAATTCCTTCATTGATTTTAGCTTCAATCTTACCACCATCAAAATTAGCATTTGTAATAGTAATAAATAAGGCATCAATCATATATTTATAGGCCTTACTGTTGTCATCATTAGTTTGTGCAGCAATTGCATTAACGTTTGCTAATCCTTTTGTTACAAAAAGTAATACATCTTGTAATGCAGCAACCTCGTCGGTTTTTCCACATACTCCTTTTACAGTACAACCAGTTCCTTGGGCTGCTTCCTGACATTGATAACAGAACATACTCATGATTTCTTCGTTTAATATTTTGATTTTTACTTTACTTTATTGGTATTATGTGTCAATAGTTTTAGTTCAACTTTTATATTTGAACTTTTTACTTTCGACTCATTTTTATATCCACTCTTCTGAAAGTACTTCACCTTCAATTGAAATTATTGCTCTTTTAATTGGAATTTTTCTGTTGGCTTGTTGTAATGCTTGCTGTGCCAGTCCCATTAACCCGCCACAACATGGTACCTGCATAATAACCACTGTTAATGAATTTATTCTGGCATCGTCAATTAATGAAACAAGTTTATTTAAATAGATTTCCATGCCATCATCTAACTTAGGACATGCATTTGCTAAAACTTTGTTTTTTAGGAATTTTTGATGGAAATTACCCATTGCAAATGGAACACAATCTGCGGCTAACACCATATCTGCTTCTTTAAAAAAGCTTGCAGCAGGATTAATTAAGTGCATTTGCACAGGCCACTGACGTAATTCAGAAGGCTGGTCAGCTTTAGCGGGTTCTGATGCTAATGAAAATCCACCTCTTTTAATTTCTCTGCTTTGAGATCCAGGGCAACCTCCTCCTTGATGAGCCATAGGTTTTACTTCTACTTTATTGTGCATAGCATTAATTACTTCGTTTAAATCAAAATCGTATTTATCCTGATTGTTTTTTAAATATCCCATTGCCTCTTTTAAGAAACCAATTTCGTTATGGTCTTTAAGATGTTTTAAGTGAGCTATTACAGTATTGATACCTTTATTTACCATTTCAGCAATCACTTGTACTTCATCATAAGGTGCAGCTTCACGTCTTTCTATCTCCATAGCACCTTGCGGACAGTGTCCCAGGCATGCGCCTAATCCATCGCACATTAAATCACTAATTAATCTTGCTTTACCATCTATAATTTGTAAAGCACCTTCATGACAACCAGGAACACATTGTCCACATCCATTACATAAGTCTTCGTTTATTTTAATTATATCTCTTTCCATTGTTTTCCGTTTTTATTTCTAATACAAAGATGGGGTGATTGAATCCATTTTTCTGTAACATATGTTACAAAGGCAAAAAAAAATGTATATTTCTCTGTTTTTTTCAGTGTAGGTCTAAAATATTCAATAAAATATGATTCAGGATTTTCCTTTTTTAGTAAAGAGCCCCTTATTTAAGGGATTAACAATTGAAGAAATTACTTCAGCATTTGCAGATATACATTATCAGATAAAAAAGTACAATAAAGGTCAAATGGTGGTTAGTGCCGGAGATAAAGTAGATCGTTTATTAGTTGTGTTAACAGGAAGTGTTAAGGGGGAAATGATTGATTTTTCCGGGAAAACTATAAAGATTGAAGATATTGAACCGCCTAAACCTTTAGCGGTGGCATTTTTGTTTGGTAAATCAAATACCTTTCCTGTAAATATTATTGCAAATGTTGATTCTGAATTACTTGTTTTACCTAAGGAATCTATATTAAAGCTTTTTCAGGATAATAAGATGGTGCTTCTTAATTTTCTAAATTCTATATCAAACCGATCACAATTTCTATCTCAAAAAATTAAATTTTTAACATTCCAGACAATAAAAGGAAAAATTGCCAATTATCTTCTTCAATCTGCTCAGGGACAAAGTATTGTTGTGTTGGATAAGTCACAGAATGAATTAGCTGAATTGTTTGGAGTAACAAGGCCTTCGGTTGGCAGAGGTATCCGGGATTTACATAATGAAGGATTAATTGAAGCCAATGGTAAAACAATTAAAATTATAGATATTCCTGGTTTAAAAGAGTGTTTGAAATAATTATGAAATTAATGGTTCAATCACGCAACTATTGACACTTTTCTAAGTCTAATCACTATAGGCATTCAATTATATAATGCTTAAATTGAATAATGTAAATTGAAAAGAAAGGCTATGAACAAGTTGAGATTTATTTTGCCATTATTGGTAAGTATGTTGGTTTTTGTATCATGTAATGATATTTTTAATGATGATGATACATATAATGATGACGATGTGTGGATAACATCAGGAACTGTTTATTTAATAGATGATAGTTTTTATATAGTTACTGATGATGGTGTAAAATTTGGTCAAAAATATAACACAGTTGATGCATCTGAGTTTGAGGATGGAATGAGGCTTTTATTTTATTATGAATTAGAAAATGAAGCTACTGATTCTGATTTATTGGATTATTATATTGAATTAAAAAGCTATGATGAGATATTGACAAAACCAATTTTTAATTTTACTGAGGAAACAACAGAAGAAGTGATTGATTCAATAGGAGATTCTCCAATTCATATAGTTGACACTTGGTTTACTGATGATTATTTAAATGTACAATTTGAATATTACGGTTATAATTTAATGCATTATGTCAATTTGGTTTATGATAGTGAAAATCCAACATCAGACAACGGAGAAATATTGCTCGAGTTAAAACATAATGATAATGGAGACGTATGGAGTTATGTGCAATGGGGGATAGCTTCATTTGATATTAGTCAATTAAAAATAGAAGGGCAATCAACAGTTGATATATATGTAAGAAGTTGGGGATATTATAATCAATATGAATATAACAAGGTATTAACTTATGACTATTCATCAAATGAAATAACAAGTGAATCTATTACTAATTCACGTAAGTTTAATGATGTTTCGATATCAGAAATTCAATAATAGTATTAGACATAAAAAAAGAGTAATTTTTTTACTCTTTTTTTTATGTCTATAAATAACTGTAATTTATTTCTTTATGGTGTTTTGCTTGGTTTGAAAACTATGAAATGTTCATTTTTTTAGTTTTTTGATTTGGAAACTTAAAATTGAATTCCTTATATTTGCACCGCATTTGAGAAATGCATTATCTCAAAAGCGCTAAAAAAAGGATCTGTAGCATAACTGGATAGTGCACTGCGTTACGGCCGCAGAGGTTAGGGGTTCGAATCCCTTCAGATTCACAACAAAAATTCTAAGGTAATCTTAGATGTTTTATACGAAATTATTGGACCTGTAGCATAACTGGATAGTGCACTGCGTTACGGCCGCAGAGGTTAGGGGTTCGAATCCCTTCAGGTTCACAAAAAGCTTGTAAGTTATAAACTTACAAGCTTTTTGTTTTTATGATATTTCTATTAGTAGTATATTAATTATTACTAACTCTTTCTAAAGCTTTTGTTATTTCAGAATATAGTTCGTTTTTATAAAATGGCTTTGTTAAAATACCATCACAATAGCTAAGAATATTATTGTCTACGGAACTGTGAGTGCTTTTAGTTATTATAATTGCTGAATTATTAATAGACTTTAAGCTGGTTTCCAGGTTGCCAAACTCGTTATAAGCAAAATTGTAGTCTAGTATTATAAGGTTAAATTTAATATTACCACAAAGTTCAGTGAATTCAATTGAGTTTTTTGCTCTACTTATACTAGTGTTTTTATTTGTGAACATATTTAAAATGTAATCATATTGGAGGTCGTTTTCTTCAAGTATTAATACATTTTGATTTTGCAATAAATCACTATATGGAAATTGGGTTTGATAGATGTTGTTTAGTTGATAATTTTTGACATTAATAGATGAGAAACTAAAGTAAAATGACGAGCCTGTGTCTTCCTTGCTTTCATACCAGATTTTGCCGTTTAATTTCTCTACTAATAGCTTTGCGATGGGTAATCCTAGTCCGGTACCTTTATGTAGGCTTACAAACTCTTTATTTCCGTGAATAAATTTCTTAAAAATAACACCCTGATCTTTTTTGCTAATACCAATTCCCTGGTCTTTTACATAAAATATAATGTTTTCGTAATCTATTTTATAACCTATACTTATTGTACCTGAATAACTGAATTTAATAGCATTATTAATTAATTCGTTAAAAATTCTTGTTATCCATTCTATGTCAGAATTTAAAATGGCATTTTCAAAATTATCGTGAATGTCAGATATTATATTAAGGTTCTTTTGCGGAATAAAGTGTTTTGCCTGATCATTAGCTTCCTTGCAAATATTGTTAATTAACTCTGTAAGTAAAATCTCTTTTTTATCAATAATGATGTTTCCTGACTCGATAGCAGTAAAATCCATAATGTCATTAAAGAGCTTTATAAGTATATCTGTATTTTCCTGTATGTTTTTTAGGTAAGCTATTTGATGTTCTGATTCACTTAATTCATTAAGTAATATATTGGTAAATCCACTTATTACATTTAAAGGAGTATTTACTTCGTGGCTAACATTGCTTAAAAAGGCATTCTTTATTTTAATACCAATGTCGCCCTTTTCTTTCGCTTCTTTTAATTCTTGTTCAACGATTTTTTGCTGTGTAAGGTCGCGTTTTATTGCTGCGTAATAAATAATGTTTTTATTTTCATCCAGTATAGGAAATATAATAGTGTATTCCCAAAGCAAAGTGCCATCTTTCTTTTTGTTCAGTAATTCTTTTTTCCATGTTTTACCTTTTGATATTGTTTCCCATAAATCTTCGTATACCTTGGGGCTCATCTTGTCGGATTTAAGAACCGATGGTTTTTTACCTACAATTTCATCTATAGTATATCCGCTGACTTTACAGAATGTTTTATTTACATATAATATTTTTCCATTTAAATCAGTGATGATTGTGGAATCCGGGCTTTGATCTATTGTTTGAGATGATATCTTTAGTTGATTTTCTTTTAAAATATGATCTGTAATGTTTGATACAAGTATATAGGTGATTTTAATATTGTCGCGGTAGGTATGGGTAAATCTGTTGTTAATATATTTTCTTTTTTTCGTGGGTGTAATTATTCCAAAAGCAATTTCAGTTTTACCTTCCTTAAAGTTATTGTTCCTGATTTGCTTAATTCTTTCTATTTCATCTTTTGCAGCATAATCGTAAACAGAAAAATAGCTTTTATTTTGGATGTTATCCTCAAATATCTGCGAAGCCATTTCGTTAGAATAAACAACTTTATGATCTTCAAGAATAATTAAACCACTATTTACCTGGTTTGCCATATTTCTTAATAATCTTTCGCTATTTATAAGCTCCTGATCAGTTTCGGAAATATATTTTAGATCTTTAAAGGCTTTTCTTATAATAATAATGTATAAGGAGATAATAAAGCATATCAATGTAATTAGTAATATAGTAAGGTATCTGGTCAGAGATTTTATATTCTCTTCAACTTCAAAATGATAAAATCCAGTTCCTATAAGCCATTGCCATTGAGGAATGTTCTTTAAGTAAGAAGTTTTTAATTCTATTCTACTGGCATCATCTTTCCATTGCCATTTGTATTCGTAAAATATTTCACCGTGTTTTTGAGCTAATTCACCCATGGTTTGCATTGTATTTGCGTAGTTTGGATTTGAGCGAACTAAGGTCAAGTAGTCAATGAAATAAGGATGGGAGATCATTTCCTGGTTATAATTAATTATCCAGAAATAATTCTTTTTGTCCTTCCCGTATCTGGAGTTATAAATTATGTCTTTAATTATATTTTGAGCCTCAGATTCGGATATTTCACCTCTTTCAACTTTTCTACAATATTCATTAATAACACTATGTAGACTGTTAATCATTTCTTCTGATTGCTGTTTCTTTTCATTCATTAAAAGAGACCGGGTGTGGTCAATCAGGAAGAAATAGCTATATATTAAAAGAGATATCGAAATTAAGGTTGGAGTTAATACTTGTAGTATTAATTTTCTATGGTTTTTAGTTCTTTTGTTCATACCAGGCTAAACATTTCTGAAATTGAAAATGATTTATGGTTTAATTCCAACTTCTCAAGGTTTTATTTGGTAATTAGGTTCTGAATTAGATACTCAATTCTTAATATTATGTTACGTTTTAGAGAGATATTTATGATTTTTTAATTATTTGTTTGAATGTTGCAATTGAATCAACATTTTTATATTTGAATGAATTTTAGAATGATAAGAGAAAAGCGAACAGGATAGTTGTTCTGATTTGCGATATTTAAAATATTAATGAATAAGATGAATATATTAGTTACGGGAGCAACATCCGGAATAGGAAAGTCTGTTGCTCATTATTTAAAAGAGAAAGGCCATAATGTTGTTGGATTTGGCAGGAGGGTTGATGATGATATCAATGAAGGGGGCTTGAGTTGGATTAAAATGGATGTTACAAATCAGCTTTCAGTAAATGAAGCAATTGATAAAGCCATATTACATGTTAAAACTATTGACGTTGTAATACAATGTGCCGGAAGGGGGGCAATCGGACCAATTGAAACATTTACGCCTGAAGATATTGATGAAGTTATGCAATTGAATGTTTATGGAATTCAGCGTGTAAATAAAGCTGTTTTGCCAAAAATGAGAGGGCAGGGAAGTGGTCGTTTGGTTTTTATTAGTTCGTTGGCTGCAGAAGCCGGATTACCTTATAATGGAATTTATTCTGCAAGTAAGGCGGCGTTGGATATAATCACTGAATCATTATGCATGGAAGTAAAGCAATTTGGCATTGATGCATGTGTGTTGCAGCCCGGTGATTTTAAGACAGATGTTGCTTATAATAAAAAGCAAAGTAGTGTGGATAAAGAATCTCCATATAAAGATCAATTTGAAAGGATAAGTAAAACGACCATAGAAAATGTTGAAAATGCCGGAGATCCAATTCGTGTTGCAAAAAAAATAGAAAAGATACTTAAAAAGAGAAAGATTAAACCTAAATATAGAATTGGTGCACCTATTGAGTTAATAATGCCTGTTGTTAAGAATTTGTTGCCTTCGCGTTGGTTTCAAAGTCTGATGTTGATGTATTTTAAGCTGTAGTATTTAAAGGTTGTAAATATGAATGAAATTATAGGCTATATTGTTGTTGTGGTATGTCTGGTACCCGTTTATGTCTTTCGACGAAAAATAAGCTTTCTTTTTTGTCCTAATGATGTTATTGGTCGGTATACAAAGAATAAATATTTTGGTTTTTATAGCCTTTTGCCTTCACTGGTTATTGTAGCGTATGTTTCATCCCGATTAAGATTGGTGTTCGAGCAAAACGAACTACTAAAAGATTATGCAAATTATGTCTTGGTTATAGCTGTTATTTTAATGTTTGGTTTATTATATCTATTTGGAGTAATTACAGATTGGTTTTTGTATCATTCAAATGACAGATATAAGAAATGGAGAGATGATATTAAAGGTTAGTGAAATATTATAAACGAAAAAAGCCATCTGATTTTTCAGATGGCTTTTCTTTTGAGCGGAAGACGGGGATCAAACCCGCGACCCTTAGCTTGGAAGGCTAATGCTCTATCAGCTGAGCTACTTCCGCAAAATAAAATTGAGCCAATGGAGGGACTCGAACCCACGACCTGCTGATTACAAATCAGCTGCTCTAGCCAGCTGAGCTACATTGGCAAAATTTCTTTTAAGATTTATCGTTTTAAATCTTTTGTGGGGAGAGCAGGATTCGAACCTACGAAGACGAAAGTCAGCGGAGTTACAGTCCGCCCCAGTTGGCCGCTTTGGTATCTCCCCGAAAGCGGATGCAAATATAAAACTATTTTTTTAAACTCCAACCCATATTCACCATTTTTATTGCAGTAACTGCACCTTCATCCCCTTTGTTGCCATGAATCCCACCTGCTCGGTCCTTGGCTTGCTGTAAGTTAAGGGTTGTGATCAGTCCAAAAATAAATGGTATAGAATAATCTAAATTTAATTGAGTAACACCTTGAGTAACGCCATCACAAACAAAATCAAAGTGAGGTGTGTCTCCTTTTATAACACATCCTAATAATATTACAGCATCAACATCTGTGTATTCTGCCATGTATTTACCTCCTTTTGTTAGCTCAAAGCTTCCTGGTACGTATTTTTTAATAATATTATCAGGATTAGCTCCATTTTCAATTAAAGTATTATATGCACCTTCATATAAAGCTTCAGTAATTTCTTCATTCCACTCAGAAACAACAATACCAAACTTCATATTTGCAGCAGAAGGCATTTTTGTTTTATCGTAATCTGATAAATTTTTTAAACTTGTTGCCATAAGTATTTCTTTTTAATATGATGCAAAAATAAAAGAGGTTGCCAATATTGGCAACCTCTTTTATTATAATTTTTCAAATAAGTTTATTTTTTTGCAAGAAGTTCAGCTCTGGTAATATATTTATCGATATTACGGCTTTCTGTACTTGTGCTAAAATTATCTTTAATGTTTTTGTATGCTTCAACAGCATCTTCATATTTCTTTTGACTTTCGTAAACTAATCCTAGTTTAAAGAAATAAGTAGGAGCAACAACACTATTGTTAACCTGAGCTGCTGACTTGTAGTTGCTAATTGCAGCATCAGTATCTCCTTTTTCAAGATAAGCATCACCAAGAGCACCTTTTGCAGTTGCACTTAATAATTCATCATCTGTAGAAAAATCACTTAAATATTCAATCGCATTATCATACTCACCTAAATGTAAATAAGAAACACCAGCATAATATTTAGCTAATTTTCCAGGTTTTGTCATGCTATAGTTATCCGCTACTTCAAGAAAACCCATATTCATACCATCACCATTTAAAGCCAGTTTAAAACTGTCTTTTTCAAAATAATTCTGAGCAAAAAACATAGATTCCTGAGCTTCGTTTGCTTTTGGTAAAAAGTAAAGTTTTTTAGCTCCCCAGTATCCACCAACAATAATAATAATTGCAAACATTATAATTGTTAGGATCTTCTGGTTATCTTCAATAAATTGCTCTGTTCTACTTAACGCATGTTCAACGTTTTCAATACCACTTTCAGTAGCATATTCTTTTTCCTTATTCGACATGGATAATTATTATTTTTTATTGATACGCAAATGTAATTCTTTTGTGAAAAAATCAAAATATGTGGTTCAAAATTCTTTAACATTTTTATTCTTTTTGAAATAGGGAAATGTTAAGATATTAATGTTGAATAATTACATTTGTGAGCTGAAAACATAATATATGCATTTAAAAAAGCTACATCTTATAAATTTTAAAAACATTGAAACTGCACAATTGGTTTTAACAGAGGGGATTAATTGTTTTGTAGGAAACAATGGTGCCGGAAAAACCAATTTATTGGATGCTGTATATTATTTATCGTTTTGTAAAAGCTTTTTTAATCCGATTGATAGCCAAAGTATTAAGCATGATAATGATTTTTTTGTTATTCAGGGTGCTTATGAATTAGGTGAAAATGAGGAAAATATATACTGTGGATTAAAAAAGGGACAGAAAAAACAGTTTAAAAGAAACAAGAAAGAATATGAAAAACTTTCAAGTCATATAGGATTACTCCCTTTGGTTATGATTTCGCCTCAGGATGAAAGTTTGATTGTTGAAGGAAGTGATTTAAGAAGAAAATATATTGATAGTGTTATTTCACAATATGATAAGTCATATCTTGAATATTTAATTTCTTATAATAAAGTCTTAGCTCAGCGTAATGCATATTTAAAGGGGATAAGTACTTTGAATGCTGAAACTAACGCTATGCTGGATATCTGGGATATGCAGATGTCGTCGCTTGGTAGTAAAATTTCAAATGCTAGAGAAGTTTTTTTATCCGAGTTGAAAGATGTTTTTCATGAAGTATATAATTATATTTCGGGGAGTAGAGAGGAAGTTGATTTTGAATATAAATCGCACCTTAAAAAGGAGGATTTTGAAGAGGTACTAAAAGAAGCCAGAAAGAAAGATCTGATTTTGGGATATAGTACACGTGGAATACATAGAGATGATGTAGAGTTTAAAATTAATGGTTATCCAATAAAGAAGATAGGTTCTCAGGGACAAAAGAAAACATTTTTAATAGCTCTAAAACTTGGGCAGTTTAAATTTTTAGTCCAACATAAGAATACTAAACCTATTTTAATGCTGGATGATATTTTTGATAAGTTGGACTCTGAGAGAGGAGATAGATTGATTGAGCTGGTAGGAGGCGAAGATTTTAAACAAATATTTATAACAGATACTCAATTAAATAGAATATTACCAATATTAAAAAGAATTAAAAAAGACAGTATGGTATATTCTGTTGATGGTGGACAATTTACTTTATATAAAGAAACAATAGCATAATGAAAAAGAAGGAAGCTGTAAAAATAAGAGAAGTTATTTCGGAGATTTTGAAACGCGATCATCTGGATCATAAAATGCTTGAAAACAGAGTGGTGCGTTCCTGGGAAAAAGTAATTGGAAAAACAGTGGCGAGAGCTACTACTCAGATTTTTATGAACAATGGAACACTTTACGTGAGTATTAATTCCAGTGTTATGCGTAATGAGTTATTAATGCTTCGGGATAAAATAATGCATGCTTTAAACAATGAGGTAGGTCATCAGGTAGTTACGGCAATGGTAATTAGATGATTTCTGAAACATGGTAACCAGGATAATGGTAGCATAGAGAAAGGAACAAGGATAAAGTAATTTTCTCACTTTTAATTTTTTTGATTATAGATTTAAATATCAATAGTTTGGTAAATATTTATAATTGTCAGATTTATAAGAGTTTGTGATCTGTAATGTAAGATGTGTAAATAATTGAAATTAAGCATTTTGTAAATAAGTCAAAAATCTAACAGTCTATTGAGTAAAAGAGTTATTATCTGTTTTTAAATACGTCAATAGCCTTTTTTACAGAGCCATATTTTAATAAAAGTTCCTTTGATTGCTCGTAGGTAAGATTGGTTTCTTCCATAATCATTCTGGATCCTCTGTCAATCAGCTTCTTATTAGTTAGCTGCATGTTCACCATTTTGTTTCCTTTAATACGGCCCATTTTTATCATTATGGTAGTCGTAATCATATTAAGTACCATTTTTTGCGCTGTGCCTGCTTTTAAGCGCGTGCTACCAGTAATAAATTCAGGTCCGACTATCACTTCAATAGGAAACTCTGTTGCATCAGCAATTTTGCTTTCAGGATTACATGTGATACAACCGGTAAGCAGGCCATTTTCTCTGGCGTGTTTAATTCCCCCAATTACATAGGGTGTGGTACCTGAAGCTGCAATTCCAATAACAGTATCTAAATGATTTACATTGTAATTCATTAACTCTTCCCAGGCTTTATCAGGATCATCTTCTGCAGCTTCTACAGCTTTTCTTAGTGCAATATCACCACCAGCTATTAATCCAATGACAATATTTTCTGAGACTCCAAATGTAGGAGGGACTTCTGAAGCATCTAAAACACCAAGCCTTCCACTTGTACCTGCTCCCAGATAAAAAATTCGTCCTCCCTGTTTCATTCTGATCTCTATATTCTCTACCAATCTTTCAATTTGAGGAATAGCTTTCTGTACTGCCTTATGTACTTTGGCATCCTCGTTATTAATATTAAATAATATTTCCGGTACAGACATATGTTCTATATTACTGAATAGAGAAGATGATTCAGTAATACTTTTCTTGTTATTAGATTCTTTCATTCTTATAACTTATTTGATGCAATAATTGATAACGATATGTTGTTTGTTTATTTGTAGAATACGATTATAATATTGTTGTAATTTGGTTGAATTTGGATATTCTTTTTTTGGAGAGAAAGAATAATTAAATCGTATAAATGCCCTAATCACAATGTTTAATTAGAAATAAGAAGTTGAAAGTTATTAGCAAAACTGGAAGACGTTGATTAATTTATTTGCTTCCAGCTTTACTTATTTTGTAATGATTATAACCTTTCTCTTTTACTAAAAAAGAAGTCACATTCTCGCTCAGCACTTGTATCGCTATCTGATCCGTGAATTGCGTTATGTGCTTTGTCTGTAGCAAACATTTTTCTGATGGTACCTTCTTTGGCTTCAGAAGGATCAGTAGCACCAATTAAAAATCTAAAGTCCTCAACCGCATTTTCTTTTTCAAGAATCGCAGCTGTGATTGGTCCGGATGACATAAACTCTGTCAACTCTTCAAAAAAAGGTCTTTCTTTGTGCTCGATATAAAATTCTTCAGCTTCGTGTTTATCTAATTTTAGGGTTTTAATAGCACAGAATCGGAATCCTGCTTCCTCTATTTTTGCTAGTATGGCACCTAAATTTCTCTTTTTTACCGCAAAAGGTTTAATGATTGTTAAAGTTTTATTTCCTGCCATAAGTGTATGTTTAATTTATTCTACATTGAAGAATTTAATATTAGGAATATTTTCGAATAACTCAAAATTCAGTCTTCTTTATTTAACTATATTTGATGATTAAAAATTAAGTAATGATTGATAATAAAATTCTGGTTCAGTTTAAAGAAAAGATTAACAGTGTTCATAATATAGTAATTATTCCTCATTTAAATCCTGACGGTGATGCAATGGGCTCATCATTAGGACTAAAAAATGTGTTGAAAGGAATGAATAAGGAAGTTCAGGTTGTTACACCTTCTGGTTTTCCCCGGTTTTTAAGTTGGATGAATGGTGCAGATGATGTTTTGGTATATGAAGAACAAAAAGAAGCTGCTACGAAAAGAATTTCAGAAGCTGAAGTGTTGATATTTGTTGACTTTAACAGTCTGAAAAGAGTTGGTGAGATGAGTGGTCTTATTGCAGATTTTTCCGGTGAAAAAATTATGATTGATCATCACCCTTATCCAGATGACATTGTTGAAATTATGATTTCGGTTCCAGAATCATCATCTACTTGCGAATTGGTATATAACCTTATTAATAAGGTAGGTTTTGATCAGTATGTTAATGAATTTGCTGCAGAGTGTTTTTATACTGGTATTATGACAGATACGGGATCGTTAAGTTATAATTCATCAAATCCTGATACCTATAGAGTAGTAGCTAAACTGCTTGAAAAAGGAATTAATAAGGATAAAATTCATGAACTGGTATTTCATAGTAATTCATTTTATCGTATGAAACTTTTAGGTCATGTACTTGGTGAAAAAATGTTTTTATTGCCAGATCAAAACGCAGCCTATTTGTGGTTAAGTAAAGATGAGTTAGAAAAATATAACTTTCAGCAAGGAGATACTGAGGGATTTGTAAATTATCCATTAGGTATTGAGGGGATTAATATCTCGGCATTTTTTATGGAGAAAGATGATAAAGTAAAATGTTCTTTCAGATCAAGAGGTGACTTTCCTGTAAATCAGTTTTCAGAAATGAATTTTAATGGTGGTGGTCATAGAAATGCAGCAGGAGGGGAGTCGCAATTAAATATGGAAGATACCATTGAAAAATTCAAACTTGAAATTGCAAAATTTTACCAGAATTATTTAGAAAGTAAATAATATGATTAGAGTTTATATTACGATAGGATTACTTATTGGATTTTTGGCTTCGTGCGCAGTGCAAAATAAAGATAAGGAACAAAAACGCAGACCTACTGCTGAAGAATTAATTTCATTGAACAGGAGGATGGTTACCTTGGATGCTGATGCTATTAAGGAATATATTGAGGAGAATAATCTTGATATGAAGGAAACCAAAACCGGATTATGGTATCGTATAGATGAAGAGGGTACGGGAGCTATGGTAACAAAAGGAGATGTGGTTGAAATATCATATTTAATATCATTATTAGATGGTACACTTTGTTATTCTTCTGATTCATTAGGAAATAAAAAATTTAAAGTAGGGCAGGGCGGAGTTGAAACCGGTTTGGAAGAAGGAATCTTATTATTAAAAAAGGGATCAAAGGCCACTTTTATTATGCCTCCACACCGTGCATATGGATTAGTGGGTGACGATGATAAAATTCCTGGTAGAAAAAGCATTGTATATAATGTTGAAGTAGTTGATTTAGAAAGTGACAAGTGATTAATTATCCCATAGCTTCATTATTTAGTATTAAGAAAAGAATAAAGGGGAAGGTTAGTACAAATAATGAAGTGCTAATGTTGCAATTAGATTTGTTTTGGCTTTACTATTGTGCATTTTAATTCTATCAACAAATAGCCAAAAGCTAAGAACTATAACTAAAAATAACTATGAAGAAGATTTTTGCTGATTTGCATTGTCATCCAACAATGCATCCCTTTGCATTTAAAGAGGCAGGAAAAAGAAAGAAAAACTCATTATGGAGTGATAACAAACCTAAAAAACGTCAGAGAGATAGTCCCTATCCGGAATACTTTCAAACCAGCATGCCGGCTTTAGCCAGGGGAAATGTAAAACTGATTGTGGCTACGTTGTATCCTTTGGAACAAAGTTGGCTGGATCCTGCAATAATAGGAGAAGGAGATATCTCTGATATTATAGCTAAATTTTTCATTAGTCACCTACCTATTGACTACATCAATACTGTACAAAGTGATGCTTTTAACTATTTTGAATTTCTCGAAAAAGAGTATGAGTTTTTAAAATTAGAGAATAATAAAGTTCATAAGGTAAATGGAGAAGATTGGAAATATGTGTTGGCTAAAGATGCCATGGATATTGAACAGTATGAAAGCGATGAAAATGTAATTATTGTAATTCCTTCTATTGAAGGGGCGCATTCTTTAATCTCAGGTAATGCAGATCAGGTGATTCATGATCCTAATGTTCACAAAACAACTATAAGTAACATTGAAAAAGTTAAAAGGAGATGGGAGTATGTTCCATTGTATGTAACTATGTCTCACCATTTTTATAATGGTATGTTGGGGCATGCGCGTAGTATTCCAGATGGTGCTGCATCTTTTTTGTTACATCAGCAGGTTGGCTTAAATGAACCTGTAAATCCCAGAGGAGAAGATGTTATAGATTGCCTATTGGGTATTGGAAAATATAAAGGAAATGGGAAACGAATTTTAATTGACACAAAACACATGAGTGTGTCAGCCCGAATTTGGTATTATAATAAAATAGCAAAGTATAACGAAGGAAAAGCTCCAAGTGAAAGAATACCAATTATTGCAAGTCATATGGGATTTGGAAATCATGAAACAATACTGGATTCAATTGTTTTACCAGATACCGATAAAACAAAATATAAAAATTCGAAGGATTTTAACCCTTGGAGTATAAATTTATCTAAGGAAGAAGTGAGAATTATTGTGAGTTCAGGTGGTATAATTGGCTTGAATTTGGATCAGAGAATTTTATCGGGTGAAGTGATCATTAAGGAAGCAGATAAATTCTCAAATAGAGAAATCAAAAACAATGATAAAAAGGTAGTCAGATTTTGGACTAAACAGATTGGTGATAATATTATAGAAATAGCAAAGGCTTATATTGACTCTGTTGAAAGTGAAGTTGATAAGGTGAAAGTATGGAGTTCAATTGGTTTGGGTACTGATTTTGATGGAATGATTAATCCTGTTGACTCATTTATTGTTGCAGATGAGTATAAAAATTTAATGGATGCTTTATTGGCTTATTTCAGCGATAACAATGATTTTGAAGTGCTAACTATGGGATTATCGATAGAAACAATTTTGGAAAAAATAATGTATCAGAATGTTTATGATTTTGTGATACGGAATTATAAGTAAGTATTTTTATTAAAAAATATATCAAGTAAAGACATGTAAAAAGCCCGAACTGAAAAATCAATTCGGGCTTCTTCTTTATATAATATAGATGATGATGCAAAAAGAGAACAAGAACCAGGCTCTTGTTCTTATCTAATTAGATTATTGTACTACATCAAGAATTTTTGTATCAGCAGCAACAGTGTCGCCTACATTTACAAAAATATCATTTACAGTTCCAGCGAAGTCACTTGTAATGCTATTTTCCATTTTCATAGCTTCAAGAATTACAACAACCTGACCTTTTTCAATTTTATCACCAGGATTAACCTGAATATCTAAAATTTTACCAGGCATTGGAACGTTAACAGCTTTTGTTGGTCCTGTAGCTTTAGCTGCAGCTTTTGGAGCAGCTTCTGAAGCAGGAGCTTCTGTTACAACCGGAGCATCAACGATGTCCATAATTGGAGCATCAGCTGGTAATGTATCACCTTCAGCAGCCATTAATGTGTTAACATATCCGGCAAAGTCAGCAGTGATACTGTTTTCCATTTTCATAGCTTCTAAAGTAGCAACAGTTTGTCCTTTTTCTACTTTATCACCAGGTTTTACAAGGTATTGTAAGATTCTTCCCGGCATTGGGATCGTAACTTTTTTACCTGTTGCTTTAGGTGCTTCTTTTTTAGGAGCTTCTTCAGCTACAACCTCTTTTTTAGGTTCTTTAGCTTGTTTTGCTTCCCAAGCAGCTTTTTTAACTCCGGTTAAATAACCTTTAGCAACCATTGGGAATAATTCAAGTAATAATACTTCCTCTTCGTTTTCAGCTAATTTAACACCACCAAAGTCTTCCAATACTGGATTTGGTTGCATTTTATATGTAGAGGTATCAAATGGACGCTCATCGCTATGTCCACAAATTTTTTCTCTGAATTCTGGTTTTACCGGAATAGGAGTTTTACCATATTCACCTTTTACCAAACTGATAAATTGATTTGATACATTGGTGTACATAGCGCTACCTTTTTTAAGGTCCATGGCGCAGTTAACAGCCTGAGCACCTACGATCTGGCTTGTTGGAGTTACCAATGGAGGTAAACCAGCATCCATACGTACTGTAGGAATTAATTTCATAGCATCCTCTAAAATATCTTCTGATTTTAGAGCTTTTAACTGAGCTACCATGTTAGTGTACATTCCACCTGGGATCTCAGCATCCTTAACCAGGTTGTTTGGTTTTGGGAAGTTGAAATAATCCTCAATTGCATGACAAGCATCTAATAAAGCTTCTTCTTTACCTGCTTTAGCTGACTCAATAGCTTTGTCGAATTCAGCTTCGATATTAGCTGGAAGCTCATCAGTAAGAGGGTTAAATGGATTAGGGAATATTTTTACTCCGTCTACATCTGCTAATTCTTTTCTGATGTTTACTAACTCAGCATTGATTTTAGCAACGGCTTCCATGTTAACATCCATCTCAATTCCTAATTTCTTAGTAAATAAGTAGATTAATTCGATAGCTGGTGCTGCTGGTCCTCCTGCAAAGTTCCAGATGTTTGTATCAACGATGTCAACACCTGCAATAATTGCAGATAATACAGCTGCTAATCCATATCCTGGAGTACAGTGTGTGTGGAAATCAACTGGGATTTTAACACTTTTCTTAAAGTCTGTTACTAATTTAGAAACACGAGTTGGAGGAATAAGTCCACTCATATCTTTAATAGTAATCATATCAGCTCCTAATTCTTCAAGAGCTTTAGCTTTATTAATAAAGTATTCATCTGTAAATACTGGTTCCTGACCTTTTTCTTTTTTACCAAATAATCCAGCTAATCCTTTTTTCTTTGGTGGCTCAGGATAAACAGGGTCAATAGTGTAACAAACAGCACAGTCAGCAATACCTCCGTGTTGTTTTACATATTTAATGGTAGACTTTACATTGTTGATATCATTTAATGCATCAAAGATACGCATGATACCTAGTCCTGAATCAATGGCGTTTTTACAGAATCCATCAATAATTTCGTTAGTATAAGGTGTATAACCAAATAAGTTACGTCCTCTTGATAAAGCAGTAAGTTTACTAACATCACCTACGGCTTTTTTAATTGTCTGAAGACGTGTCCAAGGGTTCTCGTTTAGGTAACGCATTACAGAATCAGGTACAGCTCCACCCCATACTTCCATTGCATAGAAGTTTGCATCCTTATAAAAAGGAAGAACTCTATCAATTTGCTCTTGTCGTAATCTGGTAGCGAATAACGACTGCTGACCATCTCTAAGCGTTAGGTCTCTAATCAATAATTTTTTTGACATGTTTTTGGTTTGCTACGGTTATTAATGAATTTTATTTTGACACAAAAATAATCAAAGAGTGTATATAATAATAGTGTTATAACAAAGTTTAAGCATATTTTATAACATGCTTTTTGATATAAAGAAATATTTCCGTAATATTACCATCCCAATGTATTTACTATCCTCAAAGAGTCAAAAAACGTGATTTTAATCACTGTTTTTAGAAAAAAATCAATTAGTAACAGTTTAAAATGTGTTTTACAGCACAAGAATTATGAGTAAAATCATGTTGTTAACATTAATTAAAGAAATTTTGCGTTAATTATTTTTCGTGTTAATATAGGGTAAGTTCATAAAAAGAGTCAATATTCTTAATATTGGAGTTATTGAAAGATCAAATCATAAATATTTATTACAGAAATCTAAATACACTTATGAAGAAGTTTAATGTTGATAGGATTCTATATATCCTAAATTTAGATTTAAAATAAGCGTAGGTTAATCTATGGGAGAGGATGAAATAGTTTAAAATATTGGTTTTGTATGAGTACAGATTTTGGATGTAAGAATTGAAGATTTATATTAACTATCTCATATTACAAAACTTTAATGTCAATTAGTCGAAAAATATAGTGTTGTAAATAAAAATTAATCAGTATATTCGTTACGCCAAGGTTTCATAAACTTCTTGGAATTGCATACAAGATCCCTTAACTAGTGTAGTTGTTAAGGGATTTTTTCTTTATAAATATTTGATTTTCACTTATCAGTCCTGCATAATGGATTTGTATGCAATAACAATATACATTAGAAGATTCATTGTTTATATACTTATTCAATAATAAGAAAAAGTATACATCCAAAAATAAATTGTTAACCTTTAATTTTTGGAACTATTTTTAATAGTATCGTTTTTACTTGTATTTTGTTTTCAGGATCACGATAAAATAGTGACATAAAGAAAAATACGATAATATTAACGCCAAATTGCCAAATGGAAGAAGCTCCTGGTTTTGGTGTATGCCCAAAGTAATGTATTGAATAAAGTATAATAAATGCCTGAATTGAAGGTACGATTGTACCCATAGTAATGGCTGCATTTTTAGACTTAATGATTTGAGTTAGTTTCTCACAAGTTCTGATGTTGAACCCACCCATTAATAAATTGAAAAAAAACTGTCGAAGGAAACTATATAAAGCTGGGGTAAAACCATGTTGATAATTAATGAAAAATACAATGGTTCCGGTTGCTACACCTGAGATACTCCCCATTAAAAAGTTAAAATGTTTATTTAACCATATAATAAGTTTCAGAACGTTATTTGTGTTTGTTGATTCTTGTGTTTTTGCCATTTCTTATCTTAATTCGGCTGTAAAGGTAATGATTCTTCTTAAATTCAGTAATTTTGTCAACTTTTACTTTTATTTGGTTGCTTTAAAGCCTTGTAATATAATGACTAATATGATTGTGTATTTTATGTTTTAATTGAAATATATAATACATTGATTAAAAATAAAGTTATCAGCACATGACAGATATTATTTATCTTTTTACAGACGGTAGTGTTAATCCTCAATTAAAAGTTGGATATGGGGCAGTTTTGCTTACAAAAGATATCAAACAACCAATAGAGGTGCTTAAACTACAGGTTAAGCTGAAAAGATTTATTGATACATCATCAACTAAATTAGAATTGGAAAATTTGCTTTGGGCACTGTCATTGGTTAAAAATGAAGGTAATTCAACAATTATAGTTTATACAGATTCACAAAATATTTTAAAACTACAGGAAAGAAGAGTAAGATTGGAGAATAATAATTATCTGACAAGAGGAAATAAAGAGGTAAAGAATCAGGATTTGTACAAAGAGTTTTATAGAATGTTTGATGCTTATAATATTCAGATTATTAAAGTAAAAGGACATCAGCCAGGGAGGCAAAAAACTCAGGAGGAATCTGTTTTTACGCTTGTCGACAGGGCATCTAGAAAAGCTATCAGAGAGGAATTTAGAAAGTAAAAAAAACCGGAGTGCTTAATAAAACATTCCGGGTTATTTTTTATTTAGGTACACCTAACTTTGTTAAGATATCATTTAACAGACACCATTTGGTAATGGATGATTGAAGCATGTTTAATCCAACAAAACCAGTGAAATAAAGCCAGTTTATATTAACAGTTAAGGCTAATAGTAAGCTTAACAAAATGAAAGTACCGGCAACTGCTCTTACAATTCTTTCTTGCATATTATATGTTTTTAATTTTAAACAAGGTTAATGGTAACAAGGTAAAGGGTTAAAAGGTGATTTAGAGCTAGCCTTTAGCAAAAGGGTTTTAAATAAAGGTCCAAGTTGCAAACTTGAACCAGGATAAGGTTATTACTTTTAACTTTCGACTTTTAACTAAGTGCTCTACAGTATTGATTTTTCAATATTTAAAATATATGCCCTGATTTTACAATTAGGCATTTCAATTTTACATTGACTCAGGCTTTCCATAATTTTATCAGCCTGATCATCTTCTACAATGGTAAAAAATGTAACAAGGTTATATGGATTTTCATTATAAGTAAACCAGTTTCCAACGCGATGTTGTTTTTTACCTGTTTTATCTACACCTTTTACTTCAAGTTCGTTATAAAAAGGTACATTCTGCTCGCCAAAGAACTGTTCCAGTTTTTGACGATATTCTTCTACTGCTGTTGCTACAAGCATCTTCATGTTTATAGTATTAAAAATGTTAAACTTAACTCATAGTTTATTGCTCAATACAATTAAGCCTTTAAACTATGAGTTATTGCTTTTTACACTTCTTGTTCATCAGTAGATGATTCAATAGGTGTAGATTCTTTATATTTCTTTCTTTCTACCATATAATAGATTAATGGCACTATTAATAAGGTAAGGAAAGTAGAAGCAATAGTTCCTCCCATTAAGGAAATAGCTAATCCCTGGAATATTGGGTCAAATAATATTACAACTGCTCCAATTACTACTGTTCCTGCTGTAAGTAGGATAGGGGTAGTACGTACGGCTCCGGCTTCAATTACAGCTTCTTTTAACGGAATACCTTCTTTCAGCCTGATATTAACAAAGTCAATCAACAATATGGAGTTCCGGACCATAATACCTGCCAGAGCAATCATACCAATCATTGATGTTGCAGTAAAGAAGGCATTTAATATCCAGTGACCAATTACAATACCTACAAGAGATAGTGGGATCGCAACCATCATCACAAACGGCACTTTCAGGTTCTGGAACCATCCAACAATAAGCATATAGATAATAAGTAATACTACTGCAAAAGCTGCACCCAGGTCACGGAATACCTCATATGTAATTTGCCATTCACCGTCCCATTTAATTCCAAAATTGTCTTCTAAGAATGGTTGTCCATTATAAAACTCTTCAATTTCAAATCCTTTAGGTACATTAATTTCGTCAAGTCTGTCTGAAATATCAAGTATGGCATAAACAGGACTTTCTAATGTACCGGCAATATCAGCAGTTACGTAAACTACTTCTTTTTGATTTTTACGGTAGATACTCTTAGGTTTAATCGTTTTTGTAATATCAACTAAATCACCTACTGCGACCATATTTCCACGAGCCGACATTAGGTTAATCTTTTTAAGATCCTCAATGCTGGTTCTGTCTTCCTGAGCCATACGTAATGTAATACCAACCTGACTGTGTTCTTTTTCAGCGTAAAGGTTTGATACTTTAGCCCCACGTAAATTCATATTTAATGCATGTACAATTTGTTGTGTGCTAATTCCAGCCAACATAGCTTTTTCTTTGTCAACATTAAATTTAAACTCTTCCTGGTCATCTTCCATCATCCAATCAATATCAACAACGCTTTCTGTTGATGCAAAAAGATCTTTGATTTGAAGTGCAATATCTTTCTGAGCCTCGTAATTAGGACCATAAATCTCAGCCACCATTGTTGACATTACCGGAGGTCCTGGTGGAACTTCAACCACCTTAACATTTGCGTTGAATTTTGCACCAATCTTTTGTAATTCAGGACGTAATTCTTTAGCAATATCATGACTTTGAATATCCCTGTCATTTTTAGAAACCAGGTTAACCTGAATATCAGCAACATTTGAACCTCTGCGCATATCATAATGACGAACCAAACCATTAAAATTGATAGGAGCAGATGCACCTACATATGTTTGGTAATTTGTTACCATTTCATGATTGCGTAAATATGCAGCTAATTCCTTTGTTACATTAGCCGTTTGTTCTAAGGTTGTACCCTCTGGCATGTCAATAACTACCTGGAATTCATTCTTATTATCAAAAGGAAGGATTTTAACCGTAACAACCTTTAATAAGAATAAACTTGCTGAGCCAAATAATAAAACTGTTACTCCTATAATGAATACCCAACGCTTGGTCTTATTTTCGATCATAGGACGCATTGTTTTATCATAAATCTTATAGATAAGCGTCTTTTCTAAAGAATAATCCTTTTCATCATCTTTTCCATCATCATGCTTAAGTAAACGATAAGCTAACCATGGTGTAATCATTAGAGCCACGAATAATGAGAAGATCATTGCGATTGATGCTCCAATAGGCATAGGACTCATATAAGGTCCCATCATACCTGAAACAAACACCATAGGTAAAACAGCCGCAATTACAGTAAATGTTGCTAAAATGGTTGGATTACCAACTTCATCAATAGATCTCAATGCCGCCTGAAAAAATGGCAATTGCTTCATTTTAAAGTGGCGGTGCATATTTTCTGCAATGATGATGGAGTCATCAACAACAATCCCTGTTACAAATACTAAAGCAAATAGTGTAATTCTATTTAAAGTATAGTCCATGAAGTAATAGCTAAACATAGTCAATGCAAAGGTGATTGGCACTGAAATAAACACAACCAAACCACCTCTCCAGCCCATAGCTAGCATTACTACTATAGATACAGATACAATTGCTCCTAAAAGGTGCATTAATAATTCAGATACTTTTTCAGAAGCTGTTTCTCCATAATTACGAGTTACTTCCACATGTACATCTGAAGGTATTAATTCGCTTTCGAGGTGATCTATTTTATCCATTATTTGCTCAGATAAACGCATCGCATCAGCACCTCTTCTTTTCGCAACAGAAATAGTTACAGCAGAGTATTCACCTTTATAATTATCTTGGTGAAGGCTTGCCTTTCCATAGCCAAAAGAAACATAGCTTACCGGTAACTCAGGTCCATCACTTATGGTTGCAACCTGATGCAGATATACTGGTGAATTGCCATGTACACCAACTACAAGATTTGAAACATCTTCTGAAGTTTCCAGAAATTTACCTGTAGTAACTAAATATTCATTGTTATTCTGATTGAATGAACCAGAAGAAAACTGTTGATTAGATGCTTGAATTTGCTGAGTTATCATTAATGGATCAACTCCAAAAGCAGTCATTTTATCTCTGTCAAGTACAACTCTGATCTCTCTGTTTCTACCTCCAATAATTTTTGTTTCACTAATCTCGTTGATTTTTTCTATTTCAGAATTTAATTCCTGAGCAATACGTTTTAATTGGTAATCAGAATAGTTTTCACTCCAAAGTGTTAGTCCTAGTGCCGGTACATCGTCAATAGATCGTGTTTTTACCAGTGGGAGAGTGATCCCTTGAGGCATTTGGTCCATGTTCTTCATAATTTCATTATAAAGCTTAACCAAACTTCTTTCTACATCTTCTCCAACGTAAAACTGAACAATTAGCATTGCCATTTCAGGCATAGACTGAGAGTAAACGTATTCAACTCCCTTTACATTTGAAATAACCTTTTCTAAAGGTTTTACAATTCTGGATTCAACCTCTTTAGGACTCGCTCCCGGATATTGTAACATAATATCAGCGATAGGTACATCTATTTGAGGTTCTTCTTCTCTTGGTGTTAAATAGGAACTATAAAGTCCTATGATTACAAAGGCAACCATTAACAATGGTGTTAGCTTTGAATTTATAAATTGTCGGGCTAAAGACCCTGCAAATCCTGTTTTCATTATCAAAAGTGTTTATTACAATAGATTTTTAGATATAAGACGTAAGACATAAGATTGATTTACCATATGCTTAGTAAACATCTTTTATAATCCTTAAAAGTTGACTTTTTGTCTTATAATCTATGTTTTATATATATTACAAACTATTGTGATATGATTAATGTAATTTAACTAAAAGGTGTTTTAAAGTGCTTTTACCAACAGACCATCATACAATCTTTCTTCAGACTTAATGATTAATTGGTCGCCTTGAGAAAGTCCTGATAATACCTCTGTTTGTCCATTGTAATGTTTCCCTAATTGAACCCAACGAAGTAATGCACTTCCTGATTGGCTTACTGTCCAAACACCTGTCAATTGTCCTCTGTTAACTATTAGATTATCTGATACCAATATTTTAGAGTCTTCTCCTTTTTGCAAAGCAATATTTGCAAACATTCCACTTCTTATAATTTCTTTTTGGTTATCTGTAGGTTGTAATAGAACACGAGCCTCGAATTGAGCTCCGCTAAAACGACTTGATGGACTAATATGAGTTACTTTTCCTTTGATAACTTCTTTTGAGTTTTTAAGTTCAACACTCACTGCATCATCCTGCTCAATAATATTTACTTCAGATTCCGGGATTCGTGTTATAACTTCAAACTGGTCAGGAGATTCAATTGCAACTAAAGGCATTCCCGGGTTTGCCATATCACCAGAGTCCACAAATTTATCAGTTATCACACCTGAATATGGAGCTCTGATATTAGCATATGCTAAAGTTTCTTCAACTTGAACTTTTGCTTTTTTTGCAGCTGTAAGTTGAGCTTTTGCCATTTGGTAATGAGTAGTAATATCATCCAATTCTTTTTGCGTAGCACTTTTGCTTTCAAAAAGAGATGTTATTCTGTTATAATCTGCTTCTGCATTTTTATAGGCAGCCTCTGCAGCTAAAATATTTGCTTCAACCTGACTTTTTTGAGCATCAATATCGTTACTTCTCAAAGAAACCAGTAACTGACCTTTATGTACCTGATCTCCTTCGTGAACAAGAACCTGATCAATTTGGCCCATAATTCTTGTACTCAAGGTTGATTTCTTTAACGAACTGATTGTTCCTGAATAATGGTATGTTTTAGATATGTTAGCCAGATTAACTTCCTGTGTTGAAATTTTTATACCATTAGATTTAGTTTGTTCCTCAGAACTGTTGCCACAACTTTGAATAAATAATCCTGTAGCGATAAATATGATAGCAATTTTTTGAAATTTCATGATCTTACTTATTATGTAATTAATAATATTGGATTGAATGATTAAAGTTTTGATTCAGATGAAAGTAACTCGTATTTAAAGATGGATACGTTGTATTGGTAAATAGCATTAACATGTTTTAATTCGCTTTCTGCATAAGTTGCTTCCGCAGCTAATAAATCAGAAGTACGTTCCATACCTTCTTTGTATCTGTTTGTTCTTATTCTAAGAGATTCTTTTGCTTGTTCTGCTGCTGTTTTGTATGTCAATAAGTTACTTTCACTTACTTGAATGTTTCTTAAAGCACTTGAAAGTTCCATATTACCTTTATCTAAATATTGGTAGTAATCATTTTTAGAATAGTTAAAATCGGCTTTAGCTCTTTTGTAATTACCTATATTTTGTCCTCCATTAAATAATTTCCATTGCAGGTTAACACCAAACATCCAGCTGTTAGCATCAAAACCTCCAATGTTTTCATCATACATATTGTACATTCCAAAACCATTGATTCGGGGAACAAATTTCATAAGAGCACTCTTTTTCATTTGCTCACGGGCTTTCATTCCGTATTGCATCGCTAAAACATCAGAACGATTTGAAACTGAATTGATTCCTTTTGCTGTAAAAGAGATTTTTTCAATTTGATCTACAATCTGTATAGGAGTATCAATATTTCTTCCAGTCAGAAAATTAAGCATTTCTGAAATTGATTTAATCTGATTTTCAGACTCTTTTTTTTGAGCCTCAAGTTCAAGTAGTCTTACCTTTACTGAAAGAACATCTGCCTCTTTTAAATATCCTTGTTTCATATTGTCTTCAGCCATAGATAAGTATGCACTGGCAGCTTCATATGCTTTTTCGATAACAGACAATCGACTTTTAGCAAGCTGTAATCCAAAATAGGTTTGTTTTACGGAAAAAAGAACATGCTCCTTGGTAAACTCACTTTTTAATTCAGTGGCTTTTAAAGCACTTTTTGCTGCACTTTTACCATTCCAGGCATCAATATTAATGATTGGCTGCATAACTGATACTTGAGTATTAAACATATCGTTTGTGCCTGGGTCATTAAGTAGTGCAGGATTAAAATCTGCTTGCGAAACTACTTGTCGTTGTAATTTATACATAAATGAATAGAGCGCATCATTTGTTGATGAATAAGTGCTTGATAACTCAATTGCTGGTAAAAATGAAGCCATAGCTTTTTGGTTATCTGCTTTTGCACCATCAACTTCAGCAATACTTTTTAAAATTTCCCTATTGTTTTTTTCTGCAAGCTCCAATGCTTGTTTTAAGGAAAAAACATTAGTTGAGTCAGACTCCTCAGCTTTTGTTTTGGTGTTAATGCCAATGCTGAGAACTGCAATCGCTAATAGTAATTTTAATTTATTCATATGATTATTATTTATTTTCTGCTTTTATTCTAAACGCATATTGAATTCCAGATTCAGATGTGTTTATGTATTTTCAATTTGTTGGGTCAAATATATATTCAAAAAACTACATATACAACAAAATAGATATGTCGATATGTAAATTGAAAATTACAAAAGTGATTAAGTTATTGAATATTAATATATAATAGGGTTTAAGATGAGTTGTTAAGTAAGAATAATTAACAGTTTTTAATAAAAATAGAGAGAATTTAAGGGGTCTTTTGATAAGGATTTGAAATAAATCATTCTATTCTAACAATAAAAATAAAGGAAAAATTCAGTTCAACTCTTGTGTGAAGATTCAAATCACTATTTTTGAGCAATACTATTAGGAATTCTTTAAAATAATGGAAAAATTCATAGAATCAAGTCAATATATAAACTGTAATGGTAAGTTGCTAAACATTAGTGAACCCAAAATCATGGGAATATTAAATATTACACCAGACTCATTTTTTGATGGCGGTAAATATCATGATCAGGATGCCATTATAGATCGAATTCAAAATATGCTAACGGAAGGAGCAGATATTATAGATATAGGAGCCTATTCGTCCAGACCCGGAGCTGTGCATATTACAGTTCAAGAAGAAAAACAAAGACTTGCCTCTGCATTACAAGTGATAAGAAAGAAATTTCCTGAAATTATAATTTCAATAGATACATTCAGATCCGAAATAGCTCAATTTGTTGTAGAAGAATATGGCGTTGATATTATTAATGATATTTCTGCAGGGGAGATGGATAAAAAGATGTTTGATACTGTAGAGTTGCTTAATGTACCATATATTATGATGCATATGAAGGGAACACCTCAGGATATGCAGAATAAACCGGATTATGAATATGATGTAGTATATGAAATTATTGATTATTTTTCTGGAAAAGTAGAAGAATTAAAACAAAGAGGCGTTCATGATATCATTATAGATCCGGGATTTGGTTTTGGCAAAACTTTGGATCATAATTATGAGCTATTAAATAGAATGAAAGAATTACAGATTTTTGAATTACCTTTATTGATAGGTTTGAGCAGGAAATCTATGATATATAACTTATTAGATAGTGACCCTCAAAAAGCATTAAACGGGACTTCAATATTAAATATGGTTTCACTACAAAACGGAGCATCCATTATAAGAGTTCATGATGTAAAGGAGGCAAAAGAATGTGTTACATTGTTTAATAAATTGCAATCTGTAAAAAACGCATAAAATGACATTTTTAGACATAAGGTTTATTGATATTGTTGATATTGTTGTTGTTGCTTATCTAATGTACAGGTTGTATAAATTGATAAGAGGAACAGTTGCTCAGAATATCTTTTTTGGTTTGTTTGCATTTATTGTTTTGTGGCTATTGATTAAGTCATTAAACATGGAGTTATCAGCAACCATACTTGATAATATTGTAAATGTTGGAGTTATTGCCCTGATTGTTGTTTTTCAACAGGAAATCAGGCGCTTTTTCTTATTGTTAGGAACAAGATATAATATCGCAAACAGGTTCTCATTTGAAAAAATATTCTCCACACACTCCAATGGTGTAATGAATTTCTATAATAAACCGATTGTAAGAGCTTGTCAGAATCTTTCAAAAACAAAAACAGGTGCTATAATTGTGATCTCTAAAAAATCTGAGATGTTGGATTATGTGCAAACCGGAGAATTGGTTAATGCAGTTATATCTTCCAGATTATTAGAGAATATATTCTTTAAAAATAGTCCCTTACATGATGGTGCCGTTATTGTTGCTCAGAATAAAATAAAAGCGGCAGGTTGTATTTTGCCAGTTTCTCAGAGTTTTGATTTACCTAAAAAATTAGGTTTACGCCACAGAGCTGCTTTAGGAGTTACAGAGTCTACAGATTCTTCTGCTATTGTAGTATCTGAAGAAACCGGAAAAATATCGTTTTTTCATGCCGGAGAAATAAATCATGGAGTTACGCCAGAAGAGTTAGAGGCTTTGCTGGAAAAAGAAACCAACTAATTTATATTATGACTGAATTTTTTATCTCTTTTATTGTTGTATTAAATGTATTTGTTTGGATTATTTTTCCATGGGTTATAAGTAAACAACTTAGGTTGAAGAAAACACTGGTATACAAACGAATAATACTAGCTATCCAAATTATTTTTACCTTAGTTTCAATCTATGGAATTTATAAGGTTATTGAACTATTTAAATAATACTATATTATTGGTGAAATTATTATTAATTTAAAGCCTTGTTTTATCGATAATATATTTTTTGATTATCGGGAAGATTTAAATTATTGATTAAGGCGTTATTATAAGTGATCATTATATTACTTTAGTAAAGCAGAAAATTCACAATTTATGAGCGTAAAAATTTGTTTAACGGGTGGAACTGGTTTTTTAGGACAAAAAATAACGCATTTCTTTAAAGAAAATGGCTTTCAGGTAGAAAATATATCAAGAAGGGATTTTGAATCGAATTTGTCCTCTATTGCTGATAAGATTGAGGGAGCAGATATGGTTATAAATCTTGCGGGTGCCAGTATATTAAAAAAATGGACAGATAAGTATAAAAAAGAGATTTATAATAGCCGAATTAACACAACAAAGAAATTAGTAGAAGCGCTCAAATTAGTAAAAGAAAAACCATCTATAATATTATCTGCTTCTGCAGTAGGTATATACGATAAATATGAAGTTCATGACGAATTTTCCGATCATCATTCAAATGATTTTTTAGCAAAAGTATGCAGAGACTGGGAAGCTGCTATAGCTCCGGTTCATCATGAAGGAATACGCCTTGCAATTATCCGGTTAGGTGTTGTATTAGATAAGGATAATGGTGCTTTTGCTAAAATGATTACTCCTTTTAAATTAGGTATGGGGGCCGTAATTGGAGATGGTTTTCAACCATTCCCATTTATCCATATCGCAGATTTATTGTCGTCAATCTGGTACATATATAAAAATCCAAAATCCAGAGGAATATATAATTTAGTCGCTCCAGAAATGATTTCCAATGGTGAGTTTTCTAAGCTATTGGGTAAAAAGCTACATCGTCCAGTGTTCTTAAAAGTAGGTGCTAATTTATTAAAGTTTATTCAGGGAGAAGGAGCTTCAGTTTTGACAAAGGGGCAGAAGGTGATACCTAAAAGATTAATAGAACTAGAGTTCCCATTTCAATTTCCAACAATAGATGCTGCTTTAAATGATTTAATTCGTTAATAAGTCTTTTGTTAGACTTGTTCATCTTTCAAATTTAATGATCTTAAAAATAAGAAGATTACTGATCCAACAAGAATTGTGAAGGTAACACCCATGGTTTTCATAGAGAAACTTCTGTCGTAGTGATCAGATAAATAACCAACTAAAGGTGCTATTACTGCAAAAAATGCCCTGATTAAAAGGCTCCTGATTGAAAGTACGGTTGCCCGTATATCACTAGATGTAATACGATTGATGTAATCCTTAAGAACAGGTGTGGCAATCCCTCTGCTAAAGTAGAATATTACCAGTACGAAAAGTACCCATGCTGAATTTATATATCCTGTGATTACAAAGCTTCCGGTGATAATAATAGAAGTTAGCCATATGGTTAATTTGGGTTTTAATCTGGCTTCTATTTTATAAGCATATAATGTTGTTGTGCCTACAATTAAATTTAGAACGGTATGAGTTGCTCCAATATAATAAGAAGTGAAGCCAATATTACTTAAATATAATTGATATATCCAGGCCATTGTAAGGGTTGCAGTTCCCATAATACTTGAATAAATCAGGTTGTATCTAAGTTTTGCATTTTTCACCATGGCGTACCAAACAATATCTAAAATATCTTTTATCCCTGGTTTCTTTCGAACAATAGATAATGCAGGTTCAATCAGCATAATAGATGCGGGTACAGCCATAAAGGCTATTCCTGATTGTAAAATGAAAGGCAAACGCATATGGATGGCAGCTAAAGTACCTCCTAATAACCCGGCAATAGCTTCGGCATAATTACCAACAGTAAAGTTTCTTCCTTCATACTTAATGTACTCATTATCTCTTTTTAAGCTTTTAAGAGTATCGTAAAGCAAAGCACTATCTGAACCGGAAACAAAACTTTGTCCAATGCCAAGTATCATTTCAGCTATAAGGAAATAGTAAAAACCACTTGTTACAGAATATACGATAAAACCCAAAGTGCCGAGTACAGACCCTATAATTAGAGTTTTTTTACGCCCTATAACATCTGCAACATAACCGGAAGGAATTTCAAAAATAACAATGGCAATTGAATAAAAGGCTTTCAATTGAAAAGATTCCTTATCGCTGAATCCCATATCTTTATAAAATAACATTAAAATAGGCATGGTAAGCATAAACCACTTTGCTATTTTAATAATATAAAGCTTTGTAATATTGGATTCCAGACGTCTTTCCATTATATATTTTTCAAAAAAATAACGGCTCTTTCATGCAGAATGCAATAAAGAACCGTTTTAAAATATTTTTATTCGTTTGTCTCTAAATTAATAGAGTAACTTTTTAGTTGTTAAAGTGATATAAGAAAACAACATCAGCTTCGTAAGCAGGTTTCTTTTCTCCTTCAATTTCTAAAACCACAGCGATAGTTGCTTTAACAGTACCTCTTAAGTTTTTTGCATCAGCAACTTTAGCAATTAATCTAACATTAGAGTTTACTTTTACAGGCTTGTTAAATTTTAGGCTTTCAATACCGTAATTAACCTGTAATTTTAAATTTTGAACTTCAACTATCTGACTCCAAAGATGTGGTAATAATGAAATAGTTAAATAGCCGTGAGCAATTGTATCACCAAAAGGAGATTCTGTTTTAGCTCTTTCTGGTTCTGTATGAATCCATTGATGATCAAGAGTTGCATCAGCAAATAAATTAATCTGCTCTTGAGTAATAGTATGATATTCTGATCTTCCTAATTCTTTACCTATTAAAGCTTCTAAATCATCGAAGCTTTTGATAATTGTCTGACTCATTAGTATTTACCTTTTAATGAATTAATAAACCGCTGCAAATATAGGTTTTTATTGTTAAAGTTGAAGGAATGAATTTTTAATGAAGTTAATTTAATCCTCTTCAGGTTCTATGAATACAGGATTTTTCATTAGATTTTCTTCAACCGTATCAAATCTTTGATTCCAATTGTTAGAGGCAAATATAATTTGAGCTTTTTTAACCCCATCGCCAATTCGATGTATTATTGAGTGATATGGAGTGGACATAACAGCTTCTGCGTCATCAACAATAATTAGATTTATTTTAGTCATTGGTACTCCATTAACATTTACAAGTTCAGTTAATCGTTTAGGTGTACAAACTAAAATATCAAGGCCATCGTAAATCTCATCTTTTTGATATTGTAAAATACCCTGGTCAAAAGCTACGAAAGATCTTAATGAAGTGTTTTTACCCAACAACTTAATTTGTTCCTCCATTTCAAATGCTTTTTCCTTAGTAGAGGTTATAATTATAGCTCTAGGAGCTTCTTCAAACTCCTTTTTTAATTGTTGAATAACTCCAATAACAATAGCTGTGGTTTTGCCAGAACCTTCAGGTGATATTAAAAATATATCTGCCCCTGATTTTATTTTTGGTATAAATAGAGATTGAATTTGTTTTGGTTCCTTATCGTAACCAGCATCTATTATTCCAGATGCTAGTTCAGGAATTAGTTTTTTAAGCTTCATTTATTTTTATTTTGATGCAAAAATAATAAATCAAAAAAACTAATATTATTAAAATGTCATTTAATCCAATTGCTTATTTGTTATCAACAAGCCTTTTTACAATCGACATAAAAGCCATATTTTTTAGTTTTGTATACTTTTCAAGTATTAAGAATCCATGAGATGATAAATCATAAATATCAGGAAATTCATCTACAGTAAGGCTTTTTGCTTTATTGTGTAAACTTAAACTAAAGCTTGTATCAATAAAATCCGTGGACAATCTTTCAACTAAAGATGTCATAGATCTTAGCTCTTCATTTTTTTTAAAATCAGAATATTCTTTATCCTTATCAATAGTAGAATGTGTAAAGCTAAACATCTCTACGGCATAGTCATTTATTGACAGATCCAAAGATTCAGATGAGTCTATAGTTGGAAATTCTTGCAATACCATTGGTTTTACAATTGAACTGAATTTATATATAAAGTCTTCAGTTCTTTTATCAATTTCTCCAAATTTTAAATTTAGTCTGTGTATAAAATCGTTGTTTTCTTTTGTCATGGCTCCCTGGTTTTTATTTTACAAACAATAAACTATATAAAATGGTTTTATAGATTAACTTATTATAACAATAATTTAAGAAAAATGAAATTTACATGCTTAAAAAAATCAATTTAATTTTTATTTATAAATATTATCTTCGTGCATCCAGAGAGAATTTATAAAGATTAATTATGCGTGTTTGTATTGCCGAGAAACCTAGTGTTGCAGGAGAAATTGCAAAAGTTGTTGGAGCAACATCAAGAAAAGATGGATATTATGAAGGTAATAATTATCAGGTAACATGGACATTTGGACATTTATGTACACTTAAGGAACCTCATGACTATTTACAGGAATGGAAAAGATGGAATTTAGGTTCTTTACCCATCATTCCTTCTCAATTTGGAATTAAACTAATCTCCAATAAGGGTGTAGAAAAGCAATTTAGTGTTATTGAAAAGTTGGTACAGTCTGCTTCTGAGGTTATAAACTGCGGTGATGCCGGTCAGGAGGGAGAAGTAATTCAAAGATGGGTGCTGCAAAAGGCAGGGTGTAACGTGAAGATGAAGCGTTTGTGGATTTCGTCACTTACAGAGGAGGCTATCAGAGAAGGCTTTGAGAAGCTATATGATAATGATGATTTTAATTTATTATATGCTGCTGGCAGTTCCAGAGCTATAGGAGATTGGTTGTTAGGAATAAATGCAACTCGTCTGTATACAATTAAATATAGTCAGCCAGGAACAGTGTTGTCAATTGGTCGTGTTCAAACACCGACTTTGGCATTGATTGTAAACCGGTTTCTTGAGATAGAGAATTTTGTACCTGAACCTTACTGGGAACTTAAAACAGTCTATAAGGATGTTACATTTAATTCCTCGCAAGGTAAGTTTTCAAGTAAAGAAGAGGGTAGTAGTGCGCTGGAGAAAATAAAAGACAAACCTTTTGAAGTTACTGATTTTAGCAGAAAACCTGGAAAAGAAGCGCCTCCCAGATTATTTGACTTAACTTCATTACAGGTTGAGTGTAATAAAAAGTTTGCACTTTCAGCAGACGAAACACTTAAGGGAATTCAATCTTTATATGAAAAGAAACTTACAACTTATCCAAGAGTTGATACTACATATTTAAGTAACGATTTATACCCTAAAATAGGAGGTATTCTTAAAGGATTAAAACAGTATCAGGATTTAGTTGAACCGTTGCTTCAATCAAAAATAAGAAAAAGCAAAAAGGTATTTGATGATAAAAAAGTAACTGATCACCATGCAATTATTCCAACAGGTGTTCCTGCACCGGAAAATTTATCGCGTGATGAAAAGTTAATTTACGATACTGTTACGCGACGATTTATTGCTAATTTTTATCCTGATTGTGAAATATCAACTACTACAATTTTAGGAAAGGTTGAAGATGTAGAATTTAAAACTTCCGGAAAGCAGGTTATAAAGGAAAATTGGAGAGTTGTATATAAATCAATGGCAGGTAAGAAGGATACTGAGGATAAAATTTTACCTGAATTTGTAAAAGGTGAATCAGGACCTCATGAGCCGGATTTTCAGGAAAAAGAAACGCAGCCTCCAAAATATTATACCGAAGCAACATTGTTGAGAGCAATGGAAACTGCGGGTAAGCAGGTGGATGATGATGAATTGAGGGAACTGATGAAAGAAAACGGCATTGGTCGTCCTTCAACCAGAGCAAATATTATAGAAACTTTATATAAACGTAAATATATTTATAAAGTCCGTAAAAATGTTTTGCCAACAACAATGGGAGTGAAATTAATGGAGTTCATTTCAAATGATTTGTTAAAGTCTGCAGAACTTACAGGATTATGGGAGAAAAAATTAAGGCAAATTGAAACCGGAGAGTACGAAGCAAAAGATTTTATGGCAGAGTTAAAACAAATGGTTTCCGATATTGTCTTTCAGGTAAAAAATGATTATTCCAAAGGTAAAATTGTCCTCGAAGAGGAATCTAAAGAAGAATCAAAACCAGAACTCAAAAGTAAAACAAAAGCAAAGAAAGAAGTTGAGTTAAAATGTCCAAGGTGCAGTAATGGTACTATGATTAAGGGTAATAGTGCATGGGGATGCTCAGCTTTTTCAACCGGATGTAAAACATTAATCCCATTTGAGTTTCTAGGCAAAAAATTAACAGACAAGCAAGTTGAAACTTTAATTTTAAAAGGAAAGACCTCTGTTATTAAAGGATTTGTGCTTGATGGTAATAAAGTCAATGGAAATGTTAGCTTTGATAATAATTTTGAACTCCGATTAGAAGAGGAAGAGAAACAGGCATTAACTTGTCCAAAATGTAAAGCGGGAACTGTTATTAAAGGAAATACAGCCTGGGGATGCTCAAATTATAAGAATGGTTGCAGGTTAATTATTCCATTTGAGTTTTTGAAAAAATCACTTACTGATCGTAATATGGAAGATTTAGTTTTAAATGGCAAAACAAAAAAAATGAAAGGATTTAGTTTAAGTGAAGATAATTCTGATGTTTCAGGATATATTGATTGGGATGAGAATTATAATTTACGTTTTAATGAATAAAGGATATTTTAATATCTGTCACCTAAATTTCCTTTGCCGGTTTTAAAATTTTATATTTGCGTTCATCAAAAAAATATACATGAATTATATTGTATCAGCTCGTAAGTACCGTCCTTCAACATTTATCTCAGTTGTTGGGCAACAGAATATTACAACAACATTAAAAAATGCAATTAAAGGTAGTCAGTTAGCTCATGCATACTTATTCTGCGGACCAAGAGGAGTAGGTAAAACAACTTGTGCCCGTATATTTGCTAAAACCATTAACTGTTCAAATATTACAGCTGATTTTGAAGCCTGTAATGAATGTGAATCTTGTAAATCATTTAATGAAAGCAGATCGTATAATATTCATGAATTGGATGGTGCTTCAAATAACTCAGTTGAAGATATCAGGAGCTTAATTGATAAAGTTCGCGTTCCTCCTCAAATAGGAACCTATAGCGTATATATCATTGACGAGGTTCATATGTTATCTCAAGCTGCATTTAATGCGTTTCTTAAAACATTAGAAGAGCCTCCAAAACATGCTATTTTCATTTTAGCAACAACTGAAAAACATAAAATACTACCAACTATTTTATCTCGTTGTCAGATTTATGACTTTAATCGAATCACAATTGAAGATGCAGTTGGACATTTACAATATGTAGCACAAAGTGAAAATATCTCAGTTGAAGAAGAAGGATTAACAGTAATTGCGCAAAAGGCTGATGGTGCTATGCGTGATGCTTTATCTATTTTTGATCAGATTGTAGCATTTTCTGGTAAGTCGATAAGTTATCAGCAGGTGATTGATAATTTGAATGTGCTGGATTACGACTTCTATTTTAAATTGGTTGACGCATTCCTTGCTGAAGATACAACTCAAACCTTATTAATATTTGATGAGATATTAAAACGAGGTTTTGATGCGCATCATTTTATTTCTGGATTAAGCTCACATTTAAGAGATTTATTGGTTTGTAAAGACCAGGCAACTGTGCAATTACTTGATGTAGGTGCAAAAATTAAAGAAAAATATGCTTCACAAGCACAAAGTAGTACAGTAAATTTTTTAATCGATGCATTAGAAATCACCAATAATTGTGATTTACAATATCGTGTTGCAAAGAACAAAAGATTGCATGTGGAATTTGCCTTGATAAAGGTGGCAAGAGTTCTGGATGAACAAAGAAAAAAGTAAAGAAAAAGGCAGAGCAGGAAAACGGTTCCGGTAAGAGTGTAGGGAAGGCATCAACCGGTGCTCAGTCTGGTGGTAATAAAAATACCGCTACATCCGTTACTAAAATAAAGCCATATAATGGCGGTGTAAAAACAGAAACAAAGAATCCTTTAAAAACGATTTCTTTAAAAGCTGCTTTATCTGGTAATCTGGATCTTGGAAATTCAAATTCAGTTAAGCAGGAAAATAAAGAAGTAGAAGAGGAGATATATATTGATCAAAGTTGGAGTGAACCTGTAGATCAGGAAAAAATTAAAGAAGCCTGGTTTGCTTATCTGAACAGAATCAGACAAAGCAACTCCAGATTGGCAAGTATAATGACAAATCATGTTCCTGAGTTAGTAAACGGAACTGTTTTACATGTAAAACTTAAAAATGTAACTCAAGAAAAGGAACTTAATGAAGAGAAGACTAAACTCTTTGGTTTTTTAAAGTCTTCTTTAAAAAATGCCCGTTTATCTTTGGAAACAGAGATCGTTATGGGAGATATTGGAGTAAAAAAAGCCTTTACTGCTGCTGAAAGAGCAAAGTTAATGGCTGAAAAAAATCCATCCTTATTATCATTAACTAAAAAGTTTGATTTGGATGTAGAAATATAATATTTAAATAAACAAATTGATATTCACTTTGTTATTTGAATGTTTAACTCATATAGTAAAATAACATAACCATTTAATAAAAAGGGATTTAGTTGAACTTAGCTGACTAATCTAAATCTGAAAACACTTTTTGATTATGACAAAAACATCAAAAATTATTTACACTAAAACCGATGAAGCACCGGCTTTAGCTACTTATTCTTTTCTACCAATTATAAAATCTTTTACTGAGGCAGTAAATGTTGAAGTAGAATTAAAAGATATTTCATTGGCAGGAAGAATTATCGCTAATTTTCCTGATAACCTAACTGAAGACCAAAAACAAGCTGATGCATTGGGTCAATTAGGTGCGTTAGCAAAGCAACCTGAGGCTAATATTATTAAATTACCAAATATTAGTGCTTCTATACCTCAGTTAATTGCAGCTATTGCAGAATTGAAAGAGCATGGTTATGATATTCCGGATTATCCTACGGAACCAAAATCAAAAGAAGAGGAAGAAATTAAAGCAAGATATTCAAAAGTATTAGGTAGTGCTGTAAATCCGGTTCTTAGAGAAGGAAACTCTGACAGACGTGTTGCTGATGCCGTAAAAGAATATGCTAAGAATAATCCACACTCAATGGGAGCATGGTCAAAAGATTCTAAATCTCATGTTGCTCATATGGAAGAGGGAGATTTTTATTCAAGTGAAAAATCTTATGTGTCGCCAGGTGAGGATGTTGTTAAGATCGAACTTGTTCAGAAAAATGGAGAAGTAAAGGTTCTTAAAGAAAAAACACCATTGTTAGCCGGGGAAGTAATAGATGGTTCTGTAATGAGTAAAAGTGCATTGTGTGCCTTTTATGAAAAAGAAATCAAAGCAGCTAAAGAGGAAGATGTATTATTATCTCTTCATCTTAAAGCTACTATGATGAAAGTATCTGATCCAATTATGTTTGGGCATGCAGTTACTGTTTATTATAAAGATGTATTTGAGAAATATGCTGCTGAGTTTGCAGAATTAGGAGTTAATCCGAGCAATGGATTAGGTGATGTTTATGCTAAGATAGCAACTCTTCCAGCAGATAAAAAGAAAGAGATTGAAGATGCAATAATGGATGTATATAAGTCAAATCCTGAATTAGCAATGGTAAATTCAGACAAAGGAATTACCAATTTGCATGTTCCTAGTGATATCATTATTGATGCATCTATGCCTGCAGCATTAAGAACTTCTGGTCAAATGTGGGGTCCTGATGGAAAACTGAAGGATATGAAAGCTATGATTCCAGACAGATGCTATGCTGGAATTTATCAGGAGGTTATTTCTTTCTGTAAGGAAAATGGTGCATTTGATGTTACAACAATGGGAAATGTTTCTAACGTTGGATTAATGGCACAAAAAGCCGAAGAATATGGTTCTCATGATAAAACATTCTTAATTCCGGCTTCGGGTACTGTTAAGGTAACTACATCAAATGGTTCGGTAGCATTTGAACATGATGTTGAAGAAGGTGACATCTGGAGAATGTGCCAAACAAAAGATTTACCAATTAAGGATTGGGTTAAACTTGCTGTTAACAGAGCTAAAGCAACAGGAAATCCTGCTATTTTCTGGTTAGATCCAAATCGTGCTCATGATAATAACTTAATTACTAAGGTAAGTGACTATTTAAAAGAATATGACTTAACAGGATTAGAAGTTGAAATAATGAGCCCTGTTGATGCTATGAAATATACGCTTAAACGGGTTAAAGAAGGTAAAGATACGATCTCTGTTACAGGAAATGTATTAAGAGATTATTTAACTGATTTATTCCCTATTTTAGAGTTAGGAACAAGTGCTAAAATGTTATCTATTGTTCCGTTATTAGCAGGAGGTGGATTATATGAAACAGGTGCAGGAGGTTCAGCTCCAAAACATGTTCAGCAGTTTTTGGAAGAAAATCACCTGCGTTGGGATTCTTTAGGAGAGTTTTTAGCATTGGCTGTATCTCTTGAAGATATAGGTATTAAATCAGAAAACAAAAAAGCGATTATTTTAGCTAATGCATTGAATAAGGCAAATAGTGAGTTTCTTAAAAACGACAAATCACCATCTCGTAAAGTAAATGAAATGGACAATAGAGGAAGTCATTTTTATTTAACACTTTATTGGGCAGAAGCAATGGCTGAACAAGATGAAGATGCTGAGTTAAAGTCACGATTCACAAAACTGGCTCAGACATTAAAAGAGAACGAGTCTGCGATATTAGAGGACTTAATTAAATGTCAGGGAGTTGAAGTTAATATTGGGGGGTATTTTCAACCTGATGAAGAATTAGCTTTTAAAGCTATGAGACCAAGTGACGTATTTAATAATGCTATTTCAGCGTTGTAATTCCTTTGAATTAAAAGATATATGAAGCCGGATTTTTTAAATTCGGCTTTTTTATTTGTATGACTTTTAATTAAGGGGGTATTTAAAAATGTTGATCAATATTTCGTGGCGAAATATTTCCGATAACAATGTTTTCATAAAAAATTAGGACGTTTTAACGCTAAATTGTTTTAATTCCTCAATTATTTGCATTTACTTTGTATTCTCAAACTTCAAAAGCTTTGGCAAGCGCGTCATTATTTATTTTCGTTAAATTGTATGTACTTCCAATTTATATTAGCTGTATTCCACAAAGTGTGAATACAGGCTAGATGACTACATCTATAAATGGAAAAATTTGAAATATTTAATGGCATATCCTTTATTACCTTTTTATGACAGGTTTTTTGAAATTAATAGGATTTCAAATGATGAAATGCATTTTTTAAAGAAGGATGTGATTATAATTTAGCATTTTAATTATTATAATAAAAATACTTACTAGATATGGAATTTATTAATAAGCTTAAGGCCAAAGCTAAAGAAAACAAAAAAAGAATTGTTCTTCCAGAAGGATTAGAAGAAAGAACACTTCAGGCTGCTGATATTATTGTAAGCGAAGATTTTGCTGAAGTAATATTAATTGGTAATCCAACCAAAATTGCTGAAGAAGCAAGTCGTTTAGGATTAAAAAACTTAGATAAAGCTACTATTGTTGATCCTGAAAATCACGACAAAAAAGATGTTTATATCGATTTATTGGTTGAGCTTAGAAAAAGTAAAGGATTAACTCGCGAGCAAGCAGAAAAACTTGTGGTACAACCTTTATACCTATCTACTTTAATGATTAAAAACGGAGATGCAGACGGTGAGGTTGCAGGAGCTGAAAATGCAACTGGTGATGTTCTTCGTCCAGCATTTCAGGTTGTAAAAACTTTACCGGGAATTAGCGTTGTATCCGGAGCATTTATCATGATTTTCCCAACTGATGAGTTTGGTGATAATGGTATGATGGTATTTGCAGATTGTGCAGTACATCCAAATCCAACAGCAAGTGAATTAGCAGAAATTGCTGTAACAACAGGGAAAACTACTAGATCAATTGCAGGAATTGAACCTCGTGTTGCAATGTTAAGCTTTTCAACTAAAGGAAGTGCAAAACATGAAATGGTTGATAAAGTTGTTGAAGCAACTAAATTAGCTAAAGAAATGGATCCAGAATTAAAAATTGATGGAGAACTTCAGGCAGATGCAGCAATCGTAGAAGCTATTGGATCTAAAAAAGCACCGGGAAGTGAGATCGCAGGTAAAGCAAACGTTCTGGTATTCCCAACTCTTGAAGTAGGAAATATTGCTTATAAATTGGTTCAAAGAATGGGAAAAGCTGAAGCAATAGGTCCTGTATTGCAAGGTATGGCTGCTCCAATTAATGATTTATCCAGAGGTTGTTCTGTAAGTGATATTGTTAATCTAGTAGCAATCACAGCAAATCAAGCAGCAGGTAACATGTAATCCTTTCATTCGAAAGGATTTTTTTATGACTTAAGGTAATGAACAACGTTTAATTTTGTTCTAACTTTGTTAAGTTCTGATTTAAGGATATAATAAGTAAATACTATAAATAAATGGCTGAAATTTTAGTAGAACCTATAGAAGGTTATGCACTAGGTAAAAAGAAAAAGAAAGGTACTACTTTATTTTCTAAAGTAGGAGTTGTAGGCTGTGGAAAAGAAGGGCAAAGTATTGCTCGTATTGCTAGTTGGCATGGTATCGAAGTAGTTTTTCTTGAACTTTCTGAAGACAAGATCGAAAGCGCTATTGCTAATATTGGTAAGGAGCTTGATAATAGAATTGAAAACTGGGGTTTAACACCTAGTGAGAAAAAAGCTATCATGAGTCGCATTAAAGGTACAATGGAATATAAAGACCTTGAAGATTGTGATTTTGTGATTGAAGCAATTCGCTCGGATGATAAAACCGGAGCAAGAAGTATTGATGCTCGTAAAGAAGTTTTCAGACAAATAGAAGAGATTGTTAGAGAAGATACAATTATTGCAACTAACTCAACAACAATCATCATTACAGAGTTAGCTTCTGAAATGAAAAAACCGGAAAGATGTATTAGTTTACACTTTTTTGTGACTTCACCAGAAGCCAGAATTATTGAAGTTGTAAAAGGTTTATATACATCAGAAGAAGTTTATAACAGGGTATGTACTTTCGTTAAGTTGATTAACAGAGATGTAATTCCTGTAGAAGAGTCTGCTGGTTTAGTAAGCGTTCGTTTATATGTTACTTTATTAAATGAAGCTTGTCAAATCCTTATGGAAGGTATTGCTACCATGAGTGATATTGATAAAACAATGAAAGTTGGTTTAGGAATGAGATTCGGACCATTTAGAACTGCTGATATTATTGGTTTAAGCAAGATTACTAAATGGATGGATAATTTATATGAAGAGTTTGGTAGCTCAAAATATAAACCATCTCCTTTGATTAAAAGATTAGTCAGAGCAAAACATTTAGGAGTAGTTTCAGGAGAGGGATTCTACAAATACGATGAAAATGGAAATATAATTTCTTAATCATTTGTAGACTTTAAATCCTGTAATAATTATCAATTAGAAAAGATTAAATCAATAAAAATGAAGATATTAGTTTTAAATTGTGGTAGTTCCTCAATTAAATATCAGTTGTTCAATATGGATGGTGAAGATCATAACGTATTGGCCAAAGGAGGTATTGAAAAAATTGGACTTAAAGGTTCATTTTTGAAACACGAAAAAGAAAGTGGAGAAAAAGTATTACTTGAAGGTGAAATTTTAGATCATCAAACAGGTATTGATTATATTTTAGGTGTTTTGTCTAGTGCAAAACATGGTTGTATTAAAAACCTTGAAGAAATTGATGCTGTAGGTCACCGTGTTGTTCATGGGGGTGAGACATTTAATTCAAGTGTATTTATTACTAATGAAGTAGTAGAAAAAATGAATGAGTGTATTGAATTAGCACCATTACATAATCCACCAAACTTAAGTGGTATTTCTGCTATTGAATCATTGTTACCAAGTGTTCCTCAAGTAGGTGTTTTTGATACAGCTTTTCATCAAACAATGCCTAAACATGCATATATGTATGCTATTCCTTATTCTTTATATCAAAAATATGGAATACGTAGATATGGTTTCCATGGAACAAGTCATAAATATGTTTCTGCAAGAGCATGCGAAATTTTAGGTGAGGAATATAAAGACAAAAAAATTATTTCTTGTCACTTAGGAAATGGAGCATCTATTGCTGCTATTAAAAATGGTGTGTCAGTGGATACTTCTATGGGATTTACTCCGGTAGAGGGATTAATGATGGGAACCAGAGCTGGTGATCTTGATATCGGTGCTGCTACCTTTATTATGGATAAAGAAATGATTGGTACTAAATCAGCTAGCATTTTGTTTAACAAGCAAAGTGGTTTAATGGGAATTACTGGTATTTCTTCTGATATGCGTGACTTATTGGCTGCAAAAAAAGAAAATAATCCTATGGCGATTCTTGGTATGGAAATGTATTCATACAGAATCAAAAAATATGTAGGTTCTTACGCAGCTGCAATGGGTGGTGTTGACATCATTACATTTACCGGTGGTATTGGTGAATTTGCTCATTATATCCGTAAAGATGTTTGTGAAGAACTTGAATTTATGGGTGTTGAAATCAATGAGGAAGCCAATGAAAAAGCTTTAGGTAAAGAATCTGTTATTAGTAAAGATAGCAGTAAAGTTACTGTTATGGTTGTACCTACAGATGAAGAATTGATGATTGCTGAAGATACTAAAAGAATTGTTGAAGAACTTGCAAATAGATAATTCTTACTTAGTATTTATTTAAAATATGAACCGCAAAGCGTAAAATAACTTTTACGTTTTGCGGTTTTTTTATGATTAAAGTTCTTGTTTACTGCCCATAAGCATCATATTTTTACTTTTAGCAAAATCGAAAAATATTATCAGGTATGTTTAAAAAACTATCAGATCTGGAGCTGCTTATTAAAAAAAATAAAGTAGTTAAAACTCTGGCTTTAGCAGTTAGTCAGGATGCGCATTCTCTATATGCAGTATGTAAGGCATTTAATGAAGGTATAATTAAACCTGTGTTAATAGGTGATGAAGAGCTAACTAAAAGCATTATTAAACAAGCCAATTATAATTTTGAGGGGGCAACATTTATAAATGAATCAGATCCTGAAAAATGTGTAGAATTAGCAGTGAAAATGGTTAATAATGGGGAGGCTGATGTTTTAATGAAAGGAAAAGTAGCCACACCTACACTTTTAAGAGGGGTATTAAATAAAGAATGGGGATTAAGAAAAGGAAAATTACTTTCGCATTTTGCTCTGTTTGAAGTTGATACTTATCACAAGTTAATTGCAATAACAGATGTTGCAATGAATATTGCTCCTAATTTAAATGATAAAATAGCTATTGTTAATAATTCTGTTGGCTATTTAAATAAGTTAGGAATACAAAAACCAAAAGTTGCTGTACTAGGTGCCATTGAAATGGTAAACGAGCACATGCAAGCAACATTAGATGCTGCACTGTTATCAAAAATGAACCAAAGAGATCAAATAAGAAATTGTATTATAGATGGTCCTTTAGCTTTTGATAATGCTGTAAGTTTTGAAAGTGCTCGTCATAAGAATATAAAAAGTTCCGTAGCAGGTGATACGGATTTACTGCTTATGCCTGATATTGAAGTTGGTAATGTTTTGTATAAGACTTTAGTGTTTTTTGCAAAAGCAAAAGTTGCTTCAATAATATTAGGTGCAAAATCTCCAATTGTATTGACATCCAGAAGCGATTCTGAAGATTCGAAATATCATAGTATTTTATTGGCTGTTTTGGGATAAGAGAAGTGTTGCTTTTAAATTTTAATAATTAAGTAAATTATTTTATGTTAGTGGCGTTTTAAAGTAATTTTAAGATTATTAGTTGAATAATAAAGAAAGGTAATTACTAAGTGTTGTTAAATATATTGTAAATTAAATCTATGGAAACGTTTCAAATTTTAGTATTAAATCCCGGATCAACATCTACAAAAATAGCTGTGTATGAGAATGAAAAGTCTGTTTTTTTAAAAAATATTAAACACACTTCAGATGAAATTGCTGCATTCAAAACGATAGCGGATCAGTATGGTTATAGAAAAGAAGTGATTCTTAAAGAATTAGAAAGTGCAGATATAAATATAAATAAATTAAATGCTGTAGTTGGTCGTGGCGGGTTGGTAAAACCAATTGAATCAGGTGTATATGAAGTTAACGAAGCCTTAAAAAGAGATTTAAGAGCCGGGATATTAGGCGAACATGCAAGTAATTTAGGCGGTTTGATTGCGGAAGATATTGCTAAATCAATTCCAAATGCAAGAGCTTTTATTGCAGATCCTGTGGTGGTTGATGAACTAGAAGATGTTGCTCGTATTACTGGATGTCCAGGAATGCCTCGTCAATCTATTTTTCATGCCCTGAATCAAAAAGCAGTTGGACGTTTATTTGCCAGAACAAGAGGATTTGTTTATGAGGAATTAAACTTAATTGTAGCTCACATGGGAGGAGGTATCTCTATCGGTGCACATAAACAAGGTAAAGTTATTGATGTAAACAATGCAATAGACGGTTATGGTCCTTTTTCGCCAGAAAGAGCAGGAACATTACCAACTGGACCTTTAATTAAAGCTTGTTTTAGTGGTAAGTATACTCTTGAGGAAATGAAAAAAATTGTGAATGGTAAAGGTGGTCTTGTAGCGCATTTAGGTACCAATCAGGCACATGAAGTAGCAGAGAGAATAGAAAAAGGAGATAAAAATGCTGAATTAGTATTAAGTGCAATGTCTTATCAAATAGGTAAAGCTATTGGTGGCTGTGCCGCTGTTTTAAAGGGAAAAGTTAATGGAATCATTTTAACAGGAGGAATTGCTAATAATACTTTTGTGGTGAATTATGTAAAAGATATGATAGATTGGATAGCCCCTGTTGCAGTTTATCCAGGTGAGGATGAGATGAATGCATTAATGCAAAATGCTTTAATGGTTCTTAAAAATGAGATAAAATGTAAGGATTATAAATAATTGATTTTATATAAATGTATTTAATGAGGGTTGTCAGTTAATTATTGACAACCTTTTTTTATATCTTGACCTCCTAATAGTATTATATAATATATTTATGGTGTTAAATATAATTCATGATTATATTAATGAAAGTAATATGGCTTATATGCTTATTATAAGCGCTTCGTTAATTGTTGTTTTGTCATATCTATTTTCTGTATTTTCTAAGAAAACGGCAATACCTAGTGTTATTCTGTTAATAGGACTTGGATTTTCTGTAAAAAAAGTATTCAGTATAGGGATATCTGATGTGGATTGGATTTTCCCTTTGGAAATTCTAGGAATCGTAGGATTAATGTTGATTGTTCTGGAAGGCGCCTTAGATTTAAAATTATCAAAAGAGAGATGGCCTATTATATGGAAATCGGGATTAATTGCCATTTTATCACTATTTATTAATGTTTTCATTTTTACTTATGGAATTCAGATGATAATAGGGAATTTAGATTTTCTGACTGCGTTTATTTATGCTATCCCTCTTTCAATAATCAGTAGTGCAATTGTAATTCCTAGTGTTGACGGTTTAGATGAAGAAAGACGAGAATTTCTTATTTATGAAAGTACGCTATCTGATATCTTTGGATTAATCTTATTTTATACTGTAATAAATAATGTCAATACCGGAGAGGCTGCAAAAATTGGACTTAATGTAATATCCAACATAGGTGGAACCCTTATACTATCTGTAGTCTTATCTTATTTGATGATTATTTTCTTTCAAAGAATAAAAACTCAGGTTAAACTCTTTTTATTTATTTCTGTATTATTGATGTTATACTCAGTAGGTAAGGTATTTCATTTGAGTTCCTTGCTGATAATATTGGTATTTGGATTAATTCTGGAAAACAGACATATTTTCTTTTCCGGTTTTATGCATCGATTTTTAAAGGAAGAAGATGTTAAACGTGTTCTTGGAGACTTTAAACTTTTAACAAGAGAGAGTGCCTTTATTGTAAGGACTTTTTTCTTTTTTGTATTTGGTTTAAGTATTACTATTGCTGGAATATTTAAAACTAAGGTTGTTGTAGGTGCATTAATATTTTTAGTATTGATGTTCGTCGTGAGATGGATTCTTTTTAAATTGATAGTTAAAAGATCTTTTTCACCACAGGTATTTATTGCTCCCAGAGGTTTAATTTCAGTTCTATTATATTTTGCCATACCTGACGATTTTCTAATTAATGATTTTGAATCGGGAATATTACTTTTTGTTATTTTGGGAACAAGTATAGCTATGGCATGGGCATTAGTGCATTATAAGTTAGGTAAAACAGGAAGATTGAGAAGAGTTGCTGGAGTGAAAAATATATTCAAACTAGGTGTTTTAATAAAGCTTAAGCAAAAAGAAGATAAAAAACACAAACATTTAGCGTGATTTTTCGTCTAAATAGCACAAGAGTATATAGTTAAAGTTGATATTCAATGTTTAAAAACAATCGTACATACAGATTATTATTTTTGATAAGCTTTTTTATATTTCATTTTGTAGTTAATGCTCAGTTGAGTAAAAAGGCATTTTCAATACATTCAGAAGCAGAATTATCAAAGGATATTGAGGTGAAAACCTTAAATTATAATAGCCTTAAAATTGAAAAAGAATATCATAAAGGAACAGCACTTCAGTTTGCTCATCAGTTTAATGTAAGTTATACTCCTGAGAACAGTGGTAATTGGTTTACACTTAATGATGGAACACGGGTTTGGAAATTGAGGATAAGTTCGCCGGGAGCATATTCAATAAATCTAATATTTGATAGATATGTTCTTCCTGAAGGAGCTTCGTTAATAATTTATAATTCAGATGAATCTGATGTTATAGGGGCCTTTACTTCATTAAACAACAAAGCATCAGGTATTTTAGCTACTTCACCAGTTTCCGGTGATGAAATAATTGTAGAATATACCGAACCAAAGAATGTAGAATTTAAAGGAGAACTATTAATTGGAGCTGTAAATCATGACTACCTGGGTGTTTTTAAATATCTAAATACAAAATCCGGAATATTTGGTGATGCTGGTGATTGTGAGGAAGATATATCATGTTATGATACAGATAATACATTGGATATAAGAAGAGCTGTAGTTAAGCTTCTTATTAATGGAAGCGAATTATGTACGGGAACCTTAATTAACAATGTGAATAATGATGGAACCCCATATGTAATTACTGCAGCACATTGTTTAGATAGTAATACGCATCCGGGAACGAGTGATGTTGTTATTGCTTATTTAAATTACGAGGTACCTTATTGTAGTGAAATAATTGAAGGTATTAAAACTCAAACAATATCAGGAGGTAGTACTAGAGTATATGCAGAGGAACTTGATATTGCACTAATTCAAATGTTAGAGGAGCCTACTGCTGATTACCGTCCTTATTTTGCAGGTTGGACTTTGGAGACTTTACCTGCAAAACCATTTAAGTGTATTCATCATCCTCAGGGAGATGTAAAAAAAATATCTACTTCAGTAACAGATCTTGTGGCCACCTCTTTTGTAGAGCCGGCGAATGATCCTTATGCTCAGCAATCAGAGTTTCACTGGAAGGTTTCTGAGTGGAATCTGGGAACAACGGAAGGAGGGTCGTCCGGATCTCCATTATTTGATACAAATAATAAGCTTGTAGGAACTTTATCAGGAGGAGAAGGTACATGTACCTGGCCGAAGAATGATTATTTTACACGCTTTTATAAAGCCTGGGATTTTAACTCTTTAGATACTTGTCATTTTTCAAAATGGCTGGATCCTGATAATACAGGAGTTCAAAGTTTAGACGGATATGATCCCTCAGGGGATAATTCCTATGTAAGATTATCAAATATTGAAGCAGGTGAGCTTCCAAATAAGGATAATTCAGAAGGATTAGGCTATATAAGCGGACATAATGAATATGAGATTACTTTGTTTGCTGAAAAATTTTCCGGCCTTAAATCAGCTCGTTTACATGGTATTTATTTAATGGCAGGAGAGAGTCAGTGGGGATCTGATCAACAAATTAATATTAATATATGGGAGGGAAGCTCAAACCCAGAGACTATCGTGTTGAGAAAAGAGGGAATAAATATAGGTGATATTAGAGAGAATAAAGAAACCTATATTGAATTTACTGAACCGGTAACTGTTACAGGAACTTTCTTTATTGGATATGAAATTAATTATTCAACAACACCGATTGATAGCTTTGCTGTTTATCATAGTCTGGATGGATCTGTGGATAAGGTGAATAATACAATGTTGGTAAATTATAATAATAGTTGGAAGTTGGCAACAGATGTATTTGGAGGAGAAATGAAGTCATTATGGATTGATGCACTAGCAGATATGGTTGTGAAAGGAGATACACAAGTAACCACAACATCCACAAAAGAAATTGAGGTGTACCCTAATCCTCTGATAAATACATCAATTGCAGAACTCGATGTTAACAATTCATATGTAGATCATTATTGTATTTATAATACAAATGGGAAAATAGTTGAAAAATCAATATTGATGAGAAAGTATTCAACTCCTATAAATATTGATTTTTCAGATTTACCTGACGGAGTTTATATTATTGATGTTGATTTTGGCGATGGACATTCTTATAAAAAGATAGTAAAAGCTAGTCAATAATCTTAATATTGTCCAAACATACATATGCAGGAGTGAGGACTATTCCATTATTTGTATCAGTAGAAGAAAAGCTTATTTCAATACGAGAAACATATCCTAAATCTGTTAGATCAACATTAGTCCATTCTTGAATGGTATAATCATCTTTATTAATGGTTGCAGTATGATCAGCAAGAAAAAACTCTATTTCACCTTGTTGAGCACCGGATTTATCAAAACCTGTAATTATAAGTTTAAACCAATCCGGGTCTGTACCTTCATCTCCACCAAATTTTTTTGAATATTCAGTACCATTTTCAATAGCCAGATAATTATAATATGTATTCTCTACATACATACTTTTAAACAGATGATTTTCATTATCAGCGGTAGTAATTACAGCAGCTGATTCGGGATTGCTTAATCCGATTACTGCATAGTTATCTGATTCATAATCATCAGGGGTACGATATGCACCGTATAATTGTTCTAAAACATTCGTACTTGTACCTGTTATGCTAGAATATAAAAATCCATTAAAATCAGTAGTCTCTCTTGGGTCACCAGCTAACTCAAAGTTTAATAAACTTGATGTAAAAAGAGTAGATCCAATTTCGCCCACAGAAAAAGTATCTTCTTCAAGAGTTTGGTCTTCAAAGTCTGATATATACATGGATTGAGCTATGATTTCTCTGGATACAGCTCCTCTTGAATTTTCAACAATAAATGTATATGTGAAGGTTTCTAATTCTTTTGGAATTAGAACCAGGTTTTTGTCTTTTGAAATTATTTCATCATTTAAAATCCATGTATATGTAGAACCATAATCATATGTTATTTTAGGTGATATCTCTATTGTATCGTTTACCTTTACTTCATAGCCATCATCAGGAATATCAAGGTATATTTCAGAAATAGGTAATTCTTTTTCATCATTAGCACATGATACAAGCAGGGCAGAAACACCGAGAACGAAAAATAATGATTTAATATTTATGATATTCATACTGTCTTTACTTCTTTTTTAAATGATATTCAATAAAGCCTGGTAGTTGATCTGTACCAATTCTTTTGGCAATAATGTTTTTATTTTCATCAAGAACAAATATTGCAGGAGTACTGTAAATATCATACAGATTTCTGAAATTTGATTGGTTATAAGGATCCCATACATTAATCCATTCGTCCAACTGATGTTCTTCAATAAATTCAGTCCATTTTTCTTTTTCATGCTGAGTAAAGACTGCAAATATTTTAACTCCCTGATCACCAAATTTATCCCAAACTTCTTCTTTTAGCTTTGGTATTTCCTTTTTACAGTGACCGCAATCTGGTTCCCAGAAAACCAAAATAGTTAATTTGGCATAAACCTCATTTAATTTGTAATATTCATTGTTTGGTGATAATAACTTTAAATCAGGAGCCTTGTTACCAATTAAATTCGGCTTTAATTTAGTAACTCTCTCTTCTAACTTCGTAATAAACTCTTCATCAACCCAATCTGCGTAACCAGATAGATAATATCTTTCGGCCAAAGCAACCATGGCTGCATCCATACCCATTACTTTACTTTCGTTTACAGTATTAAAAGTAAATTGAATAAGATATTTTTCCATTTCTTTATTTTCTCCGGCCATTTCAATTACTCTGTTGGCTTCTTTAACAATACTATCCGGAATTTGAAATACTGTTTTGGTAAAGAATGTTTCTAACTTATTTGTGAAATAAGGAGTTCTTAACATTCTGTCATCCTGCATGTCTATATTATCAAAGTAATGTTCTTTATAATATTCATATCGTTTCCATCTAACAACTGAGTCAGGAAGAGATTTGTTTTCATTAAAATCAGGAACATTAACCTCTCTAATCCCTTTAATAAAATTAGCAAGAAAGGTACCTTGCTCTTTCTTTAAAACATCATCCCAATAAATATTAATCTTATCAGTTAACTCACCAAGTTGCTTTTTCCATATCTCTACAGAATCATTCTTTGCATCTGCATTATTTTTAAGCTTTGTTTGAAGACTTGTAGCAATTCTTTGTTGTTTAGATAGATACTTTTGATATTCGTTAAAAGCATATTCCTGTTTGTTTCCATGTACATTTAGGCTTTCAACAGGGTTATCTTTATTTACAGCAATACTAAAATGTTGTTCATTATCAATCAGTATGTCAAAATACTTTTGATCAGGCATATAAATAATGTAAATACCACCTGGTAATGCTTCTTCTCCAATAAAGCTTCCTTTACCATCTTTGTTAATTGTGATAGTATCATTAACCAACATTTTTTTATTGAAGTAATGACCTAAAATAAGAGTAGTATCCTTCCAGCCATCAATAGTAACATCTATTTTATATCCTTGAGCATTCACTTTAATCAGAGAGATTAAGAAAAACAAGGATAGAAATATTGTAATTTTTTTAATCATTGTTATAACTATTTAGAAATAAGAGAATAATATCCTAGTTTATAGATGTCGTAAATAAACATACTAGGATTTGATACCATTAAAAACTTTGATAAAACACTTTTACTCATATTGAATAAAGATCCGGTTAAATTAATAAGTCTTAACCTTTTTAATATGTTATAATATCGTAGAATAGTAATTCTTTGAAACAGTAATATGTTGTCTTTATTTCTGTTCTCAATAATTTTTAAAGTATCCAGCCTTTGTTCTGTTTTGTTTATAAACTCAATATTATCTTCTAATCCAATATGAATTAATGAATTATTTATATGAAAAATATTGACTCCCATCATTTCAAGTTTTATGCCAAACATAGTATCCTCATGGCCTGAACGTTTAATTGTTTCATCAAACATTACATTTTGATAAAGAGACTTCTTAATTAAGAAGTTATTTGACATAAAGCTTTGATTCGGAATTTTGTTTCGTTGTTCTGCTGAAAAATCTTCTCTTATTTTTCCGACTTTCCACCTTAGACTTTTATTTAAGGATGGAAGTTTTTTAGGATGTATTCTGCCACCGCAAACTATTTGCTTGTCAGAATTGATAAATGGAAGATATTTCTGCAAATAATCACCCGGTATTTCACTATCGCTATCAAGAAAAAGGAGGTGGTTGTATAAAGATTCTAGAGCCATTCGGTTACGAATGGCTGCACTACCATGATTTACCTCTAGTTCTTTATATTTTACCTGATTAAGCTCTTTTAATGCTCTATTTTTCTCTTTAAACTCAATTTTAGATCCATCATCATATAACAATATTTCTATGGATATTGAAAGTTTATTTCCTTGTTCAATTAAATTACGAACAAGTACAGTTACATCAACATTGTAAATAGGAATGCATATAGATAGCATATCAGGAACAAACTTAGATTATATAGCTTTAGTTTTTTCTTTTAACCAGTTTTTTAATTCTTCATTTAACAATGGAGACAATTGATCATAAACTTTTTGGTGATAATTGTTTAACCAATCAATTTCTTCATGAGTTAAAAGTGATTTTTCAATAGGTTTAGTATCAATAGGACAGAGCGTTAATGTTTCAAAACCTAAGAAGGTTCCAAATTCTGTTGTAATTTCTTTTTTAGTAAGTATCAGATTTTCTATTCTGATACCATAATCGCCTTCTCTGTACAAACCTGGCTCATTTGATGTAATCATACCTTCAGCCAAAGCAACTCCATTATCATTAGGTCTGATTGCTTGCGGACCTTCATGAACGTTTAAAAAACAACCAACACCATGACCTGTACCATGACCATAATTTAAACCTTGTGACCAAAGTGCTTTACGAGCCAGAATATCCAAATGAACACCTCTGGTGCCTTCAGGGAATTTTGTTGTATCTAGAGCAATATTTCCTTTTAAAACCATTGTGTAATCAATCTTTTGTTGATCACCAGGCGTTCCTAAATGTACTGTTCTTGTAATATCTGTGGTTCCTTCGTAATATTGACCACCTGAATCAACCAAATAGAAATTATCATTATTAAGTGTGATGCTACTATCTTCACATACGGAGTAATGACAAATAGCTCCATGATCGCCAAATGCGGAAATTGTGGCGAACGATTCACCTACAAATGTATCTGATTCAGCTCTGAACTTTTTTAATTGAGAAGCTGCTGAAATTTCAGTTACTTTTCCTCCAGGTACTTCATTTTCTAACCAATAAAGGAATTTAACCATTGCAACACCATCTTTTTTCATTGATTCTCTGAAGCCTTGTTGCTCAACGCTGTTTTTTATTCCTTTTAGTGTTTTTACAATGCTGCCTTTTTCAATTTTTATAACACCATGCGGAATTAAGGAGTATATTTTAGCGTTTGTTGTAACAGGATCAAACATTAAGCCTGAATCAGTTGGCATATCTTTAATCCATTTAAAAATGTCAGGATAAAGATGAATTGAAATATCATCAATAGCCAATTGCTTACCAATAGTTGCTGTAATTTTATGAGTATCAACAAATAGATAAACAGCATCTAACGAAATAATTAAATATGCATGAAAAACCGGATTGTATGAAACATCACTTCCTCTAAGGTTTAATGTCCATGCAATTTCATCAAGTGAAGTTATTATATAATGAGATGCGTCCTGATTTCGCATTTCTTCTCTTATTTTTTCGACTTTTTCAACTCGACTTAAACCAGCATGTTCTGTTTCATGCAAAATAATTGGCTTTTCTGGAATAGGAGGGCGGCCTTCCCAAATATCATCCAATAAAGTTTGATTTGGATCTATTGATATTCCATAAGCTTTAAATTTTTTGGAAAGCTTACGGGCATCTTCTATAGAAAAAACTTCGCCTTCAAATGCCAGAGTACTTCCCGGATTTAACCTTTCTGCAATCCAGTCGGGATAATCAGGAGTTCTTGTTTCTCCCATTCTAAATAAATCAATTCCACTGTCAATTAGCTCGTTCTCTGCCTGAATAAAATATCTACTATCTGTCCATAATCCTGCTTCCTCTGCCAAAATAACAACTGTTCCTGCAGATCCTGTAAAACCTGAAATAAATTCACGTTTTTTCCAGTGAGCAGCAGTATATTCACTCATATGTGGATCGCTTCCTGGTATTATATAGGCATCAATACCCATACTAAGCATTTTTGTACGTAGTAAGAAGATTCTATCAGCTATTGACATAATTTAAATTTTTATGATTATTTAAATTCAACGTTTTGGTTAGTGTTAAATATAATAACTTTTGTATCACTTTGGGGATTGTTACCAATAACTCCGTTGAATGATACCTTGTCAGTTTCTTTAACAAGTTGAAGATTATTTATTTGTGGATGAATTAATTTTCCTTTATAAATTTCTCCGTTTATTGTATAGGAAACCAATTCGTTGATTTTTAATGTTGTTTTTGTATTTTGATTGTTAATGGTTAATTTTTTAAGTTCACTTGAAGTATTACCGATGTTTAATGAACCTTTACTACCCTCAAATAATCCATCAAGCTTTAATTGTTGAATATTAACAATTGATTGGATTGATTTTAACTTTAAATCTGCACACTGATTAATTTTCAAATTATCAATTTTAGATTCACCCTTTAGGTGTTTAATATTATCAATTGAAAGGATGTTATAATTAGAAGTTAATTCAACATCAACAGCAGAATGAATATTTATTTTTGAATTATTTGCAATTAGCTTTCCTTTTCCAAAAGAATTAATAGAACCTTGACTGTAATTCAGTTCAACAGTATTGATTGTGGAATCATTTTCAAATGAAAGATTTTTAATGTTGAAATCACAGTAATCCAATTTTAGATTTGTAATTCCTGATATATTCGCAATATTAACCTCACCATTTGAATTTTTTAATTGTAAAGACATTCCAACAGGGTAGAAAATATTATAGATAACATTATAAGGAATTGTTCTATTGAAATCCTCAGTTGTGGTAGTTTTTACTTGAAGTGTATTGCCGTAGGTCACTACTTTAATTCTTATTTCATCAAGCATTTCTTTAGATAAATTAGGTTTATCAGATAATATCTCAATTGAAGTCTCAACGCTAATTGAATCTTTATCCCAATTCAGAAGATTGATTTGAGCATGATTTCCTCTAATATCGAGGTTTTTAATATTCTCTGATTTAAATATTTCCAGACTATATTCTTTAAAATCAGTAGATATTTTAGTTTGAGAATAACTATTCAAACTAAGAAATATGATTAGGCTTAATAGAATTTTAACTTTTAAATAGTTCATAATTTTTTGAATTGTGAGCATGTAAAATTAGGTAAAAAACAGTTGTTTTGGAAACCTATGAGCTTTTAAAGAAAAAGAGTATTCCTTAATTACTTAAAGCAAAAAGGAATACTCTTTTTATATCATTATTGTTCAGTTTGTTCCGTTTCTGATACATTATCTTCCTCTTCACCGGAATCATCAGATCCTTCTCCTTTAATTAGTTTCTGACCACCAGCACCTACACTTGATTTGATTGGCGCATATCCATATTTTTTAGAGAATCGGTTTAACTTACTCGCTGGAGCAAGAATATAAGTAAAGGATTTTTCTCCTAATCCTCCTTTCAACTTTCTTTTATCTTCATCTAAAGTTTTAACTGCTTCATTGTATTCAGGAACTGATGATAATGTTTGCATCATTTCTCCTCTATGGGAGAAATAAAACCAAGTATCATCATCAAACTTGATAATAAGATCAATGGTGTTCCCACTTCTTTTCTTAACAATTTCACCTGTAACTTCAGCTTTTTTATTGATAACAAATTTCTTAATTAACGTCAAATCAGCTGTTCCATTGCATACATATGCATGAGAAGGACCATCAAACGTAAAATCAATATTTCCAAAAGTGAACATCTGATCTAACAATGGATTTAACTCCTCAAATTGTTTAACGGAATTCTTTTTTGAAATTATATTTTTAGCTTCTTTAGGACCAACCCATTCTGCAAAACGCTTCTGAAGGGTTCCATCGCTAATTTTACTTTCTGAAGCTGTTGATGTACTAATTGCGTTTACCATCATATTTATAATCGTTTCATCAAAAAAGAAATCAATTCCCATTGCCGTAGTAATTGAGATTCTTTCTTTTTGAGGATTATCTATAATTGTACCAACGTTTTTATATTTAAACTGTCCTAATTCAATCCCAAAGTCAATTGGTCCTTCAGCTTTAATATCACAGCCAGTATTAGAATATTGAAATACAATACCTGTAGTATCAGGATTTTCAATTTTATGCAGAGGTGCAATTTCAAATGCATTTTGGCTGTTATTGAAATGCAAGTACCCTGATGCTGTAATCATTGGAATATCACTATAATCTTTGCGTGATTGTAAGAATGAAGAATATACGTGAGCAGAATCCTTAGTGATAAAGAAGTCTCTGTATATATTTTCTCTTTCATAATTTACAGGTTCCTCACCAATAGGTATTAAAACATTGGAAGGATCTATAATAGAATTAAAATAAACAAATGTTTGAGGTCCACCACTACATTTATGAAGCATCTGAGCACCTCCATCAAATGTCAGATGTTGTTGTTTTGCGTGTAGGATGGATTTTCCCTTAAATGTAAAATTCCTATCAAAAGTGAATAAGTCAGATTCAACAATAGTACCAGATGCTGTTGTACTTAAATTCTCATCTAGCTTGATTTCATTCATTTGAATCGTAAATTTCTTTCCATTACCATTGATATAATCATATTCTCCATACCCCGTATAATCATATTTACCATCAATATTCAGGTGCGAATTATAAATAGTATGCGAATATGTTGAATCATTTAATAAGATAACAGCACTATCAATAGGAGCCATTTCTGCATCCTCGTATATTGTAATAAATCCGTCGTGAAGTTGTATATCTGCATCAGCAACCTTTATATCTTTAACTTCTTCTGCATAAATTACTTTCTTTTCAACATCATATCTTGCCAGTGGGGCTCTAAAATCTAAAGAGTCTTGTCTTCTGTGAGTTGAAACAAATCGGTTACCTTCAGATCCACTGGCTCCCATATAAATGTTATTCAGATCCATATCCCATGAAAACTCACTAATATAGGATACATATCTGTTATCAGTAAAGTTAACTAAACTACCACCTGATTTTGATACGAAATTACCTTTTCTTGTTTCAAAATCGATATTTGAAATTAAGTTAGTTGTATTAAATGATACATCCCCCATATCTCCGCTAACTAAATTGAAATCAGAGGAGTCTGCAAGCATGGTGTGTCCTCCGAATGTCATAGCAGGGGATACGATATTTGCTTTATCCATATAGAAGGTTCCTTTTCCCGTTGCTCCGGCTTTTGCAATAGTTATTGTACCTTCTAACTGGGCTTCGTTATTAAACAAGGTAAATGCCTCTTCCTGACTTTTGGATTCCAGTTTATCTTTGTATGGATAATAACTTACAAAATTGAACCTACCTGTGATATCTGGATATTCTACACCATCTTCTTGTTTTGCTACCGTAAAATCATATGCCTGACCTTTAGTTTCTTCAGGTAAGAATATGAAGTTCTCGGATTTAGATGTAGAAGTTATGTAGTTTAAGGTACCATTACCTCTTAAACCTTTGTTACTAAGGTCTATATTAGCAATAAAGGTTGCCCTATGATCATAAATGTCATATCCATCTTCAGGTGTATTTCTGTTAAATCCTAATGAATAATCAGTTTGAACCGTTAAGTTCTCAGTGAAAGTAGGGAAGATGTTAGAGACAAAGGTTCCTGCAAAGTCGAAATTTTTTCGTGATAATTGGCTAATACTATCCATTGAAAAAGTATCTAAACGGAAGTAGAATTTCTCCCGGTCATAAATACCTTCCTGAATTTCAGGTTTGTCGTAATAAACATATGATTCTGATGTACTATGCAATATAGGATACTCGCTGTAGTAATCTTTTCCTGATTTATTATCGGGCTTATCAATTTTTAAAGATCCGGAAAGTTTTTCTATGGCGTTTTTTACATAGGTTAATTTTGGATGACCAAAGTAATCAAGTTCACCTGTTTGAACCTGCATCCTTAGTGAATCGATATTTGTCATATCAATTAAAAAGTCGTCATAATTGAATTTAAAACCGGCGCCATATAAGTTTAACATACCAGCATTAATAACTCCATCAAACATGAAGTTTCTGTTTCTTTTCAGAAGTATTTTTTCATCCTTAGGGAAGAATACAACGTTTTGATTATCTGAAATTGATATGGATTTTACTCCGTTAATATTTAAATCATAATTTAGAAGGTCAATCTTTGCATTTTCAACTCTACCAGGTGTGTTTGATGCAAAACGAATAACATCGTAGTCTTTTTTGCCTAACCTGAATAATAGATAATCATTTAGTCGTTGTCTGATTTCTATTTCGTCAGTATTAACATTATAGCCAATAAAGCCATAAAAAGATAGCTGAATAACCTGCTGTCTTACCTGAGCCTCAGGTAAACCAATCATTTGGGCGTAATCGTATGCAGTAAAAGGTTTTCCCTTAAACATTTTGGAACAGTTTTTCAAACCTTGCAATGGGTGCATAGCATCCATGCCCTGTAATTTATTGTAAAAACTTTCTCTAAAATAACTCAGCGACTCAAAGGATCCATGATTTTCTGCAGCACCGGATACCATTTTTAAATTCATTACATCTTCATCCAGGTTCCAGCTAAGTAATTCGATATCCATACTTACATTATGGAATGTGTTAAAGTAAGGACTGATAGCTAAACCTTCACCATCTCTGATTAAGTGTAATTCATTAATGTCTGCCATTAATTTAAAGGTTAGTCCGGGATGATATATATAGCCTGTATCTAACTGAATTTTGATTTCGGTATCGGTACTTAATATTTGATCTTTACGTAAGGCAAAATAAAGTGATTTAGCAGTTATAAAGAGTGTATCGTGTCTGAAAATAGTAATGGTAGCAGGATTTTCATATGTACCTGCACCTAGGAATTTAGCTCCGTTCTGAGCAAAACCACCTTCGTAATTTATGTTAGGATGAATATTATTTAAATTAAATCTTTCTTCTGTGGATAAAAACTGAGGATACGAAGATGTTTCAGCTTTATTAATATTCATTACTTTGTGCTTCAATGTACCTTTCAGTGCATGATCAAAATAGATATAATTATAAAAATTAACTGAGTCTAATTCGAACATCGCATCTTTAAATGGAATAGAGTAATTATTGAAAGTTGCGAACACAGAATCCGCAGAAAATCCGGATCGTTCCCATGTTACTTTACCCTTGTCGCCCTTCCATATATTTGAAGTGTAATTGAACTTTCCTGAGGTTTCAAATATCTTAATACTGTCATTTTTTGAGAAACAAGTCAGGCTTAAATCAGGAAATATCCCAATTAGTTCCTTGTTTTCATTATAAATGAGCTCCCAGTTGTTATTGCTTGAATTCCATTTTGTTGACGGTGTCGAATAGATGGTGTTATTATCTAAAAGATCTCCAGTCGTAGATAATAATTCATTAACTTTCCTCAAAGGAAAGCGCTTTTTATTTATTAGGTCTGTAATTGCAGAATTCCATGCATTGAAACTGCTTTCAGAAATATCAGATTCAATATATTGGCGAATTGTACTCAGATAGGTTACATAATCGGGAATAGGTCTGGCTTTTTTTATTGCCATCTGATTACAGTTATCAATAATGACTAATTTTAATTCACTACTTAACTCCGGATTTAACCAAAATAATGATAACTCTTCGATATATTCCTTTGCATACTTTTTATCAGGAACAGATTTAAATAATTCATCCAGTGTCGGGATAAATTCTTCAGGATTGTCGCTGAAAAGTTTTTGCGAATAAGTAGAAAATGAAAAGACTATAATAAAAAACAGCAGTAAAAATATTCTCATAGGTTATTATTTTGAAAGCATATACGCAATCGCTACCCAATTGTTATCTTCCTTAATTGATTTCTTTATTAAGTTATTTTTTGAACACTCCTTATCAATTACATCAATATCCGAATTATAAAAGCCACTTAACATTAATGTTCCATTTGGATTAAGAACTTTTACATATTTATTGATATCCTCAAGCAGAATATTGCGGTTTATATTTGCCAAAATAACATCAAAGCTTTCATTTCCTAATAATGATGCATCTCCGCAGAAAACCTCCATTTGTTTAATGTTATTAAGATTGATGTTTTCAATTGCATTATTGTATGCCCATTCTTCAATATCAATACCTGTAACTTTGTTCGCTTCTTTCATGGCACAAAGTATTCCTAAAATACCTGTTCCACATCCCATATCCAGCACTGATTTGCTATTAAAGTCTCTTTCTAAGATGTGTTTGATCATTAAGCCTGTTGTTTCATGATGACCAGTTCCAAAGGCCATTTTTGGCTCAATTAATATTTCGTAATCAGCTTTTGGTATATCTTGATGAAAAGGACTTCTGACAATGCAACGATCATCAATAATTATAGGGTTAAAAAAGTGTTTCTCCCAGGTTTCATTCCAATTCTGATCAGGCATTTCCTCTGCACTATACTTTATTTCGTAATCATCATTCTGAACAATCTGACAATTATCAATATCCTCAGGAGAAAAACTGGAGGATGGAATATAGGCATTAAGACCATCTTCTGTTTCTTCGAAGCTATCGAAATCAAATTCTGCAAGTTCAGCAGTTAAGATATCTCTGATAAAATCATTAATTGGATTAATTGAGAAAGATACTTTTGTGTATTGCATTAGAGTTGTATTTTCAATTTAAATTATTGTGGCCAAAATTAGCAATAAGTTCTGCATAAAAAAAGCCGTCTTATCAGACGGCTTATATAAATATCGATTGATTTTTAATTAAAAAGCATCAATAATACCAACAAAATCACTTGCTTTTAAAGATGCACCACCAATAAGACCACCGTCTACATCTGGGTTAGCAAATAATTCTTTTGCATTATCAGGCTTACAACTTCCTCCGTAAAGGATCGAACAGTTATCAGCTACTTCAGCACCATATTTGTCAGCAACAACAGAACGAATATAAGCGTGAATTTCTTGAGCTTGCTCAGGAGTTGCAACTTTACCAGTTCCGATAGCCCATACTGGTTCGTAAGCTAAAACAATCTTACCAAATTCTTCTGCAGAAAGGTGGAAAAGAGCTTCTTCAATTTGAGTTTTTACAACTTCATTTTGTTTTTCAGCTTCTCTTTCAGCTAATACTTCACCAATACAGAAGATTGGAGTTAAACCATTAGCTAAAGCTAAATTAGTTTTTTCTTTAAGGATTTCGTTTGTTTCACCATAGTACTCTCTTCTTTCAGAGTGACCAAGGATAACACATGCAGCACCTGTAGATTTAACCATAGCTGCTGAAATTTCACCAGTGTATGCACCTGATTCTTTATCAGCACAGTTTTGTGCAGAAACTAAGATTTTTTCAGTATCAACAGTTTTAACAACCTCAGTAATGTGAGTAGCAGGAACACCAACAACAACTTTACAGTTAGGTGTTTTTCCAGCAAGAATGCTGTTTAATTCTGATGCTAATTCAACTCCTTCTTGAAGAGTCTTATTCATTTTCCAGTTTCCGGCAACAATGTTTTGTCTCATCGTAATAAATGTTTGTAATTAAAACTATATTAAATTATTTATTTTTTGAATTTCGTTACAAGTGTTATAATAATTAAGCTTAATAATACTAATAGAACTCTATTAAACTCATTTTTAGCATTTAATTGTTTAATGGCAAATGATGATGGATTTACCATGTTTTTTGCTTGTGGAATATCATTATAATGCCATTTTCCAATGATATTACCATCCTGAATTAATAATACACCGGGATTACTTCTGATCATAGTTTTTAATAACGTTTCATCAGCAGTTAGGTAATTAAAACCAGCTTCTGTATTAAATTCAAAGTTTGTTATATCATCAGAATTAGAGGAAGTTACAAAGTAACTTTTTACTCCACTTTCAAACAATACTTTATTAATTTGTTTTAAGCTGTCTATGTTGTTTCCCCAGCTTCCTTTTTTTATTTGTGGTGAAATAACCAAAAGAGTAGGGGACTTATCTTCTAAAATGTTGTTAGTAATGTCATTGCCTTGGTCATCTGTTAGCACAAAGTCATGAATTGGAGGTTCGTATCCTTTACTAATTACTTTAGTTTCGCTATTTATAAATACCCAGGTAGAATCATTATAAGGGTAGTCTGAGGCACTAAATGTTTTTTGTTCCCCATTCTTTTCCATAATGAAAGTAGTTTCATATTCGGGTTGTTCTGCACCCTCTGGAATAATCATTCCTTCATGTATATTGTTACCAATTTTAAATGGTCTGAAATCAATTAAGGGTAAATGATTATAAGAATAATATGAAACACCCAGAATAATAACAGAAGACGCTATTGTAAATACAAATTGCTTTAAAGAATTGATATTTGAAGTGAAATTTTTTCTATTTAGGAAAAGAAATAATGCCGGAATTATTAAAACTACATTTTTGAAAAAAGTTTCCCAATTTGTAAGTTTTAGAGCATCTCCAAAACAACCACAATCCGTAACAGGATTAAAAATGGCAATACCTAAAGTTAATGGAAGGAAAATTATCATAAACAACATCGCCAATGTTGAAGATGTTTTGATTCTAATTCCAAGTAGGATATGAATCCCGGTTAAGAATTCAATAGCAGAAACAGTAAATGATAATGGTATTACAATAAATGCTATACTGCCAAAATGAAATGAATTTAAATAATCTTCAAACTTAATTGCACTTCCAATTGGGTCAACGGCTTTAACAAAGCCCGAAAACATGAATGTTAATCCTACAATTAAACGGCTTAAGTAATAAAAGATCTTAGTCATCGAATTACATTAATTTTCTTCTTCAGGAAAATCTAGCTTTATCATGGCAAAAATCGCATAATTGATCATGTCCAAATAATTGGCATCAATTCCTTCTGATATAATTGTTTTTCCCTGGTTATTTTCAATTTGTTTTGTGCGGTGAAGTTTCATTAGAATTAAGTCCGTAAAAGAGCTAATTCTCATATTCCTCCATGCTTCATCGTAATCATGATTTTTGTTAAGCATTAGATTCTTAGCGTTATAAATATTCTTCAAATACAACTCTAATGCTTTTTCATTATCCATCTCAGGTTGATCAGATGGGCCCAATTTCAATTGAATAATGGCCATGGATGCATAATTTATAATTCCGATAAATTCAGAACGTATATCTTCATCAACTTTAGAAACACCTTTAGTTTCAATACTTCTGATTCTTTGAGCCTTTATGAAAATTTGATCAGTCATGGATGATGGTCTTAATATTCGCCACGCAGTTCCATAGTCTTTCATTTTTTTCTCAAAGATATCTTTACATACTGTTATTACATGTTCAAATTGCTGATCTGTTTTTTGTGACATGATTATTTTTTAATTGAGCCGTAAAAGTATCAAAAATTCAATTAATACGGTAAAATATCATGTATTGAATCTTTAAAAAAGTTATAACACTTTCAAAAATATAAATTAAGAAGCTATTATTGAACGGTGTAAACCATATATGTGTAAGATTAAATGCTATTTATATAACTTACTGAAATTTGTATTGGAATAGTTTGTATTTCAGAGGATATATCAATGTTAATAAGGAGGGCAGGTTTATAACAGTTCCTTTAATAAAAGGAAATCATAGTATCAATATTATATTCAAATACTATTGATACTATGGAATAATATTTCTATTTATTTTTCTTTATCAGTTTTTACGTGAGAAACAGCTTTGTCAAAGGATTCAAAGATATTTTCAGATCCAATTAATTCATTTATTCCAAACTTCTCAAAGTCTTTATATACTTGTTCGTTTATTCCTGATAATATAATTTTTACATTATGCTTCATTAATGTTTTTATAGAACTTTTCAGGTTATACATACCTGTTTGGTCAGCAAAAGAAACATGCCTCATTCTAATTATTATAGTTTTATAATCGAGACCAATTTTTTCAATTACCTGAGCGTACTTTTTAGAAGAGGCAAAGAATAATGGACCGCTAATCTCATATATGCCTGTATTAGAGGGCAATTGGGAATAATCATCAATTAGGTCTGTATCAACAATATAATCAATTCTTTTATCCGCAATATCAGACATGCGTTTCATAAATAATAGAGCTGATAAAACAACTCCCACCTCAATAGCTATGGTTAAATCTAATATTACAGTAAGAATAAATGTAGATAGTAAAATAATAATATCAAAAAATGATCCTTTGAGGATAGAAACAAATGATCGCCATTCACTCATATTATATGAGACAACAATTAAAATACCTGCTAAACATGACATTGGAATTAGTTTTGCCAAAGGACCGATAAAAAGCATAATTAGCAATAGAGTAAATGCATGAACCATTCCTGCAATAGGAGTGCGTCCACCATTTTTTATGTTCGTAGCTGTTCGTGCAATTGCTCCGGTTGCCGGAATCCCTCCGAAAAATGGTGTTACAATATTTGCTATTCCTTGAGCAATTAATTCAGTATTTGATCTGTGATTTCCACTAATCATACCATCAGCCACTACTGCAGATAATAAAGATTCAATTCCCCCGAGTAATGCAATTGTAATTGCAGGAGCAAAATAATTAGGTAAATCAGATAGTTTAAATGAAGGGATATCTAATGAAATATTTCTTGGTATATCTCCAAAAAAGGTTTCAATCGTGCTTACTTGTATTTTGAAAAAATAGACAACGATTGTAATCAGAACTATAGCAATAAATGAGCCTGGTACTTTCTTGATTAATTTAGATGAGAATACGCAAATTATAATTGTAATAGTTGTAATAATTAATGCAGTATAATTAATATGCTCAAGGTTTGAAAAGTAGAAATGCCATTTATCCAGAAAATCAGCAGGGACTTTACCTACATCAATACCTAATGCATCTTTAATTTGAGTAGAAAAAATTATCAGTGCAATACCGCTTGTAAATCCAACAATTAAAGGTTGGGGGAAGAATTTTAAAACATTTCCCAACTTAAGTAATCCAAAAACGATAAGAATTACTCCAGCAAGGATGGTAGAAATTATTAAACCGTTCAGTCCATATTTTTCGAGTATTCCAAATACAATAATAATAAAAGCTCCTGTTGGTCCGCCAATTTGTACTCTACTTCCTCCTAGAAAAGAGATTATAAAACCAGCAACTACAGCAGTTATTAATCCTTTTTCAGGCGAAACACCAGAAGCTACGGCAAAGGCAATGGCAAGAGGTAAGGCAACTATACCAACAATAATACCTGCTAATATATCAGAAGTTATTTGTTTGTGATTAAATCCACTTTTTAATAGTGTGAAAAATTTAGGTTTAAATATGCTATTCATTTAAAAGTATTTAAAAAGCTATTGTGTTTTTATCAATTTTGAGGGATTTTTTACGCAATATACTTTTTGAATGAGATTGAAATAAAAAGCATTTAATACGTTAAAAATTCTTGCAAGGCCCTAAAATTACAAATCCTTTTTATTTTAGCATTATAATATGGGACACTATTTTGATCTAGAGCAAATCTACATAGGTAGAAATATAGCCTGAGGTTAATTGAAATAAGTAGACCTTCTGATTGATTGTATTGAATAAATCCTTTGTTATTTTAAGATATAAATAGTGTCATGTTGTGACTTATTATTAATCATAAAATGAAATGCTTACAAGGATGTTAAGAATATCCTATGACTGTGTCTTTTTATTGTCTGTCTGATTTTTTACTAACAATTAAACTTTTGGATTTATTTTAGATTGTTTGAGCTTTTCTTTCTTTGTATTTTCTTCTGTTTCTAATAATTCTATATCTGAAATCATCATAAAAAATTCCAAATAATAAAATTAAAGCTCCAATTAGCAAAGTGTTTAATTTTAAATCAACTTTAGAGTATAAAAATCCGCCAGTTAATCCACCAGAAAAAAAGAAAACTATAATATAAATTCTTAGTTTAATAGTTGATGATAAATTTACTTTGTCTACATGTGTTTTAGGGAAGAATAATTGAGAAATTTCTATACCTAAATCAGTAAAAAGTCCGGTTAAGTGGGTAGTTCTAACAATTGCATTTGAGATTTTGGTTACAAATGAATTTTGGAGCCCCATGGCAAAAAGTAAAAGACAAACAACAATATCGGGATGTGTTATAATTATATAATTACTAAAGAAGCCAATATTGATCAAAATCAAGCTTTCAAGTATAGTTGGTAATAAAAAAACATTTAGTTTTTTATTTTCTTTGAATATTTCAATCATAAAGCTTGATGTAAAAGATCCAAAGAAGAAGGAAAAGATATACACAAAAAATATAGTGCCTTTCCAAAAGTCTAACTCAGCTACATCATAAATAAATAATGCAAAATGACCTGTAACATTTGTAGTCAATCTTCCAAAAGATAAGAAACCGACTACATTTACCATTCCTGCTACAAAAGACAAAAGTGTTGCAATCTGCAGATTTTGCTTTAATGTTCTGCTTTTACCTTGATGTCTGAACATACAATACTTATTTGCATTATTAATTTTTGCAAATGTATTTAAAAGCCCACCTCATTATTCTTAACAGAAAATATTTTAAGAGAAATTAATAATATATAATTCAAAATATAAGTTTAGAAAGGCTATTTGTTAATATATGTATAAAATTGTAGGGTTTATTCATACTTTAATGGTATGGAAAAAGTAAATTTGGAACCAACATTTAATTCGGAGTCAACCCATATCTTACCACCTAATAGTTCTATTAAGCTTTGCGAAATAGATAAACCTAAACCTGTTCCTCCATGTATTTTTGTTATTTGAGGATTAGCCTGAGCAAATCTTTCGAATATTTTGATTTGTTCATCTTTAGCTATTCCTATGCCTGTATCTTTAACGTAGATTTCAAGGAAACTGTGATTTACAACATTGTAGCCAATGTCTATGGTACCATTTTTAGTAAACTTTATTGCATTGCTTACCAAATTAGTTAATATTTGTCTTAGCTTATTTTCATCAGTATAAATTTCTGCATTTTCATTGTCAAGCGGTAAATAAACTTTTATATTATTATTCTGATCTTGAATTCTTTGAGAGAAAATATCACAGATGTTGTTTATAAGATTATTGATATTAACTCTGGATAAGTACAATTCAATCTGGCCGGTTTCTATCTTAGATATTTCCAGGACATCATTAATGATGTCAAGAAGTTGTTTGCCGCTATTTACAATTACAGATGTATAATACTCTCGTTCTTCAGGATTAAGTGTTCTTGATCTTAATAATTCAGAAAAGCCTATGATACCATTCATTGGGGTTCTGATTTCATGACTCATATTTGCTAAGAATGAAGATTTCAATCGGTCACTTTCCTCAGCTTTTTCTTTGGCCTTTATTAATTCGAGTTTATCTTTTTCACGTTCTGTAACATCGCGAACAATAGCTAGGGTTTGATGATGGTTTACAAATACCATTCTTGATTCAAATATCCTGGATTCATTCTTAATAAAAAGTTCGTAATTGTATGTGCTTGTTTGTTTAGTACTTATTACTAAATCAATTTTTTCAATTGTTAATTTGGCTATATCTAATGGAAAGACTTCTAATACATTTTTATTTAAAAATTTTGAATCATTCTCAAAAAGTATATCTGCTTCATTTGTATGATAATCTATAATAATCCCTTTATGATTAAAAACAAACATCATATCCGGAATAACCGATAGTAAACCATTTAATTTAGCAATATTAAGTTCCAGCTTTTCATTACTGTGTTTTAAATTGCTTATTAATGATTTCTCTTTAGAAATATCGGTTAATGTTCCAATTCCTTTATAAGCGATATCTCCTTTGAATAAAATTATTCCATTACCAAGGACATGTTTAATTATATCTTTACTAATATTAATTCGGAATTCAGTTTTCCACGCGCCTAGTTTATTTATTGCATTGCGCCAATAGTCGTTAATCTTATCTTTATCGTATGGTGAGATTAAATTGTTTAAACCAGTAAAGGTGTTGATTTTTTTTAATTCCGGTGAAATTATATTTGGATTACTATGCCATATAAGTTCATCAGTAATAGGATTCCACTCATAAATAATATCTGATATATGAGTCGCAATTAACTTAAATTGCTCTTCACTTTCTTTTAAGGATGATTCAGCCGTTCTTGTTTCGCCAATATCCTGAGCTATACCATGGGTTCCAATAAAATTGTTATTGATGTCGTAAGTAGGTCGTAATGAAGCTCTGGCCCATTGATAGTTATTACTTTTGTCTCTAACTTTTACTTCGATAAGTACAACAGATCCTTTTCGAACATTATTTAGTGCTTCATGGAAATTATACTTGTAGTTTTCGTGAATAAAATTTAACAGGTGATGTCCAATGAGTTCTTCCGGTAAGTATCCTGTAAACAAAGTTATGACCGGACTAATGTATGTACATATTCCTTCAGGATCAATGGTGAAAATGACGTCGTTTATTTTTTCTACTAAATCTCTGTATTTTAATTCACTAGACTTTAATGCATCCTGAATTTGTTTTTTATATGATAAATCTTCTATTGTACCTATGCCGCCGCAAATAATATTTTTTTCATTAAAAACAGGAGACGCCTTTAGTAATACATAGGTAGATTCAAGGCTTGTGGTTGTATTATATTCTCCTTCATATTCACCGTGTACGCCTTTTATTGCGCCTTGAATACAAGGTATTGGCCTTTTGTCTGCTATTTGGTTTAAGTTAAGCCCAAGTAATGTTGCTCTGTCTGATTTTAATATTTCACAAAATTTCTCATTACAATCAGTAATAACCAGATTTGTATTCCAATAAAAAATTCCCATAGGAGAGGAGTGGAAAAATTGTTTAAATTTTTCTTCGTCATCTAATAGGGTATCTCTGCTAATATTATAATCAATACTCGATTTTTCAATTTCTTTTAAATCATCTTCAATAATTTGTTTCAATTTTTCAAACTGAACTATCTTTTCTGAAGGAAAATTATTTTTTGTTTTTGAATATAAACAAAGTGCTCCAAATATTTCATTAGATGGATCAATTATAGGAATACAATAAAAACAATTAATGTTAGCGTAAAATTCTATGGTGTTTTGATATTGATTATGGGATTGTAAATTTGAAATATATAGCTTTTTCTTATTGCTTAAAACTTGAATTGTTATGCTTTCATCATTCTTACTTCCTTTATACAAGGAGTTTTCTTGTGGATTATTATAGGCTATTGCAATGATCTTATTGGGTTCAATTTCTCCCGCCAGAATAATAGATCCATCCATTAAATCAGCAATAAGACTAAATTGTGTCTTCCAGCGTTTTAAATAAGGATTATAATTGTGTTTATTTATGTTCACTATAATTCAATGTAATAATCAGAATAGTAAATTTATATTTTTTAAGAATTAACAAAATATATTTTCGTTGAATGCCCTATATTTATTGATGAATGTGTGAGTTTTTCAAATGTAAACTTCACTTAATTATCAAGCTGGTGAAAGGTGAAAAAAATAGTTTCTTTTTCATTTATGTTAAACTGAAAGTCTTCGGTATTATTCATGCCATTTACCTTCAGTTTAATGTCGTTAGTGCCTTTTTTGAGAGGGATTCTTGCGTAGTGTATTGAATAGGGAAGCGATTGCCAATTTCGGGTGTCAGCTTTCTCTGTTAGAGCATTTACAATACTAATAACTGTGCCTAAATTCTTGTTTTCATTGTTTGCAATACTTTCTAAAGCTTTTTTTGTAACAAGTCGTGCAATACCATTTGTTATTTCTCTTAGCATTCTGTCTTTTAACGACTGAAAGGCAATAGCATTAATATCTTCAGATAATTCTAAAGAATACTCAAGGCTGTCAATGGTTATTATGGCTTGATTAAATGCAGGTTTTCTTTCTACATATTTAGGGAATGCAATTCTTAGGAAGGATAAATTTTTAAAAGCATTCTGCTCTCTTTTATTACGATTACCAATATACACAGGAAAGTCCAATCCATATTCATCATTAGCAAAGGTAACCCAACCATTACTATATCCGGCATTAGTAAAATTAATACTCCACTCTGATTTAACAGGACCGAATCCATTCATCCATAGAAAAATAAGTGAGGCATTAGAGTCATCTTCAGAATTATATTGGAGGTCAAACTGATGGCTGTATTCTTCATATTCTTTTGTTAACCCAGCTTGATAGGCCGTGCGCACAAGGTCTTTTTTTAACTGAATAGGGGAGTGGAGATTAAAAAGTACTTTGTAGTTGTTTTCATATGATTCATAAGCATTTCGATAGGCAATAAAGGCGTTGTTTTTATCGCCAGATGCATCATATATCATCCCCATCAAGTTATGAGCAAAGGCATCATCAGAATACTTATTTTTTGTTTTTTTATACTTGTCGTTAAGCTGGTGTAATACAATATTAACTCTGCGACATTCTACAAGAGCATCTTCAAAGTTGTTTAGCATTAAATAGTTAAGTGATTTGTAGTAGTGAACCATTACAGCTTCAAAATCTTCTGGCTTGTAAGGCTTAATCATAGGATTAGAGATTAAAGCCAAAGCTTCATTTGCGTAGTTTACTCTATAATCTTCATTGTACAGGTCTGCTTTATTAAAAAATGAGTTGCTTTCTTCATAGTCTCCAAGCATAAAGTTTACAACACCTTGATTATAATAATAAAGAACTCTGTTTATTCCTGTTTCTGATTTGGTATCTTTATCTAAGAGTTTTTCTGCTGCATTAAAATTACCACTTGTAATGAAAGTTTGTAATTGATAATTTTTTTGATAGTAAGTAGCACAACTAATTGTTGTAAATATGAAAAATATAACAAATATAAATTTTAGATTATTAGGGAAGTACATCATAAATATACGTTAAATAAGGCATGTTACTCTTTCTGTATTAAAATAAAAGAATAACAGCCATGTAATTTATTTTGTAATATATTTCTTGATTTTTTTATCTCCCATCCAAACAATTTCATTGGTTTCAAGATCAGATAGTTCCAGGTTTGTTTGATAAAAGTTAACCCTTTCTTTTTTATAGGTGTCAACTATAGAATTTAGGTCCCCGTTAAGCATGAAGTCAGCACCTAATTCCTTACCCCATTGTTTTGCTGTTTCTAAAGAAGCGAATTCTTGTTGAGCAGCTCTTTCTTTTCTTAATTCTTCTCTTTTATCACCGGCTTGCACAAGTCTTACTCGTCCACTATTTATAAATGCCTTTTCTATATCTTTTATAAATGTATCTGAACTAATATGTTCATGTGATTTATTATATATCAGTCCAACAACAACAACCGGCTTATTTCCTTGATTGTTTCTTGTGTAATTATCAATCCATGATCCTGATAAAATTTGATCAACCATTGCATCTGCAACCATCTTAGAATCTGTATCATTCCATCTTCCGCTTAGATCAATAGCTTCATCTGGAGATACTCTTTCAACTTTATGAGTCATACATGATGACAATAAAAATAACAATGTGATTATTAAGTATGTTATGTTATTTTTCATAGTGAAATGTTTTATGATGGTTAATTTGCGAGGTATTTATAGTTTATACTAATCAATTATTTATTATACTCAGATAATGATCAATTTGCTCATTAAGATATAAAATATTATCCTTTTTTTCACCACCATCGATCATTAAATCGTGCATTTGCTGATTCAAATGAGCAGGTCCGACTTTAAACTTGGCATACGACGATCTGATAATATACTCAATACAGAATTCCTCTTTTGTATATAAGTTAATAAGAATATCAAAATCTTTTGAGATGAATTCTTTTAATAACTCTGATTTTGGCTGAAATAGCCAGTTAAAATCTTTTAAACAGATAAAATAGTGTTTTTGATCACTAATCTGATTATCTTTTAACATTTTAGAATTAGAGAAACCTAATAATTCAACATTTATATTTTGATAAGCTTTTTCTACTTTCTTAATAGCATTTATATCTTGGTCAGATAAAGAATTATAAACGATACCTATTGATTTTGCATTTTTTAAGTTGCAAATTACAGGGGTTTGAATTCTTTTTTTAAGCTTACGATTTAATAAATAATTACCAATTTTTATTCTCAATTTTTTAAAGTAGTTCACAGATTTAATTTTCTAATAATTCAATAAAATCAGTTTCGTTAATAATTTTAACGTTTAACTTTTCCGCTTTCTCAAGTTTGCTTGGGCCTGTTTTATCTCCTGCCACAAGATACGATGTTTTTTTAGAAACACCGCTTAGGTTCTTTCCTCCATTAGCCTCAATAATGGCCTTAAGCTCATCACGAGAATAATTTTCAAATGTACCACTAATTACAAAAGAAAGACCTTTAAGTTTTTCGCTGTCGTTTATTTGATCTTCACTTTCAAGAGTTAACCCTTTAAGTTTTAATCCTTCAATAAGTTTAAGATTGTCTTCATCCTTAAAATAATTGATAACACTTTCTGCTACTTTAGGGCCAATATCATCAATTGCAACCAAATCTTCAAAAGTTGCAGATGCAAGTTTATCTATGGTGTTAAAGTTCTTGCATAAAACCTTTGCAACTGTGGCTCCTACATGCTTTATACCTAAACCAAATAGTACATTCGGATACGGCATGTTTTTAGAGGCTTCAATGCCTGCAAGTAAGTTTTGAGTTGATTTTTCCTGGAATGTAAATATTTTCTTGCTTTGGTCATCTTCAACTACTCTGGATAAACCATTTAATGTATCAAAAGTTAAATCATATATTTCGCTAACATTAGTAACCAGGCCTTTTTCATATAACAGATCTACAATTTGTTCTCCAAAGGAATCTATGTTTACAGCTTTCCGACTTACAAAATGTTCGATTTTACCTTTAATCTGAGGAGGACAAGCTTTATCATTTGGACAAAAGTGTGCAGCTTCACCATCTGGTCTGATCAATAATGTACCACATTCAGGACATTTTTCAATGAACTGGATTTTTGTTGCCAAGGGATCTCTGGAGCTCTCATCTGCCTTTGTGATTTTAGGGATAATTTCACCACCTTTTTCCACATATACCATATCATTTTCGTGCAGATCAAGCTGATTGATAATATCGGCATTATGCAATGATGCCCTTTTTACAGTAGTTCCTGCTAATTGTACCGGTTCTAGGTTTGCAACAGGTGTAATTTTACCAGTTCTTCCAACCTGATAGCTGACAGATAATAATCTTGTGTAGGCTTCTTCCGCTTTAAACTTATAAGAAATAGCCCATCTTGGAGATTTTGCAGTATAACCTAATTCGTTTTGCAGGTTAATATTGTTAACTTTAATTACAATACCATCTATTTCAAAAGGCAAATTATACCTTTCTTTATCCCAGTAGCTTATAAAGGCATTTATCTCGTCAAGTGATTTACATATCTTATAGTGTGTAGGAATCTTAAATCCCCATGAGCGTGCAGTTTCTAAATTTTGAGAATGAATATCTGAAGGTAATTTTTCACCTAATAAATAATAAAGATAACAATCCAATCCTCGCTGAGCCACTTCAGAACTTTTCTTCATTTTTAAAGATCCTGCTGCCGCATTTCTTGGATTAGCAAATGGAGCTTCTCCATTCAATTCTCTTTTTTCATTGATGCTTAAAAATTCGGAGTTGGGTAATAAAATTTCACCACGAATTACAAATGAATCAGGATAATCACCATGTATACTAAGTGGGATACTTTTAATGGTTTTTACATTGGCAGTAACATCATCACCTTTTTCTCCGTCCCCGCGAGTAACAGCTTGAATTAGTTTTCCTTTTTCATAAGTTAAACTAATTGAGGTGCCATCATACTTTAATTCACAAACATATTCTATATCATCACCAATTGCTTTTGTAATTCTTTGATGAAAATCCGCAATTTCAACTTCATTATAGGTGTTACCCAATGAAAGCATTGGATATTGATGTATTACTTGCTGAAAATCATTAGAAAGATCACTGCCAACTCTTTGTGTCGGGCTGTCAGCATCTTCAAGCTCAGGGTACTTTGTTTCGAGATCAATTAATTCATTCATTAATTGATCATATTCATAATCAGATACCTGCGGTTGATTTAGAACGTAATAATTATAATTGTGTTTGTTTAATGTATCTTTTAAAAAGATTATTCTTTCCTGAATATCTGTTTTGCTCATTATCAAGTGGCATATTTAATATTGAAAACAAACAAAAATAAGAAAATATATAATTAATAATAATGACGAAACCGGATAGTAGAGAAATAAAAAAATCCGGCATGTTATTGCCGGATTAATATTGAAAAAACAAAATATTATTTTGATATATTATTCAACAGTTTGTTCTTTATATAAAACCCAACTAGGAGAGATTCCTGTTTGGTATTCGGCCTGATAATCTCCGTTCTCGTCATAAACTACTAATTTTCCTGTTGTTGTTGTACTGTTGGAGATTAACACATATAAATCATTTGTGTTTGGATTCACAGAAAGTGCATTTAACCCATCTATAGAAGAGATATATGGACTTGAATCAAAAGTTTTTGTAGTTGTATCAAAGGCAAAAATACTACCTTTTTGAACCCATGTTCCATTGTCTTCAACCCAACTTGCAGCCGCAATATAAATTTTAGATTGATCTGCATTAAATGTCATAATTGAAGCATAGTTTGTACTTACATTCGATAATGAATATGTACTTGCAAGTTCGTCTGTTGTTGTATTGATGTACCCTAAACCTGTTACTGCACTAGGGTCTGTGTATGTGCTTAAAAGTGATACATATAAATTATCAGAGTCATCTTTTAAGAAGTAAGATGTTACTGAAGGTGTTGTAATGTAGGAAATATCTTCAGTATCCAAATCAACAACAGCAATTTGGGCTGCATAGTTTAGAGCAACATAAAGTTTACCATTTACAATTTCTAGTCCTTCAGGACCTCCTGCTATTTCAATTGTGCTTTCAACTGTATTTGATTTAATATTGTATTTTGCAATATAACCTAATGTTGCATCACTCCATACATCACCTCCGTAACAAGAAATATATAAATAATTTCCATCACCAACACAATAACGTGGCTTTACAATATCAGTAGTTACACCATTCTTTGTTTGCTCTAAAGTTGTTGAATTAACATAAAATACTTCATCAACATTGTTTCCCATGAAATAAATTTTGTCGTTGTATTCATATGCATATTGAGGTTTCCCGTTCATAGCAGGACCGTTTACAGACTCAAAAACATAGCTGTACATCTTTGAATTATCTATATCGAATCCAGAAATAGAACCAACAGTGCTTGAATAACTACCATAATTTACGATAAAAGCATCCGAAGCTTCAACGACATATGAAGGATTAGAAGAAGTGCTATCATCATCTTCACATGAAGAGAAGAATATGCCCATAGCCATGAAAATAAAAAGTAACTTTTTCATTTTGTTAGATATTAAATTTATTAATTTTTAAAACTTATATTTAATTGTAAAATGCCAGTTGATTTCCGGCATTGCATATTGATATTGATTTTGATATCGCTCACTTAAGACATTATCTATAGATAGATTTGCTGATAGTACAGAATTATTTATACGAAAGTCTTTTCCTCCAGAAATGTTTATTAATTGATATCCATCAATCTTATCGTCGGTATAATCAAAGTATCTGAACCCTGTATATGAACCATCTATATTCAGATTATAACTTTTATAAAGAACAGAGATGAAAGAGTTGCCTATTTGTTTAGGAGTGTAAATAACCTGACGATTAATATAATTTTCGGAGTTTTCTCCTTCTAAATTACTTTTTTTATTTACAGTAGAATTTAACGCAAAGTTTATTCCGGCTAAGATTTTAATTGGACCAATGTTTTGTCTTAAATCAGCCTGAATTTCAATTCCTTTTGCTTCTACTTTTAATATATTTTGGGCTGTCCAGGCATTTGTACTTTGAATCCAGATAATCCAATTATCAACATCCATAAAGTAATAGTTTGCCTTAAATTTTACGGTAGTACTGTTTTTATTATACATGTAATCAATACCTGTCTCATAGCTAAAGGCTTCTTCAGGTAAGATATTTTCGTTACCACTATATCCTTCCTGACCCCAATATCTGGCATTTAATGTTGGTATTTTATAAGATTTTTGAATGTTACCAACAGCTTTTAGCAGATGATTTTCTTTTGATAATAAAATGTAATCAAGGCCCAAGGCAGGAGTAAAAGGGGCATGATATTTAGTGACATACTGTTGTCTTAGATTTAGAGTAGTCTTAAGTTTTGAAATAGGGCAAAATGCAATAGCCCCATGTAAGTCAAGGTGTTGTTCCGAAATATTATCAGAATAAGCATAAACCTCAGGTATTATGTATTTGTATTTTGCATCAAATTGATATTTGATTTTTCCAGTATTAAATTTAATAGCAATATTACCTACAGCACGTTGAGTTTCTATGGTATTTTCATAGTCATTATTATCAATTGCTTTATCTTTTACATAGCCACCTTCAATTGCAAATTGAATCCTATTAGAATGATTCTTGTAGCTGATCCATGACCTGAAGTTCTCATCTTCAATAGGTCGGGGTGAGGTGCTGAGATTAATATTAGAAGTCATATTAGGTTGTGCTTCATGCCATGTGTCACTATACCAAACAAATGATTCGATTACTTGATTATCATTAATTTTATAATTGAATTGTTGTATGAAATGTTTGTTTTCAATAGAAGCATTTCGTTGTTTATCTTTATGATACGTTTTTAATTCACGATCGTAATATGCAGTGTTCAGAAATGGGAAATCATTTTCAATTTGATAGTGCTGAAATCTGGTTACAGATTCAAGTTTGCCATTACTTATAAATACTTTAGCACCTCCAAAGTATTCACCAAAGGAACCTGTTGATCCAATAATTTCACCGTTGATTCCGTTATTAAAATTTGAGTTCAATCCAAGACGAACGCTTCCTCCAATAGACCCCGAGCCATTTGCTGCAGACGAACTTCCATATGATAAATTAAGATTATCAAATAGAAAAATAGGAATACTACTGGAATTTGAACTTCCTAATGTTAAAGAGTTTATATCTAACCCGCCTATAAATACCGAAGTATGAGTAGAAGAAGTTCCTCTAATACTAAAAGATGCTAGACCTCCGGCATCCGTTTTAATGTAGATTGGTGAATATCTTGAAAGTAGGTTGGTTAATGAGCCATAAATAACATTTTGTTTTTGAATAGGTGTAAATGTTTGGTTTTTACTACCAACCTGATATTGTTTAGAAACAGGAGAAATAATTTCAACTTCCTGAATTAGTAAAGTGTCATCCAGGTGAGAATATGTTGAATCCTCAGGAATAAAAAATAACTGTGCAAATGCAGACAAGCCAGTCCCAACAAATATCAATACAACAAATAGAAATCTATACATCAGCAAAATTAAGATGCGCAACAGGAGATAGATAACAGATATTTATATTGAAATCTATTTTAGCCTAGCTCCCGAAGCATTTAATATAATATTTTTTGGCAGGTATTCTGGCTTGTTCCTATTATTGAGGCCTTCCCATTTATATTTAAACAGTGGCAATAGTAATTCAATAATACAGCATGGAACTTACAGCTGCGGGTACAGCTCCGGAATTTTAGATTTTCTAAGCACCGGATTCCCTTTTCATTCTTAGGTTGTTAAAACCCTTGAAAACCAAATTTTGTGCAAATGTAGATATTTTTTTAATTATACAATTATTATTGCTATTGATTTTTATTCGAATATAATTGTTAATCAGTCGTTTCTTTATTTCTTGATTCGGAGGTGTGTTTCGTTTTTTGTCTCTCTATAAAGTGCATAATAATTGATTTAATAAGATCAAATGCAGGTTTATACATTTCATTTAACATAGAAGAGAAAAATTTAAATGGATTCAAATATTCTCTTAATTCCAGTTTTTTAATTTCTAATTTCTTTTCAGAAAGGCGAATTTGATAGTGTAATTGGATTTTTTCATTCTCAAAATCCTTAAAAGTTCTGATGTGGCTATATTTATTCCTTGTCATACTTACTAAAATTTTGAAAAAACATTTGTACAAAAGTTTTAATAATAGGAGTCTGAACCAACTTTCCGCGAAACAAGTAAAAAATAAATGCAAAAAGAAGGTAAATACCTGCAATTATTAAAAAACCCAATTCATTGCTTTGTGTATACGACCCAATTGCAAAGGCACCAGCCATAGAAGCAAAAAGTAAAACAAACATAGCAATATAAAATAATACTAGTTTAATTGCTATTCTTGAAACAAAGCGGCTAAGATCTTCGGCAGCTTGTAATTTTGTAAGGTCTATTTTACTTTGTATATAATTGTTGATTTCATTCTTTATATCAGATAGTTCTTCTGATAGTGTTTCTTTCCTGTCCATAATAAAAAATCAATGATAGTAAAAGAGATTAAAAAAGCCTGAAGCTAATCTTTTTCAAAATAAGAAATTAGTTTCAGGCCGCAATAAAAAAAATTAATTTTCTACTAATTTGCACTACTGGTTGGTTCCAATGTTTTTTTGTACTCTTCAAGTAGTTTTTCAATTCTTTGTTCAATGCTGTGAATTTTTTCTTTAAGTTCTTCTTTAAGCTCTCCACCTTTAACTTTAAGCTTGTCTTTGGTGTTTTGCATTTCTTTTTCAAGTTCATTTAACTTGTTTTTTAATTGATCACGGGTTTCAGAACCTTTTTGTGGGGCAAACAATAAAGCTGTTGCAGCACCAACTAATGCTCCGGCAATCATTCCTCCAAAAAACAGACCACTATTTCTCATAACTCCTATTTTTTAAGCTGTTAAACAATGTGTTATCAACATTTAATTTACCATAAATACAAACAAAAGTCAACTTTTATCTAAAAGGATTTGACAGAATGTTTTGTTTAAATGTATTTGTGATATATTTTTGAAGATTAACGATTGAAAGAAAACTATTTCTTTTAAGATATTTACATCTTACATTAAAGTAATATGGAAAACCCGGTAATAATAAGCGAGGCAGAAAAGATTGAGATTAAAAGAAATTACAGGAACCTTTTAAGAGCTTGTAAAAATATTTTAAGTAGTGCCGATGTTACAGAAATAAGAAAAGCAATAGAGATTTCTCTGGAGCGAAAAAAAGAATATAGAAGACCATCAGGTAAGTTATCTGCAATTCATTCTTTAGAAGTTGCAAATATAGTTGCATCAGAAATTGGACTTGGAAGAACTTCTATTATTTGTGCTTTGCTATATGATGTAATTCAACATGAGGATGTTGTGCTTAATGAAGTGGCAGATATTTTTGGTAAGAGTGTCGAGGCAATTATAAGTGGACTTATAAAAGTAAAGGAATTATATAACAAGGATACTTCAATTGAAACAGAAAACTTCAGGAAATTACTGCTTTCATTTGCAAAAGATGTACGTGTAATTTTGATTATTCTGGCTGACAGGCTGGAAACAATGCGTAGTCTTAAATTATATGATTTAGAAAGTCAGCAAAAAATTGCATCTGAAGTAGGGTATTTGTATGCTCCAATGGCCCACAGATTAGGACTATATTCTATCAAATCAGAGATGGAAGACATGGTGATGAAATACACCATGAGAGATACGTATACTTTTATTGCTCAAAAATTAAATGAAACAAAACGTGCCCGTGACAAATATATTAAGGACTTTATTGATCCTTTAAAAAAGGAATTGGAAGAAGCCGGATTGAAATTTGAAATTAAGGGTAGAACCAAAACAATCCACTCTATTCATAATAAGATTAAAAAGCAAAATACTCCTTTTGAGAAGGTGTATGATCTTTTTGCTATCAGAGTTATCCTGGATAGCAAGGAAAAAGATGAAAAGGCTGATTGTTGGAAAGTTTATTCTATTGTTACTGATAAATATCAACCCAATCCGTCACGTTTAAGGGACTGGTTATCAATACCAAAATCGAATGGGTATGAGTCGTTGCATACCACAGTTCTAGGTCCTGAAAATAAATGGGTAGAGGTACAAATACGTAGCCATAGAATGAATGAAGTTGCGGAGAAAGGTTTGGCTGCCCACTGGAAATACAAAGGAGGGAAAGGTGAGAAAGGAATGGATCAATGGTTATCCAATATTCGTGAAGTTCTTGAAAATCCGGAAAGAAATGCCATTGACTTTATAGATGACTTTAAACTGAACCTTTATGATGAAGAGGTTTTTGTTTTTACACCTAAAGGGGATTTAAGAAGGTTGCCCAAAGGAGCTACAGTATTGGATTTTGCTTTTGACATACATTCAGGAGTAGGCAAGAAGTGTATTGGTGCAAAAATTAATGGTAAGCATGCATCAATTAAACAAGTTCTTAAGAATGGTGATCATATTGAAGTGATTACTTCTAATACACAGGAGCCACGAAATGAATGGTTAAATATCGTAGCCACATCCAGGGCAAAATCTAAAGTAAAACAGGCATTAAAAGATCTGTTGTACAAGGAGTCTGAATTTGGAAGAGAAACACTAGTAAGACGTTTGAAGAACTGGAAACTAGAATTGTCTGATCAGTTGGTTCATCAATTGGTGAAACATTTTAAGATGAAAAGTATCAATGACTTTTATCGAGAAATTGCTGTTGGTACTATAGATATTTCTAACATTAAGGAATATATCTTAAGTCTTGATAAAAAAGATGCAGAAAAAGACATAGCTGAAACAGCCAATCTTAAAAGTGCAACAAACTTTGTTGCAAATATGGAGGAGGAGCAGCCTTCGTCTGATGATGTTTTAATGATAGATAAAAACCTTAAAAATGTAGAATATAGTTTAGCAAAGTGCTGTAATCCTATATTTGGTGATGAAGTTTTTGGTTTTGTGTCGGTTACGGGTGGAATTAAAATACACCGTAAAACGTGTCCAAATGCACCCGAAATGCTATCGAAATTTGGATATCGAATTGTTAAAGCCCAATGGACAACAGGGGCGTCTGCCAGTTTTCAGGCAACGCTTAAAATTACAGGTACTGATGATATTGGTATTGTTAGTAATATAAGTCAGGTAATTACAAAAGACCTTCATTTAAAAATGAGGTCAATATCAATTGATTCTCAGGAAGGAAGTTTTGAAGGAACTGTAACTGTTTATGTTAACGACACAAATATGTTAGACCTGATGATTAAGAAAATAAAGAATGTGAAAGGAGTTTATTCAGTTTCCAGGATCGACTCTTTTGCGAGATAATCTTAAATATAAGCAAGCACTTAAATCAATAGGTTTAGGTGCTTGTTTTTACTGTATTAGTCTTTTAGATGTGATTTTTTTCTTTGTAAATCCTGAATATCTTCTCAAACACACTCCTGTTCTTTATATAATAGTTATATAATATCTCCTCTGATTGATAATCCTTATGATGGTGAATATTGCTCTGAATTTGTATTAATCTTAATATAATTCGGAATATTTATGATATATATTTTGTTTTCATTTATGAAGAATTTTGTAGAATTGTATTTTTTCAAAAACTTTGTCATCTTAAATATGGTCTATTAAGTATTAATCACAAAAAAGACCAATTCCTACATTAAATAATAGGGTGTTTAAGCTTAAAGGTTGATATGTATGGGTAATGAACTAGATTTAGGAAAGAAAAGTAATTATCACCGGTTATATTCTGAAATGTATACAGGATTAAAGTATTTTGCCACAAAATTACTTAACTCCTCAGATGAAGCTGAAGATGTAATTCAGGATGTATGGCTTAAGGTTTGGAATAAGAAACCTGTGTTTGATAATAAACACAAACTTAAAGCATACCTATATCAGTCCATAAGAAATACTGCACTTAATCAAATCAGAAACAATAATAAACAAGGGGAGTATCAAGCCGGATTACTTGTTGAAGAATATGAAGAAGATATCAGTTCAAAGATTATTGAAGCTGAAATATATTCTTTAATAAATCAAACATTTAGTCAGTTGTCTGATGCTACTAAAAGAGTTTATATAGAGAAGCTGAACGGTAAAAAGTATAAAGAGATTGCAGAAGATCTGGATATATCTGTAAATACCGTGAAAAAGCATATAAACAATGCTAATCACTATATGAAAGATAACTTAAAGCACCTTCTTGAATTTATTATTCTTTTTAGTTAAGAGTCCCTGATTATAAAGGGGTGAACTTCTTTGTGTCGGTGTTTTTTATTTTCTCCCTTGAATAAAATTACATTTTTTGAAAAAAAAGTTACTTTTTTCATTACCCCATATCCAAAATTGAGTGTTATATAAATAAAATCATAGATCAAATGAATTTTCCATTATCAGATCATATAAAAGTATTGCTTACAAAATATGTATTAAAACAGCCGCTTAGCAATGATGAAATTGCAGAAATAGAGGCATGGATTAATGCATCAGAAGCTAATAAACATCTTTTAAAAAAAATTGAATCTGAGGTTTTTTTAGAAAAAGCAATATTAAGTGATCATAAAGATGAAGCAAGTAAATCATATGAGCAATTTAGTAAACGAGCCAATATTAAAACACAAAAGATTAGCTGGATGTATTCCGCTGCAAGTATTGCAGCTATTTTTCTTGTAGGTTTATTTATATATCAGATTAATTTTAATAGTTATGATATTCCACCAATAGAAACAGGAATATCAAAAGTTGTTGTAGAATCAAATAATGGCCAGTTTGAGGAGATTCAGGATGTAGCTTTTGTTGATATCAAAGATTCAACCTATAAAAATCTGAAAGTACCCAGAGGAGGCGAAATGGAAGTGCATTTAAGTGAAGGAACTGTGATTCATTTATATTCAGAATCTTCATTAATCATCCCAAATGATTTTAATGCAACAAACAGAAATGTAGTATTAAACGGAGAAGGATATTTTAAAGTAGCACATGATGAAAATTCACCTTTTGTAGTTAAAACAAGCCAATCAAAGGTAAAGGTGTTAGGTACAGAATTTAAAATAATGGATTATGGTCAAAAAGCTAAGACTATAGTTACGCTTGTGAGAGGTAAGGTAGAAGTTAGTAATAAAGACAATATGGTATTAATGACTCCTAATATGAGAACTGAAGTTAGTGAAGCAGGTAAAATAGTTGTCAATAATCTTAATAAAATAACAGTTAGTGCGATTGAAAGCGGAAACTTAATTTATTCAGATCAGTCATTGGAGGAAATTATGACCAGTTTATCACGTATTTATAATATTAATATACAATTTGATAAACCGGAATTGAAGCACATCAGGTTTACTATAAATGTAAGTAGAAAGAAAAACCTGAAGGAATTACTTTCTATCATTGAGAAAGTAGAGAAAGTGAATTTTAGTTATAAAGAAAATGTTGTGCACATACATTAAATATTAATCATTGGAATATGTTAAGAGTCTGAAATCAATTGAAATGTAGTATTTATAAACGTTGTGAATCATTTAATTCAGTTGAAATCAGGTTGTAATTCCTAAACCTTTTTTACAAAAACAAAATGACAAAGATTATATTAACAAAAAGGGCAATTTTATTGCTCCTGGTATCGTACGTCCTTATATTTAGGGTGTCGGCGCAAAGTAATGAGCGGCTGACCATCCATTTAAACGAGGTTACACCAGATGAATTATTTAATGAACTGAATAAGCAGATAAGCATAAATTTTGTTTATAGTAATGACGACATTAAACGAATTCCATTACGAACTTATAATTTTGATAATGCCCATATTGATGAAATCATTAGTTTTTGCTTGAAACAAACAAACTTAACTTATGAAATAGATCAAAATACTTTAATAATAAAGCCTAAACCTAAATCTACCATTATAAGGGGTACAGTAATGGATGATGCTGGTGAACCTTTACCTGGAGCAAGTATTGTGCTTAAAGAATCAGGTATTGGTACAATTAGCGATGCTGAAGGTAACTTTACCATTAGTAAAGGGTTTAATAATTCTTTAGCAAACTTGCATATCACTTTTATTGGAATGAAGAATGTTGATGTTCAATGGGAAGGTCAGGATTTGTCTATTAAAATGGAGTCAGATGTTCAGTTAACTCAGGAGGTTGTAGTTACAGGATATCAGGTAATAGATAAAAAGCAACTTACTAGTGCGGTCAGTTCGTTAGATATTTCAGAGGTGATGCAAACTGAAGCCATCAGTGTAGATCAAATGTTATCAGGTAAAGTACCTGGCTTAAGTGTTAGTTTTAATTCGGGAGAAGTGGGAGTAACACCTAGGATAAGAGTACGTGGGGTTTCAACATTGGTAGGTAACAGGGAGCCTTTATGGGTAGTTGATGGTGTTGTTTTATCCGATCCGGTTAATATTTCACCTGCCGAATTGAATGATCCTGACTATATTAACCGAATTGGTAACGCCATTTCAGGTATTAATCCTCAGGATGTTGAACGTATTGATGTTTTGAAAGATGCTTCTGCAACGGCTTTATACGGAGCAAGAGCTGCTAATGGCGTTATTGTGATTACAACAAAAAAGGGTAGAGCAGGTAAATTAGAAGTAAACTATTCAGGAAGTACATCTTTACGTGTAAGACCAAGATATACAGATAAATCCATTAATTTGATGGACTCTAAAGAGAGGGTGCAGTTTTCTCGTGAATTGATGCAGGATAATCATATGTATGTATCCACTGGTAATACCTATGGTTACGAGGCATTAACACTACAATTATATCGAGGTCAAATTGATTTCGATACTTATCAGCAAGAGGTTGCTAAATTAGAGACAAATAACACTGACTGGTTTAATTTATTAATGCGCGATGCTTGGTCGCACAGTCATTCACTGAGCTTTTCCGGAGGAAACGAAAATACAACTTACAGAGCTTCTGTTGGATATACTAATAATCAGGGAGTAAATAAAACAGACGACTTAAACCGCTATACCGCATCAATGGACTTGCAGCATAAGTTTAATAAGTTATCTGTTGGTGTTAACATTATAGCTAATACAGGAACTCATAATTATTATCAGGGTGATTTGTATCCATCCGATTACGCTTATAATACAAGTAGGGTGATACCTGCTTATGAGGAAAATGGAGATTATTACTTTTATGATAAGGCTGCTTCATCAGGGATCAATACAAATTATGGATTTAATATTTTAAATGAACTGGATAATAGTGGAATAGAACAAAATAATTCGTCTATTACAGCACGTGCAAATCTGGCTTTGGAAGTTACGGATTGGTTTAACCTTCAATCAATTGTTTCCATGACATCTTCAAATACAGAGTTAGAGAGCTGGTGGGGTGAAAATTCTTTTTATGCAGCAGACCTTAGACATAGTAATGATATGGCAGATGCCGATCCCGACTATGCCACCTTGGTTTATGGAGGCGAGTTAGGTAAGGATATAACAAGAAATCGGGCATATACGGCTCGTATGCAAGGTAATGTTAATAAATATTTTGGTGCTCAGTTACAACACAATATTAATGCATCTTTTGGATTGGAAGCTAATTCTACTAAGTATGATGGTTTTAACGTTGTAACTCGTGGTTATATGAAAGATAGAGGTAAATCATATGTTTCAGATATAGATATTACTGAATATACTAAATATGGAGCATGGTTAGCAGCTAATGTACCTTCTGTAACAGATGATTTAACAAATCTCTTATCAGAGTATCTCTCAGCTTCTTATAGCTATAAAGACAATTTTACGGTTAATGGTAATATGCGTTTTGACAGCTCAAATAAATTTGGAGACCAGAGTAATAACAGAGTATTACCTATTTGGTCAGCATCATTTATGTATAATCTTGGAAGTTTTATAAAAAGCACTGCAATTGATTATATGCGCTTAAAAACTTCATATGGTTTTCAAGGAAATATGATTGACGGGATGTCTCCTAAAACAATTATTCAGTCAGGCGCTTTTAATCCAACTTATGGTGAATATACATCATCAATTAGTTCATATCCTGATCCTTATTTAAAATGGGAAAAAACCCGTTCATATAATGTTAGTTTAAATACAGGGTTATGGAATAACCGGGTACAATCAGAAATCTCTTACTTTAAAAAGGAAACAAAAGATGCATTTGTTGAACGCCCTATATCCGGAATAAATGGTTATACATCATATATGGTTAATGCAGGTGATATTACCAATGAAGGATATTCTATTGATTTAACAATAATTCCAATGAGAAGCAAAGATTGGTTCTGGTCTGTTTCAGGTTCTTTAACCAGAGTTGATAATACCATGAAATCAAATGTAGGTGCTGATATTTATGAATTAGAAGATTATTTAAATGGAACTGCTATAGTAAAAGGCGAGTCAATAGGTACATTTTATTCATATAAGTTTGCCGGTTTAAATCCTGAAGATGGAGGACCATTGTTTGATGATGGTGATTTAGCTAGCGTTGCTCACTTAAGTAAATATGATACTTATACTAAAGTATTGGAGAAGTCGGGCCTTCGAGATCCGAATATTACAGGAGGATTTAATACTTCGGTACGATACAAAAACTGGAGGTTAAATACAAACTTTGCTTATAGCTTAGGAGCAAAAACACGTTTATTGAAGTTTTATCCATACGGAAATAACTATTCTTCACAATACAATATGAATCGCGATTTAATTAACCGTTGGAGACAACCTGGTGATGAATTAAAAACCAATATTCCTGCTGTAATAAATTATTACATGCCATCTTCAGGAAGTAGTTATGATTATCACTGGTCTACTTTTGATTATTATTCGGGAACAAACCAATTGATAGCCAATAATAGTTGGGAGCAATATAATTATGCCGATATCAGAGTTGTGAGTGCAGATTATTTACAGTGTACATACCTGAGTTTAACTTATGGATTATCTGATAAATTGTTAGATAAACTTCATTTGACAAGAGCTGAACTTACTTTATCCGGAAGTAATCTGTTCACAATTGCGAATAAGGCCTTAAAAGGACAGACTCCAACACAGAGTGGATTTGATAAAATTCAACTTTCACAAAGACCAACTTATTCATTGGGACTAAGTCTAACATTCTAAGAGCAATAAAGTATGAAGAAATTAAATATTATATATCTGTTATCTATAATTATAGGATTGTGTTTTTCATCATGTAAAGATTATCTGGAAGAAACTTCACAGGACTTATCTTATGTTAATGGTTTTGATGATCTCGATGAGATTCTTTTAGGAGAAGTTTATCTTAAACGTACAACTACAACTGGTATTAATGATCCAAGTGGAACCTATCTTCCTTATGTACATTTTATGGCTGATGAACTGGATCAGATTACGGATGCAGCATTTCAAAATGGTTTATATTTGTATCCTAATTCTGCAGTTGAATTATTTGGGTATTATACATGGCAGCTTCAGGTGAGTTTAGGAATGGATGGTAGTAAAGTTTATGATGATGCATCTGATTGGACAAGAATTTATAAAAGTATAGTTTCTGCTAATGTAGTACTTGATGAGTTGGCAAAGCTCAAAATAAATGATGAAGATGATAAAGCTCAGGCAAATTCTATAAAAGGAGAAGCCTTATTTAATCGTGCTGCTGACTTTTTTTTATTAGTAAACTTATATGGAGATGCTTACCAAGCTGAATTGGCAGAACAAACATTAGGTATTCCTTTGAAATTAACCAGCTATGCCGAAATTGGCGAGTTTACCAGGGCGAACATAAAAGATGTATATGCACAAATAATAAGTGATTTAAATAGTGCAGAAGAGGCCTTAAGGGATATATCACAACAATCAGTTTATAGAATCAGTCATGCCGGAGTTTGTTTGTTTTTGAGCAGAGTATACTTATATATGCAAGATTATAATAATGCAATTGTATGGGCACAGAAATGTATAGATGAAGCTCCGGAAGTGGAGGATTTAAACTCATTTTCAACAAACCTTTTTAGTGAAAAAAATCGCAGTATTTTGTTTACGATGGGTGGTAATATTATTGCTGAAAATATATATGAATATAATCCCTGGGGTGATGGACCTCAATTAGGTACAGGTCAATTTATTGTCAGCTCGGAATTGTATAATAGTTTTGATGAAAATGATTTAAGGAAAACGAATTTCTTTCATGTAACAGATATGTATCCTGGGATTCCTTTTTACGATAAACAGTATAGTAATGGAATGTCTTCATATACTGAATTATCAGATTGTTTTACTTTAAGAACAGCAGAGGCTTGGTTAAATTTAGCTGAAGCTTATGCTGTAAAGGGCGAAACAACCAATGCCCAAGGTGCGATAGAAAGTTTATTAAAGAATCGTATTGAAACTTCAGGTTTTGAATCTGTAACACAAACAGGCGCAGAGTTGGTTTATTTTATTCGCGAAGAACGCAGAAAGGAACTGTGTATGGAAGGTCATCGTTGGTTCGACTTAAGGCGTTATCAGGCTAACACTGCGTATCCTCAAACCAAAACAATTTATTCTACAGCAGTGGTAAGATTAGATTACGACTTGTCTCGTGTGGATTATTACAAATTAGATCCAAATGATCCTGCGTGGACATTGCCTTTACCAGTTGCAGAGGAACAATATAATGGATCGGAAGGAAATAATAGAAATGGAAGAGAACCTTATATGTCTGTAAATTACTAAAAATTAGTAGGTAATATTCTTAAATCTAAATCTTGGCGTTTAATAAATATCGTAAAATTGAGAACAATGAAAATTAATATATTCCTTATATATGTTGTCGTATTTACTCTACTTTTTTCATGTAAAAAAGAAGATGAGCTATCGCCATCTGGTGCTGATATTGACTATTTTCTTCCAGCAGAAAATGACATGAGTTCTGAAGCTGAATTAAAACGTAATTTTTTTGATAATAATAATGTTCGTTTACTTTTTTCAGATACAGTATATGTTAGTGAAGTAGATACAATAGTGGTTAATTATGATTATAATTATACCGTTAATTACACTGGATTAACCTATATAGTTGATAAAATTACAAATATTGAGGACCAGACAGCAGCAGCTGATTTTATAAGTGAGAGTATCATTAAAAAAATAGGATCAGTACCTCCGCCTTATTCTGTTTTGTTAACCAAAGACTTTATGTCGTTACAACTGAGTTGGGGATTTGAAATACTAACACCTATTGCTACTTTACCTAGTTTAAAAACTACAGTTATAAATGTTGGAGATATTCAGTCCAAAGAAGATTGGGAAAAAGTTGATCTTGCAAATTCAGTACTTTCTCAGTATTTAGGTGAGCAACTATCAACAAACTATGTCAGTGAGTTGAAAGAATTTTTTGATGTTTCATCCTTTATATATGATGATATCTGGAATTCTTATCCAACCTATACAGAGTCTGATATGATTAATGGATTTATTGATATTCCTGAATTTAATTATACACGTAAATTCGATATCAAAAGTTACTTGTATCAGATGTATACTTACTCCGAAGAGGATTTTAGAGCTATGTATGGTAATTATGATAATATTATTACAAAAATGGAAGCTCTGAATCGAATTTTGAAAGATGAATTTAATATTGTAATCTATCAATAAATAAAAATGAAATTAAATCAATTATGCCCCTTTTTAGGGGCTATCATTTTCTCATTGCTTTCGTGTAATGTTAGTAAAAATGAAACATCGTTTAAGCTAACCGGAAACTTATCAGGAGTAAAAGGTGAGGGGTATGCTATTTTGCAGGATTATGAAACTTATAAAGAAGATACTGTACCGTTTATTGATGGTAAGTTTGAATTTGTAGGAAAACAGGATCAACCTAAATTGTGCCGTCTGTATTTTATTGGTCCTGATGATTCGTTAGCTACTCAATATAAAAGTGACTTGTTATACATTGAAAATGCGAGTATCGTTTGCTCTGGCGATTATAAAAATTTAATGTTCTATCTTGACAATAAAGACTTTGCATCGAAAAGAATGTCTGTTCAGGGAGGCGAAATGAATAAAATTTATAATTCATTTTTAGATGATACCAGATCAATAGTAACTCAGGCCGTTGAAGTAACAAAAAAGCTTGAGTATCCCGAAGTAGCAGTAGAGAATATGTCAGAGTCTCAATATAATGAGATGTTGAAAATGCAAGCTCAGTTAGATTCGTTATTACGTCAAAGAGATGTAGTTAAAGAAGCATATATTCAAAAATATGCTGATAAGCAATTGGGCTATGATTTTGTAATGGCATCTATTGCAATGGACTATCATTACGAAGAATGGTTTGATGAAAGCCGTGCGCATGGAAATAGATATCCTGAAGATTTTGCGATACCTTCATCAGACAAGGTTGAGAGTTGGATTTCACTACTTGAAAAGCAAAATACTTTTACTTCGGAACAAATCGGCAAGTTGAAAACATTAGTCAAACGATGTAATCAAATAGAATCAGGTGCTCCTTTTATAGATGGGATGGTTTATTCTACAGACGGAGATTCTTTATTGTTGAGTACACAAATTAAAGAGTGTCGTTATACAGTAATAGACTGCTGGGCCTCTTGGTGTCATCCTTGCAGAGCTTCGATTCCACATTTAAAACAATTAAAAGATAAATATAAAGATCTTGATGTTATCGGTATTTCGTTAGATGGTTCAGCAATGAAAGATCAATGGCTAAAAGCTATTAAAGCAGAAGGTATGAGTTGGTCTCAATTTATGGTAGAATATGATAGTGATTTACTTAAAGCATATAATATTCAGGCTATTCCTAATATCATTTTAATTACGCCAGATAAAAAGATATTCAAAACCGGAGTTCGAGGTTTTGACTTAGACCTAATCTTAAAGAGGATTTATGGTTACTAATTCTTGAATATTTAAATTTTTGGTAACCATAAATTTATTAATGACCGGGAATAAGAATTTATTCCCGGATTTTATTTTGTACTCATGAGAAGAAAAATATTAATATTATGTGCTTTAATAGGTAGTATTACAGTTGTATCATGTAATCAAAGCAATGGTTTTACTTTGTCAGGTAAGTTTACCAACATTCAGGGAACAGGCTATGCTGTTCTTGAGAAACTAACAACTGAAGAAAAAGATACGGTTCCTTTTATTAATGGACAATTTGAATTAAATGGAAGCGTTGATAAACCGGCCTTATATAAATTGACACTTTCAACAGATCAGGATTCCTTTTGGTTTCAACAGAAAACAGAGCTTTTATATATTGAGAATTCAGAGATTACAATTTCCGGTGATTATCTTAACATATATGATTTAGATAATCGTAATTTCTCTATTCATCAAAGAGCAGATATTACAGGGGGAAAATTAAATTCGATCTATAACAACTATTTAAACAAAGTACGTCCATTTGTAAAAAATGCCACTGAAATCAGTAATGCTATTTTGTTAGATACAAGTGCTGTAGAAAATATGTCTAGCACTTATTTTAATGAGATGCTTAAAAAGCAAGTAACACTAAATAATCTTCAATATCAAAGAGATAGTATTAAAAGCAATTTTATAATCAATAATCCATCATCTCAATTAGCTTATGATATGGTATATTCTACATTAACAGTTGATGATCGTTTTAAAGCTGTTTTTGATGAAAGTGTCGCCCATGGAATTTTGTATTCAAAGATTATGGAGTTTCCGGAACCTGAATTGGTTAATCAATGGATTACTTTGTTAAAAGAACAAGATACTTTTACTCAACAGCAATTGAGTGTTATAGATTCTATCTGGAATAAAAGAAAGCAAATTGTAAAAGGAGCACCATTTATAAATGCACAAATCAGGGATATAAAAGGAAAAGTTGTTTCTCTTAAAGATCAATTAAGTAATGATGGATATACCTTAATTGATTGTTGGGCTTCGTGGTGTATGCCTTGTAGATGGTTTATTCCTCACCTAAAACAAATTCATAATAATTATAGGAATAATGAACTTAAAATCATTAGTATTTCCATCGATAATTACGATAAGGAAAGAGAGAAGGAAGCTTGGTATGATGCTATGAAGGAGGAAGATATGCCCTGGCAGCAATTTCAAACCAACAAGAAATCAAGTTTTGTTGAGTCTTATGGCATTTATTCTATTCCTAATATTATTCTTATCGATGAATCGCATCATATAGTTGCTACTGGTTTACGAGGACTTGATTTGGATCTATTACTTAAAAGTATTTATAATGAATAATTCCTTAACTCTTTGAATGAGTGAAATTAAATTAAAACAGATAAGATGAACATTAGAAATAAAATAATTGGATTAGTATGCCTTGCACTGAGTGTTGTTTCCTGTCAGAAAAAGGATGCTTATATTATTAAAGGAGAGCTTTCTGGTATTGTTGAAAATGGCAGGGCGATGCTTCTGGATCCACTGACAAATAACGGAGATACAGCAGAAATGATTGATGGCTGTTTTCAATTTAAGGGCAAATTAGATCAGCCAAAAATGTTTCGATTATTCCTGGCAGTGCCGAATACACCTCCATACACAACATTAAAGTCATCGTTAATATATGTGGAAAACGGAGATATTACATGTACCGGAAATTTTAATGAGTTTGAAACATATTACGATTTTACAGATACATTAAGTATAAGACCTGTAATAAAAGGATCAGAGTCAAATGCTTTATACGAATCATATTTGCAAGAAACACGACCATACGTTAATCAGGCATCAGCCATAAGTATGAACTTTGTAATAGATAAAGTATTACCTCATGAAAAAACAGAAGAAGAATTAAATAAGGCTATTCAGCTTCAGTTAAAACTAACAGATTTACAGGAACATCGTGATCAGATTTTAGATCAGTTTATTATTGATAATTCACAAAGTCAGGTAGCTTATGATTTGGCTTTTGCTTCACTTTCAATGGATTCCCGTTACGAAGAGCGTGTTGATGAAAGTATTGCTAAAGCCGCAGATTATTATGAATCACTAGCTATTCCGGATAAAGAAAAAGCAGACAAGTGGATTACATTATTTCAAAATGCAGGAGGATATGATCAGTATCAATTAGATACCTTGAAAGTATTGGCTCAGAATTGTCAGAATTATGTAAAGGGAGCTTCTTTTATGGATGGAAAAGTTTCAACAGTAAAAGGAGATACAATTAAATTGAGTTCTGCATTTGTTGAAGGTCATTATACATTAATTGATTTTTGGGCCTCATGGTGTGGATATTGCCGAGATGCAATTCCTCATATCAAAAATCTTTACAATCATTACCATAAACAAGGTCTCGATGTAGTAAGCATTTCTGCAGATGACATAATAAAATCAAACAAAGCCTGGTTTAAAGCTATGGAGCAGGAAAACATGCCATGGCCACAATATCAGGCAGATTTTGATAGTGAATTATTCGCAAACTATGAAATTACTGGAATTCCTTATATTATAATTGTCGATCCTAAAGGAAATATTGTTAAAACAGGGGTTCGGGGTTATGATTTAGATATTGTTTTAGAAAGTATATTTAAGTAGCACATAAAATTTATAGTATTTACAAGGTCAACTAATCTAATTTAGTTGACCTTTCTTTTTTAATGTATAATGAATACATAATCTAATAAAACAAGGTATTGAGATGCCGTTGTATGTGGTATTTTTTATATTTTTGCAGCTTATTAAAAAAGAATCAATAATTAGATCAGATATTTATTGATAATATGTTGTATTCAACTAAGTTATTGCATAAGTATCTGTCTGAAAATCAAATAATAATTTAAAATGGAATTAGCAAGCACGTACAATCCCGCCGAAACGGAGGATAAATGGTATAAGTATTGGATGGACCAGAAGTTTTTTCATTCAGAACCGGATGAAAGAGAGCCTTATACGGTCGTCATTCCACCACCAAATGTCACCGGAGTATTACACATGGGACATATGCTGAATAATACAATTCAGGATATTTTAGTACGTAGAGCTCGTATGATGGGTAAAAATGCTTGTTGGGTTCCTGGTACTGACCATGCATCAATTGCAACAGAAGCAAAAGTTGTTGCAAAATTGAAAGGTGAAGGTATTGATAAAGCTGATTTATCCCGAGATGAATTCTTAAAGCATGCCTGGGAGTGGACTGATAAACATGGAGGTATCATTCTTGAGCAATTAAAAAAGCTAGGTGCTTCTTGCGATTGGGACAGAACCTGTTTTACTTTGGATGAAACAAGAAGTGAAGCTGTAATTGATACTTTTGTTAAGTTATATGAAAAAGGATTGATTTATCGTGGAGTTCGCATGGTAAATTGGGATCCGGAAGCTTTAACAGCAGTGTCAGATGAAGAAGTAGTATATAAAGAATTACATTCAAAGTTATATTATCTTTTATATAAAATTGAAGGTGAAGATGGTCATGTAACTATTGCAACCACTCGTCCTGAAACAATACTTGGAGATACTGCAGTTTGTATTAATCCCAATGATGAACGTTTTAAACATCTTAAAGGAAAAAGAGTATTGGTTCCTTTAATCAACAGATCTATTCCAATCATTGAGGATGAATATGTTGATATGGAGTTTGGTACAGGATGTTTAAAGATTACACCTGCTCATGATATCAATGACTATGAAATTGGTATGCGTCATAATCTTGAGAGTATTGATATTTTAAATGATAATGGTACTCTTAGTGAAGCTGCAGGCATGTTTGTAGGTAAAGATCGTTTTGCTGTAAGAGATGAGATTATTCCTGAATTGCAGAATGCAGGTAACTTACTAAAAGTAGAGGATTACGATAATAAAGTAGGTTGTTCTGAGAGAACAGGAGCTGTTATTGAGCCTAAATTATCAACTCAGTGGTTCCTGAAAATGACTGATATGGCTAAAACAGCTTTAGACGCTGTAATGACTGATGAAGTACAATTTCATCCTCCAAAGTTTAAAAACGTTTACCGTCACTGGATGGAAAACGTGAAAGATTGGTGTATCTCTCGTCAATTGTATTGGGGACATAGAATTCCTGTTTATTATTTAGATAATGGTGATTTTGTTGTTGCTCAAAATATTGAAGAAGCACTTAAATTAGCAAGAGAAAAAGCTGGTAATCCAGAACTTACAGCAGGTGATTTACGCCAGGAAGAAGATGTTTTAGATACATGGGCATCATCATGGTTATGGCCTATATCTGTATTTGATGGCTTTAATCCTGATAAGGACGAAATTGATTATTATTATCCAACCAGTGATTTGGTAACAGGTCATGATATTATCTTTTTCTGGGTAGCTCGTATGATTATGGCCGGTTATGAGTTTAAAGGAACATTCCCTTTTAAAAATGTATATTTTACAGGAATGGTTCGTGATAAACAAGGTCGTAAAATGAGTAAGCAATTAGGAAATTCTCCAGATCCTTTGGATTTAATTGCTAAATATGGTGCTGATGGTGTACGTGTAGGAATGTTATTATGTTCTCCTGCAGGAGGTGATTTGCTATTTGATGATAGCTTAACTGAGCAAGGACGTAATTTCTCAAATAAAATCTGGAATGCATTTCGTTTGGTTAAAGGATGGAATGTAGATGAAAATATTGAGCAGCCAGAAAGTGCAGCTAAAGGAATTGAGTGGTTTACACATAAACTAAATCAAACCATTAAATTAGTAGATGATCACTTTAGTAAGTTCAGAATTTCAGATGCCTTGATGACAGTATATACTTTATTCCGTGATGATTTTTCTTCATGGTATTTAGAGATTGTAAAGCCTGGATATCAGATGCCAATTGATGCTGTAACTTATAAGGCAACAATTGATAATTTTGATAAAATATTAAGATTGCTTCATCCATTTATGCCATTTATTTCAGAAGAGATTTGGCAATTACTTGACGAAAGAAAAGATGGAGAGAGTATAATGGTATCAAATATGCCAGAGGCTTCAGATGTGGATGAAAATATATTGTCTGCTTTTGAATTAACAAAAGAAGCTATTGCTGGGGTACGTAATATTAGAAAGCAGAAAAATATTGCCAATAAAGATGCCATTTCTTTAAGTATCTTAGATAATACAGGTAATTACGATAATAACTTTGATGCAGTATTAGCTAAGCTTGCAAATACTGATACAATTAATTTTGTAACAGAAAAAGTATCCGGAGCTTTATCTTTTATGGTTAAAGCAAATGAGTATTTTATTCCAATGGGTGAGTTATTGGATGTTGATGCTGAGATTGCTCGTTTAGAAGAGGAATTAAAGTATCAAAAGGGATTCTTAATTTCTGTAATGAAAAAATTAAGCAATGAGCGTTTTGTAAATAATGCTCCTGAAAAAGTTGTTGCAATAGAAAAACAAAAGCAAGCTGATGCTGAAGTAAAAATTAAAGCATTAGAAGAAAGTATTGCAAACTTTAAAAAGTAACTTATCTTTTTTAGACAATAAATATAAAACGCCACTTTTTGTGGCGTTTTTTGTTTTTATAAAAATGTCTAGTCCTGAAATAGCGTTACATAATACAAGGTAATGTTATGAAAGATAAGATTAAAAGCTTGTATATCAAGCGAACTCAAAAAGACTACAGTTTAAGTTTTAAATTATCGGTGGTCCAAGAAGTGGAAAGTGGATCTATAGGCATTTGCGCAGCCGCACGAAAGTATGGAATACAAAGTCATGGAACGATAACGGAATGGCGAAGAAAATATGGTACCTTTGATAGAAGTTACCAAACAAACAGCCGCATGTCAAAAACACCTCAACAGAAAATATTTGAACTAGAACAGAAGGTCAGATTACTAGAAAAAGAGAAAATATTCCTTGAACAAGAGATGATCAATGCTAGTGATAAAGCTAATATATTAGATCGATTGATACTTCTTGCAGAACAGGAATATGGAATCAAGGTAAGAAAAAACTCCTTGCCCGAACAATCGGAAGCTACGCCAAAGAATTCAAGAAAGCGATAGGAACTCTTTGTGGTTTGTTCGGGATCAGTCGCCAAAGCTATTATCGATCTGGATGGCGAGAGAAGAAGCAAAAAGATGTTGCAGCCGAAGTGGTTTCTTTGGTCACAGCTGTTAGGCTTGAGTTGCCCAGAATAGGAGCAAGAAAATTACAACATTTGCTTGAAGCCCCATTACGGGATTTAGGGGTGGGAAGAGATAAGCTTCTATTAATACTAAGAGCTAACAATATGCTCATTAAACCATTACGTAGCTACCACACTACCACTAACTCAAAACACATGTTCAAGAAACACAAAAATTTAATCGAAGATATTGTGCCTTCAAGACCAGAACAAATTTGGGTTAGTGATATAACGTATATTGGAAGCCGAAACAACCATCGATATCTAGCTCTCATAACTGATGCATATTCTAAAAAGATCGTTGGATATAACCTGTCGGACAGTTTAGAAGCCAATAGTTGTATCAAGGCGCTTAAAATGGCAGTTAAAGATAGAAAATATAAAGAAAAAGAATTGATACACCATTCTGACAGGGGGATTCAATATTGTTGTAATGCATATCAGGAACAATTAATTAAGCATAATCTGATCTGCTCTATGACAGAGTCTTACGATCCATGTGCCAACGCTGTTGCTGAAAGAGTTAATGGTATTTTAAAACAAGAATTCATGTTAGAACAATATAGTTTAAATGCTCCTATGCTAGAGCAATTAGTGAAGCAAAGCATTAGAAAATACAACGAAATGCGTCCTCATCTATCATGTAGATTATTAACGCCAAATCAAATGCATCGTCAGGATAAGATTGCGATAAGAACCTATAAAAAAGTAACAGTCCACAAGGGTACCCTTGTGGACTGTTAAGAATGTTATTAAATTAGTCCAATAATCTGTAACACTTATTTAGGACTAGTCAAAAGCAAAAGAAATTATTTCCTTCAAAATAGACTCCTTAAAAAAGCTTCGTTTTATTAACATAATATAGAGCCTTAGGTTTTAATATTTAATTGCACTTTTATCACTAGTGAATTCTATAGAAATTGATGATTTAGTATAAAATCATTAATTCTATAAAGATCGTTTATCCAATTAAGTCATTTTCTAAATAGAAAAGCTTCGCCATTAAAATGGTTTAATAAGATAATGTCCAAACTCTGTATTGCTTCAAATTTATCCTTTTACATATTTGATAACTATCTTAATCAGATTTAGTAGATTAAATATCATTCGAATAATAATTACATATGTAAACTTAAGTTGTGTGAATAGATAATTACATATGTAATTAGGGTGCACAACAAATGTATTTACATATGTATGATATTTATTTACATAAGAACTCGTTTTGTCAACAAAAATAGAATGTAAGTAGGATAGAGGGAGTCTATTTTCCAATTATTTTGTACATCTGTAATTGTAGATATAATATTCGTTTAATATATTTATACATGATATATATATTGCTATTATTCATGATATTACAAGTATGATATAAAGTGTTTGTTTAAAATGTTACACCTATATTCCATAATGTTATAAATTATTAAATAATAAACATTCAAATTAATAACTTAAAGTGCACAAAACCAGCGTTATAATGATATTACTTTAAGTTTATATTTATTAGTATGCTTTATGGTTGTAACAATCGAATAATCAACAATATAAGAATATATATAAAAGTATTTATTTTGCTAGCAGCATGATGTTATAAGTGATTTTATACTTAAAAAATATGTATTTAAATATCATATATACAAATATTTATAGTGATTATATAAATTATTAAATTAATAGAAGTGTAAAAGGATTATTAATGTAGAGCACTTTTATACTCATTTATCAGTTAAATAGTCACAATTTTTAAGTGTGAGTTTGATAAACATTTGTAAAGTATTATATATTGATTACATTTGTATCTGAGATGTGAATATTTGTAATGTGTTACATATGTATCAAGTGGTGATATTTGTAATACTGTTACATATGTATTAAATATTTATACTAATTTACTTAAGGATGAAAGCTCGTTTACATACATTACTATCTTCTGAAAAAATTACACCTTCTAAGTTTGCTGATATTATTGGTGTAAATAGATCTAGCATATCTCATATATTATCAGGAAGAAATAATCCCAGCTTAGATATTTTACAAAAAGTACTGACTAAATTTCCTCATATAAATCCGGATTGGTTGATGTTAGGCCAAGGTAATATGTTTAGAAATAAATCAGTGGATTCAGGTACATTCTCTAAATTGAATTCTAACACATTATTTGAGGAGCCGGTAAAGGAGATTATTGATGAGCCACAAGCTAAAGAGATAGAAAGTAATCCAGTTCCTGCTTATCCAACTCCTAAAATTGAAAATGAAGCTGAAATTAATGAATCTTCAGGCATAATAGTTAAAGATATTCCTGAACAGAAAGAAGTGAAAGAAAAGGCTAAAACACTTCAAAAAATAGTGTTCTTTTACTCTGATAATACCTTTGAAATTTATAAGCCTGAATAATAAACAATAGTTCGTTAAGTTTTAGTAATATTTTATTTATTAGAAATATGGGGTATTGTTTGATATGTAAAATACTGTCAAAATGCGCCTTGTAAATCAATCTTTCGTCTTAAATCTAAGGATCTATAGAAGTAACTATTGTTTGCTAATATCTTATCAACAAATACATCTTAAATATCAGTAGCAATAAACTCATCAATTGTTCCTAGTATTTATCCTAAACAACTTAAAATACCTGGAGTCTATATTTCCGGTATGTTATCGCAATGGCTTTTGTATTGCTATGATGCAAATTCGTAGCACATTTGCAATTATACACCATTTCAACACTGGTTCTGTGTATGATCTTCGCAACCTTATGGCAATAAACCTGTGTTGAAGTCGTGTAGAGTCTGCAAAGAAACGCGAACGTGATACGACTACAATCCGAAGCTGGTGTATAGAAAATGCGAATACGGGGCATATAATATGCATAGATTCTGCGAAGAACATGCGAAGGAATGCGAACAGCCTGCATAGAAATGCGAAGACGATGCGAAGAAAGTCACCTGAAAGTGCACAAAACATCAAGAAAGGAATCCCTAAAGGCCACTATTGATTAAAAGTGGAATCTCAAACGTTCCTTTTTTGGTAAAAATTGGAATTTTTGAGCTTTATGGGGGTAAATATAAATAATAAATACAATAGTTCTGAAATTTAATACGCTTATTAATAGTTGCTTACAGGAATGAGAAGTAACAGTAAAATTACTGTTGTTTTTTTTATTAATATTTCAAAATACTTTAGATCTAAACAATCAAATTAATAAGTCGGGAATAGTAATAAATTGTTTAGATCAGAATTGCCTATACAATCAAAATGATTATATATCAATATATACAGAATTGGCATTCCATGTAAAATATCTATATTTGCATGATTAAAATTTCATAGTTTACAGTTGTAAACAACTCAATATTGAAGCTTTTTATGAAGAAAGTAGAGCTATTAACCGTAACTAAAAATAGACGGATTAACAAAGAGTATGTAATTATACATGCAGCCAGTAATGAAAAATTGCCTGAAATTCTACCTGGACAATTTGTTGAAATTAAGGTTGAGAATGGTCCAAATACCTTTCTTAGACGCCCTATTTCAATACATGAAATTGATGAATCAAAAAATGAAATTATTCTATTGGTTCAGGAAATAGGTGAAGGAAGTAGATTAATGGCAAAGTTAAGAGAAGGTGATAACCTTGATCTTATATATCCTTTAGGAAACTCTTTTTCTATTCCACCGAAGGGATCTAAAGCACTATTAGTCGGTGGTGGCGTTGGTGTTGCACCAATGTTAATTTTAGGTCGTATACTTAAAGAAAATGGTGTTGAACCTTATTTTTTATTAGGTGCGCGAACAAAAGAAATACTAATGGAACTGGACAATTATAAGAAAATTGCAGATGTTGGTGTTACAACAGAAGATGGATCTTTAGGTGTAAAGGGATTCGTAACAGATCATCCTTTAATGAATGAGACTTTAGATCAAATGGATATTGTTTACACATGTGGACCAGATCCTATGATGAGAGCTGTTGCTGCCAAAGCTAAACAAAAGAATATTACTTGCGAAGTTTCATTAGAAAACCTTATGGCATGTGGAATTGGAGCTTGTTTATGTTGTGTTGTTGATACTAAAGAAGGACATAAATGTACATGTACTGAAGGACCTGTATTTGATACTAAAGATTTGAAAGAATGGTAAATTTAGCTATAGATTTAAATGGTTTATCACTTAAAAATCCGGTGATGACTGCTTCCGGGACTTTTGGTTTTGGAGAAGAATATGAGGATTTTATCAATATTGATGATTTAGGAGGTATTGTAGTTAAAGGTACAACTCTGCACCACAGAGAAGGAAATCCTTATCCAAGGATGGCAGAAACACCTAGTGGTATGCTTAATGCAGTAGGCCTTCAAAATAAAGGTGTTGATTATTTTGTAAGTGATATATATCCCAGAATTAAACATTATAAAACGAATACATTTGTAAACGTTTCTGGTTCTACAATTGAAGACTATATAGCTACAGCTGAAAAAATTAACGAATTAGATAATATACCTGGAATTGAGTTGAATATTTCATGTCCTAACGTTAAAGAAGGTGGAATGGCATTTGGTGTTCATTGTCCATCAGCAGTTGCTGTAACAGAAGCTGTAAGGAAAGTTTACAAAAAGCATCTAATGGTTAAATTATCTCCCAATGTTACAGATGTAACAGAGATAGCAAAAGGTGTTGAAGCTGTAGGTGCTGATAGTGTATCCTTAATCAATACACTATTAGGAATGGCTATTAATGTTGAGAAACGTAAACCTGCCTTATCTACTATTACAGGAGGTTTGTCTGGTCCTTGTGTTAAACCTGTAGCAGTTCGTATGGTTTGGCAAGTATATAATGCCGTTAAAATTCCTGTTGTAGGTATGGGTGGAATTATGAATGCTTCTGATGCTATTGAATTTATGCTTGCAGGGGCAACTGCAGTACAAATTGGAACTGCTAATTTTATTGATCCTACTGTTACTATTAAGGTAATTGAAGGTATTAAAGATTATATGATACGCCATAAAATTTCTGACGTTAAGGAATTAATTGGTGGTATGATTATCGATTAAGATATTACATTTGGATAGAATATTGTTGAAAAGTAGTTATTCTATCCATTATTTACCTTTTTTAGCCCCAGTTTCTAGCCTGGTAATTATCTTTAGAAGTGATATTGATTATAGGTTTGAAATTGCCTTTTATATAGTTCCATTTATCCGGAAATTGCTTAAAAAGGGAGTTTATTCTATCCTTATTCTTACTTATTGAGTCAGAAATTGCTGCCGGTGTAATTGGAGTTTCCATAGATCTTCCCACATTATAACTGGTAAGTTTAATTCCTTCGTGGGATATTTTTATAGCATGTTTTTCTAATTTATCTAATAATTCGTGTGCTTTTTGTAAACGTTCTGGTAAAACACTTGAGTTTACAGATGTAGTATCTTGATTGTATTTTAGTGTTTCCAAATGTAAATATGAAGATTCTATAATAACCCTGTTTAAATCTGAATAACTATTTAATAACCTAGCATATTCTATAGCTTCAATCAAAGCTTCTTTTAAACTACTAAATGATCCTTTATAGTTTTTAATCTTGTCTATTGTATCATCCTGTATAACATAATTAACTCCATCAGAATTGCAATATTCATTAATCAAATCAGTTGCCCAGCCAATAATTAAATTTTCTAAATCCGTATTATTTGTCTCTGATTGATTTTTCATTTTTTGATTCAATAATATTTCCTGAGTTTTATGAGCAAAATTTTTCATTTTAAATTCTTGTTCCCAATAAATTTTACTCAAAGAAATAACTGATTTAGAAAGCATATGACCAATAATAGTTTTGTTCTGAGTACTTAGCTTTGACTTTTCATGATGGATTCCAAATTGATCTAAATCATCCCTAAAATATATGAACACCAGGTTTCTTTTATTGCTTTCTAATTGAGGTATTGAAACCAATAAAATCAAATTATTATACTCATTGAATATATTAAGTTGCGTTGTACTGGTTATTTTTTCCTCAAAAGGAATTTGCGTTTTGCTTAACCATTTATATTGAATTTTTTCTTCCTGAAGTTGTTTTAATTTTTGAATATCATCTTTAATAACTAAAGATTGCTCTATAAGCTGATTATTTTGGAGGGTAAAACTAGTCCCATAAAGTTTATCAGAACCATCCTCAATATTATAAATACCCACAATTTTTTCCACTCCAACAATCATTTCAGATATATGATTGATGACAGCCGTATAAAATTTAATGGTATGTATATTATTGCTGGTCATTAAATGGTATTATCAACTTACAAATATATAATTTAAGTCTGTTTTTAAGTAAAAACTTAAGTTCTAATTAAGTTTAAATTAAGTGATTTAAGTAATTTAAATTTTACTTAAAAACTTAAATATATTACTTAAATATCTTTATTACAATTTAATAACAGGATAATTTTGCTGAATAACATATAACAATAACATTTAACTATATTAATTTATTAAGTTATGAATACAGTAAAATTAAGTTTAGAAACATGGTTTTTAAGGTGGACAGAGTTTTGCATTGATTGGTTTATGAATTTTTTTGCCGATCCTGATTATTACTGGGTTGAAGAAACCTATCCAAATAAAAGATCCCGGAATAAAAAAGAGATTGTAAAAGAACAGGTAAATGAAGATGAAGTTGTTAAAAACGAATTATTTGTAGAAAGATTAATTACTAAAGCAACCAAAAGAATGGTAAAGTTTATAAGTTCCTCTTCAAGAGATTTTTATGAACTTATTAATCAATTATTATTAAATACGTTATTAAAAATTAAGCAAATAGATATTACAAATAATTATATATGGTCTAAACAATGTCTTAATACAATTAAAATAGAATAACTATTCAATTTGGTTATATTTGGAACAAATTAGTTTTATATATGATCAAAAGATATTATCGATTAATAATTATTCTTGTTTTAAGTACAATTACATTAAATATTTATTCTAACAGACAGCTATCAGACAATGCATTTATCTCTGTTTTAACATGTTCTGAAGGTGATGAATTATATTCAGCATTTGGGCATTCTGCTATAAGAATATGTGATCCGGAAACCAAAATCGACTATGTATTTAACTATGGTACTTTTGATTTTGATACGCCTAATTTCTATTTGAAATTTGCCAATGGAAAACTTAATTACATGTTGAGTTATGGCTATTTTAAAAATTTCTTACCTGAGTATTTTAGAAGAAACAGAAGTGTTAATGAACAGGTACTTAATTTAAGCAGTAATGAAAAACAGAAGATATTCAATGCATTAATAGAAAATTACGAACCTGAAAACAGATATTATAAATACGATTTCTTTTATGATAATTGCGCTACCAGAATATATGATATTATTATTGATAACATTGATGGTGAAGTGGTTATAGGATCAGATAACTCAGCCAATTTATCCTTTAGAAGTTATTTGCATCATTATTTAGTTTATTCACCCTGGATAGAAACAGGATTGAATTTGCTATTAGGAATTCCGGCAGACAAGATTGCCACACATGAGCAGTCTACTTTTCTACCAGACTTTTTAATGGGCTTGCTAGATCATGTAAATATTAAAAATGGTGATATTGTAAAAAGTTTAGTGCTTTCTAATAAAACTTTATTGGAAAGGGATGAAAGCCAACTATCTAAAAATAAATTATTTACTCCTGATCTATTGGGATGGTTTGCCTTAGCAGTTATATTAATTTTAAGCTTGTTATATAAGAATAGAAATTGCACCTTTTTAAATATATTTGATCGTTTTGTTTTTATTGTGGCAGGTATAATTGGTCTTCTTTTATTGTATTTATGGCTTGTTACAGATCATCAGGTGACCCAGAATAACTTTAATATTCTATGGACATTTCCTACGCTATTAGTTATAGGTTTAGCTCATTTTAAGAGTAAGGTTATACAAGTCATTATGATAGTTAACCTATTAATGCTCTGCATTTTTATATTGGGTTGGTGGATAATTCCTCAATCATTTCCTGTTATTACTTTACCTATTTCAATAATTATAGCACTTCGATTAGCTTTTATTTTAAAATCTAAAAATTCTTTAATACACATAAATTCTCTGAAAAATTAAAACATATTATATCAAAAGTCGTATAGATATATGAAAAATGTGTGATTTTATTGGTTTAAGGTATGTTTTTCATTCTTAGGAAGCATATATTTTAGAATGAATTATGTATTTTTATCCAAGTTTAAAGCAGAGAAACAAATGTCCTTCATATATAAATTAGGTATATCTGCTTCTGTTATAGCAACAGCAGGTATTTTAAGCTTATCATTATTTAACTCCGGAGATTCATTTGGGGGTGATTTTATTCCGCCAAAACCAACTGTCTCATCTCATCATCTATCAAATGTATTTTCTGATTTAGATGATTTTGAAGTTATAGATAATAATGTAAATCGTTTTATAAAGAGAAATAATCTGGCAGGTGCATCATTGGCCATCGCTAAAGATGGAAAAATGGTCTTTGCTAAAGGTTATGGTTATGCAGATAAAGAAAGAGCCATAAGTGTTCAGCCTTATAATTTATTTCGAATAGCAAGTGTATCTAAACTCATTACTGCAGTAGCAATAATGAAATTAGTAGAAGCTAATAAATTGAGTTTAGAAAGTACTGTTTTTGGAAAAGAAGGTATCTTAAATGATTCAATATACCTTGATTATAAAGATCCTAAAGTTGAAAAGATTACTGTTCGGGAACTTTTAAATCACTCTGCAGGTTGGACAAACAGATGGGGTGATCCAATGTTTATTCCAAATGTAATTAGTAATAAGATGCATGTTGATTATCCTGTTAAAAGTGAGGATATTATCAGATTTATGCTTCAGAAAAGACTACATTATGCTCCTGGAACAATGTCTTCTTACAGTAACTTTGGATATACTGTACTTGAGCAAGTTATAGAAAAAGCTTCAGGAATTGATTATGAATTATTTGTGAAAACAAATGTTTTATATCCATTAGAAATTTTCGACATGCAACTAGGTGGCAGCTATCCTTGGGAAAGACTGGACTTAGAGGTTAAATATTATGAACCTCAGGATAATTACCTGGTTCCTGATCACATGGGAGGTGAAAAAGAAGTATTAAGAAGCTATGGAGGTAATGATATTCATACACTTGGTGCTGCTGGTGGTTGGGTTAGTTCAACAACTGATTTGTTAAGATTAGTTGTTGCTATAGACGGATTTGATAATTCTGAAGATATTCTTTCAAAAGAGAGTATTAAAGAAATGTCAAGCAAAGAACTAGTTGGTGGAAGTCCACTAGGTTGGAGAGGTGTACGAGACGGTAAATATTGGTATAGAACAGGTACTTTAGCCGGAACTTCAGCTTTAGTAATGCGAATGGAAAATGGTATCTCATATGCAATCGTATTTAATACCAGTTCATGGAAAGGTCCTGCATTTGCAAATGATATAAAGTATATGATGGACAGAACTATCTCAAAAATTGACAATTGGCCATCGTATGATTTATTTGCTATTAAAAATGCAGATAAACCTAAACGAAGAAAAACTATCTTTTAATAAACAAAATACTTTATCAGGCGTTCTTATGCAAGAATAAGAATAATACGTTTAATAAATATCTGTTTTTAAACGTTTATATTAAGTTAAATTGCATGATTGATATTTCAAAATTTAAAATAACAGACTTACCATTTGGGGAAAGAAGGACAAACTTTAAACCTGATTTACAGTTATATGATTATCTAAAAGAAGAAGGTATTCGTAAAATGGTAAGCGATCATTATGATTTACTTGTACAGAGTGAAATAAAAGATCTATTTCCTGATACAGAAGAATTGCTTGATGGAGCAAAAAAAAGATCAGCTGATTTTTTTGTACAAAGATTTGGAGGACCTGAGTATTATAAAATGACCAGAGGTAATCCAATGCTTGCAAATCGTCATTTACCATTTAAAATTTCTCCTAAAACCAGAATTGCCTGGCTAGATTGTTATAGACAAGTTTTAAGCAAAATAGAGGGTGTTCCTGAAGAATTAATCATGTCTTTCTGGAACTGGCTTGATGAATTTTCAAATTGGATGGTTAACGAAGATGATGAGCCAAAATTCAAGGTTAATTTTTCATTGAAATAAAAATCGCTCTAAATAAAGGGCTTTATAAATTATATTATATTTGTCTTATAGTTGATATGATGTTTATTTCTAATCAACTTTAAGACAGCGTTTAAACACCCTAATATACAATATTTAGATAACTTTTGCACCAATAAAGATAATTTAATGATGAAAATTTACTTAGATTTTATTGTTTTTGCAACTTTATCAGCTCCTAGAAACAAAGTATAACCACCTACTCCAAATTGTATGAGTGTCCAAATGTTTTCATCTAGTGGTAAAGTTTTCATTGAAAATAAAGGAGCAATTAAATAATTAAAAAATATTATTATTGTTAAACCAGTAAAAAGAATCGGGCGCCAGTTTTTTTGCAACCAAGTTTCTTGATTTTGGTTGTTGTATTGGTTGTTTAACTCTAAAATCTTAGTTCGGTAGTTGGCGTCCTGCTCCAAGGTTTCAAGCTCTAATTTTTTTAGTTCTATTAGTGCTTTGTCTTTTTCTTCTCTGGAAGTAAAATTTTTGTCAAAGGCTGTACCTAGACTATCAATGATTTGTTTTATTTGTTTCATAATTCTAATATTTGTTTAAATTTTTTAATATTGATTTTAAATAATTCTGAATATAAGTACCTCATTTTTTTAAGTATGAAAAAATCATTTTCTTTAAATTGCTTATAAGTGTAAAATTTGAAGAAACCAAAAAGTGCAATAGTAAACGCAATAATGAAAATAATTTTGTGTAAAATGAAGTAAAAAGAAGCTATAAGATAAGCCAACGGAATAATGATAAAATAAACCATAATTAAAATAAATTTCCTTGTTCGTAATACTCGGGTTTAATGATCTCTTTTTGTTCCTCTGTCATATGCTTTACAGGGTCATATTTTACAAATATCTTTTTAGTATTAATGCACATGTCAATATCATGCATACGCATAAAATTATAGCACTTTAAATACTCTCCATTAAAAATGCAACCAGTACAACCGAAAACATTATTTTCCTGTACTATTTCAATATTATTATAGTTAAATTTCTTCATCTTCGTAAGTAAATTGAGTACCACAACAACATGTAGGTACTCCGATTTGTATATTTGTTTTTGACGTTCTTACAATATATCCGCATTCTTCACACTCTAACTTAATCATTCGTGTGGATTGCTTCTTTTTAGCGCTTAAATTAGTGTCTAAAACAACATGAGGATATTCGATGCTATTTGCAGTTATGTAGCATTTAATATCCTCTGTTAGTTCTTCGGTTGCTGTGGTGGCTGTCCAAGGCTTTTGAAGTCCTACGCTTTTCCCTACCTTGGCAAAATCTTTCCTATGTCCTCTTATCCATGTATGTATAACTTCATGAATTAAAATGTCTGTAACTCTTATGATGTCATTAATAATCGGACTAACAAAGATGTGATAAAATCCGTTTCCTGCTTCTGCTTGCCAACATTCCCCAATGGCGTCTTTCCCTCCTTTGGGTATTCCTACCGAAACTTTAATTTTATCTGTTATTTCATGTCCATTTTGATTAAATCGGGGTATAATAAAACCCTCTAATATTCTTTGGAGTACTTCTTCTCTTGTCTGTTTCATGTGGTCGGTATTAAATATAATTGTTCGGGTTCTAAAACGGTGCAATGTGTTGTGTGTTTAAGATGTAATTTGCTCTTAAGTTTGTCGTTTTTATAAAAGCTTATTGCAATATGATTTTTATTACAATGCTTACAATAGTAGTTAGTAAGAAAAGATTTGTATTTGAATTGCTTTTTAATGCTTTGTACGGCTGCTTCCATAATGTTTGCATTGTGGAAACTGAAAATTGAAATATTATTCATGATTAAAATTTTATGTTTTTAGAATAACAAGCTTTAATAAAAGTCCTGTAATAATTATCGGGGTTTGTGTAACCTCTTCGGACTGCTTCTTCTTTATACATTAAAGCTGCTTTTTCATTGCTTATAACATTGGGTTTTAAAAGCTTTGCTTTAGTGGCATTCATGTAAACCATGTTACATAGTTCTATTCTAAAATCCTCAATTAAATCATGAATTTTTGATATAATATTCATGGTAAAAGGTGTTTAAACGGTATATAATTACGGCATTAATTGATAGGTGTATTTTAATTCGTATTTGCCATTTATTTTTAAAAATATTGGATTGTATAATGTTTCATGCATATCTGTCGTTTCAAAGAAATATGTTTCCGCTGCTAGTTCTAAGCGATCACATGCAGCGATAATTAAGCCTGTATCTTCATTTAGATAGAAGTCTATATTTTGAGCATACATATTTCTAATTGATTCTTTTAGATCTATAATATTGCATTCTTCATTTACAGTCATGCAATATAGATTTTGCATATATTCATTCATGGTAAAAATGGTGTTAAACGGTTAATAAATAATTTAAAAATGTGGTGTTGATTTGTGGTGTATTTTTTATCTGCTGTCACTACGTCAAAGAACTATTGAGGGTGTGAGAAACCCTACTAACGGCTAAAAGTGGTCTAGTTTTAAAACTACTTTATTAAAACATCTTTTGTGCCTTATTGTTAAATACAAAACATTCAAAGTGGAACGTTTAAATCTTGGTAACCCTTTTGTTATCAATACTTAAAGATACAAAAAACCGTTTAAACGCCAAAGAAAAACTAAACAAAAACACCTGTAAATGTAAAGTTAAAATCATTCTAAATAAGGTCAAAAACTTGCAAGAAAACACAATCTTTCACACGTTGGTTGAGCCTTTGTCGTTTGGGGGCAAAACCCCAAAGTATGTAATGTAAATCGACCGTATAAGTGAAAAAAAGGAAGAAATATTTTAAAGTTTTTTTAGCGTAGCGTTAAGAAAAAAGTTTATAATATTTACTCTTTTTCTTATTTGCCTCGACCGTTAAGAAACCCCCTTTATCTTTGTACTGGCTATATACAAGGGGCTAAACTCTTTCACTCGTTGTATATCGCCTGTGCGAAACAAAAAGGGGGTTTTAGTGTCGTGCAAATTTCACGTTTACCTATGGAGTGGGGTGGAAAAATAATAAATCCCTGGTTGAATCCTAGTGAGGTACGAACCAGGATTAAAACCAAGGATTTTTATGTGTGTAGGGTTTATTTCTAATTTGCTAATAACCCCCTTAATTTTATGCGACTTAAGGGGCGTATTTTAATACTTGAAATACGATTGATAAACCTATATTTCGCCTTAAAATACGGCTTGGAAACCGACCAAAAGTATCTGAAATATAGTATATCAGGTTTCATTTTTTATGCTTTTAAAGTTATTTTATAACCTTTTATTGTTGCTGATAAGTTTGAAGCATTATATCTAAAATCCGCTTTTTTGAAAAAATTTCCTAAAGGATTTAAACTATATGTATAAGTGGCTGACATACCTAGAAAAGCGCAAATATTATCATTTATATCCCATAATCTACCCTCATAATTTACACTCCCTGATATGGTGTCAATTGTGATATGTCCATAAATCAAAGAGTTTGTTCCTGATAAGTCAAGATAAACATAATCATCTGTTACGCTTGAGAAATATTGTTGAAAAAAATAAGGTTCAATTTTTTCAATATCTCCAATATTTTCAGTTACATAGTGTTTGATTAAGTTTATATCAAAATCATTGTTATTGATTATATTGCTAGTATTCATTGTTTTATGAATTATATGTTATTAAATAACCTTTCATTGTTACAGTTATGTTTGTTGCTGCAAATCTAAATTCAGCTTTTGAAAAGAAGTTAAAAAGAGGGTTAAAACTTTGTGTATAGTCTGGCGATGACCCCACAAAACACACGTTGTTGTTGTTTGGGTCGAAAAGTCTTGCAGCATAGATGGTTGTTGATATAATGCTATCAATAGTGATTTGTCCATAAACAACCTGATTATTTTCTGTTATATCAAAGAATGTTTCTAAATCTGCAACTGAAGTAAAATATTGTTGAAAAAAGAAAGGTTCTATTTTTACAATATTTCCGTAATTATCAGGTACAAAAGATTTTATATGAAATAAATCAGGTGTATTATTTTTAATTAAATTTGTTTCCATGCTTAATTCATTTGTGGTTTTGGTGGCTTGGTGTTATCTCTCATTAGGAGAAAGAACCCAATACCTGCAATTATGTATAAAAACATTGGTGCTAAATCTTGCATAACTATTCATCTTGTAAATTTGTCAGTCTTGTAAGTCAGTGCGATTCCGTTGTAGGATAACATTCGGAATCGTGTAACAGTTTGTTACTTAAAAATACGCCCTATTTTACTGATATATTGTACTTTAGGGGTGTTTTCGGACATTTTGTCATTTTTTCGCTCCTGTTTGCAATAAAATCGGGCATTTAGTACAGTCTTGTAGTGTTGCTCCCTGTTTAACTTGTCTGTATTTGATTATCAAAGACATTAAGCCTGTTAAAATACCTATAATCAATAATATAAGGTTTGTGTAGTCTTGAAAACCGTTTAATAATGGCGTGATTGAAGAACCTACGAAAACCGCATCTAAATAACCTGATTTCATTTTTACTATAAAAAGCGTTTAAACAATATAAATAGTCCTGTAACTATACCAATTTTTTTAATGAGGGGGTTAATGATTATACCGTCCTCATCATCGACTTGGTAAATAAATTTTTTTTTTGTGTTGACTTATCCCATGACTTCCATTTACCATAGTTGTCAACCTGATAAATCGCACCTGTACGGCTTTCATAATTACCACAATCAATGTGATAAAACGTATCGTATAAGCCAAAACCAGTAATACCAATCTTTCTAAGTTTTCTAAATACCTCAGAGTTTTTGTCTTTAATATCCTCGTAGTACTGTTGTTTCGCTTTTTCGTCCAGAATTGAAAAATCAATGGCCATTCCTTTCATATGAAAAGAAGTTTTCGCACTGCCGGGCGTTAGTGAATTTCCAAGAGGTGTTCTTAAAGTTGAATTTACTCTAATAGAAACATTGTAATGCTCACGAATAAAAAACAAAGCTTCTAAAACTATATCGGCTAATTCGTGTGTTTCTTCCTTGTAATCAGCGGACTTTGTAAAAAGTTCCCTGTAAGTAAAATTCGTATGAATTTTATCATCTGACTTATAAATGGTTGTTGTCTGCATAGCGTTTAAACGGCTTAATGGAAATTATAAGTTGTTTAAGAATCTGTACCCTAAGTGAAATACTTTTGTATCTTCAAGTGCATTGCTTATGATTGCCTTGTTAAATAAGTAGTATTCGTCTGGGTCTGGGTAACCGTCGAAGTATTCTTCACCCTCAAAATATAACTTAACTTGTGTATCTACACCTTTAGGTAAAAAGCGAACCGCATATAAAGCGTTGTCACCTCCTATAGTAAAATCCTGTGATTGCGTAATATTTGCAACACTCATAATAGGGTAGGTGTGAGTAATAAAAGACTTCTTATATTCCAGATAGTCACTTACTATCGGTAGAAGTTTTAATATTTTCTGTTGTCTTTTCATAATTAAACTTGTTAATCATTTGTCGTTTAACGGCTTTTCTTAATCTCTGTGGTTGTGATGTGGATTTTTCAAGCTTTTCAAGTTTTAACTGATAAGCGAAATAAATCCAAAGTATAAACGGTATAAAGGGTATTAAAACGGTGGCAATGATTGTGATAAAAGCGTATAATAACGACTTAAGAACCACCGTTTTAAAAAGATCGAAAATAGCCTGAATGAGTGCTAACAATATTCTGATAGCTTTTTTTATGGCGTTTTTCATTATTTGATATCTGCTTTTTCGAAAAGTGGAGCGATTTTATTCCATTCCTTTTCGTTTAATTCTGCTTTTAACCAATCTACCAGACTTAATTTAGGCAATGCAAATGATAAGAAATTCATTGCATTATGCATAAAAGCGGGGGCGGCTGCTTGGTACATTCTAGTACCAAAGGCGTTTGTAATTGCTCTAAGGTCATTAATTGTCAATTTATTATTAATGATCTCAAAGATTGTGTCTTCATCCGTTCCCATGCCTTTCATGGCGTTTTCCAATCTGGTCGCTAACATTTTAGCGTTTGTATCCGTGATTGTTGTTGTACTTCCGTTTTTCTTTGGATATTCAACTTCTAACCCTGATTTTGCCGCAAACATTGAAAAAATACCGTTTCCGTTTTTCCATGAGTTATACATTTTCTTACCAAAGATCATCAGGAAAATAGCGACAAAACCAAAAATTAAATATTGGATATTTTCCATTAGATTAAAACTTCCATTACTCTGTCTTGGTCTGCGTTGTGACATTAACGGGATTCTCATTGAATAAAAATTTTCTGATTAACACACTAGCAAAGGCGGATAAAACCGCCCTTAACAATATCTTTTTGAATTCTTTTAGGTTCATAGGCTAATATTTTTTAGCGTAAAACCTTGCTTTAGATTTTAAACCTTTGGCTAGAATTCTTTTACCTTTTCTGGCTGCTAGTTTAGACAGTTGATTCAATGTGCTTACTTTGGTTCTCTTTGGAACTCTTTTTAACTTAGAATCCACCTGTTTGTAAACAGAAATTCTGCTTTTTTTTGAGGTTGCTTTAATTGTGCTAACCCTTTTAGATAAGGTACTTCTTACCTTTGTAGAACTTGTCGAGCGTCTTTTTACGCTGTATCTTTTATATGCCATTTTATTAAAAGCTAATTGTTAGTAAACTGGTTGAACATAACGCTGAGCGTGTAAGTCTTCATCCTCTGGGTCTGGCTCGTTTAAACGGTTTCTATAATCATAAAGCGCCCTGTCAGCGAAAATGAATGAAATTGCAAGACCTAACTTGCTGTACCATTTATCAGCGTGCATTTTGACAGTTTGTAAAAGGGTAGGTTTTTCAACGTCTTTCCAGACTATTGATCTATACCAATCTTCACCTTCTGCTTTTATTTTTGCGAAATCCTGTTCATTCATTGGAACGTGTTTCCAAACCAATTGAAATAAAAATTGAATAATGTCCATTGTATTTAAGTGTTTAAACGGTTTATAGTAATGGGGTTTTAATTATTAGCCAAAACCCCATAAAAGCATGAGTAAAAAATAATAGAGATATGAAAAAAAGATATACAAATGCTAATCTAATGCACCAGAAAGAAAAAGACCTCCAATTGCTAAACCACCTAAAATTAAAGGCGTTGAATTGCTTTTTGTGGTTGCCTTAACAGAACCCTCTGGATATTGTTGTACTTCATCAGATGAATAACTATTATCAGAGGTTAAGGGGTTCGTCGTTGGTTCTGCTGCGTTTTTTATACTAGAACTAACGCCGACGTCTTTAGCTGCTTTATTTAGTGCAAGTTTGGCTTGCATACCGAAATAATTGGCTACTGCTTTCCCTTTTTTCTTGTTCTTTGATCTTCCGATATTTCCTGCGACTTTTTCACCGATATCAATTGCCGTTTTGGCAATACCACCGATAACAGGAATTGAGCCGATTACGTTTTTTGCTAGTTTTCCAATAGGTACAATTTTACCTACTTTTTTAACTACTTTACCGACCTTTTTAACGGCTTTTTTGATCTTTTTAAAAGCTTTCTTAAACCACCCCATTTTACACCTCCGTTCCTGTTTTAGTAGAATTAGCTGCTTTCACTTTTTCAAGTGCTTTTTTGCTTTCTACAATTTCGGGAGATAAAGCCACACCCGATTTCTCGGTGTTTTCAATGGCATGAATGTTTTCCTGTGCTGCCGCTTTTGCCAATAAACGTTTATCGGTGTACAGGTAAGAATAAATTACTTTTTGTGCGCCTGCTTCGATGTTCGCACCAACTAAATCCAATTCTAAAAGAACATCGTTTAATGGTTGGTCCATGTTAGAAAAAATGACAATGTCACCTTTATAAACATTATCGGCAATGTCAGACTTGATAAATTGTCTTGCGTAACAATCCCACGGTTTATCTGAAAAATTTAATTTATCAGATTTCAATGTGACATCATCAAGTGTTTTAGTACCACTTAAGAAAATATCAGTTGAAAAAATCGAACTATCAAGGTAAACAATTTTTTGAACCATATCTCCTAGGTGCTTTTCAAAGTCACCTACACCGTTCGGGCAAATAAAAGACTTTGTGTAAGGAGTGGCATACTCATAACCCATTGCTTCGTTTTGTTCGATTGTTAGGTATGAATTTAAAGGTTCGCATTTGGTATTGTCTACCATGTCAATAGGACAATCAATTTCAAGTTCAAAAACATCATCGTCTTTAAGGTTGATAATACCACCTATTGGCATTGCGATAACTTGCAGTTTTTGATCTGCACCAATGGTTTTAATACCGCTTGTCAGAAGTATTAAAGCTCTTGTTTCTGCACCATGACAACGAACCATGTCTAAAAGGTTCTCATTGAAAGTAGTAAACTGCTTATTTTTTCTGGTTAAAACTCCTTTAACAGTAACTTTGCTAAAATCAATATGTGAGTTCAATAAAGATTGACCGTTGATCTGTTTTAAGTTAAAACCAAATGTAAAGCCGTCGAAAGTGCATTTTTTTAGTGTTAGTTTGGCTACTTCGCCTAATCTAATATTCATTTTATTAAATTTTTAAAGCTGTTTTTAATTCGTTTATCTGGTCGTTTTCCTCTTTAGGTAATTCAACACCTAGTCTTTGCGATTCTTTGGCGGCTCTGATTTCTGCCATTGCTTGCGCTTTCTGGTCTGCTGCTTCTTCTTTTATCAACGTAGCATAGTAGATTACAGGTGTACCGTTGAAATTTTCGGGCGCTAAATCAAAAGATAAATTCACGTCATTTAAGAGGTTTTCATCATCATTGTATATTTGAAGATATGTATCATCAAATACTGGCGCCTGATCTGCAAAAAACAGGTAATTTTTTGCAATGTGTTCGTCGATAGAATCACGTCTTTTGAAGATATCAGAATAAAGAGTGAAAGAATTAATTGGTCTTTCTGCTCTTGTAACATTTGAATATTCAGCTGTTAGATCAACAAAGATTTTTGAAATGTTATTGCCTAAATGAATTTCTTGTAGTCTTTCATCGGAATTTAAGGGCATATCATTTAAAACAGGTACACCGATTTCAATTTCATCCGATTCAATTTCGTTTGTAAGAATATGGAAAGTTTTAAAGTAATCTGTTTCACCTGTATTAAATTCATCAATGAATAATGTATCTAATTTTGGCGCGATAACTTCAATTGAAATATAGTCGTTATCCATTAGACAAATTGCGCTATCAAAAACTACTGGTAATAGTGCAATTGCAGTTTGTTGACCTTCTTCTATTGAAACCATCATTGTATTTTCATAACCAAACCAAGTATTTTTCAAATTGATGTTTACTGTGTTTGTGAATAGATGAAGGTTAAAAAGATTGTCGTCAAACAATGTGATAATATCATTATCACGATGTAGTTTTGCTCTTACTTTGATTTGTTTGTAATCAAATTGTGAGGATTGCAAGATTTCTTCTCCGTGAGCTAGAAACGCAGCGCTGTTTGTGTCACCAGACATAATGACTGCAAAATTAAAACCTTTAATTGTTTTGCCCCTGATGTCCTTTTTTGTTGTTTGTCCTACTAATGTGTACATTAAACAGTGTTTAAACGGTTAGTATTTAGATTTTCAACTTATCAAGGGAAGGCATTTTTTCAACGATTTTTTCACGTAAAGCGAAACCACCTAAAAAACCTAAAACTGCTGGTAAAATGCTCATTAATTTAAATTTCTTCTTCATTTTGAAATGTTTTAATAAATAATATAGTTGAACTAATAATTAACATGACAAAAATAGTGACAAAGTGACAGTCTAACCAAATAAAATGACAGAAAAAATGACAAAGTGACAGAACGAAAAAGCTATATAGTTGAAAATAAATAAGATAGAGGTAAATAAAAATATGACATAATGACAGCGTAATAAAAAATAAGCCTGACAAAAATATATTTGTCAGGCTTTAACCTAGGTCTGGGTGCTATGGTTCGGGTGAGGTCGGCTAAATCCTTAGCGGAAATAGCCGTTTTTTAGCCTAAATTTATGTCCGTGGGTAAATATAGTGTCGTAGTACCTTACATACGAAATTTCGGTGTTTATTTTAACGCTCGTGAGTGCTCTATGGTCAAAACCTAACATCTTAAATTTTTGTAGGATTCTTGATTTTGCCATTCTGGAAATTAAACCAAGCTTAATTTGTTCGTCTAAAGAGTATAATTCTAATAAAGCAACCGTTTTCATAAGTGCGTTAATATTGATCTTTGACAATTTGTCTTTTTTGGTGTGAGTGGTTTTGATTTTAAAATCATTAACCTGATTCATGGAACGGTTAACCGAACTAAATTTAATTTGGTTGTTATGTTGTTCGGCTCTGTGTTTTAAATCGTTTACGCTTATTTTTTCAGTTAGTGTGAATTGGTCTATAAAATCTCTAAAGGTAGAGCAAAGAACTAAAAATAATTCTTCACTAAAATGAGTGGTTTTATATAATCCGATTTTCTCGTCTTTCTTAATGTTTAAGTCTAGTGTTTCATTACTGTACCATTTGAAATAGTCGTCACAATCTAAAACGAATTCGTTTACCTGACTTATCATGCTGTTATAAATCTTTGTGATTTTACTATATGGATATTCGTAAAGAAAAAGTTCTCCGTCCTCCATAGGTGCAGTAAAGCGATGTGTGTGTTCGTTGAATTCTTTTAGTTTGGCTGCGGTTTCTTTTACCTGTTTGTAAGCTGCTAATACTTTTTTGACTTCTGTTGTTTTGGTGCTTGGTAGGTTTGTATGATCTAAATTAAATCTGGTTTCCAGTTCATGAAGCTTTTCCCATGCTCTTTTGTTGCGGTCTTTAAAGTTTCGGTGTTTAATGCTTATTTCCTTAAAACTCTGGTGTATTTTACAATCTTTGCGGAATACCTCATTTTTATAGTATCTGGAAATAATGGAGTTTTTAAATGAAATTTCATAACGTAGAATCTTGTCGCTTTCCTCTTGATAAAAATCAGTGTCAAAAATGGGTGCTTTACCTGCTTTGGAAAATTGCTTATTGATTTTCTTATGGTGTTTTAATTCTCCTGTCTTAGATTTGTACTCACTGCCTTTGTGGTAAATTTTAGCGGTGTAGTCATCCGTTCTTAAAAATATAGAGGTGTTCCAATCGGTTTTATTATTCGATGTTTCTCTTATGTATTTTTTACGTATTTTCTTTTGTGCGGATAAATAGGTTAGTGCATCTTCTTTTGAATCAAAATACTGGTTAAAACAAAGGTCAATTCTTTTGATCTGTACGTCTTGGGGGTTTACTCTGTGGGTTTGTATAGCTTCACCGCCTACGGAATAGGTCACATCTGTAAACGTTGCAATAAATTTGTTTACAAATTTCATTAATCTGTCGTAAGTGGCTGTCATTACATAATTGATATCTAATTGCTTAGAGCGTGAAAAATCGCCTTTTTCGTTGGGGTGTTTGACAAATTGACAAATGTTACTTCCATAAAGCATTTTAGGTATAGAAAAATTGAATTCCACATTGTTTTTTACTGAATTTATGGAATATGCTAAAAGGTAATGACTTGATTTCAAGTGTGTTTTATTGCTGTATATCCTGGCTTTTTTCTTGCTTTCGTGGTCCGTGAATTCCGTTGCTCTGACATATTTTGTGAGTGTAGAAAAGTCAACGCCTTCGCTTTCTCCCTCATAACTTTCGTCTAAATCCATTTCAATAAATGTTTTTCCTTCGCCTTTATCGCTTCGGTCTAATTTTTCAATGATCTGTGGATACTTATGTAAATTGTTAATTGAAATAATAATAGAATCAATCATTTTGTAATTATTAAAATTAGTGTTAAAAATGTATTTAAAATGATTGACTGTTACTCGATTATTACTTATATTTGAAATGTAAATGGGAATAATGATGCAATCAATCATTTGGTTTTTTGTTGAAAATTATTTTTGTTTTTGGTTGAAATATTTATTGTCGTTCATTCATTTTTGATTCGTACTAAAACGTGTTTCATAATTGTATCTATCATTTTTTGTTTGGATTTGATTTAAAAATGTCAATCATTGAAAATCTGCTGTCACAACAGTGGTTAAACGGTATAAAGGGTGGAGTGGTGTCCACCCTTTTTTATTTTACACAAAGTCTAAGCGACTAACATTAAGTTCTATTTGTGCCTGTGCTTCTCCGTTTTTATCTATATATGGGTTCGGTATAGGCATTCCCTCAACAAAAACGGTTTTACCTTTCTTAAGGTGTTCGGCTAATTTTTCGTTTCTGTTCCATAGTCTACAACGTACCCAATGGGTATTTTCTATCATTTGATCGCCTTTTTTATATCGTTCTGTATGTGCGACGGAAAAATTAATAACTCGGCTATCTTTATCAAAGTGTTTGATTTCTGCGTCTTGTCCTAAATTTCCTAAAATTTGTAATCTTAACATAATTAAAAGTGTTTAAACGGTTTATAATATAATTTCTTGTTAACTATTCACTACACGTAATTGTGGTAACTCAATGATTTTTGTTATTTCAAAAATATCAGAGCATTTATCTAAACCCCAATTAAATGTTTCATCTTTAATGCTTTGCAATTGATAAATTAAAAAATTGCATTGAATTAGTTGTTGTGCATTAGATTTATTCTCGTGTATCTCTTTGAGTGTGAGTAATACACGTGTTAAATTAAAGCATACTTTTTCAATGTTAGAAAAAACGGTATAGTTACCATTCATATTATTTGAATTGGTAATTGACCGGTGCATAATGGGGTCTATCTCGTGCAATATTTCTCTGGCTTTTGCATCAAGAAATCTAAAACCCTTGTCTTTACTGGTGTTATGAAAATAACCTGTAATCATAGAGTATTCATTAAAAACCATGCTATACAGGTTGTAAAGGTTGTACCATTTTTCAGTTAAGAACTTGTTAGTCTTATTGATAAAATCGTTTGCTTTTCTTTTACTGGCAAAGTCGTAAATAGTGCCGTTTCCTAATCTGAAAGGATAGGAATTTAATTTTTTACGGCTGACTAAGTCGATATGAATATTAATTTTTTTCATGCAGTTAAAGCTTTGCGATTCAAAGGGTTTAATGGTGAATCGTCTTGTCCGTTAAGTGGGTTTTTAATGTGCCAACGTAGACCAATGTTTATAATCCTTTGGTCGTCTGGTCTTAATTGAAACGCTTGAACAATACTTTTTTGTTTTGAAACCTTTAACAGTCTTTTGGTTTCTAGGTCGTATAAATGTGCTTTACTGTTAATATCTATTTTTTGTATTAGATATTTTTTTCCAAAGGCTTTAATGGTGCAGCCTTTGAGGTTCTGTTTGAATGCTTCTTCAACGGTCATGGTAAAAACGGTTAATTTTTAAAAGAGCGTGCAAATAACGCCCAAATAAAATGAATAAAAAAATTAAATGTTAAAAAACTATTAAAATCACTAAAATATTAAATAAGTCCAATTATAAATATATGTATATAAGTGCAACTAATTGTAATACTCTAAATTACAAAGCTGTCTTATAATTGATATTATGATAAATAACATCAATTTCAGAAGGAAAAGTAGATCAGGTAAAGGCATTAATGCCTAAAAATGGCAATATTTCATTTAAGCATACTAAGAATCTTAAATATGTTTCGGTTACATGTACTGCAAAAATGAAAACGGCAGAAGAAATTGTAGAAATTACAGCAAAAGCTAATGAAATAGAAGGACTTATAGCTTTATAATTCCAATATTAAAGAAATAAAAAGGGTTGATTATTAATATAATAATCAACCCTTTTTATTGATACTGTATTCGTTATTTTATATCTATATCCGGATTTAAATTCTTGTTATTATAAATTTCTTTAAAATCAGATTTATTAGTTAGACTAAAAGTAACATTACTTATATTTTTTTCAATATTGATCATTGTATCGCAATTTGAAATAAATTTACCAACCTCTAAATTTACATTATTCACATTTGTTAAAGATATCGGATAAGCTTTATTTGTCTCAGAGTGAATATTTTTAAACTCAGCATTTTGAGTATTTTCCAATACTATTCCATGCTTACTTTTTAAGTTTAAGTCTTCAAAATAGATTTTGTCTACAAATTGATTATCAATACCTTTGATACGAACTGCATATTCAGAATTTACTGATTCGATATTCTTATAATGAATATTTCTGAAAGTAGGAAGACTATCACTGCGAGGTTGAATTGAACTACTTCCATAGTGCATATTAATCTGAATGGCTTCTCTTTTTATATTATTCATGCGAATATTCTCGAACCAAAGGTTTTCGATAACTCCTCCTCTACCTTTCATCGATTTAATCCTTAAACCTCTTTCTGTTTCGCTAAAATCACAATCATGAGCATACAGATTTCTGACTCCGCCCGACATTTCACTACCTATGACTACACCTCCATGTCCGTGCTTTGTTTTACAGTTTTTAATCACAATATTTTCGCAAGGTTTACCAACACGCCAGGCATCCTCATTTAAACCTGATTTTATAACGATACAATCATCTCCGGTTGAGAAAAAACAATTATCAATCAATACTCCATTGCTAGAGTCTGGTATAATTCCATCATTATTTCGTCCTGTAGTAATAACTGAAAGATTTCGTGCTATAACATTCTCACAATAAATAAAATGAGTTGTCCACATTGGTCCTGAATGCAACTCTATGCCATCGACTAATACATTTTTACAATTTATAAACTGTACTAAAGAAGGACGTAAATAAGAAGTTGGTTCAAATTCAAGACAATTTCTTTCTTCTGGTTTAACTCCAGCTTCAACTAAATCGTATAGTTTCTTTAGTGATTCTAATTGCGTTGTTTTAGCTAAGTCCCACCAAACCTGTGCATTTCCTTCAATTATTCCTTCTCCTGTAATGGCAACATTACTTTCATTTTGTGCATAAATAAACGGATGATAGTTCATACATTCCAAACCTTCCCAACGGGTAAAAGTTGGAACGGCATAAAGAGGTATGTTATCAATGAACGATATTACTGCCCCTTTTGATATTTGTAGATTCACATTAGATTTTAATTCTAAAAAACTTGTTCTCCAGGTTCCTTCAGGAATAATAACCACTCCTCCTCCATCAAGATTACATTTATCTACTGCTTTTTGAATAGCGTCCTGATTATTTACTGTAGTGTCTGTGGATGCCCCAAAATCAACAATATTGTAGTTATTATCACTAAAAATAGGGACATTAAATTTTTGCGTACCCCATGGTGTTTCTTCTTCAATAACGGTGTCTTGTTTCTTTATATTCTGTCGACAAGACATAAAGGTTAAAATAGAAAGAAAGATTAATGGCAAATGAAAGATCTTCATAGAAATATTACTAGATATAAATTATTAATAAACCGTTCTTTAAATAAATTGTACAATAATACAATCGATTGCACACTAAGATATATAATAATTTTAAGTTGATGAAATTTCTTACCCTATATCAAAGAAAAAGCCCTTTCTGAATACTCAGAAAGGGCTTTTTCAATATATTTTTATAGAGATTACTTTAGTATATCTCTTTTTTTGCAGCTTTTAAAGTATTTAAAAGTAATGAAGCAATGGTCATAGGACCAACACCCCCAGGAACAGGAGTTATATACGAACACTTAGGAGCAACTTCATCATAAGCTACATCACCTTTAAGTTTCCATCCTGACTTTGTAGCATCACTTTTAACTCTTGTCGTACCAACATCAATAACAACCGCACCTTCTTTTACCATTTCAGCTTTTACAAACTCAGGAGAACCGATTGCAGCAATAATTATATCTGCAGATAAACATACTTCTTTTAAGTTTGCAGTTCTACTGTGACAAACTGTTACAGTAGCATCACCAGGATAACCCTTTTGAGACAATAAAATACTCATCGGTCTACCTACGATATTACTTCTACCTATAACTACAACATGTTTACCTGAAGTTTCAATTTCGTAACGCTCAATCAGCTCCATGATTCCTTGTGGTGTAGCAGAAATAAACGCTGGAGAACCAATACTCATTCTTCCCACATTTTGAGGATGAAAGCCATCTACATCTTTTCTATAATCAACGGCATCTGTTACTTTTTCCTCTGAAATATGTTTAGGTAAAGGCAATTGTACAATGAATCCATCTACGTCTGGATCATTATTTAAATCTTCAACTTTAGCCAATAATTCTTCCTCAGTAACATCATCTTCAAATCTGATTAAAGAAGATTTAAAACCTACATACTCACAAGCTTTGATTTTTGCTGCAACATATGTTTCACTTCCTCCATCATGTCCAACTAAAATAGCTGCCAAATGAGGAACCTTCCCTCCTTTTTCTTTTATTTGAGCAACTTCAGCAGCAATTTCATCTTTAACTTTTTGCGAAGTTGTTTTACCGTCAATTATTTGCATAAAGCTTTATTTATAAAGTTATAAAGTCGATAAAAGTTGAAAATAAAAGAGTGATTACTTTCAACTTTTAGCTTTCAACTAATTTTTATCTTCTTCCAAAAGGCATATTTTGCATCATACGACCCATATTTTGCCCTTTAGTCATCATTCTCATTACCTTACGGGTATCTTCAAACTGTTTGATAAGTCTGTTTACTTCCTGAATATTTGTTCCACTACCTGTAGCAATCCTTTTTCTTCTGCTACCGTTTAAGATAGTTGGATTTTCTCTTTCGTCAGGAGTCATTGAATAGATAATGGCTTCGATGCCTTTAAATGCATCATCATCAAAATCCATATTTTTAATAGCCTTACCCATACCCGGAATCATTCCAGCCAAATCTTTAAGATTACCCATCTTTTTAATTTGTTGAATCTGACTCAAGAAATCATTAAAGCTAAATTGGTTTTTAGCAATCTTCTTTTGAAGTTTTCTGGCTTCTTCTGCGTCAAACTGCTCTTGAGCACGCTCAACAAGAGAAACTATATCCCCCATACCAAGGATACGGTCAGCCATACGATTTGGGTGGAAAACATCGAGTGCTTCCATCTTCTCACCCATACCTACAAACTTAATTGGCTTATCAACCACACTTCGGATAGAAAGTGCTGCTCCACCTCGTGTATCACCATCTAATTTTGTAAGGATAACCCCATCAAAGTTTAATCGATCGTTAAACTCTTTTGCAGTGTTTACAGCATCCTGACCTGTCATAGAATCTACAACAAACAGAATTTCATCAGGGTTAATTGCTTTTTTGATGGCAGCAATCTCGTTCATCATCTGCTCATCAATAGCTAAACGACCAGCAGTATCGACAATAACAACGTCATTACCATTAGCTTTGGCTTGCTTAATACCATCCTTAGCTAATTTTACCGGGTCGTTATTACCTTCTTCAGTATATACAGGAACACCAATTTGTTCACCCAATACCTGAAGCTGATTAATCGCAGCAGGACGATAAACGTCACCAGCTACTAATAAAGGTTTTTTACCTCTTTTGTTTTTTAACAAGTTTGCTAATTTTCCGGTATGAGTTGTTTTACCAGATCCTTGCAAACCAGCCATTAATATGATAGCAGGATTACCTTTTATATTTATATCAACCGATTCTCCTCCCATCAATTGTGCTAACTCATCATGCACAATTTTAACCATCATTTGCCCAGGCTGAACAGCGTTCAATACATCAGAACCTAAAGCTTTTTGCTTTACTGTTTCTGTAAATGTTTTGGCAGTTTTATAGTTAACATCAGCATTCAAGAGCGCCCTACGCACATCTTTTAATGTCTCAGCAATATTAATCTCTGTAATTTTGCCCTGACCTTTTAAAAGTTTAAAGGAACGTTCTAGTTTTTCCGACAGATTCTCGAACATCGTATTTACTTTTTAATTTTTCAGAGTGCAAAAATATAAAATATTTGGATATGAACTAGCTATAAGCAATACAAAGCTTAATTAAAAATAATAAAGTCTAAATTCTTGCATATATTAATGCTAACACATTATTTTTACTTTCATATAATAACAGGAAAGAAAGGAAAAGTCAAGAAGTTTAATGGAAAAATTCATTATTGTATTAACAGAAAACAGACACTTGGGAATTATAGCTGTTCCTTATTTAGTAGAAGATAGTGACGAATCACCTTCTTTATCTTTAAAAGAAAAAATTGACACTGCAGATTTAAAAAAATACGATTACAGCTTTTCGCAAACAGAATCGAGTATACTTAATATACTTCATAAACTAAGTGATAAGCACCTTTTTTCAATATATTCTAAGGATAAAACAATTAAACTTTTCTATAATAATTTAGAAGAGAAAAAATTGAATGATATTATAAGGCCTCATATAGAAAAATATATGGCCAAATGTTTTGATCTTTTGGCATCAGATCTGGATATTCCTGTTTATTTTAAGGATGCCAAATACAGCAATTTATATAAATCGGATAGAATTGAGGTATTTAAAGAAGTAGCTGAGCCCGTATTTTATTTCACTTTAAGTGAGGAAGGTATTAATTACAGTTTAAAAGTAAAGATTGAAAATGAGGATTTAGCATTAACCTATAAAAATCCTCAGGTAATTTGTCATGAGCCCTGCGCTCTTCTAATTAAAAACGTACTGTACCGCTTTAAGGATACTGATAGTAAGAAATTTATTCCATTTTTTGATAAGCCGGAAATTAATATTCAAGCAAGAAGTGTCGAATCCTATATGGAAACATTTGTTTCGAATGCTGTAAGAAATCATCATGTAGTTAATAAGGGATTTGAAATTTATGAGGATAAAACTAAACCGAAGGCGATTTTAAGCCTGGAACAGAATATAAGTCAAAATCCAATTTTAGTATTAAAGTTTAAATATGCGCAAAAAGAGTATTTAGCAAATAGTGCATCAAATATTGCATTGCAATTAGAAAAGAATGATAATTCGTATGTTTTTACGAAATATAGGAGAGATTTAGTCTGGGAGGAAGGAATTATTCAATATATAAAAGAACTTGGGTTAGAACATGAAAGTGGTGCAAATTTTTATCCCCATAACGAAAATCCTAACGAAACCTCTGCCATACAAGATATAATAGATTGGATAAATCAGAACTATAGTCAGCTCCAGCAGCAGGATATTGAAGTTAAACAGACAAATCTGGATAATAATTATTTTGTAGGGAAATTTTCTTGTGAATTTACATCCAATAAGGATAAAGATTGGTTTGATTTGCAGATGAGAGTTTTAGTAGGCGATTTTGAAATTCCATTCATTAAAATCAGAAAAAACATTATTTCGGGTAAGAAAGAATTTAAGTTGCCTAATGGGGAGATCTTTCTGATTCCGGAAGAATGGTTTAGTAAGTACACCGATATACTTACTTTTTCAGAAGATAAAAACGGACAGATCAAACTTAATAACATGTACTATAATTTGTTAAAGTCAAATTCAACAAGTTATAATCATACAAAATTTACTTCAACGCCAGATAATAAGGATAATAACATACCAGAGGGGTTAAAAGCTAATCTCCGCCCCTATCAACTTCAGGGCTTTAAATGGATGAATTATCTGCATAATAATAATTTTGGAGGAATTTTGGCTGATGATATGGGATTAGGAAAGACTTTGCAGACCATTACATTATTGCTTAAAGTCTATGAAGAAAATAATTTAGATCAGTCTGAAATAGAACAAATTCAACAATTGAATCTATTTGAAACTTCGGATCTTGATGGTTTTAATAATAGCGGAATACCAACATCACTGATAATATTACCAACATCATTAATACATAACTGGTTAAATGAGTTCAGGAAATTTGCTCCTTCTTTAAAAATTTATATCTACTCTGGTGCAAAACGTTTAAAATCAAAAGAAATAGGTAAGATAATCAGACATTATCACGTTGTTTTATCATCGTATGGTGTTGTACGTAATGATATTGATTACTTAAAACATTTTCAATTTCATTACACCATATTGGATGAGAGTCAATATATAAAGAATCCCAATTCAAAGATTTACGAAGCTATAATGCAGTTGAATTGCAATAAAAAGCTTGTTTTAACTGGTACTCCTATCGAAAATTCATTAAGTGATTTATGGGCTCAAATGAATTTTGTAAACAATGGACTGCTTGGTAATTTAAACTTTTTCAAACGGCAATATATAACACCAATAGAAAGAAATAATAGCGAAGAACATGAGGAAAAGTTACAAAAGTTAATTGAGCCCTTTGTTTTAAGAAGGACTAAAGAAAAGGTAGCTAAGGAATTACCACCTATTACAGAGCAGGTTTTGTATTGTGATATGACTACGGAACAAAAGAAAATTTATGAGTCTGAGAAATCCGGAATTAGAAATGAGCTACTTAAAACTTTTGAAGTAAAAGGTATTGAAAAGTCAACATTTTTAGCTCTTCAGGGATTGACACGATTAAGGCAAATAGCCAACCATCCTGTATTTATCAAGCCTGATTTTAAAGGAGAATCAGGTAAATTTAATATGATTATTGATAATCTTGAAAGTATTGTCAATGAGAATCATAAAGTATTAATTTTTTCATCTTTCGTAAAAGACCTGGATTTGCTTGAAACTCAAATTAAACGTAGAAAAATAAAATTCAGCAAATTAACAGGAAGTACAACCAATCGTCAGGAAGTAGTTGATAGCTTTGAGAAAGATAAAGATTGTAAAGTTTTTCTTATATCATTAAAGGCCGGAGGTGTTGGTTTAAACCTGGTAAGTGCTGATTATGTATTTTTATTAAATCCTTGGTGGAATCCTGCAGCAGAAGCTCAGGCCATAAATCGAGCACACCGTATCGGTCAAAAGCAAAATGTGTTTGTTTACAGGTTTATATCCACAGAAACAATCGAAGAAAAGATTATGAAATTACAAGAACATAAATCGAAATTAGCAGATACTTTCATTAACTCTAATAATCCTTTTAAGAATATGAATGAAAGTCAAATAAAAGAGTTATTCTTGTGATGGTATAATAATTGTGTGATAAGCAAGGGATTTAAAAATCATTTTACTAGTAATCAATATTAAGAGATAAATATATGAAGAAATAGCCATGATATAAGTTGTAAATACAAAACCATAAAAATGGCAAATATCATATAGAAATTAGAAGTAAATTAAAGAAGTATGAAGAAAATTATATTCTTATTTATAACATTATTATCTGTTTATAATGTTAATGCGCAGGAAACAAATTCGCAAACCAGAAATGTGGGTTCATTTAATGAAATTTATGCCGGAAAAGGTATCAATGTTACCTTAATTGAAGGCGATAAAGAAAAAGTAAGAGTTGAAATTGAAAATGCTGATGTTACTGATGTAATTACAGAAATAGATGGTCGTAAATTAGATATCAAGTTAAAAACAAAGATTTATAAAGATATGTCGGTCATGGTTTATGTTACGTATAAATCATTAAAAGCAATTAGCGCAGGTACTGGTGCATTTATTTCAGCAGATGATATTTTATATGCTGAAAATATGGATTTAAAAGCAGGTTCAGGATCAACAATTATTTTGGATTTAGATGTTAAGAACTTAACAGCTTCTCTGTCTTCATCCAAAATTGAAGTAGTTGGTAAAGTTGATTTTCAGGAAGTCTCCAGCAGTACAGGAGGTCGATACGTTGCTGATAAATTAAATTCAAAAGAAGCTATTATAAAAGCCAGTACTGGTGGTGTTGCATGGGTTAATGCAACAGATAGACTTGAGGCAAAAACAAATACAGGAGGTAAAATTCATTATAAAGGAAATCCTAAAGAATTAAGTGTTAAAGGAAATATTGAAAAGGACGAATAAGGTACATTCAGATAATTTTCAAAAGGCCATTCAAATGTTAGAGTGGCCTTTCTTGTTTTAATAACGTTAAAAAATGTGTAAAAAATCATCTTTTTTCTAAATTAAGATTGATAAAAATCACCTCTATCTCCCTTCCCTGTTTATATATTGCATATCTTAATATCAAAATCAAAACTCAACGATATGGCAATAGTAAAACCATTTAACGGACTCCGTCCACCAGCAAGTATAGTTAAAGATCTAAGTTGTCTGCCTTACGATGTGATGAATCGTGATGAAGCTGCCAACATGGCGAACGGAAAAGAAGTTTCGTTACTACATATTACAAGAAGTGAAATAGATTGTTCAGATTCTGTAGATATACATTCAGAACAGGTATATAATACATCAGTTGAGAATTTTAAAAAGTTCCAGGAAAAAGGATGGCTTCAGCAAGATAAGGAGGCTAAATTTTATATATACGCACAAACTATGAATGGCAGAACCCAATATGGTATTGTTGGTGCGGCTTCAATTGATGATTATTTTAATGGAGTTATAAAAAAGCATGAACTAACCAGAAAAGAAAAGGAAGAAGACCGAATGGTTCATGTAAGAATTAACAATGCGAATATTGAACCTGTATTTTTTACATATCCTTCAGTTGCAGAAATAGATAAAATAGTTTCAGGAATTATTGAAAATCAAGAACCGGAATATGATTTCATTTCAGAAGATGGATTTGGTCATCATTTTTGGGTAATTAACGATGAAGAAATAAACCATCAAATTAAAATTCTTTTTGCCGAAAATGTACCCTATACCTACGTTGCTGATGGTCATCACAGAACAGCTGCTGCAGCTTTAGTTGGTAAAGAAAAAAGAGATAACAATCCCAGCCATACAGGAGATGAAGAATACAACTATTTTCTTGCTGTTCATTTTCCGGAAGACCAATTAAAGATTATAGATTATAATCGTGTTGTAAAAGATTTAAATGGATTATCAGAAAAAGATTTTATAGATAAACTTTCAGAAAATTTTGAAATTGAAAAAACGAGTGAAAATGTAATTAAACCTTCAGCCTTGCATGATTTTTCGATGTATTTAGAAGGGAAATGGTATAGCTTAAAAGCTAAGGATGGAACTTATGATGATAATGATCCAATTGGAGTTTTAGATGTGACTATCTTGTCAAAGTATCTTTTGGATGAAATACTTGGTATTAAGGATTTGAGAACTGATAAACGAATTGATTTTGTAGGTGGTATAAGAGGTTTGGAAGAATTATCAAAGAGGGTGGATAGTGGAGAAATGAAGGTTGCATTTGCTTTATATCCAGTTACAATGAAGCAATTAATCAACATAGCTGATTCTGGTAATATTATGCCTCCAAAAACTACCTGGTTTGAACCAAAATTACGTTCTGGATTAGTCATTCATAAATTAGAATAGAATTTTATCTGCTACATTAAAATATATAACAAGGCTCCATTATTTTATGCGAAATAATGGAGCCTTTTTTCTTAAAATCGTAATTTTGCAGAATAAATAAGATTTAAATATATCATGTCGATTGCAGAAAATTTAGAAAAAATTAAATCAGATATTCCTCAAGGTGTCACTTTAGTTGCTGTTTCCAAAACAAAACCAAACAGTGATATTTTAGAAGCATATCAAGTAGGACAAAGGGTTTTTGGAGAAAATAAGGTTCAGGATTTAACTAAAAAATTTGAAGAACTTCCAAAAGATATTGAATGGCACTTTATTGGTCATTTACAAACAAATAAAATCAAATATATAGCTCCGTTTGTTTCTTTATTACATGGTGTAGATTCGTTTAAATTATTAAAAGCTATAGATAAGGAAGCAAAAAAAAATAATAGAAAAATCAATTGTCTGTTACAGTTTCATATAGCTGAAGAAACAACAAAGTTTGGATTCTCTTTTGATGAAGTTGAATTACTTTTAAACTCAGAGGAGTATAAGCAATTAAACAACATTGAAATTTGTGGAGTGATGGGAATGGCAACTTATACAGATGACCTGCAACAAGTTGCCAATGAATTTAAGAGCTTAAAGGATATATTTTTAAAGTTAAAAGAGCAGTATTTTAAAGATCATAACTCATTTAAAGAAATATCAATGGGTATGAGTGGAGACTATAATATAGCCATTGAACAAGGGAGCACAATGGTTAGAGTTGGAAGCTCTATATTTGGAGCCAGGAATTACAACAATATGTAAAATATGATGTTTTTAAACTAATAATGTTTAAAAAAAATTATATTTGTTCATTGTAAAATACTTTTATAATATGGCAAATTTAAATACTTCATACATGGGATTGAGCTTGAAAAATCCCATAATTATCAGTAGTTCAGGATTAACAAGCAGCATTGATAAAATAGCAAAAGTAGTAGAAGCTGGAGCTGGAGCAATCGTACTTAAATCATTATTTGAAGAACAAATTAATTATGAGATTAATAATCAAATAAAGCAAAGTTCTGGAAATGATTATCCTGAAGCTCTAGATTATATAGCTGGTTACACAAAGGATAATTCTGTTGGTGAATATATCAGTTTGATTAAAGAAGCTAAAGAAAAATTTGATATTCCGGTAATTGCAAGTATTAACTGTTTTTCAGCTAATGAGTGGATTGATTTTGCAAAAAAAATTGAAGCTGCAGGTGCTGATGCAATAGAGTTAAATGTTCATATTGTAAATACAGATAAAAATCTGGAAGCTTCTGTTATTGAAGGATTATATTATAGTATTGCAGAGAATATTTCAAAAGCTGTAAAAATTCCTTTTGCAATTAAATTAGGTGATAATTTTGCAAATATAGTAGCTGTTGTAAATAAGTTGTATGCTCTGGGTGCTAAAGGTGTTGTTCTATTTAACCGTTTCTATCAACCGGATATTGATATTAACAAAATGACATTAACATCTTCATCTGTTTTTAGTACACCATCAGATATCAGAAGATCTTTAAGATGGGTTGCTATTGTTTCTGATAAGGTAGATCAAATAGATGTTTCAGCATCAACAGGAAATCATGATGGAGAGGCTGTGATAAAACAATTATTGGCAGGTGCATCAACAGTACAGTTATGTTCTACAATATATAAAAACGGAGCTCAGATTATTTCGTCAATAATAAATGAGCTTTCTTTTTGGATGGAAGAGAAAGGATTTAAATCAATTGATGATTTTAAAGGAGCAATGAGTTATAGGAAAATTTCTGATCCTACTCAATATGAGAGAGCTCAGTTTATGAAATATTTTTCATCTCTTGATTAGATGAGCATAAGATAAAATGAATAAAAAGCTTTTGAATTATATATATTCAAAAGCTTTTTTTATATTTTTTTTTAACAAAAGCATTGACAAACGAGTTGTATATAAATATTATTTGATATTTTTATATTTTGATAGATAAATTATGTAAAAATGTTTTTTTACATATTATTATTAAATATATATTTAGAAAATATAATCCTAGCAATTACAACTGATGTGGTATATGTATATTAACAAACCTATCAGAATAAAAATTTAACAAAATGAGAAAAACTTTTAATCAGGTTTCTAAATTATTTTTTGTTTTCACCTTAATATCGTTGTTAGCAGTATCTTGTGTTTCAGATGGTAAAAAAACGGGTAAAAGTGAAGAAGAAAAAATTATAGAGTCAGCACAGGAAGTAGATCCTCAAATGGTTGAAGATTTTAATAAATCAAAATTGATTTTTTATTCTTTACCTTCCCCATTGGAAACTGCAATGCTTATAAAAAGATCAGGGGCTAGATATGACGAAGAGATCCTGAATCCTGTTGAAAACGTAACAAATTACAACACTAATCTTAAAATGGCACTTAATCTGGGTATTTACAGTGCAGATTTAAGTTATACAAGTTTGTTTGATCAAACACAATCTGCCATTAAATATATGGCTTGTGCAAAAAAAATGGCCGAAGGATTAAGTATTTTAGATGCCATTGATGAAAACACAATCAAAAAACTTGAAGATAATATGAATAACAGAGATGCTGTAATGGAAATTATCTCTGAAACATTCATGAGTTCAAATGCTTATTTAAAAGAAAACGACAGAGCTGCAATATCGGTAATGGTATTAGTTGGAGGTTGGGTTGAAGGTTTATATTTAGCTACAACACTAACTAATGGATCAATGGATAATAACCAAAGACTTGTAGATAGAATTATTTATCAAAAGCTATCATTAATTACAGTATTAAACTTATTAGAGTCATATACAGATAATGAGGATATCAATTATTTACAAGATAAAATAGCTGAATTACAATCTATTTTCGAAGAAATAAAAATTGTGAATACTTCAAAAGTTGAAGCTGAAACTGATTCTGAAAATAAGATAACAACTATTAAAGCTGATTCAGAAACTCATATGTCTAAAGAAGTTTTTGATAAATTATTACAAAAAGTAGCCGAAATAAGAACAGAGTTTATTTCTTAATATCTCTTGTAAAAGCTCTATGAATAAAAAACGAATAATTATAAGTTTTATAAGAACTCTTCTTTTACTGGTTTTCCTTATTGGTATAGGAAATGAGATGAATGCCCAGTGCTTAAGCTTTGCAAAAAAAGTAGGGAAACCTAAACTTGGGAATTTTGTGCATGATGGTAATTATAATGCAACTATTTTGGGTGCCGGGGAAACTGCAGAGTTATATAAAACCTTTTTTAAAGATCAAAAATACAGAATTGCAGTTAGTAAAATAGATAATCTACCTGATGTACATTTTAGGTTAGTCGATGAGAATAATAATATCTTATTTGATAATAAAGATCATAATTTTATTGATGTCTGGGATTTTTCAGTAGAAACAACGCAAACATTGGTAATTAAACTCAAAGTTTTAGACGATTATAATTCGGATGAAACAAATACTGCAAAAGGTTGTGTTTCCGTATTATTTGGTATTGAAAAAGATTAAAATTAAAGATTGAAATAAAGAAATTTATGTAGAAAGCTCCATTTATTGGAGCTTTTTTATTTTAAATATATGGTTGAAGAAACTTTCCAGTATATGATTTTTCTTCCTTTATTAAATTCTCAGGTTTTCCTTCAAATACAACATACCCTCCTTTGTCTCCACCCTCTGGTCCCAGATCAATAATCCAGTCAGCAGATTTAATAACCTCCATATTATGCTCAATAATTACCAAAGAATGACCTTTCTCAATAAGAGCATCAAAAGCAAGCTGAAGTTTCTTAATATCATTAAAGTGCAAACCTGTAGTTGGTTCGTCAAAGATAAATAATGTTGGTTCAGCTTTTTCTTTAGCCAGAAAAGAAGCTAGTTTTACCCTTTGACTTTCACCTCCTGAAAGAGTACTTGATGATTGTCCCATTTTTACATATCCAAGTCCAACGTCAGCCAAAGGTTTTAGTTTATTTACTATTCTTTTAGTGGTACTATTACTTTCTTCTTCAAAAAACTCAATGGCTTGCTCAATGGTCATTTCTAAAATATCATGAATGTTTTTATCACGATATTTTACATCCAGAATTTCTTCTTTAAAACGCTTTCCATTACAACTTTCACAAGTAAGAACAATATCTGCCATAAATTGCATTTCAATCTTGATTGTTCCCTCTCCTTGGCATTCTTCACATCTGCCACCATCAATATTAAATGAAAAATGAGAAGCTTTATACCCATTAATTTTAGAAGCTTGTTGATCAGACATTAACTTTCTAATCTCATCATAAGCTTTTAAATAGGTAGCAGGATTTGATCGAGAGGATTTTCCAATTGGATTTTGATCTACAAATTCAACATCCGTAATTTGCTCCACATCTCCTTTTAAAAGATCAAATGCTCCGGTTTTATCAGCATACCCACCTAAACGTTTTTTTATTGCAGGATAAAATATTGATTTAATTAAAGTAGACTTACCAGATCCACTTACACCTGTAATTACCGTCATTACATTTAGAGGAATTTTTACATTTACTCCTTTTAGGTTATTTTCCCTGGCTCCTAATATTTCAATATAATTATTCCAACTTCTTCTTGATTCAGGAACTTCAATCTTTTTTGTACCAAAAAGATATTGATATGTCAGACTATCTTTTGCGTTGGCATTTTTCTCAAGCTTTCCATGAAATACAATTTCACCGCCTAACCGTCCTGCTCCAGGACCAATATCAACTATCTCATCGGCAGCTCTCATGATATCTTCGTCATGCTCAACAACAACAACTGTATTTCCTAATTGCTGAAGCTGTCTTAGTACTTTAATTAATAATTCAGTATCACGTGAATGTAAACCAATACTTGGTTCATCTAATATATATAATGATCCAACTAATGTACTTCCTAAAGATGTGGCTAAATTAATTCGCTGGCTTTCACCTCCTGAAAGGGTACTTGAAAGACGGTTTAGAGTCAAATATCCCAACCCAACTTCATATAAAAAACGTAATCGGGTAGTAATTTCTCTTAGAATACGTTTACCAACATTCGTATCATGTTCATCTAATTGAAGGTTGTCAAAAAAGCTCATAAGTTCAGTAATTGGCATTAATACCAAGTCTGATACGCTCTTCTCTCCTACCTTAACCCATGAAGCTTCTTTTTTTAAGCGGGTACCTCTACAATCAGGACAAATTGTTTTTCCTCTGTAGCGGGATAACATCACGCGGTATTGTATCTTATACTGTTGTTCCTCTACGTGCTTAAAGAAAGTATCTATTCCATAAAAGTGTTTATTACCTTTCCATAAAAGCTCTCTTTCTTTATCCGATAATTCATAATACGGACGATGTACCGGAAAATTAAAATGATGAGCAGATGCTATTAGTTCCTTTTTGTACTCACCCATTTTTTCGCCCTTCCAACATGCTACAGCATCTTCAAATACAGAAAGCGATTTATTCGGAATAACCAAATCTTCATCAATACCAATGACGCTTCCAAAGCCTTCACATTTAGAACATGCTCCAACTGGATTATTGAACGCAAACATATGCTCGCTGGGTTCTTCAAATACAACTCCATCAAGCTCAAACTTATTTGAAAACAGGTGAGTTTCTACATTGTCACCTTCGTAAACTTTGACAATGCACTCTCCTTTGCCTTCAAAAAAAGCAGTTTCAATGGAATCAGCTAGTCGGGATAAGTTATCTTCTTCCTTAGAAGCTGTAGCTCGATCAATAACAAGATTGAAGATCGTGCTCTCTAATTCAAGTTCATCTTTAGATAATACATCCTCTATTTTAAGAAACTCATTATGCGCTTCAATTCTAACAAAACCTTGTTTTAAGAGGATCTCCAAATGTGATTTAGTACTTCTATCTTCAGGAATATGGATTTGAGACAAAATAACCAGTCTTGTACGATCATCATATTGGGTAATATGATTAACAACATCAGAAACATAATGTCTCTTTACTTCCATACCGGATACGGGAGATATTGTTTTTCCAATGCGAGCAAAAAGTAATTTCAGGTAATCATAAATCTCCGTTGAAGTTCCTACTGTAGACCTTGGATTTCGAGTATTTACTTTCTGTTCGATCGCTATAGCTGGTGGAATTCCTTTAATAAAATCAACATCAGGCTTATCAATTCTTCCTAAAAACTGACGAGCATAGGAGCTCAGGCTTTCAACGTATCGTCGTTGACCTTCTGCATACAGCGTATCAAATGCCAGTGAAGATTTTCCTGAACCCGATACTCCTGTAATAACAATGAATTTATTTCGAGGTAGCTCAATATCCACACCTTTTAGGTTGTGAACCCTTGCGCCTTTTATTTGTATAGTTTTTAATGCAGAATTTTTAGCCATATAGCAAATCAATTATGGTGACAAATATATTAAATAGCTAAAAAAAAGCCTTGTTTATATATCATGAATTATATAAACAAGGCGTTCTTATTATTGTTTCTTTAACTTTTATCCTTAATCTAATATTTCCATTTGTTGGCTAATTTAACTAACGATAACATAACAGGTACTTCAACAAGCACACCTACAACAGTTACCAATGCTGCAGGTGACTGTAAACCAAATAGTGCAATTGCTACAGCTACTGCTAACTCAAAAAAGTTACTTGCACCAATCATAGATGCTGGAGAACAAATAGCATGAGGTAGCTTTAGTTTTTTACCTCCAAACCATGCAATAAAGAAAATAAAATAGGTTTGAATGATTAAAGGTATGGCTACTAATAAAATAATAAATGGATTATTAATAATTGTTGAGCCCTGGAATGCAAAAAGAAGGACTAACGTAAGTAATAAGGCAATGATTGAAACAGGTTTAAACTTAGCCAAAAACACTTCAGTAAACCATTGATTGCCATATTTTTTTATAAGTGCTTTATTTGTCACAAATCCTGCAAATAAAGGAATAACCACAAAAACAATCACGCTGGTTACAAGAGTATCATAAGGTATTTGAACATTTGTTATTCCTAATAATAAACCAACAAGAGGTACAAAAGCCACTAAAATGATTAAATCATTTACTGATACCTGAACCAAAGTATAATTTGGATCTCCATCAGTTAGGTAACTCCAAACAAAAACCATTGCAGTACAAGGAGCCGCTCCTAATAAAATGGCACCGGCAATATATTCTCCCGCTAATTCAGGAGTAATAAATGCTGCATAAATTTTAGTGAAAAATATCCATGCAAAAAATGCCATAGTAAAGGGCTTAATCAACCAATTAACTACTATGGTTAGAATTAATCCTTTAGGACGTTTACCCACATTTTTAATGCTCGAGAAGTCAATCTGCAACATCATTGGATAAATCATAAACCAAACTAAAATAGCAACCGGGATATTTACATTAAACACCTCAAGTTTACTGATAGTTTGAGTAGTATCTCCAAAAATATTACCGATGATTATACCGCCAGCAATACATAGAATAACCCATAAAGAAAGATACTTTTCAAAAAAGCCGATTCTTTTTTCTGTGTTTTCCATTTTCAATTTATAACTGAGGTTTTACTTCTTCTGTATAAAATTTATAGAATCCTTCTTTTATTTCATCACGTACACGAATAAATTCACTCCAAATAAACTCTTCTGTACCAGTAGCGTGAGAAGGATCGTCGAATCCGATATGTAATCTTTTCTTTACTTTTCCTGTAAATGCAGGACAAGATTCATTGGCTCCACCACAAACTGTAATTACGAAATCCCATTCTTCATTTAAATACTTTTGTACAGAATCAGAAGTATGACCACTAATATCAATTCCAGCTTCTGCCATTGCTTTTACTGCATTTTGATTTAATTTCCCTGATGCTTCAGTTCCAGCTGAACATACTGTGATATTTTCATCAAATGATTGTAAAAAACCATGAGCCATTTGGCTTCTGCAACTATTACCTGTGCACAATACTAAAATTTTCATTTTTGTTTATTTTAATTTATTATTTACAAATGATTGTATTACTGGCATTTTCTAAAGTTTTAAAGAAATCCAGAAATATGGTGTTTAATTCCTTTATTTTACAAGAGTTCAGACAGTATTTTGTTTTAACCCCATCAATGGTTCCTTTAATTAAACCAACTTCTTTTAATTCCTTAATGTGCTGATTTACTGTAGTTCGACTTAAAGGCAATTCTTCTGAAATATCCCCTGTAATACAATTTTCTTGTTCAGATAAATATTGAAGAATTCTTAAGCGTGCAGGATGCGATAAAGCTTTAAACATTTCTGCATTCAAAATTAAATCCTCACTAAATAAGTTTGACTTTGCTTTAACCATTATGAATTTATTTGACGCAAATATACGTCGTAATAATACATAATGACGTATTTATACGTTAATTTAATATTAAATAAAGCAATCTTTAAGATATTATAAAAAGGTGAATTTAATCAACGATCTTAATATTATACTTAACAAGTAAACCAAGTATATTTTGTTTTGAGAATACAGCATTCTTAATGCTATTCGATTCTGGATCTATAGATAAATTAAAAGAAGTAGATAAGTCTGATTTAGTAAGGTTTGTATTTTCAAAGACACTACCAGATAAATCGCAATCAATAAATTTTGAGTTTGATAAATCAGCTTCAGCAAAGTCTGTCTGTAATAACCTACAGTTTTTAAAAATCGTCTTTTTTATTTTTAATTTATAAAATGAACTGAAGTCAAGTATACAACCATCAAATGTAAACGATAATGAAAAAGTATTACATTCGGCAAACTGATTGCCCATTAGTTTACAGTTTGAAAATTTAACATCCCTAAATGCAGTATCATTCAATTTTACATTGGATAAATTACAGTTCTTGAACTCGCAGTCACAAAAAACAAATGATTTAAAATCCTGATCTGAGAAATTGCAGTTTGTAAAAATACAATCTTCGTACTCTCCTATTGTTAATTCACTTTGATTATTAAACTGTTCTGAAGCTATATAAGGAATCATTCAATTTATTTTATAAAATATTGGACCAAATATAAGTCTAAACTTTATTTTATGAAGCGTTCACGCCTTTGTAAATTAATTAAACCCCATAAAATGGCAACAATAGATGCTGAAATCACAATTAATTTATTCTGAAAAATGATTGTACTATAAATCATTTCGCTAACACCATCAGGCAGATCAAAAGGATTTATAAAAATATTCCATTTTGATGTACCTAAAATTGCATGCAAAAACCATAAACCTAATCCTACAATTACCATTAATACAGCTGATCCATTCCCATTCTTTACGATAGTGCTAAATAAAAAACCTAATGTTCCGAAAAAGATAATTACGAAAATAAGATGGAAACTTACATCTAAAACAGGAATTTGAACAAGTATGAAACTATCCAAAAGTGCAAATAAAAGGATCATAAAATACACCATTATAAAGATGATTAACAACCTTATCAACCATACCTTATAACGATAATTAGGAATGCCAAATAAGATTTCCAGTATTCTTGCATCTTCATCATTCTGAATACCAAATGTGGTAGGAAAGAATATCAATAAAATACCCGGAAATATTAACTGATAATAAGCGCTGGATATTTCAATTGTACTATCAGAAAACATTGCTATACCCGTAATTAAAAGGTAAAATAAAACTGAAGCACCAAGGAAATAAATAAATTTATTACCAAATATTATTTTAAGATTATACTTTACTATTCGAACTAAATTATTCATAAAAAACTATTTAAAAAGGGAGTTAATTATTTCTTAACAACCATAAATATGAATCTTCTAAGCTGGATGATACAGGTTGTGCATTTTCAACCGGTTTTTCATTTGCCAGAACTCTTACAGTTACCTTCCCTTCTCTACCAATATGGTGAACAACCTGAAATTCCTTATTCACTCTTTCAAAATCTGAAGCTGGAACATCAAAAGTCCATACTTTACCTTGTGTAATCATGGATAGTTCTTTAGGTTCACCCCAATATTTTAATTCTCCCTTACGCATTATTGCCACCATATTACATGAGCTTGAAATATCTTCGATAATATGGGTTGAAAAGATTACAATTCTGTCACGACTTAATTCTACCAATAAGTTTCTGAACCGTATTCTTTCTCGTGGATCTAATCCTGCAGTAGGTTCATCCACCACTAAAATACGAGGTAAATGAAGCATAATTTGAGCTATACCAATACGTTGTTTCATTCCACCAGAAAAGGATCCGATTTCTTTGTCTTTGTTTTCCCACATATGTACTGCTTTCAATACATACTCAACCCTTTGATGACGTTCTTCTTTATTTTTTAAGCCTTTTAGCAATGCCATATAATCCAGGAATTCAAACGACGTCATATTTTCATAAGAACCAAATTCCTGTGGTAAATAACCGATTAAGCCTTGTAATTCCTCTCTGTATTTATTGGTGTCATATCCGTTCACAAATATTTTTCCGTAACTCTGATCCAAAATTCCACAGATGATTCGCATGATGGTAGTTTTTCCGGCACCATTAGGTCCAAGTAATCCAATCATACCGCTTTCCATGGTTAATGTGATACCTTTTAATGCTTTGAATGGCTGTTTTTGACTTCCAATTACAGGGATGGATCGGACCATGATATACCAGTTTCTGCGTATTGCAGCAAAACGACCTTTGAGTCTTTCTACATTGATATTTTCCTTTTGAAGTTTTTGACCAGTATAAAATATTCGAATTCCCAGATACCAAAATCCTGCTAAAACAATAGATGTAGCTAATGAATCAAATTTATAGGCAAATAGACCCATGGTTAATAATGGATAGAACCATATTAATACTTTACTTAATAGCCCATTTTCTTCAAATATCTTTTTCCATAATGAATTTATATCCGGCCAACTTCGTAAGTATTCCAGGTAGGATAAAAAAATGAAATATCCTGTAAATAAGTATATAAATGCCCACAAACCAGATTCCAAATAAAACCAGTTCATCCAAATAATAAATCCAAATAATGGTATTTGCCATATTAAGCCTTCCCAGTATACCTTTGAAGTTTTTTGATTTCGCTCTCTGGTTCCATACTCTTTCCCCATCTTCCATTCCCTTATGAATCTGTTATCACGATCGTAAACCTTAACAACGTTTTGAAGTTGAATTGTGATGGATTCATTGGCCTTAATCAAAGATGTACTGGCTCTTCTTAGACTATATAAAACAAAGTACAAGACGGCCGGTACTCCAACAATAAAGCAGAAATACTCAACAAGTTTCCAAACTAATGTATGATCAAACACAAACTGAACAAGTACTATTCCCAGTGCCCATAAAACGAAGATAATACCTTTATAAATCCAGTTTAATTGACGAATCCATCCCAGTGCATTTTCCAGTCCGAAACTAAAAGTTGGAATAAAAACAAGCGTTAGCAGAGTACTCACCAACAATCCTCCTACCACAGTTATGGCAAATGGAGCACCTAAACTACCTACATATTCTGATTTTCCTAATGCTAAAGGAAGCATTGCAATAATGGTTGTAGAAGCTGTTATTAATATTGGTCTTACTCGCGAAATTCCGGCTTGTAATAGTGCGCGTGAGTGCCTCATTCCTTGTTTGCGTAACACATTGGAATAGTCGATTAATATAATTCCATTGTTTACAACAATACCTAGTAAAATAAGGAATCCGATTAATGAATTGAGATTAAACAATGAATTACCTGTAAAAATTAAGCCTAAAAATGAACCAATTGCAGCCAATGGAATGGAAAACAACATTACAAATGGAGTAACAAAAGATTCAAATACTGAAGCAAGAATCATTAATATGAGAAGAAATGCAGTTCCAATTAAAAACTTAAACTCTTCAAATTGATCTTCTTCGTGTATGACTTCGATTGCTGTTCCTGAAGGTAAATTTACGGCTGCAATCAAATCATCCACATCTGCCCTTGCCTGTTCTAATAAGTCCTTAGAATCGTTTATATCTTCGCTAAACGCATAGGTAATTGTAATTTCTTTTTGTTGATTCACCCTTAAAATCTCCTGACGACCAGAGGCATAAATTATATCTGAAAAATCATTTAAAGCAACTAAACTTCCTGAGCTTGACTGAACATTTAGTTTTTGCAGATCTTCGTACGATTTAGAAGTACTTTCTTCCTCTTCAGCATTATCTGTTTTAATAACAATATCATATTCATCATTATTAATTTTCAATACTCCACCCGAACTAACTTCATTTTTGAAAACACTAAGTTCGGAAACAACATTTTGTGGAGTAACACCATACATACTCATTAACCCAGGATCAAACTCAAGATGTACTTCTGGTCGATTTGAACTGGCGCTTACTCTGGCATAATTCAGATCCTCAATATTATCTTCCAGAATATATTTGATATCATTGGCCAATAATAGCATCTTATCAAAGTTCTCTCCTTTTATTACAATTGATTCACTTTGTTGACCGATACCAAACATTCCCATCAGGTTCATTCCCGGGTTGGCGCCAAAACCTCCACCTGAACTTGAAGAGCCTGTACTTCCTTGTTCAAGAATGATTTCAGAATCATCATAACCATATAATTTGCTTTGTATTTCAGCTTTTATTTCGCCCAAAGAACGGTTTGATTCCTTTTTATAATCTTCCTTTAACTGAACCGTAATCGTTGCTTTTTCCTCATATACCTGACTAATTACTTTATCTTTTTCAGCAATAGATTCAAGTCTTTTCTCCAGTTCACTAACCATTAAATCCGTTCCATCAAGAGTTGATCCTGAAGGACGTTCTACACTTACAATAAACTCAGGCGTTTCTACTTCTTTACTGACCTGAATACTAACCATCAGACTAATTAAAACAGATAAAAAGAAAACTACAACTGCTGCATTTATCGTTCTGGCAGGTAATCGTAAAGCATTTTTTAAGAGCACCAGATATGCCTGTATTAATCTGTTATGTAAGGGAAGTCGTTTTAATCGTAAATGAATTTTGTTTTTACCATATGAGAGAATGGCATGTGTCATCATAGGGATTAATAGCAAAGCTACAACCAATGAAATAACTAAGGTTCCAACTATAGATACGCTAATGTTTTTAGCGACTAGTCGAAACATTATATTTGAAGAAAATACAAAGGGAAGGAATACTGTGATGGTTGTTAAAGTAGCGGCAAAAATAGCCCTCCAAACTTCCTTTGTCCCTCTTATTACTGCCTTATCTTTATCCTCTTCAATCGTGGCCATCCGGTAAATATTCTCCATAACAACAATACTGTTGTCAATCAGCATACCTACTGCTAAAGCTATTCCAATAAGAGTTAAAGTATTGATAGAGATATCAAAAGCATAGAATAAATTGAATGCCGAAAAAACCGAAATAGGTATAGACAGCATCACAAGAGATACCAGAGGAATATTTTTTAAGAAGATCCAAAGAATAAATACAGCCAAAATACTTCCCACCAAAGCCAAATCAATAATCTGATCAATGTTTTCTTCCATCGTATCAGCACTATTGGAAGTAATTGCAATTTCAATTCCTTCAGAAGCCAATTGATGATTGAGTTCTTCAATCTGCTTTTTGACTTTAGCTGAGAGTTCAATTTGATTTACAGAAGCTTCACGCGAAACACTTAAAGTAACAGATTCTTTAGAGTTTACCCTACTGTAACTGGTTACATCTTTATAGCCAAAGTTAATTTGAGCGATATCTTTTAATAATAGAGGTCCTTCGCTTGAAACAACCACATTCTCAATATCCCGAATTGCATTATACTCACCATCAACATTTACAAACATGTATTGTCCTTGATCAACAACGCGGCCTGCAAATGTTTTAGATTCGGTATTGCTTAAAATCTTTGCCCTTATTTGAGAAATTGTTAGTCCCAGAGCCTCTATCCTATCTTCATTTAGGATGATTTCAACACTTTTTTCGCGACCACCATATACCTCAATGCCCGCAACTCCATCAATATTTTCAAGTTTATCAACGATTTTTTCATCTGTTAGAGCACGTACTCTATCAACACCTCCGGTTCCCAAAACCTGAATACTCATAAATTGATTTGTGAATTCATCCAAATCCATTTTAAGAACGGTAGCGGTGTAATCATCTGGTAATAATCCCTGCGAAGCCTGTACCTTTTCTGCTAATTTTAAATAGGCATATTTAAAATCAACATCTTTATTTAAGTATATAATTATAGTTCCTCTGCCCGGATTAACTCTTGATTCAACCTTTTCTATACCTTCAAGAGTACCAACAACGCCCTCCATTGGAATTACAGCTTCCTGTTCAACGTATTTTGGATCAGATTCTGTTTGACCTACTATTTGAACAAAAAGCATAGGAAGCTCTGTGTCAGGATATAATTCAATAGATAAGCTTTTGTAGGATACTATCCCTAAAAGAGATAGTGCAACAAATAGCATACTGATTAATACTTTTCGCTTTATGATAAAATCCATAATTCTTAGCTAAGAAGTTTTAGAAGAGATAATTTGTTACTCATTTCTCAGTTTTTTCCCTCTTAATATCTCTTCAAAAATGTAATAAAGACAAGGTATTACAACTAAGGTCAACAAAGTTGAAGTGACTAATCCTCCAATCACTGCAATAGCCATCGATGACCTGATAGCTGCACTTTCACCAAAACCGATGGTTAAAGGAAGTAATCCTAAAATTGTAGTTAAACTTGTCATTAATATTGGTCTTAATCTGGAGTTTGCCGCTCTAATAATGGCATCTTTTAATTTTATCCCTTCTCGTTTCAGTTGATTTATTGCATCAACGAGGATGATGGAATCATTTACAGCAATACCGGCTAACATTACCAAACCTATATAAGCCATAATATTTAATGATTTACCTAGAATTAAAAATGCAGCTATAGCACCTACTCCGGCTAATGGTATGGTTAATAGAATAGTAAACGGATGCAATAAGGATTCAAACTGCGAAGCCATAACCATATATACCAAAATTACAGAAAGAATTAATGCAAAAGATAAGCTTCCAAAAGACTCTTTACGCTTTAATTCATCCCCTTTAATTTGATATTTATATCCCTGAGGAAAATCTATTTGCAATAATTTATTTTCAATTTTATTGGTCAATTTATCTATAGCAATATCACCTCTGATATGAGCCGTTATTCTACCAACTCTATTTTGATTATCACGAATAACTTCTTTTGATGAGTTTCCGATCGAGATTTTAGCTAACTCACCTAAGCGGTATTCTGAATCACCATTTTCAATCACGAAATTATTCAGATCTTTTAGTGGATAATCAGGCATTTTCAATGTAATATCTGTCAGCTCACCATTGCTTTCAATACTTCCGGCATCCTTACCCATTAAAAACTCCTTTAACTGACTAATTATACTTGAAGCATCAATATCAAACAATCCGGCTCTGTATCTGTCAATTTCAATGTTCACTTCCGGTACACCTGTTTCAAAAGAGCTTTTAACATTATATAAATTAGCATCATCTTTTAACAGGGCAAAAACTTTATCTGTTAAGCTATCCAATTCATTCAAATCTTCACCAATCACTTCAATCATAACAGGAGCCGATTCACTTCCTAAAATCTCTTGTAAAGCAGTTTCATCCTGTATATACTCCAATTCTAAATTAGGAATACCACTAAACATCTGGTTTAAAACAGGTATTATTTCTGTAGTTGATAAGCTGGTTTCATCATTCAGAATTAACTTAATATATCCTGTGTTTTCTCCATCAAATACGCTTTCCTCTGAACTTTCGGATGAAGACTCCGGTCCGGCATGAGTGTATATATTTTCAATATGCTCACTGAAGGATGATTGGATCATCTTCTCCATATTTTCTAAAGTAGAAGAGGTTCGATTTAGATTGGTTCCCGAAGGCAGTGTTGCTTCAATTGAAAATTCTTTTGTTTGTGCAGTAGGCATAAATTCACTACCAATCAGCGAAATGGAAAAATATGCACCTAAAACTAATAGAAACGCTAATCCAATAACCAGATATCTTTTATCAAGCGCCTTAATCAGGAAGGAATTATATTTCTTGTAACTTCTTTCTTTAGGAACTATAGCTTCAGCCTTCTTTCCTAATATATATACACTTAAAACAGGAATGATTAATATGGCTACAAAAAGTGAAGAAAGTAATGAAAATGCTACCGTCCAGGCTTGATCCTTGAATAATTCACCAGATGCTCCATGCAGATATATTATTGGAAGAAAAACAACAATTGTAGTTAATGTTGAAGCAACCAAGGCACCTCCAACTTTTGCTGTTCCTTCAATAGCTGCTTTTCGTATACCTATGCCTTGCTCTAATAAACTAAATATATTTTCTACTACAATTATGGCATTATCTACCAACATACCTGCGCCTAAAGCAAGTCCTCCTAATGTCATAATATTTAATGTCAAACCATTAAAATACATCAGGTTAAATGTGGCAACTATAGAAATTGGAATGGAGATACTTACAATAAACGTTGTACCTACTCTGCGTAAGAATACAAAAAGAATGATTACAGCAAATATGATCCCTATAATGGCACTGTCTTCAACTTCGGATATAGCATCATCAATAAATTTACCCTGATTTTTAATAACTGTAAATTCATAACCAGGTAAAGCCTTTTGTATCTTCTCAAAACCTTCATTTAGTTTTTCAATAGCACTAACTGTATTGTATTTTGTTTCTTTATAAATAGATAAACCAATACACCTTTTTCCATTTAATCTTACAATATTAGTTGGATCTTCGTTTTTATAATTGATTGAAGCTACATTCTTTAAAAGAAGAGGAACTTCTACACTTGATCCATCTTCATCTTCTTGTATTGTAGTACCAACAACAAGTTTTCCTAAATCATCAGTGGATTTATAAATACTAACTCCTTTGATCGTATACTTTTGACCAAGCTCTTCAATAGATCCACCAGAAACATTTTGATTATAACTTTCTATCTTACTTATAATTGATGAAGATGTGATGTTATGAGATTCTAAAATGTATGGATTAGTCTCAATGATTATTTCTTTGGTTTCATCTCCTGATAAGCGGACATCCGCAATTCCATCCAATCGAATCAACTCGTTTCTGATGTAGTTTTCTGCAATTTTACGCAGGTCATCCATATCAGTAATTGCAGGATTTGAAACTGCAGCCAGCATTATTGGAGATGCATTAGGATCGTTTCTATAGATATTTAATTCATCTATATCCTCATTCTGACTATATGTAGTAAGGGCTTTCTGTAAATCAAGAAATGCTTCATCCATATCCTGATCCCAATTATATTCTACGTCAATTTGAGCAGTACCTACCTTGCTTACAGAACTTACGTTTACAACACCACTTTGTCGAATTATGGTGTTCTCCATGTTTTCAACGAATTGTTTTTCTAATTCCTCCGGAGGTCTTTCTCCTGATTCAATTTCGACAACAATTTTTGGATTATTTAAATCCGGAAATAAATCTGTTCCTAAACGAGAAAAAGAAATAATACCTAATAAAACAATTCCTAATATTATCATTGCAACAGTTACCGGATAGCTAACTGAAAACTGCGCGAGTTTTTTCATAAATTATAGTGTTACTTATTAAGTATCTTAATTTTAGAGCGATTCTTTAATGTCTCGTATCCTTTAATAATTAACCTTTCCTCTTCATTTAATCCTGATACAACTTCAATCATGCCCTCATTTTCCATACCCGTTGTAATCATTCTTTCATTTGCCTGATCACCCCTTGCTATAAAAACAGCTTTTCCATTATCTCTTGCTTGTATGGCATCTTTAGGAATTACAATAACACTATCCTTGCTATCTACAATAATGTCTGCTTTAACAAACATACCAGGGCGTAATTTCATGTTATCATTAGTGATATAAACTCTCCCTTTAAATGTTCTAGAATCTTCATCAATGGCTGGAGATATTTCTTTTAACTGACCTAGCAAAGTATCTTCAGGCAACGAATAATTAGTTATGAAAGCTTCCTGATTTAATGATACTTTACCTATTTGACTTTCTGGTAACATTAAATCCATCACCATTTCTTTATAACTCATTATCTGCAGTATTTCTTCTCCCTGGCTAATTTTTACGCCCTGAGAGAAATATGGAATATCTGTAATTACACCATCAAATGGCGACTTTACGGATAGTTTAGCTAAACTTAACTCAGCATTTTGATATGTTTTTTCTGCTGTTACCAGTGTTTTTTGAGCATCAACTTTTTCACGCATTGTAGCTCCCCCCTTTTCATATAGAGCTACTTGTTTTTCATATTCCATCTTTGAAATATCTAAATCAATTTTAGCGCCTTCTATATTTACATCATTCTCATATTCAGCATTCTTAAGAACAATAATTAAGTCACCTTTTTTAATGATGTCACCCATTTTATATTTCCTGCCAGTTCTTGGATTTACTTGCAGACTATAATCACCTTCTGCTTCAGATTGTAATGTAACAGCATATTCAGATTGAATTGTTCCTGTAGCTGTAAACACTTCCTGAATATTATCTTTTTTTATTTCCTGAACTGTCACAGGCACTTCTACATCAACGTTAAAACTTTGATCCTGACTATTACAGGCAAATAACAGAGTGCTTAAACACAATAGTATCAGATTATTATATTTCATAGGTTTAATTTTTTTCTTATTTCAGAATACGAGTGAATTATCGAATATTTAAATTCACGAAAAATTAAATAATTTACTTTTTATTAGGACTTAATTTAGGAGTAACTGACTCATCTTTCTCGAAATCATACATCGATTGTATCTTCATATTTAATAACTCGAGTTTATAATCAATAATAGCATTAGTTAAATCATTTTTACTTTGGGTTAACTGATTTTGAACCAGATTTAAATCCATACTTGTTAAATCTCCATTTCTATATTTTTCAAGATTAATTTCGTAAGTCAATTCTGCGTTTTCCACAGTTTTTCTGGATATCTCAACCTGAATTAATTGATTATTTAAACTTCTGTATACTTGTCTGATATTTAATTTGATATCAATAATCTCATCATCGTAATTATTCTGACTCATTTCAAGACTAGCTTTAGTTGCTTTTAATTTGGCTTTCTTTTCGCCCCAATCCCATAAAGGAACTGTTAAACCAAATGAAATTCCTTGACTATTTGTCTGATCCTGAAATACATTTGATACATTTTCGTTTTGTCCAAATAATCCCAGAGATAAACTTAATTCGCCTTTAAATTCATTTTCGGCATTTGTTTGAATTAAATCAAATTGCCCCTCCTCTATTTCAATCTCTCTTTGACGAATCTCCATTCGGCTTTTCAAACCATTATCAATGGCCTTTTTTAAATCAATGTCAATAGGTGTAATAGATATATCAGCTAAAACCATAATCTGTTCATCAAGAGGAATACCGAGCATTTGTTTAAAGTTATCTTTATTATTTTCAAAGCTAACCTCAGCATTTTGCATGGTAGATTTACTTGATAATAAATCTAATTCTGATTGATATAGTTCTTCTCTGGCAACCAATCCTCCCTCTACTTTATTTTTAATGATTTCATGACTCTTTACCCTGTTTTCATATTCTTCTTTGGCAACATTGTATTCCATTTGTGATTGATAAACCAGATAAAAAGCCTGAGTAACATTGTTTTCTACAGTCAACATCTGCAAAGCATAGTTTAAAGACGAGTTTTCGTAAGCCAATTCAAGCGATTTTAGCTCTTGTTTTGTTCTGTTATACGTAAATAATGGCTGATCCAACTGCAAGCTTAAACTATTCGTAAAACCATCAAAACCAGATGTTCCCAAACTACTTGTACTTGTATTTTCTACATAACTAAATGTATTGTTCAGGGAAATAGACCCATCAGTAAGCAAAATGGGTTGTGTTATATTTAAATTTCCCAAGCTGGTATAATCTTCTACAGTATACCATTGCGATAGCTGACTATTAAACTCTCTTGTTTTTGAATACTCAATAGGAGTAAAATTCAAACTAAAATTCGATTTTAACGCAGCTCTTGAAGCTTTTAAGTTTTGCTCACTTTGCTCTAATGATAACCTAACCTCTTTCATTCTTGGGCTAGAAGTAAAAGCTTGCTCCAAGGCCTGTTGTAATGACATAACCCTTTGGCTATAACCATACGTAGAAACAATTAATAGAGAAAGAAAGGAATATAATCTTAATAATTTAATGTTCATTTCTATAATAGATATAAGGATTTAATTTTGATACAATTTATAGTTTAACCCACTTTATAGCATCAGCTATTACAACTCGTCGTTCACTTTTATCTGATAATTCAACAACAGCCTCTCCATCAGAGAAATAAAACTCTCCTAAAAATGCCCATTCTTCAGAATCACTATCTATATCAACTTCCACATCATCTGTTCCATCATCATGATAAATTGTATAGGTCTGACTACCCTTTTGAGAATTATCTCTCCCAGGTCTACCAAAAGATCCCATTCTTTTTGAAGGAAGCATAGCATATACATTATATCGACCGCTTTCTGGTAATTGAGCAACAAATTTGGCTTTTGCATTTCCATCACCTGATTCTTTATACACATATGATTTGGTATATTTTCCAAAATACGAACTATTTAATACAGGAGTCCATTTTTCTGCTGGATTCCAAGGATACATTGTCTTGTACTCAAATTCGCTTTCGTCTACGTTATTTTCATTCCATTCCTGAACATAATCTCTTAGTGTCTTTCTTCCCTTTGTATTAAGAACAGAAAAGCCTTCATCTTCATTATCAACTATAATCTCACCTTTTCTAAGTAATTTTATTTCTTTATCAATCACTTTAACTCCGCTAAAAGTTTGTAATCCTGCAGGAGCCTCAGTAAAATCAGCCAATGATATTCGCATATCAGAAGGAACATTCTGGGAAAGAAAAGTATGAAGAGTCATCATGCGAGGTGCATTGCTTATAATAATCCCAATCTTTGTATTTTCCCCTTTAGGTATAAAATATAAATCTTCGAATGAGGCATTCATACCACCACCTCCTGGAGGTGGTCCTCCGGGACCTCCACCTGGTCCTCCTCCTCCTCTGTTTCCTCTGCCTCCACCAAAAACCGAAGCTTTAATTAAACCATCTGCTTCACCATGATTAGCAACTTCAATACTTATATAATAACTTTTTTTATTATCATTTGTAAATTCATAAACATTAGTATCTCCAAAAAGAAATGCAGGTAATTTAATATCTCCGGGAATTTGATTTTTATGAGCATCACCTTCAACTTCAACAACCTTGTTGATTTCAAGTTCAGGAATAACTTTTCCTATATTTACCTTCAATAAACTATCTATAAAGCTGCTAAAATTATCAACTCCTATCTTTTGTTGAGCAAGGGCAAACTGTCTGTTACCTATACTTAGCATTATATCACCAATGCTAACTAAAAGGTTTTCTTCATCTACTAAATCAACCAGCTTTTTCTTATTCTTTTTCAAAAACAGAATTGATTTATCGTTTCCGGATAAATCTCCAAATCTATTAAACGAGCTGTTAATACGAGATATCATGTAAGATTCCAAGCTCATGTTTAAAAATGGCAAATCAGTTTCCTCTATAGCAAAGGAGTAATTATAAAATAGTGGAAATAGCGAATAGGGGCTCCAGCTACTTAAAGATCTCCCTACGTCATTACGAAATCCAAAGAATCCTCCACGCCCACTTGGTTGACTAAATGTATTTCCAACAAGGTTAACAAATAAGTTAGTTTCCATTTCTTTGGGCAATAATTCTCTGTTATCTCTTTTGGCTCTATCCTTTTCTCTTTTTATGGAATTTGCCAGGTTAAATTGATAAATACCAGCACCTGCTTCCGGAACAAATACCATTTCTGGCTGAGTATTTTCATTGCTTAAAGACCATCCTCTAAAATAACTTTTAAAGTGAACAGGAACTTCAACAAACGTAAGGCGTTTATAAGGATATTTTAATCCAAGATTTCTCTCGTAATCATTTTTTAATGTTTTTATTAAAGAGGGTAATGTATCTGAAATATTTTCAAAATATTTTTCATAGAATGTATTTCCCTGCTTAATTCGGATTCCAAATTTAACAGAATCCACATCTAAAGTTTTTGATATAAAGTCACCTCCAACAATACTTAATTTAGCATATTGAGCATCACCTTCAAATACACTCCAATCATTACTATTATGCTGATTTCCCTGAGTTAAATAATTAAAATCACCATTACCCTTTATACTTATTTCACTGGTGAAAAAGTTATTTATCCTAAAAGCATTTCGTTCTGCAACTATTGGATACCAAAATGATTCTTTGGTTAATAACAAATAGTGATCTGAAACAAATACTGATCGTTTTGCAGCTAATAATGGATCTAGTCTTTGTAATGCTTGCCTTTTTTCTTTATCAATATTAAAATAGGATAAGTCATCATTGGGGGTACCTGTATAATTTAACTGAATTATACAGGTATCCTTTTTAATATTATCGGAATGGATAGAAATAATGCTAAGATTTCGTGAAAAATCTACTGCAGATCCATCGATTGTAACATTTGAAATATTTAAACCAGTATTGAAATAAAATTGTAGATCTTTAGGCCATGTATCGTTTGTACTATTTTTAGATACTGTAAATTTATGTGTACCCTTTATTATATTTCCATTCTGTTCCAGTTCAATATCGTAGTGAACAATTTTGTATCCAGCAACAATTGGTAATCCTTTTTCAATCTCTTTTTGCTCTGCTATTTTATTTTCATTATTAACTTTTGATAATACAAAGAATAAAAATGAGCCTACAGAGATGATTAACAGAATACTAGCAGGAATTAAAATTAATCTTTTACCAATCCTTGTTTGCGATAATCTGGGTAATTTATAAATAGTGAATAAGATTAGACTTATTCCTAAAAGTAAATATCCTCCACGTATAAATAACAACTGACTGAGGTTACCTAAACCTACATATGATGAATATGCCATAGGTGTGTAAAATCCTAAGAAATCCCATAGTCCATATTGGTCACCTTGTAAATAGAATAACTCAAAAGCGATATATCCCAAAATTAATATGAAAGTGATAGCTTGATTTCTTACAAATTGCATTACAAGAAATGAAATACCTAAAACAAATATTAAGGTAGGCAGGGATATAATAAAAGGATAAATTAGATATGTAAACAAATTAAATCCGGCATCCGGACTAATAAAGTTCATAATAAACGTAAAGAGAAGTACTAATAGATTTAATCCTCCAAAAACATAAAGAATACCTAACGTCTTTCCAATTACATATTGAAAGTTAGACATATCTCTTACGTATATAACTTCAGTTGTATCTAATTTTTTGTCACGACTTAAAAAATCGCTAGAGAGAAATACCGCAATTATTGACTGTACTATATTTAATATATAAAGGTTCATGTAAGGTAAACCTCCAGCTAGCATTCTACCTGACCACCCGGCTTGCCCCACTTCTGTAGCAGCCATTATATTAAAAAAGACAATTATAGCGATAACAATTCCAGAAAAAATTCTGAAAAACCAACTTCTAAGTAATGTTTTTACTTCAAATTTTGCGACAGTTGAGATAGGATTATTGAGAGTCATTATTGCTTAAACTTTTGAGATTCATATTCCATAAAATATACATAAGCATGTTCTAAATTTGGTTGAATTATTTCACCGGAAAAACCATTTTGAGAAGGAGAAATTAGCTCTACTTCATAACCATTTGCTCCTGGGATTGTAGTAATTACCGGGTATTTTTCTTTAAAACTCTCTAATTCATCAAAACTTACTTGTGTTTTCCATACCTTTCCTTCAGAAAGCTTTAAAAACTCATTAGGACTACCTGTAAATTGTATTTGTCCTTCATTTAATAGAGCCATCTGATTACATGTACTGGAAATATCTCCAACAATGTGGGTTGATAATATGATGATAACATCTTTTTGACTTAAATCAGCCAATATATTTCTGAATCTGATTCTTTCCTCTGGATCCAATCCTGTTGTAGGTTCATCAACTATTACAATTTTAGGATCGCCAATAATTGCCTGTGCAATACCAAGTCTTCTTTTCATACCCCCGGAAAGCTTTCCGGCATAACGGTTTCGCACCTCAAAAAGACCAACTTGTTCAAGTAACCTTTCTACTTCATTTTTTCTTTCTCGTCGATTACTTATTCCAGCCAGAGAAGCAGCATATTCAAGAAATTCATACGTTTTAAGTTTAGCGAAAAAACGAAAATCCTGGGGTAAATACCCCATCATTGCTCTTACTTGTTTTCTGTTTTTGTCTAAATCCATTCCATTAACCTTAATAACGCCGTTTGATGGCTCTAATAAGGTTACAAGAATTTTCATTAAGGTAGATTTTCCGGCCCCATTAGGTCCTAGTAAACCAAACATTCCGGAATTTATTGAAAGAGAAACATTATTTAATGCCTGATGTTTGTTTTTATATACCTTGTTTAGGTTCTGAATTAATATATCCAATTCTGTAGGTTTTAATTGATGATTAATATATCTAAAAAGAAGGAAGAAAGAGATATTAGTATCAAAATTATATGTTAAAGCAAAATTGTTTTATAATCTAAAATTAAATAATAATTTGAATCCGATGTCTATATATGATAATAACCCGTCTGCAAAAGACAGGTTAATTATTAAAATATTTATGGATTACCCAAGTTCCTCAATTTCTTTTTGATCAGAAGATGGTTCTTTATTTTCTTTGAATTTTCCTTTTTGCTGATGGCATTTCCCATCACACTCACCACGGTTATGCATCATTTTTCCTTTATTATGCATTTCCATTTCACCTTTACCTGCCATATTGTGCCTGTCAGGTTTTGCATCAAATATTATTTTTTGTTCATCATTCAAAATACTTCTCATTTTCAATCGATGGGCAAATTTATCTTTTGCAATTTGAGTTTTAATATCACCAATTTCATCAATTAGTTTGTTGACACTTTTTATATCAATATTATCGCCAATTGATTTTGCATGAAGTTGTGCGTTTTTTACTTCCAGTTCATTCTCTAATGGAGTAATTTGTTTAATAAATTCTAATTTAAACGTTTTCATTTGTTCTTTCTGGTCATCACTTAAATTTAATAACTTATGACCATGACTTTCCCTATCCCCTTTGGGTGGCATTTGACACCATGAGATAACACTAATGAACACTAATAAAATTGATGATAGAAGCGTTCTTTTTAAATAATTTCTCTTTTTCATTTCTTCCTTCTTTTATTGTTATATCTATTATTACAACATCATATTTGTAGATGTATCTTTCTTTACTCTATTATATATATATATCAATAGATGTTTATTTATTTGATCTAATCGTTTAATTCTTTTTATCTCTTGACCATCTATTAAAATGGTTCATCATTCGTTTATGAACAGTATCAAACTTTATTTTTTGTTCTTCATTACAAACTTCTCTCAATTCATTAAAGTGTATGAATGTTTTCTTTTCCAACAATGCCTTTTTAGCACCCATTTCTTTAAAGATAGAATCATTACTCTTTAAATCTTCAGGAGATATATCTCTTCTTAATTCATCAATATCTTTATTTATAACAAAAACAGTATCAAAATATTCTTTTCTTAATTTCTCAAATTCTTTAGTTTGTTCGTCACTCAGATTTAGCTCTTCATAAAGCCTATTCATGCCTCTGTCTCTGTGTTTTTTTGATTCAGTATCATTTTGATCTATTCTTGGTGGAAGTGGTGGTTTTTCCCACCATAAGCGCCAAGAAAAAATATTTAAAACAATCAACAGGGCTATTATTATATGATAATATTTTTTACTCATGTTATTCTACACTATTTGAAATTAAATCTTCATTTATTATAAAATCGTTGGATGCATATATGTAATCACTGGTTGCAAGTTCAGTGTCATTAGCATTATCGGAGTTATCTTGTTGCTGTCCGTTGAAAAAGTAAAAATTTGCTATGTTTACCAGAAGTAACAATGCAAAAGCTGGTTTTAATATGTAGCTTGAAAAGTTAAATAAAGGTTTAACTTCAATTTGCTCTACTTTTCCCATAACTCTTGTTGTAAAATATGGACTGGTATTAATTTTTTCACTATTAATTCCACTTTGTATTATACAATTTATTTCTTTATTTAATTTTTCTTTGTTCATAATAACTCCTCCCTTATTTCCAACTGTTATTAATTAGACGATAGTTCTTTTTAAAACCTGTGCTATTATTAAAAATATTCGGATATTTTTTTTTCTAATATCTTTCTAAGCTTGTTTTTAGCCCTAATTACAAGAGATTCCACACTTTTTACAGAGGTATCTAATATCTCTGCTGTTGTTTTTTGATCTAATCCTTCTATTTGTGTTAAAACAAATGCTTCTTTTTGTCTTGAGGCTAATTTTTCTATCGCCTGGTATAACAACTCTCTTCTTTGTTGACGAATCAATAATTCATCTGCATTGTCTGAATTGCTATTCCAATCTGTATTATTTTGGTCTTCGAGATAATCAATTTTTCCACTACCTCTTTTAATTCTTTTTTTATTTCTAAGGAAATCAATAGACTTATTAGAGGCAATTCTATAAATCCAAGTAGATAATGATGATTGTTTTTTAAAATTAGAAATTGATTTATACAATTCAATAAAAACTTCCTGAGCTATATCTTCTGCATCAGTAAGGTTATTTACATATGAATAACATATATTTATAACTTTATCTTTAAAGATATTTACTACATACTCAAAAGTTCCGTAGTTACCTTCAATTAAGCTATCTATATTTATTTTTTCTTCTACTTGAATCACTTATAAAAATCTCTTATTGTAAAGATAGACGATATGCTGATAGCTTTCCTTCGCTTTTATTAAAAAAAGTTTTCAAAAGTGATATCTTAAATATAAATGTTGCCATATTTTAATATATTTAAGGTAAATAACTAACTGTCTCTCGCATGAAATACCTCCTTTTATTATTTACTATTCTATTCAATATTAATAATATAAGAGCAAATGAAATTAAGGAAGTACTACTTCTAAATTCATATCATCCTGGATTTCAGTGGACCGATGATATTACAAAAGGAGTTCTTGATGGAATTGGAGATTTAAGTTCTAATCGGGTTTTTGTTGAATACATGGATTTTAAAAGGTTTCCTAAAAAAGACTATATTAATGAAATTACCCAGTTTTATCTTAAAAAGTATAATAACATAAAACTTGATGGAATAATCTGTGCTGACAACTTTGCTTTTGAATATTTTTTATCTCATGGAGATAGTATTTGGGATAGAAATATACCGGTTTCTGTATGCGGAGTAAATAATATTGAAGAGTTTGACTATGATAAAGACAGAATTAAAGTAGTAAAAGAAGAACTGGATATTAAGAATACCTTGAATAATGCCTTTCTTCTTAATCCAAATACAGATACTCTGATTGTAATATCAGACCATACATTATCGGGAGAAATCTTTTTATCTCAATTTTTGAATGGATTAGCAGCATTCTATCCTGAATTTCCATATATAATTATAGATGCCTCGAATTATGAGTCAATTGAGAGGAAATTAGCTCATTTAAAAAAAGAAAATAAAATTATAATACTTCTAAGTCTGTATTCTAACAAATACGATATTCCAATAGAAATGAAATATTTAGGTATGGACTTATTAAGTAATATTGATATTCCGATTTATAGCTTTTGGGAATTTTTATTGGGCGACTTCATTGTTGGTGGAAGTATAATAAATTCGTATAATCAAGGATATGATGCAGCTAAACTATTGTCGCAGAGATTAAACAATCCTGATGTTCGATTAAGTGATTATACACCATGTAAACACAATTATAAATATGACTTTATTCAAATAGAGAAATATAATCTAGATTATAAAAAGCTTCCTGGAAACACCACTTTTATAAATAGAATAGAACCTTTTTACATTAAACACAAAAAGAAACTAATCTTCTATATTTCAATATTATCGATTCTCATTATTTTAAATATTTTATTAATTACCAATTCTATTCGGAGACGAAGAATTCAAAATAAACTTACAGAAAGTGAAAAGAGACTGGAATTAGCCTTAGAAAGTGCAAATGAAGGATTTTGGGACATTTCTCTTAAAAATAAAAAAGTAGTTATTAATAAAAAGTTTTCAGATCTTTTGGGGTATAATTCACCTGATGAAATTAAAATTGATATTACAAACTGGCAAGAATTTATATATCCCAAGGATTTAAAAAGGATCTATAAAAATTGGAAGAAATATAGTTCCGGTAAAACATCTTTATTTAAAGCAGAGGCACGTATTTATTTAAAAAACAAAAGGTTAAAATGGTTTTCTATTCATGGTAAAATAACAGATAAAGATAACGAAAATAATACTTTAAGATTAACCGGTGTTTTAATGGATATTTCAGAACAGAAAAGTTTTGAAATTAAATTGAAAAAAGCGAAAGAAAAAGCAGAAGAAAGTGATAAACTAAAATCAAGATTCTTGGCAAATATGAGCCACGAAATAAGAACGCCAATGAATGCCATTTTAGGTTTTTCTGATATATTGTTATACCAGGATTTAGAATCTTTTGAACAATCTGGCTATTTAGATCAGATTAAAACTTCTGGAGAAAATTTATTAAACATTATAAATGATATCGTTGATATTTCAAAAATAGAATCAGATCAGTTACAGATTAGAAATGAAAAATTTGAACTGGAAAGAGTGTTAAAACATATCTCCTATTCTGTAGAAGCTCTCATTAAATCAAAGAAAAAAGAGATTTCATTTAAAATTTTTAATAATTATAATTCCTTAGTATTAAATACTGATCCTTTTAGAATGGAGCAGGTGTTGTTAAACTTGCTTTCTAATGCAGTAAAATTTACCAATGAGGGTGAAATTAGGTTACAAATTGAGGTAATTGATAAAACTGTTCTTTTAATAAAAGTGATCGATACAGGAGAAGGAATTGCACCTGAAGATATCGACATAATTTTTGAACGCTTCAGACAAGCCGAAAGAACTACAAAAATAAATGCTGGAACTGGTTTAGGGTTATCTATAACAAGGAGTTTAATAGAATTAATGGGGGGATTTATTTCCGTAAAATCACAATTAAATAAAGGTTCTGTTTTTACAATATCTTTGCCAGTAGTAGATACAGATAACAATTAGTATATTTGTGGCCTTTGAAAAGAATTTATTATTATGCATTTATTTTTCGACGAGAGTTTTTCTGATAAGAATCCAATTTTGAATCAAGAAGAATCTAAACATTGTGTTAGAGTTTTACGACATGTTAATGGAGACCGTGTTACTATTTTAAATGGCAGGGGTTCTGTATATACAGCTGAAATAATAGATGCCAATCCAAAATCGTGTAAGTTTGAAATAGTAGATCATAAAATAGATTCCACTAGAGAATTTAATCTTCACATTGCAGTTGCGCCAACAAAAAATATAGATAGGTTAGAATGGTTTATGGAAAAAGCAACAGAAATAGGGATAGAACAAATCACGCCTATTATTTGTGATCATTCCGAAAGAAAAGTAATAAAACCAGAACGCTTAGAAAAAGTACTTATTTCAGCTACCAAGCAATCACTTAAATCTTATAAACCAGTATTAAATCCATTAATTGACTTTAATAGCTTTATACAGCAGCATAATAATTTATTAGTGGATAAATTTATTGCTCACTGTTATGATTCACCTAAGAGTCTATTAAAGAATTGTTATACCCCAAATGCAAATTCGATTATACTAATAGGTCCGGAAGGCGATTTTTCGGAAAGAGAAGTAGCCCTTGCTTTAAATAATAACTTTAAAGAAATATCATTAGGTAAATCACGATTACGAACAGAAACTGCAGCTTTAATGGCTTGTGCAACCGTGAATTTGATTAACCTAAAGGATTAAATGTATTCAGATAAAGTTTGCTTGCTTAAAAAATCTCTGAATTTACATGCCAAAATCTCAGCCATATCTCCCATTAAACACTGATTGAAGGGACAATCTTTTTTATCTCCCGGACAACCTTGTACTTCTACCGGTCCTTCAATTACTTCATATAAATCTAGTAATGTAATTTCAGATGGGTCTTTTTTTAATATAAATCCACCACTAGGACCTCTGTTTGAAGATACAAAATTTTCTTTTGCCAATCGCTGAAATACTTTAGCAACATGGTGTCTTGAACTATTTATTTGTTCAGATATTTGATTTACATTAAGCTTGTGCTCTGTTTTAGCTATTAATACCATTCCATGCAATGCAATTGAAGCAGCTTCAGACAGTGTAATAATTTTCGACATTGGTAAGGTTTAATAAAATAATTAATTTTCTTTTAGGTTTATGCAAAATACATTAAAAAAATTAATGATCCGCATTAAAAAATCATTTTTTAATTAAAATTATATTAAATAGACAAAAATACCGCAGTAATCATTACTGCGGTATCCTGTATGTTTAATATCTGAAATAAATATTATTTACTTTCTTCAATTAATGTTTTTGTAGGTAAATCACATACTTCTGTAGGACCAAAGTATTGGATTGGACCAGGGTATACATATTTTGTATTTAATCCCCAATCATCTCTTTTTGCAGCGTAAGCTTTAAAAGGAGCACCATCTAATTTCACAAGAGCTTTTTGTATTACCGGCTTCATTTCTCCATGACGACGTTCCATATTCATCATCATAGTAACAGGAACACCACCAGCAATCCATTGGTCAGCAGGAGCAGTTAAATTACGTACAGATGACATATAACCAGATTTACCCTCTGCAATAAGAACCGAAGCAGTATATCCTAATGAATAACAGTAATCAGCGTCAAAGTTAGAAGGAGCTGCACAACGACCCTCATATCCAAAGAAATGAACTTGAGTAGAGAATTTACCTGAGTATTTACCTTCTTTTTTCATCGTTTTTAATTTAGCTTTAACCATATCAGCTAAAAGCTTTTCTGTTTCAATTAAAGATACTTGTACGTTACCATGTGGGTCACGATCAAGCATTAACTGATTAGCGATGCTATTAGGTAAACTCTTGAATACTTCTGCCATTTCAGCAGAAAGTTTTTCTGTTAAATATTCTCTTTTTTCTTTATTTGTCTCAATAGCATTTACTTCAGCCTCATTGTGAGCTAGTAAGTCATTCAACTCTGCAATTAATTTTTTCATTGCAGGAATAAATTCGATTAATCCTTCAGGAATTAATACTGTACCAAAGTTTTCATCGTTAGCAGAACGAGCAACAACTTTATCTGCAATGTAAGTAACAACTTCATCAAGAGTCATATTCTTAGCTTCAACCTCTTCTGAGATAATAGCTACATTAGGTTGTGTTTGTAATGCACACTCTAATGCAATATGCGAAGCTGAACGTCCCATTAACTTAATAAAGTGCCAGTATTTTTTAGCAGAATTAGCATCACGTTGGATGTTACCAATTAACTCGCTGTATACTTTACATGCAGTATCAAAACCAAATGAAGTCTCAATCATTTCGTTTTTAAGGTCACCATCAATTGTCTTAGGACAACCAATTACCTGAACACCTGCTTTTTTAGCTAAATAGTACTCTGCTAATACACAAGCATTTGTATTTGAGTCATCACCACCAATGATAACTAATGCATTAATTCCTAAAGCCTTACAGTTAGCTAATCCTTTATCGAATTGCTCAGTTTCTTCTAATTTAGTTCTACCAGAACCAATAATATCAAAACCTCCTGTATTTCTATAGTGATCAATGATATCGTCAGTTAATTCTTTATATTCATTATCAACTAATCCACCAGGACCACCTAAAAATCCATAAACCTTATTAGCTGGATTTAATTTTTTTAATCCGTCGTAGATTCCTGAGATTACATTGTGTCCTCCTGGAGCTTGACCTCCTGAAAGAATTAAACCAACACTAATAGCTTCTGCAGTTGCAGTTGATTCTCCTTCCTCGAAGGTTAAAACAGGCATTCCATATGTGTTAGGAAAAAGTTTTTCAATGTCAGCCTGATCAGCTACAGATTCAGTGTTTTTTCCTTCTACAATCTTTACAGACCCTTTAAGTGCTGTTGGTAATTTTGGAGAGTAACTCTCTCTTGCGATTTGAAGTGGACTTTTAATCATCTTATCCAAATATTAATATAGTTTTTAGAAAAATTATCCCAAATATAAATTAAAGTATCAGACACTATATCTTCTTTAGATATGAATATATAATGCGAAATTTTAAAGAGCTGCAAAATTGTCTATATTTTTTCAATTTCGAAAAAAAATACCCCATTTATTTATAAATTAACAGTAATTTAAACTCATTATCTGTTAAAACTAACCTCCTAAAGAACAATCATTTGATTTTAAAAGGTTCATTTCATTTTAATCAGATATTGATTTTTTTAATCCAATGGTTTTAATTATATTTAATTATCTCATTTACAAATATTTTATTATAAAATACTTTCAAATTAGCTAATCCCAAAATCCAAGCATATGAATAAAAAATTAACCATTGGCATTTTAACCGGAGGAGGTGATGTTCCCGGATTAAATCCTGCAATTAGAGCTATAACCTTGCGTGCAATAAGGGAAGGATTTAATGTAATAGGTATAAAAAATGGTTGGAAAGGTGTTATAAGCATTGACAGATCCAAACCTATTGAAGAACAAAACTATTGCTTGCCTCTTTATGAATCAACAGTAAACAGAATAGGACGAACAGGTGGTACTTTTTTACATTCAAGCAGAACAAAAGCAACAAAAGTGGCACAAAGAGATATTCCGGATCATCTTAAACATATTTATAAAGATGAATATTCGGATTTAACTGATGAAGCGGTTGCTAATTTAAAATATCTTGGAATTGATTATTTAGTTCCCATTGGCGGAGATGACACACTGAGTTATGCTGTTCGGTTACATAAGGAAGGTATTAAAGTAATAGGTATTCCTAAAACTATGGATGGAGATGTACCGGGTACAGAATATTGTATAGGTTTTAGTACTTGTGTAACCAGAACTATAGAGCTAACACATGAATTAAGAACCTGTGCCGGTTCTCATGAGCGATTCCTTGTTTTAGAAGTCTTTGGGAGAAATGCTGGTTTTTCTGCCCTTTTACCAACCATAGGAGGAGCTGCAGACAGATGCGTTATTCCTGAGTACTCTATAAATACAGAGCGTTTAACAGAATTAATGGTTGAGGACAGACGTAATAATCCAAGTAATTATTCTGTAGTACTTGTTTCTGAGGGTGCAACATTTGATGGATTGGATGTTATTTATGCTGATGCAGAAACCGACGCCTTTGGTCATAAAAAATTAGGTGGCATAGGAGAACAAATAGGACGTGAATTAAAAAGACACTCTTCCAAATTTAATAAAGGAAGAGAAATAAATATAATAAATCAGAAACTTGGCTATTTGGTAAGATCCGGACAACCCGACGCTTTGGATTCAATCATTCCTACAACTTATGGAAATATGGCATTAGATCTTATAATTAAAGGTGAGTCTGGCCATATGGTGTGCGTTAAAAATGGAAGGTTTGATTACGTTTCAATTGAAGCTGTCAAAAAAGATCAAAAAGGTGAGAGTATTAAAAAGATTAATGTAGCAAAATTCTATGATACAGATAGGTACAGACCGATATTTCAAAATCTTATAGGAGATCCAATGATGTTTCTAACAACAGACTTTACATAGATTATAATTGGCTCGGGAATCACACCCGGGCTTTTTTTATTCTGTTATTGCATTTAGGGTTGTTAATTATATCTTTGTTAGCCGAAAAGAGAAATATTTATGCCAAAGTATTCGATTATTATCCCTGTTTTTAATCGTCCTCAGGAAATTGACGAATTATTACATAGCTTAACTGAAGTAAATTATTCAAATTTTGAAGTTATAATAGTCGAAGATGGCTCTCATCTTTCGTCAGAAGATATTTGTAATGGTTACTCTTCGAAACTTAAGATTAATTATATATTTCAAGAGAATTCGGGTCCAGGTCCGGCAAGAAATAAAGGAGCTGAAGTAGCTACTGGTGAAATCCTGATTTTCTTTGATTCCGATTGTTTAATTCCTGAAAATTATTTTGAATACGTTAATAAATACTTTGATAATGTTGATTGTTATGGTGGTCCGGATAAGGCTCATGAATCATTTAATATAATTCAAAAGGCTATTAATTATTCCATGACTTCTACTTTGACAACGGGCGGGATTAGAGGAGGAAGTAAAAAAATGGATAAATTTTATCCCAGAAGTTTTAATTTAGGAATTAAAAAAGAGGTATTTAATAAATTGAATGGCTTTGAAAAGCTAAGGTTTGGAGAGGATCTGGATTTTAGTATGAGAATTCAGGAAAATGGATTTAAAACAAAGTTAATAGAAGAAGCCTGGGTTTATCATAAAAGAAGAAATAATTTCAAATCCTTCTTTAAGCAAGTATTTAATTCTGGAATTGCACGAATAAACCTGAACTACAGACATCCGGGCACAATAAAGCTAGTTCATTGGTTGCCTGCTTTATTTACTACAGGTAATATATTAGCCTTTATTTTATTAGCTTATATTCCGCAACTAAAATACATGATTGTTATACCATCTGTTCTGTTTTTTATAGATGCACTATTTAAAACAAAACAACTTATTCCAGCAATCTTATCAATAATAACATCCTATACACAACTATTTGGTTATGGATTAGGGTTCATCATTGCATTTATTAGTCGTACAATTTTTAAGAAATCTGAATTTTCAGCATTTAATAAAAATTTTTATAAGTAAATTATATCTTACTGATTTAACTTTTTAGAATAGCTTATAATATTATCTATTATTTTAGATGATGGTGATAGTTCTTTCTTATTAAAGAAAGTATCAGGTAACTTTTCAATTAATTTTAATATTGCTAAACTATACTCCTCAAAACGATCTTCTAACGTAGTAAAACTAAAGTCCATAGGCGTTGTTTTAATTATTTTAACCATTAAACGCCAAATAACTTAATATATTGTATGCTTTAATATGTTAATGTGATATTTTTTTCTTCAACCATAGATCGCATATTTATAATAGCGTATCGCATGCGACCCAGTGCTGTATTGATACTTACTCCTGTTTCTTCAGCAATCTCTTTAAAGCTTAAGCCCATATAATGGCGCATTTTTACTACTTCTCTTTGATTTTCAGGTAAAAATTCAACCAATTCACCAACTTCTTTTAAAATTTGAGAAAAAACTAACTTTTCTTCAATATTGGAATCTGAATATTTTGGAGAATTTAATAAATCATAATCATTTGCATCATTAGATACTGTTTGAAGATTCTTTTGCTTACGGTAATAATCAATAATCAGATTGTGAGAAATCCTCATTACCCAAGAAGAAAATTTACCATTTTCGATATATTTCCCTTTTTTTAGATTTGTAATTACCTTAATAAAGGTATCCTGAAATAAATCTTCGGCAAGTTCTTGATTCTTAACCATCATTAATATATATGAATATATTCTGTTTTTATGCCTTTCTATTAAGATTTTTAAGCACTCTTCTTTTCCTTCAATAAAATGATTAATTAATTCATTTTCTGAAAGTAAAACCAACTTATCCATGTTTCTAACTTTTATAAATAAAGCGTAAACATTTAATCTATAGGCACATTTTTTTAATGGTTAATATTTAATATTTTTAACATTCGCAAAAAAGTAAAAAAAAATTAAATTTCCAATGAAAATGCTTTTTTTATTAAACTGCGTTTTATTGAATTCTTGATTATCGAAGAATTGCATAATTGAATGTATCATACATTAGATATCCTATTTCATAGATAACATACCATAATTGACTTATTGAATTTATAAATATGCTATTTTGACAAAATAATATCTTTAGTTGATGTAATTTACAGATAAATTAATCATTACATAGATTCTGTTTTTTATAAATCTACAAATTGTTATTAATTCATAAGAATAATTTATAATTAAATGATAATTGACATGTTTACCATTTTTTAATAAAATGTATTTTTAAACGTAACCCCTTAAATTTTTAATTACTTAATTTATATTAAAGTGTAATTTTTATTAATAACCCCTTTTAATATTTTTTTTATTATTGTAGACTGTATTTTTTTAATGGACACCCCCTTTGTTAGAAAAATTACAAATAATAAGTAAAAGGCGGTTATAAATATTAATTCGTAATTAATTATTGCTTTTAAATTTTAAATAGCTACTTTTACGTCAAAATAAATATTGAATCAAAAATAAAATATATCCAAAAGACAAATTTTTATGTGTGGATTTGCAGTTTATACAGGCAGTGATATGATGGACAAACTTTTGTTTGCCAGCGAGTTTAAGAAAATTGAATACCGAGGCCCAGACAATTCAAATATTAGAGATTTTGGTGAGAATGGCTGGATGGGTTTTCATAGATTAAGTATTATGGATGTTTCTAGTAATGGACATCAACCATTAGTATATAAAAATGTTAATTTAGTTTGTAACGGTGAAGTTTATAATTTCCAACAGTTACGTAAACAATATGAGCATTCATTTGAATTTCAATCATCAAGTGATTGTGAAGTAATTATTCCTTTATTTTTAGACAAAGGAATTGAAGAAACTGCAAAAACATTAGATGCTGAATATGTTTTCGTAATTTACGATTCTGTTGCTAAAAAATATTTCGCAGCGAGAGATCCTATCGGAATTCGTCCTTTATTTTATGGTTATTCTGCAAGTGGACAAATTATGTTTGCTAGTGAGATGAAATCTTTACATGCATTATGTGAAGAGGTTAAGCCATTTCCTCCTGGGCATTATTTTGATGGAGAAGCATTTCATTGCTATAAGGATATATCAAAAGTTGAAAAAGTAGTTTATGACGATTTAGATACTATCTTCAAAAATATCAATGAGAAGTTAACTACAGCTATTGAAAAAAGACTTCAGGCAGATGTACCAGTTGGTTTCCTTTGTAGTGGTGGTTTAGATTCTAGTTTAGTATGTGCAGTAGCTGCTAAAATGTTGGATAAACCAATTAAAACCTTTGCTGTAGGTATTGAAGATGATCCAATTGATACTAAATATGCTAAAATTGTTGCGGATTATTTAGGTGCTGAACATACAGAGGTACTTTTTACAAAGCAACAAATTTTTGATACTCTTAGCTCTTTAATATATAACATTGAAACATGGGATATTACTACTATCAGAGCGTCGATGGGTATGTATTTGATCTGTAAGTATATCAGCGAGAATACAGATATTAAAGTATTAATGACTGGAGAAATTGCGGATGAGATTTTAGGATATAAATATACAGACTTTGCTCCTAGCCCTGAAGAATTCCAAAAAGAAGCAGAAAAACGTATTAGAGAAATATATATGTATGACGTTTTGAGAGCCGACAGATGTATTTCTTCATGCGGATTAGAAGCTCGTGTGCCTTTTGGTGATCTTGACTTCGTTGATTATATCATGAGTATTGATCCTGCTAAGAAGATGAATACTTATGGTGAAGGTAAATATTTATTACGTACTGCATTCGAAGGTGATTATTTACCTAAAGAAATTTTGCATCGTGATAAGGCTGCTTTCTCTGATGCAGTAGGACACAGTTCTGTTGATTATTTGAAAGGCTATGCAGAAGAAATGTATACAGATGCAGATTTGGCTGCAGCTAAGGATAAATACCCTTACTGTCCTCCATTTACTAAAGAATCTTTGATGTATAGAGATATTTTTGAAAAACATTTCCCTGGAAGAGCCGGAGTAATTAAAGATTTCTGGATGCCTAATAAAGAGTGGGAAAACTGTAATGTTGATGATCCAAGTGCACGTGTATTACCAAATTATGGTGCAAGTGGTTATTAATTTTAGGTAATAATAATATTAGATAAAGGGGTGATTTATTTTGTAAATCACCCCTTCTCTTTTATTAATTTTTAAATATCAAGTTTTCAGAATCTGAATCAACTATTATTTTTTCGTCCTTATTAACATCGTCAGACAATATTCTTTTAGATAGTTCATTTAGTATATTTTTTTGAACCACCCTCTTGATAGGTCTTGCTCCAAATAAAGGATCAAATCCAACGTTAGCAATAAACTCAACTGCATTGTCTGTTATTTCAATATCAATCATCTTTGTTTTTAATATTCTGGCGATTGAGTCTATCTGTAGCTTAACAATCTCCTTAATTTCTTTATGAGTTAAAGGAGTAAACATGATGATATCATCAATTCTGTTTAAAAATTCCGGACGAATAGTTTGTCTTAATAGTTGAAAGACTTCATTTTTCGACTTTTCAGTAACATTAGGGATTTCTTCCTCCTTAATACCTTCGAAATTACGTTGAATAATATCAGATCCTGCATTTGATGTCATTATTATAATTGTATTCTTAAAATCAACAACACGTCCTTTATTATCCGTTAAACGACCATCATCCAAAACTTGTAATAATACATTAAAAACATCAGGATGGGCTTTTTCTATTTCATCCAATAATACAACAGAATACGGTTTTCTTCTAACTGCTTCAGTCAATTGCCCACCTTCATCGTAACCAACATATCCCGGAGGTGCTCCAATTAAACGGGACACAGAATGTCTTTCCTGGAATTCTGACATATCTATTCTGGTCATTTTATTCTCATCATCAAATAAAAATGAGGCCAGAGTTTTAGCTAATTCAGTTTTACCTACACCAGACATGCCCAGGAATATAAATGAGCCAACAGGTCTTTTTTCATCTTGTAACCCAGCTCTACTTCTTCTGATCGCATCAGAAACTGCTTCAATAGCATCATTCTGACCAACTACTCTTTTATGTAATTCTTCTTCAAGTGACAGTAGTTTTTCCTTTTCGCTTTTAAGCATCTTTGTTATAGGAATCCCTGTCCACCTGCTAATTACTCCGGCAACATCTTCAGAATCCACTTCTTCTTTAAGCATTGGATTTTCGGATTGTTTCTGACTTAAAGTCTCTTTTAATTGAACTATTTTCTCTTCAGCTTCTTTTATTTTTCCATATCGTAATTCAGCTACTTTATCAAACTGACCTTCACGTTCTGCTTTTTCAGCCTGAAATTTAAATTCTTCAATGTTAGACTTGTAACTTTGAATCTGATCAACAATATTCTTCTCTTCCTGCCATTTTGCACGTAAAGTAGATCGTTCATCCTTAAGTTGCGCTAATTCAGTATTTAAAACTTCAAGTTTAAGCTTATCCCCTTCCCTTTTAATAGCTTCTCGTTCAATTTCTAACTGACTTACTCTTCTGTCAAGTTCATCAATTTCTTCAGGTACAGAATTCATTTCCAGTCTTAATTTAGAAGCTGCTTCATCAATTAAGTCGATAGCTTTATCAGGCAAAAAACGATCAGAAATATATTTATTAGAAAGATTAACAGCAGCTATTATGGCATCATCTTTAATTCTTACTTTGTGATGATTTTCATAACGTTCTTTTAATCCTCTTAAAATAGAAATTGCGCTAATAACATCAGGTTCATCTACCCGAACAATTTGAAAACGGCGTTCCAGTGCTTTGTCTTTTTCAAAATACTTTTGGTATTCGCTTAAAGTTGTTGCTCCAACTGCACGCAATTCACCTCTTGCTAAAGCAGGTTTTAAAATGTTTGCAGCATCCATAGCCCCTTCTCCTTTTCCTGCACCTACTAAAGTATGTATTTCATCAATGAAAAGAATAATATCTCCGTTACTGTTAATTACCTCTTTAACAACAGCTTTTAATCGTTCTTCGAATTCTCCTTTATATTTAGCACCTGCTACTAAGGCTCCCATATCAAGAGAGTAAATCATTTTAGATTTTAAATTCTCAGGCACATCACCATTTACAATTCTAATAGCAAGTCCTTCACCAATAGCCGTTTTACCTACGCCTGGCTCCCCAATTAAAATAGGGTTATTTTTAGTTCTTCGAGACAGTATTTGAAGTACTCTTCTAATTTCTTCATCTCTACCAATTACAGGATCCAGCTTACCGTTTCTGGCTTGCTCATTTAAATTAATTGCAAATCGATTTAAAGCATTAAAATTATCTTCTGCTGTTTGCGAATCGACAGTTGCTCCTTTTCTAAGTTCCACAATGGCTAACTTAAGGTCTTTTTCTGTAACACCTGCATCTTTTAACATAGATGAAACCGAATCTTTAACTGCTAAAAGACCTAAGAGTAAATGCTCTATAGATACATATTGATCATTGAATTCCTTTAGATAGGATTTTGCTTTTTGAAGAACATCATTTGTTGTTCTGGATAAATATGGTTCCCCACCTGAAACTTTCGGGTAGGATTCAATAATGGCATTTAGTGCATTATTTATATTGTTAACATTTAGTTTACTAAATAAAAAAGAAATAATATTTTCTTCTACCTCTACAATTCCTTTTAATATATGGCCGGGCTCAATTGCCTGGTGACCTTTAGAAGAAGCAATATTCACGGCTTGTTGAATTGCCTCTTGTGACTTTATTGTATACTCCTTAAAATTCATGTTATTAAGTTTAATATTTCTCACTTTACAACAAATTTACTTCCAATATATATTTTATGTCAATGTGTCCATTCTTTATAATATTACATGTCAATTTAACATAAATGATAAATATTTTACTGCAATTATTTCCTAAAACTATTTTCCTATATTGTTTTGTATGGCAATAGTAATTTTTATATTTGTTTGTTAATTTATTTTTAAATTATTTCAACTAAATCATATTTATAATGAAAAATTTAGTTTTAAGTATAATCTTTGCAATTCTTCTACTGGCTTGTGTGTCAAAATCTTCCAAAACAACAGAATCTCAGGATTGCTGTGCTGAAGCAAAACAAACAAGTACATGCTGTTCAGAAAAAACTGCAGAAGTAAATTTGACTGCAACAGATAGTCTTGTAGTAACAGTAGATCAGTTATTAGCAAATCCAGAAAATTACATCGATAAAAAAATCGAACTTCAAGGCTTAGTTATGCATACCTGCAAAAAGACTGGAAAAAAGATGTTTCTTAAAGGAACTAATGATTCTATTTTTGTTAGAATTGAGGCTGGAGAAAGCATAAGTAAGTTTGAACCTACTCTAGAAGGCGAAACAGTTGTTGCTTCAGGTGTAATTAATATTAATACAACAAATGATACTCATGAAAATGGAGAATCCTGTACTTCAGAAGAGAAAGCCAGGGATTACGTTATGGCTTGCGAAAATTTCAAGCAAATTTAATTAGATATTTAAGCCGACAAAAGTCGGCTTTTTTTATGTTCTTCAATGAAGTTACGAAAAGTCAATCGCATAATACATCGTGATCTGGGTTATTTCTTCACTGGAATGATCATTATTTATTCCTTAAGTGGGATTGCTTTAAATCACAAACATGATTGGAATCCAAATTATATTATAACTACAAAAACATTTGAATATAATTTACTTCATAAAGATTCTTTATCAAGCAATTATGCTATAAATGACATCATTGTCAAATCTGGTGTAAATGAGGTTTATAGAAAGCATTATTTGCCAGATGAAAATACTTTAAAAATCTTTTTATCCGGCGGATCTAACATTTGTTTTAATGCAATTTCAAATATTGCATTACTTGAAGAAATTAAAAAGCGACCATTATTTAATTCCATTAATTTTTTACATTTTAATCCCGGTATAATTTGGAAGTATTTTTCAGATATCTTCGCAATTTCTTTAATTATAATATCCATAAGTGGATTGTATATTTTGAAAGGAAAAACTGGTTTTAAATGGCGAGGTTTTTTATTTGTAACTATTGGCTTGCTTATTCCTATAATTATTTACTTTTTATATTAGTGACATAATAAATTAAGTATATTTGATATACTTTGAATACACTTATAAAAGGCATATTAGACCAGAGATTTAAATTATTTATAAATAAGCTACTTCTGGTAGCTTTGCTTTTTTATTGTGTAATCTCTCCTGTAAAATCTCAAAATAAGGATATTAATCCTGGTATTAATTCGAATACATCAATTCATGAATTATTAAAGAATAGCAAAGACAGCAGTTTTATTTATAAAAAACTTTATGAATGGATTGTTGTATCAAGAGATTCTAATGTTTCAGCCAGTGAGCTTCTTTTATCTATCGAAAAAGAATATAAAAAGTACAATCAAAAGATTATTAGATCTATAAATATAAAACAGGTTTCACCTTTTGCCAGAAATATTTTAGATACCATTGACTTTTCTACTAATAGGCTTGAGAAAACATTAAGTAAACTAAGATTTCAGACTAAAAAGAGTATAATAACTAACACTTTAACTTTTAAAAAGGGGGAGCTGGTTAATATTCCAAGTATCAATGAAAGTGAGCGAATGTTACGTTCTCTTGGTTTTATAACTGATGCTCTAATTGTTTTAGAACCAGCCAATATTGATACTACACTGGTTGATATTTTAATTATTACTCAGGATGCCTACCCTTATGGTATTTCGGGAACAATATCAACAAATAAATTTAGAGCTGGTATTTATAGCAAAAATGTATTTGGATATGGGTTAGAAATGAATCATTTAATTGATAGTAGAGCTACAGAAAAAAATAAATTTGGCTATCATGAAAATATCCTTTGGGATAATATATACGGTTCTTTTATTTCTTTTAATGCAGAGGTAAATAATACTTTTAATGACAATTACGTTAATTTGGGTTTTAACAAAGACTTCTATACTCCTGAAACAAAATATGCCGGAGGAATTAATCTAAGAAGGAATTTAAAAGTTCCTGTAGATTCCACAGATGAAAATAAAATATATAATAACTATGATTATCTAAATAGAGATATGTGGTTTGGTAGAAGTTTTTTAATAAACTCTACAAACTACTTTAATCGATCAACAGTTGGTTTATTGGGTCAGGTTATAATAAATAAATTTTCTAACCTTCCTGATTCTTTAAGAAACGAGGCGTACTATACACCTAACTATTATTTCTTTACTGGCCTTTCTTTTAATAAACGTAGTTATTATAAAAATACTTTAATATACAATTATGGACGTATAGAAGATGTTCCTTATGGCTTTTTGTCATCAATTACATTCGGAATAAATACTAATGAAAAGAAAAACCGCATGTATTTAGGTGGCCATTTTTCTGTAGGTTCAGCGATTGTGCCCAATAAGGGGTATATTTATTTTAGTGCCGACTTTAATTCTTTTTTCTTTAAAACAAATCCGGAAAGAACATTAATGCGATTTGGAACAAGGTATATTTCTTCATTAAAGAAATTTGGTAATAATCAATTCAGATATTTTGTTTCATCCTATTATACCAGGGCCATGCATCTGGATCATTCTCAATACTTCTATTTGACACAATCATCACCAGGCATTACATCATATCGAAGTCATGACCTTAGAGGAACGCAAAAATTTGTTTTAAATTCAGAAAGTGTATTGTTTACTCCTACAGATATCTACGGATTTAAAGTAGTTCCATTTAGCTTTGCAGACATAGGATGGATAAGTGAAAATAAGGTTTTATTTGCTACAAAACCTTATTATTCTGTTGGTATAGGGATACGAATAAGAAATGACCATTTAGTATTTAACACAATTCAATTGCAATTAGCTTACTTTCCAAGAATTCCTCTTGGAGGTAATACTTTTGATTTTAGATTATCCGGTGAAAGTATCGGAAATTTTAAATCTTTTGATATAAACAAACCTTATACTGACAAATTTGAATAATATAAATTCTTTTGTAAAGGAAGTATTAATCGATTAAAATATCCAATCCATCGTAAGCCAAATGAATATTATCCGGCAATTGGGAATCCTCCTCTTTATAAAGACCTAATTGATGAGAAATGTGCGTAATATATCCTTTAGGTGGATTTACTTTATGAATGACTTCTATCGATTCACTTAAACAAAAATGAGAAATATGAGGCTCTTTTCTAACACCATTAATTACAACAACCTTGGAGCCCAATACTTTTTCTAATTCACTGCTTGATATATAATTAAAGTCAGTTAAATAAGTAAAGTCACCAATGCGATATCCTAATACAGGCAAATGCAAGTGTTTACCCCTAATAGGTATGATTTTTACATCTTTAATATAAAAAGGTTCTTCAGTTATTGTATTTAGATCTATTTTAGGAACTCCCGGATATGGTTTTTCTGCAAAAGCATATCCAAATTCTGTTATTAGAGCGTTAATTACTCTGTTTTCGGCAAATACATCTACATGTCGCTTATTCACCCAATTAAAGGCTCTTACATCATCCAATCCTGCAATATGATCTTTATGTTCATGTGTAAACAGAATTCCATCCAATGAGCGAACGTTTGCTTTTAGCATTTGCTGTCTGAAATCGGGTCCTGAGTCAATAACTAAAGTAAGGTTATCGATTTCAATTAACACAGAAGAACGTAAGCGTTTATCTTTTGGATCATCGGATTTGCACACCCTACAATCACAAGCTATTACAGGCACACCCTGAGAAGTTCCAGTCCCTAAAAAAGTAATTTTCAATCTAAGTATATTTATAATTCACAAAATCAAAGATACAAAACACTATCGAAAAGATTTAAATTTATAATGTTTACATTGACTTCAAAAATACAAAGAATGACAAAGATTATAATAGCTCCGGATAAATTCAAGGGTTCTCTATCTGGTATTGAGTTTTGTAATATTGTTAACGATACATTAAAATTATATATAAAAGACGCAAATATAATTAAACTTCCACTGGCTGATGGAGGAGACGGAACTGTTGATATATTAAACTATTATATGGAAGGAGATTTGCATTTTAAGAATGTTAAAGATCCTTTGGGTAGAGATATTTCTGCTAAGTATTTTTATTCAAGATCAAAAAAAGCAGCCTTTATAGAAATGGCCGAAGCCTCTGGACTGAAACTATTAAGCAGAGATGAGATAAATCCTATGAAAACATCTACTTATGGTACCGGAGAGTTAATATTAGATGCAGTAAATAAAGGTGCAGAACAAATAATCTTAGGAATTGGAGGTAGTGCAACAAATGATTGTGGTATGGGTATGGCTCGAGCTTTAGGATATTGTTTTTATGACAATTTAGGAAACGAATTACAAGGCACTGGAAGTGATTTAACATTACTTTCTCAAATAGATGATTCCAAGGTACATCCAACATTAAAAAACGTAAAGTTTCAAGTGGCTTGTGATGTTGACAATCCTCTGTTTGGTATAAACGGAGCTGCGTACATATATGCACCTCAAAAGGGAGCTGATGCTATAATGGTTCAAAATCTTGATAAAGGAATGATGAATTTTAATGTAGTTGCTAAAAGATATTGCAATAAAGATTTACAGCTAATTAAAGGTGCTGGAGCGGCCGGAGGATTAGGTGCAGGCTCCATATTATTCTTAAATGCTGAATTAAAATCAGGTATTGAATTAATGATGAATATATCGGACTTTGACAGCCATATTTTAGATGCCGATTGGATTATAACAGGGGAAGGTAAATTAGATTTTCAAACCTTATCCGGAAAAGTCATTTCTGGAATCATGAACTCTATTAAAGATCAAAAGCTTGCTGTCATTTGTGGATATAATGAAATTGAAGGAAACGACCTTGAGAACTATAAAGTGGATTACCTGAATGAAATAATACGGTATGCAGAAAATATGGACGACTCAATAAGAAATGTCTCAAAATATCTTAAAAAAGCAGTTGTTGATTTTTGTAAAACCATATCTAAGAATAATTAAATTAAAATTTGTATAAACCAAACTGCAAAACGTCTTATAAGTGGCAGGCAAACTGCTTTACTCTGATTATATATCGATTATAATTTCATCTAAAATATATACAGAAATACCAATAAACAATTTCAAGGGATATTGGTTACTACTTGTAAATATTATCAGAGAGCATAATTATGACAGATATTGAGGACAAACTGAATATTTATCTGAACCTGGGTATTCCCAAGGAGGTTGCAGAATTTAAAATAAAAACTCAGCTAATCTTAACTCAAAATAAAAACAAGCAGGAACAACATAAGAAAAAAGGCAAGTTATTGGCTCGTGAAAGAATTGATTTATTAATTGATGAACATTCTCCTTTTTTAGAATTGTCACAACTTGCTGCCTACGACAAATACAATAATGATTTTCCTTCTGCAGGTATTATAACAGGTATTGGATATATTAATGGGCGTGAATCAATTATAATAGCTAATGACGCAACAACAAAAGGTGGGACATATATTGAAGAAACAATAAAAAAGCATCTGAGAGCTCAGGAAATTGCACTTGAAAACAATTTGGCTTGTGTTTACTTGGTTGATTCTGGAGGTATATTTTTACCTGAGCAAGCCAATGTTTTTCCGGATAAGGATGATTTTGGGCGAATCTTTTATAATCAGGCTCGTTTATCTGCCCAAGGTATACCTCAAATTAGTATTGTTATGGGCTCATGTACGGCAGGTGGAGCATATATTCCTGCAATGAGTGACGAAACTATCATTGTAAAGAACCAGGGTACTATATTTTTAGGAGGTCCTCCTTTAGTTAAAGCAGCAACAGGCGAAGAGGTAAGTGCAGAGGAACTTGGCGGTGGAGAAATGCATACTTCACAATCTGGAGTTGCTGATCATTTAGCTGATGATGATCATCATGCGATAGAGATTTGTCGTAACATTTTCAAATATTTACCTAAAAGCAAAAAGAAAATAAAACAAGAGCATTTCGTACAGTATCAAAAAAACAACTCTGTTGAAATCTATAATGAAATACCTGAAGCAGGAAAATACAATAAAGACGTTAGAAGGTTGATAAAGCTAATTATAGATGAAGATAGCTATGCTGAATTTAAGCCTGATTATGGTAATACTTTGGTTACTTGTTTTGCAACAATTAATGGCTTTAAGGTTGGTATTTTAGCCAATAATGGCATTTTATTTTCAGAATCATCGCAAAAAGGGGCTCATTTTATACAGTTATGTAATCAGAGAGATATTCCTATGGTGTTTTTTCAAAATATCACAGGTTTTATGGTTGGAAAGGACTATGAAAGAATGGGAATAGCTAAAGATGGTGCTAAAATGGTAAATGCGCTTGCAAATAGCAAGGTGCCATTTTTCACAATTGTAATTGGGGGAAGCTATGGAGCCGGTAATTATGCCATGGGAGGTCGTGCATTTGGTCCTCGCCTTTTGTTCACGTGGCCATCTGGAAGTATATCGGTTATGGGACCACAACAAGCAGCAGATGTACTTACTACCATTAAAAAGGATCAGGAAAGTAAAAAGGGTGTAATAAGCAGTAATGACGAGATCGAAAAAATGCGTCACAAAATTATAGAAGGATTTAAAAAGGAAGCATCCCCTTATTATGCAACAAGTAGAATTTGGGACGACGGAATCATTGATCCTGCTGATACCAGGATGGTCTTATCTATAGGACTAAATATGGCCCAAAACATTTCAAATAAAAAAGGAGATTATGGGGTGTTCAGAATGTAATAAATAATTGAATATAACATATTGATAATATACATATTGTCCTTTAATTCTATCTATGTAAAAAAACAAAAGTGATGACAATAAATTTTTCTATAGAAGATCAAATAGCATATCTTGAGCTTAATCGTCCGGATAAAAGGAATGCACTTAATAAGCAGATGATTAAGGAGATTATTTCCACTCTTAGAGAAAACAAAGGAAATAGAGCATTTAAGGTTTTGGTTATTCATGGTAGTAATAATCATTTCTGTTCAGGTGCTGATTTAGAATGGATGAAACAGGGAATAGCACAATCTAAAAGCGAAAATATAAATGATGCAAAACTGTTTAATGCCCTTTACGAGAGTATATACACCTTCCCTACCCCTGTTGTTTGTGAAGTTCAGAAATCTGCTTTTGGAGGAGCGGTTGGCATAATTGCATGTAGTGACATCGTTATTTGTGAAGAGGATTCAATGTTTGGTTTTCCTGAAGTACAATTGGGATTAATACCTGCAACTATATCTCCATATATTCTAAAAAAAATGGGAAGTAGTAATACAAGAAAAAGACTTTTATTACCACAACCTTTTACAGCTCAGGAAGCTTTAAATGAGGGATTGGTTCATTTTATTTCAGATAGTGTAAATATCAGAGAATATACCATAAAAATAGCTCAGAATATAACTAAGGGAGCTCCGGATGCATTAATTCAAACAAAAGCTTTAATTCATAGTTTAGAAGATAGCAGTGATGATGAAACCACCTTCTTAAATTGTGCCAGAATGATTGCAGGAGCGAGAATATCAAAAGAAGGACAAGAAGGGGTAACTGCGTTTTTAGAAAAAAGAAAACCTGTGTGGAATCATGAATAACATATTACATAAATTCAAAAGAATATTAATAGCAAACAGAGGCGAAATTGCAGTAAGAATAATCAATACTGCAAAGAAAATGGGGATTGAAACTGTGGCTATTTATACAAAACCTGAAGAAAAAGCACTGCATGTTTTAAATGCTGATATAAAGGTTTTAATGCATGGGAATTCTTTATTGGATACCTATTTAAATCAATCATTAATAATAAATATAGCAAAGCAGTATTTTGCTGATGCTATTCATCCTGGTTATGGATTTTTATCTGAAAATGGTGATTTTGCTGAATTATGCGAAAAAAATCTCATTAAATTTATTGGTCCGTCTTCTGATTTAATTAAGAAGATGGGTAATAAAGATGAAGCAAATAAAATAGCATATTTAAATAAAGTACCTCTATTAAATAAAATTAAAGGAGATGTTGATGACATGCTTGAAAGTGCTTCAAAACTTGAATTCCCATTAATAGTAAAAGCTGCAGCTGGTGGTGGTGGAAAAGGAATGCGGGTTGTATATCATAAGGATGAGTTAAAAGAAGCAATAAACAAGGCTTCTTCAGAAGCAAAAAGATATTTTGATAATGATTCCGTTTATATAGAACAATACATTCAGAATCCTCGTCATATTGAAGTTCAGATTCTTGGTGATCATCATGGAAATATTATTCATTTGTATGAACGAGATTGTTCTGTTCAAAGACGACATCAAAAGATAATAGAAGAAGCTCCGGCACCAAATTTACCTGAAGAAATTAGAAAAGAGATTATTGATGATGCTTTGAAAATTGCAAAAAATATAGGGTACACCAATGCCGGAACCATTGAATTTATTCTAACTCCTTCAATGAAGCATTACTTCCTTGAAATGAATACAAGAATACAGGTTGAACATACGGTAACAGAAGAAATTACAGGCATTGACATTGTTGAACAACAGCTTTTAATAGCAATGGGCGAAAAGCTGGAAGTTGCTCAGGACGATATTACTATTAATGGACATGCGATAGAAATTCGTTTATATGCAGAAGATGCCAACAATAATTATTTACCGTCTCATGGCATTATAGAGCGTTTATATATTCCTAATATTCCAGGAATTAGAGTAGATAATGGAGTGAATAATTATGAAGAGATACAAACTCATTTTGATTCGCTATTAAAGAAGGTTACTTCACATGCATCTACACGGGAAGAGGCAATTACTAATCTGGATCATTTTCTAAAAGAATATGTTCTTTTTGGTTTAGAGACGAATAGAGATGTTATTCTGTTTGCTTTGAATAATGATCACTTTAAAAAAGGAAAATATTCAACCTCTTTTATTTCTGACAATGCAGAAGTGTTTCAAAGCAAAAGAGAATTTTCTTTACTTGAATTAAAGATTTTATCATCCGCATATATTTTAATAAAATATAATTCAGCAAACTCAAATCATAATTATAGCTTTTGGCGTAATAACCCATTACATCAAATATTTATAAATAATAAGATTATTACAATTGAAGTTCTACATACTTATTCCAATGAGTACATAATTCAAATAGATAATAATGAGGTGATTAATTTGAGGATTACAAATTTAGATGAAAATCATTTATGCTTTATTTCTAACGATATTCAATATAAAATAAACTATTTGAGAAGCGCAGACAGGAATATTTATATTCAGTACAATGGAAAGAAACTAATCATTGAAGATAAACCACAAAAAGTAAGAAAAGCATCAATGCAGACTTCTGTAGAACAAAAAACACTAGTTTCCCCTACTCCGGGAAATATAATAGATATAATGGTGAAAGAAGGACAGAATGTAAAAAAAGGAGATCCTTTAATGATTCTGGAAGCCATGAAAACTGAAAATACACTTACAGCATGGAAAGATACCACAATAGCCAAAATATCAGTTAATACGGGAGATCATGTAAGTTTAAAGCAATCTTTATTGGAAACATATTAATAATCAAATTAAAACAAACTAAATTTATATAATAAAAGAATAAAATATGACACCATTTTACGATCAGGAGAAAGATATTTACCGAAAAAAAGTAAGAGAATTTGCTGAAAAAGAAATAAAACCACTTGCCTCCGAATTAGATGAGAATGAAACGTTTTCTGTTGAATTAGCGCAAAAGATGGGGAACGTTGGACTTTATGGAATTGATATTCCTAAAGAGTATGGTGGTCAGGGTTTAGATACCTTATCATACATAATAGCAGTGGAAGAATTGGCAAGAGTTGATGGATCACAAGCTGTGACTATGGCGGCTCACAATTCATTGGGAGTCGCTCCCATTTACAACTTCGGATCTGAAGAACAAAAAAAACAACTTCTTCCTGATTTATTAAATGGTTCTAAACTATGGGCTTTCGGATTAACAGAAGAAAATGCGGGTTCTGATGCAAGAGGTGTGGATACGATTGCTCTGAAAACAAATGACGGATGGGAATTATCGGGGACTAAGCGATATATTACAAATGGCAGCAATGAACTAATGGCGGGTATTACCGTTCTGGCTCAAACAGGAGTCAAAGATAATAAGCCAACATACTCTACTTTTATTCTGGATCGTAACACACCTGGTTTTTCAACCAAACGTACATTAGGAAAAATGATGTGGAGAGCCTCGGATACCGCTGAAATAACCATTGATCAGTGTCGTGTATTAAATACGGATATTTTGGGAACCAAGGATAAAGGTTTATCTCAAATGCTAAAAACTTTGGATTCTGGCCGATTATCGATAGCCGCAATGGGTTTAGGTTTAGCACAAGGAGCATTAGAAATGGCTTTAGAGTATGCTAAATCAAGGAAGCAGTTTGGCAAATCAATATCTTCCTTTCAGGCTATTCAATTTAAATTAGCTGATATGGATTTAAAGGTTGAGTTAGCACGTAATATGTTGTATAAAGCTTGTTGGCTCAAAGACAATAATCAACCCTATGGTAAAGAGGCAGCTATGGCCAAATTGTATTGTAGCGAGATTGCAGGAGAAGTTTCTGATGAAGCAGTTCAAATTTTTGGAGGAGCCGGATTGTTTAAGAATAGAGATATTGAGAGATTTTACAGAGATCACCGAATTCTAAGAATTGGAGAAGGAACAAGTGAAATTCTTAAAATGGTTATTGCAAGAGGCTTAGGTATTTAATATTTAGGAAAACCCTCTTATAGAGAAAGTTCCAATAACGAATAACAATATCTAATTAAAGTGTAGTTTCTGGAGATTTTTTATCGTGTAGGAAATAGCAATTGACAAATTTTAAATACAAGGCCAAATTCGCAAATGAGTGAATTTGGCCTAATTATGAAATAAATTCGGCAAAGCATTTTTAACTATTAAGTGGAATTAATATTCAATTGGTGTTATTCTATAGCAATATTTCATTTAAGTATAAATTAGAAATGGCTATTTGGATAATTATTCGTTTATACCATGAGAAAAATCTCAGAATTTATATAGGTAATATCACCAATCTTTTCTTTTTTTGTTTTATGGAAGATAGAAAAAAAGATCATATACAATTGGCATTTCAAGCCACAGTTAATCAAAATGAAAAGGATGACAGGTTTATTTATGAACCCATGTTATCATCTCATTCAGATTTTTCCTTTTCTTCATTTGAGTTTTTAGGTAAAACGATGAATTATCCTTTTTGGATATCTTCTATGACAGGAGGCACTGAAATGGCTGGCAAAATTAATAAGCGTTTGGCTTCCGTAGCTGGTAAATATGGATTAGGAATGGGTTTAGGATCATGTAGATCTTTACTTAATAACGAATCTTATTTTAATGATTTTGATGTAAGAAGATATATAGGAAAAGATCAACCTTTGTTCTCTAATTTTGGTATTGCTCAGATTGAAAAAATGATAGAAAACAACTCTATTGATAAGGTAGAAGAGGTTAGAGAGAAACTGGATGCAGATGGAACTATTATCCATATTAATCCATTACAAGAAGCTTTTCAACCAGAAGGTGATCGATTAAAGCATGCTCCTATTGATACTATTCAAAAACTTTTAGAAATTGTTAAATCGCCCATAATAATTAAAGAAGTTGGACAAGGAATGGGCTACGAAAGTATTAAGTCTATTTTACAACTAAATATTGCTGCGTTTGATTTTGGAGCCTGGGGAGGTACCAATTTTACCCGTTTAGAGAGTTTAAGAAATAAAAATATAAGTAAAGCCTTTGATGGTTTTGCCAATGTAGGACATGATGCTCTGGAAATGACTTTAATGGTAAATGAAATTATTGAAGAAGTTGATGTTAAGTGCAAACAAGTTATCATATCTGGAGGTATTCATTCAGTTCTTGATGGTTTTTATCTGAATAAAATATGCAAACTACCAAGTGTAATTGGTATGGGCTCTCTATTTCTTGAAAATGCATTACGGAGTGAAGAAGATCTGGATTTATTTGTTAATGAATTAATAGAGAAGTGGAAATTAGCTGAAGCATATTTGAAAGTCAAAATATAAATGCAGTATTTCTCTTATTTGAATACGAATTACAAACATTTTTAAATTCCGAATGTTTTCTTGAAATATAAACGATAATTTATGATTTCAGGATTTTCAAAATTAAGTACAAAAGAAAAAATAGATATAATAATCAAGCAATCTGGTTTAACATCAAATTCTTCTGATCAATTATATACTCATCACCACCCTCAGTTACAAGAAACATATAATCAATTTTCGGAAAACACGATAAGCAATTTCTTTTTACCATACAATATTGCCCCAAATTTTCTGGTAAATGGTAAAGAGTACTTTGTGCCTATGGCCATTGAAGAAAGTTCAGTAGTTGCAGCAGCTTCTAAAGTCGCAAGCTTTTGGTATAAACAAGGTGGTTTTAAATCAGAAGTAATTGATACTCTAAAGGTGGGACAATTATTTTTTTCTACTGACGAACCATATTCATTTATTGATTCTAATATTACTGAAATAAAATCCGTATTAAAAGCCGCAGCAAAAGAGCTTGCTTATAATATGGAGAAACGTGGTGGTGGAATTAAGGATATAGAGTTGCAAAAGGTTGATAACGTTAATAATACATATTGTTTTTATGTGACGTTTGAAACAAAAGATTCTATGGGAGCCAATTTTATTAATTCTTGCCTTGAAGCAATGGGGGAATCTTTAGTTCAATACTTTGCAGGTTATAATAAAGTCGCCGAAGTAGTTATGGCTATATTATCTAATTATACTCCGGAATGTATCGTAGAGTGTAAAGTAAGCTGTAACATTAACGAATTAAGCTATTGGTCAGGAGATTTAAATCCCCAAGAGTTTGCCTTGAAATTTAAGCAGGCTGTTGATATTGCCAAGTTTAATTCATCAAGAGCAGTGACTCACAATAAGGGAATTATGAATGGCATTGATGCAGTTGTAATTGCTACAGGTAATGATTTCAGAGCTATAGAAGCAAATATACATGCATATGCAGCAAAAGATGGTAAATATACCTCTCTATCTGATATTAGTATAGAAAACGATATTTTTACATATTCCTTAAAAGTTCCATTAACAGTTGGGACTGTAGGAGGATTAACAAAATCTCATCCATTGGCAGCTCTTTCTATGGAGATACTCCAAAATCCCAATGCACCTGAATTAATGAGCATTATAGCTTCTGCAGGCTTGGCAAATAATTTTGCTGCTGTAGCATCATTAATAACAACCGGAATACAAAAAGGCCATATGAAAATGCATTTATCTAATATTCTTTTAACATTGAATGCTTCAGAAGATGAAAAAGTCAAAGCAATTGCTTATTTTAGTAAACAGACTGTGAGCTATAGTGCTGTAATGACCTTCCTCAATGAAATAAGACATTAGTCTTATATATTTAGAACTACAAAACACTTAATTAAAAATGATCGAAAAGGAAAATACCCCCATTTTCTCTACTGAATCTCATGGAAAGATTATGATTTCCGGTGAGTATGCTGCTATGTATGGTGCAAATGTACTCGCTATACCATTAAAAGTTGGTCAGACTCTTAAAGTATATGAAAAAGAAAGAGGTTCGCTGGAATGGGAAGCTTATAAAACTGACGAATTATGGAACACAGTTTCTTTTCCCGATAAGTTAGATGGTAAGTTACATATTGGAGATAGAACAAATGCAGGTTTTGCAGTAGTTATCCATAAAGTATTGCGCATGGCCATTAATCTCAGCAATTTGGATTTAGAAGACTTATTAACTAAAAAGTTCGTTTCTAATATAAATTTTAATCCGGATTTGGGTTTAGGTACAAGTGCATCATTAATTGTTAATCTGGCACGTTATTTTAATGTTGATCCCTTTGAATTAAATGCATTAAGTTTTAAAGGATCTGGTTATGATATTGCTGCATCTATGTGCGACTTGCCTGTACTTTATAATAAAAATGTAAAGAATCCTCAGTATGTTGAAATCAAGTTTAAACCTTGTTTTCATGAAAATCTTTATTTTGTATACTCCGGTAACAAGGTGAGTTCGTTAAAAGCCATTGATAAGGTCAGTAGAAAAGATATTACAAATCAACAACTTAATAAAATATCGTCACTAACAGCAAGTATGGCTTTATGTAACAGCATTGATGATTTTATGGAATTAATCAATGAGCATGAAAAAATTATTTCTAAAATTTTACATATTCCTACATTAAACAATAAACAATTTTATGACTTTGAAGGTTCTATTAAATCATTAGGAGCCTGGGGTGGAGATATGATGTTGGTTGCCACTAAGAATCCTGAACATTATGTTGAAAGATATTTTAACCGTCGGGGTCATGATGTTATTTATAAATATGCTGATCTTGCCCTTGACATAGATTAGTTTTAAGTGGATTATAAACAAAAAGAAGGTAAAGTTTTTAGTCAGGGACCATCAAACATTGCCATTGTTAAATACTGGGGTAAAAAAGAGGTACAGTTACCTTTTAACACCTCTGTTAGTTTTAGTTTAGATAAATGTCTTACTAATACGAGTATAAATTACTGTTCAAGTAAAAAGCTGGATGAGTATTCATTTAGCTTTTTATTTGATGATAAACCCAATCCTAAATTTGAAATTAAGCTTAAGCAATTTTTTAATCGGATTATTGATATTCTTCCTTGGCTTAAGCATTTTCATTTAGATATAAAAAGTTCTAATACATTTCCTCATTCATCAGGTATTGCATCTTCTGCAAGTAGTTATAGTGCATTGGCTATTGCTCTTTCAGAAATGCATGTACAAATTACTGGAGAATCATTATCTCCTGAAATAATATCAGAAATTGCCAGATTAGGTTCCGGTAGTGCTTGTAGGTCAACATATAAAGGCTGGAACCTATGGGGAAAGATTAATGAACACGAAAGTGATGATAGATATGCAGTTAGTATTAATAATGAAGTCCACGAAGCTTTTAATAATATTCAGGATACGATATTAATTGTAAGTAATAAACAAAAGGAAATAAGTAGTACTGTTGGGCATCAGCTAATGAATAATCATCCATATAAAGAAGCCAGAATTAATCAGGCAAATAGCAACACCTTGCTTCTTTTAAATGCATTGAAAGATGGAGATTGGGAATTGTTTTTGGAGATTGCAGAATCTGAAGCTTTAAGTTTACATGGGTTAATGATGAGTTCAAAACCTGGCTACACTCTTCTTTTGCCAGAATCACTTCAAATAATTACTAAAATCAGAGCATTCAGAGAATCATCAAAAACACCAGTAGGATTTACAATTGATGCCGGCCCAAACATACATATTATTTATCCTGACGCGAACAAAAAAGAAGTTTTAGAGTTTATTGAAACAGAACTAAGTATTCATTGTCAGGACAAACTATATATACAGGATAAAATTTCATCCTTTTGAATTTATTTGGACATAAGGTAAACTGAATATTAACAAACTAATTAGCAATACATATTATGCCACTGAATAAATTAAACCATCTATTTTATTCAAAAATATTATTATTCGGGGAGTATTCTCTTTTGTATGATTCTAATGGATTATCAATCCCATATTCGCATTTTAATGGTAGGTTAACCTTTATTAATAATGAAGGTTATACAGATCTTGAGTATGCTAAACAATCAAATAATCAGCTTAAACAATATTGCGAGTTTATTGAAGAAAATTATACTAACTATATTGATATAAATTCTTTAAAAAGGGATTTGGACAAAGGATTATTTTTTGAATCAACTATACCAGAAGGTTATGGTTTAGGGAGCAGTGGTGCTTTAGTTGCCTCAATTTATTACACTTACGGGAAGAATAAAATAGGATCAAAAACAGGTCTGTCAAAAGAGAAAACGCAGAAGCTGAAAAAAATATTTTCAGGATTAGAATCTTATTTCCATGGTAAAAGCTCTGGTATTGATCCATTAATCTGTTATATAAGCCATCCTTTATTTATTAAAAATCAGAATGATATTTCATCCATCGGTATTTCTCGTAAAAACATCGAAAAAGATGATGCAATCTTTATTATAAACACCAAAAAGACAGGTAAAACAGCACCTCTTGTTGATCTTTTCTTAAAAAAATGTCTTAGCCAAGATTATTTAGATAAGATTAAAAATCACTTAATTCCAACTACAAATCATTGTGTGAAATCTTTGTTAAAAGGTGATTTGCCTTCGTTTTACCGGGACTTAAAAGAACTATCTAAATTCCAATTAAAATACCTTAAGGAAATGATTCCTGCAGAGTTTGTTAAGTATTGGGAAGAAGGTTTGGAAAAGAACGATTATATATTAAAACTTTGTGGTTCTGGTGGCGGTGGTTACCTTTTAGGTTTTACCAGAAATTATAATAAGGTAAAGAATAATTTACTGGAGGAAGGTCTGGAAATTATTACAGTTTATCAGGAATAGAATGATATTTCAATAGTAATAGGTTGAATTGCCAAAAAGCTTTGTATTTTTGCAAACGCTTTTGAATAAAAATTATACTAGAGGCAAATACCTGTGAATATTTCAAAGAAAGATCCGAATTTCATCTATTTTGATGAACCAATTGACAATATACCCCTACCTGCAAAGTTTACCTATCCGTTTTATTATGAACCTCATAAATTAAGTGTTTTAGCTGCGAATTCTTTGCAAAAACATTTAAGAACACAAAAAGATTGGGTTCATGATTTTGGAATAGATCATTATGTCGAGGGAAGTAATATTGGTAAAATGTTTGGCGTTTTGGTTGTTCAAAATAACCAAGGAGAAATAGGCTATTTATGTGCTTTTAGTGGGAAGTTAGCAGGAACAAATTTATTACCCGGATTCGTCCCTCCTATTTATGATTTACTGGATGAAAATGGTTTTTTTAAGCCTGAAGAAGATCAGATTAGTATTTTTAATCAAAAAATAAAAGATCTTGAAGAATCTGATTCATATAGAAGCTTAACTGATAACTACAGAGATTGTATAAAATCATCAGAGAATGAACTGAGTGATTTCAGGATCTTTATGAAAGTAGAGAAAAACAAACGTAAGGATAAGCGCCATGAACTTGAAGGTACACTATCTGATGAAGATTTTGAGAAACTAAAAGAGAATTTAAAGCAAGAAAGTTTAAAGCAACAATACGATTTTAAACAGTTAAAAAAGTATTGGGAAGAGAAAGTTAATAATAGCAAAGAATCCCTTGATAACTATATTGCAGAAATTCAATTATTAAAAGAAGAGAGAAAGAAACGTTCTGCAGCCTTACAACAAAAATTATTTGATCAGTATCAGTTTCTTAATTACGATAAAGAAATAATGGGCTTGTGTGATATTTTTGAACCTACAGCTCAAAAGATTCCACCTGCTGGTGCAGGAGATTGTGCTGCGCCTAAATTATTGCAATATGCCTATCAGAAAAATTATAAACCTATTGCCTTAGCTGAGTATTGGTGGGGCCAAAGTCCAAAATCGGAGATCAGAAAGCACGGGTATTTTTACCCTTCCTGCAAAAGTAAATGCGAACCCATTTTAGGTCATATGCTTAAAGGACTTGAAGTTGATGATAATCCTATTCAAAGTCCAACTATTAATGATGAAGCTTTAGAAACAGTATATGAAGACGATGTAATTTTAGTAGTCAACAAACCTGCTGAATTTTTATCTGTTCCGGGAAAGGAAACTGAAGATTCTGTTTATTTAAGAATTAAAAACAAATACCCTGATGCAACAGGACCATTACTGGTTCACAGACTTGATATGTCAACTTCCGGATTGATTCTGATCGCAAAAGATAAAGATGTACACAAAGCGCTTCAAAAGCAGTTTTTAGATAGAAGTGTCCAAAAACGCTATATTGCCCTATTGGATGGAATTATTAATGAGGATAGCGGTTTTATTGAATTGCCATTAAGAGTTGATCTGGATGACAGACCAAGACAGCTGGTTTGTTATGAGTATGGTAAGCCAGCTAAAACAAAGTTCAAAGTTATTGAACGAAATAATGGCAGAACCAAGGTTCATTTTTTTCCAATAACAGGACGAACACATCAATTAAGAGTACATTCTGCACATCCACAAGGTTTAAATACGCCTATTGTTGGAGATGATTTATATGGAATTAAATCAAACAGGTTACATTTACATGCAGAATTTCTGGAGTTTACACATCCAATTTCTAAGGAGAGAATTAAGGTTCAGGTGAAAGCCGAATTTTAAATCAGGCTTTTATAACTTATATTTAAGAATTAAATTCCTTAATAGGTTGAATTAAAGCATTTTTGGTTGCCTCCATCAATTCTTTTATATTGTTTTTATACTTAAGCGTATCTATAGAAGGATTTATGGTAATGCTTACTCTTCCGGGACGAACATTAAAAGTTCCTCCTCCATAAACCTTATGGGTATCCTTAATTGTAACAGGTAATATCGGAAGATCCAGTTCTTCTGCAATTTTAAATGCCCCACTTTTAAATTTGCGGACAGTGTTACTTCCACTTCTGGTTCCTTCAGGAAAAACAACAACAGAAGTTCCATCAACTAACTTTTCCTTTGCCTCTTTAATAGATTCATAGGCAGCTTTAGGTGAAGAACGATCTATAAATATATGACCAACTTTGGCACTTGCTGGCCCAATCCCAAAAGCATGACGAAGTTCTTTTTTCATAATCCATCTGAAATCTAGACCTAAAAAGCCATATAAAGCAAAAATATCGTAAGCACTCTGATGATTGGCTACTATTACATAGGATTGTCCTTTTTTAATATTTTCTTTTCCATAAACTTTAACTCTCATAGGAGTGAAAAAAGCTACTGTTTTAGCCCACATTACACCACTTAAGCTTCCTACTCTCGGAGAAATTAATATCGCTAAAATTGCTGCACCTAGAGAAAATACAATACTTGCAACAGCAAATATTGGAATGAAAATCAACCATTTGTAGATCTGGTAAAAGAAGTTTCCTATAACTTTCATTATAAATACGAAATAAATAATTAAATAATGATTTTAAAAGAATAATCATATATCCATTCTAAGAAAGGACGATCAAAAATATATTGGATCTTATATGATTTATAAAAACACACTATAAACAGATATAAAGTACTTTTGTTATAATAATTTAGGTTTAACTTTCTTTTTAGACTGTTATTTTTCTAAATCTCCTAATATTTTTAATGCCTCTTCCCTATTATTACCACAAAATTCTAATTCTGCCATAAATCCACCACAAACTGCAGGTCGTTCTTTTTTTCCAAATAACTCACATTTATTATCTTCTGTTAAATGCAAACATCTTTCACCTGCTTTCTTACCATTGGGCATTTTAGGCATTGAAGATGATATTGATGGAGCAATACAACAAGCAGCACATCCTACTCTACATTCCATTTTTTTTGCACAAAAATATAGAAAAGTTATGAATTCAGGCTTAATTTTTATGCATTGTGTTTAATTTGCAGTTTAACAAGATAATGTACTATGGAAATTAGCAGCATGAATCAATAAGCATAAAAAGTTAAAGAATTATTATACAGATACATGATCAAATCATGCTGATTTCGTGTTAATAGATAAAACAAATATTAATTACATGCAATTTAAGACAAAACTAGTTAAAGGTAAACTCATAAAACGATACAAAAGATTCTTAACTGATGTAGAGTTGGAAAATGGAGATGTTGTTATTGCTCATTGTACAAATTCAGGTAGTATGAAAACTTGTATTGAAGAGGGGGCTCCTGTTTATCTTACTCCTCATAATGATCCTAAAAGAAAAACCCAATATACCTGGGAAATGATTTTTATAAATAATCATTGGATTGGAATTAATACAAGTGTCCCAAATATTTTGGTTTTTGAGGCTGTTAGGGATAAAATTATTCCTCAATTAAACATGTACACAGAAGTCAGAAGGGAAGTGAAATTTGGAGATAGTAGGTTTGATGTTTTTGCAGAGAATAATAATGAGAAGTGTTTTATTGAGGTAAAAAACGTAACTCTTCGCGATGGAGATAAAGCTACTTTCCCTGATGCTGTAACTACAAGAGGTTTAAAACATTTAAAGACTTTAATTGATGTAAAAAAGGCTGGAATCAGGGCTGTTATGTTTTACGTAATCCAAAGACAGGATATTGAAAGCTTTTCACCAGCAAAAGACATTGATCCTAACTATGCTAAAGGTTTAAAAGAAGCCTATGAAAATGGAGTTGAGATAATTCCTTATATGGCTAATGTAACGCCTGAAGGAATTGAACTGCTTAAAGAAGTTCCTTTTGAATTATAATATAAAAAAAGAGATTGCTGATTATGGCAATCTCTCATTATAATTAATTTTTAAGAGAATAAATCTCTGATATCATCCGCTTCCAGAGTTTTCATAATATTTTCATCAGTTTGGACTATGTCTCCGGCAATCTTTTTCTTTTTATTTTGAAGATTTAGAATTTTCTCTTCCACAGTGTCCTTACATATCATTCTATAGGCAAAAACCTTTTTATCCTGACCTATTCTGTAACATCTGTCAATTGCCTGATTTTCCACTGCAGGATTCCACCATGGATCAATAATATAAACGTAATCAGCAGCTGTCAGGTTTAATCCTGTTCCCCCCGCTTTCAGACTAATTAAGAAAACTCTTAGATCATCGTTATTCTGGAAATTTTCTACAGATTTTTCTCGTTGCACAGTTGAACTTTTTCCATCTAAATATTCATACTCAATATTACGCTTGTTAAGTTCATTTTTAATAAGTCCAAGCATTTTTACAAACTGAGAGAAAATTAAAATCTTATGCTTCGAAGTTTTATCTGTAATATGTTGAATGATCTCCTTTATTTTTATAGACTCAGCAGTATCTACATTGTCATCATTTAATAATACAGGTGAATCACAAATCTGACGAAGTCTTGTAAGTGCTTCCAAAACCATCATTTTAGATTTCCCAACTCCATCCTCTTCTATCTTTCCTATTAATCTGTTTCTGAACTCATTGCGATAAGCGTCATATACTTTTCGCTGTTCTTTGTCCATCTCACAATAGATTACTCCCTCTGTTTTATCAGGAAGTTCTTTAGCAACACGTTCTTTGGTTCTGCGTAGTATAAATGGATTGATTAAGCGCTGTAATTCTGCTGCTATATTTTCATCTCCTTCTTTATCAATTTTATTTGAGAAATTCTCCTTAAACGCAGAAACACCGCCAAATATACCTCTGTTTACAAAAGTCATCTGAGCAAATAAATCAAATGTACTGTTTTCAATAGGTGTACCGGAAAGTGCAATTCTATTTTTAGCATTAATTAAATTTGCCGCCTTAAATCTTCTTGAAGCAGGATTTTTAATAGCTTGAGATTCATCTAAGATCAGATAATTAAACTGATATTTACTTAAAAATTCAATATCTCTTAATAATACTCCATATGTAGTAAAAACAATATCAAACGCATCAAAGGCGTCTGTATTTAAAGCTCGGTTTACACCATAATGGTAGTATGCAGCAATATTTGGTGCAAATTTTTCAATTTCTTTTTGCCAGTTGAATAATAATGTGGTTGGAACAATTATAATATTTGTTGTTTGATCTTTACCCAGAATATGTTGTATAAACGTAAGTATTTGTAACGTTTTACCTAATCCCATGTCATCGGCAAGGATTCCTCCCCATCTCATTTCATCAAGGAAATTAAGCCAGTTTAAACCCTCTTTTTGATAAGGTCTTAGTTCTGCTGTAATATTTTGCGGTACATCTGTTTTGGCAATTTCCTTAAACTGTGATAATCTTCTTCTTTTTTCAGCTATTTCATTAATAATATCCAAATTATCAATATTGTCGAACAACTCATCAATAATTGAAAACTTAAGTTTAGAAACAGCAAGCTTTCCATCCTTTAATTCTCCATGTCGGAAATATTTTTCCAGCTTATGAATCCATTCTGTTGGCAATAAGCCTACCTTTCCGTTTGCTAGTTGAATATATTTCTGCTTGTTTAAGATGGCCTTTTTAATATCTTTTAAAGCAATAGTGTCATCACCAAAAGTTACTTTAACATCAATTTCAAACCAATCCTGACCACTGGAAACAGCAGCCGTAACTTTACCTTGATGTGGAGAGTAATTGAAATTTTTAAGCTCTTTCAGACCAAATACCTCGACTTCCAGATGTTGCATTTTATCAAAGAAGTCGTAGAACCACATATTTCGTGTAAATTCATCATAGTGAAGATAAAATACCTTGTCTTCTTTTTGATCTTCGAAATTAGGATGTAAAGCAGCTATTGAATCAACAAAATCCTCCTCTAATTCAAAATTTCTAACGTATTCTGTAATATCATTATCATCATGATGAATCAGTACGTTACCTGAATGATTTAAAGCAACAGATACGCCATTGTGATATTCAACCTGAGGCGTTATGATCAGATAATCGTATTGTTCAGATAAGTATATTTGTTTCGATCTGAAATCCAATTCCATAGATTCAACATCACTGCTCCAATCTCCAAAATCTATTTCAAAGTTTCTTGACAATGGTAAAACAACATCAGATATAAATTTCCACTTATATTTTTTTACCATTTTTATATCTTCCTGACCTTCTTCAATATATTTAGCAATAGCATAATTTGCAGGAAGATAGATAATCCCATCAAAGTTATAAACGTGAGATTTTTTATATAATGATCTTATTTCTGATGGTTTCAACTCAATATCGCTAACCTGTACTTTCAGCTCCAGACCAACAAATTTAGCATCCTCATAAGTTCCATATTTAGCATCAATAAGTTGATCTGATATTTGAGCAGGAACTAAATCTGACTTTCTTAGCTTATAATCACTTTGCTCTCTTACGAATACAAATCGTTCTTTGGCCAATAACTGAATCAGTTTCTTTTTTAATACAAAAGTTTTTTTTGCAGTAAAATCATCAAAATCTAATTCTTTAATCAGATCTAATGCATTCCTTTGATTATCCGTCAATATGATTGGCGCTTCATGTTCGTCGTAACGCTTAAAACCAGATGTTAATTGTCTTTTATTTTTACCTGGTTTAGCTGTAATTGGATAAATATCAAAATGTGGATCGTTATTAATAAAATCATATTCGTCATAATCAAGATCATCAATTTCGCCACCAAAATCTATTACAAATCCTAAGACTTTATCATCCGTAGCTCTTGGTATATTATCCAGTTCTAAAGCTTCGTTATTTTGCTTTTCTATAAAGCTTAAAAAATCAATTTCCTTTACTGGTTCAATTGGAATCAATCCTTTTTGTTCCGGCAAATATGTAACATCTAACCCTTTATTAGGAAGAAAAACATGCTTAAAATATGCTGTAAAGTCGTCATCTTCATCAAATCCATATTCGGAAAGTGTTTGTTTCTCTATTTCATCCAATCCTTTATTAAAAACAGTAAATAAAAGATCAGGTGTTTTAGATTCAGAGATAACGATCAAACAAAAAGTTTCAAGCTTATTTAGTTTTGGTGTACCTGCCTTTATATCAGAAGCAATATATACTTTATTATTAACGTGCTTTATAACTACACTTGATTCCTTTCTGTATTCATCCAATAATTCAAATACAATTTGATCCTTATGGATTAAAACATCCTTAATTTTAATGTTTCTTGAGGAGTATTTTATATCATTTAAAACACTATATGATGAATATTTATTAATTAAGTCAGAATCTATAAACCTATATTCTTCTAATAAAAATCCCAACGGAGTTCTTAATGTTCTGTTAGGAGCCACCTTATTCTGTACTTCAATAGGAAGTGCATCATCACCGGCATCCATAATATATAAAAGTGAGGCTACGGCATGTTTACATATTGTTCCCCATTCAAAAGGACAGGTACATTTTGCACTTGCTTCTCCTTTATTTAAGTCTTTTATGATAACAGTATACCTCTGTGAACCTTGAACAGCGAAATGCCATGCATCAGAAGCATCGTTTTTATATGTAAGATTTACAGCACCTTCATCATATAAATCTTTCCCCTTCTGTATTACCTTATCAGTAGCTCTGAACTGGATAAATCTCTCTATATATTCTTTCTTGCTATGCTCTGGCATGATAATGTGACATTTTTTAAATAGCCTGCAAAAATACAAAGAGAAATTAAGGAAGTGAAATATTTTTGAGGTTATAGTATTGTAATTTTAGGGTACTCTTATTTTTGATTTAATATTCAGGGGGTTAAAAAATAAAAAAGGTTCAAATTATATTTGAACCTCCGACTTATTAATTATTTCTTTTTATTTCTACTTCTTTAAGTGCTGAAGCTATCTCTTCAGAAACTCCCAATTTCCCGTTAATTAAGGAAGTTGTTGTAATTACTCCTTTTAAACAGATTTTTTCATCTGGTAAGCGATAAATATCCTGATAAAACATATATTTAATACCGTGATGTTCTGCTCTTAATCTTACCACGAATTTGTCATTGCTTTGCAATGGCGTTTTATAAGATAAATCAGCTCGTGCTACAACTGCAACTACTCCATCATCGAATAATTTCTTAAAATTCAAACCAATTGCATCCAAAAACTCATGACGTGTATGCTCTAGGTAGTTTTGATACACTGAGTTATTTACAATTCCTTGTAAATCGCATTCGTAATCACGAACTTTAAACTCTAATTCAAAATCATATTGCTGTGCCATGTATTACTCTTTTAATAGCTTCTTTATAAGACTAACAAATTGTCTAATCTCCTCTTCTTCTGTGTCAAATGACGTCATCCAACGAACTTCATTTTTACTTTCATCCCAGGTGTAAAAGAAGAATTCTTTTTGTAATGGTTCTATTATTTTTGCAGGAACTATAGCAAAAATCCCATTACTTTCAACCTTTTGAGTAATTTCTATTTTTTTAATTCCCTGAAGTTCTTCAGCTAGTTTTTGAGCCATTTTATTTGCATGGTCCGCATTACGCTTCCATAGATCCTTATCTAGAATAGCTAAAAACTGAGCTGCTGTAAAACGCATTTTGGAATTTAACTGAGCTGTTTGTTTACGAATGTATTTTACTGCATCTGTATTTTGATTGAAAAATAATACCGCTTCACCAAACATTAATCCGTTCTTCGTTCCTCCAAACGATAAAACATCCACTCCTGCATCAACTGTCATTTCTTTGAAAGAACAATTCAAAGAAACAGCTGCATTTGCCAGTCTGGCACCATCCATATGTAAATACATATTGTGAGAATGAGCATAATCAGCAATTTCCTTTATCTCTTCTATTGTATATACCGTTCCTAATTCTGTAGCCTGTGTAATGCTTATCATTTTTGGTTGAGAATGGTGTTCAAAACCAAAGCCATGCATGTATTTTTTTATACCTTCAATGGTTAATTTACCATCTGGTGTTTGTACTGGCAATAATTTACATCCACTATGCTTTTCAGGAGCGCCACATTCATCAACATTTATATGAGCTGTTTCTGGACAAATCACTGAGTTAAAAGGATGTGTTAACGCCTGTATTGCTGTGACATTAGCACCAGTTCCGTTATAAACGAAAAATACATCAGTCTTGGAACCAAATACCTCTTTAAACTTTTGTATTGCCGACTGAGTTAGTTCATCATCACCATAACCTACTGCATGACCTATATTGGCTTTTGTAATAGCCTCAATGACTTCAGGATGTACACCAGAGTTATTGTCACTTGCAAATCCTCTTATATATGACATTAGAATAATTTTAATTATTTAAATTTTCCGTACGAATTTGCAAAGATTATTTGAAACAAAAAAAGCGATGCTTTAACATCGCTTTATAATAATACCGTTATTATTTTTTAATTTCCTCTTATCCACGATACAATCTCATCACTATTAGGTTTCACTTTAGAATATAAAACTTTAACTAATTCCCCTTTTTCATTGATCAGATATTTTTGAAAATTCCATTTCACATTGCTATCCTCTACGCCGTTTTTTTCTTTTTGAGTCAGCCATTGGTAAATAGGAGCCATATCATCACCTTTTACTGATATTTTAGCCATCATAGGAAATGTAACTCCATAATTTTGAGTGCAGAATTCTCGTATTTCTTCAGCTGTACCGGGTTCCTGACGCATAAAGTTGTTTGCCGGAAAACCTACTATAACAAAATCATCACCTCCATAAGCTTTGTATATCTCTTCCAATTGCTCGTATTGAGGAGTAAAACCACATTTGGATGCAGTATTTACAATAAGCACCTTTTTCCCTTTTAGCTGTTCGAATGAAAAATCTTCACCCTCAAGAGTTTTTACTGTATAACTGTAGAAATCAGATTGTGCATGTATGTTTATCAATGCCAACAATAAAACTGATAATATAAGTAACTTCTTCATATCTTAAATTTGATTTTATAATTTGTTTTACAATGAAAGAACAAACATTAAACAATAAAGTTTATTAAACTTTTGAGTTGATTAATTCTTCCATAATTTCAACGGCTCCGGATACAAACGTTGGGCACAAATTATCAAATATACCTTCGTTTTTGGCTTTGACTTTTTGTTCTTTATCAGAAATATCATAATTAATTAACTCTTTACACTGATCTGACCCATATTTCTCTTTAAAAAGAGTTATAAATTCATTTGCCACAGCATAAAATTTATTTTTCACTTCTAAATCAACAAATTCATTATACCCTTTTAGTATACCTAAGGCCATTAATGCTCCGTTAACTGCACCACAAGTTTTCCCTTGCTGTGCAACACCACCCCCGAAGGCTGACCCTATTAATTGTAAGGATTTAGGATCCATTTTTTCTCTAGCCAGAGCAACTAAAGTTGCTTGAGCACAGTTTGTTTTTTTAAACATTTCTAAGGCTAATTCTTTTTTATTTATCATGTTTCCTAATTGTTAATTAATTCAAGAAGTTTTATATAATTCTCTTCTAAATACCTATATGTTGAAACATTAAATTCATCCTGATCTATAATCAGGTGCTTAACATCAATTTTTTTACTGTATTTCATTATTTCTTTAAAATCGATTCTGCCCTTCCCCAATTCTGTAAAGTCCACAGAATCTGGTTTCATATCTTTAAAATGCCAAAGCTTAAATCTATCAGGAAATTTATTTAAATAATATATTGGATCAATTCCTGCAGCATACATCCAATAAAAATCTAATTCAAAATTAACATATTCTGGATCGGTTTCCTTAATTAATATATTATAGGGAATTTCATCATTTGCTTTAATAAACTCAAAGTCATGATTATGATATAGTAATTCAATATTTGCCTTTTTACTATATTCTCCACAATTATTTAATAGTTCTGACAATTTATAATAATCATCAATCTTTTCACGTTCTTGTGGATATAGCCATGCGTGGGTTAAATATGGCACTTCATGTTTTGAAAGAATCTCTATCCGGGCTTCAAAACCTATTGTAAGAGAGTGTCTTATATTGGCTCCATATTTTCCAGAAAGTATATGTTGCCCAATAACCTTTAAGCCAAGATCATCTATTCGTTTAAAAAAATCGTTTGCATCATAACCAAAGAATAGATTATTCTCTTCATTCATATATAATTCTATTTCTTTGTAGCCAATATCTGCAATTAACTTTAATGTCCCCCACAGATCTGCATTTAATTCATTTCGTAATCCATATAATTGAATTGCTGGTTTAATATTATTCATATTGATGCTTTTTGAATAGGCAAACGAAATTAAAGGAAAAGTAGATAATTTAAATATTTCTTTTAAAAATGATCTGCGTGAATAATCTTTCATGATTTTAAGCTTTCTTTTTAATATCATATTAAAGTTACTGCAAACGGCATTATTTCATAGGGAGAAACATATTTTAAAGCACATCCTATTAAATAATAAATTTCAATATCCAGAATTAAATAAAATAGACCTTTGGTAGTGAAAGTGTATATTTTAAATATAGATAGTGTTTTTTGCAAAGGGGTATTTAAGTAAAATAACACTTTTTAAATATAATTACATCTTACTAACAAGGGGTAGAAAATATTTTTAGTATTTTTACCATATCAAATAGGATTAAGAACAACAATGTTGAATCTAAATCTGCAAGTTAAATCTAAAATCTTATAATTATGGCTACATTTCATTGGCAAGATCAAGAAAAAGATTGGAAGTTTTACTATGACGAAGGTAAATCATACCTTAATACTTGTAAAAAATTAATTGTTAATCGTGGTCCTTTTGATAACGAATTCCTTTATAATTTATCTGTTTTAGCAGGTGAACGTTTGGTATTAGGGTTACTATTAAGTTATGACTACATTCCAGCATCAACATCACTATCAGGAATGCTTCAGGAAGGAAAGGATTATTATACTTTGAATGATGAATTGAAAGAAGGAAGTCGTTTTCTTAATAAATTTCAAACATTCTGTTCTTTAGAGGTAGTTCCTTTCGTTGCTCCGGAAGATGAAGAAATGACAAAAATTGTCGATTTCATTAAAGTTATCGAAGTTTTTTGTGATGCAAATTTAAATAAAGAGGCTGTATTAGTATAAATTCTATTTCTACATTTGTATCAAAATATGAAATGTAGTAATGAGTTTATTAGAAATTGCTGATTATATAGGAACATTTGCTTTTGCAATAAGTGGAACATTATCTGCTTACGAAAAGAAATTAGATTTATTTGGAGCTTCTTTTATTGGTTTTATTACCGCCATTGGTGGTGGAACAATAAGAGATCTTTTGATGGGTAACACACCAGTTACCTGGATAAGTACATCTGATTATTTCTTTTTAATATTCAGCGGAATAATTTTCACTTTTTTGTTTTATAAGTGGATTATCAAATTAAAGCATACACTTTTTCTTTTTGATACTATTGGAATTGGTGTATTTACTATAATTGGAATAGATAAAGCCTTAATTGGCGGATTATCTTTACCTATATGTATGGTAATGGGACTGTCTTCAGCTGTAGTTGGAGGAGTAATAAGAGATACTTTATGTAATGATGTACCTTTAATTTTTCATAAAGAAATTTATGCTACAGCATGTATTATAGGAGGAGTTATTTATTTATTGCTAAACAGTTTAAATGCAGATATCTATGTGTCACAAATCACTACCATCAGCTCTATAATTATAATTAGATTAATAGCTGTAAAATACAATCTAAGCCTGCCAAAGATATCAATTGGCCAAAATAAATAAGGCGAATTTTGTATATTATTATTGGTCATTCATTAAACGAATGATCGAATATAAATTAAAAATATATTAACGATAACATAACATTATTTAATCATTAACGTATATGTTCAAAAATCTCATGAAGTATTAAGTTATTTTATGATTATAAAAAAGTAAAGATGATAATAAAGTAAATTTTTACCCCGAATAATTTACTTTCATTTATTTGCTATTAATGATATTTATATGAAAAATATTATTCTGACAGAAGGAACACAAACTACTCCACAAATCAAATTGGATTCTGTTAATGGTGTTATTTCTTTTAAGGGGAAAATAATCACTGTTGATTGCGAATCATTATTTAAACCTTTGTATGATTGGTTAAATACATATGTTAATCAACCGGCATCAAAAACAGATATTCAAATTCAATTAGACTATTTTAATACTTTAGGAACTAAATATTTGACATCATTCCTGAAGAAAATAGAAGTTCAATTGTCTCCTAAAAATGAAACTAAAGTATATTGGTTTTATGATATTGAAGATGAAGATATGTTGGAAATTGCAGAAGACTTTCAAACTGTTATCAACCTTCCTTTTGAGTTGATAGAAACTACTTAATTTAAGAGTATTTAAATACAATAAATACCCGGCAGTATTACTACCGGATATTCTTATGTCATTAATTCTTTGATAGAAGAACTAAAGTGTAATCAGAAATTACATCGATCATTCCGTTCTTAACTGAAACTATCTGATCTGAATAGTAATCTTTTAATACCTCTCCATCAGAAAATATACCGGAAACATTAATTTGTTTACTTCCTTTATTCATATCTAAGCCTACAATTACTTTATTTTCATATTTATCAGTTTGATATGATCTCGTGAAAATATATGGATCATCATTTAACTGTTTATGAATACCAGCACCAACCGATGGATTTGCTTCTCTGAACTGACCTAATTTTTGATAATGCATTAACAAATCTCTTGAAGATACACCATTAACAACTTTATTAGAGTCCAATTCATTCCAGTTCATAAAAGATCTTAAAGTTGCATCACCAATTGTACCTTCAATTATTAAGTTACGATTGGTTTCATCTCCATAATATATTTGAGATGCACCAGGGCATAATAAAAGCATATTGGCAGCTTTAAAGGCTTTTTCTCTTGATTTGTCGTAAGGAGAACCATCATCATGAGATGTCATGTAATTCAAAATTGATTTTCCTGTTAAGTCTGAGTTTAGTATTTTAGAATATTTTGAAAATACAGACTCATAATCACTATTGGCATCTGATTTAAGTTCAAAATTTATCAATGCATCCATACCATTAGCAAAATAATCAACCTGAACTCCTCCATTATCAAAGTTTCTGCCAGTAGAGATGCCATAATTATACACCTCCCCTACTGTATAAAAGTCATTATCATCCAATACTTTATCAGGATTTGAATTTTTCCACTCAGCAAAAGCTTTTGTTGCTAAATCATTGAGCTCTGACCATATGGATGCTTCAGTATGCTTAGCCGTATCTATTCTATAGCCATCAATTCCATATTTCTTTACAAAATCAACTAACCACTTCATGATATAAAATCTTGGAGCTCGAGGATAGCCTGTTTCTGCGAAAAATGCATTTAATTCCTCCATTTCCTGTTCTAATCGTCCTTCCTTCTCCCATTTTTCAATTAAAACATCAGGTAAATTAACTTCTTCATTACTTTCTGTTTTAACATCTGGTAGATTTTCAACTAAAGTACATGTTACTGTATTTTCATAAGTATCATAAGTACATCTTGGACTGGTTCTTACCCATCCGTCATTATAAACAGGATCTTCGGATGTTACAGGACCAGTGTGATTTATAACCACATCCATTACAATTCTGATTCCTTTGCTATGAGCAGCATTGACTAATTCAGCAAATTCCTCTTCTGAACCCCAGTTCGGGTCAATACTAGTCCAATCTTTAGCCCAATAACCATGATATGCATATGTATTACCTGTTCCTTCATCAACAGATCCGTGAATTTGTTCTGCTATTGGAGAAAACCAAAGAGCATTAACTCCCAGTTTATTAAAATAACCTTCATTGATTTTTTTTGTGATTCCCTTAAAGTCACCACCCATAAAACCTCTTAATGGACCGGTTTCTTTAATTCGATTAAAATTCACATCGTTGGTTGAGTCACCATTACAGAATCTGTCGGTTAACAGAAAGTAAACATTCGCATTTTCCCATAAAAATGGGGCTTTTTCTTTAACTGTACTTGTCTCCTTATTCTGACAACAGGTCAGAACAGACACAAGAATCGCAAGTGGTAGAATTCTTTTAATCATCGATAAGCAATTTGATTTTAACTGATTTTTCGACTCAAAGATAGTAATATCAAGCACCTCTCAAAATTACAAAACCCCTGTAAATACAAGGGTTTTGCTAATATATCAGATTGCAACCGTTTGCGATATGTATAATTTTTTTTTATTTTTTTTAGTGAATAATCTCTATTTTCTTAGTTATTGTAATTTTTCCGGAAGTTATTTGAATAAAATATAATCCATTGAGTAAATCACTAACATTAATTTTTGCAATATCATAGGCAAATAGACTTTTAACTTTAACTCCGGTAATGTTATAAATATCAATTTGCTTAATTGATGAATCAGGCATTTCAATTTCAATCTTATTATTACATGGATTTGGATAAACCTTCACTTGTTTGGCATACTCATCTTCAATTCCGCTTTTATCTTCTACAATAAATGACTGGAAAGCCTCTGCGCTGTCATACAAATCACTACCTGATTGATATGCTCTTATGGTAACATTTCCGGCTTCAACTAAAGTAACTACATTATTAGTAATAGTTACATTGCCTTCTGTAACTTCGTAAGAAACATCCAGACCTGAACTTGCTGTGGCTATTAGTTCAAAAGAATCATCTCCCATTGTTTTATCTTCTATTGGGTCAAAATCAATTGTTTGCTGATTTTTTGTAACAGTGCCTGAAATAATATTTGAAAAGGCTGGCGAGTAAATTTCGTTCCCTGTTTGAATTGCCTGTATTGCATAATTTCCTGTCGCACTAAAGGTTGCTTGATTGTTGTTTATTTCAACATCTCCATACAATACCTTATATTCAATACTTAAACCAGAGTTTGTAGTGGTGACTAAATCAACTGCAGATCCTATTGTTTGATCTCCGATAGATTCCAGTGTAATAATCTGATTTGTTTTAGTAGTTTCCAGTTTTAGTCTTACCATAACAGGATCGTGATCAGATATCGAAACAGTTTCGATATATTCATTGTTATTTAGCACTTCATCTTCATCATATAGTTCATTTGAAACACTAATATGGTCAATACCCTCTCCTGCCACTTCTTTATAATATAAGTTGCTATTAGTATACCAATTATCGTAAGGACTACCGGCACTAGTGTCATCATTATAATCACCCAACACCACAACATTATCAAGCTCAAATTCAGAATTTACTGCATTTAAAAGATAATCTGCATCATATTCCCTTCTGTCTTCACTACCATCACAACATTTTGCATGTATATTAATAAAGTCTATTACTTCATTACTACCATTTACAGACACTATGCCTTGCAAAAGATACGGCAATCTACCACTACTCCAGAAAGTTGCAGGATTACCATCATATCCTTCTATATAACTGGTAGAATAACCATTATACAAATCTTTAAACATTGGATATTGATCCACAACAGCAACCGTTTCTGTATTTATAATAAATGCGATACATTGAGAGGGATAATCTGTAGTTGGCGTATTGAAATAAAGGCTATAGCGATCTGAAACATAACCAATATATTTATTTGAATAGGTATCTTCATTTAATTGATCAACCAATTTCTCAAGATAATAACCATTTACCGGATCGTTAACCACCTCTTGTAGTGCATAAATATCTGCATCCAATGAAATTATGGTAGAACTTACTGATACTAATTGCTGATTAAATGTTGAAGCATTATATGATTTTTGAGGTGCTCCAAACCATTGTAAATTCCAGGTTACTACATCTAAAGTTTCTGATTTATCTAAAAGTGATGTATCTTGCTGTGCATGCGTATTAATTATTGAAGCAATAAATAAAAACACAAAAATTTTAAATGTCTTAATAGAGGTAAAGTATGTTTTCGTCATGGTTATTATCTCAAGTTCTTATTTCATTTCAAAATTAATAACATTATAACATAATACATTAAAAAATATTTATTTAATTATTAAATACACTTATTTATAAAGTCAAACTTATCTTATATATAAATCAGTAAACAAGATAATTACATAAAATACTAATTAATAAAATTACTCAAAGAAGATGGACTACAAAGTATATAACCGTCCATTTGGTCTATAGAACAAATGATAATTTCATATTAGTTATTTGCATTTTTTTAATGTTGCCTATTGCTATTACGACAAAAGTCGTATAACTTTGTACGACAATGGTCGTAATTAAATGTATTAATAATGGAAAAGATAACACCAACCACTGCAGAACTTGAAGTTTTAAATATACTTTGGGAAACAGAACCTTTAACTGTTAAGGAAATACATGAGCTTATAACAGAAAATAAAAATGTGGGTTATACCACTACTCTGAAGATAATGCAAAAGATGACTACAAAAGGCCTGCTCCATCGTGAAGCTAATGGTAAAAGTCATTTATATTATGCTACCTACAAGCAAGAAGAAACAAGAAGTAGATTACTCGATCGATTTATCGACTCTGCTTTTAGTGGATCAGCCTCTTCCCTTGTGATGCAATTATTGGGAAATAAGAAAACTTCAAAAGAAGAACTCAATGAAATAAAGAAGATTATTGAAGAAATGGAACAAGAATCTAAATCTTAAATTATGAAACCTATACAAAGCATTTTTTCACCGGAAATAACTGAAGCTTTAGGATGGACAATAGTGCATTCATTATGGCAAGGAACTGTTCTTTTAATTACTCTATTAATTTTATTAAGCATATTAAAAAAATACAGCTCTCAGGTTAGATACTTCATCTCATTTACTATTTTGGTAATCATGTTGGGATGGTCTGCTTCTACTTTTGTAAAATCCTATCAATACGCAAAAGAAAAACAAGTTGTAAAATATGAATTACTTAAGAATCCGGAATACATTAAGGAAATTGTAGCACAAAACTCAAGTGATAATAATGGAATAACAGCATCTGAATTTAATATTAAAATTATTAGAGTAAGAGCCTGGTTTCAAAGAAATTTCCCTTTGTTTTTATCCCTTTGGTTAATAGGAATCGCCTTATTTACGGTACGATTACTTGGTGGTTTAGCTTATAATAGAAGACTGAAAGCACTACAGTTACTGCCTTTTGAAGAAAAATGGATCGAAAAACTGGTGGAATTTTCACAGGATCTTGGAATTAATAAAGTAATAAAAGCTTATAAGTCACCACATACAAAAACGCCATTAACGCTAGGTTTCATAAAGCCTATTATTTTATTTCCGGTAAAAGCATTTACTGGATTATCAGAAAAGGAAATAGAAGCTATTATTGCTCACGAGTTAGCTCATATTGTGCGTAATGATTATCTGTTTAATATTATTCAATCGTTTATTGAAATCCTGTTTTTCTATCACCCGGGAATCTGGACTATCTCTAAATGCATTAGGGATGAAAGAGAGCATAGCTGCGATGAGATTGCCATCCAGTTAACCAAGGATAAAGTCACCTATGCAAAAGCTTTAACTAATGCCCAAATCTTTAGTGAATCAGAGGAAATGCTGAGCATGGCGTTTAGTAAAAAACAGGGTAATTTACTAGAAAGAATTAAAAGAATTCAAAAAATCAACCTTATGAGATCAACTATTACAGAACGCGTAATTGCTTCTTTTATAATCATATCAAGTATTTTCCTAGTGTCATTTTCTGTTAACAATCAAAACTTTGAGCAAAAAATGGCTGTGTCTACACCCAACGACTCTATAAATGTTGTAGTTGTTACTAAGCATTCAAACCTCCCCACTAAACAAGAAAGAGATAGTTTAATAAAGGTTGTCGAAGAAAATTTACAATTAGCAAAAGAAAAGCAGGCGACAATAGGAAAAGAAGTTGAACAAGCTATAGAAATAGCCTTGTCGGAAAATAATAAAGCTTTATCTCAAGAAATGATTAAAGAGATTAAGATAAGTCTTGAAGAAATTAATTTAGGGGAAGTAATGAAAAATGCCCGAATTGAGGTTGAAGCAGCTATTGATGAAATAAATATGGACTCAATTAATTTAGAAATAAAACTTGGCCTTCAGGAAGCTCGTGATGAATTAGCCAAAGAAATGGAGTTGCATAAATTAAGAATAGATAGTCTTGGAGATAGTGCCTCAATGGAAAAACTTGGATTAGAAGCCGCTAAAACAGGTATTGAAATTGCTTCAGGAGTATTAGAAAATATGAATATAGAGGAGATTGTTAAATCTTCTTTGAATGCTGCTAAAATTGCAATTGAAACCGCAAACGTTGAAATAGATAATCTTAATCTTGACTCGTTATTGGATGCAGAACTAAATAATATCGAAATAGAATTAGATAAAGAAAATTTTGATAAAGATCAAGAAGAATTAAAGAAAGAACTTGAAGAGTTAAAAATTGAAATGAAGAAGCTGAAAAAAGAATTAAAAGAAGCAAATAAATAATTAGAATAAATCCTTAGTCTCAAATGTAGAATTCTATATTCGAGGCTAAGGATTTAAATTTATTTTGATATTCTACAAGGATTGTATTACGAGTATATATTTAAATACAGAGCTGTTCAAAATGTTTTAGTTTACTGGTGCTTTGCCCAGACGTGACTTCCTTTTTTAGCTTGATCTAAAAAAAGGAAGCAAAAAAGATCAAGGCTGCACCCATCTCACTCAAAAAACTACGGCAATTTGACTGAAATCATTTAAACTCTCTACGTTCAAATAAAAACGATTTTTAATCGTCAAACTAACCTTGTTTTTTGGTTCACTGGCTGAGGCCCTTATGGAATCAGCGAAAGATTAAATTCTATTTTTAATTTAGGACAGATGTGATTCAGAGACATATAACTTTAATACAATACGTATGTAAGTTACATTGTGCTATGATAGTACTATTTTAACAATTTTACAGCCTCCATAACAGCCATATTTTCTTTAACTCCTTTTGCTTTTGCCAATTGATTACAAACAGAGACAATGCCATTTTCAAGTGCATCTTGTCCATTAAAAATCTCTGCACTCATACAGTCTACCGTACACGCCAGAATTCCTGCATCATTTAGAGATTCCAGGCTTTTAATTCCTGCATTATTTTTACCAATACCAGCATCATTAAAAAACACAGCTTTAACTCCGTGTTTCTGTGCATAATGCCCGGCACTCATGCCTCCATGTGATCCACATACAACGATATCTCCGGCATTATTTTCATTTAAGAAAGTGATGCTGTCTGTTACTGTAATATTAATCCCATCGACTTGAGTTTGCGATTGTACTTTTAATTCAGGCTTACTGTTGCTATCCTTTACTTCTTTCTTTTCGGGATCGTATGAAGTATCATTCTGCTCTTTTAAAGAGGTATTTTCAATAATGGCACATAGCTTATTAACAGCTTCTTTCACCGAATCACCAATCTGGATTCCTGCAGCTTCAGCTTTAGGATTAATATGACTAATGATTCCGCTCTCCCAGGTATCAAGAGAAATACCAATCTCAGCACTATTTTGATCCACAGCACAAGCCAAAACATTTTCTGCTTCATAATGCCTTAAGCCTCTGATTCCTGCCTGATTTTTGCCTACTCCTGCACTATTCAAAAAAACAGCTTGTACATGACAATATCTTACCTGTGCAGCAAGGGCTCTATTACCTCCACAATGAGATCCGCATACTAAAATTGGACATGTATTGTTAGGTTTTAAATCACCTAAACTATCAAGGAGTATGACACCTTCTGGTAATTCCATTTGTTATTTAATAAAAATCATCAGTATAAAGACAAAAGATCACCATAGACCAATTTCTGAATACTAATGCAAATCAATAATTAAACTTATATCTGTATATGACTAAAGCACAAAGTTGTAGCTACAGTTTTTTTAGACTGAAACTACAACTTTGTGTGATTTACAAGAAACATTATTTCTTGCTGTGATATGAAAGACTTTGAGTCTTTATATATGTTTATCTTTTATACATACCATCATGACAAAAGATTACCCGTAATCCATTGATCTATTGATCTAATGACCTAATAATCTTTAAGCCTATCGTCTACTTTACTGCAAGTTCAGCACAGGCAATCTCTTTTCCTTTTTGGTATGCTTTTATATTTCCTTCAACAAACTTTGCAGGAACACTTTCTCTTACAACCTGAATCATATCGTCATGTGAATAGCCTCTTAATTCAGCATAGAAACCCAACATAACAACATTCATCATTTTACTTATATCAAAATCAGGATTCTTATGTTCATCAGGCTCAACAATAAATGTCTTCTTTCCTGATCTTTTAATGATCTCTGTTTTGCATTCAGGCATGTCTTTTTCCAGTCTGGTATTTACGCTGGACGTAGATAACTCAAACGTACTTGTTAATACAACACCATCTTCTTTCAGGCAATGCAAATATCTTAGTGTTTCTGTTTGTTCAAAAGATATAAGGTAATCAACATCACCAGCCTTAATAAATGGTGATAATACCGGTTTGTTTGAATATCTAAAATGACTTTCTACACCCCCTCCACGTTGTCCTAATCCAATAACATCAGATATTTTTAACTCATAACCAAGATTCATGTAATATTTACTTAAGAGGTTACTGAAAAGAAGTATTCCTTGTCCTCCTAAACCAGCTATGATAATATTTTTTCCTGTATCCTGCATTTTTATGATTTTATGGCGTCAAACTTACAAGCCGTAGAACACAATCCACAACCTACACAAAGATCCTCATTAATAACTATATCAACCTTTCCGTCCTTTGTCTTTTTACTCTCAATAGCTAAACATCCAAGGTTTATACATTTTCTACATTTTGTACACTTATCCTGATCGATAAAACTTGGCGTGTTTTTAGGAAGTTTGAATTTTGTAACACAAGGTTTTTTTACAATCACAACAGAATTTGTTTTTGCATTTACTGCATTGGTGATTGCTTGCTCCAGATTATCATATTCGTATGCATCTACTGTAACAATATCTTTTACTCCAATAGCCTCACATACTTTAGATATTTCCAGTTTGTTTTCTGGCTTATAATTAAATCCAAAGTCGCTTGATGCTACATGCTGACCACCAGTCATTGCCAGACAGCTATTGTCAACAATAATTACCGTTGATTGACTATCATTGAATATCAGGTTCATCAACCCATTGATTCCTGTTGCCCAAAAACCACCATCACCTATCATCGCCACAAAATTTTCTTTGTGATCTGTAGCAACATTATAACCATGAGACAGTGCGATACTTGAACCCATACATTTCTGTAGCGAATAAGATTCCATATGAGGAAAACACCCTATAAGTCCACAGGTAACATCTGCAGCCGCCTTAATTTTATGTTTCTTTAAAATATTTGCAACAAAGAGGTGTGAACATCCGGCACAACTAACAGGTAATCTAAAAGGAATACCTTCCAAAACACTTCTTCTTTCAGCTTCAGGAACGAGTTTTTCCTCAATGATATCCGGAGTAAAACGCATCATATCAGGAAATTTTGGGAATAACTCTTTTCCTACTACAGAAACTCCTAAATCCTTAATGTTTTTTTCCAATAAATCATGACCATCTTCAATCACATAAAGTTCATCGACATGTTCAGCCAATTCACGGATCTTCTTTTCAGGAAGAGGCATTACAAGACCTAATTTCAGGAATGAAGCTTCAGGCAATACCTCTTTGGCATAATAGTAAGGAGTACCTGCTGTAATTACTCCAATTTTTTTACCATTCAACTCTAGTCTGTTGAAATCGAAATCATTGCTATCCGAAGCAAGGCGCTTCATATGAGCCGGAAAATCATTAAAACATTTGGTTAATTTAGGATGTTCCGAACCTTTAGCATTCATCATCATGGTTGTCATGATTACTTTACTGAAACTTACAGGATATTTAACCCTGCATTTAGCTTCGTATGTAATTTCATCATCAATGATAACTTTACTTGTAGTTTTGCATATCACTGATGTAATTTTAAATATAACTGGAGTAGAGTATTCTTCACTTATTTCAAAGGCTTTAACCATTAAGTCCTTTGCTTCCTGACTGTCTGCTGGTTCAAACACAGGTATGTTGAACATATTTCCATAATGACGAACATCATTATAGTCATCACCAGCAGTACGACCAACATCATCACCAACAACTATAACCAGTCCTCCGTTAATTTGACTACCAGCTGCACCCCCTAGTGCATCAGCAGCAACATGTAAACCAACAGTTTTCATAATTGCTATACTACGATATCCTGCAAATGAAGCTCCAATAGCTACTTCTAGCCCTACTTTTTCATTAGTTGACCATTCACAATATATCTCCGGGTAATAATGACGGGTGTAATCCATTACCTCTGTTGAAGGTGTACCCGGGAATCCGGAAGCAACCTTTACTCCTGCCTCAAAGGCTCCTCTGGCAACAGCTTCGTTACCATTCATCATTTTCATTACGGCAAACTTATTTCCTCTCTCCATATTCAAAAAGTGACTTCTCTCATCACTATTATGTGATTTTTATCATTATTTTGCGAAACGTGCAAAAATAGATAAATTCTCAAGTCTTGCAAATTTGCCTTCAATTTTATTTGAAAAAGACAGGTTGTTTATATTGATTTTATAAAATATGTGTAGATGAGATTAAATTAATACACAATTTTCAAATTCTTATAAGTATTCATATTCATTAAACATGGCAGCCTGACCTATTCTGTTATTTTCTTCATCATAAACATTCCAAAGAATTACATTCTTTATTTCAAATCTTTTTCCTGTTTTAGAAATTCGAATACCAGAATAATCTTTTGAATAACCGTTCTCTGTAACTTCATTAATAAATCTTTCTCTTTGCTCCCTCTCATCACTTTCTGCAGAATATTTTGAAGGCAGTTGGGTTATTTCTTCCCATGACATTTCAAACAAATTCAGTGCAGTTTGATTTGCATAATTAAATATCGGGTCTTCTGATCCATTATGAGCCAACAGTACATAATCAGAATTAAATGCCTGTTTGGCTTGTTCTTCCAAGCTCAATGAAAAGTCAACCATATCAATATTTGCCAACTTTTTTAAACTACTTGTAATTAAATGTATATAATCTTTTAAGTAAGCATTTTCGCTACTTGGTAAACCTGTGTTAACCATAATTTTGTAATTTATAATATATGAACTAACCACAAGGGCGTAGTGACCTTTTATTCTTAATTCGTTGTAAAATTAGCGTTTTATTTATCAGAAGCAATTGCAAATACTGCTATTATAGCAACACTAAACTAACTGATACAAATACCCAATACTATTTATTTAATTGTTAATGAGAACTATAGATGCACTTCTATTATATGAAAGAAAAGATTTAAGAAAACACCATAGTTAAAGAGTTATTAGTTTAGACAAAAAGATACATAAATAACATTTATAGTACTAAAGCTTATACCCTAAACACGCACTGTATACGTACCAGAAAGCAGACAAGTACGGTTTATCGTCGGATAGTTATCGGATGTTCTGCGGGTACTATAGACCGATGCTCACCCGCAGACTATCCGCAGAGCACCCGCAGAAACCCGTTCATTATCCGCAGCAGGTCCGCAGCAAGTATATAGAAAGTCCGTTTATGGCCCGATCGTGCACAGTAAAATGTCATTTTTAACACTTTTGTGCACAATTATTTGTGCTTTTTTGCAATAACATGCACAATCATCATCAAAAAGACTATTTATGATTAAATAATGGTAATAAGCATTGATCGTTAAATTTATTTACTTACTGATAATCAAAGATTAAAACACCCAATAAAGTAACGGTAAAATTACTGTTATTTTTTTAATCGTATCTGTGATATATTTTAGTCTTAAAGAAAAAGTAAAACAGGCAAGAAGGAAACAAGGTTATGAAAAGGATAAAGGAGAATGGAAAAAGGAACAGGGAGTCTATCTTATATTTTAAAAGTCATATGCAAATGAAACAGAGGATAAGACCATAGAAAAAAGAGGTGCAAATAATAATATTTGCACCCCTTTCAAAGTTAATGTATAGAAGCAATAATTAAATAAAAATCATTTAAATTCTTTTTTAAGCTTTTCAGCCCAATTATTAATTCGCTCTTCTGTTAAAGCTGCCTGGTTCTCAATATCCAGAGCCAAACCAACAAATTGATCACCTCGTTGTGCTTTTGATGATTCAAATTCATAGCCTTCCGTAGATGTTAAACCAACAATTTTGCCGCCTCTCTTTTCAATAAATTCAGCCATTAATCCAATTCCATCCACAAAGTTTTCAGGATAACCTTTTTGATCACCACCACCAAATAGAGCAAATGATTTACCTTTAAATGAATCATCTTCAATAGCAGGTAAAAATTCATCCCAATAATTTGGCAATTCTCCATCAAACCAGGTAGGAACTGCTAAAATGTAGTTTTTGTATTTATTAAACTCTTCCTGAGAAATTTCTTCAACATTCTTCTCCTCTATATTTTCTTCACCAAGAGCCTTTTTAATCTTATTTACTTGTTGTTTAGTTTTGACGGTATTAAAACTATAAAATAGACCTATCTTGTTCATAATAATATCCTTTAAAAATTAAAATGCTAAAAGTTCTTTTGCTGCCTTAGAAATTTTTTCTGTATCAGGTAAAATAGCTTTTTCTAAAATTCTATTAAACCCTACTGGCGTAAATTCAGAACCTACACGTTTTACCGGTGCATCAAGATATTTAAATGCAGCATCAGAAATAATAGCAGCTACTTCACCACCAAAACCACCAAATACCTTATCTTCATGAACAACAAGAACTTTTGATGTCTTTTTAACAGATTCAAGAACTGTTTCAGTATCTAAAGGAACTAATGAACGTAGGTCAATAACTTCAATTTCAGCCAATCCTTCTTTTGAAATCTGCTCTGCTACGTCAACACACATATGTGTTGTATTTCCATAAGTTACAATAGTTAAATCTGCACCTTCTCTTCTGATTCGAGCTTTTCCAAAAGGAACTTCGAACTCTTCAGGGATTGGAGTTGCAGCCTTTGGTGAGTTATACAAAGCTTTAGGCTCAAGGAATAGCGTCATACCTTCTGAACGAAGAGAAGTACGCAATAATCCTGCAGCATCATCAGCATATGAAGGGTATACAATTCGCACACCGGGTAAGGTTGCAAGTGCTCCTTCTATGTTTTGAGAGTGGTATAATCCACCGCCAATATAACCACCAGAAGCTAAACGAACTGTAATATTTGGAGAAAACTGTCCTTTAGTACGCCAGTATTCATGAGTAGTTTCAACAAACTGCTCCATTGCCGGCCAAAAATAATCAGCAAACTCAGCTCCTTCAACTACAATTCGGATATCCTTATTGAACCGCGACATACCATTTGCAGTACCCATAATGTAATCCTCTGCAATAGGACCGTTGAACACTCTCTTGTGTCCAAACTCTTGTTGCATTCCTTTAGATACATTAAAGATTCCTCCTTTATCTTTATTGGCCATATCCTGACCCCAGATAAATGTATCAGGATTTCGTCTGAATTCTTCTTTTAATGTTCCGTTTAAAGCTTCAATCAACTTTTTAGGCTCAGATGACTCCGAATGTAATCCATCAGGGAACTTTTGAGGAACATAAGCCGGAGGATAAACAAAGTCATGCACACTTTCCGGTTTTGGATCAGGTGCACTCATTCCTGCTTTATGTGCTTTCTTAACCTCAGCTTTTACCTGCTCATCGATGGCATTTAATTCATCCTCTGTAGCTCTGTCATATCTTAATAATAATCTGCGATACTTAGCAATTGGATCGTAATCCTGCACATAATTAAGCTCTGCATTATCTCTGTATAACTCATGACGATCAGAGTTTGAATGCGAGTGTATGCGCACACAATTTGCATGAACGATTACCGGTTTCTGATTCTCCTCAGCCCATTTAACAGCTTCAGTCATGGTATTCATTGAATCAAAAACATCCTTACCATTACAATACAGAATGCGTAAGTTTTTCAATCCCTCAAAGTTTTTAGCAACCTTTCTGTTGGCTTGCTGATCCTTTTTAGGAACAGAAATTCCATATCCATTATCCTGAAATACAAAAACAACAGGAAGTTGCTCTTTAGATGCACCATTAATGGCCTCATAAACGTAACCTTCCGATACAGAAGACTCACCTTGCGAACTAATAGCGACACCTTTAGCGCCATAGGCTTTAATACCTCGGGCAATACCTGCTGCATGTAAAGTGTGGTTACCTGTACATGAAGATACATTATGTATATTCCATGATGGTTTTGCAAAGTGGTTAGACATATGGCGTCCTCCACCAGCTACATCTGTATCTTTAGAAATACCATTAAAAATAATTTCTTCCGGAGTTAAACCGGCAGCTACACATGTTTGCAAATCTCTGTAATAAGGAAACAAATGATCTTTTGATCTGTCAAAAACCTGTCCTATTGCCAATTGAATCGCATCATGACCCGCTGCAGGAGCATGATACGACCATCCAATAGCTTGTTTAAGATAGTTTGGAGCTCTATCATCAAGGCTTCGTCCTAACTTAAGAAGATGGTACCATTTTAACAATAATTCCTTATCTGTAGATTTAATTTTATATATCTGTTGAACATCTGAATTCATAACTACTATATTTTTTTCGATAATGCTTGATATTAAATAGGTCTGTTGATGTCAAAAGCTTCAAGGTAATCCCCTACTCGTCTTACAAAATTTCCACCTAAAGCACCATCAACAATTCTATGGTCATAAGAAATAGATAAGAACATTTTCTGACGAATACCGATAACATCTCCTGTTGGTGTTTCAATTACTGCCGGTTTCTTTTCAATTGAACCAGTTGCCAAAATAGCTACCTGAGGTTGATTGATAATTGGAGTACCGATAATATTTTTGAATGAACCAAAGTTTGTAATTGTAAATGTTCCACCTTGAATATCATCCGGTGATAATTTATTATTACGAGCTAAACCTGCTAATCGGTTTACATCGGCAGCAAGTCCTGGTAGGTTTTTGTGATCTGCTTGTTTAATAACAGGAACAATCAGGTTTCCACTAGGTAATGCTACTGCCATCCCAATATTCACATTTTTACGGTAAATGATTTTATCTCCATCTACAGAAGCATTGACTCCTGGGAAATCACGTAATGCTTTAGCTACAGCTTCGAAGAATATAGGTGTAAAAGTGATTTTTTCACCATATTTCTTTTCAAACTCAACTTTGTTTTTATTTCTCCATAAAACAATATTAGTCATATCAACTTCAACAACTGCAGTTACGTGAGGAGAAACATGTTTAGACATTACCATATGATCAGCAATAAGCTTTCTCATTCTGTCCATCTCTACAATGTCATCTTCTGCACCAATTGATACAGGCGGTTTTTGTGGAGTTGGAACAGGTGCTGCAGCTGGTGCGGCTTTTGGTTGTTCTGCTTTTACAGGTTCAGCAGCTTTGGCTACAGGAGCTCCTGATTGACCTTTATTTTTAAGATAACTTAAGATATCTTCTTTAGTTACTCGGTTATCTTTACCTGATCCTTTAATTGAATCAAGTTCTGTAAGACTTACACCTTCTTCTTTAGCAATACTTTTTACTAAAGGCGAGTAAAAACGATCAGATTTTGAGTAATCAGATTCAGCTGCTGAAGAATTCTCTTCAATAACTTTATTTACTGATTCTTCAACTTTTTCCTCACTGGAAGCAGCAGGAGCATCATCTCCCTCTTCTCCTTCAAGTGCAATAATAGCAACAGGCTTACCAACAGCCACAAGAGCATCTGTTTCATATAAGATTTCTTTTACTGTTCCTGCAACCGGAGAAGGGATTTCTGAATCAACCTTATCTGTTGCAATTTCAAGTAAAACATCATCTTCTTCAATCTTGTCTCCTACAGATACAAACCATTTTGTAATTGTTGCTTCTTCAACGCTTTCGCCCATTTTAGGCATAAGGATTTCAAATGTTGACATATTTGTAATGTTTACCGCTAATTAAGATTTATAGCAATTACTAATTAATTTTTATTATTGCTCTTATTTGAATCATTTATTTCTAAAGCACTAGATTTTAATCTTTAACACAACATTAAAAAATCTATAAAACCTCTTAAAAAACTATGATTTCAATTTGAGTTTCGTTTATTAAACAACAATCATTAAAAATGGTTCTAAATAAAAATTTAGTTTTACAAAAACTTACTATTATCTTAGTCATCAAATAATAATTTAACAATCAATTTTAATGAAACACTTAAATTTTAAAAATGCGATTGGAAGCGCATTAATGCTATTGGTTGCATGTTCCCCTGCACCCAAAGCTGACAAAGAGCAAATTCCTGATCTATCTGTAGAACAATTAATTACAGAAGTAAAACCCGGTGATAATTTTTATGCTTATGCAAATACTACCTGGATGGAAAACAATCCTCTTCCGGACGATAAAAGTAGATTTGGCACATTTGATGAATTAGCAGAAAGCAATAAAGAAAAATTAAAAATTATTTTCGACGAGGCTCAAAAAAACAGTACTCCAAATAGTATTGCAAAAAAAATTGGTGATTTCTACAATTCAGGAATGGATAGTTTAGCAGTTGAAAATGAAGGCTTAACTAACTTGATGCCAATCTTGGATAAAATTAAGGATATTAAAAATACCGATGATTTAGCATACACAATAGGGTATTTACACACTTATCAACTTTATCCTTTCTTTTATATTTATGGAGGTGCTGATGATAAAAACAGTACAATGACCATTGCTCATATGGGCCATACAGGCATTGGATTACCTGACAGAGATTATTATCTACAAACAGATGACGAGTCTGTAAAAGTACAGGAGGCTTATCGTGCTTATTTAAGCAAGGTTTTATCCTTTGCAGGAGATGATGAAGCTACAGCATCTGATTATGCTAAGAAAATTTATGATCTTGAATATTTAATGGCAGAAACATTTTATACAAGATTACAAAACAGAGATCCATTCCTTACTTATAATAAGATTCAGGGATCAGAGTTAAATACAACTTATCCAAGTTTTAACTGGAATAAATATTTTGAGGCTCTACCAATAGATGTTCCTGCTGAAGTTAACATTAGCCAGGTACCGTATTTTAACGAATTAGGAAACATTCTGACTAGTCAGGATATTAGTGTAGTTAAAAAATATCTTGAAGCTTATGTTATTCGTGATATGAGTGCCTATTTAGGTTCTGCATTTGTAAATGCCAGCTTTGATTTATATGGAAAAACTATTCAGGGCACTGAAACAATGCAACCTAGATGGAAAAGAGTACAAGGAACTACAAATGGGGCTTTAGGTGAAGCTATTGGTCAATTATTTGTTGAAAAGTATTTCCCTGCCAGAGCAAAGGAAAGAATGGTAAAACTGGTTGAAAATTTAAGAACCGGATTTAAACAAAGAATTGAGAATTTGGGTTGGATGAGTGATGAAACAAAAGCTGCAGCAGAAGAAAAGCTTGCTGCAATTACTGTAAAAATTGGTTATCCTAATAAATGGAGAGATTATTCAGAGCTAGAAGTGGTTCCAAATTCTTATGTGAAAAATGTTTTAGCATCTAACCAATTTGATTTCAACTTTAACATTGAAAAAATTGGAAAGCCAGTTGATAAAGAAGAGTGGCACATGAGTCCTCAAACGGTAAACGCATACTACAATCCTTCTGTAAATGAGATTGTTTTCCCAGCTGCGATTCTTCAACCACCTTTCTTTTATTTAGATGGTGATGATGCTGTAAACTACGGTGCCATTGGCGTTGTAATCGGGCATGAAATGACGCATGGGTTTGATGATCAGGGGGCTAAATATGATAAGAATGGAAATCTAAATACATGGTGGACAGAAGAAGATACAGAGAAGTTTAATGCCCGCACTAAAGTATTGGCCGATCAGTTTAATAACTTTACAGTTCTGGATACCTTAAAAGCAAATGGAGAATATACTTTAGGCGAAAATATTGCTGACTTAGGTGGTTTAAATATTTCTTATACTGCTTATTTGAATGCAATACAAGGTCAGGACAATCTACCTGAAATAGGTGGTTTAAATGACAAGCAAAGATTCTATTTAGCTTATGCAAATATCTGGGCGCAAAACATTAGAGATAAGGAAATTATCAGAAGAACAAAAACAGATCCTCACTCTTTAGGTAAATTCAGAGTTAATGGTCCTCTTCCAAATATTCAAGAATTCTATGAAGCTTTTGGAATTGATGAAAACGCAGAACTTTACATCAAACCAGAAGACAGAGCTATTATTTGGTAGTTGATTCAATATTGAAAACATTATGAAAGCTGTTCCTACTGGAGCAGCTTTTTTTATGTAAAAAAAGCAGATCTAATTAATTAAATCTGCTTTAAATATCATCTTCTAATCAAATATTAAGGATAAACTACAGCACTGTAATCATTAACAGTAGCATATGGAATACTACAGCCATAGGTAGAGTTAATGCTCTTAATAAATTCGTTAGCTATAATTGCAGACCCTCTTCCTGTAGCATGAATTCCATCTAAAGAAAAAACACCGCCAGAAACAAAGGTTGAAGTATAAACATTGCCATCAATAATATAACCAGTGCTATTAGCCTGGTCCATAAGTGAATTTAAATCTACTAATGCCAGCCCATATTGTGTTGCAATAGATTCTATAGTACTATTATATGCAGCAGTAGCCGTTTTAATTGCTTCAAGTTCATCTAAATCTAATACATATTCATCAGGAATAGGAATTTCAACAGATTGTCCGTATCCTGATTGTAATAATGTACTTGCTGATAATAATATCTTTTCTCCTTCAACTAATTGACGCATACCTCCTGCTACTTCATCATCTTCAATTAATAAAGGAAGAAATCCAGTCGATAAAATATAATTGAAATATGGGATTGTTTCTACATCTGGAATATTTGCAATTGCTCCTTTTGTTCCATTACTAAATAAACTGGAAGCAATAACTGCCATATATTGGGCGTATGATGCAGATGGTGTAACTTCATCACTCTCTCCTCCTGCTAAGGCATATGTTAAAACATCATTATTGCCTATCCATAATGAAATAAATGTAGGACTTTGAGCTAAAGCATCTGCAATTATACTTGTTTCAGTACTACTTGCAAAACGACCAAAGAACGGATTTGCTTGTGAGTAATACATTAAAGGATCTGCACTTACCGCAGTAGCCAACAAATGAAAAGATTTTGCTCCCGGAACACCTAAATTTTGAATAGGATTTTCAGCATCATATACTCGTTCTGCTAATATTGTTTGATCACCAATACCTGCTACCGGACTTAAAGAATTGTTTACAATTTGTAATTGATAATAACTATTACCTGCGCTTCCAATACTACCTTCTGATTGTACCAAAGGCTGAATAAATCCTTCACTTCCTACATTCTCAAGCTGTTTTCCCAAAATATAACTAAAACCATTTTCCTGTCCTGAACGACCTAAGGCTCCATCAGTATATCCTGCAGTATAAGAATCTCCTAAAGCAACAAAATTGGTAAAATCCACCTCTGCATCAGAGGCTTTATAATCATCATACTCTAATTCACACTGAGTAAATAGTCCAAGACTCAATACTAATGCTAAATATTTTATTTTATGCATAATTTTCTGTTATAAAATCAATTAAAATGAATATGAAAATCCTATTCCCGGTAAAATAGCTTTCCCATTATAAGTTCCATAGAAATTAGCCGGAGAATACCCAGCTTCTCTTTCAATGCCTTTAATATATAATAACGAAGCATCCACACTTAGTTTATCATTAATATTAAAAGTTCCACCAATTGAAAGACCTACTTTATTCATTCCCGGTGTTTCTGGGTTTAAATATTCGTCAGAAATTGGTGTTTCATCATAATAAGCACCAGCTCTTACTATTAACTTATCACTTAACAAATATTCAGCACCTAATCTGTAAATCATAGTATTTTCATACTCACGCGGATTTTGCGAGTCAGCTAATTGAGCAGTATTTGTTTCAAAATCGAAAAATAATTCATCATATGCGCTCCAAAATACATATTGTAAATCGCAGGCTAAAGTCAATTTATCATTTAATTTAAATCCTGCACCAAAAGTTAAATTGGCAGGTAATGGAAGTTCTGCATCAAACTTATTATCTGCAGGAAAACTTGCAGATAAAGAAGCCGGAACATTAAATGTGGCATCTGCTCCTTCAAGTTTCATGGCTACTTTTGAACGGTAATCAATACCAAAAGATAATACCTCATTTGGCTTATAATATAAACCTGTATTAAATCCAAATGAAGTAGTAGATCCGTTTAAATTTACACTTGCTTCACCACTTGCATCTTGCACTGGTAATGCTCTGTTTAAATCAACAGCTCCATATACAACCATAGCACCAATACCAAATCCTAATTTATCATTGATCTTATATGATAATGTTGGTTGTGCAACAATAGCTTTTAAAGAGATATCCTGAATTAAATATCTGCCATCCCAATCTTTGTTCCAAGCCAATGAATTACCGTAAGGTGTTGTAACCCCAATACTGGCAACAAATCGATCGCTTAATTTAGCTGCACCATAAAAGTAAAACGGTGTTCCTGTAGGACTTTCTGTATGAGTCTGGTAAGTTGAGTTTTGTTTTGAAAAAGTAACTTCTGATATTACCGCTACTCCACCCAGAGAGAAGTCATATTTTGTTTCCATTAATCCTAAAGCTCCAGGATTAAAATGAACTGAAGATGCACCTAAACTAAGTCCAGTTCCTGTGTGCCCCATTGCAATATTCTTATGACTTTGAGCGTTTACCTGATAACCTTCGGCTTGCGAATTTATACACCAAGCAAGTAAAGCAAACACAATAATAATTTTTTGCATTCCTATTTTTTTAAATTTTTAAAAACGGCATGCAACGTACAAACAATATTTTTTTAAAAAACTATAGTTTTATCAATTTCTAGTTCAAATCATGATAAATTCAACAAACAACCAAAATAGACGAATATACGAATTGTGTAAAATGTTATATGATAAATAATTAAGCAACAAAATGAACATTTAACGATTTGAGTTCGAATGTCGAATTATTTAGTCGATAGAATTCAATTATAGCATCATTTTTTATATATTTGTTTGATTAATTAACATTTAACTCTATAATGAAACCTATTTTATTTACTCTAAACAAGAAATCGTTTTCCCGTTCGGCTTATTGGAAAAAAAGCGTGGGAATTAAAGCTGTGATTATATTTTTTGCTATTTATTTTTCTATAGCTTTTTTAGCTTTGGGCTTTGGATTACCTACCATCTTTAAAGAACATTTTCCTGAATCAAACCCTATCGATTTATTTAATGAATACTTTTGGGGCTATTTATTAATGAGTGCATTAATAAGACAACTAGTTCAGGAAATACCTGTTGTAGATATTATTCCGCTTCTTACGCTATCTATTAAAAAGAAAAAGATATCCAGATTTGTAGTTAATAAATCTTTTATCAATTTTTTTAATATTCTGCCATGGTATATTGTATTGCCTTTTATGTTAAGGGTGTTTCCTGAACAATATGCAACCATAAACACACTTGGATGGCTGTGTAGTATATTGGGTCTGGTTTTAATAGATCATTTAATTGCCATACTGGTAAAAAGGTCTGCACCGTCAAGACAGCAGTTAATAATGCTTTTATATGTAATAGGAATAGCGGTTTTTACAATTTCATTTTATGATTTACTTCCTGTAGCGAAATGGTTTGCGGCTTATTTGTCGATGGTGTTAAGTTATCCTATACTTGGATTAATACCTTTGATAGTTTGTATTCCTCTTTATTTCCTGAATATTAAAAGTATTAATGAAAATCTATACCTGGATTCAGGCATACTCCCCACAGAAAAGAAACAAAATACGTATGACTTTTCATGGACATCGAAATTTGGAAATATCGGTACTTATTTAGGACTTGAATTAAAAATGGTAACTCGTAACAAGAGAGCTAAAACGGCGTTGTTTAGTGTATTCTTTTTGCTGTTTTATGGTTTTATTATTTATAGAAATCCTAAGATAGATGAAATGGACTTCTTACTGGTAATTGCAGGACTCATTATAACCGGAGGATTTAGTATAAGTTACGGACAATTTACACCTGCCTGGCACTCTCAGTATTTTCCGTTCTTAATGACTAGAAATGTAGGTATGAAGGACATGCTTAACACACAGTATTTTCTGTTTATGGTAACTACAATTATTGCTTTAATTTTTTCTTCAATTTATGTAATTTATGGAGCGAAAATAATAATGGTAAATACAGCCATAGCAATATTTAATATTGGTTTTACGAGTCATTTGGTTTTATGGATGGGTTCTTTTAGTTCGAAACCTATTGATCTTTCGCAAAGTTCGTTTATGAATTATCAGGGCACCGGTGCATCTCAGTGGATTACTGGTCTGGTTATTATTTTAGGTCCTCTTTTATTTTTCTTTTTGATTAAATATTTATTTAGTGCCTCAATAGCTTACTTATGCTATGCAATTATTGGCATTTTAGGTATTATCTTTCATAATTCAATTATGACTACTATTCTTAAAAGATATAGTGAGAATAAACACAGAATGCTTTACGATTACAAACAATAAAAACTTAAACTATGATAACTCTTAAAAATATTGTAAAAAAATATGGTTCCACTACTGTTTTAGATGTAGAAGAACTACAAATAAATAAAGGTGAGATTTTTGGCCTGGTTGGGAACAATGGAGCTGGAAAAACCACTATGTTTTCTGCTTTGCTTGACTTAGTCAGACTATCGGAAGGTTTTATAGAAAACAATCAAATACCGGTTCATGAATCAGAGGATTGGAAAATTTTTACTTCAGCCTATTTAGATGAAAAGTTTTTGATAGGGTACCTGACTCCTATGGAGTATTTTGAAATGATTGGGCAACTTAAAAATATTTCTAAAGATGAAATCAGGGAATTCATTAACAGATTCTCTGAATTTTTCAATGGAGAATTAGATGGTAAGCAAAAATATATTCGCAGTTACTCTAAAGGAAATCAGCAAAAGATTGGTGTTATTGGTGCATTAATAGGCAATCCGCAAATTGTTGTACTGGATGAACCTTTTAGTAATCTGGACCCAACTTCTCAATATCGTTTAAGGAATATAATTAAAGATTTTTCAGTAGAGAATAATAGTACAGTTTTGATTTCCAGTCATGATTTAAACCACGTAGCTGAATTATGCACACGAATTGTTATTCTTGAAAAAGGAAAAATTGTTGATGATGTTAAAACCTCAAGTGAAACAATGGCTAAACTTGAAAATTATTTTTCTGTATAACTACAAATTACAACATATAAAACAAAAGAGCTGCAATCCATAAATTGCAGCTCTTTATTGTATCAATAGTTCATTAGATATTCTGTAAGATACTAATTGTTAAATATACTATTTATAAAAACGTACGTAATACAGAAATTAAAAGCCTTGAAAATAAGTCTTTTGTCTTTTGTCTAAAATCTAACGATCTCTTATTATCTAATCTTTTATAATAAGCATCAGAATCCAACTTTACTTCTGACTTCTCTTATTTCGTATGAGAGGCTCCCCTTAATCACAGATGATGCATATTCATATAATGAAGAAGTTTTTGAACTGGATAATTCAGAATATTTAGCGTGATTATCATAGTCCACCATTAAAAATTTATTAACCATTTCAATTCCTTTTGGAAGGTTAGCTATATTGCCAATTGTTAGTAAACCAGTACTATTAATATATCCTGCACATACCACATTTATAGTTACTTCATCGCCTTTATTCATATTCTTAGCTAAATACTCAATATCAAGAAAATCTAGCGCTTCGGCACTAAAACTCATCTCTCCTGATATCAAAAATGAAACAGGATAAATCTCAATGGTTTTAAAATTTTGAATATCCTCTGGTACCTTTACAAGGTATAAACCTTTAGATTGCTTTGTATCCTTTATTTTTAAAAATGCATTAGTCTCTTTCTCGCCTTTAAGAGATTTTATAGGTATGATCATATTCTATATTTTATATTTTGTTGCTTTTAATTAATTATTGGATTTTAATCAGATATTTATTCTGTATTAAAACGATATTTAATACAGTTTAATAACATCAAATCGCCAAAAACTTACCATATAAAAATAGCTATACTTTTCATCCTTTTTAAAAACAGCAGGCTGTTTTACAACAGAATAAAACTATGAACATCCTCACTATTCTAATGCATTCTCCATTCTGTAATAATTCTATTTAATTTTTAACTCAATGAAAAAGTAATAGGTATGGTATAAGTAATTTTAACCGTCTTTCCTCTTTGTTTAGCTGGCTTCCATTTGGGTAATGCCTTTACAATTCTGATTGCCTCAGCATCTAATTCAGGACTAATGCTTCTTACTACTTTTACATCCGTTATTGAACCATCAATATCGATGGTAAAGCTAACATACACTCTTCCCTGAATGCCATTTTCAGCAGCTGTTACCGGATATTGAATATTATCAATTATAAATTTCTTTAAAGCCTCCTCTCCCCCCGGATATTGAGGTTGTTCTTCCACAATAAAAAACACAGGTTCTTCATCTGTCTCTTCTTCTTCATAACAAACAAACTCTATCTCTGTATCCTCACATATTTCTGCATCATCATCAACAATATTTAATTCTCCTATTGCATAATCACTTACACCCTGAGGCATTGGATTTGGCTGAAATATTGTTTCCTGTTTTCCATTAAGATTAGATACGACTGAGTCAATAGCTATAAAAGAGGTATATTGTGTTAAAAGATTATATTTTAGTCCGAGCGCAATAATTTCACTTTTTGTAGCCTCACTATAGCCTAAGCTGTTATAATCAGAAAGCAAACTTAATTTCTCTCTTGCCCATAAGTACTTTAAACCTTTATCCTCTTTTGAAAAAGCAGAATTTATTTTTAATTGTTTTGTTATGTGCTCAACTCCATTTTCACCTTCGATAATGAGTTCTCCATTCCCTTCTCCTTTATATTTTCCTGAGATCACGATGGGTCTATCAGCAAAAAGATCAGGAACCTGTTGTGGTAAAACATCATACACTTCAATTCCTTTAAAATGATATTTTATATTTGTAAGTACAGGATGAGAAATATAATTGATGAATTTATCAGCTAAAACATCTGCTCTATCTTTATTTTCAGCAACAAATGATTCTCCACAACCTACTCTTGCCATACCTTCAATAATATAGCGATTAACGCTGGTACCAATTCCAAAAGAAAAGAAATTTGCTTCACCAAGATTTGTTCTTATATAGTCAAAAGTCTCTTTTTCTACAGTAACATAACCATCTGTAAGAATCACAAACGATCTGGAAAAATCCTTATTAGAGTTTAAATTCATAGCTGATTTAAGTGCTTCTAATAATTCGGTATCTCCGCCACCGGTAAGCGAATCCATATAATTTATAGCCTGAATAATATTTTCTTTTGTAGCAGGAATGGATTGAGGTGAATACACGTTGGATCCCCCAGCAAAAAATACGATGTTAAACAAATCATTTTCATCTAACTTTTCAAGTACTTCCTTCATGATCCTTTTAGAGATGTCTAAAGGAAATCCATGCATAGATCCTGATACATCAACAATAAAAACATATTCTCTATTAGGAATTTCATTACTCAACTCTCTAAGCGGAGGTTCCATCATGGCTAAAAAATACTTTTCTCCTTGCCGATCTTCATACGTAAGTACTCCTGATTCAATTTTATTTCCTGCAAGCTTATATCTACATATAAAATCACGATTGCCTCCATATTCATCATTAAGAATCAAGACTGCATTGTTTTTGTTCTGAAAAATTATTTCGTTTTTATGTGTAGCACAGCTTATTTGTTGTATTGGCATTCCTGATGATAACTTAACCTTGATATTTAGTTTTGAAACTGGCTTTATACCGCTGTGTAAATATGGATTCTGAACAGCATTGGCTTTCTCCTGTTTATTGCCATTTTTGTTTACATATTGAGGACCTACAACTGTTGGGTACATAAATTCATAGGTTTTATCTGTAGATACCAATGATTCTACATAAGACATTAACACTTCCACTGTAGCTCCAGGAATAATATTGGCGACATTCATCTTAAATATATTTGGTTTATCTTCTTCAAGTAAAGAAGCTGTATTACCATTTTTTCTGGCTTGATTATAAAGCTGTCGGGCTTTTCCTTTTTCTTTGATTTCGGCCTTTATAACCCGGTCATTTATCTTCATTACCACATCATATACTGCTGCCCTGGTTGAAGCGGGGAAAACATATATGGCTTCTATAGTACTATTTCCGGTATTGGTATAAACCTGTTTGACATTAACATTTGCTACAACACCGGAAACATTTACAGTTACATCTGTTGATTTTAAAGGCAACTGAGCTACTTCATCATTATCTTGAAGAACCACAAAATAGGGTGAAGAATTTAAATCTGGCTTTTCCTCCTGGGCATAAGCTTGAAAACTAATTGCTATAGCAACAACGATGATCAATAGTCTTTTCACAAAATTCTGCTTTTTCATAATCATATAGGTTTTAAATCTTAAATTGAATGACTTACTGATCAGGAGTCAATATCAATACCGAATTTAAAGTCTATAGATTATTACAAGAAGACAGTTAAGCTTAGATATTCGCTATCAGAATGTTAAATTAAAATATCCTATAATAAAAGAGCTAAAGGATAAATTAATAAGCTGTTTAAATTCGCCCAATTGGGCGATTAAATGGGCCATTTAGATGTTTAGTAATCAGGTTTGGGATTATATCCGGAATGCAGAAATTAAGAAATGACTTTTGCCTTTAACCAGATAAAACTCTTAATTAGAAATAAGGTGATTAAGCCAATTATCAATCCTACTGTAAATTCAACCAACAATGAAGGAAGTGCATGAAACCATTCATGTATCTGATGTATATTATGAACAAATATTCCTCCAGCTACTACAAGCATTGCAATAGTTCCAACTATGGCCAAGATTTTAATAATGACAGGTAGTGATTTAACCAACAGTACGCCAATTCGTTTTAATGTTTTTTTATTATAGTATTCACCTTTGTCTATAATTTTATATCCCATATCATCTAAACGTACAATCAGAGCAACAATACCATATACTCCAATGGTTGTAGCTATAGCAACCACAATTAAAACAGGAATTTGAATACTCAATGGTTCATTTGCAACTGTACTTAATCCAATGATCACAATCTCCAGAGATAAGATAAAATCAGTTGTAATTGCTGATTTAATTTTTCGTTTTTCTTGAGCTATGATCTCTTCTTTACTTATCTCTAAGGTTGTTAAGGTCCGTTCATTTTTATGTGAGTGGCAGTGAAAAATATACTCATATATTTTTTCTGCTCCTTCGTAAGCTAAATATAAACCTCCAATAAATAAAACAGGAATTACTACCTGTGGAGCAAACGTACTTAAAAGAATAATTATTGGAAGAATAATCATTTTATTTAGGAAAGAACCTTTTGTAATAGCCCATATAACAGGCAATTCTCGAGAAGAAACAAAACCTGTGGCTTTTTCTGCATTTACAGCTAAGTCATCGCCCAATATTCCGGCTGTTTTTTTTGTAGCAATTTTACTTATGGTTGCCAGATCATCCATTAAAGTGGCAATGTCATCAAAAAGTGCAAAGAATCCCGAAGCCATAGTTTATGATTACAGATTATAATTATGAGGTAGTAAAAGTAATTATTTATATGTGGAAATGGTTTAGAGTGCAAAGAGTTTAGCGCTAAGAGCATGGAATAGCCACTCAAAGTTATAATAGGATTGAGAGGATAGTAGTTTTTATTTTATAGACTTCATTATTTACTATCTCAAAACTCTAGATGATAATAAACAAAAAATCCACCCTTTATTGGGGTGGAAATCTATTTTTTAGTGGAGCTGCAGGGTTTCGAACCCTGGTCCAGTCAAGGAAGCCATATGCTTTCTACATGCTTAGCTTTGACTTAATTTTCGTGTAAAAGCTGGATCAAAGCCACCGACTTTTACCTTATCTTCTAAAATTTAGACCTTAACACGAAGTAAATTAAGATCGATTCCCGATTTACTTGCACCTCCGGATCGGATTGCCTCAGGACTTAGCTCCCGGGAGATGTCTTGTTCCAGTATCTAATACCGGAATAAAGCTAATCTACTATACTTCGATTAAGCTGCAAGAGCGTAATTATTTTCGCCAATTAAAAAGTTGAAACCCGAGATTAAAGAGCCGGAATTCCTGTGCTCTGCATGCTTACACACCACTTTCACTCGCTGTCAAATCCAAGTCAGCCCCTCAAATGGTAATGTGAGTGTGCAAATGTAAAAAAAATTGCATTAATTCCTACTTAGCACACAAAAATACAACATTTAAAGTTACACATAAAACATAGAGTACATCAAGAAAAGTAAATATAAAACCCAGAAACTATTACAATGCTTCAAAGAATTTACACCTTAATCTATTAATAATTAAAAAAGTACTTCCCATTTAACTAAGAGTCAAAAGGGAAATACTCATGTATAGAAGCCTATTTTCTATCGTAATTCAATTGATATTTATTTTTCTCTGGCGAAAGGCCAACCTGCAATACCACCTTCCATTACCTTTACATTTTTATATCCTAATGCTTGTAACAAAACTGCCGCTTCGTAACCTCGCAATGAGATTTTACAATAAGTAACAATCTCTGTACTCTTATCTTCAGGTAATTCATTAACCCGCTTACGCAAGGCTCCCAGTGGTATTAATGTTTCTCCAATACCCAAACGCAATTGTTCATATTCATCAGCTCCTCTAACGTCTAAAACAAAAATCTTTTCTTCCTTATCAATTTTCTCTTTTACTTCCAATGAAGATATCCCTGTGAAAATACCATCCATTTTATTTTGCATTATATGCGCAGTTGCAATACTATGATCAATTGCCAAAGAAAATGGTGGTGCATAAGGAAAGTCTGCATTAATCATATCTTCAATAGTCAAATTACCCTTTATAGCTGTAGCCCAAATTGCCAACTGCTTACTTACGTCGCCAGGACCAATACATTGTGCTCCAAGAATTTTCCCGGTCTTTGCTTCGGCTACCAGTTTTGTTATCAAAAGTTTCCCATCCATAAAGCCAGGCTTATCAGGACTAGCATTTACTACTTTAATATAATCAATATTCTCCCTTTGTGCTATTGTTTCTGACAATCCGGTTATTCCTATTCCATAGTCAAATAACTTACAAATACCTGTTTGTTGTGTTCCTGGAAATTTAGCTACATTACCTTCAATCACATTTTGTCCAACTGCTCTACCTTCTAGATTTGCAAGGTCACCATATGGAGCTAAAACATTTTTGCCGGTAATTATATTCTTTATTTCGCAACAATCACCAGCAGCATAGATATCAGGATCTGATGTTTGCATATATTCATTAACAGATATTCCGCCTAAAGAACCAATGTCTAATCCTGCATCCTGAGCTAATTTAACATTAGGCTTAACACCTATAGCTACAACAGCCAGTTCACAAGGAATTTCTGTTCCATTTTGCAACTTTACACCAGTTAACTTACCATCTTCACCTAAAAACTCAGCAACACCATTTTTGGTAATCACATTAGCCTTTGTTTTAAGGTAATTCTCTACCAACTTGGCCATTTTCCAATCTAGGAACGTTAATAATTGAGGTAAAAGCTCAATCATAGTCAGCTCTATTCCTGCTAAATTCAAAGCTTCAAGAGTTTCAATGCCAATAAGTCCCCCTCCTATTACAACTGCTTTCTTTACTTTACCATCATCTCTGATCTTACGTAAATAATCGGCATCTTGCATTGATTGTAAGGTTGTAATACCTTTTAAATCAGTTCCCGGAATTGGAGGCATATTTGGAGTTGCTCCTGTAGTAATAACCAATTTATCGTATTCCTGAGTACCTTTTTCTCCACTCAATAAATTAGTGTATTCTATTTTTTTATTAGCTCGATCTATCTTAGTTACCTCAGTATTGATATTTGCTTTAATACCTTTTGCATTCCAATAAAATTTAGGATCTCTTACTACTCCTGTTGGAGTGCACAATAGCTTATTTCTATCATCAAAAAATCCTCCAACATAATATGGATACCCACATGAAGCCATTGAAAGATCTTCTCCTTTTTGAAACAACACTATTTCAGCAAATTCATCCATGCGTCTGGCTTTAGCAGCTGCTTTGGGTCCTGCTGCAGAACCACCTATAATTACTATTTTCTTACTCATTATTATATGCGTATTTATATGCTAATAATCATTCCTGTTTTTACCTGTTCTATTTTAAATTCGTTATAAAAAGCAGCTAAGGCAGGAAGTGCAGTACAGTGGGATGGATATAAATACTTTATATCCTGTTCTTTTAAATATTCAATAGTTTTTTGCGTTTGCAGGTTGTTATGCTTAAGGTGAAATCCACCAATCACACCTAAAACTTTTGAAACTCCAGTAACCTCTTTTGCATATTCAATTATATTGCAAATACCAGAGTGTGAACATCCGGTAACTATTATTAACTGGCCATTTTCAACTATAGCAATTGCAGAATCATCTGGCACAAAATCAGGCTGTCTGTTTTCATCCTCAAATGGAGTTATTTTAGCTTCAAAATCATTTTCCCGGGGAATGCCACCAAGAAAAAATACATTATTGCAAATAGAATGAGGTTTATCTGCAATTACTAATTCAAACTTACTTTCAATCTCAAGTTTACTTAAGGTTAAACCAATATCCTGTTTTCCTTCTGCCCTATATCGTTTGATAAAAGATTTTGAATGCGTTATAAGTTTTTTTTGTTTCAAATATTCCAGTCCTCCACCATGATCCCAATGTCCATGACTTAAAACTACAGTGTTAACATCAGTATCTATGTCAATCCCAAGCTTCAGTGCGTTTTTCTTAAATACATCACTATGCCCGGTATCTAACAATATTTTGGTTTCATTTATTTCTAGTAAATATGATAAACCATGTTCAGCCAGTAATGAACCTCCTGCTGTATTTTCTGATAAAACAGTAATCTTCATTTATTATATCTTAATATTCTATTCCTTTTCGTGCTTCTATTCCTTTATCATAATAATGCTTTAATTCAACCATATCAGTAACAAAGTCAGCAATCTCAATAATCTCATCAGGCGCTTTTCGACCTGTTAATACTATTTCAATAGTATCTGGTTTATTTTTTAACACTGTAATTAATTCTTCCACGGAAAATAGTTCATAGTATAAGGCAATATTTACTTCATCTAATACAATAAGATCATATTCACCTTGATTTATAATTCTTACAACTTCCTTTAATCCTTTTTTTGCCGCAACTATATCCTCATAGGTTGGTTCTTTTTCAATAAAGCAATTTAAACCATATTGTTTTAAAGTTATATTCGATATTTCATTTATTATTTCTATTTCTGAGTATATCTTACCTTTAATAAACTGAGCAAAAAATACTTTAAGACCTGCACCTGCTGCACGTATTGATAATCCCAAAGCTGCAGTTGTTTTGCCTTTGCCATCACCAGTATATACATGAATATAACCTTTGTTCATATCTCAATAATTAGATGTTTTATACAAAAAAACAACCGCAAATTGCGATTATTTGAAAAACCATCTATGATCTTCCATGACCATGAGATCGACCTAAACCTCTTCCTAATCCATGACCTTTACCAAGTCCTCTTCTAGAATTTCTTAATTCAAGATCCAGATAATTGTCGGGCTGTTTTTTATTATCAGGATTACACTTTCCCATGCCTCTACCTGTCTTAGCACCTTTTCCTTCCGGACCTGTTCTATCAAATCGTGGCATAATAATAATTAATTAAATTAAAGAGAATATTCTCATTACAAATATATATACTTTATTAGAATTGTAAAACATATATATCTGTAAATTCGAAACTACATATGAATTATATATGTGAATAAAACAGACCTGCTATTATTATAGCACAGTAAAGAATTAAGTATTATTGATGTTTAAATAACCAATACAATTATAATCCTTATTAATAAAGACTTTTAATATTCAATTTTTATACATTTGTCAGGTATAAAATTAATTTATGAATTCATTTACGTTAAAACTGTTAATTCCGTTCGCCGGACTCTTTTCTTTTGTTTTGGTATTTTTATCAATACCGTCAATTTTAAGGGTGGCTCAATCAAAAAATCTTTATGATGAGCCCAATAAACGAACAGTACATAAAACAAAAATTCCAACATTAGGAGGACTTGCAATATTTTTAAGTTTTCTTTTTACATATTCCATATTTGCAGAATGGTATAGTTTTACTCAGATACCATTTCTAATCCCATCTCTTTTAATCATATTTTCCATTGGAATTAAGGATGACATAATGGTTACAGCGCCAATGGTAAAACTATTTGGACAAATACTATCTGCTTTTGTGATAATTGGCTGGGGTCACTTACAAATTACGTCTTTACATGGATTTTTAGGATTGAACCTTAGTGACCTGGTTGGATTTTTATTAACACTATTCTTTTTTATTTTTATCATTAATGGCTTTAATCTTATTGATGGTATTGATGGATTAGCTGCAATATCAGGCATTATTTCAATATTTTCATTTTCTATCTGGTTTTTCATTAACGATAGCTATCACATTCCTGTATTTGCCGCGGCATTAATAGGAGCTCTTCTGGGGTTTTCCTACTTCAATATTTTTTCTAAGAATCAAAAGATATTCATGGGAGATACAGGATCTTTATTGATTGGTTTTTTATTAGCTGTTACAGCTGTTGAGTTTCTTGAATTTAATAAACCAGAAAATGCTGTAAACCTAAAATATACGATGAATTCAGCACCAGCAGTTGCAATTGGTATATTAATAGTTCCAATTATTGATACATTAAGAATCTTTGTATACCGGGTTTCCAGAGGTAACTCACCTTTTACTGCAGATAAAAACCATATTCATCATCGTATGTTAACTCTTGGTTTTACACATCTTCAAATTACATTGATTATTGCTGCAGTAAACATATTTTTCGTTGTATTTTCATTCTTTATGAGAAATCTGGGTGTTGTAAAATTGACTATAATTAATTTGGTATTAGGATTACTTTTCTCATACTTGCCTGCTATTTTCATATACAGAAAGAAAAAATATATGCATAAAAATAAGATAATTAGATAATATAAATGATAGAAAAATCGCTACTTGGAGAAAGTGCTGCATTAGCTACAGCTATGTGTTGGACTGTTACAGCATTGGCTTTTGAATCTGCAGGAAAAAAGGTTGGTTCACTTCCAGTAAATGTAATCAGATTATTTTTCGCTTTTTTTATTATTGGAATATTTTCTTATTTCAGAAAAGGACTCTTTTTTGCAACGGATGCCAGTATTGAAGCATGGATATGGTTACCAATTAGCGGTTTAATTGGTTTTGTTATAGGTGATTTATTGCTTTTTCAGGCTTTTGTTATTATCGGAGCAAGGGTTTCTATGTTAATCATGGCTCTTTCTCCACCAATTGCTGCATTTTTTGGTTGGTTAATCCTCAATGAACAAATGTCTGCCATAAACTTTTTGGGGATGTCAATTACAATTGCTGGGATCGCCTTAGTTATATTAGCAAAAGAACCTAAGCAAAAGGCCATAAAAATGAAATATCCTCTCAAAGGTATTCTATTGGCTTTTGGAGGCGCTGCAGGTCAAGGCCTGGGATTAGTCTTTTCAAAATTAGGAATGAAGGACTACGATCCTTTTTTATCAACCCAAATTAGAGTTTTGGCAGGAATAATTGGTTTTTCTATTCTATTTTTCTTTCTCAAAAAATGGAAAAATCTCTTTGCTGCATTTAAAAATAAAAAAGCGATTATTAGTATAAGTATTGGTTCTGTTTTTGGACCATTCCTTGGTGTTTCATTATCATTATTATCAATTCAATATACAACAACAGGAATTGCATCTACAATAATGGCTATCGTTCCGGTGTTAATTATAATTCCATCTGTATTGGTGTTCAAAGAGAAGATTATCCTAAAGGAAATTATTGGAGCTATTATTGCATTTTTAGGAGTTGTTCTGTTTTTTGTTTTTTAACGACAACCATTACATAAAAGTATATTTCATATACAATCCACTAATTTTCCCTACATAAGGATTCAATGATAAACCTGAATTTTTCTTTGATATTTTATGTAATTCAGGAATAATAATGCCTGTTGCTGCACCAACTCCAAGACCCATTAAAATATCTGTAGGAAAATGTTTCATTGCTCTAAACCTGTAATATCCTACTAATGCAGGAGGAACACAGGCTGCACCATATAATAAGTACTTTTTATTACCCAATTCCGGATGAAGGTCAGAATATACTTTGGCTGCAAAAAAACTTCCACATGCTGCCGTTGAAACATGTCCGCTAAAAAAAGAATTCCGGGTACCTTTCTCTGTCCTTGCTTCAATGGTCGCTTCCGGATTATAAGCTATTGGTCGTGTTCTGTTTACAGACATAGCCGTTCCTATATACAAAGTGCTGTTATAAGCATGTAATTCCAAATACATTAATAGAATATCAATCCATTCTTCTCTTACTTTTTTGTCTAAACCAATTATTCCGGGTATAATAATGGATGCATTTAAAAAGATATCGGAAAGATCCTGAGCTCTGTCTTTAAAAGACACATCCTGCCTGGTTGCAAATTGATCCAACCACCAAATATTGTTTCTGTCTAATTCTAAAACCTTATTCTCTGATAAACCTTTTTGCTCACTCAAATAGCTAAAGCCATAACCCATATTAAAACCGTATGATGCAAGAGTTAAGGGTATTTCCCATGTTTTATTTACATGGTAGGTTGACACATCTCCATCTCTTCGTTTTTGAGCATTTAAACTCAAAATACCCCCAAAAAGAATAATTACTATTAGAATCTTATTCATCAAAACAATTCTCTTAAAAATCACCTCTTTTATAACAAAATATCTCATAAAAAAATCGGTACTTCACCAATTAGAGTACCGACATTATTCATTAAAATCAATTATTTCTTTTTCTTGCCAAAGCTTTTCAATAAATCATTTACTGTCTTCTGTACATTTTCATCCTTAAGAACCTCTTTAATTACTTTTTCAGCCTCTTTACCTACTTCTTTTTGTGCTTGTTTTGAAGCCTCAGAAAGATCAAGACTCATTTTCGGATCCTTTGCGGTTCCCTTTATGATCACATCAACAATATAATCAGAACCTGAATCAGCAAAACCATCACCAAGGAAACCTAAAGCTCCTGCAACATCTTTTTTAGATACAGGTGTTTTTACTACGTAATTTAAAGATTGATCAAATCCCTGTTCACCATACACCGTTAGTTTTTTATCAAAAACCGTCGGACTAAATGGTTTTACAATAATTTTACCATCCTGCATTATGAAGTTAATATCTATATTTTCAGCCTTAAGTTTCTTGTATTTATCATTATTAAGAAGACTTGCCATACCATTTAATACTTTTGAATTTGACACTTCTATAAATGGTGAAATAATCTCTCCTCCCCCTGTTATTGATGAAATTACGGGAGACATCTCATTATCAATTAAACTATTATAATGCAAAGAAGCAGAGATCTTTCCTTTGGAGCTTTTAGCAATAGGCATTAATGAGTCTATTACAGAAAATGAATTTGCAGTTTTTGTAATATCAATATTTGTAGCATTAAAAGTAAAATCTGCAAAGGGTTTGCTTTCATTTTGCGTATTATACTCTCCTCCCATAATAATTTGTCCATCCAGCAAATTCATTTCCATGCCATTCAATTTTACAATTCCATTATTAACTGTAATTTTTCCTTTAGCATCGTCAATTACTAATTTATCATACAGAAGCTTGTTAATAGAGGAAATGAAGACAAAATCGATATTTTTAGGAACGTTTACTGTTTCCAATGCTGTTGTATCCTCAGTAACGGTTGTATCTTGTTCTGTTTCTTCGGAAAGAAATTCATTAACATCAATAAGGTTAGATTGATGAGTTAAGGTTCCTTTTATTGTTTCGTCTTTAAAAACATAAGGCAGATAGTTTTCTATTTTTCCCTTTAATGTAAAATCAGACTTTCCTACAATGCATTTAAAATCATCCAGAATAATGGATTTAGGCGAAAATGTTAAAACTGCAGTCGGAATATCCACAGATTGTGGAAGATCTTTACTAGAATAATAGAAATTATTTAATGATATACTACCATCTGATTTAATCTCATCATAAGCTTCAGCTTCAATAGTTTTCATATCTCCGTCAACACTTATATCTGCAGTCACAATTCCTTTTATGTCAAAACTATCCAATGGCAATGCTTCCTTTAGAGAATTCAGATTAATAGTTCCTTTTATTCCACCATTATATTGAGCATTACTTATCGGTGTTTTTACAATTAATGAAGCGTCAAAAGGATTTTGATCAAGTTTGAAGTGAAATTTATTTATCTCACTTATTGTATTATCCGGAGATCCACCTTCATTTTCAACAGTTAATTTAATATTGATGTCATTAAGCGATTTTGGTAAATCCGGATATTTTACAGAACCATCAGATACATTTAAAAGCACATTAAAGGCTGGTAAATTATCTGGGTCTTTATATATTCCTTTTGCTGTTGATGTTAGGGTTAAATTTCCTTTTGTATCAATTCCTTCAATATAACTGTGGTAAGCATCAGGTATTAAATCGAAAATAGCCTTAAAATCAGTTCTTTTGGTATTCAACGTTAAATCTAAATCATAACCTTCTTCCAACATGGCAACAGTCCCATCAAATCCAAGATTCAATCTATTCAGCATTAAATCATTTTCCTTAAAAGTAAAAAGCATTTTATCCATATCGGCTAGCATCGCTGCAGATAAAGAAACGGATAAGCCATTTAAGTATTTTATATCTTCCATTGTAACATCAACCCTCTCTATTGATGTATTAAGATTTAAATCAGTTGACGATGCACTAAAATCACCAGAAAGATCTAGATTTAGATTTGTGATTAATGCACTTAAATCAGAGGTTTTATCATTGTATTTAATTGTGGCATCTTTAATTTGAAACTGTTGTAGGGTAATTCCAAAATTTGTTGAAGATGTATCTTCTGTTTCCTCTTGTATTTCATCAGAGGTAGTCTTCATTATATCCCAGTTAGCAGTAGAATCGGCCAAAACAATTGCTGATATTGAAGGTTTATCCAGTAAGATAGCTTCAACATCTAATTGATCTCCACTTATAGCAGACATTAAATCAACAGATACTAAGAATGAATTTATTGATAAGAGAGTGTCTCCTTCAAATTGTTGGGTTCCTACAACACTTAATCCTGTCATATTTACAGATAAACTTGGGAACTTCTTAATAAGTGACAATGAAAATTTATCCCAATTTACCTTAGCATTAAGTTGACTGTTAATTTCTTGTTTTGCAATGTTCTCAATCTTACCTTTTAACAATATGGGAGTTAAAAATATCAGAAGTAGAAAAACACCAAGAACAATAGCAATAATCCTGAAAAATTTCTTCATAGTAAAAGTATATTTTGACGTAAAAACGAGTGATTATAACAAAGATCCTGCCCTATTTATTCTCCATAAACAGGTACTTAATCTTAATATACAACAATTATTAATTATCAAGGTTTAAACTTAATTTCACTTGCCAATTATTAAATTCAAATTGCTTAAAACCTGCAAAAACACCAATATTCATCATTAAGAATATTTGATTAATTCCATAACCGACCTCGTTGTAATTTTTTAAATCAGGCTGTGTTAAATGATGAATATAAATATTTTCATTCCAAAGTTTATCCTGTAAAAAAGGAAGGTTCTTAATTAATAAGTATGGAGTAGAATAACATAAATGCCCTTCAATATACCATTTATTGGTACTGTATTTATAATCTTCTAATAAGTTAAAATTACGTTTCCAATCTTTAAATGATATGGGTATTTCACTTGTATTAAAATGGGTAAAATTAGAAAAATGCATACTGGAATTATTACTATAATACCCACCTCGTATATCATAGTTAAACGCATACATAAAACTCCATTCAAATTCCTGATTGATACTTAACTCTATTAAATCATAATCAGATTTCGAATCCAGAACTTTTTTAATTCCCTTTTCATAAGCTAAGGTAAAAGTCGGGTATTCTGATTCGATCATCCTTTTACGTCCTTTATCAATTCGATAATAATACATTGGCGTATATTGTATACTTGTTCTCAACTGCACACCTTTTCTGCTTTGAAATACATCTGACAAGAAACGACTATCAATATTATTATTATCATAATATTCACCTTCCTGATTTCCCAATGAAAAGTCCGTTGAATTTTCAAGCCTATCTACATCCTGGTATTTAATTTTTGCATTAAATACCAAACCGTTAGCTATATCTGTTTTAGTATCAATACTGATATAATTATCCTGGTATAATCTCATGTAGTTCTCTTTAAACAATAATGAGGATACAATATTAGGGTAATTAGCTATTCCGGTATATTCATTAAAGTCTTTACTCCATTGGCCTGTTTCTAAGGTAAACACAGTATGCTTAATATTATCATAGTTTAACCTTGCATAAAGATTCCAGTTGAAAGCACTTCTGTTTATGGCATATTTAAAATCAGGTCGCAGGTATAAAAGGCTCTTTTTCTCATTCATAAAATAATACCTAAAATTAAGACGTTGCTGAAATATAAAACCATCTACTGCATTAAATGAAAATGACTCTTTATCAATAATTCCATAATGACGCAATGTTATTCGAGGAACACTATCAGATATAACATACTTTTTCCCTCCAATAATATTTCCTATTACACTAAGCGATTCATTTTTATCTTCTTCAACTATTACTGTATCCTGTTTTACTCCGGAAAGCGCCAATGTTAAAGAATCCCGTATCCCCAGGCTTTCAATTTCTTTTTTACTTAAAGGAATTGGTCTGATTTTATTCCAGTCAACACTATCTGAAGGAACAGTATCACGAACTATTTTATATGTACTATCAAGAGACTCCAATTGAAGTCCTCTGCCCATTTGCTCAATATTTTCATTCTCTTTCTCGATTAATCGGGAAAGTTTTAGCATTTCTCTGTTGTTTAAATCATCTTTTTTAAGAAGATCCTCAATTTTTTGTTGATTTTTATATAATGGAACTTCAGGAGTTGTTTCTACCTCTTCTTCTTGTTCTTCCATGGCATAAGCCTCTTTCAGAGAACTTGGAACTGGAAGATCTTCATCTAAAGAAACCTCCTCATATTTCACAGATCCGCCATAATTGGCTGTAGCATTAAAACCAAACGTTTTTACATCCACTTCAAACATATGACTTACCGGTAGCCAGGCTTTACCTTTTACTTCCTCCTGAACCTGTTTGATTCGAATTTTTCCGAAAAACTGCTCATTTACCAAATCAACTGAGTGTATATTCCATAGATTATCTACAATATAAATGTAGCCTTCAAACAGCTTTTGATTTTTACGTTTAGGTGTTACTTTTATTTTATTATTATAATAATCACCCTCTTGAAAAAATCCCTCATACCTATAATTATAAAAAGAAAACGCTTTACGGGATATTGGAGATATAGCGATATCGCTTTCCGAATCGTAAAAACTATAGTTTAAATAACCTAAAACTTCATCTTCACTGTTATTGGGGATTGTTGATCGCTTGGATATTACATGATGCTCATATTTATTGGGAGCATTGAATATGATTTCATTAATGGACTCAGCTACATAAGTTTTCCCCTGCTCTACACCTTCCTCCTTTAATTGCTTGCGGAATAATGCAGGTATCTTATTCATGTCAAAACCTCCCTTGAGGTAAACACTGGCTTTATAATGCTTAACCTGACGTAAAAAATAAGGAGCTAAACTGATTGACTTGCGAATAATACCATATGCTGGATCTTCTTTTCCGGAATATACTCTTACTTCTTTAATCTTATAATCCTGTGGTTTTAAAACTATATCCTTTACAATATCAGCATTTGCGATAGTTATTGTTTCAATAACTTTAGAAAAACCTAGTGCCTGAAAAGAAACCTTATAAGTTCCCTGCTCCAAATTAATGATATATTCTCCTTCTATATTGGTTGTTGTACCGGTTGTTAGTTCTTTTATAAAAATAGAAGCAAAAGGGATACTTTCTCCATCGGAGGATCTGACTACACCACTTATAACCTGAGAATAGGTATAATTACCTGCAAATAATAATACAAAAAACAATAATAAACTTATGGTAGTTTTTGGGTTACTCATATATCAGTTATATCGTATAATTCCTCAATATGTTTCAAATCTATAAAATATAAAAATACTAAACACATGACTTTTACGAATTAAATTAAAGCCATTTAAACTTTATTTAATTTTTACATTAAACTCGATGTGACATTTATCAGCTTTTTGTTATTTTTGCATCCAATTTTTAAATTTTGATTATATGCCATCTATATCTAAAAGAGGCGTTGATATGCCACCCTCACCAATTCGAAAACTTGTTCCTATTGCTGACGAAGCAAAAGCAAGAGGAGTTAAAGTTTATCATTTAAATATCGGACAACCTGATATTCACACTCCTGAGGTCGCCATTAATGCCGTTAAAGATATTGATCGCAACATTCTGGAATACAGCCACTCTGCTGGTTTATTAGAATACAGGCAAAAACTCACCAAATATTATAAAAGATTTGATATCGATGTAAATACGGATCAAATCATGGTTACAACAGGGGGGTCTGAAGCTTTTATGTTTGCTTTTTTCTGCTGTTTTAATCCTGGTGATGAAATTATTATTCCTGAACCTTTTTATGCAAACTATAGTGGATTTGCTACTGCTACAGGAATAAATATAAAACCTATTACTTCAAAATTTGAAGATGGTTTTGCTCTTCCTCCAATTGAGGAATTTGAAAAATTGATTACATCTAAAACTAAAGGTATTTTTATATGTAATCCGAACAATCCTACTGGATATTTATATTCTCAGGAGGAATTAAATCAGTTAAGAGAAATTGTTCTTAAGAATGATTTATACTTATTATCTGATGAAGTTTACAGAGAATTTTGTTATGACGATTACAACCATATTTCTGCCCTTAAACTTGAAGGATTAGAGGATAATGTTGTATTAATCGATTCTGTAAGTAAACGATACAGTGAATGTGGAATACGTATTGGAGCATTAGTGAGTCGTAACAAGCAAGTGATAGACTCTGCAATGAAATTTGCTCAGGCTCGTTTAAGTCCGCCATTATTAGGACAGATTGCAGCTTGTGCTTCATTGGAAGCTGCTGATGATTACTCAGAAATGGTATATAATGAGTATTTAGGCAGAAGAAACGTGCTAGTTGATGGATTAAATAAAATTCCAGGGGTACGTTCTTTAGTTCCTAAAGGTGCATTTTATACAATGACTAAATTACCTGTAGAAGATTCTGATCATTTTTGCCAGTGGATATTGGGCGAGTTTCAATATGAAAACCAAACAGTAATGATGGCCCCTGGATCTGGTTTTTACAGTAGTAGATATCTTGGAAAAGACGAAGTTCGAATCGCCTATGTACTTAATGAAGATGATTTGAAGAAAGCACTTATCGTAATAGAGAAAGCGCTCGAAGCTTATCCCGGAAAGAAAAAAATATAAAACATTAAAGCTAAGAGGATTTTACTCTTAGCTTTTTTTTACTCTTCCTTATTCCCTTCCTTTCATATTGAAATACATCATATCTATTAACAGAACCACACATTGTTTTGCCAACTTAACAAAAAGGTATATTATTTCCATTATATTTGGATTCCACAAATTACAGGATAATTAACGTATTTAAAATTGTTGTTGAAACATTGAATCTCAATTTATACATAGCCAACAAAATAAGAAAGGGAGAAGTTACAGGGAAAAAGCTTGCAGGGCCTGTGATTAAGGTTGCCACTTTAGGAATAATCATTGGAATGGTGGTTATGATATTATCAATGGCAATAGGAACCGGATTTAAAAAAGAAATACGAAATAAAATAGTTGGTTTCAGTTCTCACATTCAGGTTATTAATTACGATTATAATTTTTCTTACGAAACAAATCCTATAGAACGTGATTCAGTCTTTGTAACACAGTTAAAAACTTTACCCGGAGTTACTAAAGTTCAGGAGTTTGCTACCAAACCCGGTTTAATTAAAACTAAGGATAATATTCAAGGTATTATTATCAAGGGAATTGGACAAGATTACGATTGGGGTTACTTTGATGATATAATTGTAGAAGGCACTAAACCTGAATTAAATTCAGATAATACATCGAACGAGATTATAATTTCTAAAACCCTTGCTCAATTATTGCAATTAAAAGTTGGAGATAAGGTTCCTACTTATTTTTTTCAGGATAAGATCAGAGCCCGTAACTTTAAAATATCAGCTATATATGATTCTCATTTACCAGAGTTTGACAAACTATATATTTTTGCTGATATCAGACATATTATCAAGCTAAATAACTGGGAGGATAATCAGATTACCGGTTATGAAATTACTTTAGAAAAATTTGATCAAATGAATACTGCAGCAAGAGATATTGATATACTGGCTGCTGCACATATTTCGCCTGACGGGGGATTGTTACGAACAACAACTATTGCTCAACAGCAACCTCAGATTCTGGGCTGGCTTGATATGCTGGATATGAATGTAACAGTTATCTTGATTCTTATTATTCTTGTTGCAAGTTTTAATATGATTTCCGGTCTTTTAATCATTATATTGGAACGTACCGCTATGATTGGTATATTAAAAGCCCTAGGTAAGCAAAACTGGAATATCAGAAAAGTATTTTTATACCTAGCATCCTTTATTATTGTTAAAGGTATTATTTGGGGAAATATTATAGGTATATTAATTTATTTCCTACAAAATCAATTTGGCATAATTAGTCTTGATCCTGATAATTATTACCTGGATACCGTGCCTATGTCATTAAATATTTTACATCTTATATATTTAAACCTGGCAACCATTATCTTATCATATGTAATGATGATTGGTCCATCCTATCTTATCACTAAAATTACTCCTGTAGAAGCTATTCGTTTCGATTAATTAATACGCTTAACTTATTTCCTTTTAAATGCAAAAAGGGAAAACCGATGGCTTTCCCTTCCAAATAATGCTGTTGTTATTTAGGTTCTCAATATAGTATTATTTATCACTTAAATTCTACAGGTACAGAAACATAACACTGCACAGGTTTTCCTCTTTGGATACCCGGATTCCAATCTCCTATCGAAGCTAGTATATTCACTGCAACCTTAGCATCCTTATGTTCTATTCTATTTCTGGCTGTAACTTTATCTATGTTTCCATTTACATTAACCCTAAATTGAACATTAACAATTCCTGAGAGTTTTGAGTCATTATGCTTTGCCTGTTTAACAAGTTTATTTAATTTTTCAAAGAATAAATTATTTCCTCCTTTGTATGATGGCATTTCTTCAACAACTACAAAAACAGGTTCTTCTTTATTAGCAGACGAAGTTTTAATATTTTCTTCCTGCCTTGTATAATTAACAGAAGATTCCAATTCGTATACAGTTTTCTCTAATTGTACATCAATTTTCTTCTGGTCAATTACACTGACTACTGTAGTTTTAAAACCAACAAAAGAATATACAATTTCGTCTCCTTTTGACACTTCTAACTCATAAAAACCATTTCGATCTGCTACAGTTCCTTTTGTTGTCCCTTTTATAATTATACTTGTACCAGGTAATTCACAACCTCTTATTATTCTTGTCTCCCATGTCCCATCCTCTTTTGTGAATTCAATAGTATCATTAGGTTCACTTACATAACCTCTGATCAGAAATTTTTCTTTATTAATATCAAGATTTTGCTCTAATGTATTATCAGAATTTGAATCATACTTATACTCAGGTTCACTAAATGCCCATAAAAAGCAACTAACTAATGGTAACACCATTAATAATTTTAACTGTTTCCATTTGGATTTTCTTACATTTTTCATCATTTTTAATCGTTGTTTATTTTGGGAAAAACGGAAGTGATTGGCTAGCACTGACGCTTCCGCTCCCATTGTTACACTAATAATTGATTGTATATACTTTTCTATTGAAAACCCTAGATTAATGACTTGCTGATCAGCAATGTATTCCAAATTCTGTTTTACTATACGACTGTAAAACCATGATAATGGATTAAACCACTGAGTTATAATTAATATTTCAACTAACAAAACATCAATCCAATGATGTTGCTTTAAATGCACTTTTTCATGAGCTATGATATCAGCAAAACTTTCTTTAAAAAAAGTATCTCTATTTAAGAAAATATATGTACCCAAGGTAAACGGCTCATCGACTAAATCTCCCACAAAATATGTAAATCCATCTTTTTTTATTTTTGAGCAGTTTTTAGTCATCTTTAAAATATTAACCAAACTATAAATAAATCTTAGTAAAAGAATTATTACTCCTGATAGGTATATCCAGTAAACAATATTGAACCAATTAATTTCTACTCTTTTATTTATTACATTATCTAAAACTGGCGTAGTTATAGTAGTATCAATTTGCCTATAGAAATTATTTACATCCAACGACTTTAAGAAAATTGAATATCTAATTTCAATAAATGGTAGTATAAATGAGCATATAATTCCAAACATTAAGAATAATCTGTAAAGTTGGAAGTGATTATCTTTACGATAAGCTAATAAATACAATAATATAAATGATGATAATATTAGTATTGACCGGGTTAAGTAATGTATAAGTTCCATTGGTTAATCTTTATCTATTTTATCAGACCCTTTACTTTCTTTTAACATATATTCCAAATCTTCAAGATTAAGATCATTATCTTTTGCAAAAAAAGCTGCCAATCTCTTAAAGCTTCCCCCAAAATAGTTGTTAACCAAGTGACGCATCTGAATTGTTGAATATTCCTCTTTTGTCACCTTCGGGTAATATATGTAAGTATTCCCTGCAGCTTTATTTTCAACAATATCTTTCTTTTTTAAAACCTTTAAAACAGTAGCTACTGTTGTGTATGCAGGCTGTTTTTCTTTAAAACCATCAAGAATATCCTTCACTGTTCCTTCTTTTATTTCCCAAAGAATTTGCATCACCTCTTCCTCTGCCTTTGTTAACTGCTTTATTTTCATATATCGATTTTTTACATGATCATATAAAACTTCCCTATAAGTTTGAAAAACTCGGACTATATTATTCTGTCGATTCTCATTGGTAGTTTCTTATGAAATTCTGTTTGTTAAAACTACTATAAATATAGTACTATATTTATAGTAATAAAACTAATTGTATATTTTTTTATTAAAATTCAGTATCAATTAGAATTTTAACTGTACGGAATAACTATTTAAACGTCATTTAAATACAAATTAGACATCAGTATAGCTAATGTTGAAGCTTGTAATGTATTTAATGACTATTTTTTCTTTAAATTCAATATCATGTTATATGGAATATTTTACTTTTCTCGATAACAATTGCTAAAACATTTACTTTTAAGCACTTCAAAATTGGCAGGAGGTTATTGGCCTAATTCGTGACCATGTTCTTCGAAAACATATTTTTATAAACTTTAAATAGCAACCTTATTAAATATACAAATTAAAACCTAACTAGATATGTGTTCATCTTCGAACGCAACATGAACGTTAATGAACAATATTGAAATTACCACATATTACTAATTTTCATTAACTCAATTTTAACCTTAAAAATTAACTCCTAATAATCAACACAATAAAGCATCATCAACAGTTTTTTAGATTACCTGAAATATTTGTGGCATGATTATTATATATAAGTAAATGTATTTATACAAAAGGTTTAAATTAAAGACAAGACAATAAAGAAATGCCAGAAACGTCTGGCATTTCTTTTTTTTTAATCCTTCTGTAATTTTATAAATTATTAAGAATCTATTGAATCTTTTTTAAGTATAAATTAGTATATTAACAATGAAAGGGAACTGGTTTATGTATACTAATTTTATCAATATACTCCGCGATGAATTAAAGGGTAAATTACCTGGTGAAAAAGCACATTTAAAAATGTCTCCAAATGTTCGGTTTACTGGTCTTAAAGAACCAAATAAAAATGAAACAAGAGAAAGTGCAGTATTGATCTTATTTTACCCTAAAAGCAATAGGCTTTATATTCCTTTTATTCAACGACCTACATATAATGGAGCTCATAGTGGTCAAATAAGTTTACCAGGAGGAAAAGTTGAATCCGGAGAACTTGACTTTAGTCAAACAGCTTTAAGAGAAACATATGAAGAAATAGGTGTAAATACCGATGATATTGAAATCATAGGTCAATTAAGTCCTATATATATTCCCAATAGTAATTTTAATGTATGGCCTTACGTGGGATATATTAATTATACACCTGAATTCAATCCGGATACTTATGAAGTTGAATCTATTTTAGAAGCTTCGTTATCACAAATCGTAAATCCAGAAAATATTGATTTCTTTGAAAAAGAAAAGAATGGCATTTTGATTAAAGCTCCTTATATTAATATTGATGGACGTAAAGTATGGGGTGCAACAGCTATGATCATGAGTGAATTAATAGAAATCATTAATTCACCCAAACAATCACCTACTCCATTAGATTTTTATAATGTTCATAACGCTCAAGAATCTCATTAACGTATAAATAAGGCTCTTCTCCTCTACAATATCCAAATTCAACTACCGGATCATTAAAATATTTAGGATTAGATTTATTTAATAGATAATAATCTACGTTTCCTTCCCATATTTTCGGATTCTTACCATTTTTCTCTGCTAATTTCATGGCATCCAATACATGGCCAATTCCTACATTATATGAGGCTAAAACAAATTTCAAACGTTCTTCAGGATCATCAACCCTTAAAGCCATTCTTTTATCCAGCCACTTTAAGAATTTAATTCCCCCTCTAATATTCTCCTGTGGAGAGGTTATGTTGTGTACACCAAATGTTTTTGCTGTTTCAGGCATTAGTTGCATTAACCCTTGAGCTCCAGCCCAACTTTTTATTTCCGGTAAAAACCTTGATTCCTGATAAATTAATGCAGCAATTAATTTCCAGTCCCAGTCTATATTCTCACATTCTTTCTTAATAATATCATCAAATTCGGAAACAAGCCCTCCTTTCAATGAATTATAACCAGCATCAACAATATGTGTAGATCTACGATTAAGAAAATACTTTTTATATATAATATTGTATTTTGCTGACTTTTTAAACCTGATCAGCCAATTATTTACAACCTGTAATAAATCTGTAGATTTCTTTCTTACTCCCCAGGCAAGCTTTTGTGGAAAACTAATTGGAGTTTCTATATCAATATTTTCGTAGTAGTTTTTATTTACTCTTGCCAATATTTCATCACAAATAGTATATAAAATCTCACCTTCTGCTACTAATCCTATTAGCTGCTCAGCCTCATAATCAGGAATCTCAACAACATTAATTGTATCTCCAATTTCATCAGAAAGACTATTCAGACGATTTACATAGGAAGAACCTTTTTGTACATAGATAGTTTTTCCGGCAAGATCTAATTGATTTCGAATCAAAGCATTGAAATCAGGCTTTCTGTTTCGGGTAGTATCCTTATCACCAATCCTTTGCACTAATACCTGACGCGAATACGTGTGCGGTTCAGTAAATTGGATTTTCTTTGCCCGGTCTCTTGTAACAGCAAGGTTTTGGGCAATTAAATCAACTTTCCCCTGCCTTAAGTCTTCTATATTCTTTTCTACATCATTACTTACTACAACCTCTAATTTTATACCCAAATTATTACAGAACTCATTTAATAATTCTAATTGATAACCCATTGGGGTACCTTTATATATAAAATAATTGGTAGAATTATAGTCAGTAACAACTATAAGTTTTCCTCGCTCTTTTATTTGCTTTAAGTCAAATGCAACTTCTTCATCAACTTTATTAGTTTTTACTTTATTGCCGGAAGGTGTACAACCTACCATAACAACAAGTAAAAGCCAAACAAATCTTTCTATACCTCTCATAAGTAAGAATTTAACTTTAGCCCACAAAGATATATCATTTATACTTTGCTGCAAAAGTTCTTTGATGAGTATGCTAAATTAGAACAATTCTTAATCATAGAAATTCCACGAAACACCCCATTTTACACGCATTGGAGCATGAGGATAACCTAAAGTCAGGAAGTAATTTCTATCCATAAAACTTTGATTAATGTGATCTAGTTTAATAAATACTCTTGCTCTTTTAATATGCAAATTTACAAAAGCGTCTAAAAATGGATAATTACCAACTTTAATTACATTTTGGTTGTAAAACTGTCCTGTTGCAGGCATGTAACCGGGAGTATAGTATTCTGTATGATACTTTGCATCAACTCCAACCTGAATTTGAAGTACTCGTTTAGCAAGATAAAAATTTAAATAATTGGAACTGTATCCGGCAAATTCAGGCAACGGCAAATAGGCCTGATTACTTGTAAATTGGTAGGCAAGCTTATTGTCACTATGCAATGGACCAAAGGTGAAATCTTTAGTTAAAGTAAGCTGGAAAGCACTTATAACTTCGGATGTTTGATCTGGCAAAGCTTCACTGTTCCAATACATATAATCTGTGAATACTTTTGACTCCCATGATAACTTTAACCTTCGGGTTGGAATTTTTAATCCTACTTCAATATTTACCAATTTTTCCTGCTTAAAGCTTTTATCCCATTGAAAATGGTTTGAATAATAATTTTCCTGCAGTAATTCAGGACTCTTTAATAGAATTCTACCTCTACCATAAATACCAGCCGTATCTTTAAAAATCCTATACAAGGAATTTATATTACCCTGCAAATCTACATCTCCTAATCTATAACCCTGAACATATATCTTACCTCCCAAATTCCACCAGAAATTCTTCCCTAAATTTTTAAATACCTGTCCTCCAACTGCTGTTGTCACTAGTGTTGTATCATTATGTCTGTAATTTGGAATATCGTAATCATAATCTTCATCAATTGTATAACTAGTAGGGGACTTCTGGTATTTATAATATTTTATCTCATTTGTTAAAAATGCACGAACACCAAATTTAAATAATGAGTTTGCCTCTTCATTAAACCTAATTTGAAATGTATTCTTTAAAAATGAATACGAAGTAGAGTCTCGTGTTTGTAAAGTATCAGCATAAATATTATCATATAAAGGAATCAATTTATCATCATCCAGATAACTGTCTAATTCATCAATTTTATAAACACGTTTATAATTACCCGCATGTAATGTATGATATACAGTACTTACTGGTAGTTCATAATCTTCAACATCAGCAATTTCTGTATCTATAGAATCATTATGATCTCTTTTGAGATTTATTTTTCCTATACCCAATGAATGGTTATAAAAAATCTGAAAATTATTAATCTTATTGGTAGCCGACATATATTTTACAGGAATGTCCTCTGCCCTTTTATATTCTTTTCTCTTTTCAGAATCTGTTATGTAAGTATGATCATCATTATCCAGTCCTCCATTTTCAAGATGCTCTATACTATTATATGTTATAACAGCATGCATTGAATATTTGGGGCTATGATAACTTGAATACAAATTGAAATTACGATTGTCAACTTTTTGTGCTTCATACAAGCCTATTGTAGATACAAGATTATAACGTATCCCTAAATTCCAGTCTTTATTAATATTCTGTGTAAAGAAACCTGTGAAATTCTCCTCTGATCTACGACCAGGACCCGCATTTATATAAGTTAAATTAGTATATGGGACCTTTGTATTAAAATACTGAATATCCTCAGGCTGAACAAACTGATTTTGCAATGAATTAATAAAGATGAATTCATTAAAAGATGATTTGTTTGATAATAAATTCGTTGTATAAGCACTTCCTTTATTACCTAAATCTATATTAGAGAAACTATTTCGATAAATTGGATCATAATTTTGAAAACCGGATGTAATAGTATCTACAACCATTGTATCAATCAACGTGTAATCATCTTTCATTTTCCAAGACCATAATCTGTCTTGTAAATTGATTATAGTATCCTTTTTTAACTGATTCTGTTGCATCTGTTGTCCCCTTTGAGGCATATTATCAGGTCTCCCTTCTCCTCCTGGTTGAGCTGCAACTAATGTGCTTATAAATAAGCAAAATATTATATAATGTAATTTTGTTCTCATCATCGGCAAAGATAGAAAAAAATGTTTCGGACAAATATTAAAATTAGTCTGAGGCCTTAATCAATTATCATACCTTTTATAAAAAAAGCAAGTTCTTATTCTTTTTTTTATCTGCATAATAAATAATTCTATTTTTGTGCCCTTAATTACTCAAATGAAAACGCTTATTTAATGATTCACGGGAAATGATATTTAACTATAATATAATTGTATTATATTAATAGATAAATAATTAATTCCTAAACAATCACATTTAACAAAAGAAGAAAACGTAGGAAACGAGCCATTTTATGAATTTTCTTACACAGAAAAATAACTATTATGGTTTGTTCCATGTGACAATTAAAAACAAAATTTAGACACATGAAAAAATTAGTTTTACTTAGTGTATTATTGATTTTCTTAGGAAAATTAAGTATTGCTCAAAATCTTCAGGTACATTATGATTTTGGTGAAGAGCGAAAATTGATTACCACTACATTAGAAATGTTTAAACCAGATAAATATGGTAGTACATTTTTCTTTGTAGACATGGACTTCAGTAACGAAGATGATCGTAATACAGATAATGGATTCTCATTAGCCTACTGGGAAATAGCTCGAAGCTTTAAATGGAATGAAACTCAAAAACTTGAGCCTAGAGTTGAATTTAATAGTGGAGGTGCATATTTTGGACCAATCAATAACTCGTGGTTAATTGGTGCTCAATACACTCTTAATAATGCTGATTTCTCAAAAGTATTAACACTACAAGCCAATTATAAGCATATTAAAGATGGTAAGATAAATGATGATTACACAACAGAAAACCTTTCGGGCTTTCAATTAACAGCTGTTTGGGGACTTCACTTTTGGGATAGAAAACTTTCTGTGACAGGATTTGCTGATTTCTGGAGACAAGATACTTATTTTGGAGACAAAAAATATGTATTCCTTACTGAACCTCAATTATGGTATAATGCCTGTCCAAACTTCTCATTTGGTGGAGAAATTGAAATGAGCAGTAATTTCGTTGATAATGATTTTGTTGTTAATCCTACATTAGCAGTCAAGTGGACTTTCTAAATTTTAAGATATGTTAGAAAAATTCTTCAAACTAAAAGAAAATAAAACTACGGTAAAAACAGAAGTTATTGCTGGGATTACCACTTTTATGACAATGGCTTATATCCTTGCTGTTAATCCGGATATTCTATCTAAAACAGGCATGGATGTAAATGCTGTATTTTCAGCTACTGCAATATCTGCGATAGTTGGTACTTTAGTAATGGCTCTTTGGGCAAAATTACCGTTTGCTTTAGCTCCAGGAATGGGATTAAATGCTTTTTTTGCGTTCTCAGTATGTATAGGAATGAATTGTAGCTGGCAATTCGCTTTAACAGCAGTATTTTTAGAAGGGATCATATTTTTAGTTCTTACAGTATTTAATATCCGAGAATTAATAGTTAACTCAATTCCTACTAATATGAAACATGCCATATCTGCAGGTATTGGTTTGTTTATTGCTTTTATAGGTATGCAACATGCCGGATTAATTGTAAATAATGATGCAGTACTTGTGGGATTAGGTAGTATGAAAGAACCTACTGTATTAATTATGGCATTTGGTTTAGTTATTATTGGAGTATTATTAGCATTAAAAGTTAAAGGAGCACTTCTAATTGGAATTTTTGCTGCTACAGTTTTAGGTATTCCATTAGGTGTAACTAAATTACCTGATACTTCAATTATTTCAACACCTCCTAGTATTAGTTCTATTGCATTTCAGTTTGATTTTCATGAGATCTTCTCTATGAAAATGTTAGTTGTACTTTTTACTTTCTTATTTGTGGATATGTTTGACACAGTAGGTACTCTGATTGGAGTTTCTTCAAAAGCAAATATGTTAGATAAAGATGGTAAACTTCCAAGAGTAAAACAGGCTTTATTTGCTGATGCTATCGGAACAACAGTAGGTGCTGCTCTAGGTACTTCAACAGTTACAACTTATGTTGAGAGTGCTTCCGGCGTTGCCGAAGGAGGTAGAACAGGATTAACATCACTAACCGTCGCAGGCATGTTCTTTATTGCATTGTTCTTATCTCCATTGTTTTTAATGGTTCCTGATGCAGCTACAGCACCTGCTTTAATTATAGTGGGTTCTTTTATGTTATCACCTATATTAAAAGTAGATCTTGAAGATTACACAGAATCAATACCTGTATTTTTAACTGTTATTATGATGCCATTGGCCTATAGTATTGCAGAAGGTATTGTATTTGGTATGTTGGCTTTCGTAATATTAAAATTATTATCTGGAAGATATAAAGAGATTTCAATTGTAAGCTATTTCTTAGCTGTACTGTTTATTTTAAAATTCCTGATGTAAACACCACATTAATATTTGATTATAAATAATCTATATTTGACTAGTCCTAAATAAGTGTTACAGATTATTGGACTAATTTAATAACATTCTTAACAGTCCACAAGGGTACCCTTGTGGACTGTTACTTTTTTATAGGTTCTTATCGCAATCTTATCCTGACGATGCATTTGATTTGGCGTTAATAATCTACATGATAGATGAGGACGCATTTCGTTGTATTTTCTAATGCTTTGCTTCACTAATTGCTCTAGCATAGGAGCATTTAAACTATATTGTTCTAACATGAATTCTTGTTTTAAAATACCATTAACTCTTTCAGCAACAGCGTTGGCACATGGATCGTAAGACTCTGTCATAGAGCAGATCAGATTATGCTTAATTAATTGTTCCTGATATGCATTACAACAATATTGAATCCCCCTGTCAGAATGGTGTATCAATTCTTTTTCTTTATATTTTCTATCTTTAACTGCCATTTTAAGCGCCTTGATACAACTATTGGCTTCTAAACTGTCCGACAGGTTATATCCAACGATCTTTTTAGAATATGCATCAGTTATGAGAGCTAGATATCGATGGTTGTTTCGGCTTCCAATATACGTTATATCACTAACCCAAATTTGTTCTGGTCTTGAAGGCACAATATCTTCGATTAAATTTTTGTGTTTCTTGAACATGTGTTTTGAGTTAGTGGTAGTGTGGTAGCTACGTAATGGTTTAATGAGCATATTGTTAGCTCTTAGTATTAATAGAAGCTTATCTCTTCCCACCCCTAAATCCCGTAATGGGGCTTCAAGCAAATGTTGTAATTTTCTTGCTCCTATTCTGGGCAACTCAAGCCTAACAGCTGTGACCAAAGAAACCACTTCGGCTGCAACATCTTTTTGCTTCTTCTCTCGCCATCCAGATCGATAATAGCTTTGGCGACTGATCCCGAACAAACCACAAAGAGTTCCTATCGCTTTCTTGAATTCTTTGGCGTAGCTTCCGATTGTTCGGGCAAGGAGTTTTTTCTTACCTTGATTCCATATTCCTGTTCTGCAAGAAGTATCAATCGATCTAATATATTAGCTTTATCACTAGCATTGATCATCTCTTGTTCAAGGAATATTTTCTCTTTTTCTAGTAATCTGACCTTCTGTTCTAGTTCAAATATTTTCTGTTGAGGTGTTTTTGACATGCGGCTGTTTGTTTGGTAACTTCTATCAAAGGTACCATATTTTCTTCGCCATTCCGTTATCGTTCCATGACTTTGTATTCCATACTTTCGTGCGGCTGCGCAAATGCCTATAGATCCACTTTCCACTTCTTGGACCACCGATAATTTAAAACTTAAACTGTAGTCTTTTTGAGTTCGCTTGATATACAAGCTTTTAATCTTATCTTTCATAACATTACCTTGTATTATGTAACGCTATTTCAGGACTAGACAATTTTAAAAACAAAAACGCCTTTACAAATAGTAAAGGCGTTTTTTGATTATTCATGAATTATTGTGTTGCTTTGTGCCTTACGAAACGAAAACATTATTTTAATAATAGTGGTTTTAATAATGTATATAATTAGAGTGAATGAAAGACCTTACAACAGGAAATGAAGCAAAATTGATATTTAACTTTGCACTACCTATGGTGCTGGGTAATTTGTTTCAACAACTATATAATGTTATTGACAGCATTATTGTAGGTCGGTTTTTAGGTGATGAAGCATTAGCTGCTGTTGGTGCATCTTTTCCTTTATTCTATACTTTAATTGCCTTTGTAATAGGTATTGGCAGTGGCGCAACCATTGTTATATCACAATACTTTGGTGCAAAAAAAATGCAGGAAGTAAAGCAGGCCATCACAACCATTTACATATTCTTGTTTTTTGCCAGTTTTGTGATCATGTTTATTGGGATATTCTTCAATAGAGAAATATTCCAATTGTTGAATGTAGGTGATGATATTTTACCTCAGTCGGTTGAGTATTTCACTGTTTACATGACAGGTATGATTGCCTTTTTTGGCTTTAATGGAACTACTTCTATTCTTAGAGGACTAGGCGATTCGAAAACACCTCTTCGTTTTCTGATTTTTTCTACAATTATGAATATTATACTCGATATTTTGTTTGTTGTAGTCTTTAAATGGGGAATTAAAGGTGTGGCTTTTGCTACTGTTATCTCTCAATTCATTGCATTTGGCAGGGCCATTGTATATTTACAAAAGCATCAACATATTATCTCTTTCAATTTAAAGAAATGGGTATTTAACACTAAAATTTTCAGACAAAACATAAAAATAGGCCTTCCTACAGCATTTCAACAATCGTTTGTTGCTTTAGGAATTATGGCTTTAATTAGAATTGTAAACAACTTTGATTCTGATGTTTTAGCAGCATTTACTGCAGCCGGAAGAATAGACTCCTTAGCTGCTCTACCTGCGTTAAACCTGGCCTCTGCTCTATCTGCATTTGTTGGCCAGAATTTGGGTGCAAATAGAATAGATAGAATAAAGAAAGGCGTATGGGCTTCTTTATTTATGGCCTGGTCTATTTCTTTTCTTGTAATGGTAATTGCATATTTATTCTCAGATAATTTAATGAGACTATTTTCTGATAGCGAGAATGTAATCATGCATGGTAAAAATTACCTTGTTATTGTTAGTTCCTTTTACCTTATTTTTTCTACAATGTTTATTCTGCATGGGGTTTTAAGAGGTGCAGGTGCTACATTAATACCGATGTTTATATCTCTTTTTAGCTTGTGGCTAATTCGTATACCTTTGGCCATTGTATTCTCTGACAGCTTTGGGGTAAATGGTATTTGGTGGGCTATTCCTGCAGGTTGGTGTGTAGGGATGATTGGTTCATTAATATATTATTTAAGTGGAAGATGGAAAAATAAGGGCGTAATAAAACATTCTGTAGAATAGTAAAATACACTTCTAAAACTTATTGTAGAATCTATCTAAGAACAAAGTTTATTGGAACAGAATATCTAACCCTTACTGGTTTTCCTCGTTGTTTACCCGGTGAAAATGCAGGTAACTCTGCAACCACTCTAACAGCTTCTTCATCTAGTGCCTTAGATACACCTCTTGTAACTTCAACATTGGTTACTTTTCCTTTAGGAGAAACTACAAATGAAACATAGACTCTTCCCTGAATACCATTTTCAGCAGCAATAACAGGGTATCTTATTGCCGAGGCAATATATCGCATTAATTCCTGCTGACCTTCAATGGTAGTTTTACAAATATCAGGACGAAAAATAGGCATCTCTTCTACTACCATAAAAATTGGAGCATCCAATGCTTCTTCCTCTTCCATTTCAATATTAATTTCTTCCACAACCTCTACCATCTCATCCTGATCTGTTTCAGTATCCAATATTTCAAGCTCTTCCTCTATTTCAATATCATTTTCAACAATATTAATAACGTCATATGTTTTTATTGGAGATGGTGGTGGTGGAGCTACAGTTTCTTCTTGTCTGGTAATAGGTACCATTTCTTCTTCAGTTATTAAAACATAATCTGAAACAATAACATCTGAAGCTTTTTCTTTAAAATTGAATTCCATTGAGAACAATACAAGAGCAAAACTTATGACTAATCCAAGTTCAAAAAACAGAGATTTTTTATGCTCTAAATCAGCGTGTATGGTTTTTCGGGCTTTCATCTGTTTATTATTTTATAATTATCAGATGGAACACCAATATTTCGTATTAAATATTTTAGGTGTTTCATTACTCTGGAAAATACATATATTAAAATCAACACCTGTATTACCCGGAATTACCCTTAAACTCTTTGTAGAAACAACCGTGTAATCAGGTTACTTTAGCTCTTTCTTCATAATAGAATACCTGTTTATAATGTATACGAAATTTAAGAAAAAAAGTTATAAAAAACCTGATCTAATTTCCTTAATTTCAATAAACTGACAATCCTTTTTAATGTTTATTTAAAGTTCATTTTTTATTGACAAATTATTCGGATAAATTTGCTAACCTATTTTTATTTAAAGGGTATAATGAGTTACAAGCACCTTCGTTCAAAACTTAAAAATTCAGATACAAATAAGCTGGAAAACATTTTTAATGCATTTGAAGCAGAAGGACGAGCTGTACAACAACAATATAAACCAATCATAAACCAACCTGTTTCAGATTATAACAAGGAAATAGAAAACATTAGAAAGGTTGATTCGAAACTTGGATTAACCTTTGAAAGACTAAATATACACCAGCGCCATGCTGTGTTTACCCCATCTAAAAATACAATTCTTTCTGCTATGGTGGGTAGTGGTAAAACCACAGTTCTAATTGCAAAAGTGTTTTATCTTCATTTCGTATTAAAAGTACCTTTTAATAAAATGGTTGTACTTACATTTACAAATAAAGCAGCCAGAGAAATAAAAGAACGAATTACGGCTTATCTCGGAGAAAATGTGACTTTGATTAATGATCAACTCAAATATTTTGGCACTTTTCATTCCATAGCAAGACAACTATTGAATGAACACGCAAATTTAATCGATCTGGGTTTTAAACCTGGTTTTCAGGTTATGGATGAACAGGAAAAACAAGAATTCCTCGAACGTCTAATTATCCAGAATAACCTAACAATTAAATATATAAATCAGCTAAATAAACGTTGGAAAAACTATAAAGCATCAAAAGAAATCATAATGGGAAATATGAAATCTGAAGATGATTTTGAGTTGATGGTAGAGATAGCTGAAAAAGAAAAGAGGACTACCAACAGCATGGATTTTGATGATTTAATTGACTTATGTAACAATTTATTAAATCATAATCAGTTGAATTCTCCTGATTGGATTATTGTTGATGAGTTTCAGGATTGTAACGAAAGCCAGCTTACCTTAATTGAAAATATCAGAGGTAAAAACACAGCATTATTTGTTGTAGGTGATCAAAACCAAAGCATCTACGGATGGAGAGGCAGTAAAGAAAATATATTTCAGGAAATACAAAAGAAATGGAATGCCACATGGATGGAATTACCACAAAACTACAGAAGCACAGAAAATATATTATCTGCTGCTGAAAGTCTTTTGTATGAAAATGACGGGTCTCTAATTGCAACTCGGCATAGTGGACAAACTATAAATTTGGTGCGCCATTTTGATGATCAGCAGGAAGCTTTTTATCTTAAAGAAAAGTTGCTTTCTCTAAAAAATGAAAACATCTCGTTAGATACTATTGCAATACTATTCAGAACACATCAACAAATTAAAATAGTTGAAACAGTATTAAAACAATCAGACATACCATATCAATTGGTTAAAAAAGACGAGCTCCATGATAATCCTGTACAAAACTATTTTCTTAAAGTATTAAAACTATGCATCAATGCAGATGATGATGATGCATGTTTGGCTCTTATATTTGACAATACTTTTGGTGTAATGAAACGCAATAAAAGCATTATTCAGGCATTACATAACAGAGATGAAAATATTACAGGCATAGATATAGTTTGCCAACAGATTACAAAAAGAAAAAATCATTCTGCCGACCATATTACTTTGTTGCAACAAATTAAAAAGTTTACATCAGAATTTATTAGCTCTTCTGATATTGAATTTAAAGCATTACTCGACTTTTTAAATCTTAAAAACATATTAAAACCAACGTCTGTTCATCATCAGGACTATACAAATAGCTTAAGACAGGCTTGGGAACAATTACTTTTATTCATAAACAACCAAAGTTGGCTCGATAGTATTTCAGCCTTAAAAGTTGCTATTGGACAAGTTGTACTGGAGAGTTCATTTCACATCAACGGTAGGATTAAAGAAAAAGGAAATGGAGTACATTTATTAACGATACACGCATCTAAAGGTCTTGAGTTTGATCATGTATATATTGCTGGTGCAAACACTGGTATTATTCCACTCTCTCAACACCAAAAAGGAAGTCAGAATTTAAAAGAAGAAAAACGATTGTTGTTTGTTGCCATAACGCGAGGTAAAAATTATGTTGAAATAGGCTGGCATACACAACCTACAACAAGAAATACAGAAGCTGAACCTTCCTATTTTCTGAATGTGATACCAGATTCTTTATTAAATAGGAAAACAACAGGAGACCAAAATGAAACAACTACTAACAATCAATTATCGGATGAATGGCAAATTGGCGATTCAATAAGGCACAAAAAATATGGAACTGGTGCTATTTCAGAAATAACAGAAACGGAATTAATATGCTCATTCAAATCTGTTGGTGAGAAATCATTCTCAAAGGCTTTTGCTAAGGTTTTGTTGGTTAAAATGGAATTATAAATTGTTGTTATAAACGCATAGGGTTTATATAACCTCCTTTCATGACTAGTAGTTAAAATATTATATTAACCATCTTAATGCCCAGAAAGGGTATAATCCTTAAGCTTTGGGAGTAAGCCCTTAGCTTAGATAATCACACTTTACTCTCTTATGAACTGTCTAATAAGTAAAAAACTATCTACAAAAACAGGCACCAAACAATAGTTCTTAAACCGGAACTGCAGCATCTGCGTAAACATCAGCTTCTATTTGTAAGTATTCTGATAATCTTGAGGCTAATTCTTTATTTTCATCAATTTTAACAAACTGATCTTTAGGTATTTTAAACAAATTTACGCATCCTGCATCCCTAAACAGATCATATATTTGTTTGTTTTCAACAATATCAGAAAAAACCAGATTCTTTAACTTATCAATTCCCAAATATTGCTTATCCAATTTCTGTATGCCTAATACTTCCTGCAAATGATCTCCCTCGGGTGTTCCATTATTTGTCATTAGTAAAAAAGTGGTAATAACTACAACACCATCTACGTATTCATAAACTAAATAACCAAGTTTAATATCGCCTGATTTAAATTCTATAAGCTTCTGACCTTTCCTGTTATTAACAATAGTAAAACAACACAAACTTTCCAACAGATATAAATGAATAACAAACTTTTCCATACAATCCAGTCGTTCATAAAGTCGTTGAATGGCATGCTTTTGAATATAAATATCAATCTCTAAATCGGCAAAATTAGATTCAATTCCTAACTTAGAAGGATTGGTTGTCATCCAAACTACATCGTTATCTTCAGGATAGCCAACTTTATAAACTTCACGAGTATGATTGTTAAGTGATACCTTACTACGTTCTGCAAAAACAATTTTCACATAATAGCAATTGAAAATAGTAGGATAAAGAGATCTTGTTTGACAAAAATCAAATTGAAATATAGTATATCCAAAACTAAAAGCACTTAGTTTCATAGTCAGCAAATCGGCCAGATATCGAGCAGCCTTACCCGGTTCATTTTGCAGATTTGTGTAATTCATAAACAATTCAAATCCCTTTAAAATTAAATCTTTATTCTGAGTAGTATCACTAAGATTCCGAAGAAGAAAACGCAATGGTTCGCCTACTAAATAATAGTCATATAAAGAAATTTTAGGGCCGTTTTCATAAAAACAGAATTTCTCATTTTTTAAAAAAGAATATGTTAAATTTTTAATTTGTTTTAGAAAAAAGGAAGGAATATCTTGTCCGTCAGATGGTAAAATAGCAATTGGTTTCATTCCCATTAAATATAGCATATCAAATTCTTTCTTGGGAATTAATCGATATGCCTCCTCAGCTTTTGCGGCTTTAACCACATTGTGCATTTTGGATTTTAATTCATTATTGTATTTGCCTTTAGATATTTTTTGCGAAACACAAGATTTTCTTTTATTTTTTTTATTTGCCATAAAATTAGGTTTGGTAACAAATGAATTTGGCATCTGCCTAAATTTAAACTCAATATAAAAAAATATCTCATAACTTCAATAATCAAAACACCTCATTCCTCCTTCTCTCCTCCCATCATACGACGTATTTTCAACTCTTTCCTAAAATCTATTTCACTATCAGCTCGTAATGTTAGGGTATAATGTTCTGGAACTTCAACAATAGTATTAAACTTACCTTTTAATCCTTTAAGCACTGTTTCATTATTAGCAATTTTCCAAATACTTGGAGACATGTATAAAACCAAGGTCTCAGCTGTTTGCTCAACATTTGATACCTCCTTTAAAAATTTAGCACCAAATCTATCCTCCTGATTAAATCGCAATAGTAACTCATTCCAGTTCTTTTTTACATCCATCCATTTGATCTTAGGTAAAGATGTATGATCTCCTCTATTGAGTCTCTCACCTATAATTCCTGACATTGGAGATTGTAATTCCTTATAAAAATTACGAAGAGCCCAAAGAATTAAACTCTTATCCACACGGTGATCTCCAACACAAACCGGACAACCATTTTTACACTCACAATTCTTTACAAAAGAGCCTGCGCTTTGAATGATCTGATCCAGGTATTCAAAAACCTTTTCAGAAAAACCTAAACCGCCTGGATAGCTATCGTAAAGAACAACGGCATATTTGGTTCGTTTGATTTCTTCATCCACAAACGAAAAAATCTCACCTCCTAAATCGTTTTCTGTAGCCATTACACGCATTGAAGCTGCAGCTTTAAGGCAATGTACCAACCCTTCGCTATAATCAAACTTGGGAACTTTTGCTGCAGGTGTTTCAGGTTCTAAAGCAGGTGCTTTTCCTGTAGCCACAAATGTTCTGACTACATTTTCCGGAATTTCTATCCAGCAAGCTTCTGTTTCCATCTGAGTTTTAAGAATCTCAGAAAGATCTGTATATCCAAGATTTTGATGCGTATTAAACTCTATCATCTTAAATCCGGATATTAAAACAGTTACCCGAACATCTCCAAAGAAACGATTGATTCGTTGCTCTTTTTCGTGTTCATGTTCTACCAATATGGAAATATTACCAGGCTTATGAGGTTCAGTATAATAATTTGAAAATACTTCTTTTACAGAAGCTGTTTTGCTTTCTAAATCCAGATCGAGCGACTTATATTGAACACTATCATGAAGATATATTGCACCCGGATAAAACTCTTTCTTGGCCTGAACTAAATCTACAATTGTTATGGTTTCTTCTTTTTCAACATCAACAACTTTAATAGTATCTCCGGTAATGTTTCTTAAACTTATTTCATGTGCAGGAGAGATATCCCCACTCCATTGATAAGTACTGTTTTGTTCTATTAATTCGCCTTCTTTAATCAATAAAGGAATAATTTCTCCTAAATCAGGAAAAGAAGCAACATCATCGATTGTCAAAGGTAACTCTGCAGAGGCCGCCCGAATATGAGATAATTGGATATAAAGATTGTCCTTATCAATGATGGCATTTTCTGATTCAGCATTTAAAAGCCAATCCGGATTTTTACCTACAAATTGATCTAAGGGTTTTTCCTTTAGCATCACGATGGCATGTGCTTCAGACCCACTTCTTCCTGCCCTACCTAATTGTTGCCAAAAACTGGCTCTGGTTCCCGGGAAACCTCCCATAATAACGGCATCCAATGTACCAATATCAATACCTAATTCCAGAGCATTTGTTGATACGACACCCAATAGATTACCATCCACAAGATCTTTCTCAATACGAGCTCTTTCCAAAGGAGTATATCCTCCACGGTAGGCAGATATCTTATCGGCCATATTAATGCCATATTGCATAGGATCAGAAGCCAAAATATCACGACTTTCTTTGGTTACCACTTCTGATTCCCTGCGTGATTGACAAAATGTAATGGATCTTACACCAGAAAATATCAACTCCGGAAGTATCACTTTTAACTCTTCACTAACTGCTTTTTTTCGCTGTGCTTCCTCCAAATATTCTGGTTGAAAGAAATGAATATGTTTAGCAGGAGCTGGTGAACCATCATTCTCCACTATTTCAAAAGGAGTATGACAAACATTCTCTGCCAGTTCCTGAGGATTGGCTATGGTTGCCGAACTACATAAAAAACGAGGCTTATTTCCATGATAATCACATATTCTTAGCAATCGTCTGAATACATTGGAAACATGCGAACCAAAAGCTCCTCTGTAGGCATGCAATTCATCAATTACTATGGTATCCAGATTAGCAAAAATATGGGCAAAACCATACTTATTATGATTAGGCAAAAATCCGGCATTCAACATATCTGGGTTAGTCAGTATAATATTGGCTTGCTCACGTATCCTACTGCGTTCATTAGGCGAAGTATCTCCATCATAAACACCAGCCTGAATTCTGTTTTCTCCAAAAAAAGCAACAAATTCCTTTATGTTTCGATACTGATCTTTGGTTAAGGCTTTTGTAGGATAAATAAATATGGCTCTGCGTGCCGGATTATCTAATATTCGTTGCACTACCGGAAGATAAAACGAAAGTGATTTACCACTGGCGGTTCCTGATGTGATCACAACGCTTTTCCCTGCTCTAGCCTTTTCAAACATTTCTGCCTGATGCGAATAAAGTTGCTTATACCCGTTTTGTTTCATCCAGTTTTGCAATTCCGGATGCAAATGCTCAGGAGCTTCAACAAATTGTGCTTTACGTTCATTTATGCTGCGGGTAGCAATAATTCGTTCATTATGTTTCGAAATAATACGGGAAATAGCCTTACTCATCATTCACATTTTTCAACAGAACTACAAAAATAAGTTTTAAATGATGAAGAAGGAATGAATATGGTTTTATTTCAATTTAAAATCCATTTATAAGTTTGTAAAATATTCAAATGTTAGTTCTTTCTGCATAAAACAGAAAACAAATACGCATAAAAACGTATAATTTTAAGGCTCCATTCTGATAACTTTGCCTTATGGAAATTCAAATTGCTTTAATTGTTGCTGTTGTTGCTCAATTTGTTGCCTTTTTCTTTACAATCAGTTTAATTCCAAAAACCAGGTTTAATATAGCCTGGATCAGTATCTCTATAGGTTTTTTATTGATGGCTATCCGTAGGTTTGTTGAACTACTTTACTTTTATAAAGATGCACCTTCTGATCAAATATCAATTTTAAACAGCTGGATTGCAGTCGTTATTTCATTGACCATGCTTGTAGCTTCGATCTATATTCGTAAAATATTTGAGGTATTAAACCGAATTCACAAATTACGTAAAGAAAGCGAGGCTAAACTGCTTTCTGCCATTATCAGAACAGAAGAAAAAGAACGTAAATACTTCTCCAAAGAATTACACGATGGTCTAGGTCCGGTTTTATCATCTGCTAAAATGACGATTTCGGCCATTGATAAAACCAATATATCAGAAAGAAATACCTTGTTATTAGATAAAGTTGAAAATATGGTGGATAATGCCATTGACACCACCCGCGAAATTTCAAATCATCTTACCCCCCACGTTTTGGAACGTTATGGATTACATAAGGCCATTGAAAACTTTATCAATAATATCGTTTCTAAAGAATCAATTAAAATCAACCTATCCAGCAACATTGAAAAACTGCGGTATGGTTCAGACATTGAAGTTATTCTTTATCGTATTTGTTGCGAATTAATAAACAATACACTTAAGTATGCTCATGCACAACAAGTAGATATTTCAATAAATGAAGATAATAACCATATTGAATTTATTTACAATGACAATGGAAATGGTTTTGACACTTCTAGTATTAAAAAAGGTATGGGTATCATTAATATAAAATCGCGTGTTAAATCGCTAAACGGAACTATTAATATTACAAGTGGTCATAACAGCGGATTTAATGCAAGCATAAGGTTACCTTTATAACAAGAGGGTGAAAGGTGGAAAGGTTAAGGGTGAAAGGGTTTAAATGATGATTAATCTCAAATCAACAACTCGACAAATAAACAATTTAACAATACTATAATCGAAGAACCTATTGATCTAATAAAATGGAACATAAACTCAAAATATATCTTGTTGATGATCATTCTCTGTTTAGGGAAGGTTTAAAGTTTTTATTGACTAATAGTAAGTACATTTCTGAGATCAGGGAGGCAGTAAACGGACAAGATTTTTTGGATCATGTTGCCGAGTATCTTCCTGATGTAGTTTTGATGGATATTGACATGCCGGTTTTAAATGGTATTGAGGCTACTCAACAGGCATTAAAGCTGTTTCCTGATTTAAAAATCATAGCGCTTTCGATGTATTCGGATGAGAATTTTTATACTGAAATGATTGAAGCCGGAGCCAAAGGTTTTTTAGTAAAAAACTCTAAGTTTAACGATGTTGAAACAGCAATTTTAGAGGTTTATAACAATAGAAATTACTTCTCTCCTGAAATCTTGTCTTCCATAGTTACCAAGATGAACAGGAAACAAAATCAACCGGATATCGACGAACTTACAAAGAGAGAAATGGAAGTGCTACTCAATATCTGTCAGGGTTTATCGAACCAGGAAATTGGAGATAAACTAAATATCAGCAAACGAACTGTTGATAAACACAGGGAAAATCTTTTATCTAAGACTCAATGTGGCAATACGGCTGAGCTGGTAATCTTTGCAATTAAGAATAAGTATTTTGAGATTTGATCGTCCAACGAAAACCTAATTAATAAGTATTTCTACGTATTATTAAAATACGTTCAATAGCTGTTTTTAAAGGCTTCATTTATAAAGAGATTTGTTCTGTAATTTAATATCAGAACAATGAATAAACTTCGTATTACTATTTCCTTTTTAATTGTATCTACTCTATTTTACTCCTGCGCCAATCATGCCAGTAAACAAAATACCATCAGTATTTCAGGGGCGTTTGCCCTATATCCTTTGGTTGTTAAATGGTCGGAAGAATATAAAAAAGAGAATCCTGATATCCGTTTTAATATATCTGGAGGTGGTGCCGGTAAAGGTATGGCTGATGCCTTGAGTGGAGCTGTTGATTTGGGTATGTTTTCAAGAGAAATTACTCAGGTGGAAAAAGCTAAAGGTGTATGGTGGGTTGGTCTATCCATTGATGCTGTTGTACCTACAATTAGTAGTAAACATCCTTTACTGGATTCATTAAAGAAACGTGGTTTAACGCAAAGTGAGTTTAAAGCCATCTTTATTGACCAAACCATTACATGGTGGAATAATATTATTAAAGCTAATCAGGATTACCCCATTTCTGTTTACACACGATCGGATGCCTGCGGTGCGGCAGGAACCTGGGCCAGTTACATGGGAGCCACTCAGGAAGAAATCAAAGGCATTGGAATATTCGGAGATCCGGGTTTAGCTGAAGCTGTGAGCACCGACCCGATGGGACTGGCGTTTAACAACACCATTTTTGCTTACGACATAAAATCCGGTTCAAAACGTATAGGAATTGAGGTGATACCTATTGATATTAATTCAAACGGAATAATTGATGCAGAGGAAGACTTTTATGATTCATTTCATTATTTATTAAAAGCTATTGCCGATGGTGTATATCCTTCTCCTCCTGCCAGAGAACTCTATTTTGTTGCCAAAGAAAAACCTTCAAAACCTGCTGTCATTGATTTTTTAAGATGGACGTTAAATAAGGGACAGGCTTTTGTTAAAGAAGCTGGTTATGTGCCGATTGATTCGGTAAGAATTAAGGGGTATTTGGATAAGATGGACGTTTTAGATCAATTATATTGAAATTAGCAACCACCTCCCCACTCATACTTCGTGATACTCCTCCTTCGAAAGGAGGAGAATTGATTTACAGCACGTAAAAATGTTTACTTCGACAGAGAAATGGTTTATCAAAGGAAACATTCCCCTCCTGAATTTTAGGAGGGGTGCCGAAGGCGGGGTGGTATATAAGACTTGAGACAAAAGATTAGAGATTATAGACTTAAAACTGGCTGAGTTAGAAATTAATATTATCAATTCAATCACTTTTTCGCTGCGTTCTTTGCACTATGCTCTACGCAACTTACAAAATACAACTACATGCTTTTCAGACGAATTATTATAGACAGAATATCCAATACCTGGATGATTATTTCCATAGGTATTATATTGGCTTTACCTCTGATTATTGGATTGGGATTATACATTAAAGCCAATCCATTAATGGAGCATCAATCTTTTGGAGAATTAATTGGATCTTCAACCTGGCTTCCTCATCAAAAGCAATTTGGATTTTTGCCGTTTATACTCGGTTCATTATATGTTACTTTGATTGCGTTTGTGCTGTCTGCCCCGGTTTGTTTGTTGACTGCAATATTTTTAACCCAGTTTTCATCCAAACGATTTATGAGTTTTATGCACCCGGTTATTGATATTTTAGCCGGATTGCCTTCGGTAATTTATGGTGTTTGGGGAATTATTGTGATTGTTCCTTTTATATCGTCTTACCTGGCTCCTTTATTCAATGTAAGCACTTCGGGTTATACCATTTTGGCAGGAGGAATTGTGCTGGCAATTATGTGTATTCCTTACATACTAAACATGTTAATAGAGGTATTTCGGACTATTCCAACAGGTTTAAAAGAGGCCACTTTATCCTTGGGTGCAACTTACTGGGAAACGGTAAAACATGTGGTAATTAAAAAGGGTATTCCTGGAATTATATCGGCATTTGGATTGGGTATTGCCAAAGCTTTTGGTGAAACCATGGCTGTAATGATGGTGGTAGGTAATCTTATACAGGTTAAATTCGATGTATTTGAAGGGGCTTATCCTCTCCCTGCTCTTATTGCCAATAATTATGGCGAAATGCTTTCTATACCTATGTACGATTCGGCTTTAATGTTCGCTGCTCTATTGCTGTTTGGTATTATTCTGTTCATCAACCTTGTTTTTAGATACTTCATTTATAAATCCGCTAAAAATGAATAAGAAAAAAATTATTGAAGAGAAAATATTCCGCATTTTATCAGCTGTTGCAACGTACTCTTTAATTGCGACTCTGGCTTTTATTATTATCCTGATTTTTATAAAGGGTTTTCATGCTTTATCGTGGAGTATGATAACCGAAACGCCCAAAGGAGGATACTACTACGGCGGTGAAGGCGGAGTTTTAAATGCCATTATGGGTTCGCTATATATCTCTGGTGGAGCAACCATATTGGCTACCATTATTGGGGTTCCTGCTGCATTATTTATTAATGTTCAATTGGCAAAACACAAAAAAGTACAGAACACCATTCGATATGTTCTGGATGCTTTATGGGGAGTACCTTCCATCGTGTACGGCGCTTTTGGTTTTACATTGATGTTGCTTTTAGGTATGAATGCTTCTTTACTTGCCGGTATCATAACTGTTTCTTTGCTTGTATTACCGATTGTAGTACGCACTTTCGACGAGGTATTATCCACCATTCCCAATGGATTAAAGGAAGCCACATTAGCTCTGGGATCAACAAGTTCTGAAATGGCATTTAAAGTATTGTTTAAGCAAGGTTTCCGGGGATTTATCACAGCCTTATTATTAGCATTTGGTAGAGGAATTGGCGATGCTGCATCGGTATTGTTTACAGCAGGATATACAGATTTAATTCCTATTCATTTAGACGAACCTGCAGCTACTTTGCCATTGGCTATTTTCTTTCAACTGAGTTCTCCTATTCCTGAAGTCAGGGAACGGGCATTTGCTGCGGCTGCGCTATTAACCATCATTATACTGATGATTAGTTTAATGGCCCGATTGTTTTCAAAACGTTTTACAAAAACCAATTTAAACTAGATATACTATGTACTTGCTCAAAGAAGAAATGCTTAATGCCGACAAAACAGAAGCTTCCATGCCTTTATACGATTCTGAATCTGTATTACATGTAAAGGATTTAAATGTTTTTGCCGGTGAACATCAGATATTAAAAGATATCAATCTGAAAATCCCTAAAAACAAAGTCACTGTTTTATTGGGACCATCGGGATGCGGCAAAACAACGCTGCTTAAGTGTATGAACAAACTGACTGATTTATATAAGGAGCTAGATGTATCAGGCCATATTTATATTGATAATGATAATATTTTAAACACTCAAAAAAACGTTCCGTCCATTCGTCAGAAGATGGGTTTGTTAGGACAACGTCCTTATCCCCTGCCTGTTTCCATATATAAAAACGTGGCTTACGGTATTAAATTAAAGGGCGTAAGAGATAAAAAGCTGATTGACTATCATGTACAAAAACATCTTATGGAAGTGGGTTTATGGGAGGAAGTAAAAGACCGTTTGCATAGTTCTCCAAACTGTTTATCCATAGGTCAGCAACAGCGTTTATGCCTTGCCAGGGGATTAGCGGTTAAACCACGAATTATTTTAGCCGATGAACCCACTTCGGCACTAGATCCGATATCCAGTAAAATCATTGAAAACTTATTTCGCGAAATGAAAAAGCATTACACCATAGTATTGGTTACGCATGTTTTACGTCAGGCAATTCGTTTGGCCGACCATGTGGTATTTATGTCGAACGGAGAAATTATTGAACAAGGCTCCTCCAACCAATTGTTTAAACAACCCAAAACCGAAAAATTGAAAGAATATATGGTTGATGGGAATTAGATGTACGAGAATATATACCTGTTGCTGTCGCACGATTTCATCGTATGACTCTATCTCATAACAAACTTAATTTGCAAGGATTAATTGGTTGTAAATATTTGTATAGAACGCGATGAAATCGCGCACTAGCGGTGAATATATTTCTTGTATTTGATTACCTGCTTGGTTATATCACAGATTGTACTGCTCTAAATCCGCTAGCGTGAATACATGAACGGACATAAACATCATTTAGTTTTCCCAGGCTTCATTAATTCCTTTTTATCTTTTGAGGTAAAGTATATACTTATTAAATATGAATCCTTATTTGGAGACCAAGAATCTGGATATCCATACTGCTTAAAAAGCGCTTCACAGAACAATAACTCTGTTTGCTTTTTCTTTATAGATATTATTCCCCATATATCATAAATAGTAAATGGAATATATGATTGACGGCTCCTATCATCCAGAAAACTATATCTTGATTTATTTCTATTTATATACTGTTCTATTGTATACTGATTATACGAGATTAAAGAAATAACCAATATTGCAAACAATAAAATAAACCATTTAGGAATCCTAATTAATCTTTTTTTCATCAGGTGTAAGTATTTACTTCACTCTTCTTCTTCACGGTTAGCAAATTCTCATTCCATTCATTTTACATCATGTAAAGATGAAACTTTATTTTTATAATAAACAAAGTTAGACTTTAGAACAATTGAAAAGAGCTGCAACCTTTTTAATTGTAGCTCTTGTATATGATATACAGCTTGCTTATTATACGGATTACGCTGCGTTAAATTTTCCTAGCAGGTAACTCTATTATACATCATCACAATATAATCTTGACCATTACCATAATAGTACATAACTTGAGGTTTAAATTTTTAAACTGATGAAATGGCTATCTTCATGGTACAAAATACAATTACAAGTGACCACATCACTACCATCATTGATACCATATTAAAACGCATAGTACAACAAAACGAATTAAACTGTAAGCTTCTAACCTACTGGACTGATGGACGTAATAATAGCTCATACTTTCTATTTGAAGCTCCTGATAGAGATACAGTATTATCAATACTTAATCTTGTACAAGAGAAGGATCAGCAGATTATTGAAGTAAGTAAGCATCTTGCTGAGTTTTATAAACATCAATCTGAAAAGATGATGGTAAAATCAAATGACACTACATCCCTAAAAGTTATAGTTGCATTTTATTTAAATAAGGTTCCTAGTCAGCATATACATAACGATTTCAATAAAGCTACTTTAAATGATATATTCAGAATCATTAATCAAAAAATTAATAAGCATAAAGGAAAGTTTATTGAACATCTTGATAAAAGCTTTGTATGTTACTTTCAAACAGTAAAAAATGCCATTAAATGTTCTTTGGAAATACGTAAACTCTTATTATCCTCATTAGCAGACAAGAATATTTATTCTCATATTAAAATAGGAATAAGTGTTGGGCATATAAATGCGTATAACAGAGGATTTACTAATGAAAGAATTAATAATGTTAAGTATTTATGTTGTTTTTCAAATCATAATCAAATGGTTGTATCAAGCCGTATTGCAGTGTTATTTAGAAAGGAAGGTTATATTCTTAATGAAAATGTAAATGGAATTCAAATATTAAGCGCTTTAGAAGAGAATTTTATTCACCAGATGATGGATATCTTAAACAAAAAACTATGTATATATAATTTTAGCATTAATGAACTTGCATTAGATTTGGGAGTTAGTAAATCAAAACTTTATAGAACCATTGTATCATTAACAAGTCTATCACCTCAGGAATTTATACGAGAATATAAGTTAATAAAAGCTTTAAACTTGATTGAACAAGGTGAATTGAGTCTTTCTGAAATAGCCTATGAGACAGGTTTTGGCAGTCCTTCGTATTTTTCAAAGTGCTTCAAGAACCGATATTCCATTATACCGTCTGAATTCAATAGTAAACTTGGAAAATGAAAATAGTGACCTTCTGTTTGGAATGGTATTTCAACTGAGGCTATTATAAAGTAACCTTAGTTAAATATAGCAGTAATACATACCGAATAGATCTACTGTTAATATGTTTTAATTTTCGTCTTTCAACTTTATACGTTTTACTATATACTGACCTATAATTACTAGTATTTGAATTCTTATTAATAGTCCAATACACTTCCTCAATACTAACTTGCAGCATATAAAGACCTGTAGTTCTTTTATTATTCTAACTAAAAAATCAAATATTATGAAAATAGCAAAAGAAGATGTGCCTGTAAGAATTGATTCACCTGCAGCAGTAGCACGTCAGAAAAGAGATTTTGGTGATGCCACAGGATATGGCAAAATGGCTGGAGAATTTTTTACTCTTTCAAAAGGAACGGATATTTCGCCTTTGTTGGAAGGCTTAGAAGATAATATGTGTCAATCACCACACTGGGGTTATGTATTAAACGGTAATATTACTGTTAGATATACAAATAAAACAGAAGAGAATAATGTAACTGGTGATTTATTCTATTGGCCTCCAGGTCATACAGTAATAGCAAATGAAGACTCAAATATTATTTTATTTAGTCCTCAGGAAGAACACTGCCATGTAGTAGATCATATTATGGACAAAATGGGTGTTCATCATGAATAAAAGCAATAGAACTAATGATATTTAAGTAAAAGCAAAGCTGTACCAAAAATAAAGATTCTTATTTTTTTGATACAGCTTTGTTTTGCTTCATATTTGAGCTTTATAATTAACACTTTACTAGGTTCAATGGTCAAGCACCTTAATATCTTTCAAATTACTAAAGCTAAAAGTTTTTATGGCACCATGAACTGTATGGAAACAAAAATCGGATAGTACTTCAGAATCATTACCATCTGCATTATAGCTAATAATTTTACCTTTAAAGGTGAATACTTCATCTTCATCTCCAAGTTCAATTTCAACTTCTTTTTGAATTAATTCCTCAAGTTCTTCTTTCGTGTAGTTTATCATAGATCTGTTTTTTGATTATTCTAATCTTTTATAAAATACAAAATATTTTGCCTGATTTCAATTTATGTCAAAAGATCATTTAAACTACTCCAAAATCTTTACTCTATTTTCATCTCGTTTTTTCACTTTAGGTTGTTCATCTGCATAACCTAATGAAACATTGATTACCACCTCAAAACCTTCCGGAATTTCTATACGATCCAAAATATCTTTATTTTCAGGTAAATTCAATACTGGCACCAATGAACCAATTGGACAAGTTCCTAATCCCACGGCATGTGCACTTAGTAAAATATTTTGTAACATAATACCACAATCCAAAGTACTTGTACCAATATTTACATCTCTGGCAATTACAATTAATGTAGGTGAATTATGGAAAATACTAAATCCAGGTTCTTTATATCTTGAGGCACTACCTTTAAACTCTTTACCTTGAGCATAATTTAAAAAGCGCTGATTTATTTCATCCAAAAGATCTTTATTTTGAATAGCTCTTACCTGCCATGGTTGTCTGTTTAGTGCACTTGGAGCATAAATAGCACATTTTAAGATCGTATCTAATTTTTCTTTAGAGACTTGTTCTTCAGTGTATTTTCTGATTGCTCTGCGGCTAAGTATATTATCAACCACCAAATCACTCTTTGATACTAGTTTACTTTCTTCAACTACAGATTTTTGAGTACATGAATGAAGTGAAATAATAATGATAATTATAAATAGAAGTTGTTGCATAAGTATTGTTTATTTTATTTTGGGAATAATTTATATAATAAAGAATAATCAATTAAAATAATTTTGAGGTTGTATTCATTGCTTAAAAATATATGTTTACTACTTACCAAAAAAGTTTTCAATCAGAGAATTAATCTCTCCCGTTTCCTTGTTCCTTGTTCTTTGTCAACATCTCCAAACCCTTTGCTCTATGCACTATGCTCCAATCAAAGGCCATAATATTATACATCTGAACCAATATTTCATAAACATATTTTATTAGAAACCGTTATATTTGTACCTATGCTTAGAAAATTCATACATATTATTGTAACATTATTCCTGTTAATTTCAACAACCGGAATCACTTTTTCTATGCACTATTGTGGAGGTAAGTTGGTTTCAACTTCTATTCTTACCGAGGCTAAATCTTGTTGTGATGATGATTGTGGATGTTGTGAGAATAGGACTCAGCATTATGAAGTTAAAGATAATTTTGTTAGTTCGGATATCATTCATAACATTAATATCGCAGAACTAGATATTCTTTTCCCTGTTTACTTTGTTTTAAATTTTGATATATTTAAAATAATTGAAAAGCCAGTTTTTGTAACAGAAGATGCATCTCCCCCACCGTTGATACAAACACGACTGGCATTACTGCAAACATATCTCAATTGAAATATACCTTTATATTTATTATTTGCTCAATAAATTCAACTGCATTGTAAATAATAAATTGAATTAATGTATCTAATTCTTTCAATATCTTTTGGAAATAGTAATAATTGGGCATTGAATTAACTTTCAATATTTAACGACTTGATTTTAACGATATTGAATTAACTATACATTAATTCTAAAAAGAGAAATGAAGTATATTTTATATCTATTGCTTAACCAATAGATGCATACAGTAACTCATTATACTTCTTCTCTTTGCCAATAATTTTTTCGTAACTTTTATTGAAATAAACATTTAATAAAAATCTGTTGGTATGTTAAACAGAATAATTAAATTTTTTCTGGAAAATAAGCTGGTTACTTTTTTAGTATTGCTTGTTTTTATCAGTTGGGGAATAATCACTTCTCCATTTGGCTGGGAAACTGGTATATTGCCAAGTGACCCTGTGCCTGTTGATGCGATACCTGATATCGGTGAGAATCAACAAATTGTATATACAGAGTGGCCGGGCCGTTCACCTCAGGATATTGAAGACCAGATTTCCTACCCATTAACCACCTCATTGTTAGGTATACCCGGGGTAAAAACTATACGCAGCAATTCTATATTTGGCTTATCCAGCATATACATCATTTTCGACGAAGATGTGGAGTTTTACTGGAGTCGGACACGGATTCTTGAAAAACTAAATTCATTACCTGCTGGTACATTGCCACCCGATGTATCACCAGCGCTTGGGCCAGATGCAACAGCTTTGGGACAAATCTATTGGTACACGCTTGAAGGGCGGGATGCTGACGGTAATCCAACCGGGGGCTGGGACCCACATGAATTGAGAACCATTCAGGATTTCTATGTTCGTTACTCTTTAACTTCGGCTGAAGGAGTAGCAGAGGTGGCTTCCATTGGTGGTTTTGTAAAAGAATACCAGGTTGATATTGACCCCAACGCCATGAAGGCGCACGATGTAACTATTGCTCAAATTATGTCAGCTGTTAAAAATAGTAATCTGGATATTGGCGCACGTACAATCGAATTTAACAGGGCAGAATATCTGGTTCGTGCTCTTGGCTATATAAAAAATCTGGAAGACCTGGAAAAGAGTGTTGTTGCTGTGCGTAACAATGTTCCTATCCGGTTGAAAGATGTTGCAAAAATAAACTTTGGACCTGCGACAAGACGAGGTGGATTAGATAAAGGTGGTGCAGAAGCCGTTGGTGGTGTTGTAGTGGCTCGGTATGGTGCCAACCCACTTAAGACAATCGAAAATATGAAGGCCAAGATTGCGGAGATTGAACCGGGCTTACCTTCTAAAACGTTAGCTGACGGCACTGTATCCAAAGTTACCATTGTACCGTTTTATGACCGTACAGGGTTGATTAAAGAAACATTGGGTACGCTGGAAGAGGCCATCTCACTTGAATTGTTAATTAGTATTCTGGTGGTGATTGTGTTGGTATTTAACCTGCGAGCCTCTTTTCTTATCTCCAGTCTTTTACCTATAGGTGTTCTTATCACTTTTATCACCATGCGACAGTTTGGGGTTGATGCCAATATTGTTGCCCTTTCAGGGATTGCAATTGCGATTGGTGTGATGGTAGATGTAGGTGTGGTTTTTGTTGAAAATATTATCCGGCATATTGAACTACCAGAAAATAAAGGGGCTAAAGGAAAAGAATTGCTCACGGTTGTGTATACTGCAACAACCGAGGTTGCAGGAGCTGTGATTACAGCATTATCAACAACTATTATCAGTTTCTTACCTGTATTTGCCATGGAAGCTGCTGAAGGAAAACTGTTTAAGCCACTGGCTTTCACAAAAACCTTTACCATGATTTCGGCATTATTAATTGGATTGATCATAATACCAACTTTAGCACACTTAATTTTCTCCATCAAAATTGATAAAAAGCGCTACCAAAGATTGGGTAATATTATCCTTTCTGTGGCAGGTGTTGTTCTGACAATTGTTTCAGGTAATTATATTGCACTGGCTATTTCAGCATTTGGTATCAATGGTTTGCTTGCTTACAGGTGGAAAGAACATCAGAAGAATTGGATCAATCTGATCAATATTTTTATCACTATTGTAGTCGTTGTTTTTTATTTAACAAAGGCATGGATGCCACTTGGTGCACAAAATAGCATGTTTGCCAATTTCCTTTTTGTGATAGCTATCGTAACAGCGGTATTAGGTAGTATGTCGTTGGTAGTAGTGTTCTATAAACGCATCTTACAATGGTGTTTGGATAACAAATGGACTTTTTTAGCTGTACCTATATTTGTTGTTTTGTTTGGAATAACAAGTTGGCAAGGCTTTGATAAGCTGTTTGGTTTTTTACCTCAATTCATAAAAAACACTGATTCATATGCTTATCTGGATAAGAAACTACCGGGTATAGGAAAAGAGTTTATGCCATCATTAGATGAAGGTTCGTTTTTGTTAATGCCAACAACAATGCCTCACTCAGGCATTGAAGAAAACCTTGAAGTCATTCGCATACTGGATAAGCAAATTAACTCCATACCTGAAGTTGAAACTGTTGTTGGTAAATGGGGACGTGTGAATTCGGCTTTAGATCCGGCACCAACTTCTATGTACGAGAATGTAATTAATTATAAACCAGAATATATTCTGAATGAAAAAGGGCATCGAATGCGCTTTAAAACTAACAATGAAGGTGCTTTTCTACTGAAAGATGGTTCAACCTATAATCCAAAGGAAGAAGCATTTCGATTGATAGATAAGGAAAATTTAACGATAGATAAAAACGGAGAATACTTCAGGCAATGGCGCAAAGAAATTACTTCACCAGATGATATCTGGCAAGCCATTATTGATAAAAGTAACATACCGGGTTTAACCTCTGCTCCAAAGTTGCAGCCTATTTCAACACGATTAGTGATGTTACAAACAGGTATGCGTGCTCCAATGGGTATCAAGGTGTACGGGCCTAACCTTGAAAGCATTGAAAAAGTTGGCTTTGAACTTGAAAAACAATTAAAGAATGTAGAAGGTGTGCAGCGTATGTCTGTGTTCGCCGACCGAGTTGTTGGTAAGCCCTACCTTGAAATGGAAATTAACAGAGATGCCATTGCGCGTTATGGTTTAAGTGTAAAGAACCTACAGGCTGTTATTGGTAGTGCCATTGGAGGTATGCCACTTACTACAACTGTTGAAGGTAGGGAGCGTTTTCCTGTGAGACTGCGTTACGCTCGGGAATTCAGGGACAATCCTGACGATCTGAAACGCATTTTAATTCCAACACCTTCAGGAGCTCAAATTCCTTTAGGAGAATTAGTGACCTTGCATTATGTGAGAGGTCCCCAGATGATTAAAAGTGAGGATACCTTTTTGGTGGGATATGTAATTTTCGATAAAAAGGAAGGTTTTGCAGAAGTGGATGTGGTTGAAAATGCACAAAAGTACCTAAAGGAACAAATGGATAATGGAGCATTTTCTCTTCCTGCCGGGGTGAGTTATAAGTTTACCGGTAATTATGAAAATCAGATACGTGCTACCAAGCGCCTGCTTATTGTAATTCCGATATCCTTAATCATCATTTTTCTCATTCTGTACTTCCAGTTTAAGTCGGTTGTTTCAACCAGTTTGATTTTCTCAGGAATTATTGTGGCATTGTCCGGCGGTTTCATTATGCTTTGGTTGTATGGTCAGCCTTGGTTTATGGATGGTTCTGTAGCAGGAATAAGTTTGCGCAATCTGTTTCAGGTGAATACCATTAATCTGAGTGTTGCAGTTTGGGTTGGTTTTATCGCCCTGTTTGGTGTTGCCACTGACGATGGTGTTTTAATCAGTACATATATTAAACAACTTCAGGAAAAAAGAAAGCCAAAAACGATTAAGGAAGTGAGGGCTTTAGTTTTGGAAGCAGGTTCAAAACGTGTACGTCCGGCCATAATGACTACTGCTACAACCATCATTGCACTATTGCCCGTATTAACATCTACAGGTAAAGGTTCTGATATAATGGTTCCTATGGCCATCCCTTTATTTGGAGGTATGACCATTGAGGTCTTAACCATGTTTGTGGTTCCAGTGCTTTATAGCATGTGGCAGGAACGTAAGGTGGCAGGGTTAGAAGGTGAAAAGGATAAAGGTGATTAAAATTATGATCTGTCAGCGTGCTAAGTACCTGACTAAATCATATAAAAATCAACAAAATAAAGAATAACGTAAAGGTAAAATAATGAAACGATTACTATATATAATTTTAATTTTCCTGTTATGGAATTGGGTACATGCTCAGGATCCACTTGAAAGCTACCTTAAAACTGCTGCAGAGAATAATCCCGCTTTAAAAGCCTCTTTCAATAAATACCTGGCTGCACTTGAAAAAGCACCACAAGTAGGTACATTGCCTGACCCGCAGTTGGCTTTTGCTTATTTTATTCAACCTGTTGAAACCCGAAATGGCCCTCAGGATTTCAGAATTTCAGCCACTCAAATGTTTCCCTGGTTTGGAACATTAAAGGCTAAGGAAAATGCCAGTATAGAAGAAGCGAAAGCTTTGTATGAGGTATTTGAAGAGAACAAGTCGAAACTGTTTAATGAGGTAAAAGCAAATTGGTACAACCTTTATTTCAATAACAAGGCTACTGCTATCACCCTGGAAAACATCGAGATATTGAATACATTTAAAAAGTTGGCCATAGTAAAGGTCGAAGCAGATCAGGTATCTGCAGTTGATCAATACAGGATTGAGATGGAGATTAACGATTTGGAGAATCAACTGGCTCTATTAAGGGATAAACAACAAGTACTTGAAGTTTCCTTCAGTAACCTGCTGAATGCAGAGAAAAATGAGGTTATTACTTATCCCCAAGAGTTATGGTCTACAGATATTCTGTATACAAAGGATGCAGTATTGGACTCTATTCAATTAAAGAATCATCAGCTCTTAAGCATCGATATGCAAAAGAGTGCACTTTTATTTAAGAGACAATCAGCAAAAAAACAGGGAGCTCCAACATTCAGTCTTGGCATTGACTATGTTTCAATTGGAAAAGGTGACAATAATTTATCAGGCAAGGATGCTATCGCATTCCCTAAGGTAGGATTATCTATCCCTTTGTATCGAAATAAATACAAAAGCATGGTTCAGGAAGTAATTTACATGGAAACAGCCAAGGATTATGAGCGCATAGATAAGGAAAATGTATTGGAAACAGTATTTGAGAACTCCTGGAAAGATTATCGGGATGCTCAGCGTAGAATTGAATTATTTGATAAGCAGTTGACAATCGCAAAGAAAGCCTTAAAATTATTGGAAACAGAATATGCTTATGCGAATAAGAATTTTGAGGAAATTCTGCGAATGGAAAGGCGTTTGTTAAAATACAATCTGGAGTTGGAAAAAGCACGCACTGATAAACAGGCTGCAGTGGCTTTTATCCATTATTTAATGGGTAAATAACGAAAGTATTCATCAAGTGATAACGATATAATTACAGAGAAATGAAAACAATATTTCAAAATATAAAAACCAATTACAAATTAGTCCTTGGGGTATTGATTGTAGGACTGGTTATCGGATGGATGATATCACCTTCTGGTAGTACGAATGGTTCTGAAGATGAACATGCAGGCCATAACCACGAAGAAGATGCCACAATTTGGACTTGTTCAATGCACCCTCAAATAAAGCAGGATAAACCAGGTTTATGCCCCATTTGTGCCATGGATTTAATTCCATTGTCGTCGATGGGCGGTGGAGAACATACAGACCCGAATGAAATTGTCATGAGTGAATCTGCTGCAAAACTAGCTGAGATTCAAACTTCAAAAGTAGTTATTGGAGAGCCTAGTAAGTCTATATATATGCAGGGAAAATTGCATGTAGATGAAAGAAGAATTGCAGAACTGACTGCGCGTTTTGGAGGCCGTATCGAAGAACTCTTTGTTAATTTTACTGGTCAGGAAGTTCATAAGGGGCAGAAATTAGCCACTATATACTCACCAAATTTAATAAGTGCACAACGTGAGTTAATAGAGGCTTCAGAGTTTAAAGAAAATAATCCTTCCTTATACAAGGCAGCAAGAGCTAAATTAAAAGCTTGGGATCTGTCAGAAAGTCAAATTGATAAAATTGAAGCCTCCGGAGAGCCGGAAGTTAATTTTGAAGTTCTGTCACCAATAACAGGAACAGTAATTATGCGTCATGTAGCATTAGGTGACTATGTAAAGGAAGGAACTGCCTTATTTAAAGTTGTTGATTTAACCAAACTATGGGCTATGTTTGATGCCTATGAAACAGACTTGCCGTGGATAAAAATTGGTGATAAGATAAACTTTACTTTACAGGCATTGCCAGGTGAAGAATTTAAGACAAAGGTGACCTATGTTGATCCTATCATAGATTCTAAAACAAGAGTAGCTAAGGTACGTGCGGAGATTAACAATAAAGATTTACGCTTAAAACCAGAAATGTTTACCAATGGAGTGCTACAGTCTAAAATAGCAGAAGGTCAAACTGCCCTTATTATTCCTAAGTCTGCGGTATTATGGACGGGTAAAAGAGCGGTGGTTTACACTAAGGTTCAGGAGCGTGAATCTCCAACCTTCTTGTATCGTGAAATAGTATTGGGTCCGGAAGCAGGAGCATTTTATGTTGTGAAAGAAGGTCTGGATGCAGGTGAGGAAATAGCTACAAATGGTGTGTTTAAGATTGATGCAGCAGCGCAATTAATTGGATTACCAAGTATGATGAATCCAAAAGGAGGCGAGGCTTCAACCGGGCATAATCATGGCGAAATGGATATGAATGACCATACGGAAGGAAATACTCAGCATGCAATGTTTAATGTTTCCGGGAACTGTGGTATGTGTGAAGAAACCATTGAAACAGCAGCTATGTCGCTTGATGGAGTGACTAAGGCAGACTGGAGTCAGGAAACACATATGATTCATGTAATGTTTAATTCTGATAAGGTAAAATTAAATGATATACATAAAGCCATAGCAAAATCAGGTTATGATACTGAATTGGAAAAAGCTCCTGATGATGTTTATGAAAGTCTTCCTGCTTGTTGTCATTATACCAGAACAGCAGCAACAACAACAGAGGCGAAAGTACAAGACTCTATCTTTAAAGTATATGGTAATTGTGGAATGTGCAAAGATCGTATTGAGGAAGCTGCTAAGAGTGTATCCGGAGTAGAATCAGCAGAATGGAATGAAGACAGTAAGATGATACATATTACTTATTTGTCAAGTACAACTTCGTTAGATAAAATACACAAAGCTATCGCCAAAGTTGGACATGATACAGAATTAGAGAAAGCTCCGGACGATGTTTATAATAAATTACCAGCTTGTTGCCTTTACAGGGAATAAAAATTAATGAATATTATAAAAATTTATATCAGATTAATTATGAAACGATTATTTAAGTTAGGATTAGGCACTTTAATTATTGCCTTAAGTGTTCTTGCAGTTGGATGTAAAGGAAAAACTCAAAAAAAGAATAGTGAGACTCATGAGAATATGGCTAAAACAGTTTATACCTGCCCTATGCACCCAGAAATAATGCAAAACGAACCTGGCAGCTGTCCAAACTGCGGAATGGATTTAGTAGAAAAAACATCAGAAATCGATCATTCGAATATGCATATGAATGATACTATATACACTTGTTCTATGCATCCTGAAGTAGAAAAACATGAAGCTGGAGATTGTCCTAAATGTGGAATGAAATTAATAGTTAAAAAGAAGGAAATGGATCATTCACAGGAAGAACATATGAAATAATGATGATTTCAATATCATTTAATGCCTGATTATTACCTATCAATTATTTTTTATGTCAGGCACCTTCAGAAAACGATATATTGAAAAAACATATTAAGAAAATAATAAATTAAATACTTATAAAAATGAAGACAAAAGCATTTTATTTAACAATTACAATTGTTCTATTAAGCCTAACAACTGTATTTGGGCAATCAAAAACTGAAAAATTTAAAGTTTACGGTAGCTGTGGTATGTGTAAAACCCGTATTGAAAAAACGGCTAAGACTGTAGATGGTGTATCAAAAGCTGAATGGGATAAAAAAACTCAAACACTTGAACTAACTTTCGATGAATCTAAGACTAGTGTAGATCAGGTTCAGGTTTCATTGGCAAAAGTTGGTCATGATACAGATAACCACAAAGCAAAGAATGAAACTTACAATGCTTTACCAGGTTGTTGCAAATATGAAAGGCCTGTAGCTAAAAAAGAAAAGTAAGTAAATATTTGAAACTCCTGTTTGTAAATCAATCAGGAGTTTTTTTATGTTTAAATTCAAAGTATCGATAAAAGAAATAATATAACCAATAATGTACTAACCTTATATTTAGCTATATTATAAATTTATAAATAAGTTAAGTTCTTATTAATCTTATTTACACTTCTCTTAATACTATTTCTAATATTATGCTCTCATATACCTCTTTACTCTTACAATACTTCTTTCCAAACTCTTCTTTGGATTTTCTGACAGTGCTATCTCAAAAGGTTTTCTAATTACATAAATAACAAGATATAATAAATATGATATAGCAAAAATAAGGAAGGTAAAAGTAATTACTAAACGTTTCATATTTATGAGATTTTAGGTTTAATATTCGATAAATCTAATTAATAACAAGAAATATCTCACTATCACAATAGGAAAACTTTGCATATAATTGATAAACATATTTAAAACATACACAAAAGCAATAAAAATCTATGTTAATAATATTATACAGAAAATAATAAGCACCCCCCCTTTATTACAGGAGTAAAAATTAATTTTTAAATCTTTTTTTATTGATTGGCTAGAACCTTAAGTAGTGTTCAATATTTATAAAAACTACATAAATGTAGAATATTCTCATTACAGCAACATATATGTAAATAAAGCTAACAAATAAGTATTGATAATTAGTACAATAAAAAAGTGGTATGTTTTTTATTGAGAATCTAATAAAGATGATATTTTTTTACAAGAAATGTAATATTTGAGATTTAAAACAAAAAGGATAGTCGAACAACGATAAAATTTAATAATATGGGAACCATTGAATTTCATGCTATTGGGTATATTAGAACTCCTCACAAAACTTTAAATAATATGCCTATTCAACCTGTTGGTGCAAAATCTGTAAAAGGTAAGATAATTATTGATCCAAAATATATGGATGGATTACTTGATATTGAAGGATTCTCGCATATTACTTTATTCTATCATTTACATAAAGTCAAAGAATATAAGCTTAAAGTAACCCCATTTATGGATACCAAAGAACATGGAATATTTGCATGCAAATCACCAACGCGTCCGAATGCTTTGGGTATGTCAACAGTTAAGCTTCTAGCTGTAGAAGGCAACGTTTTATACATAGAGGAAGTAGATATGCTGGATGGTACTCCTTTAATCGACATAAAACCTTATTGGCCTCAATATGATAGTAGAGATCATGTTAAAGTAGGCTGGCTAGAAAATCAAACAAAAGAAATGTCAGCAGAAGTAGTGACTTCTGACGCCAGATTTATTTAATTTTTTTCCATGCGTGAGTCATTGCAACACATCAAGCTATTGTATAGTAAACATTTTCAATAATGATAATTCAAATAGTACTTACTTTAACAATTGGGATAGTCAGTGGATATCTTACCAAAAAAGCAAATATTCCTGGTGGTTTTCTTGTAGGGTCATTAATTGGAGCTGCATCCTTTAATGTTTTTAGTGAAATGGCATATATGCCTAAAGAATCAAAAACTATTATACAGATAGTGGCAGGTGCTTTTATCGGTTGTATAATGGAAAAAAGTGATGTAAAACGGCTCCCTCAACTATTAAAACCAATTGCTTTTATGATAACTGCATTATTTATATTAAATATTTTTGGAGGATTACTAATTTGGAAAAGCAGCTCTTTAGATCTGCTAACTTCATTAATGTCAATAGTTCCCGGAGGAATAAGTGACACTCCTATTATTGCTGCAGATATGGGTGCTGATGGTCCAAAAGTTGCTGTTATGCAGATTGTAAGACAAATTCTTGGAATTGGAGTCTTCCCTAGTATAATAATGCTTTATTCTAAAATAAAAGGCAAACAAGATATTGAAGGAACAGGAAATACTGAAAAAAGAGAAAAATCAAAGATTCATTCATCAATAGCTTTTATATGTACAATTACAGTGGCTACAATATTTGGATTATTAGGAAAATTCTCTTGTATTCCATCTGGTACTTTTATGTTTGCAATTATTTCAACTTTAGTATTAAAACTATATTTTGATTTTGCCTATATTCCGAAATTTTTAAAACAAACTGCACAAATATTAAGTGGTACATACCTGGGAAGTATCATATTTATGAAAGACATTCTTGAGCTCCAAAATATGATTATTCCTCTTGCTATCATAATTTTTGGATATACATTAAATTGTCTGTTTACAGGTTCTCTAATTAAAAAATATTGTTCATTTACCCGAAAAGAATCTATGTTAATAACTACACCAGCTGGAGCTTCAGATATGGCATTAATTTCATCTGAGTTGGGTGTAAATAATACTGATATTATAATTCTACAAGTGGTAAGAGCTATTGTTGTAATGATGTTTTTTCCTCAATTGGTATATTTTATTGCTTTGTATATCAATTAAGCATTGAAAAAACAAAAAACTCCCGACTGAAACTATCAATCGGGAGTTTTCTATTTTCGTGCCCAAGGCGGGACTTGAACCCGCACGTCCGTGGGACACATGGCCCTCAACCATGCCTGTCTACCAATTTCAGCACTTGGGCTTAAATAAAAAAAGAGCGATTTATATCATCACCCTTTATGTTTATTTGATGAGCGAAAAACGGGGCTTACCGATTAATAATTTCTAATTCATACTTCATAAGAAATACTATTTCGGCATAGACTTCTCGCCGGTTTTTCTCTGTGAGCGAAAAACGGGGCTCGAACCCGCGACCCCGACCTTGGCAAGGTCGTGCTCTACCAACTGAGCTATTTTCGCATTGCGAGTGCAAAAATATAAAAATAATTTATCCTTGTATATCTGAGTATCTATTTTTTTATTTTTTTCAAAATTCACCTCTGATTGCTATTTTATAATAACATTTTATATTTATTTGCGTAGAATGTGGCATTACTAAATATAATTCTAAAGAATGGCTAATTTTTTTGCAACCCTTTTTGGAAGTAAATTTCCTAATACAGAGAAATATGAGAACGAACTTAAGCACCTTAAAGAGGAATTTGATCGTTTCAACAAAATAGAAGAATCTGCAGATTTAAAAAGATATTATGAATTAGATACATTAGTTCATTCAGGAGATTTTGAGAAAAAAGTAACTAAGCTTAAAAAAGAAAAGTTTAAAGATACTGAGGCATACCAAAAATTTAAGAAATACAAAGAACACAAGCGTTCTGCTAATGTAAAACGTTATTTTAAGTTCATGGGTAAAGGGAAAACTGAAGAAGCTGAAGAATTAAAGAATACTCCCGAAATACAAACATTCCTTAAACTTGAAACTTATGTAAACTCTAAGGAATTTACTGATATTAAATCTGAAATGAATGATAAAAACAGATTTAAGAAATCAAAAGAATTTCAATTAATTGAAGAATATAAAACTTTATCGAAAAGTGAAGATATAGTATGGTATAATAAAACAAAAGACCATAATTCTTTTAATGAAATTGATAAGTGGAATATTACATTTGAAGATGACTTTAATGGCACTAAACTGGATATGTCTAAATGGATTACTGGTTATTTTTGGGGAAAGGCATTAATGAATGACACTTATGTTCAGGCTAATGAAAAACAGTTTTTTACTGATTCTAATATTGAGCTTCGTGACAGTTGTGCTAAAATTATTACCAAAACACAAGCATGTAATGGTAAAATCTGGGATCCAACATTAGGTTTTGTTCCTAAGAAATTTGACTTTACTTCTGGTTTGATAAGTACCGGACAAAGTTTTAGACAACAATTTGGTCGTTTTGAAGCAAAGATTAAATATAGTCATGCAGCACCAGTTAATCACACTTTTTGGCTATTGGCAGAAAAAATTGCACCTCAGGTTAATATTATAAAAACACCTGATAATGAGAAGAACAAAATTGAAGCAGGGAACTTCTGGTCAAATGGAAAAGAGATAAATCAAAAAGTTGAAAAGCTTAAGATTCCGGGTTCTTCTGATCAGTTTTATATTTATTCATTAGAATGGTCTAAAAACAAAATGGAGTGGAAAATTAATGGAGTAACAGTTCATACTCAAACAGAAAACATTCCACAAACTCCAATGTATGTAACTTTAAGTTCGCATTTATTGGATGAACCTAAAGCCGAAAATCTTCCTATATCAATGGATATTGATTGGGTAAGATGTTATCAGCTTAATTAACACAGCACATACAATTAACACACAATTTTATAGAAAGGCTTGTCTTAAACGTTTAGACAGCCTTTTTTTGTGCGATTATTTTATAATTTTGCCCAAAATTTAATCAATGGCAGGTACAGTATTTTTAATTCCAAATACATTAGGTGAGACTTCAGTAGAAAGTGTAATTCCTTCAGAAGTTTGTATTCTAATAAAACAAATCAAGTATTATATTGTAGAAGATATCAGAACTACACGCCGATATCTGAAGAAAGTAGATAAATCAATAGACATTGATGAACTTACATTTTTTGTTTTAAACAAACATACAACTCCTCAGCAAAAAAGCAGTTTTTTAAATGTTGTTAAAAAAGGAGAAAACGTAGGTATTGTTTCTGAAGCAGGATGTCCAGGTGTTGCAGATCCAGGTGCCGAAATTGTAGCAATGGCTCATCAACAAAATATAAAAGTTGTGCCTTTGGTTGGCCCATCCTCTATCCTATTATCGCTAATGGCTTCTGGAATGAATGGTCAGAGCTTTGCTTTTCATGGTTACATTCCTATTAAAGCTGGCGATCGCGCCAAAGCTATTAAACATTTGGAGGCTGTCTCTATAAGAGAAAAACAAACTCAGATATTTATCGAAGCTCCATACAGAAACAATCACTTATTGAAGGATATTATCACAAATTGCAATCCAAAAACTAAAGTTTGTGTAGCATGTGATATTACATTAGAAACAGAGTTTATTAAAACAAAAACTGTGGCTCAATGGAAAGGCAGTTTACCAGAACTACATAAAAAACCGACTATCTTTTTAATTCAGGGTTAATGTTTAATTTTAAATAAATTATAAAAAACAGGCTTCTGTTTCTAGAAGCCTGTTTTTTATATTATCAAACTTAATCATTATTATCAGATTCGCCTTCAGGTTCAAAGTACCAGATATCATTGTATGAATAACTTCCATTACCACCAGTTGCAATATATCCAATATCATTTATTGTAAAAGATACTGCACCATATCTTGACATTCCTTCAAAATCACATTTCCTCTTCCAGTGGTCAGTTAATGGGTTCCATTCCCAAACTTTTGTGCTTGCATTACCTGTAGTTAAATATGCTTTTCCTCCCATTGAAAATGCAACTCCATCATACCGTTCTATATCGTTATCATAGCTATCATCAAAACTACTACCTGTGTAATCAGAAATATGGTTTAATTCAACCCATTCATCATTTACAGTGTCGTAACGATAAAAGTCATCCAGAGTTTTATTATAATAACCACTAATCAAATAAGCATTTCCATCTAAAGTAAAAGACATTGCCATAGATCTTTTCATTGGAACAGGACTTATTGATTCCCATTTATCTGTTGATGAATCAAACGAAAAAAAATCATTTCTACATCCGTCTTCATCTTCACCTGTACCCACATAACCTTTACCATCAACATAAAATGCAACTGCATCTTTACGTGCTGTACCAGGAAATGCTGCGGTTAACTCTTCCCAACCGATTCCGGGAGTATATTTGTAAAAATCACCAAGCAGTGCATTATTTATATCTTTTCCCAAACCTACATATCCAGATGTTTCTGAAGCAAATGCTACAGATCTGCTTCTTCCTACTCCTGGGAAATCATCTATTTGAGTCAACTGAAAAGAAGTTCCATCATTAGTTAATTCCCAAAAATCATTAAAAACAACTTGCTTATCATAGTCATAACCAGTACCAATATATACCTTATTATTAATTGTAAATGTTACTGCATGAGATCTATTAGGCCACAATAATGCTTCCATTTCAACCCAATTCCCTTTATATTCAGTATCATCATCAGTAGTGCAATTATGAAATAATACAGTTAAAATGCATAGTGCAATAAATAGTTTAAAAATTTTTCTCATTGTTTGAATTGTTTGAATTGTTTGAATAATTAAAAAAGTAAATATAATATTTTTGCATAACGCAATATCGATATTAACTAATATTTAACTTATTCAACATAAATTTCTAGCAAACATAATATATATTAATAATTTTTACTTTACTTCAAAAATAAACATTAACAAATTATATTTATGTATTTTACACAAACTACACTCCGATATTAAACATAAAAAAAGACCATCTATGTTTGATGGTCTTTTAACATATAGCACAATAATTATATCTTTTATTCCTGATACTTTGGTAAACTGATATAAAAGACAGCTCCACCTCCTGGTGCGTTCTTAACTGAAACTTCTCCATTATGAACATTAACGGCATGTTTAACAATGGCCAAACCTAAACCGGTTCCTCCCATTTTTCTTGAACGACCAGAGTCAATTCTATAAAAACGTTCAAAAATACGAGATATGTGTTCTTCTGGAATTCCAACGCCATTATCTGCGACAGAGAAATGATAAAATTCATTATCCTCGTGATATTGCTCTATTTTTATATCAATATTTTCTCCTGCATAATTTAATGAATTATCAATTAAATTCTGAAATACAGACACTATCAAAGAAGGATTGGCATTTACAGCTATATCTTCCTTAATATTTACATGAACTTTAGCCCCTTGCTTTTGAATATGATCCTGTAGATTTTCAATCACATCCTGAACAACTTTTAATACGGGAACTTTCTCTGATTTATAGCTACTCCCCGCCTCTTCTATTTTATTTAATACAACTATATCCTCTATTAAATTAGTAAGTCTGAAAGATTGCTGATAAGCTTTCTCCACAAAATACTTTTTCTTGTCTCCTTCAATATCAGGATTATTAATGATTGTTTCTAAATAACCGCGAACAGATGCAACAGGAGTCTTTAACTCGTGTGCAATATTCGAGGTCATTTGTTGCTTTAATAACCTACGTTTCTCAAGCTTTGTAACATCATTAATCAATATCTCAAAACTTCTATCCTGAAAAACAATACACTTAATTTCGAAATAATAACCATTCTTTTCAATAGTTAATTCCTTTTTAGGTAGTGAATTAGGATTAATAATTTCTTTCTTCTTATCAATATGCTTTTTAATAAATTTTTGAAGTTCTTTTAATTCTTCTACTTCAAATACATGTTGAGGATTAATAGAAGATTTTTCTGCTAACAGATTTAAATACTGAACAAAACAAGTATTGGTTAGTATCACAGATTTATCTGAGCCAAAAAATCCAACACCTTCATTTAAGACTAAAAGGTGCTTAATCAATTTTTCTTTCTCCAAACTCAATGATTCTTTAGCTTCCGTTAGCTTTTTATACATTGATATGATTTGCTCTCCAATTACGCCCAATTCATTTTTAGGAAATTCATAATCTCCTACCACTTGTTTATTCTGACGAACCTGAACTGCAAAATCCTTAAGCTTAGTAATACTCTCACTCATTTTTTTTGTTACCAACGAAAGTATTACCCATGAAACAATAAACAGAAAGCCTATAAATATTAAAAATAAGGGTTCTGCTTTTAAAAAGTTTTGAATCCTGATGTCATAAACTACCGCGGTCCTGATAAAGTAATTATTGTAATTATGAGCATAATAGTAGAATTCCTGTCCTGTAGTTGCTGACTTACGAATATTAGATCCTACTCCATTGTCTGCATACATCGCTTTTTGAACTTCAGGACGTTGTAAATGATTTTCCATTGATTCAAAATCATCCACAAAACTATCAAAAAGCACTTTCCCTTTTGGGTCAATAACTGTAACCCTGGTTTCTTCACTAGGAACAACTTTTAAAAGAGAATCAATTAAAAGCACCTTTCCATCTTCTATAATCTTATTATCTCTTATAAAATTATCAGTAAGGTCAGAAATGATATCTAATTTACTCTCCAATTGAGCAATCCTGAATTGCTTTTCTCTTTGGTATTGAAAGGCAATAAAAGAAGCCGTAATTACAAATATGATTGAAAAATAGTATACAAAGAGTTTTCTTTTGTAATTAATATTAAATGACATAGACGAGGTTAATTTTTATTATTAAACTTCAAAATAATATCCCAATCCGGGCCGGTTTTTGAGATATTCTCCATAATGCTTTATTTTTTTTCTCAACCGTGTAATATTAACATCCACTGTGCGATCCGATACTACAACGTCATCACCCCATATTCTTGTTAATATTTCCTCTCGTGAGAAAACTTTTTTCTGATTTTCAAAGAACAATTTCAGTATCTCGAACTCCTTGCGAGTAAGTTCGATTCGGTCGTCAATAATTGTCAAATCTTTTTTATCAAGATCTAAAACCATATTTTCAACCTTAATAACACTTATATCTTCAGCAGAAATATTTTGACTATTGCGTCGAAGAACCACCTTCACCCGAGCTATTAACTCCTTTAGTGAATAAGGCTTTGATACATAATCATCAGCTCCAAGATTAAAACCTGTTAACAAATCATTTTCAGTGCTTTTAGCTGTAAGGAATATAACAGGGACTTCTATTGCCAATTCTTTACGAATGGTATCAATAAGTTTAAATCCTGACATTTTTCCCATCATTACATCCAACAATAGCAGATCAAATGATTCCAGATCTTTTTGTAAAGCTTCTTCTGCGGAATAAGCTATTTCAGTTTTATAACCTTCACTTTCGAGATTAAACTGTAATATTTCACATAGGTCTTCCTCGTCATCAACAATTAATATTCGTTTACTTTCCTGTGTCATTTTATTCTGGAGTTTGTACGAATATACGAGAAATTCCAAAACTTTTATTCGTCCTCTAATTTCTGGTGTCTGATATCCTTACCTTCCTGAGCAAAAATTGAAGCCTCTGCTATATGACTGGCATGATCACCTATTCTCTCTATTTTAGAAATAACACTTTTAAAATTAACAAGATTCAAAAGGATTTCTCTGGCTTCACTCTCTAGCTTTGTCTTTTTAATACCTTTCTTCATTAATTTTTTATTCATCTCATCCAGAACTTCATCATTTTTTATCGTCCATATTGCAGAATCTCTATCATCGTTTATAAATGACAATAGTGCTTTTTCGACCATACTGGTACTTGATGTGATCATATTATAAATCACATCTGATAATTCTTCATAAAGCTTAGAATCCTCAATTTTTCTGATGTAATAAATTACTGTTTCAACAAGATCTCCAATTCGCTCCATATTTATTACAATTCTGTAACATGCCATTAAACGACGTAATTCTGAAGCTACCGGATGATGAAGAACGATTGTACTGATAATCTTTTCACTGATTTTAACTTCGTACTTATTAAGTTGCTTTTCCGCAGACTTAACTTTTTTTATTTCTGCATCAGAGATATTATTGTCTCCACGTTGAGCAATGGCTTCAAGTTCACCTAATTGCTTCATCATCAAATCACAATAATCTTTAAATGTATTTTCTATATCCTGAATTGCCTTTTCTTTTTGTAACATCTGTAATGTTTTTTAGGGGTTTAAAATAATGAGTAATTGATAAATAGGATCAACCAAACTTACCTGTTAAGTATTCTTCAGTCTTCCTGTCGCGAGGATTAGTAAACATCATTTTTGTTTTACCATACTCAACTAAATCGCCTAAATACATAAACATAGAATACTCTGAAATACGCGCAGCTTGCGACATATTATGTGTCACCAAAACTATGGTATAATTCTCTTTTAGCTTAACCAATAAATCTTCAACTTTAGAAGTAGCAATCGGATCTAATGCTGATGTTGGCTCATCTAACAGAATAACTTCCGGCTGAAAGGCAATAGATCTTGCAATACATAAACGTTGTTGCTGACCTCCGGATAAAAATGTTCCTTTTTTATGCAAAGAGTCTTTAACTTCATTCCATAAAGCCACATCCGTTAATGATCTTTCAACAATTTCATCCTTTTGGCTCTTTTTAATTCGGATTCCATTTAGTTTATAACCTGCAATTACATTATCATATATACTCATTGTCGGAAATGGATTAGGACGCTGAAATACCATTCCTATTTTTCTTCGTAATTGAATGGTATCCATTTTCATAATATTATCCCCATTCAAATATATATTTCCTTCAGTTCTGATATCAGGATATAGCTCGTGCATTCTGTTGATTGCCCTTAGCATTGTACTTTTACCACATCCTGAAGGTCCCATAATTGCTGTAATTGCATTCTTTTTAATGGTTACATTTACTTTCTTTACAGCATATTTATCGGCTTTATTATAAGCAATAGATAAATCTTCTACCTTAAGAACCGGGTTTTCTATGATATCTATATTTTTGTTCATTTGTTTCTTCTTATAAAAACAGTAAGAAATCAGCCTAAAATCTTAACTTAAAAGTTAACTTTCATTTCAAAAGCTATATAATGAATACTTTTATTCTCCTACATTAACTTTTAATTATCAACAGATCTCTTGCTTTATTACTTTACTTTCATTTAATACTGACAGCACTACCTATTTGCTGAAATTCTTTTAGAAATAATATTCAGAGTTAAAACAAATCCCATTAAAAACAAGGATGAACTCCAGATTAAGTCAACCATGTTTGGATCATTATAAAAGTCCCAAATAAGCAAAGGAACGGCACTTGTAGGAGCTGTTACATCCCAATTTATCATTGGATTACCTAAAGTAGTAAGCATTAATGGCGCTGTTTCCCCAAGTATTCTTGATATTGCCAATAAAACACCTGTTGATAAACCACTGATACCTGATGGTATTAAAACTTTTAAAATTACCTTATAATAAGGAACACCTAATGCTAATCCGGCCTCTTTTAATGTACCCGGAATCATTTTCATGGTTTCCTCTGTTGATCTGATAATCAAAGGTAACATCATGATTGCCAGTGCCACACTTCCTGCCAAGGCTGAATAACCCTGAGTAATATTTTTAACAACCCAAAGGTAAGCTATCAAACCTAAAACAATTGAAGGAACTCCCTGAAGTATATCAGATAAACTGCGGATTAGGTTAGCATATCTCTTACCCTGATTTTCAAACAAGAATAATCCTATCAGGATTCCTAATGGAATAGCAATTGCGGCTGATATAACCACAATTAATAATGTTCCTAAAATTCCGTTTACAATTCCTCCAGGTATTACTTCACCATTGGCAACAGCAGTCATTGCTTCAAATGTACTAGGTGTTATTTCAGTAAAAAACGACAGATTTATTTGTCTAATCCCACTCCAAACCAGCTTTCCTATAATTAAAACAATCGGAGAAATAGTTATAATTGAAACAATAATAACTCCCACTAAAAACGCTTTATTTTTAAACGTTCGGAAAGCATTATTTTTTGTCAATTCGATTGGTGTATTAATATTTTCCATAATGATTATAACATTTAGGATAATTTCTTAATTACTAATTTACCTATGGCGTTTACAATTCCTGTAATTACAAACAGTAATAATCCAATTGCAATTAAAGCACTCATTTTTAAACCATCTGCTTCGCCAAACTGATTAGCAATAACACTGGCCATACTGTTACCAGTACTAAATAAGCCTGTAGGAATTATGTTTGCATTACCGATAAGCATTGTTACTGCCATAGTTTCACCCAGTGCTCTACCAAAAGCAAGAATAAAACTGGCAATAATACCGGAACGTGCATTGGGTAATATTACATTAAAAATAACTTCGAGCCTTGTTGCACCTAGAGCATAAGCGGCCTCTTTTAACTCATTAGGAACCATTGCTATAATTTCTGAACTAAGAGATGTAGCATATGGAATAATCATAATTGCAAGTATTAATCCGGAGGTAAATATACCATAGCCCTGAGGATCAATTCCTAATGAAACTATAAATGGACGCAACGTATAAAATCCCCATAAACCATAAACTATAGATGGTACTCCAGCCAAAAGATCAACCATTGAACTTAAAACTGTTGAAAATGAAGATTTTTTAAAATATTCTGCAATAAATAAGGCTGTAGAAAAAGCCATTGGCAAACAAATTATTAATGCCAATATCGAAGTACTTAATGTTCCTGCAATAAAAGGTAATGCACCATAGCTTTCTTTACCTTCTGTAGGATTCCAATCAGTTGATATAATAAATTTTAACCCAAATTTTTCAAACACCGGAATTGCATCTCCTAATAAGGAAAAGATCATGCCGGCAGACACCAATAATATGACAAGAGATGATAAAAATAGTACGTATTTTGTTATGGTATCGCTTTTCATTTTTAATATATTTCAATTGTAGTTCATAATTAATTCACTTGTTATTGTGGTTTTATTACATGTGATAAATTAAGAACTTGATTGACGTTCTATAAACACTAAATGGTGATAACAAACTATTTAAAAGAAAAAATCAGGCTCCTTTTAGAACCTGATTTTATATATAAATATTACCAAGCCCGGCAATTTCTTTATCAACAGTCTTACTTTAATAATGCTTCACCGTTGTATGTTACAGAACGAAGAATTGCTTTAGCCTGAACAACAGCCTTCTCTGGAAGCGGAGCATAGTTTACTTTTGATGCTACTGATTGTGCATCTGTACTAATCAACCAATCTAAAAACTCAAGAGTTCCTAATGCTTGTCCTTTAGAACGACCATCGTAAGCTTGCTCTTTGTAAAGAATTAACCATGTAAATCCACTAATCGGATATGCATTAGCATCATCAGAATTAGTTAACATTACACGTGTATCTTCTGGCATTGCTCCTTGCGCTGCAGCACTAATTGATTCAATAGAAGGTTCAATGTAATTTCCTGCTGCGTTCTTCAACAATGCATAAGAAATCTTTTGAGCAAAGGCATATTCACTTCCTACGTAACCAATTGCACCAGGAGTTGACTTAATAGTACCTGCAACACCAGGATTACCTTTAGCACCAATACCTACAGGCCATTGTAATGATTTTCCTGTTCCTACAGCATCAGCCCATTTTGTACTAATTTTAGTCATAAAGTCACTGAAAATATAAGTAGTTCCACTACCATCTGATCTGTGAACAAAAGTAATTTCCTGATCCGGTAAATTTAAACCTTCGTTGTTAGCGGCGATTTTAGGATCATTCCATTTTGTGATATCACCCATGAAAATACCTTCTAACAATTCGTTGGTTAATTTTAATCCTTCAACACCTTCAAGATTGTAAGCGATTACAACAGCTCCCAGACAAGTTGGGATGTGTACAATCTCAGCTGGCATATCAGCCATTTTATCTTCTGATAAAAAGGCATCTGTTGCACCAAAATCAACCACTTTATCTTTAAGACTTTTGATTCCACCACCAGAACCAATTCCACCATATGTTACAAGAACGCCAGTTTCTTTAATGTAATTTTTAATTACCATATTATAATATGGCATAGGGAAAGTTGCCCCTGCAGCTGCAATACTTACGGCTTTATCTGAGCCATCAGCTGCTTTTTTTTGCGAACCATTTGAACATGCGCCAAACATGGCTGCGATCAAAAGTACTACTAGTAAATTTTTCATACGTTTTTTACTTTAATTTTTGTGTGCTACACTCAATTATATTAATTATGAGTGCTTCATCTCTTTTTAAAATTATTTAGGTATAGTATTAGAATTTAATCTCACAATTCACATATACATAACTTACACTTTCAACACCATCAGCACTTGGTGAAAAGTTTTGAAAGTTTGGCGAAAATTTAATTCCTTTTACAGGATTAAATTCTGCACCTAAAACGATTCTTGAACCGTCTCTGCTTGTATTCCAGTCATTATTTGATGACATAAAGTCGTATCTTGCAAAAATCTTTGATGATTTAACATTAACAGTACCGTAGGCTGCAAAACCACTTAAATCACGACCTTCTGTTTTCTTATTGTTTGTTTGTCCTGCATATTCAGCACCTAATGAAAATTTATCGTTACTGTACAATCCTCCAAAAGCTAATGTAGAATGTCTTGCAAGATTAAGAGCCTCAGACTCCCCTGTTGCAGTTTCGTAATAAGCTCTTAAGCTAAATCCATCCACAGGAGTTAATGTAACACCAGCTCCAACAGAGAATATACTGTCTGATTCAAGATTTTTATAACCTTCCCCATTAACAAGAATTAAATCAGCACTTACAATATCACTAAACTTATATGCTGCACTTATACCTAAGTCAGCACTTGAACCCATTTTGTAATAATCCTGGAAAGCTTTAGCTACATATCTGTATCCCCATGCCTTTTCCTGAAATTTAAATGCTGTTGTTCCAATCAAACCAAAATTGATTGTCCATCCATTATTTTGATATTTTAAATAAGCATTTTTCACAAAAGCTGTCATTTCAAAATCACCTCCATCATCAGGATTACCTACATCAAACACTAAGTCTCCTGACCATTTTTCACTAAACTTATAACCATAACCTAAATAGGCACGATTTAATTCAAATTCATTTTTAGTTTCACCGTCCATAATTGTACTATGGAAATTGGTAAAGATTCTAAACGTTGGTTTTCCTGAAGGTTTAAATTCCTTAGATTCCTGAGAAAACCCATTAATTCCAATACATAAAATTGCGATAGCAATAATTGCAAACTTTTTCATTTTCCTGTGTTTAGATTTTTCACATTTCCCTCCCAAGAAATGCGTTTATTAATTATTAATTTTCTTTGTTCAATAAATTTTCCATTGCAAACATATAAACGTGGAGTTACAGCATGGTTAAGGAGATGTTACATTCCTGTTACATTTTTATTAATTCGTAGGTTTTTATTTATTTGCACCAAATTACAACCGAAACAATGAACAGTCAAGTCAAAATACTTACAATTAATAAAACAGGTCATCTTATTGACGATAAAGGCATTAAACAAACACCCCCTGCTAACTGGAGTTTTCTGGCTGCCGGAGATGCAGGTGTTACAAGAAAAGTAACATCAAAAAATATTTATTGGAAAGTTGTATTCAGGAAAGGTCGAAGAACAATGTCCAAAGGAGTTTGGGCACCAAAAGAAACTATTGACAAGGCTATTAAAGATGTAAATCAAACCAGAAACACTGAAGAATACCAGAAAAAACGTATCTATCAACAAAACAGACGTGAGGAAAAACAGAATCTCTACGAAATTGAATTTAAAGATGCAGTTATTTCATTTTTAAATTTTCACAACAAGTATCTACCTATAGCAGAAACGATGTCTATTCTCGTTACAAAACATGCTATTCCTATTGGAAGTGGAACTGTTGCCCGAACAGCTATGATTCCAATTGAGGAAAGAGCAGCTAAAGCTGTAATAGCATGGATGCGCCATCAAACAACTCAATATGATAATATGCAGATTGCTAGGATAAAAGGTGAACGAAGAAATGTTAGAAGAAATTTAGCTGAAGATTCTGTAAAAGTTCTGAATACCTATAGAAAAGGTGAGCCAGTACCATTCAATTGCCCTTTAAAATCAGCTATCACAAAAGCCATCAAAAGTTAATTACATCTAATTCAAAATACTGACTAACAAAGAGCTTTATGTTGGAATATAATTAACTATCCAACTATAGGTTAATACATCTAAAAATTCTGAGTTAAATACTTTATTTATTTTTTTGTTTTTCTCATATGATTTTATGAAAACTTCTGTATAAAGAATCAACTATTCTTATTTAAAATTTAATTTCTCTGGAGTATATATAACATTAAGGAAAATAAATACTAGCATCCAATTCGTGTTATATTTTATTGATAATTGATTAACAAATGCAACATCATCAATCATTCCAGCATATTTCAGTGTATAATTTCAAACGTGCTCTGCAGGTCAAAATCGTAATATTTTTCTGTTTTTTTTTGAAAGCCTTTACATTACAAAAGTTTTTGTTTAAATTATAATTATGTTTTCCCATTAAAATAATCCAAATCATGAAAAAAACAGCCTTAATAATCTCAGTACTGTTAGCTGGAATTTTTATTTTTTCCAGTTGTAACCAGAAGCCACACATTGGTCTGTTAGTTGATAACCTGCAACAAGAAAGATGGACTAAGGACATGACAATTTTTGAGGAAAAAGTAAAAGAATTAGGAGGAACCTGCTCAATTTCTGTTGCAGATTCAGATCCTGATAAACAGTATAAACAAGCCGAAGAAATGATTAAGAATGGTGTTGAAGTTATAGTTATCATTCCTTCAAACCTAACCGAAGCTTGTGATATCGTAATTCTTGCTCATAAAAATCATATTCCTGTAATTTCTTACGATCGTTTAATTAAGGATTGTAACCTTGATTATTATATCTCTACAGATAACATTGCTATTGGCGAACTTCAGGCAGATTATTTAACAAAGATAAAACCTGCAGGGAAATATGGTATAATTGGAGGATCTAAAGTAGATAACAATGCTTACTTATTGAATATTGGACAATTAAATATCTTACAACCTCTGATTGAAAAAGGAGATATTGAAATTGTATTTAATCAATATACTAACTCATGGTCGTTACATGAAGGTTATGAAATAACCAATAATTATCTAAACAGCGATAGTTTCGATGGTTTGGATGCGATTATTGCGGGTAATGATGCCTTGGCTACCGGTGCAATTAGTGCATTAAAAGAGCATAACATGGCAGGAAATGTTCTTGTTGCTGGTCAGGATGCAGATATTCAGGCAATCCGAAATATTGTTGGAGGCAATCAAACCATGACTGTTTATAAACCAATTGAATCTATGGCATATGCTGCTGCCGATGCTGCTATAAAAATATCTAAAGGAATTGCTCCATCAAATATGGACATAACAGTTAATAATGGTAAACGTTTGGTTCCTGCTATTTTATTAAAAGCGCAAATTGTACACAAACAAAATATTGACCTTACAGTAATTTCAGAAGGTTATATTAAAAAGCAAGAATTAGATAAAAACGGAAATAAAGAATAATTATTGACAAAGAAATAAAATAGGGTTAACACATTATTTTATAGGTAAGTAGCAATCGATTGTAATTTGTTTGAATGATAGGAGTTATAAAGAAGGATTGTGTATTTTTGGGATGTATGTTGCTACTTACCTTTTTATATTTACTATTTTCGTGGTAAAATAGTTTAAATGTCACAACTTAAAATATATCGCGCATCTGCAGGTTCCGGTAAAACCTTTACACTTACCAAAGAATTCCTTTTTTTACTTTTTAATAATCCAACAAATTATATTCATACACTTGCAGTAACCTTTACTAATAAAGCTACTGGTGAAATGAAAAGTCGTATACTGGAGAAGTTATATCAGATTTCAACGAACCAGACAAATGACTATGTTGAAGATTTAAAAAAAGAATTTAGTTTATCTGAAAAACAAATAAGACAAAGAGCCGGAGTATTGTTAAGTTATTTGCTTCACGATTTTTCCAATTTTTCTGTAAGTACCATTGATAGTTTTTTTCAAAAGATTATACGTTCATTTGCTCGTGAAGCAGGCCTGGAAAGTGGTTTTAAAATAGAATTAAACGGACCTAAAATTTTACAGAAGGCTATTGATCATTTATTGCTTAAAATCGATTTACCAGAGTATAATCATCTAAAAGATTGGCTTGTACAATTTGCAGAACAAAAATTAAATCAAGGAAAAAACTGGAACCTGACAAATGATTTAAACAAATTAGGTTCTGAAATTTTCAATGAATTATTTCAGTTAGAAAGCAGAGATATCCTAATTAAACTCAGTGATAAACAATGGATGCAAGCTTATCTGGATCAAATTCTTTCAATAAAATCTAATTTTGAAAAATCAATAACTCAGATTGGTGAAGAAGGGAGTTCTGCAATAAGAAAGGCTGGACTAAATTATGATGATTTTACAGGTAAAAGTAGAACACCGGTTAAATACTTTGAAAAATTAAAAGCAATTGATAAACTAGAGCCCGGAAGCACTTTGCTAAAGATTATTGATGAACCGGAAAAATGGACAAGGAAAGACAATCCTCCTAACGTTAATGAAAATATCAATGGCATATATCCGTTATTAAACATGCTTATTAAAAAAGCTCTGGATATTGTTGACAGAGAAATGGAGATTTACAACACAGCCAATGTTATAAGCCAGAATTTCTATGCGCTAGGTATTATTGCAGATATTGCTAAGGAGGTACAAACCATTTGTCGTGAAGAGAATATCTTTTTGATTGCTGATTCATCTCATTTTCTTAATAGAATTATTGATCAAAATGAGGCACCATTTATTTACGAAAAGATTGGTAGTAAATTCCAAAACTTCATGATTGATGAGTTTCAGGATACATCTAAACTACAATGGTTAAACTTCAAACCTTTAATTGACAATTCTCTATCTAGTGATGAAACAAGTTTAATTGTAGGAGATGTAAAACAATCGATATACAGATGGCGAAATTCAGATTGGAACTTATTGAACCATCAAATAACTCAAGACTTTAGGCAACATGGCAATCAGGAAAAAACGCTGAATCATAATTGGAGGAGTCAATCTAATATTATTAAATTTAATAACAGTGTTTTTACTCATGCAGCAAAATTAATTCAAACCGATTTTAATAATAACCTTTCTACATACATTCAGGATAAAGAAGTTCAGGAGATATTTAAAAATAAAATATCAAGTGCCTATGCTGATGTTTTTCAGCAAATCCCTGACCACAAATTCAATGATAATAAGGGATATATTTATTCTAAATTTATTGAACCTGACAAAGACGAAGATTATAACGAAATAATGCTTCGCGATACGGTAGAAAATATTGAAAACCTAATTTTACAAGGCTATTCTTACAGTGATATATGTATACTGGTTCGTAAAAAAGGTGAAGGTGAAATTATTGCAAACGCTCTTTTATCTGGCACTTATTCTCAAGACGGCGCCATAATTCCAGTAGTTTCAAACGAATCACTGTTCCTTTCAGGTTCTTCCGCGATTAATTATATAATGGCGCAGGTTAAGTTTCTTCAAAATCCTGATAACTTAATTCTAAAGGCAGATATGGTTCTGAATAAGCAATTGTTAAATGAAGATTCAGAGGAACATTCTTTAGAAATCGGAAAGTATTTTGAGTTTAATTCAGACCAAAAATTTAAGAGCATTAATTACGAATGGATTGACAATCTATTAAGCAAAAAACAAAAGCCACTATTTGAATTAATTGAATATCTGGCCAATCAACTTCCTGAAAAAGTAAAAAAAGACCAAGGAATATTTATACAATCATTTATCAACTCTACCAATCAGTTTATTAAGGACCATTTTCCTGATTTAACTGCATTTATAGAATGGTGGAATGATAAAGGGCATACTGAGGCAATTGCTGTTCCTGACGATCAGGATGCCATCAAAATCATGACCGTTCATAAGTCAAAAGGATTAGAGTTTAAAGCTGTATTAATTCCTTACTGTAACTGGAAGCTGGATGCTGAAATTACCAGTAATATAATATGGTGTCAGCCTAAACAGGCTCCTTTTAATGACGTTAAACTATTACCTGTAACATATACCTCTAAACTTAAAAACACCATATTTAAAAACGAGTATTTCGAAGAGCAATTATATCAATTTGTTGATAGTATTAACTTGCTTTATGTTGCTTTTACCAGAAGTTGTGAAGTTTTGATAACATACGGTCCTGCACCTGGTAAATCAAATAAAGAGGGTTTAAAAACAGTTTCGGATTTACTTTATAACACTTTCTCAAATTATACCATAGATGAAATTAAAGATGGTTATTTAGATATAAAATCCAGTTGGAATGAAGAGGAAAAGACTTTCTGTTACGGAGAAATTGATGTAAGTAAAAAGAAAGACAACCATAATAAAAGTATAGAAAGCGTTGTACTTAAGCCTTTTTCAAACAGCATTCTTAACAATGATCAGATAGCCATTAAAACAGATAGTTCTGATTTCTTCTCAAAAGACATTAAACAGAGCCGTGTAAATTACGGTAATGTTATGCATGAGGCATTTGAAAATATCATATCGGAAAATGACGTTGAAAATGCACTAAACAAACTAATGTTTGAAGGAAAAATTTCTGAAAAAGAAAAAAATAAGCTCAATACCGAAATTATAAAACTGATATCGCAACAGGAAACAAAACAATGGTACAATCAGAATAACAGAATAAAAACAGAAAACACAATCATATCTCAGCAAGGAACATACAGACCTGACAGAGTAGTTTATATTGATAATAGTATTCATGTTATTGATTATAAATTTGGGGAGGTAATTGATAAAAAGTATGAGAATCAGATTTTGCAATATATTCGCCAAATAAAGCAAATAGAGAATAAACAAGTATTGGGTTTTATATGGTATGTTACTTTAGGAAAAATTATTAATGTTACGCCTAATGAAATACAGGGAAAATTATTTTAAAAAAGCACTGATTTTATTTTAATTACGAAATAAAAAGATTAATTTTGCGCCCGATTGTACAATCTGCATGTAATCTCTTATTGAACAAGTGGTTCACGTAATATTGCATGTATTTGTTAAATGCAAAACATTTTATAAAATGGATTTAATTAAAATTGCAGAAGAAGCATTTAAAACTGATTCAGTAGAAGTTCCTTCTTTTGGAGCAGGTGACACCATCACAGTATCTTACAAAATTAAGGAAGGTAACAAAGAGCGTACACAGCTTTTTAGAGGTGTTGTTATTCAAATTAAAGGTGCAGGTACTGCTAAAATGGTAACTGTAAGAAAAATGTCTGGAAACCAAGGTGTTGAAAGAATTTTTCCATTAAACTCACCTTTTATTGAAAAAATCGAAGTTGTTCGTTATGGTAAAGTACGTAGAAAACGTATCTACTATCTACGAGGACTTACTGGTAAAAAAGCCAGAATCAAAGAGAGAAGAATCTAAGAAAACTCTCCATAAAAGAAAATCCCCGATCTCAATGTTCGGGGATTTTTTTTGTCCTATTTTACAATATCCTTTAAAAATTTATATTCAAACTCAAAATTAGGTGTAAAAACATCTTTGCCTAAATTTTCCTCTAACTCTTCTTTATTCCAAAATTTACCATACTCAACCTCTTCCCCATCAGGTTTTAAAGTTTCTTTTGTTACAGTAATAAATCCTAACACCAATTCCTTTTCAATATCGCTTTCCCATACATATTGCTTAAATGGTTTTACAGTAAACTCAAATAAGCCTATTTCTTCCTGAGCCTCTCTTTTTAAGGATAATTCTATAGATTCTCCTGCAGCAACATGACCACCAACAGCTGTATCCCATTTGTTAGGTTGAACCAATTTATGTGCTGGCCTTTTCTGAAGATATAGTTCACCTTTTTCATTAAAAACATGCATATGCACTACTGGGTGTAATATTTTAGATCCATTATGCGCTATACTTCGAGGCATTTTTCCGATCACTTTTCCATCCTCTTCAACTATAGGAACCCATTCCTCTTGATTATATTTTTGTTGTTTTACTTTTTTATTATACAATTCAAAAACGAAGTATACTCCAAATAAAACATAAAAACCAGGACCGCTAATCATCACCCAGGCTTCTTTTGACATATAAACTGCAGAAAAGAATACCAATATGGTATGAAAAGAAAAAATCCAAAATAAAGCCTTTATACTTCGATTAAACTCATATTGTTGCCAGGGGTTTATATCAAAGCCTTTCATATATCTCCCACTCATTGCCATCATTAAATTTTGCTTGCCATAAGTAGAAACTCCTAATACAACGCAAAATATTACCCCAATTACACCTGGCTTAAGTTTAAAAAATAAATCATTTTCTAATACGATTGATATTACTCCCATTAGTACCAACAATCCAATATCAAATAATATAAATTTATCCGGTTTCTGTTTTTTTATCAGACTAACAGAAATTTCAACTAACCCAAAACCAATGGCCACCATCAAACCCACCTCTGTTCCCCACAAACTATCTGCAATAACAAAAATGATTAAGGGAGCTAATCCAGGTAATAACTTTTTAATTAATTCTAATTGATTCATATTCAGATAAGCATGCAATAAAAAAGGTGAATTTATTTAAATCCACCTTTAGTTTCTTGTTTATAATACAAATTTACAATTCACGATCAATAAGCATCTGATATTGTAGAGGATTTTTCTTTATACTAACAGAAGTCTTTTCTAAGTTTAGTAATAATGCACTTTTCTTTAACGATTGCTGCGCTATACTTGTTCCCCAGATTAAATCCAAAGCTGTTGCGGTTAAAACTTCATTCTCATCACCTAACTGGTAAGTATAATTATCATATAGCTCATAATCAGGTATTAAACCCTGACTGTAATCTATTGAATTTGTCTTATTTTCAGCTCTTAATATAATTGGTTGTATAGCCCAATTCAATCCTTGCTCATCCTCTAGTGTTACAGATGCATAATATTTTCCATGCGTTTGTTTACCTATTTGAATAACTTCCATATACGGCATTAACGAATACATTACCATCTCACTGGCTGAAGCAGTTCCACTTGTTGTTAAAACATATAATCTACTTAGGTTTAGATTATTGTCATAAGTTTCAAAATTATCAATAAACCAATCTGAATCTGCAGAATACTGTTTAAGTATAGCTGCTGTAAAAGTTTCATTATAACTTGAACGAATAAACAAATCACCAGATAATGTAGATGGTCCGATCATACCAGCCATTAACTTAGCTGTAGCCACTGATCCTCCTCCATTATATCTTAAATCCAGAATTAAGTCAGTAATTCCTTCATTTTTAAAATCTGCAAATACTGCTTCCAGATCATCATTATAATCACTAATAAATGAGGTATAAGCTAAATATCCAACCTTATTGCCATTATACTCAAATACAGTATTGACCAATATTGGATCTACCTGAATTTCAGCAGCTGTTACATTAACAGAAGGTGATAAATCAGCAATTACACCATCAACATATTCTCCAAGTCCTACAGTAGCTGTTTCTGCATAATAAAAATCGGTATAATTATTTATTGTCAAATCTGCTCCATCATACTTAACTATCATATCCCCTCTTTTAAATCCTGCTATATCAGCTGGACTATCAGGTTCAACATATTCAATAAAAGCAACTAAATCATTAGTGTTATTTTCATATGCGTAATAAAAAGCCAACGAGTATCCCATTTCTTTTCTAACACCTGAAAAATATTCAGTTAAAGCAGCTGCATCATCTGTAATAAACGACCATTTATCAATATCATCATAAAGTAAATCATAGAAATACTCTTCAGAGTCTTCCTGTTCGGTTGGATCTAAAGCTGGCATTTCATCAGCCCATAGATAATAAAAATCCATATTAACTTTAATGAAATCATTAACTTTTAATATTTCTTCTGATATAGGATTCTCATCATCTGGTATAGGATCGTCAGAATCACATGAAGTAATATTTATAGCAAGTATTAATGCAAATACAAATAAATAGTAATTTTTAAAGATGCTCATATTTTAAAATTTTATAACAAACATAGTAAAACATTCTCATTTACTATATTAAAAAGAAAAAGGTTGCCTTATTCAGACAACCTTACTCATATTTTTATCTTTTTAACTTACATTGAAGCAAGATAATCATTTACATTTTTCTCAATTCTTGAAGCTACATCTTCTACATCTGCTTTTTTAAATTGATCCCCTGTAATTTGCTCAAATAGCTCAATATAACGTTCTGAAACAGAATCTACATATTCATCAGTCATTTCAGGAACTTGTTGACCATCTTTACCCTGAAATCCGTTTTCAATTAACCACTGACGAACAAATTCTTTAGATAATTGCTTTTGTTTCTCACCTTTTTCTAATCTTTCCTGATATCCTTCAGTATAGAAATAACGAGACGAATCCGGAGTATGTATCTCATCAATCAGATAGATTTTTCCATCTTTTTTTCCAAACTCATATTTTGTATCTACCAAAATAAGACCTTTTTCAGCTGCCATTTCAGTTCCTCGTTGAAATAATTCATAGGTATATTTCTCCAACATTGCATAATCTTCTTCAGAAACCAAACCATGTTTGATAATATCTTCACGTGAGATATCTTCATCATGACCAACATCCTCTTTTGTTGTTGGAGTGATAATTGGCTTTTCAAACTTTTGATTTTCAACCATGCCTTCTGGTAGAGGTACACCACATAAACTTCTTTTTCCTGCGCTATATTCTCTCCATGCATGTCCTGTTAAATATCCACGGATAACCATTTCTACTTTAAAAGGCTCGCACATATGTCCAACAGTAACCATTGGATCTGGAGTAGCTATTTTCCAGTTTGGTACAATATCAGAAGTAGCATCCAAAAACTTTTCAGCAATCTGATTCAAAACTTGTCCTTTAAACGGAACTCCTTTAGGCAATACTACATCGAAAGCAGAAATTCTGTCTGATACAACCATCACTAAATACTGGTCGTCAATATTGTAAACGTCCCTAACTTTTCCAACATAATGCCCTTTTTGTTTAGGGAACTCAAAATTGTTTTGAACAATTGCTTTACTCATTTCTCGAATATTATATTATTAAACTTAATGATTTTGCTCTTTAAGAAGCTTCAATTTACATAAACTAACAAAATACTACTTTAAAAGTTTATCCATATCTGCTGCCTCATTTTTCATTTCAAGACGCAAATATATATTCTTTAAATATTTTATGTATTTTTTTTCGGAAGGATATTTAGCATGTAATGCCTCATATTCATTTTTTGCAAGTCTATAATTGGCAGAAATCTTTTTTAACTCTCTTTTTAAATAAACATAAGCAGTATAATTTTTATCCTTATTATACTTAGCCATTTCGTTTTTATACCAGTTTTCAGCAAAATTATAATAGTACTCTCCTCTGTATTCTTTTGCTTTAAAAAATTCCGGATTATTCTTAACCAATTCGTTGCAAAAACTTATGGCATCTTTCTTTTTACCTGAGATCTCTAAAGCCTTAACATATTCCATTGACTGAGATTCATTAGGTGTCTTTAAATTTCTATACGATGTAATTATTTTATCCTGGTTCCCACTACGTACAGCATTTTCAAACAATTTAATGTTATAATACTCTTCTTCACCATTATCCTTCAAATAAGAACCATATTTATCCAGGATTCCAGGTAAATTATTATTTGCCGTTTTTTCTGTTGCTGCAATTAAATTTTTAACTGCATTTAATGACACAGAATCACTCAATGCTTCCTGATAGTTTTTTATCGCAGCATCATAGTTTCCAATATTCATAGCACTTGAAGCTGTATTTATATATAAATTATACGGAACCTCAATATTACCTTGTTTGTATTTATCAATAAGAGTTGTATATTTTTCAAATGCCAATTGATAATTCTTGCTATTATATTCTTTCTCGGCATCATTTTGAGCAGTCTGCAACTGCTTTAGTGGATTACAACCAAAAAATATAAAACTTAATACTGTTATATAAAAAATACTTTTTAATACCTTCATAATTCTTACGTGTTGTGTATCTTTCGTTTAGGAAATATTTCCTTGTTTTTTTTAATATTTTAAAGCAAAATATTGTTCTTTTCTCTTTTTCGCAAAGATAAAAAAAAGCATGTTGAAAGCCAGTACTTTTAGTAATTCAGGTGATTTTTTTTAATCATAAATGATGATAATGTAAAATTAAATTCTATTTTTGCAACCGCATTTGAAAAGACAAATGTTTAATACGGGTTTAGCTCAGTTGGTAGAGCACTGGTCTCCAAAACCAGGTGTCAGGAGTTCGAGTCTCTTAACCCGTGCAAAGCCCGACTTTTAAGTCGGGTTTTTTTGTATATTTAAACTTTTGGAGAGGTGACAGAGTGGCCGATTGTGCAAGCCTGGAAAGTTTGTGTACTCGTAAGGGTACCGCGGGTTCGAATCCCGCCCTCTCCGCTTACGCCCGTCGAAGCAGTTCACTGCGAAGTCGGGCTTTTTTTATTTTATCCTATTCTTATTATCAAAAGATATACTTGTTGAGGCTACAGCGGAGAAACTCCGCATATTTTCTCACCGATACAGTTCATTGCGAAGGCGGGCTTTTTTATTATATCTAGTTCCTCTTTAAAAAAAATACAACATTTACAGCTACAGCGCAGAAACTCCGAATATATTTTCACTGATACAGATTGTTGCGAAGTCGTTTTTTTTTATTTTGTAAAGTCAGAACAGCCTTTTAAGCACTTCCTTCTCATAATTATTTCCCATACCATTTAAGATCGACTTTTGTACCTATTCCAATATTATTTAATTACCAGTAAAAAGTAGCTATTTTGCCAAGAAACGAACTATTTTAATATCACAATTATTGATTAAGTCCACAGGTAAAAAAGGGTATTAACATAGGAACTCGCTTTTTATATTGAATGTATTGATCTCCAAATTCAGTAATTAGTTTCTTCTCTTCTAATTTTGATCCTACAACCAAATAAACTGAAATAACACAAGCAATAACTAAAACCATTAATGTAGGACAAATAATAAAATAGCCCCAAACAATTAATAGAGTAGCAAAATAAAGAGGATGTCGCACATATTGGTTAAGACCGGAAACATTCAACTTCCCTCTTTTCAAACCAATATTGTCATTCTGAAAATCAAGTCCAACAAATTCTTTACCACTATAATTACGAAATGCCAGTAGCCCCAAAACCATACCCATCAACATAACTCCTCCTCCCAATATACTCACCAATTCCCCATTATTAAATAGAATAATTGGAGAGATACTTTTTTGAAATAAGTGAATCGGAATCAGTAAAAACAGAGCTATTAGATTGTATAAAATCCTGTAATAAGGGTAAAATGAAGGAAATCTACTCTTAAAATAGCTTTTAACTTCATTACTTGCCAATAGGCTATGTAAAGCAAAATAAATCCCCCAAATAAGTGATAGAATAAAATACTCCATGAAATATTAATATTTAATCAGAAACACACATTACAAATCTATTCATATATCAGGCTGATTTAATTATAAATATATCAGAACTATCCTAATTACATTTGTTAACTGGTGCTTCGCCCAGACCTGACTTCATTTTTTGTCAATATTTTAGGCAAGACCCTAATTAAGTTTACACCTATTTTTCTTCCACAGTTCCATCAGCAAAGATGGCAAATCTTCCTTTCGTTTTATCCCATATTTGTTCCTTCATTGGCCATGGCCATCCTCCAAATAGTGTTTTTTGATAGTCTGAAATTGTATCTCTGATTTCCTGCTCTGTATTCATTACAAAAGGGCCGTATTGTACAACATTTTCTCCTATTGATTTTCCTTGCAGCAACAAAAGAAAAGCCTCTTCACTACCATTTACAATTGTGGTTTCTTTCTTTGAATTTAAGGTAATTAAACTTTGATCCTTTACGGTTTGACCATCTATTGATATTGATTTGCCTTTATAAAAATACAAATTTCTATTCACTAACTCTGCCGTATTTGGAATAGTCCATGTTGAACCCGCTTCCATTTTGATAGTAAATACAGCTACTTCATTTTTAGGATCTGCGGCCCATGAATCCGGTGCAGGCTCAGGTGCCTTGATCCCATTCAGAGTTCCAACAATTATTGAAACTTCCGTTGCCTTACCATTTGAATCCTTTACCTTAACAACCGGAACATTTTCTTTCCAGATCATTTTATAATGAGGTTCAGCAAATTTACTTTTAGAGGGCAAGTTAAGCCATATCTGAAAAAGCTCGAATGGATTATCTTTATCTGAGTTAAGTAAAGGAAACATCTCGGAATGTTGAATTCCTTTACCTGCAGTCAACCATTGAACATCCCCATCTCTAAATCGTCCTGCACCACCATATGAATCACTATGATCAACCACACCTTTCACTGAAATTGTAATTGTTTCAAAACCTCTATGTGGATGGAAAGGAAAGCCGGGTACCATACTCCCATGATACATTCTGAATCCATTTTTAGAAATAAAATCCTGACCAATATTTCTACCTATTAACTGTTCCGAATCTAATCCTAGATTTTCATTTCCTTTTGGATACTCATCTTTGTGATAAGTACAAAATAAAAATGGATCTTGAGCTTTCCATGGAGAACCTAACGCTTCTACGCTTAGTATTGAAGAATTATCCATAACTATAATATTGTTTTTATTTAATCATATACAATGTCTAACACACATCATCATCAGAGGAAATAAATTTCACTTCCTTTTTCTTAATAATATTTCACATACTATTAAAGTATATGAATTAAACACATAAAGCAGGAGTAAGTTTAAAATCCTCCATTTTAAAACAATTAAAGTTTTTCAAGTAGTGCTTTCGATAAGAAATATCACAACTGTTGTAATATTGTCGGATCCTTTATTTCCTTATCTTTTGCTAACAACAAAACTTTTGAGAGTATCTCTGCTGTTTTAGGATCATCATCAATAAATGGAAGAAAAATACGGCCCCGATGCTGTGAATGGACTGGTAATATTGAAAGTGATGAACCAGCTACTTTATGACAAACTCCACTTCCCAGATGAACTGAGTAATTTCCAAGATCACCAGTAATCTTTGCATGATTTTCGGTATAAGACTCATTCATTAATATACTTTGGCATTCCATTTTTAAAAATATAAACTGAAATTGTGCTCCACAGTATAACAACTGAAATAAATAATAATATCAGACTTCCCGGTAAATGTAATAGTTTTAAAATTACTCCTGTCCAGAAAAATAAATACCAAACAATCTTCATCCTTTCAACAAACAAATTGTTTTTCAATACATTTAATCTCAATATCTGATCAATAAAAACCACAATTAAGCCAAATGATATTAAAGTGAAACCAAGTATTATTGGAAGATGTAGTACCTGCACTGTAACACCTGTTATAATCAATATATCTCCTACCCTGGTTAGTTTTCGTTTATGGTTTTCCAATACTTTTGTTGTTAATAATAGAAAAGCAAATCCTAAGAGGTTCAGAACAACATATATTCCATTAAAAAGCTTACCCATTATAACATTATCATCATTTGTTAACTTGATATAAATTCCAATTGCAGTAAAAACAACCAGGATAATTATTGATATGTAACCGAGTATCTTATTTGAATTCATATGTTTTTAAAGTTTAAATATCTTTTGTAATTAGTTTTATTACATTTCCGGTTGACATCAAAACAGAGTTTGATTCTCGGACTGATTGTATTTATCAGAGTAATCCAAACACGGATTATTGTCTTTCAAGATAATTTAATGTTTTTTCTTTATAATTTCTGCCGATAGTAAACTGTCGGCCATCTATTTTAATGTATGATGATGTGTAGTGATCAATATGGGTGACATTTATAATGAAAGAACGGTGGATACGAATAAATGTATCTATGGGCAATTCCTTTTCCATACTGGATAATGATTCGTAGCAGATGATGCTATTTGTTGATGTTTTTATTTTAATATAATTATCCAAACCTTCAATATAGAGTATAGTCTCCGCAGGAATATTATAATGCTTTTTATCTGCCTTAATATGTATTATTTCTTTTGGTTTAGTATGGTTAGTTTGTTCCAATGAAAGGAATTTATTAATGCTCTTTAAAAATCTTCCTGTTGAAATTGGTTTAACAAGATAATCAAGTGCATTAAGGTCAAAAGCATCAACAGCAAATTCCCTGTAAGCAGTTGTGAAGATTACATAAGGTTGATTAGGTAGCGCCTTTAAGAATTCAATGCCCGAAATGGATGGCATATTAATATCTAAAAATAATATATCAATACCTCCTTTATTTAACAGAGGCATAGCTTCAATGGGTTTTGTGTACTTTCCTAAACACTCAAACTGTTCACTAAAATTATCAAGATGTTCTTGTATCACTTTTATGGCCAAAGGTTCATCATCAATAATCAGACAGGTATATTTTGTTTTACCGGGCATCAGCGTATAATTATTAGATTAACGTTAAAGATGTTATTCTCTGATGATATTTGCAAATCATATCTATTCTGATATAATAAATCAAGTCTTTCGTACACATTTTTAAGGCCTAAACCCTTACTCTTTCTAGTTTTATACCCGGCAACCGCAACATCGTGTTTATAGTTCTTCACATTGAATTCTATTTTAGGTGAAGTAATGCTAAGTTGCATTTTAATAAAATCGTTATTGGTTTGTTTTAATCCATGCTTAAAGGCATTTTCAACAAAGGGAAATAAAACCAATGGAGCAATTTCTATTCCGGATACATCCTTGGGAAAATCCGTTTTAACATTAAAACTATCGTCGTGCCTTATCTTTTCAAGTTCTATATAATTGTTGATGAATTCTATTTCTTTGCTTAATTCTACCTTCTCAGTATTGCACTCGTAAAGCATATACTCCAGCAAATCTGACAAGCGTACAATAACCTCTCTCGAAAGAGCCGTACTTACATTTACCAGGGCATAAAGGTTATTCATCATGTTAAAGATAAAATGCGGGTGAATTTGCTCTTTAAGCAACTGTAGTTGTACTTCTTTGAATTTTAATTCCAGTTTATTCTTTTCCTTCTCAATAATTAATTTTTCTTCTTTTGATTGATAAGATTCTCTTGTAAAATAAAAGACTGAAGACAGTAATGCAATGATGTAGGTACCAGTCAGAAGAATGATAACATCTTCTCTGGAAGGCAAAATGGTATTTTCAAAAGCAATATTACTATAAAAAGTAATTAAAAAGAGTGCTATGCTAATGAGCCATGACGATATAATAATTAAGAAAAAGATAGAGTATATAAACAACCCTGTTTTACCTTTAAATAAGAACTTTGGGATTAAGACTTTATTGATAATTCGGGCGCTTGCAAAACTAATCAGTAATAGCAATATGGATACATTAGTACGTATTTGAATATCATAATGTCTGTTACTAAAAACAAAAAACATAAATAAGGATGCGATGATCCAATAAATAATTTCCCAAAACGGGAAAGCATTTTTTACGGCAACGCTGTTTGCAAGCATTTGACGGCCGATGGGTTTTATGTTTTTGTTGATGGTCATAGCTAACAAATATAAAAGGAAAATAGCTTCGGTATTAATAAAAGTACTGATTTTATGTCAACAACATATAATGCACCCTGAATAACACAAATGCTATTTATTGTTTTAAATTTGTTGTTGAGGATGCCATTTTTGTTGTTTCCATAATATATTTTCAAAGGTTATCATGAATATTTACAATTGTTTCATTATTAATTTAAATTTTTAAATCATGATAATTAGATTATTTTTTGAAGGTGGAGTTTTTTTTATGACTCTTGTGTACTCTATGTTGATACTTGCAATTGTACAGGCAATCCGTTTTATAATAGAATACCGGGGTAATAAAAAGCCTAAAAAACTTAAAAGAACCAACGATAGTATTTTATTTTTTGGCAGTTTATCATTTCTGTTTGGAATAACCGGACAAATGATTGGTCTTATAACAGCATTTGATGTTATCCAGAGTATGAGTGATGTTAGTATTAAACCAGGCATGCTGGCTGGTGGTTTAAAAGTAACTTTTATTGCCCCGTTTTTTGGCATCACATTTCTTATGATATCAGCTATTACCTGGTTTGTACTCCGTAATTTAAAAGGATACCCTTCTTCAACCCTAATTACAGAACAGTAATAGTAACTAACCATACTTAATAATCTGAATCAAGATTTGGAAGTAATGATTCGATTTAATAACCAATAATAATGAAAACAGTATCTACAATTTTAAAAGCTGTCAAACTATTATGTTTGGCAGTAATACTACTTTTTTCTTCGTGTAATAAACCTGTCGATAATCCAACAACCGTTTTTAAGGATGTGAATGTCCTAACCATGGTTAATGATTCGATTTTATATAGACAATCTGTATTAGTAACGGATGGTAAAATTGCTGATATAGGGATTTATGATAAAATGAATATTCCGGAAAACACCAACATAGTTGAGGGAAAAGAACAATATCTTATTCCCGGATTATGCGACATGCATGTTCATTATAACAATGAAGATGACAGACTATTGTATGTTGCTAACGGAGTAACATTTATAAGAAATATGTTTGGAGCACCCGGTCATTTGAAACTTCGAAAAAAAATAAAAGAAAAGAGTTTAATTGGCCCAGAGTTATATACTACCTGTCCAATTATTGATGGAGAAAACCCAATATGGCCCGGCTCATTTGAAATGAGTGATAAAAACCAGGTGTTTGATGCCTTATCTCAATTTAAAAAGGATGGTTATGATGCTATTAAAATATATGATAAGCTGACAAAAGAAGTATTTGATGAAATTACCAGGGTAGCCAAAGAGCTCGACATACCGGTCGTGGGGCATGTTCCTCATGCTGTTGATCTCAAACATGCGATATCTTCAGGTCTAAACTCAATTGAACACCTGGTTGGATATGAAAAGTATTATGATGACGAGAAAGTTTTGGAACAAACACTGAAAAGTGGTGTTTGGAACTGCCCTACCTTAGTAGTTCTAAAAAATCTAGGAGGTAATGATTCCTTAAATAATAATCCTCCTAACGATATTAAATATGTTTCTCCGGTACAGGTTGCATGGTGGAAAAGCGGTAAATCCTGGAATGCACATTTTGTGAAGAAAACCAAATTGCTTAAAATTTTAGCTGATAATAATGCCAATATTGTTGTAGGTACAGATGTAAGTAATCCCTATACTATTGCAGGCTTTAGTCTTCACGAAGAATTGTCACTTTGGCAAGATGCCGGGGTTGCTCCGTATCAAATTCTTTTGTCGGCAACAAAAAAATGTGCAGAAATGATTGGGCAAGAGTCTAGATTCGGAACTGTTGAAAAGGGAAAGGATGCTGATTTATTATTGCTGAAGCATAATCCTCTTGAAGATATCAATAACACGAAATCGATAGCCGGAGTAATGACAAAGGGAACTTGGCATCCTGAAACAGAGCTAAACTCAATGCTGGATAACATTGCTGCTAAAAATGCTTCCGGCATGCAGAGATTAACGATTCGCAATAGCTATTTCATAAAACTATTAGTGCTTTTTATGTTTTTATCTTTTTTAAGCACTTTTATATTACGACCTGTTTTATTCTTTTTTAAGAAGGACGAATTACAGAAGATAAAAACTGCTGACAATAACATCAAAAAGTATCGTATACGAACTTTAGTTATTTTGATAAGTTCTATAAGTGTAATCCTTATGTTTTTGTTACTTACCTTGCCTGAATACATGTTTCAAGGTGGTATCTCAACATTGTTTATTGACTTATTAACCAAAATTGAAATTCTTTTACCGGTTATTAATTTAATATTTCTGTTAGCACTATCTATCCTGGTTTCTATTTTATGGGTAAAGAATAAATTATCATTATTTAGAAAATGGCATACTATATCAGTTATTACTGCATCAACAACTTTAATCGTATTATTAGATTATTGGGGATTACTCTTATTGATTTTATAAATACTGTAGGTATAGAACAACTGGTGCATAGCTTATAAAACAAGTAAACCACCTAATGAAAGTAATTTAATTGACTTAATTATTATAAGATATAGCCCTGCTTATAAAAGTAGGGCTATAATCCTATTACTATTCCTACATCAGCCTTTTTAAATACGATTTACATAAAGTTTAAATACTACCACCAGAAATAATATCATGTCCATTAAGAGCAAAAGTTACACATAAATTTACAGGATTGAGTATTATCTGTATCCCCGAGAGTCTATACAAAGGCTAATTCTGGTTTTAAAATAAGCCATCTCACATTCTGAGAATCTATCAAACAAAAAAACACATATCTTTAATATTCATCTTTTAAATTTTATACAGTTCAATAGAGCCTAATAGTATTTATCAATTCCCCCAAACCCTTTAATCAATTTGTTTTCTTTTGTTTTGCAAATAAAACTTTTCAATCGTTTTTCAAACTCATCAGGTCTTTTCCTTGCACTTTCAATGTATGCTATTCTGATTCGTTTATAAGGTTCTGTGAATTTCTGATAATTTCTCCAAACCTCTTTATCCTCTTTCAATCTCGTTATTATATCTTTAGGAAAAATGAAGTCTTGCTCAATTATTTTTAGAACTTCATTCTTAATTGAATAGTGAACTAAATTGTTTTTAAAAAGCCATTTCAATCGTTCAATATTTGGTTGTGAAAAAGTAGAATTCTTTCTTCTTTTACAGAATCTTTGAATAGAAGTAGTTTCGTTTAAAGACTTGACAGTACTATCTATCCAGCCAAAACAAAGAGCTTCTTCCACAGCATCATTGTATAGTATTCGTTTCTTGTTTGTTTTCTTCAACGGATACTCCAACCAAATATCATTTTCTGTCTCAAAGTTTTTTTCAAGCCATTTTCTCCATTCTTTTCTGTCAATGAAATATTTAGTTGTTAATTCATTCATTTTCACTTCCTATTTTAAATTATTCATGGTATTTCTATGGCAAACCTACAATAGTCACAAAATGAGTCTTTTGGCATTTAAAAGCATCCATATATAAAACCGCTCTAATTTTACTAACATACAATTTTCAACATTAGTAACATACTTCATATTGCTTATATTTAGTGTTGAACTAGCTAAACAACAATTAGGAGAAATTGTAATAACACAACATGAACCTCTTAAACACAACAAATGTCCATGTTGCAAAATTGGTGATCTGATTATTATTGCTCGCTTTGATATTAGAGGTCCACCAAAAATAATAATCCCACTTGGAGCTAATTACATGATAAAATTAAAATAACATCTAATGGTGAAGGGGTTTGCTATATCCTATTTTAAAATTTAGTAATGTGAAGTCGCTATGAATTGACTTAATACATTTAGGCTAGCCTTATATTAAGATAAAAAACAAATCTATTATTCTCTAAAATACCTTCTTAAAATATAACAATCGCCATAATACAGATCGCTTTGGCCGGTTTTCGTAAACACCGCATCCAGCCTCTGTTTTACAAACAGGGAGGACGCTTAGTTATTGTAAACCGTTATTTTTCTTCTATTTTCTTTGTTGTCTTAAAATATTTATATGTCTTCGGACTCCAATCACTGTATTCTTTCATAATTAAACTGTCAGAATCAAGTTTTAAAATCTGATATTTTCTGTTGCCTAAAGTCAGGTCTTTTTCTTTAACAACATATTCAGCGTCAAAAATTCTTGGACCTTGTTTGATTTTTATATTCTTTTCATCCTTAAAATTCAATAAGACTTCGATTTTTTTGTTGTCTGCATTTCCTCCAATTATAATTTGTGGTTCTTTTTTAACTTCTTCAACTCTTTCCCAAGTACCAATTAGTAAATTTTTCTTCTTTTGTACACATGATGAAATTGTCACCATCGTTAATAAAAGTGCAACAAGTACTATTCTATTCATTTTCTATTAAATTAATTTCTGTTTAGTTTTCGAATTCTTGCATCATTCCTAATGGTTTACAACGGTAATAATATGGGGCGTTTGGCATTACAAAGCTCCAAAGTATCAAACCGCTATATATTTTATTAAGTGTTAACATGTTCAAGATTAGCACCATCTGCCAAATGACCTATATTTATTAGGCGCTTTTGTTTCTATTTCTAATTACTCTCACTATGATTATTATTGTCATAATTAGTCCTACTAGTCCCAAAACAGGTATAAGCAAAACGGAAATATCTCCATGAACTACTTTGAACTCTGTTTTTTCAATTCTTTCGAATTCAAGTGTTTTTAATATTTTCTTTTCAAGTCCTTGTTCTGTAAATGAAATACTATAATTTACTGTCAAATTATCTGTCAGCCTATTAAAGTCAAAAATATAATTATATGCAAAGTACCCTTTTTCTGAATCTGAAAATTTCTTTAAATAATTCGGGATTTGTTCAAAATAATCATAATTGTTCTCTTCAGGATTCATTCCATTAAAAGCCTCGATATTTCTTAAATTCAAATCATTCAGCTTTATTATTATGTCATCGATTGATATTTCAGTCTTAGGTTTATAAAAATGAAGATTTACGCTAAGTGAATTGCCTTTTTCTCGTTCAATACGAGATGAAATCTCAACATTGCCATCATAAAGAACCATATGAGAATCATTTGTCTCAGTATTTACAAAATATTCAACAGGTTTTAGGTGAATTAAAATTATCCAAGCAGCCAATCCCCATATTAGAATTGTAATTACATGTATTGGTCTTATCATAGTTCAATATTCATTATCGGTTCGCTCCAATTGCGCCTAACGATATTAATATGCGGCGTTTTAATGCCGTATCATTTGGTGTTGTGAGCTGTTGGGTTTTTACCAACAGCGCCCCTATTGACCGACTTGTCCTTTGAACTCTTATGCTTTATACTAGCGTGTTAGGTTGCGTTTTTTTATTCTAAATAAGTATAATTAATTCATATCACTTCCTGATACGCTCTATTATTAATCCTTCGTTTTTTTAAATTTTCTAACTCCTATCAGTTTCTTTTTTTTATTAGAATGATAATATTGAGCAATTATATCTTCCTTAATTTTTATGCTTTTATTCTTTATGTCCAAAATTTTAATTGAACCCTTAATTATTTCATCTTTCGGTCCTACACCTACGCCAGATCTTAAATCAATTTTACTAACCACAATATTTGTATCAACTAACAAGTTCAAGACCATTCCCTCTTTAATTAATGAATCATTTAACGATATTTCAAGGATACAGCATGATGTACAATCTGTTGAGTTTCCCCTTCTAGAAAGGTCTGTGCAACAAACGTATTGAATTAAATTCAACCTTAAACTATCATTTTCAATTTCCCTATATTCCTTACAACCAAACTTATATCTCTGAACTAATATGTTCGATTTACATCCACATAGCGCAAGTGTTATTAATAACAATAATATTGCTTTCATGCTTTTTAAATTCTTAATATTTTAGTTTCCTTTTTCCATATTATTGAACTAACAATTCTAATTAGGCATAATGAGTCACAAAATAGTGTTTTTGCTGCTGTGAACTAAAGCCCTAACTAACTCAAAAAAGTCACTGATTAACTGCTTTTTACCGAAATTCAAATTTCTCTCAATTCTAATCATTTCTTCATTTATTTCTATTTACATTAACTTTCGGAATCAATGTCTTTTTGGGGTATAGGACGAATGCAATCTAACGGATGGGCATATGATATGTTTGGCATTTCAAAGCGATTTCCTATCAAACCGTTGCGATGTTTATTAAATGTACCACCCTTAAAATCAGCACTATCGCCAAATGTTTTATATACCGTGTTATAGCAAGTACTTAAATTGTATTGTTTATTCTTAAATCTTTCATTTTTTTGATAGTAATTAATTTAATAACATCGATAATTATGGAATATTAAAACTTAATCCCCTGCATATATAAATGGTATTGTAAAATCTAAGATTTCATTTTTATCCTTGTCATATATATGTTTTTCTAAGGTTAGCTGGTTTATTCCTTTTTCAATATTTTCAGCATTAAACAGAAATAAAAAACCTTCTTCATTTTTATTTAAATGTTGATGAAACAATATTTCTACAGAATCACTATTGATAAGTTTTCCATTAATTCTGACCGTGTATACTATTTTGGCTGATAATAGAATTTTACCAAGGTTTTCTCTAAAGAGTTTCTGTTCATTCACATAAAATTCAATGTTTTTTTCTGAAACTGCTTTTGTTCGAGATAACAATTCTTTTTCGTATGGACTCTTCTTAAAGAAATATGAACTAAAGCCTTTAATCGCAATATGCTTAATGGTTGAATCATTCTTTAGTATTCGTTTTTCGTCTTTATTAGAAAGTTTTACAAATAACTCTATATATTTAGTTTTCATTTTATTTGTCGGAAGACTCATTACCTGAATAACTTCATTGTTTTTCCTTAGATTATCATAAAATCTTGTTTGAAATGAATAACGTGCTTTTTCTTTATATTCAACAGACATAAACTTGCTGTTTTCATCGCTATGAAAAATACCGGGAAAAATTGAATATGCATTATATTCAATGGTGTCGACAATAAATAATAGTAAGAAAATTGGAATTACAAGATATATTAACCATTTAGTTTTATTACGGTCAACCAGATTAAAATAAAGTGGTTTCCATAAAAAGGATAAGGTAATCCATGTAATTATTCTATTAATAAAAATATAAGGCTTAATAAAGATTTTACTTTTTATCTTTTTTAATACTCCGCCAGTAAAAAAATCGATAATAATAATCAGTGCAAATAAGATGGCAAACAAAGGAAATACCCAATCTGAAATCCACCAAACGTTTGTATTCCCGAATAATGTGCCAAGAATTTTAGAAACTACCCAAACGAACAAAAAATAAAGAAATACGGAACATAAAACCAGAATAAGTAAGAATGTATAGCCAAAAATCAGACTGGATGCTTTTTCAAGTTTTAAAATATAATCGTCGAAACTCCCCAATTTCTTTTTTAAATAATTAGTTACAGATGCATTGTAGTTTAGTTTTTCAAAATCTATTTCGCCCGACACGGAACGAATACCTATTGCACCAATCCATAATCCACGAAGAAATACATGCACCAATAAAAAAACGATAGAAATTAAAACCGAAGCATATACTAAAAGTAAAAGTACATGAAACCATGCGATTAAAGTATCGGCAACAATATCATTAGCTTCAAATAAAAGGTTCTGAGTTTCTAAAAATGTTTTCGCTTTAAATAAGCCAAAGATGGAAAATCCGGATATTATGAGTTCTAAATTCCAACTTTCATCTTGAAGTCTATCCAGCCATTTTTTTATAATATTATTCTCTTTAGCCATTTAAATTTATTTAAAAATTTTCAATTGTTAAATTTAATAAGGTTCTATATACTGACTTTTCTTATATTTGCTTTAATGGTAGCTATATGAAGCGCATGGAGATTGAACGAACCAATCTTTCAAACCGCTGCTGAGCCAAAGCTTTTATTTGTTTTTATCTTTTCATTATTAAAGCCAAATCAAAGATTTGGCGGTGTACAATAGCCCTCTCAACTTCTTAACTATCATTAACTCCATATGCTTTATTCTATCGTGTTAATTGCTGGGCTTTTTCAATTTATTTCACTCAGATTTACAAAAATCATTGGACGAATTTTCTTACTATTCGCTGAATTATTAACCCATTGTTCTCCAACAAGTTTTTTCCAATATTCAGAATTGTCTTTTGTTGATATGATTCCAAGAGTAGGGCCATATCCCTTTAGTTCAAAAGGAGGTTTATTCCCATTTGCAATTTTTTTAGTGAAATAATATTCCTCACCTTCTTTAAGCCATTCTACTGAGATAAATGCACCATTCTGAGGAAAAAAGATTTGATATTCACTCAAATCAATAATGTTATATTGTCCTGCAGCTGAATTCCTTAAAATTACATTAGATTCTAATAGATCCTTGTCTGGTAGACCATTTTCTGATTTAGACAAAATTCTGATTCTTAATGGAGCTTTTGAAAAACCGATAGTATCAATATAAACTCCTAAAGATGAAATAAATAAGTCCTTACTATTGTTTTTGTTTTGAATGAATATGGCTCTTTGTAGTCCTGGCATACCATAATTCCACATTATTTTCTTTTTAGTCTTACTTATTCCAAGTTTGATATTTTGTTTTCTCTGCGGATGTACTACAACCTCATTTAATTGGAATTTTTTTGGTTTTAGTTTTATAATTATGGTGTCAGTATTAAATACTTCGTTTAATAAAACGGAATCTGGATAATACCCGAGAGCAGAAGCATAAATGATATCTGACTTATCAAATTCGTTTGTGTCAATATTAAAGCAACCATTAATATCTGATACTATTCCAAATTGCTTGTTCGGAATAGTAATTGTTCCGTATTCAACCTTAGTCAATGATTCTAAATCAATGATTTTTCCGCATATAGATTGTCCAAATAGTCCAGTGAAATTGGAAAAGAACAATATTAGGATGGTTAGTTTATTCATGATTTATTTTATAGGTTTTGTGGCTCATCATTGCACTTAACGGATTGAGCACATGAACCGTGCGGGGATTAAAATAGTACGCCCTTTCTTTAATCGCACATAGCCCAATGGTTTTATAGGGACTAAAATTAACAATAATAAGTTTCTAAAAAAGCATTGGGCGGACTTATTGAAATCACCGAAACTCCGCACCCCACAACGCCCCGCATGGTTTATGATGCCGTGTTGAACGAAACCTGCGGTAGCTATTAAAACATAAGCTTCGTAACTTTAATAGATTAACCATAAATATTATAGTTATGAAAAAAAAGGATTAACACTAATCGATCAGGCACGTTCAACAGTACCCGAATTTAACGAACTATTTCTTAAACTAAAAAGAAATATAGAAATATCCGGTAAAAGCAAAAGCACTTTAATTAATTATGCACGTTGTTTGTCAACCATGGCATTATATTTTAATTGTTCTCCTACAGAACTGGATCAGGAACAAGTGCTGGATTATCTGCAATATCTTAAATCTCAAAGCAAGACTCCTTCTTCAAGTTACTTTAAGCATACTGTGTATGGACTTCGTTTTGCATATCGGGTGCTTGGAATAAAACAACATTCTATTTTCTTACCCAAACTCAAATTCCCCAAAAATTAACTGTTGTATTAAGTCAAAATGAACTTAAAGCTTTATTAAATGCACCTAATCTATTAAAACACAAATTGATTATTGCATTGCTGTATGGCTGTGGACTTCGAAGGTTCTAACTGCTTAATATCCAACTCCCCGACATTGATTTCGACCGTCAGATGCTTCACATACGTGAAGGTAAAGGCAAAAAAGACAGATACGTTCCTTTGGGCAATATGCTGTGTCGTGGGCTTAAAGTTTATATTGAAAATGAACATCCTTTTAATTGGTTATTCAATGGTAAATCCGATACAGGACAACTTCAACAATTCTCCAATACAGGTGTTCAATGGATCATCAGACAAGCTCACTTGAAAACAGCTATTAAAAAACAGGTTACTTCACATATACTTCGACATACTTATGCTACTCATTTACTGGAAATGGGTACTGACATTATCTCACTAAAAGAGCTTCTTGGACATACGGACATAGAACTACCATGGTATACTTACATGTTGCCCGACTGGATAAACACAGGGCATTTTGTCCTCTTGACAAACTATACCCTCCAAAACAAAAGTCATGAAACCTCGGTTTGAAGTGGCTCATGTGCTTGGTTGTGAACATCACAGACTTCACTATTTGGTTTCTAATACATGGAAACTTCGGACTCTTTATGTCATTGAAGCCTGCAAAACCCATTTGATGGGAGGTCATATTGACCAATGTACTAATCCCCAATGTGGTAAAATACATATTAGTTACAACAGTTGTCGAAACAGACACTGTCCTAAATGTCAAGGCCACAAAAAAGAAATGTGGATACGTCAACGCGAAAAAGAACTCTTAAACACCTCCTATTTCCATGTGGTATTTACATTACCCTCTCAGCTCAATAAAATTGCCGTTTTTATTCCTGAAGTCCTCTATAACTTATTATTTAAAGTTGCATGGGAAACCATAGCTGCATTTGCTGCCAATCCCAAATTCTTAGGTGCTAAAACAGGTATGATAGCCATTTTACATACCTGGGGACAAAACCTTTGGTTACATCCTCACCTGCATTGCATTGTTCCTGGGGGTGGAATTACTGCCAACAACAAATGGAAATATGTTAAAGGAAAAGGTAAATTTCTATTCCCAGTTAAGGCTATGTCAACAGTATTCAGAGCAAAATTTGTAAAAGCGCTCAGACAGGAATTACCCAAACTAAATCCTTTGTATAAAAAACTCTTTGATCAACGATGGACTGTATATTGCAAACGCCCTTTTTATGGTCCTTCTCAAGTCATCGAATATTTGGGTAGATATACCCATAAAATTGCTATTTCAAACCATCGCATCCAGAATATTGAAAACAGGAAAGTCACTTTTACTGCTAAAGACTATCGTAAAGGTGGTAAAAAATACGATGTAACCTTAAGTAGTTCTGAGTTTATCAGACGTTTTGCTATGCACATTTTACCCAAAGGATTTGTTCGAATCAGGCATTACGGCATATTATCTTCTGCCATTAAACTTAAAGTCCATGAACTAGCTAAACAACAATTGGGAGAAATTGTAATAACTCAACATGAACCTCTTAAGCACAACAAATGTCCATGTTGCAAAATTGGTGATCTGGTTATTATTGCTCGCTTTGATATTAGAGGTCCACCAAATATAATAATCCCAGTTGGTGCCAATTACATGATAAAATTAAATAGCATCTAATGGTGAATGGCTTTGCTATATCCTATTTTAAAATTTAGTAATGTGAAGTCTCTATGAATGGACTGAATACATTTAGGCTAGCCTTATATTAAGATAAAAAACAAATCTATTCCTGAATTATACACTCTTTGAAACTTTAACAATACCTTCTTTAAATATATCAATCCCCATAATACAGATCGCTTTGGCCGGTTTTCGTCAACACAGCATCCAGCCTTTGTTTTACAAACAGGCAGGACGCTTAGTTATTGGCAGCCGTAATTGCCTCATTGTTTAATAGTTGAATTAATCTCCTGTACAATCTCTGTAATGTTATATTTAATACACTGAGCTAAAGTTTCAGACATATTTTGCATCATGCTTTTATTAATCTCATTTTCTGATTCCGACCTAGTTTTAATATAATTTGAAGTCTTATTGCTTTTATATTCTTTAGTAAAAATTACATTATCATTACTATCAATTATATTTAATATCATACTCAAATCCCCTTTTGAAGGTTTTACATCTATATGCCATTCCTTATAATTGCCAAATGCACTACCGTTTTTATGATACTTCGAGGACACTTTATAATCTGAAATTTCAATCAAAGCTTTATATTTTGCAGATGCTGTAGTATCGTTTATTTTATAAATACCTGAACGTTCTGACTCTTTTATAAAAGATTGTTTTATAAACTCTGACATATTTGGCCTAAAAGAATTCTTGCCTAAGTTAATAGTAAAATCGTAGTCATAATTGTACATAAATAACAAAAAGAGAAAATGTCCATCATCCTTATTTACTTTCGTTAAATATGTTGTATCAGAATTATCAATAACTTGAGGATAAATACTTATATCTAATTTTCCATCATTTTTATGGGAATCATGTAAATAGCCAAGTGGATATTGATTTCTATTCAATTTCTTCTGTAAATATTTTGGACCATAGCAACTACTTAATATTGGAATAATGCAAAATGCTAAAATAAATTTTCTCATACTGTTAATTACATTTTATATCGAATGAATTTAATTCTATTGTTAATAATCTCTTTGTAAAAATCTGTCAATTCGTACTTATCAAGAATGTCTTGATACTTTTGCAGAAAAACATAGTAGTTTAAATCTGTTGAATTAATCAAAGTAATTTCATATTCGCAATCAACACATAGTACGTCAACAACATACTGTATATCTGATTGTTTATTTTTTCTCAAATCAGATATTGCACCAATATAATTTTTCCTAAATAATTTTAATAATCCATTTGCTATTGGCAAATAATTATCTTTTGAATCAACTGTAGCTAAATATTTCTCAAGCTGATAATAATTTTTGCTCTGAATCAATTGGATGGTATTCTTCATCACCTGTTCAGTAGCATTTTCCTTGGGAATCAAAATCACTTTGTTTTGAATATGATATGTTTCGGTCAGGGTTAATAAATATCCATCATGGGCTTTTTTTGTTTGAAAACTATTAATCATTTCTGGATTACTGGTCAGATAATACTTTTGTACCGTACATCCGGAAATAAGCATTATTAAAATCAGTACTTTAATTTTTATCATGTTGTATTTGTGTTTTTTTATGGCTGCCAACGTTTTGAATAAGGGGTCGTAGGCTGATTTGAAAAACCGAACCTCCAAAAGCCCACCAAGCCGATGCTTTTGTTTTGGTTATAAATTTATGCTTTTCACTAGCCGAAGCAAAAGCTTCGGCGAACTTAATACAAGAGCAAAACTCTCAAATTTTTGCTAACAGCCTATGCCCTTTATTTTTTGTTGTGCGTTGTAATTTTTGATGCATTTGCTGCTTGTTATTTTATGGTCAGAAGATATTCTAACAGCTTTGAATGAATCCAACTTAAGTCACATCCTTTGCTTTCAATTAACTGTCCATTTGTTTTGATAACAAAATTACTCAATTCACCGTCAATTGCACAAACTCGTTTATGTGGTATATGAATTGCATAAAAATCAGATAGTTTTAGCATCAATGATTGTAGTTCCTTATTTGAAAGTCTTTTTTTAATTGTTTTACTTTTACGCTTAAAGAGTCTTGATTTTAAAGGGGAAAATGTGATTTTTTCATAATAATTACCAAGATTATCAATTCGAATAAACCTATCATTATCCCATGATGTTAAGTATTCAAGTTCAATGTATTGAAAGTCAAAAATATTCTTTGAAAGAGATCTTATGTCATAAAAGTCTGATTCATTATAATAATCCAATAAAATATTTAAAGAGCTATCAGTCTGATTGTTTATCAAATATTTGTATTCTTTTGTTCTATTCTTTTCTGACGCACTAGGGTAATATAGTCTGTCTTTTATTATGAATTCATTTTCTAATATCTCATATTCTAATGTGTCATTGGAGCTTGTTAAAGAGGAATACACTAATGAATCATTTATTAGCTCAATAAATTCAAAATCTGCATTAACTAGTAGCCGACCAATCAATCCATCGCTTTCCTGTTGTCCAAATGTAATCTGGGCAGAAATCAGTGAAGCTATTATGTATGTGAGTGTTTTCATTATAACGCACAACGGTTTGGCTATGCGCAGTGTCCCGAAGGGCATTGCGTATAGGTTTTGTTGGGCACAGTTATTTTTTTTCTGTTATTTCTAAATCCACATCAACGCTGCTTGAAATAACATTCACAGCGAACATTTTGGATTTTTCATCTTTTATGTAGAACCTGTCACCTTGCTCAACTTCAATAAACAAACTATCAAAACTGCCTGAAGTGTTCTTGGAGATACCCGAAATACCTTTAAAATTTAAAGTCGCCTTATCTCCAATTTCCTCCTTGGCATTTATCAAAACTTCACCATTAAAAATGGAGGTGGGTGTTAAAAATGATACCCTTACCTCGATAGGAAACTTGGGTTCTATGTTTACGTCATCGGGAATAAGAAGTTCAAGTTCTTTAATTTTTTCAACCGAAATATTTAGTTCCTTTAGTAGACTATCTCTATTAGCTTCACTGGCTTTGTTGGCTTCAAAAAGTTCTAATTTCTCCAAGTCAAATTGTGCTTTTCCGTTTTGATAACCGAAGTAATAAGCACCTCCGACTATTGTAAGAATACTTGGAATAAAAATCCCCCAGTTTATTTTTTTCCATAAACTCTTACTTCCTCTGAGGGCAGCAACCTCTTGGTTTAGCTCGTTGATACGCTTATTATCTTGTACTTCTACAATTCTCTCCACTACTTGAACTTCTGGTTTTGGAGCCTTTACTTTCGAGTTTTCAATTTTTAATTCTTCAATTCTAGTGTCCAGCAGATTTATTAGTTCTTGCTGTCCTTTCGCCCAACTCTCTCGGTAAGGTCCGTCTCCCATTCCGCTTACATAATAACCTGGGGTAAATCGAATCAGTCCCACCTCAGAAGAGTATGTAAACTTGGAAGGGAATAGCTTTTCCAGATACATTTTTGTCTTTCTGACGATATCATCCAACTCCTTCTCGTCTTTATATCGAAGGTTTTGAGCTCGTGTTTTTAGTTGTTCTAATTTTTCAGTCAATACTTGTTTCTTTTAATTGTGCCCAACGGCTCGCATGTGGAAAGTTGGCGATTGCGTGACAATTTCCTATCAAACCGAAATAAAGTTTGAGCGGGCTACAACCCTTAAAAATATTGATTCTACGCCGATTTTGTATATGCATTGTTGGGTTTAGTACTTTATCATTTTTATATTTTCTTTCTCTATGTTAGTCAGAAATTCCTCAATATATTCTTTTTCAATTTTGGGTTCATACCAATCTTTCTGCCTAAAATAACTATCTATTTCTTTTGAGCTAAAAATCATACCATAACGAGCATATATTTCATTAATAGCTAGTTCCGTTTTTCCCTCTTTCTTTAATGAGTCAATATAAACAGAATCAACTATATCTATACTTAATTTAGGAAAACAGCCTGAAGGAACTAAGTCAAAATCTTGAGTTATTGATGCTAAATTCCATTTTTCAACTGACCAATTATTATTACTATTCAATAAGCTTTCTTCAATCTCATTCCAGTTAAAACTCTCTTTATTAAATATTCTACAATACCTTTGAGCATGATAATCATCTACTACAAATCCTACATTTCCATTTTCATCTGTTTCTGCCACAGGAATCAAAACATCTTCTTCATAAGAATGAATATCAAAAGCTAATAACAAAGAATCATTTTCGATTCGCCAATTTCCTGCTTTATAATTACAACTACCACAAATACAAACTACTTTATTATTTGGATAAAACGTATAACTTGTTTTTGCTTGAAAATCATTCCTACTTAAACGATAACCAACTGGATTGCTAATAAATTCATTTACCTTTTTAACTAATTTCAAACTATCAGAGTTTTCCGCTTCTTGTTTGGTTTTATTTGAAATTGTACTTTTTAATCCTTTGTCATTAGCATGATTCAAACATGAAAATAAGCAAAACAGTACTAATAGTTGAATTATTAATCTCTTCATATTGGTGCATATTTGTATTAAACCCAACGTTGAGTGTATGGTGTCGTAAGGGATTGCGGGCTTCAAACCTATCAAGTTACCACCCAAAATTGATGCGGGTGACACCGCTCGAAAACCTCTGAAACCCTTATGCACTATACACATTGTTGGCATGTCGTGCTTTATTAATCTATTTCTTCCAATGTTTTAATTTCATATCTGTAATCACCGAATCAGAGGAAAAGTTAATTATAAGAGTCTTTGTCTCAACAGGGTCAATGTCCCAACCATAATCAACGAAAACTTCATATCCGATTGTATTAGAATCCAAGTTTGCAAAATTTGCTGGTTTTCCCAAAAGGTCAATAACCGATTGGTAAGTCATGCCTTTGCTCAGTCTATTTTCTAATAAGTCTGTAATCATTTTTTCTCGATGTTCATAGAATCCATCAACACTCACACCCCACAATTCTTTTTCAAATGTTATTTCAGTCTGTCTACATGAAATAAGTCCAACCAACAAACTCACAAGGAGAATCATATTTTTCAAATTCACCGCTTATAAATCCTTTCCTTTATTTTGGTTTTCAAAATCTCCAATCATTTTACTTAATTCAACCGCTTGCTTTTTATTAATCCGTCCGATTTGTTCAGCCACAACGATATTATCGACAATGTTGTCATATTCGTGAATATCCTTTATTTTACCTCTCTTCAGAACAGTTTGGATGGTATCTTTTCTCTCGAAATCAATCCCATTTTTATAAAGTTCATTCCAAAATTTATCGACTTCCTTATCTGCCGATTCATTCCAATAAGTCAAAAAATCATTTTCCAGATATTTTAAACTTGCAACTTTCTTAAACTGAGGTTCAGGATTCAGTGCCATATGTTTAACCTGATTGCAAAAGTTAATCATCGGAGTTTTAAAATCATCACCAAATCTGTCTGATTCGTTTATTATTTTAACCGCAACGTCAACTGCTTTAACTAATCTTTCAGCTCTTTCCTGATATGTAACTCTTTTTTTAGTCATTCATTTTTTTATGGTAGTTCGGTTCTCCGCATGCATGCCAACGTTTGCTGGATGAAGTCGTGGCGCATTAGTCGTGGTGTCGTGTCACCCGTTAGGGGGACTAAGACGGTAGACTAAAGTGTCAGGACGAGTAAACCGCGCCATGCTTTATTCCAGCGGGTTAGGCGCTGGCTTTTATTTGTCTGTTCTTATTGATTGTTATCTATAGTCTTACTTTTCAGGGTGTTGTAGAATTCTGTAAACTCTCTATTGGATAAGCTTAAAAGTCTACGAATCGTTTTTCCATTTGTCCTTTTTAATACAATCCAATTTAGTGTCAATCCAATTCTCTTTATTTTATAGTCATAGATATTTTCGAAGGCAACTCCAAATTCATTCTTTATTAGTGGGTGCCACCCATTTTCTCTAAAAACCATCGCATCAACATAAATGTCTATGCTAAAACGCTTAATCGGCCAAATAAATACCATTACAGTCAGAGAAAATAAAAGTATTGAAACAAAATTTGTTATCAGATTGTAGCTTGTTGCTATAAAAAATGCGCTCAAAGAAAATATAATCCAATATGAAATTATTAACGTATTCCGTAGTCTGTTCTTATATTGAAAAAGAGGTTCTTCCATTTCTATTGTACTGAAATTGTGCGCCATCTTAGCTTGCGCCTAACGTTACTTATAAATACCGTTGCGGAGTTTCGATGATCATCTCTGTCCAACCACAACATAGCCAAAGCTTTGGTTTTGGTTAAACCTTTTTTAACTATAGCCAACACCAAAGCTTTGGCGAGGCTCAAACACCATACAAAACCTCCAAATATAACCTAACCCGCAATGGAATTTATAAGCTGTTGGCATTTCGTTTTTTATTTCCATTTTTCAATTCCAATCACATTTTCGTTTACTTCACTTCTCCAAGATTCACCATATTTTTCATCTAGATATTTAAATATTTCAAAATTGTATTGCTCAATACATTCATTAGGAGGAGCTACACAACCAAAATCTTCATAATGTACTTTGTACTTCTTCTCAAATAATTCTTTGTTTGCAATATCTGTTGGAGCAATCCCTCCAATAAGTAATAAACGTGGTTTCAATGATTTTATATCATCTATTGCAGTTTCTCTGTCAATTTCACATTTTGCTATTAATAATATTTCGAATGCGGATATATCACGAGTCACATTAATTATCGTATCAAATGTTTCAAAGCCCAATCCAACGACATCTAACTTATATTTGCCTGGTTTAATACTGTCAATTCTAAAATATCCGTTTTCTTCTGTACAGGTTCCTTTTTTAATAGATTTTATTCCTAAACAAGCACTTATTGGTTTTGTGTCACCATTTCCAGTCGCTATTTTGACATGTCCTTTTATAGTATATAAATCTTTAGGTTGTGCATTAGCCAGAATCGCTAATCCACTAAAAAATATAGATAACACTATAAGTCTTATTTTCATATTTTTCAATTTCAAGCTGTACTTTGTTTTTAAATGAATGCCAACAAGAACGTTGAAGCGGATTACTACTCTTGAATTTATATCTATTTCGGCTATTATTTTTATGCATTGTTACAAGCCGTTTATATTATTTTCTCACATAGGTATAATTCTGTTTATAATAGACCTTGCCATTTTCATAGTATTCTTTTGATGTCAAAAATCCATTAGTGTCGTATTTATATTTCACACTTTCCCCATTCATTTCATCAGAAGGTGTGTCATATATACTTTGCGAGGTTCCAATTCTCTTATATTCAATTAGGTTATTTATTAAATCGTATTGATAAAATTCCTGAGTGAGAATATCACCTTTTGCGTTATGCAAACAAGATTTTATTACCAAATCATTATTAAAAAAAGTTGAATCAATAGTTAGTAACTCTGTTGAGTCATAATACTTCGTTATTCTCATATTCTTGCTATAAGAACATATTTTTGTTTTTGTGTCAATCGAGGTCTGTTTTGGATGATTCCAATCAATTTCTAATGAATTATGCTTAAAATATACTAACACATGCGGGTTAGGAAAATTAATTGTTAAGTGCTTAATAACTCTTCCTTGATAATCATACTTAAAAAATTCTTTGGTAATTAAATCTGTGCCAAAGTCATAATGTTCAATTCTTGAAATTTTTTCATTTTGGTAAAAATACTTTTTTGAAAAAACAATAAGAGTACTATCGTATTCCGATACTTCTATATACTCACCTGTTCGTGAGTCCTTAACCATACCATGAAGTATCCTTCCTTTATCAGCATATTCAATTAATTTATTTTTGTCATAACGATAAATCGTATTGGATTCTATTTTCCCTTGAGATTTATAAACTGTCTTTACTTTATTCCCATTATTGTCGAAGAAGGAAATTTCTATAGTATCACCTACTTGCTCAAAACCATCACTATATGAATCATTGGTGGTGATTTTTACTTTTAAATCATTTGGTATCTTGAATTTGTATTCTTGTGAATTCACCAAAGTACAAGATATAATGTAAATGATAAATGGAGTTATTATTCTTAGTTTCGTCATTAATAATTTTCAAAATATTAATATCCTCTTTGTGCGCCTCGTATCAAATGGCTTGTAACGGTACGCATAAGAATATGTAGCCGAGTGCGGACTTCAAACCTGTCAAGTTACGGCCCGAATATGCGTATTGCGGGATTTCAAAGCTCTTCATTATCTAACCGAAATATTTTTTAATAAACGTACAAAAGTTAAATTTACCACATCGCCCCGCATTACGTATATTTATTGTTGGCATTTCGTTATTTTTCAATCATTCCAACCTTCAAATTCATTCATTTTCCAGTCATTTGGTTTTAATGAGTTTTCGTATTCTTTTAGCTCTTTGTAAGCATCTTCAACAATTGTTTTGTTATCATACCAAATATCATCAGCTGGATAACAGCAAACTCCATCAGTCAATTCTGATATGATTGCCGACGAAAGTGAAGACATTCTAAGTTCAAGCGAATTGTGTGAACCCCAATTAAAAGTCAAAACCAATTTACAATCCGCAAGTTTGGAGTCTATCTCTGCATTTACGTATACAACTTTTTCTGTTGACTTATTAAGTATTCTTTGAATCAAAGTCTTTTTAGGCTGAATTGAATCGAGCTCTTTTTGTAAATCAAATCCGTCCTTATAAAACTCAAATCCTGATATAAATTCCTTGTCTTTGAATTCATCGTTTACAGAATTTTTAAACTTTATTCTAAATGGTAAAAATCCGCTATGGTCAGCAAATGAAAAGTCTGGGTGAATTTCACATTCCATATCGAATTGATTCATACGTTCAATCCATTTGGGAATGATTGAATCGTCAACTTGTTTTACGTAAACATTTAAATCTAAACTCATATTATTAGTTCTTAGGTCAATATCAGAGAGTGGGGAGGGGGAATTGAACCCCCATCGCTTTTGTCTTGATGTGTTGTCTCTTTGTATAATATTCTACAAGTCATATTGCTGTGGCCCCACACAAAAGCACCCACTCCGACAATAATGGTTTTTATAACATTCATAGGCTTCAAATTTTTTAGTTCAACAATCAGATTACTAATCATGAGACTCATCCAAAACTCTATGCTTGTAACTATACTATACATCAATTCAACATTTGTACACAAGTTCTTATATATCTCTGTTTCTCTTTTTTAATGAATGCCAACGGATTGGCCATATGATACGTTGCGCTTTTTCGTTCTTCCACAAAGTTAATTATCTTTGCCTAACCTCCTAATCCCATCAACCACAATAACCTCACGCGCAATGTATTATGATGGCGTGTTATAGCCCGTTTTTATTCTTCTATTTTTGTCTTTATTTCGTTTTTTAAAATATCCCAGTCATTCTTAAATTCTAGACATCGATTACTTACTTCTTTATCAATCAATGCTTGAATTTTCTCAAACTCCTTTTTTGAGTCCAACTGAAAACCAATATATCTAGACCATTTTGATATACTTACTTTATAATCTTCATTTTTGCAATAGTTTAAAAATTCACATGGCATCTTTTCTAAATATTTTAAACAAATGCCTGCAACATATTCAGACACTGCTCCATCACTTTGATTTAGAATGCTATTGAAAATATAAAAATAGAAAGGTCTAGTTTCATTATTGACAGTCATTACAGAATCTAAAATCGCAAATGTTTCAGAATTATCATAGATTTTAAATTGTCCTTGATAATACATTTTAGAGAATCTGTCAATTTGAGAATTGTTAAGATAATAAGTAATAGGTTTCCCTAATATACTTTCAGTAAAATACTTATTAACTCCCCAATATTTTTCGTTTGGCATATTCTCATTTGGAATTTTATTGAAATCAATATCATTATCAATAATTTCCAATCCGATACTTTTCCCTGCTCTTTTTATCGCATTTGTGATTTTCAAAATCTCAGAACATGTTATTTTTTCACTTCTCAATCGAGAATAAATCAATTGTAAATTAATCAGGTCGTGAATTGGAGATTGAAACTCTGAAATTAAAAAATCTTGGATTTCATTTGATTGTTCACAAAATGCACTCATTGTTGCATAAGGATAATTTTGAGTAACCATAAATAATTCCTCGTTATTACCTTCGCCTAATTCAACATTGCTTCTGTCAGCGGAATAATAACCCTGAAAATATCTACTTATCTCGAACTTTACAGTATTGAAATCCTTAATTCTTGATTTGTGCATAAATCCAGTTAGAAAGTTAAAATCAACTTTCCACCAATCAGAATTATTGTCAGGATAATACTTAAAAACTTGTCCTGTTATGATTACTCCTATGATTTCTGATTTTCCATTTGACTCAAGTCTCAAATTTGTATATCCATCTGAATCATTGATATATCCAAATTCTTGCGCACAGATTGGAATTCTAACAATTGAAAGAAGTAATATGATTATTAATTGCAGTATTTTCATTTGTTTCATGCTACTGGTTTGTGCGTTGAAATGGGCTATAACGTTGAGTATATGCAAAGTAGGCGATTGCGGGTTTCAAACTTATCAAACAATTACGATGTTGAAGCGGACTACAACCGATGAAATTACTACTATTCCGCCTATTTTGTATAGGTGTGTTAAAAATCACTTATCGGCTAATAATCAGCACTTAGACTACTTACGCTTTTGTTATTCAACGCATTTCTAACGCATTTTTGTTTTAACTCAATCTTTTATCTTAGTTCAATCTATCTTTTTTAATCACCATAAATTCACAAACAGTTTCGCAAAACCAATCAGCACATTCACAAACTAGCTTGCCTTTTTTTTCTTCTTGACACTTACAGATTCGGTTCTTTGTTCCAATTCCTCTTTTTTTGAGTTATCCAACTCACTTTTTAATGCCCCAATTTGCTCGCTCATTATCTTAGCTTCAGCTCGCTCTTTTTCATACAGCATTTTATAAAGCTCCAACTCCTTTCTTGTGGTCGATAGCTCTTCCTTAAGTTGAGTGAATACTACACTCTCTTCATTTACTTCTGAAATGATTGCGCTGCCGACTTTGTATTTCTTGGTTTTATTCTCATTTATAAGCATATCTCCCTTTCCAGTAACTACCCAATCCATGCTCAATTCAGGATATGCGCTCATTATCTTTTTTTGAGCGTAAGTCCCAACTGCATTAGGGTTACTGCAATACGAATTGCTCAATCCGCAACTTTTCTCGAAGCGATGGACGGTGACACCCAAATGCTCGGTTGCAAACTGAACTAATCTCTTCTTCATATCTCCCTGTTCCTCTGCCATATAAACAACAATACCGTATTTTTTACTGCATTTATTTAGAATTATATTTAGAACTTTCGCAAATAATTCTAATTTTGCAGCACTGATTAAATAATTACCGCAACAAAGTTACAGAATATTTCTGCAATAGCAAGACTATCTTGCTGTAATATTCAAGAATGATGGTGTAATAATTGATTATCAGTGCAATTAAACATCTAAATAATATTTAGAATTATTCTTAAAACTTTAAATTTTAATTAATGGCAACATTTAGAGAACATTATCAGGCTATACCAAGCAAAAAAGCAGTAACCCCGAAACAGAAGTTCATTGATGATATTTGCGAAGCGACTAAAAAGTGTGAGAAAACAGTAAGATGTTGGATTGCAGAAACACAAAAACCTGATGCACTTGCACGAAGCATCATTTCAGAAAGATTAAACATTTCAACGAAGGAGCTTTTTCCAAGTGAAAACTACACCTACGTAAGAAAACAAACCCCTGCTACCGAATAATCATGAAGACCAGTACAATTTGTGATTTATCGACTAAAAAATGGCTGAATTTATCGGAAGCAGTTACCTATTTGGGCTTTGGCTCTAAAAACACTTTTCAGCAATGGAGAGAAAAAGGACAACTTACTTTTTACAAACCCGGCAATACCATACTTTATAAACGCACTGACCTTGACAAGTTTGTCGAAAAGTTCAGGCATGAAGAATTTTCCAACAATTAAGCTATGATAATATACCTCTCAGGAATTGACCACGATACGGATATAAAAGAAATCGACAGGCTTAAAACAAAACTCTTCAACTTGGGATGCACCGTGGTTTCTCCCGAAGAAAAGGCACTTAATAAATTAGGTTGGTCGGAAAACTTACGGTTGCGATTAGGCTTCATTCAAAGTAGCAATGCCATATACATGTTACCCAATTGGAAAGACAGCATATTGGCTCGGATTGAACTTACGGCTGCAATGGATGATAAATTACCTCTATGCTTCTCTCCCGAAGATATAAGAGATTTAATAACCACCCTTGATGATTAGCAAAAATGGTTCTAAATGGAGTTGTGCAAGGGCAGCTCCATTTATTTAATCTAAAATTCAAAACTATGAAAGAAACTCTACCACCAAATACAGTCTCAAAACTCTTTTACTTCGATAGCAGAATAAGGAGCTTTTACGAGAAACACAATTTCAAGTCCGTTCCTTTTGATGGACGCATGGTTCAGGAAATGATTGAAGCATCACGAATTGAACTTTCAGAGTTATTTCTCAAAATATGGGGTTCATCAATGGGTTATCACTTATTGGATAAATTCTATGATTACCGAGGGAATATTTACGAATTCTTTATGTGTCTCGACAGTCAGAATCGTCAATTACTTACATCTAAAGACTGGTAATTGATGGATGCAAACAGAGTTATAGACCACATTAACGGAGATATACTTAGTGTTATTTCCAATTTCATTGAACTGAAGAAATCAGGCACAAACTACATGGCATGTTGTCCGTTTCATAACGAGAAAACAGCATCATTGAGCGTTAACCCGGCAAAAGGCATATTCAAATGTTTTGGATGCAGCAAAGGTGGCAATGCCATAGAGTTTGTAAAGGAGCATGAGGGGGTTGATTTTAAGCAAGCCGTTGAGATTGCTGCAAAGAAGCTTAATCTAGGTTTTGAATGGAAGAAAAGCACCAATTTTGATGAAGCCAAACACAAACACTTTGAGAGCCTACATATTGCTTGCAATATCGTGGAGCGATTCTTTGCAGAAAACCTTATCAATCCCGAAGCAGAGAAATACATTAAGAGCCGGAACTTCGTTATTCCTGAACAAGGTAGTTTTGATGTTGGCTATGCTCCTAACGGCAATGCACTACTAACCTATGCCAGAGCCAATGGCGTTAAAACTGAAATACTTGAAGAAATTGGGGTTTTAAAAAGCAATGATAAAGGCGTTTACGACTTCTTTAGAAACCGTTTAATCTTTCCTATTTCCAATTCAAGAGGTCAAACTATTGCCTTTGCCGGAAGGGATTTAAACGAAAACTCTAAAGTAAAATACCTCAATTCTCCAGAAACAAGTATCTACGTTAAAGGAAATGAATTGTATGCGTTGAATGCGGCTCGATTTGCTATTAAAAATGAAGACCGTGCCTATTTAGTCGAAGGTTATCCTGATGTGCTTAGAATGCACTCCATTGGTATTTATAATACGGTAGCTTCATGTGGAACTGCCCTTACCATAGCGCAAGTTCAGTTACTTAAACGATATACCAACAAAACCACTTTGATATTTGATGGCGATACTGCCGGATTAAGAGCCACTGATAGAAATGCAGAATTACTTATTCAAAATGGCTTTCACGTATCGGTAATTACCTTGCCCGAAAAACAAGACCCCGACACTCTCTTTACCACCAAGGATATATTTCTTCAGCACAATAAACAACAGGCAGATTACATCTTATTTAAAACGGCACAATACGCTCAAAAGTCAGTTTCCGACCCTGTTTTAAAGTCGGAAGCCATAAAACGAATGAGTAAACTGATTGCCAACTACGACAAAACCAAGCAAGAAGTTTACATCGAGTTTGCAGCGGAACATATCAAACCCAAGAAAGCTTGGCAAGATGCGGTAAAGGAACTAACCCAAGATGAACCAAAAAAAACGCATCAATACACCGTACCCAAAGATGTTAGTCTGAATGATTTTAATCGTTGGGGTTTTTATGTGGAGAACAATTGCTACGTGTTCCGGAATAAAAAGGGTGATGATTTCGTCACGCATTCCAACTTTGTAATGGCTCCCCTATTTCACATCGAAAGCCCCATTAATGCCAAACGATTATACGAAATTAAAAACCGCCACAATCTTGTTAAAATAATGGAGCTACCCCAACGAGACATGGTTAGCATTACCGCCTTTAAATTGCAAATAGAATCATTGGGTAACTTTCTTTGGACTGGTGGCGAAAGTGAGCTAAATAAACTCAAAGCATGGCTCTATGAAAAGACGAAGAGCTGTAAAGAAATTATGCAGTTGGGTTGGCAAAAAGAGGGCTTCTTTTGTTGGGGTAATGGCATCTTTAATGGCGATGAATTTATTAAAGCTGATAAGTATGGGATTGTGCAGCATGGCAATCGCTATTATTACATTCCTGCCTGTTCAGATATTTACGAGAGTGATGATACCCTGTTTGAGTTTGAGCGCCACTTTATTCATAATGAGGGAAATATTACGCTTTACGAATATGCTCAAAGGTACACGGCTGTCTTTGGCAAAAACGGCATTGTTACCTTATCATTTTTCTTTGCTTGCTTGTTCTTGGATTTAATATCAAAACGCTTCGATAAATTTCCTATTCTAAATATGTACGGACAGAAAGGTTCGGGTAAAAATACTTGTGCCGAAAGTATTTTGTATATGTTTGGTCGAAAAGGCAAAGTGCCGAATCTGCATAACTCAAGTAAGCCATCCATTGCCGACCATGTGGCTACAAGTGCCAATGCGGTTTGTGTTTTAGATGAATACCGGAACGATTTGGAAATGGAAAAGCGTGAGCTGCTCAAAGGTTTTTGGGATAAGACTGGGCGAACACGCATGAACATGGATAAAGACAAGAAAAAGGAAACCTCCAAAGTTAACCAGGGAATCATAGTCTGTGGTCAACAAATTGCAACCGCTGACATTGCGCTATTTAGCCGTTTTATAGCTTTGGGTTTTTCAAAAACAACATTCTCTTTTGAAGATAAAAAGCTATTTGAGGAACTGGAACAAATCAATAAACAGGGATTGACACAGATTACTCACCAATTACTCAAGCATCGGGAAACCTTTCAAAAACTCTACAACAAAACTGTTGATGCAGTGAGTGACCAATTTAGAGAGCTGCTTGGTGCAAGTACCGTCGAAACCCGAATTTTCAATAACTGGTTGACTATTGCTTCTGCTTATGCCACGGTAAGTAGAATTGTTGAACTGCCTTTTAAATACGATGAAATAATCCAGCTCTTTGTTGATATGATGGTTGAGCAGAATAAGGAAACTGCCCGAAACGATGATTTGGGAATCTTTTGGAAAACGGTACAATATCTTATCAGCTCTAATATGCTTTATGATGGTGGAGATTACAAGGTGGTTTATGCCGATAGAATTAATCGAGTATTTAAGCAAGAAAATGAATGGCAGAAAAGCGAAATCATATTTCAAGAACCACAGGATATTCTTTATTTATCGGTTAGTCGTGTGTTTGGTCTGTATAAATCACAAGCTCTACGTGAGGGCGATAAACCCTTACCCGATGCTACCGTTGAATATTACTTAAAGAACAGCCCTGCCTATATTTGCGATACCAAAAAGGTAAGCTTTAAGAAAATAGATGCTAAAAGCGGTATGCAAGAATACGATGAAAACGGAAATAAGAAATTCACGAGTACAACGGCTTTCGTCTTTTATATCGACCAATTAAATTTGAGTATGGAAAATACCAAACGAGAAGTTATTCCCTAAAGACAATGAGCAGTTAAAAATATAAGCGAGAGATTCTAAACGATAGAAACTCTCGCTTTTTTTGTGAGTAGAAATGAAAGCAAACTGTATCCAATTCCTTAAAACGGAAATATTCTTACAAAACAGGTTACTTATATTACTTACAATACTTATTCTCTTATTAATAACTAATTATTAGATAATTAGAGTAATGTTTTTGAGTTGGTCATGTTACTTGGGGTTACTTAGGGTTACTTAGTTTTTGAACTGTTTTCTGTTAGTTACTTTGGAGGTACTTAGTTACTTAGTAAAAAGCTAATAATAAATCATGCTTATTTTACTTAAATACAGGCGATTACCATCAACTAAGTAAGCTTAGTAACTAAAGTTCTAGGAATGTTGGTGTATTATATGATTTCAACTTTTCTGTTAATATTTAAGATTAAAAGAACGATAAATAAGAAAAGATGTCTTTCAACTGAAGAGAGTGAAGATGGCTAAATGAATAAATTTTAAATTGCAATGCCTAAAAAAGTTGTTAATTTGTAAATTATGGAAAACGAAATAGATAAAAAATTAGAACAAAAAAACATTAGACCAACTGCTATGCGAGAGTTGGTTTTACAAGTTTTAAGCGAACAAAAAACGGCTATAAGTTTACCCGAACTTGAAAGGAAATTTGAAAAAGCAGACAAAGCAACTTTGTATCGCACACTTAAAACTTTTGAAGAAAACAAACTTATTCACAGCATTGATGATGGCTCTGGTTCTGTTAAGTATGCTTTGTGTCAGGATTCATGCGAATGCCATCCAGAAGACTTACATGTTCATTTTTTATGTACTAAATGCAAACAGACCTATTGTCTTAACGATATACCTGTTCCTCTATTAAAACTGCCTACTAGCTTTACTTTAGAAAGTGTAAATATGGTGGTGAAAGGTGTATGTTCAAATTGTAAAAAATAACTTTGCAACTCAGTTGCAAAAACTTTATCGTATATTTGTCGTTAAATAATAAATAGATTTAACTATTTAATGAAGAATATAGCAATCATATTATCATTTTTAATCGTTGTCCTAACAATCATGCCATGTGTGGATGTTGCAGCGTCTGATACTGATTGCTATTCTATTGTACAACAAGACCATGAACATAACCATTCAAGTGATGTAGATTTATGTTCTCCCTTTTGTGTTTGTCATTGTTGTCAAACTTATGCTCAAATTAGCTTTCGTGCTAGCTTGGATGTTAATTTAGTTGGCATTAATCAAATTCTACCAATCGTGGTACAGAATGAAATCAAATCTGCTATTTCATTCTGGAGACCTCCCAAAGCTTAATTCAGTTTTATACATTTTTACCTTTTTAGATATAAGCTAATTACTTATATCTAGGGTTCTTGTATTTATTCATTTCATAAAACTGAATTATCATGAAAGCAATATTTATAAAAGTATTAGCGGTGGTATTACTTCTTCTAAGTGTAGAAGTAGCTAATGCACAATTCATTATAAAAAAACATGAATTGCAAAATGCCAATCTGACTTCGGAGATAATCTATATTCAAACTAAGCGATTAACTGAGAAGCAAACAAAATATTTGCAACGAAGCAATACGTTAGATACAGTTACAGCAAGGTATGAATCAGAAAATGAGTTTTTAACCAATCTTGTAAGCGAAAACTGGAATTTCAGCAATACTATTGAAGAGTTAGATGAAATTAGCATTGAAAACAAAATAAAGAACAAGGATGATGTATGGTATATTTCATTAAACAGACATACCGACAGATTTTTTGATAGACGGGTTCATAAACAAAATTACTACTATAATTATTCCCATTATGAACTATCTCTCTTCAAGAATAAGAAAGAAGTTATTTCTATTCCTTTAGTTGATGAAGAATTGTCAGAACTTGATTTAACTTTTGCTATTCATTCTATTCAAGTCTTGTTATCAGAATCAGAATCGTTTCAGAATCTTTGGCGTTATTCCAAAACTGTAAATACCAATGCAAATCAGTTAGCGGGTAAAACCTTGTTGGTTTCAGATAAGTTAACGGATTATTCACAAGAATATCTGCAACAATTCTTTGAAGGTAAAATCAGAATAGTATCTGAAAAGGAAATATTATCTGCAATCCATGCTAAAGAGGAACAAAGTGCATACTTATTAATAACAATTAATGATTACTCTAAAGAACCTTCATTTAATCATCTAATTGTAGATTGTGCCACAAATATGCCTTTTTTAATCTATCGGAATTCCTCCGCTTACTCTAAACCATGTAAACATTCTTGTATAGTTCATCAAGCTGATGAACAGTTAGAATTCTTATTTGGTTTTCATTTTAAAAAATATCAAAAATTAATAAAATCATAAGTAATGATAAATAGTATAATATCCTTTTCGATAAAGAATAAGGCACTTATTTGGCTGATGACAATCGGCTTAATTTTGGGTGGAATATATTCCATCAACAAAGTGCCACTTGATGCTCTACCTGACATCACAAATAATCAGGTTTTGGTTATTACATTAGCTCCAAACTTAGGTACAGAGGACATTGAACAGTTTGTAACCTATCAGGTTGAACTTGCTGTTGCAAACTTGCCTGATGTGGAAGAAATCCGAAGTGTTTCCAGATTTGGACTTTCGGTTGTGACCATAGTTTTTAAAGAAAGTGCCGGAACGTATCTTCCTCGGCAATTGGTTAGTGAAGCATTAGCTGAATTGAAAGAAAAAATCCCTCAAGGATTTGGTGTGCCTTTTATGGCTCCAATTAGTTCTGGATTAGGTGAAATCTATCAATACACCCTTGAGGTAGAGCCTGAATTTGATACAGTTTACAACGACATGGAGCTACGAACCATGCAAGAGTGGATTGTAAAACGACAAATGGCAATGTTGCCCGGTGTTGTTGAAGTTAATTCCTTTGGAGGTAGAGGCAAACAATATGAAGTAGCTGTGAATCCTGATAAACTTCGCAGTATGAACATAACAATATCCGATATTTTTGATGCTTTAGAAGCAAACAACCAAAATACAGGTGGAGCTTACATCGAGAAGAACTTTCAGGCAAATTTTATCAGGGGCGAAGGATTAATGCGTTCATTGGATGATATTAAAAACACATTAGTAACTAACATTGACGGACAGCCTGTATTTGTAAGAGATGTAGCTGACGTTAAGTATGGCAGCTTTGTTCGTTATGGAGCATTTACTAAAAATGGCAAAGGAGAAGCTGTTGGAGGTATCGTGATGATGCTAAAAGGTGAAAACTCAAATGACGTAATCGAATCAGTTAAAGAGCGAATAGCATTAATACAAAAATCATTACCCGAAGGAGTAAGTATTAAACCCTTTCTCGACCGTAGCAAACTTATTAAAAGTACAACATCAACAGTTGCTGAAAATTTATCGTTAGGGGCTTTAATTGTGATTTTTATCTTAGTCATATTCTTAGGTAATATACGAGGTGGTCTAATTGTTGCATCTACAATACCCTTGGCTTTGCTCTTTGCATTTATAATGATGAATATTTTTGGGGTATGGGCAAATTTAATGAGCCTTGGTGCTATTGATTTTGGAATACTGGTCGATGGAGCGGTAATTATTATTGAAAGCATGATTTTCTACCTCCATAGCAAGAACTATATAGGTACTAAATTGGATAAGACCACTCGAAATGAGCTTGCTTTTAAAGCCTCCAGTAAGATGATGAATTCAGCCTTTTTCGGACAATTGATTATCCTGATTGTATTCATTCCAGTATTAGCATTACAGGGTGTGGAAGGGAAAATGTTTATACCAATGGCAATGACATTTGGCTTTGCTGTATTGGGAGTTTTAGTCTTGTGTCTAACCTATATACCAATGATGGCTGCCTCTTTTCTGCAACCTCCAAAAAGTGAGAAGAAAAGTTGGGGAGATAAAGTAGTAGGGAAAATGGAAAGCATCTATGAGCCAATAATAACTTGGGCATTAAAACGAAGTCGTTGGGTTCTTTCAGGAGCGTTAATTCTTTTAATTGCCGGGGGATTCTTGTTCTCACGCATGGGTGCTGAATTTATACCTCAGCTTGATGAAGGTGATTTTGCGTTTCAGGCATTTCTAAAACCGGGTACATCATTAACCGAAGTTCGAAAAGCATCAACTCGGTTAGAGCAGATTGTTTTGGAGAATTTTCCTGACGAAATTGAAAGTATTCAAAGTAGAATTGGAGTGGCAGATTTACCTATGGATCCCATGCCAATTGATATCGCTGATATTTTTGTCATATTAACACCACAAGACCAGTGGACAAGGGCAGAATCAAAGGAAGAATTGATTGATAAGGTACGAGAAAAGGTTAGCGTATTGCCCGGAATTAATTTTGAGTTTTCACAACCCATTGAAATGCGCTTTAATGAATTGCTGACTGGAATTCGTGAGGATGTTGCGATAAAATTGTATGGAGACGATTTGGATATTCTGGCTAATAAAGCCGAAGAAATTTCAAAAATGATTGCTGGTATTGATGGCATTGCAGGTGTAAAAGCAGAAGCAACCCGTGGGTTACCTCAAATTACAGTGAGGTATAACCGCAATAAAATGGGTAGATATGGTTTGAATATCAATGAATTGAATACACTTATTGAAACTGCTTTTAGCGGTGGTGTAGCCGGAGTTATTTACGAAGGAGAGAAGATGTACGACTTAGTGGTGCGTTTAGATGAAGAGCATCGTACAAGTATAGATGATATTCGAAATTTATTTGTCAATTTACCCGATGGCAATCAAGTACCAATTAAGGAAGTTGCTGAAATAAGCTATCAACCTGGTCCTATGCAGATAAGTCGTGATAATACCAACAGACGAACTTATGTAGGCATTAATGTAGAAGGAAGAGATATAAAATCTCTGGTGGCTGAAATTCAGACCACCTTGGATGAAAAACTTGAATTACCTTCGGGATATTATATCCGCTATGGAGGGGCTTTTGAAAATCTTGAAAGGGCATCAAAACGTTTAGGATTTGTTGTTCCGCTTGCTTTGGCTTTGATATTTATGTTGGTGTTTTTTGCTGTAAAGTCGTTTAAGCAAACACTAATGATATATGTTGCAGTTCCATTTGCTGCGGTGGGTGGTATTTTCTCATTATACTTAAGAGATATGCCGTTTAGTATTTCTGCCGGAGTTGGATTTATTGTTCTGTTTGGTGTGGCTGTGTTAAATGGATTGGTATTGATTTCAGGGTTTAATGAGCTGAAAGAAGAAGGTAAGCTTCACATTAATGACATCATTAAAAAGGGAGCATTAAGACGTATCCGTCCTATTTTTCTGACAGCATCCACTGACATATTAGGTTTTATCCCAATGGCTCTTTCAACATCGGCAGGAGCTGAAGTTCAACAACCTTTAGCAACTGTGGTTATTGGAGGTATGCTTACTTCAACCCTATTAACCTTGGTGGTATTGCCTATATTATACAGGTTTGTTCATTCGGGTAAATTAAAAATAAAATTTCCAACCCCTAATGCTGCAATCATTGGAGTAATATTAATTGTTGGAGGTTTGGGTTTTGCAGGTAGCGTTAAAGCACAAAATCCAAGTTTAACCATGCAGCAGGTTATTGATAAAGCTCAGGAAAGTTATCCTGCTATTAAAGCTGCTCAATTAGATGTTGAAAAGCAACAAGCACTTAAAGCAACTTCGTATGACTTTGGAATTACATCTATCTATACAGGAAAAGAAGAAGTCGGAAATAACTTTTCCGGCGTTCACAACCAAATTGGAATTGGACAATCAGATATGGATTTGTTTGGCATTCCGGCAAAAAACAAATTAGCCAATGCTCGTGTTCAGCAAGCTGTTTCAAATCAAAATCTTACTAGTGTTTCAATAGAACGAGATGTAAGCATAACATGGTACAATGCTGTTTATGCTAAACAACAATGGTTATTGTATAAACAACTCGATAGCCTTTATGCAAATTTTCAGAAGGCAGCTGAATTAAGATATAAAACACAGCAGACATCAAAAATAGAATACCTATCTGCATCGGCAAAATATAAGGAATTGCAGATAAGCATAAAAAAAGCAGAAAGTAATTATATGGCTGCATTGCAAATTCTGAATCAATATATTTTAATGCAAACGCCGTTTGATATAGATATTAAGGACGCTGATAAGCATGTTTTTATTGCGCCTTCAGTAACTGATTCTTTAAGTGAAAGTCCTATTCTTGATTACTACGCTTCAGGTATTAATGTAGCTGAATCTGAATGGAAAACTGAAAAATCAAATTACTTGCCCAAAGTTGACTTAGAATATAAGAAACAAACTGTTGATGGCAGTACTGGGTTTTATGGTTGGCAAGCGGGCATTTCTGTGCCATTGGTTTTCTTCTCACAAAATGGAAAAACCAAAGCGAGTAGGTTGAATTATCAGATTGCCGAACAAAACTATGAGCAAAAACTACTAGAGCTAAAGGCTGGGTATAACCAACAAATAAGCAGGTATCTTACTTTAAAAGAAGTACTCGATTACTATAAGAATGAAGCATTGCCATTGGCTGACGAGCAAATTTCGGCATCCAATCTGGCATATCGCTTAGGGAGTATTGACTATATTCAGTTTATTCAGAATATGGAAACCGCCATTAATACAAAGCAAGAATTCTTAAATCAACAGGTTGAGTATTTTGAATTATCGGCTCAATTAAAATTTTGGAGGTCAGTAGCTAAGCACCTATCAAATCTTTCTGATTAATTTTGTCAGCTTCCACCATGCGGTACATTAAGTTGTTAAAGATGTTATCTTTCATTTGTGATCGGTTGATTCTGTAGCAAAACTCATTAAAATATTTATCTATATGCCATTCGCTAACCCAAGAATAGGTTGTTCTAATCCACGACTTCACTTGGTGTATCATTGTATGTAAGGCTTTAAAATTCATGCCTCCCATGCTTTCAATCTGTTCTATGTTGTAATCCTTCATCAAAGGGCGATAACCTCTCCAACAATCAGTGGTCACACTGGCATTTTGGGATATATGAGCATCAAAAAGCCTTTTAAGTTCTTTCGATGAGTAATTGTTGATTTTCATCGAGTACATACGTTTTACTTTCCCATCATCGGTAAGCTCAACAGCACATACCGCCTTCTTTTTCTTGCAGTTGTAACTGCGACCAACCTTACCTTCTTCTTTGCCTCCTACCACAAATTCGTCGATGTGTACATTTCCATCCATCGGGTTGTTGCCGCTTGATTGCATCGCTTCCCTAACCTTATGCATGAATAGTCGTGCTGTTTTTTCAGTCACTCCTATACGTTCTGACATATAGCTTGCTGACAAACTCTTGGTTGAGGTTGACATCTCAAAGCAAATGTAAAAGGCTTTGCGTACTCCAAATTTCACTTTGTGAAAGAGTGTGTTGGCGGTAGCTGACTCAATATGCGCACACTTGTTGCAGATTCTTCCGTGATGCTTGCGTTGCTGGTAGCCTTGATGCCCACATTTAACGCACTTAAAACCTTGGTACCACTTAATGTTGGCCAAATATTCCAAGCAATCATCATCCGTACGGAAACGATCAGCAAACTTTAGAGCATTTTGTCCTTTGAATAATTCCATGTATCCCTAATTTTTACTAGTGGCAAATATAAGTAATTATCTACTTACCTCTATAAAATTTATAACAGGTAAATAATCTTTAAAACAAGTATATAATGAAATCAAAAATATTTATAGCGCTTATAGCCATAGCAACTCTCATGTCGTGTAACTCTGAAAAAAAGAACAATCACGATGGTGAAGAAAAAGAAGAACATGGAACCGAAGGAGTAGTAATCCTGAATAAGAACCAACAAGAAGCCCTAAAATTAAAATTAGGGACTATACAAATGCGAAATTTAACTACCGTAGTAAAAACAAATGGACAGCTCGAAGTTCCGCCATCGAGTAGTGCCGATGTTACCGCTATTATTGGGGGTAATGTGAAAGCGATTAATGTTTTTCATGGCGACAAAGTAAGTAAAGGTCAATTGTTGGTTGTTCTTGAACATCCTGATTACATTGCTTTACAAGAAGAATTTGCTGAAATAGCAAGCAAACTCGAATTCATTGAAAAAGAATATGCCCGTCAAAAAGAACTGTTCGAAAGCAATGTCGGTGCAGGTAAAGATTATCAGCAAACTAAATCTGAGTATAATACCATTAAAGCAAAATATGCAGGTTTAAAATCACGATTACAATTGCTAAATCTTTCGCCCGATAAAGTTAAAGAAGGAACAATTACAAATACAATAAATATATACTCTCCCATTAATGGCTATGTTAATGAAGTGAATATTAAGTTGGGTACTTATGTTGATGCTAAAGACAAGCTTTTTGCAATTTCAGACAATAGTGAAATACACGCCGATTTTATGGTGTACGAAAAAGATGTTCATCTTGTAAAAGAAGGACAGAAAGTACATTTCACAGTATCCAATCGTCCTAATGAAGAATTTGATGCAACTGTTTTTGCTATCGGTAAAGAATTTGAATCCAGTTCAAGGGCTGTTCATATCCATGCCAAAATAAAGCAGAAAGTATCAGGTTTAATTCCGGGAATGTATATTTCAGGGCATTTACATACCGATGAGACACTTACTCAAACGCTACCAAATGATGCAATAGTAACAGAGGGTACAAAATCATTTATTTTTATTTTGGATAACGAAGCTCTTGAAGCAAACGAAGATGAAGACCATGATGAACATGAAGGGCATAATCATGAGGCAGAAGAAAAATCTGATGAACATACAGATAAGGATGAACATGCCGAACATGAAAATGATGAAGTACACAATGACAATGGCGAGTTAGCTTTCCGTATGGTGGAGGTTATAACCGGACTTAAAGACGATGGTTATACAGAAATACGACTAATTGACTCATTACCCGAAAACACACAAGTTGTATTGAATGCCGCCTATTATTTACTGTCGGATATGGGCAAAGAAGAAACTGAACATGACCATTAAAATTTGAAATTATGAAAGAAATAAAAGCATTTGTAAAACCTTTTAAGGTTAACGAAATAGCACATCAGCTAATAGATGCAGGCTTCCCAAATATTACCATTTCAATGGCTGAAGGAACAGGTAATTTTCAGGGTGAAGACCCCGGAATATCAACACATTTTTCCATTTCAGATAGTCCTATTGCAAAACTTGAATTGGTTTGCAAAGACCTTGATGAAGCAAAGATTGTAGCTATTATATCTGAACATGGGAAGACTGGAAATTCGGGGGATGGTCTTATCTATGTTTCCAATGTTGAACAAGTTTATCGTGTTAAAACAGGCGTTATAGCTGAATAATAAAACATGCTAATTTTTAAGGGGAGATTAAGGGAAAGTACCTTCTTCCATCACTTTAACATCAGTGAATCTAGGTTATTAATTGATTGACAATCTCTTGATTTCCCCTTTCAAAATGGAGGCTTTTTCGGAATAATTCAGAATCTAACTTTGCAATCTGGTTGCACTAACAATAGCGTATCTTTACAAAGTATTATTCAAAATTTAAATTAGTATGTATCTATTCATTTTTTATTGTGTTTTTATAACTGCTCTCTTTGTCATTCCGAGTTATATTACTTTTAGAAGGACAGGAATTAATCCCTTTCAATTTAGTAAGGAAGAGACTGCAATAAACTATGTTGGGAAAGCTTATAAATTGATTTCATTGATAGCCTTTATTACTATTTGTATCAATGCTTTTTTGCCAAAATGGATGAGTTATTTATTGCCTATTGAATATCTACAAATAAAGAATTTGGTGTGGTTAGGTTTTGCCCTGTTACATATCTCATTTATTTGGATATTTATTGCCCAACGAAACATGGCAAACGAATGGCGTATTGGCATTGATAATAAGAACAAGGTAAACCTTATTACCAAAGGATTATTTAGCATTTCTCGCAACCCCATTTTTCTTGGTGTAATTCTAGTGTTTTTAGGTTTGTTTTTAATTATTCCAAATGCAATAACAGCTATAATCCTTTTTACTGGCATACTAGTTATTCAAGTACAAGTGAGGCTTGAGGAAGAGTTTCTGTCGAAGGAGTTGGGTGAAGAATACGGTTTATATATGAAGAAGACAAAAAGGTGGTTAATATAACAACTTAAATTATGGCACATTCTCACGACCACTCGCATGGTCACATTCATTCGTCAAGTTCAAATCACAATAAAGCTTTTGCCATTGGTATTGGTTTGAATATCGCTTTTGTCGTAATTGAATCTTTTTATGGCATAATAGCAAATTCATCTGCTTTGTTAGCTGATGCAGGTCATAATGCAAGTGATGTACTAAGCTTAATATTTGCATGGTTTGCTATTTGGTTAGCAACCAAAAAACCAAAAGGAAGATACACTTATGGTTTTAAGAAAACAACCATTTTAATATCAGTATTAAATGCGTTCCTGCTTTTTGGAGCTGTAATTGTGATTGGTTGGGATGCTGTTGACAAATTAATAAACCCTGAACCTGTCGCTGGCACTCAGGTTATGATTGTTGCAGGAATTGGAGTTGTAATTAATACCATTACTGCCCTTATGTTTTTAAAAGGTCAAAAAGATGATTTAAACATTAAAGGAGCTTTTCTTCACATGGCTGCTGATGCAGGTGTCTCGTTAGGTGTGGTAATATCAGGTCTATTGATTTTGAAAACTGGTCTGCAATGGATTGACCCAATTATGAGTTTCATCATCATACTAGTAATATTGTGGGGTACATGGAAACTTTTCACTGAATCAATCAGTCTTGCATTAGATGCCGTACCAAAAAATATAGATTTAGAGGAAGTAAAAGCATCCATTCTTAATCATGATGAAGTTGAAGCTATTCATGATTTGCACATTTGGGCAATGAGTACATCTGAAAATGCCCTATCTGCTCACTTGATTGCGCCTCATGCCAATCAAGATAAACTATTGAATGACATTCAAAATATAGTTTCAAAGCAATACAGTATAACGCATTTAACGATACAAATAGAAAAAGATAACTCACAATTAAATTGTAAGGAATGCTAAAATCATTATACCACATATCGAAAATGGATTGTCCATCCGAAGAAAACATGATACGCATGAAGTTGGATGGATTGGTGGTAATCAAGAAACTAGAGTTTGATATTGAAAATCGAAATCTTACCATCTTTCATTATGAAAATGATGATGAAATACTATCTCGATTGGAAGCTTTAAACTTTGGAGCAAAATTGACGGATTCCGTATCTATTGAAGAAAGCGAATTAGTAGTAGAAGATTCCAATGTGCAGTCAAAACTACTTTGGTCTGTGCTTATTATCAACTTCGTTTTCTTTTTAATCGAAATGACAACTGGTGTTATTTCCAAATCAATGGGTTTGGTTGCAGATTCCTTGGATATGTTAGCCGATTCATTTGTTTATGGATTAAGCCTTTGGGCGGTTGGTTCTACAGTATTAAGAAAAAAGAAGGTAGCACGTTGGAGTGGATATTTTCAATTATCGCTTGCTCTTTTGGGTATAATAGAAGTTGTAAGAAGATTCATAGGTTCTGAAGAAATGCCGGATTACCGAATTATGATTGGAGTTTCTATTTTTGCCCTTATTGCGAATGCCGCTTGCTTGGTCTTACTTCAAAGGTCAAAAAGTAATGAAGCGCACATGAAAGCAAGTATGATATTCACATCAAATGATGTAATAATAAATGGAGGAGTAATTCTTGCAGGTGTATTGGTATTACTCACGCAATCCAAATATCCCGATTTAATTATTGGTTCAATGGTATTTATGATTGTTATTCGAGGGGCTGTGAGAATTTTGAATTTAGGAAAATAAAAAGTTGTTAATTTGTTGATAAATAACCAGTAATCCAAAGATATTCTAAATCTTTTCCATGTTTTTGTAAAACATTTTGAATATAAATCCGTTACTTTGTTTATATAGATTATAATAATGCTTAGAAAAATAACAAATATCGTTGTAGCTCTGTTTCTTCTGGTTTCGACCACAGGAATAACTATTTCTATGCATTATTGTGGAGGTGAATATGTTTCAACATCAATCAATAAAGAAGCTAAATCATGCTGTGATGGCACTGGTGGTTGCTGTGAAAACAAATCACTCCATTTTGAAGTAAAGGATGACTATGTAAATGCAGTACAATTTGAAACAACTAAAATTGTATCTATAGACATTCTATTTCCGATTCTTTTAGCCATTAATTTAGAATTATTTCCAGAGGAAATTAATGTCATTAAAGAATTCATTGACACTTCACCACCCCCTAAAATACAAACTCGCCTTTCTTTACTGCAAACATATCTTTGTTAGACATTTAATTAATTGATTTTAAATTCACTTTAAAAGTTGAATTGAGTTGTCGTGTAATTTTATTACCGTAACTTTTATTAATTAAATGTTTACCAAATTTATGAAATATGTTGAATAGAATAATCAAATTCTTTCTTGAAAACAGATTAGTAACCTTACTGGTATTGACTGTTTTCATATCGTGGGGAATAGTAAATTCTCCCTTTGGATGGGAAACAGGTATTCTGCCATCCGACCCTGTTCCTGTTGATGCCATTCCTGATATTGGCGAAAATCAACAAATAGTTTACACCGAATGGGCTGGTCGCTCCCCACAGGATATGGAAGACCAAGTTTCTTATCCTTTAACGACTTCCCTTTTAGGGATACCCGGTGTTAAAACGATTAGGAGTAATTCCATCTTCGGAGTGTCAAGTATCTATATCATTTTTGATGATGATGTAGAATTCTATTGGAGTCGTACTCGAATTTTGGAGAAACTAAACTCGCTTCCTGCTGGTACATTACCCGATGGTGTTACACCAACGCTAGGACCAGATGCCACAGCGTTAGGTCAAATTTATTGGTACACACTTGAAGGTAGAGACAAACATGGAAATCCATCAGGAGGTTGGGATCCCCACGAACTTCGTACCATACAAGATTTCTACGTAAAGTATTCCTTAACATCTGCAAAAGGTGTATCAGAAGTTGCTTCAATAGGTGGCTACGTAAAGGAATATCAAGTTGATATTGACCCTAATGCAATGAAAGCTCATGGAGTGGATGTGGCTGAAATAATGTCTGCTGTTAAAAACAGTAATCTCGACATTGGGGCGAGAACCCTAGAGTATAATCGTGCGGAATACCTTATCAGAGCCATTGGATATATTAAAACCATTGAAGACCTCGAAAAAAGCGTAGTTGCAGTTCGTGAAAATGTTCCTATCCGTCTAAAAGATGTGGCTAAGGTTCACTTTGGGCCAGCAACACGAAGAGGCGGTTTAGATAAAGGTGGTGCAGAAGCTGTGGGAGGTGTGGTTGTTGCAAGATACGGTGCAAATCCTTTACACACCATTGATAATGTAAAAGCAAAAATTGCAGAAATAGAAGCCGGATTGCCCTCAAAAATATTGGATGATGGAACAGTCTCCAAAGTTACCATTGTACCCTTTTACGACCGAACAGGACTGATTAAGGAAACCTTGGGTACACTAGAAGAAGCCATTACCCTAGAACTACTCATAAGTATTTTAGTGGTAATTGTGTTGGTGCTTAATTTACGTGCATCCTTTTTAATTTCAAGTTTATTGCCCATTGGTGTATTAATCACTTTTATTACCATGCGCCAGTTTGGGGTCGATGCAAATATTGTTGCACTATCAGGTATTGCAATTGCAATAGGTGTTATGGTTGATGTTGGAGTTGTGTTTACCGAAAATATAATCCGGCACACCGAATTAGCCGAAAATATTGGAGCAAGAGGAAAAAAACTAATGAATGTAATTTATACTGCAACCACAGAAGTTGCAGGTGCAGTTATTACAGCCCTTGCGACAACAATCATTAGCTTTTTACCAGTTTTTGCTATGGAAGCTGCCGAAGGTAAGTTGTTTAAACCACTTGCTTTTACTAAATCATTTACCATGTTATCGGCTTTGCTTATTGGTTTAATCATAATTCCAACATTGGCACATATCGTATTTTCAATAAAATTCGATAAGGAAAAATACAAAAAACTGATTAGTGGAATAATTGCTCTTGCAGGTATTGTAATTTCTATAACAAGTGGATTTTATATTGCATTGGCATTAACAGCCTATGGTGCAAATGGATTTTTTCATGATAAGTGGAAGAAGGAGAAAAAAGATTGGATAAACTATATTAATATAGGCATAACCATTGTTGTTGTAGTTTTCTTTCTAACAAAGGCTTGGATGCCTTTGGGTGCTCAAAACAGTCAATTTGCAAACTTCTTCTTTGTAATCGCTATTGTTGGTACTGTACTTGGCGCATTGTCGTTGGTTATTGTCTTTTACGACAAAATTCTGAAATGGGCATTAGCTAACAAATGGAAGTTTTTAATCACTCCAATTTTAATCATACTTTTTGGAATTACTACTTGGCAAGGTTTTGATAAAATGTTTGGGTTTATGCCCAACTTTATTAAAAATAGCTCGGCTTATCAGAGCATAAGCGAAACCATTCCCGGTATTGGCAAGGAATTTATGCCATCATTGGATGAAGGCTCGTTCTTGTTGATGCCTACTACCATGCCACACTCAGGCGTTGCTGAGAATGTTGAAGTGATTCAGTTGTTGGATAAGCAACTCAATTCCATCCCAGAGGTGGAGAGCGTAGTGGGTAAATGGGGGCGTGTAAGTTCTGCATTAGACCCTGCACCAACCTCCATGTTCGAGAATATCATCAATTACAAGTCAGAGTACATGCTCAATGAAAAAGGACATCGGATGCGATTTAAGGTGAATGATGATGATGCCTTTGAATTAAAGGATGGCAGTACCTATAATCCGAAAAACGAAGCCTTTCGATTAATCGAAAAGGATAAGCTTATCGAAGCTAAAAATGGAGAGTATTTCCGTCAATGGCGTAAAGAAATTCATTCGCCTGATGATATTTGGAACGAAATTATAACTAAAGCTAAAATACCCGGCTTAACTTCTGCACCTAAGCTTCAACCCATTGCCACTCGATTGGTTATGTTGCAAACAGGTATGAGAGCGCCTATGGGAATTAAAGTTTTTGGCCCAGATTTAGAAACCATCGAAAAGGTGGGGTATCAAATTGAATCATATCTAAAACATGTAGAAGGTGTTTCTGTACAATCAGTTTTTGCTGATAGAGTTGTCGGAAAGCCTTATATCGAATTGGAAATAAACAGGGATGCCATTTCTCGATATGGGTTAAGTATTCTAAAATTACAGAATGTTTTAAGCGGAGTTATTGGAGGAATGAAATTGACCTCTACCGTTGAAGGTAGAGAACGTTTTCCTGTACGTATGCGATATGCTAGGGAGTTTAGGGATAATCCAGACGAATTGAAAAACATTCTGATTCCCACCCCATCGGGTGTTCAAGTGCCTTTGGGCGAATTAGTATCCATCAATTACGTGAGGGGGCCACAATTAATAAAAAGCGAAAATACTTTTTTGGTAGGCTATGTAATTTTCGACAAATTACCTGAATATGCAGAGGTTGATGTGGTTGAAAACGCAATAGCTTACCTTAATGACCAGGTTGAAAAAGATGAGTTTGAATTGCCATTGGGAGTTAGCTATGTGTTTACCGGAAATTACGAGAATCAAATCCGAGCAACGAAACGACTTTTAGTGGTTGTTCCCATTTCATTAATGATTATTTTCCTTATCCTTTATTTTCAATTTAAATCTGTTACATCTACAGCTTTAATATTCTCAGGCATTATTGTCGCTTTATCGGGTGGGTTTATCATGCTTTGGCTTTATGGTCAACCGTGGTTTTTGGATGCTAACATAGGAGGCATTGAATTACGGAATTTGTTTCAGGTAAATACCATTAATTTGAGTGTAGCTGTGTGGGTTGGTTTTATTGCGCTATTCGGCGTAGCTACCGATGATGGGGTGTTGATAAGCACTTATATTCAACAATTAATGGAAAAGGATAAGCCTAGTACTGTGTCGGAAGTAAGAGCTTTAATTCTCGAAGCTGGTTCAAAAAGGGTGCGCCCTGCAATAATGACCACAGCTACTACAATTATTGCTTTGCTGCCTGTTCTAACATCTACAGGAAAAGGTTCAGACATTATGATACCAATGGCAATACCCTTATTTGGGGGTATGACCATTGAGGTATTAACGATGTTTATGGTTCCAGTCCTATACAGTATGTGGCAAGAGCGAAAAATTAAAAACAGTTCACAAACCACTCAAGAAGGAGATTATGAAAACATATAAGATATATATAACATTATCGTTCATTTTCCTTTTGAGCTTATCTATTCAGGCTCAAAGTGAAATTGATAGCTATTTGATAACTGGAGCTAAAAACAATCCGGGATTAAAAGCCAAGTTTAATGAATATTTAGCAGCGTTAGAGAAAGTCCCACAAGTTGGAGCTTTGCCCGACCCTACGATGGCTTTTGGATACTTTATTCAGCCTGTTGAAACCCGTGTTGGTGGGCAACAAGCCAAAATAAGTGTAGCGCAAATGTTCCCTTGGTTCGGAACACTTAATGCCAAAGAGGATGTTGCAACCGAAATGGCAAAAGCTAAATTTCAATTATTTGAGGAAGCTAAATCAAAGCTTTTTTATGACATTAAATCAACTTGGTACAATCTTTATTTTACAAGTAGAGCAATTGCTATTGCAAGAGATAACATTGAAATCTTGCATACATTTCAAAAATTGGCTCTTGTAAAAATAGAATCAGGTAAAGCTTCGGCAGTTGATGAATTAAGGGTTGAGATGGAAATACTGGATATTGAAAATCAAATGTTACAATTAATTGATAAGCTTCAAATTCAGAAGGTTGCTTTTAACAATTTCATAAATGTAGAAGAAGCAGATGAAATATTTATTCCAGATTTACTTGAATCAGTTGATTTAACATTCGACCGAGAGGCAATTCTTGATAGTATTAAACTAAATAACCATCAGGTGCTAAACCTCGAATTTCAAGAAGCTTCTTACGAATATCAGCAAGTTGTCGCAAAAAAAATGGGGAAGCCAAATTTCTCTGTTGGAATCGACTACACTTTTATTGGAGAATCATCGAATACAATGCTTGCGCCGGGTGAATCAGGAAGGGATGCCATTATGTTTCCGGTGGTAGGAATAAGCATCCCTCTTTATCGAAAGAAATATACCTCAATGGTCAAGGAGGCTGTATTTATGCAGGAAGCAACTCTAAATGAAAAGGTTGATAAGATAAACGTTCTTGAAAGCATTTATGAAAAAGCAAATGCAGATTATCAAGATGCTAAACGTCAAATAGACTTGCACAATAAGCAATTAGGGCTTGCGAAAAAATCACTGCGAATATTAGAATCAGAATACGCCACTGATGGTAAAAATTTTGAGGAAATATTACGCATGGAACGAAAGGTTTTAATGCACAGTCTTGAACTTGAAAAAGCGAGGGCTGACTTGAATGCTTCCATTGCATTTATACATTATTTGATGGGTAAATAACATTTAATACAGAAAACGATGAAAACAAAAATAGATATAGATAAAAAAAGCGTTAGAAATTATTCTATCGTTCTGATAATAGGACTTGTACTTGGTTGGATATTTTTTCATAGTTCCGAAAAAACAACAGAAGCTTCACACAATCATGTTGAACAGGCGGAAGTAGCTACAATTTGGACGTGTTCAATGCATCCACAAATTAAGCAGGACAAACCCGGACAGTGTCCTATTTGTGCTATGGATTTAATTCCTTTGGAGACAAATACAAGCAACGAGGTTGGGATTGACCCAAATGAAATCCAAATGAGTGAATCTGCCATGAAACTGGCTCAGATTCAAACATTAATTGTAAAAAAGGAATATTCAAATAAGGAAGTCTATTTATTGGGTAAAGTAAAACCTGACGAACGAAATATTTCTGAATTAACCGCAAGATTTGGTGGGCGAATTGAAAAACTATATACCAACTTTACAGGACAGAATGTTGTAAAAGGGGAAAAATTGGCAACCATTTATTCTCCTGAATTGGTAACAGCTCAAAAAGAACTCCTTGAATCTATAGAGTATAAAGAATCTAATCCTTCATTTTACAGAGCTTCACGAAATAAACTAAAGCTTTGGGATTTAACAGAAGCTCAAATTGATGGCATTGAAACAAAGGGAGAGCCTCAAAACTACTTCGATGTGCTTTCTCCAATCTCTGGTACTGTTACTATGCGACATGTCTCTGTAGGTGATTATATCAAGGAAGGTAATGCTTTGTTTCAAGTAATTAACCTTAAAAAGGTTTGGTTAATGTTTGATGCTTATGAAAGCGATTTACCTTGGTTGCATGAAGGGAATAAAGTGGAATTTACAGTGCAATCCATACCGGGAGAAACTTTTACAGGAAAAGTAACCTTCATTGACCCATTCCTCGATGCAAAAACAAGAGTAGCTAATGTTCGTGTTGAAGTGGATAATCCAAAACTTGAATTAAAGCCCGAAATGTTTGCCAATGGCATAATCAAACCTAAAATATCAGGTGGAAAGAAAGATTTAATGATACCCAAAACTTCTGTTTTATGGACAGGCAAACGAGCTGTTGTGTATGTTAAAATGCCTGAGCGAGAACACAATTCCTTTTTATATCGCGAAATAACACTTGGGCCAGAGGCTGGTGATTTTTACATCGTTAAGGAAGGACTAGCCGAAGGTGAAGAAATTGCCGTAAATGGAGTATTTAAAATTGATGCGGCATCTCAACTTGAAGGCAAGCCAAGTATGATGAATCCAAGTGGTGGAGCTGGTTCAACGCCTCATGACATGAGTAAAATGGGTAAGAATGCAGAAAAACAAATAGACCATTCAAAAATGGATATGTCACAAAAAGCAGAACCAACAAGTGCTGAAACGAAAGCTAATGTAGAACATGCTATGTTTAAGGTTTCGGGTAATTGTGATATGTGCAAAGCAACCATCGAAAAGGCTGTAGGCACACTAGATGGTATAAATGTGGCGAATTGGAATGTTGAGACTAAACAAATGCACGTTTCATTCAATAAAGACAAAGTTAGCCTTGACAAAATACATAAGACAATTGCAGCAGCGGGATATGATACCGAAAAAGTAAAAGGAGACGATAATGCTTATAAGAATCTACCTGAATGTTGTCAATATACAAGAGAGTAATTAATTAAAATTGAGTTATATGAAAAATGGAAAATTGTTTTTAGGCATAGCAATAGTTGCATTTGCCTTTAGTGCGTGTGATAAGAATAGTTCAGATTCTAGTAAGGACTATATTTCTGAAATAGTAGGAACTTATAGTGGGGAATTTGCAAACCAGTCAGGATTGAAATCTGGTAATATTGGTACAGCTAATGTTGTTCGTGTAAATAATCAATTGCAAATTCATTGCTATGGTGATTTAATGGACACCACTTTTATGATGGATGCATTTGAAAATGGCGATTCTATAATGGTTTGCAATACAGGCGAAGCTTTTGAAATGCAATATGGTCACATGGGAAATGGAGGTAATCACATGATGGACATGCATAACAATCAGTCTGAATGGCAACACCATATGGCTGATGACCACAATAATGGAGATATGCATTATGGAGGGTTTAATATGACGAATCATACTTTTGAGTACATGTTTCGAATGATGGAAGGTGATTCTGCCTATTACATAGTATTTAATGGAAGTAAAAATTAATAATTAAAATCAAAAAAGATGAAAGCGATTTATTTAACAATGGTAATAGCTCTATTGAGCTTAACAACAGTTTTTGGACAAGTAAAAACTGAGAAATTCAAAGTGTATGGCAATTGTGGTATGTGTGAAAGTCGCATTGAAAAAGCAGCAAAGTCAGTTGATGGAGTTTCAACAGCAGATTGGAATAAGGAAACTAAAATGATTGTAGTATCACTTGACAGTACAAAAACTGATGTACATAAAGTGCAAATGGCTATTGCAAAAGCAGGACATGATACTGAAATGCACAAAGCCAAAGATGAAACATACAATGCATTGCCGGGTTGTTGTCAATATGATAGAGCACCTGCTAAGAAAGAAGACCATAGCGGTCACAAGCATTAATTAATATTATGCAATACCCTTACATTATCTTGTTAGATGTAGGGGTATTGTTTTTTTATTATATGTGAATGTCACAAGCAGTTCATTATCTAATTGCCTAATATTCATTAAAAATCCTATCTTAGCAACGCTAATCATCAAGGGTATAATTCTTAAATTATGCCCAACATACTTGAATATCCTCTACTAATAAGCCTGAGTTATGGGCTTATTCCTGTTTGTACCCATCTCTGTAACCGAACATTATCGGTTTTTAGTGCCATTTACGGCAAAGTAATCCAAAGCATTTTAGTTTTTATTAAAAGCGGTATTATTCAGGCAAATTATACCCTTCAAAAAATTCAACATTCCCCAAAGCACTTTGCATATTCTTGTGAAGTCATAAAAAGCACGCTCAATATTAAGAAAAGCCATCAAAAGGAAGAAAAAGCACTAGCACAGTACTATGCAAGCTCGCTTTTGACCATGTATTCAGGGCTTTTTCTATTGTATTCAATCCTAAATTCCGGCTTATGATATTGCGCAGAACCATATTAAAGCAAGAATTGGTTAAAAAACTGTACCCGGATAGCATTTCGGTTAAATCGGCATTGCAGCAGCTTCGCAGGGATATAGACCTATGCCCTGAACTTAAAGTGAAGATTTCGACTGCCGGACAAACTCGCAGACATTATTACAATTTACAACAGCTCAATATTATCCTCGACCATTTCTGCATTACTCACGAAGAATTTGAACAATTATAAAACTCACACAATGAATTACTTTCAGAACATTACAGAATTAGAACAAGCCAAATTGCAGTACCGAACCTTGGCAAAGCAACTCCACCCCGACAAAGGCGGTTCTGCCATCGAGTTCAATCAGATGCAACAAGAATACAAGACCATCCTATTACAACTGCAAGAAAAACAAAGTCGTTCAATGAACCACCATGCCCAAAAGGAAAATGATATATTGACCGAATTGGGGAAGCTTGCCAAGGTGCTGATTGAAAAACAAGTTCCACAAATGTTTTTACAGCAACGCATACAAAAAAGCCAATCCGCATTGGAGAAAGGATTGTTCTCAGAAATAGTAAATTTCTTGGATGGAATAAGCTCAAATAGTAAAAAGTAAACATCTCAAAAATAAATTAGCAACCACTAACCACAAACAGCCACCCCTCCGCCAAGTGCCTACTCTATGTTTGTTCCCATTATGGAAGCAAACACAAAGAAAATATTAGGCACAGTAGCCGTTGTAGCAGCCATTGGCGGAGGCTTCTACCTGATTAAAAAGGGTCAAAAACTTCTGTCAGGTGCAAAAATGAACTTTGCACTCCTTGGTTTCCGCATTCACAAAATGGACTTGCAAGAGGTTCAGTTTGCGGTTAAACTCCGTTGCTACAATCCCACCAAAGCACCCATCACATTAGCCGTAAATCAAGTCGTTGCCAAATACAAAGGTTCGGCAATTGCTTATTCCACTCCTGACATCAAAGGCTTAACCATTGGTGCAGGTAAAACACAAGAACCCGAAATCGTTTTTCAAGTGCCTTACCTCAATCTCATGGGTAAAGGCTTGTCCATGTCATTGCTCCAAAATACTGCACAGTTAAAAACTGATATGAGCTTCACACTAACTCTTAGTGTGAATGGCGAAACGATAACTACCACACAAAATTTAACAGATGAAAATATGAACGGATTAGCATTGGGGCAACTCGGTATTGTATCTGGCCCTCGCAATACCCTAGACGGTCGGAAGTTCAACAACCTAATAAAAAAAGCCACAGGAACGGAGGTTTTTGTAAAGAATGGCAATGTATTGGAAACCGTTGAAAGCTGCATTGATATTGTGGCATCGCATTACCGTGAAGTTGAAGATTTGGCAAAGAATTTAAAAGCTGATACGCTTAAAGATACCTGCCGAAACATATTCAATTTTGCTTACAATTATCTGCAATATCAAAAGGATGATGATGGTACAGAACAGCTTCGCACTCCTGCCCGTAGTTGGTTGGATGGTCAGGTAAAGTTCAAACAGTATGGCAAAAGCTCAACAGGTATTGATTGCGATGATTACAGCATTTTTTGTGGCTCAATTCTAAAATGCTTGGGCATTCCTTTTAAGTTTCGCATTACCAAATACGATGGAAAACAACACTTTCAACATATCTATGTCTTTGTTCCTGCCCTTGGCGATAGTGAAGACGAAATAATCATCGACCCGGTACTTTCTAAATTCGATTACCAAAAGCCATACAGTTTTGAGAAATCAGACTTTAGCATGTCAGCACTTCAAATGGTGGCAGGTTTTCATGGTATTGATGGAATGACAGGAACAACCAGTTTGGGCTTGCCTATCTATGCCCTTTCGGGTATTGACATTGCAGGTGGCAGCGTGGCGCAAGAAAGCCACACCGAATTGATGGCTATCATTTCAGGAGTAGATTTTGAAGATACCATGAATGGATTGGGTGAAGCCGATGATGCAGCTTATAAATACATCGTTCGTACTCGTGACTTCTTGCTGAAAAACAAGGATAACAAGGGAAAGATGTCGCACATCCAAAACCCTGACCAGTTCATTAGTATGCTCGACCAAGCCATTAAGTTTTGGAATACACCGCAGCGTGATGCTGTATTGGATAAGCTTTCCACTATTGAAGATAAACTAGCTGAAAACGGTCTAATCAAGTACGATGCCGATGCCATTGAGGGGATTTACGAACTCGATGACTTGGATAATGAAATGGACGGTTTAGGTCGTAGAAAAAGACGTAAAGGCAGATTCTTCAAAGCCCTCAAAAAAGTAGGTAAGAAAGTTGGTGGAGTTGCCAAAAAGGTGGTTAAAGCCATTGTACGTTTTAACCCATTAACTATTGCCATTCGTGGTGGATTATTGGCAGCCTTACGCTTAAATATGTTTGGCATTTCAAAGAAACTGCAATACGCCTACCTGCCCGAAAACTTAGCAGCAAAGCACAATATTGATATTGCAAAGCTCAATGACTTAAAGAAACGCCTTGGAAAGGTTAAGAAGTTATTCAATGGCTTGCAGGGTAAAGAATCCAACCTAAGAAAAGCCATACTAAAAGGAGCAAAACAGAAAAGCTCTGACTTCTCACTTAAAGGTTTTGATGGCTTATTGGCAGATTTAAAAGGCTTGGAGGCAATTGGGGCGTTAGCTGAATTGGGCGATTTGGGTGTGGTAGCAACCGCAGCATCGGTTGGAGCTGCAAGTGGTGTTTTGGCAACCATAAGCAAATGGTTAAAACCTGTTAAGGACATCTTCAATAAAGCCAAAGGCAAAGCAGCGGTAGCCAAAATGCTTAGACGAGAAAAGAAAGGTAAAGAGGTTGACCCTGAAACAAGACAGAAAGCTGCCGAATACCAACAGTATGTGGCACAGCAACAAAGTCAAGAACAAGCTGCACCTGCTGCACCACCTGATTTAAAATCGGGCAACTACACGGCTATCCAGCCAAACATGAGTGTTCCGGCAACTCCATTTATGGAACAACAATCTCCTACCAATATGGCACGAACGCCTACATCAATAGCTAAAGGTATGAGCAAAGGAGCTAAAGTAGGTATTGGAATTGGCGTTGCAGCTCTCATTGGCACAGGTGCATATTTCCTTTTCCGTGGCAACAATAGTAAGCCTCACAGCACTTCAAAACTTACCAAATCAAATAAAAAGAAATCGCTTGGAGCGATAGAACTTAGTTAATAACAGACTTTAAATTTTATAACAATGGCAGTACGAAAAACATCAAGAACTCCTACCACAAGTAGGACTCAGAAGATTGATTTTATGAAAGCTACTAACAACATCGGTAAACCCATTGCTGCCGTAGCAGGGTTTGCAGTTGGAAAGTATGCACTCAAAAAATTAGAAAAAAGCCCAACAGTCACAGGATTGCTTGGTACGGATATGAAACAATACCTCGTTCCGGCAGCGGTAACAATGGGTGGTTTGATTGCTACACAGTTTACCAAGAACGAGTACGCCAAAATAGCATTGGTTGGTGCAGCAGGTGCAGGTGTTGAAGCAATGATAAAGAAAGCCACAGGCAAAACCATTCTTCAAGGCTTAGAGGGCATTATGGGAGATGATGAGAGTTATGATGACACAGAATTACTTGCATTGAATCCCATAACTCAAGCTCTTCCGGCAGCCGATATTGACATTGAGCGTGAAATACAAGCTTCGGTTTCAGGAGTAAGTGATTTCAGCATGAGCGATGAGCCTATGGGCAATGCTGCTAACGACTTCTCTATGTCAGACGACCCAATGGGTTCAACGGACTATTCCGAAGATGAAGAGGTAGGTAATGTTGCCAAGTTAAATCCTGACAGCATGGACTTTGACATCTTCTCTGGCGATATGATGGAAAACTAATACACACGAATTAATCAATTATTAATAACAACAAAAAGAGAAAAATCATGGCAGATATTAATGAGCAAAATGATTTATTTCCTTCGGTAGATGAAATCGAAGGTTTGGAAGCAGCGATTCTTAACCGAGAAGAAGATGCACTAGAAAAAGAAGAAGACCAGGATGATGCCGTAGAGGGCATTGGTGATTTGGGTAGAACTCGCCGTAGGCAAAGACGCAAAGTTCGTAGAACTCGCAGAAGTGCAGGGCGAAGAAGTGCGGTTCGTAGGTCGTACAATGCAGGTGCTAAAAGCACAGCGGTAAAGACTGGATTAACTCGTGATTTGACTTCAAAAGGTCAGTTTGAGTTACGCAGACAGCAATTGCCACCAGAGGTTCAGAAAGCCTTAAAGGATGCACGTATGCAAACCGTTGATGCAGCCATTTACACGGTAAAAAGCATCAAGGATAAGTCGGATATTGATTTGATGGAAGCATCGGACGATAAGAAAGCAGGTCGCACGAATCTGAACCGTGCCCAATTGGATAGCGGTAAGTATTTCTTGCTTACGGATATTGTTTTGGAGTATGCTCACGGTGCATCGGATGCAGATAGCGACCCAGCGGATTTCGCATTCGGTCAGTTTGCTTTTCCTCCACAGATTACCAACGGTACGTTTGAAATGACCTTGGGAACAAAGGTTATTGTACCCGAAGTATCGTGTGCGGTATTCGATGATAGCGATACCACCAAGCGTAAGTTTCAGTACAAACTTTCCAATCCAAAATGGTTAAAACCTTCAATGGACATTACCCCAAAGCTTAACATGCCAAAGGCGGTTACTGGCGATAAGGTATTCCATCCAGCGGTTAAAGTGACTTTGTTGGGTACGATGACTGAGAAAGCGTAAGTCTTCAATAGCCCATCGCAGCAGAGAGCAAAACCATACTAACAAGAGGTTCAGCGCAGATGCGCTAATTGAAGCATCAATAAATGTCAAAGGGGCGGTAAAGCTACCGTCCCTTTTCCTTAAAAACACTCTGATACAATGGAAGAACAAAACAAAAATATTAAGAAACTGCAAGTCGTAAAGTTCGAGGTTAAAAAGGGCGACACCTATGAGTTTAATGGCAATACCAAAACCGAACACGACCGCATTAAGGGCATCTTTTTACGCCTATCCAATGCACAAGCTTTGCAAGGTGCAACACTTAGGGTTTGGATTGATGATACCGAGATTATTCCCGATGATACAGAAGTGGCTTTGCTCCATCATAACGATGATATGAGCATTAAGGATGTGGCTTTTCCAGTTGATGAAAAAGCCAAAAATAGTCCTGTTAGAATCATTTATAAAGACGATAGCGAAAACCTAGCAGTTGCCGATAGCTACCATGTAAGGGTTTACCTGCTTGCCGAAGTAATTAAGAAGTAACCGAAAACACCTCCTGAAAATGAAACGATACTTTGTAATAACTCATCAAGCTAAAGGCAATGGACATTTGAATGTTCAAGACCTACTCCCTGCATCTTGCAAACTCATAACTGGCATTGCGGTTAATGCAATTGTCAAGCAAGAAACCGAGATGGAGAAAATAACGGATTTGTTGGCTTTCCCCAAAGCTCTCATTACCGAATTGCTCCAAAAGGAAAGTGTTATCAATCTTTTCTATTCCTATTTACGAACACGCTCCATTGAAGCGGAAAGCAAGGACTTTTTTGAGAGTGATATACTTCCTGAAATCACACGCATACTTGGCAACAGTATCAAATACACTTGCCTGAACGAAGTTGAACAACAAGAGCTGAAAGACAGCATTGTAACGCTCTATGAAACTGAGTTTTCGGACTATCTGTACAATGAAGTTAAGATTTTTACGAAAGGTAAATTCCTTACCGACCTCGATTTTTCGGACTTGATAGCCCAACAAACCTTGGTGTTTGCTTATAGCAAAAGAGAAGATGTGTTTTTGCGCACCAAACAAGCTTACAAGCAACCCAAACCATACGAATGTGGCAATATCAGTTTACTGGTTAACGGCAATAGTTTTTTGCTTCGTGATTACATGCTAACCGCCAATCGCAAGGTAAAGCACATGAGTAAAGAGATAATCCCTTTCCATGAACCTCTTGAAGTGAACAGCAATATCCATACGATTTTTAAGAGCAATAAGAATAGTGACGACCATATACTAACCATCAGAATCTATATCGAATATGAACACGAGTGAGCTATTACATACCATCGCAAAAGACCGTGTTGCAGGGATGAGAACCATCGAAAGCTATCAGTTGAAACCGACCATTATTCAGGTTACGAATGCCGATATGTCGATTGATTTGAAAAACGATATGTGGATTCTAAATACCAAAGGTCTTCCTACTCATATTTCGGAACTAGAGCTGATAAGTAGCGATAATGTATTTCTGGCTACGCCCGATGAATACGACTTTATGGATGAATACCGCTATCAGGTTTTTACCGATTACATCGACATCAAAACCGATACCGTGAATTTTCAGCCATACAGATTGGAGTTTGTAAAAATAATCCCCCACCGAAACTAATATAGCTATGCTAGATTACAGAGAACAAATACAAAGTATTTACGATTTTTTAAAGCGTTCGGAGGCTGAACAGAAGTATCCATACGCTTATGAGATATACCTATTGACAGGTGTTGATGAAACGGCATTGACTTCAAGAACTTCTGGAACCTCAAAGTTCAATCAAGATATTGAAAGTGCCATTGAAAAAGCAAAACAAGCACATGGAATGCTTCGTGTTTGTGTGTATGGTGGTAAAAGTCCCAATGCCCGAAAACTGAATACCTACACGGTCAACGTTAGTGGCTTATTATCCCCTCAAAAAATAGCCTTAGAAAAAGGTGAAATACAAACCTTGATTAAAGAGGAAATCAGTCAAATCAAACAACCCACCAATGGCTTGGGCGACTTGAATAGCCTCCTTGGAATGGTTACAGGCAATACCGATGGTGCGCAAGGAATCGAGGGTTTGTTTGGTCTGTTCAATACCATATCGGGCAATAACAAAGAGATTGACCGCATTGCCTACCAAAAGCAATTGGACGACTTCAAATTCGAGACACGCCATACCATGCTTCAAGAGAAGTTGGAAAAGTTAAGCAATGAAAATGCAGAGCTTCGGGTGGATAGAGAACGCTTTTTGAATGAAAACAAGGAGTTAAAAACCGAGAAATCGGAACTAGAAAATCGTTTAGCCGGATATGCTCCCAATGAATTGATGAAGCGTGTAGCGGTTGGTGTTATTTCAGGTATTGGTGGACGAATATTAAGTAACTCACCAAAGACAGCCGAATTATTGGGGCTTAGTCCAGAAGAGTTAAAAGGAGCTTTGGGGCTTATTGATAATGTAGCTGAAGAAACAAGTTTCATTCCTGAAACCAATGTGGAGATTAATGAAATTGGAACGCCACAAACGCCCGAAGAAAAGAAGAAAGCAGCCATCATTAAAAATCTTTCCGAAGCCTTATACACTTGGGATTTAGAGGAGGTAACAAAGATTGCCAACATCGTTGGCTTGTGCTTGGACAAAGCTGAACTCATCAACAAAACCTTGGCATTTTTAAGTCAATCTATACAGGGAACTCAAGTAGAAGAACCCGAAAATCAGGATTTAGATAACGAATAGCAAAATATACGATTATGAAAAAATTCAAAGTAGGAATTACCATCGAAGCCGATGCAACCGAAACGGTTAAAAAAGTCGGCAACCTCATTCAGAATGCGGTCAATAAAGTGGAGCAAAAAGACATAATCCTCCTTTTAGAAAAGGTCGCAAAGAATCCTCAAATAGTTAAAACCGCATTGAAGTTCATTTAATGGATGCTACAAACGCAAATAAGGCAGCCATGATTGCAACAGGCATCAAAATAGGTGTTCCCATTGTGGCGATTGGTGTGGGTGTGATTTTGATTAAACGGATGTTTAAGAAAAATCCCGATGGCACTTCTACAAGGATAGCTCCATCTTTAAAAGATACGGTTATTCAAAAGGAAAACCTGACCATCACCCCCTCTGATGCAGCTCTATTTGCCAATACACTCTACGGTGCAATGCTTGATTTTGGTACAGATGAAAAGACCATTTTCAACACGATGGAAAGGATTAAAACCAAGGATGACATGCTACTTGTGATTAAAACCTTTGGTATGAAAATGTATTTGTGGGGTACTCGTGCAGCCTTTCTTGGTCAGGATTACAATCTGATTGGTTGGTTTCGCTTTGAGTTGAGTGATAAAGACATTGAGAAAATCAAGGTCAAGTTTGACCAATGGGGCATCCCGATATAGGAGACAAAAACATGGACAAAAAGCATAAGATATTATTTATTTCGGGAGGGGTGTTGACCACCGGGGCAATAGCAACCACCATTTTGCTTATTCGAAGACGAAACAAGCGGAAACGTGGACTATTGCCCCCAAGTGGTTCTGATACCAGTCCGTCAAATTTCCTGACCACAAATAACAATCAGCTACCTGCCAACTTTCGCAATTGGAATGGTGGAAACGATTATCTATCCAGTTCGCCAAGGGGTATCAGAAACAACAATCCGGGCAACCTCATTTACACCAATATTGCGTGGAATGGCAAGCTATCCAAAGAGCAAAATAAGGATAGGCGGTTTGAGATGTTTATCGCTCCTGAATTTGGTGTTCGGGCAATGATAAAAGACCTCAAGCACGACATTGAAAAGGGTAAGAATACAGTACCCACTTTGATTAGTGAATACGCCCCAAAACACGAAAACAATACAGGTGCATACATCACAACTGTTTGTCGGGATTTAAAAGTGAGCCAATCGGCAAAACTACTACCCACAAAAAACACACTAAAGCTTTTGGTACTCTCCATTGCCAAGGTTGAGAATGGAGGTAATTACGTTTCCAATGAGCTATTTGAAAAGGCTTATTCAATGATATAAAATAGACACAAGACATAAGTATCAAGACACAAGATTTTTACTCTTGATACTCAGTACTAATTACTTGATACTAAAAAAAATGGCAACAATTAAAATGTTCAGCGGAACAACTCCACCAATTCTAAAGCAGGGCGAATGGGCAAGTGATGGTTATTATGCCTATTTGGGCATGAATCATGGACAATACAAAGTATTTCAGGGCGTGTTTGACATGAGTAAAGACCAACAAGTAAATGGTTTTGAATATGACCTCGACCAAAAGGCAATCATCATTCCTAAAGGCACTCCATTTTCAAAATTACAAAGGTTATTTGACACTTTACCCAAAGCACTAAAGTACAATACCAACGAGAAAGCAAACATCGACATCATGTTTGAGGATGGCACGTACATCAACGATTTGGGGACTTTTCTTGTATTGCGTGATTTCTCGTATCAAATCAATATTCAATCGTTGAGCAATAAAATTGATGGAGTACTTGGTACGTATGTGAAACCAGTTGTTTTTCAAAGCGACAAAGCCATTGAAATATATAATAGTGCTATTAATTTCTCTGATATACGCTTTGAGTATTCCGATGCAAGCAATGGTGCAATTGCCTACCTAAACAGCACTACAAACATTGATGATTGTTGCTTTGATGCAAAGGTTAATCAGGCTTGTGTTTTTGATAGAGGTTACAATAAAATAGTATTCTCTGATACTTATTTTAAGATGAATCGAGATGTTCAAGATTCCATATTGGATAAAGCTTCGGTGGGTTCATTTATCAATATTGCACGTTCAAAATCATCTTCTGATTTCAGACCTAAAACCATTGTAAACTCCTTGAGTGGAGGGATGATAATTGCCGGGAATGTGGAAGACTTGCTCATTGCTGAAAAAAGTCCTGTTTATATGCCCAATGGTGGAATCGAGGTGCATGGTGGTTTTGTAACTAATCCCGATGGTAATATTGACATTGCTGTTCCAACAAAGCTTTCTCAATTAGAGAATGATTTGAATCTGACCAACGATTTTGACCAGTTGGAGAATAAGCCAAACACCATTACACCCGAACAAGCAACCGCCATTGAAGCCAACAATCGCAAGAGTGGCTACCCACAAGTTGATGCTGATAAATTGGCAACCATTGAAGAAAATGCAACCGTTGGTGCTGATTGGGATAGCAACGTTCAGAACAAACCTACAACGATTACTCTGGAACAATCGGCAGCCATTGAAACCAATACTGAAAAGCGCAGTTATCCACAAGCGGATGAAGATAAGTTGGCGACTATTGCAGAAAATGCTACGGTTGGAGCAGACTGGGAAACTAATGTGCAGAATAAGCCTGTTACCATTTCGCCTGAACAAGCTGCATCCATAGAGAGTAATAACCAAAAAGTAAGCTACCCACAAGCGGATGCGGATAAATTAGCGACCATCGAAGAAAATGCAACCGTAGGTGCTGATTGGGAATCGAACGTTCAAAATAAACCGGATACAATTACGCCCGAACAAACCGCAGCCATTGAAAGCAATACCGAAAAACGAAGCTATCCACAAACGGATGAAGACAAGTTGGCAACCATTGAAGAAAATGCAACGGTTGGAGCGGATTGGGAAACAAATGTGCAGAATAAACCTACAACCATTTCTCAAGAACAGACAGAAGCTATCGAGGCAAACACTCAAAAGGTAAGTTACCCACAAGCAGATGCAGACAAGTTAGCAAGTATAGAAGAAAATGCAACGGTCGGTGCAGATTGGGAAAGTAATGTTCAGAACAAACCAACTACGATTACAGCAGAACAATCGGCAGCAATAGAAGTTAATACAGAAAAGCGCAGCTACCCACAAACGGATGAAGACAAGTTGGCAACCATTGAGGAAAACGCAACGGTAGGAGCAGATTGGGACAGGAGTGTGCAAAACAAACCTACTACCATTTCGCCTGAACAAGCAGCAGCCATTGAAAGCAATAGCCAAAAGAATAGCTATCCTCAAACAGCAGCTGAAAAATTAGCGACCATCGAAGAGAATGCTACGGTTGGTGCAGACTGGGAAAGCAATGTACAAAACAAGCCTGTTACCATTTCTCAGGAACAAGCGGAAGCTATTGAGGCAAATACTCAAAAGGTAAGCTATCCACAAGCGGATGCTGAGAAGTTGGCAACGATTGAAGAGAATGCAACTTCCGGAGCCGATTGGGAAAGTAATGTTCAGAACAAACCAACTACGATTACAGCAGAACAATCGGCAGCGATTGAAACCAATACCGAAAAACGTAGCTATCCACAAACGGATGAAGACAAGTTATCAACCATTGAGGAAAACGCAACGGTTGGAGCCGATTGGGAAAGTAATGTGCAAAACAAACCTACTACCATATCGCCCGAACAAGCAGCAGCCATTGAAAGCAATAGTCAAAAGAATAGCTATCCACAAACGGCTGCCGACAGACTAGCAACTATTGAGGAGAATGCCACGGTCGGTGCTGATTGGGAAATCAATGTTCAGAACAAGCCTACCATTTTTGATACGCTAGGTGCTGCCTTTGAAGCTGCCGGAGTTACAGGTGTTGAATTTGAGAGTGGTAAGAAGCATTTGAAGCTTGTATTTACCACCGAAGATGGAAGTGAAATTGAAAAGAAAATAGCCCTAAGTTAAATCCATACAATTATGAAATTATTAGTTATCGCAAGCCTATTTACAGCCTTTATATCCTTGGTCGTTTACCTTACTGCCATTGTTTCGGCACACGGTATTCGTAAGTCCATTTCTGATACCAACTACTTCCTGAAAAAGCCCTACAAACTCGTATTTGAGATTGTGATGTGGATTTGTGGATTAGCCATTATCATTACTGGAGTATTCATCAAAGGCTCTCCCGATTGGATGGTCATGGGTGGTGGTTTAGGAATCTTTTTAGTGGGCGTGTTTTCCGATTTTAAGCGCAATCTATTAATCCGAATCGCACACTACACATCGGCGATTGGTGGATTTACGCTACTTGGATTAAGCTACTATTTCAGCTTTGGATATATCAATTACACCATCATCATTGCCATATCTGCATTGTTCGCAAGTGCCTTTGCCGATAAACGCATTTGGTGTTTGGAGCTAACCATGTCCGCAGAAATATTCATAGGTCTTTTCTATTTGGCTCACTCTCTAATGTAGGTTTAGATGGATAAACAAGGCTACATATCGAGAATACAAGCGGACTTAAAACTAACGATTCGCCATAACAAGACTTCCATCGAAAGCATTGCCAAAGGTTTTGGAATAACCAATAAGAACTTGGTTAAGGAGTTTACGGAATTGGCAATTGTTTTGAATGCTCGTGAGATTGCACAGGATGGTAAACTGACCACTTACGAAAAGTATCTTGACATTGTAGCCCTGTATCAATCGCAGGTTAATCTATCCATGCGCACAAGCATGAGTGTGCTGATGCAGCAATATTCTACACCTGCACCCATCTCGTTTTTAGCATCGAGTTATGTTTTAAAATCGAATAGTCTATCCGGTTATAAGGCATTCAAGAATATCGTGAAAGGGGATAAAAATGCAAAGATGGTTGGCAATGCTCATCTTCATCCTGAACGAACCGAAACTGAATCACTGTATTTAGAACCATCGGCAGGTAATGGCTTATTGACCATAGCACTTCCATATTCTCAGACCTATGTGAACGAATTGGATGATGTCCGATTGAGCAATTTAAAGGAACAACCATTTGCAAAGGTCAACAGTTGGGATGCGTTAAATCCGCCCTATGCCTACGATAGAAAGTTTGATGGTGTGGTAAGTAATCCGCCTTTTGGAACGTTATCTGAGCCTATTTTATTTGGCAAGTTCAAAATCAAACGATTGGAACATGCCATGTGTCTCAAAGCCCTACGGTGCATGAAAGACAATGGAAAGGCTGCACTCATTATTGGTGGTCATACCACTTGGGATGCGCAAGGTCGGGTGACTGCCGGACAAAACCGCATTTTCCTGAATTACCTCTATCACTTTTACAATGTGGAAGACATCATTCCCATCAATGGCAAGAAGCTTTATTCTCGTCAAGGCACATCATTCAATACCCGATTGATTTTGATTGATGGTGCAAAGTTCAAACCCGATGGTGCAGCTCCACTCAAAAATAAACTCCATAGCACGATGGTCAATAGCCATGAGGAACTTTGGGATAGAGTATGGTTAGAGAATCCAAAGACTACCACTCCAGATAACAAAATAAGCTTAGCCAAGATTAGAGCCAAAGCCATTCTTATAAAACAAAAACAATCTCCCGATTATGAAGTCAGACATTAAAATAGAAAAAAACAGCATAGCGGTAAAGTTCAATGCTATACCGCCCTCACACATTTCAGCTCGTTTGGTTGAACTTGGTTTCAGGACCAGGGACAATAAGGTATTTATCCGTACTCAAAAACTCGCTCAAAACGAACATGAGTACCTACAAGGTATGTTCGGACTGAAAGGTTTGGGCATGGCTTACATTCCAACTGCCGAAAAAGGTTTCATCTTAGATACCACCGTTCCCGATTCAATGGGACACGAAATGCACATTGCCATTCGTAAAATCAAAAAGAGTATCGGAATGCCTTTGTTTGATTTCGTTGCCGAGAAACTCGATTACAACAATGATGAATTGGTCAAGTCTCTTTCGTGCGAACAGATTGATGCCGTATCTCTGGCCATCTACAACATCGAAAAACGGAATCAGGGAATTATCGTTGGCGACCAAACAGGAATTGGCAAAGGACGAACCGCAGCAGCTTTAATCCGCTACGGTGTTAAGTCGGGATTGCAACCTATTTTCTTATCCGAAAAGCCCAATCTATTTACCGATTTGTACCGTGACCTTTCCGATATTGGAAGCTCCGAACTTGTGCCGTTTATAGTAAATGCCAAAGAGAGCAAAACCAATATCAAGGACAAAAATGGAGAAGTGATTTATACGGCTCCCGAAAAACCAACTCAGGAACGCATCATTAAAAGTCAAAGCATACCCAATAATTACAATTTTGTGTGTGCCACTTATTCACAATTCAATCAGCCCAAGAAACCTGCAAAACAGCAGCTCTTAACATCGGTTTCAAATGGCAACATCATTATAATGGATGAAGCGCACAATGCTTCGGGCAGTTCCAATACCGGAGAGTTTATGCAAGATGTTCTTCGCCAAACCAAAGGGGTGTGTTTCTTATCGGCGACCTTTGCCAAACGACCCGATAACATGCCCATTTATGCGCAAAAGACATCCATGAGCGATGCCAATATGAGCAAAGAGGATTTGGTGGAAGCCATTACCAAAGGCGGTGTAGCATTGCAAGAAGTCTTAGCAGCGCAATTGGTTTCAGAGGGGCAAATGATAAGGCGTGAACGCTCTTTTGAAGGTGTGGAAGTCAACTACATTGAGCTAAAGGAAAAAGCCAAAGAGCAAGCGGATATTGCAGATAAAGTAACCTCCATCATTCGTGATATTATTGGCTTTCAAGAAAAGTACATCAACAAACAGGTGGATGAATTGGATAAGATTGCAGCAGCCGAAAGTAAAGAGGTAGCCACCCGAAAAGGAACGGAAAAAGCAGGGGTTGATAATATTCCTTATTTCTCAAAAGTATTCAACGTTATCAATCAATTGCTTTTCAGTTTGAATGCTGCCGATGTTGCTGACCATGCCATCATGCGATTGAAAGAAGGTAAGAAACCCATCATTGCCTTTGCATCCACCATGGGAAGTTTTCTTGAAGGAATGGCAAAACCCGATGATGTGATTAATGGGGATTTCTCAACTGTTTTGGAAAAAGGATTAGATTCTGTTCTTCGTTATACCGAAAAGGATATTGATGGTGAAAGCGAGGGCAAAACCTTTAATGTGGCTGATTTATCCGAAGAAGCTCAATTTGCCTATCGAGATATTTTAAAACGTATCGAACAGGCTTCAACAGGCATTACCATTAGTCCGCTAGATTTAATCATTCAGAAAATTAAAGAAGCCGGATATACCGTTGGCGAAGTGACAGGGCGTAAGCTTTGTGTGCAATACAACTCCACCAAAAAGAACAACACTACGGCATTGGTTTTAAGTCGGAAAAAGGAAAATACATCCGATTTGTTTCGTCAATACAACGACAATGAGATTGATTGTCTTTTGATAAACCAAAGTGGTTCAACAGGAGCTTCGGCTCATGCCATTGTAACCGATAAGGTAGCTGAAAAAGATGTGAAGCAGCGTGTGATGGTGATACTCCAACCGGAACTCAATATCAATACCGAGATTCAAAAGCGTGGGCGCATCAACCGCACCGGACAAATAATGAAACCGATTTACGATTACATTATTTCATCCATCCCGGCACAAAAGCGCTTTATGATGATGCTTAAAAAGAAGCTGAAATCATTGGATGCCAACACTACATCGAACCAAAAGAGTAGTAAATCACAATTAGAATCGGATGACTTTTTGAATAAGTATGGCGACAAGGTAGTCCGCCAATACATGTTGGAGAATCCGGAACTGAATAAGGTGTTGGATAATCCCTTGAAATTCGAGGGTAAAGACAGCGATGAAACACCATCCGAGGGTGATGCTTCAAAAGTAACCGGACGTGTGGCAGTATTGTCGGTAAAGGAACAAGAGAAGTTTTACAGCGAAGTGATTGAGCGTTACAACGACTATATTGAATACCTCAAACAAGCCGATGAATACGACCTTGAAGTGGAGATACTCGACCTCAAAGCGGAGTCTCTTGAAAAACGTGTGGTGATTGCAGGGAAAGGCGGTCGCTCTGTTTTTGGTAACGATACTTTTTTGGAAAAATGCGACTGTAATGTTTTAAAGAAACCATACGGCAAGCCCGAACTGGAAAAGCTTATTAATAAGAGCTTAAATGGGAAACACCCCGATAGCATTACTGAAGAAACCATTGCAGCTCACGAAAAGTATGTTCAAAGCAAGCTCAACGAGGATTTAAAGGAGCTTGACGCGAAATACAAGGAGCTGATTAAGGATATTGAAAATGAAAAGGGGTATCAGAAAATTGCCGTATTTGATAAAGCTGCACAAAAGGCTTACATAGCTGAACGCACCGAGGAACTGGAAACGGCAAAAAGAGAATCTGTATCGAAAACCAAAACGCAAAGCGAGAACCGCAAAGCCTATCTCAATGGCTTCTTTAAGTTCTTCAAAGTGGGATATGGCTATTTCTATCCGGCACTCAGCTTTGAAACCGATAGCAGCGACAATGCTTATTGTATCTTCCTTGGTTTTGACATCAATACCAAACGCAGCAATCCTTATGCACCGTCAGCCGTAAAGCTTCGCTTTGCCATTGCCGATAGTCGCAAATACATTGTTTTGGCTTCATCGGGAGATACCGCAAAAGAGATTGAACGTATTCAGGCTCGCAGCTTTCAATTAAGCACCACTCAAAAGGAAAGCCTGATTGATAAGTGGGACGAAGCCACAAAAGCGTTTACAGCCGATAGACAAACTCGCTACATCGTAACCGGAAACATCTTACAAGGTTCTGCTGATTTTTCGGGTAAACTGGTCAGTTTTACCACCAAAGGCAAAGGCATTCAAAAGGGTATTTTGATGTCCGAAGCATGGTCGCCCGACAATAACGACAATAAAGCTAACAGCTATGTGGTTGCGCCAATTGCCAAACTTCAAAAGCACATTATGAGCCTTCGTAGTGGTGCAACCATCGCTACCGAAAATCGGATTAGCATTATTCGCCATTACGATGATACCTTCAAAGTCATCATGCCCAAATCAAAAACTCACATTCCCATTTACACAGATAAGGAAGTGGTGAGGCTCTTGGTTAATAATCGGGATGGTTTTGAAATGATTTCGGGCAATATGAAAGCTTCAGTTACCTCTGATAATATGCCCAAGCTCTTGCATGTTCTTGGAGAGCGGTTCAGTTTATCGGTTAAGATACCACGCCACTACTACGATGAGTATTTGGAGAAAGGCACAAAGCCATCCAACTCCACCGATAGCCTGACCCAAGAAGCCATGAAAATGTTTGAGACGGATAAAAAAGCATTCCCTCAAAAGTTGGCTATGCAAAAACAAACCGCAGCCAAAGGTAAAGCGGTAAGTATTGATACTTCTAAAAACATCAAGCTAATCAAACTCCGTGCAAAAGCCATTTTGATTAAGCAAAAACAGTTGCGCAATGTGGCAGGTTTGTAAATCCATTATTCAATAACAATCAAAAACTAATTATATGAAACTCACGATAAAGAACTACAAAGAAGCCACCAAGAATATTAATTTTTCGAGTTTACCAGAAGCTGCCAAGGAGGCGCATAAGGAATTTGATTCATTTGCCGATTTCTATAATGAGGATAAGGACATTAAAGAAATGTTGGATAATCATTTCAAAATTGTTGAGCCATATCTTGCCGATAATCAAAAGCGTTTTAAAGAATTACCGGACAGGCATCCGTTGAATATTCTTGATAAAGAATCAGGACAATACAAAGAGGCTTTAAAGGAATATCGGGAGGGTAAGAAAGAGAAAGCTCCGGTAAAATCTACAACTAAAAAGGCAGCACCTAAAACAAGTACCAGGAACAAAAAGGCAAAGCAAAAATCAGCTCCGAAAAAAGCAGTTCGCAAAGCCAATGAAGTGCCTTTAATTCCTTTGGAAGTGCGAATTATTAAACGCTACCTGAACCTGCATGACAAAACGGTTTCAGAGAAACAGGTATCGCTTTTGTATAAGGTTATTCAGAAGGCTGCAACGGAGCGAACCATACGCAAAACCAGTAAGTATGCGCTTGTCATAAAACGCATTGGTGATGACCTAGCAAGCACTTACAAGGAGATGAACAATACTGCAAAATTTGAAGTGCCAAATCAGCTTAAAGCTACGCTCGATAAGATTGTCGGCAGCTATGGTGTTACGCCTGCCGTATCCTTGATTAAACGCTTCATCAATTTGTATGGAAACATTACGATGGAGAAAGCCCAAAGGCTACTTACAAGCATTAAAAATGCGAAGAAGAGCGATAAAGTATCAAGCAAAGATAGTGCTTACGATAGGGTTAATCAGGTTCAGAAACATTTGGAGAATTACCTTGAAAGCGATAAGCTACTTGTAACCGACATTCAGCTTAACGGATTAAAAGGATTTGCCGGATTGGGAAAGTAACCGCCACTACTACAACGCCTCAAAGTAGTGGCTCAATACCAAGGGCAAGCATTTCAAGCAACACAATAGTCGCATCCAATCAAGTGGTTTCAGCTGACCAATTGGCAAAGATGAAGTTCTCAACCTTATCACTTGGTGGGAAGTTTGGCAAATTACTTGGTCAACCTTACAAGCCTTTTTACCTAATGATTTACGGACAGCGGTTTCATGGCAAAAGTTCAGTAGCCATGCTTTTAGCTGATGTATTGGCATCCAAAAACATGAAAGTGCTTTACGTTTCCAATGAGGAGGGTGTAAAAGGCTCATTGCAAGAAAAGCTATTGCGATTAAAAATCAGCTCACCCATTCATTTTGTAGAAGACTTTGATTCAAAACAATTTCGGAGCTATGATGCCATTTTCTTAGATAGCACACAAACCGTAGGCATGAAACCCGATGAGTTTAAGGCATTGAAAAGGCAATACCCCAATACCTCATTCATCCTTGTTTTTAAAGCCAACCGTGATGGTACATCCAAAGGTGGAAGTGATTGGGAGCATGATGTGGATGCCATTATGCACATCGAGAACCAATGCGCAACAATGGAGAAAAACCGCTTCCCAAATGGCAGTACCGAAACCATTAAAATATTCTAACATGGAGGAAATGACTATAAAATTCTATTGGTTAGTAATTGCTGCATTTAGCTCTTTGATTGTAGGCATAGTTTCATTTATTATCCGTAATGCGATAACCAAAAATGCTACCAACGATAGTGTGAATGCCAAAACCGATTTGCTTGAGAAGGACATTACTCACCTCACCAAGGAACTTAATTCTTGTGAAAGCAAATTCACGGTTTTACACAAACGCATCTCCGATTTAAGAGACAGTTCCAAGGAAATATATGTGAGCAAAGAACTATTCCACCAAACCATTAAACAGCTCAATGAAAAACTGGATACCATCTTAAAATTTGTAGAACGATGAAATTATTTTCAAAACTAACCAATACCGGGGTTGCTGAAACCCTAAAAGAAGGTACAAAGCTCATTGATGAGATATTCACCACCCAAGAGGAAAAGCTTCAGGGAAAAATGGAGCTTTTTAAAATGGCAGTTGCCGACCGTGATTCAGCACGAGATATGTATTCCAAAGACAGTTGGCTGCAAAAGGTGTTTGCCATTTTCTTTCTACTTGCATGGATTGGATTAACCACTTTAATGCTGAATTATTTCGTGTTTCAATCCATCCACCTGCAAGATTGGCAAATAGCATTTGTGAGCAGTATTAACGGTGGAATATCAACCAAACTAAGCACCATTATCGACTTCCTTTTTGGAGGTGCAATTTCCGGTGTAAATGACATTAACCTTAAATCAAAACGTAAAGGATGAAAACATTTGACGAACTCTTTGATGGCGTAATTAAGCATGAGGGCTATTACGCCAATGTAACTGGCGACCGTGGTGGAGAAACATATATGGGAGTAGCCCGAAACCTGCATCCAAAATGGGAAGGTTGGGCGTACATTGATGCTTACAAAGAGATGCACGGCACAATTAAGCGGAATTTCAAAATAGATATTCCGGAATTAACCCAATTGGTAAAAGACTTCTATAAAAAGGCATTCTACGATAAGTACAATATCGAGAGCATTAACAATGGCTCATTACAAGAAATCATTTTTGACTGGTGCGTAAATAGCGGACATTGGGGAAGTCGTGGTGTTCAGCGTGTACTAAATCAATTTTTTAATGCTGACTTAAAAATGGATGGCATCCTTGGCAAACAATCCCTTGCAGCCATTAATGGTTGTAATCCAAGAGAGTTATTCAATGGAATAAAAATGGCTCGAATTCACTATTACAATACCATTGCCAAAAAAGGTCAGAATCAGAAGTTTTTGAAGGGGTGGTTGAGAAGAATTGAGGCAATTCAATTCTTCTCAAGTCAGCCCCTAAAATTAAAAATTTAGGAAAGAGAGCATTTGCTTCCAAAATGATTTTTTAGATGAAGTTCCGTAAGTGTTACGTTCTCTATTCATGCTATCTATTTTTCTATTAGAATCAATGCGATTTTGCGACCATTTTTCAGCCCAAATTACTTTACAATCTTTTATCCAATAATGAGATTGACATTTAAAACCCCAGTTGCCGATTGATGGATATAAGGAAATACTTTCGCCATTGTAATTCAATTCCCAATCATTTGGTGATATTGGAGTTACAACTTCATTACCACACCCGCACATGCATTTGTGTACGGCTGTATTATAATGAATTGTAATATACACAACACTATCTTCAAGGAATTCAGGGATTGTCTCTACAAACTCAAATTTCGCTTTTTTCCTCATTGTTCAAGAAAGAATTATTGATTGAATAAATTGAGTGATACTCTTGCTCTAGATCTTGATAAAAACCAGACATTTTCTTCCATTTCAACACAGCAAGCACTGCATTTAAAGTATTTAGTTCTGCAATCTGAATATTAGTGACATAATCGTTATCAATATCATCACCAGAAGGAATGTATTTATCTAGGTGATTAGTATTCTGAGCATCAGCCGAAGTAACTCTCACTTGACCTATAAGTTTATCATCGACAACATTTACACCCAAACCTACATCAATAAGAGACACCTTATGCATAACAAGATAATCAATCAGTGATTTTCTAACCTTATTATCATCAATACAGACAAAGACATAATCAAAAGTCGATAACTCATCAAAATTATCCTCATGTAAATAATAATTGTGACCAATTATACCTTTACGCATGTATGAATACTTTTTTTTATAGTATTCTACTTTACCAATCTGACTCTCCAATTCCTCTATACTAGCAGCTCCGGGAGACCTAAATGCATTATGATTTAGAAAAAAATCCCCATCATAAATGTGAATCTCCTGCACATTAGTTTTTGAAACCAAATCTAAGATATATGCTCCAGTTCCACCCAAACCTACAATCGCAATTTTTTGTGCTGTAAGTTTGTTATTAATGGAATCAATATTTGCTCTACTCGAATTTGTATCCAGATATTGAAACACACAATCAGCTTCATTATCTATAATTGGTAGAAATGGTTTCTCTGTAATTGAATCATTAATTGACTTCGCTGGTGCTGATATTATTTGCGCATACCTTTTTACCTTTTCATAAAAATCGGGATAACCATTTAGTGGCTTGTTCGAAAAAGAGAAATTTGCCTGAATTGAATTACCAAATAGCGTATTGTTTGTAGTATGCCTAATTTGCTCAATTGAGACACCTTCTTTGCTACAAGGATATTCACCACTAAACATTATGACATGGTTATTGGGTTTAGTTGTTGATGTTCCACTCATCGTCAATGGAGAGATTAGAACACCATACTTAATTTCTCGTTTAGAATTCACATATGGTATATGGTGGGCAAAAATATGCCCACCATGTACCTCAATTTTATAACCTTCGTCTCTTAGACGTTTAAGGTCTGCATTACGACTTATCAGTTGCTGTGACATTGAAAATCATTTTATGTTTGACTTTTACTACATCACCTGCAACCATAGACCCTTGAGGTTTATCATTCTGTCCTCTAGTGTATGTTACTGTGTAAGCGGTATTACCATTGTTTTGGATTGTTCCAAACGCAAGTTCTACAACTTGCTCAAATGAAATGGTCTTATCGTTCCATTCTTTTTCTCGACCATTTACAATTATGATATGACTATTATTACAATGTTTATCTTTCATTGACTCTATAATTTATGTTACTTATTAAAAAAAATAAAGCTTAAATCCTATTCCCCTCACCAGAATAGAGGTGTTTATTGAGGGTGAAAAAGCGCCATTATTTACCAGTAAGCAATTGATAAATCGAACAATTAAAAGACTGAATGTGCAGTTTTTAAAAAAAAGGTCATATCTTTGAATTCTCACGTAAAAAGAATAAACACTTTTTTACAAAAAATACAGCTCAGTTTTTAACTGGGCTTTTTTTATTTTATACTATACTTTCATTACTTCTAATTTTTAAGTTGAATATCTGATTTAATTTTAATATTATTCTGAATAAAATTATTCGCCACTAACCCTGCTGTAATATTGTCATAAACTTTAGTTTTGTTTTTAGGGTCTTTAATGGTTATTATTAAGCAAAAATCCGTACTTAACTCCTCTTGAGTTTTCTCTAAATGATCTCTATATAAGCCTTCTATCTTCAGAAACCATCTTTTAGGGTATTCAGTGTACTTGATTTTCTTATTTTCGGTCATATCCTCAAGATTAACTGCCCATTTTTTTACTGGCTGGAATTTTTGATAATAACTTTTAAGGAGTCTTTCCGTTTTAAATCCAGAATTTTTCTTTATTTCTCTTTTGCTATAAACACCGGGGTCAAGTAAATTTTTTCCCATAGCATCTCGACCTATAGGGTTCCTTATTGTTTTACCTTCCCTCTGAACTTTTTCATTATATGTACCTAGATATACATCAATGTTCGATTGACAATACTCATTACCTTGCGCTGCATCTAAATCTGGCGAACTAACAAGAGTTGCTGTGATTTCACCATAGTAATAATTCCCTTCAACCATATCATCTGGATATGGAAAATCTAATATTTCTATAAAATTGCCTTTCTTCAATGTATCTCTTAATACAAGAGTTATTTCATTCTCCGAATTATATAGAATATTCATAATATTTGATGGTACTCCATAGCCCATTTGCTTCAATCGTTCATCCAAATCTAGATTTGTTGAAGGGTGTTTTGCTGAGTGAATCATCAGGGCTTTTAATAATAAAGGATCAAATTCTTCTGCTAATTCATTCTGTAACCCCGCCAATATGGATGTTACTCTTGGAGTGGAAAAACTTGTTCCTGCTTTAGGACTTATGTCATCATTACCATCTATGGTATTTACTCCTGAAACAGTATTGCTACCATCAGCATTCAATCCTGAATTTCCTCCATAATGTGTTAGTTCTGGTTTTACCAAATTAAAAGGCCCTGGCCCCATTCGGCTAAAAGGAGAAGGTTCATTAGTATTTGACAAATCAAATTCTTCTTGTTTATGTGCAATTGAACCAACTGCAATAGCCCTTACAGAATCGGCAGATTGTTGTATTTTTCCTTTTGGTTTGTTTATTGAAAAGTTTCCGCAATTGCCAACTGATGTGCATATTATAACATTACATTCATCTTGTAAATAATCCAAAGCCGCACCAAAATCAGAAACTTTCTGAGCACTTATTTCAGTACTCCAACCCACGCATAAGTTCCACACTTTTATTTCTAAATTATTGGTAATCGCTTCGGCAATATTTTCTCTTAAGTCAAATTCTGTTATAGTGCTTAATAGTTCTTTTTTGGGGACTATTGTTGCATCAAATAAATAGCATCCATCTAAACCTGTATGCGTGTCATTTTCTAATTGGTCTCCATACACGATAATGCTTGCGACAGCTGTTCCATGTGCTGTATCAATATCTTCGTCTATGAAATTTGTATGTTTATCTTCCAGAACCCATGGCATTAGGCTATCATTAACTGCAATGCCAGAATCCAATACTCCGACAGTTGGATACTTCTTATCCCTTTCAGGTACTTTTTTACCTTTAAATGTAGTTTTAACATCTGGCTCTAAGCCAAAAGTAATGCTATATGTAGGCATATCTTCAATGGAGCTTAGTCCCTCAAAGTTTTGCAAGACAGGCATAGCTTTTTCACTATATGGTATTTTGTAAATAATTAAATCATTTGAATAATTAGTTACCTCAATTTCTATATTGAGTTCTTTACACCTGTTTTGAAAAGCACGGTGAACAGTTCTATTAAGTTCAACATCTTTAAAATCTATTAACTTAACTTTAAGAATACTATTGTCCTCAATTTCTACTTTAGGATGAAATATGCTTGTTTCAACTATAGAAGCTAATCCTTGAATGTTCTTTTCTAAGTCGGATAATCTGGTTTGAATTAAATGAAGGTCTTCTTTGTTGTCAATTTTCACTAGCAGGGAAGCATCGTCAAAATATCCAATTAGGTTATTTTTATGATTTACGTCTATTATTTTTCTAATTGCAGACCGATAAGATTTTGCCAATGTCTTTTCATCCAATCTCAATTCTAATGCAACAGGAATAAAAATATTATTGACATTTCGTTTATCTAATTCATTGCCCACTTCATAAAGTGTTTTAGAAATACTCCTTGCTCTCTCTTCTAAGGGAACTTTATACATCCAATTAGGGATTTCACCGCCACTACCTTCTGTAAAGGAATCATCTAATTCTTTTCTTTTTTCAACAATCTTTATGGGTAAATATTTTTTATTTTCCATTATTCCTTCTCTTTAGATTTGGATATTATTTCTTTAACTTTTCGCAATGAAATATCAGTATATTCTGTTATTTCAATTTGAGTTATTAGGTTGTCATTTAAGAATGTAATGAGAGGCTCAATTGAAATTTTACCATGATTTTTGTGTCTAAAAGCTTCTTTTAAAAACTCAAAATACTTAATCGTTTTCTCCTTATTAATTATAGAATTTGTAATAGCATTATTACAAATTGTTTTTATTTCAGAAGGAGAGTTGCTTGCTAGAATAGTAACTAAACGTTCTTTCTTTTTTTTGTCATTCGTAAAGTCTAATGCGAAATTATTAGTAAAAGAATCAATCAACTTTTCTGTGAAATCTGGTGAAGAGGGCTTGTTTACTTCTATTATCGTATCAAATCTTCTCCAAACAGCATTATCCAAAATGTTACTATGATTTGTAGCGGTGATTAGAACATTGTCGAATTGGTCAATACTTTGTAATAGGCTATTGATTACCCGTTTTAATTCTCCATGGTCATGTTCGTCATCTCTTGCCTTAGCAATAGCATCAAATTCATCAATAAAAAGAATGCATGGTTTATTGTTTGCAAAATCAAATACTTTCCTAATATTCTTAGAAGTACTACCTAATAAGGAAGATACTAAAGTATCTAAACGTGCTGTGACTAATGGTAATCCTGTTTTCATTGCTATATAATTCGCAAGAGTTGTCTTACCACATCCGGGAGGGCCGTAGAGCATTAGAGATAAATTTGCTATTACTCCAGCTTTCTTAAGGTCGTCTTTGTTATTGACTTTGTTGATAAATGAGTTTAGAGCCTCTTGAATTGATTCATCAATAATTATATTAGAATTTTGCTTTGGATTTACAACCTCAATCATGCTCGCACGAGATTCATTATCTAAGGGAGCCTGAGCGACTATCTCATCTAAAGTGGCCATACTAGTGAATGATTCAGAGTTTAAAGACAACGTCCTTTGCAGCCTATCCGCAAATTGCACCTCTCCATCTTTCTTAAGTTTTTTAATAAGCAGGGCAACATATTGCGAAACCTTTTTTGGGTCTTTTTTTAATCCGGCTTCTATTATTCTTATTATTTCGGTGTGCATATATCTATATTTTGTACAAATATATACAAATAAAATCATATAACAAGCATATTTGTTCTAGTAACAGCATATTTTGTTCTACATAGAACGAATTGTGATATATGTGTGCTATTTTACAACGAAAACGAAACAAAAAAAAGACTCATTACTACAATTAAGCAATATAGAGTCTTTCCACCCAGAAAAAGAATCAAACCTTCAAGCAATTGTGAATATTTACCCTTCTGGCAAAACCGTATTCGTAGCTAATATGCTATAAGTCGGTAGGTGTTATTTCATCATTAATTGATTTTAGTAAATCAAGTACCTTCCTATTCAAATCATCAACCAGTTCATTGTCATAATCAAAATAGGTGTCGGTTACGGTTGAAGTGCCATGCCCTAGAGCCTGAGCAATAAGTGGCTTACCTGCACCAATTGGCTTTTTTGCTGCCGAACCAGCCCACGAGTGTCGAGCGTGATACATAATTAATTCAGGTACACCCACCTTTTTACCGATTAGTTTTAATGCCCTATTTACAGCTTGCTGCAAAGTTTCAGCCCCTTTATACCGCTCCTGATACAACAATAGTTTTTCACGTCCCTTTCTACGTTCAAAGATTGCTTGGGCTTCCGGTTCTACTTTTATAGAGTAGGGTTTGGATGTCTTATTCCGGTAATATTCAATACGCCCTGCTGCGATAGCATTAATATCGTAGATATCAGAATTATTCATGCCTATAAGGTAAAATGAGAGCATAAAAAAGTCTCTGGCCAATAACTGTAATTCATTATCAAGCTCAATATCTCTAATTGCCCTAATGGTTTCAATTGGCAATCTAAGATTTCGTGGTTGAATTTTAGGAACTTTAAATTTCCGAAACGGATAATAGTTTTGAGGTATTACTTCATCTACATCAATAGCATGATTAAATACCGCCTTTAGAACCATTAATGAAAGACTCGTGGTTGACATTGCCACTTCCGATTGTCTCCATCGTTTAAATCGACTAAGCCATGCTGCATTTATCTCATTGAAATATACTACACTACCTTCGCCAATGTAACGTTGAACTGCTTTTAATGTATCTCCGTAGACATGCCTTGTCTTCGGATTATTAAGAAACGATAGATAATGCTTAAAATATTCTATAAAATCTACTTTCTCACTATCGGAAAAATCATTAATACTTGCTCCACTATTCCCCTGTATTTGATTGTTTTTTATATAATTGGATATATCTGAAACGGACATTGCCTCTAGCTGTCTGGAATCTTTCAGGGTTTTGATAAAATCCCATGCTTTAGATAGCTCCGCATTAACTTGGTTGTTTACTAACCTTAGATTGTCAAATTGAGGGCATCCCTTTAGAATTTTATCCTGTGCTTTACCGTCCCAATAATCAACATGAACGGATTTATCCAAGGAAATTTCGGTATTCTTTCCCTTATGAGAAATTGCCAGAACAATAGCCTTAATATTGTCTTTAGTCTTTCCTCTACGTAATGCAAGTTTTGCTGTTGCCATAATCAATGCAGTTTAAGTTTAATAATCAATCATATTTATTTATGATTGAGTCAAAACTTACCCTGTTCGATTACAAATGTAGTATTACAAGGCAAAAATTCAACGCATTTTTAACGCATTTTTATACTTCAAAACAGTCTAAAAAGGACTATTCTGACTTTTCAACAACATAGACGTAAGTAATCTTATAACGATGCAAGAATTTATCATTCAGTTAGATACCTCATTATTAGGTCTTAATGATTTTGATTGAAAATATTACGATTCAATTCAGCTACCTATTTTGTATATACATTGTTGTGTGCCGTTTTTATTTGTCCTTATTAATCGCTGAATATATATCAACGCTTAAATATTTACCATTTTTGACTTCACAATCTCTCATTGTACCTTCATATTCAAAATCAAGCTTTTTCAGTCCATTCTTGCAATTACTGTTTTCCGAATCAACAAATCCTTCAATTCTATGAAGTCCCAAAGTTTTAAATCCAAAATCACATATTACAGGCATAACTTCTTTCATAATTCCTTTTCCCCAGTTTTCGGGTAAAAGCCAAAATCCTATCTCAGCCTTACGGTTCTCCTTCTCCAAATCATTTAATCCTCCCGCTCCAATGAAAGATAAGTCCTCTTTATTACAAATTGCCCACCATATTCCAGTTTCGTTTTTTTCTAAATCCCTAAACCATGTTATTTGCTCCTTAGTCGCTTCCAAGGTATCAAAGCTTATCCCATAATATTTAATAACATCAGGGTGTGACAAACCCTTAAAGACATTTTCTAAATCAGCGGAATTAAATTGCCTTAACACAAATCTATCAGATGTCAAGGTTGGAAAATCGGGAACTGTTGATGATTCCTTTTTCTTATCCCAATCCGTTTTTGTTATTGCATAAACAATGTCATCAACCCATTTTCCATTCATAAATAAACTTTCAACGAAATGAGCTTCCTTTCGAAAACCAATTCTCTCAACAAGTTTTATTGAATTTGTGTTTTTAGGGTCAATAGAAGTTATAATCCTGTGCTTATTTAAGTCGTTAAATAAATAATCAATTATCGATTCAACGGATTCTGTTGCATAACCCTTATTTTGGAAAAACTTATTTAAAGTACAACCAATTTCGACCTGTAAATTTTCTTCTCCGAAGAAGTGAATACCTACATCTCCGATTATTTTTTTTGAATTTTTCTCGATAATTACAAATTGAAACCAAGTCTCGGGTTCATTTATTTGTTTCGCAACTTTCCCAATAAAGGTCTCAACATCATTTATTGTCTTAGGAATCCACCCTTGATATTTATTTGTCTCTTTATCTGAGCGATATTCAAATACTGATTCTGTATCTGTTTGTGATATTGGTCTTATTAAAAGTCTATTTGTTTCTATTTTCATTACTTATCATCTATCTGTTGCAACGTTCGCTCAAATGGCATACAACGGTAATGATATGAGCAGTAGCGGACTTTAAAGCGGTTTCGTATCGAGTTACAAAGTAGCCAAAGCTGCACCTTATCAAAATAGTCAAATCGGCAGATTTGGCGGGGCTGATTAGAACCACTACCGCCCGAATACCCACAGAAACCGCTATTGCTTATATTTAGTGTTAGGTTGCGTTATTTCATTTCAGGTTTTCCTGCTGCTTTTAGTTTTTTATTAAAAGCTTCTTTTCGTTGTCTAGCTTTCTCAGGTTGTAAATAATAGTAATCAAAAAGATATTCTAGTACGTCAAGATTCCATTCTGATTCCCCAATTTCTACAGGGACTATCTCACCTGAGTTTATATCCTTTTGTGGGTGAGCTGCAAAATTCCCTATATTTCTTACAGCATCAATACTTTCAATAATATGAGAAGGCAAAGTTTTACTGTCTATTGCATTCTGAATCTCCTTAAATAGCGATTTATCTGAAAATCCTTGTTCTCGTAAAATTGTTTGCAAACACCTTCTACTTAATGCAGCACTTGCTTTAGGGCTGAAAGGAATAATAGTACACGCTTCCGTATAATCTTCTGCTAAATGTTTAGGAACATAAGTCAAATCAAAGTCACGATTGGTAACAAGTGGAAAAATCATTTTTGTTTCATCCCATATTGAAACTTCACCACAATGTTCGCATCTTGCCATTGAAAATCTATCAAGTTCTGATTGATAGGAATCGCGGTTGATGTTTCTTAATGATAATTCATATAATTTGGCATATCCCCAAAATTGTTTTGCAAAAGCACCACAATTGGGGCAATTAAAAGCTTTCAAATTATACTCGGGATTTATTTTTTCAGCCATTGTATTATTAATTTCTATTGTTTATATCTGTGTATTTCCAATCATTGATTCATCTTTTATATTTCGCAGTCTACATAATGCAACCTAACGTTGACGTATATGCAAAGTAGGCGATTGCAGGCTTCAAACTTATCAAACCGTTAAGAAGTTGAAGCGGGCTACAACCGTTGAATTTACTACTATTTCGCCTATTTTGTATATACATTGTACACTACTTACTTTTTATTTCTTAATATTGCTTAATGGTTCATATACTGCTTGTTAGCATGTTTTCAATTTCGTTATATTACCCAAAATTCATATATTTGACATGTATTTGTATGTTAGAAAGTATATGAAGCGAAACATACAAAATATCCAGTAAATAAAGGGTTGTACAATATAGTAAAAAAACGAAAAACAGTTTGTATGGGAGCAAAAGTTAGTACGTCGATAGTTTTATATAAAAGCCAAACCAAGAAGAATGGTAAGCATCCTGCTAAACTCAGGGTTACATATAACCGTAAACAAATGTATTACAGCATTGATAATAAAGAGCGTGTTTATGAATTTACGCCAGAGGAATTCAATAAAGTTCTCGCTCCAAAACCAAGAGGTGTATTTAAGGACATCAAGCTAGAGTTTTCATTAATTGAAGATAAAGCTAATAAGATTATTGCCTCAATGGAAACTTTTTCGTTCAGGCAGTTTAAAACAAAATTTGGTATTGCTGGAGGTGACCTTACAAATATTCTATTCTATTTTGAAAGGCGTATTAAAGAATTTGGAGATAATGACCAATGGTGTAGTTGGGCGCAATTCACTACCGCAATGAGAACCCTGAAAAAGTATTTTGGTAGTAATCAAATCGACTTTAGAGAACTAACAGTAAATGAACTAGAGAAATATGAGCAATGGATGGTGACTCAAAATCTTTCAATGTCATCAATCAATACTTATATGGCTTCGACCAGGACAATATTCAAGATTGCTCAGCGTGAAGGTGCAACATCAAAAGATTTCTACCCTTTTGGTGAAGGTGGTTACAAACTTCCATCAAGTCAAAACGTGAAAAGAGCTTTAAAAATGAATGAAATTGAAAAGATATATAACTATGAATGTAAGGAGTTTTCATATCGTGACGAAGCTAAAGATTTATGGCTGTTTAGTTACCTTTTAAATGGGGCAAATATGAACGATATTATAAGATTAAAGTATAAGAACATTGATGGTGAATTCATAACCTTTATTCGTAGAAAGACAAGAAAGACTACAAAATCATCTAAACCAATAAGTGTTGCTTATACTGATGATTTGAGAAGATTAATTGACAAGTGGGGAAATAAAAACCGTTCTCCAGAGAACTATATATTTCGTTTCATTACTGAAGACATGACCGAAAAACAGATAAGGCGTTGCTTAGACAGGTTAATCAAAAGAACAAATGACCACATGAAAAAAATCGCATCAGAGGTTGGTATTGAAAAAACAGTTACTACCTACACCGCAAGGCATAGTTTTTCGACTGTACTAAAACGTTCAGGTGTTTCTACGGAATATATTGGAGAAAGCTTGGGGCATAACAATCTTAGAACTACAGAACTTTACCTTGATAGTTTTGAGGACGAAACAAAGAAAGAAGTTGCTAAACATTTAACTGCTTTCTAAAATAAATTAAACCTCTCTGCTTATACGATTTCGGTGATTTCTTTGTTGAAGCGTGGTATGAAATTGAATCAAATTCTATTCAGGATATTATCATAGTTGAAGATGTAATCTAATTACCTTTACCATACGTATGGTAAAACAATAAAACAATGGCAAAAAAAATATTGATGATTTTTTTAAAATAGCATCACTAATTATGGAAAACGGCATCTCCATGTAAACTTTCTTCCATTTGTTTACTTATTATTGAAAAAGTAGTTTTAATATATCCATATCCATTTTCACCTGAACCAGTAGAACTAAAGGAGTCTACATGCTTTAAATATTTTTTTATTAATTCTTGGTTCGGCAACTTATTAGATGTATAAACTGTAGATGTCGCTGATGCTACTTTTTTTTCTTGAAGAGTTTCTTCTAATTTATATATTAGTTTATCTGAAGATGGAGATGTGTGGTGCGGAGTTTTTATGAAAGATAGGTTGTCAAACAAATAATCAGGAATATGATTGATGGATTGATTCTCAATATCACCACTAAATAATAAAGAAAGTTCTCCAACATTAAACCTTGTAGCTATTGATACATCATTCTTTTTCTTAGCAGCTCCTTGTTCCCAACGCCTTCTAATAATAGGTGATATTGGCGCGATTGCCAAAACTTCAAAGATTAATTCATTGGAGGTGTTTTTATCTATATAAATTCTCTTTAATATTTGTTGATGACTTCCTAAGACAACGGTTGCTGTGTTTACGTTATAATTTTGTCCTTGGTTAAATGAATTAATAAGTGAAAATGCATCGGAAATTTCTTGATTATAATTAATGAAGTCCCTTTCGTTACCGCTAACACCTTCTGGAAGGATGAATTGCGTTTTTTTATTACAAAACGACTCAATTAGATTTGTGATACCAATAGAGTGGTCTTCATCGGTGTGAGTCCAAATAAAATAATCAAGAGTTTCAACATTATATGAAGCAAGTATATCCATTGTAATATGTTTTTCTTGATAAGAAAAACAATCAATGACAAAAGATAGAATAACTCTGGATTTTGATTTTTCTTTAAAAATAATTACTTGACTTTCACCTTGGGAACTATAACCTATAGTATAGACATCCAAAATTAGGTCATTTAGATTATCTACAAAATACTTCACTTCTTCCTTGTTATCGGAGATTTTGAGGCAAATGAATGACTAACTCTAACTTGTTTAGTTAATGAGGATTCTTTAATTCTCGGAGTAAAACCACTTTTACTTGTTTTGCTTGCTCCTTTAGAAGCAAAATTTTTATCAATAACTACTTTACTCATGACAATTTTTATTTAAAAATTCCTCAGTAACGCTCATTTTAAACAATTTGAAAAGGTGTACATTGTTTGTTTCTTCTAGTAGTTGCTTTATGTTTCCTTTTTCAAAACCAATATTCCGTAATATATTTTCAGAGAAATAACTATCTATATCCAATAATACTTGATACGCATCAGTCTCCTCCTTAGTTTCTTCATTATAATATTTTCCAGTTTCAAATGAGCGAACATAGTTAATTAATGGACTATTAGCATTATGCTGTAATACATCAATATATCTATTCCTTATAGAGTTAAACTCCGTATCCTGAAAATCAAAATTAAAGTACTTTTGTTCAAAACACGTGTATATTTCTTTTACATCGTCAAAAATCAGACCACCGATTTTTCGTAATCCAATTCTTTTTATAACAATATACTCATTTACATCAAACAAAAAATCTGTCAGTTCTGAGAAAAAATTAAGATAATCATCAATTCCTCTATAGTCAACACATTCAACGCTAAGAGTTGTGAAGTATTTACTAATATCAAGAATTAACTTATCAGTACCAAACTTGTTACTACTAAACCGATATATTTCTTGTTTCTCAATTTCTTTAATTGGTATCGAAAGTGTTTCTGCCATCTCTTCAATATTGTTCATATCGAAATCAACCTTATTGTGAAATGTTGTCTGTAAAACACCAAATAACCCATTGAACTTCTTATTAAAAACAGAAATGATATCGGATGAATTAAGAACCCCTTGATAATCAAGCCTAAATATGATTTTTTTCATCATATTCTTTTGAAGGTCAGACCTTCCTATGTCCTCTTTGGTTTTTGACATCATTCCTTTTTGTCGCAAAATAAACCTTTCTTATTGAAAAACTATAAAAAAAGTTTACTTTTTAATAACCTTAATTATCAAACATAACTTTATTAAAAAGTGATTTATTAACCTTCAAGGATAAATGATTTAATCCCCTTTTTTATGCTTATGTGGCTTCAATGATGGCGTATTTCCAGGAGTTTCCTTATTATCTCGTTGTCGTCTATCAGGTTTCCCTGTTGATTTTGCTGTTCGTTTTGGACCAGGTTTAATTCCCATGATTTTTAGCTTTTGTTAGAATTATATTTTACTCACAAGTTCATAATAATTAGTCAAATATCAAAATATCATAAACTTTCGGGAGGTTTGTAAAATCTAATCCTCAAATTTTATCGCTCCAATCCGTTTCAACCAACCTTCTAAAAACAAATGATTCTTACCTTTTTTTGCAATGGAATGGTAATACCTTACTCTTGCTCTATGAATGGCAACAAATAAAGTCCTCGGGTCGCAATCGTTTATTGCAGATAGTGTTTGATTACCGATAATGCCATCCATCTTTAAATCTCCATCAAAGAATTGGTTTAATACTCGTTGAACGCCCCTGGCTCCCCATACTCCACTATTAACACACCAGTCAAAAATGATTTTCTGTATTGAACCATTGGATATTTCATCAATTTTAAACCTTCTGTAAAAGGTCTGCTTGTAAAAATCCTTAACAAGCTGTGTCAATTGAGGAACATCAATCTTAAAGTTCCAAGGTATTTCACCGTAGGTTTCTTTGTAGGCATCAATGTATTGCCAGCCTTCCCAATCGGGATGTAAATTCCGGGCAACACCCATGTAGGTTTCCCCACCTCGGTCGCCATCTACGTTGGCATAATAGCCTTCATGTTTGATTACGCCATCAAACAACTCATCGAATGTTTTCATTTATTACGTCTGTTTTTAAATTTGACATCGTTTACTCCGGATATTGCACCACCGAAAAGAAAGTCAATAATGGTGCTTAGTTTGGTGGATATTCCACCGTTGATACTGCTTACAAAGGCTATTTGCCAATCATCAAGCTGAATGGTATCGAAAATGAAGTAGTTCAGCATTACGAAAGTCAATGCGCACCAAGCAAGCAAAAAGAAGATTGCAAAGGCTTTTTGAAGCCAACTGTCTTTCTGATACATCTCCCTGGCCGAACTCCTGTCTGCAACTGCCATCTTAAAAAGTTCCATTTTCCCCTGGAGCTTTTCTTCCTGAGTAGTAAATATTTCATCAATCAGCTTTGTGCCTTCTTTTAAGGTTTCCGCAGCTCCGGCATTGATTACCTTTCCAAATAACTTACTCATCGTTCTACAAATTTTAAAATGGTATCGAGCTTCTCATTGAGCTGCTTAATGGTTTGATGGAATAGTTCCTTGCTCACATATATTTCCTTGGAGCTGTCCCTTAAATCTGATATTCGTTTATGCAGCACCGTAAACTTGTTTTCGCATGAAGCAAGCTCTTTAGTCAAGTGCTGAATATCTTTTTCCAATAAATCGGTTTTGGCATCTACCGTTTCCTTTGTGGCATTCTTTGAAATGGCATTGCGGATGATGAAGGAAACCACACCAACGATAAGCGAACTGAAAGCACCGATAACAAGCCAATAGAATTTAATTGTCATTTCTTCCATGCTAAAAGATTTTTATGGTTTCTGTGCTGCCCTCCGGAAAGCGGTTTTTCTCCATCGTTGCACTTTGATTTTCAATGTGCATAATGGCATCCACTATATGCTCCCACTTCGTTCCACCTTTGGAGCTTCCATCTCGGTTTGCCTGATTGATGATTACAAATGAGGTGTTCGGGAACTGTTTCTTCAGCTCTTTAAATTCCTCGTGTGAAATATCCGTTGTCTGGGTACTGTCAATAAATACTACATCGTAATCTCTAAATAGCTTCGGATTGTAATCCTCGATGATTCCAATTGGGCTGTTAATTCCAAGCCTTACCACTTTCTCCTGCATTGTTCCTTTTGCACCTTCTTCATTGGCTACATACAGGACTTTATAGCCGTGCTGTTTTACCAATTCATCGGCAAACATCAGGGCTACGGTACTTTTGCCATGAAAGCGAGAACCGTATATCATTATATAGAATGGGATATACAGCTTGCCTAATAGCCTACCGAACTTTCCCCTGATTGAGATGGTCTTAAAATTCATTTTGGCAAGGTCGTTTGCCAAAACAACTTGGTCGGATGCAATGACTGCGGTTCTCGTGGTGTCGGGATTGAATGCCCTGTTTTGTGAGCCACTACTTTTGGGCATTGAAGTAGTGGCGTTTACTTTCCCAATCCGGCAATGCCTTGTAAGCCCTTTAACTGAACATTGGTAACAAGTAGCTTGTCGCTCTCCAGATAATCATGCAAATGCTTTTGTACGTTTTTAACCTGTTCAAATTCCCTGTCGGATTTATCAACCTTACCATTTTTCAATGAGTTGGTAACTGTGGTAAGTAAGTGTTGGGCTTTTGCCTTTGTGATATTGCCATACAGGTTGATAAACCTTTTAATCAATGCAACTGCCGGAGTAACACCGTAGTCATCCACAATCTTTTTCAGCTTCGTGTATAACGAATCCGGAACTTCAAACTTGCAAGTACCATTCATATCCTTATAAGTTTTGATAAGGTCATTGCTGATACTTTTTATTTCAGAGGCGTACTTGCTTGTTTTACGAATGGTCTTTTCTGTAGCTGCCTTTTGAATCACCTTATACAAAAGCGATACCTGACGTTCTGTTACCTTCTTATTGTGGAAGTTCAGATAACGCCTGATTACCTTAATCTCCAACGGCATCAAATCAACCTCGATAGGTTTTCGTTGTGCTTTTTTGGGTGCTGCCGTTTTCTTTGTGGGTGTACGTTTGGGTGAAGCTTTCTTTGTCACATTATTTGTCGATTTTTGTGACGAGGTAGTCTTCTTTTTCGCTGTTACTTTCTTAGGTGCAGGGCTTTTCTTTTTTGAATCCTTGAGGTAAGGTTCAACGATTTTGAAATGATTATCAAGCATCTCTTTTATGTCGTTATCCTCATTGTAGAAATCGGCAAATGAATCAAACTCTTTATGTGCCTCCTGAGCTGCTTCCGGCAACTTTTTGAAGTCAATATTTTTAGTGGTTTCCTTGTAGTTTTTAACTGTAAGTTTCATCGTATTAAGTTTTATTGTTATCGAATAGAGTTATAATCCGGCAACTGCCCTAAGCTGTTTCTGTTTAATCAGGATTGCCTTTGCACGGAGCTTCACAAGCTTCAATTGCTTGCTTGTGTCTATGCTTAACTTTTTACCATTAGGTGCGGATTGCTTTTGTTTGGCCAGTCGTTTCGGAAATTCCTTTTTGTCCTGTTCAAACATCTGCATTGCCTGTTGTGTAATACTGTCGGTTGAATTGCTACGTTTCGTTCCTTTATCCAAATATTCATCGTAATAATGGCGAGGGATTTTAACCGAAAGGCTAAATCGCTCACCAAGCAGATTAAGAAGTTTAGGCATCTTACTTTCTTCAACCGAAGCTCTCATATTGCCCGAAACCATTTCAAAACCATCCCGATTATTAACCAGGAGTTTTACTACTTCTTTATCGGTGTAAATGGGGATATGTGTTTTGGTTTTAGGCATGATGACCTTAAAAGTGCCATCATAATGCCTGGCTATTGTAATCCTGTTTTCGGTGGCAATGGTTGCGCCATTGCGAAGGCTCATAATGTGCTTTTGCAGTTTGGCAATTGGAGCTACAACATAGTTGTCCGCTTTATTATCGTTGTTGTCAGGCGACCATGCCTCACTCATTAAAATACCTTTCTGAACACCTTTGCCTTTGGTAGTGAAGCTTACCAACTTGCCGGAAAAGTCCGCAGAGCCTTGTAGTATATTTCCTGTAACGATATAGCGGATTTGACGGTCGGCTGTGAAGTCTTTTATGGCTTCATCCCAACGCTCAATCAAGCTTTCCTTTTGTCCTGTTGTTAGCTGCATACTACGGCTCATTACACGCTCAATTTCTTTAGCGGTATCGCCTGAAGCAGGAAGAACTATGTATTTACGACTATCGGAAATGGCAAAACGAAGCTTCACCGATGAAGGTGCATAAGGATTTTTGCGTTTGGGGTTAATGTCGAAACCAAGAAATACGCAGTATGAATTATCGCTGCTATCGGTTTCAAAACTTACTGCTGGATAAAAATAACCATGACCGACTTTGAAGAACTTGAAAAAGTTGTTCAGGTAGCGTTTGCGGTTCTCGCTTTGAGTTTTGGTCTTGGTAATCTCAGCTTGTTTTCCTTCCTGAATTTCTTCGGTTCTTTCAGCGACATAATCTCTTTGGGCTGCTTTGTCATATACAGGAATTTTCTGATAGCCTTTCTCATCGGTAATACCATTAAAAAGCTCTTTGTATTTTTCTTCCAACGCCTTTAAATCGTCAGATAACTTATTTTGGACAAATTTCTCGTGAGCCAAAACTATTTCTTCAGAAATACTGTCAGGGTGTTTGTTGCTTAGTTGTTTTTGAATCAGTTTTTCAAGTTCAGGCTTACCATACGGCTTTTTAAGTACGTTACATTCGCATTTTTCCAAAAAAGTATCGTTACCAAATACAGAACGTCCACCTTTCCCGGCAATCACAACACGCTTTTCAAGTGATTCCGCTTTCAGGTTCAGGACTTCCACTTCAAGGTCGTACTCATCAGCTTGCTTGAGGTATTCGATGTAATCGTTATATCGCTCAATTACTTCCTGATAGAATTTCTCTTGTTCCTTAACTGATAGAACAGCCACACGCCCTGTTACTTTTGAAGCATCACCTTCTGATGGTGTTTCATCGCTTTCTTTACCCTCAAATTTGAGTGGGTTATCCAGGGCTTTGTTTAGTTCCTCGTTTTCCAACATGTATTGGCGAACCACTTTGTCACCGTACTTATTCAAAAAGTCATCGGATTCCAATTGTGATTTACTGCTTTTCTGGTTTGAGGTGGTGTTGGCATCCAATGATTTCAGCTTCTTTTTAAGCATCATCATAAACCGCTTTTGTGCAGGGATGGATGAGATAATATAATCGTAAATCGGTTTCATTATCTGCCCTGTGCGATTGATACGCCCACGCTTTTGAATTTCTGTATTGATGTTCAGTTCTGGTTGGAGTATCACCATCACACGCTGCTTAACCTTTTCTGCTGGCACTTTATCGGTAACGATGGCGTGAGCCGAAGCTCCTGTTGAACCACTTTGGTTAATCAGCAAACAATCAATTTCATTGTCGTTGAATTGACGGAACAAGTCGGCTGTGTTTTCCTTTTTTCGGCTCATCACCAAGGCGGTTGTATTCTTTGCTTTAGTAGAATTGTACTGAACACAAAGCTTTCGCCCTGTAACTTCGCCAACCGAATAGCCGGCTTCTTTTATTTTTTGGATTATCAAATCAAGCGGACTGATAGTAATTCCTGTGGATGCCTGTTCGATTCTCCTGATAATATCGTGGTATGCCAATTGAGCATCTTCCGATAAGTCGGCAATATTGAATTGCTTACCCTGTGATTCTCCATCAATATCCTTTTCTGTGTAGCGAAGAACTGAATCCAATCCCTTTTCCAACACGGTTGAGAAATCACCGTTAATCACATCATCGGGTTTTGCCATTCCCTCTAAAAAGCTTCCCATTGTGGAGGCAAAAGCAATGATAGGTTTCTTACCTTCTTTTAGCCTGTTAATGGCATGGTCGGCAACATCAGAGGCATTCAGACTAAAGAGCAATTGATTGATTACATTGAATACCTTTGAGAAATATGGAATATTATCAACCCCGGCTTTCTCAGTTCCTTTGCGTGTTTCAACCTCTTTACTTTCGGCTGCTGCAATCTTATCAAGCTCATCAACCTGTTTGTTAATGTACTTCTCTTGGAAGCCAATTATATCCCGAATGATTGAGGTAATCTTGTCGGCAGTTTCGGCTTGTTCTTTGGCTTTTTCTTTCAACTCGATGTAGTTGACTTCCACACCTTCAAAAGAGCGTTCACGCCTAATCATTTGCCCCTCTGAAACCAATTGGGCTGCTAACACTTCTTGTAAAGCAACACCGCCTTTAGTAATAGCTTCCACCAAATCCTCTTTGCTCATATTAGCATCGCTCATTGATGTTTTCTGAGCGTAAATAGGCATGTTATCAGGTCGTTTTGCAAATGTGGCTGACAGGAAACAAACGCCTTTGGTTTGCCTTAATACATCTTGCATAAACTCACCTGTGTTGGAATTACCCGAAGCATTGTGAGCTTCATCCATGATGATGATATTACCGCTACTTGCAGCATTTAAAAACGTTTGTTTGGCTGGCTTTTTCGGCTGATTGAACTGCGAATAGGTGGCACAAACAAAGTTGTAGTTGTTGGGAACTTGCTTGCTCTTTATAATCCTTTCTTGTGTTGGTTTTTCTGGAGCTGTATAAATAACTTCACCGCTTTTGTCCTTCACATTGGTTTTGCTCTCTTTGGTATTCACAATGAAAGGAACCAGGGCGGAACTACCTATGTCAGATAAATCCCGATACAGGTCAGTAAACAGGTTAGGCTTCTCCGATAAGAATACAGGTTGCAGACCACTTTTGACACCGTAGCGGATTAAAGCTGCTGCCGTCCTTCCTTTACCAATTCCTGTTTGGTCTCCAACAATAATTCCCTGGCCACGCTTTTCAATATTGTAAATGGCTAACGATACTGCATCAATCTGTTCACATGAAAGCGACTTAACAAGCTCGTCATTGTTGTAATCGAGTTTCTCGGCAACGTAGTCAAACAAAGGCATCCCGATACTTTTCTTTACTTTCCGTATTGCGATGTGCATTTCATGCCCCATTGAATCGGGAACAGTTGTATCCAGGATAAAACCTTTTTCGGCTGTGGGGATATAAGCCATTCCAAGCCCTTTATGACCGAACATTCCTTGTAAATACTCATGCTCGTTTTGAGCCAGCTTTTTGGTGCGGACAAAGCTTTTGTTGGTGGTGGTTTTAAAACCCAATTCAATAAGCCTTGCCGATATATGTTTTGGAGGAACGCTACCAAACTTTATGGTAATGCTGTTCTTGCTAAATGATATTGTTTGTTTCATACTGCTTCTGTTTTATGAGAATTGCTTTTGCTCTCAACCTGGCAATGTTCTGGTTGATTTTCGTAAGAGTTTCAGAAGATGGTTGAAGTTGAACCCTATCCCAAAGTTCTTCATGGGTATTTACAACGGTGCTGTGCAGTTTATTTTTGAGTGGAGCTGCTCCATCGGGAACTGCTTTTACTCCATCAATCAGAATCAATCGTGTATTGATTGAAGTTCCTTGTCTGGAGTAAAGCTTTTTGCCGTTAATCGGGATAATATCTTCAACGTTGTAAAAGTGGTACAGGTAATTCAGGAAAATACGGTTAGTTCCTGCGGTAACCCGACCATGTTCGTCCCAAGTGGTATGACCACCAATGATAATGGCAGCTTTACCATTATCCTTCATGCAACGCAAAGCGTTTAATGCCATTGCATGTTCCAATCGCTTGATTTTGAATTTTCCGAAAAGTTCTGGTTGAGAAAGTGAACCGAAAGGCGGATTTGTAACTATACCATCAAAAGTTCTGTCATAAGCTGCCGGAGGTTTTAACGCATCCCAAGAGCTGACCTTTGCAAAGGGTTGTTCTTTCAGGTTGGCAAGCCTTACATCGTCCAGCTCGTTAACATGGGTGTAGTGATAAGGCAAAGCAATGGTTAAAAGTCCGTTCCCTGCCGATGGCTCTAAATACTTTGGAAAGTCGGTTTTGTCATTAGTAAGGTGAGCATTGCCGACAATTTTACCCTTTGTGCTTCCTTTTACGATGTTCTTAAAAGCCTTGTAGCCTGATAAACTACCCGGTTTTAAAACATAACTTGATGCCAGGAACGAAATGGGTGCCGGAGTGGAATATTGCTGCATCAATACGCTCATGCTTGTTCGCATGGAGAGGTTAACCTGTGATTGATACAGGGCTACAATATCAAGGTACTTTTCGTAAGTGGTTAACGAACTGTCGTGTGCTATCTCTCTTGCTTTAAGGATTATTGCCAGTTCGGTAAATTCTTTAACCAAGTTCTTATTGGCGATACCGAAGCTTTTGGCAATGCTTTCAATAGTGGTTTTAGAGTGCTTACGTTCGCCTTTTAAATCCTCACGAATCCTTGATATGTAGCCCTTTTTATCCATGAACAAACCAGAACTTACATGATTGTGTGAGCCAAATAAAAAAGACCTATGAATATCTCTGCTGCCATTGTCAGCTCCAAACACCAGATTCGCTTATCGGCAAAGCCTGTTGCAATCAAAGCCGAAATAGCGATGATAATGGTGTATTCAATATTACCGAAACTGAAATAATAGCTTAATCCAAGGAGCGCAAAACCGCCAATTGCAGATACATAGTGAGCAATACGGATAAACAGGTTTCGTTTAAAGTCGGAGAATACACCGACTAAAAAGATTCCGATACCGCCTCCGACAATCCACCAATCGGCAGATTCTTTAATAAAAAGACCTGTTATGATGATGGACAGTCCACAAACCCACATCACTATCTCAAATACAAGCTTGTAGGGTTTGCGTAGAAAGTAATTGCTATCGGAAATTGATTTGCGGATGCCATGAACCGCTATGATTGAGGTTAGATAAACTACCAACGCTATAAATGCCGTGAAAAGGCTTGCTATTACTAATGCTTTCATAATTATTGTAGTGTAATGGTTTTGTCTGTTTCGTCTTTGAAAGTGAGCTTTAGGTTGTTTCCTGCAACATCTACCGAAAGGCTATCCACATCGGCATCCACGAAGTTTTTCATGAAGTTGATTTGGAAGTTCAGTATCTCAGCCAGCTTTGCTTCCCAATCTTCTCCTGAGAAAATGCCGGAATCAGCATACACCTGTAAGAACTTTTTCAGGAAGTCAGGAATGTTCTGCAAGTTGACATCCCAATCTGCTCCAACGGTGGCATTTTCTTCAATACCACTAAGTTTATTTTCATCGGCTTCGGGGTATGAACGTTTAGCATTATTGGCTTCAATGGCTGCTGCCTGTTCTGCCGATATTGTTGTTGGTTTATTTTGAATATTGGTATTCCAGTCTGCTCCAACAGTAGCACCTTCTTCTATTCCTCCAAGCTTGGTTTCATCCGCTTCGGGATAAGAGCGTTTTGCTGAGTTCGCTTCGATAGCGGTAGTTTGTTCCTCTGTAATGGTAGTAGGTTTATTGGCAATATTCGTTTCCCAATCCGCTCCGGCTGTGGCGTTTTCTTCAATACCCGAAAGTTTGTCCTGGTCAGCTTGTGGGTAGCTTCTTTTTTGGGCATTGGTTTCAATGGCTGCTGCCTGTTCTGCCGAAATGGTAACAGGTTTATTCTGAATATTGGTTTCCCAATCCGCTCCAACAGTAGCACCTTCTTCGATTCCTCCAAGTTTGGTTTCATCCGCTTCGGGATAAGAACGTTTTGCCGAGTTCGTTTCGATAGCGGTAGCTTGTTCCTCTGAAATAGTGGTTGGTTTATTGGCAATATTCGTTTCCCAATCAGCTCCGGCAGTTGCATTTTCTTCTATGCCTGAAAGCTTATCTTCATCGGCTTGTGGGTAGCTGCGTTTTTCGGTATTTGCCTCAATAGCAGCTGCCTGTTCTGCCGAAATGGTTACAGGTTTATTCTGAATATTGGTATTCCAATCAGCTCCAACAGTAGCACCTTCTTCAATTCCTCCAAGCTTGGTTTCATCCGCTTCGGGATAAGAACGTTTGGCTGTGTTTGCTTCAATTGCAGTCGCTTGTTCCTCTGAAATGGTGGTTGGCTTATTGGCAATATTTGTTTCCCAATCAGCTCCGGCAGTTGCATTTTCTTCTATGCCCGAAAGCTTATCTTCATCGGCTTGCGGATAACTGCGTTTAGCATTATTGGCTTCAATATCGGCTGCTTGTTGTGGAGAGATGGTTACAGGTTTGTTTTGTACATTCGTGTCCCAATCAGCTCCAAATGTGGCGTTTACTTCAATCCCTGCCAGCTTGTTTTCATCCGTTTCGGGATAGGAACGCTTTTGCGTATTTGCCTCGATAGCTGCTGCCTGTTCTACCGATATGGTAGTCGGCTTATTCTGAATATTGGTATTCCAATCTGCTCCGGCAGTAGCACCTTCCTCAATCCCTGCGAGCTTTTCTGCATCTGCTTGTGGATAGCTGCTCTTTTTGTTGTTGTTCTCAATTGCCGTTGCTTGTTCTGCACTAATGGTTGTTGGTTTGTTTTGCAGTTCTTCAAAATTGGAAGTCAGGTTCATATCGTTTTCCAACTGCGAAAGCTTTGTTGGAATGGCAATATTGATATTTCCGTCAGGGTCGGTTACGAATCCACCATGTACCTCGATACCACCGTTAGGCATGTACACAGGACTTTTTTCTGAAATGAGCAAGTCTTCCACATTCCCGGCGATTATCAACCCGCCACTAATTTGCTGAACAATGGTTTTTGGTCTGTATTCCGGAGCGGATTTTGAACGTGCTATATTGATGAATGAACCAACCGAAGCCCTGTCCAGTATCGTGTCCTGAATATCTCTGTTCATCTTGAAATAGGTATCAGAAAACACAATCTTATTGTAGCCCCTGTCAAATACACACGACTGATTGACCTTTGCCTCGAAACAGCAATCGTCAATGTTGGTGGTACTGTTCAAAAAAGCTATTGCACCGCTTCCGGCATCAGTATATTCAAAGCGTATGTCTGCAAAATTGATAGCACTATTGTAAATTTCAATAGCCTTGTCACTTTGGAAAATTACAGGCTTAACGTATGTTCCAACCACGCCATCCACCTTATTGCTCAATGAGCAGATGTTGATTTGATAAGAGAAATCACGAAGGACCAGGAACGTTCCCAAATCATTGATGTAAGTACCATCCTCGAACATGATACTGATACTTGCACTTTTGTTGGTATGGTACTTCAATGCTTTGGGCAGGGAATCAAACAGCCTTTGAAGCTTTGAAAATGGAGTTCCTGACGGAATAATAATCGCTTTGCGTTCAACATCGTATTCAAAACCTGTTATCTGCTGGTCTTTACTCATGTCAAACACGCCCTGAAACACCTTGTATTGTTCGTGTTCCATACCCAAATAAGCGTACTGGCCATCCGAAGCCCATTCGCCTTTTTTCAATAACGGTGGGGTTGTTCCCCTAAACATTTTTATCGTTCCCATATCTAAAGTCTTTAATTGCTAAATCATTGCATAGGCTTGTTCAAACAATTGGTTGGAGACGTAATTGCCACCTGTCTCAACCTTTGTCATTGAAAGCACCAATAAGCGAAGTGTATTTCTTGTAGGCAGGAGCTTTGCACTCTTGCTGACCTTTAAATCCTTGCAAACCGTTTGGATGTAATGGTCTGTATTGTTTTCAAATCGGGGAGCATATTCTTCGACCAATAACGGCACAGTATTCTTGCCCTTTTCAATATCGTGCTTGAGGTCTTTAATCATGGCTCGAACACCATAAACCGGAGCAATAAACATTTCAAAACGCCTGTCTTTGTTTTGCTCTTTGGGCAGTTTGCCGTTCCACTTGATATTGGTAAAAATCAGGTTTCCCGGATTGTTGTTTCGGATGCCCCTGGGCGCATTGGATAGGTAGGTATTGCCACCGTTCCAATTCTGAAAGTTTGAGGGTAGTTCTTTATTGTTGGTAGTTAGAACGTTTGAACCACGATGAGGCAATAGTCCACGCTTGCGTTTGTTTCGTCTGCGAATCATTACAATTGTGGTAACTATTGCCCCTGTGGTTAACACCCCTCCCGAAATAAATAATATCTTTTTCTTCTTGTCCATAGCTTTATTGTTAGAGTTTAGAGAGGGATTCCCCAACTATCGAACTTGGGTTTGATTTTTGAAATTTCACTTTCGCTTAGTTCAGCTCTTAGCCATCCAATAAGGTTATAGTCCTGACCAAGGAATGCTGCACGACCGCCCCATAAGTATTGCTTCATTCCAAATGCTTTAATCACCAGTAGCATATCGTCCTTACTGTTGATTTTGTCCATTGTGCTGAAGATGGTTTTCTCGTCTGTTCCAAAATCCAACATTGCACCGTACAAGGTATTTGCGAACAAAGCAGCATCAGAAGTGGAGATAGTAAGATTAGCCTTTTCAATGACTGTATCTTTTATGGATGGAGCTATCCGGGATGATGTTCCATCGGTATTCTTTTTCCCTTTGATAATTTTTCGGATAGCGAAGAATCCAATTCCGGCTACTACAACCGGGACACCAAATTTGATTCCTGTTGTAATCAATGCTGCTTTATTTGCTTTATCTAATTGCACGGTATTATTGTTTTTAGATGTATCGTAATGCGGTCTTTACAATCTTCGGGTTCTTTGCAACTTTGGTCAGAAGCTTAATCATGTCCTGCTGCTCAACCTTATTGACTGCATTTTGCAAAAGGTTTCCTACTTGCTGAACTACTTCGGTACTATCAGCTTCAATGGTGATTCCTACTTTGAACTTTCTCATAATTGTATGTATTAATCGTTTTCTAAATCTTCGTTATCAAACTCTGCGCTCCCCGGTTCCGGCTCTGATATGCCATTCACGGCTTGATTCAGAAACAGAAGGGTTTTATTAATCAGCTCGGCTTTATCAAGGCATAAGCCAACGATGTTTGCAATCTTGGCTACATCTTGTAGTTCCCATGTCATAAGAGCATCGGATAGCTTTTTAATAATCTCAGCTTTCTTCCGGTCTTCGGGTGTATTGGCTGTACCGATGTCGGTAATCTCAACATTGGTTTCAGGGAGCTGCGTTGATTCTTCCTCGGTATCATCAAGCATTCCCAAAGCTCCTTTGAGTTCTTCGGCTGATAGCCCTAATAGCTCTGCTGTTTTCGGACTGTTGGTAAGCAAGCGTGAACCGATACCCACCAATGCACCTGTGGCAACTCGTTTCATCACTTCATTGGGAGCATACCCTGCAAGACGGCTTTCAAGGTCTGTCTTATCGGTTTTCAGTTCCCTGTTTTCGCTTTGATAGCGGTCTTTTTCAGCTCGTAGTTCTGCATTTTCATTGCGTAAACGCTCGTACTTTTCTTCCAAAGTATTGTAGCGTGTCTCGAACTTAAAATCATCCAACTGCTTTTGGTAGCTGATTCTCTCAACTTCTTTGTTATTGCCCGAAAGGGCATTGAACACCCCAAACAGACCATCAAGTTTAGATTTTACGGCAGGGTTATCTCCTGAAAATAATCCTAACAGGGAGTCCAGTTCACCCAATCCATTGGTGTTGTTTTGGATTTGGCTCTGTTTCATTTCCTCCTGGATAATGGTTTGTATCTCTGCTCTTTCAATTGGTTCTTTGGGTGGGTTTAAAAGCTTACTGATATTTACGGTATAACTGTTCAGGCTTCTGGCATTGGGGCTTTTGCCTCCAAACACATCAACCCTGAGTGAACCGTGAGACTGCTTTGCTTTTTCAATGGCACTTTCAATGTCTCGATTAAACTTATCCGTTCCGGAGGTTCTTGAAGTGAGTGCCGTTTCCTGTGCTGCGGTAACCAGGTATATTTCGTAAGCGTAAGGGTACTTTTGCTCGTCCTCTGAACGCTTTATAAACTCGTATATGCTTTGTATTTGCTCTCTGTAATCCAACATAGTCGTATTAATTTCGGTGGGGAATAATCTTCACAAACTCCAATCGGTAAGGCTTAAAGTTTTCCGCTTGGGTTTTGATGTCTATGTAATCGGTGAATACCTGGTAGCGGTACTCATCCAAAAAGTCGTATTCTTCGGGTGTAGCGGTAAACACGTTATCGCTGCTTATAAGTTCCATTTCATCAATGGAGCTTGGCAGACCTTTGGTGTTCAGAATCCACATATCGTTTTTCAGGTCCAGCGAAATGTCCGAACCTGTTACCATTATCACCGTTGGTTTTAATTGGTAGCTGTCGATGGTTCGCATCCCTGAAACACGGTCTTTTGCGATGGTATGTAATAACTCACTCGTGTTCATATTCAATGTAGATTCTAATGGTTAGCGTATTGTCTCCGCTGTTCTTATTGCTCTTGAAAACCGTATGGATATTGCTGTTTACCTCCAAAGGCTCATGGAATGGGATAACCTCTTTGCTTAAATGCTTAACCTTTCTGTTGGCAGTAAGCATGTAGTCACGCAATAGAAAACTGTTGCCGTTTACTAATAGGCTGATGTTGCCACATTCATAAGGTTCAGGCTGTTTGTAAGCCTTAACAGGACGAAGAAAAACATCGGATTTATGCAGATAAGCAAAGGTTAATGTTTCCTGTGCTATCAAGTCAGCAAACTCAAGGCTTGTAATGGTTTGACCTTTTTCAAACAAACCGACTTCGTTGTAGAGATAATCGGCAAACTGCGTATTGAAAAGTTCTGCAATGCTGTTATTCAGGTTGCTTTGTTGCTCTGCATCTAGGCAAGTAAATTTTATGTTGTTGCTCAAAACATCAACGATTGCCGGAAGTATATCAGTCTCAAAAAAGTCTTTGCTTTCCGCTTCGCTTGCCCTTGTGCGTAGGTATGAGTAGAACAGGTTGGTAATACCATCGGTAAGTAACAAATCGGATATTAAAGCTTGTGGAAAAGCTAAATCCTGTGTTACATCTTCTAATTCTGATTCCTTTTTAACCAGTGCATTTATTGCAATACCTGTAATCAGTTTACAGGAAGCAGGGAGCAAGTCCTGTTCGTTGATGTGTTTGTTGCCAACTGAGGTTTTTGTAATTACAAAATATCTTTTCATTGTCGGGAGATTTTAGGGTTATTTCTTTTTCTCTACCTCGGCAAGCAGATACACACGAACATTGTAGCTTTCATTAACAGCCAGGTTCTCGCTGTCGTCTTTGTAAATGACACGTACAGGGCTGTTCTTGGCTTTTTCATCTACAGGGAAAGCCACGTCCTTAATACTCATGTCATCGTTATGATGAAGCAACGCCACCTCGGTATCATCGGGGATTATTTCTGTATCATCAATCCAAACCCTAAGAGTGGCACCAGGTAATGCCTGTTGGTTGGATAGGCGTAAGAAAATGCCTTTGATACGGTCGTGTTCCGTTTTGGTATTGCCGTTAAATTCATAGGTCTGACCTTTTTTGACCTCAAATTTCACGACCTGTAATTTGCGTATGTTATTGTCTTGTACTTCCATTTTAGAAATGATTAAGAAGAAAAAAGGGGCGGTTAACAACCGCTGACCGCCCCCGAACGATTATGACATATCAAGCTCTTATGCTTTCTCTGTGATAGTTCCCAATAGCGTTACCTTAACGGCAGGGTGGTAAATCTTATCACCTGATACCGATTTTGGCATGTTCAGCTTTGGTGTAATATCCATTGATGGCTTTAACCATTTTGGATTGGCAAGCTTGTATTGGAATTTGCGTTTAGTGGTATCGGTGTCATCGAATACCGCACATGAGATTTCAGGTACAATAACCTTCGTGCCTAAAGTCATCTCGAAAGTACCGTTCAGGATTGCCGGAGGTAAAGCAAACTGACCGAATGCAAAATCTGCCGGGTCGTTGTCTTCTTCCGATGCTCCGTGAGCGTACTCAAGAACAATATCAGTTAACAGGAAATACTTTCCTGAATCCAACTGCGCACGGTTAAGGTTGGTGCGACCAGCCTTTTTATCGTCCGATGCCTCCATCAAATCAATGTCGGATTTATCCTTAATCGACTTAACGGTGTAAATTGCCGTGTCAACGGTTTGCATACGTGCATCTTTCAATGCTTTTTGCACTTCCGGTGGCAACTGCTGTCTGCGAAGCTCAAACTGACCTTTTGAAGTCAGGTCTTTGGTAAGTCCTGTTTTTACAGCCGTACTTCTTGCTCCGGCATTGTATGACCTACGTACAGCACGTTTACGGCTGGTTCTTCTGCGACTTCTTCGCCCTCTGCGTCTGGTTCTACGGCGTGAACGACCTAAATCGCCAATGCCTTCGACCGCATCGTCCTGGTCTTCTTCTTTCTCTAAAGCATCTTCCTCTTTTTCAAGAATCGCTTCTTCTAAACCCTCTATTTCTTCCATCGAAGGGTACAAATCATTTTGCTCATTAATTTCTGCCATGATAATTTGTTTTGCGGCTTAATAGCCTTGTTATTAAATTGATTAAATGTTATTTAGTGAGAATCAGGATGCCATCATATCGCCCGAAAAAATGTCATAGTCCATGCTATCGGGGTCGAGGTTTTGGATTTTACCAACAGGCTCATCGTCATCATCTGAACTGCCAATCGGCTCATCGCTCATTGCGTAATCATTGGCTGCGCTGCCAATGGGGTCGTCACTCATCGAATAGTCCGATGCTGCACCTGATACCGAAGCCTGAATTTCACGCTCGATGTCAATATCTGCTGCCGGGAGTGCTTGGGTGATTGGATTTAAAGCACGTAGTCCGTCCATTTCATCCATATCGCTGTAATCTTCATCACCGATAATGCCCTCTAATCCTTGTAGGATGGTTTTGCCTGTGGCTTTCTTGATGATGGATTCAACACCTGCGCCTGCTGCACCAACTAAGCCCAGCTTTACATACTCGTTTTTGGTAAACTGCGTACCAACCAAACCGCCCATAGTAACGGCTGCCGGAACGATATAGGTTTTCATTTCGTTGCCCAACAAACCGCTAACGGTCTGGCTTTTTTCCAACTTCTTTAAAGCGTACTTGCCAACTGCAAACCCTGCTACGGCAGCAATGGGCTTGCCTATGTTGTTGGTAGCTTTCATAAAGTCAATCTTTGTACCTCTTGAAGTTCTCCTTGGGGTACTTGACGTTGATTTTTTAACTGCCATGTTTTCTAAATTTTAATTATTGATTCACAATTATTTATTGAAGCTTGATGCTTCCTAAATCTTCTTTGTTGGTGGTTTTCTTGGGGGATGACTTCCGTTTAGCCGGAGTGCTGTCTTTCTTGCGGAACATGAGATAAGCCCCTGTACCAACAAGGGCTGCAACACCCAAACCAATACCGACTTTTGCTCCCTTACTTAGTTTCTTTTTGCCCGATGCAGTAGGATTTGTTGTAGTCGTTTGTGGTGTGTAGTTCCCTGATTTCATGATGGGTTGGGGAGTATAACTGCCGGATTGTGGCATCATACTATTTGATGAAGGCATCACGCTGTTTGTTGGTGGAGCATAAGCCTCGGATGTTGGAGCTGCCTGATTGGTAAATTGCGATACTGCTTCCGTTGCAGGAGCTGCTTTTTTGAATTTGCTTTTTACCTTTGTAAAGATGTTTTTGATAGGCTTTAACCAGCTTCCGATTTTTGCCAATACACCACTAGCTGCGGTTACTGAGGCAGCTGTTGCTACTGCACCCATATTGCCCAATTCTGCCAATTCGCCAATGGCTTCCAAGCCTTTCAAATCAGCAAGTAAACCGTCAATACCTTTTAGGGAGAAGTCGGAACTCTTTTGTTTTGCACCTTTCAGGATGGCTTTTCTAAGGTTGGATTCTTTACCCTGTAAGCCTTTAAACAGCTTACGAACCTTGCCATGTGTCTTTTTTAGTTTGGCATGTTTTGCCGGGTCGATATTGTATTTGCTTGCAAGGTCATCTGGTAAATAAGCGTATTGCAATTTCTTGGCAATACCGAACATATTTAAGCGTAGTGCTGCCAATAATCCGCCTCTGATTGCAATGGATAAAGGATTAAACCTTACAATTGCTTTAACCACTTTCTTGGCTACTTTGCCAATCTTTTTACCAACACGTTTTATTGCTTTGAAGAATCGACCTCTACGTCTTTTCCTTCTTCCTAAACCGTCCATTTCATCGTCCAACTCATCTAATTCAGCCAATCCCTGGATGGCTTCAGAATCGTATTTAATCAGACCCTTTTCGGCAAGCTTTTCTTCAATATCCGATAGCTTATCTAATACGGCATCTCGCTGTGGAGTATTCCAAAACTTAATAGCCTGGTCCAACATGGAAATAAATTGGTCAGGGTTCTGGACGTGAGCCATTTTGTCCTTGTTGTCCCTGTTCTTTAAGAGATAATTCCGGGTACGGACTAAGTAATTGTAGGTAGCATCTTCTGCGTCACCTAAACCGTTTATGGCATCATCAAAGTCAACACCTGAAACAATGGCAATCAGGTCTTCATGGTTGGCTTGTGCCTGAACACCGCCAGCTAAATCAACACCTGATAGAACTGATATTGGTAAACCTAAAGCACTTGTACCTGTTAAGCCGTCTATACCTCTAAGTCCAGCTAATTGTAACGGAGACATATCAAAATCAGAACGCTCAAAACTGTATGGCTTTTGGTAATCGAACTTTGATAGAACAGGGTCAATAACGATTTCATCTTCGGAATCTCCAACCGCAGGAACAATCACATAGATATGTTGAAAGTTCTTTTTACCGTCATACTTGGTAATACGGAGCTTGAACGGAATACCCAAACACTTTAAAAGCGAACCCACAAAAATGCTGTAATCGTCACAGTCAATTCCTGCATCTGATTTGCCTTTTTGTTTGAACTTGATTTGTCCGTCTAACCAGGAGCGAGATGGAGTGCGGAGCTGTTCTGTTCCGTCATCGTCTTTATGATACTGTAAATAGTTGTACGAAAAGTTGAAGATGTTACGGCAAGTTTCTTTGAGTGAATCACCTTGCAGCATACTTGCCAGTTCCTCGACTTCCCGAAAATGTGTACCGATAATATCAATACAACTTTCAACGGTTTCAATTACGTTACCGTTTTTTATAAATGTGTCCAGTCCGTTTGCCTTTTTTATAAGGTGGTTGAAACGTTTGCCGTTTTGGGTATTTCGTGGGCCGGATACAATGCCCAATTCGCCCAATGCTAATCCGTTCATATTTTGTTCCTCTGATAATGATTGCGTGGTAGTAAGAGTTTCGCCATTAACGCTGATGGTCATGGTGAAAGTCATATCAGCTTTAAGCTGCTGTGTATTGGAAAGCACGGAAAGAGTAAGACCTTTACCCATTAGGTTCAGGTATGGCACTTGAAAAACGATTTCAGGCTCTTGTGTTTTGCCTGCATCAATGGTAAGTCCTTTAATATCGGGAGTAGAATAAGCGACTGCCGAACCTTTGTAATTTGCAACAACCTGGTTAACGGCTAAAGTGATGGGGGCTTTAGTGGGATTGTAACAGCGAAGCTTTACGGCAAACTGAACTTCCTGTATGTTCATCTTGTGGATGCGGAATCCTAAAAGAGCAAAGTTCATTTTTGCCCCGGCAAGAAGCTTTTTGCCTTTCTTAATCAGGTAGAAACCACCGCCAACGGCTGCAACTGCTGCTAATGCGCCTAATATTTTCTTTGTGCTTGCTTCCATAATGGAAACAAACATATAGTAGGCTTATGGTGGAGATGTGAAGATTTAACGGTACTTGAAGGAGTTTGTAAGCGTTTGAAGAAATTTGTCAAGAATTGAGCATAAAAAAAGTCGGTGGTGAGCCGACTTAAAAGATATTAATAAAATTAACTATTCATTTTCATCCTCAGTTGTTACCATATTATGAGTGATTGAGTTGTAAGGAAATAATTCAGGCATTACACTATGAATAAACTCATCTTTATAGAAACATTGTGCAACTCTTTCATCAAACATTTCAGGATCTAAAGGTTGTTTTGCATTGGGATTATGAAATATTATAACTCCTTCAGACCAGGTTTCTGGACTATTCTCGTTAACAGGATACGTAATAGTATTAGGTACTGCTGCATTTGGGTCATGGTTGTAATAGTTTCCCATTCTAACGAGATTAAGTTTGTCACTACCTAATCCTGCTTGTTTACCCATTCTATTAAACTTAGATAATGTGCCACTTGATGAAAAAATAACTGCACTTACATTTTCTGAGCCAGGTAAAAAGAAAAAGCCACTTGGTATTTTAGTACCATTGGGTTTGGTATAATCATTTACTTTGATAGGCTTAATTATAAGTTCGCCAGAATCATCAAACGAGTGCTCGTATTTGTAGCCATATAAATATTCGGATAAAGAATTAGAAGTCCAAATCATTGACATTGTATCATGAAAATCTGCTATTGCAATGACAAATGGTTTATTTTTAACATGTTCCTTTTCCCAATATTTCTTTTTCATTTTGTCAAAAATGGCACTGCCATAAAGAAGTGGAATTTCATTCTTTAGTTTTTCTTCAATTTCATTTTGATTTTTGGGTTCAGCTTCTTCCAACGAAGTTTTTCTACTGATAATTACCGCTTCAACAGCAATCTCTTTATTAAGTTTTTCAATCATATAATCAGGAGCATTATAATTCCTTTTGAAGGAGAAAAACTGTTCTCTAAAAAAACAATAAAGGTATAATTCCCAAACTCTAGAATCAAAGCCATTTAGTGATTGAAATTGGTCAATAAAGTTACCATCTATGTCTTTATAGTGATACGATACTTCTTTTATAACCTCTTTTGCTGATGATAGTCCAATGCTTGACTTTAGTAATTTATAATTTGGATGAATTTGTTTCTCATTATCTAGCTTATCAAATAAATCAAAGAAATCATGGCTATTATCATGAAACACTATTGAGTCACTACTCATTTGTTTATCAATCCATTGCCTCGCCTCCTCAATTGTCGGAATACTTGCTTCAACTTTTTCGGCTCGATATTGCTTCGCCTTATCTCTTGATAAAATACAACCATAATAATCATTGTCAGTATAATCTAGGCTAATTAAACCAATTAATCCCCCGTTTCCATTAGTGTAAAATTCCAATTCTTTGGTAAAATATCGCACAAATGGCTCTCTTGTAAAAAGAAGGTAAATATCAAAAAGCTTCTTATTTATTGGTACTGCGGTTTTCATTATTTCGATTTTCTATTTTCATTCTTACTAAAATTTAAAAAATATAAAGAAGCCATTCGATTAGTTGTAAGCAAATATTAATTCCATTTTGGACATGTCATCTAAGCAGATTACGTTGTGAAAAAGAACTCTATTTTTCGAATCAGACTTTTTAATTAATTCAATGTAAAGTTTTAAGTTTTGTTTTTGTATATCATTGAGATTCATTAGGCATTCGTTAATATCATCAATTGTTGTTGTATTGATAAATGAAAATAATTTTCCAACAAAACCAGTAAAAACATCTGATGCTTGGATAAACTTGTTTCCATCAGAATCGATGAAACTGTAATTATTTAATAACTGACCATTATCAGTTATTTTGTAATCCTGAATTTTTTCTTGAATTGATTCTTCAATGTCAAAAAGATGTGTTGAGTTCTTAAATAAATATATAGGACGAAGGTAGAAATGTGAAAAATCTTTTAATAAGATAAATTCTTCTTCATCCATAATAAAGGGTAAAGAATTCTTTTTTTTCGATTCTTTAAAAATCTGTCTTAATGATGTTAATTCGATATGGTATTCAGGAATATTTTCATATTCCTCAAATATTAATAGCAAATCATCTATAAAATCAATTAATCTTTCCTTTTTTATATCTGGATACTGGTATTTATTAAAAAGAGTAATAATCTCATTTGTATTTAGCTTAATAATTTTGAACAAATCATTCTTTAAATTCAGAGCAAACTGCTGACCTAAGTTCATGGCAACTTCTGAATTCATTATAGCAGAATCAACGATGTCAACTATTGAATAATAAAGTATATTTAATGTTGAATAATGGACGTAAAAATCGTTTTCTAGCAAGTAGGATAAAAAATATCTGAGCTTACTTGATTTTAAGCAAGATATAAAGTCTCCTTTAGCTATATGTTTTAGTTTTACTTCTTTTATTGATTTCTGAAGATTAAGACCTGTAAATAAAGGATCAATATTAGGTTTTTCTCCTAAATAACCTACGCCTCCTAATACGAAATTAGCGTCATAAGAGGCATTAAACTTATTATCATTAAGATAGAATTTCCTAATATTGTTAGTTTCATCGTAATAAAATGTATATTGGGAACCAAAATCTCCATCAGAAACCATTTGCATTGTTATTTGTCTTATATGATTTATTTCAAAATCCATAATTTATTTATAATAAAGGGTGTATGTTACATTTAACACTTTAATGAAATTAAAATTCTTCTATAGTAGAATTGAAGAGGTTATTTATTAAACTTTCTTCATCGTCAATATCCTTCTCCTCATTTATGTTTTCTATTTCAATCTCAGATTCTATATTTGAAAGGTTATTACTAACCTGTTCATCTACATCAAAATTGTAATCTTCTATAACATCAATAGTTCCAATTTGTAATTGATGGTTTATCTCGACAGCTTGTTGAAGACGTTCTTCAATAGCATTCTCAAGAATACTCCTATCTGTAATTTCATTAATTTGATATGTTGTTGATATATAGTTATCTATTTCCTCTTCCCAACAACGGCTAATATTTTCTTTGAAACTATTAAAAAAATCAGAATCATTAGTTTTAGCTTCTTCAATCAATATCCTGTAATATTCATTGTTTGAGATTAGCCTAGAAATTTTTTCAATTAAAAAATGTGATGGCACATTCTCAGAAATACTTTGAATTACTTCTTCATACGAAATTGAAAACTCATTAATTAATTCATTCTTAGCAATATAATCAAGGATTTCAATCAGATACTCTCTTTCTGTCCAGTTCCAATATTTAAACTCCAAAGTATCAAATTGTTGTATAACATCTTCTTTAATATCATGCCAGTGAAAAAGCCTAATTAAGCAAATAATAGTATCCAGATTATTATTTGAAGCATAGGAAATTAGACTAGAAGCCCTTTGCTTAAAGATATTTAGTAATTCAATATAGTTCTCACCTCCTAAAAATATTCGTTTCGAGCCTTTTTCAATGCTGGTTGTAATTCGCCCCTTAAATTGCTCAAAATATTTAGCAGACCTTAAAACATCGAGATATTCTTCTCCATAGTTTATTGAAAACTGATAGTACAAGAAATCCTCTATTGATGGATTTAGAAATCTAAATGTAGTTTCACTATAATGTTCTTTTTTCTTAATAGTTCGTGTAACAAAAGCATTTAGTAGCTCTCTTAATGTTTTGTTATATATATTGCTTTCTTTCTTAAGATTATGATTGTTTATTTCATACTGAATACGCTCTGTAAATGCATCTTTCAAACGGTTTTCAGATATTTCATACGTTCCTCCTAATGAGAATAATGTTGCCATAAAATAACGAGCATTATCAGAAAGTTGAATGTTATATGCTTTATCCCAAATCTTTTCTGGTTTGTTAAGAAAGCTTTTTACATTTTCCTTATAATTTTCAGATTCTACTCTATCTATATCTGTAAAAAACTGGACTATTCTAGGGGTGTAGTTCCGATGTCTTATAATTTCCCAATGAAAATTATTGCCAAAAAAGATGGTCTTTAGCTTTTGAGGTAAATTTGAAAAGAAAATATGATTGTATAATATTTTAGCTTTTTCAATATTTCCGTAATCATTTATTTTAACTTCATGTTTAGATACCTCAATCGTAGAGTTATTAATTGCATCTGACAATTCTTTTGCTTGATTAAGAATAGTGGTTCTACAGGTTAGAATTAATCTTTTATTCTTTTCATTCCTTACTCGTTCAATGAAATTGACAATCGCAGTATCTGCATTGCGAGAACTTACTAAATCCAAGGTTATTGCTCCCAAAAAATCATCAAAGTAGAATACTTGCTTTGCGTTTGGATCAAATGCAGCCTCTGCTTCTTTTATTTCTGTAACATAGGTAAGTTTAAAATCTTGAGCTAATAACTGATATGTTAAAATATCTGCAAGTGTTGTTTTGCCAATACCCGGTGCTCCTGTAATTAAGATGAATTTTTTTTGATTGAGAATATCTACTGATTCTTTATGTGTTACACTTGGTACAAATATTTTTATTCGTTCTAAAATTTTTGATTCGACATATTCTGAACGGCCATTGATGCCATTATTTAATATTCTTTTCAAAACAGTAGTACTTGTAAGCCATAGTTTAAAATGAGCTTCTTCAGTTTCCGGAAAATCTCTTAGCGAATCATTTAATTCATTCTGCCCATAAATATCATTTGTAGTACGTATGTAGGGTTGAAGTATAGATTTTAACTCTTCTTTATTTTGAGGGCTTAATTTTACAGAGGTTGCTAAAATATATCTTTGAGGATTCAATTTCTTAATCTTAGCTAACTCACTATTTTTTAATTTGTTTTTTAGTTGAGAATATCCCGATTCAAGATAATGTTTTACCTGAACGATTATGTAATTTTCATTTATAGCAGAAGCATGTCGTAAATCTATACCCTTATCGGAACCAGCCTTAAATGATTGAAAACTTATATTCATTCTTTTGAATAAAATATCCCGAACCAATTCTTCTAAGTCTCTATCATTTAATGTGGAAAAGTCGTACATCAATTATTTATTTTTTTATTTTTAAAAAGATAGCTTGGAAATTTTCGAGTTTAAATAATCCTTAAATGCTTGTGGATATATTACTTCGATTTCATCGGGTAATCCCAATACAAACCGACCAACGCCAATGAAGTTACCTACATCAGTTTTGAGTATGTATTTGTGGTCATCAGATTCTTTGATATACTTTTCACTTAAAGGAAATTCTTCAACAAGTAGGTTATAAGCCAGCATTGATAATTTTAATTGTATAGCAATTGGCTCAAAGCTTTGCATCCTAAAAATGTCGGTTATGCCTTTATGATGTTTTGGTTTGTATTCCCAACAATTATCAGTTAAAACCACTTCTTTAATTCGTGCTGTTTTAAAAATTTTGTTGCTTTGGTCTTCGGTATCATAGCACCAAACACCCATGTAATTCACAGTAAAGTCAATAGGTTCAACCAACCTGTCGCGGATATTGTTGCTATGACCAGACTTATATTCTTTTAAAACAACCTGTTTTTGTTGTTTAATTGCCTGAATGATATTAAAAATATTATCGGTTTTTTCTTTTTTTGATATGGCATGAATAACCCGGTCAAAATCATAGAGACTATATAGCTTCTTTGCAAGCTTATCCTTTAATTCCGAACCATCTTCGATAGCATGAATAGCCTTACCTAAAATAAACGCTTCTTCTTCTGTAAAATGAAGTAACTGACTTATGTCCTTTGCAGATGATTCTTCTTTATTGATGTTAAAGAAGCCGTTTTTGTTTTCAATCACGAAACCAACTTGCTTAAATGTATCGAAATAACGATATACAGTTCTTGGAGAAACATCAAAGCGTTCGGATATTTCCTGAATGGTTCTGCCATACTTACAATCAAGCATTAAAAGAATCTCCAACATTTTCTGAAACTTCGCTTGTTCTGCCATATATAGTTCTTTATATTACCCTTGTTGATTTTAGACCGTTGCTTATTGATTCAATAACTTATTGATTTTAAGATATTCTCTGATATACTTAAATGGGAAAGGTAGAACAGTTAAACCCTCATGCTTTACAAAGTCAACGTTCATAGTTTCAATTAGCTCATTAAAAAGCACAGGAGAGCCTTCAATTGGTAAAGCTTTTCTGATGTTACAATAATTATTAAAGGATGCTTTTATTCCTTTGCTTTTATCACCTACAAAGTATTCAACACCTTCGCTATTTGTTCTATGGACAATATCAATATTGGAACTAAAAAGCTCGTATTTCTTTTCTTTACCTCGCAGAAAATTCCTTAGAATAATCCCTTTTTCCTCAAGTAAAACCTCATTGAGAAGTTCTTTTGCAAGATTTGGTTTGCTGAATTTCAAACCTAGAGCTGCGTCACGATTAATAACCTGTTCAGCTAATAAGTTTAATTGATTAATAATATCATCAAGTACTGTGCTTGATTCAGGTTCGTTTTTCTTCCACTCGTTAAGTATTTGAATCAACTCCTCTTTATTAAGCTCGAAATCTTCTGTCTCTTTATCCAAAGCATTACCAACCTTTTTAAATGCAGGAATAGCTCTACTGTTAGTTAAACCAATAAGGTTAATGAATCCATCTTTTGATTTTATTAAACCTTCCGGAGTGAAGTTTCCATTTGAGTATGGAGGTTCAAAATACTTTTTATACTGCTCGTATTGAGATGCAACAAAAAGGTCGCTTAAATCCAAAACATCGAATTGAAGATTTCCATCAGGGGAAATCTTCAGAAAACCTATCTGTTCAACATCTTTTGTATCATCTTTCCATCCGAAAATCCAATCATTTTCATAGCCATGAGACTTCCAGTCTGTAATTGAAATTCTGTTATTTAAAATATCATCCTTAATTACAATTTCTTTGAGAATATTCTTTATTGTTGCAAGGGTTGTGTTATTCTTTTTTTGCAGCCTTTTTTGGGTTTTCTCATCATGCTCATTTATTTCCTTTTGTAAATAAAATTCAAATTGATTGGAAAAGTCCTGAAGTGTAATATGGTGCGTTGCAATTTTTTTAGAAAACAATTTGCCTACCGCTAGATATTGGTCAACGTCTCCATCCTGATTATCTTTATTGTTAATCAGCCTGATACACAATTCACCTTCTTTTGGATTACCTTTTGTTTTTATAGTTATTTGTAATTGTTCTTTAAGATAAGTACTAAACCTTTTGCTAAAATTGCTGGAATCATTATTCAAAACTTCATCAACTAAAAAAATTCTTTTTTCCTGAAATAATTGGCTTATCCTTTCTTCTTTAAAGGCTGAATTAGTCTGTTTAAATTCAAGCCATTGGGCATTCGTCCATGAATCAAATTGAATATCAATATAATCTTTTAAATCAGTTGATATTTTTGATAATAAGTAATGCCATGCTCCGGCTTTTGAACTAAGAAATTTATCCCAAGACTTAAAATCAATTAAAGGAATAATATTTTTTTTAGCTCCTTTAACCTGTCGCATTATAAATACATCTTCATCTTTTTGATTTTCATCAGGGAGTTTCCGTTTTAAAGAGTAGTTTGTACTATTGAAATAATAGCGAGGCAATTCGTGAAATACTTTCTCTTTAATATCCATCCATTTTCTGTTGGTAATAGATGTGAAGGTTGCAACTGAATCTTTTAATATAAAGTCCTTTGTTACCTTGAACTGAAGAGTTGGTATTTGCCAAATGGTATTTCCTTTTTTCTTAAACCAGCTTGGATGTGAATAATAAAATTTACCTGAGAGGTTATTGAAGCTGAATAACTTTGATTTGTTGCTTGTAAGGCTATTGATTAAAAGTTGAGCCAGGTAATGTGGCTCAATCCTTTCAGGATAGATAATCTCTGCACTTAATGAATCATGCTCACTAATAATCTGTTCCACAATATTCACAGCTTCATCCTCAGTTACATTCATCATCGTATAAAACGAAGGTTCGTTTTCATGAACTATTGATTTAACGACTGGTTGTTTGACAAGGGCATCTAAATACAGAGCGTTCCAATATCTTTTCTCACTCGATTTTATTTTGATGAAACTAAACGAGCTATTTATTGCATCAAAATGAAATTTGACCTTTATTTTATTCGTATCAACTTTATGCATTTATTACCTTGTTAATGAAGTTAAACGCCTCTAAAATCGGCTGACTAGATTCCAAATCAAATATTGCTGGAATCTCAATAATTCTCTCGTCAATAGATTGCCTGAACACAGGTTTCTTACTCGATGCAATATTTATAATAAGAACTTTCTTAGCTTCTGTTTTTTGCATCTTATTGTTGATATGCTCTAATATCTCATCACGGTTTTCCCTTTCAAAAGCATCGTTCCAAAGTTTGAAGTCGATATATACACCATTGCTTGTCTTAGCATCAAACTGTTCCACTTCATCACCATTAAGGCTTTCAAGTTTGGCATTTAAACAATACCGTTGAATTAAATGCCATCCAATTGCTTCTCCTAAAGCACCTTTGTAAATATTATTGTACAACACAGGTGTCAAAATGTATTGTCCTTTTTTGAAATCAGTAGCAAAACCTTCTTTATAGAATAACTCCATTATTTCGGTATTCTTTAAGAAAGTTGGGAGGTGACAATTGGCAGGAGAGATATTTGCATTATCGTCATTTGTAAATACAATATCTGCATGTTTGTAGTCCTGTTCCTGAGTGTAGTTGATATACTTATAATCGCTTGGCAACTCCACATAATAGTCTTTCAACTTTGCCGGAACAGCATCCGTTTCATTAAAAGTAGGATGGGTTAATACAAAACGTCTAAGCTGCGCCCATCGTTCTTTGCGTTGCTCATTAAAAAGGTATCTTAATTGTTGGTGAATATGATTGTAAGCTCTTTGATTATTGTATTCACCTATTCCTTTTAATTCTGCGGTGTAATCAGTTTCATTTAACCCATTGCTGGCTTTCTTAACAAGTTCCTCAAACTCTTTTGTTAGAAGCTTGTTGTGCAAATAGCTTTTTTGCAGATATTGAATATTCTCATCGCTACTATATATGTGAATGAAAGAGTTCTTTTGATTACATCTAGCCATTCTACCAATAGCCTGGTTCAAAATTCGGGTTGCGTTATTTGATACATCAGGAAGGCTATAGAGGTTATTCTCAGCTTTATCGAAAAAGCCATGAGCTTTATATTCAGCACCTGATAATTTTGTAAATCCCTTTTTTATTTCATGTTTCAATTGCAGATTACTTACCTGTCCTTTTTGAGCGAGTGATTCCAATTGAAAGATACGTTCAACGACCTCTGTTTCTTTAACTTTCTGATTATTTACATTAACAATCAGGTATGTTGGTTTATCCACATAAATGGCATCAAAGTCCTTTTCGTTTTCTTTATTATCAAAATCATTAATCCTTACAAGGTCAATGCCTTTAGGTGCCGGATATTGAAGGTTCTGACCAGCCCCAACAGTTCTGTATGTAGAAATAACGAAAAGCTTAAAGCCATTGGTTAAGGTAGATTGTATATGAGTCTTTTTGCTGTCAAAGTCTGTACTATCTACAACGAAAATAGCATTTGAGGCATCACCTTCTTTGTAATCTTCTTTATTGCCAAATAGTTCAATTATGTGTGTTGCATACTCTTCAAACAAATCTATTCTAAAGTCCTTTTTCTTGTTATCAGGTAGAGCCATGCCTAATGCCAAGAAGGATTTTATGTGTTCATTAACAACAAACTCTTTAAAAGCTTTGAAGTACCTAATATACCTGTCTATAACATGTTTTTTGGTACTACCTTTTTTTATTTCGTTTAAATAGTAATTTGCTAATTCCGTTTCTTGATTGAAAATATCCAGAAGCTCTGTTTCTTGATTTTTCACACCAATAAAATCGACATTAATTTGAACCTGGCTGTATCCTTTAGTATTAGAATTGAATTGATATTCAATATTTTTAAGTTCTTCACTTTCTAATTGACGATACTTAACACCCAATCGTTTTCTCAGGAAGTTTAAGTCATAATTTCCAACTACTGTTTGACTATCGGCAGTAGCTGAAATAGCTATTACATTAGCTTTATTTGCAATGTTTAAAAGAAATTTTTCCGGAGTATTTTCATATTGGTACTGGAAAATTTTAGACCTTATATCATGGTCGTCACTATCGAAGAAATCATAATATCTAAAACCATTCATGTAGAAGTTTAAATCTGCAATTTCTTCCTGGCTATCTGTTTTTGAAAAGTTACCATCATTACTAAGTATGGAATCAATAAGGTAATTTCTCCATTCATCCGGCAGATTAAACAAGTCTAATGTTGTGTGTAACGCACTTTCAATTGGAAATTCGTCATTATTCGGACTTTGTTGTTTTTTTAATTGCTGATAGTTGGATGCAATAAAAAATATTCCTTTTCGGAAATAGTAAAGGAATCCTTTCAATTGGTTGATTAACCCTAAGACGTTTCCATTTTCCTCAATTGGTTCTTTTTGAAAATGAATTTCATTAATCATCCGTTCGTCAGAGAAAGATAGCCGTGCGTAATTCTTTCCTTCACTTAAAATTGTATGAAACTCATCATCCTGAAACAGAAAGCTCCTAACTCTATCAGGATTAACCGTTTTAAAAGGTACGGTAATATTAAAACGGTCATTGATTTTATTTACCTTTTCAGTAAAGGAATTGAATATATCAGATATTTTGGGTACATTTTTTTTGGCTTCTCTTAGCTTAATTCTATCATTTGACTCTCTGACAATATCAGTTGGAACTTGTAATGTTGATAAACTTGAATACAAATGCGTAAACAGACCAATTAAATCAACCTTTTTAGAATAACCATTTTCTATTATTTGATTTAGGATATGCGATTTTGTGGCATCAAATTCATCAATGAATACAATTGCATCTTCCGTAATTTTATCATCCCAAAAATAGTATGAAGGTCTTACGATTGTAGTGTTCTTTAAAAAGAACTTATCTACGCTCAAGAAAAAAATACGCTTTTTTGAAGATAAAATCGGAGGGTAAAGCTCAATTAGCCAGGGATGATTTTTTTGTATGTAAGTAATTTTTTTCGATTCCGTTAAATCAGTTTTGATGGCTTTTTTAAACTCATCATTCAACCAATCAGTTATAGCCCTTCGAAACTTAGGTTCATGAGTTTTACGAATGTCATCCTTGGCTTTCTCAATTAATTGCTTGGTAAACGCATCTTTGTTTTTTTGCTCATCAAATCCTTGAACTAAAGTAATGCTATTGTGCAAAGCTTTATATTCAGGCATATCAGTAATAAAGTGCGGGCAATATGTATTTAGCAATGTTCCAATTATTGTATCAGCATTGGAATCTAAAGCGATAACATGCTTTTCAAAGTCTTTCCCTTTATCCGCAGCTTCAAACTTGGCTTTCAATTCCAGTATAGGAAGGTTCTTTTTTAAGTTAGTTATGAAGAAAATCTTACGGTTTTCTTTATAGTTCTTTAAAATATACTCTAAAACGTGGTACGTTTTTCCGATTCCTGTTGGCAATGGAAAAACGAAAAGACCATTCTGATGCTGGCAATATTTTTTTAGTATTTTCTGCATTAACTAACGTGTTCTAATTATTCTTCTATAATATACGCTCTTACTTATTTTATCAATTTTAAGTCCCTTGCTATATCCTGTGTGAACTTTGCTAGTGGACGTTTATGTACATTCTCATATTCTGAATAGTTACCTGTAATCATTCGAGCAATACTTGTAGTTGATAGTCTTAATAAATTCCCAATCTCGTTTATTCTTAATGGTGTATAATACTGAGATTTCCAAACTAACTCTTCAATAATATCAAACTGAGTGTCATAAAGTCCTTTTATTCCAAAAGTTTTATCATGCTTTTCTACAAATTTTTTATGTTCCTTATTTCGAGGCTGAAAAGAAAATGATAGAGAATCATTGCCTCCATTAATCAAATATTCAATTAATGACTTGTTGTTTAGCTTAAATTGAAAAGCATCATAAGGAGTTTCGTCAGAGTATAAGTGAAAATCTTGACCGATTGTAACACTAGATTTACTTTTACTCTGATTGCACTGACCACAGCTAGGAACTAAGTTGAAGAATGATATTGCCAGGAATGGGTATTTCGATTTTGGAAAAAAATGGTCTAATTGAAATCTTGGTTTGACCTTATCATTTTTATCAATGGACACGGTAAGAGAAGCATTACAATAGGGGCAAGTATTAAGTTTTAGGTGTTGTACTATTTTTATTGCATCATTTTTTTGAAGGGTATCATATCGCAATGCTGTTTCTATTTCTTCGCCAAAATCTGTTTGTTTCTTTTCAACTCTATTATAAAAGAGACCATCAAGATACTTATCTGTTATATTAACAAGTCGTTGATGAATGTTGGGTTTAGAATAAAGTAGTTCCTGATTTGCATAATACTTAATAATCAGATTTAGAACTCTTACTTTAGCAGGGTGTGAATATTTGGTTCTAAGTTCATTAAGCTGCCTCTGTCTGGTTTTGTATTTTTTTGTCTTTCCATCATATAACTTTGAGGAAAAATCCTTAGCAAAAGTATACAGATTATTGTCTATTCTAATTGGCTTCATATCTTTTTACTTTTTCTAAAAGTTCCTCATAACTAGGTTCTCCAAAAACTTCATACCAATATTGGGTAAGATGATTTTTTATAACAGGTTCACCAATTAAGTCAATAATTGCCTTATGTTCCTTAATTTTTAAATCGCGATTTTCAATGGGTTGATTATTTTTAATTTTTTCCAAAAAACTAATAACATCTTCAATCTTTTTTTTGGCATAGTCTCCCATAGTTCCATTCATAAAGAAACCATGCCTTAATAATTCATGAATATTAGCACCGAATGTTATTAAATCAATTTTGTCATTCTCTTGTTTTCCCTTTTTTAAGAACATTATATTGTCTTCGGGTATGTCAGATAGTATAAAAGGAGAATGAGTTACTATAATGACATTGTAGAACTTAATATTCTCAAAACTTGCTTGTTCCAAATATGCTATAAGCTTACTTATAAACTGCTTTTGATACTCTGGATGAAAGTATAATTCCACTTCCTCCAATATAATATTTGCATATTCATATTGAACACTTTCTTTATCATCTACAACAGAATCCAAATTTTTCAGGTGATAGAGTATTGTACTGATATAGAACAAGAATTGCCTTTCCCCTGAACTCATTTTTTCAAATTTTACAAATCCTTCTTTTATTGATTTAAGTTCAAAATAAGGTTTATAAAATGGAGGTGGAAAATTAGCTTGTATATTATCGAGTCGTGTCAATCGATCATCTTGTGAGTAATAATCAAACTTCCAATCAACATATTCTTCATCTAAAACAGGTATATCTCTTGTTTCTTGAGATACATCACTCACAAAATCAATGTATTTTAAAGTTTGTTTAACCTTTAAAGAAGTATGCGATGTATCGTTTTTTATTTTGTCAACTAATTCTTTAATCTTGGCTTTATCTTCATCAGTACATTCTTGACTAAATTCAACAAAGTGCTTATTAATTAAATCTTTATAATTGGGATATTTATTTGAAACTGAAAACGTTTTATATACTAAATATTTGTAAGCGACTTCAAGTCTTTCATCAATATTGTAATTCGGGTAATAACAACGTAACGTAGTATTAAAAACATCCTCTTTATCCTTACTTACTTCAATTTTATAGGGTTCTTTTGCCAAATCCAAATCTTCAACTTTAACTTTTGAATATTTATCCTGAACATGACTATTATTTAACCGAAAGGTTAAGAATTTAAGTTTATAATCTGGCACGAAATCAATACCTTCTTTATTAAAGGCATAAAACAATAAGGCTAAGCGATTATTGGTTAAATTCTTTTCTCGTTCAACATCAATAACCCCAAAGTCACGATATGGATTCAAAACCAAGGGTGTTAGATAGCCATCATTTTTATGAAATACACCTCTAATCCAAATATCATCTTTAATTTTTGATTCTACTTCATCTATAAAATCAAATTCATTGTAGGCATGAAAGGAGTAATTATTAACGATTGTAAAGAATAGCTGTTTTAAATGAGGCTTAGCTTCTTCCAGAGATAATGGTGGATTCTCATAAGATTGAAACAGTTGTTGGTATTGATTAAACATCAAGTCTTGTGAGCTTTGTCTATAATAGATTTTATCATCTTCACATTTTAATGAAAAAATCCCCCCATTCTTTTCATAATATAGTTCTGCAAAAACACCGGAAACGTAGCTTAATTTGGTATCCGTATTTGCCTTTTGTAATAATAGGTTTCCTACATTATTTATTAATCGAAGCATGACTTCTATAACGGTGCTTTTACCACTTCCGTTTTTGCCTACAATAGCTTGTATGTTTATATTTTTAGAAAATAAATCATTTGGAACAGAGTAGTCACTATTTAAGACTAATTCATTATTATTCTCCTTATATTTTTGATTGAAAAAATACCATTCATTTTTATCTAAGACTTTCCTGATACTTTCAAAGCAATCAGGTAAAATATGTAATGCTATAATATTGAATGTACTATCCATATATTCTATTCTTTAAATGAAATATCTATATCAGTATTTTTACTTTGCATATATTTCTCAAACTCCTTACTACCATATAGTAAGAACTCATTTACTTCTACTTTATCAATATTTGTTTCGAGAAGTTTTGCAATGCAAAGGCGGTGATTTCCCTCAGCAATAAAATAGTTATCGCCACATTTAATCAAAAGAATATTGTCTTGCTTATTGATATATTCAGTTGCAGAATTTGAATAAAACTGAGGTAAGCGATAAAACCGTTTTAAGTTTTCAAGCATTTTTATCCAACTCTCACCATAGTAATTACAATGGGTAGAGCCTATTATTTTACCGGGATTAAAATTATACTCGAAATGAAAGTTTTGTGCATTAACAAACCCTTTCCCTTGAATAAAATCATCTAATTCTAAAACTATATCATTATGCCAGGAGCAATCTCTAAAATCAGGTTTAAAGTGCTTTAAGACCTTTATTCGTTCTTCTAAATTGTAATCTCGCTTCATAATATTGATTGATAATCTTAAAAATTAGACTTTCTCGTATTGTACACTTATTTGATTTCTTAATGATAGGTCATCATCTATTTTGAGAATAGTAAGCACAATGATTCTTAAAAGGACATAGTATAGGTTTATTAATTCATTCTCAGAGTTGGGATTTGTTCCATGCATAAAACTATTACGCAAGTCTAGTCCATTGGTAAATTCCTTTTTGTTCAAATAATAGTTAAAGTAACTTTGCTCTAGCTTATTAAAAAGGGTATCTTCAAAATACAATATACCATCATCAGCCATCTTATCAATAATGACCTTACATTCTTCAGGGTAACGCCAATAGCTTAAAACTTCCTCTGTATAGAGCTGTTTTAATATGAATAGTTGATGTTTATCTTTAATTCGTACAATACCCGTATGGTCAACAAATAAATAGCCAGGTTCAAATAAATGGTGCAGCCTGTCACATTGATATGATTTGAAATTACCATATAGAACTTCCTCGTTTATAATTAAATCGTAAAGACAATGGTATTTACTTTCTTTAAAAGGTTCTACATAACTTAATCCAGATTGGTCGGAAAATAGTAAATGAATTGGAAGTGCTAACTTGTTGTCATGTAGATAACAGTATTTTTTATATATAAAGCTAGGTATCTGACTAAGACTGTACGTACTAGAACTCATACAAAGTAGTTCATTGTCAATAAAACCATCCTCCTTATATAATTTATACTGGCGCAAAAGGACATCATATTCTGCTAGTAACGTTCTAATCCTTTCAAAATAACTTGTGCCATTTGAAGGTAAACTAAATCGAAAACCTTTTAATCCAAAGCATTTGTCAAGGTGCTCAACTATGTGATATTGAATAATGTTTTCTATACTTTGTTTTTGATTTTGGTTTAGAATTTTGTCATATAAAAAAATCTGAGCAAGGGAAAGAGTTTCTTTTCTACTGAAGACTGGTCCTACCGGATATTCATTTTTAGATTTAGTAAATAGCTTTTCAATCGTGCCAAACTCAGAGTTCTTACTCACCAATGAAATACAATTCTGCCTATCCAAATAGAAGAATAGACCCACAAAATGAGCTAAGTATACAATTGGATTATCTTTTTTTAGAATGTGTTGGGTGCTGTATGTGAAAATATCAGTGCTGCCATCTTTTTCCATTTTTAATGGTTCTTCCTGATCGTCACTAAATCCAACTTGAATACCAAATAATGCACCTCCATTCTTGTCAAGAATTTCCTTGTTAAGTTTATCTTCAAGCCTTTTTGCTTTCAAACGTGTTCTATCAGAAATGTCAAGGTTTTCTGATTTCTTTATATTTAAAGCTAATCGAACAAAGTTTAGGTTTGCTTCATTATCATCCAAATATCGAGATATAATATCCTCTCTATCTTTAATACTCAAACTTTTAGGAAAGAAATAATCATCTCTATCTCTATCATGTTTCTCTACAAACTGCGATAATAAAAGTTCGGCTGATTTATCATTATTCAATAAATAGTCCCTTATTATTGTACTAAAATGTTTTACCAGCTTTTCATGATGAAGAATAGCCCGAATACTACAGTCCTTTGAATTTATTAATTTCGTGAAGACATCATTGTCAAAACGCTTGTAAATGGATATTTTCGTGGTTAATTGCCAAAATGAATCTTGTAAAGTCCAACACTCTAACTGGCTAAATAAGTGAATAAGATTGCCTGTATTTATCTTATTCCAGAATAGAACAATTACAGACCAAATATTCTTTACTTTCTCTTTAATTTCCTCTTTATCCTGCTCAGTCCATTTAGTTAAGAAAACTTCATTGTCGATATAAAGCTTAACCTGGAATAATTCTATAATGTCATTAATATCGTATGCATTGTTTGGTGAAAAATTCTCCAAAATCTTATCAGCTAATTTTATATTGCTATAGCAAGCTCCATCATGTACCGAATAAAAATATACTCTTTCTCTAGGCATGTGTTACAATTTTAATTTAATCGGTTCTTTAATTCTTTACCCTCATGAGATAAACCATATTCAACAGCTTTATTTTTCTTGCCTTTTTTCTTACAAAGTTTTGTAATTAGATTGTTGTCAATGGCTGGCAGAAAATAATCACTATGGAAGACTTTAAAGTCAACTCCAATTATTTTCCGAAGGCTTGTTTTAGAATAAGTTCCATTCATCGCTTTAATAAGTATTTTTACTTCATCAGATGTAGCAATATCTTCGGATTTATTTTGTGATTCAATATGAGATTCTGTTTCAACAGGTGCTGGTATTTCTGATACTATAGCCCCTGTCTCCTCAGAAGAGTTGACTTCTACTACTGTTTCTTCGATTTCTTCATCCATCATCAACTCATAATGATGCTTCCCGATAGTTCTAAATATTTCCTTAAAAACATTAAACAGTATTTGGGGTTGCTCATTGCCAATCTTCTGGTAGTAAACATCGTCAAGTGCTGATACTTTATGGCTTTCATCATTAATCATAGAGATAAAAGCACATTTGACAATATACTCAGGAGCTTCTTTGTTTTCATCTAGCACAGCACCCCATGCTTCTTTACTAATGCCTATAAAATTCACATAGCTCTCTAATACTCTGCGCATAGAGTTTGAGATAATAATATTTAGTGATTTGTCTTCGGGAAGGTTTTTCTTTATATCCTTTAAAGTGTTCCACATTAAAGAATAATCATCATGGATTAACTTATTGTAATCACCTTCAACTCTTGTTTGGTTATTTAACTTCGAAATTTTAAAATGCCAACGATTGGTGCATATTGGTCTTTTATCAAAAGAAACCTCTTTGTAAAAGTATAGATTATGCGTAAATATAAATACTTGCTCAATTGATGTATTCTTAAATAACTGTTTGTCAGTTTTAGAAGTTTCACCTTTCCTCCAAATCAGACTATGAATCAAAGACGAAACAACAAATAGAGCTTGGCTGTCAAGGCTAGATACCGGGTCATCAACGACAAGGATTTTCTTTTTCGAACCTTCTTCTAAATCTTCTGTGCCAAGACACATTTGATAGTAATATAGAAATGATATAAAGTTCTTTTCTCCTTCACTAAGGGTTTTAAAAACATTTTCACTATTCTCGTTTGGACGTTGTAGAAAGTATTGCGCAATATTATTTACCTTCTCAGGCTTTTCCTTTATTTCAAATCCTTCAAAACCACTATTTTTTAATATGGAATTTATATTATCTACTGCTGTTTTTGTTGAAACAGTGGATTCTCGTAATTCATTAATTTTAAGCTTTGAAGCAGCTATTTTTTCCACCGTAGAGTTGTTTTGTACCTTAAAAGTGTTTTCTATTCGATTATATTTTTCCAAACGACTTTCAAAGTTTTCAATCAGTCCCCTACATTCAATAGCCATGTATTGCCATAACTGTTCAATGAATTCGGCTTTCTTTGTTGATAGGTTATCGAATAAATCATTATTAGTTTCAATGGCATTATTAATCTCTTCGATTTCTTTTTTGAATGGCTCGATTAATGCTATTTTCTTCTTCTCATTTGCTTTCTCAACCTTTTCTTTGGCAATTTTATCGTTTTCTTCAAGGAGTTCGCTTAACTGCTTATCCAGATTAGATACTTTATTTTTCTCGTTATATTGATTTTGTATTTTTTCAAGTTCACTCATCAAAAGTTTAACCGCCTTGAAGTATTCATTATAGAGGTCTTTTATTGTTTGTATTTTTTCTCTTGATGATGTATCAAAATAGCCCTCTAGCTTTTCTCTTAAAGTTTTGTCAATAGTCTCATTCTGACAAAAGGGACATTTTTTTAGTTCTTTGTTTTTTTCTAAAATATCGAAACCATCCTGCACCCACTTTTTTATATCTAATTCCTTTATTAAAGCTGCTATATCAACATCTTCATTGCCAATAATTACTTCATCTAACTTCTGGTTTATTTCTGTCTCTAATTTTTGAATTTTTTCAAAATGCTGCCAATTAATCTTATGCTCAATCTTTTTAAGTTCCTTTTCATACAGGAGATTATATTGTTCTTTTAGCTTTTCAATTTCTTGCGAAGAAGGTAAATCCCCTGAATCTATCAAGTTTTTTAATTTCTGCAGATTATTGGCTTTGTTTCTGGAATGTTCCAAGGTAATCTTTGTGAAAGCAGAAAAATCTCTTCGGTATTCGAAGCATTTTTCAATTAAATCTCTTTCTTTTTTTGCCTTGTCTGAAGAAACCTTTTTACTTCTTTCTGCTAAAATATTAATGTACCCTTCGTTCGATTCAAGTTCTTTTTCTTCACTTTCGATTAAAGTGTCAATATTTTCATTTCTTTCGTCTAATGAGAAAACACCAGCCTGTGTATTTTTTTCAATAAAGTTTCTTGCAATAAATAATTCATCAAATACAAGGATACGTTCGTTAGTTTCATTAAATCCATCAGAAGAGCAATTTTTATAATCAGACTCTTCTACTTTATTACAACCTAAAGCATATAGGTATTTTGCTAATGTGGATTTACCTGAACCATTATATCCAAAGAAAAAGTTTAACTTCTTTAGTTCTTCAAACTTAACTTCTTCTTTATAACTGGCTACATCTTTAAGTGTAATGGATTTAATCATATTGAATAAGCTTTAGTTTTCTATGGTTGTTTATTTTTTGAGCATCATATTCTTTATATTCCCATTAGGTGAGTTAAGTACGTTTAATCTTCAATTTCAATCGTTTCACCCAATACTTTCGTTGCTTCTGCTGTAGGCAATTCTTCAACCGTTTTTAATTTTGATAACATTACATTAGTTCGGGTAGTCACTAATTTTTCAATTTCACCGTCTGCCTGTCTTATTTTTTCTTGAGCTTTTTTCAAAACAGTTCCAAACTCACCAAATTGCTTTTTAACCGCACCAAGAATTTGCCATACTTCGCTACTTCTTTTCTGAATAGCCAGAGTTTTGAATCCCATTTGAAGGCTGTTCAACATTGCTGCCAATGTGGTAGGACCAGTTATAATGATTTTAAATTCACGTTGTAATAATGCCACTAAATCAGGCTGGCGAACTATCTCTGCATATAAACCTTCAATTGGTAAAAACATGATACCAAAATCAGTTGTATGAGGTGGGTCAAGGTATTTGTCACTTATATCTTTGGCAAACTTCTTAATAGATTGGATTAAAGCTTTGTTGGCTTTATCAATGCCATCAATGTCACCTTCATCATAAGCAGTCTGTAAACGAATGTAATCCTCTTGTGGAAATTTGGCATCAATAGGTAGGAATACTTCTTTACCAAAATCATCTTTACCCGGAAGTTTGATTGCAAATTCCACATGGTCATTTGAACCCTGCTTTGTTTTTACGTTTGCTTCATATTGCTCCGGAGCCATAATTTGCTCCAATATATTTCCAAGCTGTATTTCACCCAAAACACCACGAGTTTTAACGTTGCTTAAAACCTTTTTCAAATCGCCAACACCGTTAGCCAGGTTCTGCATCTCGCCAAGACCTTTCTGAACGGCTTCTAATCGCTCACTTACAATCTTAAAGGATTGACCAAGGCGTTCTTCCAATGTTTTATGAAGTTTTTCATCAACGGTTTCACGCATTTTCTCAAGCTTCAATTCTGTTGATTTAACCAACTCATCTTGCTTGGTTGCCATAGAATCAAACTTCTGCTTTTGAAGGTCATTAAACTCCTTAACGTTTTTGGAGAATGTATCACTAAAATCCTTTAATGAGCGAGTAAGTTCCTCACGGTTATCTTTACCTGATTTATTTAGCCCTTCACTTATTACAGTAAGTTTTTCTTCAAGCTTTTGAGTAAGCTTGTCCAAACCATTCGATAATTCTTCTCTGTTTTCTTTTAAAGAAACCGATAATTCCGAACGGTTATCTTTTAATTCTCTTTGCAATAATTGTTGTACTGCCTCAATAACAGGATTAACGTTGTTTTCCTTCTTTCTAAATACTAATATGGCCAGTAAAACAAGGCATAGAGCTGAAATAATGATTGCAATAATTTCCATATAATTTGTCATTTTTTGACAAAGGTAGAATGTCACATTGTCAAGTAATGTCAAATTTAGAAAAATATCTTACTAAATAGTAATAAAAGGCAATAAATAATTGTTATTGAAAACTATCTAATAAGTTCACTATATTCTCAAACAGACCTTTTTTTAGTGGTGAATCAGCTGTTTTTATTTTCTGTCGTAAGTAATCCTGTGGCACTTGTTTTTTAATCAGAACTTTGGCAAGTCTCCCTAATTCGTTTATCAACTCATTTTCATCTAATGTGTTTTTGCGTGAAGGAGTAACGACCTTTTGTTCTTGCTTCAAACGCAACAAAAATTCTTTGTATTCGGCTTGCATTTCCTGAAAGTCAACGGCAGCTCCGCCCTTGTCAGGGTGAAGTTGCTTTGCTAATTTTCTGTAACGTAGTTTGGCTTGTTCAATATCGGTTATGCCTAAGAAATACTTCATAGCTGTTCAAATTCTTCAAGTGTTATACAAAAATGTTCCAGGATTAAAAGGAGCTGTTGTTTGTTGTAGTAATGGCGTTTTGTGTGTCCTGTATTTGCAATCTGCTCTTTTAATTGAGGACACAATTCAATATCTCTTCGTAATTGTTGCATAGCTGCATCAACGGAAACGCTATCGGGGTAAAGTTTCTTTACCAAATCCTGTTTTAATATGGTTCTGCGTATTATCATAGCGTTGGATTTGGGTTAAAAAATGAGCCATAACGCACCTGAAATATTGAGAATAGTAGCCTTGTAGAGTATATCTCAACTGCTTTTGAGGTCTTTTGAATACTTTTTAGCTTATACAGACTGCTTTTGAGGACTTTAAGACAATATTTCAAAGGCTTTTTTGAATGTTCGGGAAAATATAGAGGGCTTTTTATGTGATTTATCAAGCTTTCAAAAAATTGTTGCCAACTTGCCGAAGTATTAGGGGTTTTGTAGGTTGATTTAAGATAATTTGTAGAAAAAAGAGACTGCTTCTGAAAAAAGTAGGTATTACTATGAGAATACCACCATACTACCAGCGTATTGCAGAGAATAAAACAAAGAATAACGCAATAAATAGTAAAACCACAAACGGCTATAAACACGAAAAGCCCCGATAGGAGGCTCATTTTTAATGAATTGGAATATTTATTGGGCATAATTTAAAACATTATACCCTTGACAATTAGCTATATAAAGATAGAAAAAATTAGCGAGATTTGGTTTCCAGGGAGCTTGTTTCCAACATTTTCAGAATCATAGTTTGAATGATGGCATCTTCATCAGCATCATTACCCTCGGTCTTTAGTTTGGCAATCAAATTTATCAGCTTCATTATATCCAGGTCGTATTCGGATAACAATTCAACCATTCTATTCAATACATCTTTGCTTTTTTTCAGTAACTCCTTACTTGACGAAAAAACAATTTCATCAGCTCCATCTTTTATGATTTCGTTATCCAATAATTCAAGCGATTCATTTACCTCACTTTGTAACCAAACATATAAATCTTTCATTCTGAATTGTGTTAAAAAGAAGCGTGGCACTGAAACCACTCGTAACTAAGGTATCGCCAAACACCCAATCGCAAAGCAGCACAGGCCACGCCCGTACCTACTCTCATTGCGATTTTAAAATTTGGCGATTTTTAGTTACAAGAGATTAAGTCTTAATATTTTAAGATTATATGTTCGCTTTCTTTTTTAGTTTATATCAAATATTCAGTTTTACTGTTAAAATTTATACAAAAGTAATATTCAAAAGGCAATAAATGGAAAAATAAGGCAATAAAAAACCCGATACCAAAACTGATACCGGGCTATATCTTAGATTAACTACTCTTAATGAGAGTTGTTTGTCCGAATCTTTTGAATATCCTCAATGGCAATATCCGTTATTTCAGATATTTCATTATCCGAATAACCTTTTGCAATCATTTTTACTACAACTTCTTTCTTACCTAAGTATTTAAGTTCGTTGGCAGCTTCTGCAAAAGCATCTTTAACTTGTGGTGAAATTGTTTCCATAATCTCATCTATTTTATCCGGTTCTAAACCAGAAACTTTATACAAATATAACGCTATTTTTTGGAAAATAGTTTCGTCAATTTCCTTTAGCTGACTGAACATTTCTCGTGCCAAATCAGGGTTATTCTTGATAAAGCCAATAAGATTATCGCTACGTTTCATAAACCATACAGCTACCTTTACACTTGGTCGCTTAAAGTGACGGATAATAGCATGGTCTTCAATATCTTTTGTATCAAACAAAGCATAATCGAACAAAGGTACAAAGCGTTTAAGCACCTCCGGAACCTGAACAAAACCCGAATCATTCCATTTTCGTTTTCCGTGATAGAATACCATTGTAATAACAGGCGTGAGCTGTTGTTTATTGGCTACCTGGTTCTCCCATACATTCAAAATATACCGTAACAATTGTAGGTGTATGTTTTTATCGGGATAACTTTTGTGTTCGTACAGTAAGGAGACTTTAATATCAGTATGACCAAACAGCATATTGCAAGATATATCTTTGAAATACGGTGCAAGCTCCTGGTCCACATATTCGGTTGGGTCGTACTCCAGACTTTCAATTTTAAGTCCTTGTAAAACATCTTTAGGTAAAGAGCCGTGAAGCAAATCGGCAAGATTCTCTTTTACTGAAAAAAGACTTTTAAAGAAATTATCGTGAATGTTATTGGTTTTCTGTACATTATCGTTCTTTTTCATTCGATTCAAATATTTTTAATTAATGCTATTTTGATTTTTTTTAAATGCTTTTCTGTGGGCTATGGTAATTTTATAAAACCGTCCTCATCCCTCACTTTTTAGTTATATATCTTATTATCAATAGAATAAAATGAGGACAATGAGGACAGGTGAGGGACGAGAGCCGTTTTTCCCTCACTTGTCCCTCATTTATCCCTCGTTCATCCCTCACCCGTCCTCACTTATTTTTAGAGTAAAAAAATATATAGTATTAAATATCAATATATTAATATCTATCCTCATAGAGATTGAGGAAATGAGGACGGTTTTTGCTTTAATACCATAGCTAAAGTAAAACTGCATAGTTTTGTATTTTATAAGGTTATCCTTTCCAATTCGATGCCCTGGTCTTTGAGCATGTCATAATTCAGTATGTAGGCACTTGTCCGGCTTTTGCCAAACAGTACATTTTTCCTTCGATGTTCTATAAATGAACGGTGTTTCTTCAGGTACTCACCAACAACCGCCTGGTCAAGAGTGGTTAATCCTTCTTTCCTTGCTTGTTCCCTGTATAATCCATGTATCGAGCCAACTCTCAGATAAAGTTGTTTGCTATTGTTTTCTCCAACCACAATCTTGTAATGTACATCCTCGGTAAGTTTGTATAGGTTAACCAAAGATTGCAGCACATGAAAGTATTGCTCCACTTCATCGCTTTGATGCTGTACGGATATGGTAAGTTTAGCAGAGCGGATTAAAGCTTGTTTTGCTGTATGATAATCAAATGGGAACTCCAAATCGGAATGCTCCATTAGAATTTTCATTGGTGTAAGTACCGATGAGATATTGAGTACCGTTCTTCGGTCAACATTGCCGTACTCACTGGTTAGTTCATCCATGACTTCTGAACTTACTCCCGGTTCCTCTTTTGAGTAATGTTCTTCAACCAAATAACGAAAATCAAAAACAGAGCATGTAATATTGGTAAACTGTAAACTTTCCTCGGCTGCTTTAAATGATTTTAAATCGGAATAGTTCCCCCGGTTGGTATCATCAAATTCGCCCAATAAACTACGGCTGCATAAAGCAGGGTCTTGTGTGGGCAAATCCTGACCGCTAATTATACCCGAACCCCTCGGCTTTGCAATTCGTGTTTCATTACCGCCCGATTTTACACCTGTCAATTTTCCGTTACGGTCAGCAATACCTTTTAACGCTTCAATGGTATTCTTGTGAATGCTATTCTTGTACTCATTACCCCAAAACGGATGGTTCGTAGAGGAATCCATACTACGCTGCATACCTGTACTTGTACTCCCTGATGCAAGGTTAATACCGTCCTCCATCGGTGGCTTACCAAACATATACATGATGCTTCGAGCTGCGGTACTCTTACCTGATTGACGTTTCCCGAAAAGGAACAATAAAGGGAAGTACCCGAAATTGGCTTTGTAGATAAGGTCACTAAAAACGGTTGATATGTAATAAGCAATCAATAATTCGGCATTACCGGGATAAACACTACTCATTGATGTTGCCCATTTTCCGAAGTTCCAATCGCTGCCTTTTATCGGCTTCACATACTTTGAGTTTTCTTTGAATGGATTACCACCATCGGAACTACCAATTTTAAGAGCTTTACCATAGGGCAGATAGAAGAAATGCAACAAATGAACCTGGCTCTGTTTTATATTCTCCTTTAGCTTATCTTTTCCATACTTGCCGATAAATTCTGCGGTGGTATTGAGTACATGAAAGGTATCGTTAATTCGTATCTGACTTTCCGGAGGAATGCTTTCAAATTCATCCATGTTATTGATTTGTGTAGCGTGGGTAGTGATACCATATTCATCAATTGGATGAAAGTTTTTAGTGTAGTACAAGCCGTTTGCAAATACCCAAAAGCGGTTTTCCTCATTGTAACCTACACGCTCCAACTCTTTAGCTTCGGGTATTCCAAGCAGTTTCACATTTTTAATATTGTCGAGCTGGCTATCGTTACCGTACCAAAAGAATCCATGTCGCCTGTGTACCTGTTTCTTGAATGATGCAGGGGTACAAAAATCATCAGATGAAATAATAGCCAGGCGTTTTCTTCCGTATTGGCTCATCAACCGCAAGACGTATTTCAGGTCGGTTCTGCCTTGTGGGTCTTTATGGAACACACAGAATAAGGCTTCAAAAGTAAAGTTTGATATTTGCTTCGGGTTTTTTCCTTCAACCGTCCAATAAGCTCCATCTTCTTCATAAAACTGATTGGTCAGAAGGTTCTCCTGTTGTTCCTTTTTCAGCTTAATTATATCACTGATATTTTCCTTTTTCTTAACCTTCTTCTCGGTAGGCTGAATATAATCCTTTAAAGCATCCTGCCAAGCTTTCTTGGGTTTAATCCGTTCAGAAACGAAGTCCAGATAGACCTCCTGATTCGTTTTATCATAGCAGCATATCAAGGTAGCCATACGTTTTATTACTTCCGATTTCTTTACAGGATCATTTGCAAAGCGGTCAGCATATTCAGCCGTTTTGTAGATGATGTAATCCACCTGTTGTTCATCGTACTGAAGAAACGTTTTGTTGTCGATGAAAAGAGAATCAGGGTCTTGTTTTTCCGGGAGTACCAATACCGAAACGTGAAATTGGTTCTTAATCAAGATTTCAGCATTTCGGCACATGGCATTTCGCCCGGCATTATCGCCATCGTAAATAAGTGTAGCCTTATTGGTATATTTTTTCAGGAGCTTTGCCTGTGCATTAGTAAGTGCAGTCCCGCAAGTCGCAACTGTGTTTACCACACCTATATCGTGCATCCGAAGCACATCGGAATAACCTTCAACTATATATGCTCTGTCATTGTTTTTAATGGCAATGCGAGCCACATTTAAAGCATACAGCTCATTGCCTTTGATGTAGATGCTGCTTTCAGGTGTATTCAAATACTTAACCTTTGGATTCTCATTCAGGTCACGCCCGGCGAATGCAATAGTCTCACCTCGTGAATTGGAAACAGGGAATATCAATCGGTTTCTAAAAAAGTCATAAACGCCTTTATCATTGCTTTTGAGTACGCCAATTTCTTCAAGTATCTCTGTTTTTAATCCTTTTTCTCTTGCATGGGCCAGTAGAGCATTATCAGTTGGAGCATAACCAATATTGAAGCTGCCGTTTTCAGGTATAGCCATATTACGCTCCTTGATATACTGCTGGGCATCTTTGTGATTAACCTGTTCCAGAAAGAACTTCTCAATTATGCCACAAGCAATTTTCAGGCTTTCTTCATGTTTAAATTTGGCTTCATCCCAATTGGTGCTTTTCTTCCATTCAAAATTGAGGTTCAAAAGCTTTGCGCCAATTTCAACGGCTTCTTTAAACTCAACATTTTCATGCTCTTTAATAAACTCTATTGCATTTCCGCCTTTATCACAACCAAAGCATTTGAAAATTCCCTTTGCCGGGTTAACGCTAAATGAAGCCGTTTTTTCATTGTGAAACGGACAACAAGCTTTGTAATTAATCCCTGCCTTTTTTAGTGTGACAAAATTGGAGACAACCTCGTAAACTTCATCATTGATTTGCTCTATGACCCTTTTTGCATCCATCGGCTACCAGTCTTTTCCTGTCAATAACTCACGGTTGTTGCTATCAAGGCTCATAAAGAACTCATACACATTACCCCTGAAATCGTAAAACTTATCTAACAGGTGGTAGCCCATATCTGAACCCCAAATTTTGTAAAAGAGAGCATTCAGCTCCAGCTGTGAATCTTCAATCATTTTTTGAATTTTATTGCCATCAAACGGAATGTTGGTGTAGCCGTTTTTTTCATAGAAACTCTTTATGCGGTTATCGAAATAATATAACTTCGATAACGTATTCGGTGCTAATGCTATCATGTGTTTTAGTTTGGAAAGTCCAGTGATAATTGTCGCTTATTCATTTGCCATTCTTCAAAAGTCAACTCCTTTATATCGTTAAGTGCTTTTCTTGCGTCATTTAGCAGCTTTTTTTGGTCGCTATAATCATTTCGTATTCGTTCCACTTCTTCTAATTGCTTTTCCAAAGCCTTTTGCTTTTGCTCTAAAAACTCTCCCTGGTCGGTGAAATAATTGAAAAGGGCATTGTAGCATTCCAGCCTGTACTTAATGATTTGTTCTTTAGCCTCAGCCTTGACGTTCTTGGGGTTAATTGTAAAATAGCCAACCGAATACAAGCTTAAAAGGAATGCAAGCCATTTCTCGTTCCTTACCATCGGCAGCAACTATACCCCTGAGCGGTACAGTTGAACCCAATATTTCATCACTCTTAATCTTTTCTAGCTGGCTTGAGTAATTAACTTCTATAGCTTGACAAATTGGTTTAATGGGGACTAACTTTTCTGCATCATCAATAAGCATGATGCTAACATCTTTGATTCTTGCTACTGTCTTTGTCTTCATAATCGTTCTGAATTTGATACTTAAATAATGGCAGGGCTACCCTTGAACAACCCTGCCGGAACCGAGCTAATTGCCAAGGGCGGTTATTATTTGCTTTATTTCTTTGTGGCTCATCGGATGAAAAATGGTTTCCAACTTTAAGTCCATCGCAACGGTCAGCTCTATGCGTGACATTATGCTCTCTTTCCAATTGGGCAGAACATAAACTGCCTGGCTTTTCTTTAAAAGTTGAACACGGTTATCCAGTTTGTCAGTCCAACTCATTTTTGCAAAGGGCATTTCAGTTGGATTTACAACGGCACATTTCAATGACTTTAGTTTGGCTTTAATTTTATCGGTATCAACCAAGCCTTTGGAACTGTTTTCGGGTATATCACTACCGCATATATAAATAGTTGGCATTCTCTACTTCTTTACTATGTTCAAATGATTACATAATTGGCTCTCCGGCAGAACTTGAGTATGTGATTTTTTCTTCAACAAAAGTTTAAAGAACGAGAACCTGATTTCCTGTTTTTTAACTTGAGACTTTCTTTCCTTCTTTTCCTTCATTGGAGTTTTAGATTATTAGAACTGCATATAACCAATTACACATTGCTCTTTATTTCCTCCAAGGAAGAATGACGGCCAGCTTTAATCCAATCCATTACTTCATCCAGTTTGAACAGTAATATCTTACCACCCGGTTTATAGAAGGGAATCTGTTTATTATACACCCTGCCATAAATAGTTTTAACACTTTCGCCCAATAGCAGGGCCAGTTCCGCAGCATTAACATAGTCAAAGCCTGTTCCGGCTTTATGTTGTACTTTTATTAGTTCTGAAACCTTTTTGTTTAGCTGTTCAAGATTCTTTAAAGTTTCAGCTTTGAAGTCGATTTTCTCTTCTATCTGTTCTTCTATTTGCTCATCCATTTTCTTGCTGTTTTTTTATTCAAAATTTTGGATAGCAAGTATAGGATAGGCGCATAGCAATTTCCAACGTCGGACTATCCGACATTTTTCAAATAATCTTTATTTATCATGTATTCAGCATCTTACAAAGATATTATTTAGCCTTATCGGACACTTTTTGCTGTTTTTGTCGGATACTTTTTTAATTCAAATGGCAATAAAAAGCAATCAATGGTAATCGGTATTTTTGCAATTTATCGGGTTACAATTTCAATGATTACTTTTTCGATGTCACCTGTTGGTAAATTACGTTCCTGAAAATGCAACTTGATAACTTCAAGGTCAACCAAAAGATTCTTGTCATTTTTAATGTATGGAGCTTTATCTATGAGCCGATAGAAATATGAATTTTTGTAATTATCCATATCAATACCGTTCACCACACATAAAAATCGGGCAAGTGTTGAGTTCCCAACATCTACCCGGTGCTTTAAGCCCAAAAGCCGAAATAGAAAGTAAGCCCAAAGCACCTGTTGGGCACTAGAAAGTTTTAAGATTGCATCATGCGTTCTTGGTTTAATTTGTTGGAGGTTAGGAAACGCTTCAATATTTCCGTTGGATTTGAAATACTTGAGAAATTGAAGTTTCCCAAAATAGTCGCAGAAAAAATTATAATAGTCCTGGGGATTTGTTGACGAAAGGTCAACGAGAGGTGAGTAATAATAAATTTCTAATGCCTTTATGTGAAAGGTCTTTTGCCTGAAATTTATTACATGTTGAAATTTGACTTGTTTGTTGCCGGGTATAAGCCATTGGAGTATTGCTTTTGGCTTTATTCGGATTTTACCGACTTGTAAATAACAAAGTTCTCCTTCGTTATTATACACTTCAAGTCTTTTAAGGTGAGTATTTGGAGGTAGAAATAAAAATGAGAAGTACCGTTCATTGATGGTCACATACCTCTTGGTATGCTTCATCCGTTCCCTTATAATAAGGGCTTTTTCAATTATACTATTTATATCTTCCGATTGTACGAGAAAATCATAATCAAAGAGTTTCATTAACTCAGTAGGGAATGGAGCTGTAGGTAAATGTGTTAATTTCTCTACAAGGTTATCCATTTTAAATTCCCATACTGTCGATTCTTTCGCCTTCCTGTAGCCTTGCAGTAAATTCTCAAATACAGCAAGGCAATCCTTTTCAAAGTTCTCCGCAACAATTTTCTGATTTATCATCATAAGCTTCTTTTAAAATGTTAAAAAATAATGGCTTATGATTATCCTCAAGCTCAATCGAAAGTTGTGTTACTTCATCATATTATAAGTCTTATTTTTTGAATAAGTTTATTTCTGCCGTTCTTCGTTGTACCAATGAGTTTAACCATAAGCAAAAATTTTGTGGTAAATAATTTTCATTGGCTGCAAAACTAATTTTTAGCAGAAAAAACCGGATTGAATGCAATTGAAATAAAATGGAAGGCAAAAACGGCTTGATTGAAAAAAAATCAAAAAAATTTAATTTCTTTTTGCTCCGTTATTTTGCGTCAAAAAGTATGGTAAAATGTATGATAGGCATTTTTTTAACCCCACCTAAAAACCTCTGTATATTGCTATATATTAGTATTGTATAAATTATTTATTTTTCGTTCGGCAATACTGTATATACATTGTTGTGTGGTCGTTTATTACTTTTCAAGTGAGTTAAATCTATAAATATCAACATCTGTTTTTGTCCTTGTTTTATACAAAAAATCTATTGTACTTAAATTATGTCCAAGCGCAGGTGTTGATTGGTCAGGATTTGTGTCAATATCCAGTACAATTTCCAAAACTGAATTAAGTTGGTATTTATCTTTCAAGTCAATTATTGTTTGAGTTTTATCCTTAAGTTTTTCTATTATTTCATCTACGAGTTTATCTATATCCAAATATTCCTTGCCTTTTTCTGTCGATAATTTCCAACAAGTGTATTTTAAAGAAGGATTAAACTTGCCTTTATCTCCCTTTCTCCAAGATTCAGTTGGTTCAACTTCTAATCTAGCCGTAATCTCATATGGATCAAAGTCATCACCTGTCAACGCAAAATAAACATATGAATTACATTTTTTATTCATTCTCCAGTATTTTTTCTATTCTCACATGAGTTTTACGATAAATATTAGGCAATAAACCTCTCAAAGAAAATAATCCTATATTATAATCTCCTGTATTATCAAATGGCTTTTGATTCTCTGCAACAACAATCAATTTACCAATGAATCCAGATGCATAGTAATAAGTAAAATATGCAATTAACATAAATATCATTGCTGCCGACCATATCACAATGAGAGGGATTTTAATAAACATGTTCAGATTTTCAATATCAATCAAAGTAACCAATTCTGTCAGCCAAGTAAAAATTGATAATATCAACAGTGTCCATTTTGAAATTGTGACAAGCCTAATAAACCTCTTATCATTTAAGCCAGTCTCACACTTAATTTTAGGTCTAATAGATAAGTAAACTGCATCCATCCATACAATTAGGAATAATAAGAATGGGAATGGAAAAAAATAAATTGCAATCGGGAATTTAAACAAATATCCAAAAGTCATTGGTTCAAGGAAAAACAATCCTAATCCAATAATTAGTGGTGCATAAATAATCAAATATGCAATTATTGGCTTATTTCTCAATATTCTATTTTCAATCAGTTCTCTCATTGCACTATGCTTGTTTTAAATGCCACACAACGGTTCGGCTATGAAGCGTGGCGGTTTTCGGAGAGCGTCTGTGTCCACCAGGACACGACGCCGAACGAAGAGCCAGAACGCGGAAAACACTGCAGCCGCCATGCTTTTATAGCTTGTGTTGAACGAAACCTGCGGTAGCTATTAAAACATAAGCTTCGTAACTTTAATAGATTAACCATAAATATTATAGTTATGAAAAAAAAGAATTAACGCTAATCGATCAGGCACGTTCAACAGTACCCGAATTTAACGAACTATTTCTTAAACTAAAAAGAAATATAGAAATATCCGGTAAAAGCAAAAGCACTTTAATTAATTATGCACGTTGTTTGTCAACCATGGCATTACATTTTAATTGTTCTCCTTCAGAACTGGATCAGGAACAAGTACTGGATTATCTGCAATATCTTAAATCCCAAAGCAAGACTCCTTCTTCAAGTTACTTTAAGCATACTGTGTATGGTCTTCGTTTTGCATATCGGGTGCTTGGAATTAAACAACATTCTATTTTCTTACCTAAACTCAAATTCCCCAAAAAATTACCTGTTGTATTAAGTCAAAATGAACTTAAAGCTTTATTAAATGCACCTAATCTATTAAAACACAAATTGGTCATTGCATTGCTGTATGGCTGTGGACTTCGAAGGTTCGAACTGCTTAATATCCAACTCCCCGACATTGATTTTGACCGTCAGATGCTTCACATACGTGAAGGTAAAGGCAAAAAAGACAGATACGTTCCTTTGGGCAATATGCTGTGTCGTGGGCTTAAAGTTTTTATTGAAAATGAACATCCTTTTAATTGGTTATTCAATGGTAAATCCGATACGGGACAACTTCAGCGCTTTTCTGAAACAGGTGTTCAATGGATCATCAGACAAGCTCTCTTGAAAACCGCTATTAAAAAACGGGTTACTTCACATGTACTTCGACATACTTACGCTACTCATTTACTGGAAATGGGCACTGACATTATCTCACTAAAAGAGCTTCTTGGACATACGGACATTAGAACTACCATGGTATACTTACATGTTGCCCAACTGGATAAACACAGGGCATTTTGTCCTCTTGACAAACTATACCCTCCAAAACAAAAGTCATGAAGCCTTCCTTTGAAGTGGCTCATGTGCTTGGTTGTGAACATCACAGACTTCACTATTGGGTTTCTAATACATGGAAACTTCGGACTCTTTATGCCATTGAAGCCTGCAGAACCCATTTGATGGGAGGTCACGTTGACCAATGTACTAATCCCCAATGTGGGAAAATACATATTAGTTATAACAGTTGTCGAAACAGACACTGTCCTAAATGTCAAGGCCACAAAAAGGAAATGTGGATACGTCAACGCGAAAAAGAACTCTTAAACACTACTTATTTCCATGTGGTATTTACATTACCCTCTCAGCTCAATAAAATTGCTGTTTTTATTCCTGAAGTCCTCTATAACTTATTGTTTAAAGTTGCATGGGAAACCATAGCTGCATTTGCTGCCAATCCCAAGTTCTTAGGTGCTAAAACAGGTATGATAGCCATTTTACATACCTGGGGACAAAACCTTTGGTTACATCCTCACCTGCATTGCATTATTCCTGGGGGTGGAATTACTGCTGGCGACAAATGGAAAAACATTAAAGGTAAAGGTAAATTCCTATTCCCTGTTAAAGCTATGTCTACAGTGTTTAGAGCTAAGTTTGTAAATGAACTCAGACAGGAATTACCCAAACTAAATCCTTTGTATAAAAAGCTCTTTGATCAACGATGGACAGTATATTGCAAACGACCTTTTTATGGTCCTTCACAAGTCATCGAATATTTGGGTAGATATACCCATAAAATTGCTATTTCAAACCATCGAATCCAGAATATTGAAAACAGAAAAGTCACTTTTACGGCTAAAGACTATCGTAAAGGTGGCATAAAATACGATGTAACCTTAAGTAATTCTGAGTTTATCAGACGTTTTGCTATGCACATTTTACCCAAAGGATTTGTTCGAATCAGGCATTACGGCATATTATCTTCTGCAATTAAACTTAAAGTCCATGAACTAGCTAAACAACAATTGGGAGAAATTGTAATAACTCAACATGAACCTCTTAAGCACAACAAATGTCCATGTTGCAAAATTGGAGATCTGGTTATTATTGCTCGCTTTGACATTAGAGGTCCACCAAAATTAATAATCCCACTTGGAGCCAATTACATGATAAAATTAAAATAACATCTAATGGTGAATAGCTTTGCTATATCCTATTTTAAATTTTAGTAATGTAAAGTCTCTATGAATGGACTGAATACATTTAGGCAAACCTTATATTAAGATAAAAAACAAATCTATTCCTTAAATATGAAATCTATTATTCTCTAAAAGACCTTCTTAAAATATATCAATCCCCATAATACAGATCGCTTTGGCCGGTTTTCGTCAACACCGCATCCAGCCTCTGTTTTACAAACAGGCAGGACGCTTAGTTATTAGCGGTTGTTTTTTTATTTTCCACTTTTCAATAATGTAATAATCCCAAATCCCTTTTTTGATGGTTAATTGCAACTCTAATGTCTTGGGATTTGTTTCGAAATATTGTCCATAGACAACTGCGTCGATGTTTATTCTTTCTTCTTTTCCCATAAACTCGAAGTCAATATTCGGAGGCGTTCTTGATGTTCCTGAGTTGATTTTAATAATTTGGCAATCGACCGTTTCAGAAATACTTTGACTTGCGTTTCTCTGATTTAAATAGTCCCAGATGCCCATTGATGTCAGTCCGATGCTTAAGTAAGAAAATAAAAACCCTTGGACGATATATAATAGAACTAGTGGAATTTTTGCAATAAGGCTTTTTGATTCATTACATTTCTCTCTTAAAAATCTGATTCTGATGAATCCAAGTATTATAATTCCCAAAAGCGTTGGGATTAAAAAGATGAAAATGTAAAATCGTGAGTCGCCACCAATAGTTTCTGGTTCGAGAAACTTTCTATAAAGAACCCAAATAATCACTAGACCAATTAAAATTGAAATCGTCAATTTTTCTGATTTGGACGTGCCTACAGGTTTTCTTTGTTTAGATATGGTTTGATTGTATTTCATTCTCTTAAATAACCGCTAACGTTTGGCAAAAGAGACGTGTGTATCAAAAACGCTGCTTCGTCTATTTAGCCTCACCAAACTTATATATTATATACTTAATTTCAAATAACGCAATTTACACATGGCTTTTTTGCCTTGTTACACCCTGCCTTTTTGTTGAAAAAGAGAACCAACCAACTCCATAAACTTTTATAAAACAAGTATAAACAAATTCATCTCCAAATTACAACAAACAAAAATCACTGTCAAAATACAGCTGCAAAACCAGCACGGACCATTTTTGAGGGTACCTTAACTAAATTTCATGTATGAGTTTAAACATCCAAACTTTTACCAATATTTGCGTTCGAGAGACGAGTTGTTGGCTGCAAATTAGAACGTAAACCACCAAACTTTTGGAAAGCATAAAAACCAACCATACCAAACTTGCCAAAGCAACTTAACCAAACAACACTAAAATAAAACACCAAAAGGTAAGAAACCAAAACTACCTGCAGAAACTAATTAAACCCCAAAACCTGAACCTAACCGAAATTACCCAAGAACCAACCCTACTTTATTGATTTTTACCGTGCGTTAGCCGTGCGTGGCGCAAATTGATTCAATACCCTACCTACTCAAAAATTCCTCCAAAAAGAATCCAAAAATATTTAAGGTTGGGTGATAACGTTCAGAATAAAGTGTCGTGGGCTTATTTGAAAAGCAATCCTACCAAAACACTACTGAGCCGAAATTTATATTTTGGATTTAAACTTATTGTTATTTAAACATAAATGGAAATTTTGGCGATGCTCAAACAGCCTACAAACCTCCCAAAATATATCGGACAGCCTATGCACTTTATTTATTGTTGTGCCCTGTTACTATTTATTAATCCAGTTAACTAAAATACCCTCTAAATGTTCCTTTTTATGTATTTTGGGTTCAATAATGACTTCGGATTTATCATTATCCAATGACGCTTTAATAATAATTTCTTCATCACTATTATAAACTCCAAACTCCCTATTATTAAACCATTTGTTCTTCTTTATAATAGAACCGTAGAATATTTCATGCTGATATGTTTTAAACAATTCAACATTTTTTATTTGTTTGTTTGATTTGTCATAAAAAACTACCGAAATATGCGTTGCCGACTCGTCTTTCTTTATTTGAATTGCAGCCTTATGATTTCTGTCTCTTGAATTTTTAATTTTCCCTTCAAATTCGTATTTAAAATTTGATTTTAACACTTGTTCATAGGCATTCAAGAATACTTTTTTATCCCATTCATATTTTTCCGAACATAGCATTGCTACTCTATGAACTGTATCTAGTATTTCTTTTTTTTGTTCATTGTCATTTAAAGTCCAATAATGGTCTTTATCAAATTTTACATTAACCGACAAAATACTTCCGAAATAACCAATTATACAATCTGACTCACAAAGCTCAACTGAAACTCTTGATGTCTTTGGTGGTTTATATCCTCCTAGGTATTGAATATACAAGTCTGACACCATGTTTTGCTTTAAAGTGAATTTCCTTGAATATTCACTTCTCGGGTAATAGTATAATGTTATATCATTTAATTTATGACTCATCTCTATGTTATAATAGGGCACAACGTTTTGAATAAAGGGTCGTAGGCTGATTTGAAAAAGCAAACCTCCAAAATCCCTACCAAGCCGAAGCTTTTGTTTTGGTTATAATTTTATTCTTTTTACTAGCCGAAGCAAAAGCTTCGGCGAACTTATTTAAAGAGCAAAACTTCCAAATTTATACTGACAGCCTATGCCCTTTATTTATTGTTGGCTACCGTTACTTATTTTCTAGTTCTAACCATTCTTTATTTTCCGTGTAATTTATCATTCTTTCTAACGTCAACCGAATGTCCTCAAGAATGCTTTTAAATTTCCTGGTCATTTTTAGTGTCTTAAATGGTTTTAATGTCTTGGCAAATAACCATGATGAATTGTCGATGTTTAAATATAGTCAGTGTAGTCAAGTCTAGGAATTTGCTCAAATTCAATATTCAATTTTCTCTTTAGTTTCTCACTTTCTGTATTTTGTATTGTTCTTTTGATTTCTTGCTGGGAATTTTCAAGTTGCTGCGCAAAGTTTTTAATCTCAAATTCGGAGAGTCCATATACCCAACTTAAAGAATTACTTTTCCACATAAACCACCTTGCATTTTCAAACCCAACATATTTTTCAATATCAGAAACAGATTCTATTAATTGTCGATAAGGAGCAAGTAAAATATTGGATGTATTCATAATTCTAGGTTAATTCATTTTTATGCGCCATGGGTAATGGTAGCCAACGTTGATAATATGGGGCGTTTGGCATTTAAAAGCTCCAAAGTATCAAAACCGCTATATAATTTATTAAATGTTAACATGCTCAAATTTAGCACTATCCGCCAAATGACCTATATTTATTGTTGTGCTTTCGTTTTTAATTTACCCAAAGTCTCAATCAGCCAATTCTCATTTACCTTTTGAGTCTTTTTATTTAGCTCAATTTGTTCTTCAAGCAATTCAATAAAATCAAAATCATTAAATTCCTCAATACTTTCTAAAATAATTGAACCATTATCATCAATCTTTCTTAGTTCCTGAATTAATATGTCTTTTATCCGTTTGTCCTGTCTTTTTGCTAATCCTGCAATTGCTTCAAATCTTACTAATTCAGAACTGTCATTTATCTGTTTCCACAATACCTTTGTGATACTGTCAGTATTGGTTTCAATTTGTGTTCCAAGCGAAAATGTTGCCCAATCTCTTATATCTGGGTCTTTGTCTGTGCTTAACTCAATTATAGTCTCAATCGCGTCTTTTTGTTCCAAGCCTGATAACGCTTGTACCAATCCGTAACGAACAATGCAGTATCTATGCGTTTTAAGTTCGGTTAAGGTCAAAATGTGGTCTTTTCTTAGGATTTCATTGTTATGTGAAATTGCAAATAAAATAGATTCAAGAACTTTTGGTGTTTGTTCTTTCTCTAATAGACTAAAACAAAGCTCTACTATTTCTTTTTGTTTAAATCTTGGATTGAAACCTAATTGCGCCAGAATATCAATTCCGATAATTATTTCCTTGTCAATATTTGTTTTAATTAATCCAACTGCTCTATCAAAAACGTATTGATTTGGACGTTTCCTCAATTCTCTGATATTTTCCCAATAAGTCTTTTTTGTCCTATTGGTCAATAGTCTTTCAAATAATTTTTCGTCTGTCCAATCTTTTCTTTTCATTATTGCATGATTTGGCTACTGCGGTCTCTCAAATGAAGCACAACGGATTGAATAAGGGGTCGTAGGCTGATTTGAAAAACCAAACCTCCGAAATCCCACCAAGCCGAAGCTTTTGTTTTGGTTATAAATTTATTCATTTCACTAGCCGAAGCAAAAGCTTCGGCGAACTTATTTAAAGAGCAAAACTTCCAAATTTATACTGACAGCCTATGCCCTTTATTTATTGTTAGCCATTGTTATTTTATCTTTTTATTTTCTATCCAACATTCCATATCTGTCATAAAACTTTCAACCAAGTCTATGTCCGAATTTAAAATAGGGTCAATATTTGTGATATCAAAGTCAGTCCATTTATTCCAAAAGCTAGTTACTATTTCAAAAAGGTCAGAGTCTTTTTCTTGCATTAATTTTAAATGTTCTTCATAATTATTGTCAACATGGTCTGCATATATTGAGATTAGAAAGCCAATATATTTATCAACTGACTTAGATTTATACTTACCGAAAGAACTTAGATTTAATGTTTGAATATCACGAATTGAACACTTTTCATCAAGTCCATTCTTAATAAACTTTTCAGGACCATATCCCATTGATAAATATTCAGGGTACATTTTATGATGGTCAAAACAGTTTTCAATATGATCACATAAAAACTTAGAGAAAACCTTCCCTAATTTATTGTCGCTTTGATATGATAAATAGATATGATTTCCAATTACATAGTTATACCTTTTTAATTTGATATGTAGAAGTTCATGAGCTATGGATTCATTGTCAACTAGTTTAGGATTGTAAAATATTGTTGAACAACCATTCTTAGAGAAAACTTCACAATAATTTATACTTTTCTGCTGAAAGTCAATTTTGAAATCTTGCCTTAACTCTGTTAATAGTATTTTATTCTTCTCATTTAATATTTCTTCCATAGTATGGTTTTAATAATGGCTAACGTTTGTTATTAATTTTGTGGCAGTCTGCGGACTGCGTCATTGTCCGCCAAGGCAATAATAACCCGCGGGAGCCAGACTCACAAATTACAGCTAATCTGCCATTAAATTACATAACGTGTTGGCAACTGGCACTTTATTTTTCTGCAATTTTATCAAGAAATTCTTCAAGAAAATCATCACTATTTCCTTTCGTTGCTAGCAAATAATAAAGCATTTGAAAAAAAAGTATTCCTGCTCCAAAAAGAAGGAATTTATTTAAAAAAATTCCAATTAATAAAAATATACTAATTAATACTAAATCCATTACAATCGAGATATATGAATTGTATTTTAATTCTATAATATTGTTATGTATTTCTATTTCGATATCGCCTTTTACAATTCGTGTCATATAAGCATAATTTACTCCCCCTTTTAAACCACCACGATTGTCAAAGTATATTTTATTATTTTCAACAACTATGTTACTAGCCCTGTGTTCTCGTAAATAATTTTGTAATTCTTCTTTAATCTTGTCTTCCGAAATATTACTTTTTTCAATTGATTGTATTGAATAATACTTTATCATTTTTATAAGTTTCCTTTTTGCGCTTGTTGATAGCTAACTTTTTACTCCATTTTATCAAACTTTTCTTTTTCTTTTTTATAATTTCTATAAGTCCATATAGATAATAGCAAAATTAAAATTCCAAGGAATATACCACTAAATCCTGTAACCATTCCTTGGTGAATATCTCCATATCTGCCGGCTGTAAATCCGTTAGAAGTTTGATTATATAATTTCAAAAACACACCGATTAAAAATATTATCAAACCAGAAATTAATGTAATCCAAAATAACGTCTTGTTTATATTCATTTCTTATTATTCTTCAGGAGTCAAAATATTTTTTAAGTTTTCCTATTATTAGGCGGTTAGTACTCATGTGCTTGTTGCCAACGTTTGGTAAAAAAGACGTGTGTATCCAAAACACAGCTTCCTCTATTTTGCCTCACCAAACTTAAATATTTAATACTAAATTTCAAATAACGGAATTTACACATGGCTTTTTTGCCTTGTTACACCCTGCCTTTTTGTTGTACAAAAGAACCAACCAACTCCCTAAACTTTTATAAAACAACTATAAACAACTGCATCTCCAAATTACAACAAACAAAAATCACTGTCAAAATACAGCTGCAAAACCAGCTTGAACCATTTTTGAGGGTACCACACCTAAACTTATTACAAGAGTTTAAACTTCCAAACCTTTACCCAAATTTGCGTTCGAGAGACAGGCAGTTGGCTGCTAATAGAACGTAAACCTCCAAACTTTTGCAAAGCATAAAAACCAACCTTACCAAACTAGCCAAAGCAACTTAACCAAACAACTCTAAAACAAAACAACCAAAGTTTAAAACCAAAACAACCTTGAGAAACTTCCAAAACCAAAAAACCAGAACTTAACTGAAATTACCAAAGAACCTACTCTATTCATTGATTTGTACCGTGCGTTGGCGTGTGTGGCGCAAATTGATTCAACAACCTACCTACTCAAAAATTCCTCCAAAAAACAGACCGACAACATTTAAGGTTGGGTGATAACGGTGAGCATATTCAAAGTTGCGCTTTTAACAGCTTTTTAATTGTCTAACCGTTGAAAAGTAAAAATATAACTTTTGGGCTAAAGTTTAAACGTCACCGCGCAATTTTTTATATGCATTGTTAGCCTTCGTAATTTTCCATCCTCCATTCTTCATTTTTATATGGTTTTATATACTTCTCATAAAACTCCCATCTTGGTCTATCAACAATACTCATATAGTTCCCAATTAACCTATTAATAATTGGAAGTTCTCCAAATTGGACAAAAGTCATAATATAACAAGCAGCAATTGAATTTAACATATCAATTAATTTTCCTCTATTAAAGTTACTTTCTCTATCATGTTTTACTGCATTATAGTTAGCATACCAACCAATACTTTCAGTAGTATTTGATTTATTCCATGTCTCAAAAGGCTGAAAAGCTTGAAGTTCTGGATACAGATTAAATCTTACCTTATATTCAGAGATCCTAGTAATTTCTTTTATTTTGATATAATCATTTGTATTATAATGCTTCCCTTTTGGAACAATATTATTAGCTTTCAATATTCCAACACATTGTGACTCAAACTCAGTACAAGCGAGTATTAGAACATTCCTAATATCAAACCCAAAAACTTCAAAATTTCTCTCACAAGGAAATACTGTTCTTAATATTTTTTTTGCAGAATCAAATAAAGTTAAAAGTTGTTCTAGAGATTTAATTAAATAACTTTCATCATAAGGCAAACCATTAGTTAATATTAGTTCTTCTTGCGTATGACTCATTTTTACTTCAGATAAATCATTATCAGAACAAATTGGCAAAAATATCTTAGGATAATAAACCCCTCGTTTTTGGTTTGTTTTTACAGCTTTCAATTCCATTTGCGTATACTGATCAAGCTCTTGAAAAATATATGAATATTTTCCATTTCTTTTTATCGTTTCACAAATACTACCTTCAATTTCATAATCATGATAATCCCATCGTACTTCTCTAATACGATTTCCAATTTTCTCCCATGTTCCTAAGTATTTTTCAATTTCTCCACTATCATCAGGATAATTGTATTTCTCAACTTGATATATCAAATAAATCTCGGACATTACTATTCTTTTTTATGAAGGCTAATGGCTAGTATATGAATCGTTTGGCATTTATTGCACTATCCTTCAAAATACGAAAAAATATTTTTAATTGTAATCGCTTCAAATATAGGACTTTCCGCCAAATGTTTTATATACATTGTTGGCGGTTCGTTCTTTTTCCTTTCTTTGTTAATCATTTCGTTATATATTTGTAACCATTGTACAAGGTTTAATAAGGTGGTTATGAGTGAATATTTATCTCTTTCAGAAACAGCAGAATTAGTCGGAAAATGTAAAGAAACCCTTAGAAGATGGGATAATGAAGGTATTCTTAATGCCGTTCGAGAGCCTGTTTCCAATTATCGTGTTTATAAAAAATCAGATGTCCATGCTTTATTAGGAAATCTATTTGATGATATAAAAGAAGAAGAAGTTTCCAATTTTGTAAAACCTAATCATAATTATTCAGTCCTTGAGCTTTTTGCAGGTGCTGGTGGACTTGCTGTTGGACTTGAAAAATCAGGTCTAAAATGTGTTGCTTTAAATGAAATAGACAAATGGGCTTGCAATACTTTAAGGAAAAATCGACCTCATTGGAATGTCCTTGAAGGCGATATTAAAGATTTTAATTTCTCAAAATATAAAAATCAAGTTGATGTTGTTACTGGCGGTTTCCCTTGTCAAGCTTTTAGTTATGCAGGGAAAAAATTAGGTCTTAAAGATGCACGAGGAACTTTGTTTTATGAATTTGCTCGTGTTGTTCAAGAAGTATCTCCTGCAATATGTATCGGCGAAAATGTACGAGGTCTTCTAAGTCATGAAAAAGGTAAAACCTTACAAGGCATGATTTCAATTCTTGACGAAATCGGCTATAATGTTGTCCCTGTTCAAGTTTTAAAAGCTATTAACTTTAAAGTTCCACAAAAAAGAGAACGCTTAATCTTAGTTGGTATTCGAAAAGATATTGATATTAAATACGAATACCCAAAGCCTTATAAAAAAATATACAACCTGTCAGATGCTCTCAAAAAAGGCGAATTATTTGATGAAAATGTCCCAAAATCTGATGGTGCAAAATACCCTCAATCAAAGAAAGAGGTTCTTGATTTAGTTCCACCCAAAGGTTATTGGCGCGACTTACCGTTAGATATTCAAAAAGAATATATGGGCGGCAGTTTTTATCTAGGGGGCGGAAAAACTGGAATGGCTCGCCGAATCGGTTGGGATGAACCAAGTCTAACATTAACTTGCAGTCCTGCACAAAAGCAAACTGAACGATGTCATCCCGATGAAACCCGTCCCTTTACAGTCCGCGAATATGCTAGAATCCAAACTTTCCCTGATGATTGGAAATTTGATGGTTCTATTGCTCAACAATACAAGCAAATCGGAAATGCTGTTCCTGTTAATTTAGGGTGCGAATTAGGATATTCAATTGTGAAATTCTTAAACAAATATTACAGCTTATCAAATCCTAAATAATAGCCAAAATTTTCAAAAGTTATTTGGTCAAACACAGTTCTTTTTGACACTTTCTTGGCTTTTTTGATTTCAGAAAGTGCGGAATTTGATTCTTTACCTTTTGATTTATCAACGCTCTCTAAAAAGTCAGAAATTGCTATTGGTAAAGCTTTATATAATGCAAAAAATGCATCTGCTTGACCTGTTAGTAAAGAGTAAAACTGGTCGCCCGATATTTTAAAAACCCTACTGTGACTATATTCTTTTCCGTTAATATCTCCAGCCCAACTTTCACAAAAGCTATTTTTTGCCAAAATTTGTACCCAGTAACACTTTGCTTTCTTATATGTATCAGCATACCTGGCAAGCTTTTGAAATAAGCTTTCAGCAGCACTACTGTTCATTGTATTGTGTTTATTCTTGATGTCAGCAAATAAAGTATCGTCTGTGGCTTTTATATCGTAACCACTTAAACTTCCCATTTCAAACCCTTTAATTCCACCTAATATCTGCTCATGAAAAGTTCCGATTGAATTATTTATCGATTTATCAATTTGGCGCATAATTTCATTTTCAATCACGGTTTCTTCTGAAATGTCATTGAACTGTGCGTCAAAAGTAAGTTTAAATGTATCTATCTTATTGCTGTAGAATTTCTTTTTGCTGATTCCTTCTTTCGCTTTGATATACGAGTTATAAAGGTTTTCAATACAACTTAAAAAGTGTTTGTCTGAGATGAAATCTACATATTTATTCGCCATAACATTCTATTTATCGAAAAAACAAATGTAATTCTTTTGGCTGAATAATCAATTTATGCACTTCGTCTCATCGAATGACCGCCAACTTTTCAATAACCGTCATAGGGTTACGTATATATCGCAAATGTAATTTGTTGATTAAATATTGATTTATCACTAACAACATTACATTGCACATTCACAATCAACACATTACACACGTTAACACAATCATATGTCTTTTTTATATACAACCACATGACTTCTATTTTTTGTGAATATTATTTTTATCTATTTATACTTTTAAATACACTTCGTTTGCTCAGTTACAATTGATGTAAAAATTGTCTAAGTTTGGTCTTACTTGCATCATTTTCTTCCCCTCTTGCATTCACTTAATCCGTTAAAGATAATTCTCCATTTCTATTAAACAAAACTTATTGTTCAAATAGTTAATCACAGTATTACTTATTCTTTTTCAACACTCTAATTATCTATTACTTACAATCTATATATTTTAAATATCTAAATCATCGAGCGGACTTTTAATTTGTTGTAAGTACTTATTGCTTACATGAGTATATATTTCAGTAGTCTTTGACGAATTATGCCCCAAAAGCTCTTGTATATACCTCAAATCAGTTCCCGACTCTAATAAATGAGTTGCAAAACTATGACGCAACGAATGCAATCCTCCACGCTTGGGTACTCCACTCTTTTTTATTGTTTTAGCTAATACTTTACCAGCACTGGTTGGTGAATATTTACCACCAAACTGTCCCTCAAACAGGTATTCTTTAGGTCTGTATTCTTTAAAATAACTGCGCAACAATTCTAATACTGATTTGGCTAATAAGGTGTATCTGTCTTTATTTCCTTTTCCTCCTGCAATACGAATTTGCATTCTTTTCGAATCAATATCATTAAGTTTTAAATTCAAAGTTTCTCCTATACGTAATCCACTTCCATATATAAGCGACAATAATGTTTTATGCTTTATATTTTCTGTAGCATTTATTATTCTGCACATCTCTTCTTTGTTCCAAACCTTAGGTAACTGACGGCCCGTTTTAGGCCTAATTACATCCTGCAACTCAACATCTCGTTTTAAATATCCCTGATAATACAATTTAATCGAACTTACCGACTGATTAACAGTTAAATATGAATACGCTTTCTCACCAAGCATCATTTGATGATATTCATTGATTACCGACGATGAAAACAAATTAATTTGAGCCAGACTATTTTGTCGGTAACAATTTAACAGCCGCAATACAAAATAATAGTAGGTTCTTATGGTATTAATACTATAGCCCTTCAATAGCATATACTTTAAGTATTCAATAGGAACATGCTTAAAATGTACATCCTTTACATAACTCTGCTCAAATAGCAGTTGTAAAATCCTACAATCCAAAACTTTCAATTCATTATGTATTCTAATTTTAATTTTATCAGATGTCGATTTAATAAAATTATATAGTAAGCTTACCGATGGCTTCAAGGTAAACTCTTTTAATTCAGAATTCCATTCGGCATATTTATTTTCAACAAGTAACTGATTAATAATTCTGCTATATTTATACTTTATAATTAGTAATCTTATGTCATCTTTTTTATATGGTACCAACATTATTACTCCAAGCTTTTCAATGGTTTCTAATACACCATTAAAATAGGTTACATCACCAATGACTATTTCTTCTGCATGATTTTTTAATATAGCCTGATAATATTTGGTATTAACAATTGCAATGTCTTCGAACAGATCCTTTAATAAACCTACTGTTTGCGGAGTTGATTTTACTGTGTATTTTTGTAGTCTGGAATTCCAAACAATCCAATTATTGTATTGTATACGCTTTAAAACATCATTATCTGATTTAAAATACAATACACAAATATCTTCATCTAAATCCTTCTGCTTATTTAAATATATAATTGTTTTGTTTTTCATAGCTATTAAGAGTTGGCATATAAACTTCTGTTTGAAAATTAATCTATAATATATAAATTAGACGTTTTGTAAACGTATATAAACGTCTATAAACGTCTATTAATCACATAACCTATGACTAATCCTAAAAACCTGTGTTTATATTGCAATGAACCTATTCATGGAAGAAATGACAAGAAATTTTGTAATGCTCAATGCAGAAGTGCTTTTCATAACCAAAAACAATACTCATCCGAAGCTATTATTAAAAATATTAATAAGCAATTACGAACCAATCGTAGTGCATTGAAAAATGCATGCCCGGAAGGAAAAGCAACAGTAAGAAAAGCTTTTCTAAAAACTTTAGGTATGGATTTCAAATACTTAACCCACACCTGGAAAAGTAACGGAGGTAATCTATACTACTTTTGTTACGATTATGGATATACCCCATCAATTGATCCGGAAAAAGTAGTTATCATTCAACATCAAAATTATATGTAATCTCCCATTGAATAAGGTCCCTGAGTTTTGTCCAATATTAATAATCTAACAACCTAATAACTATAGCCCCACTGACCTAATAGCCTATTGATCAATTAACCTATTGATCTACCGACCTAATAACCTATTAACCTAAAATACCTAAAGCATATCCTCCATTGATTCCTTATTGCCAGCCTATGATATAACGAGGATATGACCTTGTATTGACTATGGTTTTACTATGAATGTTTTATGCTCTTTCTTCGGTTCCTTAGAAGCAATGCCTGAGCAAAGAACTATCATAGAATGTGCATCGACAACACAACCACAATACAACCACAATACAAAGAAATAGCAATGATTATGCAAAGGATTAGCAATGACTATACATAGAAATAGCAAAGGAATAGCATAGAAATGCAAAGACATAGCAAAGAAAAGTAATAAGATACCCCAAAATCACTCAAACCTGGAATATTTTTGCCCCAAAACACGATTTTACGGAATATTTTTGCTGTTTTTTGCGATTTACCGGAATATCAGCCTTTTTTTTGACATTAGGGTACAAAACAGTTTTTACCTCAAATTATTCATACCTCATTTACAAATAGTTATAAGCATAAAAAGTTACAGTAAAATTACTGTAATTGTTTCGATACGTATTTTACAATATTTTAGCAAAAAAGAAAGAAGGTAACAAAGTAAAAGGTTACATGGTAGGAAAGTGAATGATAAAAGGTGATTTACAGCTTTGAAATGAAACAGAGAGAATAGAACAAGGAAAAGGGAGAATGATGATAAATCAATAGTTCCATAAAGCTGAGGACGGGAATTTTGAGTAACACTATATCCCACACGTTCAGCTTTATAAACTCTTACCAGCGATAAGTACCTACTTTAAAAATCTCACTCATATGCTACCAATAAGAAATGATATATTTTTCTTTAAAATGTTGTAGATAAATATTTATATGATTTATTTGCAAAACTTATTGTTTTTAATTGTGTTTTAATAAGCAATGTATTCAATAAGAAATAGAATTTTAAAAAGATTATCTATTGAATTATAAAGGTATTTGATAATTATAAATAAAAATTATGGCATTTTTTTCATTCGGTAAAACAGTAGAAGGGTTTGATTACAAAGTTTTAAATGAACGTGAAGTTCGAGGTATTTCAGGTATATTATTTTTTTTAGGGATCATTGCTTTTATTCAGGCTTTTATACTTAAAAATTTTGCTGTATTACCCTACATTTCAGGCATACTGCTATTCCACTTTTTAATATCAATATTGGTTAATCCTAATTTTTCGCCGATTACTTTATTATCCAAATTATTTACACGAAAGCAAACTCCTATTTACATCGGAGCTGTTCAAAAACGTTTTGCCTGGACCTTAGGAAGCATCCTGTCACTTACTATTTTTACAATTTCGGTAATACTATACAAAACCGGAGATATTTCATATTTTCAACCTGTATGTATACTTTGTTTGGTCTGTCTACTTTTAATGTTTTTAGAAACTGCTTTTGCTATTTGTGTTGGTTGTAAACTTTATTTTTTGGCAGTACGCATTAAGCTGATTAAAACTCCTGAGGTAATGCCTAATTGCATGGGCGATTCATGTAAAATCTAAGTTTCTTCAATAAATAGTAATTAGCAAAAAATATAGTACATGTCACAAGCCATTCAAGACTTATATCCTGATGATGTTGCCCATTGTTATGGGTGTGGAAAAAATAATCCTCAAGGACATCAATTAAAGACTTATTTAAAGGATAACGAAACAGTATCTCATTTTACTCCGGACTCAAAATATACAGCCATTCCAGGGGCTGTATACGGAGGCTTAATAGCATCTTTATTAGACTGTCATGGAACAGGATCTGCTGCAGCGTTTATTTGTAAGGAAGAGAATATACCGTTAGAGGCACCATTGGATGTCCGTTGTATGACTGCTTCTTTAAAAATTGATTATCGACAAATGACACCCCTTGGTGTTGAACTTGAAATAAAAGGTAAGTTAAGAAGTATTTCAGGCAGAAAGGTTATTGTTGATATGACTTTAAGTGCCAACGGGCAAGTTTGTGTAACCGGTGAAATACTTGCCATAAGAATGAAGAAATAACTTACTGCATCTTAATTATTTACTATATTAAAACAGTATCCATACTATATAATACTGTTTCTACTTAAATATCTATTTGCTGATTTTGTACTACTATTTGAATGATTTGTTGACATTACGAACTTAGCTTTTCATTTATATTTGATGCTTATAATTATTATTTTCTGATTAGATAATTATTTATTCAGTAATATCAATAATGATTGATTTTTAAAATAAAATTAAAATAAGTCACAAATATGAATACAAATCCGAAAAAAGCTATTACACTTTTACTATTATTGATTAGTACTTTAATGGTTAGTGCCATTTCACCCAAGAAAAAGAATTCTACAGAAAAAGAAACTGATTCAAATTCATCAGATAAGATTGTTTACCGTTGGGAAGCAAAGGGTAATCCTATTGTTACTCATAAATACACTTGCGATCCCGCCGCTTTAGTATATAACGATACTTTATTTATTTTCTCCGGAGAAGATGCTGCCGGAGGTCAGAAGTGGTATAATATTGAAAAATGGTGTTGCTTTGCAACTACTGATATGAAAAACTTCTGGGAATATGAAATGCCTCTTAGAGCCACTGATTTTGCCTGGGGTGAAACCAATGCAGCATGGGCAAGTCAGGTAATTGAAAGAAATGGTAAGTTTTATTGGTATAACAGCTCTCAAACAACAGGTATAGGTGTTGCTGTTGCCAACAGACCAGAAGGTCCGTATAAAGATGCTCTTGGTCATGCTTTAGTGACTAACGAAGATAGTAAAGGAAAGCAACACAGCTGGAGAACAATAGATCCTACGGTTTACATTGATAATAATGATCAGGCATGGTTGTTATGGGGTAACGGAGCATGCTGGGTTGCAAAGCTTAATGAGGATATGGTATCATATGATGAAGAATATGGTGTTAAGGAAATAAAGATCAATGGTGAAATGGAATTCCCATTTACCGAAGCGCCTTGGTTGCATAATAAAGATGGCAGATATTATTTATCATTTGCTGTGGGTTTTCCAGAAAGAATAGCATATGCAGTAAGTGATAAAGTTGACGGCCCATATGAATATAAAGGTATCATTAACGAAATTGCAGGTAATAGTAACACCAATCATCAATCGATTATTGAATATAAAGGTAACTGGTACTTTATTTATCACAACGGAGGTATACAAACCGATGGTGGAAGCTTTAGCAGAAGTATATGTATCGATAAATTAGAATATAATAAAAAAGGCATGTACAAACCTATTTTAATGACAACAAAAGGAGTTGAAGCAATTAAATAATACTTTATTATTATAATACAGTTTGTTTTAAGTGTTGGATAAAATATCTTCTAAATAGTTCTGTTTGGAAGATATTTTTATTGCATCATACAGTTCATTAAAATTTCAAACTTCGACTTTAAAAGCTCATTAAAAGGGGTAGTTACTTAGATAAATTATCTTCATCTATTTTTATATCAAAATCATGTGATTCCTTCTCCATTTCTCTTACAATTGAATCTATCTTTTTTACAAGTGTTGGAATTCGATAATCGCCATGTAATTTCAGTACTTTAGTGTAAGCCTCATCCGGTTCCATTCCTATTGATGTTATATAAACAGGCTTAATACTGCCTCCTCTAAAAAGCGATTTACTAAAGTCATTACCTCTGAATGGATTCTTTGCCAGTCCTATAACCGGTACTTCTTTGTTTAAGGCATTATACAAATGAGCTCCAAATCCCTCTTTATTCTCTAAGGAAAGAAAACAGTAGCCATCTATTAATATCACTTCTATCTTTTCTTTTATTTGATTGAGAAGTTTTAATACACAAGGAAGCTCTCTTTTATAAAACTGTCCAGGCTCATAATCAGCAATATTGCTCAGTGTTGTTTTATAAACTTTTTCAAATTCATCTGCATTCCAGTCTTTAAAAATACCTCCAGCTATATAGGCGATATCTTCAGAATACTGAACATCAATACATAAAATCATAGTTTGGATCAATTAAAAGTTTCATCAATGCAAGTTTAAGCCAGAGGCATCGTATTTTCAACGCTGTAAACTCTAAAAAATATATTCCTCAGGTTTCTTTTTACGATAGCGGATTGTTTTTTCTGGCTCAGCTATATCTGATTCACTGTTATAAACAGCTCTGTAACTATAACCTTCAACCTGATATTTATAAACAAAAAGATATTCTATTTTAGAATCTGAATGATTATCGCTAAACAATTGATCTGCAGTTTTTGAAGTTAACTGACCGGTATAACGCTCAATCAAAATACCTGTGGTAGTTGGCCAATTCATTTTTACCTTTAAACGACGCTTATTTTCATATTCTGCCCATTGCAAACGTTTTTGAATTTGTTCACTACGGAATATTTCTTCATTTCCAACGCCGGTTAGCTTAATTAATGTTGTTTGAATAAGATCATTGACTGTTACATCATAAATACCTATACCTGACACATTTCCATCTTTACTTTCAAGCATTCTTTGCAATATTGGAATTGCTGGCTTATAGTCTCTGATTCCTGTTATGCGTATTGCTGTTTTAGCAATTTCTACTTGCGGATGATTTAATAACTTTAATAATAACTCCCAGGCAGGCTCTTCATTGTTATCTAATTTCGTATGAAACCACTTCCAAAGTTCAATATCTACAATATTTACATTGGAATGAAACATTTCATAGATAAATGCATATAGTTCCTCATCATTGTAAATTATTTCTGCCTGTGTACCAGATATCCCTTTATTAATTATTGAAATAACCACATTACTATTTGAAGCATAATATTTATCCTCACCTTTTATCGAGTCGTACAGAATCTTCCCTTGATCTGTCCAATAACGATACCTGCGTTTATCCTCATCCTTAATTTCGCGAGTAAGAACTCCCTGCAAATTATATGTTTGTGAAAGAAGCATTTTTGAATCGTCATTGTACTTTTCATATTTAATTAAAGTACCTGATTGATCCCGGAAATAATGCTCTCCTACAGGTTCATCATCACTATAACATCCATCTTCAATAAGGCAGCCATTAGCATGTATCTTCACACATCGCCCTTGCCGGACTCCCCCAACCATAGTATCTTCACTAATAAATCCCTGCAGTTCGTTCCATGCAATGCCGTTGAAAGGTTCTCCATTACAGGCATAAAAATCCTCCTCCATATAAGATTCATCTTCAACATATTCAAGATCATCATAATTGATGCGTGGCTCCCCTTTAAGAAATGGTATTTTATGTATTTTTGAACTCTGTAACATATATAATTTACTATCTAGCTAACGATTAGTTTTTTCAATTAATTTAGGTAAGCGACAAATATAACAGCTGATTACTGAATACCAATAAAATAAGAGACTAAGACTTTAACTATTAAAATTATTTATAAAGATGAGGTATTATGAATAATCTGATTTTTACATAAAAACTATCCCTCTTTGCTAATTAGAGTAATCAACCTCTTTGCTTAACATCCAATCATTATATTGTCTTACAAATACATAATCTATCCAAATACCGTTATCAATCCCCTTGTATGAAACAATGCATGAATCCTGAAAAACATCAATATTCTGAGTATAAGCATTAACTTCCCTTTTTGCATAAATTGAGTCGTATTGTAAATTTAAAAATTGCCACTTATCCTGACTTATTAGGGAAGTATCCATATTATCTTCAATATCATAAGATGCTATTTTAAAAGGGAAAAGAGTATGATTGATTTGAAAAGCAGAATCGGAGCTAAATTTCTCTAAAAATTGTTGAAACATAATTACAGACTGATTCTGTTCTTTAGCTTCATCTAATAATTCGGTTATACTATCAGATATCTCTTCTGTAACATCCACTTTATCATCAGAATTATAAAGCGAATCCTTTAATACTTTCTCTTTGATTTGTTGATAGATGCTATCTGCATATTGAAAGTCGATATCAGAATTATGTTTCTTATACCAACTAAGCCAGTACTCCTTATCCTCCTGATATGACATTATAGCATAAAAAACAGAATCTTTAAAATCAAAAAAGCATGAATGAGTTTTTATTTCACACTTTGGTGGTTGTCCAGTAATTTGATACAAATATGCTGAAGTGATTACAAAATCATTATCAACAGCACTCTTTGGAGAATAACAGCCTATTTTATCTATCTTTCTTAAGAAATCTTCTTTAAACTGTAAATCTTCTGAATTACTATTACAAGAATTAAGAAATATACCTGTAAGAAGACTTAAAAGTATACTTTTCATTATTTTATAGAGATTAATATACATTTATTTTTAACTTATTGAATTACCCATAAAACCATCACTACTTTACCCTTCAAACGTTAGTCATTTAATTACTCTTTATATGAATCAAAAATATAAATCATATGAATTCTAAACAATAACGAATAATGTAAATCAAGTATCGTATATATTCTATTTAAGAGTAATTTGCAAGCTATAAACCCGCTCTACTATGGTTGAATAAGGAGGAGTGCAGATTCCCCTGGAGCATAGTTAATTATGACTAGGAGTGTCTTTTCGAACTATATAAAGCACTACCCCTTAATTAGTCTGAAAATTAATAAGCTTTTCATCCCACTTACCTTTCGTATCATCATTGACTTTTGCATGTAAAAGAGCTAAATTTAATTAAGATTTTTTCAAAATGTTGAATACAAATTTAGTTGGCTTTTAAATCATTACGACTCTCATTCTTACTCTTTAGCCACATACCTCAGAAACATTCCTCAAACAATTAAACATTATGATATGAAAAGGTTTTTACTTTTACTTGCATCACTAATCTTGACCTTTCATTTATTTGGGAAAGAGATCACCATTGAACAAGCAAGGCAATTTGCCGAAAAATACTTATTAACCAATTCTAATTCCGCTTTAAAATCGTCTTACCCCATTAAACTAACCGATGCCGGTGACATATTTAACCGGATATCGCTAAATAATATAAATTTAAAAAGTACATCCGCTGCAAACAGAGAAATATATATTTTCAATATAGGCGATGATAATGGATTTATTATGATATCCGGAGATGATGCCGCCATTCCTGTATTGGGATATTCTGATTCAGGTTCAATAGATTATGAAAATACGCCTCAAAATGTTGTAAAATGGCTGGAAGGATACAAACAACAAATACGATATATTAAGACTAATACAATTCAACAAACGGAAGAAATTAAGACACTTTGGGAGGGTTCTGCCAGCAATTTAAAATCATCAACAAGTACCAGTGCTGTTACTCCTCTCCTATCAACTCAATGGAACCAGGCACCATATGTAAATGACAAATGTCCATATGACAATAAATATAACGAGTTAACTGTAACCGGCTGTCCGGCCACAGCCATGGCTCAAATTATGAAATACTGGAATTATCCCAATAAAGGAATTGGTTTTCATACCTACCAGCATGAAAAATATGGAGCGCTTTCTGCAAACTTTGGCAATACAACCTACAATTGGGCCGGCATGCCTAATGCTGTAAACAGCACAAACGACGCTGTTGCTACTCTTATGTACCACTGTGGAGTTGCTGTTGAAATGAATTATAACGTGGCATCAGAGGGCGGTAGTGGTAGTTACGTGATAAAAGATCCATATAATCGTTATTCCGACAATCAAACATGTCAAAATGCATTTGTACAGTTTTTCGGTTATTCACCAGGTATTGAAGGTCTTTTACGTGCTAATTTCACTGACGAGGTTTGGATTAGCAAATTGAAACAAGAGCTTGATGCCGGCAGACCTATACAATATGCAGGCTATGGTCAGGGTGGACATACTTTTGTGTGCGATGGATATGATAACAATAACTATTTTCATATGAACTGGGGATGGGGTGGTTATTATGATGGATATTTTCTATTAGATGCGCTTAATCCCGGAGAAGGAGGAATTGGATCAGGAGCTGGTACATATAATGATGGACAACAAGCTTTAATTGGCATTAAGCCGGCTCAGGAAAGCGAAGAAGGAGGAAATATATCAGAAGAATACGGATTAACTTTATACAGTGATGTTATATCGTACTATGCAACCATTGGATATGGAGAAGGATTTACCATTAACACATACATTGCTAATGGTGGAACCACAAACTTCACTGGTGATCTTTGTGCAGCCGTATTTGATGAAAGCAACACCTTTATTGACTTTGTTCAAACCTATGAAAATGTCACTTTAGATGCTAATACATATTATGAATATAATTTCATATCGGCAGGATCACTTGAGATGCTTCCTGGAAATTATTACATATATATTTTCTCAAGAACAGCAGGTAGTGACTGGAGTATTATTTCGGAAAGTTACGGTACCAACACCTATGCGTATGCAGTGCAAATGAGCGTTGAAAACAACCAGGATATTGCACTGTACTCTCCAATAACCATAAATAGTGAAAAAATAATAACCAATGAGCCATTGGATATTAGTGTTCAGGTTGCAAATTATAGTCTGTATTATGATTTTGAAGGTATAGTTGATATAAATTTATTCAATCTTAATGGTGAGTATGAATTAACAATAGATCAAGCATCAACAAGTTTGCCTTCCTACTATTACGACACCTATAATTTCTACACCAGTAATTTAAATATTGAACCGGGTACCTATCTATTAGCTGTATTCCATCAGCCTACTAATGGAGACTTTGTATTAACAGGATCAACATCTGGCGCGCCTAATCCTGTTAAAGTAATCGTTCAGAGTGCCCCATATGAGGAAGATATATATGAAATGAACGATGATGTAGAACATTCCTATCTTTTAACACCATCATATACAGAAAATACCAGCAACATAAAAACAACCAATTCTAACTTCCACTTAGGAAGTGACTGGGATTTCTTTGCTATAAATTTGGAGGATGGTTATAATTATGAAGTAGATATAAGATTGCATGATGCATATAACAGTGGTGATGGAAATACTTATACTGTTGATGCTTTATTCTTATATTCTTTTGATGGAGAAAACTGGATAGGAATTTTTGATGATGTAGTGCCTTCTGCAATTGCAACAGAAGGAAATAAAACCCTTTATTGTGTTACATCACCATATTTCCTAGGTGAAACAGGATCATATCTTCTTGATATTAATATTAACAGAAGTGCCACCACTGCAATAAATGAGGTATCTGGAGATACTGATGTTTCTATATCACCGAATCCAGGTAGCAACTATATTGAAATATCTTGTCCTGTAGCCATCACTGAATATTCAGTTTATGATGTAAGCGGTAATGTTTTAATGAAGAATGTTTATAACAATAGTACTATTGATATATCTTCTCTATCTAAAGGAATATATTTCATTAATATAAAAACCATTGATAAAAGTTATATTAGAAAATTTGTAAAAGAATAAAACTAAACACAATACCATATGAGATTTATATCAGTTATAACGATTGCTTTTTTGTTTTCTATGTGTAGTTCAAATAAACAAATAACACAAAGTGCAAATATGCAGGCGCCTTTAATTATTTATAAAACAATAAAGGATTATTCTAATAATGTACCCATTATCATGAATGAATCGAAGGACAGGATTGTCTCCTATCCTGCCATTTCAGATGTATTAATAAATGGAACCTTAGCTAAACCTACACAATTAGCTAAAGGATACTTACTTGATAATTTTGGGATATCGGCTAATAGTGTTTTTACTTCTTTTACTTTTGAAGAATATTCCAACCTTGATAAAGTTCCAACAATTCAGGAGTTTATGGATCGGATAATAGATTATGATCCATTCTCTGAAATGTATAATTGTGGTAAACGGACTGAATTTAGCACAATTAATGAGATAAACACTTTGATTAAAACAAATCTGAAAAGCACGCAAAAGATCAAATAAGGATTATTTGAATTGACAAGCGTTAGGGTATTAAGATTATTTTCTGGTAGAGAATAATCTTAATACCTTTTCTTTTATACGCGAATTTTCGTTAAATAACATTTATAATTTAACCAACTTTTGTGTTACTTGTGTCTGGTTGTTTGATAGTTGTAATAAGTATAATCCGCTTGGTAAATCACTAATCGATACTTCTATAGAATACTCACCGGCATAAACATAGCCTGAAATAATGGTTTTTACTCTTACACCATTTATATCTAAAAGCATTAATTCTACTTTTGAAGATGTTGGTATTGTATAAGAAATATATAATTCAGTGGTAGTTGGATTTGGATAATAGTTTAAAGATAAATCCGTATAAGATTCTATAGCATTAACAGATAATGGAGTTGGAAGTAGCGCCGGATATAAATTAAATTGTTTGCCATCGTTACAATCAGCTATTATATATGCCCCATTAGAGCCATCAACAATGGGCCGGTCAAACATAACAGAACCATAATATAAATTGTCCTTTAATAAGCTACCAGAAGCTGACCAGTTATAGGATTCAATAACTTCGTTATAAACCAATTCGTTTTCTTCAATTTCGCCTTCGTAGATTGAACTACCGCCTACCCAAAAACAATCTAAATTATTAAATTGAAAGCTACCTAATGTACCTGAAGCAGAATTGCTATTTCGAATTCGTCGGGATTGTACATAAATTGCTTTATTACTATCATGACCTATTTGTGTAAAATAATTTTCGTTAATGGTATAAGTAATACTTGATGCTGTAACTGATCCTGTTGTTTCATTATAAAAATCGCCAAGTGCAATTCCATGTTCATTTTCTACATTTTGATAACCATTGTTTATAATATCAACCGTAAATTGATCGTTATCAATTGTTGTTGTTCCTGTTATTGTTCTACCCCATTCTATTCTATCATTTTGAGGACCGGTTTGACTTTGAATCCGTAATTCCATTTGACCGGAAATAATAGAAACAAAATCCATGGCATGAGACAATTTAAAATCCTCCTCTGTTCCGTTTACAAAACCATCTATTTCATAAAATACAAATTGAATAACATCACCATTGGCATAATTTAAAATCATTTTGTCTGCAGGTACAGATGAATAGGTCCATGTTGAGTAGTTAGAGGCATTTTGAGTTAATGTTCCGGATATTGTTTTATATCCGGTAATATCGCTGGCATACCACACTGCATCAACGGATAGTGAGATGAGTTGTTCTGATTGTTTAATTATTTCCTCAGGTCCAACAAATAATTGCTTCAGTATGTCTGATTCTGTTTGAGAAAAACACAGCCTGGACAAAAATAAAAATACCATTAAAAGAAGAGTAGAATATCTTTTCATAGATTCTAGTATTAATATTTAATATTTTACTGTTTAACAGTCGATTCATTGCTCTATTAACAAGAAGTTCTTTATGTATTTAAAATACTAAGAATGACCAAATTGCAATTAATAGTTTTTGATTAGCCTGGTGAACTGCAGAAATTCTTAATCACCTAATTTTGAATAGAATAATAGATAAACATCTATATTTATTTATAGATACAAGAACACTTCGCAAGTATTTAATTTACGACAATTCTATTTTTTTGTCAACCTAAATATGGTAGAAATCATAGCAATACCAAGGACAATGGCGCCTTTGTATTTTTACAAATTTTACAGAGTAATTAATGAGATATCTAAAGGAAAAAAAGATAGGATTTGGGGCTTTTGACAAACTACATGAAGAAATATTATTCCTTGAATTTCAGTTTATTTACAATATTATTGATATTCATTATACACGAAATTCTTACTGACAAATATTTAAAATCGTACAAACCTTGCTGCAGTGCCAATTCATAATTGAACAATGTTTCAAATTTACTCTGTAACTGAAGTCTATATACCATAGGTCTGTCACCATTATTTTTATAGCCCACGAAACCTCCTAATGAATTCTTTATTTCTAATTTTGATAACAAAATATCAGATCCTACACCATACAAAAATGCATCATTTTGAAATTGACCTGCACCTTGCATTTGCCAGCAATAGAAACCTATCATGGCATAGAGTTTAATATTTTTAATATTTTGGTGATGAGTATAAACACTTTTACCCATAGACAGATCAAAAAAATAGCCTGAAGTATCAGTGAATCTTGCATTTTTTAAATTCCGTCCTGATGCAGTTCTTATGTTTAAAGTAAGTAACATATCAGGAAAACCAGTTCTATCTTTTACTATTTGGAGGTAGGTACTTAGATATATATCACCACCGGCAACTCCTTCCCCACTATATGATCTTGCCCTACGTATATCCCTTGTAATGGTATCCATTTTAAAATATTCTATAGGTACAACATATATTTTAATACCAACTTTATCATTATAAAAAGGAGAAAAAATTTCCAGATAGATATTTTCTGTTTGATCACCTAAACCAGAATGCTTTTCAAGTGCAAATTTAAAATACGCATCATTTCCAAAACCTCCATTTTTAATTTCCGGTACAGGTAATGCATTTGGCCCCATAAAAGCAGGTGATGTTATGATATAATCAGACCAATGAGTAACTCCATCCCAGTTATGTTTTTTATTCCACCAATCATAATCCTGTGAAAAACATACTTTAGTAATAAAGAGGCTTATAATAATAATATTAAATCTTATCGTATCATTTCTTGTAGTCATAGTTTTAATATCATTTTATCACCCAACTTATATCAACCTAAATCTTTATTAGATTATAATTTACATCCAGAGAAAAGTATTATTGCTATAATTAAATATACTTGATTTATATATAAATGTCCATTATTAGCTATATGAAATAATGCCTATACCTTTAACGAAACTGTATTAACCTTAAAATCTATTTATGGTTTCTATTATGATATAGAAAAAGAAGTACAATTAGAGGATTTCATATCAACTAGGGTGCATATAAAAAGACCAATAGGTTCTGTTTCACAAAAGGTAATAATTCCCTTTTTATATTCTATTATTTACTGTCTTTGTAAACGAAACACATAAAACAAAAATTATATTATAAGCCAGTACACAAACATAATGCAGTTCTACTCTCTGTAATTTTTTTAGAAATTACTAAAAATAAACTCCGAAATATATAAAGTTGCAATTATTACTAAATATTGCTTAAAGGATTAAATCATCTGCATTTTTTAATACTTTTTCTTTTAGTAATTTACGATTAACGCAACTTTATAATCATACAATATATTGACATTAATTATTACTCAGTTGTAACTTGTTACTGTATTAATTAAGTTCATAGAAATGCTTAATCTTATAAATATCCAAGGTAATTCACCACTATTATTTGCAGTAACTTTTGAAATTGCAATATTGGTGTTAATTGCAACCTTTATCATTGATTCCTACAGAAAGAAATATCCTTTTATAATTTCAATTTTAATCGCATACTCACTCTTAATAATATATTTTATAGGTTTCAAGGTTGGAACCTTCAATAACTACAGTAATGCTATTTCTTATCTAATTAAACCTGACACGGCTTTTATCAGAGGTAAAAACGGTGCTATGGGAATGTTTATTGTAATACCTGTTTTAATCTTAATTATACGTTTCTTAAAGATTAAATTACACATATTAAATTCATTGGCATTTGGAATTCCAATTGCTATGTTTATTCAAAGATGGGGATGTCTTTTTAATGGATGTTGTTATGGAATTTATTGTCAGTATCCATGGGCAATACAATATGGTAATCATTCAGAGGTTTGGCATGACCATGTATCATTAGGTTTAATTAACGAACTTAGTTCTTATTCTTTACCCATCCATCCTATTCCATTATATTTTATGCTGTCTTCATTAATCGTAATCATTATACTAATAGCTTTTAATAAAATCATAAATACATCTTCAAATAATTTTCTAGTTTCAATTACACTTCTGGTTCTTTTTAGGTTTATTATAGAGTTCTTTAGAGAATCTAAAACAAATGCATTATTAGGATCTCCATTTATGCACCTAAAATTAATTCAATGGATACTTCTGTTTTTGGGAATATTAGGTTTAATAATAACATTTTACAGGTTTAAACATATAAAATCACCATATACATTTCATATTAAAGTCTACAACAATCGTATCACTTTAATATTTATACTGGTAACCTTTCTTACCTTCTATTATTTCAGAAGTTTCACAATTATTGAAAAGTTTACTTTATTGTTATTCTACAGTATATTAGGGTCTACAATCTTATTAAAACTTATAAAATATCTTATTTCTAACCCATATAAATATGTTTATTTAGGAATAGCAGTATCTGTATTTCTATTTATGGGTCAATATTCGCCAGAAAAGACTTATGAAGAATCAAAACTAATTGACAATTATTCTACTCTCTCTACTAAATATAATTGGGGAAATTTAGCTTATGAAGTTACAATATCAGAAGGTTGTTATAACAGTGAGGTTATAAATTCATCAGGATATTATGGAGGAATAGAAGTTCAAAATGATTATCATAAAATTTACAATAACAATAAAAGAATTATAACTTCTTATGGTTTACGAATCAACTCATCTAATGTCAATTCAATATCATCTAGTTATGGTTCATCATACAGCGACAAGTTATTTTGGTCACTGTCATATAACCGCAAACATATCTGGCCATACTTTGGAATTGGATACGGAGGATCAATAGCTACAATTCCGGCAAATGATAAAGCTAAACTTATTGTTGTTCCTATGCCATATACTTATATAAGAACCGGATACTTAAATTATATTTTTATTGAATCTGGCTTAGCTGATTTTTCACTAGCACCATTCCCTTTTATCTACTCAGGTATTGGTAGTAACTTTGGTTTAAATAAAGAAGTTGGCATCAGATTAGGTTATGGTACGGGGAATTCCATATATGGCAAATTAGACTTTCCTATACACAACAATATAAATATAAATTTTTCTTACTTCGATGGTAAGGCTGCAAATACTGAAAAGTTGTCATCTTTTAATGCTGGATTAACATTTAAAATTAACAGCAAAATTGAGAAACAAAACAAATAAATATTAGTATAAATATGCGCTGAATTAATATAAATATCCATCACAAAAAAAAGGAATCTGTTACAGATTCCTTTTTTTAATTCGATAAAATATATTGTGTTGAATGATTAATATCTATTCCATACAAGTTTCGATACTTGCTGCTTTATCCATAACAGCTCTGTATTCTTTCGGAGTTAAATCATGAAAAAAGTAATTTGCAGGATCAACAGGTTTATCCTTAAAATGAACTTCATAATGAAGGTGAGGACCTGCACTCAAACCGGTATTACCTACATGACCTATAATCTGCCCTCTTTTTACTTTATCTCCGTATTTCACTTCAAATTTGCTCATATGAGCATATAATGTTGTAATTCCATAACCATGATCTATTTCAACCACTCTACCAAAGCTATCTGATAACCTCGCGCTTTTAACAACACCATCTGCGGCTGCATAAATATCAGTTCCTACAGTAGCTATGAAATCGATACCTTCATGTTGTCTCCACCGTTTAAGTATAGGGTGAAAACGACGTGGAGAGAAACCTGATCCTATATATTTTAAATCCCAATTTGAAATTGGAATTATTGCTGGTAAATGTTGCAAACGATCACCATTTCTAACTGCCTTAGTAAATAATTCAGAATAAGAAGATTCCTGAACATTCATTTTTGCCACTAAGTGATCGAGTTTTTTATATGAATCAATAATTTCTGCAGGTATATTTGAATTAATCATTTCTGCAAAATTATCACTACCCCCTGTACCGGCCATTCTTTGAGCTGAATCTAATGGAGAAGCTCCCAACATAGTTCTGTATAAACTATCATCCAAAACAGCCAATTCATTCAATTTTTGGTCAGCTTCATTTAATCTTTCAATGAAAATCTCTTGTCTTGATTTCATATCTTTAATCTGCTGAGCTTGAACTTTCTCTTTTGGAGTGGAATAAACCATTGCAATAGTTACAAAACATCCAATACCAACTAAGGTACCTCCTATAGCATAAGGAATTAATTTCTTTAATTTAGATTTTAAGGTATTCTCAACAGGAATATAGCTTAGAGTTTCCGGATCATATATATATTTACTGTTAGCCATGATTTGATTATTTTACTTGTATTGTGCCAAATAATTTTTCTTCAATTTTATGAATGTTAAATAGATTTACACTCAATCTTCATTCAAATTACTTCTAACATTTTAGATTTATGTTACTTATTACGGCCTTAATAATAAAATGTTACACAATAAAAAATGTTAAATGAAAATTAGATGCGTAAAAATAGAATTTATATTCATTATTACAAATAAACTAAATCATATAATCACCAACCTACTTAAATTTTATCAATCCAATTATTCAATTCATCAAGGCTTATTTACAATTAATCAATAAAGTGGAACCTTATCTAAACATTCCATTATTAAATTGACAAAAAATAAATATTAATATTTATATCTATCATAAGATATTTTCCCAAAAATACATTCTTGGATTACAATCTTTAAAACCAGCTTTTATATATAAATTCATGGCCTTTTCATTATCTTTTCTTACTTCCAGTGTTACTTTTCCATAGTTCTTATCCTTACTATATTTTGTAATTGAATTTAACAATTCGTAGCCTGCTCCTTTTCGTCTATATTCTGGTGTAACAACAAAATCATGAATATTAAGTAACTGTTTAGCTTTGAAGGTAGAAAACCCAATAAAACAATTAGCTAAAGCAACATATTCATTATCACATTTAAGTAGGAATCCTGTATAATTATTTTGTATTTTAAGTCCTTCTATAATCTTTTCCCCTAATTCAGTTGGTAATGCAGAACCTAATCCCATATCATCTAACATGTATTCATTCATTAACGCTTTAAGCGCATTTACATGGTCTACGTTATTAAGGTCTATAATTTCAAATATATAATCTAATTGTTCCATTTTAATCCTTCTTTAGTAAATTCAATATCACACCATTCACCATCTTTATATTCTTTTAAAATATTTATTCCTGCCTTACTTAAAAGCTCTGCTACTTCTACATATGAAGATTGTAACTTATCCGGAAAATGAGCATCACTATTTATGGTTATTGGCACATCATATTTTTTTAACATTGGAAATAATTCCAATCCTGGAAATAGTAATCTATTCTTTTCGTAGGATTTTGTATTAATTTCTACAATAATGTTTTTTTGCTTTATTAATTCGATTACAGCTTCAACTTCTTGTAAATACCAATCTTCAGACTCGTCAAATAAAGGCTCAACTACGTTATGCATTTTAATTTTATCAAAATGACCAATAATTTCAAACTTCTCGCTGTTAATCATTTCTTTGGTTAATTCATAAAAACGTTTTACTGCAGCTTTAATGTCGTTTTTAAATATATCTATTAATCCTAGTTTAAATTCTTCAAAACTTCCATCAATTCCCCAAAAATTACCATTACTTAAACGATCTATAAAATGAATGCTTCCAATACGATAGTCTAAATTTATATTATCAAGAACTAGTTTATTAAATCCACCAAATTCCGGTATGTAATCTAACTCTAAAGCCTTTAGAATATTAATTTCGTTTGAATATTGTTCTATTAATCTGTCAACTTCTTTATCATAACTATGTAAATTCTCTTCTTTCATTGTCCAAAAACAATCAAAAGGAACAGGTGCATGAGAGGAAATTCCAATCACAGGCATTTTTAATTCAATAGCCTTTTTTATATACTCCTCAATTTTTCCATTCCCATCGCAATAATTACAATGTCCGTGATAATTGGTCCATATCATATATTAACGTTTTACAATTTTGAACCATAAAAATCAAATAAATTTACATAATATCAAATGCTATGCTTATAAATAATGAAGAAAATGTACTTTTTATGACTAAATCATAAACTGTATTCTCTAATAAGGCAAAAAGTAGGTTTCAATACTTCAAAATATCAATACATTAATTAAATTTGCGCTCGTTTTTATAATTACAGAATATGAGCTTAATTCAAGAGATAAAAAAGAGAAGAACATTTGCCATAATTAGTCACCCTGATGCCGGAAAAACAACATTAACGGAGAAATTACTTTTATTTGGGGGAGCTATTCATGTAGCGGGAGCTGTAAAATCTAATAAAATAAAGAAAACTGCAACTTCTGACTTTATGGAAATCGAGAAACAGCGTGGAATCTCTGTAGCCACTTCTGTAATGGGTTTTGAATATAAGGAGCACAAAGTGAATATCCTTGATACCCCGGGTCACCAGGATTTTGCTGAAGATACATTTAGAACATTAACTGCCGTTGATAGTGTAATTATTGTAGTTGATGCTGCAAAAGGAGTTGAGGCACAGACCAGAAAACTGATGGAGGTTTGTAGAATGAGAAAAACGCCTGTTATGGTTTTTATCAATAAAATGGATAGACCAAGTAAGGATGCTTTTGATGTTCTGGATGAAATTGAAGAAGAATTAAAAATTAGTGTTCGTCCTTTAAGCTGGCCTATTGGTAATGGACCTTCTTTTAAAGGGGTATACAATATATGGGAATCAAACTTAAATTTATTTGAAGCAAGTAAACAAACGCTTCAGGAAAGTATTGCTTTTTCAGATGTAAATAGTCCTGAATTAGAAAATCATATTGGTGAAGATGCATCTATAGTTTTAAGAGAAGAATTGGAATTAGTAGAAGGTGTTTATCCTGAATTTGAAGTTGCTGAATATTTAAAAGGTGAGTTAGCTCCTGTTTTCTTTGGCAGTGCTTTAAATAACTTTGGAGTAAACGAGTTGTTAAACTGTTTCATTGAAATTGCACCACATCCGCAACCATCAGAAACTATTCAAAGAGTTGTTTCACCAGATGAAGATAAATTTACAGGATTTGTATTCAAAATCCATGCTAACATGGATCCTAATCATAGAAACAGAATTGCCTTTGTAAAAATATGTTCAGGTAAATTTGAAAGAAATACAAATTACCTTCACGTACGACAAGGTAAAAACTTTAAGTTCTCAAGTCCTACTGCTTTTATGGCAGAAAAGAAAAATATTATCGAAGAAGCATTCCCTGGAGATATTGTTGGTTTACCTGATTCTGGTAATTTTATTATTGGAGATACAATAACTGCTGGTGAGAAAATTAATTTTAAAGGATTACCTAGCTTTTCGCCTGAGCTATTCAGATATATTGAGAATGCTGATCCAATGAAATCAAAACAACTTGCTAAAGGTATTGACCAATTAATGGACGAAGGTGTTGCTCAGTTATTTACAAGTCAATTTAATGGACGTAAAATAATTGGTACTGTTGGGGCATTACAGTTTGAAGTTATTGAATACAGATTAGAGCATGAATATAATGCCAAGTGTAGATACGAACCAATTAACCTTTACAAGGCTTGTTGGATTAAGTCTGATAATGCTGCTCAATTGGCAGATTTTAAGAGACGAAAAAATCAATACATGGCAAAAGATAAGCAAGGCAGAGATGTGTTTTTAGCTGATTCTTCATATATGCTTCAACTTGCACAACAAAATTTTGAGGATATCAATTTTCACTTTACTAGTGAATTTTAATGTTTTTTATCATAAAACATCACTGAAAATCAAACATTTTTTTGAAATTTAGGTATAATATTTATCTAAATTTCAAACTAATGATTGAGTTCAACCAATACTTAAAACAAGGCTTTCAGCATTCCAAGGATTTCGTTGTAAAAGAGGAAGAACTTGCTTCATATTTAAAGACTGGGGATATTGAGTATATTGCTACTCCATCTCTTATCATTTTTATGGAGAAAGTAATATGCGAATTAATAGATGAACGTATACCTGAGGAGTTTACATCTGTTAGTGCTGAAATAAACATTAAGCATTTACTTCCTATAGGAAAAGATGAAAAAATATATTGCTCCGTTCACTTAAAATTTATTGAAGAAGAAAAACTCTTTTTTGATTTTGCTTTTTTTAATGAGCAGAAGGATATAATTGCAATAGGCGCACACGAACGTTTTATTGTAAAAAAAGAAACATATCCATCTTGATAAAATCTAATATCTTTTAACCTTTAAGTTTTTATTTCCTGACAATTGCCTTTTAATAATTAAACGAGCATCCATGGTATCTTTCTTTACAGAAATCATATCAAAAATTTGTTCTTTGTTATAAGATTGATTGTTTTCAAGCCAGCCATAACCAATATAAATCCCCCCTTTTATTATAACAACTGAAGTTTCATCTTTTGATCTCCCTTTATCCTGAATAATCATATTATTGTCAAAAAAAGTAACATTACTAATAAATTCCTGAGCACGTTTATTATAAGTTACATAATCTTCTTCTCCAATACAGGCTCCATTACATAGCTTAATCTGATATTGAAAACAACTTCCTGAAGAATCACTTAATCCACATAATTTCTGACATAATCTAAATTTCTCAATTTGAATATACATATAGTCTTTAGCTTCTGCCATTGATTCAAAAGAGTATATAGGAGTAGTTTTACCATCGTTTTGTAGAATATTAAAACGTATATAACCTTTTCTATCCTTAAAATAATATAAGCCGTAATTTACCTTAAATTTCTTTTGTGCTTTATTATATACAGGTCGTTGCGCTTTAATTTCTTCTGATTCTTTAAGTAAGGCAATTAATTCACTTCCTGTCACATAAAAATCTATACGCGCAATATCCACTTTCATTCGCTGAGCTTTTTGTGTTTTAACACTACTCAAATGAGATAAAACTCGTTTCTTAATATTATTACTCTTTCCTATATAGATTAAATCATCCTTATCATTGAAAAAGTAATACACCCCAGTTTCCTCAGGTAATGATTTTATTTGGTTTATATCTAATTTTGGATGTAAATCTTTAGCTGACAAGAAACTATTACCATTTAAAGGTAATAACGGACCATTGTTTTTATCAAGTAAAATTTCAAAGAGTTTTACTGTTGCATAAGCATCACCTGCAGCTCTGTGTCTGGCATTATTTTCAATACCGTATTCTTGACATATATTTCCTAAACTGTATGAGTTAAATCCAGGAAGTAATTTCCTACTAAGTTTTACAGTACAAAGAGTATCTCGATTAAAGTCATATCCAAGAGATTTAAACTCTTCTTTTATAAATCCATAATCAAAAGAAGAATTATGAGCTACAAATATGCAATCCTCTGTAATCTCAACTATTTTTTTTGCTATTTCATAGAACTTAGGAGCATTTGCTACCATTTCGTTTGTAATTCCTGTTAGTTGAGAAATATAAAGAGGAATAATCTGCTCTGGATTTATTAATGAAACAAACTCCTTAATTATATTTTTACCATCATGAATATAAATAGCTATTTCAGTAATCTTTCCATTTGTAAAATTTCCTCCCGTTGTTTCAATATCTATTATTGCATACATTCTTCTAACTTTCTGGTAATGTGCAAAGAAAAACATTTGCTAAAATCTTACCAAAAAATACTTTAAAATTATAGCCTGAAAATTCACCAAAACCCTTGATAATTCTTGGCTGTAAGAAAAAAATAAACTACTTTTGTTATGTAAGGTTGATACAAAATAAACCGCATCAGTTTTATTTAGATTGTTAAACTCAACACTACAATAGAACCGAGTAAAGTTATGTAGTTTAAGGGCGGGCCTCACCTTCGGGTTATCATTTGATACGGAGGATTACCGAGGATTACAAACACTCAAATCCTGTATACAGGAGTTTAAATAATCCATGATTGATGCGGCCGTCATAAAAAAAGCTTCTATGAAAATAGAAGCTTTTTTCTTTTATAAATCTTTAAGTAATACATTTTCCGGTGCTTCAAAACGAATTTGCTTGAATCGTTTAACTACATTTTTTACCTTAATTAAATCTTCCGTTTCTTCAAAATGCAGATTTTTACTACCTGTGGTTTCCAGCATATTCAATACTGCAGAAATAGTCAGCTTATTTATATCTATAGCGGGCTGAAATGACGTCTCTCCCTCAGATTCACTAACAACTTCAATCAATACTTTACTCTTAACTAAATCAAATAATATTTCATTAATTAAACGAATTGGTAATTTTAAACAAACAGATAACTTTAATGAATTGACTGGGTCCTCTCCCTTTTCAAAACGTTTAATAATTTCATAGCATACCAAAAGTGCAACAACTCTTTTATACTCAACACTTACATTCTTAGTATCTCTTTCAAACTCAAAACTATTAACATTTTGAACCGCAAACGAAATTTCTGCACCAAACATAACTATTAACCAACTGGTTTGCATCCAGAATAAAAATAAAGGAAGAGCTGCAAAACTACCATATATCGCATTATAGCGGGATACCCCAACCATAAAATTAATGAAATAATATTGTAATATCTGAAATAAAACACCTGCTACAACACCTCCAACCAATGCTGAAAAGAAATTAACTTTAGTATTAGGCATTATTGATATCAACATTGTAAATGCAAAGCAAATGATTACATATGGCATATACATTGATAAAATTTTACCTACATAGCTTAATGCTTCGTAATTATTAATTTTGGCTGAAACAAAAACTACCATACTACTGCTGGATACAAGAAATAGGAAAGCAACAACCATTAATGCCAAATAATCTGTAAATTTACGAGCAAAGCTTCTAGACCTATTGACTTCCCATATATCATTAAAACTTTGCTCAATATTACCTAAAACCTGCATTACTGACCAAAATAGTATTACCAATCCGACACCGATAATAACACCATTTTTAGTGCTTTTAACATACTTTTCTGCTATATCAAGAATATATTTAAGTACTTCTTCCTGCCCGGTCATTTGCTGGGTTAATTCAGCCTTTAATGTTTCATCAAAGCCAAAACCTAAAGCGATACCATACAATAAAGCTACTAATGGCACTACAGACATTAATGAATAAAAGGTCAGTGCAGAGGCTTTCTGTTGACATTTATCGTAAATAAAACCCTTAATTGCTAAATATAAAATACGTAGAGTATTTATTATAATGACATGTGGACGAGAAAGTTGAAATTTCTGTATTCGCCAAATATCTTCTGTTAGATATTTAATAGCCTTAGAAACAATCTCTTTCATACTTTTTTTCGTTGACAGTTATAAGCCGAAAATGACTACTTAAATATTGAAAGATACAAAGAAAAATAGCAAGTCGATAAGCCGGGTTCTGTCATCTATAAAATAAATGGTCTATCATTTGTCTTGACCTATGATTACCCATAGGTTCTAGCAACCTACCCCTCACGACTGATTAACATCAAAACGAGCAGTTCTGTATCCGAAGAAATCGTGATATATTTGGTCTTGCAATCCATGAGATACACGGCTACCTATGTTACCATAAGTACCGGTGAGCTTTTACCTCACCTTTTCACCCTTACCTATAAAAGGCGGTCATTTTCTGTTGCATTACTATACCTTCACAGGTATCTCCCCGTTAGGAAGCATGGTGCTCTATATTGCCCGGACTTTCCTCCATAAATGGCGATAGACTGACTTGCTATATTTATGCAAATATAAACGAATTATTCAATTTGATAAGGTAAATATGCATCTAATTCTGTAACAAAGGCATTTTTAAAACCTTTGGCTTTAATACTACCTAATTCGGCCACAGCATCATCATATTTGTACTTTCCAATAGTATATCGATATATCTTATCTTTTAAATAAAACTCCATAATATCATCTTCATTTAAACCTTTAAAATGGCTTAAATAAACGGGAAATCTAAAGGCACTTAATTGTATTGTATATGTTTTATTTGGATCAGGTGTAAAATGTTTAGATCCACTATAATTACTATCTCCTTTTAAATGATAGTTACTGGTATTTACAATAAAAGCTTGCGTATACCCTAAGTCTCTGTAATAAACTAATTCATTTTCAGCTTGTTTGTACGAAGGATAACTACCAACACAGTATTTCATATATCCATCAGCGCAGTTAAACTCCCGAGCTTCCTGAACATTATTAAAGAATCCTGGTTCTCCGGCAGGATATTTTAAAGCTATAATCTGAATAGCATAATCCGGTTTTGTTGATAACTCAAATACACTAATAATCTTTTTTGAAGTTCTTAAAGGACCTAATTTATCAACTTTATTTTGTCCATTAATAGCACCAAATACCAATGTAAGTACAGCTAGAAATAATATGTATGTTGACTTCATGTGTTTATAATTTGATTTTCATTTGTCACATGTAACTCCCAAAGAACAAACATCCTCTCAAAAGAGAATTTGTTATCATGGTCGTTTCACTTTATTTAATATTATTCATTTATAACTTATTTCTTCACCCTCCAAACAACAACTTCAATTCTTCTGTTCTTTAATTGTTCTTCATCAGAACAAAGAACTCCTCTTTTACACTTATTTACTATATATCGCTCACCATAGCCTCTTGGAATTGTAGATTCTCCATCAACACCTTTTTTCATCAACATTTCCTCTACTTTCTCTCCCATTCTTTGAGAGTTAAACAAGTTATCTAATTTACTTCCTCTGGCATCTGTATGAGAATTCAACTTAACAACAATCTGAGGATTATTCTCTAAATAAGTGGCAAGTCTGTCAAGAGTCTTTTTACTCTCTTCTGTAAGCTCCATACCCACATAATAAAGAACCATTCCACTAATATCATCTAGTACATCATCATTAAATATTGGAGTAAGGCTCAATCCATTGGAATTTAAATCTGCTAACTCCATAATGTTTAATATCATACGTTTTGAATTAAATTCACCGTCTTTAGAGAATACTAACTCAAATTCCTGCCCCTCTTTTCTATATTCATCTGGAATAATGATATTAAACACACCTTTTTCATCAGATACACCAGTCGCTATAACTTTACCTGTTGCATCATCAATAATATCAACTTTTACTCCTTGGGCAGCAAGGTTATTGTATGTTGACTTAACCTTAGCTGAAAACACTCCAGGGAAGGCAGATAAATCAACTTTTGGTTGTTCAATAACTTCTGGTTTTTCTTCAGGAAGATCTTCCAATGCAATAACATCACCTTTTTCTGGCACTTCTTCTGCAACTTCAGGTTTATCCTCCTGACCAATAAACTCCACTGTAAATATTACATCATCACCGGTTTCAGTACGACTACTTGATAGAAATCCTTTTTCCGGATTATTGGGACTAACAACATATGCAAAATCATCAGCAACAGAGTTAAATGGCATTAACATGTTATTTACATTCTTCCAACTACCATCTTCATAATCTGCTCTAAATATATCTAATCCACCAAAACCATAGTGACCATCAGATGAGAAATACAAAACATTATCTTTACTTATAAATGGGAATACCTCGTCACCATATGTATTTACTTCTGGTCCAAGATTTTTAACTTTACCATACATCCCGCCTCTTAATCTTTCTACTCGATAAATATCTTTTCCTCCATAACCTCCATCTATGTTAGAAACAAAATACAAAAACTTATCATCAGGAGAAACGGCCGGATGGCCATAATCAAACTTATCATTAATAAAAGGTAATTCTATTTCTTTTCCCCAATCACTTCCTTCATAATTAACCTTAAAAAGTTTTAATCTACTTTCTCCTCCTTTAACTCGAACTACCTTAGTAAAATACATGGTATTAAAATCTGAAGTAAAAGAAATAGCACCAATATGATATGGCGAAACCAAACTTTTTGAGAATAGACTCCCTTTTTGAATTTGATCATTAACTAAATCTGAATAATATAAATTAAGGAAAGATTTACCTTGCCTATCTACATTTTTAGATCCTTCCTCAGACGCAGAAGAATATACTACTCCTTTTTTATAATATTGGATACCAAAAGATTGACCGGAAGTAAATATCGGAGATGGGTTAACACGATAAGGTTCATTTTCAATGTGAGCAGCAGCCCATTCACATGATTTAATCAACTCATTTACCTTTACAGGATTTGCTCCTGCTTTTAAAGCTTTTTCATACCAAAAAATGGCACCTCTATCTTCTTTTGCATATAAACCAGATCTTTGATAAACCTGAGCATATACCATAAAATCCTCTTGAGTAGTAAGATTATCTTCAACTTCAATTAAAGTTGTAAGTGCACGTTCAATATTATTAAGTTCAAAATAACATTTACCTACTTTAACTAATACATCACCACTTAATTTTTCACCATCATTTTGGGCTTCCAAATAGGATTGTAATGCTTGATAGTATTCTGCTTTTTTAAAATAGTTATCTCCTTTACTTACTGATTTACTTTGGCCATTTACATTTAATGCACTCAGGCAAAGCAACATGGAAAAAACTATGTATTGTGCAATCTTCTTCATAATTAAAGATATTATAGCTATGATTAAGTTATCTGTTCTCAAAATGCCTGTCATTACTGACAACCATGATTTTTTTCACCAAAAAAATATTATACTGTTAAAAATACTAACTCTATTTTACAATAAAAAAACAATATAAATAAGTTTCTAAAAATATCTAATTGAACGCATTCCAGCACGCTTATTAAATGTAAAATCAAATTGAATTCCTATTTCATGAGAACCAATTTTAGCATACTGATTTAACGAACTTAAAGAATAATCAAAAGAATATCTAAAAGTGTATGGTGATTTTGGGTTTGGTTTAAATTCTGCAAGAAAAACAACATCAGAAATGGACCTATATGAGAGGCCTAACCAAAGTGTTTCCATTAACAAAACATTTCCTGAAACATCAAATTGTAAAGGGGCTCCATACACTTCTCTAAACAATAATGTAGGTTTAACTTTCACTTCTCCCCAATCAAATACATAACCACCATATAGATACATTGTCATATTTTTGAAATCTAAAGTATTTTTAAATGTCTCATTAGATTCATCAAAATTATTCGAGAACATTTTAGGTACTGAAAATCCAATAAAATAATCCTCTTCATACAAATATGCACCAAAACCTACATTAAATCCTATTTTTGATTGTTTGCCAGCAAAAACAGGGTCTCCATATTGATCTGTTACAGCTTTAGTACCATCGTAAACAATCGAACTTGCTCCTAATTGTAAACCTAAAGATAAGAAACGTCGTCTATCAATTTCAAGCTTATATGATGCCGCTACCATAGCATCAGTGGTTCTTGAAAAACCAATCATATCATTCATTATTGAAACACCAACACCTAAGTTAGTATCTTCAATGGGTCCATGAACGTTTAAGGATTGATTCATTGGTGCTCCTTCTAGTCCGATCCACTGATTTCGATTGATTAATAATCCACTAATAACATCTCTTGTACCATTATATGCAGGATTTAACAATCCTTGATTTGCAATATAATGATTATACTGAGCTACATCTTGGCCGTAAGTAATTGTTGAAAGATTAATCCCAACAATTACTACAAACAATATTTTAAATATCTTATTATATCTCATGGTACAATATTTTCTAAGTTAAATTTTAAGCCTATAGTAGATTATCTTCTTAATTCAATATATCCACTATATTCTTTAACTTTTGAGCTTGATTCAGTTGCAATATTTACTTCAACAGTATACACATAGAAATATGTACCATTTGGTAAATCACTACCTATTGAAACCATATTAGCAGTTGTAGATGTTCCATCCCACCATTCATCTCCGTCACCATAAGAATCTCCTGTTGATCTGTATACAAGAGCTCCCCATCTGTTAAATACTTCTAATTTGGATTTTTCAGCGGTATAAACGCCAGCTTCTTCAATTCCGGAAATTTTAAAGTAATCATTTATACCATCACCATTAGGAGAGAAAGCATTAGGTATAAGGAATGCATTTTCGGAATCAAGATTCTTATTACCTACATATATGTGTACCCATGCAGAATCTATTCTCTCTCTAGGAGCAAGGTAGTCAATGTTTTTAAAGTAATACTGAACAGAATCTTTTCCATAGAATCCTGGTTTTTTAGTATATACAAGTACACTTGATATCTCATCAATGGTAACTGATCCACTTGAGATTTCTGTAGAAGTAACAGCTTCATTAGGATCAAACCAGAACCTCAAATTACCATCATCACCAGTTTCTGCATCTCCTAAAATATCAATACTAACATTCCAGGTATCATTTACAGTTTCATCCAGACCTGATACTATAATAGATCCAGCATTTTCACCCTTAGTTAATACAAGATAATCATCTTCTGCATTTAGTGGAAATTCCTCTAAGTAAACAGTACCATCCATCATTGATGTACATCCTTTTGTACTTGCTGCCATTACAGTATAGATACCTGCATCTACCCTTGAGCCGTAATTAATTGCTCCACCTTTTCCTATACTATCAACAGCAGGAATAATACTTAATCCATTAAGTAATAAACTATATGTAATTTGATCATCTTCAGGAGCTGAATTATCCAATACTAATTCATCTGAACTAACTAATCCATAGCAAATATCTGAACAATCATATGTTCCAATTTGTAATATTTGAATATCAGGATTAGCATTCATGGTAATAATGATATTTTCAGATGTATATGTCGCACAACCGGATTCATAATTTCTGGCAATAATATAATATTCTCCTTCTTCAATATTTTCAAAAACAATATCACCACCATTACCATCATCAAAACCATATGTTTTATCGTCTATGCCTTTAAGTTGATAACCTATACCAGATTCTGTATTATGAATAGTAATAGTAATACCATTCGCCCCTTCACAATATTCTTCAGCAGAAAGTTCGTATTCCGGTATTGCAGGTGCATCTTTAAACTCAATTTCGATTGTTCCCATGGAAAGCTCACAACCTCCTTCGGCTATAGCTATAATTTCATAGATCTCAGATGTTCCAACATCAGTTACCAACCAAGATATTGCTTCACCCGATTCACTAATTATTGTTTCTTGAATAGCACCTGTAGAATCCTCTATTCTATATTCTCTACCAGCTTCCGAATCCTCAATTCCTACATTTGTACCTTCTGATCCACAAACATTTACAGCATCTGCATACACAGTATGTTTTGTTGGTTCAGGTATCATTGTTAATTGAATGGTATTTCCACCATTTATTGTTACTTCACATGCATCTCCTCCTCTCGAGGCAACAAAACTATAGGTTCCTTCAGTAAACACACCTAATGAGAGTATACCAGATGCAGAAGTATCTTCATCTGTAATTTCAGCGACTACTGAATTAGTAGATTCATCAATAACCTGATAAACAACATCACCTTCATGGTCTAACAATTGTAACTCTACACCTCCATCACTTTCACAATAGGAATATAATGATGTAACAGATTCTACAGTTTGATCAACTGGAGCAGTACTTAATTGAGTAGTTACAAATCCATTCATACTGGATGTACAACCCTTATCAGTAGTTGCAATAACAGTGTAAGTTCCTATGTCAGTAAATCTTCCAAAGTCAATAGTATCTGTTAAAGCTCCACCAACTGCTGCTGTACTTAATGCATTTCTAAGATTAGTTCCATCATTAAACTGTAACATATAAGATACACCTTCCTCAGAATTATCAAGAGAAATCAATGCTCCTTCAGTGATATCACAATACTCACCAGAACCTATCATTTTATATGCTTCAGGTAAAGGATTTACATTTAGTTCAACTCTATTTGCCATTTCCAGGGTACAACTTGAAGAAATACCCATTACAAAATATTCTCCTTCTTCATTTACAGAATTAAAGCTAATAGCTGTTCCATCACCAGTTACAGATTCTTTAAGTGTTCCTGTTGATGATCCTTCTGCATCTGCCAACCACAGCTCGTAGGTTACTCCTGATTCTGAATCATCCAATCCAAATACAACACCTGGATCACCATTACATATTTCACCTGAACCTGTTACTATTTGTTTAGTAACCACTCCTGTAATATCAATAAATACAGAATTATTCAAATAAACAATACACCCATTAAGATCTGCCATAGCAGTATATTCTGCATTGTCTTTATCCACTATTGGATCAAAACTAATATCATTTCCATCACCAGTTATTGTAGGTAGACCTGCATCATAATAATTTAAGCCAACCTTTTTAACCAATGTATATTCTACTCCTACTTCTGAAAGTATTACAGTAACAATAGATCCATCATCACAACCTGTACCTTCATAAGTTTCTGATATAATCTTAGTTACATCAGGCAATGGTTTTTCGGTAATAGCAAAAGTACCATTCATAACTGAACTACATGAAGTTACTCCGTCATTTCTTATTGCCACAATTTCATAATTACCTGAACCTGTAATTTCAATATCAAGTACACCACCTGTTCCTGTAATTGCAGATCCATATGATCCATCATCTATATTATGCCATCTGTAATCTACATTAGATTCCGAACCTGGTAGATGAATATAAGTTGAAGATCCAGAGCAATAGTCGCCATCACTTGTTAAATCGAAAACTGTAGGTAAGGCATCAATCTGAACCTCAATAGTATTATTCATTGTTGAAGAACATCCCACTTGTGGTACACTTGCCTGTACTGAATATACACCTTCTGTAGTATGTAGTCCACTGAATATTAATGGAGTTCCTAATGCATCACTTCCTGTTAAAGTTTCAATTAAAGTTGTACCATCTAAGTACAAGCTATATTCGACACCTTCTTCCTGACTATCAATACTAATCGCAACTCCTGATTTACCTTCACAATAATGTCCATCATTATCAGCAACGACATTAAATTGAGCAGGAATAGGTATTGCAGTAACATCTGCATAACCCGTCATAGGAAATTGACATCCAGAAGATGATTCAACCCTAACAGTATAAGTACCTTCGTCAGTTACAGTTCCAAAAGAAATTGCTCCATTATTACCTGGTACAGATATTCCTGTATCATTACCATCTAAGTATAATTTATAAGTTACTGTATTATCAAGTGATCCATCAAGACCTATCTCTACTCCAGACTCTCCTTCACAATAACGACCATCAGTTAAGTCCGTTGCATCAGCAGGATTTATAACATAAACATTAAATGCCACATCAGATCCATCACCGTTTATTTGGAATGTACCAGACATATATCTTTGACATCCACTAATTTCATTTTCAGCAATTATAGTATATGAACCAATTCCCAATTGAGCACTAAAATCTAATTGAGTTCCATCTGTTCCCGATAACTCTTCAACTGGAGTTCCATCTAATAATAAAGTATAATTAACACCAGTCTCCGAATTCTCTAAAGAAATTACATGACCTGTTCCAGCATTACATCCTGTTACAGAACCTGTTGGTGTAACATTATAGATTAAAGGCAAAGCATACTCAGTAATAGTTACTCTATTATTCATTTCAAATCTTTCTCCAGGAACTGAGGTATAATACGCTTCAATTCTATATTCTTCTGTTCCTTTTACATTATCCCAACGAACATCAACCGGAGATGAACTACTAAACATAATTGACGAACCTACAATTGAATTATCTGAAGTTCTTAACATCTCATAGGTTACACCATCCTGAGGAGTACCAGATAAGTAAACACTAACACCACTACCACCTTCACAATAAGAAGGTTCTGTTGCCATAACATCTAATAATATCACACTATCAAACACACTCATTGTTATTGATTCTGATGACATACAGTCGTTACCATCATAAACATCTACAGTAACAACATCACCATCAACCAACACATCTGAAGAATATTCAGTTGTTGAACTTCTTACTTGTACAACTACTCCATTAACCGAATATACATATTCAGTTCCGCCACTTGCTGTAAATATAACATTGGTTCCACTAATAATTGAATTACTTGGTGAAACATTTAAAGATGCGGTAGGTAAAGGATTTACTGTTGTTGTAATTATACTAGTAGTCTCAGAACATCCTGATGTACTATAAGAAACAATTGCAGAAACCTGATCTCCATCATTTAGTATAGTTGTTACATATTTATCACTTCCATCAGGACCTTGAACACTAACACCGTTTACAAAAAACTCATAAACATCACCACCTGTAGCAGTGAATGTAACTTCATCATTTTGACATATTGTATTATCAACATCAGAACTTGATAAAGATACAACTGGTATAGGATTAACTGTAACAGAGATACCTGCATGCGTAGCTAAACAGCCATAACTATCTGTAACTTGAACAGTTATGTTATCATTATTTTCTAAAGTAGTAGAAGAAAATACATTTGTAGCACCTGGCCCTTGAATACTTGTACCATCTATAAAGAATTCATAATTATCACCTCCACCTGCAGTAAATACAATTTCTTCATTTTCACAAATTATTGTTTTATCTGAAACTAAGGTCGCAACCGGTTTACTAATTGTAATTGCAATTGGAGAACTAATCTCTTCACAATTATTTCCATCAAAGACAATTGCTTCAACAGAGAAATCGCTAGTTGATGACCAAGTAAAAGTATTTGTTGTTGTTTGACTTGTTTGCGGAGTTCCATTAACCAAGAACTGATAAGTTAATGAACCAGAACCAGAACCTGTAGCTGTAAATGTTACAACTTCATTTTCACACACAGTTGTTTCATCACTAACCAGGGTTATAGTTGGTAACGGATTTATACTCATTGTAATTGAAGTTGAGGCTCCATGACAACTTCCATCATATGCTTCTACTGTAACATAGTCTCCATCTTCTAATATTGTAGTAGATAAAGTATTAGCAGTACCATCTTGTAATACTTCAGTTCCATTTCTGTAATATATATACCTATCATATCCAGATGATGCAACAAAATCTACAGTTGTTTCTGAACATACTTCATTTCCGCCTGCACTTGTAATATTAAGTACCGGAACTGGGTTTGCGTTAATAGTCATTATAATTACATCGGAATTATCAGTACATAATGTATTATTATCAGTTGTAATTACATAAATCTGATCACCATCTTGTAAATCTGGTGTTGTATAAGTTGAAGAACCTGTATGAACACTAGCATCTACCCCACTCCTTATTCTATGAAAATCATAACTATAACTTCCACTACCATCTGAACCAGCTGCATTAAATGTTACATCTACACCTGCACAAACTGTTGTTACACCTGCAGAAGGTGCACTTACACTCAAATTGGAAGTAACCATATTTACAGTAACTGCTGCAGATCCAGTTAAATCTGAACTTTGAGATGTACATAATGCATCTGACAATGCTACAATTGTATATACTGCTGTTGCCGAAGGTGTAACAGACTCAACATATGGATTACTTGAAATATTATTTAATGTATAATCCGTTGATCCATCATTATATGTTATGGTCCATGGGGCTGTTCCAACTAAATTGAATGTTAAATCAGTTGACTCACCTACACATATTGAATTATCTCCAGATATAGTTCCTTGAGGACGAGGGTTTACATTGACAGTAACAACACCTGTCATCTCACTCGCCTGTGCTGAACATAATGAAGCGTCCGACAACGATACAATTTGATACGAAGTTGTACTGCTAGGAGAAACATTTAATACATATGGACTAGAATTAACTGTAACTGTATGATCTACACCATCATTATATGTTAAATCCCATGGTGCATTTCCTGTTAATGTAAACGTTAAATCAGCACTTTCACCATTACATATAGTTGTATTTCCTGTTAATACTCCGGTTGGACGTTCATTGACTGTAACTGTTGCTGTTCCTGATAAATCACTAGAAACAGAGGTACATTGTTGATCAGACAGAGCAACAAGACTATATACTGTAGTTTCAGAAGGAGATACATTAATAATATAAGGATTTGAATTTACATTATTTACAATTATATCAGAAGTACCATCATTATATGTTAAATTCCATGGTCCTACACCTGTAAGACTAAAACTTACATTTGTACTTTCACCATTACAAATTGTTGCATTACCAGATACCACACCAGTTGGTCGTGAATTAACATTAACAATACCAGAACCGGATAAATCTACTGCAGTTGCTGTACAATTTGCATCTGACAATGAAGTGATTATATAAGTTGCATCTGCAGAAGGAGATACAACAAGATTATATGGAGTTGAGTTAATATTATTAATTACATGATCCGAACCATCATTATAAGTTATATTCCATGGAGGTGTACCCGTTAAATTAACAGTTAAATTAGCATCATCTCCATTACAAATTGTAACAGTTCCACTTATTACTGCAGTAGGTCTTTCATCTACAGAAATAACAGCACTACCAGACATATCACCAGCTTCAGCAGCACAAGTATTATTATCTGATATACTAACTAAAGTATAAGTAGTCCCTGTCGTTGGGGCTACAGTCACATCAAAAGGACTACTATTAATATTATTTACAGTATAATCAGATATACCATCATTATATACTAAATTCCATGGTGCCTCACCTGTTAAAGCAAAAGTTAATTGAGTATCATCACCATTACAGATCGTTGTAGTTCCACTAATCACACCTGTTGGTCTTGGATTTACTGTAACTGTCGCACTGCCTGTTAAATCAGTAGCTAATGAAGTACATTGTCCATCAACTAAACCTGTAATTGTATATATAGTTGTAGAAGAAGGAGATACTGTCATAACAAACGGACTAGAATTTACAGTAATCGTATGATCTGCTCCATCATTATATGTTAAATCCCATGGTGATAATCCTGTTAAATTAAAAGTAATATCCGTAGATTCACCATTACAAATTTCTGCATCACCTACAATTTCTCCTGTAGGTCGAGTATTAACTGTAATCGCTGCAGAACCTGTTAGATCAGCAGGTACTGCACTACAAATAGCATCATCAACTGCAACTAATGTATAAGTTGTATTAGAAGCTGGATTAACAGCGAAAGTGTAAGGATTACTTGTAATGTCATTAATTATAAAATCAGAACTTCCATCATTATAAGTAACATTCCAAGGTGCTGCCCCCGTAAAGGAAATTGATAAATCAGTAGATTCACCATTACATATAGTAGTTGTCCCACTAATAACTGCAGTAGGACTTTCATTAACGTTAATTTCAGCAGACCCAGAGATTTCAGAGGCTATTGCATCACAAGTTGCACCCTGATCAGTAATACTAACAATTGTATAAGTAGTAGAACTTGATGGTGTTACACTTACATTATAAGGTGAACTATTAGCTGTAACATTAAAATTACTTGAACCATCTGAATAGACAATATCCCAAGGACCAGTACCTGTTAATGTAAAAGTTAAATCGGTAGCAACACCATTACATATTGTTGTAGAACCACTAATAACACCAGTTGGCCTGTCGCCAACATTTACAACTGCTGATCCACTAATATCAGTTGCTGTTGTTGTACAGTTGTTGTTATCAGTAACAGACTGTATTGTATATGTATATGATCCAGGAGTTGGTGTTACTGTAAAAGTATAAGGACTGGTAACACCAGTAACAGTTACCGGGTCTCCTCCATTTACCAGATAAGTAACATCATAGGGACTAGCTCCTGTAAAATTTATTGTAATATCTGTACTTTCATTTTCACATAAAGAAGCTCCTCCTGAGATAACACCTGTTGGTCTATCATACACAACAACATCAGCCTCTCCATCCATCATCGTAAAACAAGTTGATGATGATTCTGAATTAGAATCAAACCCTTTAACTGTGTATTTTCCTGTTACATTAACATAAAAATTAATATCTGAACCATTACCTCTTATCGCACTACTTGTAATTTTCGTACTACCTCGATATAAATTGTAATAAGTACCATTTTCTGCAGAAGGTAATGTAATTACAGCATAACTACCATTACATACAGTTGTGAATTGTGTAAAATCCAAGGCCGTTGGTGTTTTATTAACAACTGTAAGATCAGCATTATCTAAAGATCCATCTGTTCCTATTTGCTGATAGGCAATAGTTATATTAACGCCATAATAACTCTCTGGTATTGTAGCAGGATTCAAAGATATCCCATTATCAGGAGATATACCAATAGCATCAACCCAATCATTATGTTGTTCAAAATTACCAGTAGCAACATCACCAGTTGAAACAGTCCATACAATATCAGTTCTTGTTGGATCTAACTTGGTTGCATCTACATAAATTTCAACTACTCCATCTGTAGAACATAAAGCATCAGGTAAATCAGACAATACACCATCCGCACCTTTTAAAGAAGAAGTTCCATAATACCATGCTTTTTCAACTTTAGTCGCATTTCTCCCTGGCTTTTTCATCACTTGAGAAAACGCCTCTACTCCATTAGAAATTAATCCTATTGAAACTAGAAAAAGGATACTAATTATTCGGTTTAAGTTTTTCATCATAATCACAAAATATAATGACTCCTGGTTTTCACGGTCATGGTTTTTAAAAAGCTATACTATTATCAAGGTCCCAATTTGATAACATCTACAGCATTTACAATCAACAAAAATTACACACAACACAACATTGTATATAAAATAATTCAATCAAATGCCACACCACACAATCCCACCTGCCAAAAATAACAATAATATTATTTTAAGTAGCATTTTTACTTAAACGTTTGTACGAAACAACAATATATTGGTTACATAGCAAATATTAAGCACTCAATATTTTTACAAAACCCTTATTTTATCACACAAACACCATAATTCAATAGACTAAAGTAAGTTCGTAAAATAACGAAATTTATATACTAATTCTTATCAGCCAATCCAAGAAGCGCCATTACTTCAGGATTATCTTCCAAGGCTATTCTAGCAACCTTCAAGTAACTACTCACCCAATGCTGAACCTGTATTGTTTCTTTCTTCACCTTATGGTTTAACATTCTTACTACTGCAGTAATCCTAACACATTTATCAGAAAGCTCACTCAATTCATTTAACTGAATTTTCAAATCATCAACATGTTTTTGTGTAATTCCATACTTTAGCATCTCGTTTATGTAAGATGTACTACTTTTTAAATTATTTACAAAAACAGAAACTTGCATAAACCACTTATCATATGTTCGAGCTCGAGCACCAGTTAAAAACAAAGCTTCCTGAGCTTCAATATCATCAACAAATGCAATCCTGGCGAGCTTTAAATACCTCATATATATTTTATGCACTTCTTTTTGTTTCCGTTTTTTCTCAGCATGACAACTTCTCTTTAAAGAAGATTTCTCCTGAGCTTCTATATATAATACTTTAAGATTCTCCCACAACCTTCTACCTTCATTGAGTTTAGACTGTCCATAACCAAATCCACTCACTGCATTACGAATCTCTGATTCCCTAATACTATAGGAAGTGATCTCATCTAATCTATACAAATAATCTTGTTTTGTAAACTTAGTATAATGCATATATAGTATAAATATATTAAATTTTATTATATAATAATATAAATAATCATAAAGATTATAATTATTTAATTAGTTTTCCAAATATTATTTATCTTATTTTTAATTGTAGCTATATATTTTTTAATTGTATTGAATATTATTACTTAAGATTATTACATTTAAAATTATTAATATAACTTATAAAAATAATAAGCTATTAAATATAATTAAGATATGATATTATTAAAATATGATTAATGAATTTAAAATTATCTATACAAGAATATATTTGAGATATCCTTATTCTAAATTTTAGATCATAAAAAAAGCCCGGATCTAGTAAAGTACTAAACCCGGGCTTCTATATTTTCTTATTTACCTTATGCTACAACACACATATCTGTCAAATTATCACCATCGTAGCCCCATAACCATATTCCTTAAAGGAAGCATCCTGAAATGTATGCCATTTATACTTTCTTTCCATAGCTTTACGTATTTCACTTTTTAACACACCATTACCAACACCGTGAATAAAGACTATTTTTTTATGCTTTTTATTTTTATTTTCCTCAAGAATAGTATAAAACTTCTGCATTTGAATATCCAACATCTCCTTGTTCGAGAGTCCTCTTACATCATCCAGCAATTCATGAATATGCAAATCAACTTCTAAAATTTTATCATCATCCTTTAACTTTACCTTTGAAGATTTAGGCTTCCCATCCTTCTCCTTAATAATTTTATTAAAATTTTTATTTGTTAAAGCCTCTATCTTTTCTTCTACTATTCCTTTTAAAACATAATGCAGATATGCTTTTTCCTGAAAATACTCATTTGAAACATAACTTCCTTCTTTTAACAGTTTAGCTCCATTAATCTTAACCTCATATTTAATTGGATCTTTATGCTTATACTCAATATTCTTTCTAAACATTAATGCATCTACATGATACTTTATACCATCAATTTCATTTATATTAAATTCACTTAACTGAATTTTAGTATTTGGTTCTATAATACCATTAAAGTCATTATCAATATTTTCATCGATTATCTTACCAACGGCATAAAAAACAAAAAAATTCGAATCATTTATTAAATACAAAGCAACATTAGTTGGCATCACAGAACTCCTTAGGAAAGCCAACAAAATCTTCGGATTTCCCTCTTCTTCAGTTTCTTCAACTACATCAACAACTTCATCTGCGCCAACTTCACTTTCTTCATGCTTTTCTACAACCTTCTTTTCAACCAAAACAACCTCTGTCATTAACGATGGAATCTCAAACCCCTCATTATCCAGAACATAAACCATCTTACCACCTTCTATTCTACTAACTATACCTCCTCCTACTTCGTTCAAAAACCTTACCTTATCACCTATTTTTATCGCCATTTTATTATTCCATTAATCATTTTCAGATCATGAAATTATAAAAATAGTTCTGCTATTTCTCATAAATGTTAATTATTTTTGCAGCCTTTAATTATTACCTGTTATTATTTAAGCACATAGGAATTTCTATTATGAATAAACCAAATATCAGCATACAAGATTACTCATATAATTTACCACAAGATAAGATTGCCAAATACCCTTTAGAAAACAGACATGATTCCAAGCTTTTAATATATAACAAAAGCATTACTGAAAGTAATTTTATAAACATACATAAATATATACCAGCTGATAGTTTAGTTGTTTTTAATAACACCAAGGTAATTCAAGCTCGTATCCAATTTCAAAAGACTACAGGTGCAAATATTGAAGTTTTTTGCCTTGAGCCGGTTGAACCTACTGATTTAAATTTAGTTTTCCAGACAAAGAGTGGTTGTTCATGGAAATGTATAGTTGGAAACTCTAAAAAATGGAAAAGCGGAACTTTATCAAAAAACATTATATTAAATAATCAAAATATCACAATTAGTATCAACAGAGAACAAATACTTGATGATGCTCAAATTATTAGATTTAACTGGAATAATGACAACATAACATTTGGAGATATCCTTGAGCACATTGGCAATATTCCAATCCCTCCATATTTAAACAGAGATACAGAAGAAATTGATTTAGCCAGATATCAGACGGTGTATTCAAATCACAAAGGTTCTGTTGCAGCACCTACAGCAGGACTGCATTTCACAAATGACATTCTTTCTGAACTTCACAAAAATAACATCCAAACAACCGATGTGACTTTACACGTGGGCGCAGGAACATTCAAACCTGTTAAAACAGAAATGATTTCGGATCATGAAATGCACACTGAACATTTTTTTGTAGAAGAAAAGACTATTGATTTATTATTAAAATATGAGAACAATATTACCAGCACCGGCACTACAACAGTTAGAACATTGGAGAGCTTATACTGGTTAGGTGTTAAATTACTTGAAGGTATAGAAGAATTTAGCATTTCACAATGGGATCCTTACAATTTACCATCACACTATTCAAGTAATGAGGCTCTTGAAAAATTAAAACAACATTTAAAATCAAAGGGTACTTCTGTTCTACAAAGCTTTACTGGAATAATGATTGCACCTGGCTATGAATTTAAAATTGTAAACAGATTAATTACAAACTTTCATCAACCAAACAGCACATTATTACTATTAATTGCAGCTTTTACTAAAGAAGATAATTGGAGAAAAATTTACACTTATGCTCTAGAAAACAATTTCAGGTTTTTAAGTTATGGAGATAGTTCACTACTGTTTAAACAATAAGTCTGCATAATATTAACTATGCAGACTTAATAAATCTATTCTTTTTCTTTTTTTAGTTCCTCTTCTAAAATCTCTTCCAGGTCCGCATAACACGAACCACAAATTGTTGCCGCATTGGTTTCATCCTGAACATCATCCATCGTCTTCAATCCTTTTTCATGTATTAAACGAACCAACTCACCTTTTCTCAGCATCATATGTTTACAAACAAAATCTCTATCCTCAAACATAAACTATAATTTTTAATCAATACTATTTTCCTTTTAACATTGTTCGAATTTACATTAAAAATCAGAACAACAATGTTCAAATAACTCTTAATTCTTATAAATGTTCAATCCGTTAAAATGGGTAAAATAAAAAGTTAAAGAATAGTTAAAGTTTAGAATTAACAGTGGCTTCCATAATTCCATTAACATTATTTAACACTCAGGTTTACATGACGGTATTTTAAAAAGCTAATTTTGGATTCCTCATTAAAAACAAAATATAATATTAACAAGAAATATTAAAACTAATGGAGCAATCTGTAGATATAAGAGAGTTAAATGAAAGAATTAAAAGCGAAAGTTCTTTCGTAGACCTTCTAACCATTGAAATGAATAAAGTTATTGTTGGTCAAAAACATTTGGTTGAAGGACTTTTAATTGGATTATTAAGTGACGGGCACATATTATTAGAAGGAGTTCCTGGTTTGGCAAAAACATTAGCTATCAACACTCTTGCAACAATAGTTGATGCAAAATTTAGTAGAATACAGTTTACTCCGGATCTTTTGCCTGCCGACCTTTTAGGTACAATGATTTACAGCCAAAAGAACGAAGAATTCATTATTAAAAAAGGACCTATCTTCACAAATTTTGTATTGGCTGATGAGATTAACCGTGCCCCTGCTAAAGTTCAAAGTGCTTTATTAGAAGCAATGCAGGAACGTCAGGTTACCATTGGAGACACAACACATAAACTGGAAGAACCATTTTTAGTAATGGCAACTCAAAACCCGATTGAACAGGAAGGTACCTATCCTCTACCTGAAGCTCAAGTTGACCGTTTTATGTTGAAACTGGTTATTGATTATCCACAGAAAGAGGAAGAGCAAATGATTATCAGACATAACTTAGCTCAATCATTCCCAAAAGCATCATCTATATTAAAGCCTGATGATATTATCAGAGCCAGAAAGGTTGTTAAAGATGTTTACATGGATGAGAAAATAGAGAAATACATTGTAGATATTGTTTTTGCAACAAGATATCCTGAAAAATACAATCTGGATAAATACAAAGAAATGATATCCTATGGTTGTTCTCCTCGTGCAAGTATTAGCTTATCGATGGCTGCAAAAGCTTATGCTTTTATTAAAAGAAGAGGATATGTAATTCCAGAAGATGTGAGAGCGGTATGTCATGATGTATTACGTCACCGTATTGGTTTGTCGTACGAAGCAGAAGCTAACAATGTAACTTCAATTGAAGTAATTAACGATATTCTTAATACTGTTGAGGTACCATAGTCTTTTATTAGAGTTAAGCTGGATTAATATCCAATTTATTAATCAATAAATAAAAGAAAATGGAAACAACGGATCTGTTAAAAAAAGTCCGTCAAATTGAGATAAAAACAAGAGGACTTTCGAATAATATTTTTGCTGGTGAATACCATTCTGCCTTTAAAGGCAGGGGTATGACCTTTAGTGAAGTTAGGGAATATCAGTATGGTGATGATATCAGAAACATTGACTGGAATGTAACTGCGCGATTTAATCATCCCTATGTAAAAGTTTTTGAGGAAGAAAGGGAATTAACAGTAATGTTATTAATTGATGTTTCGGGGTCAAGAGAATTTGGAACTTCATTTAAATACAAAAAAAATGTAATTACAGAAATTGCAGCTGTATTAGCATTTTCAGCTATCCAAAACAATGATAAAATTGGAGTTATCTTCTTTTCTGATAAAATAGAAAAATTCATTTCGCCACAAAAAGGAAGAAAACACATATTACATATTATTCGACAACTGATATCTTTTACGCCGGAAAACAGAACTACCAACATTGGAGAAGCATTAAGGTATTTGACAAACGCAATTAAAAAACGTTGTACAAGCTTTATCATATCAGATTTTATGGATGAAAATTTTGAAAATCCATTAAAAATTGCAAATCAAAAGCATGATATAGTAGCTCTTAAAGTATATGACGAAAGAGAAACTGAAATGCCTTCAATTGGTTTAATTAAACTAAAGGATGCAGAAAGCGGAGCTTATTCGTGGATTGATACATCAAACAGTAAGGTAAGAGAAGCTTTTAAACAGCATTGGATAGAAAATGATGAAAATACAAAATCCATATTTACAAAATGTGGTATTGATAATGCATCAATCAGGACGGATGAAGATTACGTAAAGGCTCTTATGTATTTATTTAAAAAACGAATATAATGAACTCAATAAACATTGATTTCTTTAAATACAATAAATCAATTTTAAGATCTCTCTTCATCGTAGTATGTATTTCATTCTTATGTTCTTTCGGGATTAAAGCTCAGAATGTAAATGCATCAGCAACGCTAGATTCTACTACGATTTTAATTGGAGGACAAATTGATTTAAAAATTGAAGTTAGTCAGCCTCAAGGAATGAAAATTAATTTTCCGGTTTTCAATGATACGATTACTAAAAACATTGAAATCGTTGAAAAAGGAGAAATTGACAGTATTAAACTTGATAACGACAGACTTGTTTTATCCCAACTATACAGAATTACATCATTTGACAGTGGATTACACTATATACCACCCATTAAATTTGAGGTTTTTGACGGAGAACTAAAAAAGACAGTTGATACTGATCCTTTAAGTTTAAATGTTATAAATCCTTTTGAAGATGTAAATCCTGAAAAAGGTGTTATTGACATAAAAGGGGTACAAGATTCACCGTTTAAATTGTCTGAAATTATCGAGTATATATATCTGGGAATAGGTATCTTATTAGTTATTGCTATAGCTATTTGGTTATACTTGTACTATAAAAAGAAAAAGCAAGGAACCGGCAATATCTTTATAAAAGCTAAACCAGACGAACCTGCTCATGTCATTGCCATTAGAGAGCTTGACAAAATAAAAGCATCTAAGTTGTGGGAGAACAATAAAATTAAGGAATTTTACACCAGTGTTTCTAACACTTTACGAGAGTATATTGAAAACAGGTATACAATTCCGGCATTAGAACAAACTTCAATTGAAATTCTAACGGAATTAAAGAAATCAGGTCAAATTGATAAAGAAGTTTATGATCATTTAAATCAGATTCTTGAACTCTCAGATTTAGTGAAATTTGCAAAGTTTGAACCATTGCCTGACGAACATGCAATGACGATAATGAATGCTTATTTCTTTGTGGAAAAAACCAAAGAAAATATCATTAAATCATTAGATGAAGAAAAAGAAATAATGTTAGAAAAAGATAAAAATTCTAACGAGTAACAATCTGCATTTTCAAATGCATAATGAGTTAAAAAATGAGTAGCATAACCTTTTTACATCCAAATTTCTTTTATTTATTGTTGGTATTATTACCTATGATAGCCTGGTATATTTGGAAACAAAAAAGCGCACAAGCTTCGTTACAAATATCATCACTAAAGGGATTTGAAAAAGCTCCTGTATCGTGGAAGGTGTATTTAAGACACACACCTATTGTTTTACGGTCAATTGCCATAATTTTTATTGTTATAGTATTAGCCAGGCCACAGTCTACAAATAGTTCAAGAGATGTAGTTACAGAAGGAATTGATATTGTTATGACACTGGATATTTCCTCCAGTATGGAAGCTTTGGATTTTAAACCAAACAGACTTGAAGCTGCAAAAGATGTAGCCACTGAGTTTATGGCAGCAAGACCAAATGATAAAATTGGTTTAGTAATTTTTGCAGGGGAAAGTTTTACTCAATGTCCTTTAACTACAGACAAGGCCACCTTAATTAATCTTACTCACGATATTAAAACACGAATGGTTGAAGATGGAACTGCAATTGGACTTGGTTTAGCAACTGCTGTTAACAGAATTAAGGATAGTAAAGCAAAATCCAAAGTAGTTATATTATTAACTGACGGTGTTAACAATCGTGGCGAGGTAGCACCTTTAACAGCTGCAGAAATAGCTAAAACTTTCGGAATCAGAGTATATACTATTGGTGTAGGATCAAAAGGAGTCGCACAAATTCCTGTTCAAACACCTTATGGTACACGTTATGTTGAAGAAGAAGTTAAGATTGACGAAGACATGATGAAAGAGATTGCAGAGACAACAGGAGGTCAATATTTTAGAGCTGTTGATAAAAACAGCTTAAAGCACATATATGAAGAGATTGATCAGATGGAAAAAACAAAAATTGAGGTTAAAGAATACACAAAGCGTTCTGAAGAATACCTGATTTTTGCAATTTTGGCCGCTCTTTTTATTATTGCGGAAGTTTTTATTAAGTCAACTGTTCTTAGAAATCTTCCTTAGTATAATTTAAATTATATTAGAAATCATGTTTAGATTTGAAAATCCAGAATATCTGTATTTATTAATTATAGTTCCAATATTAGCCTTTCTAAGCTTAATTATTGGAAAAAGAAGAAAGAAAGCTTTACAACGATTCGGTAATCCAGAATTATTGGAATCGCTTATGCCCAATGCTTCTGCAGTAAGACCTGTTGTTAAGTTTTATATTATGCTATTAGTAATTGTTTTTTTAATAATTACAATTGCAGGACCTCAGTTTGGATCAAAGTTAGAAACGGTTAAACGCAAGGGTATTGAAATAATGATCGCTCTAGATGTATCGAACAGTATGAATGCCCAGGATATTCAGCCGAGCAGACTAGACAGAGCAAAAAGAGCTATTTACCAATTGGTTGACAAATTACAAAACGACAAAGTTGGATTAATAGTTTTTGCAGGACAAGCCTATACGCAATTACCTATTACAACTGACTACCCATCTGCAAAGATGTTTATATCTACAATTAATACAGGAATTATCCCTACTCAAGGTACTGCAATTGGTGCAGCTATTGAACGAGGTATAAAATCTTTTAGTTCTCAGGAAGATATTAACAGGGCAATTATTGTTATCACTGATGGTGAAAACCACGAAGACGATGCCGTTGCTGCCGCAAAAGCTGCAGTTGAAAAAGGAATTAAAGTATATACAGTTGGAATGGGTTTACCCAAAGGTTCACCTATACCAGTTCCAGGAAGTAACAACAACAACTTTATGAAAGACCGCGAAGGAAACGTTGTTATTTCAAAGTTAAATGAAGACATGCTTATTGAAATTGCTAAGAATGGTGATGGAGAGTTTATTTCTGCGAATAATATCAGGAAGGGTATTAATGATTTAGTTGATCATTTATCAAAGCTGGAAAAAACAGAAATGGATGCAAAGATATATACCGACTACGATCATCAGTTTCAATATGTTGCTTTATTAGCTTTACTGTTTTTGTTAATAGATTTCATTATTCTTGAACGCAAAAATAAATACTTTAAAAACATCAATCTTTTTGAGGAAAATAAGGAGGACGCAAAATGAGATATATAATATCAATTTTAATACTATTTATAGGCGTAACTGTTGTTTCCGCACAAAAGGAACGAAAGTTTATTCGTAATGGAAACAAAGAGTTTTCTAATGAGAAATATATTGAATCAGAAATTGAATATAAAAAAGCATTAGATAATTTAAAAGAAGGACAAAGCTCCTTTGAAGCTGAATTTAACTTAGGTGACGCTTATTACAAACAAGAAAAATACGAAGAAGCATTAAATCAGTTTAAGAGTATTAATCAAGATAAATTAACTAAGGAACAAAAAGCAATAATTAATCACAATATTGGAAATAGTTATCTGGCAAAAAAGGATATTGATAATGCAATAAATTCATATAAAACGGCGTTAAAAAACAATCCTTTAGATGACGAGACACGTTATAATTTAATTGTTGCTCAAAAAATGAAGCAACAACAAGAACAGGATAAGAAGAATCAGGATCAAAATAAAGACAAACAAAATCAGGATAAAGATAAAGATCAACAAAACAAAGATCAGCAAGACAAACAAAATCAAGATCAGCAACAGCAAGATTCTGATGGAGATGGTATACCTGATGAAAAAGAACAACAAGATAATCAAGGTAAACAAAATCCAAATCAGGATACTGATAAAGATGGAATTCCTGATTACAAAGATCAAGACTCGGATAATGATGGCAAACCGGATAAAGAGGAAGCAGGTGAAAATCCAAGTGAACCGAAAGATACAGATGGAGATGGAACACCTGATTACAGAGATACAGATTCTAACAACGATGGTACACCAGATAGCCAGGATAGTAAACCACAAAATGACAATATTTCAAAAGAAGATGCTCAACGCATTTTAAATGCTCTTAATCAGGATGAAAAGGAGTTGCAGGAGAAAATGAAAAAAGTAAAAGGTAATCCTGCTGGAAACATTGAAAAGAACTGGTAACTATTAGTAAGTATTTATATTACTTTTGTGGCTAAAATAAAAAATTATAGAAAAATGAAACGCTCTATATTATTCACTTTATTAATTGCAATATTTTCTTCTACTCTGCTCGCTCAGGATGTTGAGTTTAAAGCTCAAGCTAAAGGCGCAGTTCTTTCTGGTGAAAAATTTCAATTAATATACAGTGTTAATGAGGAAGGTGAAGACTTAAGATTACCTCAATTAAACGATTTTACTGTGTTAATGGGACCTAGTATAATGACTAGTTCCAGTACTCAAATAATAAATGGAAAAATAACCAGAAGTAAGGAGTACACCTATACATACATATTAAAATGTGATAAACCAGGTAAATATACTTTGGCTCCGGCACAGATAACTGTCGATGGCAAAAAGGTCGAAAGTAACAGTTTAAGTATTGAAGTCGTAAAAAACGAAGGTGGAGCCACAACTCAACAAAGTCAAAATCAGGAGAGTGATAGCAGTAATTCTTTTTCTAAAGATGATTTATTTATTACAGTATCAAATAATAAATCAAGTATATATCAAGGAGAGCCTCTTGTTTTAACAACAAAAATATATACCAGAATAAACCTTGATAATATATCTGATATCAAACATCCTGATTATAGGAATTTCATTGTTCAGGATATTGAGGATGGAAATAACATTCAATGGACTTACGAGTTTGTAAACAATAAGCAATACAGAGTTGGCACACTTGAAAGAAAAGTATTATATGCTCAAAAAAGTGGCCAACAAACTATTGATGCTACAGAAATAGAGTTTCTGATTAAACAACGTATAAACAGAAGGTCTACGAGCATATTTGATGATTTTTTTGATAACAATTACCGTATGGTTAAAAAACGCGTATCATCAAAACCATTAACAATTAATGTTAAACCATTTCCAGCACCAATACCATCCAGTTTTTCCGGAGCTGTTGGAGATTTAAGTCTAAATGTTACTTGTTCACAAAATGAAGCAAAAGTTAATGATGGAATAACAATTAAAGCAGTAGTTTCTGGTACAGGAAATCATAAACTTATGTCTATTCCTGAATTTAATTTTTCTAAGGACTTTGATACTTTTGATCCAACCACAAAAAACAACTTTACAAACACTGTTTCAGGGATGAAAGGGTCAAAAAGCTTTGAATACTTGATTATTCCAAGGTATTCAGGTAGCTATACTATTGATCCATTAGTATTTACTTACTTCAATCCTAAACAAGGTAAGTTTATTAGTTTAAAATCAGATCCAATTAACATTGAAGTAGAAAAAGGTAGTGAAGAGCCTAATGGTACAACTTATATTCCATCAAGTGTAAACAGAGAAGATGTTCAGTTTATTGGTAAGGATATTAGATTTATTAAAACAGAGAATCTGAGCTTAAAAGATAAAGGAACATTCTTATTTGGATCTTTATTATTTTACCTGGGTTATATAATTCCTATAATCATCTTTATCATTGTTTACTTCTTCAATAAGAAGAAAATGCATGAAAATGCGAACATTCATCTTGTTAAGAATAAAAAAGCCAACAAAATGGCAACTAAACGTCTGAAAAAATCTTCTGTTTATCTTAAAGAAAATAATCATGAAGCTTTTTATGAGGAGGTATTAAAAGCATTATATAGTTATTTAAGCGACAAGTTATTCTTGCCTGTAAGCGAATTAAGCAAAGAAAAAGCAGTGGAATTAATTATTAAAAGAGGCGTTTCTGAAGAGGTTAAAGATGAACTTCTGGAAATTTTAGATACTTGTGAATTTGCTCGTTTTTCTCCTTCCAGTGGAGAAACAGCCCAAATGGACAGCTTGTATAACAAAGCCTTAAATAACATTAGCAAACTTGATAATCAAATTAAAAGGTAATTAAGAATAAGTTTGTTTAAGTAATATTTAATTGAAACATGATGAAACGATTTATATTTTCCATATTAGTAATTACACTTACTTTTTCTAGTTCTTTTGCCAAAAAAGATTCAAGATTTGAAAAAGCAAATGAGTTCTTTCAAAATCAGAACTACCAAGAAGCAATAACTACTTATGAAGAAATTTTGAATTCAGGAGTGGAAAGTGGTGAAATTTATTTCAATCTTGGTAACGCATATTATAAGGCAGGAAAATTACCAAAGGCCATTTTAAATTACGAGAGAGCTAAACTTATACTTCCTCACGATAAAGATATTGCTTACAATTTAGAAATGGCCAATTCTCAAATTACAGATAAGCTTGAAACTGTTGGTGAATTCTTTTTAGTATCCTGGTTTAAGAGCTTCAGGAATAAAACAAAATCAGATACATGGGCAATAATATCAATAGCTTCATTTGCTATAGGATTGTTATTAATAGGTATATTCTTATATTCTAAATCAAGAGCACTAAAACAAATATCATTTTACATAGGAATTCTATTAATAATCATATGTGTTATATCCTTTAGTTTTTCTGCAAAACAGAAAAATTTATTAACCCAAAGAAACAGTGCCATTATTTTTGAACCTTCAGTCACAATAAAAAGTTCACCTTCTATAAGCGGCACAGAACTATTTATATTACATGAAGGTACCAAAGTAAAGATTTTAGAGTCTGTAGGAGAATGGTACAGAATTCAGATAAGTGATGGAAATGATGGTTGGCTTCCTATTTCAACCGTTGAAATAATATAAATAAAAAAAGGTGATTCAATATTGAATCACCTTTTTTTATTTATATCTTATTTTCTTAGTTTTCACTTGCATACAAATCAAATACTTTATCAAGCTTCATCAGCTTTAAAAGACTCATTACATCATTTTGAACACAACACAAATAAAAATTAATATTGTTTTGTCTTGCAGTTTTTAATGCAGATATAATTACCCCAATACCTGTACTATCAATAAATTTTGGAGGTCAGTAGCTAAGCACCTATCAAATCTTTCTGATTAATTTTGTCAGCTTCCACCATGCGGTACATTAAGTTGTTAAAGATGTTATCTTTCATTTGTGATCGGTTGATTCTGTAGCAAAACTCATTAAAATATTTATCTATATGCCATTCGCTAACCCAAGAATAGGTTGTTCTAATCCACGACTTCACTTGGTGTATCATTGTATGTAAGGCTTTAAAATTCATGCCTCCCATGCTTTCAATCTGTTCTATGTTGTAATCCTTCATCAAAGGGCGATAACCTCTCCAACAATCAGTGGTCACACTGGCATTTTGGGATATATGAGCATCAAAAAGCCTTTTAAGTTCTTTCGATGAGTAATTGTTGATTTTCATCGAGTACATACGTTTTACTTTCCCATCATCGGTAAGCTCAACAGCACATACCGCCTTCTTTTTCTTGCAGTTGTAACTGCGACCAACCTTACCTTCTTCTTTGCCTCCTACCACAAATTCGTCGATGTGTACATTTCCATCCATCGGGTTGTTGCCGCTTGATTGCATCGCTTCCCTAACCTTATGCATGAATAGTCGTGCTGTTTTTTCAGTCACTCCTATACGTTCTGACATATAGCTTGCTGACAAACTCTTGGTTGAGGTTGACATCTCAAAGCAAATGTAAAAGGCTTTGCGTACTCCAAATTTCACTTTGTGAAAGAGTGTGTTGGCGGTAGCTGACTCAATATGCGCACACTTGTTGCAGATTCTTCCGTGATGCTTGCGTTGCTGGTAGCCTTGATGCCCACATTTAACGCACTTAAAACCTTGGTACCACTTAATGTTGGCCAAATATTCCAAGCAATCATCATCCGTACGGAAACGATCAGCAAACTTTAGAGCATTTTGTCCTTTGAATAATTCCATGTATCCCTAATTTTTACTAGTGGCAAATATAAGTAATTATCTACTTACCTCTATAAATTTAATATTTGCTAAATCCAAAACAACATTTCCTTTACTTTCGGACACCACTTTAGTTAATTCTATCTTAACTTCTTCAGCAGATGCAGCTGTTAATCTGTCTTTTTGATTAATGCTTACAATTATTGCATCTTTATTGTCTTTTACTTCTAACATGAGATATCTAAGGTTTAATACGTACTTATTACTTGAGAAAGCTCTTCAACAGCTTTACCACAAACGTCATTAAATTTTACTACTAAATTATTTAACTCTGATATATTAGCATTTTCTTTAACCCAACTAATTCTGTCTTCAGGATAACCTTCAAAATTCTTAACCAATGTAATTATCTCTTCTTTTTGTGATTCAGTGATAATTTCTTTGTCATTAAGTTCATTAATGCGCATCTGTTTCGCAAGTAGTTCCAGATTTTTAAGATCAATATTTCCTAATTCCTGCATTCCCATTGATACAACAGATGATTTGGCTTTATGAGCAATAGCAGCAATTTTTAACCAGTCTTTTTCTTTTAAATACTGATCAAAACCATCAGTAAACTCAGGCATCTGATCTAAAAATATTTCTACTAATTCTTTTATAATACTAGTATCTCCATCAGCAATACCTTCTAAATAGGTTAGATCTACATATTTCATTTTATCTTCCATAAAGACTAGTCTTGGTTATATCTTTAAATATATTACAAATCTACTTTTTTTTATCAAATAACCATATTATCATGTTAATTTTTAGGGTTACCTGTAAATTATTTAAATATTTTTAGCTATACATAATTCATCCTGAAAAGAGAATATAAATCATATTTGTCAATTACCTTAATTCATACATTTGTATATCATACTTAAATTAATGTTTTTTCTTTAAAACTGCTATATGAGAAGTATTAATATTTATGAAAGACCTCAATAGCTTATTTAAATAACAAATAAATGACATAAACAGTTGTATTAAGCCATTAAAATTTTGTGAATAAATTGCAATTGCTATCTAAAAAGTTCAATGGCAACATACATCTGAAGATAAAAAATTGACAAATGAAAAGAACAGCTTTTTTTGATTTACATGAAAAATTAGGAGCAAAAATAGTTCCATTTGCAGGATATGAAATGCCTGTGGAATACTCAGGTATCACTAATGAACATTTACAAGTCAGAAACTCAGTTGGTGTATTTGATGTTTCACACATGGGTGAATTTTGGGTAAAAGGTCCAAAAGCACTTGAATTCATTCAAAAAGTAACGTCTAATGATGCGTCCACTCTAACTATTGGCAAAGCCCAATACAGTTGTTTTCCGAATGGAAAAGGAGGAATTGTTGATGACTTACTGGTATACAAGTATGATGAAGAAAAATATATGCTTGTGGTTAATGCAGCCAATATTGATAAGGACTGGGAATGGTGTAATGCCAATAACACAATGAATGCAGAATTAGAAAATGCATCTGATAAAATCTCACAGTTAGCTATTCAGGGACCTGATGCAATTAAAGTATTACAAAAGCTAACAGAAGTAGATTTATCATCAATTCCATATTACAGTTTTACAACTGGTAGTTTTGCCGGAGTTGAAAATGTAATTATTTCTAATACAGGATATACAGGTGCCGGAGGTTTTGAATTATATATGTATAACGAAGATGCTGTATCTATCTGGGAAAAAGTTTTTGAAGCTGGAGAAGAATTCAATATTGCACCAATAGGTTTAGGTGCCCGCGATACATTAAGATTAGAAAAAGGTTTTTGTTTATATGGTAATGACATTGATGATACCACCTCTCCTATTGAAGCTGGTTTAGGTTGGATTACAAAGTTTACCGACAAAAAAGATTTTATAGACAAAGACTACCTTTTAAATCAAAAAACAATTGGTGTCGATAAAAAACTTAAAGGATTTAAAATGATTGACAAAGGCATTCCTCGTCATGGATATGAAATTGTAGATCAGGATGACAATGTAATTGGAACTGTAACATCAGGAACCCACTCTCCTATTTTAAAATATGGTATTGGAATGGGCTATATTAAAAATGATTTTGCAAAAACGTCGACTGCGATTTACATAAAAGTTAGAAACAGGAAGTTAAAAGCAGAAGTAACTAAGTTACCGTTTGTTTAAAATTATTGAATAAATATACATAAATACCAAACCTAATCCTGACCTCTCAAAGCTTTAAAAATGATTTTTATCAACAATTAAAGATTTTTTTCATGATTTATATTAGCTTTCAAACTCACTCACAAAACACCCATACATAGCTAATATTCAACTTTATAAGACTAGAAAGATCACAAAAAAGCCTAATTCCGTATAACAATTTATTATAGTATATAACTATGTTTTATTATAATTTATGGGTATTAGTGACATATTTTTCTAATTTTGCGCTAGAAATCAAATCAGGAAAATATAAGCTTAATAAAAATTCATTTTTTATGTAAAAGCAATTAACCGCAATTTGATTTTTAGTGATTTATAAAAAGTAATAACCATTATCGATACTATTAGATATAGCAATGGCTATCTAAGTGTAAAACAAAATTATTTAACGCATGAAAAAGCATAATTTTTACGCCGGACCATCTATTTTACCGGAATACACAATTAAAAATACAGCTGAGGCTGTTTTAGATTTCGCAGGAACAGGTTTATCTGTTATGGAAATTTCCCATAGATCCAAAGAATTCGTTGCGGTAATGGATGAAGCCATAGCACTTGTTAAAGAATTATTAGATCTTCCAGCTGGATACCAGGTTATTTTTGTTGGTGGTGGTGCAAGTACACAATTTTGCATGGCTCCATATAACTTACTAAAAACAAAAGCTGCTTATTTAAATACTGGAGCTTGGGCTTCAAAAGCTCAAAAAGAAGCAAAACTTTTTGGTGAGGTTGTTGAAGTAGCTTCTTCTAAAGATAAAAACTACACTTATATACCTAAGAATTTTGAAGTACCTGCTGATGCAGACTACTTACACATTACTTCTAACAACACTATTTACGGAACAGAAATCAAAACTGATCTTGATTTAGGTGTTAGATTGGTTGCTGATATGTCTTCTGATATTTTCTCTCGTCCAATTGACGTATCTAAATATGACATCATATACGCTGGTGCACAGAAAAACCTTGCTCCTTCTGGTGTTACTATTGCAATTGTTAACGAAAATGCATTAGGTAAAGTTGACAGAGCAATTCCTACAATGTTAGATTACAGAACTCACATTGATAAAGAATCTATGTTTAATACTCCTCCAGTATTACCTGTATTCTCTGCTCTTCAAACTTTAAAATGGTTAAAAGACCAAGGTGGTGTTGCTGCTATGCAAAAGAAAAACATCGATAAAGCTTCTATTCTTTATGATGAAATCGACAGCAACAAATTCTTTAAAGCGACAGTTGAAGCTGAAGAAGACCGTTCTTTAATGAACATTTGTTTTGTAATGAATGACGAATATGTAGAACTAGAAAAAGACTTTATGGAACTTGCAACTTCTAAAGGTTGTGTAGGAATTAAAGGTCACCGTTCTGTTGGTGGATTCCGTGCTTCTACTTATAACGCTCTTCCAAAAGAAAGTGTAGAAGTATTAGTTGCTGCAATGAAAGAATTTGCATCTAAGCACTAATAATAAAATATAAATTTATTACCGAAGTCTCTTTGAGGCTTCGGATTTCTATTTCTAATAACTCAAAAAATCAATTCTCAATATTATGACTAAAGTACTTGTTGCTACAGAGAAGCCTTTTGCAAAAGCTGCTGTAGATCAAATTGAAGCTATAGTTAAAGAAGCAGGTTTTGAATTTGCTTTACTTGAAAAATATACAGATAACGCTCAACTTTTAGATGCAGTTAAAGATGCAGATGCAGTTATTGTTCGTTCTGATAAAGTTACATCTGAAGTTGTTGAGGCTGCTAAGGAATTAAAAATTGTTGTAAGAGCTGGTGCTGGTTACGACAATCTTGATCTTGAAGCTTGTACTGCTAAAAATGTAGTTGCAATGAACACTCCAGGTCAAAACTCTAATGCTGTTGCTGAGTTAGTATTTGGAATGATGATTTTCATGGCTCGTAATGCATACAACGGAAGTGCAGGGACTGAATTAAGAGGTAAAAAAATTGGTATCCACGCATACGGAAACGTTGGTTTATATGTAGCTAAAATTGCTCAGGGTATGGGTATGGAAGTTTTAGCTTATGATCCATTTGTAAGCGCAGATAAAATGAAAGCTGATGGAGTAACTCCAGTTGATTCAGTTGAAGAATTATACTCTACTTGTCAGTATGTTTCTTTACATATTCCAGCTACTGATCAAACTAAAAACTCTATCAACTTTGAATTACTTTCTAAAATGCCAGAAAATGCAGTTTTAGTTAACACTGCACGTAAAGAGGTAATCCACGAAGCTGATATGATTAAATTAATGAACGAAAGAGCTGATTTCTCTTACATTTCAGATATTGCTCCAGACAATAAGGATGAGTACGCAGCATTTGAAGGACGTTATTTCTTTACTCCAAAGAAAATGGGTGCTCAAACTGCTGAAGCAAACATCAATGCTGGTGTAGCTGCTGCAAATCAAATTGTAGATTTCATTAAAAATGGAAATGCAACATTCCAGGTAAATAAATAGGATTAATCCACAATTTACATATAACAAAAAGGGACTATTTCTAGTCCCTTTTTTGTTTCCTATCCTAATTTCCTTCTACCACAATTGAAGTAGATTATTCACCATTAAAACATCTATATATCCCCATCAAAAGATAAGTCTATTCATATAGACACAAAACAAAAAGGCCCTGAAATGAATATTTCAAGGCCATATATCGGTATTTAACAACTAACTATTGAATATTATAAGAATATATCTTTTTCTTATGAGAACTATGCCTTTCTGAAAGTTCTGAAATAGAATATTCCGGATTTCTCTTTAGTGTTTTATCAGCAATAATAACATAAAAGGATTCTTTATTTTCAATCTTTGATTCAAGTTCCTCATATGAAATAGATTCAACATTTCCCCTACTGTAAAACTGACTTGAATAACTTTTCTTACCTAAATAATAAAGAGGTTTAACAAGTTCCCCCTGTGACTCAATTAAATATTTATCAGTATTACTATATTTCTCAAGGTTATTATTTATCAAACCTGCAATTAAAGTTAATACCGCCAAAGAAGGCAATACTAAACTGATGATAATATTCGTCTTTTTTCTTTTTATTTCCTCCCAATAATGCACAATCAACAATGCAATAGGTGGCATTACAGGCAGAACATAAGTATGTATTAAACTTTTTGAAACCGTAAAGAATAAAGGAGTCCATATTAACCATGCTGCCAAAAAGAACACCCATTTATTTTTAATTGCTACTTTTCTGTCTTTCCACAACTTACCTATTACAACCTGAATCCAGGGTAAAGCCATACCCAATAGAAATAACCAGACAATTCCTAATGGTTGCTGCTTAGGAAACCCATACTTATCCCCTTTCCAGCTTGAATCGAAAAACCTTTTAAAGTGTTCACCAACAATAAAGTAATCAATAAATCCTTCGGTTTTTCTTTCGGCTAAAATATACCAGGGAACAGCTATTAAAGCCATTAATAAGATACCTGTTATCCATGGTAGCTTGGTAAATAAATTTTTCCATTGCTTAAACCACAACACCCAAATAAAAATAGGTGGTGCAGTAAGGATTATAATTATTGGCCCTTTGGCAAGTAATCCCAAACCAAAGCCAATAAACATCAAATATCCCCAGATATTAATCTTAACTTCATTGATCTGTTTCCAAAAACCAATCATTACCAAAGTTATTGCCAACAACAAACTGGTATCTGTAGAAACCACACCTGCATGTAATAAAAACTGAGGCAATGTAAACATTACAAATGCAGAAATAAATACAGACAAGCCCTTCTCTTTAACTGCTTTTGTAATAATAAAAACTATTAATAAGCATAACAAAAAAGCCGGGAATCGAACAGCAAATTCATTTACACCAAAAACTTTCATACTCAAGGCTGACAACCAGGTATTCAAAGGTGGTTTTGCCCAAAACGGAACTCCATAATCTATTTGAGGCGTAATCCAATCATTTGTTTCATACATGATTCTTGCTATTTCAGCATATCGGGCTTCTGTTTTATCCATTAATGGCAGAATAGCATTCAATAAAAGTCTCAATAACAAGATTCCAATAACACTATTACGGAAGAATTTCTTATCGTTTATTAATTCAGAAAGCTTCATTTTTTATATTTCTTATTTATTTTATATAAATCAAACCAAAGTTTTAAGGAATAAGAGAATTTAACCTTAGATTCATCTTTATCTATCCAAGATTTCAAAGGGACTTCGCGGGCAATAGTCTTCATTTCCGTTCCTTCGTATAAATATTTAATTCTAAAGAAAAGCTCTACATCAAATAACCATTTAGAAATAAATGCTTCTTTAAAGATGGCTTGTCCAAGATCTTTAGTAAAGATTTTACAACCACATTGAGTATCATACACATTTAATCCAAGAATTATAGAAATCATAGTTGCTATAACCCTACCAATAATATGACGATACAATTTTCGATCAATTCTATTGTCAATCTTCTGAATTCTGGATCCAAAAGCAAAAACAATTTGTTTTTTAATTCTATCACTAATCTTAACACATTCCTGTAAAGAAGTAGCCAAATCTGAATCTAAAAAAGCAATCTTATCAAATTCCAGATTATTCTGATAACAATACAAAACACCACTCCTCACCGCACCAGCCTTGCCTCCATTTTTTTCTACTCTATTTATGAAAACTCTTTCAGGAGCTACAGATTTTATCTCTTCTAAAAGTTGTATTGTATTATCAACAGAACCATCATCAGAAAAGACTATTTTACAATGCTTTGTTTTATTCAAAAACTTTACATAATCCTTTTTAGGAAGTCTGTTAAATTCATTATAACAAGGAATAACAATTGCTATATTTCCATCCATTCTATTAATTTATTATCGCAATCCTTTAAATTATCTCAAAGATGCAAAAGTAGTAAATCATTTCAATTACAATTATGATAGAGTTAACTTACAGCAACTCAATAAGACATAAACTCAAATGCACTTCTATATGAACCAATTTCATTTACGTAATCCAGAAATTCGTTATAAAATTTATGCTGGCCAACTGTAGCACTATCGCCAATTATCACCAATTTCTTTCGAGCTCTGGTAATAGCTACATTCATCCTTCGTATATCACTTAAAAATCCTATCTCACCCTTTTCATTACTACGAACTAAACTTATATATATCACATCACGTTCCTGCCCCTGAAAGGAATCAATTGTATTTACTCCAATATTAGCATGCAACTCTTCATAATCAGCACTAATACCATCAAGCTCCTCAATTAACAAGTTGACTTGAGCTTTATAAGGCGATACTACGCCAATTGAAACATCGGACACCTTATTAAATTGCAGCAATGATAAATATTCCCTCAAATGTTTTTGTAATAGTTCACTTTCCTCTTTGTTATATGAACTTTTGGTTTCAGAATCAACCTGCTCAAAATACCCACAACCAGCAGTATCAATAAATTCAACACTCATATCTTCATCAAACAGCTTCCAGTTTGATACTTCTTCATTTGCAAGCAACTTATCTCCATAGAAAAACCTACTTGAGAACTCCATAATATGGTTATGCATACGATATTGCTCCTGAAGCATAACATCCATTTTATTCCTTTTTATGGCTTTTTCAAACAATGTTTCTTCTAATCCGCTTTTAGCAGCTTCGTACGATTTTATTGTTGGTGGTAACTGACAGTGATCTCCTGCAAATACAACTCTATTGGCTTTTGTAATAGGTATCCATGTTGCAGGTTCAAGCCCCTGAGCAGCTTCATCAATGAAAACTGTCTGAAACTTCCGATCCCTGATTTGATAATTTGAAGCACCAACCATTGTACATGCAATTACCTGCGCATTAGACAGTATATCATTTATAATATAGTACTCCAAATGCTCTGCTTCTTTTTTAAGCTGACTTGATTCCTGCAATAATAATCTGCGTTGCTGCTTTTCTTCGTAACCAAAATTACGTTTATACTTCATTGCTGTTTGGTAATATTCTTCAGCCTGTTTCTTTACAGCTCGCAAATCTTTATAATTACTATGGTTTGCAATTCGTGCATCTAATGTCTTTTTAAGAACATCCTCAGTAACTCTTGCAGGATGTCCTACGCGTACCACATTTAATCCTTTTTCACTTAATTTATCCACTAATAAATCAACTGCAGCATTGCTTGGGGCACATACTAAAACCTGATTCTCTGTTTTAACCGTATCAAAGATGGTCTCTACCAACGTTGTTGTTTTTCCCGTACCAGGAGGACCATGAATAATAGCAACATCTTTAGCTCTGTTTACAAGATTGAAAGCATTATTCTGACTTGAATTCAAATACTCAATATCAACATCTTGTTTTTCTGCCAATTCACCTTCTATTTCTCCAAGCAGAACATTTTTAAGATGCTGTAATCTATCGTCCTGAGGTTGCAAAACAATGCGTAACGCACGTTCCATTTCTAAATATGAGTTTTCATCAAAGAGTAGCTGAACACCAACATTACCATCCCTAAGCCATTCTGGTTCCGTGTCAACATTTAATGTAATAACCATTTCATTATCACGAACCTGATTCACCACTCCATTAACAGCATGTTTATTTTCATTATTGCGTCCTGCATTTGAAAATAAAGAAACGAGTTTTCCTGATTGAAACAAGTGTGATTGTGAGTGCTCTACGGCCCTTCTCACTTTTATCAACAACCTCTCTCCTGAATCGTATTTAGTACGATCAATATCTAAGGGATACCAACACACACCTTCTTTACGTCTTTCTACTACAGACGTATTTGCCATTTTCTTTTTATACTGAATCAAATCTTCCTCTTTCTCCAGCATCAATAGTTCATAGACTTTATTTAATTCTTTATCTACTCTACTCATTCAAATTAAATTTGCAACGAATATACATCAATTGACCTTCGATGTAATAATTAAATACATTTAAAACTAAACACAAAATTACACATCGTTAACTTTAACGAAAATAAATAACACTTTTTTCAACAAGCACCCTTTTAAAAACAGACGTACATCTGAACAAAATACAAATTACTCAAATCACTGTATATCTACAACATACCAACACTATGATTTTCACACAATGAAATATTACGATTAAAAACAGCCATATCAACTAAATGTTAAAAATTTTGGTAATTAAAAAATGTTTTATACTTTCGTGTTCGTTAACGGTTTTTTAAAAAGATAATTTTATTAAATAAATGTTATATAGAAGTTAGATTTTTGAGAATATTAACATATACAACATTGAAATAATGCAAATTATAGTAATTAAAGCCACAAATCATATTGACATATTACTTTAAATGACTAAAATAATATACAATTTGACTTTAAAGTTTAAGGCTCCGTTAAGGTTACCGAAGAATAATTATATAGAATAATATCAACTTTAATTTTAATAAAATAAACAATGGCTAAAAAAGTAGTAACCTTTGGAGAAATCATGCTCCGTTTTGCAACTCCTGAGTATCAACGTTTTTCTCAGGCTACATCGTATAAAGCTTCATTCGGTGGTGGAGAAGCGAACGTTGCTGTTTCATTGGCAAACTATGGTATTGATGTATCATTTGTAACACGTTTACCAAAAAATGATATTGGTAAAGCTTGTAAAATGGATCTACTTAAGCATTCTGTAAACGTAGATAACATTGTATACGGAGGTGACAGATTAGGTACTTATTATTTAGAAACCGGAGCTGTAGCTCGTGCTAGTAAAGTTGTTTACGATAGAGCTTTTTCTGCTTTTTCTGAAATTAAGCCAGGTATGGTAAACTGGGAAGAAGTATTAAAAGATGCTGATTTCTTCCACTGGACAGGTATTACTCCTGCTGTTTCTCAAGGAGCTGCAGACGCTTGTCTTGAAGCAATTAAAGTTGCTAACAAATTAGGGGTAACAGTTTCTACTGACCTTAACTATAGAAAAAACCTTTGGAAATATGGTAAAACTGCATCTGAAGTAATGCCAGAATTAGTTGCTGGTTGCGATATCGTTTTAGGTAACGAAGAAGATGCTGAAATGGTTTTAGGTATTAAACCAGAAGGTGTAGATATTACAGGAGGACACGTTGATGCTGAAGCATACAGAAGTGTATCTCAACAAATTATGACTCAATTTCCACGTGTTAAAAAAGTAATTACAACTTTACGTGGATCTGTAAATGCTAACCACAATACTTGGTCAGGAGTTTTATATGATGGTAAAGAATTATTTAAAGCTGCTGATTATGATATCACTCACATTGTTGACCGTGTAGGTGGTGGTGACTCATTTATGGGTGGATTAATTTACGGATTACTTACTTATGTAGGTGACGATCAAAAAGCTATTGAATTTGCTACTGCTGCATCATGCTTAAAACACACAATTCATGGTGATTACAACCTTGCTACTGTAGAAGAGGTTGAAAAACTTATGGGTGGTGATGCATCTGGTAGAGTATCAAGATAAATTTTAATATAAAGTGTTTCAGAAACAATTTTGCAACATACAACATCCAAATATATAATGTGTCGTAAATAAAGTTTTTGAAGAATTATTTAGTTTTTGAAAAGATAGTAAACGTACTATCGCAACAAACATACAATCGTATGTAATGCTTAGTTGTTTTTGAACACTTTGTAAAACATTTTTGGATTTATTTGGATGATAGATTGATAGAACATTTAAAGGGGGAAGTTTTCCGGGCACAAAAAACTTTTTCATCAACACCTCTGGATCAGCTTCTTCAATCTATCATCAGTTTTTAATAAAATAATTATCTATAATATAATGGCAAAATATACAAAACTAGAGGTATTTCAAGCAATGAAGGAAACAGGTGTTGTTCCTGTATTTTTCAACAATGACATTGAAGTATGTAAAGCGGTTCTAAAATCATGTTATGATGGCGGTATCCGCGTTTTTGAGTTTGTAAACAGAGGTGATTTCGCTCACGAAGTATTCGGTGAGTTAAACAAATATGCTCTTGAAAACCTTCCTGGAATGATTTTAGGAGCAGGTTCTATCGTTGAAGAAGCTACTACAGCTTTATATATTCAATTAGGTGCAAACTTTATTGTTTCTCCATTATTAAACGAGAACATGGCAAAGATTTGTAACCGTAGAAAAGTAATGTGGTCTCCAGGTTGTGGAACAATTTCAGAAATTAACAAAGCTCAGGAATTAGGTTCTGACCTTGTTAAGTGTTTCCCAGCTTCAGAAGTAGGTGGTCCATCATTTATCAAAGCAGTAAAAGCGCCAATGCCTTGGACTGATATTATGCCAACAGGTGGTGTTGATACTTCTAAAGAAAATCTTGAAAAATGGTTTGCTGCAGGTGTAACATGTGTTGGAATGGGTTCTAACTTATTCCCTAAAGATGTTATGGCAAACAAAGATTGGAACGCATTAACTGAACTTGTAAAACAGTTAATGGCAAACATTGAATCTGCCAGAAAATAATCTCAACATATTAAGATACAAAGTATATAGACAAATTTGCTGTTTGATTAAAATGTCTTTATACTTTGTATCTTCCAATTTAAAAAGTATGACTCCCTTAAATCTTCAAAATAAAGTTGCAGTAATTACCGGAGGCGGAGGTGTATTGTGCTCAACAATGGCCAAAAGTCTTGCTTCACAAGGTATTAAAACAGCAATTTTAGATCTAAATCTTGAAGCAGCACAAAAAGTAGCTGCCAAAATCAAAGAAACCTACAAAACAGAATCTATAGGAATTTCAGCAAACGTTTTAGATAAAGCATCTTTAAACTCTGCTAAATTAATAATCAATGAAGAGCTTGGTTCTATTGATTATTTAATTAACGGAGCAGGTGGTAATGCAGCTAATGCAACTACTAAAGCAGAATTCTTAACGGAAGAATATCTGGAGAATTTGGAAGACACTTTCTTTGGATTAGAGATGGAAGGTTTTGATAAAGTATTTGCATTAAACTTTCAGGGAACTCTGCTTCCAACAATGGTATTTGCCAAAGATATGATTGATAAAAAAGCCGGATCAATCATTAATGTATCGTCAATGAATTCATACACTCCATTGACTAAAATTCCGGCATATTCGGCAGCAAAAGCGGCTATCAATAACTTTACTCAATGGTTGGCTGTTCACTTTGCAAAAACAGGAATCAGAGTTAACGCTATTGCACCGGGCTTCCTTCTAACAAACCAAAACCGATTCTTACTTATTGATGAAAAAACAGGAGAATCAACTCCTCGTGGTGAAAAAATTATAAGAAATACTCCAATGGAAAGATATGGCGAACCAGAAGAATTAACTGGAACCATGCTTTATCTATTATCCGATTGGGCAAATTTTGTGACAGGTGTAGTTATCCCTGTAGATGGTGGATTTAGTGCATACTCTGGTGTATAAATATAAATTTACTTTACAGGAATTAAAAATATAAGTTATATTGGTCTGGATTTTTACATATTTATACATTTACGGTGAAAATTTATATCAATAATATGCATAAATAAATGCTTTAAAAAGTATAACGATGGCTATAGAACAAACATGGCGTTGGTACGGTCCTAACGATCGAATCACACTTAATGACATCAAGCAAACAGGCGCAACTGGTATTGTTACTGCACTTCATCACATTCCTAATGGAGAAGTTTGGACTAAAGAAGAAATTCTTAGTCGAAAAAACATGATAGAAGAACAAGGTCTATCTTGGTCTGTAGTTGAAAGTGTTCCTGTTCACGAAGACATAAAAAAACAAACAGGGAACTGGGAATTATATACAAAAAATTACCAGGAGTCAATTAAGAATTTAGGCGAATGTGGAATTCAAACTGTTTGTTATAATTTCATGCCGGTACTTGATTGGTCTCGTACAAATTTGAATTACAAAGCAAAAGAAGGTTCTTTTGCATTAATATATCAACAAAAAGTATTTGCTGCTTTTGACATCTATATTTTAAAAAGACCAAATGCAGAAAATGATTACACTGAAAAAATCCTAAACGAAGCAAAAGAATATTTTGAAAGTTTGGATGAAGCAGGAAAAGAAGTATTAACCAATACTGTTATCAAAGGATTACCAGGGGCTGAAGAAAGCTATACATTAGAGCAATTTCAGTCAGTATTAGACGCCTATAAAAACATTGATGACAAACTATTAAAAAAACATCTTCTTGATTTTTTAAATGCAATAATTCCAGTTGCAGAGCAATCTGGTGTTAGAATGGCTATTCACCCTGATGATCCACCTTGGGGCTTATTGGGTTTACCTCGTGTAGTTAGCACATTAGAAGATGCTAAGGATATTATAAGTACTGTAGATTCTATTTCAAATGGAGTAACATTATGTACAGGTTCATGGGGTGCAGGATATTTTAATGATCTTTCTGTAATGGCTAAAGAATTAGCTCCTCGTATTAATTTTGCTCACTTAAGAAATGTTAGTCGTGATACAGATCACAATTTTAGTGAGGATATGCTTTTTGATGGAGATGTAGATATTTATTCAGTATTAAAAACCATTGTATTAGAAGAAGAAAGACGTAAAAATGAAGGTAGATATGACTTTTCTATCCCTGTTCGTCCGGATCACGGACATCAGATGTTAGGAGATATTGGTCATGACAACAATCCGGGATATTCTTTATATGGTAGAATGAAAGGATTAGCTGAAATTAGAGGATTGGAATTAGGAATTAGAAGAAGTATAAACATTTAATAAATAAATCTAAAAATTAAAGTTAATGTCTGCTAGTCAAATTAAAGAAAACATGACGAAATACAGATGGGCTATCTGTTCGTTACTATTTTTTGCCACGACGATCAATTATATGGATCGTCAGGTATTATCACTCACGTGGAAGGATTTTATCGCACCTGAATTTCACTGGTCAAACGGTGATTACGGAAACATTACAGCATGGTTCTCAGTTTTTTATGCTATAGGTCTATTAGTTGCTGGTAGATTTGTAGACTGGATGGGAACAAAAAAAGGATTCTTATGGGCTATTGGAGTATGGTCTGTAGGTGCTGTGCTACACGCATTTTGTGGAATTGCAACTTCAGGAATTGTTGCAGGCGAATGGTTTGTAGGTTTCCATGGTGCTAAAGAAGCAATCAGTACTGTTGAAAACGTTTCAAGAGTGATGAATGTGAGTGTAGTTCTATTTATTTTTGCACGTTTTGTTTTAGCTATTGGTGAAGCTGGTAACTTCCCTGCTGCTATTAAAACAACAGCTGAATACTTCCCTAAAAAGGATAGAGCTTATGCTACAAGTATTTTTAATGCAGGTGCTACTGTTGGTGCATTAGGAGCTCCATTAACAATTCCATTAATTGCTTCTCATTTTGGATGGGAAATGGCATTTATCATCATTGGTGCTCTTGGTTTTGTTTGGATGGGATTCTGGGAATTCATGTATAAAAAACCAAGTGATCATCCAAAGGTTAATGCTGCAGAGTTAGCATATATTAACCAGGATCATGATGAAAATGATACAACAGCCAAAGAAGCTGATGCTATTCAGATTCCTTTCTTTAAGATCTTTTCATATAAACAAGCATGGTCATTCATCGTTGGTAAATTTATGACTGACGGAGTATGGTGGTTTTACTTATTCTGGACACCTGCATATTTAAGTGATGTATATGGATTAGCTTCAGATAATACAATGGCTCAAATCTTATTATTTGTATTATACGCTATTACTCTTCTATCTATTATTGGTGGATATTTACCTACTTTCTTTGTTGAGAAGAAAGGAATGAATCCTTACGCTGGTCGTATGAAATCAATGCTTATTTTTGCATTCTTCCCTCTATTGGCTTTGTTTGCACAACCATTAGGTCATCATTCATATTGGTTCCCAATTATTATTATTGGTATAGCAGGTGCGGCTCACCAGGCTTGGTCAGCAAATATCTTCTCAACAATTGGAGATATGTTCCCTAAATCTGCTATTGCTACTATTACAGGTATCGGTGGTATGGCAGGAGGATTAGGTTCTTTCTGTATCAATAAAGGTTCAGGTATGCTATTTGATTTTGCAGCCAGAACTAATATGAAATTCATGGGATTTGAAGGAATTGAAGCAGGTTATTTAATTATTTTCTCAATTTGTGCGGTAGCATATTTAATTGGTTGGGCAATAATGAAAGTTCTTGTTCCTCACTACAAACCAGTTTCTTATAAACAATAAATATACTTTTATAGCCTGATTTAATTATAAATCAGGCTATATTTTATAATAGCTATGCCTGTAAAAACAGTAAGGATAAAAGATATTGCACAAAAAGCTGGTGTTTCAATTGGAACAGTTGACAGAGTTTTACACAACAGAGGTGAGGTTAAAGCAGAAACTAAAGAAAAAGTTTTAGCCATCGCTAAAAAGCTTAACTATCAGCCTAATATTGCTGCTCGTGCACTTAAATCACCTACATCATATAAAATTGCTGTTTTATTGCCATTAAGTACAGGCAACAATCTGTTTTGGGAAGAACATCCCAAAGGGATTGAACTAGGCAAAGAATCCACTACTCCTTTTATTTCAAATGTAAAATACTTCAACTATGAAATGCATAGTGCTGAAGATTTTATGCAAAAGGCAGCTGAGTTAATCGATTGGCAACCTGAAGGTGTTATCATAGCTCCTATCCTTAAAAATGAAACCATAGAGTTGTGCTATAAATTAGATGATTTATCTATTCCATACACTTATATTGACACTAATATTGAGGAAACAAACGCATTGACCTTTATTGGTGAAAACGCCCGAAAAGGAGGACGCGTGGCTGCAAGTATCATGGATGTTGGTGTAGAAGAAGATAAAGATATTCTTATTGTCAATATAGCTAAAGACATTGATAATTTAATCCACCTGAATTTGCGTAACCAAGGGTTTATGAGCTACTTTATGGATCCGGGCAAACGTAATAAAGGCTTGAAAATAACAGTGGATGTACCTAGTGGTGACAGAAAAGGTATATATGAAACTCTTGACCGGGTTTTTAATAATAACCTTAATATCGGAGGTATAATGGTTTCCAGTGCGCGTACTTTTGTTATAGCAGAATACTTAAAAGAACGTAATCTTGAACACCTGTTTCTTGTTGGTTATGAAGTGTATGAAAAAAACAGTCAATTTTTAAAAGAAGGCGTCATTAATTTTTTAATTAGTCAGAGACCTATTGATCAGGCTGAAAAAACATTCAAGCGATTATTTAACTATCTTGCTCACAACGCTCAACCTGAAAAAATTGAGTATCAACCTATTGATATTATTAATATCGAAAACCTTGAATGCTAATTTTTCTATTAGCTTTTTCTTACTTACAATTTAATTTCAAACAATACACGTATCCCAAAATCAGGAACACCTTGAATTGATTTAGGTGTTACTCTCCAAATCCCCTCTACCCTAAAAAATCTAAAAACATTTTCAAGACCTGCTCCAACTTCCAGATAAGTTCCATTGGCACTGCTTGCGCCTAAAGGCATTTCAATCCCCCCTAATTGTTTTTCATTTAAACTACCAATCATAGCTTTGGCTGAAACAACTTCTCGCAATCCTAATCTTTTTAATAGCGGAAGCCTGTTAAAGAAAAAACCATTCATATGATAATCCAGGTAGGTATGAATATACTGATCATGAATAAATTCCAGATAATTTATTAAGTTAAAATCATATCTGTAATATCCATAGGTTTCATTTCCCCTTGGTATTTCGAGCATAGTGTACGGAAGTTTACCAAATACCTTACCTGCCTCAAAAGCATAATTAAATATGGTTTGTCCAAAGTATTTTTTCGCCTTAACTGTTGCATGCACCTTACCATACCAGTTACTGATATTGTTGTAATCAACCCGACCTACATTGGCAGAAATATTTAGAATTGGATAATCTGAAGAAACATAAAACCTCATAAATCCATCATCAATAACTGATTCTTTCCAGGATAATCTAAGGTTAACTCCTGCTTCCAAGGCCTGAATATTATCTACTTCATTTCCATCCATTATAAATGGATAAAATTCGGGAGAATGCTGTTTTTTGTAATCTAAATTAAATCGTGTACTTAATCCGGTGCGCCACTCATTTTCATATTCAAAATGAACTCCTTGCTGGCGATATAACTCATCAAATGTGTCTCTGGATAATATACTCGAAACTAAATTTGTTTCTGACGGACTTAGCATATTTTCATACAGATATAGAATCTTACGGTTTTCACCCATTCTAATATATCTGTCGTCATATTCTAATTTTACAACTTTCCTTTTTACATTATTAAACCGATATCCAACTCCTCCTCTACCGGTAATCATTTTAGTATTTGTACCATATCCCAAACCACCATAAAACATAAGGTTTTCACTAATTTCAGAACTGGTTCTACCTCCAAAATAAAATCGGTATCCTTCAATCTCATTCGACTGCACAAAATCAGTATAGGGCCCAAGTTCAAATTTCCCAACATCTAAATAGCCATTTAAACCCATCTCAACAAGTTCATTAGCCATTTTAACAGTCTTAATCTGATTAACACTATCTATGATGGCATACTTGTTAAGATCGTCCTCAGAAAGCTTTTTATGGCGATACTGATCCCAATAATCATCCGTTCTCTTACGATAATTTAAATCTTTAATGGATTCGTAACTGATATTTTTAACCGATAATTCTACATCTGCAGGAGGATTAATCTGTACTTTATCAAATGAAGAACTTTCACTAAATATAAGCTCTAATCTTTGTTTAGTGGAATCTCCAGCTATTGGTAAATAATCAAATTCTGCACTTAACTGATTACTTTTAAAGAATACTACAGAATCATCTACCAATTGATATTCACTTCTAACCTTCATATTTTTAATGAAGTTCAATTGATTTCCTCCTGATAGTTCAGCTTCAATTTCCTGAATAGCAAAACGTTTATTGTCAATGATCATATATCCTTCAAAAACGTTTTCTCCTTTTCGTCTGGGATAAAAAAGTACCTTATAGTTTTTGGTATCCTCAACCATGGTACTATCTACCAAATAGTATCTGTAATAAAACCACCCATTATTGGCTAAGGGACTAACAAAATTTTGCTCATAATATTTAATGTAGTTTTGATAAAAATTATGACTCACATTTAAACCACTGGTATACCCACTGAATTCATAACTATTAAGCACTCCTAATCCGGATGTTTTATCAGCTAGAACAGTTGATTTTTCTCTTAATGGTTGACGTTGATATTCATTATACACCAATTGCTCAGAAAAATAAACGGGTAAATAAAAGGTACCATTATCTGATTTTTGAAATAAGCTTTGATGATCCTTAAAGATGTTGGATTTCATTAAAGACCTTTCTACATTGTTTAAAACATAATCCCATTTTGAATACTTTTCATAGGAGTATCTGCCATATTTTTCGGGATTATTATGTTCTTTTTGGTCTACAGCATTCTTTAAAATCCACCTGATTCTTTCATCATTAGGTTTTACTTTAACTTCATTTATAGATACAACCTCTGGTTCTAAATCAATTGTAATATTCTTCTTTCCTCTATTGGCTTTAATGGTTTGCTTATAATATCCTATTGCAGAAAAAACAACAGAATCACCATCAAAATCAAGTTTAAAATAACCAGTTGTATCTGAAATTGTACCTATTGTTGTTCCCTTAATATAAACATTAGTAAAAGGAATAGGCTCTCCTGTTTTAGAGTCTTTGATAGTTCCGGTTAATGATTTGTCCTGACCAGATACTACATTAACAATAGTAAATAAGAAAACCAGAATATATAATCTTAGCATATTATATTTTTAGAACAACTGTAAATGTATTGTTATGCAAACAATATTCTCATGTTAATGTTGAATATACCCTCTCTTAATTTTCCGTTCTATCTTATCAACATAAACTAGGACAAAGCAAATACAAATAACACTTAATAAATTATATTTTTAAGTGAATAATATATATTTAAAGTTAAAGTGTATTTTTTTGTGTTCAACTAATTTCCAAAAGTTGTCAATACACTATAAATCTTTAATTATGCAGCCATAGTATTCTGACTACTTTTCTCAATATATATGGCTCTAATTCTGCTTTATATAGGTTAATAGAAAGGATTCTATGTCAAAATCATCTGGCTACACATGAAACAACCGAGATGTGAATTTAAACCGTTGGTGTGAAGAATATTATCTCATGGTATTTTGTTTTGATTGTAGAAAGAAATAACTCTGTAAAAGTTCTTTTGTGATTAGACTTGAAAAATATGTTTTGATTGAATTAATATTTAAGGAATAAATGATCTGTAAAAAAATACTGGCAAGCATAGCAGCTTTTCGCTATCAAACTAAGATGGTGAGGATGCAGGCCAAAAATCTTAATAATTTTCAGCATGCCCCGATTACGAATAGAACATTGTTAAAACCAGCGCTTCTTTATCAATTTACTCAATTTTAATTTCTTATCTGGTTTCCCTTTTTCAGAAATTATCTGTTCATTAATTTCAATATTCGTTTTTATTGTATTCCATTGGGATGCTCCTGTGTAATCATGATCAAATTTATATTCCTTATCTACTTTTAAATTACCAACAACCTCAAATTCCACAGTTGACTTTTTAAAGAACTGAGCATAATACCAGGAAATCATTTCTCTGTCTTGATAACCTTTTAATCCAAATTCTTCTTTTCTAATAAGTACAAATGCTTTTTTAAAATCATTTGTAGTCGGCTTTTCTTTAAGGTTTAAAGTGGTAGTAGCTATCATATTCATCCCGAATTCTGTTTGCTTCTCAGAGGTCAACACAAATGCTCCACCATAATTGCCATTATCCAATCTAAATGACAAACAATCACCTTTTTCAAAGATAGAATCACGTAAAATTTTTCGTTTTCTTTTTCTTGGTCTATCTTTCTCTGTGCTTAATTTCTCTAAGAATTTATCAAGAACTATTTTCCTTTTGTTAATATCTTTTATATCGGCTCCTAGTTCCTCCCAAATCTTTATTTCCTCTCCTGTTTCAATGATAGTTTTAACTCTTTTAAATAAATCAGGATCCAGAGATTTACATTGCCATTGAGCCATTGCCACCGCAAACCAGAAATTATTTTTGTCTTCATAATCTTCAATCAAGTTAGTGCTTTGATTGATAATTTTCTTAGTAATCTCGGATGCTTCAAGTCCTTCGTTATATAAATCCATAAACTCAGAGAAAATATCCTCATAAGTATCATTCGATGAAATTGCTGTTCCCCAAGTTCCCATTTCTAATAATCAGTTTAATTTTATGTAGTCAAATATCAATGAGTTTTACTTGTGCTGGAAGAAATCGTGTATCATGTCTACTATTAGTGCTGACTCAATATTGAACAAAAGCGTCAGGACTAGCAAAATCCCCCAATGATTTATTTTAGTGTGTTAGGCTGTCGTGAATTATGATTCATTAAGTTCCTTTTCAAGGTTTGTATTGATCATTGGTTCGGTCTCTAAATCATCATTTTCTGGTTTCTTTTTATAGAGTTCTTCATAAATATCAATAAGAACTGCCAATATGATAATTGCTAATATGTTGATTTTTATAAAGTAATTTACGTCAGAATTTATATTGAATGTGAAAGTAGAAAGTGCTGCACTAAATATGAATTCGAATCCATTTGTAAGGTTAATTCCAACTGTAGCATTCACACCAGAGAAAAATTCATAAGCATATCCACCGATTCCGAATGATATAATTTGCAGTCCTTGTAAGATAGATGAATATATTAATCCCTCTTTATGTCTATTAGTTCTAAGCAGTAAATTGCCTGAGTAAATTGAAAGTCCAAATAGAAATGTTGCAAATATGAGTATAAATAGGATTGGTCCAGTTATTTGTCCTGTTCTTAGCATAAGCCATCCAACTAGACCTATTCCAAGGATTCCTCCTATCATTTGGTAAATTGCTATAGTACTTAATGTTGTGGTCGTATCTTTTATTCGCTTTTTCATAGATTGTAATTATTATCTGAGGAACATGTGCCCCAACGACTTAAATATGGGGAGTTTGGCATTTCAAAGCTCCAAGTTATCCAACCGCTACAATGTTTATTAAGTGTTATGAGTTTAAAATTTTTCGCATCACCCCGCATTACGAATATTTTTTGTTGGGGCTATGTTGCTTTATTTATCAAATTCTAAATATTTAAGTTCTAATCCTGTTTTAGTCAAAATATAATTAATCATATCTGAGTCTTTCTCAAAATTTGAATCCCCACCTTGTCTTGAACTCCATTTATACGAGTCTGAAAAATCAATTATATAATGTTTATCAATTACGACATTACCATTTGGAGCTATCAATTTATCTACTGATTTTATTTCTTCAATATTTTTGTATTCATACTTTGATTCTGTTAATTGAAAGAAATCACTAATCATAATTTTATCATTGCTGAAATACGCATAATAATTGATTGCCAAGATAAAAAAGGCAGTCACAAAAACAATAAGAAATTTAATCAGGAAGTTTGATACTCTATCGGCATCGAATCCATATTTAAGACTTGAATAAGCTGCGTAATCATCAAATCTGTCTTTTAATATTGGTTTTTGAAGTTTTAGAAAGACGAAAGCTGATAATCCAAGTCCTGCAAATATTGCAGGTACAAACCACATCATTCTCTCAGGTATGAATAAATATCCATTGGAGCTTGCTTTTGAAAATCTCAAATCAGAAATCCAGCCGAAGAATTTGTATGCTAAAATCACAAAAATCGGAGTTAGTACAAAAAAGAGAAGAAGTATCAAAATATCAAATTTCCAAAATTCCCTTCTCAAATCTCCAATCGATTTTGTCGATTGATACTTTGACTTTCTCACTGGATAATATTTACTGAAAAGCCAAAAAATCAAGGACATTAATCCTGTCGATAAAGCAATACTTATTATTTTTTCATTCATAAAGTTTCAATTATGTAGTGTCTCCCAGCAATTAGCCCCAACGTTCACTGGATGAAGTCGAGGCGCATTAGTCGTCGTGTCGTGTCACCCAATAGGGGGATTAAGACGGTAGACAAAGGCATCAGGACGAGTAAAACGCGCCATGCGTTACTTCCAGCCTGTTGTATGCCGTTTTTTTACTAGTCAAAACTTATTCTTTTACTAATATCATCAATATTCCTTTGGTGCTTCTCTTTCTCAATTCTTTCTCTTTCCGCTTGTTGTTGTTTTCTCAAGTTTATTTCCTCTATTTGTTTGTTAGCCACTTCCACAGCCAATTTCAATGTGTCTTTATGATATTTTTCAACTTCTTCAATTGTGGTTCCATCAAGGATTACTTGATTCCCATAGGCTGATGCAATTCCAGGTCTGTGCATTGATGTAAATCGTGGTGGACGATTCCAAGCATTAACAAACAACTCTCTCCATTCATAACTTGGTTTTCGGTTTAATTCAAATGGAATTTTATATAAAGCACTTCCAGCTGTTCCGTCATTTCTTGGTTGTGTAATCTCATGAATTACAATTCCCTTAATCTTTATTGGTTCATCTTGTGAAACTGGATATATAACATTTTTGATAGCAACCAAAGAATTAGCTTTTGTAGCTATTTCACCAAGCTCTGGTGCTTTCTCTCTTGCATTAAATAATGTTGTTGTTAAATCAGAGTAGTTGTTTTCGTAATGAGTTTGATTGGAAAGGTCAACGTAATATTTACCCTGAAGCCAAGAAGGAATAGATATTTCTTTAGACCCAGATTTCAAGATTGGAATAAACTTTCGGTGATTTGAAGTTTGAAGAACTTCCGCTGTCATTATATCTCCTTCGTATCCGACTCCACCAATTCTACTCTCTGATTTGGATTTATATTTTGGAGTACAGATTATCAGAACAAAGTCGTTTTCGCGAACAGACTTTTCCATAAAATGGGGCATCTGGTCTCCAGGTACTACTTCCCATTGGTCAAGTTTTGCATCTATTCCATCCTTCCTTAATTCAGTCGCAAGTTTTTTTACCCATTCTTTAGCTTCATCGCTTTCCCAAGCGTAAGAAATAAATGTTTTTGGATTATTCATTCAGTTCAATTTTTCAGTTACTAACTAAAATAAAATCTTACCATTGATTAGCAAAACTTTATATTCTCAGCTATTTACACCATTTTCCTTCTGTTTTTTGCGAGATGGGGAAAATGGCACACAACGGCTCTAATAAGAGGTCGTAAGCTGATTTGAAAAACCAAACCTCCAAAATCCCACCATGCCGAAGCTAAGGTTTTGGTTATAAATTTATTCTTTTTACTAGCCGAAGCCTTAGTTTCAGCGAACTTATTAATAAAGCAAGTCTCCCTAATTTATACTGACAGCCTATGCCCTTTATTTATTGTTGGTAGCTGGCATTTACTTCTTCCTTTTCCACCAAGGTTTTTTATCAAATTCCTTTATATAAGCATTAAGTAACTTATCTTCTTTATCGGGTATATCGTAAGCATCAGATTCAGTTAAGTGTCCGTCTTGTTCACTAATTCTGGTCAACCTCCTTCCTTGTCTGTATACAAGTTGTAATCCATGCTCTTTTTCCCACTCACATTCACATGTCAAGTTTATGTAAATATTTTCATCTCGACGGTCTCTACGTGATACAAAAATATCTTTTGGATAAACATAATTCCAAATGTCATCCTTATCCTTAATTTGTCTTAGTTTACAATCTTCATCTCCGTAATCAACAGAATTTAGAAAGTCAATGCAATGTTTAAGTACTAAGTCGGATAATCCATTTCTGTCAATCTCCGTTTTTGAAAGAAATCGTTCCAAGGCTTGGTCTGCTTCCTCGATAAATTCCGTATCGTCTACCGAGACCAAATCCATGAATGTTATTTTTATTTTCTTATTATCAAAAAAGGGAATCTCTCTCGGCTCAGCTTCCCACCAATCTTCAAATTGGTCATCTTGAAACAATACTCCAATTGATTTGCTTACAACAAATTGTTTAGCTTTAGATTCCCACTCTTTTTCAAAATCAGTTTTTGGGATTTCAAATTCACTAAATTCTGCTAAATCCAATTCTTGGTCGCCCAAGCCTCCATATGCATCTTCCAAATGGTTAGAGTCATATATGAGAACAATTCCATTATCATACTTTTCTATTTGTCGAGATGTTAATCCTGAATCATCTGTTTCCAGAAAATACATCGAAGTTCCCCAATCATCAAATTGGTCACCTCTTGTTTCATCCCATTTTCTCTTAAAGTATCTCATTATGTAGTATGTTTCTTAGCTTGCTGCCAAACGGTCACTTGTAAGTTGTCGTTGCGGATTTTGGAGCTCGTTCCTGTCCGTCAGGACGGAACGATGTTGCGAGAATCCAGCGAACGACACACCACGACCCCCGCAATGCAATTTACAATTCATTAGGCACCGTAATTTATTCATTATTTATTTCAAAGGTTTGTATTAATGCTCCATCAATGAAGTCATCACTTCTTAAAATTAAATCCACAATAATTGGTTTATCATTTCTATTTAATACTAATACCTCATTCAAAAAAATGTCTTCTTCAAAGTCATTTTGTGCAATTTCAACAGCAGCATTTTGATTAACTTTTTGAATACGACTAATGCACAAACAAGAATCTTTGTGTTCGAAGTGTAAATCAAAGACAGAGTAATCAGTTATTGGTTTGAATGATATTCCAAACGATGAATCAAACCCTTTTTGGGCTTCTTGAATTATTTGTTGGTCTATATCAAATTTTTTAAATATTTGGTATTCCTCATGGTATGGGAAACGCGCCTCTAAGTCGAATCCAATTGATTTATTTGAACTATTCTCTATTTTAAATTCAACACATCTAAGCCCCTTATCATGCATAATTGTATTTGAACATTCTTTAAGGTAAGGAGTAATTTTGATGTCCGATTTTCTATCTTTTATTTTAGTGCGATTAGAGTAAATTAATTCGAAATCTTTGCGAATCATTTTTCTGGAACTTGTTCCAATTCTTATAACTCCATCTCCTGGTTTGTATTCTATTTCATTCGTAAGAGGGTTTTGTACGTTCTTTTTAAAAAGATATGGTCTTTCATGATTGTTCTCAATAATGAAACAACCTAGTTTGTAACCGTTATAATCAAATTGTGAATACTTAAAGTTAATTTGAGGCTCAATATTATTATCTAAGAATTGTTGATATTTAGCTTGGTCTGTCAATTCGGGAATTGAAATAAAACTGTCTGCGAGTCCATCTTTTTCTACTACGCCTGTAAAAATGTATTTCTTTTCATCAGATGGATTATTTGCCATAGCTGAGATATCTTTTAAAAACTCATTTTTGTTAAACACCTTCCCTAGAGGGTATTCTGTTTGTTTAAAATCAATATTTGATGTCTCCGATGAATAATCTAATATTTCGTTTAAATCCATAGTTGAGTCTTTAGTTTTATTATGGTGCCTAACAATTTATAAATGCACCATTATAAAATATAACCGTCATTAATTACTGTTATAACACCATTTTAGTGTTATATCCGTCATAATATTACGTATATATCTCTTTTAGGCGCAATAATTATTTACGTTATCTATAATTAAAAATTTAAATATACTTTATTCATGGACAAATATTTCTGATTTATCCTAAAAAGTTATCTACAATTCATAATAAAGAATAATTATACGGAACAAGGAGAAGGGATAAAGAAAAAAGAAGGTGGTTGAAAGTTAGCATATAAACTGCAATCTTGCATCTGCAAGATGGAACCAAACTTGTATAATTTTGAGGTATTTATTGCAAATTCTTATGGTCTTTTATGGTATGACAATGATATGACGTCGTACTGACTATGGTTTTACTATGCATATTTTATGGTCGTTCATCGCTTCCTTAGAAGCAATGCCGAAGCAAAGAATATGCATAGACAACACAACCACAATACGACCACAATACAAAGAAATAGCAATAACCATGCATAGCATTAGCAATGATTATGCATAGAAGTAGCATAGCCTATGCAAAGGAATGCAAAGCCATAGCAAAGAAAAGTCATAAAAACACCGAAAAAAGCCAAAATCTGGAATATTTTTGCTCAAAAACACGATTTTCCGGAATATTTTTGTCGTTTTTTGTGTTTTTCCGGAATATCGGCCCTTTTTTTAGCCTTTAGTGCCCAAAATAGATTTGACCTCAAACCATTAAAACCTCATAAACAATCAGTTACAAGCGAAAATAGTTACAATAAAATTACAGTAATTTTTTTGATGCATATTTTGCAATACTTTAGACGTAAGAAAAAAGAAACAGGGAGAAGGGAGAAGGGAGAAGGGAACAAGAAACATGTAGAAGGGAATACAAAAACTGAAGGAGCAATAGATTGCATAGAGCTAAGGGCTTAGAGTTTAGGGCATAGGGTTTAGTGTAAAGGGTTTAGAAGGACAGTAAATATTTACAGTATGAGATTTCGTATACAAGATACAATCTTGATTCCGCACTAGTATATCTGAATACTAACACATTAGTCTATTGCATACACCTTGAATTCCATCATATTTTTTTGTATATTATTATACTGGACAATAATTATATAAGACATTAATTTGAGTACTGCAGGTCTTATTCTCTTACTAATCAATTTTTAATTGACTGTTTACGATTTTCAGTTTTACAAACATTTTTAAACAAGAAAATTATGTCTAAAGAAGATCAAATTGACGATTTTGAAGTAGATCCTTGGGATAAGATAGTGATTGATCTTTGTTTGGGATATCGCACTCCTCAAAACGAAGAGGAACAATCCATTTTTGACGAAATGGAAGAAATAAAAAATCAGGGTTACATGCCTTATATTCCAGGTGATTGGGAATAACTTTTTTTAATCTTAAATAAAGATCAATAACAGAAAATAGAAAAGCTACGAGAGGCAATCTCGTACCAGCGTGATTTACAGCTTTGAAAAACACAAAAAGGAACATGGAAAACGGAGAAAGGATCAGGGAGAAAAATGATTAATCCTAAATAGTGTCTACATTTAGAATGATAATTACTTTAAGGCAATTACAGGATGAACAAGGTAAAAAATTTCTAAAGTTTTAATCTGGTTCATCCTGTTTAATATAAATGTCTATATTTAAATGAAGCCTTACTTAATGAAAGGATCAATATTACTCAGTTATTGCTTTATACTTAAAATCTTTAAATATCACCTTTCCATTGCCCATTGAACACAATCCTATTCGTAAGCTCATAAATCCACTTAATACATTATGATGATAGGCTGTGGATTCAAATGAATTTTCAATTTTAAGCCAGTTTTTTCCATCTAAACTATAAAACATATCCACATTATTATTTACATTCTTTAGACGAAGGAAAACTTGTTTTTTTAATACATCTGGTTCGGTTGCGAATTGCCATCCTCTTAAATTAGCCAATACATTACTTTTATCAGCTAAGATTCCTGAATAAGCTCTTTCGTTATAAAATAAAACCAAGCCACCTATGGCATCACCATCAATCTCTAGTTCAACATCGGCTGTATAGGAATGGTCCTGAGGTATACATAACATGGGTGAGCAATTTGCCACTGAGTTTCCTTTTCCATTTACAACCAAACTATTACCTGTAAGTTCAATTCTGTTTTCATCAAAACCACCAAAGAATTTCCAGGTTTCCTTCAATGATTTTCCATTAAAAGAATCACTCAAAGTATATAAGTGTTTATTTTTGGTATTCTCAAGAGGCAATTCAATTTTCTTAGCTATATCTACATTTTCGGGTATTTTGTACCATCCATCCGAAGTCCATTCTATTGGTGTGAGCATCGTTTGACGTCCCATATTATAGAATCCTTTTTCGTAACCATGAAACAATAAAAACCAGTTACCGTCTTTATCATCAAACACAGTTCCGTGACCAACCGACCACCATTTATCATCAGGAGATTGAGCTCGTAAAACAGGATTATACGGAGAGTTTTCCCAAGGACCTAATGAAGACTTTGATCGGGCAGAAATAACCATATGTCCGGTAGCTGGACCTGCAGTTCCACCCTCTGCTACTGTCAGGTAATAATATTCACCTCGTTTAAACAACTTCGGTCCTTCCATACAAAAGCATTCAATAGACCAGTCACGGGGAATTTCCCACCCATCATAACTATGCTTCACCTCTCCGGCTATTGATAATCCGTCATTTGAAAGTGGTACATAGCTCCCACTGCTAAAATATAAATACCGGTTACCATTATCGTCCACCACATGGCCAGGATCAATCATGCTAATATCCAATTGTATAGGCTCACTCCAGGGACCTGAAATTTGATCAGCCCACACTACATAATTCGTGTTATCTGCCGGAAAATAGATATAATACTTATCGTTGCATTTTACCAAATCCGGAGCCCAAACAGATCCTACATTTTTAAACAGAGCATTAGTAACAGGTTCCCAATTCATTAAATCAGTAGAATGCCAGATTAATAGTCCGGGATAATAAAGAAATGAAGAATGCACCATATAATAATCATCACCATCGCGTAAAATACTTGGATCAGGATAGTCGCCTGCAAACAATGGATTCGTAAAATTACCAGAACTGTTGTTTTGACCTTTTACAGAGGATAAAACAAAAACAAGAAAAATGACTATAAGAGATTTTAAATTCATCATACTTTGATTTACAATTTAATTAAGGTTATACGAATTACATCATTTTCGCATAATGGTATTTCATGCTTAAACTGATGATCTGAATCTATTTTGATCAGATCTTTTATATCAGGAAGGCCTGTACTATTACTCTTTAAAAATTCAACCTGCTTTTTTGTAAGTTGTGTTGGTCTGCCTAGTTGATAATACAATGTGTATGGATCATTATGCTTATACCCTACTTTATAAATCTCTAGCTGATAGTTGCCTTCAGGAATATTTGATACATCTATGTGAACCATTCCTTTATTTTTAGCCGGTAAATCCTGACTATAATAATCCTGGTTATTAATAGAATCATCTGGCAAGGTATAGGTATAATCCCACAACAGCATTTGAAAATCACCATTGTTACTTTTACAAGCCCATGAGGACTGATCAGAATTTTTCAATTCTGTTTCACCCATTTTATTTAGGAAAGAATAGGCATGGTAGGCAGGCTTTTTAATGCCCTGGGTATTCATTAAACCAAATCCACCATGAAATGGCGTAAATCTTGGTCCTGCTTCCTCAAAAATATCTGTAAATACCCAATACGACATTGAATTAGCTGCACCTCCTACTTGCTTCAATTTATTCAGTATATAAGCTGCTTGATGGTAACTGTCATGAATGGGATCTGAAGGCGTATATGAAGAACTCCACTCTGTATAATGCAGTTCAAGATTTGGTTTGGCTGAATCGTCAATTTCTTTACGCGATTGTATTACATCCTCACTTACACTCCATTCGTTGGCACTTAAACGTGTTCCTGTTCCTCCAAACTCATCTAAAAAGCCGGCATCTACACCATAAGCATGCGTACTAATAAAGTCTATAGGTACATTATTTTTATCACAAAAAGCGATCATCTCAGGCTCCCATGAGGCTCCTGCTGTTGCCGGTCCGCCAACCTTGTATTCTGAGTTTACCCTTTTAACAGCAGAGGCTGCATATTGATATAGTTTAAAATAATCCTCCTGTGTACCAGCCCAGAATCCGGGAGACAGATTAGGTTCATTCCATACTTCAAAATACCAGGATTTAACTTCCTCTTCACCATATCTTGCTGTAAAATGAGTAACCAGGTTGTAAATCAGATTTTCCCACTTTGTATAATCATAAGGAGGTGTAACATTACCTTTCCACCAAAAAATAGTTTGATCTCCGCTTGCTAATGCTGAAGGCATAAAACCTAATTCTACAAAAGGTTTCATTCCAAGTTCCAGAATATAATCAAACAACACATCAACATATTGATAATTATACATTTCTTTTCCATTCCTGTCCACCTTATAAATGGCCATATCGTCTGTAAGCAGACCATGCATACGGATGTATTTAAAATCACAGTCCTTTTTTACTTCTTTTAATTGTTGTTGCCAATCTGCTCGTAAACCTTCGTTAGCACGTCCGGCTCCAATACACTCTTTAAACATGGTATTCATGGGGCCTTTTACACTGATGTAATCGATTGAAATTGAGCGTACCATCTTTTTATCTTTAGCAAGAATTACCGAAACCGATAAAAAAGCTAACAAAACACTGACTTGTAGGGATTTCATAAGACTATAATTTATTTTTATTGACCATATGGAACTCGCCATTTTCTACATCCTCGAAAGTGAGAATAACTTTCCTATGGCTTATTTCATTTCTAATATATTTTTAACAGATTATTCAGGGTTAAAATGAACACAGGGACACTGAGACTCTGAGCTTTATTAATACGTTTATTATGGTATTCATTAAATCTGTAAGGATTTGCTTCTGTGAACCTCTTTGCAATTCCATAATATTGGTGTTTGATAATTTATCCTATTCAATAGGATGAAGGCCTTATACATCATAACTTGGGGTATCACCCCAAGGCCTTAAGCGAGATGCCTATTCAGGCTGTAAGTCTGAAACATCAACCATAAGTTTCAGACTTACAGCCTGAGATTTACATATCGACTAATTCAAGGGGCGATCTGTGAGCACCATAGCTACTCTACGGAGGCACTGCCCCTTGTTGTGATATTTAAGGCCTTCAGACTTTTAAACCATCACATTCAATCCTTGATTAATCACTAATTCCTTCCATAAGCGCATCAATCGCCTGCTGATCATACACCGTATTATTAGTACGGTTAAACAACGCAGAAGCATTGGCCCCAATATTGCCAGCATCCCAGTAAAATGGAAGAATACCATTTTCTTTGGCCTTTTGCATCAGATATTTTAGATAGTATGCTCTGGAAGCCAGATGTAAATCAAGATTATCTCCACTTAGGTTGCGCTTTATCACAGCAAATTCACCCATAATAACAGGAATACCTTTATCTACAAACTTAGTTTTCATACTACCTAAAAAGTCATCAATGGTTGATTCTTCTCCCCATGAGGTATTATGCTCTGTGTCTGTTGCAGAGTGATACCCACTACCCCAGTAATAAAACATTTTGCCCCAATCGGCATTTTCTGTCATTAAACAAAATTGGTATGGTGTGTAATAATGAATCTCGGCCATTAGCCTGTCTTTAACTTCATCTGATGGCATGGTAGTCATTAAGGTATTTGTTCGTTCAATATCAGTTGATGGTCCTTGAACCACTAAAACTCTGTAACTATTCTTCCCGCCTGTTGACCTGACAGCATCTATAAACGTTTGATGATACGACATTAAGACTTCCATTTCAGTAGCAGTATCAACATTTGGTTCATTAGATCCGGCAAAAATTAAATGCTCATCAAAGTCTCGTAAGTGTGTTGCTATTTGTTGCCAAAAAGCTTTTTGTTTGGCATTGTTTTCTACCTGCTTATCTTCAGTACAATTATTTTCTAACCATCCCTGATCCCAGTGTATATTCAAAATCACATACATATCATTATCCACACAATACTTTACCACCTGCTTTACCCGGTTTAACCACTCTGTTTTAATTTGAGCTGTAGATTCATTTTCCATGTATTGATTCCATGAACAGGGTATTCGAATAGCATTAAATCCATTTTGTTTTACCAACTCTATTAATTCTTCAGTAACTTTTGGATTACCCCACGCAGTTTCTCCCCCTATAGCTTCGAGTGTATTACCTATATTCCATCCTATTTTAATTTTCCCGGCAAGTTGTACTGCATTGCTTTCCATACCTGTGTTATCAGGAGCTATAGGTGATATATTATAATTTGGATATATAGGTGCTAACTGGGATAAAGAAACTTCAACCGTATTTGAATTATCTGCAGTAATGGTAAATATTGCAGATCTGACATCCTCATCAACATTATCACTTACCGAAATATCAATATGAAATACTCCTACTCCACCTGTAGTTTGACTAAAAGAAACCCAATCGGAATTACAATTGATTGCCCATTCAGAAGAAGAAGATGTAATTTGAATAGATGCAGTAGAATAATCTGAATTAAATTGAAAAGACGATGCATTAACACTAAGACTATAAAGGTATTCGGATGCTTGTTGCTTAATAATAACATTTACAGGAGTTGCATTATCTGCATTTATGGTTAAAGTTTCATTGATTTCGATTAGTGTTTTGGTAGCTACTTCAACCTCCACAATTTCTTTGGCACCATTTCCTTCTGTACTCGAAAGTTTAATAATATCCTGTTGAGGGTTATTAATACTCCAAGATGAAGCATTTGTTTCTATCATAAAATGTACACTACCACCTTCTGCCGGAATATTTATTTCTGTAGGAGAAACTGTCAGATAGGTTTCAGCCTCTTCTTTTTTACAACTGATAAAAAAGAGACTGATTAAACTAAAAAGAACAATAATATTCCATAGTCCTGGTATAACATATGAATTGTTTTTATTGATTGATTTTGTCATTAAAACTGATTTAGGGATTCATCATGATACAATGATAAATGATTACCTAAATCTGTCTTTTACAAAAAATGAAATTCTTTTTACAAAAACGTTCAGGCTTGATTATCACGATATTCTGAAGGATTCATTTGTTCTTCTGCTTTGAATACCCTATTAAAGTGACTCTGATTGTTGAATCCTACTTTAAAAGCAATTTCTCCAATATTTAGGTCTGTTTTTGTTAACAATCGCTGCGCCTCTTGTATTCTGATGCGGTTTATGTAAGTTTTAAAGTTGCAATTGTAACTTTCGTTAATCAGATTAGTTATTTTACGTTGATGAACTCCTGTTTCTTTTGCAACCAATTCGAGATTCAACTCACTATTATGAAAATGCTGATTAATATATTTAATACATTTCTGATCCCAATTTATTTCCTTTTCAATAACCTCAACAGGTTTATATATTACTGTTAATTGTGAAGATTGCTTTTTGCGGTATTTTCCCAAATAGATAACTGTAAATAATAACACCAAAAAAGAAAAATAGGCAATAATCAGGTATCCAAATAATTGATTGTTATTTCTGGAAAAATATAAGGAGTATACTAATAATAATTTTTCCTTGGATATATCAGGTGAATAAGCAGTACTAACATTTATATGAAGAATCTTGCTTAAGTCAGGAGAAACATCTGTATTATTGGTCATTTGATGCATATCCTCCCACCATTCAGGATGTTTTAATTCTGATATAGGTATTTTAATGATTTCCTTTGTTTTGCTAATATTTATATAAGTATGAAACAGGTTTTCATCATTTTCACTTAATTTTTTTCCATTAACTAAAGGAGTATAAATAGCAACCCCGATTCGGTTTACATTATTACTCTCAACTATTAAACTTAATTCATTGTATTTGGAAGCATCGATAAACTTATTGGATAAGGAAGTAAACTTAATTCCTGCATAAGGACTTACAAATCCTTCTTTTAATTGGAATCTATAAATAAAAACAGTATCAGAAACGGACTGTTCCAATATATCAGAATTACCTCCATCTAAAACATCAGTATAACCTTGAATTAGGTATGATTTTGCATCAGGAAAAATGAATTCATCCTTAATACCTGAGTAATACAAAATAACAGAAATAACAATCAGTGATGCAGCAATTAATGGCCATAAAAAGTATTTAGAACTACCAATTTTAAGAACTAATTTATTTGCCATTATTAACCGCAGAAATTTAGATTAGAGGTGTAAATATAAGTAATAAAAAAGACCATCCATAAGAGAACAGTCTTAAAATATTAGAAGCCATAATGCTTTTATGATTATTTCATTTTTTACAATCTATCCTTTTAAAATATATGACGTTCTGAATCCTAATAATCTATCTGATCCATATTACGGTAAGATAAACATAAATCAATTTACAGTTTGTTTTACAATAAAATCAACTGCAATTTGAGCGGCTGTGAACATATCTTGATTAAATAGATGTGTTTCCCCTTCCAATAAGTGTAATGTACTATTAGTATATACCTGATCATATTTTTCACTATAAGAAAAAGGTACAACCTGGTCTGCTTTACCATGAATCAAACATACTGGTCCTTGGTAGTTAGCTGCGACATTGTAAATATTTAATGTTTGACATGTTGCAAGGTATTCATGACCTACGGTATGATTAAATACTTTAATACTTTCAGGAATATTGTGTGGATCAAACTTTACGCCCATCATCATTCCTGCATTTGTCTGATCTTCCATTACAGCTGCTGGTGCCAAAAGAACAACACTTTTAATAGCATCCTTTAATTCTCCACCTACTAAAGAGGTAACAACACCCCCTTGCGAGTGTCCTAATAAACTGATATTTGAAACAAAATTTAATGCTTTAACATACTCATATACAGCTAAAGCATCTTTTACCTCCAAAGGAACCGTCATATCTTTAAATGCACCATCGCTTTCGCCATGACCATTAAAATCAAAACGAACAGATGCTATTCCCTTTTTCTGTAGTTTATATGCCAATTCACTGATAATTGGAAATTCTTTATTTGAAAATACGCCATGCATTAAAATTACCAATGGACAAGTTTCTCCTGTTTTTAATTCAGGTACTTGCAAAACCGCTTTTAGCTTACCTACTGCACCATTTATTTCCAGTTTTTTAAATACAGCTGGATTAATAGCTGTATTTTCTGTTTGTTGTTTTGTAGTATTACCACAAGCTACTGATAAACTGATGATCCCCATCAGCACTATTGATTTAAATATTAAATTCATTTGTTTAAAATTTATGAAACGGCTTTTATTAAAAAAGCCTTACTTATAAGGTAAGGCTTTGAAATAAACTCAAATGTTAACCTAAAATCAGGTCATTAGAAAAATATTATTTTAGGTTTTCTTTAAAGAAAGACTCTAATTTATCAAAAGGAATGATATCTGTTTTGTCATATAAATCCGTATGAACTGCACCTGGAATAATCATTAACTCCTTAGGTTCGTTTGCTGCTTTATATGCATCTTCACTAAAGTAACGTGAATGTGCCTTTTCTCCTGCTATAATTAAAATAGGTCGTGGAGAAATTTCATTAATGTAAGTTAACAATGGCATATTCATGAATGATAATGCATTAGTTGCAGTCCATGAACCATTTGAGTTGATAGAACGCTCATGGAAACCTCTTTCTGTTTTGTAATAATCTACATAACCTCTTACAAATTCAGGCTCCTCTCCTGTTAATTGTTCTGGTTTTGGTAACCCTGCAGTTCCATATTCCGGTGATCCAGCCTCTGCATCTTTCCAACGTTGTTGTCCTAGTTGTTCCAACGTTTCGGAACGTTGTTCAGCTGTCATGCTATCAAAATAACCTTTAGCTGTAACACGCGACATATCGTACATACTTGCAACAGCAATAGCTTTAACACGTTTATCAGCAGCAGTGGCATTTAAGCCCATACCTCCAAAACCACAAATACCCATAATACCTACTTTTTCTCTGTCAACAAATGGTTGTACACCAAGAAAATCAATTGCAGCACTAAAATCTTCAGTATTAATATCAGGAGATGCTACATTTCTTGGCTCACCACCACTTTCTCCGGTATACGAAGGATCAAATGCTACAACAGCAAACCCACGCTGAGCCAATTCATTGGCATATAAACCTGAAGATTGTTCTTTTACAGCACCATAAGGTCCACTCACAGCAATTGCTGGAAGAGATTCTGTTCCTCTGTCTTTTGGTAAATATAAATCGCCTACTAACTCAATACCGTAACGATTTTTAAAAGATACTTTTTGGCGAGTAACTTTATCGCTTAATTCGAATGTATAATGTTCTTCTTTTTCTGTATTTTTCATCTTGTCTTCTTTATTTTTTATTTCTGTACATGATTGTGTCAATAATAATATTGACATCACTCCCACCATTAATATTTTTCTCATTGTTATTTTTTTATTTGTAAAACCTATTAAAACAAAGGATGATATTACCCAATATTTAGATATCCAAGCTACGCCCCTTTGATTTACTGACCAATTAATTCTGGGGGCTAACACTTCTTGTATTCGAAAAGACACTCATAATCGTAATTGACTATGCACCATGGGCATCAATTCTCCTCCTTATTCAAGGAGGAGTACTGCGAGGTACGAGCCGGGAGGTGGTTTTTATATCTAGATCATATTAATATATATTTCTACTCAAAAGGTATAAAACCACCTCCCCTCTCCTGCGTCGAGGTACTCCTCCTTCTTAAGGAGGAGAGCTGATTTACTGCTTACAAATTACTCTTAATGAGAATATCAATATCTTTTCGAACACCCAAGGGCTAGCACCTCAGGCTACAAAGATGACAGGCCTCTGACCTTTATATACAGCTAGCTTGCCAATCTTATTATATTACTCCAATACCGCACATGCTCACGTGTAATACAATTTATAACATTTTGAAACAGAAAACTTTTTGTCCTCCGCGTCTCCGTGGTAAAATCACCATGCTGTAAATCCCTATAGCCAAACTCCTAACAAACTAATGATTTACTGACCTAATGATCTAATAATCTATTTCCCTAACATATTGTATTCCTCATCTGTTACAGGTCCACCCCATTCTGTTGTAGATCCTTCAACAGGTACCGACATGGCTACATGCGCAAACCAACTGTCTTTTGTTGCACCATGCCAATGGTTAACTCCTGCAGGTATATTTACTACATCGCCAGGATTTAATAATTGTGCAGGTTTTCCTTCTTCCTGATACCAACCAGTACCGGCAGTACATAATAAAATCTGACCGCCCCCCTGGTGAATATGCCAGTTGTTGCGACAACCTGGTTCAAAAGTCACATTAAAAGTTGGTACACCTTCTAATGTCAATAATGCCAAATAACTCTGTCCAACAAAGTATTCTGCATATGCTTCATTTTTCTGTCCTAATGGAAATATTTGCTTAAAATCACTCATTTTATTTTCTCCTATTTTATAGATCATTAGATAATAGATTATAGACGTTAGATACATCTATTCATCTGACAATTAATATCATCCAACAAACATTTATTAATATTTTATTAATTTTCGGGAATTACTTCGTTAATACAACTAATCGCATTTAAAGTCCTTGGGAATCCCATGTAAGGTAAACATTGTGTAATAGCAGTAAGCATAGTTATTTTATCATTACCCACATTTAAATTACCAAACACATGTGATTTCACCTGACTTTCACATCCTCCTAAAGCACTTAAAATACATAAGGTTAATAACTCACGTGTTTTTATATCCAAAGACTTTCTGGTGTAAACATCTCCAAAGCAAAATGCCGATAAATAATTTTGAATATGCTTTTGATTTTTTGGAGCATTTTGATGCATCTGATCAATAATGTCACCGAAAATACTTGTCTGAACATTAAGACCATCCTCGAATCTGGTTTCTTCAGAAACAGTTTTTTGACTATCTACCGGAAGTGCAATATTTTGTGATTGAAACACTTCGTTTACTTTTTGTATAGCATTTAATGTTTTAGGAAAACCCAAATATGGAACACATTGATAAATTGCCTCTTTTATACCAATAGGTGATACTCCAATATTTAAAGCAGCAAATACATGCGCCTGAAGTTGATCAAGTGTTTGATTTGTTGTTAATATAACTAATGTTATTAACTCTCTTAATTTATCAGATAGTTCCCCATGATAAAATACTTCTCCAAAAATGAAATGATTTAGCATTTCTTGTAAATCAGGATCCGTTTGTGCCAGAGGACCAACATGATTACCAAATAATTCCTCAAATTTCTTTTTACTTAATTCTATTCGGTTCATAATTATAATATTGATGCCTTGTTCTTTTCTTACAATACAAAGATCAGCATAAACATTCGGCTTAAATTACCTTAATTACGGATAGAACTACCTTAATTACAGAATGTATAAAATCAATATATAGAATTAAATATTAGCACATTACATCTCATAACCAGGCTCTTTATAAAGAAGATACTTATTACCCATAATATCCTTAGGGTAAACTTTGTTTTTCCATTCTTCAAACGAAAAGTCTTCAATGGAAACAGAAAATGATTCTTCTCTATAACCTAATACTCTTTGAGCTGTTTTTACCAGTTCTCTGGTTAATTCACGTTTTTGGTCTTCTGATTTTCCTTCAAGTAATTTTATTTGAAAATGTGGCATATTTTAATGGATTGTTTATTTTTTATTAAAAAACAAGATACAGGTTCAGAATCTATATCTTTCCTTGAAGCTTTACTTAAATAACTGGCTGAAGACGATGTAAAACCTACTGAAATATTGTTTCCATTTAAGACTAAAATGAACTTATCTTTTTATTATTAATGTGAATCAAGTATTGAATTTATCCTAATCAAAAAGTTGAATTGAAAAATGATGAAGTCAAAGTCTTATACATCATAACTTGGGGTATTACCTTTGAGTGTTTGAAAAGTGAATGAAATTCAATTGCATTTTATTAAAATGATGCCACAGGCATCACATATTTATAGAATAGTCCTATAATAGATAAATTGACTCCAGAGGAGTCACATATAAATATATATTCTTATTGTGGTTCGACTCCGTTGGAGTCGATTTATGTCCATAACGTATTTCTATAAACATGTAACCTCTCTGGGGTTAATAGATCAATACTTGTTATTTACATCTTTTCGAACAGTCATGTGTATTACCCAAAGGTCTAGAGCGCAATGCCCATTTAGGGTTTCAGCCTTGATTGACATTATTAATGTTTACCTGAACTATTCGGCCAAGGATAATGTAACAGTTACATCACCATCTCCTAATACTTCTTTTAATTCAGAAGCTGTTATATCATCAATTTTACCGAGACGAGTAAAACTCCAAGTGTTTGAAGCGTAGTATATAACAAAAGCACTTCCCTGGTATAATATTAGATCTCCTGCCTCAGTTGTAATAGATTCATCGTTTGTTGGGAAATCTCTGCCAAAGGCACCAACCTTTTCCATATTACCATAATCTCTCATATCAATAGTAATTGGAGCTTCAGAAAGAGCTTCTTTTAAAGCTTCTGTTGATGAATTATCCACGAGAGTTGCTGTTAATACATTATCTCCTATAGTAATATTTATTTTATCCGTAGTAATCATATTATCTGATGTATTATTATCATCATTTGTACTTTCTTCTCCTGTTGTATCATTGCCCGAAATATTAGATATTTCTTCCTCATGCTCATTTTCTCCTGAACACGCTCCGCAAGCCATAAAGAAAACTATGGCACATATTAATAACACCTTATTATGCATAACTTAAGAATTAATATTTTTTCTTTACACTAGAAATATTTACCCTTGATTATAAATATTTTACAATACACAGGTCTCCTTTTTACTTCATGCTTTAATTTCTTTAATAACCTTTGCAGGAACACCAGCAACTATTGTATTTGGTGGTACATCTTTATTTACAACTGCTCCTGCAGCTACTATGGAATTTTCTCCAACAGTAACACCTGGTAAAATGATTACAGCAGCACCCAGCCACGCATTCTTTTTAATGATTACAGGTTTTACCTCTAATGCTCTTCTTTCATTCGGGTTAATTGGGTGGCCTTCTGTTATTAAATTGGTTTTAGGACCAATTAAAACATTGTCTTCAATAATGATTGTACCTAATGCCAACATCGTACAGGCATGATTGATGTATACATTTTTACCTATGTTCACAAATTCTGCATGATTAATCATTACTGGAATTTGCACGTAACTACTTATATCTAATTTTTTCCCGGATAATTCTCCTCATATTTTACGTAGATGGTCTGGATCGGAAGTTGCATTGTATTTAATTAATAATTCAGTGGTTCTGATACCAGACTTACTTACATCTGTATATTGGGGATCATTAAAAGCTACGACCTCGCCAGATTGTAATCTGTCAAAAATATTTTTACTCATATTGTTATATTATCAAGCCAGTCTTTAACTTCAATATTATATCTGCTAACCAAATTTCCATTTATAGATAAACCATTAAGCATATTAGCAGAAGAACAGTTTTTTGAAAAATCTTTTAAACTATTACCTAATCCGCCACCACCGTGAGTACAAAATGGAATTATTGTTTTCCCTATAAAATTATGATTAGATAAGAAGGTTAAAATCGGCGCAGGAAACGTGTTACACCAATTGGGATAGCCAATAAAAATGGTTTCGTAAGAAGCTATTGTATCCAAATCTTCCATTAAATCTGGTCTTACCTCTTCGCGGAGCTCCTGTCTGGCTCGGTTTACAACATCTCTATAAACAGAGGAATATGCTTCTTCTGCACAAATTTCAAAAATATCACCTCCTACTTGATTATGAATTTGCTTTGCTACCATTGCCGTATTTCCACTCCAGGAAAAATAAGCTACCAAAATATTATCTGACTTTTCCAAAAACATTATCTTATAAAGTTCTACTCACTTTTAAATATCAATAAAGTTACTATTTAATTTAGGTTCAAATAATTACTCTGCTAGAACACTTGAATATTGCTCATCAGTTACTTTATCGCCCCAGGCAACATTCTGACCATCTTTATAATTGGTTAAAGCAATATGTACAAACTCACTATTAGAGGCAGCCCCATGCCAGTGAATAACATTGGGAGGGATATTAACAACATCACCTTTTGATATTTTCTTTACAGGTTCACCTTCTGCCTTATAAAAGCCTTCGCCGGCAAGAACCAGTAATACCTGACCTTTAGGATGTGTATGCCAGTTTGTTCGGGATTGCGGATCAAAAATAACATTGGCTATGGAATACTCATTATTCTCATCATTCTTTAACATCATATTTACACCAACCTTTCCAGTAAAGAATTTATTCAGGAAATCACCTTGTGCCGGATTTTGTGTAAATATTGGATCTATCGTTTTTATTGCTTCAGCTAGATTTGCTGCTTCTTTAGTTTTCGCAGTAGGTTGATTACAAGAAAATACTGCCAGTAAAACACTAAGTATAATTATGCTATTTAATATTCTCTTCATAAAATGTCATTGTTATTTGTTTCCGTTTACTCTTTTTAATAGACCATTTAATATAGTGCGACCTTCATTTGCTACTGTTTCACCCACTGTTTTTTCTATAATATCAAACATATCTTTATACTGCCCTTCAGTGATACCCACGTTCATTCCAAAAAACAGATGCGCACCCAGTTGAGACTCAACTCCAGTCATACTAGCCAATGCTGCATTGGTTACCAATTCTCTTTGATGGTAAGAAAGTACATCGCTTTCAAATATATCTGCAAATAAATGTTCCTTTAAAAAAGCATCAATTCGAGGAGAAAACTCTCCGAAACCAAGGGCAGGCTTTGATTGAGGCATTTTGGTTAATTCCTCTAAAACTTTTCTACCTCTTTCATACCTGTCTCCATCAGTACTGTGCATTTTTATTTTCTCTCCTAGTCTATCAGTAATGCCTTTGCTCTTTCTTTCATCAAGTACTTTTCTAAATGTATTGATACCGTTTAAACTTCGAGGAAAACCACAGTAAGCATACAACTGTACAAGTATTTCATTAATTTCGTTAATACTTAAACCAGCATCAAGCCCATCGTTTAAAGCTGCATTTAATTCTGGAATTTTACCTTGGGCCGTATAACTTGAAATTGCTACTAAACTTTTTTGCTGTGCATTTAAATTATGATGATCTGCAGGATAGTTTTTTGCCTCAGCATGCACTGATAAACAAAAAACAGAAATCATTAGTGTGATAAAATGTATTGTATTTAATTTCATAATAGATCCTATTAAGGCTTATAATTTTTCAAATAATGCATCTGATTTATTACAACTTGAAGTAAACAGATTCATATCACCCTCTATTTCACCTAATTTTATAAGTCCTTCTGCATATCCAAAGCTTTTGTAAAATATGGCTAAATTTCCCCATGGAGAGTAATATGTAATATCACCTACTTTTGCCCTGCATCCAGAAGGAGATCCCACGGTATTCAGTCGTTGACTTAAATCGCTTACCTTCTCTGTACTGGCATAATCCTTTAGCGTAAGAGTTAATGGGAATAAAGACACAAAATCCTTTGCAGCATGACTATCATTTAAAATTGCATTAAATACTTTACCGTCTATTGTTATTTTAATCTTCATTATTTCCTGTTTCTTTTTGAAGTGTATTAGCTATCTAATGAAATTTATATAATCAATTGATTCATACAATTCCACGATATAAAGATCCTAAGAATATAAATTAAAATAATACCCGAATTACGGAGTCATCTACCCAAATTACGGAACACCGATTTTCTTTAGTACATTACTAAATCAATCTAACATCAATTGCTATTTATTCTTTCTCATGTGCTGATTGCTCAATGGCGGTATACAATTCAAACAACTTCACCTCACTCTCGAAATTTGGCGCATTACGAGTGTTGTTTCTAATATCACCTGCCAATAAAGAGTAAATTTTAGCTACATTTCGTGCAATAGAATTATCAGTTAAGCCTTCATACATTTCTGCAGGAGGAGTTAAGATTTTCAACTCAGTCTCATCACCTTTAGCTCCTTTTAGAGTCAATTGCATCATCTGACCATGACCATTATCAGCTGTTACCTGAATATCTCCCTCTGTTCCATTAATTTCCCAAAGTAAATTAGTTCCTTTTGAAAGACCTCCACGATAGTGAACTGATGCAGCGGCTCCACTTTCCAATTGTCCGATTACTAAAATCTGATCTTCTGCATTTTTTGGTTTTTCTTCTCCTGTATCAATAACCTTAACCGTTGTGTAGTTATTATACATTTGAGCTTTAAGAGATTTAAAACCGCCTAAGACACTTGTTAAGCCAGCTAAGGTATGCCCCAATGGAATGGTTAACATATTAGCTCCATTGGCATTATCAAACAAGTAATAAAGATCATCTACTGTTTCATTAGCCCAATTCCACCCGGAACCAATTAGTGTAGTTGATAAAACTTTTCCCACATAGCCTTCGCCTATTAACTGTTTTAAGTATAGCACTTCAGGTGCATTGACCATTTGAGTACCTGCCACAGCAACTACACCTGCTTTTTCTGCTATTGCTGCCAATTCTTTCGTTTCTTTCAAACCATTTCCAAGTGGATGTTCGCAATACACATGTTTACCTGCCTCCAGAGCAGCTTTAACTAATTCAAAATGGTGAGGAACTTTAACTGTAACTACTACCAAATCAATTTCAGATGATGCAATTAAAGCCTGTGTATTTTCAAAAGCATAAGGTATGTTTAATGCCTTTGCTGTTGCTTTTGCACTCTCTAATGATCTATTGGCAACTCCAACAATTTCAAATTCATCGGTTAATGATTGTAATGCAGGAATATGAGCTGTTGCAGCCCAATGACTGTCCGGATTTAAACCAATAAATCCAACTCTTATTTTTTTATTATCCATATTATTATCTATTAATCTGTTAACATATTAATAAAAAACAGGTAAACTGTTTATTCTATAAATCAATACATTAAAACAAATAAAGACAATAACATCTTAAATAAATTACCTCTATTACAGAGTATGTTACCCAAATTACTTAATTTCTATACAGTGATATATTTAAGTGAGTAAAATTAAACGAAAGACATCTATCTATAGCCTTCAAAGGACTTGTTTAACCACTTTCCTCGATATAACCTGATAAGGAAAATCATACCACGGAAACATAATTCAATACACATAGCTATCCATACACCCTTTAAGCCATATATTGGAGCTAGTATTGTGGCAAGAGATAAACGAACAAGCCATATACTACCAAAATTCATAATACTTGGTATAAAAGTATCTCCTACTCCCACAAAAACACCATAGGTAACAATGGCTGCTGCAAACATGGGTTCAGCAAATGCTTCAATTCGCAAGGCCATAACACCAAGTGATAAAATTTCTGCATCCGGAGTCATAAATCCCATAATTAAAGGAGCTGCAACATACATGATGACTCCCATCAAAGACATTACAATCATACCCAGATACACAGTAATATGCGCAAAGCGTTTAACCAGTAGCTTTTGTCGTGCACCGAAACTCTGCCCTACCAAAGTTGTCGCAGCTTCTGCTATTCCAAATCCTGGCATATAACATAAACTCTCAGCGGTTATGGCAAATGAGTTTGCTGCAATTGAAGCTACTCCCAAAGGAGCTACAATTACGGTGGATAATATTTGTGCACCCATAATAACCGAATGTTCCAAAGTCATGGGCGCACTAATTCTTATAGCTTTTCGTAAAATTCCAGCTTCAGGGCGAAAGCTTCCCTTTTCTTGTGTTAAACGTAAGTTCTTATCCTTTGTAAACAAATACCATAAAAGCATAATAGCTGTAACAAAATAAGCGGTAGCGGTGCCCAATGCAGCACCTACTACACCTAAATCAGCCCCAGGAATAAATACATTTAACCCTAAGAAATGTAACTCTCTGGAAGGAAAAATCAGAATGAAGTTAAATATGACATCCAGTACACACATGAATACATTAAGAATACTCGGAACATGGACATTACCGCTACTGCGGAGCATTCCACTGGCCAAAAAATTCAATTGAAGCGCAGGAAGAGATAGTATAAAGATCAAAAAGTATCTGGATGCATCTTTAACGATAGATTCATCGCCTCCAAGCCATATTGGTAATTTATGAGAGATAGAAACACCTATAGCTACCATAATGAAGCTAAAGAGTAAGGTCGCCATTAATGACTGCCGTAATACAGCCCTGGCATTTTTGCCGTCTTCTGCACCTATTAAGTGAGCTACCTGAACAGAAAAACCTGCAGCAATTGTTGTACAAATACCCCAGAACAACCAGGTTGAGGTAATAACTAGTCCGATAGAAGCCGATGCATTTGCTCCTAAACTTCCAACCATAGATGCATCAATATATTGCATAACCATGGACGATAGTTGTGCTATTATAGTAGGAATACTAAGTAGCACAACTAAATGCAGTTGTTGCCTGAATGTCATTGGTCGCTTTTGTTGTATTAGCGACAATAAATATTCACTCTTTTTCAATGGCGTTATTATCCTTGTTAATTATCAATATGAATTTTTCATGTATTTATCTTCAAACCACACCTATATTGTTAAGTTTAAAAATCCACTTCATGCTTTCATGATATTGGGACTTTGTCCCAAACCCAACTTACTTTTTTTCATTGCCAAAAAAAGTAAGCAAAAAAGTCTAGACCAATAGAATCCTTCATCCCGCACCAGCCTTCAATTCCGGCTTACCCACATCCCCCTCAAGTGCGCCTTTGAAGACCTCTCGCCAACCCCGGCCCGGTCTATTGCTCAGGCCACCCCTGCAGTTATTTACAGCTCTAATTTTTCAACTAATTCTTTACTGAATGTCATTGAGCGCTGAGGTTTCTTTTAACCTAATATAGAGTTGAAACCATTTTCAAGAAATATATAACCTTAAATGTGTTTTATATATAAGTACTACTTTTCTGCAAGAATCTTTTTTAAAGCCCTCTCTGTTCTTTTTAAGCCCTCGTGTAAGGTATCTTTAGGACAAGCAATATTCAAACGCATAAATCCCTCTCCTGCTTTTCCGTATATGATACCTTCATTTAGTCTTATGTTTTCAGCTTCAATCATTTTATCCAACAATTCTTTTGAAGTCAAATTTAATACAGAACAATCAATCCACATTAAATAAGTTGCTTCGAGTGGTAAAACAGGAAACTGAGGCAGATGTTCTGCAAAAAATTGCTTTACAAGCATATAGTTATCCCATAGATATACCTTTAAATCTTCCAGCCATTTTTCTGAATCAATATGCATGTAAGCAGCTATTAATGCTTCTATGGCAAACGGACTTATATCACATACTTCATTAATATTAATGGCTTTATCAATTTTTTGCCTGATATCAGGATTATAAGCAATAATATTTGCCACCTGTAAACCTGCTAAATTAAATGTTTTACTAGGAGCAATACAGGTAGCTGAATTCTCCAGAAACTCCTGACCTAAAGAACCAAAAGGAATATGAGTAAATCCATTGTGCACAAGATCACAGTGAATTTCATCTGATATAACAAAAACATTATTTCTAAAACATATCTCGCCTACCCTTTTTAATTCATCCTTTGTCCATGCTCTTCCTGCAGGATTATGCGGATTACATAGTAACAAAATTTTAGCTTTTGGATCAGCAGCTTTTTTCTCTAAATCATCAAAGTCAATAGAATAAGTACCTTCAGAATAAACTAAATCGTTCGAAACACTTTCGCACTGGTTATTACGAATGGATGAAAAGAAACAATTATAAACAGGTTCCTGAACAATTACTTTATCACCAGGCTCAGTCATGGCCAAAATAATTGCAGAAACAGCAGGAACTACACCAATGGTATAAATCATCCAATCCCTTTCAATTTTGAAATGATGCCTTCTGTCAAACCAATCAATTACTGCGTTATAATAAACATCCGGAACGTTGGCATATCCAAACACACCATGCTGAACTCTTTGAGCCAATGCAGCGATTATTGGAGGTGCTGTTTTAAAATCCATATCAGCCACCCACATGGGTAAAACATTATTATTTGGATTCGTATCCCATTTGTAGGAATTACTCCCTTTGCGATTTACTATTTCGTCGAAGTTATATTTCATATTTAAAGTCATTAGTTGAAAGTACCAGGTTGAAAGTTTTTAAAGTAAAATGTTATATACACTATTTAGGATTAATCATCTTGTTCCCTCCTCCCTTTTCCATGTTCCTTAATACACTCTCCTTCCTTTGCTCTTTGCATTAACTTTGTAACCCTTCTACCTTTTTACATTGCTCTCTTTTCCGATTTAAACATTCACCTCATCTTTAACTTTAATCATACAGTTACCAGGTTTCTTACAATTTTCATCAATGATGATTTCACCAATATTATCAGCTATAATTTCGCCACTTCTTGGATTTTTCACACTGGTAATTGAACCTTTAATCTCCGCTCTTAAAGTACTGTATTCAAATGCTAAATCAGCATCTTCTTTCATCTGACAGTTTTCCATTACAAGATTCTGGGCATAACATAATGGTTGAGTACCAGCAATAATGCAATTTACTAAACGCAAGTTTTTTGAGTGCCATCCTAAATATTCACCTTCAATAACAGAATCGTAAACAGTTACATTTTCGGTGTTCCAGAATGCATCTTTAGTTTTTAAATGCGAATTACGAATTACAACATTTTTTGTGTATTGAAAACTGTAGTTTCCTTGAAGTTTTAGATTATCAACTTTTATATTTTCACAATTTTTAAAGATGTAATCGCCATTATTAACTTCAACATCTTTAAATTCGATATTCTTACACCACCATGTACATTCTTGAGCATCGGTCAATTTTACATTTTCAACATACAATCCATCAATTTCTCGAAACATTTTAGGTGCCTCAACATGAGTATTTATCATACGTAAATCATTACAATACCAAATTGCAGCTCTACCTCCTTCTGTAAATAATGAATCTTCTATTACAGAATGATCATTATGCCAAAAAGGATATTTCCCCATAAAAACACAATTAACCGCATGTATGTTGTTTGATTCTTTTAATGCCGATTCACCGGTATATATTTTTACGTTTTGTAATTTTAGATTATCAGATGCAAATAATGGTCTTTCTCCTTCAAATGACTTGTTTTCTACTATATTAATTTCTTTAGTGTTTTTGTTAAACTTTTCAGAATACAAAATTGACAGTATCTAATAGAATAAATTGACCATAATTACGGTAGTATCTACCATTTTTACGGAATACGTTTTTATATACTGGCGTTATTCACATAACCGACTTTCTTTTTAACGCTAACTAACTGATATCTAATTTGAACGTACTAATGAAATAGAATCTTTTATCTGACAGATATAAAATAATATATTAAACATGCCAATCAAGGATTGAAAACGAACACAGAGACGCCATGACACAGAGTTTATTATTTTTTTTAAAAATCGGTAAAGATTTACCTATGTGGACTCATTTCTTCCTATTAATAAAGATACTTTACCAGTGTCGTTATTCATGAAAGTGCTTTTAATGAAAACACTCCTATTTTTATCAAGAAAACATTTATTTGCTCAAGCCGCAACGGCTTTTACTTTTTTTAGTTCACAGTAAGTAAAAATTTAAAGCGTTCATGATTTCCGCTACGCTTCAATTCTGCAGTCAAAAAAAGTAAACAAAAAAGTCCGCCGACTGCACCACTCACTTACCCACTATTTTCTTTATTTTGAGACAGAAAGAACTCACTACGTTCAAACAGCTTTCTGCCTTTTCAAAATTAAAGAAAAGTGGGTCCCAAGCTACGTTGCTGATGTCGGAATCTCGACTTCAAAATATATTTATTTCAAAAAACGATTTCCCTGTTGTCATTATTCATTAAAGTGCTGTTTATAACAACCAGGCATATAAAAAACTGCTGTGCCATTGAGTCTCTGTGTATATTTTATATTTCAACTCTTAATTCGCATTAAACATGACTATTTTATCCTCCTTTAACAGCATCCACATACCTCAATTACAGAATTACTAACCCATATTCCGGAATGTAAACAACAGGAGTAACATACTAAAAAATAGTTCGTTATGTTTGCATCAGGATTAAACAAATATCCAATCAACAAAAACACTTTTAAAATAATTTTGCTTGTTATCAGGCTACAATACAAAATATTATGAATATAGATTTTACTTATCACAACCCAACAATCATTCACTTTGGGAAAGAGGCTTTAAATAATTTAAAAGCAGAGTTAGCTAATTACGGAGATACAGTAATGTTAGCTTATGGTAAAGGTTCAATAAAAAAGATAGGCCTATACGATCAGGTTGTTTCTATTTTAAAAGAAAGTGGGAAAAACATAGTTGAAGTAACCGGTATTATGGCCAACCCTACATGGGAAAAAGTAAAGGAAGGTGCCAAAATAGTAAAAGACAACAATGTTGATTTGATTCTTGCTGTTGGTGGAGGATCTGTGATCGACTGTGCAAAAGCAATCTCTGTTACAGCTTACAGTGAAGAAGATGCATGGACCAAATACTGGTTGCAGTTTAAACCTGTAGATAATAAAATTGTACCTGTTGCATCTATCCTAACTTTAGCAGGAACAGGATCAGAAATGAATGGAGGTTCGGTTATTACAAACGATGATATGAAACTTAAGATGGGTCGTGTATTTCCGCCTAATGTGTATCCTAAGTTCTCTATCTTAAATCCGGAATATACATTCTCTTTGCCTAAATATCAGATGGTAAGTGGTATTTTTGATATGATGTCGCACTTGATGGAAGCTTATTTTTCAGGGGAAGATGATACTACTTCAGATTATATCGTTGAAGGCGTACTTCGCTCTATTATCCATAGTGCTAACATAGCCATTGAAAATCCGGAAGATTACGAGTCCAGAAGTAACTTAATGTGGAGTGCAACTCTTGCAATGAATCCTTTAATGGGATTAAGTAAACCACAGGATTGGCAGGTTCACATGATTGAACATCAGATAGGTGCTTATACAGATTGTGCTCATGGTATGGGATTGGCAGCTGTTTCACTTCCTTATTACCGATTTATTTACAAAAATGGATTAGATAAGTTTGTTCGTTTTGCTACTCAGGTTTGGGGTATTGACACCGAAGGAAAGACAAAAGATGAAATTGCTCTTGCTGGAATTGATGCATTAGAAACTTTTGTGAAGAAATGTGGTATTGTTATCAATTTAAAAGAGCTTGGAGCTACAGAAGAAATGTTACCTGCCATTGCTGAATCAACAGTTATCTTAGGTGCATATAAAAAACTAACTTCAGGCGATATTCTTGAGATACTAAAAGCTGCTTACATAGCTTAATAAATCCACATTATAAAAATCCCCCGTATTGAATAGGTAGATAGTACCTATGGAGTTGTTGTTTCTGATTTTTTAATTATCAAACAACAACTCACTTCTCATTACTCAACAAGCTTAAAACTCAAAAGAATATAATGCCAACTCCGATTACATTAAAAGTAGACGATATAATAATACCTGCAACATTAAATGATACCGTTGCTGCCAAAGATTTTAAAACAAGATTACCTTTTGTTATTTCGGGATATCGATCAACATTTGACTATTGCTGTTCTGCAGAAAGTGGTAAATATGATCCATCAGAAACTCAAGCCGGATGGACAAACGGAGATATCATTTTAGGAGGTGGTTGGTTTGCTGTACTATTTGAAGGTCAGGAACAATCCTCTAGTTATGATGATATGATGATTATAGCACATATTGATACCTCAGATTTACATTTGGTTAAGAGTTTACCTCAAAATGTAACTTTCACAGTTGACCTTGCTTAGTCTAAAGCATTAAGACCTCATTATAAATATATTAACACACACGCACACTATCAACGTTTAAAGTTATCTGGTATACTTACAAACTAAAATGTATACACTGTATGATTGATAGTGTTTTATATTGTTCACGAGACTTATTCTACGTTGCCATAAATTAGAATCCATTTATTCAATATCATTAAACTGATAAAGGAAAAACTTATATTGTTTTTATATATTTATAAAATATACTATTTAACGTTTTTTTATGCTACTTAGATCCTGGCTTACTTTTCTTATTTTTCTAATCGCCTCATTTTCCTTTGCAAGTAAAAAATACACTATTGGTTTTTCCCAATGCGGGCAAAGAGATAACTGGCGCCTAAAAATGGAAGCAGAGATGGAAAGAGAATTATTGTACCACCCGGATCTTTCCATAATTATTAAACAAGCTTTGGATGATAGCAATACACAATTAAAACAGATCGATGAACTTTTGAAGCAAGACATAGATCTTTTGATTGTTTCTCCCAATGAAATAAATCCTATACAAAAGGCAATTGAAGAAGTTTATAAAAAAGGAATACCTGTTATTTTGATTGATCGTAGAATAGATTCAGAAAACTATACAGCATATATTGGTGGAGATAATTATGAAATAGGAAAATTCGCTGCTGAATATATTGGAGGAAAACTTGATTACAAAGGTAACGTATTGGAAATACAAGGTGCAATGACTACCTCTGCTGCAGTAGAAAGAAGCAATGGGTTCAATGACGCCTTGGCCAACTATTCAAAACTAAATAATGTTTACAAAATCCATTCTTTTTGGAATGAAAATATACTTACAGATAGTTTGCCGTCAGGATTAAGACAACATCCCAATATTAAAGCCATATTTGCATTCAATGATGATCTTGCATCTGATGCAGTTGAAGTACTCAACAAACAAACAAATTCTTCAGATCTAGTTGTAGTTGGAGTTGATGGTTTGGCAACACCCAAAGGAGGAATCTCAATGGTTGAAAATGGAACTTTAACAGCAACAATAGTATACCCTACTGGAGGAAAAGAGGCCATTCAAATTGCATCTAATATACTTCATAAAGAACCTTTCAAAAAAAATATCCTTCTGCCAACTGTACTTATCGATAAAACAAATGTAAAAACTACCAGGCTTCAATATAATTACATCGAGACGCTCCAACAGGATATTGACAGGTCAAAGAATATGCTTGAAAAATTGACGGAACAATATCAATCACAACATATGTTGTTATTAATTGCGCTGTCGTTACTTTTAATCGTTATCCTTCTTACAGCATTAGTTTTTAGAGCTTTTAGGCACAAGAATATAGCTAATCTAAACCTTGAGAGACAAAAAGAAGCTATTTCGAAACAGAACAGCGAACTAAAACGAATATCTAGTCAATTGGATGAAGCTACCCAGGCAAAACTTAAATTTTTCACAAATATTTCTCATGAGTTCAGGACTCCCCTGACCCTTCTTTTAGGACCAGTAAACGATATGGAAAAGGATGCGGAACTTAATGAAAAGAATAAGTGGAGATTAAATTTAATTCATAAAAATGCCAATAGATTATTAAAGCTAATAAATCAGTTAATGGATTTCAGAAAAATAGAAATGGAAAAAATGGGAGTGTTAGCCAGTAAATACGATATGGTACAATTCCTTCATTCTATTAAAAATGATTTTGAAAGCCTTGCATCAAATAAAAATATTAGCCTAAGCTTTAATACAGATGTTGATAGCATGGAGGTTTGGTTTGATAAAGACCACATGGATAAAGTATTCTTTAATCTGCTTTCAAATGCATTTAAATTTACAGATAAAGAAGGAACAATAGATATACTCTTAAGCCAGGTTAAATATGCCCTTGGAGATATGGATAAAGAGTGTGCAAAAATTGTTATTCAAGATAATGGCAGAGGAATATCAAAAGAACATTTAAACAGGATTTTTGATCGTTTTTATCAAATAGAACAAAGTGAAAACCGTTTAGAAGGCACTGGGATTGGACTTTCATTAACTAAGGGATTAATTGAAATTCATAAAGGAGCAATAAATGTCTGGAGTGAAAAAGGTAAAGGTACACGATTTAGTATATACCTTCAATTGGGGAATGAGCATTTTGCTCCAGATGAAATCAACCAGTCGCAAACAGAAAAAGGCTTGATGGATGATCTTATAAAAACAGAAACTGATCTTGCTGTAATTGATTCCTACTCTGAAAAGAAAATTGTTAACGAAAATATTAACAAACCAGTTTTATTGCTTGTTGAAGATAATGAAGAATTAAGAAATTATATTAAACAAAGTCTTATTCAAAAGTATATTATTATAGAAGCCGGGAATGGTAAAGAAGCGCTAGATTTAATTGAAGAAAACGAGTTGGATTTAATTATTACCGATGTTATGATGCCGGAAATGAATGGACTAGAATTTACCCAAATTATAAAATCAAAGATTGAAACCTGCCATATCCCGGTTATCATGCTTACAGCAAAATCATCTGAAGAACAAATTATTGAAGGTATAGAACAAGGAGCTGATGATTATATTACCAAACCATTTAGCGTAAATTATCTTTATGCAAAGATCCACCAACTCATTGAAAACAAAAATAATATAAGAAAATACTTTAAAGAATTAGGGGCTAACATGCCAAGTAAAGGACTCTCGAAACTTGACAATCGTTTTATTAAAAATATTGACAGTTTAATTTTAGAAAATTTAAATAACGAGCAGTTTGGAGTTGAGTTTTTAGGTGAAAAAATCGGTATGTCACGGGTACAGCTATACCGAAAAATTAAACAAATGACAGAACTATCCCCTAATGATTATATTAAATCTATACGACTAAAAAATGCCATAAGATTGATGACGGAAGAAAATCTTACCATTTCGGAAGCTGCTTTTAAAACTGGTTTTAGTACGCCTTCATACTTTTCAAAATGCTTTAAGGATATATATAAACAAACGCCAAGAGAGTATTTAAATGAGATAAATCATAAGTAATCTGAATCAAGTGTTGGATTTATCCTATTCAAAAGGCTAAGGGCCTTATACATCATAACTTGATGTATCACTTCCTAGTGTTCGAAAAGATACTCGTAATCGTAATTGACTATGCACCACGGGAATCAACTCTCCTCCTTATTCAACCTTGCTGTGACATTTCAGGCTTTTAAACCTTTTAAACCATTACTTCCACTCCTTGCTTGACATTAAAAGTGATTTATTTGAATACGAAAAGAGGGTGTCCTCATTGATAAACACCCTCTTTTACTTGCCCAATTTGCTATACGATCTTTATGATAAAATCTTCCTAATTATTCCAAATAGATTTTAATTCATACAAAGCAGCTTTATTGATTGCTATTCCACCATTCTTTGCAAATGCATTAATGGTACAGAAATCTTCTTTAGGAAAAACAAGGCTTGTCATTACCCTTTCGCCATTGTTTACGAATATTTCAATAGATGCCCAATCAACAATGACTCTAAAATTCAATGTACTTTTTGCTTGATATGGCGCATATTGTAGTCCGTTAAAATCCTCAGAAAAATCTGAGACACCAGAATTATCTCTATTAATGATCAATTCTTGTTTAGTTGAGTTATAGGAAACAATAAATTCCTCACCATCCTCATTTTGTAACGAGAATCCATATTCTGAAACACCATTAAGCTCTGAATGATTAATTGTTTCAAATTCGAGTATAAATTCACATGGTAACTTTATTTCTTGAAATACTTTTTCAGAGCCTAAAACCATTAATTGCTCCTTAGTTTTTATTTCTTTTCTGAGTGTTTCAAATTCATTTACAGGTATGGATGTTACAATTAAATCCTCACCTTCACTTTTAAGTTTTAATTCCCTGGTAACAGTCATTGCAGAACGCCATCTTTCAGTTGGAACTTTAGTAGCATACTGCCAGTTACTCATCCAGCCAATAAATAAGGTTCTTCCATCTTCCTCTGGTATATCTGACCAGGTAACCCCTGCATAATTGTCCTTTCCATAATCCAGCCAATAAAGATTCTTATTTTCATTAGTAAATTCATAACCATCAAAACTACCCACAAAGTATTGTGTACCCGAACCTCCATTAGGAGCTCCGGGGTTGATACTAACAAAAAGCACCCATTTTTCCTCTCCTGAAACTTCATCCACGACAGGAAATAAATCGGGACATTCCCACACACCTCCATAAGCTCCCAACTCAGGTTGAAAATCACTTTCATGTTGCCAGTTTTTTAAATCTTTGGAAGAATAAAAACTAATACGGTCCTTTACAGCAAGACTCATGATCCACTTTTCTTGCGGTTGGTACCAACGTACCTTAGGATCGCGAAAATCTTTGATACCAGGATTTGTTAAAACAGGATTGTTTTCATATTTGGTCCAGGTTCTCCCTTTATCATTGCTGAATGCAATTCCCTGGGTCTGATAATCGTTTCTTCCCTGTGTTTCCTTAACCCTATCGTTATAGGTGAATATAGCTATCAATGGGGGAACTCCATCTTTACCAAAACCAGAAGTGTTTTTCCAATCTACTACTGCACTACCAGAATAAATATATCCCAAACTATCCGGGTATAATGCTATAGGCAAATGCTCCCAGTGAACAAGATCATTACTAATTGCATGACCCCAATGCATTGGCCCCCAAACATTACTATCCGGGTAGTATTGATAAAATAAGTGATATTCTCCTTCATAATAAAACATACCATTGGGGTCATTCATCCACATACTGTCGGGAGTAAAGTGGATTTGTGGCCTGTACTGTTCAGAATAGCGAGTTACTTTTTCTATTGTTGAATTTTGCTTGGTATTTTTGGATTTACACCCAAACGCCAGCATTACAAAAATTATTATTATAAATGTTTTCATATCTCATTTTTTTATCCCTTAAACCTATTCATCTTCAGTAAGAAGAAATACTCCACTATCAAACTGATCAGATATTTGCAATTCTATACCAACATTCATCAAATACTCCCCTTTAAATGTTTTTTCATTTCCCCCAAAACGAATTTTACCATTTTTATTGATCTCTTTAATTGTATAATCTTTTAATGGATCAAGTCCGTTTAACTTAATAGTAGGAAATAATCCTCTTGAATGAGGCTCTATGCTAAAGGCAAATAATGCAGCTGTCTTTTTGTTCTTTGAAAGAAATAATTGCGATGCCCAACCTCCTTCATCATAGGGTGATATTAAGCGATAAAGATCTCCTTCTGTTACCAGTGGACGTATATATTGTTTGTAATTATTGATGGCGTCTATAGCAAAAATTCGCTCTTCTCCCTTTATATCTTTTGGCTGAAGTTCCATTCCCAAACGACCAGTCATGGCTACATCAAATCTGAATTTAAGAGGAGTAACTCTTCCTGTCTGGTGATTAGGACTGGTAGATACATGTGAAGCTGATGCTACTGGAGGATAAATAAGGTTAGTACCATACTGAATAAATATTCTCGATAAAGGATCTGTATTATCGGAAGCCCAGAATTCATTGTGATATTTTAGCGCACCATAATCAAGTCGTCCACCTCCTGAAGCACAATCCTGAATCACAAAATTAGGATATTTTGCACGAATACGCTCATATACAGAATAAAGCCCTTTTGTATATGATACCCAAAAATGAGTCTGCTCTGAATCCGGCAAATAGGTTGAACCAACTTGTTCTACATGGCGGTTGGCATCCCATTTTATGTATTCTATTTTAGGATGAGTGGTTAAAAGACTGTCTACCATATTGTATATAAAATCCTGAACCTTTGGATTTGAAAGATCAAGTAAAAGTTGATGTCTCCATGTAATTTTATCTCTTCCAGGACTTTGAACAATCCATTCCGGATGTTTTTCTGCAAGTTCACTTGCCGGGTTTACCATTTCTGGTTCAATCCACAAACCAAATTTTATTCCTTTAGAATTTGCATGTTTAATCAAATAGTCTAATCCATGAGGTAATTTTTTTGTATTAGTTTGCCAGTCTCCTAATCCTGCTTTGTCATCGTTGCGCGGGTACTTATTACCAAACCATCCATCGTCAAGTACAAACATCTCCACTCCTATTTTAGCAGCCTCATCCATCATACCTGTAAGCGTTTTCTCATCAAATGAAAAATAAGCTCCTTCCCAACTGTTCAATACTATATCGTGGGATTCATATCCACCTGTCATACCATACTTTCGTCCCCAACGATGAAGATTACGTGAGACTTTCCCCTGACCTTCATTACTAAATGTATAAATCATTTCAGGAGTAGTAAATGTTTCTTCTGGCTTTAGATTCCATTCAGCAAGAAAAGGATTAATCCCGGAAAGTACATTCAGGTTTTTCCACTCATCAATTTGAAAAGACAGACGATAATTACCTGACCAGGCCAAAGCTCCGCCATAACATTCTCCTTCATTTTCAAGTGCGGGGTGATCAAGGCTTAATATAAATGATGCATTCTCACCTTGGGTTGTACGTACACCTTTCTTTGACTCAATAACTTTAATTCCATTTTCTATTTTCTCTTCCACCTTTTGCATTTCTCCAGCCCATGGACCATAAAAGTGTGTCAGATAATAACTTTCTGAATTCACTTTCAGAAAGGAAGAATAAAATCGCTTAAGTGTTATTGCTTTGGGTTGATGATTAATAATTTTTACCCATTGAGAAATAACATTTTCAGAAAAATAAGCCTTTGTATGTAACTCAACTTCCAAGGCATAAACTTTATCTTGTAATTTAATGATTGAATGAGAAACACCCTCTTCAGATTTATCTATGTCATGTTCCACATAAGCCAATTCTGTATTCAGGCTTCCATCAGACTGAATGGCAGCAAATGCAGGTTCATTTATATTTCCTAATCCCATAGTAGGATAAGCCTCATAACTTAAATCACGATCAGTATCAAGTTTACGATAAGATTGTTGATGGTGAAAAGGTTGTATCTCCTCTAATCTTTTACCATAATACTGAAAGACTAATCTATTATTCTTATCAACCGAATAAACCAAAGAGGTTTCATTTGTATGGATAGGAATTACAGTTTTATTTTGGCTGAATACAGCACTGCTAAATGCCAGCATAACCAACATAAAATAGCTAAACCATATTCTTTTTATATTTTTATTTTTTATTGTCTCCATAACTATTTATTTAAGACTCTTATAATCCAGTCTGATTTCCATTTAATAATTTCACATGACCATTTTCGGCAAAAAGATTCAGTTGCTTAATTCCTTCTGGAAATGCACACTTTTTAGTCATTGAAATAAATCCGTCAATGGCAAATATCTCAACTGATGAATGATCTATTACTATTTTAACATCGATGGTTGATTTATCAATAGCATAAAAAGCGTAATCAATATCTGAGTATTCCTCTGAACCATTCTTCTTTTCGTTCTTACGAATAAAGAAATAACGTCTTACACTGTTATAACCAATAATGATCTTTTCATTTTGATCATTTGTAATTTCAATCCCAAAAACTTCAGCTAGATCCAGATAAGTCCTGTTGTTTACATCAAAAGTCAGATTTAATATTATTGGCAACTCCAAATGTTTACCTAGAGCAAGTTGACTGTTAATACTCAGCGGTTTAACTAATGAGTTTGTATTGTAATAATTTTCTAAATTCCTGACAGGTACAGATTTGAGGTAATAGTCGTTAAATTTGTTTATCAGAGTCAGGTTTCGTGTAAGAGTAAAAGAAGTAGAACACCCAATACTATTAATGGAATTCCTATATTTACTATTATTTATCCATCCAAGATAATAACTGGGTTCTCCCTGTTCATAATAGTTTGTTACACCAACCCCAGCAAAGTTATCACTTCCATTATCGACCCACTTTGGTTTATGTGTGATTGGAGCAAATTCAAAACCATTGAACTTACCTACAAAATATTGAGTTCCGCTTCCATTATTAGGAGCACCTTCAGTTGTGCTTACAAAAAGAACCCAGAATTTATTGTTTGAGTTATCAACTCCAATCTGAAAAAACTCAAGGTCTGTCCATTCTCCTTTTTTCTCGTCAACTTCATCTCCAAACTCATTAAAGTACTCCCAGTCTAACAGATCGTCAGAGTAATAAAACTGGACTTGATAACTTGATAATACCAACATTACCCATCGCTGCATTTCTTCATGCCAAATCACTTTTACATCTCTAATGTCTGAGTTGGTGTTATAAAGTTGAATCTTGTATTCTGGTTTCTTTAACCAATTATTACCCTCATCAGTACTAATGGCTAAATTAATTGACTTATAATTACGGTTATTTGATTCTTCACTACTTGCCTTAGTGTAAAATCCAATAAAAGGAGGATTTTCTGTTGCCAGACCACTCTGATTATTTTGGTCAACCACAACACTCCAAACCCCAATTGATCCAAGAGAATCCAGTTCATTGGTTTTAGTTGCTTGATGCCAGATTTCTAAATCCTTACTAATTGCATGCTTACAATGAATTAATTGGTCATTTTCTTTTGCCTGATAGAATAGGTGATATTCTCCATTATGAAAGAATAATTCCTTTGGAGCTCCCAACTGCATATCTTGTGATGTAAAGTGAATTCCCGATGATTTAATCTTAGAATCCATCTTGCAACCATGTAACGATAACAGTATTAATATAAAAGGTATAACAAAAAATGCCTTCATTGTAAATAATTTAGATTGTACAACAGTATTATAAGGTCAAAAGAGTATTGATGCCGGAGTAAATATTGAAATATTTACTCCGGAAATTATTTCCTTATTTAGTCTTGTAGGATCTAGTATCCTACGTTTTGCTCATACAATTTTTTTGTAAAATCTATCTCACGTTGTGGAATAGGATAGTATTCATCTCTTCCTGCTGTAAACTGGGCTTTATTCAAGAAATCTTTTCTTGTTTTTTCCTTTTCCAAATAGGCATTCAATGTAGGTTCTGCAATACCCCAACGCACCAAATCAAAGAAACGAGGACTTTCCATTGCAAATTCTAATCTTCTTTCCCATTGTAAAGCTATACGTGCATTTTCCTGTGTCCAGGAAAGGTTTGCTCCATCATACTCACTAATCAGATAATTAGAAGGATTTGTGCCATCTGCCAACTTAGTTCGTTCTGTACTCTCAGAGGCTCTTTTACGGATTTGATTGATTAAAGGCATTGCATTGGCTTGTTCTCCAATTTCAATATAAGCTTCCGCCTGCATTAAAAGTACATCAGCATATCGAATAATATCAATATTTTTAGAAACACCCATAAACGGACCTTGCTTCTTATAGCAAGAACAATCAGCAGCTTGTTGTTCTTTCATACTTTGGAAGTAACCATACACACCCGGCTCTCTAATCCAACTATTATCAAAAATATAAGCTTCCTCGTTACGATATTTATAAGGGTGTCCGTTCATACCTACAGTATGATCAATTCGGGGATCCACAGTTACTCCTGTAGGCGTAATATCGTCAGCACTTAATTCCACATCATTAAAAGTGTCAAATTTTGGCAATCCACTTTCATCAGTAGCAAAAGCATTTACCATATTTTGACTTGCCTGGTGAAATCCACAACAACCATACTGAGGGGCTCCATGAGGATAATTTAAACCATTTTCAAAATTTAAACGACCTGCAGTTGTACCATCACTAATAGAAAATTGAATGGCAAAAACTGATTCCGGACCGTTATCATATCCATCCAAAAAGTTCTCTGCAAAATCTGGCTGTAAAGCATATTTACCAGAGCTGATTACCATTTCTGTTAAGTCAATAACTTCCTGTAAACGACTTGCATTGATATTTATAACCTGGTTGTTATCATCCTGCTCATATGCCTGATATAGTCTTAATTTAGCCAGATATGCCGCAGCAGCAAATTTATTTGCTCTACCTATTTCAGATTGATCTTCTGGAAGATTATCCACGCCGTATTGAAAATCCTGAGCAATTACATTCCAAAGTTCTTCATTGGTATACTCTCTGTTTGATGTTTGAATGATTTCATCGTTGGATAGATTTTCATCAATATAAGGAATATACTTAAACAGAATTTTTAGCATAAAATGGCTATGTCCTCTTAAAAAGCGCGCTTCTGCAATACGGGTTATTCTATCTTCATATTCATCATCTGTAAGTTGATTCAACATTCTTAGAGCTGAATTAGCTCTTGAGATTGCAGAATAATAGTTTTCCCAGGTATAAGGAAGACCAGCTAACCAGCTTTGCTCAGGTTGTGTTATATTATATTGCTCGTAAAAGTTAAATGGCTCAACATCACCTGTTCCTCCACCACCTTTATAGGCATCATCAGAACGAACACTTCCGTAAACCCACATACTGGCAATAGGGCCAATCATATCATTATTACCAATGGCAGCATAAGCTGCAGTTACCAAACCTTCAGCACTTTCTACAGATGGAGATCCTGCTTCGATAAAACCCTGTGGTTCAACTTCAAGATAGTCCTTACAAGAATATAATAAGACTACTAATATGATAGCAAACCAATTTTTATATATGTATTTCATAATTTTCATTTTTAATCTTTATAATACGATGTTTACTCCAAATGAGAATGATCTTGGAATTGGAATAGTATTTATATTAGTTCTTTCAGGATCCGGCCCCTGAAATTCTTTACTCTTGATAAGAAACAGATTTTCTGTCATGAAATATACACGAAGATTCTCAAAGCCTAATTTCTCTGATACTAATGAAGTAAGGTTATAACCTATTTGTAAGTTTCTTAATTTAAAGTAAGATGAATTTACATTATAATAATCTGATGGTCTTACTTCATTATTGTTGTCTGATAAACTTAATGCAGGAATAGATGTGTTTGTATTTTGAAGTGTCCATGCTTTAAATACTCCAGGACCTACATTATCCCTACTTCTTACAAAATTATTTACGTTTATATAATAGTCATAACCTGTTTTACCAGCAACACCAGAACCAAATAAGGATAAATCAAAGTTCTTATAGTTAACAGCAACTCGCAATCCATATTCAAGATCTGGAAGTGTTGTTCCCAAAAAATCCTGATCAAGCGCATCGATTTTACCATCATTGTTTAAATCTTTATATCTGATTCTTCCCGGAGCTGCTCCTACTTGTGTTGCATGATCTTCTACTTCTGCATCATTCTGAAAAATACCATCGGTTACATAACCGAATATTGAACGACTGGAATGACCAATAATTGTTTTTTCAGCATTTCCGGCATAAGCTGTTCTAACTTCTTCAGGCAGTTTTGTAATCTTATCTTTAAAGTGACTTAATGTAGTTGATACTTCATAGGTAAAATCCTCATTAACATCTTTACGATAGCTCAATGCAAACTCCCATCCATTGTTCTTTTGTGTAGCCCCGTTCAGGAATTGTTTTTGTCCTTCACCTAAAGCTGATGCTACTGGTGGTTGAATAAGAATATCCGATGTTGTTCTTGTAAAATAATCGAAAGCCCCCATTAACTGGCTATTAAAAAATCCAAAATCAATACCAATATTTAGTTCTTCTGTAGTTTCCCACTTCAAGGCAGGGTTTGCAGCCTGTACCGAAACAAAACCAGATGTAAGATTCCCGGAATCAGAACCATCCAAAGCATAAGCTGAACCTACATTCCAAAATTGGTCGAAGAATGAATTATGCTCAATAGATGAAATCTGATCAGCAGTAGCTCCATAGCGAGGTTCGAATAATGCAAGACTGGCATACTCTCCTACATCCTGATTACCTACTCGTCCTGCTCCAAGCCTTAATTTAAGATTACTTAATTTCTTAAATGATTTAAAGAATTCTTCCTCACTCAATCTCCATCCTACAGTAGCAGCTGGAAATAAACCATATCTGTTATCTTTACCAAAACGCGAAGATCCGTCTCGACGTAAAGTAAAAGAAGCCAAATATCTACCAGCATAGCCATAATCTATTTTTCCAAACTGAGAAAAAAGTCTGCTTCCTGATGCTGTTCCATAACTATTACCATTGCTTGTTCCGGAACTTAAAACAAAGAAGTCCTCTGTTTGAGTAGAAAAACCTTCTTTATAACCTGTCATATCTTTAAAATTGTCGCTAACAGATTCAATTCCAAGTAAAAATCCCAAATCACTATTACCTTTCTTTAACTTATAGTTTGCAGTATTCGACCAGGTTACACTGGTAAAGTCGCTGTTATACATCGTTAAGCTATTAACTGATCTTGAAATAAAACCATTCTCAAATGCAGGCTCTATATCTTTATCTTTTACCATTGAGTAATCAAGTCCAACATTAGTTCTCAGTACTAAATTTGGAATAAGTTCTAATTCAGCAAAAATATTTCCGAAGAGATAGGAACGATTGGTATTGTCAAATCGATTTATATACTGCATAAATACGGGATTGTTTCTATCTGAATAACCTGAACCTAACGGGCCGGCAAATTCGCCAGTAGAGGTATAAACAGGTATAGTCGGAGGTGAAGAAATAGCTAACGCAGGAGTTGGTACACTACCCAAGTCGGGTGTTTCAAGAGTTTCGTTCGAAGAAACAACCTGAGTATTAATTCCCACTTTAAACTTATTATTTAACATGCTTGTTTGTGCATTTAAGCGAGCTGTAATCCTGTCGTAATTGGTATATTTTAACATACCCGTATTTTTAAGGTAGCCCAGATTCAATAATACAGACGATGTTTCATTACCACCAGAGATTGTCAGATCATTATTGATTACATAACCTGTTTCGTAGGTTTCATCCTGCCAATCAGTATCTCCTGCAGGTACATTAGTATCACCTCCTACATAAGGTTGAACTGTAACACTGTTTAATACGGGATTATCAAAATTATTATTCCAGTCGAAATTGTATATCTCGCCATAACCTGCAGACGGATCTACACGGTCATTTACAGAAGCCTGCCATAATGCTCTTCCTCGCTGAACAGCATTAGCCATTTTAAAACGTTGTGGTTTTTCGGATTGGATGGAAACATTAGAATTAAACTGCACAGTCACTTTTCCATCCTGTTTTGCACCATTTTTAGTAGTTATGATTACGACACCATTTGAAGCTCGTGCTCCATAAATAGAAGAAGCAGAAGCATCTTTTAATACCTGTACAGAAGAAATAGAACCCGGACTCAGATTTTGAAATACCTCTGGTCTTTTTGTTGGTACTCCATCTATGATAAACAAAGGATTATTATCACCTAATGTATTTTCTCCACGAATAAGGACTCTGGTATCAGCTCCTGAAGGAGATCCTGACTTTTCGATATACATTCCCGGAACCCTTCCTTGTAAAGCCACTACAGGACTTCCGGAACTCAAACTGACATCAGACACAGATTCCATCTTAACAACTTCAACAGCACCTGTTAAATCAGCCTTTTTTAATACACCATAACCAACAGCTACAACTTCCTCCAGACCGATATTTTCTTGTTCAAGTATAACATTAATTGTTGACTTCCCCTTAACTTCTATTTCCTGACTTACCATACCGATAAACGATATTGAAAGAGTTGCACTCTCCGGAACGTTAATGCTATAAGCTCCATCTAGATCAGTTATAGTTCCATTATTTGTACCTTTTTCCAGAATAGTTACTCCAGGTATACCTAAACCGTCTGACCCGGTAACTTTACCATTAACATTTATTTCCTGTGCATTCGCTCCTATTGTAAATACAAATAGAAACATGGACAGAAAAATGCCAGTTAATATTTTCCAATTGTATGATTTTTTCATAGCATAAATTTGTTTATAAATTAGTAAAAATTGATTTAACTTGCTCTATGTCATATGCAGGAGTTGCACCTTCTTTCGAAGCTACATAAGCCCCTGTTGCAGAAGCAAAATACAAAGCATTGATTGGGTCGTCATCTTGTAAATAAGAAGAAATAAAACCGGCCAAAAAAGCATCACCTGCTCCAACCGAATCTATTGTTTCAACTTGATATCCACTGTGTTTATGAAATTCACCTTTGTCCAATAATACAGAACCTTCTGGTCCCTTGGTCATACAAATGATATCTACACCAGACTTCTCTTCAAACCAGCTCATTAAGCCTTCTTCACTTTTATCTGTCAGGTTATACCATCTTCCTATTTCCTTCATTTCATCATCATTGAGTTTTATGAAGTTTGCTCTGGCAATTAAGGGTTCTACTATCTCTTGTTTATCGTAAGGAGGACGTAGGTTTACATCAATAATTTTAAAGTCTACCCTGTCAATGCATTTCATAATTGTGTCACGTGTAACAGAATTTCTTGATGCCAAGGAGCCATATATTAATACATCAGATTCATTGGCAACTTTTTCCAACTCTGGAGTAAATTCAATAGCATCCCATGCCACAGGCTCACATATCGTATAACTTGCCTGGTCTTTGTTATCCAGGTTCACTAACACTTCACTTGTTGGTAATTGATCATCTATTTGAATTAAATCGGTGGATAAACCAGATTCTTCTAAAAAATCTATCAACTTTTGTCCTTGTTCATCATTTCCAACTCTGCTGGCTATCTGAACATTTAATCCTATGTTCTTCAGATGCAAAGCCACATTCATTGGTGCTCCTCCTGGTTTGGCTCCTGTAGGAAGCATATCCCACAGAACCTCTCCAATGCATAATATTTTTTTCTCTTTTAGTACCATTTGATTTTTTTCTAAATAGTTTGAGTTTCAACTGATTTTTGACTTCTATTTTGTAATTCTTGTTGAATTTCTTCCAGACTTTTACCCTTGGTTTCAGGCATCAGCTTCCATGCAAAAAAGAAGTGCAATACCATCATCAATGCAAAGAATGCAAATGAGAAACCTCCTCCAATACCCGGCATTTCTGCTACGATCGGGAATCCCCAGATTAATGCAGCTGCCATAATCCAGTGCGTAAAACTTCCAAGTGCCTGTCCTTTAGATCGTATCTTGTTTGGAAATATTTCGGATATAAATACCCATAAAACAGCCCCTTGTGAAAAGGCAAAAAAGGCAATAAATCCCATTAGGTAAATCATAACTCCATAACCACCAAATTCAGTAAAATTGTTTGTATAAAATGCTTTAGCCAGCATACTTAAAAAGAAAACCATTCCAACAGAACCAACCATAAGTAAGGTTCTTCTTCCATATCGATCAATTAAGAACAGAGCAAGGAATGTAAAGGCCAAATTTGTTAAACCTATAGATATAGATTGAAGCAAAGCAGAATCTGTAGCAAATCCAGCCATTTCAAATACTCGAGGAGCATAGATCATTATGGCATTGATACCTGCTAATTGATTAAATGCAGCAATAAGAATAGTAAGTATGATAGGAAAACGATTTTCTTTTACGAAAAGTTTACCATGTTCCAAATGCATTTCTGCTTCAATAGCCTCAACTACTGAGTTTAACTCTCCATGTGGGTCCTTAGCTCCAATACTTTCAAATACCTGAAGTGCTTCTGCCTTACGGTTTTTATTAACTAACCAACGGGGACTCTCAGGAACTGTAAATAATAAAACAAAATATATAATTGCAGGAACAGCTTCTACTCCAATCATAATACGCCAGGTTTCTCCTGCAAATGCTTGTGAAATTACATAGTTAATAACATAGGCCAGGAATATTGAAAACACGACTAAAAACTGATTTAACAGAACTAACGTCCCACGCTTATGAGCAGGTGAAATTTCTGCTATAAACATAGGTGTAACAACAGTGGTACTACCAAGGAAAATACCAGTTATAAAACGGAAAAACATCAGAACATACCAACTTTGAGAAAACGCGCTTCCTATTGCTGATAATGCAAACATTCCGGATAAGAATATAAGAGAACGTTTTCTTCCATACTTTTCTACTGGCTTTCCTATTATAACTGTACCTATTATAGTACCAATAATGGCAATTGCCACAGTAAATCCAAGGCTCGAATCTGACAAATTAAATATATCCTGAATCTGTGCAGTTGGTCCTGACATCATCGCAATATCATACCCAAATAAAAAACCGCCCATTGCGATAAGTAGAGATAACCTAAAAATATTGTACTGTTTCATTTTTGAAAATTTGTAATGTTGTATTCTGCTTTAATTGCAATCGAAATATTTACATTATCAAATTTATGGAAGGATAAACAGAGTCACTAACAACCAGGTTTCAATAACCATCACTTTTGATACATTAAATAAACAAGTATCAAATTTGTTACACTATTATCAAATTTGATACAATTTTATTACGGTATTAATTTAACATTATATGCCTGATTAAATGTCTTGGTTACCCATATTACTTGTTTACTTACCTATATTACGGAATCAAAGAGAAGAATGTAACAACATAACAATTAGTTCCTTAAATTTGTATTATAGATTAAAAAATCGGTCATGAGTGATATTATTAAAATAAACAGTGTAACAGAATATAATAATATGGCTGGACAGGAAACTCTTCATCCATTAGTTAGTGTTATCGATTTTGCAAAGGTGAAACCTTTTGCCTTCAAAAAAACACAAATAAACTTATATGCGATATTCCTGAAAGATATAAAATGCGGAAATATTACATATGGTATCAACAATTACGATTACGAAGAAGGTACGCTTATTTTTATTTCACCGGGTCAGGTTTATGGAATTGATAGTGGAGGTGAAAAAAGACAAGCTGCAGGTAATGCCATTATCTTTCATCCGGATTTAATTAGAGGTACATCATTAGGGAAACATATTGATGAATATACTTTCTTTTCATATGAGGTTAACGAAGCGCTACATTTATCAACCAGGGAAAGAAGTATAATAAATGAATGTTTTAACAATATCAAATATGAACTGGAGCATGCCATAGATACGCATAGCAAAACATTAATTGTTTCCTATCTTGAGTTGTTTTTAAATTATTCTAAACGATATTACGAGCGACAGTTTGTTACACGTAGTCATGTAAATAAAGATATTCTGGTACGCTTTGAAAATATTCTTAAAGAGTATTTCTCTTCTGAGCAACCTCTTATTTCAGGATTACCTTCAGTGAAGTATTGTGCTGAAAAACTATTTATCTCATCAAACTATCTGGGCGATCTTTTAAAAAAGGAAACAGGTAAATCAGCACAGGAACATATTCAACTAAAATTAATTGATGTAGCTAAAGAAAAGATCTTTGATTCTGAAAAGTCCATAAGTGAAATAGCTTATGAGTTAGGCTTCAAACACCCTCAACATTTTACAAGAATGTTCAAGAAGAGTGTTGGTATGTCACCTAGTGAGTATCGAAATTTGAATTAGTCCAAGTAGCAAAAACAAGGTGTCTAAGACTTAGACACCCTCTGATAATTTTTGCTCTTTAATTGATTCAATAAATACATAATTACATAACTGTATCGAAATATATTTACGTCTAACCATATGTGATTTTTAAACTTCAATCTTTTTGTTCTTTCTCTTTTGAGCATAGTACCCCATAATGCCCATAAATCCTCCCATAAAACCACTTATAGTTCCGGTTATTCCATGTCCAATGGCATGATCCATTAATGTATCTGGTACCGGAGTTGTAAAATAGTTCATTATAAAACTCATCACAAATCCCATAAAAGCACCTATAATTCCTTGTTTTAAAAAATTCTTCATAAACTATCGTTTTATATTACGGTTAATTGATCAATGTAAAGGGGAATTAATATCCCCTGTTTAATCTATGCATGCACTCTTGTTTTAATAACGAGGTATACCAATGACACAATGGCCAGACTAACACCAACCACAATAAAGCTATAGTTTAGTCCTACCCATTGTTGCACTGGTTGAATAATAATTGGCGAAAAAAACATACCTAAAAAGGTGGCTGTAGTTAATAAACCAATGTATTTCCCCCTGACATGCACAGGCACTAAGCTCATTACCCATAGGTTTCCGTTTGGAATAAGTAAACCTAATCCTAATCCACTGATTAAAACACCTGTAATAACCTGCCAGTAGGTTTCGCTAAAACCAATAACCGAAAAACCAATGGCCATAGGAATAAAGCCTAAAATATAAATGGCTATGTAATTCAGTTTCATTTTAACTCTTTTGTAGAAAAAAGAGGCAATAGCCTGAGCAAATGGTAAACAGCCTACTGCTAATCCTACTTTATTACCATTGATTCCTTCTAACTTTTGTAAAAAGAAAGGTAATTGCACTGGTATCAGATAAAAACTAACGGTAGTAATAAATGCGCTCAATAATGCAAGCCAAATCCATGGTGATACATTTAATGATTCCTGTGATGCTGATGTACTTTTTTCGCTGCTAATATTAGGCTCATGCAAAGTAAATGGTGACAATATTAGTATCAAGGCAGAAAAGCCATAGACTAAGAAAGTCAAACGCCAGTTAATATCAGTCAATACACCTGCAGATGTTATAAAGATCAATCCACCCAGGGCTACAAAAGCACCTTGCAAGCCCATAAAATGTTCTCGTTTTGATCCGGTAAAATAGTCTCCGATTAAAGTAGTAGAAACCGTCATAATCCCTGCAACACCTAATCCAAACACAATACGACCGGCTAATATAGCATACAATCCTCCTAACCAATAACCCGAAGTTCCGGCCAGTAAATATATCAGCAGTGAAATATTCAACACCTTTAATCTACCAATTTTATCCAGCAACTTTCCGGCTAATGGAGCTATAATTGCAATTGTTAATGCAGGTAAGGTTAACATCATCTTAGTTAATATTTCAACATTCTTTACATCTTTAAATGCATTGCTAATTAAAGGTAAAGATGGCGCAATAATAGCATTTGCTAAAATGGTTAACATACTAGCCAATAACAATGTTAACTCTAACATTTTTGTATTTTTCACCCTTATTCCTTTCTCTAATAAGTTATTATCCATCCTTTTAATAAATACAAAATCTAAATCTGCCAACCAAAGAGCAATCCTTATAGAATAGTACTTATAAAAATCCCCCATTGATGATCATCAATTTTCATTGGTCCAAATCCATACCAATCGTAGTTTAATCCACATCCAAATGAAAATGCTTTATAGCTAACCCCCAGGCGACTGTACAAATGACTACGGTCGTGTTCACCTATTAAAGTATTTTGACTGTACATTCCCTGAACCTTAGAGTATAATGACCATGTTCCTTTAATTGCCGGGCGATATTCAGCCATGGCTATGGTTTCAAAATTTTTGGTTTCTGTAAGATGAAATCCGGTATTCACCATTCCCATAAACCCTTTTGTATGATAGCCATATTGTGCTCCTGCAAATGGTCTGAATCCCCAATGAGAATTAACTATGGCTCCGGAAAGAATACTGAAGTTCTTATATAATTTATATTTAAACATAGCCAGGTTAATAGACTCTCTTAAATAAGCATCGTTATCATAGTTTGCTTTAAGATATGATAAGGCGAAATACCCTAACTTGTTACTTCCTTTAAAGTTGCGGTCAAGTACTAATTGAGATGTATATCCATCGCGTCCTAAAAATATTTCCAATGGAATTGGTGCAGATGCATGAGGTGGTCCGTCTTGTGGAGCTTGTGCTTTAATAGCGCTGAATGTTGTTGCTACAGCTAGTAGCATTACAGTTAATATTTGTCTCATTTTAGTTTCTTTTTAATTGTTATTTATTACAAATCATAGTCGTTTATATTTCCAGTACGAAGCTATCTTGTGTTTGGCAAGAGACTCTCAAGCATAATTAACGGTCACCAAGAAAATCAACTCTCCTCCTATTTAGGAGGAGAGTTGATTTACAGCTTACAAATTGCTATGATTGAGGACATCAACATCTTTTCAAACACTTAACCTCTTCTCCCCATGTTATTAATTTCACCAACTCTTCCTTTTTTTTTATGCACTGGCTGATGCTGATTAAATTCTAATAATTAATGTCAATCAAGCGTTGAATGTTATAGTTTAAAAGGCTGAATTGGAAATCGACTAAGTCAAAACCTATAATATCACAACAAGGGGCAGTGCCTCCGCAGATTAGCTATGGCGCTCGCGGATCTCCCCTTGTATTAGTCGATATACAAATCTCAGGCTATAAGTCTGAAACTTATGGTTGATGTTTCATACTTACAGCCTGAATGGGCATCTCGCTAAAGGCCTTGGGGTGATACCCCAAGTTTTGATGTATAAGGCTTTCAGCCTTTTGAATAGGATAAATCCGAAATTTGATTCGCATTAATATTAAATTCTATTTTCATCTTTAACAGCTGTTCTTATTAAATAATAAATATTGATTGGGTAAAGGCATAACATGCCCGATAAAACTTATACCATCACTTACAAAATGTGTAGTGTGGTATAAGTAGAGTAGAAATAAATCTGCATTAAATGCAGTTTCTTATAACAGGGGTAATGTCAATTATATAATATAATTAGAATCTTTCCATAAAGTCAATGTTTTTCAAGAGTCTTGTTCAGGAAGTTCGAGAACAAGGCTTGCGAATCCCGATTGCTATCGGGAGAAAATAAGGGAGTTTACTTTCGTAAATGACCGTTTTCAAAATGAGCGTAACGCAGTTTTCTGACTTTATGGACAGACTCTAACTAAAAGGCTAATGCTTCCTCCCTAGCTTTCTCCTTAGCATCACTTAACAAAGCCGCTGTATCCTCTGTAATAATATCCAAACGGTCTGTTGCGATTGTCGTAAAATCAGTAATACCCATGAAGCCAAAAATATTTCGTAAGTACTTATCTGCCATTTCAAGAGATTCCATTGGCTCTGACGAATAATCTCCACCTCTGGTAATGATATTCAAAGCCTTTTTATTCTTTAATAAACCAACAGGACCGTGCTCTGTGTAGGCAAATGTAATTCCACTAATGGCCACATAATCCACATAGGCTTTTAAAATAGCCGGAAGACCTAAGTTCCAGATTGGTTCTGCAATCACATACTTATCTGCCTCTGCAAACTGATATGCAAATTTTAAAACAGGATGCTGTTTATCTTCTTTCATAACAGCCTCACGTAATTCATTCATCTTACCTTTTGGTAAAAACTGCAATCCGGCATCGTATAAATCCAACTCAATCACTTCATCATCAGGATTATTAGCTTTATATGTTTCGATAAAACTATCTGAAATCTGAAAAGTCCTTGACTCTCCTTCAGCCTTTGCATTGGCTTTGATGTACAACAATTTGCTCATATTCTTTCAATTAAACGATTAGTTTAAATAATAATCAACTCAAAACGCTCTCCTCTTCCTAATCATTATCTGCGTTGTAATTAGGATGTAACTTCTCCATTTAAAACCATTACATTTAATGGTGTTATTACCTCCAGATAATAGTGCACTTACTTATTAATCGATATCGAATTGTTGGAAGATTGTATGACAAAAATATTGTTGGCCAAGAACAATTCCTTTTACATTTGTTAAAAAACAAAACTGTCCATAATATTTCTTTTAACTGGCGTTTCACCCAGACCCGACTTCATTTCTTGTCTTGATACAAGAAACTAAGCAAAGAAAATCAAGGCTGCACCCACTTCTCTCAAAAAACTACGGTTATTTGACTGAAATCGTTTAAACTCACTGCGTTCAAACAAAAACGATTTTTAACCGTCAATCTAACCTTGTTTTTTGGTTCACTGGCTGAGGCCAATGCAGAACCTACTAAAATGGAAATGCTTTTTTATTTAGGACAGACATGTTAAAAAATTACTTTTTGGATCTGATACGACTTAATGACACTTGCGAAATCCCTAAAAACCCTGCTGTATCACCCAAACTTATTCGTTGCTGAAGATGTCCGTATTCTTTTAAAAACTTCTCATAGCGGGCTGTTGCATCCAGATATAGTAAACCTTTTAGGTTAGAAATGGCAGTATAGGCAACTACCGAAACAAACTTACGGGCAAAGCTCTCAAAGGAATGATGTTCATTACATAAACGTTCAAAGTCGTCGTACTGAAGATAGTGTATGATTGTATCCTCCAATGCAACGGTGGAATAGTCCGCAGGTAGATTATTGAAAAAGCTGTCGGTAGCAATAAAAAACTGTTTCTCTTCAAAAAACCTGAATACAAACTGACTTCCTTTATGATAGTAGAAATGCTTTACCAAACCGGATTCAACAAAAAACAAATGCCTGCAAACATGACCAATATTATGTATCAGCTCTCCTTTCTCATAAGTTTTTGTTTTAATACATCTCTGTAAATCTTCTGATGCCTCATTTGATATTGGCGAAATGGATTCAACTGCCTTCAAAAACTCCTTCATTATAGTACTTCTTATTTGTTTACCCGGGTTAAATAATAGAATTTTGATTCAATAGTATACCTATAAACAAGTCAAATTTATAATTAAATCATAAACTCTTGATATGAAAATCGATCAATATATGACCATTATTACAGATTCACTTACCTATATTACGGATTCTTTCATAAAAAGAGGAATTGTAAAGCATAGTTCCTTATTTTTGGTTGTTAAATCTCTAAAACTATCTACATGCGTGACATTAAAAATCTATGCGTTTTAACTATTCTTTTGTGCCTACCCTGGATTAACCTATTCTCCCAACAAACAGAAATCCAATACCTCTCGGGTACTGATGCTGACCATACAGTGCAATGGGACTTCTTTTGTACTGATGGAAACAACAGCGGAAAATGGACTAAGATTCCGGTACCTTCAAACTGGGAATTACAAGGTTTTGGAACCTATAATTATGGTCATGACTGGGCCAATAAAGAAATTAAACTAGGTAAAGAACATGGTCTTTATAAACATCAGTTTGATGTGCCTGCCGAGTGGAAAGGTAAAACCATCAATGTTGTTTTTGAAGGATCAATGACAGACACTAAGGTTAAAGTAAATGGTAAATCCTCCGGAGCCATGCACCAGGGAGGCTTTTACCGTTTTAAATACGATATTTCTAAGCTTTTAAAATACGGTGAAACAAACCTTTTAGAAGTAGATGTTGCCAAGCATTCAGAAAACGAATCTATCAACCGGGCCGAACGTCAGGCTGACTTCTGGATATTCGGAGGAATATACCGACCTGTGTTTCTTGAAGTTTTACCCGAAGTACACATGTCAAGAGCAGCCATTGATCCAAAAGCTGACGGATCGTTTAAAGTAATGCTCAACCTGAACAATACCAAAGCCAAATACCAGGCTACTGTTGAGTTATTCGATTTAGCAGGAAACAAAATTAGCAATACCATCACATCTGATTTAGAAAAAGGAAATAAAGAGTCATGGCTATCCGGTAAATTTGAAGGGATTAAAGCCTGGAACGCAGAATGGCCTACCCTTTACGATATGAAAATATCACTAAAAAAAGGAAATACAGTACTGCATGAAATAACGGAAAGAATTGGTTTTAGAACCGTTGAACTGCGTAAACACGATGGTTTTTATATCAATGGCGAAAAGGTGGTATTTAAAGGTGCCAATCGCCATTCATTCTGGCCTGAAACAGGACGTACCCTGAGCGACAAACACCATATCATGGACATAAAAATCATGCAGGAAATGAACATGAATGCAGTACGTAGTTGCCACTATCCTCCTGATAAAAGATTCCTTACTTTATGCGATTCTATGGGACTTTTTGTATTGGATGAAGTAACAGGATGGCAGCAAGGTTACGATACCATTGTTGGTCCTAAATTGATTAAAGAAACCATTCTTAAAGATGAAAACCATCCAAGTGTAGTCATTCTTGATCATGGTAACGAAGGTGGTTGGGATTTTAGAAACGAAAAGACTTTTTACGAATACGATATTCAAAAACGACCTGTTATTTATCCATGGTTGTTGCGTAATGGTGTGGATACACATCACTACCCTGAGTTTGAATATGCTATTAACCGTTTTATCTTTGGTAACGATCCGTTTATGCCTACTGAATTCCTTCATGGATTATATGATGGTGGTGCCGGTGCAGGATTGGAAGATTACTGGAGAAATTATCAGACTTCTCCCCTACATGCCGGAGGGTTTATCTGGGCATTAGTCGACGAAGCAATATTACGTACCGATAAGGAAGGTGTGGTTTATGATGGAGATGGAAACCATGCTCCGGATGGAATCTTAGGACCTCATCGCGAAAAAGAAGGCAGCTTTTATACTATTAAAGAAATCTGGTCGCCCGTACAGCTTGAACCTGTTGCCATAACCAGATACTGGAATGGCAGATTGTTTTTAAGCAATAAATACATCTACACCAATTTAAACCAGTGTTCTTTTACATGGGAAGCTGTAAAAACGGCTTTTGGTACAAACAAGGAAAAAGTAATTCAGACGGGAAAAGTTGCTGGTCCTGATGCCAGCCCTGGTGAAACAGCTAAAATTCAGATAGACTATGGCAATGCATTACAAGATGCTGACCTATTCCGATTTACAGCTATTGATTCTAATGGCAAAGAATTATACACATGGAGCTGGCCTTTGATTCAACCTAAAGATAAGGCTGCTGAAATTTTAACTAAAATAAGCACCGAAACATCTGATATTAAAGTAGCAGAAAACGATAAAGGAGTAACGGCTTCTGTAAATAACCTTTCTATTGAATTTAGCAAAGACGATGGAACGCTATTATCGGTTAAAAACAGTAAAGGCGATATTTCATTTACTGGAGGACCAATGCCTGCAGGTGTTGAACGAAAAATAACCGGCACCAAATGGGAAAGATTAAAAGACGGATCTTTTCAATTTGTAATTACTAACGATGGATATCCTCGCACCATGACATGGACATTGAACAAAAATGGCTTATTAAAACTTGAAGCAAGTCCCTTACGTGATGGTGTTTTTGATGTGGATTTTGTGGGTATATCATTTAACTATCCTGAAGAAAATTGTACCTGTATTAAATATATGGGACAAGGACCTTACCGTGTTTGGAAAAACCGTTTAAAAGGTAGTGAAATGGGTGTTTGGGAAAAGGCTTATAACAATACTATAACCGGTGAGAGTTTTGGTAATATGGAATATCCTGAGTTTAAAGGATACCATGGTAAACTATTCTGGGCAACACTTGAAACAACCGAAAGCCCAATTACCATATTATCAGAAACACCTAATTTATACTTTCAATTATTTAAACCCGGAAAGCCAAAATTTGTAGCCGGAGGTACTTATCCTGCATTCCCTGATGGTGATATCTCATTTTTATATGAAATACCTGCCATAGGAACCAAGTTTTTTAATATCGATCGTCTTGGGCCAACCAGTAAAAAAGGGATGTACTTTGAACGTTGGGATGATGATTATTATCCTATTGTATTGTGGTTCGATTTCAGAAGTAAATAATAACTATAGATTCTACTATCCATTAAACCAGGTTGCTTTTTTAAGGCAGCCTGGTTTTTTATGTTGATAAGCTAATATTTTTATTAGTGTTTATTTCTTGTATGATTACGACGATGATAATATGAGGACCTAGGCTGATTTGAAAAACCGAACTTCCGAAGTCCCTCCAAGCCGAAGCTTTTGTTTTGGTTTTAAATTTATTCTTTTTACTTGCCGAAGCAAAAGCTTCGGCGAACTTATTAAAAGAGCAAAACTCCCAAAATTATACGGATAGCCTATGCCCTTTATTTTTTGTTATGCACAGTATTTTTATCCATTTAAATATTCGTAAACCGAAGCTAAAGCTGCATTTCTAACTCTTCTTGCTCTGACTTCTCCAACATAATAAGCTTTTCTCAGTTCAGACTCTGTAACTGTCAATACATCTTTTATTACGTTTATATTGATACTTCGTAATGCTTCTTTTTGCCATTCTGTTAAGTCTAATACATCAATAGATTTATTTAATTCTCTAGTTAGAACACTTTGTAAGTCAGTCTCTAAAAATTCAGGAACTAAATTAGTTAAGTCATTAAATGATGAGTTATTCATTCCAAATTCCGTAAATCTTCTGGAAGATAATTTTTTGGCAATAGTGAACGCTGTATTTGAAGGAGTAGATTCCAATGAGAATAAACAGCCTAAATTAACTTGATATCTAGTTCCTAGTTCAGATTTGGATGCTTTAATTGCTTGACCGTACTCATTTACAATTCCTGTATATGATAACAAACGAATTGCTTCTTTCACTGATAAAGGTGAATCCCTATGTATCCAAAAAAAACAAGTAGAAAACTTCTCTTCTGATAAGTATTGTATGTTTTTCTTTTGCAAATCAGGTAAAACAACGTTCTCAATAAAATTTCTTCCCCAATCTATCATTTTATTATGACCAGGATATTTTTCAATTAATCCAGAATGCTCACTCCAAATTTCTGTTTTGTAATAATTTCTAATAACTTCATTTATTTGTCGACTATTAATCTTTGGAGCTTTTGAAATTGTTTTAAGTAATACTCTAGGATTACCACTTGCTGCAAATGCTAGTATCGCAAAATTCTCCCCATTTTTAGATATTTCATTTATCAAATCACTATCAGCTTCTAGTTGTTTTTCAACAATTTCACGCATTTTACTTATATAATCACTTTCTAAAATATCTCTGTCCAAATTTTTAAATGTTGCATCGTGAGAGGATTGAAAAGAATTTCCAAAAGAAGTTACACCAGGATATACAGCAGCATTACACGAAATAAATGAAGTTCTTATATCTCTAAAAAGAGTGAAAAATTGCCTTTGTTGTTCGGGTCTAAAAATATGAGCCGCTTCGTCTATTAATAAATTGATCCTTTTTATTCCTAATTCATCACATATTTCTTCAATTGCATCAAGAAATTCGTCAATTGAAGGCAATATTGAAGCGTCTATATTTTCATTTGGGTTTTTCCAAGAATCTTCGTATTTATACGAAAGTAGCTCAATTTGAGATTTGTCATTTTCAATATCACCTCCTCCAGAAATTACGCTTATTGATCTAGGAGGATTTGCAAGGTATCCTTGTTTTCTTAAAGTTCTTAAAATTCTGGAGCATATTCTTGAAAGCATCCAATGTAAAAATTGATTTTCATCCTCGGTATGAATTAGTGAACTTTTGGTAAAGGATAAATAAACTGGCAGTACTTTCTTTTTACCATATTCTTTCAACATTTCTTCTTCTGCAACACGTAAAAGAAATGATTTACCAACACCACGACTACCAATCATAACGACCGGAGAGGTTGCTTTAATTAAATCAATAGCTTCTCGGTCTTGTTTTGTTTCAACGAACAACTTGAGTAAATCATCTGAAGGTATATCTTCTGTTCTATAAAATAAGTCTGCCATTTTAATATAATTCTTGTATTGGTTTTATACTGTTGAAGTTGTCTATATTTATACTTTCAAGTTTTTTAAAATCTTCTTCGCTTATATGTTTTAAGTATCTCAAATTTAGAGCAAATAAAATAATCCTACCTATCGAATTTGCTTTATTGTGCCAATTGTCGAATAAAACTTTATTATATTCCAAACTATCAGGAAGGCTTTGAATGGCAGAATTATTACCATGTACAAATTCAGAACATTCTCTATAAACTTTTTGTGTCAAGTTTCTAAAATGTTTGATTTCATCTTTCAAATCGGGGAAAAAAGCATTTGAGAATCTATGCGAGAAAATTCCTTTATTTTCATCTATAATTTCTGACCAATAAGTATCTCTTTCCCCTTTTTCCCATAATTTAAGTTCAATCTCTTGTGATGAGAATAGAATAGCGACTAAAGACCTTTCAAGAAAAAATCTTAATCCTGAAAATGATTTTGAATAAAATCCAAAATTCAATGTCATAATTGAAATTTGCAATTCTTTAGAAGCGGTTTTAAGTATATTAAACTCAGGTTTATCTTTCAGTATTTCTAACCAAACATTATATTCAAATAGTATATTATGACTTTTAGCTATTAATGTTAAATTTTCTTCAACTAAAGATTGTTCTAATATTCCATTTGAGCAATCTTTTAATGAAGTGTAGTGTTCTTTAATATTCATAGTTTGTTTTTATAGTCTATCTGTTTTAACATTGTGCACAACATATTTAAAACGCACCTTTAAAAATATATCCGTCATTTACATAAGTATACATTTTCTTCAAGGGCAATAATTATTACGTTATTTATAATTCAAAGGTTGAATATACTTCATTCATCGTCAAATGTTTCATATTTACTTTAAAAAGTTATTTGCAATTGATTAAAAAAACAAATACGGAACATGCAGAAGGGAGAAGGGATAAAGTAAGGTGGTTAAAAATTAGCATACAAGCTACAATCTTGCACCAGTATAGAGTGATGTAAAAACCAATTAGTATTTACTATACAATTGCTATACTATATAACACCAAATTTTAGGGTAAAAACACTAACGTTTGTGTTTGAGACATAAAGATTATACCTAGAGATACGAACGTTGGTGTTTAAAGTATAAACGTTGCTATATAAAACATAAACTTTAATATAAAAAGCATCAATGTTAATATAAAAAGTATGAACGTTGAATGTTGAAATAGAAACACTGATATAAAAAATATCAAGCTTGTCAGTTTTTATGACAAGGTTTAATGAAATTAATGCAACGTTTATGCAATTTCAATCAGCTTATAACGGAAAAACAGCAAGAAGCTTAATATTTTAAGAAAATGCCGAAATATAAAACCCAAAATTTCAATAAAAAAGTATCAATGTTGATATAAAAAGTAGGAACGTTGAATGTTGAAATAGAAACGTTGATATAAAAAGTATCAAGCTTGTCAGTTTTTATGACAAGTTTTAGGTTGAAAGCAGAAACATTTAGTGTTCAAACATCAACGTTTGTGTTTGAACCATAATCATTATAGTAAAAAGTATGGAGCTTGATATAAAGAGATATGAACGTTTTAATATTTTCTATCATAGCTTATATAAAAAGTCTCGTAGCTTTAAAAAAAAGCATGGCAACTGATGAAAAATACATGGAGCGCCTCAAAAAAAGTGCGGAAGCTTTCGAAACAGAATATGGAGTTTGGTGAAAAAATACGTGAGTTCCTTAAAAAAGTATGAAAGGCCAACGAAAAAGTGCGGAGCGTTCAACTTTTTTTATCACGGCTCATGCAAAGTTGTATCAAGCTTGTCAGTTTTTCTGACAAGCCCTAGATTAAACATAGCAATTAAACGAATAATTGTTCAGCATAGCGTCTCGCTATGTTGTTTAAAAAAGGCCTCTGGCCTTGTTATCAACTAATAAATAGAAAAAGGCCTGAGGACTGTATGATTAGAGCGAAGCAAGAAGCTTCGCTCGACTTTTGGTTATACGAGATATAACATGAAATTTTAAACCTTTTAAATCTATTATCATTACTCACGCATTACACTTTGTTAAATCTGCGTTATCAAAAATAGCCATGTTTAAGACAACAGGGCTACGCCCCTAATTGCAACACACCAGCTATGTTCTACTAAGAAATCAGGCCTAAAGGCGCTCGTATTAAACATAGCACATAAACGAATAAACGTTCAGCATAGCGTCTCGCTATGTTGCTTAAAAAAGGCCTCTGGCCTTGTTATCGACTAATCAATATAAAAAGGCCTGAGGACTGTATGATTACAGCAAAACGAGACGCTTTGCAGAGCTTTTGAGTTACTTTCTCTGGATAAAGCTTTTATATGCTTTTTCTGATACTGTATTTAGCTTTTGATAAAATAAAATCATATAGAAAACATTATGAATAGAAATTCATTCTATATCCTGATTTTTTATTATTTTAAGCATTCTCTTCTGCAGTAGTTTGAGGGGCGTAGCCCTAATTTCTTAGTAGAATAAGAGTTATTAAATAAACATAGGGGCGTTAGCCCTGTTATCTTAAGATTTCATTATGGCCAATACCTACACCCAACTTTTCGTTCAATATGTTTTTGCCGTTCAAGGTAGAGAAAACTTAATAAAAGAAGAGTTCAGAAACGAATTAGAAAAAATAATATGCGGACTTGCAACCAAGCATAAATCAAAACCGCTTGCTGTTTTCTGTAATCCGGATCATACACATATTTTTGTAGGAATACATCCAACAATATCAATATCTAAGCTTATTGAACAAATAAAAGCTGGCTCTTCCAAATGGATTAACGATAAAAGCTTTTTACCTGGACATTTCTCATGGCAGGATGGATATGATGCGTTTACATATTCCAAATCTCAAACTGACAGAGTGGTAAACTATATATTAAATCAACCCGAACATCATAAAAAAAGATGTTTTAAAGATGAGTATCTATCATTCCTTAATAAGTTTGATATTAATTTCGAACCTAAATATCTTTTTGAATGGTATAGCCATGTTTAAGACAACAGGGCTACGCCCCTTATTAAAATTCACCAGCCATTTTCTACTAAGAAATCAGGCCTAAAGGCCCTCCTATTAAACATAGCACATAAACGAATAATCGTTCAGCATTGCGTCTCGCTATGCTGTTAAAAAAGGCCTCTGGCCTCGTTATCGACTAATCAATATAAAAAGGCCTGAGGACTGTATGATTACAGCAAAACGAGACGCTTCGCAGAGCTTTTGGATATACGTGATATAACATGAAATTTTAAACCTTTTAAATCTATTATTATTACACACGAATTACACTTTGTTAAATCTTTGCCATCAAACTAAATTAAAGGTACAAGATACCATCTTGCACCATCCTTACACTACTTATCAAGCCAATCTTTAAATGCAGCAGTCTTTGCTCTGCTAATGATAATATTATCACATAAATCATTTTTTAATTTCACTGATAATTTTCCCTGAAAATACATCTCAAAATGATCAAATGCTTCTTTATTTATAATCGTATTCCTGCTTGTTCTGAAAAAATCTGAAGGATTTAACTCTGTTTCTATACTCTCCAGTGATTTATTGATGTTATAAAATGTTTTATCAAAAGAAACTACATAAGTGACTTTATTCTCAAAAATAAAATAAGCTATCTCACTAACTTTTAATAAAAATTATTTGTGCTTTTTATTTACCAAAAATCCATTTCTATAACTGTTTGTTATTAAAACAGGTTCTTTATAAAAGTTAGGATAGTTAGCATGGTTATTATTTCTTACAATTTTCAACATCACTTATCTTTTTAAAATCGTATTATTCATTGATCTCAAATACTTATATAATCACGTATAGAGTGTTGCTTAGATATAATATTTAATCAGATTTAGATAAAGGAAAGAGGGTACTACAAAAATATGATCCACATAATTGATATCCTTTTACAAATGTTAAAAACCGGTTTTTATCGGTTTTTGCAGATTAACTTAGATTCTTAATGATTCTATTATCTTCATCATAAACATGGGTTATATACTTAAACTCCCATCAAGCATCATAACGCATCCCTATGATTAAACTTTTGTCAAATTTTCGCGACACAAAGATTCTTCAGAAATAGGAATATTAAAATACCTGAATTACGGTTTTACTTACCTAAACTACAGAGTTTTTATTTCATTTGTAGCATTATATTATTTGGTAATTAGTTTAATGCATTAAAAGTTAGAACTCCTAAAAGGAATACAATTCCTTACTTCCTATGATATGGCAAGATACATGAGACTTTACCTCCCTAGGTTAAGCGTAGCACATATACGAATAATCGCCGACCTTTTGGTAACAATAAATAGCTTAGGGCAAAGATCAAAGAGCTTGAGTGTTTGAAAAGATGTAAATAACATGTATTCATCTATTAACCCCAGATGGGTTACATGTTTATAGAAATACGTTATGGACATAAATCGACTCCTGTGGAGTCGAACCACAATCTGAATATCTTTTTACATGTGACTCCGCTGGAGTCAATATAACTATTGGTGGACTATTCTATAAATATGTGATGCCTCTGGCATCATTTTAACAAACTGCAATTGAATTACCTTATTATTTCGAACACTGCCCGATTACAATTCATCAGCCATTTTCTACTAAGAAATCAGGCCTAAAGGCCCTCCTATTAAGCATAGCAATTAAAACAAAACAATAATAATCGTTCAGCATAGCGTCTCGCTATGTTGTTTATAAAATAACCTCTGGCCTTGTAATCTACTAATGAATTTTAAAAGGCCGGAGGCGGGCATAATTACAGCGAAGAGAAACGCTTCTCTGAACTTTTGAACTTTTGTGTAAAAGATGAAATCCCTTACCAACACTGCAATTCAACCTACCCCACACCTCCATTAAATGACATATATCATATTTTTACCCCATTCCATATAGGGTCATTTCCATTATTTTATATATTTGCACGCGGAATACCTAAACACATACCACCTATGTCACTATTAATGTACATTACATTAGCAGCGATGATATGTCTTGTCATTTGGTTAATGAATCGCATTGTCATGCTCAAATCACAAGTCATAACATTAAAAGAAAAAGAAGCTGCTATTGTTGAAACTGATGTTTCAACGATCCAATTCAGTGAGGACAAACATGCTGAAATGGAAAGGCTCTCAATTGTAGCCAAACAAACGGATAATGCCATCATGATTATGGATCAGGACGGCAATATTCAGTGGATAAATGATGGTTTTACTCGTATGTATGAATATACACTTGAGCAATTCCTAAATATCCGGGGAAACAACATTCTTCAAACAAGTTTTAACCCATTAGTACGAAAATGTATTGAGCAATGTGTAACGACTAAAAAACCCAGTTACTACGAAGCTATTAATACAACTCCGTCAGGCAGGGAAATCTGGACCCATACTTCCTTAACTCCAGTACTAGATGATAATGGAGAGATTATCCATCTGGTCACAATTGATTCTGATATATCAAAAAGAAAAGAAGCCGGAGATGCCTTAATTCAACGTGTTGATATTTTAACGAATAAAATCGCGGACCTTTCACAACAACAAAAAGAAATGATGCTTTTTACTGAAAGACTCATGGATGAAGTTGTTAGATCTAACGACAAGATCAAAGAAACAGATCGCATTGTAAAGTTTATTCAGGAAATGTCTGATAAAATTAAAATAATGGGGATTAATGCATCCATCGAAGCTCAATATGTTGGAGACAAGGGAAGTGGTTTTAAAGTGATCTCGAGCGAAATTGTACAAATGTCGGATACAACAAAACAATACTCCCGAGAAATTTCAAATATTGTAAAACACATCCAGGATTCGTCACAGGAGCTTAGTAACGGAAAAGAACTTGTTGAACAAGCAGCTGTCAAATATCAAAAAGCTGTGGATTCACTAAAATATGAGGTCAACTTAGTTGAATCAGTTGTTGAGAGATTAAATTAATTGTATTTCAGTTAATTAATCAAGGTCTGTATTTATTTTTTATAATACAGACCTTTTTTTATGATCTCATCTTAAATTTTCGACTATTAATCTCTAATATACATATTCACTAATTTACATACTTTCTAAAACATTTCATTCTAACAGCCGTATTTGGTTTACTAAACAAACAAAACGCATTTAGAATGAAAATACTTTTACGCAATTTCTTTTTATTGGGATTTCTAATTTTAATATCCCCTGTTTTTATGCATGCCCAAACTATAGATTTGGGGATATATTCATGGTCTGCTCCCAAAAGTAAGGGTGCCTTAACAGACAGTGAAACTGTTAAAATAGCAATTAAAAATTATGGAACAGAAGCTGTATCTTCATTTACTGTAGGTTTTTCTCAGGACGGAGGAAATACATTTAAAGAAGAAACTGTTAATTATACCATTGCAAGTAATGGAATATATCTATATACCTTTACAAGTAATACAGCCGTGGTTGGTACAGATGGAGCAACCTATGAAATATTAGCAAAAGTAACTATTGATGGTGATGAAAATGCTTCAAACGATGAATACACAGAGACGGTTATTAATTATGTAATTGGTGATGTAGATGACGAACCATTTCTAATAACATCTTTCCCATACACAGCAAGTGGAGAGTATGTAATGTACACAAACAACTACGGACCTAATTACAACATTTCTAATTACATGCAGGCCGAAGATATTGTATTTGCCTTTACTACAACCGAAACTCAAATGTATGTAGATGCTTCGGTTACTGCAGCTTACGCCGGCTCCTTCTCGCCAAAGCCTGGAATTGCTTTATCCAGAGAAAAGCCTAGTGCCTTTGACCGTACTGATCCTGACACAGAAGCGGGTGTTGGAACTGGGAGTTGGATTGCCAGCTTTGAAAATGCTTATTGTTATTATCAACAAACATATTACCTGATAATAGACAAGGGAACTGATTATTTATGTACTTATGATTTAACTGTAAACCTATTGCGTCAACACGATTTTAAGTTTTTTAAGTTTGAATCATTAAGTGTTGTAGGAGAAATTGATTATACCAATAGAATTGTGACCCTTACTGTACCACAAGAAACTGATGTAACTTCTTTAGTTCCTACTTTTGACTTACCTCCATATACAGAAGTACTTGTTAATGATGTAACTCAGGAAAGTAGCGTAACTTCTGTTGATTTTACAAATGATGTAACTTACACTATAAATCAAACAATAACTCCAAAAGCAACTCAAACCTGGACTGTTAAAGTTGTAAAAAGTACAGCTACAGCTATTGTAAATGAGAAATTAGAGTCTATTCAAATTGCACCAAATCCTGCAAATGATTATATCAAATTAATTAATAATAACTTCGATAATATTGATATTAGTATACTAAATACATCCGGAAAAATAGTATTACAAAAATCAAATCTGGATAAAGATTGTACTATATCTGTATCAGATCTTCAATCAGGTATTTATTTTATACAGATAAATTCAAACGAAGGTCAGATCATTAAAAAATTCATAAAGAAATAATATCAGTGCTGTTCAAGATAATATAGTTTACTGGTGCTTCGCCCAGACCTGACTTCATTTCTTGTCTTAATACAAGAAACGAAGCAAAGAAAATCAAGGCTGCACCCATCTCACTCAAAAAACTACGTTTATTTGACTGAAATCGTTTAAACTCACTACGTTCAAACAAAAACGATTTTTTACCGTCAAACTAATCTTGTTTTTTGGTTCACTGGCTGAGGCCCTTTTATAACTCAGCTAAAGATTAAACTCTATTTTATATTGAGGACAGATGTGAAATAATATTTTGAAAGTCCTTGAGATGATTTTTCTCAAGGACTTTTTTTCTTAAATCCCCCCTACTTAATTATTCAATACTAATTGACTTTAATTCATTGTTTCCATTAAATACAGGAAAATACATATGCTCCATTCGAGTTGGATTTATTGTAACCTTACCTGTATACCTTGGAACCAATTCAATCTTTATTTTATAATGGCCTGTATTTAAAGTTCTATAATAAATACAGACTTTATCTTTAAAATACTCCCTATGCACTTCATTATAATAATGGCTTGTTTTATTATTATATGAACATACTGATGGTATAGGAACTTCTAACATGATATAATCAGAATTTCTTTTAACCTCCAAATCAACGAGTAGTTCTACTTTCTCTCCCGCTACCAGGTGGTCTATTTCTTGATTCCCTTTCACAAAGCTGGTAGTCAAATCAAAATACTCGCTCCTTTCATTAGGATGTTCATTAAAGTATCGACTATGATATCCTGCAAAAACAACCTGACTGCCTGTTTTTTCAATCTCAATTTTTGAACCTGCTTTTAATTTCATTTCATAAGGAAATTCATCGACAGTATATCTTTGACCATCAACCTTTATTGAAACAGTAAGTTTCTTTTCCTTATCATTTTCCTTCAATAAATCAGTTAAGATATTATCTATAATTAATGCAGACTCATATGTATTTCGCCAACCGGAAGAAGATCTTTTCTCAAAGAAATAGTTTCTGATTTTGGCCAACTCATTATTATAACGCCCATCATTTTTTAATATCTGATAAGCCAGCAAAGTCTCTGCTATATCTCCACTATTAAGTAACCACTTTTGTTCACCCCAATAATAACTACCATATAATGTTACCTTTTTATTTTTTAATAGAGATGTAACATCTACCGGTATTCCAACATATTGTTTAATTAATGAATAATTTAACGAGTCAATCCTGGTATAATCAGAATCATTAACCTGATTAAGCAACGATTTTACTTCGCTTTTTAAATCCATTACCTTTAAAGTCTGCAGTACATTAAGTTTTACTCTTTCGCCTGCAGTTAAAAAATGATTGATTAACTCATATTTAACCTGTTCCTGATTATAGCTTACATGATATCCTTCTTTTCTGGCTTTTTCCAATGCTTTGGTTACATGCAATGTAATCCACCACTCTGTATTTAAGTCTTTCCACCATCCCCATACTCCCTCATTGTTAACAGATTTCTCAAGTCGCTTTATAAGTTTATTGACATCATCATTATATTTGAATTTTTCTCCCTTATAATCACATATGTTCTTTTCATTCAGTAATGAAATTAACTTTGATGCTGCTTGTTCATTACATAGATGAACATAGTTTCTTAGTTTAGAGGTCTCCTGCATTATTAAATTAAGAGGATTAGCCTCTAAATACAATTCTGCACCAACCGCATTATCAGGAATCTGAAACTCAACAAGACTATCAGTACTTAAGGTATAAAATTTACCTTCAACCTCTTCCATCCCCTTTGCTACAATAGGTATCTTTCGTAATTCTCCATCATTAAATCCATTAGGCTCTGTAATTGAATAAGTCACCGATAAGGTATCTAATCCATTAGCCACCACAGGTAAAGTATCTATTTTTACAAGAGCTATCTTGCTATTCCAATTATTACAGGTTACTGAATCAACACCATAAGATGTATTGGCAATTATGGTATCACTTAAATAATTTAATGCTTTACCAATAAGTAATACAGAGTCTCCTTCAGTAAGAAAACGAGGCACACTTAATTGAGCAGAAACAGGCTTAAATGATTTTATTTCACCTTGAAATTGTCCTGTTGTTTTATTAGGCCCAATTGCCAATGCATATGTATTCCATGATGTAATATCATCCGGGAAAACAGCCTGAAAACTTACCTTACCTTGTTTATTCGTTACAAGAGCAGGTTGCCAAAAGGCAAAGTCAGAAAAGTTGCTTCTGATAGAATTACTACTTTGCGGTTGAACAGGAACAACATAATCATTTATTTGAGTTAATCCCTCAATACCATGCCCCTCTTTAGTTGAAATAATTATTACCCCATTTGAAGCTCTTGCCCCATAGATAGAAGTTGCTGCTGCATCTTTTAATATTTCTACATTCGCAATCAACTGCGGATCAATATCGCCATATTCTTCTTCCACGGCAATTCCATCCACTATAATTAATGGTTTTGATGAATTTACAGAATTAACACCTCTAATCTTTATTCCTGGCATAACCCCAGAAACTCCCGTAACCATTCCCGATAAAGATTCTGATTTTACAGAGACTACAGATCCTGTTAAATTACTCTTTTTTACTACACCATAACCTATTACAACTACCTCATCTATATTTAACTCTTCAGGCTCAAGGGATACATTGATATGATCATGATAACTAGCAGGTATTTCAACCTGAACAAAACCAATAAATGAATAAACCAACTCCCAGCTACCCTTTGGCACATCAATCTTATAATTTCCGCCAAAGTCTGTAATCGTACCAACATCAGTACCTTTTAGCATAACCGTAACACCGGGCAAAGGCTCACCATTATCATCAACAACTTGCCCTATTATGGTTTTTCCATTTGAATAATCCAACTGACTTTTTTGATAGGTAGATCTTATCTCCTTTTCTGCCTTCCATTGGTTAATAGGTTCAGGTTTATTAAAGTTCTTACTAATCCATTTTTCTTGAATCAATTCCAGTATTTTAGAAGATGTGCTATCCTTAAGATACTTTACAGGTCGGGATATTTGTAAAATATTTAATCCATCCTTGTTTACTGATACATTTTTCTTTTCGAAATAATAACCATCACTCATTGAAAAAAACAACCTGTACTCTCCTTGCTTCAAATCATGAATATTATTTACTGAGGCAGGATATATTCTCATAAACAATGGATTATCTTCTTTGAATACAAGCACATTACTTAAATAGGTAGTATCAGAAACAATCTTATTGTCCACTTCTAATGCCAGACATCCATTTCCTTCTGTCGTAGAATATGGGTTATTGTAATTAACATATCTCTGAGTAACTTTTTTATCTGTTTCCTTAGCTAACTTATCTATATCACCCTCTGTTAAAACCATATCAGAATAATCTGGAATATTACCTGAGTTTTTCAATGAATAGAAGGTCCAAAACTTGTCGTAAGACTTCATTTTAATTTTATTGCTGGTCAAACTATATTCATATGAAGGCTCAAACTCAAACTCTATGGAGTAATTGCCATAGCTTTTAAAATCTATATAACCTGAATTAAATGGACCTACAGTAATATTATTTCCTCTGCGATAGTAATTATGATACTTATTTATATCATTTAAGATATATATGTTATCTCCTTGTTTAAGATAGTTTAAACCATAGTTTCCATTTGTATTAATACGAGCAAAACGCTGCTTTATGTAGTTCTGCTCTTCAGAAGTAATAGCATTGGATACCTTACTTGATTTAACTTGTCTGTTTACTTTATTCCAATCTATAGAAATCAGATGTTTTTTACCTGCATCAAAATATACAGAGTCAATAGTTATATCCCGGTTATATGTTCTTAATCTTATTTTATGATATCCGGTATCACATCTAAAACTATATGGATATTTAATAGTTGAGTATGACGAATACAGCAACTTATAATCCATATATATAAAATGCGCTTGATTAAATACTCCCTCATTAAAAACAAAGGGGGCAAATTGAGTTATTTCGTCATTTGCATCTTCATATATAATGTCGATACCATTTTCTGGTCTGGTAAACTGATAGTAAGTAATAGTATCCAGATTCATTTTTGCATTCCAGTCGTCATATTTTAATTTCAGAGAACCTTCCTGACCAAATAAATTATCATCCTGCAGATAATATTTGTTGAACATGGTTCTGGATTTCGGTTCAAAACTATAATTTGGAAGTACTGGTGCTGAATAATTAAATTTCTTTGTGTTTCCCCATGCTGTAATATCAACTCCACTGACTGGTTTATCTTTAAAATTATTTACCTCAACTGTAAGATTTACTTTTTGTCCCGGATATATAACGTCCGGCTGAATAATTTTAACTTGTAATTGCTTATTCTGCAGTGGAATTTCATATGATTTTTCATAAGCTTTACCTCCCCAAACAAAATTCAGCGATATATAACAGCCTTTGCTATTAGGGATCTTCATTATTGTATCCAATTTATTAGTATAACCTTTTGCTAATACTATGTTTCTTTTATAAATAAAGTAGTTAAAATTAATCCCCTCATGACTGTCTATTTTCACATCTACTGTATGATTTTTTCTAAATGAAGAAACAGATAAATTTGGAAGATAATTATCTAAATCAAAAACTTTAAAGATACTATCTGCTTTAACCTCATACTTTGAAACATTACTTTTATTCAATAATTGAAAAGGTAACTCTGCTTTATAATGTCTGATTAAGTTCCCATTTCTATCATAACTATTGATTTCGGCATCCAAAGGAGTATTCTTATCTAATACTTTATAACTAAACAGAATAGAGTCATTAGTAATTTCCAGGTCTAATGCCTTTTTATTATAGTAGTAGTTTATTGTTTTTACTTCCTCAATAAGTTCATTATCCGAAGTCAGAAACTCCGCTTTAATATCATACCTGAAATCTAAACATGGAAATACTGAATCCGGCAATTGTATTATTGTTTCGCCAACCGGATCCAGGCTTTGCTCTTTCACATATAATGTATCTGGCAGAAAAGTAAAATCATTATAACTTTTCAGATAGCTCTTTTTTGATAAAACCATTAATTTAACTCTACCATCCGGAACATTTAAACCATTCATGTCCTCTCCTTTGAGATAAACATTCATAGCTGATCCTTTTAAATGATTTACGTTATCAACTCTTAAGGAATACTTAATATTATTTAGCTCATACTCCTCATATTTAAAAATTCCTGATAAAAGAGTATTCCAACCATTCTTTACAAATTTTAAATGATAGCTTTTATCTAATTTTAAATCAAGTGAGTCATGTAAAACAAATTCAAAACTGTAGGAACCTTTTAATGAATTGTTAGCCTTACCAAGTACATAATTTTTTGTACCTGAATATAATTTTACTTCAAGATCAGATCTTGATATAGGTGTTCCATTGGGACGGGTAATAAAAGCTTTAACTCGCACCGTATCATTGGGTTTATATTTCGGTTGACTAAATACTACATAGCCAGTATAATCTTTATTGAATATTTTATCATACCTGTTAACCAACCTTCTAATCCACCCTGAAGTTCCATATCGAAAAATTGAATAATAAACATCCCGAAACGGCCTATATACAATATATGGAATTCCCTGAGGTCGTAATTTATATGCAGACATAACCACATCATATGGCAGAAAGAATAATAACTTAGCGGGTATATACAAATATTTAACAGGTACACTAAAAGCAATACGCTGATATTTTACACCTTTTTTAACGTCATTAGTTAGATAATGATAACTGGTAAATCCATTACTTGTAACCTCCAACCAGCCTCTTTTATTCATGCGTGAATGATGATAAGCATGCAAATCTGGTTTATACCTTACTATTGAATTATTGATTTTAACTTTGGCATCATTAATCGGAAAACCGTTCTTATCTGTTATCGTTAATAATAAGTCTGAATAGTTATTATGCACAATAACATCAATATCAGAATAAGAACGTAATTCAAATTTCAGTTCATTCTTTTCTGCCCAAACAAAAAGATAATTGCCTAATGACAGACTTTTATTAAAAACTGAATCTGTGGGTATTGAATCTACCAGATTATGAAAAAAGCTTTCATTAACTTCCGATATACCTTTTTTATATATTATACTAGCTTCCTTTGTGTTTAACCTATAAATGTATTTATAGTAACTTGAGGTTCTGCTTTGAATCAGATTACTGGCGTTTACACTAATAATTCCAATTAGAAGAAGCATTAATAATGCTGAGGTCTTTTTATTCATTTTAATAAGTTCAGGTTAATATTTTAGTTAAGATGCATGCACTACAATAATTCCATAATTTTTTTGAAAAATATTTTATTAAACAAAGAAAATTTATTTTCCAGACATAAAAAAAAGCTATCATTTAAATGATAGCTTTCTTAAAGACTTTATAATATTTTAAATTCAATATCTTTTATATACAGGTTCTGTACCTCTTTTTGTTTCAACGACTAAAACTCCATTCTTAGCCTCTTCACCATATAGTTCAATAGCTTTTTTGCCTTTAATAACTCGAATAGACTTAACATTATAATATTCCAGAGTAGCTAATCCGGTTACTTTTTTCTTATCTATAACAAACAGAGGTGTTCTGTCATTTGAATAAAAAGGTTTTATCTGTTTGGCTATTTCTTTATTTTCTTCACTAATATAGAAATGAACAGGAATAGTAACCTTAGTATGAACATTTTCACCATTTAATATACCCGGTTTCCATTTATCCAAAGTTGAAACAACTCTTAAAGCTTCTTTATCTATACTTTCATATAAACCTTTTACAATTTCAACATTAGCAATGTCACCATCTTTTGAAACTACAAAGGTAACCATTACCTTACCTTCAATCTCTTTAGCTAATGCATCAATTGGATATTGTATTTGCTTTGATAGAAACTTTTGAACATTACCTCCTGCCTTTTTAAATACAGGAACTTTATCAACTGTTTGATAGATACTGTCATTAGCACTATTAGATGTAGTACTTTTCAATTCCATTGCACTTACCGGGATACAAAATCCTCCAATAACAAATAGAATTATGTAAATTAATGATTGAACTCTTGATTTCATAGCAAGCTGATTTAAAGTTAATTTTACCAAGTTACAAGAGAACAAATATTATGCCCAACGCTATTAAACCTAATGTTTATTTCTTAACTTATCAATATTCATCATTGCCTTACGAATATCTTCCAAAGATTTTCTTCTATTCTCTATAGAATCGAACTCATTCTCTTTTTTAGATTTTCTTTTAGATGAACTTACAGAATTATCCTTATCTGTATCTCCTGCCGCATTTTTACTTTTCTTTGTCACACTTATTGAAGAATCTTCTTCATATGAAACAAAACCAAGGTTATCTAGTAACTCTTTAAAAAACTCAGCTTTTTTAGCATCAACACTAACTTTAAAACTCCTCATTATTCTATTTTTTACCATATGCCCCCAAACCGTTTGTACTAATAAAATCAATATTTGTTACATATTTACAAGTATAATTTTTTATATGATTGAAAAAGTATCAGAATCTAAGTAAGCCGGAAACTTTTTACGAAACGCATCCTGCTTCTCTATATCTATTGATACAATCTCCATAATATTAGATTGATCTTCTAAACAACACACAAAATCCCCTTTAAAATCAATCACTTTAGAGCCACCAACATAATCTAAACCGCCTCCTTTACCAACTCTGTTAACTCCAATTGTGTAACTTTGGTTTTCAATGGCTCGTGCAGGTAACAATATATCCCATACTTTTTGTCTTGATGCAGGCCAATTGGCCATATATATCAACAGATCATAATCGTTTTTATTTCTACTCCATACCGGAAATCTTAAATCATAACATATCTGAGGTAATATTCTTATATTTTTATAAACTATAACAGTTCTTACTATTCCTTTAGAATAGTAATTATCCTCTCCTCCCATCCTGAACAGATGTCTTTTATTGTACTGTTCTATATGACCGTCCGGCTGAATAAATAAAGCACGATTAAAAACCTTACCATTTTCTTTTACAGCTAATGAACCCAATATGGCAACATCCTTCTTCTGTGATTGCTCCTTTAACCAAGTAATCTCTTCCCCTTCTAACTCTACCGAATTACGATCCACATTCATTGAAAATCCGGTAAGAAACATTTCTGGTAGAATTACTAAATCAATGGAACTATCAATTTTATTGAAAAGAGATTCAAGAAACTTCATATTTTCCTTAATGAGTTCCCATTGAATATCATATTGAATAATTGCAATTTTAAATTCCATTGTTAACTATTTATTGGTTAAAACAAATTCTCGGCTAGCCATCCCTGTCCACCTGCCTATACCACCATTAATGTTAGTACTCGTATTCTTATTTATAAACGAAAATGGGTTTGAACTATTGACCTGATCAATATAAATATCATATAAAACTCCATAAGAGACTTCATCAATAGTTGAAATCCTCACATTAACAGTATCAGTTCGATAAAATTCATAGGTTGGTAAATTTCTGTTATCATCCTGATCATTCAAATTTAACGGATCAGGTTCCACACTTCTGTAAATATACTTTTCAATTAATGCTCCATTATTATTAAGATCATTAAATAACGGAAATGCAGAGGCATGATAATTCCTGTTAACATTCTTTATATTGATTTCTGTATAGTAGTAATTCAATGTACTTTCATCATCGTTTATTAACGTTCTGAAATTCATTGTCGTATCAGAAATTACATTTACATAAACTCCTTCAATTTCCGGGAGTTTTGGAATTAAAGTTGTACTTGTTATCACATCATCTCCTACCTCAATTTTCAAATCATATTCAACTCCAACTTCACCTTTAAGTGATACAGTTTTATAAACAAAAGGTGGAAAAAATTCATCTTTTCTAAATAATGTAAGCACTTCTGTCTCACCTTTTGAAGAAGTCACAGTCACCTTTGCATAATTTAAAAAGGTATTTCTGATAGATGCAGAATCATAATCGGTTAAAAATGGAGAACTTTTAGTTAGTATTACGTTGGCATAATCATTATTAGCAATCCAACCATCTACCACAACCTTTGATGAATAATCAGGCTGATCTATTTCAATGTCTTTGGTACATGAAAAACACAGAATAATAAACGCAATAGAAAATATAAACTTCTGCATAATCTAAAATTTAATTTTCCAACTTAACGAAGGTAAAATAGGGAACAATGAAACTTGTTTAGCCTTAACACTCAGTTCATAGTTTTCTTCTCCTTCTTCAACATCATAGTAAATAAAATACGGATTGCTACGGTTTAAAACATTGATAATAGAAAAATTCAATATAGATTCTTTCAGTTTTTTCGTTTTAAACTCATAATTAACAGATAAATCCATTCGGTGATACAACGGCATTCTATAGTTATTGATACCAACGTAATCATTTGCAATATTTCCCATCATCCAGTATCTACCAACAGGCAATGTAGCTTTGTTTCCTGTAGCTAAAATAAAGATAGCACCTAAATCTATACGATCATTGATATTATAACTACATAATAAATTAACATCATGTCGTCTATCGTATTTGGCATCATGCCATTTGCCATTGTTTAATTCATCAAAACGTTGTTTAACCCACCCCAGTGTATAAGACAAATTAGTATTAAATTTATCCGAAGTCTTTTTTATGTATAGCTCCGTTCCGTAGGCAACACTTTCACCTACAAAAAAGCTATCTTCAAAATCATTAATTTCTTCACCTTTTACATTTAAATTTAAAACCAGCTGATTATGTTGAATCCTTCCATAGCCTTCTATGCCATATTCAAAATTATTGGAGTCATTGGATTTAAAATAACCTAATGTAAGCTGAGTCGATTCCTCTGCGGGTACTTTATCTGTAGCCGGCATCCATACATCAGATGGTAAAGGTATAGAGGCGATGGATGTTAAGTGAATATTTTGAGTCAGATAATTTAACGAGGCTTTAATTGCAGCATTATTCTGCAGTTCATAATTTAAAGACACCATCCCCTTATGATAAAATTTAAGCTTATCAGGAGTCGTGTCTTCATCACCTGAAAAACCACTCGTATTTTTATCTACCAAATCATATAGTTGTGCTGAATAACCAAGATAAACTTCTAATCGAGGAAACAATCGAAATTCATCACTTACAAAACCTTCATATATTTGATGTACGTATTCGCTGTTTAATTTATCCGTATTGGTATTTAATGCAATATCTAAATTTTGTGGCATAATTGTACGCCTTGAAACATTAGCTCCAAACCTAACGGAATGCTCTAGGATTTGGTATAGGAATTCTGTATTTACTTTAAACTGCTCGTAATCTGTTTTAAAGCTCAAATCCTGATCGACAATCCCAAGCTTTAAATCTGATGAATAACCGGAATAAGATAAGTTGGTATTCATCAACAGACTTGAATTTATCATTGATTTTAGTTGCAAAGAAATCCCTTCATTACCCCAATCATTACCAATATCTATTTGATTATCTGCTTTTTCATATGAAAAAACGTCACCTCCTTTGTACCAGGTTAACGTAAGGTCTAGTCCGGCATCTTTATACTTAATCTTTCCATTAAAATCGTAGAAATTAAATGTATTTGCAGTAAAGTAATTATCCTTATCATCTATAAACAAACCAGCTACAGCCTGAATACCTTCAATATAGCTACGTCGGTACCCCATCGACGTAAACCATTTTTTATTTTTTGAATTAGCCTGATAACTGATATTTGAATTGATATTGCCAATATTTAAAGCCCAATTATAATCTCCCTGCTTTTGATCAAATGAATTTACAATGATAGAAGAAGCCAAACGCGATGAGTACCGCATTGGTGCATTTCCTTTATAAAAAGAAACATTATCTACCAGGAAAGGATTAAATACTGAATAAATCCCCATTAAATGAGATGGATTCATCAATTCTATTCCATCAAAAACCACATAATTTTGCCCTGGTGATCCTCCCCTTACATAAATTCCTGAATTCCCTTCATTAACAGATTGAATTCCGGGTAACAATTGTAAGGTTCTTACGAGATCAGGCTCACCAAACAATGTTGGCGTACTTAGTACTTCTGCTTGTTTTAAAGTAATTTTACCAGGAATAATTCCTTTTACAAACGATTGTTGATTAGCCTTAATTGTTATTTCCTTTTTTAAATATTGTTTTTCATTTAGATAGACCTTTAGTACCTCATCTTTAGCAACATTAACCAATACTGTATCAATTTCAAAAGACGTATGAAAAAATATCAGTTTAACATATTGTCTACCATCAAGTAACAATTCAAAATGTCCAATACTATCTGTAATTGTACCATTTTGATTTTCAGCTATCATTACATGAACATTTGGAATCGCCTCTTTCTGTGAATTATCATACACGTATCCTTTAACAATACGGCCTTTATTTTGAGCTACAGTACAAACACTTAGCTGCAACAAAGCAATGATAATCATTAATCGAAGTTCCTTCATTATAACAGAAAACATATTGTGCACAAAGTACAGCATATTATATTTAACTGGCAACCTCCTAAATGGTTTTTAATTAAATATTTGACCATTACACTGATATTTTCAAAATATTTAATTAAACATAAACAATAACCTTTTCTAAAATTCATTCGTAACACAAATCTCTATGTATAAAATATACATTTTGAAATAACTAAAAACACACATTAAATTCTATTAAATGAAAAATTTATTAAAACTAAACCTGTGGGTTGTAGCATTAAGCTTTTTATTTTTCACAAGTTGTGAAGATGACAAAACAACTGATGAAGGAGTTGAAGATGCACTTGAAGCTGAGTACTCATCCAACACACCAGAAGAATCAAAACAAGATGTTGAAGATGCAGCCGTTGAATTAGTTTCGCAAATTGATGCTCTTGAAGATGAAGATGCGATTGATGTAATGATTGAAATGATGGATTTATTCGGAGGTTCAGAAGCTCCAGCTGCTCAATTTAATGTTCCATTAAAAGCTGCTCAGATATTATCTGACGATTCAAAAAACTCTGCTGAAGTTTACAGCTTATTAAAAGCAACTACTGAAGAAGGCTTAGCTCTTAGTGATTCTTTTGCTGCTCAAACTGCTACTTATACTTATAACTTTGAGACATTTGAGTTTGACAAAACAGAAAATGCTGACGCAATTGTTTTCTTATTTCCTGGAAAAGAGGGTGATGTAACAAACACTGCAGAAATCAGAATTGGAGATTTTACAGTAAAAGAAATTACTGAACCAAGAGCTGATTTTGATTTACCTGCCGGAACTATCGAATTCCCTACAGGTTTAATAGCAACTCTTAAATATAACGACAATACTTTAATGAGCTATAACCTCTCAGCTGATTATGCTAACGATGGAACACCAACATCTCTTGAGAATACTTTAGCAATTGGTTCTTTTTCATTTAATCAGACTTTGAACCATACACTATATAGTAGTGCAAGCTTTGATTTCAGCTTCAAAAACGGAGATGACTTTCTAATTGCTTTTGGTGCTGAAATTAATGGTAACTGGTCTGAAAGTAATATTGATGACAATACTTATGAAGAATCAGATACATACACATGGACTGACTATGTATGGAATGATGAAACTCAACAATATGAGGCAGTTGAATATTCAGAAACTGATACATGGACTGAAACTGATGTTGAAGAAATTATAAACAACGGAAATGCTTACATGCAGTTTATGAATTTAAAAGCTGTAGGTCAAGTTGATATTCAAACTATTGTAAATGGAGAACAACAATTTGATGCGGATCATGAAGCAGATCGCGATCAATGGGGTGATTATCCGGATGCTACAGAATTAGCAGAAGCTGAAAATTTAGTTTCTCTATTCAGTGATAACGCTAAATTTGTTTTAATCTACACTAAGGATAACACAATGATTGCATCATTAGAACCATATGTAGTTACTGAAACATATAGTTACACTTGGGATGGTGTTACATATAGTGAAAACGATTACTACATGGACATGAGAATGGTATTTAATGACGACTCTAAAGTATCAATGGAGACTTATTTTGATACAGAATTAACAGGATTCTTTAATGCTTTAAATGATTTTATTTTAAAGCTGAATGTTGATTATGGTACTGAATTTTCAGAAGTTAGTGCAAGTAATTAATTAGAAAATTAATTTATAACATAATAAAGGAGTTTCTTTTTGGGAACTCCTTTTTCTTTTAAAAGAACATTAATATCTCACTTAGAGTATATCCTAAATAATTGCCAATAGCGTAACCTATAACACCAACAGTAATACCCGGAATAATAATTTCTTTATTTTTTATTGCACCTGCAATTACAGGAACAAATGGAGGACTGCATATTAATGATACAGAAGTTGCCAATACCGTATCTGCATCCACTTTAAATAATTTTGCAAGTAATACATGCAATATAGTTGATCCAAAAACAGCAAAACCTACATAGTAAAAAATACTAATATCAATTTGTATCAATTGCGAAAGTTCAAGTTTTGAGGCTACTACAACACTAAAAACCAGGATAAAATACATTCCCAAATTAAATGTCTTAGGAATTGAATTTATCTTTTTATTGAAAGAAGCAATGATTGCAAGTGTTGTAATTGATAGAATAAAAACAGCCATTTTGGATTTATCTGCAACTAAATACATCAATCCTGCACCAATAATCACAATTGCAAGTGTAATCCCTATGGCTTTTAATAATGATAAACTATTTTTTTTCTTTAAAATACCATCAAACAATTCCTTAACTTCTGCTTCCTGAGCACCCGTTAAATCATCCCTCTTTCTAAAAGAAGGTAATACTAATTCAAATAGACTCTTTCCAACAATCATTAAAACAAATAAGTGAATTGTAGAAAAAAACATATCATATGTATGCACTGCAACATATATTTCAGGATCTACATCTAATGCCATTTTTAAAGCAGCCAGGTTTGGAGTTCCACCGGTATATACACCACACAACAAACCTGAAATCTTATAAAAATCATTATTCCCTGAATTGAACAAAAAATATCCAACGATAACAACAATAACAATACTAATTATAGCTGCTAACAAAGACAACAATGTCTTTGGTGCCAATAATATAGATTTCTTTAAATCACTTGAAAATAACAAAAGAGGAATGGCAATTGGAATACAAACAGACATGATAATTTCCTGAACATTCTCAATGGATTGCCCATTTATTATCCCCGATGAAACTAATATAATTCCGGTAAGATATGCTAATAGAACAGCTCCTATCTTTTCAAAAAATGCATATTTAAAACAAAGCCATTGTATTAAAAAAGGAGATAAAAAATAAATAATAACTATTAATGCATTATACATATATCAATTTTAATGATCTAAAATCAATTGAGTTAATGTTGAATCCATTTGTTTTCTGACCAACTTAGTCTCTATAATATAGTTATTAGCAATATAACAAAAAGCATTATAATTTCCTTGCTTATCAATAAAGTAACCACAATATCCCAAAACCCCTTCCATAGAACCACTTTTTCCAAAAACTCTATTTTTTAAGCCATTATGCTTGAATACGGATTTTAAGGTACCCGTTTCACCACCAATAGCCAAAGACGCCTTAAATACATCAAAATATTCACTATTATCCCTCATCCACGATAATAGCTCAACCATCCCTTTTGTTGTAATAAGATTTTTAGGTGTTAAACCACTGCCATCTTTGATTCGAAAATTGTTTTTAAAATCAATTCTATCATTCCAAAAGCCTGTCACAACCTGAACACCCAAATCCCAGGAATATTGATTATTAAACTCTTTTGCTAAAGTCAACAGAATCATATCCGCAAAAAGATTATTGCTTTTATGATTTACAACCTTTATAATTTCAGATAGTTTAGGAGACTCAAATATATAGGTATCCATATTATCTTCTGAAGAATGAATAGCAATAGTTTCCTGACCAATCTTAATATGGTTTATTTCAAGATATTGGGTTAATTCTTTAATAAAGGTCTTTTGGGGATCAGGCATTGCAGCCTTAATCTTAAAACTTGATCTGTTCGAAGGAATAGATCCTTCAATCCACCATTCATCCATTTCGGGCAAACCATAAACATAAGCACTGTCTTTGTTATGATTTGCAGCAACTACTCTGCAGTCAAGTTTATATGGTTCAATAGATGGTTCTAAAGAGATTATATTACAAAGACTTCCAGTTTCCGATGAAGATAAAGTTACAATTACAGTATTGTCTCTCCAATTAAACTCGTGAGGATATGCACCATAATAATTACCAATATCCTCCCATAAACGAGGCGACGAATAATTAATTGCAGAGGACCTTATAATAACTTTTCCTGAAATTTCACGAATCCCATTCTCATGAAGCCAATTTACAATCTGGTAAAATAAGCTATCCGGATTTGTAGAATCGAAATATTTGGAGCCTAAGGTTGGATCACCTCCTGCTTCAATTATTAAGTTACCATTTAATCGACCTTTAATAATATTTCCCTTACAAATAAATTTTGTTTTGTAAGTGTAATCCGGTCCTAACATTTGTAAGGCTGCAGATGTTGTAATTATTTTTGTTAAAGATGCTGGAATTAGACGACGACTGGAATTATAGCTTACAATTTCATTTTTATTGTCAATATCATTGATCTGTATTGAAACATTTGCTCCTTCATCACCAACTTCATATTGCGCGTTTAAAATTATTGAAATAAATAAGCCATAAAATATTAGTACAAGAGATTTCATTCACCACCTCCTACCTGAACCTTTAATTCTTCTACTACTTTTAAACGTTGATTCATATAAACAGAATATAACGCGAGTCTCCTCTTTTCTTCTTTTGCTGTTGCTGAACCTAATTCAGCCATCACACTTAATCCCTCTTTAATCCAATATAATGACGACTCATAATCCCCTTGAATTTCAGCAGCTAAAGCTAAATTATATGCAGCCCTTGCTTTAACCTTCTTTTTTGAATGCTCGTAAACATATTTCCAAAGCTTAATAGCCTCACCCCAATTATTTTTACGAATATATTCAGCTGCTTGAATAAAATAAAAATTCCCCGAATTATATACGATTCTGTTTTCAGTAGCCCAATGAGGTGCAATGTCATCAGCAATTTTTTCTCCCATGTAGCTACCTAATTCATCTAATGATTTTCTTAATGATGGTAGATTCTGGGCTATGTAATTCAATCCACTTCCATAAACACTCCATGAAATAGTATCATGTTCAAGCTCTTTTAATATTATAGAACGGTCGATATTGTTATATGCACGGTACAGAATTGCAGAACTTGCATCTAAATAACCGTACATATTTCCATCAAACATATTTTCTACTTTTATATTTGTTTGATACATGTAACCTTCTATAGAAACAACTGCTTCAGCATTGTATTTTCTACATAAATAGTCTATTATATTCCACGACAACATGGTACTATCAGATAATCCAGCTCTGCGAAGTGCGATATCATGAATATATACTGTATCAAAAAAAATTCTTTGATCCAACTCATCTTTTAAACCATCCAATACTACCATTGGAAAATCATCCTTCCAAATAGTATCAATGGAATATGATTCTGAAGGCAGGGTAATCTTATGTACATCCTTATTTCTATATGCTAAGGAATTATCAACCAGAACAACAGACTTTATTTCAGGTTGAAAGGAATATTTAGCAGGTTGTAATACATCAATACTTAACTGCTCATAAGTTACACATGAAATTAAGAATGGAACAAATATTAATAAAAGTAATCTTGTAGCTTTCATAAATCAAATTAATTCATCCTGTGAATGTACATAAACCATCAAAAATGGTGTCTATAGACGACATACAATATCTTATAACTAAATTTTCGTTAATGTATTTCTAATTATTTATACATTAACCTTTTCTAATGAAAATATTTTGTCTTGTGCTAATCATCAAATATCTTGCCGTTATCTATTTCGACATTTCCAATATTTCAGTAACAGCAACATTATTTAGTCTTTTAAAATATCCTATAGGCCCAAACTTACATGCCTTATCCCCCATTTCCTTAAAATAGGTATCCGGTATATCCACTTCTGACAACTTAGAAGGCATATCCAGTGAACTAAAAAAAGTACGTATAGCTTCTATTGTTTTATTGGCTGCAGCAAGTTCATCTTCATCTACAATACCAAATACATTTTTACCAAGACGTGCAAATTTAAAAGCATTCTTCTCATTCAGAACATATTTCATCCAATTTGGAAAGATAATTGCTAAACCTGCTCCATGGGTTAAATCATAAATAGCACTTACTTCATGTTCTATTCCATGAGTAGCCCAATCACCCATCATTTTACCAGTTGAGGTTAATCCATTTAATGCAATACTGGAAGCCCACATCAAATTTGCTCTGGCTTCATAATCTTCAGGATTCTCTAATGCTATAGGTCCGTACTTAATACATGTTTTTATGATAGACTCTGCAATATTATCCTGAACATCAGTTCCTGGATCAGGAGTAAAATATTGCTCAAAAATATGACTAATAATATCAACAGTACCTGCAGCAGTTTGCCATTTATTTACTGAAAAAGTATAGGTTGGATCCAGCATAGAAACTTTAGGCCTCAATAAATCACTACCCATGGCCAATTTTTCCTGTGTCTCATCATTTGATATAACAGCATTACCATTCATCTCTGAACCTGTTGCTGCTAATGTTAATGCACATCCCAATGGTAATGGATTATCAACAACAGCTTTCCTTAAACAAAAATCCCAGGCGTCACCTTCGTAGTTTACTCCCGCAGCTATAGCTTTTGAAGCATCAATAACGCTACCTCCACCTAAAGCCAAAACAAAACCTAACTGATTATCCCTACATAATTTCACACCTTCACGTACACTAGAAATTCTTGGATTAGGTTGTATTCCATTCAATTCTTTAAAGAACACTCCTTTTTCTTCAAACAAAGAAGTTACTTTTGCTAATAAGCCACTTTTAATTACAGAACCTTTTCCATAGGTAATTAATACTCTGTCAGAAAACTTAACTACCTCTTCAACAAGATTATTAACCTGATTTTTACCAAAAACTATTTTTGTACCGGCTTGATATATAAAATTTTTCATTATTTAAAATTGTGTTAATGAAAGTCCCTTTAGAATAACATCAATATTACAAAATAGATTTAATGAAAACAAAAAAGGGCATTCTTAAAGAATGCCCTTTGATAATATAAGTTCTTTTATTTGAATCTTACATATTCATTCCACCACATACATGAATAACCTGACCTGTTACATAAGCTGATAAGTCAGAACCTAAATATACACATGTATTAGCTACATCTTCCGGAGTACCACCACGCTTTAATGGAATTTTGCTTTCCCATTCTTTTTTCACGTTTTCAGGTAGAACACCAGTCATTTCTGTAATAATAAAACCAGGAGCAATGGCATTATGACGAATACCTCTTGTTCCCATTTCTTTAGCTGCTGACTTAGTAAAACCAATGATACCAGCTTTAGAAGCTGAGTAGTTACACTGATTTGCATTACCAGAAACACCTACTACAGAACTCATGTTAATAACACTTCCACCAGCCTGTTTCCACATAATTGGTTGAACAGCTTGTGTAAAGTTAAACACTGATTTAAGGTTTACATTGATTACAAGATCCCATTGTTGCTCTGTCATTCTTTTAAGAGCACCATCTTTAGTAATACCTGCATTATTTACTAATATATCAACTCTACCAAAGTCCTCTACTATTTGGCCAACTACTTTTTGAGTATCTTCGTAGTTACTAGCATCAGATGCATATGCTTTTGCTTTTACTCCAAGAGCGTTTAATTCTTTTTCTGTTTCCAAAACAGATTCATTAATTGCTAAATCCGTGAAAGCAATATTACAACCATTTTTAGCATAAGTAATAGCAATTTCTTTACCAATACCTCTTCCAGCACCAGTGATTATTGCTGTTTTTCCTTCTAATAATTTCATTTCTTTATTATTTATATTAGAACTTAAAATCTAAAATATTTGACGCGCAAATGTAACAATTTATATGGAAATATTGAGTTTTATCATAAAATACTAGTAATCAAATATTAATAAAACCCAAAACCACTAATTATCAAGTAATAAGTACGTATGTAATAGTTAAAAGTACCAGGTTTAAAGTTATAAAGTTGATGCTATGTATCATCCATAGAAATTTCTTATTGGCACATACTACCTTAAGCCATCAATCCTTATTAACTTTTACTCTAATTTAAATTTCAATTATACATTGCTTGCATGATAGCTTTCATTGCTTCGCCTGCTTTCATTTTAATATGAAAATCAGTAATCTGATTTGTAAAATTTGAATTATCGGGATTAATTTCAATGATAATTGCTCCATTTTGTTTTGCTACTACAGGAACCTGACAAGCAGGCATAACCTCTCCTGTTGAACCTAATATAATCACAACATCGGCTTTTTGTGCGGCATCAAAACTATTTTGATAAGCTTCAGATGGAATACCTTCACCAAAAAATATAAAATCAGGCTTTAATAATCCTCCGCATTTCTCACATTTAGGAGGGATAACTTTAAGATCTACATCTTTTGCATCGTAAAACGAATGACAATCCAAACATTTTAATTTTTGAGAATTACCATGAAACTCAAAGACTCGTTTACTGCCTGCCACGTAATGTAAATTATCAATATTCTGAGTGATAACAGCTTTAACAATACCACTCTTTTCCAATTCTGCGAGCACTAAATGAGCATCATTAGGTTTAGCCTCGGTAAAAAAATCATAGAATATCTCACGTATGGCTTCCCATGATCTGGCTGGCTGACTGTAAAAATAACTTAAATCCAACAAGTGCGGATCATATCGATTCCATATTCCAGACTCTCCACGAAATGGAGGAATACCTGATTCAACACTAATTCCTGCACCTGAAAATGCAATACAATACTTTGAAGCCTTTATGATTTCAGCAACTTTATTTATCATGGAATACTTGAAGTCTAATAATATAATATGTTTAATTTATTCTTTAATTGAATAAAATCCAGCCTAAAATTAATTAATAAAAACTTATATCATATTGACTTTTACACATAAAAACCTCTATAATTTTAAATTACTATATTCACCAAAAATTTAAGCCCATGAACTTGTTGATTATATCTATAGCTCCGGTATTTATCATTTTAATATACATTTATTACCGTGATAAATATGAAAAAGAACCTCTGGCACTTTTAATTAAAGGATTAATTGCAGGCATGGCCATTGTTATTCCTGTTGCACTTTGCGAACATTATGTTGGTTCTTATTTACCGATACTCTTTACCAATAAAATTACCAATGCATTTGGAAACGCTTTTATAGTAGCAGCATTGTGCGAAGAACTATTTAAATTACTTGCAGTATATCTTTTAATTTGGAAAAATCCCAATTTCAATGAACGCTTTGATGGCATAGTATATTCTGTTTTTATTTCATTAGGGTTTGCTTTGGTTGAAAACATTATGTATGTATTTAGCAATGGTATTGAAACAGGTATTTCAAGAGCTTTTACTGCCGTACCTGCACATGCTATGTTTGCCATTATGATGGGATATTATTTAGGTTTAGCAAAGTTTATACCTATTAAAAGAACGTCTTATTTTATCCTTGCATTTATTGTTCCTTTCTTATTTCATGGGATATACGATTTCATTCTTATGGCTCAAGTAGGATGGTTATTACTATTGTTTTTCCCATTTTTAATTTACATGATGTATCGTACAAACGTTAGAATGAAAGAACATGAATTAAACTCTGTATTTAAAATTTAAACCAATGTATGATTTTAGCAACGAGGTTAAATATTCAACAGCAAGAAGCTCGGGTCCCGGAGGTCAAAATGTAAATAAAGTAAATACAAAGGTTACTATCTACCTTAATATTAATGACTCTCAACAACTGTCTTCCTATCAAAAAACGCAAATTCATGATAAATTAAAATCCAGAATCAATCAGGAAGGCATTTTAATATTACACTGTGATAAAACAAGGTCGCAAATTAAAAACAAGGAAATAGCATTAGCAACTTTAAACTCAATTATAAGTCAAGCTTTAAAACCAGTGAAAAAGCGAATTTCCACTAAACCTACAAAAGCTTCAAAACTCAAAAGATTGCAAAGTAAAAAAATACTATCTGAAAAAAAATCCAGCAGAAAACGTTTAGAACCTTGAATATTATTGATTTCAATAAAACTATACCTCTCCTAAATACAAGCTATTGCTCATATCCGTTTCATCAAGTTTCCTGAAAGCAATCCATACTGCAACATCTTCATCATCCAAATCCACATCCCACAAGAAACTTTTCTTATATTTCGCAATCCCTGTAAATTGATATTCTGCATAGTTGGTATGTTTATCAAAAAAAACTACAACTAAAGTATCTGAACTTCCATTTTCAAAATCGTCCCACTCAAACAACAAACCATTGTCATTTCTTTTTACTGAAAACTCTCTGGGCAGTTCAAGGCTACCTGAACTTAAAAATACCTTAGAAAAATCAATATTCTGATTTGGATATTCATCTCCTGAAATGGCATTTTTCATATTTAAAGATTGGGCTGTATGATAAGGTGATCGACCAACAGTATTATGCGCAAAGGTTATTCTTACCAGATTTTTAAATGGCTGTAAAAATGCAGTTACTAAACTTAAGCGCTGCCTTTGTCGTAATTTCGCTGGCGAAGGTTTATCTTTACGAATATCCGGCAAGGATCTCACATAATCCTTTCCATACATTGAATAATAAACTACACTGCCTACTTTTCCGGAAACTGACCCGTTTGCTCCATTTCTAGCTCTTCCCATAATAACGTTAGATTAAATTAAAAACTAATGAATTGAATACCTACTACGTACCAGGTATATAAAAGGTAGGTAATGTCTATGGTAATTCAATATAAGGAAGATAAATATTTATTGGAATATATTCAAATTATATTCGATAATAACCGAAGAAAAACCGAAGAAAGTCCGAAGAAAATCCGAAAAAGATCCGTTTAATACCCGTACCATTACGCACTACATTATATCGTTAGTTTATGGTTACCCTATAGTTAGGTGAATAAAGTATGAAGGATAATTAATATAAAAACAAAAAAAATTGTATTGGACTATCCGTATGATATCAGATAATACAAGCAGTGTCCTAAATATTTCTACATTTTTACCTTTTTATTTAAATATTTCAGTACTTAAATTAATTGTTTTTATTTTTGATTGTATATATTTGTTACTCCAAAATATTGATTCAATATATTATTCCACCTCTTTTTTTATCCTTTTAAATAAAACTTAAAGGACATACTCATGATATATCCATGAGTAGAAATAATGTTTTTGCATAAAGAAAATACTAAGCTTTGTTTTTTAATTACTTGTATAAAACATAAACAAAAATAACACGTACACACAAACAACAGAACACATACAACCACCTGATTATCAAACCAAACAAACAACATTAAGCAAAACAGACAACAATAACAACCTTATTAAAAATGAACAGCGAATTAAAAAAGAAAATTAAAGATCAATTAAAATTAATTCAAAAAATAACCCAATGCACTCATACGCTTTTTATTTATAATAATAACACTATAATAAGCTCCGAGGAAGAGAATGAGTTTCTCAATCAAAATTTCATACTAGATCTAACTTCACTTTATAAAAATTCGCAACAGGTAAATGATAATATTGTAGTATCTCTCAATCACAACGATTTCATTAATCTGGAAACTCTTTTATCATTTAAGAAAATAGACATCTATTCTGTAATTAATGAAGAAATCACTTATGGAAGAATCGTTACTCTATTTAACACGAAACATGCTGATTCAAATACTGATTACGTAGAGATCATATGTAACACCATAGGCTCTCTTTTTAAGAAGCAGAAATTTACCAACCTTTTTACTAATAACTTTCAGGCCTCTGAACTTCTTTTATCTTCTATTCATGGAGTACCATGGTCATTTAGTTTTGAAATCAATTGCTTTTCATATGTAGGACCTCAAAGTGAGGAAATATTAGGATGTAGTCCTGAAAAAATCAATACAATAGAAGATTGGCTCAATATAGTACATCCAGATGATCGTGAAAGATCTTTAAACTTTTGTCTTAACGAATCTTTGGCCGGTAATGATCATGTATTCAACTATCGAATAATAAAGAAAGATGGTAGCATTGCATGGATCAGAGATATTGTAAAAGTTATTCAGAAAGACGGTATAACGACTGATTTATATGGTTTCATGATTGACATTACTGATGTAAAAGTAAAAGAACAAGAATTAGTAAATGTTAACAAGCAACTCAAATACATACTTGATTATACAAACATTACGCTTAACATTGTTGATGAAAAACAAAATATAATATTTCATAGTAATAAAGATGCCTCAACAATTCAACAAAAGTGCTACGAATATTTTTGCAACGAAAAAGAACAATGCATTGATTGTCCTGCATTAAACGACATTAACAAATCAGTTACATTTTATAGAAATCTTAAAAATTCTGCTTTTCAGGTTACTGCTTTTCCTATTATAACCAATGAAGGAAAAACTCACATAGGAGAAGTTCGTGTAGATTTAACAGAAAGAATAAAAAAGGAAAATCAGATTAATGACTTAAAAGAAAAAATCGAGTTCTTATTAACTGCCGGCAAGATTTCCTTTATTGAATACAACTTTAAAACCGACATTTTTGATTGCAATCAGGTTTTTAATGATATTACGGGATATAACTTCAACAATACTAAACTTGATTTAAATTGGCTTACATCACGTATACATCCCAATAACATCAGTTTATTTAAATCAGAACTAAACAAAGTTTTTAAAAAGCATAAAAATAATCTTGAACTGGAATTTCGATTCCTTACTGCTGAGAACAATTATATTTGGTTCCATTTTCAGGGACAAATAGATTCAAAAGAACCAACAAAATTAGTAGGCATACTAATTGACATTACTAATAACAAAAGGCTTTTAAATGAACTTATCGATGCAAAAAATAAAAGTATAAATGCCAACGAATTAAAATCTAAGTTTTTAGCAAACATGTCTCATGAGATCAGGACTCCAATGAATGCAATACTTGGATTTACTAATCTATTAAAGAATCGAATCAAAGAAGCTCCTTTAAGCAATTATATATCATCCATAGAATCCAGCGGTAAAACATTATTAGAACTTATAAATGATTTGTTAGACCTGGAAAAAATTAATTCTGGTAAAGTTGATATCAAGAAAGAAAAAGCAAATATTGGATTTGTGTTAGATGATGTATATCAAACTTTTATCTTATTTTCTCAAAATAAAGGATTAACTCTTGACATCGTAAAGCAATCCAACATTCCTCAGGAAATGTATATCGACGTTCTTAAGATTAAACAGATTCTTATTAACTTAATTAACAATGCCATAAAATTTACAGAGACTGGAGGTATTAAAGTTGAGTATTCATTTATGGAGAAAAAAGATACTAATTACGGTACGCTCAATATAAATATTATCGACTCAGGCATTGGAATTGCTTTAGAAAAACAAAAAGTAATTTTTGAGCCATTTATTCAGGAAAATCTGCACAGTAATAAAAATCATGAAGGAACAGGACTTGGTCTTTCAATAGTTCAAAAAATCATTCAATTAATGAATGGTACCATTGTACTGGAAAGTACTCCGGGTAAAGGAAGCAAGTTTAGTATTTCTATACCAGGAATAGCATATTCTTCCAATAAGGACATAGCAAATAATACGCCTGCTGAAAATATAACAGAACCAACATCTAACCAGGATATTCGTTTAAATCAAAAATTAAACGATAAGGTTTTTACTAAGGAAGAAAAAGACATTTTACTACAGAGTTTTGATGATAATCTAATACCTATCTGGAAACAATTATCTGAAATGCTATCTCTGACAAATCTGAATATTTTTGCAAAAGAGATTGATCAAGTAATAAACAAAGTGTCATGGCCTCAATTAGAAAGCTATAATAAGAGTTTAAAAACGAATGTTAAATCATTTGATTTTGAACAACTTCCATTACAAATAAAAGATTTTAAAAAATATATTGATTATTTACATATGCCACACTAAAAAATTATAGTTTTAGATCCCCAGTAAAAACAAACCCAGAATAAAACAAATGACCCGGATTATTAATTTTAACAATAAACAGATATTACTATTAATAATTTTAGTAATATTCACTAATACACTATGTTGGGCTAAAAATAACAAACATGTACTTGTAATTCATTCTTATAATTATAGTTTTCCAACTACACTTCCATTTTTAGATGGATTAAATTCTGTTTTTGATACCTTAAACATAAAATCTGACATTGAATTTATGGATTGGAAGAAATTTCCTACAGAAGAAAATGAAAATATTTTTTATGATAATATAAGGCATAAACTAAACTTAGTACAACCATATGACGCTATAATAACAAGTGATGATAAAGCATTGGAATTTGTTTTAAAACATCAAAAAGAATTATTTTCAAACATCCCTATTGTATTTTCAGGTGTAAACAACAAAAAATTAGCACAAGAGCAAAATAATAATCAATGGATTACAGGTATAATTGAATCAATATCTATAAAAGAAAATATAGATTTAATGAAACAACTATACCCGAATTCGAAAGATATTTTTTACATAGTTGACAATACTATTACTGCTAATAATGACCTTACTGAATTATTAAAAAACACCATAAATTATCCGGAATTAAACTTTAATAAAATTGATTTAAAAAACTATAGTTTTAATGAACTAAAAAGAGAATTAACGAAAATACATTCTGGAGATCCTGTTCTTTTAATATCTGCATATCAGGATAAAAATGGAAATACAAAGAGTTTTGAAGAAAGTATTGAAATTATTAAAAATAACCTTAGCGCCCCATTATTTCATCTTTATGAACATGGTTTAGGAGAGGGCATCATAGGAGGTAAACTTGTATCCCATGACAAACTAGGTAAACAGGTGGCATTGTTAATAAAGCAAATACTGAATGGAACTCCAATAAGTCAATTGCCGGTTATAGAAAATTCCAACAATGAGTATACTTTCGATTATAATGAGCTCCAAAAGAAAAATATTGATATTTCTGATTTACCAAAAAACGCAGAAATTATGAATAGCCCTATTTCTTTTTATGAAATTAATAAAAAAGCAATCTGGTTATATTCTGTATTTTTTATTCTTCAAAGCATAGTCTTAATTCGTTTATTCAGAATTAATAAGAGAAGAAAGAAAATACAAACGAAGCTTAGGAAAAAAGTCTACGATCATTATAAATTAAGTCAGAGTTTTAAAAAAGTGAATGATGCTTTATATGTTAAAAACAACGAGCTCTTAACTACAGAAGAAGAATTGCGGGCTAATAACGAGGAACTATACGAAAAAAATGAAAGGATTGCTGAAAGTGAAGAAAAATACAGGTTACTCTTTAATAATTTAAACGAGGCTTATGCGCTGCATGAAATTGTATTGGATGAAAGTAATGAACCTATTGACTTTATCTTTAGAGATGTTAATCCTAAACTACTTGAAAATGTCAATTTAACTCATGAAAAAATTATAAATAAATCGGTTAAAGAAATTTTTCCACAAACTGAAGATCATTGGATTAAAAAATGCGGTAATGTTGCAAAATATGGTACACCAATGAGATTCAGGGATTACTCTGTTGAAACCAACAGTTACTATGAAACAACAGTGTTTTCTCCAAAACCAAACTTTTTTGCTGCTGTTTATATGGATGTTACAAAGGAAACAACAGCAGCAATAGAAGTTCAAAAAGCCTACGATAAGGTTAAAATAAAAGAAAGTATTTTTAAGAAGATGTTCAACAGCGCACCTGTTGTAATGATAATTCTTAATAAAAATTCAGAAATATTAGATATAAATAAAACAGGATTAGAACTACTTAAAAAAGATGCCTCAAAAACATTGGGAAAAAGAGGCGGTGATTTTTTATCCTGTATTAATTCATCTCTTGATAAAAAGGGATGTGGACAGTCGCATCATTGCGAATCCTGTGTGCTAAATAATTCTGTTAATAAAACAATTGTATCAAAACAAAACGTCAACAAAACTGAATTTGACATCAATATAAAAGATGAATTCGGCTCTATAAAAACACTCAATTTCCATATTTCTACAGCTATTCTTCCTGATAAAGATGAAGATAAGATTTTAGTATGTATGGAAAACGTAACTTCTTTAAAGCATAATGAAGAACAACTTAAAAAAAGGAACTCTGAGATTAAGCAATTACTAAATGCCGCCAAACAAATATTAACAGTAAATGATTTTAATAAAACGATAGATAGTATTTTTAATTACTGCATGAGTATTACAAATTCATCATCAGGTTTTGTTGGTATAAAGAATGGTGAGTTTACCGATATCCTTTTTAAAAATATAAATGGAAAAGAAAACGATCAAAAATACCCAATATCTAAAACCAAAAATGAGTTATTAAAATCAATTTACAATAAAAAAGAAGTCTACATCGATAATAACTTCAACAATAGTAATCTGCCACATAATCACATTCATATTAAAAATATTATTATAACTCCAATCATTATAAAAAACGAACCAATAGGTGTTATTGCACTATCTAATAAAGATAAAGATTATAATATTGAGGATATAAATATTCTTTCTGCATTTACAGAACTGGCCGCTTTAAGTTTTAATAATACCAGATCTAATATACTGGTAGAAGAAAGCGAACATAAGTTTAAACAAACTTACTACACAAGTCCCGATGCAATAGCTATAAGTTCATTTGACGGTACTTTTATCAATATAAATAAAAGTTTTACCGAAATGTTTGGACATAAAGAAGAAGACGTTATTGGGAAAAAAGCAACTGATATAGATTTATGGTATAATTTAGATCATAGAAACCACCTTCTTAATGAATTAAAATCAAACGGAAAAATAATAAACTATGAAACAAAATTAAAGTCAAAAGACAATAGAACCATTACAGGACTTCTTTCTGCCTCTATTGTTAAGACAAATAATGATTCTCATTTACTAATCATATGCAGAGACATTACACAACTAAAACTACAGAGTTATTATTTAAATAAGGCGCAAGAAATTGGAAACATTGGATCGTGGAGTTATAATGTTAGCTCAAAAACCTTTACCTGGTCTGACCAATGTTACAAAATGTTTGGATTCAATAAAGATGCTATATTAAGTTTTGAAAATATCTTATCCATTGTACACCCTGACGACAAAAGCATGTTTATTGACAGATGGCAAAATTGTCTGTTAGGAGAAAAGTATGTTATGGATTTCAGGATTGTTGTTAATGGTAAAACCAAGTGGATCTATCAGAAAGTTGATATAGAATTCACATCTGATAAAAACGTATCTAAAATAATAGGAGTAAAAATGGATATTACCCTAAGGAAAGATTACGAATGGCAGATTACACAAATAAATAAACGTTTTAAAGGACTTGAAGAAATCGTTACATATAAGGCTCAATCGATACCTGATTTGTTGGATCACACTCTTTCTAAAGTTATTTCATATACGAATAGCGACATTGGTGCAGTATACCATTACGATGAGTACAAGAGTATATTTTATTTAAACAACTGGACAACAGAATATAATTTAACAGTTGATAGTTCTAAAATTAATTGTTTGAATCAAGCAGTTCAATCTAAAAAAGCTGTAATCATAAATGAAAACAACGGCAACTATGACTTCTTGATAAATGAAGAGAAAAAAATAAACAACCTAAAATCCTTAACTATACCAATATTAGCAAACGGTAAAGTGGTTGCGGTATTCTGGGTAGCCAGTGCAAAACATAATTACCATGATTTTCATGCAAGACAAGTTATGTTACTACTAGAAACAACATGGATTATAGTTGAAAAACAACGTTTACAAGAAAAACTTTAAGTTTATTCATCATATATTATAATATAGCAAAAGAGGTTGCACCATAATTAGGAACAACCTCTTTTGTTTTATCATTAAGTCTTATAGAAGCTTTATCTAACCTGTAGTTCGTGCAACTTACTATATGTACCTCCCTGAGCAACTAATTCATCATGTGTTCCTTTTTCTACAATCTCACCCTCATTAAAAACACAAATTAAATCAGCATTTCGAACAGTAGATAACCTATGAGCAATAACAATGGATGTACGTGAACTCATTAAGTTTTCCAATGCTTCCTGAACAAATTTTTCAGATTCAGTATCCAAAGCAGAAGTAGCTTCGTCAAGAATTAAAATATCCGGATTTTTAAGAATTGCCCTTGCAATACTAATACGTTGTCTTTGGCCTCCGGAAAGCTTTCCTCCTCTATCTCCTACTAATGTTTGATATCCATCTTCACTTTCCATAATAAAGTCATGAGCATTAGCCACTTTAGCTGCCATTTCTACTTCTTCCTGAGTTGCACTTTCAACACCAAAAGCAATATTATTAAAGAATGTATCATTAAACAAAATTGCTTCCTGATTCACATTACCCATTAATCCTCTGAGATCATGAACTTTTATATCCTTAATATTTACACCATCTATTAAAATACTTCCATCCTGAATATCATGAAAACGTGGCAATAAATCAACAAATGTAGTTTTACCGGAACCAGATTGACCAACTAAGGCCACCATTTTTCCTTTCTCTATTTTTAGAGAAACATTCTTTAATACTTTCTTTTCATTATAGCCAAAAGTCACATCTTTATATTCAATTGAAGTGTTAAAAGACTGCTTTTCAATCTTGCCATCCTGTTCAAGAATTTTATTATCTGCCAACAAAATTTTATCAATACGCTCCATTGCTGCAAGACCTTTTTGAACATTAAAAAAGCCTGTTGAAAATTGTTTTGCCGGATTTATAATCTGATAGAATATTCCTATGTAAGCCATAAAAGTAGCTCCTCCAAAGGATGAGTTCTCTGCGGTTACAATATACGCTCCATACCATACCAGAACCACAATTACTACTGTTCCTAGGAATTCGCTTAAAGGGTGAGCCATTTGGTATCTGCGACGAACCTTATTCATGATTAAACGATAGTTTTCTGTTTCAATTTCAAATCGTTTAGTCATTCTCTTCTCAGCATTAAAAGCCTTTATGATTCTTAAACCACTAATAGATTCTTCCAATACACCAAGAATACTTCCCATTAAAGATTGAGATACTTTAGACTTTCTCTTTAAAGATTTTCCGGTTTTTCCAATTACCCATCCTGCCAAAGGCAACATTATAAAAACAAATATGGTTAGCTGGTAACTCATGACAAACATAGCAATCACCGACACAATAATAATAATAGGATTCTTGAGCAACATATTGATGGAAGACATTATTGAGTTTTCAACTTCAGTAACATCTCCTGTAGCTCTGGATAATACATCTCCCTTCTTTTCCTCCGAATAAAATCCCAATGGTAATGACATCAATTTATTGAAAATCTGTAGTCTTATATCTTTAACTACATTATTTCTGATAGTAACCATTTGGTGGGCACCTAAATAAGTAAAGCCTACTTTAAGGAAAGTAGTAAACAAAATAAGTATCCCAATAAATGGCATTATTGCCACAATACCGTATTCTATTTTTATTTGAGTAATATAAAAGTATAAGTTATTTTCTAACGCATCCTTTGTTAATGCCCAAGGCATAAGTTCCATTACTTCATGCGACTTTTGGAACAACACATTTAGCATTGGAATCATAAATAACATAGCAACAACTGAAAATAACGCAGATAGCAAATTAAATATAACACTTAATATAAGATGACGCTTATATGGTGGAACAAAGCGCTTTAAAACTTTAAAGAAATCTTTCATTTAAATAATTATCTTTCATCTCTAAACTTAATTATTCAGAGAACCTACTCTTTAAACATAAAAAAAGTCAGCTGCAAATGTAGTTTTATGCAAGCTGACTTCAAAAATTTTTATATTGAAATGGTTACATTCCAGTATAAGATTGAGGAGAAATAGAACGAAGTTCGTCTTTAATCTCATCAGATACATCTAAACCAGAAATAAACTCAGCAATAGTTTTAGCTGTAATACCCTCATTCGTACGAGTTAAAGCTTTAAGTGCTTCGTAAGGATTTGGATAAGCTTCTCTTCGTAAAATAGTTTGAATTGCTTCTGCTACAACAGCCCAGTTTGCCTCTAAATCTTTTTCAATAGCTTGTTGGTTAAGTAATAATTTACCCAAACCTTTTTGTAAAGACCTAATAGATATAACTGTATGTGCAATAGGTACACCAATATTTCTTAAAACTGTTGAATCAGTTAAATCCCTCTGTAATCTTGAAACAGGAAGTTTTGCTGATAGATGTTCCAGAATCGCATTAGCAATACCAAGGTTACCTTCTGCATTTTCAAAGTCAATTGGATTTACCTTATGTGGCATAGCACTTGATCCTACCTCACCTTTTTTAATCTTCTGCTTAAAGTATTCCATCATAACATAGGTCCAGAAATCACGAGATAAATCAAGCATAATAGTATTAATACGCTTAATATTATCAAAGATAGCTCCTAAATTATCATAGTTTGATATCTGTGTAGTATATTGCTCTCTGTCTAATTTTAATACATCATTTACAAAATGATTACCGAATTCTACCCAATCAATTTCAGGATATGCAACCTTATGTGCATTAAAATTACCAGTAGCACCACCAAATTTAGCAGAACACGGAATTCCTTTTAATAAAGAAAGTTGAGTTTTTAAACGAGTTACAAAAACCATCATTTCTTTACCTAATCTTGTTGGAGAAGCAGGCTGACCATGAGTTTTAGCCAACATAGAAACATCTTTCCACTCAGTGGCTAAATCTTCTAATTGACCTATCAACTCCTCTAATAAAGGATAATATATTTCATTAACTGCATCTCTTAATGAATAAGGGATAGCAGTATTATTGATATCTTGAGATGTTAAACCAAAATGAATAAACTCTTTATATTTATCAAGTTTTAAAGCATCAAATTTTTCCTTAATGAAATATTCAACAGCTTTAACATCATGATTCGTTACACCCTCTATTTCTTTAATTCTTTCGGCATCTTCTAATTGAAATTCTTTATAGATATTTCTTAAATCTCCATATAAAGATTTATCAAAATCAGCTAATTGTGGCAATGGTTGCTCACAAAGAGTAATAAAATATTCAATTTCAACAAGAACTCGATAACGGATTAATGCGTATTCTGAAAAATAAAGAGCTAATCCATCTACTTTATTTCGGTATCTTCCGTCAACCGGAGAAATGGCGGTTAATAACTGAATGTCCATCATTAATTTTAGATTTTTAAAACCGCAAAATTAACACTTTTTTATTAGATAGTAAATTATCATATAACTGATTTGTTTGAAGTTCCACTATGAATAGTCGAAATTCACAACTATAATACAATATTTTTAATATTATTGTAATGAATAAACTTAATCATTATGTCATTTATAAAAGGATTTAAATTAGGAGTAAACAGTTATTCAAGGGCTTTCTATTTTATACGAAAACATAAATTATCCTGGTATTTTTTATTTCCTGCAATATTAAATATTGTATTATTCACTTTGGGATATCAATCAATTGTATCACTGGGATCTTCATTATCTGAACACATCACAGTATGGCTTAATTTTGATACCTGGAATTTTTGGGGTGCAGGATTTTTAGCTTCCACCCTACTGTTTTTTCTACACTTTATTTTAAGATTACTATTTATTATTGTGTTTGCATATGTTGGAGGATACATAATTATAATATTAATGTCGCCAGTATATGCCTATTTATCAGAAAAAGTTGAAAACATTTTAACAGGGAACGAATACCCCTTTCACTTCAAGCAATTTTTAAAAGATATATGGCGAGGCATTAAACTGGCTACGAGAAATTTCCTTATAGAAATCCTATTCACAATACTATTATTTATAATCAGCTTCATTCCTGTTATCGGTTTATTTACCAGCATCATTCTTTTTGCTATTACAGCATATTTTTATGGATTTTCTTTTATGGATTTTTCACTGGAGAGAAAAAAATTGGATATAAAAGAAAGTATTGCATTTGTTAAAACAAACAAAGGACTAGCCATAGGAAATGGTTTTATATTTTCAATAACATTACTAATTCCATACTTTGGTGTTTTGTTATCCGGTTTTGTTTCTATAATTGCATTAGTAGCAGCCACCATTTCAACAACGGAAACTCTTATTAAAATTGAGAAAGAATAATTTTTTATAATTTACCTGATATTTTAGTATGATTAATTAAATTTATAAAAAGATTAAACAGATGATTAAATATTATATTCTTAGCTTTTTGCTTTCGTTTATTACACTCAATATTTTTTCTCAGGAAGAAAAGATCGCTGATCAACCTTTGATTTATAAGTTTGATATTAAGAGGGAAATAGGAAGCACGTCATGGATTCACACACAGAGTGCTTTTGAGGAAGCTGAGCAAATGGAAGCTGATGCTATATTACTACACCTTAATACTTACGGAGGTCAGGTTGTATTTGCTGATTCAATCAGAACTAAAATCTTAAACAGTAAGATTCCTGTATATGTATTTATCGATAACAATGCAGCATCTGCCGGTGCTTTGATATCCATTGCCTGTGATAGCATTTATATGCGTCCTGGAGCAAATATAGGCGCTGCTACAGTTGTTAATCAATCCGGAGAGAAAATGCCGGACAAATACCAAAGTTATATGCGTTCTACTATCAGGGCTACAGCAGAAGCTCATGGTAAAGATACTTTGGTGATGAATGGTGACACGACCCTTGTTTGGAAAAGAGATCCACATATTGCTGAGGCCATGGTAGATGAAAGCATTTACATTGAAGGTATTATAGATACCGGCAAAATACTAACTTTTACCACACAAGAAGCTATTAAACATGGTTATTGTGAAGGACAGGCTGAAAACATAAAAGAGGTAATAGAAAAAGTTGGTTTTAAAGAATATCAGCTTGTATCATACAAACCTACATTTTACAGTGGATTAAAAGGATTTCTTACAAATCCGATTTTTCATGGTATTTTAATTTTGGTTATAATAGGAGGCTTATACTTTGAATTACAATCTCCGGGTATTGGATTCCCATTATTAGCTTCTGCAATAGCAGCTGTATTATATTTTGCTCCTCTATACATTGATGGGCTGGCAGCCAATTGGGAAATCATCATCTTTGTTATTGGAATAATATTAATTATACTGGAAATATTTGTTGTTCCTGGCTTTGGAATCACAGGTATTTCAGGAATTATACTGGTATTTGGAGGATTAACATTAAGTCTGGTTGACAATGTTGTATTTGATTTTTCAAATGTACCGGCAAAAGAAATGGTCATGTCATTAATAATCGTTTCTGCAGGTACTTTCTTATCGTTTATAATTGCCATTCCACTGAGTCAAAAATTATTTACATCGGGTCCTTTAGCTAAAGTAGCCTTACAAACCAGTCAAAACATTGAAGAAGGATATATTAGCGTTGATTCTGAACTAAAAAATCTCATTGGTTATGAAGGTATTGCACAAACAACCCTAAGACCTTCAGGTAAAGTAATGATTGATAACGAAACTTATGATGCTGTATCTGAGATAGGAATGATAGACAAAGGAGCTAAGGTAAAAGTTACGCAATATGCATCAGGTCAATTATATGTAATTAAGGCATAATAGCCTGTTCAAAATTTTATTGTTTTTTTTAATAAAAACCATATAAAAAACTAAACTTTTTCATTTATATTGAAGTACAAATAATAGAGTTTGATTGAATAAATAAATCTAAAACATATAGTATTATTTATTAACTTTTAAGGAGGACTATGTTATGAAAGAGAAGAGTTTAAAAAGATCAAATCAGGAAGTTCCTTCATATGAAAATTTTGAAGGAAAGAGCAGCAAAAAACCAAAACTTGCTAATCGTAATAAAAACGCTATTATTGAAGATGAATTAGCTGATGATTTTGGAGAAGTTCTGGGTGATGGTTTTCATGGATTAGATGATGATTATTACTTTGACGAAGACGATTTATATTAGTAATTTTACAATAGAAAAATATTAAGCTTTTAAAGTGATTTTTTTGTTAATATTTGGAGTTAACTAAATTTTTTTATTTAAAATTACACCAAAATAAAGTACTGATAAACATAGATAATTACAGATTTTAAAATTATAATTTAGGAATAAAGACAATGCCTGCTAAAGGCTGAATTTCAATATAATAATTTTGACCTCAAAATAGGTCTGCAAACTTTTAAATGTGTTTTTTTTAAAATTTTAGTGCTTAGTAATTATGAAATCAAAACATGACCATAATAAGAAGATCAAGCGTACTTCTTATGATGACGTTGATGAAAGAAAAGGACTTAAATCAGTTAAGTCTAAAGACGGAAAATCAAAAAGAATTTCCATTTATGATGATCTTGATGAAGATGATGATAATATGGATTTCGAACTAGATGATTTTTCATTAAACAGTCCGGATTTTGAGGATAATTATTATGATGACGAGGATGATTATTAACAATCAATAAACCTTGCTTCTTTTTCAAAACAGAAATTTAAATAGGCTTTGTTTAAACGACAAAGCCTAAATATTTTCTTACAATTCAGATAATTTCATTGAGGATAACTATCGGGAATAAAAGAACTGCTGATATTCCATTACCGATAGCTTAGATTTTCATGCAAGTAAGTCAAATCCCAGCCTGATTTCACAATAAATAAATAGTTATTACTTTATAAGAAAATCCATCATCTTTTCATTTTCCAGGAAAACTTCAAAATGATCACCGATTTTTACAGATCCTACGCCTGCAGGAGTTCCTGTATATATTAAATCACCAATTTTTAAAGTAAAAAACTTTGAAACGTATTCAATAATTTCATCAACTTTAAAAAGCATATCACCAGTATATCCAATCTGACGCTCTTCATTATTTACTAATAGCTTAAAGTTTATGTTCTGAATATCCTTAAACTTATTTTTATCAATAAACTTTTTAGAAATGGCAGCAGAATGATCAAATGCTTTTGCTCTCTCCCATGGCAAACCTTTATCTTTGAGTTTAGCCTGAAGATCTCTTGCTGTAAAATCAATACCCATACCTATTTCGCTATAATAACGATGGGCAAACTGTTTACCTATATTTTTACCTAAACGATCAATCTTTACAACAAGTTCAGTTTCATAATGAAAATCTTCTGCAAACTCAGGAATAAAGAAGGGATCATTATTTCTTAATAAGGCTGTATCTGGTTTTAAGAAAATAACAGGTTCTTCCGGAACTTCATTTTGTAACTCCTTGGCATGTTTCGCATAATTTCTACCAATGCAAATTATCTTCATATATTCTAAATTATTTTTTAAAACAATAACATTACATAAATAGTATTCCTGATATTATATCACAGAATTAATTATACTATTTGCTGTTAAAACCACGTAATTTAATTGTTGTAAAAATCTTTTTGGTATATAATGGAAAATCTCCCTGCATAATCCAACCATAATAACCAGGATCAGAAACAAGTACATCTTTTACCTTACGTCCCTTATGCTTACCAAAATTAATACACTCATCCCCATCAGCATCAAAGATTAATCGACCTGCAAAATCAGCATGTTTTGTATGTGCTGAAAATTCTGATAAATAATCAATATCATTTTTAAGATCTGGATAACGATCTAATTGAGCAAGTAAAACTTCATATGTAGCTCTGGTATCAGCTTCTGCACTATGTGCATCTACCAAATCCTTACCACAATAAAACTGATATGCAGCCTCTAATGTACGTTTTTCCTTTTTGTGGAAAATAGTTTGTACATCAACAAACTTTCTCTTCTTCATATCAATATCCACATCAGCTCTCATAAATTCTTCCGCTAACAAGGGAATATCAAATTTATTTGAGTTATATCCACCTAAATCACACCCCTCAATAAATTTTGCAAATTTCTTTGCAACTAATTTAAAGGTTGGACAGTCCTTTACATCTTCATCATAAATACCATGAATTTCAGATGTTTTTTTAGGTATATGCATTTCAGGATTAATTCGATATCGTTGTGTTTCTTCTGAACCATCCAAGTTTATTTTGATTGCTGCCAATTCAACAATTCTATCAGTAGCAACATTTATTCCTGTGGTTTCTAGATCAAGAAACACAATTGGATTTTTTAAATTAAGTTTCATTAATACTTAAGTTGTTTCGATTTAATTCAAATATTAAGCACAAACATAATAGTAAAATGCCTATTTGCATATTATGTTTGAATATTTTTTAAAATTCAACTGGTAAAAAAGAGTATCCAAAATCAATCCTCCTGCCTTGGAATAATAAACTCTTTATATATTGGTTCTGTTGAATAAGTCATTTCAGGTATATAAAAACGAGTCTGATAAACCTCCTTATCGCCAGTTTTTAAAGTAAGTTCATAGGCCCCAGGTGTTATAGCCATCACAAATTTTGCAGAATCATGAGTCAGGTTATACCTTCCTATAATTTCATTGGATACAGTATCTTTTAACTCTGCGCGTAACTTAAAATCTGGAGTAACTAAACCTGTATCAGTCTTAATAACTGTTTTACATCGTAATATTAAATTATCTGCAGATACTGAGTTAAACAATACTTTGTAAATATCTCTTTCGCCATAACCCTCCGGCCTTATTGCTGAAACATAAGCATATCTTTTACCCCGGGGCATTGAAATTGTATAGTTATCATAAACATCATTAATAGGGTAACCCAGATTGACAGGACTTCCCCATTCTTTTTTATTCTCATTCCAATCAGAATAAAAAAGATCATAACCACCCATTGAATATTGATTATCTGACGAAAAGTAAAGGCGTTTTCCATTATTAGCTAAAACTGGAAAGTTTTCATCATAGTCTGTATTTATTTGGCCTGGGATCGGTCTAGCTTCACCAAACTCTTTATTTGGAAGACGTATTGAATAATATATATCTGTATTTCCTTTTTCATTTTCACTTACAAAAAACAAGGTATCTCTGGATTCAGAAACCCATGCACCATATTCCCCTCCCTTCAAATCAATTGGAGAACCAAAGTCCTGCAAATAAGAATATCTTCCTCTATCATCCTTAACCGAAAAACTTAATTTATCTGTTCCTTGTCTGTTATGAAAAACAAAAAGTGAACTGCCATCAGGAGAACTACCAGCTACAATTTCATCAAATTCAGAATTAATATAATAACCAAAATTTTTACCTTTTTCCCATGAATCCATCTCTCTTTTTGATGTACAAATATTATAATAGTTTACTCCTAAATCTGATAAATATCTTTTATTACTGGAAAAAAACAGATGATCTTCCTTATTATTAACAAAGGGATTAATCTCACTTTTATTGGTATTTATTGATTTACCTAAATTTAGAAATGTTACATCTAATGGCTTTAAAGTATATGCAATTGCATTTATAGTCCACTGAAGAAAACGATCAGACTCTATATATAATTCACTATCCTTTTCCTGATGTAACTTAACCCATTCAAATTCTTTCTTAGCATCATCAAATTTTAATAGATAAAATAAAATTTGTGCATGTTTAAAAACGGTTTCGGCATTTCTATCAAGCTCTAAAAGTCTGTCTACATATTCAAGTGCCTCACTCTTATCAATATTCAACTGCAAATAACTATCAACAATATTATTTAGTAAAGCTACATTATCTTTATCTTTTCTTAACTCGCGTTTATAGGCTCTTATAGCCCTGTCAAATGTTTTAACTTTAAAATAATAATCTCCACTTTTACTCTTATTATCTCCTAACACTGGATTTTGGAAAAAGGAAATTAAGACGGCGAAAACTACAAATATTCTAATATTCATCTATTTAAATTTTGTTTTAATGACATATATAACCCTCAAAATTTTCATCATCTTTTCTTAGAAAGAACAATTAATGCAGGTACATATGTACTTATAATATTGTTATTTGAGGCTAAAAATATCAGCAAACTAAGATACAATAGATGCTAATAAATCCAATATCCATAATATAATTATAATGAACATTTTGACAGAGACTGTGTTTTCTTACAGTAAATCAAATCATATTCTTAACCTTATTTAAAACAGAAATATCAACAAATAATAACAATTTATTTATATCAGATTATGAAACGGAAACAACTATTAATATCAGCTAGTGTATTGTTATTTTCTATATTGGCAATCAACTCAACTATTGCAGGCGAAAAATCTAAATCACAAGAAAAAAATACAATTCATGTATTTGAAGATTTGCCATATTCCTTTGATGCATTAGAACCTTACATAGATGCACAAACTATGAATCTGCATTATTCAAAGCATCATAAAGGCTATTACACAAAGTTTTTGGCTGCCATTGAGAAGTATGGTTTAGACCAAACTCCGATAGAAACCATATTTTCTAATATTGAGAAATACGACGATGGTGTAAAAAATAACGGAGGAGGTTATTATAACCATACCTTATTCTGGAAGAATTTAAGTCCATCAGGAGGTGAACCAAGTAAAGAACTATTAAAAGATATTGAAGCGACTTTTGGCTCTTTTGATAATTTTAAATCAGAGTTTGCAAAAGCTGCAAAAACGCAATTTGGAAGTGGATGGGCCTGGCTTGTGCTTAACCCAAGCAATAAACTTGAAATTGGAAACACAGCAAACCAAGATAATCCATTAATGCCCACCAGTGATATAAAAGGAACTCCATTAATAGCTCTAGATGTTTGGGAACATGCATATTATCTGAACTACCAAAATAAAAGAGGCGATTATATCAATGCATTTTGGAATGTTATTAATTGGAATGAAATTAATAAGAGATATAAATTGTCAAAAAAATAAGGTTTACTTCTGAGATGTCTGAGCTTTACAGGCATCTCTTTTTTTATAAACAAATATCTTTATATCAACATTTCAAGATTCTTTAAGCCAGATACAACCTAAAGCTTCGCTACACACATCATATATACTACTTATTTTCAATACATTATACACGGCATTTATATTTAATAATCTTTTTCTTAAAAAAGATTATTAACCTATTTTTTTATTCGAATAAATATTATATTGCCAGCATTATATAAAACATTAACATCCTTGAATAATATAATGGATAATAACAAAATTGTTGTTGGTAGCCAAGAATGGTGCTATTTACCAGAGTTAAATATCAAAGCAATAAAAGTTCGTGTGGATTCAGGAGCCAAAACTTCTGCATTACATGCTGTAAACATCGTACCTTTTAAAAGAGATGGTAACCTATGGGTTAGCTACGATGTACACCCTATTCAAAACGACGGAAAAACTACTATTCATTGTGAATCACCAGTAGTTGACAGAAGAAAAGTAAAAAGTACCAGTGGAATTGTAGAGGTCCGATATGTAATCAGAACCATCCTTTCTATTGCTCAATCTACATGGGAGATTGAAGTTACTTTGACTAACAGGGATTCTATGGGATATAGAATGCTTTTAGGAAGACAAGCTATGTCAGGGAAAATATTGGTTGATCCTGAAGCTTCTTTTCTTCTTGGTGAGATGTCATCTGATAAATTAAAGCAATTTTATACAACTCATATCATTGAGCCATCTGGGCTGAAAATTGGACTTTTAGCAAGTAATCCGGAATTATACAGTAACAGGAGAATCATTGAAGCAGGGGAAGAAAAGGGCCATAAAATGGAGTTCCTTAACATTAAGGATTGCTATATTAAATTAGATGGTAAGCATCCAGAAATGCATTATAGAGGAGGTCGCATCCTTAATGGCTTTGATGCTATTATTCCAAGAATCAGACCTAGTTTAACATTTTATGGTTGTGCATTAACCCGCCATTTTGAAGCGATGGGTTTATACACTCAAAATTCGGCATCATCTATTACTCAATCGAGAGATAAGTTATATGCATTACAGTTGTTAATTAACAATGGATTACCTATTCCAACAACTGGTTTTGCAAATTCTCCTTTAGATACAGATGATCTTATTAAGATGGTTGGAGGAGCTCCTTTAATTGTAAAGCTGCTTGAAGGAACTCAAGGTAAAGGTGTTGTTCTTGCTGAAACTAAAAAAGCGGCAGAGAGTCTTATCAACGCATTCAAGAGTTTACGCGCCAATATTTTGGTACAGGAATTTATAAAAGAAGCAGATGGTAAAGATATCAGATGTTTTGTTGTGAATGGTAAAGTAGTTGAAAGTATGATGCGTATAGCTGCACCAGGAGAATTCAGAGCAAACATTCATATGGGAGGCTCAGCAAAAGCTGTCAAAATCACTCCTGAGGAAAGAAGAATTGCCATATTAGCAGCAAAAACAATGAACCTAAAGGTTGCCGGAGTAGATATCATCAGAGGTCATAACGGACCATTACTATTGGAAGTAAATTCCTCACCTGGATTAGAAGGTATTGAAGGTGTTTCCAACAAAAACATAGCAGGTATGATGATAAGCGCCATTGAAAAAGATATAAAACGAAAAAAAGTGACCCAGTAGGTCACTTTTTTTTATTAATTATCTTCTTATTATACATGTTTATAAATACCCAACTGATCTAAAGTAAAACTGTGTACAAACTCTGCTCGTGCATGATTCTCGGCTTTACCCATATTTATATAAATTTCAGTCGAAGTTTTAAAGCTATCATCTCTTTGAGTATCTAACAATAATAGATATCCCATTACGATATGACCTGCCATTTCAACAAGACGTCGTGCATGAAAGTCAACATACTCATTATCTTTCACCTCAACAACAGTTTTAACAGCATGAACATATTCTTCTGTCATACCAATTAGAGTACGTCTGAATCCATGTAATTCAGGTCTTAGTTCCATTGCTTCATATTCTCTGATTCGATCCAGATAACCACCAGTTGTTACTCCTCTGATAGCAGCAACAACCTGTAGTTGAGTTGTTCCTTCATAGATAGAAGTAATACGCGCATCACGATAAATACGTTCAATTGGATAGTCTTTCATAAAACCTGAACCTCCATGTATTTGAAGTGAATCATAAGCCAATTGGTTACTATATTCACTACTCATACCTTTCAACAACGGAGTAAAGAAATCAGCCATTTTCTGATATCTCTTCATTTCCTGACGTTCATCAGGCTCTAACTTACGCTCTTCGCTGATATGCATATAAGTTTTATAGATATCAACCATTCTAGATGTTTCATACAATAAAGTACGGGATGCATCCAGTTTAGCCTTCATTGTAGAAAGCATTTCATAAACTGCCGGAAACTGGATAATGGCCTTACTAAACTGCTGACGCTCTTTAGCGTAATTCAAGGCTTCTCTGTATGCTGACTCTGACACACCAACAGACTGAGCTCCAATACCTAAACGAGCACCATTCATTAATGCCATTACATATTTAATCAATCCCATTTTTCTGGAACCAACCAATTCTGCAGGGGCATTTTTGAAAACAAGCTCACAAGTTGGAGAACCTTTAATTCCCATTTTATTTTCAATACGACGAACTATAACAGCTTTATTATTTCTGTCGTAAATAAACATGGACAAACCTCTACCGTCATTTGTTCCTTCTTCTGAACGAGCCAGAACTAACGAAACGTGGCCATCACCATTTGTAATAAAACGCTTAACTCCATTTAAATACCACTGATCTTCTTTTTCATCATATGTAGCTTTTAACTGTACAGCCTGTAAATCAGAACCAGCATCCGGTTCTGTTAAATCCATCGCTGCCGTTTCTCCATTAGATATACGTGGTAAATATTTTTGTTTTTGCTCTTCGCTAGCAAATTCATTAATTGTTTCGGCACAATCCTGAAGTCCCCAAATATTTACAAAACCTGCATCCGCACGTGACACAATATCTGCAGCCATAATATATGGAACTATTGGAAAGTTTAATCCTTCGTATTTACGAGGTAATGTTATACCCATTAAACCGGCTTCAACTAAAGCATCCAGATTTTCCTGTGTCCCTTTAGCATACACAACTTCATTATCAACTATCTTAGGACCTTCCTGATCTACACTCTCTGCATTAGGAGCTACGATATCACCACATATCTCTCCAACAATCTCCAATACCTTTTCATAACTGTCCATGGCATCTTCAAAATCCATTGGTGCATAATCAAATTGGTCTTTATCTGCAAAATTACGTTCCTTTAATTTCACAATTTTATCCATTAACGGATGAGTTAAATGGAATTTTAAGTCTGGGTTATCTGTAAAAAAATTAGCCATTGTCTTAATTTTAGATAATAGAAATAGATGATAGTTTAAGAGAACATTCTCTTGTCTATGATCTGATTATCTATTTGGTGTTCTTTTTATATAATTTAATCAGTTTTGGAACGATGTCATTCACATCTCCATTTATTACATAATCAGCAATTTTATTGATTGGTGCATTAGAATCATTATTAATGGCAATAACCATAGATGATTCTTCCATACCCGCCGTATGCTGAATCTGCCCTGAAATACCACAGGCAATATAAAGCTTAGGACGAACCGTTACCCCAGTTTGACCTATCTGACGCTCATGCTCTGCGAATCCAGCATCTACTGCTGCCCTAGAGGCACCCACTTCAGCACCTAAAACTTCTGCTAATTGATATAACTGATCAAATCCTTCTTTAGAACCCATACCATAACCACCGGCTACAATAATTGAAGAATTTTTTATGTTTACTTTAGATTTTTCCATATGACGTTCGATAACCTTCACAAGCAAATCTTCAGGCTTAAGAATTTTATTAACGTCAATATTTTTTACCTTTCCTTTATGTGTTTCACTAAATATTTCCTTTTTCATTACCCCCTCACGAACTGTTGCCATTTGAGGTCTGCAATCAGGATTAATAATAGTAGCCACTATATTTCCACCAAATGCAGGACGAATTTGGTATAGTAGATTTTTATATTCTTTATCTGCTTTTTTATCTGAGTGATCTCCAATTTCAAGTGCAGTACAATCGGCTGTTAAACCACTTTGTAATGCAGAAGATACACGAGGACCAAGATCACGGCCAAACGTTGAAGCTCCAAGCAAACAAACTTCTGGCTTTTCTTCTTTAAAGAGATGAACTATAATTGATGTAAATGGCAATGTTGTATAAATTTCCAATCTTTTATCATCTCCAATATGTACAACATCAACACCATATGGAAATACTTCTTTTTCAATACCTTTTAAATTATGACCCAACACAAGAGCTTCAAGCTTGCAATTAAGATCATTGGCAAGAGAGCGACCTTTAGTAAGCAATTCTAAACTTACATCTGCTACTTTGCCTTCTTCTATTTCGCAAATTACAAATACGTTACCCATTTTAATATTTTCGAGATCAAATATTCTATTCTGCAAGTATGCACTCATTACAAAATGATATTTGAATTATTAAACAAAGTGTTAATTAACCGATTGTATGATTCTCTATAAGTTCAACAATCAAAGCTTCCAACTCAGCCTCATCATTTGATAAACGTTTAGACTCCTTAGCCTGGAATACAACATTCTCAATTTTCTTCACTTTAGTTGGAGAACCATTCAGACCTAACCAGTTTAAATCCGTTTCAATGTCGTTCACACTCCATTCCTTGATTTTTAAATACGGACGGTCTTCGATTATAGTAATATAATCTTCACTTTGTTCCTGAATTTCGGTAACTGTTTTTGCATGCTTGTATTTCATTACCCTTTTGGCGTTTCTAGGACGACAATCGGGAGCTGATGCATTTACTGTTATAACACAAGGGAAAGTTGTAGTTACTACTTCTACTCCCCTTTCCAATCTTCTTTTGATTTTTGCACTACCTTTAATTTGTAACCCAAGCTCTTCTGCTAATTTAGCATGAGGCACACCATATTGATCATCTTCAGCAACAATACCTTCTTCAATTGTGATAATTTCTTCGGCATATGTTACTTGTGGAAGATTTAATTTTTCAGCAACCTGGGGACCAACCTGGGCTGTATCACCATCAATTGCCTGTCTGCCTGCAATAATAATATCAAAATCTTTGATCTTTTTAATAGCACACGAAATTGCATATGAAGTAGCTAAGGTATCAGAACCTGCAAAAGCTCTATCGGTTAACAAAAAGCCTTTATCCGCACCTCGATATAATCCTTCTCTGATAATATCAGCAGCACGACCTGGCCCCATCGTTAAAATAGTAATTTCCGTATCTGGATATCTATCTTTTAATCTTAGAGCCTGTTCCAAAGCATTTAGATCCTCAGGGTTGAAAATAGCTGGAAGTGCAGCACGATTCACTGTTCCATCTGCCTTCATTGCATCTTTTCCAACATTTCTGGTGTCGGGAACCTGCTTGGCAAGGACAATAATTTTTAATCCCATATTTTACTTGATTTTAAGAGTGAGAAATTTTTTCAATGGCTAGCAAATTTAAAAAATCCATTGAATTAGACAATTTATGTACATGATTTTTTCAAATATTATACAACATAATTATACATATAACGCTTTTAATATTATAATATTTATGCCCTTTCAACTTCTATATTGAGACTATTATTAAAACTCTCTTATTTCTGCAAATCTCAAATCGCAGATAAAAACAATCAGTTCATCGATTACAATTTTTTAGATCAACATTTTATTGAATGTTTGAATTCCAAATGGAATTAATGAAATTCTAAACACACTACATTTAACGCACAAAATTTATGACTAGGAAATTAATTGTATTAACATTGATACTATTATTGTATCAAAAGGTCTCTGCACAAGACTACAAATTCCAGGCTTTATTTATTTACAACATTGTTCAACGAATTGAATGGCCATCTATAGAAAAAGAATTTGTAATTGGAGTGATTGGTTCAAAGGACATGGAAAAGGAATTAGCATCCATCGCTCAAACCAAAACGATGAATGGACATAAAATCAGAATTAAAACCATTACTCCTTTTGAGTTTCAAACAAAGGATGTTCACCTAATTTACGTTGCACGTTCTTTATCTTCAAAAATTGATCAAATTACAAATACGATTGGAGGTAAACCCATCTTACTTGTAAGCGATAAAAAAGGTCTTCATGGCGGGCACATAAATTTTTTAGATCTGCCGGGGAAAATAGAATTTGAAATTTATCCATCCTTGATAAAATCTCAAAATCTAAAAGTTGCTAATTCTTTACTTAATCTGGGGATTGTAAAAAACTAAATAACGGCACTCCTTCGGAAATAATATTCACTAAAACAACAACTTACATTAACATTATACCAATTTGGTTACCTCATTGTAAACGATAATGTTAAATGCTATTTTACACAAAACATAATCACATGAATAAATTAAATTTTAGATACTTACTCGTAAGTTTGCTTTTAATTTTTACATATAACAGCATCATTGCTCAGCAACAAAACAACCTTGTTGATATAAATAATATTACAGCAGAACAAATCCGATCATTTACCAAAGAAGATTTACTACAGTTATCATTTGAAGACTTAATAGCTTTAGTAAAGAAATTCAAGTTATCTTCTATCGAGGAATTATATGCAATGATATTAAATCCAACTCAATCAACGGCTTCTAAGATGGAGGAAGATGTATTTAATGCACCATTAGCGACGTCTGTAGTTACTGCAGATGAAATTGAGAAATCAGGAGCAAGATCCATTCCTGAAGCATTAAAATTAGCACCAGGACTAATTATTAGAGAAAAAACAAATGGTAATTATGATGTACACATTAGAGGTAATGACTATATATCTCCAGGTTCTGATTTTACCAATACAGTTAACTCAACAACATTAGTAATGATAGATAATCGTCCTGTTTACAATAGCTTTCTTGGTGCTACTTTCTGGGAAAACCTTCCTTTATCAGTAAAAGATATTGAAAAAATAGAGATAATTTATGGCCCATCAGCTGCGTTATATGGTCCTAATGCTGTTTCAGGTGTAATTCATTTAATTACAAAAAAACCTGACCAAGATGGTTTAAATAGTAACATCGATGTACAAGTTGGAACAAACTCGACTAAAATAGCAAACGGGTCTGTTAATTATAAAAAAGGCAAAATAGGAATTGGATTATCTGCGAATTATAATGAAGCCGATCGATTTCAAAATTCATATTACATACCGATGAACCAAGGGTATGCAACAGGAACAGAGGTTGGTGATATAAATGCTGGTGTAGATGAAAATTTTATGTCATCTGATGTAAATAGCGATTATTCAAATGCAAAACAACAAAGTGCAGTAAATTTAAGCTTTAACTACTCTCCTACAAAAAAGATAAATATTTCATATATAGGATCATACCAATCTTCTTCTGTACAAACAGCGTATATGGATATTGGATCTATTTTATCAACGAGAGAATCATCTTCATACAGCAATAGCCTGAATTTTAATGCAGGAAAGTTAAATGGCCACGTTTCAGTTATCAACGGTCACTTAAATGCCATTCAAGGATCTCCAGGTTATGAATATGACTATACAGAAATTAATGGGAAGCTTTCTTACAATCTTAAATATAAGAATTTAAATATCTTACCTGGTATTAATACCAATTATGCCAAATATTCTGATGAAGATTACGTAAATATTGAAACTAACGAAGGTTTACTCAATGGATCTGCAGAATTAGGAACCGTACAGGGTAGCTTACGATTAGACTATACCGCTTTTAATAAATTGAGGATTGTGGGAGCATGGTTGCAAGGATACTTTTACGAACCTGAAAGAGCCTATTATTCATATCAATTTGCATCATCATATAAACTTAATGATAATACATTAATACGACTTGTTGCATCAAAATCTAACTCAAGTCCGTTTGTATTAAATACCTATATGAATAAAACTACAACCGAAATGAACATGGGAAATATGGATTCAACGGAGCCTAGCATGATAACAACTCAAAAAGTAGGTAACGAAGATCTGGCTCCTAAAGAAATGAACATGATTGAGTTTGGATTGAGAAAACGTATTATGAATAACATCCAGGCAGATTTATCTGTATTCTATAATGTCACTAAAAATTACTCTCAATTAGAAAAAGAATCATTTACACAAGTTGACGGTACAGATACAGACCCATATACATCTCAAACAGTAACAGAATCTATGCAAAATTTAGATCTAAAATCCAAGCAAATTGGAGTTACTGCAAACATTAAGTACATTATTAACGAAAAGCTAAACACTTCAATATTTGCCACATACCAACACACTCAATTAGATGACTATAAAATAACCGATGCTATTATTTATGAAGAACTAACAGGCTCTTCAATAGACCAGAGTACTCTAACAGAAAATCCGGAATACATATCATTAGATCACAATTATACTCCAAGTTTTTATGGTGGTGGATCAGTAAATTATAGTCCTGGAACAAAATGGAATTTCAATACTTCATTTTATGGATATAGTAAACAGAAATCATTCTATACCTCCAATCAAAACTTTTATAATGTAGAAATTGATCCTAAATTAGCTTTTAATGTAAAAGCTTCATATCAAATTAAAGACTGGATTGGAGTTTATCTAAATGCAAGAAATGCATTAAATAATACTAAGAAAGAATTTATGTATACAGATAAAACAGGCGGAATCTACATGGCAGGATTAAAAATAAGCTTATAGTATACCAAAAGAGTCAGTAAACTATAATACTGACTCTTTTTTTGTATTTAAGCTAAAACTTAAATTCTATTCTACTTCAAAAAATCTTAACTCATTAATAGTTATAATCAACCGGTTTATTTTAAGAAATTATTATCAAGATATTCTTGAAATTGATTTTTATATTGATCACTTATTGGAATAAATGTTTTACTATCGAAAATAATTCTTCCCCTTTCAACTACTGTAATCTTATTTAAGTTAACAATAAAAGAACGATGAACCCTCATAAAGCTATCTTCCGGCAAATAGTCTAAAGTTCTTTTTATTCCCATTAATGACATAATGGGATTTTGATTTTCGAGATGTATTCGAATATAATCTCTCATTCCTTCAATATACTTTATATCATTAAAGTTTATACGTACTAATTTATATTCTGACTTAATAAATAGGAACTGATCATTTTTGCTCAATACTTCTTTACTTTCTTTTTTCGTAAAGTATCGTTCTTTTACTTTATCTGCAGAACTTAGAAAATCAGAGTATCCAATAGGTTTTACCAGATAATCAGCAGCATCAACCTTAAATCCTTCGTAAGCATACTCTTGATATGCAGTTGTAAAAACAACCTTTGGTGCAGAACTTAACGATTTAACAAGTTCAAGACCTGATATATCCGGCATATTAATATCTACAAACATCAAATCTATATCATTCTCATGTAGAAACTCAATGGCTTTAATTGCACTTGTAAACCCTCCAATTAGTTGTAAATAGGGCGTTTTTTCTATGTATCCTGTAATTTGCCTTAAAGCTAAGGGTTCATCATCAATTGCAATACAACGTATCATATTGGTATATTTAATTTTACAACAAAAAGATTGTTTTCTGTTTTATCAACAACAAGCTTATAATCTGATCCATAAATTAAATCAAGTCTGTTTTTTGAATTTGTTAATCCAACACCTGAATTTTCATCATTTCTTTTACGGTCAAATACTTTATTTGTCACTTCAAAAAATAATCTATTATCTATCAGCACAAATTGAATATTAATGAATGATGATTCTTCATAGCTAATACCATGTTTAAATGCATTTTCAATAAAGGATATGGTCAATAGCGGAGGTATGTTTATTAAGGGAACTTTCTCTGGTAAGGTAAGATTAATTGAAACCTGATCAGTAAATCTTAATCTCATCAAATCTATATAACTTCTAATAAAATCAAATTCTTTATGTAAGAGCACTTGTTTATCCTGAGCATTATAAAGCATATAGCTCATCATTCTTGACAATCTGATTATAGAATCTTTAGCTTCTTCTACACTAATATCTACAAGTGAATGAATATTATTAAGGGTATTCATAAAGAAATGAGGACTGATTTGATTTCTCAAAAAAGCCATTTTATTTTCCACGTTCTCCTTCTCTAGAATAGCTTTATTTTTTTCTGCATTCATCCATTTATTTGAAAAAACCAAACCTGTGTCAAATCCTAGTATAAGCAAAGACATGATTAAAATATTCCCAAATGGTGGAAGCATCATTTTTGGGCCATCAAAAGGTTTAAAATCTTTTTGATGCATGGCTGGATCAGGTTTCGGCAACATAAACTCGTTATGTGGAGGTTTTAGCTCATGGTTAAATGGTTTTTTAACAAACTCATCGGTAGGTGTAAACAATAATAAAGATACAAAACCTGTAACTATTAAACCTAGAATGATTCCATATAATAACCTTTTTCCTTTAAAAAGAAGATATGGCAATAATAAATACCGATTTATTAAAAACATAATAAATATCAAAGCATATTCTTTCCATATATAGATTACATGAGTCCAATCTATTTCATCATCAAAATCACCTGTTAAAACCGGCATTAAAAACAACAGCAACCACATGAAAACGATTAATACAACCTGTGCTGTTCCGGATCTATTAGTAAGTCGAGGACTTATTTGTTTCATTAATAATTAACTTTATAAATAATTCTTAACCCTATTGTAGATTATACTAGTAAATTAGCTTCGTGACTTTAAAGAATTAACAATAAAATAAAGTTTCCACTATTTTTTTAATCTACTATACAAAATAAATTAAAGTATTATTAATATATACTAATCAATCGACAAGTAGATAGAATTTATCGACAAGATTTCCTTCAAATTAAAGATTTCATTGAAAGCGCCTTAATAACACATAATAAATTACACAATTAATAAATTCCGGTCAAAACTATTTAACGATTCAGATCCTTCTTCACATACTAATATTGAATCTTCAACACGCATTCCGCCCCAGCCGGGAATATACAATCCAGGCTCAATTGTTATCACCATATTTGTTTTAAGAACAGCCTCTGACTCTTTTTTAATAAATGGGAGCTCATGAATATTTAGTCCTGTACCATGACCTATTCCAGGATAAAAATACTTTTGATATTCTGAAGGTATAGAGGACCTAACAATACGGTCTATTTCTTCTGCTGAAGTATTATTTCTTATTGCATTTTGAGCATTTAAACCTGCCGTATTAACTATATTATGCATATTTTGCTGTTCATCATTCGTTTTTTCACAAGCTAAAACACGACTAATATCTGCATGATATCCATTATACAAAGCTCCAAAATCAAATAATATTATGTCACCAATTTTTAATTTAGTCAATCCTGGTTTTCCATGTAAAAGTGAGGTTCTTTCTCCAAAAAGAACCATGGTTTCAAATGAAATATCATTTGCACCATTTTTCTTCATGGCATACTCTAATTCAGCAGCTAAATCCAATTCAGAAACACCAGGTTTTATGAATGGCAGAATATTTCTTAAAGACTCATCTGATATTTCTGCAGCTCGCTTCAACATTGCAATTTCATCCTCTGTTTTAATTAATCTAAATTGTTCAACAAATGCTGATTTACTAACCAAGTTTATATTACTAATTTTATTAAGCTCTGAATATTCTTTGTAACTAAGGTATTCACCTTCAAATGCCAAATGCTTGACATTCTCTTTTTTGCATAAATATTGATAAGTTGGCAATTGATATCTCTGATCTTCAATCCAATTAAAAATACAAATTTCGCTTAAACATTCCTCTTCTGCTTGTTCTGTATATCGGCCATCTGTTATTAAATAGGTTATATTTTTTGTAATTAACAAACGTGAAGAATCACCTGTAAATCCTGTAAGATACCTTATGTTTTCAACTGAACTCACAAATAATGCATCTAATTTTTCCTTTTCCAATAAAGTGATCACTTCTTGTATTTTCCTCATTTTCTTCATGTTTGTATTAACAGATATTTTTTTCTTACGGTAAATCAAGTAAAAATAAACCTTGATCTGCACTATTTACCTTTTTACTATACGGGCGCTAGAAACCGGACCTGCTCTATGACCTTCATTAGGTATTATCTTAATAGTTACTTTACCTCCATTAACTGAGAGTTCATTAGGTATAGCATATTCCTGATAGTAAAACTCACCATTGTTTTTATTGCATAAATTTTCTGAAGCAATTTTATGATCATCAATATATACATCAAAAGTTCTCTTTCCTGGTAATCCTCCATAATACTCCATCACAAGAGACATAGGTTGTCCTGCATAAACATCCATATCAAAAGAGAACCACCCACCTCTATCTGCCTCTCTATATTTGGTATGTTTCAATTCTTCAACCCATGTATTTTCTTCTTTGAAGTTATGGTCTCTTTCAGGTTGCATTTCTCCCAACTTAAAATAATCAATAGTCATTTCCTGAAGTTTTTTCAACTTCTGCTTTATTTTAAGGTATTCTACTTTTTGCTGATCCCATTTCTCCTCAGTAAAAAGATCAAAGTAAACGGAATAAGTACGTCCATGCACCTCATAAAATGGCATGAATAACACATCTTTTGGTCTTCCAATATTTTTCGACACAAAAGTATTCATCTTTCCAGGAACCTTTTTTAACCATATCTCAGGATTTCTTTCTGACGTCATTAATACAGGAACATACAGAAGATCTGTTGCAGTTGAATCGTTTTCCGGTCCTAAATCACCAACCAAAACCAGGGGACCATACATTACAGCAACTCTATTTTCATCATCAGGCATTGATTCCAGTCTCAAATTAAATGGAATAATTACTTTCACTTCATCACCAGAGCTCCATTTTCTGTTGATTGACACAAAACTTTGTGGCTCTTCTACTACTTTATATAGTTCATCATTTATTAATATTTGAATTCCTTGTTCTGCCCAACCCGGATAACGAATATTTAAGGCAAATTTGACAGGATTATCGCAATTTATTTTAAATGAAGTACCTTGTTCCTCTGGATATTTTGTATTCTGAGTAACAGTTATTCCTTTCTCTTCCCATCTCAATTCAGATGCAATAAATTGCGATACAAACAATTCTTCATTATTGTGGTAATAAATATTTTTGCCGTATTTAGCATGATTCTCCATACCTGTTCCAACACAGCAGGTAAACCATTCCGGATCCTGATATGTTTTACACCCTCCCATTTCCAGAGAAAGAAAATAAGTCACTCGACCATCGGTTGGATTTTGAGAAGAAAGAATATGATTAAACAAAGCTCTTTCATAATAATCAGCAACTTCTGCCTTCGCTTCCCATTGGAACAGATGTGCAGATAACTTTAGCATATTATAAACATTACAAGTTTCTGTAGTGCCATCGCTTAATCTATTCCTTAAAGAATCCGGACCTCCAAAATATTCATGATTACTATTTCCTCCAGTAACATATGAATGATGATTTACTACACGATCCCAAAAGAATTCAGAAGCTTCATAATCATTTTCATTACCGGTAAGTTCATATCTTCTTGCCGTACCTACAAACTTAGGAATTTGAGTGTTTGCATGTTTACCTTGCAGAATATCGTTATGATGCGCTATTGAATCGATAATAGCTTTGTGATGAAAAACCTTTGACATGCCAAGGTATTTATTATCCTTCGTCAATGCATATAGTTCCGCCAGAACTTCATTAATACCTCCGTGTTCGCAATTTAACATTTCCTGTATTTGCTCTTCATTTAAATCCTTAACTATGGTATACAACCAATCAGAAAATTTCACAGCTACATCCAATGCTTCATTATTTCCACATAATTTATATGCATGAATCAAGCCATCCAAAACTTTATGCTGAGTATAATATGGCACCCAAATTCCATTCAAATTAAATCCCTGAGCACGAATATCTCCTTTTGCAACTTCGCCTTCAAGTATTTTCAGACCATCTTTAAACGCCCCTATATAACCATTACCTTCTGCATTTTGACATTCAGCCAATTCTTTGACAATATAATCGGCTCTTTCTTTAAAAACAGAATCCCCAGTTGTTTGAAACATCAAACAAACAGCTGTTAAGTAATGTCCTAAACTATGACCTGCAATTGTATTATCTTCCCATCCATGATATGGCTCAGCTTTGGGCTTAAGTCCTGCCTCTATACGAAAGCGCGCTAAAAACCTATCTGGTTTATAATTCAAAAGCACTTTTTTATCCAACTCGGTAGCACGATAAAAAGGACCATCTAAAAGTTTAACATCATCAAGATCAAATGAAATTACTCTAAAGTCTATAATCTCGGAACCAGCACCTTTTATGGTATTAACTTCTACATTAGAATCTGATTGACGACATCCTATTATTAACATGCATAAAAAAGCAGTTAGCAAAGTATTATAAACTTTCATGTATTATGGTATTTGTATTTTTAATAATTCATGGTACTATTCTCCTAAATACTTATTTTCTAAAGCATGACAAGATGGAGAAGTCTTAAATTCAGAAAAGTATTTACTTATTAATTCATATAAATCAGGATCATATTTTTTCAAATCATCTCTTGTATTTACCCAATTGTGTTTACCATCTGTTTCAGGAACCTCGGCATTTACATTAAACCAGTCCTGTACTCCTTCTGCCCAGTATTCATATATATCAGTTTTAGCATAGGTATTTTCATACTTACCTTGAGCTATAGCATTATCCATCAATTCTTGCAATTTAATATTAAATGCATCATCACTAGGAGCTATTCCCAGAAGGTGAACGGCATGAGAAAATTCATGAATGGTAATATCTTCAGCGTGATATTTATCAATTTGATAACACAATAAGTTTTCTTCAGCACATGAAGATAATGGAGCATTAAGATCTCCTCCAAGTCCACGGGCACGAACATCCCAATTTATGGTAGTATCATTAGCCAGTTCTCTTTGTTCCGGTAATTCTGTAGTACCCTCATATCTGGCCATAACAGCCATACGTGCATTATTTTTAATCATTGTTTTTAATACTTCTGCAGGTAGATCTTTAGTCATAAAATAAACAATTTCCCAGGCTTTTATAAGTGCAGCATCAGGAACTCTCCATGAACTAATTACAGGAATCCCATTGGCATCCATATATTTCTTATAAAATTGATCTAAGTGTAAATCTGCAGGAGGTGCTGATATTTCAGGTATAGCCGCATCTTCTTCCTGAGCAAAGACAGTTAAACTATTTATTAAAAGTAAAATTGGTATAAATAAAAATGTACACTTAAATAATTTCATAATGTCAATATTTTTTAGAACAACCTTAATTTTATAATGATTCTGGACTTATTTAATAATAAATAAGATGTAAAGCTATAAGAAAAACAGTCTTTTTATAGCAAAATATTAAAATTTAGAGTTTACAGGTACTAATTTCATTATCTATATTACTTCCAATTTACGTTCAAACAAAATAGGAGCATCAACAGTACATTTTTAAATATTTTATTAACTAAAAAGTCAACTATTTAATAGTTTCTTTGTTTTACTATCATTAATAACTAAAAAACTCACAAATGAATATTCAGTATAAATTTATTTTCACACTTGTGAGCATATTTATTTTTCAATTCATGACAGCTCAAGAAAAAAAATATAATCCTTTAACACCTCAAGAAAAAAAAGTAATAATAAACAAGGGAACTGAAATTCCATTTACCGGAGAGTACAATAATAATAAACAAGAAGGAGTTTATATCTGCAAACAATGCAATGCTCCTTTATACAGAAGTAACGACAAATTTAATTCCGGATGTGGATGGCCTAGTTTTGACGATGAGATTCCAGGTGCAGTAAGAAGAATTGCTGATAAGGATGGACATCGCACTGAAATCATATGCAATAATTGCAATGGACACCTTGGCCACGTTTTTTTAGGAGAAGGATTCACTAATAAAAACGTAAGACACTGTGTTAACTCTATTTCTCTTCTTTTTATTCCTAAAGATTCTATTCCCCCTTCTATAATTAAATATTAAAAAAAGCTTTCTTTATTTTTTGAATTATAAAATCAAGTTATTTTTGCAATCTCAACTTTATCAAAATTGCTTATTAAAATTTGGCAGGACTATTGATAGGCCTATACATCAAAAAATAAAATATATCAGCTTAGTATGTTTAAAATAGGGACTCAGTTTAATTATTCATTTAAAATATTAGCTTTTGGTGTGTTATTTTTCTTTGCTAACAGAAATGTAAATGCACAGATTAACAATACATCTATTTTGAATAATCAGTCATCTCATTCAAATATTTATTTTGATGATGAAATATATTGTCAATCGCAAAAATGGGCAACTGTAAAACTGGACTATAAATTCTTTATCCTAGATTCTACAGAATACAATAGAAATCAAACTCTTACTTTAATTCCATACCAAAGGAAGTACAAAGAATTTGCGATGAGTTTAAAATATCATCCAGATTCCAGCCTAGTAATAAAATACCACCCTACAATAGTAAAAGATAAAATACTATATGATTCAAATGGTTATTTGACCAGACTTGAAAATGGAGATGAATTTTCTATAAAACTACCTGAATCTTTTTCATTTAAAAAAGAAAATCAAAGGATCTTTATTGAAGATCCGGATATTGTAAGACATGTTTGGAAAACCATTCCTGAACCTCACCGTTTAATAACAGACAGAAGACATTTAAGTAAACGATCGGCAGAGGAAGGAATTAAAAGTTTACTTTCTAACGAAATAAAATATCCTGATAAATTAAAAAAGAAAGTTAAGGCTACTGGTCCCTGGACATACAGTGGTACTGAAAGCGTTCAGTTTTCTCAGGCATTCGTAGAGAATTGGACTAAAGGTGGTGAAAACACCATATCGTTACTAAGTGACCTTCTGGTAAAAGCAAATTATAAAAAGAATAAAAATGAATGGGAAAACTATGTACGACATCAGGTAGGTATTATTAGCACTGAGAGTTATGCAACCCAAATCAATACCGATCAAATAGAAGCAAATAGTAAATATGGATTACAAGCATCAAAAAGATGGTATTATTCTGCTTTATTTAATTTTAAGTCACAATTTTTTAATGGCTATAGCGATAAAACAAGGGAAGAAATTATTTCCGGATTTATGTCTCCCGCTTATTTTACCTGTGCAATCGGTATGGACTATAAAAAAGATAAAGTATTCACTTTACTTTTATCACCTTTTACAGCTAAACTAACATATGTAATGGATACTGCTAAGGTGGATCAAACAAATTATAGTATTGATGAAAATAAGAGAAGTTCATTTAGTAATGGTGCCTCTATAGTGAATAATATAAACTGGACAATAAATACGGAGTTAAGCTTAGTTTCAAATCTGGATGCATATATTAGTTATTTTACCAAAGAATCATTAAAACAAATTGATTGGGAATTAATTTTTAATATGAGAGTAAACAGATTTCTTTCTACACGCATTAATACTCAATTAAGATATTTTACAAATGAGTCTGACAATGTGCAACTTAAAGAAAACTTCACAATTAGCTTCAACTATAAATTTTAGACATTGATCAAATATTTTAAGAGATTCGTAAATTTTAACATTTTTTCACTATTTTATTTTTGTAGTTAAAATTTATCATCATACATTTGTAATGTAATCATTAAAACAAGCTCAGACAGAGCACTTTAAAAATATTTAAGAACTTAAATTTTCTCATAGTTTAGGGTTAGGTTTGGTTAAAGATTGAAAGCTACTATTTATAGTAGCTTTCTTCTTTTTATTATATTGACATATCTGTTTCATTAAATTTTTACTAATTATCTATTTATATGCTAATTAAACTATATCAGGATAATCCGGATCTTAAAGAGATTAGATATGTTGCTGAGGAAATGAGAAAAGGAGCTGTTGTTATTTACCCTACCGATACTGTTTACGGTATTGGCTGTGATATAAATAACTCTAAGGCTGTTGAACGTATTGCCAGATTAAAAAATATCAATTTAAAAAAGGATCACCTATCGTTCATATGTTACGATTTAAGTCACATATCAGATTACACAAAAACTCTTGATAATAACACATTCAAGATAATGAAACGTAACCTTCCTGGTCCCTTCACTTTTATCTTAAATGCCAACACAAACGTCCCAAAGCTATTTAAAAACAACAAAAAGACAGTTGGAATCAGAGTACCGGATAACAATATAATTCGAGAATTAACTAAAGAACTGGGTCATCCGATTTTAAGTACTTCTGTAATTGACGAAGACGATATTATTGAATATACTACTGATCCGGAGTTAATCTATGAAAAATTCCATAAACTGGTTGATATAATTATCGATGGTGGTTATGGAGACAACAATCCATCAACAATTGTAAATTGTGTTAATGGTGATTTTGAAATAATTCGTCAAGGAAAAGGTGAACTGATGTTTTAATAGTGATACTCTATACTTGTTATATAATTTTATTAAGAGTTTTTAATTTCAACTATAATAACTTAATTATCACTATTATAATCCACAATAAAAAATCCTCATTACACGATGCAATGAGGATAAATCATTTATTCATTCCTTTTATTTATCTATATGAAAATATAATGATTTAGACTTTTAATTACCCTGAAATTCATCTATTTCATAAGAAGGTGACATAACACTCAGATACTTTAATGCCTTAACACCTAGATTTTTAATTCCATGTTTTGCATGTGAAGGTATAAAAATACAATCTCCTGGCTTAACTACTTCTTCTTCACTATCCACAGTCATAACACCAGATCCTTCTAAGATATAACATACTTGCTCGGAAACATGGGAATGAATATATTGATAGCCTTTAGGTTCAACTTCAGAAAAAGCTACAGTCAAATTATCAGCATTTGAATTTAACTTTGATATTAAAAGAAAAGATTCAATATTTTCTCCTTTAAAATGCGATACGTTCTCTTTCCTATAAATTTTCATGGCATATAGATTTTAAAATGAGGATTAGTAATTATATAATAAAACAACAAGACATTCTATACTAAATTAAATACTAGGATCAGCTAATCTAAAATGACCTAAAATCACCGAAAAGTCGATATTCATATCACAATAAAAGACTCTGAATAAATTAAGAAAATTCCGATGATAAAACAAATTTAATACAAGGTAGTTACTCTACACTTATTAATTACGCCAGAAATAAGGAGAGAATAATAAAACTACAGTAAAGATTTCCAATCTTCCAATTAACATTAAAAATGAAAGAAACCACTTACCAAAATCAGGTATATGTGCAAAGTTTGCTGCAGGACCAACTTCTCCTAATCCAGGACCAATATTACCGATACACGTTGCCACGGCACCTATAGATGTATCCAAATCATATCCCATTATGGACATTACAACCATACTTATCCCTACAATAAGCATATAAATTACTATAAAAGCAAGAACATTGGTTACTACAGTTGGCGATACAGCTTTAGAATTATAGCGAACAGGGATAACTGCATTAGGGTGAATCAATCTTCGTAATTCGTAGTATGCATTTTTTAATAAAATAACAATCCTCATCACTTTGATTCCTCCACCAGTAGATCCTGCACTACCCCCAACAAACATCAACATAAACATTACGATTGCTAATGTTGGCACCCAAACTAAATAATCAGCAGTGGCATATCCTGTTGTTGTTATCATAGATACAACCTGAAACAAAGAATCTCTGAAAGAGGTCTCAATAGTCATATTACTTTCAGAAAAATAAATTACTGTGCCTACTAATAGCGTTGTAAACAAAACAAATCCAGTATAATACTTAAACTCTTCATCCTTTATTATACGTTTAAAGTTTCCATTAAAAGCACTATATGATAAAGTAAAGTTTACACCAGCAATAAACATAAATGCTATAATAACATACTGTATAAAAGGCGAATCATAATAAGCTACGCTCGCTTGCTTTGTAGAATATCCTCCTGTTGCCATTGTTGTAAAGGAGTGACATACTGCATCAAATAAAGTCATTCCCCCAATCCATAAAAGAATAACTTCAAGAAAGGTATAAAAAACATATATAACCCATAAACGCTTTGCTGTATCAGCAATACGCGGATGTAATTTATCAGGAACAGGTCCGGGAACTTCAGCAACAAACAACTGCATTCCTCCTACTCCCAAAACAGGCAATATGGCTAAGGATAAAACTATAATCCCCATACCTCCAAGCCATTGAATTATACTTCTCCAAAAAAGCATTCCATGAGGTAGCGCTTCAATATCTTCAAGAATAGAGGAACCTGTCGTGGTAAAACCCGACATTGTCTCAAAAAAGGCATCTGTAAAGGAAGGAATAGCCTTACTTAACCAAAAGGGTAACAATCCAAAAAAAGAAAACACCAGCCATACCAAGGTAACTATTACATAACCTTCTCTTTTTCCTATAGAACGGGAAATCTTATAGTTTGTTAGAAATAACAATCCTCCGGTAGAAATACATATTAATGCAGACCATAAAAAATAAGGCAGATCATATTCACCATATATTGCAGATACTCCTGCTGTTATTAACATAAAGACTGCTTCTACAATTAGCAGCAATCCCATAACAAGCAATACAACACGAATATTAAGCATAAAAATATGTTTTCAAGCAAACCTTAGTTAAACATTTTTTCAATCTTTCTTATCCCAGAAGGCATAGCAAAAACTACAACTTTATCATTTGGTATTATCTGAGTATTACCTGTAACTATAATAGCTTTATTATTTCTGATAATACCTCCTACATTTACATCTTTAGGTAATTTCAATTCACTTAATCTGCCTTTTGTTATTTTGGAACCTTCACTTGCAACTAATTCAAGTACCTCAGCTTCTGAAGCCGTTAAACATTTAACATGAGAAACTCTTGCTTTTACTGTATAACGATAAATATAACTAGCCGCAATTAATTTCTTATTAATTAAAGTACCAATACCAATATTCTCGGCAAGATCTATATAATCCATATTCTCAACCTCTGCCACAGTCTTTTTTACGCCCATTTTTTTAGCTAACTGACAAGCCAGAATATTTACTTCAGAATTGGCAGTTACTGCAACAAAAGCATCCATCTTTTTAATACCCTCATCTTTCAATAGCTCAAGATTACGACCATCACCATTAATCACAAGAGTATTTTCTAATGTATCGGCTAACTTACTACTCTTTTCCCTGTCAATTTCAATAAGTTTTACATTATAAAAATCTTCAAGTCTTTGAGCTACTTTTTTCCCTATTCTACTACCTCCAAGGATCATTACATTTTTTACATCAAAATGTTCTTTTCCACTATCTTCCATCACCTGTTTGGTTCCTTCCGGAGTGGTAATGATATAGGCTAAATCATTATGTTTAAACGTTTCGTTTCCGCGAGGAATAATAGTATAACCATCTCGATTTATTGCTACTGTATTATACAATTTCTGCTCGTGTCTTTCAGCAACTTCAGCTAATGTTTTATTTACAATAGGTGCATTATCTCTGATTTTCAGAGCATATAAAATCAATTTTCCATCTGAAAAATCGATTTGTTGCCTTATTCCTACACGTTTTAATGAAGTTCGAATTTCTTTTGCAGCTAATTGTTCTGGATAAATCAACTGATCAACTCCTAACTGTTTAAAAAACTCTTTATTTTCAGGTAATAAGTATTCATAATTATTAATTCTGGCAATAGTAACTTTTGCACCTAGCTTTTTTGCCAAAATAGCAGACATGATACTCAATTCTTCATACGGAGGAACAGCAATGAATAAATCACAAGAATCAACATTGGCTTGTTTCAAATCATCAATTGATGATACTGACCCTACAATCGTCATTAAATCAAAATGAGCATCAATCTGACGTAATCGTTCTTCATTGTCATCAATTAAAATTACATCATGATTAGCGTTACACATCATTTTTGCTACATGCGTACCTACTTCTCCAGCTCCTGCAATAATTATTCTCATTTTTCTTATTTAATCAAATAACGTTTAATAATACTTAAACTTGAAAATCGCAGTAAAAATAAAAGATAATATTAAAAACAAACCAAAGCTAACGAATTATTTATCAACTTGTGTGCGGAAACACCATATCACAACTCTACACTATATGCTCCATTTAATGAAATAAACTCCAAACTCAAATTATCATCCTTATATGATTCAGACAGTTGTAAGGAATACTTCCTCGAAAAAGAGGAATCAAAAACAACCTTTTTATCTTTGAATGAATAAACTATTTCATCAATAATTGTATTTGACACCCTATTGGTTACAATGATTAAATCAATATTTTCAGGTAAAGACTTAATACAATCAACATCAATGTTTCCATTGATAATAATCGCATTTAATCCTGAACAACAAACCGGAAATATTATAGAAGAGGAATCCTTTTTTAGATTAAATGTACTTACTTTTAAATGTCTCCATAAAGGCATTATTGAACGCTCTTTGATAATAGAGGAAATTGAATCATTCGTAAAACAAAAAGAAGATTCATCATTAATAAATGACACCACTGATTTCTTTCTTATTTCATGAACGACAATTGCAGACTTTGGATCAAGAAACTCAGTTGACACAAAATTAAGGATAAGAAATACCAATACAACTGCTATTGAAGTAATTCCAAAAAATATTCGTTTTGACTCTTTCCTTATTACAAACAGAATCAATGCAATATAAATCATCATGAGCTCAATGAATTGCAACTGTAATCCTGCATATTTAGCCACATACAAACTATTTATCCATTTAGCTATATTTATCATATAAACAGTCAGTTCTTCAATCGAACCCGAAACTAAAACAGAAATTATTGATCCAGTGGGAGAAAGTATAATAATAAGACCTCCTAACAAAATAAAAGGCACAATGGGTACAATTAATAAATTTGACAACAAAAACCATATAGGAAAATAGTGAAAGGTATAAATTACCAATGGTGCTGTTCCTATTTGTGCAGAAAGTGATAATGCAAATAACGACCACACAGCTCTATTCCATGGTTTTGTAAAGTTTAGCATTCCATTGAAGATTGGAAAGAAATAAACAATGGATAAAACAGCTAAAAAACTTAACCAGAAACCAATGTTTGTAAACGCTTCCGGAGAGAGAAGCAATATTATAGAGGCAGCTATCGCTAAGGAATGATAAACATTATACGAACCTTTATTTTTTACCTGACCAATTAAAAGTATGGAAAACATTATTGTTGACCTAAAAACAGAAGAAGACATACCTGTTAGTCCTGCGTAAAACCACAAAAATGCAAGAATAAAATACAACTTAAACTTTTGCACTCCTTTCACTTTTAACAAACTAAACAAAAACAACAGGATCATATAAATTACACCAACATGCATACCCGAAATAGAAATAACATGCATTAAACCTGATCCAGAGAAGTCTAATTTCACATCGCTATCAATGAATGTTTTATCCCCTAACATGAGAGCAATTAAAACACTACTTGCATCCTCATCTGTAATTACACTTTGAATTTTGTCTTTACACCAGTTTCTGAGTAAATAAAAGCCTTTACTTACAGACCAACTACTTTTAATAGGTTTACAACTAGTACTATTCAAATAAAATTGACCAAGAATTTGTTTTGAGAGCAAGTATTCTGCATAATTAAAAGTATATGGATTACGTTCTACCTGAACTTTTTGCAGTGAAGAATAAAACACAATTTGATCTCCCGGCATTAGTAATTTCTGATTTTCATTACGCTTATAATAAACCAAAGATTTAAAATATTTATTTTGTTTTAAAGATTGCTCACAAGTAAGTATTTCAAGAGTTTGAGATTGATCATTACTACAATATACATCAATAACAGTTGCCGAATATTCCTTAAGAGTATCATATTGAATGTAATTAGTTAGATTATAATCAGTATTGCTCCAACTGCCAAACAGTAATATTAAATTAATTAGTAATCCGGAAATCCAGCGGCTATTATATTGCTTTTCTAATTTAAAGCCAATAAATATTAATGTAAAAACAAATAGCAAAGCATAGATCACTATGCTATAAAATGAAACAAGAAAATAAAAGGAAAGAAGTCGCCCTATTAATATAGGAATTAAGAGCCTAACAAAGGGATAGGCCCGATAGTAATATTTTTTCATAAGATTAGGTTTGGAATTTGAAGCGAGATTAATTTTTAATCTTCTTCAAAAAACTCTTTTATTGCACCAAGGTAATATTCATCCCATCCTTCGCAAATATCATCATAATCCTCTTCAGGAATATTTGTATGGTTTAATTCTACCTGGCAATGATTTTTTTGTTCAAAAATCTTTATTGTTACAATAGATGGCTCTTCTTGTTCTCCAAAATACCATTGCTGAACAACTTTTTTATTTGTCTCAAATTCAAGGTTCTTACCAACTATATCTCCTTCCCACAAAGAAAATTCACTATCTGGCTCTGTACTCATTTGCGCAGGATAACCTGACCACAACTCTATTGTAAAAGGATTGGTTAATGCAGCATATATATCCTCAGCTTCCGCCTTAATTTTCAATCGAGTTTTATAATCTTTACAACTCATTATTTTATAATATTATTAGCTATTATTATTTAGTACAAATATATAAAAAAAGCTACCTCAAAAGTGAGATAGCTTAACTTGATATCATATATTACAATGATTGGGTAAACAGTTGATGATGATATCCAAATTTATTTTATTCCTAATTTCTTTTTAAGCTCTTTAGCTAAAACATTTTTATTAATCATGATATTCATTGATTTTAACAAAACAAAAGACTCTGATGCATAAAAATAACCATCATATTTATTGTTTGTATTCCATGAATTTTTCACTTTATAGTAAATATTTCCTTCCTGATCCTTTACCATACCAGTAATATGCATACCATGATCATCAGTAGTTAAATAATTATCAAACTGCTCTTGGCGCATTTCCGGAGTGATTACCTTTTCTTTAACAGGACCATCAAAACTATACATTTGTTTTACTCTTTCAGCCTTACTCATTTTCTCCCACTTTGCTCTTTCAGAATCCGAAAGTTCCTCAATGTCACTTTCTGGAACAATGGCTACTCCATTTTTGAATGAGAAACCTTTTTCACTAACATCAGAAGCCCATCCAAAAGTATGTCCCTCTTTTAATGATGTTTTCATAACCTCTTTTAAATCATCAAGTGTCACATTATAAACCTGACCCCAAACCCAGTTATCCGGAACTTCAAAAATAAACTTTGAATAATAAGGATGATGTGTAAATGATGTTAGAATAATATAATCTTCAGGATCAATTCCCATATATTCTTTAGAAAAAGATTGTGGTGTATACTCCTTACCTTCGTAATTAAATGTTTCAGGATAAGCTCCCAGATAGGCATCTAAAACACCATCAAATCCTTTATGCCATGCTGTTGATAATTTCTTATTATCATCTTTAATTACTGCATCAACATAGGCTTTTAATACCGCATCCATTTCACCATGAACATGTTTTTCTTCACCATATTGCAAACCGGTGTAAGCTGATTCCGGAACCAAACCATAGTTTCTCCAAGTATATAAAACATCTTCAAAGGAACCACCAGCACCAAAATTTAATGATCCATGTAAACGAACATATTTAGTTGCTTTATCAGAGTAACAATTTCTAACAACAAACATTTCCGAAAGATCAATATCTTGCTTTCCTGCTTTCAACATTTCCGCCTCTAAAAATGAAAGTCCGGAAAAACTCCAACACGTACCTGATCTGTACTGATCCTTTACTGAAGTAACATCTAAATCATAAATAGTCTCAAATTGATACCCTTTATTTTCATCTTGCGCGTTAATATTACTATTTGATAATCCAACTAATAATATTAAGGCCAAAATCATTCTATAATTCTTCATTACAAACCTTTATTTTTTACATTAAGGCAGCAAAGAAAATAAATATCAAATAATTTTATTATGATAAAATACAGGTTTATTTTATTGACTATTTATCTACATCGTAGATTATTTGCGAGGATTGTAGGTATTTACGCAATACAGTACGTTGAATCTTATTATTATCAGAATAAGGAAAATTATTGATTAAACAAATATTCCTGGGACGTTCATATTTATTTAAAACAGAAAATGCAGACAAAATTGAATTTACATTATACTTAACTTGAGAACTAATAACTAACACCATTTTTTCTCCCAACTTTTCATCGGGAATAGAACTAATGAAAAAATCATGTTTAATTTCTGATGATAGCTTTTTTTCGATTTCTTCAGGCACCACTTTAACCCCTCCGGTATTTATAATATTATCATAACGCCCCAGCCACTTGAATACTTTATCAGAAATAAGCTCAACAATATCATTAGTTATCAACTTACAATCAGCAACATCACTTGCATCAATAAGCAAACAATTTCTTTCATCCTGATTGAAAGAAACATTAGGCATTGCAGAAAAAAAGTCCTCACCTAACCTTCTTATTGCCACATGTGAAACAGTTTCTGTCATTCCATAAGTTTCATAGCAAATAGATTTTGCATTTTTAATTTTATCGGCTAATTCACCAGAAACAGCACCTCCTCCAATAATTATATTTCCAACCTTAAGTCCGGAATTGATATCATCTACAGAATTACTAACCTGTAAAGGAACTAAAGCTGCAAAATCAACTTTCTTGTCAATATAAGCCAATGGATTCCCGACAGGTTCCTGAAGCAACAAATTAAAACCACCAACAAAAGCCCTTACAACCATCATTTTTCCGGCAATATAATTAGCAGACAAGCATAACAAAGCTGAATGATGCTCTTTTAGATTAAAGAATTCAATAGTCTTCCTTGCCGAAGCTATCATATGAAATTTCTTTAAACAAATGCTCTTAGGTTTACCAGTAGATCCTGAAGTTTGTGCTTTAATCTCATCTGAATCATTAATCCATTCCAGGATAAAACGATGGATATCTTTTAACCATTCCGGTGCATTTTCATTATGTATGGTTTCGGTACTAACCATAAACAAATCTTTTCCCGAATATTTAACTCCATTTAATCTTATTGAATTATAATTATTCATGATTTTTTATATATCAGGAATCAACAAAGCATCAGATTAACTAAAAATCCCAAAATTATTGTTGCATTTATACTTATTACAAATTGTCTTTACTTTAATTTTCCCCACTCTTGATTTTGCTTATAACATAAATAACCTTCCTCTACAAATAAGGGAGAATCTATATTATTTGAAAAAACTTTCCCTGTTCCCAATCCCTGAGGCATTAAAGAATCAAAAGTTGAGGTCCATTGAGCAATTGCATTTAGTCCTATATTCCCTTCCAAAGCAGAAGTTGCCCACCAACCTATATTTAAATCCTCTGCAATAGAAATCCATTCTTCAGAAGCTTTAAAACCACCTATCAAAGAAGGCTTTAAAATAATATACGAAGGCTGAATCTGCTCCAGCATTTCTTTTTTAATTTCATTTTCAAGGATACCTATCAATTCTTCATCTAATGCAACTGGCAATGGTGATTCTTTACAGATACGAGACATTTCTTTCCATTGTTTAACTTTAATAGGTTGCTCTATTGAATGAATATCCAACTTATACAACTGCTCCATCTTATAAAGAGCTTCTTCAGGCTTAAATGCACCATTAGCATCAACACGTATTTCTATTTCATTAGAAGAATAGCTATTTCTAATTTCTTTTATTAACGCAATCTCTTTATCGAAGTCCAGAGCTCCGATCTTAATTTTTATGCAATCAAAACCTTCATTTATTTTTTGATTTAATTGGGATTTCATATAATTAATATCTCCCATCCATATTAAACCATTAATAGGGATATTCTTTTTTCCATAATAGAAATCTGTGTTAAAAATCAACTTCTTACCGCCATTATCTAAATCAAGCAAAGCCATTTCAACTGCAAATCGAATAGATGGCCACTCTTTTAATTCTGTGTGGTAAGTAGAACTGTAATTATTGATATTAAGACAAACCTCTTTGAGCTTATCTTCATAATCATTTCTATCATCAATACTTAGTTTAGGCAAAATAGAACATTCGCCAACACCTACAATATTCGGAGTTACTGTATCTGAAAGTAAAATGTACCAACTTGATTTTTCTGTCAACACTCCCCGAGATGTACCTCCTGGAGTAATAAATTGTAACTTATGAGGAATATATGTTGCCTGTAACATTTATTTCATTAAAATAAGAGAGGTAAACCGATTAATAATACTAATAAAAAGGTAGAAATTGCCTGTTTCTTTAGATATGGGTATAAATTCATTGGATCATTATTTTTATAAACAAAAACCAAATCCTTTATCAATAAAACATAAACTAAAAGAAATAACCATTGATACCAATTATGAAAATTAAAAATTGCAAAAGCAATCATTAGAAACATTGCTCCTACATTTAAGAATACATGATACTTTTTTCCCCAAGCACTGCCTTTTTGTACAATTAATGTATTCTTGCCTGTTTTTGAATCACTTTCTATATCTCTAAGGTTATTTAAATTCAATACCCCAACACTTAAAAAACCTATAGTTGAAGCAGGTAACACTACCCACATATTGATTGTTCCTGTATGTAAAAAATAGGTCCCGATTACACCAACCAAACCAAAAAAAACAAAAACAAAGATATCTCCCAAACCTCTGTAGCCATAAGGATTTTTACCTACAGTATATTTTATTGCAGCTGCTATTGCTCCTAATCCTAATAATAACAATAAGATATTTTCTATACTCATTGCTTTAAAGCTACCAAAATAAATTAGGAGAATTCCTGAAACTAAAGAAAGCGATGAAAATACAATAACTGTATTTCGCATCGCCTTCAAAGATATTTTTCCAGATGCTACCATTCTCTCCGGACCGACTCTCTCTTCATTATCAGCACCTGATACCGCATCTCCATAGTCATTTGCTACATTTGACAATACTTGAAGGAAAACAGTTGTAATCACAGCAAATATTCCAACTAAATAATTATAACTACCATTATAGGCTGCAAGTATGTTACCCATCAAAACTGTTGAAACAGCCAATGGTAAGGTTCTTAATCTAAATGATAAAATATAAGGTTTAATATTTAACATACGCTTAAATTAATTAAGCGTCAAAGATATTAAAACGACTCAAAACCTTTTTCAAAATCTTTATCAAAAATCTTGATATCGTTAAATGATGGCTGTTTTTTATTAACAACTGACGGTTTATCATCATGTGTTATCTGATCTTTATCTTTATCAAAATTATCAAACTCATCAAGTGAAATATTCTCTCCTTCAGTCTCTCTTAAAGCACGTTTAACATCCTCCTCATCCAATTTAAAATATTTAACCAAATCTTTTAAGTGATCAGCTTGCGACGACAGTTCTTCAGCACTAGCAGCTAATTCCTCACTAGCGGATGCATTTTGCTGTGTAAGATTATTAAGCTCCTGAATAACTGTATTTACCTGCTCTGCACCTTTCAACTGTTCCTCACTCGATGTTGAAATTTCTTGAACTAACTCGGTAGTTTTTTCAATTTCCGGAGCCATCTCGCCAACTTTTTCTCCTGCTGATTTCACAACAGAAAAGCCCTCATTCGATAATTTTAATATTTCATTAGCAGCATTTTTACTTACCTCTGCTAATTTTCTTACCTCATCAGCAACAACAGCAAAACCCCTACCCTGACTTCCGGCTCTTGCTGCTTCAACAGCTGCATTTAAGCTCAAAATATTCGTTTGCATTGCAATTTCCTCAATAACTTTAATTTTGCTTGAGATATTACTAGTAACCTCTATTGACCTATGAGTACTATCATACACACCTTGCATGGTTACATGTGCTTTTGATGAAATAGATTCAGTATTTCTGGCATTTTGCGAGTTCATTTCAATATTACTCACCATCTCCTCCATCGTAGATGATACTTCTTCAACAGAAGCAGCCTGTTCTGTTGCTCCTTGCGATATTTGTTGCGAGGTTGAACTAACCTGATGACCAGCAGAAGCAATATTTGAAGAACCTGTAATAATTTCAGAAACAACACTCTTCAATTTACTTATCATGTGATTTAAAGCCTCTGCCATTTGTCCAACTTCATCTTTTTGTTTAAAATCTACACTTACCGTTAAATCCCCTTCAGATACTCTTTTCGCAAAATCAACAACTTTAGCAATTGGCCTACTGATTGAAAGAGCCATATATCTATTGAAAATTATAAACACAAATATGCCTATTAACAACACTACTAATATTACCGAAATAGAAGAATAAACAATAGTATGAATATCTGACAAATAATAAGAAACAACAACGAAAGATTCGATTGATGGAATATATTCGTAATACAATTCTTTTTCTTTTCCTTCAAAATGATAATAAAAGCTTCCACTATTAGATTCTAGAGCACTTGTTTGAATCTTTTGAAAAAACTCTTCATTAGAGTAATTAACGCCCTCCCCTGTGGGATGTATTAACATCTCTCCATCTTTTCCAATTAAAAATGGATAACCAGTTTCCATATATTTCTTTTTATCGAAAATCTCTTTAATTTTTGATAAATCCTTCTCTTTTAAACCTACATATAATATACCTTCAATTTCTCCACCTATAACTATAGGTTCATATACCGTTAAGTACCAATCATCTACAACAAACGCACGACCCGTATATGTCTCACCATTTAGCACTTTCTTAATGACCGGAGATTCATTAGGTATGTAGGTATTTACACCTCGTTGTCCTTCCTTATTTAATACATTTGTGGATATTCTCAAAAATCCTTGAGGTATCTTCTGAAATATAGTAGCTGTTCCGTTAAGTAATTCTCCTACTTCCTCAACAAAGCCATAATGATGATATAACAACTGACCATCCCAGCGAAATTCAGGTATCGTTACATCGATTTTTTCGTGAGTAATTTGATTTACAGCAAGAATTTGAGATTTACTTTTTGTGTTTATATCAGCCTTTTTCTCATAAAATAGCTTATTTGCTATCCCGATTCCAGATTTAACAAAATCTTGTTTTGTCTCAATCTGAAGCTCAATCATTTTTTTTAGATTCTCTGTTTCTTCAACACCCAAATAATCCATTGAATCCATTAAGGTTTTATATTCGGTATAAACAGCAAAAGTACCTATGGAGGTAATGATAAGCACAACAATGGAGCCAAGCACTAAATTAAGCCTTCTCCCAATTTTAATATTCTTTAATGACCAATCCCTTTTCATAGTGCAAAATTATTAACAAAATGTATAATTCGTTTAGGATTAGTTCTCTTTAATAATATGCTACGCTTTAATTACTAATACGCTCATTCAAAAGGAAAGTTCTATAACACAACAAAATTAACGCAATGGAATATTTTAGTCATATATTCCATACCTATAATAAGGGAAAAAAATAGCTCCTTACATGTTAAATAAAGGAGCTATTAAATTTTATTTATCAAGGGAACTTTGGAAACTGACCAAAATCGGGATCTCTCTTTTCTAAAAATGCATTTTTACCTTCCTGAGCTTCTTCCATCAGATAATACATTAAGGTAGCATCTCCGGCCATTTCCATGATTCCATGTTGCCCGTCTAATTCTGCATTTAAACCTCGTTTAATCATTCGTAAAGCAAGTGGACTGCGCTTCATTATGGTTTTACACCAGCTTACTGTAGTATCTTCTAGTTCTTCTAAAGGAACTACTTTATTAACCATACCCATTCTCTCAGCCTCTTCTGCTGTATATTGTTCACATAAAAACCAAATCTCTCTGGCTTTCTTTTGTCCAACGTGACGTGCTAAATATGAAGAGCCAAAACCTGCATCAAAACTGCCCACTTTTGGACCTGTTTGTCCAAATCTGGCATTCTCCGAAGCTATTGTTAAATCACATACAACATGTAAAACATGCCCTCCACCAATTGCATATCCATTAACCATAGCAATAACAGGCTTAGGAAGTGATCTTATCTTTTTATGTAAGTCTAAAACATTAAGACGAGGAACTCCATGCTCATCAATATAACCTCCAACACCTTTAACCTTTTGATCTCCACCGGAACAAAATGCCTTATCACCTTCACCAGTTAAAACTACAACGTTAATATCCTGACGTTCACGACAAATTTCAAATGCGTCAAGCATTTCCATATTAGTTTCAGGTCTAAATGCATTATAAACATGAGGTCTGTTTATAGTTACCTTTGCTATACCTTCATAAAATTCAAATTTTATATCTGTATATTCTTTTATGGTTTCCCAATTGTACTTACTCATATTATATATTTTAGTTTTCTATATTTTATTATGATTTAAGGTATTTAAAATAATTTCGCAGTAAAACTCCATTTAACTCATTCGGTGTAAATATTTCAAGGATACCAGCCTGTTTGTTATTATCTATCAATTCTTTAAAACATATATCCAGCCTTTCTTCAGAAGAACATGAAATATATCTTAAATTAAAGGCTTTGGCAATATATTCTGCAGATTGATCATGTTTAGCTTCAAAAAACTCTTCTACTTCATCAGTTTCAGCCGGACCCGGAATAAATCTAAAGATACCTCCTCCGCTATTATTAATCAGTACAATTTTAAAATCAGGCTTTATATACTTATTCCATAATCCATTTGAATCATAAAAGAACGATAAATCTCCGGTAACTAATATTGTTGAATCTGTTTTAACCAATGAAGCCCCTACAGCTGTGCTTAATGAACCATCAATACCACTAGTACCTCTATTTGAATAAGAATGTACTTTTATTTCATCCTGAAACAATTGAGCATATCTAACAGGTGTACTATTGGCTAAATGTAGTTGACAGCCATGAGGCAAATTAGAAAAAACATGATTCATCACTTTAATATCGCTCCACTCTACATTTTGCACATACTCCAGATGCTTTTGTCGCGAGACAATTTTATTATCAAGCCATAAGTGTTGATAACAACTATCGCCATTGGTAAGTTTATCGACAATCTGCTTAAATAAAGCAAAAGGATTCATTTTAATATGCAATGATAAACTCTGGAAGGTGTCAATTATATTATCGTTTAAAGAAATGTGCCAATGTTCATTAGGTTTATTATCCCTTAAAAACTTTTTAATATGCTTACTTACAATCTGTCCACCAAAAGATATCAATAGTTCCGGAGCATATTCCGAAATCTGTTCTTCTGTAATACATGCTAATTGACGGTCAATACACCCAATTATTTTTTCACCAAAAACATTCGATGTTGATTCAGTTAAAATTACAGTGTTCGATAAGTTAGATAATTGATTTAATATGCCATTAAAATGTTGATCAAATGAATTTACACCACAAATGATCATTACCGATTTTGCATTATTCCATGTATCAATCAAAAGGGTTTGTTGTTCTTCTGATATTTGCCTGTCTGGTTCCATCAAATTAATCGACGGTTGATTTCTCAGCTCAACTTCCTCTTTGTTGTATAAAGGTTCTCTTAGAGGCAAGTTTATATGAACCGGACCAGATACTCCATTCGTTGCTTTAATAAATGCTTCAGAAACAATTCTTTTAGCATACCATAAATCATCATCATGAACTAGATTTACCGGTAAATTAGCCTCATATTTGATATAATTATGATAGATTCCCTTTTGATTAATAGTCTGACCATCTGCTTGCCCTACCCATTCTTCAGGTCTGTCAGCAGTTATAACAACCAAAGGAATTTCCTGATAAAAAGCCTCCACTACTGCAGGAGCATAATTTAATGCAGCAGATCCACTGGTACAAACAATGCCCACAGGTCGTTTTAATTGTTGAGCCATACCTAATGCAAAAAAACCAGCACTACGTTCATCAACAATTGTATAACATTTAATTTCCGGAATTTTACTGAAGGATAAAATTAAGGGTGCGTTCCTGGATCCTGGTGATATCACAATTTCTTTTAAGCCTTTAGCTATACATTGTTGCACAAGAACCTGAACATTTTTTTTATCCGATATCATAAAATAATTCTATTTTTTATTTAAATCTTGTATTACATCAAGCAAGGTTCCTGCCTTTAATTCTGTTTCCTGCCATTCTTTAACAGGATCTGAACCTTCGGTTATTCCACCTCCTAAATACAAGTCTACTCCATCATTAACAAACTTCAGGCTCCTGATGTTTACATATAATCCAATTTGTCCATCCTCTACTCTACCTACAAATCCAGAATAATAACTCCTTTTATGCCTTTCAACATCATGTATAACATTCATCGACTCCATTTTAGGCAAACCACAAACTGCCGGAGTAGGATGCAGATCTATTATAAAATCATGAATTGAACCATTGGCCTCATTGAATGTAAAATTATAGATCGTCTTCAGATGTGAAATTTTACCTGCACTCACACTAACAGGTCCTTCAATTTTTGGACTTTCAATTTGATATTTATCTAATAAAGTCTCCATATAATCTGAGACTATTTTCTGCTCTTCGACTTCTTTTTCATTCCAATCAACACTTACATTCTCAAGTTTTCTTGTCCCTGCCAGAGAAACTGTTTGCACTATATTATCATTAGTTTTTAATAGTAATTCGGGAGTGGCTCCAATCCACAAACCTGAATATGACGTATAATACATAAACAGATATGCATTAGGATATAAACTAATCAATTTATAATATAGTTCTATAGCATTATCTTTTGAAAAAGAATTAACATGCTTTACTCTTGAAAGGATTGCTTTCTTTATGGATTTACTCTTTATTTCATAAAATAACTGATTAAACTGATTTAGATATGATTCATAATCAGCATAATAATTATTGGAATATATTATTTCTTCCGAACTTTTAAAACCTCTAATTTTTATAAAAGCATCTTCATCTATTTCATCGTAAACAACAAATGTGGTTCCAAGAAAAATTGCTTTATCTTTTTCAAATGAGAAGGGAGCAATTATATAACCATCTTTATTAATAAATTCAGATAATTGTTCTATATCAAAAGCTTGAACATCATCACTTATCAATAAAACATCTTTTACATCCCCTGGTTGTCGAGATATTGAAAATGACACTTTATTATTAATACAATAAGCTAATACTTCTTTCTGACTATACTTCCGCACTTTACTAATTTGTTCTTGGTAATATTAGCTTTCAACTTCGTAATAAAGCGTATAATAATTTAAACCTTTCTGTTGATCATATCCTCTTTCAACATAATCTCTTCGACCATGTATATAAACATGAAAGTTCTTATCTAGTTTTAATATAGATTTAAAGGTTGATTTTTGACCTTTCACTGCACTTTTTGAAATATCAAACTCTTCTTTTAAAGGGATGCTGTTTTCTTGTCGATAATTTTCTTTATAATCTTTAAAGGCATCAATAATATCAGGCTGTTCCATTACCTCATGCTCAAAGTTTGCCTCATTAAAATTATCTTTTTTATTAAAGAATTCCATAGATCTGTTAAGCATATCAATTTGATCTGCTCTGGCTACATCATTTTCTTTATTGTAAACATCATCAACAAAACAACGGCACATTTCCATGTAATTACGTGTAAAGTAGTAATTATCTTCCCTAGGTTGAAGACCTAAAAAGTCATCTAACCAGAAACGAGCTTCATTACCTTTATTTATATTATCTACAGAACAAATTTTATATCCTTCTTCCTGCTCTGTATTAAATATTAAACATCCTTTATCAAGCTTTTTTATATTGATACCTTCTTGCGTACCTAACTCAAAGTTTTGCTCTTTTAAATAAACTTTCAGGAATGTTTCTTTATTTTCCGACTTAAAGATTCCTATTGCATTTACCAACTCTCCATCAACAACAACATTATTAAACATAGCCATATAAAATTCCCCGCCTCTAATTTTAGGATGATTAGAATTTTCATATAACCATTCGGCTAATTGTATTGATGATTGATAAAAGTCTCCCTCTCCGTTAAACAGATTATTAATATTTACATAAACCAGATTCTTTTCAATATCCTCAGGATGAAAAAAGTTATAATACGAATCATCCTTAAACGGTTTAAAGAAATATTGCAATAAAACATCTGTCACCATCTCTTCATTCTGAAGCCTCATTGTATTTTTAGAAAACCTCATTGGCTCAGCTTCGGCCCTGGCTCCAATTTGATGTACAACCATATTCTCTATGGATGCTTGCGAGAAATCTATCATTTTTAATCTTATTTATCTTAACAGCCTACAAATATAATAATATGAATCAACCGTGTATAGTTGATAAACTATATTTTAAATCATAAAATCCAGAAAATACATTCTATTCCTTACCTCCACCAATAGAAAAACCAGAAATATTTATTCCCATAAGTAATTCGTGACGATTTGAATTTAGATCTAACAGTCTTGAATAACGATATCCTATATTAAAGGGGAATAAAAATCGAAAAACATGAACCTCACTCAATAGTTCAATTCCAATTGACTTATAATCATTTTTCAGAACTACTTTTTGTCCGGTATCCACTGGATAATAATTAAGTTTACTACTTGAATAATCGAAAAATATATTTGATGTTATTCTTTTTAAATAAAGGATTTTCGGAATTGAAATATCCGGATTCCATAACGGAAACATATAATTGGTTTTTAAAGAATACAATTCATCATTTGTATAATTGTAATAACCTCTGGCAAAACTAAAATAATTACCAAATCGGTAATAATTATGGTATGTACTTTGACTTGAATAATTGTATTCTTCACCCTTCCATTTATACTGAAACTCATTATCTATCTTAATGGAATGATATTTTAACAATCCAGGAAAATACAGCCTATTTCTTAAACCTAATAATTTACCAATATTGATACCATCAAAAGGTGTGCTTTGAAAATTGACCTCAAAAACTTGTCCCCATCTATAATTAACATCTCGTTCTGATTTCTTTAATAAATTATGTAAATAAATAGAGTACTCCAAGGTTGTATATGATATATCATCTTTTTGAAAACTTGAAGAATTACCAGTTTGAACAAACTTATTATTCTGATATGAAACTGGAATACCAAGAGTATTATATCCCGAAATTTTATAATAATTAATATTTAACGATGGTTGAACATATCTGTAAAATTTATTTGATGTCAAGTTTAGTGGTACATTTACTCCTGCTTCTAATTTAGTTTGATTCTGTTTTGGATTATCAGAAATATAGACCGTATCCTGATTAAAGGTATAAATACCATCTGCAACTCTTTCATCACCAAATTTCATATCAAATTCAAATACAGGATACAAACCCCTATATTGAAAATTTAAATGGTACCTTTCTCTACTTTTTTGCGAATCAAAATTATACCCAAAAGATGTAATTGCAGTTCCTAATAGGTTTTGCGACATTACTGACAATCCTGAACTTACAGATTCCTCGTTCATATTAATATTTACAGGAGCCCAACTGTGAATATTAAAAAGATGATTTAATTTCGAATACTTTTTCACATTGTAATCAGCAATGGTGTCAATTCCATCATAATTGATAACTTCTTGTTCTTGTTCCGAAATTTTCTCATACAATCTAATCGAATTATTTTCAATAAACTTAAATGGAATAGATAATGATTCTTCTGACCTGCATTTAGATAATTGAAAACCATCAGATGTATAGCAACTAAATATGTACTCTTCTTTTTTAGTATTAAAGATAGCTCCAGTTGATCCAAATCTACTTTGCGTAATTTGCTTAATCAGTCCAGATTCCATGTTAACTGAATAGATTTCTTCGGTTCCGCTATAACCTGCTGTAAAAATAATTGTATGTTCATCTTTCCATTTAGGCAAAGAAATATCATCGAATGTTTCACTTGTAATTTCAGTCCACTCTTTGGTTAGTATGTTATAACATACAATCTTTTTCCCTCTATCAGATAAACTAACACTAACTATTTTATCATCATTAGGACTCCACGAAGGAGTTATATAAAAAGAAGCTTCACTATTTTTATATGAATCTATTTCTTCACCTGTTTTTCTATTTAAAATTGATAAACAATATTCATTCTGGGTACTCACTTTAACAGCAGCAATCAAATTACCTTTTGAGTTTAATGAAGGCGAAAAATAACAAGTCTTTTGAGTAATTGTATATTCTTTAGATCTATTTAAGTCATAACATTTAATCACTGACCATCCTCTGTTACTCCAACGTTTATCGCTCACATATTCAGTCCAACATAAAATATCATTGCTATAAGAAAATGGCTCTTCGTTTCTCTTTCCAGGAATAAATACCGTAAAATAATTACCAATAGAATCAACTTTGACAAACCTGTCAATTTCACCTGGACCAGAAATTTCTGATAAAATACTTCCATCTTCCATCAAGGCAGGATACTTAAAACTCACATATTCCTTATTTCTGGAAGTTATAGTTCTAATATGACTCTTTTGCGTCAAACTATCTTGACTTAACCAGTCTTTGTGTAAGTCTGAGAATATTTCATAATAAAGGTGATCTTTATTTATGCTATTTCGCAATTTACTTTCTGATAAAAATGGTCGTGTAACTAAAGTATTACTCGCTAAATCATAAAATTTATTACTCCAAATATCGGTTCCATATTTAGCTCTGGCTCCAGCAACCAGTAGGTAACCCATTTCATAGTAATTTGGAATATAATTTTTATAGGAACCAAAATATGCTTTATCGTAAGAGTAAAATTCCTGTTCTAATAACTGAGCTCGAATCTTTTGTTCAAACCAGGGAGAACGACCTCTTCCTGAATTAGATAAAGCAGTTTCAGTTACAACAGCATCACCTTCAAGAAACCACATTGGCATGTATAATCCAAGTACTCCTCCAACAGCCTGTTCGCCCAATATAAATGAGAGAATTTTCACAAAACCTTTATTCAGTTTATCTATTTGAACAACGTGTCTGAATTCATGTAATGCTAATTGTTGAAGCCAATCTTGAGAATATATATCCTGATTTGGGGTTGGAAATAATTCTATTCTCTTAGGAGCCCATGTAACAAATCCATTTGAGTAGGTTGTTTCTGGATGAATTAAAACACTTATTTTTTTAGGAGTATGGTCTAATGATTTATTCGCATATAAATATACTCGTTCAAATATTTTGGCAAGTCGTTGAGCCTTTTCTGTATATTCTTTTGGAAAAACTAACTTAAAATTCTCAGTTTCAATCGAGTTCCATTTAAGAGAAGCAGGATCTTCACCTGAGGTATAGTATTGAGAACGAATTAAATCAGAAAATATAATGAATATGATTACAACAATAATTCTTAATTTCATTAACATAAAGGTTTTGAGACAATAAAAATAAGTTAAAAAATTAAAGTCATATCATCTTCGCAAAATTAAGCACAAATCTTAATCCAAAAATTGTATTTTTAAACAATGAATAAAATATTTTTATTGAAAAATATCTTCAAGTTAGACCTATGCAAAAAATAATTATATATCAGATTTTTACCCGGTTATTTGGAAATACCAATAGAAACAATATTAAAAATGGTACTATTAATGAAAATGGTTGTGGAAAATTAAACGATTTTACACCCAAGGCTTTAAAGGAAATAAAAGAACTGGGAATAACTCACATATGGTATACCGGAATTATTGAACATGCTACAACAACTGATTATTCTGAGTTTAATATAGCTAAGGACTATACTGAAGTTGTAAAAGGAAATGCAGGATCACCCTATGCCATTAAAGATTATTATGATGTATGTCCGGATTTAGCTGATAATATCAATGATAGAATCGAAGAATTTGAGTCATTAGTAAAAAGAACACACGATTCTGAATTAAAAGTTATCATAGATTTTGTCCCTAACCACCTTGCCCGACATTATATATCAGACAATAAACCTGATAACATCATTGATTTTGGTTCTGATGATAATATAAACCATGCATTCGATATTAATAATAATTTCTATTATTTATTAGGAGAAACTTTCGACGGTCCGGTAACTGCTAAAAACACGAACTATTTAATTGAAAGTCCAGCAAAAGTAACAGGTAACGATTGCATTACTCCTAAACCAAGTATAAACGATTGGTACGAAACCGTAAAACTTAATTACGGTGTTAATATATTTGATGGCACAAAGCATTTCGACCCAATCCCTGACACCTGGAATAAAATGTTAGAAGTACTGCTTTATTGGGCCGATAAAGATATAGATGGTTTTAGATGTGATATGGCAGAAATGGTTCCTGTTGAATTCTGGAACTGGGTTATTCCTAAAGTAAAAGAAGCCTATCCTCATATTATCTTTATTGCTGAAGTATACAATCCTGATCTTTATAGACAATATATCACTTTTGGTGGTTTTGATTTCTTATATGATAAAGTTGGAATGTATGACACACTAAAGGCAATAATTCAAGGGCATCAACAACCTTCTTCAATCACAAAAACCTGGGATGTATTAAATGGAATACACCAACATATGTTGTTCTTTCTTGAGAACCATGATGAACAGCGGATAGCTTCGCCTTTTTTTGCCGGGGAAGCATTGAAGGCTATTCCAGCAATGATTTTATCAGGCGCGATGTATTCAAATCCATTAATGATATATTTTGGTCAGGAGTTAGGTGAACCAGGAATGGATGAAGAAGGATTTAGTGGAAAAGATGGTCGAACAACTATATTTGATTACTGGGGTATAAAACTTTATCAAGATTGGGTAAACGACAAGAATTTTGACGGTGCTAAATTAAACAGCAATTCTCTTGAACTAAGATCCTGGTACAAAAATTTCTTAAACATACTGCTTAAGAATGAAATAATATTAAAAGGCAAATTTTATGATTTAATGTGGGCAAATGAAGATAATGATAGTTTTGATTCATCCAGACTATATGCCTTTTTACGTTACCACAATGATCGAATATTATTAATAGTAGTAAATTTTAGCGATGAAAAAATTAAGTGCCGCATTAAGATTCCTGCTCATGCATTTTTTACAATAGGAGTTGAAAGCACTAAATTTTTTAATGGTATTGATATTTTAGGTGGAAAAAATAAAATTAGTTTTCCTCAGGAAGTAGCATTAACAAATGGTCTCGGAGTTAAGGTTAAGGCATATTCTGGTAGAATATACGAATTAGAATAAATAATTTTTATCCATTCTAAATTGAATTTCAACAAGTTAATACCCTTTTTAATTAATCAAAATTGTAGTAAATTATATAGGTAATTTGTTAACTAAATTTAGGAGGATTTCTATATGTCAAGAGTCGATTTATCTTTAAACATTAGTTTAGATGATTCAGAATTCATTCAGGTTGGAGAACATATATATACAACACATGAATCATTAAAAAGAGAGCAACCTTCTATTCATTTTATAGGTACAAACTGTCTTGATACACTTAAAAAATTTGAAGGACGATTAACTCCACGAATTATAGATGAATGGCTGTTGCTTTCAAGAGCTTTAGATCAAACTTGCAGTTTTGAAAATCGTTGGAATGATGACCTTATTATTGAAGAGCTTATAAAAGGAGTTGAGCATCCCGTTTCATGGTATGCGAAACATTGCTCCGTAGCCTAATAGACTCATTTTTCATAAAAAAGAAGTCATTAGAATTAACTAATGACTTCTTGTATTAGATTTCCGATATTTTTTACATTGGCTCTGTGCCAACAGGTCCTTTATTTAGTTTAATAACTGTAATTTCTGGTGGCATACCTATTCTCGCCGGCATACCTAAAAATCCCAATCCTCTGTTTACATACATAAATTGATTTTTATGCTGATATAAACCATCCCACTTTTTAAATTTATATTTTGCAGGGCTCCATTTAAATCCTTTCCAATCAATTCCAAACTGCATTCCATGTGTGTGACCTGCTAACGTTAAATCAAAGTTTGTTTTATCGACAACTTCTGCATCCCAATGATCTGGATCATGAGATAATAAAACCTTAAAAGGAAATTTTTCAGTTCCTTTCATTGCTTTATTTAAGTCGCCATATCTAGGAAACGGATCATGCCCCCAATTTTCAACGCCAGTAACAGCAATATCTTCACCATCTATATCAATAGAAATTGATTGATCTCTTAATAACCTAAATCCAAAATCTTTGTGAGCATTAACAACACCTTCAAAATTTGCCTTTTTCTCTTCTGGTGTATCCCAATCAGTATAGTCACCATAATCATGATTTCCTAGAATGGAATATTTACCATAATTAGCATGAATTTTAGTAAATACTTTATCCCAACCATAAGTCTCTTCTTTAAAATTATTAACTAAATCACCCGTAAAGAAAATTATATCTGCTTTCTCCTGATTTATAATATCAATAATTCCTTCAAGTTTATGATAATTACTAGCAAAAGACCCAAGGTGTATATCTGATATATGCACAATCTTAAATCCATCAAAAGCAGAAGGTAAATTAGGAAAACTTAAATTCTGATGTCTTGTAAAAAAGTTAAACCTACCTTTATGCATTCCAAATATCAGCGAAATAAAAGGAGCTGTTGCAAAGATAATTCCTAATTGGTTAATAAATCTCTTTCTTGATATCTTAGGATATTTAATTGTAGTTTGCTCTTTAGAGTATTTTTTATTTCTCCAAATCTGAGTGATTGAGGACAATATCAGATATATGAGATAATAAAAAAGGAAAAAGGTTTTTGGTAAATAAATCAGCAAACATAGCGCATTAGCTGCCATAAACCACAAATAAAACGCAGGCGAAGATGCAGCCCTTATGTTTTGTGCCAATATTAAATAAGATACAATCTCAAAAACAGGGATAATAAGGAATAAGATATAACCAATCCATTTATTTAACTTACTATTGGGCTCTTCTACTTCTTTCCTCCAAACCAGAAAACCAAAAAAATCTATTACAATAACAAAAAGTGTAATAAATAAAAATGCACTAAAAGTTAATTTCATGCGTTTAAATTTTGTTTTTTATTGTAGCATGGAACTCGCTCTGAAGAAACCGAATAATCGGCCACTGCTTGAAGTATAATTAATCTAATGTAATTCACCACCGCTCGTTTCATATCAACATTTAAACTACCCCACCATCATCTCAACTGTTGATAGTTCTTTTTATAGTTGTGCAATATTACGTATATTTACTACAAAAGTTATATTAACAAAGGTTAAATCATAACTCGCAAAATAATACTATCTCAATACTAAACAGCGAATTATCTGTTTTGTTAACTTGTTACGTCAAAAAATAATTACACTGATATTTACATTATTGAAAAAATAGTATTTCTTTGCTACGTTAAACTATTATTCAAAAAAAATTATTTGAAAAAAATGGGAAAAGTTTTAATTATTGGTGCCGGTGGTGTAGGCACTGTGGTAGCCACTAAAATGGCTGGATTACCAGAGGTTTTTACTGAAATTATGCTAGCTAGTCGTACCAAAAGTAAATGTGATGCTATAGCTGATAAGATAGGTAATAACCGAGTTAAAACTGCTCAAGTGGACGCTGATAATGTCCCAGAATTAGTTGAATTGATCAAATCTTTTGGTCCTGACATTCTTGTAAACGTTGCTTTACCATATCAGGACTTACATATTATGGAAGCTTGTTTAAAGACTGGTGTAGCATACTTAGATACAGCAAACTACGAACCTTTAGACGAAGCAAAATATGAATATAAGCTACAATGGGCTTTCCATGATCAATTTAAAGAAGCTGGAGTTACTGCAATTTTAGGTTGTGGCTTTGATCCGGGAGTTACAAGTGTATTCACTGCTCACGCAGCAAAACATCATTTTGATGAGATTCAATATTTAGATATTGTAGACTGTAATGGAGGTGATCATGGTAAAGCATTTGCTACCAACTTTAATCCTGAAATTAACATCAGAGAGGTAACTCAAAAAGGTAAATACTGGGAAGATGGCAAATGGGTTGAAACAGAACCTCATGAAATTCATAAACCATTAAACTACCCAAATATTGGTGATCGTGAGTCATATTTAATTTACCATGAAGAATTAGAATCTCTTGTTAAAAATTATCCATCACTTAAGCGTGCTCGTTTCTGGATGACCTTTGGACAAGAATATCTTACTCACTTAAGAGTAATTCAAAATATTGGAATGGCAGGAATTGAGCCTATCATGTATGAAGGTAAAGAAATCGTGCCTATTCAATTTTTAAAGGCTGTTCTTCCAAATCCTGGTGATTTAGGTGAAAACTATACAGGAGAAACATCAATTGGTTGTAGAATCAAAGGTATTAAAGATGGAAAAGAAAAAACTTACTACATCTATAATAACTGTAGTCACCAGGCAGCATACGAAGAAACAGGTGCTCAAGGTGTAAGTTATACAACCGGAGTTCCTGCAACAATTGGCGCAATGATGTATTTACAAGGACTGTGGAAAAAAGCCGGAGTTTATAATGTAGAAGAATTTAATCCGGATCCATTTATGGAAAAATTAAACCAACTAGGATTACCTTGGATTGAAATGCACGATGTTGATTTAGAACTATAATTTCTAAATTAATTTTTATAATAATATTTAAGGGTTTCATAATAAATTATGAAACCCTATTTCATTCAATAAATAATAACACCCAAAAGTAATGTCTATAAATTTCACAGAAATTCCCTCTCCTTGCTATGTATTAGATGAAAATATCTTACGTAAGAATCTAGAACTTATTAAATCAGTTAAGGATAGAGCAAATGTGGAGATTATCTTGGCATTTAAGTCATTTGCTATGTGGGGGGCTTTTCCAATCATTACAGAATATATTCCAACTGCAACAGCAAGTTCTGTTAATGAGGCTCAATTGGCTTTTGAAGAAATGGGTTCTAAAGCTCATACTTATGCTCCAGCCTATACCGATGCAGACTTTGAAACAATAATGGGTTATAGTTCTCACATAACCTTTAATTCACTTAATCAATACAATAGATTCAAAGATAAAGTTCTTAATCATCCTGAAAAAATCTCAATGGGATTGAGAATCAATCCTGAATTTTCTACCGTTGAAACAGATTTATATAATCCATGTTCTCCAGGTACACGTCTTGGTATCTCTATTGAAGATATGCCAGATGAATTACCGGAACACATTGAAGGCCTACATTTTCATACCTTATGTGAATCCAAATCATTTGATCTGGAAAATACATTAAAAGCTGTAGAAAGTAAATTTGGTAAATATCTTACTAAAATTAAATGGCTTAATATGGGTGGTGGTCATCTTATGACCCACAAGGATTACGATGTTGAACATTTAATAAGAACCCTTAAGGCTTTTAAAGAAAAGTGGAATATACATTTAATTCTAGAACCCGGTAGTGCATTTAACTGGGGAACCGGAGTATTAGTTAGCTCAGTAGTTGATATTGTAGAAAATAAAGGAATTAAAACAGCAATTCTTGACGTTTCATTTGCAGCTCACATGCCTGATTGCCTTGAAATGCCTTATCAACCAGGAATAAAAAATGCTAAATCAGAATATATTCCGGAAAAATATTCATACAGAATGGGAGGCAATAGCTGTTTAGCAGGTGATTTTGTAGGAGATTATTCTTTTGATAAAGAACTATCAATTGGAGATCATATCATCTTTGAAGACATGATACACTACACTATGGTTAAAACAACCATGTTTAACGGAGTTCCTCATCCATCAATAGGAATATGGAATAAGAATAACGAATTTGTATTACTTAGAAGATTCGATTATCAGGATTATAAAAGAAGACTAGGTTAAAAATTTATTAATTATAAACCTTAGTCTTAATTTGTTCTTCAATATCCAGAATTAATTCTTTAAGATCTTTTTCTTTGGGATCTATTGAAGGTAAAGCTGTATAAGTAAGTTTACACCCAAAGGTCAGAGGGAAGTAACCTTTCTTAGTTAATTCATAATTTCCTTTTATCGCCATTGGTACCAATAAAGCAGAAGGAGCAGATTTTACAAGAGTAGCAATTCCTGGATATTGAAATGAACGCACCTTTCCATTTTTACTTCTTGTTCCTTCAGGAAATATACTGGCACTGAAATTTTCTTTTTCAATATGCTTACCCAGTTTTGATATTTCAACCATTGCCTGACGACCATTCTTTCTATCTATCAAAGCAGATCCACCTTTACGTAGATTGTATGAAATTGATGGGATACCTTTACCTAATTCTGCTTTAGAAACAAATTTTGGGTGATGCTTACGAAACCCCCAAACTATTGGAGGAATATCAAAAGTACTTTGATGATTAGAAACAATAATAAATGGTCTATCTTGTGGCAAATTATCAAAACCTTCAAAGGTAATTTTAGCTCCTACTATTTTTAAACCATACAATAATAAAAAGTTTAATATATCAACAGCCTTTTTCCGAGGATAATAACCTCCAAAAGTATGACATAAAACTTGAATTATATGAAATAGTAATAATAGAAAACCAAAATAAATCCAATAAACAGGTGACAATAAGTAACTAAGAATTCGAACCATTATTAATAATATAAATTATAAAACATGAATAAATTAATTTATCCATGTTCTTAAAATTTGCTGCAAAGGAACAATAAATTATTAGATATACTTCAATTTTACATACTAAAATATTACATTGCTCCTATTAAAGCTATTGAGGACCTAAATTATTTTTTTCTTAAATGATTCATTACAAGAAAATACGAATTAAACTGCAACTAATATTAGGAGTATCAACATTATTCATTGTTATAGTTCTAAGCTTATTACATATTAGCACAGTAAAAAGTTCTTTATATAAGGATTATCGAGAAAAAAGATATTATACAGTATTAAAAGCAACCCAAAGTACTTTTCAATCCATATTGCAGAGAGCAATTGAAACTTCTGAGATTTTAGCAGAAGATCCAACTTTATTATCATGGTTCTCTTCAGGAGAAACCTCTGACGAATTAAAGAACCTGGCATTAAAACGCTTAGACTATCTTCAAAGCAATAACAATTATACAACTGTATTTGCAGTTAATAGATTTACAAAAAACTACTGGAGAGAAAACTACGAATTACTGGATGTTATTTCGGAACACGATCCAGATGACAATTGGTTTTACAAGACCATAAATAACAAAATTAAAACAACGTTAAATTTTGATTTTAACAGAGAACTAAACCAATCTATTTTGTTTATAAACGTTCTTATGGGAGATATTAATAATCCTATAGGTATAGCTGGAGTAGGTTTAAAACCAATTATTCTTAGCGAAGAATTTAAATATCATAAAACATCTGAAAATTCAAAAATATGGCTGATTGATAGTGTTGGTAAGGTAATAATGAGTGAGAATTTAAAGGAAGTAAATTTTCCCATTTCAAGACATCTTCCAAGGGATATTGTCAGCAAAATTTTACATGATAATAATGCTAATTTAATATCCGATGCTAAAATTGGTAATACAAAATATGAAATAGCCTACCTCCCCACGTTTTATGGGAACTATCGATTAGTTACATTGGTACCTCAAAATGACATTTTCCCGGTATTAAATATCATAAAGAAACACACCATAATATATAGCATACTTTTCGTTCTGCTTTCCTTATTAATTATACATTTTATTTCAAGAGGTATTACAAATCCATTATTAAGGCTTAAAAGATTAAGTGATGCTATTGCAACCGGACATTTAGATACTTCAACAGACTCTTCGCTTTTAGCAAGAAAAGATGAGATAGGCATTTTGGCAAGAGCTTTTGAAAATATGAAAACCCAAATCAATGATTATATTATAGAAATTAATACAACTAATGACAGGTTAAAAATTGACAAACAGAAGTTAAAAGAAACCAATGACAGACTCAATATTGCATTAAGAAAGGCTTCTGAAAGTGAAAGATTAACACAATCATTTTTAGCAAATATCAGTCATGAAATAAGGACTCCGATGAATAGTATTGTTGGCTTTTCGCAATTACTGGAAGAATGTGATGCAAATTCGGATCAATACAAACAATATGTCAATTTAGTTATAAAAGGAAGTCAACAACTACTTTCAATACTAGATAGTATTATCAATCTGTCTAAAATTGAATCCGGAGTTATTGAACCACGATGGGTATCAATAAATATTAAAGATTTTTTAATTGAAACACATGAATTATTTTTCATTTCAGCGAAAAATGAAAATCTGGAATTTATTATAGAAGATAATGAAATCGCAGATGATTTTAATATAATATCCGACCTGGCTCTGCTACATCAAATCATAAATAACTTAATCACAAACGCCATAAAATATACCCCAGAGGGAAGTATAGTTCTTGGATGCAAGACAGATCATCATTTCATGACATTCTATGTTAAAGATACGGGAGTTGGTATTTCAAAAGAAGATCAGGAAATAATTTTTGAACCGTTCAGACAAATACATCAAAGTAATCCATCCGTTAAAAAATCAGGAGCAGGCCTGGGTTTGGCCATAGTTAATAAAATCACAAGCATTCTTAAAGGCGAAATCAGAATGGAAAGTGAGTCAGAAAAAGGAAGTATTTTCTATATTAAACTCCCTATTATTCCTGAATAAACTTTTGCAACATACCCTTACAATCAAGGTTATTCACATCATAAAAGAGCACTCCAGTCTTATTCATGAACGTACTTTCCGATTGATTGAAGTTAATTTTATTACCAAATGCATCAGATACAGGCAATCCCATCTCCATAAAGATACAAGCTGTTGCAGCAAAATCCCATAGGCTTCCACCACCTACTTCTTTTTTTGGTAATTTAAAATAACAAGCAGGTCTGTTCTCCAAAACCCATATAGCATTCATAACAGCGCCACCTTGTTTCAGCATTTTAAATGTAGAATAACCACAATCAATAGCCATATTATTTACACACAAGGTAATATCCTTAAATTTAGGATGCTTTGTAAAACTACGGTCATTAATAAATGTAAAGTATTTATCACCCGGACGTTTTTCATCTGTCCAAAGTTCATTGTTTTTGTATACACCTCCACCTTTATAAGCATGGTACACATCCATATTTACCGGATTACATACCACCCCTATTACAGGATCACCTGATTTGGAAACCAATGCAATAGAAACACTATATCCTTGATAACCCTGTGAGAATGGCAAGGTTCCGTCAAGTGGATCTATACACCAGAAATATTCTTTTTCAAAACGACTTTGATCATCAGCCATTTCTTCTGTTAAAACACCAAAGTCAAACTCATTTATAGAGTCACTCAACGTATCCAAAATTATCTGCTGACTTTTTAAGTCAACCTCGGTAACAACCTGAGATGCTTCACTAGTACCTCCCTGAGGGCCATTTTCAGCATCCATCTCCTTTAACTCAACAGCAAGATCATTTGGATCGCAAGATGATATATATTGAGCAGCTTTAATAGCAGCCTCTATTGCCTTATCGCACAAATCCTGTAATGTTTCCTTAACTAGCTCCATATCATATAAAATTCGGCATGAAGATAAAAAATATCTTGAAAATGTAATTACCTGAACTATTATTTTAACTCTTTAATGACTTTCCTACAAACCTTTTCGCTGTAATCATTTATTTTCCAATGACCGGGACTCCAGCCTTTTAAAAACCTATGAAAATCAGCCCATGCATAATGATACATTTCTCGCCATTCTTTTTCAAGATCAAGAAAATCTATATCCTTTTTTAAAATCTCAATGGCTAATTTTAGCTCTTTAAAATAATAATCTAATATTTCTGATTCTAACCTTTCACAATCCTCCTCATATAAACAACTACCTACAAAATAGGCTACATCTTTCATTCCGCAACCACCTCCTACATACTGAAAGTCAACTGCCGCCACATTTTTTCCATCTACGGAAAAACAGAAGTTTGCCAATTTAGCATCACCATGAATAAAGGTTAAGTATTTTGAATTATTTAATACTTCATCAATTTTATGAGCAACACCTTTTAGTTCCTGATCATCAAGAATTTTTAATTCATCTGGGCGAGTATCTAAATGCCAATAGGATCCAATGGGCCACAAACCATCCGGTTTAGAACCCATAAAAACAGCATGAAAATTAGCCAACCACTTTAAACAGGTTTTTATTTGTTGCCAATTAACAGATGATAATCTTGCATCATATCCAACACTATCCAAATCTTCTAAAACCATAAAAACCTCATCATCTTTACTTTCTAAAAGAAGACACTCCGGCACCTTACAATACTCATTACATTGTTTTGAATAATTTTTATACCAAGAAGTCTCAACTTCATATGATTTTACTTTTCGCTGATGAGAAAAATCTGTATTCCAACCTCTGGGATGCTTGTTATTAGTTGGTAATTTAACATGCTTAGCAACAACACTTTTAAGATTACTTCCTTTTAAAATCAATCTCACAATACTGCCATAACCACTCCATAAGCTCTGAATCTCTTCTTCTCGTATAATTTTATCTGCTCCTGTAACAGCAAGTGTAATTTCCTTAAAATGATTATTCATACTTAAATATTATTCAATATATAATTGCTATATCCATTATTTTAATTTCGCATTATCGCATATAAAGTATCCTTATACATTCGTTACGCTAACGAAAACAATTTGCAAATATAGTAAATACAACAACTTTGAATATTTGCTTATAAATAACTCGATATCAATCATAAATTAGTTTATTATTCTTTTTATAAGCAAAAGTGTGAGATATCCTTATCTTTGATTCTATTATTAAATTGATAATATGATACGAAGTATTGTTTTAATTGGAGCCGGAAACCTGGCAACACAATTAGGTTTTTCACTTGCAAAAAAAGGTTTTAATATACGTCAGGTATATAGCTATACTCTTGAAAATGCCGAACTATTAGCTGAAAAATTAAATGCGTATTCAACTGACAATCTAAAAGAAATTCAGACAAACGCAGATTTATACATCATTGCTGTAAAAGATGCTGTTTTAGCACAAACAATAGAACAGCTTCCTCATCTAAAAGGAATTGTTACACATACTGCCGGAAGCCTTAGTATTGATATGTTACTTAAGTTTGAAAATTTTGGTATAGTATATCCTTTTCAAACATTTAGTAAGGATAAAGAAGTTGACTTTAATTCAATTCCTCTATTAATTGAAGCTAATAATGAATCTACAGAAGAAAGACTTTTAAAATTTGGGAAAAGTATAGCAAATACTGTTATGATTTGTGATTCAAACCAAAGAAAACAAATTCATCTAGCTGCCATATTTGCATGCAACTTTACAAACCACATGTATTCAATTGCGAATGATATTTTAAAAAGTCACAATATAAACTTCGATGTTATAAAACCACTGATTCAAGAAACTGCATCAAAAATTGAGACTCTTGATCCCAAAGAAGCGCAAACCGGACCAGCAATTAGAGGAGATAAAAATATTATTGAAGAACATTTGAAAATGCTTAATGACCATAATGATTTACAATCCATATATAAAACATTAAGCAACAGAATTATGAATTCATAGACAAAAAATAATGCAGTGCCTTTAAGAAATTTTCTTTAAGCACTGCATTTTATTTTTTAATACCAGAAATTACTCTCTAATATCCATTTCATCAAGCAAATAACCTGCTCCAGCAAATTTATCTATCAAAAACAACACATATCTTATATCTAAAGTGATATTTCGAGATTTTTTCGGATTAAAAACTAAATCACTCATTACCCCTTCCCAGGCTCTATCGAAATTAACTCCAATAAGTTCTCCATTAGCATTAACAACAGGACTTCCTGAATTTCCTCCTGTAGTATGATTTGTTGCTAAGAAACAAACAGGAACAGTTCCGTTTACTTCATACCTGCCATAATCTTTAGTGTTGTATAATTCTTTCAATTTTTCAGGAACTCTGTAATCATAAATATCAGGATTATCTTTTTCTATAATTCCTTCGAGTGTAGTATAGTTATTATATACAACACCATCATGCGGTTCAAACCCTTTAACCTGACCATAAGAAACCCTTAATGTAAAGTTTGCATCAGGATAAAACACCTTATCACTTTGGTATTCCATCTGTGCTTTCATATATAACTTATCTAAAGCTTCTAACTGCCCTTTTAAATCAAAATATTTTTCTGAAATTTTTCCTCTATACAATTGATAAATACTCTGATATAAAATATTAGCTGGATCCTTTTCTACAAGCGGAATACTTTTCTTATTAAAATCAACGATTAACTGATGTACTTTTTCTCTATTTGAAAAGACTGATTTATTAAATACAAATTCTACATATTTACTAATATTTCCCTTAAATTTCTTTTCAATAAAACTATACACATCCGGCAAAAATTCCTGTGGTAATCTTTCTTTATACATACTAAGAATCATAGTAGTCATTTCTTTATCCAAAGGAGCATAATAATCTTTATAAAATTTAGTATACTCTTTTAAAGCTTTTTCTTTTAATGATTCAATTGTATTTTCAGATTGAGAATCCTTTCTGAATTCTTTTATGAGATTATCCAACATATTAGATGCTTCTGCTATTTCAGAACCATTTCGGTAAATCGTTTCTACAATATAATTATAGTACAATTTATAATTTCCAAATTCATCATAAACCTTTTTATAATCGGTCAGAAGATTCTTATACTTATCATTGCTATTAGCCCATAATTGAAAACCTTCTTCAAATGATTCTTTATTTTCTATCGCATTTAAATTATAAAGACCTTTAGTCTCTCCTATCCATCTTTTCCAAGAGTTAGAAATACTGGCATCTTTGGCTGCATATTTAATCCTAACCTCCGGATCTGATTTATATTCTTCAATAATATCAAGCTTTTTCCCTCTTAAATCAATTAACTCAGGATATACCTTTTCTGTTAACATTTTTATATGATATGATGGAACATATTGCTCTGTAGAACCCGGATATCCAAATACCATAGTAAAATCTCCTTCCTTAACACCTTTCATTGAAATAGGAAAATGTTTTAATGGTTTATATGGAACATTATCTGCAGAATAATCAGCTGGGTTATTATTTTTATCTGCGTAGATTCTAAACAATGAAAAATCGCCAGTATGACGAGGCCACATCCAGTTGTCAGTATCTCCACCAAATTTACCAATAGCACTATTGGGTGCTCCTACAAGTCTAACATCAGTAAAGACTTCATTCAGAAACAAAAAATATTGATTGCCATGAAAAAAAGGCTTAAGCACTGCTTTATAATGGGTGTTTTTTACGGCTTCTTTTTTAATTGAATCAATGTTTGAAGAAATAATCTTTGCAATTTTTTCTTCCGACAAAGAATCATTAACTCCCTGTAAAACATCATCAGTTACATCTTTCATACTCTTTAAAAAGGTAACCTTTAAATCTTCATTTGGAAGTTCTTCTTGTTTATTCATAGCCCAAAAACCATCAGTTAAATAATCATGATCAATTGAACTATGTGATTGAATTGATTTATATCCACAGTGATAATTTGTAATTAACAAACCTTCATCGGAAATTACTTCACCTGTACACCCGCCTCCAAAAATTAAAACAGCATCTTTCATACAGGCTTGGTTTACACTATAAATATCTTCAGCGGTGAGCTTAAAGCCCATTTGCTGCATTTCTTCAATATTGTATTTCTTCAACAAAAGAGGAATCCACATCCCTTCCTTTGCTTCACCAACAATAAAAAACGTAAAAGCGAGAATTAATAAAGAAATCCTCTTAATGATTTTCGTACTTCCTTTCATTTAATTGTATTTTTTTTGGCCCAACGGCTTATTTCAAAAGAATGATCATCTTTATCTTTATAAACCATTACGATAACAGACCTTATTGATTCAATGAAATTTTAAATGATCTATTGATAACATTACAGATCATTCATTTGTTTTAATTTTAATAAATGTTTTTGTTTTTGGGGAAATTAAAAGTTTAACAATTCAGTATATAACTTTTGAATTGGCAAACCTACTACATTAAAATAAGATCCTTCAATTTTTTCGATAGCTATCATACCAATCCATTCCTGAATTCCATATGCTCCAGCTTTATCATATGGTTTAAAATTTTCAATATAATATTCAATCTCTGAAAAGGTTAACTCTTTAAAATAAACAACAGTTTCTACTGCAAATGTAACTTTCTTATCTTTAGTCATCAAAGTTACACCTGTAATTACAGAATGACTATTTCCGGATAATTTAGTCAGCATTTCAACAGCATGATCTTTATCTCCGGGTTTGCCAAGAACTTCGTTTTCCAGACAAACAATTGTATCTGCAGTAATAATTAACTTATTAGATTGTCCTACCTCATCTTTATATATTGAAGCTTTTAATTCTGAAAGATATTTAGCTATTTCTGGATTTGTTAAACCTTCGGGATATACCTCTTCTACACCTTTTTTATTTCCAAGCTTAAAGTTCACCCCAATGTCTTTTAACAACTGAGATCTTCTTGGTGATTGCGAGGCCAGGATTACTTCATATTCAGATAAATGGTCTGAAATCATTAATTATAAGATTTTAAAATAATTGACTAATAACAAAAATGTATAAAATACCCATTAACATGATAACCTTATACAAAGAACTTAATTTGTGAAAATGCTTTGAACTTTCTGCTTTATATAACAAGTAGGTGGAGACTATAAATGGAATGCTTATAAATGCAATAAAATAATATAAAGAATAAATGCTATTGTTTATTTTATCAATCTTAAAATACAAAGCCCAGATAGATACCAACGTAAATAAAGTCATAAGAAAAACAAAAATCTTACTATACCTAATTCCAATTACTATTGGTAAAGTCTGACAGCCTTCTTCTTTATCACCTTGCAAGTCCTCCATATCCTTAACTATTTCTCTGATTACAGTAGTTACAAATGCAAAAAAAGCAAATCCCAATGTCCAGTACCACGCCATAGTACATACTTCACTATCAATAATTGCCTGACCGTGCACTCTTTCCAATGCACCAAATTCAAATGACACAACAATTATTGTTACCAATGCAGTTAATCCAGCAACAACAATATTTCCAATAAACCCTTGCTTTTTAAATGTTGTAGAATAATACCAAAGAAATACAGGTATTAACAGAAACATAAAGGCCCAGGTTTCTTTACGAACAAGATATGATAGGAATAAGCCAATAAAAACGCCACAAAAAGTGAGAAGCACATGAAAAAACATAACTTCTCTACGCTTAAAGTCATTTCCTACAACTACTCTATCTGGTCGATTTAAACGATCTATCTTAACATCAAAATAATCATTTATCACATATCCTGAGGCAGCTAAAAAAACTGATGCAAGCACCAATAATCCGAATCTAAAATGAGAGAGTACTGGTTCATAACCATAATGATTTAAAATCGGTATAATTAATCCATAGCGAATTAAACATTGCAAAAGAGCAATAATTATCAGATTTTTAAAGCGAACTAACTGAAATAATGAAAGCATAGATGCTGGATTTACAGATTAATAAATAATTACCACGTATGATCTGTTCCCCACATATTATGTACACGTAATACTTGTTCTAGAACATCACGAGCACAACCTTCTCCTCCATTTTTATGACTAATATATTTACACAGACTCTTTATTTCCTCAACAGCATCAGCAGGACAAACCGGTACTCCAACTACTTTCATAACTGGATAATCAGGTAAATCATCACCCATATATAAAACATTTTCAGGAGATAAGTTCCTTTTCTCAATCCAATCATTAAACTGAATGATTTTATCTGAAGCCCCCATATAAACATCCTGCACACCCAAATCGACATATCGTTTTCTTACCGCATCCGTTTTACCCCCGGTAATAATAGCAACCGGAAAACCTAATTTAACAGCCAATTGTAAAGCATAACCGTCTTTAATATTTGCAGTTCTCATTGGTTCACCATTAGGATGAATAGGTATAATCTGGGCTGATAAAACTCCATCTACATCAAAAGCAAATGCCTTTACTTTCTTTAAATCTTCTTTAAAATTACTCATGTATAATAATTAAATATAGTGCAGTTGCGAATTTACAAAAAATAAGTTTGTAGCTGTGCCAACTATAATTTAAGCTTTAAATAATATAAAGTCATGCTCTATTTAAAAATATCATCTTTAAACCGTTGATAACTATCAAATACATAACGATTTGAAAAAAGAATAGTTAGAAAGAGGTTTAACGTACAACCAGTAAAAATTGCCAACATAATCATTACCTGATATTTAATTGCAATCAAAGGTGGACTTCCTCCCAGTATTTGGCCTGTCATAACACCAGGCAATGTTATTAATCCAATAACTGTCATTGTTGCTATTAATGGATTTAGTCCTCGCTTTACAGCTTCAGCTAAGAAAGGCCTCTTTGCTATTGCTGAGTCACCTGCATTTGTTAGTAAAAAATAATACAAATCACTTTTTTCAGATAAACCTTTGTAATAAGCAGTCAACCCCACAATATTATGATTTAAAGAATTACCCAGAACCATACCTGTAATTGGAATAAAATATCGTGCATCAAAAACATAATCAAGTTTAATAACTACGCCCAGGAAAAAAGCATCTATGATAAGAATAGAAGTAAAAGATGCCAATATCATAGGAATCACAAAAGTTTTCCATTTTAAACCCACTCTATTTATAGATGTAAATACTCCAACCACGATCATTATTGCAACCCATAATGAATTGATAAAGGCACTATTCTTATCAAAAATCCATTCCAAATAAAGTGCAATTAAACCTAATTGAATGACCATTCTTGATAAAGCAACAAGAATATTTTTTACAATCTTAATTTTAAAATAAATAAAAAATGAAATTGGTAAAAGCATTATTATAAAGCCTATAACCAAATCAACAATTCTTATATCTAAGATTTCTTTCATATTTATCCTATTTTAATTCTATAACTCTATTTGAGTTATTAATCCATGTATTATTATGGGATGCTGATAATATTGTTTTATTCTTTAAACCTTTTACAGTCTTCAATAATAATTGAATAGATGCTTCGTCTAGTGAAGATGTTGGCTCATCCATTAAAACAATTGGTTTTTCGATGCTAAGACAAATTGCAATAATAATACGTTGTTTTTGTCCTCCACTAATCTTCTGAAAATCATTACTAAGCATGTCTATATCAATATCTAATTGTTTTAGCAAAGATTCAATTTTATTAATATTATCCTTTAGTCCTAATAAATCAACCAATTGCATCCCGTTTTGAACAGGAAGGTTGACATTTTGAGGAATCCATATTATACTGTTACGTATTTTCGAAATTGTACTTTGTTCCAATATTTCACCATTGATTTCAATTGAACCGTTTATAAAGCTTACATAGCCTTGTAATATTTTCAATAATGAAGATTTTCCTTTTCCTGATTCACCTTTTATAGTAACAAATTCAGAGGAGTTAACCTCAAATGAAAAGTCTTCGAATATATTTTTATCTCCAAATTTTAGAGAAATGTTCTTACATTTAATCATAGTCCAATTATTTGTAGCTTTTATATTGGTTCCTCAATTTTCAAAACAAAAACCAAATGAATAAAAAACGAATATTCATCGGGATAAAATTAAATCTATCTAATTATCAAAATAACATTAAAGGATTTTTTGATGTAATTTCTTCACAAGAAATAAAATGGACAAGAGAAGATAATTTACACCTTACTTTTCTTTTTATAGGCAGTATTGAGCTTAAATATATAAAAGAAATAACTAAATCATTGAAGATGCAGTTAACTAATTATTTAAGATTTAAAATAAGAGTAGATAAATGTGGCTGTTTTTATAAGATAAGAAAAAATAGTATTTTATGGCTGGATGTAAACCATAATAATCAATTATATGATTTACAAAAAGCTATAGTAGAAACAGTGAATCCCATTATTCCTTCTGAACTAAGAGACCATAAAACTCAATATAAACCACATATTACAATAGCCAGATTTAACAAAAGCGTTAATATTGACATTGAAGCACTAAATCAATATTTAGAAGGAACATTTATTGATTTAGATATTGATGAAGTACAAATAATAGAAAGTAAATCAAGACCCAATGGAATTAGTTATATTCCATTAGATACTATCCGTTTAAAATAAAAAGAGCTGCATAAAGCAGCTCTCAAAGTATATAATTTACTATAATTATTAGATTCCAAATAATCTGTATCCTAAGCTAAAAGTTAAAACATTTGTTTTTTGACCTATGTCAAATGTTTTAAGATCAGATACATCTTTTAATCCCCATTCATAACGAACATCAAAAGATAATTTCCAAACAGCTATACCTCCACCTGCTTGAAATGTCCAGTTAGTTGGCTTCAAATCATTCACATCATCATCAGAAATAAAGGAAGCAACCGGGCCTGCAACTCCATAAATTCTTGCTACTTTTAAATCTAGCAACTGTAAATTTGCTAACAAAGGTACATCCCAAGTTTTTAAATCCATTGATTCTCCATCGATTGATGTTTGCTTCTTTGCATAATAAATTTCAGGCTGAAAAGATAAGTCTCCAATCAATTTTAATTTACCATAGGCACCAAATAAAAAACCTGATTTTGCCTCTGATTTCCAATCTTCAGATGCAGGAACATCACTCAGTTTAATTTTTGTACTATTAAAACCCGTTTTTAATCCTAATTCCAATCTATTTTGAGCATTTATATTTAACAAAAAAATACTCAGAACTGCTAAAAGAAATAATTTCTTCATAATTTAAAGTTTATATTCTACAATGTAATTTCGTTTACTTAAAGACAAATTAAATGATTATCCCACGTATAAAACAACACAAATTTAAAACTTATGTTATTAAAATAAATGATTAAAATGTTAAAATCAAACTATCTAACATATCGTCATCTGAAACATCTTTTTTAAGAAATTGTTTTCGATATTTTAGATAAACGTCAACTATGCTTGGATATTTTATTTTCAAAAGATTAATTCTTTCATTAAATCCCTCAACTGTTTTCTTTTTAAATTGAAGAGATTCTCCATTTACCTGTTTAAATCGTAGTTCAGGATGAGTTTCTACAAATATGCCTTTAATCTCAATATTTTGCTCTAAAAAGATATCCAATTCTTTAATCTTCGGACAGATATTCCAGGATTGAATTGAAAAACCTTTTCCTAAAATGGCTTTATTAATTTCTAAAGCTTCTTTATAATTATCAGCATAAACAGCTTGCCTACATGGTACTGTAAATACACTTGAGCTAAAAGGATATCCTAATTCCGTTCTTATTTGATTATCAATTATTCTTTTTTCATTCTTATTGTCAACCAGCCCTATTGGCATATCTATGAATATTCTTTCTGCCTTTTTAATTATATCAACAGCATCAATTAATTGAGAAAATAGTACAATTGAAATTTCACCGTCCTCTCCAATAATAGAAAACAACCAACCTCCTCTGCATCCATCTATTCCAATATGTAAGGCCATACTTAATTATTAATTTTTCGGGCTTCTTTTTCCTGTGGCAATAACGAGTGATAAGTAAAATAATTAACGGGAACCGAAATACCATGCTTTTCAGCTAAATGGACTACACTACCATTCTGGTACTCTAACTCAGAAGGACGACCAGCCCATATATCGCGAGCCATAGATGAATTTGCAGATGGTGCAAATGACATAGTCGCAGCTAATGTTTTTTCTTTCACTGTTTCTGGAAGCTCAACGCCTTCGGCTTTTGCTACATCATATATTTCTCCTATCATCTTCACCATTAAATCTTTTAATTCAGGAGTTTCACACAACACTCCATAATTAGCCCGGGTTAATGCTCCTAATCCACCTAAACATATTAAAAGAAATTTTTTCCATGTATCTGCCTGAATATAATCAGAAAGTTTATTTTTAATTCCTGCCTGAGTAAATATTTCATTAATAAGTTTAGAACGATCTGATAATTTATTATCCAACTCTCCAAAAATTAAAAAAGGTTCTGCACTCATATGCTCAATCACACCGGGTTCTTTAATTTTACTGAAGATATTACATAAACCACCCATTACATTATAAGCAGGAAGTATTTCAGACAACTCCTTTGCAGCCATCACACCATTTTGCAATGGGATAACAATTGTTTCCTTTGTTATTGATTCTTTAATTTGTTGCGCCACATCTTTAACTTGCCAGGCTTTCACTCCAATCAAAATAAGATCCGCATTTTCGATTTTATCCGGACTTTCAACAACACTGGCATTTTCAACCAAATAATCTCCTTTAGGACTTAAAAGTTGAAGGCCTTTACTTTTTATAACTTCGCCATGTTTACCTCTTGCTACAAAAGTCACGTTGTGTCCTGCTTGTGCTAAACGTACACCAAAGTATCCTCCTACTCCACCTGTTCCGATTATTGCTATATTCATAATTTTGATCTAATTCTATAAATAAAAAAAAGCTTTTCACAATTCTAATAAATAATTGTGAAAAACTTTAAGAGTTACGACTAACATATTAATCTAACCTTTAGTTAAATATTTAATTTACTAAAGCATACAAGATTACTCATACTGACACAATGGTACCTTGTTCATATTATTACCTGGAAAAGGATAAACTTTATATGGCTTATCATAAGCCAATCCTGTAACTTTAGGAAAGCTTGTAAAATCATCCAACGTAGTTAATTTTATATGTCTACTTTGTGGATCTATCCAAAACCACTTACCTTTTAATCTAACAATTACAGACCAATGTTCACCATTAGCTTTATTAATTGGATTCATTACTTCAATAGCTAATTTTTCATTGGGAATACCAGTTAGCGTCAATAAATTAGCAAATGCCAAGGTATTGGAAGTACAATTTCCTACTGGAATAAATCCATACTTATTATAACATTGGGCATAACGTTGAATTGAAGGCCATTGACCTCTTATTTTTGATTCATCTTCTTCATATTTTCTGGCCTCATTTATAATTGGATCAACATTACTTCCCATAAAACTTTTTGTACTGACACACCAGAAATTCCAAACTTTTTTTAATTGTTCAAAAATTTCCTCATCAGAAAGAGCTAAACGATCAGTAACATCCATTTTTTCTCTAATTAAATTTAACTGTTCAGCTGCACCTTCAAACTTAACTTTATTAAAAAACTCTTTATCCTTGTGTAAAACGGTTCCATACTCATAAAACATTTCACCATTATCTTCTTTATACAGCCATTCACCTAGAGCTCCATTTGGCAGTAATAAATTATTTTTTTGGGGAGTTAATTTATAAGTTGTAAAAACACAAGAATAATTGGTATGGCCATCAACATACTTTGATCCGTAACCAGGAGCTGAAATTACAATTCGATATCCAAATTTTATACCTTCGATAACATCAAATTTAAATCTTCCGTTTAAATCCGTTTGCTGAATATGCGGTTCTATTTCTATAACATTAGTATTATAAACAGTAATCGTAGCATTTGGTATGGGCCTACCTGTTTCTACATCTACAATTTCACCAGAGGGTTTAACTTCAGGATTATATGGAACTTTTGTTTCAGTATCTATAAAAACCCATTCTGTAGTGGGTAAATTATGATCATGCCATAAATGAATATTTGTTCCATTCTCGCTACTCTTTCCTTGAAGACATATTATTTTACCATTTTGGTTATAGATCTTCCAGTGACCATTTCCTACATGCTTGAAATAAAACTTTTGAGCTGATGTATTATTTTTATCCCACACTTGTACATTTGTTCCATCATCTGATTTACCACCTTGTATATCTAAAACGCCTTTGCCTTTAGTATATGCAGGAACTATAGTAAAATAATATGTTCCATTAGTGTAACTATTGTAATCAAACCTATATTTTCGATCCAAAGAAGTTTCAGCTAAAGACCATACTTTAAGACTTTGTCCCTTATTATATGTTGGATTAGTTGTAGGTATATCCCAGTATCCTTTATTAGATTTCCCATAAGTCTGCGCACTTTGAATATAATAGGTTTTTCCATTAGGCATATAAACCTGCGCATTAACAATTCCTAAAAAACAAATTAGGTTAAAAAAGAAAATTTTTCTAAGCATATTTCAATATTTATAAGAATAGTGATTTTATATATTCCCATTTTTTTTACAAATACAAAATACGACTTAACGAACGAAACGTTCAATTATATAGATGAATAATAATTTTTTATTGATAAACTAAATAAAATTAGTTTTGAATAGATTATTGTCTGAATGCTGGAGCTGTTAGCTCATTAGAACGAACCAAATTATTAGGTAATATATCATAAAGGTTTGCTCTTACAGGACAAATATCGATTCCACCTCTACGAGTATATAAGCATGAAACCATAATTTCATCAGGAGAAAATTTATCAAATAATCTTTTATAAATCATTTCACATATTTCTTCATGAAAATGATTTTCATCTCTTATAGAAACCAGATATTGCAACAATGATACCTTATCTATTTCATAATTTGATTTAACATAAATATATACACTCCCCCAATCTGGCTGATGGGTAATTTTACAATTACTACGAAGTAAATTAGAACTTACTTTAAGTTCACATGATTGATCTTTACTTTTACCTTTCAATAAAGATTGGTTCTCTTTATAAATATCAAAAGATATTCGATCAGCATCTGAAAGATCTTCCAATAATTCAAAATCCTTAAAGTCAAAAATAGGAGAACTATATTTTGTATGGAAAGAAACCTCTATTTGTGTATTTAATAACTTAGTTAAGTCATTCTTTATCGTTTCTAAAACAATTGCAATTCCTTCGTCCCTGTTTTTACCATATTTACCCATATTAAATGAGTTTAAATATAATTTCAGAGATTTACTCTCAACCAAAAATTCATTACTACAAGAATAGACTAATTTCAATATTCCTGTAACAGGAAGTCCTTTTTGTGTCAAGAAGCCTAACTCATAAGCATGCCAGGCATCTACACCTACAAAGGGTAAATTACTTTCTTCTATTTGATATTGTTCCCTGTTTAAATATCTGGGTACAGCCACTAATATATCTGGAGCATATTCACGAGGGTGACTTATTTGTTTACCCAGTACTTTTCCTTCTATTTCATTCATAGAGCAATTACTATTCAAAAATTAGACTCCTTTTTTAGAACCAAATATATCAATGTGGATGCGAGGACTAAATTTCCATCCGTTTTTTATACATGATTTTAAAACAATCGGTGTTGATTTTGCCAATTGCTCATGTGTAGCCCCAAGAGGCATTAGCATTATATCATTTTTATCCACTGCTGATAATAAGCTGATATAATCATTAATAATTTCATCTTCGTCTGTAGATTTACCAACTACAAACTTAAGCTGTAACTCCTTATCTGTTGATTTTACCAGATCAACATAACTTTGAAGCGCCTTAATATTTCTTCTGATTTCGTGATGGTATTTTGAAGCTCCAGTTTCTGTTTCTTTATAGAACTGTAATTTATCCAAAGAAGGCACTGAGTTACTCAACTTTGGTGAGATACTAAATAAATCTACCCATTGAGCTAATTCTTCATCGTATAAAGTTCCATTAGACTCAACTGTAATATGAACATTTAAGTCCATTTTTAACCTTTTACTTAAAGCAGCCACACCATGTTTTTGCAATAAAGGCTCACCTCCGGTTATAACAACATGCTGTATATTACCAAGATTATGACGAACAACGGACACTATTTCATCCACATCCCATGATCTTTTTCCTTCAGGATGAAATGAGGCATAGGAAGTATCACATTGACTTAAGCTACCATCTTCCATTTGCCAGATGCAACGTAAATTACAACTCGCTAAACGAATAAATAAAGATGGTGTACCTGCTAATTTACCTTCTCCCTGAACAGTACCGGCAATACCCAAACCTGTATTAGGATTCTCCTCAATATTATTTCCTTGTGCATTTTTAATTATCGGAAACACTCCCTCACCTACTAAAACAAGCTTCTCATTAGTAGTTCTCCCTAATGTTTTTATTTCCTCTATAACTTTATCCTGTACAATCATTTTAATCTTTAGTTATTAGTCATTGCTAATTTATTCTTTAAGAAATATCTCAGTATTACATCTACAATTCTAATACTTCATAATAAACCACAAAAACCAATTTTATTTCAATGCAGCATCTTCAAAACCAGCTTCAGCAAAAGCTTTAGCTCTTAATAAACAACTATCACAAGTACCACAAGGTTTTTCACCACCTCTGTAGCATGACCAGGTAAGTCCAAAGTCCACACCTAACTCCATTCCTAAAACAATTTCTTCAGCTTTAGTTTTATTAACAAAAGGAGCATTTATCTTAATTGGTTTACCGGATTCTGCTCCCATAACAGTTCCCTTATTTATTGCAGCTTCCATAGCATCAATAAATTCCTGTCTGCAATCCACATATCCAGAATAATCAACCTGGCTTACTCCAATAAAAATATCCTGTGCTTCAATACTTTCTGCATAACTAGCTGCAATTGAAAGAAAAACCATATTTCTGGCAGGTACATATGTTACCGGAATATCAGTTCTGTTTACATCTCCATCCTCAACATCAATTGATTTATCTGTTAGTGATGAGCCACCAAAATCACCTAAGTTTAAAGTCACAATCTTATGAGCGGCAACACCCGCTTTTTCCGCAATCTTTTTAGCGTGATTTAATTCAGTCTCATGACGCTGTCCATAATTAAAAGATATTGCATGAACTTCATCAAATCCTTTACTCTTGGCTAAATATAATGCAACTGCAGAATCTAAACCTCCGGAAAGTAATACTACTGCTTTTTTCATTCTTATATTTTTGTTGTTGGGTACTTTTTCAATTAATCAACATTACAATACAAATTGTAATATCAATTCATTTATTAACAGAAATGCCAACAAACCAACTATAAACAAAATATAACGCAGATATGCTATTACGGAAAGCTACAATGAAAGTAGTTAACGATAGTCATAACCCTGGTTTTGTTTATAGACAGGATGGCGTAAACGAACTGTCTTAAAATGTTCTGCAAATATAAATATATTCTAACTAATAATTCAAGGATATTTAATTAATTAAAATCATTTAGTTAGATTCGTATGGAAAAGATAAATCTACCTCTATAATAATGAATAATTATTATCATATCCTAGGAGTTACACAAAACGCCACTCTCGATCAAATAAAAAAGGCATATCGAAAAAAGGCGATGCTCTTACATCCAGATATAAATAAAGCGGAAGATGCTCACGAGCAATTTATTTTATTAAATGAAGCCTACGAATTTCTATTAAAAACAACTGGAAATCAAACAAACACTTATAAAAGAGCACAGGATAGAGCAAGACGTCAAGCTGAGTATAAAAAAGAATGGGAACAAAAAGAAAGAGAAAAAGCACGAGAAAGAGCAAGAGCTTATGCTCAAATGAAATATGATGCTTATTTAAAATCTGATATATACAAAACAACAGAAGCTATTGATTTAATACTTGATTTAATAGGATTAGCATTTTTATTATTATTTGTTTTTGGAATACCCATATTGACCTATCTGCAACATGGCCCAATAGGATTAATAATAAGTGCTATAATAATATTACCTACTTCACCAATTTGGTTTCGTTTATTAATCCGTTTTTTCTATATATTAAACTTTAAAGGGATAGCAAATTTTCATAATACCACTATTAGGTCAAAAATGATGAAAATTGTATTATCTATCATTATTAATATCATCATTATAACCAGTGTTAGTCTAAATACATTAATTCCCTTTCATTGGATCATAATATCGTATTCTCTAATGCTAGTCTCAGGTTATTTCTTTTCAAAAAGAATTAAAAGCAGATACCATAGATACATGATAAAATTTGGCATTTCCCCTTTTATATTGAATTTCATTTTCATGATAAATTATTTTATTTCTTTTAATCCTACATACGAGACATATCACTACACATATAGCTATCATAATCCATCTCCGCTATTACCAGAAATTCAACTAAAAAATAATAAGTATAAAAAGTACAAAGGCATAAGATTGATTTTTGATGGAGAAAGAATAATTGGACATAGTAAAGTCACTTATAAATTTAAAGATGGATGTTTAGGATTCCGCACGGTAAAAAAAATCATTATTGAATAATTTGCAAAATCGTTCACAATCGGACAAAAATATCAAAGTGTACACTAACGCCCTATATTTCAATCGTTTTTTTTGATATTTTTTCACTTTTTTGATAAGAAACCCTACTAAATGTCATAAAATCTACGATTCAATTTTTCTACATTCGTTTCCGAAAAATTAGAATAATAACCTAAAACTGGTAAATAATGAATAAAAGACATTTATTATTTTTTGGAATTTTTATGGCATTGTGCTTTATCAATACATCAATAAAGGCACAAAAAGAAAGATCAGAAATCGCTGAAGCTGATACTTGGAACGTATATGATTTATACGAATCAAATGAAGCCTGGAAAATTGCTAAAGATAAACTAATCGAAAAAGCCTCTAAACTAGAGGACTACAAAGGCAAGTTAGGCTCATCATCAAAAACATTATTAGAGTTCTTAACCCTTAGTGGAGAAATTAATAAAGAAGGAGGCCGATTGTATATTTACACTTCTTTAAAATCAGATGTAGATTTAAGAAATCAGGAAAATCAGGCACTTAAAAAAGATATAAGACAAGCATTTATAACTCTAGGTCAAAAAATGGCTTTTGTTGCTCCCGAGTTAGCTGCAATTCCTGAAGAAACAATGAAAAAATTCATTGAAGAAGAAGATGGCTTAAAAGATTACCAACTTCAATTAATGGATACCTACAGAATGAAGAAGCATACGCTTTCTGAACCTGAGGAACTACTTATGGCAAAAGCAGGAATGACAAGTGGTACAGCAAGCTCTGTTTATGGTGTACTAAGTGATGCTGAAATGATATGGCCAAAAGCAACTTTAAGCGATGGAACTGAAATTGAAGTTAATAAAATCAACTACTCAAAGTACAGAGTTTCTCCAAACCTTAAAGATAGAGAAATTGTATTTAATGCTTTTTGGAACCATTACAAAAAGTTTGAAGGAACCTTTGGTGAACTATTAAGCGGTCAGGTTAAAAATCATATTTTTAACGCCGAAGCGCGTCACTATAATTCAACACTTGAAGCTGCATTAAAAGGAAATAATATTCCGGTTGAGGTATATCATTCTCTTGTTGATAATGTAAATAAGAACCTACCAACATTCCACAGATATCTGGCTCTTAAAAAACGTATGATGGGACTGGATACTTTAAAGTATTCTGACCTATATGCTCCAGCTGTTAAAGGTGTTGAATTAAAATATTCTTATGAAGAAGCTCAGAAACTAATTCTTGATGCTTTAAAACCTCTAGGAAAAGAATATACAACAACCGTTGAAAAAGCATTTAATAACCGTTGGATTGATGTGTATCCAACTAAAGGAAAAAGAAGTGGTGCTTATTCAAATGGTGGTGCATACGATGTACACCCTTATATTTTACTAAATTACAATGGGGATTATGATGCCGTTACTACTACTGCTCATGAACTAGGTCATACTATGCATAGTTATTTCTCAAACACAAGACAACCTTTTGCAACAGCTGATTATCCAATTTTCTTAGCAGAAGTAGCTTCAACATTTAATGAAGCATTATTAGCTGATTACATGGAAAAAAAGCTAAAAGATGATGATGTTAGATTATCGTTATTAATGACAATGCTTGATGGTTTTAAAGGTACGCTTTTCCGCCAAACTCAATTTGCTGAATTTGAATTACGCATGCACGAAGCTGCAGAAAAAGGACAACCATTAACAGGTCAATCCTTATCTAAATTATACTATGATATCACAAGTAAATATTATGGAAACGAAGAAGGTGTATGCGTAGTTCCTCAATATATTGAAATGGAATGGGCTTTTATTCCTCACTTCTATTACAATTACTACGTATATCAATACAGTACTTCTTTTGTAGCTTCACAAGCATTAGCAGCTGAGGTTATGAAAGGAGATAAAGAAGCAACAAAGAAATATATGGATTTTATTTCTTCAGGAAGTTCTGATTGGGCCATTAACACATTAAAGAAAGCAGGTGTGGATATGATGAGCTCTGAACCGTTTGACAGAACAATAGCAAACATGAATAAGATTATGGATGAGATTGAAAAGATCTTAGACAAAAAGAAATAGTCATTTTGACGTAAAAAAAGAAATACTGAAAATGTCAAAGTCGGATTGAAAGATCCGGCTTTTTTTGTATTTATATGTCACATTATCTTCTTAAACAAGAAATGTCATCATACCATACAAATGTCTCTAAAATAAAAAATCCCCAAAGCCATAGCTTTGAGGATTATATTTAAATGTACTTATTATTACTTTTTACTTTCAACCCATGTACGAGCGTTAACAAAAGCTTCAATCCAAGGAGAAACCTCATCATTTTTACGATCTGATGGATAGTGCGCCCACTGCCAAGGGAAAATAGCTCTTTCCAGGTGAGGCATCATAGCCAAATGACGACCATCATTAGAACAGATAGCAGCAGTACTAAAATCACTTCCATTTGGATTTGCAGGGTAAGCATCATAGGAATATTTTCCAGCAATACTGTATTGATCCTCTGCATAGGGGAAGCTAAATTTACCTTCACCATGAGCAATCCATACTCCTAAACGACTTCCTGCTAATGATTTCAACATTACAGAGTTAGTATCTGCAATATTCATATTTATAAAGTTTGATTCAAATTTATATGAGTTATTGTGTAACATCACAGGTTTTTGGTCGTGATCAGGATAAACCAATCCAAGTTCAACCATTAACTGACAACCATTACAAACTCCTAAACTTAATGTATCTTCTCTCTTATAGAATGCATCCAATGCAGCCTTTGCTTTTTCATTATATAAGAAAGCTCCGGCCCATCCTTTAGCAGAACCAAGAACATCCGAATTAGAGAAACCTCCTACAAATACAATAAAATTAACATCTTCTAATGTTTCTCTTCCTGTAATTAAGTCAGTCATGTGAACATCCTTAACATCGAAACCAGCTAAGTACATTGAGTAAGCCATTTCCCTGTCTCCGTTCACACCTTTCTCTCTAATGATTGCAGCTTTAATTCCAGATTTTTCTTTTCTGTTTAATGATAAACCATAGTTAGCTAATTTACCATCAAAGGCTGAATTAAATGCAAATTGTAAAGGTTGATTTTTATAATTGTCAAAACGATCTTTTGCACATACTTCTCCACTTTGTTTTCTATCCAATAGATAAGAAGTTTTATACCAAAGATCACGCATCTCATTAATATCAAATGCTAATTTTTGATCATCTTTTGTTATAGTAAGTTTTCTTTCTTCTACTGGAGATCCAATAACCTGATATCCTAACTCGTTGCCTTCTAATATTGAAATAACTTTTTCAACATCTTTTACCTGAAGAACAACTCCCGGATTTTCAGCAAATAATATTTTGATTAGATCTTCTTCCGCTATTCCTGATAAATCAGCATTAATTCCATAAGAAGTATTAGCAAAACACATTTCTAACAATGCAGTAACCATACCACCTGCAGAAATATCATGACCTGCTAAAATTAAATCCTGTTCAATTAACTCCTGAATAGTTTCAAGTCCTGATTTGAAATAATCAGTATCTGCAATTGTTGGTGCCTCTGCCCCTAATTTATTTACAACCTGTGCAAAAGAACTACCTCCCAATTTGTGACTATCAAAAGATAAATCTACATACACAAGAGATGTTTCTGTATCTTTTACAAGAACAGGCTCAACAATCTTTTTAACATCACTTACCTCAGCTGCTGCAGAAATAATAACAGTTCCAGGAGAATAAACCACCTCACCATCTTTATATTTCTGAGTCATTGAAAGTGAATCTTTACCTGTAGGAATATTGATTCCTAAGTCTGTAGCAAAATCACTAACCGCTTCTACAGCCTTATACAAACGAGCATCCTCACCTGCATTTTTACATGGCCACATCCAGTTTGCACTTAACGAAACACCTTTAATTCCATGAGTTAATGGAGCCCAGATTAAGTTAGTTAATGACTCTGCAATAGCTATTTTTGAACCAGCTGCAGGATCAATCATTGCAACAGCAGGTGCATGACCTACAGAAGTAGCAATACCCGAAGTTCCAGTATAATCCAAAGAAGTAGCACCTAGGTTATTTAGAGGAATCTGAATTTCACCAGCACATTGTTGTTTTGCAACTTTACCGGTTACAGATCTATCGACTTTATTTGTTAACCAATCTTTTGAAGCCACAGCTTCTAATTGTAAAACATTTTTAAGGTATTCCTCAATTTTAGAAGCTTCATACACAACAGGTGCGTATGTTTCCTCAACTGTGGAATCATTCATAATTGTTTTAGGAGGATTACCAAACATATCTGACAATTGCCAGTTAATTGGAGCATTACCTTTATCGTCTTTAAAAACAAAGCTCATATCTCCTGTTGTTTCACCAACAACATACATTGGAGAACGTTCTCTGTCTGCAACCTTCTTTAAACGCTCTATGTCTTTTTCATGAAGAACCAATCCCATTCTTTCCTGAGATTCATTACCTGCAATTTCTTTTGCTGATAATGTTGGATCACCTACAGGTAATTTATCCAGGTGGATAGTACCTCCTGTTTCTTCAACTAATTCAGAAAGACAGTTTAAGTGACCACCAGCACCATGATCGTGAATTAATACGATAGGATTATCATCACTTTCAGCCATGGCTCTAATAGCATTCATGGCTCTTTTTTGCATTTCAGGATTAGAACGCTGAACAGCATTTAATTCAATGGAGTTATCAAATTCACCTGTTGCAACAGAAGAAACTGCTCCTCCTCCCATTCCAATACGGTAATTATCCCCACCTAAAATAACAACTTTATCACCTTTTGCAGGAGTATCTTTAATTGCATCAGATTTTTTAGCAAAGCCAATACCTCCAGCCATCATGATAACTTTATCAAAAGCAAATTTCTTTTGATTCTCAAAATGTTCAAAAGTAAGAACAGAACCACAAATCATTGGTTGTCCGAACTTGTTACCAAAATCACTGGCTCCATTTGAAGCTTTAATTAAAATTTGCTCCGGAGTTTGATATAACCATGGACGAGCTTCTGTAGCTTGCTCCCATGCTCTTCCTTCCTCAGAACGAGAATATGAAGTCATATAAACTGCAGTACCAGCTAAAGGTAATGAAGCCTTACCTCCACCTAATCTATCTCTGATTTCACCTCCTGAACCTGTTGCTGCACCATTAAAAGGCTCAACAGTTGTTGGAAAGTTATGTGTTTCTGCCTTTAAGGACAATACTGTATCAATTTCTTTTGTTTCAAAAAAATCTGGTTTATCCTGAGTTGCAGGTGCAAATTGAATAACCTTTGGTCCTTCAACAAATGCAACATTATCTTTATATGCAGAAACCAAATAATTTGGATTCTCTTCTGAGGTTCTTTTAATTAACTTAAACAGTGAACTTGGCTTTTCTTCACCATCAATAATAAAAGTTCCATTAAAGATTTTATGACGACAATGCTCTGAATTTACCTGAGAAAATCCAAAAACTTCACTATCTGTAAGTTTTCTACCTAGTTTTTTAGCTAATCCATCTAAATAAGAAACTTCATCCTCACTTAAAGCCAAACCTTCAGATTGGTTATAAGCAGCAACATCATCAATCTCTACAATAGGATCCGGTTCTTTATCAATTGTAAAAATTTCTTGACCCAAACCTTTATATAACACCTGAAGCATTGGATCAAATTCGGCTTTTTCATCAGCAACTTCAAAATACTCTTCAATACGAGAGATACCTGTAAGTCCCATATTTTGAGTAATTTCCACTGCATTGGTACTCCAAGGAGTAATCATCTCTTTACGAGGACCAACAAAAAAGCCACCTAATTCCTGCTCGTCAGTTTTGGTGGCACCACTAAAAAGCCATTCAAGCTTTTTTACGTCTTCAGCTGCAAATTCAGCATCGCAACCTACTGCTAAAATCTGTTCTGATTTACCTTTAAAGAAAAGGACCATGTATTTTCTTATTTATGAGATTAATCTTTTGAGCTGCAAAAATACAACAAACAAACTAATTTCTAAAAAATGAAACTAGTTTTTAATTGCGTAATATAAAGTTTAATCAAAAACAAGATAAATAGTTAAATACAAACGATTATCTACTAAAGACACAATTAACAATTATAAAATTACTAACAGAACTATGTTACATTATTTTTTATTTAATTAAATATATATTTTATGAAACTTTATTGTGTATCTTAAGTATAAAGGTTTAAATATTTAATAATACCAAATATTAATAGAAATTTTTAACATCTGGCGGCGTTATATATACATCAGAATTAAATATATAATCCAATCTAACTACCACATTACAATGAACCTATTAAAAAACCTTAAAGGTTTCAAGTACACTGTTACTTCTATAATTATATGGCTTATACTTTACATATCAAGTTGCATATGCAATTGTGATATTTTTGAAACATTATGGTCTTTATTGAAAAAAGTTGAATTTTACGAGATTGATGAGTTACTTATTTACAGCATAATTATTATTCTAGGATTCATTGGAGATTTAATAACTCATATAAATATGAGTAAAGGTCAAAATCACATTAAGGAGCAAAGATTACAAACCATGCAAGCCACCATGGCTACCGTTCAAGATATCATTGGCAATTCATTTAACGGTCTTCAAAATATTAAACTCAAAATTGAAATTGGAGAACAGCTATCTAATGAAGATTTAGCTATGTTTGATCAGATAATTTTTGAGACAACAGAAAGAATTGCTCAATTAAGAGAATTAAGTTATGTAGATTTCAAGAATATCACATCTAAACATATCGGTTTAAAAACTGACCTAACTCTAAATACAAACTTAATTAGTTATATTAAACTACTGAAATAAAAAAAAGGGATTACAACAATGCAATCCCTTTTACTCTAAAACCAAAAAACTACCTGTACTTATAATGAACCTTTGATAGGTCACGAAGTCTTTGTGCACTTGTCTCAGCTGTAATATCACGCTGAGGGTTTCCTAACATCTCATATCCAACCATAAATTTCTTCACTGTTGCTGAACGCAATAATGGCGGATAAAAATGCATGTGTAAATGCCATTCCGGATGATCTTCTCCATCAGTTGGCTTTTGATGGATTCCGGCCGAATACGGAAATGAAACTTCAAATAAGTTATCATACATTACCGTTAATTCTTTATATGCAGCTGCAAAAGCTTCTTTTTCTTCTTCTGTTAAATCAGTTAAGCTAGTTACATGTCTTTTACTTACAATCATAGCCTCAAATGGCCAAACAGCCCAGTAAGGCACTAAACCTACAAAGTGATCATTTTCAAAAAGAACTCTTTCTTTTTTCTCTAATTCTGCAGCAACGTAATCTCCCAACAAGCTTCTACCATTTTTATTATAGTATTCAAGCATCTTTTCCTGCTCCTTTGCTGGCTCATTAGGCACTGAACTTGATGACCAAATCTGTCCATGAGGGTGAGGATTACTACATCCCATTACACTACCCTTGTTTTCAAAAATTTGCACATAATTAACAAAGTCATTATCACCTATAGATTTATATTCCTGAACCCATAAGTCAACAACTTTTTTAATCTCTGAAACTTCCATTTCAGGAACTGTTAAATCGTGACGTGGTGAGAAGCAAATAACTTTACAAATTCCACTTTCACTTTTTGCCTGAAACAAACCATCTTCAGATTGAACACCTCCATCCGGAGTATCATTTAATAAAGCAGAAAAATCATTTACGAACACGAAAGGCTCTGTATATTGAGGATTTAAATGTCCTCCTATACGTTCGTTTCCTGGACATAAATAACACTTTGGGTCATATTCAGGTCTTTTTTCCTCATTAATTTTTTCAACCTGTCCCTGCCATGGGCGTTTAGCTCTATGAGGAGAAACCAGAACCCATTCCCCAGTTAATACATTCAATCTACGATGAGGATGATCCTCCATATTAAATTGTGCCATCATTTTCTCTTTAATATTAACAACAATATTAGCAATACACCAGACCACAACTAGTAGGTACTGGTAGGTGCAAATGTACAATATTTTTTAATTATTCTAATAAATTCATTAGAAATTATTAAAATTTATCAAATTTTGTATAATTCTATAAATTACAAGGAATTACGCTCTGTAAATTTTGATCTATTTTTAACTTCCCCCACTTTTCGATTTTCAACAAATTCCGCTAAAGTTTTCCCCATAAGCTTAAAGTCAGTGGAGATAGTAGAAATACCATTAGCAACTACTTCTTTTAATGCTGAGTCATTAATAGAAATAATTCCAATATCTTTTCCAATTGCAAACTTCTTTTCCCAGCATCTTTTCACCAGGTTAATTAACATTCTGTCATTAGGCAGTATAAATACCTCACCTTTTCTTATTGGTTTTGTCTTTATCTGATCATAAATAGAATAATTAAAATCAAACTCCTTACAAAATTTTTCAAAACCAGTTAAAAATCCTCTTGGTTCCTTTCCTCCAGGATAAGCAAATATTATTCTCTTATATTTTTTTAAAAGATCTTTTGCAGCATAAAGTCCGTTATATATATCTTCTTCAAACGATTGATAAATAACCGGGTATCCATCCAGTTCCTCAATCTTCCTATCTATTATATATACACGATCTGAAGGTAAAAGACTAATTACTGAAGAAATGTTTATAAGGTTAGCAGGCATTATTACATACGCAGAATATTTACCAACACGCTCCTTTATTAATGAAGTAAAAACATTGATATCAAAGTGATGAAAATATATATCCACCTGAGTATCATCAGGTAGATTTTCAATAAAAGAATTATATAATTCCTCTTTAAACGTATTCAATTCATCAAATAACAACAACACCTTTGATGACACGCTAATATTATCACTCTCAACAAAATAACCTTTACCAGGCACGGCTCCTAAAATTCCTCTTACCTTTAATTCATTAAAGGCCAACATAACCGTATCTCTTGAAAGATTATATTCGTTTGCAATTTCATTAATAGATGGAACTTTATCCCCTTTTTTTAAAACGCCCTCTGAAACAGCATTTATAACTGATTGTATAATCTGCCTGTATTTTGCTTGAGAATGCTCAGATGTGATTTTTATAATATTTTTTACCATTTTCCTACCAGTATCTACCAGTATGCAAAAATATAATATTATTTAATAATTTACAGGCCTGACCTTTAAAATACACCAATTTTTAAACGACATTAAACTTAAAACTGAGGGTACAATGAGGCAAATCAATAAATTTTCGACGTGCGAAAAAGAAATTCGCCATCAGAGGTATGAGGATAAAAAGTTTCTCCATTATATACCATCTTACCTTTAACAAAAACAAAATCAACCCGTCCTTTCAACTTTACATTTTGTTTTGATGAATTAGATGAATTAGGCATTGAGCAATACAAATTACGATCAAATGTAGGATTCCAAACAACAATATCAGCGTCAGCCCCAGGACTTAAATGCCCCTTATGAGGCCATAATCCCATTAACTTTGAAGGTCGAGTTGAAACAATATTTACGAGATCCAACATTGATATATTTTTATAAGTTACTCCTACTGTATATAAAAGACTTAAGTAGTTTCTGATATAAAAGTATGCATCCGGTCTGTTATAAACCAACTCTTCCTGTGCACTTTCTTCTATTGTGAGATTATAGAGCGGAGGATTAATAAGAAAATTTTCATTTTTGACCAAATCCCAAACTTCTTCTTCATAAATAGGATGTAAGCTATATTCGCTAGCTATTCCAGTAAGGATTTCATGTTCATTATATCTTACTTGAGAATAATTACCTAAGTTAAACCACAATCTTAAACTTAAATAAAAATCGCCACCACGTTCAATCCCATCTTCAATCAACTCTAATTCCTCCTTAAATTTTACATTTAAGAACAATAATGAACAAGAATACTTTATTCCTAAGTCGATAAAAACTGATAACAACCTAAAATGATGTTCCAAAATTATTGGATCACTCAAGGAAATACTATCAACATTACTTTTACAATTTTCTCTTAAGTTTAAATCACATATAATAACAAGATTATGTTGAGAAGCCTTTTTAAAGATACTGTCGAACAGATTAATATTTTCATTTTGCAACATCGATACATTAATTAAAAGTGTTGATACACCTTCGTGTATATAACTATAATCGAAAGCATCTGCTGAGCTTTTTTTAATTTCAGAAAAAGTTAAATGAAAACCAAAATCTATTAGATTGCTTTTAGATTTTTCCTTTGCTTTATAAATATTATATATGTAATTTTTTTGATAACAATCCTCAATTGTATCAATCATAGTAGTTGTACCATTAAAAATCTGAGCCTGATTTAACCGTTTTAATTCTTTCAGACTCTGTGAATTTTTAACCAAATCCAAAAAATGTCTGTTAATATCAATAGCTCCTGGAATGATATATTTACCGGAAGCATCTATAACCGGTGTTTCATTTGTTGGTCGATCGATATTTAAGCCCATCTGTAAAATCTTACTGCCTCCTACCAAAATATCCTCAGTAATGATAGAAGAACCTTTTACCACAAAACCATTTTTTATCAACAAATAATTCATTACTAAAGTATTACTTAATCAGAATACATTTTTACGGATACACACAAACTTTTAAAACAAAGGCATAACACCAAGAGCATTTAACTTAAATTTAAGGTATTAGCAAGACATTTCAAAACATTTAACTAAATACTTAATGCTTTCAGTAGCTTTTGTTCTACTTTTGCAAGCTCATTTAAAACAATAGATATATGTGGTGGCTTTTAGCTATAGTATCAGCTCTTTTCTTAGGTATTTATGACGTGGTGAAAAAAGTTTCAGTTAACAACAATGCCGTCCTACCTGTATTACTATTTAGTTCAATAAGTGGTGCCATATTATTTATTCCTATCTTGTTTTTATCCCAACAAGGAATTATCTCACAAGATCACACACTTTATGTACCTTCTGTTACATGGCAAGAACATGCCCAATTGTTTTTAAAAGCTATTATCGTTGTAACTTCATGGATATTTTCATTTTTTGCACTGAAATATCTTCCACTAACTATTGTTGCCCCCATTAGAGCTACTGGTCCACTTTGGACTTTAATTGGCGCTATACTTATCTTCAAAGAGCAACTTTCAATATATCAATGGGTTGGAATAGCAATAACATTAACCTTTTTCTTTTTATTCTCAACGGCTGGAAAAACTGAAGGAATTTCATTTAAAAAAAATAAATGGATTTGGTTTATAATTCTAGGAACTGTATTTGGTGCCATTAGTGGTCTCTACGATAAATTTCTTTTAAGAAGTATAAATAGAATGGCGGTTCAATGCTATTTTACATTTTATCAGGTTGTGCTGTTTATACCATTAGTAATGACACTATGGTGGCCTATACGAAAAAAGAGTTCATCTTTCAAGTGGAGATGGAGTATTCCTTTAATTGGAATTTTCTTACTAGTTGCAGATTTCTTTTATTTCTACGCTCTACAAGACCCAGTAAGTATGATATCAATTGTTTCTGCTCTAAGGCGAGGAAGCGTAATCGTGGCATTTGCATTTGGAGCATATCTTTTTAAAGAGAGAAACATCAGAACAAAAAGTATTTACCTTGCAGGAATTTTAATAGGGATCGCTTTTTTAATATTCGGAACAAAATAGTATTCGTATTCAGCTAGTACACAATGAACAATAATTAATTATCCTTTATTATAATGACTTTTGTAATAATTGTTTTTTATATTCAACTAATATTTAACAACAAGATTACTTAATCTCATAATTAATATTGATTTTAGATGCTCAAAACAGAACTCAATAAATATGATAACAGTTGGTACCAACCAGGAAGTTTATTAAAAAGAACTTTATGGTATTATGTTAACGTATTATTCTTTATAAACCCGCTGAATGCCTCATCACTGTTGAAAATTTTTCTATTGAAATTATTTGGAGCTTCAATTGGGAAAGGTGTTGTATTAAAACCGGGTGTCAATATTAAGTATCCATGGAATTTAAAAATTGATGATTATTCATGGATTGGTGAAAATGTTTGGATTGACAATTTAGATAAAGTTACTATCGGAAAAAATTGTTGTATTTCGCAAGGGGCTTTATTACTATGTGGTAATCATGACTATAATAAAAGTACATTCGATTTAATGATTGCTCCTATTATCTTAGAAGATGGTGTTTGGATTGGTGCAAAATCTACAATCACATTAAACTCTACCTGCAAATCACATTCTGTATTATCTGCAAACTCCATCTTATCAGGTCAGATGGAAGCTTATTCTATATACAAAGGCGTGCCTGCTATATTAATCAAAACACGAAATATTACCCAATAAAAAAAGCCACTGTAAAACGTTCATACAGTGACTTTCAATCTTTAACCAAACCTAACCCTAAACTATGAGTTAATACAAAGATACAAAAATTTATATACTTTACAAGTTTTATATTAAAATATTTTCCTATTTATCTAAGTCCCCATTTTTATATAACTGATATGCAGTCTGATAATAAGATACTGTTTCTTTAAAAAAGTTTTCATCAAAAGCTATAGAGTTCAGATTGTTTTTTTCTGAATCCCATTCATATAAGGAGTTCTTTTGTTGCGTTTCCAAAATCAATAGTTTATTCTCTTTTAATAATGCCAATTTTCTATGATTTGCAATAAAAGCTCTCTCATCTTTTTCCTTCATTTTATTAATATCCCTACCATAAAGTTTTGTTTTATAAGTCCAGTTAAAATACCCGAATAGAGTAGGAAAAATATCAATCTGTGAACATAGCTTATCTACCTCATGAGGAGCATAGTTATTTAAATTATAGATCAATGCAGGTATATGATGACTATTTATATTTAATTCTGTTCTCCCGGCACTATAAGCGCAATGATCAGAAGCAATAACAAAAACAGTATTATTAAACCATTCTTTGTCTTTTGCATTTTTAAAGAATTCTCCAAAAGCATAATCTGCATATGTTATAGCTCCTGTCCTACTTGTACCAGAAGGAATTTCAACTTTTCCTTCAGGGTAAGTATATGGTGAATGATTTGAATTAGTCATTAAAATATAGAAAAAAGGACTACCTGATTTACTATCATTATCAGCTTTTTTTATAGCTACGTTAAAAATATCTTCATCACAGGCACCCCATGCATTTTCAAAGCTAATATCCTCATCTGATATTTGAATTCGTTGGGTTGGTAACTCTTCTCTAATCCTGGTTTTTTTTGCTCTTTCTACAATATCAAAACCACTATAGCTAAAATAATTTGCCATATTATCAAAGTAACCATCACCTCCAGTAATGTATGTACACGAATACCCTTTTTGCTTAAACACCTCCCCCACTGTAAAAAAAGACTCATTCTGACATCTTTTAACAATGCTTCTACCTGGTGTAGGAGGAACACTTAAACTATATGCTTCAAGCCCTCGTACAGTTCTTGTTCCAGTTGCATATAAATTAGTAAATGATATTGATTTCGATAAAATTTCATCAATTGACGGAGTCATATGCTTTTTATTTCCATACCTCCTTAAATAAGAAGCATTCATACTCTCCATACAAATAAATACAACATTTGGAGTTAGTTCCTCACCATCATTTTTAGTTAATCGAGCTATTCCAAAATCAGAAAGAAAAGAATCATTTTCAGCTTTAATATTAGATCTTACATCCTTTAAGGCTTCTTCTTCATTATATGTATTATAAAATTCATTATAATTTAGCTCATTACTCTTATAAGCCGCAAAGAATGAATAAATGCCAGACTTTGCCAATTCATTCTCATTAATATTTCCAAAAATCTCTGCTTGAGTATTTTTTATATTAAAATGAAAAATAGCAACAACAATACAACATATTACAGCAACAAATAATCGAGAACCAAATTTATGATCTGTTGAAAAGCTTTTTTCAAAAATTAATCTTCGTTTTTTTACTAAAAAGGCGATATAAACAATTAATCCTATTGCTCCAATTATAAAAGGAATTGGATAGGCCTCATTAATATTTTCAAATACTTCGTATGTATATAATAGATAATCAATTGCAATAAAATTAAATCGTCTTTGATATTCTTCCCAAAATGTAATTTCGGCTAAGAAGGAAAAGGTTATTATGATCATAAAAATCCAATACGCAGTATAAGTCAGTATTTTATCAACTCGACTACCACTATATTTTGCAGGCATTATTAATAAATAAATAGCATAAAAAGCCATCATATACGATAAACTACCTATATCATACAACAAACCTATTCCTAGAATTTTTAATAAATGAATTATAGAAAAATCAATATTTGAAAAAGATAAAACATACAATACCAACCTTATAACAAAGGCTAACACTAAATAGGTAAGACTAAATCCTTTTAATAGGGCAAATCGTTTTGGAAATAAATTTTCTTTCATGCTGTTATCCAAAGAATTATTAATTTAATTCTAACATTAATTTAATTGTAATTTTACGGATGCAACGTTATGATATTTTTTTTTATTATAAAAGCAGATAAAATAAAAAGCGGTTTATTTATAAAAAAACAAACCGCTTTACATTAATTATTCTTAATAAAATCAATTCATCTTTTTAATATTAGCCTGAGCTGCAGCAACACGTGCAATTGGAACCCTAAAAGGAGAACAAGACACATAATTCATACCTACAGAATCACAGAACTCTACAGAACTTGGTTCACCACCATGCTCACCACATATACCTACTTTTAAATCCGGTTTTACTGAACGTCCTCTTGTAGTTCCCATTTCTACTAATTGACCAACTCCTGTTTGATCTAACACCTGGAATGGATCATTTTTTAAGATACCTTTTTCAAGATAAATAGGTAAGAATTTATTAGCATCATCACGAGAATAACCAAACGTCATCTGAGTTAAATCGTTTGTTCCAAAAGAGAAAAACTCAGCTACATCAGCTACCTGATCAGCCGTAAGTGCGGCACGAGGAATTTCAATCATAGTTCCAAGCAGGTATTCAACAGAATCGCCTTTTTCTTCAAATACCTTTTTTGCTGTAGTATGAATAATATTTGCCTGCATTTTTAATTCTTCAACTGTACCAATTAAAGGAACCATAATTTCTGGTTTAGTAACAATTCCTTTAGCTTTAAGTGTTAATGCCGCTTCTATAATGGCTCTAGCCTGCATCTCTGTAATTTCAGGATAGGTATTTCCTAAACGACATCCTCGATGACCTAGCATTGGATTAAATTCAGATAAATCTGAGACTTTTGTTTTAACTTCAGCTAAACTGATTCCCATTTCTTTGGCCATCTCTTGCTGAGCAGCTTCTGTATGAGGAACAAACTCATGTAATGGAGGGTCTAATAAACGAATAGTAACACCATAACCTTCCATTGCTTCAAGAATTTCTTCAAAGTCACCTCTTTGATATGGTAATAATTTAGCCAATGCTGCACGTCTGCCTTCTTCATCAGAAGATAATATCATTTCACGCACTGTTTTAATTCGCTCTCCTTCAAAGAACATATGCTCTGTACGACACAAACCAATTCCTTCTGCACCAAATTCCCGAGCTACTTTAGCATCTTTGGGTGTATCTGCATTTGTACGCACACTCATACGTGTATATTTAGATGCAAAATCCATAATTGAACCAAAGTCGCCATCTAAATCAGGTTGCCGTGTCTTAACTCTTCCAGCATAAACTTCACCAGTAGATCCATTTAATGAAATCCAGTCACCTTCTTTATAAGTAACACCATCAATACGTAAAACTCTTTCTTTATAATCTATTTTTAATGCTCCTGCACCAGAAACACAACATTTACCCATACCTCTGGCCACTACCGCAGCATGCGAAGTCATACCTCCACGAGCAGTTAAAATACCTTTAGCTACAAGCATCCCTTCTAAATCTTCAGGAGAGGTTTCAATTCTAACTAAAATTGTTTCCGGATATTTCTTAGCCTCATCTGCGAAAAAGATGATTTGACCGGAGGCTGCGCCTGGTGAAGCAGGTAAACCTTTTGCCAACACCTGAGCACTTCCAATTGCTGTAGTATCAAAAACAGGATGTAATAACTCATCCAATTTATTAGGTTCAATACGCATCAAAGCCAATTTATCATCAATGATTTGTTCTCGATATAAATCCATTGCAATTTTAACCATTGCAGCTCCTGTACGCTTACCATTTCTGGTTTGTAATAACCATAACTTTCCATCCTGAACTGTAAATTCAAGATCCTGCATATCTTTATAGTGACTTTCTAACTTTTCCTGAACATCATTTAGCTGTGCATATACCTCAGGCATCGCTTCCTCTAAAGAAGGATACATCATAACCCTATCCTCTTCAGTTACAGCCTGCAATTTAGCCCATCTAACAGAACCTTCTTTTGTAATTTGCTGAGGAGTTCTGATTCCGGCAACAACATCTTCACCCTGTGCATTTATTAAATATTCTCCATTAAATAAATTCTCTCCTGTGGCAGCATCTCTGGTAAAAGCAACTCCTGTTGCAGAGTTATCTCCCATATTACCAAACACCATTGCCTGAACATTAACGGCAGTACCCCATTCATCAGGAATGCCTTCCATCCTGCGGTAAAGAATTGCTCTGTCATTATTCCAACTATCAAAAACTGCCATAACAGCACCCCATAATTGTTCCCATGCACTCTCAGGAAAATCATGACCAGTCTGTTCTTTAACTGCATTCTTGAATAACAAAACCAGTTCTTTTAAATCATCAACATCTAATTCTGTATCTAAATCAACTCCTTTTCTTTCTTTAACCTCTTCCATAATCCTTTCAAAAGGATCAATCTCTTCTTTTGATGTAGGTTTCATTCCTAGCACTACATCACCATACATTTGAACAAAACGACGATACGAATCCCATGCAAAACGTTCATTACCAGATTTTGCAGTAATTCCTACAACTGATTCATCATTTAATCCAAGATTAAGTACGGTATCCATCATACCTGGCATTGATGCTCTTGCTCCAGAACGAACAGATACCAAAAGAGGATTAGTTTTGTCACCAAAAGAAGTTCCGGTTAATTCTTCTATATTTTTAATTGCGGCTTCAACCTCCGGCTTTAATAAATCTACGACTACATCTTTACCTTTTTCATTATACTCAGTACAAACATCAGTAGTAATTGTGAACCCTGGAGGAACAGGAACACCGATTAGATTCATCTCGGCCAGATTAGCACCTTTACCTCCTAATAGGTTTTTCATATCTGCCTTACCTTCTGCTTTTCCATTTCCGAAGGTATAAACTCTTTTTACAGCCATAATTAAGGAATTTTAAAGTTAGAATTTTTTGAATTTTGGGATAATTCATTTTACTATGCTAATAAAGAAACACATTTTTTTTCAGAATTAAAAGCACAGATACTTTAAATTCTACTTCTCATCCAAACAATATAAAACAAAAAAGAGTGGCTTTAAACCACTCTTTAATTCTCAAATTTAAACACTGTATTCTTTTAATATTTTTTTCTTTTTCATTAAATAATCAACATATTGTGCTCGTTCATAAGCATATGGTTCTTTAAGATTGTTTTTAGATAATTTGGCTTTAAAATCAGAAACTGATTCATAACCTTTATTTTTCATCCAGGCAGACAGATTCTCTAAAATGGTAGTTATTTCTCTAATTCCGTTTTTATACAAAACACTTACTACCTGAACGGCATCAGCTCCAGCAAGTAATAATGAAATCATATCTTCAGCATCATGAATACCATTAGTGGCGCATATTGAAGTATGAACATTTCCTGATAATAACCCAGTATATCTTAATGACAACCTATTATCATTCTTACTACTTAAGTTATATGGCATTTTTAATTCTTCTGTCTTAATATCAATATCTGGTTGAAATAGTCTATTAAATAAAACAACTCCATTTACACCTGACACATCAAGCTGTCTGATAAAATTTAAAGGATTAGAATAAAAAGGACTCAATTTTACACTAACAGGAATTTTTACTGCAGCTTTAACTCTTTTGAGAATTTCAACTTGTTCCTTTTCAATATCATGTGAAGATTTACTGCTATCTGAAACTGAATTATAAAAATTTAATTCTATAGCATCTACACCTGTTTGTTCAATATACTTGGCATATTCAACCCAACTTACATCGTATACACAATTTAAACTTGCGATAACCGGTATGCTTACAGCAGCTTTTACATCCTTCAACTTCATCAAAAATGCCTTTGGTCCACTATGAACAATTGATGGAAATAATGTTATCATTTCAGCATTTCTATCATCGTATTCATGCAAATCATCATCTAACTCTGCGGCTTCAAGATGAATTTGTTCTTCAAAAAGAGATTTATAAACAATTGCAGCAGCTCCTGCTTCTTCCATATTTTTTACCATATTGATGTCCGCTGTCATTTCGCAAGCACCAACAATAAGAGGATTTTTTAATTCAATCCCCATGTAAGTTGTTTTTAGATCCATGGTTATTTTACAGTTAATTGGTTATTGTACTGTTATATAACACATCTATCTTTATTTTGTTTAATCAAGGATAATCATGAACTACATTAAATATTATATAAAACCTAATCTACTCCAAACATTATCCTTCTAAGGTTATACTTAGTAAGTAATTAATAGAATTTTCAGTTGTTTTTTTTAGTAATTTATTCCTATTACCTACTCATGATTTGGAATTTACTTTTAAATGACCATGTTCGAAATTATTAATAATTAACAATTCAAAACATTCTTGCAACATTTTGACAATTCATCCGTATCTGATGACTACCTTACACCATTTATAGATGAACAACTACTTTTTAACTATATCCAAAATATACATTTGCCTTGTATTAATCTTTATACTAAACGGTATAAACAGAGTTTCGCTAGCTCAAGTTCAAGTACCCAAAGGAACTAATATTCAAAATCTTGAAAATAACATTGAAGATCATTTACATTACATAAATAAAAACAAACAGGACTCCATAATTACAATCAGTCAATTTTTCTATGATTTAAATTTATTGAATCAGTTAAAATTTGAAAGACATGACTCCATTTCTACTAATTTGATATCCAAATTAGATTCTACAAAATCAAAAGACAAAATAGGTCTAAACCTAATAAAGAACTCGATAGATTTATATCTGGAAAATTTTAGAATAATAAATAAAGAAAGTTTTACAGACATCTCATTATTATTTAATAAAATAAATAAAAACATAACTACATCTGATATATGTATTAACATTGTTTCTGATATTATTAACAATACAGATGCCACTAAAAGATTATTCACCCAGCCTCTTAACATTGAGAACATTAGTGAATATTATAACATTGATATAAATATTCTTTCAGCTTTATGTGAAGATAAATCTGCTCCTTCCAAAACAAATAAGGTTACTGTAAAGAAAGGATACAGTCCTTTTTCAAATGAATATCAAAACTTTATAGTATTTGCCGACTCAATAAATAAAGAAGAAACTGATATTCAGAAAACCATAGAGACTAACTCACTAAGTAAAGAAGATAAAATTCAACAGAATCCATCCTACCATAGCAACAACAACGAAAACAGTAACAGCATATTAATTAGTGATTTAGTTAAAAAATTCGATAAAGAATCTTTAATTAGATATTGGAGAATGTATCAGAACCAAGATAAGGATCTTGACAAATTAACTACTTACTCTCTTAATTCTAATGATACCCTAATCCCGGCATTGAATAAAGTTACTATTGCTTCAAATATAAGTCAATCAGATTCTACACCATCAAGATTGATAGCTAAACAAACCCAGGAACCAACATTGATATCAGATAATACAATCCAACAACCTCAACAAACATTAGAATCTTCAATAAAAAACGAATATTCAGCACCAGAAAAAGTGAATATACCGAGTATATCAACTGAAGATGATAACAACACCTATTATTTCGTCCAGATAGCAGCTAGCAGAACCCCAATATCTGAATCTTTATTAAGGACAATATACCAAGGGAAAGATTCAATTATTATAAAACAAGAAGAAGGATGGTATAAGTATCAAATAGGTAAAACAACAAACTACAGCTCTGCTCAAAACATTGCTAAAACGATTAGCGCGGCAGGTGCTTTTGTAACTGCCTATAAAAATAATCAAAAGCAGATTTTGTGGAAAACACTTTCATCTAATTACCCATCAAATAAAGGCTCTAAACTAATATTTGTTGTTCAGATATCAGCCAATTTAAAACCTATCAACATTGAACAAAGGTCTATCCTACAGAAAAAGGTTGGAGGTTTTATCAGGGAAATAAATGAAGATGGATGGTATAAATATCAATATGTAGTAGGCAGCTCATACAAAGAGGCTTTAAATAAATGGAAAGAAATAGGCACAGACATTTCTTTTTTGGTAGCCTACTATGATGGACAAAAAATTTCAATCGCAGAAGCAATAAAAAAATATAACGAAAATTAAACTAGACAATTATGAAAGGACTCCTAACGCGGAACATAAACAAAATAGTACTAGGCATACTACTTATTATAAGCAGTTCCTCTTGTGTTAACCTAAAAAAAACAGTTTTACTTAAAGAAACAACCATTACTGATTACTCCTCAGAAATTGTAAATGATAAAAATAATGATTACAAAATCAACAATGGTGATCATTTATATATTAAAGTATTCAGTACAGATCCTCAAACAAGCCGATATTTCCAAACTGATTTTCCTGAGATCATGAACTCTTCATACATCTACATTAATTCTTACAAAGTAGATAACGAAGGTTGCGTAAGCTATTCTTTTACAGGAAAAACACAAGTAAAAGGTTTAACCATTGAGGAAGCACAAGAAGCTATTAAGAAAAACTTAAACGAATTTTTTAAAGATGTTAATGTATATGTAAAGCTTGTAAACTTTAACATTTCAATACTTGGAGAAGTAAAAAATCCAGGAACATATACTATTGATAGCGATCAAATTACAATTCTACAAGCTCTTGGTTTAGCCGGTGGAATCACTGAATTTAGTAAAGCCAATCAAGTTGTTTTAGTTAGAAAGAGTGCAAATGGTAATATTGTTAAACATTTAGACCTTACCGATAATGGACTTTTAAAATCAGAATATCTATACTTATTACCTGATGACGTAGTTTACATTGCTCCACGAAATTCAAAATCATTCACATTTAGCAAGTTCCCTTATCAGATAATATTAGGTATTCTTTCTATGACCTTCTCTATTGTAGCTTTAACAACAAAATAATATTATATAGTTTTGAACAACAATACTAATTTAGAACAACTCATTGATCTGATTGAGGATTCCAATAAAAATACTCCCGAGTTTTACCTTGGATTATTTTTTAAAGGATTAAAATACTGGCCTATTTTAATCCTGTCCTTAATTATATCAATATCATTGGCCTATTACAAAATTTGTACAACCCCAAAATCGTACGAAGCCAATACTTCTATTTTAATTCAAAATGAGAATGATATAAATCCTATACCCATACTTGAACTTGGGGATATGGGACGATCCTCTGTGCAAATCAAAAATGAAATCGGTATACTTCATTCATATGAATTAATTAGTAGAGTTGTATCAAGACTCAATCTTGAAGTAGCTATTTACGAAGAAGGTAAATATCTTTACAACAGGATATTTCCAAGCACTTTATTTAATATTGAGTTTGATAAAAATTCACCCCAACCTATAAATCATGAGTTCAATTTAATATTCCTGAATGATTCTACTGCTAAGCTGGAATCTGTTAATCCATCCTGTGTTTTATATCAATACAATCAACACAAGACTATAGAACTGAATCCAGTATTCTACATTGATACTATTGTAAAAGTAAACCAACCAATCACAAGCGATTATTACAATTTTACAATATCAAAGAAAAATAATACCCATATATCAGAAAACACTAACTATCGTTTCAAATTTCAGTCATACAGCCAACTCGTTGAAAATTATAATAAATTTGAAACTTTAGAAGATAAATCATCTTCAATAATAAAGTTGATTATAAGAACTGACAATAAATTTCTTGGTGTCAGCTTTTTAAATACTCTTACCCAGGAATACCTTTACAAGGGTGTAGAACGAAAAAACAGAATTGCTTCTAACACAATAAAATTCATTGACTCCCAAATATCTGACATCCACAAATCTTTATTTGAATCAGAAAAAACCATTCAATCCTTTATTCATTCAAAAGGCGGACTGGATATAGATTATAAAACTAATTATATATACGAAAGACTTGGGACTCTGGAAGAGCAAGAAACCGAAATTGACGTACAATATAAATACTATACTTATTTAGAGGATTTCATGAAGGATAATCAATCTTTAGATGAGATAGTCCCTCCTTCTTCTCTAAAAATTGACAATCCCTATTTAAACGAACTATTAAATCAACTAAACCAATCTTTGTTTGAGTACGAAGAGATTAAAAGTCGAACTCTTCAGGAAACGCCAATACTAGCTTCGAACAGATTAAAAAGCGCAAATTTAAAAAAGGCGATCGTAGAGACTGTAAGTGCAGCAAAAAACAACCTGGATCACGAAAAAGCGGAACTAAACAAAAGAATAAAAGAAATAAAAGAAGAGCTTAATTATCTGCCCCAGGATCAGCAGGAGTACATCTCGTTGCAGAGAAAATATAACATTAATGAGGAATTATATACCTATCTGCTAACTAAAAGGGCTGAAATGGAAATAATGAAGGCCTCAAACATTCCTACCAATGAAGTTTTAGACCTGGCTCATAGTGACCAATCGGTATTAGTAGAACCAATTGCTTCTAAAATCTTACTAATTTATTTTGTAATTGGTGGTATGATAGCATTTGCTATTATTATTCTATTATTATATCTAAACGATAAGATTTATGGAAATAAGGATATTGAAAGAATAACCAAATTTCCGATCATTGGTCATATTCTGCATAATAAATATGCATCAAACTTTATTGTTCACGAAAAGCCTCAATCACTAATATCAGAGTCATTCAGATCATTAAGGACTAACTACAGCTTTATGTCCGACTCAAAAAAAGAGAGCAATACCATATTAATTACTTCAAATAATATTGGAGAAGGAAAAAGTTTTATCTCTTTAAATTTGGCTGCCAGCTTTGCTCAAAAAGGAAGCAAGACTGTTATTGTAGGTTACGATTTACGAAAACCAAAGATCAACGACTATCTTGATTATAAAAAAACAGATAATGGGCTAACATTATTTTACACCAATCGCTGCAATGCCTCTGAGTTGATTCATCAAACTGAACAGGAAAACTTATTTTACATTCCTACTGGTCCAATTCCTCCAAATCCATCAGAATTGCTATCCAGAAAAGATAAAAACGATGAGTTATTTTCATATTTAAATGACAATTTTGATATTATCATTCTAGATACTTCACCTTTAGGGAGAGTTTCCGATGCATTATTGCTATTGGATTATTCTGATATTAATTTACTTATTGTCAGACATGATAAAACAAGAGTGCGTCACGTATCGCATTTACTAAATGAAATTGACAAAAAGGATATAAAAAATTGTGGCATTGTAATTAACGATATCCAAGTGAAGACTAATAAATTCGGTTATGGTCGGGGTTATGGATACGGTTACGGCTATGGCTACGGTTATGAAAAATAAAAAAAGCGGTATATTAACATACCGCTTTAGCTCAATATTTTTTTCAATAAAATTAAATCTAATTTCTTTGATGCAATCCTAATTCTTTTGCTGATATCTCCCTCATTTCCACCTTACGCACCTTACCTGTAACGGTTGTTGGAAATTCTGAAACAAACTTCCAATATTTTGGTATTTTATAGGTTGCAATCTGACCTTTACAGTACTCTTTTAATTGATCCTCTGTAACAGATTCTCCATCTTTTATAATCACCCAGGCCATCACCTCTTCACCATATCTTTCATCAGGCACCCCTATCACCTGAATATCTTTAATTTGATCATGATTATGCAGAAATTCTTCAATTTCAAACGGAGAAATATTTTCTCCTCCACGAATAATTAAATCTTTTATCCTACCAACAATTTTCACATAACCATCTTCATCCATTTCAGCTAAATCGCCAGTATGCATCCATCGACCTTCATCGATTACTGAAGCTGTTGCTTCCGGATTATTCCAGTACTTTAACATTACTGAATATCCTCTTGTACAAAACTCCCCAGATTCACCTCTAGGAACAATTTTTCCTGTTTCCGGATCAATAATTTTTATTTCTAAATGAGGATGTACCTTACCAACAGTTGCACATCTTCGATATTCGTTATCATCAACAAAAGTTTGTGTACTTACAGGAGAAGTCTCGGTCATCCCATAACAAATACAAACATCCTTCATATTCATTTTTTCACGAACTGCTTTCATTGCTGATTCCGGACATGATGCACCTGCCATGATTCCGGTTCTCAAGCTAGAAAAATCGTATTTATCAAAATCAGGATGATTTAATTCAGCGATAAACATTAAAGGAACCCCATATAATGAAGTACATTTTTCATCCTGTACAATTTGCATTACAACAGCCGGATCAAAAGCCTCACCTGTTAAAACCATACATGCTCCATGCGTAATAATAGCAAGATTAGCCAACACCATTCCAAAACAATGATATAAAGGTACAGGTATAGCCACTTTATCATTCTCTGTATACTTTAACCTTTCTCCAATAAAAAAGCCATTATTAATGATATTATGATGCGACAATGTAGCCCCTTTGGGAAATCCTGTTGTTCCTGAAGTATATTGAATGTTAATAGCATCGTCAAACTGCAACTCACTTTCAATCTGAAGTAAAGTCTCTGTACTTATACTCTTTCCTGCCTCTATCAATGTATCCCAATCATGATCAATAACTAAAACATGCTTTAGTTTAATACACGATGATCTGACCTCCGAAAGTATCTCAATATAATTTGTCTTTCTAAAGCCCTTTGACATTATCAACAAACCTACCTCGGACTGCTTTAAAGCGTATTTAAGCTCTGCTGCTTTATATGCTGGATTAATATTTACCATAATGGCCCCAACCCTGGTTGTAGCAAACTGAACCAATACCCATTCGTAACGATTTGGAGACCAAATTCCAACACGATCACCTTTCTTTATTCCATAACTAATTAGTCCTTTTGCTATCTCCTCAACTTGCTCCCAGAATTGTTTGTATGTGGCTCGGTAATTTTGATAAGGAACTATTAAAGCTTCGTTGTCTGGAAATTTATCTACAGTTTCTTTTAATTTTTCACTTATCGTACAACCTAATAACGGAACATCAGAAATTCCGCTTTCATATGAAAGTTTATTCACTGTTATAAATCTTTAATTGTTATATATTATCCCCTTTTCGATAGTGGTAGTAGTGCCTCAAAGATAAATGATAATAATTAATTGTTGTAACAATTTCGGGATTTGTTTACTTTTACCATACCAGGAAAGGATATATTTTAGATGTTTATATGTGACTCCGAAATTAAAAATTCCCAACTCAAATATTAAGAACTAAATTTCAAAGGGAATAATAAAATGAATAATATTAAAGACCTATATAAAAAACACAATCAGGATTATATAATTAGTTCACTTAAAATAAAACTACCAATTATATTTACTATTGTTGGATATTTTATGTTTTCTGATTTATACCTAAGAGACAACATTCAAGCTTTCAATACAAGATTAGTTCCTATAATTTTAGCTTTACTACTAAGTATTCTATCATTCAATAAAAAGAGTTCTGTAAAATCTAAAGTAACTCTATACAACATATTAATCTCAAGTCTATTAATCATGATGTATGGAAAATGTTTTGTACATCTCAATGACTACCTAAACTCCAGTATTACAGGTACTGTTTTGGTATTATTCTTAATCTCTTTAGAATTAAGAGTTTGTTTACTAGGTACGATTCTTATTTACCTGGTTCCAACTTTCTTATTTTTATCAACTCTTTTCATCTTTAAAGCTCCATTAAAGGAACAACTAATAGAGATGACCAACATTATACCAATAATAATTTTTGGACTCATAGCAAATCAAATACAGAATAAGTATCGATTTAAAAGCTTTGAAAAACAACTCCTGCTTGAGTTGGAACAAGATAAAGTAAAAGATTTATACGAAAAATCTTTACACCAAAACAAAGTTCTTCAGGAACAAAAAGAAGCGATTGAATTACAATCAAAGGAATTAATCGAGAGTAAAAATAATTTAGAAATTACAAACAATGCAAAAGATAAATTTATTTCAATTATTTCTCACGATCTAAAAAATCCTTTTAATGTTATCATTGGCTTTTCTGATCTTTTAATTCACAGCATTGATGATTTTGAGATTGAAGAAATAAAGAAATACATTAGCATTATTAACAGTAGTGCAAAACATACATACACTTTATTTGAGAATCTTTTAAACTGGGCACTACTACAGAATGATAAGAACCACCTTTCTTTTAAGTCATCAGAATTAAACAAACTTATAGAAGATACTATTACATTATTAGAACCTAATCTCATAGCCAAAAATATTAACTTTAACTTTTCCTACAATAATCATTATTACGCAGATATAGATGATATTGCTATGGCTACTGTATTTCGTAATTTAATAACCAATGCAATAAAATACACTCAAAGCAATGGCTATATCGACATGAGTTTAATTAATGACCATAAAAATATCGTATTTAAAATAAAAGACAATGGAGTTGGAATGGATGAACAAACAGCAAATCAGTTATTCAAGATAAATTCCAATATACAAACAAAGGGTACTGCAAATGAAACCGGTACTGGTTTAGGATTAGTCCTTTGTAATGAAATTATAAAAAAACACAACGGTTGCATTGAAGTTGAAAGTTGCCTAAATCAAGGATCCACATTCACAATATTTTTACCTATACATAAAAAAACACCTAGTCTTTCTTAGTAACAATTGTTCTATGAGGATAAGGAATTTCGATTCCGGAAGTGTCAAATCGTTTTTTAACAGACTCATTCATATCACAGAAAATAACAAAAGCATCGTCATTACATTTTGCCCATACATAAGCTCTTATAGTTATTGAATACTCCCCCAAACGTATCACTCTAATTCGAACAACGGGTTCTCCATTCAACTTATCTTCATCTGTTCTATTGTCGTAAATTAAAGGATGACTCTCTGCTTCTTCTTGAATTATTTTTTTTGCAAGATCTATATTCGATTCATAACTAATATCAAACTCAATAAACTTTTTAATTTTCTCCTCTATAATATTACTGTTTATTATAGTTTCTTCGCTGATAATAGAATTTGGAATAATAATTCTTCGATTTTCATAATTTCTAATAATGGTATGTCTGAGTGTAATCTCTTCAACAACACCTTTATTTAAAGTTCCCACCTCAATTACATCTTTTATTCTGAATGGGCGAAATATCAGAATAAAAATGCCACTAATAATATTACTAAAGGCCTTTTGAGAGGCAAAACCAATGATTGCAGCAAAAATACCAGCACTTGCAAACAATGCCTTTGCTACAGAATTAAGCTGAGGTGTTATATAAAAGATAGCAATAACACCAGCGGTATAAATAATAAATGATATTGAATTTTTTAGGAATGAAAAATTAGTTGGATCAACATTTACTTTTAAGGATTGCCTTTTTATAAACAGACCAATGATTTTACGTGTAATAAAAGTAATAATATAAATTCCGGCAACAATTGAAGCGACCTTTATCCAATAATACAAATCCATTATAATTAAATATTTGAATTTTTAGAAAACTAAGAACAATTTACATAGCATCTTCCCTTCTTAAAAAGGATAAATTTGAACAGCAAAAATAGTTTTATTTTCATAGAATCAATGAGCCGATCTTTGTTTTAGTATATAATACAATAGGCTAATTTAATCTAAAAATAACATCAATATTTTACTCAACAAGTACAGAATCTTTTCTTTCATCAGCAAGTAAATTAACATCAGTCTGATATGCCGCAATTATTAGTCACATGTATATTTTCTCATTTATATTTATAAAATATACTAACTCCATGTTTTACTTAAGATTAGAAATAGTAATAATAAATTGGGTTCTTCAAATTCACTAATTAATAAAGTAAACTTATAACCCAATCTTGTTAATAATACTTATTTCATAATTTCACAAAACAAAAAAGGCATCCTTTAAAAAGGATGCCTTCAATATATAGAGTTCTAATTCTTAGAATTCCATTTTTGACTGACGAACATAGCCGTTGTAACGCCATTTTGCGTTTTCTTCAGCTGCTTTAAATAATTCTTCTGCTTCAGCAGGGAATTGTTTCATCAATGAAGTATAACGGATCTCACCTTTCAAGAAGTCTTGGAATTTATCCCATTGTGGCTCTTTTGAGTCTAATTGGAATGGGTTTTTACCTTCAGCTTCTAAATCTGGGTTGAATCTGTATAGGTGGAAATAACCACACTCAACAGCTTTTTTCTGCTCTGTTTGAGCTTTACCCATACCAGCAGTTAAACCATGGTTAATACATGGAGCATAAGCAATAATGATAGATGGACCATCAAAAGCTTCAGCTTCACGGATAGCTTTGAATGTTTGAGCCTGGTTTGCACCCATTGCAATTTGAGCAACATATACATAACCATAAGATGCAGCCATCATACCAAGATCTTTCTTACGAATTTTCTTACCAGAAGCAGCAAATTTAGCAACAGCACCAACAGGAGTAGATTTAGATGCCTGACCACCAGTGTTAGAGTAAACCTCAGTATCAACAACTAATACATTTACATCTTGTCCAGAAGCTAATACATGATCAAGACCACCATAACCGATGTCATAAGCCCAACCGTCACCACCAATAATCCATTGAGATTGCTTAGTGATATATTGTTTAACTTTTGCTAACTCATTACAAATATCGCAGCTACAAGCTTCGATCATTGGAGTAAGTTTTGCTGAGATTTCTTTAGTTTTCTCGCCGTCTTTACGGTTTTCAATCCACTCAGTAAATAGAGCTTTCATTTCTGCAGAACAGCTATCAGACTCTAAACCTTCTTTCATTAAACGCTCAACGCGATCACGCATTTTCTCAGTAGCGATAGCCATACCTAAACCATACTCAGCGTTATCTTCGAATAAAGAGTTAGCCCAAGCAGGACCACATCCTTTTTCATTCTGAGTATAAGGAGTAGAAGGAGCTGAACCAGAGTAAATAGAAGTACATCCAGTTGCATTTGCTACCATTTGACGATCACCAAATAATTGAGAAATTAATTTAATATATGGAGTTTCACCACAACCAGAACAAGCTCCTGAGAACTCGAATAATGGAGTTGCAAATTGTGAATTTTTAACGTTAGATTTAGTATCAACTAAACTTTGTTTAGAAGTTACATTTTCTACACAGTAATCCCAGTTTTCTTGATTATCATATTGAGAAGCGATAGGCTTCATCTCAAGAGCTTTTGTTTTAGCTGGACAAACATCAACACAGTTACCACAATCTAAACAGTCAAGAACATCAACCTGCATACGGAACTGCATTCCTTTTAATGAAGCAGGAGCTTTCATTTCGATAGTAGCACCTTTGAAGTTTGCAGCTTCTTTTTCGTCTAATACGAATGGACGAATAGAAGCGTGAGGACAAACGTAAGCACACTGGTTACATTGGATACAGTTTTCTGGAATCCATTCTGGAACACTAGCAGCAACACCACGTTTTTCAAATTTAGATGTACCTTGATCCCAAGTACCATCTTCACGACCTGTAAATGCAGAAACTGGTAAATCATCACCAACTTGAGCATTGATAGGACGAACTACTTTGTTTACGAATTCAGTACCAGCAGTTGGGTATTCTAAAGAACCATCCAGGCTAGCCCATTCTGCAGGAACATCAATCTTAACAACTTCACCACCTTGATCTACAGCAGCATAGTTCATATTAACGATTTTCTCTCCTTTTTTACCGTATGATTTTACGATAAATTTCTTCATTTGCTCTACAGCTTGCTCGTAAGGAATTACGCCTGTAATTTTGAAGAATGCAGATTGAAGGATAGTATTTGTACGGTTACCTAATCCAATACCAGCAGCAATATCAGTTGCGTTAATTGTATATAGGCTAATGTTATTTTTAGCTAAGTAAGCTTTAACATTGTTAGGAAGATTTTTCTTAACTTCTTCTTCTGTCCATACTGTATTTAATAAGAAAGTACCATCTTTCTTTAAACCTTTTGTTACATCATATAAATTCAAGTAAGCCTGAACGTGACATGCAACAAAGTTTGGTGTATTTACTAAATATGTAGAACGGATTGGATCATCACCAAAACGAAGGTGAGAACAAGTGAAACCTCCAGATTTTTTAGAGTCATATGCAAAATAAGCCTGACAATATTTATCTGTGTTATCACCAATAATTTTAATAGAGTTTTTATTAGCACCAACAGTACCGTCAGCACCTAAACCATAAAACTTAGCTTCGAAAGGTCCGTTAGCTAAAGCGATTTCTTCTTTTGGAGGAAGAGATGTAAATGTAACATCATCAACAATACCTACTGTAAAACCATTTTTTGGTTCTGGTAAAGCAAGGTTTTCGTAAATAGAAAGAACCTGAGCTGGAGTAAAATCTTTAGAAGAAAGACCATAACGTCCACCAACGATAACAGGAGCATTTTCTTTTCCATAGAATGTGTCTTTTACATCTAAATATAATGGCTCACCAGTTGCTCCTGGCTCTTTTGTACGATCTAATACTGCAATTCTTTTTGCTGTATCAGGTACTGCTGCTAAGAAATGTTTAGCTGAGAATGGACGGTATAAGTGTACTGCTACCATACCAACTTTTTCTCCTTTAGCAACTAATTCATCAATACCTTCTTTGATTGCTTCACAACCAGATCCCATAGCGATGATTACTCTTTCAGCATCTTCTGCACCATAGTAATCGAATAAACCATACTCACGACCTGTAATTTTGTTAAGCTCTTTAATATAGTGCTCAACTGTATCAGCTAATGAATCATAATATGGATTACAAGCTTCACGAGCCTGGAAGAAAACATCCGGGTTTTGTGCCATACCACGAGCTACTGGATTAGCTGGGTTTAATGCACGATCACGGAATGCTTGAAGATCATCTTTGTCAAATAGAGGCTCAAGATCTTCGATATCTAATTGTTCAATTTTTTGAATCTCATGAGAAGTACGGAAACCATCAAAGAAGTGAACAAATGGTACTCTTGACTTTAGAGATGCTAAGTGAGCAACTGCAGCCAAGTCCATAACTTCTTGAACAGAACCTGTAGCAAACATTGCACATCCTGTTTGACGAACAGCCATAACGTCTTGGTGATCACCAAAAATAGATAATGCGTGTGATGCTAATGTACGAGCCGAAACATGATAAACACCAGGAAGTAATTCACCAGCTACTTTATACATGTTAGGGATCATTAATAATAAACCTTGAGATGCAGTAAATGTGTTACAAAGAGTACCAGCTTGAAGAGCACCGTGCATAGCACCAGCAGCACCAGCTTCTGATTGCATTTCTTCAACTTTTACTGTTTCTCCAAAAATGTTTTTTCTTCCATTTGCAGCCCATTCGTCAACGTATTCTGCCATTGTAGAAGAAGGCGTGATTGGATAGATTGCAGCTACTTCGCTAAACATATAAGCAATATGTGCAGCAGCTTGATTACCATCACAGGTAAGAAACTTCTTTTCTTTAGCCATTTGTTTACTATTTAAGTTTTAACTACTATTATTTAGAATTATTCTATTTAATTGATAATCAACCACTAAAGTTACTATTTCCAATCAGTAACTAAGTGTTTTTTAATATAAAAATCCAAACAACCACAAAGGAATTATATTTCCATCTCCTTTCTCTATCATATCTTTTGCAACATACAATCCTTTACTGGTTTTATCTTTTACTTGAGATTGTTCACTTACAATAAAATCGTAACTTTCATCAACACTAAAATCTCCTTTTGTTGAAACTGTTAATTCATGGATACTTCCAACCTGATTATAAAAAAACGTTTTTAAAAGGTTTATTTTATCAACAGTATTTCTACTTATACAATGAATTAAATTAGGATTATGCAAATAAATTAATGATGGTTTTTTTTGCATATCCTCAGGACCGTCATATAATAATTTTACTAATCGGGCCTGTCTTAAATAATACAAATAATTCATTACCGTTGCTCTTGATGTTCCAATATGAGAGCTCAACTTACTCACATTAGGTTGAAATGGAACCTCCTGAGCAATACTGAAAAGTAATTTGCGGAGTCTTGGTAAATACTTTAATTCTATTTGTCTTAAAAAACTAATATCAATTTCAAGTATTAAATTGACACTCTTCATTAAGTTTTCAGTATAATGTTGTTCATCCAAATAAAATGGATAATAACCATACTCAAGGTAATCATCAAAATATGCCAGAGGTCTTATTTCTTTTACAATTTCGGCGGCAATTTTTTGATGATTTTTTAAAATATCATCAAACGTATATGAATTGAATTTTTTTCCTGTCTTTAATTGCAAAAACTCTCTGAATGAAAATCCTTCCAATTTATATGAATGAACCAAGTCTCTTAAATGAGGATTTTCCTCCCTTAGTCTCATTACTGTAGATCCGGAAAATACAATTTGCAGATCTACAAAATTCTCATAACAATATTTCAATTCTTCAGACCAACCCGGGTATTTATATACCTGGTCAAGGACCAATGTTTTGCCACCTGTTTTTCTAAACTTATCAGCAAAAGAAATTATACTGTGTTCTGAAAAATAGAGGTTATTCAGATTGACGTACAAACACGATTTATCCAACCCATATTTAGATTTTGCAAAATCTAAAAGAAAATTTGTTTTACCAATTCCCCTTGTTCCTTTTATTCCGATTAAACGATGGTTCCAATCTATTTCGTCCATCAACTTCCTTTTAATAGGAACTTTTAAATTGTTAATCAGAAACTTATGTGTTTCAAAAAATGATTGCACGTTATCGTCTTCAATTAATGATGGACAAATGTACAATTAGAATTAAAATAATTGCAATGTAGAGATTACAATTTTTCAATAAAGATGTAATTTATACTTAGTAAAAATAACATCTAAATAGAAAATACAGTTAACAGTTATATCAACTTATTGAAATATGGCTAGTACAAAATATAGCAATAGTAAAAAAACAACAATCCCAACATCAATAATTAAATATCTAATAATCAAGTACAATAATACAAATTAGTCAATTCAACTAATTACTATCCTAAAGAATTAAAAGCAATCTGAATTACCTCCTAGTTTATTTCTGAAGAATCACTGCTTTATATCAATCTAAATAATTAAAGAAATTGAGGTCTACAAAAAAGGGATGACCAAATATAAATCGATCATCCCTTTTTTTATATCCTATTAAATAGATTAACCATCATTCATTGAAACAAGAAACTCTTCGTTACTTCTTGTTTTTCTCATTCTGTCAAGTAAGAAATCCATAGCTTCCATTGGATTCATATCAGCCAAGTAGTTTCTTAAGATCCAAATTCTGTTTAAGCTTTCTTTTTCAAGTAATAAATCTTCTCTACGAGTACTTGACAATGTAACATCAACAGCAGGATAAATACGCTTATTAGATAATCTTCTATCCAACTGAAGTTCCATATTACCAGTACCTTTAAATTCCTCAAAGATAACTTCATCCATTTTAGAACCAGTTTCAGTAAGAGCTGTTGCTAAAATAGTTAATGAACCTCCATCTTCAATATTACGAGCTGCTCCAAAGAAACGCTTTGGTTTATGCAACGCATTAGCGTCTACACCACCAGATAATACTTTACCCGATGCCGGAGAAACAGTATTATAAGCACGAGCTAAACGTGTAATAGAATCTAACAATACTACAACATCGTGTCCACATTCAACCATTCTTTTTGCTTTCTCCAATACAATATTTGCAACTTTCACATGACGTTCTGCAGGTTCATCAAAAGTAGAAGATATAACTTCAGCATTCACACTGCGTGCCATATCTGTCACCTCTTCCGGACGTTCATCAACCAATAAAATAATCATGTAAACTTCAGGATGGTTTGCAGCAATAGCATTTGCAACTTCTTTAAGTAATACAGTTTTACCTGTTTTTGGTTGCGCTACAATTAATCCACGTTGACCTTTACCGATAGGAGCAAACATATCAACGATTCTGGTTGACAAACTATCATGTCCACTTCCCGTGATTTTGAATTTTTCATTAGGGAAGATTGGAGTTAAGTGATCAAATGGAACACGGTCACGAACGATCTGTGGACTACGACCATTAATTTCCTCAACCTTGATTAATGGAAAATATTTCTCTCCTTCTTTAGGCGGACGAATACTTCCTAAAACTGTATCTCCAGTTTTAAGTCCAAATAATTTAATTTGAGATTGAGATACATAAATATCATCAGGAGAATTTAAATAGTTATAATCAGAAGATCTTAAGAAACCATATCCATCCTGCATTATTTCTAAAACTCCGGATGCAGATATTATTCCATCAAAATCAAAGGATTTATCATATTGCTTATCCTGACGTCTTTGTTGTTGATTATTATCCTTACCTCTATTATCGAATTGGCGTCTTTTTCCTGTATTATCCTCTCCCTGACGCTGACGCTTATTATCATGTCCTTCTTTTGACCTTTCACGGTCATCTGATTTCTTTTTAGAAGGCTCTTTTACTTCTTTTACTTCGGCTTCTTTAGCTTCTGCCTCTTGTTGCTCTTCTTTCTTAGCAGCTTCTTCTGCTTTAATTCTTTGAGCTTCTAATTTTTCAGCAATAGTTTCTGTCTTTTCCTGTACTTCAACAACTGCTTCTGTTTTATTTTCAACATTTTCCTCCCTGTTTACAGGAGTCACTTTTTGAACCTTAGTAGTCGTTCTTACACGTTTGGCAGGCTTTTTCTCTGAAGGTTTATCTGTTTTCTTTTTTTCTGAAGCGGCAATAGCTTGTTCATCCAGAATTTTATAAATCAAATCCTGTTTTTTAAACGAATCTATTCGCTTAATTTTCAACTCCTTCGCAATATCTTTAAGTTCTGCTAAGAGTTTTTTATTCAATTCAAGAATATCGTACATATTTTTTACCAATAAATTCTCTCGGGGAATTAATTATTTGAAGATTGTTAAAATCTTCATGATAATATTATAATTTGTTATAAATTGATTTTTAGTCCTGATACGGCTGTTGATCCAACATTAAAAATGAAAGATGCCCAGAAGATTTGATGCAAACTTAAGAATATTTGATTTAATCCACAAAATAATTTTTAAATTATTAATCAATTGCAGAAATATTTTATCAAATAAGATTTAATTCATTGCCAGTTATTTCTTTATGTTATTATATCGAAATACATTTAACCATATAGAAACATACATATATCCAATAAAACAAGTATTTCATGTAAATGAAATTCATATTTTCCAGATATTAAAACAATAAGAGATGATTTTTTGTTATATTTAAAATTACTTAAAAACTAACCAACTATTTCAAGATGAGACAACTCAAAATTACAAAACAAGTAACAAACCGGGAAACTCCGTCTTTGGATAAATATTTACATGAAATAGGAAAGGTAAAATTATTATCTGCAGAGGAAGAAGTTAAACTTGCAAAAAAGATAAAAGACGGAGATCAGGAAGCTCTGGAATTATTAATAAATGCCAACTTAAGATTTGTTGTATCTGTTAGTAAACAATATCAAAACCAGGGATTAAGTCTCCCGGACTTAATTAACGAAGGTAACCTTGGATTAATAAAAGCAGCTCAACGATTTGATGAAACCCGTGGTTTTAAATTTATTTCTTATGCTGTATGGTGGATTAGACAGTCCATTTTACAAGCCTTAGCTGAACAAGCACGCATTGTGCGTCTCCCATTAAACAAAATCGGTTCTATGAACAAAGTAAATAACACCTTTGCTATATTAGAACAAGAATTTCAAAGAGAACCAACATCTGAAGAAATTGCAGCTACATTAGATCTTGCTCCTAGTGAAGTAAAAGAGTCTTTGCGAGCCATGAATAAGCATATTTCAATGGATGCTCCACTAAGAAAGGATGAAGATAACAACCTATATGATACTATATTAAGCACTGATTCTATCAGTCCTGATAATGAATTATTAAACGACTCATTAAAAAGAGAAATTGAAAGATCATTATCCACCTTATCAATAAGAGAAGCAGACATCATCAGGTTATATTATGGATTAAAAGGAGAACCTCCTTATTCCCTTGAGGAAATTGGAAATCTTTTCAACTTAACAAGAGAAAGAGTAAGACAAATTAAAGAAAAGGCTATTAAGCGATTAAAACATACGTATAGGAGTAAAATTCTTAGATCATATTTAGGGTAAACACAAAAACTATTTGTATTTAATTAGGGAAATAGAGCTTTCAATCTGTTTCCCTATTTTTTTATTAATCTTTCTTAGTATTTTTGCTCACTATAACATAAAAAGAAAATATAACCTAAAGAATGAAACATTTAATAGCACCTTCTCTATTGGCAGCTGATTTTGCCAAAATGGAATCTCAAATTGAAATAATAAATAAAAGTGAGGCCGATTGGTTGCATCTTGACATTATGGATGGTGTATTTGTACCTAATATCTCTTTTGGTTTACCTGTATTAAAATCATTACGCCCTCATATAGAAAAACCTTTTGACGTTCATTTAATGATTGTTGAGCCTGATAAGTTCATTTCTGATTTTAAAACTGCAGGAGCTGATTTATTAAATGTACATTATGAAGCCTGTACTCATTTACACAGAACAATTGATGCGATAAAAAAGGAAGGTATGCAAGCTGGTGTTACTTTAAACCCACATACTCCGGTATTTTTATTGGAAGAGATCATTAATGAAGTAGATTTAGTATTACTGATGTCGGTAAATCCAGGGTTTGGAGGTCAAAAATTTATTGAAAACACTTATAAAAAGATTTCAGACCTTAAGAATTTAATAGAAAGAAAAGCAAGCAGGGCATTAATACAGGTTGATGGTGGTGTCACTATTGCAAATGCACAACAACTGATTAATGCAGGAGCAGATGTTTTAGTTGCAGGAAGCGCAGTATTTAATGCACCAAATCCGATTGAGGCTGTTTATGAATTAAAACACTTTTTACCAGAACCTCCTTCAATGAATATCATCTAAATAATATAAAAAAGCTGTTATGTTTCATACATTTGACATAACAGCTTTGTATTTTTTCCAAGTCGAAAACTTTATTTTTTAAAAGGTTCTCCGTTTATTTTTACATTATTCAATTTCACCTCCTTATAATCTGTATCCAATTTACTTTCTTTAGCCTGAATTATCAGATTATCAAGATTAATATTACGAATAGTATCATTAGCATTACCTCTGATAATACCTAAACTTGCACATTCAAGTTGTGAATTCTTTATAGTAACATTTTTTACTACAGCATAGGGTAACTCTTCAGTTCCTTCCATATTAAAAAATTGTTTCCATGGGCGTAAAGTAACCAGATATCTACATTTTCCGGTTATATTCTCAATTGTAATATCTTCATAAATTTGGTAGGTATCAGGCCTCATTTTTAAATTAAGTAAAGTTCTGTCATGATCTATCTTACAATTACGTAAAACTATATTTTTTGCATGTATACACTCACTCCCCATAGTTAATGTTGCGTGGACAAAACCAAACGTACAATCCTCGATTAGTACATTTTCAACAATTCCATTTTCATATAATTTATGAGCAGTAGGTCCTTTTCCTCCTTTTATTGCAATACCATCATCATTAACAGAAATATAACAACCTCTTACTATTACATCCCTGCACATATCAATGTCAACACCATCTGTACTTGGAGCAGGAACTGGTTCGTATGGTGTACGAATATCACAGTCTTCTATTAATACATTATTGCACTGATATAAATGAGTAGTCCAGAATCCTGCATTATGTAGCTTTACGCCTTTAATCGTTACATTATCACATCCCCAAATAAAAACTAATCTTGGACGGTGTACATCAAGGTTTGTGGCGGTTTGTTTCAAAACTTTCATTGAATCTCTATAGGCCCAAAACTGTTTCCAATATTTTAAACCATTACCATCAACTTTGCCTTTTCCGGTAATACTAAAGCCATCTACATTATAGGCATTTACTAAGGCTGCATAATAATACAGACTTTTGCCTTCCATACGTGAAGGAATTAAAGGATAGTTTTCAATATTATCAGAGCCTTTTAATACTCCACCTTCTTCAATTCTCAAACTTGTGTTTTGTCTAAAAAATAAAGCTCCGGAATAAAAAACACCTTTGGGAATAATAATAGTTCCACCACCCTCTTCTGCAGCTTTATCAATAACGCTTTGGATAAATTTGGTATTTAATATTGTACTATCTGCTTTTACTCCATATTCCGTTATCATATATTCCTTAGAGTAAATAGAAACACAAAATAAAAATCCCACTACAATTAACAGTAATCTCATACAATCAAATTTTACACATAATTACTAAAGTTCGAATCGTATACAAAAAATATTCGTCTCCCTCTTATGTGTAAATTTAACCATGATATGACGCTGAAGCCTGTAAATTTTGTTCAATACCTGTCAATTTATACTATACTCTTATTTTTCACTAATGATCAATGTAATTATTATAAATATCTCTAATATTAACATCCTTCACACAACCATTATGAATTATCATCCGATATTTTAATTGAACAGGTTTGGTGTTTGATATAAGAACTGCATTTGCACCTGGAAAGGGAAAAACAGCATTCTGCATACTTCTGCTTTTTCTAAGTATCCATCGATTTGCAGGTTTAGGATTACTTGGGTGACACATTATGGTAAATCCTATCAGCTTATTATCTTTTCCTATAGCTCCTGAAATATCCATCCAATCACCTGCTAGTACAGGCAAATTGTTAGGTTCTACTATTCCTGTAGAACTAATAAATTGCATATTCGGAGCCAGCTTAATTCTATAAGAAAAGCCTCCATATCCTTTACTGTCTTCTGATCCTCCAATTTTTACGTCATTTTCTAATGCCATAAGATTAATAGATACATCAATTACCCTATAGTTAGTTGTCTTTTTATAAACAGAAATTTCAGTATATTCTCTTATTATTGGTTTCTCTTTGTTATTATTATCCAACCATAACGGGGACTTCCAAAATACTCTTGATGCTATTGTTGTATTTGAATCTTGTGTATTTGTAACCCATACAGAATCAACTTCATATCTTAAATCATTCATATCCCAACCATCACCAATTCTTTTATCTCCAATATATAGCTGATGCCATGCCCAAAATATACCACGATGGTGTGGATGATCTTCTGGATAATTCTCAGTTATAACTTCGCCATTTAAACCATAAAGAGGATGAATAAAGTTACTTCTTGAATCTAATCCTTTTAAGGACTTATTTATAGTATTATAAAATAAGATGGAATCATTTCCTTCTTTAAACAACACTCCTAAATCATCAAAAGAAACATTAATTTTCTGGGCATCTGAATAATATAAAAAAGAAAACAGTAATGTAACTACCAATATTATACGCATAACAAAAAGCTATTTATTTATGGTAAAGAGTTAACATTGAATCAATCCAATTTTCAGTATCTTCATCTACAACCATCCGTTCAGGCTTTTCTTGAAACCAACTGATAGTATTTGCTATCCCATCAGCAAATCGAGTAGTTGCTACAAAATCCGGCACAAATGATTTGATCTTGCTATTATCAAAAATTACTCCGGCAGCTTTATCACCGAGCAATGTACCTTCCATATCCTTACCTCCTACTTTTAATGATAACTCACATATTTTTTCAGAAGCAATATGAATTAAATTTGGCTGAACATTAACGGCATTACCTACATAATTATAAATTTGATCCCAAGTAAGAATTTCGTCTGATGTAATATGAAAAGGATGACCTATAGCTTGTTGATTTCCCATTAATCCAACCAATCCTTTTGCAAAGTCACTTGCATGAGTAATTGTCCAAGGTGAACAACCATCTCCATGAACAATAATAGGCTTTCCTTTTATCATTCTATCAACTACGTTATAGAGTTTCCAAGCACCTATAGGAACAGGTACTACTGTATGATAAGTTAATGATGGACGCACAATAGTCATCGGAAAATCATTTTCACGATATAGTTTGACCAATAAATCTTCGCCTGCAATTTTATCTCTAGAATACTGCCAATGAGGATTTTTTAAGGGTGATGATTCTGTGATAATTGGATTTCCTACTGGTTTTTGATAGCATGATGCGGAACTAATATAAATGTATTGCCTGGTAATTCCTTTAAACAATTTATAATCCCGCTCAACATCTTCCGGAGTAAAAGCAATAAAATCTACAACAACATCAAAAGTTAAGTTTTTAAGAACATTTTTTACTTGCTCTGAATTATTAATATCGGCAATTAAAGAGTTTGCATCCTTTAATGAACCCTCTGTCTTTATTCCATTCCGATTAAGCAGATAAAGCTCCCATCCCCTTTGGATTGCTAAAGCAGAACATAGATAGGATATATTACCTGTACCTCCAATAAAAAGTGCTTTCATAGACAATAAGAATTTTAATCTTATAAATCTACAAATAAAAAACAACGAATAATATTAAGAGTATTTCAATAAATGCTATATAGATAAAGTCTCTAATGAATTTTAAATAAATTAATCCTCTTGAATATTTCTATAATATTCATCAACAACTTCTTTTCCCTTTTTATAGTCATCACTAGATATGAATATTTTAACTGCTCCAACCCCACCTGCTGCTGCTTGAAAAGGGAATATATTACCTATATTCTCATCTTTTAAATAAGCATGAATACCTTCATCCTCTAATATGGACTTAACAATTTCTGCATCAATGGATTTGCCTGCAAATATTTCGACCAGGGTAGCTTCATTTTCTTTTTTCATAAGTGTGAATTGTTAAACTTAATATAAACTCCTATAAATTTAACAATTCAAACCATCATATAAAACAAATAAATCACCTTTAATAGGATAGGTTATTATCCAGAAATTAATCAACTGGTATTAACTCCAGAGCACCGGGAATTTGCTCATGACCTCCTTCAAAAATAACAAGTTTTATATTTTTATACGTCCTTTGTAAATGAATCTGACGGTTCAATATCTCTTCTTTTTTATTACAGGCTGGATTACAACGCTTTGTTACTAAATCAATTATTTCTTTATTTGAAACCAGATCCGGATCTTGTTTATACATATTCATTATGGAGTCTAAATCAGAAATATTAGACTTTAAATCTCCCACCAATCGGTTGTACATATTAATAGAATGCGTAATAGGAACAGATCCGGTATAACCATCATGAACACCTTCATATATAAACAAATGAGACTTTTCTCTTAATTGTTTGAGATAATTTTGAAAGATCGGAGAACGTTTTTTTGCTTCATCTGCATTAAAAGTGGTATCCGATGATAAAGACATTAATATATCATTGGCATATTTTTGCTTTCGTCCGACGGATTCCCAATACCAGGATTCTATATCGGAAATAGGGGCCCATGCTGAAAATGACTTAACTGGATACTGTATGTTCATATACGAAGCAAGTGTAGCATATCCACCACCAGAAACGCCAACAATATGCACTTCATTAGGATCAGCATTTGTATATTTTAAGGCATAGTCAATAGCATCCGCTATATCTGAAAGAACAAATTTACTACCCATTGCTTCCGGATTCCTGTTAGGTCCCCGGAAATCAGGGTGTATATAATTCCAATCTTTTGCAAGCACTTCATTAGCCAAAGGATCTTTTTGTGTATAATCACCACTCCATGTATGAAGGCTAACAATTAAAGGTTGCTTAGTGTCTTTCTTACTCTTATAAACTATTGCTTTTTGAATTTTATCATCTTTTGTAGATTTAATATCTACAACCTGAAAATCCTTACTCCATTTTGAAATTCGTGTATCATCAAACTTAATAACCTTTACAGAATCTGATGTTTGCTGCTGACAATATCCATTCAAAGGAATCATTATTAAAGCAAACAACACTATAGTTTTAATACAGGTTTTTGATGACATATTCATATACGTAATACTTTTAATTAGAAGATTTAATCCTCAAAATTAAAATTTTTGACGTTCTCGTGAATATAAGGCTGCTGGTTTATTGTATCCGACTTGGTGTTTATTAATGTAATATTTTCAATAGGCAATTCTTTTTGACCTAATATTCTAGATATAAATTCCACTTTATTGGTCTTTACATTAGTCAAAACAATATCTGATATTGGAGTTAATTTCTTTTCAATAGTAGGAACTAAATTTCTCCACTGATAAAGAACATCAGTTTCTATACCTAAGATTCCAAATTTCATTTTATCAGCCTTAATGTTGCTAACATGAATATTCTTTACAAAACCACCTCTACGCTCATTGGTCTTAATAAATACCAAATTAAACATTTTTGCTCCGTCAGCTACCGAACAGTTATCCATATAAACATTTTCAATACCTCCTGACAACTCACTTCCTATAGCTAATAACTGATGGCCATTTTTAACGGTACAATTACGTATAACAAGGTTTTTAGTAGGTGTATCTAAACGCCATGCATCCTGATTTCTTCCTGATTTAACAGCAATAGCATCATCTCCCTGATCAAATTCACAATCTTCAATAAGCATGTTCTGAGTCATTTCTGGATCTACACCATCATTATTATGACCGTGAGCCCACACTTTTAATTTTTGAAGAACAACATTTTTACACATGTAAGGATGAATAGTCCAAAATGGGCTGTTTACAACAGATACTCCATTCATTAAAACATTCTCACATCTGTTAAACTGTATAAACTGAGGACGAAAGTTTGCTGTATCATTAACCATCTGTCTTTCTTCGACAGGTTTATTATATGAAGCCAGATTATACAAATGCTTCAAGCTATTCATATGTGCTTGAGGTCTTTTATACCAATATTTCCACACATCAAGTTTAGCCTTTAATTTTCCTTCTCCTGTAATTGCAACGTTCTTACAATTATATGCATATACTAATGGTGAATAGTTGTAACATTCCATTCCCTCCCATGTAGTAAAAACAGCAGGTAAGTAATCTTTCGGATCTTCAGAAAATAAAAGCGAAGCATCTTTCTCCAAATGCAGGTTAACATTACTTTTCAGATGCACAGTTTTAGTTAACCACTCCCCTGCAGGTACAATAACATTACCACCAGCTACACTAGCCTTTTCGATAGCTTGTTGAAGTGCAAGTGTTGTTTTTTCTTTATCTCCTATAACAGCACCAAAATCTGTTATCGGAAAGTTTTCACAATCTGAAAAATCCGGTATTTCAATAATGGGCATTTCAAAAGGTGCATCTACTTTTATCTGACTATACTTTATTTTACTATTTGTATTTCCACATGAACAAAATATCAATACTCCTATTATGATTAATGATAATCTAAAAAATCTCATATTTCTCTTTTTTTTTTTAATAATTCGTAAGCCCTACAAAAATTATTAAACCACAGAAAAATCACTTATCACAAATAACCAAATGCTTATCATTTTATACAAAAATGAACTTAACCAACTTTTTTAAATGGCATTTATAGGTATGTATGAAATTTATTATTAGTAGTTTACTACAAAGTTTTCTTGCATACTATTTTCTATTGCCCTTAACGTTCTGGCTTGTCTAACTATTTTTATTGCTTCATCAGAATTATAACCACAATGTTTTAAATAACATGCAGCAACTAATCCTGAGCGCCCTAGACCTCCAATACAATGTATCAAAACCTTTTTTCCGGAAATCCTTTTTTCATCAATAAACTGATTAATAGTATTAATATCTTTAGCATTAGGCACTTTTTGATCAACGATTGGTTGATGTAAAAATTCTAAACCAACATCTTTATACCCATTTAATAATTCCGGAACACCATAAGAATCCATCTCATCTTTAGTAATCAAAACAACTACACCTCCTATCCCAATCTTTTTAATCTCTTGCAGATCTTCTTTCAATTCACGACTGTGATCTTTTCTTCCAGGCAAAATGGTGAGGGCCACAGATTGATTGCCAATAATATCTGATGATATAAAATCAATCCTAAGCTTTTCACTATCCTGAAATCTTTTTCGGATTAATTCACAGAAATATCCGGAATTATACAATGCCCATTGCTTTTGATAATCATTACTCTCATCAAAAATTAAAGTATGCATGGAGTAACGAAGTTGAGCTATTAACAACTGTAAGGGATTTCTATCCCATTCAACCAATGATTTATAGTAAGATCTTAAATGTCGCAAAGCATTATAAACCTTGATTAAGTTTTCATTAGTAAGACCTACCGTTTCAACAGGAGGTAAGAGCTTTTTTAGATCTGTCACATCAAATAACACCCTACTAATCTTTAATGCCTCATTAAAGTCTTCTTCAGAATTTAATTCCGAAAAAATGTACAAAATATCATTTTCCAGTTTAATCAAATCCTTTAAAATGTGACCTCTATGTGTATGAAAGAAATCAATGATCCATACATTATCCTGTTCATCAATAATAATATTTGCACCATTTAAATCACCATGTACATAGGATTGAAAAGCATACATGTTGGTTTTTAGGATATACTTTTCTACATCATTTTGATAGAATAATAACGGATTCGGAGTTTGGTGATTATTTACACTAAGATAGTCAGATGTTAAATCTCCACCATATACTAGTGATATTGTACATCTTACATTTTCAAGTTTAACTTTATCATATTCATAATATGATAATAGATTCATTTTTTCGTGAGTTTTGGCAATATATAATTTACCCAGCTGCTCTTTAAATATTACATCTAAATATAATTTGATTTTATCAATGGATTCGGTTTTACTACAAAACTTTTTCTGGAATGAAGATGACTCTCCTTTGCCCATAGATGCATAACGGTACTTTATAATACCTCTTCCATTACTGTCTGCAAAGTCGACAATTCTGGGAGCATTATTTCCAAGTACATTCTCAATTATTTCAAAAGCTCTTCTTTCTTTACCAATTTCCTCTTGCTCTCCTATTTTTACAACATGCTTGGATTCTATATGTCCGTTTAAATCAACACCCTGTGCACCAACTACAATATTTCCGGAAAAACCACCATCCAATACTTTAATATCTACTTCACGTGAAGTTCGAAAAACATATTTAATTAATTTCAGGTCAGTTTGACTAATTTCGGATATTTCATGACTTTTAACTCTTGGAATTTCGTTATCCTCTACTTTTATAGATATCGTACTATTTCCCCAGGTTAAAAAGTTGGTAAACTGCCCAACGGAATTAAATGTCCTTACATCTAATATTCTATTTAATTGATCTAAAGCTGCATGATGATTATGAATTGAGGAACTTGCCGTAAGTGCAGAACATATTGCCACGTCAAACTTCGGATATCGACTAACAATATCATAGGCTGTAAAATATACTTTTGCTTCAGTCCAAACTCCAATCAGTCCTATTCTTACTTCTTCATTCTTATATTTATCCAGTACTTCACATAGATTTGTTTCAACAAAATCATTTAAGCATGTAGAATTAATAATGATTGAATCTTCAGAAATATCAAAAACAAATTCTGCTCCTTCTGAATTTTTAATACAATGTGATCCAAACTTTTTTAAATGAGATTTTTGCAATTCTTCAGTACTATCGTGCCAATCACGAACATGTACTTTTAAAATATTATTATTATGAGATGAATTTAACCATTTGATAAATTGATGTAACGGACTATTTGAAATATCATTACCTACCAATCTTGAAGACTCATCATAGCCTATATGTAATAGATTCGGAAGATTATCATACTTACCAATTGGCTTAATAAAATCATATTGTAAGCATTGCGAAATTAATATTGTTTTCATGAGTCTAAATTTGATTTTAATGCCATATCGAACTTACCAGACTTCATCATGCTAGTGTGAGTTAAACACTTCACATAGTTCAATTCATGGACTTTTGTTTAATTTTTTGCACTATTATTTAGATTACACATAAATGAAATCTAAACTATACTAATAATTTTAACCTATATTGATATTGGGGGGCAAGTATATCTTGATGTAGGTTTAGTTATGTAAGTATTGGTTATTTTATTCTTACATTAATAACCTCAAAGAAAAACAAAAAATTGCATAGATCTACCCTAAACAACAATGAAATACAACAGATTATTTGATTTATTATCGAAATTTCAAATCAAAACATTTGTTATCATAAAATAAAAAAGGTTTGACTACATTCGTTAATGCGGTCAAACCTTGTTTGGAAAAATTGAATACAAGTCTAAAACTTCACAAAACTTATGAAGAGTATTCTTTTAAATTTCTAATAATATCTTAAACACTTTACCTGGATTATCAGCCCAAGTTTGAACAGCCTCGGCTGCTTCATCAGCCTTTATTATTCGGGTAACCATCTTATCAACCGGGAAAGTTTTACGCTGTAAATATGAAATTACAGCTCTAAAATCTGAACCTGTTGCATTTCTGGATCCCATAATATCCATCTCTTTTTGCACAAAAAGTTTTGTAGCAAACGAAACATTATCTTTAGCATATCCAATACAAACCACTCGTCCTGTAAAAGCTACCTCTTCCACTGCTGCAAGATAAGTTACCGGATTACCGGCTGCTTCGATCACTACATCCGGTGTTAATTTCTTGAGTTGGTCTTTCCAATCCGGATCCAAAGAATTAATGGTGTATTGAGCACCTAATTCTTTAGCTACAGCCAGCTTTTCATTATCAATATCAACCGCAATTACTTTAGCTCCTCTCAAAATAGATCGCACAATAGCTCCAACACCAATCATTCCGCATCCAAAGACCATTACAGTATCACTATCTGTAACACGTCCTCGGTCTACAGCATGGAAACCTACAGTTAATGGCTCAACTAATGCTAACTCCACATCTGTTAAGTTTTCTGCAACAAGTAACTTTTGCCATGGTACACTAATGTACTCACACATAGCACCATCTCGCTGAACACCTAACGTTTGATTATATTGACAAGCATATTCACGCCCCCTTTTGCATGAGGGACACTGACCGCAATTACTGTAAGGAACAACAGTAACCAACATTCCCTTTTTAAATGATTCAGGTACCTGATCATCACATTTCTCTATAACAGCTGAAATTTCATGTCCTGGAATACGTGGATACTGAACCATAGGATTTTTACCCAGGTAAGTAGTTAAATCAGATCCACAAAAACCTACATATTTAAGTTTTAATAATACTTCTCCTGCTTTTACTTCAGGATTTGGAGCCTCTATAAGCTGAACCTTACCTGGTTCTTGAATAACTACAGCTTTCATTATTATATTTATTAATTTTTTAAACTTTTAACTTGTATGCTTTAATTGCATTGCCTCCTATTATTGCTTCCTGTTCGTCTATAGAAAGCTTCATTATTTGTTTTTTAACCAACTCAAACCATTTCTTATACTCAACGCCAACCAAACAAACTGGCCAATCTGATCCAAACATTAATTTTGTTGAACCAAAGGCTTCTATAACTACATCGAAATAAGGTTTTAGCTGTTCTTCTGTCCAATTTGTAAAATCGGCCTCAGTAACCATACCCGACATTTTGCAATAAACATTATCGAGCTTGGCTAATTCTTTCATATTTTCTTTCCATGGCGAAAGTTCATTTTTAGCGATTAAAGGTTTCGCTATATGATCAAGCACAAACATTTGATTTGGATGTTGTTTCACAAATTCGATTGTTTGAGGAAGGTGTCTTTCAAAAATTAAAATATCATACACTAAATCATAATCCTTAATTAAGGATATTCCTGCATTAAAGTTTTCACCTAAAATAAAATTATCATCCGGCTCACCCTGAATTACATGCCTGAGAGCCACTAGCTTATCATTAGCAGTATACTTAACCAAATGATCTTTAAAACTATTATCTGCAATAGGTAACCAACCAACAACGCCTTTTATAAAATTATTCTCAGATGCCATTTTAAGAATCCATTCTGTTTCTTCAATGCATTGACGGGCTTGCACGGTAACAACACCATCAACACCGGCATTTGATATTTCTTTATCCAGATTTTCGGGAAGAAAATCTTTTCTAATTATCTTCATTTGATCGTCAATCCAATCATATTCTACAGGATCGTACTTCCAAAAATGATGATGAGAATCTATAACCATAATGATTTTTATATAAATTGATATGAAGAACTTATTAATCCCTGTTGTCTCATTTCATCCCAAAATTCTTTTTGAATAGAAGATGAAATAATCTCAACATTCTTTTGCATTGTAGATACCTTACTTGTATTGAGAGCTAAAGCAGCCACAGCAGGATGAGACAGTGCAAATTGAATACAAGCATCAGAAGGTGCCACATCATATTTATTGCATATTTCGTTAAACTTATCACGCCAGTAATAAATAGTTAAACCTTCCTGAGAATTAGGATCAACCCTTCTGTAATCATAAAACTCTCCTCCAGTTAAGAATCCTGCATGAAACACTGCAGAATTTATCACCCCAACTTTATCCTCATGTAACTGATTAATAAACTCGAGGAAGTCAGGAGTATGTTTCATGATAGTAAATGAATTGGCCAGCATTACCCAGTCAAATTTTACATCTTTATATAATTCACGAATTACTTTCCAATCCTTTGAACCAATACCTACACCTTTAACCTCTCCTTGACTCTTTAATTTGAACAAAGCTTTATAAGCTTCCTTAATATCATTTAAGCGTTTTGTTCTATCCTCTTTATCCACAGTTGCCTGTAAGTATTCATCCGGATCATGCACAGATACAACATTGGCCTTATATTTACCACCAAGTAACTCATTACCCTGTTTCCAACATTCCAAAATGCCATCATAACTTATCTTCTGAACAGCATCATTTTTTATGTTTGACCATACTCCTGGCTCAAATGTAGGTTCTTCTGTTTCCAGAGGAACTCTATACCATCCAAGTTTGTTGCTAATAATAATCTCTTCTGGTTTAACTTCGAGATCTTCTAATATTTGCCCTATCATTTCTAATGCTAAGCCAGCACCATACTTCCCAGCACTATCAATAACCACAGGTTTTTCAGTATTATCAAACCACCCCTGAACAAGTTGTTTTTTATAATCATAAGATAAATCCTGATACAAATTACCGAGGTAACTTGTACCATATACAATAGGAGGAATCTCTAAACCTGTATTTCCGAGTTTATTTTTTATATTAAGTTTCATTCTATCTCTTCATCTATTAATCCTAATTAAATCGAATCTAAACTTATCCTGATCATTATAAGAAAGTCTTAAGTTTTGATCTATAGTATGCATATGCACCAATGATTACGAAACAAACTAATGGCAGTAAATATGAAATTTCAACACCAGCAAAATCAATTATTGCCCCTTGTAAAGGTGTAATTAAAGCACCTCCTAAAATGGCCATTATTAATCCTGATGATCCTACTTTTGTTTCTTCATCGTTTAATCCATCACTACCCATACCAAATATTGTTGGGAACATTAATGACATAAAAACTGAAATTCCTATTAAAGAGTAAACACCAATTATTCCTCCAATAAAAATGACACTAAGAGACATTATAACTGCTGCTACTGATGCTATTAATAATAAAGTGTGGTCTTTTACTTTTTTCATCAGAGCTGTAAATATCCAACGAGAAATACCAAATAAGATTAATGCTACCGTATGGTATTGAAGAGCCACATCTGGAGTTACATGTAATTGTTTAGGAATATAGAAGTTGGTATAAGTCCATACTGCAATTTGAGCTCCTACATAAAAGAATTGAGCAACAACAGCAAACACGTAATTTTTTTTCTTTAAGAGTCCTTTTAAAGTATGAAAGATATGTACACTTTGATGATCGTCTGAAACATTAGGCATTTTTGTTACAGCAATCAAAATCCATACAATGGTCAAAATTCCAGCTACTGATAAATATGGAAAGATAACAATATTTAAAGTTTCATTAATTTGATCTGATGCAATTACAATATGACCTTCGCCATCCAAAGGCATTTTTGCCATAATCAAAATCTGACATAAGAATATACCGATTACAGATCCAATAGGATTAAATGATTGCGCAAAGTTTAAACGTCGGGTAGCTGTTTCCGGTGATCCTAAAACTAAAATATAAGGATTGGCATTTGTTTCTAAAATACCTAAACCACAAGCTAAGACGTAATATGAAATACAAAAGAATAAGAACTCTTGCATTAACATTGAAGGGTATAACAAAAAGCACCCTAAAGCATAAATCCCTAATCCAACTAAAACTCCAGTTTTATATGAATATTTACGAGAAATAGCAGCTCCCGGTAAAGCCATACTAAAATACCCAAAGTAAAAAGCAAACTGGATTAAGGATGCTTGAAATGTAGTTAACTTGCCAAATACAGCCTTAAAAACCCTTACTAGAGGATCCGTAAGGTTATTGGCAATGCCCCACCACATAAAACAACTTGATAATAATATAAAAGCTAGGATATATTTTTTATCCAATAATTTAGCACTCTGATTTTCCATAAGATTTTTTTCAACAACTGATTTATTTTATTCTAGACTGACTTTCTCACAATTAACTCTGTATTAATACATTTAGTAATAATTTCCATATTTCCTTTTATATTTTGAACCAGAAGATCAAAAGCAGCTTTAGCCATATTTTCAATGGGTTGACTCATGATTGTTTGAGGAGGTTCAAGCAATGCACTAAAAGGGTCGTTAGCGATTGCAATTATTCCTAAATCTTCTGGTACTTTAATTTCATTTTCACGACAAAACAAGTTTACACCTGCTGATAAAGTAAATGAGTCACATAATACTGCATCAGGTTTACTTTCTTCATTCCAAATTTTCTTAATAGTTTCGTAACCATCGGTAATTTCAAACTCTTTATTAATTACAACATTATTTAAGTAATCTATCTTGTTATCATTTAAAGCCTTCTGATAGCCTGTATTTCTATCTTTAAAAACACTAATATGCAGTGGCCCGGTTAAATGAGCTATCTTTTTGTATCCCTTGTTCAACAAAAGGTTTACACAATTGTAAGCTGCTTTATAATTGTCGGCAGTTACTTTAGGTGCATCAATCTCTTCAGGTACACGATCAAAAAACACTACTGGGATTCCAAATGCAATTAAATCTTTAAAATGCGTTGTGTCATTCGTTGTTAATGACAATGATGCGATAACTCCTGCAACCCGGTTTTGCATTATTGTTTTTACTGCGTCTTTTTCATATTCGTAGTTTTCACGAGTTTGAAACATAGACACGATAAAATTATTCTTTGCTGCCAGATCCGTAATAACACTCACGAAATTTGCAAACGTATAATGACTAATATTGGGTACAATAACTGCTATTTCATTAGACTGTGTATTACGCAAGTTTACAGCACTTTGATTTAATTTATAACCATTACTTTTTGCATAAGCCACTATCTTATCCTTAGTAGTTTGACTAATTCTGGAATCATCACGCAAAGCTCTTGAAACCGTGGCATGGTGAATACCTAAATCATTTGCAATATCTTTTATGGTTATTTTCTTCTTCACTTGATTCGATAGATTACCTTAGAACTCTAATTTAGATTGTGTGTACTATTATTAAAAACTTTTATGCACACGTGTGCAAATATAAATCTATTTTGTCTAAATGAAAATTATAATTTAAAATTTGTTAAAATTAAGGTTGAGCTAATAGGAAAATATAACTACATGTACACCTACAAAACTGGAGTTACACCTTTTTTAAGTATTATATTTCCATATTTAGAAGTTTCTCCGGTCATAACAACAGCAAATGCACTTTTAGTTCTTTCATAAAATGCAAAACGTTCTATTCGCAATATAGGTGCCACATCAGGATTTGTAATACAAATGCTTTTTAAGTAAGACTGCTCTACATTAGGATCCAAGGTATCTCCTTCAACTGCCGCCATCATCATTAAAGGTTGATCAACATACTGATCAAGTTCAAACAATGGCAAAATTGCTTTTAATAAATCAGGAATATTAATACCATCAGCTCTTAAAACCCTATTATTGAAACTTTCGGCAGGGAAATGAGCATCAGCAAGAACAATCTCGTCTCCATGACCCATTCTATATAAAACAGCTAATAGTTCAGGACTCAATAAAGGGGATATTCCTTTCAACATGATTTTATAGATTTAATTTTTAGAATTTCGTTTAAAATTAATATATCTCTGATAATATTCATCATAATATATACTGTTCGAAGACGGTTCCACCAATTTTGGATTGTATTTTATCTGCGATCGCGCATCCATAGGTGAATCATAAAGACCTGCACCAGAAAACACAAACAAAGAAGCCCCTAATACAGTTGTTTCTTTTTGATCAATTAACTGAATTGGAATTTTACATACATCTGCGCGTATTTGGTTCCATAAATTATTTTTAGATCCCCCTCCTACACAGATTATCTTTTCGGCCTTAAAGTTTCCTGCTGCCTCCAAAGCTTCTAAACTTTCCCTTAATCGATATGCAAGACTTTCAAGAAAAGCTCTGTAGATTTCACAGCGTTTTGTTTGGATTGTAAGTCCTGTTATTGTCCCACTGTTCTCACTTGATCCATCATCATAAAAAGCTGGATCAATCATTAATCCGTTTGAACCTAAATCAACATCTTCAGCTTCTTTAATCATTGTTTCATATAATTCATCACCTTTTAATTCCGGATAAAAATTATTAGAAAACCATTCAAGGATTCCAGAACCTAGCCAATTTTGACCAATAGTATAAATACCTTGTATTGAATCTGCTTCTGTCGTTAAATTATTTTCCAATTCTTTATCAGTAGCTGTAAAATTAGCACTTCTCCCCATTAAAATTTCCCAGGTACCAGAACTTAATACCGGCTGATTTAATTGGGCACCAGAACCAAAAATTGCAAACTGCGTATCATGTCCTGCAAGGAAAACTGGAAGATTACCTGGTATATAGGTTTCTTGTGAACCATTAGTATTGACATATCCGGCACAATCACCAGGCTCTCCTACATCTCCAAATAAACTTTTATCAAGACCTATAGCATTCAATATGTCATCAGAAAACATTCTGTTTCTAAGATCTGTCATCATTGATGTCCCCATCATTGTAGCATCATTAATAAATTCTCCAGTCAACTTATGAATTAACAATGAGGGAATAAAAAGAAATCGATATGCTTTATCTATAACATCAGCCCTATTTTCTTTAAACCAAATCATTTTATTGATGGTGTTAAAGGCATAGGGAAAAACTCCACTTAAACGATATATTTCTTGTAAAGGAATATATTTTTCAATACTTTCCATTATAGGAGTAGTGCGCTGACATTGCCATGATATAACAGGATATAATAACGCACCTTTTTCATCAACAAAAGCACCATCAACCCCAAAGGTGGTGAAGGTAACACCTGCAATTCTTTTTACATCTACTGAGGAAACCACTTTTTTAGAAGCAACACATAACTTACCCCATAACTTATCCAGATCCCAGATTCGACCTCCTTTATAATATGGATCCTCATCTGTTTCATTACTTAATGAATGAGATGCAATAACTTTTCCTGTAACATCAATTGCTACTACCCTGACATTGGTTGCACCACAATCAAAAACTATAGCTATATCTTTTGTATCCATTTGTTTTAAATAACAAAAGTACTCTCTTAATATATATGATTAAATCATTATTTAAGAAAGTACTTTTATTTAAACCTCAATTCTTATTTGATACCATATAATGGTCCGTAGTTTTCACAAGCTCTATAATCTGCCCCTTCTTTATCTTCTCCAAATGAGGCCCAGGCACTAGGACGGAAAATTTTATCGTCCTCAACATTATGCATATTCACAGGAATTCGAAGCATAGAAGCTAAAGTAATTAAGTCTGCACCAATGTGTCCATAGCTAATGGCACCATGATTTGCACCCCAATTCGCCATCACACTATATACATCCTTAAAAGCCCCTTCTCCATTTGTTCTTGGCACAAACCATGTTGTAGGCCAGGTTGGATCAGTACGTTTATCTAAAATATCATGTATTTCTTCAGGAAGTTCAACAGTCCACCCTTCAGCTATCTGAAGAACTGGCCCTAATCCTTTCACCATATTTAAACGACACATTGTAACAGGCATTTCACCTTGCGTTTTAAATAATGATGAAAATCCTCCTCCTCTAAAATAACCTTTATTGGCAGGAGGCCAAACTGTATTATCTAAACATTTTTGAGCTTCATCTGTAGAAATTTCCCAATAAGGTTTCATTGCTGGATTACCATTCTCATCCCTTTGCTGAGCAGTAGCATCCAAGGTTGTTGAACCAGAATTTATTAAGTGAATTATTCCCCCTTTAGCAGTACCTGACAAGTCCTTGCCTGTAACTCTTTTAACTGCATCCGGACTCCAATATGTTCTAACATCAGAGAATATTTGAGCTGTATTAGTTAACAAATGCCCAAATAACATAGAAACACCATTCAAACTATCGTTCTCTGTAGCAAAAACAAATGCCTGACGGATTCCATTCCAATCAAAAGATGAATTTAATATTGCCTCAGTAAAATCAGCATTTGGCTGATAATCTGTCCACTGTCTTTGCCCCTGAAAACCACCTAAAATAGCATTTCTACCTAAACCCTCTTCTCTAAATCCTTTATCAATAATTTTAGGGTTACCAATCATCATATCACGACATATCAATGTCATCTTAACAACTGTCTCCCATTCTAATTCTTTACGTGCAATATCAGCTTGTTTATCCGGATCATTTAAATCCTTACCTTCTTTACAATTTTCTTTAGTCCATGCAAGAGCTTTCTTAAATTCATCTTCATCATAAATACCTTCATCTATACGACGAAGTATTTCAACAGATTCTACAAATTCAGTTCTTATCCCTAAATAATCCTGAAAAAAGTTGCTATCCACCATAGATCCAGCAATACCCATCGAGCTATAACCTATAGACAAGTATGATTTTCCATTCATTTGAGCCACTGCCAATGCTGACTTTACAAAACGAAGAATTTTTTCCTGAACATCTTCAGGAATATTTGTATCTCCTGCATCCTGAACATCTCTACCATAAATTCCAAATGTAGGTAAGCCCTTTTGTGTATAACCAGCTAAAGCAGCAGCAAGGTAAACTGCTCCCGGACGTTCGGTTCCGTTAAATCCCCAAACAGCTTTAGGCATCAAAGGATCTGTATCCATAACTTCTGTACCGTAACACCAACAAGGAGTAACTGTTAAAGAAACACCAACACCTTCTTTTTTAAATTTATTAGCGCACATTGCAGCCTCTGCCACACCACCAATACAAGTATCTGCAATTACACATTCAACTTTTTCTCCACCAGGAAACCTTAAATTTGATTCTATAAATTGAGCAGCTGCTTTTGCTAAGTCCATAACCTGAACTTCCAATGACTCTCTAACACCTCTTTCTCTACCGTCTATTACAGGACGTATACCAACTTTAGGCAAATCACCTATTAATCTGTTAGCCATAACTAATGTATTATTCTTGTAAGTTTATTAATGAGTTAAAAAATTAATTATGTGTAGATTAAAGCAAGTTGATTTTTTTACAATGATTTAATTGGTTTACTAAACTTTAATCGACATACAAATTTGAGATAGAATAAATTTTAAATAAATGTCTATTTAATTTATTTTTGTATCTATTTTAAACATTAACCTTTATGATTCCCTTAAAAAAAATCCCCGACAAAGGTGATCCTTCAGATATTATACAGTTTTTCCCTAATATAAACATCGAACTTCTTTGCTGTAGATATTGGTGGCTAAATCATTGGGAGTTCAATGAACTATCATATCCATATTGGAGAATTTATAATAACAAGTATAAAGGAGCTACTATTAATCACGAAAACAAGACCTATGAATTAGATGAAAATACCGTAATATTAATTCCTCCAAACACGAGCTTCTCAACTTATCTTTTTGATCATGACATACCAACTACTAGTTATTGGTTTAACGGAGAAAGATTAACTTATGACTCTCTGAATAGCTTGAAAGGGAAATATGTATTTCATTTATTTATCCATTTCAAACTAGGTGCATTTTACGACAATATAAAACCCAGCATATTCGTTTTCAAAATAACTGAACATCTCCAGAAAAAATTAGAGACCATTAAGGATCATCTAATGAAGGAAAATCATCATTTTGATTTTCATGTAATGCTTAATATTCATTCACTAATAACAGATTTACTTTCAGAAATTGAACAGGAGAAAAGGTATGGTCTTACAACAGATTATAGAATTCTTGAAACAATTAATTATATTGAAAACAATATTAAGCATGACTTATGCAATATCAATTTGGCACAAAGAGTTTCGTTAGCAACAAATGCTTTTACACGATTATTCAAAAAAGAAATTGGTACAGCACCCCAGAATTATATCAGAAAAAAAAGAATTGATGAATCTTGCATTCTCCTTCATCACACTAATTTATCAATAGATGAAATTGCTAACACTTGCGGTTTCGCAGACAGATATCACTTTTCAAGAATATTTAAGCAAATTACAAATGTATCACCAGCCATATACAGGAAGAATTTTAAGTTTGTATAACAATAAATAGATGTTTAGATTTTAGACTAAAGACTAAAGACATATTAACATATCGATTATTTTCTAATTTTTAAAAACTAACCACTAATCATTCATGTATCCATTATTCTATCAATACATTTTATAATATTAAGAAATTATTGAAAATGTATACAAAAAAAAATCCCAGAAATCATTTAGATTACTGGGATTTATATGTATAGAAATATCTGTTTAAACCGTTTCTGGAATAAAGATAGATTCCAGTTCTGATTTATATTTAGCTAAATCTGTTAATACACTATTTTTCATATTTGAAAATAGTTCATCTCCTTTAGAAAATAGTTCTTTATAATAAACTATCCCATCCTGAAGATTCTTTCTGAATGTATTAAAATACTTAATATCAGGAGTACTAAATTCATCTTTACATTCGTCAATTTTCTCCTTAAGATAATCAATGTAAATATTTAATTCTTTAATAAATACATTTGGTCTTTTAGAATTAAAAAGAGTTGTTGTCTTTCCATAGATAAAATCAACCATCTCACGAAGAGACGTAATCTTATTAAAATAAGCTAAGTTAGGTCCTGGACATACCACAACACCATGATTTCCCTTAGCTATTTCAAGGTTATAGTGCTCTAATATAGTATTTCCTAATCCCATACATAAACAAGCCTTCTCTACAACTTTTTCAATTTTAGCTTTTAATTCTGAAGGATTAACAATTGATGCTTTTAATTCCTCAATTTTTTTCTTTTGGTAAGTTACTGATGCAGTACAAATTGGCTTTTTACTAAATTCAGTATTAAATTGAAGAAACTTTTTTAAACAAGCAACACCTGGCTTACCTTCTTCAAATCGTTTCATCTTTTCAATATCTGCAGAATTACCTTTTATCGAATTAAAACGAACACCTAAAGGAGATATATTACTCAAATAGAAATCTTCTTCAGTTCCATTTTTTAATAGGTTCAAAGTATAATCATCAACAGTTGTTGCTTCCGGAACCAACATAAATGGCGATCCCCAACCAACTGATTTCATATTATAATGTTCTAAAAACATTTTGTGCTCATCTGCATCACCTACACCACCTTGTACAGTAAAATATAATGGGTATTCTTTTTCTAAAATAATCCCTTTCTCTTTTTCTAATACATCAGTATAAGCTGAGAATAACATCTCTGATAACTTATCTCTGTTATCATTAAACTCCTTTAAGATAGGTCCTAATAAGTAACCATCGGTAGCAAATGCATGTCCTCCGCAGTTTAACCCTGATTCAATTCTAAATTCAGAAACCCATAATCCTTTTTTGGCCAAGAAACGACCTTGAACCATAGCTGAACGGTAGTCACTAACTTTAAGAATAATACGTTTTTTTAACTCTCCTTTTTCATTTGGGAAAAAGTCATCAAATTGAGATATAAAACCGTATAATCTTGGATTCAGTCCTGCAGATAAAACAACTGAACCATTTACTTTACTTTCTGCAAATCCTTTTAAGGCAGCATGCGCATCATTATATTCAATTGGTAATTGCTCATTATTTGAATCATAATTCACACCATCCAATTTAGTCATAATGTTAACATCAATACTACCAGCCTTCATTAATTTACGTAATGATTCCTGCAGATGTAATTGCTCATCACCATTAGTAACAAGCATTTCATTATATAATTGTTTTAATTTATTGTTATCAGGTAATAACTCAAAATATTTCGTAATCTCACTACCTTCTGTAAATTCAGAATTTCTTAGGAGTTCAAACTTTTCTATTACTATATCATGCATTAAATCTAAATACTTCCTAATAACATTAGATCGTGCATCTGAATTAGATAAATCTTCCGCCTCGTACTCAAGACCTCTTTCTTTACAGTACATCTCACGGACTTGTTCCATCATATAATGATCTGTGATGGGCACAACTGAATCAATACCATATTGAGCCACTTTTATTGGTGATTCAACAGTATAACCAGTCCCCATAACTGGTATATGAAAAGTATGCAAAGAATTTATTACTTCTCCCATAATTATTATAAACTTTATTAGCGCGCAAAGGTAGGCATACAAACTTAGTTGTACAGTATATTACTAAATATAAATTTGATATTCCTTTATTCGACGTTTTTATTAAATTATTCCAATCCTATAAATATCTTCTCTATTTATTATTTACGAAATTAATACTTTCTGATAGAACATTATAATATTTTTGGATTGATTGGTATTAAAAATTTAAAGTGTAAGTATGCGCTATTTGAATAAAACACTCAACAATCAATAATAAAATCAATGAATCAGTTTGTTGGAATAGAATATTGATTGAGTGCATGGAATATAACCCGGAACTTAAATTGTTCTGTAAGAAGAAAAAACAAAACAGTTTTTTTTCTTTCAAGGTAAGATATCAATTTCTAAATACTGGATATTTAAAAATTATTTTAGAGGAGAAATTATCTTATAAAAATCAACAGGGGTTAAAAACCCCTGTTTCTATTATTTAAAATGTATATGAAAGCCCAGCTCCAAACAGTTGTTTCATTTGCATTCTTGGTCCTTCCTCAACTCCATCTGTATTTACATATTTAATATCATCATCGTAAATAATATTTGTAGTAAATACTGCACTAAGGAATTCATTAATTTTCATATTCAAACCAAATTCCCAATCTACATCAATATTTTGAGGATTTTCTGAGTAATTTGTAAACAAATCTAACCTGGTGTAACCATTAACATTTTTAACTATATCCTTCTTTTTAGCTGTTAACTTTAATGAAGCACCATATTCACCTCTCATATTCTCACCTGTATCAACCCCAAAGGCACCTACGTTAGCTAACGAATCATTAGTAACAAAGGTCATCTTAGAGGTTAAAGGAGATATAAATAAAGAAAAATTATCAGAAGGTTTATAATCCATACCCAGTGAAAATTGCAAATATCCGGGAGCCATAAATTCAGAAACCTGAACTTCCTGTACTAAGGGATCTTTATATCCAACTGAGAATTGAGTTTTAAAATCAGCCATAGCAGTATAAAACCAGTGACCTCCATTTTCATATCCCAACTTTGTAGTAAGGTGTATTCTATCTTCAGACTTGGCTACTTTATAATCACCTTGTTTTGTTAATCCATAACCAACATCTAAAGTATTATCCCATGCAATTTTTCCTTTTTTATGGTTTAAAAATCCCTTAAATAAAAAAGTACCTGCAAGGGAATTATTTCCCCCTCCCGACCAATTAGATAAAGAAACTTGTGAAAAATTCAAAGAAGAATTTCCTCCGGCCTTCCAGTGTTTAACAGAATCATTTTTTTGCTCCTGTGCAAACGTATTAATAGTAAAAACTAAGCAAAATACTGCTATAAGTACATTCTTAATCATTGTGTGAAGTTTATATATTTAGGTTATTTATTATAGATGTGAACATCTCTTTGAGGGAATGGTATAGAAACACCCTGCTTGTCAAATTCTTTTTTAATCATTTCATTCATATAAAAGAATACCTCCCAATAATCGGCTCCCTTTGTCCAGACTCTTGTTGTAATATTTACTGAACTATCAGCTAGTTCACCAACAGCAATAAATGGAGCTGGTTCTGGTAATATTTTATCCTGACTATCGATAACTTGCTTAATTACAGATTTGGCTTTATCAATATCATCTCCATAACCAATTCCAAAAGAAAAATCAACTCTGCGCTCTTGTTCTCTTGAATAATTAATTAAACTAGAAGTTGATAATCCTCCATTGGGAATAAAAATGATCTTGTTATCTGGAGTTTTTAAAACAGTACTAAAAATCTGAATTTCAGAAACGGTACCTTTATACCCTTGAGCCTCAATAAAATCACCTTTCTTAAAAGGTTTAAGAATTAAGAGCATTACACCTCCTGCAAAGTTTTGTAAAGTTCCAGAAAGGGCCATACCTACAGCTAAACCTGCAGCACCCAGAATTGCAATAAACGATGTCATTTGAATTCCCACCATCGTCATTACACTTATAACTAATAAAGTTTTAAGAGTATAATTCAGCATCCCGATCAGGAACGGCTGCAATGTTTCATCAATGTGCTTTAATTGAAATGCTTTTTTTAGCGCTTTGGTAAATTTACCAATAACCCAAAAACCTATTATTAGGGTTAGAATAGCTAAAACAAGTTGACCTCCATAAGTAACAATATACTCTTTTGAAGATTCAAATAAATCAGTAATTTGCTTCATAATTTAAGATATTAAAGTTTAACTTAACACTACAAACATTATTAACAGATATTAAGTTCATAAGAGGAATACTTTTTTTTAAATATCGATAATAACACATCTGCAAATTACTCTGTTTTATTAATAAATGTCAAGTATTCATAACAATTAATTTTAAAACATACACCAAATTATCTAATTAACATAAACCTTTATAAAGAATGTCTTTCTATTATATTGGTAGGAACAAATTCGTTGATTTTTTCATCTTTTTCCACAAAATTTGCCATTTTTTTCCCCATCAATGCAAAATCTGTTGATATTACAGTAATACCTTCTTTAATATATTTTTTAGTCGGAGTCTCGTTATAAGAAATTAATCCAATCTCTTTACCTATCTCTAAATTTAGTTCTGATGTTATATCTAATATTTCACCTAACGCCCGATCACTTACAGTAAAATACATTTGACCATTTTGCGGATGAATATCCTCTAGTTTATATACAATTTCATAATCTAATTCCTTATCTATGCAAAATTGCTCAAATATATCAACGGTTATTTTCGGGTGATTAGTATATTCTGGATAAACAAAGAACATTTTTGAATACTTTTTTAACTTCGCCTCCACTTTACATAGATTTTCATAAACAGACTGCCCAAAATCCTGTCCCAGAAAGGAACTTTTTTTGGGAACATGTATGTTCCAGTCGATACATAATAGTTTTGAAGGATCTATTGCTGAAAGAGCTGATTTAACCTTTTCATGATCAAAATTCATTATTATATAATGACTGTACTTACCAGCTGCATACCTAACAATATCTTCAAAAACTCTTGGATTATAATGATGAAAATGGACATCGACATTAATTCTTCCTGGAAGAGCAGATCGAAATGCTCCATATAGCACTTCTTTATATGCTTTCAGGGTATCTAAGAACAAAAATACACTTGATGAATTGCTAGATACATAATACCCCTTATTGGGCACGGATTCAATAAGTTTTCTGGTTTTAAGTTCTGTATATGCTTTAAATACAGTATCTCGACTTAAGCCACACTTTGAACACAATTCATTAACTGACGGAAGGTTATCTCCCACTTTCAGCTTATCACTTTTAACTGCTTCCTCAAAAGCATTTACAACTTGTAAAAACTTAGGAACAGCAGAACCTTCATCTATAATTGGAATAAATTCATTCATGGTAACTAATATAATATTACAGATTGCTCTGAATTAAATTATTACTTAGGTGCCCCCACCTAATAAAAAAAGTTGCTTTTTACCTCTGAAGTTTATTCTAATTATTCATTTGTTAATTTCCTCGCTTCTTGCAAAGAAATTCTCTTTCCATCTTTAAATGCAATTACAAAACAGTCTTTAACTATTTCCTGCACTTTACTTACTTGCAAACTAATATCGTTAAAACTATTGGATTCACCAACGGCATACTTATAATATTTGCCATCCTGATACTCAAATAATTTTTCAAATTTTTTATATATCGAAGTACCTTCTTTGATTTGTTTCTTACTACTGGCAACCTGAATTCTATACAAAATATCACTTGTTTTCTTTGCTATCGGAACCTCTTTAATATCGAGATTATTTTTAGCTTCAAAATTTTCCTTATAATCTCTAAAGGCTCTAAATATACCAGATGCTAACAAAGCCTGCCCTTCATTGGAAGTCAGATATTTTTCTTCGTTTGTATTACTTAAAAAGCCTAATTCAACAAGAACTCCAGGCATTGCTGTTTCTCTTAACACCAAAAAACCAGCTTGCTTTACCCCCCTGTTTCTTCGACCGACTCTTTCTGTAAATTGATGTTGCACTAAATCTGCCATTTCAAGACTTTGATTCAAATAAATATTTTGATACAACTCAAATATTATATATGATTCAGATGAATTCGGGTCAAAATCTTCGTATGTAGTAGAATAGTCTTCCTCTAAAACAATTACCGAGTTTTCTTTTTTAGCAACCTCAAGATTGTCCTGAGTTCTGTGTAATCCCAAAGCAAATGTTTCGGTTCCTGTAATTTTAGGATTTGCAATATAATTAGCATGAATAGAAATAAATAAATTTGCGTCTGATTTATTTGCGATTTCTGCTCTCTCTGACAAAGGAACAAATACATCTTTCTTTCTTGTATAAACGACTTCCACTTCCGGCATATATTTTTCAATATAATTACCTAGTTTCAATGCTACAGCTAATACAATATCCTTTTCTTTTGCATAATCACCATGAGCACCAGGATCCTTTCCACCATGTCCGGCATCTATAACTACTTTTTTAAATTTACCTGTAGTTTGTGCCAACACAAAATTACTTATGACACTTACAAACAGAATACAAACTATAAGGGTAATATATTTTAAGGATTTTTTCATCTATAACTCAACAACTATATAATTATTAAATAATTCTCAAAAATAACTCTTGCTATTGAAAATCTACCCTTCATGTACATAAAATATTACAAAAAACATGTAAAAATTACTTTTATAAAAATAGTGGCAAATTATTTGATATGCATCCGAACAAAATATATTAAGTCAATTAAATATTAACATCATACCAATGTATCAAACACTTATATCATCACACAATCTTATAACTAATCATCAATTATTACCAAACAGTTTTAATTATTGAATAAAAAAGTACAACTGATAGGTAATTTTGAAAATAAAAAGTTTCTATCATCAATTTTTATTTATTTTTGTCGAATCTTGGAAATTAAAGCACAATCGCATTGAATCATAATACAAATCATACAAAACAAGGATATTACATTAAAGCGACAATTACATTTATCGTTCTGATTTTCAGCTTTTTTTATAATTTTTGTTTTGCACAGAATAATTCTTTAGATACAATTCCACCCTTACCGAAAGACTCTATGTCTCTTGTTCCGGATTCAGCAATGATTAATCCACCTAAGAAATCGGAAGGATTAGGTATAGATGCAGATGTTGAATATACCGCAAAAGATTCCATTATAATGACAATGGATGGATCGCGAAAGGTATTTTTATATGGCGATGCAGAAGTAAAATATATGGATATCACGCTTACTGCTGCATGTATTGAATTAGATTTAGATAGCAGTTTAACTTACGCTTATGGTATTGAGGATTCCTTAGGAGTAGCTTCTGGTCTTCCTGTTTTTACAGATAAAAGTGGATCTTATGAGATGAAAACTATCAAATATAATTTTGAGAGTGAAAAAGCCATTATTGAACATGTTGTTACAGAACAAGGTGAAGGTTATGTAGTAAGTGAATTTGCTAAAAAAGCTCCGGATGATTCCTTTTCAATAAAAGACGGACATTATAGTACATGTGACAATCATGAGCATCCTCACTTTTATTTAAATCTAACAAAAGCGAAAGTCATACCTGGTAAAAAAACCATTACTGGCCCAGCCTATCTGGTAGTAGAAGACATTCCTTTACCCTTAGGTATTCCATTTGCTGTTATTCCCAATACCAGCAGTTATAGTTCTGGTATCATTATGCCATCATATGGAGAAGAAAGTAGCAGAGGTTTATTTTTACGTGATGGAGGTTACTATTGGGCTGCAAGTGATTATTTTGATTTAGCAGTAACTGGTGATCTTTATGCAAATGAATCATGGGGTGCAAGAGCAAATTCAAAGTATAAGTTAAACTATAAGTTCTCAGGTAATTTAAATTTTCAATATATAGTTAATGTAACTAGTGATAAAGATTTGCCTGATTACAGCAAATCAAAAGACTTTTCTTTGACTTGGTCACACCGTCAGGACTCAAAAGCAAATCCTTATCAAACATTTTCTGCGAGCGTAAATTACTCCAGTAGTTCATACGACCGAAATAATGTTTCCAGTATTATCAATGTAAACACACTTGCTCAAAGTACGAAAAGATCAAGTATTTCATACAGTAGAAAGTTTCCTAAAGCACCATTTAACTTTTCTGCCAACATACTGGCATCTCAAAACACCAGTGATTCAACGGTTAGCTTTACAGCTCCCGATCTTACTTTAACGATGAATCGTATATTCCCTTTTAAAAGTAAAAACAAGGTAGGATCTAAAGAAGCATGGTATGAAAAAATCAGTTTATCTTATACTGGTAATGTAAAAAACTATATTAGTACAGAAGAAAGTGAATTAGGTAAAAAGAAATTTCCTCAGGAATGGGAAAATGGAGCAAAACACTCTATCCCATTATCTATGAACTTAAAGTTATTAAAGTATTTTACCTTAACGCCATCTGTTAATTACACGGAACGATGGTATACAAAATCAATAACAAAAGAATGGGACGAAGAGAATGAGGAAATTGTAGTAAAAGATACGACCAGTGGGTTTAATAGAGTTTATGATTACAGCTATTCTGTTAGTACATCGACCAAATTTTATACTTTCTTTACCCCTTGGAGATCTATTTTTGGAGATAAAGTAGATAAAATACGCCATGTAATGACGCCTTCTGTCAGCTTATCTGCCCGACCTGATTTTGGCAAAGAAAAATATGGTTACTACGACTGGTTCGAATACTATAATCCAGACCTTGATTCTATCATTAATTATGAATATTCCCGATATGAAGGTTCACTTTATGGAACTCCAGGTAAAGGTAAATCCGGGTCTTTAGGTTTATCTCTTGGTAATACCCTTGAAATGAAAGTTAAAAGTGACAAAGACTCTACTGGTTATAAAAAAATAAAGATTTTGGAGAGCTTAAACTTTTCTACATCTCATAATTTCCTGGCTGATTCACTAAAATGGTCAAAGATCAGCATGAGTGGTAGAACCAAGATTTTTGGTACAAATATTAACTTTGGAGGAACTTTTGATCCATATGCATTAGATACATCAGCTACAGGTTCTGTAATTAGGATTAATGAATCTTTATGGAAAAATAAACAAAAACTAGCTCGATTAGAGTCTGCTAATTTAAGTTTTGGTCTTTCTTTTGGATCTGAGAAACTAAAGAAATGGAGAGATGCCAGGAATGGAGTAACGGAAGGAGACAACGCAAATCCAGACGAAAGTACTCCTCCAGAAAATGATATGAATAATCCATTAGACAGATCAGATCAATTACCTGATGCTTTTGCTAACACAAGAGGAAATCAAGAATCACAGATAGGTGATGATGGCTATACAAAGTTTGAATTTCCATGGAACTTATCTCTTAATTATAGTTTGAGACTAACAAATGGTGATTTTGACAAAAGTAAAATGGCTTACAAAAAGGAGATAAGCTCAAGTGTAAACTTTAGTGGTGATTTCTCTTTAACACCTAAATGGAAATTTTCATTTTCTTCTGGTTATAATTTCGACACACAAGAAATTTCTCATACCAACTTTAGAGTTTCCAGAGATCTTCATTGTTGGGGAATGAGTTTCAACCTCGTTCCGGTTGGTAAATACAAGTCTTATTTCTTCTCTATTAGTGTAAATTCTTCTTTACTTCAGGATTTAAAATATGATAAGAGAAGTAGCGCAAGAGACAATCCAAATTTTTAGAGAAGTTTTTCATTATATAAGAATATAGATCCTAAAGCAAAAACATAAATATTACAAAATGAAAAAGGTTATAAGTACATCAAATGCCCCCGCAGCAATCGGACCTTACAGTCAAGCCATTGAAGCCAATGGAATGTTATTTATTTCAGGTCAGATTCCTATTAATCCTGAAACAGGAAAAGTTGTAGAAGGTGGTATAAAAGAACAATCTGAACAAGTTATGAAAAACATTGAAGCAATATTAACTGAAGCAGGTTATAGCTTTAGTGATGTTGTAAAATCAACTTGTTTATTGTCTGACATGGCAAACTTTAAGGATATGAATGAGATTTATGGTAAATATTATTCAGAAAATCCTCCAGCAAGAGCTGCATTTGCAGTAAAAGAACTTCCGTTAGGAGTTTTAGTTGAAATTGAAACTATTGCATGTAAATAGAAATTTACAACATACATTTTTTTACCTAAAGGCTTTATGATACATAAAGCCTTTGGTATTTTTAAGCCTTCCTAATTTAAGAAATGAAAAATCTATGCGACACTTATTACTTGTATTTGCTATAATAATATTAAATTCATGTTCTTCATCAACTAATAACTCAAAAGAAAAACTACCTATTTCATTAGATAAATTTAGTGATGGAATACATCACTGGAATTTATTCTCGCAAAACTTTAATTACAATCGTTTTCCCACTGACAGTATAGAGGCTATTGGAAGAAACTTCGTAAAATATCAAAATCCAGATGGTGGTTGGCCCAAGAATATGGATTGGTTAGCGAACATCAATGTTGATTCATTAAAACATACTTTAACAGAACATACATTAACGAGTACATTTGATAATGACAATACTCACCCTCAAATAGAATTTTTATCGAAACTTTATTATAATACAGGCAATGATATATTTAAAGAAAGTGCTAAAAATGGATTAGAATACATTATAAATACTCAACGTCCTTCTGGGGGATGGAGAGGTTGGGATGTAGATGCCATTACATTTAACGACAATGTTATGACTGGAATTATGCATTTATTATTAGATGTAAAAGAAAATAAGCCTCAATATGAATGGATACCCGATTCTATAAAAGAAGAGCTTATTGAAGCTGAAGAAAAGGCTTTAAATACCATATTAAAATGTCAGATTGTAGTCAGTAACAAAAAGAAAGGATGGTGTCAACAACACAGCCACGAAACATTTAAACCAGTTAAGGCCAGAACCTACGAATTACCTTCTATTGCATCAAAAGAAACAACAGCCATCATTCAGCTTTTAATGAGAGTTGCAAAGCCTAACGATTCCATTTATACATCAATTAAGGATGCTATTCAATGGCTTGAAGAGTCAAAATTGCACAATATTAGAATTAAAGATATACATGTTCCCAAAGGTACATACGAAGGAGTTAATCTTGAAATAGATAGAGTTGTTATTAATGATTCGACCGCTCCGCCAATCTGGGCTCGTTTCTATGAAATTGAGACCAACAAACCATTTATGTGTACAAGAGCTGGTATAAAGGTATACTCTCTTGCTGAAGTTAATCCCGAACGAAGAGCTGGTTATGGATGGTATGGATATTGGCCTGAAGATTTGCTAGCCACCGAATATCCCAAATGGATTATTGCAATTAATAAGCAAAATTAATAGCATTACAAATACATATAATTAAGTATCGCTACAGTAACAAACATATAGATTAATGTCAACGGCCAACCTATCCTAAAAAAATCCTTAAAAGTATATCCACCTGGTCCATAAACCATAAGATTTGTTTGATACCCTATAGGAGTAAGGAAATTTGCTGCAGCTGCAAAAGAAACAACCAAAGCAAAAGGTAAGGGATTAAGATTTAATGTATGAGCCGCTGTTAAAGAGATTGGGAAAATAATGGCCACAGCTGCTTTATTAGTAATATATGCTGCTAAAACTGAAGTAATCAGGTATATCCCGAACAAAACAGCAACTGCTCCAAACGGAAAAAGAATCGATATCATAAAACTTGCGATCATATCTGCAACACCAGTTTTAATCATTGCTGTACCCAGAGCTAGAGACAGAGCAATAATTACGGCTAAATTATAGTCGATACTTTTGGGTAAATCTTTGGCGCTAACCACACCAAGAATATTTATTACAACAAGCACTACAAGTAATCCCATAAATAAAGGAATTAAATTTAATGCGGATAGAAATATTGCAAGTAAAGTACCTCCGAACAAAGTCCATATTTTATATCGCTCAGGCTTTCTAACTTCTTTAACTTTTGAGATTAAGTAGAAGTCCATATCATCTGATGATCTTGAATTAAAATCTGCACCTGCTAAAAGCAAAATAACATCACCAGCTTTAAGTTTTATTTCTTCTAATTTCCCTGTAATTCTTTCTCCATTTCTATGAATTGCAAACAACACTGAATCATACTTACTTCTAAAGTTAATATCTTTAACCATTTTTGAAATTAAGGTACTATTATGTGATATCACGATTTCAACCACATCTGCCCTTTTGAGTCGACTCATCATACCAACTGATGGTAGACTTAAATTACTGGTATCTGATAACAAATTAGCAATATCTTCGCTTTCTCCGGCAAATCTTAACAAGTCTCCTTCCTCTAGAACGAAATCCTTATCAAATACCTGAAAAGTATAGTTCTTTCTTACTACTTCAGCAAGGAATAATCCTTTACTGTTTCCTAAACCCGAATCTTCAATTGTTCTACCTGCAAGCTTAGAGTTCTTTTTCACTTTAGCTTCTACTACATACTTTCTTTCAGAACCTGAGATACTCTTTGTTAAGGGACTACGTTTCGGTAATAGTTTGTCTCCAAAGAAAAATAAATATAAGAATCCTATTACCAACATCGGAAAACCTACCCAAAAGAAATCAAACATATGAAGCGGTTCCATATCCGGAAATATGGTCTGATCTATAACCATACCATTAACTATGAGGTTTGTCGATGTTCCAATTAGTGTAACACATCCACCTAAAATTGCTGCATACGAGAGAGGTAATAATAATTTAGAGGGTGATATATCATTTCTTTTCGACCAATTATGCACATAAGGCATCATGACTGCAACAAGAGGTGTATTATTTAAAAATGCTGAAAATCCACCAATCCATAACATTATACGAGATAAAAATCCCCGATATCCACTTTGCCGGGGAAAAATTTTACTGAAGAAAATTTCAATAACAGATATCTGCCGAATAGCATCTCCTAATAACAAAAGCATTATTATTACAGCAATTTGCTCATTAGCAAAACCTGCCAGTAATTCTTTTGGCGTTAAAACACCAAAGAATCCTAATATCATCACTGCAACAAAAAAAGTAAATGCTGCTCCTAAAAGCTCTTTATATAAAGAAATAAGTATAAAAGCAAGTACAACAAATACTAAGATTACATCAAAATGCTCCATGCAAAGTTTAATCGATTTCTATTTCACTCAACAAAACAAAAATAGAAAAATCCTACATACTATAAGAGATAAATATGAAATTTGATGATTTAAGACTAAATCTATCAAAATAGAAGTGAAGAATAAAAATGAAAAAAGGCTATCTCTTATTGAGATAGCCATAATATAATAAAAATAAGATATACTATTCAATTGCTGTAGGACCGCTTACATATTCAAACTCTCCTACTCCTGATACTTTATAAACTAAGCTATGAGTTACATCTGTAATTGAAGAACCGGTATAAATACCAACATTCACAGTATAAGTATAATCTACACCTGAAATAGGTTCTACATCTGGATATTGAACCGCAAGTACTTCGCCCATAACAACTTTAGTCTTTCAGTCATTAAAGCTACTATTTCGTCATCAGTCATACCTTCATATCCTGCTGAATATTGTTCAATTGCTTTTGCTGGACGCATGTCAATATTATTATAGTATGCAGAACATCCAGTATAGTATTCATTATTACCGTATGAAGTTACATAACCATCACCTTTATTTGAAGCACCTAACTCTGCCTGATCTACATTTTCCCAAACCCAATCAGTTGCTGCTTGATAGAAAGTAGTAGCTGGTTCTGAGTTTTTAACTGGCAATAAATTAATAACCACACTTGGATCCCAAACGAAACCAGTTGATGATTTAACAAACTGTTCTGTTACTTCTACAGGATCAACACTACTCATCCATTGTCCTGAAGTATAGATAAATTCTTTAGCACCCAGACCAGTTGCACTTCCATATAAATAACCCACTGCAACAACATCTTCTTCTTGTGCATATGGATAATTTTGTTCTAAGAAAGTTTCTAAATAGTCATCAATTGAAACTGAAGATGAGAAATAGCCAATACCCATAGACTCATAATCAGCAGAGTTCGGCATAACAACGCCTTCATATTGTTCCCATTTTGATCCGTTATATTCATATGGAATATAATATGTAGTATAGAAAGTACTTGATTTTGTACTTAATGATTTTAAAGAAGCACTAGCTGTTTTAGTATATGAAACAACATTAACATCAGCTACTTCGTATGTTGTTGTTCTGCTATCACTTCCATTTCCTACATATTTAAATGCTACAGTTACATTTTGACCTAAATATTCATTTAAAGAATATGCTCCGGCCACAGCAAAAGTACTGTACCCACTTGTTGGTCCCTCTGGAATATCAAAACTTTCTGTAATATCAGTCCATGTTGCAGTTGTTACATCATCTACATAATCAGAAGAAATAAGCACTGATAAACCTGAAGCATTATAATAACCAACTGATACCTGGAATTTAAATTGAGGCGCATTGCCTGATGGTACGCTAATAGTAGGAGAAACTAACCAAGCCTCTTGCTCTTCAGTTGTTCCATAAGCACTAATTTTAGCATAACTAGTACCACTATATGAACCTGCCGACCATGTTTTTGTTCCTTGAACAGCAACATTTGCCCAACTATCTATACCTGCAGTAAAGTCTTCAGTATACGCTGCTTCTTCAGATACTGTGATATCTGAATTCACTTGAACGTTATCTATTTGAACAGTTGTTGTTGCTGTAGATGAATTACCTACATACTTAAATGCAATATAAATTGGACTTTCTGTATAACTACTTAAATCGTATACACCTGGACAATACATACTTGTATAACCACTTGATGCGTGATAAAATGCAAATGCAGATGTAACATCTGTCCATGTAGCTGTAGTAGGATCTACTCCGTTATAATCATCTGATATCATAACTTGTAAACAGTCTGCATTGTAATAACCTAAAGTAACATCAAACGTTAATTTAGGATTTTCAATACCTGACAAGGTAACTGAAGGTGATATCAACCACGAAACAACATCACCACTTGCACCATAAGCAGTACATTGTGGATATAAATTACTGCTATAAGAACGACCTTGCCATAAAACATCACCTGTTTCTGCAAAATTAGTCCATCCTGAAACAGCTACATCTTCATATGTACTTATAGACTCAAAATCTTCATTTAAAGATGTTCTGATTTCAATATTGCCACCTTCATAATAATTATAAGCTAATACTTTAACATCCCCTTCTTCTGCAGACTCATATGCTTGAGACAATATAGTGTTAGCATAATTTTCAATTGGATAAGAAGGTGTTAAATATGTATTTCCAGATGCACCCCAAGCTATAGCATAGTCATCATTTGTTGCTGTATATAGCTCAGCTCCTGCGATATCGTTTAAATAATCAGGCGCATCTTCAATATAATTGTAAGTTACTTTTATAGCATAACCTTCATCAGCAGTATAATACTCATCGTTTAAAAACGCAGGAATATAATCTGCACCAGTCAGTGTTGATGTAAAAGCTTGTGTTGTTTTTAATGCAGATAACTCCGATGAAATGCCTGCAGTTTCAGCCAATGTTTTATTTTCAGAATTACTTGAGATAGAAGAATAATTATCTTCTGATAAAGTTAATTCTATAGATTGAACATTTGTTGGCTCCGTCATGTCTTCCAATCCTTCAAAATTTTCATCATTGTAATCACAACTAGAAAATACAAAAAGGAATACAGCCAGTATATAAAATAAATTCTTCATTTTCTTTTGTGTATTATTCATTGATTAAAATTTGATTTTTAAGCGAACATTATAAGTACGTCCAAAACCATAGAATATTCTATATGCACTTTGCCAATTATGATCTCCACCATCATAAGCATCTGCTATATATTCCTGATCTAAAATATTATTTACGTTACCTGATATAGTTGCTCTTGTTTTTCCAAATGGAAATGAATAACTAGCAAAGAAGTCTCCTACCCAAGCTGATGGAATTTCCCATGATTTTTCATAAGTCTTTTCACTATTCATAGCTAAATCACTACTACTAAATGACCAGTCAGCATAGTTTCTGGCTATATAGTTATAATCTATACCACATCTAAAATCTTTAGTAATTTTAAATTTAGCACCAATAGCAGCAGTTGTTTGTGCAGATCCACCAACAGGTACATCTTTTAAATTTAACTTCATAGAAGAATGATCATCTGCTCCAATTGCTGATGCTAAAGTTCCATTACTATCAGCTAAAGGCTGTCCTGCTTCATTATAGAAATAACCAACAGAATTACTATTCCAGTTCCAATCACCAATTGAAAGCATTCCTGTAATATCTAACCAGTCAGTCAAATGAGATGCTAATTCTATTTCAACTCCATTATGTAATGCGTCTACACCTTGCATATTTAAGTTTGCTCTATCAATAACGTCTCTGGTTGTCGCATCTAAAATATCCATTGAACGAGTCATTGTTTTATCCATCCATGATGTGCTATATGCATTAATTTTCGCATCTAAATATCTTGAACGGAAACCATATCCTAACTCTACAGAGAAAATCTTTTCGTTAACAGCATCAGGATTTACTGCATTACTTACAGTTGATGATAAAAATGCACCCCCTGAGAAAAATGGAGCTCTGCTGATATATCCAACATTAGCAAATACATTATGATGCTCATCCAGGTTATAATTTGCACCACCTTTTACTGTGAAACCAACAAAGTTTACAGTTTCTGACTTAGCATGTTCTTTATCATAATAGAAACGATCATATCTCCAATAAGAAGTATTAGATACAGATGCAGCAGCAAAAGCACTTAACTTACCCTCATTGTATTCTGCTTGTCCAAAAGCACCCTCTTGTAAAACGTAACCATCATAGTCACGATAAACAATATCTCCAACTTGAAGTTTTTTATACAAAAACTCATCAGTTTCAGCATTAGCTTTATTTACAGCAGAAACATTTTGACGGTAACGATCAATGAAGTATTCTCCACCATATAAATCGTTAATTTCTTTAGTGTGAATACCTTTATAATAACGCATATCAACACCACCATAAACATCAAGATGACTACCAACTTTAGTTGTTAATGTTGATACAAGACCAATCCAGTTATGTGAGTTTACAGATTTTGACATAGCCATTTGTGATCCTGTTTCACTTTCTTGGTTTAAAGCATAAACCTGATCATAAGCATAGGTTCCATCTGAATTTCTAAATGTTGTATTTAAAACACCATTGTTAGCTCCATACCAATAACCGGCATAAGTACTTGTTGATCCTAAACCACTATATCCATATCCTCTACCAATAGACACATAAGCTACTGTAGAAAGACTTGATTTATCATTAATTTGCCATAAGTGATTTAAAGAAATTTGTGGTTTATGATAATGGTTAAAACTTGATGATTTACGCTCTCCGTTTAAACCAAAACCATAAGTAGGATTATATTTATATGGGCTATCTCCATCCATATAATTTTTTACTTGTTGCCATCCTTCAATTGTTAAACCATCGTAGTTACTACGTTGATAGTGTTCCTGAGGTGCACCAAATGCTGTAAATGAAAGCTGATGTCTATCATTTATTCTTTTAGAGATGTTAACAAAATAATTGTAACCTATAAAATCAGTTCCCTGAATATAACCATCACCCCAGGTTTTGGCTCCTAAGAAAGTAAATGCCCAACCTTTTTCATTAATTCCTGATGAAACAGAAAATAAAACTTTATTATAACCATCATTTCCTAAAGCATAGGATACAGCACCACCTTTTTTTGCGTCTGTTGAATTTGTTACAATATTGATTGAACCACCTACAGATGGAGCTGAAACTTTTGATGCTCCTAATCCTCTTTGTGTTTGTAATGAACGAGTAACATCAGATAAACCAGCCCAATTCGACCAGTAAAGTCCACCCCATTCCATATCATTCATAGGAACTCCATTAACCATTACAGCCACGTTAGCAGACTGAAAACCTCTCATGTTAATTTTAGAGTCACCGAAACCTCCACCTGCTTTAGTAGCATAAACACCTGGTGTTGATTTTAACACTTCAGGAAATTCCAGAGTTCCAAGTTTTTCTTCAATTAATCTAGGCGAAAGTGTTGACATTGCCACTGGAGTTTTTCTGGCAACACCAATTGGTGCAGAAACAGATACCTCAACTATTCCAATAGTTTCAGGCTCCATTTGAATAACTCCGAAAGATTTCATACCGCTTTTAATATCAAGGGTATAATCTTCATAACCAATAAACACTACTTGAACTGTACTCTCTCCTTCTTCTAGCGACAAAGAGAAATTACCGTCATAATCTGTTACAGTACCTTTTGTTGTACCTTTAATTACAACAGATGCTCCAACTAACGGTTCTTTTGTTTTGGAATCAATTACTTGCCCTCCCAAAGTTTTCTGAGCAAAGGTAAAGCCCAAAGGAAGCACAAGAAATAAGCCCAATAAATAGAGCTTAGTCATTAAATGTTTCATTTTTAATTTGATTTAGGTGTTTCTATTTTCATATAGTTGTTTACAAAAGTATAAAATTATCGTTGCAAATATCACTAAAACCGACCGACAAGTCGGTATATTTTATTTTAAATATCTGTTAAAATAACATTAATAATTACATTAGGTTAACTAAATTCAAATTAACAACATCACTAAAAACCATATAGAAAGTATAAAAGACAAAACTAACACTATACATCCTACTTAACATAGTACAGAATTATCTTTTTTTAAAGAAAATTTATTTTTTAGGGTATTATTTGATATTTAACACTTTTTACAGCATAAACATCATCAATAGATGGGGTGAGAAATTAAAAATATACCAAAATGCTGAAAGCAAACAATCAAAACACTACCTGGAAGCTCCCTTCCAATACAAATCAAAAGCCTCATTGAACTCAGATTTGAACTTAGCTAATGGATTAACCTGACTTAAGAAATAATTTGCTGTTGAACGTGTGAATGCAAAATCAAAAAAAGTAATTAACTCTGTGTTATAGTTTTTCATTACTCCCATATTCACCTTTTGCATGATATTTTTTTGAGGACCACTTAATGTTTCTCTTACCGACAAAGCATGAATTTTAATATATGGACTTGCTTCAAAGCTATTGATATAATGAAATTTATTAGGGTTTTTAATAAACCATTTTACAATTTTACCAAAAACATCCTTTGTATAAGCATGAGGATCTTCTTCCTCTGACATTTCCGACACACATTCGCTTTCAATTTCAAACATTAAAGCTTTATAGATCTCTACAATTAATTGATCTTTACTTTTAAAGTAATGATAAAGTGTACCTTTTGCTATTCCTATTTTATTTATCAATTCATTTGTTGATGCTGAGAAGCCTTTGTTTACAAACAAATCAATTGCTCCATTAATAATTACGTCTTTCTTCTTCATTTTAATCGGGGGAATATAAATACACTTAAAAACTACTTTTCTTTCAAAAAAGTCAACAAAAATAATAATGTATTTATAAATATTAGCAAATAAACTTCAAAACAAGATAATTTAACAAAATAGTAAAACAAAAAAGGCTAAATCCTTTTCGGATTTAGCCTTAGTATTTTATAGTTAATATTCCTAATTATTCAACAGGGATATCTGTATTTACATTTTTACTACCAATCAATGAATAGTATAATAAATATGCTAATCCTAAGAAAGGAACCCAGTACGATACCATAAAGCCCATATTATCAGCTACCCAGTTTTGAATTAGAGGTAAAATTCCACCACCTACTACCATAGTCATAAAAATACCTGAAGCTGAAGCAGTAAAACGACCTAAGCCTTCAACTGCCAAGTTAAATATACCACCCCACATAACTGAAGTACATAACCCAATCAGTACTAAATACATTGCACTAATAGGTACTTTCGCCAATAAAAATGACACCCCACTTGTTGAGCTTTGGAAAACAGGAATTGAAACAGTTGACGTAATTGGTGATATGATTGCCATAAGAGCTAATACCATTCCAATTGCAGAAGCAACGATCAACATTGTTTTACTTGAAACTTTACCTCCAATCGAAGCACCAACAAAACGGCCTACAAGCATCAACAACCAATAAGTAGCCACAACTGTTCCTGCAGTACCTCCATCAAGCGCACCAGCACTTGCATCTGTTAAAAAGAAGAACATTGTTCCAGGAACCCCAACTTCTACTCCAACATAAACACCAATACCAATAGCACCCATAATAAAGTGACGGAAAGACCATGCACTATATTTTGATTTTTCTATAACTTTTTCACCAGTATTTAAGTGAGGTTCAGGAATATTCACGAAATAAAGTACAATACCTACTAATGCAAAGATTCCCATTGCAATAAACATAACAGGATTCACATCTTTAATAGACGTATTCTTAGTTACTTCCCCTACTAACATACCTACAAGCAAAGGCACTGAAGTACCCATAAAAGAATTAAAAGTTGCACCAACCTGAATTAATTGGTTACCTTTTTTACCACCTCCTCCAAGAGTATTTAGCATTGGATTAACAACAACATTTAAGATACACATTGAAAAACCTGCAACAAAGGCTCCCAATAAGTAAACTAAAAAGCTTGCTGCAATACCAGACATGTATTGAATACCTACTCCTACAAATCCAACAACAATACCAATAAGAGCAGTTTTCTTATATCCTATTTTTTCTAAAAGTTTTCCTGCTGGAATTCCCATAAATAGATAGGCTAGGAAATTTGCAAAGTTCCCTAATATTCCTTCTAAATTACTTGCCCCAAACTGAGACTTTAATACAACACCCATAGGTGCAGCCAAATTTGTAACAAATGAGATCATACCAAATAGCAGGATCATCATTACAATCGGCAAAGCATAATTTTCTTTCTTTGTCGTTTCCATTTTGAAGTTTTAATTAGTTTTATTTTAGTCGCGCCAAAAGAAAATAAAATATTTAAAAAATCAAAAAAAATGTATATGTTAAAAAATAGCAAAATGAATATTGTTTTATTAAAACTTTCATTTTCAATTCATCAACATTATTTTAAATGATACATTTCTAATTTTATTTTTACAAAAAACAAAAAAGCCACCCAAAAACAGGATGGCTTCACTATAAAATTTCTTCAATAATTCCTAGATAAACTTATATACACAAGTGTGTTTATAAACTTCACCAGGTTTTAATACTGCGTTTGGAAAATTATCTTTATTAGGTGAATCCGGGAAAATTTGTGTTTCTAAAGCTACACCTGCCCATTTTTCAATAGGGTTCCCTAACTTACCTTTCTCTGAGCTATCAAAATGACTACCAGTATACACCTGAATACCTGGCTGATCTGTATAAACCTCCATTTCTCTACCACTTTCAGGATCCATCAATCTTGCAGCTAATTTTAAAGATCCATCAAATCCATCAATAACAAAGTTATGATCTATTCCATCTACCAGCTTAACTTGTTCATCTGATGAGTGACAAGCTTCCCCAATTTTTTTACCATCAATAAAATCCATTGCAGTATCTTTCACTTCATCAATAGTACCTGTAACAGTCCCAATTTCTCCATCAATCGGAGTATACTTAGAAGCATTTAACTGTAGTTCGTGATTTTCAACAGATCCAGTACCTGCTCCTTTTAAATTAAAATATGCATGACTGGTAAGATTTATTATTGTGGTTTTAGTAGTTTCTGCTGTATAATCAATAACAAATTCATTATCATTTGTTAATCCATATATCACATTAACCTTAAGCTCGCCGGGATATTTTTGATCTCCATCAGGACTTGTTAAAGATAATTTATACGACTGAGCAAATTTAGAATCTTCATTAGCTTCCACGTCCCAAACTCTAAGATTAAAACCATCAACACCTCCATGTAAATGGTTTGGACCATTATTAGTATCCAATTGGTAAGCAACTCCCTCTAATTCAAACTTACCATCAACAATACGGTTAGCATAACGTCCACACAATGCACCTAAATATGCATCACCGGCTAATGCTTCCTCAACAGTTTCATAACCAATAACAACATCGACTACTTCACCTTTAGAATCAGGCACCTTAATACCAACAATCTGACCACCTCTACCAATAAATGATACTTCAATATTATTGGCATTTTTTAATGTAAATATATCTGAAGCTTTTGTCATAATACTTTATATTAAAAAGCACCTATTAAAATATTAATAGATGCTTTATCTAATTAATACTAACTTTTAATTTATCTAATTTTGGATCCCCTTTGTGCAAAGAAAACCAAATACAAATAATAAACAAATAAACAACTAACAGCAGCAATAACACCAGCCATAGTTTGAATTCCACCCATAATAGGCATTAAGATAGCAGCTCCAATAACCGAAGTTGCAATAATACCAGAAGCAACATCTGCATGTGGACCTAGATCTTCTAATGCTAAACTATAAATTACCGGCCACATAATTGAGTGGAATAAACCTGTTCCTAAGAACATCCACATCGCAATGTTTCCAGAAAGAGCCATACTTCCACCTAACATAGCTGCACCACCTAAAGCACATACTGTAAGTATTAAACCTGGCTTGAACTTTTGAAGTACAAAAATACCTAACAAACGTCCAACCATTAAACCTCCCCAGTAATACTTTAACATATCTGTAGTTGATGTTTCAATTACAGCACCGGCATTATTAGAAAAATCAGCAAAGAAACTTGGAATACCAATCTCAATACCCATGTAAACAAATATAGCTAACGAACCTAACCAAACATGAGTATATTTAAATGCACTAGATTTATGCTTAACTGCACCTTCTGCTTCTGCTTTTTCTTGTTCTTCTTTAATATTTGGTAATTTTAAGAAAAACATAATTACAAGAATAACAGCTGTTGCTACCCCAATTCCAATAAAAGGATATTTTACAATACCTTGAATTACAGAATTCTCTAAAACTTCACCTTCTCCTAATTTTGGAGTCACTAATAAAATAGATACGAAAATAGGAGCAATTACAGTTGCTACTGAATTCAATGCATTTGTAAGAGTTAAACGACTAGCTGAACTCTCCTTTGGACCTAAAGCGACTACATAAGGTGCTGCAGCAACCTGAAGTATAACAACTCCAATAGCAAAAATAGACACTGCACTTAGGAAACCATAATAACCAAATCCAACACCTGGTATACTAGCAAAAAATCCTATCGCAATTAATCCTAGACCTGTGAAAATTGAAAAACGATATCCGATTTTATTAATTAAAAATCCAACTGGCACAGAAAGAATATACGCACCATAAAAGAATGTATTTGGTAACTGTTTCTGAACATCGTTTAATCCAAAAGCATCCTTTAAAAATTCGATCGTTGAATTATTCATCGTTGTAATAAATCCAAAAAGGAAAAACAACGAGGCCATAACAACAAGCGGAAATAAATATTTATTCTTACTCATTTTATAATGTATTAAATAAAAGTTTTATATGATCTTAATTATTATAATTCAACCTGAACAGCACCTTTAGATCTAATAAATAGTTTGTGACAATTACCTTCACCAAAAACAGATTCTAATGTAGAAATATATGTGTCTAAAAGATCATTTGGAACAAACGCCTGAATTGTACCTGCAAATCCACCACCATGTACACGCCATGCTCCTTTTCCTTTTAATACTAAATCACTTAAGGCTAATCCCAGAGAAACACTTTGATTTTTCACATCATGCGCAACAAAAATATTTTGGTTGTACATATATGAACTAAAACCTGATTCAATTACCAATTCCAGGAATTTATCAAAGTTACCAGCCTCTAATGCCTCCACTTCATCTACTACTCTTGCATTATCAGCTTGAAAGTGAATAGCACGTAATAATGCTCTATCTCCAACTTTCTCTCTGATAGTAGGAATACCTTTCACAACGTCTTCCATTGATAATGGTCTTAAGACTTCTTGGCCTAATTCTTTTGCTACATCTTTCATTTCTGATGGCAAAGCATTATACTCCTCATCTAAACCACCATGACTTCCTCCTGTATTTGTAATTACAAGAGAATAACCTGTTTTAGCAAAATCAAAATCTAAAGCTTTAACAATTGGATTAGCAGGATTCTCAAAATCAATGGTTATAAATCCACCAACTGCACATGCTGTTTGATCCATTAATCCACAAAACTTCTTACAAGCATGTTCAGCTTTTTGTCCAATTTTAGCATTATCTACAGGATCTAATTTTCCATCGTTAAATAGATTACTGAAAATTGCACCAATTAAAACCTCAAAAGAAGCTGATGAACTTAATCCTGATCCTTCTGGTACACATCCGTGAATCACAGCATCAAAACCACCAATCTCCAAACCTAAATCTTTAACACCTTTAGCAATTGCTTTAACAAGGTTTCCTGGAGTAATCTTAAACTCTGTAATATCAAGATTACTAAGATCTACTTCGAATGGATCAAAACCGATAGAAGTAATACGAACTGTATCTGTTCCATTAGCAGAAGCAATAGCTATATTATCTAAGTTTACAGCACCAGCCAAAACGCGTCCCAGCTGATGATCGGTATGGTTACCTCCAACTTCGGTTCTTCCTGGTGAACTTAATAAAGTAACATCATCACTTCCGTATATACTTTTAAATTCATTAATGTACTTTACGTAACGATCAGCTTGTTCTTTTAATATAACGAGATCAGAGCCATATAACTCTTTAAAAACAGGATTATCTCCACCATTAATTTTTTCAATAATAGAACTTATAGTTGCCATAACTTTTATGTTTTATATAATTAAACTCTAATATACTTTATAACGAATTAACTGTTAAAGAATTCTTTTAATAGTTAATTTTTATTTACACATTGCAATTATAAGAAAAAAAAATCAAAAATTACCTACCAGTCCCTACTAGTTTATTTTTTAACAAATACAAATATCTTATCTCCCTGTATATTACATACATTAACTCACTATTTATATATAAAAATTAAGGTGTATTTATTTTAAATTATTTGCAAATAAAAGGCAGAACTACAATTGACTTAAATTTGGGAGAGTGATTTTATGAACATCTATTCTTTATTATAAGGAACAATAGTTTACCTTTTGCATTAAAACTAAATGGAATTAACCATTTTCATTAAACATCATTATTTCATAATTCATCTACAAAAAATATCTACAAGTCAACTATTATGATACTTTAATTTATTTGTATCGTAAATTCACATAGGAAGACAATTAATTCATTGACATATGAAAAAAGTATTAATAGTAGACGACGCTCTTGAATCAAGAGTAACAATTAAGAAATTCTTATCAACATATAATTTTGAAATAATCGAAGCCAATGATGGTTTGGAAGGATGGAAATTAATCATTAAAGAAAAACCAGACCTTGTATTATTAGATTTATATATGCCCAATAAAGATGGCTTTGAAATATTAAAAGAAATACAGGAAGAATGGCTTGACATTCCAGTAGTAATTTTATCTGGAGATAACTCTATTAACACAATAGATTCTTGTTTATCAAGCGGAGCTACAGCCTTTATAGCCAAACCTCTAATTAGAGAAGATTTTAACAATGCGATCAAAACAATATGTGCTTAATTTACAATGCAATAAATCTTAATCTTTAAATAAACTTATAGAAATGTTAAAAATACTAAACTAAATTTAGCATTTCATCATCAAACACGTTAAAACACTAGGCATATATTATTAATTTTCAACTCTTTAAATACACTATATTATTCATTTTACACAAACCTGATAATTATCAGTGTGTTAAAATATTAAAACTTAAGTAACCAATATCTTTCAATTCCGTTAAGTGGCTTAAAATTAAACATTAAACTAAGGTATTGAATGATGATTAAAAGAATTATGGGAGTGGCATTATTGTGCATGTTATTTTTTAGTGCAAATGCCCAGACTGCAGTTGAAAAGGTTGAAGCCTCTTTTATAGCAAGTTTTATGAGATATGTAAGATGGCCTCAACAAGAATCTATGGAAACATTTACTGTTGGTGTTTATGGTAAAAGTCATAGTATTCTTAATGAACTAAACCAAAGCATTAATGGAAAAAGCCTTGGTTATGCCAAAATCAACGTTATTGAAGTTTCTGAATTAGAAGACATAAAAAAATGTCAGGTACTATTTATTCCAAGCGGAAAATCTACAAGACTAAAGAAAGATCTTGACCTTATCGGAAACAATAATATTATGACGGTTACTGAAGAACAACATTATACACCAGATTATTCCATTATTAATTTTAGAATTGTTGATAATAAACTTACATTTCAATTAAATAATGAAATTGCTCAACAAAAGAAAATTGTTGTTAGTAACAAATTAGCTCAAATGGCTAAAAACTAAACTGCATAATACATAACAATTATAATTAAAGCGATACATACGTATCGCTTTCTTTTTTTTATAGCAATGAGCCTAATAAAGTATCGAATTCTAAATGCCCAACATTAGTAGTTTTTGTATTATCAAAATCCACTTCAACCCTCAGAGCTTTAAGACCCGAAGCGCCTTTTAAATCTTCAAGTTCCAGATCCTATATTGTTTCTTTTAGATAATTCTGTGAAACCAAAAAATCTATATATCTTTTATACTCCTCAATCTCTTCTGCATAAGAGTAAATTATGGCTATTTTACCAACTTGAGTAATCCTTTCCTTAGAGTTTTTAATAAGAGCTTTATCTATTCTTTTCTTTGTGATTTCATAGCGAATATTATAAGCACCATCTACATCAAACTTCTTTTCATCTTGTCTGAATGCAATACTTAACGGTGATGTATGAACTAATATCAATTGCGATATATCTAATTTAGTTTTTAAATCAGATTGAACATCTCTAATTCGCCGAGCTATTTTAACCATAACTAGCAATTGCCATAATCTAATGTTCCTTAAATAGATATCATTATAAGTAATATCATTAACTAAGGATTGACCTATATATGCATTATATTCAATCCCATCAGTTTTATATTTCTCAAAATAATGAGGAAATACAGCCTGAATTATAACTTGCTCTTCTTCAAGAATATTACTTATCTGTTCATTTATAGTTGTTAAGCTGGCTTCAAAATCTCTACGCTTATTATAATAGATTCCTATATTCTGATCTAATGCATTAAAATACTTGTCTATATTTGGCTGCAGATCTGTAAAACGCTCTTTTAAAATTTTAAAAATCGGTTCAATCTCATTTTTACAAAAATCTATTATTGTAATTTCATCGCCAGCCTTCAAACCTTTATTGACGGTTACCAGATATTGATCTATTTTATAACACCAATTAGTAACTAAAGGGATAACCTTTAATCTATCATCAACACATAAAATATTTTTAACCATAATTAATTGATCTTTGAGATCAGCTTGTATGGCCTTATTTCTCTCTATAGAAGAGCCTCTAATATCCGACGCTCCATAAATAGGAATCACATCATTAAAAACAATTGGTTCAACTACCTTTATATTTTCCTCGCAATTATCACCACTGAGAGTTTCCTCAACAACTTCTCTAAACTTCCACTCCACTGATGGATGAATTGCTGTAAACTCTTTCTGGATAATGGAATTTACCTTATCATTCCATTCTGTTAACGATCTTTTAATTGCAAGGGCAAACATTGGATAAACTTCTAGCAAACGTTTTACCTGAATCATTGAAAGATTTCCGGGTTTAGAACATGCAAATTCTAATGCTCCAACAACTTCACCTTCTAATACCAATGGAACAATAACATGACTTCTAATACCTTTACTCAAAAAAGCATTTACAACAACATTTGGTTCTTCCTCTTTAAAATCGTTTGTTATTACAATTTTCTTAGTTTTAAAAGCATTTTCATATACACTATTAACATAATCTGAACATGATAATTCAGAATATGGTATAATACTTTTCCAAATAGATTTCTTAGTATTTGTTGTTTTGAAATCATTAACGGCTATCAATCCAACTTCTAAATCAGGGTTTTCAATTAAAGATCTTATCCATTTTCTAATATTATCAAAACCTTTTTCTGTAATGATACTCGATCTATTCAATAATTCAGATTTTAATTGCGAAATAACATAATCATAGGTTACATCGAAATAATCAATCTTCATAAAACCAGAAAATTCATAGTTTTCTAGGGGAATCATCTTATTCCAATAGTCAAGATCATTTTCTCTGTTGATTAGACTTTTAATTTCATCAGGATCAAGTTTCTTATGTGGCTTAACATCTTTAATTTGTATATATTTTCCATTGACAACCGTAGAAAAGAATTTAACCAGTTTACTTTTACGATCAATCAATTTAAATGTAAAGGGCTTATCTTTAAATAAATCTAAATGATAAATTTTATCCAATATCAAAAGATAGGCATGAAAAAGCACCGTGATAAACTTTTTATCTTCATCCTTTACTATAGTATTTTCAATTTCCAACGACTTATTTGCATCTCCAAAAAGTTCATAATAATATTGAGACGCAAAGAATGGCATCATTGCGAAAGGCTGATGTACTGCAGTCAATTGACAATCTTGATACATTGGATTAACCACAAAAGACATCAATCGTTCAACAATTTCAGGATTCTTTTCGACTAGCGGAATATCTATATTTGATGACTTAAACTCATTATGATTATTTATCAATTCACAAGTTTGTTGAGCCATTAAATTCATAGGATGCTTTTCATTCAAAGCTATTTTTTCAATATCCTGAATTAAATACTCAAAACTCAATGATATCTTAAATGGAATTTTACTTAAGGTACATTTAATATTTTCTTCAGTCTCCTTATTGTTCATAGCACATTTAATTTAAAGCTAAATTATTAAATATTAAACTGTTTTTATTAAGCAAGTACTCCAAACCAAGTTTATTGCACTTAAAATATCATTTTTTTAAGATAAAGTAAAATACAAAAACATTTAGACATATTATATTGTTGCATATTCAAATAGATATCACAAGATATTTATATAAATGGTAATAAAAGTCATATCGACTTGGAAGCATCAATATTTCCGTTTTTTATAAATTGCAAAAAAATTAAAGAATGAAACCAGAAAACACACTTGCAGAAGAATTAATAAACTTCATACATACGAGTCCTTCAACTTACCATGTTGTATCAAATATTGCAGAAGTATTATCACAACATAACTTTACTGAAGTAAAGTTAACTGACACATGGAAACTTGAGAAAGGCAAAAAATACTATACCACTAAAAACGGCTCGGCAATTTTTGCTTTTTGCATTGGTAACACAGAATTACCTTCATCGGGTATAAAAATGATCAGTGCACATAGTGATTCTCCTGGGTTTAAAATTAAGCCTAATCCTGAAATTCTTGTAGAAAATAAATTTCTAAAATTAAATACAGAAGTTTATGGAGGGCCAATTTTAATGACGTGGCTTGACAGACCTTTATCTTTAGCCGGTAGAGTGAGTACTAAATCAAATAACCCATTATTTCCTGATCATAAGTATATAAACATCAACAAACCAATTCTTATTATACCAAACATAGCAATCCATCTTAACAGGTCTGTTAATGACGGTGTAGCTTTGAATAAGCAAAAAGATATGCTTCCATTAATGGGAATTATTAATGATACTTTTGAAAAAGACAACTACCTGCTTCATTTAATAGCAAAGGAATTAAATGTAGAACCTTCTGATATCATTGACTTTGATCTTAATTTATACGAGTATCAGAAAGGTTGTATAATGGGCGTAAACGAAGAGTTTATAAGTTCTCCTAAATTAGATGATTTAGCAATGGTGCATGCCGGACTTGAAGCTTTAATTGAATCAAACGACATGGAAAATACTAAAATGCTATGTATTTTTGATAATGAAGAAGTTGGCAGTCAAACAAAACAAGGTGCAGGATCTCCGGTACTATCAAATATTCTTAAACGAATTAATTATTCTCTAGGTCATAACGAGGATGATTTTTTCAAAATGATATATAACTCATTTATGATATCGGCAGATATGGCTCACTCGATTCATCCTAATCAAGTTGAAAAGCACGATCCTGTTTTGCATCCTGTAATCAATGGTGGTCCTGTTATAAAGATTCACGCAAATCAGAAATATACTACAGATGGAGATTCAGGAGCTGTTTTCGAAACCATTTGCAAAACAGCTAATGTACCTTATCAAAAGTTTGTTAACCGATCTGATATGGAAGGAGGATCAACTTTAGGAAATGTTTCTTTAAGTCAAATTGATTTAAGATCGGTAGATATGGGAAACCCAATGCTTGCCATGCACAGTGTAAGAGAACTATCAGGAGTTAAAGACCACACATATGTAATTAAAGCATTTAAAACTTTTTACGACATTTAGAAATTAGAAACACCAATAAAATTATCTATAAAAAATAGTTTTATTGGTGTTTATTCTATTACTCCATATCAGACTTTAACTCTTTCTTTTTCCAATATTCGGGTAATGATCTGTATATAGCAGATTGAATATTTGTACGCACATCTGTTGTAATAAGACGTTTATTATATTGATGCGGATGGATTCTATTGGATAGAAAAATATAAACCAAATTATATTCCGGATCGACCCAAACTAATGTTCCTGTAAATCCAGAATGACCATAAGAAGAAGGAGAAGCTTCTTTGCTCGACGGTCCCGACAATGTTTTATCTAAAACCGGTTTGTCAAAACCAATACCTCTTCTATTACCCTCTTTTACAACTGAAGTAAACAAATCTATTGTTTCGGGCTTTATAAACTGTTTTCCTCCATATGAGCCTCTGTTTAAATACATCTGCATTATCTTTGCTAAATCTTCGGCAGTTGAAAAAACACCGGCATGACCTCCTACTCCACCTAACATTGCAGCTCCAGGATCATGAACATACCCATGAATGACTTCATTCCTCCATGCCTTATCTTCCTCTGTAGGAATAATTTTATCTATATCATATTTCCTTAGAGGTTTATATAAAGTTCGTGAAGCTCCCAGTGGATTATAAAAATTATTTTCGACATAATCATCCAGTGATACATTATTGATTTTCTCCACAATTTCCTTTATATAATAATATCCCAAATCACTATATCTGTACTCTGGATTTTCATCAACCTTTGAAGTATCAATGGCCATTTTTATTGAATCGATGTATTCATTATTCATAAACCATTTATCTGATACCTGAATGTTATATTTTCCTGAATTTGTATGTTTGAATATATCGCTTCGATACCTAACAGATTTATTCATATATACTCTAGAATCGAGCTTTATATTATACTGACTGGAATACTTTTTACTATAAATATCACCTTTCAATTTCTCTGTATCAATTGTCCTCATATAAAAAGGAATCCACGATTGTAATCCTGCCTGATGAATCAATACATCCTTTAATTGTAAACCTTGTTTATTTGTTCCTATTAATCTTGGAATAAAATGTGATAAAGAATCTTCTATATGAAGTTTACCTTCATCATACATCTTCATTACTGATGGAACGGAAGAAACAATTTTTGTAATGGAAGCAATATCATATAAATCAGAAACCTTAACATGTTCCTTTTTACTATAAGTATGATAACCGAATGCTTTGTCGTATATTACATCACCATCCTTTGCTACTAAAACCTCGCAACCAGGAGTCGCTCTTTCCCTGATTGCTTTATATACAATTTGATCAATCTCTCTTAATGTATCGACATAAGCCTTTTCATAAGAAGACACATAGCCTAGTCGTGTTTTTTCAGTATACAAACCACTACCAAATTCGTAATGACTATTAATATTTTTTGCAAGAACACCTTTAGCAGCACGTCCTCCAAATATAATTTGAGCAGCAATTTCCTGAGCTTCTTTACCACCTTCAAAAGACAATAAAACAGCTTTAAATGGATTACCATCAGGTAAGTCAGCTAATTTATTTCCCGATCCAAAATGTACTAAAATTAAATTTGCATCTTCTGAAATCTGGTGTAAGAATGTGTATAAAGTATTGGTCTTATCCTTATCAAACCAATCGCCATTAACACCAACTATAATTGTATTAAATGCCTCAGTTTCCTTTTTTAACTTTAACAGGCCGTCTTCATCAGGTAAGGTTTCAGTATATAAATTTTGACAATCTACATATTTCGAAATCATTTTTTGGAAATATGAAACCTGATTAGATCCTATATGAATAGACGCTACCTTAACATCCGGAGCGAAGTTAAATGGGATAACATCTTTGTTTTCCAATAACACACACCCACTTCTTCGGATATTCTCTACAAATAAATTCAAATCATCTTTTACACTTCTAAAATCATCTTTTGAAATGTTGTTTAAAGATAACTGATCATACAACAATACTTTTTTACAACTCTTTTCAAGAATGCTTTCCGGAAGCATCTTTTTATCAAAAATCCTTTTTAATTTTTTAAAATCTCTTTCATAATCATTTGAATAAATAAGTCCTCCCAGACTTAGAATAAACTCTAATGGAGGTGACTCATACTCATCTAAAATTCGTTGTAAATCATGCCAGTGCAATGTTGAGAAATACTCGTATTCTGACAAATTAGAATAATTTGATAATACATTAAACTTTACCTCATGAGAAACTAACACCTGTTTAGGCATTTTATATGTATTAGCTACATAATAATCTAATTTCTCCTGACTTAAAAAGGGTATAATTATTCTTGCATATGGTTCAAGAAAAAAATCATTATTCTTTTTATCGTCTAATTGGTACAATAAAGAATAAGGCGATTTCATAGGAAAGAAACAACCATCTAGTTTTAATTTATTTAAAATACCAGAAAGTAATTCAAGTTCCTCATCATTTTGACCACCTAAGAATGCAGATCTTATCATGATATCTGACAACATGGGATTCCCTGTATCCGCATAGTCAAATATATTATCCAGATTTACAAGTTTAGTATTATCACTTTTAGATTTTAATACTGTTTTATCTTTATTATTTAAAATTGATCCTTCAGAAATTAGAATTGTTTTCAACTTTGCTTCCAGATTCATTTCTTTATACAAAGAATCAATCAACTCATAATCAACCGGATATTTATTTATTGCATTTACGTTACTTACGAATATAATTACCGTTATAAACCCTAATATTATTTTTGTCACAATTATTTCTTACTTTAAATTTTCTCTATAAATTAGATAATCTCAAAATTAACGTTATTGTTTGATTTTATCCCCATTTATAGGGGATACATTTAGTAGTTTTTTTAAATTATTTTATTTGGTAAATAGTAATACAAACACTAAATTAGCACCAAATACATATATTATTGGCATACTGACTTACACATTATGAGTGAAAATATAAGTAGTTCTCTTAATCAAGATTGGGGAGACAAAGTAATTCTTGTTGTTGAAGATGTAGATACAAACAAGATATTTTTCGATGCTGCGCTTCGTAAAACCAGTGCAAAAATTCTATGGGCAAAAGACGGTCAAGAAGCCATTGACATGTTTAAAGAAAACGACATAGATCTGGTATTAATGGATTTGCAGCTTCCTATACTTGATGGGTACACGGCAACAAAAGAAATTAAAAAAATCAATCAAGAGATTCCAGTAATAGCTCAAACAGCTCACGTTATGTCGGGCGAAAGAGAAAAATGTCTTGAGGCTGGATGTGACGATTATTTAGCTAAACCTATTAGATTACAGATTCTGATGGAAACTTTATCTAAATACTTAAACGCATAATATTTAAATCATACAATATAAATGAAAGTCTTAGTAGAAATACTAGGACTTTTTTTGTTTCATAATATAAAGATCATTAAAAGTCACACCTAAATTTCATAAAAAGCAAAAGCCCATCTGCAAAACAGATGGGCTTTATATTGTTTGTTTGAAAATGTATCTCGTATAAGTTTATACTAAATTACTCAGCAACTACTTCAAAGTTAACTTCTACTTTAACTTCTCTATGTAGTTTAACTGTAGCTACGTATTTACCAATTTCTTTAACTTGGTCTTCTTTAATAGAAATATTTTTACGCTCTACTGCAAAACCAGCTTTTTCTAAAGCCTCTGCAATCTGTACTGTATTAACAGATCCAAAGATTTTTCCAGTAGTACTAGTCTTAGCACCAATAGTTAATGAAAGACCTTCCATTTTTTGTGCTGTTTCTAGAGCGTCATTTTTAATTTTCTCTTCTTTATGAGCTCGCTGACGCATATTCTCCTCATGTACTTTAATAGCAGAAGGAGTAGCTAAAACTGCAAGCCCTTGCGGAATTAGGTAGTTTCTACCATATCCAGCCTTAACCTTTACAATATCATTTGTACTACCAAGGTTGGCTACATCATCTTTTAATATTACTTCCATTTTTTATCCTCCTGTTTTTATTTCATCAAATCAGTAACATAAGGCAACAACGCAAGGTGACGTGCTCTTTTAACAGCTGTTGCAACTTTTCTTTGATACTTTAAAGACGTACCAGTTAAACGACGAGGAAGAATCTTACCTTGCTCGTTTAAGAATTTTTTAAGAAACTCAGGATCTTTGTAATCAACATACTTGATCTTGTTTTTCTTAAAACGACAGTACTTTTTCTTTTTGATCTCAACCGATGGAGGAGTTAAATATCTGATTTCACTTTGATTTTGTGCCATGGCCTATTTCTCCTTTTTTTCTTTGATGGTTTTTCTTCTTTTCTCACTATAAGCTTCAGAGTATTTATCCATTTTAAATGTTAAAAATCGGATAACGCGCTCATCACGACGAAAAGCAAGCTCAAGCTTGGCAATCACATCAGGTTCAACTTTAAAATCAAACAAGGTATAGAAACCTGTTGATTTCTTTTGGATTGGATACGCTAACTTACGTAAACCCCAATTTTCTTCGTTTACAATTTCGCCTCCGTTCTCTGTAATAACAGTGCGGAATTTTTCAACCGCTTCCTTCATCTGAACATCAGATAAAACGGGAGTCAAAATGAAAACGGTTTCATAATGATTCAACATAATTAATATAATTAAATTATTTAATGCGGGCGCAAAAGTAGTTATTTTATTACACTTAACAAATAGTTATAATAAAATATTTACTATCAACCTACTCTTTTAAATACATTTATAAAAAAGAAAAATAGAAACCCGTAAAAGATTTCTATTCCATTATTATTAATATTATACTATTATCTTAATATAACTGGTTCGGATTATGTCCTGAAAAATATTTCATAAACTGAACGCGTTCAAACTTTTCAGAATTTTCTTTTGGTTCGTGATGAACACTACCTCTAAATTCATCAATGCTTAAATAACCTCGCTTATCCATCCACAACTCTATATTTTTCAGTATCCCGGCTATAGATCCTAAACCGTCTTTATATAATTTAGATACCAATTGTACCGTTGTGGCTCCAGCCATAATCATTTTTATTGCGGTCTCAGCACTATGAATACCTGTACTTGCTGACAAATCGCAATTTACTTTACCTGACATTATAGAAATCCATCGTAAAGTATTGAAGTAATCCATGTTTGAAGAATAAGGATCTCCAGCTTTTACTTCATCGGTCATAATATCGAAATCGACATTATAAAACCTATTAAACATTGTAATTGCATTAACTCCGGCATCATCAAGCTTTTTAACCATTGCGGCCAAATTTGATGAATAAGGTGCAATTTTAACGCAAACAGGAATGGAAACATTTTCTTTTATCTTATCTACAATAGATAAGTATAATTTTTCCTGATCCTCAGCTTTTTGCTCTATATCAAAAGGAAGCTTAAACACATTCAGTTCTAATGCGTCAACTCCTGCTTTTTCTAAATGCTTTGCATATGAAATCCACTCTCCTGATGAAGCACAGTTTAAACTCCCAATTATAGGAATATCAATTTCTTTTTTTGCTTCCTCGATAAGAGTTGCTGTTTTTTTAAGAACATCATCCTTCAATTGATAATCGAAATAATCTAAAAATTCAAGATTATTATCCTGGAAACCTAAACTCTTTTTTAAAGTTTCCTCATGTTCCTTAATGATTTCTTCTTCGAAGATAGATTTTAGAACTACAGCTGCCGCACCACTTTCTGCAATACGTTTTAACCCTTCTACAGAAGCTGTCAATCCACAACTTCCAACAATTATAGGGTTTTTCAACCTTAATCCCATATATTTTGTTTCCAATAGCTTCATTTGTTTATTTCTTAATGATTAGACAATTGGTATTATTTATTCTTTAAATATTCGTCCATTTTTTGTGCTGCTTTTCTTCCATCTCCCATTGCAAGAATAACAGTTGCTCCTCCTCTAACAATATCACCTCCGGCAAACATCTCTGGTAACGAAGATTGTAGTGTATCATTATTAACCTGAATTGTTCCCCATGAAGTAGTTTTCAGTTCAGGTAATGAATCCGGCACAATCGGATTTGGAGAAACACCTACACTTACAACAACTGTATCTACTTCGATCATCTCTTCTGATCCTTCAATAGGTACAGGTCGTCTTCTTCCACTAGCATCAGGCTCTCCAAGCTCCATTTTCTGGATTTTCACTTTATTTACCTGACCTTTTTCATTGGCGTAATACTCAAGAGGGTTTGATAAGGTCATAAATTCAACACCTTCTTCTTTTGCATGCTCAATCTCTTCAAGGCGAGCAGGCATTTCCTCCATACTTCTACGATATACAATCATAGCTCTTTCTGCACCTAATCTTTTAGCTGTACGAACCGAATCCATAGCTGTATTTCCACCTCCTACAACCATTACTTTATTCCCGCTAATAACAGGAGTATCTGTAGATTGATCTGCAGCATGCATTAAATTAATACGAGTAAGATACTCATTAGAGCTTAATATACCTATATAATTTTCTCCAGGGATATTCATAAATCGAGGTAATCCAGCACCACTTCCAGTGAAAAAAGCTTCATAGCCTTCTTCTTTAAGATCCTCGATAGTTGCTGTTTTACCTACAATAAAATTCGTTTCAAACTGAACGCCCATTTTCTTTAAGCTTTCAATTTCTACGTCTACTATTTTATTAGGTAAACGAAATTCAGGAATTCCGTATTTTAATACTCCACCAATTTCATGCAATGCTTCAAAAACAGTTACATCATAACCTTTTTTTGCCATCTCACCGGCAAAAGTTAGTCCTGCTGGTCCGGAACCAATACATGCTACTTTTCTTCCGTTTTTCTCTTTGATTTCAGGAATTGAAATTTGTCCAGATTCTCTTTCATAATCTGCAGCAAATCTCTCAAGGTAACCAATTGCAACAGGTTCTTTTTTAAGTTTTTGAGTATAAAAACAATTGGCTTCACACTGTTTTTCCTGAGGACATACTCTACCGCACACAGCAGGTAACGTACTAGTTTCTTTCAAAACCTTAGCAGCTTCCAAAAATTCCCCCTGCTCGATTCTTTTGATAAACTTCGGGATGTTAATCTCAACAGGACACCCTGTAATACATGTAGGGTTTGCACAATCCACACAACGAGTTGCTTCTTTTTGAGCCTGTTCTTGAGTTAATCCACTATTTACTTCTATATATGACTGAACTCGAACCTGGGCATTAACTTCATTCATCTTAACCCTAGGAACATCAGTTCTATCTTTTGCTTTTATTTTTTTCCTTAATTCTTCACGCCACTCTTGTGCACGTTCAGCTTTTAAGTATATATCTCTATCTTCCATTTTAGGAAACTAATTACTTTAATTTAAAATTACTGTTTATTCGATATGGTCTTTAAGATAACTTTCATCGGCTTTTTTCTCCATATCTTTATAGCCATTTAAACGGAGTAACATTTCATCAAAATCAACCTGATGTGCATCAAATTCTGGTCCATCCACACATACAAATTTGGTTTTTCCTCCCACTGTAATTCGGCATGCACCGCACATACCCGTTCCGTCAACCATAATAGTATTTAAGCTAGCAAGTGTTGGTATGTTATGATTTTTCGTAGTAAGTGCAGCAAACTTCATCATTATTGCAGGTCCAATAATCATGGCTTCATCAATATTTTCTTTACTAATAGCTTGCTCCATACCTTCTGTAACCAAACCTTTCTGACCGTATGATCCATCATCAGTCATAATAATTAGTTCATCAGAGTATTCTTTGATTTGATCTTCCAAAATAATAAGATCTTTGGTACGTGCAGCGATAACTGTAATAACTCTATTACCAGCTTCTTTATATGCTTGAACAATTGGTAGCAAGGGTGCTACACCAACTCCACCTCCACAGGCCAGAATAGTTCCTTTTTTCTCGATATGAGTTGCCTGACCTAAAGGACCAACAAGGTCTGTAACATAATCACCAACTTCTAAAGCCGCTAATTTACGGGAAGAAACACCAACCTTTTGTACAACTAAAGTAATTGTACCCTTGTTTCTATCTGCACCAGCAATTGTTAAAGGGAATCTTTCTCCTTTTTCCCCAATTTTTACTATAACAAAATGGCCTGCTCTTCTTGCTTTTGCAATACGAGGAGCTTCAATGTCAATCTTTACAACATTCTCCGAAAAGAATTCTTTATTAATAATCTTAAACATTCCTACAAAAGGTATTCAAACTTTTTCCAAAAAATATAATGCTAAACCCTAAATGAAGAATTTTATTTGGTAAAATATATTATTCATTTTTGTTAGGATTCAAATAAACTGTACAAAAGTATGATAAAAATCAAAAAATCAATAATCGAATGCCTTCTGATTACAACAAATATTTAATCTACACTAATTACCAGTTATTTATCTGGTAAAAATAGACTATATATTACTCAAATTCAATTACATTTCAACTCTATTCTCTAAAATGATTTTTAAGAAATCTGATAAAATTCTAATTTTGTTGCCAAATAATAAATGATGAGTAAGAAAAACAGAAAATTACGCGATGGTATAGTATTCTCTACTAATAATGATTTTGAATACCAATACGACGATGATAACCAGGAAGAAACACTTCCTCCCCAGCAACAGAACTTGAGAGTTATGTTGGATAAAAAACAAAGAAAAGGTAAAGCAGTTACTTTAGTTACAGGTTTTATTGGAGATGATAGTGACCTTAAAGATTTAGGAAAAGATCTAAAATCTAAATGTGGTGTTGGTGGTACTGTTAAGGATGGAGAAATAATAATTCAGGGAGATTTCAGAGATAAGGTTTTAGACCTGCTTATTAAGGCTGGTTATAAGGCAAAAAAATCAGGGGGATAAAACAAAACCCCCATTTTTAGGGATAGGATGTAAATTAATTATACCTCATTTTTGTATTGTAGATATTTTATGAGGAAAATTAAAAACATATTAGCAATTGGATTTGCATCATTAATGCTATTCGTTAATGTAGGATTAACTCTTACATTAAATCTAGGATTGCATGTGCATTTTCTTGGTGATAACCAAATCCTTGTTCATTATCACACTACAGCTGGAGCAGACAAACCACATCATAGTCAGGAGACGGGCTGCTCATCTCATTATTCGTTTTCAACAACAATTACATATTTAAACAATGCTCAAGGAATTAACTTGAGTTCCTTTTGCTCAATTTTACACAATAAATTAGTATTACCACAATACAAGTTTAATAGTAAAAAATATTACCACTGTTCGCCTCTTCGCGCACCGCCAATTGTATAGCCTTATTTTTCATACAGATTGCCATTAAAAAATTATGCATAATTTCTCATTAAAGGAATAACCTTAAATCCTTTTAATGATGCAATCTTCATTTCTTTTTATATACGATAAAACAAACTAAGCAAATCATTTTTAATGATTATGGAATCGGTATATCATATTTATAAATATACCGATAACAGGATTATTATATACAAGCATAAGACGATATGAACAAGATAATATTAAACATTATAACATTTTTAGCACTCTCGATCAATATACTAGCAAATCCCGGAGTCCCTCCTATTCAAGGAGAAATTACTAATGGTGGCGACCCCATCCCATTTGCTACAGTGCAACTGAAGTCTACAACTATTGGTACAGCTTCTGATTTAGATGGAAAGTTTTTCATGACTGATATCCCGGAAGGTGAACATATCCTAGTGATTCAAGCATTGGGTCATGTTCCAAAAGAAATTAAAATTAATCTTACATATGACAATCCATTAAACCTTGAAATAAATTTAGATGAAGATGTTTTAGGATTAGAACAGGTTGTTGTTACTGCTGACAAGACACAAAAAAGAAGAATTGACGCATCAAACATTGTAAATACAATGACCCCAAAACAACTTACCCAGGTTCAGGCAGTAACCTTAAGTGAGGGATTAAACTTTACTACAGGATTACGAATGGAAAACAACTGTCAGAATTGCGGAGCGAATCAATTAAGAATGAATGGAATGGAAGGCTCCTACTCACAAATACTTGTTAATGGGAGATCTATTTTTAGTGGATTAGCCAGCGTTTATGGTTTAGAAATGATTCCTGCAAATATGATTCAACAAATTGAAGTTGTAAAAGGAGGTGGATCTGCTCTTTACGGAAGTAATGCCATTGCCGGTACTGTAAATCTAATCACAAAAGAACCAATAAATAATATTTTTGAAGCTAATATCCAGAACGGACTTATTGGTGTAAATAATAATCCAAAAAACGATTTAAACATTAATATAAACACAGCAATTGTCTCTGAAGATAAAAATTCAGGGCTGGCTCTATACGCAACACATAGAAAAAGAGAAGGCTATGATGCTAACGGGGATTCATTTACCGAGTTATCAAAATTAAATAACAATACTTTTGGTGCCAATCTATACCATCGTATGGGATATAGAAATAAATTAACTATAGATTATTTCCACATTGAAGAAGAACGACGTGGTGGTGATATGCTGGATGCATTGGAGCATGAATCTAACATTACAGAATCTGCAAACCATAAAATAAATACAGGATCTGCTACTTTCACCAGATTTATAGGTCAAAATAATGGGCAATTATCGGTTTATGCCTCTGCTCAAAACGTGGATAGATCCACATATTACGGAGCTCGTTCTTATGCTGATGATTATGTTTTTGACTTAGCAATGGATGATCCGGAACAATTATCAGACGGAACTCCAGATTTAAGTGCATATGGGATTACAAAAGACTTATCTTATTCATATGGCGCGCAGTTTAAAGGAGGTGTTGGCCGTCATTCATACATTACAGGCATTGAGAATGTAGGAAGTAATCTAAAAGATAAAAAATTAGGTTACACTGATGACGAAGGTTACCATGAAGAAGTTATTATTTCTGACCAAATCATGAATACAATTGGACTTTTTGGTCAATATGATTACGAATTTAACAAGATGACAGTTTCCGCTGGAGTTAGAATTGACAACTATAACATCACCAATAAGGAGGATGATAGTGACGATTTATCAAATACTGTTGTAAGTCCAAGATTAAACCTGTTATATAAACCTTTAAAACAATTACAAATAAGAGGTAGTTTTTCTACAGGTTATAGAGCTCCGCAAATCTTTGATGAAGATTTACATATTGAAATAGCAGGAAACAGAAAGGTTATTCATGCAAACGGAACAAACTTGAAACAAGAAAGCAGCATTTCTTTTGTTGGATCAGCAGACTACCAAGGAAAAATAGGGACTTCAAATTTTGAGTTATTAGGTGAATACTTTTACACCAACCTGACAGATGCTTTTGCTAACATGCAGAGTGATCCTGATGAAAGTGGAACTGTAACCTTCACAAGAATCAACGGTGGCAAAGCATTTGTAAGCGGAATTAATTTTGAAGCCAGATATTTCCCTTCAGCCAACTGGGACTTTGAAATTGGTTTCACTTCTCAAATCAGTCAATATGGTGAAGCTCAAGAATACGGTAATGGAAATTACACAAAAGACTATTTAAGAACTCCGAACAATTATGGCTATTTCACTTTCAATACAGATCCGTTTAAAAACTTTTCTTTATCATTGAATGGCACCTATACAGGAAGCATGAAAATAGAATATTATGGAAATGATTCAAATGGCCAGATATTAAACACAAAAGACTTTTACGATGTAGGTTTAAAAGGTGAATATTTCTTTAGAACAAACAAAGGGTTTGACATATCCCTATCATGCGGCATTAAAAACATATTCAATTCTTATCAAGACGATTTTGACTCAGGAATTAATAGAGATCCAGCATATATTTACGGACCATCATTACCTCAAAGCATATATTTTGGTATAAGAGTAGGTAACTTATTATAACAAACTAATGATTTAATTTTTCAAAATCAGTTTAGCTCAATTTACAAAATTGGGTTAAACTGATTTTTTTTATGCGATATTGGAAGTTTTATTAAAAATTCTGATCCAATACCCACTTTTGATGTCACCTTTATTTCCCCTTTTAGTAGTTCTGATATTTTTTTACAAATATGCAAGCCCAAACCAGCTCCGTTCATAGGAGTCATAACTCCTACATTTTGAGTTTGAACATATTTATCAAATAAATCTATCTGATCATTATCCGCAATTCCACAACCGGTATCCTTAACTGAAAAGATAATACTATCAACATCTTTAGCCCATCCCAATGAAACACATCCTAATTTAGTAAACTTCAAGGCATTATAACCAATGTTAATCAAAATCTGAAACAATAAATTATCATCTGTTTCAAATATAGGATCCACTTCTGTTGATTTCTCAAATTTTACTAACACATCGGTATTTGCATTTAAAGCGTTTAGGTTTTCAGTTACATATTCTATAATTGTATTTGCATTATTTTTTGATAAAAAAACCTGTGTTTGTCCTGCATTAATCTTATTTATATTAATCGCATTATTTAAAAGATTTAGTAAAATTCTGGAGTTTTGACTTATTATTTTTAAATAAGAAGAATGTTCCTCTTTTTCTATGTTGGGATCTTCCAATAATTCTACAAAACCAAGTATCGCGTTCATTGGTGTTCTTATCTCGTGACTCATCTGAGCAAGGAAGCAAGATTTTGCCTCGGCATTTGATAAGGCCTCTTCTCTTTCTTTAAAGAGAATATTTCTGGCATAAATAAGAACAGGTATTTGAAAAGCAAATATCAATAGAACCATTGATAAATTATCCAGAATCTTCTGTCCTCTGGATTCGTATTTAACAATCACTTCGGCATTATAAAATTCTATAAGATATAAAGTTATTGTTATTGCAATCAAAGAGAGAAAATAAACAAGAAATTCCTTTCCTGTAGAGGTAAATATAAGTACAACTGCTAATGATTCCAGCAACAGAATTCCAGGACCGGAACTCCCCTGACTATTTATCCATAAAAAAGATACGCTGAGATAGGTAAAAGATATAAATATTCCTCTAATTAATTTATATCTTGAAGATACATTTGTAGAAATATATAAAATGATAAATCCTAAGATTACTACAAAATCAAAGATTATTACTTTAGTAGAAATTCCTATCAAAATATTAATTACAGTAGAAATACTAACCAAAATCACCATTGAAAAGAATACGTAAACAAGCAAAATATCTTGTAACGAACGATTTTGGTCTCCAAAAATAATCAATCTCTTAAGAACCTTTTTTAAGTCCCTTTCCCCACTAATATCCATCCCCAACTTAATTTTCCTTTAAACAGACACTTTTTGTCTATTACGTTACATTTCAAATTAAGTTCCTAAAGATTTACTGTTTGTTATATAAATATTTAAATATCTACTTTAATGAATTAAAATAATTGAAAGAAGAATATATGCAATTTGACTATAAATAAAAAAACCTGGAGAATTCCAGGTTTTTTTATTATAATGTAAGATCTATATTTAATTTGACTTTTTTACATATTGAGTAAGAAGTACTATTTGCTGTCCATTTACACGTCCTTCAATCTGTTCTGGATTATCATGAACTAAACCTATGTTTCTAACAGCAGTTCCTCTTTTTGCTGTAAATCCACCGCCTTTAACATTTAAGTCTTTAATTAAAACTACGGTGTCTCCAACATTTAATACAGCTCCATTACTATCCTTATGAACAATTGCATCTTCCGAATCACTACCCTCACCTGAAGCCTTTGCCCATTCTAATACATCTTCTTCAAGGTACAACATATCCAATAAATCCTGAGGCCAACCTTCTGCTTTAATTCTATTAAGCATTCTCCAGGCCGTAACCTGAACTGCAAAAACAGTACTCCACATACTATCATTTAAACAACGCCAATGATTAATATCTATTTCGTTAGTACCTTCCAGCTGACTTTTACATGTATCACAAACAAATATATTAGCATCAGTACCTGACACAGGTGATGAAGGAACTTCATAAGCACTTAAATCATTTGTTGAACCACATAATTCACATACTGAACCACTCCTATTTTCTAATTCTTTTTCTAAGCTCATTCTTTCTTTTAATAAGGTATAATTTCCGCAAAGATATCGTTATCCTTATAAAACAACAATTTATTACATAAAAATAGAATTTTCAGTCTATTTCTTCTTTCCTCTGACAGCTCTTTTCTTCTTTGTAGATTTCTTTTCAACAGCATAACCAAACTTCCCTATTCTCTTTCCTACTTCATAGTAATTTCCGTGCGAATAACATATAGGTCTTGCCTTGTGCAAAGAAAATGCTCCTGTTTTTTCATCAATATATTCACTATCTGCTTTAACGTTTACAACTTCGGCCATGAACATATCATGCGTACCTAAAGGAACAACTTCTGTAATTTTACATTCAATATTAACCGGAGCTTCTTCTATTATCGGAGCTTTAACAACCGAGGCCTGACCAGCTGTTAAATTCATTTCTTTAAACTTATTAAATTGTCTACCTGACCGAACTCCACACCAGTCTGTAGCATATGCCAAATCTTTTGTTGTCAGATTAATTACAAACTCTCCAGTTTCTTTTAAAACAGAATAAGAATGTCTCCCCTTACGTACAGATATATATAACATTGGTGGATCAGAGCATATTGTTCCTGTCCAGGCAATTGTTATAATATTATAATTCTCAGGTTTGTCGCCTACAGACACCATTACTGCAGGCAAAGGGTATAGCATATTTCCTGGTTTCCAGTCTACTTTGGCCATATTAATATGTTTTTACGGATGCTAAAAAACTACAAAATAACTAAATGTTCCTTTGTTGTAATTTTTTCACAATAATGACATTTTAAAGCTACATCTTTTGAAACAACTAAAGAAAACCTAGTTGACATTGGTTCTTTATTGGTAATACATTTAGGATTAAAACATTTTGCAATTCCGACAATTTCATCAGGAATTACCACTTCCCTCTTTTCAACTACATCATAATCCTTAATAATATTGAATCTGGCATCAGGTGCAACCAAAGCTATTTTATTCCAATCTTTTTCTTCAAAAAATTTATCTGCAACTTTAATAATAGCCTTCTTTCCAAAGCGGTTACTCCCCAGGTTTGTACCAAAGGTTATTAAGTTTTTACATTTATCTAACTTAAGAATGCTTATTACCTTAAATAGCTTATCTGCAGGAATATGATCGATTACAGTACCGTTTTGAATGGCACTAACTCTTAATTCTTTTTTTGGAGTCATTTCAATAAATTTAAACTAAACCTAAAATTGATGCTATAATAGCCATACGAGCATACACTCCATTTTCAGCTTGTTGAAAATAATATGCTTTTGGATTATCATCCACATCTGTATTTATTTCATTTACTCTTGGCAGTGGATGCAAAATTCTTAAATTATCTTTTGTATTATCTAACATTGAATTCCTAAGAATATATGTATTCTTAACCTTTTCATATTCCATATGATCAGCAAAACGCTCTTGTTGAACTCTTGTCATATAAAGAATATCAGCCTTTGATACAATATCTGTAAACTCCTTATGCTCATAAAAAGGTATTCCCTTTGAATCAAGCCATAACTTATATTCATCAGGCATTCTAAGCTCGTCCGGAGCAATAAAGTTAAACACTGGATTAAAATGACTCATGGCTTGCAATAAGGAATGCACAGTTCTTCCATATTTTAAATCTCCAACCATGAAAATATTTAAATTTTCAAGCGTTCCCTGAGTCTTCTTAATTGAATATAAATCTAAAAGAGTTTGTGTTGGATGTTGATTAGCACCATCACCAGCATTAATAATAGGTACACTTGACTCCTCCGAAGCATAACGTGCACTACCTTCTAATGGATGTCTCATTACTATAAGATCGGCATAGTTACTAACCATTTTTATAGTATCCTTTAAAGTTTCACCCTTTGTTGTTGAAGAAGAAGAGGCATCAGAAAAACCAATAATTTTACCTCCTAACCTGTTAATTGCTGTTTCAAAACTTAATCTCGTTCGGGTTGAGGGTTCAAAAAACAAGGTCGCCACTACCTTATTTTTTAATAGGTCCTGATTAGGACTCTCTTCAAACGTTGCAGCTAAATCTACAATTTGAAGAATTTCTTCTTTTGAGAAATCATTAATAGAGACTAAACTTCTGTCTTTCATTTAACTTGATTTAATTCCTAACTGACACCAAAATATTCGGCATAAATTGGAAATTTATTTTATAAAAGTGATGATTTAATTCGTTAATAAATTTCGGACAAAGATTTCTATTAAACCTTAGAGAAGTAAAATTTAATTCTTTAAAATTTGGGCAAAAAAAAGACCTATATAAATAGGCCGACCATAAATTAAAATAATATGTAAACATGAAAGAATAACTAAGTAGATCATTATTATTTAATAATGAATGCAAGCGTTGTCTTTCCTTTGTTATCCAAAAAACTTTGTCCATCTCAAAATGTAAAAGTAATACAAAAATCATAAACAGTTAAAATTTTAAAACAATATCTTTGAACAAATTTTATTACTTGATCATATATGGGAAGATCTTATTCCAAGAGCTTAGTTCTAATGCATTTTATTGTAGTGATTTATGGATTCACAGCCATTATAGGAAAGCTAATTGACATGAATGCGCTTCAAATGGTATGGTATAGAATGCTTTTTGCTGCCATCAGTTTACTTATATATATCAAATGGAAGAAGATCAATTTATCAATTAACAAAAAAGACATTGCAAAACTGATAGGAATAGGTCTTGTTGTAGCAATACATTGGATTACATTTTTTGGCGCAATAAAGATTTCGAACATCTCAGTCACTCTAGGAATAATGGCTTCCGGAACTTTATTTGCAAGTATATTAGAGCCTCTGTTCTTTAAATTAAAATTTAATTGGCTAGAAACATTAATTGGTGTATTTATCGTAATCGGACTTTATTTAATTTTCAGTTATGAAATCCACTTTATCAAAGGAATTGTCGTTGCGATTATTTCAAGCATTTTAGCGACTCTATTTACGATCCTAAACAAATCGTACACGCACAAATTTTCACCTACATTAATCAGTTTTTATGAAATGGCAGGTGGTTTTTTAGGAATTACAATATATTTATTAGCAAGTCAACAATTCAACGGTGAACTATTGACGCCTGGTTTACATGATATAATATATGTAATTATTTTAGGAGTAATTTGTACAGCCTTTGCTTTTGCTGTAAGTGTTGATGTTATGAAGGAACTTTCAGCTTATAATGTAATTTTAGCAGTAAATATGGAACCTATTTACGGAATTATATTAGCCTATTTTATTTTTGGTGAGTCTGAATATATGAGTGGAGGATTCTATTTAGGAACAATAGTTATTCTGCTTTCTGTATTCTTATATCCTACAATTAAGGCTAAAGCGAAAAATAGAAAACTAAAATCCGCCTAGCCTTAATACAATATCTATTTCATAAAATGATTTCGCACTTTAAGTATACGCTCCATACCTTCCTTTATAACAGCAAAAGGTGAACCTATATTTAATCTTTGAAAGCCTTCACCTTCTGAACCAAAAGACAATCCGTCATTTAGCCCTACCTTTCCTATCTCTATCATTGCTTTCTTCAATTCACTATGCTTCACATTCCATTTCCTGAAGTCTAACCACAACAAATAAGTAGCTTCAGGTAGAACAAAACCAACTTCTGGCATATTGGTTTGAATAAAGTCTCTTACAAAAAGTGCATTTTTCTCTAAATACTTTTTTAACTCCTCTAACCAATCTGCTCCTTCATTGTATGCAGCAGTTAATGCAACTCCTCCAAATAAGTTACCCATGTACATTTGATATGCACTTAATCTTTTATCAAATCTAGATCTCAACTCATCATCTTCAATAACAGCATATGCTGTAGATAGCCCAGCTATATTGAATGTCTTACTAGGAGCCATTCCGGTAATAATTCTATTTTTTAGTTCTGGAAAAAGATTTGCTAAAACTAAATGCTTATTATCAAACAAACATAAATCACTATGAATCTCATCTGATACAATTAATAAATCATGTTTAATACATATTTCAGCGATTCTTTGTAGTTCATCTCTCTTCCATGCTCTACCTACAGGATTATGCGGATTAGAAAAAACAAATATCTTGGCCTTAGGATTACTTGCTTGCTTTTCAAACAAATCAAAATCAATAGTATAATACCCATCTTTTTCAATCAGTGTATTCTTTATAAGCTCTCTATTATTTTCCTTTACAATCGAATGAAATGGAGGATATACCGGAGTTTGAATAATAACCTGATCACCTATTTCAGAGAATTCATTAATAGCAATTACCAGAGATGCTAAAACACCAGGTATGAATTTAATCCATTTTTCATCTATTGTCCACTGATGCTGACTGTCCAGCCAATATTTAATTGCTCCTGTAAATTTACTATCTCTTATAGTATAACCATAAATTTCATGTTGCGCACGTTCCTGAATTGCTTTTATAACAGATGGTGGAGCTTTAAAATCCATATCAGCAACCCAAAGAGGAAGTACATCATTACTCCCAAAGAAAAACTGACGTAACTCTAATTTAAATGCATCAGTATTTTCTCTTTTTAATATCTCATCAAAATTATATTGAGGCATAATATTCTATTTGGTAAATAAACAAGCTGTAAAGATCAACAAAAAAAGATAATTGAGACTATATATCCATTATGATTTGCATCATATATCATAGTCAATTTATAGGTATAAAAAAAGCCCGTTATATTAACGAGCTTTACGACTATTAAAATATCGTCTTAATAATTTGTACTACCTAAGTTAAACGTAACTGTTTCTGTAGTTTCTCTTCCAAAAGCATCAGAACATAGTATTGTTAACCTATATACTCCATCATTGACTCCTGAAGGAATATTAAAAATATCATCATCTACTGTATCTTCTGTACCTGTCAGAGATATAGTAACATCAGCAGGAACCCACTCAGGATCATCAATACCCATTGTAACTGGTGCTGAAATTTTAGTTACAGAGAAGACTACATCTTCGAGTTCAACATCATCTGTAAAAGTTCCAATATAATGGAAAGATCCTCCTAATGCATAGGTTTGATCAGTAGTTGGAACTTCAGTACTAATTGTTGGTGGCGTAGTATCTTCAGGCGTTTCATCCTTTTTATCACTTCCCCCACATGAGGAAAACAATAACGCACCAACAAATAAAAAAGAAATCATCTTTGGGAAATAGATTTTCATTTTAATATTGCTTTAGTTTATAAAAATTTACAACACAAATATATTAATTTTAATAATTATTCCCCTTTACCTAATTATTAGACTAGGTTTATTTTAAATTCTTCCAATACCAATCTATAGCTTTTCTTAATCCCTCTTTAACACTATACTCCGGATGATATCCCAATAAGTTTTTTGCTTTATCAATTGAAGCTAGTGAATGTGGCACATCTCCTACCCTTTCAGGACCATAATTAACTACTACATCTTTAATTGTTTTGTCATAGTCAGAAAGGAACTCTTTTAAGTAATCAATTAATTCATATAAAGATGTCCTTTCTCCAAAAGCAATATTATAAACAGTATTTACAGCCTCCGGATTATCAACAATAGCAACCAATTGATTAGCCTGAATTACATTTTCAAGAGATTTTACAAAATTTGGTATCACCGCAGCATAATCCCCGTCTGGATCCTGACGCATTCCAAAAACATTAAAATAACGTAATCCAATAATCTCTAAATTATAAAGCCTTGAAAAAACATCTGCATAAAGCTCATTTACATATTTTGTTACAGCATAGGGAGAAAGAGGTTTTCCTATAACTTCCTCCACTAGTGTAAACTGTGGATCAGTAATAAATGATTATAAATTTTGTCTTTTACCTGTAGAAAAATTATCAAGACAAATTACAGTATTATTCTGAGCTAACAATCTCTGGATTAGATTAGAACCTATAAATCCAGCTCCTCCTGTTACTAATACTTTTTTATTTTGAAGTACATTTTGCATTATAAACAATTTAGGCCAATAAGTTTATTAAATTAAATAAACTTTTGGCCTAAATCTTTAAACTTTATGACGAAACTATTAAATTATTTGGCGTAATTAATAGCTCTTGTTTCTCTAATAACTGTAATCTTAACCTGACCTGGATATGTCATCTCTGTCTGAATCTTCTTGGCAATTTCATATGACAAGGTTTCAGCATCTTTATCTGTTACTTTCTCGCTCCCTACAATTACACGTAATTCACGTCCAGCTTGAATAGCATATGTTTTTAATACTCCAGGATAAGATAATGCAAGATTCTCAAGATCTTTTAAACGTTTGATATATGAATCTACAACCTCTCTACGAGCCCCAGGACGTGCACCTGAAATGGCATCACATACTTGTACAATAGGAGCCATCATTGTTGTCATCTCTATTTCATCATGGTGAGCACCAATTGCATTACAAATATCAGGCTTTTCTTTATATTTTTCTGCAAGCTTCATACCCAGGATTGCGTGTGGTAATTCTGGCTCCTCATCAGAAACTTTACCTATATCGTGCAATAATCCAGCTCTTTTAGCTTTTTTAGGATTTAAACCTAATTCACTTGCCATAACAGCACATAAGTTAGCTGTTTCACGAGAGTGTTGTAATAAGTTCTGTCCATATGAAGAACGATACTTCATTTTACCAACTAACTTAATCAATTCAGGATGTAAACCATGAATACCTAAATCAATCGCTGTTCTTTTTCCAGTTTCAATGATTTCTTCTTCAACTTGCTTACGAACTTTATTAACTACTTCTTCAATACGTGCAGGGTGAATTCTACCGTCAGTCACTAACTGATGTAAAGCCAAACGAGCTACCTCTCTACGCATAGGATCAAAAGCACTTAAAACTATAGCTTCAGGAGTATCATCCACAATAATTTCGACACCTGTAGCTGCTTCTAAAGCTCTGATATTTCTACCTTCACGACCAATGATTCTTCCTTTAATTTCATCAGAATCAATATGGAAAATTGTAACAGAGTTTTCAATTGCATTTTCTGTTGCAACTCTTTGAATTGTTTGTAAAACTATTCTCTTTGACTCTTTATTCGCATTAATTTTCGCTTCATCCATAATGTCATTAACATATGACATTGCTTCTGTTTTTGCTTCTGCTTTTAAAGATTCAATTAACTGACTTTTAGCTTCATCTGCAGTTAAGCCAGAAATAGCTTCTAATTGCTCTACTTGTTGCTTGTGAAGTTTATCTAAATCTGCTGATTTTTTATCTACAATTTCTAATTGCGTATCTAAATTCTCACGAATTGCATCAGTCTCTTTTCTTTTTCTTGTTAACTCTTCTTGCTTTTGGTTAAATACAACCTCTCTTTGCTTTAATTTATTCTCTGCACTTAATAATTTATTATTCCTTGAATTAATTTCTTTTTCATGATCTGATTTTAATTGCAAGAATTTTTCTTTTGCCTGTAAGATTTTATCTTTTTTAATTACTTCAGCCTCATTTTCAGCTTCCCTTATAATTTTATGGCTATGAGACTTTAAAATCTTACCGTATACTATCCATGTGCCCAAAATTCCTATAAGCAGGGCAACAATTCCGATTGTTATCTCCATTTCACACTTTATTAAATAAAACAAAACCGCTATCGTTCCATACAGAATCAAACATATAAATGCCTGATTGTACAAACAATGCGGATATTATTGACATATATTGATTAAATTATTCTTTCTCAAGAATTTCCGATAGTTTATGATCCAATTCTCTGGCCATTTCAACTATTGGAGAATCATCTTGCTTCTCTTCTAACTCAAGAAGTTTAATTACAAACTGCAAAGCAGCCATTCCTAAAAAATCCTGATGATCTTTATCAGAATAGTGTTGTTTATATTGTAATACTTTATCATTGATCATTTTAGCTGCCTTTCTGATACGCTCCTCATCTTCACGCTTTATCCTTAAAGGATAATACCTGTCTGCCACATTTACTCGTATTGAAAGCTTATCGTCCATTAACAACTAAATATTATCTGTTTAAAAGAGCAATGCATTTATCAATTTCCCGCACAATCTGATTAATTCTAATTTTTGCAAAGTGAACGTCTCCACTGCTAGTTTCAATCGCTTTAGAAAATTTTAATGTATTGAATTTTTCTTTTAAATCTGCAATTTCTCTTGCAGACCCCTCTAATTGAGTGGATAGTTGATCGTTCTGAGCTTTTAACAATTCATTGTCCGACTTTACTCTTTCGTAACGTTCAACCAACCGCATTATTTTATGTTGTAAATTATTTACTATTTCTATATTTTCGTTCGTCATATTTACAAAAATGCCATACAAAGTTAATATTGCAATTAAGAAATAAAAATAAACATAAACTTTCTTTTTACAATCTATTTAAATAAACAAAGATACATTCTTAATATTAAGTAATTACAATGTAAAAAAAAGTGAAATTCTTACATGATGCATAGTAAACATTTGGTTTTAATTAGGCAAAACACATTCAATATATATTATTATGAAAAGTACATTTCTTATCTCTATCATATTTTTAACAACAACATTAGTCTGTTTCTCACAATCTTTTGATAATAACGATTTCATTTTCCCTCTAAACACAGAAACCAGTATAAGTGGTTCATTTGCAGAACTTAGATCTAATCACTTTCATTCCGGAATAGATTTGAGCACTAACGGTAAAACAGGCATTCCTGTACACTGCATGGCCGATGGAGTTGTTTCCAGAATAAAAGTTTCACCAGTTGGATATGGTAATGCTCTATACATAAAACATAACAATGGATACACTACAGTTTATGGTCATTTAAATACTTACGCAGATAAAATTGATTCAATAATAACAAGAGAACAGTACAATATTGAAAGCTTTTCAATTGACTATTTTCCTACCGAACCTATTTATGTTAAACAAGGTGAAGTAATTGGTTACTCAGGAAATTCAGGAAGTAGCGGTGGTCCTCATTTACATTATGAAATAAGAGATACAAAAACAGAAGAACCATTAAATCCTATCTTTTTCCAATCCAAAATTAAGGATGATGTTCGTCCCAAATTATTAACACTTAGGATATACCCACTAGATTCAAACAGTACAATAAATGGTAATAACTCTGCTAAAAACTACACTATTGTTTTCTATGATGGAAAATATCATTTAAAAGGTAATCCTAAGATTACAGCATCTGGAAAAATTGGAATAGGCATAGAAATGCTTGATTATTTTTCAGGATCATGGAAGAAGTGCGGAGTTTACAGTTTAACAATGAATGTAAATGACACCCCAACTTACTCATGGAGCTTAGACCGTTTTTCATTTTATGAATCAAGATACATAAATAGTCATATAGATTATGCTTATAAAGCATTGTATAGAAAAAGATTCCAAAGGTGTTTTAGATTACCCAATAATCAACTAAGCATTTATAAAAATGTGGTTAACGAAGGGGTTATCATGATGGATGGCAACAAAAATATACAGATTTTAGCCTATGATGCAGCAAACAATTTATCTGAACTAAATTTTAATATACACAAAGGTCTAGCTCCAAATATTACTCTTGCCCCTGAAGAAAAGAATATGAATCTTTTAAAATATGACATCGATAATAATATCAATGAAAAATCTATTAACTGTTATATTCCTAAAGGCACATTCTATGAAAACACTGATTTCAGAATAAATGAAGAAATTAATAATAACGAGCAAATTTTTCATGTTGGAAATAAAACAATACCACTACAAAAAAATATCACACTTAATGTTCAGGTACCTGACACGCTGATAAAATACAGCAAAAACCTTTGTCTTGCAGAAATTCGAGACAACAATAAGTATAACTATGCAGGAGGAACAACCGAAGGTTCTACACTAACAATGAATACACGAAGTACTGGAAATTACACTTTTTATATAGATAGTATTAAACCGTCTATTAAATCCATCAACTATTTTAATAACAAAACTTACTCCAGGTCTTCCAAACTAATTTTTAAAATTTCCGACGATTTCTCAGGTATTAAAACATTTAATGGATACTTTAACGACCAATGGACTTTATTCGAATATGATGCAAAAACAAACACATTAAGTTGCCCTTTGAATAAAGCCCCTAAAGAATGTACTGGAAAAATAAATATAAAAATAACTATTGAAGATTACTGTAATAATATAACAACATACAATGGTAATTTCATTCTTAACTAGCAATAAAGCTTAAACGAAAACAATATATTTGATTCCTTGACATATTGTTTACAAATAATTTCATTTTTTTATATGCTTTAATTATATTATTCAATAAAATATATTTCTTTTGCAGGGCTATACAAATACATAGTATTCGGGCAAAAACATTGGGTTAAGCAAAATTTACCCCACAATTAATTAACTGATTTTTAATAACCTATCTGGTTTCTTTTTTTTATGTAAATGAAAAACACCTATTTCGATCTAATTGAACAGAGTTATTATTTTCCTCAAGAAGGATTTGACCTTAGAGATGGATTTTTGACATTCCATGGAGTTTCATTAAAGTACTTAATAGAAAAGCATGGAACACCCTTTAGATTTATTTACCTGCCGAAAATTGGTGATCAAATAAAGAAGACTAGAAACTTATTTAATCGTGCAATAAACAACAATGCTTACACTGGAAAGTATCATTTTTGCTATTGTACAAAGTGTAATCACTTCTATCATGTAATTCAGGAAGCACTAAAGCATAACGTAAACCTTGAAACATCATCGTCTTTTGATATTGATTTAATCCTTAATCTATTTAAAAAGAAGCTTATTGATAAATCAAGAATCATCATACACAATGGTTATAAAACAGATGGATATCTTGAAAAGATTGTGCGCTTACAAGAAATGGGTTTTGAAAATTCTATTGTTGTTTTAGATAGTGTTAATGAACTTAGAAGATTGCAAAAAATTAATACCAAGGAAAAAATTAAAGTTGGTATTAGAATGGCTATTTATGAGGAACCTCAATCAGCTTACCATACATCAAGATTAGGTATCCCGCCGGCTGAAGTCATTCCTTTCTTTAGAGAATCAATAAAAGATAATGATAGAGTTGAACTAAAAATGCTTCATTTCTTTGTTGACTCAGGTATTAAAGACACATTATATTACTGGACTGAATTTCAGAAAGCAGTTAAGTTATATACAGAATTAAAAACTGAAAGTGAAGATTTAAATTCTCTTAATCTCGGTGGAGGTTTTCCTATTAGAAACCATCTTGGATTTGAATACAATTACGAGTACATGATTAATGAAATTATTACAAATATTAAAGATGCATGTACTAAAGAAAATATTCCGGATCCGGATATTTATACTGAGTTTGGGAAATATACTGTTGGTGAAGCCGGTGCTATAATTTTTGAAGTTCTGGAACAAAAACAACAGAATGACACAGAAACCTGGTATTTAATCAATAACAGTTTGATGAATACCATACCTGATGCATGGTCAATACACGAAAAATTTATTCTACTACCAGTTAATAAGTGGAATAATGAATATGGTCGTGTCAATATTGGCGGCATTAGTTGTGACCACTCTGATTATTATAACTCAGAGGATTTAAACCAGGAAATATTATTACCAAAATACGATGCTGAGGAAGAAAGAAGAGAACCATTATACCTTGGATTCTTCCACACTGGTGCATATCAGGATTCAATTAGTGGTTATGGAGGTATCAAACACTGTTTAATTCCGGCTCCAAAACACGTAATTATTGATCGAGATGAAAAAGGTAATATTGTAGACTATGTATATAGAGAAGAGCAATCAGTAGATGAAATGTTCCATATTTTAGGATACAATAAATAATCATTTATTATATGAAATTTATAAAGGCTCAGTATAACTGGGCCTTTATTTTTTGCCAAAGTTTTAACACTAAAAAGGTTAAAGACTTCTTATGTAAAAACAATTCTTTTTACTAATTCAAATATTTTTTTGGATTATTTAATACAACACCCCCTCAAAAACTCTTATTATTGCTGTTAAAAAATTATTTTTGTCATTTACTTCAAATAATAACAATCAACAAAATATTAAATGAATATGAGTAAATTAAAACTTTCATTTATTGTATTAATTGCAATAAGTATCTTCTCCCCCAATAAAATTAATGCTTGTACTAATTTTCTAATAACAAAGAATGCATCTGCAGATGGTTCCACTATGATTTCCTACGCTGCAGATTCTCATGACCTATTTGGTGAATTATATTATTGGAAAGGACAAGATTGGCCAGAGGGAGCAATGTTAGATGTTCACGAATGGGATACTGGTAAATATTTGGGACAAATAAAGCAGGTTGCTAAAACATACACTGTAATTGGCAATATGAATGAAAACCAGGTTACAATTGGTGAAACTACATTTGGAGGCAGACATGAATTGGTTGATACAACAGGCATCATTGATTATGGTAGTCTTATTTACATCGCTCTACAACGATCTAGATCTGCTCGTGAAGCTATTAAAATAATGACTGATCTTGTTGATGAATATGGATACTATAGCTCTGGAGAATCATTTTCGATAGCAGATCCTAACGAAGTTTGGATAATGGAGATGATTGGTAAAGGAGTTGGAAATAAAGGCGCTGTTTGGGTAGCAAGAAAAATTCCTGATGGAATGGTTTCCGGCCATGCTAATCAAGCAAGAATAACAACCTTCCCTCTTAAAGATGAAGAAAACTGTCTTTTTTCAAAAGATGTAATTTCATTTGCAAGGGAAAAAGGTTATTTCGACGGCAAAAATAAAGACTTTAGTTTTGCTGATGCATATGCTCCACTTGATTATGGTGCACTTCGCTTTTGTGAAGCAAGAGTATGGTCCGGTTTTAGAATTATGAATCCTGAAGTAGAAAAATATGAAGGATATGTAAAAGGTGAATCTTCAGAGAGACTGCCTTTGTGGATTAAACCTGCAAATAAGGTATCATACAGAGATCTTCAAAATATTATGAGAGACCATTTTGAAGGAACCTCAATGGATATGACTCAAGATATTGGAGCAGGTCCTTTCAAATTACCATATAGATTCCGTCCTTTAACCTGGGAAGTTGAAGGTGAAGAATATTTTAACGAAAGAGCTATAGCAACTCAACAAACAGGTTTTTCATTTATTGCACAAATGCGAAACTGGTTACCAAATGCCATAGGAGGTGTTTTATGGTTTGGTGTGGATGATGCAGCCTCTACAGTTTATGTTCCAATGTATTGTGGTATCAACAATGTACCTCATGAATACGAAGTAGGTAATGGTAACTTATTGGAATTCTCATGGACTTCGGCATTCTGGATTTTCAATTGGGTATCGAATCAGGCATACGCCAGATATGACTTCATGATTGAAGATATCAAAAAACTTCAAAAAGAACTTGAAGATAAATTTGAAAACAATCAACAAGCCGTTGAATTAGCTGCACGTAATTTATATGATCTGGATCCTCAGTTAGCAAAAAATTATTTAACTGATTACAGCTTAAATCAAAGTTCCATAACTGTAGGTAAATGGAAAAAACTTGGGGAATTTTTAATGGTGAAATACCTTGATGGAAACCTACACAGGGAAAAAGATGGTAAATTCCTTCATAATGAACATGGAAATCCGGCACATGCAGAATTCCCTGGTTATGATAAAGACTATTACAAGAAGGTTGTAAATGAAACCGGTGATAAATTAAAAATGAAAAAAGTACCTGGAGAAGAAGCTACTCATTAAGAGTAAATCCAACGTATATATACAAAAATGGTCGTCAATAATTGACGACCATTTTTATTTAATAATATTTTTAAACTATTAAATTACTTTGTTTTAAAAAACGCTACTAATTCATTTAGTTTCTTCGACTGATTTAATAGCATATCTGCACTCGCAGTCATTTCTTCACTATTAGCACTTGTTTCCTGAGTAACATGATTTAACTCTTGTAACGAAACAGAAATTTGATTCATAGCCTGTTTCTGCTCCATTGCCCCAGAATTAATCTCCTCTACCAGAGAAGCTGTATTTAGCACTTCCGGAGCCATTTTTTCTAATGAATCAGATGCTTCAGAAGCAAGTGCTAATGCTGCAGCAGATAGTTCCTGAATAATTGATGAAAAATGCTTACTATTTTGCGCTAAGGATTGAACTTCATTTGCAACTACAGCAAATCCCTTTCCATGCTCTCCGGCTCTTGCAGCTTCAACAGAGGCATTTAACGACAAAATATTTGTCTGCTCACTAATATCATTAATCTTACCAATATTTTCATAAATATTATTGATTGAAACTCTTGTTTCTGCAGACTTCTTTATATTATTATGTATTCCATCTGCAGCATTTGTTGATATTTGTCGAGCATTAATCGCATTTAAACTACTTGAATCAATAAATGATAGCACCTCTTCAATCGAACTACTTATTTCCTCTGTAGCAGCAGCTTGCGTATTTGTACCGTTAGCTAACATTTGTGAGGCAGACATCAACTGAGTACTATGTGAAACCACCTCATCTGATACAGTTTTAATATCACTAATTATTTGAGCTAACGAAGCAGACATGGCTTCAATGCTATTAGCAATTTTACCTAACTCCGTATTCTCTTTAAGAATTTTATCTTCAATTTTAATATCCAAATTTCCTTTTGAGAAATCATTAATAACACCTTCTAATTGACCAAAAGGCTTCTTAATTTGTCTGGATAAAATGATAAACGTTGAAAACAAAGCTCCTAACGCAGGAATAAACAATACATAATTCCAGGTTAATGCAAACGAAAAGGATGTAAATGCAAGAATTAAAATTGGCAACATAAAGTTCATTGCAATTTTCCACACAATAGATCCTTTGCCAATGTAATACGCTACAGGCACATAAGTAACAGCTGATAAAGCAAGCAATATCAGATATTGTTCATACTTATTCATAAATTGAATTATTTATTAAATGTAACAAGTTAACCTTGCAGAATAGTCAGAGTCGTTATTGCTATAGGCGAAAGTATCAATAACACACTCTTCTGACATTTTGGGTTGTGGTTCGTAAATACTTTTAACACTCATTTCTTCTCCTGCAAACAAAAATGCTTTTGCATACAGTACTACGTGCTTAATTCGTAAAGGTTCTATCTTTTTTTCAACTTCATTATTTTGTATAGATGCAATTGAAGTTAAAACTTGAGCAATTCGTGCAACAGGTAAAGCTGGATAATCGTCAAAATGGCCTACACAGATGTCCTTATTAATCGTTCCTAAAGTAGCTGAACAACTTTCATTTGTTTTAACAAGATCAAATAACGGAATACTATCTCTGTAAGGATTATATCCTTCTAAATAAGGCGTTTCCTGTTTGTGTTGTTTAAACATCCTTTCAAATAAGCTGTTTGACAACACCTGATATTCTACAGTAATTGTATATACCAGTTTTCCGTTAGCTGTCTTTAAATGACCATTTGCCACGCCCTTTTTTCTGTTAAAAAGAACTGTCTTCATAAAAGCCACATGATCAATATCCTCATACGAATCCTGATACACTCTTTTTACATAAGCTTTTGTGGCAAGATAATAGTGCTTTTCTTTAACAGGATTTGAATTTGCTAAGGCTAATGAACCAAGAATGGCAAGATGACGACCAGCTTCAGAATATGACATTCCTTTTACTTCATGATCACAATCTAATTCTTTTTTAACATTGGCTTTTAAGACAGACTCGTCATCAATTGTCAAATTGGTTAAAGCATAATAGGGTTCGGTAACTTCGATTAGACTTTTTAAATAATTTTCAAGGCTAAGTTCGTTTTTTATAACTTGGCCTTCTACGGTTTGATTTAATGTTTGAAGCATTTTTTAGGTTGTTTGTTTGTTTGTTTGTAATCGTTAAAAATGGGGGGTGTACAACAAAATTCGAATAGTTATAAACTATCTGAACCTTATTTTAATTAAGTAATACTATAAACGTTTATTGTGTCCCTTAAATATGCTTGTAAATATGGCTAAAAAAAATTAAAATAATAAGTTCAAATATTTTAATTAAATCACAACACTCACAACAAACAAACTACACACCTAAATTACAAATACTTACAATCCTAATGTTTTATAACATGTTAAATAAAATAATGCAACATTAGATTCACAAAAAAATCCGAAAAAGTCAACAAAATTAACTTCTTCGGATTTCTTAATGCCTAAAGATAAAAAGTTTATCTCATATATCGTTACTATAATTTGATATCACAATCAGGTAAAAGTTTTTGTATTTTCTCAACCTCTCCTGAATTCAATGGATTTCCTTTTAGTAATAAAGTTTTAAGTTCTTTCAATTCACCTAGTTCTGCAGGTAATTTTGTTAATTCATTTTTACTTAAATCTAATCTTTTCAAATTAACTAACTTCTTAATATCAGCCGGAACCACTTTAATTCTGTTGTTTTTTAAAATTAACTGATTTAGTTGAACCAGATCACATGCTTCAATTGGAAATTCCTCCAACTTTTTCATTGCTTCCTGAATCTCAGCTAAACTAGTTGCACCCATTGAACTTGGTAAAGCCAACATATAGCCTTGTGTTGCAGAATGAAGTACTTTATCCTGATATTTATTAACCTGCCCTGAAGCTACAGCCTCTTCCTGAATTTTTTTTGCTTCTGCAATCTTATCTGACATTTCATTTCTATTAAACGCAGAGTAATCATTTTTAAAATCACTAAAAGCACTATTCCCAAGATTTACTACCTGAATAGATTCCGATCCTTTAGAAATCTTTACTTCAGCTTCTTTATTCATATCAAAATACTTCTTTTGATCATAAAGTCTGCTTCTTAAGGACTCGCACATAACCGTAAAGTTATTTGAAGTTCCAGGATACATAGCCAAACCTGCATTTATACTAACAAGAGCTTTTTCAAAATCCTGACAATATGCATAAGCTAAAGCGATATTATGATATAATCGTCCAGCTATACGTCTGTTAATTCTGGCTTTTTTATCATTTAAGTCTTTTTCTTCAACAGTTTTTTCCCAAACCTGAACTGCGCTTAACAACTTATCTTTACCATCCTGAGCTGAGTAGTTATTTTTAAGTGAAGTATATCCTTCTACTGCAGTATTTGCAGCTTTTTCTAATTCCGGATATTGATATTCTTTACTATCCTTAATATAGTATACTTCAATATTTTCTTCCTGATAATAAAAAGACAAAGATTCTTTCACAAAATCTTGTGCCTTTTTGTACATCGCACTCTCTTCATTTGCTACAATCATTGAATCATTACTATCCTTCATCTTTTTATAGGCACTTTCTAATATAGCCTCTAAAAAGTAACATTCGTTCTTACCAAAATAGTCATAATCAGAAACCTTATTGCTGGTTTTTTCCATATAAACTACTTCATCAGCTTCGTTTTTAATTCTAACAAATGCATCAGGAGAAGTATATTCAATTTTATAATAATAATTATCAATTGCTTGTGCATCTTTCAATTTAGCACCTTTAGCTTTACAAAGGTTTGTTTCTTTATGCACTGATTTATTATCTGAAACAACAACCGGTCCGTGAGCAAATTCAATTTTGGCTTTTTCAATATCAATTTTCGCAATTGGAATTTTTGGATAAACAAGATAAGACGACTCCGTTTTTAATTCTTTAATTCCTTGTCCAAAGGCAAATAGTGTAAGACCAAAGAATGAAATGGTTAGTAATGTTTTTTTCATTTTAATTAAGTTAAGTGTTTTACACACTTTATTACAGAATACATGAAAAAAGGTTACTAATGCCGACATATTTAACTATTTGATTAAATACGACTATAAATAAAACCTCAATAAGCCACTTCAAGAACTTCCTCTTCTTTTTCTTTTAGGGTTATTTTTTCATTCGTCTTTTCATTCTTTATTTTCACTTTTTTCTTTGGTGATGAATCAACATTAAAGAAATTTAAAGAAGCCATTAAATCGTTAGAAAGATTTAGAAGATTGGAAGCAATTCCTGACATCCCTTCCGACTTGGATGCATTATCCTGAGTTATACTATTTAAATCATGAATAGAACTATTTATTTGCTCTATCCCAACTTTTTGTTCTATACTGGCAGCTGATATTTCACTAACCATATTAGCAGATACTTGAATATTTGGAAGCATATTATCAAATAATTTTGATGATTGCTTTACTAAATTCATACTATTTTCGGAGAAACCATTTATCATATCTGCAGCACTCCTGCATCTCTCAGCCAGATTTCTGATTTCTTTTGCTACTACCGAAAATCCTTTTCCTACTTCTCCTGCCCTTGCTGCCTCAACTGCAGCATTCAATGCTAATATATTTGTCTGAACAGCAATTTCATTAATTACTTTAGCTCTCTCTGAAATACCTTTAACACTCTCGGTTATTTGTTCTGATAGAGAAAATAGAGCATTGATATTATCCAGGTTCTGATTCGTTAGTACTTTAGTTTTTTCAGCATTAAAGGCATTTTCACCAACCATAGAAGCAATCTCTTCAATAGATGCAGATAGTTCTTCACAAGAAGCAGCCTGAATATAACTACCATTAGTTAACTCACTGGTCTTTTCATTTAAATAGTTACTTGATGTAGTTAATTGTTTTGAACTTCTCTTTACTTCCTTAATCAACTGTTTTTGAATAAAGGTAAGCTTTTGCACACTTTGAATCAGCATTCCAATTTCTCCATGTCCCAATTCCAAATCTCTAACGTTTTTTACATTAAGGTTTCCTTCTGAAATTTCATTTAGTAAATCCAGTGCAGTTATAAGTGGCTTATGAATTTTGCGATTAATAAATACATATATAAATAATGCTAACCCAATAATCAGAGGTAAGGTCCAGGCCATTACTTTAAATCCATAAACTCCTAATAAATAACAAGAAATGGAACCAAAATAGACTAAAATAAGATTATACAATGAAATAGTTAAGATTGTAGACTTATTAAATATCTTTCGTAAAACAAAATAGGCTGCGGGTAACATTAAAGTAGCAACAGCTAAAAACACTATTAGCTCATTCATAACAATTTGTAGTTCTATTATTTCATTAACACAAATTTAATTTTAATAAACTGTGAATTTTTATAAACTACCTGCTATTAATCTACAAATTCGAACAATTAATCAAAATATTCAATCATCTCTTAACAAATAAAGTATTATATGAATATACAATAGATCATTAGATTTTAGACGAAAGACAAAGGACTTATTTACAAGACGTTTATTACCAAATTTTATATAACAAAATATAAAACACCCATATATCTAAAATATCTATACATTACAAAAGATTGAAACCTTTTAAATATATAATTGATAAAAAAAACGAATCTCTACTAGAACAATTATTTATTCCTCATCTTCAAAGCCCAGGTTACCCGATATATTACGATACATCTCAGCTTCATCTTTTTCACCTAATCGTTCACAGACCTGAGATAAATAGTAATAAGAATCGGCATGATCATCTTTCAAATGAATCGCTTTCTTTAAATCGTTATAAGCACCATTATAATTTTTAAGTAGAATTCTTGTTCTCCCTCTGTTGTAAAATATTTTGAAAGTCCGTGGCTTCAGTTTACCCGCTAAAGTATAATCTTTATCAGCCTCTTCAAGCTCATTTATTTCCACATTAATTGATGCTCGTTTATATATAGCATCAAAATAATTCGGATTTAATAAAATAGCCTTATTTAAATTTGCGATAGCTGCCTTCTTATCTCTGGCTTTTACAATACATTCATTTGCCATAAGATAATACTCATGGGCAAAATCTTCCAGTTGCTTATTTCTCTTGCGTTCTCGTCGTTCTAATTCAGAAACCTTTTTCTTAAGCTTATTAATAACCAAAAGCTGCCTAGCAATAAATCTAAGTACAACCGGCTTTGTCAGATCATTTCGTTTTGTTATTGCTTTGCCTAATTCTTCCAAAGCCAATCTGAAATCGTTCTTCTTAAACAACTTTAATGCATTCTTATATAAATCGTCGGCCTGAGCAGAATCTAAACTTTCCTTTATTAATAACTTATTATTTGACTTTCTGGAGAAATCTACACATTCACGTTTTACGATTACATCGCGCGAACTAATGTTTGATTTCATTACAATTCCTTCCATACTTCGGCAACGACTTAAGGCAACATATAGCTGACCTCCGGCAAAAGCTCCTCCTGAAAAATCAATCATTACCTTATCAAAGGTTAATCCCTGACTTTTATGCACGGTAATAGCCCATGCTAATTTTAGAGGATATTGTTTAAAAGAACCCAGTTCTTCCTCTATGACTCTATTATTTTTTTCGTCGTATTTATATCGAACATTCCTCCAGATTTCTTTTTCAATTAAATGAATTTCTTCATTTTCCATTCGCACATAAATACCATTATCATTGATCTCATCAATACGGCCAAGACTACCATTAAACCACCTGCGTTCCTGATCATTTTTAATAAACATGACCTGAGCATTCTCCTTTAGAACAAGATTTCGTAGTGTTGGCAATGAGGCCTCCGGGAATTCTCCACTAATGGTTCCTTCAAAAGTTATCTCCTCCCCTTCTAATTCCTCCAGTTTATGATCATTTATAAAGTCAACGGTATCTCTTCTGGTTGCCAAAGTGATAAACAACTCATCAATTGGAGCATTAAATGAAGGATTGTATCTCTGATTTACTTTCTTAATATCTTCCTGTTTAACAGCATTAATCCGAACCCGATCTAACAAATTGACGAATTCTGGGTTATTCTGACGATATACTTTTTTAAGCTCAATCTGCACCATTGGCAAATTTCGAAACACTCTTGCTGAAAAAAAGAATGGCGTTTGATAAAAACGACTAAGTATTCCCCACTCTTCTCTTCTAACTACAGGTTCAAGCTGAAATACATCCCCCACCATTAACAACTGTTTTCCTCCAAAAGGAATTTGCATGTTACCGGAATAAACCCTTAAAACCCTATCAATAAAATCAAGAATATCTACACGAAGCATTGAAACCTCATCTATAATCAGAAGATCAAGCTCTTTAATTAATTTTTGATGATTTTTACGGTATTTTAAAAAATCATAAATACGACCATCCTTTGTACTTAAATCAGGATCATCGGGTAAAATAGGGCGAAAAGGTATTTTAAAAAAAGAATGTATCGTTTGTCCGCCTGCATTTATTGCGGCAATACCTGTAGGTGCAACAACAACATATTTTTTATGTGTTTGGGCGCAAATATATTTAAGAAAAGTACTCTTTCCTGTACCAGCTTTACCGGTTAAAAATACAGATCTGTTTGTGTATTGTACTAACTTTAATGCATCCTGAAATTCAGCATTATCAGTATCAATATATTGAAGCATCTCATCCATCTATTCCTCACTTTCCTCTTCCTCTCCATTTACTTTCTTTTCTCCGTAGCGCTTAATTATGTTGTAAGCTTTATACAAGCCTAACTCTCCAGCCTTACTTAAATCAAGTGTACCCTGAGATTCGTCTTTTAAAAAGATTCTGGTAAGACCTCTGTTAAAATAAGCTTCTGCAAATTGAGAGTTTAGCATAATTGCATTACTAAACTGTCGCACGGCACCTTCATAATCCTTTTTAACGCAGTATAATATTCCCAGGTTATAATAAGCAAATTCATATGCAGGATTAATATCTATAACCTTTTTCAGATCTCTTTCTATAAGATCATAATCCAACATCTTTTTAATAACCTTGTCTTCCTCTTTATCTTTAGATGTCTTGCTCTTAATCAAATCTTCCGGAAGTTTATCTTCTTCAAAAGACTGCATCACTTCAACCATTTTATATCGAATGGCAGCTCTGTTTAAGTAATAAAATATAAGATCCGGATTATTCTTAGGAGAATTCTTAATTAAATAATTATAATCGTTTAACGCTCCACTATAGTTCATTACTACTCCATATAAAATGGCTCTTATAAATCTTAGATCAATATTATCCGGATTATTATTTAATTTTAATGTAGCATCCTCTATTGTTCTGTAATATTGGAACGTTTCATTAGCCTCATCTTCTACTTCTTTATTAGAGAAAACCAAAGTTTTTTCAATAACATTTCGAGAATTAAATCTGGTAACTTCAGGTTTAAAGTATTTGGTATTATCAACAGTATTATTCTCAGAGAAGAAGGTTAAGCTGTAAACTTTTTCCAGATCAATATTAATGTTTTTAAACTGAATTTGACCTTTTAAATCTGTAAGCTCATCTCTATCGTTTTCTTCAACAGAGAAATCATCTAATACAACAATCTTATCATGATTACTGATATTTTCATCAGATTCACTTCTTGTTTCTTTCGGTTTATTTTTAGCTGTTGTACCTGATTGCGCTAATTGATTATTCTTTTCTGCACGTTTACGTTCTTCCTGCTGAAGCTTCATCGCCATATTCAGGTCTTTTGCTTGTTCATCCTGTTTAAGCAAACCACCATAAGCCTGACTCCTTGCCAAGTAGGCATCTGAATAATTAGGATAACGTTTAATGATAATATTTAAATCAGAAATTGCATCATTAAACTGACCTACCCTGTTATACAACAAGGCCCTGTTAAACAAGGTAAGTAAATCACCAGGATTTAATGCTAACACTCTTGAAAAGTCATCTATGGCGTTATTAACATCTCCTACCTCAGCCCTAAGAAGTCCGCGGTTGGCATATGCCATTATATTTTTAGGTTGCAATTGAATAACCTTGTTAAAATCATTCATTGTTCCTTGTAAATCATCCATCTGATATCTAATAGCACCACGAAGCATATAATAAACAGGCTCTCTTGCATCAATATTAATACCTGCATCAATTCGCTCAAGAGCTTTGTCGAAATTATTAATATCATAATAAATTGCAGCACTAAATCGGTATGCTTCGGCAACCAATGGATTAACAGCAATGGCTTCATCCATATCTGCAACTGCACCAAGAGTATCTTTCGAATTTAACTTTGCTATTGCACGATTTATATATGCACCATACTGAGCTGGTTCTATTTTTAATACTGATGTAAAATCCTCTATACTTTGTTGCCAGTCCTTCATATCCATATGAACCAAACCACGGCTAAAGTAGATACCCATATCATTGGGTTCTATTTCCAGTCCTTTTGAATAATCTTCCAGAGCCTCTTTGTGCTTACCCAGGCGACCTCTGATATCTCCTCTAAAACGATAAAACTCATAATAAAAAGGGATAATATTTATGGCCTTAACCATATCAATTTCAGCACCGGTTAAGTCATCCAGATTATATTTTGCCCTTGCTCTGAAATAATAAGGAAGACCCAAATAAGGTTTACTCTCAATGGCTTTATTGAAGAAAGAGATAGCAAGAACATATTCTTGTTGATATAAAGCATATCTACCTGCTTCAAGTACTCTATCTGTATTTATTTGGGAAGTACCACTTACCGAAAAAAAGAATAAAAGTGATACAAGAAATATTTTAAACAACTTTATCATAAATTATCATTGGTAGATATACCCTGTTTTATTAAGCAAACAAATATAATAAGATTACGCAATTGATATAAATACCATGCCAAAAGTTGTACTAAAAAATGAGATTTATTATTAATCTGACAGTTGTATAATTAAAAAAAGCTAATTGTTTGTTGTACAAATACAAAATTATCGGGATTAATTGATGATTCACCATTATAACGATATGCAGCCAGTGATCCTTTATTTGCTACACAAGCATCAATACAACAGATATTCTTTTTTGGAACCATTTGTCCATTACCCATACAATAATGGCCAAAAAACACAGGTGGCTCATGATCGTTATAGATATCAAATGGAAATAGTATCTGATGTGGCACTGTATAATCCGGTAATTTGAATTTATTACCAAAGCTCAGTTCATGAAATGTTTTTCCAACAGGAGATTCCCACCAACGAATACGGAAATTATTTCTTCTGATATTATTTGAATCTTTAATAATCAAATCTTCAGGCAATCTAAACTCTATTCCTTTGGTAATACGATTTATTGCATTGCATAACGGATGATTTGGATCAGCCATTAACTTAAGATCCTTCTTTTTAAACCTACCTTCGGTTCTATGTTGATCTATTAAATCAATATACTCATCATTCCAATAGGCATGCACAACTCTGAACTTATCAAAGCTTAAGTAAACAGGCAAGGTACGTAACCATTTTACATACTTCTTTAGTAAATCAGGATCATCTTTAAATTCATCCTTAACCTTATCTATTAACTTTCGACTGGATTCTGATGGTTTACGTATTGGCCTCCCATTACTGTCTTTTGTAATGTACATGATTAAGTTAAATTCATGATTCCCCAAAATTGCATGGGCAGAACCAAACTCAACCATTGCATTTATGATTTTAAGAACTCTTCTGGAATCAGGACCTCTGTCAATAAAATCACCAACATAAATGGCTTTTCTTGTCTCGTGTCTCCAAATTCCTTGTTTACGGGTATAGCCTAATTTTTCAAGCAGCTCTTCCAACTCATTGGCAAACCCATGAACATCTCCTATAATATCATAATAACAATCTTCTTGAATTGTTTTATGTCTATTTTCATTACCAAGTAACAAAATTCAATATATTTGATTTACGCTAAGGCCAAAAATAGAAATTTTTGGTTTATTTTTTAATCCGAAATCAATAATACTGCATAAAAAATGAATAATAAGCTAAAATGGGGAATAATTGGATGTGGTGACGTTACTGAAGTAAAAAGCGGACCGGCATTTAATAAAGTAGAACATGCTGAACTAACAGCTGTAATGAGACGAGACTTTGAAAAGGCCAAAGATTATGCAAAACGCCATAAAGTTGAACACGTATATCAAACTGCAGAAGAATTAATTAACTCACCTCACGTTGATGCAGTTTATATTGCAACACCACCTTCATCGCATGCTGAATATGCAATCATGGCAATGAAAGCCGGTAAGCCTGTGTATGTAGAAAAACCAATGGCCACAACCTACGAAGAGTGTGTAAAGATGAATGAGGCATCACAAAAATACAACATTCCATTATTTGTGGCTTATTACCGAAGAACCTTACCAGGCTTTTTAAAAGTAAAAGAACTATTGGAAGAAGGCGTAATAGGAACTCCTCTTTCTGTTCAGATAAGATTAACACGTCCTGCTTTAGAATCTGAGAAAAAAGCATCGTGGAGAGTTGATAAAAACATTGCAGGTGGAGGTATTTTTTATGATCTGGCATCACATCAATTCGATTATCTCGATTTTATTTTTGGACCTATAGCAAAAGTATCAGGCTTTTCTACAAATAACAACTCATGGTATACTGTTGAAGATACTGTAACTGCAACTTTTCAGTTTGAAAGCGGACTTATTGGAAGTGGCTTCTGGTGTTTCAACACTCATGCTAAGGAGGAACAGGATATAATGGAAATAGTTGGAACAAAAGGATCTATTATATTTAGTGGTTTTAATCACAATTCAGTTAAACTTATTACAGAAAAAGGAACTGTTGAATTTCCTTATTTAAATCCTGAAAACATACAGTACAACTTAATTAAACAAGTTAGTGATGATTTGATTAAAAAAGATAGTTGTGTTAGTACTGGAGTTACAGCAGCCAGAACCAATTGGGTACTGGAACAGATTATACCAATTCCATAGAATTATAAATCATATAATTAATCCTTCTTTATATTGATATAACTTACAATCAATATAAAGAAGGATTATTTTTTTAAGTAACTTTCTTATAAAAAATTAACCATGACAATTGAACTTATCAAAGGTGATATTACACAACTTGAGGTTGATGCCATTGTAAATGCAGCCAACTCAAGTCTGCTTGGAGGCGGTGGTGTTGATGGTGCTATACACAGAGCCGGCGGTAAAACTATTTTAGATGAATGTATCCTCATTAGAAACCGACAGGGAGGTTGTGCAACCGGAGAAGCTGTAATTACTTCGGCAGGAAATATGCCTGCAAAATTTGTTATTCACACTGTTGGTCCGGTTTACAAAGATGGAACTCATAACGAAGCTTTGTTATTAAGAAACTGCTATGAAAATTCGTTACAAATAGCAGCCAACAACAATTGTAAAACGGTTGCTTTTCCTAATATATCAACAGGAGTATATGGCTACCCAAAACCAGAAGCTGCTGAAATTGCTATTAAAACGGTTCGTGAAAATAAATTGGCCAGTATTGAGAAGGTAATTTTTGTTTGTTTTGACGAAGAGAATTATTCATTATATCGTAATCTTATATAAGAACATAAAATAAAAACACAGACTAAACCCCATCTTTAAACTTTAGTCAAAATTTTCCAGTCTGCTTATATCCCCTTTTCATCTTGATTTACCAGTTTTGGCAATGTAAATATAAACTCAGAACCTTTGCCTATTTCTGATACTACCCATATTTCTCCATCCAGCAATTCAGTTAAATACTTAGTTATTGATAATCCAAGGCCTGTACCTCTGTATAATGTAGAAGGATTATCTTCTATTTTCCTGAAACGATCGAAAATCACTTTTAAATTTTCACTGGCAATGCCAATACCTGTATCTTTCACATAAAACACCAAGCTTTTATCCTTTACCTCTTTATATCCATATTCTATTGATCCTTCATCAGTAAACTTTAATGCATTATCTATAAGGTTTCTGAATATTTGTTTTAACCTAAAAGGATCTGTATGTAAAACAGGATTTGCAATAAGAATCCCTTCAGTATTATGCATTTGCAACTTAATATTCTTTCCGTTTGTATTTAATCGAAATGTGTAAGTATGATTTATTTCGCGAAGTAAATTATTTATATCAACATCAGACTTTACAATAGACATTTGTCCTGCTTCAATTTTGGCAAAATCAATAATATCACTAATAATCTGCAATAATGAATCAGAATTAACCCTGATTACATTTGTCATATGTTCCTTTTCTTCATGGTCTAATTCCTGATAAGCAAGACATTCAGAAAATCCAACTATAGCATTCAGCGGAGTTCGTATTTCATGGCTCATATTTGCAAGAAAAGAAGTCTTTAATCGATCACTTTCTTCTGCTTTTAATTTTGCAGCCTCCAACTCTCTTGTTCTCATCTTCACCTGCTTTTCAAGCATTAAATGCTGCTGTTCTAATTCTTCATTTTGACTTCGAACAATACTGTAAGCATTGGCATTATCAAGAGCAATAGCAATATATGATGCCAGTGTTTGCAAGGTTACCAAATCATTTAGAGTATATGCATTCAATTTATAGCTCTGAACAAACATCACTCCTATCTTTTTCCCTTTTACTGTCAACGTCAGATACATTACCGACTCAGGCATTGTTGTATTGGGAAAATAATAGCCATCAACATATTTAAGGTAATCACTCTTAAAATCGTTACTAAAAATTACCTGTTGATGCTTATAGCACCACACTGCTAAACTATTTTTACTATCTAAGGAAATATTAAAACTTTTTACACTATGTCCCTCTTCAAAATAACAAGGAAATTCTAATTGTTCTTGCTCCTGATTATATATTGCAATTCCAAAGACAGGTACATCCAAAAGAGTTTGGACATAATCAAAAATCACTCGATTAATTTCATCAAGGCTCAAAATATTGATGAGTTCCTGTCCAAATTTATTAAGCACAGCCAACTTTTGCTTTTCTTTCTCCAGTTGTTCTTTTTTATCTTGAATTTCATTTCTTTGGATTAATATTTCTTCTTTCTGAGCATTTAACTCCAAATTTGCCTGATTTAAGTTTTCGGTCCTTTCTTTTACTTTATCTTCAAGAATACTTGTTTTAACACGATAAACATTTTGTCTTAATCTAAACAGATATAAAACCACAAATATTAAAAACAAAACGACTATCACTTTAAATAATACTGAATTCCACCAAGGCGGAATAACATTAATATTTATAGACCTTCCTGTTTCATTCCAGACACCATCATTATTTGATGCTTTCACTCTAAATATATATTCTCCCGGATTAAGATTAGTATAAGTTGCAGTATAAGAAGTACCAACGTAGTGCCATTTTTTATCAAAGCCCTCAAGAGTATAAGAAAACTCATTTTTATCAGGTGACACATAATTTAATGCGCTAAACTCTATCGAAAACACATAATCATTATAATACAAATTTACCTCTTCAGCTGTATTTATATTTTTATTCAGGTTAGGATTATCTTTAGATGGCTTAACAGATTTATTCAATATTTTAAAATCGGTAAAAATTACATCTGGTATATAAGGATTGGAAATAATTTCATTAGGTTTAAAGTATGTAAAGCCTTTGTTTCCTCCAAAGAAAATATCTCCACTTCCGGACGTTGCAAAAACAGAAGGTGCAAATTCATTATTACTTAACCCATCCTCTACTGTATATAATTCCGATTCATTATTTCGGTGATCAAATTTTACAATTCCAACATTGGTGCTCATCCAGACAATACCTCTATCATCAATGGATATTCCGTAAATTGAATTTGTAGGTAAACCAGTATTTGTATTATACACCTGAAAAGAATCGGTATCGGGATTATATCTGTTAAGTCCATTTTTTGTACCAATCCACAAATAATGATCTGCATCTTCAACAATGCAGTGTACTATATTATCAGAAAGACTTGTTGAATCATTTTCTAAATGATAATACCGAACAAAGGTATCTGTTTCTCTATCATAACGATTTAATCCAAAAGCACTACCAAACCACAATTGGTTCTTGTAGTCTTTAATAATACAGATTACTCCATTGCTGCTAATTGTACCCTCCTCTTGTGAGAAACTATAGGTTTTTATTCTTTTCCGGGATTTTAAATCAAATACATCTACTCCTGTTTGATGACCGGCAATCCATAGTTTATCGCCATCTACAATTAAAGACCGTAAATTATTAGTTGAAATTGAAGTACTATCACTTGAATCATATTTATAGCGAATACACTTCCCATTACTTTTATTAAATAAGTTTAAACCGCCTTTCATGGTTCCAACCCATAAATAACCAGGCTGAGCATCTGTAATACAAAATATATAATCATCACTGATACTGGTCGGATCTGCAGGATTATGCTTAAAATGAGTAAACGTTTGTGTATTCTTATCAAACTTACTCAACATACCTCCAACCTTTGTTCCTATCCATATATCTCCATCGCGATCTTCATAAATCGTTTTGACATTATTATTCTGTAAACCTTCATTTTTAAAGTTATCCTGAATATTATTGAACCTTTTTTTATGAGGTGAATAAAAATTAATCCCTCCATCAAATGTGCCTATCCAAAGGTTATCGTTATTATCTCTATAAATACATTGTGGCACATTTGAATTAATACTGTTTTTATCATATTTATCATATCTGTATACGGTATATGAATTACTGTTTTTATCGAAACGAAAAGTTCCATTATCCCTTACTGTATACCAGTCTGATCCTTGATAATTGATAAGTACATCAGTAACTACGTAGTTTTCATTTACACCATCTAATACAATTTCTGAGAAATTAACCTTATCTACCGAGGGACTTATATATCTAATAAAATCTTTTGTTATGGCCATTATACCCTCTTTGTAATTTATCAACTTTACAAAAGAGCCTTGTTTTAGATGCGTAAATGTCTCTGATACCGGATCAAATAAATCTAAACCCTGATCCGTTGCCACCCATACTTTATTATTCTTATCAACCAAAATATCAGATATATTTCCTGAGCTGATAGAATTGCTCTCATTTTCATCAGGCACATAACCAATAAATGTTTCTTGTTGAATATCGAAAATAACCAATCCGGCATTGGATGCAATCCATAGATTTCCTAAAGAGTCGAAGGCTAGTTTTCGTATACTGGATCTTGATAACAATCCAACTTTTGAGCTTTTGTATCTTTTAAAATTTTCTTGTTCTTTATCAAACCTGCAAAATCCATTTGTTGTTCCAACCCATATATATCTTGAGGATTGTTCACATATTGAGATTACATAATCATGAGATATAGTAGTTGTATCTTTTGGACTATAATTATACGTATTAAACTTATACCCATCATAACTAGCCAAACCATTATAAGTTGCAAACCACATTAATCCATCTGTGTCCTGAAGTATTTGATTGACATGATCCGAAGGCAGCCCTTCACTTTGAGTAATATGGTCAAACATCATTCTATTATCTCCAAACACATGTATTGTCGAGAATAAAAAAAATAATAATACAAATAACTTTACTAGTTTCATATTTAGATATAGTATTGACGTTTAGCGTAAGAATATTTACACTTTAACAATTTACAACTATATAAATTACTTTACACAATTAATACTTTATGCTTTTTTATAAGGGTACTTCAAGATACTCTAAAAAAAATAATTTCAGTTATTCTTTTTGATATATAGCAATACCGATTAGAGGAAAGAATAAAAGTTTATTGTATTTGCAAACTCCTTAATATTTTTTTTCAGATACGATATTACATCTGCATTTTTGTTCCTAAAATTTTTCAGACACAAAGTTGCAATTGCAATTTCCTTCCTAAATTTTCTCAGATACAAAATTGCAACTGCATTTTTATTCCTAATTTTTTTAGACACATAGTTGCACCTGCAATTTCCTTCCTAAGTTTTCCAAGATACAAAGTTGCATCTGCATTTTTGTTCCTAATTTTTTAAGACACATAGTTGCATCTGCAATTTCCTTCCTAAAATTTCTCAGATACAAAATTGCACCTGCATTTTTATTCCTAATATTTTTCAGACACATAGTTGTACCTGCAATTTCCTTCCTAAAATTTTTCAGATACAAAGTTGCATCTGCATTTTTATTCCTAATATTTTTTAAACAGAATATTGCTCTTGGAATAACCCATCATAGATCACAATAAATACATTTACATAATACATAAATAAAAACAAAATACAATCCTTCTAAATTATGTTTATTACAAATATTCAATAACTATCACAAAGCACTATTAACACTATATAACTGTATCTTACCCCATATTCCTTCAACTTAAAATCAATAACAAAACAACATATTCACGATAATCCAAAAGAATAACAAACATAAAATAATTACATATTGTTAATCTATATTATATTTTTTATTTATATTTGATGCAATCTAATTTTAAAATAACTTAAAATGATCAAACCTATTAAAAGTCGTTATCTATCGACTGAAGAAGTATACGTATTGGCATTAAATACTCAAGCTTTAATTAAATCTTCAGATATAGAAGAGCAATTAAAAACCAAACTTCTGACCTGTATTAATAAAAATATTCTTTCATTTGAAGAGGCTCTAAACCGAAACAAAAAAAATCCATTAACAATATCTAAAAAAGAAAAGGATATTATAAGAGATCACTATTTCTTAGGTTTAAGAAGTTATATTGAATCAATGACATACCATTGGGAAGAGAGCATAAATACCTCAGCTCATTCAATAAGCGAAGTTATCGAAAGACACGGCCATTCGCTACATAACCTTGGATATAATGAAGAAACAGCTTTATTAAATTCATTGATAGCAGAATTACAACAAGAACCAGGATCTACACATATTGCTACAACAGGGGCACAATCATGGTTAGCAAAACTAGCAGAAGCTCAAATTGATTTTGAAAAAACAAAATCTGATGCAATAGATCATGACTCTATTGAAAAACCCAGCATTAACAAAACCAAAACGCTTGTAATAAAAGATTTAAATGATGTATTAAACTACATTGGCATAGAAGAAAAATTCAATGAAACTCCAGCTATCACAGACTTGATTTCAAAAATAAATCAGAATATTCTATCGGTTGTTTCTATTGCTAAAGCTCGTAACACCCGTCAACGTAAAGGTGAATTAGTAGAAGAAAATACTGAAGAGTAAACAAAACAAAGCCGGTTAACTATGTTACTTCAAAAGTAGCATAGCAACCGGCTTCTTAATTAAAACACAATATCAATTTAAACCTGTTTTCTTCCTTAAAATATTACTTTCTCAATATGATTTACACCAAAAGAATAAGCTATGGTCGCATAAGAGTTTATGGGTTTCGTTAGTATTAAATGCGCTTTCTTTCCTTTGGTTATACTACCCAACAATTTTTCCAATCCCATTGCATATGCTCCATTTAAGGTGGCAGCATTTATTGCTTCCTCAGGAGTCATTTTCATCTTAATACAAGCCGTTGCAACTACTAAATTCATATTGCCTGAAGGTGTTGTTCCCGGATTATAATCAGTAGCCAAAGCCAATGGCAACCCTGCATCAATTAATTTTCGGGCCGGAGTATACGGAATGCTTAAAAAGAATGAACAAGTTGGCAAAGCTACCGGCATAGTTCCTGATTCTTTTAAAACCTCAACATCCTCATCATTTACAACTTCTAAATGATCAACAGATAATGCTTTATACTTTACACCTAAAGCAACTCCTCCTATCGCATTAAACTGATTAACGTGTATTTTAGGTGTAAGATGAAAATGCTGTGCCGCAATCAAAAGCTTTTCTGTATCGTCTACACTGAAGTATCCTTTCTCGCAAAATATATCCACATATTCTGCAAGTTTTTCAGATGCTATTACAGGCAACACACAACCAATTAGCATATCCAAATACAAACTGGCATCTCCATTATATGCTCTAGGAATAGCATGAGCCCCAAGGAAAGTGGATTTTATAACTACAGGATAATCCTTTTGTAAGCGCTTAATAACACGAAGCATTTTAATTTCAGATTCAGCAGTAAGTCCATAGCCTGATTTAATTTCAATAGCTCCGGTTCCCATTTGCATAACCTCTTCTAACCGCACCTTGCTCTGCTCATACAATTCCTCTTCAGAAGTATTTTGCAATAAAGTAGCTGAATTTAAAATTCCTCCGCCTCTCTCTGCAATCTGTTCGTAGCTTAAACCATTAATACGATCAACAAATTCACCTTCTCTGTTACCGGCATAAACAATATGCGTGTGTGAATCGCACCATGCTGGCAAAATAACGCGACCTGTACAATCTATTGTTTCATCAGCAATTATATCAGGATATGTATACATTGCACCAAAATCAGCAATAGTCCCGTCTTCAACCAACAGCCAGGCATTTTCTATTACAGGAAGCTCTTTCATCTGCTCTCCCTGAACATACGAAATACCCGCCTCTCGTACCTGAACCAGTTGCTTTATGTTTTTATATAGAGATTTCATTTTTTTCAGATTATAGATTATAGATTAAAACCACCCCGTCAGTTACTCGTGCCTCGCACCTGCCACCCCTCCTTGAAAAGGCGGGGAATATTGTCGAGAGAAACCATTTCTCTGTAGAAGGCAACACTTGTAAATACTGTAAATCAACTCTCCTACTTCCGAAGGAGGAGTACCCGAGGTACGAGGGGGAGGTGGTTGCAATAATTATTTTTCATTTCTTATTTCTCTTCTCGAATTATAAAACCTTATTTAATTTAAGTCACCTTAGTAGCAATATAAAAATACAAACCCTAACCTTATTACCTACAACCCAGCTACATTAATCAAGGTAAACACCCCATCAATAAACTTTGTATCATGTAAATCACTCTCCACAGTCTAAATATTACTCTTTATAATATATAAAACATTGTCATTATTAATTCTCTGCATCATAAGACTGAAAGCCTTTTACATCATAGCTTGGGGCAACGCTCCAAGTGACTTAACGCCTTGTAAATTCAGGCTGTAAGTCTGATACTGAAAATATTTGTTTCAGGCCTTCAGCCTGAATTTACATGATGACTAATACATGGGGCGGTGCCCCTTGCTGCGATATTTCAGGCCTTCAGCCTGATACTTCAATTTTCAGTAAAACTTCTTATCAAAATCAACTATACAACAATCACCTATCAATTTATATAAAGAGTGGGCCTTTTAAAAAACCTCTCCCCATTGAAGATTGAGAGGGGCTATATTATCACCCCATCAATCACATCATTGTCTACCAAATTAGGCAAAGTCACTTTTAGATTGGGTGTTCGATTCATTTCACGCTCAATTGCAAAACGAGCCTCTTTATTTCGAGCCCAGCTTCTACGGGCAATACCATTGTTTACATCATAGAACAACATATTTTTAATACGCTCTTCTGTATCTGGAGTTCCGTCCAGAACCATTCCAAACCCACCATTGATTACTTCGCCCCAACCTACTCCTCCTCCATTATGAATGGATACCCATGTAGCACCACGAAAGCTATCTCCAATTACATTTTGAATGGCCATATCTGCGGTATATTTACTTCCATCATAAATATTTGATGTTTCGCGATATGGTGAATCTGTTCCACTAACATCATGATGATCCCTACCTATAACTACCGGTCCAATCAAACCTTTCGCCACAGCCTCATTAAACGCCAATGCAATCTTAGCTCTTCCTTCAGCATCAGCATATAAAATACGAGCCTGAGATCCCACGACCAACTTATTCTTTTTGGCATCACGAATCCATTTAATATTATCATGCATCTGTAGCTGAATCTCTTCAGGAGAATTTTCCATTATTTCCTGAAGTACATTAGCTGCAATCTCATCTGTCTTATCTAAATCCTCAGTTTTACCGGAAGTACAAACCCATCTGAAAGGACCAAAACCATAATCAAAACACAATGGACCTAAAATATCCTGAACATACGATGGATATTTAAAGTCCTTACCATTATCAGCCATCACATCAGCACCTGCTCTGGATGATTCCAACAGAAAAGCATTTCCATAATCAAAGAAATAAGTTCCTTTTGCAGTATGCTTATTAATGGCGGCTGCATGTCTTCGAAGTGAGATCTGAACTTTTTCCTTAAACACTTCAGGTTCTTCCCGAATTAATCGGTTTGATTCCTCATAACTCACATCTACAGGATAATATCCTCCCGTCCATGGAATATGTAATGAAGTTTGATCTGAGCCTACGTAAATAAAAATGTCCTCTTGATCAAATCGCTCCCATACATCAACAACATTTCCAATAAAAGCAATAGAAACCGTTTCATTATTTTGTTGAGCTGATCTGACTCTTGAAATCAGCTCTTCCATAGATCCAATCAATTCATCAACCCAGCCCTGCGAATGACGTTTTTTGGCTGCTGCCGGATTTACTTCAGCACATACAGATATACAACCAACTATATTACCGGCCTTAGGTTGAGCTCCACTCATACCACCTAAACCAGCAGTAAGAAATACTTTACCTGCAGTTGATTCTTCTTTCTTTAATATCTTCCGGAATGCATTCATCACTGTTATCGTAGTTCCATGCACAATTCCTTGTGGACCGATATACATATATGAACCAGCCGTCATTTGACCATATTGCGAAACACCCAAAGCATTAAAGCGTTCCCAGTCATCAGGTTTTGAATAATTAGGGATGACCATTCCATTTGTTACAACAACACGAGGAGCCTCTTTTGATGAAGGGAACAATCCCATTGGGTGTCCTGAATACATATGTAGCGTTTGTTCCTCAGTCATTGTGGCCAGATATTTCATCGTCAACAGGTATTGAGCCCAGTTCTGAAACACAGCACCATTACCTCCGTAAGTAATTAACTCCTCAGGATGTTGAGCTACTGCAGGATCCAGATTATTTTGAATCATCAACATAATAGCAGCAGCATGTTTACATTTTGCAGGATATTCCTCGATTGGTCGTGCATACATTGGATAATCCGGCATAAACCGATACATATAAATACGGCCATATTCTTTTAATTCTGAAGCAAATTCATTCGCCAATTCCAGATGCCATTCTTTAGGAAAATACCTTAAAGCATTTCGAATGGCCAACTTCTTTTCATCAGCACTCAATATATCCTTACGTCTTGGAGCATGATTTACACTTGCATTATATTGTCTTTTAGCCGGTAATTGCTCCGGAATTCCCTGTAATATCTGTTCCTGAAAAGTCATTTTTAATATTTTTTAGGTTAAGAATTAGGTTAATGGTAAGATTAAATTATTTGTTATTAAAACCACCCCGTCAGCTACTCGTACCTCGTATCTGCCACCCCTCCTTGATAAGGCGGGGAATATTGACGAGTGAAACCATTTCTCTTTCATAAACATCACCTAAGCGTGCTGTAAAACTCCTTTCTCCATTCTCCCTGCTGCCTAAATACTGAGTACTGCAAACTGAGTACTGTATATTGAACACTAACTACCTCACCACAAAAGCCCTGTCCTTAACTAATTTTACCATAGCTTGTATATCATCTTTAATTAACCTGTCATCTTCTAACTTATCCACCTTATCACGAATGATTGCAAAGTTTTGCTCAATGACAGGCGAGAACTTATTAGGCCTGCGAAACTCCATAGCCTGAGCTGCATACATCAACTCAATGGCAAATATCTTTTCCAGATTACCCAATATCTGATTAAACTTACGCCCGGAGATACTGCCCATAGAAACATGATCTTCCTGACCTAAAGAAGTAGGAATGCTATCTGCTGAAGGTGGAAAACATAGTGACTTGTTTTCTGTGACTAATGCAGCAGTAGTATACTGAGGTATCATATATCCGGAATTCAATCCACCATGAGCGGTTAACAACCTGGGTAAACCATATTTACCTTCTAACATCAAATAACATCTCCTGTCAGAAATATTACCTAACTCAGCAACAGCTAATGAACCATAGTCCAATGCCATTGCTAAAGGTTGTCCATGAAAATTACCTCCTGAAATTGCTAACTCCTCTGTTAACACAATCGGATTATCCGTTACCGAATTCATTTCTATTTCAGCCAACTCAGTCAGGTGATCAAAGGCATTTCTACTGGCACCATGAACCTGTGGCATGCAACGTATGGAATATGGATCCTGAATTCTTTGACAATGCTCATGAACCTTCACATTTTCGGAATCAGTAAGTAAAAAACGAATACGTTCAGCTACTCTTAAGTTTCCTTTAAATGGACGAATAGTATGTATCTCCTCTCTGAACGGAGAGGCGCTTCCCATCAGCCCTTCTAAACTCATTGCACCGGCCACATCAGCCAGATCTAACAGATACTCCATTCTGTATAAACCCATTATAGTATGAGCCAGAATAAACTGAGTACCATTAATTAATCCTAAACCTTCTTTGGCAGCTAACTTTAACGGCTCAATATTTCTCTCTTTATAGAATTCCTTAGTATCAACAATTTTATCTTCAACCCATAATTCACCCTCTCCTAACAATGGCAAAAATAAATGAGACAAAGGAGCTAAATCACCAGATGCCCCAACAGATCCTTGCTCCGGAACAACCGGTAGTATATCGTTATTGATAAAAAACAATATTCGCTCTATAACCTCCATCCGAACACCTGAAAATCCATGACATAAAGCATGCACTTTACATATCATCATTATTTTAGACAGTTCTTTATCTATAGGATTTCCTACACCAACAGCATGTGTCAACAATAAATTCTCCTGTAGTTTACTGGTTTCTTCCGGAGTAATTTGTGTATCACATAAAGGACCAAACCCGGTATTGATACCGTACACTGGCACATTGGATTGCGCCATCACCTCCACCTTCCGTCTACAGTCCTGCACCTTATCAATAGCCTCCTGCACTAGCTCTGCCTGCAGTTCTCCTCTTACAATGGCTATTACTTTTTGAACAGTTAAATGATCTATACCGTATCTGAACATATAATTAAGTTTAATTTTAAGAGCATACGCTTTGCACTGAGCACAAAGCACTCCGCTCTAATCCCTAAATACAAATTTACGAGTAGTTTTGATACGAATTAAGACTATTTTATTCTATATTTGATAACCATGAGTAATCAATTAGAATTTAGACATTACAAATACTTCCTTGCTGTAGCAGAAGACTTACATTTTCGTAAAGCTGCGGAACGGTTATTTATCTCCCAACCAGGTTTGAGCAGACAAATTAAACAGATGGAAGATGATCTTGGCCTTAAGCTTTTTAAAAGACATAACAGAAAAGTAGAACTTACAGAGGCCGGATTATACTTACAGCAAGAACTAAAAAATAACTTTAAACGGTTGGATGATCTGTTACATCATGCAAAACTATTAAACAGTGGTATTAACGGTAATCTGAACCTTGGATTTGTAGGTTCTGCAATGCAAAAAGCCATTCCTGAATTATTATTAAAGTTTCGGAATTCAAATCCAAAGGTAACGTTTAGTCTTAACGAAATGGATAATAACAAGCAGGTTAAAGCTTTATTAGACCAGGAGATTGACTTAGGCTTTGTACGAATAGAGCGAGTGCCAAAGGGACTTGAAATGAAGCCATTGTTTGAAGATACGTTTTCATTGGTTTTACCAAAGGATCATCCTATTGATGAACCAAACTTCAAATCTATATTACAGTTAAAGGATGAGCCATTTATACTCTTTGATCCAACATATAGCGAATCATACTATGAAAAAGTAATGCAGATATTTGATGATGCCGGGTTCTCTCCTCAGGTTTCTCATTCAACTGTAAATGCAATATCTATTTACAGACTGGTTGAAAATAATTTTGGGATATCTATTGTTCCAACAATCTTAAAAGAAGGATTTAACCTGGATGTTAAGTTTATTGAATTAAAGAAAATCAAACAACGAACTACATTAAAAGTTATATGGAATAATGAAAATACAAATCCGATATTAAAAAACTTTTTAGATATCACTTAAACTTAAATCTATACTATTTTTGTGTCAACACAGTAACGTCAGGAACATTAAATTTTAAAAACATGAATAATACTTTAATACAAATCAATCAAAACGGAATGGGTAATGGAGATGAAGCTCTGGGACTTCAGCTAATAACGAATTACTTAGGACTCATTAACGAAGAAAATAAGCTTCCTAAGTTCATTACTTTTTACAATAGTGGAGTTAAGATTATTTGTGAAGGCTCACCTGCAATTGAAAACTTAAAAAAGTTAGAAGCCGCAGGAGTTAAATTGATTGCATGCAAAACTTGTTTGAATCATTTTAATTTATTGGACAAAATAGAAGTTGGAATTGCCGGAACAATGGTTGATATTATTGAACTACAGAAAATGGCAGATAAAGTAATCAATCTTTAATCAAACAAATCTCACCCATTTATGGATTACCTTAAAATCAATCAGAATCTTTGGAATAAAAAAACTGACATTCATTATACATCTGAGTTTTATGATGTACAATCTTTCAAACAAGGGAAAAGTACTTTAAAGCCAATAGAACTAGATTTATTAGGAGATATTAAGGGAAAATCAGTTCTTCATTTGCAATGTCATTTTGGTATGGATACAATATCCTTATCGCGACTTGGAGCAAAAGTTACCGGGATTGATTTATCTGATATAGCCATAAAAAAAGCCAAATCCTTAGCCCAGGAATTAAATACCGATACCGAATTTATTCAAAGTGATGTATATTCTTTAAAAGAAAAACTGGACCAACAATTTGATATTGTCTTTACCTCTTATGGAGTAATTGGTTGGTTACCCGATATGGTGAAATGGGCTGAAGTAATTTCTTATTTTCTAAAACCAGGAGGAAAATTTGTCATGGTAGAATTTCACCCGGTTGTTTGGATGTTTAGTTATGATTTCAAATCTATTGAATTCAATTATTTTGGTGGAGAACCTATTATTGAAGAACTGGAAGGTACATATACTGACTCAAATGAAAAATCAAGTATTAAAGAAAAATCGGTTTCCTGGAATCATAGTTTAAGCGAAGTTTTTAACGCCTTACAATCACAAAAGCTTATTTTAAAAAGTTTTAATGAATATGATTATTCAGCTTATAACTGTTTTGAAAATATGATACAAGATGGTGAGGATAGATTCTACTTAAAGGATATAAATAATAAAATTCCAATGATGTATTCGGTAGTATATGAAAAGGAAGAAAAATGAAACAAGACCCAATTTTATTTACCTATAACAAACAAAAAAGAGCTTTCTGTACAGAAAGCTCTTTTTTTATTAACCCTAAACTCTAATCTATGAAAAAAAATCTAATCAAATCTACTTTAATACTATAACGTTTTAGTTAAGAAAAGGTTCTAAATAAAAACTTAAAAAATGTTATTAAAATGGAGCGCTATAAAACGCTCCATAAAAACTTAAACCCTAACCTAATTTATGAAAAAACACTTTTGCTCTTCAATAATTAAAATATCAAATCCTGTGCCAACAATCAAGTATATAAATACAGAAACACCCTTTTAACATGACTTAACAAATCGATAAGAATGCCATATTTGTAAATACATTTTTTAACTTTGCAAACAACTAATCCAAACTAATAATAATGAACTCAACACACATACTAACACACAAAACACTCATCCAACCTAACCATGCAATACTTTAGATCCTTATTTATATTCATTTCCTTTTTGTTATTTACAAATTCAGCTGTAAATGGACAAAAAAATGCAGTAATGTTTGACCACTTAACAACAAAAAAAGGCCTAACACATAACAGAGTATTTGATATTGAAAAAGATTCCACAGGCTACATATGGGTTGCTACATTAAATGGATTAAACAGATACGATGGTATTAATATCAAAAAATTTAAGCATCATACTCTGGACTCTACCAGCATATCAGAAAATTTTATTGAATGTATTTTCATAGACAGCAGAAATAACCTGTGGATAGGTACAAACAACAACGGTTTAAACAAATTTAATCCTGAGCAAGAAAATTTCACCAGGTTTAATCACAATCCGAATATCACCAACTCATTATGCGACCAATCCATTCATACAATAAAAGAAATTAAGAATGGCAATTTAATAATCGGAACCAATAATGGAATTTCAATATTTAACTATACTAAAAAACAGTTTCTAAACTTTAAACATAATCCATCAGACAAAAATTCTTTAACAAACAATGAAGTAAGAGCCATTCTAATTGATAACAATAAAGCATGGATAGGAACTGCTGGCGGACTATGTGAAATAAATACTGATACTTATGAATTTAAAAGTTATCACTCGAATACTAATAATGATAATGGCTTAAGTAGTAATTATATTTTATCGATAACTAAAACAAGCGATAGTTTAATATGGATTGGAACTGCTTATGGCTTAAATTCCCTTAATCCTTATACCAATAAAATAACCAGATATCTACACGAACCGAAAAATACAAATTCGATTAACAACAATTATATTCACTCCTTAACTATAGATAATTCAGGAGATCTATGGGTAGGAACAACAAAAGGTGTTACCATAATACATAATCCAAATTCTAATCATAAAGAGTTTATTCATTATAAATATGAACCTTCAAATCCAAATTCATTAAGTGGCAATAAGGTTTGGACTTTCTATCTGGATAATAATAATATGATGTGGATTGGTACTGTAAACCATGGAATTAACAAATGTTTCTTAGGTCAATATGCGTTTAATAACGAAAGACACTATCCTCATGACAAGAATAGCTTATCTCAGAACATCATAAGAAGTATTTATGAAGATAAAAGCGGAAACCTTTGGGTTGGAACAGATGGAGGTGGATTAAATGTAAAATTGGCCGGTCAGGAGAATTACATCAGAACAATTGATTTAAATACAGATCATCCTCTTTTTGGAGACGAAAGAATCTTAGATATTTTTGAGTCCAGTGAAGGAGATATTTGGATAGGCACATGGGGTGGCGGAGCATCAAGATTCAAAGCAACTGATGTTAATCTTTTAAAGAATGGAATTATTCCCAAAATTCAGAACTTTAAAATTAATCCTCAGGATTCACTTAGCATTAGCGGTAACATAGTACAAGAAATAACAGAAGATAGTTTTGGTAATTTATGGTTAGGCACAGAAAATGGCCTAAATATATTTAATCCAATAAACCAATCATTTACAAGATTTAAACACTCGGAAGATAATCCACACAGTCTTTGCGATAACAGAATTCAGTCAGGTTGTATTATTGAAGATAAAAATTTAAACCTATGGATTGGCACATGGAATGGGCTGGCTAAAACCAGTTTAAAGAATTTCCCTTATAAAAAAGGTGCTTTAATTGGCAACAACAATGGCTTAATAAAATTCGATAACTATTTAAACACCAGTACTGAGATTAATAGTTTAGGCGACAATAGAATCACTTCGTTGCAAAATGATGCAAACGGTAATATTTGGATTGGAACTTTTGGAGGAGGATTAAACTTACTCGATCTTTCAAACACAAATCCCTTTATAACAAAATACACATTGATTGATGGATTGCCTGATGAAGTGATTTATGGAATAGAAAAAGGAAACAATAGAAACTTGTGGTTAAGTACAAACAATGGTCTTTCTCATTTTAATCCTACGACTGAGCAATTCACTAACTTTAGTGAGAATGACGACATTCAAGGAACTGTATTTTACTGGGGAGCACACACAAAAACATCTAAAGGAGAAATTATTTTTGGAGGAACGAACGGATTTACTTCATTTTATCCGGATAGTATAACTCATCATAAAAATCATACTCCTACAATTATTACTGATATGAGTATTTTCAATGTTCCTATCGATTTCAAAATGCCAAACTCACCTACAAAAAAACCTATTGAATACACTAATGAGGTAAAATTAACCCATAAGCAGAATGTAATCTCTTTTAATTATACCACAATAAACTTTCATTATCCTGAACAAGTAAACTTTGCTTATATACTTGAAGGATTCGAGAAAAAGTGGAATTTTGTTGAATCAAGAAGAACTGCTATATATACCAATCTTGAACCTGGTAAATATGTTTTTAAAGTTGCTCAGGTATCTGATGAAAATAAGATTGAAATGGATAGCATTGATTCAATTTCTGTAATTATAAAATCTCCATTTTATAAAACGCAAGTTTTTCAAATAGGGCTGTTTATTATTGTCTTTTTATTGATATTTATCTTGTATCAACTAAAAGTGAAAAACATTGAAAAACACAAGAAAATATTACAGCAAAAAGTTGAAGAAAGAACTTCCGAACTATCTTTTGCTAACAAATTATTAATTGAAAGAAACGAAGAAATTCATACTCAAAAGGAAAATTTACTAAAGCAGAGAGATAAAATCAGAGCCCAAAACAAAGAATTAAAAGGACATCGTTTAGGTTTAGAAAAGCAAGTTGAAGCAAGAACAACTGAATTATTAATTGCTAAAGAAAAAGCAGAAGAATCAGACCGTTTAAAATCGGCATTTTTGGCCAACATGTCTCATGAAATCAGAACTCCGTTAAATGCTGTTATTGGATTTTCTAATTTATTAAATGACAATTCTATTGAAAACAACGACAGAAAAAGATTCATTAAACAGATTAATAAAAACTCAGATGACTTATTAATGCTAATTGATGACATTATTGATCTTTCATTTATTGAATCAGCTCAACTCAAAATTAACATTGAACAATTCGAACTGCAATCTTTTATAAAAGCCATTGTTGAAAATTATAAGACTTTATCCATAAATCCACAAGTTAAATTTATAATTAACAACCATATATCAACAGAACCCATTTTTATACAATCAGATCCATATCGTTTAAGACAAATCCTTACAAACCTGATAAATAACGCACTGAAATTCACAGAAAAGGGATCGGTTGAATTTGGATATAAACATGAGTCTGACAAAGGTGTTTTTTATGTAAAAGACACAGGTATAGGAATTTCAGAAGAGAATCAAAAATTAATATTTGATCGATTCAGGAAAATTGAAAATAATGTATCTAAATTGTATAGAGGAAATGGCCTTGGCTTAACCATTTCAAAAAGGTTAGCTGAATTATTAAATATGAACCTTTATGTTGAGTCTGAATTACGAAAAGGATCAACTTTTTATCTCACTATCCCTGCAGAGCTTTTTATAAATCCTAATAATTAGAAAACAGAAACATCATAAACATTTTTTCTATTCCGTTTTTTCTAATCTGTTAAAATAAAAAAGCCGGTTGAACCGGCTTTCTTAACATATATAATATTTATCTTAAAACATCTTTTTATAGCAACGTTTTCTCTTATGCTGAATATGCTCAAATGATTTCCACATTTGAATAGCTACATGATTGTTTTCTAACATACCTGTTGTTTCAACGTATTTAACACCATCACTATTAGCTGTATTCCATAATTCATTCATTAAAAGCGAAGTTACACCAAGCTTTTGTAACTCAGGACGCACACCTGTAAGCATTAAATCCATCTCAGTCGGCTTATCTAATGCTTTTTTCAAATGCCACCATCCAAAAGGTAATAATTTTCCTTTGGCTTTCTGAAGCGCTTTTGATAACGATGGTAATGCAACAATAAATCCAGCTAGTTCTTTATCCTTATCTAAAACTATTTTTACATATCGTGGATTTATTGATGGGAAGAATTTATCAATGTAATAGTTAATTAATTTTCCTGGTAATTTAAAAGTCCCGAACAAGCCTGCAAACGCATCATTAAATACATTAAAAATCATTGCTCGATAAGGCTCCAGTTCACTTCTATTACTAAAGTTCATTACCGTTAAACCATATCGTTTTTTTATCATATCAGCTACCTTAAAAGCTTTTTCAGGCAATGCGTCAGGAAACGTAATTCTAAATTCCAACCAGTCTATCTCCTTTTCGTAACCTAAACTCTCAAAATGCCCTTTATAATAATCAAAATGATAATCACTAGCCATACAAGGTAAGTAATCCTGTCCTTCAATTAAAACTCCTGAATGATCTAAATTTGAGAAACCTAATGGCCCCATTACCCCAACCATTCCTTTTGATTTCAAGTAGTCTTCTGCAGTATTAAAAAGAGCCTTAACAACTTCAGCATCATTTATAAATTCAATTCTGGTAATTCGGCCTAACTTTTCACCGATTTTATCAATCCATAAATCATTAACTAAAGCTCCAATTCTCCCAACAACTTTACCATCTTTGTAGGCCAGCCAAAATTTTGCTTCACAAAAATCAAATGCAGGATTCTTTTCCGGAGTTATTGAATTTAATTCATCCCCTTTAAGTGGCGGAACCCAGAATTTATTGTCTTTATATAATTTATATGGAAATTCAACAAATTGTTTGCGCTGTGCTTGACTTACTACTTCTTCGACTTGAATACTCATTTTTATCTAATTGAAATATTTGACGAAAATAAAGAAAAAAAATAAACTAGTAGATACTTTTTCAATTCCTCATTTTCCTTTTCACTAAAATCTGCGTAAATTAATATAGCATGAGAAATGTTATTGTTTTAGTAATTTATAAGAAAGAAATTTGATAGAACAGATTAATCAAAATAAACATATTATAATATGAGTAAAATAGGAATATTTTATGGCCCTGAAAAAGGAAGTGTTGGTAAAGTTGCCAATCAAATTGCTGATATTTTAGGTAATGACAATACTGATCTGGTACTTGTAAAGGACTGTAATCCCCAAATTTTAAATCAATATGATAAAATTATATTAGGTATCTCTACTATTGGCACCTCCAATTGGGATTCTGAGCATACAGATACTGACTGGGACGTATTTTTCACTCATTTACCTGAAATTAAATGGGACAATAAATACGTAGCTATATATGGATTAGGCGATCATATTAATTATCCTGAACATTTTGTTGATGCCATTGGATGGCTGTATGAAAAGCTTAAACCTTTAAATGCAAATATAGTTGGATTTTGCAGCAGTGAAGATTACACATTTAACGAATCCGAAGCATTAATTAATGGGAAATTTGCAGGACTACCTCTTGATGAAGACAACGAAAGCGAAAAAACAGAAGACAGACTAAAACAATGGATAAATACATTGAAAAATGAATATGGTTTTTAAATAATAAAAAGGTTCTATTTTTTATAAGGTAGAACCTTTTTATTTATTGAAGTTTCTTAATATCCTATTAACGAGTAGGATTCTTTTCTATACATATTATGATAGATTCCATATCATAAAGTTCATCTGCCTTGTATAAAGATAACTCCTTAAAATTTTAATATCATGATGGACACAGAACATAAAACCGTAATTGATAGTGAAATTGTAAAATCTACACTTCAGCATAAAAACATTACGGATTTAGGCCATGCAACAATAAGAGAGGTCGTTACTATCGTTAATGAAATTGAAGAACGATCCGGTATTAAATTTATTCGCATGGAAATGGGTGTTCCTAGTTTACCTCCATCTAAAATTGGAGTACAAGGCGAAATTGAAGCTCTTAAAAATGGAGTGGCTTCAAAATACCCAATGCTTGAAGGCGTTCAGGTATTTAAAGAAGAAGCCAGCCGTTTTGTAAAAGCATTTATGGATATTGATATCAATGCTGAGGCCTGTATCCCAACAACAGGATCAATGCAAGGAAGCTATGCCTTATTTATGGCAATATCTAAACTCTATCCACAAAAAGACACCATTCTTTTCATAGATCCGGGCTTTCCTGTTCAAAAAGTTCAGTTAGATGTATTAGGCATTAAATATGAAACTTTTGATGTATTCAATTACAGAGGACCTAAATTAAAAAACAAATTGGAAAGCTTCCTTGAAAAGGGAAATATCTGCGGAATTGTCTATTCCAATCCAAACAATCCAACATGGATATGTTTGCACGAAGATGAGCTGGAAATTATAGGTAAACTTGCTACACAATACGAAGCCATTATTATAGAAGACCTTGCATATTTTGGTATGGATTTTAGAACTGACATATCCACTCCATTTAAGCCACCTTACCAACCTACTGTTGCAAAATACACCGATAATTATGCCTTATTAATCTCTAGTTCAAAGGTGTTTTCATATGCAGGTCAACGACTTGGAACCATGTGTATATCTAATAAATTATTCCACTCTTATTTTGAATCATTAAAAATTAGGTTCGGAAAAGGAGATTTTGGGCGTGTAATTGTAGGAAGATTATTATATTCGCTTTCCGCAGGAGCGAGTCACTCGGCACAATATGCAATTGCTGCCATGTACAAAGCAGCCTGCGACGGCAAATATAATTTCGTAAAAGAGGTAAAAGAGTATGGCATTAGGGCCAAATTGATGAAAAAATTATTCATAAAATATGGTTTTACCATTATTTATGATAATGATATTGATACCCCTATTGCCGATGGATTTTATTTTACAATAGGCTATCAGGGTTTAACTGGAGGAGAGTTATTGGAGAGTTTATTGTATTATGGAATCAGTGCCATTGCACTAAAAAATACTGGCAGTGAAAAAGAAGGGTTAAGAGCTTGTGTTTCTCACACTGTTCAAAGCAGATTCCCTATACTTGAGGAACGATTAAAGTTGTTTACTCAAAGTCTTCATTAACTACCGCAGAAAAGGTAAATAGTAGTTTTTATTTTATTAGTTTAAGTTTTATGAACATTAAATATTGTTGTTTTTTGTTCTGATGAGTTGTGACATTTAACATATTTTAAGTATGATCCTCATCATGAGTAAAAACAGCATATTTATATAAATTGCGATTAAATTTAAAAAATCAAATTATGGCAAAAGCTAGAGGAGCAATAGTTGTTGATATTGACAAATGCAAAGGTTGCGGTGTATGTATTACAGCTTGCCCGGCACAGGTAATTAAATTGGCATCTAAAGTTAATGATAAAGGTTATCATTATTCTTATATGGAAAATCCTGATAATTGTATCGGCTGTGCTAATTGTGGTGTTGTATGTCCTGATACATGCATAACTGTTTATCGTGCTAAACAGGCTACGGCCTAACAAAAACTAAAAACGTATTTCTACATATTATAATTGGATAGGTAGAAAATGAGAAAATAAATTTTAGACAAATGGGAGAACTAAAATTAATGAAAGGAAATGAGGCCATTGCCGAAGCTGCTATCCGTTGCGGAACTGACGGATACTTTGGCTATCCAATTACTCCACAAAGTGAAGTAATGGAAACTTTAATGGCCGAACAACCATGGAAAACTACTGGAATGGTTGTACTTCAAGCTGAAAGCGAAATTGCATCAATAAATATGGTATATGGAGGAGCCGGTTGTGGTAAAAAAGTAATGACCAGTTCTTCAAGTCCGGGAATAAGTTTAATGCAGGAAGGATTAACCTACCTTGCAGGAGCTGAACTCCCTTGTGTGGTTGTAAATGTGGTTAGAGGGGGCCCGGGATTAGGAACTATCCAACCTGCTCAATCTGATTACTTTCAGGCTGTAAAAGGTGGTGGACATGGTGACTATAAATTAATTACTTTAGCTCCAGCATCTGTACAGGAAATGGCTGACTTTGTTGAATTGGCATTTGATCTGGCCTTTAAATACAGAAATCCGGCTATGATACTATCTGATGGTGTTATTGGTCAGATGATGGAAAAAGTTGAATTAAAACCATATAAAGAAAGATTAACAGAAGAGGAAATCGTTGAAAAATATGGTGACTGGGCTACTACAGGTAAAACCAGAAACAGAGAAAGAAACATCATCACTTCGGTAGAGCTTTCTTCTGAAAATATGGAAAACTTCAACCATAAGCTTCAGGCTAAATACAAGAAGATGCAAGAAGAGGAAGTTCTTTTTGAAAAAATCATGTGTGATGATGCTGAATATCTTTTAGTTGCTTACGGTTCAAGTGCTCGTATCTGTCAAAAAACTGTAGAGATCGCAAGAGCTCAAGGAATAAAATTAGGATTATTAAGACCTATTACATTATTTCCTTTTCCAGATAAAGCTATTCATGAATTAGCAAAACAAACAAAAGGTATTTTAAGTGTTGAAATGAGTGCAGGACAAATGGTTGAAGATGTAAAACTTGCTGTAAACGGAATTACACCAGTTGAACATTACGGACGTTTTGGAGGAATTATTCCTTCTCCTGCTGAGGTGTTTAATGCACTTAAAAGTAATTTTTTAGAAGGATAAGCCATGGATATTAAAGAAATAATAAAAGAAGAAAATATAGTATACAAGAAAACTTCTGTACTTACTGAAAAAGTAATGCACTATTGTCCTGGATGTACTCATGGCGTAGTTCATAAATTAGTTGCTGAAGTAATTGATGAAATGGGTATTCAGGAAAAAACCATTGGAGTTTCACCTGTTGGTTGTTCTGTATTCTTATATGACTATATTGATATTGACTGGCAAGAAGCTGCTCATGGTAGAGCTTCTGCCCTTGCTACTGGTATTAAAAGATTAATGCCTGAAAAAGTAGTATTTACTTACCAGGGTGATGGTGATTTAGCAGCAATTGGTACTGCTGAGACCATTCATGCATGTAACAGAGATGAAAACATTGTTGTTATTTTTATCAACAATGGTATCTACGGTATGACCGGAGGTCAGATGGCTCCAACAACATTACCAGGAATGAAAGCTTCTACATGTCCTTTTGGTAGAGAAGCAGGACAAGATGGATATCCTTTAAAAATAACAGAGATTGTAGCTCAGTTACCAGGTACAACTTATGTAACCCGTCAGGCTTGTCATACACCAGCTGCAGTTCGTAAAACAAAGAAAGTACTTAAGAAAGCATTTGAAAATCAAATCAATAAAAAAGGTACTTCTTTTGTTGAAGTAGTAGCTACATGTAACTCTGGATGGAAGATGTCACCTGTAAAAGCTAACGAGTGGATGGAAGAAAATATGTTTTCGTTTTATCCATTGGGTGATCTAAAAGATATTTAATATTAAATTACCTATTGGGTATAATATTTACTCAATGTTAAAATATAAAAGATGACAGAAGAAATTATTATAGCCGGATTCGGAGGCCAGGGTGTACTTTCAATGGGTAAGATTCTTGCATATTCAGGTGTTATGCAAGACCTTGAAGTTTCATGGATGCCTTCTTACGGACCTGAAATGAGAGGTGGAACAGCCAATGTTACTGTTATTCTAAGTGATAATAAAATTAGCTCTCCTATCCTACACGAATATGATACAGCTATCATTCTTAACCAACAATCAATGGATAAGTTTGAATCGCATGTAAAACCTGGTGGTATATTAATTTATGATGGAAATGGTATTACTCACCATCCCCAAAGAACAGACATTAATATTTACAGAATTGATGCTACTGAGGAAGCAGCCAGAATGCGTTCAATAAAAACTTTTAATATGATTGTTTTAGGCGGTTATTTAAAAGTGAATCCTGTAGTTAAAATGGAAAATGTAATTAAGGGTCTTAAAAATTCTCTTCCTGAAAGACATCACCATTTAATTCCAATGAATGAAAAGGCAATTAACAGAGGAATGGAGATTATTAATAAAGTAGAAGTAGAAGCTTAATTAAATATTTAGGAATATATATTTAAAGAGGGTAATTTTACAATTACCCTCTTTTTTATGTTTAAAAATGGAAGTTTTACTTTTTTAATATACTTAATTCAAATACAATAATGCAACTAAAACCTGTTTAAGTAAATAGCACATATTTAATACCTTATCAAAAGTTGCCGAAAGAATGTTTAGTTCAACAATCCTACCAATTCTAAGGATGTGCAAGCATCCCTACATTAGAGGCTAAATATTGGAGGTATTTATTCCATTTCAATTTTCTTTCCAAATTCAAGATTCTTCAAATTCAGACTTATAAAATAATATTCTTTGTCTTTATGATCAAAGTCTTTATCTCCATTTTGATCTCTTTGCATTTTAATTATTGCGAAACCCTGATCGTTAAAAATCTCAATACTAACCGCATTTTCATTTTCTGATGTTATTGACATTAAATTATTACCATATTTATCTGATACATATATAATTGAAGGATCTTCATTATCAATTCTACCACTTTGATTAAAGTCATTAGGTTTTACAAAATAAAAGATCCAGTCAGAGCTAATATTCTTCTCTACTTGATTCATGTTATAATAGTAGTAGGAAGCATTACTTCTAAACCCTTTAATAAAAGTATCTTCTTCAAAAAGTTTATGAACTGAATCATTCTTGAAGTTGTAAAAAATAATATTTGCATAGAAGTTATTCCACAGTGCCATTTTACTTGATGAAAGGAGATCCGAATTATACCTTGTTGGAATCATTACTGTAGTTGTACTATCAATTCCAATAGGTTCGGCAAAGTATCTTGGTAGTTTATTTGATTTCTGACCCATTAAAATTTGGATTGAACTTAAAAAAATAATTCCGAAAATGAGTTTTTTCATATTTGTTGGATTTTAATTGACCATAAAGTTACAAATACAAATACAAATACAAATACAAGGTTAAATTGAGGACTACATTTATTTCAGCCTACACTGTAGCTTATGTTGGATATAAAACTTCCGAATAACTTCAAACCAGACCTTAATTATCATCTACTGCTGTAAGCTTCCCTTTATCATTTATGTGTAAATCTCATATATTTTTTTACTTCATCTACATTTTCTATCGATGTCAACATTTCTAATAATTTAAAGGCAACATCTAAGCCTGTCGCAGGTCCTGTCGATGTAATTATATTTTCATCAATCACTACATGTTTATCTTGTACATTCACTCCAAAATCAGCAAGATAATCTCTTCCATAAATATCCGTTAAGTCGTATGTTGTTCCCATTCTACCTTTTAACACTCCCGATTTTGCAATCGGTGCTGCAGCAGCACAAACTCCGGCAATTATTTTTTTATCTTTATCAAACTTACGTATCACATTTTGAAATCTCTCATCAAATACATCATCGTAATATCCTGAATTTTTAAATCCTCCTGGAATTGCTAGTGCATCGTAATCATCAAGGTTAATTTTATCAAATGCAATCTCAGGGCGAACAATTAAATTCCATTTACACTTAATTTCAGGTCTAAGTGCTGTAGAAATCATATCAACAGGTTCTTTACCTAATTCCCTGCTCCAACCAATCACATCAGTAAATACACCAGCTTCATATTCTTCGAACCCTTGTGAAAGGAATAATAATACTTTTTTATTTTTCATATCTGTTTATTGTCTGCTAAGTTTAATTCAGGCTTGCCTACTGTGGCTAGATTAACTGAAGCAGGAATTCCTGTTAATAATATTCATAAATATATGTCCTAATAACAGTTCTTAATTTCAGCGAACCTTCATATTCTTCTATTTCAGATAAAAGGTTAAGTGAGTTATATTTATACGTAAATTGCTTTTTAACTACAGCTCTTTTTTCTATCTCTTTATTTGATTTTTGTTCTCGTTCTATTTTTTTCTTTGAAATTACAGAATCACTTTCCATTATTATCTCAAAATCAGGAGAAACACATCGAGGATATATTTTTTTTTCGATTATTGATGAGAGTATACCTTGATTACTATATGTATAATAGGTATTAAACTTCAAGTTTTCAACTGTTTCTATGGATGACATTTTCAATTTACCATTTGAATTATATTTAGACCGCCTGTACTTTGTTGTATGGCTATTTCCTGAAGTATACCTTTTGTATTTTACTTCTCTACCTGAATGATCATAATATGTAATAGATTCTAATTTATCTTTATTGTTCCTGTCCCAGGTTACAATAGTTTTTAAAACACCATCTTTTCTATAATTATAAATTGAGTTTTTTTTATTGGGAAAGGAAACGTTATATAATGATTCAATCTTACCCAACTTATTATAGTAGTAATACTCCTTGTATAAATTACCTAACATATAACAGACTAGATACTGATTGTTATCATATTCATATTTGTAGAAAGTTTCATATATATCAAGACTATCAGTATCATATTTGTGATAAGTATAAATTAACCTTCTAGATAGTAAAGAATCTTTATATTCATAAAAGATACATCGAACAGTATCTACTTTGTTCGTAAATTTCTCAAATTCTATTTCTTTAATTAACTTTCCTTCCCTATCAAAACAAAACTCATTATTTAATACTGGTTTTCTGATAATAGTATCTCCATAATCAAGCTGATAAAACTCTTGTATACGTTTAACATTTTTATCCAATCGTTGGATTTCTGGTACTAATTCTAATACATCCACTTGTCCAAAAATGGAAATTGAGAATAAAGTAATAGCAAATAAAGAAAATATGAACCTCATTTAGTTGTTAAATTTTAATTTAGGTTTATGCTACATACTGGTTGGTACAAGAAACGTAAGTGATTTGGAAGCTCTTACCTGTCAATTTGCACTGATCCAAATTTGCGTTTTGAAACAAATGTAAAATATTAAACAAACCCGTCAAATGGCAGATTTGGTGGAACTGATTAAATGCTCGAAAGTTCCATAAACCACTAATCCACTTAAGTTGTATAGACATTGTAAGTGGCTGCCATTCCTTATTCATCTGTCTCTTTAAATTTGTTTCTTATCCATTTTCCGCCAATCTCATCTCGTTCCGCTTCTTCACCGTAATCAAGGTCAAAAACTTCATTCAAGGTGTTATCTCTTTTAGTCATTTGTTCAATACTCACTAATTTAGCGTTGTCAAAATCAATTTCTTTTGTCAAAAATTGCCAATCTCCATCGTAGTCATGAACAACTCTTATAATCGGTTCATTTTGGTCAAGGAATTGGAAAGTAGTAAATACTCCTAAGTTATTTTCCTCTCTGAATTTGAAATCTGCATTTCTATCAAGTAAAGGCTGAAAATATTTAAACCCCTCCTGAAAGCCAGTCTCCCAAGGAAACTTGTTGTTTCTATCAGTCCAAATTAGTTGTAGAGCTGGAAAATCTTTTGAATCGTAATAATCAATCGCAACACCAAAATAATCACCAAGATTTCTTTTATCTACATCTAGAAATACTGCTCTACTATCCTTAAAGATATTATCGTATTCTATTCCAGATTTCATTTTTTCACCCTTATTTATCAAATCAGCGACATCGTTTATTATCGCATGCATCAATTCAGTTTTGAGTCCAAAGCAAATAATTTCTGGATGATTATAAGTCTGCCAAAGTCCAACACTATATGTAAAAGAAGGTAAATATCCAGTTGATTGTATCATTACAACGGATAATCCAAACTTCTCGATATGAGTTAGAGTCCTCTCTTGGTCTATGCAATTATGTTCTTTTTTCTCGGTCATTGTTTCATTGTTAGCTCTGTCCCTTTGTTGACCCATAACGTTTGCTGGATAAAGTGTATGGAATTTTAACCATACTAACTTTCCAAATAGTGCAAAGCAAAAAGGTTGTGTTAATTTTTATTTTTTCATATTTAAAGCCAAATTAAAGATTTGGCGGTGTTCAAATACTCTACTTAACCTCCAAAATCCCACTGAATCCGCATGCTTTATTCCTGATTGTTAGGCAAAGTTATTTGTGTTCAAATTTTAGTATTAGTTCTATATTCTTCTTTTCAATATCGGTCAGATAAAAGTCAACTTTACTTGTATAACCTCGATACCATTCCTTACTCAAAAAGTGTTTCTGTAAGTCAATAGATTTAAATTTATAGTTGTAACGTGCAAATATTTCATTCCGCATTATTCTAAGTTCCTCTTTTGTCAAATATTCAAGATCATTATTAGTTAATAACCTACATGAAGCAACCTTATAATTACCATTCAATAGATACTTTTGCATGTTAATACTTACTTGACTTGCCTTATTACATGTATCTATTGCAATTTCAAAAAAATTAAGTGATTCTGAATCGAAGGTCTTTACTTCTGAAACCCATTGTTCATAAGCAACATATAACTCATATTTATAATAATCTTCAGGATTGCCTGCAAAACTAACATCTGGATTAGTAGGTTCCCCAATTGGTCGAATTCCTAATTTCTTATAAATATCAATTTTAATCTCATTTCCTTCCTTTCTCCAAATCCCCAGTTCATAATGTTTTTGAGTTTCTTCAACACCACCAAGTTTAAAAATAAATGTTCGGTCTGGATAAAATATTAAGCTATCTGGCGTTTCACAACTTGGACAATATTCTGTAACAATATAGTCAGATGGAAAGTTTTTTGGAATAATGCTTTTAGATTCTTGTGTACTTTGTGATAGTCCTAATAAATAATTTGCGATTAGAAGAATTAAGACAAATATAGGTTTTCCTTTCATATTTTTCCTGTTTGAAGATTCTAGGTTAGTTAATTTTGCCTAACGTTTTGAATAAGGGTTCGTAGGCTGATTTGAAAAGCCGAATCTCCAAAACCCCACAAGCCGAAGCTTTTGTTTTAGTTATAAATTTATCATTTCCACTAGCCGAAGCAAAAGCTTCGGCGAATTCAATTAGTGAGCCAAACGTCCAAATTCATACCTACAGCCTATGACCTTTATTTATTGTTGAGCACTGTTATTTCTTCTAAATCAAAGTTCCAAACTGGAGCAGATCTTAAATGGGGTAATCTATGTTTAGCATCCTGTTCCCAAAATGGTCTAAACTTAAAACCTGGCTTTAGTTTCTTACCTTTTGCATAAAAGGTCATATCAATTAAATATGCAGTAAAGGTCTCCTTTTTTACATTCTCTGAAGTCACACTATCACTTATAATGTGAAAATATCTCAAGTTGACTAGGTTTTTTAATAAATGTTCGTGCTCTTTTACTAGTTTGGTTGGATATAATACCACATTTGTATTTAAATCTCTAATTATCTGCTCCTCAATAACAACCAAAGCATTTCTTAGAATTTCAGGTGAAATATCTGATTCAACTTCAATATTTTGTTCTTTATCTAGTTTTAAGTCAGCAACTGCCGAATACAAATGCTCCTTTTTTATTGATGAAGATTGGTCGGTACGGGCAATTTTTATTAGTTCGGAAAGAGTCACAAGAAAATCACGAGGAACACCTCCAGTTGCAACTGCTGTATAATTTAAAACATCCTCATTGTTAAACAAACTTGAAATATCACCTGAACTTATTGATAACTCTGGGTTTAGATTTGAAGTAACCCTTAATAAAAAGTCCTTTAGATTAATAAAGTCATAAAGTTCTTTGTCAAGTCTAATCGGAGAGAAGTCATCTTTAATAGAAAAATCAACTTTCCCTTCTTCGTTAAGCCTAGTTCGATTTGGAATTGAACATAGTTTAAAACAAAATGAATTAAAATGACTATTCTTATAAATATCATGTAAGTATTGAACAACGCGAGGCTGTTTGTTTAAATCAATTAAATAAAAGTCATCCAAATAAAGAATAACTTTTTGTTCAGTCAGGCGAGCAAATTCAGAAAAGAATTCAGCAACCGTTATTCTTAATTCATTTAGTTTTGATGATTTTGAGATAGTCTTCTTGTATGCAATTTTACTTTCCTTTGTATTTTCAGTTGAAACATTATTTTTCATGTGTTTCTTAATACTAGCAGCAACTTCTAAATCAGCCTCTACAGACGCAAAAGTCCCTTTCAGTTTTCCTGCTGACTTTAATTTACTAATTGCTTTTAATTCACTATCTGTACTATAATCAAACTTTCTATTCTGTTTATTATCCTCTGTAATTGAAATCTCAAATTCCTCTTCCGGCAATTCTTGATAAGTATGTAAGCAATGAATCAGGTTCTTAAGTGATAAACTAAAGGTCAAAAATTCCTCAAACAATGAAATTTCAGACTTTGATTTAAACAGGTTCTTTCCCCAATTTATTAATCCTTTATTTGATTTATCATATTCCTTTTGTGCAACCTTATAACTATTAATTCTAGGTAATTCTTCAAGAATATGGTTTAAAACACGTAATAGAGAATCTAAAATAATTGTATCTCCTGCTGTACTTCTATAAACCTGACAATCAATAGGAAAAATTAAATTATTTATATCTTCTCTAATTGTGCAAAGAAGTAATGTTGTTTTTCCGCTTCCTCGTCTTCCTAAAACTAGATGATTATTAGGAATTTTAATTTTTCCAAGATTATCAAATGGGTCTAAATATTGAATATTATCATTATCAGAAAAGTTAACAATCTTTCTTCTTCTAACTTTTTCAATCTCAATAATTAGTCTGTTTAGTTTTTCATCTATTAGTTCCATAATCTTTTATACTAATTTCAATATGGTTGCAGTGACTCTCACTTCGATTTAATTGCCCCTAACTATTTATAAATGCACATTTTAAAATATAATCGTCATTAATTACGGTTTTAATACCATTTTGAAATTATATACGTCATAATATTACGTTTATATTTCATTTAGGAGCCATATTTTTCACGTTAATTATAATTCAAAAGTTGAATATACTTCATTCATCGTCAAATATTTAATTTTTACATTAAAAAGTTATTACATGGAACAAGAATAACGTAGAAAGGAACAAAGTAAAGAGAAAAGGTAGAAAGTTGAGTACCAGGAATAATCATGTATCAGCATGAAGAAAGCGGTATTTATAGCAAATTCTTATGGTCTTCTTATGGTATGACAAGGATATGACGTTGTATTGACTATGGTTTTACTATGCTTATTTTATGGTATTTCTTCGGTTCCTTAGAAGCAATGAATAACCAAAGACAAACCATAGACATACCAACCACAACCCATAGACATACCAAAGAAAACCAAAGAACAACCGAAGACATACCAAAGAAAAGTAATAAAATACCCCAAAAACGGCCAAAACCTGGAATATTATTGGCCAAAAACGTGATTTTGTGGAATATTTTTGTCGTTTTTTGCGATTTTCCGGAATATTGGCCCTTTTTTTAACCTTTGGGGTACAAAATAGATTTTACCCCAAATTCTTATAATCTATTAATCAGTACATTACAAGCAAAAAAAGTTACAGTAAAATTACAGTAATTTTTTTGTACTGCTCAGGTCACTACTTTAGCATTAAACAATTATTAATTATTAATTATCAATTACTAATTGCTTAAAAGACGTCGGCCGATACATGTTTAACCCGGGCTCTGATATAACCTGATCAGTGATAGCAGAGCTTACTAAATCAAAAAGTCATGGGAACATATATAAAAGGAATCAACGGAAGATTCACAGGAAAAGTAGGAAGTACAGTAGGTAGTCAATGGAAAGGTATTTCTGTTATGAAATCGCTACCAGATTTTAGTAATTACAAAGCCAGTGAGAAACAATTGGCACACAGAGCCAAATTCAGACTTGCTACCAAGTTTTTACAGCCACTATACCCGGTAATACAATTAGGATTAAAAAATCAGGACAGCTTAAGGTCGCCACAGAATATAGCGATGTCTGAATTATTGAAATATACCATTGAAGGCGAATATCCTGATTATAAGGTGAACCTGGATAATTTGGTAATAGCTGTTGGACCATTAAAAGCAACAAACAGACCAAGTGTTGAAGCTAATGGTGAGGAAGTTGTTTTTACATGGAGGTACAATGCATCAAATGATGAACTCTTTGCAGATAATGGGGTAATTCTTGTAGCAATTGCAGAAGGCTACTATCCGGAATATTCCATTTGCAAAAATATTCGTTCTGAAGGTACAGCCAGTATGTATCTGCCAGATGCTCCAGCCGGAACTGTAGTGCATTGCTACATAATATTTGCCGCTATGGACGATACCAACCGTGTTAGCAATAGTGTTCATGCAGGAACTGTTATTATTCCGGAGTAGTTTATTAAATTAAGATTTGAAAAAGGCCGTTTCTATAACAGGAACGACCTTTTTTATCTTGGTATAATACCCCATAAGTTCGGCATAGCGTCTCGCTATGTCGTATAAGAAAAGGCCTCTGGCCTTAGTGAAAACCATGCCGATATTTTTCATAGGTCAAATAACAACCTTATGTTTTTATTATGAAAGTAATATTTACTTTAAAGATTATGCTCTGAATTACAGTATTATAATAATCATAGGTTACAATAGAAATTGAAAAAGGCCAGAGGCCTGAATAAAACAACGAAGCGAGACGCTTCGCTGAACTTAAGATGCAATCTTGCACCAAGTAAGAGAAATGATGACACTCTTCGGGCTGAAAGTCCGAAATATTGAAGCATAGTCTGTGAGGGCTATGCATTAGTGAAGGTGTAATTACAAAACTAAGTTGTCCATACAGGACGCTTATTATCATATGGGGAGGTTAGTAAAAAAAACAAACTGATCGTTTTTACCACAAAGATCCAAAGCCTCGAAGTTTTTATTATGAATTCTTTGAGCCTATGAGCCTTTGTGGTAAATATTAACTCTTAATTGACATTACTATTTTATGTTATTCAAATACATTATTTGCAGGGAGTCTGTATTAAATTTTCCTTCGCCTGAAATAGTAATTTGTTTTTCTTCTCCTGGTAATAGATCAAAATAATTATCAGAAAATACGACCTCCTGATCGGGAATATTTAAATAAACACCTTTTGCTAAATTATTTGAAGATATTTTTATAAGCTTCTCATTATTTTCTGATACTTCGACATTTAGTTTCACCTCAGGCAATTTCAAATCCTTAGGATATAAGAAATAAAAAATGTTAGATGATAATACACTATCATTTTCTAGCAATTTAATATCCATCACCAATTCTGATTGACTTCTTCCTTTAGTTAATTGACTAATTTCTATTTTATCTATCAGAGTACTGGTATTTGATTTTACAGTAACCGGAATATTCAATTCAGAAATTTTATCACCATTAAAGTCAAGTACAGAAACATTTAAGGATCCCTCAATATCTTTTAATAAATCAGAAACTACATATAACTCCACTTTATCATCTTTAATCGGAACACTAATCAAAATGGGCTCATACGCTTTTTTTACAGCATAATGTAAAGCTTTCCATTTATGATAATAATCTGTACTACTCCAACTTGCAACCGGCCAACAATCATTAATTTGCCAGTATAAAGATCCCATACAATAAGGCATTGCCCTACGATGTGCTTCAATGGCCATTTTAATACCTTGAGCCTGCAACATCTGACTCATATATAAAAATTGTTCAAAATCATTCGGCACCGGATAGTACCAACTCATGTATTCTTTTATCCTTAAATTACCGATTCCACTTCGTTGATGAGCAGCCATCACATCTGATTCAATATCATAATCTTCTGTAAGTGTGTATTTTTTTACAGTTTCAAAGTCAGGAAAAGATTGAAATCCATATTCACTCATAAAACGAGCTCTATACTTATCAAAATCCTCAAAATGATGCAATCCATGCCATACACCCCAATAATGCATATCTCCACTTGTGCTTTCATAACTTGCATGTTCATTTGCTTCGTAACCAGCCTGAGGAGATGATGGCCAATAGTCATCACCATCTGTATATCCATCAATCACTTCAGGAAGAATCTGATGAAAGACATTCATGTATGCCTCCTGAATTTCTTCTCTTTGTTCTTCTGTATATTCTTTTTTCCAACCCCATCCCTTTTCATCATCAAAATAACTCCACGCAGTATTCATCTCATTATTTCCACACCACAATGCAATACAAGGATGATTTCTTAACCTAACAACATTATCAATAGCTTCATGTTTGATAGAATTTAACATCAGTGAGTCTCCCGGATACATACTACAGGCAAACATAAAATCCTGCCAAATCATGATCCCTTTTTCATCGCATAGCTTATAAAAATAATCCTCCTCATAAACACCTCCACCCCATACTCGCAGCATGTTCATGTTGGCATCTACTGCATCTGCAATGACTTTATCATAATCTTGTTTTGTAACACGAGGTAAGAAATTATCATTAGGTATATAATTAGCTCCTTTTGCAAAAACTTTAACTCCATTTAATTCAAAAAGAAAAGATTCACCTTCCTTATCTTTCTCCCGTATTAATTTAAGGCTTCTTAATCCGGTAGTAATATCCTTTTTAGCCAGGGTTTGATTATCCTTTGAGACTGTAATCTTAAAATCATACAAATTAGGATTACCTAATCCATTGCACCACCATAATTTTGGATTTTCAACAATAAAGGGAATATTAAATTTATTATTGTGAACAGAAGTATTAACTTCTTTCTCAGCTAATATTTCATTATTTGCAACATTGATTACTTGTAATAAATATGAATCATTATGATCGACATTAAGTTCAATTTCAGCTTCCAGCTTTGCTAATTCTTTTGTGACTGACGGTTGTTTAATAAATGCATCTTTAATCCTGACCTTATCCCACATTTTTAATTTCACAGGTCGCCATATGCCGGATGTTACAAAACGTGGCCCCCAATCCCATCCATAATGATATCCTGCTTTCCTGGTAAATACTGATACTTTTTTATCATCAAGTCCTCCATTTTCTGATTGATCATTAGATGCAGGATAAGCATACTCTGATGCTTCATATAACTCTAATCCTTTTTTGATTGGAGAATAAAAGTGTATTTGTAATTTGTTAGATCCTTCTTTAATAAATGGTTTAACATCAATATTCCATGTTCGAAACATGTTATCAGATGATAAAATTTTCTTGTCATTTAAATAAACATCAGCATAGGTATCTAAACCTTCAAAACTTAGTTCAGTATTTACATAGGCCAGTTCTTCACTTGATACATTGAACTCTGTTTTATAAATCCAATCTTCCTTATCAATCCATTGCAAATCTTTTTCATTAGTCCTGTAAAATGGATCTTCTATCTGTTTATTTGCCAAAAGGTCGGTATGAATAACACCAGGAACATTTGCCTTTCCTTTTAAATCTCCGTTTGCCTGATGATACTCCCAATTCTCATTAATAAGGCGCTCTCTTTCACTAATTTGTTCTACTGTATTACACGACATCATACTTACTATTATTAAAATCGTTGCTATTAATATAGGGGGCAGATATTTTTTCATACTAATTAATGTACTTATATTGAATATTATTGGTTTAAAAGTACAATTCTAAAGAAAAGCAATACCTATACTATTACATCAAATGGCAATAGTATTATAACAGAATAGTTTAAATGGAGCTATAAGTTATCTTAGATATAACAGATAAGAGATAAGAGATAAGAGATAAGAGACTAAAGACCACTTACAAGGTACTTATTATATATAATGCGAATCAAGTGTTGGATTTATCCTATTTAAAGGCTGAATTGAAAATCTCCGAAGCCAAAGCCTTAGACATCATTACTTGGGGTAGTGCACTCTTCTGTTCGAAAAGAGTCTTCGTAATAATAAAAAAATGTGCATTACAACGCTTAGATATGAGAATCTTATGGTATTTGAACATCCCAATGTTATCATTGAAGATATACAAGAGTTTTATGTGAATTGGTGTAAAAGTGTCTAAAACCACCTCCCGGTTCGTACCTCACCGTACTCCTCCTTAGTAAGGCGGAGAGCTGATTTGCAGCTTTCAATTTGTTGAAAAGCTAATGAAGATATCTTTTCAAACACCTAAAGACACTGCCCTCTTGTTTTCGAAAAGAGTTTTCGTAATAAAAAAAATGTGCATTACAACGCTTAGATATGAGAATCTTATGGTATTTGAACATCCAAATGTTATCATTGAAGATATACAAGAGTTTTATGTGAATTGGTGTAAAAGTGTCTAAAACCACCTCCCGGTTCGTGCCTCACCGTACTCCTCCTTAGTAAGGCGGAGAGCTGATTTGCAGCTTTCAAGTTATAGACAAACGAATGAAGATATCTTTTCAAACACTAAAAGGCGATGCCCCTTGTTGTGATATTTCAGGCTTTCAGCCTTTTAAACCATTACGTTAAAACTTTGATTGACGACTTATATAATTTACAGATACAACAACAAGTCATTTATATCTAATAATTTACACTGATACTAAAATCAGTTAAATATTAAAAATAACGAAATGAGAGTAAAGAATTACTATTCTACAGATGTTTAGTGCAGATGTTTAGTGCAGATGTGCAGTTCTGTGACTACAATTTTTCAAGGTACACAGGTTACATTGATAATCGCGGTGTTCAACATCTTTACCGACCCCAATAACGCCAGAGAGGGATTTTGTGGGAGACATTAATGATGATTCTGACAGACTTACCCCTGCGGTATCTCCATTAAATAATTTGAATAAGTTTTGTTGTTCGCTTACATTCCAATGACAGTAACCAGGACTAAATCTATTGGTGGTATTAAGACCGTTATTTTGAGCCTCAGATTTAATAAGAGCTGCAATTTGATCACCTATAGCCTCAACAATACCACTACCTAAAACATCATAAACATACCCAACTACAGGATCATTATTCATTGCATCATTAATAAGTTCATTATATGTTTTTCCGGCAGTACATATAAACAATGCCAGCATTTCTGAACCATTCAACTCTCCGGCAATTGTTTTTCCTGTTTGAAAAACCTCACCATTAATTCTAAATCGACTATCAGAAACCAATCCGTTTTTAAATAGATAGACACCTTTAAAATCTTCAATTTCAATACAACTATTTATTGCTGCAGTCAGATAACTTGCAAAAGGTTCCGGAAGCTCTTGATTTGAATATCCTAATAATCTGTTAATTTCTGCATAATCTATTTTCAAATCACTAAATGAAAATGTATACTTTTTAATCATTTGCAATAATATTGAAAAGCTATTTGTAAATTTTCCTTTGTTGGTATTTCTCCTATCAATACTAATTCGCTTGGTCCATTATAGTTAGATACTTCCTCAACCTTAAAGCTATCAAAAACTCCTTGAACCATTAGTGTTTTATTATCTGTAGTATGCACAAATCCTTTATATCGATAACATCTCAAAGCATATTTATTAAGAAACTCTCCTAGCTTTTTAGCATCAATTTTTTGTGATGATTTTACGATATAAGAAGCTATATCTGGACGACCTAATGATTCGTTTCCCTGTTGTTGAAAAAATTTAGGTTTTTTAATAATATTCTTCAATTCAACTTGTGCATAGGAAGTCTCCACTATAGTTGCATATGGATTCAAAGTCTTTAATTCTTTAGTTAATCCACTTAGAGTACCATTAATTAAGTCTGTTTTATTAAGAACAATTGTATCAGCACTTCTTACCTGATGTTCAAAACGTTGCTTAATTGACCTTTGATAATTCACCGCATCCACCAGGCACCAGATATGCTCCAAGTGAACTTTACCTCTAAGTTGAGGAGATTGAAAGACCTGTCCTACCCCTAAGGTATCAGATAATCCTGAAGCTTCCATTATAATTACTTCAGGTTGATGTTGCAGAATAAAAGCTTCCAGTGATTCGATAAAAGAACCTAATAAGCATACACAAAACACTGATCCATTATTGATTTCAAGAATTTTATAATCATCAAAATCCTTTAAAATAGCACCATCAACATTTATAGGTGCAAACTCATTCTGAACCACTGCAATGCGTTGTGTAGAACTAAAGTTTTTTAGGAAGTGTTGCAAAAAAGTTGTTTTGCCACTTCCTAAAAAACCTGTAACCAAATGTAAGGGAATGTTCATTGTGTTATTTAACTACACTTTTCAGTGCTCTTATAATCTCATCCTTTGGCGGGATTTGACTTATGAATTCAACTTTACCATTAATACAGGTTGTTGGTACATTTTTAACTCCCAGGGCCATCATCATCCTAATACCATCAGCATCTTTAATTTTATGCTCAATAACCTGAACCTTATCGCCAAAATCCATAGAGGCTTGTTTTACAGCTTCTACCATATATTGGCAAGGAGCACATGATGAAGAATCCAACGTAATTATATCAACCACAACTTTATCATCTGAAAAATGTCCATCTAAATTTAATGGCTCTAGAGATGAAGTATGTTCCATTTCACGAGTTGCCTGTTGTATATACTCATCATGAACCAATTCAGATACTGCTATCAAGTTCTTTTCTGGTGTATCCATTGGTAAATCACAACCAGGAGCTAATACAAATCCTTTTTTACCAGCTAAATCCAGACAATCAAGTGCATCTTTCTTTGAGTCTAACTCATCTCCCAACAACAACACACCTGTCAACTTCATATTTCCTCCGAAACTGATTCCTTTTGCTAAGGCTGCTTCTTTTACAAAGTCAAGCGGAATATTTTCATCAATAGAAATGTTATCCGGTTTGCAATTGCACATCACATCAATATTTTGCTGTGCATAACCACAAACAAAGAAAGAACTATACTTTTTCTTTGAACGTACAAAGTCAAATATCCTTGTTACATACGGACTAACAAACATCTCAAAAGAACCCGGATCTATCTGACTTGTCATTGGATCCACTACACCAACAACATCGCAGCCTGCCTCTATCAGCATTTCAGCATGTTTGATCCCAACATCTGCACAGAAATTCATTAATTCACCTACATATTCAGGATCTTCAAACAGTTTCATAAAGATATCTGTACCTAAAAGGTGAAGTGCCAGGGTAAATGGACCGGTAATTAATCCATATAAGGCAATCTCAGGATATTTACTCCTAAGTTGCTTTGTTGCATCCAAAATTATGGGCAGTCTACCAGAATTTTCATCAGGTAATTTTAAATCACTAATTGCAATACCTTCGGCCAAAGGGTGTGAAGTAACTGCAGGTGGATTATCCTTACTCCAATTTAATTTACAGCCAAAAGTTTCAGCTTCAACCTGAAGGTCAAATGCAACAGGTATCCCATCCGGATTATATACATCAATGGCTTTACTAACTCCATTAACAATGTGCTCTGAACTTTTTAAATATTCCTCAGCATCAACACCTATTAATTTGGCACCATGTACACCTACAAAAGGAACCCACGGAACTCTTTCTACTTCTTCTAAACGAAAGGCTTTCTCTAATAATTGTAATCCTTGCATAAGATAATTGGTTTTTAAGCACATTTAGTATTTAAGAATTCAACAACACCCTGTGGATCAGGAGAATAATTGTCAGCTCCAATTTTTTTACAAAAATCATCGTTAACAGGAGCTCCTCCAATTGTAACTAAAGTTTCAGGTGCTGTTTCTTTAATGGCTTTTGTAATGGCTTCCATATTTACCATTGTTGTAGTCAGTAATGCTGACAGACCAACTATGGCTCCAGGATTCTCTTTAACCGCCTCAATATATTTTTCAGGTTTTACATCAATTCCTAAATCTACTACCCTATAACCATTTCCTTCAACCATCATAGCTACCAGATTTTTTCCAATGTCATGTAAATCGCCCTGAACAGTTCCTATGATAAAAGTTCCTTTTTGCTTAGCTTCACCAGATGCAAAAAAAGGTTTTAAGTGTTCCATTGCTGTACTCATGGCTTTTGCCGACATTAAAACCTGTGGAACGAATACTTTATTTTCTCTGAATTTAACTCCAACTTTTTCCATTCCTACCATTAATCCCGATGATAATATATCCTGAGCTGAAATACCATTTTCTAATGCCTGGGCAGCTAGTTCATCAGCTCCATCCATATCTTTCATTTGCGGTGGATAAGGAGCAGCTTTATTTACTTTACCAAACTCTATGCATTCAGCTAATTTATTAAGAATTTCTTCCATAGTTATATTTTTTACAAAACCTGATTATCTATACTTTTCAACAATTTTCAACGCTTCATCTATATCTTTTTCACTTTTCCAGTCCATCAAAATATTCAGACCATCAGCACCTACATTATCAAGTAGTGGTTGTAATTCTTGTAATGTAACCCAACAAGGCATGATGGATTTACCAGCAGACAGGATTCTTTTATATAAATCATACCAGCAAGGGTCACCACCCTGAGGTTCGCCAACACCAGGAGTCCATTGAATAGCATTTAATTCATCAATTTCGAGTATGGCATCCAAATGACGTTGAGCCCCAACTCCATCCAAATGATAAAGTGTATAATCAATTTTTTGACACTGTTGACGTATATATGGCTGAACAAATCGTCGATAATCTTCTTCTGAAATCATAATTGAAATATCAGACTGCAGTTTAGAAACCTTTCCCGGAGCCCAGATTGAGAAATAACAAAAGGCCATTTCATCTCCTTCGCGAATAATATCATAGATTTTATCAAACACTTCAAAATAGATATCATTCACTTTTTGAAGCTGTTCCTCCAATGCTTCAGGAGCCATAATCATATCCATTAATATTTCCTGAGTACCTTTAACGCTAGCTAAAATATCAAGCCCTTCAATTAAATCCGGACATCCAACATAATAGTTACCATTTGCTCTTTTTTTACACTCTTGTAATAAATTCTTATGTAACTGCCAGCCAGGATTATTCTCATCAAATGTAATGATTGGATCAACTCCTGGTTTATGTCTGATCCATATTGTATCATCTCCTCCTTCTAATTCAGCACCGAATAAGGCAGCTAAAGAACCTGGTCCTAATTGAGTATTTGCAACGGGTAAAATATCTGCTTTTAGAGAACTATTCGCTAACTGATAGTGAATATCATCCGCCCTCCACACGGGATCAAACCATTTTTGATTTAAGTCTTTAGGTTCTGAAGGTTTTGTAACAATTGCATGAGGATTACCATCTTTTTTAAGATGTTCCCACATACTAAGAACAATTCCTTTTTGATTCCACCAATTAATGTAGTTTTGTTTTGATTCTGACCAGTTTGTTTTCCAGGTATTCATGGTGCAGTATATTTTATAATTTCAATAAGTTATTTAAAACACTATTTGACAATCCTTTGTAAGACTCATCAAATTTTATTACTTCAGATTTATCTATTTCTATTTCATCTGTATTTAAAACAGGATATGGATAAACAGAAATTTCAGCATTCCATTTTACCCAGACAGGCATTTGATCCAAAGGAACTTCAACGTTATTCAACCATTTTCCTCCTTCTTGTTTTTCTCCCGTAAAGAAGTTTACCCACTTTCCTTCCGGTAAATAAACATCTCGCTTATTTTCGCTATTCATAACAGGAGCAACAAGAAAATCATCACCGAAATAATATTGATCATCAATATGCCAACACATCTTATCGTCTTTATGATGGAATATCATAGCTCTTAAAACAGGAAAACCAGTCTTTACTGTCTTTTCACTTTGTTCTAAAATATATGGTATTAAGGCATATCTTAATTTTAACCACTTACGAACTATTGGAGCAATATTAGGATATTCGTAAGGCTCTCGTTTTGATGTTCCGTGATATCTTAAATGCGATGAGAACACTCCAAACTGAGTCCAGCGGACATATAAGTCATCTGGTATCACAGAATTCATAAAATCAGGTACTCCATGAAATCCGGGAACATCATGACTCCAGAAACCAAAACCTGATAAACCAATATGAAGTCCTCCTTTTAATGATCCAGCTAAACCATCCCAGCTACATGCTGAGTCTCCTCCCCAATGCAAAGGATATCTCTGACAACCAGCCCATCCTGCTCGTGCCCATATAATACCATCTCCTGTAACCTCTTTTGTTACTTCGTATGCTGCTTTTTGATATAGTAAAGCATAGAGATTATTTAGTTTTTCAGGAGACATTGAATGATAATCAGCATCCATGTGAATATCTTCACCAAAATCAGTTTTAATGCAGACAACACCCATATCCAGTAATTCTTTTAACAATCCCTTATACCATTCAACAGCTTTATCATAAGTAAAATCAATTGTTCCGGCATAATCCAAAGCACTAAAATTTGAACCGCCTTGCTTTTTACTTTCTTTTAGTGAACACATGTACGAGTTTTCTTTAGCCTCATCATGTTGTTCTGCATCAGTAGCGATATAAGGCATTTGCCATAAGCTTACCTTATAGCCATTCTTGCGTAAATCTTGTATAAATCGTTTAGGATCAGGAAAACGTTCCGGATTAAATTTCCATTCGCATAACCAATCCGTTTTAAACCAACCTGTATCCAAATGAATCACATCACAAGGAAAATCCTCTTTCTGTAAACGTTTACATATCTGATCAACTTCTTTTTCGGAAAAATAAGTCATACGGCTCATCCAGGTTCCAAAACTCCATTTTGGCAACATAGTAGGAAAACCTATAATCATACGATATTGATACAGAATCTTTTCAGGATCCTCCTCACCTATTAAAAAGCAGTCAAGAAGTTCATCTTCAACCATTAACTGAACTGATCTTGTAGAATGATCTGCCATTGATATTTTTGAAAATGCAGATGTATGCATAAACACACCATACATTTTACTGGACATATAGAATGGAACATTTTTATAGGTTCTTCTATTATTAACACCTTGACCATCTTGGTTTTTCAACTGAAAAGTATGTCCTGAGAGATCCATTTTGGTAAACCTCTCTCCTGTTCCTACGAACTTTTCATCAGGATCACAATGAAAAGATATTGTTGATCTGTTCCACTGCTTATCTTTTTCTACAAATGCTAAAGCAAAAGCATCATGTCGTCTTGGAAAAAATTGATCATAGGCACTGATCTTCACTTCCTTTTGACCATCAGGATAAAAAGTCATATCCAATGTTGGTCGTGGTGCATCCAGTAAATCGCTCCAATAATCAATTTCAATTTCTTTCAAATTGATTTCTGCACGCTTTAATCCTTCAATATCACTTATAGTCCATTCTGTCTTGGATGCTTTTATTTGCAAAGGAATCCTTTTAAGTCCATCAGAAAACTGAAGCATTTCTGAATCTAAAAATAAGTGATCTTTTTCACCAACTGCAACACGAAGAACCTTTTGACCATAGGCCCTGAGATGCATATATAACAATTTGACTTCAGCATTAACATCTGGTGTTATATCATTATCCTGCAACTGCTTATAGAAGGGTAATTCCAGAATTATATCTCCGTCATTTTCATAATACTTTTCTGGAGAACCTACTTTCCACAATGTTTCTGACCCCATATTTACAGGATCAAAATCGAGAAAATCAAATAATTGATAGTTTGTTTGTTTCATAGATATACATTCATCATAGATTGAGAACGGTAAAAACAGTATGGAATGGAATTAATGTTATCGTTATTACTACTAATTATAATACCACAATACATATTACTTTATCCCAATGCGATAACAAATGTAATCGTTTTCATTGTAAATTTTAAGTATTTTTGAGATTTTATTTACATCTATTAACAACTGACCATTTGTTGACGTAAAATCAAATTTAAAGAATCGTTATACAGTAGACTGAAGATATTATGGAGCTGTTCTATACTAACAAAAAAAAATCTAAAAGCGAACCATGCCACTTTTAGATTTTTAAATTCATAAACCAAAAGATAATTATCTATTGATTGTTTTGTTATTACTTATGATAAGAATTTCTTTCTTAAGTCTTCAACTTGCTCATCATTAATTGGGAATAATTTTCCAAGAGGAGCACCCATTACCAATGACTTAGCACTAAACTCAGCAACTTCAAGTCTATCAAATGTTTGAAGTAACTTATCACCTGTTACAATAAATGAATCATTTGCAACAAGTACAGAAGGAACTGAATCACTTAATAATTTTGGAATAGTATCATTTCCTGTAAAATGAGTTCCAAATTCTAAACATGGAACATCTTGAAGGAAAATCCAACTCTCAGGTATTGTTCTTACATCAAATTTAACTCCAGTAGTTCCGTAAGCCATCAAGTAAGGAGGCTGAGTAAGAATAATAGAGTTAATATGAGGATTCATCTCATAAATTTTCTGATGTAAAGAAACTGAACGACTAGGAGTTTTTCCTGGCTCTGCTTTACCACCTTTAATCTGAACAATATCTTCAGGAGTAATATCCCAGCGAGCTACATCAGGAGGAGTAATTAAAAAATCATTATCTTTCCATCTTACTGAAACTGTACCATAAGAACTAATCATTAATCCCTGGTCACAAGCACGTCTTACGATATCGCAAATATTTTGACGAATTTCTCTTTCTTCCGGAGGATAAGAACCTGTATCATTACGCTCAATATCATAAGGAATTTGATCTTGAAATTCTTTAATTTGCTCGTCAGTAAGCATTACAGGCTCACCAATAGTTTTTGCGTTGATGATTGTTCTTGCACAAAACTCTAAAGTTTCAAAACGAGTATAAGCATCCATCATATCAGAACCACCTAATACAGTTCCATGGTTTTCCATGATGATAGCCATCGTTTTTGTACCTTCGAATTGAGCAGCAATTTTTACACCTAGCTCTTCACTACCTGGCATTCCATAAGGAGCATAGCCAATTTCTCCACAAATATCTTTCGCCTGAGGAATAATATTTGTGTTTGGAATATCTCTTACAATACTAAAAGATACTAATGCTGGTGGATGCGCGTGAATAACTGCAGTTATATCTGGACGAACATCATAAATAGCTTTGTGAAATGGGAACTCTGAAGAAGGCTTATGACCTCCGATGATAGTTCCATCCTTTTTAACACAAATAATGTCCTTTTCAGTTAAAGTTCCCTTATCAATAGCTGATGGAGTAACCCAAATGTCGCCGTTTTCATCTTTAATAGAAATATTACCACCTGAAGTAGTAGTCATTCCATTTTTATAAATACGACTGATAACCTTTGTAATCTGCACTCTAGGGTGCATTAATTTTACATCAAGTTGTTTCATAAAATATTTATTTCAAAAATCCAAAAGTACAAAATTATAACGCAGCTTTGTAAATATTAATGGTATCTTCTAAGTTAACTTCCTTAGGATTACCACCTGTACAAACATCTGCTAAAGCATTTTTAGCCATCAACTCAAAATCATCTTTTTTAACACCTAACTCTGCTAATCCTGAAGGAATACCAACATCAGATGAAAGTTTTTTGATAGCATCAATAGCTGCTTTATTTGCTTCTTCAGTTGACATACCAGCTGTATCAACACCTAAAGCTTCTGCTATATCTCTAAATTTATCACCGCAAACAGGAGCGTTAAACTCTTCTACATGAGGTAATAAAATTGCATTACATACACCGTGAGGAAGATCATAGATACCTCCTAATTGGTGAGCCATTGAGTGAACATATCCTAAACCACAGTTTGAAAAAGCCTGACCTGCAATAAATTGTCCCCAAGCCATTTTAGTTCTAGCCTCAACATTCTGACCATCTTTTACAGCATCTCTTAAACTACTACCGATTAATTCAATAGCTTTTAATGCTAACGTATCCGACCATTCAAAAGCACCAACTGTAACATATGCTTCAACAGCATGAGTTAATGCATCCATACCTGTAGCAGCAGTTAAAGCTGCAGGTTTATTAAGCATTAACATACTATCATTTACTGCGATATCAACCAAACAGTTTTTATCAACCATTACCATTTTAACTTTACGTTTTGTATCTGTAATAACGTAGTTAATGGTAATTTCACTAGCTGTACCTGCAGTAGTATTAATAGCTATAATTGGCAATGATTTCTTTTTAGAAACATGAATTCCTTCATATTCTTCAATAGAACCACCATTTGTTGCTAAAATACCGATTGCTTTACCACAATCCTGAGGAGAACCTCCTCCTAATGTAATAATACAATCACAGTCATTTTCTTTTAATAAAGCAAGACCTTCATTTACGTTCTCAACATTAGGATTTTGCTTTACTCCACTATAAGTGACATAATCTAAACCTGCCCCTTTTAATACATCTTCTACTTTTTCTGCTACACCAATCTTAACTAACATTCCATCAGTAACAAATAAAGCTTTTTTAAAGCCGCGTGAAGCTAACTCATCTTTTAACTCTGCTAAAGCATTAGGCCCTACAAGGCTAAGAGGTGGTAAATAAATTCGTCTACAAGTATCCATTTTAATAAAGTTTGTAATTATGTTTATTTTGATTGTAATTCTATTTTATCAACATCAAATCCTTCTAAATTTTCAGAGATAACCAATGCTGCACCTAATGCACTCGCATTATCAATTTCGGAGGTTACCACATTTTTATCACTAAAGTATTCCTGAAGTAGTATAACAAAGATTTGATTACGAGCAAAACCTCCTGTTACATAGAAGATCTTAGTATTATCATTTTGAGGAATAATTAATTGAAGAGACTTAATGCATAATTCTGTTAGCTCAATAACCATACGAGAATATGCTTCATCAAAATTACTAAAGATTGATAAATCAACCTGAGCTACACCTTCTTCAAATTTCTCAATTCCTAATGGGAAGAATTTCAATTCTTGTCCGTGTTTTTCCTTTGCATCTTTAACCAATTCCGCTTTATAAGGAATCGTTCTGAAGTATTTTGGATCAACTTTAAAGAAATCATTCAATTTGTCTTTCCATACCTCATGAAAATGCCCCATAAAAAGTCGTGATGATTTTACTTGACGTTTTTGAGGTGTTAAGAAACACAAACAATCATTCTTCAACTGATCGCTTGTTAATGCTTCATTATTAAAAGGATTCATACTAATACACCATGTACCAGTTGAAATAAGAATAAATTCTTCTTTTGATTTTTGTAAGTATGGTACTAATGAAGCTGAACTATCATGAATACCAACCCCAGTTTTAATGGTTGTACCAGCAATATCTGCATCAAATACAGTATCATTAGTTACAGGTTCTGGTAAATTAATACCCTTGTCTTTTAACCATGAGTGATACCCCATCTGATCAAAATCCCACATAAAAGTATGACATCCAATTGATGTTGGTTCAGAGGTTACTTTACCTGTTAATACATATGACAGATACTGAGGAAAATGAATAATATCTTTTGTTTTATTAAAGATATCTTGTTTCTCCTTTTTCAACCAAAGAATCTGAATACCAGAATTTAATAACAATCCTAAAGCAGGACTAGCTGTTTTACGACAAAACTCTTCTATACCACCATTATTATTAAATAATCCTTCCTGAATTTCAGGATCTACTTCTTTAAGATAGTTATAAACAGGAGTTAAAATTTCACCTTTATCATCTAAAAAGGCTAGAGATGCTCCATATGTTGAAAAGTTAATGCCTTGAATATCATATTTACCTTCCTCAACAATAGTTTTTAATGTATCAACCATCCATTTCTGAATTAAACTGATATCATCACATTCAAAACCATCTTCATCTGTTGATGTTGGAAATTTCTCTTCAAACTGATAAACAACACTAAATTGCTGATCAAAAAGCAATATTTTTTTATTTGTTTTTCCTATATCAAATACTGCTATAACTTTAACTTTTTCCATCTTTTTACTTATTATGTCTGGTATAATAACTTTAATATATTAAGTCAATAAGCTAGTTAGCTTTTGACATTTGTCTTCTATAATTTTCTACTTCCCAATTATCTATAAAATCAATTTGCTTAGCAGTCATAGGTCTTGGACCACCAAACGAATCACTCAAGTAACTTACTTTCATCATGTCTTTAAACACATCCATTACTATTTGAGCTGATTTTTCACTCTCTTCAACTGCAACAATCCCTTTGCCTTTAATCGCAATAACTTTAGGGTTATACCCATTGCTATTTTTAAACGAAGAAACTTGACTTGCAATAGTTTCAATATCTGATACAAAAAGGTATTTTGATTTACAATACACTATGTTATCAGGGGTAAATGGAATACTTACTTTGCTAAAACTTTCTTCATCAGATATAAATTCTCTTGTTAATACACTTGAATCATATACTGAATACATATTTTTAAACTCCTCACATGATTCAATGCTTTTCTTAATATCTTCAGGAATAATGTCTTTTTGTTCTTGTGTTGATTTAGGGTATGTTTTAGCTTTTTGTATTAATCTGTTTTCAATTTCAGAATAGATTTCATTTATTTCATCAGCAGTTTCTGCTCCAACAAAAACACCATGATTTTCTAAAAAAATAATCTGAGGTTCTTTTCCCTTTTGTGAACGATAATTTTGCAGAGCTAAATCAACGTCTTTAAATAAAATATATCCAGGATCAGTATAAGGGACATAAACAACAGTATCACCATACATTTCGGCAATAATCTCTTTAGAATTATTTGCACATAATACACCATTAACCAAAGTAGGATGCGTATGCATAATAAATGGATAATTTATTATCTCATGCATACTGGCTTCTACAGAAGGCCTTTTTCCTTCAGGAAATAATATGGCATTATGAAGATCTTCTTTCACTTCTTGTTCTCGTTTAGTAACATCATCGCTATATTTTTTGCTGGATATTACTTGCATTTTATCACGGTCAAGACATACAAAGCCATCTTCTTCAATTGTAGCCATGGAAGTTCCACTTGCTTTCACCCACATTTTTTCATCGTTCTTATATGAGCTATTACCTCCTCCTGCAATTATATAATCTGGATTTTGTCCATACTTTTGTGATAATTCAATTAGTTGATTTAGATAATTTTTCATTGATTTGACTTTTTATATAGTGTAGATTTTAAGGGTATTATAATAAAAAGCATATCGATTATAACGAAAGATGATCAGCAAATAATTACTGATCATCTTTGTCTAAAACTATATTAACGCTTTGATAAAACTTCTTTCTCGTAAGATTGAACTTCTGCGATATATTCTTCTCCTACAGGAACTCCTTCTTGTAAACAGTAATAATCCCAAACAGCAGCAAATGGCTTAGTTTTTAACTCCTCAAGAAGAGCTAAACGTTCAAAATTCTGACCTTTTTCTTCGTATTCTACTAACGTTTTAGTTGGCTCTAGCATTGCAATCATAAATGCTTTTTGAGCGGCACGTGTACCAACTATATAAGCTCCAATACGATTGATAGAAGCATCAAAGAAATCAAGACCAACATTAACTCGGCTGATAAAGTCATTACGAACAATTTCTGAAGCGATTAATTGAACTTCTTCGTTCAATGTAACAACGTGGTCTGAATCCCAACGGATAGGACGAGTTACGTGTAATAATACTTCATCTACAAATTGTAAACATGATGAGATTTTATCACCTACAACTTCTGTTGGATGGAAGTGACCATTATCTAAACAGATTAATTTGTTGTTTTTGATAGCATATCCTAAGTAGTAATCATGAGAACCAACAGTCATAGACTCAGCACCAATACCGAATACTTTACTTTCTACTGCATCCTTCATGAATTCTTTAGGGAATTCTTGTGCAAAACCTTCGTCTAAAGACTTAGTTAATTGAGCACGCATTCCATTACGGTCAATTGGTGTATCTTTTGATCCATCAGGAATCCATGTATTTAATACACAAGGAGAACCTAATTGCTTACCAATTTCAGCTGCAATTTCGCGAGAACGCTTAAGGTGCTCAACCCAGAATTTACGTACTTCTTCATCTTTAGAAGACAAAGTAAATCCGCTATCTGCTTTTGGGTGAGAAAAGAATGATCCGTTGAAGTCCATTCCAATACCTTGCTCTTTACACCAGTCGATCCATCCTTGAAACTGCTTAACAGAAATAGCATCACGATCTACCATACCATCTGAAAAGTCACCATATAAAGCATGAACATTAACACGTTGTTTACCAGGAAGCATAGACATTACTTTCTCTAAGTCTGCCATAATCTCTGCTGCATTACGAGCTTTTCCTGGATAATTTCCTGTAGCTTGAATACCACCAGAAAGCTGACCATCTGGATTTTCAGTTCCTGATACATCATCAGTTTGCCAACAATGCAAACTAATTGCTACTTCATTCATTTTTGTTAAAACTGCATCTGTGTCAACGCCTAATGCAGCGTATTGTTCTTTGGCTATTTCATAAGCCTTTGTAATTAAATCTTTATTGGCCATAATTTATTTATTAAACGGATTTTAAGCAGAGATTTCACCTTAATCTTGGCAGTTAATTACATGGTAAAATCTCAATTCTTTATGTTAATTATTATAAGACTCTAATTAAAAGTTGATAACGAAAGTAGAGAAAATCAATACTACTAGTCCAATGATCAATACAGACCAGGTTTTAGTTCCAACACCTTTCCATTCTCTAAGGATAATACCCCAAACATTACTAAACGTAACATTTAAAGACATTAGGATACTCCATGAAAATACCATGATAACACTACCTTCCTGGAAGAAGCTTTTTCCAACACCTAAACCAAAAAACTGAGAGTACCATAAACCTCCGGCTAAAGCACAAAACAAGATGTTATTTATAAACACTTTAGATGGAACTGAAGTATAATCACTAAGTGTTTTATTTTTTACATTCTGGAATAGACAATATATAGCGTTTGTTAAAAATCCACCAGCAGTAACTATAAATGTTGCAGGTAATGTAACGTATAAACTTTTAGCTCCCATTGCGGTTGCGGCATCAGCAATTGGTTTACCTGCGGCTAATCCTAAGCTAAAACAAGCACTCATTAATCCGGCAAGCAAGGCTACTAATAATCCTTTACCAAGAGCAAAATCTTTTACTGCAGCTTTTCTTTCTTCTTCAGACATATTTTTAGCGCGTAAGCTACCAGCATAACCAATAATGGCAATACCTGCTAGGGCAATACTTACAGCTATCAACAACATTAATCCCTTACCAGAAAATAAATCCTGACCTTCCATTAATGCCGGTATAATTGTTCCGAAAGCAGAACAGGTACCTAATGAAATTGATTGACCAAGAGCCACTCCCAAATAACGCATACTTAAACCAAATGTCAAACCTCCAACACCCCAAAGAACTCCATAACCCAAGGTTTTCCAAATTGCACCTCCACCACTCATTAAAATTTCACCTAGCGTATGACCTTCTGGTACTGCTAAAAATGCACCTAATAAAGGAAAAACCAACCAGGCAAAAACACCCTGTGATAACCAGAAGCTTTCCCAAGCCCAATTTTTAATTTTGTTAATAGGAACATATGAACTAGATTGTCCAAAACTTCCGAGAGCAATAATTACTAATCCAATTATAAAATTCATATTTGATAGATTTTCTTTGTTTATTAAACTGGTAATTTTAAATTTAGACGCAAAATTAGATTTAAAGAAAAATGTCATCAATACACAAACTGGCGTTTTATTTGCACTTTTTGGACCAGAAATGAAGGACTTTTTTAAATATACTTCGGTTAGCGAAGAAGATAAAGATTGGGGCTTATATATTAATGTAGCAGGTAAATCTACTATTCCTGCTAATGTTTATTATCCAATAAAAAATCATCCCAACGGATATTTCTTTAACTGGAAAAATGGTCGAACCTTAAATGAATATCAGATTAACTATATAACTGAAGGTTCGGGTATTTTAGAAAACTCAAGAGGTAAATTTCAGGTCAAGGCAGGGACGTTAATGATTATCAGAAAAGATGAGTGGCATAGATACAAACCTACAAAAAGTGATGGTTGGATAGAAAACTATATTGGATTTGATGGTCTTTTTGCAAATCATTATCTACAGCAAAATCAAGTATTACTTGGTCAATCTGTTATACATTGTGGAGTAAGAGAAGATATTATTGATACCTACTATAAAATCTTTGAACTGATTCAAAAAGAGGATCCGGGAAATCAACATATTGCATCGGGGTTAATAATAAAATTACTTGGATATATTGTTGCCTGGCAAAAACAAAAAGACTTTTCAGGAAAGCCGATTGAAAAGTTGATTCAACATGCGCGATTTTATATGCGGGAGCATGTTGAAGATGAAATTGACTTAAAAAAACTAGCCGAACAAAATTGTGTTGGATATTCCTATTTCAGGAAGATGTTTAAGAAATATACAGGTATCGCACCCCATCAATATCATATAGATTTAAAATTAATGAGGGCAAAAGAACTCATCCTCACTACTGATAAAAGCCTAAAAGAAATAAGCTATGAACTTAAATTTCAATCCATTCACTACTTTAGCCGATTATTTAAAAAGAAATTAGGCATCCCTCCTTCAGAGCTTCGTTCCAGTATTAAATAATAACAGTTATAAACAAAATTTAATATTTTTACATTTTTTAACACTAATGTGTGTGCGCACACATTTTTTATATCTTACCTTTGTCCGCATAATAAAAATCATATAATTTCTTATTTCGAAAATTATAAATGTATTATGAAAGCATTAAATAATGAAACTGTACAGGGCCGTAAGTCCTATCCTGTAAAAATTCTTCAGTTTGGTGAAGGTAATTTTTTACGTGCATTTGTTGACTGGATGATTCAACAAGCAAACAACAAAATCGATTACAATGCAGGCGTAGTTGTTGTTCAGCCTTTAGCTAACGGTTTAGTTGATATGTTAAAAAAACAAGATTGCATGTATCATGTAAGATTGCAAGGTATCAAAGATGGTAAGCCGGTAGAATCAACTGAGTTGATCGAATGTGTAATGGATGCAGTTAATCCTTATGCTGAATATGCAAAATACGAAGAGTACTTTTTATCTGAGGACTTAGAAATTATTATTTCTAACACTACAGAAGCAGGTATTAGCCGTATTGATGATGAAGATATCAATGCATTACCTCCGAAATCATACCCAGGTAAAATGACTGCTCTTTTATATAAGAGATTTAAAAAATATGCAGGTGCTGCAGATAAAGGTATAAGCGTAATTTGTTGTGAATTGATCGACAAAAATGCAGATATTCTTAAAGAAATCGTTCTTGAGTTAGCTGAACAAAACAATTTGGAAGCAGATTTCATTAACTGGTTAAATACTGCATGTACATTTAGCAGCACATTAGTTGACCGTATTGTTCCAGGATTCCCTAAAGACAACATTAAAGAAATTCAAGCTGAAATAGGTTATGAAGATAACTTGGTTGTAATGGGTGAATATTTCCACTTATGGGCTATTGAAGCTGGCGAAGATGTTCGTAGTAAATTCCCTATGGATAGCGCTGGATTGAATGTGGTTTGGTTAGACGACATGAAAGCTTTCCGTGATAAAAAGGTAAGAGTACTTAACGGTTCTCATACAGCTTTAGTACCAGTTGGTTTATTATGCGGACATGAAACAGTAAAAGAAGCTTTTGATGATGAAACTGTTTCTACTTATATCAAATGCATGGTTGCAGAAGAAGTATTACCAAACATTGAAGGTGATAAGGAAAAATTAGTTGCATTTGCTGACGAAATTTTAGAGCGTTTCTTCAACCCTTACATTCGTCACTTCTTAAAAGATATTTCCTTAAACTCTTTATCTAAATGGGTAACAAGAGATTTTCCAACAGTTAAAGATACTGTTGCAAGCACAGGAAAATTACCTAAAAAAGTTACTTTCTCTTTAGCTGCATTACTTGTTCTTTATAAGCCAGGTAATCCAATTGGATTTGAAGCAAAAGATACTCCTGAATTATTAGATATCATCAATTCAGTTTGGGCTTCTGACTCTTCAATTGAAGAAAAAGTGAAGTCTATTTTAAGTAACGAGAAAATCTGGGGAATTAACCTGGATGAAGTTACAGGATTATCTGTAGCTGTAGCTGGTTATGTTAATGACATACTTGACAACTCTATTCAATCAGCTTTAGCTGATATTCTTAAATAACATTTTATAGGTCAGGAGGACTTTGTTTTAACAAAAGTTCTCCTGATTATTCTTTAGAGATTTTTGATACATATTCAACTTCTCTAATTTTTATTGAATCACTGCAATAAAAACAATAATTATGAAGCATTTACATATTCAACCAGGAGACAATGTGATTGTTGCTCTTGAACCCGTGAGTGCCGGAACAAGCTTTGAGTTTGAAGGCAACACAATTACTGTTGCAACAGACATTCCTCAAGCCCACAAAATTGCTATTGCTCCAATCAAAAAAGGCGAGCAAGTTATAAAGTATGGCAGTTCTATTGGTGTAGCGCAAGAGGACATTGAAATAGGCACACATGTTCACGTTCACAACACAAAAACAGGTCTTGGTGACATCCTTGAATACTGTTATGAGCCAGTTGAAACAGATGTTCCTGTAACATTAGAGGAAAAGTTTTTCCAAGGTTACGAACGTGCAAATGGAGAAGTTGGTATCAGAAATGAACTCTGGATAATTCCTACAGTAGGCTGTGTTAATGGCGTATCTGAGTCAATAGCGAAAAAGTTTACTGAAAAATGCATGAAATCAGGTTTATTTTTTGATGAGCTTGATTACTTTGATGGAATTTATACATTCCCTCATAACTATGGTTGCTCTCAAATGGGTGATGACCATATAAATACTCGTGAAACACTTCAAAATATTGTACGCCATCCTAATGCAGGGGCTGTACTTGTTGTAGGTCTTGGATGTGAGAATAACCAAGTTAGCACTTTTAAAGAAACTCTTGGTGAATATGACGAATCAAGAGTTAAGTTCATTACAACTCAACAGCTTAAAGATGAGATTGTATCAGGAGTAGAAGTTGTTTCTGAATTATTTGACGTATTAAAACAAGACAGAAGAACAAAACAACCTTTATCTAAATTAAGATTAGGTCTTGAGTGTGGAGGTTCTGACGGATTTAGTGGTATTACTGCAAATCCAATGTTAGGTAGAGTTTCTGATTATGTTATTCACTATGGTGGTACCAGCGTACTAACGGAAGTTCCTGAAATGTTTGGTGCTGAAACCATTCTAATGAACCGTTGTGAAACAAAAGAAGTATTCCAGAAGACTGTGGATATGGTTAATGACTTTAAAAACTACTATAAACGTCATAATCAGGTTATATATGAAAACCCGTCTCCAGGGAATAAAAATGGAGGTATTACAACTCTTGAAGATAAATCACTAGGTTGCACCATGAAAGCTGGAAACAGCAAAGTTAAAGACGTTCTTAAACATACTGAACGTATTAAAACTGCTGGATTAAACTTAATCAGTGCTCCGGGTAATGACCTGGTTGCTACTACAACTCTAGGTATGTGTGGATGTCAGATGGTATTATTTACGACAGGTAGAGGTACGCCTTTCGGTGGATTTATACCTACAGTAAAAGTAGCTACCAATTCACAACTTGCAAATCAAAAAGAGAACTGGATTGATTTTAATGCGGGAAGACTTGTTGATGGAGTTACAATGGATGATCTTAGTACTGAATTTATTGATTTCATTTTAGATGTTGCCAGTGGCAAGAAAACTAAAAACGAAATCAATGGATATCGTGAGATAGCTATCTTTAAAAGCGGCGTAACATTATAATAAAGAAATTTAAACCAGTTATATTAAATATAATTGGTTTTATTTGTAATTCTTATAACCGAAAAAACAAATAACATGAAAACATTTATTGATAAAGACTTTATCTTATCAAACGAAACTGCAAAAAAATTATATCACGAATATGCTGAAAATCTACCTATTATTGATTATCACTGTCATATTCCTCCTCAACAAATTGCTGACGACGTAAAGTTTGAGAATATTACACAAATTTGGTTATACGGAGACCACTATAAGTGGAGAGCAATGCGTACCAATGGTATTCCAGAAAACGAAATTACAGGTGACGTAAGTGACTGGGAAAAATTCAACAACTGGGCTAAAACAGTTCCTTTTACTTTACGTAACCCTCTTTATCACTGGACTCACCTTGAGTTAAAAAAACCTTTCGGTGTTGAAGAAATTTTGGATGAAAAATCTGCTAAATCAATTTGGGATGCATGTAATGCAAAACTACAAACTCCAGAGTTTTCATGTAAAGGTTTAATTAAACAAGCAAATGTTGAAATCATTTGTACTACAGATGATCCTGTTGATTCATTAGAATACCACAAAAAAATTAAAGATTCAGGTTTTGAAACCAAAGTTTTACCTACATGGAGAGCTGATAAAACAATGGCTATCGACAACCTTGATGATTTTAATGCTTATGTTAATACTTTAGCTGAAGTTGCTGGAGTAGCAATTGAAAATTATGACGATTTCTTAAAAGCAATTCAAATTCGTCAGGATTTCTTTGAAGAAATGGGTTGTAAATTATCAGATCATGGACTAGATCGTTTCTTCTGTGATGAATACACCATTGATGAAGTAAAAGCTATTTTTGCTAAAGCAAGAAAAGGAGAAGCTTTAACTACAGAAGAAATCAACAAATATAAATCAGCTGTATTATATCAATTGGCAGTTATGGATCACGCTAAAGGATGGACTCAACAATTCCACATTGGCGCAATTCGTAACAACAACACCTTTATGTACAATAAATTAGGTGCTGATACTGGATTTGATTCAATTGGTGATGATTTAGTGGCTAGAGATATGTCTAAATTTTTAAACAGTCTTGCCACTGAAGAAAAACTTACAAAAACAATACTTTATAACTTAAATCCATCTCATAATGAAGTTTATGCAACTATGTTAGGAAACTTCCAGGATGGATCTGTTGCTGGTAAAATCCAATGGGGATCAGGATGGTGGTTTTTAGACCAAAAAGATGGAATGGAAAAGCAAATGAATGCACTTTCTATGTTAGGTTTATTAAGTCGCTTTGTTGGTATGCTTACTGATTCTAGAAGTTTCTTAAGCTATAGCCGTCATGAATACTTCCGTCGTATCCTTTGTAATTTACTTGGTGAAGATGTAGAAAAAGGTTTAATTCCAAATGATATGGAATTATTAAAAACATATGTTGAAAACATTTGCTATTACAACGCAAAAAATTATTTCAACTTTTAATTTCCTGAATAAAACGATTTTACTATTTGTTTTATCACAGGTTACATATAACGCACTAGCAGACAATTATAGCGTCAGTAATAAAAATTACTGACGCTAAATTAATTACCAAAATGAAGATAAGAATAGTTGATATTGCTAAAAAAGCAGGTGTCTCGGCTGGTACTGTTGACAGAATTATTCATCAAAGAGGTAAATTCTCAGAAAAAGCTTATGAAAAAGTTCAGAAAGCGATAAAAGAATTGGGTTATGAACCTGATATTTTAGCTAGAAATCTTGCCTTAAAAAAAGAATTACAGATAGTATGCCTTCTTCCCAACCCTGAAGACGTAAAATATTGGAAACGCCCTCTTGCAGGCGTGGATAAAGCAATAGCGGAATTATCTTCTTTTAAAGTAAAAATCCATAAAGTTACTTTTTCTTTACGTTCACAAGATTTTTCACAATCCTGTGAAGAGGTCTTAGCTCTAAACCCGGACGGAGTTGTTTACGTCCCAATGTTCCTTAAAGAATCGAAAATATTCGCTGATCAGTTAAATGAGAAAAAGATCCCTTTTGTACAAATGAACATTCATCATACAGAAGCTAATCCTTTATCGTTTATTGGTCAGGATCCTGTTGCTGCAGGTAAAGTTGCAGCTTCACTTTGTAATCTGGCCTTTCATAATAATGATGAAATTTTAGTTGTATATGTAACAAATGAAAAACAGGAATATTCACATATTAACGATAGAATTGAAGGATTTATCAACTTTTTTAAAGAAAAAGATATTCCTACAGATAGAATTAAACATCTGCAATTGAAAATTGACAATGACAATCAAGATTATGAAAAATCTTTAATTGGATATTTAAACAGCTCTACTAAAACAAAGATAATATACGTTCCTAATTCTCGCATTCATTTAATTGCAGAAATATTAGAGGAAAATAATATTAATAACATAATGTTGATTGGGTTTGATACCCTGGAGCAAAATATAAAGTTTCTAAAAAAAGGAGTAATCGACTTTATTATTGCACAACAATCAAAAAGCCAAGGCTATAATGCAGCTATAATTCTTTTTAATTATTTATTTAGAAAAGAAAAAGTAAAAAGCGTAAACTATTTACCTGTAGACATTTTAAATAAGGAAAATATTAATTTCTACGAAGGACTCTTAGATTAAATTTATTTATAATATTATCAATAATACTATTATGAAATCAATACTTCTTACATTAACAATTTTTTCAATTACAATAGCAACCTCATTAGCTCAAAACAAAACTGATGCAAGTTTATTTATGAGAAGTGATTCTGTTTATACTTGTGAAATACAAGAACCATCAGGCGATTTATATCGCACAATTGGTCATCATGGTCCTGCAATTGAAAATGAATGGATGGCACTAAGACTTTACTTTAATAATAAAGCTGCAGCCATTGATGTTTATAATAAGCAAAAACCAGGTCTTGAGCTTAAATCTGCAAAATGGTATCCTAGTCCTGAGGAACAAAAAAACGGATTAGGTGCAGATTATTACAAAGCAGGATCAACTGTTGGTCTTGGTGGTGTAAGATTATGGGATGGTGAAAAAGTTGTAATGCTTGCTCCTGTATCTAATCGAATCGTAAGAGTAAGAAAAGAAGGTAGCATATCTCAAATGGAAATGTTATCTGAAGATGTACCTTACAAAGGTAAAAAAGTTGACATTTTAGTTAGAGTAACTGCTTACTCAGGAATTAGAGAAATGCGCGTTGAAGCATTTGCATTAACTGATGATGATGTTCAATTTGTTACCGGGGTAAACTATCACAAAGGTCAGAAGGTTGACAAAGGATATAATTATGTAATTTCATGGGGATATCATCCAGAAGATGTTGCTGCCGAAAAAATTAAAGTTGGAGCAGCAATTATAGTTAATCCAGATAATTATGTAGACAAGCTAGATGATGGAACACAACAACTATTTATCACTAAACCGGGTAAATATACTAGTCACTGGGTAACGTCAACAATTGAAAAAGACAAGGAAATTGGAACATTTAAAGCGTTCAAAGACTACGTAACTTCAATTAAATAAAATCCAATACATATTATTTATAAAGGGCCAATAGGCCCTTTTTTTATTTCATTATTGTAAGATGACTTTTCTTACATAGTATTCCATTAGTCTTATCACAATCGTTTATCAATTTAATACCTCTCTTAATCATATTTTTATCAACATGGTGTTAATAACATTTTTACATATATAGAAACAATAATATTAAAGTAATCGTAAGCATAAATAATAGAACTAAAACAGACACACAAAACATTTAACTTATTGCTTATGAAACGCTTTCACGATGTAAAAATTGGTCTTCGTCTAGGTTTGATGATAACGACATTAGTTGTTTTCATATTAGGAATTCTTGGGTTCTACATAATTAATGTAGAAATGAACACCAGCGAATTAACTACCAATGAACGAATGCAGGAACATGTTAAAGACTTAAACTTATTAATTTCTCAAAACATTACATCAAATCAACAAAATGTTAGAATTGGAATTAATACTGCCGATCAGTTTATAAAGAATCTTGGAGACATTAAAGTAAGTTCTAAATCTATCAATCTTGACGCAATAAATCAGGAAACGCACGAAACAAAACAAGTGGATGTTCCAGAGTGGATTGTAAAAGGTGAAACAGTTCAGAACAGCACTCAATTTGTTGATGAAATTAAAGAGCTGGTGGGAGGAACAGCAACCATTTTTCAAAGAATTGATGATGGTTTTCTAAGAGTTTCAACAAATGTCATAGCTAAAAATGGTGAACGTGCAGTAGGAACATATATCCCCGACTCCTCTCCTGTTATTAAGACAATATTAGAAGGAAATACTTATATAGGAAGAGCATTTGTTGTTGATGATTGGTACCTTACAGCATACAGACCTCTAATTATAAAAGGTAATATTGAGGGAATAATTTATGTTGGTGTAAAAGAAAAAAACATGAATAAGCTAAAAGCTATTTTTAGCGACAAAACTTTCTTTGATTCCGGTTATCCTTACATTGTTGACAACGATGGAAACTTAATTATTCACCCAAAGGACGAAGGAAAAAGTATTGCTGAAGAAGATTTCTTTTTAAAAATGAAGAATTCAAATGCTGAAAAAGGATATATAACCTACGAATGGGATGGCCGAAAGAAGTATCAATATTTCAGACATTTAGACGAAATTCAATCTTACGTTGCTGTTACTGTATATGAAGACGAACTATTTGCAAGCACCTACCATATTAGAAACATTATAATTATTGGTTTAATCCTTAGCATCTTAGTACTCGGAACACTTATCTATTTTATTTCTAAGGACATTTCAGATAGTTTAAAAAAGGCCGTTAAAATATCTGAGTCTATAGCAGAAGGAAATTTAAATGCAAAACTCAACATTGATCAAAAAGATGAAATAGGTCAATTGGCTGCAGCCTTAAACAAGATGGTAGATAGTTTAAGAGATATTGTTACTAATATAAAAAACGGAGCAGACAGAATTGGTGTTGCCAGTCAACAATTAAGTGGTTCATCACAACAATTATCTCAAGGTGCAAATGAGCAAGCCAGCTCTATAGAAGAAGTAAGCTCAACCATGGAAGAGATATCTGCAAGTATTCAACAGAATTCAGACAACGCAAAGGAGACATCGAAAGTATCTGATGAAGCAAATAATGATTCGGTTAAAGTAAATGATCATGCACAGGAAGCATATAAAGCAATGCAAATTATATCTCAAAAAATATCTATCATTAACGACATTGCCATGAAAACAAATATACTTGCTTTAAATGCCAGTGTAGAAGCAGCGAGAGCAGGAGAGCATGGTAGAGGATTTGCCGTTGTTGCCGGTGAAGTAAGAAAACTTGCCGAACAAAGCAAAACTGCTGCTGATGAAATAATTTCACTTACAACAAAAGGATTAGATCTTTCTACAATTACAGGACAGTTAATGAATGAAATTATTCCTAAAATAAACTCTACTTCAATGCTGGTTCAGGAAATTGCTGCTGCAAGTCAGGAACAGAACAATGGAGCGGTTCAAGTAAACAGTGCCATACAACAGTTAAATGACATTACCCAAGAAAACGCTGCCTCAAGTGAAGAATTAGCTTCAAGCGCGGAAATGTTAGCACAGCAAGCTGATCATTTAAAAGACACGATATCTTTCTTTAGATTAAACTAAGTAAACTCAGCTTTAAATAAAGTATTACAATGGTTACTTCTGTTTTTGAAGTAACCATTTTTTATTTATTCAGATATAAATTATACTTAATAAATAATTCTTCTATCAATCTAAAACAAATCTACTACACCTTTCAATAAAATATATTTTCAACCTCATTTACAATACCTTAACCCATATCAATTTAAAATCAATAAGAATTATTTGCATTTATTTATTCTTTTTAACTATTTTTAATAAGAGACACTTACTTACAATACCACCTATTATTCTTACTAACAATCAAGGCGTAAGTAAATTTCTGCGAGTTCCGGATATTAATATTATTGTTTCTACTATAGTTAATCCTGTTAATATTAATATTCACAATTTTTTAACAGTATTAAATTGAAAGCGTATGGAAGCAATCAAATCTACGGTAGACCTAACCCAATATGGGATCAAAAACAAAAAAGACATTATCTACAATCCATCTTACGAATTCCTGTTTTCTGAAGAAATAAACCAAAGTTTAACCGGTTACGAAAAAGGAGTTTTAACCAACTTTGGAGCCGTAAATGTAATGACTGGAAGATTTACAGGAAGGTCGCCTAAGGATAAATATATTGTATATGATGATATCACTAAAGATAGTATCTGGTGGACATCTGAAAACGCTCCAAACGATAACAGACCTCTTTCACCTGAAATATGGAAAAAATTAAAAGAACAGGTTATAGATGATCTGAAACATAATCATTTGTACGTTGTAGATACATTTTGCGGAGCCAATAAAGACACACAGCTAAAAGTTAGATTTGTTACTGAAGTTGCCTGGCAAGCTCACTTTGTAAAAAATATGTTTATCAGACCAACGGACGAACAATTAGAGTCATATGGCGAACCTGATTTTGTTGTTTTAAATGCGTCAAAATTCACCAACCCAAATTGGGAAGAACAAGGAATGCATTCTGAAGTATTTACTATTTTCAACCTTACTGAGAAAATGCAAATTATTGGAGGAACATGGTATGGAGGAGAAATGAAAAAAGGAATTTTTGCCATGATGAACTACTATTTACCTCGAAAAGGTATTGCAGCGATGCATTGCTCTGCAAACAAAGGAGAAAATGATGATGTTGCCATCTTTTTTGGTTTATCAGGAACCGGAAAAACTACATTATCAACAGATCCCAAAAGAGCACTAATTGGAGATGATGAGCATGGATGGGATGATGATGGTGTTTTTAATTTTGAAGGTGGATGTTATGCCAAAACAATTAATCTTGATAAAGAAAGTGAACCAGACATTTACCACGCTATAAAGAGAAATGCTTTATTAGAAAATGTAACTGTATTAAGTGATGGTTCTGTTGATTTTAATGATAAATCTGTTACAGAAAACACAAGAGTTTCTTATCCTATTTATCACATCAATAATATTGTTAAACCTGTTTCAAAAGCAGGACACGCAAACAAGGTTATATTTTTAACCGCTGATGCTTTTGGAGTAATGCCTCCTGTATCTATTCTAACTCCAGAACAAACACAATATCATTTTTTATCAGGATTTACAGCTAAACTTGCAGGAACAGAACTTGGTGTTACAGAACCTGTTCCAACATTTTCAGCATGCTTTGGTGAGGCATTTTTATCGCTTCACCCAACAAAATACGGAGAAGAGCTAGTAAAGAAAATGAAAGAACATAATGCTCAGGCTTACCTTGTTAATACAGGCTGGAATGGTACAGGAAAAAGGATTTCCATTAAAGATACAAGAGCAATTATCGATGCTATTTTGGATGGATCAATCGAAAAAGCAGAAACTAAAACAATTCCAATCTTTAATTTATCTGTTCCTATAATGTTACATGACGTAGATCCTGAAATTATGGATCCAAGAGATACATATTCTAATCCAGATAAATGGAATGAAAAAGCAGAACACTTAGCAGAATTATTTATTGAGAATTTCAATAAATACACAGACACTGAGTTAGGTAAACAATTAATTAAAGCTGGCCCAATCATCTAATTTATAAATAAAGAGGAGGTTTAATTTATGATAAACCTCCTCTAATCTTTATTTAAATAGAAACATCATCCTTCTTTGAGTATCTGGTATTCCAATCAGATTATTAATATAATCTTCCTTATAGTTCAATGATCCTTTTTGAATATAACCCTTTCCCCAAGGCATTTTTGTACCCCAAGATCCTGACATTCTACTCTTTGATTGATCATTAACTACTACAATAGTGTGAACACCAACAGTAATTATAAATGCACTATATGAATTGGCTTCTTTAAGTGATTCGGCAATATTATCTTTTGTAAGAACAACAGACTTTGAAGCTTGCTCATAGGCTAATTTATTAATACTTGAAATTGGAGAACTTTCATTTAAATCTGATAATTCAACCTGAATCAATCCTTCTGTCAAACTTTTAATTAAATCTGCCTTGTTTTCCTGAGACTTTATGTTACCCAAAAACATAACAAATAATAAACTGGTAAAAACTAACTTCATATATATAATTTTTTATTATTAATTCATTTATCAACAATAACTACAATAGCAAAAACATTAATCATACATTTCAATGTATTCATCAACATTTTTACGACATTTATCCAAGTATGTTTCAATATTTACTTTTTAATAACGAAATAGTTAATTGAAATAAACTAATGCAGTAAGCTGTTCAAATTCCCTACTAAATTTTAAACATAATACTGAAGTATATCCAGCAATCTATTTAGTAAAGTACCTGACGTTATTTTTCATTAATAGTAATAACAAGAATAGATTAATTAAACTAAAAAATACGGTAATTCATCAAAATAAAGGAACCTAATATAATAGCAGACTGTAATAAGTGGAAAATAACTATTTAATTTGTCAATAGAATAAATTTAACTAAAATTCAAATTAGTAAACTATGAAAAACATTAGTCTTTCAATTCTAATAATTTTATGCACTCTAACACTATTTAGTTGCCAACAAGACTCCATAATAGACAGCAATTCAGAAGATGAATTTGCAGAAGTTGGTAATTTGCTTATCTATACCAGTAATAATAATCTGTCATCTAGAATAAATTATAAAGATGAGATTGTACCCATTGTAGAAACTAGTACATCCTCTACTCTAAAAAGCACAGATGATTATAATGAAATAGATCTAACTAAAAATTATGTATTTAAATTAAAAGCAGAAGTAGCTTCACCAGTTTTTAATGATAATACAATACAAGCTTCACACGTTACAATCAGTGATAATTATGCATTTGTAACATACAATACAAAAGGTGAAAAATATCTTGGAGGAGTTGAAATATTTGATGTTTCAGATGTAAAAAATCCTACAATTGTTTCAAGTGCAATCCTTGACAATACAGATGTTAGTGCCATTGATTATTCAAATGGAAAAATCTATATCGTTGGGGCTCGAGGTGATTATGCTGACGTAGGATATAACTCTCCTGCATTTATGGAAGTTATTTCGTTGACTGAAAATATGTCATTCGAAAAAGTAGACACTATTATTGATATTCCTTCGTATGTAGGAACTGATATTAAAGCTGTGGAAGGACGAATTTATGCAACTTATGGGTCAGATGGCGGTATTATTGTTTTTGATTCAGAGTATAACCAAATTAACACTCACGATATTGAGGATGTACGTTCTGTTGATTCCAATTCTAATAATCTTTATGTATTGCAAGGTCAGGAAGGAAGGGTAAATGTTTTCGATCTACCTGATGCAGCATATAAGGAAACATATTACGTTGGTGGTGCTAATACTCCTGAATCGAAATCAGAGATCGCGGTTTCTGATGATTATATCTTTACTGCACTAAACGAAGGAGGTCTTTCTATACTTAATTTAGATGGAAGTATAAAACAAACTATAGCTAAACCAGAAACACCAGAAGGTGAGTTAGATGAGAATCATGTAACAAACAGTGTTTCATTGAATGGAGATCTTGTTTTAATTGGGAATGGTGAATCAGGAGTATATATTGGAGGACTTATTGAAGAAAAAAATGATAGCCTATGGATGTTAGGAGCAATGGAATTCAGCGATTATCAATCTACTAATTTTGTAGAATCAAAAGACAGTCTGATTTTTGTAGCTTCCGGACTAGGAGGATTAAAAATCCTTGCTATCAGTATTGATGAAGGAGTACCTGATGATATTGAGCCAACCAAACCATGTGAAACCCTTATGGATAATATTTCAGAACTCTTTCCTGAAAGCAAAGATGCCAGAAATAATCACGCAGACCTTTTTAGTGAAACCGCTGAGTTAAACATTCATGTAAGTGAAGAAACTCCAGTGTACGTTACATTTATTGACGAGGGAGCTGGATGGAAGAATACTTTTGGTTATTATACCTACCAAGAGAATAACCCTCCTCAATGCATTGATGATGTAGAAAAACATATTATTTTTCCGAATGTATCAAAAGTTGGAGAAGGTGGAGGCCTTGATTTTGGAGACCGTGTACAATTAGGAGAAGATAGTTTTCCTGCAGGAACTGTAATTGGTTTTTATATTGTTGCTCAGGGATGGAAAAACGGACTTACTGTAGATGGTAGTTACACACATTATACAGACAAAATATTTAATATTAACGAAAAACAACAATCAACCCTATTTTTAAGTAGTGATTGCGATGATATTGTATTAACCTTTGAAGATGTTAAAGTTGATCTCAATTCTTGTGATCATGATTTTAACGATATTATTTTAACAATTAAAGACACTAAAGACATGAGTGTACCTAACACAAAGTTAGACATCTCTGGTCTGCCTAGAAAATAGACTTATACCTGATAAAATATACATCGTATAAAACCAATAGCTTTATTAAATGCTATTTACATGGCTGGACACATACGTCCGGCCATTGTTATCTTATACGTCTAAGGTTCGTTAACAAATGCGCACGGGGGCAACATATTTTAATTACCCAATAATACACAGGTGTCTAATTATTAAAACAAAACAATATAAGATTTAATTAAAATAATTAAGTTGATAGTACACTCACATAATCAATCAATATCAAAAAACATATGTTAAATTGATTCATGCATCAGCCTATATAGAAATAAAAAAGTCAGGTAACAAAATTACCTGACTTTTCTATTTAAATTCGATATGAAATTATTCTACTTCTACTTGCAAAGGATTTTGAATTTTCTTAGCAAAATCAGCTAAATAAGATTCCCATTCTTCTTTTCCTGAAAATTGCTTACTTTCACTCCATGCAAATCCAGCATAATACTCAACCTTACCATCAATTACATTCAAATGTAATAATACGATGCTATGATCTTTTTCTTCTGAATTAATACGAGTATAACCTGCATAATACTTAGGATCAACAACTATAGCATTACCAAGTTCATTTCCAAAATAAGGAGCATAATAATCAACAAAAACAGATGTAGAATCAACAGTTAATTCACCATCGTTTTCATGCAAGGTAATACCTGATGTTAACACATCTGTACCTTCAACTGAAATAGAAAACTTAGTTAAGTTAGATCCTAAATCAATAGATACTGTTTTTTGTTCCTGCACATTAACATCTCCTGCACCGTAAGGATCATAATCTAAAACAAATTTTGTTTTAATTGGTCCATTTTGTAAAACATGAGACTTAGTATAGTTAACAGAAGTCACTAAAGAATCATTAATCATGACTCCTGTTCCTCCAGCACCTAAGCTAGGACCCACATGGTAATTATCCAATCCTTCACCTCTGTCACTATGATAGAACATATGATCACTCTCGTATCCTTTAATCCACTTATTGATAACTGAGTAATTTACTTTTTTAAGCCAGCAGTCTAATCCACCCGAAATTCCTCCTTGAGAATTACCTTCTTCCTTTAATTTTTTTAGCGTTGGCCCATACATTCTAAAAGCAACCTTATCATTCTCCCAAATGAAATCATCATAACGTTCAGGAACAAAACGACCAAAAGTTTTCACTTCAGTTGGTTCTATTGTAGTAGCACCTTCTTTTATAACAAATTCTTTAGTTTCAGAAGCTTTTAAATCAACTTGAAACAAAATAGCCTCATAAGTACTATCTGCATTCTCATCAACTAATTGAGCAAGAATTTCATTTCCTATAGCTTTGTCTACAACGATAAATTGATCTGACGTAGAAGATAAGGCTCCAAGATCTACTCTAACAGTCTCTCCACCTCTATCAATATCCAACGAATTACTAACCGAAACTGTTAGGGATTTCTGGTTGCATGTACATGCAGTAAATGCAGCCAGAAATAAAGTTATATATGAAAATTTTAAAATCTTGTTCATAAAGAATTAGATTTCATTTTCACCTTTTACATATCCAAAGTTTGCTAAAATACCTCCATCAACGTATAAAATATGACCGTTAACAAAGTCTGCAGCTTTAGAAGATAAGAATAAACAAGCATTACCTACATCTTCTGGTTCACCCCAACGTCCGGCAGGAGTACGAGTCATAACAAGATCATTAAATGGGTGTCCATTAACACGGATAGGAGCTGTTTGTGAAGTAGCAATATAACCAGGACCGATACCGTTGATCTGTACATTATATTTAGCCCACTCACAAGTCATGTTTTCTGTTAATAATTTTAAACCACCTTTTGCAGCAGCATAAGCAGAAACATTTTGACGACCGTAAACACTCATCATAGAACACATGTTAATGATTTTTCCCTGACGACGCTCAATCATACCAGGAGCAATACGTTTTGCAACAATAAGAGGAGCTACTAAGTCAACATCAATAACTTGTTCAAAATCTTTAATTGGCATTTCTAAAATTGGTACACGCTTAATAATACCAGCATTATTTACTAATATATCAACAGGACCAACTTCTTTTTCAATGATGCTAATACCTTTATCAACTTCTTCTTCGCTACAAACATTAAAGTTTACAGTAAAAACGTCAATACCATCTTTAGCATATTCTTCTTTAGCCTCAGCTAATTTCTCATCATTTAAATCATTAACACATAGTTTTGCACCTGCTTTAGCTAACATTTTACCACAAGCCATACCAATACCATGAGTTCCTCCTGTTACAAGAGCTACTTTACCTGAAAGGTCGAATAATTCGTTTATCATTTTTGAATATTTATTGTTGTTATTATTCATAGGTTCACCTCATCATTAAAATAATGAGGTGAGAAATAAATGAGTTTTATTTTAATTCGTTTGGTTGACGAACATCCATATCACCATAATCTAGGTTTTCACCTGCCATACCCCAAATAAAGATATAGTTTGAAGTACCTGCTGCACTGTGAATACTCCATGCTGGAGACAATACAGCTTGCTCATTTTGCATCCAAATGTGACGTGTTTCATCTGGTTGTCCCATAAAGTGACAAATAGCCTGTTTTTCAGGAACTTCAAAATAAAAGTAAGCTTCCATTCTACGATTGTGAGTGTGTGCTGGCATTGTATTCCAAACGCTACCAGGTTTTAACTCTGTCATACCCATTTGAAGTTGACAAGTAGTCACAACCTCTTTTACAATCATTTGATTTACCTGACGCTCATTTGAAGTTTCTAACGCACCTAATTTTAATACATTAGCATCATCTAAAGTAATATGTTTAGATGGGTAAGCTGCATGTGCAGGAGCAGAGTTAATATATAAGTGAGCAGGTTTAGCTGCATCTAATGATTCAAATACAACATTTTTTTCTCCTTGACCAAGATAAAGAGCTTCTTTATATTTCAATGTGTATTCACCTGCATCTGTAGTAATTTTAGCATCACCACCAACATTAATAATACCCATTTCACGACGAGCTAAGAAATCTTCTGATTTCAATTCATCGTATGTATTTAATTTTATTGGCTTATCAGTTGGAACAGCACCACCTACGATATATCTATCATAAAAAGAATATACCAGGTTAATTTCTCCAGGAACCATTACTTTCTCAATTAAAAATTCTTCACGTAATTTATCAGTTCCATAGCTTTTTGCATCTTCTGGATGCGCTGCATAACGTACTTCCATGCTCATAATTATTCTGTTTTAAATTAAACTTTATGTTGTGTCGATTCCCGTTGAATAAACCGAACAGGAACCACTCTTTCTATATCATGTAGATCACCATGAATTGCATCTATCATTTCCTGAGCTGCAATTCTACCAATTTCACTACCATCTTGCTCTATTGATGATAATGAAGGATGAAGCATTTCTGCAAAAGGCTCATTACCAAACCCCACTAAACCAAATTCACCAGGAAAACAAACGTCCTTGTATTTTAGTCCTTCAAAAACTCCAAATGCAGCATAATCACCGGCACAAAAAACTGCATCAATTTTTTTTTCGTCAATTACTCTCTGAATTGTTTCAAACCCGGAATCCCTTGTTATTATATCCTCTAATATCAAGCTTTCATCAACTTCACCCCGTTCTTCTGCAATTGCTTTTTTATAGCCTGTAATACGTTCATCATAAACATTTATTATTTTATTTCCGGAGAAATGAGCAATTCGTTTATATCCTGATTGTAATAAATGTTTAGTTGCCAAATAAGCACCAGTAATATTGTCATTTACAACCTTAGGTCCTTTCAGGCTTTTTGAAACTCTATCGACCTGAACCAAAGGAACATTTGCATCAACTACACTCTGAAGATGTTCAAAACTATTGGTTTCGATAGATAAAGAAAGTATTATACCTGCCACTCTGTTTCTCATAAGAGAATGAACAGCCTTAATTTCAGACTCTAATTCTTCATGACTTTGCATGATCAGCAAACTATAACCTGCAGGATTGAGAATTTCTTCAACACCACTAATGATATTACTAAAGAAATGGCGATTTATTCTGGGTACTATCATTCCTATTAAATCGGATTTACCTCTTCTTAGTGAAGAAGCCATCAAATTAGGTTGATACCCCATTTCCTTAGCGAGTTTTTTTACTTTATCTCTGGTTGCTTCGCTAACTCTTTTATTATCAGCCAAAGCTCTGGAAATAGTGGATGGAGTAACTCCTAATTTTTTAGCAATATCATTAATAGTAACCTTCTTCATCCAATTTATTTTTCACAAAAATACAAACGATTGCGCATAAATACAAACGATTGCGCATTTTTGACAATAAATTTATTTAAAAACTATCATTTCAATCCCATCCATTAACAGAAACATTTTTATTCCAAACAATTACAACACGTCAAGACACAAAAAAGCGCAACCTCAAATAACAATTAAGGTTACGCTTTATCTATTTTAATAATTTTTTATTCTATTCTGCTTTTAGTCCAATAAAACCAGACTTTAAACCTTTACCAAAAACTTTAAGTTCAATGTCACCAGCTTCTTTGGTTGATTGAACAAGAACTACTAATTTACCACTAAACGCCTTCATTGTTGGTAAATGAAACATCTCCAACGAGGTAGCATCACCATTACAAGCAGCTCTATATTGTCCTTTTCCACTTACCTTAAAATTAAGTTGAGTAGTCGCTTTTGGACATAAATTTCCATCTTTATCAACTACTGATACAGTCACATAGCTTAAATCTTGTCCATCTGCATTTATCACAGTTCTATCCGCTGACAATTCAATATGATCAGGTGCTCCTGCTGTATGAATTTCTTTTTCTGCTACAGGTTTATCATTATCATCATAAGCTACAACCTTTAATGTACCAGGTTCATACTTTACGTTCATCCACATTAAACGATACCTATTTTGCTTTGTATCATTATTTTTTTCTTGAATTCCCTGACTTTTTCCATTTACGAAAAGTTCAGCTTTATTATAGTTGGTATATACAAAAACTGGTGTCTCCTCTCCTTCTCTACCGCCCCAATTCCAGTGAGGAAGAATATGTAAGGTTTCTTCATCTTTATTCCATCTGCTACGATACCAGTAAAATCGATCTTTTGGCAAGCCTCCTAAATCGCAAATTCCAAAATACGAACTTCTTGATGGCCATTGTGTATCATATGGAGTAGGTTCTCCTAAATAATCAAATCCTGTCCACACAAATTCTCCAATCACCCAATCCTTATCATCTTGTAAAACAGCATCATCATCAGGTAAATTACTCCAGCTACAATATTCAAAATCGTAAGATGAACATTGGCCATCTTCATACATTTTATTCTTGGCCATCTCAACCGGAAATTTATAAATTCCCCGAGAACTAACTGTTGAAGTAGTTTCTGAGCCTAGTAAAAAACCTTGAGGAAAACGATCATAAGCCTCTTCATATAGATGAACTCTGTAATTCAATCCAGGAATATCCATAATCGCTCCAAAACCACTAGCCATTACAGCTTTTACCTGATCCATTCCTACTGTAACAGGTCTGGTTGGATCTTCTCTATGAAAAATTTCCTGCAGCATTTTAGCTCTCTTTACTCCTACACTTCCATGTTGATCAGGTACTTCATTTCCTGAACTCCACATAACAATACAGGGATGATTACGAGTAGCCCTTACCAGATTAACAACATCTTTTTCGGCCCATTCATTAAAATAAAGATTATATCCATTTTTAACTTTAGGTTTAGCCCACTCATCAAAACTTTCTGCAAGAAATAGAAATCCCATTTCATCACACAATTCCAATTGCTCAAACGATGGCATATTATGAGATGAACGAATTGCATTACACCCCATATCTTTTAAAATGGTTAATTGTCGTTTTAATGCAGCTTTATTAAGAGCCGCCCCTAATGGCCCCAAGTCATGATGCAAACATACTCCTTTAAACTTGGTTACTTTACCATTTAACTCAAATCCTTTATCGGCACTATACTTAATACTTCGAATTCCAAAGCGAATGGTTTGCTCATCCTTTAACTCACTATCTTGAAACAACTTTAATGTTGCAGTATAAAGAACAGGAGATTCCGGACTCCATAACTTAGGATTATTAACAGCTATATTTTGCTCTATAGTATTACCAAATATTTGATCATTCTTATTTTGAGCAACGATATTTCCTTCACAATCTTTAATGATTGTTTCTACATAAACATCATCACCATTAACTTCCGATTTAATATTTACTTTGGCAACATCAGAATCGATATAGGGTGTTGTAATAAATGTTCCCCACTTGGCAAAAGACGTTTCATCTTTAACAATCACCTGAACTTTTCTGTAAAGTCCGGCACCAGGATACCAACGAGAAGCTTTTTCCTTATTTTCTAATCTAACTGCTAACTGATTATCTGATTGTGGATTAATATAATCTGTTATATCAAAATAGAAATAACTATAACCATATGGTCTGTATCCAACTTTTTTGCCATTGACAAATACTTGAGCATTACTCATTGCTCCATCGAATGAAAGCAAAACCTTTTTACCTTTTTTATATTCAGGAACAGTAAATGTAGTACGATACCATCCTACTCCAATATGGGGTAATGCCCCAGTTCTGCCATATTTCTCAGTAGCTTTTTTTTCCTGATTTTGGACAATTCGGACAGTCTGTTTATCTACCTCTTTATCAAAAGGACCATAAATAGCCCAATCATGAGGAACAGAAACCTTTTCCCATTTTTTATCATTAAAATCTGTTTTTTCAGCTCCCGTAACATCGCCCTTAATAAATTTCCAATTTTCAGAAAGCGTAATAATTGTACGAGAATCATTTTGTGCAAAAATTCCGGTGCTTAAACAAAAGCAAACAATTACAAATAGTAACTTTTTCATGTACCTTAAAATATTTTTTACCTCAACCTAACATACCAAAATATAAAAACACGATACAATGGGCTTTTAAAAGTATGTTCTATTTATGATTTTTAATAGTTGCAAACAAATATCTAAATATTCTATTTAAAAATCATGTTCATGAGTCTTAAAAACCTATTCATGGGTACATTTACAAAAAGGAATTCTTACACGATGAAAGAATGTATCAACAAACAATCCATCAATGACAATTGAATTACAAACTCATTATCAATCAGTAAGACTTTTTTACGGGTAGAACGGCGAATATTTTACCTGCTTATATGATTTACTTTAAAAGAAAAGAACTCAAACTTTATTTTTGTGACATCCTATTTTGCATTATTGAATATAGGAAATTCAATAATGGAGATGATATTAGCAAGTTCAGGCAATTATAAGGGAAGTACAAAATCTTGTTTTTATTTGAGAATCTTACACTGTAATAATTAAAAGGAATAAAGTAGAAATTATAAATTCTTAAACTTTATCCCTTTTAACTATCAATATTATTTTGGTTCCCAATAACATCGTTTAGGAGAAATTATCTCTCCCTCTTTTTTTAGCTTAGCCATTGCCTTGTCCACTTCTTTTCTTTCCAGACCAGTTAATTCAACAACTTTACCTGCATTTAATGGTTCACCAGCTTTCTTCATTGCTTCAAGTACTTGTTCTGTTGTTTCCATCCTTAATTAATTTATGTTTATTATAATTTAGGTAATTAAAAGCCTAAATATACTATTATAAATTATTATTGTTTATTCGATTACTTATAAATTAAGGTAAACAAAGATGTATATACGAAAAAAACACACTACTCAAAGTAAGAGCAGTGTGTTTTCATGTGTAAAAATCAAACATTAACTAATTATATGATACTAACCATAAATTATGTTCTTAAATAGTGAATCTCGAACGGTACCCTAACCCCCCGTAATTGTAGAGCACCGTTGAGATTCTCACATAGAATAAGTTTGAGGCTTGTTCCTTTATATAATTGCTTAATTATAATCTTATTAAAACTATTAGCACCAATTAATAAGTTTGCAATAAACTATCATTTATGCCCAAAAAGCAAATGAATATCTATGATATGTATTATATCTAGAATTGCAATCGTAAATAATATGGCTCCTATTAGTATATAAAATATTTTTGCTCCACTTCTTCCTATTAACCTGATTATCCTCTGAACTTTATTATTATTATAAAAAAAAGTCCACTCAAAATAAGCTCCGAGAATACTAAATAACCCAAAGGAAACTAAAAGAACCTGGATAATTAATTCTTTTTTCATGTTTGGTTTTTTATTCTCTTTGTTTTTGTTGACAATGCAAATATTGCTCAAGCTAAACATTAATCAAAAAACATTTTATAAATGCATTAAATGGTTTTATAACTGCAGAAGTCTTGTATTTATTAACAAATGCGTTTTATTGTAAAGCCGTTTATAAACTAAACATATACACTTATAAAAGGAATAATAAACTTATTATTTAAGTATTATAATATTGTAACATGAATAAATAAGGAATGACTTATTATTTTATAATTATAGTAACAACATCATAAAAAACACTAACAAATTAAATTCTCAATCAATAATGAAAACTCGAATTACTTTAATTGCACTTACACTACTTTTTATTAACACTACTAGCATTTTTGCTTTTGACCGTGTAAAAACAGGAAAACAGATAACTAAAGTTTTAAGAACTATCGAAAACTGGGATATGACTACCTTTGAAAAATACATGGCTACTCCAGATGATATTTTAGAAATCATATTAAAATCCGATAATGAACCACTCAAGGCGATGGCTTCAAAAAAAATAGAAGAAAGTAAAGAGCAATGGTTTACTAAATTAAATAAGGAGTTTAAACGTGTGTATACAAATGGAAAGGAACTTGAAATAGATTGGAAGAAAATAAAATACCAAAATTTCACCTATGATTTAGATAATGTAGGAATTGATGATGTTTACAAGGGAAAATTATTCTTCTCATATAAAGACAAAACATATAAATTAAGTATAGGCTTTCTAACTAATAATAAAGGTGTTCGTATTGGAGAATTAGAACACCTAAGAGAATACACAGAATAACATTTATTTCAATGGTTCCTTTTATAATATTAATTTAGCTTCCAATAACAATATCATATTATTTGCAAATGATTCATACTATAGAAAACAATTTCCTGACAGTACAAATACAACATAAAGGAGCAGAAATCTGCAGCTTAAAATCTAAGAAAACCAATCAGGAGTTTATGTGGAATGCAGATCCTGATATTTGGGGAAGCTATGCGCCTGTATTATTTCCTATAATAGGCATGTTAAAAAACGGAACCTACAGCTATAACAACAAAATATACAGCATCCCTAAACATGGTTTTATTAGAAATAATGATAATCTGGAAGTTGCAGAAAAGTCTGATGATTCGATTACTTTATCATATAAATATAACGAAGATTCATTGGCAATGTATCCGTTTAAATTTGTATTCTCAATTACATTTAAACTAGTAGAAAATTCACTTCAGGTAATTCATACTGTTGATAATGTTGACGAAAAGGAAATATTGTTTTCGATTGGCGGTCATCCGGGATTTAAATGTCCGTTAAAAGACAATGAATCTTATACAGACTATTTTATAGAGTTTGAAGAAGTTGAAAATGAAAACACATGGACTTTAGCTCCTAGTGGTTTATTAAGTGGAGATTCAATTCCTTCTCTAAACAATACTAAAATCCTTCCTCTACATGAAACATTGTTTATAAATGATGCTTTAATTTATAAAACTCTAAAATCTTCAAGAGCCAGTTTAAAAAACAAAAATAACAACACAACTCTTACTGTATCTTTTGATGATTTTGATTATTTGGGTATTTGGGCCAAACCTGGTGCTCCATTTGTATGTATTGAACCCTGGCTAGGTATAACTGATGCTGATAATACTAATGGTGAATTAAGCACTAAGGAAGGTATTATAAAACTGGATGCAAACAACTCATATCAAGCGTCTTTTAGCATTTCAATAACTGAGTAGATAAATAACTTAGATTATAACAAAATATTAGGTAGTTACATTGAAAAATAAATGAATGTAACTACTTTTTTTGTATTCTGCATTTATAAATTAATAATCTACACTTATTAATTTAATTCTTTAATCAAACAATTATGACTTAAACTTGATGTCATAAATTTTAATAACATAATATAGCTATGAGTTTTAAAATACACTGCACTAAAGTAATTATACTAGGAGTTCTGTTATTTACCGCAACAAAATCAATTATTGCACAAACAAGTTGCGATCCTCTTTTAAGTAACATACCTAAAGATAGTCTTACGTTTATGGTATATGGAAATACCAATAACATGGCAGATGAAGTTAAAGAGAAAATTGAGAAATCATTGCCATCTGTTTTAAGAGATATTATAAACGAAACAGAAAAATTTTGTTTGTATTCTCAAAAAAGTGAGCTATATGATTCCTATACCATAAAATTTAATCTTGCCCAAAATAGTACAAACCTGAATCCGGATAGTTTATTAAAAGAATTTGGCTTTTCAATTAAAGATTTACAATTACCATACATAAAATTGGATGGAGGAAATTTTAAAAAAGGACTTTTTTATTTAAATAATTCAGAATTTACTTTAAAAATTTATACACAAATACAACCTATTGATAAGGATGTAAGAAAAGAATACAATGAGATTTCAAAAAAATTAAGATATTCAAGTTCTGATGAAAGAACAGCATTATGGGAACGCATAGATACACTAATGAAAAAGGATTCTGCCTTATCTGTCCGTTTCTTTGATGATTTATTGGAAAGTGAAAAATTAAATATATCTAGTATTTCTAAAGGCAATGTTTATGATATTAAATCCGTTTTTAATGAAGATTTAAATCAAAGCGCAGCAATAATATATTTGAATGCAAAAAAAATACGCGAAATTCCTTATCACTTTTATAATATATTTAAAACTGACATCTATAACATAAACGAATTAATTACCAAAATTGCCGGATTAACAGGGTATTATGAGGATTTATGGATTAACATTAAAAATACAGAGGCTAAATTTGATATAACTACAATTGCTTCATTACCTAAAAAACAGAAACTACATCAAAATTTGGATAAGGAAATATGCTCATATTTGCCTTCTCAAAAAACATGTGGCTTATGCATATTTAACATGCAACCTGCAGAACTTAAAAGCTCATTAATTAAGTATTTCAACAATCCTGATTACAATGACAAAAAACAAATCTCAAGCAAATTTGCAATCTGGGCTATAGATGAAAAAGTTTTAAATAGTCTGGGTAATGGCTTTATTACAATTATGGATGGAGAAATTGACAGGCGCAATATTCCGGATTTCAAAGTAGCCTTAAAAATGAATAACAAGGAAACTGCTCGCCAATTATTAGATATTCTGATATATGATGCTAATGCGATTACAAAAATTGAAGATAATTGCTATATGGTTGTATATGATAACCTTTATGAGAAAAAGAAAATCAATTTAGTAATTGAAGATGATATATGGATTTTAGGCACTCTGTCATTTGATGAACTGAGAACTAAAATTAATCAGGACCAGTTTGCTAATTTATATCCAATGCTTAATAATAAATCACTCTCTCAATATTTACATATTGATCCAAAGGTATTTTCTTTAAATAGGATTGATTTAAAATATATAGAAAGTACATCGAGTCTTTTTGGAAAGAACAAGATTAAAACAGAAACAAGTATGACACTTAAATAACTATTATCTCTTGTCATAAATAAGGAATAAGAGCAAAAATGTATGTAATTCATTCTACATTTTTGCTCTTATTTATTTTGTTTATTGAAGGTTTAGTTTCTTCACAATTTCACTTCGCTTTCGAGTTGATATAACAGCCTTAAGATCATTAGTTAAGACAATATCTGAATTAGCATCTAATTTCTTTACATGATTAATGTTAATCATATATTTTTGATGGGTTCGGGCAAAATTAAAACCTTGTAATACATTTTCGTAATGCCTTAGATTTCTGCTTGTAAAAATCTTTCGATCAGTGGTAAAAACTGTGGTGTATGCACCTTCCGCTTCAAGCATAATAATATCATCAGCATTTAAATAATAGGTATTATCGCTGGTTTTTATTACTATTTTTCTTTGTAGTTCTTCTTGCTGTTTTTCTATTTCTTTTAAAGCTACTAGCTCCTTTGCCTTCGATAATTGCAGTAATGCTTTTTCAAAAGCAACACTTAATTCTCCAGGATCTAAAGGCTTAAGCAAGTAATCTACCGGACTCACTTTTATGGCATCAATAGCGTATTTTGAGTAACTGGTAATAAAAATTACCTGAAAATTAAGTTCTGATAATTCCTTTAAATAATCAACACTTGCTCCATCTTCCAATTCTATATCGAAAAAAGCGAGATCAACTGTATTTGATTTAAAGAAGGCTTCAGCTTCTTTGTAGCTGGCAAATTCACCAACCACTTCCAAATTCGAATACATTAAACTAAGCATTTTTCGAAGCACCTCTCTGGCATTAAACTCATCCTCTACAATTAGTACTTTATACATGATCAAACAATGTTAAAACATAACTAACCTTAGTACCTCCATCAAGGTTATTTTCTATAACAAAAGATTCTTCATCTCCGGGTTGAAATAAAGCTAAACGACTTTTTAAAATACTTAATGCATGTTCTTTATTATCCTTCTTTACCGGATGATATCCAACTCCATTATCCATAACCTCAAACCTGACCTGGCAACAATCTTGTCGGGAAATTTTAATGGTAATTAAACCATCTTTTTTAATACCCTTAAAGCCATGATGTATTGAATTTTCAACTAAAGGCTGTAATATTAACGGAGGTATAAATGTCTCTTCAAGCTTAAGTTTTTCATCTGTAATAATCTCATATCCAAATTTATCACCAAACCTTATTTTTTGAGTTTCTATGTAATCTCTCAATGCATTTACATCTTCTTCAAGAGATATCCTGTCTACAGATGCAAAATCAAAAGTCTGCCGAATTAACCTGGCAAACCTAGCCACATATGAAGCAGTAACTAACTGATCCTCTTTTAAAACTGAATTTTGAATCGCAGTTAAAGCATTATAAACAAAATGGGGATTCATTTGGGTTCTAAATACAGCATCTTTTAACTTCTTATTATCTTGTTCAGCTTTTAAATTCAAATACTTATTGCGTTGACGCAAATAATAAAAAAATCCAACCACAATAAACGCAAAGATGATAAAGACGGTTTGTGTAACAAATTGTTTCTTTTCAATAACTAAACGCTTTTGTTGTTCTTCCTGTAGTTTTAATTTTTGTTCTTGTTCGTTTTTACGTGCCTGATAAAGTTTACGTTGGTTTAACAACATTTGCTGAAAATCTTTTTCTTGCATCTGTTGTAAGTCACTGATAACTGAGTCGTACATAGCAAAATAAAATGCTGCATCTGCTACCTTACCTTTATTTAAAAGATGAAGCATCTGGTCACGATAAACATCCAACATCTCAGCTGACTTATCTTTCCTTCCTGATAATTCAAGCTGATTGTAGTATTCATTGGCTTCTTTATCATTTCCAAGTTCCCTGTTTAATCGGGCTAAATTTGCAATAGCAGAATTCCATTTATGAGTAAACTTCATTTTCAGCAAAGCTGATTCTTCATAATAATGAAGCGCTTTCTTTAAGTGATCTTTACTTCCTGTTTGATGATACAAGGCTTCATAGCAGATTCCCATATTATTGAAGGACTCTCCTATTGCATATTCATCATTTTTAGCTTCGCTTAAGTTTAACGATCTTTTATTATAAAATAAAGCTTTTTGATATTGCTCATGCTCCTTGTATAATACTGCCAGATTATTATAAACGCGAGACATTGATATCGTGTCTTTCCAACCTTCATAAATACCGGTTAATTCTTCTAAATAGTAAAAAGCACTGTCAATATTCCCTTGAGAATAAAATAAGTGAGCAAAATATTCAGAAACCTTATGTTCATAAACTGTATCTGCATTATTTCTAACTATTTCTTTTACCTTGAATAACTGATTACCTGCATTAGTAAATTCTTGTATGTCAGAATAAATACTTGATATATTTAGACGAGTTTTTACTTCCCACAAATACCCATCTTGTTTATTAAACAGACTAACAGCTTGATTATAAAAAGACAAAGCATCCTCAAGTTCACCTTGAATTGATTTGGTATTTCCTTTTAGATTATACAATCTGGCACTATCAAAACGAGTACATTTCTTTGAAACTAAAAATTTATTTAAATAATTATCTACAGAATCAATTGGTAAATGGTTTATTGAATCAACCATGATTTTATATTGACTATTACTGATTAATTGTGCTAAACCAATATTATTGAAACACCATAGTGCCAATAATACATATATTATACGTATCATAAACTATTACTAAAACCCCTTAAACAGGATATTACCAAAAAATATTTTTTGCAATATAAAATTTTAAAGTTGTATTACTATCTATATTAAGCAAATCAATACTAAATAAACAATTAATACAACTAAATCCTTAAACTAAGAGTAAGTTTATTTATTATTGTTTCCCATTGTTATATCGTTAAGAACTTATTATTATGTCATATTGTAAACATATTGAGACTATTACTTCTGCAGAAAAGAAAGCCTTACATAAAAACTACCACGATAATCATTATGGTTTCCCTATGCATGATGACAATGAGTTATTTGGAAGATTAATTTTAGAAATTAATCAGGCCGGTTTAAGTTGGGAAACCATTTTAAAGAAAGAAGAAAACTTCAGAAAAGCCTACAATAATTTTGAAATTGAAAAGATTGCTACATATTCTGAAGAAGATCGCCAACGACTTTTAAATGATGCCAGTATAATAAGAAATAAATTAAAAATTAATGCTGCCATTGAAAATGCAAAAAGCATCTTGGTGATACAAAAAGAATACGGATCTTTTGAAAAATGGCTCGACCATCATCATCCTAAAACAAAAGAAGAATGGGTGAAGCTATTTAAAAAGCATTTTAAATTTACTGGTGGCGAAATAGTAAACGAGTTTTTAATGAGTACAGGATATTTGCCAGGATGCCATGACGAAGATTGTCCTATTTATGAAAAAATCAATAAGCTAAATCCTAAATGGAATAATAAATTATAAGTATTTACCTATAATTTATAACAGGTAGTAAGATACAATTTGAAGTTTTCATTCTCAATTGCATACGATAATCCATAGTAAATTATAAATTTTACATGTTTTACCATTCCCTATTTATGGCTACTATATGGTACCTATTTTACTAATATCACCTATAAACAATTTGACTCATTGAATAAATCAGTATAAAAATACCTATTAGTTGGTATTTAAGACAAAGATATCTGAATATATATTAGCTGATTTTAAGTAAATCATATAAAATGAATCATAAAATAGCTATTAAAGGATGTATTTTGGGTATACTTGCTTATTCATTCTTCTCATGTTCAAATAACAACGAAGACGAAACAACTTACAAATTAGAAGGAGAATTGGCCGGAGGAGAAACCACTGTATATATTAGTAACAGTCAAGCTTTTGGAACTCCTGCACCAAACTTATCTGAAGCAAATCTTGAAAAACACTTAGAAGGAGATAAAGCCTTTGAAGCTATTTTTGTTTCTAGTCCTGCACAAACACATGGAGGACTTGGACCTGTTTTTAACAATACTTCATGTAATGCTTGCCATCCATCAGACGCAAGAGCCTCTGTTCCAACGAATATTAATGCACTCAGTGGGTTCTTCTTTAGAATTAGTATTGCCGGTGAAGATGAAAACGGGGGACCAAATCCTGTACCCGGATTTGGAACACAACTTCAGCATCAGTCACTATTTGGTTATGAACCAGAAGGACTTATGGCCAGAGTTTATGAAACAATTGAAGTCACTTTAAGCGATGGTGTAATTGTGGAATTACAACATCCAACATACTCAATTACTGACCCATACACATCCATTCCGGAAGACATTATGATTTCACCAAGAATTGGGATGCCTGTATTTGGTTTAGGGTTGTTAGAGACTATTACAGACGAAGATATATTAGCTAATGCTGATGAATTTGATAGTGATAAGGATGGCGTTTCCGGTAAGCCAAATTATGTATGGGATGCTGTTACAGAGAGTGTTAAACTGGGTCGTTTTGGATGGAAGGCTGGCGCTGCCAGTATCCTAGCACAATCTGCGGGTGCATATAGTGGCGATATGGGATTAACCACCAGTATTCATCCAATAGAATCTTCTTATGGTCAAAGTAACGGTTCTACAGAAACCGGGGTTATTGAAGTATCTGATGAAGAGTTAAATGCAGTAGCTTTTTATTGTCAAACATTAGCTGTTCCTGCAGCCAGAAACTTAGATGATGATCAGGTAATAAAGGGAAGTAAGATATTTGAAAAAATTGGATGTGCTAAATGCCATATTCCCTCATTTACAACAGGGGTTAACGAGGATATAGCAGAGATCTCAAATCAGACGATTTATCCATATACTGATATGCTTTTACATGATATGGGTGAAGCTTTAGCCGATAATAGACCAGAGTTCCAAGCCTCTGGTACCGAATGGAAAACACGCCCATTATGGGGAATCGGTTTAACCAGTGTAACCAGTGGACACACAAGCTTTTTACATGATGGTAGAGCCAGAAACTTAACCGAGGCTATCTTATGGCATGGCGGTGAGGCTGAATCTGTTAAAAATGATTTTATTGATCTTTCAACTGATGATAGAGAAGCCTTATTAGCTTTTGTAAATGCATTATAACATCCAAGTTAGCAGTAGATTACAAATTAAATACACCAGCACAAGTTACAATCTTGCTTCAGTTTTTTTTATACTGGTTCAAGTTTGTAACTTGCACCTTATAGCTTTAATTAAAACAACTTTCACAAACTTGTGCCCGTTTAAAATAGTACCTCTTACTGGTTCAATTTTGCAACTTGGACCACTATTTACCCTAAATTGTCTTACTTAAAATATTTTTTCATCCATTTCTCCCCTCTCCTATCCCCATTATTAGGGATGCATTCAGTTTAACCATCTTATGGGATTGATGCTCTTTTTAAATATCGATTGCTTTGTAATGTGATTTTATTCTAATCACAAGCTATTAGCACACAAAATCAGAATTAAACATTATAAGCAATTAATATGAGAACTTGTCTTAAACTTTTAACCTCTTTGTCATTTGTCTTTATTCTCTCTGTGAGCATGCATGCACAAGATGACTTTACCAAATACAGATTTGGGGGATATGGCGAAATTTTGTTCCAAAGAATGGATTATAGTGCCGACCGTTATAGTGATCCTACAGGAGCTTTACCGGAAACAAGAGCTTCTATAACGTTACCTCGTGTGGTTTTTTCTTTTGATTATAAATTTTCAGATGATCTGATTTTGGGTTCTGAAATTGAATTTGAATATGGAGGAACAGGTTCTGCTCTAGAACTAGAATATGAAGAAGCGGGTGAATATGAAATGGAAGTTGAAAAAGCCGGTGAGGTTGTGCTTGAGCAATTACATCTTACTAAAATATTCAATCCTTACTTAAGAGCTACTGTTGGACATATGATTATTCCGGTAGGAATAACAAATCGTCAACATGAATCTATTATGTATTTTGGAACAGTTCGCCCAGAAAGTGAAACTTCAATCATTCCATTAACATGGCACGAAACAGGTATCGCTATTCATGCAAACTATAAAAGGTGGAACGCTTCTTTATACCTTGTTAATGGATTAGATGCAAATGGTTTCTCTTCTTCATACTGGATACGCGATGCAAAACAGGGAATATTTGAAAATGTAAAAATGACAGATCCTGCATTTGTTTATCGAATTGAAAATAAATCCATCCGTAATCTTCGTTTAAGTGCTTCCGGATATATTGGTAACAGTACAGGAAACACTCAGAAACCAGAGAAAATGAAAGACCTAAAAGGACGAGTTACCATTTTCTCTGGAGATATAGATTACAATAACTCTAAACTGATAGTTCGTGCTAATGCTATTTATGGCGATTTAAGTGATTCATACGAGATCTCGTTAATCAACAAAAATATTTCTCAGGATATTCAATATCTAAGAACTAATGTAGCTAAGAATGCTTTAGCTTATGGAGCCGAATGCGGTTATGTTTTCAGAGTAAACAAAGAAGGTTCTAAAATTATTCCTTTTGTACGTTACGAGTACTACAACTCAATGGAAAATACAGCATATGACATGTTTGCTGATGCCAGATATAAAAGAGATATCGTGACTGCAGGTTTTAATTACTTCTTAAATCCTAAAGTAGCATTCAAGGCTGATTATAGCCATCGCCGCATTGCAATGGGCGATTACAATTCTGAAAATACCATTGGTCTTGCATTGGTATATACCGGATGGTTCCTTCAAAAATAAAACTTACAACCATAATATTTTAAACTGATTGTGTAATATAAACCTATAAATATGAAAAAGTTATATTGGATTTTTGCTTCATGCTTGATATTATTTAATGCATGTTCTGACGATAGTGGAAGCATTTCTGAAGAAGATTTAGAAACTGTTGATTATACAACATTATTATCTGATTATGTTGATTATACAGTAGTGACTACATATGCTGATATGAAAAACAAGTCGATGTTACTATTAGAAGCTGTTGAAACCTTTAATGAAAGTGGTACTCAGTCTGATATCATTTTAGCTTGTGAATATTGGAAACAAACTCGTAAACCTTGGGAATGTAGTGAATCATTTTTATTCGGTCCTGCAGCAAGCAAGAGTTTAGATCCACTATTGGATTCATGGCCTTTGGATCAGGCTCAGTTAGATCAGGTATTAAGCAGTAATCAAACATTAACTGCAGACTATGTAAGAGATGCGCTAGGTGCTGTATTAAGAGGTTTTCATACTATCGAGTATCTATTATTCAGAGATGGCGAAGCTCGTAATGCCGGAGATGTAACAGATCGCGAAAAAGAATACCTGGTTGCTGTTTCTGAAGTTTTACGTGATGACTGTATCACTTTATGGGCATCCTGGGCTGGTGTTGAAGATGGCTCTACAGAGGCAACAATTCTTGAAGAAATCGGTGTGGAATTAGATTCCCCTTATAATGATGTGATCAAAAATGCAGGAAATGCTGGTAGTGTTTATTTATCACAAACCGATGCTGTTGACGAAATTTTATTAGGAATTATTGGTATTGCGGATGAAGTTGCCAACGCGAAAATTGCAGATCCATATACAAGTAAAGATGTTCTTGAAGTTGAATCTTGGTTTAGCTGGAACTCATTAACTGACTTCCAAAATAATGTTCGCAGTATTCAAAACTCTTATATCGGAGGATATGATGGTGGTACTTCGGGTACTTCTGTGTCAGATTTTGTTAAAGAACAAGATGCTGATTTAGATACTCAGGTAAAAACACTAATTAACGCAGCCATTACTGCAATTGCTGATATACCAGAACCGTTTCGTAACAACTTAGATAACGAAGAAAAAATAACTGCAGCTATGGATGCAGTAAACGCAATAGTTGACATTATGGAAGACGAAGTTCGTCCTTTATTTGTTGACTAAGACATTGTTTTCCTTGTAAAGTCTGAGGTAATTTATCTGACATGTAATTACCTCAGACTACATACTTAATACTATCACTATTTGGTTATTACCTAGACGATAGATTTGATTTTGTATTAAAACCCTGCAAAAACCTTACAAAGTGAACAAACTACTAACTTATATAACATTAATCTGTTGCTTATCCATTGTTTCTTGTGAACAATCTGAAACAGATGTAATTTACACACCCGGAGGTAGAGTCGCCTATCCGGAAGAATTATCTGCAGGAAATTCCACTGTCTTTGTTTCATCCAGTACAGCATTTGATACACCATCGAGCTGGGTTACAGGAGAACTTGCCGACTGGTTTTTAGAGGGAGATGCATTATATGATAATCCAAGAGTATCTGATGGTAATGTAGTAAATGGAGGATTAGGTCCGGTATATTGTGGTTACTCATGTGCCAGTTGTCATAATGATGCAGGTAGAACGCAATCTACTTTATTTACTGATGGAGGTAGTGGAAAATATGGTTTTTCATCATTTCTTACTTTCATCCGCACTCCCAACGATCAATACTATAAAGAATATGGTCGTGTACTACATGATCAGGCTATTTATGGATATGAGCCTGAAGGAAAGCTACGTGTAACTTATACAGAGGAAGAATATTCTTTTCCTGATGGAGAAACCTATAGCTTAATAACTCCTCATTATGAAATATACGACTGGTATGCTGATAGTATTGCAGTTGAAGATATTGAAATGACCGTTAGAACCCCACTTCGACATGTAGGTTTAGGTTTGATGATGGCTGTTAATCAGGATGAAATTAAAGCTTTAGCGAGTATTCAATACCCTGAATATGGTATTTCAGGGGAAATTAACTGGGTTAAGGAAAGAAACCAGACGCTAATGGGACTTTCTGGTCATAAAGCACAACATGCAGACTTAACTGTTGAACTTGGTTTTTATTCGGATATGGGAGTTACTAACTCACGTTATCCGTTAGAAGTATCCGAAGGACAGTCACAAGCCAACGATGATGATTACGAAATAGAGATTTCAACAGAGGACATGGAGGCCGTGGATTTCTACATGCATTCCTTAGGTGTTCCTGCGCGAAGATCAGTAAAAAGTACAACTGTTCAGGCTGGCGAGGAATTATTTTACAAGGCCAAATGCCACTTATGTCATACTCCTACCCTGCACACCAGGGATGAAGGTATTTATCTTTTAAACGGAACCTATCTTCCATACATGGCAGGACAAACAATTCACCCTTATTCAGATTACCTGTTACACGATATGGGTCCTGAATTAGGGGACGATTACTCACAATATAATGCATCCGGAGATGAATGGAGAACAACACCATTATGGGGTGCTGGTTTGCAAGAAATTGTAAACGGACATAGTCATTATTTGCACGATGGAAGAGCCAGAAACTTTACTGAAGCTATTATGTGGCATGGCGGTGAAGGTGATGTATCACGCCAGATATTTGCAAATATGACATCAGAAGAGAGAGAAACTTTAATCATGTTTCTTCGATCGCTATAAAACCTTACAGATAAGATATAAAGATTATAAAACAAACTAATACGATAGAATATGAATTTTGAGAGATTTAAAACAGAGAAAGCAGAGATAAGTGTTTCAAAATTTGAAGGAAAACTATCCGAAGAATATAATTTAATGATTACTCCATGTATATCAGGGACTATTGATGCTCAACTGATTGCAATTAGAAGTACATTAAATGAATATTTAAAGAAAGAAAACTGTTCTTCAGATAACATCATGTTTCAAAGACTGTTTGTAAGTGATTTCACTAACCAATCTGAGGAACTTAAGAAAGTTGACCTTTTTGATTGTGATTGTGCTGTATCCATCGTACAACAAAGTCCTTTAAACGGCAATAAGGTTGGATTATGGACCTGCATTTATAAAGAAAAAGACAAAAACTACTTCATTAAAAAGAAGAACGACAACAAGCTGGTGATTGAACACAACGGATATTCACACATCTATACTACGCAAATGCATGGTAACGATGCAGAAGCTTGTTCATATACACAAACAACTTCTATTTTCGATGACTATCTAAGAATGCTTGATGGTCATGAATTAACTCTAGAAGAACATTGCATCAGAACATGGTTTTATGTTCGTGATATTGACAATAACTATGCTGGTATGGTAAAAGCTCGTAATGAGGTTTTTGACCAATACCAAATGACAAAGGACACGCACTTTATTACAAGTACAGGTATTGAAGGTCGTTATGCTAACCCTTCTATTTCAGTACTTTTAGATGCTTACGCTATTGGAGGAATTAAGCCTGAACAGATTCGTTTTCTGGAAGCTCGAGAATATTTAAATCCGACACATGAATACGGCGTTGCGTTTGAAAGAGGAACTTCTGTTGATTACGGAGACAGAAGACAAATATTTATTTCAGGAACAGCAAGTATTGATAATAAAGGTGATATAGTTCATGTTGGTGACATCAATGGTCAAATCAACAGAACATTTGAAAACATAACAGCTTTACTTAACGAAGCTGATTCAGAATTGAATGATATTAACAGTATGATTGTTTACCTAAGAGATGTGGCCGATTACAATACTGTAGAATCATATATACAAGAAAAATATCCTCATCTGCCATACATTATTGTTCTGGCGCCTGTATGTCGTCCGGGATGGTTGATTGAAATTGAATGTATTGCAGTAAAAGAAGTTACAAACCCTGAATTTAACTGTTTTTAAGGAGGATATTACAATGAGGAATCTTATAACAATTATATTACTATCTGTTTTTGTGGCTATTCAGGCACAAACAGATAGTACTTTAAACAAGTATATTGACAATGGTTTAATTTCAATTGCTGATAAAAACGGATTAACCTGGAAAACAGCAAAAGGAGACTTTCTATTTAAACCATATACTTTAATTCAGACAAGGGCATTATACAATTATTACGATGATGAAGGCCTTAGTTTAGCAGAAGAAGACAATGTTTTAAACTCAGGATTTGCCATTCCTTATGCTTTAATAGGTTTTGCAGGAAAAGCTTTTAATAAAATAACATTTAATATTACTTTAAATGCAGCTGGTTCAGGAGCTACCATTTTAAATCAGGCCTGGTTCGATATTAATACAAGCGATGAGCTTCGTTTTAGAATCGGTAAATTTAAAACGCCTTTTAATCAGGCTTATCTGGTTAAAAATGGTCAAACATTATTTCCATTATTACCTGCATCTTTAAATACAAGGGTTAATGTTCCTTTTGACCTGAATTCTGTTAATCCGGTTATTGCTTCTGGTTTTGATATAGGAGTTCAAATGCATGGTATTTTGGATAACAAGTTTGGATATCAACTTGGCGTTTTTAATGGAACAGGTATTTCTGTAAATACGGCAACTAATTCTTTAAGTGACGAAACTGGTATTCCTTCATTACTTTATGCAGGTCGATTGGTATATATGCCATTTGGAGAAATGCCATCTTACCAGGGAAAGCCGGGAAGTTATAACGAAACTTATATGCTTATTGGAGCTTCAGGATCGTATAATGTTGAAGCCAATTACGAAAGCAGTAATGATATGAGAGCTGGTTTAGAATTAGCTCTGTTGACTGGTAAATGGTATATCTCAGGAGAAGCTTACATGTTGAGTATGGACTTTGTTGAACGTCAGCAAACATCGCCGGTTTACACATTCTGGGGTGCTTATGCTCAGGCTGGTTATTTTCTTTCTTCAAAACTTCAGGCTGCTGCACGTTTTGATGTTTTAGATCGTAACTCTATTGACGATCCGGGATTGTTATACATGCCTGCTGTTGGCTTTAATTACTTTTTAGCAGGTCATAATTTAAAATTACAGGCTATGTATCAACATTTGGGTAAAGCGGGACACGAATCAGTATCTGACGCTAATGATGATGATAATAGCATGACAGAGCATCAGGTTTGTTTACAACTTCAGTTCGCCTTTTAAATAATGAATTATGCAAATAAAATGGTTTTTTATAATAATAGCATGCATTTATTTGACAGGATGTACTCATGTTTATGAACCTGAAGTTGCGAATACCTGGGATGTTAAAGTTGAAGTATCATTTATTGATCCTGAATTTTGGCCGGAAGATCAACAAATTAGAGTTGGATTATTCTCTGAAGAAAGTAGTCGAACTCCAATAGCCAGTGTTGCCATCAATCAACCAGATAACAGTAATTTATTCACTGTTTCAATAGCAGATGTTGAAGAAGGTGACTATACAGCTCAGGTGTATTTAACCGAAAACAGTATTTACAAAGTAAGTATTGCTGATTTAGGTTCATATAGTGTTTATGAGGATATATCAGAACAAATTGATGCCATACAGTTGGTAACGTTTAGTAGAGTTCAAAATCAGGTATTCAATAACTGTATCGTTTGCCATGGTAGTTCTGCCGGAGATATTGCTGCTGATTTAAATCTTACATCAGGAAATAGTTATGAGAATCTGGTTGGTATTACCGCTGAGATGCGTCCTGAAATGGTAAGAGTATATGCCGGCTCTTCTACATACAGTTACTTGATTAATGTGCTAAACAAGGATATCGATTTCAATCATGCAGCTAGTAGTTCTGCTACTGATGCTGATATCCAGTTGGTAAAGGACTGGATTGATGAAGGAGCACTCAACAACTGAGATAATTAAACTTAGACTAAGATGAAACGAGCCTTGATAAGGTTATCTCAATCACAAGGATGACTATACTGGCGAGTTCCATATGGCAATTAAAAGCAAAATTAGACATATGAAACAACCTAATAATTTTAAAATATTTCAGTGCTTTGCAATTGTAATAACAGCGTTAATTATGTGCAGCTGTTATTACGATGTAATTATTGAAGAAGAAGTTACTGCTAATACACAAATTTCTTTTTCAGAGGACGTGATTCCTGTATTTAAAAGTTCATGCGTTTCTTGTCATGATGGAATAATTGCTTATCCCAACTTAACTTCTGCAAATGCATATCAATCATTAATATCTGGTAACTATATCAATACCGATGATGCCAGTTCTAGTACGTTGATTCAGAAATTAAATGAAGATCATCCTTTTGAAGGTGCTATTACATCTACAGAATTGCAGAAAATAATTCTATGGATTAATCAAGGGGCTTTGGATAATTAATCATGTATAATATGAGAGATAATAATAAGATAAAAACAAGAATAGCGCCACTAAAGACTCTTACTATAATGTGTCTCTTAGGTTTATTCAGTAAAATCAACGGACAACAAAATAGTGTATCTCATATTTGGGATGGAAGATTGTTAAATCATCCTACTACAACAATGCCTTATAAAGGTCAAAACCAAATATATGTAATACATTATTTTTCTTCATTATCTGAAAAAGGATTTGAGGATATGTTTGGAATCTATGGAACAGCCAACATTCAAATGGGTATTGAACATGGATTCAGCGATAAATTCTCAGCTTTCTTTTTAACGGAAAAACAAAATAAAACGCAGGAACTAGGAATTCGATACAACCTGGTTGAACAAGATATCGAAGGCGAAAATCCGGTTGGAATGGCGCTTGCTTTTAGTGTATCTATTGATGGAAGAAACGAGAAATACTTTGGTGAGAATTACTATTTTATCGATCGTTTTTTTTATACGACTCAGTTCAGTTTGACAAGGCAGATAAATCACTTATGCGAGTTTATGGTTAATAATACAATTACTCATTTTAATATCGTTCCTGAAAACTATTTCTCAACTTACTTTGCCTTTAATCCATCATTTGCAGTCAAGCTAAGCAGAAAAAAAGCTGTATTTGCTTCTGTTGATCTTCCTTTAGGAATAGCTTCTGCGTCGGAGGAAGATCCTGTTCAACCTAGTCCCATCATTTCTGTTGGTGCAATATTTAAGAGTAAAACTCACAATTTTCAATTGTTTGTTTCCAATGGTAATCAGATCGTTCCTGGAAAAGAATATTTGAATAATCAACAATTTGACTGGAATAACTTCTGTTTCGGTTTTAATATCAATGTAAAACCGGGGAAACATTAGACAAAAAGGAGAAAGGAACAGGGAGGAAGGTAACAAGGTAAAGGGCTTAGTGTATAGAGCTTAGAACAATGAAATTAGTGTATCGAGTAATTATTCTGGGTCTAGTTTGCAACTTGTACCTAAATTAAAAACTTTTTGATAATAAGTAATAGCATGGCGTTTTGAATATAAAACATTACGAAACGGAGTCACAAGATAAAATCTTGCGACAGCTATGTGAAAGAGGATTAGTGATTAAGAATTAAAATCAATCAGACTTATGAAGACAAAATATTTATATACCATCATTGCATTACTGATATCGCTAAATGCCATTTCAGGAACAATAGTTAAAGAAGTTTCTGTTAATAATATTTCTATTGATGGGAAATTATTTGCAGCATACAATAACAGTGGGATACCAGAATACTATTATTCTGATATTGAACAAAAAACAGGAAGTTCTAAATTAGCTAAAAATGTGCACCTAAGAATTTATTGGGATATATGGGGTAATTATTTAAAGCTTGCTTTAAAACCAAACGAAAACCTGGTTAAAATTAATAACGAAGCCTTTAATGAAAAAGATTATGAGAAGCTTCATATATTATTGAATGATACAAAATCAGGAATTAAGTATTATAAATTTGATCAATACTCAGCAGAAAAATCAGAACAGCAATATTATAATGTAGATGCTATGTCCGGAGCAACTGTTGTGGATGCATCATACGATTGTGTAAAAGGAGCTGTAAAAAATTGCTATACTTTGTATAAGATGGTTCATGGAGAGGTTGTATCCGCAATTGTAAAAAATACAAAATCATCTTTAGAGAAGAATCAGGCCCCTGCAACTTTAAATAATATAACATCAAAAGTTGCAAATAATCAGAAAGTAAGCTCTTCTTTTTTTAATACAATAAAAGATTCTGAAAACAATAACAGTGTTACTTATGTTAGTTCTGTAATTGAGTTGGCACGTCAATCTCATTTCTCAAACAAAGATTTTTACACTTGGTTAGAATCGTGTTTTAACAAAACAAACAATAACGAACAGAAAACAATTATTTATAATTATCTGATTCAAAATGATTATAAAACTAAATCAATAAGAAGTTTTCAGCCAGATAGGTTACTGGTACAATAATGAATCTCTGTTTTATATCTCACATATATTGAGAAAGGGCTATTCTTTTGTTAGGATAGCCCTTTTTATTTTGTCTCGGTATTATTAAAAACTTTCTCATTATCAATGTTAGCATTCTCCCAAACCGTTTCGAAAATGAGTCTGGTAATTCGCTCCATTCTTTTATAATTAATCTTTTCCGGTGTATCTGTTGTTTTGTGCAGGTCTGTATTTATTCCGTCAAAAAAGAAAATGGTTGGAACACCAACATTTTTAAATGATTTATGATCTGATGCATCAATATGAGAAGTATAATCTGGTGTTAATAGATATTTTTTACAAAGCTCATTATTCCTGCTAATCAATGAATCAGACAATCCATTATTTATAAAGTAAAAATAATCTGACTCATCAATATGTTTTGTATCTGGTCTTCCTATCATATCAATGTTTACCATCAATTTGATTTGCTCTGGAGATTTAAATTGATCCACAAAATACTTAGATCCACATAGTCCTCCCTCCTCTCCTGCAAAGGCAATAAATACAATACTTTTTTCTGGTCTGTTTCCTTTTTTATAAGCCTCGGCAAATGCATTTGCTAATTCTATTAAAGCAGAAGCACCACTGGCATTGTCATCTGCACCATAGTATATTTTATCATAAATTACACCCAAATGATCGTAATGAGCACCAACAACTATCATTTCATCCGGATTTTCACCTGGAATGTATGATATTATATTGTTAGCTATTACTGTATCAGGTCTTTGTTTTTCAATATTTACAGAAACCGTTCCTATTGTTTTTCTATCATTTGCCTTGCTCCTATTCCAATATTGGATATTACGGGAGGTAAGCTTTTTTACCAATTGATTATTAATTGTTATAAATCTATGACTTGAGCCTTCCTTAAAAAACCTGTTGTCTAAGGTATCACTTAATAAGCGATAACCACTAAAGCATACAAATTCTTTCATTTGGCTGGATAGTGACTCAAATTGATTTAAATTTTTAGGATTTGCTATAATACTTAACTCTGCACCATATCTTTTAGCAATACCACTACTTTTAAAGGCTGCACGCAAATTATCATTTAAAATAAAAACTGCTTTACCATTAAGATCTAGTTCTTTAAGTTCATCCTCGGTTCCCTTTCCTCCATAAACAATATTTAATTCTTTAGAATAACCGTCATACAAACCACCATACATATAATCTTCAAACGCTTTTAATGCCTGTCCTTTTGCCTCTACATGAATTATTTTCGGATTACTTTTTATCAATTGAAAAGGTTGTAAATAACTATGGCTTAAAAAAGGTTTAACTATCGAATTCATTTTCAACTGATTCACAATATAATCTTGTGCTATAGTAATTCCTTTTGTACCAACATTTCTACCCTTACATGAATCTGATGCTAAAACATAAACATGTTCGTTGAGATTGGAAGATTTTATACTTTTTGCAAATTCATCAACTTGTGATTGTGCATAAACTGAATGAAGAGTAAATAAAATAGCAAGATTGGTAATCAATATTCTGAGCTTCATTTTATTAGAGTAAGTTTCTTAAGATGATATATATAGCAATTGCATTAAAATTAAATAAAAATCTTATTTGCTATTACATAGTTTGTTTTTAAATGCCAAATAGAACAAGCCGTAAAAAAAATCATCCTTGTGATTGAAACACTTCAAATGGCTCGTTGCATAATACCAAAATCTACTTTTGTATCAGGATATTCATTTGAAACAACCTTCCCGCAAAACCAGGCCCAATAATAAATACACATTCTTTTCTATCAATACATTAAATCATACACAAACATCCAACAATAGTATTTATTTCTATAAATCCAGATACTTAATCCGCCCCCAATAGTACAAAAGTATTAGTACAAAATATAAAAGTAGTATTATCAATTTGGTACAATATACCCTTTGAGCAAAAATGCAACTACATTAATTTTACTATCAAATAAATTAGTTTAAAAATTTGAAAGCATTACAATATTACCTAACCCTATTTACTATGAGTATTCTTTTATCAACCTCAATTAAAAGTTTTATAACCATAAGTAATTTAAACTTCTATTCTTTATTAAAAGAGAAACATCACTTCACACAACACTCTTATTAATAATATTTCAAAAGGGAATAATAACACATAACTACCACTATAATTTGGTTAACAAAATACAACGACATGAAAAGTATGAAATTCACTTCTAAACTAACAACATACTTCCTGTTTATAGGAATAGTATCAGTTACTGTATTGGGAATTATCTCTTACACTTCCTCGCGTAAGGCATTAGTGAACAGAACCTACGATCAACTTTCTTCATTAAGACAATTAAAGAAAGTACAGGTAGAAAAATTCTTTGATGAAACATTAAGCGATATAAATGTTTATGCAAACAATAGTGCTGTACAAATGGCGGTACTACGTTTTGTAAGTGCATTTAAAGATGGAGGCTTAAATAGTGAACAATATTTAGAATGGATACGCTTACATGACGCAAAATTAAAATTGTATGCAAAAGAATACGGTTATTATGATATTTTCTTTATTTCACCCGATGGTGATATTGCCTATAGTTCGGCAAAAGAAAAGGATCTTGGACAAAATCTCAGCTCCGGATCACTTGCAAGTTCTGGTTTAGCAAAAGCCTTTAAGCAAGGAAAAACAGAATATGGTCTTGTTGATTTCTCATTCTATGAAATATCTGATGCACCAGCTGCTTTTGTATCGGGACCAGTAAGAAATCCTGACGGTTCACTTCTTGGTGTTATGGTTTATCAACTATCTATGGAATCTATAGATAATATTATGCACGAAAGAACCGGTCTAGGAGAAACAGGAGAAACATATATAGTTGGTGACGATTATCTTCTAAGAAATGACAGCCGCTTTTTTAGTGAATCGACTGTACTTAAACAAAGAGTAGATACAAAAAGTGCTCAGGAAGCATTATCCGGCCATTCTGGAATTCAAATTATTAATAATTACAGAGATAAATCGGTACTAAGTTCATATGATAAACTAAATATTGAAGGTTTAGATTGGGCTATTATTGCAGAAATGAATGAAGCTGAAATTATGCAACCTGTATATAATATGCGTAACATCATAATTTCAGTTGCATTGGGATTATTAGTATTGATACTATTTGTAACTTATTTAATCAGAAAAGAGATACGTACCACTTTAGGAGAAGAACCAGAAGAAATTGCAATGGTTGCTGATAACATAGCTAAAGGAAACTTAAACATCAAGTTTAAAACAGATGCTGCATTAAAAGGTGTATACCATTCAATGTATACGATGTCGGAAAAGTTGAAAGAAATTATTTCAAATGTAATGGCAGGTTCAGAAAACATTGCAGGTGCCAGTCAGCAGTTAAGTTCTGGTGCTCAATCTATATCTTCGGGAGTTAGTGAACAAGCTGCATCTGCAGAGGAAGTATCCTCATCAATGGAAGAAATGGCAGCTAATATTCTTCAGAACTCTGAAAATGCTCTTAAAACTATGGATATTTCGGGTAAAGCATCAAATTCTGCAGAACAGGTTTCCGTTGCTTCAGAAGACAGTATGAATGCCGTAAAGGAAATTTATGCTAAAATTAATGTAGTAGTTGAAATTGCAGAGAAAACAGACCTTTTGGCAATTAATGCAGCTGTTGAAGCAGCACGAGCAGGAGATCAGGGAAGAGGATTTGCTGTAGTTGCAGCCGAAGTAAGAAAATTAGCGGAACGTAGTCAGATTGCTGCTAGTGAAATTGTTGCATTGGCAGCAAATGGATTACGATTAACAGAAGAATCGAATACAAAATTAAAATCAATTGTACCTGACATACAGGAAACATCAAGATTAGTTGAAGAGATAGTATCAGCCAGTAGAGAACAAGAAGTCGGTGTCAATCAAGTAAACACAGCCATACAACAATTAAGTATGGTAACACAACAAAATGCATCATCATCAGAAGAAATGGCAAGTAGTTCAGAAGAAATGGCTGCTCAGGCTGAAGATTTAATGCAAATAACACAATTCTTTACTCTTGATGAAGAGAGAAAATCGTACAAAAAACCATCGTCTACAGAAGATTGGAAACACAGATCAACCAACTCATTCCAAATGCATCAGCATGCAAGAAACAATGGTTTTAATAAATCATTTATCAATGACTTCCAAAATGAAGCTGTAGAAGAAGAGTATCAAGAAATGTAAGGTTCATTTCATATTTTATATTCAGTTGTAAACGGGCTATAATACATTAGTATTTAGCCCGTTTTTTTTTATTTCTCAGGGTAGAAATTTCACAGACAAATCACTCTACTTAATGGACATTTTAGTTTATACTTTTCTTTTTTACTATACTTTTGTAGTTCTTTTAATAATTGATTGTTCTTTTATTGGAATTTATAAGCTTTGGACTTGTTGTAAACATGCTACTAATTACCAAGAGCCATAGCATAAGCGAATATGAGATGAAGAAAACGAATGCAATGCGAATTCTGGATCGCAATAAGGTTAAATATAACGCCATTACATACGAAGTAGATGAATCTGATTTAACAGCTATTCATGTGGCGGAGAGTTTAGGTCAGGATATTGCCAAGGTTTTTAAAACACTGGTTCTTGAAGGAGATAAAACAGGTTTTATTGTTGCATGTATTCCTGGTGCTGATGAAGTTAATCTAAAAAAACTGGCATCTGTCAGCGGGAATAAAAAATGTACTATGATTCCTATGAAAAACATACTTAATCTTACTGGTTATATCAGGGGAGGATGTTCACCTGTTGGAATGAAGAAAACATTTCCTACGTTTATGCATGAGAGTATAACTCAATTTGAAACAATATATGTTAGTGCCGGTGTTAGAGGAATTCAGGTTGAAGTAGATCCTAAAGATTTAATTAAAATTACTGATGCTACAATTGGTGATTTGGTTTAGATTACAATTATTGAATATGGAACTTATATTTTTTTGACAGGATTGATTTATATTCTATAAATCCCAACGCTGGCAGATTTTAAACCAACGCTGGCGAGGATTTGTAATCCGGGCAATTTTAAAAATTATAGGTTTTATACAACCCAAAACAACTATTTTTTCTGTTCTATAACTTTTACATCAATACATTTTGGTACTTCGACCACAACCAACTTCCTTTTTAAGCTAAATCTAAAAAAGGAAGCAAAAGTTATTTTAAAATTATTTCGATGCTCGTCAATATCCAAATGATGAGTTTTTACTTTTTATCCTTGATTATTCTTTGCACAGCAACCACAAGTGGTTTTACATAGTTATCTGGATTATTTATTATATATTGTAGTTCTTCTATTGATTTATCTTTATAATCCAACATATAACCTTGTATTTGCATTTCCTCATTTTGTTTTTGTACTTCGTTTGAATCGCTGTTTGATTCTCCGGTAAAAAGCATGATAATATCCTTATTAACAATTAAAAGAGAAATCAGCGTTATAAGTACTATTGGATTAATTCCCAAAGTAGTAATGTTTAAAAAGGTAAACGAAAGACTAAAATCAACATAAGAAAACTGTAATAGGTTTATAGTTCCTAACAACAAAACTGTAGTTAAAATATAGTTACTGACAATAACATTCTTTAATCGAAGCAAGTAACATAATACTATGCTTGCAAATCCTATATAAAATCGAATATCGGCAGTATAGCTCGATCTTATAATAACAAACAGTGATACTATAGCAGATAGAAACAGTAGTACATAAATAGCGTTTTCAATTATCTTTTTCATTAGTATGTTAAATTTCTTATTAAAAAAAGCTCTATCATCTCTTATTGTCCTATTATAAATAAACCAGGGGAATTACCCCTGGCTATTATTTATAGCTCTTCAGAACTTTTATTTCCTTGGTTGAAACAATATAGAGTTGATACAATCTTAAAACAAGTCTATATAGTTGATTATAAAACCAATTCAATCAGACATATAAAAAAACCTTTATGTTTTTAACTGAATAAAAGGTGCTAATTAATTATCAATTTCTTGACACTAACTATTTCATTGTTGCTATCTAATATTTGAATAAGATACATTCCCTTGGTTCCAATTTCGCTGACTTGAATAGTAGTATATTGTGTATTTATCTCCTCGGAATAAACTTCACTTTGCTGTAGATCAAATATCTTTAAAGAATAACTATCTAACATTTCATAATTGCCAAAATCAATAGTAACATACTCTGATGTTGGATTTGGATAAACTTTAATTCTATTTATATCAATCTGCTCATCTATTCCTGTAGTAATTGGGACATCTATTAAAAGTGTATCAGTTACTTGAATACTATCATAATAAATTGTATTTACATATTCATCCGCATAAAGAGCTAAAATTTCATTTTTATTCAAGGCCTTTTCATAGATTCTTACGTCGTCGATTTTACCATTAAAGAACCTACTATCGCCAGTTCTATTTGTACCAATAAAGGCATGACTAGCTCCATCTACAGCTTTTTCATATGGTCCGGTAAAGGAACCTGCATAAAGGCCATTTACATAATAACTAATTTCATTACCAGTAATGGACATAGCCATAAAATACCAGGAATCAGTGCAAATATTCCATTCATTGCCACCATCTACCTCCCAATAAATCATTCTCATTTTATCGATACCATCACTATTATGTGTTAACAATGTTGTTTTTCCATAATTTAATCCGGGATGATTTGAATCGTAAACTCTATTATAAGTAGTTATTGTAGATGCATTAAACCAGGCACAAATGGTTCTATTTTCGTAGTCAAAATCACTAGGAAGAGATATATAGTCATCAATACCATCAAAATAATAAGCACTATTTTCATTATCGAATCTATCTGTAGTAAGTGTTGCCCCTACAACTTCTCCATTCAGATTATTCCCACTTTCGTCATTTGCATTTCCATTAAATAAATATAATGCCTTTAAACCATCATCTGGGACTTGAGAAATTAGGTTAATAACGCCAATAAAAATTAGGCTAATAGATAAAGTAAGCTTTTTCATTTTATTAATATATTTTTGTTTTGTTTGTACAGTTTAGATAAATTCTCACAACACAGCAAAATCAATCACACAACACCATCATTCAAAACATTAGTTTTAAATAAATTAATTCAATTATATTGATTGTAATGCTATAAAATAACTGATAAATTCCTCCCCTAACCTTATCTAATCATCGCCTTATTATCATTCCGTTATTTATAATTTAATTTAGAATATACTACATAACTGTTTAAAGGTTTCAATTACTTATAAAAAGTTTATATGTTAAAAAGCATAGTAAAGATTGTAAAAAGGAATACTATAAAACCTTAGAATTTCGATAATTTTTATAGAATAGTATGCTTGTAAATCCAGGGTTGGTTCATATTTTCATAAACCTTTTAAGGCTGAGGTTTTGTAGATAAAATTTTACCAGGGATTTACCCCTGGCAATTAAATATAACTATTATAGAGCCTTTATGCTAATGCATTACTGAGTTAAAGCCCTTAACTATTTATTAAATCTTATACCGATAGATAGATCTACACGATTTAAATCTTCATATGAATCTTCATCTAATTCAACAGTTTGGTAGTTTCCGTATTCGTTTGTTTTGTATTGTGTTAAGGTGCCCAGCATAAAAGATAACTGCAGGCCTATTGCAACATTTTTCGACAGGGTTATATCATAACCAAAATCCCAGCAAAGTCCAACGGTTGCTTCTTTGATATTAAAATCAGAACTTAAATGCGCATCATCATTGTAACCCAGATATCCCATACCAACATCCATAACAAAGCAATTTTGTTTATCTGAATCATAAAAACGACCAACGAATAAAGGCCCTATAAATTTAATTGTCATATCATCGGAAAGATCTTCATTACTGCGAACAGCTGAAAATGAATACTTGCTGTATTCACTTTTTGATCTAAATACATCATACTTCATTCCAACGCCCATAAACTCAGAGAAAAAATATGTTGCATCAGCACCAATATGAAAGCCTGACTTTAAATCCTTAAGGTATTCCTCGGTTGTAGTACCAACACCATCAGGTAATTTTCCGGTTCTGTAGGCATAACCTCCTATTATTGCCAGTCGGAATTGAGGGTAGTCAATATAATTTACAATTTTACTTTCAGGAACTTCAGAGGTTTGATAAAAATTAAACTGATGATATTTTACATCTTCTAAGGCCATTAAGGTGTTTCTATATTCATCATTATGTTTAAATGTAAAATAGATAAATTCGGATTTTACTTTGGTTATTTTACAGTTCAGTGAATCACCTTCGTTTGTTACTATTAAGTCCTGAGCATTTATTTTTGAAGCCATAAGCAATATAGCCACTACAAACAGTAAAGGTTTAATATTTAGTTTATTCATTTTAAGTTTTATTGGATTAGTTGGCACGTTGAATACTTTCTATATCTTTTTTATTGACCTGAGTTTTAATTTCTCTCCCATTTCTATTTATGGTAAAATATACATTTGTATCATCTTCGCTATTAATGTCACATATGAACTCTCTCCCATCGTATAGTACAATGATATCTTTATCATAGATATCCGGATAATCTATGGATTGATACTCAGTATGGCCGGTTTGTTTATCAACTAACTCCAAACTTGGATGACCAACGAACATACCCATAGTTACACTACACCTTAGGTAATATTCGGTTCCGAATTTAATATTAACTGGTACTTCTGCTTTAGATTCGGTTTTAGCCCATAGAGAATTTAGTCCATCTTTTCGGATTTTAATGGTTTGTCTCCAATTGTTTTTAACCCGGCAAATAGATGAATCTCCTAAATGTAAATCATAACCAATCATAGCGCCCAGTCCACGATACCTGTATACATGCAACAAGGCATAATCAGCATTAATAAGGGTACTATCCACTGTTTCTTTACAAACTAAAGCATCAAAGTCATCTACCTTAAGTATAGTAGCTGTTATCTGATGACATGAACTTCCCCATATATTTGGAGGCGTATGTTTTGTAATTTTAAGAGCATTACCTCCAACTTTACGAGCCTCCATCTTGGCTTTTTCTATAACTACATCCCATCCACAATTAGTTGTAAAACCAGTATCGCCAATTTTTATAGTCCCTAATATTTCTGAATTAACAGGTTCTCCTTCTTCTACTCCAAATACTCTGATTTCTACGCGATAATCAAGCGGTTTATAATTAGATGTTATAGAAGTGGTAATTTTGGGTGCACATGAAGTTAACAATAGTGCACACGTAACAATTAAAATTGAAAGCTTTCTCATTTAAGATTTTTGAATAGTTGTTTTTGTAAGTTCCGGGTATTGAATTATTGTATTATTGTGATTATAATTTTGATTTTCGTTTATAATTTATTTGAAAAATGATTCCTGAGATTAAACCGGTTAAGCCTCCTATGTAACTGAAGTTATGCATGGAACCAACCATAATAAAATGATCTCTGTCAATTAAATCACTTGGTAAATACCAGTTTAAATCGGCATTTATTAAAAACATATATCCATACACTAAGCCAACAATACCTGTTAACAAGGCTACTCCGGTAACTATAGGCAATGATTTTAAGTAGGCAACTGACATTAACTTCCAGTTTTTATGCATTAAACCTACCAAACCTAAAATGATTCCGAGAGGAATTCCCATCCACCATGTTGCCATCCACCCTACGTATGAGGCTCCTATGCGATATGGAACTGCCGGGCCTATTCGGAATTGATTGAACTTGAATTTGGTGAAATATTCTGTTGATATTGTAAAGGATATTTGATCGTGCAGCATGCCGTATACTCCGGCAATAAGCGGAGTTACAATGATTATTAATAACAGGATTCCAAATTTCTTCATGATTTGATTAACATTCCAGGTTTAGAAGGCCATTTTGGGGCCAGGTTTAATTTTGTTTCTACTTATAAGAGGATTTATTCCCTAATAATTACATGTCACTCTTTCATAGCTTTATATTCTTCTTAAAAAAACAGAATCAATTAATACGTACTAATTTAAATGTAAGATGGTTCTGTGACTTCTCTATTCTTAGGCCATAAAACCCCCATAGCTACACTGTAAAACATCATCCAATGTCCTGAAAAACCTCTTATTTCATTAGCTTTTAATCTATAATATTCTGATTCTGTTAATTCTTTAATGAGTGATCCATGACTTTGTAATAAATATTTACCATCAACAATTGAAGGTGTTCCTCCTTGTCCTGCATCCATAAAAAGCCAAAAGTTTAGCGTTGCATATACAAAACAGAATAAAGAAATAATCATTATTGGCTTTGGCATATCAAAGAAAATTGCCTTGAAAAACATTTTAAGACTGTCACCATATTTGCGGTCTTGCTTACTTAATCCTGTTTTATTTTTGAGTTTTAGGATTGTTGGTAACCAAACTACAAAAATCCCGAGATGTAAGGTCCAAACAAAAGGGAACTGATCTCCAATATATATACCTAATGCAGAAACTACATGGGCTATTAATGATAATGTAAATCCTATTACTGCAATAATGCAAAGTGCTTTATTCATTTGTTTATTTTTTCATTGTATTACAATTCTTACACACTTTTAAGCTAGTTAAGCTTGCGGATTTGTAATCCGTGCTATTCCAATCACCTATTCTTCATTATCTATCTTATTAAACAGTTCTTTTGCTGTAGGATGAGTATTAGGATTTGTAATCAGGCAATTAGGACCAATACATATTTATCTAAATAATAAATTCACTAAGAACAATGAGCTATTTGATTAATTATAGGTTTTTGGGTCGATTAAAAATAGCGAGAGACATTAATCCTGTACCAAATAGTATGGATCCGGCGACAAAAGGGAAACCAGATCCGACCAGATCCTCCATTCGAGGCGACCATAGAAAAGGAAAACAAAACAGCATTCCGAATATGCCTGCCAGCATCGTTATAACACATATTCCGTTTATAATTATTTTTATTGTTTGATCTTGCATAGTTAAGTGTTTAGCTCTATCTAAGTACAATCTTGCTTTTAAGTTGAAAATATATAAGGGGTCCTATAACGGGGAATATTAGCAAGAGTATTAACCAAAGATGATGATTGTGTTTTTTGAGTCTTGAGGTATTGATATCGTATACTGCCCATATCCATAGTATGGCAGCCAGTATTAGTAAAACAATCAGAAGATTATTTATCATTTTTACAGTTAGCTTTTAGTTCTAGTTTATCTCATTAAAGGTATATAGCCCGTAAACAAATGGCTTTATTAATATTATACCCCTATGAATGCTGTCTTTTTTTAGTAACGGCTAAAATAATCAAATATATTTGACTTATGTTCAATTATGGTTAGAAATTTAAAAGTAGAATAGTCAAACTAATATTATTCTTTACCTCCTTTAACTAAAAGCCATATCGACAAGGCCATTTCTCCAAAGACACTTGGTATTGCAACCAGAGCTAAAAAGACAGCACCATAATCGTCGTAATTTTTTAATACGAAATGTGCTCCGGTATCAGCCATATACATAAGGCCTGCAATTATAAGAGATAAAGTTATAATCTTAGGTTTTTTAAGAATTCGAGCTAAAAGTATAAGGTGGATTCCAAAGAAGAATAAGCCAATTAGCCAGATAATATTGAAATGATTTACTTGGTTCAATATTTCTTCTTCATTGGTTAAGGTTAGAGCAACCGGCAAGGTAAATATGGCTACTCCCATAATTGCTGCATGTATCATCCGGAATAAAGTACTGAGCCCTGATAAAATATTTTCTTTATATAATTCGTATAAAGCCCATGCTACAACTACATCAAAAACAACTGTAATTATAAAAGCCATGATTCCCAATCGTACCATCATATTATTCTGCTGAATGGTTTCCAAAGGACTTTTTAAAATAGATTCCAGCACAAAGAAATTAGCAAATATTGCAGCGAAAAAAATGATCAGGTAACTGATTCCTGCAATTATGGACAAGGTTCTTGGTTTCATGGTTTAAGCTTTAAAATTATAACTTAAAACTCAACAGTTTAAATGATGTAATTGTTTATTATGTTTCTATAACTACAACTCAAGTTGTTTAATTAATTTTTAATGCAAGTCTGAAATTGTTTTACTTGCTCTATTTATCTCTGAGTAAATATAATCCTTGAGTTTTTGGGGCAACCGGTCTACAAAATAATTCTTTGAAGGATCATTTTCATCGTATAAAATAAATTCTTCCTCATCATCAAGAAGCTTTGTTGCATTTGACAACTCTTTTTTAATTTTTATTGTTTTACCGGTATTGGTAGTAAATAAAAATTTCATCACAATATATGTAGTTTCATCGATAGTCCTTGTGGTTGGCTTCTCGTAAAGTTTAGCCTTTGTTATATATCCATTCTTTACATCTTTTAAAAAAGCTCTTGTTCTTTTTGCTCCCACAAATAGAAAGTAAATTCCAACTAACAATATTACCAGATACATGTATGTGGTATCATTTATAAATGAATTGCTCATTCCTTGTATGCGATGTATTGTGGGGCTACTTTTTACATAATCAACAACAACAGGATCACCTTTTTTTAATTCACTCATACCAAAAGATGTTCCGTAGGATATTCCATAATCAGGATGATACATTTGGTAATCATATGCGTTAATATATTTGTCGAAAAAAGCATAGTATATTGGATAAACATCGATAATCTTCCCATCTGATTTTTCAGTTTCTGAAAAAGACATAGTTATTGAAGATATATCAATATGTGAATTCTCGTTTAAAGAGAATATTTGTCCGAATAACAATATTACAAGACCAAAGATGGTCATATAGTCTTTTAGAAAAATATATATTTTTAATTTATATGGAGGTTCTATTTTTATTTGTGAACTCATATTTTACCTTATCGTAATTTACTTGATTTATAAAAAACACTACTATTACCCTAAATAACCTGAGAATAAATAAAAGTAAGAAAAGCCATCCTTAATTATTCTTTAATATTTTAAGTGCCTGCTCTGCTTGTTCTTTAAGTTGTTCATCACCTAATTGTAAAACCATTGAATAATATCTAATGGCCTTTTCTGTTTCTCCCATTTCTTTATAGGCATAAGCAATATTGCTTAATACAATATAATCATTAGGATTAATTTCTTCGGCTTTTAATAATGGAACCAATGCTTTATCGTACTGTTTGGATACTAAATAACCAATTGACATATTTGATAGACTTTCAACATGTGTGGGATAATGCTTTAATACTGCCTGAGCAATGTCTTGCATATTGGATAAAAGAGCATCATCCATAGTACTGTAAAGCTGATTTTGATAATCTTGCAAACAGGTTAAAAAGAAATCTTCTCCATTATCTCTTTCTTGATTATATGTCCAGGTCCATTTGTTTTTGTTTTGGGCAGAATAATGAATTGTTTTAATGATTTCTTTGGTAAAATTATTCCAGTCTTTGATTTGACCTAAGGCATATATTTTTCCAAATCTCATATCAAGTCGGTTGGGAAATAATTTAATCCCTTTATCAATACTTTCAAATGCTTGCTTTAATGTAGACTCGTCATAATTTATTTTAGAACCAATAAATCCTGCAACATTGTTTGTACTATCTCTTAATATTAATACTTCTTCATCTTTTGGAGGTTGGCCACTATTTAAAACAACAATTTCATCTTTGCTTTTTTGAAAATAGAAATTAAATAAGCATGTATATAATTCGGCATCATTTGGAGCCTTATTTTCCCATTCAGTCAATACATCTAACTGTTCCTTTTCGGTTCCGTTTTGAAAGTAATTATGGAATTGTTCGTAATAATTTTGTGCATGAATAGAGAATGACAACAGTGTTGTTAATAAGATAAGAATGTTTGTTTTCATAGATAGTTTTTATGGGAGTTAGATGTTAGCCATTTTTAATTATTAAGTTACAACTTACTTAATAACTTTATCGTAGCAAGGTTAAAAGGCTACACGGATTATGCTGCGCTAACATTGAGCTTATTCGAGCGCTACTTCAACTAGTTTTAAATATTTTTCTTATAACCTTAAAATTATTTCCCTCTAGTGATAATATATAAATACCAGGTATCAAAAACGATATGTCAATTTTTGAGTCTGCTAGTTCATTTGAGTGATATAATAATTGACCATAAACATTATAAATATATACAGTGCTTAAATCAATATAATTTAGACCTGATTTAACAACTATGAATTCTTTAGCTGGATTAGGATATATTTTTATAGAACTCGTAAATACATCTTCTATGGCTACATCGTTATTATTTTTTAATTGTTTTATTTTTAATTGCTTTTCAATGCCAGACCCTGATGTAATTGTGATAATAGCTTCTCTATCTACTGAATTGTAATTTGTATCAACTTGTAAAGTTAAATGGTTATTCGCGACCCCCTCAATAACACTTGGATAAATCCAAGTATCACTATAATCTAGATCCCAACTTTCATTACAAATTATATCAAATGAATGAGTTAGATTTGAATCACAGCTCAAGGTTAAATTACTCTCTGATAATTCAAGAATACTTTCCGAGTTGTCAATCATATTATCTACAAATCCTAAATTATAAGCATTATAATCACCTAAATAAAATTGATCAAAAATAGCTAGTCCATTTGATTGACCAACAACATATACTCGGTTATCTAATTTTAAAATATCATTAATATCGTCATCAAAATTAGGATGACCTGCATGAGTAACCCAAAACAACTGCCCCATCGCAGAATATTTTGCAATAAAAAAATCAAAATATAAATTACTATTGCTTTTATCATCATATGCTGAAATTGAAACTCCATCAAAATTGCCATTCGAACCGATAGTACCGCCAACATATACAAAACCATCTTCACTTACATATACATTAGTACCTTGTTCTGTATAACTTGCAGCCCCGCTCCAAGATCCCATCTTTTTTACCCACTCCACATTACCAACTGTTGAAATTCTGACTAAAAATATATTTTCATCTTTAGCAACCAATTGACATCCATCAATATCTATATCATTAACAAATGCTCCTGTAACATATATGCATTTTAATTTTTTATCTAATACTATATCGTTTCCAACTTCTAAGATACTATTCCTATTTGTTCCAAATTGTTTTAACCATTTAAACTCTTTATTTACATCATATTTAGCAATAAAAATATCAGAACTTGAAGAAATTTTTTCTATCTTATTGAATGTACCTCCTTGTGCCCACCACCCTGTAATATAAATATCTCCATTCCCATCAACATCCATACCTCTGAGCTCAGATTGATTGCTACCCTCAATTGGAAATTCACACCATTCAAAATCTCCAAGTGAGGAATACTTTGCGAAAAATATTCTTCTATAGCTAGAAGAAATTAATGTATCAACGTGATTGTATTGATCATAAAAAGCATGACTCCCAGATCCGTACCCTCCAACATATACATTATTTTCATCATCAACTTTTACATCATTAATACCATGTTGCCATCCTGATTCTTCTTCTATAGAATTAAACCAAACTAATGAACCACAAGAATCCAACTTAGCAACAAACAACCTACTTTCCCCATCACCCAATTCAAATAATGTTGTATCAATATATATACTAGATGAATATTTTCCTGCAATAATAATATTATCATCACCATCTATCTCAGAACAAGTAATCCTAACACTAGGATATTCTGATGCAGTCCCTTTCATTCCTTTAATCCATTTTACATCTTTTTTACTATTTGTTTTAGCAATAAAGCTGTAATAATACCAATATTGACCTGCTCCTGATTTATATTCTGGTATATATAAAGTATCATTCATAAAACGATAATCATGCCTATTATTAACCATATTATAACCTGTATAATAAAAGTTTTCTTTAGAATCTATGGATACACCAGTACAGGTATAACCAATTTCCAAAGGTGAGTTCCATTCAGGAGTTTGGCCAATTACTATATTAGAAGTGCATATTATAATTAGAAAACTTAATAATCTTATTGATTTTAACATTGTATATTACTTTTAGATTTTATCTAATGTATTGGTCCATTTAGCTAGGCAGATTTTTTTTCATCCTTAGTGAATCCTCAAAATTTATTATTAATAATCGTTTCAAACAGTGACAAATAACTTATTTAATGAGTTAAACTCCCCATTTTATCCTGACAGCCTATGCCTTTTATTTATTGTTACCCACTGTTATTTCTTCCTTGTTGGATTCTTTTTTAAATCAAGTATTTCAATTACTTCACATTCTGCAGTAATTATTCCTTCTATAAAATAACCTTTCATCCCAACTTTTATTCTGTCATAATGAGAAGGTCTCATCTCATCTTTAATTATCCACATTCTTGCCGTTCCACAATTTGGTACGGGGCTATCATTTTCTAACAATACATTTCCGTAAGAATCCTCAAATTCTGGCCAGATCATAAACATTTCGCTTTCTCCAATAAATGAAAAATTTGAACGAATTCCTTGAGCTGGTTCTCCTGTTTTACGTCCTCCTTCTTCTGGTTTTCTAAATCGATATTTTACACGAAAATCAGCTTTATGATTTAGTCTATTTTCATAAGGTTCATGCATATTTGAAAGGCTTTCGTTATTTAAATTCCAATAGAAACTTTTTTCTCTCTTATAATAATGGCTAACGATTGGCTAGACCCAGTTGAGAATGAACGTACTGCCTTTTCCCAAAAGAAAGTAGCCAAATTTTTGATTTACCAAATATAATATTTCAAAAGCCAAATCAATAGATCTGGCGGCACCTACCAATGTAATGCACTTTAAAACAACTATTTGCCCAATTAGATTTAGCTTTTGTTAAATAGCGTTCACCCTACTTATTAGAATATTTAAAGGCACCATTCTCTTTTGTACCTGCCCATATAGTACCTTCTGAGTCTTTAAATAGACATCTAATCTGGCTACCTAACCATTCATTTGTCCAAAATTCTCCATTGTACGTTGATACGCCAGCTGTTGTTCCAACTAAAATATTTCCATTGTCATCTTCCAAAATCGCCCGACCAAAATTTGATGATAATCCATCATCCATTGTAATTTGTGACCAATTCATTCCATCATATTTCAAAACACCACCTCCCCATGTAATGGCCCAAAGGTTGTTGTCAGAATCAATCATTAAACTAGGAATATATTCATCATCTAACTCATTTGCAGAGAAATCATAAAGCCCTACATAATTAGTCCAAGTGTTTCCATCGTAACTACTTATGCCATTAATTGTCGCAATCCAAACTATTCCGTTTTGATCTGTAGCAACTTCTTCGATAAAATCATCATTTATTCCGTTTAGTTCATCAAAATGGTTCCAATTAAGTCCATTGAACCTTTCAATGCCACTATAAGTAGCAAACCACAAATCATTGTCTAAATCCTGAGTAATAGAGGATACTGAAGAACCAACTAAATTAGTCTGAATTTTATTAATAGCTCCATTTTCGTAATAGTTTAAACCTTCTTGTGTACCAATCCATATTTTATCCTCACTATCTTTGTATAAACTTCTCACCACATCACTGTAAAGTCCGTCTACGGTATTTAAGTAGGCCCAATTGCTACCATCAAGAATTGCTATTCCAAAAAAATAACCACCAAACCAGATTTTACCCTGAGAATCTTCTGTTATAGCATAAACATCCTCATTTTCTAAAATATTAACCCATTCAACTAGATTATTAACCGTTAATGTCCAATCTTCAATGTCATAGTTGCCTTCTGAATCTGTTGCTCGAATCGACAATTCATAAATATTATCCTTGTTTTCATCTTGAGGTGACTCATAATTTAATGTATTTATACTAACAACTCCAGTCGAAGAATTAATATTGAAAATTTCTGAATCTGTACCCTCCAAAGAATAAGTTACAACACCAATTGGATTGCCAATAATAATAGGTTCTATACTATTATATGAAATATTTTCATCAATGATTGTATCATTTATTTCATTGATAGTAAAACTTACTAATTCATCCTTTTTACAAGAAAAAATGAAAAACGATAAACATAAAACTAAGTATAAGAATTTTCTCATTGTCGAAATAATTTTAATTTCTATTGGGTATTTGTCTTTAATTTATATACTAATTAACGGCTCTAATATGGGGCGTTTGGCATTTCAACTCACCAAACTATCGAACCGCTATGTATTTTATTAATTGTACTCGTTTTAATTTTACCACTATCCGCCAAATGACCTATATTTTTTATTGGTGGTAGTACTTTCTTATATTAGGTTTAATTTTCGGATTCCCTATATATTTTTCTTACTATGGGATTCATATAGTTTTCAATATTGTTTCTCCATAAGTAATTCGGATGATACGTTCTAAACGCAAGAGGGAAGTCAGGGTGATGTAACTCACAAAGTTCTCTAGTATCGAAATTTCTTACTTTTTTCCTTTTAAAATCCCCAATTATGTCATTTATTATATTGTCATAGTTAGGGCCAGAAAAAAATACTAGGAAATCAGGTTCTAATATTTCTATTTCTCTTTTAATTACAGAAAAATTGTCCTTGATAATTGTATTTATCTTGGGCGAATTTCCAACTTCACATTTTCCGATTTTTACAACATTATTCCATACATAACCGAAATTTAAATCTAGATTTTTTTCTTGCAGCAAGTCTTTAAACTTTTTAATTCCATTCCAAAATTGACCACCATAAGAAAAGCAGCTACCACTTAAATAAAAATTTTCATACAAATCCAATACAGGTTCTATTTCACCAAGAAATGCTCCATTTCTTCTTTCGCCCAACCAAACATTTGTTTCTTTACCAAAAAACATAATCTTCACATCAGCCTCTATATAGCTTTTGTCTACCTTTAACAGCAAGGGATTAGTTGCTCTTTCTGAACCTGTATTTTTTCGATTATACCTAGTGAGTTGTATTTCTAATTCTGGATATAATGATTTATAAAGTCTTTTCAGTTTTGTATTAATTGTCATTTTGTTCTAGGTTATTTTTGAATTACAACCAACTCATAAATAAGTCCACATAACAAATATATCCGTCATTATACTACGTTTATTGTACCATTTTGGTGTTATAAGCGACATTAAACTACGTTTATATTTACTATGGGATTTATTATTCCGTTATTTATAATTTACAGATCGAATATACTGCTTTAAGAGTCAAAGGTTTCAATTTTAGGGTAAATGTTTACATAAAATTGATAAGGGCGGAGGGCTAAGAGCAGGGAGCAATTGAACCAAACAAGAAAACATTATTTAAAGAATCTGCCAGCACCATTTGAGAAACATCATCTTTATTGGTACCAAACTGTTTACCAGATACAAAATTGATTTGTGCATAGGTACAACAACAGATATACATGAATGCCAAAACTAATATTATATTTATCTTCATATATTGGCAGTTGATTATTAATTTATTTTATGAAGCCCAATGTTGAGGTCGTAAATAGGTTGCCAAATTGTAGAATGACAAACAGTAAAGTTGCAACTAACTTAATGAGGCAACTAACCAACATGGCATAACTTACCCGGTAATTATCTACTAGAATGAGTTATGCGCTTATCTTTGTTTTTTACATATATCAATTTATATCTGCCTTTTTGATTTTCACGCTGCTCAATTTCAAACTTCCCTGTTGAATTTATCAATGGTGTTAGCTTTTGAAAACCATAGTTTCTTGGGTCAAAATTAGGTCGCTTTTTTTGTATCAGTCCACCTACATCTCCCAGAAAAGCCCACCCATCATCATCTGATAAGTCGTTAATTGAATCGGCTATCAGTTTTATCTCTTTATGAGTAATTTTTTCAAATGATTCCTTTTCGATTTCTTTATCTTCTTCAGACTGTTTTTCCTTAGATTGTGTCTTCAAAATCTCAATATATATAAACTTGTCACATGCCACAATAAATGGATTTGGAGTCTTTTTTTCTCCAATTCCTATTACTTGCATACCTGCTTCTCGCAATCTTGTTGCCAGTCTTGTAAAATCACTATCACTAGATACAATACAAAACCCATCTACTTTTTCTGAATATAAAATATCCATTGCATCAATAATCATAGCAGAATCTGTTGCATTTTTACCGGTGGTATATCCATATTGTTGAATGGGAGTAATTGCATGCTCTAAGAGCATATTTTTCCATTTTGAAAGGTTTGGTTTCGTCCAATCCCCGTATATTCTTTTAATTGTTGGATTACCATATTTTGCGATTTCTTCCATCATTTCTTTGACATAGGCTGAAGGTATATTATCTCCATCAATCAGTACGGCAAGGTTCATATTTATTGGTTGTGACATATTATTCTTTTCTCGATTAATTTACATCTGTTTAAATCTAACTAATCGTAAATGTACAAAATCATATTCTGATAGTCAGTAATTATATGTAGGCTGTTTATTTTATAAGATAATTAGTCAGTTAACGAATCAGGTCTAATTCATAAACAAGTACACATTTAAACATATATCTGTCATTAACTTTTGTTTGTATCTACTTAACATCTTTATTCTTCCATTATATGAAGATCTCCAACTGATTATCCAGCGTTACAGGGGATAGCTATATCCGTGTCTTCACACGTGGGTACACGTGCGCATGCTGTGTAACCTTATATCGATTGTAAATTCTTTTTTATTAAAAAATTGAATATTAGAATATATTATTCAAAACTTGACTAATCATAAAACAAATTATATTTTTGCATTTCTAATTCTTAATTCAATCAATTACACTTTAACTAATCTAACATTTATGAAAAAATCCTTGTTATTAGTCCTTCTATTAACTGTTGTATATATACATTCTTACAGCCAAAATTTTCTTAAACGTTTTACTGAAATAAGCGAGCAGGTTTCTATTGGTGACATCTTATATTTTGTAGCAGAAGATGATAATTACATAAATGGTTTATGGCGTTCAGACGGTACCACAAAGGGTACTTATCTTATTAAAGAGTTTTCCGGAAATTATGCAGCCGCAAATCCATCAAACCTATATGTGTACAATAATACGTTATACTTTAGTGCTACAGATGCTATTTATGGCAATGAATTATGGAAAAGTAATGGAACAACAGAAGGTACAGAAATTCTATCTGATATACATCCCAGTGGCAGCTCACTTCCTTCTAACTTTGTTATTTGCAACGGCATAATGTACTTTTTAGCCACAAATTCTGATGGAAGCCAAAAGGATATATGGCGAACTGATGGAACAAAGGAAGGAACTTATGAGGTTAAAAGACCTGGTTACTTTACCATAGGTACTTTTACCTCGGCAAACAACAAACTATATTATACCAACAGGTACGGATCGAATCAATTATGGACATATGATACCGTAACTAATTTTTATGAGAGTACAACTATTGATGATTATTATTCATTAGCCGAATTCAGAAATTTTGGGAATGAGCTGTATTTTATATCACACACCACTTATAGAAATGATATCAGATTTTATAGATTACAAGCAGATGGCACTTTAACGCTGCTAAAAGAACTGCATCATTCTGCATATGGAAGTATTGATATAGGCAATTTTACCTTAGTTAATAACTCCATCTTCTTTTCAGTTCACACTCACAACGATTATGATGAAAACTTCGATGCTTTATGGATTACCGATGGTACAGCTGAGGGCACTAAAGAAGTTATTTCTTTTGATTGGGAATACTATTTTTCTAATTCAACGATGTCAAATTATGTAGCTTATAATAATGAGCTTTATTTTATTAGTGGATCAACGAATAACAGAACTCTTTGGAAATCGGATGGAACTACAGAAGGAACAATGAGCGTTACAGATTTCGCTATAGACACCAATTCTTCAAACCTTGAGGTATCTAATAATCTGTTATATTTTTCAGCAAATGGTTCAGATAGTTATGGAAATGAATTGTATTATACTGATGGCTCCGAGAATAATGTAAACTTTTTCTCAGAAATAAATGATCAAAAGGGTTCAAATCCAACAAATTTATTTGATGTAAACGGCACTCTATACTTTATGGCGGATGATGGTCAGGGCACAGCCCTTTGGAACAACATAGAAAAACCTGAAATAAGCATTCGCCTTCAGTCGAGAAAGATACAAACTAAAGAAACTTTAAATATAGGTGATTTGGTTATTGACGGAAGGCGATCATTTAACTTATTTATTACCAACAAAGGTAAAAAAGACCTTTACCTCTCTGACATAAGTGTATATGGTAACGAATGGTCTGTAAACAACAGTAAAAATAAGATAGAACCATTGGATGTTGACACATTAAAACTTTACGTTTTACCAAATGAGGAAGGTACCATAAGCGGAAAACTGAAGATTTTAAATAACGATCCTAACGAAAATGAATTTGAAATCAATTTATCAGGAACAGTCACCGGTCAGGCCGAAATGCCATTTATATTTTACGACTCAACATCTGTACAAAAACACATTAATTATGCAGTAGCAGAAAACAAGCTATTTACATTGAGTAACTATTCTATTAATGAAGATGATTTGCCCAATACTACCGTAGCAAATTTTATTTGTAATGATGGAAATATTAGTAACTGGACTATTGAATTAAATACAGAAACAGACAACGATGATAATAAAGAATTTTCAATAGTAAATAACGAACTGATTCTATTAAACGAATTGGATTATGAGACTAAAAATACCTATGTAATCGACGTTGTATTTAGCAATCAAAATGAAAACATCGTTAGTAATGAATCTTATATTCTTCAGGTTAATAATGTAAATGAACCGGCAGTAATCGGCGCTTGCAATAAGATTGTTTATAATATGAGTTATGCTTTAACCGACGCTGAATTTATTGATGAAAATACAATTTTTGCTGTAGGAGATAATGGTGTAATTCTTCATTCAACAGATTACGGCAAAAGCTGGGAAAAGATCAATAGCGGAACATTATACAATCTGGATAAGATACAATTTGTAAATGATAAAACCGGTTATATAATGGGCAACTATAATAATCTGGTTTTAAAAACTATAGATGGCGGTTTACATTGGTTTCCTCTGGACATTAATTACAATGAATACCCTTACATCACAAATATATTTTTTATCAATGAGGATTTGGGTTTTATAACCGGCGAGGAAGGAATGATTTTTAAAACAACGGATGGTGGAAAAAGCTGGGAATTGAAAACCTTAGGATACAACAACTTTAAATCGATTGGTTTTATTGATGAGAATACAGGTTTTATATGTGGCACCTCCCGATCATTATATAAAACATCAGATTCAGGAAAAACATGGACTAAAGTTGATCTGAATGATTTACAATCAGGATCTGTGTTCAAAGATATTGTTTTTACATCTGAACAAACAGGATATATTTTGACTCAGGATGGACAAATACTTAGCACTTCGGATTCTGGTAACTCATGGGAGATTATATCTAAGGTTAGCACTGATTATGCAGAACAACTATTATTCGTTGATGAAAATGTGGGTTATGTAGTAGGCGGATGGTCTGGTGCCACCTTATTCAAAACATCAGATGGCGGTGGTACCTGGAGTTCTGATAAAACCAATGATACCGGAATATACGCAAGTTTATCTGCAATAGCTTTTAATCCTTCTGGAACCAACGGAATAACAGTAGGAAACGGAGCCAGTTATGGCAGCACATCAGAACATGGCCATGTTATTCTAAGTTCTCAGGATAATGGTGACAACTGGGACGTAGTAAGTAACCTGAACGGAACAATGGAATTCAGAGACGTATTCTTTGAAGACAACACAGGATATATTGTAGCTAATAAATGGAGTGGGGATTATCTGCTTAAAACAGAAGACAATGGATTAACATGGAATCCGATAAAGTTTGTAACCGATAGAATGGGTAGTTGCTTCTTTATTGATAAGAACAATATCTTAACAGTATCTGATAGTATTTATATTTCTAACGACGGCGGATTAAACTGGATCAGCAAGGAAGTGCCACTTTATTGGGATAGCTTTCAGTGCCTGAGTAATCAAACATTATTGATGATGCAAGCATATAGTATTGATAACAGAGTTTTATACAGAAGCGATGATTTAGGTACAACATGGCAGCCGGTTTATACTACGGATAAATATGTATATAATTCATACTTCGGAAATGATCAGACTGGATTTCTTATGGGAAGTGATATATTCCTGCAGACAAAAGATGGTGGAAAAACATGGAAGGAGTTTTCATTTACAGATGATGGATACCTAAGAACAGGATATATACTTGATGAAAACCAGATGTTTTTAGCTGGTTCAAATGGTATTTTGTTAAAAACCAATAATGGAGGAAATAGTTGGGAGTCGCTAAAAACTCAAATAAAAAGTGATATCCAGGAAATAAACTTTACCAGCAGTACTGAAGGTTACTTAATAACAACAAACCAATTGTATACCACTAAGGATGCAGGTTTAACATGGGCAGTTTTAACCGGCAATATGGATAGGATGCTTGACTTAGAAATTTATGATGGAAATGCTTATGTAGTTGGGCCATATGGTTTATTTATAAAAGTTGCTGAAGGTTTTACGCCATCTGCAGCAGGTTATATTAGTGGTGAAACGGATGTTTGTGCCGGAGATTTTGAAAATTATAAGGTTCTGCAAATGCCTTATTCCCAAAACAAATGGAGTATCACACAAGGAAATCCCATTTCATACTCTGATACACAAGGTTATGTTGAATGGAAGGATGCAGGTCAATACACCATTGAAGTACAAACGGAAAATGGATGCGGTGTTGGTTTACCTCAATATTTAGATATTAACGTAAACTCTTTACCTCAAGTTCAAATATTAGGTAATGACACTGCTTATTTTGAAACTGAAGGAGTTATCTATTCTTCTGTAAACAGCGTGCCAGAAAGAAATATATGGTATGTAGATGGTGCAGTTTCAGAAAGTATTATTGATGCAGAAAGTATTTCTGTTAATTGGGGTACTGATGCCAATGGATACGTTGAACTCATTGGTATTTCGGAGGAAGGCTGTCGTAATAAAGCTTTAAAACAAATCACTTTAGAAGAGTTCACGGTTTCTGAGGAAGATAATAAACTAAAGAATGTTGATGTATATCCAAATCCTGCATCTCAACGTATTTATATTGACTTTAATTTTGTGACTATTGAAGAAAGCAAAATGACACTATTAACACCTAATGGTACTGTTGTAATGACTAAAAACATCACAAATCAAACAGAACCGGTTAATGTAAGTAATATTCCGGATGGTATTTACCTACTAAAAATAGAAAGGGATAATGAGTCTAGAGTTTTTAAAGTGATTATTAAAAACTAATTCTCTAAAGACATTGTAGAATCAGGCGTTAGTTGTTCTTTCGCCTGAATTACTTCTATATACATATTAAGAGCGAACTACCTTATCCTCATACCAGAAAAAACACAAGAGATTGTTTGTTTTTAAAGTATTGTGTAAAGCCTGATATAAAGCCTTACATCTCTACTCAGGACCTATATTGATAAGATTAATTTATCTCCTTGTAGTTGATTAAAGCACCGAAAACATTTCGGTGCTAGCTTGTGAGATCAATTATTCTAATTCAATTAAAATATTACCATCTTCTATTTTTAATGGGTATGTCTTAAGCGGTCCGAAAGGTAAGTCATCAACATCCAGTTGATCTAATAAATCCTCATCTATCTTATCAATACGAATTGCACCTGTTTTCAAATCAAAACAAGTTCCATGATTAGAACAGGTTAAAGTATCTTCCTCTACCCTTCCACTAACCAGTTTTGTTTTGGCATGAGGACAAATATTGCTTACTGCAAAATATTTACCTTCGGTATGTATAATTAATATTTCCTGCCCTTCTGCTTCAATCACCATTTTTCCTAAAGACGTACATTCTTCAACGCTACATGCTGTTATAATTTGCATTTGATTATTTTTTAAACGATTTAAATACTTTGTGCTTTTAGATTTAATAGTGTTTGCCTTTACTATAAAACTAATTCTTCAATGTTTCAGTAAAATCAGGAGACAGAACTTCTTTTGCCTTGTCAATATCAATATATTTAGTCAGATCTTTTAAGGACAAAACTTTGAACTTATGATCTGCCAGGTATTGTATGTATTCTTTAAATAGTTCAGGTGGAGTGGTTACCCATGGATGATCATAATCAGGAACACCATGTAAAGTCAGAACAATAATCTTTCCTCTCTCAGCCTGATTAAAGGCCTCCATAATCTGATCTTTATTATCGGCATTAGTAGCCCAGCTTGGAATTAACAACGGATGATCTAAAGTAGGATCATAAGGACGGCTACCTCCTGCCCTGGCAAACTTGAATCCATATTGATTTAATGCATTCAAGGCCTTTTCATTTAATCCATAACCCGGATAGGCAAATGATATGGTTTTGTCTATTCCTTGTTCAGAACATCTCCCTTCTATATAATCAAGTTCCTCCTTAATCTTCCCTTCGCTAATACTATTTACATGTGCATGATTTTTGGTGTGGTTCGCAATCTCAAAACCCATGTTATTCAAGGCTCCAACCTTATCCCAGGTCATATATTTGGTTGTATCGCTAAATACTTTAGGAAACTCACAGATAAAGAATGTAGCGTTAAATCCGTATTCTTTTAATAATGGAGCTACATAGTTATACTGACTAACAACTGCATCATCAAAGGTTAAAACAACTACTTTTTTAGGTAGTTTCTTTTTAATGATTTGAGAATTTACAGTCATTGATACTAATATGCTTATTGATAAAAGTAGAATATTTTTCATTGTCTTTATATAAGAAAGAAACATGGAACAAGGAGAAGGGAAAAGGCAGATTTCAGTTCACAAGCTACAGTGCACCTGACAACTGAGGACTGCATACTGAAGACTGTGAGCTATTATAAACTCTTCACCTTAATACCGTTAAATTCAATTGGAGAACCTTCGTATTGAAATAAAATTCGTCCTTCTGTAACTGAGGTTTTAGTTGCTTCGTTAACCAATACTCCGTTTAAATATTGTTTTACATGATCACCTTTGGCTTCTATTTCAATCAGGTTCCATTCTCCATGTTCTTTTTCAGCATCTGAAAAATGATTTACATTGATGCTTGCTCCTGGCCCTATAACAGAATCGTTAACAGCAAGAATTACATTTTTCAATAAAATAAAATTACCAGTAGAACTAGTTTTTATTTGATATTGAATTCCAGATGGCCATAAAGCATCTTCCTGATCTTTTGCAACATAATACATTAAACCACTATTGCGTTTTTTGTTTTGATCTGGTTTAACAATCCATCGAAACTGAGCTGTTAGTTGAAAGTTTTTATAAACCTCATCACTCATTAAATATCCTTTAGTTTTGCCGTCAAGAACAATAGTACCCTTTCCTGTTTCAAATAAAGAATCTGGTACTACTACTCCTGTTTCCGGAGAAAAGGCATAACCATTAAACTTTGATTTTTTAAATAGTTTTCCGTTTTGAGCTTCCACATTACCGGCGAGTACCAATAGAGTACCTGCTAAAAATGCAGACTTAATAATATTTTTAATCATTATACTGGTTGTTTGTTTATTTTCAATCTTGTTTTACCACTGAGGCAACAAAGATATTTCACAGAGGTACACAGAGTTTTTTTGATCAATTTTCTCTATGATAAACATTAGTGCCTCTTTGATCTCTGTTATTATTTTTTTTAGCACGGAGATATCTGAAATATATCCAATTGCTTTAGAGCGTGTCCTCACGCGTGAAAACACGCGCGAGCTTAGGGTGTGGTAGCTTAAGTATTTTTTACTATTTATTCATCATGGCTTTTATGTCTCTTAACAGATCCACTGAAGCTTCAATTTCTTCTTTTCTGATGGCTACACTTTCGATATTAAATCCAATAGGCATATTCTTTTCTTTGGCAAAATGAATAATCTCAGAGGCAATCATCTTACATATTTCAATGGATTTTGAAAGAATATCTTTTGAATGCTTTAAATCATTTATCAACCATTTAGGAATATCAATTCCCAACCATTCCATAAAGTGCATTGTTTTTATAGAACCACAAGGTGTTAGTGTAAAAATAATAGGTTGTAATTCCCTGTTATTTTCAACAGATGTATAATAATAATCCGACATAAAATTCTTCGTATTATTAATATTATAAACACACTGCGAAATAAAGAAACGACATCCTTTATCTATTTTATTAAACAAACGAAGATGCTCATCTCCTTTAACTGCATGACGCTCTGGAATGGTTACTCCGCCTAAAATAATATCTGAATTCAGATCCTGCTTAATTTTATAGGCATTACTTAAAGACATCTTTGTAACCTGATCTTTTGATGGTGATCCAACAAATACAGAACAATCGATATTTGCTGTTTCAGTATTAATCCAATTACTAAATTCTTCCTCACTATATTTACCTACACTTTTATAAATGATCTTCGGAACATTCAACTCACTTAAGTAGGTGTTACTATAATAATCGGGACTTAAGGTTGGCATAAAAGGGAAAGGACGGGGTGAATCATTTCTTGAAGTTTCATCCTGAATATCGTATAAAACCAAACCATCAATATCCATATTTTTTATACGCTCAATTTGCTTTTGCGCAATAACAGCAATCTTTTCTTCTTCTGTTTTTATTTTTGGAGGTGTTAATCCATATAATAAAATCCCTGATTCTTTTGATATAATCTTATCCTTTAGCATCCTTCTTTTTTAATTAATAATAACAATCGCGCTTCGCTCACAACTCGTGGCTATAAGCTATTAATTGTTATTTACAAATTGATCCAGTATAGCTTCAAGCAATGCATTTGTATCATGAAAAAACACTTCTCTTTTAAGAATTTCTTTTCCCGGCATAACATATTCTTGCCCTTGTAGCTCTTCTAATTCGTCTTTTAAAACATTATACATTCCCCTTGCGGTAGCAGGAGTTGCTTCTAAATGAAATTGTAAGGCCAGCACCTTATCTCCAATTGAGTATGCCTGATGTTTTGTAGCTTCTGAAGAAGCCAACAACTTAGCACCTTCGGGTAAATCAAATGTATCGCCATGCCAATGAAGAACCACCCAACGGTTTTCAGGATCAAAACTCCCCCACTTATTATTCCCTTCTTCAGTTAATTCTAATTTAAACCAACCTATCTCCTGTCTTCCGGAAGGATATACTTTAGCTCCTAAAGCTGCTGCAATCAACTGCGATCCCAAACAAATTCCTAAAACATATTTGTCGGCAACAATAGCTTTTTTAATAAAATCCTGTTCTTCCTTCAACCATGCATATTTATCATATTCATAAACACCCATTGGTCCACCCATAACCACCAACATATCAAAATCGTCTAACTCAGGAAAGGGATCATTATCGTAAACACGAGTATAGGAAACCTCAAAATCATTCCATTCGGCCCAATCAACAATATATCCCGGAGTTTCAAAATCTACATGTAATAAACAATTAATTTTCATTTATAATCAGTTTATATGGTTAATAGTAATGAAAAAAACGAACACAAAAATAAGTAAAGTTTATAAAGTTCGTAATGTAAAAGGCTGAAAGATGAAAGGAACTGGTAGAACGAAAACTGGATATATCCTAATCAACCTTGTAGACCTAGGTTTGCCTTTCTGACACAAATAATATGGTGTTGAGAGCATTATGTATGTTATTTCAATCCATAAAACTCTATTCTTATTAATGCTTGTCCTTATGTCAATAGGTAAGATAAAAAAGTATAGAATAGCTGTATTGCGTAATGTCTTGAGGTACCAAAACAAAGCAATTACATTTCTAAACAAATTAATTCTATCCAAAAATAAAGTAATAAGCCCCAAGCTCTGTGCTCAGGACTAAAGACTCTACTTTAACAAATCTGGTCTTCTTTCTTTGGTTCTTTTATAAGCTTGCTCCTCTTTCCATGCATCAATTTTTTTGGAATCACCACAAAGCAATACATCCGGAACCTTCCATCCATTATAATCTGCCGGACGAGTATAAACCGGTGGAGCCAATAAATTATCCTGAAAAGAATCTGTTAAAGCAGAAGTTTCATCAGAAATAACACCGGGAATTAATCGTATTACAGAATCAGCAATAACCGCAGCTGCTAATTCACCTCCTGTTAAAACATAATCTCCAATCGAAATTTCCATTGTAATAAAATGATCCCTTACGCGCTGATCTACTCCTTTATAGTGACCACATAAAATCATTATATTCCCTTTAAGCGAAAGAGTATTAGCAATACCTTGATTTAGCGTTTGACCATCAGGAGTTACATAAATAATTTCATCATACGTTCTCTCTGACTGAAGTTTTTCTATTAAACGGGCTATAGGTTCAATCTGCATAACCATTCCTGCACCACCACTAAACGCATAATCATCTACTTTTTTATGTTTATTGGTAGAATAATCACGAATATTATGGCACATTAACTCCACCAATCCCTTTTCCTGAGCTCTTTTAATAATCGATTCGCTAAATGGTCCCTGAAACATTTCAGGGAATAAGGTTAAAATATCAATTCGCATTACAATAAAATTTGCTGCAAATATAATATTTTAGAAATGTTATGATAAGCGCTCTTATTTTAAAATAGTTGCTGCTTTTTGTAATCTTTTAAATTTATATACGATGTTAAGGGCAAAAAAATTTGAGGTTTTAACTATATATAATATATTCGTAGTATGGAAAGACAAGGATATCAGTATCTGAATCTTTCATTATGAAGTTTATTGTAACACGAACTTTTATGCTGATGGAAGCAAATGATCTAAACAAGTCTGGAGAAGAAAAAGAATTAAATTCTGCAAACACTCCTGAAAATACGCAAGACAACAACAACGAAACCGTTGATAAACAAGAAGAAACAATAAACACCCCAACACAGGATGATGATAATACTATTGTATCAGACTCTGAAGTGAAAGCTAGTGAGGTGGTTTCTGAAGAATCAGAAAGTCAGGAAACAGAAGAGGAAAAACCTGTTTTAGATAAAGTTGATTTAACGGTTTTATCAAGAGAAGATTTAGTAAAACGTTTAAAACATATCACTAAACACTTTGATTTAACTGACATTAAAGATGAAGTAGAAGAAATTAAATCTTTATTCTACAAAATTTACAATGAAGAAGTTGAAGAATTAAAGAAACGTTTTGTTGAATCTGGAGAATTAGAAGAAAGTTTTGCAGCTCCGATAGATGCTCTTGAGGTTGAGATTAAAGATATATTGCATGAGTTTAAGCAACGTAAAGCCGATCTTGCAAGAAAAATAGAAGAAGAAAAAGAAAATAACTTAATTGCTAAAAATGAAGTTATTGAAGCTATAAAAAATCTGGTAAACCGCCAGGAATCGTTAAATGAAACCTTTAACGAATTCAGAACTTTACAGCAACGTTTTCATGAAATAGGCCCTATCCCTCAGGATAAGGTTAGAGATACCTGGGATACTTATAATCTTCACATTGAGAATTTTTACAACTACGTAAAAATCAACAAAGAGCTAAGGGATCTTGATTTAAAGAAAAATCTTGAACTAAAGACGGATCTTTGTGAAAAAGCTGAAAAGCTTATTGATGATCAATTCGTTGTAAATAGTTTTAAAACATTACAAAAATATCATGATCGCTGGCGCGAAATAGGTCCTGTTCCAAAAGAGAAAAAAGATGAACTTTGGGAAAGATTTAAAGCTGCAACAACAGTTATAAACCAAAAGCATCAGGCTTATTTTGAAGGTTTAAAAGAACAACTTAAAGATAACCTGAAACATAAAACCGAGCTTTGTGAAAAAGCGGAAGCTATTTTAAAAGAAGAAGCTCATTCTCCTAAAGAGTGGGAAGACAAGAGCAAAAAACTGATTGAATTACAGCAAACTTGGAAAACAATTGGCTTTGCTCCTAAAAAAGATAACAACGCAATTTATGAACGTTTCAGATCTTCTTGTGATCAGTTCTTTGAAGAAAAAAGAAAATTCTTTAAAGACTACAAAAGTGAGCAACAAGATAATTTAGTTGAAAAAACTAAACTGTGCGAGAAAGCTGAAGCAATGAAAGATAGTACAGACTGGAAACACACTACCGATGAATTTATTAAAATTCAGAAACAGTGGAAACAAATCGGTCCTGTACCTCGTCGTCAATCAGATGCTATCTGGCACAGATTCAGAAAGGCATGTGATGCATTTTTTGACAACAAGTCTAAATTCTTTAGTCATGTGGATGAATCACAAGATGAGAATTTAAAACAAAAAGAAGCCTTAATTGAGGAATTGAAAAACTTCAAAAACAGTAGTGATAACGAAGAAACGTTTAAAAGACTACAAGGTTTCCAACAAAAATTCTCTGAGATTGGTCACGTTCCTTTTAAAGATAAAGACAGAATTAATCAGGAATTCAGAAATGAAATCAATAAGCATTTTGATAATTTAAACATGGATGAGTACCATAAAAACGTACAAAAATTCAGAAATAAATTAGAGAACTTAAAGCACTCTGATCATCAGGATGATAAAATCAACTCTGAACGCCACAAGCTACTAACAAAACTTAAGCAGTTAGAAACTGACATTACTGTTTGGGAAAACAACATAGGTTTCTTTGCAAAAAGCAAAAGCTCAGCTTCTTTAATTAAAGATTTTCAACATAAGATTGAAAATGGAAAAAGAAACATTAAGCTGCTTCAGGAAAAAATTGATATGCTTGACAGTATGGATGAATAATACTTATTGTATTTTATAATATTAGAAAAGATGATTTGTTTTGTTACAAATCATCTTTTTTTGTTAAAGTTGACAAATATCGTAGTAATATTTATTTAATATTAATTAATTTTGGCATCACAATAAAATTAGAATACGGTGTTTTTTATAGGGGTATTTTCTACACATATTACATATATCATTTTAGCCTTAATATATATTTTTGGCTATGGTACTTATGCCCTTAAATCAAAAAAACATTCTAAAGAAGAAAATCTTGATATAAAAATCATTGCATATCAAGAGCCTGCTAAAATTGACAATTGCAATACTTATTTCTTTTGTAAATACACTTCTGATTGTTGTGAAGAAACACAAAACAATAAGATCAAGCTAAAGATATACAATACAAACTTCTTACATAAAAAACTAAAAGTCTTTGATTGTAAAACATGGACTAGTTTTAACTTTCAAATCCCAAATACTACGCGACCTTCACCTTTATATATGTAGATTTCTCAATTTATGTAACATTTGATACATAATTCGTAAAATGTAATTACTATTTTTATTGGTCAAAAGGAAATTTTATGTTGGGCGTATTGGGATTAAACCATAGAACAGCTTCTTTAAATATCAGAGATAAATTTGCAATTCCTTGTGATGATATCATTCCATTATCAGAACGTTTATTGCAAATAAAAGAAATTGCGGGTGTAGTTGTTTTGGCTACATGTAACAGAACTGAAGTATACTATTCTAAAGAAAAATGCTTAGATAATAAGTGTAAGGATAATATCTTAAGAGAGTTACATTCTTTCATGAAAGTGGAAGAAGACTATAGCTCCAGTTTTTATCATTATATGAATGAAGATGCCATTAAGCACTTATTCAGAGTTACATCCGGAATAGACTCTATGGTTATTGGTGAAAATCAGATAGTAAACCAAATGAAAAAGGCGTATGTATATTGCACTGAAGCAAACTTAACAGATGCAATTTTGATGCGCTTATTTCAAAAATCTTTTGAGTGTAGTAAAAGGGTCAGAACTGAAACTTCTATTCAACAAGGTGCAACTTCAGTTGGCTATGTAGCTATTGATATGTGCGAAAAAATATTTAAAGATCTTGTTCCTCAGCACATTTTAATTATTGGAACTGGGGAAACCGGTCAGCTGGCTTTACGTGATTTCAAAAAAAGAGGTGTTACAAATATTTCTGTTACAAATCGTACCGACGAAAAAACACTTGAAATAGGAAAGAAATGGAAAGTTAATCCTATTCTATTCAACAACTATAAAGATCACTTAGCACAATTTGATATTATCTTAACAGCTACCAGTGCAGGTGAATACCTTGTAACCAAAGAAGATATAGAACAGGCTCAAAAAATAAGAAAAAACAAAAAGCAGCTGTTTATTGACTTATCTGTTCCAAGAAATATAGATATAGAAATTGGAGAACTAAAAAACTCTCAGCTAATTTGCGTTGATGATTTACAAAAAATCCTTGATGACCATAAAGAGATGAGAGAAAACAGTGTGGATAATGCCAACATCATTATTGATGAATTGGTTGACGAATCCCTGAACTGGTTAAACAGTCGCTCCCTTCGTCCTGTTATAAAATCTATTACCTCAAACATGCAGCAATTGAGCGAAAATGAATTAGGTGAGTATAGAAAAAACATGGATGAAGCAACCATTGAACAAATAGAAAAATACACTGGTTTGCTTACTCAGAAATACATCCGAATGCTTATCAAAAATTTGAAAGACGTTACAAACAATGGAAACTCAACAGATTCATTAGATGTGATAAACCAACTTTTTAATTTTAACGATAACATCAACGAATAATACATTTACAATATATGTATCCCAATAAAATCACCATAGGAACGCGGGGTAGTAAACTTGCGTTATACCAGGCTTATAAAGTAAAATCTGAAATTGAAAAATTAGATGCTTCTATAAATATTGAGGTAAAGATTATAAAAACAAAAGGAGATAAAATTCTGGATGTTGCCTTATCTAAAATTGGAGATAAAGGCTTGTTTACCAAAGAACTTGAAGTAGCCTTATTAAATAAAGAAATTGATTTTGCAGTTCATAGCTTAAAAGACCTTCCTACTGAATTACCGGAGGAATTTTGCCTGGGTGCTGTTTTAGAAAGAGCTGATTTCAGGGATGCCTTAGTAAGTAAAAACAACATTAAACTTAAAGATCTTACCCCGGAACATACCATTGCCACTTCAAGCTTAAGAAGAGTTGCCGGACTAAAAAAAATCAATCCTGATTTTAAAATTGTAGACATCCGTGGTAATGTAAATACCCGCCTGCAAAAAATGGAAGATGGTTATTGTGATGCAATGATTATGGCTGCTGCAGGATTAAAAAGATTAGAATTAGACCATTATATTACTGAGATTTTAGAGCCTTCAGAATTCATTCCTGCTGTAGCTCAGGGTGCAATTGCCATTGAATCTCGTTCTGATGATGAAATCATCAATAATTTTTTGAAACTGATCAATCATCAGGATACTTTAAACCAGGTTACAGCTGAAAGATCTTTTATGAAGACCTTGATGGGAGGATGTCAGGTTCCGGTTGGAAGTTACAGTAAACTTGAGAACAACATTTTAACTATTACAGGTTTTGTTTCGTCACTGGATGGTAAACAATATTTAAAAGAAACCATTACTGATGATGTAGAAAAAGCAGATCAGATTGGTAAAGATTTGGCTCAGCAATTAATCAATTTAGGAGCTAACGACATTTTAAATAGCATAAGAAACGCTCAGTAATTTAATATGGATAGTATACTTTCCGGTAAAGTTTTTATTTCGACACGACCATTTGGTAAATCAAAAGAATTACAACTCCTCTTTGAAAAAGAAGGTGCTTCTGTAATTGAATTACCTATGATTGACCTGTCTGCGATTAAAAACAATCCTGATGTAGAAAAAACAATAAGCCGGATAGACAACTATACACACATAGCTTTTACCAGTGCTAATGCATTTCATTTTTTTAACGAGAGCATAAATCATTATCAGAATGCAACAAATCTGCTAAACAAACTTAACATTGTTAGTATTGGTTATAAAACTTCTGAAGAGATAAAAGCCAGGGGATTTCATATTGAATATGATGCTAATGCAAAAACAGGAAAAGAATTTGCAGATAAACTATACACCCACTTAAAAGATAAAAAGGCTACTGTTTTATGGCCTACAGGCGATTTATCTCCAAATCATCTTATTCAAAAACTAAATACTATAGCTGAGGTTTCGAGACTAAATGTTTATACCAATTCAAAACCAGAAAACATTAACGAATCTGTAATTGATAAGATAAAAAACAATAAATACGACATGATTATTTTGGCCAGTCCTTCAGCTATTAATAATCTGGTTACACTGGTTTCAAATGAAAATTTAAAAGCTGTTTGTATTGGAGAAACTACAGCTGAAGCAACACTAAAACAAGGAATTACACCATTAACTATAGCTAAAGAACCAAATGCATTAGGTATATTTAATGCGGTGTATAACTATTATAAAAACTTATAATTCAATTAAAAATTAAAGATATGGCATTTCCAATTACACGATTAAGAAGAATGAGACAATCTGAAGTCACCCGAAATATGATCAGGGAAACCCGTCTTACGCGTGATGACTTAATTATGCCTTTATTCGTTCGCCCGGGAAAAGGGATACAAAATCCAATTAATTCTATGCCCGGCAACTATCAATTATCTGTTGATTTATTAGTTGAAAAATGTAAAGAATTATACAACAAAGGTGTTCAATCAATTTTACTTTTTGGTATTCCGGAACATAAAGATGAGCACGGATTGGTTGCTTGTGAACACAACGGAATTGTACAACAGGCAACAAGAGCAATAAAAAATGAACTTCCTGATTTATTTATTATTGCTGATGTATGTAATTGCGAATATACAACGCACGGACATTGTGGTACTATTATCAATGGCGACGTGGATAATGATTCTACCCTACTTACTTTAGGTAAACAATCACTATCATTGGCTGAAGCCGGAGTTGATATGATTGCACCAAGTGATATGATGGACGGACGTGTTGGCCATATCAGAAAAGTGTTAGATGATAACGATTTTACAAATATGCCAATCATGGCCTATTCTGCTAAATATGCTTCTGCCTTTTACGGACCATTCAGAGACGCAGCCGAAAGTGCACCTCAGTTCGGAAACAGAGCTACCTACCAAATGGATCCGGCAAACAGTAATGAAGCTATTCGTGAAGTAGAGCAAGATATTTTTGAAGGTGCTGATATTGTAATGGTAAAACCAGCATTAAGCTATCTGGATGTAATCAGAAGAGTAAAAGATACTTTTAACATGCCTATTGCTGCTTATAATGTAAGTGGTGAGTTTTCAATGGTTAAAGCTGCTGCAGAAAAAGGATGGATTGACGAAAACAGAATTACACTTGAAATATTAACCTCAATTAAAAGAGCAGGTTCTGATATCATTATCTCATACCATACTCAGGATATAATTGATCAGCTTTAAGTTAGACATAAGACAAAAGTATAAAGACTAAAGACTTTTACCAATCAAGCAAACATATATTGGTAAAAGGTGCATAAAGAATCTTTATACTTTATACTTTATACTTTATACTTTATACTTTATACTTTATACTTTATACTTTATACTTTATACTTTATATAAAAATGAATACAGAAAATAGTATAAAAGCTTTTCAGGAAGCAGTAAAACATATACCCGGAGGCGTAAACTCTCCGGTAAGAGCATTCAAATCCGTAGGCGGAAATCCTTTATTTATTCAAAGCGCTAAAGGATCAAAAGTAACAGACATTGACAACAACGAATATATTGACTATGTAGCTTCTTGGGGACCTATGATTTTAGGTCACTCCCACCCAGATGTTGTTGAAGCACTACATAAAACAGCTATAACAGGAACAAGTTTTGGTGCGCCAACCTTAATGGAAACAGAAATGGCAAATCTTATTTGTGAGATGATTCCTTCAATTGAAAGCGTACGAATGGTTAACTCTGGAACAGAAGCAACAATGAGTGCACTACGTTTGGCTCGAGGATATACAAAAAGAGATTTAGTTATTAAGTTTGAAGGATGCTATCACGGACATGGTGATTCTTTTTTAATTAAAGCCGGATCCGGAGCATTGACTTTTGGTACTCCTAACTCACCTGGAGTTACCAAAGGAACTGCAAGCGATACTTTAACTGCTCAATATAATGATTTGGATTCTGTTTTAAGCTTATTTAGTGAGTACAAAGACCAGATTGCAGCCGTTATTTTAGAACCTGTAACTGGTAATATGGGTGTTGTTCGTCCAACAGATGAATTTATTCAGGGCGTAAGAAAAGCCTGTACAGAAAATGGCACATTACTGATATTTGATGAAGTAATGACCGGATTCAGAGTAGCAAAAGGTGGTGCTCAGGAAGTTTTAGGTATTACTCCTGATTTAACAACATTGGGTAAAATCATCGGAGGAGGTTTACCTGTAGGAGCTTATGGAGGTAAAAAAGAAATCATGGATCACTTAGCTCCAAACGGTCCAGTATACCAGGCAGGAACATTATCGGGTAATCCAATGGCTATGGCTGCAGGACTTACCACATTAAAATTATTAAACAGTACTCCTGATTTTTATACTCAGCTTGAAGAAAAATCAAAGTTTTTAGTAGATGGATTACAAAACAATCTTGAACAACTAAACTTTCCTGGTGTTATCAATCGTGTAGGTTCTATGTTTACATTATTCTTTACAAAAGAAAAAGAAGTCAACAATTTTAACGATGTGATGACGTGTGACACAGATCTATTTGCAAAATATTTCTTAATGTCGCTTGAAAGTGGAATATATACTGCTCCATCTCAATTTGAGGCTGGATTTGTTTCCATTACACATACACAGGAAGATTTGCAAAAAACCATTGATTCAAGTTTCAATGCATTAAAGCAGCTTAAGAATTAAACGTTTATGAACGATTCGATACTATTAAAAACCCTGGCTGGAGAAAAAACTGAACGACCGCCATTCTGGTTTATGCGACAGGCAGGTAGAGTACTTCCTTCTTATATGAAATTAAAAGAGAAGTATTCTTTTTGGGAGATGATGCAAGATCCAAAACTGGGAGCACAAGTTACCTTACTACCCATTGATGATCTTGGCGTGGATGCAGTAATTTTATTCTCAGATATTTTAGTTATCCCTTACGCTATGGGTATGGGATTGGATTTTACGGATAAAGGACCGGAATTTGATATTCCACTTTCTGAAAGAAAAGATCCATTATCAGAATTACATCCTGATCCTGAGAAATTAAATTACATATATGAGGTTATTAAGCAAATTATAGCCACAAAACCAGAGCAAATTCCTTTAATTGGTTTTTGCGGAGCACCTTTAACTGTTTTATGTTATATGCTTGAAGGAATTGGAAGAAGTAAAGATTTTCCAATTACATTAAAGTATTTATATCAGAATAAAGAAACAGTAAAAAAGCTTATTGAGGTTATTACTGACTTATCAATAATATACGCTAAAGGACAAATTCAACATGGCATTAAAGTCTTCCAGCTATTTGAAACTCATGGAGGTTTAATTCCTTTTGATTTATATAAAGAGTTATTTTTCCCTGCTGTTAAGAAGATTGCACAAGCTGTTCGTGAAGAAGGTATTCCTTTTATTTACTTCCCTAAAGATTTGGGATGTGGTATCAAAGAAGTAACTCCTGACATGTGTGACTATTTAAGTATTGATTGGCAAACACCAATTGAAACTGCAAGAAAAATGGTGGATAGCAATATTGGATTACAAGGAAACATAGATCCAAGGTTATTGTATGCAGACCAGAAAACCATTGAAGCTTCATTAAATAAATACATTGATTTTGGCAGTAAGAATCACAACTGGATAATAAACCTGGGGCACGGTTTTTTACCGGATATACCATATGATAATGCAAAATTTGTTGCCGACTGGATTAAAAGAACAAACTGGCAACGATAAAACAGAATATCTACTGTTGGAAGCTTATAAACTTCCAACAGTTTTTTAAATAATAAAATTAAAAGGAATTTCTAAAAACAGTAAAATTCAAGGCTCAAACTGAAGCCTGCATTTTTAGTAATTTCTTAAAAATTAAATTTATGTTAGAGAAATTAAAAGACAGGTGGGGTATTGATTCTAACTTTCAGATAATTATTATACTGGTTGTTTTTTCGGTAACAGGAAGTGCAGCTGTTTATGTAAAAAAAATTATTTTTGATATTCTTGGTATTGATTCAGATACGTCACTTTGGATTAAAATCCCAATGTATATATTAACCATACTCCCATCTTATCAAATTCTACTACTGGTGATCGGAACCTTGTTTGGACAGTTTCGTTTCTTTTATAATTTTCAGAAAAAAAGTGTAGGCCGTTTTTTCAGGAAGTCAAAAAAAGAATAGTTTTCTAATTCAATTTAGAAAGTATATCCTAAAGATATCCATGGTAAGATAAAGTTATCTGGAGAATGAAAAACCGATGTCTTTAATAAAAAACCTTTAGAAGCCTGATATCTGTACCCGATCCTAAACGTAACAAAGTCAAATCCCTGCTCTTCATCATCATTGGTATCAGCAATTAAAGCTCCTACTCCCATTTCAAAGAAATTCTTGTTACCTCCAGTTACAAAAGCACCTTCAACCATAGGAATAATTGGATCCCAGATTAAAAACCCACCTTTAAGTGCAAATGCACTTTTATTATTCACAGGAAGTAATCTCTCGTATGCAAAAGCAAGAATATTTTCATTATAAACAGCATTACGCTGAAGATTAAACATTGAATTTTCAGAAACAGTAGCCTTTATTCTATTGTTGTTTTCATCTTTAGACTGTCCTGTTAAATTCAGTGTTACCAAGATAAACAATCCAATATAGATAACTACTATATTCATATATCTGTAAATTTTAAAATCAACAACTCAATATTTTTTCTATTTAGTTTCAGTCTTTCTTGACTTATTACAACAAACTATTATTTGGTAGCTACATACAAGTTACAACCATTAAACCTTGGGTCACAAATAATAACCATACTTAATTATATATAATCTTTAGTCCAGACTAAAAATATATAGCTCATTTTATATTCAATTACTAAAAACCACTATAAACAAATAAATAAATCAGATGTTAAATAAGCTATAAGCGTTACTAAATGCTTACACTCATACATAAATGAATGCAACGATCCTTAATATATATTTTGGGGTGAGTTCCTTTTAGTAATGGAAAGAAAACATAATGAACAAGACAGAAGAAATAGCAAATATATATTTAGAGCTGCAGCAGGAAATGTGCCATCAATTGGAAACAGGAGATGGTAACGGCAGATTTACGAAAGTACCATGGTCAAAAGAAATTGGCTATGGTGTTACAGGAGTTTTAAAAGATGGAGATATCATTGAAAAAGCAGGCCTTAACTTTTCTCATGTAAAAGGAAAGTTCTCTGATCGTATGGAATCCATATTAGAAACCCAGGCTGAAAGATATGAAGCTACTGGTATTTCGTCTATTATACATCCCAATAATCCGCATATACCAATAATTCATATGAATGTTAGATTTTTTGAGTTGGATAATGGTACATGCTGGTTTGGAGGAGGAATAGATTTAACTCCTCATTATATTGATGTTGATGAAGCAAAATGGTTTCATAAACAATTAGCTGAAGTATGTAATAAATACGATTTAAAATTTTATCCTAAATTCAAAGATTGGGCAGATGATTATTTCTTTATAGAGCACAGAAATGAAACCAGAGGAATTGGAGGTATTTTCTTTGACATGATTCAACCGCAATCAGAAACAGAACTAAACAATCTTAAAAATTTCACCATTGAACTGGCTAAGCTTTATCCGGATATTTATTGTAAGATCATGGATGACAAAAGAGATAAAAAATATACTGCAGAAGAAAAAAAATGGCAACACATCAGACGAGGAAGATATGCCGAATTTAATTTAGTATATGACAGAGGCACCAAATTTGGTTTAGAATCAGGTGGAAACACAGAATCAATATTAATTAGTCTGCCTCCAATGGTGGAATGGGAACATAACTTTACAATAAGTCCTTATACAAATGAAGACAAAACAATGAATTTACTTAAAAAGGGAATCGATTGGATAAACATGTAGAAAAGCATTATCCAACATTAAGCTTAAGTAAAAATAAATCAAAACAATACTTAAATCATTAATCCGAAGCACTTATCTTCTTTTTATTTATCTTTTAATTTTTACCTTTGTACCTTTAAAATTGAAGAGTTTTTTAGGTTTAATTTAAATTGTTGATACAGTGCCGGATACAAGATATATCTTTGTGACAGGAGGGGTTGCCTCATCATTAGGCAAGGGAATTATTTCAGCTTCTTTAGCAAAATTATTACAATCGAGAGGTTATAAAGTTACAATTCAAAAACTAGATCCATATTTAAACGTGGATCCGGGAACATTGAATCCATATGAGCATGGAGAATGTTATGTTACTGAGGATGGAGCAGAAACAGATTTGGATTTAGGACATTATGAACGTTTTTTAAATGTTCCAACTTCTCAGGCTAACAATGTAACTACAGGAAGAATCTACCAAAATGTGATTAACAAAGAGCGTAAAGGTGATTTTCTTGGAAAAACAGTTCAAATTATCCCTCATATTACTGATGAGATTAAAAGAAACATTAAGCTTTTAGGTACAAAACATAAGTTTGATGTGGTTATTACTGAAATTGGTGGAACAGTTGGTGATATTGAATCATTACCATATATTGAGTCTGTTCGTCAGTTAAAATGGGAACTTGGAAACAGAGCAATGGTAATCCATTTAACATTGGTTCCTTACCTGAACGCATCAGGAGAATTAAAAACAAAACCAACTCAACACTCTGTAAAAACATTACTTGAGGCTGGAGTTCAGCCTGACGTATTGGTTCTTCGTACAGAGCAAGATCTTGGACCTGAAATCAGAAAGAAAGTTGCATTATTCTGTAACGTAAATCCTCGTGCAGTTATTCAATCTATTGATGTTTCTACAATCTATGAAGTTCCTGTAAAAATGCAGGAAGAAGGATTGGATGAGATTTGTTTAGAAAAATTAGAATTACCAGTTAGCAAAACTCCAGATTTAAAAAAATGGAAGAGTTTCCTTTCTAAATTAAAAAATGCGGAACAAGAAGTTACCATCGGTTTAGTTGGTAAATATGTTGAGCTTGCTGATGCCTACAAATCTATTATTGAAGCATTAATTCATGCAGCTACTTATCACGATAGAAAAGCAAAAATTAAATTAATACACTCAGAGGAGTTAACATCTGAAAATGTTGCTGAAAAACTTGGAGATCTTGATGCAGTTTTAGTTGCTCCTGGTTTTGGAAACAGAGGTATTGACGGAAAATTAATAGCTGTACAGTACGCAAGAGAAAACAACAAAGTATTCTTAGGTATCTGTTTAGGAATGCAGTGTGCGGTAATTGAATTTGCCCGAAACGTTGTAGAGCTTGAAAAAGCAAACTCTGCAGAAATGGATCACTCTTCTCCATTTAAAGTAATTGACTTAATGGAAGATCAGAAAAATGTTTCTGATATGGGTGGTACAATGCGTTTAGGTGCTTATGATTGTTCTTTAAAAGAAGGAACAAAAGCATACCAGGCCTACGATAAAAAGTCAACTCATGAGAGACACCGTCATAGATATGAGTTTAACAATGACTTTTTAACTCAATTTGAAGAGAAAGGGATGATTGCTTCCGGATGTAATCCTGACACAGGATTAGTGGAAATAGTAGAAATTCCGGAACTTAAATGGTTTATGGGCGTGCAGTTTCACCCTGAATACAGTAGTACTGTTCTTAAACCACATCCAATTTTTATGGCATTTATAAATGCTGCTATCCAAAAATAAATAATATATAAACTGAAAATTTAAATCGAAAATGGATAAAAATTCCGTTACCGGATTGGTTCTCATTAGCGTCATTATTGGCGTTTTTATGTGGTGGACCAAACCAACCAAAGAGCAACAAGAGGCTCAGGAAAGATATCAGGATTCTTTACGTCAAGTTGACATAGTTAACCAACAAGCTGCCTTAGAATTAGAAAAAAAGAAAGAAGCTGAAAACACTATTGCCTTTGATGAAAACACTGCTGACAGTACCATTCAAAAGGAATTAAGCAATAAATATGGTCTATTTGCTGATGTTGTTATTGGAGATAATCAGTTCTACACTCTGGAAAACAACAAAATCAAAGTTAAATTTGCCAGCAAAGGTGCTAAAGTTTATTCTGTTGAATTAAAAGATTTTAAAACTCATGAGGGTAAACCATTGATTTTATTTGATGGTGATAAGAATAAATTTGGGTTCAACTTTTTCCATAATAACCGAATTCTAAATACTAACGATCTATATTATAGTTTAGAAAATACAGCTACAACTGATTCTACTATCTCATTTAAATTAAATCTGGGAGATAATCAGTTTATGGCTTTCAACTATACACTTTCTCCAGATTCATATATGCTTGATTTTGATATTGAGCAAAATGGAATGGATGATATTATCCAATCAAATCGTGGAGGTTTTGATTTAAATTGGAACTTAGAACTGTTAGCTCAGGAAAAAGGAAGAAAGAATGAGATCCAATATTCAGGTACATATTTTAAGTATGATCAGGATGAAACTGATGATATAGCAGGAAAATCAGGCGAAGAAACTTTTAGAACTCCTGTTAAGTGGGTTGCTTATAAAGATCAATTCTTCTCTTCTGTATTAATTGCTAAAGATGTCTTTGCATCTGGTTCTACTTCAATACAGGTACATCCGGAAGAAGAAAACTTACCTATTGTAAGTACTAACAAAACTGAATTGGTAATTCCTTACGAAGGAGGTGCTCACAATGTAAAATCATTCCAGTTTTTCTTTGGTCCTAATAAATTCAAAATCCTTAATAAATATAAAGATTTAGGTCTTAAGGATATGATCCCATTAGGATGGGGAATTTTTGGATGGGTTAACAGATACATTGTTATTCCTATTTTCAACTGGCTAGAAGGATCAATCGCAAGTTACGGTTTAATCATCTTCATTCTTACTTTAATTATTAAGTTAGGATTATTCCCGTTGACATATAAATCATATATGTCAACAGCAAAAATGAAGGTATTAAAACCTCAAATTGATGAGATAAACGAAAAGATACCTGCAGAAAAGTCAATGGAGCGTCAAAAAGCTACGATGGCTTTATATCAAAAAGCAGGTGTTAGTCCGTTAGGTGGTTGTTTACCTATGGTATTGCAAATGCCAATTTTGTTTGCAATGTTCCGCTTCTTCCCTAACTCTATTGAGTTAAGACAGCAAAGCTTTTTATGGGCAACAGACCTTTCTAGTTATGACTCAATCTTACAATTGCCTTGGAACATTCCATTTTATGGTGATCATGTAAGTTTATTCTGTTTATTAATGTCCATTACAAACATCGTTTATACTAAGATGAATCAGGAAATGACTCAATCAACAAGTCAAATGCCTGGTATGAAAGGTATGATGTATATGATGCCTGTAATGTTCTTGGTATTCTTTAATAACTATGCTGCAGGTTTAAGTTATTACTATTTCATCTCTACTTTAATCACAATCTTACAAACTGTATTAATCAGAAGATTTGTTGATGAAGAAGCTATCTTAGCTAAACTAAAAGCCAACCAAAAGAAACCAAAGAAAAAATCAGGTTTTCAGGCTAGATTAGAAGAAATGGCTAAACAACAGCAAAAAGGTCAGATCCAAAAGAATAAGAAAAAATAGTCTTATTATATAACACAAAAAAAAGGAGAACTAAATTAGTTCTCCTTTTTTGTATTCCATATCTGTTCTAAGGACATTCCTTCTTTTAATTTTGGAATCAATTCTTTAATAGGTTCCCAAATAGAATTGTCCACTAAAAAATCATCCGGTGGAACCACAACATTTAAAGACAAAGGCTTAATTTCAATTTCGGCCTTTTTACCCAGTTCTACAGGTTCACCATCAATATGAGCAAGAATATTTGATCTATGCTCTATCTCTATCTTTTTAGCACGTATTACTTCATTATTATTATTTCTGTCCAATGACTTATCCAATAAACTTAAAAGCATAGCTGGAGCTATAATTTTAGGAAAATCATGGATAATGCTTACATCAATATATCCATCATCAATCTTAGCATTTGGCGCAATATGTATATTATTTCCATATTGTGATGAGTTTGCAAGACTAATTAAAAAAGCATTTCTAAGAAACTCCTTCCCATCAATTTTTATAATATACTTGTCAGATCTATAAGTGGCGTATTCAGTTGTTATCAATTGAAGATATCCGATAGGCCCTCTCATTTTCTTTCCTTCAAACTGATGACTTATATGAGCATCAAACCCTATTCCCGCCACATTTACACAACAATACTGATTTACCTTAAGAGAATCAATTTTGCGAATTTTTAAGTCATTTATAGCCCGTACTGCTTTTTTTACATTAAGAGGAATATTTAAATACCTGGCCAAACCATTACCGGACCCTGTTGGTATTATAGCTAAAGCCGTAGGAGTATCTATCAATTTAGAAGAAACTTCATTTACCGTTCCATCTCCACCAACTGCAACAACAACATCATAGATTCCAGCAGCCTCTCCCGCTAACACTCTTGCATGCGCTTTATATTGAGTATAACTTATATCAACATCTAATCTGCTCTTATCAATCTCTGATTCAATATATTTTTCTACAGTTCTTTGTTTTCCTATTCCGGAAACAGGATTAATAAGAAACAGTATTTTCTTCTTCATAAAATGAATAAATTAATGTTTAGGGACTTTTTCATTTTTGTATTAAACGAATAATACTTTACAAAAGTAAATAGAATTAATTTCCTGTTTAAAAAAAGTTTAAAAAAAGATCTACATTTATGGCAGATAACTATAACATATTTGTTTTTTTATCGTATCTCGACGATAATGAATCATCCGAAAATAATGAACTCTTGATAATTAATACAATTGAAACGTTCATATCCATTAATTATTCATATTTTCATGCGTTCAATATCCTTAAAATTTAGAATATAAGAAACCATAGGTAACAAACACGATATAAGTTTTCATCTTTGGATAACTAGTTATTGAAAACATATATTTTGCAAGTTCTTTTTGGCAAATGAAACACAAATTATAAACTCATGAATAAACTAATTGAATTTGATAGCCAACTTCTACAACTGATAAACTATTTTCATACTGATTTTTGGGACAATTCATTTTGGATTATTTCCAGTACACTAATCTGGATTCCACTTTATGCTATACTTCTATACGCCATAATCAAAAGCCAAAAGAGTCAGAGTTGGATCACTGTTTTATCATTAATTGTATTAGTAGTTTTATGTGATCAAATTTCAACTGAAGTATTTAAACATGGTTTTGAACGTTTTCGTCCTACTCACGATCCATTATTAAAAGATTTTATAAAAACAGTACATGGTTACAGGGGTGGTAAATATGGTTTTGTTTCATCACACGCAACCAATACTATGGGGCTTGCAGTATTTACTTCATTATTATTCCGAAATAAAGGATATTCAACCTTCATTTATATATGGGCCATAATCATAGCATACTCCAGAGTATATCTTGGTGTACACTATCCTGGTGATGTTGTTGGAGGAATGATTTTAGGTGCTCTATTGGGATTTGGGATTTATAAGTTATACTCTGTTTTAATACCTCGCTTTGTCAGATTAACTTATTTCAATAAAAAAGGTCTTAGCCGAGGAATTGCTGAGCAATTTGGTTTTAATTCTGTAATAACAATTGTTTTTACCGGAATATTAAGTTTTACTCTTATTTTTCTGGCAGCAAAAGTTATGCTACCCTAATAAAACTAGTGCTTTTAAAGCATTTCAATAGTATTTTTTCTGAATTTACGTGTTTTATAATTGTTAAATATTTTTAAAATATGATTTTATTTTTTAACTTTAAAACACTTCAAATTTTTAATACTAAAGGCTTATGAGCACTACAACGATCACATTCAACCAGCTAAGAAAACTAAAGGACAGTCTTCCTGATGGTAGTATTAGAACCATTGCTGAAGATTTAAATTTAACAGTTGAAACTGTTCGAAATTATTTTGGTGGTAAAAACTACGAAAGAGGTAAAAGCGTTGGTATACACACTGAACCAGGTCCTGACGGTGGAATAGTTGAATTGGATGATACAACAATACTAGAGTACGCAAAAGACCTTTTAGAAGGCAAAAAAGAAGTTCATGAATATATGTAAACAAAAAAAGGAGCCAAACGGCTCCTTTCTTATTTATATTTAGATATTATTACTAATCATTACTTTATCTTCTCTCCTTTATTTACCATCTCTTCATCCCTTTTAAGAGAATATTTTAAAGTAAAATACCCCATAACACCAGCCACTATTGAACCTAATAAAATTCCAATTTTAGCTTGATTTAAAATTTCCGGTGAATTTGGATAAGCTAAACTTGCAATAAATATTGACATTGTAAAACCAATTCCACCTAACATACCTAGTCCTATAAATGACAACCATGATGTTCCATGAGGCTTAATTGAGATTCTTAATTTAACAGCTAACCAGGAAAACAATGTAATACCTATAACCTTTCCAAAAACAAGACTAAATGCAATGGCAAGTGATACCATACCTATGGTCCCATCTCCATGTCCACCGCCCAAAACAACTCCGGCATTTGCCAGAGCAAACAAAGGAAGAACAAAAAGACTTATGAAACCATGAAACTGATGTTCCATAAACTGCAAAGGACTACGAACTTTAGAGACGGCATTTTCTATCTCATCAGCCGCATGCATCTGTTCCGAAGTTAAAACTATGGCATTATCATGACTACTTCCTCCCTGAAAGTGTTTTGTTTCTTTACTTATCCTTGAAAGAAACTGATCAACTTTAACTTTTGGACGAGCAGGAATTGTAAATGCAATTAGTACACCTGCAATGGTAGCATGCAAACCTGACCCCGGTCCGTCAACACCAGACTCAATAAACAAGAACCAGATTACAAACCCTACAAAAGTATACAACTTCAAATCCTGAATATTTAAAAAGTTAGCAATAGCCAAAATAGCTAACAATCCAAATGCAATAGCCAAATAAGTCCACTGAAGCTCCCCTCCGTAAAACAATGCAATTACCATTACAGCTCCAAGGTCATCTACAATAGCCAGTGCTGTAAGAAAAACCTTAAGACTTAAAGGAACTCTTTTACCTAACATGGCCAAAATACCCAAAGAAAAGGCAATATCTGTAGCCATAGGAATTCCCCAACCATTACCTGCTTCACCTTCTAAACCAAATAAGAAAAATAAAATAATCGGAATAACCATTCCGCCAACTGCAGCAAAAATAGGAAGCGATGCCTGCTTAATAGAACTTAACTCCCCGGCCAAAAACTCCCTTTTAATTTCCAATCCAACCACAAAAAAGAAAATGGCCATCAAACCATCATTAATCCAATGATGCCAACTCATTTTCAAACTTAAAGCATGTACCTCTAATGAAAATAAATCATGCCATACTCCTTCATAAGAATGATGATGTACATTAGCCCAAATTACGGCAACTAAAGTCGCAAACATCAACAAGGAACTTCCACTCGTTATTCCTTTAAAAAACCGTTGATAAAAGCTTTGTTGACTTAAACTCTCATTACTTGTCATAATCCCTTTTTCCCTTAAAAATTTTAAATTATATAATTAACTACTCTCTTTAAAAAATTGATTTACAGAAGCTAATTTCTCAGGAGTACCAATATCAAACCAATACTCACTCCAATCTTTCCATCCATATATTAGATACTGCTCAGAAAGATCTAAATAACCTTGTGTAATAGAAAATTTACGTTCCTTGCCCAATAATTCTATAATTTCAGGATTAACAATATGTATACCTGAAAAAGCATAAGAATCTAAAAACGTATTTTCTCTTGTTATAATCTTATCTCCGGTTGAAATATTCTCCCAACCAGATAACCTAAATTGACTATCAAATAAAAAATAACGCGAAGTATCACGCTTTTTAATCATTAAGGTAGCCAGGCCTTTATTTTTTTCATGAAACGAAACCATATTATTTAAATCAGCACCTGTAATTACATCCGAATTATATAATATGATTGGTTTTGACATATCAAAAAGAGGTGCAGCCTTTATTAGCCCACCTCCGGTTTCTAATAATTCATTACTCTCATCCGACAAAAAAATCTCAACTCCTTTAAAATCCAATCCCTCCACAAATGCCTTCACTTTATCTGCATGATGATGCATATTAATAACGATACGGGTAACACCAACAGAAATCATCTTTTCAATGGCATGCAACAACATTGGTTTACCATCAACTTCTACCAAGGCTTTTGGTATTTCTTTTGTCAAATGAGCTAATCTTGTACCTAAACCAGCTGCAAATATCAATGCATTCATTAATTAACTATTGATTTTTAGTTGGTTTACACAATTTCTTTTCCTTATTAGATGTTGCATTACATTTTTTACATCTAAACTTCTTCTCTTCTTGCTGCTGAGGATCAAGATCTTTTTTCTTGTCTTTCTTGTCCTTCTTGCACATAGTCTTTCCCATAACTTTAACCTTTCTTTATCTCCTGCTCTATATGTCGGATTTTAATAGATACAGGATACTTTGAACTAAGATAATCAACTAATCTTTCAGCACTATATACAGAACGATGCTGACCACCAGTACAACCAAAATTCACCATCAAATGTTTAAAATTTCGCTCTATATATTTCTCTACAGATTGAGAAACTAAAGCAAAAACAGAATCTAAAAACTGTTTCATTTCAGGTTCTTTTGAAAGAAATTCAATTACAGGCTCATCCCTACCTGTTATATGCTTATATTCAGCATATCTTCCCGGATTATGAATGGCTCTGCAATCAAACACAAATCCACCTCCATTTCCACTCATATCAAAAGGAATTCCTCTTTTATAAGAGAAACTATTAATGGTAACAGTTAAAGCATTGATCTTTTTTAATTTCTCATTTTCAATTAATGAACTTAATACCTTTTTTAATTCAGGTGTATCAATAGGTAAAGGACTATTTTCTAACAAATATGAAATATTCTGTAAGGCATAAGGAATGCTTTTTAAGAAATGCTCTTTCTTCTCATAAAAACCCCTGAAACCATAAGCTCCCATAGCCTGCATGATACGAATATATACATAGCCTGTAAAATGATTTTTAAAGGCTGTTTCGTCAATATCTTTAACTTTTTTAAGCTCATCTACATAATAAGAATACAAATCTTCCCTTACTTTAGGAGGAATATCTGCTTTACCATCATAAAGCAATGATGCCAGATCATATTGCAAAGCTCCTTTTCGCCCCCCCTGATAATCAATAAACCAAGGTTCACCTTGCTTCACCATAATATTTCGGGATTGAAAATCACGATATAAAAAATAATGATGCTCAGCTTCCAACAGAAAATCTATTAATTTATCAAAGTCATCTTCCAACACCTGCTCATCAAACGGAACCTGCGCCAACTTTAAGAAATAATATTTGAAGTAATGAAGATCCCACAACATCGATTGGCGATCAAAAGCCTTTCGAGGATAACACAAATCAAAATCAAGACCTTCTGTTCCTTTGAGTTGAAATTGAATCAACTCTTTTATTGTTTTTTTATATAAATCGATTAAAGATGGTGACATATCATCCCCAACCCTGTTTTCCTGCAAAAAATCAAATAGTGTTACACTACCCAAATCTTCAACCAGATAAATTCCCTCATCCAGATTTTGAGCGTAAACCTGAGGTACTTTTAAACCCTGAGCATGAAAATGCTCAGAAAAACCAAGAAAAGCTTTATTCTCTTTAACATCTGCATTAGAAACACCCAACGCACATTTACCACCACCACAAATACGTAAATATTCTCTATAGGATCCCGATGGAGGAAGCAAGGATAAAGATTCCACTTTTCCTCCCGCCCATTGGGTAAACATTTCCATTAACAATTGCTGTTTTTCTAACTTCATATATCTATTGTTAAAACTGCATATACAACCACGATAAAGCTATAGCGGCTAATATTGCAGGTAGCAAATTCAATACTTTAATTTTCTTTATTTCTAATATATTAATTCCTAATCCAACCAATAACACACCTCCCACCGCTGTCATATCATTAGTTATTATATCAGAAAAATAATCACCTAAAAAGGTACTTAAAACCGTTAACCCACCTTGATACACTAACAAAGGCACAACTGAGAAAGCTACGCCCACACCAAATGCAGAAGCCAATGCGATACTGGCAAATCCATCCATAATTGATTTGGTAAGTAATAAATCATAACCATTACCTATCCCCTCTTCAATCGCTCCCAGAATAGTCATTGATCCCATGCAGTACAATAAAAATGCAGTAACCATTCCTTCTGAAAAACGCTCGTTTCCTAACTTAAATTTATCTTTCAGATAATTAGCCACACCCTCCACTTTTGTTTCCAGACGAAGCAACTCTCCCACAATTCCACCTACAATCAGGCTAAAAACCATAACCAACAAATGATTACTTTTTAGCGACATAGACACTCCAAGTACAATAGTGAAAAGACCTATTCCCTGAAAAACAATCTTAATAAAACGCTCAGGTAATTTTGAGCGGAAAAGAATACCTATTAAACTTCCCAGAAGTACAGTTGATATATTTATTATTGTGCCGGTAATCAATGCTGTTTCAGATTAAAATCAAAGCTTCGTAAAACTATTTTTTACATTTTTGCCAAATATAGTAAATCATAAGCACTTAAACCCCCAATACTGCCCTATAACAGAAGAAAAATAGCTCTTTTATACTCATCTTTTAAAACAAACAATACAGTGCTAATTATTCTTTCCAACCCATACGTTCCTTAATACGAATAATTTCCTGCTGCAAACCAACCACAGTTTGCTCCAAATCAATAGATTCCTCTTGATTTTCAGGCATAACATTACTGATATAGTGTACAAACTGCCAAACCTCACAAACACCTTCTGCAGCTATAGTATAGGGCTTATAAAGCGGATTCAACGAATGCAACCTCAACACCTTTTCATCCTCCAGTTTATTTTCAACAATTTTAAATACTACACCATCATCCTGCGTTACAATAATACATGGGGTTCCACTTTTGATATTCCGCCAGTCAAGTAAAAATTCTCCTGTAACCCAGGATGAACTAGGAATAGGAAGCATGGAATCTCCGGATATCTGAAAGGTCCGATATTTCTTTTCACTGGATAAAAAAGGCAATTGAAACACTGGTAAATCCTTAACATATTCAGGATCAGAGAAACCTGTTGTATATCCTGCTTTTGCTTTTTCCGGCACCAATTCAATATTTTCTCTATTATCCGAATCTACAGTTGAAACCAAAACCCTCAACCCACTTCCTTTTAAAAATACATCAAATCCATTTTCCAGCTGAGTCAGCTGACTCTCTCTTAATGATGTTAAGTCAATCTTTATTAAGGTATCTATTGCCACATTGAAATAGCCTGAAAAAGCAACCAACACAGAAACACTGGGCTGTGCCACACCATTTTCGTACCCACTCAGAGTGGATCGTTTCATATCTAAAGCTACAGCAACATCATCCTGTGTTCGCTTACGGCGCTTTCTCAAAAATTTAATATTCGAACTAAAAAACATAGCTATTCAATAAAAAAGATATTAACAACTCAAATAACTGAAGATGTTCCACTTTATTCAGATTATATACTAATCAAAAAGCAAAATCACCCAGACTAATATTTCCAAATATAATCATTTTTGATTATATTATAAACACAACTTTGATTATTTTCTAATCATTTTATAAAAAAGATGTCTGGTAGTCAACGACAAATAGTACATATGGATTTGGACACATTTTTTGTGTCGGTAGAGAGATTACATAACAGCGTTTTAAATGGGAAACCTGTTATTATTGGGGGCATGTCTGATCGTGGTGTTGTTGCCGGATGCAGTTATGAAGCTCGTAAATTTGGCGTACACTCAGCTATGCCCATGAAAATGGCACGTCAACTATGTAGTGATGCCTACTTCATCAGAGGTGACATGGATGAATACTCCAAACAATCACGTATTGTAACTGAAATCATAGCTGAAAAAGCTCCCGTTTATGAAAAAGCATCCATTGACGAGCACTACCTGGATTTAACAGGGATGGATCGCTTTTTTGGTTGTTTAAAATGGAGTAAAGAACTGCGTCAAACCATTATCAAAGAAACAGGATTGCCTATTTCATTTGGCTTATCGGTGAACAAAACCGTATCTAAAATTGCAACCGGCGAAGCAAAACCCAATGGAGAACTGGAAATAATACCAACATCTGTACAACCCTTTTTAAACCCTCTTTCAATAAAGAAGATTCCTATGTTAGGTCCTAAAACCTATCAATTATTACGTTCTATGGGTGTTATAAACATTGAAACATTAAGTCAGATTCCTATTGACATGATGCAACGTGTACTGGGGCAAAACGGAATCATGATCTGGAAGAAAGCCAATGGCATAGATCCCACTCCTGTTATCAGATATACAGAGCAAAAATCAATTAGTACTGAACGTACTTTTGAACAGGACACTACCGACATCAGGTATTTAAATGAACTTATTATTCGTATGTCGGAGAAACTGGCCTTTGAACTTCGTAGCAAGCAAAAATTAACAGGCTGTATTTCTGTAAAAATAAAATATTCAAATTTCGACACGCATTCTCTTCAAAAAAGAGTGGCTTACACCTCCTTTGATCATGATATTATTTCTATTGCTCAGGATCTTTTTAAACGAGTTTACACCCGACGAATGCTCATCCGCTTACTGGGAATCAGACTCAGCAGTTTAATTAGCGGTACACAACAACTTAATTTATTTGAAGACACTCCTGAAACAGTTAACCTGTACCAAACTATGGATAGAATAAGAAAACGCTATGGAAAAGATGCCATTGGCAGAGCTGCTGCCATGCATTAGACATTGAAAGTAAAACAGCCCTCAGTATGCAGTTGGCAGTCTCCAGTTAGCAGTTGACTGAAGACTGTTATCTGAAAACTAAAAGAAATGCACTTAAATACACATACATATTACAGTTTACGATACGGTGTTATGTCTCCGGAAGAATTGGCTAAAAAAGCATCTTCTTTAGGCATAAAAACATTAGTCCTTACTGATATTAACAACAGTACCGGATTGTTTGATTTTATAAAAGCTTGTCGCGAAGTTGGGATTACTGCTTTAGCCGGCATTGAATTCAGAAGAGACCATAAACTACTATACATTGGCATTGCTAAAAACAACCAGGGATACCTTGAGCTTAATAATTTTTTAACCCGCCATAATCTTACAAATACAACACTACCTAACAAACCCAAAGTATTTGACCACACCTATGTCATTTATCCTTATGGCAGCATACAACCTAAAGATTTACAGGAAAATGAATTTGTAGGCATTCAACCGCTACAACTTCGTAAATTGATTTCGTCATCGTTTCGCTATCATCAACACAAACTGGTGATATGGCAACCTGCTACTTTCTGTAATGAGGAAGGTTACTCTTTACATCGTCACCTTAGGGCCATAGATAAGAACATATTATTAAGCCAGCTTACTCCTGAAGATGCCGGACATATTAATGACACACTATGCTCGCCTGATAAAATAAAACAAAGCTACAGTCAGTTTCCTGAGATTATAAAAACCACTGAAGAACTATTAAAAGAATGTAGTTTTGACTTTGATTTCACTGCAATTCGTAACAAAAAAACATTTACCGGGAGCTTTTACGACGATAAGAAGCTTCTTGAAAAACTAACTTTAGATGGCATGCTTTATCGCTATGGTGCCAACAATATTTTTGCTCGTGAAAGAATTAATAAAGAGCTACACATTATTAACAAACTAGGATTTGCTGCTTATTTTTTAATTACCTGGGACATTATCAGGTATTCCATGTCGAGAGGTTTTTATCATGTAGGACGAGGCAGTGGTGCCAACAGCATTGTAGCCTTCTGTTTAAAAATAACCGATGTTGATCCCATCAAGCTAAACCTGTATTTTGAGCGTTTTTTAAACCCCAAACGTTCCTCTCCTCCTGATTTTGACATAGATTATTCGTGGAAAGAGCGGGAGGATGTTCAGGACTATATTTTTAAAAGATACGGAACGCAGCACACTGCTTTGTTGGGTGCAATGAGTACATTCAAGGGTAAGTCCATCATCCGTGAATTAGGAAAGGTATATGGTTTACCCAAAGAAGAAATTGACCAGATGATTGACTATCCTGAAATGGCTAAAGATGATCAGATCAAGCAAAAAATCAATACAATAGGCTCATTAATGACAGACTTCCCAAACCTGAGAACTATTCATGCCGGAGGAGTATTGATATCTGAAGATCCTATTACCTGCTATACAGCATTAGATTTGCCACCCAAAGGCTTTCCTACCACACAGTGGGACATGTATATTGCAGAGGATATTGGTTTTGAAAAGCTGGATATTCTTTCGCAAAGAGGAATTGGACACATTAAAGACTGTACGCAGATTGTTCTTCAAAATAAAGGTATAGACATCGATATCCACCAGGTTGAAAAGTTCATGGCCGACAAACAAGTAAAAGATCAGCTTCAGGATGCAGAAACCAACGGCTGCTTTTACATTGAGAGTCCTGCCATGCGTGGGTTATTAAAGAAACTACAGTGTAACAATTACCTCACCCTTGTTGCTGCCAGTTCTATTATTCGTCCGGGAGTAGCCCGTTCGGGTATGATGCGCGAATACATACAGCGCTTTCATAATCCCAACAACATCGCTTATCTGCATCCGGTAATGAAGGAACAGCTGGAAGAAACCTACGGCGTTATGGTCTATCAGGAAGATGTACTAAAAGTTTGTCACCATTTTGCCGGGCTCGATTTAGCTGATGCAGATGTACTTCGTCGCGCCATGAGTGGAAAATACCGTTCAAAAAAAGAATTCCAACGCATTGTGGATAAGTTCTTCAGCAATTGCAGACAAAAAGGTTATCCCGATAAAATCACTCACGAAGTATGGCGACAAATTGAATCTTTTGCCGGATATTCATTCTCAAAAGCACACTCAGCATCATATGCAGTTGAAAGCTTCCAAAGTTTATACTTAAAAGCTCATTATCCTTTAGAGTTTATGGTTGCCGTAATTAATAATTTCGGAGGTTTTTATCAAACCTGGGTTTATGTAAACGAGGCTCGACGACAAGGGGCCATTGTTCATCAACCTTGTGTAAACAACAGCTTTTATACCACATCAATTAAAGGAAGTGATATTTACCTGGGTTTTATACATGTTCAAAATCTGGAGTCAAAAATAGCTAAGTTGATTGATCACGAAAGAGAATTAAACGGACTCTATAAGAATCTGGAAGACTTCATAAAACGAACCGGAGCAGGAAGAGAAAGCATGGTGATATTAATCAGAACCGGAGCACTACGATTTACCAACAAAAGCAAAAGCGAACTTCTTTGGGAAATGCACCTTCTACTCACTCCTGGCAAGAAGAAACCAAGCTCACAACCTCTTTTTTCTTTACCTCAAAAAAAATATCAACTACCTCAACTTGCGCGTAATAAGGTTGAAGATGCCTATGACGAGATAGAGCTAATTGGCTTTCCTGTGACTTTATCTTACTTTGACCTGTTACAAACCACTTTCAGAGGAGGATTAAAAGCAAAGGATCTCATACATCACGTTGGGAAAAGAGTACGTATGATTGGACAACTGGTCTGCATCAAATATGTAAGAACCGTCAGAAAGCAACTGATGCACTTTGCTACTTTTATTGATGTAGATGGTAATTTTTACGACACAACCCACTTCCCTCCTTCTTTGCAAGCTTATCCGTTTAAAGGCTATGGCATGTATCTTATACTGGGTCGTATAACTGAAGAGTTTGGTTTTGCAAGTATCGAAGTTGAAAAAATGGCTAAGATGCCTATTATTCCTGACCCAAGAAGTAGTTAGAATTATATCAGAGTGCTTTTTCCATTAGATTCATCCTCTCAAATAAAACCCAGGTTGCATCAAGCAACAAAGTAATCTGCTGTGCATCAAAATCAGAATAACTCTTTGTTTTACTGGCCACCCAAACTACTGCCAATATTTTTCCATCTCGAATAATTGGAATTGCAAGGGACTTTAAGTCTTTATTAGCTCCCTTCTTGTAAAAAGAATAACCTTTATTTGGTTTATTACGAATGATTGGCTGACGTAATTTTACCGCACTTGACAAACACTCCAGATCTGAAGACAAATTAGAATGATTATCCAACGTAAGACTATATGAATCTGACCAGTTATTCAATATAAACAAGTCTTTAATACTATCATAATGGTAAACAGCACCTGTATCACTACTGGTATAATTAATGATTTCTTTTAAAGCACCATCCAATAAATCATTTGTTGATTTGGCTTTATAATAAATAATACTCTCAACACTTTTTAAACGAGCATTTATCCTTTTGAGTTCTTTTGCATTCTTAGCTGTTTCGGTAACATCATCCATCATAAGAAGCACATTCTTATGATTATCCTGATTAAGCAGAACTATTGAAACAACATAGCTTCTCTTCTCTATTTCTGTTCCGGAATTAATATCTATAAATAACTCTTTTTTAAATTGATTGCGACCGGAAGCTAAAGCATATTTAATCATCTCAGCTAAAGAACATTTTTTCCCTTTTTGATATTTTGTACAACATTTCAAATAATTAGTACATGCTCCTACCTGCTCAAAGTATCCACATCCAATAGCCTGCCCTATTGTAATTTTATTACGTGGTAATTTATTTACTCCAATAATCTCTTTTCCCAATGTATTTGCATTTATTAAATGCATATTATCATTTACAACAAATATACTTATCGGCGTATGTTCAAAAAATTGCTCTATCTCTATATTCTTAAGATCTTTTTCGCGCTTTAAACTTAATTCCTTATTAAGCATTCGTTTAACATACCAATAAAATGCAGATACAACTCCTATAAGCAAGATAAATATAAACAGATTTGAGCGTGCCTCCGACCATATGAAACGCTCACCTCTTTCTCTATAAATCTCTGTAGATATTGCAACAGATATACCACCTCTTAGATCACCTAATTTATACCCCTGGTATTGATGACATTGCAAACAAGACTCTTCTACTACCAACGAGTGCATATATCGATAGAATTCCCGTCCATTTATCGTATCAAACTCCGAATATGATTCAGTTCCATTTTCAAACATTCTCAGGACCTTTGCTTCCCAGGGATCAGGAGCGTTCGCCGGATTAATTGGATTCAGACTGGTAATCTTTTCTACCTCTTCAGCGCCTAACTTATTACTTAAGTCAAAAGCCTGACGAGTCATATAAGCCGGATTAACTAAAGTAAGCCTCAAACTATCTGTGGTAATTACATCTTTATTTTCAACATCTAAATATGGATTAGATGGCGTATCCGAAGTTACAGGAACATAAACTCCACCATGCATAGCTACCCAACGCCTATACAACAGATTCTTAAAGAATGTTTGATAGGCAGCATTACCTAATATTTCTTGTTTATTCTTTTTTATCGTTTGAACCTCCTGATAAAAATCAAATAACAAAAAGATAAAAACACCTGTTAAAATATATACAACAAGTCTCTTAAGATGTTTTTCTTTAAACTCTACCATCTCATTCAATAATACATCTTTAAAATTTGGTCATTCTTTTATAGCTAAGAATTTACTTAAAAGTTACAAAAAAGTCATTTCCTAAACACCTATTTTTTATTATTAAATGATTATAAATAAAAAAAGAGAAGCAAAAATAGCTTCTCTTCTTAATCTCATTATGAATAATCTGTTATTATTCTATTACCTCTGCTTCTATTTCAACATCTCCCACATCTGTTACATTTCCAATTGTAACAGGTACATCTTCTATTTCCTTTTCCAGAAAACCATCTACAGGTAAAAACTTTAACTTATACTCACCCTCATCTAAAGCTCTTATTAAAAAGTAACCGGTTTCTGAATCAGCGTAAGTAGAAATTGTATCCAAATCTTCAGATATAGCATGTATGTATACATTTGACTCAATTGGAGAAACCATTCCTTTTATTGCTCCACTTGTAGCCTCTGTAAATGTTCTAATCACAGGTTTTAAAGAATAACTTCCATTTCCTTTTTCAACGATTGATCTGCCAGCATCAAAATCAAGCCACATTTTATATGTCAAACCAGCTTGCAATTCCGCATGAACATTCAATTTTAAACCAGATTGTTGTGCCGATGGCGTTTTAATATCATAATACTCTCCATCAACTTTAACTTGATTATTATCCCCTAACACTAACCTGATTTGAGATATTGTTCCTACCGGCAATTCCTCTTCTGCTAATAAAATATCAGTTCCATTGGTAAGCGTAAGTAAATCTATGACTGCCGGCTCCAATCCGTCTAAGGTAATCCAGCTTACATTTTCATCATCTTCTGACTGAAAACTCACTTTAACTTCCTGAACATCGATCAATACTTCTTCAAACTCAGCAGGTGAATCAGTCAATCTTAAACTCAACTTTGCAGTACCGTTATCATCATCAGAACAAGAGTACATAAAACCTCCTATTATAATAACAAATAATGCTAAAAACACTTTTGTCATCTTTAGAAAGTTACCCTCATTTTTTCGCACGGAAATTCCTGTAAACAATTTTAATGTTTGCTTCATAATAATATTTTTTGTGTTGTGTATATGTATGACACAAAATTAACAGCTTTGTTCTTCAAAATCCAATCTTTTGGAATAAAATCTAATAAGATCCCTAACTAAGAACACAGAATATTGTATAAAAAAAGAGACATGTTAAACACGTCTCTCTCTTACTCAAACTAATACAAAGTATTTACACAAAACTTTTTTCTTAATAACTCATTTCATTTTGAAATGGAGCTAACTCTACGGTAAAATGACGCAAAATTGGTGCTTCATTCACAATCATATAGCCCGTTTTTATTTCATTTCTTCGATCATACACATTCTTTAATGCAACCGCAATCACATCCATATGATTGTTTGTATAAACTCTTCTAGGAATGGCCAATCGCAATAGTTCCAATTTTGGATATCTATTTTCTCTTGTTTTGGGATCTCTATCAGCCAATAAGGTTCCTATTTCCACTCCTCTCACTCCAGCCTCTTTATATAACTCAATAGCCAATGTTTGTGCTACGAACTGTTCTACTGGTAAATGTGGTAAAAAACGTTTGGCATCCACAAAAATAGCATGCCCACCAAATGGTTCCTGCACCGGAACACCAAATTCTTTTAATCTGTTACCTAAATATTCAATTTGCTTGATTCTTGTTTCCAAATAATCAAACTCCGTTCCCTCATCCAAACCTTGTGCCAAAGCATTCATATCACGACCTGACATTCCTCCATAAGTGATGTATCCCTCGTAAATAATATTAAACTGAGCTGCTTTTTTAAACAAGTCTTCTTCTCGTAAAGCAATAAAACCACCCATATTAACGATTGCATCCTTTTTACTACTCATGGTCATTCCATCAGCATAGGTATACATTTCTGCAACAATCTCTTTAATTGTTTTATGGGCATACCCTTCTTCTCTCGTTTTAATAAAATATGCATTTTCAGCAAAACGAGCTGAATCAAAAATTACTCTAATTCCATATTGTTTAGACAACTCATAAACCTCTTTTAGGTTCTGCATTGATACCGGCTGTCCTCCGGAAGAGTTACAGGTAACTGTTACAATGATACAAGGAATTTTTTTATTGGTATACTGAATAAATACATTCTCCAATTTATTTAAATCTATATTTCCTTTAAAGGGATGATAAATAGTTGTATCGAACGCCTCATCTATTGTACAATCTATAGCAGATGCTTTTCGAAACTCAATATGTCCCTTTGTTGTATCAAAATGTGTATTTCCGGGTACAACATCCCCTTCTGATACTAAGGCAGAGAACAAAACATTTTCAGCAGCTCGTCCTTGATGCGTTGGTAAAAAGTAATCAAAGCCTAAGATGTTTTTAATTGACTGTTTTAAATTGTAATACGACGAAGCGCCTGCATAACTTTCATCCCCAAGCATCATGCTTGCCCACTGACGGTCGCTCATAGCACCGGTTCCACTATCTGTCAGCAAGTCAATAAACACCTGATTACTTTTCAAATTAAATAAATTGTAATTTGCTTTCTTAATCCACCTCTCTCGTTCTTCTCGAGTACTCTTTCTGATGGGTTCAACCATCTTTATTTTATATGATTCTGCAAATGGTAATTCCATGACAATTAATTTTGTTGACATTTAATGATAATAATGTCACAATTAAACATAACATCAGCATACAGATAACAATCCAATTAATCACTAAAGATCAATTGATATCATAATCTTAAAACTGACAATAAATAATAAAACTGAGTTTTGTAAGATATCTTAAAGTAGTCTTACAATGGAATTTATTTGCAAAAAGAATCTCTGTTTTTAATATTCTGGAACCGATGAAGTGGCAAAAATGATAATATTTTCATAAGTGTTTCCAAAATTTCTTTTTAAAATGATTTCTCTGCAAAGGTAAATAATTGTTGAGAAATGATATATTTATAAACCAATATTTTTTCTTAACAAAAGGGAAATTAAACACGTGAAAGTGCTTAATGTTTTAATTTTAATGTAAAAAAACAGAGCGTTTATCAAAACTTACTACAAATTCAACTAAATAACACTCATATAATAACTCAAACTTTTTTTCTAAACACAATGCAACAAATCGATTCAAGAAAACATACATCATTCTTATTTTCAATATATTATTAAACAACAAAACCTCAACTACTATTATCCTATATGGGGTAGCTTTAGTTTAAACCACATTTTATACTGATTATACCTTATTATTTTAATATTAATTTCATCTAAATAAGGTAACCTTTTACTTTTTAGTATCGAATACGCATGCATCACATAAAACAATAAAAACCTCAAATTATTAAAATGAAGAAAAAGTTGACTGTATTGGTAATGTTGGTTCTGACATTATCCCTAACCGGCCAACAATCAATGTTTAAAGCACTATTTATGTTTAATTTTGCAAAATACATTGAATGGCCCAACCTATCAAATCAAAATGAGTTCGTCATTGGTGTTTATGGTAATGATGATATTGTTACTGAGCTTAAAAAGCTAGCCAGTTCAAAAAAAATTAACAACAAAAGCATTGTTGTAAAGAGTGTTAAATCTCCCTCTGAAGTATCTAATGCTCAATTATTTTTTATTCCTGAATCTAAATCAGGTAACATAAGTGAAGTCGTTTCTTTTTTTAACAACAAACCAACATTAATTGTTAGTGAAAAAAAGGGTGCATGTGCAGATGGTACTGCAATTAACTACACTTTACTAGAAGGAAAACTAAAGTATGAGATTTGTAGAAAAAACATTGAATCTCACCAATTAAAAGTTGACCAAAAATTAATCTCTTTAGGAATTGAAGTAAAATAATTGAAGACAAATCCATGTTAAATAAATATATATCACTAGTGCTAATACTGATATTTTCATTGTCGGTATATGCTCAAGAAACAAAAAAAGATGTAAATACACTTACCAGGGAGGAAGTGTTACAAATGGACATAGAAGAATTATCTGCCTACGATTTAGAAGAAATCATGAAATTGATGGATATTGTTGGCGCTTCTACCATTGAAGAATTATATGAATTACTTTTAAATAAAGATGTTACATCTGCATCAAAATCCGAAGAAAGCTTATTTGATTCACCTCTTTCTACAACCGTACTCAGCCATGATGAAATTCTTGCTTCCGGAGCAACTTGTTTTGAAGAAGCATTAAGAATGGTTCCGGGTGTAATAGTTCGTGAAAAAACAAACGGGAATTTTGATGTTCATATCAGAGGTAATGACAACATACCGGGTAAAAATATGATGCTTTACTCTGAAAACTCTCAAACACTTGTAATGATTAATGGCCGACCAGTATTTAACTACTCTCATGGTGGTACATTATGGGAATCATTACCTGTAAGTTTTGAAGATGTTGACCGCATTGAAGTTGTTCGAGGTCCGTCAAGTGCTTTATATGGTCCTAATGCAGTATCGGGTGTTATCAATATTATTACAGTTGATATCACTAATGAAACGCCACTTGTTTCAGGAAATCTGCAAGCAGGAAGTATGAATTCTTACATTGGCGATGTGGCCTTCCGCAAACAAGTAAATAATATCCTCGCTTTTGGTATCACTGCAAATTACGAAACCAGAGACAGAGAAACCGATAAAATCTATGTTTACAATGGATTAAACAGTGATGGTTCTAATAAATATCTGCTTAATGGTGAGTCTGTAGGTAATGGATATTACTCAATGGAACAACTAAGAAATTTATATGCTGTTGACAATGGAAATTCATACAAAGTATTTCCTGAAGTAGGCGAAACAGGAACAAATGATGATGGAGAAATCATTACCATTTATGGCCCTGATGATATTTTTCTTCATCCAGAAAATTCTAAAGAAAGATATGCTATAAACGGATACCTGGAATTAACACCTAATACTACATCAAGTATTAGCATTAATGGAGGATATCAAAATTCTGATATTTTGACATCAACTATGGGTGACATGCCAACTCCATATTCAGGTAAGATCTCGAAAACAGGCTACATTGATTTAAGAGCTCAAATTAAAGATTTTACTTTACAAGCAAACTACAACGGCGGAGACATTGACTATATGACAGGAAATGAAGGTTTTGAATTAGACCTTCGACAATACAATGCCCTAGCTGAATACAACTTAAAACTTGATAAGCTTGATATCCGTCCAGGAATTAACTATCAACATATTTCATATGACGATTCACCTTATATTCTATCAACAGGCAGAGGATATTTAAATGGAAGAAAAGACATTGAAATTATGGCTGGTAGTTTACGTTTTGATTATAAACCAACTGAAAAACTTCGTTTTATTGCTGCATTAAGAACTGAAAAATATAATCACCCAGATGACTTATATACTTCGTGGCAATTTATTGGTTCATATAAATTAAATGACAACCATTTATTTCGTTTAGTATATTCAAGAGCAAATCAATCTCCATTTCTTGTAAATGCACACTCTAATTACACATGGAATATTGTTAATCGATCTTTTCCTAAAGTAATGCAGTTTGATGGTGATAAAAACTATGATTTGATGACCACTGACATGTTTGAACTAGGATACAGAGTTCGTCCTGCTAAAAACATATTAATAGATTTTGAAGCTTATTATAATAAATCTGAAAACTTTGGAGCTTTAATGCCTGCTCAAACTTCACTAGCTGTATTTAATCCTTTAGCTGTAATAGGCGGACTAGCAACTCCTGATGTAAATGGAATTGTAAATATGCAATACATGAACATGGATTTGGTAAGCAAACAAAAAGGTATTTCAATATCAGCAGACTGGATTATATCTGAAAAATTAATATTGAATGGACATATCTCAGTTCAACAAACAAAACTAGATAACTATAATCAAGTAAGTCGTGATGATGTTGTTACATATCAAGCTGGTTCAATGATGTACGATCCTGACCTGGAAACAAAAATTGGAAGTGCATTAACAGAATTTGGAGCAGGAGTATTAGGAGGAACTATTGATCCAACTCAGGTTGATTATGTTATTGCAAGCACTACAGATGCTGTTCCTGACAACTATAAAAACAACTACGAACACAAAGCTACACCATCATATTATGGTGGACTATCAATAACTTATCGTCCTTGTAAAAAAATTGAAATTTTACCAAATGCTTATTTCTATGGAGATCAAACATTTGAAAATCAATATGGAAACGTAGACATTGATAGTAAAATAATTTTCAATACAAAGGTATCCTATAAGGCAACTGAAAATTTGGCTTTCCACATTACTGGTAAAAACTTATTAAATCAGGATTCTAATGAATTTGCTTACATGGATAAAATGCCAATCATGATTTTTGCAGGTGTAAACTTTAAATTTTAATAATATTCTTTAGGCAGGAACTAATTCACTAATTTCCTGCCTGATATAAATATTTCATTTACCTGAAACCTTTTCCCAAATGTTACGAATACGCAATTGATAATTAATCCAGAACAAAAATCTCAACCATGAAGAAAAGATTAATAGTTGTGGCAATGATTTTTATATCATTATCCATATCTGGGCAACAATCAATGTTTAAAGCATTGTTTATGTTTAACTTTGCTAAATATATTGAATGGCCTAATCAATCAAATCAAGAAGAATTCATCATTGGAATTCTTGGAAATGATGAAATAATTCCAGAACTAAATAAACTAGCCGGAGCGCGAAAAATAAACAACCGAACCATTGTTGTTAAAAGCGTAAAAGATATAAAAGATGCCTCTGATGCAAATATTTTTTACATCCCGCCATCAAAGTCTTCAACTATAGATGAAGCTAAAAACTATTTCTCCAATAAACCCACACTTATTATTTGCGAAAACTCTAATGCATGTAATAAAGGAGCTGGTATAAACTACACATTACAAGGAGGTAAAATGCAATATGAAATTTCTCGACAAAACATCATATCGCACAAATTGAATGTAGATCAAAAACTTATAGCCCTAGGAATTGAAATAAAATAAACAACACAAATGATAAATAAATATTTATACGCCCTATTCATATTGATGTTTTCGATATCAATATTTGCCCAGGAAACAAAAAAAGATGTAAATACACTTTCTCGCGAAGAAGTTTTACAAATGAACATAGAGGAACTATCTGCCTATGATTTGGAAGAGATCATGAAACTTATGGATATTGTAGGTGCATCTACAATGGAAGAGTTATATGAAATGCTATTGAATAAAGATGTAACATCTGCATCTAAATCTGAGGAAAGTTTATTTGACTCACCTTTATCAACTACAGTATTAAGTTATGACGAGATAATAACCAATGGTGCAACCTCGATAGAAGAGGCATTAAGAATGGTTCCAGGCGTAATTGTTCGCGAAAAAACAAATGGTAACTATGATGTACAGATTAGAGGTGGGCAAAACATGCCAATGAATAACATGTTAATCTACGCAGAAAACACTACAACTTTAGTAATGATCGACGGTCGACCTGTATTTAATTATGGTATGGGAGGAATACTATGGGAAACTCTTCCAATTAGTCTAGGTGAATTAGATAGAATTGAGATTGTAAGAGGACCCTGCAGTGCATTATATGGACCTAATGCCGTAAATGGTGTAATAAACCTTATCTCGAAAAAGACATCTACAGAATCACCTCTTGTTTCAGCTAATTTTCAAGCAGGTTCTTTATCTTCTTATATCGGAGATTTTAGTATCCGCAAAAGTTTTAATGACAAGTTTGCTGCTGGAGTTGCATATTATTTTGAACAACGTGACAGATACACTGATAAAATATATGCTTTTTATGATGATGAATATCTTGATCTGGAAACATACGGACAAAGAAATGATGATTTAAAATGGAGTAATGATGTTGCATCTGAACTTTTTGATGATTCAGGAAGAGCTAAAGAAAAGATGGGCGTAAACGCTTATGTTGATTTTAAAGCAAATGATGATTTATCATTTAATTTAAGTGCAGGATATTTAGATGATCTGGCTTGTACTTCAACAATTGGTGATAATCCAACTCCATATAACGATCGTTTATCTTACGGTTATTACACTAATCTGATTGGGAACATTTATGGTTTCAACCTACAAATGGCTTCAAACAATGTAATTCAGAACTTTAATAAAGGGCACAAAGGTTGGGTTCAAGCTACTGAACAATATAATATCTCACTTGACTACCTATTAAAATTTAATAAATTAAATATACGTCCAGGCTTAAGTTACCAGTCGGTTTATTATGATGACAGAGATTACATTGATAATATTGGTGATGGATATTTCAATAAAAGAGTTGCACTAAGAAACTATGCTGTAAGTGCACGCTTTGATTATAACCCAATTGAAAAACTAAGGTTAGTAGCTGCTCTTCGAACAGAAAAATACAATGTTCCTGACGAATGGAAACCATCTTATCAATTTATTGCATCTTATAAAATTAATGATAACAACTTAGTAAGAGCTGTTTACTCCAGAGCAAATCAAAGTACTTTTATGATTAATGCCTTTAGTAATTATACATGGGATCGTGATGGTTTAGGATCTCCAGAGTATGTACGTTTTTCAGGAAGTGACAATCCCAACCTAATGACGATGGATATGATAGAACTAGGATTCAGAACACGTCCATCCAAAAAATTACTAATTGATATTGAAGCTTTTTACAATACAGCCAAAGACTTTAGTGCTTTAATGCCAGATAGTATGAGAACTGTTGTTTACGATGCTAACTACAATATTAATCCTAAAACAACTTTATACACATCTCATAGACCCTTAGATATCGAGAGTAAACAATATGGATTAACGATTAGTGCTGATATGGTTCTATCTGAAAAACTTTTTATGAAAGCTCATGTTACCTATCAAAAAACTACTGTAGACAATTTTATGGATTACAATAGAAATGATATTGCTTTAATTCAAGGAACAGAAAATACAATCGCACTTCAAACAGATGTTGTAGCATATTATGCAACTGGTACTCCACCTAAGGCATATTACACATCAGATGCTCAACCATCAAAAGATAATTATAAAGACGATGTGGATAATGAAGCTATTCCTACATTTTGGGGCAGTCTTGCTCTAACCTATAAACCATTCAAAAAAATGGATATTACAGCTCAGGGATACTATTACGACAAATACTATTTATATAGTCAATACGACACAAGCTCTTCAAGACCTGCTGATCCTAAATACACAGGACATATAAATGGTAAATTTTTATTAAATACTAAAGTAAACTATAAGGTAAGCGAAAATATTAACGTATTTATAAATGCAAGAAATGTACTTGATAATGATACTCAAGAATATGTTTTCATGGATAAAATAGGAGCTCTATACTTAGCTGGTTTTAATATCAACTTATAGATTTAACAATATAATTATAAAGTAAAAACGCTACCTACGATAAGTTGGTAGCGTTTCTTTTTATAATAAATTTATCTCAGCAGGCATCTTACCATCCAGTACATCTTGCAAGGTGACTGTTGTAAAATAATTATGAATTAGTTTATTTAAACTTTCCCAAAACAACAATGATTTACATTTATCTTGAAAATCACATTGCACAGCATCATTCAAACAATCTATTACATAAATTCCACCTTCAAAAGCACTGTATATATCAAGCATTTTAATTTCAGAAGGCTCTTTTGTCAGAATATATCCACTCTTTTTACCTCTAACATTTACGATCAATTCAGCAGCCTTTAAAGCACTTATAATCTGGTCCAGATACTTGATGGAAATCATCTGATTTTCGGCTATTTCCTTTTGAAAAACACCGTTACCAGAATGCTCACTGGCAATAGATACCATAGCTCTAATCCCATATCTTATTTTAGTACTAAATTTCATTTTCCCATCCTTAGTTTTCTATAACAAACAGAATTTTAAAAGAAATACTTACCGTATCCTTTACTTTAACCAATCCAAAGAATTTTTCTGGTGGCTCTATATTAAAATCTGAAAGTTTAATATTTAATTCTCCAGAAAAGTACCACTTATTTTGAAATGTTTCTTGTAAATCTGTATTACAAAAATAAGAATTAGTTACACCATTGACCCCAACAAGTATTTCCTTTTGGGCTCCTTTTGAAATATTAAAGAAATCACGATTCAATTTATCCCTGATAATAATATTAATATAAGGATACTCTGAGGCATTGATTAATGCTAAAAAATCTGAAAGCATCAACTTAGATTCAGCCGTAAATTTCTCAGCAGGTATTGATAATATTAAAGAATCTTCTTTTGTGTTATTTACAGAAAAAGGTGTAAATGTATCATTATGATATTCAATTAAAAATTTATTTACATTGGTTGTTCCTTTGATAATGATTGAACTAAATAAATATTCGCCTTCTCCAATACTTGCTTTAGTACATTGAAAAGGAAAACACATTATCAAAATTAGCCATATATATCTTATAAATATTTTTAGCCTGTCCATTACATTGCTCCTTATTCTTCACTATCCTAATTCTTATACTTATTAAAGAAGAGTATAACCTGATGGCTAAAACCCTACCATCAGGTTTACTTCATTAATTCTTAGAATGCAATTGCAGCTTCTATAACAAAACCGTCAAAACCACCACCATCAGCATATCCATGAGCCGGACCATCATAATTTTGAATTACATAATCCAATTTAAAAACAATATTAGAAGTCATGAACCATCCTCCACCGAGGTTTATTCGATCAACAGTCGATTCGTCATCTTCGTTATTAGATACCTTATTATATCTACCTCCTAAATAAACACTTCCAGTTCTGTATAATAATTGAATAGCTATTTGTGTAAAATGTTGATCTGCTCCACCTTTAACACCTTTCATATTTTCAAGTACTGTAAACAATTCAAGACCTTTATATTTGGCAAATAGGTTGAACATATATGTATTCATTTCAGTTTGCCCACTACCTGGACTCCATCTTCCTGATCTGAAATTATCATCTGCTCCATCTAATTGCATCACATTGTAATATCTTGCACCAGCTCTATCTCCATCCCACAAATAAACACCACTATGTCCTTCGCCAACATGAAAACCAGATATAGTTGCTCTTAATCTTAAATCATCATTTAATTGTTTATCAATACCGGCTTTCCAGTTAAATACAAGATCCTGATCAATATTATTACCTCTACCATAGTTCATACGACCATTATTAACTGCAACCAGGCCAATGATCCCATCTTTACGAAATAGAAATTCCATACCAGGATTAGTAGTATAATTATCCATAATAAAGTTTCCCACAAAAGGATTATTTACTACATAACCATTAGTACTTCTGTAGAAATGAGCATCCCCATAGTTAGGATTCATTACCCCTACTCTAACCGTTAAATACTTCATTATATTTTCTGCAGATGGAAGGAATGGAAGGTAATCAAAGGTAATATAACCTCCCTCAACCCAAGCTTCCTCATGATGTCTTGATGACATATAATTGTTAACATATAAGTGAACTCCCGGAGCTAAATCAACATTTAATGATAAATTGGCGGTAGGAAGATTAAAGTTATTTTTAATATCTTTTAAAGTTTCAGTTGAAGAACTTGCCAACTCGTGTTCGATAGCCTGTAGCTGAATAGCATAGGCACCACCTACACGCACTTTAACATCTTTAAAGTCTTCATGATTAAATTTTTCAGACTCAAATTTTTGAGCATGCAATGTAAATACACTTACAAATAACGCTAATAAAAATACGATTTTTTTCATAATTCAAATTTTAGTTTATTAACAAGCTGACTCTATTGATTATTCTACTTCAAACACAAGAGAATATTTTACTTTAACAGCATCTCCCGTTTTTATGGTTCCCATTAATGCTACAGGTGGATCAATATCAAAATCGGTAAGTTTAAAATCGAAATATCCATTTACTTTAATTTGATTATTATTCAATCTTGAGCTTTTAAAGTTTGAGGTGATAACTTTAGTCACTCCGGCAGTGCTTAATTCCAATTCAACCTTTTGTACACCAGCTACAGAAAACACTCTTATAATTCTACCCTTAATAATTGGATACTTATCTTCGTTTAAAGCACTGTATGCTTTTTTATTCATAAGACTATGTTCACTTACTAAAGATTTTACCTTAAAAGAGATCTCTCCCCCCTGTTGAATAGATTCTATTTTATCAATGCTGGAAATAAGTATGTTTCCCTCCATCTGTTCAACATTCATTTCCCAGTCATGTAGAGTAGAGGTTCCTTCGACACTCAATACACTTTCATTACTTTTTAAGGTCAAAGCAACCTGTGCTCTTAAAGAAATGTTTATAACACTGATAAACAATCCAATAAAAAAATACAATTTCATTTTACTCTTCATAATTTTTTATTTTAAACTACTTATCCTACCGTTTTACTAGTGTAAGTTATAATTAATTTTATACACTTTAATACTTTTATTAATGTTTTTTAACATGTTTTTATACATAAAAAAACGCTGCTCATTAAAATAATGGCAGCGTTTATATCTTATTTAAAAAAGCTATATACGTATCAATCTACTTTCATCCATTTTTTTAACAGCCTCCAAACTTCCTCTTTTGTTTCTATAGGTAAATTATTAATTCTTGCTTTATGAGATCCCTTTGGCTTTATAATCTTAAGAGAATGACTCATTCCTGTAACATCTAGAGAAGTTGCCCCCCAGGGATCATATTCTCCACAAATTAAAACCATTCGAGGATTTTTCTTATGGAGCTGATTATTGACCTCAGCCATTGTATTTCTATTATAAGACAATGTATCACCACCGGGTGCAAAAACACAATTTGAAATAGTATCTTGTTTTACACAATTCATTAATGGCTTTAAATCTCCGGGTACATAATTATAATAGCCTAATTCTTTATATGCCTGATAAAAGAAAGACTCATATTGTTTCATTACCTGGTCGGCAAAATAATCAGGACTTGCTCCTTTTATAAAATGAGCCATTATCAAATCATCAGATTCTCCTTCTGTAGGAATCTCACTTACAGGATTTCCCCATTGCCAAAAAGCAAATGGATACTCTAATACAGCTAATTCATAAGCTTTTTCATATCCCATTGAAAAAGATAAACCATTCTTATCACAATAATCTATAAACAAAGGCAACAATTCCTTCTTACGTTTTAAAACCAATTGCTGAAACTGATGTATTTTGTCTCTATCCTCTTTTGTGCCTACCTGCTTAAAAAAGTCAAGAAGCCTAGTATCTTCTTTGTAAAAATTAATAGGTGCAACATATGGAACAGAAACATCGACATCTTTTGGATAAAAAGCTCTATGAAAAAGAGTAGTTTGACCTCCTTTACTTATACCTGTTGTAAGCCACGTTCCTTTATAAATATTTTTAAATAATTTAATAATATCATGATGATCTGCAGCTGCATTTTTTACGGTAAGATATTTCCAGTCTTTAGGATTAGGAGTTGATTCCAAAAAATATCTATGCTCAACAATAATCTGATTTGCATTTAATTCTTTTGCTATCTCTGTTTGATAATTCTTAGGTGCGGAATAACCTTCTGTTACCATTACCATCGGAGCTTTCTCATCCAAATGATTCAACCAAATTCGTTGAGTAAAGGTGCCCAATTCTGGTTTTTCATGATCCAAAGGTTGAGTCATCATAATTAAAAAAGACTCTTTATAACCGGCGAATGTTTTAATCTTTTCAATTTGTAATCGATTATAACTTTGGAGCTCTTTTAGTATTTCGTCCTGAGCAGCAACAATGCTTGAAAAGCAAATTAAGAATATAATAACTACACTACTAATCTTCATTTTATCTAATCTTAAAATTATAAATTACACTGAGCAGTACGTTTAATGATCTCCTCTTGTAACTCTATTGTCAAGTCATTAAAATAATCACTGTAACCAGCAACCCTTACAATTAAATCCTGGTATTTTTCAGGATGTTTTTGAGCATCCCTTAATGTATCTGCATCTACGACATTAAACTGAATATGATGACCTAATTGATTAAAGTAAGTTCTTATTAAATGAGTAAGTTTAATAATCCCACCTTCTGTTTCAAAAAACTGAGGAAGAAACTTCTGGTTTAAAAGAGTTCCTCCAGTCCTTGTATGATCTATTTTCAACATTGAATTTATAACAGCTGTAGGTCCGTTTTTATCAGCACCCTGAACTGGAGAAATACCTTCTGAAAGAGGCTCTCCATCCTTACGGCCATCTACAGAAGCCTGCATAACCTGTCCAAAATACACATGACAAGTGGTAGGTAAAAGATTCACTCTAAATGTACCTCCTCTTGAATTTTCCTTACCATTTATAGCATCATAGTACATTTCAAATACTTTTTCAGCATTAGAATCAGCATAGGCATCATCATTTCCAAATTTTGGTGTTTCAAAAATGAGGTTATATCGCAACTCTTCATACCCCTTAAAATTACAATCAGTTGCTTTTACCAACTCATCCAGTGTAATGTTTTTTTGATCATAAACATGGTATTGTATTGATGTTAATGAATCTGTAATACTACCTAAACCAACACCCTGAATATAACTTGTATTATATCTTGCTCCTCCTGCATTATAATCTTGAGCATTACCTATACAGTCCTCTATAAATAAACTTAAGAAAGGTACTGGTAATTCATTCATTATTAGATTTTCAATTCTTCTATTTCCTTCGATCTTGATATCTAAGAAATAATTCAATTGTTTTTCAAAAGCATCCAATAATTTTTCATAAGTACCCAAAGTATCTAATGCTCCTGTTTCCAGTCCTAATTTTTTACCTGATTTAGGATCAATTCCATTATGCAAAGTAATTTCTAAAACCTTTGGAATATTAAAATAACCTGTCAGCCAATAAGCCTCAGTTCCAAATGCACCAGACTCAACACATCCACTGGCACCACCATTACGAGCATCAACAATATCCTTACCTTGATTAACCAACTCTTGTACTATAGCATCTGTATTAAAATAAGAAGGCTGTCCAAATCCAGTCTTTGTAATATGTAATGTCCTGTGAATAAATTCATCAGGATTTTCCTTACTAATCTGAACCATTGAACTAGGCTGAAGCAGTCTCATCTCCTCAATTACATCTAAAATCAAAAAGGATAGTTCATTAACAGCATCAGAACCATCGGCTTTTACACCACCTAAATTTATTAATGCAAAATCGGTATAAGTATTACTTTCTTTAGCGGTAACACCATTCTTAGGAGGTGCTGGTTGATTATTAAATTTAACCCAGAAAGACATTAATAGTTCTTTTGCCCGCTCTTTTGTTAATTTACCCTTTTTTAAATCATTAATATAAAATGGATACAGATGTTGATCTAACCTTCCTGGATTAAACGAATCCCATGGATTTACTTCCGCTATAACACCAATATGAACAAACCAGTAATATTGAAGAGCCTCATGAAATGTTTGTGGAGCATTTGCAGGAACATTCATACAAACCTGAGCCATTTCCATTAATTCTGCCTTTCTTATTTCATCTATCTCTACACTTGCCAACTCCTTCAAGTATTCTGCATTTCGATAAGCATACATTACAATTGCTTTTGCTGCAATTTCCATTGCATTGAGCTCATCTAACTTTGATTTATTTAAAGAATCAGAATCTTGATCTAATTTTTCTTTAACTAATTGAATGTCATTAATAATATCATTTATGCCTTTATGATATATCTTATCACCCAAAACAGTATGCCCAGGAGCACGTTGTTCCTGGAATTCAGTAAAAATACCAGCCTTGTATGACTCATGCCATTCAGGAGTCATTCTGGCCATAATCTTATCTCTGTTACTTTTTCCTTCCCAGAAAGGAATTATTGTAGAATCATATAACTGTCGGGTTTCTTCATCAACTTTAAAGCTTACTTTTTCTCTCTGATCCAGAATTTGTAAGTCATCTAAAGAATGTAATGAAACCTCAGGATAGGTAGGAGTAGCTTTTGGTTCAGGACCTCTTTCACCAACAATTAATTCTCCTTCATTTACACATAATTTTTTATGCTCTAATATATATTTAAACGAAAGTGCTCTTGTTTCAGGCACTGAATAATTTAATCCTTCAATACTTTTATAGAAGTCGGTAACCAAACGAGCTCTTTCTACAGACATTGTATTTATTGCTTGTAAACTTTGCTGACGAAGTTTTTGTATTCTTTGATTCATACGTACAATATTTAAGGCAGTATATTAAATACCACCAATTTGTATTTTAATGCCTAATAATTTAAAATCTTCTTTTAGATAAATTAAATCATTTTCACTTTGACTTTTTAATCCTCTCAATCTATAGTCTTTTTTAAATCTGTCATACTTAGATGATCCGATATTATGAAATGGCAGAAAATGCAATTCTTTAATTTGATGTGATCTGTCCTTTATAAACAGTTTTAAATCCGATATACATTGTGGAGTATCATTAACACCTGGAATTACAGGAACTCTAATTATTATATTAGCATTTTTACTTAATAAATAATCAAGATTATCAATAATAAGATGATTGTTAACTCCTGTATATTCTAAATGTAACTCAGAACTAACAAACTTTATATCATATAAAAACAAATCAGTATATCTATTGATTTCATCTAACTTTTCTGTTTTACACAATCCGGTAGTATCTATAGTTACATGTAATCCGTTTTTCTTACAAGCTTTTATTTCTTCAATTAAAAAATCACATTGAAATAAAGGCTCTCCTCCAGAGAATGTAACACCACCACCACTTTGATTATAGAAATGTATATCTTTTAATATTTCAGATTCTAATTCAGAAACGGTAAGCAGTTTTCCTATTTTTTGTTTGTAAGTATATCTTTTACCATCAAGTATACGCTCTTGATCATATTCCTCAACCTCAGGAGAGATACTTTCCGGATTATGGCACCATATACAATTAAGAGGACATCCTTTAAAAAAGACAGTAGTTCTTATGCCAGGCCCATCATTTAATGCAAAACGCTTTATATCAAATACTTTACCAACCATATGAAAAATTATTCATATATACTATTATGACAATCATTACAAAGTCACATCAATAGTATTATTAAAACTTAGGAATAGAACAATTGCATTTATTGAAGTAGATTATGCAATTCTTATAATGGAAAGATTTTATATCAACAAATCCAGCACTCAAAGAGTCCTTTACCTGACTTATTAAGATTTGAAGAAATAAAATAACGCATCATTACGAATTCTAATATTTACAGCTTAAAATTAATCAATTCATTAATACAATTCGCATATGAATGCTAATTTGAAATAAATCTATAGAAGCAAATACAAAAAAGGGGCTATCGTTTATGATAGCCCCTTTAATCAAATATCTTAAAACAATTATCCTAAATAAGATTTCAATAACTTACTTCTTGAAGTATGTCTTAATCTTCTAATTGCTTTTTCTTTAATTTGTCTTACCCTTTCTCTGGTTAATCCAAATCTTTCTCCAATCTCTTCAAGTGTCATTTCCTGAGTTTGAATACCAAAGAATAGCTTAATAATATCAGATTCTCTTTCAGTTAATGTAGCCAATGCTCTTTCAATTTCACGAGCTAAAGACTCATTAATTAAAGTTTTATCAGCATTTGGAGAATCCCCATTAACAAGAACATCTAATAAACTATTGTCTTCACCTTCAACAAAAGGTGCATCAACAGAAATGTGACGTCCAGAAACTCTTAAAGTATCAGCAACTTTATCAACAGGTAATTCTAATTGATCAGCTAATTCTTCAGGAGATGGCTTACGTTCATTTTCCTGCTCGAACTTAGAATAAGCTTTGTTAATTTTATTTAACGATCCAACCTGATTTAATGGTAATCTAACAATTCTTGATTGCTCTGCTAATGCCTGTAAAATAGACTGACGAATCCACCATACTGCATAAGAGATAAACTTAAATCCCCTCGTCTCATCAAACTTCTCTGCAGCTTTAATCAACCCTAGGTTTCCTTCGTTAATTAAGTCAGGAAGACTAAGTCCTTGATTTTGATATTGCTTTGCTACAGAAACTACGAATCTTAAGTTTGCTCTTGTTAGCTTTTCCAAAGCAACTTGATCACCTTTTTTGATCCTTTGAGCTAATTCTACTTCTTCTTCTACAGATATCAATTCTTCACGACCTATTTCCTGTAAATACTTATCTAAGGAAGCACTCTCGCGATTTGTAATTGATTTTGTTATTTTAAGTTGTCTCATATTCCAATATGCAAAATGTGGCGCAAAATTATACTTTTAAAACAAAATATCCAACAATTTATTATACATTGAGACAAATTAATTTTATTTATTAATCTTCAAGATTAATAGCATAATAAGCAACTTGTCCATTTGGATATACTCCGGTGATAAACAATCCTCCATCAGTGGTAGCGATTACATTTTTTAAGTCTGATATAGTTTTAATAGGAACCCTGTTTGCCTTTAAAATTATAAACCCTTCATTTATACCACTTTGCTTTAGTTTACCTCCGTTTAGTTCAACAATTTTCATACCATAACCAACACCTAATTTCTCTTTCTCACTATCTGTTAGTTCTCTAAGTTCAGCTCCTAACAAATCTGATATTCCCTTTTTATCTTTAACTAATTCAGTTGAACCGTAACTATTACGTAAAATTACGGTAAATTGTTTACTTTTTCCATCTCTTTTTACAAATAAATTCACTTTATCTCCAGGACGATGTTTACTAACCTGTTCTATTAGCTCAGAATTAGTATTAACTTTTATTCCATCTATACTTAAAATAATATCACCTTTCTCAATTCCAGCCTTATATGCTCCTCCGTTAACAGTTACAGCGTCAACATAAACACCTTCTACTTTATCAATGTCAAGCTCTTTAGCAAGTTCAGAATCCACCCCTCTGATTTGTACTCCAATGAATGCTCTTTGTACTTCACCAAATTCTTTTAAATCACCTACAACTTTTTGAATTATACTTACTGGCACCGCAAACGAATAACCAGCATACGAACCTGTTTTAGAAGCAATAGCAGTATTAATACCTACCAAATCTCCATATGTATTAACCAATGCGCCTCCACTATTACCTGGATTTACAGCCGCATCTGTTTGAATAAATGATTCAATACCCATTGGTTGATTATTATTTCTAATAATATTTATACTTCTGGATTTTGCACTTACAATACCGGCAGTTACAGTTGAAGTTAGATTAAAAGGATTACCTACTGCCAATACCCATTCTCCAATTTTTAAATTATCAGAATTACCATAATTTAGGTAGCTTAAACCATCTTCTTCTATTTTAAGCAAGGCAATATCTGTTGTTGGATCAGTACCTATTAACTTTGCTGAATATGATCGCCTGTCATTTAATATTACCTCAATATCATCAGCACCATCTATTACATGATTATTAGTTACAATATAACCATCCTGAGATATAATAACACCAGAACCTGATCCCATTACGATACCTTGCCCCTGGCCTTGACCTTGATCAGGCATTCCTCCTCTCGGTCCAAAAAAGAAATCGTAAAGGGGATTTCCATAAGAATATCCGTTTGATTGCGATTGAGCCTTTGTCATAACATGAACTACAGCTTCTACCGACTTTTCTGCAGCAGATGTAAAATCAGGAAAACCATCAGGGGCACTACTACCCGGTAATGAAGCATACTGCGCAGCCGGAACTCCCGACTTATCCACTGTAACAATCTTCGACTGAGGATTTACAACTAATACAAATGCATAAACACCAACAATAGCCCCTAAAACGGCAGCTAAAAACACGTAAAATATTTTCTTTACATTCATAACTGTATATTTTTTAGTTATTGATAAATCATTTATAAATTCATTTTCAAAATTCGCAAATAATATACCTTTTAAAGACTGTTAGTGAAGCATTAACCTAATTTTAACTCAAATTTCTTTAACTTTGTAAAGGAAATAAAACTTTTCATATAACATAAACAATCTAAATATCAATAAGTTCTATATAATATAATGCAGATAGATTTTTATAAATATCAAGGTACCGGGAACGATTTTGTAATCATTGATAACCGAAATGGCAATTTTGACAGCCAAAACATACAACTTGTCAGTTTTTTATGTGATAGAAGAATGGGAATTGGAGCAGATGGACTTATGTTGCTGGAAAACAATGATAAGCCAGGTATTGATTTTACCATGAGATATTTTAATAGTGATGGTAGAGAGGCTTCAATGTGTGGTAATGGAGGAAGATGTATTGCGGCATTTGCAGTACACCAAAAGGCTGTAAGCAATAATGATAAATTTCTATTTGATGCTGTTGATGGTTTACATGAAGCTAGCTATAATAATGGAATCGTTAGTCTAAAAATGACCAATGTAGATTCTATAACCAATGGGAATGGATATTACTTCTTAGATACTGGATCTCCTCACTATGTTGCACATATGAATGATATTGATAGTGTTAACATCGTTAACTACGGATCAGAAATAAGATATTCTGACCAATTTAAGCCAGGTGGAACCAATGTTAATATTGTAGAAGTATTAACTGATAGTCACATTAAAGTCAGAACATACGAAAGAGGTGTTGAAGATGAAACCTATTCATGCGGAACTGGTGTTGTTGCTTCAGCCATTAGCACTTTTGTAAAAAACAATAAATCTAAAACTTTTGATATTGACGTTAAAGGAGGTAAACTTAAAGTTAACTTTGACGGAGATGTGTCAAATGGTTTTACTGATATTTGGCTTACAGGTCCTGCTACGTTTGTATTTAAAGGTAGTATTGAAATTAATTAAGCAGGTGGTTCTCAGTCCTCAGTCAGCAGCCTATTCCCAATGATTTCTGCTTGCTGTGGACTGAGAACTACAAATTGCACATTATCTTCTTATGCCTCTCTTTCTTAATTCATTTCTGTATTTTGCCGCATTAACATTGTGCTGAGCCAACGTTTTAGCAAAATTATGATACCCTGAAAAGTCCTCTTTAGCACACATATAATAATAACTGTGTTCTTTCCTATTCAATACAGCATTAATACCTACAATGGAAGGAATCCTAATCGGTCCTGGAGGCAGACCTGCATATTTATAGGTATTGTATGGGGAATCTATCTCTAGATCTTTACTAAGTATTCTTTGTATGGTAAAGTCACCAATTGCATATTTTACTGTTGGATCTGCCTGAAGCCTGATATTTTTGTTTAATCTGTTAAGGTATAAACCTGCAACAATTGGCTTTTCATCTGACATAATCGTTTCTTCATCTACAATAGACGCAAGAATACTTACTTCAACCGGATTCAAACCTAAGGTCTTTGCTTTATTTTTTCTATCTGCAGTCCAAAATCTGTCATACTCCTTTTTCATTCTTAGCACGAAACCATTAGCATCGGTATTCCAATACATCTGATATGTATTAGGGATAAACATAGCCATAAAGGTCTCTCGTTTAAAACCTAATGCATTAATAATACTATCATTAGTAAAAATTGACATTAACTCTACAGAGTCAACCATTAATTTTGAAGAAACTACAGAAGCAAGCTGACCTGGTTTTCTAATATTATTAAATGTAATATTTAACGCTTCTTGTTGACCTGAACGTAATAAATTAATCAACTGATTATTATTCATCCCCTGCTTTAAACGATATCTCCCTCCTTTAATATTATCTCCATAACCTTTTTTTTGAGCGACCCACACAAAACTTTCAATATCTTTTACGACTCCACTTTCTTCAATGATCTTTTTTAATTCGGAAAACGATGTTTCATCAGGAATAAACAAATAAGGTGATTCTAACTTTGAAAGATCAACATTACTACCGTAGATATAGCGATAAAATCTACCACCAAGCAAAACTGCTGATAAGATTATAATAACTATAAATAGCCACATTCTCTTAAAAGCCTTGGTCATTTTTTTTTTCGTTTTTCGCACGTTAATTTTAGTTAAATTAAATTTAATAGAACACCAAATATATCTAATTCAGTCAAATTATCTTACACAAGATTACATTTTCAAACAAGAAATAAAATATTTTTAATCAGAATATTTTATTTTTGAGGTTTATTTGATTTAAGAAACTCTCTAAACATAAAGATAATGCGAAAAGTATTTTTATCTACAGCTATATTTATTGCCTTAATTGGTTGCAAATCCTTAAGAGATTCAGGAAGCTCGAGCTTTAGTGATAGCAACTCACCATACGTAAAAGAGGAACCCAAAGTAAAACCTGTAGTTAAGGAAGAAAAAGAAATAGTAGTTAAAGAGGAAAAAGTAAAAGTAATTGAAGAAGAAGATAAATCTTTTAAATATTATGTAATTATTGGCTCTTTCAAAGTATTAACTAATGCAAAAAACTACAAGAGTTCACTTATTGATGAAGGCTTTACTCCTGTAATTCTTGAAAACGAAAATGGTTTGTATAGAGTTTCTGTAGCTGCATACAATGATGAAATGGATGCCAGACAGAAAGTTGGAACAATTAGAAACCAATACGAAAAATACGATGATACCTGGCTGCTAATTAGAAAAATGTAAAAACTCAGCTTATAAATTATTGACTTTAAATTTATAATTGTTTTTATATTTGCAGCACTCGGATACCGAAATAATAAAATACAATATAATATGTACAAACCAGTAAAGCTAACAGAAGACGTTTACTACGTTGGTGTAAACGATCGTAGAACACACTTGTTTGAAAATATGTGGCCAATTGACAGAGGAGTTGCATATAATTCTTATGTAATTGACGATGAAAAGATCGCATTAATTGATTCTGTTGAAATTGGACAGGTTGAAAAATACCTTAAAAAAATCAAAGCAATCATTGGTGATAAACCAATTGATTATTTAGTTGTAAATCACATGGAACCTGATCACGGAGGTTCTATTGACATCATTAAAAAGATGTATCCAAATATCCAGATTGTAGGTAACAAAAAAACATTACCTATGTTAGAAGGTTATTTTGGAATTACCGAGAATACAATTGAAGTTAAAGAAGGTGATACTTTAAGTCTGGGAAAACACACTCTTAATTTCTACCTAGTACCGATGGTACACTGGCCAGAAACTATGGTAACATTTGAATCTACTGAAAAAATTCTTTTCTCAGCAGATGCATTTGGTACTTTTGGAACTTTAGATGGTGGTATTTTCGATGACGAATTTGAGTTTGAATATTACCGTGATGAAATGAGAAGATATTACTCAAACATCGTAGGTAAATACGGATCTCCTGTTCAAAAAGCATTATCTAAACTAGGGGGACTTGACATCAAAATGATCGCTTCTACCCATGGCCCTATCTGGAAAAATTACATCAGCGAAGTAATTGGCATGTATGACAGATGGAGTAAGTACGAAACTGAAGAAGGTGTTGTTGTAGCTTATGCCTCTATGTATGGAAATACAGAAGAAATGGCTGAAGCTGTAGCAAGAGAGTTAGCTGAGAATGGAATTAAGCATATTCGTGTTCATGACGTATCGAAAACTCATGCATCTTTTATTATTTCGGATATTTTCAAGTACAAAGGATTAATTCTTGCAAGTCCAACATACTGTAACGAACTTCACCCAAATATGGAATCCCTTACTACTAAATTAGTACACATGGGAGTACAAAACCATTATTTGGGAGTTCTTGGTTCATTCTCATGGGCTGGGGCTGCTGTTAAAAAGCTTACAGCTGTAGGTGAAGAATTAAAATGGGAAATTATCGGAGACAGTGTTGAAGAAAAACACGCATTAAAATCTGATAAATACGAGGCCTGTCTTGCCCTTGGAAAAGCAATGGCTGACAGACTTAAAGCTGACAGATAATCATTATCTAAGAATATTATATTATTCAATCCACTTCATTTATTTGAAGTGGATTTTTTTATACAAAAAAAGGTCGTCTCAAATATTAAGACGACCTTTTGTATATATTTTAAACACCTAAAAACTAGGCATCAATATTAGCATAAGTAGCATTCTCTTCGATAAATTCTCTACGTGGAGGTACATCATCACCCATTAACATTGAAAATACTCTATCAGCTTCCGCAGCACTCTCAATTGTTACCTGACGTAATGTTCTTTGCTCAGGATTCATTGTAGTTTCCCAAAGCTGTTCTGCATTCATCTCACCTAAACCTTTGTATCGTTGAATATGAACAGAATCTTCTTTACCACCACTAAATTTCTCAATAAAGTCACGACGCTGTTGTTCATTCCAGCAATATTCCTCAGTTTTACCTTTTTTACATAAATATAATGGAGGAGTTGCAATGTATAAATAACCATTTTCAATCAAACCTCTCATATATCTAAAGAAGAATGTCATAATCAACGTTGTAATGTGACTACCATCCACATCGGCATCGGTCATAATCACAACCTTATGATATCTTAACTTAGCAAGGTTTAATTCTTTACTATCTTCTTCTGTTCCTATTGTAACACCAAGAGCAGTAAAAATATTTTTAATCTCATCACTATCAAACACTTTGTGCTGAAGTGCTTTCTCCACATTTAAGATTTTACCTCTTAATGGAAGAATAGCCTGAAACTTACGATCTCTTCCTTGTTTTGCAGTTCCACCTGCAGAATCACCCTCCACAAGGAATACCTCACATAATGCAGGATCTTTTTCCGAACAGTCAGCTAATTTACCAGGTAATCCACCTCCGGACATCACTGTCTTACGCTGAACCATTTCACGGGCTTTACGAGCTGCATGACGTGCAGTTGCTGCAAGAATTACTTTGTTTACAATTACTTTTGCATCCCTAGGATTCTCTTCTAAGTAATGACCTAACGCTGCACTAACAGCCTGATCAACAGCTAAACTAACTTCCGAGTTACCTAATTTTGTTTTAGTCTGACCTTCAAACTGAGGCTCTGCTACTTTAACTGAAATAACAGCAGTCAATCCTTCTCTAAAGTCATCTCCGTTAATATCAAACTTTAGCTTTGATAACATTCCTGACTTTTCTGCCCAGGTTTTTAACGTACGAGTTAAACCTCTTCTAAAACCAGTTAAGTGAGTTCCTCCTTCAATAGTGTTAATATTATTCACATACGAATATACATTTTCACCAAACGAAGTATTATATTGAATTGCTAATTCAACAGGCACATCATTTTTCTCTGTTGTTATATGAATGATATTCTCTGTTAGCTTTTCTCTTGTTTCATCAATAAATCTAACAAACTCTTCTAATCCATTTTCTGAATAAAATACTTCAGTTTTATAATTACCTTCTTCGTCCAATTCTCGTTGGTCTGTTAAAGTAATTTTAATACCCTTATTTAAGAAAGAAAGCTCTCTTAAACGATTAGAAAGAATAGAATATTTATATTCTGTTGTTGTAAATATTGAACCATCTGGAGTAAATGTAACAATAGTACCAGTTACATCTGTAGTTCCTAACTCCTGAAGTTCGCCTTGAGGAACACCTATAGAATACTCCTGTTGATAAACCTTACCTTCTCTATGAACTTCTGCCTTTAAATAAGTTGAAAGCGCATTCACACAAGAAACACCTACACCATGCAAACCACCGGAAACCTTATAAGAATCCTTATCAAATTTACCTCCTGCATGCAATACTGTCATCACAACCTCTAGTGCTGATTTACCTTCTTTTTCGTGATGATCAACCGGAATACCACGACCATTATCCTTAACTCTTATCGAATTATCTTCAAGAATAGTTACATCAATAGTATCACAATGACCAGCTAAAGCTTCATCAATAGAGTTATCAACAACCTCATATACAAGGTGATGTAATCCTTTTACACCTACATCTCCAATATACATCGCCGGACGCTTACGAACAGCTTCTAATCCTTCTAATACAGTAATACTATTAGCCGAATAACCTTTACCTTGATTTGGGTCGTTTTCTTTAATATTTTCTTCGCTCATCAATTATAGATTTCGTTGAAATTTTTCTTCTAAATTACACTTTCACAAAGGCTTCCACCGTTTGAAAAAGACTTACAAATATAACAAAATTAGTGTCTTTTAAAAGCACATTTACAATGTTTTTATCAACACTATAAATACCTATATTACTGATACTTATATTAATTTAAACAATAAAAAAAATCAAATTGTAATTTTACTTTTGTAAAAAACAATTTTCCTCTTTAAAATCATTATAAATCCTCATGTATTTGATTATTCAGAAAACCTCAACTAACGATTCATGAAAAAATTCAATATCTTCGACTCTTTTTATAAAAATTGGGTACTCACCCCATCAAACTCACCCCCTTCGCTAAGAAAAAAAAATGTTAATTAAGCAGATAATTTAAAATACACATATGAAGAAACTATACTATTTACTAATCTTACATGTTTTCGTAAGTTGCAAAACAGAAATATCAATTGAATACGATAACGAGGTTACTGTTGATACTATTCTAAAACAAATTCACGAACCTTCAATTCCTGAATATGAAGTAAATGTTTTAAATTTTGGGGCTATTGGTGACTCTATCACAAAAAACAAGATTTCTTTTCAAAAGGCTATTGAGGACATCAAAAGTCATAATGGGGGAAAATTAATCATTCCTGAAGGTCAATATTTTATGGATGGCCCAATCCATTTTACCAACAATATGGAATTACATTTAGAAAAAGGAGCAAGATTATTTTTCAGTTCCGATCCAAAAGATTTTTTGCCTGTTGTAAAAACCAGTTGGGAAGGTACTTTCATATATAACTACAGCCCTTTTATTTACGCATACAACTGCCAAAACATAAAAATCACTGGAGAAGGAACTATCGATGGAGAAGCTTCAGAAACCTGGGCAAAATGGAAAGAAAAACAAAAGGAAGATCAGGATCTTACCAGAGAAATGAATCACAATCATACTCCTGTTGATGAAAGAGTTTTTGGAGAAGGCCATTTCTTAAGACCTCAATTAATCCAGTTATATGAGTGTAAAAACATTTTAGTTGAAGGAGTTAAAATCGAGGATTCTCCATTTTGGTGTCTTCATTTATTAAAATGCGAAAACATTACTGTTAGAAATATTAAATACGAGGCATACAATAAAAATAACGACGGCATTGACCCCGAATATTCTAAAAATTTATTAATCGAGAATATTACTTTTAACAATTCTGATGATAACGTAGCAATTAAGGCAGGAAGAGATGATGAGGGAAGAGCTTCAAAACAGGCATCAGAAAATATTATAATCCGTAACTGTCACTTTAAAGGACTTCACGCAATTGTGATTGGAAGTGAAATGTCTGCAGGTGTAAAAAATGTTTTTGTTGAAAACTGCGATTATGCTGGCTATTTAAAAAGAGGTATCTATTTAAAATCCAATCCTGACAGAGGTGGGTATATCAAAAACATTTTCATTAAGGATGTTCAATTTGGAGAAGTTGAGGATTGTATCTACATCACATCTTTTTATCACAACGAAGGTGAGGGGCATATTACAGACATTAAGGATATTTACTTCGAGAATGTTTCTTGTAATAAAGCAAATGGATCAGGTATTGTACTACAAGGATTTCCTGAAAAAAAATTAACTGATATCTATTTTAAAAACATTAAAATTGATAGCGTAAGAAACCCTTTAAGCATGGAAAGTACTGAAAACATAATTTTTAGTGACGTTATCATCGGACAGCCAGCAACTGCACCTTCATTTGTAAAATAAAAATACGAACCAGATAAAACACAAAAGCATGGTAGTGCCGACTACCATGCTTTTTTTTTATTAACCTAAACCTTTGTATGAAAAAACTTAATGAATTATTCTACCAAACAACTTATTATCTTTAACTAACAAGAAATAATAAGGAGACAAACCTTCGTTCACATCAATTGTCTTTGAATATGCTCCTGAAGTATTTTTTACTTTCTCTTTTGACAATGTATTTCCGTCTTTATCTAATAATGTAACTTCTATTCCTTTTTCATCTTTAAAGTTAAAAGCAAAAGTTACCTTTTTTATTATATTCTGAAATTTCTCTTCTACCGTAACATCCACTTTAACACTTTCTGGTCTTAAAGCAGGAGATGTTATTACTTTGGGAGATATACCTGCTTTTACAAGCAATTCTGCATCAGCTAGTGAAATCTCTTCTATCACATCATGATTTGTAGTTCCATCCAAAGGTTTTTCACTTCCTTTTGATACAACAATATGTTTCTCAGGACGACTAACTTCTTTCTTATCTTTATAAGCAATAACAACCTCTTTTTGATTTCCCCCATCATTATTAAACTCCTTAATAATAACAGGAGAGTTTTCATCAATTTCTTTACCATTAATAACTATCTTTTTCTTTATGATAGATCTGCCATTCTCCATAATTGAATCTGTAGTTATTTCAACATCCATGCTATCCGAAAGAGAATTGGCTATAGAATCGAAATCAAATTCGCCATTATCTCCAAAGAAAAGTTTATTTGACTTTAAAAGATCATCAAATCTTTGATCATTTGATGAAATCATAAAATGTTTAAAAATAGAATCAGTATTAAAGTCAAAATCTATATCATTCAAATGCGAAAAACCATTTGGTAACGAATCAAAATCAAAAGCTATTACTTTAATCCTTTTATTCAAATCCTCATCTAGTTTCTCAAAAATACTATCCAGCTTTTCATGCATTGATTCTATATCCATAACATCAAACTCATTACTCCATATAGAAAAAGGAGAAATAGTATCACAACCATCAATGGATTGTTTAATAACAATATGCTTTGTCTGACCTTGCGCAAAAGCTGGCAACGATAATGTTGACATTACCATCAAACAAAGAAAAATGCTTTTACTAATTACCTGTTTCATTTGTTTAATTTTTTAATGGTCAGAGGCAACTCACCAATTTGATTGTATTTCTGTTTTTTAGGAAACAATTCTTATGGTTCGTTACTTGAGTTACTTGATTAATAATTAACATTAGCAAAAGTACGTAAGTATTTATTATGCTGCGGTTAATATAGGGTTAAAGTCAGTTAAGGAAAAGTTAAAGTAAAATCAGAAAGTTGAAAATACTCTATATTTACGATGTGAATTATTATAAATAAAGAATGAAAAAGAAATCGATAATAGGACTGGTGGTATTAATGGGATTTTCATTATTAGGAATAATTCTGGTTCAATTTTTATGGATGAACAATGCCATACAGGTTCAAAATGAAAAATTTACAGCTACTATTTACGATGCTTTAAATGCCTCAATTCAACGAATTGAAAAGGAACAGGCAGCGAACTATTTTATTCAGCAATTTTTACCTGGCCAATTTGGACCAAGTACACCTATAAATAATAACAACGCAAATTCATTGCCTTATTTCCCTCAACCCAAAAATCAGAACACCGAAAATTTAGATCATATTACCGATGATGAAAAATATGTAAATACCCCTTTAGGAAATGGAACATTTGAGGCTCATTTGGAATTTCAAAGCAACGGAGAACCTAAACAGGTAATTATAAAGAAAGAGAACATTGACTTTAACGATAAGAACGATGTTAAAGTTATGGAAGAAGTAATATCTAATATGGAAGACTCCATTCGTAGAGCTTTAAATAAAAGCGTAAATATGGATGCCTTAAATATGTTTAACCAGTTTAGTTATGAGTTACAAATGCGCTCGGTTAATCCTCTTCAGAGAATTAATACAGAAAACCTAAAAAAAGTATTAGATTATGAATTAAATGCAAGAGGTCTTGATTTAGATTATGAATATGCTATAATAGATAAGAACACAGGAAAGCTGACTAACATTTATACAAGTAATTACTATAAAGACGATAGTGATTTTAAGTTTGTTGCTAATTTATTTCCAAATGATATTTTCAGAAGTTGGTCCCCTTTAGCATTAGATATTTACTTTCCTCATCAGGGACAGTTTATTATTAAATCATTAGGTATTTTATTTGGTTCCTCACTGATTTTTACGCTATTTATTTTACTTACATTTTTATATACACTAAGAACCATCTTAAATCAGAAGAAGCTTTCAGAAATAAAGTCTGACTTCATTAACAACATGACACATGAGTTTAAAACTCCTATTGCAACAATAAGTCTGGCTACCGATAATATTGCCAATCCTATGATAATTAAAAATCCTGAACATATTTCTTCGTTTTTAAAGATTATAAAAGAAGAAAACAAAAGGATGAATAATCAGGTAGAAAGGGTTTTACAGATGTCTTTAATTGAAAAAAGGGATTTTCAATTAATGCCAATTGAAAAGGACTTACATCAAATAGTAAATGATGCAGTTCAAAAAATGCAATTATTGGCAGAACAAAAATCAGCAATTATATCCAGTCACTTAAATGCTGTAAAAACAGTTTTTAATGTGGATGAAGTTCACTTTACAAATGTGATTGTGAACTTACTTGAAAACGCCTTAAAATATTCAAAAGAAAACCCGGTTATTGATATTCTAACCTTAAACAATAAAAACGGAATTGAAATTACCATCAGAGACAATGGTATTGGAATGTCGAAAGAGCAACAAGCCAAAGTCTTTGAAAAGTTTTTCAGGGCTACAAAAGGAAATATACACAACGTAAAAGGCTTTGGATTAGGCTTAAGCTATGTTAAAGCCATAATGCTCCAACACGGAGGAAATATTTTTGTAAAAAGTAAATTAGGCGAAGGTTCAGAATTTACACTATTTTTACCGTTTAAATCATAAAAGAATTTCAGAAAATCAAATAAGATGAGCGACAAGAAAAAAGTTTTCATGGTAGAAGACGACCAGAATTTTGGTACAGTTATGAAATCCTATCTTGAAATTAATGGTTTTGAAGTAACCTGGATTAAAGATGGAATTAATGCACTAAAAACATTTGTTGTTGGCCATTTTGATATTTGCATTTTAGATGTTATGCTTCCTAATGTTGATGGTTTCACTATTGGTAAGGAGATAAAAGCTAAAGAAGAAACTATTCCATTGATATTTTTAACAGCTAAAACACTTAAAGAAGATGTATTACAAGGCTTTGGAATTGGAGCTGACGACTATGTAACAAAACCTTTCGATTCTGAAATTCTTATTGCTAAGATTCATGCCATACTAAACAGAAGTACTCAAAAAGAGGAGCAAGATAGCTTTAGTATATTTCAACTTGGAAATATTGAGTTTAACTTTGATTTGAGAACTCTTACTTCTCCCAAAGGCGTTCACCAACTGTCACCTAAAGAAGCAGAATTATTAAAACTTTTGTGTGTTGATATTAATAAGGTTATGCTTAGAGAAAAAGCACTAAACTCTATTTGGGGTGAAAACAGCTATTTTACAACAAGAAGTATGGATGTTTATATTACCAAACTTAGAAAATACTTAAAAGACGAACCTCGAATTGAGATTATCAATATTCACGGAAGTGGTTATTTACTAAAACTTCAGGAAGAGAAATAAATCTTTTTATAATCGAAAACTTTAGTCCTTTAATTCTGAGACTTCATAAAAAGCATCCTTTATCTCAGATGAAAAGGACATTATTTTTAATAACTTAAAAGAACTAATATCCGGATTATACAAAGGGATTCGGTATTTTGGACTAAGCATATAAGCCATGTTATCCTGTACCAGTATTTCGAAAGGCAATGAACTTAAGCTGTTCATACCTATAAAGTTTAGCAATTCTGATTCCAGATTATTTTTAAACGTAACTCCAAAAACGGCTATTTCTTTATCCTCAAAACTCATTTCATAGGCTAATTCAACTCCACTACTATTATCCATGATGTTCTGGCGAATTACAGTAGCTGCCTCAAGATATTCATCATAAATACCCAACTCTACTACATCTTCAAATCTGGCCATTGTTGGTAAAAACCGGTAATTGTGCAACTCGCTAACTGATAAATCATATCCATACTTTGTGGGATCTTCAGAAAACCCAGACATTGCATTTAATGCTAAAGAATCTATTCGGGAAGTCATATAATCTACATCCTCGCTGTTGGCACTACTGTTATAATAAGCATTAACAAAATAATAGGGATTTAACATACTTAATGTACTAAACTGGTCATTACCTATTATTCCAATACGCAATGTAGATCCAAATGCAGCCTTGTTACCTACTCCTGTAGCCATACTAGTCAACTCATCGCAAGTAAATACAATTACGGAAAGAGAATCATTGTGGGAAGGATTATACATCCCAATAACTTGAAATCCATGATCAACTAAAGTCTTGGTTACCTCTGTTGTCATATTACTCACTGACATATTGAAAGTACCAAAACCATAGAAGGGCTTAATAGCTGAGGTATTATTACTTACAAGAAATACCAGTAAAAAGACAATCCACGAAACAATATTTTTTTTACCCAATAACATATAATAGTTGAACAAGTGCAATATAAAAAGATTTTACAAATTAACACTCGTTAACATTATAAAAGTTTCAAGAATATACAATATCTATAAATCTTTAGATTTAGGACAAAAAACAAAAGACTGTTTTGCAAGGCGCTTATTGTAACATGTTTACAAATTTGACGATAATACACATATATTTAACAATCAGAAAATTACACAAACTTGACAAACTATTAAAATATGAACTATCTCTTTTTTTGTCGTACTTTCTGTTTCACCTGATAAATCAACACACCTTGTTTTTTACCTTTTAATTTTATGGTACCAACATCCTTAAAAGCATACTCTTCTTTATTTTCAAAATACTCATATAGTACACCAGAAATCAGTAAGTTTTGTTTGTACTCATTACACATTGATTCTATACGAGCTGCAGTATTAATTGTATCTCCATTATATGAAATATCTCTCCTAATACTACCTACCTGAAGCACCATAACCTTACCCACATGTATACCTGCTTTAAACTTAGGTTCTTCACCGTACATTCTTCTATAATACCAGTATCTTCGTTCTACAGTTCTTTGAAATGAGTAAAATGCTTTTATACAATTATTATTTCGTACACCATCCTTAACATTCCATGAAATAATAGCCCCATCACCCAGGTACTGATAAACCTCACCATGGTAATTGTATACAATTGACATATCATTGAAAACATCCTGAACCAAACGGCTAAACTTTTCATGCCCTAAACGTTCTGCAATGGTTGTGGATGATTTCATATCAACAAACATGAAAATCTTTTTTTCCTCATAGGGTTTATTTAACCGCCCAAAAAACCAGTTAAAGAAGTTAGTAAGTCCAATTTTCTTATACATTTCTCTAAATGTATTACTGGCAATACAAGCCAGATAAAAATAAACCAGGAAGCGTATATGATCTAACTCTAATTTGGGCATTTTTGCCCATAAAGTTTTATAGTCTTTTATATTTTCGAGTGTTACTGATTTATTTGCGGCTAAATAAAGAATGGCAAAAGCCAATACAAAATACAATAAAGAACGCAAGAAAATCATTGACCTAATAGGTGAAAAACGCATGATTCTATCAGAAAACAACATATCCAAAAAGGTAAATAACAAGGTTACCGATACTGCAAGAAATACAGTATTTGAATAAATAGAATCAACAGAAAGTAAGTTGAAATAGTTAACAAAAAGAGATTTGTTGCCAGTTATAAACACATAAAAGAACAGAGCAAAATTCCAAAATACTAAATGAAATCTAATTGACCTGAATAAGTTACTAAACCAAATTTTGATTTTTTCTCTATAAAACATAACGGGTAATTATACACACAACGTCAGGTTATAATTACTTTTCTACCTCATTTTTGTTTCATTTACATCACAAAATTTATCAACAGAACATAAAAAAAGCCGCTTGAATAAATTCAAACGGCCTTAAGAAATATAATATTTAACTTTAAATCAATTCAATACTTCTTTTCACAAACTTAGTTAAGGCTTCTCCCTTAAGCATGTTATTTGAAAGTAATGCTAAATCAATTAATTGAGATACTAATTTATTATCAGTGCTGAATCCTTTCAAGATATCAGTTTTCTTATCATTCAACTCGCTAATCTTCTTATCAACATCAGCTAACTCGTCTTTTTGAGCCTGAGGAATCTCCTCATCTTTCTTACCTTCTTTAGCTTTCTCTAACTCCTGACGTTTTTTATTTAAGCTCTCAATCTTGCTACGTACAGAATCAACCTGCTCTCCTACCGAAGTATTTTTATCCTCAATAATGCGTTCTACAATTGGGTGATTCTCATTTAATACCAATTGGTAACTATCTGGCATTTCACCATAGAAGTTCATACCACCACCTTGCATTGCACTCATTTCTTTCATACGACGCATGAACTCTTGTTGCGTGATAATAGCAGGATTTGCATCTGGTCCCATAGCTTCGAATGCCACAATAAAGTTCATTTTTTGACTATTTGGCACCTGAGCAGTAAATACTGCTGTTAGATCATCTTTATCTGCAGCTGAAAGCTGAGATTCTAATGTATGTTCTTTTGGTATCAGTTTTTCAACAACATCCCCATCTACACGAACAAAACGGCTCTTTTCAAACTTTTGCTCTAATTGATTGATGTAGTGAGTATCTAACTGACCATCCATTAACAATACATCATAACCTTTTGCTGTTGCAGCTTCAATAAAGCTATGTTGCTCTTCAGCATTTGTTGTATATAAATATACAAGCTGCTTATCCTTATCTGTTTGATTTTCTTTGATGATATCCTTATACTCATCAAAAGTAAAATACTTTCCATCAGTATTTTTGAATAAAGAGAATTTTTGAGCTTTGTCGTAAAATTTCTCTTCAGTAAGCATTCCGTACTCAATGAATAACTTCAATGAATCCCATTTCTCTTCAAAACCTTTTCTGTCAGCCTTAAAGATCTCTGCTAAACGATCAGCAACTTTTTTAGTGATATGGTTAGAGATCTTTTTAACATTACCATCTGCCTGTAAATAAGAACGTGAAACGTTTAATGGAATATCTGGTGAATCAATTACACCATGTAATAATGTTAAAAATTCAGGGACAATATTCTCTACAGAATCAGTAATAAACACCTGATTGCTATATAATTGAATCTTATTCTTTTGAACCTCTACATTATTTTTAATCTTAGGGAAGTATAATATACCTGTTAAATTAAAAGGATAATCTACATTTAAGTGAATGTTAAAAATCGGATCTTCACTCATTGGATATAAATCCCTGTAGAATTTATTATAATCCTCATCCTTTAAATCAGCTGGTTTTTTAGTCCAAAGTGGATTAGTGTCATTAACAACATTATCCTCATCCAACTCAACTTCTTTCCCATCTTTCCATTCTGTTTTCTTTCCAAATGCAACCTCAACAGGTAGGAATCTACAATACTTGTTTAAAAGTTTTGTAATCTCTGATTTTTCAAGAAATTGCTTATTCTCATCATCGATGTAAAGAACGATATCAGTACCTCTATCCTCTTTTTTTATCTCTTCTAGAGTATATTCAGGACTACCATCACAACTCCATTTTACTGCCTGAGCTCCTTCTTTATGTGACAAAGTAATGATTTCAACTTTTTTAGCCACCATAAATGAAGAGTAGAAACCTAATCCAAAATGACCAATAATAGCATTAGCATCATTTTTATATTTATCAAGGAACTCTTCTGCACCTGAAAATGCAATTTGGTTGATATACTTATCAATTTCTTCAGCAGTCATACCAACCCCTCTATCCGAGATTGTTAAAGTTTTCTTTTTTTCATCAACAGTTACTTTAACTTTTAGCTCACCCATTTCACCTTTAAACTCACCTACACTGGATAAAGTTCTTAATTTTTGGGAAGCATCAACCGCATTTGACACCAACTCTCTTAAAAAAATCTCATGATCAGAATAAAGGAACTTTTTAATGATGGGGAAAATATTTTCAGACGTTACCCCAATATGACCTTTTGACATAGTATTATTTGTTTTTATATTGATTAAACATTTTTATCGCTGGCTTTATTTCAAATGATATGCCAAGCATTTTTAAATGTCATATAGACAGAGTTCATGTCATACACTCTGACATTAATACCGAAAAACTGACGTACTGTGTATTCTATCACCGATATAAAAACAAAAAACCTCACTGAAATTAAGTATCTCAGTGAGGTTCTGGTTTAGATTAGAGTATAATCTCTACTTATTATATAGCACTACTGCCTCGCTCTTCAGTTCGGATACGGATACATTGTTCAAGGGGTGTTACAAATATCTTTCCGTCCCCAACTTCTCCTTGGTTACCATTATGCGATTTAGCGGCTCTTATAATTGCTTCAATTGTTGTTTCTACAAACTCATCGTTTACCGCAATCTCCACTCTCATTTTAGGAGTAAGATTAGGAATAACTTCTTTTCCACGATAAACTTCTTTACTTACTTGATTACCATGACCAGAAACTCTGGATACAGTAATACGGGTGATACCTGCCTGAATCAAACCTTCACGAACCTGATCCAATTGGTATGCTCTTATAATTGCTGTTACTAACTTCATTGTTCTCTAGTTTGCTTTAGGTATATAAATATCATTAAAACACTTAACTTAACAAAATATTTTATTACCTAAATAATTAATTAAATAAATATCAATTAAAAAACCATTATAAAAATGTATGGTTATTAAAAACTAGTTAGGATTTAACATACCATAACCTCTTTCTCCGTGGAATGAGTGATCCAAACCTGTCATCTCTTCCTCGTCAGTAGCTTTTAATCCAAATACTTTTTCAACAAACCAAAGTATACCAATAGTTGTAACAACTGAATAACCTATAGCAATAACAACTGTTATTCCCTGAACCCAGAACTGGTCCCATGATGTCCAGATCCCATCAGCAGTGTTTGCTGCTGCATCTGCCATCCAGCTATCTCTAATAAAAAATGACAACATGATAGCTCCAACAATTCCTCCTACTCCATGTACTCCGAATGCATCTAACGAGTCATCATATCCTAATTTATCTTTAAGCATTAACGCTCCATAACAAATGATAGAAGAAAGTGCTCCTAACAATAATGCACCTGAAGGCTGAACAACTCCCGCTGCTGGTGTAACAGCAACTAATCCGGCTAGAATACCTGATGCAAAACCAAGAGCTGTACCTTTTCCATGAACCACTAATTCAATAATAACCCACATTAATGCGCCTGCTGCGCCTGCAACCTGAGTAGCTGTTAAAGCCTGAGCTGTATCTAATCCACTATTGATGCTACTTCCGGCATTAAAACCGAACCAGCCTACCCATAGTAAACCAACACCCATCATAGTCATAACCAAGTTATTTGGACGTTGCTGATGATGTGGATAACCTCTTCTAGCGCCTAAATACAAAGCAGCAACCAAACCACTAATACCAGCTGAAATATGAACAACAGTACCTCCGGCAAAATCAATAGCTCCTGCAGCACCCCAGTGATGTAAAAACCCATCAGCTGACCATACCCAGTGACATAGAGGATTATATACTATAATACCCCAAATTGCAATAAAAACAAGATAACCTTTAAACTTAACTCTCTCAGCAAAGGCTCCTGCAATAAGTGCTGGAGTAATAATTGCAAACTTACCCTGGAACATTGAAAAAACTAACTCAGGTACTCCACCTTCCATAATAGTAGTATCAATACCTTGAAGTAAAAAGTAATCGTTATTCCAACCAAACCATCCTCCAAGAACACTATCTCCAAAACACATTGAATATCCTACTAATACCCATAGAACACTCATTACACCCATAGCAGCAAAGCTATGCATCATTGTTCCTAAAACATTTTTTGATCTTACTAATCCGCCATAGAACATGGCTAATCCTGGTATCATCAATAATACCAATGCAGTTGATGTTAACATCCATGCCGTGGATCCGGCATTTACTTCAGGACCAGTATTGGCCCATCCATTCACAAAAAACCCTAGCAACAGAGTTGCTAAAATAATTGCTCTCTTCATAAAAAATTTCTTAATAGGTGGTAATAATCATTTCTCTGGCTGCAAACTTATAAATTTTAACCATTGCCTCCAAATTTTTACATTTTTTGTAAGTAAACACCTACATTAAAATACCCTATTGTAAATTTTAAATGAGTTTTATTTACACTCTACCCCTCCAGTAAAAACGAAAAAAGCTGAAATACATTAAAATGAATTTCAGCTTAATTAACAATATTGTTTTTTATCTTATATATATCTAATCTAAATACTGATCAATGATATTTTCTATTGCATCACGCTTTAAAGGCTTTTGAAAATAACCATTGATGAGTTTACTTTCCAACGCTTCAGATATCACCTCATTCATGCCATAACCAGACAGTAAATAATAAGGGAGCTCAGATTTAAATTCTTTAGCTTTTTTAACAAATTCAACACCACTCATTGCAGGCATCTTCATATCTGTTATTACCAATTTCAATTCATCTGTATCTTTCAATAAAGCTAAAGCTTCTTCAGGCGATTCTGACAAAAGAACCCTATACTTTCCCTTAAACATCAATTCAAACAGCTTTAGGTTTATATGTTCATCATCTAAATATAAGATCATAACTAACTTTCCCTTTTTTCCGCTAAAATAGGTAATATAATTTTTATTTGCGTTCCTTCCCCCAAATTAGAGTCAACAAGGATTTTTCCTTTATGCTCTTTTACTATTCCATAAACAATGGCCATCCCCAGTCCTGAACCTTCTCCGGGTTTTTTCCTGGTAAAGAAAGGAACAAATATTTTGCTTTGTGTTTCTTTCGACATGCCAATTCCATTGTCTTTTATAGTAACAACGATTTCTTTATTTTGATCATTTTCTGCTGTTATTTCAATCTCCCCTTCATTTTTTATGGCCTGTACTGAATTAAATATGACATTAAAAAATATCTGATGCAAACCTTCTTCGGAGCCAACTACATTTAATTCTTTAGACGAAAATGTTTTAATTACATTTATCTTATTTTTAATTTCATGGCTTAACACAATCAAACAATTGTTTAAGATTTCAACAATATTGCATTGTGCAATACCGGAATGCTCTTTTGAACTAAAACTGCCAACACCTTTTACTATATTAGATATTCTGTCAACCCCCTCCTCCATATAACGAATCACTTCTTTACTAATCATCATTTCTTCTTCACTTAAACAACTATTCTGAAGTGTATTTTGCAAAGTATAAAGACCTGTTTGAATGAAATTAAGAGGATTATTTATTTCATGAGCAACTCCTGATGTCATAACCCCTATTGTGGCCATTTTTTCCTTTTCAATCAACTGCTCTTGCATGGACTGAATTTCGGCAATGGATTTTTCAAGCTTGTTATGTTGCTTCTTTAATTTAATATTTGATTCAACCAGATTTAAGTTAGCCTGATGAAGTTCACCTGTTCTCTGCTCAACTAAATTTTCAAGGTGTTGCTTATAATTATTAATTTGTAACTGATGCAACTTCCTCTCGGTTATATCCTTAATTAAAATCTGATACAATCCCTGATCGCTAAATTTAATTGATGAAATATGCACCTCTGAATCAAACAATTCTCCATCAGCACGTTTATGACAGAATTCAAAAGATTTTTTAGCTCCTTCATTAACTTCCTGAGCAATCTGCCTCATAAAGTCTATTGACAACGTACCATTAGGCTGTTTTTCCGGAGCAAATTCTTCAATATGCATACCTATAACTTCTTCCTTACTAATCCGTAGCACCTGTGTTGCACTGTTATTTGCATCTATAATAATACCTTTATCCGCAATTAGAATAGCATCGAACGAATTATCGAAAAGCAAAAAGAATTTCTGTTCCCTGATGTTTAAATCTTTATTCTGCTGTTTAATCAATGCCAGATTTTGCAATATCGAATCGGAATACTTTTTACCAACAACTAAAAGCGCTGCAGCGGTTAAAATAATAATTGAAATGTCCATAGCCCATGATATAGGCGAAAGAACATAAGAAAGAACATCTACTTTAAAAGGTATAACTTCATATATATAAAGAACGCCAAACATTACATATACTGTACTAAAAAAGATCAATAGCAGTAATGCTTTTCGATATCCCAGAACAAACGAAACAAAAATGGGGATTAATATTATATATGCTTTAGATGAAACCAGGAAGCCAAATTTGGATAAACCGGTAATCAAAGCCATTAATACAACAATTACAACAGAGCCAACTTTATAATTAATATTAATCTTTGACCTGTAATAAACCAACACCCCTAAATAGATAACAACAAGTGTTATGGCAACAAATGTCCAGTTAAATCCATATTTAAAGGCACGAATTAATGTAACCAGATATGAAATAACCCCAAATATAAAACCTATTTCTAACGCTTTGTTAACAATATCATCTCTTAGATATTTTAACTCTCTGAATTCATTCATGAAATAATGATTTCAAGTTCTTTTAATAATTAAGTATAAAAAAATGTTGCACTGATTTATTTTCCTTCACAAAATTATTTTATAAACAGACATTTACAATTATATTTTGATAAAAGTATAATTGAATATTTTTTTTAACCTTGATGCAACTATTGAAATTACCTTTTGTCATTAGATAAAATTTATAACTCTTGGAGCCAATAAACATTGACATACATAAATCAATAATTGATAAAGCAAAAAAAGGGAACAGCAAGTACCAAAAAAAGCTTTATGAATTATACTGCAAGGCAATGTTTAATATTTGTTGCAGAATGATGAATAGTATTCCTGAAGCTGAAGATGTACTTCAAGAAGCCTTTTGCGAAGCTTTCAGACGGCTGGATACTTTCAGGTTTGAATCAACATTTGGTGCCTGGTTAAAAAGAATTGTAGTTAACAGGTGTATCAACGAATTAAAGAAGAAAAAAATTGAACTGGAATATACTGAAAATGTATTCAACGTTGAACTTGAAGACGAACAATACTCGGAAAACCCAGATATTAAAATTGAAAAGATAAAAAAAGCAATGGGCCTCCTTCCCGATGGATACAGAATTGTTTTTTCATTGTACCTGATTGAAGGATATGATCACCAGGAAATATCAGAAATTTTGGATATCAGTGAATCCACTTCTAAATCACAACTGGCACGTGCAAAGAAAAAGATCATTGAAATTATTAATGCCGGGAAATTTGAATTTAGCACAAATTAAAACACAGGGAGATGCAAGATAATTTTGAAAAGTACATAGAAAATAACAAAGATCTCTTTGATGATATAACTCCTTCAATGGATATGTGGGATCGTATTGAAAGGAATTTACCTAAAAAGAAAAACTCAATTGTTAAAAGAATCATTATTGGTACTACCAGTGCTGCTGCTATTCTATTGATAGCATTGCTTGCTGTTAAGTTTTACACGATACAACCTTCTCCTCAAAATGAACTATTAAGTGAAATTGAAGAAACGGAACAGTATTACGATAATATCCTGTATCAAAAAAAAGAATTGGTTTACAAACTAACATCTCACAATCCTGAAATTCAAAATGATGTTAATGAAGAATTTGCCATTCTGGATGCTGCAATGATTGAGCTAAAGGAAGATCTAAATGATAATATTTCCAATCGCGAGGTTGTTGAGGCTATGATTTTAAACTACAGAATGAAACTAAAAATTTTAGAAGACATTTTGAAGTATTTACCGGTGGAAAATAAAGAAGAAAAAATACAAACTGACAATATCTAATATAATACATTTAAATATCTTATATCATGCGATATGTTACACTTATAATATTAATAGGATGTTGTTTAATCTCTCAATACTCCTTTGCTCAGGATTATCATGAGGAATTAAAACAATCGCATACCTTTAAAATAAATGCATCAGGTACACTTGAGGTTATAAATAAATATGGAACCATCTATGTTGAGGTATGGGATAAAGACTCTGTAAAAGTAGATATTGATTTTATTGTATCTGAAAAAAGTGAAAGTCGTTTTAACAAAACCAAAAGCAACGTTTCTTTCGACATATCAGGTAATTCATTATACCGGTCTGTAAAAACTCTGTACGGAAGTAATTATTCTTCTTTTTTCAAAGATCTGAAAGAAGCTACCAATATGTTATCCTCAAACGAAGAACAGACTCATGTAGATTATTACATCACAATACCAAACTATATTAATCTAAAGATTGATAATAAATATGGTAATATCATACTTCCCTCTTTAAAAGGAGATATTAATATCAGTTTATCAAATGGAGACTTACAAGCTAAAAACCTTAGCGGTAATACCCGATTAAACTTATCGTTTGGAAACTTAATTATTTCAAATATTGAACAGGGAAATCTTCTTTTAAACTTTATGGAAACATCCATAGACAAAGGAAATAACATTACCCTCGACTCCAAATCATCTAATGTAAATATCAATAAAATTAATTTATTAAAACTAGATGCACGTAGAGGCAAAATTGATATTAACAATGCCAATTACATTTTTGGCGATTCGGAATTCTGTGAGCTGTACTTTAATAATTTAAACAAAGAAATCAGCCTGAATATTAAATACGGAATACTTAAAAAGCTTGCATGCTCCACTGATTTTGAAAAAGTGAACGTAAAAAGCTTATATGCTAATTTAAATATATCTCTGCCCAATGAGGCTTTTAATATTACTACCTACGATGATAAAACAACAACCCGATTTAATAAAAAGATAAACTGGAGTAATGAAACTAAAACGAATGACAGTAATCCATTAAAAAAGACTGGCTATTATTTAAAAGAAAACAGTTCAAAAGAAATCATTATTGATGCTTCAAATGCAGAAATAGAAATAAACTAACATACTAGCAATCAATAAAGATCCAGAAATTATGAATCGTCAATATATAAGAAATATCATTTTACTACTTGTACTGACAATTACTTATTATAGTAACTCATCTGCCCAGGATTATAAAACATCGATCGGATATAAAGATGGTATTGGCCCGGGTGTTATGATTAAACGACTTTTACCTAATGAATCAGCATTCAGCGCTCAGGCCATAATTAAAGATGGAGGATTTAGTATAGGTGGTTTCAGAACTTTTCATGAAGTAGCATTTCCTAAAAAGAGTTCTAAATTCTTTTTCTACTATGGCTATGGTACTCATTTTAGATATTACAGATATTACAAAAGCAGAAACTTATTTACGCCCTTTAGTCCTACCATAAAACACAAAGGCAATTATTTTGCATTTGGTTTAGACGGAGTAGTTGGTTTAGAATATCGTTTTTTGAAATACCCTTTTGTACTGGCAAGTGATTTTAATCCAAACTTTGAATTCGGAGGCGCCACCTACTTCAAAGTTAATATGGATATGTACACTGTTAGTATTGCCTACACATTTTAAGAATTTTAAAAAGTTGAACAATTAAAGTTTAATAATATGAAACGTATTGTATTTTACTTTGCATTAATATTGATGTCATCAACATTATGGTCGCAAAACAGCGAAAATAAGGATGAAATTAAAACCATCTTTAGCAACAATGGAAATAACACCAATGGAGGATATGGTGGTATTATGCTCAATTACACCCAAATTGCAGACAGAGACGCCATTGTAATAGGAGCCAAAGGCGGATGGCTTATTAATCACTCATTTACTATTGGATTAGGTGGTAATGCATTTATTACTGAACCAATTTACGACATGAACCTTTTGGAAAAATATGAATATGCCGGAGGTTATGGTGGTTTACTACTTGAACCAGTTATTGGAGCTAAAAACCCGGTTCACATTGCATTTCCAATACTTATTGGAGCCGGAGGTATATCTTATAATAACCATTATGGCAACGAAGACGACAATTGGTATGATGAAGAAAACGGCTACGAAGATAGTGATGCTTTCTTTGTTTTAGAGCCTGGTGTTGAAATTGAATTTAACCTGGTTAAATTTATGCGTTTTGCAATTGCTGGTAGCTATAGATATACAAGTAATATTGGATTAGAATACAGAACAGAATCAGTAAAAGGACAACCAATTGGTGGTAATGATATATTAAGAGGTTGGAATATTGGTTTGAGCCTAAAATTTGGTAAGTTTTAAAAATACACACTTGTTATTTTAGTCATTGATCTTGTTTTTTTATCCTTTTGAGGAATAAAAACAGATTAATGACTATTTTTTTTAAAAAAATTTCACCTCTTACATCACTGAAGAAAAAGCACTTAGAATTAACACTAAAATAATCTTAGTATTTTTTTCATTTTTTATTTTTGCAGTTTAAAAAAATGCTCTATTTTTGCAGCCGTTATCAAAAGAGATACACGACGAAACAGTCTTTAAACGGATGATTTCGGATAAAATATAAAAGTACTGGAGAGATGGCAGAGTGGTCGAATGCGGCGGTCTTGAAAACCGTTGTACCGCGAGGTACCGGGGGTTCGAATCCCTCTCTCTCCGCAAAACTCGTCAAAGCATATGTTTAGACGAGTTTTTTTTTCGAAATTCAGAAAAATATTTTTTATTTTATTTCGTTACTTTTTTTAAGATAATTGAGAAAAAAGTATATATTTGCATCCGCTTAGAAAAAAGCAAATACAACCAAACAAGCGAGTTTGGATTATTATAAGATTTTGGAGAGATGGCAGAGTGGTCGAATGCGGCGGTCTTGAAAACCGTTGTACCGCGAGGTACCGGGGGTTCGAATCCCTCTCTCTCCGCAAATAGGCTCTTAATAGTAAGAATCAAGTAACCTAATTACTGTAAAGTAGTTAGGTTTTTTTTTACTTTATTTTTACTGAACTACCACATGAAACTCTTATTTTGGCTTGCAAAAAGCAAGCGGAACAAACAGGGCCAAGTCCCAGTCTATTGCAGAATTACAATTAATGGCGAACGTGCAGAAATCTCCACAAACCTCTGGATTCTGGAAAAAGAATTTGATAATCGCTATAAAAAAATCAGAAAAAGTCACCATTTAGCAGATTCATACAATAAGACTTTATTATCAATAACCTCAAAACTTAATAGTTTATTTCACAATGCTATTTTTTTTGATGGTCATTCTCCTACCTCAAAACAATTAAAAGAACTATTCCAAAAAGGTACATACGAGAAAAGCACACACATTACCTCAGTCTTGAAAGAATACATATGCTATAAACACAAAAACACCACTACTGAAGCTTATAAAAAGGACAATAGGTATTCGTCATTAATAATTACTGCATTAGCGCAATTAAGCTATCTAAATTACAATTTAGAAGAATACAATGACCATATAGTTGATAGACTAGCTTCTCATATTATTGATGAACTTGATTATAGCATAAGTTATTGCAAAAAATCACTTAGCTTTTTTAAAAGCACACTCCTGTTTGCATACAACCAACGTTATTTTAATCGTTTTCCGAATTTCAATAAGATCAATTATAAAGAAACAAACCAGATAATTTATTTATCCGATTCAGAAATGAAACGACTTGCAAAATATTGTTTTAGCAGTATCTCCCTAGAAAAAGTGAGAGATTGTTTTTTGATGCAATGTTATACAGGATTAGCATATATCGACCTTAGAAATCTATCAACAAAAAACATCATTTTTGAAAATGATGGATTATGGATTAACACAAGGAGACAAAAGGTAAAGACCGCAGAGTGCAATATTCCTTTGAATCCTCTTGCTGTATCAATTTTGGAGAAGTACAACTTTCATCTTCCGATTGTATCTAATCAAAAATACAATAGCCATTTAAAAACAATTGCTTCTCTTCTGGGAATAAATAAAAAGCTAACAACTCATGTTGGGCGCAAAACATTTGCCACATATTTATTAAACAATGATGTACCTATTGAAACAGTAAGCGCACTTTTAGGACATTCTAATATCTCTATTACACAAAAAGCCTATGCTAAAGTTTTACACATGAAAGTAGCAAAAGATGTTAGATCAATATTTTAAGGTTTTTGCGCATTTCTTTTGTTATATTATTGTATTATAGTAATATTGTAATATTATAATATCACATTGTATTTAATTTAGTTGTATGAAAATAATAGCATTAGCAAATTTTAAAGGTGGCGTAGGAAAATCAACAACTGCGCACAATGTAGCCGCTTCTTTAGCGATACAAGGCAAACGTGTTTTACTAGGGGATTTAGACCCACAATGTAATTTAACAATGGCCTGCGGACAAATAGATAACTACGACTGCGGTACAATTGAATCCGTTTTTAGCGGTACAGACGTTATGCCAATAATTGTTAAACCTAATCTACATTTGCTTAGAGGTCGTATTACTTTGGCCGTTGCAGATATGCAATACGGTGGCGTAATGCGCAGGGAACAATTACTACAACGATTTATTAAAAAACAAGAATATGCGCAAGAGTATGATTACATTGTACTAGATTGCCCTCCCTATTTAGGTTTACTCACTCAAAATGCAATGGTTGTATCTGATTACATTTTTGTACCAATTGATTGTGAGTATTTCAGTTCGTATGGATTAAACTTCTTTCGTCAATTCCTAAATGAAAACGATTATGAGATTGATGGTGTAATATGCACTAAGCATGATAGAAGATTAAGCTTGCATCGTGACTTTGTTGAAACATTACGTGAAAACTATGGAGAACTTGTTTTTAAAACGGCCATACCTAAAAATGTTTCCATATCGGAAGCTCAGGCAATGGGAACCGATGTTTTTGAGTATGCAAAAGGTTCGTTAGGTGCAGCCGCTTACAAACGATTAACCAGTGAAATTGAAAATATAATTCAATAATACTATATTAGTATATTATATTATTATTGTAACATAGTTTAATTATGGCAAAGAAGAGTTTTAAAAATGCTGCAAGTGCAAGCATACAAGTACCTAAAATAGCGCAAACAGACAAATCTAAACAACCGAAAGAGAAAAAAGAAAAGCGTGAGGTGACTACTTTTTTATTAAAACCAAGCTTAAAAAAACGCTTTAAAATTGTGTGCGTTGAAAAGGATTTAAAGGTTGGTGATGAACTGGAAAGTATGTTTATAAAATGGTTGGAGGAAAATGAGGATTAGTTATTATGATTGGTTGTTTTTTTCTTTTTTAAACTCAACATATACTTTTTCAAAAAAACATGCTGAAGCAACAAGCCAACCAGTAGCTGCGTTTGAATTTCCATTGATTGAGATATTACCAAGAGTATTGCACTAATTAATGAAGTTAAAAAGAGGTATTTCATAGGTTAGTGATTTAACTGTTTAAATCGTTCGTCTATCATGTGTGAAAAATCATCCATACGTCTAGTAAATTTTGCATCAAGTTTTTTCTCTAAGGAAGATATTGTTTCCTTCTGTTGTTTTTCTAATAAAGAAATAGATTGCTTCTGCTTATCTCTATAATGGAGCGTGAAATGAATTGACAATGATATACCACTTATTATAAAAAAGATAGTGCCGAGATTGTCTTTTAAAAAATCCAACATAGACTTTGTTGTTAAAATGATTAATAAATTAGAAATAATGCCAAAAAGACCTGATATAATACTAATAATAAGTCCTGTATTTTTCATACATTTGTGATGTTAGTAAGTTATATTTTTGATTAAGCACCACAAATATAACGAAAAAAGCCACTCTGAAAAGAGTGGCTTTTTTAGTGTTATCAAGTGGCTATCCTGCCATTTCTTCGGGTGTGGCTAATCTGCGCTCAAACACAAGGTACATTAAGTCTTCACCACTGTATCGGTTCTTTTCACAAATGGCCCTACCACCTGCCTGTACTTGTATAACAATACCTGCATCGTATTCGGGAGCTGAACCGCCCCGAGCCGTGCCATTGGTAGTTGACTGGAAAATAACAATGAACATGGTTTCAGGAAACTCTTTGCGAAGCTTGTCAAAATCATCCGACTTCACATTCGGTATCTTACCCCATGAATCAATACACACCACATCAAACATACGTGCAGCCGTTTTAATATCCTCTAGGCCATTGGGCGCAGAATCGGCAATTTGCACCCTGTCTGCAATGGTGGGCGATATGTAGGTGTCACGCATATCCTTAACAATGTTGGATTGCTTACCAATTTCGAGGGAGAAACAACCAACGGTGAAACCTGCTTTAGCAAACGTATTCATCATTTGATAGGTCATACGGCTCTTACCTGCGCCTTTTTCACCACGTAGTAGTATTGAGTACTCGTAACGCTCAACATAGCCTAAGAACTTGCCTAAATCGGTAGGTAGCTCAATCTTGTTTTGACTGTTACCTGCTATTTCTGCGGTAATTGGTGTAAACAGGTCAGATTTGACTTCTCCATTATCGCCAGTTCCATTTAAGCCCTGCACCGATGCAGGTGGTTCGGGTGCAATATCAACTGTAAAACGACTTACTAGGACTGGTTCTTGGGGTTCGGGTCGTACTGGTTCCTGAACCTGTTCGGGTTCTTTATCAGTTCCTGAAAGATTTTTGTTTGCAATCCCAAAATAATCACGTATCTTTGCATCAAAGTCCTGAGCATTGATGATGTCGGAGGCAATGGAAGCCTCGGTTAGATGTTTCAGGATTTTTTGTTTATCATGATGCCTTAAGTTTCCATCTTCAATATTAAACCATATCTGCTTGGCATTTCTACCACCAATACTATCTATTTTATTTATAGTTAATTTATTGTACTTATCTTTTGTCACAATGACGGTTAAAATACCTTCACCTTTAACAATACCACCAACAACAATTATTTTTGAGTTTTTATAAGGCTTATCTTCTTCCTTTTTAGAATCAAATAACATTATTGGAGCATTCAGTTTTTTTGGTAAATCTTTTAAAAGTTCGGCTTTAAATCCATGCTTTTTAATTTTTTTAGTTAAAATGCTTTTAGATAATATTATGTCCAAATTTTCAAGACCTTTACTTTGAAGTATCTTACCTGGCTTACCTAAATAAAAATCAGTTCCTTTATGCTTATTGTCGATATAAAGGTCTAAATCATCGTTAAAGGCTTTATTTACCTTTAATATATTACTGTGGTTCTGTTTTGATTTTCTGCCACTACCATTTAATGTGGCAGTGGCTTTAGGCTTTCCCAGTTCTTCGGGTTTTGAAAGAATCTCTGATAACTCATTAAAAAACGCATAACTTTTTTTGTTAATTTCAAGAGTAACATGTGTTAATTGCTGGACATTCATTTGCTGAATGATCTCTTCTAGCATTAATTTGGCTCTCACCATGTAAGGATAATAAACTACGTCTTTATCCACGCCTTTGAGAGCATTCTCCATGCCTTTTTGAATGATTTGCAAGCTCCTTTTTTGTCGCTCTTGCTCAATGCAATTATAGAAACGAATGAGCAGTTTAATATCTTTCTTCGATTTTGAAGAAAGAGGTAAACCGTTTAATGCTAATGTTAATTGTTTTGGGGTATGTTCTTTGCTGTTCACTTCTTTATTATCTTTGCTCTGAGGGTAAAACTTATCAATGAAAATATTAGCTTCTTTAATGCCAAAGGCCGTATTCATCCGTTGCCATGCTTTATTTTTATGCGACCATTTGAAACCATGTTTTTTAAGGTAGGCAATAACTTCTTTATCAGGTTTTTCTTCGTGAGCAATCCTAATACGTTCATCCGTAAAGGAGTTGATTATTTTAACTTCATCGTTCTCAAAAATGGTCTCTTCGCCTTTGTTTACATCAGCTTCTTTTACTTCATCCTGTTTATCGATCATCTTCCAAAAACGGTGATTCTTTGCAAACAATGATACTTTGTGTTTTTCCTGAAGCTCCTTTGCTGTTTGGATGGCAAAAGAACGAGCTTCCGTAGGCATTTTTTCAAGTTTGCGCATCATTGAATTAACAATAAGGCTTTTTGTATAGGGCAATTCACCTTTTACAATGCCTAATATTGTGGCTAAATCAGCTATAATCTTCTTGCTGTTCTCATCGCTTTTTTCTTTTGCTAAAGCTTCTTTATCAAGATTCTTGATTTCTGCCAAAATACGCTTCTCTGCCTTATCAATGTAGTTGAAGTATTCTTCACCTCGTTTTTGTTCGGTGTTATTGGCTTTTTCATTTCTGCGCACTGGGAAATTTGAAGCTCCAGTTACCAATATGGATAAGCAACGAGATTTAGCATTCATCCAAGCAACCCATTTGCTCTTTCTTCGCTCCAAATAGTCTTTAAAAAGAACTTTTGCATGCTCTTTTTGTTCCGATGTTTGGGCTATAGCGTTGATTTGGTCTGCAAAATCGTTACTTTCATCTGCAAAAGATTTTTGATATTGCTTTGCTCTTTTTTCGGGGGTCATGCTTGTACCTCTGTGCGCATCGTAAGCCGTTTTATAGGAAACAAAATCAGGCTCAATATGCGCAACTGCATCAAGTTCTTTTTCTTTTTGTTCTTTTTTAGCCCTTTCACCCATTGACTTTGGCACTAACTTATCAAAATCAATATCATCCATCAGGTACTCTGCAGCATCGCAAGCATAAGCATAGGATTCTAACAAAGCTTCGTCTTTATCTCCTTTTACACGGCTTAACCATCCTTTTAGGTAAGTGATTGAGTTTTGTCGATTATAAGCTAAACCAAGCTCAGAAGCTACAATCATAGCCCCCATTTCAGCAACTAACTCTTCGTTAGGATAGTCTAGTTTGTTTTCAAACTTAAACTTACCACGTCCACAACGTTGTGGATTCATGGTTGAGTGAGTAATCTCATGAAAAAGAGTACTGTAATATTCCTCAATATTCTTGAAGTTATTGATAGGAACTAAGTGAATTTTATCAGTTGAGAATGTATGTGTATGTGCATAATAGGCTTTATCCGATTGGTCGTAAAAAAGCTTTGGAATACGCTTGCGCTTTTTAAGTTCCTGCACAAAATTTTCTACATATTCGTTTAGCTCAAGTTTCTCAAACTCTACTCTATTGTACGTTGGTTTTTTAATGCAATTAGTAAAATCCACATTGATTACATGGTGCATTTTAGGCAATCGAAAATCAGGAGCTTTCTTTTCACCTGCTTCGGGTTCATTCCCTTTTTTAAACATTGGTATGAAGGAAAGAACACCGACTATTTTAGATTTATCTGTAACCGTTCCTCCATCACTTTTTAGTTTAGACAATGTAATGAAGTACGGATTTTCCGAAGCATTTGATTTTAATGAAAGAATGTTGCTTTCGTGTTTATACACACGGCCAGATATGTTTCTGAATCCTGCAATAACTTTATTGTTGTCGTCAAAAATTAATCCTGGTCTCCAAGGCTTTTCCCATTTCCCTAAGAGGAACGTTTTAATATCGTTAAGAAGTTCAATTTTAAACTTTTCTTTATCATCTTTCCAACCATCTAGGCTTTCATCCTTAAAGCTTTGAAGAATAAGACTACCTAATGTTTGGCTGTTTTTTGTCTGTTTCATACGTTACTTATTACTATATCAAAAGCTCCAGTCGTTCTATATGCTACGCTCGCAACCTCATGTCTCTTTGAAGCTTCATTCTTTATTTTTGTTCTAAAATCACAAGTTACCTTATGAAATTTACCGAGTTCCTTTTCTAGTAAACTCAGCGTTTGTTGATGTTCAAGATATACCTGAAAATCCTGCATGAGTTCTACGTATGCGCAAAACTGTTCTTCATCAAATTCTTTCCAATATTGTTTACTCATAAAACTTTCTTTCCATGTACCAAAATGCATAGCTCCACATATTTCCCTGCCATGTTTCTGGAACGGGGTTCTGTCTGAGCCATGCAATTAATTCTTTGAATTCAACCTGATTAAGTATTTGCCTTTTATAGTTTATCACACTTTAAGGGTTGCTGTCTTTTTCCCTCCTGTTTTCTTTCTTTGAACAGGCTTCTTTTTATTAGTGCCATTTAAAGATGATTTAGGAGAACTTCCTCCTGTACTTGAAGTGAGAGCTATTAATCCAATAACAACTGCTCCTCCAATAAGTAAGTTCTTTGAATTACCTAGTAATAGTGATGTAATCATTTTATTTTTCTTTTGGGGTTGCAAATATTTGTCCTACGGCTGAACCTAATACTACGGCAACCGTTGTGTCTTTTTTCATCCACTTGGCTGCCGCATAAAAGGTCGCTGCACACGCAGCTACATAAACCGCTTCTTTAATTTTTTCGTTCATTTTTCCGTTCTTGTCTGCGTTTTTCTCTTCGCGCCCTACCTGTCTGCATTGCTTTTTTTGCGGCTTCCGCTACTGTTGGCAAGTAGGCTGCAACTGTTGGTGCAACTTTTTCGGCTGTTCTACCAAAAACATAACCTCCCATTGCAAGGCGTATCGTTTGCCAAAAATCAGGAACCAATACAGGTTCAGGAATGCTAAAAAAATGCATTAATACAGGTGCTAATGTCATTTTGTAGGCAATGATAGAACCAAACAAATACATTAAGAAAGGACGCCAGTTTCGTTGCATTTTACTTCCTGTGGCTTCCGCTAACAGTATTGCCTTTTGAACTTCTGTTAAATGCTTTTCTGCTTTTCTGACTTCTGTTAAAACTTCCTCTTTAGTTGTGAAGTTTTTATCAAAGGCATTACCTATACTATTAACCGCATTACCTATGCTATCAACTATTGCTTTCATTCTTTCTATTTAAGTATCTTATAAAAAAAAACCTGCAAGACCGATAACTGCTATACCTGCAACGGATAATCCAACGGCCTTATAATTGAATGAAGAAATACGATTTAACCATCCTTTTAAGAACTCGGAATTAGTTCCTGTACCAATGGCTAAGTAATATCTTTTACGAGCTTCTTTATAAGCTTCAAATAAAGACTGAGGATTTACACTATTGATTTCTGCAATTGTTTTTGCCCCTTGCGCTCCATCAATTTTTAGGTTTTTACCGAAGCTCTGGTTTAACGTTCTCTGAAGTACCTTAATTCCATTTGCGCCAGAATTCACATAAGCGTCAAAAATGATACTTTGTAGGGAACTATCTTTTACCGAATCTAAGTGAATCTTATTCCAGAAATTGGCTTTATAAAAATCAACTACAAGCTTATCTAATACTGGATTTTCAATGTGATAGTTCCAAGGTAACGAACCTGCTTTTCTTTTGGCTTCATCTACATAGTACCAACCTGCCCATGATGGATGAAATTTACGAGCAATACCTCGGTACGATTCTCCCCCTTTATCGTTTATATTATTAACGTAATATCCTTCGTGCTTGAGTGTATCTTTTATACTTTGTTCGAACATAGATTATAGTTTTAATAAATCAGCTTTAACTTTATCACTCTTTGGTAGTATCTTAGAGCTTTTCATCATTTCGTATTCGGCTTCACTAACCATTTCTACTTTATCTGTAGGAATCCAGAATTTTACTCGCTTCACATTAATATTTGTAATGATTTCAGCCATTCCATTTTTATAGTTACCCGTACTTGTACCTAAATAGGTTCGAACAGGAACAAAGGAGAATGGGTCACGTCCATAACCGTATTCTGGTGTACTTGAATCAGCAACCTCTGTGAAAAGCTTTGTTCCATCCACATCTATTACATAAGCTACATTACGTAGAACATTTTCCTGTGCAATCAATAAGTTATAGGTTGCCTTATCCAGTTGTGCAGGATAACCTAATGCTACTAATGCACGTTCTGTTTGCTCATTGAATTCTCCTGAAGCTCCACCATCAGCAAGTATCATACGAGAAACGTCTCCTCCTCTATTGATTAAAGCCTTTTGTACATTTTTCACCAAAGTGTTATTATCTCCTTTTTTTAATGGAAATATATTTGGGATTTCAGTAGCTTTTACTTCCTCATTGGATGGCTTTTCATATTTCTTCATCAGGTAAATACCTAATGCAGCTATTCCTACTACTGCTACAATGTTTTTCATTTAGAGAACCATGTTAAAGGAGTTAATAAAGGATTGACGGATGCAGCCGTTTTTAATACTGAACTGGTAGTGGAAATTGCCTGATAATTTCCGTTTAATGCGTTATTGAAGATGACTAATTCATCAGGGTCTAATAAGCGATTTAATTCAACTACAAGTTCCTTTTGATATAGTTTTCTGTATGCATCCCCTACTTGTTTCATACTTACCCCATTCTTATGCATTTGTAACGCAGTTGAGTATATGGCCTTTTCGTTCTCTGTCATATTAAATAAACCAGAGTGTAATGCAGAATATATCATACCTGCATACTCTACGGCTTGGCCCTCTTTTGAACCATCCCCGTATTTTTGTGCCGCTTGTTTGATATTGGCTTTTTTAACATACCTAGAGTATGCCCAATAAGAAAGTCCAAGTACGGCTATTCCACCGACAACAAGACCTGCTTTTTTCATAGTATCGCCTTTAACGCCAGCTGCTAATAATGGTATCATTACATAAACTTTTTATACGTTTGTATCTTTTGATTGATATTCGGCTTTTTGCTTTTTTCCGCTAATAGTTTGAGGTTTTCGATACTTACATTTTTAACAAGAGTTTGAATGCTTTCTGTAAGATCAATTTCTTCAATTACGTTTTTTACTTGAGCCTGAACAGGAATATTAAGAGCTTTCATTATTACATTTCATTTAAATAGTTCATACAAACACGAATTTTAGACACATCTGCGGCTAATACATTCATCAGGTTAAAAACCTGAGTAACCACTTCATCAGATTGAGTAACCAACCATTTCTTTATATTATCGGCTACTTTTAACTGAATAGTTTCTCCCTCTGAAGATTCTGTATGATCTGGTGATTCTGGTTGTGGTATTGCTCCTATTGCAGGAACATCTATACCCATTAATCGGCCAATTGCAGTTGCAGCAATAGTTGCCAATGCAGGATTAGAAGAAACCGTTTCAAGAACACCAGAAAGTCCATTGGTTTTTTCAATCTCCATTCCCTTTTTATCAAGCTCAAACTCTTTGTCTTTGTATCGGTTTTCTTTTTCCAATTCAAAGTTGGCTTTGTTAAGCTCTTTATTCTCTGCTTTAAGCTCTTTGTTTTCACTTGTAAGAGTGGATACTTTTTCTTTGAGTTCTGAAATTAAATAGTCTTTAAATTCACTGGGAACTGTTTGTGGTTGTACTTGATTAGTGGGTTGCATTTGTTCTATTCCGTTGAGTGATACACTAAATTTCTCTGTTTTTCGGTTGTTGTTACCGTTTTTCCTTTTCTCCTGAATAATTAATTCATCAGGACTCCAATCATCAACAACCATTTGTAACAAGGCTTCTGTTTTATCACTTGGCTGTTCGTTGGTATAAAGTTGCCGTTCAGCGCCATTCTTTTTAAAAATGACGTCGAACGGTTGCCCCAACCTTTGTAAATGCTCTGCTGTACTCTTAATATTCATCTTTAATTTGCGGTTTATGTATGAATGTTAATGTTATCTGCGTCTTCGCACGATTCTGCGCTTAGTAGTACGAGTTGGTTTTCTGCGTCTGCGTGATACAACTCTTTTAGTGGATTTTGGAATAGCTCTCTTTTTCACTAATCGCATTGTTTTTTTTCTTGCTTTTGCTCTGCGTTTCTTACTTTTTCTGCGCTTTCTTCTTCCAAACATAGAAAGACCACCGCTTGCTATTGCTTTGATTACTTTACGCTTTTTCTTCTTCTTAAATAGAGAAAGGCCGCCACTGGCAATTGCTTTAACTACCTTGCGTTTTTTCTTCTTTTTAAATAGAGAAAGACCACCACTTGCAAATGCTTTTACAATTTTTCGATTTTTCTTTCTTCTCAATAATGAAGCTCCACCACTTGCAAATGCCTTAACCAGACGTTTTCTTTTCTTTCTTTTTGTACTATGCTTTCTCATAGCTCTGGCTTTTTGCATAGCCTTTAACATCTGTTGTTTATCTGTGGCTGTTGTTGCTTTTCTAACTACACGCTTTCTAATTGGTCTACGAACTGAACTTTTGCGAATGGGTCTGCGAACAATACGCTTTCTTATTGGCTTACGTATCGAATTCCTGCGAATAGGTCTGCGAACAATACGCTTTCTAATTGGCTTACGTACCGAATTCCTTCGAATTGGCTTGCGAACAATGCGCTTTCTTATTGGTCTACGAACTGAACTTTTGCGAATAGGCCTGCGAACAATGCGCTTCCTTACTGGTTTACGTATTGATCTTCTCTTCACCGTAGAGGATTTTCTGCCATGGGAACTGATAACCCTCTTTTTGCGCAAAGAATTTCGATGCTTTAATATTCGTCGCTTTGGGTCTGCTTTTCTTCGATTGTGCGCCAAGGATGATGACGTCTTTTTTTTTGCTATTTGACGAGCATACTTTTTAAATGCTTGTTCCTGACTTGAACGCAGCTTTTTACGAAAGGATACATCCATTTTGCGCAATTGCATTTTATTTTTTTGCTCCCAACGCTTCATCATTCGCATTACCATTTTTTTCTGGTCACGAAGTTGTTTGCGTAATAGATCAATAGCTTTTTTGTTAGTGCGAAGCTGTCTTTTTAATGCAGAATGTTCTCTAGTCTTTTGATTAACAACCTTAATCCCTTTTTGCAATTGCTTGTTGAGATTATTTGTTCTTTTTTGTCCTAATTCTACATTGCGAAAACGCCTATTAAAAGCGGCCTTATTACGCCTTTTTAGGTATGCCTTGCGTTTTTGTTCCTTGGTAAGAGGAATCTTTACACGAGGTGCTTTCTTTAATTTAGGAATAAATTCGCCTTTGGTTTGAGTATCCATACCCAACGCAAACTGAATCCCCTCACTAACTTGATTGATTAGTGGTTTAGTACTCATTTTATTATTTATTAATAGATGATTGATAAGCTATATTGTGTACAAACAGTCTGGGTCGGAAGTAATTATTACTGTCTGTGTTAAATTGTGTATTGGAATAGTTATAGGTAAATTCATTCAACGCCTGTGCGTGTTTTACGGTATTCTCTATATCACTAAACCGTTGGTGTAATGCAGGTAATTCGTCTTTTATAGCTCCTAGTTTAGTCTGAACAATGGCAACTTCTCTTTGTAGTAACTGTTGCGATTTATTAAGCTTTTCGAATTCATTGAAGACTATTGAATCAGTTTGAGATTGTTTTTTGATAGTGGTGGAAAACTGACCTTGTGAATCTTCAATTGTTTGAAGCTTTTTGTCAATTTTTTGCTGCCAACCAATCACTGTTTTGTGTTGATTTACCACATTTTTCACTGGTTCAATTATTGAAGATGTAATTGCACCGATAATTAGCGTAAATAGTAGCCCTGCTACTAACCGACCGAAGTTGTTAACTATTGCATTTTTAAATAATTCTTTCATTGTTTTTAATTTAGAGCGTCAAGATAAACGCTCTAAATTTGTCACTTTCAGTTACGTGCAGTTACGTGTAGTTTTCTTCGCTATTTGGTGGTTTTTGGTAGTTTAAAATTAAGGTTTGGCTAGTGATTTTTATTCCTCTGGCAAAATCAAATTATTGTCATTTATAAATTGATTTAGCTCATCTTCGCTATCGAATTGTTCAACGGTATGAGGAGTACTAATCGTATTACCTATATTGCCCGAAACTATTACCTCATTTGTTTCTGCATTATAGGCCAAACAATAGGGTTTTGTTAATTTTATCATGTTATTATGTGTTATAGGTTATTGTCCATCCCTGAGTCTCTAAATAGGCTATATCGGCAAGGGCCTGAGCGTTTGTAATTGCTACATTACCATTACCGATATTTATAGTTCCGTTAATTTGATTATTTGTCTCTGCGTATAATCGTTTATCAGCAAGGAGACGTACCAAATCATCTTCTGCAATTGGTGTTACTGAATTATACCAAAATATTTGATTAGGTTGAAAGCCTAACGAATCAGGAACTGCGGTGTACTGATAAACATTAGTTCCAATGTATCTTACAAGTCTTTTGAAATTATATAAACTACTGAAATCTCCCTCAATAAGTGGTGTATTGACCATTTCTCCCCAAGCATTTGAATTCCACCCATTCATAAAGTTAATATTACCTGTTATAAGTGGGCAGTTATCAAAGACAGGAGGAACTTTATCAGAAATATTTTTAGTAAGGACTGATATATCTCCAGTAATATTGACAAGATCTTTAAAGTATGTCACTATAGAATTAGCTATACTTGATATATCTCCTGTGATATTTCCCTGATAAATCCTAAATCCAGTCGTAATCATCATATCTGAAAAATATGAAAGATCGCCTGTAACTTCAGGACAGTTCAAATATACAAATGATAATGCCTTATTTATGGAACTAAGACTTCCTGTTATAAGAGGTTGTCCAAGTAAATTTAATTTGAGTGAAACATTGTTTATATCAGATAAGTCCCCTGTATGCCAAATACTGTTTTGTAAATCTATCATCTCGGATGGATTTCCGTAATATGATAGCAGAGGATTTTCAAGTTGGCAATTAAATAAACGAAATGATTCTCCATTAGATAGTTTACTTGCTTCAACATCTAAATCAAAATCTAGATATCCAATGTTAATCATATAAAGATTTTCCCAATTACCAGACTTTGGATAGATTGATACAACTTCACCATTTATTATATTTACCATCATACCTGCTGAAGAATTGGGTTGTTCATATGTGACACCTCCGCTTTTCACTATCAAAAGATCATCATTAAGCATTACTCCACCGTAATAAACGTATGCTGTTCGATTTGCAATAGCTCTTAATACATTACTTTTAAGATCAATAACATCTGCTAAAGCAATGACCTTACCACTACTTGACAAAATATTGTTAGATGTAGTTTTAATAGATTTTCCTGTTAAGTCCATAATCGTGTCTTTATTAAACTTGCATAAGCTACAACATCAACTATATCTGCTACTTGTAAATCTGCTACAAGAATGTTGTTATTTTGATTTACTATATTCACGACCGTACCAACTACAGAATAATGCATTGATTGATATATGACTTTCATATCGTGATACACTAATACCGTTGTATCAGGCAATTTAATATTTACAATATCCCAACTACTTTGTCCTGTATTGACTACATTTAGGTTAATTAATACCTTATCTATATCGCTTGGTACAACCAATTCATATGTACCTCCAATTCCATCACTTGCAGCAATACTCGTATTCAAAACTGAAACAGGTTGAGCTTTTATACTCCTGTAAACTCCATTTTCAGTACATTCATAACGATATTTTGCACTTATATTTAGTATGATAAGTCCGGGATATAAACCTAATTCAGTAGGTGTTTGGTCTACATAAATAAATTCATTATCGAAATTTCCCCAATTAGCATTATCAAGAAGAATATTTTTTGTTGTATCAGATATAGAACCGTATTGCTCTATGATATCAGTTGTTTTATCGACCTTGTTTCCAAGTTCTGTATTGGTATCGGCAGGAATATTGGCAACCTTGTTTTTTTCATCGGTTGTATAGTCCTCTGTACTTAATACTTTACCTGTAACCTTATCAACCTTATTTCCCAATTCGGTATTGGTATCGGCAGGAAGGTTAGCAACCTTGGTTTGTTCTTCGGTTGTATAGTCCTCTGTGCTCAATCCTTTACCTGTAACCTTATCGACCTTATTTCCAAGTTCTGTATTAGTATCGGCAGGAAGGTTAGCAACCTTGGTTTGTTCTTCGGTTGTATAGTCCTCTGTGCTCAATCCTTTACCTGTAACCTTATCGACCTTATTTCCAAGTTCTGTATTAGTATCGGCAGGAAGGTTAGCAACCTTGGTTTGTTCTTCGGTTGTGTAATCATTTGTACTTAATCCTTTACCCGTAACCTTATCAACCTTGTTTCCAAGTTCTGTATTAGTATCGGCAGGAAGATTAGCAACCTTGGTTTGTTCTTCAGTTGTATAATCATTTGTACTTAATCCTTTACCTGCAACTTTATCGACCTTGTTTCCAAGTTCTGTATTGGTATCGGCAGGAAGATTAGCAACCTTGGTTTGTTCATCGGTTGTATAATCCTCTGTACTTAATCCTTTACCTGCAACTTTATCAACTTTGTTACTAAGAGCTGTAAATGCACCGCCTGAACTGAGTGGTTTCTCACTATTTTCTATTGGCGCTGCATCTATATCCTCACGACCAATATTACCAAGTGTTAAATCTTTGTTTACTTTGTATATTAGAGCTTCGTTTTGGCTGTCTAATACTAAAGCGACCACTTGACCTGCATAAGCAGAACCACCTGCTAAATATGCGTCTAAAGCTTCCTGTGTGTAAAAAACTTCATCTTCATCTAATGAGAATGGTCCAAGTCTTTTATATGGTTTTGGGATTGGTAATGATGCCATTATATTATTACTTTATAAGTTGCACTTGCATTGAAAGCTACTGGAACGATACACACATATATTTTGTAAGCTATGGCATTAAATCCATTTACTCCCTCTACATTATAGGTGAGTTTGGTAAATGTATCACCTACTTCACCATTACCCAATTCAACATATTGAACGCTACTTACATCACGTAATGTAGCAGGGTAAGCAAAGATGATTCTCTTTGTTCCTTCCGCTATGTTAATATTGAATGTAGAACCGTTAACAGGATTTGATTTTATACCTGCTAATGCCCTTATTTGCGCACTTGTACTAGGTTGTGAATTGTTGGTATCAACACCATAAAAACAATTACGAATACCAGTGTAAATAAGCATTTTTGATAAACTACCTGCTAATATCTTACCAGTCGGGTCTTCCTCTCCTACATTGTTAATTTTAGTAATACCCTCGTCATAAAATATGGATGAAGTATATTTCAGATATTGTCCATCACCCACAACAATTGCAGCCTGATTATAAGTTTGTAAAGCCGCAGCATCAATCAAACTTACGTCATCTGCTCCATCAGTAGAAAGCTGTAATAAATAACGATTCAATGCTCCTGCATCTTTTTGTGTAAATGAAGCAATGATACTAGGGGTAATAATAGTCCCTGCTTCAACACTTGTGCTTGATGGGGTTAATCCCATACTAGGTGCAGTATAAGTAACTGGAAGAGTTTTTTGTGCTGTTTTCTTTAGGTAATCATGAAGCAAAGTGTCTTTTTCAACCGTGTCACCGTCTGCATAACCTCCTAATGAAACGCCATTAAAAGTAAAAGCTTCACTTATCTTAATGGTATTCGTTGTAAGGCTTTTTACAATTTCTTCCAACTTCTCAGAGGTAGCTCCTATTCGATTAATCAGTTTGCCGTTTAATGTGGCAACTTCAATATCCAATATTAAAAGAGATTGCGCTTCACCATCCTTAGTCCCATTAATTACATAGGTCTGCGCATCACTAAAAAATAAGTTTATCGGGTCTGGGGTAGTTCTATATACAAATAGCTTGTAACGTCCACCATTTAAAGCTTGATACAAAGTAGGATTACAATCCCTATCTGTATCTACCCTGAATTCGCTGTATTCATTATTATGTAGGTCAAGTAATAGCGTGCCATCAGGTTGAAAGCTACTAAAGTAATCAGGGTGACCAAAAGGGTACTTTTTAGTACCATCCGACACAAAAACACGTGTCGGTTCTTTGGCCATTAATCCTGAATTTGCTTGTATAATTCTGCCTGTACTCATTATGATTCTTCAGTAGATGCTAAACTCTTGATTACTTCTACTTCCCCTGCATCACTCCCCATGAATTTAATTTGCATTTCACCAACATAGGTATATCCACTATGACCAGGGAATTCTCGTGCAGTTCCTTTTTCCACTACCATTAAAGCAGGGCCACCTTGATAATGCAGGGTACAGTCAGTTGCACCTTTGTTAATCACTGTAAAACCTACACATAGGTTCAAATTAAATGTTTCATTTGATTGATTGATCGTGTCAACCACGATGCGCATCTTTAGAAGATTCACCATGAATTACTGTTTTTGAGGTTCACGTTCTAATAAGAATACAAAATCGTATTCCAAATCATCTGTTAAGTCTGCAGGAATTGCAGTTGCCACTTTTACCTTATGTCCTGCTGCTTTAATGTTTTGAGGTAAAAAACGTTGAGATAAACTCATACCTGCCGTCTTATCAGATAACAATAAGTCTTTATGAACTACTGAAATGTATTGCTTATCCTTATCATCTAAACCGATACGATAAGTTGGAATTCCACCGTTTTTTGATTCCAAAACTGCAATACCTACACAACGCTCATAAGATGAATTCAGGATAATTTCCTTGTACACTGTACCTGCTGTTTTTCCTGTATTATATTGGATTGTTTCTGATTGAATAAAGTATTCTTTCTTTGCCATTTTGATGCTGTTTTAAAAAAAAAGGTGGTGACGATTGCACCACCTTTCTTACATTTATGAATTACTCAATTTATGATGGAAAAGACTACTTAGCTGCTGTTTCAGTTCCTAAGAAACGAACTTGTAAATAGTGGTCGTTAAGTCCTTGTACCATTGCTGCATCTGCACCAAACTCTAATTGAATCTCAATTGGCTTTTGCTCAATAAGAACTGGGATAACTCCTAATTCTTTTGCATCTTCCTCTCCCTGAGTTTTTGTTGATGCAGCTCCATGAGTAAAGCTCTCTACTGGAAGTCTCAATAACGTTTTGTTATCTTGTTTCAAGATCAACTTCGCACGTTTCAATACATCTGGGAAAGCACTTGCTAATGATGAGAAAGAAACATCTTTGATTTCTTTGTTATCAGCTGTCAATACTTGACCATAAGCTAATTTGATACGCTCTACTGCAACGTTTACTCCTGCTTCCAGTTTGTTGCTGTCAAAATCAGAGATACCAACTACTTTATCATTGGTAGTTCTCAAAAGGTCATACACACCACCTGCTGTTGAGATTTCTGCAATATGATTAATATCTGAATCTAAGAAACGAACTCTTTTTTCATTAAATTCTTTTTGCATTTGCTGAGTCATTTTACTTTTTGACTTAGCTAATTTTACCTGACCTCTGTTATTTAAACCTGCCATTTTATTTTCTTTTTTTTTGTTATTTATTATAATTGTTAACCCCACCGCCACATTGGGCGGTGGTATTGTTTATTTCTGTGTATTTAACTGGACTAGGTTAATTCGTCCAAGTCTTCAACTCCGTCAAGATCATCGTAGAACTCTTCGTCGTAATCGTCACCATAAAGACCTGTTAAATCGTCAAGTTCATCACCTGCAACGCCGTCTACCATGTAAGTGTTACCTTGGTCGTCAGTCACTAACTGAGGGCCATTGATACCGTTCATTTCAAAGACATTACCGTCTTCATCCTCATACAATTCACCTAATCCATTGATCGTTGGTGCGAACTTCTGAATTGCAGGTACTTTTTGAGCTACATTTCCAATAACTCCAACAACACCAACCGCAGCCATACCAAGACCTACATTTTTAAGTACTGGGGATTTGCTTTTTGTTGCTAAGTAGATGCCTAATGCGGCCGCTCCAATCGAACCAATAGGGTTTGATGTCCCATCAGTTTTTTTTGTTAATTTCATGGCTACGCCACCTGCGAATGCTCCACCAGCAACGGCTCCAATTTGATTTAATTCTGTTTTCATTTTTATAATAGTATTTCGGCTATTGCCAGTTAAAATTTCAATAGTTGCGTTTTGCTTGATTTACAATTGCAATCACATCATCCACACCTACTTTGCTCTTGTTGACTGCGGCATTTATGCGCATAAAGTCCATTGCTGAATAATTCTTAGGAGGTGCAATTGTCGGAATGCTTGATTTGACAGAAACCTTTGAAACACTAGGTGTTTGTCGTATCGAATCCTTATTAATGCGATTGACTGGGGTCACTTTTGTTGCAGGTTTAGCAAGTCTTGTTGTTTTGGAATTCAATTCCTTCATCTGCTTTTGAAGCTTCTTTTTAAGTTTCTTTTTGCGATTCTTTTCAATAGCCTTATCCGCTGCGTTTATGCCCATTTCTGCGGCCATTAATGCGGCACTTGCAGCCCATCCCACTCCGGGCACAAAAGACAATACAGTGGATGCTATTGGAAGTACTTTTTTGAGAACTTTAACCGCTCCTCGGCCGACTTTCTTTACTACTTTCCAACTCTTCTTTGCAACCTTTTTAATGCGCTTTCCAATCTTCTTTAGCCAACCATCCAATGCACCAAGAGAACCGATATTGTGTACACGTTCATACCAGTTTTTACCATCAGTAAAAATGGATGCAAGTGAACCAACGGCTTCGGGTGCATAGTAGATAGTAGTTGTCATATTGGCTATGCTGTTTTAGGTCGGGTTAGTACTAAGGCCATTAAGCCTGTAACCATAACTCCCATCACGATGACAGTAGGACTCAGGCTAAAACCTGCCTGTTTATTCTGATTCTGATTCATGGTGTACATGGTTTCCATGAGTTCTGCTTTTGTTTCAGCTGCTTGCGCTTTAGCTGCATCATTTGCCAGAACTCTTGCTTCCAATGGATTTACACCTTTGCTTTTTGCTGCTGAAGCTTCCGCTTTTGCATCAATTAATTGAGAAACCATTGTGTTATCAGGAAGAAGTGAACGAGTAAGGTTCAGGATTGAATCTACACCCATGCTTTTATCCATTGAATTGGCAATATCAACCATATCTTTAGGTGTCACCTGCGCAGTTCCTCCGCTAGTTCCTATTGGCGTTAGAGAACTTGGAGTATTGACCGTTACTGGAGTTAAACCTTTGGATTGCATCGGTGTCATTTGCTCCGATGCAGCATTGTTTTTCTTGGATAGTAGTTTGAAAACACCTCGTTTAGAACCGTCATTTTTATAGACTACTTTCTTAACTGCTTTCTTTCCAATCTTCTTAATAACCTTACCTGCGGTTTTGACAGCTCCCCAAATCTTTTTAAGGAATCCTAAACCGCTTAGTCCGTTTAGTCCGTTTAAACCCTCAATTCCCTGAATGGTAACCCTTTCATAATGGTTTAACCCATCTGTGAATATTACATTTGATTCAGGTACAGTGGCGGCTTCCTCTGAATAGTAAAGTTCATCAACGGCATTCCCCTGTAAACCACTCAAGGTTACAGAAGGAACACCATTTAGGTATTTAATTGGTTGCATAAATAAATCGTATTTGCCTGTAAATGGATGTTCCTCGTTGAATGTGTCAAGGACTGGGTCAACTGTGTAGTAGCCTGTTGAACTTGACAATGAAGTTTGCTTTCCGTTTTTTGGAACGACAACATAGACGTGTTGGAAGTAAGGCTTACCTCCAATCTTGACCATGCGAAGCGCAAAAGGAATGTTTAAATTACTCAGGATAGAACCGATGAATATTGAATAGCAATCGCAATCAACACCAACTCTTCTATCTCCCCACGCTCGTACAGGTCTGCGCAATTCCTCATTTTGAGGATCATCAGGTTTGTACTGTATGTGGTCAAATACAAAGGAGAAAATGTTTGAAAGGGTAGAACGTAAATCCTTACCTCTCAAAACTGGGGCAATTTTCTTAGTATCTACAAGTGTTGACTTTATGATCTCAGACATGAACTCAATAGTGTCGTTCGTGTTTCCTGCATAAGTCAAATACTTATCTTGTCTTTTAGGTGGCGCAAAGTACTTATTGTACATTGTTCCATCTTTCAGAACTCTTTTTGAGCTTGCTACAACACCCAAACCGTTTAAGTACTTAATTGGATTCATAGCGTGAAAAATCTTTAGTGAATGAAAATGGTTGACCATTGATAGATGCAGTAACTACTACCCTGAATTTGGCATTGGTGTCTGTTATCACACTAATGTTGTGTAGTATGTTTTGATATGGTGCAACTATGCGCAAATCAGGGACTCTTGTAGTGTCCTTTGGTGCAATGGTGAAAGGTTTACTGATACTTGATGTTGCTAGTGGTGATGGACCAACATTCTTTAAGTAATAAACCTCTGCTTTTATGTTTTCAGCTGTCGCTGATATTGACGAAAGGTTAATTAGGTCGAGTGTTACACGTACATCTACACCTTTAAGATCAAGCTTATGAACCCTGAAGTTCGAAACCCGAAGAGAAAAGTTCTCTTTTATAAAGCTTTTAGTAAGCGCAGAAAACTTATCCTTAAAAGCTGTTAAAGCGAAGAATCCTACCCCTGCGATTGCTAATGATGTAATGAATATTTTTTGCATGAAACAAAGGTGCAGCACCGCCAATTGTCACTTTCAGCTATGCGCAGTTTGCTTCGTTATTTTTCGTTATTTGGTGATTTTGTTCAGTTACGTGCAGTTATGTGTAGTTTTATGTAGTCTTTTACATAATGAAGATTTTTTGTATATTCGAAGCGGTGATTGATTGGTTGCACTTATTAATATATATGTGCAATGAACAATGGTGTAAATAATGAATCTTTAGATACTACCGCTAAATCTAAAACCCAATTAGCGTCAGAATATGGAACGAGTGTGAGGACTTTTGTTTCTTGGTTAAAGAACCACGATATTCAAACTGGAAGAAGAAAGTTGTTAACTTCAAAAGAGGTTGGAATGGTTTATACAAGGATTGGAATTCCTCGGGAAAATGTACCTATTCGTAGACTGGTTCGTTAAAACAAAAAAAAAGAGTATCTGTGGTGGGATACTCTTTTTTTGTTTAGGTAAACTTGTAGGTTAAAAATCGACACTAGAAGTATCAATTATAACAGTTGGTTTTATGTTACAATTTGCATCCAAACATACTCCCTTAAAATTACAGGTATCTTGTATTTGATAAGAACAATACACTTCCACATTAGTAACTAATTTCGCTTCCACTTCTGGTTTAGGTATTGAAGTTTGCCCACGCCTATAAATGAATTCAGCAAGTTGTTTAGGAGTTGCTTCCTTATGAAGAATGAAAACACCAAAAATATCTGACGTCCATATATTGTTGTTTATGTTCTCAAAACCCATTAGTAATAAAATCTCTTGTGTTTCTTTCATTGTTTTAATTTTACCCATATTACTGCACCATTAGGGTGTTCATATGGTATTGGTTTATGATATCGCATTGAATCTTTTAAAATCCATGCGTATTTCCATTTATTAAGTAAGTCTAAATCTTCAATCTTGTGATATTGCGCAAAAAATTTAGTTTTAGGTATCTCATAATCTACGCATCCTGTCAATGTAGCTTCACCTATTATTAATCCTGTACCTGATTCTATTAATCCAATACGACCTGTGATACTTGTTTTGGTTGTGCGCATTTCCCACACTTTACCATCATCAAATATCTTATCAAGATGTTCTTTTTTTATTATCAACGCTCGTTCAATCATGGCATTCTCTGTCTCTGTAATAATCCCCTTGCTTAAATCCTGTTCTTGTATGCTGTAAGTTCCAGTGTTCATGCCAACGACTACCAGTAGGTGAAGTAATGTACACTTCAAGGTCATTATCTTCTTCATTTACCAGATCAACTTCTACAATTCCCTCAAACCATTTGCTTTTAAATTTTAGTCCTTTTTCTAATTCCATTGTTTCTATAAATATTGGTTAAGATTTGAATTTAAGTGTAGTATTTCTGCAAGATTTTCTGAATAGCTAATTGAATCTTCAATGTTTACCCATCTATCTAAAATACTTTCACATACATAGAACTCTCCATCATACCAAACATATTGGTCAAGCTTAGTCGCTTCATCATCTATATATCCATTCTCATAACTGTCTATATAAGACCAATTATCAATCTTACGTAATTCTGATATTCTAATGTAATTGCTCATAGTCTATTGTTTTAGTTTTAATTGTCCGTGTTGCATATCTAAATGCATTTTTGACAACTCTATTTTTAGCGTTTTACCTGTATTGGTAGAGCTTAAATGCGCTTTTTCACCATTTATACTGATAATATAAAGAGTATCGGCTATTGTTCCATCAAAATACAATGAATGATATGTTTGACCTGCTTTTATTGGTTGATGATTCATTTAATTCGTTTTAGTTCGGTTTTCATTAGTTGCAGCCACTTATCTGCAATTATAATCTGTAAATTATAATACTGTATTAAGCTTTCTCCACCACCATAACCTATATCTTCCCATTCATAAGGTTTAAGTCTAATACGATGATAGTCACTTGAGATATCTATTCCTAAACCTATAAACGTTACGCCAGAGTGCCATATCTCAACATGAATTCCAACTTCATTTTTCTCAAGTTGTACTGCCAATTTGAAAACATGATTAAGTTTTTTATGTAAATCTTTATCAATCTTTTCAATTGCTATTTTTTCATTTTCAATATCTTGTTTGGTTTTAAACATATCGCTAACTTATTTATTTGCTCTAAAATCCTTGTTTCTACAAGCATCACTACAGAATATTGCTCGTGTATTGCTGGGTATGAAATGCTCCGAGCAATATGCACATTGCTTGGTGATTGATAGTTGTGGTTTTCTTCTATCTGAAATTGTAGAAACTGGAATATTGAAGTATTTTGCAACGTTGTTTTCTTCTTTTATCGTTGCACCATGTTGCCCAGAAAGAAATAATTCGATGCGTTGGGAAGATATCCCAACGCTCTCACAAAATGTATCTGTTAATTCTCCTTTCTGCTTTTTTTCAGCTAAATAAAGACTTAATTTTGACGCCATAATAAGATTATTCCTGTTCTGATTCTGGTTCATCATCATCTTCCTCTACACCTAAAAGCAATAACTCTTCGGTCATTTCTGCGCTTCTTTGCGCAGCATTGGCTACGAATAGTAATTCAATATTCGGTGATAATGGATTAAGTATTTTCGCTTGTGCTTCCGATAACTCAAAGGTCGCTTTGTAAGCTTCCATATCATTAAATAATCCGCTTTTTGCAGCTAATTGGCATATTTGTTGTCTTTGTGTTTGATTCATTATAATTAATGTTATAATTTGTATAAAAAAAAGAGGGAGAAAATTTCCCCCTCATTGGCGTGGGTGGGGTGATTGGCTTGATTGACTAAATTACGCTTCCGTTAACTCTCTCTCTTTTTTTAATCTTTCTTCAATTTCTACAATTGAAAGAATAGCCTGATTATAAACGTGTCTAATAGCAGGCATAGGATTGTTAATGACTTTCATATAGTCACCATTAACCTTACGTCCCAACGTTTGTATTGATGAAATAAAAACTTCATTGGCTCCTGATTTATCTTCAAGCTCTTTTGCCTGTTCATCAATAAATTCTTTCATTAAAATTGTAAGATCAAGCGCAGTTTTACGGATAAATGATGGGTTACTTTCTGCTTTTGCAGGGTCTGCATTCTCTAATTCTCCTAAGATTACTCCTTGACCAAACCAGATCAAGTCTCTTAATTCTTGAGCTTTTTGCTCTTCTAAATTTTCATTGCTGTTTTGTTCCATTTTAAATTGATTTTTTAATGGTAATTAAATGTAATTCATTATATTTGTGCTTTGCTTTGAATGAATACGATCATTCAATAAAACGCATTCTTTTGGTCGGGGATGCGTTTTTTTTATGCCCTTTTGTTACCTGTAAAATCCACGATAAGGATTGTGTTTAATAAGTAACTTATCTTCTGCGATATCATAAAAATTAGCGGTTCTATACTTATTTTTAAGGCCATCTTTACAAACTCTTACCAACATTCTTTCAATGATTACCTCTTTTAATTCGGTATTCTGTTCATCTTCGGGTTTTGATTCTTCTACTGTCTGGTATCCCTCTAAATCATACACCAATATTTTCACCTTACTTTCTGTCTTTGGTGAACTTTGTTGCCCATTGTTAATTCTGTCAATCAAATCGGCATTATTCTGCGCATTTTTCATTTGATTGTTGTAGAAAAAAGCTGCTTTAAATTGATTTCTATGCTTTTCTAATAGTCTGCTTTTCATATCAGCAACAATGGCCTGTAGGTTATTTCCAAATTTCTTTTCACGATAAAACAGTGAATAAGTTGGGCGGAGTAATCTGTCGTACTGGTCACGAATAACTAACTTGACCAGACTTTCATTTGCACACCATAACTTCTTTTTTTCTTTAGTATCCATACTAATGTTATTTGTTTGGTTTATAAATATTTAAGCAACGTCTAAAACTTGAATCCTTTGTACAAACTCTTCTAATAAATGGGGGTGTTGAGTTTGCAGGTCGTGAGTTTTCCGTATGAAATTGGATGGAGTAGGACTTGCTTTGTAATTTTTTATCGCTTTTTTAAGAATTTCAGCATTTTCAATGTTTTTGTAGCTCTGTAAACGCTTTTTTCTGCGCTCCATATGCTCTTTTTCAGACTTAAACAACCACGGTTTTGTACCTGCAAATGCTTTTTTATTGTTTGGATTCAGGTATTTTACTGGATACCAGTTTGTAAAGTTGAATTGTTTCCGTTTTATGAATCGCTTTGCCGCTTTTACTCGCCATTTGTAACGGCCTAGAATCCAGTTTCCATGCTCTGCATCAGTAACCGTTGAAAAATAAACCGTTTCAAGGATGTGAATTGCTTTTTCCTGTTCCTCTGGGAATATCTCTTTGTCTGCAAAAAGCATTTGAATCAGGTAGATGTACAGGTCAATCGCTAAACTTCTGCGCAACTTCGATAATTTGCGCTCTGCTTCGCTAAACATCGGTTTGAATTTTCCCTCACTTTCTGGATTTTCCGCGCGGAACTCCTGTTTTTGTGAAGTTTTTTGATGTTTAGGGGTGAAATCTTGAGGTTTTTCTTGCGTATTCCCTTTTGGGGTTACTTGCTTAGGGGTGGCATCTGGAAAAGGTTTGTTTTGGTAATCTTTTTGTTGTCCATCGACCGAATGGGAGATACCTTTTAATTTTGAGTTATGAACATCCCTTATTTCATTTTCTAAGGAATCTAGTAAAGTACCGACACTAGATACACCTGTGCAATTTGCACTTTTTTCCTTTGGAAACCCCTGTTTTTCCGTTTCGCAAAGAAATTCGGAAGTAGGTACATATTCGGGTTGAGCATAGTCATATATTAACAAGAATTCAGGGTTTATTAAGAACTCATTTAAGCTAGGTTTGCGCCCGATTAAGCGAATGAAATCATTAGTGTTACTCGTGATTATGTTTGCTTCTTCAAGTCTCTTAAAGTGCCTTTTAATGCTGTCTTTTGACGTTCCTAAAATCTTTGCGAAGTACTGTTTTCGTGCTTTGATTGGAAACCATTGTTCACTATTAATAATAGCTAACATAGGCTCTTTTGCGAAAGCTTTGTTATTTTTCCTTATTGTAGATGCTGCAATATGAATAATGCGATAATACAGGTTCATATGTCCTGCTTTTAAGTTATCTGCGCTTCTTCTATTATCTAGGTCGTTATACTGGGTAAGGAAATTATTCCAAAGCTTGGTATAATCGGCCCAATAAAAGTCGCTAATGCGCATAAATGGTTTTTCAATTCTCATTGGTCGTCTCTCTTCTAATCGTTTTTTAAAAATCAATCAGGGCAAGTGTGCAAATTTTGATGAACTACTAACAAATATCTTCACCTGCCCTGATTGTAGAATTCGGGAATGAGATTAATCTCTGTTCCTTGCTTCTGGGGTGTCAGCAAATGTGGAATCGAACCACATAAAAAAACCGTTTGCCGTGTGAGGGATAAAAAAAACGTGTAGAGTATCCCCCAATAACTCTACACGCTAAAACCAAACCTAACTTTGAATAAAATCTCTTACATTATATCGAGCCATACCGAACATGGCTATTTCTTGTGTCTGTTTAGAATAGACCAACATTATAAATTCTTTCTCTGACGCCTTTTTTGCGCTTATTTCTTGGTCGTTTTCCATTGTTGTTACTATTCCGTCTGCTAATAATTCTTTGTTGACCATGTTTACTAGGTCATGTTTTGTAATTGCTTTCATAATTTTTTGCTTTAAATGATTACTATATATATTACAATTGTTTTTGGTCGTTGTAATAAGCTGCGCAATATCAGAAACCTTAATTTGTCATTTTCAGTTATGCGCAGTTATGCGCAGTTATTTGTAGAAAACTCATGAAAATTTAACATTTGGCGTGTCGAACAATGGGTGTTGATGGTGCATTGTTCGTAATGGTTTTTGATATTGCTCGGTTCATTGCTTGGTGATTTTTTATGTACTTATATTATATTTGAAACCTGCACCAAGGATGCCAGTCCTATTACGGTGCAGGTTAAACTCAAAAAAAATTCTAAAATGATTTCTATTAATGATTTGAAAAACAGTGTAAAACTGATGGATAAAGAATATACTATTGCCAACAAACTGCTAAAACATATTAAAGAGTATGCAGATGTGTATGTAGATATGCCCGATGTTCCACTCAACGAAATAGAGGAAGTGTACCACACATTAAATGAATTAAAGTTGATACATTTGGTTAAACCAGTGTATAATGATGATAGCATACCCAGTACTCCTGAACCTCGCTTAACAAACGAAGGCAAAAAGGCACTTGGTTTAGGCATGGAGAAATATATTAAGCGCAAAAACCGAACAACACGGTTAGTGTGGGTTGGCTTTGCTGTACTTATTATATGTGCTTCTATTCCTCTCATTTCTATTGTCAAACGGTTATTTTGCGCTGTTTTCTAAACTTTTAACTAACTAATTCTATTAGTTTTAGACTTGTTTAAATTAAACTTATATTGTATATTTGTATTCATAAATGAACTATTTAATTCATTTATTTATTTGACAATATTAAACATATAGTTCATATTATGCAAATTTTATAGTAATTTTTTAAACATATAGTTCATGGAATCATTTGGAGATCGATTGAAAAAACTTATCAAAACCTCTGAATTCAAGACAAATAAGCGTTTTTGTGAAGAGGTAAAAATAAGCGAACAAGGATTGTCAAGGATTATTCAAGGAAAAAACAATCCTTCTTTTGACTTAATTGTTGCTTGTTTGGAAAGATTTTCTGACATAGACGTTCATTGGTTATTAACAGGAAAAAGCCACGAATCACATCTAAGGTTTGAAAACGAACAACTAAAAAGAGAAGTTGACCATTACAAAAGAAAGTTGGGGACAATAGCAAAGCCCTACAGTAATCGAATTAACTCTCAGCAAACAGAAAGAACCATTGGGGTTACCAATTAGGTTACCTGCTTAAAGCCTCTTGAAAATTGAGGATAAAAGCGCAAAACAAAAGGTTATAAAATGGCAATTCGGTTGCTGATTCGGTTACTTAGCATTTCAAAAGAAATGCAACGAGTTTATTTAAAGTGAGATATGAAAAGGGTTACAAATCCCTCTCTCTCCGCTGAAAGCGAAAGCAATTTAAAGCAAAACCCTGTAAGTCAACACTTACAGGGTTTTTTAATGCGCAATATTTTGCAAAAAGAAGCAAAAAAACGCAGTTTTTCGGTGGATTTCTGGTGGACTAAAAAAGTCCTCATTTTAGTCCACCAGAAACGGTTAAAAAAGCTCTGTATTACGCTGTATTGCTCGGTTTTAGATTACAACAAAATGAACTCATAAAAATAATTTTAACATCAAAAATTTATTATTATGAGTGGACTTGAGACCATCAAAATCAACTTCTTCATCAAGAAGACAAAATTGCTTAAAAACGGAGAAGCTCCAATCTTCGTTCGAATCATTATCAACAAGGAAAGAGACGAGTATGGCTTAAAGCAAAGTATTCTGCCTAAACAGTGGAATGAATCCAAACAATTCGTAAAAGGCAATTCAGATCAGGCTGAGAAAATCAATCAGCTCATTGAACTTCACAGAACAAAAATCCAATCATATTTTAATTTTATGACTATGGATAACCAACCTATTAATCCAAGAATTCTCAAAGAAAAGATGGTTGGTAAAAAAGAAACCAGACGTACTATTCTGAAAGTTTTCCAGGAACACAATGATAATGCAAGAAAACTTATTGGTATTGACTTCGCCCCTGATACTGTTCAACGATACGAAACTTGTTATATGCACACCAAAGACTTTATACGTTGGCAATATAAACGTGAAGATATTGCATTGGAAGATCTGAACCATCAATTCGTGCGTAATTATGAGCTATACTTAAAAACCGAACGTAAATGCGCTCATAACACAGCCATTAAGTATTTGAAGAACTTTAAGAAGATAGTCAGAATTGCCTTGGCTAACGGCTGGATGAAAAAAGATCCTTTTGCAACCATCAAATTTAAATTAAAACCTGTTGATGCTGTTTACTTGACAAAAGAGGAACTGGATACCTTAATAAATAAGGATATTAGTATGGAGCGATTAAGACAAGTACGTGATGTTTTTGTTTTCTGCTGCTTTACAGGATTAGCTTTCTCTGATGTCAAATCCTTAAAAAGACAGCACATCACAACAGATAGTAACAGAATTACCTGGATTCATAAAAAACGTACTAAAACAGATCAGATGAGTACAATTTTCGTAATTGAAGCTGCTAAAAAACTAATGGCGAAATATAAAAACGAACCGGAACTCATTGAAAAGGATGCAGTCCTACCTGTTTTGAGCAATCAAAAAATGAATGCATATTTGAAAGAAATCGGAACTATATGCGGTATAGATAAACCTATATCAACACATACAGCCAGACATACCTTTGCGACTACAGTTGCTTTAGAAAACAATATGCCTCTTGAAGTTGTATCAAAGACTTTAGGTCATTCCAGCACAAAAATGACTCAGCGCTATGCCAGAACGACAGAGGCTTTGATTAGTAAGAATATGGAGAAGATAGCGAATTTGTATTAAAAACAAATAGGCTTAGAGCAAATATCGCGATATGCGATATTTGCTCAAGACTTATAATTAAATTTCATGCTAATAAAGGTCGTTAATTAATTTTATTCACTCCATTAATTGCCTTTTGAATCGTTATAATAGCATTTTGTGACACGCCACACTCTTTAGCTATTGAGTCCCAATGAGAAACTGCATCTTGCACTTCTTCCAATATCAGCTCCGGTTTCTTTATTCCAAAATGTAAGCCTAACTCCAATAAATGTTTCCTTCCCGGATTTTTACTCTCTCCTGCAACCATTGTGCTATGAAAACCATATGCTGAATTTGAAAAAGTGAGATCATATACAGGTGCAAAACTCCAATTACCTTTGACATCCATTAAAAAAGAGAAGTTCTTACTATGATCATCCCTGTTATGAGCAAACACATTAAAAGCTGCCAGACGTAATACTTTTTCGTATGCTTTCACATGTTTTTCAAGTTGAAAGGCACAATCCATTAAATGACCATAATCCATGGTGCTCATTCTAAAATTATCATGCATCAATCCACTTGCAGTATGCATGTGAATTCTTTTCTCTTTTATTCTGTCAAAGCGTTTTGTACCAAAGTATGTTTGTCCCGAGCGTCCTGTGAATAGTTTACAATCGCTCATTACCAATCCGGCTTTTAAAGCCATCTTATGGTAAGCGTATTCAATATTGGCAATCTCTTTAGGGTCTGACGATGATGGAAATTTAATCAGCCAATCTTCAAAACCTTCTGCCAGTTTTTGATGACCATGCATTAATTCTTTGGTGACATTATTATACCCAACAAATATTTTAGGACGTGCCCCACCGGAAGAACCACCTAAAGTATATAGCTCTTCAATTATATCAGAATCACTTCCTTTTAAAATATGATCCATTTCCCGGGCTATCATATCCAGTTCAATTTCAGATGATATTGCAACATCTTCATCAAACTTTGGTCTGTAACATAAAGCACCCATCCCCTTATCACCAACGTAAGCCAAGCGATCCAATGGAGTTATATTTTGCATATTTACATCTTTCGATGCAAGGGAACGATCTAACAACAACCTTCCCCAACCATCAGGTAACGAATCGTTAAAAACACCATACAGCCCATCAAAGGGTTCTGAACCGGTGGAATTGATTTCATTATTATAAGGCAGCTTAATTGGTGAAATATTGAGACCACATTTCAAAAAATCAGCATTATAGCGAAAGTAGATTGTTCGATTATCCCTTACCGTTTCCCCTACCTCATAACTTTGGCCCTCAAGCTCCAAAGACACTAAAATATTTTTGATATTTTCCATAACAATTTCTTTACCTACTATTTAGTCGAAAAAAGATCCTCAATATTGCCTAAGTCTTCTTTGGGTTGGAAAACTAATTTAAAATCTTCCAGCCTATCAAGAAGGTGAGCTAACTTAAGTAATGATTCCAAAGATATTTGTCCAGTAGTTTCAAAACGTTTTAAGCTCCCTAAAGAGACACCAGATCTCTCTGCCATAACTGATTGAGATAACTTTAATTGTTTACGCAAGGCTTTGTGGCGTTTGGCCAGTTCCTTACCAATTTCATGAGGTGTTGGATTAATTGAATACATATAGCTAATATATTAGACAAATATAGCCATATTTTTATCATATAGCTAATATATTAACCACTACTTTACAGCATGATATTTGTTAATTCGATTATATCAGTTGAAGGCAATCATTTTATCGGTATCTATCCTCTCTTAGAAAATAACACCTCCTGGTTTTTAGTTACAGACTTTGATAAAGAAAACTGGAAGGAAGAATTCGTACTCTTTCAAAAAAAAAATGTAATGAATATAGCACTTCTGCATATATTGAAAGTTCATAATCTGGTAAAGATGCTCATGTTTGGATCATTTTTTAAAAACCACTACCTAAATTAAGATAAGAAAAGCATTTATAACATTATACCTAAGAGCCTCATTTAATAACTTTGAAATCGAAATTATAAAACTTTGATACTTGCTACTTTATATACTTGCTAATAATCACTAAATTTAGATAATTCAGTTTTAATATGTGAATATTGAAAATATATATTAAAAATATGGTATGCATACGCTGCCAAATGGTGGTTAAAAGTGAACTGGAAAAGCTTGGTTTAAACTATATTTATGTCAATATAGGCGAAGCAAATGTTACTGAGAATCTATCTGATGATCAGCTAAAGAAACTAGATCACATTTTGAGAAAATCAGGACTGGAATTGATGGATGATAAAAAAAGTATTCTGGTTGAAAAAATAAAAGTTGCTATTATTGAACTGGTACATTATACTGATGATCAAATAAAAGTAAACTTATCTGACTACCTTAGTGAAAAACTTAATCATAACTATACATATCTGGCTAATCTATTCTCAGAAGTTAAAGGGATAACTATTGAAAAGTTCTTTTTGACACATAAAATTGAAAAAGTTAAGGAACTCATTGTTTATGATGAACTAACTCTTTCCGAAATAGCTTATAAAATGCACTACAGCAGTGCGGCACACTTGTCAAATCAATTTAAAAAAATTACAGGACTTACCCCTTCCCATTTTAAGGATCTTAAAAATAAAAGGCGTGACACACTCGAAAATGTGTGAATGATGTAATTTTTTATTAGAATTCTATAACGCCTTAATTCTATTGTTTCACGAACTTTAACTTTAAATAGTTGAAGCAATTTTAATGCATTAGAGAATTTTACAACTTGGCTAAAATCTTAAACTTCATTTATAGCCAGTTCTTCCTCAATAGTTTACTCAAAACTTATTTTTCCAATGCAATTAAACAAATCAACGCTAGAAAAATAGGCATGAAAATATTATTTGTATATCCACTATATCCCGATTCCTTTTGGAGTTTCAAGCATGCGTTAAAGTTTATTTCAAAAAAAGCTGCTGTTCCTCCTCTTGGATTGATTACCGTATCGGCAATGCTACCCACCAATTGGCAGAAAAAACTGATCGACCTTAATGTTTCTGAACTAGATTTAAAGGATGTTGTCTGGGCCGATTATGTATTCATCAGTGCTATGTATATTCAAAAAGAATCTGTCAAAAAAACTATTTCAGAATGTGTAAAACATAAGAAAAAAATTGTTGCCGGCGGTCCACTTTTTACCCAGGAATACAAAAACTACCCTCTCATTGATCATTTTGTTTTAAATGAGGCTGAAATAACATTACCCTTGTTTCTTGCAGATTTGTCTATAGGGCAGCCCCAAAGAATATATACAACCGATCAATATGCCGATCTATCCCTTTCGCCTGTACCTGATTATCATTTGTTGGAGTTGAAGAAATATGTCTTTATGAACATACAGGTATCGCGAGGGTGTCCTTTTTCATGTGACTTTTGTGAAATTACGTCTCTTCTGGGTCACAAGGTAAGAATGAAAAACACCAGTCAAACAATAAAGGAACTGGAGGCATTATATCAACTAAACTGGCGAGGCCCTGTTTCGATTGTTGACGATAATTTTATAGGTAATAAAAAGGAAATTAAGACACATTTTTTACCAACATTAAAAACATGGCTGCACAAGCATCAGTATCCTTTTGTCTTTAATATTCAGAGCTCAATTGATCTGGCTGATGATAAAGAATTAATGTCCTTAATGATTGAAACAGGTTTTACCTCAACTTTTATTGGGATTGAAACACCCGATGAAATAGCGCTTCGTACGTGTAATAAAGTGCAAAACAAAAATCGCGATTTACTGGAGTCCATAAGAGCAATACAAAATTCAGGACTACAGGTATCAGGAGGCTTTATTGTAGGCTTTGACAGTGATACCCCCAGTGTTTTTCAGCGGCAAATCGATTTTATTCAAAAGAGTGGAATTGTTTCGGCCATGGTTGGACTATTAAATGCCCCAAAAAACACAGTTTTATACAAGAGGTTGGAAACCGAAAACAGATTGACCACTGAAGCAACGGGTAACAATACCGATTCATCAATGAATTTTATACCCAAAATGGATCTGGATGAATTATTGGACGGATATAAAAAAATAATTCATAATATATACGCAGCTAAACCTTATTATAAAAGACTCCGACGATTGTTGATGAATTACAATAGGCTTGACAAAAGGCGAAATAAAATCAATTTCTCTCTTATAAATGCTTTCTTAAAATCGATGTATGTTATTGGGATTGTAAATAAAGGAAGAATTGAGTATTGGAAATTACTAATCTGGACACTATTTAACAAGCCGGGATTATTCTCGGATGCAATAACGTTTACTATTTATGGATATCATTTCAGAACAATATATGGACTCAGACAATCCCGGTAAAAGGTGTGAATGATGTAAATTAAACCATCAATAGTATAACACATGGTTCTATTGCTTAAAGTACCTTTAATTCAAAACAAAGCGTATGGAAACCACTGAAATGGAAAAATCAAAATCGCATTTTTTAATTGAAATAATAGAATATGTTCCGAATTCGGTGGTAACAAAAACCATCATAAGAAAAACCACCGGAAATGTAAGTGTTGTAGCTATTGATACCGGAGAAGCTCTTGCAGAAAAAATATCGCCCTTCGATACGTTCATTCAAATTATTGAAGGTACCGCAGAAGTAGTAATTGACGAAAATAAAAACATACTGAAAACCGGTGAAGGCATCATAATCCCTGCTCATACATCAAATAATATTATAGCAAACCAGAGGTTTAAAATGATTTCAACTACCATTAAGAGCGGTTATGAAGCAGTTCAAATTTGAAAGGATTTTATATTAATGAAATGAAGAATCATGAAAGAGCTAAAGCTTATTAATCATTCAGAAGTTATATCAAACCATCAGTTTTCAAAGCAAATTGAGATTAAAGAAAAAAAAATCATTGCCGACAATAAGAAGCTTATAGCAATAATTGGGCATGATATTAAATCACCAATGAGTTCCATGATAAGTTTTTTAGGATTGTTAAAAGAAGGTGCATTTGAATGGAATAGAAATAAGGTTGAAGAATATATTGAAATCGCTCTAAAATCTGCTGAACAAACAATGAAACTACTTGATGGTATTCTTATATGGGCTTTGGCTGAAAACTATAATAACTCATTTCAACCTGAAATTATTGACTTAAAAGAAATCCTGATTGAAGAGACTAATAATCTTGAATTATTTGCATCGCTGAAAGATATCAAAATTACTCTACCTGTTTTTTCTGAAATAAAATTGTTTGCTGATAAGAACATGGTTAAAAGCATATTGAGAAACTTAATTAGCAATGCCATTAAGTACTCACATGCCAACGGAAAGATCGACATAAGTACATTGAGTAAGAACAATAGGTTTCTTGAAGTTACGATTAAAGATTATGGCGTTGGAATGGAACATGAAGTAAGTAATATCCTTTTTGAATCTGGCAAAAACAACTCATTGCCAGGCACAAATAGTGAAACAGGAACTGCGTTTGGTCTATCACTTTGTAAGGAGTTTATAGACATTCACAATGGTAAAATATGGATAATAAGTAAACCAGGAAAAGGAAGTGAGTTTAAATTTACTTTACCTCTGGGAAAACCATAAAAATAAATTTAAACTAAAAACAAACATCATGTCAAAAGAAAAAGATAGTAAAAAAAACAACAAGAAAGCACCCGAAAAAACACTAAAAGAGAAGCGGTTAGCCAGAGAAGCCAAGCGCAGAAAAAAAAACAAAAAAAGCGAAGTCTAACTCAGGTATTTCTCTCACTCTATGGGTTAATTCTCTATAGTTAAGTATTGCATGTATCAATTTAAAAAGAAAAGAGGATAAAAATGAAATTAACATTTATAGGAACATACCCTCCCAGAGAATGTGGTATTGGAACATTTACAAATGATTTGTTCAACTCAATGGTTAATAATCCTGACAATGGAAACGATTCAAACGAAGGGTTTGTTATCGCATTAAGTGATTTTCCAAATGAATATGAATACCCCGATGAAGTAAAAGGTATTATTAGACAAAACAGACAGGAAGATTATTTGCAAGCTGTAAAATTAATCAACTTAAGCGGGGCTGACCTTTGCATACTCGAACACGAATTTGGCATTTTTGGCGGCCAGAGTGGTGTTTATATATTACCTTTACTTTATCGGCTTGAAGTCCCTCTTATAGTTACATTACATACTATTCTCAAAACACCTTCCTATAATGAGAAAGCAGTTTTACAGGAAATCTGTAAAATGGCCAGTAAAATCGTTGTGATGAGTCATAAGGCCATTGAATTTTTGGTCGAAATTTATCAGGTACCTGCTGATAAGATTGAATTCATTGACCACGGTGTCCCTAACTTACAATTTGACAGTCAGATATCACGAAAAGAATTAAAAATTGACACCAAAAAAGTACTAATGACTTTCGGCTTTATTGGACGTAACAAAGGCATTGAAACAGTAATAAAAGCGTTGCCAAAAGTGATCGAAAGGCATCCGAATGTTATTTATTTGATTTTAGGTAAAACTCATCCCAATGTTGTCAGGCACTCGGGCGAAGAGTACCGTATTTTTTTAATGCGTCTTGTTAAAAACCTAAAACTTGAGAATAATGTCGTTTTTCTAAATGAATTTTTGGATATTAAAGACCTGTTCAAATATCTGTCGGCTACCGACATTTATATTACACCTTATTTAAACGAAGCACAAATTACCAGTGGTACATTATCCTATGCAGTTGGAGTTGGATCAGCAGTAGTATCCACACCATATTGGCATGCCGAGGAACTATTAGCCGATGACAGAGGCCGACTTTTTAACTTTAATGATCCAGAGGAACTTTCCTCCATTATAACAGAACTGTTTGACCATCCTGAAAAATTAAATTTGCTTAAAAGTAACGCCAGGGCATACGGACAAAAAATAACATGGCCAAAAATCGGCCAGAAGTATTTGAGAGTAGCTCATCAGGCATTAACCCAGAAAGTCGAGAAAATAGTAAATAAGGATACCATAATGGATCTGCTTATTCTGCCACCTTTTTCAATGGCACACATCAATAGATTAACTGATGACACGGGTATTATTCAGCATGCAAAATTTGGCATCCCAAATCTTAAAGAAGGTTACTGCCTCGACGACAATGCCCGTGCTTTACTGATGGTATTAATGGCGCACAAACAAATAAAAGACTCCAGGGCAATTGAATTGTCTCCTGTTTATTTAAGCTATATCCACTATATGCAAAATAAGGATGGCACGTTCAGAAACTTTTTAAGCTTTAGCAGACATTATCTCGACGAAATAGGTTCTGAAGATTCATTTGGCCGAACAATATGGGCATTGGGGTACTTACTCGGAAACGCACCCAATGATGCCTATTATCAAACCGGAAGAGAAGTGTTTTTTAATGCTGCACCTAACTTTAAAAACTTAAAATCCATACGTAGCATTGCAAATACCATGATTGGTGTTTGCTATTATCTTAGATCGAATCCATCAGATGATTCCATGACGGAAAGGTTACGAAATATGGCCCACAAGCTAATTAAGCACTATGACGAAAACGAAACTACAGATTGGCATTGGTTTGAATCATTATTGGCTTATGATAATGGTATATTGCCACTGGCACTGTTACACTCTGCCGAAATTCTGAACGAAGATAAAGTATTGGAGGTTGCAATAAACTCAATGCAATTTCTAACCGCACACACACTTAATGAAAATTACCTGTCAGTAATTGGCAATGAAAAATGGTATAAAAAAGATGGCGAACGCTCAGTGTTTGCGCAACAACCCATCGATGCTATGGCCATGGTTTTAATGTACCATCAGGCATTTATTGTTACAAAAGACAAGGAATACCTGAGCAAACTGTACATCTCATTTTTATGGTTCTTAGGTGAGAACGATTTAAGAATGAGTTTGTACGATTTTGAGACCAACGGTTGTTGCGATGGCTTTGAAAGTTATGGTGTAAACCGTAATCAGGGTGCTGAAAGTTCGTTGGCGTATTTAATTTCCCATCTAACTGTTTTACAGGCTTACGAAGAGTTTCACACCATCGATATTAAAAGCAATGAGGAAAATCCTGATGTAAGAGATGATGGTCAATTGCCACAAAGCCCCAAAAGAGCCTGGCAATCTAATTCATAATAACCAATGCTAATAACCAGATATCAATATAATCCTATTCTTACAAAGATGGATGTGCCTTATCCGGTAGCAACAGTACACAATGCTGCAGTAGTTAAGCACCACGGTAAATATATCATGATATTCAGGTCACATAAGCTAAATGGGCGTAGTATATTGGGAATAGCCGACAGTGAAGATGGTTACAACTTTAAAGTAGATGATAAGCCATTTATGGTGCCGGCTACCAAGGGAATTTTTAAAGAATATGAAACCTATGGAATAGAAGATCCCCGCATTGTATCAATCGATGGTGAATATTTGATTACATATAGTGCCTATTCAAAACATGGGGTTCGAATTGGGCTGGCAAAAACTAAAGATTTTAAAACCGTTGAGCGATTTTCATTAATTACTGAAGCCGACTATCGAAACGTAGTCATCTTCCCTGAAAAAATTAACGGATTATACGCCCGACTGGATCGTCCTCATTCGGAGATATCGCCATGGTCAATCTGGATATCGTATTCGCCTGATTTAAAATATTGGGGCGAGTCGAAACTTATCATGAAACCCATGCAATACCATTGGGATGAGATGAAAATTGGTCCGGGAGCACCACCCATAAAAACACCTCATGGTTGGTTACATATATATCATGGCGTTTTTCCTACAATGGACGGCTGTGTATACCGCCTGGGTGCAGCTTTGCACAACCTGTTGGATCCATCTGTAATTATTGCTGTTGGAGACGAATGGATTCTCCAACCTGAAGAAGATTATGAAATATCAGGCTATGTACACAATGTAGTTTTTTGTTGTGGTGCAGTTTTAGAAGATGACGGCAACCTGAAAATTTATTGGGGTGGAGCTGATACAGTCATGTGTGTGGGAACTGCAAATATTGATGTATTAGTCGACCATTGCTTGAACAATAGTAGACCAGCCTTGGGTTGAATCAATGATTGTGGCAGTAGCCGCAGTAACTGATTACTGTAGCTAACAACTTTAAAACTGAAACAATGAAAATAGCAATTCTATCCTCCATAGCATGGCGTACACCACCTCTTAAATATGGACCCTGGGAGCAAGTCGCTTCAAATATTGCAGAGGGACTGATTGAAAAAGGAATTGAGGTAACATTATTTGCAACCGGTAATTCCATTACGAAAGGAAAATTGTCATCGGTAATCGAGACACCCTATGCCGAAGATTCATCTGTTGATCCCAAAGTTGCAGAATGCCTTCACATCAGTAATTTGATGGAACAAGCTGATAGTTTCGACATCATTCATAACAATTTTGATTTTTTACCCCTTACCTATTCAAATTTAATTAAAACACCAATGGTCACAACCATCCATGGCTTTTCGTCTCCCAAAATCATTCCGGTATATAAAAAATACAACCATACTACTCATTATGTTTCCATAAGTGATTCTGACCGACATCCAGAACTTGATTATATTGCGACTGTGTATAACGGAATTAATATTGAAGAGTTTACTTTCAATAGTGAACCTGATGACTATTTACTTTTTTTTGGCAGAATTCACCCCGATAAAGGAACTTATGAGGCGATAGAAATAGCTAAAAAAGCAAAAAGAAAACTAATCATATCCGGTTTAATACAGGATCGGGAATATTTTGATCAAAATGTGAAACCATATATAAACAATGATGATATAATATATGTGGGAAATTCTGGCCCAAAAGACCGTCAACGAATTCTAAGTAAAGCTTTTGCCTTATTACATCCTATTCATTTTGCGGAGCCATTCGGATTGAGTGTGGTTGAAGCCATGGCTTGCGGCACTCCTGTTATTGCTTTTAACCTTGGCTCCATGTCTGAATTAATTCTTCAAAATAAAACAGGTTTCCTTGTTTCTAACATAGCTGAAGCTGTTGATGCTGTAACAAATGTAGAGTCGATTAATCGGCATTATTGCTACGCTAGGGCATCTTCTTTGTTTAGTCGTCATAAAATGATAGAAGGTTATTTGACGGTATATGAAAAAATTCTCAGAATTATATAAAAAAGTCCCGCAAATTGCGGGACTCAAGATTTTTAAATGGTTATATAAACTATGCTAGTTTAACATTAACTGCATTTAATCCCTTTTTTCCTTCTTGCAAATCAAAAGTTACTTCATCGTTCTCCGATATACTATCCTTTATACCTGATGAATGCACAAAATATTCTTTGTTTGAATCTGCATCTTTGATGAATCCGAATCCCTTCGTTTCATTGAAAAATTTCACTGTTCCTTTGTTCATTTTTAAAATAAATTTCGCTAAATAAAAAAAACTAATTATCCACAAATTAGCTTTAATTTTAATATTAGTCAATGATTTAACGCTTCTATTTAAATACATGGCCAACAATTACCATAAGAGTAGTAGACCCTAAAATTTCACTTATCATGTCCGGTTTAAAAACATTGAATTCGAAATGGCCGCCTGAACCGGCCGTATAAATAGTTGTGTCGTTGCCCAATATTTGAAAGCAAACCATTGTGACAGCCTCTACTTGTTTGGGATTGACTTTACCCGGCATTATCGATGCCCCTGGTTTGTTATTGCTATAAACTACAACTTGATTACCCTCCACCCCCGATAATTTTCCTCGACAGATTGATCCAAAATGGGCTTAGAAACAAGGTAAGCGCAATAGCACTAATTACTAATTGGTAGTCGTAAATTTTAAGGCTATGTCATTCTTAAAGGTTGACAACTATCTGATTTGGTCATAACTTGGTAAAAAACCAATAGCTATGAAAGCAAGAACATTCCACAAACTACTATTACAGGTCGATAGATTGAATTCAGACCAGTTTAGACGTTTAAAAGAAAGTTTGCAATCAATTGAACTTTCCAATAAAGTGGCAGCAAATATAGAAACTCCGTTTCAAGAACTTAGTTGTCCTCATTGTAAAAGCCAGAAAAAACAACGATGGGGAAAGCGAAGTGGGTTACAAAGGTATCGATGCAAGGAGTGCAAAAGAACTTATAATAGTCTTACTAACACCCCCCTTTCCAGATTGCGTAAAAAAGAGCAATGGTTAGAATATTCCTCCTGTTTAGTTTCTGGAATCAGCGTTAGAAAAGCGGCAATGAAATGCAATGTACATCGTAATACATCTTTTAGGTGGAGGCATCGCTTTTTAGCCAATGCAAAATCTGTTGCTCCAGAAAAGCTAAGCGGTATTATTGAAGCGGATGAGACCTATTTCCTAAAATCAGAGAAGGGAAACAAAAAACTAAATAGAAAACCGCGTAAACGGGGAGGGAAAGCATCACAAAGAGGCTTAAGCAAGGAGCAAGTCTGTGTTTTAGTTTGTCGAGATCGACAAGCAAACACTATAGATCATATTTTCGAGAACTTCACAGGGAATAACTTAAAGGATTATTTAAAAGATAAAGTGAGTTCTGACATTCTTTTCTGTAGCGATGGGAAATCTACCTATAAGAAGTTTATTAAGGAAAAAGGCTATAGACATGGTTGCCTAAACTTGTCAAAGGGCATAAGGATAATAAAAGATATAGTCCACATACAAAATGTGAATGCCTACCACAGTCGCCTTAAAGAATGGTTATATCGCTTTCATGGGGTAGCCACAAAATACTTAGAGAATTATTTATCCTGGTTTAGAGAACTTGACGAGTTTGCCTCTGACATTAGACCTGAAATCCTTTTATTAAGAGGAAAGAAAGCTTCTCTTTATAAAGTTCAACCTTTTACTGTGACATAGCCAATTTTAATAATACCTGAATAATAACCTGATGATCCTAAAATAAAACTGAATTCTCCAATCTGTGATAGCAATGCGGCGGTATAAAAACTTGTTTTCCAATCTTTACAAAAAATACGCATGGTCAAAACATTAATGGAATTATTAACAATAAAAACAATGAGCACAAGTAAACCAATGGTAAATGCATTCTCTTTTAAAAACTGCAAATCAATTAACATCCCTATAGAAACAAAGAATAAAGCAACAAACATTATTTTAAAAGCATGCAAGCTGTCATGTACCCATTGTATCGATTTGGTTGATGATAATATAATGCCTGCAATAAATGCCCCTAATGCTGATGACAAGCCAAAAAACGCTGTTAATATCGAGAACCCAAAACATAACGTAAAAGCAACAAACACCTGCACTTCATGGTCTTTTTCAATATATTTCATGAAGGGGAGTTTAATTTCCTTCTTTTTAAGAATATAGATGATTATGCCTATAATCAATACACCGCCAATTAACTGTTTTAGCATTTCAGTTATATGCGGCTTATCTCCTCCCATATAACTCATAATGATAAGCATAGGTACAATTAAAATATCTTGGGCGATAAGTACACCAAGCACATTTTGACCCACTTTTGTCATTAATTCGTTTCGTTCTTGTAAGAGTTTTACTATTACAGCTGTACTACTTAAGCTAATAACAAAACCCAGCATAACAACCTGATTGATTTTCCAATTAAAAGTTGCACTCAGAAACCACACAATTATTATACTTACACCTATCTGAATTAAGGTCCCCAAAACGGACACTCTCCAGTTTGTAATTAGATTTGGCAGATGGATTTCCATTCCAACAAAAAATAATAACAAAACCAACCCCAGTGACCCAAGATTGGTGATTAAAAGCTCATCAGTAATAAGCCTAAAACCGTATGGCCCAACCAAAACACCTACAATTAAGTAGGTTACGATAGAGGGCTGTTTAATTACCCTGAGCAAAAAACCTACAACCAAAATAATCATTGACAGTATGACAAATTTGGAAAGTACAGGATCAATGAGAATTGCAAAAATCATATCACGTTTTGATTTTTAAATACTATTTAAGACATAATTTACTGATTATATACAGTAAAACTTTTTAAAGCCTTTCCCAGTTCTTCCATATCATGGTTGAGTTTCTGTTTAAAAGAATCCCATTTCTCAGAACCATCATTTTTATACGTTTCGATTCTTTTGCTTATTTCGTTCTTTTTTAATTCCAATTCTGCTATTGCATCTTCGTATTTATTTTTAATAGCATTGGTACTGAAACCCCTTGAAAACAAAATTCCACCGGGTACTATATCTTTCTCTTTCTCAATTTTCTCAAGGGATTCATCAAGAGCAATATCAAGTTTTTTCTTTGATTCACTAAGTTCTTTTTTTGCAAGAATTAGTTTTTGTTTGGCTTCATCAACTTCTTTTCTGGCATAGTTTAGCTTCTCCTTTGCTTCATCCATTTTTTTCTCTAAAGATTCGCATTTGGTTAAATCTTCGCCTTTAACAAAACCAATAACTGTCAGGTGTTTTAATACTTTGTTTTTCATTGTATTATTTTTTAAATTAGTATTCAATATTTACCCAAGTTACCTCCATGCTCAACAAAAGGCGTTACACAACTTCAAATATATATTACAACATTCACACCTTTAAGGCACAAATTAGGATTAACTACACAGCTATTGTGTATTTGTTTTTCCGGGATCAATAACCCGATATGCCAATAATTTCAAACGATCATTGAACAGAAACCAAACCAGTGCATACCCCCAAACAAACAGTGCCCAGCCCCAGCCAAGTGGAGTCATAAACAATCCATAAACGGCTATCAGAGTTGATATGATTTGGGTGCCGACTACGGCAATCCACAAAATTCGGGCAGGTCGTATAGACCAGAATGGGCCACGTGTTCGGGTTAAAAAGATGGTAAGGTGACCTGCAACTGAGAGTTTCAAATACATTAAGGTTTGGATGTGTTCGCGGCCGAGATGAAAAACACGTTCACCCAGATAAAATAAACCAAATGCGGAGATCACACCAATTACACCCAGCACTGTTGAAATACCCAACACCATTCTCATATTCCATGCTTCGGGTTGATCTTTGTATTTAACCTTGTCATAGGCGATTGACAGGATGGCGCCATCGTTTAGAAGGGCCAGCATCACAATCATGACGGCTGTTACCGGATAAAAATTGAATACCAGTATTGATAAAGTCATAAATAGCAAAATGCGAAGTGTTTCGGTTATACGGTAGATGGCGTAACTGTTCATTCGCTGGAATATATTGCGGCTTTCTTTAATGGCATCAATAATTACCGACAGGCCCGGAGCCATCAGTACAATAGATGCAGCAGCCCGGGCGGCATCGGTTGCTTCGGAGACTGCAATACCGCAATCGGCTTTTTTTAATGCAGGCGCATCATTTACGCCATCGCCTGTCATACCAACAATGTGACCCATTTTTTGCAACACATCTACAATGTGAAACTTGTGTTCGGGAAATACCTGCGCGAAACCGTCGGCCTTTTCGATAGACGTGGCCACTTCTTCAGTCTCGACTCGTTTTGAATCACCCAATCCTCTGGCATCATAAATTAACGAGCCCATACCCAATTTTTGGGCAGTTTCTTGAGCAATGGCCAATGCATCGCCTGTAACCATTTTAATTTTAACTCCCATTTTGAGTGCAATAGCGATTGTTTCCGCTGCATCTTCTCTTGGAGGATCGAACAGAGGCAACACTCCATCGAACTGCCATTTGCCTTCTCCATTGGTATGGGCAACACCCAATGAGCGAAATCCACGAGCTGCAAATTCATTGACGGCCTCATCCACAACAGACTTGATTTGATCGGTATTATGAACCAATTCAAGAATTACTTGCGGTGCTCCTTTGGTTACTTTAAATTTCTTGCCATCTTTATCTTTAACAGTAGCTTCTGTGAGCTTGTGTACCGGATCGAAAGGTTGGAAATGAACCACTTCATAGTTATTCAATTCATCATTATTTTTAAGACCTCCAAGTACTGCCAGATCAATGGAATCATTATTATCGGCTCGCGATGCCAATGCCCCATTCAAGATCACCTGGCCACCGGTAATATTATCCATAAAGAAAGGATCACCCAGCGTTAATTTATTTTGGGTAAGGGTACCGGTTTTGTCTGCACAAAGCAAGTCAACTCCGGCCAGTTCTTCAATGGCCACCAATCGACTTACAATGGCCTCTTTTTTCGCCAGTAAGCGAGCTCCAACTGCCATCGTTACCGATAAAACGGTCGGCATAGCAACCGGTATTGCTGCAATGGTGAGTACCAAAGCAAACTGCAAGGTGGATAAAATCGGGTCGCCACGATAAATGGCTACTGCAATAATTATTGCCACCAAAGTAACTGCGAGATAAATAAGGTAGTTGCCTATTTTTAATACCGCTTTCTGAAAATGGCTGACAGTATGCGCTTCCTGCACCAATTGTGCTGTTTTGCCAAAATAGGTGTTTGTACCGGTAGCATAAACCAGAGCCCCAATCTCACCACGGCGAATAACTGATCCGGAATATAAAGCTTCACCAGGATTACGTGTTGTGGGAAGTGATTCGCCCGTTAATGCAGATTGATCGACCTCAATGGAATCTCCTTCCAACAAACGAGCATCTGCAGGAACAATATCTCCCAACCGTAACCGGATAATATCACCAGGCACCAGTTCACATGCTGATGGATTGACCCATTTTCCATCCCTTTTCACCCTTGCTTTTACAGCCAGTTTGGCTTTAAGGGCTTCAATAGCATTGCCTGCTTCATGTTCTTCCCAATATCCTATTACTGAATTAGCGATTAGCAAAATAAGGATAATGAAAAAATCAGGCCAATGCCTGGCAACTGCTGATAAGATTACTGCTGCCTCAATCATCCAAGGTATAGGGCCCCAAAAATAGGTGAGGAACTTTAGTAATAAATTGGTTTTCTTTTCTTCTATCTCGTTGGGTCCGTATTGAGACAGCCTTTTTGTTGCTTCGGCCTGTGTAAGGCCTTCCTGTGAAGAACCCAGTTTTTTCATCAATTCGGATACAGAAAGAGACGTAATATCGTCTGCTACATTGGAATTTGCATCGGCATCTCTATTACTCTTTGTATTTGGTTTCATACTTCACAATCGATTAATGTGCTGTTTTATATTATGGAATTACCTCTACCCATCCGTCAATCCAGGTATGGGTATGGGAAAGATAAAATCAATCAGGACATTGTGATGTGCTCTTGAAATATGATCTTTAAATGATTTCATACTTTGATGCACATCAATAACGTACTTTTTCCCCAGCCTTTTTAGTATTTTATCAAGATTTGCCAATTCCTTTTTGATAGCTGCCTCCCTGCTAATTTTATCTTTCGGCAGTTCGTTTTCGAGTTGTTCCAGATTTTTTCGAAAGACTTTGTCCGCCTCCAAATAAAATTTCGTGAGAAGCGGATCGGAGGTAAATGTTTTTATATGTGCAAATTCAATGGCAGCTTTTTTTTCGGCTTTATCAAGGGTATCATCAAGACTTGCCGCCAGAATTGAAATATATGCAGGGTATTTTAACAATGCATCTGTTTGCTTGTTTGTAAGACGTTTAAATATTTTCATGTCAGGTGTTTTTAAGTTGGAGCGCTTTGCATTTTCATATTGGATCATTCCATTTTCAGTTAAATATCTCAGGCATATCCAGACCATATTTTTCATTGTATTGCTTGTGTTTGACAGGTTCATCCTGCATAAGCCTTGAGGTGTGCTCTCTTATTGCCCAAATCCGGTATCCTATTGATTACATCCTGAACCAGATGAAATCTGTCAAGCTTGCTGAGAACGGGCATGTCAAAGTAGGTGGTAATGGAACGTATTGATAAGTTGTTCAAGTATTATATTCACACAATAACATCATTTGCAATCCCAAAACTCTTCTAAACATTTCTGTTACCATTACTACAGTCTCTAAACCACTTTGATCTATTGCATTACTTCTGCATCTTTCACATTTAGTATTGCGTCAACTTTACGATGAGGATAATTGGGGTACTAAGCACTTATCTATCTGGAATAAAAACAGTAGCAAAATGACATTGCTTTGGTAAATCATTCATTCCATATAGAATCATCCTTACAGATGAAGTATCAAGTTCATCCTTCTTGTTTTCTCGTTGGAATAATGAAAAGCGGTATAGAAGATTGCTTTAAAACTTTCTCAGTTACGCTTCCAACGAGCATTTCTGCTAACCACTTATGACTGTGGGAACCAATAGCAATAATATCAGCATGATAGTCTGTTGCAGCCTTTATGATCGTTTCGGCTTGCTCACCTTCCTTTACGACTGTTTGGATGTTCTTGTCACCAAGGTGTTGTTTCATTTTTTCAAGATAATGTTCCGATGCCAATTGAAGTGTTTCAATGCTATTTAATTCCAAAGGACTCACGTCCATAAAACCGGTAAAGCCCATAATCGGAGAATAATCTGGAGTAGAATAGTAAACCGGATCTATTATTACATGCAATAATATAACCTTAGCATTCATGGCTTTTGCCATTGAGAATCCCACTTCCGCTACCTTTTGCGCAGTAGGTCCATAATCCAAAGCAATTAATACCTTTTTCATTCGTTTATATTTAGTCGTTTAAATATCAGATGGAACTCCCAAAAAAATAATCATCCTCGCATGTGAGAAAACTTTTATCACGGTTGTTTCATTTTTCCTGATTTTGAATAATTACCATTTCTATATTGCAAACGAATTTTTTAAGTTATTCAAGATTTCACCTATGTTACATCCTAATCGTTTTTGTGTTTTCTTTCAAGCGGAAGTAATCCTGCCATATCTCCGATAATATTCACTAATTCAGAACCTGTTGGAATAACTATTTTAGCATTGTTTCCTAAGGATGCTTCCAATGCCTCCAATTTTCTTAACATTTGAGCGTTCCCAATAAAGTATTTGTCGGCAGCTTCGTTTACCAGCTTTATAGCTTCTGCTTCTCCTTCTGCATGCAGGATTTTAGCGCGCTTATAACCTTCAGCTTCTTTAATTTTAGCTCGTTTCACGCCATCAGCTACTGTTTCAGCTGCTGTAGCCGAATCGATGGCTGCTATTTTTTCGTTTTCAGCTTTTACTACTTTATTCATCGTTTCCTGCACATCTTTTGGCGGGTCAATTTCTTTCAACTCGGTGCGTACAATGTTAATACCCCAACTCTTGGTTTCGTCATGCAGAGTTTTATATAGAGCATCGTTAATTTTTCCACGTTCACTGTTGGCCGATTTAAGTGTCAGTGTGCCGATGATATTACGCAGTGTTGTACGAGCAAGGTTCACAATCTGCCAGGTGTAGTCGTTTACATTGTAGATTGATTCCTTAACATTTTCCTCTTCAGCTTTCACCCTGAAGTAAACCTGTGCATCAACACTGGCATTCAAATTATCATTTGTGATGATTTCCTGTGGCTCTGCATCTATCATTTGTTCGGTTACATTTACCAGATAGAGTCTGTCGATAAGTGGTATAATCCAGTGAAATCCTTGATTGGCAAAACTATGATATTTTCCAAGCCTCTCAATAAGCCCACGGTGAGTAGGCCTTACAATTCTGATTCCTGCAAAGAAAATAATTACAACCGGAATCATTAATAAATAATAATTCATAATATTTTTCCTTTTTATTTCTGTTTATAAATTTTCAGCAATCCCAACCATTTCATCCAAAATAAGAGTGTCGAACTCTAACAAAGGTGCCTGTTTAAAGACACCCTTTGCCATTTATCCAATTTCGATATGTTTTGGACCTTTTTCCTTTGCTTCCTCCTTTTTGGGAATATTAATAATTAAAATGCCTTCTTTGTACGTAGCTTTAATAGCCTCTTCATCTACACTGGTTGGCAATGTAAATGAACGGTTAAAGGATGTGTAACTAAATTCCCTACGTGTGAACTTTTCATTGTCATCTTCTTTTTTTAATATTTTTTCAGATGAGATGGTAAGTACATTGTGGTCAATATCAAGTTTGAAGTCTGTTTTCTCCATGCCTGGTACTGCCATTTCAATATCAAATTCATCAATAGTCTCTTTAACATTCACTGCAGGTATTGATACCCCCACGTAAGATTCTTCATTTGGCCACATTGGACTGGAGAAAAAGTTATCCGTCCAAGCAGGAAATAATGTTGGATTTTTTAGTTTTGGATACATTTTCGCTGTTTTTAAGATTAAATAAATTATTTACTCGATAATTGCTTACCAAAAATAAGCCTGATAAGTATGATTAAACCCGCTACTGCAAGTATTAAATGAACAGCTCCTGAGGAATTAAATCCCCAAAAAATGATTCCCCAAATTACCAGCAATAATGCTGCAATAACATAAAGTGAATTTTTCATGATTCCTTATCTTTTGTATATAAAACTCTTTGATAAAGTTATGTTGACTTAAAAAAGAAAGCATTACATAACTCTGCAAATAATTTACATCATTCACACTTTTTAGAGGGCGTATATGGGAATAAGGAAAAAGATTGAATCTTAGAAAGGTTCAGTGAAACAAAAAAATGGATCTTTGAAATTGATTATTTTGAACCCTTTAATTCATTGAGAAGTTCATTTAGATTAACATAGGCATAAGTAGATGCGTAATCTGACATAGCGTATGGAATAATCAAATCATCGTTATGTACAATTGATCCGCAAGAATAGACAACATTAGGGACGTAGCCTTCCCTTTCTTCAGAATTTGGAATTAGAAGAGGGGTTTTTGATCGTCCTATTTCCCTTTCAGGATTCTCAAGATCAAACAAGGCTGCTCCTAAAGCATATTCGCGCATAGGACCTACTCCGTGTGTGATAACCAGCCACCCATCTTTAGTTTCAATAGGTGACCCACAGTTACCTATTTGGATTAGCTCCCATGGATATTTTGGCTGTTGTAATAGCTGGGCCTCACGCCATACAGTTATATTATCTGAGAAAGCAATGTAATTATTAAATCCGTCGATTCGGCAAAGCATGGCATATTTACCATTTACTTTTCGTGGGAATAGTGCCATCCCTTTATTTTTAGCAATCTCGCCATGTAAGGGCATTACCTTGAAGTGATAAAAATCTTCGGTCTCCAGCAATTTTGGCAAAATAGTGGCTCCATCATACGCAGTGTAGGTGGCGTAGTATTTAATTGTGTTGTCGTCATCAACAAACTTAACAAAACGAGCATCTTCAATACCGTTCCTTTCATTTGCTGAAACCGGAAAAATCACTCGTTCCGATATATTCGTATCCAACGAGAACTGAAGTTCGTAATGCGATGATGCCAGCCAAATGATTTGATTGAAAAGAAATTCTTTATCAGACGCTAAATGAACAGCTTTACGGGCATCTTCTATACATTTTCGAAGTTCGCCATAAGTAAATTCTTCTTTTAGTTTATCCAAAATTAACGCAGGCGGAATGATTCCATGTACTTCCATTTCATCCAACTTATGGGCAAACAAGCTTTTATTATATGTGTGACGACGGATATGTTCCGCTTCTTCCAGCAAATTGCCAATTGGCTCAAGCGTCAACTTGTTGTTTTTATCAATAATTCCTGTTCTGAAAACTATTGATGAAATATGTCCCTCCCCTGTAGCCCTGAAACTAAATATAACTCTTTTTGCTCCGGGACTAATTTCGCTCTGGTCAGGATGCTCTACCATTGATGGATTAAAGAAAGCAGCTGATTCTATTGAATATTCCATGGTAAAATAGGATCCAATGAGAATTTTTTTGGAATACCCGATCGTATCTGGTAATACATTCATAAGAGGCAACAGGTGCCTAATTCGATTAAAATGCTTCTCAAATATTTTAGAAATGTTCCGATGACGCATCGAATAGTCTCTAAGGGTTTGCTTTAATGCAAAGGAGGCCTCATCTTCATTCATGTCTACTACAAAACGTATAGTATTGATAGCCCTTTGTTCTTCTGTAAACAGAAATCGAGCTATTACTCGACTTGGATCTGGGTTGAATGTGATATTTTTTCTAATTACGGATACTAACATTATCTAAATTTTAGTAAAGGTAACTGCAATTATTGGATATAAACATTGTTTAATTACATTTATCACTGGTAATTACTATTTAAATGTTAGGAGTGGAAATCGAATGTTTTGGTAATTTGGAGTAGCAATATGGCGACCATTTTTGAGAATTAAAATTGCTCTTATTTATAATATCATCTTCTGTATTATAATTCCTCTCTAATAATTTAAAACAGATTCATGTAATCAATTTTGAATATGACAACTAAATTGTAACACCCAAATCAAATATCTCCAATAATAGATTTAAATAATCATTCCTTTTTTTAAACCTATCTAGAAGCGCTTCCGGACTTGCATTATATTGTTCCTTTTTTATGGAGATAACCAAATCAGCAATATCATCACCTTCATTTAAATCTGTATACTCCAGAACGGTATTTACACGAACATCAAAGCAAACTCTTTCGGCTATCTTGCTCCACTTCTCAAATGCTTTCCCTTTATCAGGAAATAAAGTAACGTGGTAATCCTTGAGGGCATTTAGCTTTTGTAGATTGAGCATTTCAACGGAGCCTACAGCTATCCAATTATATTGCGGATAATACAACGCACCGAAAATGGCATTCTTTTCACCTTCTGCAATAGCAACTGGCCTTGATTTATTGATAAGTAGATGTGCGCCAAAGAAAACTTGCTTCAAGTTAAAGTCCTTTTGTTTGATAATATGATGCACCCAATTGATGTAGCCATTACGTTTTAATGTATGAACATCATATTGCATTACTTTACCTGTTCGTACTTGCCCTACTCGATTGACTTGCCAGAAAATTGTTTTATTTCCTTTGGCAGTACCAACGTAATACCTCTGTAATACCTCCCAAACCATATGCTCCGGAAAGAGTTTACTCAATCCTATAGCAAAGTTATTTTGGTGATAATTGGTAAGAGAGGTTAGCATTAACTTTGGGTCAATACATGAAGGTGGTTTTACAATTGTTTTTGATTTAGGCGTCAATGTATAATAATCATCCGGTTCGTATCCGTTTTTCTCAAAGTACATTTTAGGTGTAAAATGGTATGCACATTTTTCTACCCGGTTACATCTCCCGGTATAATTTGACAAATACTTGTTGGTTTGGTGGTCTACATACCTGGTAAAAGTCCTTTGATGACATTTCGGACAATGATACCTGGTTGATCGACCTTTGTATTTTTCCAATGAATAGCGAATATCTGGCATAAAGGAAAGTTTTTTGTTTTAGTGAAGTTTATGGAGTTGTGGAGGATTGTTGTTTTTCAAGTATTTACGACTCCATACAACTCCACTCACTCCACAATTCCATCAAATTTGCGATAATGATTGAACTATCTGTGGTGCCCCATACTCCACAGTTACTACACTCAAACTACACACGTAAATAATTGTGAATCAACCAAACTCCACAACTACGCAAACTCTACAATATTCCATATTTTTCTCTGAGCCTTTATGGCAGCAGTAAGATTAATTGAGCACATCTGTTTCGTAAACACCTTTCTGTTTCTTATGCGCCAGTTTTGTATTGCTCAGCAATTGGTAGGCATATGATTCCTTGGCTATATTGAGTTTATTGGCCATCTCAATAAACTCTTTGTTGGTAAATTCCCGTTTGCCAATCTTCTTTAAAACCTGAAATACCTTACCTTCCTTTGAATTGTCCTCATATACATTTAAAACCATGTGATTTAGCTTTAATGCATTAGAAAAGAAATAATCCTTAAGCATAATGGCTTTCTTCATTGAACTTTCGCTTACCTGCTCGATCACCTGCCCTTCAAAAAAACTATTGGAGACTTCAAGGACCAGGGCAAACCGTAGTATATATCTATCGAGTTTTGACAGAATTCCAGATATGGCAGCATCCTTATTGGATGGCTTTACGTGTTTGTTTACTTCATCAATAAACAAGTCCTCTGCCTTCTCTGATAACGGTAACTCTATGGTATTAATACTCTCATTAATTTTATCCATCAATGCTTTCATCCTCGAATGAAATTTCTCCACCATATAATCATCCGGATTTTTTCTTTGGATATATTTCTTTTCCATTTTTAATGGAATTGCAAAAAGAATCCGCTCAAAGAAACCGTCTTTAATATCCTTGGCCTTAAAGGATGCAATCACATCGTCCTGAATACTGCCAATAATTGAAACACAAGGCATACTCAATGAAGAGCTTTCAACTTCTTTACGATCCAGTGAAATAGGTGCACCATCCCATATGGATAAAAACTGACTTTGCTTTGAGGTTCCGCTATAACCAATCAAATTCAATATAAAACTCTTAAACTCATCGGGCATCAATATCATACCATTGGGATTTTGCTTATGGATATTGATGAGAGCCTCAAAAGTCGGGTCGGTAGAATACAACTTTTTCTTAGTCGGTTTCTTTTCACCTAAATCAGGATCATAATTAGCTATGGCTGCTTCGTATTCCTGGTCGTATTGCTTTTGCAGATTTTTTATGGCTTTAAAGGCTGTTTTTAAGGGCGCACTTTTATTCTGCCCTGACTTACCTACCAAAACCACCCACATAGATGGGTTTTCTATCCATTCAATATGTTTACGCAAATGATACGAATTACCAATTATCCCAGCTAAGGCGGTAAAAATGCTTACAGCAGTATAATCGATGTTATAATTTCCATTGTCGTATAGCTCAATTATGGTATCCTGGATAAACTTCGGAAATATACTTAATGGAAATTCAGATTCCTCAGCTGTTTTCAATCTTAAGTTGGCTTCTTGAAGAGACATCTTACCAAACGTAAGATGCGACCTCCCCAGTTCTGTTTTATCTTTTTCAATTGATTCCATTTGCAAAGGATTATCCATTAATACTTTCCAGGTAGGCTTCAATATCAGAAGCCTTGTAATAAATCTTGCGTCCGGTTTTCTTAAAGGCAATGATTTTATTATCGCGCATGGTTTGCAAAGTTCGCCTACTAACATTTAATAGTTTACATACTTCTTCGGTAACATACCAACGGTCTTTAAAACCATCATTCTTGGCCACATTGATACTATCTATCTTATAGTTAATATGATCAATTTTGCCCATTAACTTATTAAAGAGATGCTCATCTACAATTACAACTGTCTTGCTCATTTTTATACGATTTAAACTTGTTACTAAATTTTATTTCGTCAAACCTAAGCAATACGGTACACTCACTTTATAGTTAAAGATAGGATCTGATAGTAAATGCGAGTAAATGGTAGTAAAAGAACGTATCGTAACGTATTTTATCGTTTTTGCGGTTTTAATTTAGCGCAAGTAAATATTATTGAATACAGACCAAATTACATCACAGTTATAATTCCTGGTATTTTTCTTTTTACTGCTATTTATTACTATTTGAATATCAACTATTTTTACTTTTATTACTATTTATTACCATGTTCTACATTCCTTTTGAAATTGCATTCTATTTCTCTATAATTGAATCAGAAAAATGCAAAAATGACTCACTAAAATGATATTTAGAAGAACGATATTGAAACAAGATTTGGCCATTAAATTATATCCACAAAGCTCAAATATTAATGCAGCGATGCAGTTGCTCCGGAAAGAAATAAAACTATCACCGGAATTAAATAATAGACTTGAATTGTTGACAAGAAATAAACGAGCGCATTATTATACACACAAAGAGTTGGAGGTTATCCTGGAACATTTTTGTATCAGTCAGGAAGAATTTGAGTTGTTATAAGAACTTCTTTGGGGAAACAACGGTAAAAATGTACTGAAAAACTTGCGAAAACAAGCTTAAAAGTACTATCGATACCAATAAACAGATAGCTTTTGAGTGCTTTTTCATGCTTCAGAGTACTTTCAGTGTATATAGAGACTATGCTCAGAGTATATTTCACTTGCTTTTATATGCTTTGCCCATTTTGTAGAGTATATTAAGCGTGCTTTTTGAATGCTTTCAAAATTTATGAGAGTACTTTTTGTTTGCTTTGCTCATTATCAATAATGCTTGGTGTAAATCTCCACCAATATGAAAACAACACCATTGTTGAATTAGGAAAATGCTTCGTTTTTTAAGAGTGCTTTTTGAGCACTTTATTGGGAATTGTATGGTCTGTCGTGCATGAAACTAAATAAAGTTTAAATTGTCGTTACTTGGCTAAGTTGTGTCGCAAATTGGCATAGCTGTAAGTCGCTAGTTTTGTGATTTATAATATAATTTTACAACCATCAAAATGAAGTAGAATAATATTAAGCGCAATATGATGATATTACCACGAACAATACTAAAACAAGAATTAGCTAAAAAACTATATCCTCAAAGTTCAAATACAACTTCCGCCATGCAATTACTGCGTAAGGAAATTAAACTATCACAGGAATTAAGCACTAAGCTTGATAAATTGACACGAAATAAACGTGCCCACTATTTTACTCATAAAGAACTGGAGCTTATCCTGGAGCACTTTTGCATTAGTCAGGAAGAGTTTGATGGGCTATAATTCCTTTATGATACCCGAACGGGTATATTTTTCAATTATATTGGCCTATCTATACCCGACAGGGTATATTTAATACTATTCATATATACTTCACATTTAAGAAGAAACCATAATTAATTACCACAAAATAAAATTCCTGTAGCATTTTTAGTATATACCTATGTATCAAATTTAGTATATAGCGATGTATCATTTTTAGTATATTGTTGCATATTGCTATATTTCAAAACAATACGAAACAGTTCATTGTGTAAAAACAGCTTCCTTTAAAGTTATTTCATCGACTTTGTAACCACTTTTCATAAAAACCTCTTATTAATAATTGTTTTTCATGGAAAGTAACCGTTTTTCATCCTCTAGAAATAAACCTAAGCAAAAAGCCTACTAGCTCTCTCTTGAATTAACTCTTTATATTCTATTTTCTTATCTTCAGGCAAGAAGGAATTATTTATAAAATCCAGAACCGTTGGAATCGCTTTCTGAAATCGCTTAAATATATTATCAACCTGTTTTTGATTTAGTTTTAGACTCTTTGCTAGTTGTTGGAAATCATTAATTCTAAACTTCCGTTTTCTACCATTCATAGTTAGGGCTAACTCCTCTGGATCGTCTTTTTCTGGAATGACTAACCTTGTTGATAATAGGTCGTAAGCCGGAGCCAGTTGTGTTAATCCATTATCCAGATCAATCATCGAAAAGTTCTTCAAGTGCATATCTGCATTTCCTGTTAGGAATGAAAATAAAGCTACTTCAAAAAATACTTGAGCATCGAATAATGGGTTGGATGAATATTGCATAATTACTTTACCAACTTGCTCCATGGAACCCTTATACTTATCCTCTGTCAGGCGTTCACTTAATTGGCACAAATCTTCCATCGCTAATTTCTGCTCCCCAATCCGATCTATTCGTTTGGTAATATAAGCAAGTTCCCCTGATTTCAGTCTGATTAATGAATGTGGTACAACATTTATCTTAAACAACTTGGCCAAATGCATTGTCAAATCCTCGTTCTCAGGCAAATGATTAAATTGTTGAGTAGGTGGTTTTAATATATAATTACCCCAAACGCCAACCAAAGTCAATCTGTTCTCTTGCCCTCTTTGAGGCTCAAAATGAAAAGATAACTTAGCTTGAACTCCTGGAACAGTAACATGGCTCTGAACTACTTTTTTTGCCAATTCATGCATCTGATCCAAAGAATAATCCAATACAGGAGCTTCCGTAGTTCCGAATATCTTTTTTGAACATTTTGAATGAAAATCTATATCTCCTTCACCTAATGGTTGATAGCAATATAAACATTTGTTATTCATGATTATTTGCGTTTAATGGTAAAATAGAAACTGCTCCAATACAATCTTTGCAACAAGCTAAAAGTAACCCCATTCGGTCATTAGCCTTTAACTTCCAATTGTCTACAGCTACATCTAACAACCACCCTTCTGGTATCAGACCGTCAAAAAAAGGAAACATTGTATTAGAAGAGTAAGGATGTTTAGAAATAGGCAAAGTCTTGCTAATTGGCCATTTTTCTTCTTTATTCAAGTATTCTTCATCATATACAAAACGATAGCCCTTCTCAGTCTCTTCGATAATTCCTGCAAAATATTGCTTATAAAACACTTTCCCTTTTCTATTCATTATCTATTAATTTCGTTTCAAAAGGAGTCAATTCATGTCCGAACAATGCCAACACCTCATTAACCTTATCCATACGCAAACTAGGTTTTCCTTGCTCCAGGTCTCTTATGAAGCGAAGTCCTACTCCAGCTCTTTCAGCTAGATCCTGTTGTGTTAAACCAAGCTGCTTTCTTCGCTGTTTCACAAATTGTATTAGTCCAAGCATATTTTATACCTTTTAGGGTATAAATATAGTGATTATTCTAATATTATACCCGATATGATATATTTTTAAAGAGGAAGTCTATTTCATACCCAATAGGGTATATTTATGTATTTAAACACTGAGGGCTTCGGTTCAGGAATCAAGTGCCGGATAGGTCAAGTCGATGTCAACTGACAATGGAGGCATTTCCCTTATAAAAAGGCAATAGCCGCACCTCCTTTTAGTGCAAATATTTCTTCTTTCGCTACATAAGGCAGAACCTGTAACAATAAATCCACTTGTGCTCTATATGCTGGTGCAATCAGAACTCCGCTAATTCTTTGGGTATTGTAATTTTGTATTTAGAACTGTATGCTCCACTTTCTGTTATCATACGGTCTCCACTACCTAAATCTATTTTATCTGTTTTAAGGAATTGAAGCCATTGGTGATTTGCCTTTTCTGACATATAAAGGAAGAGGCGTTTTACTTTTACCGAGTTGCAAGTTGACAAAAGCTCGCTCACGAGTCTCGGCTTTAGGTTAACCAGTCCTTCCAAAACCTGATAACATTCGACAAGATCTGCATGTTGCGGTGCTAAAAACAAGCATTCCAATATGGCACGTTCGGGTGTTGATACATTAACTTTTGTATCTTTTATCTCCAATTCCTTGACGCCCGTATTTTCTGGAAGAAATGAAGTAGGTTTCTGAAATAGTTCTACATTCCAGTTGTAATTTGTAAACCAGTTAGGCATTCTGGTTTGCAGGGGAGAAAAGAGATATAACGTTTCCTTACTTAATCTGAAATAGTGGCTGAATCCATGTAAGATTAATGCGGTTAAACCTCCTACATGAACTTTGATATTTAGTTGGTTTTGCAGAGCATTCACACCTGCCTGCCATTCTAACAAATCTCCCGGCTTTTTATAGGCACCTCTTCCTAACGGTTCTATCCATCCACTTTCCTGATAGTACCTTCGAAGATGTCTGGATACACCATTGTTGTCCAATACTGCTGCTGTTATCACATTATTGGGCTGCAATAGATTAAAAAGCTTCTTTAATTTTGTGTCATTATGCGTAGTCATACTACTCAATTTTCAACAAAAATAAAGAATTGATTTAATAAAAGAACTAAATAACTTTAAAAATATTACTTAATGAGTAGTTAAACTACGCAAAAATTCATATTTATAAAGTTATTTATATTCTTTTCGTTGTCAAAAGCAATTAACCTATAAGCAAAATCAAATACTTTATTATCCAGAAAGCATAATTAAATACCAGAACAAACCAATTCTGTAGCATTTATAGTATATACCTATGTATCAAATTTAGTATAAAGCTACATGCTGTTATATTTCAAAACAATACAAAACACATCTTATAGTAGCAATAGTACCATTTTTATTATTCAACACTTATTACTATTAACTATAAATAATCATTAATGACTTCTTTTTGGTAGCTGGACAAAATATTTTCGAACAGTTTACGATCATATCGATACAAGCAGTACCTTATTTTTGTATACGGATTTAAAGTTTGATTTCCGGCTTTTTCAATTTTGTTTGAAAAATGAAGATATTTTGCAATTGCAAGCTCTAAACCACTCTCTGTAAAATCAGATTTATGAATTAGTATCTCCTGCACAAAATTATCCACCTTATATTCAATAAACTTATAATCGGGAAAATGCTTTTTGGCTATATATAAAAATCTAAAAACATCAAGTGCCAAATTGGTATCTAAAGATCTTTTTTTTCTTAAACGGTCATATATAATTTTCTCCTCTTGCAATATTTCCTTTTTAATACTTAGAAATTCTTCATCTGCTATTTCAAACAAAGCAGATAAACGGTTAATTCTTCGTTTTAAATTATGCGGTATACTTTTTTTGTATTTAATCTTATGATCTAATATACTCCAGGCGTCCTGAATTACCGTCCTTATCTGCAATTCAAACACTAACGAACTATAGTCTTCAATGTTTTTATCTGCACCTCTCTTTTTTTTCAACTTTAACTGTAGGTGCAGACCTTTATATCCGAATTGATTTTCGGTTTTTTCAAGTAAACTTGTTTTATCGGTCGTTTCCACAACTCTAAAATGTTTTTTTAATTTTCTTTTTACAGAAACAAGATCGTCAGAATAATAACAAACAGCCCTCACTCCTATTAGATCTGTAATATAATCCTGAATCTTAAATGAAGAATCTGAATCCAAATAAGGTAAATATTTTATTTTGAACTTTTTAATACACTCATCACAGGATTTGATTCTAAATAATACTTGGTCTACCTTTTCTATATTTTCAATAATATTAGAAAAGCATTCTATTCCTTTTTGATGGTAAGTAAGTTGTTGATGGTACCATTTTTTAAACTCCTTTACTTTTTCTTCAATCAGATCCATGATACTATTTAATAAGATTCACTCAACTTTTACGCAAACTATAATGATACTTGGCAAAATCTACCACTTTATAATTCATTGTCGCACATTTTGCTTAAATTACTATAATTAATTGATATTGTGCTAATCTTAATTAAAATTTAAAGTTCTGAAAATTCTATCTCCAATAATGGACAACAAAGGCACTTTTTGGGCTCCTTTAGACAATGCGGCTAAAATATTCCCGGCTATTAGAAGCAAGGAAAACACTACTGTAATACGACTTACTGCCAATTTAACAGAGAGAGTTACTATCAGTAGTCTATTTAGAGCAGTGAAGCGTGCTGAAAAAAGATTTCCATATTTTAAAGTGAGTTTGCATGGTGGTTTTTTCTGGTATTACCTCGAACAAATAAATGATCCAATAAGTATCCAACATGACAATGCTGTTGCATGTAAAGCTTTTAAACGGAAGGCCAAAAATAATTTACTAGTGAGAATTCTTGTTCATAAAAATAGGATAAGTGCAGAATTTTCACACATACTTACTGACGGATACGGTTTATTAACCTTTATAAAAGCCATCCTAATTTATTATTTTCAGGATAAAGGTGTTATTCACAAGAATCAAATAGATAGCTTTTATACAATGAAAGCTGATGATGAGGAAGTTGAAGATGCTTACAACCGATATTTTAAAGAGAATATACCTCATGTAATAAAACAACCCAAAGCCTTTCATTTACCCTTTATTTTAAAGAAAAAACCCCGATTTGATCTTTTATTTGCCATTTTATCTATTCAGCAAATAAAACAAAAAGCAAAGAAAAAAGGTGTTAGCATTACAGATTATCTGGTTGCCGTTTATTTGTTAACACTTCAAGACATCTATCTTGAATACAAGAAAAATGGAATTTACTCATCAAGTATGATCGCAAGAATTCAGGTACCGGTAAATATTAGAAATATTTATGCCACTAAATCATTGCGTAATTTTTCACTTTTTGTTATGCCCGAAATAGACTTTCGCTTAGGCAAATATACATTTGATGAGATACTTAAAGTTGTATATCATAAAATGAAGTTAGATACTGATGAAAAACTAATCAGCAAAATCATTTCTCGTAACGTAAGTGGTGAACGAAATTTATTGGTTAGGGGAATTCCTATTTGGCTAAAAAGTTTAATCCTGTTTTATAAATACCATTCTCAAGGAACCAACTTGTATAGCGGTGTTTTAACTAATCTGGGAAAAATAGAATTACCCGATCCAATTCGCCATAAAGTTGATTATTTCACAATATCCCCTCCTCCTCCAAATAAGAAGCTCAAGATTAACTGCGGTGTAATCGGTTATGAGGATACGCTTACTTTAAGTTTTGGTAACATTACAAAATCCAAAGAATTTGAACGAAGGTATCTTCACTTTCTCTCTAAGCAAGGCATAAATATTAAAATAACTAAACATTAAAATTAGTTTATGGAATATTGTAAAAATTGTGAAGTAGAATTGGATAATGATATGGCATTTTGCCCTTTATGCGGACTAAGAGTAGGCGAAGAGCCTATCCCTGTTAATATTCCCATTGAGAAACATCCCGATTTTAGAGATAAAACTATAAATGAAATTGAAAACTTAAGCCGTACTCAAAAGCTAAAACTAATTTGGAAAATATCCGGTATTATTCTGACATCCGGTATTATTGTCACACTTGGTATAAACTTTATTATAAGCCAAAATATCAATTGGGCTAAGTATAACTTAATTGCCTCATTAGTAGCTTTTGCCAACATTAGTATTGTTATCCTTTTTCGAAAAAAACCTTTGATCCTGATTATATGCAGCTTGACATCCTTAATATTGATGTTTTTAACGATAGATTATTTTAATGGAGATAGTAATTGGGGGATAAAACTGGGAATTCCTATTGTTACATCCATTTATGTTTTATCACTTGTAATTTTAGTATTAATTCGAATATCCAATCAAATAGGATTCAACATTTTAGCGGTCGTTTTCATAGCCATAGCTTCACTACTACTTTGCATTGAGATTTTTGTATCTCTATATTCTCATCAAATAATTATACTTAAATGGAGTTTAATAGCAGGAGCATCATTAATACCCGTTTCCGGTATATTGTTTTATGTACACTATAAACTTAAAAAAGGAATAGAGCTAAAGCGATTTTTTCATATTTAAAATCCTAACATTAGCTCTAACCAAGGATTACGCTCCAATGCATAATAAAGTAAACAGGTTGCTATCCAGCCATGCGTGATACCAATTGCCCATAGGTTACGCCATTTAAGATATACTGAAGCCAAAACCAATTCCAGACAAAAGGTGTATATCATCAAAAAAGCATTTGGATAATGAATGATACCAAACAATGTTGACACGATAAAAACTAAAATAGTATTACTGGCTTTCCCATTAAAAAATACAATTAGATTTATCAAAATAGCCTCAAGCATAATAAATTGTTGAATAACTCCCCAAAGTGGATAGAGAAGAAAAACCAATAGAACGTGCCAAGATATATAGAAGGCATTATTATTGTATGCATAAAATGCACAAGCCAAACCATTAAGTAGAATAATGGGTAATAAAATTATAAAAGAATGTTTAAAATTATGTAGTTTAAAAATTTCATTCTCATTATGAGTTCTTTTACGAAATAACATGTATCCAATCCAGAAAATCGAAACACCTATGATATATATAATTCTAGCATTGAGCCAGTCTATCAACAGAAATTTTAAAATTGATGTAAATAATACAGCAATGAGTTCAAAATTCTTTTTTATCCCATTTTTCAACTCAAATTATAATTTATCATTTTTTCCAAAAAAATCAGCTTTATTAGGTCCTTTTTCCATTGTAAGAAAATCCCAAACTTCATTTAATATTTGTCGTTCTTCTATTTTCGATAGTTTGCTGCCTTCAATATATTGTACCTCAGCAACATTTTGAAAGAATTTTTCAAAATCAGTATAATACCCTTCTACACGCAAAAAGCGAACAAATACTCTGGGAAAGCTTAACTTAATTACGAATTCGTATTCCGGGAAAAATAATTTATTTGATCCTAAAAAATAGTTTTTAAATTTATTTGGTATCATATCTTTTATAATTAGTGACCTATATCAACAAAATTATTGCCTTTAACAATCTATAGCTTTAATAAGAAGTTTCATTATTTGCTTCTTTTTTTGAATTAGGTACAGTAAACTTGAATTCACTCCCATTACCAATAACGCTTTCAACCCATATTTGCCCCCCTTCTATCTCAACTAATTCTTTACATAGCAATAATCCAAACCCTGTACCATACTCACTTGCTGTACCTTGTGTAGATTCAACCCCCTCAATCTTAAAAATATTCTTAAGTGTTTCTTCATCTATTCCTATTCCATTATCTTTAACAGATATCTCAACAAAGTCTTTGCTTAATTGTGCAGAAACATCAATACTACTTTTTATATTAGAAAATTTAATGGCATTATTGAGTAGATTCCTAAAAATAGTACTTATCATATTGACATCGACATAGCCATAAATATTCTCACGTATGCAATTATTAATATTGATTTTTTTATTCTTAGCAGTCAAGTCTGTTGCTAATATGGCCTCAGATAATATTTTTGATACATTTACTTCTTCTGGGTTAAAAGACAACTTCTTACTATTTATACTTAGCCATTCTGAAAGATTTACAAGTAATTCAAACGAAATATTCGTAGTCCCATATAGAATAGTTAGAAAATTCTCAATTTCTTTTGGTGCATAACTATGAAAATTATTAAGTAACAATTCCAATATCCCTAAAATACTATTAAAAGGATTACGTAATTCATGTGCTATAATCCTGTAAAATTTATCTTTTGTGCTGATAAGATCAATTAATTCCAGGGTTCTCTGCTCTACGATTTTTTCAATATCTTTTTGTTGTGTTTTTATTATTCTCTTCAGCTCAGAAATCTCCTGTTCTAGAATTTTTATGTAATCTTCATCGGATGTAGTTTTCATTTCATCTTTCTAAAATTTCTATACTTCTATTGATAAAAACTATAAGTTAAGTTTTTTCACATTTCAAAACAATTAAAATATAGGGTGTAATAAGATAGAAATTCATATTTAAACATAATATTACCAATCTAATTTCTTACTTTTTTTGAACTTCACTCAATATTATCATAAAATAGGTTAAGCATCTGATAAAATCATGCTCTTGAGTCTTAAAAGATGTACGCTATGCTTACCTTCTAAATAAAAAATTTTAACGTAATAAAACCCATTTTTAGGTTCGGTTCCTTTTTGCTACTTTTGGAGGGAAATGAGTTCATTAAAACGCATTTAAAACGGGCATTTTTTAGCCAATTTTGGTGGACTTACAGAGGACTTTAAAAAATGAATTCGTAAAATATTGAGGATAGGGTACTTAACACAAATTTTCAGTTCCCTCTCTCTCCGCTTACGCCCGTCGAAGCAGTTCACTGCGAAGGCGGGCTTTTTTATTATATCTAGTTCTTATTTTCAAAGGATATTGCTTGTTGCAGGCTACAGCGGAGAAACTCCGCATATATTCTCTTTGATACAGTTCACTGCAAAGGCGGGCTTTTTTATTATATCTAATTCTTATCTTCAAAAAATATTACTTGTTGAGGGCTACAGCGGAGAAACTCCGCATATATTCTCTTTGATACAGTTCACTGCGAAGGCGGGCTTTTTAATCTATCTAATTCTTATTTTCAAAAGATATTACTTGTTGCTGGCTACAGCGGAGAAACTCCGATCATCTTCTCTCTGATGCAGTTCACTGCGAAGGCGGGCTTTTTTTTTCTATCTAATTCTTTTTTTCAAAAGATATTACTTATTGCGGGCTACAGTGGAAAAACTCCGATCATCTTCTCTCTGATGCAGTTCACTGCGAAGGCGGGCTTTTTTTTTCTATCTAATTCTTATTTTCAAAAGATATAACTTATTGAGGCTACAGAAGAGAAACTCCGCATATCTTTTCTCTAATGCATTTGAATGTAAAATCGAGTTTTATATTTATTTAAGTTAGTTTAATAGCTTAAAAACTCATGCTTGTTAATCCATAGAAAATCAACTTTAAAAATTTCTCGTAACAAAATACATTGCTTACATTTATATTGTTATAAACCAACTTAACCTTTAACTAAATAGGCAAATGTATTATTACGTATATATACTTATCTGTAGGAACGATAAACATTACACAGGCTGCACAAGCAATTTAAAAGAACGATTGAATAGACATTTTAATGGATATGTGGAATCTACAAAGAATTTAAGACCTTTAAAGCTCCATTGCTATTTTACGTTTACTGACAAACTAACTGCATTTCAGTTTGAAAAATACCTCAAATCTGGATCAGGAAGAGCTTTTGCAAACAAACATTTTGGTTTTAACAAATCGTCTTAATACATCGCCTGCCGAAGCAGTTCACTGCGAAGGCGGGCTTTTTTATTTTATCTAATTCTTATTTTCAAAAGATATTAATTGTTACGGGCTACAGCGGAGAAACGTTCAGGTATAATTCGTAGCCATATTGATCTATTTATACCTGATAAGGTATATACAATTCATCTCATATACATGATACATTTAAGGAGAAATCATAATTAAATACCACAACAAACCAATTCTTAAGCATTATTAGTATATAACCACTAACAGCCTCTTTATCACAAAATAGAAGACACCTCAAAGCAGTAGTTCATACCAAAGCGATACAAAAAGTAATTATTTTTCACGATACACCGCAAATAGTAATCGTTTTTCACAAAAAGTAATCGAATTTCACAGACAACCACCCACTGAAAAATGAATGTAAGCTGATTTTGCTTTTATTCATAGCTAACGAATGTATTCCTCACGGTCCATATTGATCCGTTTTTAGTACTTAGTTTTTGTAAGTGGCCTTTTGTAACAAGACTATTCAGGAGTTTTTCACTTTCTATTCGCGATATACCTGACAATTCGGTATATTCTTTTGCTGTAAGACTATGGTATTTTGAAAAAAGAGATTCCCATGTTTTACTATATTCATTTTTGTTTACGCCGGTATCTAATTTAAGCAGGGCCATTTCATAATAGCTATAAGGCTTCGAACCATAAACAACTTCAGTATTTCCGTAATTATCTTTAAAAAACATGGTAGGAAATCCTCTAACACCCATTTTTTGTGCAAGTTTCAAATCTTCATGAAATAAATTCACAGCCTTACCTTCATAGTCTGATTTTAGTTGATCAGTATCCAATCCTACCATTTCTGCTGCCAGCACTATATTTTCCCATTTTGCAATATTCATCTTACGCAGAAAAACCATTTCACGCATTTCACGCATAAACAATAATGCCTTTTCATTATCCTGCAACTGTGCTGCTTTAAATGCAATAGATGGAGGGTAAGAAGAATTCAGGGGATCTTCGAACCACACATCACCATCAATGGGCATATCGTAATAAACACTCACTTCATCCCAATGATGTGCAACATCAGAAGGCTTGCTTATTCCACCACTATTGTAACTCCAATCAGGAAGTAAGCCTCCCATTCTGTATTCAATTTCTATGGCGTTTCCATATTCTAATTTTAGTTTTCTCAACTGAGGTTCTATACCCCAACATGAGGAACATATCGGGTCGGTATAATAGATTACTTTAACTGGCTTGCCTTGTACAACTGTTCTTAATTCATTTTCCGGAGAATCTTTATATTCAGGAATTTTGCATATCCCTGTTTCCGGATCACATAATAGCGGATTGTTTTTTTCTTTCATTTTATTCGTTATTTGAGCTTGACAACCTAAAATTCCAAGCAGAATAAATACTACTGCTAATTTTATCAGCTTCATTTCATAAACAGTTTTTAATTATATTCTGCGTTAATATATACCAGTTAAAAAACATAGTTATATCACTTATAAACAGGCTGTTTTACCTATTACTTATTTTTGCTATAACTATACAATTATGAATAGCACAAAACTATAACACCTGAACCGCATATTTGATATGAATTTCCTTGTAGAAAGTAGTTTCCTTTTGGATACTATCTATTGTTATTATAAATTTACAATCCACCTATTCCATTGGTTCAATGAAGAAAAAAGCAGAAATAAATACCTCACCGATATGTAAGATAAGAATGCAAGCTATTAGTGATACCATGAGTATATTATCCGGAAAATGGAAGTTCCATATTATAGGCACATTGATTGAGGGTAGCTCCCTGGGTTTTATGGACTTGCTTAGAGAGGTTAACGGTATTGGAACTAAAATGCTATCAAAGGAGCTACAGGATTTAGAAATGAATAATTTAATAAATCGAACGGTAAAAAATACGAAACCAATAACAGTATCATATACTATAACCGAATACGGCAAAACTCTTTCGCCATTAATTGATGAAATGGCAAAGTGGGGCATCAACTACAGAAAGTCCATTTTTCAAAAAAAAGAGTTAGATCACTAAAGAGGGTGAATTAAGTAATTATGCACAAACCTGTAAACTGATAAAAGTGCTTATCATCAACTAATTTATTCTTCAACCATTTTATTTACAAACTCAGAAAAAGATTCTGCATAGATATCCTCATTTCCATTTAAGAAAACCATTCCTGAATCTTTATGGATATAGAATGTACCTTCAATATCATTTGAAAAAAACTCAATTAAACCCTCTTTAAGTAGCTCATTATCTTTATTCATCCAATGTAGTCCTTTACAAGCTATTTCGTCCGGAACTTCATAAACAGAATAAATTTCATCCCCGTGAATTTCAGCATAACCAATTTCTTTTAGGTATTGGCGAAATTCCTGTGGTAGCTTTATTGCCAATGCAGATTCTAATTTTGCAATTACAGACTCCTCAGTTCCTTCACCTATATTGTCTTGTGAATGTTCTTTCAGTTTATTTAATACGTCGTGTATATTCATGTATGATATTATTCAATGAGTTTCTATTCTGCAATACGATACCAATTTTCACTTAACTTTATATTGGTTTTAGGATGATCTGATTTTGTTCTGGCATCATATGTTCTAATTTTTGCAGTATCAGTTGTATAAATAAAAGCAGAATAATGATCAATAAATCCGCGGTCGATAAAAAACGTTACTGTAATACTCCCGCCCCTTAAAGTCTACATTGCAATAAGGAATACAAATCTCGATAAAAAATATTTAGACAAGATTAACAGGATTGGTAGGATTATAAAATCCTCTAATGAAAGGAAAATTATTCATTTTTATTTACCTCATCTATAGCCTTTGCAACCTTTTTAATAGTTGATTGAGACACATCACATTCTTTGGCGATTGAATCCCAATGTGAGACGGCCTCCTGTACTTCTTCCAAGATCAATTCAGGTTTCTTTATTCCAAAATGCTTTCCTAACTCCAACAAATGTTTCCTTCCCGGATTTTTACTCTCTCCTGCAACCATAGTACTGTGAAAGCCATATGCTGAATTTGAAAAAGTTAGATCATATACAGGAGCGAAACTCCAATTACCTTTGGCATCCATTAAAAAAGAGAAGTTCTTACTATGATCCTCCCTGTTATGAGCAAACACATTAAAAGCTGCCAAACGCAAAACTTTTTCGTATGCTTTCACATGTTTTTCAAGTTGAAAGGCACACTCCATTAAATGACCATAATCCATGGTGCTCATTCTAAAATTATCATGCATCAACCCACTAGCGGTATGCATATGAATCCTCTTCCCATTAATTCTGTCAAAGCGTTTTGTACCAAAGTATGTTTGTCCCGACCTACCTGTGAATAGTTTACAATCGCTCATCTCCAATCCGGCTTTTAATGCCATTTTATGGTAAGCGTATTCAATATTGGCAATCTCTTTAGGGTCAGATGACGATGGAAATTTTATTATCCAATCTTCAAAACCGTCTGCCAGTTTATGATGACCATGCATTAATTCTTTGGTGACATTATTATAGCCAACAAATATTTTAGGACGTGCTCCACCTGAAGAACCACCTAAAGTAAAAAGCTCGTCTATTATATCCGAATCACTTCCTCTTAAGATATAATCCATCTCCCTGGCTATCATATCCAGTTCTATTTCAGACGAAATTGCAACATCTTCATCAAACTTTGGCTTGTAACACAAAGCTCCCATACCCATATCACCAACATAAGCCAAACTATCCAATGGAGTTATACGCTGGATATTTATGCCTTTAGATGCAAGTGTGCGATCTAACAACAACCTTCCCCAACCATCAGGTAACGAATCATTAAACACACCATACAGTCCATCAAAGGGTTCTGAACCGGCGGAATTGATTTCATTATTATAAGGCAACTTAATTGGTGAGATATTGAGACCACATTTCAAAAAATCAGCATTATAGCGAAAGTAGATTGTTCGACTATCCCTTACCATTTCTCCTACCTCATAACTTTGACCTTCAAGCTCCAAAGACACTAAAATATTTTTGATATTTTCCATAACAGTTTCTTTACCTACTATTTAGTCGAGAAAAGACCTGCAATATTACCTAAGTTTTCTTTAGGTTGAAAAACTGACTTAAAATCGTCTAATCGATCAAGAAGGTGTGCTAATTTAAGCAATGAATCCAGAGATATTTGTCCGGTAGTTTCAAAACGCTTTAAACTACCTAATGAAACACCAGATCTCTCTGCCATATCTGATTGAGATAACTTTAATTGTTTACGTAAGGCTTTGTGGCGTTTGGCCAGTTCCTTACCAATTTCGTGAGGTGTTGGATGAATCGAATACATATAATACCACCTATTAAGAAAATTAAATTCAGGTATTATGCCGAACTATTAATCATTAATTCTAAGTCTCAACTTCATTATCATTAAAGAATCGGCATAGCTAATATATTAGCCAAATATAGCTATATTTTTAATTTTTAGCCAATATATTAACTAATATATTACAAAGTAGCATTTATTAATTTGGCGATATTAGTAGGTCGTCTTAGGTCGCCAAGCTTCAAATCTGATATAATTAAAACCAGAACTGTCCTAATTATATTTGTTAACTGGTGCTTCGCCCAGACCTGACTTCATTTTTTAGTTCACAAGGTTTATTTTTAAGTTATGTTCATGATTTTCGCTATGCTTCAATTGTCTGGCACTTCATAAACAGATTAAATTTCATCTCCATAAATTTCAGCATAACCAATTTCTATTAGGTATTGACGAAATTCCTGTGGTAGCTTTATTGCTAATGCAGATTCTAATTTTGCAATTACAGTCTCCTCAGTTCTTTCACCTATATTGTCTTGTGAATGTTCTTTCAGTTTATTTAATGCGTCGTGTATATTCATGTATGATATTATTCAATGAGTTTCTATTCTGCAATACGATACCAATTTTCACTTATCTTTTTATTGGTTTTAGGATGATCTGATTTTGTTCTTGCATCATATGTTCTAATTTTTGCAGTATCAGTTGTATAAATAAATGCAGAATAATGATCAATAAATCCGCGGTCGATAAAAAACGTTACTGTAATACTCCCGGATGGTTTGTCATCAACAAAAATTTCATTTCCTCCATTTGAAATAGGTGGAAAATGATTCAGTTTTACTTTATAGTCTTCAAACTCCCCGTTTATTGCCTTTTCAACTATTTGTTCTCTTTCTTTTAATCTCAAATTCCAATCCAGTTTTTCAATAAGATCAGAACCAAATATCAAACTTGAAACACCTATTATAATTGAAATGGATACTCCTATTTTATGAAATTTTGTTATGCCTTTATTTTGAATCCATGGCATAAGCAAATAAATGGTAAGTATTAGAGCAATAATTAGATAAGGGAACACAATAACAATTGAGAATAAGCCAAAGGTATAATAATAGAAAAATGGCGCCTGTAATATGGCTAAACAGATAAGGAATATGGTTAATATCCTATCAACCAATGATGTTGATTTAACTTCCTTTTGTTGCTTTTGTCTGGATAATATAAAAATCAAAAATCCTATTACTGCTAAGGCAATTATTAATCCCATTTTTTATATATGACTACTATGAATATTTAATCATTATTGACATAGTTACGAGTAACTGTTAAAATTGTTAGGTTTGATTTCTATATCAAGTTTTAAATAAAACCAAATAAGATTTATCACCTATTCTTTAATTAGCCTCAACTGTTTGGCAATATCTTTAGTCAACTTAGCAAAAGGTCTGCGTTTAAAATCTGCTTCATCGTAGTAATTCCCAAAAGCTAAACGGTATAGTTCTTTTTTGGTCAGCTTTGCATCTGGAAACTGCTTTTGCATCATTTCCATATACTTTTCATTGCTAATTGAGCGCTTTAAATATACTTCAGAAATAATATCACTATGTTCCTTATAAATGGTATCTATTTCAAAAATCTCATGATTACTTTCAACTTTCTTTAAAAGTTCAACATCGCTTTCTTCATAATAATCTAGTTGAATGCTATAGTTATTACTTAAGCCCCAAAAAGACTCCAAATCCTTTGCTTCAGTGCTAAATCTAACATTTGCACCATATCCATTAGAATATGGATGTAGTTGTTTCTCATAATCAAATTCAATATCTTTTTTTAATCTGGCATTACAAGTTTCGCAACTAGGAATTAAATTATATATAGACAATCTAAATAATGGAAAGTCTGATTTAGAAAAGAAATGATCCAGCTGAGGGTTGGTTACTTTTCTTCTAGGTTGTCCCTTCTTATTTTTATAAACTCCGTTCTCTACCGTATTAATCCAGTTACGGTTGCAATAAGGGCAAACTGATATATCAAGTGCTAATGTTAATGCGTAATTATCCCATTTAGTACCATCCATTAATTTAAAACCACCACCAGTTAATGTACTATATGAAAATGACTTTTCAATAGCTTCTTTATAAAGTTTCCCCTTTTGTAGTTTATATTTTTCACTTTTAATAATTTCATTTATCTCATGAGGAGTGGATTTAATTATAGAATGCAAATTAGTCTGAACTTCAACAAAAAAGTCGTGCAAGCGTTTAAATTTATCTAAATTGTTAACATCATCCATTATTGAATTTTGCTTGGATGTTAGAACGCTTCTTACTTCGTTAATGCCGATATTATACTTCTTATTTTTACATTTCTTACCGCTCCTAAGAAATGGATCAATCAAGGATAAGAAAGTAGTATCGGATAATAATCCATAATACTTACAAAGGCTCTTAACACTTCTGTCAACTTTAACTTTGTAACCTAAAGATTTAAATAAATCAATGTAAAAATTCAAGCGAGGCCTTACATAAAGCAAACAAGCCTCCATGTGCTTCTCTGCTATTTTGTCTAAATCTGGATGCTCTATCTTAATCATCAGATTCTCCTTCCTTCCTAGTTAATAGTCGAAACTTCTCTAGTTGCTCCATTCTATCTGCTTCATCTCTTAATCTCTGGATTTGATTAGCTATAGAATCAAATTCTTCAACTCTTTGGACTTTCTTGTTGTATAACTCAATTAAATATAGCTTTAGATTTTCATCACCTATAATATTTATTACGCTCCAAGCTTTCTTTTCATCCCATTTTTCATTTTCAAGTTCATCACCGTGTAAGTATTTAAATAATGAATTTATTTTTTTCTTTGAAAACTCTCCAATTGTACCTTCTTTCATAAAGAATGAGTCAGATAATAACTCATGTATATTGGCACCAAAGGTTTTAATAAACTCTTTTCTAACAATTTTGGTGTTACCTTTAGCATTCCTTTTAAGTAATAGGACATTATCACTAGGTAAATCAGAAAGTAAGTAAGGACTGTGTGTAGATACAATTATTTGAAACTTATACTTGGGAAATTCACTTGTTAGAAATTGTGTAAGTTCATTAATAAACCTCCGCTTCCAATTAGGATGCATGTTTATTTCAGGCTCATCTAGTAGTAAAACAAATTTATTAAATATATGACCTTCCTCCATTTGCATAGTCAATTCCTCCCATAGACGACTATATAAAATTAACATGGCCCATTCTCCACTACTAGGCTGTATATCAAACAAATAATTATTTAAACGAAGCCAATTGCCTTTGTAATTTGAACATTCTCTTTCTAACTCAATAAATCGCTTTAATATATTTTTATTATCTCTACTACAATTTATTTTGTGATCATAAGCCTTAATTCTCCATTCTCCCTTTTCATCCAGATGAGTTATTTGTGATAATTTATAATTATTCCAATATGTAGAATTATCTACTATTTCTTCATGTAACTTTAATAATTCTAATAATTTTGGAAGTACATCATTCTCTTTACCTGACATTAAGTTAATATCAGATTTAAAAATATCTTCCTCTAAGATATTATCCCAATCTCTACGCTCTATTAATAACTTAGTTTTATTAATATCGTAATCTTCAATACCTTTTAATTGTTTATTATAATATAATATCCTTAATAAATTTATCCTATAAAGTTGCTTTGTATTCAAACGAAGTAAATCTTCATCTAAATCTATCTTTTCCTTTAAACTATCACGTGTAACATTTGAATATAACCATACATAAGTTAAAATTCCATATTCAAATTCATTTAAAGATTTTATTAATAGACACTCTTCTTTATTACTCAAATAATTTTCCGTACTGCTGCATTTGGGTTCAAATAGAATTTCTTTAGGTTGTAAGTATGTAACATTAGATTGATGACTCAAATAAAAGCTAACAACTTTAGATTTTTCATTTTTGTAAAATGATATTAATTTATCAATTCCAACTTGTTCTTCACTAGGCTTAATGTGAGAGAATCTTTCAAAGTCATTTAATAACATACCAAAAGTTGATATATTCATTAATCCCCCAGTTCGGATACCTCCTCTCCAATCAAAGCTATTAGAATACATTATAAATCCTGTTTGTGACTCTCTCACTAATTGATTATCCTCCAACGGGGACTTAGCAAACTCTTTTACTATAAATCCTTTATCTTCTAATTCTCCTACATTGATGTGTAAGCTTTTATGATGGAATACATTATTTCCAAAACTAACAATCCCAATAAATTCAATATTAAAACTCATGAATCCGTTATCTTGGGTAGCAATAGATTCAACAACCACTTCAAACAAGCTACTTTTTCCACTTCCATTTTCTCCAGCAATAGCAGTAATAGATTCAATATTATCACCAAAATCAATTACAGGCTTTCGTGCTTTTTGTACGGAAAGATGATTGTCTTTATAGTCAAACCAGTCACCATCATTATTTTGAAAATTGAATCCAGTTTCTTTAATATTGTTATATTCTTTTACCCAGATAAACTTTAGTTCCATTACATTAATTTTTCCTATATAAAATCTGAATTCTTATTTCCTCACCCGATTATACACATCCTTACCAACTTGCTTTGCGGCTACTTCCATCATTGAATCATCGTTCATTAGTTTGGTAAATATTTCTTCATTGCCTTCCATACAGTCAATGAAGAAACCTTCCATCATTTTACTAAAATAATACATAAAGTTTTCGTAGCTATTTACCATCGCAGCGTCTTTAATTTTCTGAGCTTCTAATGCAGTTTCAATCACCTGATCAAAAAATAACTGGTCGGCTAATGTAAATTCAGTTCCAATATGAAAGTATGAACATAAAATCTATTTGTTCTTTCATATTCTAGTGCTATGTTATTGGTTAGCTATTACCTTTAAATTTATATTTCCCTCTTTCTTTAAATGATTCGCTGTTACTCCAAGCAAATTAAGGATTGCATCTGAGGTATCGGCTTTTGATAATCCAGGTTGTACAATATAAATATCATATTTTATTGGCTTTGTTCGTTTGGCTAATTCCAAAAGCTTCTCTAACTCTTCAAGGCTACCTTTCTTGATTCTTGTTTGATTCTCTCTCTTCTTTTTAAATTCTCTTTTTATAAGGTGGTCAATAAACTCTTTACCTTCTTTATATTTCCATACCAATGATTTTTGAGCCTGACCACATACCTCATATAAGTTGTTTATCTGATTAGAAACTTTACCTTCTCTAGCATATTTTAAATGATAAAATTCTACTTCAATACTTTCAGGCAAATTCTTAATTGTAATTATATCTGCTATTTCACCGCTATTATCATCATTATAAATTATATCGTAATCTTGAATCAGGAACTTTTGGAAGCAAAAATATTGTATTGAATCAGTTCTGATGTTACTAAAGTTCTCAGACTCATGACTCAGGTTAACATTTTCCCAATCCCAACTTATAATATTATCTTTTGGATATAGTAATATTTCTTCATTGAACTCAATATGCTCATATCCCTGTAAATAAGAACCATCAGCGAACCAAAAAATAGGTGGATAATTAGTAAAGAAATTTTCAATATTCATATATAACTTAGAACCAAACTTAATAGTAGCCGATTCTCCTGAAGTTTTTCGAATATTAAAATCATAATAAATAGCTCCATTTTTTTCAGTAGTTGAAATTAAATGCTCAAATGAAACGGTACCAGCTTCTGTTTCAATACAAAATTTTAAGTTCCCTTCTAAGGAAGGTTCGTGAACATTTATATCAATTGCAGACAAATCAAACTGTCTACCATTAAGATTTAAGGTTATCGAGTTCTCCGTTTCTTTATAAATTCCAGGATGCCAGTCTGTACAAATTGGATATAGTCCAACTGGTCTTTCACTGATTTTTTTTAGGTTTTATAGAATTTTTTAGGATTATATTTTCCGGGTCAATGTTTGGATTGAATAATTTCACACTAACCTTATCGCACCACGCAATAAACTGATTGATTGTACCCCTTGAATATGACCATATCCTTCCTTTCCTAGAGCATCCTATTGAAGTTATATCTCCCTCTTCAAACCCAACTCCAAACACATTGTTATTTACACTTGATTTTTCTTCAATTTCAGATAATGCATCTTGAACACCCTTTCCGTAATAAGATTGAAATGTAATATCTTTACCCAATCCTCTTCTTAATCCAACATTAAATAACTTTATCCTGTCTAAATTGTAAAAAGATTTAAAAACGTTCTCATCTTTCACCAGAGAAGCATCATCTCCTATAATTGCCTTAGCTAGCTCCTTAAATTCGCTCCCCTTCTCCGAAGAGTGAATAAATAATGAGTTGGTTCTTTGCTCCCAGTAAATAATAAATATATCCCATTCAATATTGTAAACATCTTTAAAATTACCCCAATCAACATTCTTTTTTGAGCCCAAAAAAACAACTAAGGTTTGTTCCCTACTGTTTATATCATAAAACTTATAATCATAGTTTTCATATCCCTTAATCCCCATATGGAAATTTTTGGGAGACCATTCGTTAGTATGATTTTTGTAAACAACAGCGCTAAATGCTGGCTTAATATCTTGATAAGGAATTACAGATTCATCAATATGCTGAAAGTCTGATAAAAACTCTTGTAAGTCAACCTGTTCTTGTGTAGCTTGTTGACTGAGTGAAGGGAGAATAGAGTTCCAATTAGATTCTTTTACATACAACAAGCCTAATTCATCATCAATATTTGGTTGGTATAGGTTGGCAATAAAACTTGCATTCCCAAGTTTTGAATCCCTGCTTGTTCTTGTAAATCTACCTGCAAATTGAAGAGTTATAGGTAGACTCTTTCTTACGTCATGGAAAGCTGCAACTTTTAATTCAGGTAAGTCAAATCCTTCACCAAGCATATCAACACAAACAACAACTCTATGTTTCTTATTGACAATACTTTCCTTAATTGCATTCTTTCCTGTCACAGAGGAATGAATCAATACAGGATTATATTTTGTGTATTGCGCATATATTTTAAACACCTCTTCCGCTCTCTTCTTATCCTCGCACCTAGCCATTAATATATGGTCGTAACCCTTTTCAATGTCTTCTTCAAGCCTATTAATAGCTGTTTCTGCTATATGTATGTCCGCTGCAACTTTATCGTATTCTCGAATTGGAATAAAATCAATCGTTTTAAAATACCCTTGTTCCTGAGCTTCCTTTAAAGAGAAGTTGAATATAGTTTTACCATCTAATAACTGGCCATCATTACGATATGGAGTGGCTGTAAATTGCACTACTTTCCCTTTTTCAAATTTCTTAATAAATTTATCCCAATTTCCTGCTTTTGAATGATGTGCTTCATCTACAAAAAGTTGTGAACAAAGGCTTGCGATTACCGATTGAAGTTGAGAAGACAAACTTTTTGTAAGCATGTCCATTGTTGAAACTATTACATTACATTGACTCACAAAGTCAATTAACTCTGCTTCGGTATTGAACCCAGTATTCAGTATGCCAACTTTTGGAAATTTTGCTGATTGTGAAACTATTGTTTCTCCATTTATATCTTTGAGTTTTAATAGTCCAAGGTTATGAAACTTACCTTTTAATTGTGTTCTTAATGAATCAGATGGAACAGTTACTAATAATTTACTACATTGATTCGCAATTAAAACAGATAACATTGTCTCAGTTTTCCCTGTTCCAGTAGGCAAAACAACAGTAGCAATTTCCTTGGCATTAGTTAAATGTCCCAAAATTGAAAAGATTGCACCAACCTGAGGAGTTCTAAGTCCTAAAACTCCATTAGTTTGATCTTCTTTTTTAAAGAAGAATGAATCAGACCAACTTTCATTAATCTCATTTGGATTATACTCTCTAATATTAGGATGTTTTAACCATTTTATAGGTTTTATTTTATTTTCAGTAATGTCATTCTTCAGAAACTTCTCACACCAAACTACATACTCTTCTTCCTCCGGTATAGTTTTCTTATTTGAGGTCAAAAAAAGTCTATTGCCTTCCTTTGTTTTTAATACAAATGAAGTTCTGCTAATAATATTAGGATGACCATTAACTTTTTGTTCATCAATAATTAAATGAAGTATTTCGTTCTTTTTTGATTTATTACCAATCTTTTTTGAGTTTGATAATTTTGGTATGAGCAATTCGAGGATGTAAAATAAACACTGTCTGTAAGCAACAAATTATTAATATTGTGACTTATGGCAGAAAAGAAAAAAGAATCCCCAGAATATATTGCAATGCGGGATTTAGCTCTTAGTCAATTAAAGAGCGGAAAATCATTAACAGGAGAAGGAGGTGTTTTTGCACCCATTATTAAAGAATTTCTAGAAAGTGCTCTTTCCGCAGAGATGGAGTGTCATTTAGATGAAGAAGAACGTAGTATTGGGAATAAACGTAATGGCAAAAGCTCCAAAACCTTAAAAACTTCATCTGGAGAAATAACTATTGAAACACCACAAGATCGGCATAGTAGCTTTGAACCCCAGATAGTAAAAAAGCGAGAAACCATATTGGCAGATAATCTTGCACCACAGATTATCGGACTTTATGGTCGAGGAATGAGTTTGCGTGATATTTCCATCCACATACAAGAGATGTATGATGTTGAAATATCAGCAACAACACTAAGTGAGATTACAGACAGAGTTATCCCACAAGTAAAAGAATGGCAAAATAGGCCGCTGGATGAAGTCTATCCAATTGTTTGGATGGATGCTATGCATTATAAAGTAAGGGATGGTGGAAAAGTTACCTCCAGAGCAGTTTACAATATATTAGCAATTAATAAAGAAGGCCGCAAAGAACTTATCGGTATGTATATTTCCGAAAGTGAAGGGGCAAACTTCTGGTTATCTGTATTAACTGATTTAAAAAGCCGTGGGGTAAAAGATATACTTATCGCATGCACTGATAATCTTAAAGGTTTTTCAGATGCCATACTAAGCATTTATCCCGAAACGGAAATACAAAAATGTGTAATTCATCAAATTAGAAATTCACTGAAGTATGTTGCCTCAAAAGATCAAAAAACGTTCATGAAAGATCTTAAAAAGGTTTATCAATCAGCAACAAAGAGCCAAGCCGAGATGGAACTTCTTAACCTTGAAGAAGCATGGGGTAAAAAGTATCCTATAGTCATAAAATCATGGCATGAGAACTGGGAAGAATTAACAACGTATTTTCAATATGATGAGCATATTAGAAAGATAATTTACACGACTAATGCTGTGGAAGGTTTTCATCGTCAAATTCGTAAAGTAACTAAAACTAAAGGAGCATTTCCTAGTGATATGGCATTAATGAAGTTGATCTACCTGGCTACTGAAAATATCTCTAAAAAATGGACTCAGCCTGTTCGTAATTGGGGATTAACCATTCAGCAGTTTTGCATAAAATTTGGAGATCGTATGAAAATTGATTTGTAATCAACCAACTCAAAAAAGCAAAAGTAGGTAGATTACAGAACCCGTCAAGGGTATATGAATGGCTTCGTACCTCAGCCACCCTTGACAGAACCTGAAATCTTCTCAATAAAGCTTTTGAGAATTGGTTTTAAGAAAAAAGATAATTTAATTTGAATAATCTAAATCAATCAGACAGAGTTATACTTACATATCCAGCAATTCCATAGGTTTAGATATTATTTATTTTAGTTATTCACTCTTAACTCCCCACTCATCAATTTTGGTAACAAAGTATTTCGTAATTGTGTAAGGGTTTGGATTTCTTCTAGATTTATATTTATTCAAACTGTTTATAAAAACCAGCAATGAATGCATTTATGTCATTATTTTAATACTTTAATTAACTCTCCAACAACATTAAAACCATCTTCTTCTTCAATAATAATATTCTCATAATTTTTATTTAAGGGTTGTAAAACAATTTTTTGATGTTGCCATTCTCCTGTATCTACGTCTATTTTCTTTTCACTAGTATACTTTTTAATTGAATAACTTCCTTGATTTTCAGAATCATAAAAATTATTGTGTTGGACTAGTACGATCTTATTAATTCGTGATCCTATAACGTTTGCCCTGAATACGCAAAAATCACCATCTGATATTTTAGGTTCCATAGAATGACCTGTAGCCCTTACAACGTACATACTTTTATTTAATCTTCCTACTCCTTCAACTTTCACCCAACCTTCTTCTTCAACATCTTGCCATTCACCAAAAGCTCCACACGCAGCTTTTATAGAATACAATGGTAAATAATCCTCATATTTTACATCATCATTTACATTATATTCTATTCGTAAAACATCTTTTTTAATATCAATAGAAGAGGTTTGTTTTTCTTGCAGTTTTAAATTTGCTCTAAAATATTCAGAAAGTTTCTGATCACAAAAATAAACATAACACCCTTTCATTCCTCTTGAAAAAAGAGTTCTGTACGTATTTTTTATTATTTTCTCAGCAGTCTTTAATCCTTCAGTTTTGTTTTCTTTTATCAGCTTTTTAATTCCCAATATTGACCTGTCATTTTTTGACCGCTCTGCCACATTTGTGGTTACTTTGCCATCAGTATACCCCAAATCATTTCCTATTATTACACCTACATAATCCAATTCAAGCCCTTGACAAGTATGTATACACCCTATTTCATTAATAGAATCCTCTCCAATTATCCATGTACTTCCGTCTTCCTGTAGATTCCATTTCATTTCAAATTGGAATTCTGGAATAATAATATCATTTTGTGCTTTATCCTTTTTACTTTTCCAATCCCAACAATAACCTGCAACCAATCTTGATTTATTATTCAATCTATTCTTTTCATTAATTGCATTTCTGAGCTCATTAGGATCATCAAAAATCCTAAAATCAAACTCTTCCTGAGACAATTGAATATTAGCAGTATTACGTATCTGAAGTACATTATCGAGCCACGCCAAATACCCATCAGAACCATTGCATCTAAATTGACTCTGTAATTTTAAATGGTTTATTTTTGCACTATTCTGCCTTGCAATTGATTCTATCATGCTTTTACTACCAATATCCTTAATATGTATTTGCTGATTATCGTCAACAAAAAATACAGAACATTTAGATGCATGAATTATTTCTTGTATCTGATTATCTCCCAAATTTTGGTATAAGCCACTTTTATAATTTAGACGATGAGCCTCATCTACAATTAAACAGTCAAAAGTATTTTCTTCAGAGTCAATAAATGCCCCAGATCCTCCAAATAAATTACTAATTTCAGATTTAGTCTTTCTTCCGGTTAACTTTGCTTCATAAACAGCTCTTGGTGCCACATTTTTAGAAATATATTTTGAAACCAAACCCTGCTTAGTAAGTTCAACTAGTAAGTTTATGGCAACCACACTCTTTCCTGTACCTGGTCCTCCTTCAATTATAAGGACATGTTTTTGTCCCAATTTGCCTTTCTTTGCCATAACCAAGGCTGATTCAAACACAACTTTTTGATCGTCTAACATTATAAATTCCTGTTTATTTTCAACAAGCATTGCAGCTATGCTATCAGACAGTTGTTTTGAAGGTCTTAATCTACCATTTTCAATCTTATACAAGACATCCTTTTCATCCCCAAACTTGATATATTTCTTAATAAACGCCCTTAATTTCAATGCATCAGATTTAAGAAATAGTGGTGCCTTTGTTATGTGAGATTGATAAAAAGGATTATCAATAACATTATCTGACTTATAATTATGCAGATAAGCACACGGATGAAGAGTGATATTTTCTTCTTCAATAGAACTATTAAAATTAGCTATGGTATAAGCATATGACCAGGCTTGATAGGATGGATGGGCTGTTTCTGCTTTACCGTGCTGAAATTGTGTCCTAACAATTGCATCCTTTTCTGTTAAATCAGCAGTCTCCCACTGCTTTAATTCAATTATTACTACTTGATCATCTCGTTTTTCATCTTGCCCTGTAATAATAAAATCAATTCGTTTAGAAGTTAAAGGAATTTGAAATTCAATCGATATTTTTGAGTCCTTAGGAATCCCTTCATCACATAAAATCGTATTCATGTACATCATTGAGTTTCGCCAGGATAAGACCTCACTATTAGAAGTGTACCTTCCTAAATGCTCAAAATATGCATTGTGTATTAAATCACTAATACTGTTTGTTAAAACATCATTCAAAAATCCATTTTTATCATTCTGATATACTATCATAAATCAGTATACTTAGTTGAATTTCCTTTTGCTTTATCTATTGGATACTTTTCTCCGTTTTTTACTATTTTATCTAACACAATTTGTTTTACATCAAATCCATGCTTTTCCGCTAATAAAAATGCATATGCAAATATATCCGCTAGTTCCTCTTTCAACTTTTCTTTGTCAACTAGTTCTGACTCCTCTGTATTTTTCCACAAGAATAATTCATTTAATTCAGCTGCTTCAATCGATATTGCAGTTGCCAGATTCTTTGAATCATGAAATTGTTCCCAGTCTCTTTCATTTCTAAATTTTATCAATTCTTCTATAATTTCTTTCATAATCTAGCCTCTTATTCATTTTTTTCTATAATTTCAATTAGATGATTCAAAACTTAATTATTTACGTTAAAATACAAGTTTGATTTTAACATCATCTACTTGCTATAAATCTACCTCAACTCAAAATTAATAGGAATAGTATAACTCACCTTCACCGCTTTGCCATCTTGCTTACCCGGTTTCCATTGAGATAATCCCTTTACCAAACGTACAGCCTCGTGCATTAAAATCGCTGATTCTTTACATGCCGGGTAAACATCGCAAACATTGCCATCCCCATCCACTATAAAATTGACATATACTTTTCCGGTGATACCTCTTTCTTGTGCAGATATAGGATATCTAACATTTGAAACAATATGATTGATTAATCCATTGTTACCTCCCGGATATTCTGGCAATTCTTCTACCACATAAAAAACTGGAGTATTATCTATTTCTTTCTTCTCTTCTTTGGTAACAATACCGTCTTTGGATATTATAAAATCAGTATCCTTTATGGTAGCTTTAAAATGACCCTCTTTCTTCTTGTAGGATATAGTGGTAAAGTATCTGTCGCCCATTAATTCACCCTGTTTATTGATATAGCCGAAAATCCACCTTAATGAACCATAGGTCGTGGTATCAGGATTTGATTTTAAAACCATGGCATAATCACCTTTAAAATCTGTTACTTTTTCAAATTTAGGTGGAATCACAAACTCTCCATTATGATTTATAAAACCGTAATTATAACCTTGCTTAGCATAAGCTAAATCACTGGAGAAAGAACCTGCATCATAAAACTGACAATTGATAACTATATCCCCCATAGCGTTTATAAATCCAAATTTTAGATCTTTCTCCACTAAAGCCAGTCCTTCAGAGAAAGGTTCTGCAAATGTAAAAGGTTCAACCTGTTTATTTATCTTTCCCCTTTGGTTAAGCAAATAGTAATGGCCTTCTTTAAACTTAAAATCTTCTTTGTGTTCTTTTGCATTAGCTGTAGTAACTGTTAATAAAAGAGCTAAAATTGTAAGTAAACATAGATAGTTAGTCCTTGAGTTGCAAAAGAGTTCACCTGTATTAAATAAATTCTTGTCTGGCATTGGTAAAAATGTAGTTCGTTTAAGAAGCATAAAGATAGCAATTATGTCAAATAAATATTCAACTAAATGCATCAAAAAGCAAAATACCCAACTTTCTCCTTTGATAAAAATAAGGCTAACTAATAAGTGCCATTTACTACAAATCCTTTTCCCCTCCTATGGTATGACCAAGATATGACGTCGTACTGACTATGGTTTAGGTATGCATATTTTATCCTCTTTCTTCGCTTCCTTAGAAGCAATGCCCAGGCAAAGAACAATCAAAGAATGTGCATAGACAACACAACCTCAATACAACCACAATACAAAGAACAAGCATTGACTATGCATACAACTAGCATTGGTTATGCATAGGATTAGCATAGAAATAGCATAGATAAGCAAAGACCTAGCAAAGAAAAGTCATAAAAACACCAAAAACAGCCAAAATCTGGAATATTTTTGCTCAAAAACGCGATTTTCCGGAATATTTTTGTCGTTTTTTGCGATTTTCTGGAATATTGGCCCTTTTTTTAACCCTTTGGGTACAAAACTGATTTCACCCAAAATCCTTTACATCTCATTTACTGATAGTTACAAGCGAAAAAAGTTACAGTAAAATTACAGTAATTTTTTTGTGTTTCTCAGGTCACTACTTTAGCATTAAACAATTACTAATTATTAATTATCAATTACTAATTGCTTAAAATACGTCGGCCGATACATGTTTAACCAGGGCTCTGTTATAACCTGATCAGTGATAGCAGGGCTTACAAAAACAAAAAGTCATGGGAACATATAACAAAGGAATCAACGGAAGATTCACAGGAAAAGTAGGAAGTACAGTAGGTAGTCAATGGAAAGGTATTTCTGTTATGAAATCACTACCAGATTTTAGTAATCATAAAGCCAGTACAAAACAATTGGCACACAGAGCAAAATTTAGACTTGCCACCAAGTTTTTACAACCACTGTATCCGGTGATACAATTGGGTTTTAAAAACCAGGACAACTTAAAGTCACCGTACAATGCAGCCATGTCGGAGTTAATGAAATATACCATTGAAGGTGAATATCCTGATTATAAGATTAACCTGAATAATTTGGTATTAGCCGTAGGATCAATAAAAGCAACAAACAGACCAGGCGTTGAAGCTAATGGTGAGGAAGTTATTTTTACCTGGAGGTACAATGCAGCAAATGATGATCTGTTTGCAGACAATGGGGTAATTCTTGTAGCTATTGCTGAAGGCTACTACCCGGAATATTCCATTTGCAAAAATATACGTTCTGAAGGTACTGCCAGTATGTATCTGCCAGATGCTCCCACGGGAACTGTAGTACATTGCTACATAGCTTTTGCCGCTATGGATGATACCAACCGCGTTAGTAATAGCGTACATGCAGGAACTGTTATAATTCCGGAAGAAGGATAAAGTAAAAATCAGAGGGCGTGGTTTAGTATTACGCCCTCTAGAATATACAGCCTGGCAGATTTTCATACCAGTAAAATAATCACTACCTCTTTGAAGCTTCGCCCAAACACAGTTTTACATCAAACCATTTATACTCATAAGTTCGGCATAGCGTCTCGCTATGTCATATAAGAAAAGGCCTCTGGCCTTAGCTAAAATCATGCAGATATTTTTCATAGGTCAAATAGCAACATTATTTTTATTATGAAAGTAGAATTTACTTTAAAGATTATACTCTGGATTAGAATATTATCATAATCATAGGCTGCAATAGGAATTGAAAAAGGCCAGAGGCCTGAATAAAACAACGAAGCGAGACGCTTCGCTGAACGTAAGGATGACTTCTTTTTAATTTAAAACAATAACATTATGGCAACCAAGCTAGCGCGAAAATGATTTCCGTGCAATAATCAAGCTGAAATTCAAACTTTTGTCTTTATACTGATGCCATAATACTAAATTATAACGCCATGAAAATAATATATATAATACCTGAAATTGTACCTGAAATCATACCATGTTTCAAACAACTACAATCATACAATCATGAAATTCATGTTATTTATGAGAAAAATAATTCTGAATTTTATGGCAATGAATCCATCTTCTTATACAACAGAAACAATTATAATAAATCTGCTTCTCTGATACAATTGGTTCGTCCCATCAAACCTGATAGAATTATAATGCATAACCTATACCCTATTGGAAATATACATCTGGCCAAATACTATTCACAACTAAAAAGAAAAACTCCTATTATACTGGCCATTGATAAACATTGGGAAAACAAACAAAATATGATTGTATGGCTAACCTACGGCATCAATGTAAAATCTGCCATTGATTATGTATGGATAGATGAATATCAATGTTTAGCTCGTAACATAGTAAAGAAACAATTTATTTGCGACGGTTTAACAAGCTTTGATACTCCACATGAATGGGCACAAAACGTATTAGTGATGGAATAATTTATCTATCAGCAATGTTAGTGTATCGATTTTTTCAAGCTAGTGCGGAAATGATTTCAATGCAATTCCTCTCTTCTTTTCTTATGAGCTATAATCAAACAATCCAAAACCTCTGTAAATGAGTTACAGCATTTACTTTGCACGTATTGCGCTTCGTTAAATCCGCGCGTACTTCAGGTTTAGTTTTAGCTGTCCTTACAGGACGTATGTTTTTATTTTGTATATAAACCCCAGACGCTGCCTGGGGCTAAATTAAACTGTGCCTTCAGCACGATATAATTTCGCTGATAAATAATACTTTCTAATCAAATTCTAACTCTGATGAGTTAACATATATATACTTCACTCATCGCTCTGCTCTCTGCTCTCTACTCTTCACTCTCTGCTCTTCGCTATCTGCCAGATTCTCAAATGTTATATAGTGTTAAAGCATTTTGAATATTCGAATCAATTAGTTAAATTAATTATAAGAATTAACCAACTAAAATTTACCGCTATGCTTACCACAATACATACCATAACAGACAACATTATAATTAGAAAATCCTTCAAATGGAAAAACAACCTGTTTTTTAACAAGGATTTATTAAACATTAACGACCTTTATACCCGAATAGAGCGTATACTTGAGAAATACTTAAACAAAGTGGCACTATCTGATAAAAAGTGCTCCAATATTTGCAAGTATATCACTAATATTTACTCTGTAAAAAGTCGTTTAGACGAAACTCCCTGGAATATTCCGGGCAACCTTAACGATGATGAAAATAAAATATTCCTTCAGGATTTGGATTTTTATTTGATGATTTCCGGAGTACTCTTAAAAGCCAATCATCTTTTTAAAGGTTTTATTGATAAATGCAAACACTTATCGATATTACAAATGCTGCCCACATTTAACAGTCACCCCAAAAGGATTAAAGAAACCTTAAGTCAATTACAAGAAAGCAAGTGGTTGTACCAGATTATGCATCAACGTGAAAAAAGCCCATATATTAATGAGATTAATGAACTTGAAAACAATATCTCCAGTTCAAAAATGACTCAGGAACTTGCTACACCTATTCAAAATATTCTGAACACATTTAATACACCATTAGCCAATCAGGAAGAAGAGGAATATAAAACCATTACATTAAAATCCATTAATCAACAATACAAACAACTATCGAGGTTAGATAGTAAACTTACTACTAAAACCTGGTCTGTATTAAAACAGATGCTTATTGACACATTGATAGTTACTCCCAAGTCTTCTTTGACTCAAGATTACATCAATTGTATTGATTCATTAAAAAGTAAAGATGCTATTAATATTAACCGTGAGTTAAAGGATATCAAATATCAAATGAAATCATTAAGTAAGTTTGCTAAGAAGAATAAACATTACACCCCTGAAACACTTAAACAACTTCATATTATTTACGACAAAATCACTGAATATCAAAAAGAAATAAAGGAAGTTAGCTCCAGTGGTAAGTTTATTGAATGGACTCAAAATCCTAAAGAGTTTGTAAAAAAAATACAAGCCCTGATATCAAACGGCTGTATTAGTATTAAAGGAAACTCGGACACTGTGCCAATTGTTGAAATTATTACAAAATTTGTAAAAGTACGCAAGCTGAATAATTCAGGTATGCTATCTCCCAACAGTCTGTTAACCTACTTCAAAAAAGCCAATACAGGGGAGTTATAATACGAATTCTATTTTTAAAATATAAAACAGACATTTTTATACTTATCGGGGGACTTCCAGATCCAACAATTCTAGGATTTTAAGTCCCCGTTGCATTATTAAAGATGATTATAAACGTATCAATTAACAAAAGCGAAAGCTATCTCCCTTAAGAGCTTCTATTATAATATGATGATCTTCTTCATCATGAAGTCCGGAGTACTTCAGATTTAGTTTTAGCTGTCCCTACAGGACGTTTATTTTCATTTTGCATATAAACCCCAGACGCTGCCTGGGGCTAAATTAAACTGTGCCTTCAGCACGATATAATTCCGCTGATAAATAACACTTTATAATCAAAATCTAACTCTGATGAGTTAACATATATATACTTCACTCATCGCTCTGCTCTCTACTCTTCACAATGCTACTGCGCGTGTCCTCACGCGTTGATTGAATAATACCTTCACTCTAGCCACAGGGCTCTTCATCCTTCCAGCTAGCGCGGAAATGATTTCCGTGCAATTATCAAGCTGAAAATCAATCTCACAAATCATAAATTTAAACTGTATATTTTTTGAGACAGTAGATGAGGAATTGTATTCCGGACATTTATTCTAATTATAAGTAACCTATTCCAGTGTTTCCAAAACAATTATCCAACCTACTATAGTCATTGTTATAGAGTAGGCTACTTGATTATAGAATTTTTTATATTTCTCGGACCTAGGTTTAAGGTTTAGTTATTATAATATCTTTTAAAAATAATATTATTATTGACCGGAATGCAATTCCTCACTTCTTTTCTTACGAGCTATAATAAAACAATCCTAAACTTCTGTAAATGAGTTACTGTATTTACTTTGCACGGATTGCGCTTCGCTAAATCCGCGCGTACTTCAGCCTCTTTGTTATTCTTTTTTCAACTCTTGATTCGCACTATTCATTAAATTCTTTTGGGTATTCAACTTTGCCCTTTACTCCATTTAACCCACCTTCAACCAATTCTACAACCATACAGTTTTCTTTAGGAACATCAAATGGAAATTCTATTCCATAGTTGTAGGCTTGTTTATAGTCAAACCTGGGATAATAATTCTCGTGTCCGAGCAAAACTATTGATTTATATCCTAATGCTTTTGCTTTGTTATGAGCTTCGGTTATCAGCCTACCTCCAATTCCTTTATTTTGATATTCGGGAAGTATTGAAACTGGAGCAAGTGCTAATGATTCAAATTCACTTTGATCATTTTTAATTTTTAGTTTAGTCAGCAAAATGTGCCCAACTATTTTGTCTTTTGTTTCAGCTACCAACGAAAGTTCGGGAATAAAGGCTTTTGAGTTTCGTAATCGTTCCACTAAAAGATGCTCCTTATGATCGCTCATTTTTTCAGATTCAAAGGCCTCTTTAATCAATTTAAAGACAGCTTTATAGTCCTCTGTTTTTTCTTTTCTTATTGTTATATCCATTTGTATTATCAAATCTTCCTCTTAAAAACTATTTCATATCGAATTAAAGTGTACCAAATAAATACACAAGGCTAAAACTGTTATCCCCTTAATTTCAACAAAAACAGTTAATCCATATTAACACTGGCACCTTTAACTGATAGGATATAATTCGATTTATCTGAAATTGTTGCAGTTATAGAATCACCTTCTTTAAATGTATTAAACTCATCTTTTGAACAATGATATTTATAATTTTCAAATGTTATATATAGTCGTTCGCTTGAACCTGAAGCTCTGTAATCGCCAGTTGAATAAGTATCGCATTTTTCAGTACCTTTTGATTCTATAGAAAAGGATCCTATCTTTTTAAGTTCTGTTTTCAGATCATGATTAATATTCATTACTTTAATCTTATACCAAATTATCGTAATCAAAACAAAAACAACAGGAAAGCTCCATTGTATCATAATTTTTGTAAACAGTAGACTATCTTCAATAGTATCAATAAACGAAATTACAATAAGAAGAATAGAAACAAGTCCAATTGCTGTCAAACAAAAACTTAAAGTATTTCTAAAAGGAATTTTAAAGCCCTTTAATTTGATCTTTTCTGATTCTGTCAGTTTTGTAATTTGCATATAAATTCGTTTAACGAGCTAAAAAATCATCATTAGACCAGATATTAATGGAGATAACACCAGAGCCATAATCAGCAAAGTTGAATATTTTACAATTAGTTTTTTCATATTGACGATTACTTTTTACTTACTCAGACTAGCGTAAAAGTTAATATCAATAATAATTACTAGATATATAATATCAGTGTAATAAGATATGAACTTCAAATCCTACTGCCCCCAATAGATCTAATCACTATGAATTTCCTCAATTTGTTAAGCTTTATTATTTTGGATTATTAATGTTCTGGATAAACTATCATGCGCACCTATTTCTGTACCAAATAAGTAAGAATGAACATCAAAGGGATTAAACCTTAAAATGGTTCTTAAAATAATCCTTTTTAAACCTGGCTTTAAATTTCTATTATTTACAACTCTGGTGTTCGTTATTATTTTGCCAATAGTTTGCCCTGTTAAATACTCAAGAATAATATAGTAACACAAATAAATTACAAAAAATATTGTACCGGAATCCAGATCTAGACCTAGTATAAATATTAATATGAATGACAATACTTTTATTATTGCCATATCTATTCCGAAGTTTGCTAATCTTACTTCTTTATTAACTGGTGTCATCATTGTTCTTTGATAGTTAGTTATGTCTTTTCTTAATTTATTGCAAAGCATAACGTTAAGAATATAACCTCTATTTTAAGTTGTATATTCATTATCGTGAGGCATTTTTATTTCAAGAATCGCTCTTTCAAGTATTACATCATTATTATTTAAAAAGTCATCGATGGTGTGCTGTAGCCATTGTTTATAGGCTTTTACATTTTCTCAACAAGGTCGTTAATGATTGGTGTTGCTTTTTCAACATCATCACTTTCAACATATAAATCAATTGCAGATGGCAATCCTCCTGAAAATCCAGCTATAACACCAGAATTGAAATCACTTTTAATTAATGAAGGTATTCCATGATTTTCTAATTCGCCTTTTATCATGATTACAATTACTTCACTACCGGTAAATACTTTAATTGTTTTATTCATTTTAGTTATGCTTTAAAATTATGAATTAGTTACAAATCAGTTTAATATGCTTTTTTTATTATTGATGGAGATGCTTATTTTCAAAACTACGAACGTTTTGAATAAGAGGCATGGACTGATATTAAAAAAGCACAACCATTTAACTATCGGTTAGTTGTAGCTTATTAATTTGATTTATAATTTACTATTTTGTCGACAGTCATGCCTTCTCCAAAGGATTTGAAATCACAACAAAATTTAAGTCCATTAAATAATTTCTCAATTCTCATTGAATTTGAAGGGGAAATCGTCTCATGTCCTTTATCCTTTGTAATGTATTCTTTAAATGTGTCTTGTATTATATTAGAGGGTATTAATCCACTTGTCTCTATTGTTTTGAAAAGTTTTTTAACCTTTTTCTGTATAATAAAATAGTCAACCTTTGGTATAACAATAGGTATATGTTCTGGCCAAACACACAGAGTAGATATTTTTCCAGTTTTGTGTTCTTTAAAATAAAAAATACCGGGTACAAAAATAGTTTCACCTAATTCTTCCTGAAGCGCACATCTATTTTTATTAAACTCCCAAGATTTATTTGATTTATCAGGTTCTAAATAAAACAATTCATATTCATTATAATATTCAATAGAATTGCTATAATTGATATTATTCCAGTTGACAAACAAATCATTTTGTGTATATTTTATAGCAGTTTCAGCACCTCCTATTTGAGGATTATATACTAACAAATCCAAATCATTGATAAAGTTTTCAACAAAAGGAAAAGCTTCTAATCCAAAAAACTGTGGCCTTAGAAAATTAATATTAAACATCCAATTCGTGTTATCGAAGTCTTCAAATCCTTCGAGTACTTCTTCCTCAGAATCTGGTTCGCTATATTCAAATGAAAAATATACTCCAGTTTCTTTATTTTGATACCAGTATTGGTCTGAATTTTTGGAATTACGTAATTTTTCAACAAGATAATTTTTGATGTCAGCATTAGTTGTTGGGCTATTTTTTTCCTTATAAAAGTATAAATCGTAACTCATGTTTGTCTTTTTCTTTTGCTATAATGGCAACTTTTCAATAACAGTCATACATCTACGTTTATTTCGCCTATGCATTTAAGTTAGTTATCTGCTAAAATAATTATTATTTCAAAACAATAGCATATAACGGATATTTTACTTGTCTGAAGTATTTGAGATTAAAAAGATAGTCTTAGTATTATTTACAATGCTACACCATTGCATTCCAAGTTCTGTGAAGCCATTGCTCAATTAAACGATACCACGGCAGGAGAGTTATGAATATAATCTTTATACAACAACCCCATCAGGTATCCATGTCTTATATCTGTCACCATCTTTAAAGCCGGGAATGTTGTATAAGGAGAGGTATATATCGTTATAAGCACGCAAATCCATATTATATAATTAGCTATTTCAAAACTACTTACTTTATGAATAGTTGCAAGGGATTCTACTCTCATGTTGAACACAAATGCTGTAATTATTACTATTTCTTTGTTGTACTGATTGTAATAAACAAAAAAGAGATTGCCTTAATTAAGACAACCTCTTTCTATTTTTGTGTGTATCTAGTTTTAGAATAAGACTTCAAAAATCTACAAAGCCTATATTTTATATAGCCTCACCTAATTCTTCGTTTCTATTCAAATTATAATCTTCTTCAAATATATCAAGATAGTGTCTTAAATCTGAATAATGAGATTTTAACTCCTCAAAATGCTTAGCCTCATTTTCAGATAAAGAATGAACCAATTGTTCCTCCTCAATAGCTTTATATTTTAGATCATCTAAATCTTTTAATCGAACCAATAAGTCATCCAGAATTTCTTCTGTTACTCCTATTGAATCCAGTTTTTGATAAATTTCCTCATGTAATAATAATGCCATTATTGTTTCTTTAATATGCACCGACCATTGAAAATAGTTTTCAGGTATCGGTTGATCCATAAGGAATTTTGATGTCAGTGAAATATTATCCTTACATAACACTTTTAATTCTTTTTGAATCTTAACATATAATTCCTGAACCAACTGCCTTTCATGAATATATATTTTAAAGGCTGGTCTGTCTTTAGCTATTACATTACTAAAGTTTTGCGAAGCAGAATAAACCTTTTTTAATAATTGTAATCCTGCATCAATACCTTCATGCGAGTATGTTTTTCTGTTTTTATTTCTTTTGATTTTTGGACCTGAAACATCATATAGCAGGTCATTATTATTTTCTGTTTGGGGAGTTAAAAATAATGACATAGGTTGTTTGTTTAATTAATGGTTTTTTGATTGATTATTTAGGTTTGTTTAAAATAGTCAAGGTATTGACTTAATCTAATGGAATATTGCTTTAACTTTACTATGTAAAGCAACTTTTTAAAAGAAGAAAATGTTTCATACGGGGATTTTTAAATTTTTAATTATGTTTATTAATTCTGATTATACTCGCAGTAATTGCCTAAACTCATAGGTTTTTTTTACGATTTCATCTTGAATTTATACATTTATTAACACATTTCAAAGACCTAAATTATTTTTCTACCAATCGAAAAAACAATTCTATTTGCAGTAGCTTTATGCTTAAATACAGCACATTAAAATAAATTTCAGCTAGTTATATTCTATTAATTGACAAAATACCGGATCAAAAACATCATATTTATGTCCTGAAAGCATGTCATGGCAAGTAGTAAAAAGGGGAATATGACTTTTTGGTTAAAATGGTTCAGGGCTTATAAATACAGGCTTTCACAAAAAAAAGCAACAGTCAGAAAGACCATTGCTTTTTCATTATTTTTAGTAAAAATTACGTTGCCATTATAATTTCAGATAAATTATAATTTGAATTTTCACTTGCTATATTTTTCTATTGATCTACTCAATAAATTTCTTTCCAACAGGGATAACAGTTTTACCTGCTAAATCGTTAATAATAATTGCAGCCATCATATACCATGCAGCTCCTGCACAAATAATTAAGTCTACTGCAGCCACTACTGTTAATTGAGGCATTCCAAAATGCGCTAAATCAAGAAGAATAAATCCCAATAACAAAGTACCAAAAGTAACTGTCATAGCCTTATGTACTCTCAACGAAGCCACAAACATAATAGCTGTGTAAAGAGTCCAGCCAACAAGATAGAAGCCTACATCAGTATGAGATGATTTATAGATATTAAAATGATTTAAGATCCAGATGATTCCTAAACCAATCCAGAATGAACCATAGGCAACAAATGCACTATATCCAAAGTTATTACCCATTTTTTGTTCCTGAAAACCTGCTATCATTTGAGCAAGACCTCCAAAAATAATTCCCATTGCTAAAACAGGACCAATTTCAATCCATCCCAAATTATGGAATTGTAATAGTAAAGTAGTTAAGCCAAAACCTGCTAAACCTACTACTGCCGGATTTCCGTTTTTCATAAGTGTTTAAGTATTTAAATTTCAGCCGGCAAAAGTAATTTTCAAAACATTAGCAAACAATGGATAATTAGTTAAATAGTGTATATTTTGTTTCAAAATATAGGTTATATCCCAAACAGAATATCAAATTCTAATCTATATGAGTAAATTCATTATAAATTAATATATATAGCCAGAGCTGTCCTAAATATTATTGTTCACTGGCGCTTCGCCCAGACCCGACTTCGTTTTTTGTCTTGACACAAAAAATGAAGCAAAAAACTTATTTTATGATTATTTCAACGTTCGGCAATATTCAAAAAAGTTTGATATTGCTCTCACTTATCGAAATAATTCAAGGCTGCACCCATCTCACTCAAAAAACTACGGTTATCTGACTGAAATCGTTTAAACTCGCTGCTCTCAAACAAAAACGATTTTTAATCGTCAAACTAACCTTGTTTTTTGGTTCACTGGCTGAGGCCCTTTATAGAACCAGCTAAAGAGCAAATTCTATTTTTTATTTAGGACAGATGTGATATATAGCACATAAAAAAAGCCGGTCTTATAAACCAGCTTTATAATATAATTGTATGAACTATTCTTATTCGTAACGACAAACGTAACTAACAGGTTCTTCAACTTTTACTTTAAAAGAAACTCCTTTTTCAACAATAAAAGTTTCTCCCTGCGCGTATAATTTCCACTCAGTAGCATTTGGTAATAATACTTCCATTTCGCCATAGGTTACTGTCATGTATTCAACAGTTGAAGTACCAAATTCAAATTCACCCGGAGCAATTACTCCTGCTGTTGCTTTACCTTTGCTATTATCAACAGCAATAGACTTTACCTGTCCATCAAAGTATTCGTTAACTTGTAACATTTTAATCGTTTTTAATATTATTATTTGATGCAAATATAATGCATAATATAGCTATATCTCTACTTGGTATATTATTTAATATGCCACATATTAAAACATACAAACCTTTATATATATTAAAATTCATGTTTTTACCAGAAATTTATATTATTTTTGCAGTCCCCGTTATTTAATTACTAGAATTACTAAGTACTGATTGTTAGAATCATATGAGTACAGAAGTGCGATATATTAATGATAATAAGATAATTATTCATAATGAACAATATCTGGTTTATCATGTTGTCACAGTTGGTGAACAAACCGATGAAATGGCCTCTGCTCATTACGAAATGGTATCTGAACTATTACAAACAACAGGCAAAAAGATTCAATTTCTTATAGATCTAAATCATTGTGGTAAAAACTCTCCCAAAGCAAGAGATATGTGGAGAACCTTATCCAATTTAGATCAAACAGATAAAGTTGCGATTTTTGGTCTTCACCCTGTGGCTAAAGTATTAGCTTCGTTTGCAATGGGAAAATTGAAAAAAATGAGTAAATACCGTTTCTTTTCTACAGAAGAAGAGGCTTGGAAATGGCTTAAAAATGATTAAAAGGGGGAGATAGAATGTCAGACAGTGATCAGAATCGCAATCAAAGGATTGATGAAATTATTGAGGGAGTAATGCAAATTGCTCATGGGGATTTAAACTTTCAGTTTAACATTTCGGAAGAAAATGATAATATTGATGCCCTTGCCATGGGAATCAACATGCTTGTTGATGACTTGAAGCAAGGCTATATACGTAAACTTGAAAATGAGCGTATTAAAAGGCTAAATAAAGAACTTCAGGAAGCTAAGGAAAAAGCACTTGAAAGTGAACGGTTAAAAAATCAATTTCTACAAAATATCAGCCATGAAATCCGAACACCTTTAAATGCAATAATAGGTTTCTCAGAGTTACTACCCACTTTTTATGATGACAAGAATAAATTAATTGAGTTTACCGAAATAATAAACAACAGCAGTAATGATTTACTTCAAATCATTAACGATATTCTTGATATTGCTAAAATTGAATCAGGACAGGTCTCTATCAATTGGGAAGTTGTAGATATGAAAACTATGCTTCAGAACCTTAAATTATTCTTTAACCAATATCAAAAACAACTGGGTAAGCATCATATCGATTTTAAAATAGATTTCCCTTGCCATAAAATAACAAAACCCATATTATTTGATGGAGCAAAACTAAAACAGATTTTAATCAACCTTATCAGTAATGCTTTTAAATTTACCAATAAAGGTGAAATTGAAGTTGGCTGTTTTAATTGTAATGAAAACTATATTACATTATTTGTAAGAGATACAGGTATAGGAATTTCAGAAGAACTTCAGAGCCAGATTTTTGATCGCTTTATACAAGCAGAGAACTCCTATACTCAAAAGCAAAAAGGTACAGGCTTAGGCCTCTCTATTGTTAAAGGATTAATTGATCTTTTAGATGGAAAATTATGGCTGGAGTCAGAAGTAAACAAAGGAAGTACATTTTATTTTTCTATACCTTATAAAGTATACGAACCTGTTTTTGCCTTATAAAAAAATCGCGCAGTTATAAAAAACAACTGCGCGAATAACACATAATAAACTATATCAAACCTTACTTAACAAACTTAGTTTTTCATTTTCTCTAGACGAGACATCATAGCAGCAATACCACCACCGTTCATAACATTAGTATAACCTCTTTGCATCAACACCTGTTTTGCATAAGCAGAGCGGGCACCAGATGCGCAATAAACAATAATTTCACGGTTTGTATTTGTTCCTAAATCCACATTGTTTTGCATAATCTCATCCAAAGGAATATTAACTGCATTTGGAAAAGCACCACTTCTATATTCTCCTTCAGTTCTAACGTCTACAATCAGTAAACCGCTCTCATTTTTCTTCTCTTCTTTCTTTGGAGCCTGTTCCTTAGTTTCTTCCTCTTCCTCTCCTATTGATTTTGCTTCAATCTCTAATAGATCAATCTTAATTTCATTAAAACCTATTGCTAATGCATATCTCTGTATTGAGCTATGACCTCCACTAATATTAACAACATTATCAAAACCTGCACCTACCAATGTTCTTAATGCCTGATGACTTTTTTTACCATACTCATCATAAACAACAATTAATCGATCCTTTGGTATTTCATTCAGGTACTGAGGTAAAACCTCTAAAGGAATATGCGCTGCACCATAAATATGGCTCTTTTCAAATGCGAACACGTCTCTCACATCAATATAAACAGGATCTTTTCCTTTAACAAAATCATCCAATTCAGATACTGTAACCGAAGGACTATATCCTGACATTCTGTTTTCGGCAACATAAGCAGCCATATTCATAGCATCATTTGCGGTTCCGATTGGAGGAGAATAAGCAAAGTCAACATCAGCTATATCACTCACCTTTAATTTAGATGCAGTTGCTGTAGCTATTACATCCAAGCGTTTATCAGCACCCTTATAACCAGCTGTTTGTCCACCTAAAACAACACCCGTATTTTTATCATATACCAACTGAACAGTTACTGTTTCAGCACCAGGATAATATGAAGTATGGTGTTCTTTATGAACAACAACGGCATCAGCATCAATACCCATGTTTCGAGCTTGTTTTAATGACAACCCGGTAATGCCGGCAACTGCCTCAAATACACGAACCACTGAAGTACCAATAGCTCCCATATAACTATGATTACCACCTAAAGCATTTTCGGCAGCTATACGTCCCTGACGGTTAGCTGGACCGGCCAATGGAATACGAACCTTTTTACCATTTACACGGTGCTCAATCTCTACCATATCTCCTGCTGCATAAATATTGGCATCGGATGTTTGTAATTGATCATTTACCAATAAGCCACCGGCTTCACCAATTGCCAAACCAGCATCAATTGCGAGCTGCAATGTTGGACGAACACCTATTGACATCAATACCATATCAGCATCCAATTCATCGCCATTATCTAAAATTACTGAGTGAGCATTAATTTGAGTAACCGCAGTATTAGTATGAACTCCAACACCATAAGCATAAAGTTCCTGTTCAACAAAACCTGCAATTTCACCATCCATAATAGACATTACATGATCCATTTTTTCAACCACATGAACATCTAAACCTCTTTTTACAAGAGCTTCAACCATTTCTAAACCAATGAAGCCACCACCTACTACAACTGCTGTTTTAGGTTTTTCATCTTCTAAATGAGCCGAAATCTTATCCATATCTTCCAGAGTCCATAATGTAAATACATGATCTCTGTCTGATCCAGGGAACTCTGGTTTTAGAGGTCTTCCTCCCTGAGCTAAGATTAACTTAGTATATTCAAATTTTCTGGTTTCACCAGATCTGCTGTCAATTGCTTTTAATACTTGATTGTCTTTATCGATTGAAGATACAATTGTATGAGTATAAACATCTACATCATATTGCTCTTTAAAACTCTCAGGACTTTGAAGTATTAATTTTGAACGACTTTTAATATCTCCGGCTATATAATAAGGTAATCCACAATTGGCAAAAGAAATATCCGGACCTGCTTCCAACATAATAATTTTAGCATCCGGTGATAATCTTCTTGCTTTTGCAGCTGCAGTTGCTCCTGCTGCCACCCCTCCAATAATTACAATCTTTTCCATATCTATATATCTTTTTATTCTTTTCAGTTTTAATGATCCTGTAACAGGATTTCTTTTTGTCTTGACAAAACTATCTTATCCAAGCAAATAATCTGCAATAATTGTTCATGAACCTGAACGGTGTTTCAATTGATTTAGATCAACTTTTTTATTGAGCCACGTTTATTATTAATCCATAAACTCAGGTTATTATTAAATTGATTATATTTTTGTGTACTAATTAAAGCCTGAATTACAATAAGATTCAGATTTTTAAATACCGACAATTGAATAATGAAAACGATTAAAGAAAACGATATAGACTTTATCTGTGAATTAAATGCACCCTGTTTTCAGGCATTAAATCCGGAAGAAGTTGAATTAGTAAGATCAAGCAGAACTCAGGTACAGTTTCGTAAGGGTGATAATTTAGCTAAGCAAGGAACATTTGCTTCATACGTTATGTTTATGGTAAAAGGACTAGCCATACAATATGTAGAAAGCGATTTAACCAAAAATTACAATCTAAGAATTATTCAACCCGGAGAGTTTATTGGATTATCGTCTGTGTTTTCGGTAAATACATTTAGTTACTCATCAATAGCCATTACTGATTGTCATGTTTTTTTAGTTGAAAAAACGGCTATCGCTCAAATTATAAGTGCAAATGGAACATTTGGATTAAGTTTAATAAAAAGGTATTCGGAGCAAAACATGAATTTATACGATATCATCAGAAAAGTATTGTATAAACAAATGAATGGCCGTATGGCAGAAGCTCTACTCTACCTAAACAACATAAAGCCGCAGTATCCTGATATTTTTCAGAATTTAACCCGAAAAGATTTAGCAGACTTTGCCGGTATATCAACAGAAAGTGCAGTTAAACTGTTAAAGTCCTTAGAAAAGGATCATATTCTTGAGTTAGATGGAAAGGATATTAATATACTGGATGAACTAAAACTACAGGAGATTTCAAAAAGAGGATAAAAATATTTTTTATTACCTCTTATTATGTATTGCTTACCAATAATAGTTTTTTTACATTAGTTGACTAAACCTAGTATATTAATCTCACACTAAATATGTTAAAGAAGATAAAATTTGAATACATCCTCTCAATTACATACCTTTTATTGGGAGGGATATGGATTTTATATTCTGATCTATTTGTTTCAAACATTACTAAAGATCCCCAAACGATTACACAAATTCAACATTATAAAGGCTGGTTTTATGTATTTGCCACAGGTATTCTACTCTTCTTTTTTGTTAAGCGCTATGTTGAAAAAGTGAGAAAAGCGGAAGCAAAAGCAAAAGAAAATGATCACCTGAAAACAGTTTTTATACAAAACATTTCTCATGAATTAAGAACACCAATGAATGCAATCATTGGTTTCTCTGAATTGGCACAGGTAGAACAAACAGATAACGAGATATTGGATTTATATCTTAAAACCATATTAAATAGTTCGAAGCAGCTTCTGCTTACTGTAAACGATGTTATGGACTCTTCCTTGCTTGAGTCGGGCAATATGTATTTAAATTTCACAGAGATAAAACTTAACAATTTTCTGGATAGCTTCAAACTCCATTATTCTTCCTTAATGGATAGTAATGTCAAACTATGCCAATCACAAACTAATGTTTCTGAGGAATTTGTTTTTACTTCTGATCAGGAGAAACTTCGAAGGGTAATGAATAACCTGCTAAACAACGCTATCAAGTTTACTGAAAAGGGATGTATTGAATATGGATGCTTTGCACGAAATAATACGCTGGATTTCTTTGTAAAAGATACTGGTAGCGGTATTGAAAACTCTATGATTGAAAATATTTTTAATCGTTTTGTACAAACAGAAAATACAGTTAAACAATGTAAAGGCGGAACCGGATTAGGCTTATCAATTTGTAAAGATATTGTTGAATTACACCAGGGGAAAATATGGGTTGAATCGGAAGTGAATAAAGGTTCTACTTTTTGGTTTTCCATTCCGCTTAAATTTGCTCATGTACATTATAACAGGTATGCCTATAATTAAATAAGCAGTTGTTTGTTACTTCTTGTCAGGCTCAACAAAGAAACAATGAGCTAATATAAATCTGATATTCAAGCATACAGCATGAAATGTAAATATTGAATTATTGAAAGAATTTTGCACATGAGTATTCAAAAAAAGATAGTAATTGAATTGTAGTTCGACTCCGCTGGAGTCGATTTATTTCCATAACAGATTTATATAAACATTTAATCCCTCTGGGATTAATATATAAATACATGTTATTTACATCTTTTCGAACACTAAAGGATTTTGCCATTTGCTACACTTTTAACCTATTATTCTCCTCCAATTAAGTATGAAAGTAATATTCTGACAGATCTTAAGTTTGAATACAGTTGTTTCATTTTAAACCTTAAGCTCTTAGTTCTCCCCCTAATCTAGATTCTCCTTATTTCAAACTTAAAGTTATTTACCCATAGAAGTTCAATAGTGCCTAAGCATTTCAATTTATCACAAAAAAGTACATCATTTATGCAATTTATTACCAAATACCACAATAAATAATAGTAATTCGTATAATTTAACTTTTTGTATTGGTTTAATAAACTATCTTTGTTAGCATTATTACAGGCTAAATACTGGAAAAAATCCACCTAAAAAACATTTTTCAATATAAAACTTAGCCTTATTATTGTTATTCTCTGGTATCACATCTTAAAACCCATTATGTTTAACCGGTATCTTTGTGGTACATAAAACTATTTTAAGATGAAACAAAACCACGCTTTTTTTGATGTAGACTGTTTAGAAATCACTCCTAATAAAGTTAAGTTTAACTGTCCTGAAAGAAGTCAACCTTTAAGTGAAGAACTGTACGAGGTATATAGTTTGATCTCTGCTATTGTTGCTCCATATGTATTTACAATACATGAAGATGGTTGTCAACCTATGGAAGACGATAAACGTGATCTTGTTTTTGTTCCTAACAGCAAAGAAAAAACTGAATGGACAAAATCTATTGGCTTAAGATATAGATATTACCTTGAAAGAGGTACAAGTGAAGGAAAACAAGACCCATTGATTTTTAATGGTAATGAAAATGCGGCTAGCTTAGTTAAAAAGCTTAATGCTCGCGAATGGGTTGTTTTTGGTGTTGGCCTAGAAAACAAGGTTGATCATGTTATTACTGAACTTATAAAACAAGGTGTTAGAGTTCGTTATATTCCTGAACTTATCATAAATGAATCAGCTGCTAAAGATGGTGAAGTGGATCTAAAACTGGTTTATGAGTATTTTGCTAAATGGGAAGCTCTTGGTGCTTATCCAATGACATACAACGAAGTATTAATGCTGATTAAGAAAAATAAGATGCATAAATAAAACCTTAGGGGTTTAAGGAACAAGGAAAAGGGAGAAGGGAGAAAGGAACAAGGAGAAGGGTGCAAAAAAGAATCAATAATTAAGAAACAAAAAAAGTAGGTTAACCCTCAATACAACACAATAAAACTAGCATCAAAATAGAAAAAGATAATAGTTGTATTTAATAGATTAATCCTACTTTTAAAACTAATAACACGATAAGAAAACTCTTAAAAAGAGGGCTGATTTATAATTTAATGAATCGGCCCTCTTTTTTATATTTAATTTGATTTTAGAGTCATTTCTCCATTTTTCAAACCATCAGCTGTTGCTGTAATTTTAATATTTCCAGCTTTTTCTGTTGCTTGAACAATCAATAAGCACATTCCATTAAATGCTTTGCGATAATTTGCTTTAAAAGGCTCCAAACTGGCTTGATATCCATTGTCAACTCCGGCAATAAACCCATTACCTTCAACATCAAAATGAACTAAATTATCGGCATCAGGAATCATATTACCATCCTCGTCCACAATTTTAACGGTGATAAAAGAAAGATCAGTTCCATCAGCATTAATTACATCCCGATCTGCAATTAATTCTACTTTATAGGGTTCTCCATCTGTATGAATTTCTTTCTCCAATACAACTTGTCCATCTTTTCGTGACACCGCTTTTATGGTACCGGGTTCAAATTTAACCCTCCACATTACATGGAACTTTCCTTCCTCCTTTTTATGTGTTCCTAATGATTTGCCGTTTAAGAACAGTTCAACCTCATCGGCATTGTTATAATAAGCCCAAACATCAATATCCTGTCCTTTTTCCCAATTCCAATGCGGGAAGATATGTAACATGGTTTTATCTGTCCATTCGCTTTGATAAAGGTAATATGCATCTTTAGGGAATCCGGCCAAATCAATAATGCCTAAATAAGAACTACGTGCAGGCCATGGATAAGGGATTGGTTCACCTAAATAATCAAAACCCGACCAGATAAACATCCCTGAAATGAAATCATTGTTTTTAACCACATTCCAGGTATCCTCGTGAGTGGCACCCCAATATGCATATACATGATCGTAAGCAGAAACAGTATAATCATCATTTGCACCTACCAAAGGAGCATTATATGCAGATGGCCAGATGCGCATACTATCAGAGGGCATATCGTAATGACCTCGAGTAGATAATGCCGACATGTTTTCAGAAGCAATCATTTTCTGACCAGGATAATTATTAGGAAAATCAAGATATTCTTTATGCTTATAGTTAAAACTGATTAAATCTAAGGCTCCTGATTTATAAATATTATTCTTTTCAGGATCTTGCTCTGTTAAAGCACTTGTTACAGGACGGGTTTTATCCAACTCTTTTACGATACCTGCCAATTCTTTTGTAATAGAAATACCTGTAGTATCAAACTGCTCTCTAATCTCATTTCCAATACTCCATGCAATAATACTTGGGTGATTACGATCGCGTAAAACCATATCCTGTAAATCACGCACATGCCATTCATCCCAATATAAATGGTAACCTTTTTTAGCCTTTGTTTTAGCCCATTCATCAAAGGATTCATCAATAACTAAAAATCCCATTTGATCACAAAGATCCAGTAATTCAGGAGCAGGGGGATTATGTGCCATACGAATAGCATTACAACCCATGCCCTTTAAAATTTCCAACTGACGCTCCATAGCTCTGGTATTAACTGCAGCTCCTAAAGCTCCCAAATCGTGATGTTGATTAACGCCATGTATTTTCAGAGCTTGTCCGTTTAAAAAGAATCCTTTTGCAGAATCAAATTCAAAATATCTTATTCCAAATGGTGTTTCATATTGATCTAGTAAGTCATTCTCATCATAAATACTTGTTACTGCAGTGTACATATAAGGATTGTTGATTGACCATAATACAGGTTGACTTACTGTAAAATCATAATCTATAACACAAATAGAATCCTCGCATGAAACCATTTTTTTATCCTGAGCAACAATCTGGTTATTTTGATCATATAATTCTGTTTTAACCATTAATTGTTGTACAGCCTTTGGATTATTTTTGATTTTTACTTCAAGCTTTACTGTTGCTGATTCATCAGTTACATTTGCTGTTGTAATATATGTACCCCAATGATCAACATGCACCTGGTTTGTTGTTACCAACCATACATTACGATAAATTCCGGAACCGGTATACCAACGAGAAGCTGGTTGAGCATCATTATCAACTCTAACCGCCATCACATTTTCCTTATCTCCAAAATTCAAATAAGGCGTCATATCATAACGAAAAGTAATATATCCGAATGGTCGTTTTCCTAAATAATGACCGTTCAACCAAACTTCACTATTACAAAACACACCATCAAAGTCGATATAATACTTTTGATTTTGAGGAATAGAATCAACCTTAAAGGTTTTTCTGTACCATCCAATTCCTGTTGGCAATGCTCCTCCTTCTGTTGTTGATGGATTATCTTTGCTAAACTCCCCTTCAATACTCCAGTCGTGTGGTAAGTTTAAAGCACGCCAATCCGTATCATTAAACGATACTTTTGACGCATCGGCAGTATCTCCTAAAAAGAATTTCCAACCTTTGTTGAAGGATTCCACCTGACGCGGATTATCAATCTTATTATTACAGGCGGCCAATAGTGCGACTACCGCAACGATTAATATTTTGTTTATGTGTTGATGCATAATTTTTGTTTTAAGCTGATGGTTGTTAGCTGCCTTCTATTAATAAAACCACCCCGTCAGATTCTCGTGCCTCCTATCTGCCACCCCGCCATAAAAAGGCGGGGAATGTTGTCAAGCGAAACCATTTCTCTATCGAAGGCAACACCTATGCGTGCTGTAAATCACTCTCCTCCTTTTAAAGGAGGAGTACCCGAAGATATGAGGGGGAGGTGGTTATTTAATTATAACTAACCACTAATAAGTTAACTCACTATTTCCTAAATCTTTTGAAGTTGCTACTGCAATACCTCTTTGTTGATCGCGATTGGTTGCACAATAGAAGTGATACACTACGCCATCGTGTTTAACCACATATGATTTGTGAGCAAACCAGTTATCGTAAGGCTCTGATGGAAATACCAAATCTTTTCCATCCCACTCTGTCCAGTTTACAAGGTCATATGAACAAGCAAAACGGTTAAATGCATCATAATCTTTACGAGTAGGCCAGAATGCGCCAAAATAAAACATTACCCATACATCATCAATCTTTTGAATCACAGCATCGCCTGAAATTCCTTTATGGTGATTAATCACTGGATCTTTACCAAAACGTTGCCAGTTGATCATATCTTTTGAAACAGCCATACCAATACGCTCTGCCCCTCTGTTTGGATTGATACTATCACCCCTTGCATTGTAATACATTACAAATGGGTATCCTGTTGTTCTGCTTCTGTCAAATAATACCCATGTTTTATAGATAGTACTATTTTCCCACCAACGAGCATCTTTATCTGTAGCCATAAAGATGGGTTCTTTTTCTCTATCCCATAAGTGTACCGTAGTTGGATCTTTTTCTGTATGAGCCATACCAATTGACAATAATCCTTTTTCGTAACCTCTTGAATTACCCCCAAAATATGGCATCCAATATTTACCATCAAATTGTTCCAACTCATAGCTTCCTCCCCATTCAGGATCTTGTAAACTAGGGTAACCTGCTTTTTGATTGCTATCCCAATCTGTTGTATCTGAAAAAGACATTACCTTACCCATATTATCCCAATGTAATAAATCATCACTTTGTGCTAACCAGGTTTCATATCCGCGACCATCAAAAACAAAATAAGTCATAAACCACTTATCTCCTTTTCGATAAACTGTAGGACAATCCATTTTCTTTGAATCATCTTCCGGAACCATCACCAATCCATATTTATATGGAGTTTTAACTTCCTCATAAATCTGCTGCATCTTTTCCTTTGACACAGTTTTTGGCAATTCCTTTTTACAACTTGTAAAAGCTGCAAGCACTACAGCAATCATCACCAATACATTTAATGTCTTCATTACGGTATAGTTTTTTATTATATTATTTGTCGAATTGTTGATTTGTTAACTTGTATAATTGAATTATATCAACATTCCCAGGGTTAATACCCCTAGTTATTTTATTACAGTCTTTTTACCCTATTTTTTATATTTTTTTTGCTCTAGCCGCTGGGCTTTTCCTTTTTTCTACAGTCAAAAAAGGAAACAAAAAGACCGCCGGCTGCACCTGTCTCTCTCAAAAAACTACGGAACTTCCGTCTAAAGCACTGAAACTTGCCTTTCGTTCCTCAAGACTTCAAACAACACCGCTTTTGCCGACTTCATTACCTTGTTTTTTGGTTCACCAGCTGATGCCGGAAGAACCACACGCAAGAGAGGAATTTTCCACATTAAAACAATTTACTTAAAGCACTCTCCTCTATGCGCTATACCAATTCTTGTTCCTTGTTCCTTGTTCCTTTCTCCCTGTTACCTTCAACCTTTAACCTTCTTATTGCACTTTCACCCAATCAAAATACAAAGGTACTTTTTCTTTAGGTGTAATTTTGATGGTATAAGTTCCGGCATTAATGGTTGTTTGTGTATCTGTTCTAAAGCTTTTCCATTTGATGTTTGCGGAAGGGAAAGTCCATGTTCCATCCCACATTAAACGACCATCGGCAGCTAAAATTTCCACATCAGCATCAACTTCATGATTTGCCATATTCATAAAACGGAATTGTAATCCGTATTTCGATGCCAAACCAACTTTGAATACAAATCCGATACTTCCATTTTTATCAGGAACGATGATGCAATCCTTTTTCATGAATTTTACCTGACGAGCATTACCCCAGTGTTTTCCATCTTCAGCCTGATAAGAAACAGATTTTCTTAAATCTATCGCTTTATCTAATGTTGAAACAGGAACTGCAGCTACAACATACATCTTTTGTTCTTTGTCATCAGAAACAGGGAACAATTCAACAGTTTCGCCTTTTAAGAATTTCTTCTGGTAAAGAATATATTTAGCTTTTACCTTGGATACAGATTCAATAGTCTTATCGGAAGGCAAAAAGTCCTTCATCCATGATGGTAATGATGTTATTGTTGAGTCAATACCGATATATACATCTGCATCTGCAGTCAATTTAAAAGAGGCTATTGCTTTACCTTTTACAGTTTGAATCATTGAAGATCCTTTAATCCATTCAGCACCATATAAAACAGGAGGGATATATGAAAAAGCCTGCTCACTATCGGAAAATTGTTTAATCCCTGTATCCATCCATGTTTCAGCTTTACATTTCTTTGCATCTGCTCCTTCAACCTTAAGATTTGTTATTAAGCTCTCTGATGATGGAGCAGCTTTTACATTTGAATCCAGAGCGGAAATGGCAATTGCAGAAACTACAGCCTGACCAGACTTCACCTTAGGGAAAGATATATCCAGACTGCCACCTTTCACATCTACTTCAAAGGTCTTTTTCAATAATTTATCATGACCAACTTCCTGCCAGATATCTAAATCGTCAATAACAGTATTATTGTTAACAGCCACATCAAAAATTCGCCAACCGTTACAATCTAAACCACCTCCGGTTCCATACCATGGCTCAACAAAATACATATCCACTTTATATTTTCCATCCTGTACAGGGAAATGATATTTTAATTTATGACGACCATATCTGAAAGTCTGAATTAATGGCCATTCATCTGTTCCTTCAATCGGATCATGGGTTTGACGCTGACTACCATAAAATGCAGGTAAGCCAGGATAATCATCAGTCCAGGATAAAGACCCCCAGGTATCATTACCTGTGTTATGCACATCTGCCATCCAAACATTTCCCTCTTTGTCGGTATAATTACTACCACCACAATTCACTCTGTAAATTGTATTCCAATCAGAATCTGCATCCATTAATGGAGTAACCTCTCCTTGTAATTGTTTGATATCAGGATCCTGAAGTAAATGATGCAATACGATGTAATCTTCTGCAACTTTTTCCCCATCAACATATCCCACTGCACATAATACATTGCTTTGTATATCGACCTGATTAAAGACAAAGTGAGTTCCAATACCGCCTCTTTTCTTGCGACCCAGAGAGTTTTTATTTACACCATTGAAAAGTTCAACCTCATCACAATTAGAGTAAACTCTGATACCATCCTTAATACCAGACTCTGTCCAACGATCAGGCCATGTATGAGATGCGATATAAACCATTGGTTCTATTTTATTGTCCACATAATTAGAACGAAACATATAGAACACATCCAAAGGCTCTCCCCAAATAGAAACCGCACCTTTATAATTGATAGGTCCTAAACGATCAATATCTCTAAAACCTTCACCGCCTTGTGTTCTTCCCGGGTTGTCATGAGAATTGAATAACCAGTGATATTGACCGCAACATTTATCAGAAGCCTTTTCAGCCAATCTGATTTTAGATTCCATCAATAAGGTCATTCTATCTTCACTTAACACACCATTAGCATCAAACTCACCTTCAGAATGAAGATCAATACTTCTCCATGCACCGTATTCTCCGTTAAGCAATTGCTTTGAAATTTCTTCATCATAGATTTCCGGTTTACCACCATAAGTCCCGGACCAGTTTTGAATTACATTCCAATCTGTTCCAGAACCTCCATTACATGTAGTTACCAAACGTTGAGAAGATGTAGTTGGATCTAATTCTCTAATTATATCTGAGCACTCCTTTGCAAAATCTTCAGGAAGCGTACTTTCATTTTCCAATCCCCAAAGAATGATAGAAGGACTATTTCTTCGTTCTTTTACCCAATCACGAAGAAGCGTTTTAAAGTTTTCTCTGAACTCCGGAGTATCAAACCAAATATGAGCTGCCATTTGCGTCCACCATAGAATTCCATTTTGATCCCAGGCTTCATGATAGCGAAAGTTATGTGGCTGATGAGCATCTCTGAAAGAATTATATCCCATTGAAAGAATTTGATCAACACGAGCCTGCACCTGCTCATCAGAGAAAGCATGACTCTGACCTAAAATATGTTCGTATTCTGCAGTACCATTAATAAAAACAGGTTCGTCATTTAAATAAAATCTGTTGGTTGCATTATCTCCTTTAATATCCCATTTAATCCAACGGATTCCATAAGGAGTAGTTATTTCATCAACCAACTTATTATCCTCATAAACTTTAGTTTCCATATGATACAAATACGGATTCTCAACTGACCATAAATGAGGATCATGAATATCATTCAATTCCTGAGAAATTGTGTCAATTACACCAGGGGCAATCTCAAACTTATTAATGGCTACAGCAACTTCATTTCCAAGAGCATCTTTTAAACTATTGACCAGTTCAATATTTCTTTTTTGTGAACCACAATTTTTCAGTTCTACTTCAATATTTAAATGCGCTTTTTCTTTAGTGATTTGATTATCATTCCAAATATGGACGCCGAAAGGTTCTACCCTTACTGAATTAGTAACAACTAAATGAACAGGACGAAATATCCCCATTGGCTGACTTCCTTCTGAAAATCCCCATTCAGGACTACAGCCTCCACAAACCCAAGGTAAATCTCTGATATCTGCAGGATGATCTGCACGCACTGCCAAAATATTCTTTTGATCAAACTTTACGACATCAGTAATATCCAGGGTAAATGTTGTTCTACCTCCGGCATGATAACCTACTTTTTGTCCGTTTACCCATACCGTTGCATAAGAACCAACACCTTCAAAAAACAGAAAATATCTTTTATCGTCAGATTTCTTTTCAACAGAAAACTCTTTGCGATACCATGCATACCCATGACGGTTTCCATGCATCATTCGACGATAACCACCATAATCATCCCAATTATGAGGAACATCCACACTTAACCAATCTTTGGTACTAAACTCAGCATCTTCAAATCCATTGAAAGCTGTTTTATCAGTATCATTCGCAATGGTTAGCCAATCTTCATTCAACAAAATATCTTGTCTTATTGATTTTTTCTTAGAACATCCTGTGATTAAGATTAAACCAATAATCAATAATAATCCAATTCCTCTAAATCTTAATAAACTCATTTTTATATGGTTTTCTTTTTGCTTTTATTTAGTAAAACAACCAATCTACTGCTGCACCATCTTCAGTACCGCCAACACCTGCATCATGAATCTTTATTTCCTCGTTTCCATCAATAAATCCAAGAATCAACACACGACCTTTTCCAAGTATTAATTCATTGATTCCAGGTTCATACTTATAACTATACACATTTACCGGGTATAACCCTGGCACATCAAGTGCATTTGCTATTTTTATATCTGCCTGACCACGATCATTTGCCAGTGCATTTGTCTCTAGAGTTGGTGGCTCTAAAATGGTATAACTATTTGTATTAAAATATCCTACCAGAACTTTAACAGGCTTTTTGCTTTCAAATTTCAGAACAGTACCTTTTTCTTGTTGTTGCTTATCAGAAAACTGAACTCCTGAAAGTTTTTGCAATTCATCACAAACTCCGTTTATTACAGTTTTATTGTCACTATAAACCTGTTGACCTTTAGCTAAAGGATATCTTTTAACTCCTTTATTTAGAATCTTTACTGATACAGGATCGTATACTTTAAGTTCCTCTGAAATTTTAGCACCTCCATTTGCCTTAAGAGTTTCGATATTACGTTTAAACACTTCCAGTTCATTTTGGTAATGAGGTAAAAGTTCATCCCAATGTTTATTAATTCCTCCTTTACCAGCAATAGGAATCCTACGCATAGAAGTTTGCATACTGTTCGCGTAAAGGTAAGTATCTTTAGTTCGGTTAACCAGACTTGTATAGTATTTAACACTGTTTTCAAGATAAGCCTGAGCCTTTTCCAAATCATTGATATCATTAGAATATTTATAACGCAATACGAATAACGCTGCTTTTACCTTTTCAGCAAAATAATTGGCAAAATCATTATAGCAATAGATATCATTCTTCAATCTCTTAAATTCATCCTGATTTGCCTCTACTTCAGCAGATGCTCTTTCTATAGCCTCAACAGCTAATTTTCCATGTTCAACGACTTCTTTAATGATTTGAGGAGGAGTTTCTCCAATATGCTTCTCTCCTTTCCATTCCTTTTCAGCATAATCGATAAGAATTTCACCAACGGGACCATTTGAGGATAAGAAGTTTTTGTATACGTGGTATTTAAAAGGATTGACCAATTGCCCCATGAACATACCTAGCAATAAGGTTTGTCTATTACCATCAGAGATACCAAATGTGCGTAATAACTTTGGAGCAATCTCGCCTGTTTGTTCATAGGCTTCCAAAATGTTTTTACCCTGATCTCCACATTGATAATATTCATCTAAATTTTGAGACCAATAGGCTACTTCCTCATTTCTATCTCTGTGACAATTCCATGCATAACGTGCCCATGTTTCATACCACATCCAATCTCTGTCAATTTGTTTTAACCTTGGATTTGTTTTATCTGCAGTATAAGGCCAATCCCAGTATGAAGCCTGAGGATAAAGATGCAATCCGTTAGCACCTTGGATATTGTGCATAGCCTTCACACTCTTTTGAATAAAATCAGGAGAACTATATCGGAAAGGCTCCAGATTAGCCATAATATGAACATTGGAAATATGTACAGACCCCAACTCACTCAATCCTTTTGGAATGGATTCCCAATCGTCACGAGGTTCATATGTAGTCAACGACTCTCCATTATATTTAAACATGGTATAAAGGTTCTTATAAATTGGAAGTGCAGCTTCCATTACTCTGGCTGCATCTGTATCATGACCTCTCAATACAATTGGAGGCTCATCACTTCTTCCTAAAGCTTTTAAACCATCTTTAACACCAGGGATAATAGTTTCTGTAAACCATTTTACATCATCATCGATAGTATGCATGGCTTCTCCCAGCGTAACCAATAATCCGACATTAGGATATTTTTCAATAAATGCTGTGATTGACTTTTGGGTATAATCAGCAATTAGAGGCGTAATCGGACGGCTACGCTCTTGCGTTTTTAAACCATGATGTTCGGCAAATGGCTTCGAAAGAATGATATTGTAGAACATCTGAATTACAAATATTCCTCTTTTGTTAGCTTCTTCAGTTAAGAACTCAAATATCTCCTCATTCTTTTTGAATGTCTCATCGTCCACCTCAACAGCATAAGGATAATCTTTTAATTTAACTAATGATGCAAATGGATGACCATTCCACAAGTACAATGAATTATATCGGTTTTCAACCAACATATCCAGATACTCAATCCATATTTCTTTATCATAAAACCAAGGGAAATTCTCTGGAGTATATGGATACTCATAAACCATTCTTCCAGGAAGGAAATCTGTTTTTTGCATTCCGATACAAGTACCTCTCAAAACCATTTCCGGTTGATCAAAGAAGTTAAGCTTTTCAGGCAAACAACTATTCTCTTTTACCCTCTTTGCTAATTCTAGACAACCATATAATGAACCTGAAGCATCTCCTCCACAAACTAAAATTTCATTGCCAACTGTCTTGATCAGAAAACTTTCTTTTGCTTGCAGTTTTGTTTTTTCTTCATTGGTAATATTAGGATTATTAACTACTAAAGAATCGTTTGCAGACAGCAATTTAATAGTAACATCACCTTGTTGGTCACTTGAAGTCTCAACAAGATTATAATTGGCTGATTTTAATTCATCAGCTAATCTTTCCATACCGATTTGTACTCTTTCATTAGACTGATCATCCACAACTATTTTAATTGATTCAGTTCTACATGAAAGATTAAACACCAATAATAGTAACCAAATATTTTTGCAGATATATTTTTTCATAGACCATTCTTTTTCAACAGGCAGTAGATATTTAAAATTATCCATGTCTGTATTATATATTTATTTTCAACACAAATTCACTTAACAACCTGATTCTTTTACAAAAGCAAAGCTTTCATCATTTCATAAGAGTATAACCTTATAACAAAATCCATATACGTTAAAACATTATCTACTAATTAATGTAAACGTTTTCACAAATATATATCATTATGAGAATACTTACAAATATTAACAACTCAAATGAATTATTTAACAACCTTTAAAGGCTTCACAACGCCATTATTAAACTAATTATTTCACAATATTTAATCTATTGGCATCTTTAAATAGTCGATATTGAATCAATCACCATCATAATTACATGTAATCGTTTACAATAGCAATTATCATTGTATAAATACCATATTGTAAGTATTATAAATAAAAAAAGGGGCTATTTCTATTCAAACAGCCCCTCTTCATGAATATCTAAAAATCTCTATTTGGATACATTATCTGGATTTTGAACCAACGCAGGATTTGAATCTAAATCATAAGTTGGAATCTTAAACAGAAAATCTCTTGAAGGAACAAACTCCAAAGGCGCATCTACATACATATATATGCCTTCATCATTCCCCCATTGAATATGCTTCTTTACATTCTCTCCAATACGATCTGTTCTGATCTCATCATAATACAACAGGCCTTCCCCAACAAATTCCCATCCTCGTTCTCTGTATAAAGAATCTGCGAATTGATCTCCTGTTAAACCTTCGGGCAAAGAACCTAAATCAGAACGATTACGAACCTGATTAATAGCATCATAAGCCGCATCAGTTGGTCCGTTATTTAAATTATTCTCAACTTCGGCATAATTTAAAAGTACATCTGCATATCTAATAACATATGAATTTGCCTGTGGTTTCTTCAATGTTGCGGATTCTGGTGTACGATCATAAAACTTCAGGTTACCCGGACTTGCTGTTTTCCACCCTTGCGAACCAGGATAGAATCCTTTATCCTCAGGAACAAAGGTTAATGTTCCGGTAATATTACTTGGATTTCCCTTTTCTGTTGTATTAAAAGTTGTAAGAAAAGAGCCCTCTTTACGTGCATCATCATCACTATACGACAAGAAATGAGAAATTGATGGTCCAAAACGACGATACATATAACACCCTAAAGTATATTCAGTTATATTAACTCCAAACATAGTATGCGTATTATTATATTCACTATCTACTCCTCCATACTGAATTTCAAACACGGATTCCATACCATTTTTATTACCTGTATTCCACCAAAACCATAAGTCTTTAAAATCTGGTTCTAAATCATATTCTTTAGATGCAATCACTGCCTCTAAATACTCTTTTGATTTTTGGTAATTACTATTGTCACTTTTCATATCGCCAAGGGTTAAATATACATCACCCAGTAAGGATTGAGCAGCCCCTTTCGAAGCTCGCCAAATATCATTCGCATCATATTCTGATTTCTTCGGCAATGCCTCTATAGCATCTTCTAAGTCAGAAATGATATAAGCATAGGTTTCATCAAATGTTTTTCGGGGAATTTCCAAACCACTCAGACCTTCAGTAAATGATTCAGGAATAGGCACTCCTCCATATAATCTTACCAAATTAAAATAAGTAGCAGCCCTTATAAATTTAGCTTCTGCAAAAAACCGAAGTTTTAAATCTTCATCCATTTCAACACTCTCACCACGTCCAATCACCAAATTACAACGATTAATAATATCATATGCATCATCCCAATTGGTAATTACCATTTTGTCGGCATTATTTACATCGTTCCAAACATTCCAAAGGTGAACATTATCTTTAGCATAAGCCGGAGAACCAAATTCTGTTCTTACTTCAAGATACATGATGTATTTATAATAACCATTAAACTCTCTTTGATAGCCATCATATACTCCAATTAAAGCCCGGCCTAACTCATCACTATTGTTATAATAATTACTTGGAGATAAAAAGGTATATGGTGTTTCATCAAGATCTGTACACTGAGAAAATAAAAGTATAGTGCAACTTAAAATTATATATCTAATTAATTTCATTTTTCTATAGTTTTAAAGATTAAAATTTAGCACGAAATCCGAACAACATAGTCTTTGCATAAGGAAAGTCAACCCTGCCATTTTCAGGATTATAACCACGATGATTTGCAGTACTAAAGTAGTTTTGTGCGTTGATATAGAAATTTAATTCACTAATCCAGTCTAGATTATTAATCATAGACGAGAAGTCGTACCCTATTTTAATATTCTTAAGAATGAAGTAATGCCAATCTCCATTGGTTCTGTCTGATAAGTAAATTTCCTGAGCACCTGCACGAGGAAATGTTCCATTAGGATTATTCTCACTCCACATTCTGTCATAAGCATATTTTGTTGGCAAATAATTCCTGTTCTGAATTTGATTTTCACCAAAAATCAAATATCCATCATTATCATCCTGAGCTGCAATTCCTGTTGCTCCTTGTCCATAAATATCCATTGAGATATTTTTGTATGAAAAACTGGTAGATATACCATAGAAGAAATCAGGCTCTGTTGAACCAATATTAATATAGTCGTCGCTATTTATAGTTTTATCATCATTTTTGTCAACATACATTTCTTCTCCCATTTGAGCAGAAGCTCTTATTTCACGGTATGAGTCCAATTCTTCCTGAGTATTGATAATACCGGCAGATTCTCTGGCCCACAAACTATTTACAGCTTCACCAACGATTAGGTAACTTGCAATGCCTCCTGTTGAAGAACTTACATTTATCTTATCCACATCACCATATAATTCAACTATCTCATTGGTATTTCGTGAAACATTAGCTGTTACATCCCATTTAAATGCAGTGTCAATAATTCTGGCGTGAAGAGATAATTCAAGTCCAACATTTTTAACCTCACCAATATTTTTAAGCATACTAGAATAACCAGAGGTTGTCGGAATTGGAACATTATATAATAGGTCAGTAGTTTTACGATTGTAGTAGTCAAAACTTAAATCAAATCTATTTAAGAAACTTACATCAATACCCACATTGTACTGAATATTTTTTTCCCATTTTAAATCAGGATTACCAATACTCTCTGCAAAACCTAAAATAGGAACACCATCAAATACATAATATGCAGTATTTAAAGCAGGAAGAGAATTATAGTTTCCTATTTCCTGGTTACCTGTAACACCATAACTGGTTCTCACCTTCAAATTAGTGATTGCATCTACATTCTGTAAAAATGATTCCTGATCCACTCTCCATCCAAAACCTACAGAAGGAAAGAAAGCCCATTTATTATTTTCTCCAAAACGAGAAGAACCATCGTATCTACCAGTTACTGTCAGCAAATATTTATCAGCGTAAGAGTATGCCGCTCTTGCTGTTCCCGAAATCAATTTGTTTGAATATTTATCAGAACCAATAGATAAACTCTCAATACTTGCATAAGACATATCATTGGCTCCGGTAGCATCATTTAAAAATCCGGATCCGCTCGTTTCCAAATCTTCATAAACATATTCCTGCCACGAGTATACAGCAGTTGCTGTTAACCTATGCTTTTCATTCCAAACATTTGAATAGGTTAAAATATTATCAGTTAATCTACTTGTTTTTCTTCTGTAAGTCTGTCCCCCAGTTCCAGTGCTTCCAGAACCAATACCTCTTGTTGAAACAGAAGTATAATATTCATATTGCTTTTCATTGGCTATATCAACTCCAAAATTGGTTTTAAACGTTACATTTTTAAAAGGTTTAATCACTGCATAAACATCACCTAAAATACGATCAGACGACAACTCATTTGTAACTTCATTCGCTTCAGAAACAGGATTCCAGGTTCCTTCGAAATATGAACTAATGCTAGGATCTTCAGTTGCATAATACCAGCTTCCATCAGGATTTTTCACAGGTACAGTTGGCCAACCGTAGCGAAAAATATTACCAGTTGGGTTTTCTCTTACGTCTCTTTGAGATCTACCTACCTGCATGTGTGTTCCTACAGATAACCATGATTTGAATTCATGATCCAGATTTACACGGACTGTCAGTTTATCAAAGCCTGATGCTTCAACCATTCCTTCCTGAGAATAAAGATTACCTGACAACATATAAGTTGTTTTATCCTTACCTCCCATAAAGGATAAAGAATAATTCTGTACCGTCGATGAATTTTTAATTATCTCATCCTGCCAATCCACATCGTACGAAGGAGCCGGATTAGATGCTGAATAAATCGGTGCACCATTAGAATATGTGTAGGCTTCATTAATAAATTCAATAAAATCAGTACGTCCTAACATTTCTGGAACACGAGCAGGCGTTGCAATACCTAAAGATCCAGAAACCTCAAGATTATTTTGACCTTTAGCACCTTTTTTTGTGGTAATTAAAATAACACCATTAGCACCTCTTGAACCATAAATTGCAGAAGATGAAGCATCCTTCAATATTTCCATTGATTCAATGTCGCTAGAGCTTATATCGTTCAAATTACTATTAACTAAAGGAAAACCGTCTACTACAACCAGAGGCTGATTACCTGCACTTATAGATCCAATACCACGAATTCGAATTTTAGGAGAAGCACCCGGAGATGCATCTTCATTTACAACTGAAACACCAGAAGCTCTACCCTGTAACGCTTCAATTGGGTTGGAAGTAGAAACAGCAGCTAAATCTTCTGATTTAACCTGAGTAATAGATCCTGTTAAATCACTTTTACGCATCGTACCATATCCAACAGCAACAACTTCATCCAGACTGATGGCATCAGCTTTTAAACTCACATTAATTACGGTTTGATTTTCAACAAATATCTCCTGAGTTTCCATTCCAACAAAAGAAAAAACCAAAACAGATCCCTTTTGTACATTATCTATTTGATACTTACCATTAATATCAGTAATAACACCGGTAGTAGATCCTTTAATAACAATCGTTACCCCTGGCAATAAATTTCCATCTTTATCTTTTACAACACCTGAAATAGATATTGATTCCTGTATATTACCAATATTATCGGGGAATAATATTATTTTTCTGTCAACTACCTGAAATTGAACATTAGTTCCCTCAAAAATATTTTCAAGGATATTTCCTATCTCTTCATCTTTAACATTAACATTTACTTTACGGGTTACATCCACGAATTTTTCATTGTATACAAAATAGAACTCGCTTAATTTTTCGATTTCATTAAGTACATTATCAACAGTTTTATTCGAAACCTCCAATGACAATTTTGTATTTTGAGAATAAGATGTTGATGCAGAAACCTGTAAAACTCCAATAACTAGAAACAACAAGGATAATTTCATGATTCTTAGGGTTTTCATATGGGCATAAGAATCCCATACTGACAAATAATAGATTTTTTTCATAAATTTGTAGTGTAAAACGATTAATAAAAATGATTTCATTTTATCAGGGAGTCGCGCCAACGATTCCCTGTTTTTTTTACTCTAAGGCGGATTTATTATTTTTTTCATTTTGTAGATTTAATTTTTCAAGCTTAATTTTCATTCTTAGATTTTTCTTTTATTGCCATAAATGAACTCACATAAATTATCTCACTTGTTAATGTGAACCATCACTTATAGACTTCAATTGTAGATTTTATATCATTCTTCATTTCTGAAGATATTTTTATTGCAATTCTTTTTTATACAGTATCACCTGTTTTTTAGAGAAACTACCATCTGATAATTTTTGGCGTTCAATAATTTTATAATCAATTGGAGATGTCATTTTCAATAGTCTCAAAACCTCCTCCAACGAGTCATTCACAAAGGTTGCTCTAAATGAATAGGCACTTAGTTCAGCATCCTTAATATCAACATCAACTCCATACCAGCGAGATATTCTATGTGCAACATCTTCCATTGAATCACCATGCAAAATCATTTTTCCATTTCTCCATGCTGTATATTCTTGCGCATTAACATCTCTTTTATCAAAGGTTTCACCTACAACTCTGATTCGTTGATTTGGATTAAGAATTATCTTTTTCTTCACTGAAGGTAATTCGCAAGACACACTCCCTTCCTCTAATATCACTGTAGCATAATTAACATCCGGGTAGGCATCCACATTAAACTTTGTACCTAAAACCTGAATATCAACCAGGTTTGCATTTACAACAAATGGATGTTTTTTATCATGATAAACTTCAAAATAAGCTTCGCCTGATAGCTTTACATTTCGGTTATTTGTAAATGGAACAGGATACTCTATTGTTGAATTACCATTTAAAGTACCCATAGTGCCATCAGGCAGGTTAAATGACATTCTCATTCCTGAAGGAGAAGAAATACTAACCACCGAACTTTTTTCTGCAAGTAATCCTTTAACATCCTTATATTTAATAATTGTAAATATTCCTGTTAACATTAATGGAATAATGATAATAGCTGCAGCTTTAGAATAAAACTGGTAAAACTTACTTATGAAAGATTTTCTTAATTTACTCTCTTGCAAATTAATTTTATGATGTAAATGATCTAAAACATTTGATAAATCAGTATTATCAACTGAGTCATCTTTCTTTTTAAAATAGTCTTCCCAATCCTTCCTAATATATTCCTTCAAACCAAAAACATGGCTATTAGAGAACAACTCTTTAAACTTTGATCGTTCTTCAATACTTGCATTATTATTCAGGTATTTATCTATGATATTTTTATCTTCCTGATTCATCTATTCATTATTTAAATCAAACCAACTAAGGAATCCTAAAAAGTCCTATTTGAATGATTTCTCAATTATTAATGCCCTTTAATAGTTATATCCATAACATCATAAAATCTCATCCTATTTATTGACATTTTTTAATACTTTATCATCCAACAACTCATTAAACCCTGAGCTACATCACTTTAGAATTATATATTTTTTAACATTTATAAATTTAAGTATACAATTATTGTATTCAATAATTGAAAATATGGTCAAATAGGTTTACCTGGATTACGAAAATATCGATACAATAATGTGTAAACAATAAGGTACTTATTGAATAAAAAGAGTAAAAAACAATAATCCGCTTAAGGATTCATATTTAAGATTTTCGCGAAGAAACTTTAATGCTTCTGAAATATTATTATCAACAGATCCTGCTGACATATTTAATTCCTCAGCAATTTCTTTAGAACTTTTACCTTCCTTCCTGCTTTTTATAAAAATAGATTTTCGTTTATCCGGCAACTGTTCAATTAATTTGTCAACTTCTTCAAGTATTGAAGCGTATTCAACACTTTCAACCGTATTATTTGACAACTCTGACAAACCAACAACCTCGTTTAAATATGCTTGATGATAAGAAGTACTGCGAAAGAATTTTAAGATATCATTATATGCAATTGTAAAAAGGTAAGATTTGAAGGATAACTCCTTCTTTAGCATATTTCTATTTTCCCATACCTTAAAAAAAACGTTTTGAACAAGTTCTTCAGCCTCTGAAGCCGATTTTAAATATCTAATAGAAAATCCATAAAGTCTTTTGGCATATTTATTAAAAAGCAGATCAAAAGCCTTTAAATTTCCATTTAGCAGTTCTTCTATTAATATACGATCCTCAATATTATATGCCAAAACTAATACATATTTAAGTTAGTATTCAATCGCTTCTTAAATGAACTAAAATCAGAGATTCTCAAACAGGTCAAAACCTTATTTTTTTAGTTACTAAATACCTGGTAACTAAAAATAAACAAAACATTCGGAATTTAATACAACGCATAAATCAAATTATTAACAAAACCGAACTTAATTACCTTCATAGGCGAAGCTGTAATTTAGTTCGGTTTATAATTTCATCACAATATGACGCTTTATCTTATTCTTTGAATATGATGTTATCTTGCTAAAGGAATCCAAACTGTCATTTCTGATTTCCCTCTGTTATCCCATGCATAATAAGGGATTAATCGCACTTTAACTTTTGTTGCATCTCCTGTTGAAATTTCACGGTACAACTGATTACTCCAGTCTTTTTCTTTTGTAAGATTTGCTTCACCAACAAGAGTTGTAATCTTACTATCTGAAATCACCGTTTCTTCAGGAGTCAATTTTATATCTGAAGGTAATGCAATGTCAAAAATTCGGGCTCCATCAACATCCGGAGATTCCAAACAATAAACAATTGGTCCTCTTTTAACTGCTACTTGATTACGGGTTTCTTCAACCAAAGGATTTGCTTCGATTAACTTAGCTTCCATTGGTAAAATCAACTCTACAACATCACCCTTTTTCCAGCTTCTGTTGACTTCTGCATATTTTCCTGGAGTAACATTGGCTTCAACAGATTTACCATTAACCATTAATTTTGCAGCACCACACCATGAAGGGATACGCATGTACATTGAAAAGGCATTTTTAGGAACCTTATTCATCGTGATTTTGATATCGCCATCCCATGGATAATTGGTTACCTGCTCTAATTCTACTCGCGAACCATCTTTTAGTTTAGTATCCAGTTTATTTCCGCTATACATGTGACACCAAAGCCCTTTGCTACTTACACTGTAGGCATAATTACTAACCTCGGCAACTGTTCTGGCCACATTAGGAGGACAACAATTACATAATGTGATATATTCTTCACGATCCTTAGACCAACGTAAGGTATATGGTAAATCATTGTTTACACAAAGTGGATTAGTATAGAAGAATCTCTTTCCATCCAAACTAACTGCAGACAGTACACTGTTATATAGAGTTTGCTCCATTACATCAGCATAGCGCTCTTCACCTGTAATTTGTAACATTCTCCAGTTCCAGATCATATTACCAATATTTGCACACGATTCATTATGAGCAGTGATATTAGGCAATTGATAATCTCTTCCATAAGCCTGATGAACCTGTTGTATTGTAGGTTGATCGTAAGTAGTTCCATCCGGCGAAACACCATCATATAAAGCACCGCAAGCACCAGTAATATACATCTTACGATTAACAAGGTCTTCCCATATTAATTCCAGAGGCTTTAATAATGTAGTATCACCTGTTTCTGCAACAACATCAGCAACACCCGCATACATGTAGTTTGCACGAACTGCATGCCCAATAGCTTCGTGTTGTTCTCTGAAAGGAATGCGATCCTGATTGTGATCACTACCATTTTCAACCAAGTCACGAATTTCAATCAACTTTTCCGCTAGCTCTAAATAACGAGGTTCTCTGGTTGTTCGATACATCTCTACCACTCCCATATAATGAGAAGGGCAAATGGCATTACGAGCCAACTCAGCAGATGATTTTTTATAAAAACCATATAAATAATCTGTTGCCCTTTTTGCCAAATCAAGCATTGTGGTTTTTCCTGTTACACGATAATGTACACAGGCAGCAGTCATTAAATGTCCTAAATTATAAGTTTCAAAATCCAGACGCTCAGCAAATTCTTTCTTTTGCTCAGGATGTTGACGTTGTTCGATATTAACCGGAGTATGGATATATCCATCTTCACGTTGAGCCTCACCAATGATGGCAATGATTTTATCCATTAATTGATCCAACTCTTTATCCTTTGTTACAGCATAAACCATTGCTGCAGACTCGAACCATTTATAAAAATCACCATCATGAAACGGAGGTCCTGAATGAACACCTTCTTCATGCCCTGCTGCAATCTCAAAATTTCGAAAAGAATGACTTATTTCCGGATCATTTAATATGCTCCACATAAACGGAACCATAGTCTTTTTACAAACATCAAAACGTTCAGCCCAAAAACCATCAGTCCATTGCACATCATCCATATCAATATTATTCATTTTAACATACGGACTCTGCGATGTATTCATCAAACTCTTTTCCTGTGCTTTCAGTTGAAATCCACTAAAAACACTTGCTACCACAATTAAAAAACTAGGAAGTACCCTTTTCATTATTATAATTTTTGCGTTGTCTTAAATTGATATTTACCTGATCCTAATTCAACTTTCACATATCCATTTGAAGAATCAGAATATTTATTTTTTGATTTTGAAATTTCTTTACCATTTATGTATAATCCAGATACATCAGATGCCGGTACATAAACCGAAGCTGTAGTATTAGATGGGATTGTAACTTTCATCATTAATACCCCATCTTCTAGTGTTTGCCAATGGGAAGATATCTCCCCATACATTGACTCAATATTTGCTTTAGCATAAGAAAGTTGTTCTGTAATCTGAGGTTTTATGACAAAATGCTTATAAGCCGGCTTTTCTGGATCAATTTGAATACCTGCCACCTGAGTATACAACCAGTTACCAACAGCTCCGTAGGCATAATGATTGAATGAGTTCATACCCACATCCTGGAAAGATCCGTCAGGTTTAATACCATCCCATCGTTCCCAAATGGTTGTTGCTCCCATAGTCACAGGATATAACCAAGAAGGATATCTTTTATTAAAAAGCAGCATATAAGCTATATCCGGATAACCGTTCTCTGATAATGCCTGACAAATTAAAGGAGTTCCTAAAAACCCGGTAGTTAAATGACCTAATTCAGTTATATTATCAGCTAACCTTTCTGCAGCCGTTTCTTTGAACTCGTCAGGCATAATACCGAATGATAAAGCCAAAATATAGGCGGTCTGTGTATTCGAACTTAAACGTCCGGTAGCAGTGACATATTCCTTTTTAAACGCAGCCTTAATTTTAGGGCGGATAGATTCATATCTTTTGGCATCTTCATCTTTACCTAAGATGGTGGCAATTTTTTGCATTAAACCTGTTGTGTAACAATAATAAGCCGTGGCAATCAGATCCTTATCTGTATGGGCTCCTGCAAAACCATAATCCGGGGCATTGTATTTATAGCTCATATACTCAGCAAAGGCCAACCAATCGCCAAAATGGAATCCATAATCAAATATATAACTGTCACCGGAATGCTTGATCATATACTCTTCCCAAGCTTTCATTGATTCATATTGATTTTCAAGAATTCGAGTATCGCCATAAGATTGATAAACAGTCCATGGAATGATTACTGCAGCATCAGCCCAACCTGTTGCACCAAAGCCATCTGACCATCCGGTTCCTCCTCCGTTTTCAACAACATTTGGAACCACCCAAGGCACACTACCATCTGCTTTTTGATCAACAATGAAATCTTTCATCCATTTAGTATAAAATGGAGCTGCATTCATATTAAAACAAGCAGTAGAAGCAAAAACCTGTGCATCCCCGGTCCAACCTAAACGTTCATCACGCTGAGGACAATCAGTAGGAACATCCAGGAAGTTTCCTCTTAATCCCCATTGTATATTTTTCTGCAGACGATTAACCAATGTATCTGAACATTCGAAGTCACCAATTGGATCCATATCAGAATGAATCACTTTTCCTGTAATATCATTTAACGAAACATCACCTTTATAATCTGAGATTTTGATATATCTAAAGCCATGAAAAGTAAAATGAGGCTGAAATTCTTCAACACCTTCTCCTTTAAAAATATATTGATCTTTTTGTTGTGCAACTCTTAAATTGTCGATATAAAAATTTCCTTCCTGATCTAAAACTTCTGCGTGTTGAATAGTAATTTTACTTCCTTTTTCTCCTTGTAGTTTAAAGCTGACCCATCCCACCATATTTTGTCCGAAATCAAATACCAATTCGCCTTTAGGTGTAATGATTTTCTGAATAGGTTTTAATTCCTGAGTAATACGAACCGGAACACCAACTGAAGCAGACAGAATTGAATTATCGTATTCTTTTTCAACACACTTACTCCATTTACCATCATCAAAATTTGGCTTATCCCAACCGTCTTCTTCTAATCTAGCATCATAAAGCTCGCCATCATAAATCTCAGATTTTAAGATAGCTCCAGTAGAAGCTTTCCAACTATTATCTGACACTATTGTTTCCTTTGAACCATCTGTGAAAGTCACTTCCATTTGAAATAGAAGTCCTGATTTTTTACCGTACAAATTCTTGTTTCCTTGCCACACCAAAGGACCACGATACCATCCATCACCAAGAATAACACCAATAGCATTTTCTCCCTTCTGCAATTGACTAGTTACATCATATACCTGGTACTGAAGATTGCTATGGTAACTTGTCCAACCGGGCGTAAAGAATTCATCTCCTACTTTTTTTCCATTTAAATTAATTTGGTACAATCCATGGCAAGTAGCATAAATAAGAGCAGATTTGACTTCTTTATTTAAAGCAATCTCTTTTCTTAGTAATGGTGAAGGATAAGGCTTGGTCTCATCCTCTTTTATATCCGGTTCAATCCAGGATGCTTTCCAATCCGAAACACTTAATAATCCCATTTCAAACGAAGCCACTTCACTCCAACCAGAAACATTCCCTTTATTATCCCAGATACGAACCTGCCAATATACTTTTTGACCAGAAGTTAATGCCTTTCCTTTATAAGGAACCTGAATAGATTTATCTGAATTTACTTTATCTGAATTCCATAACAAATCCTTTTCGCTTTTTAATTCCGAGATTGTTGTAGCAGCTTTAATCTGATATGCACTTTGTAATACATTAGTATTTTGCGAAGATAATTTCCAAAATAATCTTGGACTTAGGGTTTCAAGCCCTATTGGATTTACTTTATACTCTGTACGAAGATCATTTACATTCACTTTTGATTTTGCAGATAGAATATTTACAGAACCAAACATCATTAAAACTATAAATGTTAAGAGTGCTTTTTGAATGTATTTCAAATGCAACGGATTTGATTTCATTAGATTTCTTTTACAAGATTAAAAAACATTATAGTATTCAAACATTGGAGCAACAGCCTAAAACCTTCGTTTATTAACAGTTATCACTATTGAATACATAGCTTACAAAAATAGTTTATAAAAGTTAAAATTCCAATATATCGTTTACATTTATTTTATTTACACATTTTATATTATACTGTTTTTCTGTGTTTTACAAAATGTAATCGTTTTCACTTTTCAATCAGATCATCGACATTTAACATGATCAAAAACAAAAAAATCCTCAACAATTCATTTCTGAACTATTGAGGATTCCTTTATTATATTTTTTTTAATACAACTCTCTATTAATCGTATTAGTTTATTTTACAGACTACTATAAATATTTAAACTAAATCTTCATCAACCATTTCAGGATTATAATAATTAAGAAGGATGGATTCTAATTTTTTTTCACCCTTTGTAATTAAAAGAATATCATTCCATAATTTATCTGACAAATAAGGGCGAAGAGCTTGCTCTACTGTAGGAATTTTACTGAAATTGTCAGCTATTATTTCATCCCATTCCTTATGGTAAGTGATTAAATCATCCGGATACACAAATTTTCTATGGGTTCCCTCATCTTCTGCTTTAAATGGTGCAATGATATTTAAATAACCATAATCATCAGTCAGCTGCTCCCCCGGTTGAATATCTCTAATTGCAATTTCAAAATTGTAAGGAGTAGCCATACAATTGGAATTAAAACTATGATTCATAAACCTACCATGATCCCAACATAAAACATAGTTTCCCTTATTATTACGAAAGGTGTAATTCTCGAAAACAGAACGTAAATCAGGAGACATGCGATCCAGATGATCGGGAGTAAACTCTCTATCCAGTTCATCTAATACCCAAATTATAGAACCTTGAGGAATTACTTGCTTGGCTACTAATCCATAGCCAACTTCATCACTAATATATTTTAATTCGGTATGTGGATGAATCATAACACTAAAGTTTAATTAGCGATTAAATAATTATAAAAAATATGGATGCAAATTTAGATATTAACTCAATAGGATATTTTCATTTTGGTAAATATTTTTTGCTAAAGCATAAAGTATTTTGAGTTGGTATTTTCACATAAATAATCCATAAAAAAAGGCTAACCATAACAGATTAGCCTTGAAATATTTAATATCTAATGCCACTATTTAACAAAAGGAATCCAATCCCCGAAGATATTTTCTTTATTATATTTACGTGCTTGTTTCTTAGTTAATTGTTGTGTCCATGATGCTCTTGTTTCCGGTTTAAAACCATCTCCTGTACAATTATACTCTGCATAAAGTGCATTTTTTTCAGCATCAGGCTTTTTCCAATTATGCCATCCTTCTGGTAAAATATGATTCTCCAGGTCACAAGAGATAAAAACTGTTTTAGCATATATACGCCAAGGCCTGCCCAAGTACACCTTATCAACTCCCTCATCAGCAGTCAACTTACAATTTTTGAATACATAACCAAATTCAGTTCCTTTAAAGGTGCTTGCCGCAGTAACATATGAATTTGTTTTACTGTTTATCGTACAATCTTCAAATAAAGCAGTCGCTGCACCGAATATAAAATCAACAGAACCTTCAATAAAACATCTTAAGAAATACTGGCGACTTCCTTCACCCGCTGCGTAAACCGTATCCTGATAACCTAAAATTTTACAATCCACAAACTGACAACGATCTTTTTCAACATGTAAGGCTACTGCCTGTCCAACAGGGCCTGAACTATTGATAATGGTTAAATTCTGAACAATGCAATCATCAGCATCAACCATTATAGTATAAGTATAAAATGTACTATTTCTACCTAAATCAAGCTTACTAAAATAATCATCGTAGGTAATAATCGTTTTATCGGTACTTTCTCCTTTTAATGTTAGTAGGTTATTCCAGGCATGCACTTTAACTTTTTCATGATATACTCCATTTTTAATATTAATGGTAATTCTTTTATCAGGAAAAGCTTTTGTTGCATTAATAGCATCCTGTATGGTAGTAAAATCACCAGAGCCATCCTGAGCTACAGTCATTTCATATTTAATTTCGGCAAAAGAGGATGTTACTACTAAAATAAGTGTAAGTAACAGACTAAGTTTTTTTGTAATGCTTATCATTTCTGGTTGTTATTGTTTGAGAGTATTAAAAACGCTAGTGTAGTTTATTTAAGGAAAACTTCCAAATAAATCTTAATTCTTTATTCTATAGATTTAAAATCATATTGACAATATTTTAATCTTTTTCCTATTCAATAAAACTCCCTGTTCTTATATAGCTTTCTACTTTCAACTATTCATCAGTGTCCATTGAAATAAATATATAATCCAATCATTACAATAAATAAAGCTGCCCACCGGATTAATTGCATTTTAGATCTAAATACTTTAGCTGGTGTATTAAAGACGTACTCTTTTTGCTCTGATTTATCAGTAATAGAGATCACATATATTAAAGCACAAAGGGCCAGGAATATATAAAATGATAATAATAAAAAGTGTGGCCAGAATTCATAATCTTCGTTAGGGAATATCCATAAATAAAATACTCCGGTACCTAAACTTAAAACTGTTCCCCAAAACAAAGTTATATTGGCTGCCTTTGTAGTCGTTTTCTTCCACAATACTCCAAATAAAAACACAACAGACATTGGAGGAGCAATAAATCCTAAAATAGCCTGAAAGACATCGAATAAGTTTAATCCTTTTATGCTATCAATTGCCAATGTCAAAACAATTGACAGTAATGCACCTAGTACAGTTACAATTCTACCAATTTTTATAATTTCTTTATTGGTTGCATTAGGACGATGCTTTTTTACAAAAATATCCATGGTAAAAACCGTACTTAATGAGTTCAATGCAGAATCGATTGTACTAACAAGGGCAGCAATCAGAACCGCCATTACTAATCCTGTCATTCCATGAGGGAATAATTGAGTTACCATTGTCATATAAGCTTCATCCGGATTTTTCAAGTCTGGAAATAGGATAAAACATGCCATCCCTGGAATGATAAACAAAGCAACATCCAGAATCTTAAGCCATCCTGTAAAGTTTGCGCCCATTTGCCCTTGCTTTAAGCTCTTTGCTCCTAATACAGACTGAACCATTGATTGGTCTGTACACCAAAACCACACTCCCATAACTGGATATCCCAGAACAATAGCAATCCATGGATATGTAGGATCACTTGAAGGACGCAATAAATTCCAGTAATCAGCAGGTGTATTAGCCATTAATTCACCAAAACCACCTACTTTATTAATACCAACTAAAGTTAAAATCAAAGACACTATTATCAACAACAGCATCTGGAATACATTGGTATAAGCAATGGCTTTTAAACCTCCTGCAATAGTAAAGAAACCAGAAATTAACAGCAATATTATTACAGATAACCACAGTGGCAGATTAAGGATTTGCCCAACTAATATTCCACCTGCAAACAAAGTTAACGACAACCACGAAATAAGAACGGTAACAATAGTATACCAAGCCAAAATATTACGTGTAGAATCGCCAAATCTTTTACCCATAAATTCAGGTAAGGTACTCACATTGGCGCCTAAATATTTTGGAGCAAAAACAAAAGCCAATAGGAAAATGAACACAAAAGCATACCAACCAAAATTACCTGCAACTATTCCTGTTGTATAGCCAATCGACGCTGAAGCAATTAACATTGACGGACCTACATTGGTTCCCCACATGGTAAAACCAATACTACTCCATTTTAATGACCGTCCTGCAAGAAACAATGAATCATCTTTTTCTTTTTTCTTTATAAAGCTTACGTAATAACCTATAGCAGTTAATACTACCAGATAGGCAATTACTACAATAAAATCTAAGGGTACTAATAGTTCGTGAATATTTTTCATTTGTGTAGATTTTTAAGTTCTGATAGAACTTTTAATAGATTTAATTTTAGAAAGGTTAAGATTCAGAAAATAAAAACAACCACCTCCAGATTATATGTTGTTCTAAATTAAGGGAATTATGATTTCAAAGAGGTGGTTGAATAATAACTTAACAATGACTTACAATACTATATCTAAGTCATTTTCCTCGATAATAGTGCTTATCTTCACAGGCAATCCTGTTTGTAAAGATCGATCCATAGCCATTAAAACAGCAATGGTACCTACACCTTCTTTTAAGTCAGGATAAGCAATTGTGTTGTTTTCTATACTGTCAGCAAAATACTCCAGATAATTCTGATATTCGCCGGCATGGTGACTTTTACCTTCAAATCTGAAATAGTGCTTTAACTTATGCTCCCAGGTTATGATTTGCTCTTCGCCATCATTTTTGGTTATGGCATATCTTAAATCCATGTAATCTCCCTGACTGCAACCTTCTGTTCCACGAAGAATACATGTCATTTCGCTATCTCGGGTAACAGGCTGAACAGGACCGGAATAAATTCCACTTACACGCGCAACTCTTCCATCTTTAGCCTTAAATATAAAATGCATGGTATCCTCATTCTTCAAACCACCTTTTTTACCATTAGGGCTTAGCATTCCATATCCCATCACTTCTTCGATATTTGGCATATACCATCGTATAAAATCAACTGGATGACTTAAACCTCCAAACAACCATTTAAACGATTGTTCTAAAGACCATCCTTTACCCAAAAACCAACGATGATCGGCATGATAATGAGATTCTATACTTACCAGATCTCCAATTAAGCCTGCTTCAAAATCTTTTCTTTGACGTTTCATTGGTTCAAAGAACCGGGAACTTTGTCCTACAAAAATTCTTTTATCCTGTTTATCAGCAATTTCAATTAATTCTTTAGCCTCAGATAGATTATCCATCAGTGGCTTTGTACACACTACATGTTTACCTGCATTTAAAGCCATCTTAATATGAGTAGCATGCAAATGATCAGGAGTATAAATAGCAATGGCATCTATTTCAGGATTATTCAGCATTTCCTGAAAATCAGTTGTGATATTATGAAAGTCAAATTCTTTCTCTCTTTGCTTACACATATCAACATTCAGATCACAAATCATTTTGAGGTCAATCTTTTCGCTTTGCAAAGCAGCTGAAATAGTACTTCTTCCCTCTCCGATTCCTAATATTCCTAAACGTAGCATATTTAATTAGATTATTAGATTAAAGACGCAAGACATTCCGCGTGCCGCCGAAGCTTTAGCGGAGGAGCAAGACTTATTTACAAAACTCATTAAAAGCCTCAATGTCTCAACATCCAGTAATCACAACATTACAAAACTTACACTAACTATGATGATTAAAAATTCACTTAATCTCTTCTATTTTTTCAAGAAAAACCCATGTTTCTCCAGGTTCTGTTCCTTCTATTCCTTCCTGATATTTACTCATGATGCTGTTCCATTCATCCACCCTTGGATTATTTTCTACTGTTTTAGGGTTAAGCTCATCCAATGTTTTATCAGCGGGTATTGAAATAACCAACATCAATTGTCTTCCGGTTTTATAAACCAATAATTGCTGAAAATCTGCATTACAAAAGCCTTGAGCAACCTCTGGCCAAACTTCAAATTGAGTATCATGATATGTTAAATACTCTTGCTGCAGAGTTGTATCACTAACTAGATTTGCAGTTAATAAGTAATTCTTCCATGGTTTTGGTGCACTTGAGTAACCACAATTTCGTGTCTTATCAAACACATAAAAAGGATTATTATATTTCTTAATCTTAACTTTAATTCCTGTTCTATTAACCAGATCACTAATACCTGATGTATCTCTATCAGAACCAAACAAAACCAGATGATTTTTCCATTCATAAAGTTCCATTGATATGCTGTTGAACTCATTAGCTAATGAATCTGTAAGACTTTCGTTATCCAGTATCAATTCAACTGCTACTGGATTATTTTTATAGTTTTCTGACGAATCCTTTTTTGGTGCACAAGACACAATAAAGAATAATAGAACAAATAATTGTAGCAGTTTTCGTGTACTCGTATTATTCTGACGCATATTTTATAGGTTAATGAAACACATCCCTTTCCTTAAATCCCTTCGGATGAATACTCATCTTTTCTGGCTCAGTATCAGGTATGATATCTTTAAATTCCTCTTCAATTCCTGCATTATCAATGATCTTTTGAGCTGCTTCTGAAAATTCATCCTCCCTAAATGAAATCGTATTTTCAATAACATTATCAGTTCCGTTATCCATCAAAAGATTATTCTTTACATAGTTTCTGTATGCAACTATATCATGACATCTTTTAGTCCATAGATGAAGCCACATCCATTTGTAACTTTCATTTCCAACTACATTATCTCTAATAGTTAAATATGCAGAACCATCATCCGGATAAATACACCTTGGTCCATTAAAAATATAGTTACCTTCAATTACAGAACCGGGTTGCTCTCCTAAAGAATATATAATCCCCCCATCATCTAAAACCTGATGCGTATTTCCTGCTTTGTTAAATCGTATCTTATTATTTTTAACTAAAGTTGAAGCGGGAATTCCAGAATTACCCCACCACCAGCCACATGTTATTGCACCATATGGCGTCCATTCGATATCATTATGTTCTATACTTACATTGGCTACGAAAAATGCTGTAATGCCTTCTATTTGCCTAAAGTCAAGACATACATTACGTAGATAATTATTAGAGACTTTTATATTCTCACATAAACCTTCAACTCCTTCAGGATAAATATCGCCATCACCAATTTTATAATGCTGTGAATGACCTATATTAACCGCATTACCCAGCATATCATAAAAGAAGTTGCCTTCAACCTTACTATTTTTAACATCGTTTACCATATTAATGGCAACTGCAGAACTAATACCTTCAAAACGATTACGGATAAACTCAATTCCTTCAGCATTTTCCACATGAATAGCGCCTCTTGGTACATCTGTACTATTATATTCTGTTTTATGCCAATTACCACCAGGAATATATTTAACCGCTAAACCTAAACTTTGTATACCTGCAAAACCATGAGAACCTGCAACTTCCATCAAATGCCAATGATCGTATGAAAAAGTTATTCCCTGAAACTGAATATTTTTAACTCTGGACTCAGTAGAAGTCCCTTTAATATGAATTAAGCCATCACTAACAGGAGCAATCACTTCAGCATTTGCCATATCCTCACCATCGCTATAATAATAGATAGTTTTTGTTTTGCGATTGAAATAAAACTCTCCAGGAGAATCTAACAATTCATAGGCATTCCTGATTACAAAAGTTTTTTTATAGTTGATTTTTCCTGCCCAGGCCATTGTTGTGGCAATAGCGCCATATGGTTGCTGCAATTTCACAACAGTGGTATCACCCATCTTTTTAATATCTCTTGCACAGAGAATTTTCTCTGTCCAGATATTAAATTGTACCAGCTCAATATCTTCAGGATTAGAATATTCTTTTACATCCTCCGAGCTGAATTTAATTCCATCGATAGCTGATCCTTCTCCATAAGCCCATGGTTCTTTACCTTTAATTTTAAAAGTACCCCAGTCCCCTAATCCTGGTACAGGAATATCAGTTCCTGCCATGTGCTTTCTCTTGCCATTGACAAATAAGGTACGAAGCTTAGTTTCTCTATCAAGACTGGCTTTATAAATATTACCTTCAACTTTTTGCCATCCTGTAACTTTTACACCTCCACTAATTATCGCCTTCTCACCTTTTGCAGCTGAAACAATTGTTGGAGAGGTTTCTGAACCAGAATCCTCAGGTCCGAAAACAATTGGATTGCTAACCTGATATGTTCCGCTCTTTAGAATGATATGAATACCACCAGAAATAGAAGGATCATTTTGTTTTCTTAAATCGCGTGCTTTTTGAACAGCCATTTGAACTGTTTGAACCGGAGCTTTCTCTGTTCCGGAATTAGCATCATTTCCCTTTGGTGAGACATAAATATTTTGTGCAGTAATTAGATTACCCAAACCTAAAAGAATAATAAATCCAAGCGTTTTTATCTGGTTCATAATTGTTGATTTAGTTTGTTTTCATTAATTATTCTTCTTGAAAAACCTTTTTTAAATAAGCAGCATTGGCTCCATAGTTTGCCACCACATTTTTAACCTGGTTAATATCTCTTGATCGCTCAATTACAAGCCATCCACTCCATCCCATCTCATCAAGTGTTTTCTTAATCTTGGGAGCATCAATCATCGGATCATTTTGCAACCAAACACTATCTGTATTTGAAGCATGTATCATTGCAATTTTATCCTTCCCCAGAATTTTCAACTCTTCGCAGATATCTTTTTGATGCTTAAGCGCATTATCAAAATTAAAATAGCTTTTAATTGCAGAAGATCCTATTTCGTTTAAGAACTCAACTTCTGCATTTGCATCAAAATTAGTTTCAATACCAACAACCAAACCTGCAGCTTCAGCTTTAGCTCCAATTTTTTTAAGGTTATTTATTAAAGAATCCTTACGCTCCGGATGTTGTATTAAATCACCTTGAACACCCAAGGGTAAAAAAATCGTTTTTACGCCCATTAATTCTGCTGTATTAACAGCATCATCCATAATTCGATCAATACCCTCTCTTTCTGCAAAGTTTTGTGCATAAAAACCAGACATCGCAATAGAACTGATTTCAATTCCTGTTGAAGCAGATTTCTCTTTAAACTCTTTCCTCCATGTAGCATTAATCAATTTATTTTTGAAAGTAGGTCGTTTGCCTAATCCTCCTAAATCAACTTCCAGTCCATCACAGCCAATCTCAACAGCACGATCAAAAGCACTGGTCTTCTGACGTTTTAATATCATCCAGTCGCAAACCGCTACTTTGTATCTTGGTTCTTTAGGAATTTCTTTTGTTTGATTTTCATTATTGCAACATGAAACTATCAAAGCAATAAGTAAACTAATTGCTATAAATATTTTATAGGATTTTTTTATAGACTTCATAGATTTTTATTTTACTCAAAATAAGATTCAAATTATTGGGCAATTGCACTCTCAAATTCTTTTTCTAAGACTTCAAAACTTCTGATTGCAGATTCCGGTAATTTTTCGCCATTATCTCCGAAAACTTTCATGGCATTTTCATCTTCAACGGTAATTGGAGATTCATCTAACTCTCCATTCTTATTAAAGACTTTAGATTCATCTAACTTTAAATATTTAGCCATAAAGTGATACATTGCTGAACGTTTTGACGGACCATAATCATGATGCTCTTTAGGTAAATGAACATTTTCTACTACAGCATTATCATAAAAATCATAGATGCGTTTTAAATAAGGAAACTCAAGTTCCGGTACGTTAGCAGTCCAATCTCCTCCATCAGAAATAATCAATTGTGGCTTAGGAGCAAAAACGCCTGCTAATTCCACATTATTTGTTCCTCCACAACATAAGTGAATTGGATTTCCGCTTTCGCAAGGACACCCTCCATAATGAATCGACGACATCATTACAGTAGGAACACTTACATCAATTCTATCATCTAGAACAGACATTAAAATAGAATGGCTTCCACCTCCGGAACCTCCTGTAATACCGATTCTCGTTGTATCAGCATATTTAAACGAGGTCAAATAATCTAATAAACGAATACTATTTAGAGCCTGGATAGTATTGGCTAAACTTTTACGGTGAGTTTTAGGATCAACTTGCAGTACAGATTCTCCCCAGGCAAATAAATCATAATTTATTGCCATAGCTCCCATACGTGCCAGACCGGCACATCTGGTTTGAATATCTTTATTATAGCGTCCATTTCCAAAATGTCCGTTTGGACAAAGGACAACAGGAATTTTTCCTTTAATTTTTGATGGTCGGTAAATAGAACCACATACATAAAATCCTGGTAATACTTCAAATGCAATATTTTGCACAGTATAACCATTCATTTTTCTTGTTTTGGTTAAGATAGGTTTACTATCAGGTGAAGCAGGTAAGTGATTTAAACGAACAGCCTCTTTAACGCATTGCTTTAGTTTTGTCTGACGTTGCTGCCATTCTTCTTTAGTTGAATATTTAGAAGCTAAATAATCTAATGTTTCTTTGCCTTCTTCAACTGTTCTTCTATGATAACGAAACTCTTCTATTTTATATTTATTTGGTCCTTTATCAGGTAGAGCCATTAAATCAAAAGGAGCCAATACATTTTTTAATGTTTCTTCAACATCTGCTCTAAAACGCCAGTTGGCATAATTCAATATCTTGCCTTCTACATCCTTATCTGAAATACGTAGTTTAACATTATACTCCTGCTCAATATCTTTCAATACATCCTTTAAAGGACGGGCAAATTTGTTATCCGAATTTTGGGCGATAGCGCATGTAAACGTTATCATAATCAGACAAAAAAATATTGTTATTTTCTTCATTTTATTTTTTTAGATAAAATACTAAAAATAAGAGACATGAGACTAAAAACTACGTATTCAAATCCTTTGTCTTTTACCTTTAACCTTTATAATTACGTCACCCTTTTAGGGATTGATTTACATGACTTTAAACTCCAGGTACTTCACCCTGGGCTGTTATACTGCAGCCCTTCAGGCTTTGAACTATATTTGCTGTTCCCTATTTTTTGATCCAATCTGGTTATTACGATTAGGGTATCACCTTCATACCATACAACCATGATACCCTTTTACCTTAATTACCTTATTCAGGCCACTTTTCATCCTTAATCAACTTCATACGTAATTTCGAAGGATCTACTTTTACATATTTCATACGCTCACGACGCCAGGTGTAAATAAAGTGAACCATTCCATCTGCTGATTGAATAACTGCAGGATAAGAATACTGACTAATTTCTGAATCCTCCAACACTAATGATGCATACCATTTAACTCCATCTTTACTTAAGGCTACATTTAAAGGAGTACGATGTCCTTTTGAAGCATTCATTGGCGTTTTAGCATGATTATAGATAATTAAATGACGACCATCAGCTAATGTTACCGCATCTGTACCTGAATTGTTATTTGGTAATTCTGTATCCTGTGTTAATCCCCAGGTTTTACCATTATCGTGTGAGTACGCTGTTACTACAACTCCATTCTTACTTCGACAAAGGATTTGTAAAGTACCATCCTTATGCTTTAAGATACTAGGTTGAATAATATTATGAACCTTGTATTTATTAATGGCTTTAGTAGTTTCCCATGTCTTCCCCCAGTCTTTAGTTGTTTCAAAATGCACTTCCCAACCTTTAATTTCTTTAGAAGAAGGACAAATTAATGTTCCATCATCCAACAGAATAGGCTTGTTTTTAACCGGTCCTATATAACCTTCAGGCATTTTTTCAGCCTCACTCCAGGTATGACCATTATCAGAAGAACGTTTAATCATTCCCCACCAATCCTGAGGCTTTGGACCCTCTTTATAAAACAATAATAAATCACCTCCTGGTATTTGATATAAAACAGGATTCCATGTTGGATAACGCAATGTGTCATTTTGAATTCCGTTGGCCACGTTCATTGGTTTAGACCATTTACCATCTTTAAGATGACTTACGTAGATACAAACTTCCGGATGACGTTCATACTCACCTCCAAAAAAAGCGGCTACCAAACCTTCTGGTGTTTCGGCTAATGTTCCGGCATGACAAGATGGAAAATCAGCTTTTTCATAAATGAATTGCTCTGTAATTATTCCTTTCTTCCACTTGTTTTTCTTGGCTTGTGCATTAAACACTACTAACCCAAGAACTAAACTCAACGATAAAATTCTCTTTAACGACATCATATTATTTTTTATTTTTCTTTTCCTTAAGAGCTTTCACGTACTCCTTATACATCTGGTGCCAACTACGACCATTACTGTTAAGATATTGCTCATTTTTTGTTTTATAAATCTCGAAAATTGCAGATATCTCCTTCATGCTTTTGTAATCAACTGCCATTTCACGAGCCTTCTTCAAGTTCCCCAAAATCACTTCTTCTTCTTTGGGAGTCATATCAGTAACTATTTCTTTATAAGCTTTCATTGTAAAGGCAACCTTTCCAACGGTATAACAATCTAATACCTTTTCAACCTGCTCTTTTGTTAAATCCTCTCTTAAACCATCCATTAAATTTTCATGAACAGTTGTTGGCATTGATGAATCTACAATAATCTGACGATCTAACTCTGTTAGCTTTTCACCAGTTCTTGGATTAATTCCTTCTGGTACCATTGAAGCCGGATGGGAATCGTGCCAATCCTTAACTGCTGTAAGATGCTTTGTAACAACTTTGATCAAACGTTTTTCTTTAGCCTTATCGTTTAATTCTAAAGTTTTTATCCATTCAGTTGCTTTCTTTTCCTGATCAGACAATTCTTTTGCTTGAATTGAACCAACAAGACTCAATAAAACAAATAATACTGCAAATCCTTTAAGTACCTTCATAACTATTGATTTATTCAGTTACTAACTTTTTTAATTGGTCTGAATGAGCAACAGACTTTCCATCAACTAAAATTTGCAATCCTGCACCTTTGTTATACTTAGAACCATCTTTGTCCCAAATAATAGTCAGGATTTTACCTTGATATTGAACATTATCCAAACAAAACCAATCCCATTTATCCTGAGGAACCAATGGATTAACTTCTATCTTTTCATCAGCCCGTGGTCGCAATCCTATCAATCCTGAAATCATTAAATCATTAAATGTTGAATGATTGTAATAACGACTACGTTCCTGATCTCCTTTCAACCAATATCCGGTCACTTCATCCTGGTACTCACCAATATATGGACGACCTCGATGATACTGTGACTCTACATATAACTCCATGTGCTTGAAGTAATCCTCTTTAGAAATCTCATTCTGATCGTAATTATTAAGCACATTTGCCAGTCCCACCATTGTTTGCGATGTAGCAAATGGCCAGATAGCCCCATCCCACTCACATTTACAACATCCTTTTGTTCTGAATTCATCATGACGACGTTCAGCTGTTGTTTGTCCATAAGGTGCTAAAAATCCCTGATCATCCATTAACTGTTTCCATGCTACAGACTGAGCATCAGTTGGAATATTAAAATACCATGGAATAAAACCAATTGCCTCACGAACATTTGCAAACTCACCATCCTCTTTTACAGTTTCATAAAATTGACTGTCTTCACTCCATAGTTTTGTAGTAATCAACCCTAATAGCGTATCGGCTTTCGCTTTATATTTCTTTTCTATATCAGCTTCACCTTTCATAGATGCCATTTTACTGATGGCAAGTGCATTGGCATACATATAACTATTAATGGTTGGTCGGGCATTTTTTACGTGACGTCCACCACTAATTTGCTCTTCCATACCATCCTGAACATCCTTTTGCCAAAACAATCCGTTTTCTAAACGACGTTCCTTTTCCCAACGCTCATAATCAGAAACCATATCTGGTAACATATCCAACATATATTCCTTATCGCCATCAACCAAATACTTTTGATATAATGCATCTGCAGTCCAGTTACTAAATTTATGAAGCTTATTCATTGGCTTGCCTTCATTTCCTCTAAACCAAACATGTACATAATCATCAAGATACTTTGAATCATGTAGCCATCTTGATTCCATAATATGATGCCCCATTGCACAAGCAATTAAATTATATTTATCTGAATAAGAACGCTGTACTAAAAACTCTGTCATTGCATAGCCAACCGGAGTTTCTTTAATATGCTTTCTTAAAGTCCACCAACGATAAATAAACATCTCTTCAAAATTATCCTGAGGACATTGAAAGAAAGGAACATTATCTTTCATCCATTGCCATGATTCAGCATTAGGTATGGCCTGAGCTATATTTTCATCCTCCATGCGATTAAAATAATCAACATAGTGCTTAAAATCATCTACATTTAAAACTGCACCCTTGTAATTACTATCTTTTTTATTAGAACTACATGATGCTAATACAAAAACAGTTGCTATAAATAGTATATACTTAAACTTGCTCATTATCTGATTTTTTTCGATGTAAATGATTTGATGTTAAATTGAGCTTCCTTTACAGGAATACCGGCATCTTTAAGATCATAATCCTGATCTGTAGGAGTATCTGCATCAGGGAAACGACGAATATCTCCTGTTCTGAAAGCTACACTTGAAATTTCATGAACAGGGCGATACATTAAGCGATAATTGCCTTTTTGCTTTCCATTAACAGTAACCCAGTAAAATCTTTTATTAACATCAAATTTAACCTGAATTTTATATTCTTCTCCAGGCTCATATCGTACAACCCCTGAATAACGATAACCATTTCGCACTTTCAATACACTATCATTGTCAAAAACTAAACGAATTGCACCAAGACCTTCAGCATTTTGAAATTCAACATGTAACTGACTATTATCATTTTGCTGCGGAACAACAGTAAACTCAACTATAGAACTTTCTGAAGATGGAATAACTCTTTCTGCTAAAGCGAAATCATATCGATCCTTATCTTTTATGGTTAATACTTTCTTGCCTTTAACTTTTTCAATCTGTACAGGAGCCCATTGAAGACTATAAATATTCCACCAATCTAATTCTTTATTATCTGGCAAGGTATTAAATTCCTCTGTTACATCCTCTGTTACCTTATCGGTAACCGGAACAGGAACTTTTGACACCCATATATCTTCTTTATTCATACTGTATGTCAACCACATATGATTATCTTTTGGCTGACCATTACCTTCAATGATACCTCTTACATATTGAGGACCGTATGATTTAAAATTTCCACCATAACGCATTGGTGAAATTTCACCATGAACCAAAAGAAGGTTATTGTAATTTAATCCATCATCACTAACTGAAACACCTAAAGGCCATCTATATTCAGAAGGATTGTAAACAGTAGCATATTTACCATCAGTTGTTTTTTGTCCCCATATTTTAGCATTTTTATTTACAAAACCTGGAGCTCTTTCAGGGCGAGGCCATGTTTTACCACCATCTTCGCTAATGGCTGTTAAAGCATGTTTCCACCAACCAACAACTCTGTTATCTGGTAAATGGTAGAAATTAAAAGCCTTAAATTGGTTTGTCATTGGAATAATAGGATCATCACGATCTGCCTCTTCATTCCACTGTTGCATCATTAAAGGATTTGCCATTAATTCTTCACAGGCCTTTTTAAATCCTTTATCTCTACTTGATGTATAAAATTTAAATTCGGTATTTTTCTTATTCCAATTGTGATTGTATCGCACAAAATAGATTGGTCCCCATGTTCCATCTTTATATATTTCACGAACTACACGACCAATACCATTACCATCATTTGGACTATCGTGCTTATCAATACTGATTCCATAAAATCCGGAAACCAATAGACGATCATTTGATGAAACATAAAATCCCATACGCTGATGCATAATGGCAATTAAATCTTTTGCTAGTCCATCAACACCTTCTTTTGTTGTTCCATCCGGCACTTTGTATTGAGGAAAAACAACCTTTGGTTTGCTCCAATCATAACCATCTTTTGAAACACACAAAAAAGATTGACTCGGAGGAATATGCTCACCTACTGAATCACTTAAATACTCTAAATAAAAAGTATCGTTCCAATATGCAAGCATTGGTTGGTGATTGTAAGTCCAACCATAATCATCAGCTGCCTCAGGCATCTCACGATTAGCACGTAATACCTGAATATTATGTGTTCCTACTGCAGGACTTAACATTCCATGATGATAATCGATATTTGATAATGTATTACCAATATATCTGGCAGTATCCTGTGCCTTTACACTCAGAACACCTAATGCCAAAAATAAAAATGTATATAGTGTTGTTCGTATCATTTTTTCCTTTTCAAATTTGTTACCGATAACATAGTACTAAGTTGAAAGTTGAAAGTTGAAAGTATGATAACTTAATCATTATATTAAGTACTCTATTTACTTTTAACTTTAAACTATGTACTATCTAGTCATCTTAAGTTTTAAGCTATTCAAAACCTTTTCTGGAGCTGTAAAGATTGTTCCATGTTTATGCCCTTTAGGGATGCTGAATTCAGACGAAACATCTTCAAATTTTATGAAGTCTGTTGTTTTATAAACCCCATATCTGTATTCTTTATAAACATCACAGAAGATATACCAGGCATCACCAAGTTTTAATACAGTAGGACCTTCAACAAAATTTCCAGAAAAAGCTTCTGAAGCTTCACTCCATGGACCAACAGGTGTTTTACCAAAGGCAATTTTCAGATTTCGGTTAGGACGCGTATTATCTTTTAACACCAAAACATAATCATCTTTAGCCCTTTTAACAGTAACAGCATCTATCACACTAAAACCCGGTTCACAAAATAATTCGGGATCAGAATAAGTTTTAAAATCTTTTGTTTTAGTATAATACATACGATGATTGTTTTTTTCTTCCTCAATCCCTTTAGGAAATTTAAATGGAATAGTAGAAGACCAAGCAATGATGTATTCCTGGTTTTCATCATCGTAAAACAACTCCGGAGCCCAAACATTCACCGTTGTAGTATCATATTCCATAACAGGAATAAATTGCTGTTCTGACCAGTTCATTAGATCTTTAGAACTTGCATAACCAAATCCTAAATCACCTCTCCAACCTGTAGTCCAAACTAAATGAAAAGTACCATCTGGTCCTTTAACCATAGAAGGATCGCGCATTAAATGACTAGGTCCTGCTTCAGGTTTTAAAAATGTAGTATCTAAATCTGTCCACTGGAAACCATCATAACTATATAAAAGTCTCAGTCCATCGGTCGCTGGTTCATGAAAAGAAGTAAACATAAATACTTCTTTTGACTCTTTAGCCTGATTGCAACTGGTAAAAACCAGTGCGACTCCAAATATTATAACAAATAAAAACTTACTCATTTTATTGCTATTAAACTTCATCCAAAATTAATACCCAATCATTTCCATCTTCAGTCTCACCTGGAGCATCAAATCTTGCTACACTACTATTTGAAACTTCTTTTATCTCCTTAATCTCACCATTACGTGGATTAAACCATGAGGCTTTAACTTTTGAAGATGAAAAATGGTCCATATTAACAGCGATCTCATCTCCAATGTAAGTATATATCATAGCATAACCATTGCCTTTTGTAGCTACTTTATAGGCATATTTTTCACCATTTTCAGCTAATAAAGATTGATCAGGAACTCTGCTAAAGAAATCTCTTGAAAGCATCAATTGCTTCACATATTTCATTTGCTTTGCTCCCGGCTCGTTAATCGCTTGTTGCCAGTATAATTTAGCACCATAAGCCGGTTCTTTATCTTTTTCGCTATAAAACTGCATTACAGCACTATGTCCATAAGTATATCCAAAGGCACCCGCAAAAACAGACCAGTATGCGTATCTGCGAACATCATCATCATTCCAGAATGGTTGATTTACATCGTGTAACCCATGAGGTATTCCTTCATAAGATGGTTCTCCATCAATTGTTGGTTTTGCAGGAGTCATTTTGTAATCATCCTCCATATAACGCCAGTTATCCTGACCATAGCCTCTCTCCGTATCATCCTGATCATATCTACGGTGACCGGACTGAACCATATTAAAATCCATCCATTTTTCGTTATGGTACCAATCAGTTGAAGAACATCTGCCACGAGGATGGAAAGTGATCAGGTGATTAGGATCAGTATCGTTTAATCCATTACCAATGATGTTCCATGTAGCAGTTGAATCATTACCAAAAGTATCACCACCATTTAACCAGATAATATTCTTTCTGTCCTTATAACGATTTGCTAACCATTTTGAATAAGTAGCAGCTTCCTCTCTTGAAACAAAACCTTCCTTTACATTATTACCCCAAACAGGAACCATGGCCATGTATAAACCTTTTTTTGCAGCAAGATCAACTACATAATCCACATTATCCCAAAAATCATATTGTACAGAATCTTTAAAATCATTTCCTTCAGTAATCAATGGAAATGCAACATTGTTTTTGATTAATGCAGAATCTCCATATACATTTTTTGCTCCAATGGTATGCAAAACCATTACCTGTATCACATTAAATCCTAATTGAGCTCTATTCGTAAGATATTGATCAGCTTCTTCTCTTGTTAGTTTAGAAAAAAGTAACCATCCTGTATCCCCTAACCAAAAGAATGGATCTCCACTCTCATCTTCCATAAACCTTCCGTTTTCAGAAATCTTTAATAAAGATAGCCCTTCTTTCTTCTCAGCTTTTTTCGAAACACAAGCCACCATCATTGATAATGCAATAACTCCTAATGCTAATTTTTTAAACATGCCTAAACGGTTTTATTTTTTAGTTATCCATAAAATACTAATACTATCATAAGGATTAGTTAAACTAACCTTTGAACCTGCTTTAATTACCTTTTTATCTCTGGTAATTTGTCCGGTTTTTAAATCAACATATCTTACAACATATGATCCTTTGTAAGAAGAATAATCCAACTCCACTTTATTCTGAGCGGATAAATGAATGATGTACTCTCCTTTATTGTTTGAAAGCATTGATAATTCTTCTGCGTTTTTAGCATTCTCAACTGGTTTCATTGAAGATGCAGAAATCAGAAAATCTTTAGATATTTCCTGAGGTAAAACAGGCAAAGATCCACCTGCCATAAAAACAGCCCAACCATAAGCATCAAATCTTCCTTCACTGTAAATCACTGCTTTTTCAGGGAAACGCATTCTATACTCTATCACACTTCTATATACAGAATTGAAAGATCTGCTACCTGTCTTCTCCAAACGTGCATGTTGACGAGGAGCTAAATTTATACCTCCCTTTGGTGCATAAGCAGAACTATCCGGACGATAACTCCAATAACGAACATCAATAACATCAATAACCGAAGCTCGTTCGGCTTGATTTAAAATCGCATCCTGAACATCTTTTGTTGTACTTAAGCAAATCATTTCATGTTTCCCGGTCTCTTTTTCCCATTCTTTGATCACATCAATCCAGAATTCAACAAACTCAACAGGCCCGGTATATTCCGCACTAATCAATTGAAGTACATTATTGTTATCAGCAAAATTATCTAAACACTGACGGATAAATTTCTTGTGTAATTCTCTGCGAACAGGATGATTGATATCGTAAAACTGTTCCGCCACAAAAATTCTTTTATCTCCGGCATATGGTGCTGGTTCTGGAAATCCTGTGTTATTGATATTATTAACAGGACGCCATGGACTATCAGACCAGTGTGCTCCCGCTTCTAAAATGTTATGCTGAAAATAGTTGTGATGAACCAAAACCTGACCTTCTTTGGCGGCAATATCAGCAAACTGCTTTAACCTTGACCAATAGAAATAATCAAATTTTGTAAGATCATATTTGCTTAAACCATCCCAAGCAGTTCCTTGTCCACTACGAGCCCAAGGTTGCACAAAGAAAGGAGCCCAAACATTACCATTCATGCGACGAACACGCTCATGGTCCATTCTACGGCGATCATACCACAAACCATAATTGTGTTCTAAACCAACCATATTTTTCTCCTTCATCCATTCTGATGCATATGTAAGGTCATCAGTATAACCATTTCCATATCTACCCGGAACATATCTTGTAACACATGGATTCTCTTTAATAGCCTGATAAGGACGAGCAACACCTCTCCACCAAGGTACCGTAAAACGCATTCCTGCCATCACTTTTGAACCAAATACCATCCATCCATTTTGAATAGAAATTTCAGGTATATCATCCTCTTTTACATGTTTAGTGTCTTTTATTTTTGTTGCTAATAAAGCATCTTTTGAATCTGTATTGATATAATTTCTTTCCGAAGCTCTCATTACCCATTCCTGCATTGTTTCCATGGGTTTATAGGCTTCTTTAGTCAATTGCTCTGCCACTTCTGCTGTAGGACTACTAGATGCTTCCTTTGGCTTAATTCTGTATTGATTTTCAAACTCTTTTTCGTCCTTTCCTAAACGATCAGCCAATTGTTTATAATATAAACTTCTGGGTGAAAGATGGCTATTTTGTTCATGCCAGTATCCATCGCCAATAAACTGAGCCCATGATGCAATACACCAATTGGTTGCTGTTGGAGGTGCAAAGCTTTCTATTCTGTCAGCAGAACATTGATAAAACATAGAATTGGCAGCACACCAACCCGACCCCTGATTATCCAGATAATGATTATTAAATGATAAACGTTGGCCATCAACATTTACAATATCAAACAATAATCCTGAAGCCCAACTGTCTATTGCTCCACTATAATTATGAGGCAAACTTGAATAACACTCAACAAAAGCATTAGGACCTGTTGCACAAAATCCGGTTGCAAAATCATGATAGCCATCTTCAGCATATAATCTTTGAAATAGAGTTTGCTGTCCCATTGTAAAGAAGGTATTTCTTCTCCACCCTCCAATTTCAGAAACCGGAGCCAATGAAACACAGTCTTCAACAGTTACTTTACGAGCTGTTTCATAGGCAGCTACTGCTGATCCTGCAAAATGATTAAAAACAATTTGACGCACCCAAACATTCTCAGCATTTTCAATAGAAATAGCGGAATGACAATGATCTTCATCTTTAGGATTTGATGCATCATACTCAGAGGTTAAACTTAAATTTTCTATGCCTATATTATTGATTCTTCCTTTCCATTGGTAAGGTACAACCTGACTAATTCCGTAAGTTGTATCTAAAGCTGTTGTAATTGGAGCATCAAAAAACAGCGTATCTCTTTTAATTTCTTTGATGGTTCTGTTCCACCATATATCTCTCTGACCAGGTTTCCATCCTACATAACCAGATGATTCACCACCAACTTCTCTCATTTTTAATTCATCAATCCACTTTTGAGTAGATGGACGATGAATCATTATTTTTTGTCCTACTGTAAAATCCTTAACACTGTTTACAGTAACATATTTTGCATTAATTGGAACATAAGCATCTTTTATATCGGATGCTTTTTCTAATATTTTATTATCCTCACCTTTAACTCTGATAAAAGTAAGTCTGTCCTTTCCTCCTACAATAATCTGGGTTCCATTATCCCCCATTCCTTTACCTCTAAGAACAATTCCTGATTTTTCAATTCTTAATCGTCCTTTTACCAAATATTTTCCACCTTCAAACTGTATAGCACCTCTAAAACCATTGTTATCTAAAGGTAAATTTCCAACATAATCGATGGCTTTTTGTATTAATTCGGTGGCATCTACTTCGACCTCAGGAATAATGACTTTGGCTTCAATAAATGGAATTCCTTTTTCTGAGGCTTCATATCCGCAATATGAAAAATCTATAATACGATTACCTTTTTCATCTGAGATATATTCTAATTTTCCATTGCTACCAATATATACCAGTGGTTTTGGACGAGGTTTCGCCAAAATAGAAGTAGTTACCACTAATAAAGAAATAAGTACTGTATATTTAATAGCAAATATTTTGTGTGCAGAAATAATGTTTTTTACTGAACGAGTCATTAGAAAAGTAATTTATAATTTTAAATAGAGTTTGATTTATTTAAAAATCAAACTCTAAGTTTCACAGCTCAATTGTAATATATAGTTACAATATTTTAAGTCAAAATAATCTTTCTAAAGTTGTATACCTTTAGCTCTCATTCTTTCATGCCATTCTTCACTTATCTTATTCAAATCATAACCTTGTTTTGAAAGATAGTTATTGATACGTCCTTTGTATTTTCCGAACCAACCATGCTTCTCTTTTGATGAACCTCCATCAATCGCATGTTCTCTGGCTTCCAACAACCAAATATGAATTTGTTCTTTTTCCTCTGGCTTTAAATCAAGAATCATATCCTGAAATGCAGCATAAGTATTCGGACAAACATTATAAGTTAAACCATCTTTAACCTGATCAATCTGCTCTTCAGTAATAATTAATTTTAATTCTGAATTAAATGCAAAATGGTGATCACGAATTTTCAATTCTTGCTCTGCTTTTCGTAAATCTATTTTAGCATCTCTTAATTCCTTATTTTCAGCATATGTTTCTCTGATTTTTGCAACATCAGAATTACGAGAATCCTCTGCTTCACTTAAAAACCTATAATGATCCATTATTAAGTCACGGACTCTAATTTTCAAATCACTACAATTAAAGGTCATTTCATCTACAATTTTATCAGCTCTTCCCCTGATAACCTTGGTATATTCATCTTCCTCATTCCCATCATTTTGAGCATTCCCAAAAACAAATGAAGCTATAAATATCACTGTTAATATCATTCTCATCTTCATAATTAAAATCTTATCATTAAAAACAAAAAATCTCCAGAAACAATAATTCCCGGAGATGAAACACCATATTAATATTCAATTAATGAAACTCGATCATTTAATGTATCATAATTATTTTTAAGATCTTGCCAGTTTACAGAGTAATTAGGATTAATACCATTGATATACATTTCAATATTAGTATAACCATCATGGTTAATATCCCCATTAGCATCAGAAGCATCATTAGGATTTAATCCAACTTTGTTCTCATAATCATCAGGCATACCATCTTTATCTGTATCAACATAAGGAGTACCATTATACTCAGGATACCCACCTACCTGACTAATGTCTGTAATAATTCCAATTTTATAAGAATCTTCTGATAAACGACGATATTTAAATTGAGGAACATCTTTTAAGCTTACCTTTTTTGCATATTCTATCTTACCTGTGCGAACAACTCTTGCAATACGTTCATCAACAGCATCACGAGTTGGCCATGTTGCACCAGCATGATCTAATACATACTCATGAGCATCTTTAGCCGGCATAATAGTTAAATATGGCATAGCAAAAGGACGAGTCCAATAAATCTGATCTTTATACTGCTTCAAATCTTCTGATAACAATACTTCTTTATAAGGATCATTTTTATCAGGCATATCTTCTACCTGAACACCACCAGCCCAGTTATCTTTAGTAACTTTTTCGTTACCTTCCATGATATTTCCATAAACATAAGCCTTACCATAAACATGGTGATCCAATTTACTTCTTCCTGATTCTGGTTTTATGATACGATGACCTACTGCTTCATCTAATTTTGATGCAGGACCTGGTTTAAAGTAATTATTTATGATATTATATTTTGCAGTATAATCACCACCATCAAGAGAACGGTGTACCCAGTTAAATACTGTATTATTCACAAAATTAAATACTCCGTTCCAACCAATAGAAGGATTTCTTCCTGAGTTATTAGCCCAAAGGTTACGCATAAAAGAACAATTTTCACCACCTAGTGTACTACCAAAAGCGTGGTTCCATGTATCTAAAGCTTCACCAAAAATTGAGTTTTGGATAGTAATATTTACTGTCGGAAGCTTAACATCCTTTTTTCCAGTTCCATCATTCCACATATGACGGTAGATAGACATATTTTCATCTAATCCCCAAGTAGCAGAAATATGGTCTAACATAATGTTACCTACCGGGTTACCTCCAATAGCATCGTCACGACGACCTACCCACGTTTCTCCTCTTCGGAAACGCATATGACGTATAACTACATCATGAGTATCAATCCAAAAACTTTCACCAGCTAAACAAACCCCATCACCGGGAGCTGTTTGTCCGGCAATAGTTACATAAGGAGCTCTAACTATAATAGGACGTTCTAATTTTATAATTCCGGCTACATTGAACACAATAATACGAGCACCACCTGTTTCACAAGCTTCACGTAAAGTTCCAGGACCGTGATCTGCCAGACTAGTAACGGTAATTACTTTTCCACCACGACCACCAAAGCTGTACATACCCCCACCTTCAGCGCCAGGGAAAGAAGGTATATCAGCCTGAGGTAAATCATTTGGACGACCAGCCCAAGGAATATATGGTCTACCTTCAGCAGCTTCTTTTTCAACAATAGGAAGAGCTTTTTCCCATGCTTCATCAGATAATTTATAAGTATCTTCAATTAATTTCACAGATGCTTTGTGTACATCCTCCGGAATATCCGGATATTGAGCAAATAGCCCATTACAATACACAAAACCAAATAATGCAATTAATGTGCATAAAACACGATTTGCTTTTTTCATTTCTAATTGTTTTTTTAATTCCAATATCCTTTTAATTCTATACACCAAAACAAGAGGTTACCCTATTACTTTGGTTAATATTTTATTATAAATCTCAAACAGATTAAGTATCGTATGATTTTTAAATTCTATTTAAAATATACCACAACTTCGCGCTCCTTACTATCGCCTTCTGCATCGACAACTTTTATAGTGAATGATGCAAAACCTTTATTTGAAGAGCTAATTTTTGCCTGATCTTTTTTAATTCTGATTTTTCCGTTATCCGCATTTACAACAGAATAGTGCGGTGCTTTTTCATATCCCTTAAATAAAGCTTCAAGATCAATAACAAGCTTATCTTTTACAGAGCTAAAATAATGTGGCTTATTCATCCAATGTAAATACTCTTCCATTTGAGTATATCCATCTCCGTCTTCATCATTATTAGTATCTGAAAAATCGTTTTTTGCAGAATTGATATTAAAATGAAAAGCTTCCTCCCACCAATTAGGAAGTCCGTCACCATCAGAATCCCAATCGCTATTTCTGATTTCTACAGGATAATTTTCATATCCCCCAACATCAGACTGATCATCAGGCAAACCCGGTTTTCCTGATTTACTTCCTTTAATTGAATAAGTGCCTTTAAGCGTTTCTTCGATAATGCGCAGATCATGATCGTCAGCAACAGGATTAATACAACCTACATCTGAAAGAACATCTTTATAAGCAGCTATTGCAGATTGTGTATTTACGTATGATGCAAAAAATGGCTCTTTCACAAAAGTTTCCCAATCTACATTTGCATTATTACTTATTGTGAACTTCCGACCTTTCTCCTGATCTTCTTCATCAAAATAACCCGGCATCACATTACCTTTAAAAAATGCTCTTTGCATACCCAATCCAGTACCTTCATGTTGCATATTTAAAGCATAGAAAAAATTGGTTGCTGCTCCTGGTTTGTAATAGTTGCCAACAAAATTTACTTCTTTTGCTCCTCCATCTGTAGCTCTGTGACCCCAGTTATATACCACATTATTTCTGATATCCAAACGACCAGCATAATAAGCATTACCGTCAAGTCCACCTGCCAGACTCCAATTACGACCTTCACAGTGAGCTAATAAATTATGATGAAAGCTTCCAATATCTCCTCCAATGCTACCTGCATAACCATGTTTAGTTCCTTCCGGATAATTAGGATGACCAGCTACATTTAATGCTTCACTTATTAATGTTCTTTGTAAACTGATATTCTGACCAGAACGCGAACTAAAAGCTTCGTCAATAGTCCAGCTTATTGAACAATGATCTATAATACAGTTGTTACTACCTTGCATTCCCATTCCGTCAAGGCCCCAATTATAATCTCCTTCAGATCCTCTTCTAACACGAATATTCTGAATAATAACATCCTCAGCGCCGCTTAAACCCAAAGGTGCGTTTTTAATACATATTCCTTTACCTGGTGCTGTTTGTCCTGCAATAGTTACTTTACTATCGGATAATGTCAAACGCGATTGTAATTGAATAATTCCTGAAACATCAAATACAATGGTTCTTGGTCCTTTTTCAATTTCTATAGCATAGCGTAAACTTCCTTCACCACTGTCATTCAGATTTGTTACGTGAACCACTTTTCCATCACGACCGCCTCTGGCAAACCTTCCATAGCCTTCTGCACCTGAAAAAGCCAATTGTGCAATTCTGAAAGACCAAATTTCGCCTTTGGTGACAGATCCGTCTTCTTTTACTTCATCAATTCTCCAATAATAAGTTAAATGAGAATCCAAACCTGATACATCGAAAGAAGTTTCCTTCATATTTCCCTTATATGCTTCATCAGATTTTTGTGCAGAAATAACAGACTCAATATTATTTGAAAAATACACATCGTGCGAACATGCCTTTGGATTTGCAATCCACTTTAAAGTCACTGAATTGTCCTCTTTTGTAATTACATGTTCATCATGGTCTTGAGGAAAAGGTTCTTTTGCCTGTTCTAGCAAGTTTGGAGTATTAAGCTCGATGGCATTTATAATAACATTCTTATTATTAGCAGAAGCTCCTTTTAACATATCTGCTTTAAATAAAATATTTACATCAGTATCTTTTAATGCATTAAATTTTAGATATACAATCTTTGCTTCATAATTTGATACAGCTCTGATTGTAGGCTGAATGTCATCTTCAACTAATTCATTATTGATAAAAATATCCAATGGACAAAAGGTCTGTGTTTTAGGATTATCAATATTGTTTAAATAAACCAACAAACTATTCTCTCCCTCAGGCAGATTTCTAATTGTCAATAATATAGCTGCACCATCATTGCCATCATTTACAGTTAAACCATCGCTTACTAACTTTGCAGTATTAATACCTCCTTTATACCATGTGCTTTTTAATCCTGAACCAATATCTCCAAATTTAGATACAGAAAAGGAAACTCCCTGATAAGTTTTTGTTGCCGGATTTTCATATAGATCCCATGCCTCATAACCCAGTTGAGAAACCTGATTTACATCTCTTCCTGATTGATTAAAATCAATCTTTACAACAGGCGCTTGAGCAATTATTCCAGGAACGGATAAGCTTAACTGCAAGAATACAAGCAAATACTTGAATGAAAACCGATATGACAATACTTTTACTAACATTTTAAACACAACACAAAACCTAATCCATATTTAAATTCACTATAATGCACTTTGAACTTCAGAATACATTATATTTTCACTTCTCTTATATTTTATAAGTGTTAGAACCTTACTAATTTCTATTTCTTATCTGTTTACAAAAACTTGCAGCAAACTATTTTAAAAATTTAAAAGTTCCCTTAGTTCCTGTTTCACCTTCATATTTTACTATATAAATGCCTTTATTTAATTCTTCTAATGAAACATTATATACCAACTTCTTTTTTATTACAAGCTTTCCGTACATATTATAAACTTCAACATTTGTAATCTGATCAAATGCAATCGCATCCTTTGTTAAAGTATAACTTAATTCACTATCTATTTCATTTATAGCTGTAGGTTCGCCAGTTACTGTCCCATCACTTAATGCACCAATACTACTAACAGATACTATATGATAAGTATCTATGGAAGAAGGAGTACCATCCGTATAAGTATTACTTTGAGAAAATCCTAATACAACACCATCCTTATAAATTACATACCCCAATGATCCATCAACAGCATCCCAAGTTAACTCTGTACCATTAATTTGAGCATTAGCCGGGTCTGAAAGAGGAGTAACTAAGGCTACAGGATCATAACTTGCAGAAATGTGCGAGTATATCACATCATTTGTATAATATGTATTTACATCTGATTCTGTTAATTGTCTACTCCATGAAACTCTGTTGGATACATCAAGTAAATTGCCAGACATGTCCATGCTGTTATATTCAGCAAAGAAAGATGTAGCATAATTACTACCATCCCATTCCGACCATCCTTCAGGTTTGATATTTTCCATATTACAGCTAATAAAAACCGAAGAAGCAAGCATTTGCCATGGACGTCCTAAATAAACAATAATATTATCATCAGAAGTTAGTGTGCAGTTTCTAAAAACAAAGCCATGAAAATAACCGGATGTAATGGCTAATATATCTTCAGGAGCAGTTATAAATGATCCATTTTTTAAACTATTTAAAGTACAATCTTCAAAAATGGCTGTACCACCAGCACATATGTAATCTGTACCTCCTTCAATAAAACAATCTTTATAAAAAGATCTTCGTGCCTTTTTTAAATAATGCGTATCCTGGAAACCAATAATCTTACAATTCTTAAATGTTTGTCTATCTGCTACAGTATATAAAGCAACAGCCTGAGCTGAAGTATATTCATTTCTAATAGTAAGATTCTCTGCATAAAAGTCTTCTGAATTAACAGTAAAAGTAGCAGATTGAGGTGTTCCTGATGTTACTGTTTTTCCATCATATGTAATCGTTTTACCATTATAATCATCCCATGAGATAATTACGTTATCAACATCCTCACCAATTAAGGATATTATTTTGCTTGAAGTTGTTGAATGAGAACCGATCATTACCTTTTCCTGATATGTACCGTTTTTTACGAAAATAAATGTTCGCACATTATCAGGACAAGCATCAATGGCAGATTGAATGGTAGTATGTGTTCCAGATCCATTAGCATCAACTACATAATCGAATACCTGAGCAGAAACATTAAAAACACCTGCCAATAATATAAGTAATACTACAATATTTTTCATATGATTATAATTTGTTTTCATAAGCCATAGGGAACTCGCCAATTATCATCTTTCTGAGTGAGTAAGTTTTACTCATGGCTCGTTTCATATGATTATAATTTCTATCATTTGTCAGATGGAACTCTCATGAAATTTTAACCATTACAAGCAGAATAGCTTTTATTATTAAATTTTACATGTTTGCTTCATCGTATAATTTCAATAAGTAAGTCTGAAATAAACCAGTTAGTAACTGAAGCTCATAGTCCTATTCCAACCTGCACTTATGTTCTAAAAAAAATAATTGAACAGGTTAACGATGCTCTAATTATCTTTTAAAAATTTATGAGTTATTATCTCTCCGTTTATATTAGCTTTTGCTACATAAATACCTTTAGTAAGAAAAGAGATGTTTACAGATTGACCGTTTAAATTTGATTTTGACATTACAACCTTACCATTCATATCTATAATGTCAATTTCTTTAATTACCAGGTCAGTATTAACATACAAATTGTTGTTATCAGTAAATATTACGATTTTATCTTCTGTATTTGTAGAAATGGCAGTTGGGAAAGACAATTCTATGGTTTCCCCGGCAAGATCATTCAAATAAACTTCCAATGCAGAAAAGCCACTATTGGTAATCGTTTTTGCATCTGCAGGATCACTGCTATTTAATCCATTTGCATTTTCCCAGTCATCAGGTATACCATCCAAATCTGTATCAACAGGTGCATTATCTGAACTAACTGTTGTATAATAAGAATACCAGGGATCCCAACTTTCATCAGCATTCTGTGGTTTTGTATTCCATTGACTATCTATAATTCCATTGGTTTGTCCAAGAATAGGTGTAGTAACATCATTAGCAACATATTCTGAACGATAAATAGAAATCTCGCCTTTTACTTCCTGAATGATTCTTTCGTCAATACCATTACGAGAAGGAACAGTAACACCAGCTCCAGCTATAATTGATAAATAGGCATCATCTGCTGACTCAGTATAATTATCATAATCTTCAACTGTTCCATCTGTTTTTACAAACATTGTTGTTGACTTAACATTTTCAATTCCACCTACCTGTGAACCATCAACAGCACTCCAGTTATCTGCAGTTTTGCTGTCATCACCTTCCATTACATTACCATCAAAATACCATTGTCCATAACCAACCGCAAGTCCTGTTGATCTTTCGTATGAAGGCTGAGCAAAATATAAAGTTGACGAAGTAGCATTTCCTGGTTTATAATAATTATTTACAAAATTAGTGTGTGCAAAACCAATTGAATAACTTTCCCACTCACCTCCATAACAAGCATTTTCTTTACCCCAATTAAAGTTTAGATTATTTCTGTAATCAACAAGGGCTTCAATATCAACATCGTTAGCACCATTAATACGAGGAGAACGATTATAATTATGAGCTAATAAATTGTGGTGGTATGTAGAATACGAACCTCCCCATTGAGCAGCATATCCTCTTGCTCCTTTTTTATGTATAGAGTTATATAATCCCTCACTAACGATACACCATTGTACAGTAAAATCATTGGCACTGGAAAAGTGAGTTGTTTCTTCGATTCCCCAGCTCATTGAGCAGTGATCAAATATAAAAGTACCACCATTTTCAAATCTGGCAGCTGACACTTCTTCTCCGGTTTCATCTCCTGGTCTAAAACTTAAAAATCGCACAATAACATTTTCGTTTCCGCCAAATTTTACTGTGTAATCTTTAAAACAAATACCTTGTCCTAAGGCTGTTTGACCGGCAATTGTCACATTATCTCTGTTTAAAGAAAAATCTGCTTTTAACTCTATTACCCCACCCACTTTAAACACAACAGTAAGTGGTAATGGCTCATAATATGTTACGCCCCATTTATTTACAAGTGCTTCCATTGCCTGAGTAAAAGCCCATCTAAAGCTACCTTCAATAGGATCTTCTGTTGCAGGATCATAATCTAAAAGGTTTGTAACTTCAACAACTTCACCACCGCGGCCACCTGAAGCATATTTACCATATCCCTCTGCTGTAGGAAAAGCTAATGTTTGAGAATATGCATGATTAACCAGGCATAACTCGATTAAAAGAATACAAAAAAATAGTAGATTTCTCTTCATATCTTTAGCGATTTAAATATTATATAAAGAAGAATCTAACCCAGAGGTGTTAGATTCTTCTTGTTTGTTTATTTTACTATTCGTATGGATCAAATTCATCAACACCATCACCCCATCCCTGGGTTTGTTTTAGTGCTGTAGAACGATCTAAAATATTTTGTGGTATTGCAAAAAACTTATAGGTTTCTGGAATTGCAATAGGGTAATTTTTATCTCCTGTATAATCCGCAATATTTGTTGAAAAGTAATTTGCATATTCTGTATCCATATCAATACCATCTCTAGTGTTTATTAGAGAAGGAACCAATGGTGGAGGTAAAAGAACACCTGTATTCATAATTTGACGCAAAGAACCATTGAATTTAGGTGTATTTCCGAGATCTTCATAAAACATATTTCTGCGTCGCATATCCCAGAAACGTTTATTTTCAAAGGCAAATTCAATGAAACGCTCATTCATGATAAGCTCTGTTAAATCTTCTTTAGCTGCATATGACGAAGCCAAACCATAAAGATTATCATCCCCAGGTTCAATTCCTGCCCTATCACGGATTTCACCAATCAAAGCTATAGCTTCAGACTGACGATCTGTTTCATTGGCACATTCAGCAAGGTTTAATAAGATTTCAGCAAATCTAATTTCAATCCAATCAGTTCCACATTCATCTGTTTCATCGGAATTAATCGAGGCATTGGTCATTTTACGACAGTAAAAACCTGTTTTGGTTGGATTAATAACTTCAGTATCACTTTGCCCATAAGACCATACTCTATCTCCTTCCATACCAGACAAAGGCCATGTACAACCATTATAACCAATTGTTGCGTAAAATCTAGGATCTCTGTTTTTAAAGTAACTACTCTCAACATAGCCAGAACCTTCTTCCGTAATAGCCATACCATTAGCCATTGGAAAAGCTGTAACAAGATTCCATGTAGGGTTATTACTTTGACCACCACCTTCGGCACCACCTACTCCAGCAACATATGGTCGAACTGAGTTATCCCAACTATGTGTTTTACCAACACTTAAATCATATGCTTTAACAAATAAAGCTTCCGGATTGCTTAATCCTTCATCCAAATAAATACTTGCAAAATTTCCATCCAAAGGATCAGATCCAAGACCTGTAATCAGACCATAACCATCAGCAGATGCTATTTCCTGTGCATTATAATTGGCCTGATAGGCTGTTTCCCATCTGGTAACATCATTATTTGGATTAAAAAGAGGACTCGCATAAGTTAATAAAACACGTCCTTTTAAAGCAGCTGCTGCAGCTCTTGTAATACGAGCATAACTTGAACTTCCATCAGGATATTCTGTTACAGCGCCAGGTAAATTTGCGATTGCATTATCTAAATCTTCTACGATATATTGAATACATTCTGATGTTTTATTTCTCTCAACATTAATCTTTTCAATATTTTCTGAAAATGGATTATAAGTATCAGTAACATAAGGAACTCCACCATATATGGCCACTAAATTCCAGTACGACCAACCTCGCATAAAATACAACTGTCCTACGATTCTATTATGAGCATCTTCATCCATGCTACTACTTTCCATTTTCTCAAGAGCCATATTTATATATCTGATATTCTGATAATATGTAGCACTAAAGGTTCCTACACTAGAAGCAGTAAATTCACCATTAACAAAGGTATTTACACCAATTGTTTCATCACAATAGCTACTATGATCACCAAAAGCTCCAGTAGAAATTGTTATTGAAGTTGTAATTGGCAAAGCGCTATATAAATCATTAATATATAATGTCGTATTTGTTTCATCATCCCAAATATCAGGATTAATTACAGATGCATCCCTGACTTCTAAAACATCACTACAAGATGAAAACATTCCTGCAATCAATAAAAAAGCAAACAGGGATATCGCTAAACTTATTTTCTTAAACATAACTATTATAAATTCAAGTTAACTCCAAAATTAAACGATCTCATGATAGGATAATCCATCCAACTCGACAAACTTGGGTGACGATATTTATATGGATTAATGATAGTTAGCAAGTTATTTCCAGAACAGAAAATTCTTAAACTTGGAATTCCAATTCTACTGGATATACTCTTAGGCATGTTATATGATAATGTAACAGATCTCCAGTTTAAAACATGTCCATCCCTTTTCCAAAAAGTTGAACGATAACTTGCTTTACCATTATCCAAACGAGGTAATTTAGCATCTGTATTATCAGGAGTCCAGTGATCTTTCCACATGGTAAGGTTATTTGAACGATAACTTAACCAGTCAAATACACTACGATTTCCTTGCCCTTTATTATAAACCGCCTTATCTAAAATAATATCGTTTCCAAAACTTCCGTTAAATACAGCATCGAATTTGAAGCTTTTAAATTCAAAACCTAAACTAAATCCATAAGTATAAGGTGCTGAATCATATTTTGAGATAATTCTTTCGTCATTTTCATCAACTTTACCATCAGGCTCATTTGAGTAATTTGAACCACCAACATCTTTAAAGTTTAACATCCCGGCTTCAGGAACATCTCCAAAAATTGTATAATCAGGATTCTCTGTTAGTATTTGATCTACATCACTCTGAGACATTATACCTAATGAAACATATCCGGTTTCACCACCTCTGATACGTCCTTCTTCATCCTTCCAGGTTCCAATTGTTGCCAAAGCCTGATATTTACGAACTACTCTTGAAGTTGCATATCCTAGATTACCTTTAATATAATACTTCCAGTTGGTACCAATATTATTATCGTATTTAATACTGATTTCATCTCCCCAGGATTTTTGAATACCATAATTTGATTTAGGAAGCTGAGTTGAAATACCTGATTGATATGGTAAGGCACTGGTTACTTGTTGTAAGATATCATAAGTATATCTATAAAACATATCATAACTAAATGACAAGTGCTCAAATAATCTTAATTCAATACCTCCGTTATATGAATCTGTTTTTTCCCAGCTTACACCCTGTAATGTTGCACCGTCGTTAAGAGGACTGATTCCACCTAATAAAGTAGATCCTCCTAAATAAACAACATCACCGGAATACTCATAATTTTCTTCCCATGCTAGCGCATTACCTTTATCATTTCCTAACAATCCATATGATAATCTGATTTTCATATTATCAATAAAGCCTGAAGATATGTTGTTTTTAAAGAAAGGTTCTTCAGATACACGCCATCCTAACGATACTGAAGGGAAAAATCCCCAACGATCTTCTGGAGCAAATTTTGTAGACCCTTCGTATCTGAACGAACTCTCTACCAAATATTTATCATTAAAATCATAATTTAAACGACCAACTAAAGATTGTCTACCACCAGAATCAAAAGAAGGGCTACCTGAAAACTCATCTGCAACACCATCACCAAATGCTTCTGATGTCTCTACACTTGAATATATCATTTTAGTTGCTGTTCCTGAAAGAGAAGATCCTTCTCCTGCACTTTGCTCACCAACTAATAATGCTTTAACACTATGCTTTCCAAGAGTTTTGCTATAATTAATTGCAAAATTTAATTGGTAACTCGATGAGAAACTGGCACTTTGTGAATATTTATCTCCATTTTCAATTGTTGTAATTTCAGATACTTCACTACCTTCTGCTAAAGCAATGTATGGACTTGTTACAGCATCGTTTGAAAAAGAATACAAGTCATAAGGTTTAGCATATAAAACACCTGTTGAGTTACTCTTACTATAATCGAAAGAAACTTTTGCTGTTAATCCTTTAATAAAAGGCGCTTCCCATTCAAGAGCCATATTGGCATGTACATTATTGCTTTCGCTTTTTCTGTAGGTATTTACATCATTAATATATAAAGGATGCGAGAACGCAATTCCTTGTCCTACAGGTAATCCATTGATATATGGAGGTAACCACTTAGGCATTCTTAACAAGGTACTATAGGTAATATACATTTTCTCAGGTTCCTTATCATATGTATTATAAGGCATAGAAGTCTTTTTGCTATTTCCGTCAAGTCCTAACTTTAAGGTCCAGCTATCGGCAAACTTTATATCAACACCTGTTCTCATGGTATATTTATTCATATCCAGGTTGTCGAAGTTTCCGTTTTGATACATATATGATCCACCAAAGAAATATTGTGCTTTTTTTGTACCTCCACTTACAGTAACATTATGTCTGGTTTGAGCAGCGGGTTTCCAACCTTCATCTAACCAACTATAATTTAAGTCTTTAATTAATTCTAAATCGCTATCATTAAAAATAACCTTCTCATCAGAATTTTCATTGTATTGATCTCTATCCCAATTATATTGTCCCCAGGCAAGATCATTAACTGCTTGTGCATGATCATAGGCACTCATTAACTTTGGAAAAGAAGTAGCATTTGAAATACCGTAAGTTCCTGAATAGTTAATTTTAGGTTTACCTTCTTTACCTCTTTTTGTGGTAACCACAATTACACCACCGGCAGCACGTGCACCATAAACAGATGCTGCACCATCTTTTAACACTGAAATACTTTCAACTTCAGATGGATCTAAAATATCAAACGCCTCCTGATCTTCGTAAACAAAACCATCAATTACAAAAATAGGGCTCTCATTGTTCCATGATCCGGAAGTACGAATAGTAATAGAAGTAGATGCTCCGGGAGCACCAGAAGTTTCACCAATAGTAATACCTGGCATGGTTCCTATTAATGCTGTAGATAAATTACCTGTTACAACATCTTCAACTTCTTTAGTTGAGATATCGGCGACAGCACCTAACAAGTTAGCTCTTTTTACACTACCATAACCTACCTGCACTACAACCTCATCGATCAATAGTACATCAGGCTCAAGAGTTACATTAATTGTAGTTCTGCCCTGAATTTGAATTTCCTGTTGTTTGTATCCAATAAAAGAAATCATCAAGACAGCATCAGAAGATACATCTTTTAGAAAATAATTTCCATCCATGTCTGTAATTCCACCTTTGGGCAAACCTTTAATAGAAACATTCACTCCAGGTGCGGGGTTGCCAGTTTCATCTAAAACTTTACCACGGATATCAATCAGCTTTTCTTGCTGAGCAGATACTTTCATATTATCTACTTTTTCATCTGCAAGCAAATACGTACATTGAATCAATCCTAAAAAAACAATAGATAAGACTCTGGAAATCAAGCCAAATTTACCGCATTTCATAGAAAACAACCATTTTGCATTTAGTTTCATTATTTTACATTTTTTAATCTTTACGGGGAAAAGTTCAAAAAGAAAGGAGATCTCTTAAAGGAAATCTCCTTCGCAACTATTTTTCCGTACTTATTTTACAATATTTAAATATAAAGCTGGCTACTACCCAAAGAAAGATTACAGATTTAATTACAACACAACTTTACGAACAACCATTTTACCACTGGTTGTTACTGCGCGAATAATATAAATTCCGGATGTTAAATCTGTGATATTATATGTAGTAGTATTAGTAAACTGTTTAACTATTGATCCGGACAAATTATAAACAGATACATCAACAGGTTCGGTACTTTGATAGTAACCGTTTGTTCCCATGATCAAATTGTAATTATCTTCAACTTTAGCTACTGGAGTAGCATCTTCCTGAGACATTTCTCCGTAGATTTTTAAGTCATGAATTCTAACAATCTGTCTGTTCTCAAGAGGAGCAGTAGGTCTGAATCTTAAGTAAACATTTGTAGTAAATGCAGGATTAAATTTTTCTTCGAAAACCCATCCTCTGTTACTTTCGTCAAAAATATATCCATCAACTTCAGATGCAACAGCATCAGGACGTGTTGTATTTAAGTTTCCAGTCATGTAACGAACAGTATCCCAATAAATAGTACCGTCGTATTCATAACCGATTTCTAAATTAAATCCTCTTTTCTTACCGTAACTTGAAGTAGTATACTGTACTCTTTCCAAAGTAGTGATTTTTGAAGTTGTAATACTACCAGATCCATCTCCACCAACACCCATAGTCACTGGTCTAACTGTATTAAAATTATCATAGATTGCAATAGAACCAGCTGAAACATTTGTCCATGTAGGTCCTTGGTTATCACCACCTAAACCAGCTTCACCAAAAAGTGAATAATATTCACCACTTTGTGTATCACAAGCTGTTTGTATCAAACAAAAATCAAGATGGAATGTAAAATTACCTGTTACTCCCTGTCGCGAATCAATAGGACGCTGTACATCAAATGTAGCATACATATCTACATCATCTCGTGCAGTTGAAGCACATCCACCAAGGTCTTTTTCAGTTTTCAATCCATAACCGTCTGCATCAGTATAGTCCCAGTCCTGGAAATTTTCTTCTACAATTGGAAAGTATTCACTTTTATCTGACCAATCAGAATTCCCATGATAAATTTCCTGAGCTTTCAAGTTTAGTTGGCTCAAACCAATGGCCAACAGGGTAAATAAAAAAGTAGAAGTTTTTGTTTTCATAGCTATAAATTTTTTGTTAAATATTAATTATATGAATTCATTTTGTAAATTAATTTTAAGCTGATTTTCGGTTGTATTTTAACCAACCTTTATATGTTAGTCTTTCATCGATTACTTTACCGGTATAAAAAATACTTGCGATATAACCCACCACAAATAAAATTACATGGCTATAAACTCCAATCATGTATTTATGATGAGTAAAGTTACAACTACCAAGATCTAATAATAAACGTTCTTTTCCTTCCATACCAATAGGTGTTGAAGTTAAGAGTGCATATGCTGTAAATAAAATACTGGCTCCAATTCCATAATATAATCCTTGTTTATTTGCTTTAGGAGCAAAAATTCCTAATAAGAACATACCTGCAATACCTCCGGAAAAAATTGCATACAGTGTAAATACAATTCCTAAAACACCTTTTCCTCCGGCATTCACATAAAATAAAGCAACTCCTATAGCTCCTATTCCTGCCAGTACAATAAATAGTTTACTCAAACGTACTTTTGTTCTTTCTGAACTATTGGGTTTAAATCTGTTATAGTAATCTTCTAAACAAATAGCAGACAAACAATTAAGGTCAGAATCCAAACTTGATACTGCTGCTGCAATTAATGCTGAAATAATTAATCCTACTACTCCAACAGGTAACTTTGTCATTATAAAATAAGGGAAAACAGCATCTGTCTTTATTCCCTCAGGTAACACATCTCCATTAATTTGATAATATGAAAATAATGCTGTACCAATAAACATAAACAATGCCCATACAGGAACACTTAATATCACTCCCATAAGCGATGCTTTAACAGCTCCCTTATCTGACTTTGCTGTTAAATATCTTTGTACAATAGTTTGATCTGTTCCGTACTTTTGTATGGCATAAAAAACACCATTTAAGGCCATTACTACAAAAGTTAAATTTACGAAATCCATATCAAAAGGTCCAAAACCAATTCTGCCATTTTCCATAGCCACATTCCAGATCTCAGCTGGTCCGCCTTCCGTTGAAAATAAAAGAATTGCCAGGGTTACCAAACCACCTACAATAAGCATGAAGCCTTGAATAACATCTAACCAAATTACGGCTTCAATACCACCTAATACTGTTAATATAATAACAGCTACACCAATAACCCAAATAACTGTAACTGTATCAATACCAATCATTTTACCTAAGGCCAATGAAATTAAATAGAACACAGTTCCCATTTTTGAAAAGTGGGTTAAAACAAAGCTGATTGAACTATATAAACGAGCAAAGAAACCAAAGCGTTGTTCGAAATATTCATAAGCACTTAACTTAATTACATGTCGGAATAATGGAACTATAAAGCTTACAATAAAAACTAAAACTAACGGAACCATTAATCCCTGAACTAACCGAATCCAATTAGTAGAATATCCTTCACCAGGATACGCCAAAAATGTAATACTGCTGATTAATGTAGCCAATATTGACATCCCGATTGCCCAGGATGGAATACTACCACCTGCAGTAAAATAGTTATCAGTACTTTTTTGTCGTTTAGAAAACCTAACTCCTACTCCAACTGAAAGCAAAAGCGTAACTATAACTATAATATAATCAACAATATGTAATGAATTTGTAGTTTGCATCTTGTAATTAAAAATTTCTATTTTCCTACTAAAATTTCTTTCGGCCAAATATAACTTCCGGGTTTTGTTGTTATTGAAAGTCGTGGATATCCGGCAACATTCATTTGAATTACTCCTGGTTCTATTTCATTAAAGGGATACAATCTTGTTATATTTAAGCTTTTAAATATAACAGCAGCTGTTGCTCCCCCTTCTATCAACATATCATCAAACTCAACCAGGTCAACAATTATTTTCACCAACTGTCCAACGGTTTCTCTAATTCTTATAGCTATATCTTCTTCTTTATTTCCTGAATGATTAATAGTGATAATAACTCTTTTATTCTCTTCTATTTTACGAACTATTTCATTGGCCCATTCCAGCATCAATGATTTTTTGTAATTTTTATCCCAGTAAATACCTTCCGGCATATTTGAAATAAAAACTTTAGAATCTTTAATACTTTGAATTAGTTCATTACTCTTAGGAAAAGCACTACCAAAAACATATAGTGTCTTGGCTCCTAATATACATTCATTATCACTATTTCTATTTTGTTTCGAAAATTCTTTGTTTAATATAATATCAAAAAATCCAGCACCTCCGGCAGCAATTGTTTCATTATCTACCACTTCACTCCATTTTTCCATATCTTCACTATTTGTTACATCACCTATAACCAATCCGAGATCAGGTATAGGTTGATCAACATTTATAGAAGCCAGGTTTTGTCTTGCTGCACCCACTAATTCAATTACAGAAGATGAATGAATAGAATATTCAGTATCTTTTACAAAAGATGTTTCAGCTAAAGGTTTCCCATCTACATAATAAATTCCACCTTTGATTAGTCTGTTAAAATTGGGATTACCAGCAATTATAATTGCCTTCTTTTTACCTGAAATTTCTAATTGAGCATTCAATTCTTCTGCGATATTTCCTCTTAAAACTGAATCTAATTTTTTATAAATATATTTTGGATTTAATTCCAATAATTGTTTTGTTAGTCTTTTGATTTCCTTAGCCGCACACTCTGGCGAAAGGGTTCTTGTATCAGCTGCAATAATTAACAGATCAGCATCTTCATCCTGTTCTACTTTGGTTTCAATAACCACATTCAAGCCATGTCGTAACCCCACTCCTCCAATTTCTGCGGCTCCTGTAAAATCATCTGCTATAACAGCTATCATATCGTTCTCTAACATTTAAGTATTATCTATGAAGCTTAACAGCGTACTCTATAGCGTAGAGTAGTGCATCGCAACTTGCTATTCCTTTACCTGCAATTTCAAAGGCAGTACCGTGATCCACTGATGTTCTTATAATAGGCAGGCCAAGTGTAATATTTACACCCTTAACACTCTTCATGGCTTTAGTTTTATCATCCCAGATAAATCCAACCACTTTAAATGGTATATGTCCCTGATCATGGTACATTGCCACGCACCCATCATATTTACCACCATTAGCTAATGCATATAAAGCATCCGGTGGAACGGGTCCTTCTACATTTAAGCCTAAACTTTTGGCTTCTATAATTGCAGGAATAATTTCTTTTTCTTCTTCGTATCCGAACAAACCACCATCACTGGAATGGGGATTTAAACCGGCAACTCCAATTTTAGGATTCTGTATTCCGATTCTTTGTAAACCCTCATTTAAAAGCTGAATCACTTCAACAACCCTGTCTTTCTTCACTCTATCACAAGCTTCGCGAAGAGAAACATGCGTACTAACATGAATCACTTTTAATTTTTCATCAGCCAGTAACATGGCATATTTAGGAGTATTGGTAAAATGAGCGTAAATTTCTGTATGTCCTGAAAAATGATGACCAGCAGCATTAATAGCTCCTTTATGAATAGGTCCGGTTACCGTTCCATCCACTTTACCTTCTAAAGCTAAATCTATGGCCTTCTTTACAGATCTAAAAGCAATATCTCCTGCTTCAGCAGAAACTTCACCAAATTTGATAGAATCAGGATTTTCAATTACTAAATCGTAAACATCTATAGTTCCTTGCTCGAATTTAGCTTCCGACACATCCGAAACAGCTCTTACATTAAGATTAACCTTAGCAACATCTACTGCCTTTTTTATAACTTCTGCATTACCAATAAGCAAAGGAAAACATTGCTCATAAATAGCTGCATTCGAAAAGGCTTTTGCTGCAATTTCAGGCCCAATACCTGCAGGGTCACCCATTGTAATGGCTAAAACTGGTTTTATTTGATCTTGATTTTTAAGCATTTTATTTAAGAATTTTCAAATCCCCTAATTCTTTTTTCATTGCATCAATATATTCTTCCTCTTCTACCTTATCCATCTTATACATAGGAGGCATTACATTACTTTTACATAAGCCCTGAATGCACATAAGAACTTTTAAAGCTGGTATTGATTCACTTAAAATCCTGTCTTTTTGATATAATGAAGACAAGTAATTAGTTTTTTCTTGTAGCTCATTTGCAAGTACTTCATTTCCATCAAGAGCAGCATCTAAAAGTTCTTTGTATATTTCTGGAGTATAATTTCCGGTACTTGGAACAATACCATCAGCCCCATTTAACATGGCATAACTTGACTGAGCAGCCCAACCTAATAAATAAACAAAGTCCTCTCTGTCTTTCCAGTATTCTAAAGCTTTGGATAAACGTTCTTCGTCTCTTTCTGAATCTTTAAGTCCTACAATATTTTCGTGTTCACTTAAGTTATCTATAACTTCTAATGGTATTGAATATTTTACAGTTGCAGGCATATTGTAAATAATCAATGGTCGATTAATTTCATCAGCCACTTGAGTAAAATATTTAAACATCTGTTCTTCATTCATTGGATAATATGCAGGAAGAGTAGCAACCATAACATCAGCTCCTAATTCGGCATATTTTTTAGCATCCTCTATTGAATCACTAATACAGTTAGAAGAAATACCAACATAAACAAGGTCCTTGCCGTCTACTCTCTTCACAACAGCTTTTACAAGATCTTCTTTTTGTTTTGATGACAATGAAGGAGCTTCACCTGTTGTACCTAAAATAAAAGGGCTTACTCCTGATGAAATAAATAAATCAATGATATTATTAACACCATCAACATCTATAGTAAGATCATCATTTAATGGTGTAATCATTGGCACTACAACGCCATTATATTTCTTTGTCAATTTCATTTTAGTAAGCTTTTTTATAAATATCAACGATATCTTCTAATTTCAATTCTTTGATATTATTATTCAATAAACGTTTTACTTCAAAGGCACCCTTTGCCATATTTTCAATAGCCTCTTCGGGGATATTTATATCAGATAACTTTTCAGGAATATTACATTCCTTCATTATCTCTTTAATTTTTACAATTCCATTTTCAGCAGTCTCCTTTAGAGTAGATCCGTCTTTTGAACCTAGTACTCGTGCGATTTGAGCAAATTTATCTACTGAAGCTTCAAGGTTATACTCCATAACATACGGCAATAACAATGCATTTGATAATCCATGAGGAACTTTAAATTCGCTACCCAAGGGATAGGCTAAAGCATGTACTGCAGCTGTATTTACAGGACCCAAACACATACCTCCGTAAACACTACCTAAAGCAAGCATTGTTCGAGCTTCCAAATCATTACCATTATCACAAGCTCGTTTGATATAATTTCCTATTAATCTGATGCCTTCAAGAGCAAACAGATCAACCATCGGATGTGCAAACTTATTTGTAAAGGCCTCCAAACAGTGGGTTAAAGCATCTATTCCTGTAGCTGCAGTTACAGAAGAGGGTACACCAACAGATAAAACCGGATCAATGTATGCACCATCAGGAACTAAGAAAGGACTAATAACACCTTTTTTACCTCCATCTACTTCATCTAAAAAGATAGCGTTGGGTGAAACCTCACTTCCTGTTCCGGAAGTAGTAGGCAAACATGCCAAATAAGTAGAGCGTTCTTTTAAAAGACCGTTTCCAATAATTTCTCTGGTAGATTGTTCATTGCTAATTTGCGCAGCTAATAATTTAGCTACATCCATCACACTTCCTCCACCAATTCCTACAACACTATCAGCTCTAAACTCCCTGGCCTCTTTCAGAATTTTCTCAAATTCACCAAATGATGGCTCATTTAACACTTCTGTATTCACCTCAACCTGAACTCCCGACTCTGTTAACGTTTTCAAAGTATCTGACAATAAGGACTCAACAGGACCAATTGTTAAAAGATACATTCTTTTTAGTCCCAGGGATAAATAGTCCTCTACGAATTGAGCTAAAGTCCCCTCTCCGAAAACTAACTTACCAGGTTGATATATTACTATTTTATTCATTATTCTATTTAAAATTTCACTTAGGATATAATATTCATTCAACTTTAAATAAGTATCCTATAATATCCCCACAACAAATGTAAACGTTTTCATAGTTTTCACCAAATAATTTTTAACGTTTTTTTCACTTTAACATATTTCTCATGAAATAATAGAATGTTTATAAATAAAATTTAAATGATTATGCAGTAACAAATTAAATTAAAGCCCTCATTAATGACTGACATTATGCACTTTACCCACTCTAACTTAGATTTTATTTTTCTTTAGAAATTACATTAACATATATTTTAAAAAAAATGTAAAATTCACACAACTAACAATGCTGATGTTTTGTTTTTACATTTTCTTTACATACAAAAAAGTCCAATATGTCTATTATTCATATTGGACTTTTTCATAAAAGAAACTGATCTTTTACTTAACAGGACTTTCTTAAAATTAATTTAGTATTTAAAGTCATTTGAATCGGAGACCTTTTCGGATCACTAATTCTTTGAATCAATAATTCACAAGCTCTTCTTCCAATCTCATATGCCGGTTGTCTTACCGCAGACAAAGGAGGATTCAAGGAAATAGACCACATCATATCATCAAAACCTATGATTGCTACTTCTTCCGGGATTTTCAATTCTCTTTTATGAATGGTCTCTAAAGCACCTAACGTTATCAGGTTATTACCAGTAAACACAGCATCCGGTGGATTTGGGCTGGACAACAACTCTTCACATAATTCTACACCACTATGATGCTTTGAGTCACCATATTTAATCAGATCTAAATCTACCGCCATTCCATTATCTTCCAACGCATCACGATAACCCATTTCGCGATATTTAGATGAAGGAATCTGTTTTTGTCCGGAGATATATGCAATTCTCTTATAACCTGATTTAATTAAATGATCGACAGCAGCATATGCCCCATCTCTATTATTTACTACAACTACATCTACATCTTTCCCGGTAAGTCCCCTATCAACACACACAATCGGCACTCCATCATTTAAGAGCTTTATTACATTTGCATCCTTTTCATGAGCCGGAGCTGCAATTAAGCCATCAATAGATTCTTGCTGCAGAATGTCTAAATACATTTTTTCCTTTTTCTCATCCTGAGCAAAATTGCACATTATAATGGCATAGTTATTTTCATAGGCAACATCCTCTACTCCTCTTAAAACATCAACATAAAATGGATTTTGTATATCTGGAATTAACAAACCAATAAGATTACTAGACGCAGACTTGGAGCGCAAACGTTTGGCAACCCGACTTGGTTGGTATTTTAAATCTTTAATTGCTTTTAAGACTTTAGCCCGGGTTTCTTCATTTACACTAGAGCTCTTATTAATAACCCTAGAAACCGTAGCAATAGAAACACCTGCTCTCTTAGCTACTTCTGTAAGACTTGACATAGTTGAGTCATCTTTAAATTAATGATTTTCAAAATTTAGGAATGATTTAGTTCTTTTGGATTTTTACACAAACATACTTTTTTTGATCAAAACCTCAAAAGTATTATAAACTAAAAAAGAGGGAGTACAACTCCCTCCTTATATTAATATGTTATTTCCAAATTAATAGAAATGCAATTTTCATATAATTTATTCAAAACTGAAACAATTACAAATCAATCATACTTATTTTACATATACCTTAACCGAAGCTGTAGAACTTGTAACAATGTATAATCCAGTTGGAACTGCGATTCCACTTTGAGCTTCCTCAGCTGTAGAAACATTTACAACTTTTCCTAAGATATTTCTTACTGTTACATCATCTTTAGCATTTTTAACAAACACTAATCCATTTGCAGCATAAACTTTAAGCGCATCTCCTGAAACTTCTTTAACAGCCGTAGCTTCTGTTCCATTTACAGCAAAATCATACCATAAACGAGTACCATTATTAACCTCTAATCTAAATGTATTATCTGTACCTGTCCCTAGTACCAATGGCATAATATTTAAAGTTAATTGTATATCATCAGTAACAGCACCATCTGTAGGAGCATCAATTACTAAACTACCTTTTGCTTCTCCTGTAGAAGCAGTATATGTATATGGTACATCTACTGTATAATTACCAAAACCATCATTTGCTTTTATCGCTCCTGTTTCAGCGAATGTCATTTGCAAACGCTTAGGTGCATCATTATCATTAACTATAGACAATGTTGATCTTCTGTTAGCATCTTTTAAATACAATTTAGCCTCAGTTGTAGCATATTGTACCATATCTAATGTTTCAGAAGTATAAACTATATCTGCAGTCGCACCAGAAGCTGGGTCTAACCAAACAGCTGCCTCTAGTTTACAAATCAAATTATCAAATCCAATAACTGGGTCGAATCTATCTGTTGCAACATCAGTTGCTGTACCGTCTGTATATACTGTAATGTATACATTTTGATTTGAGAATATAGATGGATCTTGTCCAACAGCAGTAGCCACCTGAACTGTTTTTTCAGCATCACCAGATGTGTAAATCTCAACTGGACCATATGTTGTTGATCCAACTTTCACACTCATATAATATGTAGCAGTAGCTCCACCTAAATTATCAGAACCTGCATATACAGTAGACATATCAAATGTAATATCCTCAACAACTGCATAACCACTTAATTTGTAGTAAAAATCATAGGTAACACTTTTCCACTGACCTGGCCATGCTCCAAAAACACCATCACCATAGGCTTCATTATCTGCCACCTTAAAGATACAGTGAGCTGGAATTGAATCAGAAGTAACATTCCCGGTAGTATATCCAATTGCTTCATTATCTTCATATTTATTTAAAATCTCAACTAATGAAGCAATACTCTCAACATAAACAGGATTATCATCACTTCTATAACTCTTACATTTAAAATCACTGTTATATACAGCACTTCCTGCTGTATCTCTAACAGCTATTTGTAAACCTTTATTGGTAGTACATTTAGATAATGAAAATATAGCAGTATCAACATCCATTGTATAATAACTCGGAACTTTAACAGGATTAAAATCAACCGTTAATTGACAAGCACCTGTTGCATCGTCTACAACCCAAGTTTGTCCTATAGATTCCTTAGACGATAATCTAAACTGCGCATTCACATAAGCACTCGACATTAAGATGACACAAAATGCCAAAATTGATTTAAAAGTAGTTTTCATGTTCATAAAATTAAATTAAAATTAAACTTAAATGATTTATGTATTTCAATTAATATCATTTTAAGGGTTCAACGTCATAAATAATTACATCTTCATATTTATTTAAAAATTCACCTCAGTAAAAACAGGCATTAAAGATGTAAACGTTTACATTGCAAGTAAGAATATTTTCATTAGATTTGCAAATATTTTTTTTATTTTTTTAACATTAAATTATAATAACTTTATATATAAGGCTTTTAGAAAGCTTAAAAAACACTGATACAGCAAGATATTTTAAAATAAAAAACTGAATACGTTTTCATTATCACTTAAAATAAAAGAAAATTACACACAATGAAAAAGAATACCATTATCTACACAACAATAGCATTTATTTCATGCATCCTATTAATAAATGCTTGCACTAAAAAAGAAACACATTTAAAAATACCATCCAGCAATGAAGTAGGTATAAATGCCCTTACCAAAGAAATACTGCCATTGAAAGCACCTTTTCATATTAATAATATAGAAAAGCCAGGTTTTAATAACAATACAGTTACCATCACAGAAAAAGGAGCCAGTCAATCAATTCTTGCAACACAAATTATTCAGCAGTGCATCGATAGTATAAGTAACTGTGGCGGTGGCAAAGTAATCATTCCGCAAGGTAAATGGAGAACAGGAAGAATAATTTTAAAAGACAATGTAAATCTACACTTCCAAGACAACAGTGAATTACATTTTAGCGGACAACTAGAAGATTATCAGCCTGCTGTTTTTACAAGAATAGAAGGCATTGAAGTTATGTCTTTAGGAGCATGCATATATGCCAATAACGCTACTAACATTGCCATTACCGGAAAAGGAAAACTTATCGGTCCGGCCGATGGCCCTGTAAGAGAGTACATCTACTCAAAAGACGTAATTGAGAATGTGGTTCCATTAGATAGTCCTGTTAGCCAACGTAAGTACTCAGGAACTAATGGTGAGGGTTATTTTTTACCGATGTTCATCTCTCCCATAAATTGCACAAATGTATACATAGAAGGTATTACCCTAAGAAATACAGCATTTTGGAATATAGTTCCTATATACTGTGATAATGTTATCATAAGAGGTGTAGATGTAAACTCTGTTGGAATACCAAGAGGCGACGGAATTGACATTGAATCTTCTAAAAACGTACTTATTGAATACTGCAATCTTAGTTCCGGAGATGATTGTTTTACAATGAAAGCAGGCAGAGGTATTGATGGTATTAGAGTAAACAAACCTACAGAAAACGTAGTTGTGAGATACTGCCTGGCTAAAGAAGGACACGGAGGCATCACTTGCGGAAGCGAAACAGCAGGAATGATACGAAATTTATACGTACATGATTGTGTTTTTGATAATACAGGTGTTGGAATCAGATTTAAAACAAGAAGACCAAGAGGTGGCGGTGGCGAAAACTTATTTTATGAAAGAATAAGAATGAACCTAAGGTACACTGCAATTAAATGGGACATGCTTGGTGGAACTGGATCTGTTGGAGAATTAGCCAATAGGTTGCCAGCACGAGAAATAAACGAATTAACGCCCAGGTATAGCAATATTAGCATTAAAGATATTATTATTGAAAACAGCACCCATTTACTGAAAGTTATAGGAATACCTGAATCCCCATTAAAAAACCTAACATTAGATAACATAGTTGCAAACTCATCTAACCTAATCAACACATGCGATCTTGAAGGTTTTAAGCTAAACAACTCTATTATTAATACTCAGGATAGTATTATTAACTTAGTCAATAGCACCTCTGTATCAATAAACAATACAATCATAAACAGTCCCTCCTCGAATGTAATTATTAATGCAGACTCTATTTCAAATAAATATCTTACATTTAAAGACTGCAATAAAAACAAAATTGTAACACTTATTCAATAAGCATTGATTCTCATATTTTTGCACATTAATTAGTTTCGTTTACATTCCTATTTAATTAATTTACTGCAATGTATAAAAAGTTAAATTTACTTTTTATGTAATCGTTTTCATTGTATTTACATTTTTATACATTATATTTGCAATGTAACTTTATTTTACATTTAAAAATAAGACTTAACAATCAAGTAACGAATAGAATTAAAACAATGAAGTTTTTTAACATACATTTAAAATTCAATAAGAATTCCTTAATAAAAAACATATTACTATTCGTAATATTCACCATGCCTACAATTGCTTCATCTCAAATTAGCTATAACATAGTTGAATGTGGCGCAAGCAACAAAGGAGACAAACAAGTAACTAAGATTATTAACAACACCATAGAGAAAGCTTATAAAGCAGGTGGAGGTACTATTTATTTTCCTGCTGGTACATACCTAACCGGTCCTATAACCTTAAAAAGCAATATTACAATCTATCTGGATGCAGGTGCAACACTTAAATTCTCAGATAATTTTGATGATTATCTTCCAATGGTTGAATCGAGATGGGAAGGAATTGATGTTATAAACTTCCATCCTTTGATTTATGCATACGAAGCTGAGAATATAGCAATAAAAGGAAGAGGAACTCTTGATGGTCAAGGTAGAAAATGGTGGGATTTTCACCATACACTCTATTCAAAACCTAAAACTTTCAAATCAAAATGGCAGGAGGAATTTGCAAAGCAGAATACCAATGTAATCATGCCGGATGAAACATATATGATTGAACGAGGTTTTTGTCGTCCCCCATTTATACAACCAATGTACTGTAAGAATATTCTTATTGAAGGAATTACAGTTACCAACTCGCCATTTTGGACTATAAATCCTGAGTTTTGTGAAAATATCAATATTGACAATGTTACTGTATATAATCCTGACTCACCAAACACAGACGGTATTAATCCTGAATCTTGTCGCAACGTTCATATTTCAAACTGCAAAATTTCGGTAGGAGATGACTGTGTAACTATTAAATCAGGAAAAGATGCTGCAGGAAGAAAAATGAATGTGCCTTGTGAAAACATTACAATTACAAACTGTACTATGCTAGATGGTCATGGTGCTGTAGTTATAGGTAGTGAAATGTCAGGTGGTATTAAGAAAATAACTATTTCCAATTGTGTTTTTGAAGGAACAGACAGAGGAATCCGCATCAAATCAACCAGAGGACGTGGTGGTGTTGTTGAGGATATCAGCGTGAATAACATCATCATGAAGGACATAAAAAAAGAAGCTATTAAATTAAATATGTTCTATGCTAAATCTGATGAAGAACCGGTATCAGAGAGAACTCCTGCATTCAGAAATATACATTTTAGTAATATTTCAGGTAATGCCTATCAAGCTGGATTTTTACTTGGCCTGGAAGAATTAAAGATCAAAGATATTTCATTTAATAACATTCGACTGGATGCCACAAAAGGATTTACTGTAGAAGATGCAGAAGATATTGATTTTTCAAATATGGTGATTGACACAAAGGAAGGTTCTGTAATTTCAGTACTGGATTCAAAGCATATTGAAATTAATGCATTAAAAACAAAAACGCCTATTGCCCAAACACCAATTATTGAGTTAACTGATGTTGACGATGCATTTATCCAAAATTGTAACCAATCACGTAGAGCTGATGTTTTTTTAAGACTTGAAGGTTCAAAAACTAAAGATATTTATTTAGGAAATAACAACCTTATTCAGGTAAAAACAGAAGTTCAAAAAACAAACAAAGTGATTTCTGATGTTATAAACATTAGTCACTAAAATTTTAAAAAGGGGAAAATGAAAAGAGTACAATTAAATTACTTATCTGTTGTTAATAAAACCTATGCAATTATTTTAAGTAAGCATTATTATTTATTAATGGCTCTAGCCTCTTTGTTTACAATCCAGATTCTTACTTCTTGTTCTAATCAGCTAAATAAGAGCACATTCAATTTAAAAGGCAATTACGAAACTGAATTTAATTATCAGGAATTTGTAAATCCTTCAGTAAAATATCGATCATTCCCTTTTTACTCTATAAACGACAAACTTGAACCTGAAGAAATAAAAAAACAGGTACGTGACTTTAAAAATGCGGGATTTGGAGGTTTCTATCTTCATAGTAGAGTTGGTTTATTAACAGAATTTCTAAGTGATGAATGGTGGGAGAATATGGAAGCTGCCATTGATGCTGCCAACGAAGTGGGTATAGAGGCTTGCTTTTATGATGAAGATAAATGGCCCAGCGGTTATGCCGGAGGTATTATTCCAAGAATGGGAGAAGAATACAGAGCTAAAGGTTTAGTTCGTTTAGCTTTAGACACTAAAGTTCCGGATGGTTGTGTTACTTTAAAAGAGGATGATCAGTACAGATACATCATGTACACGGCTCAAATGGGTAATCCTAAATTCAATGGAACCAGCTGGGTTGATTTGATGAATCCTGAAACAGTAAAAAATTTCATCGAGGTTTCTTATAAACCATATATTGAAAAATACACAGAAAAAACATCAAGCTATACTGTAAACTTTTTTGCAGATGAACCTCATATTTGTGCAAGATATTTTGATACTAATACACCCAATTTAGGTATCCTGACTTACTCACCATTTGTTCGTGAAAAATTTAAGGATTTGTACGGTTATGATATCATAGATAAAGTAAATCTGTTATTTGAAGAAAAAGACAATTGGAGAGAAGTTCGTTTACAATATTGGAGAGCGGTAGCGCAACAATTTGACGAAAGCTTTACCAAACAAATCGCATCATATTGTGCTGAGAACGGAATTAAATTTACCGGGCACTTTTTAGGTGAAGAAAGCTTAAAGAAAATCAGAAATAGAATTGGTAATGCCATGTTGCATTACCGAGATATGCAACAACCCGGCATGGATCATTTGGGATTATCTATTTCTAAAAGTATTATAACTGCTAAGAGTGTTAGTAGTGTAGCTAATCAATATGGCACTCCACGTCGTTTGACCGAAGTTTTTGGAATTAGCGGTCAGAATATGAATTTTGAAGATCGAAAATGGTTAACCGGCTGGCAAACTATTTTAGGCATTAATCACATCTGTCCTCACCTTACTTTATACAGTTTAAAAGGAGCACGAAAAAGAGACTACCCCCCTACATTTTCATATCATCAACCATATTGGCAATACAATAAACAAATTGAAGATTACATTGCAAGAGTTTCTTATGCCACTACGGTTGGTGAATATAATCCTCAGATATTGTTAATTCATCCATTGGAAACAGCTTACGTAAAAGGTGATCATGATAAGGATTACACATCTCAATTAAATACAATATTTGAGAATTTACAATCAGCTCATTTTGATTATGATTTGGGCGATGAACAAATCATGGCCGACACAGCTATTATCAAGGGTTCTGAGATTAATATCGGAGCCATGAATTATGCTCATGTGATTATACCTGACATGATTACCATAAGAAAATCTACTCTTGATTTATTACTTGCGCTAGCTAAAAAAGGAGGAGAAATTGTAAACATTGGTAAATTTCCTGATTATGTAGATGGAAATTCTGATACTAAAGATCTACAGAAATTAAGAGATCTTGCTGTAGATATACAACCTGAAGAAATTACTACTAAGCTGGCTTCTGTCATCAAACCTAGTGTAACTATCTCAGGAGAAAAATCGGGCAAAATTTGGGAACAGCTTAGAAAGACAGAAAAAGGTAATGTATTACAACTTGCTAATATGTCACACACCGATGCCATTCAGTTTAATTTAAAATCTGATTATCTTAAAATCAATCCAGTTTTATGGAATCCAAGTACTGTTAAATGTTATAGTTTAATTCCTAATAATGATGGATCCTTCACAATAGAATTAGCTGCATCATCAAACGTTTGGATTACAACTGATAAACTAAGTAATGATGCACAAGAAGAGGGGGTTTATAAGCTTCCTACACAAAATACAACCTTAGTAGAATTAAATAAAAAATGGAAAGGTAAGCGACTTAATCCTAATGCTATAACATTAGATTTTGCTCGTTATTCAACTGATAACGGAAAAACATTTAGTGATTCAGAACCGGTAATAGGTATTTACAAAAGACTATCGGATCAAAGTTATAATGGTCACTTGATTTTGGATTATCCAGTTCAAGTAAAACAAATACCAGACAACTGCAAGTTGGTTGTTGAAGATCCTTCGATATTCAAATCAATTCAATTCAATAAAAAGCAAATATCTTTTAATCCTGATGAAGAATTTTATTTAGATCATTTGTTTTCTACTTGTTCTGCTAATGAATATTTAAAAGCAGGTAAAAACAGCATTCAATTTGAATTGGATTTTCAACCAGAAAATCCAGAGAGCCAATCTCAAACAGACAGATATGGTACTGAAATAGAAAGCATATATCTCATTGGCGATTTTGCTGTACAAGGAAATCAACCATCTATTTCAATGGATACGCAACGTAATAAGACAGGAGATTTCCAACTTCGTCCTGTTAATGGCTATGAGTCATTTACAATCTCGAAAGAAAAAACACATTTTACAGGAAATCTGTCTCTTGAAGGTTATCCTTTTTATGCAGGAAGCTTTGAATTAACTCAGGATTTTACTTTAGAATCAATTAATTCTGACAAAGAATATTATATCAACTTCCCTAATTGTGAGTCAATAGTTACTAAAATAGAAATCAACGGACAAGAAGTTGGTACTCTAACGTGGTCTCCATTTATAGCTGACATCACAAGCTTATTGAAACAAGGCACTAATACAGTCAAAATTACATTGACAAATTCATTACGTAATTTATTAGGTCCTCACCATCAACAAAGAGGAGAATTAACCAGAGTTGGACCATTTAGTTTTACTGGTTCCGGAGGCTTTCCAGATCCACGAGGCGAAAACAATTGGTATGATTTAAGAAAGACAAATGAACCAATGAAACTTTGGACTGACACATATTACTTCATTCCTTATGGATTTTTAGAACCTGTTACAGTTTCTATCAGCAAGTAAACCAAAGTATTAATCAGAAAAAATCAGAAAAAAAATAAATATATGAAACTTACAGTTTGCCTGTTTGCAATTGCATTGCTTTTAAGTTGTAATACATCAACAAAAAAGGTTGAAAAAAAAGAAGATAAATGGAGTGTTAAAATGGCTAACTCTGTTATTGAAAGATATGATACACTAGGCTACTATAATGGTCGTACCAGAATTGGTTGGTCTTATGATATAGCAATGTTGGGAATGGCTATTGATAAATTGGGTGATGTTGACAAAAAATATTCTGATTATTTATCAACTTATATGGATGCAATGGTTATGGAAGACGGAACTGTACCTCGCTATCGACTTGATAAATTCAATATCGATTTAATTAATCCTGCTAAAGCACTTTTTACAGAATATCAAGAAACTAAGAACGAAAAATATAAAAAAGCTATTCCTCAGTTTGTTGATCAGATGAAACAACATCCTAAAACTCAAACAGGAGGATTCTGGCATAAGAAAATATATCCAAATCAAATGTGGTTGGATGGACTTTATATGGGTTCTCCATTTCTAGCTCAATATGCAAAAGAGTTTAATGCTCCGGAATGGTTTGATGTTGTAGCAAAACAAATCACTCTTGTTTATGAAAAAACTCTCGATCCTAAAACAGGTTTATTATACCATGCATGGGATGAAAGTAAACAACAAAAGTGGAGCAATCCTGAAACCGGACAATCACCACATTTCTGGAGCAGATCTATGGGATGGTACGTAATGGCTATTGTTGATGTTTTGGATTTTATGCCTGAAGATCATCCTCAAAGAGCAGAAATCATTTCAATCTTACAAAAAACATGTGATGCATTGATGAAAGTTCAGGATCCAAAATCAGGTGTATGGTACCAGGTATTAGACCAGGGAAATCGTGAAGGTAATTACTTAGAAGGTTCTGGAACTGCAATGTACATTTATGCATTTGCAAAAGGTGCTAAAAAAGGATATTTGGATAAATCCTATTTAGATAAAGCCAACACTGCTTTTGATAATATGATTAAAGTATTTATCCAAGAGGATGAAAATGGGTTAATCCATATGGTTAATATTTGCGGTGCATGTGGTTTGGGTGGAAATCCGTACAGAGATGGCACCTATGAATATTACATCAGCGAAAAGATCGTAACCAACGATTGTAAGGGGGTGGCTCCATTTATTTTTGCAGCCATTGAATTGGATAGATAAGAGCGAAGAAAAATTAGTAATGAATAATGAGTATTGAGTAATTTTCAGCTTGTATAGAAAATTACTCTTACTATAGCAACCTTCTTTCCTTTAGAACTAAAAACAACGAATACATGAACTCATTTAAAAATATATTTACGATAGCATTATTTTCTTTTATGGCATCGTTTACATTAAAGGCCAATATTTATAGAGATATTACAGTTGCTCAGGATGGAAGTGGCGATGTGAAAACTATTACAGAGGCAATAAATAAAATTCCTTCTGATAATTTTCAGCGTTATGTAATCTATGTTAAAAACGGTGTTTACAACGAGAAAATCAGAATCGAAAAGGATTACCTTACTATTAAAGGTGAAAGTCGTGACAAAACAATTATTCAGTTTAATCAACTAAAAAACGACTGGGTAGCTAAAAAAGATTTTGAAGGGCCTGCTGTTGTGAATATTCATGCAGATGATGTAATTATTGAAGACCTGACTCTTAAAAACACAATGCCTAAAGTTGGTCCAACTGCTTACGTAATCTATGGAACAGGTACAAGAACCATTATTCAAAACTGCGATATCCTTAATAATGGAGCAAATACTGTTACGCTAGTAGATGATAATACAGGTATGTACTATTTAAACAATTGTTTAATTGAAGGAACTGTTGACTTTATGAAAGCAATGGGTTGGTGCTATATCAATAACTGTCAGTTTTTCCAGAAAGAAGCTATTGCCTCATTGTGGCATGCAGGTATTAATAATCCTGATCAGAAAATGGTAATCAACAATAGTACTTTCGATGGTGTTGAACACTTCTTTATTGGCCGTCATCATTATGATGCACAAATGTTTGTACTGAATTGCCACTTCACAGAAAAACTAGCTGATTTAGCTTTATATAGAAAAACATACGATAAAAAACCAGAAAAGAATAAGCCTTATATTTTCGGTGACCGTCATTATTATTATAACTGCAAAAGAGACGGTGGTAATTATGAATGGTTAAATGATAATTTATCTGAGTTTTCATCAAAGATAAAGGCAGTGGATATGACTTCATCATGGACCTTTGACAATCAATGGAAACCGGAAGATTCACCCATTCCTGAAATCACGGATTATAAGATTACTGATAAAAATATAATGATCAGTTTTGATCAACCTATTACAGTGAGAGGTAATGTAATTTTAGAAACGTCGACTGGTAAAAAACTAGCTTTTAGCAAAGGTAAAGGAAGATATATTTTAAGCTTTATTCCAGATCAAACTTGTACAAAATCTGATTTAAAAGGTGGATTAAAAATAACATCAGGAGAACTTATATCAACTGCTGCAAGTTGCAAAGAACAATTATTTAAATCATCAATAAAATAACAAACCCATACTGAATATTAGTAGCCTTAAAGAAAAATCCGGTAGTATGAAGACTAATTTTATCAGACTAAATATATTATTTGCAGCTATCACTGTTGTATTAGTTTCTTCTTGTAATAATAAAAAGGGGGAAATTATAGAGCTTTGGTACAACAAACCAGCCAAGACATGGGAAGAAGCTTTGCCTATTGGTAATGGTCGTTTGGGTGCTATGATTTATGGAGATCCTCAAGTTGAACAAATCCAGTTTAATGAGGAAACACTTTGGAATGGATCTCCAAGAAAGTATCAAAGAGACAATGCTTATAAAAGTCTTGATAAAATTCGTCAATTACTATTTGAAGGCAAACAAGATGAAGCCGAAAAACTAGCTGCAAAAACCTTTATGGGCAGACTTGCCTACGAAGATGAATTTCCTGTTTTAAAGGCTCAATGGGTTGATAGTATCAAGCACCTTGATATTGTAAAAAAAGGAGTACTATTTTCTTTTGATGATAGTACCTGGCCAGAAATGTTTATCGACTATAAAAGTGTTTGGGAACGTAAAGGTCTTCCTGACATGAATGGTGCTGTATTATTTCGTAAAACAATTGATATACCAGCTCAATGGAAAGGTAAATCTTTAAAAATTAATTTAGGTAAAATTAAGGATCATGACTTTACTTATATCAACGGTCATTTGATTGGTACTAAAGATGAAAGTAATACAAATCGAATTTATACCATCCCTGCTAAATACATTAAAACGGGTAAAAATGTAATTGCTGTTTTAATTAACAATTATGTTTCAACCGGAGGTTTTAATGCTGTGAGAACAGGTCCTAAAAAGATGAATATAACTCCTCTTAATCTTAAAGCTGATCCTCTTTTCATTGAAGGAAACTGGAAATACAAAGTTATCGATACCAAACCACCTTACTACCCGGAATACCAAGCAAAATACCAACCTTTTGGAGTTGTTAAAATTGAATTTGATGGACATGATTCAATTAAAAATTTCAGACGTAGTCTTGAGTTAAACAACGCTTTGGCAAAAACGAGCTATACAGGTAATGGAGTTCAATATCAAAGGGAATATTTAGCAAGTCATCCGGATAACCTTATTGCTGTAAAGTTAAGTACAAACAAAAAGAACCAGCTCAATTTCAAAGCCGGCTTAGAGACTTTACATGCCATCTATAATATTGAAAAAGTTGATGATCAAACACTGGCGCTTTCATTAAAAGTTGAGGATGGCGAAATGAAAGGAACTGCCTACTTAAATATTTCAAGCAATGACGGAATTGTAAAAGTTAAGGATAATCAAATTGTAGTTTCTAATGCAAGCGAAGCTGTAATCAAATTAATTGCAGCTACTAATTATAAAGCGTACAATGATATTTCAGGAAATGCAAAAGAGATTTGTGATGCTCAATTACCTCAAATTGAATCATTACAATATGATGAAATCAGAACATCTCATTTAAATGATTACAAGCCCATTTTTAACCGTTTTTCAATTGATCTTGGAGATCATGAGAAAAGACAAATTCCAACTGACGAAAGAATTTTCAATATTAAAAACAATGAAGATAAAGATTTAGCGGCCTTGTATGTTCAATATGCCAGATATTTAATGCTTTCTTCAGGAAGAGAGGGAACCAATCCTCCTAACTTACAGGGTATCTGGAATGAAGAAATTTATCCTGCCTGGGGAAGTAAGTATACCACAAACATCAATTGCGAAATGAATTTCTGGCCTGTAGAGCCATTGAATATCAGTGAATGTCACAATACACTTTTTAAATTAATTGATGAAGTTGCCATTGAAGGTGCAAAAACAGCTAAAGCGTATTATAACGCTAAAGGTTGGGTTCACCATCACAATACAGATCAATGGAGAGGAACTGCGCCTATCAACAACTCAAATCATGGTATTTGGGTAACAGGCGGTGCGTGGTTAGCTCATCATTTGTGGGAGCATTATTTATATACACAGGACAAAGAATTTTTGAAGAAAAAGGCATATCCACTGTTAAAAGGTTCAGCTGAATTCTTTGTAGACTTTTTAGTAAAAGATCCTAAAACGGGATATCTGATTAGCACACCGTCAAACTCTCCGGAACATGGAGGATTGGTTGCAGGACCTACTATGGATCATCAGATTATCAGATCTTTATTCAAAATCGTAATTGAAAGTTCTGATATTTTAGATATTGATCATGAATTTGCAGACGTGTTAAAAGACAAGCTAGCTCAAATTGCTCCTGATCAAATAGGAAATCATGGTCAATTGCAGGAATGGATGGAAGATAAAGATGATACTACAGATACTCACCGTCATATATCGCACTTATGGGGTGTTCATCCAGGAAATGAAATTACATGGAATAACAATCCTGAGTTAATGAAAGCAGCAAAACAATCATTAATATATCGTGGGGATGATGGAACAGGTTGGAGTTTAGCATGGAAAATTAACTTCTGGGCTCGCTTTTTAGATGGTAATCATGCCAATACCATGATTAAAATGCTTTTGGGTTCTGCTCTTGACCCTGAAAGAAACGGAGGAGGAGGCTCCTACCCTAACTTATTTGATGCTCATCCTCCTTTCCAGATTGATGGAAACTTTGGCGGGGCAGCAGGGATTATTGAAATGATCATGCAAAGTCACCAGGGTTATATTCAATTATTACCTGCCTTACCAGATTCGTGGAAATCTGGAAGTATCAAAGGATTAAAAGCTCGCGGAGGATTTGAAATTGATATGGAATGGAATGAAGGGAAATTGAATTCGTTATCTGTTTTATCTACTGCCGGAAATAAACTTAAAATTAAGTATAGAGATAAAATGATAGAGAAAGAAACCAAAGCCGGAGAGACTTATCAAATAAATAATCTATTCGAATAAAAATACAGCACAATAAAACAAACATGAAACAGCTAGTCAACCTTATAATAATTATTCTTATTGTTCCTGCATTTTTCATTAAATGTGCGAATAATAATATTCAAAATGATCCCTGGAAAACTGCCAATAGTATTGTGGAAACTATTGGATCTATATCTTTTAAAGACACAACTTATAATATCATAAATTATGGTGCTATAGCAGATGGTGAAACATTAAATACTTCAGTCATCAATAGTACGATTGAAATGTGCAGTATTAATGGTGGTGGAACAGTCTTAGTTCCTGAAGGAACCTATTTAACAGGAGCCATTCACTTTGAGGATAATGTAAACCTGAAAATTGACAAGGGAGCTACATTATTGTTTTCTGTTAATCCTAAAGACTATCTGCCTGTAGTAAAGACAAGTTGGGAAGGTATATTTTGTTACAACTATTCTCCCTTGATTTATGCTTATGGCAAAAAGAACATTGCATTAACCGGAGAAGGAACAGTAAACGGGATGGCGAAACCTGAAAACTGGTGGAGATTAAAAGGTAAAACAAAATATGGTTGGAAAGAAGGAATGGAAAGTCAATTGGATTCAGTTGGACAACCACTACTTAACCAATACAATAAAGACCAAACTCCTGTTGAAGATAGACAAATGGGAGAAGGTCATTATTTACGTCCTCATTTCATTCAGTTTTTTGAATGTACTAATGCTCTAATTGAAGGAATTACTGTAGAAGATTCTCCATTCTGGGTGATACATCCTGTTCTTTGCGAGAATTTGACCATCAGAGGGGTAACTGTTAACAGTAATGGTCCTAACAACGATGGTTGTGATCCGGAATCTTGTAAAAATGTATTAATTGAAAATTGTGTTTTTAACACAGGTGATGATTGTATTGCATTAAAATCTGGAAGGGATGAAGATGGAAGAGCGATGAATCGTCCAATTGAAAACGTGGTGATTAGAAATTGTATGATGAAGAATGGTCATGGAGGTGTTGTTCTTGGTAGCGAGATTTCTAGTGGTTGTAAAAATATTTTTGTTGAAAACTGCGAAATGAATAGTCCGGAATTGGATAGGGCCATCCGTATTAAAACCAATAATAACAGAGGTGGTGTAACCGAAAATATTTATATCCGAAACTTAAATGTTGGTCAGGTTAAAGAGGCTATTGTAAGAATCAATTGCAGTTATGATTCAAGAGAAGGTCAGGGTAACTTTATTCCGGTTGTAAAAAATATTTACATCTCTAATGTTCAGTCACAAAAAGCACAAATGGCTCTTAAACTTGAAGGGTTAGAAGGTGAGAAATGTATAAAAAACATACATATTGAAAACTGTTCGTTTAATGGTGTAAAAGAGGATAACGTCATTAAATACGTGGAAAGTTTAAATATGAATTCTGTTCATATTAATGACGAGTTGATTAATGAATCTATTTAATGAAGCATAGCCTTCTTTAATAAAAGAAATCATGAATTTATCATTAAAAAAATCGATACAAATAATTAAATCTCAGATAGGTCTTCAAAGTGTTGGGATGCTTGCGTTATTGTTTACAGGAAACATTAATGTTAAAGCACAAACTGTAACAGGCGAGCCTGCAGGAATTCCGATTCCTCCCCAAATATATTCTACGGAACCTTGGGAAGATCCTCAAATATGCGGTTTAAACAGAGACCGTTCCAGATTGACTGCTTATTCATATTCAAATATTGAAGATGCTCTTAGGAATGATAGAGAACAATCATCTCGTTACGTGAATTTAAACGGAGATTGGGATTTCAAATTTGCGATTAAGCCAGCTGATGCACCTACTAACTTTTATGAAAGTAAGGTTACTGGATGGAATAAAATCAAGGTTCCTTCAAATTGGGAAATGGAAGGTTATGATATTCCTATCTATAAAAGTGCAGTTTATCCGTTTCGTCCGGTAAATCCTCCATACGTTCCAAGAGATTACAATGCAGTAGGTTCTTATCAACGAACTTTTTCTGTTCCTGAAAACTGGAATGGCATGAATGTAACTCTTCATTTTGGAGGTGTTAGCTCTGCTTTTAAAGTTTGGGTAAATGGTAAATTCTTAGGATATGGAGAAGACAGTTGTTTACCTTCAGAGTTCAATGTAACTCCATACTTAGTAAAAGGCGAGAATATAGTTTCTGTTCAGGTAATCAGATGGAGTGACGCAGCTTACCTTGAAGATCAGGATCATTGGAGAATGAGTGGAATTCAGCGTGAAGTCTATTTAATGGCTGAACCTAAACTTCGTATTGCTGATTTTCATTACCGAACTACTCTTGATAAAGAATATAAAGATGCAGTTTTCAGCCTTCGCCCTCGTATAGAAAACTTAACTGGTGATACAGTTAAAGGCTATACTTTTAAGGCGCAATTATATGATGCAACAAAACAAACGGTATTTGAAAAGCCTCTTGAAAAATCAGTTATTTCTATATTAAATGAAAGTTATCCTCGTTTGGATAATGTGATATTCGGAATGTTGGAAACAACAGTGAAGAATCCATTAAAATGGAGTGATGAAACTCCTAATCTTTATACGCTTGTGGTTTCTTTAGAGGATAGTGTTGGAAATCTTCTGGAAGCTAAAAGTTGTAAGGTTGGATTTAGAAGCATTGAGTTCAGAGAATCTGACAGCAAACTATTGATTAATGGTAAAGTAACTTATCTATACGGTATTAACCGACACGATCATCATCCTGAAAAAGGGAAAGCTTTATCCAGAGAGGATATTGAAAGAGACGTAAAACAGATCAAGCAATTCAACTTTAACTGTATTCGTACAAGCCACTACCCTAACGATCCTTATTTCTACGATTTATGTGATGAGTACGGTATTTTGGTAATGGATGAAGCCAATCTTGAAACACATGGATTGGGTGGTAAATTAAGTAATGATCCTTTCTGGACCAATGCTCATATGCAAAGAATGACCAGAATGGTGGAACGTGATAAAAACCACCCTAGTGTGATTATCTGGAGTTTAGGTAATGAAGCCGGTAGTGGACCAAACCACGATGCGATGGCCGGATGGGTTCATAATTTTGACATTACTCGTCCTGTTCATTATGAACCAGCACAAGGTAGTTCTGGAGTTGAAGGTTATAAAGATTTAAGCAAACGCCCGAATACAGGTAGATTACCTAATCCTATCGATCAAGGTTATGTGGATATGGTAAGTCGTTTCTACCCTTCTATCCCATTCATCTATGACTTATTAAATTTCCCGGGAGATAAAAGACCTATTCTTTTCGTGGAATATTCGCACTCTATGGGAAATTCAACAGGAAACATGAAGGAGTTATGGGATATATTCCGTTCAAATTCGCGTTTTATTGGTGGTTGTATCTGGGATTTTAAAGATCAGGGCTTAACCAAATTAGATTCGCTAGGAAATCCATTTTATGCATACGGAGGTGATTTTGGAGAAAAGCTTCATGACAATAATTTCTGTATTAACGGAATAGTTGCTTCTGACGGAAGAGCAAAAGCTGCCATGTACGAGTGTAAACATGTTTACCAACCCATAGAATGTGAATTGGTTAATGCAGATAAAGGTTTAATCAAAATTACAAATCGTCATGCTGCTTTATCTACAGATCATTACAACTGTACTTTGAAAACACTGCAAGACGGTAAATTGATTAAGACAGTTGCTATTCCGTATTTTCATTTAGAAGCAGGAAAAGATACTGTGATTAATATCTCTAGTTATCTTCCTAAATTAAAAGATGGTTTTGAATATCTGGCTAATATTGAATTTTCTTTACCTGAGGATCAACAATGGGCCAATAAAGGATATGTAATAGCTTCAAATCAGTTTGAATTATCAGGATTATCAGGATTATCAGTTATTAAAGCTGAATCAAAATCTTATCCTACATTAACTGTATACGATAAGGATAATAAATACAGCATCAGCAGTAAATCATTCAGTATTGAAGTTGATAAAACAAATGGAGCCTTATCTTCTTATAAATGGAATAGCGAAGAGCAAATTTTCGCTCCTCTCCTACCTAATTTCACTCGTCCGTTAACTGACAACGACAGAAAAGGCTGGAAACCTCAGAAAAAATTGAAAGAGTGGTATGATGCGAATGCTGATCTTACAGATATAAAAATTGAGAATAAAAAAGACATTATCTGCATTACTAGTCAGTATTCTATTATTGACAACAAAGCTGATGTAATCGTAAATTATACTATTAATGGAGATGGAGTAATCAAAGTAGCATATAAACTTGATGTAAAGGACAGTCTTCCAAATATTCCAAAGGTTGGTATGCAGTGCGGTATTAAAAGAGATTTTGATCAGATTAGTTGGTATGGCCGTGGATTGTATGAAAACTACATTGACAGAAGATCTGGATTTGAGGCAGGTATTTACAATCAGCCTATCGATGAATTTATGGAACCATACATCATGCCTCAGGAAAACGGTAACAGAACTGATGTTAGATGGATGTACTTAAACGACAATCAAAACAAAGGTTTACTGGTTGTTGCTGATAGTTTATTAAGCATGAGCGCATGGCCTTATACTGAGGAAAATATTAACGAGGCTAATCATACTTATGATTTAAAAGACGCCGAATATATCACATTAAATATTGATTTGATACAGATGGGTGTAGGTGGTAACGACAGTTGGTCGGATGTGGCTCAACCAATACCACAATATCAAATACCAGCAAAGGATTATCAGTATGAGTTTTACTTACTACCAATCAAAAGTAAAACAGAACAAATTACTTCTGTGTACAGAAAAATTAAGTTTTAAAGAACGATGATAAAGTTAAGTTTTATAAAAATAAGAATCATGAAGGCAGCGGTCTTCTATGTTTACTTTCTTCGACTGAAGAAAGAATTGGAGCAAAGTGGAAATCACGAACACATAAAATAGAACTCGTGAACTAAAGTAAAAGCCCGTCTGGCTTAAAGACATAGGACAATAAAAAATAAGATTTAGGTGTTAATTCACTAACAATGTCAATCAAGGCTGGAAGTAATGGTTTAAAAGACTGAAAGCCTCATACATCATAACTTGGGGTATCACCCCAAGGCCTTAAGCGAAATACCCATTCAGGCTGTAAGTCTGAAACATCAACTATAAGTTTCAGACTTACAGCCTGATATTTACATATCGACAAATACAAGGGGCGATGCCCCTTGTTGCGATGTTTCAGGCTTTCAGCCTTTTGAATAGAATAAATCAAACACTTGATTCGTATTAATACAATAGAGAAAGAAAATTTATAGATATGAAACGAGCCGCAGAAAACTTCTTTTAAAAGAAAATTACTAATTCCGGCGAGTTCCATATGGCTAATAGAAGAAAAACATATACATATGAAAACAATAATAAAGAATAGATTTTTACTGCTTTCGATGATCATTTCATTATCATCAGTAAATATTTTTTCACAATCATCAAAAAGCAACACTGAAACAGAAATCAAATATCTTTCAGGTAAAGGATATGATGATGCTGTAGAATGGGATTTTTTCTGTACAGAAGGACGAAATAGTGGCGAATGGACCAAAATTAATGTTCCTTCATGTTGGGAGCAACAGGGTTTTGGAGAATACAACTACGGAATCTATTTCTACGCCATGAAGTCTCATCCTGCCATACCAACCGAACAAGGTAAGTACAAACATACATTCATGGTTCCAAAGGAATGGGAAGACAAAAACGTACAAATTGTTTTTGAAGCTTCGATGACTGATACCGAAGTAAGAATAAATGGTAAAAAAGCCGGTGAAACGCATCAAGGCGCCTTCTACCGCTTTAAATATGATATTACCCCATGGTTAAAATTCGGAAAAGAAAACCTTTTGGAGGTTACCGTAAGTGAAGAATCAAAAGATATCAGTGTAAATCTTGCTGAACGTCGCGCTGATTACTGGAACTTTGGAGGAATCTTTCGTCCGGTATTTTTAGAAGTAAGACCGGCTCACAATATTGATCGTACAGCTGTTGCTGCTGAAGCCAATGGTGATTTCCTTGCCGAAGTGTTTCTTGGACATCCATTGTCAAATGAATACTCAGTAAAAGCAGAAGTATTGAATTTAAATGGAAAAGTAATTGGTAAACCTGTTATTGAGAAACCTCAACCAGGATCTGAAAAAGTAGTTCTAAAATCGCATTTTGATAATATGAAATTATGGACTGCAGAAACTCCTAATCTTTACAATGTTCGATTTACATTGATGAAAGATGGTAAAGATGTTCACATAGTTAATGATCGTATTGGTTTCCGAACATTTGAAATCCGTAAAAAAGATGGCCTTTACCTTAATGGACAAAGAATTATGATGCGTGGTGTAAACCGTCATAGCTTTTGGCCGGAAACAGGTCGTACTTTAAATAAAGAGTTGAACTATAACGATGTTCGTTTAATTAAAGAAATGAACATGAATACGGTTCGTATGTCGCACTATCCTCCGGATCCTGAATTTTTGGATGCTTGTGATGAATTGGGACTTTATGTTTTAAATGAGCTTGGTGGATGGCATGGCCATTACGATACAGGTGTTGGAAGAAAACTGGTAAAAGAGATGGTTACTCGTGACGTTAACCACCCAAGTATTCTTTTTTGGGATAATGGAAATGAAAAAGGTTGGAATACAGAGCTTGATTCTGAATTTGCTCCTTACGATCCACAAAAGCGTCCTGTAATTCACCCTCAGCAAGATTTAAACGGAATGGAAACCATGCATTACCGTTCATACGGCGAAACTCAAAACTATTTAAGAGGCAAAGATTTATTTATGCCTACTGAGTTTCTTCATGGATTATATGATGGTGGACATGGTGCAGGTTTATACGATTACTGGAAAATGATGTATAACCATCCTAACTGTACCGGGGGTTTACTTTGGGTGTATGCCGATGAAGGTGTTGTAAGAACGGATCAGGATGGAAAAATAGATAATGATGGAAACCATGGTGCTGACGGTATTGTTGGACCTCATCACGAAAAAGAAGGTAGTTTCTTTACTATTAAAGAAGTTTGGTCGCCTGTTTATATCGATTTTGATGAATTGCCAGCTGATTTCTCTGGTGCCATTCCTGTTCAAAACAGATATGATTTTATCAACCTGAATCAGTGTAAGTTTACATGGAAACTAAGTCAGTTTTCTGATGCTTTTGAAAAGAATGCATCTGAAAAAACAATTAAGGAAGGTAAATTCAATGGTCCGGATTTAGAAGCTCATGCAAAAGGTGAAATAAATATTCCTCTTCCAAAAGATTGGAAAAATGCAGATGCTTTATTTGTTACCGCATACGGACCTGAAGGTGAAGAGCTTTATACATGGTCGTGGGATTTAGCAAAAGAAGCTTCTTCTATTGAACCAACACAAGTAAATATTAAATTTAAAACGCAGGAAACTGATGAGCAAGTGACTATCTCTGTAGGAGAAAATGCATTTACTTTCGGCAAGGAAAAAGGTGAATTACTAAACGTAAAACAGAACGGCAAAACGATTTCGTTTGGTAATGGTCCTAGGTTTACTGCTGCTCGTCGTGGTGATAGAAGTTTGGATGGCTGGGTAGCTGAAAACTTACCTAATCCATTAAATGGTATTGAAAGAGTTTACAACGAATTTTCAACAGATTCTACATTGACTTATTTTGATTTCCATAAAGAGGATGGTTACTATGCTGTAAATGCAAAGTATGCAGGAGCATTGAAAAATGTATTATGGAAGATTTATCCTGATGGTTTATTGGAGTTAGATTACACGTACCAATATGATGGTGTAGTTGAGTTAATGGGAATCAAGTTCGACTATCCTGAAGACAATATGAAATCGATTAAATGGTTAGGAATGGGTCCTTATCGTTCATGGCAAAACCGTACTCATGGTACAGAATTGGGTATCTGGGGAAATGATTACAACGATCCTATCCCTGGTGAAAGCTTTGTTTATCCTGAGTTTAAAGGATATTTCCGCGATTGGCAATGGGCTAATTTCTCAACTACAGAAGGAACCATTTCTATTGCAAATAAAAGCTTTGATAACTATTTAGGCGTTTATACTCCTCGTGACGGAAGAGATGCATTATTATATACTTTACCTCAAACAGGAATTTCAGTATTAGATGTAATTCCAGCTGTTCGAAATAAAGTAAATGCAACGGACTTATGTGGTCCTTCATCACAAGCACAACGTGTAAGTGGAGAGAAATCAGGAACTGTATATTTTCGTTTTCAGGCAAAGTAATGAATAGATCATTAGACATTAGATAAGAGATAATAGACAAATTGTAAAAATCTCTAATCTATAATCTCTAATCTAAAAATCTCATGAACAAAATATTCTGCATACTATTAATTGGAGCATTCTTTCTGGGATGTAATTCCGGATCTTCAAAGGAAGAAAAGAGTTATCCTACCACAGAATCAGTTAAACCCTGGACACTTTGGTACTGGATGCATGGTGAAGTTTCAAAAGAAGGTATAACTGCCGATCTAGAGGCCATGAAAGAAATAGGTCTGGGTGGTGCATATCTTTCTTTTATAAAAGACCTGCGAGATTCTTCTTTAATAGAAAATCCGGTTAAAACGTTGACTCCGGAATGGTGGGAAATGATTAAGCATGTCATGAAGGAGTGCGATCGTCTGGATTTAAAATTGGGAATGCACTCTTGTGATGGATTTTCATGCGCAGGTGGTCCCTGGATTACTCCTGATAAATCTATGCAGAAAGTAGTTTGGTCTGATACCATTGTTCAAGGAGGAAATCATTTTCAATCTGTTTTATCTGTTCCTGCGCATAAGGAAAATTACTATGAAGATATAGCCATATATGCTTATCCTGTTAAAAAAGGCGCTGGTGTTTCCTCATTCCAAAAACAGGTTAAAGTAACAACTGATGCTTCAAATAATGACATCAATTACCTGGCTAATGAAGGAAATAACAAACAGTTTAAAAGTAAAGAACCTTGTTACATTCAATACGAATTCGAAGAGCCATTTACTTGTCGTTCTTTAATCATTCATTCCGGATGGTACAACTATCATTCTAACCGATTTTTAATCCAGGTAAGTAATGATGGAGTTCATTTTAAAGATCATTATCAAATGAAGGCTCCTCGCCAGGGATGGCAGGATGTATATGCTAATGCTACCAGTCTTATACCTGAGGTAACAGCTAAATATTTTCGTTTTGTCTATGATCCTACAGGAATGGATGCCGGTGCTGAGGATTTGGATGCTGCCAAGTGGAAACCTTCATTAAGAGTAAATGGAATTGAACTTTCTTCTGATGTAAAGATTCATCAGTACGAAGGTAAATCAGGAGTGATTTGGCGAATATCCGAAAGAACAAAAGATAATGACCTGAAATCAGACGAGTGTGTTGCTTTAGATCAGTTAGTGGATATCACTCGTTACATGACAAAAGATGGAACATTAACATGGGATATTCCCGAAGGTAACTGGCGTATTCTTCGTATGGGACACACTACAACTGGCACTACCAATTACATTGGCGGAGGCGGTAAAGGTTTGGAGTGTGATAAACTGGATCCTGAAACAGTAGCTTTTCAGTTTGACCAGTGGTTTGGTGAAGTTTTTCGTCAGGTTGAACCTGAATTGGCAAACAAAGTATTAAAGCAATTCTTCATTGACAGTTGGGAGTGTGGAAGTCAGAACTGGTCACCTGTACTTCGTGATGAGTTTATAAAAAGACGTGGTTACGATTACTATAAATATTTGCCTGTTTTAGCAGGTATTCCATTAGAAAATGCCGATAAATCAGAAGAAGTACTAACTGATTTACGTGAAACAATTGCTGAATTGGTTGCAGATAATTTATTTGGAACCATGCAAAGACTGGCTCACGAAAAAGATTGTCATTTTGCAGCAGAAAGTGTATCTCCAATTATGGTTTCTGATGGAATGTTGCACTTTAAAAATGTTGATTCTCCAATGGGTGAATTCTGGTTCAGAAGTCCTTCGCATGATAAGCCTAATGATATGCTTGATGCTATTTCAGGCGCTCATATTTATGGAAAACAAATTATACAGGCTGAAAGCTTAACCGAGATTCGTTTGGATTGGGATGAACATCCGGGAATACTGAAACCTGTTATTGATCGCAATTTTGCCTTAGGTATTAATAAAATATTTTTCCATGTATTTACTCAAAATCCTTGGATAGATCGCAGACCAGGAATGACTTTAGATGTTATTGGAACCTATTTTCAACGTGATCAAACCTGGTGGAAACAAGGAAGTGCATTTATTGATTATTTAACCAATTGCCAAACCTTGTTACAAACAGGAAAGCCAGTTACTGATATTGCAGTGTTTACGGGGGAAGAAATTCCTCGACGTTCTATACTTCCTGATCGTTTAGTTCCAATTCTACCTGGTATTATGGGAGAAGAAAGAGTGGCCAATGAAAAGAAAAGATTGTCAGAGAATAATTATGTAGTACGTCATATCCCTCATGGGGTAACAACTTTGGAGAGTATTGCAGATCCTGAGGAATGGATCAATCCTTTAATGGGTTATGCTTACGATTCGTTCAATAAGGATGCTTTAATCAATCTTGCGTCAGTTCAAGAAGGAAAAATTGTTTTACCGGGAGGTGCTGAATACAAATTATTAGTTGTTCCCGGTCAGAGAAAAATGGCTCCTGATGGTGGTGAAAGAATGAGTACGGAAGTAGCATCAAAGCTTTTGGAATTAACCAAACAAGGTGCGACCATATTGATGATGGAAAAACCATCTACAACTTATGGTGCTAATCAAACGGATGAACAAGACTTAAAATCTATAATCGACGAGCTTTTTGCGGGTTCTCCTTTACAAATGAAGGATGAAAAAGGCAACAGTTACAACATTAGTAAAGTTGGTAATGGTCGTGTTATTGTTGGTCCTTTTGTTGCTGAATCGATTGATCAAATAGATTTACATAAAGATTTCAAAGCTTTAAATACAGATGGAAAGGAAACCACTTCAATTGCATGGAATCATCGTAGTTCTGAAAATGAAGAAATTTATTTTGTAGCTAATCAATTAGACGATTCTCAGGAAGTAACTCTGTCTTTTAGAGAAAGCAAAAAAACACCTGTTATTTACGATCCGGTAACCAATACCAAATTCTTACCTAAAGATTGTGCTGTGGTTAATGGTCGTACAGAAATCAAGTATGTATTGGAATCTAATCAATCTATATTCGTGATTTTTGAAAATAAAGCTACCGCTGCCAATTCTCAATCAGAATATACCAAAGCTAAAGATATTGAAGGACCCTGGAGTGTTCAATTTGATACGGATTTAGGCGGTCCATCTGAAGCAATTACTTTTAACAAATTGACTTCTTGGAGTGATAGTAATAACGACTCTATACGCTATTATTCAGGAACAGCAACATACAAAAACAGCTTCAATTGGGACGAAAACAATAAGGGAAAAGAAGTATGGTTAAAACTTTCTGACTTTGATAACATTGCTGAAGTGAAAGTAAATGGTAAACCGTGCGGTATTTGTTGGACTAAGCCTTATCGAGTGGATATTAGCAATGCAATAAAATCAGGTTCTAATAATTTGGAGATTGAAATTACTAATACTTGGGCCAATCGATTAATGGGCGATCATCAATTAGCAGAAGATCAAAGAGTAACTTATACAACCGCTCCTTATCGTTTGGACTGTCGTGAATTGTTACCTGCTGGATTATATGGTCCGGTTACAATTGAAGTAAGTGATACAAAGTAAAGGGAAAAAGGAGAAAGGAAAAAGGGAAAAGGAATTTGCAGCTCGTATAATTAATTAAAAAAATGAAGCAAATCAAGGCCTGAAGGGCCGTAATATAATAGCATAGGGTGAAGCCCTATGTGTTAATAAGAGTTGTAAGTCAATTATCTAATGTCTATTATCTCTTATCTATTATCTTGATACGTAAAGAAAATATTGATAAAATATAAAAAGTTAAACGAATGAAACATTTAAGTTTAGTTCTACTGTTAGCATTATTGACTCTGGGAGCACAGGCTGAAATAAAATTATCAGCATTGTTCTCAGACAATATGGTTTTACAGCAACAATCTGAAGTTGCCATCTGGGGTTGGTCAGATGCCAAAACTTCTATCTCTGTTCAAACATCATGGAATAACCAAAATTACACCACAAAATCTGATAAAACGGGTAAGTGGAAAGTAATGGTTAAAACACCTGAAGCTGGTGGTCCTTATGAAGTAACGATTAGCGATGGAAAAACCATTACACTTAAGAATGTTATGATTGGTGAAGTTTGGTTATGTACAGGGCAATCAAACATGGAAATGCCAATGAAAGGGTTCATGGGACAACCGGTTGAAGGATCAAACATGGATATCTTAAAATCCAAAAATGAAAATATTCGAATGATCTCAATCCCTCGAAGTTCAAAAACTGAACCTCAGGACAATTTCGAAGGTCATTGGAAAGAAGCTTATCCTGCAACTGTATCTAATTTCAGTGCCACAGGGTATTATTTTGGACGTCTTTTACAGGAAATGATTGATGTTCCTGTTGGATTAATAAATGTAAGTTTTGGGGGATCATGTATTCAGGCATGGATGAGTAAAGAAACTTCTGTTGAATTCGAAGGCAAGAAAGTACCTGAAAAAGGAGATTCTATTCCAGAAGTAAACCGAACACCAACAGTACTTTTCAACGGAATGCTTCATCCTGTTATTGGATACGGAATTAAAGGTTGTATCTGGTACCAGGGCGAAACAAATTATATTGAACCTGATAAATACGAAGAGTTGTTACCTACTATGGTAAATGAATGGCGTACATTATGGGGCCAGGGAGAATTCCCTTTTTACTATGCTCAAATTGCTCCATTTGATTATTCGGTATTTAAGCCATTGGAAGATCAGGAAGAAAAATATAATTCTGCTTATCTAAGAGATGCACAAAGAAAGGCTGAAGCTAAAATTCCAAACAGTGGAATGGTTGTATTATTAGATATTGGCGAAGAGACAAGTATCCACCCAATGAAGAAACAAATTGGAGGAGAAAGATTAGCTATGTATGCTCTGGCCGACACGTATAAAATGGAAGGTTTTGGATATAAAAGTCCATCTTTTAATGCCATGTCTGTAGATGGTAGCAATGTAGTGGTTTCTTTTAACCATACTAACGGATTAACATCTTATGGTAAAGAAATTAAAGGCTTTGAAATAGCAGGAGAAGACAAGCGATTTTATCCTGCAACAGTATTTTTAAGAAGTAAATCAGTAGTACTATCATCTCCGAGAGTTAAAAAACCAGTAGCAGTACGCTATGCATTTAAGGATTTTGTAGTAGCTGAATTATTCGGTACTGATGGTTTGCCTGTTTCGTCATTCAGAACGGATGAATGGTAATTATTACAAATCAAGGATAGATTTTTTTAAGGCTGAAAGCCTTTAACATTAAAGCAAGGGGCATCGCAACGGGTGTTCGAAAAGATATGAAATTCTCATTAAGAGTAATTTGTAAGCTGTAAATAGGCTCTCCTCCTTAAAAAGGAGGAGTACCTCGACAAAGGAGAGGGGAGGTGGTTTCATACCATTGGAGTTGGAATGTCCATAATAATAGGATTTAGATATTGAAAACCACCTCCCGACTCGTACCTCGCCGTACTCCTCCTTGAATAAGGAGGAGAGTTGATTCCCGTGGTGCACAGCATTTACGATTAAGAGTGTCTTTTCGAACACCAGAAGTTTTCAATACTTGATTTGTGTTAAATAATATATTTTATAAAAGACATTGTATTAGTTGTTTTATGTAAAAATCCCTGGCAATAGGGTGTTTTTAAGATTGAGAAGAGAACGTCCATAACAAGCTTTTAAAGCCTGTTATGATGTTTTCTTTGAAAAATATGCAGGAAACAAGGAGAAGGGAGAAAGGAAAATGGATGTTTAAAACGGTAATAAATGTCATACCTAACCAAATCAACAACTTGACAAATCAACGGTTCAACAAATATCAAAACAACACAAACTGAGAATATAAAAATCAAATGAAAAAAACATTATTTCTTTTATTCATAGCCATATTTAGTTGTAACAATTTAATCAACAGTACAAACAAAGTTGATTTGGATCAGTACAACGTGATATGGACTACTCAAAGTAAAAATTCATCCGAATCAATGCCTTGTGGCGGTGGAGATATCGGGACAAATGTATGGGTAGAAAATGGAGAAATAATGTTCTACTTGTCAAAGTGCGGAACCTTTGATGAAAACAATACCTTTCTTAAACTCGGAAGAGTCAGAATTCACCTCTCTCCTAACCCATTTGAAGGAAAGACTTTTAAACAAGAATTAATCCTTAAAGATGGATATGTTCTGATTTCCGGTTCTAATGCAAACTTATCTGCTGATGTAAAATTATGGGTTGACGTTTTTAATCCTGTGATATCTGTTGAAATCAACTCTAACCAAGAAATTAATGTAGATGCAACTTACGAAAACTGGCGTTATCAGGACAGAGAATTACGTAAGGGTGAAAGCTTTCAGAATACCTATAAGTGGGCACCTCCCAAAGATTTAAAAACTTTGGCTGACCAGATATCTTTTAAGGATAATGGAGTTCTGTTTTATCATAGAAATAAAACAGAATCAGTCTTTGATGCCACTGTTGATCAACAAGGTTTAACTAAAATAAAAGATCAGCTTTATAATCCATTGCATAACCTAACCTTTGGCGGTTATATGACAGGTAAAAACTTTAAGTCAATATCAACAACCAATGGAACATATTTAGATACTGATTTTAAAGGATGGAAACTTCAAAGTATAGAAGCATCTAAAGCACATTCATTAAAAATATGTTTGCATTCAAACCAAACCGAATCAACTGAAGACTGGCAAACTGAACTGTGGAAAACGGTAACAAAAGCAAATAACAATAAATCTTCAACACACAAAAAAACGATTGAATGGTGGAACCAGTATTGGGACAGAAGCTTTATTCAAATACAATCCGGTAAAAATCAAAATAGCGATGAATGGCAAGTTGGTAAAAACTACCAGTTATTTAGATACATGTTGGGCTGTAATGCCTATGGAAATTATCCGACTAAATTTAATGGTGGTTTATTTACTGTAGATCCTGTTTTTGTAGATGCGAAAAAGAACTATACTCCGGATTTTAGAAACTGGGGAGGTGGAACTTTTACAGCACAAAACCAACGTTTGGTTTACTTCCCAATGCTAAAAAGCGGTGACTTCGATATGATGAAACCGCAATTTGATTTCTACTTACGTATATTAAACAATGCGATATTACGAAGCAAAACCTATTGGGGACATGATGGTGCTTGCTTTACCGAACAAATAGAAAACTTTGGATTACCAAATCCAAGTGAATACGGATGGAAACGTCCTGATTGGTACGATAAGGGTATGCAATACAATGCTTGGCTCGAATATCAATGGGATACTGTATTGGAGATATGTTATATGATTCTTCAAACTGAGCAGTATAACAACAACGATATTACAGAGTACATTCCTTTAATCGAAAGCTGTCTGACCTTTTTTGATGAACATTACCAATACCTTGCTAAGCAAAGAGGCAGTAAAATTTATGATGGTAATAACCATTTGGTATTGTACCCTGGTTCCGCTTGTGAGACCTATAAGATGACTTATAATGCAACCTCAACCATTGCAGCCCTACAAACAGTATTAAAAGAGACTATTGCTTTGCCTGAGAAATACATGACTCAGAAACAAAAAGATAAATGGAGCAAGATGCTTGAACACATCCCTCCTATCAGTTTTACAGAACATGAAGGTCATAAAACAATAGCTCCGGCTAAACTATGGGAAAGGATCAATAACGTTGAAGTTCCTCAAATTTACCCTGTTTATCCATGGGGAATTTATGGTGTTGGAAAGCCGGATTTAGAAGTGGCTGTAAATACTTGGAAATATGATCCTGATGCCAACAAGTTTCGTAGTCACATTGGCTGGAAACAGGATAATATCTTTGCTGCACGACTAGGCTTAACCGATGAAGCTGCAGAGTTAGCTAAATTGAAGTTGAAAGATTCAGAAAGAAGATTTTCTGCATTCTGGGGACCGGGTTACGATTGGGTTCCTGATCATAACTGGGGAGGTTCTGGCATGATTGGACTGCAGGAAATGTTATTACAAACCAACGGCAATGAGATTCTTCTATTCCCATCCTGGCCAAAAGATTGGGATGTACATTTTAAACTTCATGCTCCATATAACACAACTGTTGAAGCAGTAGTAAAAGATGGAAAATTAGAGTACCTGAACGTTGAACCTAAGGAAAGAGAAAAAGATATAGTGAATTATTTAAAGTAAAATAACCACATTCCCCTCGTTCCTCGGGTACTCCTCCTTTTCAAAGAGAAGAGTATCCTAGCAAGTTACCCTCCTGAATTTAGGAGAGATACTGAAGACGGGTTGATTTAATTATTAATTAAAAATAAATACAATAGTTAGTTAAGTTTTTGTAATATATCGATTGTTATATTAATGCGCATTTTATTGTAAGATATATAAAATACGGACAATAAGCATCTTGTAAATCAGTCTTTGGTCTTTTGTCTAAAATCTAACAATCTATTGAAATAAAAGTCATTCGTAAATAATTAAAAGATATAATCTGATGTCAACAAAAAAAGCAATAGGCATTTTAATAGTAGTCCTTAACCTGATTAGTTTTTCATCCTGTACTAAGGAGAAAATAGCAGTTAAAGAGATTCTTTGCGAAAATAAAGTAAATCCTCAGGGTGTTGATGTTCAAAACATACATTTCAGCTGGAAGATGATTTCTGATGAAAGAAGTAAATCTCAATCTGCCTATCAGATTATAATTGCTTCTGACTTAAACAATCTGAATTCGGATCATGGTGATATATGGAATACCGGCAAAGTTCAAAGTGACCAAAGCATTTTGGTAAAATATGATGCTGCAAAGTTAACTCCTGGTACAAAATATTTCTGGAAAGTTAAAGTTTGGGACGAATCCGGTAATGAATCAAAATGGAGTGAATCGGGAGATTTTGTAACAGGTTTGATGTCAGAATCAGATTGGAGCAATGCAAAATGGATTGCTTATGATGAGTTGGATTCGGCCAACAGAATTGTTCCGGGAATTCATGCTCCAAACTATAGTAAAGAGTGGAAACATAAACCTCTTGGGCAACATGTTCTTCCTATTATCAGAACAGAGTTTAATGTGGATAAAGAAATCAAATCAGCTTATGCCTTTATTTCCGGATTAGGTCATTATGAGATGGATTTAAACGGTAAAAAGGTGGGTAATCGTTTCTTAGCTCCGGGATGGACGAACTACGATGATTATTGCTTTTATAACACTTATGATATCACTGAAAACTTAAATTCCGGAGCCAATGCTATTGGTATTTGGTTAGGAAATGGTTTTTTCAATATCCCTAATTCAAGATATCGTAAACTGCTTACAGCTTATGGCAACCCTAAGATGATGTGTAAGATTTTGGTTAATTATACAGATGGAAGTTCTGAGACAATTGTTAGTAACGAAAACTGGAAAACAGTTGCCAGTCCTATTACTTTTTCAAGCATCTATGCCGGCGAAGATTACAATGCCTGTTTAGAACAAGAGGGTTGGAATAAACCTGGTTTTGATGATTCGTCATGGAAGAATGTTGTTGTAACAACAGCTCCTAATCATCATATCATTGCAGAAATGGATTACCCGGTAGCTATCGAAGAAACTATTGCTGTAGATACCATTTTTGAAGTAAAAACAGAGCAAGGCGGATACTTATATGATTTTGGACAAAATGCATCCGGCATTGTAGAATTAACGGTAAAAGGAAACAAAGGTGATACTATTAAATTGTATCCTTCCGAATTAATTAATGAGGATAACAAAGCCGTTCAGGGTGCAACAGGTAAACCTTACTATTTCACATACATTTTAAAAGGTGATGAAGTAGAAACATGGAAACCTCGGTTTACATTTTATGGTTTCAGATATGTTCAGGTTGAAGGTGCTACACCAACGGGACAAGCGAAAGAAAACACTCCTGAAATCATCGACCTAAAACTATTACACAACAGAAACTCAGCTCCTGAAGTTGGAACTTTCAATACCTCATTTGAGTTATTCAATAAAGTAAATTCACTAATTAAATGGGCTATTAAAAGTAACCTTCAAAGTGTAGCTACTGATTGCCCTCATCGCGAAAAATTAGGTTGGTTAGAGCAAAGCTTTTTAATGGGTGGTGGAATTCATTATAATTACGATGTGTACCATTTGTACTGTAAGATTATTGATGATATGATCAGTGCCCAGACTGCAGATGGACTAGTACCTACTATTGCTCCTGAATACACAGTATTTGATTTCGCCAATGGTGATTTCAGAGACTCTCCTGAATGGGGAAGCGCATCGGTAATCTTACCTTGGTTAATGTATAAATGGTATGGCGACAAAACTCAAATGGGTAAGGCATGGCCTATGATGACTCAATATGTGAATTACCTTAAAAGTAAATCTGTAAATCATATTTTAGATTTTGGATTAGGTGACTGGTACGATTTAGGTCCTAACTCTCCGGGTTATGCTCAGTTAACACCACGTTCATTAACTGCTACTGCCATTTATTACTACGATGTCAAGTTATTGAGCCAAATGGCTGAATTGACCAATAAAAAAGATGAAGCGAAATATTATGGTGATTGGGCTAACGAAATTAAGCAGGTATTTAATTCAACCTTCTTTGATTCAGAAACCAATATTTACAGCACCGGAAGTCAGACTGCCATTGCGATGCCTTTGGTAATTGGCTTGGTTGATGATGCAAAAAAGGATGCTGTATTTAAAACCTTAATAGAGTCTATTAATAATGGCAATAAAGATTTAACTGCCGGAGATATTGGATTCCATTACCTGGTTAAGGCTTTACAGAACGGAGATGCCGGTGACTTGTTATTTGATATGAATGCTCGTGATGATGTTCCTGGTTATGGCTTTCAATTAAAGAAAGGAGCAACAGCTTTAACCGAATCATGGCAGGCTTTAGAGCGTGTTTCAAACAATCACCTGATGTTAGGTCATATTATGAAATGGTTTTATGGTGGATTAGGTGGCATTGAACAAACAGAAAATTCAATAGCTTATAAAGAAGTAAAAATTGCACCCCAGTTTGCAGGTGATATTACTTCAACGGAATCAAGTTATGAATCACCTTACGGAACTATAAAATCAGCATGGAATATCACAGATCATCAAACAGAATTAAATATTTCTGTACCAGTAAACTCAACTGCTGTGGTATACTTCCCTGCCGATGACAAAGATACCCTATTAGAAAATGGTAATTCTATAGCGACATCAAAGGATATAGAAGTTTTAGGTTACGAAAAAGGTAAAGTCAAAATCAAAATTGGTTCAGGAGAATACTATTTCACCAAGTAGAAAATAAGAAGAAAAATTAGTAGCTATAAATTCAAGGGGTTATCTATTCGTAGATAGCCTCTTTTTTGTATAATAAACCACATGCTGGTTCAAGTTTGTAACTTGGACCTTTGCTCTAGTTCAGCGAAGCGTCTCGCTTCGTTGTTAATTTCAGGCCTCCGGCCTTTTGTATTTACTACTAGCATTTATTATTTCAAAAATATCTGGCCTGAGACCTTTGATTATACGACACAGCGAGACGCTATGCCGAACGTAGTATGCTATGCCAAACATAGGATCTGAAATAAATGATTCTTTAATTAAATTTTAATACCAATGTCCCCTCATCAACTGGAAATAATGAAATTGTTATTATAAAATAAGGATCATTGTTATAAGATCCTTGATATGTTGAATAAATAGACGATTGCATTAGGAAATTACCTGTAATATATCTACCTAATCCATACCATCCACCTCCTGTTTTATGATAAGTTTCCGAAATTACTTTAATTGATCCTGAATCTGTTAAGCTCTTTGATATTGAAATATTATTATCTAAATCATCAATAATAAATTCTATCTCTATTTCATAACTGTAATTATCTTTTACAATAAGATAACCGGTTGCATAATTAGTTGATGTTTCAGATGTAGAATAAAAGTTTCTAACTAAGTAAGAATTATCGTTTAGTGAATATATCACACTAAAAATATCGTATTTATCAGGTTTTAAAAGATAATTAGATTTATTTACTTCAGACTCATTTTCACAAGAAATGCAAACAATTAAGATTATAGTTGTCAATAATTTTTTCATAATCTAATTTATTAGGAAAATATCATTACGCTTATATAAACTATAATTATTGTAGTAACATTGATTATGTATTCATTAACCATGCATTATATTAATATATTATAAAATACAGTTTTTGTCAATAATTACATAGACTTATTTCTTTGTTCAGCGAAACGTCTCCTCTTACTGGTTCAAGTTTGTAACTTGGACCATAGCCCATATACTGCTTTACCCTGCCTCAAGTTTTTAACTTGTGGCTTAAATCTGTTCTTCAATATTATTATTTTATTACATAACGCTATTTCAGTACAAGATAATACCAACAAAAAAAGCACTGTATCAACAAATACAATGCTTTAATTATTTAATGTTTTTATTCGTCCTTTTACAGGCTATTATTATTCAGGTTGAACAAATTCTCCATTAGCAACAATTCTAACTTCATCGCTAATGATTAGTTCAGGAAATTTACCTCCTACTTCAAAATCTGAACATTTAATGGTTCCATCTATTTGAAAAGAAGTAGTAAGTTGTGATGACATTGGATTTGTTGTTTGTCCTCTGTATAACAAATCTACAGTAACCGATTTTGTAACACCATGAATAGTCAAATCACCAGTTAATTTATATTTATTTTCTCCTACCTTTTTTATGTCTGTACTAGTAAATGTTAGTTCCGGATATTTTTCAACATCAAAAAAGTCAGCACTTTTAAGGTGATTATTACGAGCTTCTACTCTTGTATTAATCGAGCTTGATTTTGCAGTTAAGTTAAATACTGCATCACTAAAATCAGGTTTGGTTGATTCTACATTAACAGTAAAGTCATCAAATGTTCCGCTAACATCATTAATTCCTAAGTGTGTTACAGTAAAGAACAATTGAGAGTGTGCTGCATCATTTGTCCAAACTGAAGATTTACTTGCTGTAAATGCTGAAAATGTAATTACTGCTACGACTGATAATAATAAACTTAATCTTTTCATTGTATTAATTTTTAATTGTTTTTATTTTTTCTCTTTCAAATGAAACACTCAAGATTCTTTAAGATTAGAAGTGACTTGATTGTTACATTCTTCTTTGTTTTAAATCTTTAATACAAATATAGATCAGCATCACACCTCGTACACTTGATCTATGTTAAGAAATGCGCTGGGGATAAAAATCTGGAGTATTTATTATATAAGTAACATTGCCTAATATGAATAAATAATTTGTTTGTGTTGTGACCGTTAAGTTTGATTGCAATGCAGAAATCGATGATATTAATTTTGCAGATAACTATGAAATCATTTACTAGAGAAAATATAAAGAACACTTCTGATCTGTTCTTTTATGACTTTAAATTAATTATAAAATATAGTTCTCTATTGTGGAAGTTCTATGCTAATTTTTGTCCCTTTATCAATTTCACTTTCAATTGAGATATGGCCACGATGTCTATCTACAAATTCTTTGCAGATAATTAATCCTAATCCAGTACCCTTTTCGTTTTGGGTTCCCGGGGTTGAAATGTTTTCTCCAATATTAAACATTCTTGATATTTCATCTTCTGAAATCCCAACTCCTTCATCTTTTACATAGATGAGTACTTTATGCTCACCATTAAGATTATCTCGTTCGAATCCAATCTCAATATGTCCCTTCTGGTGAGAAAATTTAATTGCATTTGATAATAAATTTCGGATTATGGTTGAAATCATTTGTGGATCAGCATATATCTCAAAATCATTAGAGTAATTCTTAGTTAGTTTTATCTCCTTGTTTAAAATATTCTGATTAAATACATCAATAATATTATTAGAGATTACAGACAAATTAACTTTAGAAGGTTTTAATACAATTGAATTAGTTTGTGTTCTTGACCATAATAAGAGATTATCTAAGAGATTATAAGTTAAATCCAATCCTTTACTAATTACGTTTAGCGAAGATTTAATCTCCTTGGGCGCAAAATTATCAAAATCATCATATAATATTTTTGCTAAAGATGTTATTGAAGAAATAGGTGATCTTAGATCATGTGATATAATTGAAAAGAACTTATCCTTAGTTATATTAGCTAATTTTAAAGCCTCTTCTTGTTTTATTCGTTTAGTTATATTTCTAGCTAAGGCTGTAGCTCCAATTATTTCATCATTATCATCTTTAATAGGATTGAAAAAACTTTCGTAATACTCTTTATTCACATCTCCAAAAATCCTAATATTTGAATGCGATTCACCATTAAATGCACGTGTATAATTATCTAATGCAGCCTCTCTATCTTCATTATTCGTTATACAATCCAGAATATTCATACCTATTTCAATTTCCTTATTATAGGCATATTTCATGACTTCAAAATGAGCAGAATTAAAATACATATATTTTAATTCTTTATCTATAGAAAGTAATATTGTATCCTTCTGACTCTCTAAACTTGATTTTAACAGGATGCTATATTTCTTTAATTCTAATTCATTCAACCTTTCTTTAGAAATATCCCGCCCAAAACAAGTTACTCCGGTAATGTTTCCGCAGGACTTAATGGGAGAAAACGAAACTTGTATGTATAAACTTTGGTTATTGTTATCTTTTAGATATTCTTTGAAATTATAACTATTTCCGTCTAAAGCAGCTTGATATCTATTTTGCCAAAGCGAAGAAATTTCTGATGGAAGCTTATCGATTATTGTATCTCCTTCCTTTAAATCAAAGCCATAAGCATTTTTAAAAGAGATTTTGAATGCATCATTTAAATAGAGAATTCTATAGTTAGTATCAACTGCCCAGATACTATCTGTTGTGTTTTTTAGTATATTCTCCATTTATATGAATGATATAATGAATTAGAAAGTAGCGTTCTTCAAAATTTATAAATCATACAATTATATTAGATTGCATCTATATCAAAACAGATTTGACACATAAAAGTTTAATGTCTATATCAGAATTTTAAACAATACAATTTATTTAAAAGAATTATAAAGTAGTATCATAAAATAACAATAGTTGAACAATTGATTTATCAACGTATAAATTTAAATTTTCTGGTTCTAATCAAATTTTATATACCTTTGTCCATTATCACCTATAAATTATTTTTATTAGCAGAGCAATTATGAAGACTTTTATCTAAAAAGTTTAAAAGTAGCTTATACTCTAAGCATTTACTGATATTATTTGCATCATTTCTAATAATTTTTCGGAAAACATAAATTGATTTACTTGTAGTATTTATAATACTTAATCATCTAATATTTAAACAACAATATCAGACAATATAATTTTACGTAACATTTTTAAATTCATTCATGAAAAAACAATTACTCTTAATTACAATCGTATTACTTGGTGCGATAAATATCTTTTCCCAAGGCTCACAATGTTCAGATCCTCTTGATGCCACAGCCGATGCTAATAACGAGCATACATTAGGTCAGTCAACATATGAATGGTATAGCTATACTGCCACCCAGGATGGAAAAATAATTTTGCAAAATCTGGCTGAAGATGCAGACTCTTATGTAGAAGTTTATACTGACTGCAGTACATATTATGATGGAGGCAGTGAATCTTTATCGTTTGAGTCATACGCAGGACTAACATATTTAATCAGATGGTATAATAATAATTCTACTAACTTTTACTGGAGTTTATCTGAAGAAAGTTATACACCTGGTGAAATATGTACAGTACCATTAGAAACTTCATTAGGCGAGAATTCTGCTGACAACAGTAATGGTGCCCAATGGTTTAGTTACACAACTACACAAGATTGTATCTTAACCATTTCAACTGTAGGCTTAACTTCTGAAGATACATACCTTTATGTATATTCTGATTGTGTATCTGATTATTTATATAAATCAGATGACGAGGTCAACGAACAATCTGAAATAGAATTTTATGCTGAAGCAAATACGACTTTTCTTATTAAATGGGATGACGAATACACTTCTTCTTCTTACATCTGGAATATTAGTGAAGAAACTATAACGCCAGGTAAACTCTGTTCCATGCCAATAGAAGCTAACATTGGTGAAAACACTGCAGATAACAGTAATGGTGCTCAATGGTTTAGTTACACAGCTACACAGGATTGTGTTTTAAGAGTTTCTTCAATCGGTTTAACTACTGAGGATACATATCTTTATATATATTCTGATTGTAGTTCGAATTATGAATATGAATCCGATGACGAGTTTAGCTATCAATCAGAAGTATTGTTTTATGCTACAGCTAATACTACATACTATATTAAGTGGGACGATGAATATACATCTTCATCATTTAACTGGACCATTAGTGAAGAAAGTGAAACCAATGGGCAATTCTGTAGTAACTCAACAACAGCTACAGCTGATAGCAATAACGAGCACTCTTTTGGTCAATATCGCATGCAGTGGTATAGTTATACTGCTACAAAGAATGGGAAAATTGTATTGGAAAATTTGGCTGAAGATGCAGACTCTTACGTAATGATTTACACTGATTGTGAAACTTCTTACGCATCGGGAGCAGAATCATCAGTTTTTCAATGTACTGAAGGTCAAACTTATTATATAGAATGGTATAATAAGAATTCTACCAACTTTAATTGGAGTTTAAGCGAAGAAGACTTAGTTGAAGGAGATGCATGCAGTTTACCATTACTGGCAACAGCGGATAGTAATAATGAACATACATTAGGTCAGTATCGTAATCAATGGTTTTATTATACAGCAACCCAGGATGGAAAGATTGTAGTACAAAATTTAGCTACAGATGCAGACTCTTATGTAGTAATATATACAGATTGTAATACCTATTATGAAGAAGGAGATGAATCTTTATCTTTTTCATGCCAAGAGGGACAAACCTATTATATTAGATGGTATAATTACAATTCCACTAATTTTAACTGGAGCTTAAGTGAAGAGGATTATTTACCTGGTGAATTTTGTAGCAACCCAATTTTAGCAACAGCAGACAGTAATAATGAACATTCTTTGGGTCAATATGAAGAACAATGGTATTATTATACTGCAACAAAAAGTGGAAGAATAGATTTACAAAATTTAGCTACAGATGCAGACTCTTATGTAACAGTATATACAAATTGCGATACCTATTATGCAGAAGGTAATGAGTCTTTATCCTTTATATGCGAAGAGGGACAGACATACCTTATTGCTTGGTATAATTATACTTCAAACAATTTTTATTGGAGTTTAAGTGAAACTGATTATTATGCAGGTGAAGATTGTAGTACAGCAATCACTGCAAGTTTGGGAGAAAACACTGCTGACAACAGCTCAGGTAGTCAATGGTTTGAATACACTCCTACTGTAGATGCTACAATAACAATTTCATCTTGTGGTTTAACTAGTGCTGACACCTATGTTTCTCTATATACAGATTGTGGGTCGTCATATGTTTACAGATCGGATGACAACTGTAGTTATCAATCGGAAATATCATTTGAAGCACAAGCTAATACCACTTACTATATTAAATGGAGTGATACGTTTACTTCATCATCATTTACATGGACCTTAACTACTGACGTAACAACTGACATAGATTCAAAAGAGTCCATTATTTCTGATGTCAAACTATATCCAAATCCAGCTACTGATAATATTTCAATAGAGAGTGATGAAATCATTGACTATATTCAGATATATAATTCTCAAGGTAATATGGTAAAAGAAGTTGTATGTCCGGATACTAAAATCAATCTTGATCTAACTCAAGGCTTATATTTAGTAAATATATATTTCAAGGATGGATCTTCTGCCATTAAAAAATTAACAATAAAGTAAATTATTTGATTAAGTTATACTAAAATTAAATTCTACATAATAAAAAACCTGTGAAGCAAACTTCACAGGTTTTTTTATATAAAATATCATCGTTAATATCTTTTTGTATCTGCAGTTTCTTTCCTTAAATTTTTCAGATACAAAGTTGCATCTGCATTTTCCTTTCTAAATTTTCTCAGATACAAAGTTGCATCTACATTTTCCTTCCTGAAATTTCTCAGATACAAAGTTGCACCTGCGTTTTCTTTCCTGAAATTATTCAGATACATAATTGCACCTGCATTTTCCTTCCTGAAGTTTTTCAGATACATAATTGCACCTGCAATTTCCTTCCTAAAGTTTTCAGATACAAAGTTGCACCTGCATTTTCTTTCCTGAAATTTTTTAGATACAAAATTGCGCCTGCATTTTCCTTCCTGAAATTTTTTAGATACAAAATTGCGCCTGCATTTTCCTTCCTGAAATTTTTTAGAAACGATTTTGTGCCTTGCACTTATTACAATATTCAAAATTATAACTATGCTGTAAATCACCTTCTCCCCTTTGGGTAGATTGAGAGGGGCTATGTGAGGAGATTGAGAGCGATTTTAACCAAATATCTTCAGAACGGCTTCTTTATAGTTTTTACCAACAGGTAGTTTAGTATTATTAACTTCCAGAATATTTCCTTCCAACGAAAGAATCTCCCTAACTGAAACTATATAAGATTTATGAATTCGGATAAAGTCTTCTTTTGGTAAGGCATCTTCCAATTCTTTTAAAGAGGCCAATGCGGTTATTTTTTTATTTTCTGTATGGAAAGTTACGTAAGCTCTTTGTCCTTCGATATAAATAATATGATCGAAATTGATTTTATATAATTTACGGTCGGCTCTAACAGTTAAATAACCATCCGCAATTTTAGTTTCATTTTGGGTATAGTCAGCTACCTGATTTCTATTATCTGACTTTAATTCAAACTTATCAATAACCTTATTTACAGCCTGAAAAAAACGCTCGAAAGAAAAAGGTTTAAGAAGATAATCAATAGCATTAATGTTAAATCCTTCAATAGCATATTCCTGATAAGCCGTGGTAAATATTACATCTGGTTTCTGATCCAGACTCTTCATAAAATTAATTCCTGTAATATCCGGCATCTGAATATCCAGAAATATCAGGTCCACCTTTTTTTCTTTAATCAGATCCATAGCTTTTAGAGGAGAATTAAAATCTCCTACTAATTCCAATTGCGGAATTTTAGCAATGTAATTTATGATATACTCGCGAGCCAGGCGTTCATCATCTATTACTATACATCTGATTTTCATATATTCTTAATTTAGATTTAAGACAAAAGTATAAAGACAAAAGACGGATTAAGTTTACCTATAAAAAACCAATTTACTAATAACCAACATTTACTTCATAAACTTTCATCAAATTGTTTTATTACACAACAATCAATTAAACTCCTGTACAATTATTAATTATTAATTATTAATTATTTAATGTCAATCAAGGGTTGAAAGTAATGGTTTAAAAGGCTGAAAGCCTTATACATCATAACTTGGGGTATCACCCCAAGGCCTTGAGCGAAATGCCCATTCAGGCTGTAAGTCTGAAACATCAACCATAAGTCTCAGACTTACAGCCTGATATTTACTTATCGACTAATACAAGGGGCGATCTGCGAGCGCCATAGCTACTCTGCGGAGGCACTGCCCCTTGCTGTGATGTTTCGGGCTTTCAGCCTTTTGAATATGAAAAACCAACACTTGATTCGCATTATTAGATAAAAACAAATTTATTTAAACACTATTTTTAATAACCTTGTAAATAGCCTTGTGTCTTTAATCTAACAGTCTTTTTCTATACCTCCAGAGACAACTCAACTCTATAAGTTTGATCTGCATCCTTTATTCTAAGTTGATATTTATCCTGATAAATAATATCTAACCTGTGTTTAACATTTTTAATACCCATGCCACTACCCGAAATACTTTTCCCATTTTGAGGAACACTGTTTTCAATAATAAAGAACAATTCATTTTCATTGTACTTTATATCTATATCAACATAAGCCTCTTCTATCTCTTCAATTTTACTGTACTTAAAAGCATTTTCAATAAATGGAATAAATAACATTGGTGCTACTTCTATTATATCCAGATTGCTACCTATTTCAAATTTAATATTTTGTATATGTTCAGATTTCATTTGTTGAAATGCCATAAAGTTCTCTATGTACTTTATTTCCTGAACCAATTGCACTTTGTCTTTATTACAGTCGTAAAATACATACCTAAGCATTTCTGAAAGTTTCAATACACTTTCCGGTGCATTTTGCTTTTGCATATACGTTAAAGAGTAAATATTATTAAGCGCATTGAAAATAAAATGAGGGTTAATCTGAGCTTTTAATAGTTTTAATTCGGTTTTTAATTTTTCCTCATTTAACAACTTCTCGTTTTCCTTTAATTGAGTTGTTTGTTCCATCAAACTAACTGATGTTGCAGCAAAAAAGGCGACACTAAACTGCATTAATAATCTCATAAAAAGAAAAACGATTGGTGGATGTTCCTTTCCGTCTCCATGCAATAGTTTAAACGATAATACTTCTCCGGTAACTACAATAGAGGTTATAACGAGAATAAAAGCAAACGATATTAAAAAATATACAGTCTTATGATGGTAATATTTAGGAAAGAAGTAATATACCACGATATTAAAAATTAAAACAAGGCATATAACATTGTAACTGGATATCACTAAAGCTTCAAAAGCATTAGAGAAATAATATATCATGTTAAAATATATGGCAAATAATGCAGACCATACAACTATTTGCATCCAGTATTTTTTCCAAATATTAAATTTCACAGCTTATAATTTTACTAAAGTTTTTAAAATAAATAGATAGAATCTATGAACTCTAATAAACAAAACTATGCAATCCGAATATATTTCTTAAATATATTGTACAAAAGTAGCCTGTTTTATTTCAAACATATTGTTTTTATGAACAACATGTCTTCTTATATTACAATTCATAAATAATGATTTTGGTATATAAAAAACATACGTTTGTTCATTAATTTTCAACTTTTCAGAATAGCCTTCTATTTTTACCTTCACTATAAATAGTTTTTAATAATATTTACAACAATAGGCATAAAACAAGCCATAACAATCCATTATATCTTATTTGTATTAATATGGTTGTTTAAAATTGATGTTGCCTGAAACCACACAAAACAAAATATAAACGGATGAAAAAGAAAGTTTTTAGCATTGTAATAGGACTTGCTATTATTGTTGGCGCAGTTGCTCTTTCAAGCTACTTGATTAATTCTAAAGCTAATCCAAGGAAAGATGAGCAGAAGCGTAACACTATGAATGTAAAAGCACGTCAGATTAAATATTCTGATATTGAAACAAACATGAAATACAGAGGACGGGTTTCTGCATTTAACACAGTAGATCTAACTGCTGAAGTTTCTGGCCGTATTTTACAGGGTGATATCTTGTTTAAAGAAGGTGAATCGTTTAAAAAGAACGATGTGATTGTAAAGATTTACAAACAGGATGTTCTTGCTACTCACAAAGCCAGCATTAGTAGTTTTCTTCAAACACTGGCTCAAATTCTTCCTGACATTAGAGTTGATTTTCCTAATGAATACGAAAAATGGAATAACTTTTTTGTGGCTATTGATCCGGAACAATCATTGCCCGAATTACCTAAAATAAATTCAAATCAGGAAAAAGTATTCTTATCTGCGAATAATGTTTTAACCAATTACTACAACTTACAAAATCAAGAAATTGATCTTAGTAAATATACCATTATAGCTCCTTTTAATGGATCTCTTAAATCAGTAAATAAAGAAATTGGCTCTGCAGCAACTACAGGTTCTAATTTAGCTACTCTGATTCGTTCAGATAAATTAGAAGTTACAGTTCCTGTATTTACTGATGATTTAAAATGGATTAAAACAGGAGACATTGCAACATTAACTAACAAATACGATGAAAAAACAGAGATTAAAGTTTCAAGAATCTCAGGTTACGTTGATGAAGAAACTCAATCGGTAAACGTTTATTTAACTTTTTATCCTTCTAGTACAATGAGCCTGTTGGAAGGAGAATATGTGGATGTTTCATTTCAAGGGAATAATATTTCTGGTTTTGAAATTCCCCGAGAGGCAATCGTAAATAGCTCATATGTTTATGAACTGGCTGATGGTAAACTGAATAAGATTCCTGTAAATATTATTCGTTCATTAAATGACTCATATATTATTACTGGAGTTGAAGAAAACACCACTGTAGTGATTGAGTCTTTGGCATCAATTAGTTCAAACGTTGAATACGTTGCAAGAGACTAAACATCAATAGTATTTCTAAATAAATTCAGATGCCATTTTATATCTAATGAAGGATAAACAAAACAGCATCATAAACTATCTATTGAGTAAAAATGAAACGAGCATGATGAAAGTTTTCTCTCTCATGAGAATAATTGAGTTTTGCGAGTTCCATGCGACTAAAAAACAAAGAATAAACGCATGAAAAAAATATTATCACAATTTGTAAAATATCCTTTTTACGGGAAAATGGTGATTGTCATTCTGGGTTTGATTGGCTACATCTCCATGACTCATATGAAAAAGGCAACATTCCCATTAGTGGAATCAAAAACAATTTCTGTTTCTGTTTCATATCCAGGTGCAACACCAAAAGAAATGGATGAAGGGATTACCTCTTTGGTCGAAAACAGTTTACGAGGAATTTCTGGTATTAAGGAATTCTCTTCTACATCTAGTGAAGGTTCTGCAACTATTACTGTAACCGCTCTTAATGGTTATGACATGGATGAGCTGCTTTCGGATGTAAAAAATGCTGTTGACGGAATTTCTAACTTCCCATCCAATGCTGAAAGACCAATCGTAGCAAAGGGTCGGGCGCGTGACATGGCTATGTTTATGTCGTTATCGGCAGAGTCTGATAATGTATTGGACTTAAACAAAATGGCAAATAAGGTTGAGGATGATCTTTTAGCTACAGGTAAAATTTCGCAAATCAACATATTTGGTGTTCCAAGTAATCTTGAACTTGCGGTTGAGTTAAACGAAACTCAATTGCGCAGATATAACTTAACCATTAGTGATGTTCAAACTGCTATTGCTCAAAATAACCTCGATGCTTCAGGTGGTACAATCAGAAATCCACGTGAACAAATAAAAATCATTAGCCGTCAAAAGTCCATTAAACCAAAGGATATTGAAAAGATTGTTATTAAATCTAACGAAAATGGACAACCGATTACAATTGGTGATGTAGCATCAGTAAAACTTCAGGTTCCTGAAGATCCAAGTAATGGTTATGTAAATAAAAAACCTAGTGTTACATTACTAGTTCAAAAATTAAATACTGAAGATTTAGAAGATATATCAACCATTGTTAAGGAGTATATTGATGAATTCAATAAATCTCATGATGATTTCCATATTACAGTTCGAATGGACTTTTTGGATATTATTGATGGTCAATTAGGTATCTTAATTGAAAATGGTATACAAGGGGTAATTCTGGTTGTTCTTTTATTATCCTTACTATTGAATATCCGTTTAAGTTTATGGGTTGCATGGGGAATTCCAGCTTCATTCTTAGGAATGTTTATTATTGGTAACATGTTTGGTTTAACAATGAACCTGATCAGCCTTTTTGGTATGATCCTGATTGTAGGGATCTTAGTTGATGATGGTGTTGTGATTGGAGAAAACATATTTACTCACTTTGAAATGGGTAAATCTCCTCGCCGTGCTGCAATTGAAGGAACTATGGAGGTACTTCCTGCAGTGTTTACTTCTGTTGCTACAACTATGGTTGCATTCAGTCCTTTGTTTGTTATTGAAGGTCAAATGGAGGTTATGTACGAGATGGCTTTTGTGGTGGTGGTATGTCTTGCAATATCTCTATTAGAAGGTATGTTTGTATTACCCGGTCACCTTGCAAATCCTAAAGTGCTAAAACCAAACAGAAAAACATCTCTGTATGGAAAACTTCGTATTTACATTGATAATAAGCTAGATGCTTTTAAAAATAAATTGTATTCTCCTTTCTTAGATTGGGTTTTAACACACCGCGGAATAGCCATGGCTTCCATTACAGGTTTGTTTATTATTACCATTGGATTAGTTGGCGGTGGAATCATAGGTTTTACATTCTTCCCTGGATCTCCATCTGATATGTTCTCTATTGACTTGGCCTTAAAACCGGGTGTAAACGAACAAATTACAAAACAGATTTTATTTGATATTGAGGAAAAAGCATGGGAGGCTAATAATGAGTTAATGAAAGAACAGGGAGATACCATGTCATATATTTCTGCCATGAGTATTTCAATGGGTAGTTCTTTTTCAGGTACAGAAAGAGGAACTAATGCAGGTATGATCCGTGTGTTCCTTAATTCACTTGAAAAAACCATGGTTTCTGATGAAACTATTAAAAAAGCTATTGCTGAAAAAGTTGGAAAAATTCCTGAAGCCTACAAATTTGCAGTTGGTGCATCAAACAGATTTGGAGCTCCTGTTTCTATAAGTTTATTAGGTTATAATGCAGAAGAACTGGAAAAGGCAAAAGAAGAACTGGAAATTCAATTGGCTCAAATGCCTGCTTTATATAATATTACTGATAATAGCCAGTTAGGAAGTCAGGAATTAAGGCTAAAACTAAAACCAGAAGCCTATGCTCTTGGATTAACATTACAAAGCTTGATGACGGAAGTTCGCCAGGCATTTTATGGTGCTTTAGCGCAACGAATTCAGGAAGGTAAAGATGAGATATGGGTATATGTGAGATACTCCAGAGATAATCGTCAAACAGTTGGCCAGTTGGAAAACATGTTGATTCATACTTCTAAAGGAGATTTCCCTCTTGGAACCATTGCTGAAATTAGTACTGCTCGTAGTTTGAGTTCAATCAACCACTTTAACGGACGTCGTGAAGTTAGGGTTGACGCCTATCAAAAGGATCAAACTCAGTCGGTACCTGATCTTTTAGAATTTATCAAAACAAACATTTTAACTGAGATTACTAAGAAATATCCAGATATCACAGTAATGCAACAAGGCCAGCAGAAAGATAGTGATGAACAGGCTGGAAGTATGGGAATGTACTTTGGACTGGCCTTCTTAATCATTGTTCTTATCATTATGATTTACTTCAAATCATTCCGTCAGGGATTATTGATTATTATGATGATACCTCTGGGTATAATTGGTGCTATTTGGGGACACGGAATTCATGGTCAACCAATATCTATGATGAGTTTATGGGGTATGGTTGCATTATCCGGAGTTGTGATAAACGATGCTATTGTATTTGTATCCAAATTTAATACGAACCTGGAAAATGGTATGAAATTAATACCAGCAGTAAAAGATGCCGGTCTATCACGCTTTAGGGCAATATTCCTAACTACAGTAACCACAACAGGTGGATTGATGCCTTTGATTTTAGAAAACAGTCCGGATGCAAGAATGCTTATTCCAATGGCTATAGCATTAGCATATGGAATTATGTTTGGAACCATATTTATTCTAATTATTTTACCTGTATTAATTGTACTAAACAACAAAAACATGGTATTAATTAAAAAGCTGACTTCAAAAGAAGAATTTACTCCTGAATCTCTTGAAACTGCAGTGATAAATGCAAACATAGAACAAACACTGCAAATGAATATGGCTAAGAAAATTGATAATTCATCGTTTATTGATTAAAGAAATGATCGATTAAAAAACAATGGTAATGAAGAAAATTAAATTTCAAATATTAACCGTTTTGTTCTGCATACTCTCTATGAGTATGCAGTCTCAAAATACCCTGTCACTTTCGCAGGCTATTGAACTTGGCCTGCAAAATAATTATGATTTAAAAGTCGTACGTAATGATGAAAAGATTGCTTCTATAAATAACAATTGGGGTAATACAGGAGCTTTGCCAACAGTAAGCTTTAGCGCTTCATTATCTGAAGATCTTAATTACAATGATAATGAAGATTACAGAAGTGAAATTATTTCACCAGACTTGGGTTTAAACTGGGTTCTGTTTGATGGCTTTAGTGCCAGAATCACCAAAAGAAGATATGAAGAACTTGAAAGTCTTTCAAAAGGAAATACGGCTATTCTTGTTGAAAACACGATACAGGATATTATTTCAGCCTATAACAACAGCATAATTCAACAAGAGCTTGTAAAGGTTTATGAAAAACTTATGAAATTGTCTGAGGACAGATATAACAGAGAATTAAGCGGGAAAGAAATAGGTGTTACAACTACTTATGAAAGTTTGTTAGCCAAAACATCATGGTTACAAGATAAATCCACTTACCTGGAACAGCAAGTAGCATTTGAAAACAGCATCAGAACGCTAAATTATGTTCTTGGTATAAAAGACAATACCATGTGGGAACTAACATCTGAGATTAAGAGCGACCTGCCTGATTATACTTTGGCTGATTTAAGTGGTAAACTTATCTCAAACAATACAACTCTTAAAAATCAGTATATCAACCAAAGTTTATTAGCAAAAGAAACATCTCTTGCTAAAAGCAATTATTTTCCAACATTAAGCATGAATGGTGGAGTTTCTCAAACCAATAGAAATCTATATTATACTGAAAATACTCCCGATACTAAAAGTACCTACTCTGATGTAACAGTTGGTTTAAATTTATCATATACCATTTTTAATGGTGGACAAAGAAAAAGAAGCGTTCAAATTGCTAAAATTGAAGAAGAATCAGGAATGGTTGAAATAGAGCAAATGGAACATAGTCTACAGAACCAACTCATGCAAATATTTAGTACTTACGAAGTACAAAAAGAGCTGGTTATTTTAGCAAACGAGCAGGAGGAAGCTGCTAAGTTAAATATGGATATGGCTGAAGAGAAGTTAAAAACTGGAGTTATAGACTCTTTTGACTTTAGAGATATTCAGATTAATTACTTAAACGCTGCAATACAAAAATTAAATGCCATGTATAATGTAGTTGAGTCTCAAACAGATTTAACTCGCATTACAGGCGGAATCATTGATGAATACTAAGATTCAATAGATCATTAGATTTTAGATCATAAACCTAAGACAATATTTATTTAATGTCGCTGAATTAAGATCTGGAATTTGAGCTTTAACGCATACGTTTGAATATATAGACACTACAAAAAAGGATATGTAAGTATAACTCTGTCTGATTGATTTAGATTATTCAAATTAAATTATCTTTTTTCTTAAAACCAATTCTCAAAAGCTTTATTGAGAAGATTTCAGGTTCTGTCAAGGGTGGCTGAGGTACGAAGCCATTCATATACCCTTGACGGGTTCTGTAATCTACCTACTTTTGCTTTTTTGAGTTGGTTGATTACAAATCAATTTTCATACGATCTCCAAATTTTATGCAAAACTGCTGAATGGTTAATCCCCAATTACGAACAGGCTGAGTCCATTTTTTAGAGATATTTTCAGTAGCCAGGTAGATCAACTTCATTAATGCCATATCACTAGGAAATGCTCCTTTAGTTTTAGTTACTTTACGAATTTGACGATGAAAACCTTCCACAGCATTAGTCGTGTAAATTATCTTTCTAATATGCTCATCATATTGAAAATACGTTGTTAATTCTTCCCAGTTCTCATGCCATGATTTTATGACTATAGGATACTTTTTACCCCATGCTTCTTCAAGGTTAAGAAGTTCCATCTCGGCTTGGCTCTTTGTTGCTGATTGATAAACCTTTTTAAGATCTTTCATGAACGTTTTTTGATCTTTTGAGGCAACATACTTCAGTGAATTTCTAATTTGATGAATTACACATTTTTGTATTTCCGTTTCGGGATAAATGCTTAGTATGGCATCTGAAAAACCTTTAAGATTATCAGTGCATGCGATAAGTATATCTTTTACCCCACGGCTTTTTAAATCAGTTAATACAGATAACCAGAAGTTTGCCCCTTCACTTTCGGAAATATACATACCGATAAGTTCTTTGCGGCCTTCTTTATTAATTGCTAATATATTGTAAACTGCTCTGGAGGTAACTTTTCCACCATCCCTTACTTTATAATGCATAGCATCCATCCAAACAATTGGATAGACTTCATCCAGCGGCCTATTTTGCCATTCTTTTACTTGTGGGATAACTCTGTCTGTAATCTCACTTAGTGTTGTTGCTGATATTTCAACATCATACATCTCTTGTATGTGGATGGAAATATCACGCAAACTCATTCCTCGACCATAAAGTCCGATAATCTGTGGTGCAAGATTATCTGCCAATATGGTTTCTCGCTTTTTTACTATCTGGGGTTCAAAGCTACTATGCCGATCTTGTGGTGTTTCAATAGTTATTTCTCCAGATGAAGTTTTTAAGGTTTTGGAGCTTTTGCCATTACGTTTATTCCCAATACTACGTTCTTCTTCATCTAAATGACACTCCATCTCTGCGGAAAGAGCACTTTCTAGAAATTCTTTAATAATGGGTGCAAAAACACCTCCTTCTCCTGTTAATGATTTTCCGCTCTTTAATTGACTAAGAGCTAAATCCCGCATTGCAATATATTCTGGGGATTCTTTTTTCTTTTCTGCCATAAGTCACAATATTAATAATTTGTTGCTTACAGACAGTGTTTATTTTACATCCTCACAAAAAAAGAAAGGTTGACAAGTATTTGTCAACCTTTCTTTTTAATATCGTTCCACTCTCCTACATCACTATAATATTAGTAATATAAAATCGGGCTTAATGGCCTTGAATTTGATGCAATTTATTCACCAGTTTGATTCTTTCTTTTCTAACAATGAAAATTCCAATTAGCAATGCAGCAATACCAATTATTCCCATATTAAAACAATTTAGATTTATTGAGACTTACGATACAAATATATTTATTTTTTTATAAAAATGTAATCAAATGTGAAAAATTGTAAACATTTTTAAGAAATAAACAGATAAATCAACTTAAACAACTGATTTTATAGAATTTAATCTCATAAAATACTCTTCCGTACTCAACTCTGATTTATTCTTTGCCTTCGTTTTATAAGTATAAATGGTGTTAATAGATACATCCAATACCTTAGCTATAGTTTCATTATCCTGAATTCCTAACCTTATAAGTGCTAATATTCTTAGTTCCGTATTTAATAATTGCCCTGTTTTTAGCACGTACTTATTCTCTGGCAATATAAAACTCTCAACTTCTGAAATAAAATCCGGGAATAATGATAAAAAGACTTCATCAAAATTATGAAATAACTTATCCCGCTCTTTTTTAGGGTTGATATCTTTTAAAACAGTCTTTAATTTCTGAGGATTATTAGCCACTAATAGTTTATTCAGCGATTTAGAAATACTTTCCAACTTATTTATGTAACCAGAACTTGTGTTAAAGAAATGTCCAATATACTTTTCTTTAATTCGATTAGCTTCCCTTAATTCTCCGTTTAAAACTTTTAATTCTTTATTACTTTTAGTAATCGAGATCCATATTTTTCGCAAATTAAACAGCTGACGATAAACAATAACCAAAAATACAAGTACAACAAGTATTATTAGCGAAACCACCCAAACAAAATGTACTGCAGTCTCCTTTTTCTTCTCCTCCATTATTAATTTAGCACCCTCTATAGCCGGAAAAATCTCTGAAACCTCTAATATCCTTTGTTTTGAACCAAAGATATTGGCATCATGCTTTGCTAATAATATGTATTTATAGGCACGTTGAATATCTCCATATTCATATAGATATTTTGATAAAGTTCGTAGTGAAGTAGCTTCTTTGGTAACTGTTTTAATATCTGCTATAGCTGAATGTATCAAATGCTTCATCCCCTCTTCTTTCCTGCCTTGTTCAATATCAATAAATCCAAGACAAGAATGAATGATGGCTTGTTGATGCAGATCAGGTGACATATGATCATAAGCATATTGATAGTAATAGGCAGAAGAATCTGGTTTCCAATCAACCAAATACCTTATGGCTTTTGTTAATACCGGGCGAATTGTTCCCTCAACTCTATATTTATATACGGAATCCACATAACTATCCGCAATTCTCCGATATTTTATTGAATAATAATCGTCCCGAATATAGTCAGCTAAATCATAATATGCTCTTACCACATAGCTGTAATAATCCTGAAGTTTATTTGAGGATAAATCAGAAATTACCACCTTATTTAAAGTATCAATCGCCTCTTTGTAATAGCCAACCGAAACCAATAGATGTCCATAGTTTGATAATGTACCAGCAAGAGATTCTTTATGATTAATTCTGTAAGCAATATCTATAGCTTTTCGATAATAATACATAGCGGAATCAAAGACATATACGGTATACTCCTCTGCAATTTCATTACTAAGTTTGTAGCGTTCCCATTCTTTACCTTGCGTATTATTTAAAGCTAGTTGTTTTTTTAAGGAATCTAATTGTTGCTCTTTAACCTGAACATAATACCACTCTTTCTGAATCGTATTATCTAACTCATTATATAAATCATCTAATTGAGCAAAAGAATTATCGAAATTAAAAAACATGAATACTGTAAGTAGAAATCTTAACATAGATTTTATAGATTTTGTGTAAAAATAAATAAAATGACTTCTAAAATAAACTTCCTAATCTCATTATTTTAAAAACTAAAACTATTAGTTTTGAAGCTCATTAAATAAAAAAAACAAATAATTAATATGGATGTAAAGATTGAAGATGGCTGGAGAAACCTACTTAATGACGAATTTGAGAAAGAGTATTTTAAAAACCTTGTTCAATTTGTAAAAGAAGAATACAAGACACAGACAATTTTTCCTCCTGCAGCAAAAATATTTAATGCCTTTGATTTATGTCCATTAGATAAAACCAGAGTTGTCATTCTCGGACAAGATCCTTACCACGATATTAATCAAGCTCATGGATTATGCTTTTCAGTTAATGATGGCATTAAAATTCCTCCATCATTAGTCAATATATATAAAGAAATTCAAAGTGACTGTGGAGTTACGCCTCCTTCAAGTGGCAATCTGGAACATTGGGCTAAACAGGGAGTTTTGTTATTAAATGCAACGTTAACAGTAAGAGCACACCAGGCTGGATCTCATCAAAAAAAGGGATGGGAAGAATTTACGGATAGTGTTATCAAACATCTGGCAAAAGAAAAAGAGAACATTGTATTTCTATTATGGGGAGCATACGCAGGTAAAAAGTCTTTATTTATAGATGAATCAAAACATTATATTTTAAAATCACCACATCCATCGCCACTTTCTGCCCACAGAGGTTTTTTAGGAAATAAGCACTTTAGTAAAACCAATGAATATTTGATAAGTAAAGGATTGGAACCAATACAATGGTAAACAAAAGAGCCCTTGAATGCTTTTTCAAGGGTTATACTATCTGTTTATCTATCGAAATATCAAACTTTTTAATTTTTCTTTTTATAGCATCTCTGGAGATACATAAGAGTTCTGCTGCATGTGTTTGATTATAGTCGCATCTTTTTAAAGCTTCAATAATCAAAGTCTTTTCATGAGCATCCAGACAAAGTGTTCCTATATTGATTTCATTATTCTTAGTCTCTCCTTTCAATGGAAAATCCTCAGGTAAAAGCTCTTCACCTTCAAACAAAATCAAAGCACGTTCCACCATGTTTCTTAATTCACGAACATTTCCAGGGAAATGATACGACTGTAGCTTTTTAATTAATTCCTTTGATATAGAAGGAACATCAATATTCTTCTTCTTTGAAATGGACTCTACAAAATGATTTAACAATGGCTTTATATCCTCTGGACGTTCACGTAATGGAGGAATATGAATTTCAATAGTATTGATCCGGTGATATAAATCTATTCTGAACTTCTCTTGTTCAATTAATTCTACAATATTTTTATTGGTAGCAGAAATAATTCTTACATCTACAGCAATTTCTTTATTACTACCTACTCTTTTGATTTTATTTTCTTCAATAGCTCGTAACAGTTTTGCTTGTAATGAGAATGGCATATCGGCTATTTCATCTAAAAACAAAGTACCATTGTTTGCCATTTGAAAATAACCCTTTTTATCCTCTCTGGCATCTGTAAATGCACCTTTAACATGACCAAAGAATTCACTCTCCAATAAAGTAGATGGAATTGCAGAACTATTTACAGGTGCAAAAACTTGCTTATTTCGAGGACTCCCATAATGAATTATTCTGGAGATAATTTCTTTACCGGTTCCATTTTCTCCTGTAACCAGAACATTTACATCTTTATCCTGAGCTGCTTTTAATGCAATCTTTAAAACTCGTTTTATCGCTTCACTTTCCCCAATAAAATCCTTTTCAATCATTCCCTCAAGCTCCTTTGAAACCAGGGAACCTATATTCTCAGCATTTTCAAGTTTTGCCTGCAGTTCAACAAACTTTCCGGTTCTTTCAACAGCCACCTGAATATCCATAACCTGAAAAGGTTTACGAATAAAATCGGAAGCTCCTTTTCGCATAGCTTCAATCACCATATCCATATCTCCATAACCACTAATCATGATGACCTCAGTATTAGGATATTCTTCCTTTACTTTTTTAAGTACATCCAAACCATTCATACCTGGTAACATAATATCCAATATTAATATACCTGGCTGCTCTTTCTCTAAAACTTCAAATCCCTGATTTGGTGTATTTGCAGTATATACATTGAAATTTCTTTTTTCGAGATGATATTTAAGTTTCTCTGTGATTCTTACTTCATCATCAAGAATTAATATTTTTAAATGATCCATATGGATATGCTTATTTTATTTAATAATATTTGAGCTTTCTGCATTTGTAATAGGGATGATTACTTTCATACTAGTTCCATCCATCACCCTGCTTTTTACTTCAATACGCCCCTTCATTTCATTAATTAAACTGTATGATATAGATAAACCAAGTCCGGTTCCTTTACCAAGTTGCTTACTGGTTACAAAAGGTAAAAATATATCTGTTTTTTTATTTTGCGGAATTCCAATCCCATTATCCCTTACCTCAATAAACACTTCATTTTCATCAACACCTGTACTTATAGTTATCGTTTTTCTAAAGGTTTGATCTTTCTCAAATCTTTCTTCTACGGCATCTCTGGCATTAGAAAGAAGATTATGAATTACCTGTTCTACCTTATGAGGATTACCTAAGACCTCAGGAACTCCATAATTCAATTTTAACTGCAGTTCTATATTATGATTTTGATATTGACGTTGTATCATTGAAATAGCAGATTCAACACAATCAGAAACTGAAAAACTTTCAAAAACAGTTTCTTTCTGACCACTGGAAAAGACTCTGATGTGATCTACGATTTCTCTAACGCGGACTATATCCTCAAAAATTTCACTAACAGATTGTTTAATGAATGTTTGATCAGGATTTTCCTCCAACAATTCAAACTGAATACCTTCTGCCGACAATGAAATATTTTGAATAGGTTGATTAATTTCATGCGCAATACCAGCAGCTAATTCACCTAATGAAGATAAGCTGGATTGATGGACAATAATTTGTTGCTGCTCTTCCTGTTTATTAAGAGCTTCTTTGATTCTATGTTCCAGATTTTGATTTTCTACTCTTTTTAGATAGTATCTGTAGTAGATGATAAAAACCAATATAAGAATTACCAAGATGGTAAATCCAAACGACAGGCGCCATTTTGAAAGATTTTCCTTTTCTAAACGAAGTCGGTAATTTTCATTTTTTGCTTGCAGAATATCGTTTTCCTGAGTTTTCTTTTCCAGGTCATGAACAACCAATGTATTTGTAAACTCTTCAGCTTTTTGTTCCTGAGACAAGAAATCTGAAATATCTGAATATAAAACCTGGTATTCGTAGGCTTTTTTATAATTCTGTTGCTCTTTATAAATTAAAGATAACTCGTAATAGATAGTACGTAATACACTCTTATTATTTATGACTTCAGCTAATTTCAAACTTTTATTAAAGTTCTTAATCGCTTCTTTATAATTTTTATGGTCCTTTGCAATTTTTGCCAGATTCAATAATGATAATGAAGATCCAAGATGATCATTTAGATCTATTTGCAGATTAAGTGCTTCTTCAAATAATTTCTTTGCCTTAACCAGATCCTTTTTAAGATACAGCGTTCCTGCCATACGATTCAGAACCTCACTAATCCCAATATTATCTTTTCGAATTACAAGTTCATCATATAAATAAATAAAATACTCCAAAGCAGAATCATAATCTTCCAGATATAAATAAATCTCACCAATGTTTCTCCATAAGGTAGATTTATCATCTGTCTCATCAAGTAAGTCTAGAGCTTTTCTATAATTGTCTAAGGCAAGATGGTAATCACCTAAATTTTTATAGACATTACCAATGTTTTCGTAAGTTTCAACAATAGATGATACATGAGCATTTGTATCGCTTAATAAAATTAAAAGGGATCTTTTATAGCTATCTAAGGATTTATGAAACTTACTTAAGCGATAAAAAGTTGTGGCTAAAACATTTACTCCTTCCTGATCACCAATTGATTTATAAGCACTTAAAGATTTCTTATAATATTCCAGCAACTCATCATAATCACTCAGAAAGTAATAACCCATACCTAGGTTTCCATAGGCTTTTGCTTCTCCTTTTTTATCATTTAAGTCCTTTGCAAGGTTAAGAGCTTTATCAGCATACATTACTGCTTTTTCTGCATCTGAGGTTAAATAGTATCTCGAAAGTTGATTGTAGACTTCTACCTTTTCAGTTATGGAAGCATTTTTTAGTTTACGATGTAAATTATCAAGAACAGACTCCTCTGACCATACATTTAGAGCGACACTAAAGTATAGTAACGAAAGGAGTAAATATTTATAATTATTCATTGATGGGATTTTGGATTCTTAAATTGAAGAATTCTCCCACTCTGCCTCATTTTATATCTAATTCTTCAAAATGAAGACAAAATACTATTTATAAATTAACTCAACAATTTTTTCTAATCCCTCTTTATCTTCCTGATCAAAATTTGAGTAATCTCTACTATCAACATCTAAAACACCAATTACCTGATTATCCTTATTAAAAACAGGAACAACAATTTCAGACTTAGATAAAGAACTACATGCAATATGTCCGGGAAATTTCTCAACATCCTCAACAACAACAGTTTCTTTTGTATTAACTCCAGCCCAACATACTCCGGTATCTTTTTTTAGCCTTAAACAAGCCAATGGTCCTTGATATGGTCCAACTAATAACTCGCCTTCTGATAACAAATAAAATCCAGTCCAGAAATACCCTTTCATTTTGTGATGTAAAATAGCTGAAATAGTTGCCATTCTTGAGATTGGATTATTAACCGGAGTTGTTAACTCTTCTATTTGATTATATAACCTTTGGTATTTTGATAATTTTGCAGACATATTCTTATACTAAAAATGCAAGATAAGTAATAATAACTTATCCTGCATATATCATATATTACGATTAAAAAAGTTCGCTACGAAACTATGTAAAGTTCTAAAATGTATAAATGATTTTACTCATCTAACATATTTTGAAGTTTTTTACGTGTAAAAAATATTCTACTTTTTACAGTTCCAATTGGCAAATCAAGTTCTTCAGCTATTTCTTTATATTTATATCCTGAAGTATGCATTGTAAAGGGTATTCTAAACTCATCATCAAGCTTTTCAATACTTTGATTCATTTCGTTTACAGCTTGAACCATTTCAGGTGTTTCAGATGAATAATTTCCTTTAAATGCTACTCTGTATGCATCCTCAACTGATTCAAATGTATTTCTTGTTTTCTGAGTTCTTCTATAATTATTTATGAAAGTATTTTTCATAATAGTAAACACCCATGCCTTGAAATTTGTATTTGATACAAATTGCTTTCGATATGTTAAAGCTTTCAATGTTGTTTCCTGCAACAAATCATTTGCGTCTTCTTCATTGGCCGTTAAACTAAGCGCAAAATACTTAAGCTTATCCTGTAGGCTCAATAACTTTTCATTGAATTGCATTGTTGTCATGGTGTAATGTTTTGTTTGTTATTAACAGTAACCTCTTAAATGTTTAACAAATATAATTAGTTCATAAACATCAACAAAAGATATTCGTATCTTTTTTTATTCTATTTAAATCCATTCTAAACAATAAATTTAATAAAAATCTCATTCACTTGCACTTACATAACTAAAATACTTCTATTCTAAATTACTCTATTTTAATCACAGCAAATAAAAATGTTTAATAAAAGTAAAAAAGGATGTCATAAAACAACATCCTTTCTCTGTTAAATATTCTTTAATATTTCTTAACTACCAATAATTGAGAGCTTTTCTTTTTTCCTAAACTAAGTAAAACAACATAATTTCCTTTTGATAATGACTCAATATTTATTCTTTGACTTAGAAATTGAGAATCTTTAAAGACTTCTTTTTTAATTAAAACTTCGCCTTTCATTGAAATTATTGATATAACAATATCGCCGATATATGAATCGTCAAGTTCTATTTCAAATTTATCTTTTACCGGATTAGGATAAATATTAAACTTAAAATCGTTAACTGATTCATTAAATATACCATTAAACTCTTCTTGAATCTGTAGATTATCGATTGCCCATCCCCAGCCTGCCTCTAATTGATCTGAGTGTAATTTAAATCTTATTATAATAGTGTCTTCAGCATTAAATGTATTCCACAAATCAATATTATGATTTACATACTGCGATAAATTTGGTGTATCTGAATAACTGCTACTTGAACCAGTCCAAACTGTTGAATAATTATAATCGTATCCATTAGCCAAATCTGACCAATTTATACCATCTTTACTTGCCTGAACAACAACATAATCGTAAAAATCGGAATCTGGATAAGCAGAACCATCCTCTCCAGTTTCTATATACGCAATATCTTTATATTTTAAATACGCCAAGGATTGATCTGTTGATACAATTATCGGATATTTTAAGGTATAATATATATCTAAATTTTCTTCATATGGATGAGATGTGGTTAATGCATTATCCCCCAAATCAACATTATTTATAGAAAATCCATTTCCATAAAAAGCATTTTCTGATTCATCAGAAAATCTGGTAGCATAACTTGGCAATATGGTAGAAATATTAATTAATGGAATATCTACACCATTCGAAGAATACGAAGTATTTCCAATGTATGCAACAACCCTAATCCTTTCATTATTCTGTACATTAGCAGCATTAAGCTCGTATTGTTTAGTACCCTCAACAACATTATTATAGGTTGTTAATAAAATATCATCCACATAAATTTCCAATTTGTCATAGGTAGATGAATTTATTACCTCCAAAGTAAAATTCCCTTTTGGATTAACACCCAAACCATTTATATAAGGATAATAATTAGTATTTGTTAAGCCGGAACGTTTAACTGTCCAAACTCCTAAACCATGCGTACCCACAACGATTTCATCACCAACAATTTTCATATCCCAAATTGAAACAGCTGGTATTCCATTATCGGCAATAGACCATGACGCTCCTTTGTCATATGAAATAAATAATCCTATTTCTGTTCCAACCCAAATCTCATTTTCATCAAAAGGCATTACTAATAAAGAATTAACAGCAACATTTGGAAAGCCATTAGAACTATAATCAGCACCATAGCTTACATTTCCTAGACCATCCACCTGGTTAAAACCAGTGATATCTTCCCAGGTTTGACCTAAATCTGTTGTTCTGAATACCTTTGGATAATATGCATAAGAAAAAAGTAAATATGCAGTATTAGGATCTGAAGGATGAGTTGCAATATTGGAAACAGCTCCCAGGTCCATGGCATTTACAGCATCAGTAAAAGTCAGTCCTCCATCTGTTGAAACATGCATTGTTCCTTTCGTATATCCATCAGCACTATTCATCAGGATACCAGCCCAAACAACATCAGGATTTGCTTCACTAATAGACATTTTAGGATAACCTCCATCTCCCCAGCCCCAGTTTGCTCCCATTGATATTTTATCCCAGTTAGTTCCAAAGTTATCTGATCTCCACAATCCGGATTGTCCTCCAACAAAAAGAAGATCAGGATTAATTTTAGAACTTGCAATTTTTGTTAGAAATGGAGCATTTTCACTTGTATTATCTCCTATACCGCTCGATAAATCAACCCACGAATTGCCACCATCTTCAGATCTTGCAAGATCGTTATAATATACAGAACCAATTATCTTATCAGGATTTTTTGCGTGCCATACAACATCAAAACCATCACCAGACAATGCAGCATTCCAATCATCATTTTTTGCCGGATCAGAACCTGAAATATAAGAACCATTATCCTGCATCCCTCCAAAATAAATATAATCATTAGGATGCCTGCTGATTCCATAAAACTGAGTTGTTATATAACCTTTAGATTTAGACACCCAAGTATCTCCTCCATCTTCTGAATAAAAAACACCTCCATCATTTCCTACAATTATAGCAAATGGAGAACCTGCTCCTGATAATATATTTATGCTATGATGATCTGCATGCGAATAATTTGTTGCTGTAGGTGAATGCCAAACAGTTAAATGATCGGAAGTTAAATTTAGATTTCTAATTACAGATGGTGTAATTGTTATTTCATTATTTGGCAAGCTTGCTTCACTCCAGGTTACTCCTTCAACTAATGATGGATAAAGGCTAAATAATAAATCAGCATTACCATTATTTGTTAAAACAGTGGCATTTGCCTGAGTTTCATCATAAGACAGATCATGAACAATAATAACCTCATAACCATCTGATGTTAAATCGAAAATTCCATTATTATTTGAATCAATAAAAGATGCATACAATTGTTCTGTTGTTGCTCCATTAGATCTTACGACTTCAAAAGGGACATCTACATAATTGGAATAACTTAAAGAAGAAATATCCTCACTAATATCACCGGTAAATGAGGATGTTGTTAAGCGATGCGCTTTCTGTGATATTCCTGAACCAAACTGTATACTTACACTTTCCTGATAAGAGTCAAAAGCACTATAAACTTTTAAACCTCCATTTGCATGTGTACCATAAAAGTTATCTAATTCAATTACAGATGACATTCCATTTGTTACTGAATAAGCATTCTTATCAGTCCCGGTAATTTCGGTACCCAGAGAAAATCCATAAAAATCAACACCTCCAATAAAACCTTTACTCGCATTATCAGGATTAATTACAATTACATTATTATACCACCCTTGTCCACCTAAAAAATTTGTAGAAGAAGCATCCACACATTCTACCCAATCTTCTCCTCCGTTATTGGAATAATACATTTTAGAATCCTGATTTAAGGCATAAACAATATCTGGATTGGAAGGAGCTACGGCTAATTCAATTCTTGATTCATCAGACAAATCAAGAACTTTATACCAACTTTCTCCTCCATTAGTAGTTTTAAATACTCCAACATTGTTTAATGTAACCCACAATACTTTTTCATCGGAAGGACTCATAATCATTCTTTGATACCTGCCTTCATTGCCTTGTTTTGGAGTTATATTTGTCCAATTATCACCACCATCAACAGATTTAGCAACTATACGATTGGTTGAAACATATAAGATATTCTCATCTGTAGGAGATACAATGACACTATTAACATAATAGAAATAGGAAGTATTTGTTGTTTTAGATATCTGACTCCAGGTTATACCATGATCAACTGATTTATAAATTCCATCCCCCTGAACTGCATCCAGATTATAGTAACCTTCTCCCGTTCCTGCATAAATAACATCAGGGTTGGATTTTGACATGGCTAAAGAACTAATTGATAAATTAGGTAAATCTGGAGAAACTAACTCCCAGGAAATACCAGCGTCTGTTGTTTTCCAAATTCCGCCGGATACAGCACCAGCATACCATGTTTGCTGAGTTATATCTGTTGGATCGACAATTATAGAGCGTGTTCTTCCTCCAATATTTCCGGGTCCTCTTTGTACCCAGTCTAAATCAACCTGAGTAGTTTTTAAACTGGCTTTATGAACAAAAGCTGATTTCAATTCATTGAGTCTGTAATTGTGAGGGTACTTTTTCTTTCCAAAACCAGATATCATGGCATTTTTGTACTCAATGTACTTATCTGGCTTGTCTGCAGGTTTAGCATATCCATTTCGTCTACGCTCTATTTTCTTATTTAATTGTTTTTGAATAATTTCTTTTGATGAAATGGCTACAATTTTCTTTCTTTCATTTTTGTTAGATGGTATATGATAAAAATAAACAGAAAGAATAGCAATCATCAATATTGCAGCAAAGTACAAATACAGTTTTTTCATAAAAAATAGATACTTCAAGTTGAATATTCTCTAAATATTAGAGCCTAGTAAGATAGTAATAACACTTCAATTGTATATCCATTATCTGCAGATTCAGCAATTTTTCTAATACTGGATCTAAATGTTTTAAAAAACCGTTTTTTTACTTCAATTATATAATCATCCTTATTTTCTTCTTTATTTATATTTTCTAAATAAATAGAAAATTCACCCTTTTTATTTGAAGTGGTTGTATATAGTAAATCTGTTCCTCTATAAAAATTTACAGTAGCTCCTTCTACATTTTCCCATTCAGCATCCGTTAACACTCTACCTTTATAGTTTGAGAAGTTACGACTCTTTTTTTGTTCAAATGCATATAAATCATCCTGTCCTTTACCTCCTGCTCTATCCGAGACAAAATAACCTAACTTTTGATTCTCTAAATATATTAAACCAAAATCATCCTGAGATGTATTTATCGGATATCCCATATTAAAAGAATTTGAAAATTCTTCCCCTATTGGTAATGCAAAAAATACATCCATACCACCTAAACCATCTTCTTTGTCTGAACTATAATACAGAATTCCATCTTCACCAATATATGGAAACATTTCATTTGCTGATGAATTTACATTAGAGCCTAAATTAACAGGAGAACTTAAAAATCCATCTTTAATATATGAATAGTAAATATCAAAACCACCATAGCCTCCGTCCATATCAGAAACAAAGAAGAATCTCTTTTCATCTTTTGTTAAAAAGCCATGCATTATTGAAAAATTAAATTGATGCAAAGGTATAGGAAGCACTTTTTTTTGCCATTGACCTTTAACTTTGTTACTTACAAAAATATTCAAATACGATTTTTTATTGTCTTCACCTTCAACATTACGGGTAATAAATGCAATTGTATTATCCTGATTAAAAGCGATTGGACCATCATTATATTTTGTTGATAATTTTCGGGAAAAGAACTTAGGTTCAGATAAATTTGAAAATGAATTTATTTTTGAATAATACAATTTATAAAATTGATCACCATCTCTAATATCTGTTCTGTTAAATGCCCGGACTTCGCCTTTATTTGAACAAAATACCAACTTATCTTTATATAAAGTTGGACCTATTTCGGAATAAGGAGTATTAATAGGCAGATTATAGATTTCAAAATTACTTGAATCTTTTTTCAATAAATCAATTTTACTCTTAGTAAGCACATTTGATTCTTCAACACCTGCTAGTTCATTATATTTCTTAAGATATTGATTCGATTCATCATACCTATCAAGTTGTTTTAATTGTTGAGCTAATATTAAATATGTTGACATATCAACATCAGGGTATTCTATAGCCTTTAAATACCAATTAACACTTTCTTCAATGTTTCCCAGATGCCTGTAGCAATCACCAATTCTATGAGTGGTATAATAAATCGCATCACCTCTGTCTTTTATTTCCTGATAGAGTTTAATGGCTTTACGATAATTAAAGTCATAAAAATATTCGTCAGCTTTTTTTATATCCTTAATCTGAGCACTCAAAGAATGCTGGAATAGAAAAACAAATAAAATACTTATATAGAAAATATATTTTCGAATCATTTATTCAATTTTTTTCAATTAGAAATATCTAGGATTAATGACTTTATCTTTATTAAAATTAAATTCGTAATTAATCATTATTTCATGAGTCCCACTATGATAAGAGCTTAATTGGTTAGTATTTAAATCAAACGCATAACCAAATTTAACCTGAGGATTTATCTGAAATTGAATAATTCCACCAAATGATTCATTTAAGCGATACATAGCTCCCAACCAAAATTTATCATAAAGAACAGTATTAATATTAACATCTACACTATAAGGAGCACCTTGAGATACCCTGGTCATCACAGAAGGTCTTAAAACAAAATTTTCACTCATTTCAAATACCATCCCCATCATACCATAATAATGACGAACTTCATTTCCGTTACCATAACTCTCACTACCTTCTACAAATGAATTCTCTGTAATTCGTGGAACTGATAATCCTAAATAAAATCTTTGTGAATATAAAAATAAACCAAAACCAAAATTAGATAACATTAATTGCTCATTGGCATTATAATATGCTTCATCATTATTAAATGTTTTATCCAGGCTTGTATAATCAATGGCATAATTGTTAAACCCACCATTTAAACCTAATGATAGTTTTAATTTATCATTCATTTTTAAGTGATATGCATAATCAATAAAAAAACTAGTTTGATTTACCGGACCATATGAATCATAAACTAAAGAAGCACCAACGGCCATATTGTTATATACAGGTAAATGTCCTGTGAAAGTTGCAGTTGTAGGTGCACCTTCGAAACCTACCCATTGTTGACGGCCCAATATCATTAAACTCATAACCTCTCTTGATCCGGCATAAGCGGGATTAATAGCCAATGTATTAAACATGTATTGAGTAAACATCGGGTCCTGTTGAGCATAAATGCCGGATATATTTGTACCCAGAATAACAAACAGCACTAATACAGAAAACTTATATCTTATATATTCTAATAACTTACACATAATTGAATTATCTTTTGATGTAAACCGAACCTTTTAATACACCCTTATTACTATCTAACTTAACAACATAGAAATATAAACCTTGAGGTAATTCTGCTGATCCGATTGCTGAATTACTTGATTTACCATCCCATAAATTATCATAATTCTTCATATGGAAAACTTCTCCACCCCATCTGTTGTAGATGTATATTTCATTTCCTTCAAAATCTGATATTCCAGGAATTATAAAATAATCGTTAACACCATCACCATTTGGAGAGAATGTATCAGGAGCATCAATTCTATCAGCACAATCATCAAAGTTATCTTTAAAATTAGGTATACCATCATTATCGCAATCTTCTGATCCCTCTTCTAAATCGGTGATTCCATCATCATCACTATCATCATCACAATAATCAGGAATTCCATCATTATCAGAATCCACAAGATTTTGAGCACAAATATCAACAACTCCTCCTTCTACAATATCTAATATTCCATCATTATCCGAATCTTCATCCTTATAGTCAGGAAATTCATCACCATCCGTATTGAAATGTTGCTCTTCGATATAATCTGCAATATTATCTCCATCAGTATCAGCAACACTTATAATAAACTTAACAGTTGCTTCATCGCAATTACCGGAATCATCACAACCTTGATATATAAAAGATTCTTCAATACAATAATTGCCATAAACAGAAGTATAGGTAAACACACCATTACTTGTTTCTTTTAGAAATCCTCCTAACTCACTTGTATTGCTTAATACAACAGTAATATCATCTCCATTTTCATCGACGTCATTATCTAAAACATTAAACGAAATAGTTGCTCCATCAGTCATTGAAATAACATCATCTGTACAAACAGGAGCAACATTTTGTAAGCTTACGGAAATATTTACAGTTGCAGTTGAACACAATCCTTCTGTATCACAGATCTGGTAAATAAAGGAATCTGTCCCTGAGTAACCAAGATTAGACGTATATGTAACCTCACCTGTTAATGATTCTATAGTATAACTTCCATATATAGGTTCTGTAATAATTTCAAGTGAAGTTATATCTAAATTATCATCAATATCACTATCATTTGAAAGAACATCAAGTGTAGAAGCTACTCCTTGAGCAACGATAACATCATCATCAACTGCAATTGGAGCATCATTTTGAGGAGCAATTACAATATTAACTTGCGCAGTTAAACATCCTCCTTCTAAATCACATAATTGATAGATGAAACTATCTTCTCCATTATAATTTTCATTAGGAGTATATACTATGTTATTTTCAGAATCGACACTAACACTACCATATTGTGGATCTTCAGAAATTGAAACAGTATATCCCTCTGCATCAGAATCTATATCGTAATCATTTATAAGAACATCAATTACAACACTTTGATCTTCATCTGTCTCCGCGTCATCACTTACTGCTACTGGTATATCATTAACTGCAATAATTGTAAGAGAAACTGTTGCATCATCAGAGTATCCTGTTTCATCAAATATTCTATATCTGAAATTATCAACACCTGAGAAATTAACAGCTGGTGTATAAGTGATTTCTCCAGTTGTTGAATTTATTGATAATTCACCATTTACAGGATTACTTACAATTACCAATGAATTTACATCTATATTATTTTGAGGATCTGTATCGTTACTCAAAACTTCAATTACAACACTCTCATCTTCATTTAATTGAACGTTATCATTGACTGCATTTGGAGCTTCGTTACTTACACTAATATAAACATATGAAATATTACTAATTAAACCCTCGCTGTCATAGAACCTAAAACTAAATTCATCATCACCAGAATAACCTTCGTTTGGCATATAAGTAACAAGATTATTGTCAGTATCCACATTAATAGAACCATTTATTGGATCTGTTGTATTTTCGAATGATGAGTAATCAATATTCCCATCCACGTCTGTCACTAAATCTGCCATATCTATTTCTAATGACACATTTTCGCTAGTTGAATAGTTTACATTTTGAGTTACTGGGGCATCATTTTGAGATATTACTTGTACGACCAAATTAAAGATTCTACTTCTATCATCTTCATCCGATTGGTCGCTAACATAGACTGGAACATTCAAGTAACCATAGAAATTAGAAGCCGGAGTAATAACATTATTGTTAACAGTGTAATTCAGACCTGCTAAGACTACCAGAATGAAATCATTAGGATAATTATTATCAGGATCTTCAACAGTTAAGTCATTTAATGAAATAGTAAGTTGTTCATCTTCATTTGTAATTAAAGTAGACTGGTCTAAAATCTCAGGTTTATCATTTACCGAAGTTACTGTAATTATAAACTGATAGGTATCACTTACATTATTTTCAGATTCCTGATCATCAACTATAACATTGACCGCCAATTCTCCATTAAAATTTAATGTAGGAGTAATTGTATTACCTACAACACTATAATTGTCACCTGATAATACATCTAAAACAAAATCTGACGGATAATTATTATCTACATCAGTTGCTGTCATATTATTAAGTGTAACTGTATAAGAAGTATCCTCTGATATTTCAATTGAATTTTGAGATATAATTACAGGTTGATCATTTACTGAATTTACAGTTATTGCCACGTGAGCAGATGTACAATATCCATCTTCATCACATACCTGATATTCAAACTCATCTTCTCCAAAGAAATCCTGATTTGGAGTATAAATAATAACTCCTTCGGATTGAATTGTTAAAGCTCCATTTTGAGATTGAGATATTATAGTTAATGAATTTGGATCAATATTATTCTGTGGATCTGTATCATTACTTAAAACATTAATTGAAATGCTATTATCTTCATTTACTTCTACAACATCATTTACTCCTGTAGGTGCTTCATTAGAGACTGTTATTGTTATAGTACCTGTAGCACAAGCACCATCTACATCACAAATTTCATAAGTAAAAGAATCTGATCCTGAATACCCTTCGTTTGGATTATATGTTATATATGTATTATCTATATCAACTGAAGTTGTACCATTTGATACATCAGATGTAATTTTTAATGATGATAAATCAAGGCCATCTTCAACATCTGAAATCAGATTATTAATATTTATCGATATCTCTTGGTTTTCAGGAGTTGTAACTGATTGATTATTGGCTTCAGGTATATCATTCTGAGCTAAAACCAAAATCTCAACAGTAAATATATTACTTACTGAATTCTCTGATTCTCCATCACTAACTGTAATATCGACAGATAATGTTCCATAATAATTTAAAGCAGGAGTAACAGTTGTTCCATTAAATGTATAATTACCACCAGATTGAATACTCAATGAAAAATCGTCAGAGCTATTATCTGGATCTATAATATTTAAATCATCCAAAGAAATTACAATTGGTGTATCTTCATTTGTAGATAAAGCATTTATTTGAGACTCTATTTGCGGAGCATCATTTACAGCATTAATAGTCACACTTAAATTAAACGTATTGCTGGTTTCATTTTCGGAACCTATATCAGTAATATATACAGGTATGATTAAAGTTCCATTGAAGTCTTTTTCCGGAGTCACCTGACGACCAGTGAATGTATAATTACTTCCACTTAACAATGTCATTTCATGTTGACTTGGATATGTATTATCTACATCTGTAACATTTAATGCTGTAAAAGGAATTGTAAATACCACATCTTCATTATAAGATAAAGACTGCTGACTATTAATAACAGGAGCATCATTTACTGCTGTTACTGTTAAAACAACGCTGTTGCTTGCTGATAATAATCCATCACTTGCTGTAAAAACAACAGTCTCCTGACCAAACCAATCTTCATTCGGAATTTCTATAGTTGCTACATGAGACGTTTCATCAATAGCAATTACTAAATCTGTGTTTCCTGAGTATGTCCATGAGATTTGATCAACTGTATTATCCGGATCGGATACATAATTATTTAGGTTAATATTATTAAATAACGAACCTTCTAGTATTGTTTGATTTGGAATATCTATTAGCACAGGAGGATCATTGTCGTTAACTACATTTACCTGTAAATTATATGTATTACTCTGAGCTAAGCCATCATCAGTAACATATACCTGTACCGTAATTATACCAGTCACATTTTCATTTGGAGTAATAGCAGTACCTGTCACTTCATAATTTGTACCAGACAAGACTGTTAATGTAAATCCTGTAGGATAATTATCATCAGGATCATAAACAATAAGGTCACTTAAACTTAATTCCGTTAGAGTTTCTTCGGCAATAGATATTGAGTTTTGACCAGTAATTTCAGGTGCATCATTTATTGCAGTAACTTCTAATCTAACATTATCATACACAGATGCACCATCTTCATCAGTAGCAACAAATGTAACCACTTCAACACCATTCCACTCTTCATCCACTGGAGTTATTGTTGCTGTTCCATTAATAATTTCAATAGCAATATTTGTTGGAGTCGGATCTAATGTCCATAAGATATCCTCATCTAATGTTTCTGCATCTGATATATAATTATTTAAATTAATAGTACTAAAGTTACCTCCTTCTGCAATTGTTTGATTTGGAATATCACCTATAACAGGTAAATCATTAATTCCGGTAATAGTAATGTATACAGTTACTGTATTACTATTATTTGTACCATCATTTGCAACATATGTAAAACTATCACTGGTTGTTTCGGAACCATCATTAGTATATGAAAAAGTACCATTACTATTTAAGGTTAAACTACCATTACTCACAGTACTTATTAATGTTGCAGTAAGGCTATTTCCATCTGCATCACTATCATTGGAAAGAACTGATGTCTCCTCTCCATTTAAAATTGAAACAGTACCTCCTTCACCAACTGTAATATAATCATCAACACCAATTGGATTGTTATCATTTAAATTTGCTACTGTTATAGTAATCGACTGAGAATCATCATTACCAGCATCATCAGTAACTGTAATGGTTAAATTATAAACATTATTACCTCCATTATCTAATGGATTCTCATAATCAGGTGAACTTTGGAATGTTAATACTCCCGATGAATTATCAATATTAAATAATCCTGAATCTGTTCCTGATATTGAATAAGTTTCTGAATCACTATCGTCGGCATCTGTAGAAGTAGCAATAATTACTGTTCCTGAATGGTTTTCATTGACAGTAGTACTCGTTGCACTTATAACTGGTGCATATTCATTGACCGCTGTTACAGTAACACTCCACGAAGTGGTTGCATTATTATTATCCTGATCGGTAGCTGTTATACTAACTTCATATACATTATTTGCATCTGCGTCTTCCGGATTCTCAAAATCACGGGCAACCATACTAACTACTCCCGTAGAACTATTGATACTGAAATCAGATGCATCATTACCTCCTAGAGTATAAGTTACACTTCCCACAGGAGAACCTGTAATACCAGGAGTTACTGAGTTATATACTGCATTTTCTTCAATATCTACATTTGAAATAGCATTAATTGTAAAACTTGATGTTTCGGTTACATTCAACACAGTAACCGTTACATCGCCTGAGTCTGTGTGACCAGCACCATCAGTAACCGTGATTGTTATATTATAAATATTATTACCTCCATTATCTAATGGATTTTCATAATCAGGAGATGTATTAAACGTTAATACACCGGTAGTCTCATTTATTGAAAACAATGAAGCATCGGTTCCTGATATAGAATAAGTCTCAGAATCACTGTCATCTGCATCTGTAGAAGATGCATCAATTACTGTTCCTGTGTGATTTTCATTTACTGTAGTACTACTTACTGTAATAACAGGATCAAATTCATTTACCGGCAAAATAGTTACCGACCATGCTGTAGATGCAATATTTCCATCGCTATCTGTTGCTGATATACTTAATTCATATACATTATTTGTATTTGCATCAACAGGATTTTCATAATCACGAGCAACCATACTAACTACGCCTGTAGTACTATTAATACTAAAGTCTGATGCATCATTTCCACCAAGAGTATAAACCACTGTTCCAACAGGAGAACCATTTATATGTGGAGTCACTGAAGTGTATGCTGTATTTTCATTGACACTAACATTTGAAATTGCATCAATTGTATAGCTTGATGTTTCAGTAACATCTATTACTGTAATTGTAATAGCCTGAGAGTCGGTATGGCCAACTCCATCAGTTACTACAACTGTTAGGTTATAAACATTATTACCACCATTATCTAATGGATTCTCATAATCAGGAGATGTATTAAAGGTTAAAACGCCTGTTGAACTATCCATAGTAAATAATCCTGAATCTGTTCCTGAAATAGAGTAAGATTGTGTATCTCCAGTATCAACATCTGTAGCTGAAGCTGTAAGTATATTTCCAGTTTGATTTTCGTTTACACTTATGCTACTCACACTTATAACAGGGGAATTATCATTAACAGGATTTATTGTAATATTAACAGTTACTGTATTTCCATTGATAGTTCCATCATTTACTTGATAGGTAAAACTATCTGTAAAGGTCTCTGAATCATTATGAGTATAGTTAAAGGTACCATCATCATTCAAGGTTAATGTACCTACACTAACATTACTAACCAATACTGCATGCAGGTTATCATCATCTAAATCACTATCATTTGTTAATACAGAAGATTCTCCACTAGTCAGACTAGTTGTACTACCTCCTTCATTTACTGTAATACCATCAGAAACAGCAAAAGGTGTATTATCGTTAACATTTGTTACAGTAATAGTAATGGCTTCAGAATCTGTATGACCTGCACCATCTGTTACAATGACAGTTAAATTATATACATTATCACCTCCGTTATCAAGTGGATTTTCATAATCGGGAGATGTATTAAAAGTTAACACACCTGTTGAACCATTAATAGTAAATTGTCCTGAATCTGTTCCTGAAATTGAATAAGTTTCCGAATCACTATCATCTGCATCTGTAGATGATGCATCAACGACAGTTCCAGTATGATTTTCACTTACAGTAGTACTGCTTACACTAATTATTGGATCAAATTCATTTACAGCTAAAACGGTCACAGTCCAGGATATAGTTCTACTATTGTTATCACTATCTGTAGAAGTTATACTGACTTCATATACATTATTTACATTTGCATCATCTGGATTTTCATAATCACGAGCTACCATAGTAACCACACCTGTTGAACTATCTATGCTAAAATCTGCTGCATCATCTCCGCCTAATGTATAAATCAAAGAACCTATTGGACTACCACTTATTGTAGGAGTTACCGAAGTATATGCATTATTTTCGTAAACACTAGTATTAGCAATTGAATTAATAGAATAAGTTGAAGTTTCTTGAACATCCAAAATAGTTACTGTTATATCTTCAGAATCTGTGTTACCTGCTCCATCGGTCACTGTTATGGTTAACTCATAAACATTATCTGTATTCGCGTCGGTTGGATTTTCATAATCAGGAGATGTTTTGAATGTTAGTACACCAGTAGAACTATAAATATCAAATGCACCAGAATCTGTTCCGGAAATTGAAAATGTTTCAGTATCGTTGGTATCAACATCAGTCGAGGAAGCATCAATAACTATTCCGGCAAAATTTTCATCTACAGTTGCATTGCTTGCTGTTAATACAGGAGAGTTATCATTAACATCTGCTACTGTTACTGTCACAGATTGTGAATCGGTTTGATCTGCTCCATCCGTAACTGTGATGGTCAAATCATATACATTATCTCCTCCATCATCCAACGGATTCTCATGATCAGGAGAAGTATTAAAGGTTAATTCTCCTGTCGAAGTATCTATGGTAAATAGTGATGCATCTGTACCTGATATAGAATATGTTTCTGTATCTCCTAAATCTCCATCTGTTGAGGTTGCTGTAAGTACGATTCCCATACTATTCTCAGCAAAACTTGCACTTCCAACATTGATAACTGGTATATTATCATTTACTGGTAAAACAGATACACTCCACCCTTCTTCAGCATAGTTGCCATCTGAATCTGTGGCTCTGATGATTAACTCGTAAATATTATCTGTATTGGAATCGGAAGGGCTTTCATAATCTCGTACAACCATACTTACTACACCGCTTGAACTATTGATTGTAAACGAAGAGGCATCTAATCCGCCGGAAATGGTATAGCTTAACGTTCCTATAGGACTTCCTGTGATGACTGGTGTTGGTCCTGAATAAACTACATTTTCTGATACGGTTTCATCTGAAATAGCATTGATGGTGAAACTCACTGTTTCTGTTACATCTGTTACTTCTACACTCCAACCTTCTTCGGCATAGTTGCCATCTGAATCTGTGGCTCTGATGATTAACTCGTAAATATTATCTGTATTGGAATCGGAAGGGCTTTCATAATCTCGTACAACCATACTTACTACACCGCTTGAACTATTGATTGTAAACGAAGAGGCATCTAATCCGCCGGAAATGGTATAGCTTAACGTTCCTATAGGACTTCCTGTGATGACTGGTGTTGGTCCTGAATAAACTACATTTTCTGATACGCTTTCATCTGAAATAGTATTGATGGTGAAACTAACTGTTTCTGTTACATCTGTTACTTCTACACTCCAACCTTCTTCGGCATAGTTGCCATCTGAATCTGTGGCTCTGATGATTAACTCGTAAATATTATCTGTATTGGAATCGGAAGGGCTTTCATAATCTCGTACAACCATACTTACTACACCGCTTGAACTATTGATTGTAAACGAGGAGGCATCTAATCCGCCGGAAATGGTATAACTCAATGTTCCTATTGGACTTCCTGTGATGACTGGTGTTGGTCCTGAATAAACTACATTTTCTGATACGGTTTCATCTGAAATAGCATTGATGGTAAAACTCACTGTTTCTGTTACATCTGTTACTTCTACACTCCACCCTTCTTCAGCATAGTTGCCATCTGAATCTGTAGCTCTGATGATTAACTCGTAAATATTATCTGTATTTGAATCGGAAGGGCTTTCATAATCTCGTACAACCATACTTACTACACCGCTTGAACTATTGATTGTAAACGAAGAGGCATCTAATCCCCCAGAAATAGTATAGCTTAATGTTCCTATTGGACTTCCTGTGATGACTGGTGTTGGTCCTGAATAAACTACATTTTCTGATACGCTTTCATCTGAAATAGTATTGATGGTGAAACTAACTGTTTCTGTTACATCTGTTACTTCTACACTCCACCCTTCTTCAGCATAGTTACCATCTGAATCTGTGGCTCTGATGATTAACTCGTAAATATTATCTGTATTGGAATCGGAAGGGCTTTCATAATCTCGTACAACCATACTTACTACACCGCTTGAACTATTGATTGTAAACGAGGAGGCATCTGAACCGCCGGAAATGGTATAACTCAATGTTCCTATTGGACTTCCTGTGATGACTGGTGTTGGTCCTGAATAAACTACATTTTCTGATACGCTTTCATCTGAAATAGCATTGATGGTGAAACTCACTGTTTCTGTTACATCTGTTACTTCTACACTCCACCCTTCTTCAGCATAGTTGCCATCTGAATCTGTGGCTCTGATGATTAACTCATATATATTATCCGTATTGGAATCGGAAGGGCTTTCATAATCTCGTACAACCATACTTACTACACCGCTTGAACTATTAATTGTAAACGAAGAGGCATCTGATCCGCCCGAAATAGTATAGCTTAATGTTCCTATTGGACTTCCTGTGATGACTGGTGTTGGTCCTGAATAAACTGCATTTTCTGATACGGTTTCATCTGAAATAGCATTGATGGTGAAACTAACTGTTTCTGTTACATCTGTTACTTCTACACTCCACCCTTCTTCAGCATAGTTACCATCTGAATCTGTGGCTCTGATGATTAACTCATATATATTATCTGTATTTGAATCGGAAGGGCTTTCATAATCTCGTACAACCATACTTACTACACCGCTTGAACTATTGATTGTAAACGAAGAGGCATCTAATCCCCCAGAAATAGTATAGCTTAATGTTCCTATTGGACTTCCTGTGATGACTGGTGTTGGTCCTGAATAAACTACATTTTCTGATACGGTTTCATCTGAAATAGCATTGATGGTGAAACTCACTGTTTCTGTTACATCTGTTACTTCTACACTCCAACCTTCTTCGGCATAGTTGCCATCTGAATCTGTGGCTCTGATGATTAACTCGTAAATATTATCTGTATTGGAATCGGAAGGGCTTTCATAATCTCGTACAACCATACTTACTACACCGCTTGAACTATTGATTGTAAACGAGGAGGCATCTAATCCGCCGGAAATGGTATAACTCAATGTTCCTATTGGACTTCCTGTGATGACTGGTGTTGGTCCTGAATAAACTACATTTTCTGATACGGTTTCATCTGAAATAGCATTGATGGTAAAACTCACTGTTTCTGTTACATCTGTTACTTCTACACTCCACCCTTCTTCAGCATAGTTGCCATCTGAATCTGTGGCTCTGATGATTAACTCGTAAATATTATCTGTATTGGAATCGGAAGGGCTTTCATAATCTCGTACAACCATACTTACTACACCGCTTGAACTATTGATTGTAAACGAGGAGGCATCTAATCCGCCGGAAATGGTATAACTCAATGTTCCTATTGGACTTCCTGTGATGACTGGTGTTGGTCCTGAATAAACTACATTTTCTGATACGGTTTCATCTGAAATAGCATTGATGGTAAAACTCACTGTTTCTGTTACATCTGTTACTTCTACACTCCACCCTTCTTCAGCATAGTTGCCATCTGAATCTGTAGCTCTGATGATTAACTCGTAAATATTATCTGTATTTGAATCGGAAGGGCTTTCATAATCTCGTACAACCATACTTACTACACCGCTTGAACTATTGATTGTAAACGAGGAGGCATCTGATCCGCCAGAAATAGTATAGCTTAATGTTCCTATTGGACTTCCTGTGATGACTGGTGTTGGTCCTGTATAAACTGCATTTTCTGATACGGTTTCATCTGAAATAGCATTGATAGTAAAACTAACTGTTTCTGTGACATCTGTTACTTCAACACCCCAGCCTTCTTCAGCATAGTTTCCATCTGAATCTGTGGCTCTGATGATTATCTCATAAATATTATCTGTATTTGAATCTGAAGGGCTTTCATAATCTCGTACAACCATACTTACTACACCGCTTGAACTATTGATTGTAAACGAAGAGGCATCTAATCCCCCAGAAATAGTATAGCTTAATGTTCCTATTGGACTTCCTGTGATGACTGGTGTTGGTCCTGAATAAACTACATTTTCTGATACGCTTTCATCTGAAATAGCATTGATGGTGAAACTAACTGTTTCTGTCAAATCTGTTACTTCTACACTCCATCCTTCTTCAGCATAGTTGCCATCTGAATCTGTGGCTCTGATGATTAACTCATATATATTATCTGTATTGGAATCGGAAGGGCTTTCATAATCTCGTACAACCATACTTACTACTCCGGTTGAACTATTGATCGTAAACGAAGAGGCATCTAATCCGCCGGAAATGGTATAACTCAACGTTCCTATTGGACTTCCTGTGATGACTGGTGTTGGTCCTGTGTAGACTGCATTTTCCGACACTGTTTCATCTGCAATAGCATTGATTGTGAAACTCACTGTTTCTGTGACATCTGTTACTTCAACACCCCAGCCTTCTTCAGCATAGTTTCCATCTGAATCTGTGGCTCTGATGATTATCTCATAAATATTATCTGTATTTGAATCTGAAGGGCTTTCATAATCTCGTACAACCATACTTACTACACCGCTTGAACTATTGATTGTAAACGAGGAGGCATCTGATCCGCCAGAAATAGTATAGCTTAATGTTCCTATTGGACTTCCTGTGATGACTGGTGTTGGTCCTGTATAAACTACATTTTCTGATACGCTTTCATCTGAAATAGCATTGATGGTGAAATCTTGAGCAAATGCACTATTAACAAACAGAGTAAGTAAAAATTGAATTGTAAATATTCCTAAGAAAATGCTTTTTAATGACATAGTATAACATTTTAATTTACAACAACATTGACTAATAAATTTAAACTATTGTTGACGACTTACATACTACTTTTTGACCAACTAACATTTATTGTATATTAAAGAAATAAATGAAGTAATTATGTTGATTTCCAAAAACATTATAAGTTTGTATCTCTAAGGAAATACTAAGTTTTATAATGTATATAAATGGATCAAAAAGTACAAATAGTAACATCTAAAGATGGGTCACACACCCTTTTTGTACCTGAATTAAACGAACACTACCATTCCGTTAATGGGGCTATACAAGAATCTTTACATGTTTTTATTGAAGCAGGGTTAAATCAAATTAAAAAAGGGAATATCAAAATTCTTGAATTTGGGTTCGGGACAGGATTAAACGCCTTTTTAACAGCTATAAAAAATCAAAATAAAAACATATTTTTCCATTCCCTTGAAAAATATCCTATTGACATAAACACTATCAATACTTTAAATTACAAGGAAGCATTCGAAGGCAAGTTCAATCAAGTTTTTTGTAAACTTCATGAATGCAATTGGGAGAACATTAGTCGAATATCAGACGCTTTTTGCCTTTTAAAAACTGAATGTGATTTTAAAACAGTTGAATTAGAACCTCAATATGACCTGATTTATTTTGATGCATTTGCTCCAGATGTTCAACCAAATTTATGGTCAAAAGAAATTTTTGAAAAAGCATACAATGCGTTACTTCCCCATGGAGTATTAACTACATATTGTGCAAAAGGTGTCGTTCGTAGAACCATGCAAGAAGTTGGTTTTAAAGTTGAGAGATTACCTGGTCCTCCAGGGAAAAGAGAGATGTTAAGAGCTACTAAATAGCAATTATCTTCTTTTGCTAGATTATTTAGTTAATACAGAGTTAAAGAACCTGAGCTTTTTTGCTTTCCTAAACGTAAAAAACTATCTTCGCTGTCTCTTATAAAAAAAGAAAAATAAACACAATGGAAAAATTAAGTTATGCTTTAGGAATGAGCATTGCCGCAAATCTACAGAAATCAGGTGTTGCGGAGATTAATGTCGACGAATTTGCTAAAGGTTTAAAAAACCATATTGAAGGCAATACTGAAATAACTCAAGAAGAAGCTGGTCAAATTATCAATACTTTTTTTGCTGATATACAAAACAAACAATTTGAAGCAAACATTAAGGCTGGAAGTGAATTTTTAGCTGAAAATGCAAAAAAAGAAGGTGTTGTAACATTAGAAAGCGGTCTTCAATACGAAGTTATTAAAGAAGGAAATGGTGATAAACCAAAAGCTACAGATAAAGTAAAGTGTCATTACCATGGTACTTTAATCAACGGATCTGTATTTGATAGCTCTGTTGAAAGAGGAGAGCCTGCTACATTCCCTGTAGATGGAGTGATTCCAGGCTGGGTTATAGCTTTACAATTAATGAATGTAGGTTCAAAATGGAGGTTATTTATACCTTCTGATCTTGCTTATGCTGAACATGGAGCAGGCCAACAAATCCCTCCACATACAACTCTTATTTTTGAAGTTGAATTATTGGATATCGTATAATTAATTAAATAATTATTGAAAAATGAAGCTTAAAAATCTACTTTTAGCCTTTATTGTAATTGCAATAGCTGCGGTTTCATGTACAACAGTTCCTGGTACAGGAAACATTGAAATGAAAAATGAAACTGATAGTATTAGTTGTGCATTAGGGTTTGTAATAGCTTCTCAAATGAAGCAACAACTTTCTTCACAATTTGATACTTTGTATGGAAAGGACTTAGCAATAGCTCTGGCTAAATCACAATTTTCAGAAACATCTAAACAAAATTTTGAGCGTAGCTTTGATTCTATCAACTATGACATTATGAAATCTTCATTTTTAAATGAGATTTCATCTGGTAAGTCATATTTTGATCAACAATCAGGTAATGCGTATTTACAATCTGCATATCAGAGAGCTCAAAGTCAAAAAGCAATGCAACCTGGAAAGCCGGCTTTCGAAAACAAGAAAAAAGGAGAAGAGTTTCTTGCTGAAAATGGTAAAAAAGATGGCGTAATCACTACTGAAAGTGGTTTACAATATGAAGTAATTAAAGAAGGTAAAGGAGACAAGCCTGTTCCTGGTGATAAAGTTAAAGTACATTACCATGGTACTTTACTTGATGGAACTGTTTTCGATAGCTCTGTTGACAGAGGTCAGCCTGCAACTTTTGGTGTTACTCAAGTTATTAAAGGTTGGGTTGAAGGTCTTCAGTTAATGACTGTTGGATCTAAATACAAATTCTATATTCCTGCAGATCTTGCATATGGAATGAGAGGTTCTGGTCCAAAAATCGGTCCTATGGAAACTCTTGTTTTTGAAGTTGAGTTACTTGGAATTGAAAAAAAGTAAAACATAAAGTAAATGATTGATTGCTCTTTATTTTAATATATAGTAGATTAATCAAATACATACAGCATTTTTATAAAAGAAGGTCAATGACCTTCTTTTTTTATGCTTATATTTTTATTAAAAAGTTATACCTTTGTTCCTCTTAAAATAAAGACACTTGAATTATGATTAAAGCAGAAATACATACCGTAAAAGGTGTAATGAAGGTGGAACTATACGAAAAAGAAACACCAAAAACAGTTGAGAACTTTGTTAGGTTAGCAAAAGAAGGATTTTATGATGGATTGGCATTTCACCGTGTGATTCCTGACTTTGTAATTCAGGGAGGATGTCCTTTCTCTAAAGATATGAGTAATCCAAGAGTTGGTACAGGCGGTCCTGGATATAGCATTGATTGCGAAACTAAGGCTGAAAGACAATATCACGACAGAGGTGTTTTATCGATGGCTCACGCAGGAAAAAACACTGGTGGTTCTCAATTTTTCATTTGCCATAGCCGTAATAACACATCTCATCTTGATGGAGCACATACTTGCTTCGGAATAGTTTATGAAGGACTTGATGTTATTGATGACATTAGAGCTGGAGATGGCATTGAGACCATTAAAATAATTGAAGAATAACCATTTACAAGAATATAGATACATGAATTTTGAATTAACAGGAAATTTAATTGTAAAAGAAGATGAACAGTCAATAAGTGCATCTTTTAAAAAGAGAGAATTTGTTATTGAAGTAATCAATGAAAGAAACTCAGATTGGAATGATTATATCAAGTTTCAATTAACTCAGGATAGATGCGCACAACTTGATCCATTTAGTCTTGGTGAACCTGTAAAAGTATCTTTTAATATTAGAGGTCGTAAATGGGAAAAAGGTGGAACAGTAAGTTACTTTTCTAACCTTGAAGCATGGAGACTTGAAAAAGTTTCAGCATCTGCAGACGCAGGAACTCCTCCTCCATTTAATGAAGCTGAAGTACCACCAGCTGGAGCTAATGAAGATTTACCATTTTAATTATACAACAAAGGCTACCCAATCAGGTAGCCTTTTCTTTTGCATGGTTATCTATTATTATTTCAATTGAATTAACATTACTGATTTTGATGGTAAAGCCAATTCAAGCTTTCCATTCTTAGGTTTCTTTACTTCATAATCTTTCAAAACTACTTTAGCTTCTTTTCCGAAATCATTATAGTCTCCCATTTTGTCACTAGTAATGATTTTACCTGAAACATTTGAATATTTAGCATCTCCTAAACTAATCGATAAATTCTCTGATTGGTTTGGATTCAAATTACACAATGTAATTGAAACAAATCCATCCTTAATGGAAGCTGAAGCACTGATTGCAGGTATTTCCTCATCTCCAAATTTATATTCATCACACACTAAATCCAACGGAATCATTGTTGCATCCTGATGAACTTTATACATGTTAAATACATGATATGTAGGAGTTAAAACCATCTCCTTACCTTCAGTTAAAATAATGGCCTGTAAAACATTTACCACCTGAGCTATATTTGCCATCTTAACAGTCTCTGCATTATTATTGAAGATATTCAGGTTAATTCCGGCAACAAGAGCATCACGTAGCGTATTTTGCTGATATAAAAAGCCGGGATTTGTACCTTCTTCTACATCATACCAGGTTCCCCATTCATCTACAATTAAACCTACTTTGTTATTTGGATCGTACTTACGCATAATTGCAGCATGATTACTAATTAGTTCTTGCATACGTAAGGTCTTTTTTAAGGTAATAAACCACTCCTTTTCATCAAAGTTTGTTGCTGGTCCTTTCTTTTCCCAATTATAAGGTAATGTATAGTAGTGTAATGAGAGACCTTGCATTAGGTGTTGCTTATTGCTTGTTTTCTTCATCACCTGCTCAGTCCAGTTATAATCGCCCTCACTAGCCCCACAAGCAATTTTATATTTAGCACCTCTGGCATACGATGCATAACGACGGAAAAGATCTCCATAGTATTCAGGAGTTAAATCACCTCCACAGCCCCAACTTTCATTACCAATTCCCCAGAACTTCACATTCCATGGGTCTTCTCTTCCATTCTTCTTTCTTAAATCAGTCATAGGACTAATATTTTCAGAGGTAATATATTCAACCCATTCCGAAGCCTCCTGTACAGTACCTGAACCCACATTTAAACTAACGTAAGCTTCTGTACCTATCAATTCGCATAGATCCAGAAATTCATGAGTACCAAAACTATTATCTTCAGTTACGCCTCCCCAGAATACATTAACTATGGAAGGACGATTTTCACGAGGGCCTATACCATCTTTCCAATGATAAGTATCTGCAAAACATCCACCCGGCCAACGCAATACAGGTATTTGAATTTCTTTCAAAGCCTCAACAACATCTTTTCTGTACCCATTGATATTTGGAATACTTGATGTATCACCAACGAAAATTCCACCATAAATACAATGCCCTAAATGCTCAGCAAAGTGTCCGTATAATTCTTTATTGATTTTTGTTTTGCTTTTATCTATATGAAGAAAAAGCGAATTGTCAACTTGTGCATTCAGGTTCATAAAACCTATAAGCATAAGTATCAGTGTAAATTTTTTCATTATTATTTGATTTAGGTTAATGTATTTCTATTTAGTCTTTGCAAGAAAACGCCAAACACTTCGTTACTCTCGTTTTTGAAACAGTCATTTACAATTAGTAAACTCCTTGATTTCAAAAACTTCGACAGCCTTGTCCTTGACGTTTTCTTATCAAAGACTGGAAATTCCGTAGTTTTCTTGCAGCTATTATTTAGTTTGCCCCTTTATTCTAATTAAGGAAAACGAATAAGCAGGCATTTTATATTTAGTATCAGACCTTAAGTTTATTTCTGACATTTCGGGTTTTGCATCTTTTGAAGCAGGATCTCCGGTTAATATATGAAGTTCTCCTTTTACACTTTCAGAAACATACTCGGAAAGATCAATTTTAGAATCCACTTCAACAGGTAACATATTTACCAGTTTAATGATCACATCATTGCTTTGAGAATCTTTTACAACCGATACAGATACCCTTTTGGTAACATCTTCCCTGTTATTCGAAAGCTTAATCAAACTTGGTATATACTCATTCCCTGAGTTCTGACCATAAAGCTTCTGTACGTAATAATCAACTGTTGGCTTAACTTCCGTATTATTGAAATAAATTAAGTCCGGATTCCATTGTGTGTGATGCTCTTTTGCCAATAAAGGTGCAAAGGATGTCATTAAAACAACATCTGCATTTCGTTCTACTGCATTTAAATAAAGTGCTTCCGAAAGAGCTGTTTCAACATTCATTGGGCGACCAGGAAGATGAGAGGCATATTCGCCTAAATATACTTTAGGTTTGCTTCGATCATATCTATCGTAATAATCCTGATTATTGATAAACCAACCCGGTGGTTGATAGTAATGCTCATCAACAACAGGAACACCTAACTCTGTAGCAAAATCCCAACCTACTTTGTAATCTGTTCCCATGTAAAAAGGTCCAACAGTTCCAATTACAGTGATCTCAGGATATTTTTCTTTTACCGCATTAAAGATCATTGTAAAACGCTCTTTAAAAATGTCAGTGATCAGATCCTCATTACCAATACCAATATATTTTAAATTAAAAGGTTTTGGATGACCTGCTTCTGCCCTAAGCTTTCCCCACTTGGTGTTTTTATCACCGTTTGCCCATTCAATTAGATCTAAAACCTCCTGAACGTAATCATCCATATCACACATTGGAATTCCTCCTTGCTGACCATGGCCTCCTGTTTGTGAATTTTGACAAGGAACACCTGCTGCCACAACAGGAAGAGGTTCTGCCCCTAAATCTTCGCAAAACTGAAAAAACTCAAAGTAACCTAATCCTACACTCTGATGATAATTCCAGATATTACGATTGGGTTTACGGGTTTCTAATGGTCCGATGGTTGTTTTCCAATGGTAGATATTATCAATACCATCACCATGCGAAACACAACCGCCAGGGAATCGAACAAATTTAGGATGAAGATCAGCAATGGTTTGAGCAAGATCAGCTCTTAAACCATTTTTACGTCCTTTAAATGTGTTTTGAGGAAACAAAGAAACCATATCCACACCAACTTTACCTACTGCAGATGGTTGAATGCATAGTTTTGCATTTTCAACAGTACGGTTTACTGTGATTGTTGCAGAATACTTCTTCCAATGGTTACCTACATTTTTGATTACACCGCTTCCTATTTCTTTACCTGCATCATCAATTACAGAAACACTTAAATTTTCTTTTGTTGCTCCGAATGTTTTAGCGAAAACAGAGAAATCGTATTTCTCACCTTCTTTGACATATATACCATCAAATCCTTCGTTAACCAGCTTTGCACCTACCTTATTTACATCTAATAAAGCATAATGTTTGGTATTAACATGAACAGGATTTAAGGTATCAATAGTAAACGTAACTCCTTCTCCGGAAACGGACCAAGATTTATCATGAGTCCAGGTTTTATCACGTCCTTTGGTATCGCTGATATTATATTCAAAGCCTCTGTTTTGAACCAACTCAGCATATAAACCACCATCAGCAGCATAGTTAATATCTTCAAAAAAAATCCCAATTAGTTTATCACTAATGGCTTTTGATTGCTCAGGATGTAGCGTAATCTCAGCTTCAACTGGTTTTAAATCTTTAAATCGAACTGGATCCTGAGAAGTTGTTTCACCTCTCTGCTGATTATGATATTCCATCCATTGCTCATATTTAATCAGCTTGTCGATGTTTTCCCAGGAAAGCTGATGAATCATTCCTTTTTGTTTTTCTCCATCAATGATCACTTCCGAACGTAAATCTTTTCGATCACTAGCTTTTGCATCCTCAGTAGCTGTATAGCTTTTAAAATCTGCAGTTGTAGTTTTATACAATTTATCATTTACGTACCAGGTAATAACATATACTTTTTGGCCGGCATCGTAATGTGCTTCAATATCTTTTATCGTATTAGCATCATCCGTAACCTGAGGATAGATTTGACTGGTCCAGTTAATCATATCCTTTGTATCGGCATAAGCAAACTGACCAACATTATTGTTTAAAGCCCATAAGCAATGCCAGGTTTTATTTTCATCCATAAACATATATGGATCAAACATTTTTTTCTGTGAACCCCAGGCTCCAAAATCAGAAAACAGGAATTGAAATTCAGGACCTATGGAATGCCAATCTTTTTGGTTCAGACTCCAGGCATAATGTAATCCGTTGCCGTGATTATTTTTAGCAGTTGCGTAAATAAATACATAAGCAGAGTCTGGTTCATTTGCTGACATGTTATTATTAATAGCAACAGTTAACAGAAGAATAAATGAAAATATCAATTTTCGCATGAGTGAATTCTTTAATATTTATATAAACGAGTATGTCAAAAGTACATATTTCAACACTTTTTAACATGTAAAATAGTACGTTTCACTATCATTATTTACAAATGCCACATATATTTTAAAGATCATCTATATTCATCCATGTTATTGAATGAATTTTAATCTGAATATTTATGAATGGGATCATTTTTAGATAAAAAAGAAGGCTGGTATTTAAAAACTAACCAGCCTTCTTCTATTGTGTTAATAATCTAGTTAAAATATTATAGCTCTTTCTTCTCCGTTTTTAAAATGTAATTCCACTTTTGATGCATCATCCTTGATTTTCACTGACTCCAAAGGATTTATTTCCTCTTCAGTCCATGATTCTCCTGACTTTTTCCAGAGCATCAGTGTGATATATACTTTCGATTTTAAATCTTTACTATAAGTATCCTTAACTTCAATTACGGTACTCTTGCTGCTTTCGGGATGAAGGCCTTCTGTTGAAAGTACTTCTGTTTTAGTCCATCCTGAAACAGGAATCATAGCCAATTGGTATTTACCATTATCAATTATAGTAGCTTCGTAGTCGCCAGCCTGTTGTGTACTTGTTTGGATTGCCTGTTCAAATTCTGGTAACGCATAATGACCTAGTCTCATTTCAACATCTTCAGAACTAATATTTCTATCTACTCTTAATATTCCATTTGCTAAAGGAATATCAATTAAATTCATTTTAATATTCTCATTAGTCTCTAAAACCGCATCGCGATAATAGGCTCCATCTTCAAACTTTTTAAAATCATATAAACGGAATACTTCCCATTTATCTTCCTTGTTTTTAAATGCGTAGTTCATGGATACTTCACCATTAGCACCATCAGCCTGCCAAGGGAAAATGCTACTGTAAGATAATTTATTGTAGTTTTCTGTAGAACGGAATTTCTGCCAGTCGTCTTTTACCTTCTCATGACACCATGCGCGAATCTCAGAACCACCGATAGCTGGATAATCTGTAATTAACACATTTGATCCTTCAGCAAATTTGTTGTAAACTTTGTCTGTTTCGAACTCAGCCCATGGTCCATCGTTTTCAACGCCAGTCCAAAAAGGATCGTCTTGAGGAAGTAACAAGCCTAAGAATGCTTTTCCCATCCAATATACACTTCCTCTGCAGCTATAGATTTGCACTGATGGTTCAAAAGCACCATAAAAGCCTAATGTAGGAACGCTGTCTTTTAAAAACTCGGGATGTTGTAAAAACTGTAAAATGGTACTGGAAGATATTTTACGTAACCACCCAAGATTCACATCATCACCACCGTATTTACCCATAAATGGGAATGGAGATACAGATCCAAAACGATAAGAAATACTGCGACCGTACATTAACATCTTACCATCCTTTGAAAACATATTAGGATAGTTATAATTCAAATCCTGAAAGTTGTGGATTAGCTTTTCTGCTATCTCCGGGTAATACTTTAATCCAAATACATCTGACCAAAGCACACTATATAATTGAAACGCCCACATACTGTAATAATCATATGCAGGACTATCGTTATACCAACCATATCCTCGATATTGATCTATGCTTTTATTCAGGTATTCAACCAACAAATCCTCATTCACTTTATATCCCTGATCTTTAAAAAAGCTCAATACAAAAATATTGAAGAAGCGCCAGTTTGAAGGTACAGTTGGTCCATCGCCGTAGCTTAACATGGTGGTTGCAAGGGCGTCTTTTTGATCCGGAGTTAATGGTTCCCAAATCACTTCCGGTGCCACGAATAATGAGATAGCCAATGCTCCGAATTCAACCAGATTTTGACTTGGACCGCCATTCTCAGGACGAGGTACTATAAATGAAGGACTGTCGGGATTTACCAGATTAAGAATTTGATGGCGGTAATACTCTGCCACTGCAATTCCGTTCATTTCTAAATCTGGATTTTCCTTTAGTAAAGGAGCAGCAACAAATAAGGTACGACATAAACCTTCCAACTTTTCCGTAGGTACTTGTTTTTCTTCACGTGGATAAGTTTTTCCTGGTTGTTTAGGAAATTTCATCGGATCATCCAGTGTATGGATGTATGAAAAAGCTCCTTGCAATAAATACTCCGCTGCATTAATCCAATGCTGACGAGTCATTCCTGTTGAAGGACTTAACTGGTAATCGGGATTTATGACTTCAAAAACATTGTTTTGTTTTACTTCTTGTTCTGTTGTTTTTGTTTTTGGTCCATTACACGACTGTAATCCTAAGAATAAAACAGCCATTAATGAACTAATTGTAAATATTTTTTTCATTTAATTATGAAATTAGGAGGTTGATATTTAAAACTAATGTTTAGGAGTTAGTTTTTATTGATAAGATTTACCTTCACAGCTGCTATCACTCTCTCGCGACTTCTATGTTTTAATCATGAAAAATAAGATAACAGCACAAGTTACAAACTTGCGCCAGATCTTCTACTGATTCAAGTTTGTAACCAGGACCATTGCTATGGGTATAAAACCACCTCCCCTCTCCTGCGTCGAGGTACTCCTCCGTTGAAAGGAGGATAGCTGATTTACAGCTTACAAATTACATTTAATGATAACCTTTAGCAATGACTTTAAACCATTTACCTTGTAACCCTTAACCTTTCTACCTTACTTCGACAAAGGCTCTATTCCTTTTAAAGTTGGAGTTACCTGGATAATGCTTCCGTCTTCGTTAAACTCCATCTTATCAATACAAACTTCTCTGTGAAAACCTGCCGGACGACCCATTCCTATTCCTTTAGGAAGAGTGAATCTGTGATATACTAAATACCATTCGTCTTTACCCGGAACTTGTATTGTTGAATTATGACCTGTGGCATAAATACCATCTTCAGGTTTCTTTTCGATTACAATATTGTTTTCAGGAATAGTGAACTTGCCTAATGGAGAAGTTGATGTAGCATAACGTAAACGGTAATTCGGACTGCGAGTATCGTCTTCACTCCACATGAAATAATAAATGCCATTGCGGTAAAGAACATGACTTCCTTCGCGGAATGTTTGATCTGGATTTAATTCGGTTAATGTTTTCTCATTAATAGAAACCATATCATCGTTTAATTCAGCTCCTACCATAAAACCATTTCCCCAATACAAATAAAACTTACCTGTTTTTGGATCCTGGAAAACATCCGGATCAATGATTTGTCCTCTGGTGATTCCCTTAGGTTTTTGATCAATTAAAGCTTTACCACTATCTACAAACGGACCCGCAGGATCGTCGGCAACAGCAACACCTATTGTTTGAGCAGCTGTAAAATAGTAGTAGTACTTATATGCTCCGTTAACTTCTTTTTCAATAATACATGGAGCCCATGCATTTCTGTCGGCCCAGCTAACATCTTTCAATAAATCAAGAATAACACCTTCATCTTTCCAGTTTACTAAATCCTCTGAAGAGAAAGTTTTAAAATAAGTACCCGACCAGTTATGAAAACCATCGCTTGTTGGATAGATATAATACTTGTTGGTTTTGTTAGAGTAGATGATATCCGGATCGGCATAAAAGCCTTCTAATACAGGGTTGTGATCCTCTGAAACTTCAACAGTATATTTAACAGGAGCTTGTCCTTCAATAGTAAAAGTGTATTCAACAGATCCTTTAGTAAAATCCTGAGCTCCTTTAGGCTCAAAATCAACACCTGCGAAAGCACTGAACTGAGGATCAAACTGTGTTAAATCTGCAACGCCAACTTTTAATGGAATATGAACGGTTTTAGTTTCGCCATTGAAACTTACGTTTTGTGTTTTTACCATTGGTGAGGTTACTTTTACAAAATCACCTTCTACAGTAGCCCACTTAGACATTAAACGGTTTAATTCCTTTTGTGTAATAGGAATAACGCATCCATGACGAGGGTGGAAATTCATGCTGATTTCATGGTCTACCACTTCGAAATGTTGTAAATCTTTACTTTTTGTAAATTGATATTGACCACTGGTATAAACATCATACATTAAAATGTATTCGTCGCTGTTGTTTAGCTTAAATGTACCTGAACCTTCCACTGGATTTTTAGAACAATCTACTCTGTCGGTGTTTGGATATACATAACCTTCAGTTAATTTATCAGAGATAGCCAGCTTAATTCCAGGCTCTCCGGATTCTGATTTCATAAAGAAATAGAACTTACCATCTTTTTTAATGATATCTCCATCTATACAAGCATTATTAGTCGGATTGAAAAACAATTGTTTTGGTTCCGACTCAAGAGCTGTAAAATCTTTATTGGCATAGGCATAATAAATGATGTCTGGATAATTACCCTGCTTCATTGAGAAATAAATCATGTATTTTTTAGCCACATCATCATAAATGGTTTGCGGAGCCCAAACTCTGTCCACATCACCAAATGTATCAGGATATGTTTCAGGTATATTGATGATGCTATGCTCCCAATTGATTAAATCAGTCGACTTCATCAGAATCATAGCGTAGTTATTCCAACCCTGATCTGTAACATATAAATCGGTAATAACAATATAAAAAGTCTTACCATCTTCGGCACGCAAAACATGAGGATCTCTTACACCACCAGACGAACTGATATCCTTTGAATCGATAATAGCTTCGTTATTATTTAAAGCTACGTAGTTATATCCATCAGTACTAACTGCATAATGAATAGATTCTTCGCCCGGACCATTACCTACAAAATATGTAAACAGGTAAGCTGAGTAATTATCCTGACCTGATGAACAACCTGGTAACAGGATTGCTAAAAAGGCAAATACCATTGCCGCCATTGATAATAAATAAGTTTTCTTCATATTTTTAGTTTCTATGTTTCTGAATATAGTTCTAATAGCTTTTGTTTTTAAACTTCCGCACCGCTGTCGCACGTGTCCCCACGTGTGGTTCAGAATATCCACGCATGGAGACACGCGCGGTAGCGCTTTGGTTAAATGACCATTCCCATCTTTTCAAGTTTTTAAGCTTTGGTCATTTGACCATTCATCATTTTTTCATTTTTTTGAGCTTTGGTCAAATGACCATTAGCCATTTTCTCAAGTTTTGGGGCTTTGGTCAAATGACAACTCATCGTCTTTTCAATTTTTCGGGCCTTGGTTAAATGACCACGCGTCATATTTTCATTTTTTTGGCTTTGGTCAAACGACCATTGCTCTCATTTTGCATTTCATCGTTTGCAGATATCTGCAAAGTCATCTTTTTGCTTTTTTAGGTTTTGTAGGTACCAACTCAGTTAAATATCTTTATTTCACCTCTAATACATACACCATCTGAGGTTCAAAGTTGGCTGTTCCTTCGGCATCTACTTGCTCTACTCTTTGAACAAATATTTGCAGACTACCTTTATCTTTCCATAATTCGGTATCAAACGATGGTTCCCACGATCCAACAGTAAAATCTGTTAAATCTGTGATTTTGCATTTACCGGAATCCTTTAACTCGGCCATCGAAACTTTAGCTCCACGTTCTTCATCGCGGAATATCAGAAAATATTCTGTTCCTTTTTTAGTTGATTTCGCCACAATTTGTGGTCGTGAAATTGGAATACGCTTTGTACCTCCCCCAGAAAGTGAAAATGCCTGTTTTCTAAATCCTAAATCCTTCACCATCCACTTTCCATCAACCAAACTGATGATATGGTATTGTGGAATATCTGAATTCTGCTCTCTCCAATAACTAGCTATTACAGGTTCACCAGCATCATTGGTTGTCATTGATGTTTGGTTAATCAACTCGCTTTTTTGAGGAATTTTAGCCGCATACTCAGCACTTGCAGCATTGATTGGCAACTGGTATTGCTCACCTTTTGAATTTTCCCAGGTCATACCACCGTCTTTTGAGCGTGCATAACACATATCATGATTGGTTGACACATCCCAGGTCTCACGCCATACCCACGAAACATGAATTACACCCTTATTATCTAAACATGCCTGCCAATAGGCGTTCCGCTGACCTTCTCCATCAATCAGGTTACTCTGAATCTGACTCCATTTTTGAGTTTTAGTATCGTAACTGTTTACCACTAAATTACCTTTACCCGATTGTCCATCACGAAACATAAAAACAAGGTTTCCGTTTGGCATTTTAAAGAACTGAGGATAGGTAACATTACTCTCATTCTGGCCCGTCATTTCAGTTTTTGCACCCAATTCCAATGAATATGGAGCAACACTCTTAGCATAACGAAGCGGATGACCGTGATGATCCCATGATGCATGGATATATCCATCGCCATCAACCATAATGCTGATGCAATTGTGGGCGTCTTTTACATTTCCATCGTATTGTGATTCCTTAATAACGAATGTTTCATCATTAATATGTCGTTTTCCTAAAGCCAGCTTACCTTCGGTAGTATAAAAGGCAATAAACTGAGTATCGGCCTGTGTTACTAAAGAGTTTTGACGAAATACTACTGCATTAACAGAATTGTTTGACCATGCTTTTGTAACAGGAATCAGTTTTTGAGCACAAGCAGTAGTTATAAATATTGTAAGTAATGATATGGATAATAAAAACCTGTTGTTCATTATTTATTTTTTTCTGGTGAGCTATTTTAAACAAAAAAAATTTAATGAACCTGTAATTATCATTCAGGATCATTAAATTTTTATGCATTTTAATATAAAATTGTCGTAATTAAAGCCATTGTTTAAAACTACAAATAAAAAATATGCATTACTCCCAAAAAAATATGTTTTAGAGAATAATGCAATACTCAATTATTTTTCAAGAAACTTAAATAGTTCTGATGAAGCTAATAAAAATGCTCCTACTCCAAAATTAGAAGTCGAATTTTCATCTACTGTTTGTCCGGGAATTGCTCTTTCACCGATAGGTTGAACATAACCTATTTTTCCATCTTCCTGTAGAGCAACTTTAATTAAGTATTTCCATGCATTTTCAACAACAGGAGCATATTCAGCTTTATCAAGCAATCCATTATTCATACCCCAAAGGTATCCATAAGTAAAAAATGCCGTTCCACTGGTTTCTGGTCCCGGAGCATGTTCCGGATCCAAAATACTACGAGTCCAATATCCTTCTGCTTGTTGAACATCTTTTAAAGTAACAGCCATTTTTTTGTAAATTTCAATAAACTCTGCCTTATGTGCATAATCTTCGGGCATATCCTGAATAATCTTAGCTAATCCGGCAAAAACCCAACCATCACCTCTGGCCCAGAAATCTTTTAATCCGTTTACCGATTTATGTTTTGGATAGACATATTTTGCATCTCTAAAAAACAAACCAGTTTCCTCATCGTACATTATACTTTGAGCGAATTTGAAGTATTCATATAATTTAGCAAGATATAGTTCATTTCCTGTAACATTATAAAGCTTTGTCATTACAGGCATAACCATATATAATCCATCAGCCCACCACCAGTAATCATTGGCTTCTGTACTCATTTCATATTCCAGTACTTCAATGGCACGGGCAATTTTAGAAGAATCTTTTACCTCATCTAAATTAAACAAGTCAATATATGTCTGAAAACAGATTTGCCAGTCTCCAAATAAGACATGCTCATCATCTTCACCATAATCATATTTCCATACTGACTTATCATCCGATTTAGCACCTTTCCATTCATTATGCACAGCCCAGGCTTCTGAATAAGCTTTATACTTTTCGTTTTTAGTAATAGCATAAGCTGCCATATTACCTGTATGATAAGCTGCATTATCCCAAAAAGCACGTCCGTGTTCCGGATTAGTATTTTGCCAATAATCATTTACTTTAATTATTGTATTTAATACATCCTGCTTAGATACAGTTGATATGTATGAGGAATCCTCCTTACTTTTATTAGTCGTTGGGGAACATGCCATAAAACCCAGCATGAGCCAAACGATTGTTAAGTTCTTAATATTACCCATTGTTCGTTATTCTAATATTATATACTCCCTAATTATATTTAGAGACTTTCATTGTTTTCTTATTTTGCTGGACTAATTATAAATCCATAGCTGTAAGACTTTTCTAACAACATATATGGTTGATGAGGATAACGTCCCCAGCTATCATCACCTCCTAAACCACGTTGTTTAAAGTCAACATTTAAATAAACCTGATGGCGAGGCGTAATATCGCTTGGATGCATTTGTTTTTTAGTTAAACCTGCATCAATATCCTCTGAAGGATTATGAGCTACTTTAACACTTAAAGGTTGCATACCTTCAATTTTAATACCTGCACCATCTTTATTTGTAAGAGTAAGCCATCTTACATCTGTTTTATTTCCATTTTCCTGAGGTCGGATATAATCCACCTGTTGATCAGCAACAGAGCTTGAATAAATTCCTAAAAAGCTTGCTGTATTTCTGTCGGAATAATTTTCCCAAGGACCGCGACCATAATACTCAAACTGGTCGAACTCATTGCTTAAACGCAATTGCATTCCAAAACGAGGAATCTCAGGTAAACCATCTCTACCAGCTTCCCATTTCGCTTCAACTTTTGTTTTTCCATCAGCATAAATGGTATAAACAATGGTGTAATCACTTGTAACATCATTCAACCAAAGGTTACTTGTTACAATCACTTTTCCATCTTCTTTGGCAACATCAACAGATTTTACATTTCTGTTATTAGCAGCAGTACGCCAAATGTTTAATCTTGATGGCATTCCGTTACCATAATCATTATCGGTTGGAGCTCTCCAGAAATCCGGTTCAGGACCACCATTCAATAAGTTTTGTCCATCAACTTTATAAGATGATAATATTCCACTCCACTTATCTATTCTTATTTCTACATTACCAGCTGTAACGTAAATACGATTGTCTTTATCTTCAATTTTCACCTCTCCCTTACCTGATGTTTCACTAGTAAAGTAGTTATTAGCACCCAACATAAACTGCTCACGTGCAATTTCGAATCCTGCAGGTACAAACTCAGTTTTATTGATAGTATATGCATATACATCAACGGTATATTCTTCACCCTTTTGAACAGATATTTTTGGTAATGGAAGTTTGATCGTTTTTGTTAAACCTCCTGCTAAAGAAACTTTAAAAGGTTTTTCGGTTACAACTTCACCATTCTTTTTTAATACCCATTTAAAAGAGTAGTTTTTAAGATCATTATATAAAAAGATGTTTTTAATATTCAATGAACCAGTACTGATATCATCAGATGAGAATAAAATATCCTGATATACTTTCTTTACTTCGTTTAATCCCGGATGAGGAATACGATCAGCAGAAACCACACCATTGGCACAGAAGTTTTCATCGTGAGTATATTTATATCCACCTATATCTCCACCATATGCATAGTAATCTCTTCCTGAATCGTCAGTAGCTTTAATACCCTGATCAACCCAGTCCCAGATGAATCCTCCCTGCATTTGTTTGCTCGAGTTGATAATATCAAAATACTCCTGAAAGTTTCCGTTACTGTTACCCATAGCATGCGAATATTCGCACATGATAAAAGGACGTTTTACATCTGTTCTTTCAGCATATTTTTTCATGGTTTCAATGCCCGGATACATCGGACAAACGATATCTGTGTTTCTGTTTTCACCAGCCTGTTCAAATTGAACCATGCGAGTAGGATCAGTTTTCTTTAACCAATCGTAGATATCATAAAACACGGGTCCGTTACCGCACTCGTTACCCATACTCCAAATAATAACCGAAGGATGGTTTTTATCACGCTCAAACAAACGCTCTACTCTGTCTTTATGAGCAGGAGCCCATTCAGGAAGGTAAGCTGTATGCTTGTTTTTATCAAACCACGATTGCCATTCAGCTCCCATTGCATGTGCTTCGATATTGGCTTCATCCACAAGAAACAATCCATATTGATCGCACAACTCATACCATAAAGGATTTTGAGGATAGTGACTCATACGAACTGCATTGATATTATGCTGCTTCATGAGTTCAATATCTTTCAGCATAGTTTCTTTATCAATAACATGACCAGTAACCGCGTTATGCTCATGCAAATTAACCCCACGAACTAAAACCGGTTTTCCATTGATCATTAACTGTGCATCTTTAATTTCAACAGTTCTGAAACCAATTTTACACGATGTTGCTTCAATTAATTTACCCTGATTATCTTTTAATGTTAGTAACAGTGTATATAATTCAGGAGTTTCGTTACTCCATTTTAGAGCATTCTTTACTTCTGCTTTTATATTTACGGTTTCTTCACTATTTCCTTTTAAATCAATACTTGAACCAGATTCAAGAATCGTTTTTCCTGTTTTATCCTGTAACAGGATAGCTACTACAGCAGCTTCATTCTTGTCTACTTTATTAGCAACATCAATTTCAACATCTAATATTCCATTTTGATATTTACTATCTAATCCTGCTTTAGCAAAAAAGTCAGCTATTCTGATTTGATCTGTACTGTATAAATAAATTCCTCTGTCAAAACCAGATAATCTCCAGAAATCCTGATCCTCTAAATATGAACCATCACTCCATCTGTAAGCTTCGATAGAAACTTTATTTTCGCCAGATTTTACATAAGCTGTAATATCAAATTCCGTTGGACTTTTAGTATTCTGACTATATCCTACCTTTTCGCCATTCACCCAAACATACATTGCTGCAGCTCCACTTTCGAAATGAATATAAACTCTGCGGTTTTTCCAATTTTCTGGTAAAGTAAAACTGCGCTTATAACTTCCTACAGGGTTATGGCTATGGTCAATAAATGGAGGATTCTTTGGATAAGGATAATTGATATTGGTATAAATAGGTGTTCCATATCCATTTAATTCCCAGTTACCCGGAACCGGCATCTCACCCCAACCAGAAACATCATAATTTTCAGTATAAAAACCCTTTGGTCTGTCTTCTGGTTTGTATACCCAGTTAAATTTCCAGATTCCATTTAGAGATAAATACCAATCTGAATCTTTATAATTGTTCTTTAAAGCAGCCTCTTTACTTTGATAAGGCATAAAAGTAGCCCTGGTTTTTTCTTTATTTATTCCAAATACCTGAGGATTTTCCCACTCCGGAGTTTTCTCCTGACCATAAACAGTCCCACAAAATACAATAACCAGTAATAACAACAACTTTTGCATAATAATGATGCTTTTAATTTTATATTATTTGTTTTCTATTAATCTTCTAATACCTAAAATCAAAATCTTATTATAATCAAACTCAGAAATCAACTTCACTTATTATCATATATCACAAGATTATAAATATTGTATTATCCATAATCTTCTGATATATCGTACTTCAGAACTTCCTTTCTTACTGAGATCGTAAAGATTTAAGTTTTTAAAAGTAATTAGTGGTAATATTCAATCAAACAATAGTACTTTTTCAAAAAAGGGTTGAAATATTAATCAAAAAGGCTATCCATATTAATAAAAGCTTTACTATTTATACAATTTGAAGATTAAGGGAGACTGAAAAATTCAATCTCCCAGTAAAAAATGTAAAGCTATCATTTGTTATGCTGCATATTCTTGGATAGCCCTAGATTAACACTTAATGATTCTATTCATAACCAGGATTTTGATCCCAATCAGCATCTTTATTTAGTTGAATTTCACTTAATGGAATTGGAAGTAATAAATTATGTTCATCCAAACCTGTAATACCACCATGAATTGTTACATCCGTATTTAGTTTTGCACGCTCAACAAGAGTTCCTGTACGAACAAGTGTCATACGGCGGTTTTCTTCAGCAAATAATTCTCTGGCTCTTTCATCTAGAATAAAATCAAGGTCAATTTCTGACGAACTAACTTTTCCTAGTTCTGCATTACCTGTTTCTACTCTTGAAGTTTGGAAAGCACGATCACGTAAAACATTTATATCATCAGCAGCACCAGAAGTATTCCCCTGGTCTAAACGAGCCTCAGCACGTAATAAATAAGTTTCTCCTAAACGCATCAATGGAAAATCTTTAATACAAGTCCATCCCCAGGTATCATCCGGATCAAAAGAGTCCCATTTTCTTGTATAAGGGAACATAGAAGAAATTGAATCTCCTATTGCTTTTACAACAGGATCTCCTGTTTGAACAGTCATTGTTGTTACAGCATCTTCTGAGTCTGCTGCTACACGCCAACCATTTGCATCAATTCCAATTGTAGCTGAATAATCAGGAGCATTATAATAAAATTGACGTGTAATATTATTTTCTGAATTACGAATATCACCATCATCATACAATTCATATTTCACCCAATTACTAGTAACCATACGACCATTTCCACGACCTCCATAGTTAGTAATATATTGGTTTTCATCATCACTCCAAACAGCATAAGCCATTCCAGGAACAGTGTGATATCCAGGAACAAAAACCCTACGATGTTGAGGTGCATTGGTAAAACCACCAGAAACATTTTTTGTATACTCTAATTCAAAAGTCCAGATTGCCTCTGTATTACCTTCAGAACGACGTTGGTTTCCATATTTAAACATATCACTATAGTAGTCACCTTCTTCATCGGTTAAAACACCATAACGTTCTTTAATCAAAGAAAAATCACCACTCTCAATAATATCTGTTAAAACAGTTTCAGCTTTTGCAGCTTGTCCTGTACGTAAATAAACCTCACCTAAACATTGCATTGCCATATGTTTATTTGCTCTACTTTCAGATACAGCTTCATCAATACTTGGTAGATATTCAGAAGCATACACTAGATCTTCAATAATCTGAGCATTTACTTCATCAACAGGAGTACGAACATAATCTGTACGTGCAGTAGATGTTGCTTCTGTTAAAAGAGGAACAGCACCATATAATGTAACCAGATGATTATACATATAGGCTCTGAAGAATTTAGCTTCACCAATTTTAGCTGGATCACCATCATCACCAATTGCAGCCAATGCATTATTTGCGTTGTTAATCACAAGATAACATTGTGACCACATATAACTTACAGCTCCATTTTCAGATGTTAACTCATCATAGTTATAAAATGGTATTTCTACACCTTCTACTCCTCCCGGAGAAAAAACGTCAGTTCCTACCTGCCAGCAAGAAAGCCACCCCTGACGACCACTGTAGGTCCATAATTGTCCAAATCGATAATGTAAACCTTTCAATAAAGCCTCAATACCATCATCATCATTCAAAGTTTCTGCTGCATAAGATGAGTATGGTGTTTCATCCAAATAGTCTTCACTACACGATATAGTAGTTAAAGTTATTATTAGTATATATAATAGTTTTTTCATTTTCAATACATTTAGTCGATTATAAAGTCAGATTAACTCCAAATACAATTGTTTTTACACTTGGATAGTTAATATCCCAGTTACTTGAACCCCTGGTAATTTCTCTTTCTTCTGGGTCCCAACCGATCCAGTTAGTAAATGTGTAAAGATTACGTCCGCTTACATATACACTTAATGCATCTATACCAACTTTTTGAAGTAGTTGCTTTGAAAAATTATAATTCAACGTTACATCCTTGATTCTTGTATAATTGTTTTTATAATAAAAACTATATCCATGTTTGTTTGAGTTATTACTTAATGATCTCCATTTATTACTTTGATTTTCAGGAGTCCAGTATCCAATTTCAGCAAAACTATTTCTACGTTGAAGCTCATCAGAAGCCATACCTATGTGAGAATTATATTTCATTCCTCCCTGAACTGTTTGGATAAAAACATTTAACGATAGGTTTTTATATGTAAATGTATTTGTTAAACCTCCTGTCCACTTAGGTGATTTTTGACCTATAATATGACGGTCTGCATCAGTAATATCACCACTTCCATCACGGTCAGCAAGTTTTACATCCCCTGCATCAGCAACCGGATCCCAGTTATCTTGTGTTCCTGCAGTAATATCATCTTCTTGCCAAATACCAACCATATCATAATTACGAATAGCATCGATAGGTTCACCTAAATACCATCCATTACCCGTATCATCTTCACCATCGCCATAAAGCTCTACTATCTTTGTTTGATTTGCAGTCCAAACTATTGTACTACTCCATTTAAAATCGTTTCTAACCATGTTTACTGAATTCAAGGTAAGTTCAATACCTTTGCCTTCTGTTTCACCAATATTAGAGTACACACTTGAAAATCCGGAAGCCGCAGGTAAGTTTCTCTTTAATAATAAATCAGTACTATTTGTTTTATATACATCTAATGAACCGTTGATTCTGTTATTTAAAAATCCAAAATCAACTCCAATATTTAAACTTTCTTTCTTTTCCCAACTTAAATCTGAGTTTCCTAATTGACTTGCAACCATTGCAATATTGGTTGAACCAGCCAAAGCTATCTGAACATCAGAAGTTGTAGTAAATGTTTTATAAGGATTTAATGCTTCGTTACCAGATGTACCATACGATAATCTTAATTTCAAATTATTAATAGCATCTAATCCTTCCATGAAACTTTCCCTATTGATATTCCAACCTAATGCGACAGAAGGAAATGTACCATATTTTTTACCTGCTGCAAATACAGAAGAACCATCTCTACGTACAGTTGCAGTAAATAAATAACGACTATCATAAGAATAGTTTAAACGTCCCATTTGAGAGTTAGCTGCATATCGATCAGTATAGGAAGTTACTGAAGAGCTTGAGCCAGCCTGCATTCTATTCCATTCTAATTCATCGTTAACAAAACCAGAAGCAACTGCTTTATTTTCTGTGTACATTCTTTCTTGAGCAGAATAAACACCTGTTAAATCAAAATGATGCTTATTAAAGTCACGTGAATATTTTAGGATATTTTCAATCGTGTAAGCTTGTGTTTCATAATGATAAATAGTAGCAGTTCCTAATAGATCATTTACAGATGCTCCAGTGTATGAACTATTTCGTATTGGTTTATAAGAAAAACCAGCATTTAATTCATATGATAAACCTTCTAATTTCTTAGAAATTTTTCCAAAATCAAGATCTGCAAACGCATTTAAGTTAATATTGTATTGACGACGTTCAGGGTCAGTTGTTGTTGGTAACAATGGGTTAGCCCACAGTGTCTCACTATACATAGGGTAAATTGTATAAGAACCATCTTCTTCATACATTCTTCCGTATGGAGACATAGCTTCAGCATTCAATAAGTTAGCACGACCACCATCTCTGTTATGATGAATAATTGCAGAAGAAGTACCCACTTTTAAATAATCAGTAACCTGAGCGTCAATGTTTGTACGAATAGAATAACGTTTGTAGTTATAACCTTTAATAACACCTTTTTGTCCCATGTAATCAGCAGAAACATAATAGTTTATTTTTTCCGTTCCCCCAGAAATGCTAATGTTATGGTTTTGTTGAATACCAGTTTGAGAAATGGCATCAATCCAGTCGATTGTATGTCCATTTTCATAATTCTCAACCTCATACTCATATTTTACTGGAGCTGCATACATAGCAGAACCTGTAATTCTATTACCTTCAGCATAACGAGCTAATAATTCATCAGTTGAACACATTTCCGGTTCATGTGCAAAATCATCTAAACCAATATAAGCTGAATAACGAACGGTAGGAGTTTCACTTTTACCCCTTTTAGTTGTAATTAAAATTACTCCATTCGCACCGTTCATACCATAAATAGCAACAGCTGAGGCATCTTTTAAGATCTCAATAGATTTGATATCATTAGGGTTGATATCATTCATACTACCACCCATCTTAGAAATTGGTACACCATCAACCACTACATAAGGGTCTGTAGAAGCAGTTAGGGAACCTCCTCCTCTTACCAATACTGATGGTGCTTCACCAGGAATTGAAGAAACCTGAGTAATGTTCATACCTGAAACTGCACCTTGTACAGCCTGCATAACATTTGTCACAGGAATATTCTCTAAACGATCCGCAGGTACTGAAGTAACAGAACCAGTTATGTCTGATTTCTTTTGTGTACCATAACCAACCACTACAACTTCATCCATCCCGATAGCTTCATCCTCTAAGGTTATATTTATTGTTGTTTTACCTTCTAAAGGAATTTCCTGAGACTTCATTCCAACAAATGAAAATACAATAACTGCATTCCCATCTATATTAGATAGTGTATAATTACCATCAAAATCAGTAATTGTACCAATTGTGGTTCCTTTAACAAGAACAGAAACACCAGGAATTGCCTCTCCTGAAGAATCTTTAACTTTTCCTGATACGCTAGCTCCACCTTGAGCATAAGTACTTATCGAAAAAAGCATAAACATTAAAGATAAGGTCAATACTGAAACACACCTTTGTTTCCATGTGTCTAAATATTTCCTTCGACAATTAAAACTAGATAACTTTTTTTTCATAGTCACTTTTTAAAAGATTAATCAATCAGTTTAAACTTTATAAATATTGACTTACTTAATAGGTAAATCATTTTATACGTTTTTTAATTTCTATTAACATTACAAATATCAGGTTCTATTTACAAATGAAAGTTGAAGGATCATTCCTAATGGATGAAAATTCATTCTACCCCTGTATCCATAGGACTTTAAACATATACATGAATGATTATTCTTCCATATTGAATAATTATTCACCTAAGCGAAGAATTGATTTTTTCACATTTATTATGAAATAAATTCATGATGAAAATTCATTCCTTACAATAATAAATAGATACATTATCATAATTATATTCAAGGAATTTCGTTATGATCGACTATTTTTTTATTTATTTTGACATCTTACTTGAGTTAATCACTTTAAAAACAAAAACTATTTAATGTTGAAATAAGAATATAAGATGGTTACGAGATGGATGAATTATGATTCATATATTCCATTTATAATTCAAATTACAGAAAAACATAAACACAAAACATGAAAGTTAAACTTCAATATATACTCATTATCGTTTTATTATACATTGTAATATTTACTAATTCAGCACAAAACATTAGAGTATATCAATTACCAATCATGGACCAATTACCTTCTAATTCCGTTTTCAGAGTATTTCAAGATAGAGAAGGTTATATGTGGTTTGGAACTCAGGATGGAATTTGCAGATATGATGGATATCGAATGAAAGTATTTCGTTCTGATCTATATAATCCATCTCTTTTAACTAGCAATGAAATATCTTCAATTGTAGAGGACTATAACCATAACATTTGGATAGGAACCTATGAAGGACTTAATATCTTAGACAAACTAGAATATTCAATAAAAACTCATCCTGACTCCACTTTAAAAAATAAAAATATTTACAGTATTGTAAATGCAAGCGATAGTAGTATTTGGGTAGGATATAATAACGGGATAAAAAGATATAATCCTGATTTAAGTTTAAAAGATCAGTTTATTAATGATCCGAATAATCCAAATTCACTACCCAACGCAGGTGTTAACCAAATATTTGAGGATTCATACCAAAATATATGGTTATGTTTATGGAATGCAGGTCTATATAAATATAATAAGGAGTCTAAGCAATTTATTAAATACCCTAAAATTGGCAAACTGGATAATCCTTTTAAGATTTATCAAGATAGTAATAACAATTACTGGATAGGAACATGGAATGAAGGATTATTTCTTTTTAATCCTAACGTTTTCTCTAATGATACTTACAAAGGTGTTTCTATTCCTTCATGGAAAATAGATAGTAATGATGCAAGATACTTTAGTTTTATTCAAGATGATTACTTACAATATATTTGGGCAATGTCTTTGTCTGGAATTAACACTTACAAATATGACGAAAAGGGAGATTTAGAACCTATAGACACAAGGAGAGTACTAAAAAACACAAACAACATATTTAGTGAAATTATTAAGGATAATTCAGGGAGTTTATGGATTGGAGCTTTTAGTGAAGGTGTATTTAAAATAGATTTTAACAAACCTGTTATAGATAACTTCCCAATTTCTCTTTTACAAAACAAAAGCAACATTGCTCCTTCCTTTACAACTATCTGCGAAGATAAAGATGGAGATATATGGTTTGATCAAAACCGTGTTGGTCCATATATCTATAGCCCTAAAAAAAATACAATAAAATTTTATTCTGAGATCCCAGAATTAAAAGACATTGAAGAACTGCAAAAAGTTTCCTACATAACATATGTCTCTTGCCTTAATGAAATCTGGATATCTAACCAAACAAACAATAAAATTATTAGGATCAAGAAAAATAATCACAAGATAGAATATGCACATAAATCTTCAATTAGCAAAGACAATGAAAATTTTGGACAAATATCTATAATCTATGAGGATAAATTGTCTAATATTTGGTTAGCTAGTAATTCAACATTATTTGTTAAACCTTGTAATTCTGAAAATATTGAAGTTGTAAAAAAAGGATTAGGTTCTATTACTGCTATAACACAAGACAACAATAATTCTCTATGGATAAGTTCTGCTAACAATGGCATATATAAGCTTCAAATACCTCAACAAATCAAACCAGAACAGATATCTGGTTTAAATATTGAAAATATAAACAACGCATTATTATGTAATCATATACAAACAATAACTGCTGATCAAAGTGGTATTGTATGGATTGGAAAAAAAGATGGTGGCTTAATAAAGTATAGTACTATTGATAAAACATTTACAGATAAAACGTACGACTGTGGATTAAAAGGAGAAGCCATCCTTGATATTATTTCTGATAAATACAATAATATATGGATTACAACCTATAAAAAAGTGATTGAGTATAATCCTAAAAACAATGCATCGATTTCTTATTCTTCGTTAGATGGAAAACAAATTAACTCGCACTTAAAAAACTCTTTGTTTAAAACCAAAGACTCTAAATACATATACATTGGTGGAAACAGAGGCTATTCACGTTTTACTCCTTCCGAACATTTACTAACTAAACCACAACAAACCAATGTTAAAATAACAGATATTAAAATCCAGAATGAATCTATCCTGACTCCTGGTAAAATTGAAAAGTTCAATAAAAAAGAAAATACACTGACTTTATCTCCAACTGACAAAAACATAGAACTTTACTTTTCAGCATTAGATTATAGCAATCCGGATAAAATAAGATATGCATATAAACTTGAAGGTATTGATGATGACTGGGTACATGTAAAGGAAGGCCGCCAATTTGCTGTATATAGTCAACTCAAAAAGGGTAAATACAAATTTAAAGTTAAGGCCTCGGATGCACATAACCTATGGAGCAATCAGGTTACCACATTAAATATCATAAGAGAACCTGCAATCTATGAAACTACAGCTGCATTTGTATTTTACATTGTGATCATCGCACTTGCAATTTCTGTTCTGATATATATTATGATGAACAGAGTTAAGCTGAAGAATAAAATTAACATGGCTCAGTTTGAGAAAAATAAAACTGAAGAGTTAACTCAAACAAAGTTGAAATATTTCACAAATATATCTCATGATTTATTAACTCCTCTAACAATAATATCATGCCTTATTGATGATATTGAAACAACTTTACCTCAAAAACTATCTCAATTTACTTTAATGAGATCCAATGTAGGCAGGTTAAAAAGATTGCTTCAACAAATTTTGGATTTTAGAAGAGTGGAGAATGGAAAGATGCAATTGAAAATTACAAATTCAGATATTGCCTCTTTTATTAATGATATCTGCTACAATCATTTTCTTCCTATTTTTAATAAGAAGAACATCAATTTTACATTTCATTCTACAAATAAGGAAATTAAAGCATATTTTGATGCTGATAAAATTGACAAAGTACTGTTTAATCTGCTTTCTAATGCCTTTAAATATACTCCTGAAAATGGTGAAATATCTATTTCATTGGAAACTTACACAGAAAATGAACATGAATATTTAACTATTAATGTAAGTGACAATGGTGTGGGAATCCTACCGGAAGACCTTGATAACATATTTACTCGCTTTTACACAAACAAAACACTAAAAGCAAGTGATACGCATGGCATTGGATTATCTCTGAGCAAAGATTTAATTGAGCTTCATCATGGTTGGATTTCAGTTGACAGCAAATTAGATGAAGGCACAACCTTCACAATACATATTCCAATTGACAAGGAAAGTTATTCAGCTAACGAAATTTCAACTTACAATACCCTAGGTATTAGTGAGCAAAGTGACACTAATTACGAGGTTGTTGATTTCGAGAATAGTGGTTTACAAACAAAACACGATGGCAATAAATTATCTAATGTAAACATTCTGTTAGTTGATGATAATTTAGATTTATTAGAGTTGATGAAACAAATCTTGTCCAGAACCTATCATATATTGACAGCGACTAATGGAATTGAAGCTTTAGAAAAAGTGAAATCTGCAGATATTGATGTAATTGTAAGTGACGTAATGATGCCGGAGATGGATGGTATTGAATTGTGTAAAACCTTAAAAGGAGATTTGGAAACCAGTCATATTGCTGTAATATTATTAACTGCTAAAAATAGTATTAACGACAGAATTGAATGTTATAATGCAGGTGCTGATGCCTACATCTCAAAACCTTTTGAAATGGGTGTTTTAAATGCAAGGATCAATAATTTCATATCGCATAAAAAGAGCAAACAAGAAGAATTTAAAACTAATGTTGAACTGAATATTTCCTCATTAGAAAATCATTCAATGGATGAACAGTTTTTAAAACGAGCAATAGAAATTATTGAAAAGTATTTATCCGAAGTAGATTTTGACATTAACACTTTTGCTGAAGAGTTGAACTTATCAAAATCCTCATTATACAGAAAGATTAAAACAATCACAGGATTATCACCTATTGAATTTATTAGGAACATAAAATTGAAACATGCCTCTGTAATGTTAAAAAACAATACCACTTCAATATCTGAAGTAGCCTATGCAGTAGGTTTTTCCGATCCCAAATATTTCTCATCTTGCTTTAAAGCTGAATTTAATATTACTCCAAGCGAGTTCCAGAAAAACAATCAGAAAAATTAAAAAACACCTTTTTAAAACTGTCAGGTTTAATAAGAATGGCGTGATTTAACCTGACTGGTTTGAAAAAAGGTTAATTATTTTTTTTCATTCTGTCGATAAAATCTTACTGTTTGTCGAATAGTCTTATAAAACACAGAATATTAGTTTAAAAATCATTTTCTTTGGAACAAATATTGCCAAAAGTCAACAAAAACAATTATAAAAAACATTTCAATGATCCAAAGAATTGTAACCAGGTTTTCCCTGGTATCTTTATGTATTGTCATGTCTTTTCTATATTCATGTAGGAATGAAGACGAGTTAGTAAGCACTGATGATGAAGAACAAAGCACTAGTATTCCTGCCAATTCGGTTGAAGGGATTATTCGAATTAAGTTAAATGAAACAAAAACTCAAAGTTTATCCGTTTCATTAAAGTCTAATCAATTATCCACTAACATTAGTAATATTGACAGTGTTCTTAATTCTATAGGAGCAACATCGTTCAAACGAACCTTTCCATATTGCGGAAAATTTGAAGCCAGAACTCAGGCTGAGGGATTGCATTTGTGGTATGATATAAAATACGATACTTCATCAGTTTCATTAGCAAAAGTTGTAAGTCAGTTTAAAAATTTGAGCGAGGTTAACATAACGGAACCTATCAGAACCATTAAAAATCAAAAGTCTGCGTATAAAGAACTTGGTCCTTTACCAATTTCAAGCTCACTAAAAAGCTCTACTGTATCTACTTCTAGCAGTTTACCATTTAACGATACTTATCTAAGCTATCAATGGCATTACTACAATGATGGATCTGTAACTGATGCTATTGAAGGCGCTGATATCAATTTGTTTAATGCATGGTTAAAACAAAGAGGCAGTCAGGATGTAATAGTTGCTGTTGTGGATGGCGGAATTGACGTTGATCATGAGGACTTAGTTGATAACATCTGGCATAACGAAAGTGAGGATAATGGTACAAGCAGTTCTGATGACGATGATAACGGATACAAAGATGATGTATACGGATACAACTTTGTTGACGACAATGGAACCATAGTAGCACACGACCATGGAACTCATGTTGCAGGAACAATTGGAGCCATGAATGACAATGGTATTGGTGTATGTGGAATAGCAGGTGGTGATGCAGATAATCCAGGAGTAAGACTAATGTCGTGTCAGGTATTTGAATCAGATAGAAATGGAGATGACCTGAGTGCTGAGAATTTTGAAGAAGCCATTAAATATGGTGCAGATAATGGTGCAGTAATTTGTCAGAATAGCTGGGGATATGATGGAGCTACCGCTTTACCACAAAGTATGAAAGAAGCGATAGACTACTTTATTAAGTATGCCGGAATTGATGAGAATGGAAATCAGGTTGGCCCTATGGCTGGTGGAATTGTGATTTTTGCAGCTGGAAATGAAAGTGTTTCAACAAATGCATATCCGGCAATGTACGAAAATGTGGTTGCTGTTGCAGCAAGTGTTCCTGACTACACTATGGCTTATTATTCAAACTATGGAAGTTGGGTAGATATTACTGCTCCCGGCGGAACCGACACACATAATAACAAATATGATACGGACTGCTACATAGCAAGTACTGCACCTGATGATGATTATGTTTACATGGCTGGTACATCAATGGCCTGCCCTCATGTTTCTGGTGTAGCCGCTTTAATAGTATCTGAATATGGTGGAGATGGATTTACTCCTGATATGTTAAAAGCACGACTTTACCAAGGCGCTGTTGATTTGGATGGATATAACACAGAATATGCAGGTATGCTTGGAGTGGGCCAGGTAAACGCGGCTGCAGCTTTAGCAAATTATAACAGTGCACCTCCTGAAACAGTATCTGATCTTACAGCTACAGCTACTTCAAATAAAGCAACATTAACATGGACAATTACATCAGATGCCGATGATGTAAAACCTACAGGATATAAAATATATTACTCAAAGTCACCATTCTCAGAAGATGATGTTACCACGAGCAGTGTTTCTGTTTCTTCAACAACTGCTTTGGTAGGAATTGCAAGTGTTGGAGAATCTATGTCAGCAACAGTCACTGACTTAGATTTTTCAAGTACATATTATTTCTCAGTAGCCGGTTATGATGTTTTAGGAACATATGGTGATTATTCTGCTAATGCATCTGCTACAACTGATGCAAACCAGGCACCTGTAATTACAACAGATGATGAAACAACAATTGAACTTAAAGCTCACGAAACTCAATCAATAGAGTTTACAATTACAGAACCTGACGATGAATCTTTTACTTGGACTTATACTGATGATTCAGGTAATTCTACTGCTACAGCTACCAGTTCTACAGAGATAGAAATAACCATTAATGGTTTGACTGCAGATCCGGGTACTTATACTGTATCTTTATATGCTCAAGATGCATCAGGATTAGGAACGACTTATCCTTTTACTTATACAGTGCTTGAAAACCATGCTCCAGTTGTTACAGCAATTGCAGATTACTATATTGGTAACCCGGATAAATCGTACTATATTAATTTAGATTCTTATTTTACAGATGAGGATGGTGAGGATTTAGATTTTGCTATGTCATATGATTCTGATTATCTTAAGGTCTCAGAAAATTCAAATAAATTGATAATTACACCAGTTATTAATGGATTATCTACAATAACAGTTACAGCTTCTGATGCAAGAGGAGAAACTGCAACAACTTCATTCCAGGTAATGGTGAGAGATGATAGTGAAGAGATTGACATCTACCCTAATCCTGTTTCTGACATAGTGTATTTCAGAATGGGTGAAGATATTGATGGTGAATTAAGCGTAGCTATCTACAACAGTAATGGAGTTTTAGTAGATGAAAGAAGTACTGATATTTCTGCATTTTCACCTGGTAGTTTAAATTTATCAGATTTATCCACCGGACAATATGATTTAGAGATTAATTATAATGATTCAAAAATTAAAAGAAATATAGTTAAGTTATGATCATTAAAAGAATACTTACAGCATGCATAGCTATTTATGCATGTACAAATATATTTTCACAAGCTGGTTCATTTGTTTCAATTCCATTAGATACACGTTCGGTTGCTATGGGAAGTACATATTTGGCAACCGATCATAGTAATGCAATTTATACAAATCTTGCTGCAAATAGCATTAACGATAAGGCTTTGGACATTAGTATTTCTTATCGTCCATGGGTTAGTGAACTATCAGATGACTATAATATCTTTTCGGTTTCTGCATTTTACAGTCTAAGTCACAAACATAAAATTGCAATTGGATATAGAGGATTTAACCTTCCTGAATATACCATATGGGATAATAGTGGAAACAATTCAAGCTCATTTTCACCAATGGAATATACTTTTGATTTAGGATATGCCTATAAACTAAATGAAAACTCTGCTTTATCTGCATCTCTTCATTATCTGAATTCGGAATATGGGCAAGGATATGATGCTAATACTATAATATTTGACCTTGGGTTTAAAAGCAAGTTTAAAGATTTAGATTATGGGATTATGGTTAAAAATTTAGGCTCTGATCTTAAATTTGACGATGGATCAGTTGCATTACCCCTGACAATAGGTGCTGGTTTAGGTTATAGTAAAGAACTTAGCACTTCTAATACATTAAACTGCAATTTAGATATATCACATATCTCAGAAGCAAACAATGCATCTGGTATTGGTGGTGGTCTTGGCCTTGAGTACCAATATAATTCTATGCTATCCTTGCGTACTGGCTATCAATTTATGGATAAATCCATAGGACTTAATTACTACTCCCTTGGTGGAGGAATTAAATTAGGTGGATTATCATGTGACTTTGCTTATTTAGTATCAGATAATGCATTAAAAAATAATTATAGCATCTCATTAAGCTGGACTTTGTTTAATAAAAGTAATAGTGAGATTATTGAAGAATAAATAGGATGTGAATGGTTCTATACGGCCGGGGTACTTAAATTTAATCTACGTACTCCGGCTTTTTTATTCATTCGATTATAAATATATATGAATGATCTGAGTTAAATCTTTATTGTAAAATAAAAATGAGATCCTTTACCTTCTTCTGAACTTACCTTAATATCGCCACCCAGCAAATTAACACATGCTTTTGCTATAGCAAGTCCCAAACCTGTCCCGCCATAAACCTTCTCTGTTGTTGAACTTCCTTGTTGAAATCGTTCAAAAATAACATTAATCTTTTCCTTTGAGATACCAATTCCTGAATCAATAATATCAAAATGCAAAAACGAATCTTTCTTCTTACATAAAATCTTTATAAAGCCCTTATCCGTAAATTTTACCGCATTACTAATTAAATTGATAAGAATTTGTTTTAATCTCATCTCATCGGTAAAAACTGTTATATCACTATCAGGATGATCAAAAATCAAATCAATATTTGTTTTATTCTTAGTCAGTAAAAATGAGCTAAAAAAGGCCCGAACGTCATCCAAAAGAGTATTTAAGTTAACATGAGTTTTTATAATATCGACCTGACCAGTATCTATTTTTGAAATATCAATAATATCATTAATTAGCAATAATAAATGCTCTCCACTATTAATAATAATATCAGCAAACCTTACTAAGTCTTCTCTAGTATTATCTTCATCCTTTAAAAAAGACGAAAATCCGATAATGGCATTCATTGGAGTACGAATTTCATGACTTACATTTGCTAAGAATGCTGATTTTAACCGATCACTTTGTTCTGCTTTTTCTTTCGCTCGGATTAATCGATTTTCCAATTCCTTTTGCTCCGTAATATCCTGTATAACGCCATAAACATGATCAATTTCATTATTACGATTTCTTTCAACATATCCTCTCACAAAAGCATAAAATAAATCCCCATTTTTCTTTATTCCTATATGTTCATGCTCATAGAAGCTTTTTTCTGCTGATAAGTTTTTTAGAATATCCTTAAGATCAAGATAATCTTCTGGTGGCATTAACTTTTTAAACAAATCAAAATCCAATTCTAATTCATCCTTTTCATAACCAAATAATGAATATACTTCATCGCTCCACATTACACTATTATCCCTATACGAAAGTTCAAAGTTTCCAATTTTGGCCATTCTCTGCGATTCTGTAAGAAACTTTTGATTCTTTAGTATGGCTTTTTCATATTTTTTACGCTCTGAAATATCTCTTACAAAACTTAATACGTAACTATCGCCATTTATCCATAGATAAAGTACATTAACATCTACCTGAATAATCTCTCCATTCTTTTTGCAATGTCTGGCCTCAAACGTAAAACTTTTATTTTCTTTAGTAGAATAAAAATCTGACAAGTCTATTCTTGTATCATTCTCAACAAAGTCAATATCTATATCATAAATACTCAGGCGACGAAACTCTTCTTTTGAATAGCCTAACATATTGCATGCACCCTTATTTACATACTGAAAATATAAATCCTTCATATCCCCCCAGTAAATGGCATCTGAGGAATAATCCAAAGAATTGTATAATCTGTTAATGTATAAATCTCGTTCTCTTTCTTTAGTAATATCTTTTACATAAAGGATAATTGTTTCTTCTGCTTTTGATTCTTTGGTACATACAATTGTTAATTCAACAAGAAATGTAGAGCCATCTTTTCTTATAAATTCTGAATTTAAAATTGTAGTTCCGGCCGAATTATCATTGAAATACAATGCCCATTTTTCATCGGAATCATTACCTGATAAACTCTTATCTACCTCAAAAATATTCCTTTGGGTTAAGGAATTAAATGTAGAGTATCCTAAACTATCGCAAAACACCTTATTTGCATATATAAATCTACCTGATTTATTAATTACAGCAGTACCAAGTATACTATTATCTATTATCTGATTTTTAATTTGGTTAGGAATATGGTCTGAATCACTTAAATATTTTCCGGAAACAAGAACATATTCATCAAATCTTTTCAGAGTCCAACCAATTGCAATAAGTTTACTATCTAACTGATAGTTATATTGAATAGCATCATTATTCCCCTCGATCAAGCTTTCCCATTGAGTATCGAAATTTACCTGATTGATCAGATTAAGTATATTATTAGAATTAGCTGAAGATCCAATTTTACTCCATAATTTTTCCCATGCACCATTTGATTTTAAAACATCACCGTCATGAGTGGTAATGCAACTAATTTTTTCACTATCATTAAAGAAAAAATCAAATATTGTATTTTCAAATGGTTCTGCCATTTCAACATCCTTAATTTTCAATACTTTATCGTTTCTCGCTTATCATATTGTTTCATAGCATACATTATTCATATTCGCTAAATAATAGATTAATCCATATGTATAATTTGAAAATAAAAAGCACTCCCAATCTATATCATGAAAGATAAATTTTGTTATCCTTAACGCATATGCATCTAAAAATAATAAATATGTTTTGTTTTTGAATTATATTTTGAGTTTTAGCATTGAGTTTAAACATACTGAAAGAAACAGTCCAAAAATTGTTTATCAATTATCGAATCAACAACCCAGAAGATATAGGAAATTTAAAGTTAGTTTAATATGTCAATCAAGAGTTGAAAGTAGTGGTTTAAAAGGCTGAAAGCCTTTTACATCACAACTTGGGGTATCACCCCAAGGCCTTGAGCAAATTGCCCATTCAGGCTGTAAGTCTGAAACATATACCATAAGTTTCAGACTTACAGCCTGAGATTTACTAATCAACTAATACAAGGGGCGATGCCCCTTGTTGTGATGTTTCCGGCTTTCAGCCTTTCGAATAGGATAAATCCAATACTTGATTCGCATTTAATATAAATTTTCAAACCGTTACTTTTTTAATCGCAAAAATAAAGACATAAATATTCTAAAGAAAAATTTCGGTTTTATTGAGAATAAACATGATAAGAATAGTAACAATAACAATATTCAAATATTTATTGTATCTAAAATGACCATGATTTATTAAACATTGAATATAAAATAGTCAAATAATTTGTTGGCTCAATAAATGTAAAGTATATTTGACACTTTGTAAAACACATTTAACTTTAAACTTATGGAAAAATCAAACCTTATCTCATTAGTAATAATGACTGTTATGATTACTTTAATACTCTTAACATTTAAGTTTAATCATGAAAAGCCTTATGAAATAAAAAAGAATACCCGATTACTCCCCTTTTGGGCAAAATATATTGGTATTATAATATTTGTAATATCTCTATTTATACACTTATTCTCACTCCCCAACATTCTCCTATCAATCAAACCATTCTGGCAAATTACTGGTGCTATTGGATGTATTATTATAGGACTATCCCGAGAGAAAAATGAAGATGAAATGACTATGTCATTACGTCTAAATTCAATTTTCAAAGCTTTTTTTGGTGGTATTCTATTCCACATATTTATGCTTACAATAGAAATATTATGCGGTGGTGATTTCAATTCCTACAATTCCCTATACGTAACGAATTTTATTCTCATTATATATGTTATAAACTTTCATGCAGCTAAAAGGAGAATGAATTTGGGAAATTAGCTTATCTAATAATATTCATTAATATAGGGATATTAAAATTTATCAAAGCGTGCATCCTTAACTGGTAGAATTTAAACTCATGAAAAATACATTAAAGGTAGAACGAGCGATACTGAATTTAACTCAGGACGATTTAGCAAAAAAGGTTAATGTTTCACGCCAAACAATTAATTCCATAGAAAATAGCAAATATATTCCATCTACAGCACTGGCTTTAAAACTATCAGCTGTTTTTAAAAAAAATGTAAATGATATTTTCACTTTAGAAAAAGATGATTGAAATGGATGTATACATATAAAATGTAAAATCGGAATACAGTATAACATTAAAGCTGTATTCCGATTATTTTTAAAATATGCATATAAATAAAGGTGAGTCTTTTTAATAATAAATCGAAGTGATCCCGTTGGAGTACACTTCGATTCGACTATGGTTTTGGAAAAAATAAAGGTTACTTTTTATTATAGCATTTCAACTACGACTTTGTGTAATGTATCCGGATTCAATACTGGGATTACATTGCCTTCAACGGCTTTGCCATCCACTGTTAGTTGTTTAACGCCTTTATTTTTCTCTCCATTCTTAATTAATATTTCGTAGGTTGCTCCACGGAACTTACGTGTAAATGTATAATCACTAAAATCATCTGGAATACATGGATCTACAATTAGTCCGTTATAATCTGGTCGAACACCTAAAATATATTGGGTAATGGCATAGAAGTTCCAGGATGCTGTTCCTGTCAACCATGAGTTTTTAGCTTCACCAGGTTTATAGGCATCTTTACCTGCAACCATTTGAGCATAAACGTAAGGTTCTGTTTTATGAAGATCACTGATCTCTTCAAGGTAAGCAGGACAAATCTTTTTGTAGTATTCCCATGCCCTATTTCCTCGTCCAATTACTGTTTCACCAATCATAATCCAAGGGTTATTATGACAGAATATACCTGCATTTTCTTTATATCCCTTCGGATAAGTTGATATTTCACCGTACTCAATATAATATTTGGTAAATGCAGGATTGTTTAACACAATTCCGTATTCACAATCCAAGCGTTCTTTTACTGAATCCAATGCTTTTTCACACAATCCTTCTTCTTTTCCAATACCAGCCATGGTACACCAACCTTGTGATTCGATAAAAATCTTACCTTCTTCGTTTTCATCGGAACCAACTTTATTTCCGTAGAAATCGTAAGCTCGCAAAAACCACTCTCCATCCCATCCAAAGTCTTTTACAGCTTGGATCATTTTATCAACTTCTGCTTGAGCTCTGGCAGCTTCTTCTGTTTTACCCAATTCCTTACATAATTCCACATAATCATTTCCATAAACCACAAACAATCCTGCAATCATCACTGATTCTGCTTTAGAGCCTTTGGTGTTATTTTCGGTAGTCTGGAAAGATTCATTAGGATCTTTCGAGAAGCAATTCAAGTTCAAACAGTCATTCCAGTCGGCACGACCGATTAATGGCAACCCATTAGGTCCCAGATTATTTACCACATGATTAAATGAAATGGTAAGGTGCTCAAACATGGTTTTTGCCAGACTCTCATCATTATCAAAAGGAACCATTTCATCCAGAATTGAGAAGTCACCTGATTCTTTAATATAACTTACTGTTCCTAAAATTAACCACATTGGATCATCATTGAAACCACCTCCTAAAGCATGGTTTCCTCTTTTTGTTAATGGCTGATACTGGTGATAACATCCTCCGTCAGGAAACTGGGTAGATGCTATATCAATAATTCGCTCACGTGCTCTTTCCGGAATCTGGTGTACAAAACCAATCAAATCCTGGTTTGAATCACGGAATCCCATTCCTCGTCCTATACCAACCTCGAAGAATGATGCCGAACGCGACATATTGAAAGTCACCATACACTGGTATTGATTCCAGATGTTGACCATGCGGTTCAACTCAGATTGATCACTCTTAACATTAATCACACTTAAAAGCTTATCCCAGTATTGAGCTAAATCAGTTAAAGCCTTATCCACTTTTTCAACAGTATTGAATTTTTCAATCACCTGCTTTGCTTTGGTTTTATTGATCACTCCCTTGCTCTCCCATTTCTCCTCTTCTGTATTTTCAACATACCCCAATACAAAGATCAGGTCTTTATACTCACCGGGTTGTAGAGTTACTTCAATATAATGAGATGCAATAGGTGACCATCCATGAGCTTCAGAGTTGGTTGGCTTTCCGTTTAATACGGCTTGCGGTTCTGACAATTCGTTATACAAACCCACAAAGCTTTCCCTATCGGTATCAAAACCTTGAATTGGAGTATTTACATGAAAGAATGCATAATGATTTCTGCGTTCTTTATACTCGGTTTTATGATACAATGTTGATCCATCTATTTCAACCTCACCTGTTGAAAGGTTGCGCTGCAGGTTATTCTGATCATCCTCTGCATTCCATAAACACCATTCTAAAAACGAGAATAGTTTAATACTTTTCTCTTTATCTGATTCGTTAGTCAGTTTTATCTTATGAACTTCAGCCCAGGTTTTTAAGGGAATAAAAAAGGTACTTTCTGCCTTTAATCCGTTTTTAACGCCTGTAACTTTAGTATAACTCATACCATGACGGCACTCATAACTATCCAATGGTGTTTTGGTTGGCTTCCATCCCGGATTCCAGATTGTATCTTCATCCTTGATATAATAATAACGACCGCCATTATCCATAGGAACGTTATTATATCGGTATCTTGTTAGTCTACGGAATTTTGCATCTTTATAAAATGCATATCCCCCGGCAGAGTTCGATACTAACCCAAAGAAATCTTCATTTCCCAAATAGTTAATCCATGGAAATGGTGTTTTCGGATTGGTAATTACATATTCTCTGTTATCATCATCAAAAAAACCGTATTGCATATGTTTGTATTTAGTGGTTTGCTTTTTATTGTTGATTTGTTAAATTGTTTATTTGTCGAGTTGTTTATTTGTTGATTTTATTCGTGTTAATAATTTACATCATGTAAATAAGCCCTTTGCTCTATGCTCGCAACACTAATCCTTTAAACCTTCTCCCTCCTACCTCGTAACTCTTTCGTAATCACATCCATCTTAGTTTGGTTCAATGGATATAACATCATTACAAATGCAGCAATGACTGTTATTATAGACGGAATCCAGCTCATCAACATGACTATTGCCGGGATAGCACCTTGGATTGCTACCGTATCTTGTCCGTTATAGTTGTATGCTGATAAAACAAATCCAATAATAGCTCCGGCTATACCTCCACCAAATTTGGTAGCAAAGGAACCTGCAGAATAAATCAAGCCGGTTGCTCTTCTTCCGTTTATCCATTCGGAATAATCGGCAGCATCACCAAGCATAGCAAAAAATAAGGTTGGGAAAATAGCAGCTCCGAATTCTGAAACGATTCCTAATGCAAATATGGATGCAACATCCTCTGAAACACAATACACCAGCATGGCATTTACAGCTCCAGAAAACAATAAAGCGTAAATAAACAAGTTGCGTTTTCCGAACATTCGGGCCAACGGAGCGGTAACCATGGCACCTACAATGGATGCTAAAGTTAAACCTACCATATATGAACCAGCCAACAACTGGTTATGCATAAAGTGCGAGAAATAAATAACTACAATTCCCTGTTTGATAGAATTATAGATATTAAAAAGTAATCCAATAAGTAATAGTACAATCCATGGTTTATTAGTGATTAAATCTTTGAAATCCCGCCATAAATTTGTTTCCTGATTCGCTGGCGGTTGAATTCGTTCCTTGGTAGAAAAGAAAGTCACCAATAGAAACAAAGCCAAAAAAACAGATAGCAAGTATATCGAATAACTATAACCTTGCTTTTGATTAATCAGTGAAAAGCTTTCGGTATTTAAATAACTTTCTCCCTTTACGAAAAAGATATAACGTTCTTCACCCTTTAATAAAAAGCTCTTACTATGCGATGGTTTATCCTCTGCATTATTAACCCAAAGGAAAGTAGCAATACCATGTTCTGTTGTTAAGTATGCATTTGGAACATCTTCTGGAGCAGTTACTATAACTTTATATTGATCCTCTTTAATATGGTTTACTTCAAACTGAGGATTTACATTTCCGAAATGGGCAACCAAAAACAATAACAATCCCTGAACTAACATACCTCCTGCAAAAGCCCCCACCATACGATATGAACCAATGGTTGTGCGCTCTTTATCATCTCCAGTCATCACGGCCATTAAGGCTCCATAAGGAATATTATTGGCAGTATAAACCAATGTAAATATGATATAGGTTGTATAGGCATAAATAATTTTACCAGAAGAACTCAGATCCGGAGCTGTAAATAATAATGATAGTATGGCAGCCAGTGGTATGGCAGTCCATAATATCCATGGACGAAATTTACCGTATTTAGATTTGGTTCTGTCTCCTACAATTCCCATGGCGATATCACTAATACCATCGCTTGAACGTGCTACCAGCATTAATATCCCTACAGCTGCAGGATCAATACCAAATACATCTGTGTAAAAAACAAATAAAAATGTTGCTACTCCTCGCCATGCAATATTTGCTGCTCCATCACCAAGGGCATAGCCTATTTTTTCGAAAACGGATATTTTGTTTGAGTGTTTTGTATTCATCTGTTTCGTTTATTTTGAAATCCAAACCGCCACATCAGCCGGTTTTATTATTTTGTCTCCTATGAGATATTCGCCATTGAAATCCAATACATAATCATCTGAAGAATAATTCACAGCCACCATAAATCCATCCCGGTATTCCACAAATACACCTTCTGGATAACTATTGGTTGTCAATCCTTTTTCCTGATATACTTTTTTAATGATATCCTTCTCAAGTCTTCCATCTATACTTTCAGCACCGATGTACCAAACATTACCTTTACCTATTCTATTTTTCAAACAACAAGCAGTTCCTGCATAAAACTGATCTTTATAGGATGCCAACACTTTTGCATTAGAATTCACTTCCATTAAATCGCCCCAGCAACTCCAATTGTATTCGGAATCATTCATGGAAATCGTTCCGGTTTTACCGGATGGCATCATATCGAAGGCTGTAATTTTTCCACCAATCAAATCATTCATTATACCTGATAGATTACTTTCCCACAAATGAGCATTTTTATCCTTAGCTCCTGTTCTGGTTGATATGATTAGATTTCCACCTTTGAAAACATAGTCTTTCCATTTTTGCACCAAAGCTTCGTCAACCATTTCATAAGCCGGAACCACAATAAAATCATAGTCAGAAAAATCATCTTCCTCAGAAATAAACACAACCGGAATACCCAGCGAGTGAAGAATACACTCATATTGCTGCATATGTTGCCAGGTATTCCATTGGTTGGTTTGCTTTTGTCGTTCAAGATTCCAAAGATTATCAAACGACCACATAATGCCTGTCTTTTTTTGCTGAAGTTCTTTTGGAACCTTTGCTTTTAAATCAAGCTTTTGTTGTAATAATTTGATTTCTTTTATAAACTGAACGTATTCTTTACCTCCCTGTGACAGACTAACACCATCGGTAGTCATAATACCATGGTGATACTGCTCTGCCCCATATAAAATCTGTCGATAACGATAGGTGCATGCATAAGAACACCCCCCTGCAAAGCAATGCCACAACCACATACGAACCGTTCCGGGTTGCAACAATGAGTTATGATTGGCCCAGTTTACTTGTCCGGGTTGCAACTCCATAACTCCGGTAATACCTTTAACTGATTTATAATAATCGTTGGCATACATGAGCACAGAATAATCACCCATTCTGAATCCTAAGTCTCCTAAGTTATCACTCCCATAATTTGGATAAGCCGTAAATGATGCAAAGTCCATTTTCTTACTTCGACGAGGATCTGTCTCATTTCCTTTAGCTACATAATTAGTTGTGATAAATTGAGACGAATCAATGTATTTACGAAGTTCCTCTGCCTGAAAATCCAGAAACTGAGCCTGTGTATCTGCAGAAAAACGTTTAAAATCAAGCAGTGCAATCGGATTAGCACCCCACCATCCTACGTTTTGTGCATTATGGATACTAACCTCTTCAAAAGATGCATAAAGTTGACTCCAAAAAGCCAAACCCCAGGCTTTATTTAATTTATCAACAGTCTTATATTTCTTCTCCAGCCATTTTCTGAATGCTTCCTGAGCTGCAGGACTATAATCTTCCTTGGCTTCAGGTTCGTTATCCAATTGCCAGCCCATTATGGTTTTATTCTTACCATAATGTTTGGCCATTGCCTCAACTATCTTTTGAGTATAATCTAACACGATAGGATTAGACAGAGACATATTTGCCCTTGTTCCGTGTTCTTTAGATTGATAAAGACCATCTTGCAAATAAATTTCAGGATGTTTGATTCCCAACCATACAGGTGGACAAGGTGTTGGTGTACCTAATATTACCTTTAAATCGTGTTTCTCTGCCAAAGCAATTACTTGATCCAACCACTTAAAATCATAACTCCTTTCTGAGGGTTCCATTTGAGCCCAGGCAAATTCAGCCATATGAATAAATTCAAAACCCAAGTCTGAAATATTTTGTAAGTCTCTCTCCCATTGATCAGGCGACCAATGTTCCGGATAATAATACACACCAACTGTCATCAATTCCTCTTTTGGGAAGAATCGTTGAGCAGTTAGATGTGCAGTCGCTACAAAAATTATGAAAAATACAATCGCCTTTAATCTTAACATCCTATCTTAATTTTACTCTATCGTTACTTTAGGAATCAATCTGATATCCTGAGAAGAAGCTCCTATTAACAATTCTATGTCACCTTTCTCCAATACCATTTCTTTCTGATTTTCATCCCAATAACACAAATCGTTCTTATCAATTTGAATACTTACTTGTTTTGTTTCTCCCTTTTTGATGTTTGTCCTTATAAATCCTTTTAAAGCTTTAACAGGACGAGCAACAGCAGAATGAGGGTATGAAACATACACCTGTACCACCTCATCGCCATCAACCTCGCCTGTGTTTTTTATATCAAGGATTACATGAATCCAATCATTATCAACATGAACAGTTGCATTACTATATTTAAACTTTGTATAGCTTAATCCATATCCAAAAGGATACAATGGTGGATATTTAGGATATAAATAAGTATGACCATTACGAATGTTATAATCCAATAACGGAGCAAGATTATCATCGCTCATAGGCCAGTTTTGAACCAATCGGCCGGCAGGGTTATAATCTCCAACCAAAACATCAGCCAGAGCACTTCCTAATTCCTGACTGTTATGAACAGTATGCACGATGGCTGGTAAATTATGCTGAGACCAATTAATAGCATAAGGAAAACTACTTACTAAAACCAATGCAATATTTTGATTTACCTCATACAATTGCTTTATCCATGCTTCATCCTCAAGCATAATGGTTTTTCTATCAACTGATTCCTTTCCGTAACTATCACGGGTAACCTCAGCCCAACCAGCATTTCCTGTAGGATGATTACCTCCAAAAGCCAATATCAAATCAGCAACCCGAGCTTCTTCTTTTGCTTTTTCAACTAGTGAATCCGGAACATAAACGATTTCTGTTTTTTTACCCAACTTGTCTTTTAAACCCTGCAATGGCGTTATAAAATAAGGAGGAGTTCCGGAATACCAGTCCAGCAAAACCTGATCTGCCAACTGACCAACGACCAATATTTTATGTACCTTTTTAGTATTGATAGGAAGAGTTTGCTTTTCATTCTTTAAAAGCACAATAGACTTGCAAGTAACCTCTTTTACTATTGCCTTATTCTTTTCATTTAACCAAGGCTCTTTTTCGTTATTCAATCCAATTTTTGAATACGGATTATCTTCACTTTGATCCAGCAATCCCAGTTTTATCATCACTCTGAAAGAACCTCGAAGAACAGCATCAATATCAGCCTCATTGATAATGCCTTTCATCAACGCGGTATCAATTGGTCCTTTATATCGATCCAAAAACTGATTGATACCCATCTTTACAGCCATTCCCGCTCCCATTTCAATGGATTCATAATATTTATGATCAGTTATCAAAAGTTTTAATGCACCACCATCGGTACAGATAATTCCATTTTGTCCCCACTTGTCAACCGTTAAATCCTTCAATAATGGACTAACCATCATAGGAATCTGGTTTACCTTATTATAAGCAGCCATATAAGCTTTAGAGCCACCTTTTTCAACTCCCATTTTAAAGGGATAAGCATAATACTCATGTAATAGGCGCTCGTCAAAATCAGACGAAGATGAGGTGCGCGTATTCTCATTACTATTAGCTAAAAAATGCTTCATTAATGAGGCTGCCTGCCAGCAATTCGGATTATTCCCCTGAAGACCTTTAATAAATGCAACAACCAACTGCCCGTTCAAATACGGATCTTCACCATAGCATTCTTCAGTTCTTCCCCAACGAGGATCATGACTTAAATCGGCATTGGGAGCTCTCACTACCAAAGCCCCACGATTATATTTAGGCGATTGAACCATATAACGAACCTCGTATCCTTCAATCTCTCCTAAAATCCTCATGCAGGTTGTATCCCAGGTCTGCCCCATTCCATACGATTGAGGAAAGGTTGTTGTTGGGACAGGATTTCCATGTCCCCAATTACCTGGTTCACCCATGGCCAAGCCATGTAAACCTTCCACATGACCAGTTGCCTTTATTCCCAATCGTGGTACAGAAGGATTCGCACCTAAGCAATTCACCTTCTCATCTAAAGTCATTAACGACAATAGATTATCTATACGTTTTTCAGTATCCAGTTTTGTATTCAGAAATGGGTAATTCTGTGAATTAGAAAGGTGAATACTAAACAGGAATGCTACAAATAAAATCCAGTTCTTCATAATTCAACGATTTCTTTAATTACCATTTTAGTATGGATACCTCCATTATTCACTTGCCATTGATCACCTTGTTTCTTAGCTGTGATTTCATGAAGTTTGATTTCATCCGGTAAACAAATTACTCCTTTAGCCTCAGTCATATTTTTACCATAGATTTTCAAATCCAGTTTACTCCAATCCATATCCTTTGTAGATTGAGCCAGTTTGATATGAGGAATAATTGTACCTTCTTTAACCAACATCACAATTGGAATATCTCCAGCCTTGATTTGATGCCATCCACCTTCATATGATTTTCCTGTCTGATAATCAATCCATGTTCCTTTAGGTAAGTATACACTACGTTCTGTAACTTCCTCAAATAAAGGAGCCACCAGAATATCTTCACCAAATAAATACTCATCTTCCACTAACCATGAACCTGGATCGTCAGGAAACTCGACAAAAAGAGCACGCATCATTGGTAAACCTGTTTCTGTACATTTTTTGGCCTGAGCATAGATATATGGCATCAATTGATATCGCATATCATCAGCTTTTCTAAAATCATTTAAAAAGCTCTTGCTGTACTCCCAAGGTTCAGTAGGAGGCGCACCATGACTACGAGTATGTGAAGTCAACATCCCGAAAGGAGTCCATCTCCTGTATAAATCCTCTGGAGCTTGCAACACAAAACCACCAATATCATGACTCCAGAATGAGAAACCACTTAATCCGATAGATAATCCACCTCTTAAAGCAGCAGCCATAGCAGTATTGGTATTGGCAGGATCACCACCCCAATGAACAGGATAACGCTGAGAACCAGCCCATGTACTACGAGCCCACATAATTTGCTCGCCTTTTACTTTCTGAGTAATCTCAGCAACCGCTTTATTATATCTTAAAGGATAAAGGTTATGCTCATAAAAACCTGTTTTACCTGAAGCATAAATTCCGTTGTAAGGTGCAGCTTCTCCAAAATCAACCTTTATGGCACCTACACCAAGTTCTAATAAACCTGCAATTTTACCTTGATACCATTCTACAGTTTTAGGATTAGAAAAGTCCAACACAGCATCTTCATACGGTAAGTTTCCTTTTGCGTTTTTAACGTATAAACCTTTATCTACAATCTCACTAAATAATTCATTTTTAGGAACAAAATATGGAAGCTGCCATAAGCAAGTTTCAAATCCTTTTTTTTTCAAATCAGTAATCATCTTACCTGCATCTTCAAATCGAGATTTTGAAAATTGATAATCACAACGCCAGTCTGTTTCAAACCATCCCGTATCAAAATGAATGACATCACAAGGAATTTCATTCTTTCTTAATTCTTTAGCAACAGTTCTTCCATCCTCTTCACTAAAATAAGTAATACGACTCATCCAAAATCCAAATGACCACAGCGGTGGCATCTGTGCTTTACCTGTCAGATTTGTATACTCATTTAAAATATCTTTAGGCTCACCCAGAAACACAAATAAATCCAAAGATTCATCTCCTATCATAATAGAATTCACTCCACTGAAATATTTACCAAAATCGCAGGTTATTGGCGTTGATGTATGCATAAACATGCCATAACCTCTGTTACTCATAAAAAATGGAATTGGCTTATACATGGTTTCGTTTTGAATACCATTGGCATCATCAGTACACAAAACCATTTTTTGCCCCCTCTTATTCAATTGCGTATTCGACTCTCCACAACCAAAAATCATTTCATTTGGAGATAGAGTAAATGCAGCATTAAAGCTTTTAGAATAATCAGATGCTCTTCTTACATAAGAAAATGGCATTATTGGAGTATAAGTTGTTTCTGCGTTATCTATATGGTGATTCGTTGAGGTTAATAGTTTTCCGGAAGCATCATAAAAAGCTACATGCCATGGAAATGGTGTAACAACAACTTTTCCATAAGCACTTTGATAAATATGTTTTCCATCCTTGAAAGAATAGTCCCAGTTTTTAACCTTTGGAGCCTGACCATTCACTAACATTAAAGAATGATCATCAATTGTTTTATCCGGACCACTGGAAAACCTTAAACGAACTGTTCTGTCTGAAACAAAATCAATAGTAAAAGATAATTCAGGAGTAGCAGCATATTCACCTGTAGGAAATTCATTTTCGCTTACTGGTTTTAAAACACCAAGCATATTATTAAATGCGTAACGGGTTTTATACTCATAACGCTTATAATTGATCAATCCTTTAGCAGAAGTTGGATCAAAAGAAGCCAAACTATCTGCAAAATAATATGTGTTTTTAAAATTGTAAAAGTCGGAACTAATATCAATGGGTTCGTTTACCAACCCAAGGTTTTGTATTTGGGCATTAACATACGTCACACAAAAAAATGATAGTACAATTACCCTTATGGCATTTAACAATAAAACTTTCATAGATGTAGATTTTTTTCAAAAACAAATTTAAAACCAGATCCCTTAGAAGGCGTGATAGAATGATAACGATAGATGTTGAAATGTAAACAAACTTTTAACTCCCCTGTAACCACAACCCACCTGATACACTAATCATCAATCACTTGCAGTAATAGTTAACTTTTAAACAATAGAAATAATCAGTAAAAAGACAATGATTCCCACACCTAATATTTAACATTTCGCATTTGAAGTTAGACTATAAAATATTTGCAAATATCAAAACTTTGCGTACCTTGTACGCATATTAATTTCAAATTAAAAATGAGCGAAAAAATCATCAATTTATCTGTCGATTGTGCCATCCTTGGATATGTAGATAATCAGTTGAAAGTTTTGCTTATTAAACGAGATAAAGAACCTGAAGTTAATACATGGTCGCTTCCCGGTTCATATGTTTATATAGACGAACCTATCGAGACAGCAGCCAAGAGAGTCTTATTGGAATTAACTGGAATCCATGATATTTATTTATCTCAAATTGGAATTTTTAGTGAAGTTCTTCGTTATCCTCCTCACCGCGTAGTTTCTATTTTATTTTGTGCATTAGTAAAACCCGAAATGTTTGAACTTTTAGCAGGTTCGCATGCCAAAGAAGTAAGTTGGCATGACGTATTAAATATTGAAACGTTACCATTTGACCATAATAAAATGCTAGATACGGCACTAAACTGGCTAAAGGAGGAGTTATGGCGTAAACCTATATTAATTAATTTATTGCCAGAGAAATTTCCATTAAATCAGATGCAAGAATTATATCAATTGATTCTTCAAAATCCAATAGACAATCGTAACTTTAGAAAGAAAGTAATAAATCAAGGACTTGTAGAAAAACTAAATGAAAAAAGCATTGGAGGTCAACAACGGCCAGCTTTTCTCTATAAGTTAAAAGTTCCTTTATAAATTTTTTTACCCGAAATAGATAACGTACTATTAACGTAAATTTAAATATTATGTTCGAATTGACAGGAAAAGTAGCCGTAGTAACAGGCGGCGGAGGTGTTTTAGGTGGCAGTATTGCTACCAGCTTAATTGAAGCCGGAGTTAAAGTTGCTATTCTGGATATCAGAAAAGAAAACGTAGATGCTAAAGTTGAAGAATTGAAAGCTTTAGGTGGCGATGCTATTGGTATAGTATCAAGTGTTTTAGATATGGACGAGCTAAAACAAGCTAAAGAAGAATTACTAGCAAAATGGGGTCACGTTGATATACTAATTAATACAGCAGGAGGTAACCTTCCTGGTGCAACTCTTACTGAAGAACAAACTGTTTTCGATATGAAAATAGATGATTTTCAAAGAGTAACAGACCTAAACTTAAACGGAACTGTTTATCCTAGTTTAGTATTTGGAGAAGCAATGGCTGAACGTGGAGAAGGAAGTATTATCACTATTTCTTCAATGGCTACTTATTCAGCAATTACAAGAGTACTTGGTTATTCTGTTGCTAAAACAGGAATCAACATTTTTACTCAGTGGATGGCTATGGAAATGGCAATGAAATTCAATGAGAAAGTAAGAGTTAATGCTATTGCTCCAGGTTTCTTCATCGGTGACCAAAACAGAAAAGTATTAATTAATCCTGATGGTTCTTACACAGAAAGAAGTAAAAAAGTATTGGCTCGCACACCAATGAAACGTTTTGGTGACATTAAGGAACTTAACGGTGCTGTTCAATTCCTATGCTCTGATGCAGCTTCATTTATTACAGGAGTTATTCTTCCTGTTGATGGTGGTTTCAGCTCATTTAGTGGAGTTTAATGAATGGAAAAAGGTAACAAGGTTAAATGGTGATTTAATCGATTCCCCATTTAACCATGAAACCTTGATACTATTTTCACAATCAAATCATTTAAAATTATAAATCTATGGCTTTAGAGAAAACCTGGCGTTGGTTTGGAGAGAAAGATCCTATTACATTAGATATGCTTGTGCAAATGGGCGTAGAAGGTGTGATCACAGCTCTTCATCACATTCCAAATGGAGAAGTATGGTCGGTAGAAGAGATTATGAAGGTAAAAAATGCCATTGAATCACGTGGCATGCGATGGAGCGTTGTTGAAAGTTTACCTGTTACCGAAGGTATCAAGATCTGCTCTGATGATCGTCCTCGCCTGATTAAAAATTATCAGGAGTCTGTACGTAACCTTGGGAAATGTGGTATCGATACCATCTGCTATAATTTTATGCCTGTATTAGATTGGGCCAGAACTGATCTTCATTATAAATTAAATAATGGTGGAGAATCTATGTACTTTGATTTTCCAACATTTGTAGCATTTGACGCATATATTTTAAAAAGACCTGATGCTGAAAAAGATTATCCAAAAGAGGTTGTCGAAAAAGCAAAAGAAGTTTATGCTCAAATGAGTGAGGAAGAAGCTGAAAAGTTAGCCTATAATATTATTGTTGTAACTCAAGGTTTTATTGATGGAGTTATTGATGGAAGTGTTCCTGATCCTAAGGCTCTGTTTCTTGAATTCATCAAGCGATACGAAGGTTATGACAAAGCTAAAATGCGTGAAAATCTGAAAGCTTTTCTTGATGATGTAATTCCTGTTGCTGAAGAAGTGGGCGTAAACTTCGCAATTCATCCCGATGATCCTCCGTTCCCGGTTTTAGGTTTACCTAGAATCATTGGGCAAAAAGAAGATTACGAATGGCTATATGAAGCTAATAAATCGCCTAATAATGGAATTACTTTTTGCGCAGGTTCACTATCAGCCAGAAAAGAGAACAACTTATTAGATATCATTGAGACTTTTGGTGAAAGAATACATTTTGTTCATTTACGAAACACAAAGCTTTTACCTGATGGAAGTTTCTTTGAATCAGGTCATTTATCAGGAAGCCAAAACATGGTATCACTAATGACTGCTTTATTAAAAGAGCAAAAAAATCGTATTTCTGCTGGTCGAAAAGATGTAAAAATGCCTGTTCGACCTGATCATGGGATTAAGATTTTGGATGATTATAATAATGATAAATACAATCCTGGATATCCACTGATTGGTCGCTTAAAAGGTTTGGCTGAATTAGATGGATTAATGGCAGGAATTGAAAATTTCATTTAATCGTGCTTATAAATAACTCAGATAACTTCGTTACGACTCTTTTTGATTACAGTCATTTACTAATGTAAACTCCTGTTTCTCAAAAAGAGCCAAGCCTTGTTCTCTATGTTATTTACATACCACAATAAAATAAATGATTGTTTTTTCAATCAAGAAAATTAAATAGAAAATTGTAGGTGATTCCGACTGCAATTACAGGGAAATTCGGAATAAGTTAACAAGGTGAGTTGCCCATCTCTTTATTTAGGGATGGGCTTTTTATTGGAATTGTAAGTAAAAATCAGACATAGGTTAGCTATGATATTATCCTTTTCAATAAAATAATCTCACCTATTTTATATACACATTATCTAATTCACTCATTTCAAATTCAAATTATATGATATGCCCAACCTAATTCCATTTTCCCAAATTCGCTGATGGTATTCAGTATCTGCAAAAGGAATTAGAGAGTGTATTTTAGTATAAGGATTTAAAAACAGAGAAATTCCGCTTTTACAGTCATATTTTAATGCTACGCCTATAAGAGCTCCAATTCCTGTTTGATTGTCAATTGAACTATTACTTGAGGGATCAATATCAACGATTAATCCCCCATTAACAAAAAAATACTTTAAGAAGTTTGCTCTTAAAGTTACAGGTATATTAATTAAAGAAAGATCTGCCTTACTTAAAGCGTAATCCATATTAGGAAGTAAATTGGGTTCGATTATGAAACTATGCTTTGAATATTCTATTCCGGTTTCTGCTTCCAACCATTGATTCAATGAGTGGATATAATTAAATCCAATAGTAAAAAAATGATCACTGTTATAACTTGCAGCTCCATCTAATTCATCAATCCGAAACACATCATTCTCACCAAACGAAGAATATGTAATTCCAATTTTATTCGTATTTATATTTGTACTGTTTTCCTGTGCAATTGTTAAGCTTTGACTAAAAAGCAAAATTGAAAATGCAATAAAAATTATCCTTATCATCTTAATTCTATTTTATAAGTTTGGTAACAATAAATAGCTCAGTTATTTCTATAATTACACTTCAATATTTTCTCCTTCCTGAATTCTTTTTAAATGACAAAACAATAACTCTCCTGTCTTCTCATTTCTAAGATGCATGCCATTTCCTTCACAGTATTTATAATGATCACAACTGGAGCAAATCCCTTTTTTGGTCCAGCTTCTGTCTCTATACATATCGTATTTATTCTGCCAAACCTCTTTAAAACTATCTTTATAAATATTTCCCTGAATAAAATTATCCCTTAAGTTGGGACATGCAGAAATGGATCCATCATTCAAAACAGAAGCTACATTGATACCTGCTCGACAAAAGAAAAAGTTATCTCTTACTTTTCCTTCATAGTCACCTAAAAAACCTTCACAACCATAGTTTAATTTTATTTTACCTTCCTGTCGTACCTTTTCAATAAAATCAAATAATCCCTTAAATTCTTTAGATCCCAATTGCAATGATTCATTTATCTTAGCTCTTCCTATAGGAAATACAGTAAAAATGCGCCATTCTTTAACACCAATACTTAAAAGGAATTGATAAAACTCGAGCAATTCAGAATAGTTTTTCTGATTTACGCAGGTAACTACATCATACCTAATATTTTTGGTTTGACTAAGATTTTTTAATGCATTAACAGCATTATCAAAGCTCCTTTTATTATTTCGTAACCAATTATGTGATTCTATTAATCCATCCAAACTAATCGTAACAGCTCTAATTCCGGAATTAATTAACCCTGTTAGCATTTTTTTATCCATTCCCATTCCATTGGAAACCACTCCCCAAGGAAATCCTCTCTTATATAACTCCTTACCTATTTCAAAAATGTCTTTTCGTAAAATTGCTTCTCCTCCGGTTAAAACAATCATTGTTTTATTAGGCTCAATAACCGGAGTTATGTCATCCAAAGCTCTTAAGAAATCTTCACGAGGCATATCTTTTTGAGTAGAATCCTTTTGACAATCGCTACCACAATGAAGACAATTTAAATTACAACGAAGTGTACATTCCCAAAGAATATAATTTAATTGATGAAGTTTGATTTGATTGGCTTTATATCTGCTATAGAGTTTAAGTGCCATCCTTTTTTTTAAGGAGATTTTATCTACACTCATTCTTTAGTTTTAAGTGTTACGTTTAATTCCTGTTCTGTTTCACCCGAATACCATCCAGATCCTCCTGAATACTCAGAATCTTTAAATTCAACTGTTGAATCCAAGGCTTCATATTCCCCATTTTCGGTACCGTCAGTATCTTCAAATTCAATGGTGTAAGATTGATCTACAGGGAAATCAGAATAAGAAACCTGGTAATTACCTGATTCATCAGTATAAGTTGTATCGGTATTCAACACCACCCGAATGTTCTTTATGTTTTCAGAACTGGCTTCATCCTTAACATTTCCATTAACAATAAAGGTAGCATGCGGCACTCCATATTCTACTGGCGATTCTTTATCATCACATGCTGTGCAAAGCCCAATAAAGCAAGAATAACACCAATCAGAGCATTCCATTTTTTTAGTAGTAAAGTGTTAAAATTTCTCATAATTATTCTATGGTTAATAAATACTAAACAATCTTTTTTATTCAAGATGGTACAATATTAATTTGGTTGCGTTTAATATTTAATAAAGATAGAATATTATCCATATTTATTCGAACAGACTAGCTCTCACAATCAACAATTTAGAATAACTTAATATAAGAGCGCTCAAATATTATAGAAATATTAAATATCGATATAAACAATATCGATTTGATATATAAACAAAATCATATCATATTTGTTATATAACATAACAATAAGAACTTAATGTTTAACCTTAAAAACAAATGATTATGAATAATTGTCCAAATTGCTGGGGGTACCAAGAGTACAATGGAGAAACAAAAGCTGTTACAGTTGAAACCATCTACAATCGTAGAATGCCTAAAGAAATTAGTGCTGAAATTAAAACGATTCAACTACAAATAAATACAGCTAAATAAAAATGATAACAACAAAGGATTATAATCCTGAAAAAAGAAATTTAAAAAATAACTGACAAGAGGATGTAATTATAAAAACATCCTCTTTTTTTATGCTATTTCCAACAATTATAAAAATGATGAACAGGGCCATGACCTTGTCCTATTTGGTAATCTACGCCATTTATAATTGCCTCATTAATATAATCTTTAGCATTGATAACAGCCTGATTCAAAGGTAAACCTTTTGCCAATTGCGCAGCTATTGCAGAAGAAAGAGTGCAACCAGTACCATGAGTGTTTTTTGTTTCCAAACGCTTTGATGATAAATTTATCACTTCATCAGTTTCTGCATTATAAAAAACATCTATAAGCTCATTATCGGTTAAATGACCAGCTTTAAGTAACACAGAGACTTTTCTTCCATTAGATAATGCTTTGGCTAATTCTGGCAATTCTTCCTGACCTGTTATCTTCTGTCCCAAAAGAATTTCTGCTTCCGGTATATTTGGAGTAATTACTCGTACCTCATATAGCAACTCTTGTTTCAAAGTTTCGATTGCCTCATCCTGAATCAACTTATGTCCGGAAGTTGAAACCATTACCGGATCTAAAACAACATTCTTTGCATTAAAATCAACAAGACACTTTTTAATAACCTGAATCACTTCTGAAGAATGCAGCATTCCAATTTTAATTGCATCAGCACCAATATCACTTAATACGGCTCTGATTTGTCCATCTAAAATTGACAATGGAATAGGATGAACATCAGTTACCCCAACTGTATTTTGGACAGTAACTGCAGTTATAGCTGAAGCTGCATAACATCCATTTGCTGAAATGGCTTTTATATCGGCCTGAATACCTGCTCCTCCACCTGAGTCACTTCCTGCAATTGTGAGTACTTTGTTATATTGCATATTCTAATTCTTTATTTAAAATGATTAAATCCGGTTGATGTTAATTCAACCACTTGTCCATTATTGGTCCAATGTATATTAGGATTCCCTTTTATTATTGTCCCAATTTGGATCAATGGTTTGTGAAACTCTTTCTCATAATCCAGCTGTATCTGAGCAAAATCTCTAGCAGAAACAGTTAATAACAACTCATAATCCTCACCTCCGGATGTTGCTTTCTCAATAGCATTCCAATTATTTTTTGAGGATTCATTTTTCAACTCTTCCGATATTGGGATATTTTGAATTTCAACTTCAGCGGATACATTCGAAGCTTTTAATATATGCTTAAGGTCTGATGAAATCCCATCTGAAATATCCATCATTGCATTAACACCTTCCATCTGAAAGAGAAATAAACCTTCAGCTATTCTTGGTTCAGGTTGATGATGTCTATGAATCAGATATTCATTTCTATCTGAAGTAATACCGTCCAAAAGATATTGCAAACCACCTGCTGAATCACCCAAATTTCCTGTAACACAAATCACATCACCCACTTTTGCATCACTCCTTTTTCGCGCCTTACCTTTTAAACATTTACCTATGACAGCTACATTAATGGCAAGGTGCTTTAATGATTTTGTAGTATCCCCTCCTAATAAGGCAGTATTATATTTTTTCGAAAGCTCATGATAACCTTCCATAAATTGATCTAAATACTCTACATCTAAATCTTTAGGAATTGCAAAAGATAAAAACGATGCAACAGGAGTTCCGCCCATTGCAGCAATATCACTAAGATTTACAGCCAGTGATTTATAACCCAACTGAAAAGGAGAAATCGAATGACGCAAGAAATGAACATCTTCCATTAAAAGATCCGTTGTTATAATATAATCTTCCTCATCATTAGCATGGATAATAGCACAATCATCCCCTATTCCCATTAAACCATCATTCAATAAATCATTAAACTGAGGTTTAAAACGCTCTATAAATCCAAACTCTCCAATTTCTTTTAATTGCATAATTTTTAATAGATATTAGATAAAAGACATTAGATAATAGACTAACATCTGATTTAATTAAAACCTCTTATCACATATAAAATAACTTCTGACGTGGTACTTTTCTCAATAATAAATACACTAAAAACAAATATCGAGATGTAATCGACTATAGTATTATTAACTCGATAGATATCTGAGTACTGTCAACTATATACTGAGTACTGATTACTAAACCGGCCACTCTTCCATTCTGTAAGCACTATCCCAAAATATCCATTCCATCTGGCATGCATATCTGAAAGCCTCTGTCATTTCTTGCTGCAATAAGGTATTCTCAGCCGCTGCATCACAGATCTCTAATGCTTTTTTTACAGCATTACCAAACTCTTCACCTCCATATGTGTCAATCCAGTTTTGATAACGATTTTCCTCTTTAGTTTGATGTTCCAATATATAATCACCGACTTTTTGATATATCCAAAAACAAGGTAATATTGCCGCCAATGCAGTTTCAACAGGATAACACAATAACTGCTTTGACAGAAATCCTGTATATAACAAACAACTTGGTGAAGGGCCCTTATATTTTGGTTTCGGGGATTCTTTTAAATAAAATGCATGTAAAGCAGATTCCACAGCAATAGTATCATTAGAAAATCCAAGAAACGCAGCTCTTTGATCAGCGTCACTTAAGCGAGATGCAATACCTGCCAGTATTTTACCATATTCAGCTAAATAAATTGCATCCTGATTTAAATAAAACAGAAACTTTTCCTGTGGTAGAGTCCCATTCATCAGTTCATGCAAAAATGGTAACTCAAGTATTTTATTATATATATCCTCTGATTCTTTCCAGGCTTTTTCTGTCCAGGTCATTTTATTTAGTATTAAGATTATTTACAAATCAATTTCACTAATTCCTCAGTAGCAGTTCTGGGATTATCTGCTGAACATATAGCAGATACCACAGCAACACCATTGGCTCCAACATTAAATATGTCTTTTACATTTGAATTATTTATTCCTCCAATAGCAACAGCTGGATGCCTTGAGATATCCATTACTTTTGCTACACCATCCAGTCCAAAGGGTTGAAAAGTATCTGTTTTTGTGGGAGTACTAAAAACCGGTGATATTCCTATATAATCCACATCCAGATTATTGGCTTCTAAAACCTGATCCATTGTTTCTACTGATAAACCAATAATCTTGTCTTTTCCTAATATTTTACGAGCCATATGATAAGGCATATCCGACTGTCCAATATGAACACCGTCAGCATCCGAAGCTAACGCCACATCAATCCTGTCATTAATAATTAATGGAACATTAAAGGACTTAAGCTTTTCTTTTAATCCTGTGGCCAATTCAATAAAATCGCGTGTACTGCAATCTTTCTCGCGTAACTGAACCATTGTTACTCCGCCTTTTACAGCTTCTTCCACAATCCATCCAATATCCCTTCCTAACGATAATGAGCGGTCGGTTACTAAATATAATTTTAAATCAAACATAATAATGTTGACTATGAATTTTAATAATATACTTTATTCAACAACTACAAATGCAGCAAATTCTTCTAATGTGTACGCATCTATATTATACAACTCATCAATAAAATGTAATTGCATTGTTCCTGGACCATTAGATTTTTCGGAAGCTTTCTCACCGCAAATACCCATTGCAGCCATAGCTGATATAGAAGCAGAAAGAAAATTAGAATCCACGGCAGCAAATGCTGCTACAATAGCAGTCGCGGTACATCCCATTCCGGTTACCAGGGGCATCATTTTTGAACCATTTTTCACTTTATAAGTAATAACTCCATCTGTGATATAATCTTCTTCACCACTAATAACAACTACAGCACCAGTTTCACCAGCCAACTGTTTTGCAGCGTCAACAGCTATATTTGAAGAGGCTGTGCTATCTACACCTTTTGTTTTAACATTATCATTTGCCAAAGCCATGATTTCTGATGCATTACCTCTGATGATGGATGGTTTGCATTCTGCAATTATAGAAGATGCCACTTTATTTCGATATGGAGTAGCACCCACTCCAACCGGATCAAAAACAACAGGAATACCTTTTTTGATAGCAGCTTTACCCGCCTGAATCATAGCCTCTACCCAATCGTGACTCAAGGTTCCCATATTAATAACCAATGAAGAAGCAATGTTAACCATATCTTCAACTTCTTCAATTGCATGGGCCATAACAGGTGAAGCTCCAATTGCCAATAAAGCATTGGCCGTATTATTCATTACAACAAAATTGGTAATATTATGTACTAGAGGTGATTTTTCACGAATAGCATTCAAATTGTCTTTTAATTGCTCTTTTTCTATCATTGTATTCTTGTATAAACGATTATAAATACAGTAATGGGAGCTCAAAAAACAATGAAGCTATGAATTAGTTACCTACGACAGCATTATCTGTATCAGGTTCACAGGGTTTAATCTCAGCACTGTAAAATAGGCACCCCCACTATTGATTTAACAAAAATAATCAGTAATTTTTAAAAACACCTGTAATTACAGGATTTAATTATGTTACAGAGATGCACTCGGTTGATATGAATTGTTTATTTCAATGGTTTGCTTTATTCTTCTTAAACATAAAATTATTGAGATATGGTGAAATGATATTAGTTCCAGCATGACGAGGAGTTCTTCTATCCCATAATGCTAAAATAATTTTACGTAATTCCTTATCATTTATAGCTGCCATCCATTTAACTTCAAAGTTTTCCACTTCTGCAATTTCTATCAACCACGACACAGCATGAAACTGGAAATTCCATTCATCTACAGAATAAACGATAATAAAAGCACAATAAACAGGATCATTTGGATCTGAAAAGATAATACCCTGCTTATCGCGAACCATCATAACTTTAAATTTATTGTGGCCTTTGATAGGTATAGACATGCATGCTATACCTGACTGAATTATTATTTCCGGAACCTTCTCACTTTTCATTATTAGTTTATGCAAACGCTCTTGTTTTAAACCCAATGGTTCATATAACAATTGTGCTACTTTTTCTGCAAGTTCTTCTGCTGTTCTTTCTTTGTCTATATCTAATACGGGACAACTACGAATTAACCTATAGAACCTTTTATCTGTAACCTCATCACGTTCTATCAGTATTTCACGCAACTCTTCTTCTAAAAGTCTATCTGTTTGTTTGATCCCGGTAACTCGTTCAATTACATGAAGCAGTGCATATTCCCTTTTGATTCTTCCACGTACATAAAGCAGATACCATAATAATCCCATTACAATAAATAGAGCAACAACCAATAAAGAGGAGGTTCCCATATCAAAGAGAAGAAAAGAATAACTAAGAATACCTATAATTTGAATCCATGGATACAGAGGTGATACAAACGAAGGTTTATAATGTTTTATATTTCCTTCGCGCATAAATATCAGAGCTATATTTGCAATGATAAAAAGTAGTAACACTAACGACGATGCCGTTTTAACAAATGTTTTAAGGTCAAGCAAAAGAATAGATCCTGCCATTAACAATCCTGTAAATGTAATTGCCATCCACGGAGTGCGAAAACGAGATGATATTCGTCCAAATCCTTTTGGTATCAAGTCTTCTTTACTCATTGCTAAAGGATTTCGGGAAGCTGATAGCAATCCTGCATTTCCGGTAGAAATAAATGCCAATAATCCGGCAACAGTCATTAAGATTAAACCAAATTGCCCCATAATAATTTCACCTCCCAGTGAAATTGGTGTTAAAGACTTTACTAATTGATCAGCAGGAATAACTGTAACTGTAATAAAAACTACAAGAACATAGAGTACAGATACAATGGCCCATGAATAAAACATACCCAGAGGTAAATTTCTTCTTGGGTTCTTTACTTCACCAGCAATAGAAGCTATTTTAGTTGTTCCTGAAAACGATATAAAAATTAATCCGGCTGTGGTAAATACCGCATTTATTCCATTGGGTGCAAAAGGAATCATAAGATCAAAATCAGCATGAAAAAATCCATCAACGATATATATAATAAGAGATAGGATAAGTACTACTACAATTGCGGTTTGTAACCTTCCGGCAAATTTTACTCCTAACAAATTGATTATAGTAAAGAACATACAAACACCTACTGCAGTCATTTTTATTTGCCATTCAGACACATCCGGATTTAGTATTATAATAAAAATACCTACTGCTAATAACGAAAATGCAGATTTAAAAGCCAATGAAAACCATCCGATAATACCTGCAAGCGTTCCCATCATAGGTCCCATACTTCGATCTGTAAAAAAGAAAATCCCTCCGGTTTTAGGCATTGCGGTTACCAATTCTGCTTTGGTAAATATTGTAGGAATAATCATTAAACTACCTATAAAATAGGATAGTATCATAGACGATCCTGTTTGCTCATAGGCAAATGAAGGCAAAACAAAAAGTCCGGAACTAATCATTACACCGGAAGAGATACTGATTACATCAATCAATCCAAGAGCCTTTTTTAATTTTGCACACATAAAACAAGCATCTTTTTATAATATAAAAGATACCTATATATAAGTTGAAAATCAATTCAGAAAATTTGAAAAATATCTACAGAGCTCAAGATTTAATTAGCTTATATGTATCAAAAATCATCCATGTTTAATGATATTTGAAAATTGCATTTTCATTCTGATAAAAGGAAAGAATATACTTTGATTTTACGTTTACCCAATAGTATAAAAGAGAACTTTAGCCTCACTAATACCCTAATTTTTCAATAAAATTTAAATTAATCCCCAATGCTATTGAATAACTTGAATTATCATAGTTTAAATCGTAGGCTATACCCAAACCAACATATGGAGTTATTATAGAATTTGCCCATAATGCCTGATTTACAACAAATCCTACAACTGGCACAAATTCTGATTCTGAAGAACTACTGTTATAAGGATTATCATATTGATCTTTATAGCTTATATTACTTAAGTTTATTATACCACTAAATGATGTAGGACATTTTTTCTGTGCATTTACAAGATACGAAAAGCCCATATTTCCAGATATAATAGAGACATAAGAACTACTTACATAAGAAAGGTAAAAAAAAGGTCGAGTAAAGGAATCATAATCTAACCATCGACGCATAAAACCGGCATGAAATTGAGGACAGGTTTCATCTCCAATCTGCTGTGAAGATATTCCTAAAGTAAAACCTTGATTAAAAACCAAGCTTGCACCAAAAGAGTTAAGCTCACTACCTTCACTTACACTTGAATGTCCATACGCTAAAGATAAACCTCCCATATCTTTAAAAAACTCTTCCTGAGCTTTGGCATTTGTAATACCAATAAACATTATAAACAAAATGAGAAAACTCTTCAAAACCTGAACATTCATTACTTTAGGACTATTTTGGTTATTTTTTATTTAACTAATTATTTAACAAGGCCCGAATATACTACATTTCTCGATTTCAAGAAACCAGGAATTACTATATATTTTCTTTTAATTATAGCACTTAAAAATCATATAGAATATAAAGATGTATAAAGCCTCATTAAGAATAAATTCTGCGAACAAAATCTTTTGAATAAATAGATATGGCATAACTCAATCGCCATAAAAACTTTACTATTTAAGTGATTTTATCTGAATGATAAACTATATTTGGCGTAATTTACGTTATGCTGCCATAGTTTGTTAATTAAACAACAATAATAATTTTCTATGTTACGTAAAAACTTATTTTCAAAACTAGTGAACTATAAACAGTTATCATGGCTTTTTATGGTTGCTATTATTTTTGCTTCTTGCACAAGTAATAAACCCAAAGAGCAATCAGTTAAAGATCCTTTTACAGAGAAGGATAAAGCTGCTTACCTATTAGTGTATTTTAAGGATCCTACACATAGTTTGCACTTTGCTTTAAGTACAGATGGATTATCTTTTACCGATATTAACAACGGAAACCCTGTTGTAGCGGGAGATACTATAGCTATGCAAAAAGGAATTCGCGATCCGCATATTACCAGAGGAGCTGATGGTGCTTTCTATTTAGCGATGACCGACTTGCATTTATTTGGAAAAGAGAAAGGTTACAGAACCACTCAATGGGAACGTGATGCCGATATGTACGATTGGGGAAACAATCAGGGTTTTGTTTTAATGAAATCTTTTGATCTGATTCACTGGACTCATTCCAATGTAAACATGAATGAATCATTTGATGATTTAAAAGATGTTGGTTGCGCCTGGGCTCCGCAAACCATTTATGATCCTGTTGCTAATAAAATGATGTTGTATTTTACAATGCGTTTAGGACATGGTTTAACAAAGTTATATTATGCTTATACTGATGATGACTTTACTAAACTAACAAGCTATCCAAAGGAATTATTTGCTTATCCAAATCCACAGATTCAGATATTAGATGCTGATATTCTTCCACTACCTGACGGAAGATATTGCATGACATATGTAGCACAGGAAAGTCCTGGTGGAATTAAAGTGGCTTATTCCGACAGTATTAACAGCGGTTATCAATATGAAAAGGAGATGATTGATACAGAACCAGGAGGTTGTGAAGCTCCAAATATCTGGAAACGTATTGGTAAAGATGAATGGGTTTTAATGTATGATGTATTTAGTATTAATCCACATAATTTTGGATTTTGCAAGACAAACGACTTTAAAACCTTTACTGATTTAGGTCATTTTAATGATGGAGAGATGAAATCGACAAACTTCACATCACCTAAACATGGTGCTGTTATTCAATTGACAAAAGAAGAAGCTACAAAACTGGCTGAAAATTGGAATTTTAATATTCAGTTTTAAAATATTTTCTATTAACCTCTCTAATTATAAGTGGTATGAATCCAAAATCTTATGAAACTGAGGTTATTGATTATATTATAGGGAAGTAGTATTTTCTTCAAAAAAACAAATATCACACAGCCTGAGTTCGATTATAACTATAGAACTCAGGTTACTAAATCAAAGACCCATACCAACACTTCAACTCTTTAGAAACATGCAATATCTATCAAAAACTTCATTAAATGCTTTATCTATCACTCCATCGAGATCCTTTTTTGTTGGGAAAGGAGTTTCATGAGAGTATGTGAATGGAAAATCCATAGTATCTACTTTAATATTAATATCCCTGAAAGCTCCGTTCAAAGTATTTATGATCTCAAAAGGAGGTATCACAGTATCTTTTTTTAATCCAATAGCATAGATTTGATTTTCAAATTGTTTGAATAACGATTCTCTATACTCCCTTAATCGTTTAAATTCTAACATCGAATGAAACACCATCCCTTCTACATGTTGTCCATTCATGAAATGATTTAAATATGAATCTTTACTTAAAAAAGCCTCAAAATGTTCTACTAAATAGGAATATAAAGCCACATTAGCTTCACTATCCAATATAAATTTTGAAACTGGTGACAAACGATTAAATACCGGTCCACTACAAAAAAGACATAGTTTGCTATTAACGAAATAGTTTTTATAGTTTGATAACAATAATATCTCCCCCAGAAACCCTCCAATAGAATACGCAAAAATGTCAAAGGTAAAATCCGAATCTATCCATTCACTTTCTCCTTTCTTAATACTTTCTATTAATTGAATAACATCATAATATGTTTGTAAACCTGACCAAATAAATCTCTGGGGAAGAGATTGCATACGAATACTAATAGCAGCATTTGAAAGTGTAGAATTAATGATATTTGGAAATTGTTCTTTGCGTTTATTACTCAAGTCAAACATTTTACGTTTATCACTCCATGTCATTGGAGCCCGTTGCATATGAAATGCTAGTGGGAATAAAACGATACCACAATTTAAACGTTCAGCAAGTGCTGCGCCCCAAGGCATATATTTGTCCCAACTTTTTTCATTAAATCCATGAAATAGAAATATAACTTTCTTTAGCTTACCTGCATTTTTCGGAGTTAATATCTGATAATCAAATGATAAATTTTCAGCTACACTATTATCTTTTACATTGACATAGTTATTTTCATTGTCTAAACCAATATCTCCATTATCATACCCCGTCCATTGTTCACCATGTTCATAACAATAACGTGTTTCATCCCCAGGTAAAACATGTACAGATTTTGAAGAAAACGAAGATTGTAATAATTGAAAATTATCTACTTCTACTATCTTCTCATTATATGTCAGAGCTTTATTAAGGCTTTGAAATAATTCAATGTATAACATATATAATCAGTTTTTAGATAAAACACATGCATTCCATGTAACTGACTATTTTTTTTGATTTTCGACTAAGCTAGAAGTGTTTATTTTAGTAGAGTAACAAAAGTAAAGCTTATTTATGAATATTGAAATATAATGAATGTATAGATTGTTTGATTTTGCATGAATCTTCTCTATTGATCACAATTATTTATTTAAAGAGATTTGTATCGTTGCTTTTAAAATGTAAATCCATTTGAGGGAATGGAATAGTGACATTGTGTTCCATAAACTTTCTGTTTATAATCTTACGTATATCACTTTTCACCTTATTGATTCTAAAAATATTATTACTAAAAAACAGAACCTGAAAGTCTAATGAAGAATTTCCAAATTCAACTAATCTGGCTTCAATTAAATTCCTGTCTGAAATTTCAGGATGTTCCAATGCACTTTCTTCAAGAAGCTTTATTACCAAATCCACATCACTTCCATAAGCCACACCAACGTTTATTTTAAAACGGGTTCTCTTCGACTGATGACTCCAGTTAATTACCTTATTAGTTGTAATTAATGAGTTTGGTATAATAATAGAAATATCATCCGTATTTAATCCTTTTGAGGTCCTTAATCCAATGGTTTGTATTTTAACAATATCTCCATCTATCTCTAAAATATCATCTACTCTGATCGATCTTTCAGATAATAAAATAATACCAGAAATTACATCATTAAAGGTTTGTTGCAAACCTAATCCAACACCTACCAATAATGCTGCAGAACCGGCAATTAAAACAGTGACTTTAATGCCAACAGTTTCCAACATTAATCCAATAGCAATAACCCACATCACATACGTAATAATCTGATAAAGAGCATGCGTATTTCCAGTATCCAGTTTTTTATTTTTATAATTACGAAACAGGGCTTTCTTAATTATAAATAACAATCCTTTTGTAATAAGTATAATTAAAAGTATGGCAACCAAGGTGTAAACACGAATCTTATAATCTGCTATACTTAATAATTCAAATTCTAATATTTTAGTAATAGACCCCATATTTAACAGGTTTTATCTTTAATATCTATAGTATCTATGCAGATACACTTAAAATTTAATGAGTTTCAAAAATAACTATTGGTATTTCAATATCAAATTTAATAATAATTGAACATTTAATAGCGATAATTGGTTTCATACCATATCCTAATTAATATCAATTATTAGGTAAAGAATTAAATATAAATTTGAACCGCAATAAAACAGATTATATGAGCGTACTTATAGTTTCTCTTACATCACTAATATTAAATACATTCCTGGGTAAATTGAGAAATAACTACAAGAAAATGACCATTATGTGGTGGATACTTATCCATGCCTCTATTCCGGTAATTATTCCATTACGTATTTGGCTGGATACTCCTAAAATTTGGATTCCTGTTTACATTGCTATTGCTGTAATAGGACAATTAATTGGCTCCAGATTACTGGCAAATAAAAAATTACCTCAAACAGAAGAGTGTATTTAAAGAATGAAGTTGCATTAAGATTATAAGAAAAGAAGACTATTTTTTTATTGGTGAAATTACATTTGTGAAAAACTAAAAACGGCAAATCCAAATATGAAGAAAGCAATAAACAAAACTACAATCCACTTTATTAGTTCTTTTTTTCTTTCTTTTCTTGCTTTTTCTATTATCTGATCGATTAGGTGTAAATCAGCTTTTTTGTTGATTTGATATTTTCTTGAAAAGTCACTTTTCGCTTTTATTCCCTTAAAGTGATTGTTATTTATATCATTTAGGCTTCTTCGGTTTCTTCTTTGAGAATTAAAGCCATCGCTTGTTAAGCCAATTCCTCCAGTCATTTTGTACGGGTTTTATTATTCAAATATACAAACAATCCAATTATAGCCAACAATTGTATAATGACTGAGTATAATGAACCTTCAAAACCAAAATCACCTCCAGTATAAAGGTCACTACCTATCCTTTTTAATCTAAGAAAAGACATAAATCTAAGTCCACTAACATTAAAGCCTAATATTGCCTGGAAGAAATTCCATGACAGATGTGTCGCCATTGGCATCCATAAACTTTGATAAAACATATAAGGTAATCCCAATAAAATTCCTGCCAGAAACAAATTGATAAGAGCAATCGTATTAAAGTTAGGATTTGCACCATGCATTAACGCAAATATTAAAGCTGAAATTACTAATGCCACATATTTATTAAATGAAACCATTAAGTTTCTCAAGATATATCCTCTACACAGCACTTCCTCCATGACTGCGACTAAGATAAAAATGGCAAATACACTTAAAATCTTATCAATATTAAACGTAAATTCTGCAAGTACTATGTTTTTAGAAATAAGAAGTAAAATAAAGCCCAGTAATATAGAAACAGCTCCAATAGTAAATCCAATTAAAATATTTTTTAATGCTCCTTTACTGTGAAAACCAATACTTATAAATCTAATTTTGTCTACATATCTGCAAAAAATCCATACAATACTTATTGTTCCCATAAAAGAGAAAAACATAACAACAAGTTCTTGCTTAATAGTTTTCTCAGCATTAACTTCCATGATATCAAGCCCTTCAATTAAATATCCAATTAACTGAAAGATTCCAATAAAGAATATGGATGGAATGATCATATAAAGGATTCTCAAATATCCTTTATGATTTACTTTATTTCTTAAGGTATTCACTTTTATGATTTTCTAAATTGTATTACTATAAAACATATAAGGTGTATATTTTAGTTTCAATTGTATTTAATAGGTTCTGCTTCTGATATTCTTTTGGGTATCTTTTTATTTATAGCCATCTGATACTTTATGTCAAGAGAATTATAGGGCTTGCCAAAAATTTTATTGGCAAACTCATCTCTAAGTTCGTTAAATGCCTTTTCTATTTCATTCTGAACTTGCAAATAAAAGTCATAGGTAGTATTGGTATGACATTGAATTGAAACTACAGCCTTTGAAACTAATGTTGCTCCAATATATTTTATTTCAATCTCCTTTACTTCTGCAAGCAAAGGATCTCCATCATAATTCGTCACAAACTTCTTTACAGACTCTTTTAAACTTGTAATATTTATCAGATATCCTTCAACTAACAGCTCATTATTACTACTGATATTTACTTGCAAAATATTTCTATCTGTATGCGCAAATACATTTCCTGAAAGAAAGATGATAAACAGAGATAAAACCAATTTTATCAGAAATGATTTTGTCTTATATTGTTTCATTTTTAGGAAATCTAGCTCTTTTGACTTTCAATAGCCTTTTTAATGGCCTTATTCTTTTTTACTTTGTGGGCAGGATCTGCACAATAGTCAATAAATATTTCTCTTGCTTTTAAAGTAAGTTCATCTGCACTCTTTGAATCACTATTCTTATCCACTGCAGCAATAGAAAGTGAAGCCATATAAACACTTCCCAGTTCGGTATCGTTCTTACAGAAATCAGCAAAATCAGATCCTAAAGCAAAGGTATAATCTGGTGTTCCTTCCATCCACTTCATAATAAACTGAATGCAATACATCTTATTCAGCTCATTTTCTTTATAGGATTGATTAAGGATATATCTTGCACATTCTTCAACTTTTGCTTCGCCGTTTTTGTAATCAGCCGGCGATGAAAATGTAACATCTTTTAGTTTTGAATAATCCTGTGAAAATGCACCTAATGTAAGTACAAGTAACAATAACAGTAAAGCTGATTTTTTCATAATTTTAGTTTTAAGTTGTTATTTATTTCTGGTAACTGATAAATATACTAATAATATATGTTTTAATATTTCTACCACCATTTTCCTCTATTCAAATGATTAAGGACGATGGTTTTTACTTAAAGCTTCTTCTCCTTCTTCAGTACTTTTTTAATTTCTTTCTCAATATTAATATCTGAATCTTTCACATACAAAGCTCCTACCCTTTCGTAAACAGGTAAATCTTTATTGGAATAAACTTCATCCGTATCTGCTACTTTACCACCAAAATGTTTTCCCATGTCCCAGTTTAATCTGAACTTTACATCTATATTCTTATCGATTTTTGAAAGCTTACAAGTAAGTACATCATAAGAGGCACCCTTTTCAGATTTGAGAGCCTGACTTGTAACCATTAAATAATGATCATCTATTCTTAACTTTCTAACGATCAAATATTCTTCAGACACAGAATTCACAATATATTCATCTTTAACTTCCGAAGACAAATAAGCAGAATCCAGTTCGTTATGATTTATATAAAAAGACCATAAACAAACATCTTTAAGATTTAATTGCAATGTTTTGTTATCAGGATATTTTTGATTTGCCTCCCAGGCTACATTGAAAGCATTTTTAAAATCGTGGTTATATAGATACGCATCTATTAATCGATTGTATGACATCTCCTGTGTATGCTTGGAGTTTTCTGTATTAAGCAATACAGCTTTTGTGAAGTATGTAACTGCTGAATCTATTTCATTCTCACCTAGACTTAGAACACCTAAAAAGTGATATGTTCCATGAAACAAACTGTCTTTTTGTAAAGCAACTAAAAACTCCTTTTTGGCCTTTTTAGTATTTTTCTCTAGCAAATCAAGTCCGTTAAAAAACTCTTCCGGTGGATTTTGGCTAAATAGAGTTAGTATATTAAGAAAAAATAGTGCGGTAATAAATAATTTTTTCATAGTCTTTAAGTTTGGTTTTTAATGAATATTCATTTTAGTTTTTAAAGTGTTTATTTATGTGAGTATTCTATCTCCCGGCTTTAGCATGTATCTGTTTAATATCAAGTTTTAGTACTTATAATCTATTGAAATTCCTGTTTACTTAATTGTGTATATCTCTATATCTATAAACCTTAATACATTTTAGTCAAAAATAATAATTGCAATAATAACAATTACTATTCCCGCTGAAGCCACAAATGATTTTAGCTTTGAAAAATCATTAATCATGGCATTACCTACGGTCAGAATATAAATACTCCATAAAACAAAAATGTACTGAAAATAGAAGATAAATATGTTTACCAGTTGTAATGAATAAACTGAAATATCAACAGTGACAAGAATAAGTTTTAATAACAAAAACAACAATGCTCCCCCAATCATAGGAAGCAACGAATAAGAAACTAATGAAAAAGTTAAGTTTATATTCGACACTCCTTTAAAAAACCAACTTATCACTAAAATAATCCATGCATATACGTAACAAGAAATTAATGTAATAAGAGTCCTTGAGAAAAGAATAAATGGCAAATGATCGAATAATGTGTTAATATTTGCTACTCCAAATTTGCTTATAGTAAAACTAATCCCAAATATTAGTCCATATAATAATGGATAAACATAAACAGGAGTTTTTTCTTCTTTAGCTAAATTCTTTACATATCCTTCTAAAGGATTTTTTATAAAGCTTATTATAGACATTATTTATATTGAATATTATGATTCATATTATCAAGCTGGAATCAACATGTAAGTATGCCATATCATAGCATATATAAAAATATTATAAACCAAGCTATGCACTCTTGTGCAGCGAATGACAACTTTATTTTAGCGAGTACTTCAGTTAAACAGGCACTGTTATGCGACTTGAATTATGCTTTTCTGAACTTGTTTTTATCCATTTACTTTCATGCGATGTGTAATCCAAGACTCTTAAATCTAATGCTTCACCTATTATTAAAGCTTCACTGATTGCTTCTTTCATTTCAGAGGTTAGAACTTTAATCACCCTCTTCTTTTTATCCTTAGTAACTAAATTAACCCTGTACTTTACATTTGCAGAAGGTGCTTGAACATAAAGATCTGAAGATGCCTGATATTTTTTAGTTGTAATTTTTACTCTGACAACTGTTACATAATCTAACTCTGGAATACTTTCCCATTTACCCATAACATAACCAAACACTTTAGAATATCTTCGCAACATATTTTGTTCCGTATCGATCTCCAAACCTGATTTAGACAAAAGAATCCCTATTGTAAGGGCAGTCAGAATCATACCTACAAAAATATTAACCGAAACCATAATGGATAGATTAACAATAAATATGATAGCAAGCCCATAATTAAATCGCTGCTTTATTTCAGCACTTTTATAATACATACTTAATTAATTTTAATTATTTCACAATCACACTATGTCCTCATGGAATAGGCAATAACTCTACTATTCAAGCATTTTATTAATCTTTGGTTGTACAATCCAGATACCTATTGGATAAAACCATATCATAAAGAACTCACCTGCAAAGTCACTAAAGCTTACCTGTCGTTGTAATTCAACTGTTTTAAATGTTTTAGCTACAAAATATAGTGAGTAAAAAATACAAAACATTGAGAAAAGATGTAATGGAACTATCACTGCAAACAAGTCAAAAATATTTATAATGCTCTGTTGAGGATCTGCGCCAAAAGCACTGTTTATAGATATACTAAAGAAAGATGTAAACAAAACCAAGTATACCAATGGTATAAAAAATAATATCTTAAATCGATTAACCTTCATTTTTACATATACAGGAACTTTCTTTTGTAATCCAACTGCAACCGACCAAAACCAACCAAAATAAACCACAGCAAACAAAATCATTATAAAAGGAAAAAACTTCATATAACTAAACATCATTGTTGGATCTGGGGAATTATGAGATGTAAAGTTAAAAATCATCGTTCCTATCATTATAAATTGAAAAATCATAGGTAACCCAAAGGTTAAAAGAAAAAGTTGCCAGTGCTTGGCTCTTAAAAATTTGTCTGTCATTTTAATATTTTAATTAGGTTTTTATTCTTTTCTATTGAATACATGCAATTATTCCCGTGCTTTGTAATTGCGTTTGTAATAAAGTATGGTTGTTTCTTGTATATTTTTATGTCTCATGTTGATCAACTTTTACGACTTTTCCTTTTTCAAAATATATATCTAAAACGTCGGGGTCTATATTAAAAAGTCCGGGAACAAAACCTAAGTCGTAAGCCATATAATCTTCATGATATGAATAATAATCATTACCTAATAGTTCGATTACTTCATCTTTAGTTTTTCCTATTAATAATTCACTATCAATGATGTCTCCAGACATTTTATATCTTTCTTCTTTATTCTGCATCCATTCTTTCTGATCAAAATCTGATTTTGGATAATACGACATGGAAAGAATCCAAATCATTATAATACCCACATATAATATTGGACTTAGAATAACAGTTGGAATTAATGCTAAAAACTTTCTGTTCTTTACCGTTCCCAACTTCATCTTTTTTAAAGCCCATTTTGACAAAAGATAGATTGGAATTGCTAGTATTATTACTATTAAATATACTTCCGGACTCATTTCAATATAGTGTATAGTTTATCAATTAACTTTTCACAAGCTTTTCCAAATGCGTTAAGGTTATAATTTACATCAAAGCCTTTGTATACATATTTCTCTTTAATGATTTCATCAAGAGCAAGTACTTGATCTATATTTTTAAATATCAATAAAAATTCCTATTCACTTTTCTTTTCTAAAAAAAAATAATCTGTTGAAGATTCAATAATCTCATTAATAAAGGCTAAGTCAGATTCATAAATTAATAAAGTAATATTGTCAGTCAATTCAATCATAATATTTGGTAGATGGCTTTGTATCGCATATTAAATATTACTTGTTTCTAACTTTCTTTTTAAACGAACATTATTAAAATATAAATACAGAATGACTCCTGCAATCAACAATATTTGCAATAAATTAAACCAAAAAGTTTTCCAAAATGGTGGTAGTATTAATAAATGAAAGATATTCTCCTCTATAGATTCATTGTTCTTAAAGATTCCAACTTTGATATTATATCTTCCTGGATCAAGATTAGTAATTACAAATTGATTAAAATCATTTTCTCTTATCCAATCAACATCAAATCCTTCTATTTTGTATTTTATAGATTCACCTTGATTTAAACTATCAATCATATACGTTATTTTTAATCTCTTACTTTTTTTATAATCTAGTATAAGTTGTCCTTCAGAGGCAAGAGATTCTATTAAATCAACTTTAGGATCTCCACTATTAATTATTTTTATTTCTATCAAATGTATCCTTGTATATCCTTGAGTAAAGGCTACTTCTGTCAATACAATAAATACAAACAGTAATAAAATTTTTAGTAAAGGATTTTTCATATAAAACTTTGGTCTGATTAATTGTAATAAATATTTCTTAATATAAGTTGCGATCATAGTGTGAATCAGTTTATATAATAAACCGGACCTCCATTAACTTCATTGACTTGTTTCTTCTTTTTATACTCTGATGTAACAATATAGCACAATCTGCACAATGTTTTTTACCGCGTGTTATTAGCGGTTGAATTTTGCAGTTTGCATTCAACTCTGCTTTTAACTGTTAGAGTTGTCTTTAAACTCAAACAATTCACATGTATGAAACCTACTTGGAACTAATGGTGCCATCTCACCGTCCTTACGTTTTGTTTTATGACCACATCTCAATCCTTGTCCAACACCAATTAACCATGCAAGATATTTACAGTTATAACAGATTTTATCTGAATCCTTTATTTGTCGTATCATATTTTAATTTTTTCTTTTATTTGAGGAATTAAATCAGTCACGGCATTATAAAGATCTATCATCTTATCAGTTAGGTATTCGATAGCACTAGGCCATTCATCCCTATTCTTAAAGTTAAATAACATTCCCTTTGCTGAAATTGTCGCACCTTTCGTATCTATGGGATTATTCCAGATTAATTCTTCTCCAAACTTATCTTCTATAACATCCTTATTTTTTAAAAACTCTTCAAAAGCTAAATTACACCACGCCTTAGTGCTACCAGAACCTGAAATTTCAATTCTTACTGTTGCTGATGATTGAGTTATTTTAAAAACATATCCAATACCATTTATCGAAGTAGACTTATAAAGCCAATTTTCTTTTAATGGGTTTATTGTATTAAAAATATTAAATTCAGTAGTATTAATTCTAGATAAAAGCTGACTCCAAAAATCTAACTTTAATTTATTGTTTTGGTCTTCATTAACAATCTTGTCTATAATATTTTTATTACGAAGTTGAGTTGTAATTGCTTCTGTTTCTCTTGGGGGCAAAAATTGCTCAAATTCAACAAATAAATTACTAGAATCTTTATATAGATTTACTTTTATACATTTAATATCAACTGAATAGTTAAGCAACCAAAATGCAGTCGCTTTAACTTCATGTGAAAATTCTCTTGATACTAAAATTATCCTTTGCGAATTTTCTTTATTTATCTCTATTTCCGATAAATCTTTTACATCTAAAAAATTTAATAAACTATTAACGGGTTCTATCCTATCACTCAAACTATGCTTTGATAAATAATCTCCGTATATTTTTACAATATCGTCTTTCTGTAATGAATAACAATATGCTGCATATTTCAATGATTGTCCAACAGCATCCTTTCCCGAATCATCGGTTTTATTCTCAATAATTACTAAATTTCCTTTTTTATCGATAGCTAATAAATCAAGCCGTTCTCTTGTTTCTTTAAAACCATCAAATTCTTTTTGAATAATCAAAAGCGACTCGCCTAGAACTTCAGGATTATTACAAATCCATTCCTGCAAATCATCTCTTTCTTTCAACTTTAAATCGGAAAATGTTGTCGTTTCTAAAAGATTAAGTTGTTTATTATCAATTAATACTTTATACATCTCATGTTAAATAATCAGTCCACTATTATTGGTTATTTTTTTAATTTATAACCACCAACTCTTTTCTAAATGCATCTTAATCCTATATTCGACATTAAAGTACGTTTACAGAACCAATATGGTGTTATAATAGAAATTTACTTACACTTATTTTTCCTTGGGGTGCTATTCAAAATACGTTATTTATAATTCAGTGCCTGAATATACATCATTAAAACTCAAAAGTTTCAGCATCAGGCAATAAAGTTATTAGTAATTTATAAACGGGAGTAAATATTGTGTAAAGATTCTATATTATTAAATAAACGCTCACATGGATGCTAATTTATATAGAGATATGTTCTTTCTGCAGAATCTTTTATCAAATACCGGAATAACTTAACACCCAAAAGTTATAAAAACAAATAATTACCAGTATAAATAAGGTTCTTGCAATTTTGCGACAGATTCCCCCATGTTCTGGAAAACGCACTGCAGTTTGCAGCAAGGTTTCCCAACTTTGGGATTTACTAAAACAATTTTGCGAGAAGTTTTCCCGACCATGGGATTTGTTGCTACAATTTTACGAGAAGTTTTCCCAACTTCGGGGAAACGCCCTGCAGTTTTACAACAAAAGTTCCCCACCTTGGGGTGTATCATTGTAATTTTGCATTGAGAATTCCCACACTTAAATCCTCAAACATACATTTTATAAAAGGGTATTCCTCAATAACATTCCATACAATAAAATGAAAACGATTAAATCTTTATAGTAAACCGTTATGGTGAAAAATTATTATATTTGATACACTTTAACATGTATCCTAAACTGAACAAAATGATAAAAAATATTCATTTAAAAAATTTACGTAATAATGAGTTTGTACAATTTTTTGAAAACATACGGGAAATTGTATCTAAAAATAATCCGGAAGCTATACTAGTACAAGAACAGTACAAAGCATTTATTAAACCACTCACCACATTGCAATTGAATCACAAAAGAATTAAAGGAAGTTCAATAACATATCAACTTACAAAGATAGATAAACGCAGAAATATTGCTTTAAGAAGCATCTATAAAATAATTGAAGCTTATACTCATCATTATAATTCTGATGTTTGTACTGTAGCCATAGATTTAAAAAAAGAATTAGATGTTTATGGAAAAGAGATCGTTAGATACAATTATCAATACGAAACAAATGTCATAGACGAAATTCTTCAAAAATGGGCACCTAAAGCTGAAGGTATTGCTTCATTAAATCTAACAGAATGGGTTGGAGAACTTAAAGAAGCAAATACGTTATTTAATACCCGCTATTTAGACCGGATTAAGGAATCGGCAGGATATACAAATATTAAAGTAATAGAATTACGAAAGATTGTTACTCTAAATTACAGTGAACTTATGGGTTTTATATCTGCTTATGCAACCATTCAAAAAACAGAAATCTATACAAAAGTAATAGATCAGATTAATGCCTTAATTAATCAATACAACAAAATTCTTACATCAAGGCATTCTAAAAAATCTACAACAGATAATACTGTAGATAATGAATCTATAGACAATCAAAATATAACGACTGAGAAAAATTAATCTTAAGCATATAAGAATTTGTTAATGTATGAGGCAATGCTCACAAGGGATTGCTTTTTTTGTTTTAATATACCTAAACATTAAAATGCCAATCAAGGGTTGAAAGTTCTGGCTTAAAAGGCTGAAAGCCTTTTACATCATAACTTGGGGTATCACCCCAAGGTCTTGAGTGAAATGCCCATTCAGGCTGTAAGTCTGAAACATCAACCATAAGTTTCAGACTTTCAGCCTGAGATTTACTTATCAACTAATACAAGGGACGATCCGTGAGCGCCACAGCTACTCTGTGGAGGCACTGCCCCTTGCTGTGATGTTTCCTGCTTTGACTTCGCCGATTTTCAATTCAGCCTTTTGAAAAGATAAATCCACCACTTGATTCGCATTAAATATTCAATGATAAGCCTTTCATAGCTTATGATTTTTAATATATTCAATCCTATTATGTACAATAGATTTATATTGTTCGTTATCCGTAGAACTTAATGCCTGTTGATAGTCTGGCATTAGCGTTTTATACCTTCGCTTATCTTGTAATATTTCATATTTACAATCAGCAATCAGAAGAAGCTTTAAAAATCTGTATTCCTTATTTTCAAACTTTTCTAAATATGAAATAGCTTGGAAGTATTGACTCACCGAAAAATAATACAATCCTTTTAACAGATTAGTAAAATTACAGGTGTCATTACAATTTTTCAGAAACTCGTAAATCCATTCTTCTTTATTTTCTTTAAGCATGTACGAGAACTTTGCCAACATAGTAGTCTCATCTTTGGACTGAAGGACGTCTTTATAATTATCGTCAAAAGCAGGGACAATAATATATCTTCTTGAAGTCAAATCCTCACCCTCTGAAACCAGGGCGCTATATTCATCCTGAGAAATAATTAAGAAATCGTTGTCATCACCCATCCCTGCATACGCCTGAATTGAAACGAAAAGTAAAAGTATAAGCGGTATTTTGCGTATCATAATACTTAATAAATGGTTAGTTGGTTAATACTATTAATAAACCTCATTTAACTCCAATTCACGAAATTAATATACTGGTATAGAGACCTAAAGTTTCAAAATGTGTGTTAATATTTTAGCTAAACTCTCCAACTATTTAGAACCCAGCAAGAAAATTTTTCAATATGATTTAGATGTTATTTTAGACTAAGAAACTCTACAATTTATCGGATTACAATTATTGGGATAAATAAGAGCAGAGTTAAGTTCACTTGAACTATGCCGAGTGGAGCAATAATCATAGAATCAATACTACCTCTTATATTTCAGATCATAAGAAATGCACGGATTACATTCTTAAATCCGTGCATTTTTTTTGCTAACAACTTGACAATTTTTCAAATCATCAACTCGACAATAAAAATCAATCATTAGAAGAAGCATACGGTCCCATAACAGTCCCTACAAAGCCACCTGCTTTACTTGTACTTAAATAATATGCCAGCTCTTTTATTGGTAATACTTCCCATTTACCATTTGTATTTATTGAAAAGACAAATACATCGTTTCTCATAGAAACTCGGAGTCCAATACCCTTTTCTTTTATACTATTTATCTCCCTTTGATATATGATGGATTTCTCAATATTACTATCATAAGCATCTGCAGACATGTTTCTTACGACATTACCTTTTTCAATAGCTTTTTGCACAACCAGACAAACTTTATCATCTATTTTTGTCACGCCCATTACAATATGAAAAGCTTCATTTTGGAACAAGGCAAGACCTGCTAAGTCGCTGTTTCTTTGAGGTTCAAATTTTAGATTTGTTTCCAATGACATGGTGTGATGTTGTTGTCTGCATGCTAAAAACGAAGGCTGTTTAATTTCACGCAAATTGGCATCCCTTAATTGCAGTATAACTCCATTGCTATTTTCAGGGAAACTATACCATTCTTCTATGGGAGTTCTTAGGAAGATCCATCTGTAATCCAGTTTCTTGTCGGCAAAAGTATCTTCCCAGGTAAAATTACCAGTTGGTAAATATTGCTCTTTGGGAGTTTCTATACCTTGAGTTGGTGCTTTTATTTGCAATGGAATTCTTAATCCTTCACACAGAATTACAGGCCATTCACCTTCCCATTTAACAGGAAGCATAAATGTTTCGCGGCCTATGTTATAAGTATTTTGATTATCATACGGACGACAAGCTAAAAATGTAGCATACCAATCTCCCTGTGGTGTTTGAAACAGGTCTGCATGACCGGCATTTGTTACCGGGTAACATCTATCCGGATCTAAACCTCTCTGAGTAAGGATGGGATTATTGGGATTTGTTTCATAAGGCCCCCAGATGTTTTTACTACGAAAGATGACTACAGAATGATCGATGGAAGTTCCTCCTTCCGCAGACAACAAATAATAATACCCCTCCTTTTTATAAATATGTGGTCCTTCAAGCCAGACTGGTTTTTCATCTATGTTATGACCTCCACTTCGAATCATTTTTCGTGGTCCAACCATCTTATTTTCATCCAAATCAAACTCCTGAATCCAAATAGCAGTATGTCCCTCGTATAACTTCCCTCCTTCCGGATCTTGAGTATTACAGATATATGTTTTTCCATCCTCATCAAAAAATAAAGACGGATCAATACCGTGTATTTCAGGTAACCAAACAGGATCAGACCATGGACCTTTAGGGTCTCTTGCAGAGACAATAAAATTACCACCTCCTCCAACAAAAGTAGTTACCATATAAAAGGTTTCGTTGAATGGATTGTAGTCTATAGATGCAGCATAAATACCTGCAGATACAGGCTGATCAATAATATTTAGCTGCGATGGTCTATCTAAAACATGACCTATTTGCTCCCAATGCACTAAATCCTTACTATGAAAAACAGGCACTCCCGGGAAATACGAAAAAGTTGAATTCACAAGGTAGTAATCATCTCCCTTTTGACAAATAGATGGATCGGGGTAAAACCCGGGCAGAATGGGATTGTAGATATGACAGGAATCCGCAGTGTTTTGAGTATAAAACTCATCGCTTCCTGTATATTTTATGTATTCGAAATAAGCTGTTCCCTCATCGGGTATAAATGAGGTAGCCGGCTTACAGCCGGCTATTACAATCACCAATACATAAACTAATAAAACAAACAAAGATTTCATGCACTTATAATTCATTATTTAGAAATTTAACACAAAGTACTAAGACACTGAGTTTTTTTAATAAATACTTTGTGGCTCTGAGTCTCCGCGGTTAATACTTTTAATTTATTTTCACCTCATTGCTTTGCGAGAGAGTAATAGGTACGTTAAATTAATACTAATCGCTATGCACTTTGCTCTAGTCATTGCGCACCATTTTCTCTTCTTGCTTTTAATTCGGATTCTAATTTTAATTCCATTGATTTATTAATCTTATAAAAGAACAATAAGCCGGCACTTATAAAAAATGGAATGGCAGCATAAACACTTACCAGCATCTTAGCACCAACGGTAACAGACTCTGGCTGAATAATTTCCTGAGAAGTATTAACTACATCAGCATGTATGTATCCATACAATCCTAAAATCCAAGCAACCAAGGCTCCACCTATGGCAAGTCCTGCCTTTAATCCAACCATCATGGCCGAAAATATAATAGCGGTGGCCCTTCTGTTGTTTTTCCATTCTGAATAATCTGCTACATCAGCAATCATAGCCCACAACAATGGCGTTGTAATGCCATAAAAGAATCCATGTAATATCTGAGAACAGAACATAAACACAACTCCTTTAGGAGGAAAGAAAAAGAAAGCCAAAACAAATAAGGTAGAGATAAACAAAGAGATTCCAAACACATCTCTTTTACCATATTTATCAGCCAGCTTCTTAGAAAAGCCAATACCTACAAGCATAAAAATAATTCCACCAGCATTAAACAAACCAAAACCTGCCGATACAGGATCGGAACCAAAGAACGTAATTCCCATAGCCAACATTCCATCCAGGATAGGACTTATAAAGCTGGTTAATGATACTTCATCTACATAGTAATTGAAATAATATACATACGATCCACCTTTTAATGCCAATGTTACAAATACCAGTATTGTTGCAGCAAGCATAATTAACCATGGTCGGTTTTTAGATAGATCCTGCAAATCTTCTTTTAAAGATGACTTTTGCTCTGCCGTTGGAACCACTCTTTCTTTAGTTGTGAAAAAGGTGATGAGCAACATAATGGTTCCTATAATGGCCATCCAGGTAATTACCTGTTCTATACCTGCAGCTTTATCTCCTCCCCCAGCAAATTCAATGATAGGCAGCATAAACACCTGCACAAAGAACTGGGCAAACATAACAGCAACAAACCGTATTGATGAAATACTGTTACGCTCGGCCATATCGCCGGTAATTACACCACTCAAAGCTGAATATGGAAGATTATTTGCAGCATATAACAACAGTAACAAAGTATATGTAGCTGCTGCATAAATCAATTTTCCTTTATATGAAAAGTCGGGAGTTGAAAATGCCAGCAAGGCCATTACACTTAATGGAACTGAAGTATACAATACCCACGGACGAAATTTACCCCATTTGGATGAGGTTCTATCGGCCAGTACACCAATAACAGGATTAAAAGCAAATGCCGCTACCAAACCTACTATAAGCATAATAAGTGAGGCATCATTATTTTTTAATCCGTAGATATCGGTATAAAAAAAAGCCAGATAGGTAATTAATGTTTGAAATACAAGATTTGCAGCCAGATCTCCCAAACTATAACCAATTTTCTCAACAATTGAGATCTTTTGTGTTTCTATACTCATAATAATTTGTTGCTTAAATAAAGAGGAGAAAGGAACAGGGAAAATGGAACAGGAAATCTGATCCCCATCCCATCACATTTTGTGAGGTACTTACCCTTTGCCTTTGGGCAAAAGGGAAGAAATAAGACTCACTTATTTTCCACCATTAGAAACGTTCTATTTGTTCCTTGTTCCATATTCCCTTCTACCCCACTTAGTATACTAAATCCCCTGAGAAGCCTTCACTTACATCTTCTCCTGCCAAACCATCTGCAACACCTTTATAAGCATGTTTACGTTCATAATTTGCATCCCATAAGTTTGGAGATTCATCAGGTAACCAATATTCGTGTTCATCTTCATTATCTGAGATACCCCAAATGGTAATTCCATATTGTTGGTCTGTTGGGATGATTGCTTTATACTGGTCAACTACAAATTGATACATTTCAGCCTGGGCTGCTAACTGTTCTTCAGTTGGATCTTTTGTTCCTAAACGAACATCCAATTCTGATATCTTAATTAACTTACCTGAAGCTGCCAGTTTAGTAAGCATCTCTGTAATCATATCCTTATCTGATGTATAAGATATATGCATCTGAGTTCCAATACCATCAACATTTGCCCCATTTGATTCAATATATTGTACATACGAAATCAAACCTTCGAGCTTAGTCATGTTCGACTCTAAATTATAGTCATTAATAAATAATTTATCAGTTGCATTACCATATTGACGAGCCAGATTAAACGCAGTTACAGCATAATCTTTACCCATGTATTTTTGCCAGTAAAAGGTATCGTCACTTACATCAGAAACATTACCATCTCTTACTTCACCACTTTCGAGCATCGGTTCATTAACCACATCCCACGCAGTGATATTATCTTTATAATGTGTTACCATCTGAGAAATAAAATCCTCCATAGCTGCAGTAATAATCTCTGTTTTTTCTTCATCGGTCTTCTCTATGATTGTAGGACCAGAAGTTTCAGCTGCACCGGAAGTAACCACAACATTATCGATATAATAAGTTCCGGCAATAAGACCTAAATCAAAGTTTAATCCTGTTTCATTACCAGTACCTGTAATGGTCCATGTAACCTGTTGCCATGATGTAGAAGTAGCCTGATTGCCCTGGTACTGAGCATTACCTGTTGTTGAACAACGAACAGATCCTGCTGCATCAGAACGAATCATATAAGTAATAGTATACTCTGTATCTGCAGTAAGATTAGCAGTAAAATCCGAATGAATCTGAGTTTTCCATTCTCCGTTTGCATTATCTGCATCATTGTATACTTTCATTGCGCCATCACCTTCATAAGCTTCGGATGAAGTGGCAGCACTTAAAGCATCTGTAGGTCCATTCCATTTAGACCATCCGTCAATACCAGCATCAAATGTGCTATTGTCAATCAGATTTTCCACAGCGCTTTCTGCATCTGTATCTACAACCATGATATTATCAACATCAATGTAGTATGTAACGCCATCAATATATCCTAAATCAAAATTGAATTTAAATACATCACCTGTAAAATCATTAATAGTAATTTTAACTTGCTGCCATTGACTTGTTGTTTCAAATGCTTCTGTCCATTCTCCACCAGTTGCATACCAGTCTTTATAAGGATAATTATTTGATAAGCCTGAGAAAGACAATCTACCTTTACCTGCCACATCTGATTTAATGTAGAAAGACAGTTCGTAATTATGGCCGGAAACAATAGTAATTTCAGGAGTTTGCAATTGTAAATCCCAAGCATTACTTGTTCCTGAAGCAATTAATTTAACAGCCTGAGCAGAGCTTGATAAACCGGCACCATCAACTACCGAAATACCTCCACTGCTATTCCATGCTCCCCATCCAGAAAGAGATCCGTCTTGTAATCCAGATAAATCAAGTGAGTTACTTCCTGCAGCACCTGGAATCACTGTGGCTGCAATTAAACCATTTAAATAACTGGCATCCTGATTAGAGTGCCACACTAAAGTATGTCCAAATACTGAAAGACCATTATTGGTAGCCTCTGTTATGAATGCATCAACATTTGTAAAATCTATAGATCCGTCAGCCTGAACCATTGGTGCATGCTTCATGGCATAACCAACAGTTACCTCATCAAAATTCTCATTGGTAAGACCTCTGAATGTTTCATTATCCATGTACTGAGTCATTCCTATACCAACACCTAATTTCATATCAGTATAAGTATTTAAGGCCTCATAACGACTGATTTTTTCAGCCAACTCTAAAGGTAACTCATCTCTGGTTACTTCGCCATGAGTAGGATCATCGTGCCACTCCATAATCTGATCGTCGCATGATGAAAAAACTAGAGAACACATGGCTAATATTGATAATATTTTATTGTACTTCATTTTCTTTAATTTGAAATAAACAACTATTCTTCATCCTCAGGAAAATCACTATATGTAGGAGTGATTAGTGAAACTACTCTCCAATTATCAGTATATACGCTTATTGATGTTTCGCTGGAAGCAAATTCTGTAGCGCTATCGCTGTCACTACCTGTTACATTACTCAAAGCGAAATCAGAGTTTTCAAAGTAGAAACCAAAGTTTTTCCAGCTTGAAGTTTCTCTGGCAACCAATACTTCTTCAAAAGTATGATCCTCACCATCATCAAAAGCATAGAAACTGCTAAAAGGAACAGTTACGGTAGTCCATCCTGTTGTTTGAAACGGAACAGATTCTCCATCAACAATCCAAGGCACATAATTGTAGCAGTAACCAGCCCATTCACCACCGTTAAAGCCATTTATCAAACAGATCTTTAAATATCCCGATCCTTCCCACTCTTCAGGAACGTAGATATCAAACTGGAATGCTACTTTATCAACAGAAGTTGTTGTAGGAATGTAAGATGCAAGCTGACCTCTCCAGTCATCAACGTCATTACCTGCAGTCCAAACCTCTGAACATCTTGTTGAAGCAGCAGCAAACGAAGTAATACGAGAAGGACGGTGAGGAACATATATTCCTTGAGAAATATTATCTGTACCAACAGAAGTCGATTCAAGGTCATCAGCTTTAATCATGCTTGTTGAACTTCCCCAGTAACCCTGACTACCTGTACCATCAAAGTTTAAGATAACACCGGCTTTGAAATTAAAACATGCAGGAGAATAAGCACCTCCATTGGCACATTCTATAAATATAGAACCTCCCTCTTCGGAAACGCCATCAGGCATAGGAACAACAAAATATTCACCTTCTTCATTTGATACAATACCATCAGTAACTTCGATATCACCAGGAAAAACTACGCGAGTTACTTCCAGCAAACCAGAACCATAAACAATAATTGGCTCTCCAACCTTAGGCATTGAATTTGAAAAACTGGTTATAGATGGTGCGGCAGAGCGAACGTCAAAACTTAAAACAGCTTCATTTCCATCATTAACTAAACGAATCGTATTGCGAACATCGGCATCAGCCTCAATAATCGGAGTTTCTTTTGAAACTGAAACTATCATGCTATGATCAGAAACCAGTGTAGGATTAAAATAAGAATCATACCCATTGATATATACTCTCTTAAGATCAGTAAAACCTGTTCCTTCAATACGGATAAGCTGTCCTAAGCGAACAAAAGATACTTCACGATCGGGGACTGATGACTCAGCATCCTCTAAATAAACCTTACTTATAGTTATTGGACCATTATAATCATTATCCTCTTCGCAAGCAGTAAAAAACAGCACCATGGCTATTATACCCAATGTGAATAATGATGTCCATTTATTTATATTAAAATATTTAATCTTCATTTTATATGCTTTTTGAATTTATTATCAGATCAATTAAATAAGTCTGTAATTCTATCTTCAGTAAACTCATAATCAACAGGAGCATACTTTAACAGAGGATTCTGAACCACTTCTGACTCCGGATATGGTAATAAAAGAATAGAAGCATCGATATCGCCAATAGAGCGTGTTCCTTCTGATCTGGAATCATCATAAACTACAGAATTTGTAGCTACCTCATAAGTAAATGGAATAATAGTTCCTCTATCCTGACCAATAACATAATTGATGACTTCCTGCTGTTTATAATAAGCTCTGCGAACCAAATCGTACCAGTATTGACCTTCCATACACAATTCAATTCTGCGCTCATGGATAATATCATCATAAGTCAATACATCTTTAGTTGACACATTACCTCTTGTTCTTAGCTTATTAAAGTAAAGCAAAGCATTTTCGTTGCTGGTGCTTTCATTGTTCCCAAGAGTAGCTTCTGCATAGTTTAAATAAACCTCTGCCAAACGTATCATATAAGTATTTAATGATGAATTCATTTTACTTATATCAGCGTTATCACTTTTAGAACCCACAACGCCTTTTTTCACATTTAATGCTGTATTCGTCATTTCATAAGTATATCCTCCGTTGCTCGAATTGATTTCAGGATAGTAATCACCATACCCCATCCATGTAGCTTTACGGCGAACATCTGTTGATTCGTAGTCTAAAAGAACATTGTAAGAAGCTCTTGTCCAGTATCCCCATGCTGCATCATCACCTGTAATATCTGAACTACAAGCAAAATATGCCTGTTGCGTATTGGTTACACCATAATCACCGTTAGGTACCCATTGCAAAGCAAAAATTGATTCAGAGTTATTGTTGTTTTCAATTTTAAATAAATCGGCATAATCATTCATTAATGAATAAGGACCTTCATCGATTACTTTAGCCGCAGCTTTTTGGGCAAGATCAAGATAAGTCTGATCGCGAGTTCCACTATTTCTATCATCACTTAAACCGGCATAACTCAAATAAACACGCGATAGCATAGCAAAAGCACTATATTTAGTCAAACGACCTTCCTGATAAGAAATATCAGATAAATATTTAGCTGCATATTCTAAATCACGCATTACAAATTCATAAACATCTTCAATAGGATTTGGACTTACAATTGGATTAGCCACAAGCTCAGCTGGATCTTCGCAAAGAATAACATCACCCCATAACGAAGCCAGATACCAATAAGCGGTTCCACGCATAAAACGAGCCTCTGCGATATATTGCTTTTTAATTTCGCTATCCACAGTACTGTTGTTAATACCAATAATTACATTGTTTGATTGCTGTATTACATTGTAAAATGATCCCCATGCCGAAACCAACGGACCTGTTAATCCTGTTTCTGTTAAATCACTGAAAGGATAGATATAATCAGAATACGGAGCATAAAGATTGTATGAACGTCCGTCTCCTAAAGCATAATAGAACTTGTCGTTAAAATCGAACCAAACTTTATTATAAAGAGCAGCTGTAGCAGCCTGAAAATCATCCTCACTGGTATAAAAATTTTCTTTGGTAATTTTATCATTAGGTAAAACTTCCAGATAATCCTCACAACTTGTTCCCAACACAGATAATGTTAAAAACAAGAAATAGTATATAATTTTATTCTTCTTCATTTTTAAAATCTTTAATCGGTTAGAATGTTGCATTAATTCCAAAAGTATACACTCGAGGTGATGGATAACGTGCATTATCAATTCCGGATAGTAATGCATCCTGATTTATAGAACCGACTTCAGGGTCGTAACCGGAATACTCAGTAAATGTGTAAACATTTTGAACATTGCTATAAATCTTAAGGTTTTCAATACCAATCTTTGTCAACCATTTTTTAGGCAGATTATATGCTAATGAAATGTTTTGAATACGCAGGTAAGAACCATCTTCAACAAACTTATCGCTGTAACGGTAGTTATAGGTAGACGATCCGGTTGATAAACGACACATATCAGCGTCACCACCAGAGATATATACGTTACGATAGTCGTTAGGACCATCAGCATTGATTAAATCAAGTTGCGCATATCCTAAAGCCTTCTTCAATAAGTTTGTGCTTTCGCGAGGATTCTCTAACCAACGACGTTGATAGTTTACTACTTCGTTTCCATAAGATCCGGTTAAATAAATATTCAAATCAAAACCTTTATAGCTAAAGGTGTTACCAATACCAAATGTAAAGTCAGGTGAAGGATTACCTATATAAGTACGATCTTCTTCATCAATCACACCGTCTTTATTCATATCCTCAAAAATATAGTCACCAATCCAGATACTGTTTTCACCAATAGACATATCGCTTGGAATAGCAGTAGGAACAATATTTCCATCCTCATCTTTATAATAGAAATCTGTAGCATCTTCAAAACGACCAATTACCTTATAACCATAGAACTGACCAATAGGCTCACCCACTGCAGTACGTGTTACAACAGTTGTTTCCGATCCCTGAGAAAGTGTTTTATTCAGGATACTGCTTTCTGTATTTAGTGAAAGCACTTTATTTCGGTTTAATGAAAAAACAAAGTTTGAACGCCACATAAAGCTTCCTTTATCAACGTTTACAGTATTTAAAGTCAATTCAAGACCTTTATTTTCAAGGGAACCAATATTTACCCAGGGAGCAGAAGTTGAGCCCTGTCCTGAAGTTCCTACATAAGCAGGAAGAGGTAATTCAAGCAATAGATTTTTGGTCTTTTTATAGTAAACATCTGCAATAAACTCAATACGGTTTTGAAATAAGTTCAAGTCAAAACCAATGTTGCTTGAATAAGTTGTTTCCCATTCCAAATCAGGGTTTGCAGTATTGTCTGCAATTAATGCAGTACCCCAGCTGGCAGTTGCAACAGAAGCATAGGTAGAAGTATATGCATAAGCTGTACTACTTAAGTTTTCGTTACCTACAGCACCCCAACCTAAACGTAGTTTTAAATTATTAATAATAGCATTATCCTTTAAAAATCCTTCATTTGAAACTTTCCATGCCAATGCAGCAGAAGGGAAAAGTCCCCATCTGTTGTCTTCTGCAAACTTTGAAGAACCATCATAACGTAAGGTAGATGTTAACAGGTATTTATCGCTAAAAGAATAGAATAAACGACCAAATACTGAGCTTATAGAACTTCCGCCACTTGAACTTGTGTTTGTTGCAGTTGAAGCATCACCTAAAGCTAAATCAGTGGCCCCGTTGGTTAAGAACCCCGAACGATATGCACTTAAATACTCCCATTTAGACTCCTGCATCTCCTGACCCAACATCACGTTCACATCATGATTACCAAACGAATTAGTATAAGTTAATAAGTTTCTCCAGCTATAATATTTACTGTATGATTTAGCTTTAGTACTTTCACTAACCGTATTTTCAATAGCTCCAAAAGTATATGTTGGAGTAAATTTGTACCCATTAGTAATACCGTAATTAATAGAAACATCAGTTTTAAAGGTTAAGCCTTTAAAAATTTCTGCCTCTAAATAAGTATTGGCGCGAATACCCATTTTTTCGTTTCTGTTTTCTTTTAACATGGCCAAACCAACAGGGTTCGATTGTACATACATATCTGTATCCGGACCATCAAAAGTTCCATCGGCATTGCGTACAGCAACATTTGGAGTTTGCTTTAAAGCTGTTGCAATCAGATTGTCATCAGATACTGTTGTATTTTGTTCTGAATTACTGAAGTTAAAGTTTACACCAGCCTTAAGGTAACTCTTCACTTGAGAATCAAATGTTCCTCTTAAGCTGATCCTATCGAAACTGGAACCGATAGCGATACCATCCTGCTCTAAATAACCTGCGCCCAATGCATAAGTACTTTTTTCCGATCCACCTGAAACTGACAGGTTATGGTTCTGCATCATAGCTTTAGAAAAAAGTTCTTCTTGCCAATCAGTACCTTCACCTAATAAATCAGCTCTTACAAAATTGTCATCATACTCCAGAATACCCATCTCTGCTTTGGTATTCTTTAGCGTAGCATACTCTCTAAGGTTAAGTAGATCTAACTTTTTAGGCATCTCCTGCCATCCCATATAACCATCGTAAGTAATTCTGGCCTCTCCTTTTTTACCTTTTTTGGTTACAATGATAATAACTCCGTTAGCACCCTTAGATCCATAAATTGCTGTTGCCGAAGCATCTTTCAGAATGTCCATTGAAACAATATCCGAAGGGTTAATTGAAGAAAGCGCATTCGATGTTTCTGATTCTGTAGAAGCATCAATAATAACTCCGTCAATTACAATAATTGGTTCGTTTGAACTGTTTAAAGAGTTGATACCCCTGATACGAATAGAAGTACTGGCTCCGGGAGCACCACTGTTTTGCTGAACCTGAACCCCGGCTGCACGACCTTGTAAAACCTGGTCGAGTGAAGTAGAAACTGTTTTTTCAATAGCATCACTGGCAACAGATACAACAGATCCTGTTAGGTCGGTACGTTTCATTTGCCCATAACCAACAACAACAACCTCATCAAGCTTAGCCATATCTTCAATAAGGGTAACATTGATTATGGTTTGATCAGATACTGTTACGGTTTTTGTAGTAAAACCAATAAAATTATAGGTTAATTGACTTCCCTGAGGAACAGTCAAATGGTAATTACCATCAAAATCGGTAATTGTACCTTGGGTTGTTCCCATAATTACAATATTCACTCCAGGTAAAGGACTACCACTTGAATCAATCACCTTACCTGTAACTTCAATATTCTGTGCCATTGAAAGCAACGGCACAGAAATCAATAGGAAAAGTAAAAAAATACCTTTCCGATGTAGTTTGTAGATTCTTTTCATGTGTTAATAAATTTGTTTTAGCTTTTAGAATGGAATCCATCTTTAAGAATTAAACTTATGAGAGAGAAAATTCTTAAAGGCTGGTTCCGGGAGTTTAAATTTTGATTTAATAGATATATTATAATTCAGATTAGCACTAACATCCCTGAATCGTTTTAATAGTACCATCTTCATTATATTCAAGCTCTGTTACCTTTAGGCTTCTCAACCAGGTTTTCCCTCCTGATGGGACACAATCATGATGAAACAAATACCATTTGCCTTTAAATTCAACAATTGAATGATGAGTTGTCCAACCTACTACCGGAGTAAGAATTACTCCCTGATAAGTAAACGGACCATACGGATCATCTCCGATGGCATAACACAGCAAATGGGTATCTCCTGTTGAATAAGAAAAATAATATTTACCCTTATACTTATGCATCCATGATGCTTCAAAGAACCTTCGATCATGGTCTCCTGCTTTTAAAGGAGTACCGTCTTGATCAACAATTAATAAGTTTCGGGGGTCATGATCAAATTCTAACATATTATCCGAAAGTCTCACTACTTTAGGACATAATGCCGGTTCATGATCCGAAGGCTCTTATCCGCATTCTATAGCTTTATTATTTCTGTATCGTTGAAGTTGTCCTCCCCATAATCCACCAAAATACATGAAATACTCTCCGTTTCCATTATCAAAAACACATGGATCAATACTATAACTGCCTCTCATAGGATACGCTTCGGGTAAAAAAGGACCTTCAGGCATATTACTTACTGCCACTCCAATATGAAATACATCATTATGATCTTTTGCCGGAAAATACATATAGTACTTTCCATCTTTTGCAGCAACATCGGTATCCCACATCTGTCTGCTTGCCCATGGTACATCCTTAACATCCAATACAACACCATGATCTGTGACTTCACCTTCCATATCTTCCATCGAAAAAACATGATAATCTTTCATATCGAAATGATCACCATTGTCATTCTCAGGAATTCCGGATTCAACATCATGAGATGGATAGATATAAAGCTTACCATTAAACACATGTGCTGCGGGATCCGCTGTGTACAGGTCGTTAACTAAATATCTTTCTTTTTTCATCTGTTCAAATTTTGTTTTTAATTATCAGATGGAACTCGCCAAAATTGATCTTCTTCCTTCGTATAAAAGATTTATCATGGCTCGTTTCATTTTCATTAGATTTCTATTAGACTGATCGTATCTTATTCAATGGCATTAGCTGCCTTTATAATTTCGTTCACAACTGACTTAGGTTTATTTTCCCGATCGAACAACAAAGGATAATCTGTTCTTCCGGGTATTGGCCAATAGTTTCTCCAGGTCTGACCATCATTAACACCCCAAACTGTTACTCTGGATATTTTATCTCTATGTTTTAAAAACAGATTGAAAAAATCCATATATCGCTTATTGAAAACAACTTCAACAGAATCCGGCATTCCGTTTTTATATGGATCCATGCTTTCTTTATACTCAAAACGACTTGCCACATCAGCTCCTTCAATTTCAAAAGGAGAAGGAATAGCAGAAATATCCAATTCGGTAATCATAACCTTAACACCTAAAGCAGAAAAGGCTTCAATACTCTTCTCAAACTCTGAAATCGGGGGATAATTAATTGTACAATGCGCCTGCATTCCAATTCCATCAACCTGAACATCTTCTTCCTGAAGTGATTTAACCAATGCAACTACTCCATTACGCTTAGCTTCATTAGACATGGAGTAGTCATTGTAATATAATTCAGCTTCAGGGTCAGCCTCATGTGCAAATTGAAATGCAAGCTTGATATAGTCTTCTCCTATAATATTATAAAACTTACTTTTACGTAAAGAACCATCATCCAAAACAGCCTCGTTAACCACATCCCAACCTTTAACACGCCCTTTATATCGGCCTACAACAGTGGTGATATGATTCTTCATTCTATCTATTAGTACTTCCCTTGAAACATCGTTTCCATTTTCATCTACACAAAACCAGTCTGCTAACTGAGAATGCCAGATTAAGGTATGTCCAATGATAAACATGTTGTTAGCCTTTCCAAAATCAACAAATTGATCAGCTAAACTAAAGTTATATTCATCTTCCTTAGGATGAATTCTCTCACTCTTCATACAATTCTCCGCAACAACAGAACTAAAATGTTTTAAGATTACCTCTACTGCAGCTGGATCTTCATCTTGTATTTGTTCCTTATTCAATGCCGTGCCAATCAGAAACTTACCATTTAAAGCACTTTTTAAGGAAAGATTTTCCTGTTGCTTTTTTATCTGACAAGAGAACACTATGATGTTCAGAATTAAGAATGCTGTAAATATTACTATTTGTTGTTTTTTGTGCATTTTTATTTGTGTTAACTTTTATTCCTATTTTCAATTTTAACTTGCTACTATTCCAATTCAATCATTCAAAACATAAACTTCATTATTTTCCAGCTTGGGAATAATCTGAGTTTTTATGACTTGCTTATTTTTAACTGCCTTTTTATTGGGTTGAGATCCTCCTAATGAAATACCCACCGGGGATCCTTCAATGACATATTTGTTATCCGGATTTAATATTGCAATATCCTGAGGGCTTAATTCAAATGATACGGTTTGGGATTCTCCGGCATTTATATAAATGCGCTTAAAACCTTTTAAGCTTCTTATGGCTTTTTTATTATTATAAAATGGATGTGAAATGTATAACTGTACAACTTCATCACCATCAACTTCACTTACATTTTTTACATCCACCTGAACATGAAATATTTCACCTGCATTAATATGATCAGGAGTAATGATGTTTGAATATTCAAACTTGCTATAACTTAATCCGTAACCGAATTCGAATAATGCTTCATCTTTAAAATACCTGTAAGTACGGCCTTCCATATTGTAATTCTTAAAATCAGGCAATTGATCTACTGATTTATAGAATGTAATCGGTAATCTTCCTGCCGGATTGTAATCTCCAAACAAAACATCAGCAATAGCTTTTCCTCCTGCTTGTCCGGGATACCAGGCTTCAACAATAGCCGGCACATTCTCTTTTTCCCAGTTTATAGCGAGTGCACTACCATTTAGCAAAACAAGAACGGTAGGCTTTCCTAACGTCATTATTTCTCTTATGAGATTCTGCTGATTTTTTGGCAGTTCAATACTAACACGATCTCCACCTTTAAATCCATCTACTTCCACATCCATTTCCTCACCTTCTAAAAGAGGACTCAAACCCATACATAAAATGACTGCATCTGCATCTTTTGCTTTTTCTATAGCTTGTTGCATAAGGTTTTCATGAGGAGTTTCCCATAACAAACAAGCCATAGGATATTCAGATTTATTTTGTTTGTACTCTATGCGAATTGAATACTTCTCTCCTGCTTTTAAATTTACCTTTACATACTTTCGTACAGGATGATGAACGCTATGGTGTTCACACTGAAGTTCCTCATTTATCCATAAAGCTATTTTATTTAAACCTTCAATGCCAATGCTGTATTCACCATCAATTTCCGGAACGATGACTCCTTTCCATCTAACTGCAAACTTTTCTTTTTTAATTTCTTTTGCCAGAGCATCATTAATCCATTTAAAATCAATATTAGAATCTATTCTTTTTAATAAAGGTTTTCCATTGATAGAATCATTATAATATTCGGCTACTAAACCATTCTTATTAAGCGTAGTATCTGTATAAAGAAAATGAGTTGGAATAGCTGACATGTAGGGTAATTCTTCGGCATGAGAACAACCTAAAGCATAGGTAATTTTAGTATTAGGTAATTTATTTTTAAAACCAGATAACGGTGTAATTGGGCTAGATGGATACCCATTGTAATTACCCAGCAACGATTCTAAATGATCTGCATTAGGTCCAATAACAGCAAGCTTTTTAATATTCTTCTTTAAAGGCAAGATGGAACCTTCGTTCTTTAATAAAACAATGGATTTATGTGCAGCCTCAAGAGCATATTCCTGATGCCTCTTACAATCTATTACATCAGGCGATATTGAATTAAAAGGAACCTTAACCTTAGGATCAAACATTCCAAGTTTCATCCGAGCCAACATCAATCTTTTTACTGAAATATCAATATCCTCTTCGGTAAGATATCCAGTACTTACAGCTCCCAATAAATCTTCGTATGAATCACCACAATTTAAATCGGTTCCGGCCTGTAATGCAATGGCAGCGGCTTCTGCTTTTGTATTCACAATCTCATGTGCCTCCTGAGCATAAAAATCTCTGATTGCTCCACAATCAGATACAATATATCCTTTAAAATCCCAATCATTACGTAATAAAGAACTTAACTCTGTATTACCACAACATGGCATTCCATTCAAGCGATTGTATGCACACATTACTGAATATACACGACCGTTTATTACAGCATCTTTAAATTGAGGAGTATAAGTTTCCAGGTAATCATAAAGAGATGGCACAGCATTAAAGCTATGTCTGCCAAACTCAGGACCACTATGTACAGCAAAATGCTTGGCTGTAGCAACAAGTTTTAAATAAGTAGAATCATTTCCTTGTAATCCTATTATGTAAGCAGTTCCTATTTTTGAAGTCAGGTACGGATCTTCACCAAAAGTTTCCATTCCTCTTCCCCATCGGGGATCACGAAAAATATTAATATTAGGAGACCAAAATGTGAGTCCCTGATAAATCCCATGCTTGTTTTCTTTACTATATTTATTGTATTTTGCACGAGCTTCATCAGAGACTACATCACCCGTCCCGTACATAAAAGGTTCATCCCATGTTGCTGCCATACCAATAGCCTGAGGAAAAACAGTAGCAATACCTGAACGTCCTACTCCATGTAAAGCCTCATTCCACCAGTTATATTCAGATATGTTTAATCGGGGTATTGCAGGAGCATTATATTTTAGCTGACTGACTTTTTCCTCTAAAGTCATTTCTTTTACCAACGCATCCACTCTTTCTTCAAATGAATATGTAGTGTCTTCAAAAACTCTTGGTTTATTACATCCATAAACAAGAATTAATAAGAGTAGATTTATAAAAGAAATTAGATTTTTTCGTTGCATCCCGAATGGTTTACGGTTTATAAAAACGTTACATTACAAATATATCAGACGCCGGATCTTTGGAGGTGACAATAACGTAACAAGCTGTTACATACATGTTACCTGACTTACATGCAGGTTACAAATACTTAATTACAGGTTACATTAACTAAATATCCGCCATTTAAAATGTAAAAAAAGGTTTAGTAAATTGAATTTTTGTTACTTTAGTTTTGGAATTCAAAATAGAGCTATGCGCCCCCATTATTTTACACTTATTGCACTATTTTTATTCATCTTCTCAGGCTCTGCATCTGGTCAAAAAAAATTGCTTTTTGATTATAATGAGGGTTTGAGCAATAGTTTAATCAATGAAGTTTACCAGGATCATATTGGATTTATTTGGGTAGCTACTGAAGATGGATTAAATCGTTTTGATGGAATAAAATTCAAAGCATTTGAAGGATCAAAGAACGATAGTACATGTTTAAAAGCCAATTTTGTAACTTCTTTATTTGAAGATAGTAAAGGAAACTTCTGGATTGGACAGATCAATGGACTACAGGTATACCATCATAACTCAGAATCGTTTAGCGAAATCAAAATCTTTATTAACGATAAGCAAATCCATCCTTATGTTAGTGATATTACTGAAGCACCCAATGGAGATATCTGGATTACGACTTCTGCATTTGGATTAATAAAGATTGATCATACAGTTGGTAGGGCCAGGTACTCTACACGCCTCAATCATAACTTATGTAGTTTTTATCTGGAATGTCTTTTCCTTGATTCAGATGGTGTATTATGGATAGGATCAGATAACAATGGCATTAGTACATACAACTTAAATACAGAAGAAATTCAAACATTCTCAAAAAGTAAATCCAAACCATTTAACCTACCTAGTAATGACATTACTGATATATGCGAAGACCATAAAGGCAATATATATATAGGAACGCTTAAATCAGGCTTGCTACAATACAACAAACAAAATCAAATCTTAACCTCAATTAAACCAAGTGATCCTGATGATAATGACATCCCTGTAAAATCACTTCTTTTTGATTCTAAAAAACGGTTATGGGTAGGAACTGATGGTAAAGGTTTACGAAAATTGAATTCAACCACCGGGCTACTTGAAAAGATGCACCCCGGAAGTTCGTCCTTTGACTTTTCAAAATCTAAGATTCATTCTATTACTGAAGATAATGTTGGTAATATATGGTTGGGGATTTTTCAAAAAGGATTATATCTGTTTCCTGAATCAAAAGAATTGTTTAACCACTATGGATACAGGGCTTTTGGAGAAAACAGCATTGGATCCAACTGCATTACAGCTCTTAATGGCGACAAAAACAATTTATGGATAGGTACTGATGGTGATGGCATATACCATATGGATTGGAAATCACACAACATTAAACAAATAAACCTTGAGAACAAAAAGAGCAAAAGTGAAGGAAATAATGTTCTAAGTCTGTATGATTCAGATGACAATTACCTTTGGATTGGAACGTTTTTTAATGGCTTATTAAAGTACAATAAGAAAACCGGTAATCTTAAAACCTATAAGAACGATCCATCTAACCCCAACTCCCTCATTAACGATAAAATAACTGCAATAAGGCCTGTAAATGATAAAGAACTTTGGCTAACAACTTTGGGTGGTGGGATTTGCAGGTTTAACACAGAGAATGATATTTTTCAAGCAGGTTTAAATTGGCCAGATTCTTTAAATCAATTAATACCTAAATGGGTTAACGACATATATGTTGATCAGAAACAAAATGTGTGGATTGGAACTTATGATGGTTTGGTATATGCTCAAACCCATAAAAACGAATTAAAACTTTACTCTACAGAAGACAATTTTTTACCTCATAATGTTGTCTATTGTATTGTACCCGATTCAAATGGAAATTTATGGGTTGGTACATACGGTGGATTAGTTAGAGTAAATCTTAATACACTTGAATCGCATATATTTTCAACCACAGATGGATTAAGCAGCAATGTGATTTGTGGAATTCTTGAAGACAATAACCAACAGATATGGATCAGTACTCATAATGGGTTAAGCAGGTATAATCCGGATAACAGCACCTTTACAACTTATTTTGCCAGTGATGGTTTACAGGCCAATGAGTTTAGTAGAAATGCTGTATTTAAAACTGATGACAATAAATTATTATTTGGTGGGATAAACGGAATTTCTGAAGTCAAGAAAGATTATCTGAACTTTAAAAGAACAATCAGAGATGTAATGCTGACAGATTTTAAAGTATTAAATAAGCATGTTGAAATCGGTCAAAAAACAGGAAGACATACAATACTAAACAAGTCGATAGTTTTAGCTGATACGGTAAAATTAAAAGAAAAAGACAATGTTTTTTCCATAGGTTTTTCTTCAGTTGAATTAGCTAATCAAAGCAGAATATCCTACGAATATAAGATGGAGGGATTTGATGAAAACTGGAATGTTAGTAATTCATTAAATCGTTCTGCAACTTACACAAACCTTAAGCATGGCACCTATGAGTTTCTGGTTCGTGGAGTTGATAAAAAACAATATTCAGAACCTCGGAAACTTACCATTATTATTTACCCACCATGGTATAAAACCAACTGGGCTAAAATTTTGTGGATTGCCTTAGCCTTCATCATACTTTATACTATTACATTATTCTATAAGGAAAAATTATTACGCCTGGAAGCTGAGAAAACCAATGAAACGAAGATGCAGTTCTTCATTAATATTTCTCATGAAATTAAAACGCCTCTTACCTTAATAATAGATCCTTTGGAGAAGTTATTACAGAAAAGAAATAGCGAAGAAAATCAACGCCTGTTTAAAACGATGCATCTGAATGCAAATCGAATTTTTAGACTTGTTTGCCAGTTACTAGATGTTAGAAAGATTGACAAAGGCCAATTATTATTTAAGTTTCAGAAAACAAACTTATTCGATTTCATTAAAGAAGTTGCTCAATCCTATCAACTGGCAGCAGAAAGCAAATCTATTACGTTTAATATTAACTGTAATAATGAGAATATTGAAGTTTGGATAGATCCTCTCAACTTTGAAAAGGTAATACTGAATCTATTATCAAATGCGTTTAAATATACACCTAATGGAGGATGCATTGAAATTAACCTTAATACCATTGGCGAAGGAAAGAAAACATCAACACCCCCAACACATGCTCAAATTATAATTACAGACACAGGGAATGGGCTGAAAAAAGGAGATTTTGAAAAGATATTTGATCGGTTTTACCAATCTCAATCCAATGATAACTTAAACATTACAGGTACCGGAATTGGTTTAAATTTATCAAGATCGTTGGTTGAGTTGCACAAAGGAATATTATACGCGCAAAACAGAAGTGATAAACCAGGTGCTAAATTTATCATTGAAATTCCATTAGGCAGTGATCATTTGCCACAAGAAGACTTAATACTGGAAAAGAACATTCTTCCGGCACCTAGTCTGAAACTTCCTGTAATTGAACAGGTTTCTATTGAATCAAATTCTGTTTCTAAAACACCAAAGTCTAATTATAAATTAATGGTCATTGATGATGAAGATGAAATCAGAAACTATTTAATACAAGAGCTAAGTTCTGTGTATAATGTTGTTGCCTGTATTAATGGAAAAGAAGCTTTCGATCAATTGCAAACAATAAAACCTGATTTAATTATCAGTGATATTATGATGCCCGAAATGGATGGTATTACTTTATGTAAAAAGATTAAGGGAAATAATGATACCAGCCACATTCCGGTCATTCTTTTAACTGCTCTTTCTAAGGATGAGGATAAAGCTCAAGGAATAGAAACTGGTGCAGATATGTATCTGGTCAAACCCTTTAATAGTTCATTCCTTAAGAAAACCATTGCCAACTTATTAGAAAACAGAAGAAAGATATATCAACAACTGGCATTAAAAGGAGATTCATTTAATATAGAGAATGTTAAATTAAAATCACATGATGAAATACTCATGCAAAAGATTATGACGATTATAAAAGACAATATCTCTGATAGTAATTTAAATGTGGAAGTGCTTGCTGATGGTGTTGGTATTAGTCGTGTTCACATGCACCGTAAACTAAAAGAACTTACTAATCAATCAGCTCGTGACTTTATAAAAAATATCAGGATGAAGCAGGCTGCTTATATTTTAAGTACAAAGAAATTAAATATTAGTGAGGTAGCCTATGCTGTTGGATATACTAGCTTACCTCACTTTTCTAATTCATTTAAGGCATTTTATGGAATTTCACCTAAAGAATATGCTCTTAATAATGATAACCTTGAATATACTAAGGATGCTGTTTCAATTGATGATATTAAAAACTAAACCTGAATATTTATTGACAAAGCATTTCTGTTTATTAGTTTTTTAGATACTGATCAATATTTTTCTGATCTACAACAAAAGGTTCAAATAATAATCCATCAACATCTTTTTGTCTGTTGTTAACAGCACCATTGATTCCTTTATCTTTATCGCCTTTATATATTTTTTCTACTAAATCAACCAAACCAAAGGCTAAGTCTTTTAAAGGTTTATCCACAGTCATATTAACCTCGTTATTTTTAATGGATTCTCCTAATGCATCTGAATAATCCTGAGCTGTAATAATTGTTTCTTTCGGATCACGACCATTTTCTTTTAATACATCAGAAACAGCCAGAGCCAGAGGAGTATTGCAGGCAATAACAATATCAATAGGTTCAGTATAATAGTTTACCACTTTTGAAAAATCATATTTGGCCACATCATATGACCAACCTTCAACATAATCTTTAAAAACCAGATTATATTTATTTTGAGAATTAACTTTATTATAAACTTTTTCAATACCATCCTTAACCATTATTGCATTGGCATCATTGCTATCTCCATAAAGAAAAACAACATTTCCACTATTAACTTTTGAAAAAGCATAGTTGGCCATCATCTCTCCTACTTTGTAATAATTAAATGATACAATATAGTCTAAATCACAATTTTGAATTAATCTGTCATAAGCTATTACAGGTGTTTTATTATCATTGGCCATTCTTACAATTTGAGCAGCGCTATTCTGGTTTGCAGCAACTATAACCAATACATCTACATCTTGCTCTAAAAGCTCCCTTGCTTGTTGAACCTGGACATCGGCACTATTACCGGCATCTTTTACAATTACAGTAATACCTTTTTCTTCGCTTCGTTGCTTTATGTATTTGATATCATTATTCCATCTCACCTTTTCCAGTGAATGTATTAAAAAGCCAAACTTAAGTTCAGAAGAATCAGTATTGGATTTACATGAGACTAAACTAACCAATACAGCAAACAATAAAATATAGAATTTGATATTCATAGGGCTTTCGTTTTTAACAAGTTAACAATAGCAATAAAAAGGGAGAACAATATACCTATTATACGTTTTCGATTACGAATTGTTCGATAATCCCTTATACCAAATTATATAATCGTCTTTTGAAGAATCGGACGAATGTATAAAAAAACATCTTAACCTAAAATTAATTCTATGCTTATTTATTATACTTAACTATCCATGCTCTTTGGTTTTAAATAGAAAAGCTTACTTATAAAGCTTTAATTGATTATTTTCAATGCATTGCAAAAACCACAAAATAAAAATGGTTTGTTCTATATCAAGAACAAACCATTTCTTTACTCTATCTATCTTTTTCAATCCACTTTAATTTCTATTTCTGCAGCTTTTAAGTCTTCAGTAGTTGCCTTTAAAATTATATTTCCCGGTTGACCTGAAGATTGAATAATAACCTGAGTCTTACCATTAAATAATTTCCGTTTCCAGGGTTCTGCTTTAGTAACAACCTGAATAACACCCGGCTTTTTATTTGGTTTATCCCAAGCATTTTTGGCTTTTAAAGGCTCACCAACAATCACAATATTATTTGTACCTGATTTTAAAACATCAGCACTTAAATCAAAATCTATAGGATCATTATCTTTTACCAAATCCTGAGTTATCAGATGACCATTAACATATATATTTTGCTTATCTGATACAAATTTATAAAACCATTTAAATTCCTGATTATCCAGAGGCTTTTCGTCCAACTCAAACGAAGTATAAAAAGCTTTTCCTGTACCGGATAAATGATCGGGTAATAGCTCTTTTACAAAATCATCGTCTAAACTATATTCTTTAACTTCTGATAATGAAATCTGCTTGTAATCATCTATATACTTTTCCTTTTCGAGAGATGTAGGATTTCCATTTCCTACACCAATTATTTTACCAGGACCTTGAACTTCAAATTGGATCAAATGATCTGCTGTAGGAATTACATTTCCTTTTTTGTCTTTCACTTCAACAGTCACCACAGAAACATCTCCTACATTCTGCTTTAAAACCTTTTTACTTGCTGATAATGAAACTATTTTTGCTTCTCCCGTAGTACTTACTGAGGCAGTTTGAATCAACTTATTATCCTTATAAGCAAAGGCTTTAATGGATCCTGTACGATAAGGAACTTTCCATTCCAGATGACCATTAAGCTCCATAACTTTTCGTCCGAGCTTTTTACCGTTTAGTTCCAGTTCTACTTCCTGAGCATTACTATAAACCCAAACATCGATTGTATCTCCTTCTTTACCTTGCCAGTTCCAATGTGGAAGAATATGCAATACAGGTTCTTTTTGCCACCAGGATTTTAAATAATACACATTATCTTTTGCAAAACCACATAAGTCCATCATTCCAAAATATGAAGTAACCGAAGGCCACGCATATGGTGTTGGTTCACCACGATAATCAAATCCAGTCCAGATAAACATTCCTGAAAGATAATCACGCTCTGCATAATGCTTCCATCCCTGCTCTATCGAATACCAGTTTTCACGAGGTGCTCGGTCATAAGCTGCTTTATAATGCTTTTCGTCGTTATCAAAATAAACACCTCTTGTTGCATAGGTCGATCCTTCTTCTGTTCCAATTGATGGCTGTTCTGGGAATAACTCATGATGCTTATCAGTGTTCCATTGTCCTAAATAATTGTAGCCAACCACTTCCACAACACTTGATGTACCATTATTACATCCACCACTAATAGCAACATTAATCTGACGCGATGGATCCAGATTTTGAGCAAACTTTTGCATGGTTGGAGTAATCTGTTCGCCAATTACATTACATTCAATTCCCCATTCTTCGTTACCTAAGGACCATATTATAACTGAAGGATGATTGCGATCACGTTTCATTACACGTTCCATTCCATGAAGCGCATAATCTGTTGTTCCCATCAGTCGGTTTTCATCAATAACCAAAATACCCATCTCGTCACAATATTTTAAAAGTTCAGGTGTAGGTGGATTATGTGAACTTCGGTATGCATTACACCCAAAATTTTTCAATTGCTGTAATCGCCATTTGATCAACTCATCAGGTATTGCACAACCTACTCCGGCATGATCCTGATGATTATTTGTTCCTTTTAGTTTGATATGTTCACCATTTAAAAAGAAACCCTTTTCTGCGTCAAAATAAACGGTGCGAACTCCAAATGGTGTTTTATATTCATCTATTATTGTATCTCCATCTTTAATACGAGTAAGCAAAGTATATAAATAAGGATTATTCAATGACCATAAAGTAGGTTGCTCCACAGTAAGACTATCCTTATACGAATCTATAGCCATACCTTTTATTCCCTTACTTTCAGAATCAATTGTTTTTACAACCTCACCCTTACTATCTAATATCTGATGTTCTACATAATATTTTGCGAACTCAAGCCCTCTGTTTTCAATTTCTGTCTCTATAACTAACTTGGCCTTATTATCTTTTACTTCAGAATAAACAAAGGTTCCATCCTTAGGTATATGCAATGCTGGGGTTGTACGCAACCAAACATGACGGTAAATACCGGCTCCCTCGTAATACCAACCTTCTTCCATTGTTACATCTGCACGAACTGCAACTACATTTTCGCCTCCGTAATTCAAAACATCGGTTATGTTATAACTGAAACTCTGGTATCCACTAGGTTCATTCCCCATATAATGACCATTGACCCAAACTTTAGCGTCTCTGGAAACGCCATCAAAATCTAGAAAAATCTGTTTTCCATAATCATCTTTACTCACAGTAAATGATTTACGATACCATCCTACTGATACATCCGGAAATCCAGGACCAACAGCCTTATATCCATGACTATGACTTCCCCTTCCATCAAAAGGCATTTCCACAGCCCAATCATGAGGCAAATCTACTGGCCTCCATGCCCTATGGTCAAAATCCTTAGATGCTGCACCGTCTCCAAAACCTGCTTTTGCTAAATATGAAAAGTAACCGGTACCTGTATTGTAATCCTGCGCTTTATCAAAAGGATGGCCAAAAGCAAAAAACCATCCTTTATCAAAACACACATTATTTCTACATTTTTGAGCAAAACCATGACTACCCCAAAATGCTATAAAAACAACAATTATTAATTTCTTCATGAGTTTTTCAAGATTATAGATAATAGATGAGAGATAAGAGACTATTTTCATGATGTATATTCTTTTGTCTAATGTCTATTATCTAATTTCTATTATCTAATCCTACAACGAATGCATTTTAATATACCATTCTTCAGTTGTAAAGCTTGAGGCTGGTAAATTATCTTTATTAAAAAGGTTTAATGTAGCTGTGTTCGTCCAACCTAAACGTACATAAACAGGTTCTTTCACTTCTTTAGAAGATACTGTTACTTTATCATTTTTAATGACAGCTTTCGCCGGATACCATTTCAAATCTTTACCTGCAACTTCGAACATTTTAATTTCTTTATCAGAACAATGTAAACCTTCACTATAATCAAATGACACTTCTACCTTATTTCCATTTACAATAAAATCTTTAAAGATCGGTCCTGATAATGCGTACTCTTTTAATCCGTAGGTTTTATTTAAAGCAGAATAAGCAAAACGTTGACCTGCGTCAACCTTATTTCTTGGATGAATATCTGTAGTATCACCAATATCACTTAAAATAACCATACTTGAATTAGGAATCTGTTTCAATGCCCTTCGTTGCATATCTCTTAATTCAACACCGCTAGTTTTTTGGTAATCTTTATAAGGAGCTATCTGTGCATAGATAAAGTCAAAATTAGTATTAAACTCTTCTCTCCAGCATTTCACCATTTCTTCCAACATATCTGCATAAGCATATGCATTATCAACATTAGCTTCACCCTGATACCAAATCACACCTTTAATTGCAAATGGCATTAAGGGAGCAATCATAGAATTAAAAGTATATCCAGGTTTATTAGGCGCCCAAGGAAAATATGGCACTTTATTAGCAGCATCACTTAAATCCTGATTGGCAAGAATTTTCTCTGTAGGAATCCAGGCTTCAACAGGTGTACCTCCCCAGTTTGAGCTAATTAGACCAACAGGTACATTTAGCTTTTGATTAAGTTCTCTACCAAAAAAATAACCAATTGCACTAAAGTCTTCCATTGTTTCAGGAGTACATTTTACCCATTTCCCTTCAACATCAATACATCTGTATGGCGATGTACGCCATTCTACCTGAAATAATCTTATTTCCTCATGAGTTGCATTTTTTACTTCTTCATCGCTATTGATAAAACCATAATTGGCACACCATTCCATATTCGACTGACCAGAACACAACCAAACCTCTCCCATTAAAATATCATCAATGTTAACAGTATTGTATCCCTGAATTGTAATACTATATGGTCCTCCGGCTTTAGGTGTATGAAGCATAAAACTCCAATGTCCGTTTTGATTTACCACAGCTTTTAAGGTATCGCTGGTCCATGAGGTAGTTACTTTAACTTCTTCAAAAGGTTTACCCCAACCCCAAATTTTTTCATCCGAGTTTTGTTGCATCACCATATGATCACCGAAAATAGATGGTAATGCTACTTTTGCATATATACTATTACTTGCGATAAATAATAAAAGTGATATAAAAACAATGTTTATTCCTTTGTAAGAATTTCTTTTCATAAGATTATTTTTTTCATATGAAATAATACCACATGATTTTATCACCTGCTTAATAGCAACTATAAAAACAGTAGATATTTCATTAAATTATGTTTGACTGATTTTGATAACAAAAATACAAATCCTAAAACTCTAAAATATGTATTATTCATTCAGTTTATAATAGGATTATTACTTAACAAATGTACATATAGTCCATTATTGTTGACATATTAAAATGTTTACATATAGGTGCAAAAATGTTAACAGTGAAATAGCATTATATATTTCTATTATATCAACCTCTATCCTATATTGAATAATTATGTTAAAATAGTAAAACCGTACAGTAATGAAACTATATAATTTTAACTTTGAAAAATTACATATTGTGATTATTCTCTTTTATCAATGAAAATACTAAACGCTTAATCCATGATATTTTTTACTGAAGCAGATATTGATCGCATTATTGAAGATGACGTACCAATGGGAGATATGACATCCTTAATGATGGATTTCTCCAATCAAAAAGGTAAGATTAAATTAATTGCCAGAAATGCTATGGTAGTTTGCTGTAGTGAAGAGGCTGAAAGAATCTATAAAAAAGCAGGTCTGAATGTTAGTAAATATACTCCCTCAGGAACCTACATAAATGAAGGTGATTCCATTATAGAAGCAGAAGGAAGTGCGGATGCAATACATTTAATATGGCGTACAGGTGGTGCTATGATTGAGTTTGCATCCAGTATAGCTACAAGAACATATAATGTTTTAAATAAGGCAAAACAACACAATCCCAATATTTCATTGGCTGGCACACGAAAGCATCCTCCATTTTTAAAAAAGATAGCCTTAAAAGCTTTACTTGCAGGAGGTGGTGTACCTCACAGAACTGGTTTATCTGATACTATTTTAATTTTTAAAGAACATTTGGAATTTAAAGGTGGATATAAAAACCTACCTAACATTATTGAACAGATAAAAACACGACAAAAAGAACGTAAAATAGTTGTTGAAGCACATACTCCCGAACAAGGAATTATTGCTACAAAAGCAGGTGCTGATGCCATCCAGTTTGATAAAATGCCAACAGAACAGTTTATTACCTCAGCACAAAAGTGTAGAGAGATCAATTCTAAGATATGCATAATTGCCGCCGGTGGAGTAAATGGAAATAATGCTGATGAATATGCTAAAGCCGGAGCTGATGTTTTAGTTACTTCATGGATGTACTTTGGCCCTCCTGCAGATATCAAAGCTGAGATAAACCGTATTTAGGTTTTTACCACAGAGTGTATTGAGGAATTTCACAGAGGTGCACAGAATTTTTTCTCTGTGGTAAAACGCAGTGTCACTTTAATCTCTGTGGTTTATACCTAATTATCACAAGACTAAAACATATCTTTCTTTATAATTCTGATTTATTGTTTTTTTACCACAGAGTACATGGAGGAATTTCACAGAGTTACACAGAGTTTTTCCTCTGTTGTTCTCTGTGGTGAAGCGATGCGCCTCTTAGATCTCTTTGGTTTATCTCTAATTATCTGAATACTAAAACGTATCTTTATGTATAATATTGGTTCATAATTTTTTACCACAGAGTGCATGGAGAATTTTCACAGAGTTACACAGAATTTTCCCTCTGTTGTTCTCTGTGGTGAAGCGCAGCGCCTCTTTGATCTTCGTAATTAATACAAGCCCATACGACAATTATGTAGATTGTTCTCATTATTATCCTACATAAATGTAGAATTCCCAATTTCACTAAATTTTATAAAACACAGAATATCAGCAACCATCGTCTTTATGGCACAATATTTCGTTATCTTATTTTGTATATCGATATAATCATTAACTAAAAACGAATGTATAAATCTTGTAGATAATTTTTTTTGAACGTCGTTATCTATTTTAGGATACCGATAAAAAGACTAGAAAAAACAGATAAAAATAAAACTATTAAAAGGGACAAAAAATGAAAGTAAACTTATTGAATAATTGGAATACTAAGAAAACAGGATAATATACTAAAGATTTTCTAAAACAGATTCTATAAAAACTCATCAATATCAAAACCTCAAAAAATGAAACAAATGAAACAAATGAAACTTAAAAAATTAGTCATCATAAGCCTGGGATTAATTCTTCCATTAACAATTGGTAAAAACGTAAATGCTCAGGATAACAAAGAAGCAAGCAGTACTTCTCCATTTTTAACCATAAATAAAGAGAAGATGTTTAAACCTATTGTTGGTGTACAAACTTGGGCTACCTATTCTATGGGTGAAGAAAAAAACGGAACAGAATACGCCGACAGAGCTGATGTTTCATTCAGAAGACTTCGATTTGGTGCTACTGGAAATCCTTTTTCATGGTTAAAATATGCTGTAGAACTGAATGCTGACAGATTAGGCGAAGATTCTTATGCCGCAACCAAAGGAAGTTACAGCGGACTTGGAATATGGAAAGCATATATAACTGCTAAACTTTTAAAGGATAGTGAGTTTCTAAACCTTGAGGCCGGGTATTTTTGGGCTGCTATCGGACGTGAATCAAGTACTAGTCCATGGGCTGTAGCTTCATTTGACAAAACCAGATCTTCTTGGTTTTTAAGAAGTTTCAACACAGGTGCTGGAAATGGTATTATTTCAGGTTTAGCATTAGCTGGTATTAAAAATTACGACAATTTTGGTATTGGTTACAGAATAGGAACCTATGAACCTAGCACATATGCAAGTTCAAAATATGGCAATAGGTTATATACAGGTAGATTTATGTTTTCCATTGGTGATCCAGAGCAAAAAACTTATAAATATACTCTTTCAGGAAACCAGTGGAGAAAGAGAAATGGAGTAACAATTGGTTTTGGAGGTGCAACAATGTCTAATGGATATATTACAACTGATACCTATTTCGACAAATCAAATTCTTATGGTGCTGATATTTTGATCAATCTATCAGGTTTAAGAATAGACGGAGAATATTACAAAATGAACAGAACCATGACAGGAGCTGATGATTTTGATGGAAAGGAAATGCGTGTTTGTCTTGCATATAATTTAGTTGTTGGAAAAAGATACCTTGAACCTACAATTACATATGATAAATATGAAGGTGAAGGAAACAGTACCTTATTTAAACACATTGGAAGAGATGAAACATTTGATATAGGAGTTAACTATTACATATCAAAAGCAAATTTAAAGTTAGCACTACATTATGTTGCACAGGGAGGAAGTGCATCTTCCAACCAGGGTGACTTTATTGGTTTATCTTGCCAATTTAAACGGATATGTAAGTATAACTCTGTCTGATTGATTTAGATTATTCAAATTAAATTATCTTTTTTCTTAAAACCAATTCTCAAAAGCTTTATTGAGAAGATTTCAGGTTCTGTCAAGGGTGGCTGAGGTACGAAGCCATTCATATACCCTTGACGGGTTCTGTAATCTACCTACTTTTGCTTTTTTGAGTTGGTTGATTACAAATCAATTTTCATACGATCTCCAAATTTTATGCAAAACTGCTGAATGGTTAATCCCCAATTACGAACAGGCTGAGTCCATTTTTTAGAGATATTTTCAGTAGCCAGGTAGATCAACTTCATTAATGCCATATCACTAGGAAATGCTCCTTTAGTTTTAGTTACTTTACGAATTTGACGATGAAAACCTTCCACAGCATTAGTCGTGTAAATTATCTTTCTAATATGCTCATCATATTGAAAATACGTTGTTAATTCTTCCCAGTTCTCATGCCATGATTTTATGACTATAGGATACTTTTTACCCCATGCTTCTTCAAGGTTAAGAAGTTCCATCTCGGCTTGGCTCTTTGTTGCTGATTGATAAACCTTTTTAAGATCTTTCATGAACGTTTTTTGATCTTTTGAGGCAACATACTTCAGTGAATTTCTAATTTGATGAATTACACATTTTTGTATTTCCGTTTCGGGATAAATGCTTAGTATGGCATCTGAAAAACCTTTAAGATTATCAGTGCATGCGATAAGTATATCTTTTACCCCACGGCTTTTTAAATCAGTTAATACAGATAACCAGAAGTTTGCCCCTTCACTTTCGGAAATATACATACCGATAAGTTCTTTGCGGCCTTCTTTATTAATTGCTAATATATTGTAAACTGCTCTGGAGGTAACTTTTCCACCATCCCTTACTTTATAATGCATAGCATCCATCCAAACAATTGGATAGACTTCATCCAGCGGCCTATTTTGCCATTCTTTTACTTGTGGGATAACTCTGTCTGTAATCTCACTTAGTGTTGTTGCTGATATTTCAACATCATACATCTCTTGTATGTGGATGGAAATATCACGCAAACTCATTCCTCGACCATAAAGTCCGATAATCTGTGGTGCAAGATTATCTGCCAATATGGTTTCTCGCTTTTTTACTATCTGGGGTTCAAAGCTACTATGCCGATCTTGTGGTGTTTCAATAGTTATTTCTCCAGATGAAGTTTTTAAGGTTTTGGAGCTTTTGCCATTACGTTTATTCCCAATACTACGTTCTTCTTCATCTAAATGACACTCCATCTCTGCGGAAAGAGCACTTTCTAGAAATTCTTTAATAATGGGTGCAAAAACACCTCCTTCTCCTGTTAATGATTTTCCGCTCTTTAATTGACTAAGAGCTAAATCCCGCATTGCAATATATTCTGGGGATTCTTTTTTCTTTTCTGCCATAAGTCACAATATTAATAATTTGTTGCTTACAGACAGTGTTTATTTTACATCCTCATTTAAACTGTAATTATCTATCATTCAGAGTCAACAAATCATCTGTAAATTGAATAGTTATACTAAAAAAGGCGTCAAGAATACAATTGATATTATTGACGCCTTCCATATATATACTGCAAAATACTATTTCAATTTTACATTTTTATTATTCTCCAATTTCACTTTTGGCTCTTTTGTTCCCGTAACATAAAAGTTATTGAAAATCCAGTCATTGGCAAAAGATATTTTACCGGCGTCTTCGCCTGTAAAACTAACATTTTTGAAGTTAAATTTATCAATGGTACTTTCTTCCAAACCTGTCACCTTTATACATGTTTTTGCATTAATAGCTTCAACATTTTCAAAGTAAATATTTTTGAACTTTGGTATTCCATCTTTTGGATCTACTTTCTCCAACAACTTCTTCCAGTGAATTGGTAACTCATCATAAACGTAACCATCAGGTAATAAAGAGTTACTGTATTGAGGATGCCAGTTCAGGTTTACAACAAAAGGATCTCTGACACCATCCATTTTTACATTATATATATAGATATTTTCAATAGTTCCACCTCGTTGTGATGTACTCTTAAATCTCAATCCATATTTTGTTCCTAAGCCCTGCATATTATATATCAAAACATTCTTAATTCCTCCTGATGTTTCACTACCGCAAGTAAATAATCCATCTCCATGTCCGGCAATGCAGTCTCTAATAACAATATACTGACATGGTTTATTCACTTTCAACCCGTCTGCATCACGACCTGCTTTCAAACAAAAATTATCATCATTACAGTTGATATAACAGTCTTCCACCAAAATTCTTTCTGAAGAATCAATGTCAATTCCATCTGTACTAGGTCCACGTACTTCAATATTGTTATTGATTGTCATTCCTTTAACAGTAATATATTTTGAATATAAAATATGCACAGACCAAAAACCGGGACGATATAATACAAAATCCTGCAAAGTAACATCCTTTGAATTTTCAATGATTATTCCACGAGGACGTTTACAATCATAGTCAACCACCCAACGTAAACCTTTAGGATCATACTCTTTACGCATAGCTCTATATTTATCCCAAAATACTTTACCCTCGCCATCAACAACACCATCACCAATAATGGCAACATTCTGCTGATCAATGATATTTATTAAAGCCGCTGGCCAATCCATTTCAATACCTGCCACTCTTCCTGGAATTTCAGGATAATCATTTATATCCTGACTTCCTATAATTCTAACTCCTTTAGGAATATCTAAAATTACGTTAGATTTTAAGAAAACAGATCCGGTAAGATATATTCCGGTACTAAAACGAACAACTCCTCCTCCATTATTAGCACACTCATCAATAGCGTTCTGAATAGCTTCCGTACACATTGTAACACCATCTCCAATGGCACCAAAATCTGCAGGATCGTAATCCACACCTCTGGATGATGGCATAGTTCGTGCGCCTACATCTTTAATCCATGTACATGCAGAAAAATCAGGTTCAAAGCTTTTTTTCTGGGCTTGACTCGTAGTAAAAACAAAACACCAAAACCCTAACAATAAAAATATATTTCTATAACTCATCTCTAAATATTATTAATCAATTATAATTCTTTTTCAATACTATTTAAGTAGCAAACAAAATGTTAAAAGATGAAAGAAATTACTTTTCATCAAGCAATAAATCATCCTTAAATCATACTCCTTGTCTGATTTAACCTTATTTATACAGAAATATGAGAAATACTTAGTGTTTCTTAGTGCTCTTTGAGACTTAGTGGTATACAAAAATCATTTGATCAAACATATAATAAATTACCACAAAGGCACTAAAACTCAATGAACACCAAGAAATTATTTGAAAGTTTTAAAACGAAAACATTAATACCAAATCCAACTATAAATCGTCTTTTCTTTCTTAAACTTCATTCCTTAATTCCCTGCTAATAAACAAATACTAAATTCTTTACTTTATATCTATTTTTTCTTTTGGAAAGCTATTTTCATAACCTTTTACTCCACTTAAATCACCTCCCAATATTTGTAATGCTGTTTTAACATTTCCAGGATAAGAAATCTCCGACAATTCAACATTAGAAGTATTTGTTAATGTAATAATTGGTTCCTGATCAGATGTCAATTTTACATTTTTCAATGTAATATTCTTCGATTCACAAAACTCAGCCCCTAATCTGGAAGTCATATTAATATTTTCAAGATGAATACCGTCAATTTTCATTTCCGGCAATCCATTAAAATACATCGACCTACGGGAATCACTTGAGATAATATCTTTAAAATAAAGATTTTTAAAACAAGGCGTTTCTTCTGTTACAGGTAATAGTTCTCTCTCTTTCTTTTTCTTTTCGCCTAAAAGCAATTCCTCTGAAGCAGAGCGCCCACCATAATATAAATTAAATGTTACAGCATCTGTTGCGATTCCCTGCATGGTAATATTTGAAACATAAATATTCTCAACAACTCCACCTCTACCTCTTTTACTTTTAAAACGAAGTCCAACATCTGTTCCTAAAAAACCACAATTACTAACCTTAATATTTTTAACTCCTCCAGACATTTCACTACCAACTACAAATCCTCCATGTCCCTGGTAAACAATACAATTATCAACTATTACATTTTTTGTTGGTCTGCCTCTTTTTCTGCCATCTTCATCTTTACCTGATTTAATGCAAATACCATCATCACCCACATCAAATTGGCTATTAATAACCATAGCATTTTCACAAGATTCAAGATCTAAACCATCTCCATTTTGAGCAAAATGAGGATTACGAACCTTTACATTATCAATAATGATGTTTTTACACATTAATGGATGAAGATTCCAACTTGGTGAGTTTGAAAAACAAACACCTTGTAACATCACATTTTCGCATTCTATTAAGCTTATCATTACAGGACGTAAGAAATCTTTCACTGACTGCCAGTCTTCTTCTGTTTTAAGATTACGTGGTACATTCATATCGCTGATGGTATCACCTTTTAATGCTTTTGGAGAAGGAAACCAATAATCATCCCTTTTAAACACACCTCCTCTGGAAAGAAACTTTTTCCATTGACTTTCTGTAACTTTCTGTCTTTTCACAGGGCGCCAAAAATCTCCTGAACCATCAATATAACCTTGTCCTGTAATAGAGAAATTCTTTAAATCACGTCCTGAAATAGGTGATTGACAACGTCGCGTATCCAATCCTTCAAAAATAGTTTCCACCAACGGGTAATCATCATAATCTCTGGTAAACAATAATAGCGCTCCTTTTTCAAGATGTAAATTAATATTACTCTTTAATGTAATTGGTCCGGTTAACCAAACACCCTGTGGCACATTTAAAGTACCCCCACCTTTGCTATCCAGTGATTCTATTGCTTTAGCAAAGGCCAGAGTATTTTTAAATTCGCCATCTCCCAATCCTCCAAATTCAGTAATATCAACGGATAAATCCGGAATAACAGGTTCATATACTTTATCCATTTGAAAAGGAAGGTTTTCGTATAAGTAATCATATTTATAACCTTCTGTATGTGTATTGCTACAACTTAATACCAATCCAAGCAATAAACAGACACAAATATCTCTCAATAAATTCTTCATAATAATCTATTTCTTTAAAGCTGTATAAACCAGCTTCTTATTTTCCTAATTCCAAACATCCCATAATAAAAGGACCAGTTGCTTTGGCATCATTGTCTCTGATGCGCTCATTGACATAATACTCAAAACTACCATCTCTATATGGATCTCCACCTAAACCAGCTACTGCACAACATTGAGTTAAGGTTAAGGTTCCATCTTCATTTTTTACAATCAGATTAACCATCAATCCATTGTAAGCTTTTAATGCTATCTTTTTATATTTTTTATCAATATAACCTTTGTTCACCGCCTTTGCATAACCATACATATACATTGAAGATGCAGAAGCTTCCAAGTAATTACCTTCTCTGTCTCCCTGATCCACAACCTGATACCATAAACCTGTTTTATCCTGGTATTTAATTAATCCCTCTGCAACCTGGTTTATTATTTTAATTAACATGGTTCTTTTGGGATGATCTTCAGGAATAAAATCCATTATATCCACTAAAGCCATGAACCACCAGCCGATACTACGTCCCCAAAAATTTGGCGATTGTCCTGTTTCTTTATTGGCCCACTTTTGATTTTTACTTTCATCCCAGGCATGATAGAATAATCCAGTCTTTTCATCGTAAGTATGACGTGCACATACCAAAAATTGATTGATTGCATCTTCCAACATTTCAGGATGATTAAAAGTTACTGCATATTCAGCATAGAAAGGAGCTCCCATATATAGTCCATCTAACCAAACTTGATGTTGATATCTTAGTTTATGCCAAAACGCACCTTCATGAGTTCTGGGATGATGTTTTAGCTGATCAATGAGGCGATCCATAGCTAGTTTATACTTCTCATTTCCTGTTTCCTTGTAAACATCAAAGAGCACTTTTCCGGGATTGATATAATCGATATTGTAAGTTTCAACCTTATATTTATGAATCTCTCCATTATCATTAATAATAGAGTCTGCCCATTCTACAACGTAATCTAGGTATTTTTTATCATGAGTTTGTTTCCATACTTTTAACATAGCTAGACAACCTAATCCCTGTGAATAACCAAAGTAAAGTCGTTTACCATGATCCAATTGCCAGGCTTCAGGAAATCGTTTTATTTCTGAATCAGCAAACAGAACAGCAGTTGACTGTGCTTTTAAATAAGGCGTAGCTAATAATATTATAGTTATAAATAAAAGTCTCATTTTTTTACTTCATTAGGGTTAAACTCATTAAACCAACAACTACATCATTGGCTGTACTTTCAATACTAATCGATTTAAGTTCTTTAGTAGAATCTAAAGGTAAATCCACAATAATACCAGCACCTCCATCAATCCCTCTTCCATACACCTCATCTGGATCTATTCCTAAATCTTCACCCAGATCTCTACTTACAATTCCTGATTTAAAAGCAACTCTGTACGGAGCTGGTCTATCAAGCTTAAAAGCATAATGATCTGTATATAAATCCTGCTCAATCGGCACCCAGTTTTCAGGATTGACGAGATTTAAAGAATCAGTAGATCCATCTAAATAAGTGATTGTCACTTTTCCATTAGGAATATGACATTGCATGTGATTTGTACTTCCGGCCATTAACATATAAGCATGTTGAGCTTGCCCCATCAAAGGAATTTCTACCTTATCAGGGAAATTATCCCAAAGAGTAGTAAATACAATGTTGCTTTTTATAGTATCACCTGCTATTTTAAACGGAACTTTAAATGGTGTAAACAAAACATCATTTTTCACCTTGGCTCTTAATCCTGAATCATCAATATTTGCAGTATGAAGAGGATGACACCACTCTCCTATTCCTTGAGTTGGAATCTGCAATGTTGTATATGGAGATCTTGGTGTTAAATACTCTTGCATAAAAATATCTGAAACCGATGCATTAAAATAGGAATTCAATGAAACCATTTCGTATTCAGCACTTTGGTTTACAATATTCCAATTAGTTACACTTGATTCATATTCTACTGAATCTCTTGTATTTAAGATTTGAATTGTATTTGTCCCGAAAACTGAATTATTTTGAGGAACTTCAATCCATGAACTTGTTTCTCCACCTGCTAATTCAAGTGATTTAAAGAACCAATTGTTAATAACCACTTTTCCTACAAATGGTATATTCTGATTATTTCTTATTTTAACTTTTAAATGATCATCTTCAGCTGGATATTCAATTTTAAAAGGCTCTTTGATTTCAATATTAACAGGTTCCCACCATGACATTTCATCTTGTTTCAACTGAACAAATAAGGTATGATTACCTATTTGACCATGTAATCTACCTAATAATGTATTGGATAATATTGATTGATTTTGCAATATATTCTGAGGATCATAAACCTTTAAAATACGATTTGAAGAAGCAAGACTCCATGAATTATTGTGAACTCCTGAGTTTAAATAATCAGTTTTAATTAATTCACGTCCATCCCAGACAATCTTAATCTCAACTTGGGCTCCACTTTTACAAATAACCTGAATAAGGGGACTTCCAACATTTTCGATTAAATTCCATGCATGCGGTTTTCCATTAACTAATAATTCCTTGATCTGTGACTTCTCTGCTTTAATTCTTAGGTCAATATCAATATTTTCTTTTAGTTGATTATCGATATTATACTTCGTTGTATTTCCATCTCTTTGGAACTGATATGAAACATCGGATGTTTTCAATTTAGCATGATCCCAATCCGAAGGAAAACCAGGCTGAATCACCAATCTGTTATTCAACAAATCAGGCTTAATACCATACAATCCCTGAATAATAATACGAGAGTACATCCCTACAGGATCACCAAAATCACGATAACATTCTCCTCTTGCTTTATCGTAATAACTGATCTGTCCAATATTTCCGGGACTGCTTCCCAAATACATTCCGTCTAAGACCGAACTCTTAAATAATTTATAAGCTTCATCATACCTACCTGATTGCCAATAAGCCAATGCTGTATGGGCCACTTCGGCAAAAGCAACATTATTAATTGACCATGAGTAAGGAAACCAATTTGTAGTTGAAATCGTTTCATACCCCTCATCCTCTAAACCTTTAGCTTTAACAGGGATATGAGGAATTTCTGTATCAACATAATGCGTAGCCTGATAAGACTGAAAAATATCTGCAATATCTGAATCTATAGAATGATAAACAGTCCATATTGCGGCATCTGGATGAACATTGCCAGGTCCCATAAAATCAATATATTCGGCCCAATGTCCTTTATCAGATAACCATAACTTATCATTAATAGCCTTTAGTATTTTTTCAGCCTGATCTTCATAAGTTTTTGAATCAACTCCTATTTTCGAAGCTATAAATGCGGCTAATTTATTAGCTCTGTAATTATATGCAGAAGCGTGAGTAACTGCACCACTATTGTAATATAAAGCATCACTGGCCCAAATGCTGGCATAAGCATCATATAAACCATCATTATCAGGATCGTAATTACGCTTTTCCCATTCAATATGTCGCTCAATTACAGGCCATATTTTTTTAGCATAATCCCAATCTCCAGTCCAATTTAAATGCCATAACAGCTCATCAATATAACATTGGTTCATATCATAATGATGCATTTTTGTATTCTGATTTGGATTACGACAAATATATCCATTGCTGTACATCTGTGTTCCCCATATTTTTGCTGCTCTTGCAAAATGACGAGCAGTATCCTGCGCTGGATGCGGTATTATAGGTTCTACTTCTGTAACCTGAGATGCTGCATAATTATCAAAATGAGTTCTGGCACGATCATGCCAACCAACACAATCACCGGTATAAGCAGCTCTCCATCCATTTAAAGGCATACGCCATCCTATAGCGCCATGAACCCAACAATTATCCCAAATAGCATCAGCAGCGGAACTTAATACTCCTCCTAAAGGATTCATATATTCATCAGGAGTTTCAATTTGAACGGTATTCGCAATCTCAAGTCTCTTTTGTTCAGCTTTATCAAAAATTACTTTGAGTTCTTTTTCCTCCAGTTGTTTTTCACTCTTTATTTGAAAAGCAACATAGGTATCTTTATTATTCTCTAATTTAAACTTAGCTGTTAATACAGGTTGATCATTTTGAGCATTAGAATTCCAAACATCTTTGGGTGAGTCTAATTTAAAAGGTGAAGCGGTTTTTAGCTCTGAATTCTTAGGGAAGACTCCTTCAATGCTTCTTGGTTGTTTTGTATTTTGACCATAGTCCAAAACAAAACAATTTTTATTGATATGATAAACATTGCCTTTACAAGCATCAACATGTAAATCAAAACAATCAGGTTTATCAACTCCTAAATCTCCATTACGTGAAAAACGCTTGTTACTTGCACCTCCATACATCACAAACAACTCGGTTCCTTTAGGTAAATTAGTTGATGAGAATTGCATTATTGCACCATCTGTATCACTTAATGCAAGTACTTTTATTGTAATTAAACCTTCACCAATTAAGGGATCTTTAATTTCATAAATCCTTGTTCCCGGATAGTAAGTTGATTTAATAGAATTCGCGTTATTAAGCCATATACTTTTATTCTTAATCATTAATCCTAGCTGAAGATTTCCTCCCATGTTTGGCATAAAAAATCCAAATTCAGGTACATCACTTGTTTCCAAACGAAAAGCTGTATTTGTTCCGTATAAGGCACGAGTAAACCTCGCATCTCCATTGATAATTACAAAGCCACCATTATGTGGCTTATAACGCAACTCTCTTATATTATCATCATTTGCCGGTGCTCTCAACTGAGTAAAAGCCCCGACATAACACATTAATAATAAACCTGATATTAATAATCTCATTATTTATTCTTATAAATTGCAAGATGAAAATTACCCTTTAACCTTTATACCTTTAACCTTTGCTCCTTTAACCTTCTGTTATGGCATTATTTTTAAGTCTTCCCACATAACATCCCAAGTACCATCTTTTGGAAAACCAGGTGTTTCAACTGTATTACCATCCCATCCGGCACACATCATAGCCACGGCAGTAAGTAACCCACCATTTCCTGGTAAGTAAACTCTTAAACGACTGTCCTGATAATTATGTCCATTAACCAAATAGGTATTCGTTCTTTTATCCATTAACAATGCTCCGACTGCTTTATCAGGCTCACCTAAACGAGCAGCACACATTGCAGTCATTGGATAATCCCATCCCCAGGTTTTACCCCAGTTCCAGTTATCCCAAATCCAGTGTAATGTGTTTTTCATATAATCAGGACGAACCAACTTACATTGGGGAAGAATACCCATAGCACCCAATACAGCTGGATGATCAGAAGTAAAACGTATATCTTTGTATGTATCCACAGCATCCTCTGCCGCAAGATATAATCCGTCTTTTGAAGCCAGTGGAGAAAGTTTATCAATCAATTCATCCCATTGCTCATCTCTTGGTTTTCCAGCTCTCTCTCTCCATTTTTGAGCAACTTCCATTGCATAATGCCAGTATGATAATTCAAATGGAGGATTTACTGTTTCAGATGCTCTAAGTGTTTCTTGCGCAGGAATTAATCCTTTCAAAACATATCTAATTTCCATCTCATCGTAAGTTGCAAAAGAAGCCATGAATTTAGCAGTCTCTTCAACCAACTTACCATATTTCTTAACCACTTCCTCAGATGGGTGATCACGATAAACCAACTCAGCCATATAAATAAAATGTGGCTGTTGCCAGATTAAAAATGATCCGGTTGAAGAAGGTGCTTCCATTCCGGAAGGATCTGTCATCTTCATCCATCTAACACCATCAAATCCTTGACGTTCTGCGATGGATTTAGCTATAGGATAAGCTTTTGAATACCAATCCAAACTACGCTCCAATAAATCAATATGATTCCATAATGCAAAATGAACCGCATGCCACCAATGCATCTCAAGGTGAAACTTACCAAACCAGCTATTATAGGTTAAACCAGTTTCTTGTGGAGGTATATTTCCTGCACATTGGATAGCCATAAGGTATTGAGATAAAATGATACGACGTTCTAATTCAGCTGCTCTGTCATCTGTACATTTAGAAAAATCAATAGCTCCGCCTTCTTTCCAAAAAGACTGCCAGTAGTTTGAAGCATTTTGTAACACCTTTGCAAAGGTGGCAGAGTTATCAGAAGGCATATCTTTAGAGAATTCACATGTAAACTCAAATTGATCTGATTCCGGATCTAAAATAAAATAATGAGGCGCTTTTTCTTTTACAGATGCATTCCCTGTCCATTGAAGTTTTACAAAATAAGTATCATTATCTAATGTTCTTTTTAAAATACAATATCCTTCACCATTGTCAACAACCTCTGTTTTATGTTTTTCAGGTGAATTCCAATCGGTTGCATCATCAGAATGATTTCCTGATGGATAAGGAAACTTAAGATTAATTTTTAATTGATCTTTTGAAATAAGTGAAGAAGAAATTTCAGCTTTAATTTCATCAATTTTAGGATCACATGCTGTTTTAACACTAACAGAATCACCTTCAACTGTATACTTACTTTCTATAATTCCATCCCAAAGATCTAATTTTTGTTGAATGCCTTTTATATCTGTTTGCACAACAACACTACCATCAGCTTTTGTTAATTCAAAACCTACATATCCTAAATGAAGACGATGAGGATTACATCTGTACCAATTTGCTGCATCATGAGGTCTACCTTTTTCTTTAAACTGAGTAGCGTAGACTTCATCTTTACCTCTAAAATCATATGTTTTTAATGTCTCCTCGAATTTATAATTGTTTGGATTTGCAAAACTGTGCCATCCCCATTGTGACTGGGTACCTAACGGAACTCCTTTTTTATAAGTATCAGGAAATGTTTGTAGTCCTGTTGCATCCACTGTCATTGCAAAATTACCATTACCTACTGATAAAGAACTCAATGAATCAAATTTAGTAACAACAGGACTGTTTCTTTTAATGACTTCAATCCTGTTAATTTTATCCGGTGCTTTTGTTTTACATGAAAATAATGCAAAACACATTATTCCAATCCAAAATAAATTCTTCTTCATACCATTATAGTTTATCTTCATATATCTTATTTAGTTTCTTCATTAATCTTAAATACAAATCCTGTAGAAGTTTCATACTTGCCCCCTTGCATTGCATTAAATAAATAGGCAGGTTTTCCATCCTTTAATAGTACTTGAGGACGTTCAAATCTTCCATAACGTTTTAAATGCTTTGGTGCAGGAGGCTCCTCAACATAGGCTTCTGCTTCAAACCAGGCTATTTTTGGTTCTGACCATTTAATTCCATCTTTTGAAGTAAATATCAATCCTACATCATGATTAAAATACCCCATATCTCTCATTAACATTTTAAATTCACCATTCTCGATGAACACATAAGCATCTTCAACCTGCATATTTCCTCCATGTAATGAAAGGTCAATAATTGGATTACTTTTATATCTTTTAAATTCACCATCAATATTTTTAGCAATAGCTAAACCGTACTTTCTATTTCCTCTGATAGAACCTTTTTCAGATTTATAATTCTTAATATTCCAGGATTTGTAATACAAGTAACATTTACCATTAGATGGAAATACCACTGCAGGATTTGTTGTACAACAGTCATCCCATTCACCTTCTTTTCCTGCCTCCAGAAGAGGTTTATCCGAACGCGTCCATGGACCATTTAATGATGTTGCAGTAGCTAATCCTATACGCTTTGTGTAAACTGTTTTATCAGAATTACCCATGTAGAACAAATAATATTTACCGTCTTTATATTTTATATGTGGATTATGACATGTTGTTGCATCGAAATACCCTTCTCTTGGGGCTAATACTGTTTCAACAAATTTATATGGACCTTCAGGTTGGTCAGCCACTGCATGAGCTATTTCACTTTGGTGAATCCATCCTCCCATTCCATATTTCTTAGGCCATCTGGAATAAAAAACATGCACTTTACCATCCTCTCCAAAAATTGGAGCGCATCCCCAAACATAATATCCTGATGTCTCTAATATTCTTCCCTTAGCTTCAAGGCGCTTACTAAATTCAGATATCTTTTCCTGTGGGTAATTACTAATAACCGAATCATCAGTTGAAGATTTTAGGATGGTTTGACTAGGTTCGTGTTCTTTTAAATTTGATAAAGATTGACTAAATAAAGGGACATTAAATATCAATAATAATATAGCTAGACTGTAACGCATGATAACATTTAGATTTTTTCATAAAAGACACAAATATGACGGTGTCTTTCAAAGATATTTATTAAGGTTTCTTTAAGATCAAATATAAATTTTAACTTTATTTCACACATGTCTATGAGTTCACTTTCATACACTATTGTACATACTATATCATACATCTATTACATTCAGTGAATTTTATACAATTATGGAATAAATTAAATCCTCCCAAATTATTATATAGAGTAATACAAATAATCTACTTTCATAAGTCTATGAGGAGTGGAAACAAAAATCCTTACTGTTACAGTAAATGCTTTATTTGCAAGTTTGGAGCAGTACCATATGTATATGATTAACAGATAAAAGCTTAGAATAATAGCAAATTAATTTTCTTTAGCTGTTGGAAAAACAATAGCAAAAGTGGTCCCTTTGCCTACTGTACTATCAACAAACAACTTACAATCATTTAGTTTTAAAAACTCATAACATATTATTAATCCTAATCCTGAACCTTTTTCGTTATTGGTTCCATACGTTGATTTTGTATTATGAATCCTAAATAAGTTTTCTTTAATTTTTTCATTCATACCAACACCATAATCCCTAACGCTCACAATAACCTCATCATTGACCACTTCAGAGTTTACATCTATACTTCCACCTGAATGGGAAAACTTAATAGCATTATTAAGAAGATTCCGAAAAACAGTTTCAATCATATCCTTATCTGCAAATACATCAATATCTTTTGATACATTACAATTTACCTTAATACCCTTGGCATCCAGGCTTTGCTGAAACAAACGAATATTTGTATCAATAATATTAAATATTGAAAACCTTACTTTACTTGTTTGTATCGTATTTATTTGTGTTCTTGACCAGTTTAACAAATTCTGAGTAAGCTGATTTAAATTTGCTACTGAATCAGATATTCCATGAACAAGTCTTTTATGCTGTTCTGTGTCTTCCTTGATAATTTGTTCATTTAACAAATCTGAAAAGGAACTTAATGTTGATAATGGATTTATTAAGTCATGAGATATTATGGAGAACAACTTATTCTTCGTTGAATTTGCAACCTCAAGTTCTTTATTTTGCATCTCAATGTAATCAAGATTTTTTTTAAGTATATTATTAAGATCCCTTAGTTTTTCAGATTGAACATGAATCTCCTTTTGTTTTTTCTCCAATTGTATTTCTTTTCGGATTCTGGTCTTTTTAAAATAAACTGACAGATAATAAATTAGCATTAATGTAATTAAAATACAGCTTGCCTTAATATATGGTAATAATGAATCAGGAAAAGTTACCATACTATTATCAGGAATAAACTTTAATTCTCCACCCAAAAACAAAATAATATTCACAATAAAGAGCATATGTGAAAATTTAATTTTCTTTTCATTATTAATGGAAAATGAAAGCATTGAAAATATCAACAACAAATAGTGAACTCCGGTAATTGTTCCTAAAACATAAAATGCCAAGAATACCAATAGGAGTTCGGTTGCAGATATAAAAACATATGTCACTAAAGCATACTTCCTCTTTTTAATCCAATAGAAATAGAAACTATGAAATAGCAAACTACTTCCTAAAGTAAAAACAACCGGATTGTATTCCTGATCAAAAAGGATGAGATAAAAAAGCAAGTAAATACAATGCACAAATATTGATGCCCATAAAGAGATTCGTAAAACATTCTCTTTAAATTCTTTCTCTATTTTACTATAAACGTCGCTCAATTTTTGCCGCAAAAATATAAAATGACAATAAATTTCTTAAGTCATAATAAGTTAAAAAAAATTGAGCTCTATTGCTTATCCTTTTTTCTACTTTTTACTATTTTTTACATAGGCAGTAGGTAACATTCCATATTCTTCCTTAAAATACTTACTAAAATATCGTGGACTATTAAATCCTACTTCATAAGCAATCTCAGCCACATTCATTTGACTTTTTTCTAAAAGTTGAGCACCTCGTTTTAAACGGATAATTCTAATGAATTCAACAGGGGATTTACCTGTAATAGAAAGCAGCTTTTTATATAGATAAACCCGACTCATCCCCAATTCTCTACTTAAATCTTCAACTGAAAACTTTGATTCTGAAATATTTTTTTCAACCAAAGCAACGGCTTTTTTAATCAACTTTTCGTCCATTGAGGTGATTTGAATTTCACTTGGATTAATCTCTACAGTTTTTTGAAACTTCTTTTGAAACTCACTACGTTTTTCAATCAATTTATCAATACGTAATAGCAACAAATCCATATTAAATGGCTTTGTAATATAGTCATCTGCACCTATCTCCAAGCCTTTAATTTTATCTTCATCGGCTGTTCTGGCTGTCAACAGGATTATTGGAATATGCGAAGTTCTTATATCAGCCCTCAAAGTCTTACAAAGTTCCAATCCATCAATATTGGGCATCATAACATCGCTTATTATTAAATCCGGATTGACCTGAAAAGCTGTATCCATTCCTATTTTTCCATCCTGAGCCTCATGAATAATAAATCTATCCTGCAGGGCTTCTCGCATAAAAGTTCTAAAATCAACATTATCCTCCACAAGCAGAATAGTTGATTTTTCTTTAGCCTGTTTAGTATTACTTTCTTTAGCCTCTTCAATAGCTTCTTCTGGTTCATTGTTGAACACTTCAACTTCCTCATCTAGTGTTTGATCCAATGGTAAACTAACAATAAAAGTTGATCCTTTGCCTTTAACACTCTCGACTCTGATGGTTCCATTATGCAATTGAACCATTTCTTTTGCCAGATTCAATCCTATTCCACTTCCTGACAGGCCTAATTTTTTATTATTTTTTGATTGATAAAATCTTACAAAGATATTTTCCAACTCATTTTCTTCAATACCAACACCATTATCTTTAACTGACAATTCAACTAAACCTTCTTCCTCCTTAATATCTAGTTTTAATATAACAGTGCCTCCTTCCTGAGTAAATTTTGAAGCATTTGATAAAAGATTCATCATGACCTTTTGAAGTTTTTCTCTATCAAAATTAAACATCAAATGATCTGAATTTTTCTCAAATAAATAGGTTATTCCTTTCTTATTAAACTCATCCTTAAAGTGATTATTTAGGTCGTTTAAAAAATGAACTATATCTCCATAAGACGGATTATATCTTAAACCATGTAATTCAAGCTTTCTGAAATCCAATAACTGGTTTACTAGTCCTAATAAATGCTTGGCATTACGATCTATTGTTTCTAATAGTTTTTTATCTGATTCTAAACTAACCTTCTTAAGTAATCGATCCAAAGGAGTAAGAATAAGTGTTAAAGGCGTTCTGAATTCATGGCTAACGTTAGTCAGAAAACGTAACTTCATTTCATCCATTTCATGATTACGTTTGGCCTGTAACCTTTCTTGTTCAATGGTAAACTTAAGTCTCTCCTTACGCAACATTGAATATCTCAGGTATACTAATATTAATAGTATAATAAATACATAAAGAGCATAAGCCCATGGGGTGGCATAAAAAGGAGGCAAAACAGTTATATGCAGGGATGCATAGTTTTCATTCCAAAGTCCATCATTATTAGCCGCTTTTACTTTAAAGATATAATCACCTGCATTTAAATTTGTATAAGTAACACTATTGATATTATCCTGTAGAGGCAGCCAGGTATCATTAAAGCCCTCCAATTGATATTTAAATTTTATTTTTTGCGGAATTAAAAAATCCAATGCTGAAAAACGTATTGAAAACACATTCATTGAATGCTTAAGGACAATTCTATCTGTATGTGTAATTGATTTTTGAAGAATCGCATTATTTACTCCGGGGTTAGGTTTAATACTTTTATTATATATCTGAAAATCGGTAAATACAACTTTAGGTAACTCCCTATTATATTTAATATTTCGAGCCTGAAATATATTAAAACCATTGGGCCCACCAAAAATCAGCTCTTTTTTTGATGTTTTAAATGCAGCCTGAGTATTAAACTCTTTTGATTGCAAACCATCCTCTTTAGAGTAGTCATAAATATCAAAACTAAATTCACTTCCCGGACTGTTTTGTTTAACGACTACCTGACTTAAACCACTCGATTTACTAACCCAAATGGCTTGAAATTCATCTTCTAAAATACAATTGCAAAAATCTTCAGGGAAACCATCTTTGGCACTAAAGTTTTTTATATAATCAGAATTAGGATTGTAAACAACGAGTCCTTCATGTGTGGCAAACCACAATAAACCTCTTGAATCTTCATAAACAGCATTTACAGATTTGTTAATAAACGGTACTGTTGAATCTATATTTTTTACCAAGTGATTTTTATAACGTTTTTCCCTAATATCATAAAACGAAACACCTGCATCCGTTGCAATCACCAAATTTCCATTCTTCAATTTATAAATCTGATTTACCATTTTGGAAACTAAAGAAATAGAGCCTCTGTTTTCCAACTGTGTAAATCTCGAATCTTTTGTGTTAAATCTGGCAACACCTCCTCCAATCATCCCTAAAAGAATATCGTCTCCATCCTCAATCATAGTCCATACATTGTTATTGGGAATACTAAATTCATCAGAGTTATCATGGATATACCTTTTGAATCGCATACCATCAAAATATGTAATTCCTCCGGTATAAGTACCAATCCATAAGTGATTACTTTTATCAATCAGCAAACTTACAATTACATTACTGCTTAAAGAATTTTCATTTTTCGGATCCTTCTTATAAACTTTATATGTGTTGTTTTTTCTATCGAAGTAAATCAAGCCTCCACCATTGGTTCCTATCCACAAATTACCTTTATAGTCTTCTGTAAAGCAATTTACATCATTATATGGCAAACTATTAGGATCTGATATAACGTGTTTAAAATGAAGAAACTTATGTACATTTTCATGATAAAAAAACACACCCTTCTTATAGGTTCCTCCCCAAACAATTCCTTTGTCATCAACATATAATGCAGTTATAGAATTCTGAGCGATACTTTTCTCATTATCAGCCTGATTGTATAAAGCCTCCACTTCACCAGAATACTTATTTACTATATTTAATCCACCATGATCAGTTCCGATCCAAATTTTTCCATAATTATCCTGAATAAGCTGAGTGACTATATTATTTGATAATCTAATAGTATTAGAATTTACATTATAATGATTCCAACGAGCATCTTTCGAATTATAATGATAAACACCGTCATAGTTGCCATAAAACCAAATATCATTTTCGTTATCAATATATAACTCTGTTGTCAGGCTGTCTGGTCCCATTTTGTTTTGAAGAAAATGATCACTGTACTTTAAAAGATAATTTTTTGAAGAATATACATTTATTGATCCGTCATCAAATAAATAATAATACTCTGCCCCTTTGTGAATGAATGTTACAATATTCTTATTATAATCCTCATTAACCTTAATTGGAGCTTTTAAAGTATAATCTTCTTTGCTATACAATTCATAAAATCCAATGTTGCTTCTTTTTATCCAAAGATTTTTTTCCTCATCAATATAGATACGATCCAATTGACCTTTGAGTCCTTGTATTTTAAAAATTTTATTTACGTCTTTTGAAAAACTTTCGTTTTGCACATCAAAATAAACATACCCAAGACGAGTTTGAATCCATAAATTACCATTCTCATCTTCCTGAATATTCTCTATATAATTATCTATAATAGAAGTAGTATCAATGATTGAATGCTTATAGTTAACAAACTCAGAACCATCGTAACGACTCAAGCCTGCTGAAGTTCCTATCCATATAAATCCCCTAGAATCTTTTAAAAAGCATGTAACGTGATTATTTACTAAGCCATCCATATTATCAATTCGTAAAAACGAATATTGGATGTTTGCTTTTAATTGAATACTAATAAATAAAAGGATAATTATAGATAAATACTTTAGCATCGCAGAGAATTATATTTCCGTTATAATATGAAAAAAGGATAGTAAATTTACTATCCTTTTATGTTATTTATTGAACTTTAAATTTAGCCTTTTCAATGATATTATCCGAAGCATTGCCGAGATAAATCATATAATTTCCCTTTTCCAGATTCCAACCAGAAGTGGATTCATCATAGTATTTGAGTTTATCAATTGGTATTTCAACTGTTACTTTTTTACTTTCTCCTGACTTTAAATAGATTTTACAGAAACCTTTTAGTTCTTTTAATACCCTTTCAACCTTAGATTTTGGTTTTCCAATATAAACCTGAACTACTTCTGATCCATCTACTGTCCCTGAGTTTTTCACTTCACAACTTACTTTAATAACATCTGATTCTGAATAATTTGCTTGATCCAATGCTAAACCTGAAATTTCAAAATTTGTATAAGATAATCCATAACCAAAAGCAAACTGAGGTTTAATTTTTTTAGAATCAAACCAACGATAACCAACATAAATATCTTCTTTATAATATTGATTTACACTATCACCTGGATAAGATAACTCGCCAAAATGATGGGCTGCATTATCTTCTAATTTTACCGGGTAAGAAAAAGGTAATTTACCTGAAGGATTAACTTTTCCGGATAACACATCCGCTAAAGCATTTCCAGCTTCACTACCATTATACCATGATTGAATTAAACCATTTACTTTATTTAACCAAGGCATTTCAACAGCATTACCACTTATCAAGACCACACCAACTTTTGGATTTACATTTATAATCTTATTCAATAACTCATCTTGTTTAAAAGGCAGTTTATAATGCTTACGATCTCCACCTTCACAATCCTGATAATGGTTCTTATTTAAACCTCCAATAAATAAAACAATATCAGCTTTTGATGCAGCCTCAATTGCTGAATTGACTAATGAATCAGCATCTAAGCCTGAAGGAATTTCTCTTCCATAAGCAGAAGGTCCTGACGCATATCCCATTGAATGTACAATAGTTGCATTCTTAAATTGCTTTTTAATTCCTTCTAAAGGAGATATTTCGTATTTGGCTTTTAGCTCAGAAGAGCCTCCACCAACAGTCATTGAACGGGTTGCATTTTCACCAATAACTGCAATGGTCATTTTTGTATTTGCATCAATTGGGAAAAAATTGTTTTGATTTTTTAATAAAACAATACCCTCGCTAGCAACTTTATACGCCACTTCTGAATGTGCCTCATTGTTCATTTTACCAAACGAACGATTTGAATTCATATTTGTACGCATCATTAATCGTAAAATACGACGAACTTTATCATCCAAGACAGACTCTTCTATTTCACCATCCTGAATCATCTTTTTAAAAGGTTTTGCCAAAAAATACTCATCATAAGCAAATTTAGCAGAAGCCGTTAAACCATTTGTCCAGGTTCCCATTTCAATATCCAATCCATTTAATGCAGCTTCTTTTGTATCATGAGTTCCGCCCCAATCCGTAATCACAGCACCATCAAATGCCCAGTCTTCTTTAAGTATTTTATTTAACAAGATTTCGTTATGACAGCAATGCTGACCTCGGAACTGATTGTAAGCTCCCATAATTGACCAAACACCACCTTCAACAACTGCAGCTTTAAAGGCCGGTAAATAGATTTCATGTAAAGCTCTGTCACTTACATTGACATTGATATGTCCTCTCCATTCTTCCTGATTATTTAAGGCATAATGCTTTACGCATGCAGCAACTCCATTTTCCTGTACTCCTTTAATATAAGGTACAACCATTATAGATGCTAAATAAGGATCTTCACCCATGTACTCAAAGTTTCTACCATTCAATGGAGTCCGATAAATGTTAACTCCCGGTCCTAAAAGCACGTCTTTTTTTCTGTATCTGGCTTCTTCTCCAATAGCAACGCCGTATTCATATGATAATTCAGGATTAAATGTGGCAGCCAAACAGGTTAATGCAGGGAATGCTGTAATTGAATCATTTGTCCAGTTTGCATAACCCCAGTCGTCCCAATTAATTTCCCCTCTCACTCCATGAGGACCATCTGACATCCACAATTCAGGAATACCCAAACGTGGCACTCCGGGAGAACTAAACTTGGATTGAGCATGACACATGGCAATTTTTTCATCTAATGACAATTGCTTTATGATTTCATCTATTCGTTGTTCCATTTTTGTATCCTCTGTAACCTGGGCATTAACCATAATTACTCCAAATAAAAATATGCAAATCAATAATCTTCTCATTCTATACATTTTATTTCAATTTAGATCTAACAAGTTCAATACTAACATTTTTATTTTGCTTTAAAAACAGAATTAACTGGTTATTCGTAATTTTATATTTAGCTCCTTCAATTTTAATATTCTGCGCAGTCAAATCTGATCCCAAATCAACAGTAATTGTTTGATTTTCTTGTGACACCAGTTGAACTATAGCTTTTTCATCATTCCATTTTACATGATCTATATGAATATTGCCTCTTGCCAGAACGCCACTCAATTCACCTGTATTCCAATCATCAGGCAATGCCGGAAACAAAGAAAGATATCCAGGGCGACTGTTAACTATCATCCGGGTCATTAAAGAAGGTATTCCTCCACTTATATCCATATTAAATAGATTACCTGGATTATGAGTGGTAGCCATACTGTTGGTCCAATAAAAGCGTGATAAATATCCCAGTATCTCCGAAGCAGTTTCTTTATCATGAATATTTACCGCTGCAAAACCAAGGTGACACATTCCAAAGGCCATTTCACCTCCCTGAGTTTGCTTACGGACTTTCATTCGCTCGTTAATTGTTTTTTGAACAGCATTTTGTAAAGATTCAGAATTCAATATTTCCGGATCAGGTACCTCATATAAACCATAGAGATGAGATGCATGTCGATGAGCCTGATTATCTGTTAAACCATCCCAAAGCCATTCTCTTAAAACTCCATCCTCGCTTATTTGATAATCCGGAAGATGGTTTAAGAACTCTTCCTTCTTCTTTATCTCTTTTGAACTAATACCTAAAATTTTTGCTGCACTAATCCAGTTACGTGTTAATTCTTTAATAATCATCACATCCATTGTGGCATTAATGCAATTTTGCCAACGATGTTCCAATGGATTATTTTCAGGAGAATAAGATGGAACAACAATATATTTTCCATCCTTACCCATGGTTAAAAAATCTTCCCAGAACAATAAAGCTTCATTCATAAATGGGAATGCTCTATCCTTAAGAAACTGTAGATCTTTTGTATATAAATAATAATCGTAAAAATAGGTTGCAGTCCAGCCGGCTCCTCCATTCCAGTATTGCAAACACCAGGTTTCGTCGTAATGGTTATTATATCCATGAGTACTGGTATGAGCTGCCACATGAATTCCTCTTACACCGTAAAGTTGGTTTGCATTGGTTTTATAATCTTCAAGCATTCGCTCGTGATAATCAAAGTAGGCCATCATCAATTCAGGCATATTTCCATTCAATAAATTTGAAATTGCCACTTCTACATTTCCATCATGTGTAAAATCTGATGACCAAGCTGGAGTCCATGTTCCACTCCAAATTCCTTGCAAGTTAGGCGGATTAGTACCGGTTGAACACAATATGTTATAACGTGCAGCTTCAAATTGACGTTGCATGATACCGGGACTGGTTTCTTTACGCACTTTTGCAACCAATGTCTCGGACATCATATCTTTTTCTTCTGATGTTTGTGGTAACTTTAAATCAACTCTGTTGTACAATTTACCATGAGTACTTATCTGATTATCTAACAACTCATTATAATCCAACCCAGCATCATTTAATCTAGATTTCAATTTATTTACAGATTCTGAATTACTTGATTTATAAGGCTCAATGCTTGTTAAGATAATTACCTCATCGGCATCTTTAACCTGAATTCTATTTCCTGATATTTCAACTTCACCTCCTGTATTGATTACTTTTAAAAGACCGTCATAACCATCTGGTGAATGAGAATGTGGTTTTCCATACTCAACATGGTAATGCATCAATCCATCTTCAATTGATGTAGTTGAGGTTTTAATAAGTTCATTAATCATTTGAGATTGCTCCCACGAATGAGGAAATTGGTGTAACAGGATATCCGTAGTGATTTTTGCAGTTCCTTTAATTTGAGTAACAATAACACTATCAGCTCTTGAGGCAAAAGTTTTTCGAACGTAATAACCTGATTCATCAGTCCACTCTACAATAGCCTCTGCAGTTTCATAGTTTACCATTCGTCGGTAATCTAAAACATTAGAAACAGGCATATCAATAGTCAGCTCTCCAGCTGGCACATACGGATCAGTCCATTTTTTATCACCATAACCGGCATCTTTCCATATTTTCACTCCTAATTCAGCTACCTCTTTATATTTACCTTCAAATGAAAGCTTTTTTATTTCATCAAGATAAGCTGCCTGATTTGGAGGGACTACAGGTCCTTGATTTGGTAAAAATAAAAGCGCATGGTTCAGGATAATTTTTTCCTCAAAAGGATTACCCATAACCATTGCTCCCATAGTACCATTTCCAGTCAATAAAGCATCTTCCCATTTTGGGGCAGGTAACCAACTAACAAAACCCTTTTCTGGTTTATCCAAAAATTGACTGAATGATGTTAACTGAATTACCGCAGTTAAACAAATTATTAATATTAACCTTCTCTTTCTCATAACCAATTATCTTGTATAAAAGTAATCCCGACAAACAATTGCCTGTCGGGATCAATCTATTTTCCCATAAATATAATGGTAGGTATTAATATTCTATTGTAATCTCATCTCCTATATATTTTACTTCTTGTCCTTTATATTGATCAAAATCAAAATCAACTTTATTATCTTTTGAAGCAAATACAATATTGAATGTTCTTTCCTGAAGCATTCCTTTAAATGCACCTTCTCGTTTTCCTATAGTCAGTTTCCCTTCTTTTTCAGACCATGACACAGGAATTAAACTATATTGCTCATTTTCATAGTTATAATTTAAACCTTCATCTTCATAAATTTCAAAATGAGCATCATCCCCTGTATAAACAATCAATTTAATTGGAGCATTAAGTTTTTCATCAGTATATTCAATTTCAGGTCCAACAGGCAAAATAGATCCAGCTTTTACAAACAATGGCATTCTTTCGTAAGGAGCATCGGCAGTAATAGTTTGTCCACCTTCTAAATATGTTCCATCAAAAGCATTATACCAGGCAGTTTCTTTTGGTAAATATACATCTCTTTCTCTGGCTTTATATTGATACACCGGACATACCATGATGGCTGGACCAAACATATATTGGTCATCAATATTTTCAACATTTTTATCCGAAGCAAAATCCATAACCAGTGCCCTCATGATTGTATAGTCATCAAAATAAACATGACCAGCCAATGAATAAATGTAAGGCATTAAACGGTAACGTAATTTATTGTAATAAACTATGCTTTTGTATGTTGGAGCATTCTCTTTATCTAAATTATAAACCTCGCGGTAAGGATATTGACCATGAGCACGATATAAAGGAACAAATGTTCCAAACTGATACCAACGTGCATTTAATTCCTTCCATTCTTTTAAATCCTCACTGCCTTCCTTAGCTGTTTCATATCTTTTTTCAACACAAAAACCACCAATATCCATAGTCCAATAAGGAATTCCTGACATTGCAAAGTTCATACCTGCAGTAATCTGAGCTTTCATATCTTCCCATCTGGTACCAATATCACCACTCCAAGTTGCAGTGCTATAACGTTGTAATCCGGCAAAACCAGAACGAGTTAAAAGAAATACTCGTTTGTTTGGATCAACACTACGCTGACCATTATAAATAGCATCAGCATTCATTAAAGCATAGGTATTAAAATACTCAGTTGATGGTCCCATAGCTGTTGGCGTAGAAAGTTGCTTGCGATATTCTAAGCTCGCATTCGATAGAATATCAGGTTCCGAAGCATCCATCCACCAGGCATCCATTCCATATTTATAAATATTGTCTCGCATTTGCTCCCAGAATAACTGACGGGCACCCAGACTATAAGGATCATAGAAAGAACCAATATACCCTTTACCAATCCAGTCTCTGATACTATCTTTTATGGCTTGTTGATAAATGTAGCCTTTAGCATCCAACTCCTTATAGTTATCAGTATTTTGATAAAACTTAGGCCATACAGAAATCATACAACGGGCATTCATGGCATGAATATCATCCATCATTTTTTGTGGATCAGGGAAACGAGCAGAATCAAATTTATGACTACCCCATTGATCTTCTTCCCAATAAGACCAGTCCTGTACAATATTATCTATAGGAATATGACGTTTTCTAAACTCAGCTAAAGTTCCAACAATCTCATCTTGCGTTTTATAACGTTCTCTACTTTGCCAAAATCCATAAGCCCAACGAGGTAATATTGATGCTTTTCCTGTTAGTGTTCTGTATCCACTGATAATTTCATCCATATTAGCTCCATGGATAAAATAGTAATCCATTTCTTTACCCATTTCAGACCAAAGAGTTAGCTTTTCTTGTTCTGCTTCTGGTCTTAGACTTAAAGCTTTTAAACTAATATAAGAAACACCACCATCCGGTTTCCAATCTAATTTTACAGGAACTTTTTGACCAGCTTCCAGATGTACTTTAAATTTATAGGTATTAGGATTCCAGGCTGTTCTCCAGCGTTCTTTTACAACCTCTTTTCCATCCACTTCAACTCGCGTATATCCTGCATAATAAAGCTTAAAGAAATAGTCTCCTGTTTCTTTTGCTTCTATTTGACCTTCCCAAACTATTTCAGAACTATTAAAAGGAAAATCCTTAGGGAATTTATTTACTGTCTCTAAGTTTTCATAGTCAATTTCTGACTCTTCTCTTTGAGTAAAAATACTACCATCAGAAGTAATATATTTAGCAGTTAAACCTCCCTCTTTACCTTCGTTGTTATACAATTTAAATTGAGATAACTCACTGTATTCGTTAGGATTACCAAAACGAGTTAATGAATAATTATCCCAAAGCAATCCGTAATGCTTATTTGAAACCACAAATGGAATAGAAACCTTGGTATTATATTGGTATAGAATCTCATTTTTACCCTTGTAGTTCCATTCATCACTTTGATGCTGGCCTAATCCATAGAAAGCCTCATCTTCAGGAGATTCAAAAACCTGCTCAAAAGTATATCCAGAAGTTCCTTCCACTGATATTGGAATAAACTTCTTACTTTCTTCTTTATCTTCTTGTAAAAGAGCATTGCCTTCTAAATCAAAGAATTTCACTTTCCCAGTGATCAATGATACAGTAGCTTTAACTTTTGAAGTAGTTATAACCACTTCATTGTTTTCTTTTACAACATCGTACTTAACATTATTATTTTTTTGCGGAACAATAATCAGACTTTTTCTTTCCGAAAATTCCTTTTCCGGTGTTGCTACTACACGAATAATATCGTCAGAAACAACTTCCAATTTTACTAATGAAGCATCTGAACTCTGCTTCTGTTCCAACTGCACAACAATTCCATTATCAATTACCTTATAACCGGAATCAGAGCATGACCATAACATAGAACTAAGTAAAACACTCGTTCCTATTATTAAAAGTTGTTTTTTTAATATTTTCATATACCTAATTTTGTTTTTCAATCTTTGTATAGAGCTTTCCAATTCATTTACATTTAACTCATTTGCAACACAAACTAATCTTGAGTTAATGCCAGGGTTAAGTTTGTTTAGTAGATTCATATGATTACAAGTATTAGATGTACTCTAAAATCAATCCTTATATTTTAATTCGCACCTTCAATAATGGCCGTAATTGAACCAGTATGTACCTGTGCTCCTGTAGTTCGATTAAATAATCCAAAACCATTATTGCCTGTTGCCCCATTGTCCCAAATAAAAGGAATCAATCCATTCTCTTTAGCTTTGGCAGTTACTGTTTTAAGGTAATAATTTCTGGACTCAACATGCTTTGTATAGGCATCTCCTGTAAGTGTAGTTCGTAAGATTGCACCATATTCACCCAAAATGACCGGGATTCCATTATCAGCATACTTTGCTTTAACTTTACTAAACTGTTCTTCCAGATAATCTTCTTGACCATAACTGGTTACATCAGTATACCCAGCTCCCCATTGGCTGTTATAACCATCGTCGGTTTTTCCGCAGAACTCCCAAGGCGAATAATAATGAACCTCAAGCATTAATCTGTCATCCACCTTGTCCTCTGGCATTTTATGATAGCTCAAACCAAAATCTATATCAGTATTATAAGTTTGTACTATTAAGTTTCTATAAGTATTTTTTCCTCCGGTTGCTCTTACAGCGTCCACAAAAGTCTGGTTAAAAGACTGTTGAACTTCAATATTTTCAGCTGAAGGAATACCATAATCAACATGCACTTCATTTGTTCCTGCAAACAGCAGATGCTCATCGTAATCGCGGAAGTAGGTTGCGATCTGAATCCATAATGAGTACTGCTCTCGATTAACCTCTTCCTGTTTACTATAGGTTGGATTATTTTCTAACCAACCACCATCCCAATGAATATTCAGAATGGTATACATATCGTTATCAATACAATAATCAACAACCTCTTTTACTCTTTCAAACCAGGCCTCTGACACTTCAAAATTTTCCTCATTAATGATATATCCATCCCAGGCACATGGAATTCTAATAGAATTAAAGCCTGCAGCTTTTACTGCATCTATTAATGTTTTTGATACAACCGGATTTCCCCAACCGGTTTCACCACCAGGAACTTCTAATGAATTACCTATATTCCAACCCACAATCATTTTTGCAGCAAGTGTTTCTGCGTCAGATTGAACACCTGTAATATCTTCGGGTACTGAAGGATTAATCCCTTCCTGATTAACATAAACGGTTTCGGTTATATCATTTAAGGTGTATAAGATCTCTCCTTTTCTTGGAATATATGTTGTATTAGCTTCAACAATAAATGTTTCTGTTGAATCCTTTAATGATTTCAATGTCTTTTGGGTAATCCAATCACAATTAATTGAAACCTCAAATGCTTCGCTTGTCTGTAATTTTACACTTACCTCACCTCCTTCATTAGAGATATCTATTTCATTTGTTTCTAAGGTTAATAAATAGGCTTTTTCTTGTTGTATTGATACTTGTCGGTTAAGATCACCTGCTTGTACATTAATAGTTAGATCCCTTTCTTCATATAGTGGATTTGCATCCAGATTAACTAAAATTGGGAAATAACCTGCTTCGCCTGATTGTGGTGATACATTACACCAATCTTCAGACACATCTATTGTCCAATCAATATTACTTTTAACATAGATTGTTTTTGTATTCTCTGAACTTGAAACAGTCATACTTTCAATTGAAACTGATAGTTCTGGCGTTATCTCAGAGTTCTCGTTACTACAAGCAAATATACCTGCAAAAAGAACTACAAATAATATTGTAATATATGACCGATATAAACTCATTCTAAGTATTTCTATATTAAACAACTCTGTTACAATTGACTTCTTAAACTATACTATTGTATTCAGATTTAATACTTTAATAGAATTGGCTATCAGATATTTTCAATTTTAACTTCGCCATAATTTGAGTTACGCATTAATAAACCATGACTTATACAAACCTTCTAATAGCCAATATCTATATTATTGATAGATACCTGATTTGTTTCATCAGGCATCTATTCTAATTATTACTTTTAGTATCCAGGATTTTGATCTGCCTGAGAAATGGCATCATTTCTCATAATCTCATCGTATGGAATTGGATATAAAAATTTATTTTCATCGACTTCAAAAGTCCTGTATGTGCGCCAGTCCTTATAAGCTGCATCAGTACCAGGAGCAGTACCTGTATTTGCAGGGTATTCTTTATTTAAGAACTCTTTTAACATACCACTTCTCTTCATATCGTAGAATAAATTATACTCTGCATTATTCTCATGACGACGTTCCCAGTTACATGCAAAAACACCAACATTTACAGAAGAGTATCCTTTAGTAGAATAAAGTGTATTGTAATAAGTTTGAGCATCAGGAACTGTAACAAGTGCAGTGTTCATTGGAATTGCATAATCAGGTTCACTGGCTGCTAATCCGTTTTCAACTTCTAAATTACCCCAGGCTCTATTTCGTACCTGATTAATCGCAGCCCAACCTAAAGATTCATCCTGATTTGTAGTAAAACAACATTCTGCATAATCCAATAGAATATTTGAGTAACGCACATATCTCATTGTAAAAGGAGCATTAATTGTAGTCCAGTAATCATTAATAGTTCTCCAATACTTTAAGCTTGAGATGTTTGGCATATACTCACCTCCGATTTTTACTTCAGGAGCCCATGATTGACCTAAAACCTGACCAGTCCAAGGATTTGCCTCCCCTACTGATACCATAGATGCCTGACGGCGCTTATCTCCATCTTCAAATGAATTATAACATTCCCAAGAGATAAACATTGATCCCCATCCTCCATATTCCATAGATGCTGTCATATAACAAGCAAACATGTAGTTATCTTCAGATGGACTCCATCCACTAATACCACTGCGATTATCACCATTATCGGTATACATTACAATACACCACACATCTTCTTTTGTCCAAGCTTTATCTATATCATAAAGATGACTATAACATGGTTCAAGTTCATACGTATTACTATCAATAATTTGCTTATAAATAGTTTTTGCTTCAGAGTAATTTCCCTGGTACATTAAAGATTTAGCCTGATATGCTAAACAAAATCCTTTTGTGATACGACCATATTCACTTGATCTTGGTGTCCAATCTAAAATATCTGCTGCATAATCTAAATCTGCTAAAATAAACTCCCATGCTGCATCGTCATTCTCAGGACGAGGTTTCGATGGTGTATTTGCATAAGTTTCTCCTGTCTCCATCAAAGGAACACGACCAAAATTAACAACCAGACTAAAATAGTTCCATGCTCTAATGGCTTTGGCTTCAGCTTCCATTTGTAACTTAAGTTCATCACCACCTGTAATATTAGATACATCAAAACTGCTTAATCCATCTAAAAATTGATTACATCGACCAATAGCTCTGTAGTGACCTTGCCATACAGATAAGAATTCACCATTTGTAGATGTCCAATCCTCAGTATTAAAAGCCTTATCCCATCCGGAAGCCTGAGTATCCAGTGTTGGATGGTTAGCTAACATAAACTGAGGTTTAAATCCCCAAAGTGAAGCATCATCATCATCTGCATTATCCTTTGTTGGATAAAAAGTATCATATAGTCCTATTAATCCAGCCTCTGCATTATCAACAGATTTAAACATATAGTCATAGGACAGGTATGTATAGTTTTCTACTTCCAGGAAATCTTCATTCTCACATGATGATACTCCTAAAATTAATGTCGCCATAAAAGCGGCATATATAAATTTATATATTGTTTGCATCATTATCTTCCGTTTATTATTTGCAATTAAAATTGAATTTGTAAACCTGCTGAGAATGTTCTAGGATAAGGATAACGTCCTTTATCGAATCCTGTTTCCATAACGTGACTATTACCAATTTCAGGATCACCATACTCATAATTAGACATAGTAAATAAATTCTCTGCAGAAATATAGATACGAGCTCTTTCTAACTTAACTTTTTGAATCAAGCTAGTTGGTAATGTATAACCTAGTTGAATATTAGCACAACGTAAGAAATTACCATCTTTAATATAAATACTAGAAGCCTGACGGTTTTTATTAGGATCTAAAACTGTAAGTCTGGCATATTTACCATCAGTATTTGTTTCCGACCATGCATTATCTAAGTATTCGTTTAATGTATTTTGAATACCTCCACCTGTTTTATATAGCTGGCTTAACTTCATAGCTGAATAAGAATTAATCTTCATTCCTGAAACGCCATACATATAAATCATAGCATCAAAGTTTTTATAACCTGCGTTAATAGTGATTCCATAATTTAAAGTTGGAAATCCATCTCCCAGAATTTTCTGGTCATCACCATTAATATATCCATCACCATTTAAATCTCTATATTTATAATCACCAGGTTGAGGAGAACCTCCAAAGTTTTGATATTCAGCAACGGAACCAGCCGATTGAGATAAAGCTGATGCATTTGCCTGATCAATTTCTGTTTGACTTTGCCAGATACCATCAACCACATAACCATAATATGAACCTACAGCATGACCTTCAATGGCAGCCTGATGCGAGTTCCAATCATCTCCATCATCTGAATTTGGATCTCCAACTCCATCACCATCAATATCTCCACCTAATCTATTCAATATAGGGTTGTTAATCGCAATAATTTCGTTTTTAATTGTAGATCCTGTTGCTACAAATCCCAGATTCCAATCACCAAACGATTTGTTATATGCTAAACTTAATTCAATACCTTTGTTACGAATATGACCATCATTTGTATAGACATCACTATGACCAGTTGATATTCTGATCGATTTTTCTAATAATAAATCCTTGGTATCTCTGATAAAGTAATCAACAGTTAAGTTTAATTTACCATTAATTCCTAAATCAATACCAATATTGGTTTGTTCGTTAGATTCCCATTTTAAGGCAGTGTCATATTCTCTTAATTGAGCAATACCCGGGTAATAAGTGTTTTCGCCTGTAACATTAGAACCACCTAACGAACCCATATAATATCCTATACGATAAGAAGATAATTGTTCAACAGCATAAGTTGTTGCACCACCAGCATTACCAGTAACACCCCATCCTAAACGCAACTTCAAGTTACTTATAAAACCTAAGTTCTTAATGAAATTCTCTTCTGAAAGTCTCCAAGCTAAAGCTGCAGATGGAAATGTTCCCCAGCGATTGTCTTCTCCAAAATTATTAGACCCATCTTTACGAACAGTTCCTGTAAAAATGTATTTGTCTTTGTAACTGTATGATGCTCTGCCAAAGTATGAAATAAATCTGTCTGTCAGGCTATAACCACCAGTTCCTGTTCCTACTCCACTATTTGAATAACTGATATCTCTGTAATCATCCGAAACAAAATCTGTTGCACTTGCACCAACCCAGTGTCCCCAATAGTTTGTTACTGAGTGCCCGGCCATTAAAGTAAGGTTATGATCTCCTTGATCTAAATTATAAGTAAAATAACTTTCTATTCCTGTATCGTTATTTTGACTTTGACTTAACCAAAAGCTATTAACACCACTTGCTGTTACAGATCTTTCATTGGCAACACTAAAGGCGCTTCCGTCATAAGCAGAATATTTATATGAAAGAACTGTTTTAAAAGATAATCCTTTTAAAAGCTTAACATCTAAATAAGCTGTACCTAAAAGAGTATTGTTATATGCAGGAGTATGATCTGCTTGTTTTGCTACAGCATATGGATTATCCTGTCCCTTTGCAATATCTCCTTCTCCTGTTGTTTGTTTAAAAGCGTAATAGTCTCCATCCTCAGTTCTTTCATTATAATCATGACTAATAAAGTTACCATCTTCATCAACATAATCCATTGTTGGAGTTAAAATAGCATAGTCACGAAGGTTTCCGTCTCCTACTTTTTCTGAATGTTCAAAAGAAACACTTCCTCCAATTTCGATAAAGTCTTTAACCTTATGCATTACATTAGCACGAGCAGTTAAACGTTTATAATCAGATTCAATTACAATACCTTCGTTGTTTAAGTATCCTAAAGAGAAATTAGATTGAGTTTTCTCATTTCCACCTGAAGCAGAGATAGTATAATTTTGTTGAACAGCCATTCTTGTCATAGCATCCTGCCAGTCAATATCTCTTAACTGTCCAATATAATTAGTACCAAATGCCTCGTTTGTAATACTTGCTCCGTCATTAGCTCTACCCATTCTAACTGACTCAGCAAACTTCTCTGCATTAGCTACATCTAACTTTCCTGTTAAACTTTGTACTCCAAAATTGGCAGTTGCATTTATTTTAGTTTGTCCTTGTGCTCCTTTTTTTGTTGTAATTAAGATAACACCATTTGCTCCTCTTGCACCATAAATAGCAGTTGCTGAAGCATCTTTTAAAACTTCAATACTTTCTACATCAGTAGGATTAATAAAGTTAGCACTAGAACCTACCTGCACTCCATCAACTACATATAAAGGATCTGCAGAGTTATTAATTGTTCCTACTCCTCTGATTCTGATTGTTGTTGCCCCTTCCGGATCTCCAGATTGTTTACTTACCATAACACCGGCAGCTGAACCCTGTAGTCCCTGAGCCAGGTTAAGAGGATTCTTTTTCATCATTTCTTCTGTATCAACCGACACAACTGAACCTGAAATATCACTCTTTTTCATTGATCCATAACCAACTACAACAACCTCGTCAAACTCAGATACTTCTTCCTCAAGTGTAACTTCTAAAGTTTTTTGATTGGTTATAGTAATTTCTTTACTTTTAAAACCTATAAAAGAAAAAATTAGAACATCTCCTTCCTTTACTTCTATGGTATAATTTCCATCTAAATCAGTTATTACACCTGTTGTGGTACCTTTAATAACTAGATTTGTTCCTGGTATAGGTGATTTATCAGCTGCAGAAACAACAGAACCTGTCAATGTCCATTGATCCTGGGCTTGCACCTCTGTTGCCACGAGTAGTGACAACACAAGTCCTAAATACATTAATAGCAATCTTGGTTTTGAATGAACCAATACTTGCATTTCTTTGAATAGTTTAATTTTCATAAAAAATTAGATTTAAATAAAACTAGATTATTTAACACATTACAAATGTATATTCGGACAAGCTAAGCCTCCTTAATAAATGTTAATATTACAGGTTAAAATGATAATCAACATGTGCTAAATGATATCAAAAGACAGTTACTTTGTTAACTACAAATACAACCCAACACACATAATAGACTGTATTTATGCACATTACGAAGACGTTCGTTATTTTATAAAAAATCTTAATTTTTGTATTTATTTTTGATTCAATTCATAAAAAAAGCGCTTAAATGGAGTTAACATTTAAGCGCTTTTAGAATAGTTTATTTAATTAATGCTATTTAAAACCTGAAAGATCTAATAGATCATACTCTTTAAGTAAAGTTTTTAACTTTCCAATGATCCTATCTACCCCCTCTTCAACATTAGATTCGATATTAATTGGAATAACAGGATCATGAAGTGATAATCGAACCAGAAACCAACCATCTTCTTCTGGTGAAGTACATTTAACACGTATTCCTTCATAATTTTTAGGAACTTTCACCCAACCTTCATACAATTTACGCTCTAATTCTTCTATTAACTTTTGTCCATAATTAACAAATTCTTCAGTTTTAATATTGACTCTTATTTCCTGACTTTCTATAGGACGAGGTAGATCTTTTATTAAATCAGATAAATCCTTATTCTCTAATCTTAAATCAGCTAATGTTATTAAGAGCTTAGCAACTAAATACGCCCCATCATCCAGAAAATAGTTTTCTTTTAATGCAGCATGGCCACTCGTTTCTATTGCCAGCCAGGATTCTATTTCTTCATCATTTAACCTGACAGATTCATTAATAACATTTTTATATCCCCTTTTAAAACGATGATGAACTCCCTTTAAATGCTCCTCAATAAACCAGGCTAAGCCATCCGAAGTAATAGAATCGGTTACTATTGTACTTCCCGGATGTTCCTTTAAAATTACAGCTGATATTAATGCAATTAATTCATTTCTATTGATTGGATTTCCATTCTTATCAACCATCGCAGAACGATCCACATCTGTATCAAATATAATCCCTAAATCAGCCTTTTCGTTAACAACCGCATCGCAAACGGATTTCATGGCTATTGCATCTTCTGGATTTGGAACATGATTGGGAAAATTACCATCCGGATTTAAAAACTGACTACCTTTAATATCGGCACCTAACTCTTTCAAAACTTTTTCGGCAAAAAAACCTCCAGCTCCATTACCTGCATCCACAATAATTTTTAAGCCCTTTAATGGATACAAAGGATCAACACCTTGTTTAACACCCGAACGAATTACTGAAACTAAGGATTTTGAATACTCTGAAATATAATCAAACTGACTTATCACTCCTATATTTTCAGTAACTTCGAGTTGATTATCCTCTGCAATAGCTAAAATTTCTGTTATATCACTCTTATTTGCGCCTCCCTCTTCAGTAAAAAACTTCAATCCATTTCTATTAAATGGTAAATGGCTTGCAGTAATCATTACACCAGCATCAATATCATAGTTTTTATCAACTGTTGTCATAAACATTGCGGGAGTTGAAGCAATACCACAATCAAAAACATCAACACCCATCTGTGTTAATCCTAAAGAAAATGCATCTTTCAGCGACGGTCCTGTTAATCGGGAATCCATTCCCACTGCAATTACATATTTATATTGTTTTGGTCGTTTTGTACGAACCCACTGAGCAAAGGATTTACCCAATTGCTGAACTACTTCCTCTGAAAGATTTACTGGTTCACCTGCTACACCAACCATTGCAACACCCCTGATATCTGAACCATTCTGAAGTTTTTTCCAATTTACTGAACTAAGCATATTCAATGATTTTATAATGTCAATTTAGGAACCTAGAAATTACTAATTATTATTTAAAGATTGTATCTAACAGAAACAAAAAGGGGAATTTAATTACCTTATTAAATTCCCCTTTTTACTTTATTTCTAAAATTCTATATCATAAATTCCTTTAGCATCGTTTTCGAACCACTCGACACTTGTGTCTGTCATCGGGTGACTTCGAAGTCGCTCCAGAATTTCATATCCTATTGTTGCAGCCTGACTTCCCATCATACTTACACGATGTACCTGGTCAACTGTTTTAAAACTAGCTGCTAATACTCCACATTTTAAATTATAGCGTTCTATATTTTCTACAATATTACCAACCACCTCAATACCATGAGATGAAATATTATCCAAACGATTTACATAAGGAGCAACCCAATCAGCTCCAGAACGAGCAGCAACTAATGCTTGTTGTTGAGTAAAAATTGCAGTAGCAGTTACATTAATACCTTTATCTTTTATCATTGGCATTGCTTTATACCCCTCTTCTGTAACAGGTATTTTAGCAAAATAATTATCTCCCAATCCAAACATATTTTTATACGCAACAGCCTCTCGAACCATATCCTCAGCTTTGTTGCTAATCATTTGAACATGAAGCATTTTTTCCCCTACCAACTCTACCAACTCAGGCATTATTTGTGACATAGGTTTTTTCTCAGCAGCAAGAATTGTTGGGTTTGTTGTTACACCTTCCAATGGAAAATAATAAAACAGTTTCTTTAATTCTTCAACATTTGCAGTGTCCGCTAAATAAATCATTTTGATAATTTTTAATTAATATTGCAACGCTCCGGCATTTGCCAATAATAATTCCTCTGCTTCAACAGACCACAGACCATTATTTTTAGCACATACTTCTGCGAGCATGCAATATACGGCATTATTTTTACCTAATTCTTTAAAATCTGTTATAGCTGTTAAAGGCATTTCTACCTGATTATAAATCAATTTCTTACCACCAGGGATATTTGGCAAGTCCAACGTTGCATCAATCACTGCATTTAAGCCTCCAATATGAGTCACCAAACCTGCCGGATCCAAACCTTTAGACATCACGTCTAAGGCTTCTTTCATATCATCGGTATTACCACCACTTGTACCTACTACATGTGTAAATGAGTAATGTACATTATAAAAATTCAATGGAGCTTTAAAATCTTGCTTAGATGGACCCGCAAAAAAGTTTAAACAACCATCAAATCCAAGGATAGCATCGGCTTGTTCTATAACCGGCGCAACAGGAGCAAAAACAAAAACATCATTATATCCTTCATCTTCGGATATTTCTTTTAATCCTGCAACCGGATCCGCCATTTGACCAGTATTGATATACTTTAAATCAATGCCTTTTGATGCTGCAAAATCAACGGTATATAATGTTGCTGCTCTGTCTAAACGAGATTGATCTATATCTGTAACCACTAACAAGGAAGGTTTACGGTCTTCTCTATTTAATACATAGTTAATAGCCGCTAATCCCATTGGACCAACTCCAGCCAATAATGCCATTTTTCCACCATCCACTATTTCCATATCGTGAACATATGACCCCGGGGTTGTATGATAATTGGCATGCATCGCTCCAATTACACACGATAAAGGTTCAGAAAGGGAGGCCGGATAAAACCCTTCTCCTGTATAAGGCAGCAGACAACCTAATTCCATAACTTCATTTGGAATGATAACATAAGTTGCATCACCACCAATAAATTGATATGAATAACCTGGTGCACTTAAAACACCTACCGGACCTTTTTTGTAATTTAAAGCAGGTTGAATTGAGAACTTATCACCTTCTTTAAATTGAGAAGCCCATTTGCTTCCTACCTGAATTAATTCCCCGGCAAATTCGTGACCTATGATAATTGGTTTCTCAGCCACATCATCAGGAACCCTTTTATGATCTGTTCCCTGGTTTGAAGCTTTGTACGAAGACATACATAAGCTGTCACAGATTACTTTAGCTAAAATTTCATTGTCTTTGATTTTTGGCAACTCAAATTCTTCTAATCTGAGGTCAGCCTTTCCATATAATCGTACTGCTTTTGTTTTCATTGGTTTAAACTCTTTATAGTTAAACGTTATTTAGATATAAGATAAGAAATAAGAGTGTTAAATTTTTTAATAAAAACCAATATTCAAGGTTTAACAACTTATTCTCTAATCACTATGCCCTATGCTATTCACAATGTTCTTTAATTGGAATATTTATAAATTCTAATATTTCATTTGGACTATTCACAACCTTAATATTTTTTCCTTCAATACCAGGCATTCCATATCCCCAGCTAACTCCTAATGGAATCATTCCTGCAGATAGTGCTGTTTGAACATCAACAACAGAATCTCCTATTAGCAAAACTTCTTCAGGATTACAACTGACCTGTTTAGCAAAATGTAAAGCTCCTTTTGGATCAGGTTTTCGAGGGAAAATATTGCTATGTCCTATTACACTTTTAAATGACCACTTGTTCAAATAATAATCAACAACAACATCAGTTAGTGCCTGTGGTTTATTGGTATTGATTGCCATGGGAATACCTCGTTCAACCAGCATATCCAACACTATATCAATACCTTTAAATAGTTTACTTTTACTATGAATATTCTTTTGATAATACTCTGTATACTTATTCAAATAAACAGTGATATCCTCACCTCTTTCTTTAGGAGGAAGAGAGGCATCTACTAATAATCTGGCTCCGTTTCCAATCCACTTAACATACTCTTTAACCTTATGCTCAGGAAAACCAAAAAATCTTAGCATCAAATTGTTAGCATCAGCTATATCCTCAATTGTATCTATTAATGTACCATCTAAATCAAATATTACTGCCTTTATTTCCATACCCTCTCCTTTATCCAAAAAATTAATTATTATCTCAACATTTCTTGTCCACCAGTTACAGGAACTGCTTGACCTGTTTCATATTCCTGCTCCATAACGTAATATACTGCTCTCATCACATCCAGAACTGTACAACCACGACCAGCAGGAACCTGAGCTTCATAAAATGCTTTTACATCTTCAATCGTTTTAGCACCTTTCACTTTGCCTGCATTTAAATATTGCACAAACAACCCTTTTTCAGGATCACTCCATAATGGACCATCAAAGAAATTTCCAGGACAAATAGAGTTGACCTTAACTCTGCTTGGCATTAATTCCATAGCAAAAGACTGCGTTAAACCTATTCCTCCAAACTTTCCGCCAGCATAAGCAAAATTTCGGTTACTTCCCTTTAATCCTGATTTTGAATTGATTTGTATGATATCGGCAAAATATCCCTTTTTGTTTGCTGTTTGTAATTTTAGAATTGGAGAAGCACTCTTTGCACAGTTGAAATATCCTGTATAGTTAACCTTTGTCATAAATTCAAAAGCTTCAGGTGTCATTTCATCCAAACCTCCGGCTCTTAAAACGCCGGCATTTGAAATAAAAACATCAAAACCTCCAAACTCACAAACCGTTTCGTAGATTAAGTGATCAACAGAGGCCAAATCAGAAACATCAACCTTAACAAAATATGCCTTATTATATTTTGTTATTTTATTTAGCTCTGTAGCAAACTCCTGTCCTTTTTCTTCATTTAAGTCAGCAATAACAACATTACCACCATCTTTAATCAGACTTTCTACCAGTCCTCCTCCAAAGCCCTGAGCCCCACCAGTAATAATGGCTGTTTTACCAACAGCTCTTCCTATAGGCTTTATTTCTTCTGAAATAGGTTGATTCGACAGCAACATTTCAGCTTCATAACTGGTTTCTGCAACTGCAACAATACCAATCCCTTCCAATTGAATTAATTTGGGTAGTCCAGAATTTTGATCAATAAAACTCTGAATTTCTTCCTTCATTTGTTTAATTGTATCATCAGAATTTTCTGAAACTGGAACATAAATTTGAGGTTCTACATTTGTAGCTGACTCTTTAATTTTTGCTACTTTAATCTTATCCTTAGATAAGATCATTCTTAAAGCAGGCAGAATCTCAACTATTTTTTTATTTATTGCCATATCTTAAATCATTCATTATTCAATCTTAAACCTTTATCAATAGATCGTTAGATTTTAGATAATAGATTTTAGACTTATTTACATGATGCTTAATTTCAATTACTTACGTACTTTATTTTATTAATTACGAACTCTTAAATATCTGATAGTTACAAATATTTACAGAACTATTGCTTTTAAGGGTATTTAAAATTTGATATACTTCTTATTCTATAAATTTACTAATTACTGCATGCCCTAATTCAACAAAGGCATCCAAACTTTCTGTACTTCTATCTCCATTTGACTCAACAAAACCAGTCTCTCCTTTTGCAACCAGATATTGATGAGCAGCTACAACACATGCTCCTTTATATGATATTTCTTTTAATTCTTCATCCAATGGAATTCCTCCTCTGGTATCCACTGTCATCGGAATCATATCCGGAGCATTATGCTCTGTTCCAAATGTTACCAGAAAACCATTATTCCAGAAAAACAATGCATAATTCTTAAGTCTGTCAATATCATTTCTGTTTGGGATAAACTCAATTGAATGAACATTTCGGGCTATTAACTCATCTAATAAAACCTGCTTATCCTGTTCAAAACGAGTATACTCTCCTTTTGCATTATCTGCTAATAAAGGATAAGTAGGAATACCTCCTGCATTCAGTATGATATCTTTTATAACTGCAACTTCTAAAAATGCTTTCGAATTTTCTTCAACAAATGCTTTCTTTCCTGATTTAAGCAACATATTCCTTATTTCATTTTCAACCTCAGCATTACTTTCCAGATTAGCTGTTGGTTCAGTTCCGGAATATAGTTTTGTGAAAAACTCAAATCTTTCACTAACAGAACTGTACTTTTCAAATACTTTAACACGAACTGCCTTTGCAACATGTCTTTCTCTAACTAAATCAATAGCATATTTTTCTAAAATTTCTTTCATTGAGATTTGTAAATCAGAGCCTATTTCTACAAATAACGAATTGATATTATCTGCCATTTGTGATACTCTTTTTACAATCTCTTCTTTTATTGTTTTTACCTGAGATGCATAAGGCTCATCTAATTTTGGAGGATAACTTAGCCCCTTTCCTGACAAATAAACTCTTCCAGGATTTCCAGGATCATTTAACCTTACTCCTCTTTCTTTATCCTTTAGGTTAACTCCAATAAACTCAATATTAAACAGAGGGAATATTTTATATTTCGTTGCCAAATCATTAAACTCCTCATATCCATCTGTTGAATAAAAATCGTTAATTCCCAATACTCTTACATTCTCTTTTTCTGCTAATTCAAAAATTTGAGGGATATCTTTAAATGCACTAAATGAATAAGGTGTATGAATATGGGCGTTTACATTTAATATTTGTTTTTTATCATTACTTATTTTAATATCTGCCTTTGATAGTAGCTCTGATTTTTCTGGAATTGTAGATAGATTTTCCATGTGTGACTTAGATAGATTTCTTTTAAGGATAAGATTTTTGATTAGTCTTTTTGTAGACTAAATTTTCTATTATAAAGAAAACTCCGCTTGCTTTTTTAAGGGATTTTCAGCAGACAGAACACATTGATAACAGTAGGATCCGTTTTGATAATGAATAAAAACATCCGGATACAAATAATATGTATCCGGATATAAATCCAAAAAGTTATTAAATACCTAGTTTTCCTCTACGAATAATTTCTGCATTCGTAAAGTTATTATTAACTGTATGTCCCTGAAGAGGAACAATTTTTTCATGAATAGCATCAATAATCCAGTCTTTTCCTGGGAAGAAAAATTCTTCTAACTCATAAGCCGGTGTAATCCAATTACGAGAACCAACAACTACTGGAGGCGCATCTAATTCATCAAACGCCAATTCTGTAATTCGTTGAGCCATATCCTTTAAGAATGAACCTCTTTCATTTGCATCACTGGTCAATATGATTTTTCCTGTTTTCTTTAATGATTCAATTACAGGTTCATAATTGAATGGAACTAATGAACGAGCATCAATTACTTCTGCCGACATTCCATATTTTGATTCCAATTCTTCTGCAGCTTCCAATGCACGATACAATGTGGCTCCAATAGAAAGAATGGTAACATCTTTTCCTTCTCTTTTCACATCAGGCTCACCAAAAGGAATTTCGTAATAACCTTCAGGTACTCCTTCTGTATGGAATTGCTCACCTATATCATAAATCCTCTGACTTTCAAAGAATACAACAGGATCAGTTCCCTGTAAAGCTGCATTCATCAATCCTTTTGCATCATAAGGTGTTGCTGGGAAACAAACTTTTAATCCAGGAATATGAGCTACTAACGAAGACCAGTCCTGAGAGTGCTGAGCACCGTATTTTGAACCTACAGAAACCCTGATTACAACTGGCATTTTAATTACATTACCCGACATAGCCTGCCATTTTGGAAGCTGATTAAATACCTCATCACCACAACGACCAAGGAAATCACAGTACATAATTTCAGGAATAACTCTACCTCCACACATTGCATAACCAATGGCAGTTCCTATAATAGAAGCTTCTGAAATGGGTGAGTTAAATAAACGTTGATATGGTAATGCTTCAGTTAAACCACGGTATACAGCAAATGCTCCACCCCAATCACGATTTTCTTCACCATAAGCCACTAAAGTTGGATCTTTATAAAAACGATCTACAATAGCTTCAAATAAACCATCACGTAATTGATATTGCTTAATTTTTGAAAATGCCTTTCCATCTTTATCAAAAGCAAACCTTTCTTTTTTGGCAATTTGTTGCACTCTTGGATTTTCTTCCATTGGATGATTTACCTCTACAGGTCTATCCTCCATCTTATCAACGCTTTTGTTTGAGAAAATCATATCTCCAATGATTTCAGGATGTTTGATCAAGTCCATTCTTGGAGATACCTCTTCATCAATTGCCAATGTCATAGAGTATTTCATTAACTCTACAATATCTGCTTGTATTGCATCCAATTCTTTTTGTGTTGCTAAACCGGCTTTCACCAACTCATCCCCATACGAAACGATACAATCTTGCTGTTCCCATGCTTCAATTTCTTCTTTTGTACGATAAGAAGATGCATCGGAAGGTGAGTGACCACTATAACGATAAGTAAGTACATCCAATAAAACTGGACCTTTCTTATCTTTAATAATTTCCATTTTTCTTTTATATGCATCGATTACAGCCAATGGATTGTAACCATCAACACGTTCGGCATGCATACTATCACGATTTACACCGGCACCAATACGAGCAGCAATATCATAACCCATAGTTTCACCACAAGTCTGACCGCCCATTCCGTATTGGTTATTCATAATATTAAAAATGATAGGTAAACCACCTTTATAGGCACCTTCCCATAGCTGCTCAAACTGATCCATCGAAGCAAAGGCCAAACCTTCCCAAACAGGACCACAAGCCATAGAAGCATCACCTATATTGGCAACAACAATACCATCTTTTTGATTTACTTTTTTGTACAATGCTGCACCAACTGCGATATCGCCAGAACCTCCAACAATAGCATTATTTGGATATACTCCAAACGGAGTAAAGAAAGCATGCATTGAACCACCTAGTCCTTTATTAAAACCTGTCTCTCTTGCAAAAATTTCAGCTAATGTTCCATAAACTAAAAATCTCTTTGCCAGTGACTTCATATCTCCTTCATGACCTTTAGATACAATTTTAAGGATAGTACCATCAAAGAAGTTTTTCATCATGTCTTCCAAAGCCTCATCAGACATTTTACTTATAGCAGACATTCCTTTGGCAAGAATCTCACCATGAGAACGGTGCGAACCAAAAATAAAGTCATCCACTCCCAGATGAAATGCCATACCTACTGCAGCAGATTCCTGACCAATTGAAAGGTGAGCAGGACCAGGATGATTATATGCAATTCCTTCATATTCGCCACGAATCTTAATTAAATTAAGCATTGTTTCAAAATGGCGAATCAAAGCCATATCATGATAAATACCTATCAGTTGTTTTTTGGAGTAATTTACTTTTTCATCCTCAATAGTTTTATCATACTGATTTACAGAAATTTCTTTAAATTCAATTTTTCCTGATTTTCTGACCTGCTTAGGATCAATAAATTGTGACTTTGGCATATTTTTAAGATTTTTAGATCATAGACAAAAGACAAAAGATGATTTTATAAAACTCTAAACAAGCTCATACTATCTATACTTTTGACAATCATCTGGTTTTCTTGATTTTTTAATTACTAATTTTAGGATACTTTGATTTTAACATTGGGAATTTTTTCCTTCACGTGTCCAAAATCAAATACTGTTTCTTTAAATATTTCAGAAACAGTTGGATGAGGAAATACGACTTCCTCTAACTCTTTAAGAGTAAGTTCTGCTTCAATGGCCATACATGCACCATATATCATTTCACTTGAGGGATTACCTAGCATATGAACTCCAAGCACTTCGCCATATTTAGCACCCACAAGTACTTTACACAGTCCAGAACCGCCTTCGTTCTCTGCTATAAACCTACCGGCATAAGCCATGGGTAACTTGGCTATTTTATATTCTATACCTTTAGCTTTTGCAACCTCCTCTGTTAAACCAACACCTGCTATTTCAGGATTTGTATAAACAACTCCTGGTATAGCATTGTATCTCATTCTGTCTTCTCGACCTGACATATTATTTACTACCACCTCACCTTCACGACTTGCTGTGTGAGCAAGTAGAGAAAATCCAGTAACATCACCAGCAGCAAAAACATTTGGAATATTAGTGCGCATTTTATCATCCACTTTTATTCCTCCCCGGAACAATTCTACGCCCAGGTTTTCCAATCCAAATCCAGTTGTAACAGGTTTACGACCAACACTAACCAGAATCTTATCACCAGAAATAGTAGTCTCATTTCCATCTTTAACAAATGTTACTGTGTTACCATCAACCTTTGTTACTTTAGAAGAAAGGTTAAACTCAATTCCTTTTTTTGCATACATCTGACGAAGCATTGCACTCATCTCAATATCCATACCCCCAAGAATTTCATCCAGCATTTCAACAATGGTAACTTTAGTACCGAGACTATTAAAGAAACTAGCGAATTCCATTCCTATAACACCTCCCCCAATAATTACTAATGAATCCGGTTTTTCTTTAAGTTCAAGAATTTCCCGGTTGGTAAGAATTACATCACCCGGCTCACCCAATCCTGGAATTGGTGGAATAAAAGCCTCAGAACCTGTACATATTAACAGATTTGATGCTAAAATTTCTTCCTGCGAAGTACTAATCTCAATTCCTTGTTGAGTTTTGCCTTTTATATAAGCTGTATCTTTAATGGTTTTTACATTAAACATTTTCATTTTAGCGCCTACACCACCTACCAGCTTTTTAACCACCTTTTGTTTGCGGCTCATCATTTTACTAAAATCAAAACTTACATCCTTAGCTTCAACACCATATTTTGAACCACCTACAGCATTATCATAAATTTTTGCACTGTATAATAATGTTTTGGTTGGCATACATCCTTCATTCAAACATACCCCACCAAGCTCTTTCTTTTCAATTAAAACAACTTTTAATCCTTTGGCTCCGGCTCTTTCAGCGGCTACATAACCACCAGGACCACCACCTATTATTGCTAAATCATACATTGGTAACTTGTTTTGCTGTTTTACAGGTAATATGGAAAGGAATGTAAACCTTAAAAGCATCCCTTTCCTTACCCATTTTCTAAAAACTATCTAAAACTCAATTTCTAAATTTTCAATTTCAATCGCGATCTGCTTCAAAAATCTGGTAGCCATACCTCCATCTAAAGCCTGATGATCATAGGTTAAACTCAATCCCATGTATGGAACAAAACCATAAACACCACCACCTAAATCAGCAGGACGAGGGACAATTGTGTTCACACCCAGAATAGCAACCTGAGGAAGGTTAATAACCGGTGTAAACATTTCCACACCGTAATTACCGAGGTTTGAAACAGTGAACGAAGCAGACTCTGAGGATAACAATTCCGGATCGATACTTCCCTTACGACAAGATTCTGCAACTTCTTTAAATTGTCGGGATAATCCAGAGATCGACAGATCGTCTGCATTTTTTATTACAGGAACCATTAAACCTCTATCAGTATCAACAGCTAAACCTAAATGCACCTTATTAAAGTATTTTACACTATCACCTAAGAAATGAGCATTTGCATCAGGGAATTTCTTAAGAGCCTTAACTACTGCAAAACAAACCATATCATTAATAGTAATATTGGCAGCACCTTCTTTTGCCTTAACTTGTTTACGTAACTCCATAATCCTTCGCGCATCAGCTCCTAAATGGTGTGTCAACTGAGCTGAATTCTGTAACGAAGCATGCATAGCCTTCGCTATTAACTTACGTATATTTGGAAGTTTTTTGATTTCATAATCGTCTGAATACACAGGATTCGTTGCTGTAAGATCACTTGCCTTAACTGTACCTCCAAGACCAGAACCTTGTTCTACAGCTGTAAGCCCTTCTTCTTTCATTACTTCTTTTGCTAAAGGAGTAACTTTTGGCTTTGTGGCAATATAAGCCTCTACATCTCTTTCTATAACTCTTCCCTCTGGCCCGGTTCCTACAATTGTTTGATAAGCAACTCCTTTATTCAAGGCTAATCTTTTAGCTCTTGGTGATATTTTTACATCTGCCTCAGCAACAGATTCTTTTAACTCTACTTTTACTTCCGGTTCTTTTGTTACAACCTCAGTTTCTATATTTTCAGCTTCTTGAGATACTACTTTAGCTTCAGAGGCAGTTCCTCCTGGTCTGAATTCATCAACACTTTCACCAGGATTTCCTATTACTGCAATATTTTGTAATACAGGAACCTCATCTCCTTCATTACAAAATACAGCCAATAGAACACCATCTTCAGCAGCTTCTTCTTCAAAAGATGCCTTATCTGTTTCATAGGCAAATAACATATCGCCTTTTTTAACTTCATCGCCTACCTGCTTAAACCATTCTGTAAATATGCAGGATTCAACGGACTGCCCCTGACGAGGCATTATAACAACTGTAGCCATAGAAAAAATTATTTTACTCAAACTTATATATTCCAACTTGTATTTACAAGTTAAATTTACATTTTCTCACAATAAATTTTCTTATGATCTGTTTTTCTGCGCCTTACAATATTAAAATAATTATTTTATGTATTTACATGTACTTTATCTTGTAATTACATGTAATTTTAATAATTTTATATTTCGAGAGAATTCCAATATTAAAGTACTAGGTTATTTAAATAGTTACCCTTATTACTATTCAACAAAACACCAAAGATTTCTTTAAAAGATATTTTATTACTTTTGGGGCATCCTCGTTTTGGCTTTTTAAACAAGTCTGTGAATTAGTCTACACCAACTATACACAGATAATTTATGGAGGAAATAAAATGAACACAGAAAAAAAACCTCAACATACAATTGTATACGAAACGCTGCGCAAGCATATAACAGATGGAATTTATGCAGTGGGAGACCTTTTACCATCAGAAAACGACTTATGTGCCACATATGGAATAACTCGTCCTACAATAAGAAAGGCCTTAGACAAGTTAGTCAATGATGGATTTATTATAAAAAGAAAAGGAAAAGGAAGCATAGTAAAAGGTAAACCTAAAGGTGTTGGAATTTTATCATTAGGTGGCACAACTTCGGCTCTTGGTAGTGAGAACTTAATTACTAAAATATTAGTCAGGCCAGAAATCAGACCATTTGATAATGCTTTTTCATTTGACATAACTGATCACGAAAGAGAGTTTGGATGCATCTATATGGAAAGACTACGACTAATAAACAATGATCCCGTATTCTATGATATTACCATGATTCCTAATATCAACTTACCAAGGTTTACATCTCACAACTTTGATAATAAATCCTTATTTAATATTCTCAGGGAAAATTATCAATTAGAAGTTACCGGAGGAGAGCAAAAAATTCAAGCTATCCTTGCTACCGAAAAAATTCAAGATTACTTCAATGTAAGCAAAGATCAGCCCATTATTCAGTTAGATAGAAAAATGGATACAAACAGACCTAACTTTTCATTCTATAGTCAGGTTTTTTGCAATGCAGATAAATACGCTTTAATCGGAACTTTTTAATTTCAGCATCAAATAAAACGCTTACAACACTCATGTACAAATACTTAACTCAAACTCGATCATTTTAATAACTCAGTGTAAATTTTGATTAACAATCTTATTTGAATTATCAACTTACGTCATATATGTGTATATTAGTATAAGTATGTGATTATATAATTACTTATGAGATTGATTCGTAAACTTTCCAATATATTTTTTAAACATGGCAAAAAAAGATCTTCAGATCAGGACATCCCTGATTTGGAAAAGTACACCATGTTTAAAAGTCTCTTAGATCACCCCTTAATCGGATTATATATTATCCAAGACAACAAATTTAAATTTGTCAATAAAGGATGGTGTAATATTTCAGGTTATACTCCTGAAGAAATTATTGATAAAATGGTTCCCATTGACATGGTAATTCCTGAAGACAAAGAAAAAGTAAGCACAAATATGATAAAAAGAACTACCGGTGAGCTTACTTTCATTGAGTACACATTCAGAAAATACAGAAAAGATGGCAAAATCATAACAGTCAACGCTATTGGAAACCAGGTTACTTATAAAGGTAAACCAGCCATTGCCGGTACACTAACAGATATTACACGCCAAGCCATAATAGAAGAAGAATTAAAGGCAAGCGAAGAGAAATATCGTAAACTAATTGAAAATTCTTTAGTTGGAGTATATATAATACAAGACAATAGATTAAAATATGCCAATCAATATTTCTGCGATATATTTGGTTATACCTCAGAAGAAATTCTAAAAAACATTACTCCAAACGATTTAGTTTATGAAGAAGACAAAGAGCTTGTTCGAACCAATATAGAAAAAAGAATTTCTGGAGAGAACCAGTCTCTTGAATACGAATTTAGAGGCATAACTAAATATGGAAGAATTATTGACCTGCGGGTTTTAGGTAATAGATTTATCTATAAAAACAAGCCTGCAATTATGGGCGTATTAATTGACACTACAGAATTAAAAGAAACTGAAAACAAGCTCAAAGAAAGCGAACATTTATTTCGATTATTATTAAATCTGGCTCCTTACCCCATAACTGTAATTGACGACCAAATGAAACATCTGATTATTAACAACTCATTTTGTAAATCATTTGGTTTAACAAAAGAAGAAACCATAGGTAAAGATCCCTTTGAATTGGAAGTTATTACCGATGAAAAATCTATGAGATATATCGATGAAGAGATTGATAACAAAGGTAGAATAGATAACTTTGAGATCACCTTAAATATTAAAAAGAAAGAAACGAAAGACTTCTTATATTCCAGCTTACGTTTTAAGCTTAAAGATGAATATCTGAGATTAAATGCTTTTGTTGACATTACAGAAAGAAATAAATTTAAACAAGAACTCATTCAACATAAGGAGAACCTTGAAAAACTTGTTCTACAAAGAACTGCAGAACTGGATAAAAGAAATGAAGAATTAAATTCCATTAATAGAAAGTTAGAAGATCAAAAAATCAGTCTGGAAAAAACCTTAAAAAACCTTCATACAGCACAAGAACAATTGATTCAATCAGAGAAAATGGCATCATTGGGATTACTGGCTGCCGGGATTGCTCATGAAATTAATAATCCACTGAACTTTATTCATGGAGGAAACCTTGCTCTTGAAAATTATTTTGAAGAACATCCTGAATGTAATAACGAAGAAACATCTGATTATCTTAACGCTATAAAAGAGGGAGTAAAAAGAACCGCAGATATTGTTACCAGTTTAAATCATTACAGCAGAAGCAACGATCAGGAAAAAGTCGATTGCAACATCAACAATATCATAAACAATTGTTTATCAATTCTAAAATCTCAACTATCAAATAAAGTCTCGATTTACAAAAGCCTACATGATAATCTTCCTAACATTATTGGTAACGAGGGTAAATTACACCAGGTATTTTTAAACATTATTTACAACGCTATTCAAGCAATTATACCCAATGAAGGTACAATAAGTATTAAATCATGGTTTGATGATAAAAATATATTTATTAAAATTGTAGATACTGGTATTGGAATCCCTAAAGAAATTATCAATAATGTTTTTGATCCATTTTTTACAACTAAAGAACCCGGAAAAGGCACCGGATTAGGTTTATCAATAACATACAATATTGTTAATGAACACAACGGATCTATATCAATAAAATCAGAAGAGAATGAATGGACAGAAATTAATGTTCTATTCCCAATAAAGAAATGATTAATGGCAACAAAAAGCAATACTCTATTATACGTCGACGATGAATCAATTAACCTAATGTTATTTGATAAGTTATTTAGCAAAAATTACAAGGTGATTACAGCAAGTTCTGGACACAAAGCATTAGAAATTATGCAAGAACATCCTGAGATCAAAATGATATTTAGCGATATGAAAATGCCGGAGATGAGTGGTATTGACTTTATAAAGAAAGCAAAACAACAATATCAGGATAAGTGTTATTATATTATATCAGGATATGAAATTAACGATGAGATTGATGCTGCCTTAGAATCCGGATTGATTTCTAATTACTTTAAAAAGCCATTTGATATGTATCAACTTAATCAAACCATAGAAAAAAACTTAAAGGCATAAAAAAAAACAAAGATGCCTATTATAAAGCATCCTTGTTTGTATTTATTTTGGAATCCAGAATTCTCGACTTAAGATACCTATAATTCTATAGATAACGATTCTAACAAAGGGCTTGATAATTCTATCGTCATTTTATCACCTGTCAAGTCTCTCTTTAAAAATATTAACATCTGCCCATTAATACACCTCTGTTTATTATCCTGGTAATTTAACGAAACATCATTTGATGCGTTTTCCATTCCTAACAACAATCCATTATTCACTCTACATGTAATCTCATTGTCAGCCATTACAACCTGATTTCCATTTTTATCAAGAATTTCAACAAGAACCTGACAAATATTATCATCGGTTGAATTCAAAACCTCTGCTGAAATTTTAACCGGATATGAATTAGTAACAATAGAATCTGAAATAACTTCTTTATGATTATTATAAGCAACTACATTTAATTCTCCAGGCTCAAAATTTACATCCCAATAAATAATACCTGTTTCATCATTATAAGGTTGACGTTTACCTATTATTTTTCCATTCAAGAATAATTCAGCTTCTTCACAATTTGTATAACACACAACCCTAACTTTCTCGCCATTCTTATAATTCCATACTTTAGGAGCATCCATTGATACCCAATCTCCATGAGGTTTATAAGTTCCAACATAAACCATTGGAGTTTCTAACCATAATGATTGACGAAAATACCCCCTTGGTTTAATATTCCCTGCCAAATCAATTAATCCTGTGGTAAAACCTCGTGATGGCCATGCCCCTGCTTCTCCAAGATAGTCAAAACCTGTCCATAAAAATTGGCCAAAAATAAAGTCCTTATCTCGAACTGCATGCCAGGCAGGTATATCATGTCTATTTTCACTTCCATACAAAATTCTTTTGGGATATTTTTCGTGATCCATATCGTATTTGTATTCGGTATAATTGTAGCCAACTACATCCAGAACAAAAGGATAATCCGTAAAATTTGACATTACAGCCCCGGCAAGTGCAGCTGTTACAGGTCTTGATGTATCAGCTTCTTTTACTGCAGCAACTAGTTCTTTAGCAATTTCGCCAAGACGTTTTGCATTAGGATGATCCTTCAAATAACCATGAACATGATGTTGACCGATTCCTTCTTCTTCCAGAATTGGATGAGTATACGGATCATTAGGATAATCAACTTCATTACCAATACTCCACATGATAATTGAAGGATGATTCCTATCCCTTAAAACCTGATCTTTAACATCCCTTTCACTCCACTCTCTAAAATATTGAGAAGTTCCCTGATGCCCCGGAGCACCTTTATTCCAGCCTTCAATCCATTTATTTTTAGGATATTCCCACTCATCAAAAGCTTCATCCATAACTAGAAACCCAAGTTCATCGCATAATTCATATAAGTGAGGAGCCTGTGGATTATGACTGGTTCTGATGGCATTACAACCTAAGCTTTTTAATTGCTCTAAACGAGTACGCCAAACAGACTTATAAACTGCAGCACCTAAAACTCCGGCATCATGATGTAAACAGACACCTTTGAGTTTCATATTTACACCATTTAAAGAAAAACCTTTATTTGCATCAAAATCTATAGTTCTGATTCCAACTTTTGTTTCGCTTTGATCTATGACTTTTGAATTTTTATATACTTTAGTGTTCAGCGTATATAAATATGGTGAATTTACACTCCAAAGTTTTGGTGATTTAAGCTGGAATAATTGTGTAATATCTGTTTTTGCAAAACCATTTAATTTTTGATCTTTAGAAACCGAAGCTACTTTTATTCCTTTAGCATCATATAATTCTTGAACAATCTTTAATGACGTAGATTCTATTGTGTTATTAATTTTTGTATTTATTTCTATCGCAGCCTGATTCCCTTTTACTTCTGTTTGATAACTAACCCCCCAAAGGTTTATATGTGTAGGATTTGCATATACAAGATAAACATCCCTATAAATACCTGAACCTGTATACCAGCGAGAATCAGCATCCTGACTGTGATCAACCCTTACTGCAATTGAGTTCTCTTCTCCCCATTTAATATAGGGAGTCAATTCATACATAAAGGAAATATAACCATTAGGACGTTTTCCAAGCCATTTACCATTAATAAAAACTTCGCTGTTATTATAAACACCTTCAAAATACACATAAACCTTATCGCCTTTTTTTTCTTCTGGAATTCTTATATTCTTTCTATACCAAGCAATACCTCCTGGTAAATATCCGGTACAACTTGCTAATTCAGGACTGGCATTTTGTTTCACACTCCAATCATGAGGAAGATCAACCATACTCCATTTACTACAGTCCATTGATTCTCTGCCACCGTATTGCACATCACCTAAGTAGAAATGCCACTGATCATTAAGTAAAAGTTTCTCTCCAAAGCCTTGTGCAAAGGTTGATATATTTATAATTAAAACTCCAATTAAAATAAAAATAAAGCGATGGTTCATATCCTAGTTTTGTTTAATCACAAAGAGTTATTTCTCCTTGTAGAATTATTCTAATATTTTCTTGCACAAAATAGGGAATCCAAACAAAAATGAACTACCAAAAATTCGTCATTTAACTACAATAAATTGTTCAAAACTTACAATTTCTTGCTTATATAATACAATACTTTTTAATTATGTTATAAAGTGAGAATTTGTTCGAAACTCACTGTTGAACAAGCTATCTTTTGGATGAACTAAACAAAGTAAAGAATGCTTTTACTGGTTAAATACACAATAGTATTTTAAATATATAAAACAACTCTTCCTCCAAAATTATCATTACTATAAGAGATTTTGGAGCATTTCCAAAATAAACAATGGAAATATATATAAATAGATATTATTAGAACACACTATAAAATATAAGATTCTATGTTTAGCTTTATATATGCTCGACAGCAAATAATCTTTTTAAACCGAGATTTTAGATATCCCTGTGACAAATAAAAAAGGGGCGAAAATCTTCCGCCCCTTCAATTATCCTCTCATTTAAATTAATATCCAGGATTATTTGGTAATAAGTTTTCATTAATATCAATATCAGCTTGTGGAACTGGCCACAACCAAGCTTTAGTTGAATTAAATGTTCTTTCTGCAATTTTTATCTGGCTAAAAACCCATTTTGCAGGATCTGTAGGATCACTTAATAGTGATTTATCGTATCCATAAACATCATGAACCAAAGATTCATCTTTCCATCTCAACATATCGGCATAACGTGTTCCTTCCATACAAAATTCAACTCTTCTTTCATGACGTAAAATATCTCTAAGCTGAGATTGAGTTAATCCTGTTCCTTCAACAGATTCAATGGTTGGCATTCCTACACGAGCTCTCACGTCATTAATCAAATCATAAATCTCCTGATCTGTACTTCCTGATTCAATTAAGGCTTCCGCACGCATTAAACAGATATCCGCATAACGCATTAAAATAGTATTTAAAGAACTTACATTAACATCAGCTACACCATATTCGGCATATTTACGAGGTTTTGCTCCACATGGATACTCAGCATAACTAGCTGGAATAAATGTAGCTTCTCCATATTTAGTACCAGGTAAAACGACTGTAGCATCTAATCTTGGATCTCTATTGGTATATGGATCCTGATCATCATAACCTGAGTTTGGATCATCTATTGGTAATCCATTAGTCATATAATATGAGTTAATCATAGAAGCTGTAATATTAGAAGTCTGCCATGTTCCTAACACAAACGGTTCAGCTGGCCATGGTTGAGATTGTGTTTGAATATACTGAATATCAAAGATTACCTCAACATTATTCTCATTGGATTCTGTAAATAACGCTTCATAATCGCCAAAATAATCATACTCATCTAAATCTATTACAGCCTTCGCTGCAGCTGCGGCTGCTGACCACTGTTCATTGTACAATAAAATTTTTGCTTTATATGCTAACGCAGCACCTTTTGTCGCTCTACCTGCTTCTGCACTTTCATATGAAGTAGGTAGAACAGCTGCTGCATCATCTAAATCCTGAAGAATTTGAGTAAGAACATCACTTTTGGCACTTCTACTAACATATGCTTCAGACAATGCTAACACTTCTGTGATCAATGGCACATCGCCAAAATAGGTAATTAAGTCAGAATAAGCATATCCTCTTAAAAACTTAACTTCAGCAATCATCTGATTTTTTACATCATCACTCACATCTGCACCTGCAACATCCTGAATAAATTCATTTGCTCTTGCTATGATTGTATAATCCTGAGTCCATTTTGCATATGGTCCCCAACTTGTCGATGTAGTATTCCAGGAACCAATCTCATTAGATCCCTGCCATGCAGCCTGACAATAACCATTATCAGCCATAAACTCAAATTGATAAAAGTGTGTTGGTGTTGCATTAGGTTGAATAGCAGCATATACTCCCATTAATGCCATTACACACTGTGACTCATCTTGAAAAAAAGTAGCTGGAGACAAACTATCTTTGGGAGTTTTGTCTATCAAATCTTCTGAACACCCGAATAAGACAGAAGATATTAAAAATAATATAAAGATTCTATTTAGATTTTTCATGTTTATGTTCATTTAAAAGTTAACATTTACTCCCATTGTCATTACTTTCACCTGAGGGAAAGCCTCTGCTCTGGTTTGATCAACAGTTTGTTCAGGATCGAAACCTTTGAAGTCTGTAATGGTAAAAACGTTTTGAATATTTCCATAAATTCTAACAGAACTTAAACCAATTTCAGAAAGAATACGAGGACTTATTGTATATCCTAATTCAAGATTCTTTAATCGTAAGTATGAAGCATCTTGCATATAGAACGATGAGTGAACGTTAGTTCTATATTCATCAAGAGTTAATCGAGGAAGAGTGTTTGATGGATTATCTGGAGTCCATCTATTTTTCCACCATGTTCCCATATTTGCTACACCACTAAATGGAGTTGCAATTTCATAATACAAATAGCCTTCAATACCTTGAACTCCCTGGAAGAACATTCCTAAATCAAAGTTTTTCCATTCAAGGTTAATATTCATTGAATAAGTTAGATCAGGAAACTGTTTACCAATAATTTTTCTATCATTATTAGCATCTACATAATTGTCACCACTTATATCTTTAAACTTAATATCACCCGGTTGTGCATTATAATTTGATACAGACACAACACCTTCTTTAAGTGTATAATTCTCACCATCATAATCAAAATCTGATAGCTGATAAATTCCATCCATTTCATATCCATAAAATGAATTAATGGCATATCCAACTTTAATTGCTTTTGGTGAATTTAATTGCTCAGGTGCATTCATTTTTGTAATCTTATTTACTATATGAGATGCATTTAATGTAGTACGTAATTTAATACCATTTGCAAATGTCTTTCTGTAGGTAAGCGAAGCTTCAAAACCTTTATTCTGAACCTCTCCAGCATTTACATAAGGTGCAGATGCTGCCATTGTTAACGGAATTGGTCTTGTTAATAACAAATCCTTTGTTCTTTTATCAAAGTAATCAAATGTTAAGTCTATACCATTATCAAAAGTAATGTCAACACCAAAGTTTAATTGTTCTGAAGTTTCCCATGTTAACTCTTTATTAGTCATACTGGTGATTGCTACTCCTGAATACAATGTACCTCCAAGCGAATAGTTTTGTCCTGATGTTAACACATCACTACCATTATAATAACTACCAATATTCTGACTACCTAACTGTCCCCATGAACCTCTAATTTTTAAATTACTTAACCAGTCCATGCTACTCATAAATGATTCTCTTGAGATAATCCAACCTCCAGAAAACGATGGAAATGTACCCCACTGATTTCCTTCTGCAAATCGAGATGATGCATCACGACGAATATTTGCTTCAAACAAATACTTATCATTAAAGATGTAATTAATACGGCCAAAATAAGATTTCAATCCTAAATCATAGCTACCTGCATTATTTGTTTGAGTAGCTGCATCACCAAGAGATAATACCCTTTGATCATTGTTTACAAAATTTTTACGATAGCCACTTTGCCAATCCCAGGTAAACTCTTCTTCTGAATAACCTGCCAAAACATTAATCTGATGTAAACCGATGGTTTTATTATACTTTAATAAAGCAGTCATTAATGTTTGAACGTCATTATCATTAGCAACAGTTAAATCAGAAGATTCTGTTTTTGTACTTCCATCCTTATTATATAATACATTATTTGCATTGAAAGAATTTCTGTTTTTATCAGCTACATTATATCCATATGTAAGTTGAGCACTTAAACCATCTAATATTGTATATTCTGCTTCAACCTGCCCGTTAAAGTTATAACGTTTCACCTCTGTAGTACTGCCTGCTTTAATACTTGCATATGGATTTAATTCACCATTAACAGTCATATACTGACCATCCGCATTTTTTAATGGATAGATTGGAGCTAATGTAGCATACCATGTAGCGTTCCATACACTTATAGGCTCACCTTTTATGCCTAGGTTACCTGATAACTTAGATGATAACCTTAACTTATTATCTTTTAAAAAGTAAGCATCAATATTTGAACGAAAGTCTGTCTTTTTATAGTTAGTAGCTACCATAATACCATCCTGATCTAATCTACCAACCATAAATGCATAATGTAATTTTTCTGTCCCACCAGACATACTTAATCTGTGATTTTGTGTACTTGCAGAACCATAATAAACATCAAAATAATCGATATCCGGATACATTGGATCATTGCCTGCTTCATATTTTGCAAGATCTTCCAATGAATAAGTCTGTACACGACCAGAGTTTTCAGAAGCCTCTCTATGTAGAGTCACATATTCAACAGAGTTTAATACATCTGGTAATCTTGTTGGTTCCTGAACACCAAAATATCCGTTATAAGATACTTTCATTTGGCCAGGAGCACCTTTTTTAGTGGTAATTAAGATTACACCGTTTGCAGCCCTGTTACCATAAATTGAGGCGGAAGCAGCATCTTTTAATACTGATATTGATTTTATATCATTTGAGTTAACATCAGACATACTTCCCGGGAAACCATCTATTAATATAAGTGGTGAATTATCTCCGAAAGTACCAACACCCCTAATATCAATTACTGCATTATCATCACCTGGTTTACCTGAACTTTGTAAAGCATATACCCCTGCCACAGTACCTTGCAAAGCTAAACTGGCATTAGTTAACGGGCGACTTTCCATATCTGTCATTTGAACATTACCTACGGCTCCAGTTAAATTTGCTTTCTTTTTAGAACCATAACCTACAGCTACTATTTCATCCAATCCAATTACATCAGATTTTAAAGATACATTAAACACCATTTTTCCTGCAACAGCAATCTCCTCATTCTTCATACCTATAAATGATATTACAATAACAGCATCTTCAGGAACATCAGTAAGAGTAAACTTACCATCCATGTCTGTTATTGTTCCTACGGAAGTTCCTTTTACAAGAATTGAAGCTCCAGGTATTACCTCTCCTTTATCATCGGTTATAACACCTGAAATTTTCTTTGTTTGTGTACTTTGTTGCTGTACCTCTTTATCATACAGAAGAATTCTTTTATCAGAAACCTTAATAGCAATAGATGTTCCTTCAAAAACATCTTCTAACAAATTCTGTACTTTTTCATTCTTTACATTAACTGTTACTTCTTTATTTAAGTCAATATATTCAGAACTATAAGCAATAGTATAATCTGTATTTTGCTCAATATAATCTAATATTGTGCTAATTTTTACAGAATTTCCTGAATATGTAATCATATCATTTTGTCCTAAAACACTTGCAGAAAGCGAGACAAAAGAAAAAAACAATAGAATAAATGATAATTTCATAATCCTGATAATTTGAGACATTTCTGTTAGAGAACAATCGCCTCTAACTTTTCCATTTTTTTTCATAATTTTACAACGACTTTAAGTTATACATAAGCACCTGGCTGGGTGCTTTTTATTTACCGGAATTATGTTGGCGCATTTTTCCGGTTTTTTTATAAATAAACTATTGACATAAGTCAATTAGAGTAGGGCTTAATCAACACAGAATCTCCCCTGGATTCAATATTTATTGGTGTAATGGTTGATAAAAGTTCTAATACACTTGATAAGTCTTCCTGATTTACGGTAAAGGTTACTTCTAAATCCTCAATGGATTTATCTATTTTAAATTCGTAATTGTATCTATTACTTAATTTTTGTACAACCTCCTTCATAGGAGAGTTGTAAAAATTTAATATTCCATTTCGCCAGGTACTATATCTATCTGCCTTAACAATGGTCTTTTTTGCTTTTTCTGTTTCAGCACCATAAACAATTTTATCACCTGGTTTCATAAACATTTTTTGTTTTGGGTATTTTGAAGGAGACAATTCGACACTCCCTTCTTCTAAGATGACTGAAGTATTTTTAGAATAATCATAAGCATCTACAGTAAATCGAGTTCCCAAAACTCTAACATTTAAATTTTTACTTTCAACGACAAAAGGTATTTTCTTATTCTTAACTACTTCAAAATAGGCTTGACCATTAATTTTTAAATGTCTTTGATTACTACCAAATGTATTTGAATACTCAATAGTAGAACCTGAATTTAGCCAAACCTTAGAGCTATCTGGTAATATTATAGATGCAACGTATCCTTTATCTGCGATTATCTTTGTTACTAAATCTGACTGAGCAAAATACTTAGTTAAATAAAATCCTCCTCCAGAAATAACAAATAACATGATTAAAGCGGCATATTTATAAATTCTTTTAAGCCTTAATATTTTATTTGATTTAGCAACTGAATCATTGAGCATAAAAGATTGAAAATTGATTAAGCCTTTTTCTGTCTTTGGATGAATATCTTCATTTATTAAGCTTGCTTTCCATTTTTTCTTTATCTCCAGAAATTCTGCATAATGATGATCTTTCCTCAACCAATTTAACAGTATTCTTCGCTCATCATCTGTTGCTGTATTTTCTAAATATTTTGTTATTAAATCATCCATTAATATTGCCCTTTTATAATAAGTACAATCTAATTGTTAAAACCCTACCTCAAATTGTAACTTTTTTTTACATTTATTTTCAAATAATAAATCCTCACAGCTTACAAAAACTACAGTATATCTTATTTACAACAAGTTACACACATAAATACACAACAACTAAAGTGTAAATATTTCTTAATTTTTGTTATGAAATAAAATTTATATTACTTTGTATTCAGAATACTAAACCAACGATTCAATTAAGTCTATATGGGTGATTTTGAATTTAGAAATAAATTAAAAAGCGGAGATCCTGATACCTTTACATCTTTTTATCGAGAAACTTACCCTCGTTTGATAGGTTATTGTAGTCTATTCATCAAAGATTCAAAGCAAATTGAAGATTTAGTTCAGGACTGCTATGAAAACATTTGGACTCAGAGAGAAAAAATTGATACATCCAAATCGATTGAAAGCTTTTTATTCGTTATGTTGCGTAACAAATGTCTCAACCATCTAAAAAGCGAAAAAGCACACCATAATGTATATTTATCAGATGAATTTGTAATTAATGAACTACAATATCTTTACCAACTAGATTTTACTGCACACGAAGGCGTAAGTATTGAAGAAGAATTAATAAAATCTTTACAAAAAGCAATATCAGATCTTCCTGAAAAACGGAAAAATATTTTCATTCAGTGTAAGATCAACGGAAAGAAACAAAAAGATGTTGCTGAAGAACTTGGCATTACTGTAAAAGCAGTTGAAAAACATCTAAAAGAAGCTAAAGATCAACTACGCAAAAAATTAGAACCTAAATATGTTCACATGGCAATTATAATTAGTATGCTTTTGAATTAATTGAAAGAAGGTTGAAAATTATTTGTGTATTAAAGACTGATCTTATCTTAATATAATACCACGATATTTTAATAACTATACTCCACACAACTAATTTGTGAACAGATTTACAAAAGTAATTTAGATTTAATTATTCTTCCTGCTGTGCTTTTGAAGATATCATATTTTGCTTCACCCCATCTCAAAATACACTTGTAAAATGTAAATGTATTATTTTTTAGATCACCCCGCAAAAAACAGATCAAAACCATAAACATTATATAATAACAATTTGTTAACCCTGTAAATACAAAACATATAGAAGATAAAATGTGTAATCGTTCAGAAAAAACTTTTTAATGGACATCCTATTTTTTTATTTATATATTTATAAGTCTGTTGAAATACGATCTTTTATTTCAATAATACTATCACAACCAAACTAAACAATTGATTTAAACCACTTAACTAAAAATGGCAATTAATTGTAAGAATACTTGTATTATAAAACTGATTAAAACACATTACAATGGATCAAATTCAGGACAAACTTCTTACTTCATATCTAATAAATGAGAATACTTACGATGAAGTATTTTCATCAGCCGAATTTCCAAGAAACCACTATAAAGCCATTTGCGATAAATTTAACAAATACTCTTTAGCTGAGTTCGAAAGAATTAACAAAGAAGTTAAGGAGGCTTTTTTTAATCAAGGAATAACTTTTTCAGTGTATTTTGAAAATAAAAATCCAGATGAAAAGATATTCCCTTTTGATCTGTTTCCCAGGATTATAGATCAAAAAGAGTGGAAGCATATAGAACAGGGTGTAATACAAAGAAACAGAGCTGTAAATCTTTTCCTATATGACATTTACCATGATAAAAAGATACTTAAGGATAATATTATTCCAAAGGAACTAATCTTTTCATCTAAGAACTACCTTAAAGAAATGGTAGATTTTACACCACCCGGAAATGTTTACACTCACGTTTGTGGAACAGACATAATAAGGCATAATGATGGTAACTATTATGTATTGGAAGATAACCTTCGTTGCCCATCAGGTGTGAGTTATGTGGTTTCAAATCGTTTAGCATTAAGAAAATCTTTATACGAATTGTTTGATATTCTAAAAGTTAAATCTGTTCAGGATTATCCGGAGAGACTTCTTGAAATGCTTAAAACAGTAAAACCGAAAGGAGTAGATTCTCCAAACGTTGTTGTTGTTACACCTGGAATGTACAATTCAGCATACTATGAGCATACCTTCCTTGCGCAAAGAATGGGTGTTCAACTGGTGGAAGGAAGAGATCTGTTTGTTGAAAAAGACTTCGTTTATATGAAAACGATACATGGACCAATAAGAGTTGATGTTATCTATAGAAGAGTAGACGATGAATTCCTGGATCCCTTATATTTTAGAAAGGATTCTGTATTGGGTGTACCCGGATTAATAAATGCTTATAGAAAAGGAAATGTTACGCTGGCCAATGCACCAGGCACAGGAGTGGCTGACGATAAAGCGGTATATCATTACATACCAAAAATCATCAAGTATTATTTAAATGAAGAACCTATTCTAAAAAACGTTAAGACCTATCATTGTGAAAACCCTGATGATTTGCAGTATATCCTTGAAAATGTTGATAAACTTGTAGTAAAACCCGTTGATGAATCAGGAGGTTACGGCATTACCATTGGCAATAAATTAACTCAAAATGAAATAGAACAGGTTAAAATTAAAATCAAATCTGATCCAAGAAAATATATTGCTCAACCAATTATGAGCCTTTCTACTCATACAACGTATATTGAAGATGAGAACACTTTTGAACCACGACATATTGATCTTAGAACCTTTTCTTTACTTGGTAAAAATGATGAATTTGTTTTGGCAGGAGGGCTAACCAGAGTGGCTTTAAAAAGAGGAAATCTAATTGTAAATTCATCCCAGGGTGGTGGTTCTAAAGACACCTGGGTTATAAAAATGAAATAATATGAGTTACATGTTATCCAGAGTGGCAAACAATTTATATTGGATGGGCAGATATATGGAAAGACTGGAACATATTTCACGATATGTAAAAGAATTGTATTTTTCATCTCTTGATGCTCCCATTGAAGAAATTGATAACAGAAAGTTTGTACTGGAATCTATATTATTTATGTGCGGCATATTTGATATGGAAGATATTAATGAACGAAATGTTTTATATAAAGTTGGATTCGACGAGAAAAATGACAATTCTCTTATCAATATTGTATCTAAAGCACGTGAAAATGCAAGAGGAGCCCGAAATGAAATTTCCACTGAATTATGGGAAACCATTAATACGTTTTACCATTTTATGCAGAATTATCCGGTAGAAACATTTTTAAGTACAGGTCTTTATGATTTAACAGAGAAAATTCTAGATCAAACATCACTTTTAAGAACAAAAATATACAGTACCATTTTATATGACGAAACATGGTCTTTAATTTTATGCGCAATGCATCTTGAAAGATCATTACAAATGATTAGAATACTAAATTCGAAATTAAATGATATATACAAAATTCAGCAATTAGGATACCCTGTAAATGAATTAAGTTTTGAATGGACAACGCTTTTAAGATGCACAGAGACTTTTGATATGAATAGAAAGTATTATCGCTCTATTCCAAACAAAAATCAGGTACTGGAATTTCTAATATTAAATGTTCAAAATCCAAGATCAATACACTATAGTATTAACAGAATTGCGGATTACTTATCACAAATTTCACAATCGAAAAAAACACCTCCTAACTCCATCGAGTTTACGGTAAATAAATTGGCTGCTCAATATAAGTTTTTAACCATCGATGAGTATAAGGATGATATATACCCCTTACTAAACAACACAAGAGATGTTTTATTAAGTCTATGTAGTGATATTGAAAAAAAATATTTATCATATTAATGCCTGAATATAACATAACATATAAAATAGATACTCAGTATGAGATTCCTTTAAAAAAAGCTTTTATACAAATACTTGCACTTCCTGTAAACAATAACTTACAACAAGTTAATAACATCAGTATTAAAAGTAATCTTAAAGAGTCTGAGTACAAATCGAAAAATATTTTTGGATTTGATGTATTGCAATATACAACTCAACGAAAAATTGATCATTTTTATTTTGAATTAAAAGTAAAAGTAAATGCTCAAGTTCAGAATCCTTTTGATTTTATTTCATGGCCGGCCAATGACGAATGGGATATTATAAACTCTCCTGATTTTCAAATTGATCAGGTTATGTTTTTACGTAATTCTTCATTAATCAAATTAAATAAAGAGAGTATTAACCATCTAACTCCAGGAAATCAGGAAGAGGGCATATTTAATTGGTTATTAGCATTGAATAATAATATTCATTCTTATATTGAATATACACAAGACGTAACTACTGTTCACACAAACTCACAGGAGGTACTTGAATTAAAAAAAGGGGTATGTCAGGACTATGCTCATTTATTTATTGCTATTGCCAGAAACTTTAAAATACCTTGCAGATATGTTAGTGGCTATTTAAATCAGGATTATAATCATACAGGCTCTGGTCAAACGCATGCATGGGTTGAAGCTTTTCTTCCTTTTATTGGGTGGATAGGATTTGATCCGACAAATAATTTGCTTGTTGATCATCATTATATTAAAATTGCACACGGAACGGATTACAATGATTGTAGTCCAATAACTGGTTTTATCGAAACTCCGGGAAAACAAATTAATCAACATATCGTACAAGTAATAAATCAATAATTTATTATAGATTATGACATTTTGTATTGGCATAAAAAGTAAAACAGGTGTAGTTGCATTAGCTGACACAAGAATAAGTAGTGGATTAGGCGTATCTACATCTAAAAAAGTAGCCACCTATAAACAAGGTAAAAATTCCTTTTTTATCATGTCATCAGGTTTAAGATCAATCCGAGATAAAGTAAAGCATTTTTTTGATGATGAATTAGAAATTCAATTCCCAACTAAATTATATAAAGCAGCCAATACACTGGGGGATATGGTAAAAAAAGTTCGCCATCAGGATATGGAAGAACTTAAAGCCAGCAATCTAATTTTCGACGGTCACTTTATTGTTGGCGGCCAATGCGAACATGATCTTAAAGCCACTTTATTTCTGGTTTTACCTGAAGGCAATTGGGTAGAAGTTTCTGACGAATCCCCTTATGCCATTATTGGAAATACTGGTTTTGGTAAACCTATCCTAAGAAGATTATTACATGAAGAAATCACCTTTGATTTGGCAATTAAAGTAGCCTATCTTTCGTTTGATGCAACCTTTAAAAATGCCAGTGATGTAGATTTTCCTGTTGATTTTATCTTATATAAAAACAATTCATATGAATTGAAAGAATTCCGAAAAACAGAAGAAGATCTTAAAACAACATCACAACAATGGAATTCAGCATTGGTAGATGCAGCAAATGTACTACCTCCTTTTATTCATTTTGATGATTAATTTATAGATTATTAGATCATAGATAAAGATATTATACCTTTTCTAACGATGCTTCAATTATATTTTTGCAAAGCACTTATATAAAAATTTGAATTGCTTATATCCTAACCATAAAGCATCCTTAAAAAACTATCAATATTAAAACTTATTTTTCAATTTATATTTTCTAAGGTCAAACGTACAGGGATATTCAGGATCTGGCTCAATAATCGGAGGAGTGTAATTTATCAACTTTCTTCCTTGCGTTATATTCTCTGTAATGTAATGTTGTGATTGATTAACCACATTCTTAGGTGTGTAAACTCCTTGTGTATGATTCTCATTGTAGAAACGTGTTACCCGACGAGATTCTGCCTCAAAGCTATTAAGAGGAAATGCTTCATAAGCAAGACCTCCCGGATGATAAACATGATAAATACAACCGGCCACAGCTTTTCCTGTCCATGTATCAAAAATATCGAAAAACAATGGTGTATCAACTCCCAGGTTAGGATGCAATGCTGAAGGTGGTTGCCATGCACGATAACGAATTGAAGCAACATATACACCAGATACAGAAGTTTTAACTAAAGGAATGCGCATTTGGTTACATAAAACAATATACCTGTCATCCTGCATACCATTTACCTTTATTTCAAGTCGCTCTACTGATGAGTCTACAAAACGAGCAGTTCCTGTACTTGACATCTCCTCTCCCAATACATTCCATGGCTCAATACCTGCACGAAATGTCAACTCCAAACCTTTATATTTAACAGCTCCAATGTGAGGAAAACGAAATTCAAAAAATGGCTCCAACCATTGAATATCAAATTTGTATCCCGCTTCATTCATTTGTTCGACTACATCAATTAAATCTTCACGTACAAAATGATGTGTAAGATATTTATCATGCAATGCTGTACCCCACCGAATCAATTTGCCTTTATATGGATGCTCCCAGAACCAGGCAACCAACGTGCGTAAAAGCAACAACTGCACAATACACATTTGTTTATTTGGTGGCATATCAAAAGCTCTAAGCTCAAGAATTCCCAAACGTCCACTTTGGGAATCAGGCGAATATAGCTTATCAATACAAAATTCTGCACGATGAGTATTTCCTGTAAGATCTATTAAAAGGTTACGCAGAAGCCTGTCTGTCATCCAGAATGGAAAGTTACTCCTGTCCTTATCCGGTATCTGATCAAAGGCAATCTCTAATTCATACAACATCTCCAATCTGCCTTCATCTACCCTTGGTGCTTGACTCGTTGGACCAACAAATGCCGTTGAAAAAAGATACGATAATCCGGGATGGTGTTGCCAGAATGTAATGAGGCTACGCAACAAATCAGGGCGTCGTAATAAAGGTGAATCTGCAGGCGTACTTCCTCCTAAGGTAATATGGTTTCCACCTCCTGTTCCGGTATGCTTGCCATCCAGCATAAATTTTTCAGCTCCTAAACGACAAATCCTGGCCGAATCAAAAATAACATCATAAGTGTGAACCAGATCCTTCCATGTTTTTGATGGATGAACATTTACTTCTATGACACCGGGATCTGGTGCTACCACTAACTTTTCAATACGGTGATCATAAGGAGGTGCATAGCCTTCAATAACAACTGGAATATTTAACTCTTCGGCAGTTAATTCTATAGAGGCCAATAAATCCAGATACTGCTCAATAAGATCCAGAGGTGGTAAAAACAAATGAAGACGTCCTCCTCTAATTTCAGCTACTAAGGCCTTTTTTATAGTAAACATTTCGTAAACAGGTTCAAAATCATTGACCTCTTCCTTTTGCTTACTGAAAGGCATAAACTTTAACAGATTGTTTTCTTCCTCCACCTCATCCGTATCTTTAAAGGTTTTTGGATGTAACAGATCTTCAGGAATAGTATAATCAGGTTCCTCATCCATTCTCTGTTTTACTTGCTCATGATAATCGGACAATTCTGCCTGCTCTTCTAAAGGACTTCTATCATAATTCTTTGGTCGTTTTGACTCCGACATATAAGGAAGTGATTCTAATGGCAATCGATAACCGGCTTGAGAATTACCCGGGATTAAATACAATTGATTTCCTCTAAATTTCCAATAACAACTAATCCAACCATTTTTACTGTATGCCCAATCCAATGGTAATACAAAAGCCACAGGTTCATTTAAGCCTCTGTCAAGGTTTTCCATCAATGTTCTTCGTTCTAATGTATCTTTTAAATCAACATTTAATGGATCTATGTTTAAAGGCAATTTTCGCTCTTCCCACAAATAATAAAAAACATCTTCAAAAGCAGGAATTACCAATTCCTTATCTACGCCCAATTTTTGAGTCAGAGATTTCATAAAGCTATCTGCTACTGAAATATCAAAACCATAGGATTTATAAAAATCACCAAGTAACTTTTTGTTTTTCCACATGGACAATCCATCTTTCCTCCAATACATAGCCATTTGCCATCTTGGAGTTGGCTCACCCGGGTACCATTTACCCTGACCATAATGATAAAGTGGATTTGTGGCTAACTTTTCACCAACCACATGAATCATTTGATGCGCTAATTCTTTTTTCTCCTGACCATCAGCAGCAGTATTCCATTGAGCAGATTCCATATCATCCATAGAAACAAAGGTTGGCTCCCCTCCCATGGTTAATCTCACATCCTCCTTTTCTAAAACCTGATCCACATGAAATCCTAATTGCATAATTTCATCCCATTGCTGTGCTGAATACGGTTTTGTCACACGTGGATCTTCATGAATACGAATTACTTCATTTAGGAAACTGAATTCAACCTCACATTTATCAACAGCACCTGTAATTGGAGAGGCACTACTCGGATCGGGAGTACAACAAAGTGGAATATGCCCTTCTCCAGCCAATAAACCAGAAGTAGGGTCCAGCCCTATCCAACCTGCACCTGGTATATACACTTCACACCAGGCATGTAGATCAGTAAAATCCTCTTCTGGACCAGAAGGACCATCAATTGATTTTTGATCTGACTTAAGTTGAACAAGATAACCGGATACAAAACGAGCGGCAATACCCAAATGACGCATAACCTGAACCAATACCCAGGCTGAATCACGACAAGATCCAGTCTTCTTGCCCAAGGTTTGTTCGCAGGTAAATATACCCGTCTCTAATCTTATTGTATAATCAATATCATTATATAACAACCTATTGACATTAACTAAAAAGTCAACAATTTTTTCGCCTTTATAAGCATCTAATTTTTGAATCCATTCCTTTAGTAAAGGACCATCCTCAGCGATTTCAAAATATGGATTCAGCTCTTTTTTTTCTAAGCTTTTGTATTCAAAAGGGAATCTCTCTGCATAATCTTCCACAAAAAAGTCAAAGGGATTTATCACTATCATCTCAGCTACAACCTCAACTTCAACTTTGATTTCTTTTAACTTTTCCTGAAAAACAATTCTGGCAAGATAATTACCAAAGGCATCCTGCTGCCAATTAATAAAGTGCTCTTCTGGAGCAATCTTCATTGAATAGGAAAGAATTTTAGAACGGGAATGCGGAGCTGGTTTTAATCTTATAATATGTGGCGAGGCGGACACCAAACGATCATATTTATAATAGGTATTATGCCTTATTGCAACTTGTATAGCCATAGTTATAAAATATTGATTTAAAACTGATTTCAATAAAATTTCATATTGAATTCAGGTTACAACTAAATATACAACCTTTTTTATAAATGAATCTAATTTAAAATTAAAGTAAATGTTGTCTTTTGTGCAGATGAATGCACTTTTAATGTACCACCATGTAATCGCATGATTTGTTTCGAAAGACTTAACCCAATACCGCTTCCATCCTCTTTTGTTGTAAAAAAAGGAACAAAAATCTCATTCATTACTTCATCCGGTATTTGAGGACCATTATTTTGAATGGCGATTTCTGTTTGATTATGCTTATTTATCTTGGTTTCTATAACAATTTCAGGTTGATCAGTTTCTTGTAAGGCTTCAAAACCATTTTTAATGATATTAATAACAACCTGTGCCAAAAGCTTTTCATCGGCATCAATCACCAACTCATCATCATCTACTTTTAATGTTATATCAACATCTTCTCCATAAGATCCTGCTTTACTTAAAATGATGTTATTCTCTAGAAATGGCTTTAGTTTAAACTCCTTTTTGGTAGGTTTTGGTAAACGAGTTAATTTCCGATACAAATCAACAAATCGGATCAATCCTTCTCCCTGATCATTAATTACAGAAAGTCCTCGGATTGTTGCCTCTATCATATCTTCATCCAAATCATCTTTCGATACAGGTTTGCCCTCATTAGTAAAGAAACCGGACAGACTTTGAGATAAAGAAGTAATTGGTGCAATCCCATTCATTATTTCGTGAGTTAATACCCGAATCAATTTCAGCCACGAATCCAACTCTTTTTCGTCCAATTGCTGATCAATATCCTGGATGGTTAACAACATTAATTGCTGATGTTGGCTATAAAAAGGTATGGATTTAATGAGCAAGGTTTGTTTATGTTCCACTCCGGGCACCTGAATCATTTGTTGCTCTTGCGTCTTCATCTGAAGAATTCGATCTGCAACATTTGCATCAAACTTTTCTAACTGCTTTATATGAGTCAATTGAGATAAGCCTAGTAATTCTTTAAGTCCACTATTAGCGTGTACTACAAATCCTTTTTCATCATAACTCAAAACTCCAATATTTATATGCTCAATAAGCGCATGAAAATACTGATCCCGCTGCTGATTCTCAACTATAGACTTTTTAATTTTGTCATTAATACGAGCCATGTTATTATTTAAACGACTCAAAATAGCATCCTGATTTTTACTATATGTATTCAGACTAAAATCATCATTTAAAATTGCTTCAAAAAAGTAATTAATCTGTTCATGAATTTTATTTTGAAAGGAAAGGACATTTAAAAGCATAAACGCTGTAATCACCACCAAAACTAATGTAATAGCAAGATGAAGACTGTAAAAACTATAAACTGTACTTCCTGCAAAAACGATAAGAAGAAGAAGTCGCAATATGAGTTTTAGTTGAAATCGTTTAATCATAAATTTATTATTATGGTTATAAGGTTAATGGTTGCAGGGTTAAAAGGTTAAAAGGTTAAATGATTAATGGTAAAATGATAAGTGATTAAGAAATCGTAATTTGTAGGAAAAGACTATTTAGGATTAATCAATATTTTCCATTCTCCTTGTTACCTTTAACCCTGATACCCTTTTACCTTTTCTCTTATTTTATCCCAAACTTTTTCATTTTATTATACAGAGTTTGCCTTGTAATCCCTAATTCATCAGCTGCCGCACTTACATTACCCGGATTCTTATCCAAGGCCTGATTGATCAGGTTCCTTTCCATATCTTCTAATTTCAAAGAGTTAGCATCAACAGAATTCCTACTGGCTGGACGTAAGAAGAAATCATCCGGTTTTAATACACTATTATCACTTAAAATCACAGCCTTTTCTATACTATGTTCTAATTCTCTGATATTTCCGGGCCAATGATATCCTAATAATTTTTCCTGAGCCTGATGATTTATCTTTAAACTAGGCTTGTCATACTTATGCGCATATTTTTTAAGAAAAAAATCAGCCAATATTAATATATCCTCACCTCTATCACGCAATGGGGGTATTTCTATATGAATAGTGTTAATTCGATAAAGTAAATCCTCCCTAAATAAACTATCTGCAACCATTTGATCCAGATTTTTATTTGTAGCACTTACTAATCTTATATTTATTGGTATAGGTTTATTGCTTCCTATCCTAATGATTTCCCTGCTTTGCAGAGCTACGAGAAGTTTTGCCTGCAGCGGAAATGAAAGATTCCCTATCTCATCTAAGAACAAAGTACCGTTGTTTGCTACTTCAAACTTACCAATACGTTCTTCCTTTGCATCTGTAAAAGCACCTTTAGCATGACCAAATAATTCACTCTCAAACAATGTCTCTGTTATTGCCCCCATATCCACGCTCACCATCATTTCCTGATTTCTTTTTGACAAACGATGAATTTCTCTCGCAATCAACTCTTTTCCTGTTCCATTTTCTCCGGTAATTAATACATTGGTATCCGTTTTTGCCACCTTACGAATCATGTTAAGAACATTCATTATTTGAGGTGAGTTACCAATGATCAATTTCTCTTCTTTATTAAAAGCTTTTTTCAGTTCCTTTTCTTTTAATTTCAAGTTCTGAACTTCATGCTTTGATAGACTTAATTGCATAGCTGATTCAATGGTTGCTATCAACTTTGCATTATCCCATGGCTTTAAAATAAAATCGGTTGCCCCAATTTTTAAGGCATTTACAGCCAATTCAACATCACCATAGGCAGTAATCATAACAACTGATAGATTAGGATGATTTTCTTTTATATAATTAAGCCAATATAATCCTTCATTACCTGTATTTACACCGGCTTTAAAGTTCATATCAAGCAATACCAGTTGAAAGTTATTGTCATTAAAGACAGAAGTAATCAGGTTTGGATTTGATAAACATGTCACTTTATAATCTTTCATTAAAAGAATCTCAAGTGCACTTAAAATACTTTTATTATCATCAACTATTAATACATTTCCTTTTTTACTCATAGAACCAGGATTTTAACCAAAAGTAAATCAATGATATTATTAAAAAAAGCAGGTGTAAAAAATTTATACATTTTAATGTAAAGTTTTTTTACACTCCCTGCTCCTAACAATCACTTAAACATCTGTATATCTGCAAATTGAATCAATTGGCACAGTTTCAGTAATTAGTTAAGAGAAAATACAAGATTAATCTGTTTTTAATGATAATTGAGTGTATGATGATAGTAATAAATTATTTTATCATTTAACGGAGCAATATAAAATACAAAATGGACAGAATAATAGAACATAAAAAAGGAATAAAACGCAAACATATTTATTGGGGCATTGGTGTTATTGTGATGGGATTTTTGGTTTACAATATGATTTTTGCTTCAAACATGTCTGTTTATCGCATTGATAAGGATAAAGTCACAATCTCTGAAGTTGAGTTTAACCAGTTCAATGATTTTATTACTGTTACCGGTAAGGTTGAACCCATATCTACTATATTCCTTGATGCTATAGAGAGCGGTCGTGTTGTTGAAAGATATATTGAAGAAGGCGCCATGGTTAAAAAAGGAGATGTAATTCTTAAACTGGAAAATAACCAATTGTATCAAACTATATTAAATAGTGAGGCTGCTTTGGCTGAAAAAGAAAACTACTTACGAAGCACACAAATTAGTTTTGAATCAGAATTGGTTTCTTCTAAACGCAATTTATTGGATAATGAATTTCAGTTGAAACGTACCAAAAGGACTTATGAACAATACAAAGGATTTTATAAAGATGGATTAATTGCCAAAGAGGATTATTTGAGAGCTCAGGAAGATTATGAGTACCAGCAAAAACTCCTGGAAATAAATTATTTGAAAGCAAAAAACGATTCTTTAATGCGTCTGACTTCCATGAAGACCTTGAAAGAGGATTTGGAGAAAATGCGTAAAAACCTGTCTCTTGTTTATGATCGTCTTGAAAATCTGAATGTAAAAGCTCCGGTTGATGGTCAGCTGGGAATGCTTGATGCTGAACTGGGACAATCAATTGCTCAGGGATCTCGCATCGGAATGATAAACGTATTAACTAATTATAAAGTAAATGCCTCTATTGATGAACATTATATTGATCGTGTAGAAAGAGAATTGATCGGATCATTTGAAAGAAACCGTGATACATTCCAACTACATATCAAAAAGGTTTATCCCGAAGTACGCAATGGAAAGTTTGATATTGATATGGTATTTGATGGTAATAAACCTGAAAACATCAGAACCGGACAAAGCTACCATATCAAGCTTGAGATAGGAGAATCAAATAATGCAGTACTTATAAAGAGAGGTAGCTTCTTCCAAAACACAGGTGGACAATGGATTTTCGTACTAAACAAGGATGAATCAGAAGCCAACAAACGTTTCATTAAAATAGGAAAACAGAATCCACAATATTATGAAGTCATTGAAGGATTAAATCCAGGCGAAAAAGTCATCACCTCCAGTTATGATGTATTTGGGGGTAATGATAAGATAGTTTTAAAATAGGCTTAGAGCATAGAGCAAAGGGCCTAGAGCAAAGGGCCTAGCATGCAATATTAATAAGTTATATCGTTATTAAAAAGAAAAGTTTTGTACTTTGGCATTTAATTAACCTTAAACTATAAAACATGACATCTTTTAGATTTACTAATTTAGAAATTTGGAAAGAAGCAATTCAGCTAAATAATTACTTTTTTGATTTGGGAGACCATCTTGCAGAAACAAAAAACTATAGGGTTGCAGAACAACTGAGAGGTGCATCATTAAGCATTTCAAACAATATTGCTGAGGGCTCTGGTTCATTCTCCGACAAAGACTTTGCTAATTTTTTAAATATTGCGCGACGTTCAGCTTTTGAATGTGCAAATATAATGTACGTACTTTTTCATCGAAATGTAATCGACGAATCGCAATTGAATAAATATTTGAACCTTTTAGATATTTTATGCAGAAAGCTTACAAATTTTAGAAAATCACTTCTTAAAACAATAAACAACTAATATGCTAGTGTAAATAAGCTCTTTGCTCCATGCACTATGCTCTAATCAAATTGCTATGATCAAAACAGAAAACTTAACAAAAATCTTTCGCACTGAAGAAATTGAAACCAGTGCATTGAATAATGTAAACCTTCATGTTGAAAAAGGTGAATTTGTGGCTATCATGGGTCCTTCTGGATGTGGTAAGTCAACATTGCTAAATATTGTAGGACTGTTGGATAATCCTTCTGGTGGTAAATATTATTTTGATGGACAGGAAGTTGGTCATTTGAAAGAACGAAACAGAACTCAGCTTAGAAAAGGGAATATTGGTTTTGTATTTCAAAGCTTTAACCTTATTGATGAATTAAATGTGTACGAAAATGTTGAACTTCCTCTTATCTACCTCAAATATAAAGCAAAAGAGCGTAAAGAAATGGTTGAAAAGGTGCTTGAAAGAATGAAAATCAGTCACCGTCGCAAACATTTCCCTCAACAATTATCCGGCGGTCAGCAGCAACGTGTAGCTATTGCCAGAGCTGTAGTGGCTAATCCTAAGTTAATATTAGCCGATGAGCCTACAGGTAATCTGGATTCTAAAAACGGACTTGAGGTAATGAATCTACTTACTGAATTAAATAAAGAAGGAACAACTATCGTAATGGTTACGCACTCTTTACACGATTCAGAATTTGCACATAGAGTAGTTAATTTATTTGATGGTGCTGTTTTAACTGAGGAAGTAAAAAAACAACTGGGAGAAGTACTTATTTAGGAAAAAGGAACGAGGAGAAAGGAGAACGGAATAAGAAATTCTAAAACTCCAGAGGAATAATCCATTTATCAATCATTAATTGTAAACACCATTCATCATGTTTATCAAACGTTTATTCAAGTCGATTTTAAAATATAAAACCTCATCGATATTAACACTATTAAGCCTGGTAATATCATTCCTTGGAATTATTATTCTAAGTCTTTATGTAAGCTATGAAAAGAGTTTTGATCAGTTTCATGAAAACAAGGACAATATTTATGTTTTAAAAACAAGGGTATACGACTATAATTTACCTGAAGTTATGAAGGAAGTTATAGATAAAAACTTACCTGAGGTAGAAAGATCGCTGGTATTAAAATTTTATGGTGACAACAGAATTTCAACTCCTCTACTTGAATCCTCGAAAACGTTTTACACTGGTAAAAGTATGATGGCCTCATCTGATTTCTTTAATATTTTTAGTTTTCCATTAATTCAAGGTGATAACAATACTGTTTTAAAAGACCCTAACACAGCTGTTATTTCTAAATCATTGGCTTCAAAGCTTTTTAATGACAAGCCGGCAATTGGGGAAACCGTTACAATCGGCAGACAGAATTTCACAATAACCGGAGTTATGAGTGATTTCCCCAAGAACAGTTCATTTACTACGGATTGTATTACTTCATTTGCAACATACATGCAAAAAGAACTTACTCTGGATGAACGATATAGCGAATGGTCTTTTCAAATAGTTGTAAAGATTAAGGATCAGACAACTGGAGCTCAACTGGATGGTAAAATTGAATCTATTCCTGACCTGGCTGAAACATTAGAGTATTTCAAATCAAAATATGGAGATGAAAACCTATTTTATTTCAAACCATATACAGAAATTCATTACGATATAACTAATTATGATTTAAAAACAGTAAATCCAATCATTCTTAAAGTATTGATAATACTGGCTATTATTTTGGCTGTAATGGGAATGGTAAACTTTATCAATTTTTCAACATCTCAGGCTCCTTTAAGATCTAAATCTCTTTCTGTAACTAGAGTATTGGGAAGCAACAGATTTTCATCAATGCAACAAATCATTGCAGAAGCTATCACCATTTCGTTAATTGCATTAATAATTTCATTGGCTATATATTCAGAAGTATACAAAACAATCGAATCATTGTTTAATATTGAGGGTTTAAGTCTGAATGGCAGGTATTATTTCTTATTTGTATTTATTGCTTTTGCCTTATTATTCGGAATTATATCTGGTATCTACCCGGCACGTTACATTTCTTCGCCACCTCTTTCTCAAGCTATAAAAGGAACAGGTTATTTTAAAGGAAAAGGAAAGTTACTACGTAATATATTAGTTACGCTTCAGTTTGTATTTACAATAGCTTTATTGTCATCTTCATTAATGATTGAGAAACAACTAAGCTTTTGGAATAATTTTGACCTGGGTATTAACAAAGAAAATGTGGTATACCTAAATACCACAAATAATATTGAAGAGCATGCTGATGCTTTTGCTCAGGAATTACTAAAAGATACTTCGATAGTTGATTATACTTATTCTCAATTTATTCCGGGAAAAGTTGGCATGGGTTGGGGTCGCGAAATCGAAGGACAATACGTTCAGCTCAAAGCATGGCCTGTGGATGACCGTTTTATTGATTTCTTTCATATAGAAATAACTGAAGGAAGAGCCTTCAAGTTAAACTCAGAAGCAGATATCAACACCTTTATTTTAAACAAAAAAGCAGTAGAGGAATTTAAGTGGATAAAACCTCTGGAAAAGAATTTTTCAGGCTTTGATTTTGATGGCGCCATAATAGGGGTTGCTAAAGACTTTCATTTCTCTTCGTTAAAAGAGGATATTCAACCTATGTTGTTTTGGCGAACAGATGCTAGAAAAGAAAAATTATTACTTAGAGTAAAACCAGGAAATTACACTCAACTTTTTAATAGAATATCAGCGAAAGCAAAGGAATTTGACCCTGAAAATAATTTTGAAGTTCAATTTTTAGATGATTCATTAAATGAATTATACGCTAAAGAGAAAAATACTGCCCGTTTTATTGAATTTGTTTCTCTTTGGTGCATGTTACTGGCCATAACAGGTGTGTTAGGATTAGTTGTTTTTATTTCTCGCGACCGTGTTAAAGAAATTGGTATCCGAAAAGTAAACGGAGCTCAAACTGCAGAAGTTGTTTTTTTAATCAACAAAGATTTTATCAAGTGGATAGCCATTGCCTTTTGTATTGCAACACCAATAGCCTGGATCGCATTAAATAACTGGCTGCAGGACTTTGCTTATAAAACAGAGATGAGTTGGTGGATATTTGCATTATCCGGATTTATATCACTAATTATAGCAATGGTTACCATTACATGGCAAAGCTGGAAAGCAGCTACACGTAATCCAGTTGAGGCTTTGAGATATGAATAAGAAAAGGACAATGAGTAATGAGTAATGAGTAATGAATTAGTAATGAGTAATCAATAATCTATAATTGAACTGAGCCATGGGAGAAAAAGATAACATCATATTAACAAAGTCATACAACTTTGCCGTAAGAATTGTAAAAATGTATCAACATTTATCTTCTGACAAAAAAGAATATATATTAAGCAAACAGGTCTTAAGAAGCGGAACTTCAATCGGAGCTAATATTGAAGAAGCTATTGGAGGTATTTCTAAAGCTGATTTTAAGGCAAAAATGAGTATTGCTTATAAAGAGGCTCGTGAAACTGACTATTAGTTAAGATTATTAAAAGATACTGAGTACTTAAATGTTGAAGCTTTTAATTCTATTAGATCTGATGTTTCTGAACTACTCAAACTACTTTATTCTATAATTAAATCTTGTGATAAAAAATAAAATTACTCATTACACATTGCTAATTATTAATTTTTTAAAGGTTGGAAAGCTGCTACACGTAATCCAGTTGAAGCTTTGAGATACGAGTAATTCATAACCATAATTGCATTGTAATATTAGAACATAAAATGAACTTATTTAAGTTAGCCTTCCGAAGATTATTTATTAAAGGGGAACATAACACAACCCGAATTATTTCTTTAATTACTGGATTATCGTTTGGTATTATACTTCTTTCTGAAGTCTTTTACTATTATAGTTTTGATAGTTTTTACCCTGATGCAAATCGTATTTATGTGGTTCACGAACAATTAAAAAGAGATGATTCTATAAACGAAACAAGCAACTATCCCCGAACAAGTGGCGCCATTGCAATAGGCCTAAAAGATGAAGTTCCGGGAATAGAGGCAGCTTCCCGGTTAAACTCTATAGGAAGTTCTGTTTTTTATACTGAAGATTTAAAAAGTTACAAAGCAAGTTTCTCCCTTTCGGATGAATATCTTTTTGATGTTTTACCACGTCCTGTGATCTCTGGAAATCCAAAGGAGATTCTGACCTCTCCCATGTGCTGTATGGTTTCGGATAAGATTGCCAACGATATGGGTGGTAATGTAATTGATAAAACAATTGAATTAAAAAGTTATCCCAATAAGAAGCTTACTATTAAAGGCGTGTTCAAAGCTTTACCTGAGAATACAAATTACAAATACGATATATTAATATCTATGGTATCTACAGGTCAGTTCACCTGGGATGGTACCAATAACTGGATTGGTAATGATCGCTATTATACTTGCGTAAAACTGGCTCCCGGAATTAATCCTGATCAATTGAAAGGTGCAGTCCGTAAAATGCAGGAAAAACATCAGGATATAGAAAGTATTGAAGAAAAACAACCCGGCATGACGTTCAAATACATGTTTATACCCATCCAGAAGATGTATGTGGATGGAGTTAAAAAGATGATTGTTATCCTTTCCATTATAGCCTCTTCTGTACTCTTAGTATCTTTGCTAAACTACATTATGCTAACTCTTAGTGCGCTAATAAAAAAAGCCAAAACTTCCGCCATTTATAAAACCTGTGGTGCACAAAGGTCGAACTTAACACAAATGATTTTTATTGATAATTTTTTACTATTTATAATTTCATTAGTAGGTGCATCATTTGTTATACTTTGGATCAGCCCCCTTGTTGAATCACAAGTAGGTCATAGTTTAATTGCAGTATTGAATCCTTATGTAATCTGGCCAACTATCATTATCCTATGTATAATCGTTTTAGTAACAGGTCTGTTACCTGGATATATTTTTAGTCAAATACCTGTTACAAGAGCTTTTCAAAACTATAAGCAAAAAAGAAATAAATGGAAACTGGCCTTATTAGGTTTCCAACTTACGGGCGCATCTTTTATTTTAACAACATTGGTTATTGTTTATATGCAATACAATAAAATGCTTAATACTAACCATGGTTACCAGGCTAAAGGGGTATATTATGGTTCTACTCAAGGCATTGCATCCTCTAAAATAGCCACACTAATAGATGACATTAAAGCACTTCCAGAAGTTGAAAAGGTAGGATTGGGATATGTTTTGCCAGTAGATGATATGTCTGGAAATAATATATATAGTCCGGATGGAGAGAAGGAGCTATTTAATATTGCAGACTTTTATATGATTGATGAAAATTATTTGTCCATATTAAACATCCCCATCCTTACAGGTTCAAATTTCACAAGCGAAACAGCATCCGTTGGCGATGTATTAATAAGTCAAAAGTGTGCTGATCGCTTAAAAATACATAATAAATGGAACGACAATTTAGTTGGTAAATCAATATATGTAACAGAACACGGGTCGGCAACAATTCAAGGTGTGTATTCTGATTTTATTATCAATTCAATATCAAATTCCGACAACAGACCTTCTGCATTTTTCTACTTTACACAAGATGATTTTATTAAGGAACAAGAAAAACGCCCTTCTCTAGCCTTTAAAATCATTGTTAAAACTTACAATAATTCAGAAAATGAAATATTAGGTAAACTAACCCGGTTATTTAATAATGCTTTACCTCATAACGATGCTATTGTTAAAAGTTTAGAACAAGTACTCATTAAAAGTTACGAACCTCAACTCGGTTTTCGAAATGCAATGTTAATGGGAAATATAATTGTTTTGCTAATTAGTGTCATTGGTTTAATGGGCTATACTACCAATGAAGCATTAAGAAGATCTAAAGAGTTAGCCATACGAAAAATAAATGGAGCTACTATATATGAAATTTTAAAAATATTTATACTCGACCTGGGCTATATAGTTGTACCTGCCACTTTATTGGGCTTAATACCTGCCTGGTATACATCACACAAATGGATTCAGAATTTTACATATAAAATAAACCTTCATTGGGGTATTTTTATATTCTGTAGTATAAGTATCATAGTAATTGTTATCGCAATCGCAGTCATTAACTATATCAAAATTTCTAATCAGAATCCGGTAGAAGCTTTAAAATATGAGTAATTTATTTGCTAAGGGATTAGGGCTAAGAGCCAAGGGATAGAATTAATCACTAAAGGAAAAACATATTCTTGCTCAGGGAAGAATTTCATTAGCTTTTTAAGAGGTATAAAGATATATGTACAGGGTAAAATCTCTCATGGAAAGGTCACAACCACTCATTGAGTATATTTTATGCCCATGGAAACTTTTTTTTCACTAATGGAATCAGTGTTTTTTCAAATGGAAAGGTAATTACACTTAATTACTTATAAAATCTCCGCAAATTATTCGCTAAAAATACTGAGGGGATGGTCATGCCTACTGCGGGGATGAATATTTACACTGATTATTTAAAAAAATTCTCTGCAGGAAGGGTAAATCATGCTGCGGGACTACCTAAATGATCTGATGGAGGTCGTTTTTATGCTGATTGACGACATTTTATACCTGATGGAAGGGTCATACACACTGTGGGAAAGAATATTTACTCTAATTATCTGAATAAATTCACTGCGGGAAGGGTCAAACATACTGCGGGACTACCCAAATGAACTGATGGAAATTGTTTTTTTTGCTGATTGACGACATTTTCTGCCTGATGGAAGGGTCAGATGGTCTGATGGAGGGGTGCAACACATTAGGGGACCAGTAAATTCAAGGGATTTGATTTTTAATGTATTCACTTGAGAATAAATTTTACATATTCAGCAACCATTTTTGCTTTCTCCATACAATATTTCCTACATGTGTAAATATATTTTACACAAAACTGTTAAATTATTTTACACTTACACTCTTTTACAAAATACATATTCTATTGTTTATATGCACTTTAAATGTTTTTGAATAAAATTGGCATACTCCGACATCATAATAAGTATTGCTCATTATGGCAAATACAAAATCAAAATTTGAAAACATTTAAAATTAAAAATATGCAAACTAACCGATCAATTTTAACCTACATTACCCTTATTATTTTTTTATTTACTACTACAAACATATTTGCTTCAGTAAAAATCACCGGTACTTTAAAATCAAATGATGAATCGGCCATTCCATTTGCCAATATTGCCTTTTACAAAAATCAGCAATTAATTAATGGATGTATTTCGGATGATCAGGGCAACTTTGAAATGACTATTGAAAATCCGGATACATATGTAATGAAGGTTTCACATATCATGTATTCACCTTATAATATAGAGGAGAAAGTTGGTGATAGTGATATTAACCTTGGAATAATTCATATGGAAACCAATTCTGAAAGTTTGGAAGAAATAAAGATTGTGGCTCAGGATGTAATTCAACAAGCGGATAAGGATGTGATTATTATGAATGAAAAGTACACAAAACAAGTTTCTAATACCGAACAATTATTACAAAAACTACCTTCTGTAACAGTGAATCTAATAAATCAGGAAATTAAAGTAGGTAATAAAAACAATGTTCTATTAATGGTAGATGGTATTGCCAAAGATGAACAATACATCAGAAGCATCTCTCCTTCTAAAATTAAAAAAGTTGAAATCATTAAGAATATAACCGGACGTTATGCCAATGAATATGATGCCATATTAAATGTAATAACTGATAAAAGCTTGTCTGGCTATTCATTATATGCCGAAGATTTTACCTATGCATCATTCGAAGATAGTTATAACGATATTGTATTGAACAATCTTAAATTTACCTACTCTTATTTTACTTCAAAATCTAACATTTATGCTGGTTATACAAACCGTTATAATAGTTTCTATCTTCCTGAGAATATGAAGTATAATTATGACGATGATTTTTCGGTAATCAGAGATATTGATATCGCAAATAACTTATATTCTTCTTCGTTGAATAATGTTTACATGGGTGCCGATTTTAACCTAAACGCAGATCACATATTATCAGCTGAGTTAAGATATTCTTTTTCTCCGGATGATAAAAACAAACAAAAAAACCTAAGCGAGATATCTACTTACCAATCTAATCAGTTATTAAATCAGTATGAACAATCTTACGAAACAAAGGCTAAGAATACTAACCCTTATGCATTACTTTCATATGAAGGTAAACTTGGCGAAAAAAACCATTTAAGTGCGGGAGCCACCCTATATCAAAATGAAAATACATATACCAATATAAGTTCTACAGATATTTCATACCTTAAGGAAAATGGAAAATCAGACAAGCAATATGTAGATTTTTATGTTGAAGACAAATTAACCCTTAACAACTCTATTAGTTTGAATTTTAATTATAACTACAAATATCAAAATACTAACAATTCATATTTACTTAATAGTATTCAACAACCAAACAATTCCAATTCGTTACAAAAACATAATTTGGGAGCTTATGCTAATTTCACATTTAATGAAAAATCCGGCATAAAAATAGGATGTGCTGTAGAAGACTTAAAACTTGAAACGGAATCTGAAAATCAAACCAGAAGTTCGCATCAAACAGTAGGTTTACCTTACCTTTCATACCATAACAACATATCTGAAGTATTAGCTTTACGTCTTAACTACAAGGTAACAACTAAAAATCCATCAATCGACAAGCTTTCTCCATACACATCAGTAACAGATGCGTATACAACTACAACAGGAAATCCTCTTTTAGAACCAGCATACTTTCATAATATTTCAGGAACTATTGATTTTGCGGGTGGTGCCCTTGTATTAGAACCATATTACCAATTTGGAAATAATATCATAGGACATACAGGAATATTAGGCAATGATCATGTAGTAAACTATACTTATGATAATACAACTGACTATGAAAAATATGGATTTAATGCCTCTGGTTGTATGTTTATAGATTTTGATAATAAAGACCAATTGTACATTTCGTTAGATGTAGAAAAATTCTGGGCGCAAAGCACATGGCAACAAAGGAGTCACAATATTACTGACTGCCAAATCTCTGCGCAAGCAGCTTATCTATCTACCAAGTATAATGCAATGATTGCTGCCGTATTACAAAAAAGCAATGTAAAACGAATTAATACCTTAGGTTACGATAACGGGAATAACGATTTTTTAGCCTTGGCTATAAAAAAGGGATTGTGTAAAGACATGATTGAATTGAGCATAAATTACATTACTCCTTATGATGGAATCTTCACTACTAAAATTGGAGAATCAGAAAAAGGAACAAGCTTTTCAAGAGAAAACTTTAAAGATGTTTCAATCGTTCAGAATTCATTTATGTTTCAAATCATATTTAAGCTAAACAAAAATAAATATACGCACCTTCCTAAAAACAAAAGAAATACTGTGGATAATGATAAAATCAGCACAGGTTTGATGTAACAGGGTATTTTTATAATACTAAAAAACAAACTTCTCTTTTGACAATTGGAGGATGTAAAATAAACACTGTCTGTAAGCAACAAATTATTAATATTGTGACTTATGGCAGAAAAGAAAAAAGAATCCCCAGAATATATTGCAATGCGGGATTTAGCTCTTAGTCAATTAAAGAGCGGAAAATCATTAACAGGAGAAGGAGGTGTTTTTGCACCCATTATTAAAGAATTTCTAGAAAGTGCTCTTTCCGCAGAGATGGAGTGTCATTTAGATGAAGAAGAACGTAGTATTGGGAATAAACGTAATGGCAAAAGCTCCAAAACCTTAAAAACTTCATCTGGAGAAATAACTATTGAAACACCACAAGATCGGCATAGTAGCTTTGAACCCCAGATAGTAAAAAAGCGAGAAACCATATTGGCAGATAATCTTGCACCACAGATTATCGGACTTTATGGTCGAGGAATGAGTTTGCGTGATATTTCCATCCACATACAAGAGATGTATGATGTTGAAATATCAGCAACAACACTAAGTGAGATTACAGACAGAGTTATCCCACAAGTAAAAGAATGGCAAAATAGGCCGCTGGATGAAGTCTATCCAATTGTTTGGATGGATGCTATGCATTATAAAGTAAGGGATGGTGGAAAAGTTACCTCCAGAGCAGTTTACAATATATTAGCAATTAATAAAGAAGGCCGCAAAGAACTTATCGGTATGTATATTTCCGAAAGTGAAGGGGCAAACTTCTGGTTATCTGTATTAACTGATTTAAAAAGCCGTGGGGTAAAAGATATACTTATCGCATGCACTGATAATCTTAAAGGTTTTTCAGATGCCATACTAAGCATTTATCCCGAAACGGAAATACAAAAATGTGTAATTCATCAAATTAGAAATTCACTGAAGTATGTTGCCTCAAAAGATCAAAAAACGTTCATGAAAGATCTTAAAAAGGTTTATCAATCAGCAACAAAGAGCCAAGCCGAGATGGAACTTCTTAACCTTGAAGAAGCATGGGGTAAAAAGTATCCTATAGTCATAAAATCATGGCATGAGAACTGGGAAGAATTAACAACGTATTTTCAATATGATGAGCATATTAGAAAGATAATTTACACGACTAATGCTGTGGAAGGTTTTCATCGTCAAATTCGTAAAGTAACTAAAACTAAAGGAGCATTTCCTAGTGATATGGCATTAATGAAGTTGATCTACCTGGCTACTGAAAATATCTCTAAAAAATGGACTCAGCCTGTTCGTAATTGGGGATTAACCATTCAGCAGTTTTGCATAAAATTTGGAGATCGTATGAAAATTGATTTGTAATCAACCAACTCAAAAAAGCAAAAGTAGGTAGATTACAGAACCCGTCAAGGGTATATGAATGGCTTCGTACCTCAGCCACCCTTGACAGAACCTGAAATCTTCTCAATAAAGCTTTTGAGAATTGGTTTTAAGAAAAAAGATAATTTAATTTGAATAATCTAAATCAATCAGACAGAGTTATACTTACATATCCGACAATTGTTGAAAGAGAAGTTTTGTTAATACTTTACTCATTCGACTTTTGACTTTTAACTTTTAACTTTTGACTATATCCTGAATCCCATTACCAACACGTCATCTATTTGCTCATGCTTTCCTTTCCAATTCATAAAAAAATCTTGCAATTCTTTATCATGGGCACATAACGATTCATTTTTCGACACTTCGAAAATCAGTTCTTTGAAGCGCCTAAGATTTAGTTTTTTGCCTGATTCTCCACCAAATTGATCTGCATATCCATCAGAAAACAAATAAACAATATCTCCTTCTTCCACCTGAATATCATGGCAAGTAAACTCAACAGGCTTTTCCACAGGTTCAATACCACGTCTGTCTGCTTTTACAACATATAAGGCTCTGTCTTCATTTTTTATAACTGCATCCTGAGTTACAGTATCAACAATAAGTGGATTAGATGTATTTCTTACTAAATACAGAGGATTCTTAGCCCCTGAATATTGAAGAATAGACTGCTTTTTATTATATACACAAATAGCCATGTCCATTCCATCAGTAATAGCATCGTTACTAGAATTAAAAAAATACGAATTAACAACTCCTTGAAGCTGATTAAAAATATCTTTAGGATTAACCAATCTTCGTTCAATAATAGAACTTTTCAATCCTCCATATGCAACCATTGAAAGAATAGCACCAGGAACTCCATGTCCTGTGCAATCCACTGCTGCCATTATCTGATAATCTTCAAATTTATTAACGAAGTAAAAGTCTCCACTTACAATATCCTTAGGCAGATACAAAACAAAACTATCTTTAAAATCAGCATCCATTTCCTCCTTTGAAGGAAGCATGGAAGTTTGGATTTTTTTTGAATAGTAGATACTATCCATAATTTCCTTATTCTTTTCTTCAATAGCTTTCTTTTGTCTTGCAATCCTTATACGCTTCTTTTCAAGCAACTCATTTTGCGTTTGAATTCGTCGATAAGCTCTTATTGTAAATATGATTAAGGTTAAGATTATGATAAAACTAACGATAATGATGTTTATGGTTCTGTTCATATTTGACCTAAAATCTGATTCAGGGACAACCATCACCACATAAAACAATTTATCCTCCCCTTCTGAAAAAACAGGCTGAAACCCAATCCACCAGTCTTTATTATCAACTTCAATTTCAAAAGGTTCCTGAACACTATCCCTTTCTACCCATTCTGCAATACCTTTATTTAAAGATTCAATACCTAAATCTCTTGCACTTCCTAACACATATTTTCTAATGGAGTCTTCTTCATCAAATTGTTTCTTATTAGGAAATCCAATAAGATTCAAATCCTTTGCTGTTACAATAAAAGCGTAACCATTTTGTGTAAGCTCTATGGATTTAGATATTTTATTAAAATCTTTTAGCAGAATATCATAGGCTAAAACAATAGTATCTCCATTTTCAGCAATTTTATATGTAGAAGCTGTAAGGCCATGCTTTTGTTGATAATAAAATAAATAAGGATCTGTCCAGGAAATTTGATTCGGTTTATGCTTAATTGCTCCTTTAAACCATGGTCGTTGACGCGCATCATAAATCATGGTATCATTAACTGAGCATATCATATTCTCATTACTTATCAACTTATCTTTCCATAAAAGTTTAGTATGTTCATACCGATCGTTGTTTATTTTGGTTAATCGATTCATCCAACCTTCCTCACTTTTATGAAGCATATAAGCACTTCCATCAGTTGACGCTACAACAATTGAAGTTACGGTTTCCAGGTAATTCAGAATAGGACCAAAATGTTTATTATTATCATCATAATTTAATATGTCCTCAGATTGTTTACAATTAATATCTGAAGTCTTTAAAATCAAGTGATTAATATCGTCAATGTAATTCTGTATGATATCCTTTACTTCAATATTTGTTTCGGTTATAAATGAGGCAGATAACTCATCAACAGATTGATTAAGGTTATATATCAACAGCACAAGCATACCTACAACAATAGGTATAAAAGAAGTAAAAAAGGCTCTATGTGTTAATACTCGGGTAAGTTTGGTGGCAAGATTGTTTATTCTTCCAGAATTCATATTTATTTTATTAGTCTTTTTTATGCTACATATGTTTTACAAATGAATTCCATTAATATTAAATTTTACATGTCGCAAAAATAGATCGCAAGGTTTAGTTTTACAATAACCAAAAAGGGGGGTATTTTAGGCGTTATTTGAATCAAACTACTCAATAGCATTAAATTGTTAGGTTTAAGACAAAAGACTTTCCGCGTGCCGCCGAAGCTTTAGCGGAGGAGCAAGACTTATTTACAAGGCGCTTTTTATAAATATATCATATACTAGACTATAAAATACCCATAAACCTAACTTATAAAGACAACACTAAAACTTAGCAAACTATTACAATAGGTAAGCTTATACTATTTAGTATAAGTCCACCCCAATTCTGATTTTAATTGTTCCACTGCATAATATACTTGAGGGCATATTTCACAATTTTGAATCATTCCGGAAGATCTTAATACAAAACCATCAAGATGTAGGTAAGGGAAAGATCGGCAGACACCTGGTCTTTTTAAATAGATGGTACATTTCTTATCTTCCTGATGCATACACTGTATACTCTCATCATACATTACCTTTTCAATCTGGTCCGGAGCAACAAATAAACTAAGTTCCTCAACTGAGGCTACAGGTCGTAAATGGTGACAACAGTTACCACACTCCACACAACTAATTTCTACAGACACTATATCATTAATAGAGTGAACAAGATCATCAATATCTGAAGAACTAAGTGTTTTTAAATATTCAAAGAAAGCCAGGTTCTCTTGAAATTTACTTTTAGCAGATTCCTCAATACCCTTTAAGTTTAAATCGTACATCATAAAATAAAAGTCGTTGCGTAAGTAAGCTTGTGCCCAACGATTCTGATGTAGTAAAGTGAAGAATGATGTTCTCTAAACTTAATGACAGAAACGTACATGATACTCTCCTATCATACGGTTCGTAATAATTGCATCAAAGATAGTAAGATAATTGTACTTGGTTATGATTAGTTTATTTATTTGTTGACAAAGGAAACCTTATAATAAAAGTTGAGCCTTTTCCCACTTCAGAATCTATAAGAATTGATCCATTCATCATTTCAACAAACTGTTTGCTGATATACAGTCCAAGACCTGCTCCTTCATAACTCTTCGTATTTGAAGAATCTCCTTGAATAAATCGGTCAAATATGGATTCCCGGATTGAAGACTCTATTCCTATTCCGGAATCAGTAACATACCATTCTATAAAATCAGAGTTTACATTATACCCAATCTCTACAAATCCTTTTTTAGTAAATTTAATGGCATTACCTACCAGATTTGATAATACCTGATGCAATTTAGTTGTATCAACTAAAAAGTTAACATCAATATTATCACTATACTTTTTAATTCGAAAACTTATATTTTTCTTATCTGCTTCAGGTTTAAATAACTGATAGATTGAATTCAATATTATTTCCTTATCTGCTTTTTGGTAGTGTATACTAATTTGATTTGATTCTATTTTTGACAAGTCAATCAAATCATTAATGATATTCAGCATTCTCTTCCCACAATCTTCAATGATTTCAACATAGCTATGAGCTTCTTCTGTTTGAATTTCCGAATCTTTTAATAGCTCTGTAAAACCAAGAATACCATTCATTGGAGTTCTGATTTCATGACTCATATTTGCTAAAAACACAGACTTTAATCGATCAGACTCCTCTGCCCTTACTTTTTCAACTTCGAGCTGACTTGTACGAACTTTAACCTTTGTCTCCAAATCAAGTGCCTGCTGCTCAAGTTTAGCATTCTGTTGTTTTACCTGTTCACTAAGTTTTACTAGCTGATCATTTTGAGCTTGAATTTCTTCCTTTTGCTCCAGAATTTCATTTTTACTTAACTCCAGATGTAAAGTTTTCTCATCAACTAGCTTTTGAAGTTTTAATCTTTTCTTTTCATTAGCCCTCTCCTTCCACCTGATGAACAATAGAATTAAAACAATACCTAGTATTATTACAAAAGCATAAAATATCTTTGTTTTATAAAATGGGGGTGTAATAATAATACATATCTCGTCTCCTGTATAATTCCAGGTATATCCATCACTTCCTATTACTTTAAAAAGATACTTACCAGGTAATACCTTAGTATATGAGGCTATGCCTTTGTTTTTTGCATCCACCCAGTCATGATCAACACCTACCAGCTTATATTTATACTGATTTCGTTGTGGATTTGTATAATTAAGCACTGCATAATGGATGCTGAAAAAGTTCTGAGTGTAATCCAATTGAATGGTATCTGTGTATATAATAGATTTCTTCAAAATGGATTTTGGTTCATTGGACTGTTTTATATTTTTTCCCAAAACAGAGAAGTCTGTAATCTGGATTTTAGGAGTTGGATGATAGTGCATTAAATCGTGAGGATTAAACTTTACAAAACCATTATTTCCTCCAAACAAGAGTTCACCTGATTTTAACTTTGCAAACGAATTATAATTGTACTGATTAATTCTTGTTCCATCATCTTTGTAGTAGGTTCTAATCTTATTTGTAATTGTATTATACATATTAAGACCATTAGAAGAGCTTATCCACAAATTACCTTCATCATCTTCAACAATTCCAAAAGTTAAATTCGACGACAATCCATCATTTACTGTAATAGATTTGGTAATACTATCATTGAACACAATAACTCCTTTACCAACAGTAGTTAACCAGTACTGTTGTTTACGATCTTTATAAATAGTTCTGGTTACAATTCCCATATCCTTTGAAAGAATTAAGGAATCATTCGTAATATTTATATGAAAAAGTGAATCTGCAGTTCCAAACCATAATGTTTTATCATCATCTTCTTTGATCCAATTAACCTGTCGTGTAGTAATTTGAGGGTATTGAATAAAATGATCTTTTTTCTTATCATACCTCGCTAATCCTCCTCCTGTACCAAACCATAAAGTATTATTATAATCCTTGATAATTACATTTACCCTGTCATCACAAATATTATGTTGTAAATCTTTATTCTGGTTTTTAAGATAATAACGAACTTTTTTGGTATTGGAATTATACACATTTATACCACCCATGAAAGTTCCAATCCACAAATTACCAACTTCATCTTCACAAATACTCTTAATATTATTAGTATTTAATATCGGCTTCTTTAAATAGGTAAACGTACCCTTCTTATTCAAAATATTTATCCCTCCACTTTCAGTGGCAATGTATAAGCGATCCTTAGTTTCACAGAAATTAAATACACTGGAAGAATTCAAACATCTATCGTCAGCATTCTCAGAGTGATAATACTTAAATACTTGTTTTTGCTTATTCCAATGAGAAACGCCATATCGTGTTCCAAACCAGATATCACCGGTTTTATCTTTATACATTTCCAAAATGGAATTATGAGGAATACCTAAAGAGAATGAATCATCCTGAGGAAAATGTTTAAAGCTCCTTTTTATCGTATCATAAATAAACAAACCATTACGACCGCCAATCCAAATACAATCATTATCGTCCTTTAATAACTTTCGGGCAGTGTTACTGTAATCATCATTGGGATCCATTAAAATTACCTCTTTAGTATTATTCAATGTATCATACTTAATCAGTCCGTTAGAAAAAGTACCTACCCACATTATTCCATCAGAATCCTCAAGAAATTCTATAACCTCATAATCGGTATCTCTTGTTCCCGGCAATTGAACATGCTCAAATGACTTTCTATCTGAAGATAAAATATCTAATCCCTTTTTTGTACCGATCCAGATTTTGTTTTTCGAATCGCAATAAACCTTTAAAACACTATTATTACAAAGAGATGTTGAATCCGTTATATTATGTTGATAGGTAGTATAGTTCTGTGATTCTCTATTATACCTTTTTAGGCCATCTAAAGTACCTATCCACAGAGTACCTTCATGATCTTCAGTTATTGAATTAGCATAAAATTTTTGCTTCCTGCCTAAAGAGTCATGTTCATAAATAAGTTTAAAGTTTTCCTTTTGCTTATCAAATAAATGAAGACCTCCATTTTCAGTACCTATCCATGTAATATGTTTATGATCCTCGTATATAAAGTTTACAAAATCTCCTTGTATGGCTGTGGAGTCATTTTCATTACGTTCAAAATATTTAAATGCCTTACCATCAAAACGGTTTAATCCATTTAAACTTCCAAACCACATAAACCCGTCCTTGTCCTGATAAATAGACATTATAAAATTATGTGCTAATCCATCATCAACAGAGTAATTTGTAAATTGGTATTCAGGGTAATTATTGTTTATCTGAGCAATACCTGTATTATAGGTACATAAAATGACAAGTATGCAGAATATCGATTTTAGTTTGTTAGGCATCGGTATTACGTAAAAGATTTTTGCAAATATATTCAAAAACAATGAAATAATTAATCTATTAACTTTTAATAACTTATATAATAAACTTATTCAATTATATAAAGTTCAATATCATCGAAAAAGTTAAGATTTGCTTGTATTTTTCAGTATTCATCCATAAATAAAATCATGATTTATTATTTAGCTTTTTCTATTATAGATGTTATATAAAGTTAAATAGTTATAAGTGAAATTTTTAGAACTGATATAATTCTATCTTTGATGGTGATCCTAAAATTTTAGGTTTGAAGATTTAACAAAACATCTCTTTTCGTGTTATTTATATCTTATTGACAATTTCAATTGGCTTTGAGGAGATTTAATTATTGTAATATTGGAGAGAAAAATTAGAGTTTATGGAAAATACATTGATTAATAACACTACAAAAAGATTATTATTACTGAATCGCTATTATAAAATCACTCAGTTTTATTCTTTTATAAAAAGCACGCTGTATAAAGGAGGATCAGTAATGGCCATCTTTGTATTAATTTTATTGGGTGTTGATTTTTTTCTTCTTGACATTAATTTATTACTAAATAATTTCGTTGAGAACTATTCTGCTCAAATAGTATTTCCATTCTTTTTACTTTCTGAAACCATATTAGGATTAGTACCACCTGAAATATTTATTGCATGGGCCTCAAAGGCTGCAAATCCATGGGTATTTTTATTCCTATTAGCCACAATGTCATATGTTGGAGGGGTAGTTGCTTATTTATTAGGAAATCGTTTATCACTAATCCCTTCCGTTAAAAATTACATTGAAAATAAAGTTGCTAAACACATTGAAAATCTTCGTAAATGGGGTGGCGTATTTGTAGTTTTAGGAGCAGTAACTCCACTACCTCATTCTATGGTGAGCTTAGCATCCGGATTAATAAAGTATAACTTCAAACAATATTTATTGTGGGCTTTATTCAGATATGTACGCTTTGCTATTTATGCAGCCATTATATTTCAGGTTTTTTAAAATATCATGATTCTATTATTATAAACCTATTCTATATAAACTAGCTCCGCTTCCATCTGTTATGGCATAAAGAGCTCCATCTTTACCTTGCAGAACATCTCTAAATCGTTTATTTTCTTCTTCCAGAAGACGCTCTTCTCCAACAACAAGATTATTTTCTATCACTAATCTTATGATATGCTTTCCGCTTAATGCAGCAACAAATAAATTATTGTTCCATTCGGTTATTTCTCCATTAGCATAAAATGTAATTCCACTAGGAGATATTGCCGGATCCCAATAATAAACAGGTTGTTCCATTCCGTCTTTTTGAGTAATACCTGCTCCTACCGGATCTCCACTATATTCAATTCCATATGAAATAATGGGCCATCCGTAATTTTTACCGGCTTCGAGTCGATTCACCTCATCACCTCCTTTAGGTCCAAATTCAAGTTCCCATAAGTCTCCAGAAACCGGATGAATGGCTAGTCCCTGAACATTTCTATGTCCATAGGAAAATATTTCAGGTAAAGCTCCCTCAGTATTTTCAAATGGACCACCCGGAACAGGCTCTCCACTTCTTGTAAAATGAAGTACTTTTCCTATAGCAGCATCAAGGTCCTGTGCTTTTCCACGGATTGAAGAAATAGCTCTTTCCCCGGTACTTACATACATATCCCCATTATTATCCCAAACAATGCGGGAACCATAGTGCCCCTTGCCATCAAATTCAGGATACGCAATGTATATCACTTCTGCATTTTCTATTTGAGTTTCATCATCAGACAACCTTCCTTTGGCTACAGCTGTTGCTGTTCCAACAGTTCCATTTTTGGAGAAGGTCCAGTATACGATCCTGTTATCATCAAATTCAGGATCAATGGCCACGTCCAATAAACCTCCCTGTCCTTCAGTATTGACTTCTGGTATTCCTGAAATCGCAGCTCCAACAGATCCTGTTACAGAAATAATACGCATTACGCCTTCCTTCTCTGTAATTAAAATACGACCATCAGGAAGATTTGTCATACCCCATGGCCTATTTAATCCACTGGCAATAATAGTTATTGAATATTCTGTTTTTGTTTGTACTCCATTTATTCGGGTTTGTCCGTCAAATGCAGGTGAGTAATCTGAATTTGGACTATTAGTTTCTACAGGAGGCAAGACTTCTTCAGGTATTTCTTCGGTTATAGTCTCGGTATTATCATCTACATCCTTAGGGTCGTTATCATCACAAGATGCGAGACTGATAATAATAATGGTAAATATCGAAATGAATATAGCTTTAATCTTAACTTCACTTTTCATCAACTCCATGGTTCCAGATTTAAATATTAACCAAACCTTATTTTACTAATAAACACACAATTAAAGTTTTAGTTCATAATACTATAGACCTGACATTATACTATTTTCAACCCTGATCATTAGAAAATAAAAAAGCTCATAATTATTTATAGCGCGATACTATTTTACAGGTTAAAAACAAAATAACCATGAATACACCTGTATATAAGTTTAATACACTGATAATATTTTGCAATTTTAAATAATCAATTTTCTGAAATTAAATCTTCGTTAAAATGCAAATCTTTAAAATCCCCCTTGTTAAACTTATTATTATTCCAATTTTATTTACTCTATGCATAAACCTTCATGCATCAAACCCTGAAGCTCCTTATAATTTAAGATGTTATGATAAGATAAATCCTATTGGAACGGCAGATAATCCTTATTTTGGATGGTTTATAAATGATCCTGACTCTAATGAAATACAATCTGCATATCAGATCATTGTTGCATCAAGCATTTCAAACCTTAACTCAAATATTGGAGATATCTGGGATAGCAAAAAAGTAAATTCCAGAAAACAAAACTACGTTTACTTCAATGGTAAGAACCTGGCATCTGGCAGTCATTATTTCTGGAAAGTCCGTACATGGGATAAAGATGATAATGTAAGTCCGTATTCATCATCGGCCTCTTTTTCTACAGGATTATTTACCAATGCAGACTGGTCGGGAGCTAATTGGATTAAGAGAAATACTCAGGATAAGGATGATTACACCTATTATCGAAAAAAAATCACTCTTCCAAATAAAGAAATAAAAAGAGCTATAATATATATTTCAGCCAGTCATAGTTACGAAATCTATCTTAATGGAAAGTTTGTTGCAAAAGGCTTTAATCATCACTACCCTCAATATAGTTATTATCAAGCCTGGGATATCACTCCTTATTTATCAAAAAATAAAGACAATCTATTGGGATGTTTAACACATTGGTATGGCGGTGGACAAGGACGAGCTAAAGGATCAAGAGGGTTACTAGTGAAAACCATTATTGAATATACTGATTCTTCCACTACAACCATTGTATCCGACAAAAGTTGGAAACAAATACAAGCCAAACAGTGGACCCCTGATCGTCCACAAAGAAATGGAGAAGGCATTGGGCGTATAGAACTAATTGATAGCCGTAAAACAATCCAAGATTGGAATAAGTTAAGTTTTGACGATACCAACTGGAATCAGGCAACAGAAATTGGTCCACATCCTACAGAACCATGGACAGGTGTATTAAGATCAGATCTGACCAGAGTAATTGAAAAAGAAATTAAACCAAAATCAATCACTCAACTAGATAATGGTAAATACATTATTGACTTAGGAAAAATATACGCAGGTAGTTTTAAAATCAATTATGATGGCGGAGAGTCAGGTGACACAATAAAAATGTTTGGTGGTTTTGTTTTAAATGAAGATGGAACTGTATCTAAAGAAGTAAATCAAAACACTAAACTTGATTCTTATTTTATACTAAATGGCAAAAAGACTACATATAATCCAGACGTTTATCTTGGGTTAAGATACCTACAGGTTGATAATTCTCCAAATAAGCTAACAACCAAAAATGTTAGTTTTATTACCAGACACTATGAGTTAAGTAAGGATGATATTTTTGAATCATCGGACACAACTCTTAATAAAGTATGGGATTTAATGGTTCACTCTTTAATGGTTGGAGCTCAGGAGGGTTTTGTTGATACTCCAACAAGAGAGAAAGGTACATTTTTAGGTGACAGTTGGGCACAAGGAGTTCCTTGTATGAGTGTTCTTTATGACAGAACAATGAATTTAAAATCTCTTAATGAGTTTCTGGACTCTCAGGATCAATATTGGCCTGACGGTAGGTTAAATGCTGTTTACCCTAATGTAGATGGAGGAAGAGATATTCCTGATTTTACACAAGCTTACTTAATATGGGTATGGGATTATTACATGCAAACAGGTAATATAGAATTTCTTAAATCTAATTATTCACGACTAAAAAAAGTTGCTGAATATGTCAGTTTCTATATGAATCAAACTACTGGATTAATCCAAAACCTTAAAGGTGGAAAGAATCAGTACGAATATGGTATTATTGACTGGCCAATGGATATGAGGTATGGTTATGATATGAAAACTTCATCAAGAACTGTAATTAATGCTTATGCTTATCAGGATTTTAAAATCATTGCAAATATTGCAAATGCATTAGGATACAATGATGATAAAAATGAATACCAGGATAAAAGTGAGAGTATTAAAAAAGCCATAAATACCCATTTACTAAATGAAAATGGAGTTTATATTGACGGTTTGTATAGTGACAATAATTCAAGTAATCATATTTCTCAACACGCTAATGCTTTACCTTATTCTTTTGGTGTAGCCTCTGATAGAAATACAAAGAACATTATTAAAGAAATTAAAAAAAGAAACATGAGCGTTGGTATGGTTTCGTTAAGATGGTTGCCTGAAGCTTTAGGTAAAGCAGGTGAAGGAGAACAATTATACCATCTGTATACAAATACAAAATGGGATGGTTGGGCAAACACATTAAGTAGAGGAGCTACAGTTACCTGGGAGTCATGGAATGCATTAGACAATAACGAAAGTCTATCTCATCCCTGGGGAGCTGTTGGTTTATTAGCTATTCAAAATTACTTTTTAGGTATAAAAACTTTATCACCTCAGGCAGATACCGTTTTAATTAAACCTTTAGATTTTGGAGATCATTTAAAGTTTGCAAAAGGATCATATAAAACCGACAAAGGAGATATTTATATAGACTGGCAAAATAAGAACTCTGATTATTCATTATTGGTAAAGATACCTGTAAACATTATGGCCAAAGTATATATCCCAGCCGGAACAAATACTGACAATTGGGTTACTATTGATAAAAAAAGAGTTAAAGGAACCAGAGATGGTGAATATATATTTCTTGATATAATTGGTTCAGGAGAACACATTATTGAAAGACAATAATCAAAACATAGTTCTGTAAAACTCACTATCAATAAATGTTCATCTAATATTATTTCATTTATTTCTAATTTAATTACAAATAATCTTATGTATCATTTCTGAATTTTGCAGCCAATAAATTTTAGATTATGATTCGTCAGTTGCTCATTATTTTTGGCTGTTTATATTCAGGAAAATTCTTTGTAGGAATAACAGGTGCCAAATTACCCTCTAGTATTGTTGGTTTATTTCTTATGTTGTTATTATTAATGACAGGATTAGTAAAGATTAAGGATGTTGAAGGGGTAGGTAACTTTTTTAATAAAAACATCGCTTTTTTCTTTGTGCCTGCAGGTGTGGCTATCATGGCGTACTTTGGTTTGCTGGTATCATACTTCTGGACAATTCTGCTTTCTACAATTGTAAGTATCATTTTAGTTTTAATAGTAACAGGATGGTCTCACCAATTACTTCGCAAAAAAAGAAAGTAATTGAAAGCTTGCTAACATCAGACATTTTGAAACTCCCATTATAAGATATTGAAATAAGAGAAATGATGAAGACTTTAATAGACAATCCTGTCTTTTATATAATGCTAACCCTGGCCGCATATTTTATAGGTCAGAAAATTCAGGAAAAAACTAAATGGGTTATCATGAATCCGATATTAGTAGCCATGTTATTAATAATTGGATTTTTAGTAATGTTTAATATCGACTATGAAACCTATCATGAAAACAGTAAGATGATAGATTTTATGCTACAGCCCGCCATTGTTTGTCTTGCAATACCATTGTATTATCAATTAAAAAGAATTAAACAACAAGCCTTTGTTATCCTTGTTAGTTCTGTTTTGGGATCGATAACAGGAGTGCTCAGCGTATTTTTAATTGCTTGGAGTATGGGAGCTCCAAAAGAAATTGTTTTATCTCTTGTTCCAAAATCCATAACTACACCTATAGCAATGGATGTTTCTAAAGTTATTGGAGGTATTCCATCACTTACGGCTTGTATTGTAATGTTTACTGGAATTTTTGGATCTATATTCGGATACTTGATCATGCATTATACTTGGGTTCGCAATCCTATTGCACAAGGATTTTCCATTGGAATGGCGTCTCACGTAGTAGGAACCAGCAGATCTATGGAAATCAGTAATAATTACGGTGCATTTTCAACTGTTGGACTTATTATAAATGGAATATTTACAGCATTGTTTGCTCCATATATTCTATTGGGAATGCAGTGGTTATTCCAATTTTAAAGCTTCCTTGCGATAACTCACAGGTCTTATTTGTGTATGCTTATAAAAATAATTAGAGAAATGGCTACTGTCAGAGAAGCCAAACTCATCAGCTATAGATTGAATTGATGCAGAAGAATGAAGCAACCTGTTCTTTAAATGCTCAATACGATAATGGTCTATATAGTTCTTGTAACTAATTTTATAAACCTGTTTAAACCATGCACTAAAGTATTGTTCCGAAATATTAAAATGTTCAGCAACCATTGAAATTCTGAGCATCTCAGGATCATATATGTTCTGATGAATATAATTGATTACCTGAACATTATTATTTTCGTTAAGCACCTGTGTTTTGCTTATTCTTTCTAAGTATTCATGCACAGTACTTAATATCACCTGTAATTGAAAGTAAACAACTAAAGAATTAACACCATTTTCAGAATCTTTATTTTGTAACATATCCTGAACTGAGTTTTTCAATCTATGCTTTTCGGATGCATTTAATTGTAATCCTTGTTCTTTCAAATAAACATTTTTAAAAAGCGATAAAGGATTAAATATTTGTTGCTGCCAGGGAAAGTTAATTGCTTGAAGATTTTTAATATACTCATTGGTAAATTTTACAAATACAAAGGTTGTATATTCCTGCACCTCAAAATAATGATTATCCTCAGGAGAGACAAAGAATAAGTCGCCTTCCTGATAAGGCAAATAAGTCGTATTTATATGAGAAACACCACTTCCTTTGTTAATATAAACCAACTCATAGTATGTTTGATGGTGAGGCGGATAATGAAAAGTATTTGCACTTAATTCCTCTATGACCAATGGCGTATATTGCTTAAAATGCTTCATGCCATAAAAGTACAGAGAAATCAGATTGCTCTATGTTTTCTAACTATTTTTAACAGCCTGATTAAAAGTAAAAGGGTGTAATACTTTAAAGTAAAACACCCTACTAATAAAAAACATCATTTAGGTATATATCAGATTCTAAAGAATCCTATATGCTTTTTCATAATATCTGCCTGACTATGTAATTGCTCAGCACTGGCAGCAACTTCTTCAGAAACAGAAGTGTTTTGTTGCGTAACATGATTCAATTCCTGGATAGCCAGATTTACCTGATCAACTCCACTGGTTTGCTCTGTACTTGCAACTGATATTTCTTCGATTAAATCAGCAGTCTTTTCAATTTCAGGAATAATCACGTTTAAACGTTCCTCAGTATTCTCAGCTACATTAACACTATTTTGTGTTTGAATTACTATTTCCTCAGCTGCTTTCTTTGATAACTCAGCTAACTTACGAACTTCAGCGGCAACTACAGCAAAACCTCGTCCAAATTCACCTGCTCTGGCAGCTTCTACAGCAGCATTCAACGACAAGATATTTGTTTGCATTGCTATTTCATTGATCACAGTTACCTTTTCTGCAATCATTCTGGCAGCTGCAATACTTTCTTTCGAAGCTGAATTTACTTCTTTGATTTCAGTAGCTGATCGTCTCGCATATCCATTAGTTTCTTTTGCATTATTGGTATTATTCTGGACATTACTTGCAATTTCTTCCATTGTTGAAGATACTTCTTCTAACGAAGATGCTTGTTCTGATGCACTTTGCGATAAACTAGTACTGGTTGCACTTAATTGAGAACTTGCAGAAGCTATTTGCTCTGCACTATCAATAATACCGGTAACAATTTCTTTTAAGCTTATTCGCATCTTATTGAAAGCCTCATACAATAAACCTATTTCATCATTACTGGCTTTAATTGTAACTTCTTCAACTAAATCGCCTTGAGCAATAGTGTTTGCCATAGTTACCATGGATCCAACCGGTTTTATCAACTTAGAGATAAACCAAATAATACTTATTAAACTTAAGGCTAATAAAACTACACCTATAATTATCTGACCTCGCATTAATACTCGTGCTCTCGCCATAATAATATCCCTTGATACAGAAAAACGCACCTGCCAGGTTACACCTGTTCTTGCAATATTTAAAGGAACATAAGCTACCAAATTGTCATCATTAATTTCAATCTTGGTCTTACCGCTTTTTATGTCTTTAATCTGTTGTTCATAAGTATCAGGATAAATTTCCTTCAGACTCTTCATTACAAAATCAGGATTATCCTTATTAGCAGCAAATACTCCCTCGTTTGAAACAATACTCATTTGATAATTACCTTCGTAGTATTCGCCCTCAGATACTTTATGCTGCATAAAATCAATTGGATAATCCAATCCTGTAACACCTAAAAAAGTACCCTCATAAATAATTGGTGTCATACACGAAACCATTGTAACATCAACACCCTGAACCGGATAAACAACAGGTTCTGTTAAAAAATCAGTCATTCGTTTTTTTGGTTCCCAATACCAAGGTCCCGACTCTTCTGTTTCATAATCTATTAAAACATCCACAACAGCATGTTTTCCTTCTCCTTTAGTCAGATAAGCTAAAAATCTTCCGGTTGCATCATGACCGGGCTTATTAACATACTCTTCATCTTTACCATCAAATGCTTCTGGTTCAAATGCTAATGTTAATCCTAAAAAGTCATCATTAGAATACAATACTTTTTCAGCTAATGATACTGCATGATTTCGTGACAATTCTCCTTTCATTTTCTCATCTCCTGATACAGAGAAAATATTTGCAAGTGAACGTGAAATATCCATGGCCTCTTCAATCTCTATCTGAACATTACCTGAAAAGTCTTTTGCAATAGAAAGAGCTGCATTTTGAGCAGAAGCAACAGCCTCTTTTCTGGTAACATAGGCACTATATGTAATTATGGCACTAACTGTAACAAAAATTCCTATGGAAATAGCAATTCCAAGTTTTTGTTTTAGGGGGGTAAAATTATTTTTTTTCATACATTTTTTTGTTCTCCACAAACACTAATTCTATCGGCATATCTACGCTACATTATCAAAATAATGTATCTGAAGATTATAAAGAGATACCTACAACAAAGAATAAATCTTTAGCTAAAGGATTAACAATAAAAGCTGTATTCAAAGGTATAGAAAAAGAATCTGTAACCTTAATACTTCGGGAAGCACCAAATGATAAGTTAACTATTCCGGCCTCTGAACCATAATAACCTTCTCCGGGGGTTCCTCCTAATGTCAATGACAAATCATAATCATTTACTGAGAAAGGATACATTAATTCAAAGTAAGATGAATAGTTTTGATCACCATTGGCATCCAAATCAGCTCCATGAACAAACGTACTGGCCGTAATAGTAAGTGGAAATTTTTCTGCAGGTAACGTATAACTTATATATGATTCAATTAAGTGAGCAGTTTCTCCCTGATCGTAAACAGAGTAATCATTTAATGTTAAATCAGTCTCATCTTCTGTATAGTAATCGCTTAAACCTATTGTAAAGCCACCAACGGTATATGATAAGAACAAATCAATCTCTGCATAATTTTTTGATGTAGCATAAGAACCCCATGCTGTAGCAGAGAATCCACCTTTGGAGGCAGTAATATATGGTTGTATACTCGGGGCATCTGTAAATAATAAACCACGCCATACATATCTGTTATAAAAATCAACACCGGCACTAATATCCGCTTTTGATTTTTCCTGTGATAATAACGATGACACCATTCCCAATAATGTCATTGCAAGCAAAATAGTTTTTTTCATTCTTAAAAAGTAAAATTCTACATAATACTATTACTCTATAAATAACAGTACATCTTTAATCAACGCGCCCTTACTGTTTTATCCTTATTCCCAAAAAGTTGTACGCCCAACAAAAGCAAGTAGTTACCAGAATGAATAAATTAAATTTTTTGACAATAAATCGTAAAAATACAATTCGTCAAAACGTGATATTATGATTTACAGACTGTTCTATAATCACAAATCTAAAAGACATAAAAAAACCGGATACTCAAATAGAATATCCGGACGACTACATATGATAGGTGGTATTTAATCCCACTTATTATTAGATGATAAAGCAATTTTTCCTGCACCTGTAAATATTAGTGCTACAGAACCAAATAAATACAGACCTAATAATTCCAGAGCCCATCCTCCTTGTTCACTTAGAGTAAATATTTGCTGTGCATGCACTAAAAACATAGCTACCAAAGCATTAAATGCAAATATAGCAGCAGCAATTCTGGTTCTGTAACCAATTATTATTGCAAGAGGAGCTAAAACCTCACCAACAATTACTCCATAAGCGATAAATCCTGGTAATCCTTTAGACTCTAATATACCTTGAATAAAACCAATTCCTCCAACCAGTTTTGATAGACCATGCAGAAGCATTAAAGCTCCGACAGATATTCTTATAATTAATAATCCTACGTTAATATTCTTTGCCATATTAAAAAAGTATTTTTGTTATTTATTTGGAATTAAACTGCATAATGATGCATTTGTTCATCAACCTTTTGCCATTTAATATTTATTAATACATTATTAAATGCTATTAACATAATCGTCAGGCTTATTTTTCAATATGATTTAAATCACTATCTGTTTTCAATTCTCCGTTACATGAAACACCAATTTATTAAAAACAGGACTCTACAAAATATACCCATTACTTTATATAGTAAACCTTATAACTCCACGGTTTCATATCTAATTTCAAATCCTTATCTAAATCAACCTCCTCGTCTGTGGTAAAATCAATATAGTTTCCACGGTAAAGTTCTTCTTTAAACTTGACCTCCTGCTTTTTATCAGAAAAATTAAAGACTGCAAATACTTTATCTACATCATTCTGTCTGACAAAACTAAACACTTCTGCTTCTGCATTATTTGGTACTTTTATCATTTTAGCACCCCATTTGGCATGCCATAATGCTGTATTCTCTTTCATTAATGCAAAAAGCTTTTTATATAAATCACCTATTGGATGCTTTTTCCATTCAATTGGATCTTTCTCAAAGAATTCAAGTCTTTTTGTATTTCCTGCTTCCTGTCCATTATATATTAACGGCATACCATCGCCTACTACAGACAAAACAATTGCGGCCTCTAAACCATCACCAAACTGTTCCCACATTGTTCCTTCCCAGGCATTCTTATCATGATTACTCACAAATGTCATTCGCATACTATTAGATGGGAAAGCACATTCATTCCATGAATAATAAATATATAAACTGTTTACATCAGCTTTACCGGTGCATATCTTATGCAAATATTCATTCCAGCTCCATGCATAAGTCATATCAAATGCCTCTGCATGTAAATCACGTGACTCCCATTCGGCCAACATAAATACAGGTTTAATAGCATCCAGCTCTTTTCTTACATTATTCCAAAAATCTACAGGTACAAAACCTGCCACATCACAACGATAACCATCAATATCGGCTTCTTTCACCCAATATTTTAAAGCTTCGGTCATGTATTTTCTTAATTCCGGTTTATTATAATCCAGATCTATAATATCTGACCAGTCCCACCAGGGAGTAGGTCTGAAATGACCATTATAATCTTTATCGTACCATTCCGGATGCTGTTCAACCAGAACATTATCCCATGCAGTATGATTGGCAACCCAATCCAGAATAACATGCATTCCTTGCTGATGAGCAGTATTCACAAAGTCCTTAAGGTCCTGAAGATTTCCAAATTCAGGATTAACGCTATAGTAGTCTTTAACCGAATAAGGACTACCTAATGTTCCTTTTCTGTTCTTCTCCCCTATTTTGTGAACAGGCATTAACCAGATAATATCTACACCAAGCTCCTTAAGCCGAGGAATTTGTTCCTGGGCCGCTTTAAATGTTCCTTCTTTTGTAAACTGCCTTGTATTAATCTGATAAATACTTGCATTCTTACTCCATTCCGGGTGGTTTAATTTAACGTATTCCTGAGGTTGATAAGGATCTACAACCTCTTCATTGGAAGATAACTGTGTATTTTTATTCTGACATCCCATTGCAATAATAATGATTACCAGTAAGCTTAAGATTTTACGCATTTGTTTAGATTTTATGATTTTCAGGGTATTTATGTACAAGAAGAAACATCTCCATTATAAAGTAGCACTTCTTCTAACTTATTTCATACTATCTCAATTTAAGAATTTTATAATGAAGTAACAGCCTGAAAATTATGTTTTAACTATTTGATAAAGATGCAAACACACACATATATGCAATTGAATTGCATAAAAAAAGCCTGTTGATTCAATTCAACAGGCCCGTATATAGTTATTTTAAAAGTATTTTACTACAAATGAATCCATTGCATTAATTGCGTTGCAACAATAGCTCCATAAGTACCCAGAGCATAACCTAACACAGCCAATAGTACTCCAACAGGTGCAAGTGCAGTACTGAAAGCAGATGCTACTACCGGTGCTGATGCAGCCCCTCCTACATTGGCCTGGCTACCAACTGCGACAAAAAAGAATGGTGCTTTAATTAGCTTAGCCACTAATAATAATAATGAAACGTGAACAGCCATCCATATTAAGCCTATCACAAAATAATGCAGATTTTGAAATGCTTCCAGAATATTCATCTTCATACCGATGGTAGCAACCAGAATATAGATAAATACACTACCTAAACGAGAAGCTCCGGCTCCCTCATATTTTCTAAGGCCTGTAAAGGATAAAGCTAATCCTATTGTTGTAGCAATTACAATTAACCAAAAGAATCCGGACGCTAATGAGTTCAGATTATATTTATTTAAAAATCCAATATATTTCTGTAATTCCGCTGAAATAATATCAGCTCCGAAGTGAGCAATAGCTGTTGCACCAAAACCAATAGCCAAAATAACAAATACATCAGTTGTTGTTGGAATCTTAGCAATCTTCGCCCTATATGTTTCTACTTTCTTTTTTAATTCTTCAATAGCAGAATTATCTGCTTTTAGCTTTTTATCAATTTTATCACTTATACCTGCTCCATACAATAAAAATCCCATCCAGATATTAGCAACTACTACATCAATAATAATAAATGTTGAAAACAAATTATCACTACAATGATAAATCTCTTTCATTGCAGCTTGATTAGCACCTCCTCCAATCCAACTACCTGCTACAGTAGACAAACCACGCCATATTTCTTCACCTTCTGCAGCCATATTTATCTCTGGAAAAAATAAGCTTCCAATAAAAAGCGCAATAGGTGCACCAATAACAATACCTACAGTTGCAGTCAAAAACATTATCAATGCCTTTGGACCAAGATTAATAATTCCTTTAAAATCGATACTAATGCAGAACAGAACCAAACTGGCGGGTAATAAATATCTTGATGAAACAAAATACAGATGAGACTCTTCACCTGATATAAGACCTAATGGCCAGTTAAATATCCCGGGAATAAAATAACACAGCAACAGTACCGGCACATATGTATAAAACTTTTGAAAAAACTTATTTTTGCTGTTAGACGTTACAAATATAACAGCCAGGATAATACATAATATCCCAAATACAATTGCATCATTCTTAAAAACTGGTTCCATGCGGCAATTATACTAATTTTTAAATTAATTGCCCCTAATTAATATCATTGTATAAGGGTTTTAGTAAAGAGACTTAACTAATTAACATTATTTATCTTACTTAGTGATATTTTATTAAACATTCCCTAACTATTATTATTTAATTCCGTATCAGACTGCGTAAATAAAGTTTATAATATGTTTTATCGTTAACAGGAAACATTCACTATATAAAACATATACGACTTGTAACTGTTATTATTCGAAAATCTAAATATCTAATTTTGTTTTGCGCAGCTTAAAGATTCTTATTATATTTTTAATTCTTTCCAATTATATATTTGCTCAAAAGCATTCCAGTGTTTTTGAAGTTATTTCAACAACAGAAGGATTACCAAGTTCAAAAGTTTATTCCATTGCGCATGATAACAATGGTTTTATATGGATAGGTACTGTTGATGGTTTAGCACGTTATGATGGTAATAATTTTAAAGTATATCCGCATATACCCAATGATTCCTGTTCACTTCCGGTTTCTTTAATTACAGAAATACAGCCTGTAAAAAACAATATATTATGGCTGGCTACAAGAGGTTCGGGCATTATTAAGTTCAACATGGTCAATGAAGAATTTACCCATTATACACATGAGAAAAATAGCAATAAAGGACTTCCTTTTAATAACATAGAGAAGTTTTTTATTGATGAAGATTCAGTATTATGGGGAACCTCAGATTTTAGAAATGGATTTTTCTACACGGAAGAACAAGGTTTTGTTGCCTCCCAGCTTCCTGATAAAATACTTAAAAGAAACATTGAAATAGAAAACTTAGTTGATTCTATTGGACAGATCTATAATTTTTCAGTAAAGCCAGATAACATTTGTTATGAGCAATTTGATAACGAAACAATAATTGTATCTGCCCGACAGAATGGAGCTTTCTTATATAACACCAAAAATAAAAGTTTAACAAAGCTAACTGATGGTCCATTTAAAGAAGCAACTGATATTGGCTGTATTACAAAGGATAAAAACGCTATTATATGGATAGCAAAATTTAATGATGGAATCCTGTTTTATAGTCCTGTCAAAAAACTTTTTAAGAACTACTTAAAATTTAAGAACGATAACTTTACAATCCATAACTTATTTGTTCGAGCCCTAAACAAGGATGCAAATGGAAATATCTGGATTGGAACACAGACTAAGGGACTCATAAAATTTAATCCGCAACATAATTCTTTCAAAGTCTTTAGAAAAGGAGATGAAAAAGATGGCGATATATATTCCAATAAAATACGATCTGTTTATTTTGATAAGGATAGTACTATGTGGGTTGGTACACAAGGGTCTTTTGCTAAATATCTACCTCTCAAAGATAAGTTCATTACATATAAGGTTTATGATGAAAATAAACTACAGGTTGATTCCCGGATATACTCCATTATTGAAGATGATGAGAATAATTTATGGATGGCCAATTGGGATAACATCATTAAGTTCAACAAGATAAATCATAAAATAAGTTACTATAGCAAAGATTTCTTTGATATGGATAACATTCAGCACATCAGCAAAGAAAAGAATGGAAACTTGTGGATATCAGCTGAATTTGGAGGAATTGTTGTTTTCGATCCTAAAAAGGAAGTTATTCAGAAAAGATATTGTACAGTTGATCAATGGTCCAAGCAAAATGTATTCATGACACTACAGCAGAATGATAGTATTTTTTGGGCTGCAACTTCAAATGGTTTATATAGAATAAATGACAATGACAATTCAATAAAGATCATTTCTCCAAGAGATGGATTACCTTCTAATAATATTGTAGGTTTAATTTTTGACTCCAGTAATAATCTTTGGCTTACAACGACAAGGGGCATTGCTTGTTTTAATACTATATCTGAAGACATTACATCTTATTATAAGATTGATGGCCTTCAAGATGATGAATTTGTTGAAGGAGCACACTTTTTCGATCATAAAACTAATGAATTATTAGTTGGGGGTATTAAAGGTTTTAATGTATTTAAACCTGAAGATTTACACCCTGACTCTTCGCTTGCAATACCTCAAATAATATCATTAGAAGTTCTGAATAAAATAATAACACCTAAAGTAACACACGATAATAGAATTATACTGGATAAACCTATTGAATATACTGATACTATTACTTTACATAGCAATGATAAGGTGTTCTCTTTCCATATTGCGAGTATTAATTTTATTAGACCCCATAAAAATAAGTTAGCTTTTCAACTCATGGGATTTGATGATGAAGAAATTATTGTTGATGAACCTACACACGAAGTTACTTATACAAATCTTGCTCCTGGTAAATACACCTTTGTAGTCAGAGCAGCTAATGGATATGGATTTTGGAATGAAAAACCAAAGAAAATAGAAATAATCATTATTCCTGCTATTTATCAAACGGTATGGTTTAAGTTTCTTATTGTACTTTTTGTAATTGTACTCTTGTTCTATGTATTCTACAGACGAATTAATAACATTAAACGTCAGAGGTGTATTCTTGAAAAGGAAGTGGTAGACAGAACCAAAAAATTATACGAAGCTAATGTTGAACTTGAAGAAAAAAAGGAAGAGATAGAAGTTCAAAGGGAAATGCTTTTAGTTAAAAACAATGAATTAGAGGATCATAAATTTGGATTAGAGCAACTTATTGAAGAAAGAACATGTGAATTAAAGGATGCCAAAGAAAAAGCTGAAAAAGCAAACAACTTAAAATCGGCCTTCTTACAAAATATGAGTCACGAAATAAGAACTCCGATGAATGCCATAATTGGCTTTTCTGATTTACTAAATGATGATAGTTTAACTGAAACTGAACGAAAGGAGTTTACTGATGTTATTAAAACTAATGGACAAGCCTTGTTACATTTGATCAATGATATACTTGATATTTCAAGGATACAAGCCGGTTCTATCGACATTATTAGAGAAAGCTTTAGCTTTCAGTCTCTTTATAAAGATGTTGTTACTGCAATACTTCAGAATATTACTCCGGAAAAACTAAAAACTATAGAGTTTATTTACCCAGAGTATAGTAACGACTTTAATATTCATTCAGATTACTTTAGATGTAAACAAATCATTTCTAATCTACTAATTAACGCGTTTAAATATACCAATGAAGGTTTTATTCAATTTACAGTCGAATATAATAATGACTCAATATTGTTTATTGTAAAAGACTCAGGTGTTGGGATTAAAAAGAATGATCTGGATCGCATATTTGACCGCTTTGAAAAGATTTCATATAACGATAAATTTAAAGAACGTGGCGTTGGTTTAGGTCTGACTATTTCAAAACAACTTGCCGAACTATTAGATGGAGATATTACTGTAGAATCAACTTTTGGTAAAGGTTCTAGGTTTGAGTTTATTATACCAAAATAAAACGGAAAAAGGGTATCACTCCCCAAAAAGCTTTATGATTTCAAAATAATCATTTGTATTAGATACAATAAATAATATTATTCATTTGTTTATTTTTTCTTTTAATCGTCACATAAAACTCACCGAAAAAAATCATTCTCAAGCGTGAGAATATTTTATTATGGCTCGTTTCATATAATTACATTTTCCACATTTTGCTTTTTAAATTTATAATTTACTTTAGGCTCTTATTCCTAAAACTGATTATGCCCTTTTACGCTAATTCCAAATGAATTTGAACACTATCTACCCATTTATTGGTATGATTAAAAATAGACTTGATACATTAAAGGTATTTTATAAAAGTGATAGATTAGGACAAATATGTTCACTGGAAAACTATACTAATTGTTCAAAAATCTTTACTACATCCACTAAACAACAACCTCACAAACACCAATACTACAAACACTTAACAACACGATCTAGAATTCATTTTTATTATATCCATATAAAAAGGCATATTATTATAGGCTAAATGAGTATTTACAGATTGGGCATTACTCAATGCACAACAGGTCTTCATATTCCTTTGTATAAAAGAAAACTATTTAAGTAATTCACTACCTTTTGGGATTGTCATGCAGTTTATTCGTACTTAGTTTTGCCTTACTATTCTAATTAATACTAAATGAATGAAGGCAGCCATTACTCTTCTGACAGTTTTTTGCTCTATTACTCTAGCTCATGCTCAAAAGCTTACCATAAAAGGATCCATACAAGATGAAGGAGGCTTTCCTTTAATTGGAGCTACTATTCACGAAAAGAACACTAGTAATGCAACAGTTACCGATATTGATGGTAAATATAAATTAACCATTAATAATGACAAGTTGACTACTCTTGTTTTTTCTATGGTGGGCTGCTTAAAAAAAGAAATAGCAATTGAAGAAGGAGTAAATACACCATTAAAATATGATGTTGTACTAAAGGCTGATCCAAACACAACGCTTGACGAAGCAACAGTTATAGCAAAATCTAACATTAGACTTGTTGAAGAAACCGGCTTTAATGTAGTAGCTATTGACGCCAAACCTTATCATAACTCAGCTATTAATTTAACAGAGTTACTAAATCAAACTCCCGGAGTAAAAATAAAACAGGAAGGAGGTTTAGGCTCAGCTTCCGATATCACCATTAATGGGTTAAGTGGTAATCATGTTCGCGTATTTATTGATGGTATGCCTATGGATGCAATGAGTTCTTCGTTTCAGCTTAACAACCTGCCTGTAAATATGGCCGAGCGAATTGAAGTCTACAAAGGTGTTGTTCCTGTTACTTTTGGGTCTGATGCACTAGGCGGTGCTATTAATATTGTAACTAAAAAAAGGCCGGGAAGCTATATAGATGCATCTTATTCATATGGTTCTTTTAACACACACCTTACATATGTAAATGCTGGTTATACCTCAAAAAAAGGTTTCACTGCGCAACTAAGTGCTTACCAAAACTACTCCGATAACAGCTATTATGTGGATGATGTAAGCATTCTGGACTTTAACACAAACATATATACTGACCCTCAACGGGTAAAACGCTTTCACGACACATACCATAATGAAACAGTGATATTTAAAACAGGAGTGGTAAATAAAAATTTTGCAGATCAACTATTGTTTGGTTTCACTTTTGGAAATGAATATAAAGAAATACAACACCCGGCTTATATCAATCCTGTATATGGTGATAAACATTATACCTCGAACACTATTATGCCGTCAATTCTATATTCAAAAGATGACTTGTTTACCGAAAATCTGGATGTAAACTTTGCGGCTAACTTTAATTTAGGAGAAGGACATAACGTAGATACCTCCTATTGGCAATATAATTGGTTGGGACAGCGTAGAGCATCTCCTTCTAAAGGCGAGGAAGCTGCTTCTGATTATAAGTATAATGACAATAACGGAACCATAAACGCAGGCATTAATTACGAACCTTTTACAGGTCACCGACTCACAATAAACAATGTAACCAACCTCTTTTCACGAGAAGGAGATGACATCTTAGATACCGACGATAAAACAAACGCCCGTCCCAGAACATATAACAGAAATATATTAGGTATAGGCCTGGGCAGTGAATTTAGTGACAAAATAAATACATCTGTATTTGCTAAACGATATTCATATTATTCTTCAGCTTATATAAATGTAAACTCTGCAGATGTGGAGAACTATCAAATGGTTTCTATGAAGGGGAATACATTTGGCTATGGATTTACTTTAACCTATTTTTTAAATCCTGATTTACAACTCAAAACCAACTATGAGTTAACCTCGCGTATGCCGGAAACCAAAGAAATATTTGGTCAGGTATTTTTAAGATACACCACTAATTTTGATTTAAAACCCGAATCGAGTGATAATTTTAACTTAGGTTTTCATTATAATCGACAAATGAATTCTGAGAACTTTTTCAGTACAGATGTTAACATTTTTTACCGCAGAACCAAAGATTTTATTAAAAGAACCCTAACTACAACTTTCGACGAATCTTACGAAAATATTTCGATGGTAAGAACACCCGGTATCGATGCTGAACTAAGATATTCCTACAGCGATCGTTTTACTTGTGGGGCAAATATTTCTTACCAAAGACCAATGAAATACGACCCTGAAAATGATCCAACACAGGTAAATGCACTTGTTCCTAACGAACCCAACTTTTTTGGAAATGCGGATGGTGAATATTTCTTTAATGATATATGGCAAAAAGAAAGTAAGTTAAGTTTAAGATATACCATCCAGTTTATATATGAATTTTTAAACGAATGGGATACTTACCAGTCAGCTGAAAAAAATCCTACACAATGGAACCATAGTATAGGTATGGTTTATTCCTGGAAAAAAGGAAAGTACAACCTTTCTGTAGATGCTAAAAATATTTTCGATGCCAAACTATACGACAATTTCAGTCTTCAAAAACCAGGAAGAAGTTTCTCTGCCAAGTTTAGGTATTTCATTAATAAAATGTAGAGTAATTAATAATATAAATAAATATAACATTATGAAATTTAAGAACTTATATTTCAATCTTATGTTGGCAGCATTGCTTACAATGCTACCATTAACATCTTGTGAAGATGAAGGTAATGACAATGAAAGTGAAAGCAATGTAGAGAGTAAATATATTGTAGTTGCTTCTTCTGGTGAAAACGATTATCTGGTTACAGGCAATGCTGTAGTTAAAGACAGTACCTTTGATGCGACTTCTGCCGATGCCCTTCAATCTGCAGGTAGTAGCTTTTGGACATTTGTAAATGATAAGGTAGCTTATGGTTTCTTGTACAATTCTACAGAAGCAGGGGTTACTGGCTCATACATTTTAAATAATGATGGTACTATTAGCCAACGTAATGAACTTGGTTTGGAAGTTTCTGTGCATACAAAAGGAATAGTTGGCGACAAACTAATTGTAGCTTATTCTGACAGACTAAGAGATTTAACAACAACAAATTATGCTTATTTCTACGAAATAGATCCGGAAACAGATGCGTCAACACTTTACACTATAGATAGTAAAGATATGTTAGAGGAAGGAGAATCTGGTTATATAACTGATATTGCTGAATACGAAGGTTATATGATTGCAGGTGCACGAAGCATTAACTCTTCAAGTTTTACTTCTGATTACCTGAACAATACGTATGTTGTGGTTTTTAATTCTGACTATAGTATAAAACAAGTTATTAAAGATGAAGGAAGAACTGGTTTTGTAGCAGGACAAAAATACTCGCAAGGATTAACAGGTCTTGAAGTTGTTGATAATGGAGATCTTTATGTATTCTCTTCGGGACAAACCAATTATGTTGTAGCGGAATCTCTTCTTATCCCATCTGGTATTCTTAAAATTAATGCCGGAGATTTTGAGTTCGATGAGGATTATTTTTATAATATAACAGAAGCATCAGGAGGTTATAATCTGTTTAGATCTTATTATATGGGCGGAACAACATTTGTTTTATCAATGTATCCTGGAAAGGGATCAGATGCAACTTTTGGTGTTGATGCAGACCGTTTTGCAGTGGTTGATGTAGCTACAGAAACGTTTAGCTGGGTAAGTAATTTTCCAACGGCTTCAGGTATCGAAGATGACCCATTTTATGTAGGCGAACCATTTATTGATTCTGACAATAATCAATTAGTAGTTCCGGTAATTACTTCTGACAATGAAAACTACCTGTACACTATTAATCCAGAAACATCTATTGCAACCATGGGTGCTAAAGTAGTTGCTGAAGGAGTAAGTGCCATTGGTGTTCTTACAGCTGAAGAAGAATAAAATATTAAATAAATTCATACTAAAATAAAACTCCGATCGAAAATACGATCGGAGTTTTTTATTAACCCAATTTAATTTTATATATAACTATCCAAATAAATTTTATTACAAATGCATATTGCAGAATCAAGCTTTAACTGAAGCTTGTAAACTCAAAAAACTATATTATTAATGCTTGTTTGTTTCTCTTTTGTTTCTTTCTTCTATTTAGCCACATAATAAAACCTGTAACCGGTAACGAAGATGCTATTAACCCTGCCAGAAAAGTAATTACTTTACCAAATAATCCCATATAGTTACCCAAGTGAAGACTCCAGTAAACATCTTCCACTTTTTTATTTATTTTAAATTCCATGGGTAAATCTACTGCTTCACCGGTATGTTTATCGAAGGAAAGATACACTCCATCCATGGCACTTTTTATACCTATTTTATTAGACATGGTAATAACATAATAATCCCATGTATCTAATCTGAAGGTTAAAAGTTTCAATTGATTTTTATCAGGACATTTATCAAAAGCCTGGTCAATAGAACTATTGATAGGTGACAATGTCATCGTTGAATCTTTTTCAGATTTAATTAACAAACTGTTCACTTGAATGGAAGCGTCTCCTCCAAAAGCATTTTTGGTAAATGAGGCAAAGGGTTTAAAGGCTATCAATAAACCTGTTGTTACTATTACAATACAAATTCCTAAAGAATAAAATCCCAATACGTTATGCAAATCATAATTAATTCTCTTTGCATTTGCAGTCCACTTTACAGTAAATGATGCTTTTCTATGTTTTCTATCCCATTTTTTAGGCCACCATATAATAAGCCCAGTTAATAATGCAATTAAAAAAATGATGCTTGTAATATCAATAATCCATTCTCCAACACCATGTAGCATTAAAGAATGGTGCAGGTGCGCTACAACATAAAAGAAATATATAGTAGGATCATCTTTTAATATTTCACCTGTATACTGATCTATATATACCATACGAAGGCCTTCTTCTTTGCTAAAACTATTAAACCTGACACTTCTGTCTGGATTACGATAACAAACCATGTAACTCGGTTGCATACGTTTAGGAAAAGCTTCCTTAATAATTTTAATCAAGTCTTCGGTTGGTAATTTTTCTTCTTTAACCTGTTTAACATACCTGGCATCTCCGGCAGAAAGGTCAACAATTTCATCACTGAAAACAAATATAGTTCCGGTAATACACACAAAAAACACCAAAGGTGCAGTTATCAATCCCAACCACAGGTGGATTTTACCAATTAATTCCTTTAAAGTCATATTTGTATTTTTATTGATTGTTATTTAATTCTTCTGAAATAGTGGGAATAATGATGGAAGCATCCAGGGATTTTGCTAACTGAAATTGTTCTGCAGCCATATCGGCTTTATTCATTTTTAAGTATAACTTACCTAAGTTTAAATATGCGTATGCACTTTGGGGGTAGTTTTGTATATTGAGTTGGAGTAATTTTTCAGCACTTTCCATTTTTTGACGTATTAAACAATAATCAGCAATTTCTTTCACCATTTTTGCAGAAGGAATGAGTTTAAAATGTAGGCTGTCACTTACAGAATTATATTGTGTTGTAAGAATATCAGGGTTGTCAGGTATTTCTTTCACAGGCAAACAAATTCCCTGGTAAATATATCGCAGTGCATTATAACAGGCAGGTAAAAATATGGTTCCGTGATCTTCATTTGAAAAATATTCAAATTTATATCGCAAGCCTCTTTCTTTAAAGGCTCCAAGTATTCCTTCCTTATATTCAAGAATAGACTGAGAATGTCGAAGCCGGTCTTTCTGCTGCTCCTGATTATATGCCATAGATAAATACAAACACCTACCATTAAGGTTTAATGCATTCTGTTTTTTAAGTGCTGATTTATACAGAGTCATATCATCCCACCAAATACTTGGATCATGAACGATATAGGCATTAAAACACGTTGGCCTTTCCTGTAAAGCATATAAGGTGAATAGTCCTCCAAATGAATGACCATTAAGTATTCGGTATTTATTTGTTCTATACTTTGAGTCAACAAAAGGTATAAGTTCTTTCTCTATAAATGATAAAAAATTATCCGCTCCACCACTCGTTGTGTGTATTTTTTTACCAGAATGAATTACTGCACTATTGGTAGGAGTCAAATCTCTTGACCGATCAGTATTGCTTATACCCACAATAATCATTTCAGGCATATAATTGTACAATCCTCCTGTTAAGGCTTCACGAACAGCTACCATAGAGAAAAAATGATAGTCGGGATCTAAAAGATACAATACAGGATATGAAGATTGAGCATATAAACTATCATGATACGAATTTGGCAACGAAATCCAAAGTTCCCTTTCCTCATCAAGAATTTCTGAATATAACCCAACCTTGTTTCCAACTATAATATCCTGTGCATGAATGGATATAGAAGAAAGAATAAATGAAATTACTAGTGAAATTTTTATTAATATACTTTGCATCAAAACACTTAATTTAATTGTTTATATCGTTTTAAACGATATAGTTATGATAATAAATAAAGGTTTTGAAAATAGCGTAACTACTTAAATGCTACAATCCCTAATCATAGTGATTTAAACAGTCTACATTAAAGGTGTATAGGTTATTTACTTACAAAAACATGAATCTGATATCATGTTTAGCAAATAATCTTTCTTTTCTAACGCAATTCCTGCATAATGCAGAAACATTATAAAGGGTATTAAAAATTGTTCTACATCTTTTATTCTAAATACTAAAATTTACAGTAACAGATACTTTTTTTAGCATTATCTTCTTTAAATTATCGAATAGATTTTGGCATATTCTTACTTTTTATTAAAAGTTAATAACGTGGATCAATATGGTAAATACTTAATCTAGAAGCAAAATCTTATCTACCAAAAATACGTTTTATACGAGCCAAAAACCTTAATCTAATTGTTCTATCGCCATTTATTGAATTGCAATTAGTAAGCACTAAATCATTGCTTTCCTCTAATTCAATTGTTTCTGCTACTCTAAATTTTCTTTTTGCTCCTGTTCTATTATCAATATATTCGTAATGTCCTAAATCATCAGTTTCTCCCGTTAGAACAACTTTTCCTTCGTCAAGCCAATTTAATATCAATTCAGCTTCTTTCTTTACTTCCAAATAAATCCTATTAATTCTTATTTCTTTTTGTTTTGAAGTCAGTTTTTCCCAATCACTGAAATCCCAAAAATCTTCAGAGAAAGTTAGACCATAACTTAAACCAAGATTATCAAAGAAATTATAGCCAGAGCAATATAATTCATATGTATGAATTAATGATTTAGCGAATTCTGGGCTTCTTTCTATCAGGCTGTTCAAAAGCCTTCTTAATTTTCTTTCTTCAAATTTGCCGAAGTCCAAAAAAGGATCGATAAGTTTCCCCATTTCATGCTTTACATGACGAGTCTGAAAGTTCAAAGAAATTAAGTCTATATAAATTTCATTATCCAGTAACTTTTCAAGCTCTTGATTAGCATATAGCCACTTTTCAAAGTCCGAAATGCTGATTTCATTGTTATATACTTTGAAAAAATGAACTTGTATGTCTAATGGTAATTTGCTCATTGCAGGTTATGTGATATTTCGTATACAAAGGTTACAGGATGAAGCTCATCGAGCTCTAAAGAGTCATACATTTCAAGCTGAGAATCAACTATAACCAGTCAGCTCCCGTATATAATTTTAGTTATTTTTTTTTACTACAATTTATACTTTTCAATTTTTATTAACGTAACTGCGTCCAAATTGTAGTTCTATAATAGTGTCACCTTTTATTTCAAATAATTGTTTTTCACAATAATCCAACAGATAACCTTCTTTTTCTCTATCTATTATTTTGTTCATTTCTAGAATATCACATGGAGATTTAATTTTCTTATATTTTCCTTCCTTTCTTCTATAAAATGAAATCCTCTGCGGATAAAACATTAATGTATCTTTAATTATCTCATAATCTCCTTTTATCTTAATTTGCGTAGGATAAAAGAAGTTTGAAGACCAATTACACTTAGTCATCTTGTTTTTATTAATCTTTATTGAACCATAAAAACCATGTCTCAAAATCCACTCATAATAGCGATATTCTCCTTGAATAGGTTTCGAAGATGTAAGGCTTAAATATAAAAATGTTGACAATAAAAATATGACAGCTATTTTCATCTTGTATTAATTAGTTTTTATTCAAATTGTTCCTCGAAACGTTTGTTACATTAAGACAATTTACAATAAGTTTATACATCTAATAGCTCTATTACATTCAAAAATAATCAATACTAGCAATCCTACAAAATCACATGAAAAACCTTCTTTATACCTCCTTGCAAGTTTGTGAGACGATCTCCAAATTTCTGGAAAACCTGCTGCATAAAATCGACACACATTCCAGACTCTGGAAAAACTCCCGTGTAAAATCGACAAGCTTTCCACACTCGGGAAAACCTCCCGCGAAAAATTGACAAGTTTTCCACGTTCAGGAAAAGCTGTCGCGTCCTGTCGATAAACTTTCCAGACTCTGGAAAAGCTCCTGCAAACAAACAACAAGGTTTCCAGAGTCTGGGAAATGACATTCTTGTTTGCGAGAGTGTTTCCGGAAGTATTACATGTTCATATTTTGCATGGAGTCCTTTTTTAAGTCAACAATTTCTGTTAACGAACAGTGTCCCACCAAGTGCTACCTGATAATTTTTTGAATTTCTACACCAGCAACGGTTTCTACCTTAACTATCAATAATCGATCACTTCCTTTGTACTTAAACGAAGTATTATCTGTATATAAATCAGTGTTAGAATAAAGTAACACTCCTTTTAAATTATAAATCTCTATTGATTCAATTGTATTTTCAGAGAAAATCTGGAAATTGTCATAATATTTACACGTTATTTTAACCTTTAAATCTACCTTATTATATACAGAACTGGTTATTTGATTAAATGTTATATCCGGAATCGGCACGTTTTCTACTCCATCTCCAATATAAAAACCTAAATGGGGAGGTTGATTGTAAGATGTATTTTGCCAGGCAACAGCCATTCGATAAGTTGGATCGTGCATTAAAGTATACAATCTGTAATCTGTTGGTGTAGTTGTAGTAAACAGATATATCTGACCAGGATTATTTTTATTGTAATAAAATACTTCCTCTCTCCAATCGCCAATAATATCAGCACTTAAACATGGATTAGCTTTAGTAGTATTAATCGATGAAGCCCCGGTATATGACGCAAAATCAATGATCTGACTGGTAGTTTCTGATGAAGGATTCCATTTTTGAATTTTGGTATAATCCAGAAGTTCATCTTGTAAATCACCATCCCAATAAATTCTAAAATTAATGGATCCAGGTTTGTTACTGGTTATCAATTCACCGGTACACGAATAAATATTATTTCCACACCAAGATTCGAAACCTTCGTAATTAGGATCTATGTCGCCGGACATTCCCCTGCCAACATCAGTTCCTGTATATTCTCCCCAAAGCACTTCCCCGGTAGCAGCATCATGCATTTCAAAACCATAGGCAGAAGATTTATCTTCATGTACACAATACACTTCCAATCCGGGTCTGGAAGGATCCAAATCAGACATATGCATAGCATCTCCGTGACCCAATCCGGTACGATACAATAAAGTACCATCATCATCGAAAGCACATGATCCATACATGATTTCATCTCTACCATCACCATCCACATCTCCCACACTTAAATTATGATTTCCCTGTCCATAAGCACTTGAAGAAGATGAATAATCATTCGAATCATACAACCATCTTTTTTGAAGTTTCTTTTCTACCACATCATAGGCTGCAATAGTAGCTCTCTTATAGTAACCACGGCCCATAACAACGCTTGGATTTTCTCCGTCAAGATAGGCTACACAAGCTAAATATCTTTCTGAACGATTGCCATAAGAATCTCCCCAGGATGAAACTGAACCTCTTTCTTGTTCATAAGTTACAGAATTTAATTCAGCTCCAGTTTCACCATCAAAAAGAGTAAGGTATTCCGGACCTTTAATTACAATCCCAAGCATATTAGACCCGCTAGTTTGGGTTATATCCAGATTACGATAATCTGCTTCAGGATCATCATCATTCATAATCACATAATTTCCCAGTCCATCAATTGTTCCCGGAGCAGTTTTGCAAACCATCTCTGCCTTACCATCAGAATCAAAATCATACACCATAAACTGAGTATAATGAGCACCTGCCCGAATATTTTTACCCAGATTAATACGCCATAGTTTTGTTCCGTTTAATTTATAGGCATCAATATAAACCTCACCTGTTATCCCATAATAGGAATTATCCTGAGAATTGGAAGGATCCCATTTTACAATCAATTCATATTCCCCATCTCCATCTAAATCTGCAACACTACAATCATTTGGTGTATAGGTATAATCCTGCCCATCAGGATAAGTACCTTTTGGAGATTTACCTACACTCCCATATTGATTAGGCGGAGTAGTACCTCCATCTGGACGATCAAGTTGTATAGTACTATAAAAGGTTGCCCAAACTGATATTTCGTTAGACGTGCCTATTTCTACATCATTCTCAACTGATTTAATGACATACTTACTATTTATTGTCCCGAAACTATCAGTGTAATTTGTAGCTCCACTTAAAGGAGTTGAATTAATCTTCTCTCCATCTCTGTATATATTAAATCCAAGATCTGTTGATTCTGTACCTAATAAACGCCAGGATAAAAATACTCCATCAGTGATTTTTATTGCAACTCCTCCCCTATTTAGGTATTCCATACGACGAGTAGCATTGGTATTTTTAAAGTTTAAAATTAGACAAAACAATATAACAAAGACGACTTTGAACTGTAGTGTAGATTTTCTTTTCATAGTTAAATGCAATAATATCTCACTAAGATATAAACATTTATAATTCAATATAAGAAAGTTTATATTTCATCTTTGGATATGACTTCAATCAAAGAATAACTTCTGCTATAAGGATCAGCATTAATTTTCTCTCTTACTTTTAATTTATAGTCATATCCCTCCACATAATCAAATCCTTCTATGTCAATAATGCCCCTCCACTCATTAGTCCCATCTATATTAACATACATAGCTTCATAATATTTCAGCAAACCATTATCTTGATATTCATATGGAAATCTGGGGCAAAACAATATCGATACAGATTCTAGATTTAAAGTTAAATCAGAGATACTATCTTTTGTAATTATTTTTTCTTTTGAGATTAAATCTGAAAATACATATTTAACATTAGATACGTCCATTGGAGGAGGATCCATCCAAATTTTCTTTGCCTTATATGTGTACCGATAACCTCGTTCGTACTCCTCGTAAATATCAGTTCCCTCGGTAATAATATCAGTTAAGGTTCTGACTTCTTTGTTATCTGTATCTGAGAACAATAAAGGTTCGGTTAACACATTACTCATAACAGAACCACCAAAACCTGTTTCCTCGTAGATTGTTACTATTACATCTTTTTCTTTCTCTACCGAATCATCAGAACATGAAATACAAACAACACAAAGCAGAATAAAACTAAATAGATTTTTTGTCTTCATATCTATAAAATTATGTTTGAATTTATGTACTAAATAATTACGCTATTAAATTTCAACAAAGGAAACGCAATAATACAAATATAAGAAACGGGCTTATCTTAAAGCATTTCCATTGTTGAAAAGATAGTCAAAGACATATTACTGGTTCTTCATGATATAAGAGTACATAAATATAAGATGGTTGCGTATGGAGTAAGGGAGAGAAAAAAGTTAGTGTGATTAGGCCATACAAACAACTACTAAAAACAAAAATCCCATTCTGAATATAAATTCATATTCAGAATGGGATAATAAAATATTGAAGAATTATTTAGTATGATTTTCTTAAGTCAATTACTTTTTACTTCCTGAGATACGGTATAATCCTGCACCATGAGTTGGAATTGATGGCGCAAAATCAGAATTTGAATAGGTTCCTAAATCCTCATTTTTCCATAAATCACGAATTGTACATTCACCTGTAAAACCTAATGCGTCAAGATCAACGGCAATACTTCTTGTATTATCCAATACAGGATCTTCTGTGTAAACTAAAAACTCCATTGTAACACCTTCTGAAGCCTTTAAAACTTCATCGTCATATGAGCATAAGGCCTTAAACGAAGTATAACCTTCAGGTATATCAAATTCTATTATTGAGTTTGAATGTGTACCAAATCCTGTTGCATATTCATTTCCAGCAACTTTTAATTTATTTCCTTCAATAGATTTATTCTTTTGAACTTTTCCCCATCCACAATCCGCTTTTATCCATTCTAAATCCGTTAAAGAAAGTGACTCTCCATTTTCTTTATAAAGAGTTGGATTGACCCAGTCAGCATGGTCATGATTAAAATTATCTCCAGCATCAGTAACTACTAAATATAGTTTTTTAGCACCTGTTATATCTGCTTCAATTTCCTTTCCTTTTGCAGCCATGCTTCTGCTTACTCTACCTGTATTTGCAATAGCCTTTTCAATATCAACATTTCTTGGTGTTGGATCTACTGTTGAAATCATAAATTCTACAGTTGTTCCACCTTTTACATCTGTAGCTGCTTTATCTAATCCTGCAAAAGCAGTAAATCGAACACTATTTTCAGGAATTTGATACATAATTATAGACTGAGAATGTGTTCCTATTCCGTTTTCGTAAACTTTTCCTTTTACATTTAACTCTTTACCTGAAACACTTTTGTTTATGCCTACTTCACCCCATCCTGCAGTAGCATATTCCCATTTTAAATCTGTCAGTTTAATTTTTTCACCTGTTGATAATTCCACTTCAGGATTAATCCAATCAGCATGATCCCAGGCAATTCCATCACCACTATCATTTACTATTAAATATAGCTTAGTACTTCCTTCTGGTAGTTTTACATCTATGTTTTCACCAAAACCATCCGTTAACTGAGAAACTGTACCACTTCTGTATAAAAGGTCTTTTGTTTTAACAAAGCCATCACCCTCATTATTAAACAGAGCCACAAACTGATCTCCGTTCTCAGGATCTTCAGCAGTCCAAACAGTTATATCATCTTTTGAATACCATTCCTTATTATTCTTAGAATATTTATTGACGTATAAAACCTCTTTATTTGTAATGATAGAGTTAGTAAAGTCATCGTTATCTGGCAAATTACCACCAAACATTAAAGGTGATTTAAACATTGACCATAAAGTCATTAATGTATACTGTTCATCTTTAGTAAAGTTAGTATAACGATCTGTTGCTCTTTCTCCTCTGATAAACTTACCCAATGGCAGCATATCTGCATCAGGCCAGGCACCTGTTGTAATATATGGAGCCCATTTGGCACACATACCAAATGAGTAGTTTAACTGTGCCCAGTTATCCCAGAAATCATCAATAGTTCTCCACATGTTTGCGTGAGCTGTAGCATGCTCATGCTGATCAATAGGAGTTGCACCTGGTGACATACTTAATACAATAGGTCTTCCGGTTTGATCTATTGCATTGCGTAGCATTTCAATTTCATCGGTATGATATGGACGAGATAAATCATCAACTTTAATATAATCTACACCCCATGAAGCATATAAATCCAAAATTGAATTATAATATTCCTGTGCTCCCTCTTTTTCTCTTACTACTGTATAATTATCTTTTAACCAGGTACACTCTGATTCTGTAGAATAAATTTGGTCTGCTGTAATATTGGTTCCCTTAATTGGCATTTTATTATATACAGCTTCTTTTGGAACACCACGCATAATATGAATACCAAATTTCAAACCCTGATTATGCACATAATCAGCCAAAGGCTTAAATCCGGCACCATCAACTGATGAAGGGAATCTTTTCGGTGATGGCATATATCTACCATTCTCATCAATTATAAAATCTGTTTCATCATAAGAATTATAGTGTCCTGAAGTCTGATTATCTACATACCAACGGATATCAACAATAATATATTCCCAACCGTATTCTTTTAGATGTTCAGCCATATAATCAGCATTGGCTTTTACTTCATCCTCAACAACTGAAGGACCAAAGCAATCCCAACTATTCCATCCCATCGGAGGGGTGGATGCCCATTTTTTAAAACCTGTTAGCTCGCTTTCTATTGATTTAGATTTGTTTTTCACGTTACAAGCTCCTAACAAAAAGATAAGACTCGTTAAAATTGTAAGATTTAGAATTTTCATCGTGATATTAAATTGCGTTTTATGATTATCAAATTTGAAACCCTTAAAGTACTTTATTTTTTATTCCTAATAAAATATAGATTAATAGTCTCAAATCTACTCAAATTAGGTTACACAGAGGGGTAATAATTCGTCAATTAAATAGACATATTATGCAATTTCTAATCAAACATTTTACTAATCAACTCTGTTTTATATACTTTGAGTAGATTACCAAACTGTATTTTCAATTTTTCGTAATTTGTCTTTCATTAAATCAAAAAATACTTTTATTATGATAAAACATATTTTATTATTAGCTTTTATAATGACTACAGGAATTATTTCTTCTCAGGATATTATTAAAACAAAAAACAGTTCATTTACCTTACATTTTGTTGGGCATGGAACTTTGTATATCGATTATCAGGGAACCATTATTCATATTGATCCGTGGACAAATGTTGGAAACTATGAGAATATGCCCGATGCTGATTATATTTTAATAACACATCAGCATCGCGATCACCTTGATGCCGGAGCTATCTCTGAAATATTAAAGCCAAATACTGTTATAATCGCACCTGAAATTTGCAAAGATGGATTAAGCAACTTTAATGAGGTTACATTTCTTGCCAACGGAGATCAAACAAATACATCATGGGGAGATTTAACTGTTGTACCGGCGTATAACATTATACATATGAGGGAGACAGGCAAACCATTTCATACTAAGGGAGAAGGAAACGGCTATGTATTAAATATTGATGGTACTAATATATATGTTGCTGGGGATACTGAAAACATACCAGAAATGAAGGATCTTAAAAATATTGATATTGCTTTTTTACCGATGAACCTTCCTTATACAATGACTCCGGAAATGACAGCTGAAGCTGCTAAAATGTTTCATCCAAAAATTTTATATCCTTATCATTTTGGTGATACAGATACCAATCAATTGCTTGAACTTTTAAAAGGAAGTAATATTGAAGTGAGAGTCAGAGATATGAAATAGATAAATTAAAAACGATTAAAATATAATAAAGACAGGATTTACAGGATTATGCAGGATTTTAATTTTCGATTCTTTCTTCATCCAGATTTACTGAAAGTAAATCAACCCTGTTTATCCTGTTAATCCTGTCCTATTAAAAATCGACACTATATTATCAAAGTATATAGTAATTGTATTTCTTATTTGTCCTTTTTATGATCCATAAGGATATATAAAATTAAAGTTATTCGAGACAGGATTTACAAAATTAACAGGATTTGAATCTTCGATTCTTTCTTCATCCGGATTTACTGAAAGTAAATCAATCCTGTTTATCCTGCCCTATAAAAAGCATAATCCAATAATTTAAGTTTTTAATATTTAAGCCTCTAAATAATTGTGGAGATTAATTTTTTTTTATCACTTTTAAAATCTTTTTAAAATGTAACAACCAACTAATCTTAAGTCTCTATGGAAAAAGAAGACATAACCGGGAAAATAATTAAATGTGCTTATAAAGTTCATAACACATTAGGTTTTGGATTTCTTGAAAAAGTTTATGAAAACGCCTTGGCAATTGAACTTCGTAAAATGAATTTTGATGTAAAAACACAATTGCCAATTTCTGTTTATTATAATAATGAAATCGTAGGTGAATATTTCGCTGATATCGTTGTAAATGATGATATAATTTTAGAATTAAAAGCTGTTTCTGACATTACAAACATACATGAAATACAGCTTGTTAATTATTTACAGGCTACTAAAATGGATCTTGGTTTATTAATCAACTTTGGAGAATCGGTTCAGATTAAAAGAAAATATCGGTTATATCAGAGAATTTAAAATTTATAAGACAGGATTTACAGGATTATACAGGATTTTGAATCTTCGATTCTTTGATTATCCAGATTTTCTTACTGTAAATCAATCCTGAAAATCTTGTTAATCCTGTCCTTTTAAAAATCGATATTAGATTATATAATATTTGAATATCTTATTAATCCTTTTTAATGGCAATAACTAACTATAAAATAAAGTTATTTTGAGACAAGATTTACAGAATTAACAGGATTGGAATCTTTGATTCTTTCTTTATCCAGATTTACGAAAAGTAAATCAATCCTGTTTATCTTAGCGATCCTATCTTATTTAAAAATCGATACTATATTGATTAATTTAAATAGTATCTAAAGATCTTAATTTTAAAATTCCATTATCCTTTAAAAAAGCAATAATCTAACAATTAAAGATTTAAAAGACAAAATTTACAGGATTATAATGGATTGGAATCTTCGATTCTTTCTTCATTCAGATTTACTGACTGTAAATCAATCCTGAAAATCTTGTTAATCCTGTCCATTTAAAAATTACAATCTTTTCTTCTTTAGCTGGTATTTTTATAAGAATCACCTGTAAAACCATCTTAACACAAAACGCCCCCCTTTTTCTTACAAAAATTCATGTAATTTTGATGTATCCTTAAGATTTACAATCAAATCTGTCATTTTACAGAACTAGTAACTATACAACAAAATTGAATACATGAAGCACTTTTTGATTTTATTTTTTATAGGATTTGGGATTACTCTTCAGGCGCAAAAAAATGTTGATGTTAAAACAACATTTCAAACAGCACACGAGTGGAGACCATCAATAGATGTCAGGGCAGATGCGGCTATAATTTATGGAGTCAATGGAAATCCTTCTGATACCGTAAATTATTTTTCATTTGAAGACAGAGTTAAATCATGGTCGGATAAAGGTTATAACACCTACTTTATGACCGGAATTGCCTGGGGCGAATATCAGGATTACTTTACAGGGAAATGGGATGGTAAGCCTCACTTTGATGAAGGACAAGTTCAGCAAAACGGAGACACTATATGGCATGGCCCTATGGTTCCTTACATAGTTCCTACCGACAACTATTTAGAGTATATAAAAAAGGCACATATTAAACGTGTTATTGATGCCGGTATAAACACCATTTTTCTTGAAGAACCTGAATTATGGGCATTTGCAGGTTATAGCGAAGCCTTTAAACAAGAATGGAAAAAGTTCTATGGTTTTGATTGGAAACCTCAACATGAATCACCTGAAAACACATACCTATCAAACAAGCTTAAATATCATTTGTATTACAATGCCCTAAAAGAGGTTTTTACTTATGCCAAAGAATATGGTAAAACTAAAGGAATCGATGTTAAATGCTTTGTTCCTACGCATTCATTAATTAATTATACTCAATGGCAAATTGTAAGTCCGGAGGCTAGTTTAGCCTCACTTTCTTGTGTTGATGGATACATTGCTCAGGTGTGGACCGGAACATCCAGAACTCCTAATTATTATAATGGGGTTAGAAAGGAAAGGGTATTTGAAACTGCGTTTTTAGAGTATGGCTCAATGGAATCGATGACTGCACCAACCGGACGTAAGATATTTTTCTTAACAGATCCTATTGAAGACAGACCTCGTGATTGGAGCGACTATATTAAAAATTACGAAGCCACTTTTACCGCTCAATTATTATACCCTTGTATTAATAATTATGAGGTGATGCCATGGCCAACCCGTATTTACGAGCGAGCCTTTAAAACAAGTGCTGAAAGCGATAAAATGGAAAAAATACCACGTTCGTTCTCAACACAGATGCAGGTAATGATTAATGCATTAAATGATATTCCTGTTGTGACCAATAAAGTAAATGGATCAGAAGGGATTGGTGTTTTAATGGCAAACTCTATGATGTTTCAACGTTTTCCAACTTTCGAGAATTATAGTGACCCTCAGCTATCCAGCTTTTTTGGTCAAACATTACCGCTATTAAAGCGTGGTGTTCCTGTAAAGACCGTCCATATTGAAAACACCACATATCCTGAAACATGGAAAGATTTACAAATACTGATCATGTCTTATTCGAACATGAAACCTATGGATCCAAAAGCTCATGATGATATTGCACAATGGGTTAAAGATGGTGGTTATTTAGTTTATTGTGGAAGAGATGCAGATCCTTATCAATCCGTTGCAGAATGGTGGAATACAAATGGCAATACATTTAATGCCCCTTCTGAAGATCTTTTTACTAAGCTGGGAATTCAGTCTCCGTATAAGGCAGGAGAATATCAATTAGGAAAAGGAAAGATTTGCATACTTCGTAATGATCCTAAAGAATTTGTTTGGGATAAGGCCTGTGATAAAGAGTTTATAAATACCGTACAAGAATTATATCAACAAAAAACCAAGACTGAACTAGAATTTAAAAACAACTTAACATTACAAAGAGGCCCTTATGAGATCATTTCGGTATTGGATGAAAATAAGGTAACTGAACCCTATATTGCTAAAGGAAAACTAATAGACCTTTACAATCCTGAAATTCCGGTTATTAATGAAATGGAAGTTAAACCTGGAGAACAATCGTTTCTATATCATATCGAATTGATAAAAGATTCTAAAATTCCACAGGTTTTAGTAACTGCAGCCAGAGTATATGATGAAATCATTGAAGATAAACAATATTCATTTATAGTTAAAAGTCCGGCTAATACAACTAATGTAATGAGAGTGCTACTTCCTAAAACAGCAAAAAATATAGAAGTTACTGATCATAGCGGTAATATAATAGATATGAATACATCCTGGGATAAAAACAGCAAAACATGCTTTTTAAGTTTTGAAAATGATCCGGAAGGTATTCATGTACAGATTCAATGGTAAGTAATCAATTGTCGAACTGTTGAGTTGTTTATTTGTTGAATTGTCATTTACAGTTCGACAACTCAGCAACTCTACGCTTAAACATCAAAAAACAATGAAAATCAATATTCTATTAGCTGTAGTTTTTGCAACACTGCTTATCGCTTGTTCCAAACCAGCAGCAGTTAAAAAGGTTGCTATTATTCCAGAACCTGAAAGTGTGCAATATTCTGATGGCAGTTTTGAACTGAATAGGCAAACTCAATTGACTATAGAAGATTCTGATGATTTTTCAAATGAAGTATCTTTCTTGCACTCTATTATTAAATCATCTATTGGAAAAGAATTACAGGAAGGAGACAGTAGTAACAAGATTATCATCACTAAATCAGATCAAATAACAAATCCTGAAGCTTATGATATTGAGATCTCGGAGAATGAAGTAAAACTGATTGCCGGTGATAGTAAAGGAATGTTTTATGCGATAGAAACATTCAGGCAATTAATTTTTGCTTCTACAAATAATAATGGTTCTGCTCAAGGCATTTATTTACCACTGGTTTCTATAAAGGATCAACCAAAATACACTTGGAGAGGAATGCATTTAGATGTTTCACGCCATTTCTTTTCCATTGATTTTCTTAAAAAATACATAGATGTATTGGCTTTGTATAAAATCAATAAGCTTCATTTACATTTAACCGATGACCAGGGATGGCGATTGGAAATTAAGAAATATCCTTTGCTTACTGAGAAAGGAGCATGGAGAACTTTTAATGAACAGGATTCTGTTTGCATGAAAATGGCTCAGGAGGATCCTTTATTTGCCATTGACACAGCTCATGTTATACATAAAGATGGTAAAACACTATACGGTGGATTTTATACACAGGAAGAAATGAAAGCTTTTGTAGCTTATGCATCAGAACGTCATGTTGAAATTATTCCTGAGATTGATATGCCGGGTCATATGATGGCTGCTATAAATATCTATCCCAATTTAAGTGCTACAGGTAAATCTGCCTGGGGAACTGTGTTCTCTACTCCGCTTAGTCCGGTTAACGAAGAAGTTTATTCGTTTGTAAAAGATGTTTTAGACGAAGTAACACAGGTATTTACATCTGATTATGTTCATATTGGTGCTGATGAAGTTGAAAAATCAAGCTGGAAGGAATCTGCTCATTGTCTGCAATTCATGAAGAAAAATGGCTTTACAAACGAGAAGCAGTTACAAAGTTATTTTGTAAAAAGAGTATCGAATTATCTACAAGACAAAGGAAAAAAAGTAATAGTTTGGGATGATGCATTAGAAGGAGAATTGGATACATCTATTAATGTAATGTATTGGAGAAACTGGGTTGGTGGCGTTCCTGAAAAAGTGGCTGCCAATGGCAATCAAATGATTATGGTACCGGGAGATCCTTTGTACTTTTCACGCATGAGTACGCCTTTGTATAACATCTACAATATGAACTTGCTAAGTGATAAATATCCTGCAGATAAACTGAATCTGATAAAGGGTATTCAGGCCTGTGTTTGGACCGAAAGAGTGGGTTCGTATAAAGTAGTAGAAGCATTGGTTTTTCCTAAATTATTGGCTTTATCTGAAAGAGCATGGTCAGATGACTCAGTTTTAAATTGGGAAGCCTTTAAAATAAAGGTGAATGAGCATATTCCACTTTTGGATGAATTACACGTAAACTATCGTTACAATCCAACCAAAGAACTGATTCCTGTAATGGATGTAGATACCATTAATAAAAGAATAGGCATTAGTTTTATTAGCGAAATAAGTAATCCTACTATTTATTATACAACGGATGGTACAGAACCAACCATAAACTCAAGCTTATATACCGGCAAATTTTATGTAGAAGGAAGTGCCAATATTTGTGCTGCTGTTTTTACTGATGGTAAACCAGAACAACCAATCTTGAGAAAAGAAGTAGATTACCATTTGGCCATTGGCAAAAGTGTTACATACAACAAACCATGGAACAAAGCCTATCCCGCTGGTGATGCAGGCACTTTAACTGACGGACTTAGAGGTGGCAATAGTTATGGAGATGGTATGTGGCAGGGATTTACAACTGATCTTGATGTGGTAATTGATATGGGTGAAGTACATAACCTGAATAACGTATCTTCTAAATTTATGCAAATCATTGGTCCGGGAGTTTATATGCCGGATTACCTGGAAGTAAGTATTTCATTAGATGGTAAAAACTTTAATACCATTGATCGTGATAACAACACCATTCCTAAAGATGAAAAGGAACTGACATATAAAACGTTTAAATGCAAAATCAATAATAACAAAGCTCGCTATGTTAAAGTTGTTGCTGGTAACAAGCAAAATGCCTTTATTTTTACGGATGAAATAGTCGTACAGTAAATATAAACAGAAAAAAACTCCTCACTATTAAATAACTTTTGGGAGCTAATGCTAAATCTATCATTAGCTCCCATTTTTTTTAGATATTATTTATTAGAATTCATATCCTTTAAAAATCCACATTCAATTATTCTTTAAGTAGTTTACCATTTACAGTAGACTTATTTGTATTAATCTGATACAAATAAATACCATCATTTAAATTTATATTTTGAAGATTCAGCTGAATATTTTGTTGACCTGCAGGTAATTGATTATAAATTCTTTTTACTATTAATTGTCCTGAACTATTAAAAATTGAAATAGTTATATCTAACATATCATTCAGTTCAATATCAAAATTCACAACATCAGTAAAAGGATTTGGATAGGCTGATACATTTAATTTATTGTATTCAGAATTAGTTTGCAGACCTGTACTTACATTTTTTTCAATTAAAAAAACCGAATACATACCCTGTTCACTATCACTTCCATTATTGCCCATAAAAATGGTATCTCCTTTTGAAACAGAGTTCACAAAAAGTGTGAAGTATTTATTACTTTTTTCACTGTTTATTACTGTTTGATGGGTATTGGTATATTTTGATAACCACTGAGGTTTAATTATTATATCATTTTTATGCGCCACATAAACATCCATATCACTTGGGGCAACATAAATAGCTAAAGTGTCTTCCGCATACGATTTAGAGTTATTTGCAGTTTGTATCCATGTACTTCCTAGTAATTCATCTGGAATTGAAGTAAATGTATAGGTACGATCTCCATATTGTTGATCTCCTATTTGCACATTTTCCAGCTTTGACCAATACAATGCATTATCTACATCATAAACTTTAATGTTCAGATATGAATCGTCTGGCAAACCTTCGGTTACTACATCTATGTTTTGATATGCATTGATTTCATTGATTTGAATAGTAAATGAACTACCCGATTTATCAATATCAATATAATTTAAAGTCTCATCATAACTCCAGTTATCAGCATTAGTAACAGATACCGGTTGAACAAAGCTTTTTATACGTAAATGAAAATCCAAATTCGTATCACTATTCACTTCTATTGTACCATTACTTTCATCCACTATTACATTTATTGTAGCATATTCAATTCCATTGCCCAGTGGTATATAGTGAGTAGTTGTTGTATTGCCATCCGGGTATATCAATAATGTAAGTTTATCTTCCTGAGAGGAATCACCATGACCATTAATACTATTCTTTACAAATAATGGAATTACTGAACCTGTCTTGATAAAAATGGGATATTTATCAAGAGGGGTATTATAGTCTATTATAAGATCAGGTGAATAAACTGTTGTCTCATCCCAATAGTCAATCCATTTACCCGCATCAGGCAAATGAACCAATTTTGTGGTAACATCACTGGTTAAAACCGAAGTAAATATTTCATCACCTAACTGATGCTGAGCTAAAGTACTATTTGTATTCTTTAGGATACTTCCTCCATTTAAATGCGCCTTAACACTATTGCTAAAGAAAAACGGAACCAACTCACTATGCAATGTTGCATAATATTGATAAATATCCACGGTTTCATCATCCCAAAACCATGGAAGGTGTTCGGCAGTTCCACCATTTGATCCACCATTTAGCATCAATGGTGTCAGCGCTCCAAATTGAGCATAACGTATCAAAGAATTCTTTGTAGCAACTGTTCCCTGAAACCCTCCGACTTCTATTCCCGGAGCTGAATATCCATAATCAACAGAAATATAAAGATCTCTTAATTGGCTGGTAATACCGGTAAAATCACCTGCAAAATCTCCCAACCAGCTAATCGGACTGGATTCTATTGGAGCCCCCAGACCTCCCTGAAAAGAATATGATCTGGCAATAGTGATGTTCTCTTGAGAATTTACTATTGCATACTCATACATTGATTTATAAAAGTAATCTTTAAATTTCTCCTTTGTAATCGTACCAATACTGGTTTTTACAAAATCGTCTAAATAATCACACCCCTGATCTACTTTCCAACCTTTTATATTAATTGAATGAAGTTTATTTAGTTTTGATCCCAACCAGGTCATCGCATCAGCATTGGTAAAATCCAGATGTACACCATCTCCCTTCCACCAGGTAAAGACTTTTCCATCATCTACTGTATAGCCATTATCAACTACAAATTGGTAATCCGGAGAATCTGTATTAACAAAGCCAGTCATCCACATAACTACATTAACGTTTTGTAATTGAAAATTATCTATCATTTCCTGTGGTGTTGGATATTTGCTTAAGTCCCAAGTAAAATCATTATAGTAATTAGACCATGGACTGTCAATAATAACAGCTCCTACTGGAATATTGAGGCTTAAATAATTATCAACTATACCTTCAATGGTTTCCTGCGTATTGATATTATCTTCCCACACCCATGGTTCAAATGCCCAGGCAGGACATATTGGCGGATTATTTTCATTTTGAGCAATTACCGGACTTACCAGTAATATGTATAATAAGACAAATTTAAATTTCATAGAGTAGATATTAGATTTATATAAAATCATTAACATTTAGAATTAAAAGCATAAAACATTGCTCTGATTTTAAAAGAATTATACAAACTATATTATAGAGTATAGCATACTATTACAAATGATACTTAAGAATACTATAAAAAAAGCCCTTCAAGCAATACTTGAAGGGCCTACCATTATATAATTAATTAAATCTATTAGGGAATATTCATCAACAACCTTAGATCAATTCACCCTAATTCCTTAGCTCTGACTATTAATATCCTGGATTTTGCCAAGCTGCTTTTTCTGCATCTGATAAGTTAGATCCATCAGTATGTAATAAACCATCAATAAATGACTGAGGAATAGCTCTTAACAAGTGTTTTTCAGCAACAAACTCTGATGCTACTTCATTATAAGCTTTAGCTCTGTTTACTAAAGTTTCAGTACGACTAAGATCTTCCCATCTTACCCACTCACCATTTAACTCACGAGTTCTTTCGTTAAGAATAAAGTTGATCATTCTGTCTTTATCTCCACTAACTCCTAATTTTGCTAAAATAGCTTCATCTTCCTCTGGTAAGTTAGTATAGCTATCAATCTGTAAGTCTGATGCTGAAGTTGTTTCTTCAATACCTGTAGAGATATAGTAACTACTCTTTTTACTAAATGCCTGATAATATATTTGATTTACAGCACTTGAATAAAGAGAATTGTTTTCGAAAGCAGCTGTACCATCAGTATAAGCTTCACGATCTTCACCATCTTTCCACTCTGCACGAGCACGTAATTGGTTCACTACAGTAATAGCATCAGCATATTTTCCTTGACGTACAAGAGCTTCTGCTTTTATCAAGTAAGTTTCACCAGTTCTTGCCATGATAACATCTCTATAAGAATTACCTTTTTCAGCAGATCTTGAACCATCTTCAAATTTACTTAATCCACAAAATACGTTACTTGTTGTAGTAGTATAGTTATAAGTATCTAAAGAATAAGAACCTCCATCGTATAAAGCAAATGCATTTGGTACATCTTTTCCTGTTTCAGGATTAACAAATGTACTAACACCATTCTTTCCTAAAATACCATTGCTACCATTATCAAAACGGCTGTCAGACTTCTTATTCATAATGAATAGGATAGCGATATCACCTACTTGTGTATTATATGTTGTACCATCAGGTTTAGTAGTAGAACTCTTTTTATTAGCGTTATAAACAGTTCTGAATGATTTCCACATACGTGAATCATTTACATTGTCATAAGTACTATAGTTATACTCTGTTGGACGACAACGTTGGAAATCCAGACCGATAAATACTCCACGCTTAACCCAACCACTCCAGTTTGAGAATTGAGGATTAAACATTGCATAAATTCTGTTTCCATAACGTCCTTGAGTTGATGCATCTGCATTATGCTGACAAGACATTAAGATTTCAGGATTCATTTCTGCTTCACAGTCAACACCTGTCCAATCCCATAGGTCACCAAAGTTTGCTGCTAATGGTCTTGTTGCAATTGTATAATCACAAAGTGTTACAATCTTACTTAGGTCTGCATCTACATAACCAGAATTCCATGAGTCACATCTTTCAGAACAACGGAATAAAAGAGCTTTAGCTAACATATGAGCTGCTAATGGCTTTGTCCATGTTCCTTTACCTCTCCACTCATCTTCAGGTAATAATTCATACGCTTTCTGTAAATCAGCAATAGCTTGTCCTAATGTTTCTTCTTCTGTAGCTCTTTCAAAGTTACGAATAACACCAGAAGCTGGTTCTGTTTGTAAAACTACAGCTCCATATTGAGCAAATAATTTATAATAGTTGTAACCTCTTAAAAAATAAGCTTCACCTAAACAAACATCTCTTGTTTCTTCATCATCTACTTTATCAGCTTTTGAAATTAACAAGTTAGAAGTAGCGATACCATAATATAATTGATCCCAAAGATATCTTACACTTGGACAGTTTGCATTAGCTGCTCCTAAAGCAGTTGTAATATCACTTGCTCCAAATCTTGCATCATACTTATTCCAAGGCTCACTTGTTAAGTCACTACCGTTAGTAAACTCATCTGTACCATATTGAGTTGTAGCATAAGCCCATTCGTAACCAAAATGCCAACGAATGTTTCCGTATAGAGCTGTTGCTAAAGATTCAATACCTTCTGCAGTTTCGAAATACTGCGTATTATATGAGGTTGTTAATTCCTCCTCAAGAAATTCATCTCCACAAGAACTAAAACCTATTGATGTTGCAAGAGCGATAACACCCATTGCAATATATTTTATTTTATGCATTTTCATAATAATAATTTGATTTAAACTAGGATTAATTAAAAACCAACTTCAACTCCAAAAATAAATCCACGGTTAAATGTTGAACGACCAGAATCTAGGTCTAACCAATCAACAGAAGAGTAAATATCTCCTACATTATTAGCTTGTGCATATATTTTAAGGTTAGAAATTTTCATTTTCTCACACATTTTTGAAGAGAAATTATAACCTAAAGATATATTACGCATTTTTAAGAATGATGCTTCTCTGAACCCTAATAAACCTGAGTATGAGTCACCACCTGATTGATTATAAATAGGCTTTTGCCAATCAGAATTAGTATGATCAGGAGTCCAGTAATCAATTTTACGTTGTTGATACATACCTAACTGACTTTCACCACCAGTTGATATCATATATTTGAATCTACCATACATTGAGAATGATAAATCAAGATTTTTATAACTAAATGTATTGTTGATACCTAAAGTAAATTTAGGAAGTTTGTTACCAAGAATAACACGGTCGTTATCATCAATAATATAATCAATCTCTCCATTTTCATCAGGCTGATCAACAGGTTTTACCATACCAGCTTCGAAAGTGTGACCGTTTGCATTATATTTATCCATTATATCCTGATCTTCAGCTTGCCATAATCCATCGCAATCATAACCATAATACAAGCTAATTGATTCTCCAATAAACCAGCTGTTATCCACCATATCATTTTTACCATAAGCTAATGATACAATTTCATCTTTTTGACTAGCTGCATTTACAGAAAGTTCCCATGTGAAATCATTAACTTTTACAGGTATTGCATTAATTGTAATATCAACACCCTTATTTTTTGTTTCACCAACGTTAGCATAAGTTGTTGGATAACCTGTTAATGTTGGGATATTCATCGCCATTAACAAATCAGTTGTTTTTGAAGTATAAACATCAATAGTACCACCAATACGACCTCTAAGCATACTGAAGTCAATACCTAAGTTATATTGAGTTGTAGTTTCCCAACCTAAATCTGAATTCGCAAGTGTTACTTGATTTTTAGTATAATATGGCTCATTTGTAGCGTAAGCTAAAGTATTGTCTGATCCACCAAATGGAACATAGAATGATTGAATAGCTCCAACAGTTTGATAAGCAGAAACAGCAGAGTTACCAGTTGCTCCAAAACCTAATCTTAATTTTAACTGTTCAAAGATATTTTGATTACTCATAAATTCTTCCTGATCAATTCTCCATCCTAATGCAGCACTAGGGAAGAATGCCCATTTATTTCCTTCAGCTAAAACAGAAGAACCATCATAACGTCCTGATGCTGTTAATAAATATTTATCTTTAAATGAGTAGTTCAAACGTCCCATATAAGATGATAACTGTGATTCAGAAATACCTGTATCCATATATGCTGAATTCTCTGAGTTAGTAATATCTACAGCTCCCATGTTATTCCACAAATAACTTTCTTTAGGAACATTTACCTCACTCATACTTCCACTTTCTGAATTATATTTAGAAGAACTTTGTAACAATGTTACGCCAAAACTATGATCAGCAATCTTTTTGTTATAAGTTAAGATATTATCAAGAGTGTAAGAAAATTTTCTATTTTCTTCCCAAGCAGCATAACTTGTACCTCCTGCTCTAGCGAAAGAACTTGAGTCAATGTAAACTCCTCTACGATAGTGACGGAAATCTGGACCAAAATTCATACGGAATTGTAAACCATCAGCCGCAGCAAATATTTTTCCAAAATCAACTGTTGCAGAGAAACTACCAATAGCTCTGAATGTTTGACGATTATCTGATGATTTATTCCACTCATCCATAATAGTATAAATAGTACTTTGACCACCAGGGTTTAGAATAATATCACCATTTTCATCATAAGGTAAAGCCCATCTAAAAATAGATCTTGCAGCACCATAAATTGCATCAGGACCAGAACTACTTGATTGACCTGTTTGTGAGAATCCATAATCCTGTAATGCCCATGAAGCATTAATAGATCCACTCAATTTAAACCAAGGTTTTGCCTGAATGTTTGTAGAAACTTTAGTACTATATCTAGTATAGTTTTGACCAAGCTGAGTTCCTTTATTATCCAAATATCCAAAAGAGATATAAGAATTCATTTTATCATTACCTCCACTAGCACTAATTGTATGCTCTTGAGTAACTCCTGTTCTTGACACAAAATCAGTCCAGTCTGTATCTATAACTTTAGATCCATCCCAGCTTCCTCCGCTCCATCCGTTCATCACGTTTGCTAAAGCAGTTTCATCACCAGCAAAATATGACTGATCAAAAGATTGATCCGGAGCATCACCTCTTGGATAATAAGAAGGATTGGAGTTGTAATAAGCCCAACGTCTCCATGTAATATAATCGCTTGCACTCATTACAGGAGCTTTATCCTGAATATTTTCAATTGTAACAGTTCCTGAATAATTGAATTTGAATGATCCGTCTTTTCCTGTTTTTGTAGTAACAAGAATAACACCGTTAGCACCACGAGAACCATAAATTGCAGTTGCAGAAGCATCTTTTAAGATATCAATAGACTCAATATCTCTAGGGTTAATAGTTTCCATACCTCCAGAAGCCAAAGGCACACCATCAACAACATATAATGGATCATTAGAAGCATTTAAAGATCTTTGTCCCCTGATGTAAATTTTACCAACTTCACCGGGTCTTTCATTTGATGTAATATCTACACCGGCAGCTTTACCTTGTAGAGCTTGAAATGCGTTAGCAACAGGTCTTGAGGTTAACTCTTCTGAGTCTACTCTAATTAAAGCACCTGTAACATCACTTTTCTTTTGCACACCGTAACCAACAGCTACGATTTCATCAAGACCAATTGATTCCGGAGCTAAAACCACATTAATTGAAGTTTTACCTTCAACAGCAATAACCTGAGTTTTCATACCAATAAATGAAAACACTAAATTTGAAGTTGATGGTACATTTGATAAAACATAGTTACCATCCACATCAGTAATAGTACCATTTGTTGTTCCTTCAACAACAACTGTAGCTCCAATTACAGATAATCCTGTATCATCCTTAACATTACCTTTTACAGTAACATTACTTTGGGCAAAGATAGAAGTATTACCTCCCCAAAGTAAACAACTTGTCACAAATGCTATTATAAGCACTCTTAGTTGTTCTTTACTCATTTTAAAATAGATTTCTCTCATACTCTTTTATTAATTCTACTTAAGTTCAATGCTTGCAATTATTTACAATTCTTATATTTCAATACTTTACTTTATATACTTAATCAATATCATTATCCTTTAAAAAATAGTTCTCTGTATTTTCAAAAATATACTTAACCTCTTGTATTGTATCAGCTCTTACATTATTCAGATAAATCCCATCAATGGGTAATTCTTTCTGCCCAAAAACTTTAGCTATAAACTTTACATTATTTGCATGAAGGTTATCCAGATGAATATCATTTATACTGGTTAATCGTCTTTCGTATGTTGGAACTAAATTTCGCCATTGATATAAAACATCGGTTTCAATGCCCAATATTCCATTACCCACTCTATTCAAATCAATATCTGATACGTGGATGTTTTTGACATATCCACCCCTACGCTCATTTGTTTTAATAAAGGTCAGGTATTTTAAATCTGCTTCTTTATCAACAGTACAACTGTCCATAAATACATTATTAATTCCACCTGATATTTCGCTACCTATAGCTAATAACTGATGGCCATTTTTTACACGACAGTTTTTAATAACAACATTCTGCGTTGGAGTATTCAATCTCCAGGCATCCTGATTTCTACCGGCTTTTATAGAAATAACATCGTCAAATACATCAAATTCACAATTTTCGATAAGCATATTTTTTACCATTTCCGGATCAATACCATCATTATTATGACCGTGTGCATCTATCTTTACATTTCTTATAATAACATTTTCGGATAAGTAAGGGTGAATAGTCCAGAAGGGACTATTTTTAATAGAGATCCCTTCTATTAAAACATTATTACATCTGTTAAACTGAATAAATTGTGGGCGTAAATGAGAAGTATCATTTACCATATTCCTTTCTTTAACCGGACTTCCGGTGGATGCCAATTCATATAAATGCTTAAGACTATTTAAATGTTCCACCGGTCTCTCAAACCAATTTTCCCAAACATCCATCTTTGCCTCTACTAACCCTTCACCTGTAATAGCAATATTATGGCATTTATAACCATAGATCAAAGGACTATAATTATAACACTCCATACCTTCCCATGAAGTATGAACAGGCGGTAAATAATCACTTGGATATTCAGAAAAGATAAGCTTTGCTCCTTCTTCTAAATGTAAATTAACATTACTTTTAAAATGAATACTTCCTGTTAACCAATCTCCTGTTGGAACAACTACGGTGCCACCGCCTAATTGACTTGCTCTATTAATGGCATTTTCAATAGCTTCGGTTGTAATTGATAAGGAATTTTGAAGAGCTCCAAAATCAGTAATTAATAATTTCTTACTCTCTGAAAAGTCTGGATATGTTATTGAAGGCATTTCGAAAGGAGCATTAACTACCTCATGTTTAATTTTTACATAGCTATCACGTCGTGAACATGCACTGAGTGACACTAGATAAATAGATGTAAAAATTAAAACAGCCTTTAACATTTGCTTATAAATATTTATATTTTTCTTAATGAATTTTTAACAAAATTAAACACTGCTTAGATTTTTGCTTTATCACTATTTGACATCTCTTATCAAAATTGACCACACACCCGTATCTCACTGTCTACATGTTCCTTAACAACGCATTACCAAAATAAGACCAACCACAATAATCTATGTAGACGTACAATTTTACATGAAAACAAACCATACGAACCTTAAGACCTAAAATTCCAATACATCTGTAAATGTGACACTTAAAGAAGAGATTGATTTATATTACTTTTAAAGGAACATCGATAAATATTTGATCCTGAATAGAAGAAAAATGAAGTTCTTTAAATAAATATTTAATTAATTTTAATTAAAATCAACAATAGAATAGTGTATTTTCAGGAATACACATGAGTTTGTTAAAAATAATTACATTTTATCCGGTTTTTAGATCTTAATTCTTAAAAAAACAAATATCATCCTCCTAAATTATCATGTATTTTTTGAGTACTTACAAACCCATTTTTAATAGAATATTTTGGCCAAGACTAAGTACATATAATAAGCTTTTATAAGTTATAGATGGCTATATAAACCTTTGAAAAGTCAGAAAAAGTGGTTTATACGTGGTTTTATATCAAAACAACAACCTTCTTTGCTAAAGTATTTTCCAAAGCCCGCATGAAGAATTAATAACTTCTATAAAAGCTCTTAAATTAATTTTATGCTCTTTTATCTTAAACTCAGGTTACTAATAGAGAGAGAATATTTGTTAAAATAAAACAACATTAAAGCAAAAACGAATAAAACCTTTATTGTAAATAAAGCTAAGTATCTATTACAAAACCAAACTAAATAAAATATATCCAGCTCAGAGCTTTATAACATATTTTTGCAAACTAAATATTTACCAATCTCTAATCTTAATATTGCAGAACAATAAAACATTTATTATCAAATTGATTTCTTAAAATTGAGAAGTACAATTAAATAATCATAAAAATCTCTATAATACGAAGTGTTGTTATTTATGAGTATTTGAAAATTGTGTTGGACTGCATCCATAATGTTTTGTAAAACTACGAGTAAAATTTGAATGCTCTGAAAAACCAAGTTGATAGGCAATTTCCGAAATATTATAATCAGATTTTAAAAGTAACTCAGAAGCTTTTTCCATCTTAACTTTTAGTATAAACTCTTTAGCTGTACTTCCCGTAATTGCTTTTAATTTTCGATATAACTGTCGCGGACTAATTTCAAGTAAATCGGCCAGATTTTCAGTATTAAAACCAACAACCTCTATGTTATCATTTATTAACCCTATGGTTTTCTTTAAAAATCTATTATCAATTTCATTTTCACCAATTTCCAAATCTGAAGCACTTCTTTTTGCAGCTAATTTTTCTTGAAGTTTCAACCTATTTTCTATAATACTTTTAATCTGGGCTTTTAAAACTTCAACACTAAATGGTTTGGAAAAGTAATAGTCTGCTCCTGTTTTTAATCCTGCTATATGATCCTTTTCTGTACTCTTAGCAGTTAACATAATTACCGGAATATGAGAAGTCTTTTCATTCGTTTTAATTCTATCACATAAAGTAATTCCATCCATTTCAGGCATCATAACATCTGATATTATAATATCAGGAATATTTTCGATGGCATATTCCAGACCATCTACACCATTTAGTTTTCCTACTACATTATATTTTTCAGCCAATTCAATTTTTAGATAAGTCTGTATATCTTCATTGTCTTCAACAACAAGAATAGTTGAAATACTACTGTCATCTTTGATTTCATTTGCAAGAGCATCAATTATAGGATTTTGATCATATTGTTTTTCAATTATTACTTTTTGTTCATCATTAACTTCATCAAAATGAATTGAAAATTTGACAATAGTTCCTTCATTACTTTTACTTTCAATAGATATACTTCCTCCCAATAATTCAATCATCTTTTTGGTTAAGGCTAATCCCATTCCTGAAGAACTTCCATAAAATGGTGCAGATCCTGCTGTATTAAAAGGGTCAAATATTTTATTCAAGGCCTCAGGTTTTATTCCTACTCCAGTATCTGATATAGTAACATATAATTCATCATTTCTACTCCCTGATTTGATACGAACGACAACCTTACCTCCATCCGGAGTATATTTAAAAGCATTTGAAACCAGGTTCAGTATTATTTGCTCTAACTTTTTCTTATCAAAATATCCAACTAGCTGCGGCAGATCTGACTCAAATAATAATGTTATCTTTCTTTGGTCAGCCATTACTTCGAATGTTTTCACACAATCTTCAATAAGCCTTATTCCATCCTCAACCGAATATTCCGCTAAAAGTTTATTCTCCTCTGATTTTCTAAAATCAAGAATCTGATTAATTAAATTGGATAAACGATCTACATTTTTATTGATAATAGATAAATATAATTTTCGATGTTCTGAAGTCATCGATTTATTATCTAACTGTTTAAGAGGATCTTGTATAAGAGTTAAAGGAGTTCTTAATTCGTGGGAAACATTTGTAAAGAATTCTATTTTGTCCTTATTTATTTCTTCTTGCTTTTCCGCATTAATCTTCTCTATTAATATCCTATTTCGTAGTTCCTGTTGATATGACATTACTTTATATACAGCCAAAAATACAACAACTATAATTACAAAATAAAGACCATAAGCCCAATACGTCAGATACCAAGGAGGTAGAATTGTAATATTTAAGCTGGCTATATTGGAATAAATATTATCATGAGAAATTGTTCTTGCTACAAATTTATATTCACCATGAGGCACCTTAATAAATGTCGCTTCGTTTGAATTACTTGCAACCCAATTGTCATTATAGCCTTCCAGTTTATAAAAGAATTTTCCCCACCTTGGATTTTGAAAATTTAATGAAGTTAATTCAATACCAAAACTATTGCTATTATATTTTAACTCCACGTTCTTTGTTTGAGCTAATACATTATTAATAACAACCTCGTCATTTATTTTTTCATTCGGATAAATATGTTTTCCTGAAATATACAAGTTTTCCAGAATCAACTTCGGTGCATATTTATTTGATTTAATTGATCTAGGATTAAACGAAACATATCCTTCTCTTGCTCCAAAATAAATTATATTATTTATTGTATCATTAAAAGATGACCTGCTCATAAACACCCAATTTTCTGAAGCTTCGGAAATTAGAAAGTTAGAAACACTCATATCATGTTTGTGGATTTTTGAAATTCCTTTTTTAGTAGAAAACCAAATATTACCATCTCTATCCTCCTCTATGGCACAGATATACTCATCAATTAAACCTTCCTGTTTGGAGTATTTCTGAATTACATTATTTTTCTTATTTATCTTGTACAAACCTTCCGATGTACCAGCCCATACAAAACCTTCCTTATCTTCATGTAATGTATAAGCGCACTCTCCTTCATATTGTCCATCTGTTACATGGGTAAAATCTTTAATATGCATTGTGTCTATACACTGCATATTTTCATTAAATCTTAATCGATAAACACAATAACCTTCTGTTGCAATCCAGATATTCTTATCCTCATCTTCAATAATATCTCTTATTAGAATACTATTAAGCATTCTATGTAAATCAGATCTTTTAAACTGATAATTATCCTGATTAACTTTAAGAATACTTTTGTATGAACCTACCATTAAATGATCGTCTTTTGACGGTTCCATACAGTATATATACGGAATATTCAAGTATGCATCAGGACTTTTATCATCCAATACCTTTGACAGTTTTTTACTTTTTGTTTTATATACCCAAAGTCCTTTATCTTTTGTTCCTATCCAGATGTTTCCATTTTTGTCTTTGGATAGCGATAAAATATTTTTTAACGAAGAGTTTGTCTTATAATAAGGATGTTGCCATAGATACTCACCGTTTACACTCTTAATTTGTATTCCATTATTAAAAGTACCAAACCAAATTTCGTTATCAAGCTTTAATATTGATGAAATCTGGCATTGTAAAAATCGGTTATCTTTAGCTGCATATACCTGATTTAGAGAAAAAGGTAATCTGTTTAAATCAGCTTTATATAGATTTCCCTTCTCTGTACCAATCCAAATGATATCCTGATTATCAATGTAAAAACAATTAATAATTTCATCAGGTAAACCTCCGTATTTATTTACATTGGGATAAAATATTGTGGTATCATTTGTTATTTTATCATATGATGCAAAATGATTTTTATATAGGAAGTATCTTTTACCGTTAAATTCTTTATCCTTATTTATAGTATTAGAATCATATAATAAAAGGTCTTTAACTTCTTTCAATAAACTACTATCCCTGACTATACTAAATTTACTGGTTGAATAATCGTACTTAATATGTTTATTTTCGTAAGTTAGAATCCAAATCTGTTGATTTGAATCAGTTACAATACTTCGAATGCGATTATCAGGAATATTATTATACAGGTTAGGATTATGCTTAAAAACTGTATAATTAATCCCATCATACTTATATAACCCATTCCAACTTGCAATCCATAAATATCCAGTTGAATCTTTTGATATGCCTTGAATAGGTGCATCTATATTAAAATTATCACCAGTAACCTTCTCAAAAAAAAGCTCTTGAGAATAACTTTTTGTGACAATAGATGACAATATCAAATAAATGAATATATATCTTACAACAATTCCCATATTTACATTCAATCTGCTCAATTAGTATTTGCAATATATTTGAATCTTAGCAATTATTAAATGTAATTCTGTATTAAAATTGGTAAATGAGTATATTTACCAGTATAATCCGTACACAATTTTAGAAATTTAGTTCAATAAAGCTTCAATCTGATTTCGATCCTGAATATTTGGAAATTTATCAAGTATAATTTGCGCTTGTTGTTTTGATTTAGTTGTTTTCTGATATTTCAAATACAGATTTAATAATGCCATATGATTATTGCTATCCTGTGGATTTACCTGTATGGCTTTTTTAAGATATTCTTCTGCCTTTTCAAAGTTCTGTTTAAAGTCAAACATCATGGCTGCGTTATACATAATACGTGCATTTTCCGGAGCATACTTAGAGGCTTTTACCAGATAATCCAACGATTCATCGTAACGTTTCCTATCGGATAAGAACAATGCATACGAGAATAGGGTATTGCCATCTTCAGGATAATACGACAAGTAATCCTTAAACATGGCTTCTGCCTTATCATACTGTTGCTGATTATAATATAATAATGCAAGGTTGACTTTTACCGGATGTAATAAACTATCCTGCTTTAAGGCCTTTTCATAAAACTCGCGGGCCTTAGTCATATCGTTTGTATTATAATAATAGTTGGCCAGATTAAACTTACCTGAAGGAAAATCAGCATTATACTCCAGCATATCTACATATACCTCATTGGCTTTTTGATAGGCTTCTTTGTACTCTGCAGGAATTTGCCCCGCATCTATCGTACTTAACTTTGACGCACTTTCTATTCTGATGGCTGCTGTTTGATCATTTAATAGTTTTAATAACACATTCAGCACTTTTTCATCACTAAGGTTAAGCTGATGCAAGGCATTATATCGGATATGTCCGTTTGAATTTCCTATAGCTCCTATTAAAATATCAGTACTTTTTCCCGGGTAATACATGCCTAAGAACTGTAATGCGGTTGCTCTTACAATCTCCGGATACACATCATCTTTATAGATACGAACTAAATCTTCATAGCCTTTTTCACTTCCGGATTCTGCTTCATGAAAGGCAATTCCATATTGATATGGTCTTCCTATACCGTGCCATTTATTGATGTATTCAATGGCCCAGTCAGGAGATTTATCGGCATGACATTGATTACAGGCATTCGGAGTTCCCAATGTTTTTGTTAAGTCAGGTCTTGGAATACGAATACTATGGTCATTTCTGTAGTCCACACCCATATAAAACTGTGCAGGCATGTGGCAGTTGATGCATCTTGTCCCCTCACCTACTTCAAACTTTACGCCATCATCTGCTATAACAGCCTCTCCCTGTTCTCCTGCCAATTTATGAAAATGGTGTTCATAGGTATCATAATCATCCGCCCTGTGACACTGAGTACACAGGCGATTATCTTCATAAAGGCGTTTGGTACTATGCACATTATGACAATCGTTACACTTTACATCGCGCATGTACATTTTACTTTGAGTAAAGGAGGCATAAACATAATCCTCATCTAATATCTGACCATCTATATGATAAGATTCTCCTGTAGGTAAATTAGGTATACTGTGATTGTAGATATCAGCATCTTGTTTAAAATCTCCAATAGATGATCTTCTTGAGTGACACCTGACACATAAATCCACATATTCTTTATTGTCAATACCACTTGTTTTAACCACCAATCCATAATTGGTATCCTCACTTCTTGCATACTCGGCTTTGGCTGCCCATTTTAAGTGATTAGAGGCCGGACCGTGACACGTTTCACAACTTACATCTATTTCACTAAATGTAGTGTGGTAACTATCAGTTTTGAAATCATATCCTTTAACTACGTTGGTTGAGTGACAATCGGCACACATGCTATTCCAGTTCTGTGCCTGATTGGTCCAATGCAGCCAGTTGTTATACTCAATGGACTCATCTTTATACAGCTCGGCTGCCATGTGATACCACTTGTTGTCTTTTGAATCCCAGGTTATAGGCAAGGTTTGTAATCTTCCTCTGTCAAACTCAATCAGATATTGCTGCAGAGGATAATAACCAAAAACGTATTTTACTTCAAACTCCTCCTGTTTTCCGGTTTCACCATCGGTATAAACATAAAACTTACCATCACGTTTATACATTTCATGAGTCATCCCATTGTACTCTATGCTTTGATTGTTAAAATCACCAAGTACGGTAGAATCATTGGCATGATCCATGGCTTTATCATGATCTGAACCTACCCAGTCGTTATATTCATTTAAATGGCATTCAATACATGCTTCTCGTCCTACATAGTGAGCTTCCTCTGCTTTTTCATCTGTACCTGAATAGATATGAAGAATCATGTATAAAGGAATAGATAAAATGGCCACCAACATGGCTATTAAACTGATGCGTTCTATTTTCTTTTGATTCTTCATTATACGTAAGTTAGCTGGGATTTATCAAAGGTTTCTCTGGTTAGTTTTTTACCGGTATCGACAAAGAGTTCGTTATTTTTGACTATAATAGGATGAACATCTAATGGTCGGGTTGCTGGTGATGAAATTACATTTCCATATTCGTCAAACTGAGAAGCATGGCAAGGGCAATTATATCCTCCTGTCTTTGAATTCATATTGATCACGCATCCCAGGTGAGTACACTTTACAGAAAAAGCGATAAAGCCACCATCATTAAATCTGCGCAAATAAAAATGATGTGTTAAAAACGGATAGGTATTGTTATTGGAATAAAGCTCTGCCTCTCCTACGGATATTAGTTTTTCTTCATTATCTAGTGGTGACTTTTTACTGATTCCGTTTTTAATTAGAAAAAAAGCTTCTATGGATGCAATGGCTAAAACCGATCTTTTTATAAACTGACGCCTATTTACCTTCATTATATAATCTCTTTAAAATATCAGCAACATTCCTTCTCCTCTCAACAACCAGGCAATCATCATCATGGTTAAATATGATGAAAGAATAATGGTAGTCAGAGACATGATAACTTCTGTGTTATCACTTTGATGCTTTTTATGGATGTAAAATAAATAACCTGCTACCGGAAGACCATATAAAAGTAATGGTATAATACCTGTTGCAATCCATGAAGGCCAGCTAACCAGCCATACATCAAAATGTAAAAAATGTTCCAGCAGGTAGATTAAAACAAAGGTAAAAATCAATGAAATAATGGCTGACTGAATTACTAATTTCTTACCCAATTCTGAATTAAACCAAACTCCGATATGGTGATTCTTGTATTTGAAATATGGTAAATAAATCACAAAGAAACCAAAGGCTAAGGGTACTACAACGGCACTAAAAACAGGATGCAGATGAAACAATAGCTCCTGTGCTCCTAAAAAGTACCAGGGTGCTTTGGTGGGATTGGGACTTTTCAAAGGATTGGCTTCATCCAATAATGGTGCATGGTAAAAAGCGGAAACCAAAAATATAAAAGCAATCGCTATAGATGCCGCCATTACTTCCTTTAATACAAGATTTGGCAACACATCCACTCTTTCTTTATGATCTGTTTTTGGTAAAGCAACACCCCCGGCTGTTCGTACCAACCAAAAGTGAATACTCATCAGTACCACAAATAATAATGGAATCACACCTGTATGCAGGTTATAAAAATTAAGCAAGGTATTGCCATTAACTACATCACCACTTCGAACATATTGTGCTATGTAGGTTCCTACAATAGGGATATATTCTAAGATTCGGGTGATAACTGTTACAGCCCAATAGGACAATTGATCCCATGGCAAAAGGTATCCTGTAAAACTGGATAAGATCACCAAAAACATCAATATCAAACCAAATATCCAATTTTGAGCTCTCTTTTTAAAGATGGATTGTGAATAATAAACACGCAGAATGTGTAAAAAAGAAACTACAACCAATAGCTTCCCTGACAAGTGATGGATATTACGAATAAATTGTCCAAAGATGGAATGTGTTTGAAGTTCAACTATTGAATCGTAAGCATGTTCAACAGTTGGGATATAGGAAAATCGAAGTATGGTTCCTGTTACAAATAATATCACAAACAGTAGAGCACTGATTCCTCCCAGTCCAAAGGTTCGTGTAAATTTAATGGCTCTTTTATCGATCCGCATAGGATGCAGATGGAGTACAAAATTCTCTACTGAGGACCGAACTCTATTTATGGGATGTTTATGCGACATGGATTATTTAAACGATTTTTTCTCTAGTATTATACACAAAGAAAATAAATAATACTCATAAACATTTTCAGTATTGTACAGAATATGTTTGTTATTGTTCATATTTCACTTCTAATAAAAACTAAAAGAATTATTTGATCAACAAGATTATTAATTAGTTAAAGGCAGCAATTAATCTCTCTCTGAAAATTTGATTTATGTTATCCTTGCTAATAATCAAAAAAGTATTTTAATTCTTTTTTATCATCTTTTTATTAAAGTAAAATCCAAGGTAGAGTAATGCGATTCCTATTACAGCTAAAAATGTAGGAGGGCGTCCAGGAGAATTTAAACGTACTATCAAGGTTGCATAAATAGTGGCAACACAAATTATCAACCCTACAGATAAAATTAATCCTGGAATCCAGGTTTCTTTAGTCTTTTCAAATTTATACTGAAGAAAAAAAGTAACGAGCGAAAGAGATAACAACAATCCTCCAATTGCTCTCATTAATGCTAATATCAAATATTGGAATTTCGCATCAACTTCAACCCATTTTAAAGAAACTGCAGCACTATGATATGGCATAAAACCACTTTTAAACATATAGATTAAACCGACAAGTAAAAGAACTGAAGCTGCTATATAATTAAAGATTTTTCCTAATTTCTTTTCCATCATCTTTTCTTTTTATAGTACTTTGGGGTGTTTTTTCATGAAGAACTTTTAATCCTAATCTTATTAAAAAAGATAAGACTTAAAACTATGAATTTAAAATATCTATTGCATTTTATCTATAGTTATAAATCTACAATCTCAATTATTTTATAATAACGAAATATGATAAAGCTTAGGAATTAAGCCAATATGATTAGTTCTTTTCACAAACCCATATCTTCCTGGCAAAAGTTGCTTTTCCACTCTTACCTACAGAGCAATAATCGGTTAGATTTAATCCCACATTACTAATCAAATTTGTGATATCTAAGGTAGATACAATGACAAGTCGATCAGTAATTTCGGCTGTTGACTTAACAATATGCAAAGCTGTATCTTCAGGTACATGACTAAACAGATTATATGGTAAATCAATGATGGCAGCATCATACCTGTTGCTAATGTCTTTTATATCGGAGCGATATACATTAGTAGTATAGTTGAAGTGAGAAAGGTTTTCGCGTGCTTTCCTACATACCTTCCAATTAATGTCACAACCTTCAATATTATTTCCAGAAAAACAAGCCTCTAACATTATGGTACCTACACCACAACAGGCATCTATCAGCTTTGATTCTTTGTTGGCCTTAGCTGCAATATTAACAAGTGCTTTTGCTATGTTTACGTTAATAGAATTACTGTATGAATAAGGCTTTTGCTTATGCTTATACCAGTCAAAACTATTCTTACGCAAAATACCAAAGCACCAGGTTTTCTCATAATAACATAATGCATAGGTTATTGTTGGCTTATAATAATCGGGAGTTCCTTCTATGCTGTAACCTATATCTTTTAATTTCTCAAGTCTTTTAGAATACTCTGTTTCATCTCCATCCAAAACTAAATACTCAACCTTAAATCCCTCAACACAGATTCTTTCTTCTTCAATTTTATTTATCAAGTCAGCATAATCATCAGACTTTAAAACAACTTCAAGGCGTTTTTTAATAAAAGCACTATTGGATGGTTCCACTTCTATATCCGACAACAATAGTTTGTTTTTCTCTTCTTTATTAAAAAGATATCTTGATTCTAGTTTACAAAGCTCACTTTCAGGATTGTCGTAACTGAAGAAATAGAAGTATTTATTGATTTGCATTTTATGTTTCTGATGGTTTTCTATATGTATTGGTTAAGAAATGATTACCAACTTTTACATATAAAATAAGATGGAGCATTTTTAACGGCGGTAAAGGTAGTTTTATAATCCAACATTACGAAAAATTCTTTCGTTCATCCATTTAGCTACATTATAATATCAATTTCAGTACTGTTTACATTCCTCTATTTTAGGCCAAAGAGAGGTCTTAGTATTTTAGTTCTCCGAATCAACTCGTAACTGAAGAAACTTCCTATAAAGCTAAAAATGATGATAGCCAATAACTTTGCGACAACATTCAATGACAGCGGAAGTATGATTTGTGAACCTAAATATAAAAACACCATATGTAATATATATACAGGATATGCTCCTTTGCTTAAATAGGATAAAATCTTTCCTGGCCTGTTTAAGTACTTATAAGCAAATGCAAAAATGGTATATATCCATGTGATTGATTCCAGAGCCATCAAATAACCCGGTGATTTCAATTGAAAGACAATCAAGCGAATTGTATACAGTAAAGCTGATACTATTAAGGTAACAAATCTGTATTTGTAAATCGTATTCCAAAATGTTTCACCTACCATAACAAAACAATACCCAAAGAAGAATGCTAGCATACCTAAAGCAAATCCATGCCATGTCATAGCATAAAGTTCATAGGGATTAGGCTTTAACAAGATAGTTTCAATCATATAGGGAACTGCAATTAAAAGTAAACCAAACGGATTACCTAAGATTTTGGTTAAGTATCGTTTAAACCAATTTTGTGCATTCTTTTGTAATACATAAAATATGGGAGTCAATAATAAAACATAAATGAAAATATTAAGCAAAAACCACAAATGACCTCTTCCGGGCATGTATTTTAAACCTTGCATATAAAACTTCTGCCAAATAAATATATGTATAGGTACAATAACTAAGGCTCCAAATATAAATGGTATTAAAATGCGTCTGGTTCTTTCTATTAAAAGTTCTTTTACACTTCTTTTTCGCATGGCAAAAAATACTCCCATTCCTGAAACAAAAAACAACAAAGGAATACGCCAAATATTAAGCATTGTCATCGGTTTCCATAATCCCACGAGCGATTCACTGCTTTGAATAAATCCAATAAACATTCCCCAAGGTTGAAAAACTATGGCTATATGGTAAATTAAAAGTAAACCTATGGCAATTACTCTTAACCAATCTATATCATATCGTCTGTTTTGAGTTTCCATGATTTTGTTTTTAATACAGTATTATTCGATTCTGATAAATTGATTGATATGTTGATTAGAGTATAACCTGAAAAGATAACCCAATCAACATATCAATCACAATAAAAGCTACTCAACACTACTATCTTCAATCATCATAGCAATCACTGGTCTTGTTTTTTCAATATGGTCGTAGTCAAGTTTTAATCCTAAAGCCCCTAATTGCTGACCTAAGAAATCGTAAATAGGTTTTACTTCATTAAAAGGCCCCTTAACTGATTGCAAAGCTGTTGCACCCTGTCCATTTAATGCATTTATATTGACATTCTTATCCAATAAAGCTTTTACAATTTCTGTATGGCAAAAAAATGCCGCAACATGTAACGGAGTGGAACCATCATTATTGGTTAGGTTTAAATCAGCTTCTGCATTAATTAAGGCTTTAGCTATTTCTGTTTTACCAAAAACACAAGCTGTTAAAAGTGGAGTCGCTCCACCCATAGGTTCTTTAGTGTTAAGATTTGTACCAGCTTTAATGTGTTGTTCTACAGCAGCCAAATTTCCCATATAAGCAGCTGTATTAAGATCAATACCTGGAGCTTTAACTTTAACTTCAGTATTTGAGTTATTCATGTTATTTGAATTACTATGTGTACATGACATTAATAAAGATGTACCCAACATAATAACTGCGAAAATTCTGGTAATTGAAATCGTTGTTTTCATATGTCTAAATTTGTTTTTTATTACCATATGGAACTCGCCAATATTACAATTCTCATGTGTGAGAAAAACTTACTCATGGCTCGTTTCATAATTGTAAATTTTAATTGATTTTGCTCTTTAAATCTGTTAATGTAAAGTTCCGATAAGTCGTGATGCAGTGTTAATCAACCATGCGGACAATAGAATAAAGTTTTAATCAGCAATATAAACTATGATGCAGCAGTATAAATTATGATGCAAAACATGAAGTATGAGGTATTTTTACCAAAATATTTTAACTTTCGGGCTATACTTTTTATCATGGATAACAACCTGCTTTTTAAAGATGATTTTCTGATTAAACTCAAAGAAATAATTGAGGATAATATTTCCGATTCGCAATTTGGGGTATCTGAATTGTCAGACAAAGTAGGTATGAGTCGTTCTAATCTTCTTCGAAAAGTAAAAAAGATAAGTGATTTATCCGCCAGCCAGTTTATTAACCTGGTAAGATTAAATAAAGCCATGGAGTTTTTGAATGAAGGCGGTTTAACCATTTCTGAAATTGGCTATAAAGTTGGATTTGGCAGTACCTCTTATTTTATCAAGTGCTTTCGCGAACAATTTGGCTATCCTCCGGGTGAAGTTGGTAAGCAAAAAGAAGAAACACACACAGATTCATCTATTGTAAAGACTAAAATCAATATAAAATACCTTATTACTGCTGTTATTGGTTTATTAGTCATTATACTTCTGATTTTTCTAAATCCATTTAAAAAGCAAAACTCAGAAACAGAGAAATCAATAGCTGTTCTACCATTTATAAACGACAGTGACGATTCTAGTAACGTTTATATTGTAAATGGTTTAATGGAAGCTATATTAAATAATCTTCAGAAGATTAAACACATGAGGGTTATTAGCAGAACTTCTGTTGAGAAATATAGAAATACTAAAAAAACAATTCCAGAAATAGCTGAAGAATTAAACGTAAGCTATTTTGTTGAAGGAAGCGGACAAAAAGTTGGCAACAAAATACTATTAAACGTTCAATTGATTGATGCCAATAGTGATAAACATTTATGGGCAGCGCAGTATAATCGTGAAGTTAAGGATATTTTTAATCTTCAAAATAACATAGCAAAAACCATTGCCAGCGAAGTTCAGGTTATTATTACTCCAGAGGAAAAGCAAAGAATTGATCGTATTCCTACTGATAATATGGAGGCTTATGACAATTATTTAAAAGGATTGGAATTTATCAGAAGTGAAACAAGCGATGGTTTAGTTGAATCTGTTAAGTGGTTTAATAAGGCTATTGAACTCGATCCTGAATTTGCTGAAGCATATGCTTATGTTGCCATTGCTTATTATTACATGGATGTTTTGAAAGCAGATAAACAGCATCTGAAAGAATTAAATGAGTACGCTGATAAAGCCATGTTATATAATGCAAATATTCCTGAAAGTCTTATTGCTAAGGGTTTATTTTACATGAATTCTGGAGAATATTCCAAAGCATTACCTCATTTTGAAAAAGCGCATGAATACAGTCCTAACTCAGCCTGGATTATTAACTTTTTATCAGATTTTTATACTACTTATCAACCTAACAGTCAAAAGTATTTAGAATATGCATTAAAGGGTGAGCGACTTAATATTACAGCTAATGATTCTGCCACGGCTTCAATTCTTTATTTGCATTTAAGCAACTCGCTTATTCAAAATGCATTTACAGAACAAGCATTAAAATTCATAAATAAATCATTGACTTACAATCCTGATAATATCTCAGCTTATTATGTTCGCGCTTATATTCTTTTTGGCATTAACAAGGATCTAAATGAAACCAAAGATCTGTTATTGCAAACTTATGAAATGGATACAACCAGGTTGGATGTTTTGCAAGAAGTAGGAAAGCTCTATTACATGCTTGAAGACTATGAAACTTCATATAAATATTACAAAAAATTCGATAACAAACGGATTGAATATAATATGGATATTTTCTGGTACGAGAATGGAAAAATAAGCTATGTCTTTGAAAAAAATGGAGACACTAAAAGAGCAAAAGAATTATATAACATATATAAAACAAGGGCTTTTCAGGATGTTTCTATTTATAAAGACGTTATGATATCTGCCAGTTATATCATGGACGGAGATATAAATAAAGCGATTGAATATCTAAGAGCTTTTGCTGAACAGGAAAATTATCATTACTGGACCATTCTCTTTTATAAATTAGACCCCATATCCAAAGAAATTCAGAAACATCCGGAGTTTGATAAAATCTGGAAAAAGATTGAAAAGAAATTCTGGAAAAACCACAATCAAATTAAGGAAGTATTAAACGAAGAAAACCTGCTTTAATACATCGTTATAAACATACGCGAAGCCTTATGAAGACTTCGTCACTTATCATATCAGCACTTAGAATAAATCCTTTTAGTAGTTCTGTGCTACCTTAGATGTAACAAAGAAAATATAAACAAGTATATTTGCATCCAAATTAGTAAGTGGCATGGATACAGCGTTGTATTATTTCTCAGGAACCGGCAATAGTCTAAGTGTGGCCCGGACCATAAAACAACAGATTAACGATTGTGAATTATTTCCGATTATCAGATGTTTGAAAGAGAATGCAATTGAAGTTAATGCAAGAAGAGTTGGTATAATATTTCCAATTCATTTTATGACAGTGCCCCGCATTGTATGTGAGTTTTTATCAAAGGTCCAATTTCTTAATCCTGAGTACATTTTTGTTGTTGTTACTGGTGCCAATCCCAGGTTAGGCAATACACTTTCGCAGGTTGAAAAGTATTTAGCTAATGCAAATCTGGAGCTTAACGCAGCCTACTTTGTACCAATGGTAGCCGCTCATTTTCCTTACTTAAGTATTTCAAAAGCAAAACAACCTGATGAAATTTATCAGGAAGCAAAGGATAAAGTGCTGCTTATTAGCCAAAGCATCGATCAATTAAAAAACGAAATCGACAAAGAGTTTTCAATAATAGGTAATATAAAACAGTTGGTAAAAAAAGATCCTGATGCCAATAATAAGCACTTTACCGTTGGTGAGGGTTGTATACGCTGTGGATACTGTATGCAGGTTTGTCCTTTTAAAAATATCAGACTGCATGGCAAACAGGTACAATGGTTAGATAACTGTCACTATTGCTTTGCCTGTCTGCATTTTTGCTCTCAATCAGTTATACAATATAAAAACCTATCTGTAGGTAAACCACGCAATCATCACCCTTCTGTATTACTTAACGATATTGCCTTACAGAGAGAAGAATAGCAATATTTCAGTGCGAAACTCCTTGTGAACTGATCTAATTGATTATCCTAAATATATCTTTAATAGCTCCAAACATTCTATATAAAACGGCAAAGTTCTGGGATAAAGAGCGAACGTTCTGGATAAAAGTAAGAACATCCTAACAAAAAGTGAGAGTGTTCTCATTTAAAGTGAGAACTTTCTAACTTTTTGCAGGAAGCTTGTCAGTTTTTATTAGAACGTTGTCAGTTTTTCATACAACATTCAGGTTTAAAACATGAACATTCAGGGTAAAAAATGAAAATAAGGAGTTACCAAAAACCAGTATCTAAAAATAAGACCACAACGAATAATTATAATTTTAATATCTTAGGCCTGATACAATAATTATATACTTAGTAAATATTGATATGCATAATATTACTTTATCAGAGTTACTACAAAAAGTAAAAAACAATGAGGTTGAAATCAATGAAGCTGAAAAACTTATACAAAAAGAACACTTTATTGAATTAGGTTATGCAAAATTGGATTCTCACCGAAATCTGAGATCCGGTTTTCCGGAAGTGGTATTTTGCAGTGGTAAAACCAATGAACATTTACTTAGCATTTACAAAAAGTTGTTTGAACTTGAAGGTAGAGTTTTAGGCACTCGCGCTTCAGAGGAACAATATAAATTGGTAAAAAAGGAATTTCCTCAGATTCAATATGATCCTGTATCCAGAATCTTAAAAATAGAAAAAGAGAATCCTCCCCAAAAAGAAGGACTTATTGTTGTTTGTAGTGCAGGTACAGCTGATATTCCGGTTGCAGAAGAAGCTGCTCAAACAGCAGAGTATTTTGGAGGAAACGTGGAACGCGTTTATGATGTGGGTGTAAGCGGAATACACAGATTATTTAACCGTTTAGATATTATTAAAGAAGCCAATTGCGTAATAGCAGTTGCAGGAATGGAGGGCGCTTTGGCCAGTGTTATTGGTGGCTTAGTAAGTCGACCGGTTATTGCTGTTCCTACATCAATTGGTTATGGAGCTAACTTTGGAGGTATTTCGGCCTTGCTAACTATGATTAATTCATGCGCCAATGGAATATCTGTGGTAAATATTGATAATGGTTATGGTGCAGGATATAATGCTTCTTTAATTAACCGATTAGCTACAAGAAAAGAACCATAACGATACCATCTCTTATGTAAGGATGATTATTTCTGGCGAGTTGCAAATGGCAATTAATAACAATATTTGAACAGATGTAAATATTATAAAATGAGTAAGAAACTATACTTGGAATGTTATTCAGGCATCAGTGGAGACATGACTGTTGCTGCATTGTTAGATTTGGGAGCAAACCAACAAACTCTAATCAATGCATTAAACAGTTTACACGTTGATGGTTTTAAGATAGAGATAAGCAGGGTAAAAAAAGCGGGTATTGATGCTTGTGATTTCAATGTAATTCTGGATGCTAAACACGAAAACCATGATCATGATATGGAATACCTTCATGGCGAAGAGCATCATAAACATGAGCATAAGCATTCGCATGAAGAGCATCATCACCATCATGAAAATAAGCATGAATATACTCACGGTCATAAACATGATCATCACCATCATAAACACGATCATCATGAACATCATCACGGACACAATCACCATGAGCATCGTGGAATGAAAGAGATTACTCAGATTATTGAGCAGGCTCATATTACCTCTAATGCAAAACAAATTGCTATAAAGATTTTTCAGGTCATAGGAGAAGCTGAAGCTAAAGCACATGCCCTACCAATTAACGAAGTTCATTTTCATGAGGTGGGAGCTGTTGATTCAATAGTTGATATTGTTGCTGTTGCAGTTTGTATTGATGATTTAGGTATCTCAGAAGTTATTGTTCCTGTTTTATACGAAGGAACAGGAAGTGTTCGTTGTCAGCATGGCGTGTTGCCTATTCCGGTACCTGCAGTTGCTAATATTGTAAGCATGCATAATCTGAAATTAAAGATTACGCAAACACAAGGAGAGTTTATTACACCAACAGGAGCTGCCATTGTTGCTGCTCTTAAAACAGAAGATTCTTTACCGGAGAATTTCACTATCGAAAAAATTGGCTTGGGAGCCGGAAAGAGAAATTACGAACGTCCAAGTATTTTGCGTGCTATGATGATTGAAAGTCAGGCAAAAGACGATACTGATGTTATTTATAAACTGGAGAGTAATATCGACGATTGTTCGGGTGAAATATTGGGTTATGTAATGGATAAATTATTGGAAGCTGGCGCTCTTGATGTTAATTACACTCCATTATATATGAAGAAGAATCGTCCGGCATATCAAATAAACATCATTTGCAAATCAGAAAACATTAGTGCTCTTGAACAAATTCTTTTTCAGGAAACAACAACCATTGGTATCCGACGTCAGAAAATGGAAAGATCCATCTTGCCCAGAGAAATAAAGTCTATACAAACCTCATTGGGTGAAGCACAGGTAAAAGTATGTGAGCACAAAACAGGAGTGAAAGTATATCCTGAATATGATAGTGTTGTGGCGATTAGTAAGCAACATCAATTGCCATTTAACGAAGTATATCAAATAATTTTAAAGGAGTATAATGAATAGTTTTGAGGAAAGAGTAGAAAAGCTGAATCAACATATTACTTCATTATGTAATGAGGATGTTATTGTGGCATTTTCTGGTGGTGTGGATAGTAGCTTGGTTTTAAAACTGGCTGCAGAAAAAACAAAAGCAAACAATACTAAAGTATATGCAGTAACTGTTCATACAAAACTTCATCCTGTAGGAGATTTAGAAGTAGCTAAAAAGGTTGCTGAGGAAACAGGCGCCATCCATAAAATATTTGAGGTTGACGAATTAAACAGTGCAGGTATCCTTAATAATCCCGAAGACAGGTGCTATTTGTGTAAAAAATTCATCTTTACTCAGCTGGTTTCTTTTGCTGCTGAATTAAAGGTTAAAAATATTCTGGAAGGTACAAATGCAGATGATTTAAATATGTATCGTCCGGGTATTAAAGCCTTAAAGGAACTCGATATTATCAGTCCGCTTGCCAAAGCAGGGTTAACAAAACAGGATATCCGTTCTCTGGCAAAAGAATATGGCATTACGGTAGCCAATCGTCCATCGGCCCCTTGCATGGCTACCCGCTTTCCGTATAATACTGCTTTATCTTATGAAAAGATGGAACAACTTGAAAAGGGAGAAAACTATTTACGTGAATTAGGATTTTATAATGTCAGAATCCGTTTACACGATGATATTGCTCGTATTGAAGTAGATGACAATGATATGGATAAGTTCATGAGCCTTCGAAAGAACATTATCAGTTATATAAAAAGCTTGGATTTTGCATATGTAACATTGGATTTAGAAGGATTCAGATCAGGAAGTATGGATTATAAATTAATTGGAAGAAAGTAAGGCAAATAACTTTTGTTACAAAAAATATACTTACACCAAAAGTTTAATATTAAAAAAGCAGGCAAACTCTCATTTGCCTGCAACACAATTATTAACTAACCTTTGTTTACTATATTTATTTCATCCATTCAGGTTGCTCTGAATCTTTGAGATAATAGTCGAAAAATGATTGTAACCGGTAAGTCCAGTCCTTTTGAGCTGATAGTTTATGCAACTCATGAGCCTCACCTTTGTAATTAATCAGCCATGATGGTTTCCCTAACCTTCTTAATCCAAAGAATAAAGCTCTCCCCTCTGAAAAAGGCACTGCCTTATCTGCATCACAATGAAATATCATAACCGGAGTTTGAATCTGATCCACATGTAATAAAGATGACGCATCCAGATAAGTCTGCTTATCTTCAAACATCGATTTTCCCATACGCATCTGTCCTGACTCATACATAAACATATTGGCAATGCCATTAACTCTTAATCCTGAGTAGTTTGATGTAAGATTGGTTACCCCCGAAGCCACAACAGCACATGCATACAAATTGGTTTTGGTAATGATACTTGCTGTTTGCGTACCTCCAAAACTATGTCCGTGAATCGCCATTCTTTTGGCATCTGCTATTCCTTGTTCTATAAGAAATTTGGTTCCACTAACGACTACATTGTATGCGCTATTTAGTGGAGATCCAATTGTATAGTGAATGTCCGGTTGAAAAACAATATAACCTTTGCTTACATAAGTTGGAATATTGATGGAGCTTTCAGCATAAGACGGATATTTAAAAGTAAATCGCGCATCTGAACTTACCTCATAAAAAGTAACGATAACCGGATAAGCTTTTGACGCATCATAATCTTCCGGAAAATACAAAACACCTTCATGACCTTCGTCTGCCTCATCCTTCCAACTTATCATTCTGTTGGTTCCCAAAGCCATTTGATTTACTTGTGGATTTAAGTCAGAAACCTGAATTACATGATTGAATTTTGCATCACTATAAAACAATTCCGGAGCCTTCTGATAACTTTCTTTGGTGAAAATCAAACCTGAACCATCTTCTGAAACAGACTTTAAAACCACATCAAAATCACCTTGGTACAACATTGATACTTTTTGATTGCGATAAGCATAAACACCTTTGGCTTTTGTATTTCGATTTACACCTTTTAAATAAGCAAAGTCCTCAACTGACTCAAAAGCATCATTCATTGATGAAAAAGCAAAACGTAATTGAACCTGATGTTTCCTGCCATAATTTTGTGTAATACATACTGGATTTTCAGGATGATTTACATTGACTTTCCATAGATCATACTTATCGTAAAAAACCACATCTTCGTCATTATTAAGCCATGCAGCAATACCATAAGCAGGAACAGACAGTGGTAAATCATAAGATTCATTAAAAACCGGGTAAGGAATATACTGAGATAAATTGATTCTCGTTACTTCGCCATCCTTGTATTGAATTCTCTCCCAACATTTATCACACGGATTCCAAATAAGAGCAACCTTGCCCGTCTTACTCCACGAAGGACTAACATAGATACTATCTGCAACTGGATATCTTTTACCATTGGTTAAATCCAGAATATATAGATCTCTGGCTTCCTCAAAAGTCCAGTCGGTTTCTACCTTATATTTTGAAAGATCCTCAACAAATAAGAATTCAGCATTTGCATTCTCAGATTTAATTACTCTTTCATCAGCATTTTCTGTTAATTGAATAAACTGATTTTCATTTATTTTATATGCAAAATCAGGACGGAATGTTTGTGAATGCTGCCCACGTACTTTTGCCATGCGCCTATCCATTGCTCCTTCATTCCATTTCCAGATATCCACACCCGAATCATCTTTCTTCGGCATTGGTGGCCTATATGCCGGTCGATTCGTACTATTTACATAAGGGTAAATAATATTCTTATCATAAGTAAGGTAACAAGACTGCTCCATCTTCAAACCCTCTGATGGATCCGGAACTTTATCAAAATCAATTCTTTGTTTTACCTCTCCTGTCAAAGTAAAATCATAAAGAAACCTGTTTTTTAGGTTAGCGGATTCATCTTTCTCACTGATTAGGAATGTACCTGCATTTTGCTCGTTATTCAACACAAAATCACTAAGTAATTCCATGTTAGCAGAATACAAGTCTGTTTCCTTATTATTTCTGTTCCAATATTTCAAAACTACTTTATCATCTACAATCTGTAGTGCAATAAGCTCTTTATTATTATTAATAAACCGATGTTGTAATATATGTTCATAGCAAACACTATCTGAGGTGCTGTAATTGTAAACAACCAGTTTATTACCTACATAATCATTTTGTGCCTTATAAGTGTAGTACAATGTTGGCGAATGCTCATCATCATTGAAATAATAAGGTTTGTTCCACTCTATTTCCTTTCCTGTTTTCAGATTACGCAATACAGTTTTGGTTGAATAATCTTCCATCGTCTGTTCATATCTCACCCAATCGCTGTTGTTAGTGAATTTAAGCTGAGAACCCGTAATCTGAATTGCTTTTTGATTTTTTGTATTATAAATCCATACAAAATCAGGATTATTACTTTGTTCTTCTGGTCGCAAATAAGAATAGCGATAAGCCACCCAATCTCCATTTTGAGAAATTTTGGGTGAGGAAAGCAATTTCCAGTTTTGATAATCCAGTGAATCGATTTGATGCTTTTGACCAAAACACAATTCTTCCCCAAATAAAACTGAAAACAGGAAAAATAATATTAATGTAATTCTATAATTCATTATTCATTCTTTAATATAGAAATTACCATATTTAACTCGTCAACAAGCTTGCTGGCACTACCATTATAACCTTCTGATGTATATCTGATTTCACCATTTTTCAATACTACTTTTCTAGGTATTCCGGATGAATTAAATAGTTTAGAGAAAGTAGAAAACACCTTAATATTTTTCTCTGAACCTTCTTTAGGCTCATCAAATAACACATTAAAAGTAAAGCCCTTATCCTTAATATATTTAATTGCTTTTTCTTTATAGTCTGTTCCTGTTTCCTGAGTATCTACAAAATAGAATTCTACATTGGTATCCTCTTTATATTGATCAACCAGAATTTGCATTCCCGGAAATACCTTTTTACATGGACCACACCAGTTTGCCCAAAAATCCAGTATCACAATTTTATCATCAAATTCTTTTGAATCAACAGATAAACCATCCGGACCATTCAATTGAAAAGGCTCATAAACCATATGTGCTAAACTCTTTTCAATTTCATGTTTCATATCATCAAGACTTTTAGCATCTTTTAAATTTTGATAATAGGCATCAAAACCTTCTTCTGAACCATTTTCATTTACGTACTGAGTTTTTAGTTCAGCTAAAAGTTTGTCAGATATAGCATTGTAATAAGCACATTTTTCTAAAAACTTAAGACTTTTATTTGGGTTGGAGGCTTTTAAATAATCGGCGTAAATTTCGTTTAGCTTTACATTTGTATATTTATAATCCTCAGAAATTTGGTTGTAAAAACCGGTAATCTTGTCTGTTTGCTCAGTAGCACTTAATAACTCAATATGTTTAGCCAGTTTATTGTCAAGCATCTCTGTACAATGCGCTTCAATTAACCATGGAGTTTGCGCGTAGGCCGATTGATATGAATTGTCATTCTTTTTTTCCTGCATCAGCGTAATTAAAACCTCTGAAGCTTCGTAACAATATGCCACTGGTTTTAATCGTAATCCATAACATCTGTCAACTGTCCAATGATAAATATCTACCAAAACATTATAATCGGCCATTGGAATGATTGATAAGAACTCCTTTACCTTATCTGCCATAAAATACTCAACGGCTATATACTGAATTACATTATCATACATAAACTTTTGGTAAGCAGCATCTTTATCCTTACTCCATTCTTCATAAGGAAAATCATGCAAAAACTTCTTCATCGCCCCTAATTTGCTACCATTACTGCTTTGAAGTGCTTTTGAATAGGTATTGAAGCGAGCTTGCATTCCTTTGGGGAATTTATTTACAACAACAGCACTTAAAGAATCGCTCTTTTGTGTATCTTTTAAAGCAAAACGATACAAACGAATAATATCCTGATAGTTTTTTTCAGTTACCTGCTCACCAAATTGATCTAAGTATTGCTGAATTAAACCTGGGCCAATGGTATCAAATTTTTCTCCTGTTCTATATTTGGCCATATCCATGTATGTACCAAAGAATTTAGGCAGGTTATTCATATTCTTTTCAATTTCCTTTTTAACCCAAAACTCAAGTGCCTCATCAGAAATTTCAAACTCATTAAAATACCCCTGAGCTATATGACTAAAAGATGGTTTTCTGAACGTTCCCCAAGCCAGATTAGCACCTGCAACCAGTTCATTTTCACCTTTCTTTTTTACTGTATAAACAAAACCACTATCATCATTATTGTCTTTAAGTGGTTCTGCATCCTGTTGCGGAGAAAGAAATAAAAGAGCCACAAAACTACAATTATCAGATAACTTATAATTCAAAGACCACTCATCTTCAGCATCCTTGTTTAAAGGAATGTATACCGTTTCCCATCTGTAATCATTAAACTGATACATTAGAACGTGAATATCATCCTGACCTGAAAGAGGACCTTTTTTAGCATGATACTTAATTGGCAATTCGCTTCCTGCCTCAGGTATTTCAAAGCCCGTCAGTCTGGAAACAAACCCCTCCTCCTTTTTTTTATCTGTTTGACAACCCACAGAAATCGCAATTATTAACAGAATTAATAATTGGGATAGTTTTTTATAATAATTACTCATAACCAAACTTTTAAATTAAAAAACTCTAAAAATTAATGCATACAGATCTCCTTTTCCTTGTATAACACAAGAAATTAATTGTGACACCAAAATTCCATAACCACAATGTTTTAAGAAAATATTAACTGAAGGAAAAGCTCCCTTTATATGAGACTAGTTTTTAGAATCAGATACTATGAATAGGATCTATAACTATATTTTTTTTGAATTCCCTATAGCCCTGAGGCCATAGGGAATTACTCTACTTAACTTACAACTTTGCACTAAATCCGTTTAAAACGGACTATTATTTATTCTCCTAATTCAGGATTTTTATCAATATAGTCCTTAAAAATAGGAAATACGAAATCTGTTGCAGGATCAAACGTAATCGTTTCACCACGATAGGTTCTGCTCACAGGAGCAATAGATGAATCTTCAAGATATAAACGTTTCATATCAAACCATCTGAAACCTCTACCCATCAACTCAATTCGTCTTTCTCTTAAAGCATAATCCAATGCATTTCCCCCTGCATTAAGCACTACCTCGTAATCAGAATCAGTCGTGAATCTTTTTGCTCTTAATGCATTAACGGTTTCAATGGCACCATCAGCATCATTTAATCGAGCCTGACATTCAGCTTTAACTAAATACATTTCAGGCACAGAAGGTCCCATATTTACACCATTTGAATAGCTATAAGTATTCACACCATAAGCCACACCTTCAAAAGACGGATAAAAATAATACCCCGGAACTGTATACACATTGTTTCTTAAATCATTAGTACTAATTAATGATAGTACATCTGAACTCAGAGGTGTATTAATATAACCATACAATGCTACTTTACTTAAGATAATCTCTGGATTTTGAAGTTTAGCAGGATACGCATAAGGATTGGATGCAATATCATTAAAATCAATCAAAGTATTTTGAATATCCAATGCGTTTTGTGCATTATCTAATGCCTGCTGATACTTACCCATATATAAATAAGTACGTGCTAATAGCGCATAAGCTGCTGCTTGCGAAGGCAATACATTATACTCTGGTGTTTCAGGCAATACATCAACAGCCGAAGTCAAATCACTAATAATTTGATTGTATACATCCTCAACAGAAGCGCGATTTAATGGCGTAAATAAATCAGAAGTGGTTAATAATGGAACACTCTTTTCTGTTTTTGTTTCATCTGAATAATGCGGAGCATACATATTAACAAGACTTAAGTATGCAAATGCTCTGTTAACTTTCGCCTCTGCCAGGATTTCTTTCTTTTCAGATTCAGTTCCATCTTCACTATCCATTACTCCATCAGTAATTACATTACAATTATATATTTGCTTATACAAATTGCTCCAGTCAGTATCCTGATTCCCCTCTTCAAAAATATAATCGCTCCAGGTATAAATTCTACCCACAATGTCTGAAACTGAATTCTGATAGTTTTCATCAAACTCTGTATCATCGGAGCTTATTAATGGATAATCCCATCCGTATTCAAAAGATGAATATGTATTGGCTAAAGCCCTGTAATCGGATGTATATTTTAAAACTCTTGAATCACCTTCGGGTGATATTTCTACATAATCTCTACATGAAGCCAAAATCAGTAGAGATAAAGCTGAATATATATAAATTAATTTCTTCATTTCCTTATTGTTTCTACCTGTTTAAAAATTAGCTGATAAACGAACCATATACACTCTTGATGGAGGTAGCGTATTGTAGCTTGATGTTGCAAGATACTGTGGATCATACCCGCCTTTGTTCTTTCTCCATACTATTCCCAGATTTCTTGCTACCAGACTAACTGAGGCGCCTTTTAATGCAATTTTATTTAAAATTTGATCAGGTATTTTATACATCATTGAAATCTGATTCAAACGCACATGACTAGCAGACAATACATTAATATCAGCACTGTTGTATCTTGAATAACTATTATAAGTTATATTCGGAAGTCCCGGTACATTAGTAATAGCCTCATCGCCTTCTTCTCTCCATCTGGATGCAATTTCTTCGTTACGTCCAATAGAACCGTAATAAGTTCCTGCATAAGAAGGATAATTATTTAAACCTGGTTTCATAAACACATGGCCCATATAGTAAGTCATCTGAGCACTTAAGGTTAAATTTTTATAGCTAAATGAGTTTGTCCATCCTCCAAAATAAGGAGCAACAGTAGTTCCCATATACTTTAAAATCTTTGGATCTAAATCTGTTAAATACACATCATCTCCAATGATTCCCCCGTTTTCATCATAAATTTGCGAACGCCCCATATTATCCAGTCCGGCCCAACGATAAGCATAAACTGACCCCATAGGTTTACCTTTCTTTAAAGTACCTGAGTTTAGAAATTCACTAATGGTAGTATTCTCATAATACGAGCTTGTAACTTCATTTGTATTATAAGCAAAATTAAAATCACTCACCCATTTAAATTCTTTATCCAGAATCTTAGCTGACAAATCTAAATCAATACCATGCCCGTTTAATGTTCCTGAGTTATAATTCAGATATGAGAAACCATAAGTTGGGTTAAATGGCAAATAAGCTAAAATATCATTTGAACGTTTGGTATAATACTCAACAGATCCCTTTAAGCGCTCATTAAAAAATCCGTAATCCAACCCAACATTAAATGTTTTTGTTGTTTCCCATTTTAATTGAGAATTTGCCGGAGCGGAAATAGATGCTGAGGGCAAGCCTGTGTAATAATCATCATACAAACTAATGACTGTACTGTTATTTCCTGAACCGCCAATTGGAGTACTACCACCAATACCGTAGGTTAAACGAATATCCAGATGACTCATAAAATCAGGTAACTGAATAAAAGATTCATTCATCAGTTTCCATCTGAAACCCATCGACCATAAAGGCATTGCTCTGTCTCTTCTGCTTGCTCCTAAAAGAGTATAATCATCAAAACGTAAACTACCCGATAAAAAATACTTAGACATATAAGAATAAGTAGCTGTACCAACATACGATAAATAGCGATTTCTGTATTTAGAAACATTGGTATCGTAACTACCTATATATGTTTGCCATCCGTAAACCGTTGTATAATATTCAGTAGGATTTACTGTACTACCTGAGTTTGTATCAAAATCATATCCATAATATGTTTTGTCATAAGACATACGTTTTTCCTGACGAATTTCAGCCACTGCAACAGCATTTAGCTTATGAACCTCATTTATGGTTTTGTCGAAATTTAACTGACCTCTAAGATTATAGTTTTCATTTTCAGCGTAACCCATCTTAAAATATCCCCCCATTGGAATTCCATAAGATAAATCGCCAGAGTACTCATCATAATAGGTAGCTTCATTTACAAGGTCTCTTACAAAATAACTATCTGTTGTATTTTTAGCCTGCTGATTACTGGTATATTTATAATACATACCAGATACAGATGCCTTTAGCCACGAAGTAACATCTGCAGATAATGCTGCATTTAAACGGATAGCCTGAGTATTGGTAACTACATTTGAACTTTCAAGCTCATCCAGATAATTATAAGTCCATGGTAAATAACCTTTTTCATCAAAGCCCTGAATTACCTCAGGTCTGAATTTCACATACTTATCAATAGCATTACCATCCTCATCTACTATCATATCATACGGTCTTAATGTAAAAGCAGATACATTAGATAATGCTTCATTAACCGAATTATTCTCTGTGTATCTTGAAGATAAATAATTAACCCCTGTTGTAAGGTGTAACCTATTATTAAACAAGTTTGTGTTATTATTAAAGGTGAAATTATAGCTTTCGCCTTCATTACCTTTCATTACAGGAAGGTCCTTATTATAATTACCTGAGATAAAATAATTTCCATTTTTTGTTCCATCAGTAACCGAAAGGTTATATTGCTGACTTACAGCCTTACGAAGCAAATATTTCTTAATCTGAGAAGTATTATCTCTTGTACCTAACTCTGCCAATGCAGCATTCATTGCATCCTCGGTAGTTTCCCCTCTCATATAAGAAAAAATAGCTTCATGTGCATCACTTGGATTTGCAGCCATCCAGTTTGATTTCTGATCATACAAATAACCCAGGTCAGCCATCTCTTTTTCAAAATCTACATATTCAGCACTATTCATTTGCTTTAGTTTATCCAGATAAGGTTTATCACTTATGGATAAAGTAGTACTAAAATTAACTGCAGGTTCATCCGTTTTTTTACCTTTTTTTGTATTAATAACTATAACACCATTAGCAGCACGGGATCCCCAAATAGAGGCAGCAGCAGCATCCTTTAAAATTGAGATACTTTCAATATCTTCTGGATTTAAATAACTTAATTCGGCAGCTCCCTGAAATGATTTAGACTGAGAAAACCGATAATCATCCTGTGGCATTGGAAAGCCATCAATAATAATTAATGGAGTTGTTTTAGAATAACTATTTGTTCCTCTTATAGTAATGGTATTATTCTTAACATCGAAATTTACACCGGCAACTTTACCTTGAAGTCTCTCTAATACATTAATAGTAGGTACTTCTTCAATTTGTTTTGGTGAAATAGTTTTAAATGAACCTGTTGCCCTGTCTTTAGGCAAATCCTGATAACCAGTAGAAACTACTGTTACTTCACCAAGGTTTGAGATTTCATCTTCTAAAACCACTTCATAGGCGTTTTGCTCATCAATAACAAGAGCTTGAGTTTTAAAACCAATGAAACTAAAAACAATAGAATCTGCAACTGAAGCATAAATTTCAAAACCTCCATTTACATCAGTAATTGATCCCCAACGACCGTTGGTATTCCATAAATTGGCACCCACAATAGGTTCACCATCTGAATCCAATACCTGTCCTGAAACTTTCTTACGGGTTCCATCTGTCTCTGTTTTGGAATCATTTTTTTGATCTTGAGACTTTGGTTTAACGACTAATAGTATTTGTTTTTTTACTACCTGGTATTGGATGTTTCTACCTTTAAATAACTGTTTTAGCACATCATCTACACTTCCGTTTTGCACTGAAACAGTTACTTTCCATTCGGGATTAACCACACCTTTTTCGTAAAAAAACCTGTAGCCGGTTTCACTTTTTATCTTCTCAAAAGCTTGCTCAATGGATACGTCTTTTATATCCATTGAAATTCCGTTTTGAGCAAAAGATTTCATTGTTCCTAAATAAAATATAAGGAACAGCATCATAAAATTCCAAATTTTCATAATTTTGAAATGATTTTTAAGTTTAACGAATTTTTATTCGTTCTCTAAAGGGAAGTGTTGGCGCATTTCCCTTTTTCACAGAACATATTAATAGTATTAAAATAAATTCACTGGTTTTAATTACTTCTGATCTACCTCAATATTGATTTCTCCTTTTTTATTCATTGAATATTGAAAATAGCCGGTTAACGAAAAAGCTTTTAAAACATCGTCAACGCTTTCTGTTTCAATATCAAAATCTCCAAAGAAGCTTTTGTTTAGCAATGCATCATTGTCACAATTCACAGTAACACCATAACTTCTTTCTATTTTCTTTAAAATATTTTTAAAAGGTTCATTATTAAAAAACAGTCTGTTACGAATCCAGGCTATATCATTTTCAATATTTACTTCCTCAACTTTTAAATTATCTGTTCCTCGCTTAAAAACAGCAGCCTCTCCGGGACTTAGATATACTTCCTGTTGTTTTGATAATAATTTAGTCAGCACTTTTCCTTCTTCTAAGGTTGTTTTCACCTCATTATCCTCATCGTAACACCTTACATTAAAATGTGTACCTAAAACTGTAACGCTAACAGTATTTGTGTTAACTATAAAAGGTTGTTTTGGATTTTTTGCTACCTGAAAATAACCTTCTCCCTCCAACACTACTTCCCTTCTAGGCATATTTCCAAAATGTACCGGATACTTTAAATGTGATTTTGAATTTAAATAAACCATAGTACCATCCGATAATTTTACTTTAAAACGATTACCCTTAGGTACGATTAACTCATTATACTCGATTGTTTCACTAACAGCTTCTTTACTTTCATGATATGACAACAAGGTCTTCCCAGTATCTATTTCAGCTGAAATATCATCTAACTGTATAATACCATTTTCTTTTGATATGATTCTTTCCGATCCATCCTGTAACTTCAGAATAATTGAATTATCAGCCATTTTAGGTTGATGAAAGAATAATCCTGAATTATATCCAATTATTAAGACAGCCAAAATCACAACTGCAACCGCAGCATATTTAAACCACTCTAAATAAATAACCTTAGCTTTGCTTTCTTTAAACATTGCGTCAGCCTCACTTAAACGAGTAGCTTTGTCTTCCTTATTTTTTATTTTCCAGAGATCCAGTAAATATTTTTCCTTAATAAGATTTTTATAGTCTTGTTCACTTAAAAGTCTTTTTAATTTATCACACCCCTCTTTATCAAGATCTCCATTTAAATATTTTTGTTTTAATTCTTCTTCCAACATTGTATTTTTAAACTAAACTCATTCTTATGACGCAAATTTATTTGACTACCCTTAAAGAGAAATAAATTTTTTTTTAATTATTTTGCACCGGGACACGAGAATACATTTAAACCTGAGAATGTAAATGGATAATGGGAGCAAAATATACAACAAAAAGTTTTTTACAGATATGTATGTAAAACACTATGCTCCACTGGTTTCATACCTTTACCAGTTTACCAATGATATAAACGAGGCTGAAGACATTGCGCAAAACTGTTTTACTAAAATATGGCAGAAAAGAAAAGCATTAAACATCAAAGGAAGTTTTAAAAGTTATCTTTTTTCTGTTGCTTACCATACTTTTATTGATACTACAAGAGATAACAACAAACAAAATCTGCTAATTGAGGAGTTAAAAAAAGAAGCCTTGGATGAGATTCATTTGGAACCGGGTATGGATCTTGAACAGGAAATGAAAAAAATCCATTCTGCCATAGAGGCTTTACCAGAAAAATGCAAAAAAGTATTTCTTTTAAGTAAGATGGAAGAATTATCGTATAAAGAAATTGCAGAAAAATTGGAGCTATCCATAAAAACTGTAGAATCTCAAATGAGAATTGCCTTTATTAAAATTCGGGAATATCTTAAAATTCATAACACTCAGAATTAACGATAAATTATTAGTGTATTTCATGTAGATTTTTCCTCTGACCAATTATTAATAATAATTTCATAGCTTGGCACTTATGTTATTTTTGCTTCACAAAAAAAACAGAAAATATTTATTGAAAAGTGTTTTGATGAATTATCATAACAATAATATTACTCATACCAACACAAATAAAATAAATAATGGCTTAGCATTGATATACTTTTTAAAATTCATAGCTTAATACCACTTTAACCGGGAAGTGATCTGAAGGAACTCTGGCTTCATATTCAGTAAGCGATACTTCTTTTGGGAAATTACCATCCTGCCTTGGCTCACTATCCATTACTTCGGTCCTGTATGTATCAGTAAGGATACCATAACGCTCTACTGTAAAAAAAGGACTAACAAATACATGATCTATCCTACTTTCTGTTTTTGTATTAGTTTTAAATCCATTAAAAGTCCCATTATATGCATAACGTATTTTTGAAACGTTATGGGAGTCATTTAATAAATTCGAACTTTCTAATATATCGTAATTAGGGCTATTTTGATCTACATTAAAATCACCTGTTAAAATGACCGGTAGTTCATCACACATTTCTGAAATTTTATGCAACACTAATCTGGCACTATTTTTACGTGCTTCTACTCCTATATGATCCATATGCAGGTTAAAAAAGAAGTATTCAAAACCATTATTTATATTCTTAAATTTTGCCCAGGTACATATTCTGGGCAAAGCAGCATCCCAACCTTTATTTGGGCGATCAGTTGTGTCTGAAAGCCAGAAATGACCTGATTGTAAAACTTGAAACTTTTCTTTCTGATAAAAAATAGGAGCGTATTCTCCTTTTGTTTTTCCATCATCACGACCTACTCCAATATAATCATACTCAGGTAAGCTTTTTAACATATCCTGTAACTGATCATGCAATACTTCCTGAGCCCCAAAAACTTCAAAATCATTAAAACGAATTAAATCGCAAATTACAGGACTCCTTTGTTTCCATCCATTTCCATTGATAGAATCATTTGAATTATGATAGCGTATATTGAATGTTGCTACTGTTATTTCATTTGTCTGTCTGGAACAATTTGCAAACAAAACAGCAACTATAGTGAGAATGAAAATTTGCTTCATCTGTAAAATAATATTTTTTAATAGTCAAATATAAAATCAATAATTACAAAATATACTTCAAGCTATTATTAATTCTTATTTTATTAATACCCAACACTTCTTTTGATTTGCAAATGATGCTAACACAACTATCAGGAGATATTATCTGTTCTTTATTATCTTATTAGATATCACGTTACCATATGTTGTAGTTATGCTTACAACATAAACTCCACTTTTGAATTCTGAAGTATCTATTTCCACCTTATCATTTCCATTAACAAATAAATCTTGATATATCTTCTGTCCATAAATATTGAATATCTGAATACACGAAATACCATTGGAGCATGAAACGTTTAATATATCCTTAACCGGATTTGGATAGACTTCACAATTTGTAATTTTATTATCATCTACAGCGGTTGGAATTGACTCAGAAGGTGCTGCGTACATAGAAATTGATGAATACAATCGTGATTTAGGAACTATTTGGAGCTGCTGAGAAGAACTAGACCACTCCAAGGAACAACCAGCCTCATCATTATTATTAAAATAATCGAGTTGAATTTTACTTTCAATACCAGCTACTAAATCAATATTTCCGGAATACTCTCCTGATACACCTTCCCATGCATCAATTACCAATTCATTATTTATCCATAATCTACAACCATTGGTTGATTTTACATTAAAGGTGTAGCTTTCTGAGTACTCAGGAAGTACAAAACCATTCCATCTAATTGAAAACAAATCATTATCTACTCCTGAAATTGGAGACAAAGCTCCCCAATCAAATTCTATTTCGTTATCAACTCTTGAAGTGATAAAATCTTCAAAGTGTATTCCGTTATAATAATTCCCTGTAAGTCCATTACCTACAGGCTTATAAGCAAACAGTCTGTTCTGAGGAATAATTTGTCTTTCCTGTTGCGAACTAGCCCACTCCAGTTTACAATTTGCGCCTCCATTATATTCAAAATACTCAATCCTGATATCATATTTCTGACCGGCATTTAAATCTATAGTTCCGGAATACTCAATATCCCAATCATTGTACATTTCATCTATCACCAACTGATTGTCTATCCATAATCTCCGACCATTATCACTAGTCATATAAAAAGTATATGTTCCGCTATAGACAGGTTTAACCTGGCCACTCCAACAAACAGAAAAATTATCATTGCTTATGCCAGACATTGGAGTGCCTTCTCCCCAATTAAAATTTATATTTGCATCAATACGAGTGGCAACTGGAGTTTCGAATTGCCTGCCATTGTAATAACAACCATTAAGTCCGGTTCCAACTGATGCTGAGTTAGTAACAGTTACAATACTAGTAGAAGTATATCCTCCTTCTTCTGTTGTGGCAGTAATAATAGCAGAACCAACAGAATGGGCAGATACTAATCCATTTTTATCAACAGTAACCACATTACTATTATCACTAGTCCATGAAACCTTTCTACTTTGAGCATTATATGGAGAAACATCGGCAGTTAATTGTTCCTTTTCACCAGAGCTTAACAAAAGAGAAGCAGGTGAGACATTAACACCAGAAACATCAAAACTGGCACCCGGGTCGATATTTAATCCCTTCGATTCACGTAATAATTGGAATAAATGATCCGGACGAACTACTTTATAATTTGAATTCAGGGAATTGGCAACATTTTTAAATGTTGTAGGAGTTGCTCCTTGCCATGGTTGACATTGAATTACTATAAATCGAGGAGAGCTTCCATCCCAATTCCTTGAACCACCTTCAATACTGCCAAGCATAGTTTCAACATCCCAACAATAATTACAATTTAATGGTTTTCCGGGTAAACTATTGTTATAAACAGCCAACTCAGCTCCAGTATCCTGCCCTGTTAAACCCAGAGTGGTTGGCGCATATTCTGCAAAGGCCTGACCAACATCCAAGTCAATTCCTCCGGTTATTGTATTCCATATAGTAATTACCCTTAAACCGGCAAGCCTGTTATACTCCTCAGTCTTGGCAACAAACTGATTTAATGAATTTTGATCCGGAAAAAAATTAGGATAAGAATACCCAAATCCTGATGGTCCTGATACCAGATTATCATTTTCTGTTGAAGATTGCCAATAGTAATTCAGTGCACCCGGCATAGCATCAACCATTGCCGGAGATACAGTCCATCCCAAAGGTACAGAGCCCCGATCAGGATTATTCCAAAGCTTTCGCATTAAATGTTCTACATATTGAAGATTATCTCCATCGCTCATAATAAAGGCGACGTATATTTTATTCTCCAATTCTGGTTTTCGAGGTATTGGCTTTTTACTTATACATCTTGGCATACCACTATGTAAAGTTAAGTTTGTTGACCAATCACTGGCAATGGTAGCAACACCTTTTGTGGAAGCTACTTTTACACCAGTAGCTTCTTCTGGCCACCACCCCATAAAGCTGGCACCTGAAGACATGGTTGATAGAAAATTATTTAGTAATTTGATTTCTTCATAAACAGTAGGATCAAGCCATATTACGGCACCTCCAATAGCTACAGCATATTCCCTTAAAGCAGCTTTATGTATGTTGGGATTTAAACCTATTAACAAGCGATGCTCCAGATCTGGCCAATAATTATCATAAAGATCCTGATAAACATCCAGTTTTGATGTATACTTTCCTCTCAAATCAGTTATTATCTGAAAATTATATGGAGCATTACTTAATTTTGAAACCAAATCAGGTGAAGCGATCAAGGCCTTTTTGTCTTTAGCCATCATAGTAGCTAAATTAACAGTATGAATTTGATCCGGATCATAAACTATTAATCCTCCAATTTCATTTCTATACTTATATATTAAATCCCATGGATTACTATATTCTGTCCATGTTAACTTTAATGACTCTAACCATGTGTAAGGCCCTTCTGCAAATGCATCTCCTTCATAAGAAAAGATCCTTGGTTGAGTTATATTTACTATCCCTTTCAAGGATGAAAACAAATACATTTCATCAGAACTTAATATATCTTCCCGAAGGTATATTAAATCCTGATTTTGAGAAGGTGAAGGAAATGAAGGCAATAACTGTCCTGTAGGCCATGATATTTGTGCTATTGCAGGTTTTATTACCAATAATAAAAAAATTAGAGTTGTAAATTTCCGGATATTATTCAACTTGTAAATCATAGATTATTTTGAGATTTTACACTTAAGATTTCATTTATAATTGATTATCAACTAATCATTATACAGTTAACCTATAATATTCACTCATCTATTTATTTACATTCCGAAATTTTCAAGTATTACAAGACTCTCTTTATATTATTAAGATGCTTTTTATGCATTCAATTTATTATAAAAAATAAGGGACCAGTATTTAACTCTGATCCCTTAAATATTTTAGTTTATTTGTATTAATAAATCCAGGATTGTTCATTTGCAACATTCCATTCCTGATCGTATTATTACAATTCTTTATAGTTTTCTACATATGGCAGCCCATCCACCACCAGAAGCCATTGGTATCTCTAGCTCAGAATTTCTGTTTACTTTCTTTATTAAATGTAGATAATCAACAGCAGCCTTATCTGAATTAATACCATCCTGCATAATTTCTATTTCATATTCGCCTTCATCCAAAAATGAAAGATTAATTGTTAAAGTTCTTGCATCACTATCTGTCATTGCTCCAATATACCAGTCGTCACTACTTTTTCGAGCGGTAACAATATAATCTCCGACTTTTGCATCCAGCACTTCTGTTTTATCCCAAACAGTTTTAAACTGACTAATGAATTTTGTACACTCCTCTTCTTTATAATAGTTGGACGGACTATCTGATAACATTTGCAGAGGTGCATCATAAACAGCATACATAGCTAACTGATGACATCTTGTTCCAAGGCTCATTGGATTAGAAAAACTTATAGCATAATCTTTTGAATGAGCATTATGCATTGCACCCGGAGTATAGTCCATTGGTCCTGCCAACATTCTTGTAAAGGGAATAGTTACATCATGTTCAGGAGTTATCAAAGAACTCCATTTACAATTCTCAAGTCCTTTTACACCCTCGTAATTTACAATATTAGGATAGGCTCGCCTCAATCCAGATGGTTTATAAGCCGCATGATAATCGACCAATAATTTTCTTTTAGCACAAGCTTTAGCTACTCTTTCATAAAAATTAACCATTCCCTGTCCTGCCTGTGCCATAAAATCAACCTTTAGACCTTTCACTCCCCATTGTTGAAATTGGTCCAGAATTCTATCCATATCTTTATCCAAAGGTCCCCAAAGAGACCAAAGAATGATATCAACATTTCGTTCTTTACCATAAGCTACTAATTCCGGAATATCAATATCTGAGTTTGATTCTAAAACATTTGTTGTTGTTTTTGACCATCCCTCATCCAGAATAATATATGGAATGCTATATTTTGAAGCAAAATCAATAAAATATTTATAGGTAATATTATTAATACCTGATTTAAAATCAATATCATAAAGATTATTATCATTCCACCAGTCCCAGGCAACCAATCCTGGCTTGATCCATGATACATCATCCAATTCACAAGGTCGCGATAACAAATAAACCATCTGATTTTCAACAAGATCTTTATCCTCTTGACTAATCATAAAAACGCGCCATGGAAATGTTCTTGTTCCTGATGTTTTCGCTATATAATCAGCATTCTTGACAATTTCAAAACCTCGATCTCCTTTTTCAACAGATTCTAAAATTGCTTTTGAAAACTTACTTTTTAAACTTGTTCGTCCTGTTGCTTCCATAAACAATCCCGGGTAATCATATAAGTCAGCTTCAGTAAAACCAATTTTTATATTATTATCTGCTTTTATGGTTGTCGGTAAAGAACAAAATCTACCTGCATTAAGTGATGATATTTTCTCATCTAAATATATACGCTCATAATGCGACTGTAATGACTTTTCTTCAGGAAATAGGATGGAGTAATCACCAGCAAAATTGATTTCAACTAATTCGTTATCAACAATAACTTCACCTTTTTGATTTGTCTCAAATCTGTAAGCCATTCCATTATTGAATACTCGAAAATTTATTGAGAAGTTATCCCTAAATAAAATTTTCAACTCATTGTATTCATTTTCTATTGTTAACGATTTTACAGGAACAGGAACTTTAACCAACTCTGAAACAGAGTTGGTTTTTGTCTTCATCACCTTAGGGTCAACACCATGCTCTGCGCCATTAATTGTTATTCCTAATTTATTCTTTTCAAATATATTCTGACCATCAACTTTTGCAGACCACTCAATATCTGCTCCAATAAAAACAGTAGTTTCAATTTTACCATCAGGTGAACTTACCTTATATTCCTTTGCATAAACAGAAACCAGACATAAGTTAAAAATCCCAATCAAAAGGATAGCCAGACTATTATTCTTCATTTTCTAATAATTTAGTGTTAGGCACACAAATTACTGATTATTCATCAAATGTTAAAGATTTAATTAAATCTACTTCTTCCTGGCTATATGGAGTTCCATCTGTATGGAAAATTTCATGAAACCATAATGCAGGTTCTGATCCATCAGCAATTGGTTCATCCCATGCATATTTTGTATTTGATTTACCATCAACCAATCCCCAATTTATGGCTCCTACATTTTCCTTTTTCAGGATTGGCATTATATTCTGGAAGTAACTATTATTTCTTCTTGCCATATATTCTGTACAAACCATTGGACGATTATACTTTTTCAGACTATCAATAGCCGCCTGATGTTTTTCAGGTCCTTCATAATTATGGTAGGTTATAATATCTGAATTTTCAACCTGAAACTTGTTTAAATCTTTTAAATCGTAATTCCAAACTCCGGAAGAAAGTGGTTGTGACGGACGAATCTCCCATCCCCAACTGAATACTTTCTTCAGCAAAGGCATTGAGTGATTTCCATTTCTATTATTACCTGGTTCATTATATAAATCCCATATTGCAATACGCTTATCGTTTTTAAATGTAGATAGAACATCTTTTACATACTCTTCTAATAGAGGTAATAAATTTTCGTCTAAATAAAGCAACTCTCCCGGATCACGAACCCATCCTGAATTATGAACTCCTGGTTTTGGATCTGGTTGTTTTCCTGCCTTATAAGTTGGATTCCAGCAATCATCAAAAAACACAAAAATAGTTTTAATACCATGCTTGTCTGCTATATTTAGATATTGATTCATGCGATCTTTAAATCCATTTTTATCAATTTCCCAAGCCAAATGATGAAGATATACACGCATGCAATTCATACCTATTTCTTCTGCCCAACCTAGCTCTCTGTTTATTGTAGCAGTATCAAAGCTTTCCGCTTGCCAGGTCTCTAATTGATTTATAGCAGTACTTGGATTAAAGTTACTACCTCTCAACCATCCATGTTCTTTCCCCCAACTCTCAGCTTGCTCTACAGTCCATCTATTCTTAACTGTCACCTGCTCTTTATCTTCATTCTTTGTAGGACAATTGCAACCAACCATTAAAACCAATGCAAGTCCTATTCCTGTTAAAAAACTAAATTTCATATGCTTAATGTTTTAAAATAATGTGTATAATCAATCAAAATACTTTTATAGCTTATTAATGATACAGCAATGTATAATCACAAACCAAGTCTATAGAACAACTAGTTTTTGCCTTATAGAGCTATCTCCACTTTTAACACAAACTATGTAAATCCCTTTTTTGTAATTCTCACAATTAACCCTAACTGTTTTCAGTTTATTGCCATCATAGCAATCCACTGAAACTCCTTTTAAGTCAAATATTTTCACGGATTGAATTGGATGAGATAAAGAGATATCGCAATAATTAACAGCAGGATTAGGCACTATTTCAAGGCTGAATATCAAAGAATTATCAGATTCGATTCCTGTAGATACATCATCACGATACAAATATTTAAATTTCCATAAATGCTCTTCAGATCCATCGTAAGTACCCTGCAAAATGGAGGCTCCATCAATAGTTTGACCATCGTCGATTAAAAGATAATTTTTGCTTGACAGATTTTCAATACTGTGCCTCCCGGTTTCTTCCTCACTAACTTGCCAGTAGAATAAAGGACTTTGACTATAATCTGCAGTAACAACATCTCCCAGATCATTAACTGTTAAATATTTTCCTGATCCTTTATTTATAATTGACCAATAAGAGCTCGTTTTATCAAACTTCCATTGTTGAAAAAGATCATTTTCATTAAATGATTTCTGAGTAACTTCAGATGTATTTTCTGGATTTACAGCAATTACTTTATCCGAAAAACAAGAAATAATTGAGAAACAAACATCTTCATTTATTGCGGATGATTCAGAATCAATATCATGAACCTCAAAATTATCAAAGTTTGCTGTGGTATAGAAAGATCGTAATCCAACTTTACCAGTTATAAAAGGATCATCGTCGGTATAATCAATCACCGGATTCTCCATATCATCAATATATATTTTGATGTTAGCACCTTTAACTTCGGCTTTTAAATGATACCATTCATTTAATGTATGATTTGCTCCTGAGTACCCTACTAAGCCTTTCCAATTATAATTTTGTTTACCTAAATAGGCTCCATTGGATGTTATGTTTACGTAATAGCCTTGTAAAAAGTCTGCTCCCAGTTGAGGATCATTTCCAGTGCCTCCCATTGCAGGATTTTTAACTCTGAAAATTAGTCCTGCATTCCAGTCATTAATGTACTTAACATCCACTTCAACAGCATAATCTCCCCATGCAGTATTTCCTACAGCACGTTTACCTGTTCCTGTTACCTGAGCTGTTTTATCAACTATATCCCAGATTCCATCACCTTCATAATTCCAGTTGTTAAATGATGATGTAAAACTATCTGCGTAAGTAGTTACACTTTCCCATTTCTCATAAGTAAATCGATAAAATGCAGCTTGTCCACTTACAACAGACATCTTTATCGTATTTAAACCCTGAGACAAGTAAATAGGATCTGTTACAAAAGTTGTATAAGTACCTCCTGTAGATGGCAATACAATATCGTCACTTAATACACCTTCTGAATTTGAAAAATTAATGATGCATTCTGAGTTTGAAGCATACTTGATTCCTATAGCATAATTACCTTCGTAACCTACATTTAAATTATAATCGTACCAATTTCCTGTGGTCACACTTCCTAAGGCATAAGTTCCTTGGCTTAATGAAGTAACTTGTACATTATCACCTCTAAAATTTACTGAACCACTTAAATTAACTTCGTTAAAACCATTGGTTTCATTATAGTGAATTGCTTCTATTTTGCCTGGAATTGATTTATAGGCATCATAAATACCACTTCCATTAACCTTGTTTGAAAAAGCACAATAATCATAATTTGTTTCTGATGCATGACTTATCAATCCCAATTTTCCTCCCTCAAATGAATCAGTAATTTCAGCTTTCAACATGTTATTAATGAAGACTTTTACCTGATCCAGATTCTTTTCAATACGAACCGTATTCCATTTGTATAAGTCAACTACGCCATTTAAACTTTTTGTAATAGCAGTTCCCCAAACGCCATCTTCTATAATGTTAACGGTTACTGTTTTAGAATAAGCATTTAGTAAAATCAAACCATAATTATTCTCATCTATATAGTTAAAAACAATTCCATTATTAGATTCACTTCCATTTGACGTTAGAGTTTGTACATTAAATTCAGCAGTAAAACTTTGATCTGGTGCATCTGAAATTAAAAGAATATCATTATTTGTTTCAGATAGATTATTCTGAGTCAGAACTCCTTCTGTACCTATTTGCCAGGTCCCATTTATAGTTTGCCATAAATCCCCTATAGAATTCACATCAAAATAATCATAAAAATCAGGCATTTCAGGCACAGGTTTATCAAATGTAGTTGGTCCTTGAGTAAGCAATAATTCACCATTCCATGCTACTCTGTCGAAATTTAAATGACGCAAAGGACCTGTATTGTATGATCTTACTTTATTATGGTAGGTTACATAATATGAATCAAGATCCGGACCAATAAAAAGACTTCCATGTCCCAAAGCTTTTACATCACCCTCGGTACAAATGATATATGGATTAAACTCATCAAAAGGTTCAAATCCTGCCAAAGGACCTGTTTTTGAACGACCGTGATCAATCCTATATCCTGGCGATATTACATGATTACCCGTATATTGGATATAATAAGTGCCATTTCGCTTGATAACACTTGGTGCCTCTGTCCACCCATTCATGTATGCATTGATCTGCACTGCACTTCCAATACTGGTTGGAGAACTCATTGAATGACCAAAAATCCCTGTAGTACCTGCCCTATAAAAGTACAATGATCCATCATCTTCAATAAATACGGATCCATCAATTGAATTGCCTATATTACCGGTTACAACAGTAAATGGTCCGGTAGGAGAATCAGACTTTAATACGTAATGCCCATTTCCGGCAGGAGAAGTATACATGTAAAACGAGCCGTTATAATAAATCACTTCGGGAGCATATGCACCTTTTGTAATGGCTTCTGTTGTTACTAAACCTTGATAATTCCAATTCACTAAATCACGACTCATCCAACATTTAACACCTGTCATATCATCACGGGTACTACAGTATAAGTAATATTCACCGTTGTATTTTAACAAGTATGGATCACCGATTCCATATAAACTCCATTCTTCGCTCAGTTCCATCGGATTATGCCAGGTTTGGGCTAAAACCGACATATTCAGAGCACAAATGACACATAAAATTATTATCGTCTTAAGATTTTTCATTGTTAATTTAGATTGTAGATGTTAGCATAAAACCAAAGTTTCAGGCAAGGGAATTCAAATTATATTTATTTATTTTCACTCAAAACAGGCACAATAACTTTGTCTTTATCAACATAAAAATCGTAGGTATTTGTCTGAGCATTCCATTTTTTATTTAAAGGAACAATTCGGGTTCTTCTGGGGGATACTTTATCCTGAGAATAATGAACATGATACACGTAGTATAACTGATTATCCTTTCCCATAAAAACATCACCATGACCAGCTCCGTTTTCTCCAACAATTGATCTATGAATAATTGGACTATTTTGATTCTTTTTCCATGGTCCTAACGGAGAATCTGAAGTTGCATAACCAACTGAATAATCTATATTCATAAAATGATTGGCTGAGTAAAACAGATAATATTTGTTTTCCAATTTTATTACTGTAGGTCCTTCCATTATTGGTGCCGATGGATAATTATCTGTTGCTTCCCATGCCTCTGTTTGACCAAAACATTTCTTTAAAGTTTCAGGTTTTATCTTACCTGATTCAATATCAAATTCAGCTACCCATAAATAATTTCCATGATCAAATCTTACATGATATAAATAATATTTACCATCATCATCTTTAAAGATAAAAGGGTCGATATTTTTTTCAGAATCGTCAATAGGCTCCATTTCCTCCTGTGTATAAGGGCCAAGTAATTTCTTTGATTTTGCAAGAACAACCTGTTCATTTGCTGTATAGGCAAATAAATATTCTTTGTTAAGTTTTAATATTTGTGGAGCCCAGAAACCTCTGTCACCATAGGCATTATTACCTTCTTCAAGAATCATGTGAAGTTCTTCTTTAGTTGGTGAACTCCACTCTTTTAGATCTTTTGATTTGAGAATAGCAAATCCTAAAGGCTCTGTATTTCGCGTACCTGTTAAGTAGTATGTACCATTATCAACAAAGATGGTTGGATCAGCATAAAAAATCTCCTTATTTTCACTGTCAACTACTTCTTTTTCCTCTTTTAATGAAATATCACTCTTGTTATTTTTCTTACAGCTTAAATCATTCTCAGCCGAAGTTACCAGATAACTTAATGATAGAATAACAAGTAATAATGCCCATTTTTTCATATGATTACAATTTATTTTCATTGGTCATATGGAACTCACAAATAAATTTAATCATCCTCTTTTGGGTCAGTCTGGATAATTAAATTTACATGTTCGTTTCATATCTAACTTATTAATTAATTTTATTAGCAATAGAATATTTAATTTGATAAGAGCCTGAACCTAATTCGAATGTTGAAATATCATTACCTTTTTCATCAATTATATCATTTTGAATTGGTTTCGAATTAACGGTTATGTTTTCAGGATTATTTTGTGGTAATATTATGGTTCCTGTAGTATTTGCAGGAATAGTCACATTGTAAATAAAATTTTCGCCTTCAATTTTCCATGCTGATTTTATTGTACCGTAAAGAGATTCAAATTCAGCATTTGCATGGGTAAGTCCCCCTCCTGTATGAGGACTAAATATGATATGCTTATAACCCGGATTCTTGCTATCGATATTTATACCTGCCACATAATTATACAACCACTCTCCTATAGCTCCGTAAGCATAATGGTTAAGGCTATTCATACTAACATCCTGAAATGAACCATCCGTCTTTTGGCCATCCCAACGTTCCCAAATTGTAGTTGCTCCCTGAGTTACAGGATAAAGCCACGAAGGATATTCTTTACGCATCAAAAGCATAAAAGCTAAATCCTCTCTTCCTATAGATGAAAGAGTACTACACAATAGAGGAGTACCTACAAAACCAGTAGTTAAGTGTCCGAATTTCTCAACATCTTTTGCTAAATATACTGCAGCCTTATCTTTAAGTGTATCAGGAAGTAATCCAAAAGACAGAGCTAAAACATAAGCTGTTTGGGTATGAGACACCAATCTTCCGTTTGGAGTAACATATTCGGTAACAAAAGCCTTTTTTATATTCGCACATAACTCTTTGTATTTTTGCGCATCATCTTTCTTTCCTATTATTCCAGCTATTTTACTCAACAGGTTAGTTGAATGATAATAATAGGCTGTTGCTATTAAATCTTTCTCTGTAGTGGCTCCGGGATAATCTGAATTTGTTGTGGCAAATGCCAGCCAATCACCAAAATGCCAATTCTCTGTCCACAAATAATCTTCTCCAGCACTGTTTATCATATATTCAACCCAAGCCTGCATACTTTGATATTGGTTTTCAAGAATCCGAATATCTCCGTAAACCTGATAGATCGTCCATGGTATAATAACGGATACATCTGCCCAAGCTGTTGATCCACCTTCACGGCCTAACATTACATCAGGAACCACATGAGGAATAACTCCATTTGCATGTTGATCCGCAGCAACATCCTTCATCCACTTTGTGAAAAATGGTGCTACATTGTAATTAAAAGCAGCCGTTGGACAAAACACCTGTGCATCTCCAGTCCAGCCTAAACGTTCATCTCGTTGAGGACAATCCGTTGGAACATCCAGAAAATTATCACATTGTCCCCATTGAATATTATGTTGTAATTGATTTATAAGCGAGTCTGAGCAAGAAAACATTCCGGTTGGCTTCATTGCTGAATATATCGCCACTCCGGTAAAATCATTTAAATCAGGTATTCCAGGATATCCTTCCAACTTTACAAAACGGAATCCATGAAAAGTAAAATGTGGTTCAAATGTTTCCTCACCATCACCCTTTAAAATATATGTATCAGTTGCTTTAGCTCTTCTTAAGTTTTCTGTGTAAAAGTTGCCATTCTTATCTAAAACTTCAGCAAAAGACAGTACTACTTTATCGCCGTTTTTTCCTTTTACTTTCATTCGTATCCACCCGGTCATATTCTGTCCCAAATCAAGAACTGTTTCACCTTTAGGTGTAGTAATTAGTTTAATCGGTTTGATTTCTTTTACCCCTTGAACAGGATCACTTTGAGAGGCAACTAACATCTCTTTTGAATGATCTAATAATTCAACTGATTGCCAACCTGTATCTTCAAAACTATAGTTTGTCCAATCTCCTAGCTCAAGGCGTGCATCGTAAGTCTCACCTTGATATATACTTGAACTAAGAATTGGACCTGTTCTCCCCCTCCAATTTTCATCACTTACTATAGTTTTTGTTGTTCCATCTTTATAATTAATCTCTATTTGCAATAATAAGGCTAATTTATCTCCATAATAATTATTTGGCTTTGCCCATCCAATCTGACCTCGATACCAACCATCTCCTAAGATTGCTCCAATTGAATTTTGATGGCTTACTAGAGATGTAACATCATAAACCTGATACTGAAGTCGTTTATTATAACTGGTCCATCCTGGAGTAAATAAATCTCTACTTACTTTTTTACCATTAATAAATAGCTGATATAAACCCAATGAGGTGACATAAACTCTGGCAGAAAGTACCTCTTTGGTTGAATTGAATTCGCTCCTGAAATACTGTGAAGGTTTAATATTTCCTTTTTCCTCCTCATTTATACATATCCAATTGGCTTTCCATGCATTGGTGTTTAATATTCCCATTTCCCAATAGGCAGGTTCACTCCACTTTGATACCTTTCCTTTATTATCCCATATTCTGACTTGCCAATAAACACTTTGTTTTGACTTTAACAATGGTCCTTGATATTCAACATTGACTGATTGATCGGAAACCACTTTTGATGTAGTCCAAATCACATTACCCGATAAATCTTTGACTTTGATTTCATAAGCTTGCTGCATTACATTTTTCTGATCAGAAATTATTTTCCAGCTTAAACGAGGATGTAAAACATCAATACCGATGGGATTATTATGGTATTCACATGTTAATTCATTAACATATGTTTTTGCATATCCGGATAGATTAAAACAAATGCCTAGTATTAGATAAACTAATAAATATCGAAGCGTACTAGATTTGATCATTTTAGTATGTAGATTATATTTAACTGATTATAACATGGAATAATTATATATTCTGATATTAATTATTCCGCTCATTGAAAAAGGTAAGGACCTTTCATTCTATGCCTATGCTTAGTCAAACTTATAATATAATGAGATTATAGAGTAACACTATTTAGGCAATTCAGACTATTGCGCAATTTATGGTATATGTTGACCAGATAATACTATCCCATTTTTAGTATTAAAGTGAAAAAATAGAATAGTATAATGTAAAATAAACCAATGATGCTATTTATCCTAAAGTGGACATTCTGGAGTTTATTCTGAAAGAATAGCCTATAATAAGCTTTGCATAAAAAAAACGTATGAGGATAACTAACCTGTTGTTTTCACTTTTATATTAACACATAAAGCTGATAGTTCTCAACAAATCCATCAGCTTTAAATGTTATAATTTCTATTAATTGGGACTATAACTCCTTAATACATAAGAATGAATATCCTCTATTTATTCTTATTTAATGCCTGACTATAAAGTTTTTCCCATGCAGCATTCATTTCTTTTACTTTGTCAGGATATTTTGAAGAAAGATCATATGTTTCTGTATAATCTTCTGTAATATGGAATAACTCCCATGGTTCATTTGGCAAAGCCGCCATTTTCCATTCCCCTATACGTATAGCACGACCATTTTCATGTTCCCAAAACAATGTATCATGTATAGAAGCTGTTTTACCCAAAATTAATGGCATCAAACTTTTACCATCCAATTTTACGGTTTTAAGTCCGTTAATACTATCGGGATATTGTGCCCCTGCAATTTCCAAACAAGTTGGCATAACATCAATTACATGAGCTAAACCTCTGTTGATCGTATTATTTTTGTCTGTTAACTTTTCAGGCCAATGTACAATAAATGGAGTGGCACTACCTCCTTCATAAGACTCTTTCTTCCAGTATCTGAATGGTGTATTTGCAGCACTGGCCCAAGCTCTTCCTAAATAGTTCCAGGTTGTTTGTGCTCCCGGATTTTCTGATGCATAATCAATAATCGTTGAATCACGAGTAAAACCCGGACGATCAAAACCAGGTACATAACCTCTTTCGTATGAAGCTCCATTATCTGATAGAACAAATATTAATGTATTATCATATTGACCATTTTTCTTCAATGTATTTATTATATCACCAACTCCCTGATCCACACGATCTACCATTGCTGCATGAACAGCCATACACTTAGCTTCAAATTCTTTTTTCTCACAATCATCCCATACTCTTCCAGATGAATTTTGCGGTAATTTATAATTGGAGCTATCAATTATACCCATTGAAACCATTCGTGAATACCTATCATTTCGCATCTTTTCCCAACCATCGGTATATGTATCTTTATACTTTGCAATATCTTCAGGCAAAGCATGTAATGGCCAGTGTGGGGCATTATGAGCAACATACATAAAAAATGGCTTATCATCTTTGCTGTACTCATTTAACAAATCGATGGATTTTTGCGTAATAAAATCTGTAACATAAAAGTCTTCAGGAACTTCTTTTATTGGTTCTTCATTATGCACCAAACTGAAAGGATCAAAGAAATCAACTACTCCCCAGATTGTTCCCCAATGCTCTTCGAAACCTCTGTTACATGGATAATTTTCTAACGGAGAAAAAGGACCATGATCCTTTCTGTGCGCTAACCATTGTAGTTGATCCTCTAAGCTACCAACACTTTTTGTTGTAGATAAATGCCATTTTCCGGTCATTCCAGTGTGGTATCCATCCTCTCTTAGTACCTCTGCTATTGTTGCTGCATTCATTTCAAGGTTTACACCCATGCCATTAATACCAGCTGTATGTGGGTATAGTCCTGTCATTAACGAAGCTCTGGTTGGACAACATCTCGCACCATTATGCATCTGGGTAAATCGTATACCTGTCTCTGCCAATTTATCGATATTTGGTGTTTGTATTTCTCCCCCGTAACATCCAAAATCTGAATAACCTGAATCGTCCACCATTATTATCATGATATTAGGTCGCTCATCTTTAATTTTAGCAGTTTCTTTGCTGGTACAACTACTTAATATAGTCACAATAAACATGACAATAAATACTTTTGTTTTATCTAACATTTTAGTACGGTTTTGATTATGCTTATAATTTTTTTCCTCTACAAATACATTAATTATTTCAATCAAGCGTTGAATGTTATTGTTTAATAGGCTGAAAGCCTTGGGGAGATGCCCTAAGTATTGATGTATAAGGCCTTCAGCCTTTTGAATAGGAAAAACCCGATACTTGATTTGCATTATTACATAATAATGGGATTAGATCAATTCTCTTATTCAAATTTGAACAATTTATTTGAGTGAAATATTTAAAATACACTCTGTACCCTTACGGCTCCGTGTTTTTTCTATTCAACACTTGATTGGCATTACTTAACTTATATATTTATACAACCTAACAAGTGATTTTACTCATAACAATTATGAAAATAAACGACTTCTGAAATACTTGAAACTCAAGAAACAAATCTATTCTCCTAAAATACACTTATGTAACAATCTCAATAGCTTAAACTTATAATCCTAATATTCAATCAATACCATAGATAAATAACTAAAAGCTAAATCTTTTAATTATTAATAATATCAGGTTACTTTTCCCTTTCACGTACATGTGACCAACGCGTTTATTATTAAGTTGCTAAAATAGTCTCTGCCTTACACAGGTTTCATCTGTAAATAACTTTTATCCGGTTAAAGATGTGAGTGTAAACATCTGCTAAGTTGTATAATTAAATAGATTTTTTGATTCCAATCATAGATGATTATATCAAAAGATCATTTATCAGGGTCTGCCAAAACTTAAACAATCTTCCCCATGAGAATATTGTATAGGTTTTCCAGACTAAATCTAAAACTATTAAATTATGCACAGAATTATTACTTTTTGCTGTTTAGCACTCCTCTTTGTTCTGAATGGTTATAGTCAAACCATTGATCGTGTGGAAGGAAGCCCTTTTATGGCATCATCTGTTACGGATACTCTTTTCATAGCAGATAAAAACATGACAGCTTCAGAACAATTTGCTATCGGGTCTCTTAGTGGATTATTAGCCCGAACCAAACCTATGATTTTACAAAAACAATATTTCCATGAAGAGATTGTAAAAAACTCAGACTTAGACATTAAATATTTCAATTTTGGAAGTTCAAGCTTTACGAGTATTCTCAGATTTTTCTCTAAACGTTTAGATGGTTATATTCTTTGTGATCCTCAAAGTGCCAGTTCTAATGTGGCTGCATCTCTATCCGGTGTATTAAATGCAGTTGCTATTCCAACTGATCTTGAATCGAAAGCTATTTCAGCCGGTTTAACAATGAAGTTAGATGTAAGAGGTAAAGATGAAGCCTGGGCATTAACCAACTACAGTGACATTTTAAATAAAGATGTGGCTTTTTTTCTAGGGTCAAATGATTGGACTGGCTTAGTTGATTACACGGCTTATACAGGGGGAATTCGTTTTTATGACGCAGATATTAATGGAACATTAAGCAATAGTGTATATGAATTTCTAAATCCCGGTGCTATGTTTTATGGTTGGTGGGTGTCAGAAGATGGAAGTGTTGCTAAATTATCAGAAAATTCCTTTAAAATCATACCTTCTGGAGGATTAAAAAATCTGGCTACATTAACTAATTTGCCGGCTCCTATAAAAAAACAAAAAGATCCCATAACTCCCTTTAAAGTAGAACCTGATGTTCATACCGTATGTTTTGTAATTTCGGATGGAGACAATATATCCTGGCCTGTTGGATCTGCATTTTGGGATCTATGGACCTGGAAGAACGATAATCAGAGTCGTATTAATTTAGGTTGGACTCTTTCTCCTGCTCTATGTGAACTAACTCCTTTAATTTATAACGATTTAGTACAAGGATTGCAAACCACACCTGAAGGACGGAATGTAGCAATTGCATCTCCATCAGGTCTTGGTTATTATTTTCCTAGCTTAAGTCCTAATCAGCCTCATCACTGTGAAGAGTTAAACAAATTCATGAGAAAAGCAGACATGAATATTGTAAATGTTATTGATACAGATGATGGAGCTCATAATCCGGATGAATATCTGAAACAAAGCAACATTGATGCCTTATTTTATTATACTTACGGAGCTCAATACCAGGGTATGCATGGAGAAATCAGCTGGTATAAAGGGAAACCCAGCATTGGTGGTCGCTATGTGTTTTGGGGTAATTCAGAAGACCGAAGCGCTGACACACAGGAAGTGATTTCGCAAAGAATGGCTGACCTGCTAAATGCACAATCAACTGATATATACGCACAAGAAGGTTATAGTCTGGTTCCTGTACATATATGGACAATGAATCCTCATGATGTGGCCAATGTAATTAGTAAACTTAATCCTAACATACGAGTTGTAGCTCCGGATGAATTTGTTTGGTTAATCAAAAAAAATCTGGGTGGATTACCAATGGGAACAGGAAACGGATTAAATGCTTCTTATTATAACGATGCCGATTTCAGTTCTTTGGTTGAAAGCAAAATCGACAGAAAAATTGATTTTGACTGGAAAGAGAGCAGTCCTGTAGATTTAGGTGAAAACAATACTTTCTCTGTTCAATGGACAGGACAAATTCAACCATTATACACCGATAACTATACATTTCACTTCACCTCAGATGGTAGTGTTAAACTTACTGTAAATGGTGCTGTTTTGTTTGATGCAAACGATGCTGAAAATACAACAACCAAATCAGGAAATATAACTCTACAGGCCGGTGAAAAATATGATATCAAGATTGATTATAAAGAAGGAGCAAGTAACAGCATGTGTCTTTTAGAATGGGAAAGTGAATCTCAACTTCGCCAAATTGTGCCATACACCCAATTATATGCTCAGCCCATACCAACAACAGGTTTAGTTACCATTTATCCTGATACAAATATGACTGGCTTTTCTGCCGGTTTAAAAATTGGTGAATATAATTCTGATCAATTAGTTGAATTAGGAATATCCTCAAATGAAATATCTTCGCTAAAGTTAATGGAAGGTTTCAAAGCAATATTATATTCAGAGGATGAGTTTGAAGGAGATTCTATTGAAATTACGTCTGACATGGCAGATCTTTCATCAGAACTAATGAAAGACAATACTTCTAACTGGGATAACAAGACTATCTCCATTAAAGTAAAAGCCAATGGTGATCCAAATCTTACAGGTGCCTATTACCTTAAGAATAAAAAAAGCAGCTATTACATGGATGTTAGCGGAGGTGAATTCAGTACTGATTACAACACAAACATCCAGCAATACAGTCTATTAAATAAGTACAACCAGGTTTTCGAATTCTTTCATTTAGGAGATGGCGTTTATAAGATAATGGCTCGTAACAGCAAAATGATGGCTACTGTAGCTAAAACCAGTCTGGATGAAAATGCCAATGTTCATCAGTGGAAAGATTTTGAATCTCTAAACCAACAGTTTATTGTAGTTCCTGCAAATAATAATTCATACAAAATGATTTCTGTATATAGTGGTATGGTTATTAATGCAGCAAGCAGTAATATAGAGGCTAATGTACAAATGAACAGCAATAACAATCAGGACGAAGGAATGTGGTATTTGGAAACTACAGAAAGCTTGGAAGGTACTGGTGATGGTTTAAATGGTAATTATTACACAGGGATGAACCTGGTATCATATAAATACACTCGTATAGATCCCCAAATTAATTTTGACTGGGGAGAATCAAATCCAGGCTCTCCATTAGCAAATAATTATTTTTCAATACAATGGACAGGTTTCATTGAACCAAGATATTCCGAAGAATATACTTTTTATATAACCAGCGATAACGGAAGACGCTTATGGATTAATGATCAACTGATTATTGACAAATGGATTAGTGATTATGATGTTACTTATACAGGAACTATACATTTAGACGCAATGACTAAATATAAAATACGTCTAGATTATTTTGAAGAGTCTGGTGGTGCTAATATTAAGCTAAAATGGAGTAGTAATCACGAAGTCAAGGAAATTATTCCACAAAGTCAATTATACACTGATTTACCTCTTGGTATTATTCAAAATAATGAAAATTCATTACTGTTATATCCAAACCCGGTTGAAAACATTCTGAACATTCAAGGATTAAAAGAACCTGCCATTTTAGAAATATATAATATCCAGGGGAATAAAGTATTACAAACTTATGATACGTCTGTTAATGTAGAATCTCTTTCAAAAGGAATATATTTTATAATGATTAATGATAATGGACAAATCCAAAATCTTAAATTCATTAAAAAGTAAATAAAATACTATTTAAGGTTTTCAATACTAAATGAGTTTGTACTCTTGTTTGCTGGTTTAATTCTCTACTAAACAGAATTGCAATCAACAATAAAAAGTGCAAACTCATTTTTATATAATTCAACATGAGTAATATGTTAGTACATATTGTATTAGATAAAACGAACTAATACAATTATGAAACAAAATATTTCTCTCACATTCTTAGTTGCTTTAACTAAATCTATATTCAGGTTTATTATCAACAAACCAATCCCTAACAGTCAAAAAAACTTTAACAAGTTTGAAAGAAACGCCATAAAAGAGAACTTAATCGTATTCACAATTATTCCAAAGATTTCCTATTTGAAACATCAAACAGTTTCCTCTCAATTGGTTGATACAGTTCAACTGGTATACATACATATCTAAATCTACACAGTTGATAATGAATAAAGCCTATAACACTCTTATATAGTTTTATGAGTTAGGCTATGACATCAAAGAATCAACTGCTTAATATCATATTAACTAATTTAAATCTTTATTTATGAAAGGTAAAAATCTACTATTAACAATCATTGCATTTATTGGCTATGGCTTACTAAATGCGCAACAAATCGATCCAGACAAAGTCAAGTGCTACTTAAAATTTGATGATAATCTTAATAATTCAGCGACAAGTAGCGCCACTTTTACGCAAACGGTTGGTGACAACATCTCATATCAAACTGGGAAATTTGGTAATGCCGGGTATTTTGACAATATGGCTGTAGTATCTTCAGGAATTAATTTCAATCCTGTTAACAGCTTTAGTTTAGTGGCATGGGTAAATCACGAACAATTATCCTCTGTAGTGGATGCTCAAACCTGGGTGCACCAAAAGGATGTTGACGGACAAAATCCGGGTCGTATTCACATGGAAGTATTGGTGGAAGATTATTTAGGTTCTTTTACTGATGGAATGAGATGTGATGATGTTACTGCGATTACGGCTAATACATGGTATCATTGTGCTATTGTTAAAGATGCTGCCGCAGGAAAACGTTACATTTATGTGAATGGCATTTTAGTAAATGAAATTAATGGTGGTACAGAAAGTAATACAGGCGAAATTGTTATTGGATCCAGAAAAAATGAAAGCTCTTATTTTGTTCAGAAAGGTTTAATGGATGAACTATTATTAACTGGTGAAGTACTTGATGCTGAAGACATCAACTACATCATGACAAATGGAGTTCAAGCTGCCATGACAACCACTCATATACAAGAAACAAAAGAATGTACCATTTCAACCTTCTATAAGGATGGCTCTATTTATCTATTTTCAAAAACGACTTTTGAGCACTCAAAATATACAATCTATAACATGAATGGTCAATGTGTTACGGAGGGCGAAATCAATTCTGATTCAAATTCAGTAAGTATTCCATTGGAATTAAATAACGGAATGTACATCATCTCTGTGACAAATGGACAAAACACATCCTCTTCAAAATTCATAAAACAATAAATCTAATCTAAATGCCGGAATTGTAGCCTTTTAAAATTCCGGCATTTTATATTTAAATGATATAAAATGAAAAGACTTCGTTTATTATTTTTATTCATCTTTATATTATCCACCATAAGTAAAGCTCAGGAAAAACCTAATATCATGATTATTATGGTTGATGACATGGGCTATTCTGATTTAGGATGCTATGGAGGTGAAATACAGACTCCCAATATAGATCAACTCGCTTCTGAAGGAGTTAAATTCACGCAAATGTATAATTGTGCAAGATGTTGTCCAACACGTGCTTCCTTAATGACAGGGCATTATCCTCAAGCTGCAGGTATTGATGGAATGGGAGTTAGTCTTAACAAAAACGCAGCTACAATTGCTGAGATATTAAAAGATAATGGATATCATACAGGGATGACAGGGAAATGGCATCTGTCTGAAACTAAAGCTCTCAGTAACTCTGAGGAACATTTAAAATGGCTTGCCCACCAAATTGATCATAGTCCGTTTGCACCTGTAGATACCTATCCATACAACCGTGGATTTGAGGAGCATTGGGGAACAATTTGGGGAGTAGTAAATTACTTTGATCCATTTAGTTTAGTACACAATGAAACTCCAATTGAAGAAGTACCGGAAGATTTCTATATGACTGATTTCGTTACTGACAAAACACTGGATTTAATTGACCAATTTAAAGTCGATGATAAACCTTTCTTTATGTATGTGGCACATACTGCACCCCACTGGCCTTTACATGCTCTACCTGAGGACATTGCAAAATATTCAAATACGTATACTGATGGATGGGAAGTATTAAGAGAGAACCGTTATCAACGCATGGTTGAATTAGGAATTATCGATGAAGAAACATATCCTCTTCCTGAAAATTCATCTGGCAGAGCATGGGCTGACTGCACAGAAAAAGCATACGAATCTGCATGTATGGCAGTTCATGCAGCTATGGTAGATCATATTGACCAGGGTGTTGGTGAAATCATCCAAAAACTAAAGGATGAAGGGATGTATGATAATACCATAATTTTAGTTCTATCAGATAATGGAGCATCTTATGAAAGAGGGTACCCACCCGGTTTCGATCGTCCTGGATTTACAAGAGATGGAACTACGATAGAATATAACTCACAAAACCCTGGATCAGAAACTACGTGGAATTATATTGGAAATGCATGGGCCAGTGCTGTAAATACTCCTTTCAGATACTGGAAAAAGGAATCATATGCAGGCGGAACTTCTACGCCTTTGATAGTTCATTGGCCGGATGGATTAGCTGGTAAAGAAAATACAATTACCAAAGGTGTTGCACACGTAATAGATATTTTGCCGACCTGTTTGGAATTAGCAGGTGCTTCATATCCTGAAACAATAAATGGCGAACAAACTAATAAACCTGCTGGTAAAAGTTTATTACCTCAATTAAACACTACTGTTACAAACACAAATGACACAGTGTATTGGGAGCATGAAGGTGGTCGGGCTATTCGTGTTAAGGACTGGAAACTTGTTGCTTTAGCAAACAATGCATGGGAACTTTACGACCTATCTAATGATGCTACAGAAACAAATAATCTTGCAGCTCAAAATCCACAAAAAGTTTTTGAACTTGCAGAGTTATGGGATGAATGGGCTGTTAGTGTTGGTTTAAGAAATGCTCCTACAGATGTTCCTGTGGAAATGATTTTCCATTATCCTTTTGATGGAAACATTGATGATGAATCTACAAACAATTACATCCTTCAAAGTACTAATGGTTATGATTTTGCAAACGGATATCATGGTCAATCTTTACTTCTGAATGGAACTAATCAATATCTTGATCTGAATACAGAAAGCCTTGTAAATCCTCAAAATACTCCTTTCACTGTTTGTTCATGGGTTTATAATACTTCAGACTATATCCCTAATTCAGGAGAATTTTATGAGGAAGTTATTCTAGCTCAAAAGAATGGTTCAAGTGATGGCAATGGAAGAATATTTTGTTACACCAGGTCATTTACCGATAATGCTTCCTTTAACAACTTTATGGGTGCGAATCCTAATCTGTCTTCTTCAGGGTCCTTTGAGAGAAACAAATGGATTCATGTTGCTGCCATCTGTGATCCACAAAGTCAAACAGTTAAATACTACATCAACGGAGAAAAAAATACAATTTGTTATACTCCAGCCTTTGAAAATTGTACCGGGGGTTTCAGAATTGGAGCTCATAAAACAGGCGACAAAAATTTCTGGAATGGAAATATTGACGAGTTATATCTTTTTAGAGGTCGATTATCTGAAGATGAGATTAAGTCTGTAATGGAAAATACATGGTCAACATCAACTGATATTAATGATCAATCTTTAGATAGTTTTACAGTGTATCCAAATCCAGCAAAGAAGAAAATCAATATTAATGGATTGAATTGTGAAAAAATTGAACTGTATGATATATCCGGAACTATGGTCACTAAAGCGGAACATACAAATACTCTGAATATCCAAAATATTCCTTCAGGACATTACATTTTAAAGATTGTAGATGAAGGGAAAAAGGTATTTAGTTCAAAAGTAGTCGTACAGTAAACACAATATTTTTGTTCTGATATGTTTGAAACTTAATTAACGATTATCGAAGATTAATAAGCAAACATTCATTGATAAGTCTATATTATTCAATTAACTGTATATTATAAACACAATAGTAATATACAGTTAGTTTCCATTTTTCAGTAAAAATAACACACATGAATAAAACTTCCACAACAAGGAAACGGCTCATTATGAAATATCTGTTTATAATGGTATTAATGATGATGTATACAAGAACTTATGCAGAAACTGAAGGTTTACAAACAGGATCTGTTTATATCATCAAACGTTCAACGAATGAAAAAGTAATGAGTGTTGAAAACTCATCTTTAGATGTAAATGGTAAAATTCAATTATGGACAAATACCAATTCTAATGCACAAAAATGGATGATCAATAATATTGCTGATAATACCTATACTTTTACTAACATTGCCAGTAATAAGATACTAAAAACCACAGGGACAGGATTAATCCAAACGACTCCAACTGGTTCAAATATAGAAAATTGGATTATTACAAAAGTACCAAACACCAACAACTCATATACAATAAAATTAGCAGCTGTAAGTACCTATTCTATATGCACCAAAGATGCAAATGAAGAAGGAGCATACGTACAATTGGCTCAATTAAGCGATGCAGAACTGGAAAGTTGGGATTTTATCTTGCAGGAAGATGTTGAACCAGATTTTTCTGAAGCAATTAAAGAAACAGCATTCAATTCATGGATAAGTACTTATTTTGATACAAGAGGAGATAATGAAGTTTTTAAAGGCGAAGGATTTTGGGGAAATGCCGAAATGATGGAAATAGTAGACGATGCTTTTGAAACTACAGGAAATATCGAATACTTAAGACTCTTTGCCACAATGTACAATGAGTTTATTCAGAAAGAAGGAACTGACTGGAGTTGGAATGAATATAACGATGATATTACATGGATGTGTATTGCATGTTTAAGAGCTTATAATTTTACAGGAACAAGCACGTATTTAAATATTGCAAAAAGCAATTTTGATGTAATGTACAACAGGGCCCATACTGAAGATGAATTACTTGGCAATGGTTTGATATGGAAACAAGGTACACGAACTAAAAATGCCTGTATAAATGGTCCTGCAATGGTTGCTTGTTGCTACCTGGCAAAAGCTACAGGTGATAATACTTATTACGATAAAGCTATTCAATTATTCGAGTGGTCAAAAGGACGTTTATTTGATACAAATGACGGGCATGTTTACGACGCTTACTACGTAAACAGCGAAACTGGTGAGGTTAACACAAATTACTGGGCATCTACTTATAATCAAGGAACTTATCTGGGAGCATGTACCATGCTTTATCAATACACAAAAGATCAGGAATATTTAATGCATGCAAATCAGATCGCTGATTATACAAGAAACATGTTTAATAATTCTGTAATAAATGGAGAAAGTGGAACCGACCTTGACGGATTTAAGGGTATTTATATGAGATATGCCCGTAAATATATTCAGGAATTTAACATGGCTGATTACATCCCATGGTTACAGTTAAATGCTAAAGTAGCCTATAATAACCGAAACAGTAAAGGCATTATTCACACGCTATGGGGAACAAAAACATCTGAAACAGAAGAAACCAAAGCATTTAGTGCTTCTACTGCTGTTTCTCTTTTAGTGAATTGCCCCATTTCATCTGTTACAGAACAAAATCCTTATGAAACTATAATGGTTGAGGATTTTGATGCTATTGCAACTGCTTTTATGGTTGATGGGCCATCAGAAACTAAATCACTACAAATAAGAAATAATAACTGGGTAGGATTTAACAATCTGGATTTTGGGGCAAAAGGACCTGCTCAATTAGAGTTAACAATCGCAAGCAGTAATAATACAGGTACATTTGAAGTAAGGATTGACAGTGAAGATGGAGACATTATTGGAACTGCTGAAATAATTCCTACTACAGATTTTAATACCTATACAACCATTTCTTGTGATGTAGAAAACATCAAAGGCCTTCATCATATTTACCTGGTTTATAATGGTACCAGTAGTGTAATGTACTTAAACCAATTTATCTTTATTGAATCAACAAATCCCGAAAGAGGAAATGGTCTTTTGGGGGAATACTATAACGGCAATAACTTCAATACTTTTGTCGATAATCGCATTGATGAAAACATACATTTCAATTGGGGATTATCTTCACCCATTTCTGGATTAGACAACGACAACAACTCTATTCGTTGGACAGGTCAAATCGAACCTTTGTATTCTGGTGAATATACTTTTTTTATCACTTCTGATAATGGACGAAGAGTATGGATTGATAATCAATTAATCATTGATAAATGGATCTCAGACTGGGACATTGAGTATTCTGGTTCAATTGATCTTATAGCAGGGAATAAATATGATATCAAAGTGGAATACTTTGAAGAAGTAGGTGGTGCAAACATAAAGCTTGAATGGGAAAGTAATGATCAAATAAGAGAAATTATACCCTATGAAAGACTATACCTGCCTATTAATTTAGCATCATCAGTAATATCTAATTCAGAAGATTTTCCATTCAGTTTCAATATTTATCCTAACCCTGCTACTACAGATTTAAACATATGTATGTCATCCTCTTCAATTGATAAACTATCCATATTAAACACTCAGGGTAAAATAATAAAGAGTATTAATCATATTGCAAATAATAAACTTAAAATCAACATATCTGATTTAGCGAATGGACTATATATCATTCAGGCTGTTAATAATGATAATATATGCAGCTCTCAAAAGTTTATAAAGTCCGAACTATAAAAATGATTTAAAATGAACAAAGGAACAATATTATCAATCTTCATATTTCTATTGTCCATAAATACTTTTGCTAATGTAAAAGTGGCCAGAATTTTCACCTCAAATATGGTACTGCAAAAAGGACTGGAAAATCCGGTATGGGGATGGGCAGATAAAAATGAAAAAATCACCATAACCTTCGCTGATAAATCAATAAAAACCAAAGCTGATAAAAACGGAAAATGGAAAATTACACTTCCTGAATTTGACTATGGTGGCCCCTACTCCATGACAATAAAAGGAAAAAATGAAATTCATTTAGAAAATATATTAATCGGTGAAGTCTGGGTATGTTCAGGACAATCGAATATGGAATGGAATGTTGCAAACGTTAACAATAGCGAAAATGAGATTAAAGAGGCTGACTATCCAAACCTAAGAATGTTTAACGTACAAAAACATGTAAGTCAATACCCGGCTGAGGATTTATCCGGAGGTGAATGGGAAATATGTTCTCCTGCATCAGTTGGTCATTTTAGTGCGGTTGGTTACTTTTTTGGACTAAATCTTTTAAAGGAATTAAATGTACCAATAGGCTTGATTAATACTTCATGGGGAGGAACTGTTGCAGAAACATGGATCAGTCCTGAAAGCATGGAAAAAGATCCTGATATAAAAACAAATCTAGCCCAATTAAGAAGTATGGATCTTTCAAAAATTAATGAAGAGAAAAAACACAAATTCAACTCACTTTTTAATGGAACAATTCCTTCTGAACCAGATCAAATCATTAATAACAAATCTCCTTATGCATCTTTTGATTTAGATGATAATGATTGGATTACATTTAACAATCCGGGTATTTGGGAACACAATGGTTTTGAAGACATTGATGGTGTAGCCTGGTATCGTACAAGTTTTAATCTTACAAAAGAAGATGCAAATCATTCTGCCGAATTATTTTTAGGTCCAATTGATGATCAGGACATCACATGGGTGAACGATGAGTTTATTGGTACAACACAGTTATATAATATTGAAAGACAGTATAAATTAAATCCTTCAATCTTAAAAGAAGGAAAAAACATAATCGCTATCAGAGTTAAAGATGCGGGAGGATTAGGTGGTTTCTTTGGCGCCAAAGATCAGTTGTATATTAAAACCAAAAACAACATCATACCCTTAGCCGGTGATTGGAAAATGAAATTTACTAAAGTATATCCAACTTATGAAACTCTGAATCCAAACGAATACCCTACCCTTTTATATAATGGAATGATCAATCCTATCATCTCTTATGGGATTAAAGGCGCCATATGGTATCAGGGAGAATCTAATGCAGACAGAGCTCTTCAATACCGAAGAATATTTCAAACCTTGATTAAAGATTGGCGTCAAAAATGGAATATTGGAGATTTTCCGTTTTTATGGGTTCAACTGGCCAACTTTATGCAAGCTAAAGATCAACCAACAGATAGTGATTGGGCAGAACTCAGAGAAGCGCAGACTATGGCTTTAGAATTACCTAATACTGGAATGGCTTCAGCAATAGATATAGGTAATGCTTTTGATATTCACCCACGAAATAAACAAGACGTTGGAAAAAGATTGGCATTAAATGCATTTAAAGTGGCCTATCAAAAAGATACAGTAAACTCTGGTCCTGTTTATGATTCTATGGAAATAAGAGATAATACAGTAACCATCGAGTTTAAGGAAGTAGGTAGCGGGTTAATGCTAAAAGATAAATATGGCTACTTAAAAGCTTTTGCCATAGCAGGGGCTGATAAAAAATTCCACTGGGCTAAAGGAAAGCTTCTGGATAATAACAAAGTAATTATATATTCTGATCAAGTTACTGATCCTGTAGCTGTTCGTTTTGGTTGGGCAGATAATCCTGATGATATAAACTTATATAACACGGAGGGACTTCCGGCTGTTCCTTTTAGAACGGATAACTGGGAGAAAACAACAAAGTAAATTTAAACCGATGAATTTAAAAGCAATTACAACTTTCGTCACTATCGTTTTAGGGAGTATTACTTTCCCGTTATTCAGTCAAAGCTGGAAAATGCAGGAAGCGGAATTACCAACGCGCTGGATGAAAGATATTAATATAGACCAACCTCTATCCGAATACCCTCGTCCTCAATTAGTAAGAGATGGATGGATTAACCTGAACGGATTATGGGAATTTGAACCGGGTACAGCAGATGACGTTACACCGTTTGGGAAAACGCTATCTGAAAAAATACTGGTTCCGTTTCCTGTTGAATCAGCTATCTCAGGAATTAAAAGACACTATGACAGATTATGGTATCGTAGGGAATTCTCAGTACCAAAAAATTGGAAAGGAAAAAGAATCATTCTGCATTTTGGGGCAATAGACTGGGAATCTGAAATCTTTATAAATGGGAAAAGTGTTAAACTACATCGAGGTGGATACGATGCTTTTGATGTTGACATAACACCATATCTCAAAAAAGGGGATAAACAGGAATTGATTGTACGAGTTTATGATCCAACAGAAAAATTAGGTATTCCAAGAGGTAAACAGGAAAATCCACCTCATGGTTTATTAATCATGTACACTCCGATAACGGGTATATGGCAAACTGTTTGGATGGAAGCAGTGGATAAAAATGGCATTGAAAAAATTAAAATGACTCCCAATGTCGATGAAGAGAAATTGACTCTTACAGTACGCACCTACAATGAAAATATTGAAAACATGATCATTCAGGCAAAAGTACTGGATAACGGTAAAGTTGTATCTACAACAGAATCAATGCCTGGCACTGACATGAATCTTCCTGTTCCAAATCCTAAATTATGGTCACCGGAATCACCGTTTCTTTATGATCTGGAAATTGAGATTAAAAGAAAGGATAAAATATTAGATAAAGTAGAAAGCTACTTTGCTATGCGTAAAGTTGGTATTAAGGACCGAGATGGAAAGACCAAAGTTTATCTTAATGACAAACCTGTTTATAATTACGGACTGTTAGATCAGGGATACTGGCCTGATGGATTATATACTGCTCCCACCGATGAAGCTTTGCGTTATGATGTAGAGATACAGAGAAAGATGGGCTATAATATGGTTCGCAAACATCTGAAGGTAGAGCCTATGAGATGGTATTATTATGCCGACAAACTTGGATTAATGGTATGGCAAGACATGCCTTCTGTTAATTCATATATTCATGAAAAACCTAAAATTGACACTTTACAGTTTCAACATGAATATAAGCAAATGATTGAAGGCCTTTATAACGTACCATCCATTACAAGCTGGATCATTTATAACGAACTGCAAGGTCAAAAAACTGCAGATGGCATAAATCCCACTACACGTATGGTTGAATTAACCAGAAAGCTGGATTCAACCAGATTAATAAATGCTGCCAGTGATAATAACCATCATGACTATGTAGGTGATATATTGGATTACCACTCCTATCCGCCTCCAAAAATCATTGAACCTCAATATGGAATGGCTGGTGTTTGTGGTGAGTTTGGAGCAATAGCCCTAGAAGTTAAAGGCCATGAATGGAAAGCAGGAGAAGGAGTTGGTATGTTAAAGGTAAACTCTCAGAAAGAACTGGAAGATGTATATGCTGAGTATATTCACATGCTATTACAGTTTAAAACCTATAACTATATGAGTGGCGCTGTCTTTACACAACTTACAGACGTAGAACAAGAGGTTAACGGATTACTTACTTATGACAGAATACCTAAAGTTGACATCGATAAAATAAAGGCTTTAAATGAGAAACTAATTTATCAGGATGTTGAAAATACTGAGTATTTTTTAAGTGATGCCATTAACAAACCATGCGAGTGGAAATTCACAAGCAAAGAACCGGAATCAGATTGGCAATTCGAAAATTTTAATGATTCGGACTGGAAAGTAGGTCTAAGTGGTTTTGGTAATGGAAATCCTCCTAATTCAAATGAACAAACCAACTGGAATACAAATGATATCTGGTTAAGAAAAAGCATTGATATCCGCAAGCTTTCCAGTGAAGAGTTAGAAAAGCTAATTATGGTAGTTTATTACGATGAAGATTGTGAGATTTATATTAATGGAGTGCTTGCCTCTTCAAACAAAGGATATGTTTCAAACTACAAACAAGTTGAAATTAATAAGGAAGCACTTAATGCCATTAAAACGGGTAAAAATACAATTGCAGTTCACTGTCATCAAACAACTGGAGGTCAATATTTTGATATGGGATTAAAATTGGTTACTTATACAAATAGATAGTTAGATTTTAGACAAAAGACAAAAGACGAAAGACTGATTTACAAGGCGCTTAATATCAGTCTTTTATACATTTAATCACAAATTCCATATCACTAACAATCAATACGTTACAAATAAATAACAAATTATTGTATACCACAATAGATATTACAGAATGGTATTCAAAAAAAATGATTTTGTTGCTGATGAAATAACTCAGCAACAAAATCTTTAACTATACTAGTGCTCAAAATTAAATTTTCCTATTTGTTTAGTAATTAATGATTACCTTCTTGTACAACCTGAAAAATTACTTTAAAAAATTTCAACCTTCTCCCCTCTCATTCTAAAAAAACTCCTTCCCAATAAGTCAGGGCATACGCTTCTGAAATAGGAGAATATGCAGTTCATTCCCCTCGTTAAATTTAGCCCCCCTTTATACACAATATATTCATGAAAGTTTTGTATCAAAAGGATGAAAGCCTTTTACATTAACCATAAGTCTCAGACTTACAGTCTGATATTTACATAACATCTATTACAAGGGGCGATGCCCCTTGTTGTGATATACCAGGCTTTCAGCCTGTTTATGATTATTCCTTCCTTTTTATTCTCTTTTACAATTTGATATTAAATGAAGACACCTCGTTTAAAACCAATCCAGGATCAACAAAATAGATGCGTACTTTTATCTTTTTAGCTTCCGAACTTTCATAAGTTGTTCTTCCTTCCGCAAAACAGTTGATCACATCGGCTTCCCATTCTTTTGTTTCTGCCTGTTTTGATAAATCTACGTAAACAGGTTCCTTATCTTCTATTACCAAAGCATATCTCAATTTTGTTTCCGGATTAATTGAAAAATTAGATAAACATTTGACATTTATGCTATTCTTGCCTTTTTTCACATCTAATTGATAATCTGCATACGGAGCTTGAACTAAATTTTTCCCATCATAAACATCTAAATCAAGGGGCAATACAGCTAATGACTGACCACCAATACCTAAACCCTTAATCAGAGTCAATTTTTCATTATCAGCCAGTTTGTATTCCCCTGCTTTTTTAACAGATATAGGGGGTGTTAATTCAGTTTTCTCATCGACCGTTATATTACCTATCATTTCAGTAGTCGCAACCTTTGGCATATTATAAACTTTTCTATCTCTAGGACGGGCATTTATCATACCATCCCATTTGCCACCAGCTATTCGCTTATTATATTGCTCCGTAATGATCTGAATATTATTATATGCTTGTATGGCTTTCTGTGAGTATTCCAGTGCTTTTTTGTTTCCAACTGAAGCCAGTCGCAAACTTTCACGTGCATACAAAACCTTTTCATTCAAATAGCAAGCTCCCTGAACCGGATAAGCAATCAATTCAAAATAAGCATCCTTTAAATGTTCAGGAATTTTAGTTCCAACCTTTAAAGCTTTATCTTTTAAATTTTGATACTCTCTGACACGTTGCATAGCTTCATCTGAGGTTAGATGAATTTCATCCATATGCTCTGGTCTACCTGAAGCAGCCAATAAATAGTACTTATCTTTTATTTCGGCAATTTGCGGGGCAAACTTTTCTCCAAATGTTTTTGCTGCCCAATGTTTAGTGTACAGATGTGCTTTTCCCGGAGTCCAGGAGTTGATATCCCAGGCTAATTCCATACCAAAATCCAACTCTAATTCAGCAGGCTTTATATCACCAACATTAAAAACCCATATTTCTCTGGCATGAAAATCATAAGCTTTACTCATCTCTGATGAGATCATAGCAGGAGAAATAGAACATAACCATAAGTAATCCTGAGGTATTCCCCAATAAGAGAAATGATAATATATACCATTTCCACCTATACGTTGTTGTTCCTTTTCATTTGGCAATTGCCTGATATTTCCAAAATTATCATCTGGCCATAGAATAGTAACATCTTCCGGAACATTAAGTCCTGCCTTATACAATTCCAATACTTCTTTATATGGGCAGAACATTTGAGGAATTTCTGTCACTTCTTTATCTAATCTATTTTTAAGAATCTCTCTCTGATCATTAATTACATCTTCCAGAATTCCTATTTTACCTTCTACTGTTTGCGGACCACTCATAGGACCATCTTTAGTAGCTCTCATCCCCAAGGTATAAATAGCATCATTATCAACAGCTTCCTTTACACGATCATCGAAAAAACGGTAAATCTCATCCTTATTAATATCATATCTCCAATAGCCGTGATCTTTACCATATTCCTCTTTATAGTTCATGTTCCATTCCCACTCTGTATCGCGTAACATAGGTTCATGATGAGAAGATCCCATAACAATGGCATAATCCCTTGCTACTTCAGGATTTTCTTTATAATACCAAAAAGCTTTTGTACAAGGGTGCATGGCTGGCCATAGATAATTGGCCTTTAAGCGTAACATCAGTTCAAAAACCTTTTCATAAGTCCTTGGTCCAATATCTGCAATATCCATATCCATCATTTTTGCTGCCCATGGTTGCATTCCCCAATCCTCATCATTTATAAAAAAACCTCTGTATTTAACTGATGGTGATTTTGAAATATATGAAACGGTTTTAACCGAAAGGTATTCACATTTTTCAGGAGTAACATCAGCCCACCAATACCATGGTGACACACCTATAGCCTCAGAAACAGTAAATACACCATAAGCAGTTCCCCTGGCATCACTACCTGCAATTACCAATGCTTTTTTAACTCCAGGGAAAGGATTTTCAACTGTCTGAATTAGATATCGCTCCCACCCACCTTTTATGGAATCAACAGGAATAAGACCTTTTTGTCCAAGCTTATCTATTAATCCACATTTTCCGATTGTACCAATAATAACAATCTCTTCTCCTGTTGGTACAGGATTAACTACAACAATTGGCCATTTTCCTGTTACTTTGTCAATATCCTTAGCAAACAGACCTGAGGCGATCCTTACTACTTTATAATCATTAACATCATTATATATTAACGCATTAGAGGTTAAACTAACTAGTGAAAAATCTGATGGATAATGTTTTTTCTTTTTTGATACTTCTACCTGGCTAAACGCAGAATTACAAAAGCAAATAATGATTATGATATAGAATATTCTTTTCATATATAGTGTATTTTTATTCATTAGCATTTTTTTGGAATTCACTAGTTCTTTATTTGTTCGCAATCCTCAATTACGATTAATTTTCTATGATCATTACACACGTTTTCCACCTTAACGTTTTCAAGTTTTAAACCATCTATATATCTAAAATAGAAACCTGCACCAGGTAAATACTCCCATACATGCGAGGATGGATATCTAGATTTCTTATCTTTAAACTGTATATCAAAATCTTCCTGAATATCATTAATATCTCCTTCCTTAACTAATTGAATATTAATATTATCCAGCTGAATATTTTTTATTCTATTTGTAGAGTTCAATCCTGTAACAGATGAAGTTATAGACCCTGCGCCATATGCTTTCATATTTGAAATCAATACATTTTCTATACTTCCAATACCAGGTTTAGGTACATTCTCTGTGTATTTCCTACTTCTACTTCCTAATGTCACATATATCGGTGTAATACAATCCGTAGCTTCAATATTATCAAACCAAACATTTTCCATCTTTCCTCCATCCGTAATAATTAGAGTGATAGCGGTTCTGGTTGTTGAAGTTCCATTTACATGATGCCCACCAGTAACAGAAGGAACCACTTTACAATTACGATAGATTACATTGATAAATCCTCCTGTGGTTTCGGTTCCTAATTTTAAAGCATTACAATGACTTGATGCAGTGCAATCCTCAATTAAAACATTTTTACATGGGGATATCCCATTACTTTTCAAACAAATAGCATCATCATCACTATCTACTCTACAATTACGAACATATACATTTTTACATCCATCAATATCCATCCCATCATTATTTTTATGAGCATGATTAAAAACATTTACATTTTCAATCATCAGATTTTCACAATCTAAATAATGTTGCATCCATTGAGGAGAATTCATTAGCATTAACCCATTTACGTATATATTTTTAGAACTTACAATACGGATTCCAAATGGTCGACGCGGATCATTATTTCCGGAATTCAAATAAATGGGATCATCTCCTTTAAAATCAATCACTCCCTTACCTGTAAAACTTATATTTTCAACATGCTCAGCATAGAACAGTGATTTATTCACCTGTCTGTCGGTATTATTTTTATAACCGGGATAAATAACCTGATAGTCATCAGGATTAGTACTTCCATTTATTTGAGACCCGTCTTCAAATTTTAAATGCACATTTGATTTCAGAATAATCGTGCCTGTTAAATACATCCCTCTTGGAAAAACTAATATTCCTCCCCCTATCTCAGAACATGAATCAACAGCTTGTTGAATTTGCAGTGTTGTAATTTCTCTGCCATTATTAATTACTCCAAAATGATCAATAACATTTAATTGAGGAAGGTTTTCCATCATAGTTGTCAAATCCATTTCAAGTTGTTGAGACATGCTTTCCAAATCTTTTTCGAGCTTGATGTGAAAAGAACTATTATTTGATTTGGATGCCAAAACATCTGTATGAATAATACTTAAAAGCAAAATAAAATATCCAACAACTTTCAATCTGGTTTCTGTTTTGTAATTCATTTATTTTATTTGATTTATGTCTGTATTTACAAGTTATTTATTATCTAAGGCTTTAAAACAGGAACAGGAATTTGCTTCTCCATTTTTTTATAATAATCCAACGAAAATTGTGGAGTTTTTAAATCATCCGGAAGAGGCATTTTCGACAAAGACTGAAAGTATAACACACAAGAATTCCTCCATTGAACAGCATCTCGTTTCTGAATTTCCAATAAAGCCTTTACATGATTAAACCGTTCATGTTCTATTCTTCCCTCCAAATTGTTCCAGTCTTTTTGCATTTGCTCAACTTCATCTACACCCTTATAATACTTTCTAACCAGTGCTTCCCATAAAGTTTGTCCTGATGGCAGTTGATACGACCATGGTAAATGATGAAACCACAATAACAGATCTTCAGGAGTGCTATCCGGATTAGCATATTTATCCCTTAGTTCAGGTTTATATTGCGCAATAGCATCAGAGCCTGTTTTAGTTCGGTCAAATCCAATACCTTGTTCATTGGCTTGATGAAAATATTTGGAGCGATCAGACCACGGAGCTGGTCCATAATGACTACCTGTACCGATATGAGTTAATCCCAATGGCTCACGATAGTTAACTGCAGCCTCAGTTGAAACCATCATGATTTCCTTTATCTTTTCAACAACATCTTCATCATTTGAAAAAGTCATTCGTATCCATTCTTCGGCTAATTCAGTTGCATTTTGAGTATAATCCCAAGCCAACCTTCCAAAGGAATACCAACTTGATTGCACAAAAGGATGACCAGTCCAGTTTCTGGCATTTCCGGGATTAATAACGCCTGCCATACCTGTTAACTGATAATCAAACACCTTTCCCTCTAAAATATCTCCTACAGTTGTTCCTTTTCCTTTGGCATAAGTATCGGAATTAAGAATATCAGTATACATGGGCCCTTTATATACCAGATGATATGCATTCCCTAAATATTCCTGGGTAATCTGAAACTCAGCCATTGTATTGGTATTTGGCATAGTTCCAAAGAGAGGAGAAAATGGTTCATGAGGCATAAAATCAAGCGGCCCCTTTTTTATCTGCAAAATCACATTATCATCAAACTGTCCATCCATAGGAACAAATTCATCATAGGCTTCCCGAATCCTGTCTTTTTGATGATCTCCATATACAAACGCCCGCCACATAACAATGCCTCCAAATGGTTCTAATGCTCTTGCCAGCATATTAGCACCTTCAGCATGCGTTCGCCCATAAGTATTAGGTCCAGGCTGACCTTCAGAATCAGCTTTTACCAAAAAGCCACCAAAATCAGGTATATAGGAGTATATTTCTTTGACTTTTTCCCTCCACCATGACTGTACATCTGGATTAAGCGGATCCGCAGTATTTAATCCCCCTAATAATTGCGGAGAATTGAAATTAATGCTCAAGTATGTTTTTATACCATATGCACGAAATATGTCTGCAAGAACTGCTATTCGTTCTAAGAAATATGGTGTAATAAAACGCACATCCGCATTCACATTATTAATAACTGTTCCATTTATACCAATCGAAGCATTTATTCGAGCATAATCAGTATAACGTGGATCTTTATAATAAGACAAAGTTCCCCAATCCCACAATGATATTCCTGCATAGCCTCTTTCTACTGATCTATTTGCGTTATCCCAATGATTTACAACTCTACATTGAATTTTAGGCTTACTTATTATTGAAAGGTTATTAATTGGCTGATAGGTTTGCAATAACTTTAAAAAGCTAAAAGTTCCGTATAACAATCCGATATCCTTATTAGCAGCAATTACGATAACACGGTGACCTTTAATTTTTTTTGTTTTAATTAAAAATCCGTCATTTCCCAATGGCTCTAGCTCACTTTTTAAATTTAAAGAGCGAATTATTTTTGAATTTTCAGGAGTTCCAACTATTAAAACACCTTCTGTATCAACTTTTGTTTTCCTCTCAATTTCCGTATCCAGCAAACCAGACAACCCACTATCCAATTCTTCTCTAACAGAGTTCATAATATTGGAAGTTGAAGTAAGTAAGATCCCTTTTAAATTATTTCTATATTCCAGAATTAGATCATCATCTTGAACCTTTTCATATCGGAGCCACATTCTATAGCCATCTTCTGGTGATGTATTGATATTCTGGGCAAAGATTTCACTATAAAACAGATTGAAAATAAACAAGAAAGCAATAAGTTTTAACCATGCCATTTTAATAGAGGTAATAAATTAGATTATTATTCATTTTATTGTTGGACAGATATATGTATTGTAATAAAAAAGATCACTCTAAAACATATACTATAGTAGCTTATTACTATATCCTAAAACTGAAAATTAAAATTATTCATAGGCATATTAAATCCCATAAAAAGAGTCATTAAAGACATTAAAGCTTGTCCTACACCTAATATAATAATCATTATTCCAATCCATTTAATAACACTATGAATACTATTGTACTTCTGTTCATCAATTAAACCATCAGGAATAGGTTTGCGAATGATCATTGAGATTAATGTTTCAATATGGTCTTTAATTAATATCCCTAAAAAGATGATCATTATTGATTTCGCCAGTCCACTTAAGAAAGTAAAAAATAAGAGTGATTTCATAATTTAAGATTTGTGTTAACATTAATTTTTCTGATTATAGAGATTTAGTATTTCTTGCCATGGAAGAACCTTATTCTCTTTAGCCCATTGATTATACAACTCTCCCATTTCAGCAACTTTATCAGGCATTGAATCAGCCAGATTATTCATTTCTGTTCTGTCTTTTTCCATATCATAAAGTTCCCATTGAGCTGTTTCATTATTTTTCCATTTAGAAACCAACTTATAATTCCCTAATCTTACAGCTTTATTCCCTTCATGCTCCCAGAATATGGGCTCATTATGAATTTCCTTCTGACTTCCTTCAATAACAGGCAAAAGGCTTTTTCCTGAAGTAGGATGAATATTATTTCCTTTGTAAAATTCAGGATAGTTTGCACCCGTTGCATCCACGATGGTTGCCATTATATCTGGTAAAAAACCATATTGAGAAACCATATCTCCTTTAACCTTTTTTGAGGTGTGTTCAGGCCAATGAATGATTAGTGGTGTACTAATTCCTCCTTCGTGCACCCAGTGTTTATATTCTTTAAATGGGGTATTTGATAAATTAGCCCAGGCTTTGCCATAAGTCAAAAAATAACCTTCTTTAGTTCCTAACTGAGATGCGGGACCACCGCCTAACATACCTCCTTCTGCACATCCCCCATTGTCACTTAGAAATATAATCAGTGTATTATCCAACAAATTATTTTGTTTCAGATAGGATACAAGTTTGCCGATATTATGATCCATCTGATCAATCATAGCAGAATAAATAGCTCTTCGATGATCCATTTCATTTTGCTTATCTTCAGAAAGTGAATTCCAATCAATTCCATCTGGATCTGACAATTGCCAGTCATTGTCAATAACTCCCAGTTGTTTCATTCTCTCAAAACGAGTCTTCCTCAACTTTTCCCAACCTTCTTTGTAATGCCCTTTGTACTTTTCAACAATTTCTTTTGGAGCATTCAAAGGCCAATGAGGAGCTGTATAAGCCAGGTATAAGAAAAATGGATTAGCCTCTTCTTTTTCTGATTCATCAATAAATCGAATGGCATTATCTGTGAAAGCATCAGTCGTATAGTAATTATCATCGTTTATAGATATAGTATCATTCAAATAAACTATACCACGAGGATACTCTGGTTTAAAGAAGTTAGTTGCACCTACAATGCATCCATAAAACTTATCAAAACCTCTCTGCAAAGGCCACTTGCTTTTATCCGAAACTCCTAAATGCCATTTTCCTGTCATTAAGGTTGAATAACCTGATTCTTTAAGTACCTCGGCAATAGTAACACAGTTTTGATTTAAAAATCCCCGGTATTCATCTACACCCAGATCATGCTGTTTAAAATTTTCAGGAGTATTTGTCATATGACCAATACCGGTTTGATGCGGATAACAACCTGTCATTAAGGATGCACGGGTAGGACAACAACGTGCCCCATTATAAAACTGGCTAAACTTTACTCCATTACTTGCTAATTTATCAATATTAGGAGTTTTAACATCTCCACCATAGCAACCTATATCAGAGTATCCCATATCATCAGCCATTATAAGAATGACATTAGGCTTCTTGTTTTGCGCTTGAATTAAAAATGTTGTAGTAAAAAGATATAAGATAATTAACAGATTGTATTTTAGAAAACTCATATGCAAGGGGGATTAATGTTTATACTTACTATTATAAATAGGTGCAAAAAATTCTATTTTACCACATTTGGAACACATATATAAATCAAAGGACTCCCTATTTACAAAAGCCTCAAATATATTTCCCAGAAATCCAATTCTCGGTCCCTCATGAAATTTGTATTGTCCGGAAAATACCATTGGTACACTACACCTAAGACAGTCAATCTCCTTTTTATTTTCGGATAAGTCTTTTATGTCAATTACCTTTTGCTCAGTTAAACTGTAGTTACAATTCCAACATAACTCAAAAGCATCTTCTAATTCAGCATTACAATTAGGACAATTTTTCATAGGTTTATTCTTTGGGATATTATTTTCTTTTATGCATCATTGACAGCAAACATGTGAGTATTTACATTTAATTAATTTTTGATTAGAACATAAGTTCTTTACCTAATACAACTAAAATCTTTAATACACTCACTGTTAATAACTAAATAACATATATTATTTTTGAAATGCGATGAGTGAATTACTCAACACAACTGTATTAATTCATGTATAAGATAAATTTTAAACCGGTAATTAATATTTCCCAATAAACGCCTGTATGAAAGAAGCTTTTTTACTTTTGATCATCCCCCTACTAATAAGTTCTTGTATGCAAGAAAATAAAGACACTTTAACTAAAATCGAGTCCCCGGCCGATTTCTGTCAATATGTGAATCCCTTTATTGGAACCAGTAAAATGGGGCATGTTTTCCCCGGAGCAACGGCACCGTTTGGAATGGTACAGCTTAGTCCTCAAACTAATTTTGAGGTTTTATATAATGAAGATGGAACCTACAATACTAAGGCTTATGAATATTGCGCTGGTTACCAATACCGTGATTCCACAATAATAGGATTTGCTCACACTAACTTTAGCGGTACCGGTCATGCTGATTTGGGCGATATTTTAGTGATGCCAACAACTGGGAAATTAGTTCTAGATCCTATAATCCAATCCAATGGTGAAAAAGGTTTTTATTCAACTTTTTCTCATGAACAGGAAGCAGCATCTCCGGGCTATTATTCTGTTGATCTTAAAACCTATGGTATTAAAGCTGAATTAACAGCGAGCGAAAGAGTAGGTTTTCATAAATAAACATTTCCGAAATCAGCAGATGCGCATATTATCCTGGATATGGTATACAACGTGTATCATCACGACCATAAAAATGTTTGGACCTTCATACGAGTTGAAAATGACTCATTGATTACAGGTTACAGAGAAACCAATGGCTGGGCCAGAACGCGAAAAGTATTTTTTGCCATACAATTTTCAAAACCATTTAAAAGTTATGGCCACAAAAAATACGATCAGGATATTTATAAAGGATTTTACAGAAGGTTTAACCAGGAAGAAAACTTTCCTGAAATGGCTGGCAGAAACCTAAGAGCGTTCTTTAATTTCGACACCCGCGAAGGGGAAACCATTGAAATGAAAGTTGCACTTTCTCCTGTAAGTACCAATGGTGCTTTAAACAATCTCAATACAGAGATTCCTCACTGGGATTTCAATAAAGCATTTACCGAAACAAAACAAAAATGGAATAATGAATTATCAAAAATTGAGATTGATCCATCGACAGAAGATCATAAAACAACCTTTTATACAGCCATGTACCACGCTTGCCTTTCTCCTGTTTTATACGAAGATGTGGATGGTCAATACAGAGGGTTGGATCAGAATATTTATAACTCAGAAGGATTTACCAACTACACCATTTTTTCTTTATGGGATACATACAGGGCTTTGCACCCCTTGTTTAATATTCTTCATCCGGACAGGAATAATGATATGATAAAATCAATGCTAGCTCATTATGATCAAAGTGTTCATCATATGTTGCCTATCTGGAGTCATTATGGAAATGAAAACTGGTGTATGATTGGTTATCATGCGGTTTCTGTAATAGCAGATGCTGCAGTTAAAAATGTAGGTGATTTTGATATACAACATGCTTTACAAGCATCTGTTAACACAGCTTCAGTAGATTATTTTGAAGGTATTGGAGATTATAAAAAATACCATTATGTGCCTGATGATTTAAGCCATTCTTCAGTATCAAAAACACTGGAATATGCTTATGACGATTGGTGTATTGCCCAAATAGCATCTATAGCTGGAGAAAGTAATACCTCAGAAGAATTTACAAAACGTTCAACATACTATGAAAATGTTTATGATTCATCCATTGGTTTTATGCGCCCGAAACTAGCTGATGGTTCTTTTAGAAAAGATTTTGATCCAATGGATACTCATGGTCAGGGATTTATTGAAGGGAACGCTTACAACTACGGTTTGTATGTCCCTCAAAACATTCCTCACATGATTGAAATAATGGGAGGAAAAGAACGAATGACTCAACATTTGGATTCTTTATTTACCATGGAAATAGCGGATAAGTATATTGAGAAAAATGAGGACATTACCAGAGATGGAATTATTGGAAATTACGTACAGGGAAATGAGCCAGGTCATCATATTCCGTACCTGTACAACTGGACCGATCACCCTGAAAAAACACAAGAACGTGTCAGGATGATTATGGATACTATGTATGGCCCAACGGTTGAAGGATTATGTGGAAATGACGATGCAGGACAAATGAGTGCATGGTATATTTTCAGTAGTTTAGGTTTTTATCCTGTTACTCCCGGATCGGCAGAATACGCTTTGGGCAGTCCTTTATTTAAAAAAGCGACTCTTCATCTCCGGAATGGTAAGACCTTAAATATTATCGCAAAAAACCAGAGTTCAGATAATTTTTATGTTAAAAGTGTTTCCATTAATGGTGAAAAAATCCAAGGAAATATAATTACTCACAAAGATATTATAGATGGCGGAGAACTAGTATTTGAGATGAGCAACACCCCTGAATAAATATGCAACTCTCAAAAGATCGGTTCTTTTTCTATTTAAGAACCGATCTTTTTTTATATCTATTAGGATTGTTTTTTAGGACTTCTTATTACAGCTTTATCAATTCTATCTTACGTTCTATCGGCTTATTTATAGAATAAATCAATTTGACGATATGTTCCATCTCATCCTGCCATAACTTACGAATTTCTGAATAATGTGCTTTTTCATATACACCATAATTTCCCCGAACAAAAGCATCATTCCAGTTAGCTCTGATAGTATCAATTGCTACTTGATTACAGGCAAACAACAAACCTTTATTTTTCAAGAATGAATATTCCATCCAAGCATAATCACGCAATTTGGTTTCTATTTCTCTGCGTTCTTCATTTAAAAACATAATCTTCGATGCTTGTTGGTACTGAGGCGTATTCTTTAATTCAGCAAGATTTACTCCTTTAGCTAAATCTGATCCTAAAAACAGTGCAATATCCTCATCATCAATCCTTAATTGATAAGTCGTATTATCCAATCCTTCTACTTTTAATAGCTCCTGATTAAATTCTTCAGTAAATGGAATCAAGTCAAGGGCTTTAGATTGAGATTTTTTCTTCATCCATCCTCTCGGTATGGAATCAACCGGATAAGGTAATGATTTTGCCAGGTAATTAAATTTTAAACCATTTGCATTGACCTTAAGATTTGAAACACTGCAATTATCTGCTAGTTTTATGCGCTTAACTTTTGCATTAATATCTACTTCAGAAACTTTTTTATTTGCTAATCCTTGTGCCTTTAAAAACAAATACGCCATAACCATATGACCGTCATTATCAGGATGAATACGGTCGTCTCCACATAATGTAAACAAGGAATCTAATTTCTGTTCACGCTCATTAATAGCCATCATTGGGAGAGTGAAATCCATATATCCCCATCCATTTTGACTTGCTGAAGCATGTAGAAAATCGTTTACCTTAAGAATAGCAGCATTTTTAGTAGGAAAAACCTGACTTTCTATTTTTGCTCCTTCGTCATAAGGCGAACCTCCAATCATTACCTTTGTCACTTTGTTAGCATCTTGTAATTGTTTTTCTATTACCTTAAAATGCTCTAATGATTCATGAATTCTTCGATTGGCAATCTCTTGTGCATCATATTTATAAAAATCATAATAACCAACATCGTTCATGCCGAAGGTCATAGCAATATATGTCGGATTTTTACTGAAAACATCATCCTTCAAACGCGCTTTTATTTCTTTAGAGGTATCTCCACCTACTCCACAATTCATTATTGTTATTGGACTATCCGGGAAGTGAGTCATATAGTATAACCAAATATAAGAATGATAATGACCTCCATGAGTAATGCTATTACCTACAAAAGTAACTCGTTCGCCTTTTTTAAATTGAGGAATTGTATCCTGCGCCTGAGAAGTAATCGCAAACAAGATTATTACTACAGAAAATATTAATTGCTTTAAATGCATATTTATTTTTTTATAAACTTAGTTTCATATCCTATATGATCACTTACCAATTTAAATACATATACACCTTTATTTAAGGCACTTAAATTGATTGCTCCATTTTCTATTTTTCCGGAATCAACCTGAACTCCCCCCATATTAAAAATCTGATAGGTATCTCCACAATGTATAAAACTTGATTTTACATTTAAAACATCTGATACCGGATTGGGAAATAATTCTACTATCGTTTTAGATACTAAATTTTCTTCATTTGTACCTGTTGTAGAATCAGAATTGATACCTATTACAGAATAAGGAACCCGTACTCCTTTCACCCGATAGAAATATGGATCGATATAACCTTGACCTGTTAAAATATTTCCATCGATGACTTTCTCGCCAAACTGATTCACAGTTATATCCTGACTATCATTTGCTGAATAATTTAAACTATATGTAATCAGTAACTCATCCTTTCCATTATCAAATTGAGGGTGAATATTAGGAGTATAATATCTGGCCTGGGTACCATAAATATTTTCAAAGATGTTATAAATCTTTTTTTGCTTAGTAAAACTACCCGTTGGACTATCAGAAGTTGCAGAACGGATATAATGTTCTGATGTTTCCCAAAAACCCTGATCCAGAGAAACAACAACATATTTACCATTTACATATGATACTGCCACAGAGGCACCTGTTCCACTAAAAATCCTGGCAGCTTCCAATTCAGCATCATTTGCAGGTGGATTATCAATCCAATTTGATCCATCCCAAAATGTCCATGTGTTCAACGGATCATCTTGTTCAAATCTGGCGACATATAAATTATAATTCGTAATATTAACAGCTGCTCCATAAGTATATACATAACCATCATCTGATTTTACCATTCCGGCCGAATAGATAATTTTAGTGTAAGTACTTATCTCTGGGATTGCATGCCGAACGGAATTCCAAAGCAAACTACCTTCACTTTTAGGCCATAATTCATATATAGTTTGACCTTCTGCTGATAGTCCGGAACCTTCTCCACAATGAAGATAAACCTTTCCATTTATTTCCACACCATTTGATGGCCATGCAAATGTTTGATTAGGTTGAATATCACAAATCTGGCGAGGTTTATTCTGCGCACTGTTTTCTCGGGTAATATTTAATGCTTCATCCGGATTCCAATTATCCTTTGTAGGTTGCAGAAACATTGAGTTTCCATAGTTGAAGTAATAATTACTGTAAAACATATTATCTTCTGTCAGCTCCCAACCATCCCATGAGTCTTGAGTCACCCATAAAACACGACCATCAGGCAAAGGTATACTTGATCCCTGATCAAAAGCAGTTGACCCGGAACTCTTATCATTCCTTTCAAAAAAATGTACTACTTTATCATCTCGATAAGAACATAAATTATTTTTAAATAACGCCCATAACTGTAAGTCAGATTGATCATATAATGATTGACTAATACCTACATTTTGTTCTATACTTTCAGCTGTTAATGCAAGATTTGTGCTTTTATTAATAATCTTATATTTTCCTGTTGTAACCTCTGTGACTCCCCATAATTGTTCATCAAGGAAAGTTCCTTCCTTTTCTGTAAATTGTTGCAATTGAAGTCCATTAGTTGAGGCACCCTCCGGAACATCAAGAAATTTACCACTCATGGCATTCATAATTTGGTAGTAGTTTATACCTCCATCTTTTCCTTTATAGATAAAATACCATCTTTGCCATTTTTCAGGTAGTGATTCAAAATCAAGCACTGTTTCCTCCTGTTCAATCTGCGCTTTATCTTTAAACTTCTCATTATATAAAATATCTCCTGCTATACCCATGTTATAACCACTGGAAACATTTTGAATGGTAAAAACACTGTATTCATCTAATGCACCTGTTGTTGGTTCTGTATCTGAAGTATAATCAATGATATCATTTGTACCTCCTGTAATTCTCAGTATCTTACTTTTTGCATTCTCGCGATAATAGCTTGTGTTTAATCCCTTGCTCTTACCACAGAAAAAGTACCCCATGGAAACCTTTATGTTTTCACTTCCTGTATTTAGCTTCACTTTTATATGAGCAGAAATAGATTCTTCATCATTGGCAGCAATATTAAAGATGGTTTGTGACTCAAAGACTACCCATTCGACACCAGAGAGATTGCCCATCATTCCATTTTTATTTTCAATTGCTGCAGACCAAAGCTGATTTGTAGTAGGTTCGTTCTCTGTTTCTCCAACCAAAGTCATTTGTTCATCAACAACATCTCCTTTTGAAAACCCCAGAGTTGAGAAGCTTACCTGTGCATTATTTGAAATATCCCATTTTTTAGGAGCTAAAACTGCAAAAATCATTTTAGTATTATCATCATTTGCTGGCTCCAAATTAATATCTACACCTATTTCAATTTCACTATTTATTTGTGGGTTATCAGGATGCGTTATATTCTCAATGGTCATACACATCACTAATAACAAGGGAAAGACCAGTATGATTAGATTTCTTTTATACATATTATATTTAATAGATTGTTAGACAAAAGACATGAGACAAAAGACTGATTTACAAAATATTCCAATCAATAGTTGAAAGTCATTTCGTAAACACTTATCTCCCTTAGTTAAATTAATTATAATCATTTGTATATTAAGGCTGTAAGCCTGATACTTTAATTATTTGTTTCAGACTTACAGCCTGACATTTACAGCTTGGCATTTTCAAGGGGCGATGCCCCTTGTTGTGATATATGAGGCTTTCAGCCTCTTCTTTCCTGACGGCAATGCCTTAGGGGTATCAACCCTAAAACCTTGATCCCGTTTATGATTCTGAAAGGTTTTGAATTGCAAAACCCACAAAAATCTATTTCATGATTATTTTTCCGTTCGCCAAAATTCAAGCAAGCATGATACTGCTCTCTTATTGAAATAATTCCAGATTGTGCCTGCTTAGTTATTAAATTCTACTTTAAAGTAAAACTTGATCAAGGGTTTGTTGAGGAAGTCATTTTTTAATAGAATCACGATAGCTTGGGATAGCTTCGATTTTAAACTCTCCCCTTTCAACAGTTAATTTATAAGTATTAGGATCTGCAAACAATGGAACTGTATTACTCACAGCCTCCATTGCGCCTTTATATTTATTCATATTGTTATCTTTTGCATTTTCCTTTGAATTACAAAACATTACTAAAGGTGCTTTTATAGCGTTATAAAGAGGAGTAACATTGTTATAACCATGGTGAGAGGTTTGAACACAATCACTTTTAAGAGTCTCCGTAGAGTACATACTCAACATATTTAACTGCCCAACACCATCTGTATCACCAAGTAATACGATTTTTTTACCATCCATGGTAACTGATAAAATTGTGGAAGTATCATTAAAATTGCCAATTGTATTTTTACCTGAGCTCGATACGCCATCCTCATGAGTAAATAAAACATCAAAGGCTATGCCTTGAAGAGAAAACTGTTGTCCGGTATGCAACTTTACGTATTTGCAATCCGAATAGTAAGTATTGATCGTTTTTTTCATTATGAATGTACCTGCATCATACCCTCCTCTCATCACCTGAAATGAAGGAAAATTAAACAAGATACTTTCTATATTCAATACTTTGTGATATTTTTCAAGTAATGGATATGTCATATAAACATGGTCGCCATGAGCGTGTGAGTAAAACCATCCTCTGATATTAATGGTTGAACCTTCCTCCTGTCCGGTAATTTGATACATAAATTTCATTAAGCCATCCAAGGCTGCATCACTACTTTGACGCTCATGTCCTGCATCAACTAAAAACAAGCTATTGTCTTTTAATTTCATGATTAACAAAGTTCCACAATCAATTTTCCAATAATCAGTTTTATTGGTCTGGCCCTCTCCATGCGTATAATCCAAACTATACAAATAAAGCTCTGTTGATCCTGTACCCTGTTTCTCAGCGTCCAGCTCAGTTAACAATGTTCTGGTTGAATTATCCTGTATAATTCGAGCCTGACTTTTGCTTAAAGTGTAATACAAATAGTACAAATGATCTTTGCTTTTTAGCGTATAATAAACATTATCATCGGTATTTGTTGTTGAAATTTGTGTAAGTCCATTTTTCAAAAGAGCATCAATATATGAAGTAAAAGTTGCCTGACTGGTATTACTAACCACTAGCATTTTAGAATCTTCAGTAGTCTCCGCATCCTGATCAATGCCCATTCCCGGGCCTGAATTGTATACGGGACTCACTATACCATCAGGATAATTTGACAGTTCAGGAAATGTTTTCTTAACGGAGAATTTCTTATCGTTATTTTCCTTATTATCACTGGTTTCATTAGCAATTAAATTCCTTTTTATTACACGAATATCATCCCAACTGGCCAAAGCTCTGTAAGCCCGCAAACCTATCATTCCTCTTGAGAATGAATGATCCTTAGCTTCCAATTTTGTTTCATTCATATTATCAAGAAAAACCTTAATCTGAGAACCAGTAGCTTCAACTTTAAGATGGTACCATTTATCTTTTTCAATATCTGTAGAAACACTTTTAATTAAGTGCCATCTCCCATCTGATTTGCCCAGAATAATTTGCTTACTTTCTGCACTAATACCCACGTAGTAACCTTTAAAATCATCAGCTCCTAAAGACACATCACTAGATCTGAACATCACTCCCGCATCACCTGATTCATTCACTTTTAGCTTTACATCATAGGTGAAATCACTAAATTGAGTTGAGGATTCTATAGCTTTGGATCCCTGACGACCTTCAACTTTACAGGCATTTAGTTCCCTATTCTTAACCATCCAGCTGCCACCATATTCAACCCAACCTTCGTAATCGCCATCATTAAAGTCTTCTGTAAATTCATCAGCATTTAAATCTTGATTACCAAGTACAGGGAAACATGTAACCCTGATATTTTCAGCACCAAACGGTACCAGTTCTATTTCTTCTGTCTGATATGACGATTCTACAGGACTGTATGGAGGATCGCATGCTGTTAATCCGTGTAATGCTAAATGCCAATCATCTGTTTTTTTAGCCTTAACTGTGAGTGTTACTGGTGTAGATGATTGCACAAACGGATTCTCAGGCATATCTTTTTTATTGACAGATATAGATTTTTCTGGATTCTTTGAATCTATAACCAAGGCATAATTCCAGTTTGATTTTGGTACAACCTGGTATTCCTTAAATCCATTACCATAATCATTTTTCGAAATCCAACTCTCATCTATTTTCAATGCATAAACCAACGGCCCACGCTGAACACTAACAGATTGATTAACTTCTTTATTAATTTGTACCGACATAGGTAACAGCAATTCTACCTGATCGTTATTGTTCCATTCACGCGAAATAGAATAAAAATCACCAGACTTTACTTGCTTCTGTTTTTTGCCATTTACCTTTACTATTGGCTTTTTGCACCAAGCAGGAATTCTTAGTTTTAAAGGGAATGTAACTTGCTGTTTTGTTGAAATCTTAAACATTAGGGATTCATCAAAAGGATAATTTGTTATCTCTTCAACAGTAACAGGAACACCTTGACCTACTAATGCAGATACTTTAGAAGGTCCGTAGGCCATAGCTGCCAAGCCATTATCTTTTGTGGCAGCCCACATATTCTTAACGAAATAAGGCCAACCCATATGTAGGTTAAATCTGCAACAACCATAACCTGAATATGGCCCCGGCATTAAACCATTATCATATTGCTGACCAAAACCGTGATTACCGTGTACACTTTTTACCTGGTTAGCCTGAGTGTAATATTGTAGTCCTTTAAAATCCTTAGATACACCTCCCGGCAAAGCATTAAAGGCCACTTTTTCAAGTTGATCACCTATAGAAACATCCCCTAATATCATTTGCATCGTCTCGCAACTTTGCATTTGTTCAACAATACTGCACATTTCCAAACCTGTAAGCGAAGATTTTCCTCCCAGCATTTCATTCCCGGATTGCATACCCATTGGCTGTCCATGATCATGCATTAAATGATCTGATCCAACAAAATAGGCCTCCTTATCCTCTGTTTTATTTGATTTTTGATAATAGATAGCCGGCATTTTTATTCCCTGGGGAACATTTACATTATGCTTTGGATAAAACTCATTACCAAAATCATTAAATGTTTTTTCAGCAAAAATATGACTCCAGTCATAAGCCTGTTCATGCAATTTATCGACAAGTGTAAGCAGAAAATCATCTCCCGTACGATTGTAAAGCCAAAAAGCAATTTCAATATTATCACCAGCACGCGCTTTTCCCCAATTATCCATTGGTTTCTCATCCAAATGATTTAATTGATATTTAAAATACTTGGTAAAGAACGGTATCACTCTCTCATCATTGGTTGCTTCGTAATAATCTTTGAAGGCATAAAGCATAGGCATTCTGGCCCACCAGTCTCTGTTTTTTTGCGGTCCGAAGAAGCCACTTTCATCCTGACTATTTAGCGACCAATCTATCCATTTTTGCACTTTATGAATCAAAGACTGATCCTTTAAGGAATAAGCAAGAGCTACCAATCCTTTCACATAATACGGAGCCCTCTCCCAACTATCTCCAGAACCTCCTAACCAATCGCAGTCCTTCCCCAAATCATTGGCACTATTATAGAGAGTTTCTGAATATCCGGTTAATCCATCTTTTTGTAATTGTAGTTGTTTTTCCAACCATCCTTGAGCTTCAATTGAGCCTAAAGGCAAAGAAATATAAGGAATCTCATTTAGCGGAGCTCTGTTGGATATATAATTTTTATTTTGAGCATTAGCGCTCGGAATTAACTCTATCAGGCTAAGAAGTAAAATGATTAAATATAGAGTTCTGTTCATCATATTTGTAAGTTATTTATTAAAGCAATCGTTTATACCCTTTAAATACAATATGATAATGACTTTTACTCATTATTATTTAGTTGTCTCTTAAATACAACAATTTGGAGTAATAAAAAATAACGGATATTTTACCGTTACTAATTCCAACACATATATACCTGACACAAAATACTTTAACTTACACGAATATTTTACCACACCTTAATTTCAATCTCAGAAATAGTGATTTTAACCCTAATTGTGCATGTTTTAGCGAAAACACTAAAAAATTGTGCACAAAAGTGTTAAAAATGACATTTTACGCTACATAATCGGGACTGAAACGGACATGCTATAGACCTGCTGCGGGACGGCTGCGGATAATGAACGGGTTTCTGCGGGTGTTCTGCGGATAGGCTGCGGGTGAGCATCGGTCTATAGTACCCGCAGAAATACCGTACACCATCCGCTTACAATCCGAACTTGTATGCTCTTTGGTCCGTAGCAAATCTATCTATGAACAGTTAAAGATTAAAGAAAATACCTTTGATATTAAACAAGAAAGGTGTCATACCAACTTTTTGATATGACACCTTTGCATCCAAAATATTAACCGTGCTTATTTTATTCCGATTAAAAATTATCTAGTTAACTATTCACTTATTATTTACCAATAACTTTAAGATCATCAGAATATTGATAATTTATACTCTGTAATGACAAACCTACATCAATAAACTGACCTCCAGTAGTTTGATTACAATGCACTGCAATTACATTAGTCCCTTTTTGTTTCAATGCAGCTTTAGCTTCATCTGTTAATTTTACAGACACATAATTACCTGTATAACCAGTTAACGAAGCTGCTAAAACACCATTAATATAAACTTCGCAAGACTCATCATGATGAATATTTAACATCAGGTCGTCCATATTAACAGCACTTAAATCACCTAATTTAAATTCCCTGCGTATCCAAATATTATTTGTATTCCATGTTGTACCAACAACAGCTCCCGGAGTATCAGTAGTTCCAAAACCACCAATTCCTGACAACCATTTTTTATCTGAAAATGATGCTTTATACCACTTTTCAGAAGGCTGATTAATAGTATACTTCCAAATTTGCTTTTCTTTTCTGGATGTTGGAACTACTTCTTTAATGTAAATATTTTGGTTGATAACCATTTCGTTAGCAGCTTTAATTCTACTGATATCAGCCTTATCTAAACGGTCATAAGTCATTAAACCATTTAACTCTATTTCAACATCTGTGATTTCGGTATAAACACCTGCACTTAAGCCATTATTTGTTTTATACATAGTAAGTAATTTCATGTACTCCTCATATGTCGACAAATATTCAGCTTCATCTTTTACGGTTATATATTCCATTAATCTTGACGGATCCCATAAATGACCTTCAATGTTAAAACCTATTCCTCCAAATTCACCACAAGCTCTTACCTGTGTAGAAGATTCCGGACATGTTGGTGGTGGATAACTATGAAAATCTAGAATATGACCAGCTTTTTCAAACGGACCTCCACTACCCTGGTTAACCATACGTGTTGGATCCATATCCATTACCATATTCACCAATTTAGTTACATCATGCTGTCCCTGAAATTCATTAAAAACCACCCACATCACAATACTTGGACTGTTCCAATGCTCCTTTACCATTTCGCATAACTCATCTTTATAAGCTTTCTTCTCCATTGGTTTAGGATTAGATGTATACGAATTCATTGAAGGCATATCCTGCCATACCATAACACCTAATTTATCAGCCCAATAATACCAGCGCTGAGGTTCAACTTTAATGTGTTTACGAACCATATTAAAACCATATTCCTTAATTTTTTCAATATCAAATTTAAGAGCTTCATCTGTAGGAGCAGTATATAAACCATCAGGCCAGAATCCCTGATCCAAAGGTCCTAAATGAAATAGAAATTCATTATTCAAGTATAATTTTTGGATTCCATCTTCCTCTACCATAGCTATTTTTCGCATTCCAAAATAACTATTTACCTCATCGATTACGGCTCCATTCTTTTTAATTTGAATATTGATATCATATAAAAATGGTGAATCAGGCGACCATAATTTCTGATTTGGAACTGATACATTTGTTAATTCATTTACATTACCGGTAACCGTTTTAATGGTTTTTCCACCATCTTTAACTATTGCTGCAAAAGTAACACCAGATGCATCTCCATCAGTATTTACAGTCAGGTTTAAAACAGCTTTATCAATATCCGGAACCATCTTAATTTTGTCGATATGAGTTTCAGGAACAGGTTCTAGCCAAACCGTTTGCCATATACCCGTTACAGAAGTATACATAATTCCTCCTGGATGCAACGTTTGTTTTCCACGAGGATATCCTTTTTCGTCGGTAGGGTCATAAACCAAAACAGCTACTTCCTGATCTCCTGATTCAGTTAACGCTTCTGTAATATCTATACTAAAGGAATCATAACCACCCTGATGTGATCCTACTTCTGTTCCATTAACCAATACTTTACAAGAATAATCTACAGCTCCAAAATGCATAATTACTTTCTGACCAGCCCATCCTTCCGGAACAGTAAATGATCTCTTATACCATAAATACTCATGATATTCCATGATTCCTGATATTGCAGACTCAATTGCAAAAGGAACCAACACTTCACTCTCTAATGCACCTTCAGGTAATTCTTCACTAAAAGAGGCAGCAGGTTGAAATTGCCATAATCCATTCAGATTTAACCATTCACCACGCTCCAACTGTGGACGAGGATACTCTGGCAATACATTATTCGGATCTATATCCTTTGAATATTTTGTCATTAATGCCGCTTGCTTCATTTTCCACGGCTTCTGAGCAAACATAAATGTCGGCGAGAGTGCTAACAATACAATTAATAATAATTTCATCTGTTTTAAATTTATTTCTTTAATCATTCATCCTATAAGTTGGAAGTCGGAAGTATAAAGCTTGAATTAAAAATGTTTTAATTTGAAATATTCTCCTTTGTTCTTCTGACTCCTAACTTCAAACTATTTTTGTTTTTTATTTAAAAAAGTTAGTAGCAGAAAGAGGGGAGTTCAAAATAAGAATGCTCTAATCTAAAATATTCTTATTTGTTTTTCTGACTACTAACTATTATCCTATTTTTATTTCTTCAGAAATTTTAAATTCTGAATTACACCACCATCTTTAATGTTCAATACATACACACCTGGTTTTAAACTAGAAACATCTATTGAATTATTTATACCCATCATTGACATTACTTCAGTACCGTCTAAGCTCAATATTGAAACCATTGAAGCAGAGGACAGCTCTTTAGAAATATGTAATGTGTTTTGTACTGGATTTGGATATATACACAAACCTTCGCTCTTATTTAAGTTATTAATTGCAGTTGGTTCTCCTGTATATTCGTAATCTATAGTCCGTAATGCGATACCTGCATCAATATATTGACCTCCTGCTGTTTGATTACAATGGATTGCTAACAAATTAGTTCCATTTTCAATTAAAGCGGCCTTTGCTTCTGCTGAAATTGAAGCAGTTACATACTTAGTTGTATAGCCGGTTAATGATGTAGCCAAAACTCCGTTAATATATACTTCACAAGCTTCATCATGATGAATATATAAATACAGGTCGTCCATATTAATTGAGCTTAAATCACCTAAATCAAATTCTCTGCGCATCCATATATCAGATGTATTCCAGGTAGTACCTATTACAGCTCCCGGTGTTCCGATAGTACCAAAGCCTCCTAATCCTGTTTGCCATTGATCATCAGAATAGCTTGATTGATACCAATTAGATGAAGGCTGTGAGGTTCTGTACTTCCAGATTTGTAATGCATTCTCTGATGATGGTACGAATTCATTTACATAAATATCATGATTGATTACCAATTCATTTGCTGCTCTGATTCTGCTAATATCTGCCTTATCTAAACGGTCATAAGTCATTAAACCATTTAGCTCAATCTCAACATCTGTAATTTCAGTGTAAACACCAGCACTTAAACCATTATTAGTTTTATAACTACCAAGCATTTCCATGTAGGCTTCATAAGTAGAAAGGTATTCCTCTTCGTTTGCCACTGTAATATATTGCATAACACGTGAAGGATCCCATAGGTGACCGTCGATATTAAAGCCAATACCACCAAACTCTCCACATGCTCTAACCTGAGTTGAGGTTTCTGGGCATGTTGGTGGTGGGTAGTTGTGATAATCCAATATATGACCTGCATCGGCAAACGGACCACCACTACCCTGGTTTACCATTCGTGTAGGATCCATATCCATTACCATATTCACTAAATTAGCCACATCATGTTGCCCCTGATACTCATTAAAAACCACCCACATCACAATACTTGGACTGTTCCAATGTTCCTGAACCATTTGGATAAGCTCATTTTTATAAGCTGTTTCTTCATTTGGTTTAGGATTAGAAGTATATGAATTCATCGAAGGCATATCCTGCCATACCATCACACCTAATTTATCAGCCCAATAATACCAACGCTGAGGTTCAACCTTAATATGTTTACGAACCATATTAAAGCCATATTCCTTAATTTTTTCAATATCAAACTTAAGAGCTTCATCTGTTGGAGCAGTATATAAACCATCAGGCCAAAATCCCTGATCCAAAGGTCCTAAATGAAATAAGAATTCATTATTTAAGTATAGCTTTTGAATTCCATCTTCCTCAACCATAGCTATTTTTCGCATTCCAAAATAACTGTTGACTTCGTCTATTACATTCCCATCTTTTTCGATTTTAATATTGATATCATATAAAAAAGGAGAATCAGGTGACCATAATTTCTGATTAGGAACTGATACATCTGTCAGTTCATTAACATTACCTGTAACAGACTGAATTGTTGTTTCTCCATCTTTAACTGTTGCAGAATAGGTAACACCTGTTGCATCACCATCTGTATTTACTGTTAAATTTAAAACAGACTGATCGATATCCGGAACCATTTTAATATTGGTAATATTAGTTTCAGGAACCGGCTCTAACCAAACAGTTTGCCATATACCGGTTATTGAAGTATACATAATACCGCCAGGATATAAGGTTTGCTTTCCTCGTGGATAGCCCATATTATCAGTTGGATCCCACACCAAAACAGCTACTTCCTGATCTCCTGATTCTGTTAAGGCGCCTGTGATATCAATACTAAAAGAATCATAACCACCCTGATGAGCACCTACAATTTCACCATTAACCCAAACCTTACACAGATAATCAACAGCTCCAAAATGCATTTTTACTTTTTGACCTGACCATCCCTCAGGAACAGTGAAAGTTCTTTTATACCATATATATTCATGATGTTCCATGATTCCTGATATTGCAGATTCAATAGCAAAAGGAACCAGAACTTCACTTTGCAAAGCACCAGATGGCACAGATTCACCTAATGATGAAGCTGGCTGATACTGCCATTTTCCATTCAGATTTAACCATTCACTTCTCTCCAACTGAGGCCGAGGATATTCCGGCAATACGTTATCAGGATCAACATCATTTGAATAACTTGTCATTAATGCTGCCTGCTTCATTTGCCAGGGTTCCTGAGCAAGCAGAAATGTCGGTATCAGAACCAACAGTAGATTTATTAAAATTTTCATAGTTAACTTTTTAACACTGATTTTTTATAATTATAGTTCTCTCTGTTTCACTCCTTCAAAGGTTATTTTAACCGGATTGATAAATCCCTCTTTATCGAATGTTAGTTTATCCACACAAGTAACTCTGTGATTTGCATCGTTCTCTCCTAAAGGACGACGGTGGTAAACAATGTACCATTCATCGGTACCCGGAACCTGTATCAGAGAATGATGACCAGCCCCGGTAGCGACTTTTGCATCCTGCTCTAATACCACTCCAATTCTTTTAAATGGACCAAAAGGAGAATCTGCAATGGCATAGGCTACCTTATAATCAGGACCACCCCAGCCTCCTTCTGACCACATAAAGTAGTACTTGCCATCACGAATAAACATAAATGGCCCTTCTACATATTGATCGGTTGTAATCTCCTTAAAAACAGTTCCATCATCGTAAGGAATAATCTCTGTAAAATCACTATTTAATTTCACAATATTACAGTGTCCCCATCCCCCATAAATCATATAATACTGACCATCTTTATCTTTAAATACAAACTGATCAATAGGCTGTGCCCCATTATGAATTTTATCCAACAAAGGCTTTCCCAAATAGTCTTTATAAGGTCCTTCCGGATGATCTGAGATTCCAATACCAATCCCTCCTGTTTCCTGATTATTTTGAATATCATTAGCCGCAAAAAACAGGAAGTATTTTCCTTCTTTTTTTACAATAGCAGGAGCCCACATGGCTCTTTTTGCCCATTTTACTTCTGTAGTATCAATAATCTTTTCATGCTTTTCCCATTTCACTAAATCCTTAGATGAGAAAGCATCCATGAAAATCTGATCTTCGTATGGTGCGGAGTAGGTTGGAAAAATCCAATACTCATCATCAAACACAATACCCTCTGGATCTGCATACCATCCCGGGAATACAGGATTTCCTGAAGTTTTCTTCTTTTGTGCCGTGAGATTCACCGTCATTAATATGACTAATATGCCCCAACAATACTTTTTCATTGCTATCCTTTTGTTTTTATTCATTAGAAAACGAGTATGGGAATGCTGATTTCTTAGTACCTCTTTTGGTATTTGGCTGATCATTCATTTCAAAGTTTATCACAGCACCTTTCATTAAGTCATCATATTTGAAATAATTATGATCCCATTTTTTACCATTTAACTGTATTTGATTCACATAGCAGTTTTTGTTTGAATTATTGTCCGCCTTAATCTGAATGGTATTTCCATTTTCTAACTGAACAGTAATATTTTTAAACAAAGGAGATCCTATTACATATTCATCTGTTGCTGGTGCCACAGGATAAAAGCCCATTGAACTGAATACATACCAGGCTGATGTTTGTCCGTTATCTTCATCACCACAATATCCATCAGCATTAGGAGTATACAAACGGTTCATTACCTGACGAGACCAATATTGAGTTTTCCATGGCTCACCAGCGTAATTATACAAGTAAATCATGTGTTGAATAGGTTGGTTTCCATGTGCATAGTTGCCCATGTTCATCACTTGCATCTCACGAATTTCGTGAATAACACCACCATAGTATGAGTCATCAAAAACAGGAGGAACTACAAATACTGAATCCAGCATATTAACAATTTTTTTGTTTCCACCCATTAGGTCAATCAATCCTTGTACATCATGAAATACCGACCAGGTATAATGCCAGCTGTTTCCTTCTGTAAAAGCATCTCCCCATTTAAAAGGACTGAAAGGCGACTGAAAAGTTCCGTCTTCATTTTTACCTCGCATTAAATTACTTTCCTTGTCAAACACATTTTTATAGTTCTGACTTCTTTTTGCAAAAACCTCAATCTCACTTTCAGGTTTACCTAAAGCTTTTCCTAATTTATAGATACAATAATCTGCAAATGCATATTCAAGTGTTCTGGCAACATTCTCGTTAATTCCAACATTATAAGGAACGTAACCTAACTTGTTATAATAATCAGCGCCATAACGACCAACAGAGGTAATTGGACCTACACTTTTTGAGTTCTTGATTACAGCATCCCACAAAGCATCAATATCATATCCCCTGCAACCTTTTAACCAGGCATCAGCAATTATGGTCGCAGAATTTGAACCAATCATACAACCTCTATGACCTGGACTTGCCCATTCAGGTAACCAGCCACTTTCTTTGTAAGTATTGGCCAAACCTTCTTGAATCTGTTCATTTAATGATGGATACATCAAATTAAAGAAAGGAAACACAGCTCTGAAAGTATCCCAAAAACCATTATCGGTAAACATATAGCCAGGCAGCACTTTACCATTATAAGGACTATAATGTACAACATCCCCTTTCTCATTAAATTCATAAAACTTACGAGGGAATAAAAGAACACGGTATAAACATGAATAAAACGTCCTGATTTCCTGCTCTGAATCACCTTCCACTTTAATTCGAGACAACTCCTTATTCCAGATATCTTCTCCTTTTTTCTTTACTTCATCAAACGAATCATCCTTTAGTTCTTTAAGGTTTAATTCAGCCTGATCATAACTAATAAAAGAAGAGGCTACTTTTGCATGAATTTGCTCTCCTTTTTGTGTTTTAAACTTTATGGCAGCTCCTACATGATCATCCTGCAATTCTTTAATATCTTTTACCAGATGGTCTTTACTCCAAACATCACTTGCCTCAAACTCCTTATCAAAAACAATTACAAAATAGTTTTTGAAATTATCAGGCACTCCACCGCTGTTTCTGGTCGTATAACCAATGATTTTATTCTCTTCAGGAATAATCTTTACATAAGAACCTCTGTCAAAGGCATCTACTAACACATAAGATTGATCATTCTTTGGGAAAGTAAAACGAAACATAGCAGCCCTTTCGGTTGGCGTAATCTCTGTAGTTACATCGTAATCTGCCAAATAAACTTTATAATAGTTAGGTTTAGCAGTTTCTGCTTTGTGAGAAAACCAGCTTTCGCGATCATCACCTTTAATCTTTAAATCACCGGTAAGCGGGAATAATGAGAACTGCCCGTAATCGTTAATCCATGGACTGGGTTGGTGCGTTTGTTTAAAACCTCTGATTTTATAGGCATCATAATTATAAACCCAACCATCGCCCATTTTACTGGTTTGAGGTGTCCAAAAATTCATTCCCCAGGGTAAAGCAATCGCCGGATAAGTATTTCCTGTAGATAATATAAATTCAGAATCCGTACCCATTAAAGTATTTACATAATCCAATGGAGCAAAGTCCTGTGCTTTAATTTTTGAACCTAAAGCAAAAATTAATAATAATACAGATAGTATTGTTTTATTGACCATTTTAATATTGATTTATTATATAATTTGGTATCAAATGTTTCTTAACCTAATAAAACAACATGGCCATTTTTACTCATAAAAAAAGGTAACAATATTCATAAAATGATACTGTTACCTTCGTTTCACTAATACAATATAAAAAGCTGTGTATTAAAAAATAAAGACTACTAATCAGGCCTTTATATATTCTTTAATATTTTATGAACACTCTTACTCTTTTGGGTTGATATCTGAATAAAATAAATCCCTGCAGGTAAGGCACTAAGGTCTATTGTTTGAGAGTTTGTAAATAATGACTGTTTTAACTCGCCATAAATATCTCTTACCTGAATTTGTTTTCCTTCACCAGTTAAACCTTTAATGGTAATTTTATCTTTAGCAGGATTGGGATAAAGACCTATTTTTTCTTTTTCTTCAATAATTTGTTTTCCTACACCTGTATTTACTCCTCTCTCTCCTATTTGATCAAACGTTGCATCTTTCATATCAAGCTCTGATGCTATTGTTTCTACATATAATAAATTGTTTTGATGCCTGATATATCTATTCGGATATAAATAAGATTGAAAGGAAATCAATTCGTTATTGGCTTTACCAGGCACTTCTATAAATGTTGCATTTTGATGAAACTCTTCTGATCCATCACTTTCCTTAAATAATAATTCACCATCTACATTACATAAATAATTAGCCGGATAGTTTTTACTTTGAAAAGACACTCCACTACCTGCTAAACCAGCAACCATCTTCCACTGACTATCACTTACATCTATCATATAACTATCCATTCGCCCCTGTCCGTTTTCATGACGAACATATTTCCCTCTCATATTATAACTTTCCCAGGAAACATATCCTTCTGAAGGATTTATATATGAACCCATATAAACCAGATCAAACTGCTGGTTTGTAGCGTTTACTAAAGTTGATTGCTGAAGATTAGCACCACTTTCTGTAGAGCTTGATTCTATTTCAAGAGCTTTGCCACTTCTTTTGGAAATAATATGAAAATAGCCCTCGTCATTTTCTTCTATGGTCCACATTTGACAATCGGCAGAGTTAGGCAGCCAAAGGCCCACATTAGCACCATCTGAGGTTGAACAGTTAGAAACATCCATAGCCAAACCACCGGATACTGCAACTATGGTATAATAACCGTCTTCTGTCGACTGAATTACCCAACGTTGACAATCTAACCCATTATCATCCCACTGGTGTACATTTGCCCCGGCGAGTTGAGAACATGCTGCAACATCCAAGGCTTTATTACTATGACGGGCAACAATTTTATAAACTCCGTTTTCTACAGCTATATTTTGTGGCAATTCTGATTCTCCTGACGGAGCTTTAATGCGAACTCCAGTGGGTAAAGCTTCTCTAAAATCAGGCGTACCATCCTCAAAATAGTAAAGTCGCTGAGCTCTAACGGAACGAGTGTAATTGCAGGCTCCACCAGATTCTGTTGTTGCATGATAAGCAAACCAGTCTTCTGTTCCATCAGGAGATGTAAAGAAACAATGGTGCCCGGGACCATAAACTTGCAATTCTGGCTTTTTGCTAAATACAGGTCCATCATGCTTTGTCCATGCAGCTGCAACTAAAGGATCTGAGGTATCATCCATAGACAGCATTCCCAATAAATAATCCGGAGTCCAACAGCCATTTGCTGAGTAAACAATAAATACTTTACCATTTCTTATTAAAACTTCCGGTCCTTCATTCACAGCTCCATTACCTTCCCATGATTGATCTGGACTACTCAATAAAACCCTACCTGGAACCAAAGTATATGGATTACTCATCTCTGCAATATAGATTCTTTGAGGTTTATCACCATCAGAAGGACTGGCCACTCCCGACCATACAAAATAGTTCTTATCATTCAACGACAGAATTGTACCATCAATAGCCCAATAATCAGCTGAAGAATCATAGATTTTACCCTTATTAACCCAGTTTTGACTTAATGGGTCACTATTTGAGTTTTCTATCACATATGTTCTTTGTCCGCTTAAATTACTTACGTTATTTGCGGTATAATATATATACCATTTGCCATCCAATCTGTGTAATTCCGGAGCCCAATAATCACAACAAGGACCTCCTTTAGCCGGACTAAATACTTCTACTGAAGGAGAGGACTTTAAACCTTCTAAGGTGGCAGATTTTTTTAGCACCACATTACCTCCGGTAGTACCGGTTGCGTAATAATAACCATCATAAACCACAATATGAGGATCTGCCAACTCGTATATTGGATTTGTAAAATATTGTCCAAATATTGAAGATGAATTAAACAATAAACAAATAATAATGAAGTAAAGATTTTTCATATGTCTAAATTTGTTTTTATTGCCATATGAAACTCACCAAATTTGTCATCCTCGTGTGTGAGAACTCTTTATCACGGCGGATTTCATAAGCAATATTTATAATGGAACTAGTAGTAATCTAGAAATTCTAAGGTAAACACTTGACATCTTTAGGGATATCATCCCTAAGACCCTGACTTACTTTTCTTGATAAAAGAAAGTAAGCAAAGAAAATCAAGACTGCGCCTGCTTCACTATAAAAACTACAGTTCTTTTGTCTAAATCGCTAAAAACTCACACCTTCCTGCGTCAGGTGCTCAAACACTACGCGATTTTACGCCCAAATAACCTTGTTTTTATGCTCACCAGACGAGGTCGGTTGTGAAACAATTAAACTTCATTTTACACCTTGATTCTCTTTTAGCAATCAAAAAAGTGAACCCATGTCATAAATGACACAGGCCCACCTAATACTAAATCTATGCTAACTTATTCTTCTAGTAATTTAATAAAATAACCACCAACTACAGAACGAGCCTGAAAACCTACTTGTCTTGCATTTGGTGTTTCATACCAATCTGTCATTGGCACTCTATCTTCAGTTTCTGTAACAAATAAATGCAACGGATCAATGAATTTTTGGAATTCTTCTTTGCTGTTAGCCATTGTTGCAGTCCACACAATCCAGTCTGATTTTGTATAAGTTCTGCGGTTATCCAATGGCAATCCGTATTTATTTTGCTTGGTTAAGTAATAATCAATTTCTGTTTGAATAACCTCTTTTGGGAATAAATTGAAGCCTAATAGTTTATCCCAAACCAAATTATATTTCTGACTCCAGGTTCCTGGTTTATCAAATGTCAGTTTATAATGATCTCCATCCTGAGCCATTTCAATCCATTTGCCAGCCATATCTTTTGCTTGAGCCATATATTTATCGGCAATATCTTTTTTATCTAACATGGCAGCCAGTTTACTATAACCAGCAATACCCATAATTGCTTTAGCAGAAAGATTTACATTATGAGCAAAGTGTCCTGCAAAGTCATCAGTACATAATTGATTTTCAGGATCCAATCCATTCTCCAATAAATAATTAGCCCAAACAGTCAATACATCCCAGTGCTTGGCAGCGTAATCTGCATTGCCTTCCTGATGAGCAATAGCTGCAGTTAAAACCAACATGTTTCCACACTCTTCTACAGGCATATCTCCACCGTATGTTTGACCATTTGCCAATGGATAAGTACCTACATCATGAGCAGCAAAAGGCTTATTCCATTTACCACTTTCTGAGTAGTAGAATATAGGATTTAACATCCCTTTTAGTAATTCTGGATTGTATTTTAAATAAAGAGGGGCTGATGGATAGGTTACATCCACAGTACCAATAGATCCATTACTAAAGTTCTCCTTAGAAAGGAAAAGAGTATTACCTTCTTTATCTTTTACCAGCTTATGAGCTGCAATGGATTGACGAAAAGCTAACACACATAAATCAGCATAATTTTTCCCTCCTGCTTCAAGAGCTTCATTCCACACTTGTTGATCTAATTGATTACAGGTATTTACAACTGAATTATAATCTTCAGAAGCTTTTACCAAAATCTCATTAAACGAAACCTGACCATCTTTTGCCCACCAACCTTTAAGATTATCGCCAAAATATTGAATAGATTCAATGTCATCGTAAGCAATCATTACCACACTTTCTTTAGCATTGGTATCAACAGTTCCTAAGTCTTCACAGATAAACATTGAAGTCATTTCCTGACTAGGTCTGTTCACCTGTAAATCTCCTTTTGATTCAACTTTACCCTGACTTAAGAAATCCTTTTTAACAGCATAATAATCACCTAATCCAACTGATTTTTCAGGAGAAGATTTTGCAGCCAGGTAAGCATATCCCCAATCTATTCTTACATTATCACCCTTACGCTTTAAAACAGGTTGCTCTGTAGTCCCAGCCTTAACAAATGCCAATTCTCCATTAGATCCTGTTGACACTTCAACTTCCTGTGAAGGACGATTTACTGCCCACTCCGGAGTCATTTCAAAAAACACCTGAACATCATGGCTGTTTCCATCTTTTGACAGAACATCATAGCTAATATAATTAACCGGACGAGATAATAAATCAAGGTCTTGTGGCACCAATGGCGAAATAAACTTCACATTTAAATCTATAGGACCGCAAGTAAAGTTATAATGAGTTTGAGTTGCTGAAAGCGAAACATTATTTTGTACTGCGGCTTTTGCAAAAGCCTGATCTTTATCTGATTCAACATAAATACCAAAATCAAGATAAGATAATCCACCTCTGTCGTGACAATAGGCTGCGAATACATTTTCACCATCACTTTTTAATAATGAAGCATCAAAATCAATAATTCTGTTGTCTCTTGCACTATTTCCTGTATTCAGAATCTCTTCTCCATTCAAATACAAAATAAAATCATCATCATGAGAATATCTTAAATATGCCTTTGACACATTTGTAAGCTCCACCGCTGGAACAATTCTTCTAACCCAGATATGTTCTGTTTCCCAAATAGTTTTTGCATCCTGATTATTTGAATTTCCAAAAGCGCCAACACCTTCTTTCCATCCTTTGGTATTGAAATTGGCTTTAATCCAGTCTTTTGAAGGTTCTGAATTAGTATATTTTGCAGTCCAGGCTTCTTCTGATGCCATAGGAACAATTGCTTTCAAAGGAATATCCTCTTTACCTAAAAAACGATACACTTCTCCATCCACTCTAATAGCACCTATTAATGATTGAGTTTTCCCTGTCCAGTGACGAACCGGTACATCGTAAAGATGATCTGCTGTTGACCACACACTGGTATACGGATCAATGGTAACCAGTGGATAAGCGGGAGCACGCATTTCTTTTGCTACAGATTCTACTTTATTCTGAGTGCTCGTGCATGAACATAATAAAGTACTAAACAGAACAACTCCATTTAATCCTTGTTTTATTTTTCTTTTTAATTTCATTACAGTTTAATTATTTAAATACGTTCAAAAACTCTTCATCGAATTTCTTTTTCGAAATAAATTGCAGGCCTATTCTTATTACAATGATCACATGAAAAATACTCATGGAAAAGTTGTCTTTTAATTCAAACTCGAAACAAAATCTCAAAACACAAATCTCAAATACAAACACTTACATCATCTAACCTTCAATTACATTTTGAAATAACGCATAAAAAAAGCCGCACAAGAAATACTGTGCAGCCTAATTACAAATCAATAGTTTAGTATATAAATAGTATTAAAAGGTATCAATTTTTATGGTATCAACTGCATTAGTGCAGGACATCCACTCGCATCATAAACTTCAATTTCGCCCTTAGGACAAGGATTACTAAAATCCTTAAATGTCAGATTTCGATTCTTATCTCTTTTTTTCCAGGCACTATTGATATTTTTAATCAACCAATTGCGATACTGAGGTTGATTGCACTCCATTAAATCGGCAATATATTGTGCAAAAATGGCGGCATAAACTCCTTGTTCAATTCCATTTTCATAAGGGAAAAATCCGTTTTTATCACACATTTCATTCTTTACATAGTCTGCAGCAAGTACTGCTTTATCTAAATAGTCTTTATCTTTAGTAATTTGATATAAAGCTACTCCCGCTCCAATACAGCTTCCCTGGTTATATAAATGCATTTTCCAATGTGGTTCACCATTTCCATGTTTTGAATCAGCGACAGCTCCCGTGGATTTATTAAACAAATTTTCTTCTGACCAAGCATATATCTCTTTAGCCTTTTTCAAGTAATCCTCTTTACCGGTAATCTGATACAATAATGCAGAAGCTATTACTGTAGGGTAATTAATACATGACATTTTACCTTTCCATTCATCACGTTTCCATCCCCATCGCATTCCTCCTTTTTCTTTATCATACGATCCTCTCTCATCAATTCCTTTGGAACCATACCATACCCGATCAAAACCAGAAACAGCAAGTTCAAGGTATTTATCTTCTCCTGTTATCTCATGAGCACGACAAAGAGATATAATCCACCACATGATGTCATCATAAATAAACCATTCTGTAGTATTGTTCCAGTTGAAATCATCGTATTGACCACAAGCCCCTTCATAAATATCATGAATCAAAGTATAATACTTTTGATCATTTGTTCGCTTGTAGGCATTCATGATCATATCCCAATAAATAGCTTGAGTCCAGATAGCAGCACGCTCGTTATTATGAGTTGTTTTGTTATAAACCTTCGTCGTTTTATTATAAAAAGCATCATTAAATGCATCTAAACAAACTGTAGCATCATCAGAAGTAAAATTGTTAACCTTTTTTTCACTGGTATTATTTCTTTTACAATCTGCATGTACAAAGGTGAAAAATACGAGTATAGAGAATATGTATTTCATCTGTTTAAAATTTGGTTCATTTGATAACATGGAACTCGCCTGAAAAAAAATCACCCCCTCATATGAGAACCCACTCCCACGGTTCGTTTCATGTGTTATTTCTTCCTTTTATTATTTATTAGCTGTATAGCAATAACAATAAGGATTATTACAACCATCAATACACCTAAAGCTTCTATTGCTACAAAACCAAGCCCATCATTTATACCTGATTTTTTCAATTTATGAGCCATCGACATCAGCATAAGAACGGTTGCTAAAATTTGGCTGATTATACTAATTGTACCAACCTGCCAGAATTTTAGTTTCATTTTACCTCTCATAGACCTTGAGCCAATAACAAATTGAAATACAACAGGTAAAACAAATACAACAAGCAAAATAATATCCATGAAATTAGTGATATCTGATTATAAAAAATGCAGGGTGTTATTAAGACAAAAACACCCTGCAAAAAGCTTAATTAGTTAATTATTTAGTTACCATTCAATAGCCTGGTCTTCATCAGGAATCTGAGTGTTAATACTTCTATGAAGAATCACTGTACCTTTAACAGTATAATCAATTGATGATCCCACTACAGAGGTATAATCAGTATAATTGTAATTGATATTACTAACAGTAACATAACGATCCATAATATATGGCTGTTCGTAATTTGGTGTTTCTTCAATAGTAAACTCAGGAGTACTGTTAGATATAAAATTTATATTTGGATCCTCTGCACTAAGCGATACTGTATTATCACTATTAAATGTTGCAACTATTTTATAATTACGACGATCTATATTATCTTCATCTACAGTACCTGCATAAAAGAATGCAGAGCTTTCATCTACCACATAAAACATAGTTGTATTACGAACAATAGCTGCATCATCCTCATAACCTTTCAGATATATACTTAAGGCGGTACTACTATACGAACCAGAATAATCATTAAATGGCATTATTCTAAGAAGTGCTTTTTTGTAATTCATATTAGGATTTGCCACATAATTATACGATTCATCATCAAGGATTGTCAATGGTAAAATCCATTTGTCAACCAGATCAATATCTTTTAGAGAATAATCAATATTTATTAAAGCTGTATTTTCGCCGCTTTGGATATCAACTGTAGATGGTATTTCATAATAGTCACTTCCTAATTCTCTGTAGTAAAGCTCTTCACGACTTTGAAAACGAGCATAATTATGATCAGATAAAGTATCAGTATCTACATCAATATGAATCTGCAGGTTTTGTTTATTATCTGTAGAACCACTAACAATTAAAGGAAGCTGATAGGTTACTGCGCCATCTGCTTTGTATCTTACATAAACAGGAGTTACTCCATTGTCATCAAGAGGAGCTTTAAATGAAACATAATGCTCAAACTGCTCATCCTCCCATTCATCATTACATGCGCTATACATCACGAGTATAACCAGTAAAAATAGTATTTGATATATATTTTTCATGTGTCTAAAATTTACTTTTTAATGGTCACATGGAACTCGCAAGAAATTTTATTATTCTCTTAATTTTTCAATCAAGGTGTTCATGAATACTTCGTATTTCATTACCCTGTATGTAATTCTTAAGATTAAAATTTACTTGCTCGTTTCATCTCATTATATCGTTTAATTATAATATGTCCATCCTGGGTTTTGAGTCAAACGTTTGTTTCTTCTCAGCTCTTCATGTTTGATTGGCCAAAACCACATTTTATCAGAAAAGGTAGTTTGCAATGCAAATGCAGCAACAGGAGTATGGAATAAATCTTTCTCACCAGAGGTCATTAGTACATTACATCCGTAAATTTGAATTGATTCTTCAACAGGAGCATCTTTCCATCTGCGTAAATCGTAATATCTTTTACCTTCACCCATAAGTTCTATTTGTCTTTCACGTTTCAATTTTTTTCTGAACTCATCCTGGCTACTATAAATATCTTCTGTATAATCAGGCACTCCGGCTCTTATACGAACAGGTCTGATTCCTCTTTTCATTTCGTTGATATCCCTGCTTACATTATAAGTTTGAGAACCATCCCAAGAAGCAACAGTATATGATCCATTTAATTCATTTAATGCTTCTGCATACATTAATAATACATCAGCATATCGAATAGCAGGTTCTGTTTTATCAACTACATTACCAATATTACCATTTTCGTAAGTATCTCTTGGATGAACAAATTTCATAACACCAATACCTGTACGAAGCCAGAACATAGTGTTAGTATATCCGTTACCATCACCGCGATAATAAAAAACCTGCTTTTCTCTGTTCGCTGGTAGCGATTCATTTTCAAGATGCCATACACTACCATTATATGCTACTGAAGCATAAAAACGAGGTTCTCTGTTTGCATATTGAAGTGATACACCTTTTGCAAGTGGTTTATAATTTCCATAATAAGCATCATAGGCAGTAACATAACCTGTAGCTCTTTCACTACCATCACCACGTCCGATTTCTTTATCTTTACCCGGACAATCTGCCCCATCATTCATGTAATAAGCATCACACTGCTTTTGAGTAATACCATGAGTATTCCAACCAGAAGCAATACGTGGTAACTGGTGAGCTACCATAGCCATAGGCTTTTCTGCACCATTGTTACCTCTGGTAAAGATTAACTCAGGGTTATCTGAAGCACTCACTGTACCATTAAATACGGCTCTATACGATTCAAACGGATCAATATTTGCCCAACCTTCCGGCCAATCCTTATCTGAAAATTCATCATCATGTGGAGGTATAATAGTTGCCGGATAAGAAGTTGTACCTGCGTTTCGAAATCCTGCTACATATAAATCATAAACACCCAACTCAATTACGTCTCTGGCGGCAGCAGCTGCCTTGGCCCATTTTTCTTCGTTATAGTCAGTTGATAACAACTGTTTACCCTGGTCATCAACAAGTTGTTGTGCAAAGGCATCTGTATTTCCATTTGCCAACGGACTGGCAGCATAAAGAAGTACAATAGCTCTGGTTGCCAATGCTGCTCCTCTTGTAGGTCTGGCAATAGATTGCTCATCACGATATACCTTTAGGTCTTTTGCAGCAAGTATCATTTCACTGCTGATATATTCCGCACATTCTTCATATGTATTACGAGCTAAAGCAATATTTTCATAACTATCGGTATAGTCAATACCTTCGTCAGGAAGTAGAGGAATAGGACCATACTTCCGTAGCAATAACCAATAGTAATATGCTCTTACAAAACGAGCCTGAGCTTTATAATCGGCAATTTCGGTTAAATCAAGATCTTCATTAATATCTATATTCTGAATAAAAACAGAGGCGTTTCTAATACCTTTATAACACTGAGTCCATGTATCCTGCTTTGTATTTTCATCATAATCACCCATATGAAACTGATTATAAGATAATGAGTTTGTCTCCTTATTATCATAATCTATGTCTCTATCGCCATAGTACATGTCATCCGCAAAACAGTGTGGGGAGTAACCCTTACTACAAACATCAGCACATTCATTTATTAAAAATGAATAGGTATGAGCTAAAAAATCCTCTGAATACTGTTTACTTGAAAATATTTTTTCATCTGTGTCACGATCTTTAAAATATTCTTCTGAATCCAGATAATCTGAGCAGGCGCTAAAGATACCTGCTAAAATAAATATTATTGAAAATATTTTTATCTTATTTATCATCGCCATTAGTATTATAAGTTTACACTTAATCCAAAAGTAATTGATCTTGAAGGAGGGTATTTTTCTCCACGAGGACTACCCATTTCAGGATCCCACAATTTAAATTTAGACCATGTTATTAAATTTGTTCCCACTAAAGAGATACGAGCATTGTCTATATGAAATTTGTTCACGATTCTTTTAGGAATTGTAAAACCAAGATCTACAGTTTTTAATCGTAAATATGATCCATCACGCAACCAGTAAGTAGAATTACGGTAGTTATTATCGTTACCTCCATAACTCAACCGAGGATATTTTGCATTTGGATTTTCAGTAGATGGATCACCTGATATTTCTTCAGAAATCCATCGATCAGAATTAACTAATCCAGACATTACGTTACCCCACATTCCTTCACTAAAGGCATACACACATTTTCCGTAGATAGGGAAGTTACTCTTACCAGCTCCCTGAAAATGAACGTTGACATCCAGATTCTTCCATCTGCCGGTGGTACCCATACCATAAATTAAATTAGGTCTGGAAGTAGAACCAATAGCAACGATATCCTGGTCATTAACCACGCCATCACCATTTACATCTTTATATTTAATATCTCCAGGCTGATAAGTACCATAATCTTGTGTTGGACTGTTTCTGATATCATCATAATCTTTAAATAAACCAAGGGCTATTAATCCTTTATTTTGATCTACACGATACCCTTCTTCCTGCTGATATGGATAAATTGTATTTTTTTCATCTTTTTCCAATATCTCATTCTTACTATAAGTAATAGTACCTCGAACAGTTATATCAACGGCTCCAACCTTTTGCTTGAAATCAAAACGACCATCAAATCCCTTTGTTTTAACGATACCTACGTTGGCACTTGAAGTACTTTCCAATCCAACCATATCCGGCAAATAGTTCCTTTTCATATAGATCCCATCTCGTCGCTCTTCAAAGTAATCGACATTTGCAGATAACTTATCATCGAATATTGAGAAGTCAACTCCCAAATCCTTTTTTGTGGCTATTTCCCAACTTACATAAGGAGATGCAACTTGCGAATAATATCCTCCCCAATAATATTTACTATTTCCATATTCAGCCCACTGATAACTTGCATTTCTATATCTTTCCCGGTTTTCATCGTTATCTCGTATTTCCTCAGGAATATTCTCTATTAATGTTATATCATATAAGTAAGGAAAGCGAATATCTCTGTCATCATCATCTTTACCTAGGTTATCATTACCAATCTTTCCATACGAATAACGAATCTTAAACATATTCATCCACGGAAGATTATTTTTAACAAATCCCTCTTCTGCAAGGTTCCAACCAACTGAAAATGCAGGGAAGAAACCATACTGATGTCCAGGTGCAAAATTTTCAGAACCATTATAACCAAAATTAAAATCTGCGAAATAACGTAAATTCCAATTGTAGGTAACTTGTCCTGCTATACCCTGATTACGTTTTGCAACTCCGTTTTTAAGATCATCTCCTAAATTCTGGGTATTGATAAAAGCATCTTGAGTATATTTAAAAGTACCACCAACATGATGATTGATATAAGCACGATCGTACTTCATTGTTAAGTCAAGAAACTCTCTTCTGTTACCATTTGAGCTACTTCCCTGAAACATACTAGATGCTTCTGAAATTCTTTTATAATCCAATGTTCCATCAGGCTTTCTTCTTTCTGCATACCATTGTTCCGGCCATTTTCTTCTTTGTATATTATTACTATTATTGGTATCATAACCAAAATGACCAATAAATCGAAGACCTTCAGTAATAAAATTAAGATTTTGCTCAAGAGTTACATTGGTTTGAATTTTATTCTCCCAGTTTTCGTTAAACCCTGTTTGAGTTGATATTACCCATGGATTTGTTAAAATTCCTTGTCCATAGGAAGGAATACGTCCATCTGAATATTTGATAGGAGAAAGCAATGGTGTATAGCCAAATAATACCCCCCAAAGATCGTCTCCTAATCCAGGTGTATTTTCTTTAGACAAAGATCCGGATACACCCACTTTTAAAAGTGTAGTTTGAGTAACATCAATATCAGTGTTTAAACGATAGTTCCACTGCTTGTAGTTTGCATTTGTGTCATATTCTTTCTTAATGGCTTTATCCGTTTTATACATACCCTGCTCTTCTACATAGCTGGCAGAAACAAAATAACGGGCTTTATTACTACCACCACTAATATTAAGGTTTGCACGATAATTAAATGCACCGTCTTTTAATACTTTATCTCTCCAATCTACATTAGGATAAAGATCCGGATCAAGTCCATATCTTATAAGCTCCAATTCCTCATCAGAATACTTTGGTATCATATTACGTGTAACACGTGCTTCATTTAGTAAGCTTGCATAGGTATTTCCATCTACAAATTCAGGAGTAATTGTTCTGGTATTATAAGTACTCTCTACTTTAGCACTAATATGAACTTTACCAGCCTTACCATGTTTGGTTGTAATTAAAATTACACCATTGGCACCTTTTGAACCATAAATAGCAGTTGCCGAAGCATCTTTTAATACAGAAAACGATTCTATATCCTCAATATTAATATCATTTAAATCACGCTCAAATCCATCTACTAACACATAAGCACTGTTTCCTGCACCAAAAGTAGAAATACCTCGAATCCAGAATTCAGATACGTTTCTTCCTGGCTGTCCGGATGATTGCATTGTCATCACACCAGCCACATTACCAGCCAAACTGTTGGTAATACTTGCAGAAGGGTTAGACTTCATCTCTTCAAGTTTTACAGTTGTGATAGCACCTGTTACAGTTACCTTCTTTTTTGCTCCGGTACCGGTTACAACCACTTCATCCAACTCACTTCCTTCAGATTCAAGCATTTTTACTTTAAGAACTCGTTGCTCTTTAATCAGTATTTCCTGAGTATCAAATCCAATAAATGAAAAAACCAATTTATGATAAGGTTCCATCGAAATTTTAAAATTTCCGTCTATGTCAGTAATTGTACCCAACCCCGGCATATCACTGATGGTAATATTCACACCCACCAAAGGTTCATTCTGTCCATCAGTTACATTTCCTGTTACTACAACTTTTTCCTGCGCAAAGGCATTAAACGTAAAGCCTAACACAAGTATCATAGTATATAATAAATTCTTCATGTATTTCGTGTTTAGGGTATTAATTAATCAACTATTATTGTACGAATTACATGATTCTTGCAATCGCCAATATAAAATATCTTATTCTCCTCATCATAGGCTAATGCTTCTGGTCCATTAAAACGAGCTTCATCTCTTAACCCTCCATCAATATATCCATATGCAAAAGAGTTTACATTTTCACTTCCCCTTCCGGCATAAGTAGTTACTTTACCTTCCGGTGTCAGAATTCGGATATCATGATTACCTCTTTCTGTAAAGTAGAAATCATATACATCTTCTTTTCCTTGTGCCACGTAATCTTCATTTTTTACAAAAACACCCTGATAAGGATTGTTTAAACGGGCACTGGTTCCTGCTCCGTCTACCCAATCAGCACTTCTGGCTTCTCCACAAACCACGAATGGTGAAGTGAACTTTTTAGTATCCCAGTTATAATTGGTTCTTAAGATATAGTGTTGGTTAATAACAACGATATAAGCATAATTTCCACTAGGATGAATACGAACATTAAATTCCCATGAGTTATCTTGTATCTTAAATAGCTCCTCATAAGCTTTAACTCCTAATCCTCTGTCGAAATACTCATCTAAATCAAAACGGAAGAATTGTCCTTTTTCATAACTATTAAAATACAATTCACCATTTACAGGATGAATGGCTGCTCCATTACATTGTTTATAAGAAGTTAAGATTTGTGGATCCTGAAAATAATTAGCTCTTGAAAGAATGGATGTACTAATACCATCTTCATTTCCCTGATCATTTGAGATGATCATGTATTCACCATCAAGAGTCCAGTTAATACTTCTCATCCTACCCCAGTTACCCATTGCTCTGGTAATAGGTGTTGTAACAGTTTCTGCCTCCATGTCAAGCAAACGTACATCTCCACCTTCAACACCATCCTGAACCATGTAAAGTAAATTAGGACTTTGAGGATCAAATGAAAACCAACTTGGATTAAAGAAACCTCCACAGTCATCAAAAGTACCGTCTTTGGTTTCATATTCGCCTTCTTCATCCACCTCTCCACAAAGTGTAGAAACAAGAGTTCTTTTGATATAATCTAATTTTAGATCAATTGTTGCAATTGCAGAGGTATTATCGCCCTCCCCTACTTGCACTTCAACAGTTCCTTCATCAGCTTGTCGTGGGATTAAACAATATAAAACTTCATTCTTTACACCAATTACTACAGCTTCCTGACCTCCAATATAAACATGAACAATAGATGCATCATTACCGAAATTACTTCCGTAAATTATCATTTGCTCATTTGCTCCTCCTGATTTTGGCATAAAATCAGTGACTGCCACAGATTGGGTTGGATCATATGGTTTTTCTGGTTTATCAATTGCATCATCCTTACAACTGACAAAGCAAAATGTTAAGGCCACCGTTATCCAACAAACAACTTTATGGCTTTGAGTTAATAGATTTTTCATTCTTAAAACTTTAAAATTTAGATTAACTTTTTTTTGAAAAATTGCGATTTACAATGTTCTAAAATCATCATCTTAAATCATTAATTACACTAATGATCGTTGCATTTACTCAGATTCTACATCACCAAAATCCTCTCAATATTTCCATCATATTTCTTTGTTTTTGTTAATAGACTATTTGAATTTTATGAACTGCTTCATTTTATATTTAAGCATTATTCCATGTCGAGTCGAACACCAAATCGGCATCGGATTATTAAAAAACATATAATGAAGAGTCCGTTTCTTGTAGTAATACAACAAGACTTTTGATACTACTCACTGAAAATTTTATTTTTAAAACATAAAAGTTGATCTAAAATTGCAAAACAGACCTATGCCTCAGTATTACTGCATATTAACAACCCTTATTCGCAGAAAATAACTTTAGAAAATACTTTATATAAATTGTTTACTATTTGAGTAAAACGCTATTAAAACCGACGAATAATCAAGTTATATGCACCTGTTTTCAAGACTATTAACTGTCGTAAAAAACTAATGAATGGTATAATCTGAAGACTAACGTATTATTTGGTATGCAGCATAAAAAAAGCCACTCAGAAATTTCTGAGTAGCTTTCAAATTAACAATCTGTCCTTCTTAACTTAATCTATCTATGAAAAACTAACACACTCAATTTTTAAATACATATTCAGCATCTTTATTAAAACTATCATATAAAGGTTGTAATGGTATTGCATTTTCATTTTCACCTTTTGTTGCTGTTATTGCCATAATTTTAATTCTTGAATTATCAGGAAGAATTAAAGACTTTGCTCCTTTAGGTATTGCTAATTCATATTTATATAAATAACAGTACTGGTATGATTGATTTTTTGATGGATACCCTTGATGACAATGAGAAGCAAACCAGGCAATATTATCCGTTTTTACATATGCATCAGATATACCAGTAACAGTAATGCCATCCTGAGCAAATCTTCGGTTATAATGCTGACCAATATATCCGGTCCAGTTTTGAATGGTTATATTATTTTCCTGATTTCCAACCTTAAATACTGTTTGTATTACATCATCGGCAGCTGCTAACAAGTAAACTTTATTATATCCTTCAGGTAATGGAATTTCCTGTGCCCTGCATGCTAAAGCATTCAGATTTTCATCATCCGTGCTTCCCATTTTAAACTGAATATCTTCGCTAATAACAGTATCAGGCAAAAGTTCAGAAGGAAAAGACCATCCCCATGTCATATCTCCATCATGGCGGTTTTGATCAAATGACATAACATCCTGGTTAAATGGCAAATCAATAGATTTTTGGAGTACTTTTTCCTCAACCTCTTTTGACTTTAACTTAACTGCGAAACTTTTGATTGTATAATGTCCTAAATCAAAAGACAATTCCTTTTGACTAAAACGAACATCTCCTATCTTTTTTTCCTGTCCGTTTACCTCAAATGCATCTTCAATTTCAGAAGCAAAACTCATTGAAGTTAGCTTATGATCCGCTCCTAATACTTCTTTTACTCGAACCAGATAATAATCTGAATCTTCCATTTTCTTTATTGCCATAACTCCAACAGAAGGAGAATTAACTGACATCATTGAAAATGATTTTCCCATAGAGCCCTTATGTTTTGATGCTTCAAATGCCATTAATGGTTGATTGAAGAATTCGCCCTGGATAGCAGAATTTGCTTCTTTCCAGCTCTTTGCATGTCCATAAATACCATATCTGAATTGATGACGTCCCCAATCCTGAGAATTCTGAACTCTGTACCAATTGTGTGTTTCCGGGGTATACATCAGAGTTAACCTTAATTTATTATCTGCAGGTTTATCAGAACCATACTTACAATCTTCTAAAATAGTTACCCCATATTTGCCTGATTCATCAGTTAAATCAAACCACTGTTTAGCAGGAACCTCGAACTGATTACTTTTGTTATTTCCTCGTTCTAATGTTCCAACACCCAAATTATAAGTTGCATTTTCATTAGTTACGTTTAAAGGGAAAGCAGCCTTTAAACTAACTCCCTGACTTTGCCAATTTACATCATTTTCAACCTCTATACGCTTTCCACTTTCTCCACTGCAAAGACTAACAATCTGCGTAATCTCAGAATTTTGTCCTGCACGCGTAATTTTTAATGAAACCCTTACTGGACCATTTTCCAAAATGCTAATTTTACAATTCTTATCCATGAAATCTACCGGAGGATTCTTACGATCTTCCCAATCCATATTCCACGCCGGCCATTCCTGAGGAGACTCATGTTGAAACTCTAATTTTGCAGGTTCAGACAATAATTCTTTATTATTGGTTTTATCTGTAATACTTAACATATCACCATTATCTGCAAAAAGAACCTTATAATACTCATTTTCAAGAGAACGAGATGTAATTTTGAGCTTACCATCCTCAATTAAAGAAGCCTTTGTGGATTGAACATCAAATACATTTAAACTCAATGAAGGCACTTTGGCAACAAAGATGAACTTCACTTTATTACCTTCTCTACCTATTATTTGAGATTTTAAAAGCTTACGATTGGCATCATAAACTTCTATTTCCTTGGGTATATCATCAAAAGTAAGTTCTGCGGTTACAATATCCTCTCGCTCATAAGCTACCGGATTATAAACAACAACAGCTTTACCTTTTGTTTGGGTATTCATTTTACCAACAATATTGTTTACGCTGTGCTTTAACACCTCTGAAAATCCATTAGCAGCAATAAACTCATCATTCCAGGCATATTCATAAGCTTTAGGAATACTTGTCCCCGGCAGGATATCATGAAACTGAGATCCTAATACCAAATCCCACGACTTATTAACTTTATCCTCAGGGTAAGATGTACCATTTATCCAGTTTGCTGCAACAGCTAATTGCTCAGCAGATTTCGCCAGCAATTCATTTTTACGGTTCATTCGCTTCATGTATGCCTGAGAAGTTAAAGAACCTGCACTATGCTCTATTAACAACAGATCTCCTGAATAAATTGGTAATTTTGATTTTATTTCAGGAGTTATATCCTTATACATCTGATCTGAAGAAGTCAACTTCACCTGAATATCTCCGTCAGAATTATTTAAGCTTTCTATCGCATTCTTCACATCACTTTCACGCGGAGCCCCTCCCATATCTCCTACTCCATAATACTTATAATCAAATTGAAAACCATAATTCTTTTGATTTTCATCAATTCGATTGTTCCAATAATCACTTTTATCCAAACGAGGCTCAACACGACTTGTATATGATGTTGCATTTAAAGCTGCGATAATTCCTTTTCCATCCGGTCCATTCCAAATACCTACATTAAAAGGTACACCGGCGGCCGAATGCCATGTTAATTTTTGAGTAGAGAAACCCAATAGTCCGCAATGATTCCATATACTAGGTAAGTTTGCTAAAAAACCAAAACAGTCAGGCAACATGTAATCCACACTCTCAACTCCAAATTCTTTCTTAAAATACTGATTTCCATACAACACCTGACGAATCAAGGACTCTGAAGATGATATATTTACTTCGCCTTCGTCAACTGAAGATCCGGATACAAACCAACGACCTTTTGAAATATATTCATTAACCTGACCAAACATCTCAGGATAATATTCTTTCATCATCTGATAACGTCTGGAGCCGGTAAAATTAAAGACATACTCAGGATATTTATCCAACAGATAAAAATTTTCAGTCATTACATTCTTGATACATTCATCAATGGTTGTTCTATAATCCCAGTTCCATTCTGTATCTAAATGACTGTATCCAACGGTATATAATACTTTATCTTTATTTATATTATAACTTTCATTAGCAGAGGGAGTTTGAGCCAACAATAGTGATGGACTAAAAATCCCTGCTATAAATAACAGTTTAATTTTTTTCATAGTAAAATACTTTTCCTATTACACTTTTGTTAGTTGTGCTTTACCTTCATTTACTATCTTCATAATCAATTCTCCGAATAAGGTATTTGCCCAGGCAAACCATGATCTTGAAAACTTAGCTGGATCATCCTTATGAAATGTTTCATGCATAAAACCGGTATCAGCATCTGTATTTCGTAGTGTTTTAATACAAGCTTTAATCTCGCTATCGCTATTACTTGTCATTGCCTTCATTATAATACTCATTGGCCAAACCATATCATATCCAACATGTGGTCCTCCAATTCCTTCGGCTGCTTTTCCTTTAAAGAAATAAGGATTGTCTTCACTCCAAACCAATTGACGCGTGTTTTTATAAATAGGATCATCCTTTTTTACACAACCTAAATAAGGCAGAGCTAACAGGCTGGGTACATTAGCATCATCCATAAAGGTGGCATTACCATATCCGTCCACTTCAAAGGCATATACTTTTCCATACTTATGGTGCTCAACAACGGCATATTTTTGAACTGCATCTTCAACCTCATCAGCCATCGAAACACATCGGTTAACAAAATCGTTATCATGTAATACCTTTTCTCCAATTTCAGCAAGTTGACGTAATGAAGTAACAGCAAACAGATTTGAAGGAATTAAAAAACCGTAAGTAGAGGCATCATCTGAGGGACGGAATGAAGAGTTTATTAAACCAACCGGTTTCAGCGGTCGTCCCAAACCATTATTTGACAATGTATCCAATTGTCGTGTGGTATTTCTTTCGAATACATAGGGACCGAGTCCATCTTTACGCTGCTGCTCTTTGAATGTTTTTACTATTAGTCCTGCAGCTTTTTGCCAATCATTATCAAAAATAGATTTATCTCCAGTGGTTTTCCAGTAATGATATGCTAATCTAACGGTATAACAAAGCGAATCAATCTCCCATTTTCGCTCATGAATACCGGCTTTCATATCTGTTTTATCAGTCATCCACTCGCCCTCTTCATGAATATCTTTATTAAAAGCATTGGCATAAGGATCAAGCAATACACACTGAGTCTGACGATTTACCACACCTGCTAATAACGACTGAAGGTCTTTATCCTTCTTAGCCAAAGGAAGATAAGGCCATACCTGAGCTGTAGAATCACGTAACCACATTGCATGAATATCTCCTGTAATTACAAAAGTATCCGGCTTTCCGTTTTTAATAGAATACTCAACGGTAGTATCGAGTGTATTCGGAAAACAGTTCTCAAACATCCAGGCAAGTTTATCATCCAGAATCTCTTTTTTAATACTCTTAATTGTTTCCTCCACAGCTTTTGACACAAAATGTCTTTGACTTACTGCCGGCCTGTTTGTAACATAAGATATAGGATTTGTTAAAATTGCTTTTGCCGATCCAGCAAGTGCTAATCCAGCAACAGCAAGTCCTCCTTTTTTTAAAAAATCTCTTCTGGTTGTCATCTCTTAATTAGTTTTTCAGGTTATTTAAAGAATCATTATTTGTATATCATTCTGTTATTAATAATACAAATTCATATACAAATACACTCATTCTTATTTTTAAATGTAAATCTTGTTTGATTTAATACATAAAAAAGAGGCCTCTAGTGAGGCCTCTAACAACAAAACAATAATAAACTTATTTTTTAACTACTTTATATGTGTTAATTACATTACCACTTGCAACCTGAACAATATAAATTCCAGCTTTGTTAACTGTAAATGTTGTAGCTAAACCTTCTGGTTTAATTTGTTTTACAACATTTCCACTTAAATCGTAAACAGTTACTGTTCCTGCTTGTTCTGTAAACTCTACATTGAAAACATCACTTGATATAGTTGGATATACTTTTGAAATTTTTGCAACAGTCTTTTTAACTCCTGTAGGAGTAATTCCAAATGCAGCACATCTCTCTGCAACAGTTGCAGCATCCATTTCTCCGCTATAAATGTTAAACTCATCAATATCAGCTATCAATAAAGGATCATCCCAGGTACCAATTCCTAAGTAAGCAACATCTGTACCTATGCTTGAAATAAAGTTAGCTGAGTTTGTAATTGTTGTTTCACCAACTAAAGCACCATCCAAATAATATTTAATATATCCGTAACTAAGTACCACTACATAATGATGATCAGTACCTACTTCTTGCTCAGCATAATCAACAAATGCACCAGCTCCAACATCCTGACCACTCATTTGAGCTCTACTTAACTCCACATCCGAAGAAGCAGTTAAACGTAATAAGGTAGTATTATTATTACCGTCACCACCAAAGTAATACAATAAAGTATAACCAGCATTTTCACCTAAAGTTACATGCCCTTCGAATGTAATAGAAGGATAAGTATTTAATGCTAAGGCTGCTCCATCTAAAGTAATTTTAGATGCAGGATCACCATCTGCGTGCCAAGCACCACCAAATACATTTAAGAATCCGGTAGTTCCATCAACAGATCCTGTACCATCACTTACATCATAATCTACATTAAAATCATATGAATGCATTAATGTAAGATCTGTATTCACAACATAATGAATTGTATAATCAGTTTGATTGTCTCCTGATCCAATAACTGTAATAGTAATATCTCCAGATCCGTCTGTAGTAGCAATATTACTTAAATCCATGCCGCCATCCTTCATAACAAGTGCACCTTCTTCAAAGGCTAAAGCAGAAATATCAATTGAAGTTGTTCCAGGATCTAAAACTGCAGTATATTGAGTTACAGATGGATTAAACGATGGATATAATGATCCGTTTGTTGCAGAAAGGCTTTTTAATTTTGAATCATCAGAAACAACACTAAAATCTTTAGCATGAGTATAAATAGTTGCTTCATCTAATACTCCATTGTAAATATTCCACTCGTAAAGAGTTCCTTTAAAACTTGCATCCGGCCATGTACTTTTTCCGATGTAGGCAGTAGCAGCATATTCAGGATGAACACCCAATGTAGAAATAAAATCATCTGATGTTGATTTTTCGTTTACTAAAATTCCATCAATATATAATTTTAACGATTCTTTTGTAAGAACAGATACATAATGATGTATTTCGTCATTTGCAGGTTCAGGACCTGAAACACCTACACCATTAACTTCTGTTTGACAAGTACTGCTACCTCTCACTATTGACAATAAAAAATCATTACTAGCCCTATATCCATTAAAAGACCACACAGCATTAAACTCATTATCGCCATTATTTCCTCTCTTAACATACGTTTCTACTGTAATAGCATCATAAGTATTTAAGGCTAAAGCAGCAGCATCAAACTCAATAAATTCATCTCCATTGAACATTACATAACTACCATTCTCGAATATACCTCCTGAGACAACACCATTTACATCTCCGACAACATCATTTACGACACCGTCTCCATAAGTTCCATCTTCAAATGTGTATGAATGTGTTAAAGTTTGAGCATTCAGGCTTGAAATACCTAAGAAACTACATAACGTAAGGGGCAAAATAAACTTTGAAAGTAAATTTCTTTTTTTCATAGTTGAAATTTTAATTGTTAGTAAAATTAATCAAGTCAACAACCACTCCTATAAAGACATTTATGGTAATTAACTGATGATATTACAACTATGAAAAACTATTTACTCACTCAATTTTTATTTTTTTTAATAAAAATTTACATTTTTATTAAAAATTAAAAAGTTGCATTAGTTCTCTCATTTAATAGAACCAATGCAACCCTTTGATATATTAAAAAGAAATTCTTATTCCAGAAGTTTAATAAAATAGCCACCAACTACAGAACGTGCCTGAAATCCTACTTGATTTCCATTCACAGATTCATACCAGTCTGTCATTGGAACCCGATCTTTTGTTCGTGTTACAAACTTATGAACTGGATCAATAAACTTTTTAAATGTTTCTTTATCATCAGCCAATGTTGCTGTCCACATAATCCAATCTGATTTTGTATAGGTTCGTCTATTATCTAATGGCAAACCAAAACTATTTTGCATAATCAAATAATAAGCAACTTCTTTATCGGCTACATCATCAGGAAAGATTCCTAATCCTAATAATTTATCCCATACAAGATTATATTTCTGACTCCAGGTTCCTGGTTTATCAAAAGTTAATCGGTAATGATCGCCATCATGTGCCATACTACACCATTTCAATGCCATTTCTTTTGCTGCTCCAGTATATTGACTTGCCAAATCAGTTTTTCCTAAAGTATTGGCCAATTGAGCATATCCGGCAATACCCATAATTGCTTTTACAGATAAATTTGTATTGTGAGCAAAATGACCGGCAAAATCATCGGTACACAATTGGTTTTCAGGATCCAATCCTTTTTCCACTAAGTAATTTGCCCATGTAGTTAATACATTCCAATGCTTTTTAGCATAATCCGCATTACCTTCATATTTTGCAATAGCTGCTGTTAAAATAAGCATATTACCACATTCTTCAACAGGCATATCTCCACCGTATGTTTGTCCATTAGCCAATGGATATGTACCTACATCATGCGCTGCAAAAGGCTTTCTCCATTTTCCACTTTCTGAATAATAAAATATAGGATTTAACATACCTTTTAACAGGTCAGGATTATATTTTAAAAACAAAGGCGCGGATGGATAGGTAACATCTACGGTACCAATAGAACCATTACTGAAATTTTCTTTTGAGAGGAATAATAAATTTCCATCATTATCTTTAACTAACTTATGAGCTGCAATAGCTTGTCTGTAAGCTAAAACACATAAGTCTGCATATTTATTACCACCTGCATTTACACATTCATGCCATAATTGGGTATCAAAGTCATTACATCTCTTGACAATGTCATCGTATTCTGCAACAGCAAGGTTTAAAGCTTCATCCATGGTAACATCTCCGTTCTTCGTCCATAAAGCCTTTAAATTTTCTTCAAAGTACTGTATTGATTCCAAATCATCATATCCAATCATCACATAACCATCAACCGGTCTCGCAGATACTTTACCCAGATTATTTACAGCAACCATTGCTGAACTATTTCCCAATAAATCAGTTATAATTTCCTCTTCAGAATGAATAGTCGAACCATTGGTTATAAACATCTCTTTACTCTTATAATAATCACCGATAGATATGCTATTTGATTCATCATTTTTCGAAGCCAGATACAAATACCCCCAGTCTATTCTTAAATCATCACCTTTCTTTTTTAATACAGGTTGTTCTGTAGTACCGGCTTTTGCATAATGCACGTCAGAAGTTTTTCCTGTTGTAATTATCACTTCCTGTGAAGGTTCATTCACAGCCCAATCTGCTGCTGTTTCTATATAAACCTGTACATCATGTTCTTTACCATCATTTGAAACCACCTGGTAATTAATATAGTTAACCGGACGCGACAACAGATCTAAATCATCCATTAACAGTGGTGATATAAATTGAACATTCAGATCAACGCCTCCACAAGCAAACTCATACTGAGTTTGAGTTGCAGTCATCTTTACACTTTTTTGTTCGGCTGTTTGTGTAAAGATTTCGCCCTGATCACTTTTTTGATAGATACCAAAGTCAACATAGCCTCCACCGGTTCTGTTTTCGCAATGGGAAGCAATAACGTTTTTACCACCTAAATTCAATAAATCCTTACTTATTTTAATTGTCACATCATTATGCCATTCATAATCAGTACTAACCAATTCTTTTCCGTTTAGAAATAACTGAAAAACATCATCATGAGAGTAGATTAAATAAAGATCATTGTCTGATAAATTTCCTGGAACATTAAATTCCCTTCTCACCCAAATATCATGCGATTCCCAAACTGTCGATAACAGATTCATATCTCTGGTTCCAAAAGCAGCTTTCCCTTGTTGCCAACCTTTGCTATCGTACTTAACAGCTTCCCATTTTCCTTTTGGCTTCTTTTCGGTATAAGATGCTTCCCATCTTTCATTCATAGCCATAGGTGCGATGGGAGTCAAGGCAATCTGAACCTTACCTAAGAAACGGTATACTTTTTCATCCACTCTGATAGCTCCTATCAATGTATTTGGCTTTCCGGTCCAATGTTTTACCTCATCATTATACAGGGTATCAGTTTTTGACCATGCACTTGTGTATGGATCAATGGTTACCAATGGGTATGCAGGAGCTCTTAATTCAGTAGCAACAGGCTCCTTATTACTTACTTTCTGGCAGGAAGTCATAATCATTCCTGTAACGATCAGTATAAGTAGCACACCAAAAAAATTACTTTTCTTCATTTGTGATTACTTTTAATTATTAATTTGTATTCTATTCTTTTGTTAAAAATTTGACATACCAATGGCTAAATCGGTCCTGACAGATACTCTGTCAAACGACCAAAACAACATTATTTCCAAAAACTAACTACAGTGTAATCCTCTGAATATCTGAAAATATCAAATCTTCTTTTCCTGAAATTTTCACACCAACCCTGGCAAAAACATAATCTTGCATTGGTATAAAATCCGGCACTGTTAAAGTCATTTCAATCAATGACATATTTTCAATTTCAGATCCTTCCATTGACACATCTGCAACCTTCCATTGAAAATCTACGAATTGGGTTTTATTTATATAAAGACTTACCTTATCGATAGTACGGGCATCTCCATCTGTAACTATTTGCTCTAATCCAAATGATGCACTAAGTTCTCTTCCTGTAATTGAAAAAGTTGTATTTTTAAGATTATAGTATGGCTCTACTTCAATATCAAAATCTTTATCACCATTTACCTCTACAATAATTGTATCCGAATTAGTTAAAGAATTTGTAAGACATCTGAATGGTCCCTGATGTGAAGGTATAATTAGTTTATAAGTTGTATTGAATAAACTCGCAGAAAAAGATCCATCCTGATCTACAGCCATATAAATAGGAGCACTTTTTTGCCAACCTGGCTCCCACAACTCTATTTCAATACAATTGGCGCTTACATTTATTGGTTCACCATTATAAACAATACTTCCATGAAGCCGTGAGTTTGGTTCTGAATAGTTATCATATTTACATGAAGACAAGAGTAAAACAACTATTCCTAAAAATATTATTGATTTTAGTTTATCCATCATAGCTGTTTTTATTGATTTGGATTTTTAACAAGTAATGGATTCTTACTCAATACATCATCTGATATTCTTGAGTAATAATTTCCTAATCTAAAATAATCCGCACCTGTTACTTCTGCCGGAACAACCTGCTCAAACAAATATTTACCATCATTTTCATTTCCCGGATCACAATACTTATATGGCCATAATCCGAAAACACGGTTACTTACTTCATCTGCTTTCCATGGTTTGTCTGTCAATGGTTGCATTTCTCCATTCCATACTTTATGAGCCAATCTCCAACGTTTCATATCCCATAAAATATGACCTTCAAATGCCAATTCTACTTTACGCTCATGAACAATACGATCAAAAGTTATCTCATCTTCGCGTAAATCTTTTGTAAAACCCGCACGTTGCCTTACCTCATTCAGAAATTCTGCTGCTTTCGTGAGTTTTCCTAATTCAAAGGAAGCTTCAGCTGCATTTAAATATACTTCTGCCAGACGGTAACGAATCCACCACGTTTCACTTCTTAAGCCTCTCTGTCCTGAACCCGTTGCCGGATCTAAATACTTCCTGCAGTAAAATCCTGTCTGAGCTGAAAATTCCAAACCATTGATGGGGCCATCTTTACCTACAACCTGAACTTCAACTTCTTCACCTGGTAATTTTTTAAACTGTGCATATGTATCTCCTGTAATAATTGAACCATCTGCTAAAACATATCCTGCCCATATATCAACATCTTTTCCCTTAAATTGAGAACCGGGAACCAATACTGTTCCTTTCAAACGGGCATCTCTTCCCTCAAACATTTCAATGGGATCACTAAAAAATAAGTAATTCCCATTTTCGTCCTGTGTATGAAAGGTTTGAAATGTATTATCCAACATTTCAAAGGATTGCACCAGATTTAATGATGGATTTAAACGTCCTCCTTCCAGATCCTCAGTACCTGACCAAGGTTGATTTTCAACAGTATAATTAACGGTTTTTCCACTTTGCAATTTAAAATCCTTAACAAAGATGACTTCATTATTGTTGTTTTTCTTTATAAACAAACTAGCAAAATTATCAGACAAATCTTCATTATTCTCCTGGTAAAGAGCATAAGAGTATTTTGATGGATCTAATAACTGTTCACAGGCTGAAAGGGCTTTTTGATAATACAAATCAGCCTTTGAAGATTCAATACCTACTTCTTCTCCTGGTAATGAAACTTCAGGTGTTGTTGTTCCATATTTTGCTATAGAAGCAGCATATAAAGCAGCCCTGGATTTCATTGCTAAAACAAGTCCTTGAGTAGCCCGGCTTTTTATATCAACATCATTTGGAAGATCATTTTGTATTTGATCCAATTCTGATAAAATAAAATCATATATTTCATATTCCTTGGCTCTGGCATGTTGCAGATAGGAAGGATCTCCGCTAAAATCATAAGCCAAAGGCTCTGTAATTAATGGAACACCACCTACACGTTTAACCATCTCAAAATAAATGGCTGCTCTTATAAATCTACCTTCTGCAATAAACCGGGCTTTTATTTCTGCATCCGCATTATCCTTAAGATATAATCCGGCCTTTTGAATAAACAAATTTACTTCACGTATTAAAGAATAGTAATCATACCAGGCCACAGTCCATTCATTGTAGTCCCAATTATTGTTTTTGCTTCTCCAATAATCACCGTAGCTTGATCCAAAAGCCACATCAAAATCAGCATAGTTCCACCAGTTTTGCGTACTTTGATATTCGGGGATTCGATCATACAGATCTGCTAATAATGACAATATTAGCGTATGATCACTCCACAATTGCTCATCTGTTAATACATCAGTTGGTTCACGATCCAGGAAATCCTTATCGTTACAACCTCCCAAAGTAAAAAGAAGTGTGATTACTGATATATAAACTAACCTATTCATTAAATTCTGCATATCCATAGGTTAAAATGAAACATTTACACCCAAATTAACAAACTTACTCTGTGGATATTGCAATCCATTCTGATTTTGAATCTCTGGATCGATACCTGTCTTCCGTAAATTATCAAACGAAAGAAGATTATACGTATTTACATAAAATCTGAATTTTTCAATTCCTACTTTTGATAGTATTGATTTAGGAAGTGAATAGCCAATTTCCAATGTTCTCAATCGTAAATAATGAACATTAGTCAACCAGAAGGTCGAATTTTTATTGTAATTACTATGCCATCCTGTATTATACCGCAATGCCGGATATTTCCCTGGAATCCAGTCACTATTCAAGTCGAACGGATCTTCTCTGTGCCATCTGTCCTCGTAGAAAACCTTAAGTAAATTACCCCCATTTAAATAGGGGCAACGCATTTCATTACTTTGATTATAAGAGTACAATGCTCCTCCAGATATATTGGCTTTAAAATCAATCCTCTTATACTTCGCTTCCAAATTAAATCCGTAATTAATAATCGGATTACTATTAGTAGGATATCCGATCGGACGTTCATCACGGTAATCAATTTTACCATCCTTATTTACATCCTTATAGATAATATCGCCCGGTAATAAGGTTTGGTTACCTTCTCCATCAATATTTACAGGATAAGTATTGATTTGATCCACTGACTGAAACTGTCCTATTGCCTCATAGCCCCAAAAAACATTGGTATATCTTTCTTCACTTGAATATTTATAATAGTCCCAAGAACTGGAAAACTTAGGTTTGTACGAATGCAAATATTTTTCACGAGCATATGAAAAACTTCCTCCTACGGAAAAGTTTAAGTCACCAATTTCGCCACCATAAACTATTGAAAATTCATATCCGGATATTGCATCTGTATTGATATTTTCATCAGGAAGGTCATAACCTATTTCATCAGGCACTAACACATCATCTTTGCTACCTTTCAATCCATCTCTTTTCCTGTTAAAATAATCTATCTCTCCATTTATTTTTCCTTTCAATATAGAATAGTCAATTCCTATATCGGTAATTTTACTTGTATACCAGGATATATTAGTTATTGGCTCCCCTTTATCTCTTGTTCCGGTAACAACATTTCCGTCAATTATTACTGTAGATGTTCCATAATAGTACCCTTCTAAATAATCAAATGCTCCTAAGTTGGAAATATTATCATCGCCCAACTTACCGTATGAAGCCCTGAGCTTTAAATCAATAAAAGAATCTCCAATAAGGGATTTCACAAAAGATTCTTCAGTAATTCGCCATCCGGCTGAGGCAGAATAAAATAATCCCCATCTATCATCAGGAGAGAATTTCCAGGATGCATCTTTTCTTCCTGCAAACTCTATATAATATTTATTATTAAAATTATAATTAATACGTCCTATATAACCAATCCTTGCCTCTTCCGATTCACTGTCATCATAAGCATCCATATCACTAAATTGAATCAAGGACAAGGCATTTGTTTCTGGTATGGCATGCACCCATTCTGCTTTATCTGTCCTTTCAATACGTTCATTTACGATTGTAACCTTCAGATCATGAAATCCAATCTTCTTACTGTAATCTAACTGAAACTGAGAGGCATTTTCCATAACCTTACGAGTACCTCGTTCCCTCCACGGATTTTGCATTGAAAAAGTAACCTGATATTGCTCTCCCTCCGGATTATTTGGGTAATAGGTATATGCTTCATAAGTATATTCATGCCCATCCAGTACTCGATCTGCCAAATAGTAAGAATATCTTGCACTTGCCTTTAATCCGGGTACTGGTAAATCATACTCCCCATCAAGATTTATTTGTACAACACGCCAGTTTTCAGTCCAATAACCGGAGTTATCTTTATTTAAAAGCGCCCAGTTTTCAGAATTATGGCCAATGTCATTTATATAATCCGGATTGTCATTTGCATAAGGTCTTTCTGTAGGCCTGTTGCGAAATAAAGCATATATTGGAGCCCAATAGTCGTCGGTTCCAGGTATACCGGGATTGTCTCGTGTTTCTATCCTTCCATTAATTTGTAACCCAACTTTAATTCGTTCTCCTACTTGGGTATCTAAATTTGATTGAATATTTGTACGTCCAAAAGAAAATTCATTTCCTAAAACAGAATTCTGATTTAATTGGGTTAATGACAAATAATAATTCATTTTTCCTGATCCCCCAGATGTACTAACATTTATAGATGTTTGTGATGAATTCTTTGCTATAATGTAATCATACCAGTCAAAACTTTTATATCCATGTTCTTTACCCTCTTTCCACTTTTGAAGTTCCTCCTGAGTTATACTTGTACTTCCATACAAATTCATTTCAGCATCAGCTTTTCCTAACATCCATTCATAAGCATTCACAGTCTCAGGAAAACGAGACCAATTCTGCCATCCGGTATATGCATTTACATTAATTTTATTCTTTGAGTCGCGACTACCTCTTTTTGTGGTTACTACAATAACTCCATTAGCTGCTCTAACACCATAAATTGCTGCTGATGCATCCTTTAAAAAAGAAATACTTTGAATATCGTTGGGTGAAATATTATTAAATTGACCAACATCTTTCTGGAATCCATCTATTACGTACAACGGAGAGCCCATATTTCGAATTTGAACTGACGCAGAACTACCTGGTCTTCCATCTGCCATTCGAAAACTGATACCTGCTATTTTACCTGCTAAAGTCGAGCTAAGAGTGGAAGAATGAACCATTTCAATATCTTTTGATCCAATATCAGAAATTGATCCGGTAATAGATTTCTTTTGCATATTGCCATAACCAACAGCAATAACCTCATCTATATCAAAAGATGATTCAATAAGTACGACATCAATGCGCAATTGATCTCCGATTTCAACACTTTTTTTTTCCATTCCTACAAACGAAAAAATCAAAATATTTGAATCATCCTCAATTTCCAATGAATAAAACCCATTTATGTCAGTTATTGAACCCCTCATCTTTCCATCAATAATAACAGTAACTCCAGGTATTACATCACCTGAATTATTTGAAACTATTCCTGTAATTTTTCTTTTTCTATTATGAGACTCTGTATTTAATACAATTAAATTATTGTTCTTTATTTCAAACTTGATATTTGTTTCTGCAAATAATTCCAGTAGAATTTCGGAAATCGTCTTATTATCAAAACTGATATTTACTATTTTATTGGTATTAATATAATTATCACTGATGAAGAAATGATAATTACTATTTTTTTCAATTTCGGTGAATACCTCTTTAAGTGTTTTATTTTTATAGGTACCATTAAATTTTGTTTGCGTAAAAGCTACGTTTACAAAAAACAACAAGAATAATATTAATACAGTTCTTCTGCATTTCTTATCATTATTATTGCGTTTCATAAACTGAAAACAAAATCCCAATAGTACTTTCTCCATTCAGTTATCTTTTAATTCTAAGATGTTAACTTTTAAATCATCCAATAATTCTTTGATTTATAAGATTATCATTTTATATGAATAAATAAGTACTATTTTAATATTTTTTAAACTTCCCAATTCGTTGATTATCTCTTTTTATATAAACGTTTTTACCTTTTACTTCATAGTTTACAGGTGTTGACATCTTAATGACATCCAATATTTCATTCAAGCTCATATCTGTAATTGTACCTGAGAACATAAACGATTTAACATCCTCTGAATTAAAATGAATTTTACAATCGTACATTCTTTCCAAATCAACAGACAAGTCTTTTAAATTTTCTTTATTTAAAATTAGCTGATTATTTTTCCATGCGATATTTGGCGACAAATCAACATTGGGTCTTATAATTAACCTTGGTTTCTTATTTCTATTGGTGTTATCTTTATAAAAAGTTGCTTTATGATTTGGATTCAAATAGATGTTGTCAGCAATTTTTGCTGAAGCATGTTCCAATTTCACTTTTCCTTCTACTAAAGAGGTTACAATGGCATCATCTTCTTTATAAGCTCTTACATTAAATTCTGTTCCGACTGCTTCCACTATAAAATCTGAAGCATTAACCCTGAACGGAATCTTTCTATTCTTAGCCACTTTAAAATAACCTTCACCCTCTAATGATAAATTCCTATTTTGCTGATTAAACAGGTTTGAATACCTTAACTTACTTCCTGCATTTAGCCACACAATAGAGCTATCAGGTAAAACCACTTTTGATTTTGAACCTAAAGGAGTTACTATCTCACAATATTCAATACTTGTATGTACTTCTTTAAAATTTGATTCATAAACAAGTATAGCAACACCTCCTAGAACAAATGAAATAACTATAGCTGCAACCTTCATCAATGACAAATATAGTTTTCTTCCATTTTTACGAGAAGCGTTATCCTTTATATCAATCTGTTTTTCAATATTATCAAATAATTTCTCTTTATTAAAGACAGCTTCTTCAGGACTCTTCTCTTCCATCAATTCTGAGAACATCTGCATCTTGATATCTGCAGCATTATTCTCATCCTCCATAAGCTTCTGCAAATTTTCCAATTCGCTTAAAGAGAGAGAATCCTTATTAGCCCGTTTTAATAATTCCTTAAATCGCCCTTGCATTATTTCCAGTTTTCTGAATTTATTATTAATACAATCAACTCCATAACATTACTCAGTCTATCCATATCTTTATACGATATTTTTAATTTTTTTAACATAAAAGATACAGCATACAAAAAAGAGCTAAATTGTATTCGTCTTTTAAATTCTCTTTTAAATATTTCGTCGCTCTGTATATCTGGTTCTCTACAGTTCTGATTGACAATCCAAGTTTTTCTGATATTTTAGGATTTGTCAAACCTTCCAGCCTACTTAAATTAAATATATTCCTTTGCTGATCAGGTAATTTCATCAACAAATGCTGAATTTTACAATTTAACTCTTTGTATTGTAGATTTTCTTCAGGTGTATTTGTTGTAGAGTGATTATAATTCATCACATACTTTTCATACTTCTGTTCTACAACTTTGTGTTTTAAATGATTAAACACCTTATTCACAGTCATCTTATAAATAAAACTTTTAAGAGACTTGCTTTCGTCTATTTCGTCCCGTATTTCCCATATCCTTAAAAAAACTTCCTGCACTATTTCTTCTGATTCATAGCTATTTTTAAGGTACGAATATGTAAAATGAAATAAGTTTTCACTGTAGTAATCATACACATGCTTATATGCACGTACATTACCTTCTTTCAGTTTCCTTATCACTTCGAGACTAATATTTCCAGAGGGATTATTCTTCAACTTTAAAAATATTTGATTAACAACACTTAAACTGAACTAATATCTATACCGCAAAAATTTAAAGTATTCTGTAGATTTTTTTCTTTTACGGCAGATTACACACCTATCTATATTTTTTCCATCCTCTTTTGTATCACCATTACGACTCTTTTATATTTTATTTTTTTGAACACAAATTTTTTAACTCAACCTTTTTTATATTGACAAACTCGTTATCCAAACCTTTTGCCACTACACCAAACCTCAATCCCATTCCCCATGGAACATAAGGAGATACATCAACAGATCCATCTATTTTTTGCCAGGCATCTTTATTATATACATAGAATTTTATTAAATGCCCTCTTTCTACTTCCATTTTTAATTTTACAAGATTATCTGCAATAGAATCCATTGGTAAATCGCCGACAATAAGCGTTTGTTGATGTTCTGATTTCCATACTTTAATTAAATCATGGCTGGCCGAAATTCCAACACCGGCTAAAGGTGCGTTTAAGTAGTTTCCTTCTGCACCAATAAGACATATTCCTCCTTCTGAGTTCATTCCGGTGTTTCCCAGATCAATATCTGCAATAAACTGATAATCGGTTAAATGAATGGACTGAACTAATAAACTACCAATATTATCATTTTCAGTGGATGCCGATAACATTAAACCATCTTCACCGGTTGAATAACTAAGATCCTGTGTAACCCGCCATTGCCAAACAGGATTTAATGCACTATGAAACTGATCTAAAAAGTTTAACCTTTCCATTGGCCTGTTTAATGATTGTGCATTATTAAATTCCGGCCACTTATCCTCTGACCACATAATTTTTTCAAGAACACCCTGTCTGCCAACATATATGCTTCCTTCTCTACTATAAGCATGATACAATAGAAACAGATCTCCGTCTTTTTCAACAACTGAGCCCTGTCCAGGGCATTTCCAATCAACATTTGTTCTTAAAATAGGGTTATCATTAAATTTTTCCCAGGGACCTAAAAGATTTTTAGCTCTGGCAACGCCAACTTTGTAGTTACATTCTTTTTCACAACATAATCCTGAAGAGTAAAACATATAGAAATAATCACCTTTTTCGAACAAACAAACACCTTCAACCTTTCCTTCTTCCCATAACTGATCATTTCTTATTAATTCAACCTTATCTCCGATAAACTTATTTCTGTCTTCGTTAATTTGCTGAGCCCAAATTGGAGTTGGCAACCATGCACTACTACCATCTTCTTTCCATATCACGTATATTTTTCCATCTCTGTCCTTAATCTCAAAAGGATCTATAGATCCCACTTCCTGTGAAACTAATGGTCCATGATCTGTAAAAGGCTTTTCTGGTGAATCAGCGCTTGCAACAGCAACTGACATTCGATGGGTATTTTTATCTCTGGCTGAATAATAAGCATAAACTCTATCCTGAGTTTCATCATAAATCAGCTCGGGCGACCAAAAATTTTTATCTGCCCATTCCGGCGCACCTCCGGGAAAAACATAAGAAACCAATTCCCAATTGTTTAAATCCTTCGACTTAAATATTGGAAACAGTGGTGACCACTCATTACTTGTAGCAGATGCATAATAATAATCCTTTACTTTTATAACCGTTGGATTTGGATAATCGCCCGGAAGTACTGGATTATAAATTATTTTTTCTTTATAAAAGAAGTCGCAACCAGCCAACATACTAATTAATACAATACAAATAATCCCTCTATAGATAATGTATTTCATCTGTTTAAAATTTACTTTCATTTATCAGATGGAACTCTAAAATAAATTCAATCATCCTCTTATATATGAATTTAGATAATCAAATTTACATTTTCGTTTCATTTGCCCAATCATTACTAAAACCCCCTAATCATTGGGAATTTTCAATTTTTCTTCACTAATTATCAGCCCTTTAATACAATCCAATTTAACTGATAATAAGTACATAAACTAACCCTTTATAAACCTATACAACCAAACTCACCAATTTACTCACTCAAAAATCTATTTTTTTTCATTTTTTTTAATATTTGCCAATAACACAACACATATACCGCTGTTTTACACAACATTAACACACATAAAAAAAATACTTAAAGAGCGATTTGATCCAAAAATAAATCTTTACTAAAATAAGGAAATATGAAAACTAATTCTGACTGTATTAATTTTATATTTTCTTATCTAACAATCAGATAAGAAAACCATATCAATACAATTAAGCAGACATTATAATGGTATAAGGCATTACGCTTTTATTCAAGCATACGAAAAAGAGAGAGAGGACTTTCTATGAATCACTCCTGACTTTAATGTTTTCTAACTTATATTCAGATAATCTACGCGTAAAGGTTTCCTTCACTCTATCTGAATTCATAAAATAAGGACCCCATATAGCCATTCCTATAATAGATTTAACTATTTCCTTTGTTAGTTCATAATCTGTTCTAATGTGTAAAGAATAACTAAACACAGCGTCTGCTATAACAAAAACACTATTGGTTACATAAAAAGCAATCATTAATGTAGGAACATTACTACGTTTACCATAAAACAGAATGCTATTTAGAACAGCAAAAACCATCAATAAAATGTTAAATGTAAATTCAAAGAAAATCAAAAGCGAATGACTTAAACTATAGTTACTCGTTTCAGGATTAAACAATCCGCTCCAGGCTTCTGCATTTAAGAATCCTTCACTAATTAAACCTGTTAAAATTAAAAGAGGCGAAATTGTTATTCCAATAGCCGGGAGTACAAGCCATCCTCCTATACGACGTGAGCCATTAATAAATCTGAACTCCGGCTCCGGATTATAAACATAAAGCTTTCGAGCAAACATAAAACCAATAATAATAACAAAAATCCCTAAAATTATTGGAATCGGGCTAACACTACCATCACTTGGAGCAGAACCTGATGTTCCGTAATATAGTAATCCGTAGGATAAGAGGTCTTCTACTTGCTCATTCTTTTTTACATATTCAGAGTATTCCTCCTTTTCAATAAAAGAACGAGTTATTAAATGATGAAATTTTAATGTCAGAACTTTATCATCATACTCAACTTCACGCTCAAATTCAAAACCAGGTCCTTTTACACTCTGATTTTTACTATTTATTGTCCAGGTATAAGGCAAATTAACAGTTATTACCTGGTTAAAATCCCTGCCCTTAGATAAATACATGGGAGTAGTTCGGTCCGGATCATTATCTATATTGATCAAATACTTTAGATTATTAGCATAGAAATAAGTTGATACATCTTTAGGCTTTAGAGTATCTCCTGCTTCCCATATATCATTAAGTTGATAAGACTCATAAACAACAAAATCGTTTTTTTCTATATCATCCTCATAATTAAGAATTTTAATGGTATCAATATTTGGATAAACATTGGCATAATACTCCAGATAATTATCTTGTATGGCTTTTTTTGCTGTATTTTTAAAATAAGATCTTTCATAATCAGCTTCAACTCCTGAATAAATAGTTTTAACATTTAACACAGCTGTTCCTGACATATCTTTAATATCATAAGTTTCTTCAGTATATGTCTTTTTCTGACTTTTATATGGGATTTGAGTAAGATCAATGGTGCTTGAGCTAATAATTAAACCCTGATCATATTTTGGGAAACTGAGATGCTGCAAGTCTCCCCCCTGATTAGTAATTGTTGGATCTACATAAATAGTATCCTTTTCGTATACCAAGCAAGTTACACAATGATTAAAAGACTCTAAACTTGCAGGTAGTTCATGAAGCTTATAACCATTATATGTACTTACCAAAACAGGAAAAGCAGGAATACCAATCTTTTGCAGTAGCATACACAAAGTCCAGCTCTTTTCTTTACAGTCTCCTGATTTTTTACTTATAATAACATTAGGATGACGTGGCTTATATCCATATATTCCATTTTCATTACCCAGATATCTAATCTGATTCTGAACATATCTAATTATTTCTCTTGCCTGTTCTGCTTTTGTTTTATATTCCGACTCTATTTCTGAAACGATTTGATTTGCTTCATCGTTTAAACCTTTATCCGAAGTATATAATTGACTGATAAACATCGCCAATTCTTTCCAATTAGATTTCTTATAAAAATAAACTTTAGGATAAGGATTATACCATGAAGGCTCATTATCTTCCTGAACGGTTATATCCGGATCATCCAATTCCCACTTAAAGGCTGTTTGATCACCTATCTTTTTAATTTCAGGTTGAACATTGCTATTTATTACATTATAATCATATTTGTTATCATCTTTGGCAAGAAAAACTACTCTAACTTTACCTATAGGTACAGAAAATCCAAGGTTATAATTCATTGAGAGAAAATCCTTTTTTATCGGATTAAATCCCTTCAAAGTGTAACTATATTCAATAATATCTCCTACCCTTAAATCATTTACATCTAAATAACTGGTAATACTTCCATCTACAATTCCATTTTCAAGTCGATCTTCTCTTCGAAGCTCTTCAGGTTTCTGTTTTAACAGTACATCAATAGTTTTTCCATTACGGATTATATGTACATGATTAAAATGAAAAGTTTGATATTCTTTATCGTAATCAATCGTTATAGAAGAAGCGTCACTTAAGCCATTTTCATCTGTTACTTTGATCGATAAAAAATGATATATTTCACGGGTATCTATATTAACCTGAGTATCCGAAAATAAATAGATCATACCATCAGAAACCTGATCTTCATGAGGAACATATGTTCGTAAATAGTCCACATCAAAACCCCAGGAAGGTATAATACCTGCACTTAATTTTGTACATAATAATAAACAGAACAGTATACTGACAATTGATAATTTAGATGACCTCATAAGTTAAATGCAAGAAATATGTTTATATAAACAGGTTTGTAAAAATAATAAACACATGTAAATATCATATATGTTAGATAACATAGTATTATATATTGTTTTTTACTTTAGATGTATTAACCCGTAGATAAAAACTTTGAAATCAACAATTACGTAATGATGTACCTTCTCTAATCTATTCCATATATCATAAGGTAGTTAGCTCCCATGTTAAATTTTGCCTCGCATTATTTTCGTAGTTTTTTATAAAATAATCCGTTTTATATATTGATGATAAATTTAATAAGTGGCTAAGTGCCATTTTACGACCAGCACTATATTCGGTATCTGAATATATCTTATATTCCTTTCTAATATTTTGACAATATACTTGATAGTCTGATTTACTTTCTCCTAATATCTTAAGATCTAAATCCAGCAAAATATTATCATCATTTATTTGAGTTACTTTATGCTCTTTCGTTTGCAAAATTTGAGCTATACATTTATCTGCATACTGAAAACTCGTATTTGCTATCCTCTTTTTAAATAACATAGCACTATTATATTCGTTATTTGAATCAGAAGTACTATAAATAATATCGTGATAATAAATTGAAAATAACAGAGTATCCAGTTCCTTGACTTCTGATTTTATACTTTCTAATTCAGCAAGCATATTGCTAAGGTGAGATAGATTATGATAATATCTTGATTGATCTGTATAACATGAATAAATTTCATCCCAACATTTCTGAATATAACCTTCATCATAGGTATATTTCTGAAAGAGTATAAAAAATATTTTTTCCAGCATCTAATTATCTGTTATATAAATTAATAATCTAAAGTTAGTAATACAAAAACAGTTTATGATGTCTTTAGCGATATTATCTTACTCGGTAAAACTGCATCCTTAACCTTTCTAGAATATTACACTATCTCATTTAAGCAATTTTATCTAACATTTCGGACTTAATTAATACCACTATGCTATTATAAGATAAATCTATTATCTAAAATCTAACCATCTATTGAATAATTATGAATGAAAGAAAGATATAGCCTCCTTTATTAGAGCCTAGTGTTAACTGATTTCAATACGTTAAACATTAATAATATAAAATAATAAGGGCTATTCAATTGTCTAAAAGTGACGAATTGAATAGCCCTATATTCTTAGTGCTTTATATTTTTCTTATTACTAATTACTTTTTAATAAAACTTATATTTTTCATCTGTTTCTCTTGTGCTATTTTTAATATATACATTCCTGGTTTCAAGCCACTAACATCAATATCCAAATCACTACTTGTTGCTTTATTAATTATCATCAGTGAACCTTGCATATTATATATACTAACAGTCGCATTCGAAATATTAGTTACATTTAATTTATCCATACAAGGATTAGGATAAACAACTACATTCTCAATTGAGCTGTCAGCTATACCTGTTGCTACAACTACTGTTAAATTTAATGTATAGGTTTCTGTAGTTGTTGCATCTTCTGCGGTAACCAAAACTTCAACTGTAGCACTTCCTGATGTAAGATCAACTGTTCCTGTTCCGCTGGTTATTACTGCTGAAGTACTATTTTTCATTGCTGTTATATCTACAGATGAGGTTCCTGCTGGTAATTCAACATTATAACTCATGGTTGAAGAAACAAAGCCTGTAACTGTAGTTCCATCAATTAATAAATCTGATAATGTAGCATCTGTTGATTTTAATACAGTAAGGTTCAATGCATAGGTCTCAGTTGTTGTTGCATCTTCAGCGGTAACCAACACTTCTACAGTGGCACTTCCTGATGTAAGATCAATTGTTCCTGTTCCGCTGGTTATTACGGCTGAAGTACTATTTGTTACTGCTGTTACATCAACAGATGTAGTTCCTACTGGTAATTCTACATCGTAACTCATGGTTGAAGAAACAAAGCCTGTAACTGTAGTTCCATCAATTAATAAATCTGATAATGTAGCATCTGTTGATTTTAATACAGTAAGGTTCAATGTATAGGTCTCAGTTGTTGTTGCATCTTCTGCGGTAATCAACACTTCTACAGTGGCACTTCCTGATGTAAGATCAATTGTTCCTGTTCCGCTGGTTATTACGGCTGAAGTACTATTTGTTACTACTGTTACATCTACAGATGTGGTTCCTGCTGGTAATTCAACATCGTATGTAACTACATCAGAAGCGAATCCTGTAACTGTAATTCCATCAATTAATAAATCTGATAATGTAGCATCTGTTGATTTTAACACAGTCAGATTCAATGTATAGGTTTCTGTTGTTGTTGCATCTTCTGCGGTAACCAACACTTCTACAGTGGCACTTCCTGATGTAAGGTCTATTGTTCCTGTTCCGCTGGTTATTACGGCTGAAGTACTATTTGTTACTGCAGTCACATCTACAGATGTGGTTCCTGCTGGTAATTCTACATCGTAACTCATGGTTGAAGAAACAAAGCCTGTAACTGTAGCTCCATCAATTAATAAGTCTGATAATGTAGCATCTGTTGATTTTAACACGGTCAGATTCAATGTATAGGTTTCTGTTGTAAATGCATCTTCTGCAGTAACCAAAACTTCTACTGTGGCACTTCCTGATGTAAGATCAATTGTTCCTGTTCCGCTGGTTATTACTGCTGAAGTACTATTTGTTACTGCAGTCACATCTACAGATGTAGTTCCTACCGGTAATTCTACATCGTAACTCATGGTTGAAGAAACAAAGCCTGCAACTGTAGTATCATCAATTAATAAATCTGATAATGTAGCATCTGTAGATTTTAATACAGTAAGGTTCAAAGTATAAGTCACTGTTGTTGTTCCATCTTCTGCAGTAACCAACACTTCAACAGTAGCACTTCCTGATGTAAGATCAATTGTTCCTGTTCCGCTGGTTATTACTGCTGAAGTACTATTTGTTACTGCTGTTACATCTGCAGATGTGGTTCCTACTGGAAATTCTACATCGTATGTAACTACATCTGAAGCGAATCCTGTAACTGTAGTCCCGTCAATTAACAAGTCCGATAGTGTTGCATCTGTAGATTTTAACACAGTCAGATTAACAGTGTAAGTCTTTGTTGTTGTTGCATCTTCAGAAGTCACTTCTACTGTTGCAGTGGCACTTCCGCTAGTTAGATCTATAGTACCATCAACACTTACAACCCCATTATCTTTTATGGATACTTGAGCTAAATCATTTACCGAAATTCCATTAAGTACAGCTTCAGTAGTTCCTATAGGAAGTTCTACATCGTAAGTAATCACATCCGAAGCAAATCCTGAGACTTGCGTTCCATCAACAGTTAAATTAGAAAGATCTCCACTTGCCAAAAATGTACTTGGTGCAAAATCTGCATTTGTTGTGATAAATATCTTATCGATTTGTACTCGTGTCTCTCTTTCGAAAATAGAGAATGTTTTTACCCCTGTTTCTGTTACATTGATTGAATTTTTTCCTTCATACCATACCCAGCTATTATAAGTAGCAGGCCATGGTGCAACTCTATCATCGTTACCTGCAACAGTATTATCTAAACCATACCAAAACGAATCACCACTATCATCAAGAAAGTAAACATGTGCCCATACATAGTGAGTACCGGTTTGAGTAAACTCAACTGAATATTGTAATTGAGGAGCATCAGTTGGAACTGACGTATAAGTAAGATATTTTTGAACATCAGGAGATAATACATATGTATCCGGCACACTCCATGCATCAAATTGCTGGCCAACAGTATTAGTATTATAATCTTCTGTATTTATACGAACTAATCCATTGGCATCACTAGACTGCACATTAGTTGTAGTTACACCTTCTGCAACATATGCATAATTAACAGTATAAGTTAGCATTGTTGTTCCATCTTCAGCTGTTACAACAAGGTCTGTAGAACCAGTACCACTTGATACATCAATTGTTCCTGTACCAGATATGCCAGCATTAGCATCTGTTGACGTTGCTCCTAACTCAATTGAAGCTGTTCCCTGATTTAAAAAAATATCATAGGTATAGGTTGCCGCATCAAAAAGAATAAGGTCTGTTCCATCAACAGAAATCGAAGCCAGAGTAGCATCAGTTGATTTAACATATACAGTTAAATTAACAGTATAGGTAGCGGTTGTTATTCCATCTTGAGCTGTTACTTCCACAGTTGCAGTAGCACTTCCTGAAGTTAAATCAATAGTTCCGTCTAAGGTTTCTGTTCCATTATCTTTAATAACGTAAGAACCACTTGCATCTGTTAGTGTAGCACTTACGATTGCAGATGTAGTACCAAATGGCATTTCAACATCATAAGATGTCACTGCTGCATCAAATCCGGTAACAGTTGTTCCGTCAACAGCTAAATCTGACAATGTAGCATCCGAACCTGAAGCTATAACACTGAAATTAACAGTATACGTAGTTGTAGTACCAGCATCTTCTGCGGTAACCTCAATGGTAGCAGTAGCACTACCTGAACTTACATCAATACTCCCATCTCCGGATTCAGTTCCATTATCTTTAACAACAACACCAGCATAATGATTAAATGCTATTCCGGATAAGGTAGTACTTGTTGTTCCTGTTGGAAGTTCTACATCATACGTAAGTGTAGCAGCATCAAAACCAACCACTGAAGAACCATCTACCTGTATATCATACAAATCAGAACTTGAAATATAAGCAGCAGCATCGAAGGCTGCATCCTGAACTAGAATAATTTTATCGATTCTTACGTTCATATCCCTTTGATAGATAGTAAATGTTTGTTCGCCAGTTGCTGTAACGTCAATTGACTTATCTACATTGCTATTAAACCAATCCCAGGTGGTATGATTATACCAATCGGCCCATTGTTTTGAAGGACTGCCAAAACCAAACCAAAACGACTTTTCTGAAGTTGATAAGGTATGATTATGCACATATATATAGTAAGTTCCTGTTTCATTAAAATTTACTGTATAATGTGCTCGAGGGGCACTTGCATTTGCAGCTGAATATGCAGAAACACCAGGCATCACCAGGTAATCGGTATTTATAGAGCCTACATCAGTATTGTCAATAGTAATTTCATCTGCACTTGGTCCTACCTCTGAGCTGGTAAAATATGCTGCATCAATTACCATTACACCAGCATCATTCTGTGTGTAGGTCTGGGCATTTAAAAAAGTGTTAAATCCGAATATTATCAGACATGATAATAACATTCGAAATTGATTGAGAGGTTTAAGTGTTTTTTTCATAAATTATTTATTTAAGTTTCAAGGATTATTGACAATTCTCTTTTATTAAATTTTCCTTATTCTGATTAGCTACATCAATTTTGTGAGGTATTCAACTTGTTAGTTATTCAATATCAACTGGGGCTTTCTTTATATTATATGCGATAAAATACTTGCATATACATATTAATCTCGCTTGATTCGATTCTAAGGCCTATTAACAATTCAATTTTTAAGCACTTGAAATAAACGTTACTGATTCTCAAATACCTATTGTCTAAATTAGGTGCATCAAGCAATTTTAGAACTGGAGAAAAGTCTATTTGTACAGGGGTAAACAGATAAATCAGGCAGTAATTTTATCTATAAACTCAATATTTAAAGAGAAAATCATCTATTATGAAAATAAACACATAAACAGTATTAAATATTTTAATACTTTTTTTAACATTTAATTCAACTGTATTTTAATAGCTATTGATGCAGAATATTATCAGAAGAACTCCTTACTTAATTGTATCATTCGAATCAAAAAACAGCCCCCAATTATAAATCATAAAATCAAATAAGTTTATATGACACAATTTATATTAACATATTAATATTTTAGATACACTAAACATATTGGAAAAATATTCAGATTGTATATTTTTGCACACTATTACTTTAAAATAGTGAATTATGGCAACAATAAGTTGGACAGAAGAATTAAGTGTAAATATTCCCTCAATAGATGAACAACATAAAAAGTTAGTCCATTTAATAAATGAATTTTACAGAAAGATAAGTCTTCAATCTCCTAAGGAGAGTATATTCGAACTTATAAAAGCTCTAAAAGATTACACTGTTTTTCATTTTTCTACGGAAGAAAAATACATGAAGCAATTTGATTATCCGGGATACTTAAAACATAAGAAAGAACATGATCAGTTTGTAAAAAAAGTCCTTGATTTTGAAGATCGATATAAAAACGGGAAACTTATCTTGACTTTAGAAATTACTAACTTTATAAGAACCTGGGTAGCGAATCACATTTGTAATACAGATAAACTATATAGCGATTTTCTAAGTAAAAATGGAGTAAAGTAGTTCTAATCCTTATGTATTGGAATACTAACATAAAAAGTATTCAAAAGCTGCCGCACGTGTCCTCACGTGTGGTATATCAAAATACCTTCCTAAAAGTACGAACAGAAGCCTTTCACTTTAAAATAGTACTCCCTCCTACACAAACTGCTAGCGCGTGATCTGTGATCCGGGCTTTATATTTTAATATTTATTACTTTTTAGTTCGCGCGGATTTAACGCAGTGTAATCCGTGATATTTACATATTATATATTCAAGCAACTATCTCAATTAAAATTAATCTAACTCATTGGAACAATTAGTAGGATTTAAAATCCGGTACTAAGCCTTTGTTCTTTTATGCTTCGCCAATACAAATTTTAAATCCATTCCTCTTTTGCTCAAGCCGCAAAGGCTTTTACTTTCTTCCTGCAGCCGAAGAAAGTAAACAAAGAAGACCGCCGCTTGCATATTAAAGCTAAAAATAAGTGCTCTACACTAAAAGAAAAGAACTCACCCAATTAAGAACCTTGTGGAATTTGTTACTCAAATCCCTACAAGTTCTAAATTGTGCTCAAACAGCTTTTCTTTCTTAACGCTTCGTTTACTTATTTTCTTAACACTTTAAAATGCTAGGCGGTACTAAAGACCCAATACAACTTTTCTTAACTGGAGATTTCTATTGGTTTTCATAAAACCTTCTTGTTCCCTGTTTCTTTCTACCTTTTCCTTAAAACCTATCTTGTTTTTTGGCTCTCCAGCTGATGCCGGGGTCCCCTGTCTTAAGAGGAGATTTGTTTAGTTTGAGATAATTAACTAAGTACTTCAATGCCCTTCGTCTTAATTGAATACAGATTATTTTGACAGGATTAACAGGATTAGCAGGATGGATTTATATGCTATAAATCCTGTTTCAGAATGAAACAAAAATTCCTGTTTTATCCTGTGAATCCTGTCTTTTTTATGTAGTCTAGAATCTGAGTCTTTCAATTAATAATTATATCTCCATCTACACAAACTGCTAGCGCGTGATCTGTGATCCGGGCTTTATATTTTAATATCTATTACTATATAGTAGTATTTATAATCCGTTATTAAAACATACTTCTTATCCCTTGTTCCTTTCTGCTTTATCCCTTCTTGCTCGAGCCGCAAGGGCTTTTCCTTTTTTATTCGCAAGTAAGCTTTCAATGGAGCTCATGATTCGCTTCGCTTAATTCTACAGTCAAAAAAGGAAACAAAAAGTCCGCCGGCTGCACCTGCCTCGCTCAAAAAAGCTACGATGCATACGTCGAAAGCGCTGAACTCGCCTTTCGTGCCTCAAGGCTTCAAACAGCACCGCTTTTATCGACTGCTGCATCTTGTTTTTTGGCTCACCTGCTGATGCCGGGGTTCTCGGTTTCAAGAGGAAATTTGTTTAGATTGAAATAATTCTGTAAATCCTGTCTTTTTTATGTAGTCTAGAATCTGAGTCTTTCAATTAATAATATCTCTCCTCCTACACAAACATTTCTCCTCCTTTTTTCAAGGAGGAGTAGGGTGAGGTACGAACCGGGAGGTGGTTGTGGACCTTTTCATAAATATAATAAAAGCCACAGCTCCCTGTCATAAGAGAATATGTTATAAGTTTAAAACTATCCACTATGCCCTAATCACTATGCTCCAAGCCAATTACCTGTTCCCTGTTCCTTTTTACCTTTATCCCTTCTTGCTCGAGCCGCAAGGGCTTTTACTTTAGCTCACTTAATTTATCTTTTGGTGTTCGTGATTTACGCTTTGCTCCAATTCTTCCTGCAGCCGAAGAAAGTAAACAAAGAAGACCGCCGCTTGCATATTAAAGCTAAAAATAAGTGCTCTACACTAAAAGAAAAGAACTCACCCAATTAAGAACCTTGTGGAATTTGTTACTCAAATCCCTACAAGTTCTAAATTGTGCTCAAACAGCTTTTCTTTCTTAACGCTCCGTTTACTTATTTTCTTAACACTTTAAAATGCTAGGCGGTACTAAAGACCCAATACAACTTTTCTTAACTGGAGATTTCTATTGGTTTTCATAAAACCTTCATGTTCCCTGTTCCTTTCTACCTTCTGATGCCGGGGTTCCCCGTCCTAAGTGAATATGTTATAAACTTAAAACAATCCACCATGCCCTAAGCGCTAATCACCATGCCCCCTGCCAATTACCTGCTCCTTGTTCCTTTCCCCCTTGTTTCATTCAATTTTCATCAACAATTTTCTACCGTTCGTCATATTTATTCGTAACGTCTTCGAGTTAACACCGGGAAATTTATATATATTCGCAACCAGTATTTGACAGAACTGCACTATAACCACAAATACTTTATACAAACCTTAACCGGCCCTAAATATGTCCAACCCCATGGAAGGTAAGGGAGTTTGGTTATGGTTATTTTATTAATCATTAAAACTCATGAGCATGCAGTTTGAGGAAGAATACCTAAAATGGAAAGACCAAATAGATAATTTGGCAAAGGAAAATGTTAAAATACCAAACAGACCTATTGATGTGGTTACGGCGTACGCCGAAACACTTTGTGTTGAAGCCGCCAAAGACAAAGATAAACTACTGGCAGCAGGTTTAAATCCCAATTTTATTGATGAAGCTCTATCGTTAAGTGGTGCATTGCGCTATTGTCAGGCCGTTTGGATGGGTGATTTTATGGCTAAGGATGGTGTTCAAAAAGACTGGCGTTCAGAACTACCTGATGCCTATCTTTTAAAAAAGGAATTATTGCATCATTTTAAGTTTGCTTTCAGAAACATGGATGATATACAGCAAAAGATTAAAAGGATTCGCCAGGGATCTGGTCATGTTGATATGATTCAGGATTTACTGGAACTTTCTGTATTAGCAGAAAAATATCCCGAACCTTTAACAAAAATTGGTTACGATACTGAGCTTACCACAAAAGCCCGCACTGTTTCAAACCATATGCGTGAATTACTTGCACAGGTTAATGGTTCTGATGCTACCAGTGCGGTAAAATTAACCAGAGACAAAGCTTTTACTTTATTAATTAACAGAATTTCTGAAATATGTAAGGTTGGAAAATATGTTTTCTGGAATGATCCGGACCGCCTTACTGTATATAAAAGTTTACAGTAAGTAAATATCACAGTATTAGTCCCGGGGACATATTTTGAGGATGTAAAATAAACACTGTCTGTAAGCAACAAATTATTAATATTGTGACTTATGGCAGAAAAGAAAAAAGAATCCCCAGAATATATTGCAATGCGGGATTTAGCTCTTAGTCAATTAAAGAGCGGAAAATCATTAACAGGAGAAGGAGGTGTTTTTGCACCCATTATTAAAGAATTTCTAGAAAGTGCTCTTTCCGCAGAGATGGAGTGTCATTTAGATGAAGAAGAACGTAGTATTGGGAATAAACGTAATGGCAAAAGCTCCAAAACCTTAAAAACTTCATCTGGAGAAATAACTATTGAAACACCACAAGATCGGCATAGTAGCTTTGAACCCCAGATAGTAAAAAAGCGAGAAACCATATTGGCAGATAATCTTGCACCACAGATTATCGGACTTTATGGTCGAGGAATGAGTTTGCGTGATATTTCCATCCACATACAAGAGATGTATGATGTTGAAATATCAGCAACAACACTAAGTGAGATTACAGACAGAGTTATCCCACAAGTAAAAGAATGGCAAAATAGGCCGCTGGATGAAGTCTATCCAATTGTTTGGATGGATGCTATGCATTATAAAGTAAGGGATGGTGGAAAAGTTACCTCCAGAGCAGTTTACAATATATTAGCAATTAATAAAGAAGGCCGCAAAGAACTTATCGGTATGTATATTTCCGAAAGTGAAGGGGCAAACTTCTGGTTATCTGTATTAACTGATTTAAAAAGCCGTGGGGTAAAAGATATACTTATCGCATGCACTGATAATCTTAAAGGTTTTTCAGATGCCATACTAAGCATTTATCCCGAAACGGAAATACAAAAATGTGTAATTCATCAAATTAGAAATTCACTGAAGTATGTTGCCTCAAAAGATCAAAAAACGTTCATGAAAGATCTTAAAAAGGTTTATCAATCAGCAACAAAGAGCCAAGCCGAGATGGAACTTCTTAACCTTGAAGAAGCATGGGGTAAAAAGTATCCTATAGTCATAAAATCATGGCATGAGAACTGGGAAGAATTAACAACGTATTTTCAATATGATGAGCATATTAGAAAGATAATTTACACGACTAATGCTGTGGAAGGTTTTCATCGTCAAATTCGTAAAGTAACTAAAACTAAAGGAGCATTTCCTAGTGATATGGCATTAATGAAGTTGATCTACCTGGCTACTGAAAATATCTCTAAAAAATGGACTCAGCCTGTTCGTAATTGGGGATTAACCATTCAGCAGTTTTGCATAAAATTTGGAGATCGTATGAAAATTGATTTGTAATCAACCAACTCAAAAAAGCAAAAGTAGGTAGATTACAGAACCCGTCAAGGGTATATGAATGGCTTCGTACCTCAGCCACCCTTGACAGAACCTGAAATCTTCTCAATAAAGCTTTTGAGAATTGGTTTTAAGAAAAAAGATAATTTAATTTGAATAATCTAAATCAATCAGACAGAGTTATACTTACATATCCCATATTTTACCTTCCATCCCGGGACTTTAATTCTACCCAATATAATAATTACATAACATGGGTTTTATAAAATGCATTCCTTGTAATATGATATATTGATCTTTTATTATTTGGATTTATCAAATCCCTTGATTTTACTGGCCCCCTAATGTGTTGCACCCCTTCCCTAGACAATTTAACCCCGCCACTAGTTGATCGGACCTCTCCACTAGATGTTATGACCTGTTCACTAAACGTTCTGACCCTCTCACCTAGACTACCTGACCCTTCCATCAGACTTAATGACTCGTTAACTAGATGTTTTATGCAGTCCACTAGATGTTATGCCCCGTCAACTAGATGATTTACCCCGTCACCTAGATAATATGTATGGTTCACCAGATGTTACGACTGGTCCTTTAGATGTTTTTTCCTTTCAACCAGAACACCTGACCAGTCCATTAGCCAAAAACATCAATCCATTATAAAATATACCTCATCCTTAATCACCTTGTTCCTTGCTCCATGCTCCTTTCTACCTTCTACCTTTTCCTTGTTCCTTTCTCCCTGTTTCCTTGTTCCTTTCTCCTTTCTACTTGTTGCCCTTTATTTACATTCCATTTTTGTACGTTATATCAAACACAAACGGTTTTCCATCACATTTGATCACTAATTAGTGTATTAAAATATATTTATCATTACTTTTACGTAACCTTTATATTTTCAAGCAGTATATATGACCAATTATTTGAAATATCTATAATACCATCAATCCTTTATTGCTTGATTCTTCCGTTAATATTTGCTTGCAAAGTAAGTTTATAGGGATTTTATGTGAAGCATAAAGGTATTTTGCATTAAAGTATTTCTATAAATAATATACAAAAGCTAAATGAAATATAAACGTAGTTAATGACGGATATATTTTTAAAGGTGCATTAATAATAAGTTGGGTGAAAGCCAAAAAAAACAAGACTTACTTAAAAATTTCTAGATGAAAAACTACAAACAATTAACAGAAAGTATTCGAAATCAAATAAACCCTGAGAATTACAGTTTTGAAAAGTCCTTTTCAGATGAGTTAAGTTCTATTTCTTATAGTGATGCATTGACATTTATAAGAATGGCAATGAAAGAAGTAGAACCATCTTATACACAGCGAACTAAGGAAGCAGGTGAAAAAGTTAAACAACACTTAAATGCAGAACTTACTGACAAAACCTTTAGATACCAAGGTTCAGTGATGACAGATACCCATATTAAGGGATATAGTGACATTGACTTATTAGTGATTTCTGAAAAATTCTATACATATGATTTATATAGAATTAATCAAATTCTTGACAGTTATGAAGAGAAGTCAAAATTTTTGAATGAATCAATAAATAAATTAGAATCAGAGAAATCTGGAAGCTCATATTCTGGGGACGCTTATTCAGATTTAAAGAAATTAAGATTAGATAGTGAGAATATTTTACAACGAAAATATACTAATTGTGATATCTCAAAACCTAAAGCGATTAAAATTAAAAACCTAAATCTTGATAGAGAGGTAGACATAGTGATTGCGAATTGGTATGATGATGTTTCATCAATTATTAACGATAAAGGAGAATATCGCGGGGTTCAGGTTTATGATAAAGAAAATAATAGAAAATGTGATGCTGATTATCCTTTTTTAAGTATTAAGAGAATTAATGGAAGAAGTTCAGATACAAACGGTCGTTTAAAGAAAATGATTCGTTTCATGAAGAATATTAAAGCTCACTCAGATTATGACATTAAATTGTCGAGTTTCGATATTAATGCTATTTGCTATGATATAAAAACATCTGAATACCAGAATTTAGCATATTACGAGTTAGTTAATGTTATATATAATCAATTATACAGCATCTCGAATAACACAAATCATTCTAATGATTTAGTTTCAGTTGATGGACGTGAGTATATTTTCAGAAACCAACCAACTAAACTTGAAAGCCTTAAGGTAATGATGAACGAAATAGAAGGAGTTTATAATGACCTTAAATTAATACCGATTTATGGATAGAATTATTAGTGTTTTTATTGGTGGTACTTCAGAAGGGCTAAAGTATGCCAGTAAAGTAAAAGAAGTGTTTGAAGATTTAGGAAATATTCAATGTACTATATGGAATAAAGACACATTCCATTACAATGATTCATTTCTAGATTCACTATCAAAGGCAAGTATTATTCATGACTTTGGTGTTTTTATTGCAACTAGTGATGATTTAGCATTAGTTCGAAAACAAATCGTAGAAGTCACGAGAGATAATGTAATCTTTGAATATGGGCTTTTTCTTGGCGCTTTAGGGAATAGCAGAACTTTTTTATTACAGGAAGAAGGGTGTAAACTTCCGAGTGATGTACTTGGTTATACTACACCTAGGTTTAAAAGAACATTTACATCCGATAAATGGCTGGATTTGATTAAAGACATTTTAGAGAATATTAAAATACAATTTAATAAAAGTGAAATCCAATTATTGCCATCAACCTCTTTGGCTATTGGATATTTTAATTCATTTATAGCTAAAGTATCCAAGCATATCTTTGAGAATGATGGTTGCTTATTAAATAAAGCAAATTGTCTTCACAAAAAAGTCGAGTTTAACATTATCATTCCCAACGAATTAAGTACTGACATTGGAGCAAAAGCTCAGATTTACTATAAAAAAGAGAATTACGAATTTGAGGAAATAGGAAATACTAAGAGACCCTATCCTATTAGATTTTTTAAAAATGAAGATGTAGACAAACTCATAATTGTTGATATTCCCACAACCTTGAATGCAATTCGTCCCGCAATTGATTTATTAATTCCTGATAGAGGCTTGGGAGTAAATCCAGATAAAATAAAACTTGAAAGAAAAGAACTTGAAAATTTTAAAAAAACTATTGACTATCTAATCTCTCAGGATGATTACGCTAAAGATATCGTCAAAACAAAATGGATTGAATAAAGGCCTGAACCCAACAATGTGTGATACGCAATATGCCTGCCTTAGGCGCAATACAGGCACACTGCGCATACACGCATCGTTGTAGGTAACTGCCAATTTTCCAGCAGAAAAAAAGTTCAATGTAACTTAACCATTATGAATATCATTAAAGAGCAAGAGGAAGCACTATTTAAGCAATGGAAAGGCGATGCTAATTGGGTCAAAGATGGTGTCGTAAGTCCTGAAATATTTGCGTCCAGCAAGCTAAAAGTACTATATATTTTAAAAGAAGCCAATGGTGGTAAAGAAAAGAAATGGACTGGTGGTGATTTACGTGCGTTTCTAAACCATGCAGAAAGATGGCAAACATGGAATACAGTTGCTCGATGGCAATATGCGATATCGAATATTAAAAATGAAATAGAGTGGAAAAAAATAGATTATATTTCAAAATCTACTAGAAAAAAATTACTCCAAGGCATAGCTGTTATAAATCTAAAAAAAGTACCAGGTAATAGACAGTCTAGCATGAAAGAAATAGAAGCTTTTGCACAAAAGGATATAGATTTTATCAAATTACAAATAAGTATCTACAAACCTAATATTGTAATTTGTGGAGGGACTGGTAACATTGTAAAAAAATTAAATATACTTGGAACCTTCACCAAATGGGAAAAATCAAAAAAAGGAGTAGAGTATATTAATATTAATGACACTACTATAATAAGTTATGTACATCCTGGAGTACGCGCTTCTAAGCATAAATTATTTTGGGATGTGGTCTATACTTTTAGAGAAATTCTATAATAAACTAATAGGCATGGACAATTTAATTAAAAAGGATAAAACAACAACCTACAATAAATATAAACAATAGTGGTTTTTGTGGGTGTTCGGGCGGTAGTGGTTCTAATCAGTCCCGCCAAATCACCTATTTGACTATTTAGATAAGGTGCAGCTTTGGCTAATTAGTAAAACGATACAAAACCACTTATAATACTACTACATGCTCATATCATTATTATTAGATACTATATAAATGAAATAAATGCAACTTGAAGAAATTACATCATCTCCCAAAGACCCAAACGTATTTTTTACTTTTAAAGGTCAATCATTAGGATTTAATATCATTGACTTTTGGAAATGGAATCAATCAGACCTTATCGAGAATAGAAATAGAGGAATACTTGCAGAATTTTTAGTCCGACAAGCTTTAAATATTGATTCTCCAATAAGACTTGAATGGGATGCTTACGACTTAAAAACAAGTGATGGGATAAAAATTGAGATCAAATCAGCAGCTTATATTCAAGCATGGGAACAAGAGAAATATTCTAAAATTTCTTTCGACATAAAACCAACAAAAACACTTCTTGCAAACAATAATTATTCAATAGAATCAACTAGAAAGGCTGATGTTTACATTTTTTGTTTATTACATCATAAAGACCAAACCACAATCGATCCAATGAACCTTGACCAATGGACATTCTATATTATAAAAAGATCAATTTTGGATAAGGAATTTCCAACACAAAAGTCTATAAGCTTGACTACAATAGAATCGATTTATCATGAAAAATGTGAATATAAACAACTTAAAGAAAGATTTGAAAATTTGATAAATACAGAGCCCTAAAGGAGTAAATATCCTATAGGTTATTTACCTACCGGAGAACATCTCACACAACTCAACGTAAGGATCTTCCCAATTATATCAGAACAGGCAGTAACTGGTGATTCTTTAGCTCATAAAAACTTGCCCATTTAAAACATTAAACAGACTCCCTATAATCACTAGGAGATATTTGAAAATGATCTTTAAAACACTTGGTGTAATACGATGGTGTTGAGAACCCTACTTTATAGGCAATCTCAGCTATGGTGCTGTCTGTATCACGGAGTAAGGCAAGTGATTGCTTTAACTTGGTTTGAGTAACAAATTCGCTTACTGAAAGGCCTGTTATCTTTTTAATCTTCCGATATAAATGAACCCGTGAAAGACCCACTAGATTACTTAATTCCTCGACGTTTACTTTAGAATCAAATTTATTGTCGATGATGATGTTGCTGATTTTTGAAAGGAAGTTTTTATCCATTCTACTCATACCTTTCTCCTCCTTGGTGAGTTGCATCGGCTCCTGATATTTCTCTCTTATCTTAACCTGGGCTTCCAACAGTTTTTTAACTCTTAACTGCAAGTGCTCCTTATTAAAGGGTTTTGCAATATAACTATCAGCACCCTCTTCCAAACCTTCGAGTAAATGCTCTAATGAAGACTTGGCGGTCAACAATATCAATGGAATATGACAATATCTAAGGTCGCTTTTAACCTTACGGGTCAGTTCTAATCCATCCATTACAGGCATCATAACATCAGAAATGATAATATCCGGTCCTTCAGTTTCTACTAACTTTAACCCTTCACTTCCATTTTTGGCTTCTATAATAGAATATACAGACGGAGAAAAACAGGATTTAATATAGTTTCTGATTTCAGGTTCATCTTCTACAATCAATAGTAATGGCTTTTCACTATCTGTTAAGTTAGTATTCAACTCTGGTGTAGATTCTTCTTTAGGCTCTTCTATATTTTCAAACGTATTATAAGCAGGCAATACAGGATGCTCCATCATTCTGCCCTCTGTAAGTAAATCCTCCTCTGTAAAATGTTTTTTACCCAAGGGCAATAATATGGTAAAGCATGTTCCCTCGCCCAGTTGACTTTCTACAGTAATTTTTCCCTTATGTAATAAAACCAGCTCTTTAGTTAATGATAATCCTATCCCGGTACCTTTATAAGAAACAATGGAATCCACCTGGTAAAAACGATCAAATATCTTTTCTACTTCTTCCTGAGGTATTCCTTCGCCATTATCTTTTACCTCAATTTTTACATACTCTTCCGAATCATCAATACTCACGCGATTTAAAATAATCTGAATCCTACCACCATTTGCTGTATATTTAAAAGCATTCGACATTAAATTAAACATCACCTTATCCATCTTATCCCAGTCAAACCAAACCACTTGTTTTGCGGTATTATTGATTACCTCCACGTCAATTTGTTTTTGTTCAGAAAGATTCAAAAAGGCATCTTTGATACTATTAATAAACTCTTCCAAATGATATTGTCCAACCTTTAGTTTCATTTTAGCAGTCTCAATTTTTCTAAAATCCATTAACTGATCTACCAAACGCAGTAAGCGTAATGAGTTACTATAGATAGTGCTTAATTCCTTTTTTAAGGTGTCATCAGTTTTCTTTGTCTTGATAATATTTTCAAGGGGACCAACAATTAATGTCAACGGAGTTCTGAACTCGTGAGAGATATTAGTATAAAACTGCATTCGGGTCTGGGTAGCTTCGTTAAGCTGGTCGGACATGCGTTTCAGCTCCTCGTTTTGAATAGATATGGCTTCCTTTTGTATTTCAAGACTTTTATTGGCGATTTTTTTATTCTTGTAAGCAATAAAAAGCAGGAAGATCAGAACTACAACCAACACAAGCGAAACCAGGGTAATAATCAGTAATAGTTGTTGCTTTTTAAATCTTCCCCCAAGCAAATCCAACATTCCCTTTGATCGGTCAATATCATTTTGCAGATTTTCAATATTATTGTATTGTAAGCGGGTTATCTTAACATTACGCTCGTCGATTAATGTGGTGGGTAACAGGTTTACTTTTTTAAATGGAGTACCGGATAATATTTTAGAAGACACAACGATGGCCTCTTTTCCTCCGGTAGGATAAATTAAGGTAGCATCAATAATATGGTTTTCTACCAGTTCAACTCCACCTCCCACACTTGGAGAACCATCTACTCCAATGATTTGAATTTTACGGTTTGAAAACTTTTCAGATATAACTTCGCTGGCAGCAGCAGCTAAAAAATCAGTATGCGCAAATATGGCATCTACATCAGAATTTCTTTGCAAAAAATAAGATAAACTATCCAGTACAATTTGATTATTCCAATTTGAATAAATTCTGTCTACAATAGATATTTCAGGATTCTGAAGTATCGCACTTTCAAAGCCATTCATTCTATCTTTGGCAGGAGAAGAACTCAATGCACCTAATATTTCAAGTACCTTTCCTTGCTTATTTAATTTATCGGAGATATACATTCCTGCTGTATAACCAATCTGATAATTATCTCCACCTACATAGGCTGTAAAATTCCCTGAATCAATCTTTCGATCGATTAATACAACAGGAACTCCTTTTTTAAATAAATCTTCGACTACTGGCTGAACGGTTTCTATTTCTATGGGAGCAATAATTAATAAGTCAATTCCTTCGTTTACCAACTCATTAATCTGTTTAATTTGAAGCGGAGCGCTATCTTTTGCATACTTGGTAATTAGTTCGAAGGTGGGATGAAACATTAATTCCTGTTGCATCTCTTTTTCCATCTGTTGTCGCCAATCACCACTTGAACATTGAGAAAAACCTATTCTATGTATTTTTTGAGAGAATGATGTTAACGAAATTAATATCACAACTATAACAAGGATAGACTTTTTCCACATAGAAAGCTATTTATAGATTTTGTTATAAATATAAGTAAATGCCGTAACAAAAGCGCTTACTGCATCGGATATAAAGAGTTCATTAGGTTTTTAGGTTTATCTTCCTTTTCCATTTATTTTGGCTCACCAGCTGATGCCGGGGTTCCTAGTTGCAATAGGAGATGTGTTTTAATTGAGATAAGATACAATGTATAACGCTTATAATTTTTGACAGGATTTACAAGATTAACAAGATGGATTTATATTCTATAAATCTTGTTTCAGAATGAAACAAACAATCCTGTAAATCATGTAAATCCTGTCCTTTTTATATAGTCTAGTATCTTAGTCTTTCTATTAAAAATGGTTCTCCACCAACGGAAACCGTAAGCGCGTGATCTGTGATCCGGGCAATTTATATATTTTCATTAAATCAGAACATTTTATCTAAACACTACTATCTCTTAATTACTATATGGTAGGATTTGTAATCCGGTATTAAAACATACTTCATTTAAGCTTCGCCCAAACCATTTTTCAAATTCATTCCACTCTTGCTCAAGCCGCAAGGGCTTTTCCTTTAGCTCACTTAATTTATCTTTTGGTGTTCGTGATTTCCGCTCTGCTCCAATTCTTCCTACAGTCGAAGAAAGGAAACAAAGAAGTCCGCCGGCTGCACCTGCTTCGCTCAAAAAAGCTACGTTGCCTACGTCGAAAGCGCTGAACTTGCCTTTCGTGCCTCAAGGCTTCAAACAGCACCGCTTTTATCGACTGCTGCATCTTGTTTTTTGGCTCACCAGCTGATGTCGGGGTTCCTAGTTGCAATAGGAGATTTGTTTTAATTGAGATAAATCTTTTTTGAGTTATGCAACATGTATTTTCAACGCTGCTATAGCTGCCGCGCGTGTCCCCACGCGTGGTATAGTTTATTATATCTATTTCACTTTGAAAACATCTATCAACCAACGGAAACATTTCTCCTCCTTTTTTTAAGGAGGAGTACGGTGAGGCACGAACCGGGAGGTGGTTTTAGACCTATACAAAAATTAAAATAGGAATTTAAGTATTTTAAAACCACCTCCCCTCTCCTGCGTCGAGGTACTCCTCCTTTGAAAGGCGGAGAAATAAAGCCACAGCTCCCCATCTCAAGAGGAGATGGGTTTAAATTGAGATAAGATACTATGTATAACGCTTTTAATTTTTGACAGGATTTACAAGATTAACAAGTTAGATTTATATGCTATAAACCTTGTTTCATAATGAAACAAACAGTCCAGTAAATCATGTAAATCCTGTCTTTTTTAATTTTATCTTCTCTAAATTCAGTTTTTCATTAAAACAATGCCCTTTACTCTACGCCCTGCGCTCTATGCTTTTTTCCTTCTCCTTTCTCCTATTAAAACATCTCATCACCCTACGCCCTTTGCTCTACGCTCTCTTTCCCTGTTCCCTTTTCCTTTTCCCTTGTTCCTTCCAAATTGCTCTACGCCCATCTACTCCACATTAAAAAACGTTGCAGATTCCAGTTCTACTGACCCCAGACTTGAAAAAAGCGACAACTTATTAAAAGCAGAATCAGGGAATAGTATATTAGTCATCGCAAGTTTACCTTCGTCCACAAATACTTCTACCGATGAAGCATCAATAATGATTTTCATTTTGATTTCATCACCAATCGTATAAGGAGCTACATCTTCACCTAAATAATTTGAATCGGTAAATTGAGTATTAATCTTTGTTCTATCTATAAATACTTGTTTCGATAACATATTATAGCCAATCTTTAACTCCTCTTCTGCGTTATTTTTTAATAGCAAACCAAAAGCTGTTGTATGGCCGTTTAATGAACCGTCAAGCGGTTTAAAAACAAAATTCAATTCACATGAACTTAAATCCAGATCAATATTATTGATGTCCGACATACCTGAAAACAACATCTTATTAATCTGCATTTTTAATATTTTCGAGTCTTCAAACTCTTTAACAGGAAAGGTGGTCAGTTGATATTGTCCATCTTCCTTTATAAGTTTTATTTCACGTGGTAAAGTCATGGCACTTCTCCATTTTTCTGTAGGAACGGTTTGTGCATAAATCCAGTTACTCATCCAACCTATAAACAATCTGCGACCATCTTCCTTAGGAATATCCGACCATGTAACACCTGCATAATTATCCATTCCATAATCCAGCCAATCACTTTCATTCTTTTCAGGAGTAAAAGTCGTACCATCAAAATCACCTACAAAATATTGTGTTGCTGAACCACCATTAGGTCCACCAGGATTTATACTCACAAACATTACCCATTTCTTATCTGCGGTTCCCTCAACCTGTATAGGAAATAAATCAGGACATTCCCAGACACCACCATGAGCGCCTATTACATCGCCAAAATCACTTTCGAAAGTCCATGACTTTAAATCATTAGAGGAATACAATTTCACTCTGTCCTGAGCAGCTAAAATCATCACCCACTGATTTGATTCTTCATGCCAAAATACTTTTGGATCTCTAAAATCTCTGATGCCGGGATTTGGTAAGACAGGATTGTCTTTATACTTCTTCCAGGTTCTTCCTTTATCTAAACTATAAGCAAGTGCCTGGTATTGAAAAGTATTTTTTTCGGCTCTTTCTCCATCCAAATTATGATAGGTATAAATAGCTACCATTGGCGGATTTTCCTTTGATCCGAAACCTGTTGTATTGTTCCAGTCGATTACAGCACTTCCTGAGAAAATATATCCCAATGAATCCGGATATAGAGCTATTGGAAGATGGTCCCAATGAACTAAATCATTACTTACCGCATGACCCCAATGCATCGGACCCCAAACCGTACTATCAGGATAATGCTGATAAAACAAATGATATTCTCCCTCATAATAAACCATTCCATTGGGATCATTCATCCAATTAGCCTCAGGCGTAAAATGAAATTGAGGTCGAAACTTTTCCGTCCCCATAGTCTCAATGGAAGTTTCAGTATTCTTACAACTCATTTGTAAAAAACCAATTAAGAAGACAGCTATTACATATGCTATTTTATTTCTCTTTATCATTCTATCGCAATTTTATCTTTTACTTAAACTCAACACATTAGATTATAGACATTAGATAATAGATTATAGACTTATTTACATGAGGCTTAATACAACTCATGAGGCTATCAAAATAATTTTATCTTTTATCAACCAATCAATGCATTATTAAAGTTTAACGAACTATTTAAAACAACACTATCTATATAACCTGAATTCAAAACTGTGATATGAATTCAGGTTATTAAATAGATTTAAAGGGACTTGTATCAAAAAACTAAAACTTCCATAACAGAAAACTTTGAGATCATATATTTCGCCTCAGTAAATTCTAGTGTATCATTATTTTCTTAACGATATCACTATTTTCAGTTTCAACTTTAACAATATATAATCCACTACATAAGGATTGAGAGTCATCCATTGTGAATTCACTTCCTACACTCTCAATAGTTTTAATGAATTTCAGGTTACCCTGGATATCATAAATGCTCACTGTCACATCTCCAGACTCCAATCCTTTTACTATTAATACATTTGATGGATTAACAAAGATCTCAGCATTATCTATCTCCATAGATTTAGCACTTGTTGGTGTACAACTAATACATTCGCAGGATTCCCAGCTAATGGTTGGTAATACTACATCACTTGTAACTTCGTACCAATGCACGTTTGTTTGGGTACCGTCCCATGGATTTGTAAAACATGATCCTATTCCTGTCACTTCAGTTCCAGTAGATTCATCACGAAATTCGCAGTTCCAGCCAACTACTCCTCCAGTAACTTCAAAACGGTAATCAATCCAGCCTTCCTTTTGAACTGTTGTAGACCAGATATTTGTTCCGGGCTCATTTGTTAAAGTAAGAGCACCATTCCATCCGTTTATGCCACCTCCCATTACTACGGCATCGTAATCAGAACCTGCATAGGATGTCATATCAATTGAAATGGTAACATTATAGGGTTGTGCATTGACAACAAGACTTAAAACAATGAATGCAAGGGTAAATATTAGATTTTTCATTTTTTTACTTTTTAAAAATTAAACATAGATATTGATGTTAGCTAGCTAATTTGTATTTCTTAACTTAAAACAAATCTCCAATTCAGAGGAAACCGTTTTTATAATCATTATTCAATTCATAATAACATTTCTTATTCTAAGCAACATCTTTTAATTGCTCAAGCCGCAAGGCTCCCACTTTTTTCTGCAGTCAAAAAAGTGGGCAAAAAGTCCGCCGACTGCAGCACTCGCTTACCCTCTACGTCTTGTTGATGAGACAGAAAGAACTCCCTGCGGTCAAACAGCTTTAGTTCACAAAAACTGATTTATTACGGAGTTCATGATTTCCGCTTCGCTCCAATTCTGTCTTTTCATCAACTTCAACTTGTGGGTCCCAAGCTACGTTGCTGAGGTCGGTTGCTCAACTTGCAACTTCATCCTTATTAAAAAGGTGTGCTCTAATCCCCTATTTCGTATACAGAGAGATTTGAAACGTCTATTGTTCCATTATCTACAAAAATGGTCCATGGATTCTTATCCATTTTGTAAATACGGTTGGTAAAGGCAACGTTATCATTAACATAAACCACACAAATAGACTTTTCAATGACAATCTTTATATCGAAAACCTTATCATCCGGAACAATAAGGGGAGTAAAATTTAATTCGGTTGTATAGGAACCTGTTGAGTAATTTGTCTCTTTATTCATAAACAGACAGGGCATTGACCATCTGTTAGTGGATGTAAGATCAAATGCCACAGAATATACTTCAGACAAATCATCGCACGCGCCAAAAGAAAATCCAAAACCTGAAGATTGTGATGCATCAACGGTTAATTCAATCTTTACAGGAACTGTATTTCTATTAAATAATGCGGACGATCTTTCATTCTGATAATTGAGAACATACGAACCCTCATCACCAGTTACATCTCCCTGCGACTTTAACATTGAATAATTAGTAGGCGTATTAAATTTATTATCCACCGCCTCAGGTATCATAGGATATAACTTTCCGCTTGGTTGTTGAACCAGTTTATGGGTAATTAAACTACCTGCCCAATCCAGTTCGTTATTACCATTTACAGTCTGCCCTGTTGAACACCAACCTGAAATATAACGATCAGTGCCATTGGAAGCTGTTTTCCCGGCATAGAAATACAACCCGTCAATAGTTTCATGGTGACCACTTGCATCTTCACAACGCACCCAAGGACCGTCAGGACTATCAGATACTCTGTAAAATGTTTTTCGATGTTCATCCCTGTTAATTCGCGAAAACACCAAATACCATTTATCACCCATTTTAAAGATATCCGGGCATTCCAGAATCTCAGCATCTGAATTGAAATCAGTCAATGGAGATATTAAATCCCAATTTTCAAGATCCGAGGATGAATATCGAATCAATACTCCCTTTCCATCCTTTATGGAAGTGACCAACATTACATACGCCGATCTGGTTGGATCGTAATACACACATGGATCACGGAAATTATTTTTATCATATCCATCCGGAGCTTCAAAGGTAAATGAAGGAACCTTGGTGAATGTCTTCATATCAGTTGAAGTGGCCAGCATTATCTTTTCTGCTGGATATAAACTTCCATTATGTCCGGTATAAAAACCGTAAAGCTTACCTGCTGCATTTTTTATAAAACTTCCGGTTCCCAGATATGCTTCCTGCGAATCGGCTGTTTCTGTTTGTATTGCCTGATTAAATCCGGTAAAGGTACCATAGTCACTTGTAGTAGTGCAATAAATAGGATGCTCTGTAGTTGAACCATTTCTCCAATCCTGCAAATAAAACAAGTAATATTGGTTATCATCCGAATTAAAATAAGGCATCGGATCTCCTACATAACCATTTTGAGGCTTATAAAATGTAGCATAACCGCCACTCTCAACAACTGACTTACATGTAGTTGTTGTGTCTACAACTATCGGAACCTCCCCTGAATCATCTTTCTCATCCTTTGAACAACTTGTGTTTAAGACCAGAATAAACTGTAATAATAATAGTGGTAGAATCTTCATAACTTCATTTTTTTTAGCGAACGGGAATATCCCGTCCGCATATTTCAATTATTACTCTTTAGGATGTGCTTTCAATTCATCCCAATACATAGTTTGTGTTTCAAAGCTTGTATCATCGGTACAGTGAGGCATAACAAGAATATTATTAATCGGCGCTGTACGACTCACAGGAATTACAAAGGTTAGCTCTTGCCATTCTCCCAAATGATCTGCAGAATAGTCAGCATGTAACCAATCTTTGTTCTGTTCTCCTGCTTCCTGTACTTCAAGCTGAACATCACCTGCTACGTTTTTCAATACCATTACTGTAATCGTTCCGTAAATGGCAGGATCAATATTTACCTGATTGGCATTCCATAGCGCTCCACTCGACCATGCTCTTCCTCCATCATCAGTTCCGGTATTAGTACGAAGAAGTGATACACATGTAGATGTTGTGTTAATACCATCTGTTACCGGATTTACTGTTCCGTTATTAACTGAACTTGCAATAGATTCCCATGTTGGAGATACATCCTCACCATTGTAAAGTACAAGAATTGGCGTAGGTTCATCTCCCAGAATTACCGTAACCTCATAATTAAATATTGAGCCCAGATAATCCAATGAATAAGTTACCGGATTGGTAAAATCAACAGAGGTACCTGTTTCCGGAGTTATAGTAGCACCATCTGTATATTCTACAATTGGAATTAATGAAGTAACATCAGTACCTACAGGCAAATAGATTACAATAGTTTTATTTTGCTCATCGACTGTACCTTCTACTGAACCGATTTTAAAACCAGTTATCTTAGCCCTGGCCACATCTACAGTTACAGTATATTTTTGATATAAATCTGAATTGGTTACCGTATATGTTACATCCAATAAATTTCCGTTTGCATCGGCAAAATCAACACTCACACCACTAACAGGTGTTACTTCTGCACCATTGGCAATAGTTATTTCCGGTGATAAACCCGTTAGATCTGAACCTGAAGGAAGAATCACAGAAATAGTTGAATTCTCTTCATTAATGGTACCTTCCACTCCATTGACAACAAAGGAATGGATACTTGTATCTCCTGAAAAATCAAGGCTATCTTTAGCATCCTCTTCACAAGAAAATAAAGCTACTGATAACAGGATGATGATAAATTTATAAATATTGGTTTTCATAATAATCTTCGTAATTAAAATCCATAATTTTGCTTATAACTTCCTTTACTGTAGTTTATTTGCTGAATAGGTACAGGAACATACTCATTCTTATTTTTTTCAAATTCAGCTCCCTGATAATAAGTATGGTCAGTAGCTTCTCCCAGATAATAAGCATTCATCACTTCATCAGCGATGCCCCAACGAACCAGATCAAAGAATCTGCCGCCTTCCATTGCCATTTCAAGACGACGCTCCCATCTTAAAGCTTGTCGGGCATAATCCTGAGTCCATACACAGTTCACTCCGTCCTGATATGTTTGAATGTCGAGGTTAGTAGCAAAACTGATTAATGAAGTACTAACTTTTGCTCTTGTTCTAACCTGGTTTATTAAAGGTAAAGCATCGGTATAATTACCCATTTCAATCAATGCTTCGGCTCTCATTAATAACACATCTGCATATCGAAGTACAATAGTATTTTTTGAGTTGGCATACCAGGAGCCTGTTTTAACATAGTAGTCACTTGCAGGATCAACATTCTCTTTTAATGATGAATAATAACCATACATGTTAGGATTACGAGATTGGTTTTCTTCGTAATTGATATCCGTATATTTATATGGTTTTCCGGCAATGGCTACTGTATGGAAAAGTCTTGGATCCACTTTATCTGTACCCTCACTGTAATTTGCATCATTGAAAGTGTCAAACATTGGTAAACCGTTTGATGTTTTAAAGGCATTAACCAAATTCTGACTAGGCTTATTAAAATCACCACCCGGTGTAGGTGTGGTAAGGGCATTACCCATATTCAATCTTCCATAAGTTGTTCCGTCATCTTGCGAATACTGAACTGCAAATAATGATTCAGCACCATTTTCGTAATCACCGGGTAAAAAGTTATACGCAAAATCATTTTCCAGTTTATAAGGAGAAGTCATTACGTAAGATGTCAAATCCAATACCTTTTGTAAATCATCCTGATCAATGGAAACCACGTTATGCATATCATCCTGGCGGTATGCCTTATATAGATATACCTTAGCAAGGTATGCAGCTGCAGCATATTTGTTGGCACGTCCGATTTCATCCTGTTCTTCAGGTAAATTGTTGTATGCATATTCAAAGTCATCAGCTATTTTTTGCCATAACTCATCATTTGTATAAGCCACGTTTGAAAGGTTAGAGATATCTTCAGCTGACATGGTTTCTTCCACAAAAGGAACCATTTTAAATATGATCTTCTGAATAAAATGCATATGCCCACGTAAAAAACGCATTTCTGCAGTTCTGACTTTCTTGTTAGACATCTCGTCTTCACTGATTTTATTAAGCAGGCTCAATGCAAAATTAGCTCTTGAAATAGCCACATAATTTCTGTACCAGAATACATCTGTATACCAGGTTTCATTACCAATTGAAGGAGAGCTGATTTCAAGGAAGTGCAAAAAGTCACCATCATTTTGATCGTTACCTCCCTTATATGCATCATCAGATCTGACATTACCATAGTTCCATAAACTTAATGGACGGTTGATTTCATCATTTCCAATTGCTGCATAGGCAGATATTACTTCATTTTCAATTTGCTCAGCACCGGTAAGATTGTCTTCTGTCAGTGTTCCGTAAGATGGTACTTCTAAAAAGTCATCACACGACACCAGATTTAAAGCAATTAGTGAAATGAATATTAACTTATATGTTCGTTTCATGATTTTTGATTTTTGATTTAGTTCTTAAAATGAGATGTTCATACCAACTGTAAAAGATGTGGAGATTGGGTAAGCCAAAGCAGGGTTTTCAGGATCCAATCCGGTAAAATCTTTACTCTTAATAGTCATCAAGTTTTGTCCGCTGACATACAATCTGGCACTCGATAATTTCATTTTCGACAATAAATCTTTAGGTAATGAATAACCCAGCTGAATAAGTCTCAATTTTAAGTATGAACCGTTCTCAACATAATATGAAGAAGTTCGCTTTTCATTATTTAAATCACTGTACGATAATGCCGGTATATCTGAACCTGTATTTGTAGGACTCCAGGCATCTAAAACTCTTACACCTTTATTAGAACCTAATTCATCTACAGCCCAGAAATCTGTAAATCTCTTCACTGAATTATAAACATCAATACCATAAACTCCCTGCAAAAAGGCAGTCATATCAAAACCTTTCCAACCCAGTGCGATATTCAAACCGTATTCAAAATCAGGATGTGGATTTCCTATCCAGGCTCTGTCATTTTCATCAATAACCTCATCATCATTCATGTTTTTATATCTGATTCGGCCAAGCCCTTTTCCTGTTTGAGTCACATAATTATCCACCTCATCTTGCGATTGAAATAATCCATCAGCTACATATCCATAGAAAGAATTCAAAGGTCGTCCCAAGATATTATCAGTAGTTCCGTTTCCTCCATAGCTATTCACTACACTTTCAGGCAGTTTTGTGATTTTATTTCTGTAGCCTGAAAGGTTTGCATTAATATCATAAGACAAACCAAACGATGTTTCACTTCTGTATCCAATAGCCAGTTCCAAACCTTTATTCTCCATTGAAGCACCATTTACCCAATGGTCACCGCCTTCACCAATTGCGCCTAAGTACGGAGGTTTTACAAGGATATCTTCTGTGTTTTTTAAATACGCTTCAATACTTCCGTAAATAGCCTGATTATAGAATCCAAAGTCAAGACCAATGTTGGTTTGAGTTGTTGTTTCCCACTTGATTTCATCATTAGCTCTTTGTGTCAGCGAATATCCTGAAGGCAATATTCCTGAGTTAGAACCAGTGATATCGTATGCAGTTCCTGTGTTAATACCAGCTCCGGTTTCGCCAATATAATTCGCATAAATCAATGTTCTGTTGGCATAGTTATCTATTTCCTGGTTACCCGTTTGTCCCCAACCTGCTCTAAGTTTCAGGTTTGAAATGACACCCTCTGTTCCGGCCATAAAACCTTCCTGATCAATACGCCATCCAGCAGAAAATGCAGGAAACGTTGCATATCGGTTATCTTTACCAAACCTTGATGAACCATCACGACGCATGGTTACTGAAGCCAGATACTTATCTGCAAAACCATAATCAATCTTACCAAAGAATGAGTTTAGCGTATAACCTGTTGCACTACCTGTTGCATACATTTCGCCAACACCTGCTGAAGGCCACATATAATCAGGATCTTCAACTTCGTATGTTCTTCTTTCTGCAGAAAAGTTGATATCTGAATTATCAATCATTTCTGTACCCAATAAAAACGAGAATCTGCTGTTATTCAATTTCACTACATAGTTTGCAGTGTTGGTCCAGTTCCATTTCAATGAATGGCTTTGAATAATCTTTGATGAAGTAAGGTCTGACCCTAACCTTCCGGTAAAACTATAGGTAAGAACACGTTGATAATAATTAGAATAATCAAGACCAAAACTACTTTTTACATGAAGGTTTTTAATTGGCTGAATATCGATGTACGCATTTCCAAATAATCTCCAGTAGCTATAAGGATTATCTTTATTAGCATCCAATATTCTGGCAGGATTGTCCCTATCTCGCATACCCGATGTAACACTTCCCCAGTCACCATCAACTGTTTTTACAGGCATTACAGGAAGAGATAATATTGCCAAATCAAGCACTCCGCCAGGAGTTTGTATCTCAGAGGTGTTATTGATAGTCAGGTTTTCTCCAATGGTTATTACATCTCCTAGTATCTTACGGGTAGTATTAATACGAGATGAAAAACGCTTAAAGTAAGTTTCATTTACAGTTCCTTTATTATCGTAACAACCTAGCGAAAAGAAATTATTCGATTTATCATTTCCGTTACTGATGGATAAATTATACGATTGAGCAAATCCGGGACGGGTAATTTCATTAAACCAATCTGTATCGGAAGTCAACATGGTATTCGTTCCATCTCTTGCATCAATATACGTAGGCAACTTCATTCCATTTAAAACAGCATTGCCATTATTATCATATTCATAATCGTATACATAACCAATCTGGTTGTTGTTCGGATTCACACCACTGTTTATCATGGCCTGCCATTGTGCTTGTCCAAATTGTTTGGTATTCAGCATATCGATAATCTCTCCATACTGAGAAAACGTATGGAACATATCAAAATTAACTTTGGTTTTTCCTTCTTTTCCTTGTTTAGTTGTAATGATAATCACACCATTACCAGCTCTCGACCCATAAATACTGGCTGCAGAAGCATCTCTAAGTACCTGTATACTTTCTATATCCGAAGGATTCAGTTCATGCATTCCACCTTTGGTTGGAACTCCATCAATCACATATAAGGGATCATTATTATTTAAGGTACCAATACCTCTGATTCGCACAGTAGATGATCCGCTAGGATTACCATCGCCACTAATGTTAACACCAGGAATTCTACCTTGCATGGCTTTAATCGGGTTGTTTTCTCCTTGCTTCATGATTTCATCTACCGAAACAACTGAAACAGCACCTGTTAAATCAGCAATTTTTTCTGAAGTATAACCTGTAACAACAACCTCTTCCAATCCAACTAAATCACTTTTCATATCAACGTTGATGATTAGCTCATTACCTACTGTAATGGTCTGAGTAACCATTCCTATAAAAGAAAACTCAAGCTGGGCTCCAGAATTTACTTTAATAGAGAAATTTCCGTTTACATCAGTTATTGTTCCATTTGTTGTACCCACCTCAACAACGGTAACTCCGGGAATTACATTGGAGGTCCCGGCCTCAGTCACACTTCCTGTAATATTTTTTTCCTGCGCCATGGCAAGAGCTGAAATGAAAGCTACTAGAAACACAGCAAATAGTTTCTTCAGCCCATTCATTAAATAATCAGATTTTTTCATTTTTCTTCATTTAGTCGCACTTGCCTTGATCATCATCTATCAGTAAGTTATGGAAACTTTTACAAACAGACTCTTATATAAAAACAAAATGCTTTGTTATAGTTAACAATTGATTTTAGACCAGATTTTATTCAAATCATAAGAAGGAGTAGCTCCTTTTTGAGTGCACACAAATGCTGATACATTTACAGCCATTTGATGTATTTCAGTCAGCGGATTGTTCTGTAACTTTCCGATAATCATTACGCCTGTAAAAGAATCGCCAGCACCAACGGTATCAGCCACTTCTACTTTAGGTGTTTCTATAAACGATTGCTCATGAGTTGTAAATAAGTAACTGCCTTTTTCTCCACAAGTAAGTGCTAACATCTCCAGTTGGTAATGATCAATAAGAAATTGACATTTTTCAACATCAGATCCTTCCCAACCAAACATATCGGAAAGAATAACGAGTTCCTCATCATTAATTTTAAGCACATTACAAAGCTCCAGTGATTTTTCAATTACCTCCTTGTTATAGAAATGTTGTCGTAGGTTGATATCAAATACCTTAAGACATTCTTTAGAGGTATAATTGATGGCCTGTTCAATAGCTTTCCTTGATACATCATTACGTTGCGCCAATGATCCAAAGCAAACGGCATCAACCTGATTCAATTCCTTTTTAGCTGTGTCAGAAAGTTCAATCATATCCCAGGCAACATTTTCTACAATATCATAAGTAGGAATACCATTATCCTTTAGCGTAACAGCAACAGTTCCTGTAGGAAAATCTACCCTGGATATTAAAGAATCAATATTTAGTTTTTCAATATTTTCACATATTTCATCACCAAGAGGATCTTTACCAACAGCACTTAAGATTGCTCCTTTAGCACCTATTTGCTGTGCATGGTAAGCAAAATTTGCAGGCGCTCCTCCAAGTTGCTTTCCATCGGGTAACATATCCCATAAAAGCTCACCCATTCCAATTACATAAAATTTCTTATCCATTTTATTGTATTTAAATTCGTTTCAATCCAGTTAATTTAAACCCGTATTATGTATTATAACTTCGTTATGAACATTGAAAGAGCAATAAAACAAGGCTTTACTGAAACGAGGCATAGCATCGTTCTGTTGAGTTGAAGTGAAGCAGCGAAGTGTCATGTTTTGAAGCTATTTCATTGTGTAATAGATTTTCTAATGCATATTGCGGGTTCAGGCCAGTTCAACTTCAAGCTGCTCCAATGTTTTACCCTTTGTTTCCGGTATGTATATCAGGATAAAAATGAAGGCGATAAGACTAAATATCCCAAAGAAGCCAAAGGTGTATGCACCTCCCAGATTATTCAACATCCAAGGGAAAAACTGAACGGTTAAAAATGTACATACCCAACTAATTCCTGTAGAAAAAGACATAGCCAATCCTCTGATTCGATTAGGGTAAATTTCTGAAGTAACAACCCACATTACAGGTGCTAAAGAAGCTGCAAAAAATGCAATATAACCTAACAACGAAATTAGAATACCAAAACTACCGGCGGTTTCAAACGTGAAAGAATAAACCATATACATCAATGAAATGGTCATTCCAACAGTTCCCCATAACAGCAATACTTTTCGTCCTTTTCTATCAACTAACCATAGGGCCACAATAGTAGCAACCAAGTTAACCACTCCTACTAAAACAGATTGTAACAGTGCCTGGTCGCTTCCTACATTGGCCTGACTAAAAATGGTTGGTGCATAACTAATTACAGCATTAATTCCTGTTATTTGCTGAAATGCAGCCAACAAACTTCCCAACAAAACAACTTTTGCTACTTTTCCTTTAAATAGTTCTTTAAACTTTACCTTATTGTTACTTCCTGATTTTCTAAGAGCACTGCTAATGCTATCAAACTCTGTTTGTGCATTTTCACTTCCCACTAATCGGGTTAATATCTTCAAAGATTCTGTATGCCTTCCTTCTTTTGCTAACCACCTTGGACTTTCAGGGAAAGAAGTCAATAATAATACAAGAAAAAGCAATCCAAACACCACCGGAACAGCCATCATGTATCTCCAGCCATTCGCTACATCAACAAAACCAAAATCAATAACATAAGCCAGTAAAATTCCTATTACAATGGCAAATTGATTGTTAGCTACTAACATTCCACGCATGTGTGCCGGTGCAATTTCAGAAATGTATGTAGGTGCTAAAACAGAAACTGCCCCAACCCCTAAACCTGCAACAAACCTACTTGCAATAAAAAGTTCTATTGATTGAGCAAGCGAACAACCTAATGAGGATAGAATAAATAGAATAGCAGCTAGTATCATCATGGGTTTTCTACCATATTTATCACTTAATGAACCAATGGCTAAAGCTCCAATCAAACATCCTATCATTATAGATCCAACAGCAGCACCTAAACTTACATCACTTAAAACAAAATAATCTTGTATAAAAGAAACCGCTCCTGAAATTCCAGCCATATTTAAGCCAAAGATTAATCCGCTTAATACAGCTATAAATGTTATCCAATATAAATACTTGTTATTTCTCATTTCTCTCTTTTAAAGAATTTACACTTTATTGTTTTTGAGTATTAAAAACTCTTAACAAATGTAAATTGAGAAACAAAATTCGTGTTGCAACTATGATACAATTCCTATCAACAATAGTACATGAAGGCCTTTATATTAAAGGAATGTAACGTATGATACATGTGTATCATTTATGTTACCTATAAATTAATTATTCCGAAAATTTAAGATTCCTGAATATCTTGTTTCGTTGAATAATCTTAATACTTTTTACAAAAAAATTGTATCTAAAATATCATTCTATTCCATTTTCAAATCGAGAAATCATCTTTAATAATAAAAATCTAAATACTCTAGTAACCTAAAATTCTCACAATAAAAAAGGGCAGATCGTTTTCCCCCGGATCTGCCCTCACTCACTCAACTAAACCTTTAATCTTTGTGTCCCTATATGGAGTAGTTGTAATTTTTATGCTATTAATAGGCTGGTTGATTCATTTAAACAACATATATTAATTCAAACGAATTCCTTTATTACTTTACCAATTCAACCTTAAGGCTGGTATCTGTTTCTTCGGTAATTTTTATATCTGTACCCTCTATAGCAACTAATATTGCATCGTGTATGCTCATCTTACCTTTAATTGCATTTACCTGGATACTACCTGTTGTCGAAAAATCTGTTTTAATGATACATCCGCTGGCATGAGCCAAAGCCTGTGCTGTTTCATCGAAGCGCTGTGCCGGAATATCATAAGGTATTTCGGTTACAATTTCAAAACAACCTCGGCCAACTATTGTGTCCATTTGCTCAGCTGCATTTTCTTTTGAAACCTCAACGTTTTCAATTGCGGAGGCATTCTTGTTATTAGAGTTATTACAGCTTATTAAAAGCGATGTTCCAAACAAAACGAGTGGTAAAAATTTAATGTTTTTCATATGTTTATATTTTGGTTTTGATTGTCATATGGAACTCGCCAAAGTTAATCATGCTCTTGTGAGTGAAACACTTCTCATGGCTCGTTTCATGCGTCTAATTATTTTGTTAATGGAAAGATGAAACTTTCAAGTAAATCGAATCATCTTACTATGGTGGAACACAGATAATCCAATTTACTTATTCGTTTCACTTTATACACATTTATTAATTATGTCATTCAAGGGTTGAAAGTAATGGTTAAAAGGCAAAATGTCTTATACATCCTAACTTGGAGTATCCCCAAGTATAAAACCACCTCCCCTCTCCTTTGTCGAGGTACTCCTCCTTCTTAAGGAGGAGAGCCGATTTACAGCTTGCTAATTACTCTTAATGAGTAAATCAATGCCTTCGTCGATTTTCAATTCTGCCTTTTGAATAGGATAAATCCAACACTTGATTTGCATTAGTTGTTAATTAAACCAATATTGCAAAGCAACATTATTTAGCAGGATCCATAATGATCTTAACTGCATTGCCATCGTTTACTATTTTTTGTGCAAACTCACGAACACGCTCAGGTGTAATACCTTTAACCATTTCCTCATAATCATTATTCCAGTCTTCGCCCCATGTTTCATAGTTTTGCATCAAAGTAAGCCATGCCCCATTATTTTTCATTGCATCAGGACGGGCTTTTAGCCAGAATGAAAGATTCTTGTCAACCTCTGCTTTATTAGGTCCAACCTCTGCCATCTTATGCAATTCTTCGTCAACAATGGCAGCCAGTTCATCAACCATTTCTGGATTTGTTTTAAACGAAACCGACATAGTATAAGTAGGTATAGGTTGACGAGCTAAACTACCGTTCACAGTAACACCATAAGTACCGCCTTTATCTTCACGAATTGTTTCAAGATAGCGGGTTTGCAAACATGAGCTCAACATTGCCATAAGCAAGGTATTATCCTGGTTGAATTCAATATCACCGGTATAATTATAAAATACTGTACTTTGTGGAGTTTGCATTGGAACCTCAAAACGCACTGATGATTCACCTTTATGAGCTCTCACTTTGTCATCATGCCATGTAAGTTTTGACGAACCAACCGGTAACGAACCAAGGTATTTCTCGACCAATGGCTGAAGTTGGTTCAGGTCTATATCTCCAAGGAAGTAAAATGTATAATTTCCTGCAGCATCGCAAAAGAACTGGTTATAGATATCATCCATCTTATCAAAATCAATAGCATCAATCGTATTCACTGTTGGTGGCTGAGTTCTTACATTGTTATCTTCACCATAAATAGCCACGTTTGTTTTTTCGCGCATAATATATTCGGCAGAAGTCTTTGTTACTTCAATTCTTCTTCTGCTCGTCTCCATCATCCTTTCAAATTTATCACGATTCAATTTCGGACTTGTAAAATAAAGGTATGTCAACTGAAGCATCGTTTCCACATCCGACTTAGCTGCACCACCACTTATTCCTGTTGAAAAGCGTGAGATAGTTGGTGTAGCCATAGCAACCTTAGTTCCAATTACCTTTTTTAAGTCGATAGCATCAAAATCCCCTAAGCCCGACATGTTAATCAATGGAATTAAGTTTTGAGCTGTAAAATAATCAGCATCATCAACTATCGAAAGTCCTCCATCAGCATAAGCACTCATAGAAACCTGACTTGGACTGTAAGTTGTAGGCTTCACCAATACTTTAATTCCATTGCACAGAATCCATTCTGTTGAACCATAGACTCCCTCTTTAGTATCTACGACTTTTCCTGCCTTAATTGTATCCACATTCGAAATAAGTGGCTTATCAATCACCTTCATTTCATAAGGTTGCAGTTCAGTACGTCTAACCTTAGCCATGATTGACGCCATTTGTTCTGTAGTTGGAACAACAACACCTGCTTCCTCAGGAACAATAGTAACCAATACATTATTAGACTGTGTTAACAAGGTTGACAAAAGCTTATTTACATCATCAAGCTTCATTTGCGACACCAGCAAACTAAGAACTGCCCACTCATGTTTAGCAGAAAGTACAGGCTTGTTTTTTGTATAATTTTCGATGCACTCCCATACATAACTTTCGTTATCACGCTGATCGGCTGTTTCATATGCATATTTAGCTCCACGTAAAATAGTTGTTTTGAAAGTTTCTAATTCCGGAGCAGTAAATCCATAGCGACGAATACGTTCCAACTCTGTATAAGCTGCCTCAAAAGCTAATGGAAGATTTCCTTTTGCTGATGAAACATGGAAACCAACAGCATCAGTGCTAAAGCTAATCGGACTATTAACCAATTGAGCACCTCTAAATGGAGCAACAGCCTGTGCCATCTCTGCCAATCGAGCATTGGCCATTGAAAGGGCTGCATTCAACAATAAATCCATATTATATACGCCAACACGGCTATTGTATTCAACAGGAAGAGCGTCACGTTTAATATAAAGACTGGCACTGGCTTCTGTTATCTCAGGATCGGTAATAACCGTCATTAATGGCTCAACATTACCCGGTATTGAAATGATTGTTTTAGGTTCCGGATTTACAGGAGCAGGTATATCTGCCATCATGTTTATAAGTTTCTCTTCTACCTGAGCTACATCAATATCTCCAACAACAATGACAGCCTGCAAATCCGGGCGATACCAACGATGATAATAGTTACGCAAACTCTCCGAAGGAAAGGTTTTTAAAAACTCTTCTGTTCCTAACATATCACGGTCGGCATAGCGAGTGTGATTGTAGTACACAGGGGCCGCTTTTCTCCCCGCACGGAAGAAAGCATTATTTCGCTGGCGACGTTCTTCGTTGATAACGCCTCTCTCCTTATCTATCTCTTCATCTTCCAATGATATAAAATGCGACCAATCGTGAAGTACTAACAAAGTAGAATCCAGGATTGATTCACGTTTCAATGGTACCTGCGATAACATATAGTAAGTCATCTCCATGCCTGTTGCCGCATTTAGGTTTGTACCAAACTGAAGACCTATACTTTCGAGCCAGCTCACCATTGAGTTACCAGGAAAGTTCTTCGTCCCATTAAAGGCCATGTGCTCCAAAAAGTGAGCTAATCCTGCCTGAGAATCTTCTTCCTGAATAGATCCTACATTGTGAAGAATATAAAAGTCGGCCAAACCTTTTTGGCTCTCGTTGTGTCTTAAATAATAAGTAAGTCCGTTTTTTAGCTTACCAACCTTTACTTCCGGATCAAACGGAAGCTTATCTGCCATGTTTAATTGTTGGGCACATACAGATGTAATTCCCAACAACAGGGATAAAATCCCTGGTATAATACGTTTTATCATCATAGCTTTTATTTTTTAATGTTTACAGGCAGGAATATTGACGCAGGTAATTTCTTAACCTTACCAATTTTGTCCTTCACTGTTACCTTTTCATTTTGAGCTTCGTAATCCAGGATAAGTTTGTCGATATTTGGAGTACTATCGTTAACATTAGTGATTTCATTGTTACCGATTTCTGAAATAATATTTCCCGGATCCAGTTTAGCCCTGGCTTCTTCACCCCAAACTGCAGCCACTCGTAGTTGGCCATTATCTGCACCGGTAAGCACAGGACGATTATCACCGTCCCAAACAGCACAGTCCTCATACACAGAAAAATTGTAGCGGTTATTAGGGTAATCAATGGTTATTTTACCCAAATCTGTCATTTTAAAGCATAATAGCAGATAACCCATACCACCGGTCATTACAGGGATACCCTCAAATACATAACCTCCAATATGCAGGTCGTTTAATTTTCCACGGTAAAGCTTATCCATACCAGTTAAACCGCCAACCATCGAACCGTTTGCACCATGCCCCTCTGCTACATTATTGATGATTCCGGCACTGGTCCATTGTTCAAAACCTTCAACCGATGGAAGACCAAGCGCCCCTGTTCCATTACCACTGTCAAACAACGCAGGAACATCATAAAGCTCATCCTTACCTTGTAGTTTAATATTAAAAAGTGGTACATTTTTCCACAACTTAAGTGTTTCCCAATTTGTAATTTCAGCATCTGCTTTATCCGAAAGGGTGATCGTTTGCTTTTTAGAATCAAATGTAACCACATAGTCAGTCAAAATATTAGCTCCAATAGTTCCGTCAACATCCAATGCAGAAAATATCACATTGTCAGCACTCATAATTATGGCTTCCTTATTTTTTACAATCAGTTCCCCAATAGTACTTTCTGGTATTTGCGCAACAAACAAATTGTTACCAAGCCCTTTCATGGATTCCTGGGTCTGTTTATATTCAAGCTCCTCCGTATTTACCAGACGATCAGATACACAGGTAATACCTGCGCCGGTATCCAGCAAAAACCGGTAGGTATTTTCGCCAATTACAACTTCAACTACAGGAACTCCGTTAACTTCATTGTAAATCAATTCGGTTTCTGTACTATTTTGTGCCTTAGACTGCACAAAACCTATTAGCGTTAATACTATTATTAATAAATATCTTTTTTTCATTGTTAAGTCAGTAAATAGATTTGAATGTTGAATAAATTCAACGATTGGAGTTTAGCCTAGACGAGCTTCCTACCCTCTCCATTCAAAAATCAATCAAGTTCGACCACACTTCTCCCATCACTTATATAAATAAGGGTACATTCATGTAAGACCAATCCTTTGTTCTTACGTTATGTTATGTATGTCATTTTAATAGTCAGACTCTGTTTCCCTTCGTTTAAAAGCACAGAGCATTGAACAAATACCTTGTAGTTTGTAATGCAAATGATGCATTGATCATTAATAAGAACCGCTTTCTTTTTATTTAGCTGCAGCTTGTTCTTCCTGAATAAGCTGAACGTATTTTTCCATTTCTTTTTTAGCCTTTTGAGCAGGACCATACTTTTTTGCAGCCTGGTAAAGTTCTGCTTTTGCTCCGTTCATTGTAGCCCGAACAGAATATGATGGTAAGTCTTCTCCTGAAGCATTGGTGATTAATTCATCCAACCAGTTTGCTCCTGACTCTACGGCTTCTTTATCTTCCATATCTGCCAGAGATTTAATAAAGAACATAAAATACTGTCCATAAACCTGCGGTGGAAATAGTTGTTCATCCTTTACTACGTGCATTACTTCCAACATCTGTTTCCAATCGCCCTGGCGAGATAACATTGAGGTATTTAACCAAATAGCTGCCATATCTTTTCCTGGTCCTTCTGCTTTTTCGAGATAATCAACATAAGCATTGTATTTTTCAGGCTCGTAAGCTGCAAGGTTTGGTGTAGTAGCGTATTCAATGGCTTTGTTTAATATTGCATTAGCCAAAGTAATATCTACTAACATTTTCTGATTCTCTCCCGGAATAGCATAGAACTTTTCGATATTGTCGCGAACAGTAAGTAAGGTCTTCGATAGTGGATCATTTTCCCACTGCATAATTAAGGTCCATACTGTTGGCGTTGCCAATTGGTCCAGAGTTAAAGTATTCAAAAAATCTTTGGTTACTTTCTCAATTTCGTTTTTCATATCGGCTTCCTTCAGCAGTTTTACCAATTGAAGCATAAAAACCGGTTCGCGTTCTCCACTGTTATATCGATCGAGCATGGCTTGTAATCCGTTTTTCGGATCAGCAACCAGATTAGCTCCTTTAATCAGCCATTCAGCATCACCGGAACCAACCATTTTATGCACCGGTTGCTCTGTTTCCGGATCAATAAAAAACAAAGTAGGCAACACTGTTACTTTCCAGCTTTGAGCCAGTGTTCTTCCATCTTCATCCTTTTCTACATTAAAACTAACATTGATAAACTTCTCGTTGAATAAAGTGCCAACTTTCTCCTGTGTAAAAACCTCTTTAGCAAGCTTCTTACATGGACCACACCAATCAGCATAACAATCTACAAAAATCAGTTTATTTTCTTCTTTTGCCTTTTTGACAATCTTCTTCCACGATTTCGTCTCCTCGAAAACAATACCTGTATTTTGTGCAAAAGCATGTGCTCCCAAAGCCACAAGAAGTGTCAATATGTATAGAATTCGTCTCATCTTTTCCATTATATCGTTTCAGTATTTATTGGCATTAAGTACAGGATCTGATCAATCAAATCCTGTACTCATTTTATTATTTAATCAACATAAAGTCTGCAAGCGCTGTACCGAAAGAATACCCGTAGTAATCTTTGTCGGTAACATAAAATCGAATTCTTCGAACTTTTTGTGTTTCCTGTGCTTTGTTTAGATATATAATGGTTGTTTCGCCATTGCTATCTCCTAAAAATATCTCATCAGATGAGCCTGCAATTACATATTGTCCACCTTCACTTGCAATTTCTATTTTAATGAAACTAGGAAGTATAGAACTTTGTGCAGAAGATGACTGAACAACTTTAAAACCTCTAATATCCGTTTCAACACCTAGGTCAAGTTCAATTTGGTGAACCAACAATTCAGATCCCATCAAAGGAGTCCATGCTGTAGCGCTTTGATTATCGAACAGATTATTTAAAAATGAATCATAGCCAATTTGATCAGCAGGAGTTACTGCATAGCTCCATAAGTCTGTACTTTCATATAAATCGAGTGCAGGTACTGTTGGATTCTCTTCTTTAACAAACCATGCAGGAGCCTCGTATGATGCCAAATAGTGCGCATTATACTGGTGAACATCCAACTGTAAGATATCATGAGCTACATTTAATACCGCAAGGCTTAGCTCCTTATCCGACAATGTGGATTGCGAAGAATAATCTGCAGCATAAGTGGATGTCATATATCTGTTTTTTCCCAGGTAAACTGTTTTCAGGTTGGGGAAATACAACAAATCTTCAAGTGACATCAAATCCTGATCAAATTCCAAAACTTCTACATCAGCAACAGTACTTGCATCCAGTTCAGATACATTCAGATAGTTATTAACCTGAGTTGCAAAATCACTATTAAATGCCAATACATCCAGGTTTAAAGTAATGATTGGAAAGTCGATACTGAAATCAGGATCATCAAGTGATTCAATTGTTCCTGTACGGTAAACATTAACATCCTTTGTTAAATCAATTCCTGAAATCAATAAATACTTTTCTCCATCAGGCCAGTATTCTGATCCTATAAGCTGTTTTGTTAACTGGATACGAGTTTCAGTTGTTTCATTCGTTTTATAATAACCAATTTCAACATCCAAAAGGTTATCCTTCCATGTATCAAAGAACATTAACAAGTTGTCACTTCCTACTTTAAATTGTTTGATAACAACACGTGAAAAAGTTGACAGCTCTTCATGATCAAAGGTGTATGGACGAGCATACACTGTTGACTCCAGTGAACTTGCATCCACATTGTTATCCTCATCATAACTAATTGATGAAACAGAAAAACTGTATTCATAGTTTTCTAAATCAGAAATCACGCAAGTTGTTGCATCTTTATCGATAATTGTTTCGTTAGTTACATTATCATCTTTCCATACAATTCTAATTGCTTCTCTGGCCGCATCACTTTTGTTTTCCCAGGTCAACTTTACTTCTTCCCATCCTGCTTCAGCCTCAATATCATAGACTTTTGATAAATAACGAATTGGGCCATCTCCAGAGTAATCAGAATATGTATCCTCTAATTTTTCACAGCTCGAAAACAGGCCAATGAAAAGTGCAGGTAATATAGTGTATAAAAATATTCTTTTCATAATCAGTCTTTTTTAGCATATAGTTCAATCTCGTGGAAGCTTACATAACCATCATTGTTATGGAAAAAGCTTGGCGCATATAAGTTTTCATAGGTATCCACCACTTCAATTCTGAAATAACGATATGCTGTACCATCAAATTCCAAAGCCACAGAAATATATGCCGGATCAGCAGCTTCTTGTTCTGATAAACTTGTAAGATAATAGGTATAACCTGTATTTGGATTTACATACCAACGATCAGCCAAAGCTTCACTCGGATCACGGTTAAATGAACCCAGTTCTTTCCAACTTCCTGTTTCAGCTGTAGGGTCTGTACTAAGCACATAATCGTTACAACCATAAACTTTCATAGCACAAGGAGACTTCGTATGATAGTCGTAATTGTAAAGCGAAGGTATGGGAGCATTGTCATCCAACATAGAATAAAATCTCAACTCACCAGCCACCTTTGCCTCTTTAACATCAAGTACAAAATACATTTGATCTCCGTTTAGATTTTGCTGTGCTCTAGGGCCAGCATAGAATGTAAACTGAGGAGGAACCCAACCTCTATTAAAGTTTTCTAAACGCTGATTACCTTTAACATCACCATCAAATAAATACTCTTTACCAAAGCGAACCGGCATTGATGGATTATCATCATTTTTGTCCTCCATTGACAATTCGAATGGATCAATTAATTCAAAATCTGTATTCGGAAGTTTTACACGTGTATAAGACTCAACATTTTCCCAGGTTTTGGTTCTGGCAATGGTTTGTTTATAATCTTCTGTTGTGATAATTACAGTATTATAATCATTCTTCTGAGTCTCTTCCAACGAGTAAAGACGAGTATCACCTCCTGCCCTGATTGGGAAGGTTTCTACTAAAATGCTATCCTGCAACTTTGTAGTAGGATTTATTCCGATAAAGTAAACATTGGCAAAACCACTTACTACTTTAGGTGCTTTATAAGTAACTGCAAATCCGTCCCAGTATGGAAAAACATCAGCATCATCAAAGAAGGAATACACAGCTGAAGCCAATGTACTAAAAGTGAATTCCATGGATGATGATTCATTATCATTTTCATCCAGGTATGATACGCTTACATCCACACTTGATTGAGGTTCATTGAATCCTGTTAGTAAAAGAGAGTCATTGGCAAAACTTGCCATTTTAACTACACGTGTACCATATTGATCGTTATATACAGCTTTTACCCGATAGATTCGTGGATCATCCAGACTAAAACGCATTATTGCAGCTCCCTCAACAGCCTCAAACGATATTGTATTCTGATCGGTCTTGACATCAAGATAGCCATCATCGTCTTTGTTGCAGGAGTATATACCTGCAACAACTAATATTAATAGGAATAATTTCTTCATGTTTCTAAAATTTACATTTAATGGTAACATGAAACTCGCCGGTATAGCCATCTCAATATTTGATAATTTCTTATTCATAGCTCGTTTCATATTATAGAAATTGAAATTTTTACCATTCAGGATTTTGTACCACTCCTGAAATCATCACTTCCTCACTTTTAATAGGGAATAAGTAATCGCGCGGAGATTTAAACTCTGCTTTATCCCAAACTACAGAAGGACCTTCAAAGTTATTATAGTACTCACGTGCATCCTGACCTAAAACATTCCATCCTCTTGGCTTTTGATTCAATTCCGATTGAGCAGTTTTCCATCTACGAAGATCCCAGAAACGTTGTCCTTCAAATGCAAGCTCAATTGTTCTTTCCTGGTGAATAATATCACGCATACCTTCTTTGGTCGTTATCTTAGATGGATTTTTAGAATATTTAGTCCATGAATCCTCAACTGATGGGATTCCGGCACGCTCACGAATAATATTCAAAGAGCCAAAAATCTTATCGCTGTTGGCACCATCAGGTCCCTCGTATTCATTCCATGCCTCAGCCTGCATCAAATACAGATCTGCCAAACGAATAGCCGACAATGGGCGACTTGATCCAAGTATAGATGTTAATTGTACTGCATAATTATTTGTTGGCACTTCGGTACGTGTACCTTTTTTAACCCAATAACCAGTCAGGTTTTGTGGGTAATTCGGATCAATAGCATCTTGCTTAATCCCCACAGGCAGACCTTTATACGTCTCCATCAACAAGTTGTAATAAGTCGATCCATAGGTTCCGCGTTGCCAGTATGTTCCCGGAGCTGCAATATCAGCATAAAAGCGAGGCTCGCGATTCAAGTGAAGTATCAGCACATTCTGATTCATATCCACTACATTTTTATAGTAGCTATTTGTTTCACGACCCATCACATAACGACGTTCATAATCCCAGGTAATATCCTGATCTATTGGCAATCCGTTTTTTGTATAAAACTGTTCAACCATTTTAATACTTGCACCTGCATCTCCCGATACAATATTATCGTAATGAATGTTACTGGTACTTGTACCTACTGATGGCAATGTGTTTCTGAACAATGAACTGGTATTTGGAACAAGCATAACCCCTTCGGTTGTTGCATAATTTGGTGCCCAAATTGATAGTTCAACATCTCGCATAGTATTACGTAAAGGAGTTGTTGTTTCTGTACTTCCGGAAATTAACTGATAACCATTTTGCTCGCACATTTCAATAGCAGCATCAATGGCTTCGGCTGCTGTTTTCCATCTTTCAGCATCATAATCCGTATTAAATAATAGTTCTCCATCCCTGTTGCGGAAGTCTCTATAGTAAGAATTACCGTTAAACAAGGGTGATGCCTGAAATAGCAATACTTTTGCTTTTAATGCAACAGCACCTTCTTTTGAAAAATACTGATAACGCTCCGGATTTTTCTCTGACATCAATTTTAAATCAGGAATAGATTCATCCAATAAGCTTATGATTCTGGCAAAACAAGTATCCACATGGCTGCGTGTACCTCTCATTTCTTCCAGCGAAGCCCATACTTCAATATTTTTTGGAACCAAAACAATCGGTCCGTAACGTTTCACCATTTCAAAGTAATAATAAGCTTTAACAGCCTTTACTTCAGCAGTCCAGGTTTCTAACTCACCATCGTACAAGTTATAAACCTCACCTATGTGATCCAGAAAAGTATTACAATAGCGAATTTTATTGTACAATCCATCATAACGCCACAGGTTACCATATGGCTCCACTATAGACTGTAAACCATCGCCAATGTAAAACATAGTATGGTAGGTTTCAAGGCGAGAGTACTGACCGCTTACATATTCATCTCCTCCTAAAATAGCAGGATCTGTATATTCTCCACCATACAGGTCTGACATGCCTGCATACGCACCTTTCATCCATCTTTCTGCCCCATCTCTTGTTTCAAATACAGCAGAAATATCCAAAATATCATCTTCTGGAGCAATATCCAGATAATTGTTACATGACGAGAATAATAAAAGCATTCCCGCACAGCCAATTAATATATTTTTTAAGTTCATAATCAAATTTGTTTAGAAACTGATGTTTGCACCAACAGAAAAAGTTTTCTGAATTGGGTAGTTAAACCCGTTATTACCTAACTCTATATCCCATAATTTGAAACTACTTATGATAAAAGGATTATTTGCACGAGCAAACACTTTCAGTCTTTTCAAATTCATTTTATCAGTTAAACGCTCTGGTAGATAGTATGCCAACTCCAGCGAAGTACATCGTAAAAATTTAACCTCACGCATAAAGTAAGTTGAGTAACGAACAACTTCCTGATTTGCTGTCCAGTCTTCTTCCTTGTTATGATAAGTAATACTGTTTGTTGACAAACGAGGCCAGAAAGGTTTGGACTGCATATTGTCAGGTGTCCAGTGGTTTTTATAAATCTCAGTTAATAAAGCATGATCGTTGGTAAACGGCGTAATTGCTTCAGGATTAATAAACATAGATCGTTGACCTGATCCCTGGAAAGCAAAATTGAATTCGAATGCTTTATAGTTAATCACACCATTAAATCCATAAATAATACGAGGTGTTGTTGGGAAACCGATATGTACAGCATCACTTACATCTATAATACCATCACCATTTACATCGCGGTAACGAATATCTCCAGGCATCACATCACCTGACTGAACCGGTGCTGCGTCAATTTCTTCCTGATCCTGAAACAAACCTTCAGCAATATAACCAACTTGTTGCGAAATATCATGACCAACACGTTGTTGCCAAACCGGCTTATCCATTGCTTCTTCAATTTGTTTAAACGTTGCTTTATTATATGTCAGCGTTCCGTTCAGAATAAACCAGAAATCAGGAGTTATTGCCTTTTGGATTTTCCCTTGTAAATCAATACCTCTTGATCTCACTTCACCAATATTATCCAATGGGAATAGTCCCAATCCCACACTTGCTGGAACAACCAAACGGTTTGAAAGGATGTTGTGACGAATCTCCTGATAAGCATCAACAGTAAAGTCTATACTACCATCCAACAAAGTAGCCTCAAGACCGAAGTTAGTTTGCTCTGCAACTTCCCAGGTCACCTGCGGATTTTCATAGGAATTAATAGTATATAAATCCTGTGAATTGATAGTCATATCTGGTAGATATACAAATCTTGAACCACCTGATCCACCAATTCCATCGTTACCAACCTTTCCATACGAAAGTCTTAGTTTCATAAATGTTAACCAGTTAGCTGTTGATTGCATAAAAGGCTCTTTTGAAATAATCCAACCTAAACCTGCAGCAGGAAAAAATCCGAAACGGTTATCTTTAGCAAAGCGTTCTGATCCATTGTAACCGAAACTACCCTCTGCATAATAACGTTCTTTATAACCGTAAGCCAAACGCATTGATGTTCCCATGTTTCTTGCAGGTATTGCTTCTAACAAGGAACCCGGCTGCGAATTTGTAGACTGCTGCATATTAAACACAGCTGTATAACTAGTTGTATGATCTTTCCAGGCAGCAGTATGCATAAGTTTAAACTCACCCGTCAGCTGATTTGCCCCAGCAGAGTTATTCTGTGGATTAGTCAACTGTAAGGTTCTGCGTCCTTCTTTAACTTGTTGTAAAGTATGTGCACCTGTTTGGTAGTTGAAATCCAAAAGACGGTACATATAGTCTTCTGTTGAAAACTGATTTAGGTAATATCCTTCGTGATATAAAGATGCATTTGTTCTAATCTCCAAACCTTTAATCAAAGCCGAAAGGTTTTGAATATATTCAAGACGGTTTACTGTAGAAAAACGACTACGTTCCTGATATCCAATCTGAATCTTTGCATATGGATTATAGGTGTTAGCGGTTAAACCACCAAAACGAATATGCGGCCAGTCATGAAGCTCATCGGCAGGATAAACAGCAGCATAATCAACAGGACTGGCAGCAAAGGCCATTTGGTAAGCTTCACGCACATCAGCCTGAGGTCCGTGGTATTTATCCTGTGTAGTTGAGGAGTTCATAACTAATTTTGCACTTGGTGTTAAATCAATATTCAAATTCACACGAAGAGCAGTAGTATGGTTGCGAATATTTACATCAAACTGATTCAAACGATCTGTATTCAACATACCACGATCCATACTATGATTTAAAGATGCATAATACTGAATAACTTTTGATCCCCCACGGATATTCATACCCATATGATGGTTAATTGTATAATCTTTAAAAAGTAAATTATACCAGTCGTTTGCAGGATAAACATAAGAAGGAAACTTTGAACTTCCTGTGTTATTAATTTTGTCTGCTGTATACAATGGAGTAGCTAAAGGGTCACGACCTGTTAAAGCCTCATTGTATGATTTCATATAAGTAACAGGATCAACTACATCAATTTCACGCGTAGGCATTGAAGCAATAGCTTCGTATCGTACAGAAGTATATACCTGACCTTCTTTACCTTTTTTAGTGGTTACTAAGATAACCCCATTAGCTCCACGTGCACCATACATCGCTGTTGCAGATGCATCCTTCATTACACTGAAACTTTCAATATCATCGGGATCAATACGTGCCAGATCAAGTTTAGAAACTTCAACATTATCTAATAAAATCAATGGGTCGATATTAGCATTCTCACCAAACGAAGTAATACCACGAATATAAAATTTAGTATTCATTTCTTCTTCAGTCAGAGCTCCAGGAATACCACCAGTTTGCCAGGCTACAAGTCCTGGAATACGACCTGCAAAACTTGAGGTAAGATCACTATTTGAAGTTTTTAAGCTTTGTGGTTTTACAGTTGTAATAGCCGAAACTACACTCTCTTTTTTCTGCGTACCAAAAGCAACCACCGTTACTTCATCCACATTTTCTTGTGTTGGTCTCATCCCAACGTTCAGTTTTGGTTTTCCATCGACCAATATAGTCTGTGGTTTGAAACCAATAAAAGAGAACTTAAGGACTTCATCTTTTTTAACCAAAATGCTATAACGGCCGTTGGTATCAGTAGCAACTCCCAGATGGGTTTGAGTGACAATAACGGTTACCCCGGGAAGCGGATTCCCTTTTTCATCAGTTACTCTACCTGTTAACTTATAAGCTTTATTCTCCTGCTGTTCCTGTGGAACTTCTTCCTTCTCACCTATTAGAATAACGTTATCTTTAATCTGATAACTATAACCATTTTTTACAAGTACCTCATTAAGAACCTTCTCAACTGTGGCATTTTTAATCGTAACACTAACTTTTTTAGATTCAGGAATCAGTCCTTGCATATAAGTAACCTTCATTCCTGTACGATTCTTTAGGTCATTTAAAACCGATACTATTGTTTGATTCTCATAATTGACATTTAATGTTTGTTGAGAATACGCCGATGTGGCAACAAAAAACACCAAACAAAAGCACAGTACCAGCTGTACCGATTTCGAATCCTTTAGCCATAAAATCCCCTTCCATTTCCGTTTCGGAATATGGCCGTAATGATAACATTTTTTCATACATTTGTAATTCAAGTTTAATTATAATTACTGTTGCAACAGTTTTTATTGAAATTATAGCGGTTGGTTTTACCAGAACCTACCGCTATTTTTATTTCTTCATTTTAACCTCAATCTCTTCTTTTTGATATATAAACTCCACAGGACTAATAGCCTGTAGCATATCCAAAACATTGATTAAGTTGTCATATCTAGGTACACTTCCTTTAAATGCCAACTCTTTTGCACTTTCATTATCATACACAAATTTCACATCATACCAACGTGATAGTCTATCCAGAAACTCTTCCATTGTTACGTTTTCCAATGAAAAGAATCCTTCTTTCCATGCTGTAATCTCAGAAACATCAACTGAGTTTACTTTTAAATTTTTAGATTCTTTGTCTACAACAGCCTGCTGACCCGGTATTAACAACACTTTTTTATCAGAATCTTTTATATTGATTTTGACGCTTCCCGACACCAATGTTGACTGTATTGTACTTCCACCCTGAAATGCAGTAATATTAAATTTTGTTCCTAACACCACTAGCTCCTGAGCTTCTGTCTCAACAATAAACGGCATATTACTATTATGCGCCACTTCAAAATAAGCTTCTCCTTCCAGAAAAACTCTTCGCTCATCACCTTTAAACTTCTGCGGATATCTAAGTTTTGACTCAGAATTTAACCAGATTGTTGAACCATCGCTCAGCATGATTTTATATTCTCCTTTACGTGGAATAACAATCGTATTATATACGACGGAGTCTGCTATTACTTCATTAACGTTATTTGTTTCTTCATACGAAACCATGCCTTTATCAATACTAATAACTGCATCTTCCTCCTGCACAACATCTGTAACCTGAGGCGTTAATTCTATTTTACTACCATCTGCCAGTTCCAGTGTAGCCTGATGTATACCAGGCTCAATGTTACCCAGGTAATTATCCGGACCTAAATCACGAGTCAAGTATAATGCAGACGTAATAGCTAATACCATTATAACCGATGCTGCTGACACACGATACCAAAGAGTTCGTCGTGCTTTTGACTTGCGGGATTCTAACTTCTTCCTTGTTGTGTAATAGGTATCGTCTAATTCCTTTTTAAGTCTTTGGCTTAGCTTACTATCATCTTTTAATGACTCCAGACTTTGTAAAAAAACTTCATTTTCAGGGCTTTTAACTCTCCATTCATCAAGAATCGAAAGCTCTTCGTCCGTCAAAGGCTCCTTACTTAAGTATTTATTTATAATTTCATCTATTATCATTCTAATTCATTATTTTAAATCAAAGGAGTTTTTTAAAATTTTCACTTCTAAAAAAACAATCCCCCTTCTCTTATACTACTAAGACAACAAAAAAATACTTTTCAGTGACAGCAAGTATGTTTTTTTTCAAAAAAAATTAAAACAAACACTTTTATTTAATTCTTTCATTCATATTTGAGGCTTTTGATACGCTCTTGTAATATATTTTTTATATTTGTACACACCCAGAACTACCGGAAACGCTTATTTCAAATTGATAATCAGTATATTTATGTCTCGTCAAAAGGCAAACGAAATATTAACATTGTATAAAAAGGACGAAAAGTCAGCTTTTAAGCTCCTCTTTGATACATATTATATTCCGTTGGTACTATTTGCAAATAAGATTATTCAAAATGAACACTCATCCGAAGATATTGTACAGGAAACATTAATAAATTTCTGGCAAAAAAAGAGTTTTACAAATGTAAGTGACAACCTTGATTACTATTTGTACAGATCAGTAAAGAATAAAACACTCAACTATCTTAAATCAAAAGATAAACGACAAGAGGTTTTTATGTCAACTTCAGATGATTACAACAAAGCCGATTTGCCTGATACTGATGACGTAGAAAAGTATGTAACACTTTATAAAACAATAGAGCAATTACCTCAGGAGAGACGTAAAGTATTTGATCTTGTATATATTGAAGGAAACAAATATCAGGAAGCAGCCGACAAACTAGGCATTAGCATCAACACCGTTCAAACTCAACTTCGACGGGCTCTTCAATTTTTAAGAGAAAAGATGACAAACAATGACGAAAGTGATGTTGACTAATTCAATAAACCAGATGTAATATCAAAGTAATCGATAATATCTATTAAACCTGAACATCAATCTATTAAAAACAAAAGCCACTATCAAAATTCTGATAGTGGCCTTTAATGTTTGACTAACCTAATTATAAACTATGACTTATTGCTAATTCAATTTGTATACAGCATCACTATGCTGTTTCTGAATATCTTCTATTTCGTTTTTTAATATTTTAGGGTTTGCACCACTTCTGGATGCTACTATTGCCCCAACAGCTGATGCATCATCAATTGCTTGTTTTGGATAAAAACCTTTAAGCAAACGATCAATCACAGTCGCTAGAAATGAATCTCCAGAACCTACTGTATCATCAACCACTATTTTATAACCCTCGTTATAATAAAAACTATTATTAATATAAAGAACGGCTCCTTTTTCTCCTCTTGTTACACAAATATGACTTGTATTTGTTCTATTTGCGATGAAACAAATATTTTCCTCCAATGATTCACTCTCAAACCCCATCCCAGTGCAGATTTCAACAATTTCATCATCATTCAATTTTATAAAATCTGCATAAGTCATAAATTCTTGCAAACCTTCAAGAGTATAATGAGGAGCACGAAGGTTAACATCAAAAATTTTAAACTTTGCATTTTTTAGCAAACCGAGTAAAGTTGCCCTGGAGGTTTCACTTCTTGCACTCAAACTTCCATATATAAAAGCATCAGCATTCCTCACTGCTTTTATGTCTGAATCTGACAATTCTATATCGTCCCAGGCACATGGCTTTTTTATATCGTATGAAGCACAACCATTATGATCCAACGAAACAAGTACCTCACTTGTATTGTAGTTTTTACTAAATTGAATATGATCTAAACAAGCAGTGTACGATTTCATCTTTTCAATGATCTCATCGCCTTGTGTATCCTTACCAATCGCACTAATTACAGAAGCTTTATTGCCATACGACTGAAGTCTAAGGGCAACATTAAGGGGTGCCCCACCAAGCTTTTTACCAGAAGGAAGCATATCCCACAAAACTTCACCAAAACAAACAATAGTTTTCATTACACTAATATTTTGGTATTTATATCCTTAACACATTCTTTGATTTTTTTACCCCGGAGTGTTTTCAACGATAAAAGGAACAAATCAACAAACCTTTGATTATTTACCAAACCACCAAATATCTTATCGATTTTCAAAAATTCCATTGGATCCTTATGCGAATCAGCTGCTGCTTTAATAAGAACATCACTCATTGCATCGTCAATATTATATGCATTTCCCTGTTCATTAATACCATCATTGTATTTACACCATGCTGCTACTACAAAGGCAGCTTTTTCAATATTGCCATTCTGTTTTAATTGAGCTTTAATTGTTGGCAAAATAAATATTGGAAACTTAGCAGAACTTTCAAGACATATCCTGGAAACCAAATCTTTTATATAAATATTCTGAAAGCGCTCTATTAAGCTATTTTTGTATGCAGGAAGATCTATATCTCCAAGATCACCAAGGGTTGGTGTAGCTTCCTCATCCATATAGGCCCTTAAGAAAACTTTAAATTCCTCATCTCGTGCTACCTCGTCAATTGTTTTATATCCATGTAAAGCACCTAGCATCCCAAGAACAGAGTGACCGGCATTTAATAAACGCAACTTCATATTTTCAAAAGGCACTACATTTTCAACAAACTGAGCACCCACTTTCTCCCAGGCTGGTCTTCCTGCGGCAAACTTATCTTCTATTACCCATTGAATAAAAGGCTCACAAACAACCGGCCACTGATCATCAATAAAAAATTCCTCTCTTAATTTATCCTTATCTGCATCTACTGTAACAGGGGTAATACGATCTACCATGGCATTAGGGAAAGTTACATTCGCTTCAATCCACGAATACAGTTCAGGTTCAGCCTGGCCTACATAATCCAATAAAGCTTTTTTGGCAACATCACCATTACCCTGAATATTATCACAAGATTGAATGGTACAACCTCCAATACCTCTGTTCATACGTAGTTTCATAGCTTGAGTAAGATATCCGAAAACAGTTTTCGGAGAACCAGGATTTTTCAAATCTTCTACAATAGCCGGGTTACTAAAATCAAATTCACCGGAACCTTCATTTAAATTGTAACCACCTTCTGTTATTGTTAAAGAGATAATCTTAATGTCTGGATTAGCCATCTTTTCAATCACTGCATTCGGATCTTCAGGAGCAAAAAGTACTTCTACAATTGATCCAATAACACTTGCAGAAAGCGATCCATCTAAATTTTTTGTTACTAATGTATAAAGACCATCCTGTTCTTTCAATGTATTATAAATACGACGGTCAAAGTCAAGTAAACCAACTCCGCAAATTCCACAATCTAACACACCATAACGCTCCATTAATTCGTTAGTATAATAGGCTTCATGCGAACGGTGGAAATTTCCTACGCCAATATGCACAATACTTGTTTTTACCTTACTTCTATCGTAAGAAGGTACTTTTACATTTGAAGGTAATACTCCTATATTATTTTGATTTAATGCAATTATATTATTCATCTCTATATATTTTTATATTCTGATTACTTTTGTGCCATAGCTACAACTCTTTCTTTCAGAGGCTCTACTCTATAATTTTCAACAATATCTTGTTCTGTGACGTCATCACTTACAACACTTTTATTAAAAGCTTTTTCTCTTCTCAATTTCCAATATGCCGACACAAAATATCCTATTGTACAGAAGAAGGCATATTTATGGAAAAACTCTTTATTGATATTATATATATCTATATCTGAACTTGAAAAAGCGGTTATTAAAGACATGACCAAAATTGCAATAAGACACGCTATAGAGAATAGATTCAATACTTTTGAAAATGCAGTTGTATCTTTCACTGGAATTGGTTCATTTTTAGCTTGTTCTTCCTGCCACTCAAGTATATCGGCCTGAAGTTGTTTTTCCTGCTCAATCTCTTCTGTATAATCTTCAGCAGCACCACTTACTTTAGCCAGCATAGTATATAACACAACGATAAACAACCATGTAGGAATAAATAAATAATAGAATGACATTACATCAAGAGCATTTAAACCAAAACCAAGTACCAATCCGGCGATCCAGGCAATAATTGCAGGCTTGCTGGTAACCATTTTTTTATAATAAACCCAATATCTTGTCAAACCTATTTTTGGAAAAAGAAAATGTTCTGCAAATACAATTCCTCCAACCGGAACAACCAATAATCCGGCATACGTTAACAAAGGCAACATCTTTGAAAACACAAATGGAAAACATGCTGTAATTACAGTAAATACCCCAACTACCAATGTTGTTTTTTTACGTGAATGATTTTTAAATATGGCTTGAGCCGCCAGACCTGCCCGATATAAATTGGCATTAGCTGTAGTCAATCCTGCAATAATTACAATTACAAAACCAGAAGCACCTAATGCGTAATAAGCAACATCTCCCGGATCTAAAGAAGCAACGGGTTGTTTCAATAAAACAGCGGCTCCTGCCCCCATAATACCAGCAGCAATCCATGCAATATAATGGCCAAACAACATTCCAAAGCTTGAATAAAGTCCATAGCTTGCTTTTTTAGCATAACGGAAAATAGCCATATCAATTAATCCAAAGTGCGTAATAGTATTAGCTGCCCAGGCAAAACCAATAACCTCTAACAACCCAATTCCTGACTCACCTGTATCCGTGACTCCCTTCCATATAGATATATCCCCTATATGTATAAACTGAGCAAAATCTGCAATACTTGTCGATCCAATTACAGAATGAGCCAATGCAGGAAGCAAAGCTAATGCTCCGGCTACAAAAAGCACAAACAACCAGGGGGCACATATACTGGAAAAATCAGCTACAGTATTAAATCCATATATTGCTATAAATATTACAATTATACCTACAGCTACCACAATGAGTATGAACCATATATTTGTTGAATACCAGTTAAGCTGCGCGGGAATATCAAAAAGAAAACGTACAGCCGAGGACGAAACAGTTATCATAGCGGCTGAGATAACAGTGAAAATCAAAGCATTTGCCCAATTATAAAGTTTTGTCATAGAATCACCGGCAATCTTATTCAGATAAGTATACAAACTAAGTTTAGTTTTAACAGCAATAGGCGATGTCAAGAAAGTCCAGCTTAGTACTGCCAGTATATTACCAATAAGCAATCCTAATAAAATATCTCTGGTACTGGCTCCCAATGCTACAAATGTAGCACCAATTACAAATTCTGTTGCTGCAACATGTTCTCCTGCATACAACCCTGCAAAATGCTTTCCTCCATGAAGTTTATGTCTGGCTATTGGCAATTGCTCTTCATCTATATGAGCAAAATTTTTAATTGATTTATTATTCATGATTGACATGATTTACTATTTAATGAAAAAACAACTTTACCTATCACTATAAACGTTTATTTTACGCTTGCTGGGTCAAATATAGAATTAAATGTTAACATATAAAAAATTCAACTCACATTAAAAGACATTATTTAACAGTTAGAAAGCAAACAATCATTCAAATTTAATATTTGTTAATTTTACACACCCCTTATCAAACAACACATCCAAACAGAAATAAAACAAAAATAATTAACCGTATTTAAAACGTTTATAAATTGCTTTTTTATTAAATATTCTATCTGAAACATTATCTTTTTTGAAAAATTAAACGCTCCCCATCATTCACCTTACATAGCGCAAACGTTTATTTAATATATCCGGGAAAGTTTTCACCAAGCCTTATATCTGTCCTAAATAAAAAATAGAATTTGATCTTTAGCTGACTCTATAAGGGCCTCAGCCGGCGAACCAAAAAACAAGGTTAGTTTGACGTTTAAGAATCGTTTTTGTCGGGTCTGGGCGAAGCGCCAGTATACTAATATATTTTGGACAGCTCTGATCAAGCCTAAAGAAAATTTATATCAAGAAAGGCTATTCTTAAACAAATTTCATATAATGATTGAAAACCTGTTAGGTTCGTTATTTCAATCTTAATGATGCATAGTGAAACCGTGGAATCTATCATTGAATTTATTTCCACTTTTGTAAAAGTAAAGGAACAGAATAACTCAGAAAAGTTATCTTTAGAGATTCCCGTCTTTCCTATTTTAAGAAAGCAAGTATGAGTGAGTTATTGGAAACGGAACATCGAAAAGACTATGAGCCCTTTAAAACTTGTAATTAATTCCTATTAATAAGCCCATAGAGTATGGCTTATAATCATAACCAGACTTACTGGTAACCGAGTTTATAAAATATTTAACACGTGGTTCTAAATTAAAATCCAGAGATTGATTTATAGGAGTTCGCAAACCTATACCAAAGCTTGTACTATAGCTTACTGAGTTAATGCCTTCCATACTACCTATTTTACTTTTATAGTTATTCTCAAGAGAATAAGCACTATTACCCACCAGTAAGTTTGTACTAAAACCACCGTTTAACGAAATAATAAAACCTCTACTAATAATATCATATTTTAAAATAAAAGGTATCTCTATATAACCAAGTTCCTGCTGAACATCAACATCGTATTTAGTTGTACTTTTTAAGGCAGAAACAGAGTTATCTGCAACTGAACTATATTCAGAACCTGCATCAGCCATTAAATCAGAGCCAGAAGACTCGAAAGAGATATTACCTAATGAATTTTGATATTCATCGGTTTGCATTGCAGATCCCATATCACTATTTAACAAGCCATAAACCATAGAATTGTTTACAAAAACATTTGTGTTGCTAAATTTTTGACCTACCTGCGCATATAAAAGTCCGGTTTCTACATGTAGTCTTTTTGATGCTTTTAAATTTAAATTAAACCCTCCATTTAGTTTTGTTATTCCACTTTCGCTATTGGCTTTATCGCCATCTGCACTACGATAAGAATAAGAAGGTGAAATTTGGCCACCAACAGAAACAACTTCTAATAGAGATCTTTTTTGTTTTTCCTCATCTGTTAGTTCTGTATCATTAAAAATAGCATCCGCAAATTGCTTATCATTAACATCCTTGTTTTGAATAAAGAATACAAAGGATGGATTTATTTTTTCAGTTTGAGTTATTCCATCTTTACTGGTCAATGGCTCTAAACCTTCAATAGTTTTATCATTATTATCAACAAAGGCAATAACATTCTTATTTTCATTTACTAAAAGGTTCTCACTTTTAACTGTATTAACTGATTTCTTATTACCAATTTCCAAATTAGAATCGTTATAAGAATTAATGTTTTCTGATAATATATTTTCGGTATGATTATCATTTAATTCCGATGCAACGGCTGTATTTTTATTCTGATAATTTGATTGCGTTGAATCAATATTTGTTATACTAATTTCAGATGCATTAGATAATATTGAGTTATTTGTTTCAATACTCTTAGACTGATAAAGTATACCTCCCAATATTATTACTCCAATAAAAGCAGCTGCTGCAGCGCCCTTCCATAACCAAAGAATCATTCTTTGCTTACGTTTATTATTAAGCTGGGAATTAATAGAATCCCATACATGAGTAGGTGGTTTTTCTGAAAAACCAGATAAGCCGTCCCTAAATAACCTGTCTATGTTGTTTTCCTTGCTCATGCTATTATTGAATCATTTTTTTTTACAGATAATTTATCTTTTAAAATTTTTCTGGCTCTGGATAAGTTTGATTTAGATGTACCTACCGAAATCCCTAAAATATCTGATATCTCCTGATGTGATAAACCTTCTAAGGCATATAAATTAAATACCAGCTTATATTTAGGCGGCAATTCTTCAATTAATGAAAGCAACTCATTCGGATCTACAACTTCAATATGCTCCTCAATATCCTGTGTCTCTTGCTCAAGTTGCTCAACAGAATCTACAAAATATACCGGATTCTTTTTTCTAAAAGATTCTATAACCGTATTAACCACAATGCGTCTCATCCATCCTTCAAAAGATCCTTCAAACCTGTATTTTTTTATGTTGGTATATATTTTTATAAAAGCTTCCTGAAGATGATCCTCTGCCTCCGTTCTGTCCTTACAATATTGCAGGCACACACCAAACAACCAAGGCGAAAAGCTCGTATACAAAAGCTTTTGTGCCTTAGCATTATCATTTTGGCAACGTTTTATTATATCCTCAAGATTCTTCACGCAAAAAATAAATACCACCCAAACTCAGTTATATATAGTAAGGTAGTTTGTTTCTTCTTCTAAATTAACGTTTTACAATATCTTATCAAATTCGGGTAATATTGTTTTGTTTTTAAGATGATGACAAAAGCAAATGGTTGCGTTGATAATTGAGATTTCAATTATTTTAAAGGAGAAATTAATAGATAGAAAATTTATTAGGTTTGGTTATTCATTTAGGATTAATGTCAATCAAGGTTTAAAAATAAACACAATGGCACTGAGACACTGAGTTTTTTTTATGAAATTCATTAAATCCGCAAGGATTTACCTCTGTGAACTCTTTACGAATTCATAATAATGGTGTTTAATTACTTCTCTTTTTCTAATTTGAGCAATTTATATGAGTTATATATAATACACTCTGTGCTTTTGCGTCTCTGTGTTATTCTTTTTTTCAACTATTGATTCGCATGATTAGGAAAAAGAAAGGATCGAAGATGATTTCTTTCTAATGTATTTTTTTCATACGATCCATTTCTCTTTTGGCATCTTTCAGCTTTAAAGTCTCACGTTTATCATGACTCTTTTTACCCTTAGCAAGAGCAATTTCAACTTTTGCCCAACCTCTGTCGTTTAAAAATACACGTACAGGAACAATGGTTAATCCTGATTCTTTAGTCTTTCTGTCTAATTTTTGCAGTTCTTTTTTCTGTAAAAGCAGTTTACGCTCTCTAAGAGGCATGTGATTATTATAGGTTCCAAAAAAATACTCTGCAATGTTAAAACCCTTAATCCATAGTTCGTTTCTTACAAAATAGCAGTAGGCATCAACCAAACTGGCTTTACCCAACCTAAGCGACTTAATTTCAGTTCCGGATAATTGTATACCGGCTACAAACTTTTCAAGAATCTCAAAGTCAAAAAAAGCTCTTTTGTTTTTTATATTTAATTTAATCTGCGTCATATTATAAATTCACAATCATAGTCCTGTTAATCTAAAGAAGATTAACGATAATAAATACGGGAGGAACAAAATTAGTAAAGTAATAATAATTGTAAGAACAATTCTAAAATCTTTATTCTCAAATGTACCAATATATTTGGTTGAATGCCATACCAAATAGCCGGTATAAATGTTAGCAATTTGTAAAAAAAAGATTTGAGGGATTAATAAAGTCAATATCTTTAATATAAACACAATAACCATTGAATAAGCAGTGGTTTTTGCAGCTATTATTTTTAATGAATCTGCTTTTTCTGTTTTAGCAAACTGAGGAATTATCTGAATTAAAAGATAATAAATAATGAAAAAGGCTAAAAAGTAAGATGTAAATTGACCAATTGCATTTTTTAAAGCAAAGGTAAAATCAGTATTTTGATGGCCTGTAATTGCATTAATAAATGTAATTAACGTAATAATGGCCAAATAGGGTAATAAGAAATCACCTAAAACCAGGTTAAAATCTGTTTTTTCTGCAAATATTGTTTCCCATTCTTTCTGAGGACTAATAATAAGTTTTTTAGTTCTAATAAAGATGTTTTTATATTTACTAATCAGACTTTGCTGTTGAGTATTAGATTTCATTATATTATTTTATTAAATGTGTCGGTAGTTAGTTTTTAATTAGTTTTGTGCAGGTAAAAATATAAAAAATAGGAACAAATTAAGTTTTGCTTGTCAAATAGGCTTTAAACAATTCAAAACAATGAATAATAAAACTCCATATAATCTAGTTGTTGTATTAGGTCCAACTGCCAGTGGTAAAACTACTTTAGCAACCAAACTGGCTTCTAAAATTGAAGGTGAAATAATAAGTGCAGATTCACGTCAGGTATATAGAAATATGGATCTTGGTACAGGTAAGGATCTTGAAGATTATATTGTGGATGGAATTCAGATACCATATCATTTGATTGATATTGTTGATGCAGGATATAAGTATAATGTATATGAATATCAAACAGATTTTTTTAAAGCATTTGAGGATATTAAAGGCAGAAACAAGTTTCCGATTATGTGTGGTGGAACAGGTATGTATATTGAAGCTGTTTTAAGTCATTTTAAAATGGTACATGTACCATCTAACCCTGAGTTAAGAAAAAGTCTGGAAGGTAAATCTCTTGAAGAGCTGACTCAAATATTGTCGACATTTAAAACACTACACAATAAAACTGATGTAGATACCATTAAAAGGGCTGTACGAGGAATAGAAATAGAAACCTATTATAAAGATAATCCGGAAATTGAAGTTGAGTTACCCGAATTAAATCCATTAATAATTGGAGTTAAAATAGACCGTGATTTAAGAAGGGATAAGATTACCAAACGATTAAAGTCCAGATTAGAAGAAGGAATGATTGATGAGGTAAAATCTATTTTAGATTCGGGTGTGAATCCTGATGACTTAATTTATTATGGATTGGAATATAAGTATCTTACTCTACATGCCATTGGAAAAATTTCTTATCAGGAGATGTTTGAGCAATTAAATATAGCCATACATCAGTTTGCCAAACGACAAATGACATGGTTCAGAAAGATGGAAAGAAGTGGCTTTAATATACATTGGATGGATGCCACAGATTCTTATGAAAAAAGAATTGGTGAGGTATTAAATCTATTGGAAGTTGAACCCAAATAACGAACTAGCTTTTCATCTAAAAATGACAGTAATCTAATAAAATCATTAGTTTATCAATGATTTTAGGTCTTTAATAAGTTATTCAAAAAAAACATCAGATAGAAATAAACCAAATAACTCTTTTACCGTAACTATATTAGAACTATAAAATAAGATAAGGATTAGGCAAAATTTTGTTTTAATGGATAATATAGAACTATATATAGAAAGGATTTCAAAGCTCGCGAATAGAAATAAAGAGTTAAACCGGGAGATGAATGAAATTGTAAGCAGGTATAATTTTATTCAGAAACAAAATGATAAGTACCTTGACTTACTATCCAATTTTTCTTTTGAGGATGATGAGAAAAAGGTAAAGCCCCGTCAAAAAATCCGTAGATTTAAAAGAGCATCTTTATTATATGCATCCATTGAAGGTTTCCATAAACTAAGCCATCATCCAAATTCAGAAAAGTTAATGGATAAGCTGGATGAACTTCAACTCCGAATGGGTGATATTGCACAAAAATACGACATCATAAAAATTAAAACAGTTGGTGATATCTTTATCTATGGAGCTGGAATGTTAGAAGAAAACAGAACTAATCCTATAGATGTTATTTTAGCTGCTCAGGAAATGCAACAGGTAGCTGTTGAAATTAATGGTGGCGAAGGTGGTACTGCTTTTTGGGAGTTGAGTATTGGCATTCACACAGGACCGGTATTGGCAGAACCTACAGGAAAAAAATCAGCACCATTCCGTTTAGCAGGTGATTCAGTTAATTTTACCAGTAGATTAGGTAAAGCCAGTAAATCAGGAGCTATTAATATTTCAGCCATGACCTATGAGCTGGTGAAGGAATTCTTTCAATGCACCTCATCTGGTCAGATGCCCGTGAAATACAAAGGAATGATGGAATCATTTTATGTAGAGCGACTATTGCCTGAACTTACAAAAGAAGGTACAACCTCTGAAACAAATAACGATTTTAAAACTAAATATTCTCTGATCCAATTTTTGGATATACAAGAGGATGTGCTTGATATGCTAGAACAAAACTTACCTGATCATTTGTTCTATCACAATGTAAAACATACTATTGATGTGGTTACAGAAGTTGAATTAATAGGTTGGGCTGAGGGATTAAACGAAGAGGAAATACTTTTATTAAAGTTAGCTGGTCTATTTCACGATGCAGGCCACGTAATCAGTTACGATGATCATGAATTTCATGGTACAGTATTAGCGCGTAAGATGTTAAAGAAATATCACTATCACCCGGAAGTGTTAGATAAGATTTGCAGTCTGATAATGGCAACACAATTTCCTCCTGAACCTAAAAACATACTTGAAAAAGTAATGTGCGACTCAGACCTGGATTACCTGGGAAGAGCAGACTTTATTCCTGTTTCAAATATGCTTTATAAAGAGCTTAAAGTACGCGATATGATTGGTTCTTTTAATGAATGGAATATCAAGCAGCTTACATTCATCCGAAAACATCAGTACTTTACTGATACTGCCCAAAATTTACGTGAAGTTAATAAAAACAAGCAAATAGAACGTCTGGAAAAACTCTTATCTATTGAATCACAGGAAGATTAACAAGGATAATACATTATTCATTTTCCTACCATAAAAAATCTTATAAGTTGTTTTAATATAACTTATGAGATCTGTCACTATGTTATTTTCATTGATTTTATATTTTTGGTATCTTACCGTAAATTATTAAAGTATAGAATGATAATTTAAGTAAATGCACTTAATTACGGATTGTTAGTTCCTAATGATCTGTCAATTAAACATGCAATGCTTTCAATAAATTAAAATTACTAAAACAGATGAGAAAAGGGGTTTTATATCTGTTGGGTGGATTGTTTATTATAACATCTTGTCAACAAAAACAAAAAGCTAAAATGACCTACGAGGCATCAATTCCCAATGTAAAAGAAAAGGTTGAAGAGTTTATTCCGGTCGAATTAAAGACTGATGTAACTAAACTAACAGAAAACGAGCGTTTAATGCTTCCTTTATTATTTAAGGCTGGTCAAATTATGGATAACTTATTCTGGAAGCAAGCATGGGGAGACAAGAATGAATTATTTTCAAAGATCCAGGATGAGCACCTTAAACGTTTCCTGGAAATAAACTATGGACCATGGGATAGATTAAACAACAATGAATCATTTATAAGTGAGATTGGAGCTAAACCTTCTGGCGCTAATTTCTATCCTCAGGATATGACAAAACAAGAGTTCGAATCAATTAATAATCCTGCAAAAAATAGTCTCTATACAATTATACGAAGAGATGGTGAGACTCGTGAGTTAGAGGTCATTCCGTACAACCAGGCATATAATGCAGAATTAACCAAAGCTTCTGAACTATTAAATCAGGCAGCTGCTTATGCTGATGATGAAGGTTTAAAGAACTATCTTACAAAAAGAGCTGAGGCACTATTATCGAATGATTATTTTGATAGTGATATAGCCTGGATGAGCATGAAGGACAATACAATTGATTTTGTAGTTGGTCCTATCGAAAATTATGAAGATGCTCTTTATGGCGCAAAAGCTGCTTTTGAGGCGTTTATCTTAATCAAGGATAAAGACTGGTCTGATAAATTAGCTCATTACGCAACTTTGTTACCCGAACTTCAAAAGTCAATTCCTGTTGATGAGCAATATAAAAAAGAAGTTCCGGGAAGTGACTCAGACCTTGGTGCATATGATGTTATATTTTATGGTGGCGACTGTAATGCGGGTAGCAAAACCATTGCTATTAACTTACCTAATGATCCTAAAGTACATATAGAAAAAGGCAGTCGAAAATTACAGCTTAAGAATAGTATGAGAGCTAAATTCGACAATATTTTACTTCCTATCAGTAAATTATTAATTGCTGATGATCAACAAGAGAATGTGGCTTTTGATGCTTTTTTTGAGAACACTATGTTTCATGAAGTAGCACACGGATTAGGTATTAAAAATACCATCAATGGTAAAGGAACTGTTCGAGAAGCTCTAAAAGAAACTGCTTCTGCAATGGAAGAAGGCAAAGCTGACATCTTAGGCCTATATATGGTTGACATGCTGACTAAGATGAATGAACTGGGAGATGATCAGGTATTAATGGATAATTATGTGACTTTCATGGCTGGGCTATTCAGATCAATACGATTTGGAGCTTCAAGTTCACATGGAAAAGCTAATATGATCAGATTTAATTATTTCCAGGATAGAGGAGCATTTACACGTAATGAAGAAACTGGAAAATACAGTGTTAACTTTGATAAAATGCATCAGGCAATGATTGATCTGTCTGCTGAAATATTGGTTATTCAAGGAAATGGAGACTACGAGAAGGCTCAGTCTATGATTAAAGAAAAAGGGGTAATTACTCCTGAATTACAAAAAGATTTAGATAGAATTGCAGAAGCTGGCATACCTCGCGATATTGTTTTTAAACAAGGATTAGAAGTATTAGGTCTGTAAAAAATAAAAAGAACCATTCTTAAAATGATATAAAGAATGGTTCTTTTGTCTTATCGAAAATTTAAGGTGAATTCCATAATCTCTGGTCTGTTACCTAAACGAACCGGTGGTCCCCAGGTACCAAATCCATTACTAACATAAAAGTGAGAATCGCCTTTCTTCTTATACCCACTACTCACTTCAAATATCTTTTTGGTGATATAGTTAAATGGCCATAGCTGACCATGATGTGTATGTCCGCTAATTTGCAAATCCACTCCTGCCTTCTGAGCTTCTTCAAGATGATACGGCTGATGATCTAATAATATTATTGGTTTCTCCTTTTCTAAATATGCCGTTAATTCACCAGGCTGCTTACGGGCAATTCCTGTAAAGTTCGTTTTATCTCTATCCTCTCGTCCAACAACGTAAAAGGAATTATTTATAAGAGTTGAGGTATCACGTAATATCTTTATTCCATGTTCCTCAAGGTATTTAACAGCATCTTCTGCTCCACCAATATACTCGTGATTACCGGTAATACCATAAACACCCATAGGAGCCTTTAGATTTAAAAGATTTTTTCCAAGATTTTGAGCAATAACAGGTTTAATATCTTCATCAACAACATCGCCAGCTAATAATATAATATCAGGATTCAGAGCATTAATAGTATTCACTAATTTTCCGGTTTTTCTAGGACCAATGATAGTTCCCAAATGTATATCCGATACCGCTACCACTTTTAATGAATTGTACTCACCTCCACTCTTATTTATGTCAAGTGTTTTTCTGGTTATTTTTGGTGTCCAGGCATTAATATGACCAATTATTATCGTAATAACAACCAATGCTATGGTAGTATATGTTGTAATTAACTTGGTGTGATCATAGTTCTTTATCCATCCTATTGGCAGAAAGTCAAAGAAATGGTTTGCTAGTCTTATTATATCTAAAGAAAAAATTGCCAAGAAAAAATAGAGCATCCCGGCAAACCAAAAGGCACCTGTCCAATGAAAGAAATTAGCAACTGGAGAGTACCATACCTTTTCTAAAAACCTTCCCAGAGGATAAGAAATAAATAGAACAATCATTATTAATCTTAACCAAAAAATCATTTGAGGCATTGCTTCAAATCCCTGAGCAGCTCTTTTGTATATATACAAATTTACGAGAGCGTGAATTCCGAGTATTATTGTAAAAAATATAGCCATTCTTGTTTTAATCATATCTGTATTTTTAAAAACGATGTTTTAAAGATATTGTTTAAACATTGATTAATAGATTTATAAAATCTGAATTGTTGATTAAAAGCAATGAGATGTGTTAATTCACTTGTTAAATGAAATGTTATAAATCTTGCCTCAATTAAACTGCTATTGCTTCTCAATAAATACTCTTTTAAACAATCTGGTAAACCAATGCACTTCATCTGCATCCTGAGTTGATAACCACAAATTAAGTTTATCAATTAGTGGCTGAGGATTGTGAATTCGTTGTTCTATTCCTGATTTTAAAACTTGAGTAACCTCATTATAACTCAACTGACGCGGAGGACGTGGAAATCTTTGTTTACATATAGCTGGACTAATGATATCAAAAAGCTCCTGAGAAACTTTTCTGGGCTTAGGAATAGGGTAAGTCAACTGCAGATTTATCATTACCTCAGCATTACAGTCATACAAAGGTTTTTGTTTAGATAAAGTTTCAAGAAGCGTAATAGTTGCAGCAAAAATATCCATCGACTCATCAAACAGATCAGATCTTTTTAATATTTGTTCGGGCGGTGAGTATATCATCGAGAACCCTTTGTATTTAAAAGCAGAATTAGCAGGGAATGTTATGGCTCTTTCATAATCAATTAGCCTTACGTTCTCCGGATTCCAGTTTTTAATTTTTTCTTTAGGACCATGCTGAATTAAGATATTTGAAGGTTTAATATCTGTATGTAAAACTCCGGATTGATGTAATACTTCTAATTGCTTTAATAGTTGCAGATAAAGTTTAACTATAAATATTTGTGAAAAATGCGAATATCTTATTGGGCTATTTAATATGGTTTTAAGATCTGTACCTTCAAGATAGTCTCTGACTATATAGTTTGAATTGCCAGAAGAAAAAGTATATGACTTTGGAAATTTATTATTACCGATGAAGTTTATTTTGTCTAAAACTCTTAAAGACTCTTCAGACAATGCGGTTTTAATTTCTTTGAGTATAACTCTTTTGTTAGTTTCAGAATCAAGGCATTTATAGGTAATCCCAAATTTATTTTTGGTTAGTACCTTTTCCACTATGTAATGATCAATATTCTTATTCTGAACCATTAGTTTACGTGTAGATAAAAAAATAACTTTAAAAGGAAATATTTCGAATATATACCTTTTAAAGTTATTTTATATTAATCAAGCTCTTAATTATTTTAGATACTCATCAAGCCATCTAAAAAATTCACGGTGCCAAAGCACACCATTTTGAGGACTTAATACCCAATGGCATTCATCAGGAAAATATAGAAAACGAGCAGGAATACCTCTCATTATAGCTGTATTAAATGCTCCCATTCCTTGAGTATAGGGAATTCTAAAATCTTTTTCTCCATGAATAACTAGAATCGGAGTATCCCAATTTTTAACAAATCTATGAGGAGAATTAGCAAACGATTTTTGAGCAGCTGCATTATCCTTATCCCAGTAGTTTCCTTTTAAATCCCAGTTTACAAAGAACATTTCCTCAGTTGTGGAATACATTTGTTCGAAGTTAAATATACCACAGTGAGATACCAAGGCTTTAAAGCGCTTTTGATGGTGACCTGCAATCCAGTAAATTGAAAATCCACCATAACTGGCACCAATAGCTCCCAATTTATTTTCATCAACAAAAGGTTCTTTAGCTAAAGTGTCGATAGCAGTAAAGTAATCCAACATATTCTGACCACCGTAATCACCACTAATTTGCTCATTCCACTCTTGTCCAAAACCTGGCAAGCCTCTTCTGTTTGGAGCTACAATAATATAATCATTAGCTGCCATTAGCTGAAAGTTCCATCTCAAACTCCAGAACTGACTTACGGTACTCTGTGGACCACCCTGGCAATATAAAAGAGTTGGATACTTTTTATTTGGATCAAAATCAGGCGGGTAAATTACCCATGTTTGCATTTTCTTATTATCTGTAGTTGTAATCCATCGGCTTTCAACCTTACCCATTTTTAGTTGAGCAAGCATCTCTTTATTTTCAAATGAAATTTCTTCATCGCTACCAGAGTTTGAATCTACAGTGAAGATTTCTGTAGGAAACATCATAGAACCTTTAGTTGCAACAAGTTTATCATTTGAAGGCATTACAGAATAATAGTTATGAACGCCTTCTGTTGTTTTTGTAATGCTTTTATCTGCGATATTCAGATTATAAATCTCATTTGTTCCATGATAATTACTGATAAACCAGATTTTATCTCCATTATCAGACCAGGAAAGACTTCCTGCATTTTGATCAAAACCTTCAGTGTAATCTGTTTTACTACCTGTTGCTAAATCTAAAATAAAAATCCTGTTTTTATCCGATTCATAACCATCTCGTTCCATGCTTTCCCAAGCCATGTATTTTCCATCAGGAGAAAATGTTGGGTTTAAATCATACCCCATCATACCTTCCGTAAGGTTCTTTGTTTCTTTTGAATCAATATTGTATGAATAAATATCTGCATTAGTAGAGTAAGCATAAGCTTTTCCCACAAGCTTTTTACTACAATACACTAGTGTTTTAGAATCAGTTGACCAGTTAATCTGTTCGGCCCCACCAAATGGTTTTAAAGGACAATCAAATCTTTCATTTTCCATAATATCAACACCTGAAGTAATCATACTTCCTGTTGAAGCAATAAAAACATGGCTATAATTATCATCTTCCCATGAATCCCAATGTCTGTACATGATATCATCTTCAATTCTGGCATTTGCCAAAGGCAGATCAGGATATAAATCGTGTATGTTTTTATCTATTTTCACTTCACTTGTAAAAGCTAATTGTTTTAAATCAGGAGAATAAACATAGTTTGTTATTCCATCTTTAATATCGGTTATTTGTTTACGATTGCTTCCATCTGTATCAATTTCCCATAATTGTACACTTCCGCTTTCAGAAGACAGGAAGTTTATTTTTTTACCATCCGGTCGCCATGTAACTGCAAATTCGTTAGTTTTTGTATTTGTTACTTGAGTTTTCTGTCCATCTGCAAGTGTGATAGTATAAATATCAGTGTATGATTTATTTTCTTCAATGTTTGTATAGGCAACAGTATAAAGCACCATTGACTTATCTGGAGAAACAGACATATTGCCAATTCGCCCTAATGTCCATAAGATTTCCGGAGTCAGCTTATTGTCAGAAAAAGCTTTACCCTTATTGGTATATCCCATATCAGATGGGCCTGTTTGGCAAGAATATGCAATTATCAGAATAATTGCCGTAATAAAAGAGAGTCTTAATCTAATCATACTATTTTTTCTAATAAATAATTGGCTTGCAATTTATATTGCGTAGTTTTTATTAACAAGATATTGTAAGTAAATGTTTTATGACTTTTATTAGGTTTTAAAGAATTCCATAATTTATGAACCCAATTATCAAAATTGATTTTTACATGATGAGTGGGTCAAATCAAATAGAGTTTGTTATATAGCTATATTAAATAAAATTTTCTTCACACAAGAGCAACCTTAACAAGTTTAGTTCAGTTCTTTATAGTTTCAGCTGCAACCTAAATAATTTTCTCCTTTAATTTTTCTGAAACCTTTCTATGAATTTTAAGTAAACAATACTTATTTCAAATGGTAAAAATAACGGCATAACGTAATTTTATCATACTTATGAGTAATATTAAAATTGTATTTGTAAACAATTAGGCTGATTATAGAGTAAAAATATTTAATAATAAACCGAGCAAATTACTTATATAGTTAGTAACTTGATATAGCATTAAACCTTATTAACTTATTATTTATCGGACAAAAGAATAATATATGAAATTGAAATGGAATTTTAGATTCAGAACAATAACAGGACAAATTATAACCGTGAATTTGTTGTTAGTTATTGTTATGGCATTAGCCATTGCTGTACCATGGGGGATTCTATCATATAATGCGGAAATGAAGCGATTGAGTGCTTTGGAAGTATTGCTAAAGAAAGATTATGACAAAACAATTAAGAGCGAAGTTGAAACTGCTTATAGTTTAGTGAAAGGTGTTTATAAGAAGTATACTGAAGGACAATATGACTTGAATGAGGCTAAGCTACTAGCAGCTGATGTAGTGAGGGATTTGTCATATGGTGAATCTGGATATTTTTGGATTGATACTCGAGATGGAACTAATGTAGTTCTTTTAGGTAGTGCAACAGAAGGTACAAACCGATTCAATATAAAAGACACCAAAGGAAATTATTTAATTCAAAATATCATTAAGGCCGCAGTTGATGGTGGAGGATATTCAGAATATTGGTTTCCTAAAAAAGGAGAGACAGAAGCGTTACCCAAAAGGAGTTATTCAATGTACTTCGAGCCGTTTGACTGGGTTATCGGTACAGGTAATTATATTGATGATATTGCAAAAAGAGTTGAGCTTGAAAAAGAAATAGAGATAGAAGCACTACAAGATTTATTGTGGTTAATGTTTGGGATAACTTTTGGTGTTTTGGTTTTGGCAATTCTTGGAGCAATATTGTTTGGTAGAAGTTTTTCAAAACCATTAAAACTTTTATCAGCTAAAACAGAACAATTGGCTTCAGGAGACTTAAATGTAAAAATAGTGCAGAACAGACATGATGAAATTGGAATATTACAATCTTCACTTATAGAAACTATTGATAAGCTAAAAAATGTAATTACTGAAGTCATTGACGGATCATCAAATGTATCAAGCGCAAGTTCTCAAATGAGTAAAACTGCCGAGCATATTGCTCAAGGTGCAAGTACACAATCCGCCTCTACAGAAGAGATATCATCTTCAGTTGAAGAGATGGTAGCTAATATTCAATCTAATTCAGAAAATGCAAGAGTTACTGAACAGATTAGTGTAAATACTGAAACCAGCATGAACAGACTTCAGGAAACGCTCAAGCACAATCTGGATTCAATGAAGGAGATTAAGGAAAAGACAAATATTATTAATGATATTGCCACTCAAACCAATTTATTAGCCTTAAATGCCGCAGTTGAGGCAGCAAGAGCGGGTGAATATGGACGAGGTTTTGCCGTTGTAGCTGCTGAGGTACGTAAACTATCAGATTACACACAGAAGGCAGCCAGCGCGATTGAGGGATTAACTTCTGTTAGTTTACAAACCGCTGAAGACTCATGGGGAAATCTGGAGCAGTTATTACCTGAAATCAAAAACACTGTAGAAAGAGTTAGGGAAATAGCTTCATCAAGTAAAGAACAGGATATTGGTGCCGGTCAGATTAATAATGCAGTACAGGAGTTAGTAAATGTAACTTCTCAAAATGCTGCATCATCTGAAGAATTAGCGTCAAGTTCAGAAGAGCTATCCAGACAGTCTGATCAATTAAAAGAAACTATTTCGTTTTTTAAACTCAAATAAAGTTAAGATTTACGATATAATTCGGGGTCAATTTCTTCAAGAATTGACCTCCCTTCAGAAAAGTCTTTACAAGTCCATTGCCAATTTTCAATAATTCTAATTTTTCCTGAGGTAAGAACCTCTACTTTAGAATTACAAATACCTGTTAGTAACTGGTTTTTTAGATTCGTGTGATGGTATTGCATTTTTATATTGCCGCTATCATCAATAGTTCCTGTTAGACTACCAGATTTGATAGTTCCACCTTTGTATTCGGCAGTGATAAATGAATCGGATTGTTTGTATAAAAAAATAGTTTCCTGACTTGTGTCTCCGTTGGAAGTATTGCTTACAGTTATAAAGGCTTTGTTATTAAGGTTAATCATATTTAGGATTGGGCTACAAGATTTTAACACATTAACATATGCGTAAATTTATACTTTCTTTTTTAAATAAAAAAAGAAAAACCGGGTTTCCCCGGTTTAAATTATTTTTTAGCGCTTGCTTCTATAATAAGCTTTTCCAGTTCATCCATTAATTCAGGATTATCTTTTATCACGTTTTTAACAGCTTCTCTTCCCTGCCCTAACTTTGTATCACCAAAGCTAAACCATGATCCACTCTTTTTAATAATTTCAAGTTCAACACCAAGATCAAGAATTTCACCAACTTTAGAAATACCTTCACCATACATAATGTCGAACTCAGCCTTTCTAAAAGGAGGAGCTACTTTGTTCTTTACTACTTTAACTCTGGTATGACTACCAGTAACATCTTCTCCGTCTTTAATTTGAGATACTCTGCGAATATCAAGTCTTAACGAAGCGTAAAACTTTAAAGCATTACCACCAGTTGTTGTTTCAGGATTACCAAACATTACACCGATTTTTTCACGCAACTGGTTAATAAAAACGCAGCAAGTATTGGTTTTATTGATACTTGATGTTAATTTACGAAGAGCCTGAGACATTAAACGAGCTTGTAAACCCATTCTGGAATCTCCCATCTCTCCTTCAATCTCCGCTTTAGGTGTTAATGCAGCAACAGAGTCAATAATAATAATATCTATTGCAGAAGATCTGATCAATTGATCTGCGATCTCTAATGCCTGTTCTCCATTATCAGGTTGAGAAATTAATAAGTTTTCAATGTCTACACCTAATTTTTCAGCGTAGAATCTATCAAAGGCATGTTCAGCATCTATAAAAGCTGCAATTCCTCCACTTTTTTGAGCTTCAGCAATTGCATGAATAGCTAACGTTGTTTTACCTGACGATTCAGGTCCGTAGATTTCAATTACCCTTCCTCTTGGAAATCCACCTACTCCTAATGCCATATCCAGAGATAATGATCCTGTAGAAATAACAGGGATATTTTCAATCTCATTATCTCCCATTTTCATAATTGTTCCCTTACCATAGGCCTTGTCTATTTTGTCCATGGTAAGCTGAAGTGCCTTTAATTTTTCCTTATTAACTTCTTGTTTTTCTGCCATATTTTATATTCTATCAGAGTGATTTCTCTTTTTAGTTTTTATTAGATACTTAATTCAGTATAAATTTGATTAGTGTGGTCCTTTGTTTGAACCTTACCTATTATCTTTTCAATTATGCCTTCTTCGTTAATAATATATGTAGTCCTTAATACTCCCATATATTCTCTACCATACATTTTCTTCAATCCCCAGGCATTGTATAATTCTAAAATCTGATGTTCTGTATCAGCTATTAAATCAAACTTAAATCCAAATTTAGCAATGAATTTTTGGTGAGAAGCTTCGCTATCAGGACTCACTCCTATTACTTCAAATCCTTTATCTGTTAAATCAGAATAGTTATCATTTAGGTTACAAGATTCTGCAGTACATCCGGGAGTATTATCTTTAGGATAGAAGTATAATATAACTTTTTTACCTAAATAGTCAGATAAGGTAATTTCTTTACCGTCTTGATTTTTTCCAGTAAAATTAGGTGCTTTATCGCCTTCTTTTAAAACATTCATATTTTTTAATTTATAGGTTACAAATATATTCCAATAAACGAATACATTAAAGCTTGGTTCAAAACTTGTTTATAAAATTTCAACGGCTGATAAAGATATAAATAATGTTTGGTTTAATGTTGAACGCTTCAAATTTATATAGATTAAATTCATTATATATTGTAATGATAGTGCTTTCAGCAATTATATTGATTGGTTAAATATTTAGGTATTTGAGCTTATATTTATATTTTTGGCAAAGATTTAATTTTTATAATTGTTATGATTAAATATTATTTGGGAGTCATAGTTTTAACAATATGCTTATCTACACTGAGGGCACAGAATGAAGTTCAACAAGTTGAATATACACCTCAATTGGGATTGGAATATTTTAAAGCAGGGAATTATAACGACGCAGAGAAAGTATATGAATATTTACTGGGAAAATATCCACGTGATGGTCGATATAATTTTTATATGGGTATCTGTCAGGTTAAAAACAGAAGTGATATTTCCGGGGCAATTAAGAAATTAAATTACGCGAAGATAAAAGGAATAAGCAAGGATGTATATTACTACTTAGGCCGGGCTCACCAATTGTCATATAATTATGAAGAGGCTATAAACAATTATAAAACCTTTCTTAAAACAGCCTCAAGTTCTGATTCGAGAGTTGAAAAAGCAAGTGCATTTATTGAAGAATGTAATAATGGAAGAAAGATTTCAACAAAGATCTATCAATTAGAAGTTATCAATAAATCAAAAGTTCATAAAAATACTATTCTAAGTAAATATACTCCGGCAAAAGATGTAGGGAAACTTCTTCGAAACGGAGACTTTTTTGAGTCAGGTGTGAATCCCAACAATGTCATGTTTGAAACAGAAAGAGGGGATGTTATATATTTTTCAATGGATACCAATACGGAAGATACGCTTAGTATTTATAAAATGGTAAAGTTGATAGATGGCTGGGGTAAAAGCGAAAGAGTTGGAGAACCAGTAAATTCAGTATATAATGATGCTTATCCTTTTTTAGCAACTGATGGACTGACATTTTATTTTGCATCCAATCGTCCAGGAGGAATGGGTGGATATGACATCTATAAAGCCTATTACGACAATGAAACAAATAGCTTTCTTGATCCTATAAATCTTGGCGTACCATTTAATTCTCCTGATGATGACTATTTATTTGTTGCAGATGAATTTAGTAAGGTAGCTTGGTTTACTTCAAATCGCGAAACTAGTGGCGACAGTGTGTTTGTATATAAAATTAAATGGGATGGTTCTCAGGTTCGTAATATGGTTGAAGAGGAGAATCAGGTTAAAGAATCGGCAAAACTACCTATAGGTCAAACTCAGAATATAAGCCAACAAAGAAATACTAATAGTGACATAGGAGCAGAAGAGATAAGCAACGAAAAAAAAGGAGCCTTTTCTTTTGAAATTAATGACACTATAGTATATACTCAATTTGAACACTTTATTAATCCTGAGGCAAAAGAATACTTTAAAAAAGGATTTGAACTGGATAACCAAAGAGATAGTTTATCCTATCTTTTAAAGAAAAACAGAGCAAAATACAGTGTAGTTAAGTCTGAAGTTGAAAGAAATAATGTTGTCAATGAAATTTTAAAGCTAGAGAATCAGGTATATAGTCTGGATGATAAGATTCAGGACAATTATATGTATGCCCGACAAAAAGAAGTAAACGAAATTATTGACAGAATTGAGAAAGGAACTTATCAATCTGCCCCAAAAGCAGAAACTGTAAAATCAGAATCAACCAATATTGAAGGCATTCTTATCCCAGGAAAATATTCAATGTATACTTCAGATGAGTTTGAAAAGCATTATCTAAAGAATGCCAAAATGTATAAAGCTTTATTTTCTGATAATGACATTAAGGTTCTTAGAAACGCTGATTCATTATATGTATGGGCTAATATATTAAATTTGGAGTCATCTCAACTATTGGCAAAATCTACTCAGGTAGAAGAGGATAATTCAATTAAATTAGGAAGTTTGATTAAAAAAGGAGATTCAAATTCTGCTGAAGAGCAGGAATCAACAGCTTCTCAAATGATAAAGGAATCAAAGGAGTTGAAAATTCTATCTACACGAATATACCATAAAGCTTTGGATAAAAAGTACCCTGTTTATTGGTTGAAATTGAAAGATATTTCTTCAAAACTAGATAAAAATAAAGGGAATGAAATTAATGAATTGATTTATCAGGGAAACGCCTATTTCAGAGAAGCTAAAAAAGCCTTAAGTACATTGGGAGGTTTAAATATTGAAGATTTTGAAAAAGCCGGAGCAATGAAAAGGGCTGGTATTGAAAGCCAGGAAAATGCATTAAATCTATATATTGGAATGCTAAATGATGGATTTAAATCCCAGGATGTAGCTTCTACTAAAAATGTAACAGGAGTTGTTCAAAAATCATATAGTGAGCTTCAAAAAGGAGATGAAGCAATTGAGCATAAGGTTGAAGAAAAAACGATAGTAAAAGAAACCGAGACAAAAACAACTATTCCTTCTAAACAAGAAACTACAGAGGTATTAAATGAGGAATATAGAATTCAGATAGGTGTTTTTAGAAATGCACCAAATCAAGATGCCTTAAATAAAATTCCATCTATATCAACTATAGAGCTAACAGGACGTGGCCTAACAAAATACTTTAGCGGACATTATAAAACAAAAGATGAAGCTTTAAATGCCATTGAAGAAGTAGTTAATGCAGGTTTCGCAGGTGCGTTTGTTGTTTACTTTAAAGATGGTGCTATAACATCGATGCCGAAAGAATAAATTTGCGTAAATAAATTGCTTAGAAGAAGAAATTTTGAATAAAAAGTATTATTTTGGAACTAAATACTCTAAGTAATGGAATCTTTTGGAAAAAAATGGAAAAGTAGTCGTTTAAGTAAAGACAGATATTTGCTTAAATCTTTAGTACTTCATAATGATGATATTAATTCTTTTGATTTTGTGATTGATACCTTATGTGAAGTTTGTGAACACAATGATATTCAGGCTGAACAATGTGCTTTTATTACTCATTTTACAGGCAAATGTCAAATAAAAATTGGCACCATAGAGGAGCTTAAACCTATTCAGGAACAATTGTTGGATAAGAAGCTATCGGTTACAATAGATTAAATTTTATATGTCTACAACTATTATTATTCTCTTAATCCTTCTCGGATTATTCTTGCTTATACTTGAATTTTTTGCTTTACCAGGCGTAACTTTTGCGGGCGTTGGAGGTGTTATATTTATTGGTGTTGGAATTTTTATGGCGTATAAAAATTTTGGTTCCATAGGAGGAAATATTACACTGATTAGCACTATAGTTCTGGCTTTATTTGTGGTTATATGGTCGCTTAGATCCGGAACATGGAAGAAATTAATGTTAGACTCTGCAGTATCGGCTAATGTTGAAGTTAAAGAAGATTCTGCTGTCAGTGTTGGAGATGAAGGTATAGCCATTACCAGATTGAATCCGGTAGGTAAAGCAATGGTAAATGGTATTACCATTGAAGCTCGTTGCCCAGGAAATTTCATTGATCCGAATACAAAACTTGAAGTAACAAAAGTATTTAAAACATATATAATCGTTAAACCTAAATTTTAAAAATATGATTGACATGGGAGGCCTTGGGTTTATTGGCCTATTAGCAGTAATTATTGTACTGTTTTTTCTATTTCTTTATTATGTACCGGTGATATTATGGTTCTCGGCTTTAGTATCAGGTGTACGCATTAATCTTTTACAGCTTGTTTTAATGCGTGTTCGTAAAGTTCCGCCATCAGTTATTGTTAGAGCCTTAATTGAAGCAACAAAAGCAGGTTTACAGAACATAAAACGAGATGAATTAGAAGCTCACTTTTTAGCCGGCGGACATGTGACTAATGTTGTTCATGCACTGGTTTCAGCAGCTAAAGCAAATATTGATTTAACTTTTCAAATGGCTACAGCTATCGATTTAGCAGGTCGCGATGTTTTTGAAGCTGTTCAGATGTCGGTTAATCCTAAAGTAATTGATACACCACCCGTAACTGCTGTTGCTAAAGATGGTATTCAGTTGATTGCAAAAGCAAGGGTTACAGTAAGAGCTAGTATCAAACAATTAGTTGGAGGTGCCGGAGAAGAAACTGTATTAGCTCGTGTAGGCGAAGGTATTGTTTCATCTATTGGATCATCTTTATCTCACAAAGCAGTGTTAGAGAACCCTGATTCAATTTCAAAAGTAGTACTTGAAAAAGGATTGGATGCCGGAACGGCATTTGAAATTCTGTCAATTGATATTGCTGATGTTGATATAGGTAAAAACATTGGTGCTGTTCTTCAAATTGATCAGGCTGAGGCCGATAAAAACATTGCTCAGGCAAAAGCAGAAGAAAGAAGAGCTATGGCTGTTGCATTAGAGCAAGAAATGAAGGCTAAAGCACAAGAAGCAAGAGCCAAAGTTATTGAAGCTGAAGCAGAGGTACCATTAGCTATGGCAGATGCCTTCAGATCGGGTAATTTGGGAGTGTTTGATTATTTAAAAATGAAGAATATTGAAGCAGATACTTCAATGAGAGATTCAATTTCAAAGACACCTCCAGACAAACCAAATAAAAAATAAAAAAAAATTAAGGAGCTTTAAAAGCTCCTTTTTTTTGAGCTACAATCAATTACGATTTGACCCAAAATAAATATTTATTTTTTGTTTATTTTTTTTCATCAAAAGTATTGCAGCATTGAAATATTTACCTACATTTGCAACCGCAATCACGAAATGAGGGTTGCGAAAGAGGTCTAAAAAGTTAGACTTTATAAGACCCGGAGGGGTGGGTGAGTGGCTGAAACCACCAGTTTGCTAAACTGACGTACGGGTAACTGTACCGGGGGTTCGAATCCCCCTCCCTCCGCAAAGTTTGAAATCTTGAAAAAACACTACGGGGTGTAGCGCAGTCCGGTTAGCGCACCTGGTTTGGGACCAGGGGGTCGGGAGTTCGAATCTCTCCACCCCGACATAGTTTTTTCATGATGATACTTTTAAAGTACGGGGTGTAGCGCAGTCCGGTTAGCGCACCTGGTTTGGGACCAGGGGGTCGGGAGTTCGAATCTCTCCACCCCGACTACTTAAAATACTAAATAAGTTAAAAGCCTGTAAAATGAATGTTTTACAGGCTTTCTTGTTTTTTGTTATTTCAATATAAACTAATGTAATTCAAATTTCTGGTGAGCTATTAGTGAGTAAATATTTAATTCTAAATTTGTTCACCAGAAAATAAAAAATTAGATCATGTGATTTTTGAAATAAACGCAATTTTGAAATTCTAATTACAAAATTGCTGGTGAATAGCTGGTGAACAGACCTGTTTATCTAAAATCTGTTCACTGGAATCTCCATAAACCACAGATTTAATGCAAATTACAATAGTTTAAATTTCTGTAGTGAACAATTTATTTGATTGATATTGATTGGTTTAACTCAAAGTTCTTTGATGCCAAACAAGGTTTTGGGTTTCGTATTAACCATCAAAAATTGATTATCATGACTACAAATCAAACATTTGCAATTACTTTTTTAGCAAGAACAGATCGAAAAGAAAAAGAAATCTGTAGCATTTATGCACGTATTAATGTAAATGGAAAGAGATCTGAATTCTCAGTAGTAAGATCCATTCCTCTTGAGGCTTGAAATTCAACTAAAGAACGCATTGATAGTAAGTATAAGGACTTTCGTAAATCAAATGCTTATATCGAACAGGTAAGGGCCAAGAATACAAATATTCATAGAGAACTCGTTTTAAAGGAGGAGTCTATTTCTGCAATAATTATAAAAAATATTTTCTTTGGAAGATCTGATAATGGGAAAACACTTATTGAGTTATTTGAATACCATAACATATCTCAAGTAAATGTATTAAGCCCAGGTACTCTTAAAAATTACTATACTACCCATAAATATATTATTAAGTATTTAAGAGAGATAAAGAAGATAGATGATATAATTTTAGCAAAAATAAATTATCAGTTTATTACCGGATTTGAATCCTACTTAAGAAACTATGTCCCTTCAGACCATCATAGGCCTTTATCAAATAATGGTGTGATGAAACACCTGGAACGTTTAAGAAAGGTAACTACCATGGCTATTAAACTAGAATGGATAGAAAAAGATCCTTTTGAAAGATTTAAATTCTCATTTAATAAGGTAGACAGAGGTTACCTTACAGAGAAAGAATTAAATACAATAAAATCAAAATCTTTTAATATACCTCGTCTTCAATTTGTTAAGGATCTATTTATTTTCTCGTGCTATACAGGTTTGTCGTATATTGACGTTATAAACTTAACTAATGAAAATATAATAATGGGTATTGATGGTGAATACTGGATTCAAACAATAAGGCAAAAGACTGAAATGGTTGTTAATATTCCACTTCTACCAGTTGCATTGAATATCCTAAATAACTATAAAGATCATCCCAAATCTATACATGGGGATCAGTTATTTCCTAGTTTGTCCAATCAAAAGTTAAATAGTTATTTAAAAGAAGTTGGAGATATTTGTGAAATACAAAAAAGTCTTACTTTTCATATGGCAAGGCATACATTTGCTACTACAGTTACATTAAGTAATGGTGTTCCAATTGAGACGGTAAGTAAAGTATTAGGACATTCTAATTTGTCAACAACCATGATTTATGCAAGAGTATTAAAAACAAAGATAAGTGAAGATATGCATAAACTTAAGGATAAACTTAATAATCAAAAAGATAAAATAAATAGATGTTCTTGAGTATAACATAAAAAATGTACTTAAATCTTGGCATTTGATTTGTACTGTTAAATAATTGTAAACTATTATCAATCATTTAACTATATATTTAAATCTAATCTTAAAATCAAATGTCAGACTTATTATCTCACATTGACAGGGTTGTTGATAATCTTAACAACCCTGAAGAATGTTCTTTTCGTAAATTATTTGAAAATAATCAGATCCAAAATCAAATAATTGAATTCAAAAAAAATAAAAAGCTATTCAAACAACATCTAAACAAATTAGCTTTAGAAGAGAAATCCACTAAAGCATTTAAAAGACAGATACAATACTACCAGACAAGTCTTATAAAGTTGTTGGATTTACTCTATACATATCAGCATGAATGTGTTTATTTTAATGAGTGTCGAAAAAAATTATTAAGGCCTAAGGTTAATTTTTACATTGGTTATTTAGAATTGCTTCTACAAAGCTTTCCGGAATATTTTAATACTGCACAACCAGTTCCATTTTTTTTGTACCTGAATATTAGAAAAAAGCTTTACAAATTATTTTGTGAAAAAAATATAGCATTAATTCAGAATAAATCAGTTTCAGATTTGTGCCTCTTAATAAAGGCGGTCTTTGATGAGAATACAATTGGATTTAGTTTTCAAGCCATCAATTACTGGGATGATTTTATAAGCGGATTTCCAAAAGAAATTATTAAAGATGTCACTTACCAGAAAGATGAGAAAATACAGAAGAGGTTACTCTGTAGGTATTTAACCAGTGTGAATTTTAATCATAGTTTTATATATCAATTTATTACAGATGATATAAAGGGTGCTACTACAGAAATAGAAGATCAATCAAAAAGGATACATTACTTATCACGAATAAAGAAAAATATATCACAGATTGTGGATTTAAATTCTAAAAGTTTTTATCCGTATGGAGAAACTTTAAAAGAAATGTTATTAAACTGGATTAAAAAAGAAATCAATTACTATAAATATAGCTACACGATTATTCAGGAACAATCTATTCCTGAAGTTGATATTTCTCAATCTGAAAGTCTAAAAAAAATTAAAACTAATTTATCTGTAAAACAGATTGGATGTTTTCTTAGTATACTAGTTAATAATAATATTTATCCCTGTAATGATGATGATAATATCAAAAATAATGTCATAAAACATTATTCAAGTATACTAGCATCAAAACAGGCAGAATCTATTTCCTATAAAAGTTTATATAATAGTTTTTATAAACTAGAAGATTCCTCTTTAAAGGTTGTCAAACAATTACTGCTTGATTTGTTTAGATCGATCTAAACTTGACAGGATTTTATCATATTAAATTCAAATATTTCAAATTTCATTAAATAGTATAATTTTTTTTTAACCTATCTAACGAATTGGTATTCATGGGGGTGGTTAGGGGATGGTGCCACCCCTAGCAACTGTTTTTGTATTTCCTTTTTACATTCCTTTGTGCCATATCAATATCAATTAAAAATTATGGCAACAGAGATTATCACACAAGACGATTTAAGAGAATTCAAAATTGAATTACTAGCAGATATCAAAAAACTGCTAAAACAAAACTCAGGTAACAATCAAAAAAAATGGCTGAAGTCTTATGAAGTCAGAGAAATTTTGAATATTTCACCGGGAACACTCCAGCATTTGCGCGTAAGTGGAACATTACCTTTTACTAAAGTTGGAGGTACTATCTACTATGACTTTAATGACATTCATAACATGATCACAGAAAACAAATGCGGGTGAGACCTATTCCATGTAGTTTATGAATTTCATCCATCATTTGTTGGATGCATTTGCAAAAATGGACAAGGAACCAAAATTAACAGCCTATCAAATTAGCCTTTACATTTCCTTGTTCAGGATTTGGAACAGAAACCGATTCAAAAATCCAATAATCATTTATCGGTACGAACTAATGAAGATGTCTAAGATAGGATCTAAAACCACCTATTACAACTCTATAAAAACGCTGGAAGAATGTGGTTTTATTAAATATCTGCCATCCAAAGATTCTCAAAAAGGTAGTAAAATCTACATGACCATTTTTTGGACATGTAGAGGTACACCACATGTCCCGGATGTGTACCCATTATATAAACATATAAACTATATAAATAATATATATAGTAGTGAAGAATCAAGTCAAAATGAATTAAAAGAGAATAATATGAAGGAAAAAAAGAAAAATGCGTTTCAAGTACCACCAATTGAGCACATTCAAATCTATTTTGAACAAAAAGGCTGTCCAAAAACTGAAGGGGATCGATTTTTCAATTATTACGAAAGCGTTGGATGGTTAGTTGGTGGAAAAACAAAAATGAAAGATTGGAAAGCTGCTGCCAGAAATTGGATGCTGAATATGGAGAAGTTTCAAAAGAAAGAATCCTATTCCAAAAGTAAACAGGAAACCATCAAGAATCATGAGGCAAAATCATTTAGTGGTTCAGGTTATAAAGAACCACTTTAAACCAAAGATTAAAAAGTTTGCGTCATGTTTTATACAATTAGCAACAATCAAATCATTTATAACTATCAAAAGAGCCTTGATTTTATCACTCAAAAAGGGAAAGAAATATATGGTACTGGTTTTAAACTTTTGAGTGAAGATATGCCCCTTATCAGGAAATTGTTTGTTTACATGATCCAGGATACGAATTTAACCCGGCAGGAAGGATTGGATCCACGAAAAGGGATTATGCTTTGCGGACCAATTGGTGCTGGAAAAACATCCTTAATACATTTGATGCGATTGATACTCCCTGAACCAAGAAGCTACATGATTAAATCATGCAGGGATATCAGCTTTGAATTTCATAAAGATGGCTATGATGTGATACATCGTTATAGCAAAAAATCTTTTGAAATAAAGCCAGGAGCAAAGATTCCCAAAACGATTTGTTTTGATGATTTGGGAGCTGAAGAAAATCTGAAGCATTTTGGCAATGAGTGCAATGCGTTATCAGAAATACTTTTGTCCAGGTACGACCTGTTTATCTCAGATGGTCTGATTACTCATATGACTACTAATTTGAATGCTTCAGAAATTGAAAAACAATATGGAGCCCGAGTCAGAAGCCGACTCAGGGAAATGATGAATGTACTTTCATTTCCGGATGATGCTGCAGATAAACGAAAATGATAAAAAAGTCAAGTCTATTGTCTTTTATCTATAATCTGAAAATCTAAAATAAATATGTCACTAAAATCAGTTTTATTTGAAAAAGGCCTTCCTCTGTTGGCCAATGTATTTACAGGAGGAACAGCCAAACCTGTATTTGAATTAATCAAATCAGTAACAGGATTACACTTTAACGATGAGGAACACTTTCAGCAAGTTATTTCCCAAAGACCTGACCTCATCGTGAAACTCAAGGAGTTTGAAACCAATCAAAAGATTGAGCTGGAAAAATTGGCTTTGCAAGCTACAATTATTGAACTGGAAATATCAAAAGCTTATTTGATGGATAAGCAAAATGCTCGTTTACGGGAAACAGAACTGGCTAAAGCCACAGGCCAACGTGATTGGCTTATGATGGCTTTGGCTATTGTGGTTGTGATTGGTTTCTTTGGACTAATCTCAGTGATGATTGTTGGAGACAATGCGCAGAAGACAAGTAACAACGGACCTATAAATCAGTTATTCGGTGCATTAGTTGCGGGTTTTAGCATGGTACTCTCCTACTTCTTTGGATCCAGTAAAAGCTCTGCAGATAAGGATAAGACCATCGCAAAACAATCTCAATCATCTGGTCATGTTCAATTTTAACCTTTCTCCTTTTTACTTTAAACTTAAATGATGGAATTAACAGTATTGCGCTATAGCGCTGGAAAAGAAAGCACTTTAGGCCTTCTCTTTATTGAAGGAGTCTTTGCTTGTTACACATTAGAAGACGAGCAAAGAGAAATTAAAGTTTCAGGAGAAACAAGAATACCTGCAGGTCGATATCAAGTAAAGTTTCGTAAAGAAGGATCACATCATCTTCGATATCAACAAAAGTTTCCCCAAATGCATCAAGGTATGCTTCATATTACAAACGTATCTGGTTTTAAATGGATTCTTATACATATAGGAAATGATGATGACGATACTGCAGGATGTTTGTTGGTTGGAGATACTTCCATATCAAATATTAACCAGGAAGGTAGGATTAATAGCAGTACCGTAGCTTACAAACGTATATATCTAATTATAGCTAGTGAGCTTGCTATTGGTGAGGAAGTATGGATTACTTATTTGGATGAGAAAAATATAAATTGAAAAATGTAATAAAATTCAAAAGTAGTTACAAGTGATTGTAACTGCTTTATGACTTTAGGTTCTCAGGGTGGAGAGACGAATATCCTATCTTATAAACTGCAATATTTCAACATATTACAAAAACAAACCAAACTAAGTTACACTTAACTTACACCTGCCAATTGACTTATAATGTATTGATTTGCTGTCTTATGACATAGCATAAAGATACAGAATATCATTGACTTAACCGTACAAATTGTATTAAAATGAATGTAACTAAAACTTGAAATTACAATAAACTAAAATATCTAATATACACTTTACTTCAAAAATAAATCCTGCGAAGGAACTTTATAAGTTCCTCAACAGGATTCTTCCTATCTAACAGCATTCTTGTTCCTAGTTATTTTCTAATTTACAGAAAGTCGTTTTTTATTTTTAAATAACTATTGGGTAATAGTATTTATCTTTTTTCTATCAGAACTCAACAGTCTGTGAAATCATATAATTAATTATTAAAAACTTCATCTAATGAAGTTTTGCTTATATCTAATTTAAAATGATCTTTATTTAATTCAAGAAATTCAAATGCTGATTTACTTGTACTACAATAATAACATGAATACATATTACTTATTTGATAAGCATATAAATCAGCAAAGACAGTTCTTGCTGGATCATCGACTAGAAATACAGTCTTGTAGTCCTTTTGTATAACTTCTTTTCTGAAGTTTTTCATTTCTTCTATATCATCAATAAAATTTATTAGACTATCGGTTTTCCTTAAATCAACCAACACATTTTCTATAAATCCCCATTCCTTTCTAGTAAGTATAGTATAGTAAAAATTTTTCCATGCTGCTAATGAAAAATCCCCTAAAATACGATATACCAATAACCTTTCATTTTGAAAAAAATTGTATTTTATTTTCATCTCATAACATCAATTTCTGTAAAAATTCTCTTTCAACGACTGCTCCCTTGTCAATTTATAAAATCCCAACATTCAAAACCTTTAGCTGTCTAAATTTTTATCCAAACCAATTAATGTATATGCCCGTGATCTTTCAGTGGTTAATCTATAACTTATTGTTTTGCCGTTTTTATAATTAATAATCAAAAAATAATTTCCTACTGTAAGTTTTTTAATAGGCACTTCATTATTGCACACACCGCTTAATAAACAATCTCCTTTTGTTGAAAAGATAGAATAGTATTCTACATTCTCCTCTTTTAAATATGATTCAACACGTTCCATACTGCATATCTAAACAGTTAACCAACTAAGAAAATTCGCAAAATATCATTACTTACATTTATTGCGAAACTTCATAATAAAGAATGATTACCAAAGGATAATCCTTTGACAATCATCCATCCACATACTAATACAAAAAAAACTTTATATCTTTTTTCCAAACACGTCATATAACCTCATAAACGAGCCTTCAATTATATCCTTGTCAACTTTTTTTATTTTAAATCCAACATCATTATCAGCCCAATTATATTTTATATTTAAATATTCATCTTCAATTATGATTTTATTTAATCTAACAGTATCTCCATCTTCTTCAATTATAATTCCTGACAATGAAAAGTCCTTTTCTTGTAAATTCATGATAAAATGAACATCACCTACTTTAGGTAATTCTTTTATTTCCATTTCCCAAGAACCAACATATTCACTATGAATTGAATTCTTTTGAAAAGCATTATTACAACTAATTAAAAGAAACAAACTACCTAGAATAACTATTCCTGTTAAAACCTTAAATTTCATATCTTTTATTTTCATAGAGTTTAAACAAAAATATAGCTATAAAAAGAAATAAATGTCTGTATATTGTTTCTAATAAATAAATACGTCTGAGCCTATCAATCCGAACATAGTATCCTTTAAATATCAGTCACATAAACTCCATTTTAAATCTAAATATTTTATAATTTTCTATTCACATAGGCTGTATAATCTTTTATTATTGGGTGATATTTTTGATGAAACAAAGAACTCGAAACAACAAAATCAGCAGTAGCTCTATTGGTAGCTGTTACAACATTATATAATGCACAAATTCTTAATAAAGCTTTTACATCTACATCATGAGGTTGTGGTTGCATTGGATCCCAAAAGAAAATAAGAATATTAACTCTCTCTTCTGAAATCAAAGAACCAAGTTGCTGATCACCTCCTAAGGGTCCAGATTTTAATCTTGTAATAGAGGGAAGTACAGCATTGTTTTGTTCACATTTTTTTTCAAGTACTTTACTTACCAATGATCCTGTAGTTCCTGTACATACCAAATCATGTAATACTAGCTCAGTCCAATTGTATTCAACCCAATCCATTAAATCCTGCTTGCGATTATCATGAGCCACCAATGCTATTGTTTTCTTTGTTTTCATTTTATATATTCTATTTTTTATTATCAAAAAAAAGCAGGTTATAACCCAATTAAAGAATTCCTCGTAAAAAATCCTATAATCAAAGCTATACCCTACTTAAAAATCCAAAACCAATATGAATTATCTTATTTTAAACTTCTTCTAATACCCAGCTCTAAGCCACGTATTTCAGCTAAACCTTTCATTCTACCATAAAGAGAATACCCAGGATTATTATCCTGACCGATATCGCCTAACATTTGGTTCCCATGGTCTGGACGAACAGGTATAGAAAAATCACCTCTTCCTTCAGCTTTACGTCTTTCTTCTTCCTCAACAATTGCTTTTAATACTTCATAAATATCAACATCCCCCTCAAACAGGTAATCTTCATTGAAATTATAATCAGTATCTCTTTTTACGTTTCTTAAGTGTGCAAAGTTGATTCGAGGAGCTAATTCCCTAGTCATAACCGATAAATCATTAAAAAAGCCGGCTCCCCAAGATCCTGTACATAAAGTAATTCCATTTGAAATAGAATATACAGCATTAATAATTGTTTTAGCATCTTTAAGAGTGCTAACAACTCTTGGCAGACCTAATAAGCCCCATGGTGGATCATCTGGGTGAATCGCCATTCTAACACCTGCTTGTTCAGCAACTGGAATTATAGCACTCAGGAAATCCAATAGGTGTTTACGTAATTTTGCGTCATCAATATCCTTATAACCATCTAATACACTCTGAAATTGTTCTAGTGTATAACTTTCTTCAGCACCTGGAAGACCCTTGATTACATTGTTTGTTAAGGTTTCAATTTCTACCGGACTCATGTTCTCGAAATACTCTGTTGCTTCTTTTACAATTTTTTCCGAGTAATCTTTATAAGCACCAGGTCTTTTTAATATATACATATCAAAAGCTGCAAACACTTTTTGATCGTATCTTAAGGCCAATGATCCATCCTGAAACTCACTGTTTAAGTTTGTTCTTGACCAGTCTAATACAGGCATGAAGTTGTAACATATTGTTTCAATGCCACATTGCCCCAGGTTTTTAATAGACTCCTGATAGTTTTTGACATATAACTCCCAGTTACCAGATTGTTTTTTAATGTCTTCGTGAACAGGAACACTTTCCACAACCGACCAAATTAAACCTGCATCAGCTACTTCTTTTTTACGTTTTTCAATCTCTTCTACAGTCCACACTTCACCATTAGATATATGGTGTAAAGCGGTTACAATACCGGTAGCACCAGTTTGTCTGATATCTTTTAATGTGATACGGTCATTAGGACCATACCAACGCCATGTTTGTTCAATCATAATTTTTTTTTATGGTAGCAGGGTATATAGGTTAAGGGTTGAAGGGTAATCTAAAACCATACTACCTTGCCACCTTGTTACCTTTTACCATTTTATACCCCACTATATGCACTAAAACCACCATCAACAGGAACTACAACACCTGTAATAAATGTTGCCCAATCAGACATTAAATAAAGCACTGTACCCGATAACTCTTCTGGTTCACCATAACGTTCCATTGGTGTATTAGCAATAATTTTATGACCTCTTGGGGTTGCGTCACCTGTTTCTTTGTCAATCAATAAAAAGCGGTTTTGATTGGTTAATAGAAATCCTGGAGCAATAGCATTTACTCTGATACCTGTTTTGGCAAAGTGAACAGCTAACCACTGAGTGAAATTATTAATAGCTGCTTTTGCTGCTGAATAAGCAGGAATTTTTGTTAAAGGAGTGTAGGAGTTCATCGAAGATACATTTACAATTGCACCATTATTTTTCGCTAACATATCTTTAGCAAAAACCATTGATGGTAATAGAGTTCCTTGAAAGTTCAATGCGAATACCTTATCAAAACCATCCATTTGTAGGCCAAAGAAAGTTTCTTCCAACTTATCCATGTAATCATCTGTTAAAAACTCAGCTTGAGTGGTAGCTGATGCTGCATTTCCTCCTGCTCCATTTAGTAAATAATCAACAGTCCCTAACTTTGCATGAATCACTTTTAATGCCTCTTCTAATGATTCTTTGCTTAGTACGTTAGCTGAGATTCCAATTGATTCAACACCATATATTTCTTTAATTTCAATAGCTACTTTTTCTGCAGCCTCCAGATTCAAATCCAAGATAGCAGTTTTCACTCCTTGAGAAGCCATATCTTTTGCAATAGTTGAACAAAGTACACCTCCGCCTCCAGTAATTACTGCAATCCTATCTTTTAAATTTAAATGGTTCATAATTTTACTCATTAATACATTAAACTAATTACTTGATACTGTAATTCATTTACCCGGATAGGACATGAATTAAGTTTAATAAACGACTATTAATATTCTTCTTATTCTTTATGGCTTTGTTAAATGGTATATTAACTATCTCATCTTTAACCATTCCAACCATAATACTTTTTTGATCATCCATCAACGCCTCAACAGCTGCAACTCCTAATTCACTTGCTAAAACGCGGTCCACAACTGATGGAGATCCACCTCTTTGGAGATGACCAAGGATAGTTACCCGTACATCATACTCTGGATGTTCTTTATTAACTCTATCTGCAATATCTATAGTGTTTCCTAACTTTTCACCTTCTGCAACTAAAACTATACTGCTTTCTTTAGCATATGAATATTGCTTTTCTAAAAATTCTTTCAATTCTTCATAACTTGTTTGTTTCTCAGGCAAAAGAACCACTTCTGCACCAGAGGCTACGCCTGCGCTTAGAGCAATAAAACCGGCATCTCGTCCCATTACCTCTATAAAAAACAACCTACTGTGTGCAGTAGCAGTATCTCGAATTTTATCAACAGCATCAACAACTGTATTTAATGCAGTATCATATCCGATTGTTAAATCCGTACCATACAAATCATTATCTATAGTTCCAGGTACACCAACAATTGGAATATTAAATTCCTGCCCAAAAATATTAGCCCCTGTAAAGGTTCCATCTCCACCAATAACAACCAATGCATCTATTCCTTGCTTTCTAATATTTTCATATGCTTTTTGTCTACCTTCTTCTGTTCTAAATTCAATACTTCTTGCTGATTTAAGAATCGTTCCTCCCTCTTTCAAAATTCCACTTACACTTGAGGCATCTAATTGAATGAATTCGTTAGCTATCAATCCCAGATAACCTTTTTTAATTCCAACGATTTCAATTCCTTCAAAACAGCATTTTCGGACAACAGCTCTGATGGCTGCATTCATTCCTGGTGCATCACCTCCTGAAGTTAACACACCTATTTTCTTGATTTCTGACATTATAAAGATCTAATAATGAAATCTTATTTACTTTCTAATAATTGTTCTTTTGTATACACGCCTTCACCAGTCATTAATTCTACAACATTATCTTTTACAATCAATTGAGGATCATTTAATACTGTAGATACTTTCATGAATATATTATTCATTGTTTTTTCATCCTTAAAATCTTCACCTTTTAAGAGTTTCATGACTGATTCTGCGGCTTCGTATGCCAACTCTTTATTTGACTTATAAACAGACATTAAGATATTTCCCTTAAGTATTTGACGGCATACTTCAAGATTGCCATCTTGTCCTGTAAGTAATACTTTACCTAACATTCCTTCTTCTTCCACTGCAAGCACTGCACCTTTTGTTAAATCATCCGATGCACAAATTATAGCATCAGGTACATATCCTGCTTCTGAAATAAAATTCTGTACACTAAGAAATGCATTCATTTCATTCCAATCAATTGTTGAGATAGACTTTATCTTATAGTTATTTTTATAACTCCTTAAAATAGAAAAGACTCCTTTTCTTACTAATGAACTATTATAATCACTAGTTGGTCCCCCTAAGTATAATATCGTTCCTTTACTTAAGTTAGCTACAACTTGTTCTGCCATTAATTGTCCAACTTTATAACTATTAAAGGTCACGCATAAATCCACATTACTACTATAAATATATCGATCATAAGAAACAATGGGTATATTCGCATCTTTAGCAATATTAACTATTGATGTATCCTTAGAATCAATTGGAACTATTACAATACAGTCAACATTTTGATTAACTAGATTTTTTGCCGCCTTAAATTGTTCTTCTTGTCTATTAAAACAATCAATGAAAGTTACTTTTCCTCCTAAATCATTTATCTTTTCCTTAAAGTATTGCATATCATTGTTCCATCTTTCTGAATATAAATCAGCTAAAATAAAACCCACTTTTAAAGAATCTTTCTGAGCATAGAGTCCTTTGGGCGTAAATACGCAAAGGACTATAAATACTAATATACAAGCGTTTTTCATTATTATATTTCAATGTCAATAATTAATTAATAGTAATCACACGCAAAGATTCTCCATCAAACATATTAGCTAGCTTGCAATTACATTTATTATCTCCAGCTTTAATCATTAATAAATTAATAGGCATTATACCATGTTTGAACGATACTTGAAGAGAATCTCCATTTACATCTATATTTGTTAAATCTACGATTCCATCTTCCTTTTTAATTGTACCTGTAACTATTCCATCCTTCATTTTTAAATCCACTACAAGTTTAGAATCGCCTACTGGAGTACCTTTAATTGTCACTTCCCATTTACCTATAAAATATTTATCAATATTATTTTTTGAAACAGTTGAACTACATGAGAATAACAGTACACTACAAAAAATTACTAATATCTTTTTCATTATTTATTTATTTAAATATTCAACATTAATTATACTTAACGGACTGTATTCATATTAAACTTGAACCAATCCAATTCAAACAAATCACTTTCTTCACCATAAAAGCCTAACCAAATAGCATGAATACCTTCATCTCCTCTTATTTTTGAAGTTATGGTTTCCCACTGACCATCTTCTTTACCAGAAACACGAACCATTCCTATAATTGATCCCCAGGGAGTATCAGAACGAACAGTTATAGTACCTCCATTTTTCAAAGATTTTACCTTTAGCGTAATTTCATTTACTCCATCTTTAAAATCAACATATTTATAGGCAACATTATCTGAGCCATGAATTTTACTCAACATCTCATTTTCTGGCTCAAACTGTTCTATTCTAACATTTCCATATAACAAGCAAGCTCGTTCTGAATCAATTTTCTCAAACGCACTCAGAGGTACTCCTGCTCCTTGAGATGTCATCTCAACCTCATCTATACTCCCATCTTCATTAAAAAAAATGGGTTCCACACAAGCTTTTCGCATTGTATTACTGTTATGTGTAGAGCGATGATAAAAAACATACCATTTACCTTTATATTCAGCTACAGAACCATGATTATTCCATGTTGCCGGATCACAATGATCATTATCCACAATAACTCCACCATACTTAAAAGGCCCCATTGGTGAATTACCAGTTGCATAGCCAATACAAGTAGGTCGATTACCCCTACTCATATCGGCATAAACTAAATAGTAAATTCCTTTTCGCTTAAACATAAAACTACCCTCGTGAAAATGATGCTCGTCTTCTGTTAATAAATTAGTAACTATAGTCGATGTGTCAATCTCTGTCATATTGGTCTTTAGTTTAGCAATCTTTGCCGAAAATTGCCCCCAGATATAATAGGCTTGACCATCATCATCAATAAATACAGCAGGATCAATCTGTTCAATACCGTTTACATCCATTTTTTTACCGTTAATAAACGGTCCAATCGGAGAATCACTTACAGCAACACCTTCTGCTTTTCTTCTTTCAGGTTGACAATAATATAAATAGTATTTTCCGTTACGAAACATACAATCTGGTGCATAGAGATATTTATCTGAATATGGAACCTGATCATTTTCATCGCTGGAGGAAAAAGTGTTCTCAATAATATCCCAGGTCTTTAAATCAGATGTTGATAAAACATGGTATCGTCGAGAACAATAGTATTTAGTACTTTCATCCAAGGAACCGTAAATATATAATTTACCATCATCCCAAATCCGCGCAGAAGGATCTGCAATATACATTCCTGCAGGAGTTATTGGATTCTGTGCTGTTATAAAAGTCACATTTGCAAGCAAAGTAACTGCGGCCAATACACACCTCTTTAGTAAATTTGATTTAATCATCTATTTATAATTGAAACTGTCCTTCTTAAAATAATCTAATGCCCCAAACTGATGCAGGAGCTATGTCCTCATAATAGCACCACCATCAACACAGATGCTTTGTCCTGTAATCCATTCTGATAAATCAGAAAGAAGAAAGGAAACAATGGCTCCTAAATCTTCAGGTTTTCCCACCCTGTTTGATGGCATCATTTGCAGCACCATCTCCACTAAATGCCCTGAATTTTGAAGTCCGCTTTCGGTTAGTACTAATCCAGGAGATACCGCATTACAACGAATACCTTGCTTGCCAAACCGACTGGCAACATTTCGGGTCATTGCCCCGATTCCTGCTTTGGTAACAGAATAGGTCAATTTATCAGGCATACCTGCATATAAAGCATCCGAAATAGTATTAACAATTGAACCACCTCCTGCTTCTAAAATATGAGGGATTGCATATTTTGAAGTCAACATAAATCCGGTGAGATTAATATCAATATTGCGTTGCCAATCCGCTAGCTCAATGTCTACTGGATTTGTATCCTTTGCTACCTCAACAGGATTAATATTAGCTGCAACATTAAACAATCCGTTAATTTTACCGTACTGCTTAATTGCTAAATCCATCAAATTCTTAACCTGATCCGGGTTAGATATATCAAGAACTGAAGCAACACCATCTCCTCCTGCATCTTTTGCAATCTGCACACAGCGCTCTGCATTTTCTATTATTATATCTCCAACAACTATTTTAGCTCCAGCTTCACCTAAAAATTTCGCTGTTCCATCAGCAATTCCACCTGCACCGGCAAACACAATTACTTTATCTTTTAATCCTTCCATGATTAGTTATTTTTTTGGTTAGTATTTTATAAAATTTTAAGAGTCAATATTTAATCAACTGAAAGAAGAATACTCAAGTAGTTAAACTTGAATTATTATCTAATATATTCGAGTAAGTAGGTTAAATAGTAACTTAATGAATAGAATCTTATTTTTGCTGGGCCAATGTTTTTTCCATCATTTTGCCAATGAACTTCGTAGCAAATCTTGGACAAAAGCGATAGAGTTTATCCAAAAACCAGGCATCTTTCCCAATGGTAGCCCTGAATTTGTTTTTCTCCATAGCTCTTATGATTAAACCTGCAGCTTTTGATGGAGATAGAGCCATATTTTCATTGGATGAGGAACCTTCTTCTACTTTAGGACCTTCCAATCCTGAATTCTTTGTAATATTTGTAGCAACTGCTCCAGGATGAACAACTGTAACCTTTACATTCGTTTCTCTCATTTCTGCGAAAAGTCCTTCTGTAAATAATTTTACTGCAGCTTTTGATGCTCCATAAATAGTCTGAGTTGGGAAAGACATAAATCCACCCATGCTTGACACGTTTACAATATGAGCTTCTGGTCTTGTTAATAAATGTGGTAATAAAGCTTTAGTAAGATGAAGTGTTCCCCAGAAATTTACATTGAACACTCTTTCTATTTTATCGTATGCTAAATCGTTAACCCCAATAAATGGCTGAATAATACCCGCATTATTTATTATCCCATCAATCGTTCCTACCTTTTCAAACATCAAATTTACCTTCTCTTCTACTGCAGACTTATTGGTAATATCTAATCTAAAACAACTTAAATTGGTATTATTATAACCTGCAATTTTAGACGTTTCATCTAAAGCTTGATCATTTATATCTATAGCAATAACATTTGCTCCCTTGTTTAACAATGCAAGTACTAACTCTCGTCCCATTCCACCTCCACCTCCAGTAACAACAATTGTTTTATTTTTTACTTTCATAGTGTTGTGATTTTTTTAATTTGTAGTTAATAATTATTCTTTATTAAGTAATCCCTGATTGACTAGCCAGTAATAAAAAAGATCTGCCCACTTATCAGACGGATTTCCAGGCTTTTTCATACCAAAACCATGACCTCCGGAGTAAAAACAATGCAATTCGACGGACTTACCTGCATCTCTCCATTTTTCATAAAAATCAGGATTTCCATTAGCAATAGGATCATCACTGGCAAGCGCCTGAAACATTGGTGGGGCATCATCAGGAACTGAATCTCCTAACATAGCAGAACAATAAGCATAGATTGGGGCAACAAAGTCAGGTCTGCTATCTTGACTGTATGTTTGAGCTACAGAACCGGAAACTGTTCCTCCTGCAGAAAAGCCCATTATCCCAATTTTATTTGGGTCAACGCCGTATTCTTTTGCATGGCTTCGGACATATTTTACAGCTTCCAATCCATCTGCCACTGCAAATTTCACATATGGAGCTACCATAGTTTTATATTTTCCGTCCGGAGTTTCTTGCGCTTTAATTACCTCAGGAGTAAAGGGCATTAACCGATACTTTAATATAAATGCAGTTATGCCATGAGCATTGCACCATTCAGCAATCATAGTCCCTTCGAGCTTAAATGCCAAACCGGTAAAACCACCACCAGGACAAATTATTAGTGCTGTACCATTCTTTTTTTCATCGGTAGGCTGATGAATGGTAAGGGTAGGCATGGATACATTTCTATAGGTAATAATTTCACCTTTTTTGCTTTTCCTTACATACTCCTTTTTCGTAAACATTTCAGAACCTTCAGGAACATCGCCATTGTACAATGGAACAATGCTTTGGGCTTGACATAATGTTACAATTGAAATCAAAATCAGAACCAGGTTGATTCTGTGCGATTTAATTTTCATGATTTAGATTTTAGATTACTTTATTTGATTTAACTCTTTATTCTATAATCACTTTTATACCTTTAGGTTTTTGATAAGTTGTTTTTACTGAACCATCATCCATCTTTTTATGCTCAACATACAATACTCCATATGGTGTTGGGAAAGTTCCTTTCACCCATTCAAGGTTGCCTAAATGTGGAGCTATCTTGATTTTTTTACATCCAGGTTCTAAAACATTTACACCCAAGACATATTGCGTTAACCAAGGTGTTGGCCCGGATGCCCATCCGTGACAAAAGCTATGTCGGAACTGCTTATAACAATAGTTGCCATATGCCTGATGCACATCAACCTTGCCTTCAGGTACAATTTCATCAATATGGGCAGCATTTTTCATCCAGTCGATGTCAAAATCTTCCCAAAATGTTGTTGCCCCTAAATCGAGCATACTTCCCCAATATTCTCTGATATTATCAATAGCACCTTGATAGTCGCCTGCCAAGGCACGAGCATTCAACATATAATATCCATAAAACGTTGACATGTTTCTCACGCCATCTTTGGCCAACATCTCACTATTTGCTTTTTCAGGTGAAACCAAACCAGACATCGCTAACAAAGCGGCTGCTTGTTTTGAGTTTGCCATATCAGGAACATGCTGTTGTAATTTTGAAGAGTAATTTTGACAGAGTTGTACTGCTTCCTTATTATCAAGTGCCTGACAAAGTTGTTCTCCTGCTTTAAAACTCATTAACAAAAGAGATTGCAATCCGGCATGTATGGCTTCTTTATTTTCGCTTGAAGGCCAGTCCAGAAAACGTTCCTCTTCCATAATCTCAACTCCATTCTCGTCAACATTCTTTGTTAACTGATTCAAAAGATTTACCAAATATTCTTCTTGTTGCTTCAAGTAGGCCAAATCACCATTGTATAAATACCAATCGCGCTGAATTAAAATCCACCATAAAGAATAGGAACTAATATTATTCATCCAGTTTGGAAGGGGTGTTGCATTTTTAACAAAATCCAGACTTTTTGGTACAACTTCATTGTATCCGAATACCGAATTAATGGTCATTACTTCGGGGTGCATATCGCCCACCCAAACTAACCTGTCGCGCTTAACGCCATCCCACAGATAATTTTGCATATTCAGATGCACTGTATAGGCGCCAGTCATCCATATTTGGTTTAATTTTTCATCGTTACATATAAACGAGCCGACATAAGGGATATCTCTATAACTAAAAACAGCATTTATTTCTTTAAACTGAATCTGTGCATCATCATCCAATAATGTGATCCTAACAAAACGAAATCCGCTTTCTCCTACCACAATTCGCCCCAAACGAGGAAGAATAACCTCGAAATCTCTTATGGCATGGTCGTTTGTGGCACCATCCACACCAACATCAACCATGGTCTCAGAAACTGATTCGCCAAACTGCACTCGTATTTTTCCTGTGGGGCTTGGATTGGCTTTAGTCGTTACAATTTCAATTCCTCCCTGAATTTCTATACCAAAATCTAAAATGATACTATGTTGCTTATCGGTTCTTCTATTTGAAATGGTACAAAATTTCCCTCTGGTTAAATCAGCTTGCCCACAGTTGGGATTTAATAACGCTTCAGGATTTTTCACCTTACGGCCTGTTGAATCCGAAGTCCATACCACCCTTGCAGGAGAAATGTATTTCTGACTTAATTCTGAATTACGGATTTTTAAAGTGTCTATACTTTTAAATACCGGAGGCAACTGCGCATAGATATTACCAATGCTTACAACAAATGCCAATAATATGATTATTCTTGATTTCATGTGTTTTATTTTTTTCATTAGCTACTTTAATCTAACACCTCTATTTTAACCCTTTGAGAATTAACTATAACATAATACTCTCCAGCTTCTAAAAATTTGTTTCCTTCAGCATCAACAAAACCAAAATCTCTCTCCAAATTGACTTTAAAACGGAAAACTTTAGTCTCACCTGCCTTTATGGTTTGTTTCTCAAAGTATTTTAATTCTTTTTGCGGACGGGCTATCGAACAAACAGGGTCAGATATAAACCAGTGAACAGTTTCTGCTCCTTCTCTATTACCTGTATTTGTAACAGGTACCTCAATAATTATCTCCTCTCCCTTTTTAACTTTTGAATTTGATATTTTTAATTCTCCGTATTCAAAGGTTGTATAGCTTAATCCATAGCCAAAATCATAAAGTGGAGCATCTTGTATGTCTTGGTATTTGCCCTGAGTTGGCCTCGAACCTGGCCTTTTATTATAATAGATTGGTATTTGTCCTGTAGAATAAGGAAAAGTAATAGCTAATCTGCCTGAAGGATTAACTCTTCCGGATAATATTCCGGCAACTGCCTTTCCTCCAAGAATACCAGGTTGCCACATCTCAATAATTGCATCACATTCAGATTCAATTCTACTTAAGTCTAATGGACGGCCATTGGAAAGCAGCAACACAACCGGTTTATCTACTTTCTTAATTTCGGGAAGTAAATTTTCCTGTATTTCGGGAAGAGACAATGTTGACCTGGAGCCATTTTCTCCACTCCAACGCCATTTTTCGCCCAAACAAAGGATAACAACATCTGCTTGTTTTGCAGCCTCTATAGCAGCAGCATATTTAGAGGTATTATTACGGTCGAAATTGCATCCTTTTGCATATACTATTTTACTGTCAGGAAATTCGTTAGTTAGCCCCTCATAAATATTAACAACATCATCAAGGTTGCCATGAGCAGCCCAAGAACCAAGTAAATTTTCATCATCTTTTGCCATAGGGCCGATTAATGCAATTGTAGAGGGTTTAGTCAGTGGAAGTATATTATTTTCATTTTTGAGAAGCACCATTGATTCTTCTGTTAATCTTTCGATAACAGAACTATCCTCAGGCAAAACTAAAGGACCTTCACCTTTTTTTTCTGAAACATAAGGATTATCAAACAATCCTAATTTAAATTTCACACGCAAAATTCGTCTTACAGACTCATCTATCAGTTTTTCAGATACAACGCCACTCTTAATCAATTCCGGCAAATATTTTTGATATAACTCGTCTGCCATATCCATATCAACACCTGCCTGAAATGCCATACGTGACGCTTCCTTTTCATCAGCAGCTACTCCTTGGGCAATAAGCTGTACAACTGAATTCCAATCGGAAACCATAAATCCATCAAACTTCCATTTATCAATTAATATATCTGTTAATGTATATTTATTGCAAGAAGCCGGAATGCCATTAAGCGTATTAAAAGCACTCATGACAGTAACTGCACCGGCATTTATTCCGGCTTCAAACGGAGGCAAATAAGTATCCCATAAAGATTGTCCGGAAATATCAGTTGACACATAATCCAGCCCTCCCTCGGAGGCACCATAACCAACATAGTGCTTTAAACAAGAGGCTATATTATTATGATTTGTCAAATCATCACCTTGATACCCTTTTACCGAGGCAGCAGCAAAAACAGAGTTTGTATATGTATCTTCACCATATCCCTCAGAAACTCTTCCCCACCTGCCATCACGGGCAACATCTACCATTGGGGAAAAGGTCCAATCAACACCTGAACTACGTGCCTCCTGAGCTGCAACAGAACAGGCTTTCTGAATTAAATCAGGATTCCAAGAACATGCCTGAGCCAACGAAATAGGATAAATGGTATTAAAACCATGTATCACGTCATACCCAAACAAAATGGGAATACCTAACCTTGTTTCTTCAACGGCCTTTCGTTGCATTGCATTTCGAAGTACTGGGTCTGTGCCTACATAAAGTAATGAGCCAATTTTCGGGTTAATTATTTTCCCGTTTGCATCTACGTTATTGATATTGTCATTTTTACCCAGAACAATTTGATTCAGCTGAAAAACTTTCTCTTCAATGGTCATTCGCTTCAACAAATCATCAATACGTTTTACTATGGGTGCATCTGCATTTTTATAAATTGGTTTCTTTTCGGAACCTGCAAATACCACATGTACAATCGCAAGCAAAAGAATTACCAGTACGTATGATTTAAATATACGGTTGCCAAATTTGACCAGTATATGGTTTACCTTATTTTCCATATTGCTTTGCCTAAAAAATAACTTGCAATTAAAATATCCCTTACTTCGTAATTCCGGCTGTTTCGAATTATTTTACTTTAAGCCACGACTCAATGGTTACAGGACCTAAAATTCCGGCAGGAATAAGCTCAGAATTTTTTCGAACACCTCCGTTTCTTATACCGGTTCCCAACCAAGTTTGCTTTTTCTTTTTAGGTAAACCAGCATCTAAAACCAATCTGTTATACCAGGTATTTGATACTTCAATAACAATGTTATTCATACCTTCATGCACAGCGTCTGTAATTTCAATTTTGTATGGAGGTTTCCAGATGATACCCAGATTTTTTCCATTGATTGAAACAGAAGCCAGATTTTTAACGTCTCCGAGATTAAGGAAAAGGCGTGTATTTTTATTTACCAACTTTTTGTCTAATTGAACAGACTTCTTGTATGTGGCAGTTCCTGAAAAATGTTTAATCTCTTCGTTTGCATCCTCAGTCCATGAGCCTGAAGCCATTTTAACATCCAAAACTTCGCCTGTTAGCAAGGGAAATGTCACATCCCAATCCCCATTTATTTCACTAGGCTCAGCCACTTTATTTGCTTTCGCCTTGAAAGTTTTTCCATTATTCATTTTCAGAACCCAGTTGCCATTTGCTGTGGCCCATTTTTTCAGTTCACCGTTTTTGTCCACCTCTAATTTTAAATCTGAAGAGGCCTCACCATCAATAAAACCAACAACCTGATTTTGTTCTTTTGATGATTTACGAAAAACAATAAACACAGATTCTGAAGGTTCAAAATTATATGGAATTACAGTCCTGCCATTTTCTTCCTTCCACACAGGGGCATCTTCAATTTCACCTGTATCGGCATGCCATAACTCAGGCACCATTCCTACCTGCCTGATACTAATATCAGCAGTAAGTTTTTCCTGTTCCTGATTAGAGATGAAATAATAATCCAACCCACTCTCACTACGGTGATTCCACATTAAGCCCCATCCTTTTCTATCAGGCCCGTAAGCCGTTGCGTCAACACCTTCTGTTTGGTCTGCAGTTGCTTTAAATGATTTTCCTGTAAAGGTTTCTTTTTGATTTAGGAAAGTAACATCAGGTTCTAGCCCTATTTTATTCATCACTTCCTGCATAGAAAGCCCATAAAATAGGCGCCCTGCACCATAACTCTTTTCTTTAATATTTACACCATCTAAATTGCCCCAAACTTCATCGGCAATTTCTTTTATTTCTGAGTCCGCAGTTGTGGCATCTTCGAGACTGATAGAACCTGTTGGTTTTGCCCCTACAACCTGTGCTCCTGCGAAGATTAGCTCCTTTAGTTTTTTTGCTAATTTCAGAGTTATAACCTTATCAGGATGTAAAACCAATACGCTATAGCTTACGCCACTTGGAAATACAATTTTCCCATTTTTTACGGTTGCCAAATTTAGCATGGCATCCTGGTTGACTGAGTCGAAATTATATCCTTTAGGTAATACAGGGTCAATTGTAAAATAGGTTCCGTAATTTTCAGGCAATAAAGCACGGCAAGGAACATCTTCTCCAATAAAATAAAGAGCATCGCATTCTGTAATTCCTGCTTGCAACATTACCTGGGCTCTTCTCATATAATCAATCCATGCGGCACCAGGTTTTATCCACGGCGTATTCTCATTAAAATATAATCCTGCGGCACCGGTAAAACCAGGCTTTTTATCCGTATAAGGCTGGCCGGCCCAAAGGTGAAGCATCATGCGGTTAATGCCATCAACATAGTGCATATCGCCCATTGCTTTTAAACCATAAGGGTCTTCTTTCCAGTTTCTTCCGCCAGTAAAAGCCTCTGCAATAACTATCTCTTTGCCATATATATGTGCTCCGGAGGCAGCATCCCGAATATCACAAGGTTTCCAGCAATTCCATTTATCACACCAGAATTCGCTTGAGGTTAAATCCACATTTTTATAAACCAACATCCCGTCAGAAGTCATGGTCGGGTTAGTAACCTCCGTATTAACCACATCTCCCTTCTCATGGGCAAGCCTCTGCAGTTCGCCAAAGAAATTATCGCTGATTAAATCGGCAATGGTCCTGCGGATATCAAATAAGAAACTTTCAGTAACATCAGCACTTTCAACAGGTATTCCGGCCATAAGAGGTAAATATTTCGATAAATCGTAGCCTCTTCTTTTCTCAAATTCTTCTTTAAAAATAGGTGACCAGTTTTGAGAACCACATTCCCAACTATCGATATTCAACATGGTAATAACACTGTCGGACAACTCTTTACCAACATGGTCTAGAATGCGTTCGTACCAACCTTCGAAAGCGATGCGAGCGCCTTCTTTTCTGAACTTATCAGGTTCTAAGCCCTGTCCGATGCCACTACCATTGGTACGCGCCATAGTGGTATATCCGAAACGCATGATTTTCCATTTTCCTTCGGGCATATCCCATTGAATATTACCCTCAGCATCCATTTTATCTGAAATATCAATAATCTCATTTAATGGCACACATGCGCTTTCAGGCATCATATCATTGGTAATACGACGACTTTTACCCCAGGTAAGTGCCGTTTTTCCTTCCCAATGATTAACTACAGCTGTACTTGATAGTTGTATAGAAGCCAAATTCAACGGGTCAATCATACTCTTTATATCGGCAAATCCTATCGGGTCACCTTCTCTCTTAGGACCAATACCTCCTACTGTAAAAGTACCTCCAGCCATATGCTCATCATAATTAACGGGAGCTTGAGGATGATATACTAATCTGAAATACTTGGCAGTTGTTTGCTTTACTGCGTGCGTTAATTCAGAATTAGCAGTTTGAAATCCACCCATCATCGGCTCTAATTCGTCAATTTTGATGAAATTTATTCCATCATTACTTTGTTGAATTTCCATTGAATGGGCTGGAATGTTTATAATCCCTCTTCCTCCATTATTTATATAAATTGACCTTAATGTAAATGGCTTATTAAATTCGAATTGAATAAAACCTTTTTCTTCTGACTTGATTACAACACTCTCATTTCCCTTATCTAATAATGGTTTTATGTCCGTAACATCAAATGATGTAGTCACTTTAGCACTACGGGTTATGTTAGTTTCGCCCCAATCTTCGGGCACTTTATATGCCAAAACATTCAAGTCACGATAGTAATCATCCCAACTTTTCGGATGCTCTTCTTCAAGACCATGAATACTTCCGGCAGAACGAACAGGCCTTGTAATTTTTCCTGAAAATTTTTGCCCGCCATATACTGTTGAATCACTCCAAACAATTTGTTGTTGTGACAACTCTGGCGTAATCCAGTCACCTCCTGCAGTTGCCCAACCTGCACTAATCTGAATAGCCAGTTTAATATTTAAACGTTTAGCTTCTTTAACTGCAAAAAGCATTAAATCAAACCACTCTTTTGACAAAGGCGCAGCAGGATTATCAATTATGGTTTTGCCACCTGAACCAAATCCTCCAGGAGGAAAACTAAACAATGTTGCACCGGCAATTCCTGCTTTAGCCATACCTTCGAGGTTACTGGTTATCCCCTCTTTATTTTGATTTGCAGAAGACCAATGCCAAACAACCCATGGTCCTTTTGAATATGGAGGATTCTTGAAGTCCTTTTCAAGTTGATAAGATACGGTCTTATCTGAGCCTGCGCTTTTTTGAGAAGTTAATCCGCAAAACAAGATAACGGCTATTATGATGCTAAATATATTGTGCATTTTCATAGTGAATGTTTTAAACCTTTTGTGATTACTTTGTGGTAAGAACTTTTCTTCCTAAGTCATCTTTTTCTCCCATCAACACATCATATGGTCTGATTTCATAGCTTATATCACGAGGATCCGGTTTTAAGTAAAACTGTTTTAAAGCCGGAGGCCCACAAGAAGCACTGCCTAAGCCCAAATGAGCCACATCAAGAGTAATAATCGTTTCATGGCGTTGCTTTAACTCATAAGGATAATTTGCTTCATTCAAGTCTGATGCACGGTAGTGTAATGCACTAAAATTCAAATTTGTACTATCTGCAACAAATTGTAGTCCAACACCATCTCTGTTAGTAACAGTAAACCATCTTACTTCGCTACGGTTACCCATTTCCTGAGGACGAGCATAAAACTCTTCCATATCTGTTACTGTGCTTGTATAACAACCAACTGAAGCTCCTTCAATTCTGTCGTTATAATTTTCGAACGGCCCTGCTCCCAGATAATCAACATTTTCAAATCCCTGAGGCATTTGCAATACATGGCCAATACGAGGCAACAGCTGCATTTTTCCGCTATTATCTGGAATTACATGTGATTTCACTTTTATTATTCCGTTTGATAATATGGTGTAAATCGTTTTTGCTTCAGCATGATATCCTGTTGAAGAATCATAACTTAAATTAGTTATCACTTCAACCTGATTATTGTTAACCACCTTGTATTCGAAGCTTTTTACAGACTCTATTAAATTACCTATCTTATGCTCGTTCCATCTCATGGCAATACCTCTTCCATTTGATAAATCATTATCTGTAGGAGCTCTATATAATGTTAATCGAGGACCTGAAACAATTTCATCAGTAACAGTATCAACAAACACAACATCTGCTTCCTGTTTAACACCATAAATAGCCTCTTCTTTTGTTTCTAACAAAGGTGTAGTCTTATAGATATAGTTGGTAATAGTTCCTGCTTTTTTATTAAAAGTGACACTAAACACACGGCCCAGAACTGAAACATTATCTCCTTTTTCTTCAACTTTAACAGCGCCGTATTCTTCAACATCAATCAAATCCGCAGATGCCTTTTCGTAAGGCATTGCCATTTGTTCGTAAGCCATTTCGTATCCTCTGCTTGCCCAACACTCTTCGTTAGCCAATTTAAAAGACACATTCAGAAAATATTCTGCACCGGCTTTTAGTTCAGGTTTCTTTACTGGAACGTCGATTTGCATTTTTTCTCCTGTTTTGATATCCAATTGACCTAACTCACCGGCTTGTATTATTTTACCGTCACAAGATAATTCCCACGAAGCATTATATTTATTCAGGTTAATAAACTGATACTCATTTTCGATTTCTATTTTACCGTTTAATAAATCAACAGGCTTTATTTTAATGTATTGGTAAACTTTCTTTACATGAAGCAATTTAGGAGTAACCTGTCTGTCAGGCGTTGTTAAACCATTCATTAAAAAATTCCAACGCGTTGGGCGGTCACCGTAATCTCCACCATAAGCAAAGTAACTTTCTGAAGGATTTCCTGGAACTGGTCTTGCAATACCCTGATCTACCCAATCCCAAATACAACCACCGATTAATCTTTGGTATTTTTCGAACATCTCGCAATACTCTTTTAAAGAACCAGGGCCATTACCCATGGCATGTGCATATTCACAAAGGAAAAAAGGACGAGGGTCATCTTTTTTGGCTCTTCTTTTCAACGTACCTAAAGTCGAATACATTTCAGACTCAATATCTGCATGTTCATTATCTCCCTGGTAATGAACTGGACGAGTTGTATCTATTGCTTTAATTGCCTTGTATGCTTCTGCAAAATTTTGTCCATGACCACCTTCATTACCCATAGACCACATTAAAATAGAAGGATGGTTTTTATCGCGCTCTACAGAACGAATGTTTCTGTCGACATGAGCCTTCTTCCAGCTGGCAACATCGCCTAAACGGTCTTCTTCATTTTTAGCCGTACCATGTGACTCTACATTAGCTTCGGCTACAACATAAAGGCCATACTCATCACACAATTCATACCATTCGGGATGATTAGGATAGTGAGAAGTACGCACCACATTCATGTTGGCTTGCTTCATCATTTTAATATCCTGAAGCATTAAAGCCTTATTCATTACTCTTCCACCCCAAGGATTTGTTTCGCAACGATTGGCTCCTTTGAGGTAAACGCTTTTTCCATTGACAAATAACTGCTGTTCTTTAATTTCAATCTCCCTGAATCCGAAATTACTTCTTAAAACCTCTGCAATATTTCCATCAGGCGCTTTCAACACAAACAAAACATCATAAAGATTTGGCTCCTCTGCCGACCATAATTTAACCGAAGGTATCTCAGTTTTCTTCTCTATAACGATTCCTTTTTTAGAAACATTTTTTACCGGCAGGCTATATAATTTTTGCGCTTTTTCAAGGCTTGCCCCTTTTTCTAACAGAAGTGCCTCTAATTGATAAGTTCCTTTATCTCCAAAATTTTTGAATTCTAATCTGGAATTCAGCGTTGCACTTTTATAATCAGCAGATAAATCAGCAGTTAAAAAATAATCCCACAAATGAGTTTTAGGAACAGAGAATAAGAAAACATCCCTGTAAATACCTGACAACAACCAGAAATCCTGCCCTTCGAGATAACTGCCGTCACTCCAACGGTACACTTTAACCGCTAAGGTGTTTTTTCCTGCTGTTAGATATTTAGTAATATTAAACTCTGCAGGTGTCATACTGCCTTCACTATATCCTACTTTTTGTCCGTTAACCCAAACATACATGGCGCTTTGAACACCATCGAAATGAATGAAAACTTCACGCCCATCCCAATTCTCAGGCAATGTAAAATCTCTTCTGTAAGACCCCACCGGATTTGGCAATTCATTTTTAGTGTATTCTTCAGGATAGGTATCTTCCATTACTAACGGCGGATGTACATCAAAGCCATTTGTAAAGGCAAAAGTGCTATTGGTATAATTTGGTATACCATAACCTTTAATTTCCCAATTTGAAGGGACTTCAATATCATCCCAATAACTTACATCTGTGGATGGCTTGTAAAAATTACCGGGAGCCAGGTCAGGGTGTTTTACCCAATTGAACTTCCATGTCCCGTTTAAATTCAGGTAATATGGCGATGCATCAGCATAGTTATTTAATGCTTGTTTTGTACTACTGTAAGGAACATAAAAGGCATGCCCTTCTTCCTTGTTAATACCAATAACCTGTTCGTTTTCCCAATCATGCTGCTGTGCATAAGTATAGGTTGTCAATAGCATTGAAACCAGAATAAGCCATATACTTCTCTTTCTTATAGTCATCATATTACCTGTATTTACTTTTTACCTTTTTATCTTCACTACTCACACCGTTATAAAACCGGTTTTATGGTTATTTCTCTGCTATAACCGGTTGGATAAACCCTGTAGGCGTTTAAAATTCCTCTGGCTGTACCTCCTACACCTGTTGTCGCATAATCCAAATTCAATGTAACAGCATCGTCTTTCTCCAGCTGATAGATATAAACTGCCTTTGTCAGATTTTCATCAGAGTAATTCGACGTTCTAAAATTGAAATATTCATTCATCGAAAACATTAATCCACTTCCTTTCTCATTCAGAGCTTTCATCCATCGATTATCGGTTCTTAATCCATTCTCCTGAGGAATTAAATATGGTTCGTACATATCGTCTACAGTTGAATTATATATACCTATTTTATAACCGCTCTTTCTATCCGGATAATTCTCCTCCGGCCCTCGGCCATACCACTCAATTTGATTTAATTGTTTATTTAGTTTTAAAGCTAAGCCAATGCGTGGAAGAAACTGAGGCATTGTGCCTTGCGGCATTACAGTATGGTTCAGCTTTATTACTCCTTCGCCATTAATCCTGTATTCATAAATATTTTCGAAACCATTGTATTTTGCGCCCATGATATACTTATCCAACTGAGCAAACTCCATATCTCCACCATTCAACAATACCATTTCCCTGACATAGACATATACTTCGCCACCAACCTGATGTGCACTTACTTCTAGAGGAAAATGTTTTAAATTATTAAGGCCATGCGAATAATACTCGGTAGCAATACAATCGCCGAATTCGTTGTTCCATCCCTCATTTTTAAATGATGCACTATTCCATGTGTCTAATTCGTTGGAAACCGGAGCCCTCCATATATTTAATTTCAACGGCGAGGCTAACAATTCAGCCCCTTTTACATTTAAGCTATTTAGGTCGCCGGTGGTTTTATTGAAAGTGTATTTAAACTTCTTACCTGAAATTACATATGACTCTTCATCGTCTTGCAAAGAGGCTTTCTGCTTGGCATTTAGCTCCTCTTCTCTGCTCTTATTACAATGTGTTAGTTCAAGTTGCTCCCATGAAATTTCAAAACCTTCAGGCGCCCATAACTCCTCTTTACGTAGGCATGAACTAATATTTAAACGATACTCTTTGCCCGAAATAATCGAGGGTTTTTGAACCGGTATGTTTATATAGGAGCGTTCCAGAGGATTTACATTTAAATCTAATTCTCCTGATTTCAAGATTTTATCATCCTCTGTAAGTGTCCATGTTGTTTTCCAATGAGAAGCATTTAAGAAATGGCTATGATTCCAGACTTCCACAACGCCTTCATTTTTATTTAACAACTTAAATTCCAGTGGCTGACACGTCTTTTTCATTTGCCACATCTCAGGCTGAGGCTTACGGTTCGGCCAAATAGAACCATAGGTACGGGCTCCGATTCCATAGCTATAGAATTGGCCTTCGTTCGATTCTTTTTCAAAATCTAACCATAATACAGAAGCTTTCCCGTTTTGCTTTTCCTGCGGATTTATTTCAGAAGTAAAAATGCCAACATTGTCAATTAACGCATCACATATGTACTCACTTGTTCCGTCACCATGCTTTTCTGCATTACGGCCAATATTTAATGGCACAGGTAAATTTTTGATATTGCCTTCGGCCTTTGTAGAAGCTTTTAATTCTTTATCAATATACAGCTTCATTTCGTTTCCATTATAAATTGCTGTTATTGTATGCCAATTGTATTCCCAGTTTTCAGGCAATTCGGTCGAAACAACTTGCTGTTCGCCATTATATATGTAGAATTCCAGTTTATCTTTTCCCTTTTGGACAATCCCGAATTGACGATTGCCTTTTGTCAAATAATAACCGCCTAACCTTGCCAGATTGCGAGGATAAACATCCATGGTAACGGACAGCTTATCGCCTGAAATTTCAATATTATCAGATTGGTATACTTCAAGCCACTGGTCATGCCCGTTTAAGTCAATTGCTTTTCCATGAGGGCCATCAACTAATTTGGCATTCCCCATAATATGAACAGGCGTATTAAAACCCGACAAATCTTCAATTCGCCTGATTGGTTCGGTAACGCCGGTACTTACGAAATCCCAAATGGCACCACCCATTAATTTCGGATGGTTATAAACCACTCTCCAATATTCATCCAGCTCACCGCCACCATTACCGGTCACAGCCAGATATTCATCCATAAATGAAGGCCTGTTATCTTCCGTATTTAAGCCCACATGCATTTCCAACTCAATAGGAGTCGGGTATCTTGGGCCAATAATATCTTCTGCAGAATGAATGGGTGCATTTCCACCGTACATCCAATATCGAGTAGGGTCAAGTTCTTTCCCTAATTTTACAACTTCATTGATATTTTTTCCTTCTCCACTTTCGTTTCCTGCGCTCCAGAATAATACACAGGGGTGGTTTCTATCCCTAAGAACAAGTTTTTCAGTCCTGTTTTTATAAATATCAAGAAAATCTTTCTTCTTTGATAAATAAGGCGACTGATGGGCTTCATCGTTTACCTCATCAATGATATATAGTCCATATTCATCGGCTAATTCAATATACTTATTTGTTGGTGGGTAATGCGAAGTACGAACAGCATTAAAATTAAATTGCTTAAGTATTTCAAAATCTTTTCTAATGGTAGCTTCATCAACCCTATGCCCCATTTCGGGATGTTGCATGTGAGAGTTAATACCATTTACTTTTAAAGGCACTCCATTTAAATAATAGGTATTGCCGATAATCTGAGTTTCTTTAAAGCCGATTTTAGTATTTACAACATCAATCAAAGCCCCTTCAGGGTTTAAAAGCTCAAGAGTCAGGCTGTATAGATTCGGCATTTCGGAAGACCATTTTTCAGGATTCCCTACAAACGCTTTTAAAGAGACAGTGTGTGTATTATTTTCTTCTACAGAAAAATCAGTACTTGAGGTGTTTATTATTTCTGTATCACCTTTTTTTAATGTTGCCTTAAGTTGATAATTATTTACTGCTGTATGGTAGTTCTTAATATTAACATTTAGCAATAATTCAGAGTTTGTAAATGTATCATCCAAATCGGTGATAACCTGCCAGTCGAAAATACGCTGTTTCTGAGTAGCAAAAACTGTTACATCATCAAAAATTCCGCCTAATCGCCATGCATCAACACCTTCCAAATAATAACCATCAGAAAATTTGGTGGCTAATACGGCAATCGTATTATTACCTGCTTGTAGATATTTTGTAATATCATACTCAGCCGGTTCAAAGGAGCCTTCATTATATCCAACTTGCTTTCCATTGACCCAAACAAAGGATGCCGAAGCAATTTTTTCAAAACGCAGAAATATCTCCTTGCCATTCCAGTCCGATGGAAGTGAAAATTGTGTTCTGTAAGCTCCAGTCGGGTTCCACTCATAAGGTACTTCTCCGGGTTTAGGAGCTTTATAAGTATCGTCCAATTTAGTAGAAGTGTAATTATCTACAGGTGTTTTGCGCCCCATTCTTCCTAAAGGAAAACCGGTGCCAATATTACGAAAGAATTTATCGCCATAACCTTTCATTTCCCAATTAGAAGGAACTTCAATATCATCCCATTGGGTATCGTAATAATTTACCTGATAAAAATTGTCAGGAATTCCAATTGGTGATTCACTGTAAAAGAATTTCCAGATTCCATTAAGTATTACTTTTTCCTGAGGAATATAATAAGCATGAGCCTCCTCCTGCCCTTCTTCAAAAACCGCGGTATTCTCGATATAATCCGAAAGATTATTTAAATATCCAGATTGTTGAGCAAACGCATTAACGCCACACAAAATTCCACACAGTACAATCAACAACTTATGCATCCTTAAATTTTTAGTGTTATTTTTTATGTTTTTTACATAAGAGGTGAGTTTTTTCAACTCACCCCATAAAACCAACATGATCTTTTATCTATTTATTCCAAGTAAAAGAGGCTGCATTAACTTCTTCAGAGTTTGTTCCAATATACACAACGAACCTTCCAGATTCCCAATCCCACTGAAGATCATAATTATAAAATTTCAAATCATCCGGCGTAATAGTAAATTGTATTTGTTTTCTTTCACCGGGTTCTAAAAAGACCTTTTGAAATTTCTTCAATTCTTTAACAGGACGAACCACTGATGCTACAGGGTCATTTAAATATAACTGCATAGTCTCTTCTCCTGCATATTTTCCAGTATTAGATATTTCGATATTTACTTTAAGATTTTCCTGAGTACCTATCAATAAAGTATCACTCAATACAATACCGCTATATTCAAAAGTTGAATAACTTAAACCATAACCAAAAGGAAACAGAGGCGAATTTTTTTCATCTAAGTAGAAAGATCTAAATCCTTTTATTCTCTTATTATTTTCTGTCTCTTTAGGTTCAATAAAAGGTCTGCCTGTATTTTTATGATTATAGTATATCGGTATTTGACCAACGCTTCGAGGAAATGTCATTGATAATTTCCCGGACGGATTATAGTTCCCAAACAACACATCAGCAATAGCATTCCCTGCCTCTGTGCCTAATCTCCAGGTTGCCAATACTGAATCTACATACGGAAGATCCTCTTCTATTGTCATTGGACGACCATGAGAAAGTAGCAAAACTATTGGTTTTCCTATAGAATGTAATCTTCTTATTAATTTCTTTTGACACTCACTTAAACTTATATTTGTAAAGCTTTTAGCTTCTCCAGACATACTACGTGACTCTCCTAAAGCCAAAACAACAACATCCGATTTTTTTGCTATAGATAAGGCTTCTTTAATAAGCTCTTCTTGCTTTAGTGGGTCATAATTAACTCCCAACCTTTTATTCAGAAATTCATCATCGCTTAAAAAAGTACCTTTGGCAAATGAAACATTAGGGTTTTGTTTTTTAATGCCATTATAAATAGTTGTAACACTTTTTCCGTCACCCATAAATGCCCACATACTAAACATCTCATAATAAGCATCTGCATTAGGTCCAATAAGAGCAATTTTACAATCTTTTTTAAGTGGTAATAATGCATTCTCATTTTTCAATAACACTATCGATTTTAACGCAGCTTCTTTGGCTATTTGTTTATTTTCTTCTGTGAGTATATCTTTTTTAGCCCGTTCTTTATCATACCCTCTGTATGGATCTTCAAACAGACCTAATTTATATTTCGCAGCTAAAACTCTTCTGCAAGCTATATCGATATCTACTTCAGATATTTTTCCTTCATCAAGAGATTTTTTTAATGTTGCAGCCATTGATTCACTGGCCATATCCATATCCACCCCTGCTTTTAATGATTTTATTGCAGCCTCTTGAATATCTCCGGCAACGCCATGCGGCATTAACTCCTGGATGCAATTATAATCAGTTACGACAAATCCATCAAAACCCCATTCATCTCTTAACAAATCTGTTAACAACCATTTGTTGGCCGTGGCAGGAACACCATCTATATCATTAAAAGAAGTCATTATACTACCTGCTCCTGCATCAATGGCAGCTTTATATGGAGGAAGATAATTTTGATACATTGACAATCTACTCATATCTGTAGTATTGTAATCACGTCCAGCCTCCGCGGCTCCATATAAACCAAAATGTTTAACGCAAGCCATCAATGATGTTGGAGAACTTAAATCCTCTCCCTGATAACCTTTAACCATTGCTCGAGCAATTATACTGCCCAGGTATGGATCCTCTCCAGAACCTTCCATAACTCTTCCCCAACGAGGATCCCTTGTTATATCTACCATAGGAGAAAATGTCCAGTTATATCCAATAGAAGTAGCTTCAATTGCTGCTACTCGTGCTGTTTTCTCAATTAGCAATGTATCCCATGAACATGATAATCCTAAAGGAATAGGAAAAACAGTTTTGTAACCATGAATAATATCTAATCCAAACATGAATGGAATTTTATGAGATGTACTATCTACATATGTATAGCGTTTATGTACATTTTTAGGAGATCCCATTACTGAATAAATATTACCTGCTGTACCATCTTTCAATTTATCAAATACGTTTTTTGTAGCAAAGGGTCCTGTATGTGAAGTTGGAGTAACAAGATTTAATTGACCAATTTTTTCTTCTAAGGTCATCTTATTCATCAATAAGTTAATAAATGCCTCCCCTTTTTCTTCTTTTGTTTTCTTTCCACATGAAATTATTCCATATGAAAACAACACTAATACACATACTTTCAAAACTTTCTTCATTTGACCTTTTTTACCTTATTTTCAATTTACGATAAATAATAATTGACAGATTAAAAACGACTTAACTCCTTGTTATCAAAATCGTATTATTCCTTTACACTCCACCTTTCTCTTAAATAATGGGCTGCCATCTTTGGTTTCCTATCTCTTGTAAAAACACCCTTCATATTATAGCCTCCAAATCTTAACATCCACTGTCCTGTTTTAAAATCGGCAAGATTCCACACATGCATACCAACAACAAAATCCTTTGTATCAGCAACATCTAAATATGCTTTAATAAATTCCTTTTGATATTCTTCTGTAAACATTTCAGATTTTACAGCATGAAATCCAGACATTGCATCAGCTCCAAATTCAGTTAACATGCAAGGCTTTTTAAACTTACGATGCAATCGATCCAACTCTGTACTTAAAGTACGTGCTCCAGCCTGTATATTACCACCAGTTGTATACCAACCCCAATATCTGTTAATTGCAATAACATCAGTTAATTTAAACCAATCAATTGGTCCCATCATTACTCCTACATACATAACTAAGCGTGTATTATCTAGTTCCCTAAAATGAGTAAAATGTTTTTCAAATTCTTTATATATCTTTTCTTTTTCCTTTTTAGAAGGAGGAGTTCCTTGACCAATAGCAACATTATCATTTGGCTCATTTGCAACACACCACATAATTATCGAAGGATGATTTTTATCTCTGAGATACATTTCTTCAATATATCGATCCATTGCTTTCTGTCGTTGCTCTAATTCAATACTGTCTCCTGTAAAATACAAACCAACACCAGGTGTTTCTCCTATAATGTAGAAACCCTCTCTATCAGCCATATAATAATTCTCTTCATCATATGGATAATGCGTTGTTCTAAATGAATTAGCTCCTGTCCATTTCATCAATTCAAAATCTTTTACAATTAAAGAATTCGAACTTGATCTCCCTAACACAGGAAAATCTTCATGTCTACCAAATCCTTTTAAATAGATTGGTTTACCATTTAATAATATATTATTTTCATCTACGCTTACAGTTCTTACGCCAGTTTTTAATGAATATGAATCTTTTAATCTCTTTGAACTCCCTAAACTAACGCTTACCAAATACAAGTAAGGATTCTCATGACTCCATAAACGTACATTTGGTATTTCAATCTGAACTGTAGCTTCGTCATTTTTAAATAAAACAGGAACTTCAATATCTTTTCCTTCACCTGATACTATAATTTTCCCCTTTGTTTCCTGCCCTACTTTCTCTACTTTAACTTCTAATTGACCTAAACTACCTTTAAAATTCGATTTAATTGTAATATCTTTTATATAGTCCTTTGGTACAGTATATAAAACAACAGATCTATTCAATCCTGAATATGGAAAGAAATCATAATTGGTAGCAGGAAAACTAGAAAATGAACCACCTTTTACATTACCGGTTGGAACCCTGGTTGGGGATAACTTATTTTCTACTTGTATTACAATTTTATTTTTTTCTCCCCAGTTTATAACTCCACTAATATCAAATGAAAAAGGAACATGGCATCCTTCATGATAACCAACTGGTTTTCCATTAATCCATATTTTCGCTGCATATGTGGCATCATTAACTCGAATATTAATCTTTTGATCCTTCCAACTTATTGGGATAAAGGTTTCCGTTTCATACCAAACCCAGTCTAAATAGTCACGCATATCATCAAATTGCGAGTTCCAGCTACCTGGGACTGAAATGGAACGACAATCTTTTAAGCCATTATACCATTGTTCTTTTATACCAATATTATCAGAATCTTTCTTAAACTTCCATATTCCTGAAAGATCTAAAACATTTCGAAAATTGTTTTGTATTGGTGCTAATGCAATATCTTTAGGATTTGATAATTCAAATTCTTTTGCTTGAATATTTATTCCTATAAATATTAAAAATATTATTAGTGGATATTTCATTGAAATATTGTTTTGTTAAAATGTAGACTTCCTTAATTAAGAAAAAAATTATCTAGGCTATAATTTCCTTCCCTTAAAACATTCTTTTTATTTCATAGTTAGATTCACTTACCTGAACAATTTATGCTTCACAACTACACAACAAATTGTCTTTTATATAAGTATTGGTTATTCAACTGGTTATTTAATAAAAGGAGGAAAATTAAATTTTCCTCCACAACAAATTTGTTACTCTTCTAATTTAGTTCCTGTAGCATCAAACATATCCATTAATGATCCTTCTAACTTACCTCCTTCAACTACTTCTAAAAAAAGATAAACATTGTATCCAGCAGCATTCCAATAAGCTGTCATTTCCGAACCTTCTACTTCAAATCGCTCTACTTTGCTGAATTTTCCTTCCTTATCTGCAATCAAACAAACGATCTCTCCATCAACCTCCTCAATGTTCATTTTCATATGTGAATCTCCCTCAGGTGTTCCTTCAACTAAAACATCCCATTTCCCAACAAAAGCTTCACCTTCCTTTGCTTGTGCATTAATTGAAAATACACTTAACATTACTACTAATCCTAAAAAAATCTTACGCATCTTTTTCATCTTTCTTAATTTTAATTGATTGAATTATTTAAAATTTAAAATCTACTTTTAACTCTACTGTTCTAGGTCGTATCGCATTAGCTACAACTGGTTTTCCTATATAGCCTGCATCTGAATCAATTTGAGAACCTCCTTGAATTGTTCCTTTTACACCTGTTTGATCCAAGAAGTTAACAACTTGTAATTTTAATGTCAACTTACGATTTACCATGTAATCTAATCCACCGAAATTTTCCCACCAAGGAGCCCAAGAGAATGCATTGGTTTCATTTGAAGGTTGTTCTCCGAAATATCTTAAACTAACCCAAGCTCTCATTTTACCTTTATTAAAAAAGTAACTAGGATCAATCTCCATTAACACTTTAGATAAACCAGGGATGTTTTTGTCACTATACGATAAAGTTTGACCAAATCCTGTTACACTATAGTTTTTATATAAAGGATTTTGAATTGTTAATAAATAGTGAATATTAAAGTTTTTAAATGGTTCAGCTGTAATATCTGTTGACCAACCTGTTGTTTTAATATTATAAAACTCAGGTCCAAAATCTGCACGTATACCACTTCCTGATGGATCATCCAAAGTAGCAGCTCCAGGTACATTTTTCTTTTCAATAGATGTTAGCTTTGATACAAGACTTAATTTTTTGCCTATATTTAGGTAAACACCTCCGCTCATCTTAATAACTTCAACCTCATAAGGTTCTGCTTCTGTAGTACGAGGATGTCCACCTTCTGAGGCAGTTAATCCATTTTCATCTACAGCCATACCTTCGGAATTTCTATAGGTATAATCCCATGATAATTTGTTATCTGAATTATAACTAGCATCACCAACTAAACCAAAATTATTGGTTAATTTATAAACAAATTTAGCATACCCTACTTTATTGAATTTATTATTCATATCGTATTCAACCAAAGCCTTATCTTCTAAACCTTCGTTATTTACATAAGGGTTATGTTTTTCATTATAATTTTGATGCTCTATTCTTGCACCTAAACTTAATTCTAATCTTTTACCAATACTAAAGTCATCTGATGCATATAATGCAGTCTTTCTATAATGATCATCATTAACACTTCCCCATGCTCCTCCAAAAACAACAGTTTCATCATCTGGTGACATGCTTAATAAAACTGGATTAGGTTCTACTGACATTAAATAAGCACCTGTATAAGTTTTATATTTCCTATGAAAGTTTTGATATGTTGCTCCAATACGCAAACTATGGTCATTAACTTTTTTAGATAATTCAAATCGCGAACTAAATGTCTTACAGTCTGATTGAGGCATTAACTGGTTATACATCATTTGCACATGCCTTCCTTCGTATACTTCAGAACTACCTGCTTTATAGAAATTCATATATGAATAAGGAGCTTCTTGTGTATCCCATATCATTAAACTCAAAGGGTACTCAACTACTAACGGAGATCTCATATCTTGATACATATTTGAGTATTCTAGTTTCCACCCATTTTTGAAGTTATGTTCTCCTGATACATACAAATTATAAGATTCTGATTTTGAAAATTCATCATCTGTTATGTCTGCCCAATGTGCATCTCCCATAACATCTCTATAAGGTATCAAACCATCTCTTGGCATGTATGCATCTCCCCCAAGATCAAATCCTGGATATTCTTCTACTTCTCCATCACCTTTATAAATCACAGGGAAATATGCAGTACCAAAAAACTGGGATTCAACATATTTACCTAAAACTCTGACTTTACCATTTTTATACTTTTTGCTTATAGAAAATTTAGTATTTAAAGTTTGACTCTGCCAAGGAGTAAACATAAGATTAGTACCATAACCTCTGTCAAACGATTTATAGCCACTTGCCATATATCCCCAACCTTTTTTTCCAATTGGCCCTGCTACAGTTAAATCAAATCTTGATGATCCTTGACTACTAATAAAGGTAGAACCGAATCCTTGAAATTTTCTTCCTGGTTCTCTGTCATTACTCTGAACAGCATATCCTACTTTTCCATATAGTAAGGCACCTTCTTCAAAAGATAATAACCCCATTCCGCTTAAACTATTATCTACTGTCCATGCAAATGTTGGCATTGTTGGCCAAAATGAATAAACTACAGGAATTCCATTCTCTAGTATTACTATATCTCCTCTAAAAGGTAGCCCAATATTTACTTCACGAGGTCCAGTTGCCGACTCAGCATTTAACATCACATTTCTGTTCTTCTCTTCTTTAGAACTCGCACTAATTTTACTTACTTTAATTGAATCATTTTTTTCTTGAGCATTTACCCCTGTAAACAACATCAACAACAATAGAAAAAAACAACCACTCCACATTTTTTTCATAAAATAAAATTTAATTAACATTTAAAATATTTTCTAACAAATAATTTACTTAAAGAGTCGTTTCTCATTTCGACTTAACAAACTTAGCTATGAAGAGGTCTTACTATATCCAGATAATGTCTGCCCCTAAACCAGAACGTCCATTTGAAGTAATTTTAGGATGTTCATATAAATTAGGAACCTAATAATATGACAGTTACACTTGTTTAACATCCATTAACATTAAGAGACAAAAAAAAATAAATCGCTATTTTTTTTTGCTCATGTTATTAAACATTAACAGAAATATGTTCCTAAAATGGAATTTTCAGAACTTGTTCTGAAGATTTTGAACAAGTTATTCTTGTATTTTCTTGTAATTTTACAATAATTGATATTGGGGATATTTAAATTAAATCTAATTGTATTTTAAAAAATATATCAAACATGCTAATGAATTATAAATAAGCGACGATTTATTATTAGCATATTAACTTTTTTTCAGTAGATGAGTACTAAAAGTAGATATTATTAATTTCCAAAATTTACTTTACATTTTATAAAGACTTATTGTTCTTCATAAAAACAGAGTAATTAATTATTATGAGAAAATATGTTTAACTTTGATCGTTGGAAAATCTATCAATCAAAAATGTTCAAAAATGTCTGGATTACTTCCCATATTAATTATTGGAGCTACTCAATCTTTGTTTTCATCAATAATAATTTTTACTAAAAAGCCATCTCGATTAGAGAATATTTTTCTAGCCATTTTATTATTCATTATATTTCTTGAATTTAATTTTTATATACTAGATACATATGAGATCTATAGTTATCCTTTTCCTGTATTTCAATTTACAATAAGTCCTTTAATATATCTTTTTGTTATAACTGTTACCAAAGAAAAAAGTGTTTTCCAATTTAAATGGTTATTTCATTTTTTACCCTTTATTATATTTACACTTCTAATCAATTATTTTGCTCCAAACTTCAATATCCTGTTAAATAAATATCTCAGTTTTGATAAAAATTTTTTCTTTCGATTATTAATAGGTAATTCACTATTTATAATTACTATCTTCTATTTAACGTTGAGCTTAAAGGTTTTATTTAAATATAAAAAGAATCTTGACTTTTATTATTCATACAAATCATTTAAAATATCTTTAAACTGGGTAATACTCATTGTATTGGTTATATCTATTGGATATCTTTCTATGTTTATTTATTCAACGTTATTAATTTATGGTTTAATTAATTATCTATTTAATCCATTAGGAATTATAATAATATCCTTCTTTATTGTTTCATATTTAATTGGCTTTTTTGGATATATTCAACCAGACCTATTTAATCTTCCTTTAAACAAAAGAGACAATCAGCCAAATACAACTAAAGAAAAATACTCAAACAGCAAAATAGAAAATACAACCATTGAACAAGTTTTGGATAAGCTGGATGAAATTATGTCTGAAAAGAAACCTTACCTGAAAGGGGATTTAACTGTTGATGAATTAGCCATAGATATCGGCATATCTCGTTCTGTTTTAACACAAATATTAAATAAAAATTTAAATAAAAATTTCTACAAATACATTAACGAATTTAGAATTGAAGAAGCTAAACGACTTTTATTAAACTCTAAATATGATAAATTCTCTCTTCTAGCAATAGGTTATGAAGCAGGTTTTAACTCAAAAAGTACTTTCAATGCTATTTTTAAAACATATGTTGGAAAAACACCTAGTGAGTTTAAGAAAAGCAATATGAATTAAAACATAATCAAATTAGTTACCTGCAATTTTAATTCTTAAAAGTTCGTCTTAGCAAAATTCGCACTATAAAAATAAGTCGAACTCCATTTTTCGGCTAGAAAATAAGTTTACTCCTTTTATTTTGGCTCCTACAATTAATTTAACCTTTTAAATAAAAATGTATGAGACACATATTATCTTTAACATTAATCCTAATTTCTTTTATTTGTAACGCCCAAGACTATAACTTAACTATTGAAGTCACAAAAATTACATCAAGATCAGGAGTCATAAGAATAGGAGTTTATAATCATGAAAATCAATTTACAGAGCACCCCATTAAAAATATTGTGATTTTAAAAAATGAAATGATTAATGGCACTGTCAAAAAGCAAATTAATTTACCTGCCGGAATTTATGCTTTTACACTACTAGATGATGAAAACAATAATAATAAAATGGACTATAATTTTATTATTTATCCTAAAGAAGGTTATGGATTCTCTAATAATGCAAAAGTCAAAGGATTAAACCCACCTTCATTCAACGATTGCAAGATCTTACTGGATAAAGACAAAAAAATTCCTATCGAGGTTATTCGCTAAATAAAAAACACTTATCATCTCTTTCTAATTGATTACTATTTATAATCAAGATCGAATTAGACTACCATATATAATTCTGAAAAAATAATAGTGCCAACAGATTCTTTTAATCTGTTGGTTTTAGCCATAAGAGCAATACATATTTCTTTCTCTCCCCTACTAATACACTATAATGTTTACATCGTATAGTTTATTATTACATATTTCTTAACAACTTCCACCTATATATAGAAGTAAAACAAACCTCAAAACAAATTAAAACGCCCTTCCATAACACAGCACACCATCCTAATTACCAACACCCTAACGGAAATGAACAACATGTTTTCCATAATTAAGACGTCAATTTTTATCGGCAATTTTTAAATAGACATAGATAGGTATATTCTGAATTATTTTTGAAATAGATATTAAGCTCTAGATCTATAATGTTATTCATTCATTTTACAACTTAATCAAACAACGACACTTTGTTAGGCTTGCGAAATTGAAATTAATATACTTAAAAGAACTACATATGATAAAAAAAATAATCTTTATTCATTTATTGTTAATAACAGTATTCTTGAAAATTACAGCTCAAGAAAAACAATCTATGAATCTTGAGCAAATGTTGGAGTTTGCCAAACAGAATAATTATCAAATTAATGAAGCAATCCTCCAAAAACAAAAAAGTGATGCTAAAATTAATGAAGTCCGTGGAATGGGACTTCCTCAAATAAAATCTGAAGTTGATTATAAAAATTATTTAGAATTACCCAAAACGATTGTTCCTGCTTCTATGCTCGGATCTGATGAGGATATGGAATTTTCTTTTGGTAAGGCTCATAATATGGATATATCAGCTCAATTTTCTCAATTACTATTTTCCCTTAAATACATTAATGGATTAAAAACAGCTAAAAAGGCCTCCGAAATTAGTAGTCTGCAAGTAGAAAAGGCACACATAGAAATGGTTCACCTTCTAATAACTGAGTATTATAACTTAATGGCTATATATAAAAATCTGGAAATCATTGAAAGCAATATGGAATCACTAGACCAGATGAAAAGCAAAATCAGGGCATTAGTTTCTGGAGGTGTAGCATTAAAAACAGATTTAGATAAAATATCTATCAATTATACCAATCTAAAAGCAAATAAAGATCAAATTGTCTCTGCTATAAATGTTCAAACAAATAATCTTAAATACATCATTGGATTAGATGCCTCTGTGGAATTGACTGTTGATACAACAAATTTCTATAAGATATTTCAAGATGTAAACCTAAGTGAGTGTATTACAGAAGATGTTAGTTTTAATGATTTAAATGATATAAAACTATTAAATAATGTTATAGAACTAAACAATCTCCAAATAAAAACCCAACAGGCAGCAAAGTATCCCAATGTAGCATTATATGGAAGTTATGTATACCAAGGTATCAGAGATGAATTTAATTTCTTTGATAAAAATCAAAATTGGTTTAATGTGCAGTTAATTGGTATAAAAGCTACTATTCCAATTTTTACAGGGCTAAGTAACAATGCGAAAATTAAATCTGCAAAATATGAAATGCAAATTACTCAAAACCAAAAACAAAAAGCATTAAGTGGATTACAACTTCAATATTCAAACGCCATAATGCAATATAATTCAAGCGTTAGAAATTGTCTTATACAAAGAGATAATATTGATCTTGCTAAAGAGGTACGACACCAGGAAGAAGTAAAATATAACCAAGGTATTTCAACGTTAACTGATCTTCTTATTTCAGAAAGTGATTTGAGAAATGCAGAAATTAATTATGCCCAGAACTTTATTACAATGAAACAAGCTGAAATAGATCTTCTTAAATCAAAAGGCCAACTACTTAACTACCAAATCACTAATTCTTATAAAACTAAATAATCTAAATTGAACATTAAGAATTTACAAACATCATAAACAACTGGTAATGAAAAAGAAAAAAAATATACGAAGAATTATTTCTGTTGCAGTAATAATTATAATGTGTTTTCTAATCTTCAATCAATTAAAAAGCAATAAAAATCAAACTAAAGAAATTGCTGAACTAGCTAATATTAAAGGGAATTATTATCCTGTAAAAGCATTAGTTATTAAACCTTCAAATCCAGATGCAGATTATAAAACAACTGGATTTTTAGAATCAGAAACGGATTTGAATTTAATCTCTGAAACACAAGGAAGAATCATTGAGATATATAAAGAAAAAGGAGATTATGTAAGCAAAGGAGATATAATTGCTAAAGTTGAGGATGAATTATTATCGGCACAATTAAATGCTACAGAGGCTGCTTATAAACAATTAGAAAAAGAAGTGATTCGATTCTCAAAATTAGTTGAAGAAAATGCTGTTACAAGTCAAAAACTTGAAGAAATCCAATTAAATCTGGAAACAACAAAAGCAAAATACGTTGCAGCGAAAAAGCAATTAGAAAATACAAGTATTAAATCGCCAATTGATGGTTATATTGAAAGTGACAATATTGAAATTGGTCAGTTTTTGGGAGCTGGAGCAGTTGTATGTAATATTATCGATGCAAAAAATTTAAAGCTAAAACTTGAAGTTTCTGAACAAGATTACGCATCTATTAAAATTGGCGAAAAAGTAGATATAACTTCATCTGTATACCCAAATGAAGTTTTTGAAGGAAGAATTTCATATATCGGAAAAAAAGCAGGATACGGAAATAGTTTTAGTACTGAAATTAAATTATCGAATACTAAAAATAACTTATTAAAAGCTGGAATGTTTGTAACTGCCAGTATTTCTACACAATCTGATTCTTCGGGTATTTTTATTCCAAGAAAAGCTATAGTTGGCTCTTTAAAAGATGCATCTGTTTACATTATCAATGATAATAAATCTATACTTACTAAAGTTCTCACTAGTCGTGTTGTAAATGGTCAGGTTCAAATTATTAATGGACTAAAAACTGGTGATTCTATTGTCATTGAGGGTAATTACAATATTTATGACCAGGCAAATATTAAAGTAATGAATCTTTAATATAGACATTTAGACACAAGATATAAGACACGAGACTGATTTACGGATTGTGTTAAATATTTATTAAAAATAAGAAATGATCATGATTAAGTATTAAACACAACGGCAAGATAATAGGCTTTTATATAAGTCAAGTAAAACAGTCTTTTGTCTTGATACTTTAGTCTTGATACTAATAATAAACAGATGAAACGAGCCATTAGAATTGGTTCCCTCACATAGGGATGATTTAATTTGGCAAGTTCCATGTGGTATTAAAAATCAAATTATAAACACATGAAACGAAACATGTAAATTTTAATCTTAAAAATTACAAACAAGATAATGATTAAAATTTCTTGAGAGTTCCATCTGACAAATTAAAGTAAATAATAAACAGATGAAAATACTAAGCTTATCTATAAAGAGGAGTACTGTACCTATTGTAATGTTTACCATACTCATTGTAATAGGTCTGTTCTCTGCTACGAAGATTAAATATGCTCTGATTCCGGAAATTAATTCTCCGATGATTATGATTAGTACTGTATATCCGGGAGCAGGACCTGATGAAGTTGAACAATCAGTAACTATTCCTATTGAAGATGCAGTAGCTTCCTTGGAAGGAATTGAAGAAATTAGTTCAACCTCAATTGAAAACCTTTCTTTACTTACTGTTTCATTAGCATTTAATTCAGACATTAATCTGGCTGTTCAGGAAGCTACTCAGAAAGTGAACAGTATAGTCGGTACTCTTCCCTCACAAATAAAAACACCTTCTGTTGAAAAATTTGATTTAGGTGCTTTACCAATTTTTATTGCAGGAGTAAACTCTGATTTATCGGACAAGGATTTTTATCAATTTGTTGACGATAAAATTAAACCTGAACTTGCAAGTATCCAAGGTGTTTCTCGTGTGGACTTGTTAGGTGGTCTTCAAAGAGAAATTAAAATAATGATTGATCCGTTAAAACTTAAATCAAACAAATTGAATCTTTTGAATGTAACCCAAATGATTCAATATGCTAATATGGAGTTACCAACGGGTAAATTAGAAACACCAACAAATGAAATGACTGTTCGTCTTTCTGGTAAAATCAGAACATTAGATCAATTAAGAAATATTATTATTGGTGGACATAAAGATGGTTCTGTCATTAAACTAGGTGATATTGCAGATATTTATGATGGTATAGCTGACCCTGAAAAAATTACTCGTATTGACGGTATGGAAACCATCGGTATTGAAGTAAGTAAACAAAAAGATGCCAACTCTGTAGAGGTAATTAAATTGGTAAAAGAGAAGTTTACTGAATTAGAACAAAAATACTTGAATGAAAATGTAAATTTCAAAATTGCTGATGATCAATCAAGATTTACTATTCAAGCTGCAGATGCCGTTACACACGATTTAATATTGGCGATTATTTTGGTATCTGTAATCATGGTGCTTTTCTTACATAGTTTGCGTAACTCTATATTTGTATTAGTTGCAATTCCAACTTCTTTGGTTTCAACTTTTACAGCGATGTACCTTCTTGATTTTTCCTTCGACCTAATCAGTTTAACATCCCTTTCTCTAGTTGTAGGATCTCTCGTTGATGATGCTATTGTTGTCATTGAAAATATCTATCGACATATGGAGATGGGTAAAAACAGAATTCAAGCCTCATTTGATGCTGTTAAGGAATTAGGAATGACAGTAACTGCTATTACCCTCGTACTTGTTGCAGTGTTTTTACCTATTGCTTTTGTTACAGGTATTGTAGGAGATATACTTCGTGAATACGCCGTAACAATTGTTGTTTCAATGCTATTTAGTTTATTAGTATCATTTACTCTGGTACCTTGGATGACATCAAGGTGGGCTGTTTTGGCTTCTAAAAAGAATAACTTCATTGGTAAATTATTAGATGGATTTGAAAAAAGCATCGATATTCTTAACAACAACATACTTAGTGCCATGCACTGGTCTTTAAAACATAAGACGATTACATTAATTTCAACTTTTGTATTTTTTATCGGGACCTTTATGTTATTCCCTGCTGGATTTATTGGAGGTGAATTTGCATCATCTGGAGACAGAGGGTCTTTTATGCTTCGATTAGAATTCCAACATGACATAAGTTTAGCCGAAAACAACAACTCAACTCGTCAGGTAGAAGAGTTTTTAATGAATCAACCTGAAGTAGATATGGTTTATGCTACAGTAGGTAAAAAATCAGGAACTATAAGTACAACATCAACACCTTATTATAGTGAGATTATGATTAATATGGTTCCTAAAGATCACAGAGATGTAACAACTAGTGTATATGCACGTCAAATAAGGGCCAAACTTGAAGAAAAGGTAATCGGAGCTAAAATTAAAGCGGTTGCTGTTAATATTATGGGTAATGAGGACGTTCCATTAAAATATTATATTGTAGGTAATGATGTTGATAGTGTGATCCCTTATGCAGAAAAGGCTCTTTCTGTAATTAAATCAATTAATGGGACAGTTGAAGCAGAAATTAGTGTTGATAAGAATAATCCTGAATACAATATTAAAGTTGATCGGGATAAAATGACGAAGTTAGGTTTAAACCTAATGTCTGTTGGAGGAATATTAAGAACTTCTTTTGCAGGTAACACAGATAATAAATTTAGAGACGAAGGAAAAGAATATGACATTAATATACTTTTAAATGAGGCAGATCGTAGAACAAAAGAAGATTTAGAAAATATATCTTTCCCTTCAATGAGTACCAACGAATTAATTAAGCTGTCTCAATTTGCAGAAATTACAGAAAGTAACGGTCCTTCACGTTTGGAAAGATATAACCGAAATCCTTCTGTAATGCTCTCGAGTCAAATCATAGGTGTGTCTCAAAATACCATACAAACTGAGTTTAACAATAAATTGGAGAACATTAAAGCACCAGAAGGCACAAAAGTAGCAACATCAAAACAAACAAAAATGATGGCAGATTCTTTTGTATCCCTTGGGCTTGCTTTCCTTGCTGCAATAATCTCTGTTTACCTGATTATGGTATTACTTTATGATAGCTGGGCTGATCCATTCGTTGTTATGTTTTCAATACCATTATCTATTATTGGTGCGATATGGGCTCTTGCATTAGCCAATCAAAATTTAAATATATTCTCAATATTAGGAATTGTAATGTTAGCAGGATTAGTTGCTAAAAATGCTATCCTTATTGTAGACTTTGCAAATGACTTATTAAATGAAGGCAAAAAATTAGTTGATGCTATAGAAACCTCTGTTAAACTACGTTTTCGTCCAATCCTAATGACAAATGTTTCAATGATTATTGGTCTTTTCCCTCTGGCATTTTCACAAAGTGAAGGAGCTGAATGGAAGAACGGAATTGGTTGGACTCTTATTGGAGGATTGACAGTATCTATGTTTTTATCCATGATTATTGTCCCTATTGTATATTATGGAATAAAAAGACTTCAGGAAAAAATGGGATTAGCAAACAAAGCTAAAATAGAATTTAACGAAAACTAATTTTGTAGTCCTAATTGTGTTAGTTTATGAAAGGCTGTTTATATAGAAATAAACAGCCTTTATTATAAAAATAAAACATCCTTACCCAATGCTGTTAATCATCCTCAAAAAGAAATTATTAGTTCTATTAATACTGATTCTACAATCCTACATTCTTATTGCCCAAAAAAAAGATAGTCCAAATCATATTAAGGATTCCCTGAAAATGATATATATGGAAAATTTGGCATTAAAAAATCCAATGGTTCGTCAATTTTACTTGACAAGTGAATTAATACCTCATCGAAATATATCATCAAAACTTTACGGAAAAGACTTTGTTAATGGAGAGGCCACGATTTATAGGAACTCGATGCTATTCAATGTACCAGTTAAAGCTTGGCAGAAAAGTTCATTAAATTCTTCGATGGTTATCTTAAATCAGCAGTTTATAATGCAAAACATGTCAAATGCAGATGGTTCGAACACCAATTATGACCTCGAGTTCTCAAAAACTACATTGAGTCTTTCTTTGAGCTACAATACTCGGGGAAAACTATTTAATAAACCTGTCATGTATAACACTTCATTCACAGGAATTACCGAGCCTTCTTATTCAGAATATGATTATTCTTTGACTGGAGTTATAATGTTTACGCTAAAAAGAACTCAAAAAACTTCACTTTCGGCAGGTGTTGTATTTCTCGTTAGTCCTGGAGTTAGAATACCAGCTTTTGGCTTAATAAGTTACAGTCATCAGTTTAATAAAAATCTTGAAATTTCAGTCAATCTCCCCTATCGTTTAGCTCTTAGACAAGAATTAAACATCAAAAATTCATTATCTTTTGTAACAGAGATGAGTGGTTCAAAAGCCTTCTTCAATATTGATAACAGATATATTCCGGAAAAATCAAATTATGGAACATCTGAAATTAAATCAGGCTTATTGTACGAACGACGTTTAGGCAGAAAATTTATTCTTGGATTATCTGCTGGTGCGTTATATACAGCAACATCTGAGATGAAAGAAAACAACTCATGGAACAATAGTTATTTCATAAAAAACAAAAGTACTTTAGATACATACATTGACCTGCATATCTCGTTATTGCCATTTATTAAATGATTAAGAAAATAATATTAGATATAAACAATCCTCTAATTCCTCGGTAATTCAACTTCCGTTAGTGTTAAGCCGTTAATAATTCTCAAATTATTAACGGCTTTTTTTATTTCCTTTTATTATGTTGAAATAACAATGTAGGATATTACTATTAAATTCACAATGAAATTTTATCTGCAAATCAAAGACATATCTCAATTACAGTATCTTCTACTGCACTCCTATATTTTTTAAAATTAACTAGTTCAATTTAACTCGTCAAAAAAAATCACAAATAAACCTTATCATATTTACATAAAACTCTAAAATTAAATTTACAATTCCTGTCTGACAAACTTCAATAAATATGTTAATACAACTTAACTAAAAATATTTATTACGCACTATATCAACAATATAACACCTATTAACATAAAGTTTTTTAACAATAAAGATGCTCTATATTTACTGAGTGTTAAAAATAAGCCCTTATGTTAATCAATCCTTTTAATGTTAATTTAATGTTAGGTGTACATTTCGTAAATATTTATTTAGAAGCTTTTTTTATACTTCTCTTAAATATGTTTAAATGTAACAGCTGAAATCCTGCTATTTTGCAATCAATTCAGTGCTTATACATACATTTGAATTGTAAAACAAAAACAAATATTAATCATTAAAAATTAAAACAATGAACATTAAAAAAGAAATGAAAAAAGTAGGTATGGCAGCCATGTTTACTTTAGCTATGACAACAAGTCTATTTGCGAAAAAAGCTGAAAAAAGCGAGATAAAAAATGAAGATCCTAAAAAGGCTGTAGTGGTGCCTGAGTACACTATAGAATTAACTATTAACGGAATGATGGTTGAATTATCTCCTATTGATGTTTATGCTAAAATTGATTCTGAAACATCAGATGAAAAAATCGAACCTATAATGGAAAATGATGAATTAGCCATGTTAGAGAATGCCGATTCTTTTTACGAAAAATTACGAATCGAAAAAGCAATTGAGAACATTGATAATGCAAATTTTATTTTCTAATAATTAAGGGTAATGACAATAAACAATGAAAATTCTGATCAAAGTGATCAGATTAATAATTTAATACACTTTTATAAATGTGTATCTTCAACAATTTAGAAGGTACACATTTTTTTTATCCTTTAATTTTGTGTTTATTCTATTTTTATAAATATTAATTTATATCACACAGTCGTCTAAATAATTAATAATAACGCGGAATCAAATACTATACACAATATTCCATTTTCAGAAGATTAATTATAAAAATATTAATAAATTTGGATCATGGACTTTGCATTTATTTATATTGGCTTAGCGCAATCAATATATTCTGCTTTTCTTTTATTTGTAAAAAAACCTTCACAAGTAGCAGATAAAATACTTGGAATATGGTTGATCCTGATTGCATGCATGTTTGGTTTAAATGTTATAAAACTTAATTACAATATAACTATTGATGTATGGCCTGTTTCTGTAATACTGGCAACATCCTTTCCTGTTTTTTTATTCCTGTACACTAAATATATTGTAGGTAATCTACAAAAATTTAAATTGCGAGATATTTTATTTTTCATACCTGTTCTTGTAGGTATAATCATATTATTAATTTACCTACCTTCAAATGCAAAAAACATTAAATCATTAATAGTCGCTTATAGCCAGGAAACTAAAGCTCAACAAATAGTAGGTTACATATTTATATTTAGCTTGTGGGTTTATTGTATTCTTTCCCTTACGCTTATTTTAGCCTATAGATTAAGTTTGTTTAATTATTACTCATTTCAATCTAATAAAATTAATCTTCGATGGCTTGTAATCCTTATTTTAACCTTTTTATTTTCGTATTTGTATATTATATACATTAGTCAAATTCACTATCAAGATAGGTTCATTCCTCATATTGAAAAATTCAGAAGCGGATCCTTACTCCTATTTGTCTTTATCGTTATGATCTGGGGATATAGGCAAAAACAATTATCTGCAAATATTTGGTCTCCTAACCTGAATCTTAAGTTAAATTCAACAGAACCAACTGAAACTCAATCTGACAAATACAAAAAATCAGGTCTAAAAGAAAGTCAGGCAGATAAATATATGAATAGATTAGTTGATTTTATGAATACTTCATTAATATGGAAAGACAAAGAATTGTCAATTGTCACGCTTTCCCAAAAAACAGAAATTCCAAAACATTATATTTCTCAAATTTTGAATGAAAAGATGGATAAAAATTTCTACACTTTTATTAATGAATATCGTACAGAGTATGCGATGAAAATCATTAAATTACCTGAATATCAAGATTGGTCTATTGTAGAAATTGCTCAGGAAAGTGGTTTTAATTCAAAAACGGTATTTAATACTTTCTTTAAAAAATATACAGGCATGACACCTAGTGAGTTTAAAAAGAAGAAATAGTATAAAATATCACCAACCATATGAAATGCAATATAATACTCAATAGCACCTGGTGAATAGTAACCAGACACTATTGATTGTTTATTTAATTTGCTCTGCTTATTATAAGAATAAATGATTTAAAATATTTGGCTCTTTAATCTATGCTGAATGATAAACCTCCTTACATTAAGTATATTTTGAGTATTATTGGATTAAAGTGTTCAACGGAAGCTTTTGTTCTAGAACTTTATTAACTCTTTCTACAATAATTTTATTGTTTAGTTTAAACTCCTTCGTTAATTTAATATCTGCACTAGAGGCTCCAATTTTTATAATATACTTCCCTGCATCTGCAATCCATGATGATTGATCAGGATGATATGATTTTAAACATTCTAAATCTATTTTAAAAATCAATGTTTGGGATTCGCCAGGTTCTATCAATCGTGTTTTTGCAAATCCTTTTAGTTCTTCAATTGGTTTCTTCAACACACTTTCAGGAGCTGATATGTATAACTGAACAACCTCTTTACCTGATATTTTCCCAGTATTCGTAATTGTAACACTTACATTAATTGAATCTTCAAACACATTTGAACTTAATGCCAAATCACTATATTCAAATTTTGTATAACTCAACCCATATCCAAATGGGAAAGAAGGTTTTACTCCAAAAGTGTTAAAATAACGATACCCAACATATATATCATCTTCATACATCACCTGTTGTGGATTGTCTTTTGGAGTACCTGGAAAATCCTTTGCTGAAGGAACATCATTATAATCAACGGGGAAAGTACAGGTTAATTTTCCTGAAGGATTGACTTTTCCTGTAATAACATCAGCTATTGCATTTCCTGCTTCCTGACCTGGCTGAAAACCCAACAATATGGCATCTGGCCATTTTTTCCAACTTGCTGTTTCCATTATTGCACCAACATTCATTACTACAATTACTTTTTTCCCTTTCTTATGAAAAGCAGTAGTTATTGTTTTAATGTTATTTTTTTCTGTTTCTGATAGAACAAAGTCTTTATTAACATCTAAATCTGCAGACTCTTGTGAAACTCGGCGAATAGTTATGACTCCGACCTCTGCTTCATTTGAAATCTTGTCAGCCAAAGACATATCTACAGGCATTTCTGCAGCTCTTCTTATTCTTCCTCTTATAGCTTGCATCCTATTTTGTTCAGGAGTATTTTCAGTTATATAACTAGTATAGGTTTGTTTTAGATTTTCTTCAATTGAACATCCTGCATTGATTAAACCATCTATAATATTTACAGTTGATCCTGGATGCATGACAAATCCACTTCCTGCACCACCAACAATTGTAACATAAGATCCGTTACCAAACAAAGCAATTTTGTCATTTTTATTTGTGATCGGTAATGTATTATTTTCATTTTGCAACATTACAATTCCTTCTGCTCCTGCTTTTCTTGCCACCCGGATATTATGTTCTAAATCAGGTGAATTAGAATATTTATATTGTTTATATTTTGGTGACTTTAATGCTGTTTTTAAGATCCACTTTATATTTTCATCAAGATTTTCTTCACTTAACTGTCCTTCCTTAATTGACTGATATAAAACTGTTTCCTGATAAGGCCCAGGCATGATAACATTCAATCCTGCTTTCATTTGCGCCACAGGATCAACACCTGCTTCCCAATCAGACATAATCATTCCTTGATACCCCCAGTCTTCTCTCACAACTTTAGTTAACAGTTCATAATTTTCTGTGGCCAAAGTTCCATTTACGGAGTTATATGAAGCCATTATGGTCCATGGATTTGATTCTTTTACAGCTATTTCAAATCCTTTCAAATAAATTTCTCTTAAAGCACGCTCGCTAATTATAGCATCCACAGTTGTTCTATTTGTTTCCTGATTATTAGCTACAAAATGTTTAACCGATGTTCCAACACCTTGTGATTGTATACCATTAACCATAGCTGCACCTATTTTGCCTGACAACAATGGATCTTCTGAATAATATTCAAAGTTCCTACCTGTTAATGGATTTCGTATTATATTCATAGCAGGTGCAAGTAATATATCAAATCCATATTCCAACACCTCGTTTCCCATGCATTGTCCTACTTCATAAACTAGATTTTGATCCCAGGTTGAAGAAAGGTTCATTCCAATAGGATAAGCTGTTGTTCTTGAACCAAAACTTACACCTGCTGGTCCATCCACCATTTCAAGTGTAGTTACACCTAATCGTGGAATCTCAAGAGTACGTCCTACAGCTCCAGATACATAAATCTTTGATTTTTCAGCTAAACTTCCGGGAACAGGTTGATTTGGTATTTTAAAACCACTATTATTGGCAGGTACGTTATTAAACTTTAAACCTGTACCAACAACCAATGCTACCTTTTCTTCAAGGGTCATTGACGAAATAACCTTTTCCAAAGAAGATTTTCCCATTTGAGGTAAATCATGGTTTTCCTTACATCCCATTTGTATCATAAATGAAATCACAAGGATTAATTTGATTGTGTATGTTCTATAGTGTTTTGAAAAGTTCATTATTAAATAATTTAGCACTACGTTTTTCTTTTTTTGTAAAAAAGGTGATATAAAACCACCCTTTTTACTCTTTTTTAAATATATAATATGAAAATGTGGTTACTCATTAAGCATAGCGTTCATTTATCAATTATGACAATACATCCCCACGATATCAAATCCATCCCTGAGAATAGCAGTAGTGATTCCACTTGAAGCATTGTTTACTGCAATCTCCTGAGTCCAAACAAAACTAAATTTGCCATTTACAGGACTACCGCCTGCATATTCAAAATAAGAAGAATCAAGCATTGAAATTGTACCTGCATCGCTGGAACACTCTATTACTACTGTAGCACCGATTGGAATATTTGCACACTCTTCCACAGGAACTGACATTATTGTATAGCCTCCGGAGGTGGTAACTACATATTGTAAGTCGGTAGCCACATAATTATAATACATGGCCGATAAATCAAAATTATCGCGAATTATACCTGTAGTAATTCCATTTTCTGTTGTTATATCCACAATATTTTGTGCCCATGTAAAAGATAATTTACCATTTACAGGTGATCCTCCAGCAAATTCAGAATATGAACCATCAAGAAGTGATATCGTTCCTTCATCACTTGTACATTCAAAAACTACAGTTGCGTCTAAAGGAATACCAGCACATTCATCTGCTGCAACAGAAAGTATTGTATAGCCACTTGAACTATCAATCGAGTATTCAACATTACTCATTGAATAAATAGCACTTGCAGTAGATATTGAAAAGCCATCACGAAGTATACCTGTTAATCCGGAAGCAGCAGTTTTATCCGCAATTGCTTGTGTCCACACAAAGCTAAAAACTCCATCTACAGGCCCTCCCCCCATAAATTCAGAATAAGATCCATCTATGAAGGATATTGTTCCTCCATCTCCACATTCAAATTTAACGGTGGCTCCAATAGGAATTTTGTCACATTCTTCTGCCGATATGGATAATATCGTATAACCACTTGAACTATCTATAATATATTCAAGATCCATTGACTTTAACTTACCATTATCAGCATTAGGATTACCAGCTTGAGTTATTGTAATTGGAACTTCAACATCTGATTTTGATAATGTAATAACACCAGAACGAATGGCGATAGTATCACTCTCATCATATTTAATAATAAATGTCTGACAGCTATCCTGAAATTCATAGGATAACCATTCAGATGCATCTTCTTCAACAGATACATAATAAATAACATTGGAGGTTAAATCAACTGTTATTTCACCAGAGCTATAATCAACATCATATTCAGATTGATTAACCTCAATATTTGGTATTATTTTCTCTACTGTATCATCTTCACAAGAAACAAGCATAAACGTAATTGAAATAGCAAATAATATGCTATAGTAATATCTATAAGCTTTCATAATTAATTAGTTATAATTAGTTATTATATCTATTAAAATAAACCTGCTTGTTACTTCTTCAACTCTTCTATTTCAGGCTTTATTAACATTAAGACGTTTCATAAAACCATATCCCCTATTTAAATATGAGATCATAATTAATAAAGACAATAAAACTTCTATATATTACAAAATACACCTAACTTCATTATTCAATACTCTAGAGTTCTTCATTGTTTAAAACCAATACCATTTTTAATATGTATTAAATACATTATTATTCATATTAATGCGCATTAATCATTGCCATCAATATTGAATTACAAAAGTGATTAATGGATACTTAGTGTATGCAACAAAACAATATTAATTTTAATACTAGGGGATATTATAGAGTAAACCGTCTTATATATGTTTTACGCAATAGTATAATTGATAATCAAATAGTAAAATAACTTAAAATAGTTAATGCATTGAATATGTATGATGAAAAGGAAATACTAAATGATTTAAGTAAAGGTGACAGAGAAGCTTTTAATCTTCTCTATTTGTTATATGCTCCTAACTTGGAAGAGTTTATAACAAATATGACAAAAAATAGATCTACAGCTGAAGATATTGTTCACAATATTTTTTTAAAAATATGGGATAAACGCAATACAATATATAGAATAGACTCATTTAAGCAATATGTATTTAAAATGGCTAAAAATGCAATCTATGACTTATTTGATCATAATTTGGTTAAAGTGCGTTACAAACAGAAAATGAAACAATTACCTCAATTATACATCAGTCATAACAACATGCAAGATGAAATTGAAGCCAAAGATTTATCATTACTAATAGATATTGCAATAAATAAAATGCCGAACAAAAGAAGAACGGTGTTTCTACTCAGTAGAAAGGAAGGTTTATCACACAAAGAAATAGCTGAAAAATTAAACATTAGCACAAAAACTGTAGAAAACCATATAACACAAGCAATTAATGAAATTAGACAAGCAATTTCTTAGTAGATAGTAAAGATATTTTTTAATAACCGGGATGGTACTTATTTAATCTGTTCTTTTTAGTAAAGGAGATGTGAAAATGAAACACAATAATTCGATAGAAACGATAATTAACGAATATCTAAAAAATGACTTTCCTGAAGAAATACAATCTGATTTTCAGGAATGGATTATAGATCCTAAAAATCAAAAGGAAAAGGATGAAATATTGTTTAAACATGCATTCTCGAATAATAATGATTTTAATTATAAGCATTATCAGGAAAAGCTAAAAAAACTAAACACCGAAATTGATAATCAAAAAATAAAAAACATAAAAGCAAAATTTAGTAAATACAGTTTAATAACTGTTGCTGCATCATTACTTGTTGTTGTATTAACTTTTGCTTTAGCTAAAAGTTGGTCCAATAAAGAAACTATTGTATATGTTACTTCAGAGCATGGCAAAGGAGACTTTATTTTACCTGATGGTTCTTCTGTTATATTAAATGCTTCAAGTAAATTAAAATTACCTGCCAATTTCAGTAAAAATAACCGTCAAGTAACTTTAGATGGAGAAGGATACTTCTCTATAGTTAAAGACTCTTTACACGAATTTCGTGTTTACTCTAATTTAGCAACAATTAAGGTTCTTGGCACTGAGTTTAATATGAAAGCTTATTCAGATAAAGATTATGCAGAAGTTGTACTTGTTAAAGGTTCTGTTGAAGTTTCTGGTAATAACCTTACCAAACCAATAATCATGAAGCCTAATGAAAGAATTACAATCAATAATACTGCAAAAATTGGAAATGTTCATGTTGATAATTACACAAGTTGGACAGGAAAAAAATTAGTAATTGAGAATAAAGAACTTAAAGATATATTAACAAACATTGAACATTGGTATAATGTTGAATTTATTCCAAATGGAAATGTTGATCTCTCTCCTCGTTTGACATTTGTTATTAATGATGAAAACCTGGAAAGTATTCTAAACCAAATTTCGCTTGTTACTTCATTTAAATATAAAATTAATGATGATAAGATTATTTATTCAACGGAAGAATAATCTTTTATCCTAATCAACCATTTTATTTAATTTGCCTATGTAAAAATGCATGTTTATGGGATAATTATGCCTTGTTATTTCTAATTTAAATAACTAAATAATAACTTATTACTGGAATAAATATAATTCATATGAAACAAAAATGCATTGAGAGAAAAGAAATAGAGGAAATTCAATTCCACATTTAAAAGAATGCATGTGTCCGTATAATAATCATGAGATTAAAATATTTGGAGTGTTCCATATGAATATAAAACCAAAATTTAAACACTTGAAACGAGCCATGAGAATCGTTAGATCGACAAAGTCAAATTATTTCTCATACAAAAGGATGATTTTTCTGGCAAGTTCCATGTGACCATATGAATCAAATTATAAACACATGAAAAAAATTATCTACAATAATAAACTGCCCCATGTGAGTACAAATAATATAGGGAAAACAATTTTTGCAATTTTTTTAAGCTTGATATTAAATACCAATATTTTTGCTCAGGCTTTTGAAAAAGTAACAATTATTAATAAAAGTATTTCTTTTAAGGAGTTATTTGCTGAAATAGAACAACAAACTGGATACAGTTTTTTCTACAATAATGATGATTTTGATATAGAACAAAAAGTATCGGTTAATGCAAAAAATCAAACCATTGATTCTCTTTTAAAACAAGTTTTACCTAAAGACTTCACTACCAAAATTAATGGTAAACAAATCACTTTAGTTAAAAAGAGTTCTAATCAAATCAAGTCAAGTGAAAAAATATCTATCAATGGTACCATTAAAGACGAAAATGGAGAACCATTAATTGGAGCAACCATAGTTGTTGATGGAACAACAAATGGAACCATAACTATGGTAGATGGATCTTTTTCATTAAACAATGTACCAATAAATTCTACAGTAGAATTTTCCTTTATTGGATATGTTGCTAAGAAAGTTATTGTAAAAGATCAAACTACTTTTAATATAGTATTAAATTCTAATGTTGCCGATTTAGATGAAGTTGTTGTTGTTGGTTACGGAATTCAGAAAAAAAGTAATGTAACCGGTGCTATTTCCAGTATTAAAACAGAAGATTTATCAAATCGTTCTGCTTCAAATGCAGCTTCTGCACTTCAAGGAAAAGTATCTGGAGTACAGGTAATGAATAATTCCGGGGCTCCGGGATCTTCTTCTACATTACGTATCCGCGGATTTTCTTCTAATGGAGTTTCGGATCCTCTTTATATTGTTGATGGTTTGAAAGTCCCTGATATTGATTATCTAGATCCTGATAACATCGATCGGATAGAGATACTTAAAGATGCTGCTTCTGCTGCTATTTATGGTGCAGAAGCAGGTAATGGAGTCGTATTAGTAACAACTAAAACGGGTAAAGTAGGCACAAGTAAAATATTTTTTAACAGTAAATTCTCTACTGTAAATATTGCTAACAAACTTAACCTTCTGGATGCTCATGATTATATCAATTATATTAAAGAAGCTGGCACTTCAGATAATCAATTAAGTGAAAATTATTACAACGACCCTTCAAGTTATGTGAATAACAAACTTGCAGACACAGATTGGCAGGATGAATGCTTCACTACAGGATATCGTCAAAGCTATACACTAGGTATGCAAGGTGCAAATGACAAAGGTTCTTATTTTTTGTCTTTAAATTATCTTGACTATGATGGAATCCTGAAAGGTTCTCAAGATGCATACAATCGTATTTCTGCACAGATGAATGCCAGTTACAAAATTAAAGATTGGATTGAGGTTGGTTTTACTAATACGATAGACAAATCAAAACTAAAAAAAATCAATGAAGATGGCGTTACTCGTGAAGCTGCTACAAGTATGATTTATATTCTTGATCCATTAACTCCTGTTGAATATGCCGACGGATTAACGGGTGCATCCAGTACAATTCAAGATGCTGTTGCTGATGGTTATGAACCTTATAAAAATAAAAAAACAGGAAATTACTACGGTTATTCTAATTGGACTGGATTAGGTAATCCTTTGGGAATAATAAATAGAGATAATACTTATACAGACGTTTTTAATATTAACGGAACAATTTATGGTAATTTAAAACCTGTAAAAGGTTTAATTTTTACCTCTCGTTTAGGATATCGTTTAAGAAATAATTATAACTATAGCTATACAGCACCTTATTGGGGAAATGTTGGCATGTATACGTATTTACCCGAATTATCAACTTCTCAATCAAGCTCTGTATATTATCAGTGGGAAAACTTTGCTAATTATAGTTTAAAACTAAATAAAAGTACAATCTCAGCTATTGCAGGTTCTTCTTTTATCGAACAGAAAATACATAGTATGGAGTCTACAACTTATGAACTTGAAAGTTTAAATGATAATTATTTATACTTAGATTATTCAACAAGTTCAGCCGTTGATGAAATAGATGGAAATACAACAGAAAAAGCACAAATTGCCTATTATGGTCGTCTTTCCTGGGACTTTGATGATAAATATAACTTACAATTTAACTTTCGTGCAGATTCTTATGATGCTGCATATTTAGACCTTGATCACAACTGGGGTTACTTTCCTTCTGTATCGGCAGGTTGGACAGTCTCTAATGAAGGGTTCATGAAAAATAATAATGAAAGTATGTTAACTTATTTAAAGTTACGCGCTTCTTATGGTAAAAACGGTAGTATTAGTAATTTGGCAAATTACATGTATTCTTCAGCCCTTATTACTGGTAGTTATAATTACTATTATATGAATGGTGTATTATATGGAGGCACCTATCCAAATGAATATCTGGCTAATCCATCTCTCAGATGGGAAGAATCAACTCAGATTGATATCGGTATTGATGCTCGATTTTTCTCTGATCGCTTAAACATAACAGCTGATTACTACGATAAAAACACAGATGGATTATTAATTGAATCAACTTCGAATTTAACTACAGGTACAAGTACTGTTTTTCAAAATGTTGGTATAGTAAATAATCATGGATTTGAATTTGATATTGAATGGAAAGATAAAGTAAGTAAAAACTTTAATTATGGATTTAAAGCCAATATTGCGACTGTATCAAATTTAGTAAAAGAATACAAAGGTAAAGGAACTCGTATAGAAGGAACTGATGTTGGTAATACAGATATTACAGTCAGCTATTTTGAGGAGGGCTATCCTATTTGGTATTTGAGGGGATATAAACTGTCTGGCATTAATGAATCCGATGGAAGTCCGATTTTTGAAGATATGGACGGAGACAATATTATTACTGCTGAGGATAAAACATTTATTGGAGATGGAGTTCCTGATTTTACCTATGGAGCTACATTAACAATGAATTACAAAAATTTTGATCTTTTGATTTATGGTACAGGATCTTATGGTGCTGATATTATGTATGGATTAACAAACCATGAAACCTCTGGATTAAATAGAATTCAGTTTTTATACGATGAACGTTGGACTTCAGAGAACACAAAAGCCTCTCGTCCTTCTGCTATGTATCAAACAGACAGTAAATATTTATCATCCGATGCAATGGTTTTTGATGGATCATTCTTTAAAATCAAACAAATTCAATTAGGATATAATTTACCTAATAAATGGTTAAAGAAACTCGATATTTCTTCGTTGCGAACTTATGTTTCATTTGAAAACTTCTTTACGTTTACTTCTTATCCAGGTATGGATCCTGAGATTCGTACAAGTAGTAACACAACCTCTGACCCAGATGCTACTCCATCTGGAAAAACCTATTCTATGGCTATTGATGAAGGTGGGTATCCTATTGCCAAGTCTATAATGTTTGGTATTAATCTTACTTTTTAATCATTTAAGAGCTTTAACTTATGAAACGAGCCATGGAAATAGGTTCTCACACGTTGCCTGTCCCAATTTATCGGGAAGTATGACAAAATTGGCGAGTTCCATGTGGCAATAAAAATAAAATTATAATCATATGAAAAATTATATATCGTTTTTTGTTTTAATAATAATCATTGGTTTAAATTCTTGCTCCGAAGATAAATATCTTGACATTAGTCAACAAGGAGTACTTCTGGTAGATGAAACTTATGAAAATGCAGATGATGAAGAAGTTACTTCCTTCATAACAGCTGTTTATTATAAAATATTTGGTAATCACTCTGATGCGATGGGATGGACTGACAGTGGAACTGGTATTTACAGCATAAAAACACATCTTGATAATATGGGAGGAGATTTATCAACATATTGGTCCTACACTGAGACTTCAGAATCTTCAGCTTATCAGCTAATGTGGTCATATTACTACTCCAATATATATGCATGTAATATGATCATTGAAAAATTACCTTTGAACACTGTTGCTAGTGAAGACGTAAAAAATCAGGTAATAGCAGAAGCCAGAGCTATTAGATCTATTATGATGATGTATCTTGTGCAATTATGGGGTAATCCTCCTTTAGCAGATCACATAATGACAGGAACAGAAGGAAATACACCTTCAGAGGAATCGTGGAATTTTATAGAAACCGAATTAAGTGAATCTGCAGAATTATTACCATCGAAAGATGGATTGGATGGACAAAGCTCAATTGGAGGAAGGTTAACAAAAGAAGCTGTATATGCTTATCTGGGCAAAGCTCTCCTATGGCAAGAAAATTATACTGAAGCAGCTAATATACTATACAATAAAGTTATCTCAACTGGTTTATATGAATTAATTAGTGATTTTGAAGAACTAAATAGTTATACTTCTGATTTCTGTTCTGAGTATATGTGGGAATATGAATTTACAAACGACACAAAGTATGAAACAACTCAAAATGGGAGTCTGGTGGTTACTTTTAACTGGGCAAATGCTTCGGTTAATTATCCTGATGAAATATACGATGGCCAGGGTTGGGGTTTAGGCGCTTATGCTTCGGAATCATTTGGGTCATTTATGGATACTCATGATACCAGTTCTGATGGTACTGAATTACCAAGATACAAAGGTACACTTGCAACCTATGAAGATTTACTTGGAGATGAGTCACGTTTTAATTATTCTGGCGATAAAGGTGTTAATGATATAGGTGTTGCAAATTGTGAAGGGTATTTTAGAGTTAGGTTAATTCCTCGTAAAGAAAATGTTATGGGATCTGGATACTGGTATTACAATTTCATTCATAACAACTTTTGTTTTATGAGATATTCAGAAGTTCTATTAAACTATGCAGAAGCTGTTGCTATGGGTGGAACACCTGGTGCTTTAAGTGGTCTGGATGCCCTAAACCTTGTAAGAAATCGTGCCGGTTTAGACGATGCTCCTGCATTGGATATGAATAATGAAGAATATGGAATTAAAGCTGAGCGTAGAGCTGAACTATTTTATGAAGCAAATAGATTTATTGATTTAGTTCGATGGAGTGATGCTGAAAATACGCTTGCTGATGTAGGAACAAAATCTGTAACTTTTTATGGTTACCTTGATGATAATAATGATGAAGTTCAAAGTAAAGATAATTGGGACATTGAATCAATTAATACTATCAGTACGGGTTTTGAACCAAATAAAAATGAGCTCTTCCCTATCCCTCTGGTAGAAATTAGTAACAATCCAAATTTAAATCAAAACACAGGCTGGTAAAACATAAATTTATTTTAAAAAACGAGAAGGCTATTTTAATAAAATAGCCTTCTCGTTTTTTTGATTGATATCATTATAACAGATTGCATATAACATTCTTTAATAGCAATCCGATTATTTGATTTTGGATAGTTCTTTCTCTAAACGATTCCTGCTTATAGACTTTCCATGACCAGGTAAAAAGGTATGACAATTGGTGTTCATTAACAATTTATTCCAACTATCATATAATTGCTTTTTATCATCAGCAAAATGTGGCATAATACTTCCTTTAAACGAACCAAACAAAGCATCTCCAACTATAACATATTGATCTTTTATTACAACAGATACAGATCCATCAGAATGGCCAGGAGTAGTAATAATCTTTATATTATCACTAATTGCATATATACCATTTATTTCAATTTCTGGATTCACAGATTCATACATATACCATGATGTAGCATAGCGATTACCCAAATTACTCAGGATCTTTGTAAATAATAATGTCCCTTGAGGTAAAGGTGTAGAACCTTGCTTCAAATACATAGATTCTTTTTTACTTACTATTATTTTTGGTCCCCATTTTTCCTTAATCAATGCAGCATTTCCACAATGATCGTAATGAGTATGAGTTAAAATTAAATACTTAAGAGTGCGTCCATTCAAAATCTTTACAAGATTCTGTTCCAACCGTTGAGAATCTTTTTGACGACCGGTATCGATTAAATATGCTTCCTGATCAATTACGATCAAATAAGCATTGAAAAATTTATCCAGTATTTGATATATTGAGCAACCTTCTTCAACATTCCAGTGTTTCATCAGTATTCTTTCTTATTAATTTTGAACTTTTCATAATGAAATTGTCTAACTAAAATAATTTCCCGTATAAACAAAGCTACCTAAAGATCACATCCACCTCAACTATTTTTCAATTTCACATATACATTTACAAACCATTTTAATCTTTTTATAATATGCCATATTAGAAAAATAGTAAGAATTATAGCTAATTTGTCATGAATCTCAACAAAAGTATTTCGAACGATTATATTACCTTCAGTCATACCAATAATCCATGGAATAAATCCGGTTATCGCTGACAAAACAAAAACGACAGATAAGATCAGTACTTGTTTATTTTTAGCAATAAGTCTTTTTTCAATTACAACTTTAAACCATTTCCAATGTAAGTAAAAATGAAGAATCATTAACAACGAAAACAAAACAATTGAATCTTTATGAATTTGTGCCCATCCTTCATAATTAATTCCTAGTACATTATGTGTACTCATTATACTACCATGATTTCCTATATGGTAAGCAATTTGAATTACTCCACCTGAAATTATAGTTATCAACCCCGATATAAGCAAGCCCAGGTTTATACTTAAATTGTAAAAGTGCTTTTTCATTAGTTCAAAACCTCCTTTGCAAATGTTTTTTCAATTTTAAGCAACCAGGATTTACGTTTTTCATCTGATACTTGCTTCACCATATTATAACTAATCCATTTCCTGTTTTTATATCCTAACTTCCAGAAAGTTCCACGCATTAGTGCTTTTTGTATAGTATTACCAAAAATAATACGATATAAAATTCTTGGTGTATTCATGGTTGTAATTACTGTTACCCCTTTAATATTAGTCAATAAAGGTTTCATCTTTGTATTACTTCCATTTACATAATCATAAGCTACTCCAGGGAATATCACTTTATCAATAAATCCTTTCATCATTGCTGGCATTAGTTCCCACCATATTGGAAAAATAAAAACCAACCTATTAGCTTGCTCAAGTCTGTTTTTATACTCAAGAACTTTGGGATCTATAGGTTGTTTATCTCTAAATGCCTTTAAATCTTCTGAATTCATTACAGGATTAAATCTCTCTTTGTCCAAATTGATAATATCAAATTCTTGATTTGCTTTTCGAAGTCCCGTTATTACGGAATCTAATATTGCATTACAATAACTTCCTTCGTATGGATGATTAAATACTATGAGTGTTTTCATTATTATACTGTTTTAATATTACAGTACAAATATCTATAGATACGAAAGGTTGGACGATAACATATGTTAATAAATAAATTTTAGCTCAATTTCTTTATTTCACTTTCATCAACACACCTGATGAACAGGCATTTATACACTTTAAACATCCTATACAATTACCTGCATTCACGACTTTAATATGATTATGCCACAATAGATTTATACCAGTAAATACATTTTTTGGACATACTTCCATACATTTCCAACAGGCTATACATTGTTTTGTATTTACTTGAATATATCTGGTGTGTATGTGTTTTGGATTAAACGAACTCATTTTTAAGTGTTTTATTGAGCAAATGTCAACAATAAACAATACTTAAAAGATAACAATTGTTAAGTAATCATTATTATTTTCGATTTCTAATTCGACTAAGGGAGATAGGTGTAATACCTAAATAAGAAGCAATATAATGTTGTGGAACACGCTTAATAATTTCCGGATAATTTTTAACTAAATCCTCATATCTTTCCTGAGGAGAATCTTTTATACGAGAAAGAAAAAGCTGACTGTAATTACTGAATCGTTGAAATATAAATTTATTAAATCTATTCTCCAATTCTGGATATAAACTTAGAAGTTCTTCGAACCCCTCTTTTTCTATACAAAGAAAAGTAGTAGGTTCAATACTCTCAATTGTAAAAAGACTTGGTTTACGGTTCAAAAAACTGTCAATAGAAGCAACAGGTTGCCCTTCAAAGAAAAACTGGAAGGTGATGTCTTTTCCATCCTTGTTAAACCATTCTCGTATGCAACCTTTTTTTATAAAAAAAATATTATTCGAAATTTCTCCTTCATACAGTAATACCGTTTTTGAAGCAATTTCTTTTTCTTTAAAATAAGATGAAAACTTCAACCAGTTTTGCTCATCTTCTTTTATTGTATTTATCAATTCATTAATCATGCTCTGAATTGTAATTTTCTAACAGAATACCTGCTTTATACATTCCTTTTAATACAGGTTGCAATTGCTTTCCAAATTCAGTTAAGCTATATTCCACTCTGGGAGGAACTTCAGGAAAAATAGTTTTACTAACTATATTAATACTTTCAAGTTCTTTTAATTGCTTTGTCAACATACGTTCACTGATGTCAGGTAAGAGCTTAGCTAGTTCACTATATCTTTTATCCCCTTGATATAAATGCAAGATAATAGTTCCTTTTCTCTTTCCTTTTATAGCATTTATAAATGTATCTACAGGACAATATCCTTTTTTCATTTTTTTTTAATCTTCAAAGCGTTAACATGCTTAATTAGGAATAAAATGTTCGTAAACATACAATTTGTATGTTATTGTTTATCAGCTTTTTTATCCCATACTTTGTGTAAAATTAATTAAAAGAAATAAGACTACAATGAAACTAGAAAAATCAACATTTAAAGCATTTCGTGTAGAAGAAGAAAATGGCAATTACATTTCTGGTATTAAAGAAATGCCTCATGAAGAGTTAGAAATAAATGAAGTTCTTATTAAAGTTCAGTATAGTTCATTAAATTATAAAGATGCTTTATCAACTATAGGAAATAAAGGCGTAACAAGAAATTATCCTCATACGCCAGGCATTGATGCTGCCGGAATTGTAGAATCCAGCAAGAGTGAAAAATTTAAAGAAGGTGATTTAGTAATAGTGACTAGTTACGAGCTTGGGATGAATCATCCCGGAGGTTTTGCTGAATATATTACAGTGCCTGATTCATGGGTTGTTTCTATGCCGGATAAATTAACAGCTCGACAGGCAATGATATATGGGACTGCTGGTTTTACAGCAGCTTTATCGGTTTACAGGTTATTAAATAATGGCCAAAAACCAGAAATGGGACCAATAGTAGTTACAGGTGCTTTGGGCGGAGTTGGAAATATTGCCTGTCAAATCCTACATAAATTAGGCTTTGAAGTAATTGCGGCTAATTATGAGATGGCATCAGAAAAAGATATTCAGGAAATAAAAGCCACTTCACAAATTGATAGACATATTTCTGATGATAAATCAGGACGCCCAATATTAAAATCTCAGTGGGCTGGTGCTATCGATGTTGTTGGAGGAAACACATTGACTACTATGCTAAAAGGCTGTATGCCTTTAGGAAATGTAACAACCTGTGGTAATATTGGCTCAGGTGAGTTGGAAATGACAGTTTATCCTTTTATCCTAAGGGGCGTGAGCCTTTTGGGCATTGATTCTCAAAACTGCCCTATGGAAATCCGACAAAAAGTATGGTCTTTATTATCCGAGAGTTGGTCTATTGAATTTAATAATGAATTAATTAGAGAAACATCCCTGAATTCACTAAAACCTCATATAGATCTAATGTTGGAAAAGAAAAGTAAAGGAAGGGTAATTATAAAATTATAAGCAAATAAAAAAGCCACTATCAACCGTTCTGACAGTGGCTTTCAATCTTTAACCAAACCTAACCCTAAACTATGAGTTATACACGAATATATAATTTTCTACTTAAAATACCAATACACCATCACTCATTCACCCTAAATACCCCTTTTCCCTCGCTTCTGTATATATGGTGTATTCGTTCAGGTGATGGCCATTCACTCCCAACACCTCAAAAGTATCAAACAAGCCTTCTGCATTGGTGCTTGATTTGTAATCAGAGCCTTCACACATCCCGGTATTTTCATTTCACTACGTTTCACTCAAAATCCTCCTTTTATCAAACAGCTCTTGCCATTTCTAATTTACAGCTTAACTAGTCAATGGCAATAGCTGTTTTTACCCACACACTATTCCGCAACCAAAAATCTATTCAATCCTTGTTTGCCACTTCCCTACCCTTCTAGTGCTGTTTTTGTCATACCTTTTGCCCTTACACACATTCGGTATTTAAGTCATTCCACTGTTCGTACCTCACTACTGAAAATGCCTTAACCCCCTCACCCCAGGAAACCTGGGGGTACCCATAGCCTTTAATCCTTTCTCGTAAATAGTTTCTTTTCGTACCTCTCTTCAACATATTTACTCCAAAGTCTTAAAAGCTGTACCCTGGCAAAAGCAACGCCAAAAACAGCACCCCTAAGCTGCAATAACATAATGCGTCCCTATATAACTTGCCTATCTTCATTTGTGTAAACCTAATATATCCGGCAGTCCTATAGCGGCATTATGTTAATGAGCCGCACGGCCCGAGCTCCCCGACCCACGCCATCACACACAAACAGCCCATTAAAAAATCACACAAGCCTTACCTCATCCAATATTTTTTAATAAGCTGTTTGTTTTCCCAATTACCAATGGCAAAGGAGCTTATCAGCCCCTTTAGTATCTATCCACCAAACCCCGACCACCACCCCTTTAGCTGTGGTCTTATCACAGGTTAATGTTTTTCTATATGTAATGTTTTTTCAGTGCTACCTATACATCCGTCATCGCAGAAATTCCATATTGTTCCCACCCCCATAAAATAACTATTCCCGTTCCAACCATATCTTGCTCCTCCCCATATTGCCTAGGGCATGCTTCGCATATCAGGTTTTATTGGGTGCATTCATTACCATCGCCCCAAACCCCCAGGCTGAGAAAAAATAAAATGTAAAGATGTACAGCATCCACTTCCTTTCCATTTTATTTTTACTTGGATGATTTACTTTACTTATAATTCCGAGGTTGATATTCTGGAGATAAAATGGAAGTAATATGAATATTCTTAAAGTCGGTCAGATTTAACAATAAAAGGAAGCTATTCTAAACTCCCTTTTATTGCTTGCAAATTTTATGAACTATATTAATTAATCACGTTCTTAAATATACGAACATTCATTAGCCTTAGTCTAAAATACTTAAGAAATCATTGAACATTTCTGTAAATTCATATTTTTCAATACCATTATCAGAATACTTTTCAACTTCTCGAATTTGCTTAGCTGTCATTAAGGTCCAGTAATCTTCAAGCACGTTTTGTTTACGAGAAGTTTTCTCTGCAGCAATTAAAACCTTTGCATCACAAGTGTCTGTAAAACAAAAAGAACTTCCTTCAGGTAAACATAAACAGTCTAAATGAATATAGTTTTCAGGCTCTCTTTTTCTCGTTACATAAGCCTTTATTCCAGAAGCTTTTAATTCATTTATAGCATCAAGATTTTTTTGTTCCTCTGGGGTTCCTTTATCTGAATCCAAAAGTACACAATATGGTATAGCAAATTGGTCTATAAGTTTTAAAGTCTTCCAATGCTTAAGATTTCCACAACCGCCAATCGGCACTAAGGCTATTCGCTTATCCTCAAATGTATCTTTAAGATATCCTGCATCCTTTAGAGTTTGCGCTGCATGATTAATAAAAGTAACATCACCCTTTCCTTCAATCAGCAATAGTCCATTTGCATTTTTTGAAATTGGGTCTGCAAGCACTCCCAAAGTGTCTGCAATTTTTTCAAATACTTCATCACAACCTAATTCTATATTTCGGTCATTACCACTCTTTTCTATGAACCTTAAACTTTCTAGAGGTAATAGCCCCGCTAATGCTGGAGTATGAGTGGTTAAAATTATTTGAGAATTGCCTGTATTTGATAAATCCATAAATGCTTGAATAAGCATTTCTTGATGGTCTGGGTGCTGAGAAGTTTCGGGCTCTTCAAATGCAAATATTATCTGATTACCTGGATGATTTGCTCTCAATCGTTCTGCTTCAGCTCTAAAAAAATTAAGTAAAATTAAACGTCTGATACCACTACCTCTTTTGTTAATTGGAATATCTTCTTCAGATTTTATAGTTAGTTTAAATTGAGAATCAAATTTCGGTTCTGTTTTAAATTCAGGTTTCAATTCGTTAGCTAACTCAGGTGACATCTCTTTTAATTTAGCTAAAGTTCGATTTGCTGTATCAATAGCTTTATTTTTTACCTCTTCTTTTATATAATTCAATTCTTCAGTCAATTCAGACAATGCTTGTTGAACAGCAATTTTCATAGGATCTGCCACCTCTTTATCATCATCTTTACTTTGTCTATCAGATTGAAAAAGAGCATAAATTGGAAGATATTGTTTAATCGCTTCAAATACTTTTTTAGAATCTTCTTTGTCTACTAAAATCTCTGTTCGCTCTTCATTTAATTCTCCAAGTGAACCCCAAATCGCACTTCTTATCGATGAATTAATTGTTCTATTATAAGAACCTTGCGGTATTTCTAAACTATCAGCTCTTTGCCTTAGCTGAGTCTGTTTAAGAGTCAATAAGTCACAACCATTTGCAATTGTTGGATGATTACAAACAATAAAAATTTTTTCTTTTGGCTTTGCAGCAGTAGCTGCGTATACTTTTTTTATTTCAAGTTTTTGTTCTTGATTTAATAGGTGTTCTGCCTCAAGAGTGGTAGGACTGGCAGCGTCAATAATAATTTCTACAGGATGTTCTGAAAACACACATGTTATTTCAATATCAGTATTGTTTGCTTCAATATTCAAATCAGCTTTTTCAATTGCAACTAAAGAATTATTAAAGAAAATCTCCAAAGCTTCTAATACGGTTGATTTACCAGCATCATTTTTACCAATAAATGCAGTCAAGTCTGAAATAGGAATTATAGTTTCAGACTTGTATCCTCTAAAATTTTTAATCTTAACTGTTTCTAATTTCATATCGATTTGGTTTCTATTAATGGGCTACAACTATTAAATATTTATTGAAGCACAAAGTTTATAATTCCAACAGTAGTTCTATAAACATACCTTATTGGGAAATAACGATTATTCCTTTCCCTTTACTTCTCTAATTTATTAATTCCTATTTATTAATAGCTTTTAAGATTCTATCCTCCTTAATTAAAACATCCTTCAACAATAGTTGAAATGGGAACTGATTATGCTTTGAGTTCTTAAATCCTTCTAAAATACGAGTTAAAGAACCAGCAGTTATTAATGACAAATTGATTTCAAATTCTAAATCACAATCATTAACAAAATCATCACTAAAATCTGGAGCAACAAGTAAAGATTTAACCACGTTATATCCATTTTTCTTGGCTAATTCTACATATGATTTTATCTGTCTGGAAACCGAACTAAATTTATTATAGCCACTTTCTTTTACAGTTTTACACTCTAAAATAATAATGTCGTTATTTCCCAGGTTTAATAATAAATCAATTTTATCTTTAGAAGTATTCAGTTGTTTTTTAAGTGACTCATCTACATTAAAACCTAGTTTCTCAAAAATATTCTTGGTTATATCTTCGAATTTAAGTCCTAATTCACTCTCCTTTATATTGATACCATTTTCTTTGAGCACTGCAAGATTTCTAAATCCTATAGCCTCATAATTTTCAATCATTAAATTCTCGGCATCTTTGTAGGCATCCAGGATATTTAGAACTAAATCCCCTCTTGATTTTAATCCTTGAGTTGATATAAAATCTTTCAAATCATCGACGGGAATAACATCTAAAATATCTCGAGGTTTTAAATTCAAATCTAAAAGAGTACTACTATTCAGAATTATTTCTTCTGGTTTTTCAAACTCGGTTAAAATATGCTTTCTAAAAGTTTTTAGATTCTCATCCAGATCAATTAATAGCTTTTCATATCCTTCTATTGAAATACCAACTTTATCGTCTTTTTCCAACTCTTCAAAAAATGAAATAATATTATCAACCTTTTCCTCTATTGTTGTACCACGTAATGGTTCTGATATTTTCAATCCATTCTCCCACACATCATTTAGAAATCTTTTCTTATCTGTTAGATTAGTCCCATCCTTGTGAAAACCATTTGTAAGCATATTAGAAAAAGAAATCCCTTCCTTTATGATCTGTTTAATCTTATCTTCATAACTTATATCCTTAATAGAAATACTATGTTTTCTACATATAAGATTTATTTGAGGCTCTTTGAAAGTCCTTAATACACGCCTGTAATATTTATCTGCAATATCTTTTTTCCTAATCTTTCTTAGTACTGGCACTACCTCATCAGCAACATAAATTGTACTACATTTTTTTGAATAAAAGATCACTCCAATATTCTTCAAGAAAGTGATTACATCATCTATATCTGATTTTGTCGGAGGGATCATCATATAATTAATAAGCTTAACCTCTTCCTGTGATAATTCCAACTTGCGCATCAATGTCACTAAAATTGATTGCTCATCTTCAGTAATTTTTGATTCTCTATTATTGGCTTCATCATTATTATAAGCTGTTTCTACACAAGCCCGATAAATTTCATAATCTCTCTTTCTTAATTCTTCAATATCAGATTTCCCATTAGATAATTGAGCTTTTAATTCCTTTGTTCTGGCTTTAATACATGCAAGTTCCTTCTCATAAAGGCGAGCAAATAAATCTTGTTTAAGAATGCAATTGCCATCACGGATTAGTATATCAATTAAAATATCAAGTTGAGATGTCGTATTTAAAAATTCATCCTTTACCGTCTCTGCAAATTCGCCTTTTATTAAATCAAAAACTTTTGAGATATTTATACTATCAACACTCTTTAAATCATTACTGGTTTCAGAAAGAATTTTATCTATCTGTTTGCTATTTTTAGGATTGCTTGATTTTATATTATCAATAATTTTTAAAAATGAATTCTTTTCTAATGAATTAATGTTGTCTAGTATCTTTTCGAGTTTCATGATTTGATATTTTAGTTAGTATAATGTTCATCTTTTCGTCTAACGCATCGACCTTTCTTTCCAATTCATTATTATTATCGCTCATCATTGCTTCAACAAAAATTGAGTTAACCAACGAAAGCCCCAATATTCCTCCAGAGAGTACAACAAAAATGAAATAGAGATATGTAAAAAACGATTCTAATTTTGTATATCCGCTTATTATATTTTCAGGTATTTCAAACCAACCTTCAACTGTAAAAATTTTAAAAGTAGAATACAATGAAATCATTGGGCTCTCAAAATATTCAGACCCACTTCTTTGAAAAATATAGTATGATAATATTCCAATTACGAATATATAAATTACAAAACCAATAAAAACAAACACTGAAGCCTTTAATGCTCGTTGTAATCCACTTACCAACTCACCTATATTAGGAATAAATTTAAAAAACCTAAATGCTTTAAATACTCGTAGAATTCTAAATACTAATAAAAAGCTAACATCAAAAAGCTCAACTCTGGATATGAATGTTACAAATGCCGGGACAGAAATAACGACTAAAACAAAATCAAAAACATTCCAGTTGGATTGGAAATAAAGTTTCATCCCATATTCCCTTATTTTAACAGCTAATTCGACAATGAACAAGAGTGTAATTAAATTATCTAAAAATCCTAAAACGGACTTATCAATTCCTATTTGAGTATACCCTCCAAGAAATATTATTGCAGAGTTTATTAGGATAAGTAATAGTATAAATTTATCATTTAAGAATAATTTCTTAATCATTTGGTTTTAGGTCTTTGTTAAAAAAATTATGTCCAAAACTATAATACTCCATGCCAACAAACATGGGAAATCATTATTATTGAGGTAATAAATACTTATTCTTTTGATATTCCGGATGAAATGAATCCATTAGTAATACCGTGTAAATTTCCGCTAACTTTATAGTGAAGTGTTACAAATTTAAAAAAATCAATCTATTTTGCACTATAAATCCATATATATAGTTTTTTATTTAATCGATTAGTGTATATACAAAACAAAAGGCCCTCACATTTCTGCAAGGACCTTCATGACCACAAACCTAACTTACATCAAAGAAAAACTAAACGCCTTTCTTTCTACCAAACCAATATTTTAGCAACATAGATACAAAGTAACTTACAACAGTTCCCACAAAAGCAAATACAACAGTTTCTAATAAATCAGAAAGAAACAGGCTTTTACCCAACGTCACAAAACATCCTCCTAAAAACCCTATTTTCCCGTTTTGTTGTATATCTGCCATAACTGCTATTTAGTATTAAGGTGTATCAATAGCAACCATAGCCAAAGCTCGACTCTCCTGGCTATTTATCAGGTAGTACTCACCATTAACCTCCTGGTAGTACTCTGCTCCCAATACCACAAACACAGGAAAAGTACTATTAGCTGATACCGATGAGGCAATATTAACCGCAACAGGATCAGTTGCACCAGTCGCTATAGCATCAGATTGTACTACATCCACTTCATACTCATTGTTCTCAAAATCAACAGCTGCAACACCAACAGTAAATCGCACCACATCTCCACCTTCAACTTTCACAAGTTCAAGGCTTGGATTTGCAAAATCTACTACAACAGTTGCCTGTCCGGTGGCACGATCAAAAGCAACAGTATGTGCTACCTTAACCATATCATCCAAACCATTGTTTCTGTTAAACTCAAAACCCTGCAACAATGATAAATCACCAGCCAATACTGTTCTTTCACCACGCTTATTGGTGGCATCCGCTTTAATTACTTTTAGTAAATTAGTCGTTAACCTACTTGCCACTCTGTTATCTGCAGATTTGGAAATAGGCACCTTCAATGCATTTCTCAAAAGCTTACTTGCTTTTCCTGCTCTACCAAACTCTTCCCCATTTTCACGGGTACGTGCAAATGCCGGATCATTCTTAATTCGATCACCATCAACACCACCTTTTGATCGTGCCAGGTAATCTCCTCCACTCTTGTAAAAAGACAAATCCCCAATTCGTCCTTCCAACTTAATTACACCTTTTTGTCTTGCCATAACATTCTCATTTTTAAATTATCATCAGAAAAGTAAAAGCATAAATAGCAGTCATACAAATACAAGTGTCCAATATGTCCCTAAATGTCTTTTTTAGCCCATAATGACCTTATTAAAAATCCATATTCATTATCTTAGACCTATGGATGAGGTATATCATCACCATACTTAAAGTAGAGATAAAGTATAATGAGTATTAAAACAAAACGGGTATGCATCTACCCCAAAGATGTACAACGAATAACAGGTAAAAGTGAAAAGTCAGGTCAACGATTATTACAAAAGATCCGTAAAGAGCTCGGTAAAGAAGAACACCAATTTATAACTTCAAAAGAGTTTGCAGATTATTCCGGCATTTCGCTTCATGTAATTCAAGAGTATTTAGTGGATTAAGTTTCTACAAATTCACTTTATTCAATCACTATACTTTTTCACCATTCATTTTAGCTTTATTTGTACTCCTAAATCAATGTATTATTCGTAACTTTATAATTGTCAAAGGACTACAAACCGAAACATATCTACTTAAATAAAAGGTGAACTATTCGGGAATTAGAGAAATAACAATAACATATTATTATTGTAAATCAACCAATTACAGGATAAGGGTCGAATCTCTCCACCCCGACTACTTAAAATACTAAATAAGTTAAAAGCCTGTAAAATGAATGTTTTACAGGCTTTCTTGTTTTTTGTTATTTCAATATAAACTAATGTAATTCAAATTTATTCCTACCTAATGATAAACCAGACATACCCACTGTTCTTCATATTTATACCATTAAAAACAATTAAACCATCTATAATTATAAAAAGTCTTGATTTTATCGCTCAAAAAGGAAAAGAGATAAATGGTATTGGATTTAAACATTTGAATGAAGATAAAAATCCATAATAAAAAATCACTCGGTGCAAACAATTATATATTAATAGTTTTAACAAATATCCCACACTAATCTTTGTTAATAAACAATGACCTATTGCAACATCTTTTATTTTATTTTGTTATTCAAAAAACAATGGGGATTTAATGACAATTCGACATTGTCAACAATAAACACTTTGTTAAAAAATATTTTTTAATTCAAAAGGTCTTTCCTTAATTTTTAATGGATGTCATGGAGAAATAGCTACTAAATATCCGATAGAATTATTAGACCGAAAAAATATATGATTACTGTTTATATATCCAAAAAACTTATAATATAAAAGGACAAATGAGACAAATTTCACTTAAAGGAAGAACGTTCCCAGCGGATCTTAACCATGCAGGTACAGTATTTGGTGGCTGGGTAATGGCAAAAATGGATAAAGCAGCATCAATTCAGGTTGAAGAAGTGATTAATTGCCCTGCTGTTACTGTTTCTGTTAGTAACTTTAGTTTTATCAGACCAATTCACAATGGAGATGTATTTATGGTTTACACTAAAGTAAATCGAATAGGCAACACATCCCTTGATATTAATGTAGAGTTAATTGTAAGATCAAAAGAAGATCTTAGCGAACATAAAGTAACTGAGGGTATTTTTACCTTTGTAGCAGTTGACACAAATGGAAGACCTGTGCAAGTACGTAATGTTCTTCGAAGCTTTATTGCACCTTATATCGAGGATTTATTAGATAACAAATAAAATATTGCACATCTCATCCTAATAAATTCAGTTGTGTATAACTTCCAACTAAATACACTTTTAAAGATTTCCCCCTATACAATAATTAATTTTAGTGCTAATAACATACATTTTCCAATGATTTGCATTTGAGTTAAAAAACAGACTCTTTAAATGCATTTTATACGCACTTGCTAATTTATGCTTATGATACAGCTTTGATATAAGATAGCAAGTCCACACAATTCAAATGCAGGTTCTATGCAAGTTCTTCACACTTTTAGGGTGAAGAAACTGTATTGAAAATGTGTAGAGCATGTGGAGAATTGCGAACTTGTTCCGAATAAAGTCCATAGCAGATGCATACAGAATGCGAAAACAGTGCATACAATCTGCATAGGTTTTGCGAAGAACATGCGAAGAAATGCGAACAAGTTGTATAGACTATGCGAAGAAGTGCGAAGGAAATCACTGAAAAGTACAAAAATGACCAAAATCGGAATCCAAAACATTTGTTTTTGTGTAAAACTGGAATCCCAAACATCAAATTTGGGCTAAAAATGGATAAATTAAAAAGTATTAACTCCAGATTGATAAAGAATGTGGAATAAATTATATCTTATCTAAATCACATCTATAATATCTTTTTATTAAACAAAAACCGCCCATTTAGGACGGTAAGAGATGAATTTAAAGAAGTTTTTTATCTAAAGCATTTGTTTTGCATTATCTACAGTTATTTCTAATACTCTTGTTAAAAATGAAAATTTCGCTTTCATCATATTATACTCATCGCCAGATTCAATATAGGCAGCTTTTCCTGTTACAATAAAGCCTGTTCCGGGATAGTCTTTAAATCCTAATACATTTTTACTACCCAAAGATATTTTAACTGAATTATTGACATTTATGTTTTTTTCAGTCTTTCTAAAACCATATGCAGGAATAAGAATACGTTCATCTTCTGTTATAACTAAATAAGAATTCCAGCTATTAACAAGGTGAGGCTCATTTCCCCATGACATTATTGAAACTACTCCTTCATGTTGTAAAACTTGGTGAAATTTATCACTTAATTTTTTATCTGTATTCATAATATGTATTTTATTATTTCTTGATATTTATATAAATTGACTATCGTGGATTGGTATTAATTATTGAAAATATGCAACATTTGAATTGATAAGAGTTTATTTTGCTTGCCAGTAGCATCGTTTAGGAGATACAATTGCTTCCTCCTTTTTTAGTTGATCCATAGCTTTATCTACAACTTTACGTTCAAGACCGGTTAACTCAACTATTTTACCAGCATTTAAAGGATTTCCATCCTTTTTTATCACTTCTAACACAAGTTCCTTTGGTTCCATTTTTTTATAGTTTTTGTTGATTAAATAATTATTGCAACAAAAATACACCTGTAAAAAATCAGAAAAATTAAGCTGGTTTAAGAAATACATAAACTCTTATTTTATCTCCAAATACGCTGAAGTAGGATACAATTATTTAGAATGATCCCCCTAGATAAACAATGTAATTAGGCTCAGGAAAGTTGAAGCATTTCATCGGGTTGCTTCGAATTAATATATTTATCTTTTGTTTGATTCGAAGCTGAATTTATTTGCAACGACTAATACGTGCATCGATATATTACTCACTGAGCTTTTTAATTATGTAGTGTAGATTAAAGATTACAAATAATTACTCAAAATGATAATAAAACTCTTCCTTTGACATTTCATACAAGTACTTTGTTCTTAATTGGGATGCAGCAAGGTTTTTCTGCATGATAATTCTAAAGTAACGCTCTAAATTAGGAATAGCTTTAAGCAAATCATCATAAACCTTTCTGTCAATTGAAACTATTTCGCTAGATTCAATCGTTTGGATAAAATATTCTGAAGGAGTATTATCCATAAAGCTAAAAAAATCAGTAAGCCACCAACCTTCAATAGCAAACTGAGTAATTTGCTCCACGGATTTTTCATTAAGAAAATACATGCGTAAACAGCCCTTTTCTACAAAGAAAAGTGATTTACTTACATTCCCGTTTGTAAGAAGAAGTTCCTTTTTTTGAGTATGATAATTTTTAATGTAAGAATTCAGAGTATATTCCTCTGTCTTAGTGATATTGACAAATCGCCGTATATGCTCAATAAGTTTGACTTGCATGAGTTGATTATTTTTTAAGTACATATCATATATGTATTGTACTATTTTCAACCAATTTCTCTTTAATATTACTACGGCTTATAGCATCCGAATAATTTTTAAATATAACTTTTTTTATTATTTCATTTAAAGCATTCTTAAAAACGCGTTTGATGCAGTTAAAGAAGAAATACTGAAATCTTGTTGATGTAGATAAAGTTTCAGCCAATAAAATTTTAAAATATCACAAAGCTGTTCGAATATAGCTTTAAAAACAAGTTAAAAATTAATGCAAAAACAAAAATGAATGTAAAGCAATTGCCTTACAACTATTTTAATGCATAAAAAAATTTAATCTTAATATGTTGGTTTACTAACCTAATTTAAAACTTCGGAAAAGAATTCATCTCAAAATTTCATAAAAAATGCAGGTCAATTTTTTCGATAGCCAGGTTGCTGTTTATCCTGTTAATTAATGTTTCTTTTTCTGTGAAAATTATTTTCTGATTTTAACGTCTCATCAAACTCATCTGAAAGTAAGTCTTTAAAATATAAAAATTAAAGATGAAATTACTCTCATTATACCCATATACCCTTGTTGAAAGAAACGTTTTTACAGTTCTATTTCGATGGTAGAATATAATTTAGTAGTGATTTAATTGTACTCCATTTACACTCTTACAATCTAATTATAATTCATTAACATTTACAATGTTGTGATCATCATGAAAAAACATCTGCAACAATTGACGATGAAAATTCAACTATGTAAGGTAAAATAGTCAAGGAACCATAAAATTAGATTTCGTACTGTATTTAAATAGGAGAATACATTAAATACTGCTTGGTATATTATTTAAATACATTAACTATGAATATAAAATTTAAATTATTTGCATTTTTCATTATTACAATACTTTATGCAAATAATATCCATGCCTCTGATTCCAAAGGCATAATAATAAATCACTCAGCTCATGAATTAATTGCGCCTGAAGGCGAAAGTTATCAATGGTATTATGATGGGGAACTCATTCAGGGAGCTGAATCAGGAACATTAACTCCAAACGCATCAGGATTATATGAAGTTACTGTTACAGATGAACAAAATAATGTAACGACAACATCTATTGCAGTTGAAGTAGTTGCTGAGACCATTATAAGAATTTTTATTATTGGAGATTCTACTGTTACAAATTATAACGCTAGTCAATATCCTTTTACAGGATGGGGACAAGTATTACAATATTATTTCGACGACACAAAAATAAATACATATAACAGAGCTAAAGGAGGCAGAAGCTCCAGAAGTTATATTGAAGAAGGAAGTTGGGATAACGTTCTTACTGAACTTGTAGCAGGAGATTATGTTTTTATTCAGTTTGGGCATAATGATCGCGATTATAGTAATGAGTCCAGATATACTTCGCCAACTGACTATAAAACTTATTTAACTCAGTACGTTACTGAAAGTAGAGCAATTGGCGCTATACCCGTACTGGTTAGTCCGATGAATATGAATTCAACAACAAATGTATTTACTGAATACAGGGCTGCAATGTTAGAGGTGGCAAATAATAACAACGTGCCTTTTATTGATTTGAATCTTAAGTCATTAGCTTTTTACAATGAGGTTGGTACTGATTATGCTTCGTATTTTATTCATATGGGGCTTGAACCCGGGGAATACGATAATTATCCTAATGGTTATTCTGATTACTGGACTCATTATCAAGAAATGGGAGCCCTTACAATGGCACGAATGATAACTGAAGAAATACAAGATCAGCAAACAAATATTGAACTGGAGCCAATAGCTTCAGCACTAAAGCCTTTGTATAATGTATCTGTTTCTCTTAATAAACCAGATGCAGGAATAGCAACTGTTAGCGGTGATTTTCCTGAGGGGGCCACAGTTACCTTAAAAGCCAGTCTCAATGGTGATAATGTACTATATTCCTGGGTTGATGATATCAATGGCATTACGATGGATGGTAATTTAACCACTTTTACAATGCAACCTCAGGATTACGTTTTTACAGGAATTGTAACCGACTGTAATGGAACTATTGATGGAACTGCAGCCATTGACGAATGTGGTGTCTGCACAGGTGGCGAAACTGGATTAAATGCTTGCACACAACAAATTCCTTGTATTGATTTTTGTGAAACTAATGCAAATACTCAGCTATTACTAGATGATGAAAACTTGTATAATTTGGTTATAAATACTGAAGGTGTACCTAATGCTTATGTCAGTCAACTGTTTTCTGTGACTGCAACTGACTCATATTTATTTGCTCTAACATATACAAATCCGACTGCAGGTGAATCATTAAACATTTATGTGGATGATGTATTAAAATTATCTGATGTACAGTTAGCTACAACTGGAGCTTGGGATATAATAGAAATTATTTTAGATATTGATGCCGGAGAACACACTATCAAAATCCAGACTAATTCCATTTCTGGAGGAGCAATGTTTAATGACCTGGCTCTTTATTCTAATAATATTTCAGCAAGTACTTGCACCGAAGGAAATACTACACAAGAAACCGCTTTCTCACAATTGGATAACATTATTGTAATGGAAGCAGAAAACTATACTGATTTAAAAACAGGAACAAATGGTACCAACTGGAGAAAAGCTAAAATGGACGGGAGTTCATCCGGAGAGGTGGTAATAGCGCCAGCCGGAACTTCATATAGTACTGCAAGCACCGCGCAATCAACTGCACCGGTATTGAAATACAACGTGAATTTTCCATATACGGGAAGTTATTCTATATGGGCTCGCGTATATGCATTTAATGCCAGTAACGACTCATATCACCTTGGACTTGACGGTAGTGTTAAAATTGAAAAGATAGATATGTATAGTAACTCCACAGCTGATATATACGAAGAATTTACTTGGTTACACGTTAACTCTAAAACCTTAAATGTAACTTCTACCGGCTATCAAAGTCTCGAAGTATATTTAAGAGAACCTAATTTAATTATTGATAAAATTATCTTATCGCTTGACGATACCTATTCTCCTTCAGATTTAGGTCCTGATGAAACTAGAGACCAGACCACTGCATTATTTGACATTTCAGTTTCAAATCAGGAATTCAACGTTTATCCAAACCCTGCAGATACAGAAGTAAATATTTCATATTCTAATCTTGAAGCAGGTCAGGTTAACTTGAGTGTATTTAATACTTCTGGTCAAAAAATAATTGAATTAATAAATGATTACCAACAGGCAGGATGTCAAAATATCACATGGAACTTAAACAGTTATTCAAATCTAAATGGCGGTTTATATTTAATCAGACTTCAAAAGCAGAATATAACTCAGATGAAAAAAATTATTATTAATAAATAAAATTGAAATTGTATGAAAATTTTAAAAACATATAGCGAGAGATTAAGCATGCTTATAATTGTTTTGATGGGAATATCATCATTTACAAATATAGATGCAAAGATTTTTACAATTGGAGATTCAACTGTACAAACTTATACATCGGGCTACTATCCGAGAACAGGTTGGGGGCAAGTATTGCAATATTTTTTTGATGAGAATTATGTTGTTGTAGATAATAGAGCAGTAGGAGGAACCAGTTCAAAAAGTTTTTATGACGGTTATTGGAAATCAGATGGTTCTTGGAGCCAAATAGTAAATGAGTTGAGCGCTGGAGATTTTGTGTTTAAACCGGTAAAATCATCTTTATTCAGCACTACTTTTAGAAGAAATAATTGATGTAAAAACTATTTTTACAGATAGATTGAACTGGAAAACATGTAACCATTAAATCTCACTACTCACAAAAATATTTATTCAGCCCCAAAATAATATAATCATTAAATTAGAGTAGCATAATTATCAATTTAACTACCTGATAAAGTTTTTGGATGGATTCACTTGATGAATTATTAAAGTTTCAAACACCGGTGCGGGAACTTTACAACGTGATGATATTTTATTCAACAGCAGTGCAGGAAGTAATATAAATGCTTTTTTCTAAGAAACAACGATGCAAGAACTTAATAAAATACTTTATTTTAACAAACAGCAGTGCAGCAAGTCAATAACATCAGTTTATTTCTAGAAACAGCTGCTCAGCAAACTATAAAACTATTTTATTGTGTTCAAACACTGGTGCTTTGAATATTGGAACTTAAGTTAATAAGATCAAACACTAATGCTGTAACCTATTAAACTCATGTTGAACATTTCAAACACTCCCGTTTGGTATCATATTTCTTCTTTATTGGAATTTTAATTTAGGTTTTAGTATAACAAATGGTATTATTCTTCTATTGTAGAATGTGCAATACTATCAACAAAATTTTATTAAAGGTAAGAGATACAATTTTGTCTAGATTTATGGAGATTTTATTAAGCTTGTAGGTACAAGATACAAACAATATGTAAAATTTTTTGAATAACCATAAGGCTTGGATGATTACAACGAAGAGAGATTGATCGTTTAGATTTAGATGCTAGATATGCACATTCCTAATGCAATTGAGAAAAGACTTTTCAAGTACCAATTGGTATATAAAAAAGAAACTACCCTAGCATGTAATTGCACAGGATAGTTTCTTTAAAATCAGATTAACTAAAAGATATTTCTTTTATTCAACCAACTATGAAAAATTTAACTAATACCTTTATTATCAGAACACTGAACCTATTTCAAGTTCTTTCTTTAAATCAGCCACACCAACGTGCATCGAATTTAATGTAAGTATTTCTTCTGCTAAAGTTGCAGCAACGTTTGAATTACCAAGAGCGATTTCAGCAAGAGCAATCAAAAATTTAGAATCTACTGTATTACGTTTCTGAATATCGTCCTCAAAAACTAATAATAAAGGTAAGGATGTTGCGAAATAATCAATTCTGACTCTTTCCTTTAGTTTAGTCGCTGCAAATTCTTTGATATTATTCAATAACTCATTTGCCTCACTTTCTTTACCTAGCTCCTTTAATGAAAGAGCCTTGTAGTAAGACAATTCAGAATAAGCACTTACTGCCATATCTATAAAGTCACCTTCTTCGTTGGTACTTGCTTCAAAATACGCTTTTGCCTCATCTGCTTCCCCCATTGATTTAAGCGCCATTCCTTTCCAATAGTTAATATGCGCAACAGCTTGTAATGGATGATATTTTTCACCCAGGTTATCAGGTGTATCCATCGACTTTTCAAAATACTTTAAAGCAGCTTCTGCCTCTCCATTTTGAAGAGCAGCTTGTCCTAATTTCAAACAAGCATAAGTATATTGTCTTAAAACCTGACCTTCACCACCTTCCCAAGGATGGAAATTACGGTTTTCCAATAGATTTAAAGCACTATCGTAATCACCTGTAAAATTATAAAGTGCAGCCAATTCTACTGAAAAATCATCACGAGTTGTAATCTGATCTTTAATTGTTAATAAACTTTCCAATCGATCTTTAGGATCATCGTTTAGTTTTTTACGCAACTGATCAAATTCATAACAAACACGCATATCATTAGGAACTAATTCAATTGCTTTAAGGAACGATTGTCTTGCTTTTTCTCCATCTTCAAAAGTATTCCAGTATGCAATACCTAAGTTACGGTATAATGTACCATAGTTACAGTTTGCATCAGCAGCCTTTTGCCATGCATTTATCGCATCCTCGTGACGTTTTAGGTTGAAATAATAATTTCCTAATCCGTAAGCTGCAATTGCATTCTTAGCATCCACTTGCAATGCCCATTCCAACACTAATTGTTCGTATGTACGTGAAGGGAAAGCATAATCGTAAGAAGCAGCTTTTGTTTTATTAAGGATCTCTCCAGCTAAAGTGCTATCTCCTTTTAAATTATATAACCAAGCCAAAACAAATTCTGTCATAATTGATTTTGCCATTGGATTTGGTACTGCACACTCAGGTATTTCATTTTTATGATGCAATTCAATCACATCAATAGCCTCCTGATAAAAACCAGCTTCAGCATAATCAAATGCAATATCAATGATTGTTTGTGCATCGTTTCTTGATGACTGAATAAAATCATCGTAATTACCAGACAAGCTAGCCAACTCAAATTTTGCCCACTGATCAAGACTATCCGTTTTAAATAGCTCAGTAAATACACTTTGCGCAGCTTCTTTATTTCCTTGATGCTTCAGAATAATAGCTTTTAATATATACGCCTTATTATTCTGACGGTTTGTATCTAATGAAGCTTCTATATGCTCAAGAGCAGTTACATAATCAGACTTTAAACAATCTAATGTGGCCAATTGATAATATCCGGAAGCACGCCATTCAAAATTCCATATTGATTTATAGAACAGTTTATAAGCTTCTTCCTTTCTTCCCTGTAAAGAACATGCTAAACCACAGAAATACAAAGCCTCACCTGATGCAGGATTTGGATGATAAGTAGTTTGAATGTCAATAGCTGTTTTAAAGTTCTTTTCAGCTTCAGCAAATTTTCCGTTTTTAAGTTCTACACGACCTAGAGCAATGTAAGATTTGTAGCTTTTAGGATCTTTTTTAATCGCCTCTTTCCAATAAGGTTCAGGATAACGGGTTGGGTGACGGTATAACTCAAGGTGTTCACCAATTAATTCCAACTCATTAGCACTTTCAATCTCCTCTGGCTGTTTAGGCTCAAAAGCTACCTTACGATTACGTTCTTTAGGAACTTCACGATGATGGTATGCTATTAATTCTTTTCCTTGTTCGTTAAGTACGATTAATGAAACTGAATTCTCCTGTCCAGACTCAATTTTTATGGTCTTATCTTGCCATGGTTCATCAGGAGTAACTGTTTTATTTTCAAATACCGTCTTTTCGTTTCCGATTAGAAGTACAAATTTTAGATTTTCAAATTTACGACTTGATGCAACACCTAAATCTAATTTATTTCCTTGCTGAATTTCAAGACGAATTGCCAGGTCTTTATCTGCATTTTGAACTGGTCCAAGCTTTTTAAAACTCCACCAGAATTGAGAGAATGTTTTTGTTTCGTATGGAAGTAAATATGTAAAGTCTGGTTGATTATCGGTATAAACACCAGCCATTAACTCAAAGTATGGTCCACCTTCATCTGTTAATTCACGATCCCATGCACGTCCAAAGTCTTCACTACCCCATGTCCATTGTTTTTTACCAGGAGCAATATGACGGTTAGCCACATGAATGAAACCACCTTCTTCCTTGAAGTCATACCCTCCAAAGAAATCATATTTTGTATCACAAACCATATAACTGGTTGGAACAGGAATATTATTGTAGTTACGCAAATCATTTTTCCCAGGTCTTTCATGATATGATATTCCATAATAATCATTTTCAGCATAAGGGAAACTACTTTGTGCACGAACAGCGTGGTCGGCAACATAGTGTACATCAGGAGGGAAGAAACTCTGATAATCTTTATGTACTTCAACAGCTACGTTTGCCCACCATAAAAAGGTTTGGGTTAATGGGGTGCGATTAAACAATCGGCCTCGTAATTCTATTAATGCGCTATCTGGACGAATACGGATACCATGCATTCCTTTTAAACGATACATTGGATCATACTCCGACATCCATATTGTTTTTGCACCATCCGCTTCCTCCTCAATATATACATCAGTTGGCAAATAAGTTCCAGGACGGTGGTGTTGTGGCCAGTTAAACTCCACTCCTCCACTTATCCATGGTCCAGCTAAACCAACCAAAGCCGGCTTAATTACTTTTTGTTGATAGAAGAAATTATAATCATTATTAGCCTTATCCTGTGCTTCGAAAATTCTACCGCCAATTTCAGGTAACATGACTAATTTTACAAAATCATTTTCAAGAATAGCAGCCTGATATTCCTTATCTATCTTGTGATCGTATACTTTATCAATAAAAGGAACAGGATAAACTTTACCTGATGATCCCTGATAAACTCTCTTTTCAAAAAAAACTGGATTGATCTCAGATTTACCCAGTTCATAGGTTGGAAGGACCAACTTTTCAAGCCTTGCTTTTGCTTCCATATCATTAATATTAAATGCTTTTTTGATATAACTTTCCCATTTAAGCATCTCGTAAGAGACACTTATATTTTATTTATTAGCCAATATTTCAATTACTTACCAACTATCGCAAGTAGTATAAACGCTGCCGCACGTGTCCCCACGTGTGGTAAATGCATATAGTTATTCTTTAATAATTTCCTTTTCTATCTCTTCTAATGATTTTCCTTTCGTTTCAGGTAGTTTTTTGTAAATGAATATGAATCCTGCCAAACATATTACTCCATATAACCAAAATGTTCCGGCTGCACCCAAAGCTTCATTTAATAAAGGAAACGTATAGGTTAAAAGAAAACTTGCAGTCCACAATGCAATTGTTGATATAGCCATTGCAGCACCTCTGATTCTGTTCGGGAATATTTCTGAAATAACCACCCATACAATTGGGGCCAATGACATGGCATAGGTAGCTATTGCTAATAATATCAATATCAACAATGCCACACCTGTAATTTGAAAGAAGTAAGTAAGTCCTACAAGAATATATATTAGCGCCAGGCCGGCAGAACCAATGATCATTAATGCCCTACGACCTAATTTATCAACTGTATATATGGCAACAAAAGTAAATATTACATTGATAACACCTGTGATCACAATATTAAATAAGATATCCGACACACCGTAACCTGCAGCTTTAAATATTTCCTCAGCATAATTAAATATTACATTGATACCACACCATTGCTGAAAAGCAGCTAATACAATACCTATTAAAAGAACTTTTCGTATTCCTGGCTCAAACAACTCTTTATAATCCACCTTTTTAGTTTCTCCTTTTAATGATGCATGGATATTATTATACTCCTGCACAGCATACTCTTTACCTCCAATTTTCATCAAAATAGATTCAACTTTTGACTCATTTCCTGATTTGGCTAACCAACGAGGACTTTCCGGAACAAAGAACATTAATAAGAAAAAGACTCCTGCAGGAATGGTTTCTGCCCAAAACATATAGCGCCATCCCATTTGCCCGTTCCATGAATTTAATATATCCAGTTCTGTAAAATGAACTGGTATGGGTTCTGCTATCTGCCAGTTTGCCAATTGTGCACCTAAAATCCCCAGCACTATAGTTAACTGATTAAGTGATACAAATCTTCCACGCATTGCAGCAGGAGCTATCTCAGCAATATACATAGGAGATAAAGTTGAGGCTAATCCAATACCAATTCCTCCAATTAAACGATATATAATAAATACAGTAAAATCATTTGCTACTCCGGTTCCTATAGCTGATAATGTAAACATGAATGCAGCAAAAATCAATAACCTTTTACGTCCATATTTATCACTTAAAATACCTGACATCGCAGCACCTACTAAACAGCCAATTAGAGCACTACTCATTGCCCATCCTTGCATTGCCGGATCGTTGGCAATATTAAAAAACTGTTCATAAAAAGGCTTAGCCCCTCCTATTACAACCCAATCATAACCAAATAGCAATCCCCCGAGAGCAGAAACTAATGATATAGATAGAATATAATGTGTGTTAAATTTTACTTTTTGCATATATTAAAAATTAGTCACTTAAATTTATATATATTTTGATGTTCAATATTTTCTTATCTGTTATTCTTGAAGATTTGATATTTGTTACTGAACAATTACAAATATCTCTAAATAACACAAAATATAAAATGGATGTAAATTTGATTTTAATGGACTATCTTATTATTTTAGCTCAAAAAGTAAAAAATGATAAAACCAGATGGATTTCAAGGTGAGCGAACTGTAATTATACCGGAATTAATTATTGACAAAATACAAGATAATCCAATAAGCAAACAACTATATATTACTGACATTGGATACTACCCCAAAGCAAAAGACCACTTACGAGAAAGAACAAGTGGCTGTAAACAACATATATTAATGTATTGTATTGATGGCGAGGGATGGATTTTATTAGGAAACAACAAAATCTACGTAAAAGCGAATCAGTACTTTATAATTCCGGCAAATATACCTCATACTTATGGCAGTTCTAAGGTAAATCCATGGAGTATATATTGGATTCACTTTAGTGGCTTAACAGCAGAATATTTTATTGATACAATTAGCGAAGCTCAAAATATTACTCCTTCAGAAATATCGCGTATTGATGAACGGTTGGATCTTTTTGAAGAGATGATACAAAATCTGGAAATGGGTTTTAGTATGGAAAACATTGACTACTCCAATATTTGTTTATGGCACTTCTTAGCCTCATTCAGATACTTAAGTCAATACAGACAGGTAAGAAAACCTCTGGAAAAGGATTTGATTGACAAATCTATTTTTCATATGAGAAACCATCTTAAAGAAAAGTTGACCCTGGAAGATTTAGCCCAAAACGCTAATTTATCAGTTGCTCATTACTCGTTGTTATTTAAACAAAAAACAGGGGAATCTCCGTTAAACTATCTCATCCAATTAAAAATACAAAGTGCATGCCGATTACTGGATCATACACCTCTTAATATTAAATCCATATCGCAAGAAGTGGGTTATGATGATCCCTATTACTTCTCCCGAATTTTTAAAAAAATAATGACAATATCGCCAAAAGAATACCGTAAAAAGTTAAAGGGATAATTGCACAGGGCAAAGAGCGTAGAACTCAGGGACGAGAGAATTACATGGAGAGTAAAGAACTGCAAGAAAGAGAGGGATCAATATTAAACTTCTCGTCCTCTTTTTTCTTTGAACAAGATAAAAAAAGGCTGCTACGTTTATGTAACAACCTATCTTTTATCATTTTTATAACTTATTGCTGTTAGCAAATATTTTTAGCATCACACGACTCTTTGCTCAATGCTCTCTGCGCTTAACATTTACTCATACAGACCCTTTTTTGCAGCTTCCTTAGCATCCGGATCACGTTGAAATAAATCGCTTAATGACTTAAATGTAACACTTTGTTTAGGAGTAAACTTAGGCGTATTCATATAATCTACAATACTATTTAACAAAGCATTTGCTGTAATGCGATTATCCAGATTTGAATGTAAATCAATCCCACTAAATACTAATTTACCTTTCCCAACATTAACTTCAAACAAGTTTGACAAATCACGATTTTTAAAGAAATTATCAACTACAGTAACAACAGGATCAACAACTATTTTATCTACTTCTAAAGACTTTGATTGTTTACATAAATCCCACCACTGCCAATTAGTATGATATTCTGTAGGAAATTCATTGAATAAAGGATGTTGATCTTTTATTAATAATCCCATACTTCCTGGCTGATTCGGGAAATGAACCGGACTCCAGAAAACAGGAACAAACTTTCCTTCAATACCATTTATTTCTTTTAAGGCAGGAGTAAATAATACTTTTTTTCCTTCATTTAGTGCTTTCTCTGCTAAAATCCAATTTGATGTGACTACGACATCTTTTTTGTCAACTTTTTGAACTTGAGGATATACCCAAACAGACCATGAATTTTTATAATCTGTACCTTGTAAACTTAAAGTGACATCCAATTTTTGAGGTTCATGTATATCTTTTAATTCAAATTCAAAAGCACCAACTTCTGCATAGCTGCCTTGTTTAATCATTTTTGATTCAAGGCTACCCGATTTTAATACAGATCCTTTTTGTGTAATACTCCAATCAAAAGTTGGTGTATCTAAATCCTTCCAATAATTAGCTACCTCTGCTTTAGCAGTAAACACTTCATTGTTGGTATAAACTGCCTTTTCAAATTTTATTAATGGAACAAGATCATTACAAAAAGTTTTAAATTCATCTCCGGTTACAATTCCTTTCGAATCCCAAAATGCATCAAGCATACCCACAAGAGCTGTACCTTGACCAGGGAAATCATGTAAATCTAATAATTGAAAACCACTGATTCCTGGAGTTTTTAAAGCTCGTTCTACTTCTTCTTTATAAAGAATTTTAGCCAATTGACCTGAAGCTTTTAAGTAATCTTCAGCTTTATCCAATCTGCCTTTCTTCTCTAAATCAGCTTTAATAGCCTCAAAGTTCTTAGGTGCTAATACTCCTGTATATTTTTCAATTTCTTTTAAGTTAGGATAAACAGAATACTGGCCTATTTCATGAGTAATTAAAGGAATATCCAAAAACTCTATACTTGCACGGTAATCCTTATCAAAACTTGGTGCATAATCGTCAAATACACCCTGACCTCGCACCCATCCGTCTTTAGTCCATTGAGTAATCCAATACTCATCTACCTCATCTGGCTCCTCAGAATGAGGCTTCTGGAATGTAAATGCTGTAGTTGTATAAAGATGCCTTGGATCTTCATTCTGTAATTTCTTTACAAATGAAGTCAATAGTTCATAATCACCTTCCAGTTCGTTACCCATAGCCATCATACAAAACGAAGGATGATTACCATAATTGCGAATCATTCTTTCTCCTTCTCGCTCCATCCATTTTACCATTTCCGGCTCCTGACCATACTTAAGTGACCAGTTTGGCATTTCAACCTGAAGGTAAAAACCTAAACTATCTGCAACTTCAAAAGCATCTTGAGGAGGACACCAGGAGTGAAAGCGAATATGATTTAAACCATATGATTTTGCTGATTCAAATACTTTTAACCATCCTTCTTTATTCATTGGAGGATGACCTGTTAATGGGAAAATACAACATTCTAATGTTCCTCTTAAAAATAGTCTTTTCCCATTTAAAAGCATGTTATTTTCAACTGATTCAATTTTGCGCAATCCAAAATCAGCTTGAGCCAGTATATCTCCCTTTGCATTTTTAATCTGAGCCGTATAAATAACAGGATGATGTTCATCCCATGGCAAAAAATCACCAGTCAACTCCACTTTAATATTTTTCTCTGCATTTACTTCTACATGAGACACTTGTTTTCCAAACTTATCTATAACCTGTACAGTTATGTCATTTTCTGATTGACCTTTTGCTTTGGCTACAATTTCTACTGATCCGTTTTGAACATCAGGATAAACTTGCAACTCTTCAATTGAATAAGTTGGTACAACCTTCAATTGAAAATCACCCAAAATTCCATTCCACATAATCTGGGTGGTTTCAGTATATGAATGTGTTAATGTTCTACCTCTGCTATTATCGAACAAATCATATTGCTGACGATTATCTATACATATAGTCAAAATATGTTTACCCGGAGTAATTTTACCCAATGATATCTGATGAGCACTAACTAAACTATTATCTGTACCCTTATACTCACCATCTACCCACACTTCTGATTTCCAGATTACTCTTTCCATTTCCAAAACAAGCTCTTTATTGGCCATATTTTTCGGAACTTCAATTTCTTTCTGATACCAGGCTGCACCTATATATTTATTTTTTCTGCTTAACTCATACAAGACTTCCTTGTTCAATTCAGGCTCCACAATAATCTCTTCACCTAAACCAGCTTCATCTAATGTTGAAGGCAAAGTTATTGCTACTGCATTGCTTTGAATTTCATTAAACCATTGCTCTGTTTTCCCTTTATCTGCTTCATCTAACTTTACAACCCACTCCCCTTTCAAGGAAATAAATTTCTTATCTTCTGTAGTAGTACAATTGGTTAACAAAAGTATTAAACAGACTAATAATCCCCAGTTCTTAAACCTTAAATAATTATAGTTCATAATGTTTAAATTTTTTCTTTCTTTGGTCATATGGAATTTGCCCGAATTAATTCCACTTTAACTATAAGTACATTAATAAGAAATATTATTCTTGGGACTTTATATCTCTTGTATGTTTACATATGACATAGAGCGAAGAGATAAAGTTATTAAACTTAAATATTAGTTTTCAAACAAAACAGTTGTAAGTCTCTTATCTCTTATCTCTTATCTCTTATCTTTTGTCTAATATCTCTAATTTCAATAGTAAGTTCCAACCAATGTTGTTATAGATCTCGCAGGTATTGTAAATTCTTCCGCCTGAACCTGACTCTTTTTTAGGCTCTCTGTTTCAGAGGTTATATAAGTATCAAAAACATTATTTTCAATTGAAAATTTTTCATTTAAACTTCCTAATGAAATATCTTTATCTGAATTTGAATAATTCACAAAAACAATTACCATTCTCTTTGTTTCTTCATCCTTATAAGCTGATATCATCAATGATTCCAACATCTGTTGATCTCCTTTAGGAATGGAAAATCCAGCTTGAATTCTTTTCATGCCCGGACGAATAAACCTTGAAAAGTTACCTAATGCCCATAATGCTTTCGAGTCTCTGTAATAGCCGTCGTATTTTAAATTTTCTGAATCCGGATCACTTGAGCTTCTAATTCCATTATTATCATTATCAATATATATTAATCCGTCTTTATAATCATATTGACTGATAGCAGTCCACCACTGCCATGCCGATGCATTAGCATAGGTTAAATCTGCATGAATCACCCTTGCCACATATAAAGCTGTATTGATCGATAAATCACGATCCCAACCTCCTCCTATATCATTACTATATTCAAGCATACTAAACTCAGATTGCCAGTAGCTCAAATCAGAAGAAACTGATCTTAATTTTGATGCTAAATTCTGACGAACAGATATTAAATCATTTAAATTTGCTGTAGTCCAGTAGCTATGCCCTGAAATAGTATTTTTTACGTTTGGTATAACTCCCAAATAGTTTGAAGAATAGGAAGCAAAGAAATCTTCTATCTGATTAGCCCTGCCTGCCTTATCAGCATCTTGATATAAATAAGTAAGACTTCCTGCTTCTGAAATGGTTATTTCTGTTTCCAAAGATTTTGCCTGAAGTTCATCAGAAATTAAAGATACAAATTGCGTTATTTCTGCATTTGTAGCCGGAGTTCCTTCCTGACCTCCACTAGTCCAATCCCATTGTGTTTCATTAACAGGACTTAAATAATCAAATTCTAAACCTTCACTTTTAAAATGCTCTACAACATCAGCTAAAAATTGAGCATAGTCATCCATAAAACCAGGCTTTATATTCATATTCCCATCCTCAGGAGCATAAGCTCTTTCATTTTTAGCGTAATGAACAGGAGCCGAAATAGAAAAAGCTAACAAATGATCTACACCTCTGTTTTTTGCTGCTTGTAAAAACCATTGTTGACCTTCTTGTTTAGTCCAGTCATATGTTCCATCTGCATTCAAAAAACATTCAGCTCTACGCCAATCATTACTAATTCCACTTGCGCTACCTTGCTCTTCACTTCCTGCCCCGATATAAAACCTCCACAATGATAAACCAATTCCTTCCGGACTTCCATCTTCTTTTAAATCCTGACTAAATAATAAGTCTGCAATTGCTTCTCGTTTTTCTAAAGGCCAATTCTTACCAACATTTTTACATCTCCAGGCATCTGAAGCTCCAAAGCCATCTATTGTTTGAAATTCGATATCCGGATTGATATAAATCTTATCTGCAGTACTAATATTTTCATCAGGTTTGGATTCATCTTTATTACAGGAAATCAATAATACACAAACAAGAATAACTATATATCTTAAATTTTTAAAACGCATAAGAATTACCTTCTAATTGAGAAAAAAAGGCTGTTCTCCACTGAAATATCATTCTTCAGAGAACAGCCAACGAACTTATTGATTAATAATTTGGATTTTGAGAAATAACACCGTTACTTCTATCTATCTCTGATTGTGGAATAGGCCATAATTCATGTCTTCCCTCCTGAAACATAACTCCCTTATCCTGACGCTCTTCAGGGTGCCCTATCTCCCATTCATCAGTACTTTCTTCTAAGTTGTACTTCACAAAAGTTCCGTTAGGCCCCATCATAACATCAATTCTTGGTTTATTTGCAATCGGGTCAATTTGACGACGTAAATCATACAAACGCATTCCTTCACTAGCCATTTCTAATCTACGCTCTTTCCAGATGGCATATAGTAAGTTATTACCAGTAAGCCCTGTTTTTGGATCAAGGCCAACCCTTGCTCTTAATGTATTAATATCGGTTAAAGCCTGATCTTCATTGTTTAAATGAAATGCAGCCTCAGCTCTTGTTAAGTACATCTCTCCCAAACGTAAAAAGATATATGGAAGTGGTACGTGCTGATCCTCTCTGGCCAACGCACGACGCATTGCTATTGGAGTATAAAACTTACGCCATACTCTGGCTGATTTATTCTGAGAATAAGAGAAATCGTAAGATGGATTAGCTTCTTCATCACCATAAACAGGCTCTCCCATTCTACAAATAGTACTTTGTCTTCTTACGTCATCACCTTCTGACAAATAAGCTTGCTCTAGATTTGAAGAAGGAACGCACCAACCCCATCCATCCATACTGTTTTCTGGATCATCCCAGGTTTGTCCGCGAGCTGCCATGATAATCGCAAACCTGCTACCAATAGCATAACTCTGATTACTATTTGACTGCCATTCAAAGATAGACTCCATTCCATTGTGGTTATATACACTCCAGATATCAACGAAATTTGGTTCTAACTGATAAGTACTTGACTCAATTACGGTATTAGCATATGAATATGCATTTGTATAATCTCCTGTAAACAAATATGTTCTTGCTAACAATGCCTGACAAGCACCTTTTGTTACTCTACCAAGATTATCACTGGAATACGATGTAGGTAAAACAGCTTCAGCATCTTTTAAATCCTGAATAATTTGGGCATATACTTCACTCTTTGGTGAACGTTCCATGTTTAAACTTCCTGTACCTTTAGGTTCTAGTATCAAAACCACATCACCAAAGTTTTGTACTAGCTCCCAATAACTAAAAGCTCTGAAAAACTTTGACTCAGCAATTAAACGTTGCTTTAAGTCATCTCCTATTGGTGCATCAGGAATATTTTGTATTGCAATATTTGCAGCTGAAATATTATAATACTTATAAGTATAAAAATTCTGTAGTGCATCAGGTGCATTTGAAGCTGTTACGTTGTAATGAGCTAATGCAAAAGAGTGACTGTTATCCTGGGTAATGTTACCCATCCATGCATCATCAGTTGCCATTATATTGGCTAATCGAAGCCATTCCTGCCACCAGTCTTCAATTGTAGAAAAGCTTTTATAAACACCATTTACAAACGAGATACATTCATCTTCTGTTTGAAAGTAATTGTCAAGGTTTTGTTTGCCTCGCTCTTCTATTTCAATAAAATCTTCACAAGAACTTAAATAGAAGACTCCAATTATCGCTAATATATATAATATCTTTTTATTCATCTCTGTATATTTTTTAGAATGAAACATTTACACCGAACATGTAAGTTGGTAATACTGGATAATTCCATCCACCAAATCCAAAATCCAAAACACCACCTGAAACTTCAGGTTCTACTCCTGAATAATTTGTAAAGGTCAATAAGTTCTGTCCTGCTACATAGAATCTACATTTAGACAGGTGCACTTTCTCAACAATATTTTTAGGGAGTGTATAACCGATCTGAATATTTTTCAATCGGGCAAAAGAGCCATCTTCAATCAGGTAATCACTAAACTTTGTATAGTTTTCGTTATAATCATAATGAGAAATACGAGGTGTGCTATTTGATGTACCTTCACCATGCCAGGCTTTATTCAACAAACCTGAGATCACATTGTTATCTGAATTTGTAGTATTATAAAGATCCGTTTTAGTTTGATTTACAATGTCGTTTCCAACACTAAAATATACGTTCGCAACCATATCGAAACCTTCATAAGACATACTTAGGTTGAAACCTCCTGTAAAATCAGGCCAAGGAGAACCTAATTTAACACGGTCGTCTGCATCAATGGTATGATCACCATTTGTATTCACAAATCTTATATCACCTGGTTGAGCAATAGGTTGTAACAAGTTACCATGTTCATCAGAATGAGAATTCACATCAAACCAATTTTGGAATAATCCGTCAGTTTTATATCCAAAAAAGAAACCGGGAGCTTCTCCTTCAATAGTTTTTGTTCTACCACTTGCACCCCAAATTTCAGGTGTAATATCTGCCAGATTAGTCATTTCTACTTTTGCAGTTGTAATTGACAATCCTAAATTATATTTAAGTTTAGAAATGCTACCGTGATAATTTACGGCTGCTTCCCAACCTTTAGATTGCATATTTCCAATATTACTCCAAATTTGAGCATTATCAGGATATCCACTATAATTAGGATAAGGCAATTTAAATAGCATATCCTTAGTTTCTTTACGGAACCATTCAAATGATCCATCCAATTTACCTCCAAACAAGGTCCAATCTACACCTAAGTTAATATCTTCAACAGTTTCCCATTTCACATCTTCATTTTTCATGCTTGATGCATTTGTTGTATTCACTAAATTTCCTTCTCCAGCTCCAAATACATAATAGTTTTGTCCAATTCCTGACACATAAACTGCACTAGGCAAACTTTGATTACCTACTCGCCCCCAACCTAAACGTAACTTCATATCATCAACAAAATTAAGTGACGACATAAAATTTTCATTGGTTAATCTCCACGCTAAAGAAGCTGAAGGGAAAGACGCCCATTTGTTATTGGCTAAGAATTTAGATGAACCATCTCTACGATATGTTGCCGTCAAATAATAGGTATCTTTATAGTTATATGAAACACGACCTAAGAATGACGCGATTGAAGATGACCAACTATTTCCTGCTACCAAAGGATTATCAGTTGTAGCATCTAATTCTCTAAGTACATCAGTATTATTTGGAATGTTATCTCCTGTTCCTTTAATATTACGATTATCCCACTTTTCTACAGTATTACCAATCATTAATGACATATTATGCTCATCACGATCCAATGTATAGGTTGCAGTATTAGTCCAGTTCCAATATGTAGCACGTTTATCCTCTCTGATTACCTGATTTACTTTATTCGATTCATGCGCTTCATCAATAGAAAAATCAGGTAAGAAATCATCTGAGTGACTAAATTGTAAATCTCCACTTAAAGAAGTTCTTACTTCAAGATTTTTAATAGGAGAAATCTCTAAGAATGAGTTCACACCCATACCGTAGTATCCTTCTTTTTTAAAGTTTCTTGCATCGCGAGCAATTGGGTTCCATGTATATGTATAGTATGATCTTTCGAAAATACTGTACTCATTTAATCCTGATCTTTCATTTTCAGGAACATAAATAGGTGTAATTGGATCAATTACTAAATAATCCTGATACCAACCTGGTGTATTGTGCCATTTCTCTCTTCTTGGATTTAAAGTTACACCTGCAGACACATGATCATTGAATTTCCATTCGTTTCTTAATCTTGCAGTAAACTTTTCCCAATCGCCTGTATTATAAAAAGAATCTTGTCCGTAATAGTTTAAACTAATTGCATAATTATATTTATCAGTACCACCACTTGCCTGAAAACTTACATTATTTGTTGGTGCAGTCTTATTAATTCCTTTTCCCCACCAATCAGTTCCATTTCCCAATGAAGAAGGATCTGCAAATCTTGCATCTAATCCACCATTAGTTAATGAGGCATTCATAATTTGTGCGTACTCTGATGCATTAGCCATATCATATGGTTTATCGAAAACCTGAATACCATAACTAGCATCTAAACTAAACTGAGTTTTTCCTTCTTTACCTTTTTTTGTTGTAACAAGTATTACACCGTTTGAAGCTCTACTACCATAAATTGCAGCAGCAGAAGCATCTTTAAGTACCTGGATATTTTCAATTTCATTGTTGTTTAAGAAATTCAAATTTGTTCCCATTGGCACCCCATCAACAACATATAAAGGATCGGTACTTAAATTAATACTAGAAAAACCTCTGATTAATACTTTAGGTGCAGCTCCGGGAGCTCCACTTCCTGATACAATCTGTACACCGGAAGCTTTTCCCTGTAGGGCCTGAACCGGGTTACCTACAGACATGGTTTTCATATCATCACCACTTACTGAAGCAATGGAACTGGTTAAATCACCTTTTTTTGCTTTACCATAACCAATTGCAACAACCTCCTCAAGATTTACTAGATCACTTACCAGTTTTACATTAATAACACTTGTATTTCCTACCTCTATTTCCTGAGTTTGCAACCCAATAAATGAAAATAAAAGTATATCACCTTTATTAGCTGTTATTGAATATTTTCCATCAATATCTGTAATGGTACCATTTGATGTTCCTTTAACAACTACTGTAGCTCCAGGTACTTCCGCAGTTGCGTCAGTAACAGTACCTGTTATTGTTACTTGTTCCTGCGCCATCAGAGAGACGCCAACTATTAAATGCACTGCAATTAATAGATATTTATATAGAAATTTAACTTTCATATGATAATTTTTTATAATCAGATTACCTTATAACTTGCTATTACCAATTGCAATGCAGTATTGCAATTTTTAAGACGCGGTTCTGAGGTTCTCCTATTTCAAATTAATTTTAGGGCAATAGAGAGTTACCTCCCTATTACCTATACTAAAATGATCTATTCAACTAAAACTACTTTTGCTCTATTTAAATAAGTATCAAATACAATTAAATAGTTAGCTTTTGCAGGTACTGTTAACGATGCATTATCACCACCACCTAAAACGGTTGCTTCAGGTTCTGTTTTACTATCAAATCTCCAGAAAGGACTCATCCACCATCCCCATGGATGATATGGAGCAAAGATTAGTTCCAATGTTCCCTCCAATTCTTCCTGACGAGTGTATAAGTAAGGATTCTCCGGATCTACAGTCATTGCTTTATCAGCATTTGGTCCATCCCAACCCCAACCTGTAGTGTTTTGGAAATCTGTCCAACCAACACCAACAATATTTAGGGTACCTACATAATTATTCATGTCGTTCTCATCTTCGTTCATATACGAACTGTATGGAGCGTCTTCAGGTGTAAATTTTTCAAAACTGAATTCAAGTGTTTCTAAATTGATATCAATCTGATAGTATCCTTTTTCTGGCAATACAATAGGTAATGCAGTTTCTGAACTATTAATCAATTTATCAGGGTTTGCTGGATCTATACCATAACAGCTTGGTGAAAAGCTTGTTTTTTGAGGTATAAACTTAATCTCAGTGTTTGCTTGTGCAGAATAGTATTGAGCACTAAATGTCATTGGAGCAACTTTCTCTATTAACATTGGAACTCCAAATAAATCAGTAGTCAGGTCAGCCTCTGTTGCAACATCTGACAAATACATCTTATCAAAGTCTGCAGATACTTTAACTACAGTAGATTGATTTAAAACATTACCTGCACTATCGGCGACCGTGTAATAGAAGCTATAATTATCAGGATTTGCACCTAAATCAACACTGTATGAATAAGCGTATTCTTTTAAATGCTGATCTTTGAAAGAAATACTATCATAAATATCAAGTGATTCTTCCTTCAAAACAAAATATCCTAAAGCTCTTGCATCGCTAATTTCGCATGCAATTTCTAACACATTAGGACTAGCTGGTTGCATTGTTTGACCATCTACAGGAGAAACAATACTTAATAATGGCATATCAAAGTCACCATCCATTGCTACAGTAACTGGTATACTATAAGTTTCACCACCTAAATTTGTAACTGTAATTACAACTTCAGTTTCATCATCAGAAGCATCTGCTGGAATATCAAAATTGTATGACAAATCATAATTAGTAACAACAGGATTTGTTTCAAACTCAATTGTTTTATTTAAATACCACGCTTCTTTAAACAGATTTATGGAACGTATTCCAACATTATCTGTCACATTTCCCTCAATTAATATATTCCTTCCTTGTTGCGTATGAATTACATCTGTACTAAGCTGAACAGAAGGCGCTCCTTCACTTTTCCAGCTTTTATCATCATCATCACACCTCCAAAATAATACGAGGCTCATAATGACTGACATCATCACAATTAAATAGTTTTTTTTCATAATAAACTTTTAAATTAAATTATCTAAAAAGATTGATCTTTACTTTTATTTCAGCTTTAACACTGTGGTCACAATTGATTTTGGACTCATTTTTAATCTGTTAATACCCATTGGTTGATAAGAAAGATTACCCTTATCTGATGTTACATATGCTTTCACATCCTTATGAAACATAGATTGATCCAGTTTAATTTCTTTATCTTTTTCACTATAGTTGATAAAAACCAATACCAACTCTTTTGATTTGTCATCCTTAAATCCGGAAACCATTATATCTGTAGCTTGCTTTTTTAGATCTTCATTATTGATCTGTTCAACAAGAACACGTTTCATACCAGGGCGAACAAAGTGTGAATAATTACCCATAGCCCACATAAGTTTTGAATCGTGCAAGTTTCCGTCATATTTTAATTTTTCATTGTTTGGATCATTCTGGTCCCTGATTCCATTGTCTCCCGCATCCAGATAGATTAATCCATCTTTATAATCACATTGTGAAATCGCTGTCCACCAAGCCCATGATGCAGCATTTGTTAAAGTAATATCCTCATGCATTACGCGTGCAACAAACAAAGCTGTTGGCATACCTAAATCACGATTCCATCCTCCTCCTATATCATCGTTTTTTTCTAAAACACAATATTCACTTTGCCAGTAAGTAATATCTGGGTTGTGCTTATTTATTGATTTTTCAAGGTTAATTCTTGTATCTATTAATGTATCTACAGGCCATGTAGTAAAATAACTATGTCCTGTAATCAGCGGTTTTACCGATTTTAAATCTCCTACAAATAGAGGGCTATTACTGTTAAAGAAATCATTTGCCTGATTAGAAAATCCATCATAACCCGGGGCTTTTCCAATAATAAAGCGAATGTCAGCAGCCTCACCTAACGTTAATTTTAAACCTGAGTTTCTACTTGTAATTTCTTTATCTAAATACTTTGTAAAAACATATAACTCTTCATTTGTAGCAGGAGTTCCTTCTTGAGATGGGCCATTCCATTCCCACTGAGGTTCATTGTATGGACTTAAATAATCAAAAGGGAGACCTTCCGCTTCAAAATGATCACAAACATCAACTAAAAAACTAGCATAATCGTCTAATTTACCGGGAGCTACATTAAACTGTTTTCTACCCTTTTCAGCAAAAGCTTTACCATTTAGTGTCATATGAACAGGTGCAGAAATAGTAAATGCCAAAGAATAATCTACCCCATATTCTTTAGCTTTTCTTAAAAACCACTGCTGTCCTTGTTGTTTACTCCAATCGTAGCTACCATCAGCAGCCTGAAATGACTCAGCTCTTCTCCAGGTATGAGTTATTCCCGATGAGTCACCTTGCTCTGCACTTCCTGCACCTATACTAAACCTCCATAATGAAAGTCCGATACCCTTAGGATTACCATTGGAATCAAACTCTTTACTAAATAACCATTCTGCTATTTGCTCTCTTTTCTCAATAGGCCAGTTATTTCCAACAAATTGACATCTCCAGGCATCTGATGCACCAAAACTATGCATAGTTTGATATTCTGTATCAACATCAATCTTTAATGCAATAACATCATCTTTTTTTACGCCTTGAATTGAAAATATTCCAAGTATGCTAATTAATATTACACTAAAAGTGTTTAATCTTCTTTGAGTATTCATAGTGTTAACAAACCTTTAAAATTGCTTCTTTCGATGAGTACCAAATTAGATTCATTAAGGCATAGCTAACACAACATTTAATTCATATAACAGTATTTATTATTCATCATCATAATACCCAATTCAAAATAATAACCTCTCAAACACCTATACATATGGCACTTACACAATTCATGACAAATTACTCATACTTTTTTTACATTGTGAATAGTTTGTCTTGAGAATTAAAGGTCAAATCTCTTACGTTTAAGTAAAAAAGTGGCTAATATTGTATAATATCATTAAAGAAACTTAATATGTATTTTCATTTTTTACTACATATATTAATCTCTGGTATAATATTTTCTTCATTTGCTTTTGCCCAAAGTCAATCAATAAACAATAAAGCAACCGTTGAATACATTAACACAAACAAAGGCTTACCTAGTGATGAGATTCATAAAATCATTCAAGATTCAAGAGGATTTATATGGATAGCTACAACTTATGGACTAGTACGCTATGATGGATACCAGATTAAATTATATAACACAGGTAATTCAAGAAATAAGGGACTTATTACAAATCACATTAAAGATATTATCGAAGGTAAGGAACAAAAATTATGGATTGGTACCGACAAGGGTGTTGGTGTTTTTAATTACATGACAGAAACCTTCAAGTTTTTCAATCAGGAAAACACAGGTTCAGAATATATTACTCAAAATTCAGTAAATGCGCTTACAATTGATAATCAAGGAAACGTATGGATAGGATGGGCTGGCGATGGAATAGATGTTTTGAATTTAAATAAAGGTCATATTATGCACCTTGATTCATCCAATCCAAATTCCGGTATAAAATATGATTGGATTACCTGTTTATATACTGACAATAACAATAATATATGGGTTGGAACGTGGAAAGGTGGCCTTACAGTAATTAACAGAGAAAAAAATATATTTAAAGGATGGCCTGTAATTAGTATTAATGCAAAGAAACAGCTTAATAATTATTCTCCAAACTCAATTTATCAAGATAGCAATAATGAAATATGGATTGGATTATGGGAAGATGGATTATTAAAAGTAGAATTTAATGACAATGATTCACTTGCAATAAAAACGCATATAAAGAATAAAAGGTCTAACTCTCTTTCTGGTAATATTGTTTTTAATATTACTGAAGACAAAGAAAAGAGATTATGGATTGCTACAAATTATGGTTTGGATTATCTATATCTGAATAATGAGAAGAAAGTATATAGTTTTACCGAAACAAATAATATTTCCAAGCCTAATAATTTTAATGCTATTTTTTCTCTTTTATGTGATGATGCAGGCCTATTATGGGCAGGAACAATGGGCAAAGGCATTGAGAAAATAGATCTGAATCAAAAACAATTTGTAACCACTTCTATTACCAACTATGATAATTTTACGAGTCAGGCTGTACATGCTTTTACAAAAACACCAAAGGGTGACATTTTACTAGGTGTATTAAGTCGTGGCTTTGGAAAATATAATAGTGATACAAAAACATTTACTCCATATCAGAATATTCCTGAATATAGTTTTATTGATATTGACATAAATACCGTAAAATGTTTCGAATGGGACAATCTTGGTAACCTGTGGTTAGGAACCAGATATAAAGGTTTAATAAAAGTAGATTTAAAGAACAAGCAGTATTATGTAATTAATAATGAGAATAATGAATTAGATTTCAAATCTCGTGAAATTAACAACTTATATACGGATCATCATGGTTTTATTTGGGTAAGCACTGAATTTGGACTATATAAAATTGTTACTTATTCTGAGCAATTTAAGGGTTTTAATATAATCAGATATGCCTATGATAAAGAAGATCCAAAATCCTTAAGAAGTAATAATATTTCATGTGTTTTTCAAGATAATAGTGATACTATCTGGGTTTCTACATTTGACAAAGGAATCAGTAAGTTAGTAAGTCCTTCCAAGGTCCACTATCCTCTTATTTTTGAACATTACTCCCATGATGAATCACACAATCATAAAATTGCATCAAATAATATTAATTCTATTTTTCAAGACTCAAAAAACAATCTGTTTTTCTGCACATCTGGTAATGGGCTCCTATACTTAGATAAAGAAAAGAATAGTATAAAACCTATTACAAACTCTTATTTGGTTACCTATAATATTTTAGAGGATGAAAACTCTAACCTGTGGGTATCATCAAATAATGGATTATTAAAAATAATGAAACAGGACTCCGTATTTTTTATTGATCATTTTTCATTTGAAAATGGATTACAAGGCAATAATTTCATTAATGGTGCATCCTTTTCTGATACCAGTTTTTTATATTTTGGAGGATATAACGGTTTTAACATTTTTAATCCTAATCAAATTAATACGGATAATTATAATCCCTCCCTTCAAATAACAAACCTTAAAGTAAATCAGAAAAATTTAGTTCCTGAGAATTACCTTAATAAGGCTTTAATATTAGATCATAATGAAAATACTTTAAACATAGAGTTCTCTTCTTTAGCATTTTCTAATCCAATAAATAATCATTATGCATATAAATTCGAAGGAATTGATGCCAACTGGAATTATGTAGATGCTAATATGCGTACAGCAACATATGCTAATTTAATGCCCGGTGATTATAAACTTTATATAAAAGGAACTAACAGTATGGGGCATTGGAGTAATAAATCAATTTCTCTTGACGTTACTATTAAAACTGCACCTTACTTCAGCTGGTGGGCATGGCTTATATATTTTACTATTATTTCCATTATAGTAATCACGATACTTTACATGTTTCTTCAAAGTCAAAAATTTAAAAGAGCGCTCGAAATCGGCGATATTGAAAGAGCAAAATCAGATAAACTGAATCTATTTAAACAGCAACTTTTTACAAATATCTCTCATGAGTTTCTAACACCAATAACCATTCTTTCTTCATTAATAAAAAATGAAATAAAAGAAGCTACCCCAAAAGAAGCCGGTAAGTTTGTTATGATGCAACGAAATGTAGACAGACTTTTACAAATGGTCAGACAATTCTTAAACTATAGAAAATCAGAAGTTGGTACATTATCGTTAAAAGTAAGAAATACGGATATAAATTTATTTCTTAATGAATTGTGTGAAAATTATACAGTCCTCGCTTCTGATAAAAGAATAAATTTCACTTATGACATTGCCCCATTATCAGTAGATTGTTGGATTGATGAAGAAAAAGTAAGTAGCATTTTAAATAATATACTATCAAATGCATTTAAATATACACCTGAACAAGGTTCCGTTAATCTTTCTACCCAAAGTTTACTTTTGGATAATAGACAATATCTTGAATTTAATATAAAGGACAGCGGTAAAGGTATTAAACAAGAAAACCTTCCATATATATTTGACCGTTTCTTTTCTATTAGATCAGAATCTTCGCAATTTTCAGGTTTTGGAATAGGTTTATCATTAACTAAAGCATTTATTGAAGCACATAAAGGATCTGTTGATGTTACAAGTGAGCCTGGAAAAGGAACTCAATTTAAAGTTAAGATACCTATTGATAAAAATGTTTTTTCAGAAACAGAAATAATTGATAGCAATCAGAATATAATATTACAATCTGAAAAAAATTCCATTATAAAGTCAGAAAAAAAAGGTTCATTAAATATTATACAAAGTATAGGTAATAACACCAACAGACCTAAAGTTCTTATTGTTGAAGACAATAAAGATTTCAGAGAAGTACTCAAAGATCAATTAATTAATTATTATCAGGTTATTGATGCTGAAAATGGTGAAGAAGCATATAACATTGCTGGTAAAACAAACATTAACATTATTGTTTCTGATGTGCTCATGCCTAAAATGGATGGATATGAGTTATGTAAAAAAATTAAAGAAAGAAATTCTACTTGCCATATCCCTGTTATCCTTTTAACTGCAAAAATCAAAGAAGAAGATCGAGTAAAAGGGTATCAGGTTGGAGCTGATTCCTTTATTACTAAACCTTTTGAAATAGAAACGCTTATTTTCCGTATACATTCATTATTAGAACAAAGACAGATACTATTAAATAAGTATACAAACTCCTCAAGTATTCAACCTGAGGCAATTGAAATCACTAATGAAAATGAAAAATTTCTTAACGATTTAAAGAAAATATTAGAGGAAAATATATCGAATAGTGAATTTACAGTGAAAGACCTTTGTTCTAAACTAAGTATGAGTAACTCCATGTTATACCGAAAAGTAAAATCAACATTAGGAATCTCCCCTATTGATTTCATTCGTCAATTTAGACTTATGAGAGCAGTTCAGTTACTGGATAAAAAGGAATTAACAATATCTGAAGTTGCTTATCAATGTGGTTTTAGCGATGTAAGTTATTTTAGTAAATGTTTTAAGAGTCAATTTGGTGTGATACCATCTAAGTATGAGTAATCTTTCATAAAAAAAAAAACACTCTCAAAAGTTCTGACAATGACATCTAATCTTAAACTATAAAATATAATACCTATTTCAATAACATTCTAATACACCATCACTCATCAATCTTAAATACCCCTTTCCCCACGCTTCTGATTATAGGGTGCATTCATTAAAGTAATGGCCATTCACTCTCAGCACCTCAAAAGTGTTAAACAAACTTCCTTAGTTGGTATTTGATTTATAATTAAATCCTTCCTTAACCCCAGTATTTATCTCACTAATTTTCAGTATATAAAAAACATTTCTCTTTCAAAATAATTTTTTTTCAAAAAAAAAGTAGGGTAAAAGTTATTTCGTCAGGATATACTACAAAGACAGTTCAGAAGTGCTTTTTCTATTAGAATTTATTTCTCACTAATCAGAAGAATGCGATTTGAAAACGATCGGTTTTAAATTTTTTAATTTAATAATGTATGTATAAAAATATTATCTCAAATTTTGAAGCTATTGATCTTGAAGGTTTAGATCAGGTTTCGTTAATGGAACGAACAGACAAAAAATTTCTTGTTTCAGCAAAGGATATCAAAGAAATTTTAGAAGACATATGTGAGGATTATTACATCCTTGAAATTAATAATGAACGTATGCTTCAATACAGCACATACTATTACGATACTAGTGATGATAAAATGTATATCAATCACCACAATGGTAAACTTAATAGATATAAAGTACGCAAACGTACTTATGTTGAAACTGATACAAGTTTTCTAGAGATTAAGTTTAAAAGTAATAAAGGTAAAACAGTAAAGAAGAGAATACCTTCATCCGGTAGTGAAAAAAGTTTTAATGATCAGGAGAAATCTTTTTTAAAACAAAACGTGCCTTTAGATCCAAACTCATTAGAGCCAAAATCTTTCAACGGATTTAAAAGAATAACATTAACTGACAAGAACCTAACTGAGCGCTGCACTATTGATTTTAACTTTCATTTTAGGAGTGGAGACAAAACCATAAGACAAGATGGATTTGCTATAATAGAATTAAAACAAGACAAAAACTCCAAATCTTCAAAATTATTTGATTGCTTATTTAATCGCCGTATTAAACCTACAGGATTCAGCAAATATTGTATGGGAAGGTCAATTATTGAGAGTGGATTGAGAAAAAATGGCTTTAAACCTAAAATGAGATTATTAGATAAAATTATTCAAAACTAAAATTTATAATATATGATTACTTTAGATTCTTTTGTTTTATGGATAGAACAATTTCGCTTTTTTGATATTAAACTGATCAATGTCGATGACTTTTTAGGATTAATTCTTCGATTTAGTTTTAATAGTATTATTCTTCTATTCATAATCCGTTGTTTATACGCCAAAACAAGCAATCGAAAAGATTTTATTTTTAGTTTTTTCGCCATTGGTATCGTTGTTTTTCTGCTTTGTTTCCTACTTGAAAGTGTAAAGCTGGAACTTGGATTTGCGTTAGGACTTTTTGCCATTTTTGGTATTATCCGGTACCGTACAGATCCTATTCCTGTTAAGGAAATGACTTATTTGTTTATTATAATTAGTGTTTCGGTTATAAATGCCCTACTGGGTAAAAAAGTAAGTTATGCCGAAATTATTCTTACAAATCTAATTATTGTATCCAGTTTTTATGTTTTAGAACGATTCCTGAGCTTACGTAAAGAAAATATGCTGGAAATATGTTACGACAAAATCGAAAACATTCATCAAATGAAAGAGGATGAATTACTAAAGGATTTACAAACACGTACGGGGATTAACATTAGTAAATATCAGATTAATCAGGTTGATTTTTTACATGATACAGCTAAAATCACCCTTTATTTTTATCCAAAAGAAAATCCAAGATCCAAATCGTGCTAAGGATAAAAACCAGCCGATTGATTTGATGATTCTAATTTACACACAACAGGATAATTAAATATGGTTGAAAGTTAGCCCAATGAATTGGGTATGACATTGAGACCACGGACAACAAAATTTACACACATGCATAAAACGAATATAAAAAGAGAAATATTGGTTATTTCATTTTCACTGATATTTTCTTTAGTCACCAGCTATGTTTCAGGCCAGGAAAATGAATGGAATAGCTGGACCAATATATCGTTAACAAAAAATATAAATAAAAAATTATCAGTATCCTTTAGTCCTGAAGTACGCTTTACTGAGCAGTTTAAAGTTGATGAATACTTTTTTGAAGCCGGACTGGATTATAAGTTATTTAAGTTTTTATATGTTGGCGGAAGCTATCGATATATTGTTAATGAGAGAGAAACAAAATCAACAGAATATTTTGGTCGTTATTCTTTAGATGTTACAGGGGAATATAGTCTGAAGAAGTTAGATATTCAATTGCGAACCAGATACTGTCAATATAATGATTTTGATGCCGAAGATGATTCAAATGACCCGTTTCTGCGTTATCGCCTAAAGTTGAAATATAATATTTCAAAATCAAGAATAACACCAATAGTAGCTATGGAGTTATTTCATCAGCTGAATGATAATGAAATCAATAAAACACGAACCACGTTTGGATTGGATTATAAAATCAATAAAGCACAGAAGATCGGTGTAAAATATCTTGTCCAGAATTATTTGGATGAAGATTATTTAAAAAACATCCTGTCTTTAGAATACAAAATTACGTTTTAGAATTTAAAAGAAATTAGGAAAAATCAATATGGATTATGGTGTAGTATTCACCAAATTATAAATAACAGAGAAACAATTTAAATATTAGAATTATGTGTAAAAGTAGATGGATATTTTTTGTAATGATCTTTTCATTAATTGTAACCTTAGCTTCGTGCGAAAGAGACGATGATATTACAAGTGAAGATGAAACCACAACTGAAGATACAATCTCAGAAGCGGATGAAAATAATGATAGTGACTTTGAAGAATCCGGAGATTATAGCTGGGATACTTCAACTGAAGTAAATATAATATTTAACGGAGGTTCAATTACGGTTGATGGAGATGGAGCAACAGTAAGCGGAAGTGTCGTTACCATTAGTTCAGTTGGTAATTATAATATCTCAGGTACATTGGATGATGGACAGTTGATTGTTAACACGGATGATGATGGTATTGTGAGATTAGTACTGAATAGTACAAATATGACTTGCTCAAACAGTGCTCCAATATTTGTTGAAAACGCTGATAAAACCGTTGTTATATTAACTGCGGGTACTGAAAACTCTTTAACAGATGGTTCTTCATATGTATATGATAGTTCTGACGAAGATGAACCTAATGCTACTTTGTTTAGTAAAGATAATCTATCCATTTACGGCGAAGGTTCATTAACCATAGATGCCAATTATAATGATGGTATTACAAGTAAAGACGGACTGGTTATTAACAGTGGTACTATTTCAGTAACTTCTGTTGATGATGGTATCAGGGGCAAGGACTTTATCATTGTAAAAGGAGGTTCAATAAGTGTTACTGCCGGTGGTGATGGATTCAAATCTGATAACGACGAAGATACTTCATGCGGTTATATTTCAATTGAAACTGCAGAAATAGAAATAACTTCAACCGGAGATGCTATGCAAGCTGAAACCGATGTACTTATATCTTCTGGTAGCATAGATGTTAAGTCAGGCGGAGGTAGCAGTTATAGTGCAAGCAGTTCTACATCTTCAAAAGGAATTAAAGCAGGTGTTCAGTTTATTATTGAAGGAGGAACTCTTGATATCAATTCATCTGATGATGCTTTACATTCAAACGAAAGCATAACAATTAACGATGGAACCATTACTGTTTCTGCGGGTGATGATGGTATTCATGCGGATTCTTCAATAGAAATCAATGGTGGAGATATTACTATATCAAAATCTGAGGAAGGAATTGAATCTGCAAATATTACAGTAAATGATGGATACATAAGCGTTGTGAGTTCGGATGATGGCTTTAACTCAACTTATGGAACAGCCAACGGTGGAACCGAAAGCGATGATGGTAGTAAGTTGATTATTAATGGAGGTTATATTGTAGTAAGTGCTTCTGCTGACGGATTAGATAGCAATGGTAGCTTTAAAATGACAGGCGGATCAGTTGTAATTTACGGAGCAAGCTCACAAATGGAAAATGGATTAGATGTAAATGGTGATATTAATGTTGTAGGTGGAGAGTTAATTGTTAGTCAACCATCAAGTTCAAGTTCAACAGAAACGCCTAATACAAGTAGTTCGCAATATTCGGTACTTATTTATTTTACATCTACACAATCATCATCCAGTTTATTCCATATTCAGGATGCAGATGGAAATGACATCATAACTTTTAAATCAAACAAAAGTTATTATTCAATCCTATTCTCTTCATCCGAATTTAAATCAGGTTCTACATATTATATTTATACTGGTGGTAGTTATTCTGGCGGAGATGAAATAAATGGTGTTTATTCTGGTGGAACATATACCGCAGGTACACAATATAGCAGCTTTACAATATCAAGTAGAGTTACCCAGGTAGGTTCTGGTAGTTCAAGTGGCCCTGGAGGAAGATAATTTTAAAAGAAAGCACAAAAGGGAATCAAAACTTTTCCTTTTGTGCTTCAAATATATCAGCATACAAGTATTAAAACTTGATTTTTGTTTGATAAGGAAGTTTATAAACGAAGAAAACCATTATTAATAATCATTTTCCCAGGTAAGTTTTTTTTCTCATGGCTCGTTTCATATTATCTTTGCACGGTAACATGAAAAACGATAAGTATTGAGTACAGAAGAGTTTGAAACTTTGTTCAAAAGGTACTTCGAAGATGTCAGAAGGTACATACTTTACCGCTCAGGAGATGGTGATGTAGCTACTGATATTGCTCAGGATACTTTTATGCGGATTTGGGATAAACAAATGGATATTAATCCTAAAACTGTTAAAGGGTTATTGTTTAAAATAGCCGGTGACCTTTTTATAACCAGGTATCACAGAGAAAAAATAGCTTTTAATTTTTTCAGTGTTTATGAACCTGATATGGAAAGCCTCACACCTGAAGAAGAACTTAATTTTCAGGAACTAAAAAATGCCTATGATATTGCTTTAAAATCTATGCCTGAAAAACAAAGGGTAGTGTTTTTAATGAGTCGTATTGACGGGCTTAAGTATAAAGAAATTGCAGAACATTTAGGGTTAACAGTAAAAGCTGTTGAAAAACGCATGGGGCTTGCGCTTCAGCATATTAAAGAAGGATTAAAACACTTTGTGACAATAATAGTTTTCATTCTTACATCCTTAACGGTTTCTGCCATAATTAAGTATTTTCAATGAGCGAGAATAACGAAAATAAGAATTTCAATAATTCATTGATGGAAAAAAGGTTTTTTGTCAACGGCAAATTTCATTGGAAAAAATCAGAAAATGAGGTTTGGTCCGAAATGACAGAAAGACTGAATAACACAGACTTAAAAAAGGTTAGAAAATTACACTTTAGTCCTGCAATGATATCCGTTGCCGCATCGGTAGCTATAATTGTGGGTATTGTTTCTTTCATGCGATTTTACAGTAATTCGGTGTATACATTATCTGGCATACACAATACAGCATATCTTCCTGATGAATCTTTAGTTCATCTTAATGCCGAATCGGAAGTAACATATTACCCATACTGGTGGAAGGTTAAAAGGATTATCAAATTTGAAGGCGAAGGTTTTTTCGAAGTTCAAAAGGGTAAAGAATTTATTGTACATACTCAATACGGAGATGTTGAAGTATTAGGTACTAGTTTTAATGTGTTTGCCCGCCAGGAAGCGACAAAGATAAGTTGTGTTACGGGTAGAGTTAGAGTAACTTCAAAAGAAAAGGAAAAGGTAATTTTAACTCCAAATATGAAAGCTGAAATATTTACAGATAGGGAGATAAAACTAACTGAAAATAATAATACAGATTATGACATCGCATGGCGTAATAATAACTTTAGATTTGAATCTGTACCTTTAAAAAATGTATTTTTGGAAATAGAAAGGCAATATGGAATTAATATTGAACTGGACTTTTCTGCTTCGGCTATTTATTCTGGTAATTTTTACAAAGAAGAAAATGTTGAAAATATTTTAAATTACGTTTGTTCAGCAATGGGCTTTACTTTTAAGAAAAAGTCCGATAAAGAATATATCATTTTACAGGAATAATTAATGGAATTGAGATATCACTGGCTTATTATATTTTTTATTTCAGCTTTACTTACAAATGCTCAAACTGAAGAAATAAAGGTTAGTGTTGAAAATCAACCATTGTCTGAAATATTAAAATCTCTTACTGAAGAGTATAATTTTCAGCTCTCATACAATTCCTTTGAGCTTTCGAAATACAATCTGACTGTTCAAAAAAGTTTTAAAACACCAGAAAAAACAATTCGATATTTGTTAAAGGATTTGCCTTTCCAAATAATTAATTCTGGTAATGTTATTATTATTGCCCAGCAAAGGACTCATCCATTATTTAAACAACAAGATCAAAGATGTATTACAGGGCAAATTCTTGAATCAGGTTCTAATGAACCTCTTCCTCATTCACAATTAATTGTTAACGGTCATCAAATATTTACTGATGTCTTAGGTAATTTTAATTATCTCTCCAAAGAGGATAGTGTTTTCCATTTACAAGTTTCGCATTTGGGTTACCTTATAATGGATACTGTTTTATTACCCAATGAAAATCATATCATTGAACTAAAACGTAATGTAAAAAAGCTGAAAGAAGTTACTGTTAAAAATAACATTATTGAAAAATCAGCTTTAATTGGTACCAGACCAGGAAACTTGAAGTTAAATTATCAGATATCCAGATACCTTCCAGGACAAGGCGATAATTCAGTTTTTACTTTACTCCGACTCATGCCAGGTATACAGGCCACAGGTGAACAGTCAAATGATTTGGTAATATGGGGAAGTTACGAAGGACAGAGTTTGATTACTTTTGATGAGTTTACGCTGTTTGGTTTACGAAATTATAACGAAAACATTAATGTTGTTAATCCCTTTATTATAAAGAGTATTGAAATAGATAAAGGAGGATACGAAGCTAAATATGGTAACCGTGTTGGTGGTTTGGTTAACATTACAGGTAAAAATGGGAATCGCATAAAACCAAAGTTTAGTATTAATTTAAACCCCTCTACCATCAACGGAATAGCCGAAATTCCATTATTCCAGAAATCATCGCTTATCCTGGCCTACCGCCAAACCTATTATAATATTTATGATTTGGATGACTTTAATGTTTTTGCCCTCTCTCATTCAAAGCAAGATGTATTTAATGACCCTCAAAAGCAGAACAATGTTGATCCGGATATATCGGTTTATCCTGATAAATATAACTTCAAGGATATTAATCTTAAATACTCTCATGAATTAAAAAATGGGGATATTTTTTATTTTAGCTATTATCGAGGTGGCGATGTTTTTAATCTGGCAACGGAAGCGGAACTTGAAAGAACAAAAATTGAAGTAGGTGGTAATATGGATTATAATATCGATAACACTTTATTTTTTGAATTGACTTATAATAGTAAAGAAAAAAACTTACAGCAGGGTTTTTCTTCATTTTATAATAAAAAATGGAGAAATGGGAATATTTCTAAACTTATCATTTCCCATGCTGATTTTAGTAAAGACATTGTAGAAGAAGTCAGTTCTTCGGATTCTAATACGCAAGATATTTTTATTGCAAAAGAAAACCGAACCACCAATAAGGCTCTTGAAAATTCTGTTCGCTCAGAGAATATTATCTATATAAATAAAGGATATAAATTTGAATTTGGAGGTGGAATCTATTTCAACCGAACAAAAATATTGGATAATAACAATTATACCGATAAATCAAATCTGGATACAGTAAATCTAAATAAAAATTACAGAGGATATCTTTTTGCTCAGCAAAGTATACCTATAAATAACAAATTAAAATTTGTTGCCGGCTTAAGAGGGAATCTAATCTTTAACAGCCAAAAAATTTTTGCAGAACCCAGAGCCAGTGTATCATATAAATTTACAGATGCATTAAAAATTCAAGCTTCATGGGGATTATTTAACCAGATAATGTACAAAATTGCAACAGTTGACATTGATGATAATTACACCTATTTATGGACCACCGGTAAGGACAACGTTGAAGGATTAAGTGCAACGCATTGGGTATCGGGAATAAATTACAATAAGAATAATTTTATTGCTAACATTGAAGGATACTACAAAACAACCCGTAATTTAAGTCGTCGTTACTTTTCGCAAAATGAAAACAATGAGTTTATTAATAACCAATATCTGACTTATAAAGGGAATGCCAGAACATACGGTGTTGATTTATATTTGCGAAAAGATTTTGGATACAATACGGTATGGGCATCTTATGCTTTAAGTAAGGCAGAAGAACAACTTTCAACAAATAATGAACCACTCCCCGATTATTCACCTGCTCCTCATGATCAGAGACATGAATTCAAAATAGCCTCACTTATAAATTTTAATAACTTTTATATTTCAACTTGTTACATTTACGGATCTGGAATGAATATTATCAAAGACATGTTTGATAACCAAACAGGACTGGAATACAACAGGGTAGATTTTGCTGTTACCTATAATTTTCATTTAAAAAAACTAACTTGTGAAGCAGGTATATCAATTTTAAATGTATTCGACACGCAAAATTTAACCCCTCGAAACGTAAAAAGCATTAATATCAGTGAAGATATTTCACCTATTAAAGTTTACACTGATGCCGTTCCTTTTACTCCTATATTTTTTGTAAAAGCCAGATTCTGATTAAAAACTAATTTTCGTTCAATGGCAAGATTGATAATATGAGAGAAGATTTATCTCTATAATGATCTTAAACTGAAGCTTCAAGTTCATCAGCAGACCTGTTAATGCAGACGTATTATTTTCCTAAAATATGAGTATGTTATATTATTTCAAAAACAATGAATAATAACGGATTAAAATTCTTTTAAAAGTTATTGGAGATTAATCCTAAATAGTGTCTACATTGAAAATAATTTAAAAATACTAACTTCAATCAAGCTATCATTATACACTTCATTATCTATATTCTTTTAGTCTCTTTCATATCTATTAAAACATCTTTTATTTTATTTTGTTATTCAAAAAACAATGGGGATTTAAGACAATTCTATATTATCACCAATAAACAATTTATTAGAAAGTATTTTTTCATAAAAAGTTCTTCTTTAATTTTTAATGGATATTATGGAAGAAATGGATACTAAATATCCGATAGAATTATTAGACCGAAAATATATATATGGTTACTGTTCATGTAATTAAAAAACTTATAATATAAAAGGACAAATGAGACAAATTTCACTTAAAGGAAGAACGTTCCCAGCGGATCTTAACCATGCAGGTACAGTATTTGGGGGCTGGGTAATGGCAAAAATGGATAAAGCAGCTTCAATTCAGGTTGAAGAAGTGATTAATTGCCCAGCTGTAACTGTTTCTGTTAGTAACTTTAGTTTTATCAGACCAATTCACAATGGAGATGTATTTATGGTTTATACTAAGGTAAATCGAATAGGCAACACATCCATTGATATTAATGTTGAGCTAATTGTAAGATCAAAAGAAGATCTTAGCGAACATAAAGTAACTGAGGGTATTTTTACCTTTGTAGCTGTCGACACAAATGGAAGACCTGTACAAGTTCGAAATGTTCTTCGAAGCTTTATTGCACCTTATATCGAGGATATGTTGGATGGCAAATAAAACATTGTACATCCCTTCTAATAGATCATTTTGGATATTGCCTCAAACTAATGGCATTTAGTATACTTTAAAAATTAACAATACTTATTTAAAAGACTTTTTTTAAGGTACTACAGGATAGAAAAGTGTTTAATCCTAACTTAATTTATTAATTCACAAATATTCTACCGCATCATTAGTCACTATAAAACTACTACTAGAAACAAAAAAAGGTTGCCTCATAATTAACGAGTCAACCTTTTTTCTTATACTTTTTCCTTTATCAATTCTGAGCCACCACTTTTTGTTGATAAGAATCGCCTCCGGCTCTTACATTAATAATATAAACCGTATTTGCCTGAGGCAGAGTAAATGTTGTTTCCTCATCATTCAATTCAACTTGTTTAACAATTGCTCCTGATACATCATAGACTTCAATCTGTCTATCATTTTCCAATAAAACATCTTCTGTAACTTTAACTACAGCTTCTTGTTTTACTGAGTAAATTGAAACATTTCGGGATGAAACCACACTCTCGCCTTCATCGATACTTGTTGTAAGACTTGCTTCAAAAACTAATTCAAACCTATCATTAGAACTCGCTGATATTGGTGTAAATGTATAAGAAGGTTCTTCTCTCAAATTAACAGTTATACCCTCAAGTTTATCTATTAAATAAACATTTATATCAGACATAAAGCTTGATATATTCGAAGCTTTAAATGTGAAATCACTCATTCCGTCAGTTGAAACAGAATAACCAATTGGCACTACTCTTTCTGTATCTAATTCAGGTAGTGCATTAATTGTTATATTCTTGTCTTCTTTAAATGAATAGATATTAACCAAATCTCCTCCATTAAGCATCTTTTCAGAATCATATTTTGTTATTGATTCAGAACCCAGTATATCACTATATAAAACAATGGTTTCATCTGTATTATTTACCCCTTCAATTTTCAATCTGAATACCCCTTCTTCATCTGCATTTGCACTTTTCAAACTACCTGATGAATGAACTCTAGTATTTTCTCCAATTGTAATAGCATCACTAGACTCATATGTTCTTAACCAAACTGCCTGACCAGGAGCAATATATCTAGAGCCACCATTTACCCCTAAGCTTGTTTCCAAATTATAAGTAGAAACCACATTATTATAACTTTCTATATAAACTGTTTTTAGGAAGTTACCAATATCGAATCCGGATTTTTCAACATCAATATATGATGAATACGGATTTGAAACTAAGTACCACTCTGCTTTATTATATGTTTGTGAATAACTAGCATCAACATTAATAGTTCCAGAATAAGATAAAGTATGACCTGCATATCTAGGCAACAATGAATAACCTTCTAATAAGTCAGAATCAAAGTTATAACTATCTAATCCATTAATTCCGGCAACCCTTTGCCAACCGGAGGTAGAAAACCTGTTTAATGCATAATCTGTTGCACCATAAGAAGCATCATATTCTGTATCTGTAACTCCTGTTACAGGATGACCTATATGCCACCAATACATGTTAGTTAATCCAGTCCAGTTATATGTTGCCTCTCCAGTTACAGTTCCTTCAATAATAATTGAAGTTGGTGTAGAAACAGATGTATTAACAATCAACGATCCATTATTAGTTAAATCTCCATACAGAGTTAATTTTGCTCCTGTTTGTATTGTAACTTCTGCTCCAGATTCAATAGTTATTCCATGAATTTCAATCAGTTGACTATCGTCAATTATTGGATTATTGCTTGTTGTTGGAATTGTTACATCTGAAGAAATTAATGGAGGCTGACTATTAAACCAGTTTTCATCATTATTCCAATCTGTATCTACATCGCCTTCCCATGTGTATAGTTTAACATATGGCCAACGTAATAATCCACTAGATGGGCTTGGTGTGTCCTCTTCATCTCTTTCGTATAAATAATTACCTAATTCCCCACTAGCATCCTCAAACATAAATATAGTCCATCCAGAAGTTCTTGTTACACTATGAGATGGTCCTGCATTAAAAACAAGATTTCGCAAAGTAAAATCCTCTGTAGACATATCATGAAGAAGCGTCATATAACTACCTCCCGAAGCTCCATTTGAGAATATTCCGTCTGATAAATTATTTACATCATCAATATTTGCTCCTGGATGCATATATAAACCATCTGCATCAGTATAATCTACCGTATAATATTGCGCTTTGATAGAAGCTCCGGAATTAACATCAAACGAATATCTACCTCCTGAAGTACTTGTTAAAGTTGCTCTATTAGATTCATCATCACCTAATAATTCCATCGATCCACCTGAATTTAAATTTAAACTAGATCCATCACTCATATCTAATATTGCTCCTGCATTAACAAGTAAACTTCCAGAAATTGAAACTCCATCGGTTCCTGATCCATCTCCAATAACTAAAGTATTAGTACCTAAATCCAGAGTACCTGAAGTTATTAACAACTGCTCATCTACTCCCATATTTTCATTTAACAAATAAGTAATACCAGAAGCATTAATTTGTAAATTATAAAAACTTAAATTTCCTGATTCAATAGTTTTTGACCCACTTGTCGCAGACAGCACAACTGATCCTTCATGAGGATTAAATGTTCCATTATTAATCCAATTTCCATTAACCGTAATTTGATAATCGGCTGGATTTGCATCTAAAGAGGCACCTGAATTAATAATTAAATCATTTACAATCTTTGTATTTCTTGCAACTTGGTACTGAGTAGAACCTCCAATAGTTAAGCTATAAAAATTATTTGTTCTATTATCTATTTGTTTAGCTCCTCCTACTCCATCAAAGGTTACATTACCTTTTAAAATCACAACCGAACCTGATGTTGCAGTCCAGTTACCTTCTATAGAGATAATATCTTCAGAAGAACTTGTACCTAAAGATCCCTCAATGGTTAAGTCACCATCCACATTTAAATCAAAATCTGTATCACCACTTGAGGTATATATTCTAATCTCCGCGCCAGATTCAATTAACAGATTACCTGTTACCTGACCATCTATTGTTAATTCAGGATAATTTACTAATCCACCAGGTATAGTAACATTATTAGCTGCTGTTGGTATAATTGGGGATCCCGAACTTGCTGTCCAGTTACCTACTTTATTCCAGTCTGTATCAACAGAACCATTCCAGGTTAATTGAACAGGTCCAGTCCAGCTAATAAGATCATGGCTATCATTATCAAAACTCTCTCCTGCAAAAACACCTGTTGAGTTATAAAACTCAAGATCTCCTGAAGTGACTGAATATTTTCCAACATTTGATGCACTACCTCCAGGATTTATTGGGAATGATACATTTTCAATTCTATTTCCTCCCAATTCTGTAAAACTTTGTGTATTCTCAACTCTGAATAACTGTCCAGTTGTTGCTCCATTTGAGAACGTACCGTTACTAAAGTGGTTTGTAGCATCAATTGCAGAAGTAGTTGTAAGGTAAATACCCACATTCGACATATATTCGAATAAGTAATATTCAGCTGCGATTTCCCCATTCACAACAAAGCTATATCTACCACCGGAACTATTATTAGTTACTTTTGCAAGCCCGGAAGTACTTCCTACAACTTCAATTCGTCCTGAAGTCCCTACAGTACATGATGTTCCATTTCCTAATCCAAGAACACCACCTGCTCCTACAATGTATGTACCATTAATAGTGACAATGTCAGCTCCTCCATCTCCAACATCAATTTGCTTTCCATTACCATCAAAAACACCCGATGTCAATGTAAAACTTCCTATCATTGAAATATCATCTTGAACTGTATAAGTAGCTCCTGAATTAATAGACAACGAATATAATGATGAAGAATTAACACCAATGCTTGCTGAACCTGATGTTTTGTTTAAATAATAAGTTCCTGACTGAACAAATTTACCAGTTACAGTAGCAAGAAGGTCTCCTCCAACATATATAGTTCGTCCATTTGCATTAAACTCACCACTGGTTACATTTAAATTATTAGCAATTACAAAATCATTATTGGTACTATTACCTGCACTTACTCTTCCATCACCCTCTATTAATAAATTATAAAAATCATTTGCATTTGCATCATAAAAATATATTGCCTGATTATCTGCTCCATTAAAAGTTACATCTCCTTCTCTACATATAAAATCACCACTGCTTGTATTATACCAATTCCCTCCAACGGTTAATGAATAGTTATTTGCACTTACATCTAATACAGATTCGTTAAAAATTAAATGACCTTTTACTTCAGTATTTCCTGCTAAGGTTTTTGTACTTGCATTATCTAACCTTAATATTCCGTATGAAACACCATCAACACTTTGATTTGAAGAACTGTAATATCTGGTATCACTGGTTTCAGCAATATCATATGTAGCAAATGATTTAGGAAAGTTATTCGCTCCATATATATATGTTACAACCCCATCTTCTATAGAAAATGTTCCTGATCCATCATTTGTAATTGTATTTGTAAGAAGATTTACACTACTAATACCACTTTTAAAAGTTAAATCTCCATTAATAGAAATATCTTCTCTTAAATACAATACTATTGAACTACAATCAACAACGACATTATTAAAAGTTGATGCGTAAATATTTTGATCATTGGATGTGCGATTAAATGTAATAGTACCATTTCCTGAATAAGTTCCATCTCCATACCAATTTCGACCTTTAAACTGATGATTCTCATCTCCATCTTCAAAGGTTGCGGCTGCATCAATCGTAACATCTCCATTAAATAATATGTTACTACCTGTTTGAGCTGATAATACACTATTTACTTGAGTACTTCCATCAATTACAATGTTTCCTTCGAACAATTTATTTCCGGATCCATCTACAGTTAGATCATAGAAGATACCATTAGTAACAGTCTGGTCAACATCTGAACTTAAAACAATCGTACCTGTATTAGATCCTGAAGTATCAAATTCACCATTAGTAATTATATAATTTCCATATAAGTTATATGTATAATTATTTGTAGAAGGCGAAACCTTTCCATTGTAAATATTAAGATTACCATCTATATCAATATCACTTCCGATAAGATTGAAAGTTGTTAGTGCATTATTAAAAGTAATATTATAGAAACTTGAACCACCTGGAAGTATATTAACAGAACCATTGGGTGAATTAAATAATATTGAGCCATTTCCATGTAAATAGTTACCATATTGATTAACTGTCCAATCACCTCCAACAGTAATTTCACTACCTGAAGAATTTACATACAATACACCTTCGTCAACTAATACATCACCATTTACAGTGATATCCATATTATCCTCAATTCTTAAAGTACCATCTGTAATTTTAAGACTTTTACACTCAGCGGCACCACTAAATAAAATAGCAATATTATCTTGTTGACCAATGATTGCATCTATAGTTGCTGTTGGAACTCCATTATCCCAGTTTCCATCATTATGCCAATCAGTACTAATCGCACCAGTCCAGTTGGTTTCAGTAATCTCTGGCCATCTAAGCTTACCATTATCATAAGCAGGTGTTTGATCATCATCCTCAAAACGATAACTACCAATAGCGCCTGAAACGTTTTCAAAAGTTATATCTGTTGAAGCTAGTTTACGTTCTACATTATAATGTTTACCCAGTACAGGAACCTGATCATAACTAAATGAAACATTACTAATATTTCCTCCTGAATAATCACTTTCCAAAACTATATATCTGGCATCCTGCTGATTTCTCAGTCCCATAAATGTTCCGTCGGAAAAATTATTTACCGCATCTAAAGTAGATCCTTCCATTAAGTTCAGACCTTCATCAGCAATATATTCAATCAGATAATACCTCGCTCCAAATGTAGCTCCCGGTTGAATATTAACTATAGTTTTATTACGATAAGTTGAAGTAGTTTCGCTAGTTAGAGTGGCTACTTCCGATGCGCTTGCCCCTACAATATTAAAGGAACCATATACATCTAAAGTTGTTTGTTCATCATCATTATTTACATATAAAAAGGCATTTTCATCAATAGTAAGACTTCCGTTTATTGTATGTGTTATAGCTGAAGTATTATCTCTACCTAAATATAATTCTTTACTATTTAAATTAAGATTGGCATTACTTTCAATATTCATTTGATTATGGAAAGTGGTGGATTCACTTTCCAAGGTATATGTAACTGCAGTTGTTGGAATAAAGTCTACATCATAAAAGTTTGATCCTCCACTTGTAATTCTTACCGGAGATAAATAACCGTTAAACGTTACTTTTCCTGTATTATCTACAAATGTTCCTTCATTAGTCCAGTCTCCTCCAATATAAATATCATAATCAGTTGAATTACTACTTGTATTAAGCGTAACACCAGATTCTATAAGTAAATCATTTTTTATAGTCCAATCTGAATATAAATATTTTGAACCTCCTCCGCTACATGTAATGTTTTTTATTGTAAAATCAGGAGTTTCTATGTTTTGATAAGTTCCATCTAAGTATAAATTAGCATTCTGGCTAATTAATGTTCCACCTGAAATATTATATAACTCATCATATAAATAATAATCATAATTTGCCAAATCAACAGTTCCCTCATTAATAACCAAATCGTTATTTATGTCTATCCCATTATTAACAAATGTCTTTGTTGATGAACCATTAAACTCAACTGTTTGATAATAGTTATCTGGGTCCAATACACCTGGATCTATAGTCTGATCAGATGTTCCATTAAAGAATAAAGTATTACCAGTCTGTTGATAATATCCATCATTTTGCCAGTTTATACCTGTAAAATAAATATTATAACCAGTTAACAATGTTACATCTGAATCTATAAAAAGATCTCCTGAAATATTTGCATGACTATAGATAGTTTTAACTCCAGTTCCAGTAAACTCTATTGTAGAAAGCTCTAATTGAGAAATACTACTATCATCTTCTCTTAATGATTGATCTCTTAAACCATTTAAAATTAGTTTTCGATCTGTTGATGAAGCCACATACCTGTTAAAAATAATATCAGAACCTGCAACTTCCATATCTGTACCACCATCATAATAAGTTGCTTCATTTAAATCCCAGTTTCCATTTACATCTAGATTTGCAATTCCGTCTCCCGTAACATCTTTCGTACTAGAGAAGATTAAATTACCATATGCTATGTCAGAACCAGTATATACAGTTTGATCAATTCCATTACCATATAGATAATAAGAACTGTTCTCATTAAAATCATAAGAACCAAAACCTTCCGGAATAGCAACTCCATCGGTAGATGGTCTTGAATTAATAATTCTTGCCCCTGTTTCAAGAGTAATAGTATGATCAGCAGTTCCTGTTATAGTTCTAAAGTCATTTCTATCTGAACTATTATACATTCTTAAATCTACTCCACTTTTAACAGTTAAATCTCCTGTAATACCTAAGTTACCCTGAGTATATTTATTTCCGCTACCTTCTAATATTACATTATTAAAAGTTGTAATATCCTGATCTATATACCATGTAGTTCCAATGTGATCTAACGTTGAATTTCCGGTTCCCCAAGTAATAAGGTTATTTTCCACAAAACTTATACTACCTGATAATATAATATTAGCATCGTTCGTTTCCATATCTAAATTAACCGGACGCGTACCACTGCTCAGATAAAGTGTATTTACAATTGTTAAATCACCTAAAGCTGTTTTTACCGGAAGATCCACACCGTCGGTTAATCTTCGTAAACTTAAATTACCATATGATGTTGGATAAATATATTGGTCTATGTCGGCATAATATCGTACTAAACTTGCATCTGATAAGTCTATATTTTCAAATCCTGTAGGGAAATTATTTTCTCCCTCAACTTCCAGGTCTTCATTACATGTAAAAGTATTATCAGAACCTACTCCTGTAATTAAATATGTTTCCACATTTAAAACACCAGAGCCTTCATTAATTAATACATTTCCATTTACATTAATATTATTTTGAAGATATTTACTTCGGTTTGAACCATTAGAAAATGTTAAATTATTAAAAGTTGTCCCTGTTGTTCCATTATCTATATATTGATTATCAGAACCATCAAATAATACAGCTCCTAAACCTGTTTGAGAAAAAGTACCATTATTATTTTGCCAATTACCTCGCACATAAATATTTCGATCCTGAGCATCAAGTGTAGATCCATCATTTAAGATTAGCTCTCCCTCTATAGCAATATTTGAATTTAAAGTAGTTGAAGAACTTCCTTCAATAATTAAATTATAGAATACGCCATTGGTAATTGATTGCAGTGTTCCGTCAAATGTAACATCTGCAGTGTTAGAAACGAAACTTCCACCATTTTCCTGATCAATATACCAATCACCACCAATGTTCACATCATTTGAAGATGATGCTAAATCCAATGTTCCGGCATTAATAGTTAAATCATTTTCTACAACCATTGGTAAATCCAAAGTATATACCGAAGTTCCTGCATTTATTTCTACATCATAGAATTTACTTCCATCAGATATTCCTCCTGTAGAAATTATATAGTTTCCAGATGAAGCATTAAATACGACTTTTGAATTATTATGATTATATGTTCCCTGGTTAGTCCAGTTTTCACCAACATATATTAAGGCTGTATTATCTTCCTGAGTTAAACTGGTATTGTCACCAATAACAACATGCTGATCTACATTTAAAGTATTTCCGCTACCAATAGTAACATTAATAGAATTTGCACCAGAAGTATCCGTTATGTTTAGTCTGCTACAATCTGCATTATCATCTGAGATTAAAACATTATAAGTTCCAGTTACATATGTGTGATCAAAATATACAATATCATTAATTCCTGGTACCGTATTACCTGACCAGTTTTCTGCCTGATGCCAATTGGTATTATCACTAGCATATCCACCATCCCAGAAAAATCCTGCAGGAAATGTCCATTCAATTAAAGTACCCGGAGTTCCATCATCCTCTTCAAAGGCTTCACCTGCCATACCTCCTGATGCATCCAGTACATTTACAACTCCAGTACCTGATGTACGAGATATATTATGATCAGCCCCGCTATTAAAGATCATATTACTTAAGGAAATACCAGTTCCAAGATCAACATCTGTAAGTGTAATGTATGCTGTACCAGCATCACCTTCAACAAAAGTACCGTTACTTAAGTTATTTGTTGCATCAATAGTTGCTCCTGTAATTACAATTTGACCATTTTGAACTCTATAGTAATTTGCAGAAAAATCACCACCTAATGCATTAATAGAAAAATGATTATCAACGTGAGAATTACTTAATTTTGCAGTCTTTCCATCTTCTCCAACGATATTTAACTCTCCGCTATTTAAATTAATTGTTTGTTGATTTGTAAACAAGATTGTTGAACCTCCTTCAATATTTAATATCCCTCCATTAATTTCCAAAGATCTGTTATAATCATTTATCTGAATCTGGTTTTCATTTACATTTAAAGTTCCGGCAAGCATATTCATATTTACATTATCCAATGTAAAATCACTCTGCATCTCATAAGTAGCACCTGGTGCATTGATTTCAAATCCTCTTAACACAGCTCCATTAGGATTAAAAACATGAGTACCACCACTTGCATTTAAAGTAAGGGTACCATTGTTATTATTATTTGAAAATGTGCCTCCTACATTAAAATCGCCACCAACATAAACATCATATTCATTAGTATAGAAAGTATTTGAACTTACATCAAAATCTGTTTCTACAAATAAATCACCTCTTAAGCTGATAAAATTATCTGACTTATTAATATCTACACTATAAAAATCTTTCCCGGAAGAAGAACCTGCAGTAGTTCCTGAATATATATATCCTCCGGTGGCTCCATTGAACACAACTTTACCATTTCCATGTGTATATCCAGCTCCAGCAACTTCATTATACCATGTTCTACCTAAAGTAATATCATTACCATTTGCATCTAATGTTGCAGTTCCTTCAATATATAAATCATATGAAACTGTAATGTTTCCTTCTAACGTTTTTGTACCAGAACCTTGAAAGTTAACATGGTAAAAATTAGATGAACTTACAGATTGATTAACTCCATCAAAATATACTGTTCTGGAATGATTAAATGTTCCAGTATTATCCCAATCACCTTGAACATAAAGACTTACATTATATCCATCCAGCACGGTTGCATCGATAACTACATTACCTAGAATTTGTAGATTTTGAGAAGCTGCTAACCCAGATCCTGGATCTCCATATTGGATAGTTTTATCTCCCGATCCCTCAAATGTAATGTTATTAAAGACTACATCATTTTCATGATATAAAGTAATATACTGAGCTGTAGTTCCATCAAGCACTATTGTACTTCCGCTAGCTATAAAGTTTTGTGTTGGAATATCATCAACTCTACAGTTTCGTATATACATATCATCTCCAACTGTAAGTTGTTGATTAGTAATATCAAAAATCCCCGCATTTGCTGTAATATTAAAATCATGCAATATTTTAATATCTGATAAAGCTGAAACTGTCTGTGCCAAGGAATTTGACTTATTTATTGTTAAATAGCCAAAGCAACTATTTGCGGAAAGAACCAAGTTTTGATTATCATCTCCTATTAAATAAGTATAACCTGTTGTTTGAGTATATTCACCAGTTCCATTAACTGTAACATTTCCACCTATATTCATATTTAGAGTAGAGGTCTCAAATTTACTACCATCCTCTACAACTAGGTTTCCGTAAATATTTAATGAATTAAATAAATTTGCAGTCCCTGAATTAGAGATTGTTACATTATTAAAGTTAACTCCATCTATATCCTGATCTACACCATCAAAAATAATTGTACCTGTAGCCGAAGATTCTGTATAATAAACGGAACTATTCAGTTTCCAATTACCGGCAAGTTTATGTTCATATCCTCCGTCATAAAAAACACATGTACCAGATCTTTTAAGATCTCCATTAATATCTAAGTTTCCTTCGGCAACTTTATTACCATTAGCAAAAAGAACATTACCATAAGTTACTCCATCTGCAACATACTGATTTTTTGCCACATCGATAGGATTTCCAGTATCTGTTGGACTTCCTCCGTCTAAACTATAAAAAACTGTACTATTAACATCAAAAGATGTAGCGGTAAAATTATCAATTACATCATTTCCAAAATTAAGATGATCTACATTCAACTGACAATAAGCTCCTAAGTAGAAACTACCAGCAGGACCTCCTATTGGATTTGAATTTAAGTTAACAATATGCTGTATTGCCTCTGTTCCTCCAACATTATTAATAGTCAAATCTCCTGTAACAATAATATTACAATCATTATTAATTGTTTGAGTTCGGGTTGCTGTTGCTCCGTTTTGAGTTAAAATAAGATTACCAAAAGTATAAGTACCAGTACCATTAGCCTCTAATGTTTGATTAGCATCGATTCCTCCAATTGTAAATGTAGCACTCGAACCATCAATAGACCCATTATGATCTGTACCATTATAAATATATGATCCTGAAAACACATGAGAAAAAGTTCCAAGATCAAGTGTAGCTTCATCACGTAAGTATAATTGCCCTGTAATTGTTAATGGTCCATCTACAGTTTTTCTATTGGCATATCTTAAATAAATTCTACCATAAGTAAAACCTCCACGAACTGTTTGGTCAATACTTGCATCATAAACTACATTTGCTGTAGGATCAAAATCATATATAAAATTATCAGGAAAATTATCTGCTCCACGGATATATAAGTTTTGTCCAGCCTCAAGTTTTAAAGTATTTGTACTTTGACCAACAAGAATCGCATCATCGTTTATTACTATATAACCACTTATTACATCAATATCATTTTGGGCTGTTATGGTAACTGTTTCTCCGGTTACATTATGACGTAAATTAACACCTCCCTGTATAACCAATTGAGCTGTTCCCAAAACAATATTATTAACAGAAGCATCATTTGTATCTATGTAACCTCCATTCATTGTAATAATACCTGAAAAATTACAGGTACCATCTACTCTTAATCCCGACTGTATAGTTTGATTTCCAGCCCCTTCAACTGTAGCACCGGAATTAATCATTAACCATTCACCTACATTTAAATCTCCAACAATTGTTTTTGCATTTGCTCCCCCATTCGAAAAATAAACTCTATAGAAAGTCTCTTCTCCATTTAAAGTAATAGTTTGAGCATCTGATCCTTCAAATCTAATTGAGTTTGATGTCTGTACATATTCTGATCCTTCATCTAACGTATAATCACCATTTACAGTAACAGTTACATTATCAACTGACACTTTAGTATCATCTGTAATTGATGTATTTCCATTAATAATAACATCTTCTTTAATGGTAACTATTCCACTACCACTAAATGTAACGTCATTAAAAGTTGTAGTTGTGCCACTAGCAGTGATTGATGAAGTTCCTCCATCAAATATAATTCCACCTATTGCATTATATGTACCACCATTATTGGTCCAATTAAATTCAATAGTATGCGTATTTCCTCCATCATTTAATACTGCACCTGATTCAAGAATTAAATCCCAATCAACATCTAAAGCTACATCAGCGGTAGCATTGCAACCTGATTTTAAAGTTAGCTGGCTAAAAGTTGGACTAACAGTACCACTAAATACCATATTTCCATATACTTCAGTATTAACAACAGAAGTAAAAGATTGTCTTAAATCAAAATTCCCGTTGTTAACAACATTACCGTATAAACGTAAAATATGTGCTGGCGCGCCTGCTGAACCGGATTGAATCGTAGCCCCAGTTTCAATTTGTAATAATTCTTGAATAGTAAGAACTTGCTGGGTGGCATCTCCTCCTATTATAAATGAACCAGTGTTTCCTTCTCCTACAATTAGTTTTCGTACATTAATATCTCCATTGTTATCTAAAGTTACTGTATGATCATCCTGAACTATTAAAGTTAAAGTTCCATCAGTTAGTTGTGCCAATGTAGGATTTCCTCCAGTTCCATCTTCATTGTGAGACCATGAGGCAGTTGCATAGGCAGATACATCACCTGTTGAATAATAAATAGAAGTAGGATCAGTCCATTCAATTAATGTTCCTGGATTTCCATTGTCATTATCGTGGTTCTCACCGGACAAATCACCTGTAGCCTGTACAAAAGTCACTACATCTGTACCTGAAGTACGAGATACATTGTAAGAAGGTCCGGATTCAAATGTCACATTTTGAATTGACGACAACCCTCCGATTGGATCGTATCCTCCAATATTAAGATATTCATTTCCAGTACCATTTGAGAAAGTACAGTTTGAAAAATTGTTTGTTGCATCAACAGTACCATCAGAAATAGTAATTCCTCCTGTGTAATCAAAGCTAGCATAAGACGCATGGAACTCAGCTGAAGCGTCAGATTGATCTATTGTGTATCCTCCAGAACCGGAAGTCGTAATAGTTGCTGGATTACCAGATGAACCAACTACTTTAAAAATACCATTGTTATCCAGTGTCACACCATCAGCAATTTGCAATGTAGCATTTTCATCTACACTAAGAGTTGCTCCATTATTAATTGTAATATTAGCTGATGTATTAAGTTGCTGACTGTTTAAATCTAAAATAGAAGTTCCTTGTACTATGATATCTCCATTTACAGTTATTGTATTTTGAAGTGATTTATTACCCAAACCGTCCAAAACCAAATTACCGTCATAAGTAATATCCAGTATATCTTGATCAGCATTGCCATTATAGGTAACGGTATTACTCCCTGTTGTAAATTCGCCATTAGAGCCATGCGTTACTGAGCCTGTAATAACAAGATCATTACCTAAACATTCAAAATCAGCATCATCTGCAGTTGTTAAACTATTGAGTACTGAAGTTGTACCTTGTAGTTCTTTATCTTCACTATTGGATAAAATCAGGTTATAATAAGATGTTGCCTTAACATATTGTCGTCCATTTCCTTTATAATTAAATGTATTCGCATTTGATGAACAATCTAACGTTCCACTTAGCATGGGTATCCTATAAGCTCTGTAATAACTGATCAGTCCTGTATTTATTACTGATGCATTATCACCCAATCCATCAAAAATATCAGTAATACTAATTCCACCTGTATTTTCATTGGTTAATGTGACATTATCTGCTATATACAAATCATTAGTAAACTGCAACTCCGAAGAACCAGTTATTGTTAGATCTGATAGTAAATTATATGACGATGAATTTGTAAACGTACCATTATTTTCAAGTCCTGAATTAAATGTGAAATCATCAACATTTGAAGTAAATATAGCTCCAGACTCCACTGTTAATAGTCCGTTAAAAGTACTGGAACCATCACCATCTGTATCTTGAACTATACCAAAAATACTAGATGTTCCTGTTACGTTCAAAATGTTGTTTTGAATATTAAGATCTCCAGTAGCAGCAACTTGTAAATTACCTCCAATATTCAACTCTCCTGTTGCTTGGCTATCATCCATTAAACCCGCAACTGTTACATTTCCAGCAACTGATACAGTTCCGTATTCCACATCATAATCACCATCTTCTCCTATAGATAAATTACCTCCAATATCAAAAGTAGATCCATTTATATTACTATCTCTCATTTGACCATCAACTACAACATCATTATCAACAGTTACTGCAGTTGTATACGTACTAAAATATGCACCACTTTTAATTGATAAACTCTTAACATGAATAGCTGCATATCCATTATTAGGATATACACTATGATAAATGGTTACATCCTCTGAACCATCAGTTGCAGGAATAATACCAGTATTCCATGTTGATGCAGCATCCCATCTACCATCCTGAACTGTAAAAGTACCCAAGGGTAGTCCATCAAAACAACCTGTAGCCTCACCTAAAGTCCATTCTCCTATAACAGTTGACACGTTAGTAAACAATATTTGATTTGATACGTGATCATATCCTGTTGTTATCTCATTAACTTGCCAGTCACTTCCATCAAAACGCCCAACTGCAGTTAATTGATTTTCATCAATAGGTGATAAAACATCATTATCTGAATATGTAAAGGTTCCGGAAACAGAAGTGAAGGTTACATTTGTTGAACTAATAGCCCAATACCTAGTTAATGCATTATCACTACCGGTTGTAAGTGTATGTTTGCTACCATATAATCTAATATAAAGATCCCCATTTGGATCACTCATAGAAGCTGATGTAATATTAAGGGGAGTATAATCAGTGCCTATACCAACAGGATAAGTCATTATATAGTCAGATTCTTCATTTCCATTTCTTCTAACATTTCCATTATTGGATATATTAATCATTGCAGAGGAACTAAATGTAGTTTCAGGAAGCAATTCTGCTGCATTTCCAAAGTAAAGTTGCCTATTTGCTATATCTAAAACAGTACCTAAAGTCATAGTACCATAAACATAAGTACTTTGCCTAAGTGATTTGTTCCCACCTGTTAAAACTAAATTATTGTAGTAACAATTACCTACAATCTGCTCTGATGCATTAACATAATAAACGGTTGAACTACCACGCGAAAAACCATTACCATTAAAATCACCTTCAATATACAATTCTCCTGTACCTGTATCTACAAAACGAATATTGTTACGATTTGAGTTTGCCATGGTAATATCACCATTCACGGTTAATGTACCTGTATCAATATCAATTCTGGTATCAAAAGTATTATCTCCCGTATTTACCATTGTAACAGAACCACAAGTAAGAGTACCTGAATTAACAAAGATATTTTGATCGCCGGCATCAGCAGATGGAATACCAAAAGTTATGGCTCCTGTCACGGTTAATGAATTTGTTCCCATTGTAATATCCGTGGCTGTTGTGGTTCCATCAGAAAAAGTAATGCTACCAATAGCATTAGCAGGACTAATATCCAAAGTTATATTAGCACCATCAGACACTATTTCAACATCCCCAGTTCCAGTTGACTGCCCGGGATATTCCGTTGCATCTTCCCAACTCCCTGAAGTGTATACCTCCCATGTAGCAGGGTCTGACCAATTTAATGGTCCCGTTGATTTCGTACGGTAATCACCTTCTGCTTGTGCAGATAATTGTATAGAAACAATTAATAGTAATAAAATAAGAGAACCTTGTAAAAAAGTAAATTTAGATATCATAAAATAATAGTTAAACCAGTCCCAAAACTATGTTACATATTGTAAAACAGTTACAAAAATAAATTTTCATACGTCCTTTCTACGTATTTGTTCAAATTCTTAAATATTGAATGCATTTTTTATGATGAATGACTGCAATTTCATGATAAAAGAACTCAAAAATATACATTAGTGTATAATCTAAGGTTCTTAAATAACATGCAGAACAATCAAAATTCATCCATTAACAAAACCTCAAAACAAGGCATGTTTATCTAACAGCTAATTGTTTTAAATCAACTTTATTGATATGTAATACATAAAAAAAACGTTAAACTGCTATTGGGCATATCCAGACAGATAAAATTCTTTCTACTTCATTACATATAATTAAAATCAAACGGGGGGGAGAATTAATTATACGAGGGTAAAAATAGACTAATATTTATTCTCAACAACCGAAATATAAACTAATATTGATGAATATACCGATTTACATGATAAATAGTTAAACACTATTTATTTGAATATCTTAATATACAAGGTACACCGAACTCATTTTAGCTAGAAAAAAAAATCCGGTAACAATTTGCTACCGGATTAAATATTATACAAAACAATCTCTATTCTTAATTTTGAGTAACTACTTTTTGTTGATAAGAATAACCACCTGCTTTAACTGCAATTATATAGACTGCGTTTGTCTGAGGTAATGTAAATGTTGTTTCTACATCATCCAAATCAATTTGTTTTACTAATTGACCTGAAATATCATATACTTCAATAAGTCTATCTTTTTCAAGCAAAACATCTTCTGTTACTTTAACTGTTGCTTCTTGTCCAGCGGCATAAACAGTCACATTTCTATTTGAAACAACCTCTTTGGTATCATCGATATCCGTAGTTACTGACATCTTAAACCTTAATTCTAAACGATCGTTACTTTCAGTAGTTGAAGGAGTAAATGTATACGAAGGTTCTTCTCTTAAATTTATTATGACACCTTCTGTATTATCAACCAAATAAACATCTACATCATTCTTAAAACTACTAATATTGGATGCTTTGAATGTAAATTCAGATAGCCCTGCAGATGATACCGTATATCCAACAGGTATAGTTTGCTCAGACTCCAAATAAGGAAGTGCGTTTATAGCAATATTTTTATTTTCTTTTAACGAATAAACATTCAACATATTTCCGCCATTCATCTTCTTTTCTGAGTCGTAAACAGAAACTAACTCAGATCCAAAATCTTCACTTATTAATACTGCAGATTCATCTGTATTGTTATTTCCACTCAATGTAAATCTAAATATATTATCATCTTCTACAACGGAGGATTTTAAACTACCTGTAGAATGAACCTGAGCCGTATTTGCAATCGAAATAGCATCATTTGTACCATATGTTCTAAGCCACATTGCCTGACCAGGTGCTACATATCTGCTTCCATTATTTATACCAATATTAGTTAATGTATTATAGATAGATATTGTATTATTATAACCATCGATGAAAATAGTATTGATAAAATTGCCTTTGTCAAAACCGGCATCTTCTACATCTAAATATGATGGGTATGGATTTGCTATTAAATACCATCCTGCATTACTAAACGATTGAGAATAATCTCCATTATTCAATACACCGGAATATTTTAAATCATAATTATAACGAGGTAATAGTGAATATCCTTCCAATAAGTCTGTACTAAAACTGTAATCTGCATCAACCTCATTAATTCCGGCAATTCGTTGCCAACCAGAAGTTGTATATCTGTTTAACGCATAATCCGTAGCTCCGTACGATGCATCAAAATCAGTATTTGAAACACCTGTCACAGGAAGACCAATATGCCACCAATACATATTTGTTAAACCTGTCCATTCGTAATTAGCATTACCTGTTACTGTTCCATAAACTAAGACTGATGCAGGACTGGAAACACTGGTCTGAATAGTTAAATTATCATTAGTAACCAAATCTCCATTTATCGTAAATTTCGCTCCCTCCGAAAGAGTTAAGGAAGCTCCGCTCTCAATAGTTAAATTCTTTACTTTTGCTTCTGTTGTATTATTAATAACAGCATCAACTTTGGGCGAAGTTACGGCACTTAATGTAACATCTACCGTTTCATCAGGAATAATTCCATCAGACCAGTTACTGGTAGTAAACCAATCATTTGTATTTCCTATCCAAACATGTGGAGTAACTAATGGAAATGCAATTGTAACCTGATCAACAGACTGGCAATCTCCATTAGTAATGGTCCAACTAAGAACATATGACGAACCTGCTGTACCATTAAATTTTGTTACAGGATCTGTTGGATCAACAAAAGAACCTCCAGTACCACTAACAATACTCCAAACCCCACTTCCAACAACAGCAGAATTTCCATCCAGGGTTGCTTGTGTTAGTCCTTGCAAACTCTGATCTTCACCTGCATCAGCAGTTGTTGGCGTTGGAAATACTTCAACTGCTGTTGCATCATATACACCAACCCGAATTTTATCATCATATTTAAAACCTGTTATTTCATAAACTCCAACAGAAGGAGTAGGTAGGTAATAAGGAAAACTACTAACAGCAACAGCGGTTTGAGGAGTTCCATCTATTGAATAAGATAGTTCATAATCTGCCACTGTAGGTACCGTTGATATCAATTCAACTTTGATACCTGTGGATAAATCACATAAAGAACCATCAGGATTCAATCTAACTTTTGGTTTATTTGTATTTACAGTTGCAGTTGTAAAGTCAGTACCTTCTTCGGCCACTGTTACACGGCTATCTGTAATTACACTACCACTTGTCTCTGAACCGCTTGCGGTAGAAGCAATCTCTTGCCAATCAGCTCCATCATAATTAACAACCCTGATATCTGTTAATCCATGTTCTGTTATACCAGGAGTAATATCGCTACCTGAATCCCATCCTAACTGCACTTTAGCCTGACCCCCTCCTGGAGTTGACAAGCTCCAGTATTCATGACTATTAATAGCGGTTAAAGGAAACGAATAATTTTCATAAGTACTATTAGGTCGCTTATATTCAGCAGTCCATAGTTTAGTTCCTGTTTGTACAGCTGTAATTTTCAACTTACTTCCTAATTCACCATCAATACCAATAGGAAAAACAAATGAATCACTTTGGTTCATCTTTTTCGTTAATGGTCCATTTACATATGATGTTGTTTTCCCTACAGTTGGAGTAACACAAGAATTTGAAGTGTTGGTTATTGTCAATGTATTAGTTGCTGAAGTAGTAATTAAACCATTCGTTAACAATAAGTTTCCTGCAAGTTCAATATCATCGTCCAAAATTAATCCTGCCGAATTATTTACTTCAAGGTTATTTAAAGTATTTATACCTGTAAAACCTCCAACATATTGCTGTACTGAACCTGTAAATGAAACTGTTGCAGTTGAACCAGTACCACTATAAAAACTACCAGACAAACGAGTAAAAGATCCATTTACATAAATAGTTCGATTAAAAACACTATTATTCAGCACCGGACCATCAATTACTAATGTTTTACAAATAGTTAAATCGGCATTAGGCAATGTTCTTGTACCAGTACCTGAAAATAATAGATTAGCAGCATTGTTAAATAGATCTGCCAAAATACTATAATCATTAGAAACACCACCAAACTCAAGAGTGGAACTATTATTACAACCTAAGAAAGCATCATAATTACCCTCCGGTAGATTACCCTGTTCTAGATAAAGAGTACCAGAGCCAGAAACAGTTCCCAAATTATGGCCATAAGTTACGTCATCTATTTTTAGTTTTGCATCAGCGGATATTGTAGTTCGATAAGCTTGTGCAAAATTTTCATCTAAAGCCACCTCATTGTTCACAACAACGATAAACCCATTAGGCGCACCTGTTAAACTATAGGTATCACCTCCTGTCTGTGTCCAAATACCTGAATCAGACCAGTCTCCATCGGCATTACTGGTATACTCAGGCACATTATCCGGGAAAGCACTCTCCAATCCTGCAGTATATTCACCACTAATATTATTACCTGAAATAGTAAACGATATTAGATTATTTGCTTCATCAACCGTATTATTTTTTGTCCAGCTACTGCCTGGAACTAACAAACGAGCTGCATAATATTGTGTTTCATCTCCTTGAATATCTTCATCAACATAAGTAAAGGTAAGTAATCCGGAAGCATTACTTAAAGCTTCACTCTCAACAGCCCAAAAATAATCTAATACATTTGTTTCATCTATATTAGCAGGATGCTTATAATCTACAGGATGTATCTGAATGGATGCTGCATTATCACTTGCCGATAAATCCAAAATCGCAGGTGTGTACTTACCATTCACTCCAATTGGAAAAGTAAACGCAGGTGTATCTCCCGAAGAAAACACTTTTTTTATACCACTATTACTATAAACTCCATTGGTAGTAATCATATTGTTTACACCGAAACTACCAGACACAGAAGCACTTTCTGCTAAAGAAAGTAAATAATTCTTAACATTTAGAATTCCGTATGTAAGCGCTAATTCTCCATTAATTGTTATATCATTTGCCAATACAGCACCATTACTATTTGCAAGTTCTACTCTGGCAAAGGTACCCGTACCAGACAACTCCTGACTGTCACTACCATTTAAAACCAATCCACTACCTGATGATGTATAGGTTGCATTATTAATTACATCTCCTTTTGCATTTATAGTATATATGCCAGCAGCAAGAGTTCCTTGCCTTAAAGTAAGATCATTATACACAGTAACGTCATTATTAATAGTTAAGCTTGTTAATGAATTAACTACCAAATTATAAAATTCAATATCAGCAGTTCCTGTAATTTGCTGCGTACCTCCTGAAAAAGTTGTTGTGTTTCCATAATAATTATATACTCCATTATTATTAAAATCACCTTCAATAGTTACATCAACACTATAGTCAGTATTAGCATCTAAAACACTGTTAGAGTTTGCCAACGTAAGGTTTCCGTTTAACGTTAACGGACTTAATAACAATTCAACTGTAGCAGTACTTCCATTACCATTTACTGTTAAATCATTTAATGACACATTAGAATCTAACAGATAATCTTGATCACCAACACCTGAATTATCAAAAATAATTTCACCACCGGTAACAGAAGAATTCTCCGGACGCAAATATAAATCTCCGTATGTAGTACCTCCACCGCGTACAATAGTTAATGTACCATCCGACATATTAAATTCACTACCTGTATTTAATACCTCTAACTTTGCATTAGTAGCCAGAGTATTTCTACCATTAATAGTAACAGTTCCCCCACTCTGATTGTACTTTAAAATACCAGCAGAGGATGCAGGATTACGGCGAATCTGCCCATTTACAAACAAGCTACCTCCCTGAACATTAATTTCTGAAAGTCCTCCTCCTGAATATTCTATATCATTATTAATATTTCTTGAACTATCACCAATACGAACAGTTCCATCAATTACTGTTAACTTTCCATTTAAATATACATCATCATCGTTACTATTATTACCACGACAAATATCAAATGTATTTGTGGTATTAATTATCAATCCTGAGGTTCCAGGTATTGAGAAGCTATCACCTGAATATATAGAAACATTGACATTACGATTATATATGAAAGTACCATTAATTAAATTTAACCATTTATCCGTAGCGTAACTAACTGCTCCTGCAATATCCATGGTTAATGTAGTAAGCTGAGACGCACCTTTATTAACTTTGACACTTTCAAATGTTGTTCGCGGTGATCCTTCCGTTGATGTAATCTTCGCATTAGCATCACTATAAAAGATAAGAGGAACATTCACAAGATAGGCACCATAAGTATTACTATAACTATCGTACGCACTAGAGTTATTTATAAAGTTTCCTCCAATTGATATAGATTGATTATAAGCACCTCTTGCCCCAATTCCACCTTTATCCTTACCTACAATAAGATCTTGTTTAACAACAACATCCTGCCTTACATTATTATTATAATTCCAGAAAAAAGATCCTCCTACAATATCAAAATCACCATCAATTGTTATCGTTTTTTCAATCCAGCCAGAACTTCCCCATGTTGGACAAAACCATGAGTCAGCACTTGTTCCATTCATTGTTAAATCACCTTTAATATGTACATCATGATTTGCAAAAACAACATTTGACGCTCCAGCCAAGGTAATCGTTAAATTTCCGTATTCTTTAACTCCATCAGGAAAATAGTTTATAAGACTTGGGTTAGGATTTAAGGTATAAAACTCTGTAGTACCTCCATTGGAATTATAATCAGAAAAATCTCCATTAGGAAATTCAAATTCTGTATTATAGTCATAAGCCGCACTAATACGAATAGTACCATTTCCTGAAGGATGTGTTACTATCATCCCAAAATCACTACCTGGATTGTAAGTAGCATCCAGAGTTGCTCCATACTCCACTTGCAAACTTGCACTATATTCAGGATCTCTATCCGGTGTATTATTCCATCTTTGAAGGGATACAGTATTTCCATTTCCAATAATTACAATATCACCAGAACCAGGAAAACTTGAAGCAGAGGCACCTGTATGACTAGTGGTTGACCATGTTGAAGCATTATTCCATAAACCATCTGCACGACTATAATATTTTGTAGGTGTACCAAATGCACTATTTAATCCAGCAGTATAATCACCATCAATATAATCTGCACTTAGTGTTGGTGCAGTCCAGTTATTTATTTGATTATTTGATTCATCTACATCTGATACTGTTCCTTTATTCCATTCATAAGCAGTGGCATCATAACGAGCAGGTAAATATGCAGACTCTGTTCCCTGAACATCCAATTGATCATAATTAAACGTATGAGATACTTTTCCTTCTATGCCAGAAAAACCACTTGACTTTACACGCCAAAAATAAGACAAGGCCTCACCATCTGTAGTGGTTACCGGATGCTCGTAGTTTACTGGAGCAATAGTAACTGAACCATAAGTTGTCGGAGCAGATATAAATCCGATAGTAACAGGAGAATAAACATCAACTCCTACAGGCCAGTTTTTGGTAGTTACTGAGTTATAGATAAACGTAACACCACCATCACCTGCATTACCGGCTGATTTTATATACCTTAAAGATGAAGCACCTGTAATACTCGCATCTGCAGCAAATGAGATATTATTGGTTCCTATATTTAAAAAATAATCCTGATTAAAAGTCAAAACTCCATTTACAGTAGTATTGGCATCAAGAGTAATTTCTCCACTTCTATTTAATAAGATATTCTTAAACTGACCTGAACCATTACCATTTATTGACGAACCATACATTACAATTTGTCCATCGCCCGTATGTACTCCTGCATTATAAATATTACCTGAAACATTTAAGGTTTTACCGTTGTCATCTAATTTACCATTAGATATAATTAACGAATCAGCAACATTTATTGTAGTTTGTACTCCATCTAACAAAAGCTCATTTGATGCTTTATTAATTACCAGTTTATTTAAATTTAATGCAGATGCTAATTCTACAGTTAACTTTTGTTGAGCTGTACCATTAAATACAGTACGGTTCGCTCCTGTTGTATAAGTTGTTCCATCAGCTATGCTGAAATTACCACCAACATTCACATCAAAGCCATTGGCATTAAAAACACCATTAGTTAATGTAATATTATCTAAAACTGTTAAGCTGCCATCCACAGTAACTCCTGTTGGTAAATTATTGTTATTCAACTGTATCTCCGAATTTCCACTAACTCTATTAACAACAAAATTACCAAATGATGCAGCCGAACGTATTTTAAAAGTGTAATTATCTTTTTGAGGATTGACCTCTACAGTACCTCCACTAACATTAATATTTTTTTCTGCTGAAAAAATATCAATTGCATATCCATTACTTGTTCCACAAAGATCTAATATTTTAATAGTACCTCCTGACATACTAAATATATTATCAGGATTATTAATGTTAAGAGTACCTTTACTACCATCCAAACCATCAGTCTTTCTGGTTAAGTCTAAATTTGCATTTACCAAATCGCTAACTGAACTTAAAGATGCTGTACTTCGCTGCAACTGACCACGTAGAATAACAGTACCTCCGGTTTGCGTATAAGATGCTAAACCATCAGAACCTCCTGCTGCTCTAAACTGTTTCGCATCAACAGTACCTCCATTAACAACGAATTCTCCTGAAGCCATATCCCAGGTAATAAAACCACCTGATTCGCGCGTAGAAAAATATCCATCATTAATTTGTACTTTACCATAAATAGAAAATGATTGAGCATTTGACCCTTCATTAATATTATAAGCACCATTACTACCTCCGGATAATCCATAAGCAGCATTAACCTCTGTATAGTCATCGGCAGTAGATAACACCACAACATCTGATCCATCTAAAATTAAGGCACCATTTACAGGTATATAGAAATCACTATTTGGAGTACCTCCATCACCACCTTCTGTTAATGAAGGAATCACGGTAAGACCTTGTAACACTAAAGATCCGGTACGTATCCATAACGCTTTACGCAAGTTTGGATTTTGATCTGATCCCCCAGATGCCGAGGTATCACCTCCATATGAGTTACGACCATACAACCTAAAATTACTATAAGAAGATGAATTAACAGTTAACTTAAATGTTTGATCGGTTCCTTTATCTAATACTAAATTATAAAAATCAGTTTGACTATTACATGTTAATGTATTATCTGCAGCACCCATAAAATATACAGTTGCAGCTCCATTTGTTGGAAAGGCTCTATATTGAGGGTAACTTTGGTTTGTAAAGCGAACTGTTCCATTATTGGTAAAATCCCCATTGACTACTACCCTATGTGTCTGTTTTATATAATAATCAATAAATGGAGCAGTACCTCCACTTACATCATTTGCAATAGTATTACCAGTACCAACAGTAATTGATGCTCCACTATCTACTGTTACATCTCCGTTAATAGCTAATTGATAGCGAGCAGTGGTTCCATCATTAATTCGATATGTTCCTTGTTTTATATGTAAATCACCATATAGAGTTAAATCATGCTTTTGTGTTGCAACAGTAGATCCATTAATAATTAAATGGTTATATTCTGTTTGCGTTGATGGTAATTCAAAATCAGAACTATTATTATATTCAACTGTACCTCCATTAGTAGTTACCAGATAGTTTGTTGAAACAACAGGAAAATTAGCACTTGCCAATTTTAAAGTTCCCTGACCACTCAACTCATCTAAGGTATTGATAAACCTGTAAGTTGCCATATTTACAAAACCACCAGAAAGAATTGACATACTTAAACCTGTATTAGTTACATCAGAAGTAAGTGTAACTGTACGTCCGTTTAATATCACAACCCTTGAATCATCTGTAGGAATATCGGTAGCCGTTTGAGTTGTACCTCCCGGATCATGAGTCCAGGTAGATACTGCATTCCAGTTACCTGACCGATATGAGTAATATACAGGACCGGTTTCTGCTGCAGGCAATTCAAATGTAATAGTTACCTGACCATCGGCTCCATTACCTCCTGACCTATTATACCCAGAATATTCAGCACCACCACCCGCTCCTCCTGGCGATGTTCCTGAATTTCCATCATTATTTGACACATTACCAGCACCTCCGGCTCCACCGTTAGCACCAGCACCTCCGGCTTGCCCTCTATTATTTCCAACGGTACCATTTTCTCCTGTAATATTGGTTGTTCCTCCTGTTGCAGTACCACCAGTACCTATAGCACCTCTATTTCTTGCACCTCCTGTACCTCCATTAGCAGTTAATGTTAAAAATGTTGTTGCTCCTCCATTATTACCATTACCCGTAGATCCAACACCACCAGCACCAATCGTAAAAGGTATTACCTGGCCGGGAGTAACTATTAAAATAGAAGAACAATAGGCACCACCACCACCACCGGAACCTCCTTGTTTATTATTTCTAGAACCTCCGCCGGCTCCTCCGGCTCCCCAGCATTCTACTGTTAAAGAGGTAACTCCTGCTGGCACTGTAAAGGTATAATCACCACTTTCAGAGTAAGTACCCACAATTGGTCCTGATCCGATTAATCCTAAATCCTGCACAAGCTCAAATAAGTCAGGATTGGTAGTGCTTTCATTATTTACAAAATCTAATGCCGTACCGTTCCCATTTTGCGAAATATCAGACCATCCCGGAGCTGAAACAGTTCCTCCTAAAACATAAATATTATCAGCATTATCGCCATCAGCAATAACATCATTTCCTGCATTTAAACCATTACCTATAACTAAATTTCCGGTTGCACCAACATCAATTGGACTACTGCCTGTTGTAACAGAGCCTAACACAATAACATTTCCGTTTACTGTAAGCCAATTTTGAACATTTAAATCTCCATGTACAATCAAGGTTGCGCCAAAATCGACAGTTATGGATTGATTAGACTGAAAATACCCTATAATTTCAACCACTCCTCCGGAATATATATGTAATCCCTCCCAATCATTACGAATATAATTCCCTCCGACATTTAATGTACCATAAACATCAACACTTACTGCATCAAATGTTCCTACAATATTCATTTCTCCACTAACTACACCTTTTTGAGTAGTCCTTAAATCACCCTCTGCATTGACAACAGTTCCTGAAGCAACTGACCACCCGACGTTTATCGTTGTTCCGGCAGCTAAACTTGTTCCATCAGCATAAGGATCTTGAGAAAAAGCATTATCTACCCCTAAGAACAATAATAGTCCTATAAAAAAAACATATATATTTCTCATCACACAATTAATTACAACACAATAATATTTGAAATCCCCTAAAAGAATATGAACAAACACTAACAGAATAATACACTTATTAACTTATCGTCGTTTCTGTTCTATTATTCCTTTTTTAAACAATTAAACCTTATACGTAATTGTTCAAATAGGTTACAATTATTCTGTAATTTTTTAAGTCTTGAATTACTTAATTACACTTATGATCTAATAATACTTACAGATGGCTTAATATTTTTGATTAAAGGTTAATTTGAAACATAGGGCAAGGTGAGAAGGCAAATACTCTAAAATTGAGCTTATAGGTAAGTTCTCAATTATTATCTTATTTTGTAAATCTCATATCTTTGGTGCGCAAATTTCTTTAACCTTTATTGTACTTATTCTATTTATTCATTTTCTTCTTAAAACAGCGTACTTTGTAATATCTATGTTACTTATTACCTGCTTCATTGTTTGCGTTTACCTCATTATATATTACTATGTACATGCAATGTTTATTATTTACCTCATCATACTATATTTCCGTAGAGCAATATTTGTATTTATCTTTTTATACATGTTATCCTTTTTTTAATTGCTGTCATTGACTTCCATATAATTCATTTCCGCTTTTTATTTTATTATTTCGTATTCCTAATATTCTATTTCCGCTTCATATTAGTATATATCGAACTTCCTATTTTACATTTCCTTTTTATAATAATCATTTTCCTATATCCAATTACTGTTGGCCATTTTATAAACAAAAAAAAGGCGCTCATTAATAATAAATGAGCGCCCAAAAAAATAACAACTTTAATATTCTATGATTTTTTACTATTGTTCGTTTTCCTGTTCAACAACAACTTTTTTTACGTTGCTTGACGATTTTAAATTTGAAATTACCTTGGTAAAGGTAAACTGTTCTTTTTTTAGTTTATCATATTGATAATAACTGGATGCAATTTTACATATGCCTGCCATTTCGTTATAAATGCTATTAAAAGCAGTTAGTGCCTCGTGCGAAATTTCTTTAGTTGTTTCTTTAAGTATTTCCTGTGTAACATTAGCCTCTTTCAATCTGTCGGCGTAATCTAAAATACGTTCTATTAAATTTACATTAGTTCCTTTTGACACCATTGTATTCTTTAATTCATCTGTCATTCCTTTTTTAAAGGTATAAAGCATTTCAATTACAGATTCATGAACACCTCTTTGAACCCCGGTTAAATGTTTATTATAGCCCAATGATTTTAATACTTCATTGGCATTATCTCCAAAATCCATTTCTATTTGTGTTTTTAGAAATGCTATGTCGCGCTTTGCAGGATTTATTATAGCACTTACAGATTGTGTCGCATCTCTAAGCTCTTTCTTTTTATCCAGACCTAAATAATTATTGATGGCTTCATCAATTTTAGTTTCTAATTCGGTGATATATTCGGGAGTCCAGTTGGTACGGGCAATAATAAGTTCGGTTTGATTGTTTTTTAATGAAAGTGCAATGGCTTTTGACGCCATTAACATATCTACGTCTTTAAATTTATACTTACGTGTATCCATAGTTTTACTCAAGATTATTAATGGTTTTTAAAATTAAAGATTTGTTATTTTTTTGTTTTTAATGTGTTAAGATACATTTTTTAACGGATTATCTATGCAACGAGCAACAATTAATTTCAAATACTTGTTATGATATATTTACTTATTAAAAATAATTCTAACAATTTTGGATAACAAAAAGGGCCTCACTATGAGTGAAGCCCTTTTAATATTATTTACAATTATTGAAATGATACCTAATCGCTAACTTTTTATTCTTGCGAAACTACTTTTTGTCGATAACTATCTCCTCCTGCTGTAACATTAATAATGTAAACCATGTTTGTCTGCGGAAGAGTAAATGTAGTTTCCTGATCATTCAATTCTATTTGTTTAACTAGTTGACCAGATACATCATAAACATCAATTGATCTATCACTATTATTTAATACATCTTCTGTAACTTTCACAGTAGCATTTTGCTTAACTGAATAAACAATTACATTCTTATCTGAAACCACAGCAGATTGTTCATCAATATCTGTTGTTAACGAAGCTTCAAACCTTAATTCAAAACGATCATTACTTTCTGCTGACGAAGGAGTAAATGTATAAGAAGGTTCTTCTCTTAAATTAATGGTTATACCTTCAGTATTATCAACCAAATAAACATCTACACCATTCATAAAGCTATTTATATTGGATGCTTTAAAGGTAAACTCACCCATACCTTCTGATGAAACAGAATAACCAAGCGGAACAACTTGTTCTGAGCTGATTTCAGGTAAAGCATTTATAGAAATATCTTTACTTTGCTTGATTGAATAAACATTAACCAAGTTACCTCCATTCATCATTTTTTCTGAATCAAATTCTGAGACTAATTCTGATCCAAATTCACTGCTTACTAATACAACAGATTCATCTGTATTATTAGAACCTCCTAAGGTAAATCTAAAAATATTATCATCTTCAGCAGTTGTTGCTTTCAAGCTTCCTGTTGAATGAACCCTTGTTGTATTTGCAATTGAAATAGCATCAGTCGCTTCATATGTTCTTAACCACATTGCCTGTCCCGGTGCTACATATCGTGTTCCACCATTCACTCCTACATTAGTTAGGATATTATATGTAGATATTGTATTGTCATAACCATCTATAAAAACAGTCTTCAAGAAATTACCTATATCAAACCCGGCATCTTCTACATCAATATAAGATGGATATGGGTTGGCAATTAAATACCATTCTGCCTGTGAATAGTTTTGACTATAACTAGACAGATTATTTAATACTCCGGCATACGATAATGTTTGATCTGCATAACGAATCAATAATGCATAACCTTCTAGTAAATCAGCATCAAAATCATAACCATCAGTACCACTTATTCCTGCCACTCTCGACCAACCACTTGTTGTAAAACTATTTAATGCATAATCATCATTTAAATCTGCAACATCATCATTTAAAGAGGCGTCATATTCCGTATCGTCAACTCCGGTAACGGGATGCCCAATGTGCCACCAATACATATTAGTTAAACCTGTCCATTCGTATGTTGCTTCTCCTGAAACCGATCCATTGGTAATAATTGAAGTTGGACTTGTTACTGAATTTTGAACAGTTAAGTTATTATTCGTTGTTAAATCTCCATTGACTGTAAGTATAGCTCCCGGCTTTAATGTTACTGCACCTGTTGTTATGGTTAAGGCATTAACACTAGCTGTACCATCAATTTCAGCAGCATAGGTTCCACTAACAATTGTAACATCTGCACTTGCTCCCGGAACAATGCTTGATGACCAGTTACCAGCAGTAAACCAGTCAACACTTACATCTCCTTCCCACTGATAGGCAGGAACTGTAATTGATCCAAAAGTATAATAACTACCTGCTACAAAACCATTAAATGTTTCGTATCCCGAAGTTTGTACATAACCTGACGTTGTTGTTCCAGAAGGCGTTCCAATAGCTACTTCAGCCCATGCATCAGTCGCTAAATCAGTCCATGTAACCACCCTAAAATCACTATCATCAGGATTTACTCCACTTAAATCATCCCAATTTAAAGTTACTTTAGCAGTTTCCGTATCAGGACCTAAAACCCTCCAATACTCACCATGACTAACATAAGCAACACTTCCGGTCATACTTGTAACATCAAAACCATCATCATTAGGATTATGGCTATAATACTGAACCTCCCATGTTTCCGGAGTTCCATCCAATCCATCTGTAGTAACTATTAATGGAAGATATCTACTCTGATCCCCCATTGGGAATGTAAAACTATCTCCATCAGATATTACTTTACTCATTGGTCCCTGAACGTATGAAGAAGAACTTCCTCCTACTACTGCAGCAGATAAGGAATTAGTAACATTCAGACTTCCTCCTGCATCAGTGAAAATTACTCCATCTGTTAGCGTAATAATATTTGATATTTCTATATCATTTGAAATTGTCACACCTGATGTGTTATCAATTTCCAGATTATAAAACTCACCACCACTGGCAGATGTAAAATCTGTTGCTCCTGAAATATCCTGTAAAGAACTACCATTAATAATTACGTTTGCATTATTGGCATCAAAATTTCCACTAGTAAAAATTACATCTCCTTGTATTTGTAAATCCTGAGCTGAATATGCTTCTAATGTAGGGCCATTAATAGTAAGATCTCCATATAAAGTAACTCCTTCTGTTGGATAATTTGGAAGCGTTCTCGTTCCAGAACCTAATAAGGTAAGATTATTCACAACTGAAGTTTCACTTAAAATAGATTCAGAGAATGTTCCTGCATATTCTAAAGTACCTCCTGAAGACGAAACAAAATCAGTATAAACACCAGCCGGCAAACTACCAGACTCAACAGATAAGGTACCTGTTCCTGAAACACTACCTATTCTATGATTTTGAGTTGTTCCAACTTCTAATCTACCTGTTCCTTGAATATAAGATCCATAAGATACAAGTTCATCAACATCCATGGTCACAGTTGTTCCATCTGCGATATAAACAATTGCTCCATTCGGAAATGCACTATTATTTTCTGAAGTTGTTTCTGTATCCGGATCATAATAATCCCAGGTAGCACCATCAGTCCAATCACCATCCGCTACTGAGATAAATGCCTGAACATCATAATCAATTGTTGATTCACCTGCAGTATAATCTCCATCAATATCATCATCCGTTAAAAAAGCTATTTTATTAAAATCAACAAATAATTGATGTGTTGTATGATCATAAGCATCATAACCACTTAATGCGTCATCTTCGTACCTGCTGACATGTGTACCTCCCAGTTCAAATCTTACTCCAATATAATCTGTGGCATCACCAGCCTCATCAGAAGCATCTGCCTGCATTGTAATTTCACCTTTAAATCCTGTAATTCCATCAGCATCTAAAGTCCAGTTATATTGTAATACATGATCTAAATCTGTTCCTGAAATAGTTACATGAGGTTCGTTTGCTGCCTTAACTCTGATTGATCCAGTTGAATTTCCATTTGCAACCACATTAATTGTTACAGGAGTATATAATCCAAAAGATCCAACCGGATATACAAAATCACCGGTTTCATCATTATTAAACGTTTTATTAATACCTGCATCAGTAAAAGACAAGTTTGTTTGGATCATATTTGATGATGAAAAAGCTAATGAAGAACCCGGATCAAAAGTGGCATTATTGGTAACTTCCATCAAATTACGACCAATATCAAAAATACCATCTTCCAGTTTCAATACTCCAGTTATAGTAATAGCTGAAGATTGAGATGGCATAACTACACCATCGGCATTATCTATCGTTAGGTTTTGATAACTTCCCGAACCGGAAATACTTTGAGAACCGGAAGTATTATTTAAAATAATACCATCACCTGAGGTTGATAATGTTGATCCATTATTAACTATATCACCTTCTACATTTACAACATTTGTTCCTGTATTTAGTGTACCTGAAGAGATAGTTAAATCATTTGTAATGGTTAAATCAGAACCTGTGTTTAATGTATTACCTGAATTTAAAACAACATCATAAAAGTCATTTGTTCCTGAACCTGAAATTGATTGATCTGACGAACCATTAAAATAAAGTGTATTATTTGATGCAGTGTATGTTCCATCATTTACAAAATCTCCATTTACATATAAATCCAATCCATTAGCATCGAATGTGGCATTAGCTCCTATTGTTAAAGTACCATCAATAGTATGTTCAACAGTCTTTAATTGAGCTATGTTACCTGTTCCTCCGGTAATGGTAAAATCATTTAAATTTTGATTTGCATACAAAACAAATGTTTCACTAGTCACTGCGCTTCCATCTATTGTGATTCCGGAACCCGAACCATAAGAAACTGTTTCAGGATCAAAATATAATGTAGGTATACTTGTACTTCCATTTGATCGCTCAATTGTAATAATATCATTATCCGCCTGAGAGAAAGAACTACCAGTTCCTAATATCTCAAACATCCCTCGGGTATTATCTAAATCATCCCCAACAGTACCAATATTTACAGTTCCATTATTTTGTACAAATGTTAGCACCCATTCCTCTGAAGATGCAGCCCGACGAATCTGATCTCCAACATTTAAAGTACCTGAACTACTCACTTCAAGATATGAGTCGCCTGATGATGTGAATTCTATATAACTACTATTGGAACTACCTCCTCCTGCTGTTGAACCATCAATATTAGCTATTCCTCCATTAATTATTAATGATCCATCTAGTTTTACGCCTGAATTACCCGAAGCATTTACAGCACCATCAGTAACATATAATTTTGAACCTGAAGGGATTTCAAAATCATTACTGCCAGTTGTTAAATCAATATCAATTCCTGAATTATTTAGTATACAATCTCCAGAAATTAATTCCAGCGCTTTCGTTGAACCATTTGTTGAACCATTTAGGTCAAAATCACTATTAAAAGTAACACTCTGATCAGTTGTTTTATTAATTTCTATTCTTGAAAAAACAGCATTTGTATTTGTTGTTGAATAATTCGAACTCTCATCTCCTTGCCAATAAACAGTCAAATCTCCACTTCCATCAAAATCTAAATTACCATTAGCTAGAATAATATCGCCTTTAAGGTATAAAAGATTCTCAGTACTTCCATTTGTATTAAACGTACCTGTTCCTGTAAAACTAATATCCCCTTCAACTTCCATGTACCTAATCCCTATTGCTTCATGAGTTAAAGTACCATTATTTATAATAAGATCTCCGCCAATAGAAATATATTGATCATAGTTACCATCTAAAAAGAAAGTACCCGAATTTACTTCCAAATCTTCGAGCACAATAAGGTCCATTGAATTCGTTGGTCTAGTTTCTCCACTTGTTTCTGATATTACTAAATTAGGATAAAAAGGAACATCACTATCGGATGGTATTCTATGAGGACCTGAACCACTAGTTGATGTGTATTCAATTATAGCTTCTGAACTACTACAGAATTCAGAATGATCACCATTAATGTGTACATAACTTGAATTATATCCATAATTATTTTCATATACCAAACGACCATTACCTTTTATTAACTCAATATCATGTCCAGTAGTACCGCTTTCAACATATAAAGTTGGAGGTGTACCTGAGTTTCCAAGATCTGAATTACCCAATATAGTAATTTGCGATGCATCAGCATTATTAGCATCAATTGTAACTGTATGATTTGTTCCTGTTATCCCTCCTACTATACAATAATCATAGGATGCCGGCGCCTTATTTGTTGCACTACCGCTATGTCCACTTTCTGACCATGTATTTTTGTTATTAAAACTACCACTTTGTCTACTATATAATGTCCTTACTGTTGTAAACGCCGATTGATTACCTACTGTATAATCTCCTTCTAAAGGCATGGAAGGTGATGAGTTTAATAAATATCTCATATGTGTATTCCCTCCACTAACTAAATCCTTATTAATATTATACTCTCCCCATACACTATTATTTAAGACCATCCCTTTATATGAAGAACCACCCCAAGTTGTTGGTATTAAAAACTTATAGCCTAATTCAGAACCATCAACAGTTGACAATCCATCATTAAAAATCCTATAATAAAATGCAACAACACTCTTTGTTGGATCAACAGTTGGATGATCTCCTTCTACAGGCCTTACTGTTAATTTCCCACTATCACTTAATCCTGTACCATTTGCATAAACCAAACAGTAACTATATCTGGATGGAGTTCCTAAAGGAAAATATTGAATATCAGTATTACTACCGTAATCCCCACTAACTGTTACAGGTAGTGTTAATCCTCCATCTGATGAATTCCCTGCAGTCCTAAACATTTTAGAACTATCCCAACTACCATCATCTGTATAAACTGAAGACTCAATATCAATATTATAAATATCTAAATCAAAAACCTGATCTTGAATAAATTCTACAGTAGCAACATCAATATTACTTGCTAGTTTTATTTGTGGAGACGATCCTGAATTATTAAGTTTTAACCTGCCAAAATCCTGATCCTTACCAAATTTACCTTTTAATATCTGTTGTGAGGTACCAGTAAGCTCAAGTCCACCGGAGCCTGAAGAAGTCAAATTTCCATCTTCGATTACAACACTATCCGTTACTAAGGGCCAAAAATCTACTACGTCAAGAGCTCCTCTAATTAACTTCAATGTTCCATCAATTTCAATATTATCAGCTCCTGTTAAACTAATGGTGTAAAACTGATCTGCAACAGGATACCTATCTTTATTAATATACAAATAAGGTAAAGTAAGATCACTACCGGTATTATTAATTATTTCACCATTCTGATCTCCATTAAAGATTAATCCTCCTGTCTGACTATAAGTTCCAGCAATAGTCAAATTTCTACCTATTGATACAGCAAAACCTCCATCATTAAATGTATTGTTCGCTTCAATTGTTAAATCATTAAGAATATTTAATTCTGATGGATTACTTGTGCCTCCATATTGATCTGTTACTTGAACAATTTGCCCGGAAGCATTACCTGTTATTAATAAATTATACAACGGAACTGTAGAATAAATTCGAACATCATTTCCTTCAGGTGAATCAGTTGGAGTATTAATAGTTATTGTACCACCAGTAACATTATAATTACCAATAGCAGAGGCAACATAAAAAGCAGTAACATTATTTTTATTAACAGATGAAAACTCTATTGAACCTCCTGACATTGTGAAAACCTGATCTTCATGTGGCATTTGAAATGCCGGTGCACCCCAATTATTAGTTGGTAAGGCATTAATTTCAAAAACTCCACCTGATTGTGAATAATTTAAACGTCCATTTGAATTATATTGAAATAATTGAGTGATACTAATAGTTCCACCTTCAATTTTTAATGATGCTGGATAAGATAAGTTATCATAGTACCTAATACCATTTGCGTTTTCTGGGATTGTAATACTCCCACTAGAAACCTTTAATTCACCAAAAATTGTGATTCCTTGCCAATCAGTTGGTGCTTTCCAAGGTTCTGCGGCATAAGCTGTTTCATCATATGTTGTTATTGTCGCACCGTTCACCCATAAACTCCCACTTTCAGGAATAGTAAATTCACTAGGCGCACTACCATCAATATCTTCACCAAGTCTGTTAATAACAATGTTTGATCCTAATTCAAGTGTTCCATTTTCAAGTACAATAGGTAAACGCTCATATCCAATTGTTCCATCAGTACCATCTAAACCAGAATAAGATGCATCATCTACTGGTCCATTCAATGTAAAATTTGAATTATCATCTGCGGTAACTGAAATTTTATACGTCTTATCTGTTCCTTTATCTACAAATAATCTATATAAAGCGGTTGTATTATTACATACAAAATTATTATCCGTCTCCCCTAAAAACTTCAATTTAACTGCTCCATCAGTAGCTTCAACATATTGTGCTGAATTTGTAAAATCAATGGTTCCATTATTAACAAAATCACCGTAAACATTCATCCAGTGAAATGCAGCTCCTGTTCCTACAGACATACTTCCTGTTGATTCAACACTTACATCACCTTTAACAGTAACATTAAGAGCTGTAGTTCCTCCATTATTTATTTTAAATTCCCCTGTTGAAATTGTTAAATTCCCATTTAAAGTAAGATCGCTCTCTAAAGTAAGAGTTTGACCACTGGTCATATCTATTTCTAAGTGACAAAATGTTGGTGCTCCGGTAAGAGAAAATGAATTGCCATACAAAACAATAGTTCCAGCATCTTCATCACTGGAAATAAAATCTGAATCATCAGTAATTGTAGGATAATTATTTGATGCTATTAGCATTCTACCATTACCCTTTAACTTAGAAAAGGTATGTCCCGAAGATGTAGCTAAATCTAAATCGCCAATTACAGTAACAATTCCTTGCGTTAAAATTAAAGCATCAGGTACGGTTACGCTCTTTCCACTTGGAATAACAATATTATCATTATCAGCGGGAATTCCTCCGCCTGAGGGAATCGTTATTGCAGCTGCCGGATCCTGAGTCCAGTTTGTTGCTACATTCCAATCTCCGGTATTCTTTAAATACCATGTAGTTTGTGCATTTACAAACGTTCCTATTCCTATAAATAAGAAAACAAGAATTGAGGGGTATATATTTCTCATATCAATAATATATTACAACAACACAAAATCTCCATAGACTTTATAGTGATTAATCCACAAAGATTACCTATTTCTACGAAAAACAAATAAATAGTTACATGGTTCGTCAATCAAATTTAATTATTCATCATTTTTATCAGTATTTTTATCGAATATTTTAACTTTTTCGTCACAATATCTTGATTTATTGAAATATTTTACTTTGCACGTCCATTATTCTATACCTAAACTTTATTATTCTGTTTAATTAAAACATCGGTACTTAAATTAATTTTACTTGATTTTTGAAATTGCATAACAAAAAAAAGCCTGATAGCTAAAAACTACCAGGCTAAACAGACATCTAATTATCTTATTTCTCAGTCACATTATTGCGCCACTACTTTTTGTCGATAACTATCTCCTCCTGCATTAACATTTATAATGTAAACCATATTTGCTTGTGGAAGTGTAAAAGTAGTTTCTACATCATTTAAAGCAACTTGTTTTACAAGCTGACCAGATACATTATAAACTTCTATCATTTTATCATCCAATTGTAACACCTTCTCTGTTACTTTAACTTTAGCTTCTTGTTTCACTGCGTAAATCAATACATTTTTATCAGACACAGAAGCTACATTATCTTCAACATCAGTTGTTACAGAAGTTTCAAATCTTATCTCAAAACGATTATTAGACTCTGCAGATGAAGGAGTAAAAGTATACGAAGGATCTTCTCTTAAATTAATGGTTACATCTTCTAAATTATCAACCAAATAAACATTTACATCATTCATAAAGCTAATTATATTAGATGCTTCAAAAGTAAATTCACCCATACCCGCTGATGAAACCGTATAACCTATTGGTACAATCTTCTCTGAACTTATTTCAGGTAAAGCATTTATCGAGATGTCTTTACTTTCCTTAAGCGAATAAACATTTACCAGGTTACCTCCATTCATCATTTTTTCAGAGTCATACTGTGTTACCAACTCAGATCCAAAATCATCGCTAATTAATATTACTGACTCATCAGTATTATTAGTTCCTTCTAATGTAAACCTAAAAATATTATTATTCTCAGCAGATGTACTTTTCAGACTTCCTGTTGTATTATTTAAGCAAGTTGATTTTGCAATTGAGATTGCATCACTGGCTTCATATGTTCTAAGCCACATTGCTTGCCCTGGTGCTACATATCGAACGCCTCCATTAACACCTACATCAGTTAATATATTATAGGTTGAAATTGTATTATCATAACCATCTATAAAAACAGTTTCCATAAAATCTCCAATATCAAATCCAGCATCTTCTACATCAATATACGATGGGTATGGATTAGCAATCAAATACCAATCAGCTTTACTATAGGTTTGATCATAGCTATCGTCACTATTTAAAACCCCAGAATAAGTTAAGGTTTCATCAGCATTACGGACTAATAAGGAATAACCTTCTAATAAATCAGCATCAAAATTAAAACCTTCAGCACCACCTATTCCTGCAATGCGCTCCCATCCTGAATTATATCTATTTAATGCATAATCTGTTTCTCCATAAGAATCATCATAATCTGTATCTGCAACTCCTGTAACCGGAAGGCCAATATGCCACCAATACATATTTGTTACCCCTGTCCAATTATAAGTAGCTTCACCAGTAGAAGTACCACTTACAATTATTGAAGCAGGACTGGCAACTGAATTATTAACAATTAAATCTCCATAAGCTGTTAAATCTCCATAAATTTGAATACGACTACCTGCTTGTGCAGTAACCATTGCACCACTTGATATTTCCAGGTCGTTCATTTCAATAGTTCCTGTTATTAACGGATAAACATCTGCATAATAAGGATGTTCCGGAATATACACATCTGTTGTATTATCCGGCACTGCTCCAGAGGTCCAATTACTTGTAACATCCCAAACATTATTTAATCCTCTCCATCCATTTGTAGTTAAAACAACTGTATAATCTTCAGATTCACCTCGATCTGCAACACAAGCTGTTGCAGGATTACTATTCTCTACAAATTGAATGCGCATACGAGTTGCTCCAACTACGGCATCCTGATCATCAGGAATTGTTATGGTATTTGATAATTCAACAATACTAGCATTTGCATTTGTATCGTCAATATCAAATCTTTCATCAGAATCAAAAGTACCACTATTATCCCAGTCAATCCAGAGATAAACATAACGCCTTGTATTGGTATGATTGTATACCATAACTGTAACATCATAATCAACACCTATTGTTAATTCTGTTTCCTGATCCAGATATTGAGTATACACATCTGAATCTTGTCCACTATTATTATATATAGTATTAATTTCAACTAATTGAATATAGCTATCATTATCAGTATGCGCAGGTATACAATAACCATCTATTTGTATTTCATTTGATTCAGCAGAGCTAACACCTGAAGCTTCGGCAGTTAAGGTTACTGTTCCTGTATTTGAAAATTCCATATCAGTATATGTAACAATTCCACTAACAGCTGACAAATCATAAGCAGCATCCCCCTGTGGATCCATAACTATAGTTCCACTATTGGTTATCGTTACTACCTCTGTAAAATCAGAGTCTACATTACCATTCTCATCTGTTGCCGACACTACAGGCACCTGAGAAATTGGGTAATTAGCAGTAGCATACTCCGAAGGTTGTGTTGTAAAACTAAGCTCTGTAGCTACAACATCAATAGCAATTGCTCCACTTTCTACTAAATCTGTTTTAACAAAATCATCACCTAATCCGGTAACCATATCACTGCCATCAACAGCAAAATCAAAAGCATCACCATCATATATCTCAGCTCCATTCAAATCTGTATTCAGCCAAATACTCAAAGAATAAGTTTCTGCCAGATCCTGTGTTTCAAGCAAAATCATATCCGTTCCGGTAAAAGTAATAGCCGAACTGGTAATTGTACCTGCCATACCCTCAACTGGTATATCAGGTCCAAACAGCAGTGCTCCCGCAATAGCATCACTCCAATCATCAATATCATTGGCCGCACCATGACTTATAACCAATTGTTGAACACGTGTAATATCATTATATTGCGAGGTTTTATCTGTTAAGTCAAATGAAAATACTGAAACAGCCTCTCCTTCTGTATCTGCAACCGATGAAACAGAACTTGTCACCTGCACCTCATTATCAATAGTTGAAGTTGGTTCATAGATACCTCCTACTTCTATATTATCAACACAAAACCCGGGATTTGAACCAATACTATTATCATTCACCCACCTGAATTCGAGCGTTTGCGAACCAACAATTCCACAAAATGCAGTTATATCAATACTTTCTGACAACCACGAGTTATTTCCCTGATATTCCTTTGCATCACTAATTCTGGTTCCATTCAGGTACACCTCCCCATAATCATAACCATTTTCTCCTACAGACCTCCAGTTAAAAGTAAGATATGCAGAATATAAATCCTCTAAATCTATTGAAATAGAAAGTTGTGCATTTCTATTTTGATTTTGTATATACCCAGGGTTCGTTCCATCATTAGTTATATATGAAGAACGAGTTCCTTCTGAGAAATCTGCAGTACCTCCAAGTAACCAATATGTATCTCCACTACTGGCAGCAGCTGTCCACTCAGGATAACCATCTGAATTATCCTCCCAATCCTCGGTCAATATTGTTACTTTAGCAGGTGTATTGGCACTATCTTCCAATCCGGAAGAATAAATGCCATTACGGGATGACCATGCTTTATAGTAATATACCGTACCATAATTTAAAGGCTCATGAGAAAAAGATGTGTCATCACCAATATAGATAATAGTTCCACCGCCAGTTAATTCATCACCAGCCTCATATATTACACCTTCCTCGGGAGTACCGAAAGTACCATCATCAGAAACAGCTATCATTACCTCATCTGGCTGAGCATAGGTATTAGTTTCCCATGTTAACTCATTTACTATATCATTATAATTTGTTGCTGTAAATGATGCCGGATCTGCAATAGTACCGGTAACATATATATTATCTATACAAAAACCTGGATTCGAAGGAGAGCCATTATCATTATTATACCATCTAAAACGTAAAGTTCCAATTGTACCTATTCTACCTGTTAAGCTAATTTGGTCTTGTTGCCAGGTCGTATTATCCCTGTATTCTGTCCAATCAGATACCAAATTATCATCGAAATAAACCTCTCCATAATGACGTCTTCTCTGACCATTATATTCATATATCCCATCAGCTTTCCAATCAAAACTTACTGATGCTGTTTCATAATAACGTAAATCTACTTCCAATTCTAAATAGGTATCCGCCTCTACATCTGTTGTATATCCAGCCGTCACGCCTAAATCATTAGAAATATACGCAGATTGTGTTCCTCCATTATTATCAGCTTTGCCTCTTACCCATTCATTATCACCTCCATCATTAAAGTTCCACAAACTTACATCACCTTCAAAATCTTCTGAAAATGGCAATTGAACCGGAACTTTTACAGTTAATGAAAGTGCACTGGAATAGACAGCATCTGTAACTGCCCAGATCCTATAACGTAAGGTACCATCAAAATCACCAGTATGGGAAAATTCTGATAGATTACCAACATAAATTACCTTTCCGCCACCAGACAAATAATCACCAGCGGTATAAGTAACGCCACTTTCCGGGTACCCTATTGAACCATATGCAGAATAAGCTATTACAACATTACTTTCTTCACCTACATCTGTGGTCCATGACAAATCAACCTGCGAAGGGGAAATTACATCCCCATCAAAAGTTGTAGGACGGGCTACTTCACTACCTGTTATTCGAAATTCATCAATACAAAGACCAGGACTTTCTCCTGTATCATCATCGTTATTTTGCCATCTAAAGGCCAACTGAAAATCTTCTCCAATATAATCTGTAACATCTATCACTTCTTCTACCCATTGGTCCTCACCTGCCATCGAAGCATTACTTAACAAGATCGTTGTTGATCCTCCAGACACCTCTCTTAGTGATCCTCCATCATATCCTTCTTCCCCTACACATTTCCAGTAAAATGACAGCTGTGCACTTTTATATGTCTTATCTACAGCCGAAAGGTTAACAGGACTATCCATTTGATAATAATAATAATTAACACTTTTTGTATTATCATACCCGGCAGTTGCTCCGTTATCTATTGAGATGTAAGCCGAATAATTACCTGCATAAGCTTCTGCTGTACCTACATACCATTTAGCATTACTCCCATTCACAGACTTAAGTCCATCCTCCCAACCAGCTCCATCACCACTTTCAAAATCTTCATAAAAAAGTACATCTGAACTAAGTCCTACAACAGTTAATTTATAAGCTATTGAATATTCCTCTGAACCTGCTGATCCATGCACAGACCAAGCTCTTACGTAATTACTCGCACCCTCAACAAAACTTGTATAATTAAATGGAGAGCTGGATACATCTCCAATAAAGATAATCTCTGCACCATCACTTAATGTTTCTCCTACTGTATATGTAGTTCCATCAACAGGATTTCCTGACGTATCGCTTGAATACAAGGCAATAATAACATCATCACCATCTGCATTTTCTTCCCATATTAAATTAGCAGAAGATCCTGATAAACCACTATAAGTAAAATTCTGGGGTTTATCAATCGAACTAGCAAGACCTAAATCCTGCAAAATATCCATTAAATCTGTATTGCCAGACTGCTCTGTTTCAAGCACATCAAAATCCTCAACTACAGTTCCATAATCTCCCAAATTAAGACCATCTACATATATCCCTGCATCACCAGAAACATCAGAATGATAATCATCTGCAGTTAAATCACCAGCAACAACAAGAATACCATTTGCATTAATATCTACATCCTCAATTACTGCATCTCCTAAAACAACAACAGTTCCATCAAGTTCATGACCGCCTCCACCTGTTACATCTTCTAATAACAAATCTGTATAAACAATAAAAGTTCCTCCTTCATTCAAATCAATATAGGCATCACCCGTAGCCTCAAGACTACCATGAACAATTAATGTTCCCCCGTCGTCAATTTGTATTTCTTCATTACTAGAAAGATCTAGATCTCCATAAATCTCTAATACGCCCCCATCATAAATTCTAAAAGTTCCTCCACGCCAATGGACAAAATCACCTTCAATAATAAAAGTACCGTAAATTTGTCCGCTGTACCCTCCTCTATCACCTTGAGCATCTATATCATCACCAGAACCAACATCAGATTTAGTTATTGTTGAACCGGAGACTATATCAATCCGGTCTGTTAATGTTCCATTCGCAGGTGGTTGTGTTCCACTCCAAGCTGAAGCATTACTATAATCCCATGTTCCAACATTACTTGTATACTGGGCATTCATAAATGTTCCTATGCTTAATAATAGAAACATAAAAATTGGGGGGTATATATTTCTCATATCAATAATATATTACAATAAAAAATAATCTAAATAGACTATATAGTTATTAATCTACAAAGATTACCTTATTCTACGAAAAATAGATAGATAGTTATATGTTTTGGCAACTAAATATGATAGATTAATCAAAAAAAACAGTCAACAAGTCTAATATTCGACTAATTCACCATTATTATAACCAATTGATCTTTTGATCTATTAGCAACTCTATCCTAACATTAAAATTCACATACGTAAGTAAACCAACAAAAGAAAGTAGCTACGATCAAAACAGTTCATTTAAATAATCTTTAGAATACTAACGAATTATCAAATTGAAAATTCATTAAAAATGTGAGTATTGGATTACTTTAAAAGACTTACCATTTTATAAAACAATCCTTTATTTTGAATTAAAGCATCGTAAGTCCCTTGTTCTGCAACATCATTATTTCCTAATACAACAATTCTATCAGCTAGTTTTATTGTAGATAATCGATGACTTATTATTATTGAAGTTTTGTTTTGAGTTATTAATTTAAAATTCTCTATCAATTTAGCTTCATTCTGAGCATCCATAGAACTTGTTGGCTCATCAAGTATTACCAATTGGGCATCATTAAAAAATGATCGGGCTAAAGCCATTCTTTGCCACTCTCCAACACTTAACATCTCACTGTTTTTAAATATATTACCCAAAACCGTATCATATCCATAAGGTAATTTATCTAAAACACTATGAATGCCGGATTTTACAGCACTTTTCTCAACATCCAAACTTTCTTTTGATTTATCAACATCTCCAAACCAAATATTTTCACGTGCAGAAACATTATATAGCATAAAGTCCTGAAAAACCACAGTAATATTTTGAACTAGTGATTTTTTATCAATTTTATTTAAATCCACGTTATCGATCAAGATATTCCCTGAATCTGGCTGATACAATCCACATAATAATTTAACAAGTGTTGATTTACCAGAACCATTTTCGCCAACGATTGCAACAGTTTCTCCAACTGGTATTTCAAAATTAATACCTTTAAAAACACTTCTGGAACTATCAGGATACTTAAATGAAAGATTATTAATCTTAATACCTGATTTAATTTTCTTTGGAAATCTTGAAGACTTATTTATTTCAACATTAAAATCTTTATAATCTATGAACTCAAAAAAATGATTTAGAAACAAACTATCTTCATACAAACCTGATATCCTAGACAATAAACCTTGCAAAAAACTATACCCCCTATATAAGGCAAGAAAACACATCACCATCTGACCTTGAGTTATTCTTTGATGATATGCCTCATTTGTAAGAAAACCAAATATAAAAATTAACAACCCTGTAATCAACAACTGAATTAAAAGTTCATAAATAGACTTTTTCTTTAACAAATTAAATTGATCAATTCTTAGTTGATTTTTCTTTTCCTCATATCGATTTTTAAATAATTGAGCTAAATCAAAAACCCTTATTTCTTTTGCATATTGCTTCCCAGTTAGAAGGTTATTATAATAACCGACAAAACGTTCTTCTTCTGTATGCTCTTTCTTAAATTGATAAATTTTTCCAGAATATTTAAGACGTACAAAAACTATAAGAGATGATACTAAAACTAGGGATACAAGTATAAACCAATTTAAATAAACTAATAAACCTGCAATTAACAATAAGGAAATACCATGCTGCAATAACCCGATATAAGAATAATATAAATGTTTTGGTCGATATGAAGCTTCATTGATTGCTCTATAATATATATTGTGGAAATTATGATCCTCAAAGTTCTTATAATTTATATTTACAGTGCGCTGGTGAATTAAATCCTGAACTAAATCATTAATATAAAATGTATGCTTTTCATTTACTAATCCAGCAAACGAATTTAGTATGGCATTAATTACAAAAACAAAAGTTGCAAAAACCAGAATACTCTTTATCGCATTAAAATCAACAATACGAACATCTGAATATACTAAAGAAACCTGATCTACTAACAATTGAACAACAAAGATCAATAACAGAGGCATAATACCTTTTGTAAAAACTACAAAAAAATTAACAACACTCCATAAGCGAGAACTTTGCCAAACCAATTTTAAGGCTCTAAATATATTATTCCTTTTATATAACATTAAATAATGTTGGATCATTAAAGAGTTTACACTGTCCTACGATTATACAATTTATTCCAGAATCTTCCTAGTATATAAAATATAACACCAAGAAAACTGGTACTTTTTAATATTAAAAAATTTATAATCCGAGATGATTTTATATATTTACCCTTCCTGTAATGTTCGATTACAACTCCTAAATAATTTTCAAAATTAATTGCAGGATCTTTTAAAATTAAACCATCGCCCTTACATAACAATTGTTTTTTATTACTATTAACACTTATCAATCGATGCATGATTAATTTACTACCAACCTTATATACAACAATATCTCCTTTTATTAATCTCAAAACTTCTTTATTGACAACCCTAACTATATCTCCAGGTAAGAAAAGCGGAAACATACTTAATCCATAAACAGGAATTTCAACAATCTTGCCCTGCTGTAAAATATCAATAAAAGCTTTAGATATAACTTTTCTATTATCACAGGAAGAATTCATAGGCAAATATGGTTTTAATTATCTAAAGGCTTTTGATCAAATCAATAATTTCCACATCAGGCTTAAATCCCAACTCATATACCTTTAGAAACGAAAGAACCTCCTCCACATATTCAAGATGATTTTTTACCATTTCCTTATTAAAAAATTGTTGTATAAAATTACCCATAACTCTGGAAAAGGCAACAGCACCAAACAATTCCTTACTATAATTTTCAGGCGATTGTTTTAAAAGAAAAACTTTATCTAAAACAGACTCTCTAGGCTCCTGTCTGTAATATGGCATTGGATTGTTATATATTTTAACTACTCCGTCAATCAATCTAATCACGACACGATCATCATTGATCACATCATAACCATTTTGTTTCCACAAGTTAAACATGGTTGATTTACCAATACCTGAAACACCTGTAAATACATATGATTTATTGTTGTTAATTACAGCAGAAGCATGTAACAACAAACCTCCTTTAATTTTCAAAAAATATAATAACAATAGAGAACCCAAAGGATTTATAAAAGGATCTATTTTTAAAGGTAGTACATTTGAATTTTTAGGAATAACCTTTACATCAACTATGCGTGATATTGTATTAAAAGATGCAAATATTACCGCTAATTCGTTATGATTTTTAAATTCAATTTTAATTAAAATATCATCTAAACCATAATTTACAAACCACGAATAATTCCAGTAAAACTCTCCAGTTGAATGACCTACGAAATCCCATACTTGATTTTCTAGATTCTTATCATAGAATCCTAAATGATAGTTAATTTTAAAATCCCAATCACTTTTATCATTGACACAATAATAATCAACTGATATATTTCTATCAAAAAGGATATTGACATCTTCTGAGTTGTATTCCAGAATTAAATCTGCAATTCTTACGACCAATTTCTTATGGTCATTAATCATAAAATTTAATTATTGTAGTTTGGAGAAGAAGTACCAAAAGGATTATTAGTATCTGTAGTATTAAAAGTACTTACAGGTGATGACGCCCCCATTTCAATAGTTGCACTTGTACCACTAGTCCAATCTCCAGATCCAGAGGTATCTTCATCAGAAGGAGGATTAGTCATCATCACCAACGATATCTCATGATCCACCTTTACCACTTCCAGTTCTGGCTTAGAATATACTTTTTTATTTTTTTCCCAATTCTTCATGCAATAGCTCAAACAATTTTATTCTATTGTTTTTCGTATATAATTTCTTTACTAACAGTATTAGCAAAAAATTGTTCTACATCATTTTGGGCTACATCTCTAGCAACCTCATATTCATTCAACAACAACATCAATATTTCTTCAATTGATTTTTCTCCATCAATATGGTCATATAAAAAAGTACCAACTTCATTTAGTGTTAATACATGGTTCATATCTGCTACATTATCTGTTAGCGGAACCAACACCTTTTCATTCCCAATACTCTTTTCTACAAATCGTTCACTTTTACAGTAAACCTTTGAAAAATCCATCTATACAAATTTCGATTCTGGACAAAAATATAAAAAAACATATTTAAACCTCTATCTTTTACCAAAATACTTTAGTGCTTTTGATAAAAGAATTGAACTTTTAAATAAACGGTTCTTTTTTACCCATTAAAACACCACCCTGCTAAAAGGTGCATCTTCATGCTTGGCAAATTGCCCTTGCTTATATTTATAATAACCCGTAATGGCAATCATTGCCGCATTATCAGTGGTGTACGCAAATTTTGGAATAAAGGTTTTCCATTTTCGCTTTTTAGCTAATTTTAACAAACCCTCTCTTAATCCGGAATTTGCAGACACTCCTCCAGCCAAAGCAACTTGATTTATTTTTAAGTCTTTTGCTGCCTTATCCAGTTTATCAAGCAAAATATCCACAATTGTTTTCTGAAGTGAAGCACACAAGTCTTCTTTATTTTCTTCTATAAAGTCAGGGTTAAATTTAATCTGATCTCTTAAAAAATAAAGAAAGGATGTTTTTAATCCACTAAAACTATAATCATAATCTTTAATTCGTGGCTTTGCAAACTGAAATTCATCAGCATTACCTTCCTTGGCTAACTTATCAATCAAAGGTCCTCCCGGATAAGGTAAGCCCATCACTTTTGCACACTTATCAAAAGCCTCACCTGCAGCATCATCAATAGTCTGACCAACAACCTCCATTTCTGAGGGACTTTTTACCAATACAATCTGACTATTCCCTCCTGACACCAACAGGCATAAGAAAGGAAAATCCGGGTGATCATTTTCTCCATTTGGTTCTTTAATAAAATGGGCCAAAACATGAGCATGAAGATGGTTAACTTCCACTAAAGGAATCTGATTAGCTAAAGCAAATCCTTTTGCAAAAGAAGTTCCAACCAAAAGAGATCCCATCAAACCTGGTCCGCGGGTAAATGCAACAGCATCAATTTCTGAAGCCTTAACTCCTGCATCTTTTAATGCCTGATCAACAACTGGAATAATATTTTGCTGATGGGCTCGTGATGCCAATTCAGGAACTACTCCTCCATAAGACTTATGAACATCCTGATTAGCAATTCTATTGGACAATATTTCTTCATCTTTAAAAACAGCTGCTGAAGTATCATCACATGACGACTCAATTCCCAAAATATATGTACTCATTCTCTCCTTTTGATTAATCCAACAATTGCAAAACAACTTTAATAAGGAAAAATGTTGATTACATCAAAAATAACCATTTCACAAATATCCTTTTTCATTACTTTTGCATAACAAATTGCAAAATTATCAAAAAATCTTACAAAATATTATTCTATGTCCTGCTGGGCTTAATTATTTTACCCATAGTAATTTATTTTGCTGTGTTGATTCCAGGGGTACAAAATTCTTTAAGCAAGCTGATAACTTCTCAGCTATCTGAAGATTTTGGTGTTGAGGTATCTATTGAAGGCTTTCATTTTAGCCCCATTAAGAAACTTACCATTGATCATTTTTTAGTTAAAGACCAAAACAATGACACTTTAATATTTGTAAATCAACTTGATGCTACAATTGATTCTTTATTATTTTCAAAGCAAGAAATATATTTTGGAAGAATTACTGCATCAAAAGCATCTACAAGAGTATCCAAAACAGATGGGAAGTTCAATTTTCAATCAATACTTGATTCTTTAAAAAATAACAGTTCAAATAAATCAAAATGGTATTACCATACTAATGAAATCAGGTTAAAAGATTGCAACCTTCAATATAAAAATAAAGACAAACAAGATAAATTAAGCAATTTACAATTCAATCCAAACAACATCAATATATCTAACCTAAACCTGAATATTAACAAAATAAAATTCTTAAAAGATTCAGTTTCGGCAAACATAAATAACCTTTCTTTTTCAGAACAATCAGGAATTACTCTAACCAAAACAAAAGGTATTTTAGCTTTTGGAAAGAACTCATTTGGTATTAAAGCCCTCAGAGCTAAATCCCAATATTCTTATTTAAGTCTGGAGTATTTTAACATACAAAAAGATTCAACAACTGAAGCTGAAAATGACTTTACTAAAATTCCGTTTAGTATCAAAATAAATTCATTTTCTACGTCTTACAACGATCTGAAAATATTCTTCCCAAAATTCCCTAAGATTAATTACCCATTCAATATGAAGGGAATCCTTAAGGGAACTGTTGATAATATTAATGGTAGTAATATTTTCATAAACGCAGGTACTAACACTCAGCTTCATACCAATTTTGATATAAAAGGTCTTCCTAATCTTAATGAGACATTTATATTTTTAAATGTTAAAAATTTATCCACTAACATTACTGATTTAGCAAAGCTAATTCCTGTTATCAGAAAATCTGATGAAGTTAATTTCCCTGCATCATTTAATCAATTTGGCAACATTGAGTATAGTGGTAATTTTTCCGGATTCATTGATAATCTCGTTGCTTATGGTGAGTTTAAAACTGAATTAGGAAACTTAAAAACAGATATAGGAATTAAGCTGACTGAAGACAACAGTCTGGTTTATTCAGGTTTTTTGAATACCACTTCATTAAACATTGGTAAGCTAATTAAGTCGGAAAAAGATTTAAGTAACATTACAATGGATATATCTATACAGGGCTATAGAACCATGGATAAACATTTTAATGCTTACATCAACGGAACTATTGATTCAATTGATTATAAAAATTACAAATACGAAAAAATTGAAATGAACGGATTGTTATCTAACAACCGTTTTAATGGAAAAATATCTCTTAAAGATCCCAATGCTAAAATGGAGTTCAATGGGAAAGTGGATTTTGCAAATGAAATTCCAGAATTTGATTTTACGGCCTCGGTACATGATTTAAGACTCGATAAATTAAAAATAGCTCCTAAGCTTAAAAACAGCTCAATTAATGCCGACATTCATGCCCTTTTATATGGTAGTAACTTAGATGACATCAAAGGTGACATACAACTTTTCGACGGTACTATAGAAACAGAAAACAATTCTTTTAAATTGGATAGTTTTATTGTTCGCTCAATGGATTACGGACCAAATAAAAAAGCTATAACAATAAATTCAAACATCTTAGATGCAGAACTAAAAGGTAATTATAGTTTAAAAACCATCCCTAATCATTTTAAAGGTTTATTGGCAAATTATTTACCATCATTATTTTCAACAAAAGAAAATACTACATACAACACCAATTGCAATTTTAATTTTAGTCTTAAAACTAAGCTTTTAAATGAGTTGTTACAAACCATAAACCCTCAAATAATCATTGCTGACAATAGCGAATTAGAAGCACACTATACAGATAACACAAGAGATCTTTTAATTGAAGGATACTCTGACGAAATCAAAATAAACACTATACATGCAAATAGTATTAATTTTTATTTTAAAACAGATTCTTCAAAACTGTCAAGCAATATAAGAAGCGAAAGTTTGTTTATTGGCAACCTTCTCCCTTTATATAACTTTACTTTATCTCAACAATCTCAAAACGATACACTAAACACAAATATCTTCTGGAATAACTGGGAAGAACAAACGAATAGCGGAGCTATTTTTACCAGAAGTACATTTAATAAATCAGCCTCTGGAGACATTTACACCAGCACCGATCTGTCACCCTCATCGATCATCATCAACGATACAACCTGGAGCATACAGCCATCCTCCTTCTATTTCAATCCAAATGGTTTTAAAGTGAACACTTTCAGAACGCACCATTTAAATCAGGAAATAAGCCTCAATGGCTATATGTATAAAACAGGCAGTAACCAGTTATCTGCTTACTTCAGAAACATAGATCTTGGTGAGGTTACCAGTTTTCTAAACCTGAAAGAGTTATCTATAGGAGGAATTTTAACCGGAGAAGTGGAGGTGAAAGAAAACCTGGAATCACCTATTATATCAAGCGACTTAGTTATTAATCAACTTAGCGTAAATCATGATGAAGTTGGTAAGTTAAACATCAATTCATCGTGGGATCAGGAGAAAAAGGCTGTTATCCTTGAAACAAAAGCAGAGAGAGGTGATATTTTTCCGATTGTAGGAGGTGGATATTTTAGTCCTCAAAATAAAGATTACAATTTTGACTTTAGAGTAGATAGTGTTCCTCTGGGCTTTTTGAATTTATACATAAGTAAAATTGCACAAAACTTAAAAGGTACTGCTTCTGGTAATATTAATTTACATAATGGATCAGACAGACTTGAATTAGAAGGGGATTTTAAAGTCAACAAGACCAAATTCGACATTGACCTGCTAAAGACTTATTTCTATTTAGAAGACAGTGTTCGACTTACCTCAGATTCATTAGTATTTAAAAACATGACTGTTACAGATTCTTATGGTAAAAAAGGAACTTTTACCGGAGAGATTTTGCATAATAACTTCTACGATATGTCGTACAATTTATATGCAAGAGCGAATAATATGTCTGTTTTAAATACAACAGTACAAGATAATCCATACTACTATGGAAATGTTTTTGCATCTGGTGATTTGTCCGTAACAGGAAAAACTTATGATATAAATATTGATATTCAGGGTAAGTCAGAACCAAAAACAATACTTTACATACCAATTACAGACAAGGAAGAGTCGCTGGATAATAATTTCATCCAATTTGTAAATCACAGCGATACAACATTATTTTCTGGTACTTCTCAACCTGAAGATATTGAATATAATGTTAATTTATCAAACTTTTCAATGAACATGGGTATTGAAATTACTCCGGATGCTCAGGTTCAGGTTATTTTTGATCCATCAGTAGGTGATATTTTACGAAGTACAGGAAATGGATATTTACAGATTCAGATTTCTAAGGAAGGAGAAATTAACTTCTACGGAGATTATACTGCCGAAAGAGGAGATTACCTATTTTCATTAGAGAATGTTGTGAACAAAAGGTTTGACATTAATAAAGGAGGAACGGTTATCTGGGAAGGTGATCCATATGATGCGCTTATTGATATTACAGCAACCTATAAAATAAAAACTTCAATTCAACCATTGGTTGCTCCATCCAGTGATGAAATCAATGAAAACAGTGAAATATACAAACGTATACCTATTAACTGCGATCTGATTTTAGGAGATCGTTTATCTCAACCTTCTGTCAAATTTGATATTTCAGCACCAACTATGGAAGAGTCTACTCAAAATATCATTGAAGATGCTATTAATACTGAGGAAGAGTTAAACAGACAGGTATTATCACTTCTTATATTAAACAAATTCTTCACGCCTAGTTACAATGCCGGCTCCGGAAGCGGAAATCAGGTAAATACAGCAGCATTAACAACCACTTCAGAAATGTTATCAAGTTATTTAAGTAACTGGCTTTCTCAGATAAGTAATGACCTAGATATTGGTATTAATTACCGCCCTGAGGATGAAATATCTACTGAGCAGATTGAAGTTGCCCTTAGTACACAACTTTTCAATAACAGGGTGTCTTTAAATGGTAATGTAGAATACGGGGGTTACAGTGCTGTTCAACAAAACACCAGTAACATTGTAGGTGATTTTGACATGGATGTAAAGCTAAATAAATCAGGATCTTTAAGAGCAAAAGCTTACACACACAGCAACGATGACTTCAGTTACGATAACTCACCTACTACCCAAGGAGTTGGATTATCATACCAGGAAGAATTTGATACTTTTGGAGAATTACTTAAAAAGTATTGGAACTTGATTACTGGTAAAGCAAAAAAAGAAAAGGAAATAAAGATTGAATCTGATGATTTATAATAAAATGAGTTGTTTATAATAAACAACTTGCCCTCTTAATTCGTCTTCTGGTCAATATTTTTAACTATATACTCATTCAAATTTGCAATCCGATCCCTTGGCTCAGCGAAGGGATAACACCTATTGTAATAAACAAAAAACATCAATCATATTGATAATACCTCATTAATGCATTGTATATGTGAGTTATTAAGCATATACAATAAGTCACTACAATATATAAATCATTGTCATCAAGAATCTTTTAAACAAATACAATATCTACAGTCTAAATTCTATAGATATATTGATCTAAATCCTAATGATCTATGTTTGATACACATTTAGTAAACTTAACAGATAAAATTGTAGCCACTTTGATTGAAACTGATAGTGTATTGGCAGGGGTAAAATAAGGGGTTTCTTTGATGTTCCTTCGATGTTCCTTCGATGTTTGTTCAATCATATGGCATATTTATTGAATATAATAAGACGAAGCAGTATACTAAATATATATTAATTGCCTCTATGGCACCTAATAGTCCTTTATTAAGTCACTCCAAAGTTGAATTATAAGATTGTTTCACCATATTAATAAAAAGGCAATGAGAAAAGCAAAAAATGGAATCATTGGTACAATAACCAGAAAGTTGGGAATAATGTATTTAATCAGTAAAAGCCCCCTATAAATCCCTATAAAATAGACAATTGATTTACAGCATAGATAACACAGCCTCATTGACCACAAAGAGATGAGTAGTGAATATTCATCCAACAATCAACAGTCAACAAAATTTGTAGCATTCATTTAATCATTAATCTATAATCCTTTATCATTTTAAAACAAAATATATATTTTTACCAAAAATATAATTAACACACAAATTTCATGAGCTTACTACTATTTATTCAACAAACAGCAGAAACATTGGATGCAGCTGCAGAGACTGCAGAAAATCAAATGAATTATATTGAAATGGCTATCAATGGTGGATGGATTATGGTTCCCATGATTCTCTTATCATTTGTAGCTGTATACATTTTCTTTGAAAGATATTTTGCAATCAAAAAAGCAGCTTCTGAGGATTTAAGCTTTATGAATAAGATTAAAGAATATATCCACGATGGCAAAATTGACTCTGCTTATGCTTTATGTCAACAGGTAGATAATCCTGTAGGCCGAATGATTGAAAAAGGAATCAGTCGCATTGGAAGACCATTATCCGATGTAAATACAGCTATTGAAAATGTAGGTAACCTGGAAATCAGCCGCCTTGAAAAAGGCCTACCTACCTTAGCTACAGTATCAGGAGGAGCACCGATGATTGGATTCTTAGGAACAGTAATTGGTATGATCAGAGCCTTCTTTGACATGGCAAATGCAGGTAACAATATCGATGTTGGTTTATTGTCATCAGGTATTTATACTGCCATGGTAACAACTGTAACTGGTTTAGCAATTGGTATTATGGCATACTTCGCTTATAACTTCCTGGTAGCCAGAGTTGAAAAAGTAGTTTTCAAGCTTGAAGCCAGAACTATGGAATTCATGGATTTATTGAATGAACCTGCAGCTTAATTAGTAAAAAGTTGAAAGTTTATAAAGTTGAAAGTAGTATAGATTACCACTTAGAACTATTTATTAAATATCCAAACACTTTATAAACGTTAAATACTTTACAAACTTTATAAACTAGTAAGAATGGCTTTAAAAAGAAGAGCGAAAGTAAATGCAAGCTTTAGTATGTCGAGTATGACCGATATAGTATTCTTGTTGCTTATTTTCTTTATGATTACATCTACAATGGTACATCCCAATGCCATTAAGCTATTAATACCAAAACAAGCTACAAAAAAGGTTGTAATAGAAAAGTTTATTAACGCCAGAGTTTCATCAAACGGAAGTTATTACATTGATAATAAAAGAGTATCTGAATTAAGTCTTGAAAACTCAATTCTTAACCAATTTAAGAGTGCTGATAAAACTTACATTAAGTTAAGAACGGATAAAAATGCACCAACCGGAGATGTAGCTAGACTATTGGATATTGCTGAATCTCATTCAATAAAAGTGGTACTCGACATTAAATAGATATAGGTAATTCATACAGAGAATTGTGTGATTAAGGATTTATAATAAAGGTTAACAGCCAAAAATTAAAGATATAATGGGGTTAAGAAAAAGAAGTAAAGTTGAATCAGGTTTTAGTATGTCGAGTATGACTGACATAGTATTCCTTCTGCTTATATTTTTTATGATTACATCTACATTGGTAACCCCAGTAGCCAATAAAGATCTTACCTTACCTAAAAGTGACCATCAGGTATCTGCAAAACCAAATACAACTATTTCAGTCACAAAAGATTTAAGATATTTTATTGAGGGGGATGAAGTTTCTTTTTGGAGATTGGAACGAAGATTGAAAGAGATTATGAGCGCTGAACCTGAAACATATATTGCGCTGCATGTGGATGAATCAGTTCCTTTTTCAGTAGTGGGAAAGATCAGAGACATAGCGATTAAAAACAAGTATAAACTAATTTTAGCTACACAACCTAAGTAGTTTAACCTGGTAATTAATTTCAAAGAGTAGACGTAATGCAGAAAAAATATAACAGACATGGTTTTATAGGTTCACTAATATTTCACCTATTAGTGCTTGTATTACTTATTTTCTTTGGTTTAAAAACTATTCCTCAACAAGAGGAAGGTGTATTGGTAAATTTAGGTAACGTACAAACTGGATTGGGTGAAGTTGAGCCACCTCAGGCATCAGCTCAACAATCAACTGCAGAACCTCAGGAAACTACACCACCACCAACACCACAGGAGAAATCGGCTCCTAAAACGGAAGAAACTGTAAAAACTCAGGATTATGATGAAGCTCCTGAGGTAAAAAGTGCCGAACAAAAGAAGAAAGAGGAAGAAGACAGATTAAAAAAACAACAAGAAGAACAAGAACGTAAAATACAAGAAGAGAAAAAGCGTAAAGAACAGGAAGAAGCTGATAGAATTGCTAAAGCTGAGGCCGAAGCAAAAAGAAAAGCTGAAGCAGAAAGAAAAGCAAGAGAGGAAGCTGAACGCAAAAAAAGAGAGGAAGAACAACGTATAGCAAACGAAGCGAACAACAGAGTTACCGGGGCTTTTGGTAAATCGAATAGCAATAGTACATCCGAAGGTGATGCCGGTGGTTCAGGAAACCAGGGGTATGTTACAGGTGACCCTAACAGTAAAAACAGGACTGGTAGTGGATTAGGTAACTCAGGTTCAGGATTCGATTTAACAGGTCGTTCATTAGTTGGTTCATTACCTCAACCAAGTTACAATATTCAGGAAGAAGGAATTGTGGTTGTTCAGGTTACTGTTAACAAATATGGCCAGGTTGTAAGTGCAGAGTACCAACTTAAAGGTTCTACTACTCAGAATTCCACCTTAAAGAAAGCTGCCATAGATGCAGCAAAAAAAGCGAAGTTTAATTCAGATCCTAATGCTTCTGCATTCCAAAAAGGTACAATTACGTATCACTTTGTTTTAAATTAGTTCTAAACAAACCGTATAAAACCAGACAGGATTATTTGCAAAATGCCAATAATCCTGTCTGGTTTTGTTTTTATCAACATCGCACCTGCTGCGTAACCAATACAGTTACGGAGCAAAGACCTATACAAACATATAAGAAGCATTTACAGCGTGTTTTCAGTATAAAAAAACCCGATATACTCAATTGTATACCGGGTTGAATTTATTTCTTAAAAAAACCTATTTTATTCCATGCATCATTTTCTTTAACCATGGAGTTAAAGTAAACAATAATGCAGCTGCAATGAAAGATTGAATTGCAATAAACCAGAATACAGGAATACTTGTATCTAAAGCACCTTCCAGTTTAATTGAGATGGCTTTCATTTGAGAAGCCACAAAGTTACCAGCAGCAAAACTACCCATCCATACTCCCATCATTGTTGAAACAAGCTTAGTTGGTGATAATTTTGTCACCATTGATAATCCAATTGGTGATAAACAAAGCTCACCAAATGTATGTAATAAGAATACCATTGCTAACCAAAGTGGACTTACTAATGTGTTTTCAGCTCTATCTGAAGCAAAAGCCATGATAACAAAGCCTAATCCTAGTAAAATCATACCCCAAACAAACTTCATTGGTGTATTTGGGTTTAATTTAACCTTATCTAATTTAGACCAAAGAATACTAAATACAGGAGCAAAAAGAACAATATAAACTGCATTAATACTCTGGAACCATGTAGCAGGAATTTCCCAGCTTCCGATCATTCTGTCCGTATTATCTCTTGCAAAAATACTGAATGTTGTACCTGCCTGTTCAAATCCAGCCCAAAAGAAGATATTAAATAAAGCAAGTACTAAAATTACACTTACCCTACTCCATTCTGTTTTACCATTTGTTCCGTTGAAAATGCTATATCCTAAATACAGCACACCTCCAATAGCAGCAATTGTTATCACTACATTTGATGCTGACTCTGATAAAAGATTCCATCCAAATACAAAAGTAACCACAGTTAAAATAATAACTCCTACATAAGTAAGAACACTAACCCAGTCTTTAGCTATTAGCCTTAGTCTTTCAGATTTAACTTTTGGAGGCATACCAATATGACCTAAAGTATGACTACGCATTAAAAACCATACAGTACCTATAACCATACCAACTCCTGCCGCTAAAAATCCGTATTGCCATGCAACTTGCTCTCCTAACTTACCAGCAACCAAAGGTGAAATTCCGGCTCCAATATTGATACCCATATAAAAAATAGTAAATCCACCATCTTTTCTAGGATCGGCATTGTCATACAATTCACCAACCATTGTTGAGATATTTGGCTTAAAGAATCCATTTCCTAATATCAGAACACCTAAACCAATATAAAAAATAAGCTGTCTTGACTCTAATCCGTAAGAAATTGACATTGCACTGTATGACAATAACAATTGACCAATAGCCATTGTAATACCTCCAATGTATATAGCTTTACGCTGTCCTAAGATTTTATCGGCAAGAACACCTCCCATAATTGGAGTTACATAAACTAATGCGGTAAATATTCCGTAAATAGTAAATGCATCGAGTTCTTCCATACCAAAACCACCATTCATTAAGGTGTCTGTAAGGAAATAAACCAAAAGTGCTCGCATTCCATAATAACTAAATCGCTCCCACATCTCTGTGGCAAAGAGCGAGGACAACCCCATTGGATGTCCAAAAAAAGCTTTATCCTTATTACTCATCGTATAATAATTATATAAGTTTTAAAATATTTATGTTCACGGTTAATAGTTCCCTATATTTGTAATACGCACAAATGTAGATAAAATGAATAACCAATTTAGTGCATTTTATCATATTACAGGATAAATATATATTTTTTGCAATATTTTGCATTTTACAGGGTACTAACTAAAATTTTGATCAAGTGAAAATATTATCCCCACAGCAAATAAGGGAGGTTGACCAATTTACTATTAAAAATGAGCCAATACCCTCCATAGATTTAATGGAAAGAGCTGCAAAAGCTGCAACCAACTGGATTATAAGTAATAATATGGCTTATTCGTTTTCAATTTTCTGTGGTACAGGAAACAATGGAGGCGATGGATTGGCTATAGCCAGATTACTTTCAAAATTACCGGTAACATTAAATGTTTATCTGATCAAATTCTCTGATAACTTGTCTGAGGACGCTAAAATCAACCTTGATAGATTAAAAGAATTATCTGATGTTAAAATAACTGAGATAAGTCAAATAGAACAATTACAATCTCTAAATATTGAAGAGGATGAAGTGATTCTGGACTGCATATTTGGTTCCGGATTAAACAGACCAACAAAAGGCTTTGTCAAGGAAGTTATTGAGAAAATTAACGACATTAGTAATTTTGTAATTTCTATAGATATCCCTTCCGGATTATTTGCCAATTACGATAGTAACTTCAGAGCAGATACCGGAATTATTGAGGCAAATATCACCCTTTCTTTTCAATTACCTAAGTTATCATTCTTACTACCAGAAAATGCGAAATACGTTGGCAGATGGGAAATTCTGGACATTGGATTGCTACAGGAAGGTATTGATATTCATGATACACATTATTTTTACACTGATAATTCCAAAATCAAGTCTATCGTAAAGAGCAGACAGAAGTTTAGTCACAAGGGAAACTTTGGCCATGCCCTTTTAATTTCCGGTAGTTATGGTAAAATGGGTGCTGCAATATTGGCTTCTAAAGCTTGTTTAAAATCTGGTGTAGGTTTATTAACTACTCATATTCCACACTGGGGCTATCAGATTATTCAGAGTACCGTTCCTGAGGCAATGACAAGCATTGACAGATCTGAAATGATTTTTACAGAATTCCCTCAGCTTAGTTGCTATAATGCAATTGGAATTGGTCCAGGACTTGACACTAAAAAAAACAGTGCAAAAGCATTTGAGGAGTTATTGAATCAAATCTCTGATCAAAAACTAGTGATAGATGCAGATGGCCTGAATATCCTTAGTCAGAATAAATTCTTATTGGTTAAACTGCCAAAACTATCCATTTTAACTCCTCACCCAAAAGAGTTTGAAAGACTTGTTGGTAAAAGCAAGAATGAAATGCACCGATTAGAGCTGTTAAAAGATTTCTGTAAACATTACAATGTAATTACTGTTTTAAAAGGAGCCCATACTGTTGTTGCTCTACCTGATGGTAATTGCTATTTTAATAGTTCTGGTAATCCGGGAATGGCTACTGCCGGAAGTGGAGATACTTTAACAGGAATTATATTAGCTTTGTTGGCACAAGGATATTCTGAAAAAGATGCAGCCTTAACGGGCGTATACATTCATGGCCTGGCAGGAGATCATGCATTGTCATCAGAATCTGAAGAATCTTTAATTGCTTCTGACATAATAAGTAATATTGGTTCTGCGTTTAAATCATTAAGAAAATAAGTATAAAAACAAAAATAAAGAACAGCATGCAAATGAAATTAAAATTCTTTAATCCCCTAATAATCCTACTCTTAATTACTACAAATGTTGTTTCTCAAAAAAAAGGAGAAGCTATTATTGAAGTAAAAAAAACATCTGAAATTATAAATCCAACTGTTCAATCTTTAACTTATATGCTTCCAAAAACAACTGTTTTAGTTGAAATTGAAAGCGAGAAAATAGTTAAAAAGACAGGTCCGTATTACAGATACTCTCAACGCTATCTGAATTTATCAGATGTTATTACTGAAGACAGCGAAGAATGGGTAATAAAAAGTATTAAAATAAAAACAAAAGGTACACCTAATGAGGAACAACGCTATAGTGTTATCTCATCTGATTTAAGTGCAGCTTTTAATTTGAATCTTACTCATTCAGGAATTTTAAAAGGTATTAATCTTGATACAAAAAAAGCAAAGCACCCTTCAGTATGTTCAAAGTCGGATGAAATCATCAACCTTGAAGATGTAAACTTTGATAACATACCTTTACACGAGGATCTTCTTTTTAAAACATCAACAGCAGCAATGGCACAGGAAGCTGCAAATATGATTTATAAAATCAGAAATAACAGAATAGATCTATTATCTGGTGATCTTGAAAATCTTCCTCCTGATGGAGAAGCTTATCAATCTGTTTTGAAAGAGCTAAGTAAGATGGAAAGTGATTTCGTTTCTCTTTTTGCAGGTAAGACCATCACCTCTAAAAAAACACAAGTTTTTGAAATTACTCCTGATCCTTTAAGTTCATACAGCAATCATGTAATCTGTAGGTTTTCAACACAAAAAGGAGTAGTTGATGCAATGGATATTACCGGAACACCTGTTTATTTTAAATTAGATGCTTTAGATTTTAAAAAGCTCGTAAACAAACAGACTGAAGCTCCTAAAAATGCAATTATTAATGGATTGTACTATTGTATACCTGCTCCTGTCAAAATAACTATTTTAGATAAAAATAAAGAAGTTAGTTCTGACGTAGTTGATATGGCTCAATACGGACAGGTAATCTCAATGCCTGCTGATATTTTAAAACAAGGCGATATTCAAATTAAATTTTGCCCGACTACAGGAGCTCTTATTTCAATTGGTAATTAATACAATCATAAACATATTATTAATGAGGCTTTCTATATTAGAGAGCCTCATTTTTACATAATAGATCGTTAGACTTTATACAAAAGACTTTCCACGTGCCGCCGAAGCTTTAGCGGAGGAGCAAGACTGATTTATAAGGCACTTATTATCAATATTTTATCAACCCGGCAACAAAATATTCATATATCTAAAAACCAATACATTACAAAAACCTAACAAACTTTTATATTTAAAATACCATGAGTAATTTATTTTAGCTATAGTCTTTTTATTAAGACATAAATTACAACCTTAAGTCCTCCAGTACATACTCATATCTACTGGTTAAAGTTTGCAACCAGAGATAAGGTCTTTATTTTCAAGTTTCTAAGAATATTATATCAGATGATACTTATCATCGCCTTTTAGAATAGAGATAAGTAATTTTACAATTCTTAAAGAACTAAAGAACTTTTTATTGAAATAACTCTTTAGTACTAAAAACAATCAATCATGAGTAACGAAATATCAAAACTTCAACCCATAGCATTATGGGAAAATTTTTATGCATTAACTCAAATACCTCGTCCAAGTAAAAAAGAACAACAGGCAGCTAAGTTCGTAGAGGATTTTGGTAAAAAGTTAGGATTTGAAACACTTGTTGATAAAACAGGTAATGTAATTATTAAAAAGCCTGCTACTCCAGGCATGGAAAACAGAAAAACTGTTGTATTACAAGGCCATGTCGACATGGTTCCTCAAAAGAATAGTGATAAGCAACATGATTTCGAAAAAGACCCTATTGAAACGTATATTGAAGATGGTTGGGTAAAAGCAAATGGTACTACTTTAGGTGCCGACAACGGAATAGGAGTTGCTGCTGCGATGGGAATTCTTCAATCTACAGATATTCCTCATGGTCCTATTGAAGCTTTATTCACTATTGACGAAGAAACAGGAATGACTGGAGCCTTTGGTCTTGAAGCCGGAATGCTTGATGCTGATATTCTAATCAATATGGATTCTGAAGATGAAGGCGAATTATATGTTGGTTGTGCAGGAGGCTCAAATGCCAATATGGAATTCACATATAATGAAGTTCCTGTTGAAGAAAACACAGTAGCATTTAAAATCTCATTAACAGGTTTAAAAGGTGGTCACTCGGGTATGGATATCATCTTAGGCAGAGGAAATGCCAATAAGTTAATGTTTCGTTTATTAAAAGAACTTGTTGCTGCTTACGGAGTTCGCTTAGCTTCTATTGATGGAGGTAGCTTAAGAAATGCTATTCCTCGTGAAGCATTTGCTGTTGTTACTGTTCCTGCTAACAATGTTATTGAATTCACTGAGACGGTTGAAGAATTTTCTTCTATATACAAAAGCGAGCTTGCTGCCACTGAACCGAATTTATTATTAGTTTCAGAACAATGTGACATGCCATCATCTTTAATGGATGAAATCGCTCAAGACGACCTTGTAAACTCTATTCAAGCTTGTCCTAATGGAGTTATCAGAATGAGTGATGCAATGCCTGGCTTAGTTGAAACATCTTTAAATCTTGCTATAGTTAAATCAGAGGGTGGAAAAACAAAAGTACTATGCTTAATCAGAAGTTCTGTTGATAGCGCAAAAGAAGATGTTGAATCTACATTGGAAAGTTTATTCAGATTAGCAGGTGCTCAAGTTGAGTTTAACGGACAATACCCTGGATGGAAACCGAATCCGGAATCTGAAATACTTCAGGTAATGAAGGATGTTTACAATAAAGAATTTGGTAAAATTCCTGATATTAAAGGAATTCATGCCGGATTAGAGTGTGGTATTTTAGGAGCTGTTTATCCAAACTGGGATATGATTTCATTTGGCCCAACCATACGCTTCCCTCACTCCCCTGACGAAAAGGTAAATATTGAAACCGTTGAAAAGTTCTGGAAGTTTTTAGTAGAAACACTGAAAAATGTACCAACAAAATAATTAAAGGAGCCTTAAGGCTCCTTTTTCTTTGTCCCCACTTCTTCTCCACCATCTCTCCTAAATTAAAATCTTTCTATATTTTACACATACAAATTTAATTATCAACAATATACAAATATCAAAACTTACTTTACGCACTAACCTATAGTTTTTAACGCTATTTTTTATATTTTTGTTAAATCTATTATCTATAAATACTCTTAATAGCTTAAAAATGAATCTACGAATATTAAATTACCTGGGTATTGCAGTTGGCTCTATATTGATGCTGACATCGTGTGGGAAAAGTGAGGAAAACCAAGTAACTCAAAAAGTTCCGGTTTCTGTAACATTTAAGAAAAGTACTATAAAAAAGTACGGAGACTTCAAAGGTGGTGACAACTGGTGTCAAACCTGGGCTGCAGATGACCATATCTATACCTTTTTAGATGATGGCTACGGTTTTAATGGAAGTGAGTTCAGGTATAATAATATTCCTGTCAGAATTTCTGGTAATCCAAATAATATTACTGCAACTGAGTTAAGCGGAAATTATCCGGAATATGAATTTGGTGGAGGTTATTATGGTTACGGCATGCTCTCTGTTGACAGTACAATTTATGCTTCATTATCTTTAACAGGGATGGATGGATTTAGCTATTTTCATGGAAACAAACTATTCTACTCCAAAGACTTTGGAAAAACATGGTATAATCATAACGGAAAACCAGCTAATGAAGAAAAATATTCCACCGAAAAAGATCAGGTATTATTTTGGCAAGAAGATCCTGTTGTAAAGGACAGTATTGAAGGATATGCTTTTTCATGGTTCTCATATTGTCAAAATGGTAAAAACAATATGCATGCTGATAATATTGGAGATCCATATATTTATTTATACAGTCCTGAGCCAGATGAATGTTGGAAAATGAACATGGCCAGAGTTCATAAAGAACATATAAAAGACAAATCTGCTTACGAATATTTTAAAGCTTTTGATCAGTATAAAAATCCGGTGTGGACTAATGATATTAAAGAAAAGGGTACTGTATATGAATTTCCATACGAAAAAGATTGGGGATGGTACTCATGGCTACCAAGTGTAGTTTGGAACGAAGATTTAGGCTTATATATCATGGTTAACTATGGTTCCAGATACGGAAAATCAAAAGGGAAATTCCCTGGCAATTATTGGAATAGCTTTATGCATGATAAAACTTGTAGTATTGGTTTTTGGTATGCAGAAAACCCATGGGGACCATGGAAACAAATCTATTACAATCCTTTATTTATAACAGGAGATATCAATGACCGCATTTACCAACCAAAGTTGAGTCCTAAATGGATTAAAAACAATGGAAAAACCATGCACCTGATATGGTCTGATGCCAGAGATGGGTGGACAACCAATTATTTATGGAATCAAATGGAAATCGACTTTGAATTAAAATAACAGCTACATAAACAGATTTAATCCTGATCTTAAGTTGAGTAAATATTTTTAAACCTTAAAAACAGGTGACGAGAAATGAAAAAGAATACATTTTTAATGTTAATAGTCGTGTTTCTAACTTCTATTAATAGTTTCGGACAGAAGAGTTGGAGTAAAAACAAAATATCACTTTTATCAAAAGATATTACATCATCGTGGCAATTTATAGGCATAGATCCACAAGAAGGAGAAGTTAAATTACCTGATTTAAATTCTCCTAAATGGAGAACAATTTCGGTTCCCGGAGATGTAAACGTGGAGTTAATGAAGCAAAACGTAATTCCTGATATGCATTACGACACATTGGCCAGAGGTGCATATTGGATCACATCAAAGGAATGGTGGTTTACTTTAGAGTTTGATGCCAAATTTGATAAAGCAAAAAATACCGATTTAGTATTAGACTTTGTAGATGGCAATTCAGAAGTTTGGCTAAATGGTCATAAACTGGGGGAAATGAAAAATGCCTTTCATCCACATAGTTTTAATGTAAAAGATATACTTAAAGAAAATGGTAACAGACTTTATGTTAGATTCCTGTCAATAAACGAGCTATTGGGCGGACCAAGAATCAGCGAATTATTAGGATGGAAAGAAAGACGTGCCTTTTTGAGAAAACCACAATATAACTTTGGCTGGGATTGGACTCTACCAATTCCCGGAATTGGATTAGTTGGTGATGTATACATAGAAAATGGTAACGAATTTGAGCTTGCTGAAGTTGGAATTCAGACTTTCATTAACGGTCGTACCGACTTTAACTTTGAAGTTTCGAAACCAACTAAAGAAGAGGGTTATCAAATTGTTGTGAATGTTTCAGGACATGGAACATCAATATCTGATACCATAACCAGAACACAAACTAAGTCATATAAATCATACACCAGTTTAAATATTGAAAATCCAAAATTATGGTGGCCAAATGGTTATGGCGATCCAAATCTTTACGAATACAAAGTTGACTTGCTTGTTGATGGAAAAGTGACAGATTCTAAAAAAGGAAAGTTTGGGATACGAGAAACATCTAAACGTGAGTTACCTTTTACCAAAGAAGCCGGAACCGGATACTCTTACGAGATACTCATTAATAACGAACCTATCTTTTGCAAAGGAACAAACTGGATTCCAACAGAAATATGGCCAGGATCCATATCTCCTGACAAATATCGTTTTTACCTTGAAAAAGCTAAAGAAGCCAACTTTAATATGATCAGAGTGTGGGGAGGTGGAATATATGAGGATGATCTATTCTATGAACTTTGTGATGAAATGGGTATTATGATTTGGCAGGATTTTATGTTTGCCAGTTCAGGTTATCCAACAACAACTTTAATGGATGAAATCATTGAGGAAGCAGAATATCAAATATTCAGATTAAGAAATCACCCTTCTATTGTAATATGGTGTGGTTGTAATGAAGACTATTTATCATGGAGACATAAAAATGATGCTAAACCTATTACTGAAGAGGAAGCCAAAGATCCATTTCATATTGACAGAGCGCATCAGGATCCAATTTTATATACCATGATATTACAAGGATTGGTTGATAAATATGGTTTAGAAGTTCCTTATGTAGAATCGAGTCCTATGTCGAGAGAAGATTCCGGTAACAGAAGAAACTCTGGCAACTCACATATTAGTTCATGGAAAACAGCCTTATTCTGGTGTGATGGTTCTCCTTCAAAATGGAGAAAACACTTTGAAGATGTATGCTCGTTTGATTCTGAATTCTGCGTACAAGGACCTGCAAATTTAAACACCATGAAATCGTTCTTAAGCAAGCAGAATCAATGGCCTGCAAACGATGCATGGATTTACCATATTCAACGAGGACACGGTAATAAACCACATTACGAACAAACCTTATTTATAGCTGGTGATATATTTGGAAAGATTAATTCACTGGAAGAATATGTAAAACATGGTCAGGCAACTCAGTTAGAACAAACTCGTACAGAATATGAAAGTGCGCGTTATGATCGTCCAAATAATGGAGGTACAATGAGTTGGATGTATAATGATTGCTGGCCTACTGCTAACTGGTCGATTATTGATTACTATTACCAACCTAAACCAGCTTATTACGCAGCCAAACGAGCCTGCTCACCTATCCTTCCGATTATTTTTGAACGCGATAGTATGATTCGATTTGCCATTGCAAATGAAACATCTATTGATCAAAATATTGAAATAGTATATGGTGTAGAAGACTTTTATGGCAACAGTATTTGGGAAAAGAAAACAACTATTAAAGCAGATAAAAATACAACTAAAGAGTTCTTTAGGATTGATCATTATGAGGCTAAAACTCCTAAAAACGGATATGCTTATATTAAAGCAACTATCAATAATATATCTCTGGATGTAGTTACTTATTTCCCTGATGGATGGAAAGGAATAGATTGGGGTAAGCCCAATACTAAAATGAATATTGTAAGTCAACAACAGGTTGATAACAAATGGGAAACCATCATAAATATTTCAGCAGATCAATTTGTAAGATTATGTCATTTACAATTTAAGAAGCAACCTATATTAGCAAGAGAAATGGCATTACCAGAAGTTTGGTTTATGGACAACTATTTCGACTTAACAAAAGGAGAAATAAAACAAGTAAAAGTTGTTTCAGCACATAAACTAAAACTTAATGAATTAAAGATTTTGAACTGGCAAACTCAATGGCAATAGATTCCATAAACATCCCTTCTATATGTATTAGGCTACTCTATTTGGGGTGGCCTTTTACTTTAAAAGTATAAAGATCAAGCTAATCAACAAATATCCAAAAACAGTTATTAAACAGGATTATTTTTCCTTTTATCTAAAGAAATACAGTATCTATCAATAATCCCAATCAAATGCTTAAGTATAGCGTATCTATATAAGAATAACACAACTAACCATTATTAATATGTTGAAAGTCTTAATTGTTGAGGATGATCTTTTTTCACGTTTTACTACAAAAAGAATTTTATCCCCATTTAATTTACAAATAATAGAAGCTCAAGACGGAGTAGAAGGTTTGAATCTATTTATCAACGAAAAACCAGATCTTGTATTACTTGATTTATATATGCCTAATAAAAATGGTTTTGAATTACTCAAGGAAATGCAGGAAGAATTACTCGATATACCTGTAGTAATTATGTCTGGCGATAATTCAAAAGATACAATTCATTCCTGCCTGTCAAACGGAGCTTTTGCTTTCTTACCCAAACCCATTATTAAAAAGGATTTTAGTAAGATAATCTCTAATCTAATGTGCGAAAAACTAATTAATAACATTTCATAGTTGATTAATCAATTTCACCGTAACACCCTTTAAAATAATTATTTATATATATTTTTAAATACCCAAAGGTACTTCTAACAAATAATGATTCCATATTTAACTATGCAAACCATTATTTGTTACGTAGATAAACTATACTTCTTTAACCTTTACAATACCTTTTCGGTAGGCATCCAAAAGTTGATTCAGGTCATCAATTTGTTGTTTTAGAGTTATACCAATATCGGTATCGCCAACTCTGATTCTTACATTAGCATGCTCAATCATATTTCGGATAGAAACAATATCATCCTCATCTTCGATTGCTTTACGTCTGGATTCAAAAGGTGCATGCTCTGCTAATATTAAATTATACGAATCATAAATCAGGGTATAACCTGCTATTCCGGTTACCTTTTGGTATGGTTTAGACATACCGCCATCAATTACAAATAGTTTACCGTCGGCTTTTACCGGACTTTCACCTTTGGTTACTTTTACCGGCACATGGCCATTTACAATATGAGATATCTCCGAATCTAACCCAAATTCTTCAAGTATCATACAGCATGTATCTTTATCATCCCGTAATTTATAATACATATTCCCCTCTTCCTTATGTACCTCCTTATCTTCAATAAAATATCTTTCGAATGTGGCCATTTTCTTTTTACCAAAAAGAGGCGAATCCGGTCCGCACCATAAAGACCACATATAATCCTGGTCTTTTGTATCTCGATTCCCCTTTTCGCGATTAAAATAGGCTCGTCGACAAATAAGATCATATTGATCACATAAAGCTTTCCCACTATATTTTTTCCCATTAAGAGTCACCTGTTTAAACTGTCCTTTATCATCCAAAGGAATACAGCCATGATACAGTAAATTTGAATTATAAGCCAAATAGGTACTTCCTTTAGTAAATAAGGTTTTTACGTGTTGCTGAAGCTTATCACAATTCAAAAAGGAAAAACGCAATTTCTCAATCAGTAATTTTTCCTCTTTTGTAAGTTTATAAGGATCATCAGGACTAATTGTAGGAAATAATTTATCTTTCAGGTCGTAGTTTTTACCTTCGATTTCAATCGTTCCCTTCTCATAATTTATCTTATCTAACAATAAACGATCATTCATACCTAATTCCGGATTTCGACGAATAATGTCGCCTTTTAATTTCATTTCCAGAATTGAAATGGCTTTATGCATTTTACTGATCAGCTTAATATGGGTTGATCCAAGATTCTCAGGTGGTGTATTAACCGGTACAAACTCTGAACAAGGATCATTAGCATAAGCTTTCATAGCAAAAGTAGCCAATGGAAGCAAGTTAATTCCATAAGCATCCTCCAAGGTTGAAAGGTTATCATAACGGGCACTAATTCTTATTACCGCAGCAATACTGGCTTTTATTCCTGTGGCCGCAGCCATCCAAACTATATCGTGATTTCCCCATTGAATATCTACAGAATGGTGATCCTGAATCACATTCATCACCTTATCTGCATATGGTCCTCGATCATAAATATCACCAATAATATGCAATCGATCTATTAAAAGTCGTTTAATAAATTTACTAACTGCAATAATGAAATAATTGGCTCTATCTACCTTTATAATTGACTTTATTATACTATCGAAATATAATTCCTTTTTGACATTATGCTCATCCAATAATTCATCCATTACATAGGCAAAATCAGGAGGCATAGCTTTACGAATTTTTGAATGCGTAAACTTATCTGCAGAAACCCGGGCCACTTCAATCAATCTGCGAAGTGTAATAGAATACCAGTTATCCAGGTCTTTTTCTTCATTGACGATTAATTCCAGTTTTTCCTCAGGATAATAGATCAGTGTTGCCAATTGATCCTTGTCTTTATCGCTTAAAGTATACTGATAAACTTTATCTATCTTTTTACGAACCATTCCTGATGCATTGCGCAACACATGACTAAATGTTTCATATTCACCATGAATATCAGTCAGAAAATGTTCGGTTCCTTTAGGAAGGTTAAGGATGGATTCAAGATTAATTATTTCGGTACAAGCAGCTTGTACTGTTGGAAACTTTTGCGAAAGCAGGTTCAGGTATTTTAATTTATCTTCACTATAAATATTATCACCGTTATTTACTTTGTTTGTCATACACTCTATAAATATGATTCTCTATTGAGAATATTCGACCTAAATTGAAGTATAATAAGTGAATTAGAAATGAATAAATCCTGTAAATACAGTAATTAACTTTGTAAGAAAAGCTAGTATTAAATTTAGTTAGGAGTTCTTTCTACAATTGAAAAATACATTATTACAAATGAAATAAAGTATTCTTAATATTGATTCACTAATCATAATAAGTAAATGTAAAACAAAATATAAATTAATGAGTAATGAAATGCCAGAATTTTTTGAACTTTCTAAATTATGACTACGATAAAACAAAAAAAGGTACCAGAGTTAAAATACACTCTAATACCTTTAGAAACCAAAAGCCATGTATGATTTATTATGGTAAATCCAAATACATAAAATATTCATTTAAGGGAGAAAGTCCTGTTTTATATTTAGCAGCTTTGTCTAAAGCCTCTTTAAAACGTAAATAATCGCTATTTAAGAATTCTATTTCTTTTGTAATGGAATCAGGATTTAATGTAATTCTGGTTCCAGTTTGAGCAATGTTAGCCAGTTCATGACTAAAATAGTGTGTAATTGGATATTCAAACTTCCATGTTTTTAAGATGGTTTGAAGTGCCATTAGCAGATGATCAAATTGCCCTGGCTTACCAGATAACAGATTAATATCCTCATCCGCCATTTCTATTTCAATCTTTGTTTCCTGCTTTGTTGGATAAGATTCTGTTTGAATAATAGTTGTCAGTTCCTGACCATCATAAAACCATGTATTCTTCGACTTATCTTTTGAATATTCCAGTTCTATATCATTTACTTTAATTGATTTAGGAGGATAAGATAGTACTAATTGAATTTGATAAGAACGATTATTTACCATTCCTTCAAAACCTCCTTTTATGGGTTGAATTATAATTTGCTTTTTATTACCCTTTGTATGTGAATAAACTTGAGTTTCAGTATATGATCCATCAATATAACTTTCATTTTCGTTGTTATCATCAAATATAGAAGTTGAAGCATCACCACCAGGGTATATTTTTAATATCAATTGATCTATAGGTGAATTTATTGCAATGTCTTTAGGTTTCCTTGGGATAATTGCACCTGCCTTTACAAACACCGGTATCTCAGAAAGTAAATAAGGTCTTTTTACAATCTGGTTTCCTTTTAATATTGTTCCACTATGCTCTTCTATCCAGGTTCCTTCAGGTAACCAAATTTCTTTATCCTTGAAAATATTTTTAGTTCCAATAGAATCCGTAACCGGAGCTACCAACATATCATCTCCAAACATGTATTGATGATCAAATCGATAGGCACTTTCCTGATTTGGGTAATCATAATACATTGGGCGCATTAATGAGACACCGGTGTTATAGGCTTCAAATGCTGCTGAATATATATAAGGGAAAAGGGAAATACGGTTTTGAACCGCCTCTCGCATTGAATTAAAATATTTTGGATGGTAAGCCCACATTCGTCTTTCAATTCGAGGATCGCGTGTGCCATGAGTTCTGAATATCGGACTATAAGTTCCCCACTGAACCCATCGGGTAAATAATTCAGGGTTTTCCATCTCTCCCAACATATGCCCGCCAATATCATGACTCCAATACCCGAAACAAACATTAGATGAAGTTGCTGTAAAATAAGGTTGATAGGTTAATGAATTCCATGTTATAAAAGTATCACCTGAAAATCCAATCTGATAACGATGGTTTCCCAATCCTCCCCATCTATGATATATCAACGGACGTTTGCCTTGTCGCTGCATATCACTAAAATGCACATAATTCAAATAAAAAGTAGGATTAACTCCTTCAATTTTTGTTGTGCCCCATTGCTGCCAATCGAGCCACCAAAAATCTATTCCTTCTTTCTCCATTGGATGGATTAATAAATCGAAATAGTTTTTTGCAAAGTTCTTATCCACGATATCAAAGGGAACATATTGTTTTGTTGAAGGATCAACTCCCATCGCATTTGCAAATGTGTAATAAACATCTTCATGTGGTTGAACTCCAGATGCAGGGTGCAGGTTCAAACAGGTTTTAACCCCTTGTTTTTCGGTCCAATTTAAAAACGATTTCGGATCAGGAAAATATCCTTTCTCCCAGGTAAAACCAGTCCATCCATGTTTCTGATTAGCCTGATCACGAACTTTAACACTATCTTGCCACCAATCAGCCCGATCTGTAATATGCCAATCCATATCCATCACCATCACGTTTAAGGGCATATCATGACAATTGTATTCTTCCACAAGATCACGATATTCTAATTCGGTATAAGGCCAGAATTTTGACCACCATACACCAAATGCATATTTAGGTGGAACCGGAATATGGCCAGCAATACTAGTAAAGTCCTTAAGTGCCTTTTTAAAATTCTTTCCATAGGTAAACAAATACCAATCCTGGTTGTTTCCCTTATGTTCACGGGCTTTAACCCAAGCCCAATCAGATTGATCAAAGAGTGGCTTTTTACTATCATCAATAAGCACCCAACCATCCTTTGAAATTAATCCTGTTTCAATATTTAAATCAAGCGTATCGCCCCAATAAATTTTATATTCACCGTCGCAGGCATCCAGAGTACGAGTTGTTCCCATCAAATTGCCTGAATTTTCTTTTTCAGGATACCACTCAAAAGATTCAGTATTATCTTTATAAGTAACTCTTAGATTGTTTTTTGTAAACGGACCTTCTGACTTAAAATATTTAAGCACCAAAAGATCCGTTTTGATACTCAAAAACTCACTATTTTTTTGAACAGAGAATTGTGGAACATCCAAATTTCTATTTACAAAAGTGAGAGAAGCATCATCATCAAAATTCTTTTGTTCTGACCATTCCATACGTATAAGACCATCAGTAAGCACGGTAAATCTGGCATTCTGATAAGTCACTATAGCCTTTGGATTTGCTTTAGGTTGATACCCCTGTGCATGCATTATATTTTTACTTATTAAAAATAAACCTAAAGCAGCCGTTAAAACAATATGAAATTTGCTGAATGATAAATCTCTCATGATAAAATCCTTTTATTTCATTTGATCGGCAACCATTTTTGCCATCATTTTTGCACCTTCTTCGTTTGGATGAATTCCATCAGGGAAATATTCGCCTTTGCCAATAAATCCTGTATTTAAATCGATAACCTTAAGATTGTTTTTGATAGCAATTTTTTTGATGATTGGAATCACCTGCTCATTGATCGTAGTATCATTAATTTCCCAACGTTTTTCAAAAGCCGGAACAGGAATACAAACGTAGATTTCAGGTTTTGTAGGAATTGTATTAAAAGTATCAATCATCGCCTGATAATCAGCCTCATATTTGGCAGCATCCCATTGATAATCTTTTGAATCATTGGTCCCTAATTTGATAATAATTTTATCAGGCTGATAGGCAAATATATCATAAAACTCCATACAATTCCAGTAAGGCAGGTTTCCTTCTTTCATCATGGTTGCTGCACTTCTGCCACAGTTCAATACTGTTGAATTTTCATCAACCAGACTATTTAAAATAACAGGATACGAAGATTGACTTTGAACTTTAGTTCCTACACCTTCTGTAATACTATCGCCTACACAGGCAATTTTAACTTGTTTTGGCTGACATGATACTAATGCTATCAGAGCAATTAGCACTGTCAGGATTTGTAATTTTTTCATCTGTTTATAATTTTATTTTTTAAGGTCAGATGGAACTCCCAAAAGATAATCATCTTCTTGTGTGAGAAAACTTTATCATGGTCGTTTCATATGTCTAAATTTATTTTCAATACACCTATTTGGCTATCAAACTATTAATTATGGTATAGCTCATCTATCCATTCTATAAACCGATCACTCCAGGTATCAACTGGTAAACCTTTTTTACCCATACCAAATCCATGTCCTCCTTTTGAATAAATATGTAATTCAATTGGCCAGTCGGCATCGTACCATTTATTGTATAAAAAAATACTCTTTGGAGTCAGTTTGGATTGATCATCAGTTGCAGCACAAACAAACATCGGAATCACTTTATCAGGTAATTTACTTTCTAACAATTCCTCTCTGGGTGCTCCATATATGCAAGCAGCAAAATCAGGTAAGGAATCTGAAGAAGTACTGATCATTGACTCCAATACCACAGTTCCTCCTGCTGAGAAACCAATAACTCCAACATTATCAGAAGCCTTACCATATTCATTTCGATGATTACGAATATATTTTATTGCTGTTTTTGCATCAACTCCAGTCATTCGCATTAATGGACTATACTTTTTATTAAATGTTGGCCTGTCTTTTAATTCTGCTACCATTTCTCTGGCCGGATCATTTGTTTTGCATTTTACCAACCGATATTTCAATACAAAAGCAGTATAACCAAGCTCTGCTAGTTTTTTAGCTAAATCAGTACCTTCCCGATTTATTGACAGACTAAAAAAACCACCACCGGGAGCTATTAAAACAGATACCCCCCTATCAGCTACTCCCGGCTGAGGCTTATAAACTAATACTGATGGATCAACTACATTATATACAATGTCTGTTTTAAACAGATCTGAATACATTTCCCCTTCTGAATATGTCCACGTTTCAGAACCGGGAGCTTTTCCATCATATAATAAAATCTGTTTCTGAGCATTAAGTATCCCACAAAATAAAAACAGAAATAAGATTAGATTTTGAGTCTTCATATTATGAATAAATCCAGCTATTTGTTAAATGTATTTCTGAGTCTGATATCCTTGGATGAACTTCCTATTAAGACTTCAAACTCACCTTTCTCTACAATCCATTTATCTTGTTTTGAAGAGTAGTAAGCTAAATCCTCATCTGAAAGTGTAAACTCAATATGCTTAGATTCTCCAGGTTTTAGATTTAATTTTTCAAAATTACGAAGCTCTTTGTATGGCCTTGGTTCTGAAGACTCAACATCTCTAACATATAATTGAACCACTTCTGCACCTTCAACTTCTCCGGTATTTTTTAAATCAAGACTAGCTATAATTTTATCACCTTCCTGTTCTAATTTCAAATTACTGTATGCAAACGAAGTGTATGATAAACCATGTCCAAATGGGAAAAGCGTCTCCACATTTTTGGTATCGTAATATTTATATCCCACAAATATTCCTTCTTTATACTCAACAACTCTATCAACACCAGGGTAATTGCCATAAGCAGGAGTATCTGATATTTTAATTGGAAACGATTCCGGAAGTTTACCTGAAGGATTTACTTTTCCGAACAAGATGTTTGCAATTGCATTTCCACCCTCCTGACCCGGATAATATGCTTCTACAATACCTTTTACTTCATTTACCCATGGCATTGCCACTGCTGAGCCATTTTGTAAAACAACAATTGTATTTGGATTTATCTTTACAATCTCCTGAATTAATTTATCCTGATCTCCAGGCAGTGTAATATCAGTTCTGTCATTACCCCCACCTTCATAAAAATTTGATAATCCAGCAAAGAAAACAACAGCATCAGCATCTTTTGCTGCATTTTTTGCCAGCGCAACCGGATCAACACCCGGAACTTCCCATTCTAATCGTATATAGTTTCGTATATGTCGCTTTGCAAATTCTATCTGAATATCTAATTCTTCACCTTGCTTTAAATTCATAGGTACATGAAGCGTATGAGCTGCATACTTGGCTTCAAAAGTATTAGCATCTTCCATATGCAAATTACTTACAGCCTCCTTACCATTAATGTACATTGTAAAACCACACTGTGCAGCCGAAATTCCAATCTTATACTCTCCAGAAACAGGAGCCTTTAATTTACCTTTCCAACGCACTGAATAATGATAACTACTTACTCCTGCATGAGGACTTGCCCAACCCCATGAAAAATCAACCTGATCATTAGCATCTACAAGAACAGGGTTGCCTTTTAATGAATCGTTAGAAAAATACTCAGCTTTAATTCCAGGATAGATTTTTCCATCCTTCTCATAACTTAGGTAATTTTTACTTATTACCTGAAGATTGCCACTCAAACCACTTCCTTCTTCATATACAATTTCTGTATCTGATCCAACAAGGTTTTTAATTCCCTCTAAAGGACTTACACTATAAAACGGCGTTACAGAGGCACTTCCACCTCCACCCAATCGAGCCTGAGCGGCATTAGGTCCTATTACCGCTAATTTTTTAATATTTTTTGTATTTAGAGGCAGGATATGATTCTCATTTTTTAATAAAACAATCCCTTCCTCTGCAACTTCTCTTGCTATATTTTGATGACGTTCGGAGTTAAACTCATAAGCAAACTCAGGCTTATTGTAATCCAATCTTTTGGTTCTGATTAGAGCTCGTAATATTCTTTTTACTTTATCATCCAGTTTATCCTCAGCCAGCTTTTTATCCTGAATAGCCTTTAGTACATTCTCCTGAGTTACATATTTACCCGGACCAGGCATTTCAATATCCAGTTCGGTAAATATTGATTCTTCTGTTTTTATATCGCCCCAATCAGACACAACAAATCCTTGATAATTCCAATCTCCCTTTAAAACATCCTCAAGAATATATTTATTTGCAGAAGTCTGCTCTCCATTCAAATCATTATAGGCAGTCATTAGTCCCCATGGATCAGCTTGTTCAATCGGAATTTTAAAGTTTGGTAAATACAGTTCCTGCAAAGTTCTTTTATCAACAATTACATTTAAATGGTTTTGATCTTTTTGCTGATTATTGGCGGTATAATGCTTGATCACACACCCCACATTTTCACTTTGAACACCTTGAATATATGATGTTGCTAAAATGCCTGACAAATACGGATCCTCTGAAAAAGTCTCAAAGTTTCTCCCGTTTAAAGGTGTACGAATAATGTTAACCATTGGTGCCAGCAAAATTGAAGAACCTGAACTACGCGTTTCTCTACCTAAAGCAGCACCCATTTTTTCAATCACATCTTTATTCCAGGTTGCAGCCTGACAAGTACCTGTTGGAAAACAAGTTGCTTTAGGAACCATATTTCCTTCTTCATCGAACATTACAGTTACTCCATGTCCACAATCAGTTACTTGTATCGAAGGAACTCCCAATCTTTCTATTCCTTCAAAATGCCACATATCCTTACCAGATAAAAAATCGGCCTTTTCTTCTATGGTCAATCGCTGAAGTAAATCATTAACTCTGGTTTCCAGATCTAATTCCGGATTTTGAAAATCCATTATATCATCTGGCTTTGTATTTTTTTGGCCACAACCAATTAATAAAAGTTGAGCAATCAAAATATATAAAATGGGTGTAAATAGCTTCTTCATATTACTTTATTTAGTATTTCATTGACAATATGATACGCATTAAAATTGCTTCTCATTAGAAAAACAACACCTATTAAAACGCATCCATATTTTCGTACTCTCTAGTATTCCAAGACACTAGTTTAGTTTATTAAATGAAAGGCGATTGTATTCCCTGCTTCCTGGTTTTGTGGCATATCCACAGTAAATACAGTCGTACTTTTTTCTATATGAGCAGATACTCTATCATGCTTTATATTATAAGATCCTTTTAATGTTAGCCTGACAGAATCTAATTTGTGAGTAGGATCTGCAAGAGAAAGCAACCATCCATTCTTTTCTTTTGTCAACATTATAATACAAGGCTGATCTACCTTTAATTCCTTTTGTAGATTTACCTCTCCTGCTTTATAAAAGACAGCACCTCCAACTTCCTCGTCAGTAGTAACAACAGCCTGTGCTACAACATCATTTCTTATTATTTCAAAAGAAGGTTCTTGTGTAAGTTTATTTAGCTTTTTACAATCAATATTTGGATACAAGGCATAAGCATACTTTTGATCCACAGGTTGAACTCCATGTATGAGATACAATTTAAAAATTTCGTCTTTTATTACCTCATCCTTATATTGTAAAGCAACATTATGCCATGAACCTTCAACTTCAGAAGCTTCAACTTTTAAATGACCTCCCTTGGGAAAATAATAACCTACATGATTATGACATACCCATTGGGGATTATTTAAAATAGTCTCTCCTTTAAAATCCACACAACTATCTTTTGTAGTTGATATCTCAACAGGTCCTTTTAAATAAGTTTGATTTAAGGAAGTTGTTACAGTAAAATTTTCTTTAGAATTGATACCTGCTCCCAAACAAATAATTTGATTATCGAAAACAAACCATGACTTTTTTGCTTTCACATCGCCTCTGACATAATCCATAGCAGAAACTGCAAACTGATTATTTGTTACTCCTCCAACAAAATCACTTTCTAAAAAATAACCTTTAAATGTCAACACCGGTAATGCAGAAGTATCTTGAAGAGTAGTTGTACCCGGGATTTTTTTCCAATCCCAATAAGGAAATATATTATGGTATTCATCACCTGTTTGATAAAGCAAAGACACGCCATCTCCCATATAATAACCACTTATATTTTCATTATTACAGGACTCTGCCCCCGAAACCCTATCGGAACACATTTTTACAGAAAAGAAATAATTAGAATCCCGTTTTACCAGATAATCTGAATTACGATAAAACATTGTTCCATCTATGGATTTAGAATCAACTGCTTTTTGATATTCTTTCATAAATGCAGGATCTACTTTTGCCATTTGTTTAAAGAACAACTGCACTTCGTTACCTCTTACATCCTGAAAATCCACAAAAAGCTGACGACCTAACGAACTTACATCCATCCTGTTTTTCCAAACCACCCATTGTAAACCCTTCAGCAAATAATTTCGTAATATAGCTACTTTTTCATCACTAAAGGCAAATGGAGTATTATGCAAAACCTTCATCCAATGAATGAGGCTACCAGCATAAGCACTGCCATAGTTACCAAATTGTTGTTGAGGACCATGCTGATGAAAAGACCAATCGGGTTGAATACCCTCACCATCACCAACCTTCAATTCTTCTTTTATAGAATTGGCAGCTTCTTTAACCAATGATTCATCTTTCTCAAGTAAACCTCTAATAAGTACATTTCCTGACAGCCATACTTTATTTTGGCCTGTCATTCCAATTTTTGCTCTGCTTATTATTTTAAGTCCACTTTCTTTCTGCTCCGGCAATAATTCACTCTCCATTAAAATCAATAAAGGTCCTAATAACTGAGGAATTCCAATTTGAGGATACCACCAATTGGGACATTCATAATCATTCTCTAACCAATTGTTTAATGCTTTATGTATTGTTTTGCTAACATTTTTTTTGTGAAATAATGAAGAATTCGTTGTTTGATAAGCCTGAGCTAAAAGCAAGGTATTTCTTAAATGATCTGCAGTAGGCCATTCGCCTCTCTGTTTTGTAAGATAATCAACATCTGACCAGGTTCCTGAATCAGAAATTGAGGCTAATAATTCAGTAGCTTTATCTTCATCTAATTTTGTTTCCAATAATTCATCCCACAAATTTTGATGAACTTGCTTTAATGAATCAGGATAATCAACCATCTGATTTTTACAACCAAACTGAAAAATAATCAGAACAAAAAATATTCTACTATATATGTAATTGGTTTTGTTTTTCATATGTTCACATTTTGTGTTAAATCAGTCAGATGGAACTCTTATAATTATTAGCCCCTTGATATGTAAGAAAACTATTTTAAGGTCTTTTTAAATCTTAATAACGCCTCTAAATAATAATAGTCGGCATAAGTAAGAGGAACATCAACTTCTGAATCCTGAGGTTTTGAACCTACATTATGCTTTATTACAAAATTTCCATTAGTACCAGGTTCTGCCAGATACTCAGGAGAAGTCAATACTCTAAGCTGTTTTTCGGCAACAGCCATATATTTTTGTTTTAATTCTTCATTTACATATTGGCTAAGCTCTATTAAACCAGAAGCCATAACAGCAGCAGCAGAAGCATCTCTTTCTTCGTTTGGTATATTAGGTGCCAAATAATCCCAATAAGGAATCATATCTTCAGGCATATTAGGATGGTTAATCATTAGTTCTGCCACCTTAATAGCTCTTTCACGGTATTCATCTTTACCTGTTAATCGATACATCATTGTAAAACCGTATAAACCCCATGCCTGACCTCGAGCCCAGATAGATTCATCTGAAGCACCTTGTTGTGTTTGTTTCTTTTCTGGTATACCAGTAATTGTATCGTAAGAAACTACATGGTAACAGCTAAAATCAGGGCGGTAATGATTTTTTAGAGTCTTATCTGCATGAGATACTGAGATATTATAAAAAGTAGAATCATTAGTATAATCAAAAGCCCACATTAGCAACTCAAGATTCATCATATTATCAATGATAACCGGATATTGCCATACATCTCGTTTAAAATCCCATGAACGAATTAAGCCTACAATAGAATCATATCTCGTTGCTAAAGAATAGCTACCTGTTAACAAAACCTCTTCATATGATTTTGTTCCTTCTATTCTTAATCCATTTCCAAAACTACAGTATAACATAAAACCAACATCATGATTTCCTGTAGTATATTTTTCACGTTCCACACGTGAGGTATAATTTTCTGCTAACTCTTTATATGTTTCATTATTTGAGTATTCATAAAGATACCATAATGAACCAGGGAAAAAACCACTACACCACCATCTGGAGTCAGATGTAATCAACTCACCTGTCTTTTTATCAATGGTTCTTGGTAAACGGTCGGGTTTATCCATTAGCTCTTTTGCCATAGCTTCACAGTGTTTACCAGCAACACTCATCCCCCTTGCAATAACTTCCTCCATGGTTTCTTCTTGCTTTGGCTGACAAGCAAAAAGTATAAAAGCGGCACAAATACCTAATAATAGTGTTTTCATTTCTCTAAAAATTATAGTTTATAAAAAACCCCGACGAAGAAACTTCACCGGGGTTAAAAGTCCCAGTATCACAATCAGATGATATGAATACTAAAAATCTATGCTATTTTCTTTCTTTATTAATAACCGGGATTTTGAGTTAAATTCTCGTTTTGATTTAATTCTGTTTGTGGCAATGGTAACAGGTAGTGTTTAGATGGATCAAAGTCATGTTGCTCTAAAGCATCTGTTCCTGAAAACACTTCTGAACCTAATTGTCTGCGAGATATATCAAACCATCTTTTACCCTCACAGGCAAACTCTAACATTCTTTCTTTTAATACAGCATCAATAAAATCATCTTTACCTAATCCTGATTCTAAAGGATCAATTTTTGCTCTGGTACGAACTTTATCAATATACTCGTATGCTTTGGTTGTTGGACCACCGTTAACTTCGGTTAAAGCTTCTGCTGCAATCAAATATACTTCTGAGAATCTGAACAATGGATAGTTATAACCACTATTTGAACCATCAGATCCAGAACCATCTGCAGGATGACTAAATTTAGCCCAGTGACGTTTTGGAATACTCCATTCAGTATAGGATGTAGTAACTCCGTCTTTTTCATATTCTGAAAGAATTGTTTCATCTCTTCTAACATCTCCTTCTTCATACATATCATACAATCCTTCACTTGGAACCATTACACTCCAACCACTTGCAACATTAGGCATGGTAAGAGTACTGATATAATCCCAACTTGTTCCTGCTAAGAAGTCAACTGACCAGATATGTTCTTTTGTATCTCCATTATCAGCATACCATAATTGAGAGAAATCTTCCAATAAATCGTAGTCGTATTTTGCTTTTTCACTAATTACTTCTTCCGCATATTTAGCAGCATTTGTATAGTCGCCTGTAGTTAAATACATAGATGCCAATAATGTTTTTGCTGCACCTTTAGTAGGACGACAACGTATGCTTCCTGAAGAATATGTATCAGGTAAATGCTCAACTCCAAATTCGCAATCTTCAATTAATTGCGCATAAATCTCAGAAACCGGAGTTCTACTTACGGTTGCAACTGTTGCCGGATCATTAACGAACTTATCGATAAAAGGTACATCACCAAATAAACGAACAAGATTAAAGTATAACATTGCTCTTGTTACTTTTGCTTCTGCAAGTAACTGATCTGCTAAGTCCTGATCTGAAATAGAAATTTTATCATAACCATTAATTGCACTGTTAGCTGCACTGATACATTTATAAGTAGACATCCAAGAATAAGCCACTAAGGCATTGTTTGCATCTACATTAAATGTATTCATAACAACTCTGTAGGATTTTGTACCGGTATTACCGATGTCTGCAACATCATCCTGCAGATTTATTGTCATATAAAGCTTACGGCCATACATCCATTCGTAAGCCATATAATAGTATATTCCTAATACAGCTTCTTCTAATTGTTGTTCTGTTTGAAAATATGATTCAGGTGATAACGCTCCTATTGGATTCTCTTCCAGATCAGTACATGCTTGTACAGAAAAGAACAGGGCTGTTAAATATATTAATACTTTATTTTTCATAACTTACTTATTTCCTGGTTAAAAAGTCAAATTAAATCCTACAGTTACTGATTTAGCATTTGGATAACTACCATAATCCAATCCTAGTTTTGTATTTGAATTATTATAACTAACATCTGGGTTATAACCTGAATAATCAGTAATTGTGAAAAGGTTTTGAGCACTTACATATAATTTGAACTTATCAATTCCATATTTACTTACGAATTTTTTAGGCAATGTATATCCTAATGAAATTGTTTTAAGTCTTACATAAGTTCCATCTTCAACCCATCGAGAAGACATCGTATAATTATTTGAACCTGATACTTTTGGAATATTTGTATTTGTATTTGTTGGTGTCCAGGCATTTTTAATAGTACTAAGCTGATTATTTCTTCCTGAACCAGTTTCTAATTCCATTCTTGTGTAGTTAATAATATCGTTACCAAACACTCCCTGGATAAACACATTTAAATCAAAGTTTTTATATTCCAAAGTATTATTAATACCACAGATAAAATCAGGATGTGGATTACCAATTATTTTTCTGTCATTACTATTTACAACACCATCCGGCTCCATAACAACATTTCCATCTGCATCAACACCTGCTATATCCTTATACTGAACTTTACCTTCTTCATCCAGTCCATCAAATACATATCCGTAAAATGATCCTACAGGAGCACCTTCTTTTAATATTGCAGTTTCATCTCCAACCAGATGAGTTGGTCTTGATGAATATTTTACTTCACCTTCGTTAAGTTTTAAAATCTCTGTTTTATTAGTTGAGAAATTAAAATCAGTTGACCAGTATAAAGCTTTATCTACATTAACGGTTTTAAGAGAAAATTCAATCCCTTTATTCATCATACTTCCAATATTTGATATTGCAGAACTATATCCTGAATAATAAGGAAGAGGTAGGTTATACAATAAATCCGTAGTTTTCATATAGTAGTAATCAAAAGTAAGATTTACTTTACTATTGAAAAATCCTAAATCAAAACCGATATCAGTCTGACTTGTGCTCTCCCAGCCTAATTCCGCATTTTCTACACTACTAGGGATAACTGAATTTACTGTTGCATCTCCTTCAATTGCGTTTACAGAACTAAACAATGCCAATGTTTTGTATACACCAATATCTGTATTACCTGTAACCCCAACACTCGCTCTTAATTTTAAATTACTGATTGCATCAGCATTTTCAAGAAATGGCTCTTGTTTTACATTCCAGGCAAAAGCACCAGAAGGGAAGAAACCCCATTTATTATTTGCTCCTAACCTTGATGAACCATCATAACGACCTGTGAAAGTAAGAAGGTATTTATCTTTGTAGTTATAGTTGAAACGTCCATAATAAGATAACATTTCCCACTCAGTTAACGCAGAGTAAGCTGGTCTGTATTCAGAACCCGTACTTAAATTCCAATATAAATAAGTATCAGTGTTGAATCCTCTACTGTTTGCCTGAGCATATTCCTGACGGTATTTTTGATAAGAATATCCACCCAATATATTAATCTTATGGTCTGCAAATTTCTTTTCATAGCTCAAATAATTCTCACTGATAATATTTGTCTGCTTATAAGTTGATACACTTGCAATACCATCATATGCATTACCTGCATTTAATGTACTTGGAGAATAAGTTCCCTGACGTTTATTATTAATTTCAACACCTATTGTTGTTTTAAATGTAAGGTCTTTAATAATATCCCACTCAACATATCCATTCCCCTGGAAACGATCATACACTCTTTCGTCAGTATATTGAGTTGCAATCGCGTATGGGTTATCATTAGGATCACCAATACTAGAAAGTGTAAATGAACCATCTTCATTGTAAATTCCAGCAGTAGGCTCCATAATTAAAGCCGCAGAAATAACTCCGGTATTATCTGCACCTCCAGAACCTTCCTGAGATTTTACACCATCCTGAACACTTCTTTTATAAGTAAAGCTTGTTCCTGCTTTTAATTTATCATTAATTGTATAATCAATATTTGATAAACCATTGAAGCGCTTATACTTTGAATTAATTACGATACCTTCCTGATCGTAATAACCAACTGAATTATAGAATCTGATATCTTTTGTTCCACCAGAAACAGATACCTGATGTTTTTGAATAGATCCATTTCTAAAAATCACATCCTGCCAATCTGTACCTACACCATAAGCTGAAGGATCATAAGAACCTGTACCTCCATCATTTACTGCAACTTGATTCATATAGGTCGCAAATTCAGAAGCATTTAGAACATCTAAAGTTTTATCTACTTTATCGAAACTATATGAACTGTTTACTTCTACCTTAAGGGTACCTTCTTTACCTTTTTTAGTTGTAATTAAGATTACACCATTGGCACCTCTGGAACCATAAATTGCTGTTGCAGAAGCATCTTTAAGTACCTCCATAGATTGAATATCTTCAGCAGATGGCATACTTGCACCCGGGAATCCGTCTACTACAATCAGAGGATCACTACTTGCATTAATTGAAGTACCACCACGAACACGAATTCTGCTTTCAGCACCCGGCTCACCATTTATAGAAGTAACCTGTACCCCTGAAGCTCTACCTTGAATAGCCTGAACTGCGTTAACTACAGGGAATGCAGCTAATTCATCAGAAGATACAGATGTTACAGAACCGGTTAAATCGCTCTTTTTCATTGTTCCATAACCTACTGCAACTACCTCATCTAAACCTATTGTTTCTTCTTCTAAAACAACATCTAAAATTGCTTGTCCTGTATAAACAACTTCGTAAGTTTTCATTCCAATAAACGAAAACACTAGTGTTTTACCTATGCTCACCTCTGCAAGTGAATATTTACCATCAATATCAGTTATGGTACCTACAGTCTCGCCTTTAATCATTACTGTTACACCGGGAACTAAAGCTCCATAAGGATCAGATACAGTTCCTGTAACAGTTTTTGTTTCCTGTGCTCCAGACTCTGCAGTAATCACTACATTATTACCAACTACCTCGAATTTATAGCCTATTGGTGCTAAAACTTTATCCAATACACTTTTTACGGTAGCCTCTTCAACAGTAAAGCTATATGTTTGGTCATTTTTGAGCATGTTACTGGGTACTAAAAACCCAACATTTAACTCACTTTCCATTTTTTCAAAGATCTCTGTTAAAGTAGCATCTTCAAACTTTAAAGAAAGCTTTGTGTCTTGCGAAACAACATTATTTGCGTTTACAACAAACACTGATAAGAACATGAAAAATACGGATAATCTCATAATAAGAAATGTTTTTTTCAGATACGAACGGGCAAAAAACCCGATTACAGATTTTTTTTTCATAATTTTGTAGATGTTAGAAATTATTACTAAGGGATTGGTAGTCCCTTGTTTTAAGTCCGGGCAATATTGGTAGTATTGCCCGTTTTTATTTTACTCCATATAGATAATATCTCTTTCTGGAAATTTTTCAACTCGTTTTACCTTTAAAGGCATTGAGCTTTTTAACATTTTAATCACATCCCCAATTGATGTTTCTTTATTAAATGTGCCTGAAAAATGGTACTTTGTAGCTAACTCCGGATTATTAAATACAAATTGCACATGATAAATTCTCTCTAATTTTTTTACAATTTCCCCAAGACTTTCATCACGAAACATAATCTTACCATCTGTCCAGGCTGTGTATAGTTCTGTATTTACACTTTTAATTTTTATAGATTTCTTTTCTTTATTATACTCAATCATTTGACTGGGTTTCAGCACATAGCTTTTCCCTTGTTTGGTAGAAAAAGCCACTTTTCCTTCAACTAATGTTGTTTGATAGATATTAGATCCTTTTTCTGCAAATACATTGAACTTAGTTCCCAAAACTCTGACTTCAGCATCAGATACTTTTACAATAAAAGGTTTCTCTTGATTATGAGCCACCTCAAAAAAAGCCTCTCCCTCCAACAAAACCTCACGATCTTTTTTATTAAACCTGGAGTCATATTTTAAATATGATCCCTTTCTCAAATGAACTAACGTTTGGTCTGGCAGAGTAATAGTAGAATTATCAAATTGATTAGATGTAATCTGATAGGTTTCAAATGAACTTTCTGCTTTGTTATCGTAAAATATCTTTCCTCCCCACCATCCCATATTGATTAAAATCAATATAGTAGCTGCATATGCAAAAAGCTGTCTGAAATTAACAACACGTGTATTTTGTTCTCCCAATAAAATTTTATCCCAAGTGTCAAGAAAAGGAACTTTTGGCTCTCCTCCTTTCATCTGTCCTGTCCATAACCAAACTTTAAAGAAATCTTTAAAAGTATTTTTATTCTCTGTATCCTGAATAAATTCATCTAACTCCTTTAGATCTTCCTTATCGCTTTTCCCCTGGAAATATTTTAGTAATATTTTATCAAATCTATCCATTGTATTCTCATTACTCATATTAAAAACACAGGAGCATGAATCAACCCTATATTAAATTTCAAAAAAGTTTACTTTTTATAAAAACATCAACACGAATGCATTCATATTAAAGCCTTTACGTGTAATAATTTTATTTTCTAAATAAGGTTTTAAATCTCTTCTAAGTACTTTCAGTGCTCTTGTCATATTAGCTTCAATAGCTTTTACTGTAACGCCCAATTTTTCAGCTATTTCCTTATTGCTTAATTCCTCAAAACGACTCATTCTAAATACTTCCTTACATTGAGGAGGTAAATCATTAATAATCTGTTCTATTTTACTTTGTAATTCTTTGAACACTAAAATTTCTTCTCCTGTTTCTTCTAACATTTTAAATTTGAAAGAAAAAGTAAGATGATCTGCATTATCAATATCTATAATCGTTCGCTTTTTGTCTCTGAGAATATTAAAACACCTGTTTCTGACAAGGATAAATAAGTAATTCCTACACTCTTGTTCCGGATGGCTAGCCATACCTTTTTGCCAAAGTTTAATAAAACTCTCCTGCACCACTCCCTTTGCCTCCTCACTATCATGAATAAAATGATTAGCAATCTCATAAAACTCATTAAAGTATTTATTATAAATTACTTCAAAGGCTTTTCTCTCTGATATCTTTTTTCCCAATGAATTCATGAACACATGTAAAATTGTGTTAAAATTATTAACATTTTTTAAATTAAAAATAGTTTTTGTTAAACTATTAGATAATAAAAATATGTTTGAACTCAGTTTGGATTCAGGTTTAATTCTTTAATGTTTAATTTTAAAATAAAAATCAGAAACATAACCATATACATTACTCCTGCATAAATCCACATCGGATCATATGAAAATCTTGAAATAATCAATCCTATCAAGGGATTAATTACAAAAGAGGAAATGGCCCCTGCAGAACCAGACATACCAACAACTGTTGATGAAGAAGCCTTTCCAAATATATCAGATATGGCAGTGATATAATTTGTTATCCATAAACCATGAGCAAAAAATACCACAACCATAATAACAATTACAAATTGATAAGAAGGAATAAAATCCACAAATAGAGCAGACATTGTCAATAATGCAGCCACTCCCATTACAACTTTACGCGAAAGGTTTATATTCTTCGTTTTTTTATTGATTTTATCAGAAAGCAAACCTCCGATAACATTGGATATACCTAGCATAAAAAATGGGATCCAAAGTAACTTTCCAATATGTTCAAGATTTGCTCCTCGTACTTCATTTAAATACTTTGGAATCCAAAACATATAAAAATAAAAAATAGGATCAAGCATAAAACGGATCGCAATAAAAACCCATGTTTGCTTTCTTTTTAGAAGTGGTAAAAAATTTATTTTCGCAGGTTTCTGGTGAGCTTCTACCGCATATTTATCAGAATACTTCTTTCTGGAGAAATACATCCATCCAATCAACCATAAAAAACCAATAATACTTGTAAATATAAATACACCTCTCCACCCCATTACTGCTATTAAATATACACTTAACGGAGGAGCAATAACAGCACCAATGGCAGAACCGCCAATTGCTATTCCATTGGCTATTGCTCTTTTATCCTTAGGTATCCATTCTACAACAGCCTTTATTGCACCTGGAAAAGCTCCGCCTTCTCCCAAACCTAATAAAAATCGAAAGATTCCAAAATGGTATACATTATTAGCAACACTATGTAACATTGTAGCAAACGACCATATTCCAACAGAAAAGAATAGTCCTAATCGACTACCATATCTATCAATAAAAATCCCTCCAACTGTAAACATAATAGCATATCCGATTAAAAAACCGGTATTAATAAAACCATATTCAACATCTGAAATCGGAAATTCTTTAGTAATCTCTATTATAGAAATTGGTAAAACCATTCTATCTAAGAAACTTAAAGCCGTAGCAATCAAGGCCAAAAACACTATCAGCCAAGGAATTAATTGTAGATTTTTTCTCATAACTAACTTAACGCACAAAGTTTATTTTTCAAAGTTATAAATGAATTTAGGAAAAACAAAAAAAACACTATATTTGTGTTAAATAAAAATTAACAAATGAAGAAAAGCCCTCCTAAATACTTACAAATCAGCAATGAAATCATTGAAAAAATAAAATCCGGGGAATTACAACCTGGTGACAAGATCCCTTCTGAAAATGAACTCATAAAAATGTATACCATTAGCAATACTACTGCCAGAAAAAGTTTGTTAGAGGTAGAACTAAAAGGATATGGAACCAGAGTTAAAGGAAAAGGTACTTTTGTTTTAAACCAAAGCGAGGATAAACAGTTAACCAGAATTTTAGGATCTATACATGCCATCAGAGAAAGTTTCAATGATAACTTAATTAAAGAAGGACTTGTTCCTAAAAATATCATACTTGAAAAAACAATATTAAACGATGGTATTTCTGGTAATATAAACAACAGAAATTATATTATTGAAGGCCCGGTATTAAAAATCCATAAGCTCAGGTATGGTTCTGATTATTTATTAAAAGATGAAACCAGGTACATATCATTAACTTTGTGCCCTAAGATAAACCTATTAGACATGGATCAACCCTTAATGAAGCTTTATGAAGAACATTACAACCTTAAAATAAGCTCTGTTGAACGTAGTTTAAGCACTACGATTTCAATGCCCAATGATCCAAACAACTATTTTGAAAATGAAACTCCCTTAGCAAACTTCATTTTAGATGGAGTTAGTCTTTGTCAAAATGATAATGTAGTAGAAATTGAAAAATCATATTATAGAGGCGATAAATACAAATTCTCTATTTCAACAAGACCAATGTTAAATAATAAAGCCTGAAAATAAATTTTCAGGCTTCTCTATGAAAATCCAAATCACTATAGTTATTACTACTTAGTTAATAACAACAAAACCTTTTGCCTTTTAATTTTTTACGTATAAATCAAGTAGTTAACATGCTACTATAGAATTGATTAAACAGAGGTTACACATTATCATTCAACTATAAACTTGTTTGAATAAACAGCTTTATCTGATACAAACATCTGTATAAAATAAAGACCTGCCTTAAGATCGATATTTATCTTATTATTTCCTTCCTCAATAGTTTCATGATGAACAACATTACCTGAAACATCAAATATTTTCATTTCAGATAACTCTGTTGCTTTTACATTCATATAATCTTTGACCGGATTAGGATAAATATCAAATTCCGGCTGTTCCTCCTCCACATCAGTTAATGCAGTAGCTAATTCATATGATAACTGAATGGTATTTAAATAGTAAAATTTATACGAGTTATCATTATTTGGTCCGGCACTAACATCTATAGTTAGTACACCGTTGGCATCTGGTGAATAACTACCTGAAACAGTTGTTGTATTAGAAGATGAATTAACTGTTAAAACATCACTTGAAGCACCTATGATATCAAATTTTGTTTCTCTATTATCAGTAGCTCCTGCTCGAGATGAAAGAATTACAAGATTATAACTTTTATCAGGATCCAACCCGCTGAATTTCACACCACCTGTTGGCTCTGAAGCACTTTCAAATACAGCTGTATTTCCAAAAAAACTATCACTACTAGCAAGAGTTGGAATACCTTCTGTACCTGTAGATCCACTATTATTTACGCCATTAAAAGCATCGTACACAGACAAACTAATATCTGTAGCCGCTCCATTTGAATTCAGCAAAGCTTGTATATTCATTGTTTCCAATGTAATATTATTCCATCCCTCAGAGGGAGTATTATCACTTCCAAAATCAACATTTACGGTAAAGCTTTGCGCCTGTACTGTACTTACTAGTGCAAATACATACATAACACTAACTAAAAGCATCCGATAAAGACCTTTTTTTAATAAGTGAAACATAGTGATTTTATCACTACTTTTTTTTAGAGTAATTTTTTTCATAATTATAAAACTTAGATTAACAATTTAGATATCTACCACTTGCAGATAATTAACTGACCTTACAAATGGACAATATTTTTTAAGCCGGAATACTAGCGTTATCAAATTACAATAGACTCCGGATATTATTTACAATACAATCTTATAAGCTTAAATACAGATTATTTTTCTTTGGTAAGAATAAATAATTTTACATCACGACCTTTCAATTTCCCTTCCAGAGAATTTCCTGTAGTGCCTGCTGATTTATGCTCCCATACATCATATAATTGATAGCTTGGAGCTACATTAAATTCCTCCTGAAACACACGCGTCATATACTTGATATTCCACTTTAAGTGAAACTCTTGCTCTATCCCACTTGTATTTAAAATAGCAACGGCCCATCTATCCCCTTCCAATTGTTTAATCCACACATCTATTTCTTCATCCTGAATATATCTGTATGCAGATTGTCCTAGTGGATCCTGGTCAATAGCAATCAAGTCTTCATTTTTTAATATCTCTAATACATCATCACTCATATTTGCTAAATCATTACCTAAAATTAAAGGGGCCGAAAGCATACACCACATGGTAAAATGCGATTTATTTTCAAGAGGCGTCAATCCTCCGTTTCCCACTTCTAGCATATCCGGATCATTCCAATGACCAGGACCATTATATTTCCAGATAGGTGCTGATTCATCTAAAATATTTAACCATCCTCTTGCTCCTGTAACCATAAGACATTCTGAACAATCTGTAATATCAATAGTTGTGCGATAAAGATGACCAATATCCTTAGCCCAAAGCCATGGTTTTGTGGTTCCCCACTCGCAAATACTAAACACAATAGGACGCCCTGCTTTATACAAAGCATCTCGCATTAATTTATAAGATGCAGTTGTATTTTGACCATCAACATCTGCATAACAAAAATCGTATTTAAGTAAATCAACACCCCAGGAAGCATAGGTACGTGCATCCTGAAATTCATATCCTCTACTTCCGGGAAATCCACAGCAAGTTTTAACGCCTGCACAGGAGTATATCCCAAATTTTAATCCTCTGGAATGTACATAGTCTGCCAATGCCTTTATGCCTGAAGGAAACCTTGTTGTATCAACTTGTATATTACCTTCATCATCCCTTGATATTTGCCAGGTATCATCCACATTAATATACTCATATCCGGCATCCTTCAATCCGGTTTCGACCATAGCATCAGCCATCTCCTTAATGATTTGCTCATTCACTTCTCTCCCAAACTTATTCCAACTATTCCAACCCATTGGTGGTGTTTCTGCTAATCCTTCAAATTTTTGTGCAAATAAACTACCTGCCAACGAAATGACTACCAGTGACAATACCCATCTTTTCATCATAATTCTATCCATTTATATTTTAACAAATTACTTAAGGTTTACCTCTTTTATTTAATCCCGAGTTTATGCTGTATTTCTTCAAGAGAAACTCCTTTTGTTTCAATCATAAGCGACATAACCCAAATTAACTGACCAACCATACAAATGGTATAAAAACCAAATGTATAAGCTCCTGATAAATTAGCTATTAACGGAAAAGTCCATGATATAATTGCAGCAGCGATCCAGTGAGTAGTAGTTCCTAACGACTGTCCTTTTCCTCTTACTTTATTAGGGAAAATTTCGCTCAGATAAACCCATATAACAGAGCCCTGACCAAATGCGTGTGAAGCAATAAACACAAATACACTAATCAAGACCACAATACTTCCAACTTCTGAAAACTCCTTACCATATATTACAAAGCAGATTGTAACCGCAAGCAAACTAATGATATAACCTACAGATCCTATAACCATTAGCTTTTTGCGACCATAACGATCGATCAAGGCCATTGCAACTATTGTAAAAACAAAAAATACACCTCCTACTCCCATTGTATTTAGCAGTGCAGAACTTTTACCAAATCCTGCCATAGTAAATATTTCCGGAGCATAATAAAGAACAGCATTAATACCGGAAAACTGATTAAATAAAGCCAGCATTATTGCAAGAAAAATAGGTGTTTTATACTTCCTAGTATAAAACTTCTCATGTTTTAGTGAATTATCATTTTCAATAGATTTTTTTATGGCTTCAATCTCTTCTTCAACATTACCGGTATCAGTTCCACATTTATCCAGAACAATTTTAGCCTCATCATAAAATCCTTTACTAATCAACCATCTGGGGCTACGCGGCGTAAAAAATAAGAATATGAAAAATAATGCAGCAGGTATGGCCTCAACTCCAAACATATAGCGCCACTCAACCTCACCTAAATTCAATCCAACAACAATATAATTTGAAAGATATGCCAGCAACATACCAAAAACGATATTCAATTGAGCTACAGCTACCAATCGTCCACGGAATTTAGCCGGAGATATTTCAGCAATATACATTGGAGACACGACTGATGCTCCTCCAACACCTAATCCTCCTATTAATCTAAATACCAAAAAACTATACCAATTAAAAGCCAATGCAGATCCAACAGCGGAAATAAAATACAGAATCGCTAATACAAACAAAGTCTTTCTTCTTCCATAAATATCAACAGGTTTACCTATAAATAAAGCACCAAAAATGGTTCCTATCAGTGCACTTGCTACGGTAAATCCTAATTGTGATGGGGTTAAATCATATACTAGTTTCAGCCAATCTGTAGTTCCTGAAATCACTGCCGTATCAAAACCAAACAATAAACCTCCCAAAGCAGCTACAACGGCAGAAAACACAACACTTTTCTTCATACTATTTATATTTTAAAAAACATAACCATTACTATTATAGCATACCTCTATCCGGATATATGTCCAGGTTTAATTGGCTTTCGGTAAAGTATATCACCTCGATAAAACCAATCAGTGGTATTATCTGCACTGCCAGCTGGCGGTACCAATTGATTAATATATTTTTCATTAACCATTGGCTTTTGAATAACCAGGTTTAATGGGATTGCTGAGTTTTCATTTACAACAGCGTATTGTTCATTATTTGGATGAATATTACTCCAGCAATGTGCACATGGTTGAAAATCTGGTCTGGCTACATATAATTTTTCGCCTTGATTTAATATCACTGGAACCAAGCCTTCTGTTTCTCCTTTTATTAATTCCGGAATTGTAAATTCAGAATAAAGTTTCTCACCATCCAACCTTGCTCTTTTTAGGTAAGCTCTGCTTTTATTTACAGGATGATTGAATGCTTCCGGATCAATAAATGTACAAACGCGAGATTTGTTATGATCTGAAATCATTGTAAAATCCTCGAATTTTGCTGGAATCATATCAATATACCCCTTCTCTTTCCATAAGCTTGAAAAACTTCTTGCCGGATCAGAAATCATTACATAGGTCCAACCATCTGACCAAGATAAATTTGGCGGCAAAAATCCATTAATGATATTTTTTGCATCTACCGTTCCTTCCGGAACATCAGCTCCTCCACTATAGATTTCCGGATCGAATACAAATACATTATTATGGGCATGACGAGGCAAAAAAGGCGTTACTAATCCTTTATTACATACAGCTTCATTAATTCCAATATATATTGTAAGAATAGTTTCTTTAACCTCTGGAATAAGATGTGCAATTTCTAATGAATCAATATCTTCAGAGCCTGCAAAATATAGAGGGTATTGCTTTAGCAGATCCCTTGAATCGTAAATAAATTTGATATAATCATTATGCGAAAGCGCACTATTCTCAGGGACTAATATGTCGATTTCTTTTTCTGGATTTTTCATTGATAAATTAATATCTAATTCTGTTTTTTATTTCATACTGATCTCAAAGCTATATTCAGGGAAGAACTACTTTGTATATAATCTCCTGATGATATTCCTCTCCTACATTTAGCTCTATCGACTCAAAGTTGTTATGATTTGGTGCATCGGGATAAGCCTGAGGTTCAAAACAAAAAGCTCCGTATTGTTGATATGCTAAACCTCCTTTTCCTGATTTTCCCTCTAAAAAGTTTCCTGTGTAAAAATGCATGCAAGGCTGACTTGTATATACTTCCAGTCCTATTTTACTATCATCGCTTTTAGCTCTGGCAGCAAGTATTACATCAGTCTTTGAGTGTTTTGGTAAAACATAATTGATATCGTACCCTTGAAATTTAGTTGTCCTGGTATTTTCAAAATCCCAATCAATTGTTTTCATCTCTGAAAAATCAAATGGTGTACCTTCAACTGTGCTTATAACACCTGTTGGAATCAGATCTTCATCTGCATTAGTAATTTTTAATGCTCCAATTTCCACTTTCTGTTTTAATACATCTCCTGATCCAGCTCCTTTCAAATTAAAATAGCTATGATGAGTAAGATTAACCACTGTATTTTTATCAGCAGTTGCCTTAAAATCTATTTTCACCTCATTATCGTTCGTTAGAATATAAGTAACACTGCAATTAACATTACCCGGGTAACCTTCTTCTCCATCTTTACTCAGGTATGAAAAAATCACTCCATTTCCTTCGTTAGTCTTAATAATTTCACCTTTCCAAAGTACTTTATTAAATCCCTTAGTACCTCCATGCAAATGATTCGGGCCAAAATCAGGCAAGGTATTTTTAGCTAATTGATATTGAATACTATCTAATAAAAAACGCGCATTACTCATTCGGTTGGCAACTCTTCCGATAGTTGCTCCAAAATAATAAGGATCATTTTCATAGCCTTGCAAATCATCATAACCAAGCACTATATCAACGCTTTCTGCTGTTGCAGATGTAACTTTTAAACTTTTAATAATAGCTCCAAACTCAATAACAGATAACTCAACACCATTACTATTGGTTATGATATATTCATTAACTTCATTTCCATCCTGAGTTTTTCCAAATCGTATCTCCTGAACCTCCATTTTTTTCTCCTTTAGTGAACACCCTGAGAAGAAAAACAGTATGCAAGCAAGGATCAATGATCCAAAGATTTCGATTTGAATAGATTTCTTTTCAGGCATGATTAATATTTTAGTAGTTGTCATTTTTATTTAATTGAATCTCTATTTCCATCTGATTCCACATATAATTGACTGTATGCGACTTTCCTTCATCATTACGCATTGCATCAGACCAGATTAAAACCATTTTGGTTCCATCTTCACTTATCCACTTTGGAGATAGTTTGGGTTGATAGGTTCGGTTTTTCTCATTGTCCACAATCCAATAATCTGTATAATAAAATTGTTTCCATGGTCCGTAAGGATTCTCTGAGTACCAAAAGCCCAAGCTGCCCGTTTTAGTATGCATCGGACTGTGATAGTAATCCTCGGCACTGCTAGTTAATCCCCTTCCTGCATAAGTGCCTCCATTAGCCATAATATATAGGCCAAGACCTTGATTCCAGACGACAGAAGGCAACCAGGAATACCATCCAAAATATTCGGCTTTTTCATTTTTTTCAGGAAAAACATGTGCAGGTCCTCTCTTTAAAATATCTTTTGTCCATACAGGCTTATCATTATCCCACTTGCTAAAAAATTCCCATTCACTTCTTTTAGCAACATCGTGCTTATGAACCCTTACTAAAGAAACATGATTACTTTGTGGCTCCGGAGCATAGATATAAACGTAATCGTCTTTTGCTTTAGAATTATCCTGACCACATTGAACAAACGAACAGAATACAAAAGGATACGCTATTGCACCATTTACTTCCTCTCCCCATTCTTTACAAAAAAGCAAATCAGCCTCTTCATCTGCTTCTTTTGCCTCTTCATCCCATGGCTTTACCAATTGTTCTTCACCTTCAGCATTTACACTGGTCCAGGTGTTTCCTTCATCCTCCGATTGTAGAAGCTTAAGACTAACAAACGGAATACCCCATCTTTCTCTTGGTGTTCTGGATACCATAGAGTATAATGTTCCATCTACAGAACAAACCCCATATCCAAACCAACCTTCTCCTTCATACGAAAATTTGGGATATGCCTCAATTGGTTCTCTTGTAAACTCATCTTTACTCCCATAAATTTTATAAATATTATTATGATACCCTTCTCTATTATCTTTAAGCCAATTTCCATCATCCATAGAGGTAATTTGACTTCCATCCTTAGCCCAGGTAATACACCAATTATCTCCGGGCCCATCTATTCTTTTTATGCTCTCCAGATTAAATACAACCCCAACAGGTTTTTTCTTTATTGACTGACTACATGATATCACAATAAGAATTAATCCTATGCAGAAGATATTTTTCATTCTAATAATATTTGATTTACATGACTGATTTATAAGAACAACCCGGATAGTAGGATAAACCCTATATAAGAGTTAAAAAAATTCCCGAAAGAATAACTCCATTCTTCCGGGAACAAAAGCAAAACAATAATTCTACTCTACAAGTAGTTTTTTACAAACCTTTGAATTACCATTTTCTAAAACAACAATGTAAATCCCTTTTGCTAAATCAGATATAGTAAATACATCTTCTGATGCATTTGAAACGTCAATAGTCTTAATTATTTCTCCAGCTACATTATAAATTTGGATATACGCATCACCATTATCTATTCCGGAGAAAGTAATTTTCACTTCATTAGAAGATGTTGGATTTGGATATAAAACAAAACCAAAATCATCATTATTCTTTTCTTTCAAACCTGTGGATTGATCCCTATACATTATTAATTGAGGTGCATAACTACCTTCTTTACTGTAATAGGATGTATAAGTACCACTATTGGCTACAATTTTTACTGATAAAAAATTATCGGCTTCATCCTGAACCAAACTGGTTACATCAATATCCACAAATGCATCTACAGATGGAACAGTCCATGTTAATACTGAACTACCGGCAGAAGGCGCATTATTATAAGTAATAACATCTTCAGTCCATGTATCATCTGATACCAGTTGTAAAGAATTAGTTTCACCCCCACCTGTTACCATTGCATACATACGTAAAATTGCCTTGGAAATTTGCTCCGGTTTATTAGATATATCAAACTTTAAGAATGATTGTCTAAGATAGGCAGCGTATCCAGAATATTTAACAGCTAAATCCTCTGCACTACCATAGTTATTATCTCCATATTGCAATCCTCTTACATAAGCATCAGCCACCGGAGTCTCTAATACTCCATCAAATTGCCCAACAGTAACATCGCAAGTGGCCTCATGAAAACCATCTTCTGTTGTAACTGAAATTGTTGCGCTTCCTTCCTGTAAACCAAGAATAGTACCATCATTACTTACTGATACTATAGCTGGGTTGCTTGATGCCCATACATAATTTGTATTGGTAGCATTTGAAGGAACAACAGTAGCCATCAAACCGGCTGACTCATGCTGATTCATTTGCATAGATGTTTCTGACAGTTCAATACCTGTTACTGAAATAGGACTACCAAGCACTCTTAATTCATTTAGACTAATCCATGATCCGGTGTAAGTTGCGGCTCCTGTTACGGTAATTTTTACATATCTGCCTTGCAAACTTACTTCATCAAAAATAGGTTGAATTGCATCTGTATTTGCGGAACGATCAACGACTGTTTCATATTCTCCTCCTTCTGACTTTAATTCTATAGTATATTGATAATCTCTACCTTTATAGGTATAAAGCTCAAACATTGAAATATTATATTCTGCCCCTAAATCAATCTCTGCATATTGAGGATAAGTTTCCACTGACCATCTCTCAGCATCCGTTGTTATACCATCTACCAGATTTTCATTAGGAGTTGCCTCATCTCCATCAACAGATGGCGTTACATCTTTTAAAAATGCAAGATTATAATCTCCTTGAATTGGATTTACAACCAAAGAACATACTGCAGTTATTCCTTTATCATCATTTGTAACTGTAATATCTGCAGTACCTGAACCTACACAATACACGACTCCATTTTCATCAACTATCGCCACTTCTTCATTTGACGAAGTATATGAAACACCAGGAAAAGAAGCATCCGCAGGAGATACCTCTGTTGTAATAGTAAATATATCCTCATAATTTGCGTCTGTAGTTTCAGGAGAAATTGTTATTCCTGTTACCGGAACGTACACCACTGTCACATTACAAGTTGCAGTGAATCCACCATCTGTTGTAGTGGCAGTAATTATTGTTATTCCTCCTGTTAAACCAGTAATTAAACCTTTTTCATCAACTGTTGCAACGGTTTCATCTGAAGAAGAATATGTAACAGTTTGATATGTTGCATCTGAAGGGGTAACTTCAACACTTAATTGGTATGGATCCCGAATTCCCATAGTTACGTCTGCTGTTACAAAAGAAACACCGGTAACGGCTTGATAAGGAGTCACACTTTCGTAAGCACCAATATCATAAGCATCTAAAAAAGGACGAGCATTTCCTTCAATATCGATAGATGGAACACCTTCTGCATCAGTTCCGCTATCAAGAGCTTCACATCCTGGTTTTAAATGTAAATCCAGATTATCAAAATCCATAAAAAACCTGCTATACTCATCAGTGGAGATAACCAGGTTATTTAAAACGGTTGCCATAGAAGCATCTACATCAAGATATGTACATAAATTATTGGCAACAAAATTTGATGATGAAGCAGTACCTTCTTTATGGTTATCAATTTGTATCCATAAGGAATTTTCACCCGAATTATCCGGATCTATTACCGTATTATTAACTACTTTACAATTTACCGCACCATATAAAACAAGTCCATTATAAGTATTTGTAACAATAATATTATTTTCAACAATATAATCTTCATACATACCATCAAAGCAAGCCAATCCTCCATCAAAAGGATGCTCAAAACTTGCAGGTAAATTAGGATCACTATAAAGGATATTACCTCTGATTTCGTTTCCAACACTTGTTCCATGACCAGCTAAACCATCATCTCCAACAGTATAGAACTGAATAGCATCATCATGATTTGTATTTAATTTATAACTAGTTGATATATTATTGTATTGAATAACATTATAGCTTCCTTGTCCCTGAATACCATCCATTCCAACACCATTGATAGTATTATTTTCAATTAAATTATAGCTGGTATTGGTTAATTGAACACCATAACCCACATTTATAATATTACAGTTTTTAACTGTAGTATAATCACTTAGAGTTTTAACTCCGTCAACCAGTACTGCATTAAATTCAGCAGCTGTAGCCGGTAATGTTTCTGTAATAAAAATCTTACTGTCTTCAACAATGTTATATGGGCTATTAGCATCCATATAAACCAGTCTGGAATTGGTTACTCCGTCAACAATATATTCTCTACTTACCTCAACACCTTTTACATGCCAATACGAAGCTCCAATAAATTTTAAGGATTGTAATTTTGGAGTATGCCCATCTAAAGCCTGAATTGTAACATAATCAGTATTAATACCTGTAACTGAAACATTTCCATGTAAACCGTCCAATAAATAAATAATATCTCCTGCCTCAAAGGACTTTCCTGCCTCAAATACATCAAACAAGGTAGACCATGGACTTGATTCAGAACCATCATTACTCATACTTCCTGTAGCAGGATCACAATAATAAGTGGTTTGTGCGGCAATTTGGCCATTGCACAATACAATAATACTAATAAGCCACATGATATAATATAAGCGTGGCATGAATGAAAAATTAAATTGTAGATTTTTTTTCATTTCAAAAATTTTAAATATGTTAGAAATTATTACCTATAAGCACATAACTTTTCAGTCATGATTTATTGAGATAACCGTTAAAACCATTGATTTAAAGAATTTATCTCCATAAGAAGTCCCCAATTCTTTATCTCAGAAACATCAAACTTACAAATCAACAGTTCAACAGTCATTCTCAATCAAATCCGAATCAAAATTATTTGCTTAACATTTTCCTTTTCGAAGTATATGACCGGTCTTACTTCTTTATTAATAGTTAGGGTTTATTAATATATTTATTCGCCTTTATAAGATTTACAGGACCTAACAATCCGGAGTTCATCAACGGAACATCCTTCCATTCAATAAAATTTCTGTTTAACCCCTGTATATTAGTTTTGGTGATATTTGTATATGTATTGGACTCACCTGTAACAGCATCACCTTTCAAACGGTTTGACCATGTATTACAAACTTCAATCTTTAAAGTATTATTCCCTGATTTTAAAATTTCAGTTACATCAAAGCGGTGAGGCTTACACCATGACACTCCCAAGTGCACACCATTCAACCAAACGTCACCAACAGTTTCGATTTCACCTAAATCAAGAAACACCATAGAAGAATCTACTGACTCTTTAAAATATTGAAACGTTTTTTCATATATAGCTGAACCTGAAAAATACTTAATTGATTGATTGTCTGATTCTGTCCAGGATTTAAGCTTATTCGAAATCACTTTTTCGGGAGTTCCCATCTGATGATTAAAATAAATTTCCCACGAACCATCTAACGGAACACATGCAGCAGCACTTCCTTTCACCTTATTCGATTCTTCATTTAATAGCACCAAACCATCTGGTAAATAAACAACTTCACTATTATCTGGTAACTCAAAATCATTATTACTAAAATTCAACTTCAGTCCTTCTTTAAATACAATTAAAACAGATTCGTATTCATTAAACGAAAGCGAAATTTCCGTTCTACCATTGTTTATACTATAAACTGAAACAGGATTTATTTCACCAGTTACAGGATTCCATATTTCAGGATACTTATTGTCCTGACGAAAACTTAAAGTCCTTGATATTACTTCTCCTGTTGTATTTCTTAGAAAGTAAAAATGTAAACCATCTTTTTGATAATGAATATAATCAAGCAGATTTAACTCATCTCCCATATAATCAACATCTTTTGCTCGTCCTATAGAGTTTAAGACTTCAGAGGTTGAGCGATTAGATACAACACTGTGTTTTTTTAATATTGTTTCTATGGTTTTATTATCGGAGTTTTCCCATAATTTATTAATAAGCTCTTTTGTTTTTGGTACGTTTACTAAACTTCCAATCTCTTTTATCCGGTCTGGTTTATTACCTAAAATTACAGCTCCGGCTTTTAATAACTCATCCAGCTTATTAATTACTAATGGATTAATTTCTTGTTCCGGTTCTAGATATAACACAGCAAATCGCTGACCTGTTGGCAAAACCAACTCTGAATTTTCAACTGTTAATTGCAATAATAATTCGGTATTTACTATTTCATAATCATACCCTTTACCCGGAGCATAACGACTGTTCTTATGACCACCATAATTTGGAATTGCATCACCGTAATAATAAAGAACATCAGCAACAAAATCTGTATTTTGGAAAACATATGAAATACGTGATAAATAATCATTAAACGGTTTCACTTTGGGCCACCAAATTCTTTTATCATTATAATGTGTTCCGGCATGATACACAATACCGGGTTTCGATTCTCCATCGGTATTATGAGTAAAGCCATGTACAACTAATCTATTCATTCCTTCACAGAAAGCCCTGTCGGCAACTGGTTTTAAATCCTTTGGTGATTCCTGCCAGTGCTGAAATGTAGTGAAAGCCTCTTCTTCAACAAATTTTCTATTATAAATATGCGAAGCAGCAGAGATTTCTTTCACCACACGCATAATATCTATCCCCTTATCATTAAATATGTTGAGATTTACCCAAAACTCACCTCTGGGTAAATCCAGAACACCTAATGCTTTTAATGGCTCTACAGGTACATGATGCAGAGGTAATCCCGGGCCTCCGGCTTCTGAATTGATTTTTAAGCCATATTGATGAACAACTTCACCTGCTGCTTTGTAGCAATTGTTAATCATTAATTCAGAAACAGTCCTCCTAAAGTCGTTCTTAAATTTATTGATTATCTGATCCTCATAAATAGAATCGTTTATTATTAAGGGTAAATATTTATTTATCTGATAACCATTTATTTTCTCAAAAATCTGAGGCAGGCTTGGAGTCCACATTGACTCTGACGCCTCATAACTTGCCAGGTACATACTGTTCAATGCACTTGACTCTAAATCACCCAAAACAGATTGAAGTCGACTAATTATATAAGTAAAATGTGCTTTTGTTGATTCGGCATCAAAATGATCCATAATTGGCCCTTTTGAGTATTTGCTGGGCATTATTAATTGCTCGCCTGAATTGGCACAAACAAATCGATAAATTTGCCATTGACCGCCCGGATTCTTCCACGTAAGAGTTTCACTTTCTTCATCAAAAAATTCACTTAAATCCAATACAGAATTGACGTCTATGCTTGATTCTGATTGTTTTAATGGCACTGCAACAACTGCAATTTCCTGACTAAAAGCAGGCTTTCCTTCTTTTGTATAATTTATTAAACGCTCTCTTCCTTTACTGTCTATTTTTGATATTTCAGGATAATTTAATTTCATCTGATTATCCTGTCCCTCCTTCACAATAGTTTTCGAATAAAATATAGCTTTTGCAGAATGTTCCGGACTAATCCAGGTTCCTCCGGCATTCCAGCTACTTGCCAGATTTAAGCCAACCTCCATATTGTATTTCCCGGCTTCTTCCAAGGCTACTTTAATTGACTCTAGTGATTCATCACATAAAAAAGCCGGACCTGGTTTTACAATCGTATCACCTTCTGGAACACCGATTTCGAAAATATCAAAACCAGATATTCCTGCATCGTGCATAGATTTTATTTCTTCAACTACTCTATCATTATTTACATTTCCATTTAACCACCACCAGTAAACTTTTGGTCTAGCCTCAACTGGTGGTGTCTTAAATCCGGAAACTAAGGATTGATAGGCACTATTATCTTGTGCTACAACAGTTTCCGAAAATAATATTAACAAAAAACTAATAACAATGAAGAAGGTTGCGTTTTTTTTCATCTGTTTAAATTTATTTCTATACGCTAATTGAAACTGCTGATTATAAATATTCTATTATTCACTAAAATTTATATACCAGCCAGTTTCATAACTTAGATTTCACTTTTTTAAAGAGTAAATCAGTTTTTTTGAATTATAACTGATTCCAGATTTAAATAATTAGCAATTTTTTGAATTGTGGCAGCATGATGACCAATACATAAAGCAAAATGATGTGTTGGTCCTTCTTTTACCCAACGTGTTAAAAAGGTTCTAACATCTGGCTTAAAAAATCCTCTTGTGTTAGTATTACCTGTAGGAGGAATTGGCCCTTTCACAGATTCACCTTCAGCAATTATAAATTTAAACTTACCATCATAGGTAGAGTTAATAGAAAGCATTGTAATTGGACCTTCTTTTATATTAAACTCAACACCCGCTCCACTTCCTGGCTTCCCATGGTATTTTTTCAAACTACGAAGTACTGGCTTTCCACTTGCAATGGCAACATTATGAGGTCCATCATGTCCAACCAACACAAAATCATCATTAAAATCAATTGGGTGCAATTCTGCAAAACTACCACCTAATCCCAAACGATCCATAATCATTAATGCAATCAGTGTTTTCATATCAGACTCACCACACATTGGAAATCCGCTTGCTGTAAGTAATGAATTACCTACAATGAGATTTGTTAAGACAGTTCTTAATTCAGATCCTTCTGGTCCATCATAATAATATGCCAAACCATCTAATTTACTTTCTTCAACAAATTTCTTTAATGCCACACTTACTCTTGCTGCAACACGTAAATCTTCAGGCTTCAATTTTTCAGCAATTGGGTCAGATACAGGTTCCGGAGTATCAAAAAAACTAAGAATCAATTCTTCCTCTTGCTTAATTTCATTTTCTGTAACTTTTAAATAACAAGAAAATAATTCATTAGCCTCACACTCTACTACATGACTTCCGAAGGCAGATGTTAACATTGTAGCGTCAGTATGCATATCCAACATCGCATTTAATGGATGCCCTAAATGTCCCAATTGAGCATTTTTTAAAGTATTTAATACTTTTGCTATTCCACAATACTCGTCTAATTGAGTATCAACATAAGGATCATCATACAAGCATCCTATAATAACATCAGGAACCTCCTTACCCATTCTTGCAGCTACTGCACCAAATTCAGGCATTGCACAAATATCATCATTCATTAACTGCATATATGTTGAAGCCTGAGAATAATCAAGAGCCTTACGTGGCTGAAGGGCAACTAATATTACAGGAACATTAAGTGTTTTGATGATTACACCAAAAGTTCCTGAAGTTGCATAGGTTACCATATTACAAAATACCAAATCTAAATTAGCCGATTGCAACTCCTTTACTTTTTCATATGCTTTTTGAGGATTATCCACCATGCCAAAATCGATAACTTCAACATCTCGCTCTTTTAACCTACCTTCAAAAACTTCATGTTTTTTCATCATATCCTCTAATAAGCCTTCAAATTGTGGCCAATATCTATCGTATCCAACAGCAAATATTCCAATTCTGGCTGTTCCTTTTGTAACTTTCTTAATCATTTTCTACTTATTAAATATTACGCTCTAACTGTATAATTTCTGTGTAAGAAAAACTCTATTTAATCAAGTTAGAATACTGTTCTATATTCGGCATTTAATATCACGCTTATAATTATTAAAACACAAAAACAGTAAGCAACCCTACATCTTTGCAAATAAAAAGCATCTTAAATCACCAAATACATTTCTTAACGCACTAACTTGATTTAACACAAATTTACACATCTAACATTATAATGCAAATTTTTTTAACAGTTATAGAACTATCAATGTTATGTTATAAAAGAAATATGACACTAACGATTACAATACAAACCAGAAAAATAAAAGAAACCGATAAACTAAATAGAAAGATTCTAAATTATATACACCTATTACTTAACTGTATATTACACATATAAACAACCCTCTTAAAACAAAAAACCCGCAATCAAAACATGATTGCGGGTCATATATTCTATAATAAAATTCAATTATACATCTACAGTAAATTCTGCTGCCTTTTGGTTTTCAATAATTTTTCGAACATACAAATTTCTGGTAACCTGACGCCCTAAGTACACCAAATCTACTTTTACTAATAATTTGTTAGAACTTTCTCCTTTAGTGAGATTTGGAATACTTACAAAACCATTATCATCGGTCTTAATCCTATCATTCACTAAATACCCCCCACTATACTCTAATTTTACTGGCAAATTTTTAACAGGTAAAGAATTATTATAATAAATACCGATACAATCATCAGATCCTGAAACAACCCTATTTTCCCTAATATGTATTGAAAGGTTCGTAATTGTCTGTGCGATCTCTATATTCGATTCGGAAACAAGATCAACTTGCTCTCCTTCTATTTCTACATTTGTATATTCATTCATATAGCCACTAAGAATATCAATACATGCAGAAAAATGCTCCAAAGAAGGAACAATACTACCCTTTCTTTTTAATTCTAAGCCTGCTAAATACTTCTCTTTCGCAGCTTTTAGAGCTTCTGCTTTTCTTTTTGCTTTTAACTCTTTATAAATCTCTTTTGACAAACGATAAAAAGCATAAGTATTAGATAAATCCTCCCATTTATCAATGTATTCATACCCTTCCAAAAATCCTTCTGAAACTGATTTAATTCTATTCTGTAGAAAGTCTCTCACACCATTCTTATCCTCCACCTGATATAATATTGCTTCTGACTTAACAGTAGAGCTAATTTGACTAGAGATATCAGCCAGAGCTCTTTCCTTCGCTTTATCTTCATATAACATTGGAGCTCCTACTTTTGGTACAATTCCAATTCCATAATAATATGAATTGTCAACAGGACGTTCTTTTACCCAGTATGGCTTTGTTTGCTCAAGCATTTCAGCTTGTTTTTTAGTAGAGGAGCATGAAACAATTAATAAACTGATGAAGATAAATAAACAAAATCTCATTATAAAAAAATATTAATTTTCAGGTTTATAATTAGATATTTCAGAAACAATAGTATGAACACACTTATCAATTAAGTCTTTTTGTAACTCACTACTCGATTTTGCTGTTCTATTACTCTTAACCAAATCACGTAAATTATTAATAGCAGTACTATTATTACTAATGTAATCCTCACTACTATCTTTACTTGTATATTTCCAATAACCAGGAACTAACTTTTTATAATCACCCTCATATACAACATAATGCAACTCATCAGTTTCCTGATCTGTGAACACATTTGATAAAGGTACCTCCACTCTATCGGTACGTTTCATATTGTATTCAAACGACATAGAAACATAACGGGTCATTTCATATTCGTAATATTTAACTTTATCATATTCTTTTTTCTTCTTCTTTTCACCTGTTTCTTTATCTACATATTCTACCGTTCTTTCTAAATAACCTCTTTTCTCTCTCTTAGCCAACTTTCCATTATAAACCTTATAATTTAATACCTTACCTGTAAAAACAGCTTTGGTATTAACTCCTGTATAGTTCTTTACCAAACCACTATCTCTATCTTTTTCAATTGCAATGGGAGAAGATACTCCATTAACTGATGAAAATGGGTCATTTTGTTTTACCGTATTAGATACCACTTCATATAAAGGCGAATTCAGATTATTTATACCATTAATAAGTTTGCTTTTTAAACTGACTGACACTGTTTCATATGAACTGTAGGGAATTTCGAAGTTTTTAACAGCAATAGTAAGTTTAGCTCTTTCTAAAGAGGTATTCATTAGTTCCAGAGCATCTTCGTAGACTTTCACATTGTCTATTATATTTTTAAACGTAAAATATGAAGAACGAAACATGTCCGAATTCATCTGCTGCTTCCCTTCGCGATAAACAGGTTCATATTTAGCGATTATCCACTTTGACTTGGCATCTTTATAATTGTTATTCAGAGATAATACTTCAGAGAATATCTTCTCTGAACTCGCAAATTCTTCTAATTCCAAAGCCTTGATTGCATCCTCATACAAAGAGCTTAAATAAATATCCTGAACTTCTTTATAATAACTTCTTTGTTCCTCAGGAAAGATTAGATTTAATCCAACTTTTTTGATTTTATTATAATAATTCTCAGCATTTATAAAAGCATATACTGCATCTTTGGATGTTCCATTATTGTATTGATTTTTAAATTTCTCAATATAATCATCCAAAACAAGCTGGCCTGTTCTTTGCAGACCAATCTTTGCATCAATATTATTAATATTTTTTACTAATGAATTATAATACTGATTAGCAGCATCCGAATACAAACCCGAATTTTCAAGTTCTAATCCTTTTTTTAAATAACGCTTACTTGCGCAAGCTGTAAAAACCAATAAAATACTTAAGAATAGTACAAGTTGTTTCATAATAGATCTAATAGATTTACAATAATCACATATACTTTACTCCATCATAGGAATAAGGTTACCTTCTGTTGTGATAAATTTCTTCATAAGATTTGCGGTAAGACATGAATGAACAGGTAAAACTCCAACAATATCTCCGGGTTTTAATTCTATAATGCAATCATATTTCACAGACACGATACCATGTTCCTGAGATAGTGATCGTATTTCTCCATATACTTTATTTACATCCCATTCGCCATCATGCATAGCAATGACTTTGCCATAAGAAACAGAGCCATCTTCAAGCTTAATAAAATCTTTGGATAAATGCACAGCACCAGCATGTATTACCACTTCATTTCTCTCTGTATGAACCGATACAACGGGAGCCGCCAGACAAACTGCAATATCAGTTAATTCACAACTACCAATTGTGGTTTGCATATAATCGTAGAATACAAAATTACCTGGTCTGAATTCATCAATCCCATTAAACTTATCATAAACAGAACAACTTGGTGTATCTCCCCAGGACAATTGCATTAAAGGAAACTGATCTTTTAAGAATACCATTAAAGACAGAAAACTATCTATACTCATTTTTGAAACTTGTTCTATTTCTTCCCTACTCACACATTTATAGGTATTGCCTGCATGCGTTAAAAATCCAATAAAAATTAAATTCTTTTTATCTCTTAATTCATTTAAAAAGATTTTAATATTTGACAGGTCATTTACATCAACCCCTGTTCTATGATAACCGGTATCTGCTTTTATATAAACTCCAACCGGATGCTTTAATTCTTTCTCCAGGATTTTTATAGTTTCAATATCTTCAACAAGAATATTCAAATTAATCTTATCAGCGAGTGAATTTATAACATCCTTATTTAAAACTGTGGCTGTTAATGCCACTGTAATATCTTTCCAACCATTATCAGCAAAATATTTGGCCATTTTAAATGATGAAACTGTAATTGTTTCTACACCCTCATCTTTAAACCAGGTTCCTATTATAGAAGACTGATGCGTTTTAAAGTGAGGACGAAACTGACCACCCCAGCTTTTCACTCTATTATTCATAACTCTGATATTTCTTTTACAGATTTCAGAATTAATTAATAATGTAGGTTCATATATTCCAGGCATATATAATTTCATTTAGAATGGTTGAAAATATACAATCAGTTTTAAAACTGCAAAGCGAATGCAATTTTCATATGTAAATGAATAAAAAAAGCCTGAATAGAATTTACTACTCAGGCTTTAAAATATTTTCATTTAGAAATTTTACTTTCTAACAATAGTCTGTTCTCTATCCGGACCAACTGAAACAATAGTAATTGGCACTTCCAACTCTTTTTCCAGATAATCAATATAGTTTTTCAACTCTACAGGGAATTCATCTTCCGATTTCATTCCTGTAAGGTCTGCTTTCCATCCTGGTAGTTCTGTATATCCAACTTCTATCTTTTCTGGTAATTCATAAGGAAAATCTGAAGTTTCTTTACCATCAATTATATAAGAAGTAGCTACTTTAATGGTTTCAAAAGAACTTAAAACATCTCCTTTAGTCATAATTAATTGTGTAACACCATTAATCATAACTGAATATTTTAAAGCTACTAAATCTAACCAACCACATCTACGTGGACGTCCTGTAGTTGCACCAAACTCATGACCAGCCTTACGTAATTCTTCTCCTGTTGCATCTTCTAATTCAGTTGGGAATGGACCACTTCCTACTCTTGTACAATAAGCCTTGAATATTCCAAAAACTTCACCAATCTTATTTGGAGCCACACCCATACCTGTACAAGCACCTGCACAAATAGTATTTGAAGAAGTAACAAAAGGATAAGATCCAAAATCAATATCTAATAAAGTTCCCTGAGCACCTTCAGCTAAAATTGTTTTTCCAGCTTTTATATAATCGTTAATTTGATGTTCACTGTCAATAAGCTGAAACTTCTTAATACAATCTATTCCTTCTTGTAATCCTTTTTCGAATTCTTCAATATTATACTCGAAATCATACATTGAAAGTAATTGCTCGTGCTTTTTCTTAAGCTCATTATATTTCTCATCAAAATTACCGATGATATCTCCGACACGTAATCCGTTTCTACCGGTTTTGTCCATATATGTAGGACCGATTCCTTTTAAAGTAGAACCAATTTTTGTTTTTCCTTTTGAAGCCTCTGATGCGGCATCAAGAATACGATGTGTTGGGAGGATAAGATGAGCTTTTTTAGAAATTAGAAGATTTTGAGTTAAATCCATTCCTTTGGCCTCAAGTTCATCTATTTCTTGTTTAAAACTAATTGGATCAAGCACTACTCCATTACCAATAATATTCATTTTGGTTGTATGAAAAATGCCTGAAGGAATGTTATGTAATACATGTTTAATGTTATTAAACTCTAAAGTATGTCCAGCATTAGGACCACCTTGAAACCTTGTGATAACATCATACTTGGGTGTTAGTACATCCACAACTTTTCCTTTACCCTCGTCTCCCCATTGAAGACCAAGAAGAACATCAACTTTCATTATATATTGTTTTAAACTTTTTTATTATCTGGCAAGATTCTGTCTGATTATTTTTTTCGACCAGCAAAAGTAACTATTAAAAATGGGATAATGTCATGGTTTTTAATATATTTTTTACACAATTATCCAATCCCCTATAAAATATGGTTTTAAGAGAGTTATATGGTTAAACCAGTTGTAGAAAATTAAAGAAAGTATCTATTGACAGTTTTTACAAACTCCATAAATATATAAAGAATGATGGGAAACAGTAAAGTCCATCGTCTCTTTGGCATTATTGAGAATACTCTGAATCCCGGGATCACAAAATTCAATAACACTACCACAATGTGTACATATTAAATGATCATGTTGTTTAGATTCAAAAGACTTTTCGAACTGAGCAATATTTTTACCAAATTGATGCTTTATAACCAATTTACACTCCAATAGTAAATCTATCGTATTATATAACGTAGCTCTACTTACCCTATAATTTTTATTTTTCATAAAAATATATAGAGACTCAATGTCAAAATGACCATCCCTGGAATAAATTTCCTCAAGTATCGCAAACCTTTCAGGAGTTTTGCGGTGTCCATTCTTTTGCAGAAACTCAGTGAAAATTTTCTTTACCACTTCTTTTGTTTTCACCTTATCCATAAATAAACCAATTATAAATAGCTGGCTAAAGATAAATATTTTACCTAAATAATTATACTATTGTTTAGACTAAATTAAAACAATATTTAATTCTGCATTCTTTCCTGACGAGTAACAGTATAAACACCCTTGATTTTCATAAGGTTATAAATTAGGTTATTCAAATCCTCAACATTATGAATATACAGATTAATGATTCCATCAAATATTCCATCATGGCTTTCCACATGAATTGATCTCATATTAACATTCTGATCATCTGAAATCACCTTGGTTATTTTATTTACGATACCAATCTGATCAATCCCTGTAAGTTTAATAATAGCTAAGAACGAAAGAAGTTTGTGAGTGGTCCAGTCTGCTGAAACAATTTTATTTCCCTGACTAGACATTAATTTTATAGCTACAGGACACTTTCTGTTATGTAGTATTACCTTTTCATCATCATCAACATAACCAACAACATCATCACCAGGTATTGGATTACAACAATTGGCAATTATATAATTACTGGCATCTGTATCATCAGACAATTTAAAAGGCTTCTTTTTATCTATTTTTTGAGGTTCAGGTTTCTCTTTTTTACCGCCACCAAATGAAAGTGTCCAATACTTAATCCACTTATTCGATGTTTTTTCTTTTAAGATTTTATCAAGATTATCGAGAGTAATTTTTTCACTTCCTATTTTTAAATAAAGCTCTTCTTTTCTCTCAATGTTATGATATCGTAAGAGCTTATTTAATATTCGATTATTGGTTGTTAGTTTTTTCTTATTCAGAGCCTCTTCAACTAATTTCTCTCCAATGGCAACAACTTCTTTCCTTTCCTTTTTAAATGCATCCTTTATGGCTTTTTTTGCCTTCGCTGTAACTGCTGTTTTTAGCCATTCATATTTAGGACTCTGTTTTTCTGAGGTAAGAATCTCAACCTGATCACCACTTTTTAACTCATAGGTAACCGGAACCAATTTATAATTGACTTTGGCTCCAATACATTTATAACCAAGTTTGGTATGAATTTCAAAAGCAAAATCTAAAGCTGTAGCTCCTTTGGGCATAATCTTCACTTCCCCCTTAGGAGTAAATATCATAATCTCAGAAGCAAAAAGATTCAATTTAAAATCATCCAAAAACTCCAATGAATCTGAAGATGGATTCTCAAGAAGATCTTTAATACGGTTCAGCCAATTTTCTAACTCCGACTCCTTATCCTGAACACCTTTATATTTATAATGAGCTGCAAAACCACGTTCCGCAATCTCATCCATTCGCTCACTTCTTATTTGAATTTCAACCCACTTACCCTCTGGTCCCATTACAGTTGCATGCAATGCTTCGTAACCGTTTGCCTTTGGAGTACTTACCCAGTCCCTGAGACGATCTGGTTTTGGTTTATAAATATCAGTAATTAGAGAATAAATATTCCAGCATTGAGCTTTTTCAGGGGTATAGGCATTTTGCTTAAATACAATTCGAATTGCCAACACATCATAAATCTCATCCAATGCAATATTCTTAACCTGCATTTTATTCCATATAGAATATACAGATTTCGGTCTGGACTTCAATTCAAATTCTACACCTGCTTTTGTTAATGATTCTTTTATTGGAGTTGTAAACTTTTCAAGAAGATCTTTATTTTTCTGCTCTTTAGTTTCTATCTGACTAACAATATCCTTATATACATTTGGATGTTCATATTTTAAGCTCAGATCTTCTAACTCCGTTTTTAATGCATATAATCCTAAACGATGGGCCAATGGAGCATACATAAATAATGTTTCTCCAGCAATTTTTAATCGCTTATGCTCAGGCATTGAACCAAGAGTTCGCATGTTATGCAAACGGTCTGCCAGTTTAATAATAATTACCCTGACATCCTCAACCATAGTAAGCAATAACTTACGAAAGTTCTCGGCTTGAGCTGATTGATTTTTATCAAAAACTCCGGATAATTTAGTTAAGCCATCAACAATTGAAGCTACTTTTTTTCCAAAAATAGCTTCTAAATCTTCATATGTATAATCAGTATCTTCAATAACATCATGAAGCAAAGCTGCTGCTGCACCTGTACTTCCCAATCCAATTTCTTCTGTAACAATTCGTGCTACAGCTAAAGGATGCAAAATATATGGCTCACCAGATTTACGACGTACTCCGGCATGAGCCTTACGCGCTAATTCAAAAGCTTTATTAACCAACTTAATCCCTTTTTCAGTTTGACACTGAGGACTTGAGTTTATTAAAGCTTCATACTCTTTTCTGATGATATCATTCTCCTGTATTTCGGACAAAACTTCGCTCATTAATTAAAAAAGATATATAACGACCTTTAAAAATTTAATCTAATAATAAACTAGCAATAATACTAAAAAAAAGCTATTTTCCTGCAACTACAATATGAAAATCCTCTTTCACTAAATACTTATTTGCAAGATCTTTTATTTTTGCCGGATCTATATTGGCAATCGTTGTTTCTAGGCGTTTAAAAAAGTCGATATCCAAATCAAATCCCATTAATCCTCTATATGCCTCTGCAACAGCAAATGGTCCATCCAGATTCCTCATCAAATCACCCAACATAAAATTTTTAACTCGAGTAAGCTCTTCTTCAGACACATTCTCATCACAAAGCCTTTTCATCTCATTAAAAATCTCATCCACAGCCAAATCTCTTTTTTCGGATAAAACTTCAGTAGAAACGCCCATTACTCCTGCCTTAAGGTAAGATGTTATATAAGAAGAAATACCATAAGTCAAACCTTTCTCTTCCCTTAAATTTGCCATCAACCTTGATCCGAAATATCCACCTAGCAGGGTATTTAAAACCATCAATGGCATATAGTCCGGATGTTCTTTGGTAACCGTTTGTCTAACTATCCTTATAGCACTTTGCATAGCACTATCTTTAATAATAACATGCTCGTTTCCCTTTTCTGCATCAGATTCAGGAATTACATCACTTGCAACAGTATCATTACTCCAATCATCTCCTCCAAAATATTTATTTAACTGGGAGGTTAATGTTTCATCTGGTTTTCCTGCAATAATAATTTTACACAGATTAGATGCATATTGCGATTTATGAAACTCTCTTAAGTCATTGATGCAGATATCATCATAGTGATGAAGTTTTGCAACCCTTCCATATGGGTGATTCTCTCCAAAAAGAATTTCCTGTGATTTCCTGAAAGCTAAAACCTTTACCTTTTCTGAATCAACCACAAAATCCTGCTTCTTTTTCGCATGATACACATCAAACTCATGTTCGGTAAAAATAGGATTCTTAAGAATATCTTCAACTACTGGTAATACCTCTGGCAGGTACTTTGTTAATGCATACAAAGTAATCTGTGCATGATGGTAGTTGGTTGCCTGACCTAAAAATGCACCATAAAAATCAACTTTTTCTGCAATTTCAGAAGATGAATAACTTTTGGTGCCTTCCTGCATTAAATAATTTGTAAACGAAGCAACAAGTGGCTTTGGAGCCTGTACAGAACCGGCTGGAAATATAAAGTCTATTTTTACAACATCCTGGGAGCCTCCTTTTATGACATGTACAGGTATCCCATTATTTAATTGAAAATTATCACTATCTAAAATGTTCAATCCCATCGGTAAAACAAACGATGGAGCTTCCTTTCTCATTAACATATTTTCCCTTTCTTTTCAATTGACAGATAGTATAATTTAGAGCAATTAGATTCTACCAATATTTCATTGGCACATTTTTGAATATCCTCTGCAGTCACTTTCTGATACTTCTCTACTTCCTTATTAATATCATCTGCATCTCCCAGCAATTCAAATTGCGCCAGATTCATCGCTTTATTCAGGAAATTAATCTCTGAAAATGTTAAAGTTGACTCTACTTTATTTTTCACTTTCTGCAGTTCATATTCATCAACTAAATCCTTTTTAATCAGATCAATCTCTTCCCAAATAGCTTTTTCAGCATCATATACAGATACATCATCAGAAACATTTCCTGCAAAAGTAAAAAGTCCGTTTTCTGTATCTCCAGAAACATATGCATGCAAATCTGTAAAATACTTCTTTTGCTTAACTAACCGTTGGTATAATCTTGAACTGGAGCCATTAGAAAGCACATCTGATAATAAATCTATAGTATGATAATCTTTATGCGATCTTCCACACATATGAAAAACCATTTGAAACATATCTGAAGGAACATCCTTTTCTACTTTCAACTCCCTTAGTTCAGTTTGTTTTGGCTCCTCAGGTAATTGTCGCTTAACAACATCGCGGGCAGGTATATCTCCAAACCATTTCTTTACCAATTCAAAAGTCTCATCCGGATCTACATTACCGGTAATGCTTATAATGGCATTATTTGGCGCATAATGCGAATAGAAAAACTTCTTTACATCTTCTAAGTTAGCATCTTCAATATGCTTTATATCAGCACCAATTGTAGGCCATTTATAAGGATGTACTTTATAAGCCAAAGGTCTTAATAGCAATGGAATATCACCATAGGGCTGATTCAAATATCTTTGTTTATATTCCTCAATAACCACTTTTCGTTGAACCTCTAATGACTCTTCAGAGAAATCAAGTTCCAACATTCTATCTGATTCCAACCATAAACCTGTTTCTAAATTTGCAGCTGGCAGAGTTAAATAATAATTAGTTAAATCATTACTAGTCCAGGCGTTATTATCTCCACCTACCTTTTGTAATGGTTCATCATAGTTTGGAATATGCTTACTACCTCCAAACATTAAATGTTCAAATAAATGAGCAAAACCAGTTTTAGTTTCATCTTCATCTTTCGCCCCAACATCATACAACACATTAACTGCAGCTAAAGGAGTTGTTTCATCCCTGTGTACAATTAATTTCAATCCATTATCCAGCTTGTACTTTTTAAATTCTATCATTCTTTAAAACTGATATGCACTATTACCTAATAAATTACTTTTAATAGAATTATATTCTTCTATCATTTCATCGATAATTTCCTTTACAGATTTTACTTCATCAATCATAGACGAAACCTGTCCTATTTCTAATTCACCCTCATCTAAATCGCCCAAAAACATTCCCATTTTAGCACGACCTTTACCTAACATCTCTTTAAGTTCCTCAACTGAAGCACCTTTCTTTTGTGCCTCCTCAACACGAGCCGAAAATTTATTATGAATTAACCGAACCGGAGCCAATTGCTTTAATGTTAAAACTGTACCTCCCTCTGCAGCTTCAATAACCTTTTGCAAGAAATCAGGATGAGCAGATGATTCCCGACTGGCAGCAAAACGAGATCCCACCTGAACTGCATCTGCACCAAGCGCCATAGCTGCAAGCATAGCACTTCCTGAACCAATTCCACCGGCAGCAATTAATGGCAATGAAGTCACTTTGCTGATTTGAGGAATCAATACCATAGTGGTGGTTTCCTCTCTACTGTTATGTCCACCTGCTTCAAAGCCTTCAGCCACAATTGCATCCACGCCACTATCCTCACATTTTTTTGCAAACCTGCTATTAGCAATAACATGAACTACAGTAATACCATGCTCTTTTAATTTACCAGTAAACTTTGCCGGATTACCTGCACTTGTAAAAACAATCTTTACTCCTTCTTCAATAATTATATCTATTAATTCATCAACATTTGGATATAATAATGGAACATTAACTCCCCATGGCTTATCTGTAGCAGTTTTCATTTTAGTAATGTGTTCTCTCAACACATCCGGATACATTGATCCTGCTCCCAATAATCCTAAACCTCCATTATTACTAACTGCAGATGCAAGCTTCCATCCACTACACCATACCATTCCACCCTGAATTATTGGATATTTAATACCAAATAAAGACGTTATTTTATTTTCCATATTGTTTTTATTTTTTGAGCACGCAAAGATATCAAAATAATAGATGTTTTGTTAACATCCTCGCAAGATTAGATTAACCTAAAGTATTTATTTTAAGCATTAATAGAACAAAATACAATGATTAACCGTATATGTTTTGAACTTTTAACTTAAGAACGAATATAGTCAGCTTTGTAAAAAAACAAAAAAACAGTACCAAAACTAACATATATCTCATTTTTTTATTAATTTCAGTAATCTAAATACTTAAACCTAAATTATTGACTTATGATCTCAGTAAGAAGAAATCACACAAGGGACATCATTGAAATATATATTGGAAAAGAAACTTCAAAACTTGAATTTTATAATTTTTGTGAGTTTTTAAAAGATAATAAGAGCATTTCACGAACTTTAAATCTCCTGTTTATTGTTCCTGAGGGCATTAAAAATGTTGACTATGTAAATTTATCCAATGTTTCAATTGGTATAAAAGAAGCTTGTTCACATTTAGACAGAGTTACTATAGCGGTATCCGTTTGCAAGAACCGGGAATGTTTTTTATGCTCTGTTTTTAAAAATCTTATATCTGACTCAAAAATTAAGTTTGAATATTTTCCAAGTATAAAAGATGCGGTTCGTTGGATTAGACGAATCAATTATCAAACACATTTTATTAATAAATATGCATAAGTAAAAACATATTATACAACCTTAAAATCAAAAAACCTAAAAGATTAATTATGGCACGTAACAAACAATACGACGACCAAGTATTTAAATCTAATGAAACTCACAAGATTAATTACTTCACACACCTCTATGGGAAAGATGACAATGTAAAACGATTTTTAAAAAGACGTTATGCACTGGGAACCATCCAAAACAAAACCCATTTCGAATTATTTCAATTAATCGAGAAAGAATTAGGCATTCCAATGCCTTAAACACAGAAAGGTGCAAATTGTTTTGCACCTTTTTTTTAAAACTCAACGACTATTCCTAAAGTTGGTAAAACAGTACCTTCACTTGTACTAATTTTATCAAATTCATATCTCTGTTCATTAATATTACTATCAGGATTTTGCACAATCGTATTCCCTACTTCATCAAGAACAACAACATACTTTTCAGGATTCTTAATCTTATAGTTATACAAGTTTTGAATATCAATATAAAACCCCAGCAACCATCCTTTAAAATTATATTGCTTATCAACACGTAAATCCAATTGATGAAAATTTGCAGAACGTTTCTGATTAAATCTACTATAATCAAGATACTCTTTACCCTTTGCATCCCAAAATACTTTTAATGTAGTTTTATCTTCATCAACCGGCGTATATGGCAAACCTCCTACAAACCTCCATTTTAATCCTAAGTCCCAGTTTCTTTTTAAACTTTTATTATATGTAAAGGTTAACAAATGCCTGCTATCCCATGAACTTGGAACATATTCATTATTGGCATCCAAAAATTCACTTCTCACATATGTATACGAAAGAATATATTGATATCCTTTATCTGACTTTTGTCTTAACATAAATTCAGCTCCATAAGCCCTTCCTTCACCAATAGGCACCAACTCTTCATCACCTACTGTTTCAAAATCAGAACCTTTACTTGCTATTGAAACAGAGTCCTGAACTGAAAAAGGATAATCTGAATAATCCTTATAAAATCCCTCTACTACAATTTTTGTAAAATCATTAGGCTGATAATCAACCCCTAATACATAATGAATAGCATTAATATAAGTAAGGCCATTTTTCTTATTTATTAATACGCCGTTATAATCTCTAAAACCTAAAGAAGTATATGCAGGTAATTGATAATTGCTACTTACACTACCATTCAATAATAATTCAGAAGATATTTTATGTGACAGCGAAAATCTAAAACCCAACTGATCCAGAAAATTAGACATCTCTTTTGAATATGAGTTTCCATCCCCCCTAAAACCTATTGTAATATTCGTATTTTCATTAAATATGGGGGATGCCATAGAAGCAAACATTCCATACTTAACAAAATCTATTTCTGACCTGTAGGTAAAGTCTATAATATCATCTTGTAAGAATTGTTTTCTATATGTAGAATTATAATAGTTGGATGTTTCTAATAGTATGCCGGCATTAAATTTCTTTCTACGTTCTATTTTATCCCACTCTATGCGTAATTTATTCTCGATTTCTTTTGATTCATAATCTAAAATCAAATAATCATCGTCCTTTATATTATCTTGATATTTAACAGATGTATTATTTAAATAATTTCGACTTAAGATTGCAGTCAAATATCCGTTATTAAAAAAATGCTTATAGTTAGCTCCCACAGTATAACTTTCCTGCTCTATTACCGGAACATAAGATAATATGTATTGATTCTCAGGAGTTGTACCTGACTCCTTATTTAATTTAAAATCATCAATAGCTCCAAAACCCAATACCGTCAATTCATTCTTTTCGTTAAATTTAGTTTTGGTCTTAAACTGAAAATCTGTAAATGTGGGTAAAAAAGGAAGGTCCAAAGCCTTAAACAGAAATTGCAAATAAGATCTGCGAACCGACATTAACATTGTTGTATTATTATTCAATGGAGAAGATAATGACAATGCTAATTCGCTTGCACCAAGCACAGCTTTATAATCAGCACCTTCACTGTTCCCATCCAATTGTTTAAACTCCATCACTGAACTTAGTGCATTACTTTTGGATACAGGAAATAAACTAGAATAAAAATCTACCTGCCGAATAAAATCAACATTTAGGATTCCAACAGGTCCACCAGTAGACCCTTGCGTTGAAAAATGATTAATGGTAGGTATTTCAATTCCATCTATATAAAATTTATTTTCTGAAGGACCTCCTCCCCTTACGAGAATATCATTTCTATAAGCCAGAGTACTGCTAACACCAGGAAATGATTGAATCACTTTTGAAATATCCCTGTTAGCTCCGGCACTTTTTTCTATCTGGTCTATACCTATTTGTTTTAAAGATACAGGATTTTCCTTTTTAGTAGGGAACAAAGAAGGTTTAACTACAATTTCATTTAATGATTCCGATCCTAGCTGCATTAATAATTCAATGTAATTATTACCTACGCTTGAAAGATGCAGAACCTCTGTAACGTAGGATTGATAACCTATATATGATAATTTTAGTTGAATATATTCTTCATTATCAATTTTCAATTCAAATTCACCGTTTAAGTCTGAGCTGGTTCCTATTTGCGTATTATTAATCACAATATTAACAAACGGCAAGCTGTTGTTAGAATATGCATCTTTAACAATACCCTTTATCACTCTTTGTTGTGCATTAACGACATTTGCAAATAATATCAGAAATAATATAATAATCAAACGAATCTTCATATTGTATAATGTTATCTTCATAAAACTAAACAACAATACATCTTTATTTGTTTTTACTATAAATCAATTATTTACAATTTCGCAAACTATACAATATTTACAATCGGTTTCCTAAGCATTCGTCAGTCCACAACAAATCCTCCATTATTATTTCTTTAATTTGATGTAAACACAATAATAATTTCATAAATTGAAACAGATTTATTGCTTTAAAAGCTTCCTTCAACCGATATATACACTTAAAGTTGTTTTGATAAGATGTTTGGGAATAGCATTCTAAAAAAAATACTTGTTTGGAGATTAAGACATGTCAGTAACAGACAGTTTTTAATAATACTTAGCGTGATCATTGGCGTTGCTGCAGGCTTAGCTGCTGTGATTATAAAAAAAACTGTTGGATATATACATCATATCGTTCATCACACCATTGAACTTAGTGGCTACGAATGGCTCTATTTAATTGCTCCGGGTATTGGTGTATTTCTTACCGTATTATTTATTAAATATATTGTTCGTCGACCCGTACGGCATGGTATTCCCAACGTATTATATGCTATATCAAAAAATCATGGACAGATGAACCGTCACAACATGGTTTCATCAGTTATTGCCAGCTCATTTACTGTTGGCTTTGGGGGATCTGTAGGTCTTGAAGGACCAACTGTATCAACAGGTGCCGCTATTGGTGCAAATCTGGGAAAGTTGCTGCATCTGAATTACAGACAAATTACTTTATTATTAGGTTGTGCTTGCGCCGGCGCCATGTCTGCCATTTTTAAAGCTCCCATTGCAGCTATTGTATTTGCCCTCGAAGTAATCATGCTTGATTTAACTTTAACATCACTGGTTCCCTTGCTTTTATCCTCCGCCTCTGCCGTTGTTATTTCTTACCTTTTTCTTGGGCAGGAAGTTGTATATCCATTTATAGTTGAACATACATATTCAATACACGAACTAACATTTTACGTATTACTAGGATTTGCCTGTGGTTTGGTTGCAACCTATTTTACCAGAATGTACAAATACATTGAACATCTTTTCGAAAAAATAAATAATGGCTGGACAAGACTAGGATTTGGAGCTTTTATTCTTGGTGTTTTAATGATTTTCTTTCCTCATTTATTTGGAGAAGGTTACGAAGTGATAAATGGAGCTTTAAATGGAGACTTATATTACCTTCATGATGTTGGAATATTTAGCCATCTCAACACATCATTTATTAACTTTTTAATAATTATGACGCTTACAATTGGCGTAAAAGTAATTGCAACCTCTGTTACTTTTGGAAGTGGTGGTGTTGGTGGTATTTTTGCACCTACTCTATTTATGGGTGCAAATACAGGAGTTTTGTTTGCTACAATAATAAATAAAATTGGATGGATTGAATTACCCATTAAAAACTTTGCTTTGATTGGGATGGCTGGTTTAATTGCAGGAGTTCTGCATGCTCCCTTAACAGGTCTTTTTCTGATTGCAGATTTATCCGGCGGATATACAATGTTTTTACCTTTAATGATCACTGCAACAATTAGTTTTGTTGTTGCCAAAACCTTTGAAAAACATTCAGTATATACACATCAATTAGCGCAACGCAAAGAGCTGTTAACCCATGATAAAGATCAAAACATCATGACAATGATGGATGTTAACAAGCTTATTGAAACAGACTTTGCAATCATATCTCCGGAAGCTACACTGGGTGATTTAGTTAAGGTAATCTCTACAGCTCACCGAAATTTATTTCCAGTTGTAGATAAAGATGGCATTTTGCAAGGTATGGTTAAAATGGATGATATACGTGAAATTATTTTTCAACCAGAGAAATACAACAGCATTAAGGTTAAAGATCTAATGTACATGCCTGAATATTTCATAAGTCCAGATGACGGAATGGAAGACTTGGTTGAAATATTTAGAAAATCAGGTAGATTTAACATTGCAGTAATTAGTAAAGGTAAATATCATGGGTTTATATCCAGAGCAAATGCTTTTACAGCCTATCGAAATCAACTTAAAAAGTTCTCTTCTGATTATTAGATAATGACTACTCTTGAAATATTACGAAAGATTAGAGAAATCCAGGTAAATGCAGATCAAAGTTTCTTTAATAAAGGAATCATACCATCGTATCGAAAGAATTCTTACTTGAATAAACACATTCCAGATGACAACATATTTTTTTCTGCATCTTTATTGTATATTCTTCAATCATTAAGTCAATATTTAAATCCTGAAGAAAAAAAGATCATATCTGAAATCAACTCTGATATAGTTAGTAATTTTAAATATTACACCAATAAGCAAGAAAGAAACTCATATAATTTCTGGAGAAAGGAGCCCAATAGGCACTTTCCCAATGGGAGCATATTCTGTAAGTTAAATAAGTTTATTCTTCCGGATGATATAGATACCACTTCTTTAGTTCAATTAACCAATAACCTCAGTTATAAGGAAGCTTTAAAAACTAAACTATCCATTTGCAAGCATGCAAATCTGGTGAATAATCAAATTAAAAATGGACATACAATATTAAAAGATCTAAAAGCTTACTCAACATGGTTTGGAGTAAATATGCCGATAGAATTTGATGTATGCGTATTGAGCAATTTATTCTTATGGATACAAAAATACAATTTCGACTTTAATCAATACGATACAGAAAGCTTAAAACTTATTGAAGTAACAATTAGTCAATCTTTATACTTTAAATCGGCATTTAAATCTTCACCAGAATACCCTGAAAAATGTATAATACTATATCATCTATCAAGACTCTTAAGCACAACAGGCTATTTAGAACATTGCAAAAATAAATTAATCAACGACATAATTTCTCTATTAAAAAATACAAAAGATCAATTTGACATTTTATTACTTTCCAGTTCCTTAATAAAACTAAATGTTTTACCTGATATCACAATAACAAAAGATCTATCACTTCAACCTGACATTTTGAATCGATGGTGGTTTACTGCTGGTTTTCTTTCTTCCTCAGGGAATCCTGTAATTAATAAAATTGCTCCCCTTGACTTATTTCACTACCGATTTTATTCCCCTGCATTTAATCTGGCATTATTTCTCGAAAACAAAATTTTAATGGAGAACCAATAAATATTAAAAACATGAATAATCTTCAGTTCCATTTAGCTTGAAATAAAAAATTTAAAAAAAATGCATTTTTTCTTTATTTGCAAAAAGGGGTAATTCATCCACGAATTTTTATATCTCATTTACAAAACTACATTCACAACGGCATCCACACCCCTACCAAACACCCCCAACCCCCCTGTATATTTGGTACTTTCAAGATTAAAACATATTTTTGTTATACAATTTATAACCAAAACAAAAGTTCCTTTTATCGGACAAGACGTTTAAAAATATTGATCTGAAAATGGAGATTACAAAAAGCCAACCCCAAACAAACTTGAGAAAAATTAATGATGAAGAATGGAAAGAAATTCCTAATACAGATTACAGGTATGAAGTAAGTAGTTATGGTAGAATAAAAAGCTTTTGCTACAAATGTCATCCTGATGGAAAATTTGTTAAATCCGGAAATATTAAAGGTTACAAAAGTGTAAACCTTAAAATTGAAGGAAAGAAAAGAACAGTTCTCATACATAAATTAGTTGCAGAGCTGTTTATTCCCAAAAAAGATGAATCACACGACGTCGTAATTCATAAAGATTGGAACAAGTTCAACAATCATGTTAGTAATTTAGAATGGTGTACAAGAAAAGAAAGTTTTGAGCGTTCACATTACAAATTAATCAAAGGACGAAAACGAAGAGGAAGAATAGTTACCAATTCAAAATTAAGCCATTCTGATGTAGGTGCAATAAAAAATATGTTATCTAATGGCAGAAAACAAAAAGTTATTGCTCAGTTATTTTGCGTTAGTGAAATGCAGATATCAAGGATTAAAAATAATTTAAGTTGGACAGAAGTATAACATCATAAAAATATTAAAGAAGTACCTCCCTAGCTTATCATTCTATACTATTAGTAAAAGAACTGTCATTTCAAACCTGACAGTATCTTTTAACTTTAACTATGAGAACACAACAAAAAAAGGTTTCAATTGTATTGAAACCCTTTTTTTTTGTTTTATTGCCAAGAGCAGAAACAAGTTGATTAATTCTCAACTTATTTCATTCTCCGCATTTTTATCTTCTTCTTCTAGAGTCTGATCTTTTATTATTACTATTATTATCAAACTTTCTTTTATCTCTTCTCTTTGGAGGTTTTGCAGTTGCAGGCTCTACATGTAGTTTTTCATTTTCAAACTTAATGCCTTTAAGTGCATTTATTACAGTTTTTTGACCACCTTCATCTACTTCAAAGAATGTGAAATTTCTAAGTATCTCAATCTTTCCAAAGCTTACTTTCTTACGGTCTGTATTTTCATTTACAATACCCATTAAGCGCTGAGCAGTTAATCCATGTGCCTTACCTACATTAACATGCAATCTGCTATACTTACTATCATTTCCTCTTCTTCCTCCAGAACGATCTCTCTCAACATCCTTTTTATAAACATTAAGATCTTTTGCTCCTTCGTAATAAGAAATAAATCTATTAAATTCAACAGAAACAAATCGCTTAATTAATTCCTCTCTATCTAATGTAGATAACTTTTCAATAATCTGAGGCAAAAACTCATCTATTTGCTCATGGTTTATTTCTACATTTTGCACTCTGTCAATCAGGTGAAATAACTGACGTGTACATATTTCAGAACCAGAAGGAACCATATCTCTCTTAAACTTAATTCCTGAGATACGTTCTATTTCTCTGATCTTGCTTGATTCCTTAGTATGTATAATTGCAATACTTGTACCTGTTTTCCCGGCTCTACCAGTTCTACCACTACGGTGTGTGTATGCCTCAATATCATCAGGTAAATTATAGTTGATTACATGTGACAAGTCATTTACATCAATACCCCTGGCTGCAACATCTGTAGCAACAAGAATTTGTAAGTGTCTGCTTCTGAAACGGTGCATAACCTGATCACGCTGAGCCTGAGAAAGGTCTCCGTGTAAAGCATCTGCATTATAGCCATCACTAATTAGCTTATCAGCTATCTCCTTAGTTTCGTGACGTGTACGACAGAAAACAATACCATAAATATCTGGATACAAATCCGCAATACGTTTAAGTGCGTGATATCTGTCTTTAGCATGTACCATATAATAAATATGATCTACTGTTACAGCACCAGCATTTTGTTTTCCTACTTTTAACTGAACCGGATCAGTTAAATATCTGTTTGCCATATTCTCAATCTCCTTTGGCATAGTTGCTGAGAATAACAATGACTGACGAGTATCTGGTGTTGTATCAATAATAGAATCTAATTCATCTTTAAATCCCATATTTAACATTTCATCAGCCTCATCTAAAACTAAATATCTAAGCTCTTCTAGTTTAAGCACACCTCTTTTACACAAATCATTTACTCTACCTGGTGTACCAACAACTATTTGGCTACCTTTTTTAAGTTCTTTGATTTGCTTTACAATATCCGCTCCTCCATATACAGGAGTAACGTATAAATCAGAAATGTACTTTGAATAAGATAAAATATCTTTTGTGATCTGCAATGCCAATTCTCTGGTTGGACATAAAACCAAGACCTGAACTTTTTTGTTATTGCAATCAACTCTTTCAATAATGGGTAAACTGAACGCCGCAGTTTTACCAGTTCCTGTTTGTGCAAGTGCTACTACATCATTAGTACCATCTTTTAATTCTGGAATTGTTTTTTCCTGAATTGGAGTTGGGTTTTCATACCCTAGTTCTTTAATCGCCTTAAGAACTTCCGGAGACAAGCCGGTCTCTTCAAATGTTATCATAAACTACCTTTTTTTCAGCCCACCCCACTTAATCTTTATTTCAAATTTAATCTGCTGAAAAAGAGAAGTTCGCTGAACAATCATTTTAATATGAATGATTTATACCATTGTAAAAATCGACCGCAAAGGTAATCTAATTTTACTACCTTTTCATATATTATTTAACAGGCCAAAATAACAAACTTACACACTACTGATTATCAGAGCACTAACAATATAAAACATATTTTTTTTAACATTAATTAGAAACTGGAGTATTAATAAAAGGTAATTTAATTCTCAATTACACTAATTAATGCCTTATCCTCCTTTATTAACTAACTTATGACATTCTTCATTTTTGACTTAATTTAACATGATCATATCAATGAATTGATATACTTTTGTGTCGCTATGGAGAATGCATCAATTTATTTCAGAAGATTTCTAATATGGCGAGTTAAACACATCAGCCAGAAGAATTTTATCTTAATCTTAAGTTTAGTAACAGGTATATTAAGTGGGTTAGCTGCTGTATTGTTAAAGAATACAATTCATTACACGCATCACTTTTTAACGGGTGAGTTTCATATTGAAAATATCAACTTTCTTTATTTAGCCTATCCTGTTGTAGGTATATTTATATCTGTACTATTTGCAAGAACAGTTGTTAAAGACAGTTTAGGACACGGAATATCTAAAATATTATATTCTCTAAGTAGAGGAAGTGGTAAGTTAAAAAGGCACAATAACTTTTCTTCCATAATAGCCAGTACATTTACAATTGGTTTTGGTGGTTCTGTAGGAGCTGAGGCTCCGATTGTATTAACAGGTGCATCCATAGGCTCTTCATTAGGTAGATTGTTTCACCAAAACTACAAAACCATATCTTTATTAATTGGTTGTGGAGCTGCAGGAGCTATCTCAAGTATCTTTAAAGCTCCAATGGCAGGATTAGTATTTACTTTAGAAGTCCTCATGCTTGGATTAAGTATGGCATCTTTAGTTCCATTAATTATTTCTGCATTTAGTGCAGCTACTGTTGCCTATTTTTTTATGGGAGACGGAGCCGAATTTTCGTGGAAATTAGAGAATCAGTTTATTTTAAATAACATCCCATTTTACATTGTTCTTGGAATTTTAGGAGGATTCATTTCTCTATACTTTACAAGAATGTTAATGTGGACTGAAAACAACTTCAGAAAGATTAACAATCCTTATTTCAGACTTTTAGCGGGAGGATTAGTTCTAAGTCTTCTTATTTTCATCTTTCCTCAATTATATGGTGAAGGTTATAATACGATTATTGCTTTTTTAAATGGTAAAAAAGATATTGTTTTTGATAACAGTATATTTTACCAATTCAGAGGTTATGAATGGGTTTTGCTAATTCTATTGGGCCTACTCGTACTTTTTAAAGTATTTGCATCTGCAGCAACTACAGGTAGTGGTGGTGTTGGTGGTATTTTTGCTCCATCGTTGTTTACAGGTGGTGTAATGGGATATTTCTTTGCCCGATTAGTAAATGCTTCTGGATTATGGGTTTTACCAGAAACCCATTTTACCCTGGTTGGAATGGCAGCTATTATGGCAGGTGTACTTCATGCTCCACTTACAGCAATTTTCCTTATTGCAGAGATTACACATGGTTACGAGCTCTTTGTTCCGTTAATGATGACATCAACCATCTCCTACTTAACAATCATGTACTTTGAGCCTCATTCAATATACACTAAACAATTGGCACGTAGAGGTGAACTCTTAACTCACCACAAAGATAAAGCAGTGTTAACACTGATGAGATTGAATAAGGTATTAGAAACAGATTTTTTACCTGTAAAATCAACTGATACTTTAGGAACTTTAGTTAAAACTATTGCTAAAGCGAAAAGAAACCTATTTCCAGTAATTGGATCTAAAGGTCAGTTAAAAGGAATTGTTTTATTGGATGATATCAGAGAAATCATGTTTAACCACGACAGATATAATGATACTGTTGTTGAAGATTTGATGCAGGTTCCGCCGGCTTTTATTGAAATAAATGAAAGCATGGACTCAGTAATGAAAAAATTTGAAGAAACTAGTGCATGGAATTTACCCGTAATAGAAGATAATAAATACATGGGTTTCGTATCTAAATCAAAGATTTTTTCAGTTTATAGAAGAGTTCTTATTCACTTTTCAGACGAATAATTTTCTGATACAAAGTGTATATCTTAAATTTGCACTCTATTTTAAAAAGATATTTATCAAATTGTTATACATACAGGATGAACATAACTGAATTATATTAACTCTCATCCTTTAATAATCTATTTTATGAAACGCGACGATAAAATATTTGAGCTTATTGAAAAAGAACATCAACGCCAGCTTAATGGTATTGAATTAATTGCTTCTGAAAACTTTGTTAGCGAACAAGTAATGGAAGCTATGGGTTCTTATATGACAAACAAATATGCGGAAGGTTATCCTGGCGCCAGATATTATGGTGGATGTGAAGTTGTTGATCAAAGTGAAGCATTAGCAATTGAGCGTTTATGTAAAATTTATGATGCTGAATATGCTAATGTTCAACCTCATAGTGGAGCACAGGCAAATATGGCTGTTTTAATGACAGTTTTAAATCCTGGTGATAAATTTTTAGGATTAGACCTATCTCATGGAGGTCACTTATCTCACGGTTCTCCTGTAAACAGCTCTGGATTATTGTATGAGCCAATAGCTTATGGTGTAAAAGAAGATACTGGTCTTGTTGACTATGATATGATGGAGGCTCAAGCTCGTGAGCACAAACCAAAATTAATTATCGGTGGAGCTTCTGCTTATTCAAGAGAATGGGATTACGCAAGAATGAGAAGAATAGCAGACGAAATTGGTGCCATTTTAATGATTGATATGGCTCACCCTGCTGGTTTAATTGCTGCTGGTTTATTAGAAAACCCTGTTAAACATGCTCATATTGTTACTTCTACAACTCATAAAACATTAAGAGGACCACGTGGTGGTATTATTTTAATGGGTAAAGATTTTGATAATCCTTGGGGTAAAACAACACCTAAAGGTGTAATCAGAAAAATGTCTTCTCTTTTAAACTCTGCGGTATTCCCAGGAGTACAAGGTGGACCTCTTGAGCATGTTATTGCGGCTAAAGCAGTATCTTTCTTAGAAGCATTACAACCTGAATATATTGAGTACCAAACTCAAGTACAAAAGAATGCCAAAACAATGGCAGAAACTTTTATAGCTAAAGGTTACAAAGTAATTTCGGGAGGAACTGACAACCACTCTATGTTAATTGACTTAAGAACTAAATTCCCTGAGTTAACAGGTAAAGTAGCTGAAAACACATTAGTAAAAGCTGACATTACAATTAACAAGAACATGGTTCCTTTTGATAGCAGAAGTCCTTTCCAAACATCAGGAATCAGAGTTGGAACAGCTGCTCTTACAACTCGTGGTTTAAAAGAAGAGCATATGGCTCCTATTGTAGACCTTATTGATCAGGTTTTATCTGACGTAGAAAACGAAAACACACTTAATGAAGTAAAAACTAAAGTAAATGAAATGATGAATAAATTTCCTCTTTTCGCTTACTAAGATATAGTTTATAAAATCAAAAAAGCCAGCAAACATAACATTTGCTGGCTTTTTTATTACATATAAAATCATTTAATCCATTTCATCATGTAAAATCAACATAGGATGTTCTGGATGTAATACCATTTGCTTAGTGATACTTGGATGGAAAATTCTTTCAAAGAAACTAACGTCATGACGCACAAGAGCAACCATTTCAGCATCATTCTCATTCATAAATTTATTGATACTTTTAGCTACATCATCACCTTCAATAAAATTAAAACTCATATTTACATTTGGGAAATGTGCCTCAATTTTATTCTCAGCATCCAATCTATTCACATACTCATCATCCAACACATTAACAAACATCAGAGCTGATCTATATCGAGCCACAATATCCCTGATAGGATTCATTACAGTATCTTTATTTACATCTTGCAAGTCTGTTGCAAAAACAATCTTTTCAGGTTTTTTAAATTGTGCTGATTTTGGCACAACTAAGATAGGAGCCTTAACATTTTTAATTACTTCATAAGCGTTAGATCCAAGTAAGAAGTTTTCAAGGGCTGATTCACCTCTACAACCAAGAACTAGTAATTCCGGATGATCTTCCTTAATTTTTTCCTGCACAACATCAATCAGAGATCCAAAACTGGAGATAGCGTCAATTACAGCCTCAGGAAAGACACGCTTTAGGACAGACATTTCTTGTTTTAATCCTTTTTCACTTTCATATGCCATTTCCTCCTTAACCTGCATCACGTAAGGACTACCACTAAACTCTAAATCATATGCATTTAAAAGCGAAAAATGAACATTCTCATCTACAAACATTTTTAATGCATAAAGAGCGGCATTTCGGGCTGTATTTGAAAAATCGGTTAATAACAATACCTTTTTCATAGCCTCATCATTTATATTATACTTATCAGAGTACCGGTTAAACACCGTAGTAAGAGATTACTAACAACAAGAAAACAATATCATTAGTGCTCGAATATATGTTTATACGATTTAATCCATATTAAGTTACGATTTAATCATAAAAAAAGGAATAAAACTATCATTTTATTCCCTTTGTTTATTCCTTATTAAAAGCTAATAACTTCAGAATTTATCAAATTCTTCCATCTCAAAATCTTCATTAAAACTCTTTTGCTGAAACTGGGGTTGTGAGATCACACAACCACCATTGCCTGAAATATCAAATTCTTCTTTAAATAAATTTGTATTTTTAATAAAGTGCCCATTACCATTTAATTTAAAATAACCAATCAAAGCTTTTAATTGAACAGACTGAGAACTTAATTCTTCGGCATTTCCGGCCATTTCTTCACTTCCTGATGCATTTTCCTGGGTAGCCTGATTTAATTGCTGAATTGCGGTATTAATTTGCGTTACTCCGTCTAATTGCTCTTTAGCTGCAGCTGCAATTTCTTTCATTAAATTATTAGAGTCAGTAATTACAGGAATTAATTCTTCTAATTTACTGTTTGAGTTATGGGTTAACAAACTTGTTTCTTTTGTTAAAGCCACAATTTCTTTTGCTGCAATACTACTTCGTTCAGCCAGTTTTCGAACCTCACTTGCTACAACAGCAAACCCTCTACCGTATTCACCTGCCCTAGCAGCCTCAACGGCTGCATTTAAAGCAAGTATGTTTGTTTGATTGGCAATTTCATTTACAACAGCAATTTTATTCGCAATAGCCTTATTAGCCTCAACCGCTTTGTTTGATTCTGCACTAACCAATCTGATTGCTTCAAGAGCTTTTTCTGATTGCTCTGCTCCTCCTATAGCATTACTACTACTTTGCTGAATATTAGCAACCATTTCTTCCATTGTTGTAGAAACCTCCTCCAGTGAAGCAGCTTGTTCTGTTGCTCCTTGTGACATATTTTGAGAATTCTGATTAAGCTGATTACTTGCCTGAGAAAGCTGCTCTGAACCACTTTGAATTTCGCCAACAACCTGTTTAAGCTTATCATTCATTACAGACATCGAACTCATTAAACGGGTAACCTCATCATTACCATCTACTTTAATCTCATGATTCAACTCTCCTTTTGCCAGTTCTTCTATTAAATCTACACCCTTATTTAATGGCTTGGTAATACTTATAACTGTAGTTCTACTTATGAAAATAGCTGACAGAACAGTGATAATTAACACAATTAATCCCAAGTTTTTTGCCCTGTCCATAATTTTGGCTTCAAGCATTTCTGTTGCATTAACCATTTCATTTGTATATTTAGCTACCAACAGTCCTGATTCCTGCATTTTTTGAACTTGTAACTCCTGATCTGACACTTCCTTTGTAAAATTTTCAAAGGCGCTTTCATAACTTTCGTAACCAGATATAAGATCTGTAATTAACCTGCGATCTCTATTAGCATTATATATTGCCTTATATTTATCCAGAACATTAAAACAATGATTCAAATTACTTACGACCTTTTCTTTCTTTTCCAGATTCAAATTTCCGTCAGAATCAGCTTGATTAGCCACAAATTCCCAAGCTGATATTCGCAGATTACTATGAACCTGATACATTTCTGAATTAAAACCAGACATTGATGAATTATTGGATTTGGTCAGAAGATCCCCTAGAAATGCACCAGTATCTGACCACTTTACCCGCCCCTCATTCTTTTGTTTCTCTAGTTTTGCATACTTATTAAAATCATTATTATATTGGACGATGTGTTTTTTAAGAATTCAGATCTCTGATCGTTATAAATGCTATATAGCTGAGATGAGTCTACATGACTAAGGGCAAGTTCTATATACTGATTTACCTGATTTACATTTTCAGTATCTCCATACATCATAAAATAGGTCACTTTTAACCTTGCATTTAAAAGGCTTATTTGTGTTTCTTCCAGATGGTTAGATACATTTACAATTTGCTTAGTTTTAGAAAGGCTGTTATTGCTAATTATACCTATAATAATTACTGCAACAACCATAATAGAAAAACCTATAATAAGCCTTAATCTAATGGAGTAATCTCTTAAACTCATAGTGGATAAAAATTAGTTAAATAAAAAAAAGATGGTAAATACCATCTTTAATTTAGTAATTGAATTTTATAATTACAAATACCTTATTTAACATATATTCCACTATGTAGCAATACTTTACCAATTCTATATAGTAAATTCAAAATTTAAACAACCAATAATTCTATATAATTTGTATTATTTATTTAAACCAGAACAAATCGTTCCAATAATACATTTAATATAATGTTATTTAATTATTTTAAATTTTTACTTTGTGTATACCAACGCCATACTGTGTGATATGGAATATTGGTAATTTTAGCCACCTGAACAGGATCATGATTTTGGCAAAGCTTTAAGATATTCATTTTAATTTCCTTTGGATATCTGATCGCTTTAGCTTTATTCTTACAATAACGTTTCCTGATACGAACAATACTCATTTCAGAAACATTAAACTCTTTGGCAATTGTTTTAGCCAATTCACCATTATCTAATCTCTCGGCAATTTTTACGGCATCTTCATAAGATATAGTAGAACTACCTCTTACTTCTAGAGACTTTGCACCAGCCAAGCCATTATCTATACGATTTTTCGTAAGCGATTTCTGATTTCCCCACTCAAGGTTATCATAGCGGTTATCAGTACTTACACAATTTTTATGTAATACCATTTTAAAAGAAACTGGTTTTGGATTTGGGACGAAGGCTAATGCAACCAAGCGATGCACATACATTACAACACCTTTAATTGACACTTGATAATACCCATGACGGCTCTTTGGCGACTTTATTAATGATTGATGCAACGGAACTCCATTGTATTCAATAAGACTACCATCTTCACTCACTTTTATTTCATCTTTAACTCCCGGGTACCTAATGTTTTTAAACTCCATTTTGATGTGATTTAAATTGTTGATATTGATATAAGGGCTCGGTAAAAAATAAATGGGTAGGGATAAAATTAAAAATGCAATTACACAAAGTTAAATATTATTATTAAAACATTACTATTTAAATCATTAAAAAAATTACTTATAACAACCCTATTTATATTATTTATCCCTCTTTTTAATATATAACGTTACATACATAACAATGGTTTACCGTTTGATGTAATATAATCATTTATATCAAAAAGGTCTATTATTCTAATCTATACTAATTTACAAACTTTTTTTTTAAACAGAAACTATATAAAAAAAGGTCGCCCCTAAATGGAGCGACCTATACTTGTTGATTGGATAGTTTTTTATGCTTAATACCTGTAGTTTATATTAGCGACATTAAGTAATTGTGGGGATAGCAACTATGTTATTTAAATAAAACCTGTAAGCAAGAATTCTAATGTCGAATAATTTTTAGTGAAAAAGATTTCACACAACCACGAAATTCTAATACCTGCCTCATATCAGTTGTAATTAAAATGCTAGTATAAACATGAGCTTTATTACTTAGTAACTAATTTTACATCCAGAGTAAAATCATCGTAGATTACTTTATCTCCTAAATCATCAAAGAAGCTTTTTGATCCATATCTAACGTCATACTTAGATCTGTCAACAACTAGAATTCCTGAAAATTCTTTTCCATTTCGTGTAACTACAAATTCAATTGGATTTGTTTTTCCTTTAATTGTTAAATCACCTTTTACAGTAGCTTTTCCGGCTACGAATTTTGAGCTGCTTGTAACTTTTAATGTTGCTGTTGGAAATTTTTCCACACTAAAGAAATCATCTGACTTTAAGTGACCAATTAATTTTGCGTTATAATCAGCGTCTTCAAGATCATCGTTTGTCATACTTTGCATATCAATTACAAATGTACCTGAAGCTAATTTATCTCCTTTTACAGAAAACGTACCTTCTTTAATTGCAATATGACCATTGTGCGCTCCACCAATTTTTTTACCTTCCCATTTAACGGTTGATTTTGTTGCGTCTACTGTAAAATCCTGCGCATATACACCTGCTGATACTAATACTAAAACTGCTAATACTAAACTTTTCATCGTTTTCATAATTCTTTTTTTATTGGTTATAATAAATTAATTTTACTAATACACTATTTTAAATTGCTAATATTTAACTAATTAAACACTTATGTAATCTATATTGTTTAAATAATATGAATCCTTATTTACCTCATTGGAATATCCATTACTAATAGTTTTGATGGAGATACAACTTCTATATCAATTGACTCTGTATCCCAAATCCCTATAGCATCCCGGGTTTTTAATTCCTCATTGTTGATTTTAATTTCACCTTCAATAAGCATAATGTAAACTCCATTTTCTTTTGCTTTTACATTATATTGTTGAGCTCCTGGTTGAGTGAAATTCCCCATATTAAACCATGCATTTTGATGTATCCATACTCCCTGATCATCTTTATTAGGACTAAGAATCTGATAGAATTCATTTTCTTTTTCAACATCCTTTAAAGAAATCTGATCGTAACGCGGTTCTACATTTTTTTTATTTGGGAATAACCATATCTGAAACAGTCTTAGCGACTCTTCTTGGCTGTGATTAAATTCACTATGGAAAATACCGCTACCTGCACTCATTACCTGTACTTCTCCGGCATTTATAACAGAACTATTTCCCATTGAATCTTTATGCGCTAACGCTCCTGATAATGGTATGGTGATAATCTCCATGTTATCATGCGGGTGCTCGGGGAAACCTCCCCCACCAGCAATCAGATCATCATTTAAAACCCTTAATACGCCAAAGTGGATTCTTTCAGGGTGATAGTAATTTGCAAAACTGAATGAATATCTTGTATCTAACCATCCATAATTTGCAGCACCTCTTGATTCTGATATATATAATATTGTTTGCATCTCTTTATGTTTTTGTACGATACAAACATACGATGAGAATTCAGGTATCTGATTACGAAAATCAGTTGAGGTATTGCAAAAATCAGACTTTAAGATGTTTTATTGCGATTATTAGAACGAAATTGTCCAGGAGTCAACCCTACATTCTTTTTAAAGAAGTTACTAAAGTGTGATGGTTCTTCAAATCCAAGCTCAAAGGCAAGCTCTTTATTACTATTATCTGTAAATAACAAAATACGCTTAGCTTCAACTAAAATTTTATCCTGAATAAACTCTTTGGCCGATTTACCAGACTGAGCCTTGACATATTTATTTAAATAATCGCTGCTTACAGCTAAAATATCGGCATATTCAGATACTTTATGAAGATTAGTATACTTTTCTTCGATGAGTTGCTTAAAATTAACAAAAAGATTGTTTGAACCAGTAGCTTGTTCTAACTCAACAGATTTTTGAAGACTGCATAATGAGGTAATACGTATAAAGAACAATTTAAGCAAGGCACCCAATGCATCGTATTGAAAAGTCAGATCTTTGTTTGAATAGTACTTTACCTGCTCTATTATATTTTCAAGATCCTCAAAATCCTTCTGAGGCAAATGTAATGGTGGAGAATATCCATAGGTGTTATATAAATAAACCCTATCGATAATTTTTTGATGAATACTGTTTTGAAGTAAAAACTGAGAACTAAAGTTCATTACCCACCCCTCAGGTTTTCCGGGAGTACTTATTTGGTGAACCTGACCGGGATAAACAAGATGCAATGAATAGTCATTAATTTCAAACTCATTAAAATCAATATAATGCTTTCCATTACCCTGTTTAACCAAAACCATGGTATAATATTCATGACGGTGAGGATCATCATCAATCCCATTTAAATGGTCGAATACTTCACCAATATCTTTCAGAATAAATTCTACTTTATCTCCGGATTGATTACTTAAACCATAGGATTTTACTGATTGATTCATTGAATATTTATGATTATACAAGGTTCACGAATATTGAAGTTCCAATATAACAATTATTCTTTTTGATTCAATAAGGGCATAAAAAAACGCCCCGCGGAGATTCCAGCGGAGCGTTCAATCTTTAACCAAACCTAACCCTAAACTATGAGTACAACAAAGTTAAGTATAATTATAAGTTTTACAAAAAATTAAGGGTAATTTAATGTTAAATTATGCTAATTGGTAGTTTATTACGGAAATAGCTTCTCTAAACCAGTCAGGTTTATCTCAACCCGTATTAAAACCTGACTGGTTTACTTGCAACAAGTATAAAAACCTGACTGGTTTATAAATCCACGCCCTGAAAGGGTAATTCATTTCAGCCCAATGCAAAACGTAGTGACGCGTTGGGATAAGTTTACACGCAATGCCAATTACGCCCTGTAAGGGCAAGTAAAAGATTTAACCCGCAATATGCATTAGAAATTCTATTACATATTGAAATTACTTCAAAACAAGACACTTCGTTACTTCACTTCAACTCACCAGAACGATGCTATGCCTCATTTCAGTAAAGCCTTGTTTTATTGCACTTTCAATATTCATGACGAAGTTCTAATACATAATCCGGGTTTAATTATATTTTCTCACAAATAGGTTTTCATCGATTAGGTGTAAACTTTTGTAGAACGAAATATTTTGAATTGCCCTTACAGGGCGCTAATTAACAGAATGATATGTTTTCCCATGGCGTTGCCATGGGCTGAATTGAGTTTGGGCCTACAGCCCGCAAATTTATTTTATTAAATAATAAACTATACGAGATATAGCGAAACGTACTTTTACAAGCTGTAAATCATTCCTCCCCAATTCGGGGAAGTTAGAGGGGGCATTACCTCTTCTCAAAAACTAAAGCAAACGTAGTTCCTTTGCCTAATTCGGTTTCCACATGAAGTTTGGCATTATTTTCTTTAACAAAACCGCAGACCAACTGCATACCCAGACCTACACCTTTTTCGTTTTGAGTGCCGTAGGTGCTGTTAATTTTATTGAAGTCGAATAGTTTATCTTTTTGTTCCTGAGTCATACCCACTCCGGTATCACTTATTTTAAGGATGGTATGGAGTGTTGTATCTTCTGCAGATACCGCAACGCTTCCTCCTGCCGAAGTAAATTTAATGGCATTATTAATCAGGTTACGGATAGTAATTGACAATTGTATTCTATCGACAAATAAAGTAACTGAAGGTGCAATGTTGACACTAACATTAATATTCTTTTTATTGGATACATGCTTAAGGTGGTCTACCTCAAGTGTTGCCACATCTTTTAGGTTTACGGTAGTAGGTACAGATTGTTGATCGCCCATTTGATTAACACCCCATTGCAACAGGTTATCGAGTAAATCTAACAGGCCTGCCGAAGATGACTTAAGTTCTTTGCCAAGTACTAAGAGTTTATCTACATCATTATGCTCTGAGCATATTTCTATTACCTCTGCATAACTGTGAAAGGTTGCCAGCGGACTGCGTAAATCGTGTGATAATATGGAGAAAAACTTATTTTTTGTAGCATTAGCATTTTCTAGTTCTTTGCGCTGCTGCTCTAATATGATATTGGTTTTACGACGCTCACGACTAATTTTTAAAATAATAAAAACCAATACCGTTAACAGAATTAATACAGATATGGCACTTATGGCAATAATTAAATAGCGGTTTTTATAGGCCTTTTCCTCATCTACTTCTTTTTGTTTTTGTGCCACCTCGTATTTGGTGTTCAGGTTGGCTATTTTACGTATGGTTTCTTCGTTATTGATACTATCACGGTAAGCCACATATTGTTTGTGATGAAAAAATGCCTTTTCAAAGTCTTTCGACTGGTTGTATATGGTTGATAACCTCAGACTGGCATCGCGTATTTGTTCTTTTAACCCATGCTCTTGGGCTAACAGTAGGCTTTTATGTGCAGTTTGTTTGGCTTTTTTATATTGTTTGCGTTTAAAGTAAACCTCTGCTAATCCATCTAAATAAGAAGACATTGCATAATTATCACCAAGAGAATCTAGTATTTCAATAGATTTAGTTAAGTAGATTTCTGCACTATCCAGCTTGTTTTGGTCCGCATAGACAAGACCTATATTACCTTGTATATAAGAATAAAAAGTAAAATCATTAGACTTTGATGACACTGAGTCTGACTTATAAAAACACTTTAAAGCATCATTATATCTATTTACTTTTCTATAAAGTTCACCCAGATTAATATAGCTCACTATTAATCTCTTATTATCAGCTAAACTTATTAATATTTCAATCGCCTTTTTATAATAGCCCTCCGATTTAAAGCTCTCTTCTTTTCTTAAATATATATCTGCTAATCGTGTATAACAAGATGCAACACCTATATTATTACCACAATCATAATACAACATTTTTGACTCTAAAAGTGAATTTATAGCCAAATCCAAGTCACTACATTTAAGATATGAAGTTGCCTCTAAATATTTTGCACCAGCTTTCCATTCATCATTTTTTATATTTTGAGCACAATCATAAGCAATTTTGGCATACAAAAGCTTTAATTTCGGATCTTGAGCGGAATAAGATATTTTTTTACTCAGAAAAAATAATACACTATCATTAGAATCATGTTTTTTACTCTCATAGGTTAATATTAACTCATCTATATTTGAAGCATAAAAAAATGTAGAGTTAAATAAAAGAATAATGAATAAATAACCAAATGGGCTGTACATTTAAAAAACAAAAATTCAAAATAAACTACTAAAGTTAAAAATCTAATGTATATGCATGCGAATATTTATTATTATAGATGCATATACATTAGAAATTAATAAACACCTTTGTTTAATATTCAACAGGAGGATCAATATCAGCTACTGGATCATCTGTAATCATACTCCCATCTATGTAAATAAAATCAATATTATAATATTCTTTCCCCTTGGCGGTTTCAGAAACTATTCCAATCCAATCTTTAGATCCATTCACTGGATGAGGATCTGTAGAAAAAATATCCTGACTATCTGATTTCTTGTATATATTAACAATTTCTTGAATATCACTATTTTTCATAAGTTTCCAGGTAATAGTACCTCCAGCTTTTACCTTTGAGGTAATGGTTTTATCGTGCTCATGACCTTCATTGTCTTTTAAATGAAGCACGATATCGTCGCCTTTTTTAACGGCTTTGAGTTCAATAATTACGTTGTTTTCGTCCATATGTTAAATGTGTTTTTCAAAAGATTATTAGGTTGCTAGATTATAAAATCATTAGATTTATTCAATTTATTACTATCATCCAACAAACAACCGTAAGTTTAGTTTTCTAAAAATAGAATTTTTAAATGTATTTGTTGTTAATTCGGACGTGTTTTTTTAAAACCAACGAAAAAAACCTGTCAGGAATATTTACATGATGCAAATAATCCTGACAGGTTTTGTTTTAACTTACCGAATTGCAAATTCTACCTTGTAATCGAAAGAGGGAATTGCTTGTTAGTTGAAAGTATTCTTAAATGTACAGAATGTTTTATAAAACACGGATCACAGATCAGCGCTAACAGGGCGACCGATACTATTTTATTATTCCCCAGGAGGAGTTGGTGGATCAACCTTTACTTCCGGATCATCAGTAATCTTACTACCATCCTTATAAATATAAACTATATCATACTTAGTTCGTCCATAGGCCTTTTCTGATATTACTCCATAACAACGGGTTTTATCTTCGTTAAAAATAACACCATCTTTAAAAAGGTTTTCGGCACCACAATCAGATGTAACAATTACAATATCTTCAATGCTTAATAGGTTGCTATTTTCTGCTAATTCCCAATACATAGTATCACCAATACTAACGGTACTACTAAATTCGATTGCTAACGATTTTAAACCATTACTATTAATTAGCAGTGACTCTTGAGAGCCTTCGTTTACACTTAGTTTTAAGTGCGTTGAGGTAGCAGCAGAGGTTACCTTGGTGTCTAATTCCGTGGTTTCTTCCTGAGCTTTATTACAAGAACTAAAAAGAAGAACCAGACCCAATAATGGGTAAAATAATTTCTTCATTTGATTAAGTTATTTTTATGTTAAACGTTATCAAAAATAGAGATTTTGAATTATTAAACAAATTGTTGGATCACGAAATATTATAAACTGATTGGGATTTTGTAATAAACCAGACAGGATTATTTATATGGTGCAAATAATCCTGACAGGGATTTAGCATAATTGAGTTGTTCTTACAGGACGCTGGTAAAACGTCTTTTTAATATTACCCAAGGTGTTACCTTGGGCTGAATTGAATTGGGCTTACAGCCCGTGATGTATTAAAAGCCCCCTCTAACTCGCTCAAAATCTGGAGAACTGATTTACAGCTTTTTTTTATTCTCCAAATTATACCATTTGCACGTCCTGAAAGGACAACTCTTTTCAGCCCAATGCAAACGCAGTGACGCGTTGGGTACAAGTACGCAACACCAATTGCGCCCTGTAAGGCCAACTCATTGATTTTGTAATGATTAATAATTACAATAAAGTTGAGTTATATCCGCATCGTAACTGCGACGTAATTGCGTTGTAACATCTGCGGGTACACGGCATATTTCATTTATATAACAATCACATATCATTCACAGTTTATTCACTAATCAGTGAAGTGATAGTGAAGGAATAGTGAACCAATAGTGAGGAATACCCGCAGCAGCCACGACTATGGTACGGAGCATGTGCGAAGCAGGTGTTAATTGTTTAAGGAGAAATTATGAGGATTTAGAAAGTAGTCTGGATTATTTTCAATATACAAATAATCCAGATGTAAGCAAAGTAGAATTAAGATTGAATTGCCCTTACAGGGCGCAAAAATGAAACGTATAAGAATTCCCATGGCGTTGCCATAGGCTGAATTAAACTGGGCCTACAGCCCGGTATGTACATAAAAGCCCCCTATAACTCCCCCTAATTGGGGAGAACTGATTTACAGCTTTTATTCTAATCTCCAAGTTATACCATTTACACGCCCTGAAAGGGCAACTTATTTATTATGTAATGTTTAATAATTACAACAGATCCAGTTTATATCAGCATTGTAACTGCTGCGTGTATCCAACAAATATCATTTATATATACATCACATATATCACACACTCAATTCACTTATCAGTGAGCCTATAGTGAAGGAATAGTGAACCAATAATGAAGGAGAAGTGAAATATACCCGCAGCAGTCACGACTATGGTACATTGCAGGTGTGAAGCGGGTGTTAATTATTTAAGTAAGAAATTATAGGGATTTATAAAGTTGTCTGGATTATTTTCAATATACAAATAATCCTCATGTATGCAAAGTAGGATTGAGATTGAGTTGCCCTTACAGGGCGCAAAAATGAAACGAAAAAGTATTCCCATGGCGTTGCCATGGGCTGAATTAAACTGGGCCTTCAGCCCGGGACTTGCATTAAGGTTAGTTTTAATATCAACATTAATTTATTTATCTACATATTGTATTAATTTATAATTTATTGGTTGGCATATCAAATTGTATTTGTATAAAAAAACACACACGCCCCGAAAGGGCAACTCACTTCAGTCCAATACAAAACGTAGTGACGCGTTGGGTATATAACACAAAAAAGGGTTCTTACAAAATATGTAAGAACCCTTTGCAATATTTTAAAAACCTGTCAGAATTAAGAGTAGAACTCCTATTAATTCTGACAGGTTGATAATTAATTCTTTCCTCCACCTAATGCTTTATATAGATCAACAGAATAGTTTAGTTGCTCCAATTTATCAGTAACCTGGCTTAGCTGAGCTGATAGTAAACTTTGTTGTGCACTTAATACTTCAACATAATTGGCCTCACCAGCTTTTAATAGTTCTTGTGTAAAATCAACAGCTTTGGTCAATGCCTCAATTTGCTTAATACGTAAACTATTTTTATTCACAGATGATTTAAAGCTGTATAAGATATCTGACACTTCCTGACCTGCTGCTAAAACCGTATTTTTAAAAGTTAACAGCGCTTCTTCCTGTTGTGATTTAGCAATGGTTAAATTACCTCGTAACTGCTTTTTGTAAAAAATAGGTTGCGCTAATCCAGCCACAATGCTTGCTGCAATATTTTCAGGTTTAAAAAAGTTTGTCAGTTCAGTACCTGTATATCCTAAAGAACCGCTTAAACTTATACTAGGATACAAACTTGCCTGTGCAGCATTAGTTGCTTCAAATGCTGCTCTAAATGATAACTCAGCACTTAAAACATCAGGACGTTTAGACAACAACTGAGCCGGAACGCCGTATTTCAACTCTGTTGGTACTGATTGCTGACTGATCGCATTACGAGAAATTGCACCTGGTGTTCTTCCCAATAAAATACTCAAAGCATTTTCCTGCTGATGAATTTGATCTTCGATAGTATAAACAGATAACTGAGTATTATACAACAATGCATTACTTTGCTCTACTGCCGCACCTGTTGTTTGACCTGCATCTTTTAAGGCCTGCATCGTTTCAGCACTTTGCGAAAGTAATCCAATGGTTTCCTTAGTTACTCTTAACTGCTCATCCAAAGACATTAAAGCATAATACAATTGAGCCACTCCTGCAATAACATTTGTTTGAACCAGGTTTTTATATTCCATGGAATTCAACAAATTGGCATATTGCGCTTTTTTGGCACTATTTAACTTTCCCCATGCATCAATTTCCCACGAAGAAGATAATCCAACAGATAACGTATTGCCATTGTATCCAAGCACATTTGTTATACCCCCACTATTACTATACAAAACAAATTCATCCTGAGCAGCAACACTTAATGATGGTAATTTTGCAGCTTTAGCCATTGATAAATTTGCTTCTGCCTGGTTAATACGCTCAATGGCAACTTTCATATCAAGGTTATTATCCAAAGCTTCCTGAATCAATTGCTTTAGTATGTCATCGCTAAAATATTCCTGCCATGGAATATTAGCAATAGTAGTAGAATCAGAGCTATTCAAATTTTCATCCCTGATTAAATTCTTAGTATCAACATTTAAGTCGGATACATTTTTACCAGTTCGGCATGAGCTCATTCCGATAGCTATAAACAAAGCTATCAGAATGGTACTTTTGCCTGTATATTTAATTTTTTTATGCATCGTATTATTGAATTTCTTTAATATCCTCATCTTCAACAGTAACAATCTTCTTTTTGCTTACTCTTTCCTGTAAACTCTGGAACATGATAAACAATGTTGGAATAATAATAATACCAATTAATGTACCTACTAACATACCCCCAATAGCACTGATACCAATTGATTTGTTACCAAGAGCACCAGCACCCTTAGCCAAAGCAAGAGGTAGCAATCCAAATATAAATGCAAACGAAGTCATTAAAATAGGACGTAAACGAGCCACGGCACCACTAACAGCCGCTTTTACAATGGCCATTCCCTGTTTTCGCCTTTGAAGTGCATATTCTACAATTAGGATAGCATTCTTAGCTAACAGACCAATAAGCATGATCAATGAAATTTGAACATATATGTTATTATAAATTCCACTACCATTTATCATTCCCACAAAAATGAAAATAAACACACCGGCTAAACCTACAGGCAATGATAATATTACTGCTAATGGCAGAATGTAACTTTCGTATAAGGCAGCTAACAATAAGTAAACAAATACCAAACAAAGCACAAAGATAATTGCTGTAGTACTGCTACTATTCACCTCTTCACGAGTCATACCCGAAAAATCATAACCGTAGCCATCAGGCAAATCAATAGTCTCTATAAACTTTAACACATCACCTGAACTTTTACCTTCTCTATAATTTGGGATAATAGTAACAGCCATTGAAGAATATAAGTTAAAACGAGTCAGAGCCTGCGGACCAGTAACATCCTCTATTGTTATAAATTCTGAGATAGGAGCCATTGAGCCACTTCCTGTTTTCACCTGCAAATAACTTAAATCGTCTAATTTAGAGCGATACTCAGGAGCTGCCTGGACCATTACACGGAACTGTTTACCATAAAGGTTAAAGTTAGATACATACATACTACCGATATATGCCTGTAATGTAGTCATTACGGTACTTAATGTCATTCCTGCATCCTTAACTTTAGCTATGTCAACATGAATTTCCTTTTGAGGAAAACGAGGATCAAAGGTATTCATGATCATCATTGAAGTACCACTCTGTCTTATCTTATCAAGGAAATCATTGGTTACCTCATAGAACTTATTGATATCGCCACCTGTTTTATCCTGCATCTTCAATTCAACACCACTACTCATACCAAAACCCTGTAAAGTTGGCATACCAAAAAATAAGAAATTAGCATTCGTAATGCTATCTGTTTTCTGTTTTAGAATTGCTGCAACCTCATCAGTAGTGATATCTCTTTCTGTCCAGTCATCCATTTTAATAATCAATGATCCGTACGAACTACCCATACCACTTAAGAAGCTAACACCAGTAAGGTTAGTTACTGTACGTACATGAGGAATTTCACTTGCTATCTCAACTACTTTTTCAACAATACTATCTGTTCTTTCCAAAGAAGATCCCGGAGCCAGTGTAACCATACCCATAATACCACCACTATCTTCCTGTGGAACAAAACCGGCAGGTATCATATTGATAATAAAATAAAAGATATAACTAAATACACCAATAATGGCCACTGTTATCCAACGATGTTTCTTTTTACCCATAAAGTTCAGTGTTTTACTATACTTTTGGGTAACAGCATCAAAACCTACATTAAATACATAGTAAAAACGTTGCATAAAATTGCGGTCCTTAGCCTCAGGAATATGATGCGACTTTAAGAATATGGCACATAAAGCAGGACTTAGCGTTAATGCGTTAATAGCTGAAATAACAATAGAAATTGCAAGAGTTAGACCAAATTGCTTAAAGAAAACACCACTTGTTCCGCCAATAAAACTTACCGGGATAAACACAGCCGACATTACCAATGTAATAGATACAATAGCCGGAGCAATTTCGCCCAATGCGCTTAATGTTGCTTTACGCGGATCTTTTTCACCGGCATCCATATGCGAGTGAACAGCCTCAACCACCACAATAGCATCATCCACCACGATACCAATGGCCAATACCAAAGCAAATAAGGTTAACAGGTTTATTGAAAAACCAAATACCAATAAGAAAAAGAATGTACCAATAATTGCTACAGGCACGGCAATAGCCGGAATTAAAGTGGCCCTGAAATTTTGCAGAAACAAAAACACTACAATAAATACCAGGATAAATGCCTCAAATAAGGTATGTAATACTTTTTCGATAGATGCATTTAAGAAACTACTGGCATCCATTTCGAATGTATATTTTAATCCATCAGGAAATGTTTCAGCAGCTTTTGCCAATACTGCTTTTACATCACTGATTACATCCTGAGCATTAGAACCTGCAGTTTGCGAAATACCCATAATGATGGCAGGATTACCCTCATTTAAAGTATTTACAGCATAAGATAGAGAGCCCAATTCAACATCAGCAACATCTTTTAATCTTAATACCTGAGAATCTTCTGAGCGGATGATGATATCCTCAAACTGTGCCTCAGTAGTTAAACGACCTGTATATTTTAAAGAATATTGAAATGTTTGATTACTGTTAGCACCTAGTTCACCAGGAGCTGCTTCAATATTTTGATCCTGTAAGGCTGCAATAACCTCTGTTGGATTCATTTTATATGCGGCCAATGCATCTGGCTTAAGCCAAATACGCATTGAGTAATTTCTTGCACCATAAACATTGGCGCTACCTACACCTGTTACCCTTTTAATCTGAGGAATGATGTTAATATTGGCATAGTTTTGAATAAACTCACCATCGTAATCCGGATTGGTAGAAGATACTGCAATAAACAGCACATTACTACTTTGCTGCTTTTGCACTGTCACACCTACCTGTGTAACCTCTGAAGGAAGTAATGAAGTTGCCTGAGAAACCCTGTTTTGAACGTTAACCGTTGCAATATCAGGATCCACCCCCTGCTTAAAATATACCTCGATACGAGCAGAACCACCATTTGATGCTGTAGAAGTCATATAAGTCATACCTTCAACACCATTAATAGACTCTTCAAGCGGAACAATTACACTTTTTAATACCGCCTCGGCATTAGCTCCACTATATGTTGTTTCGACCCTAACTGTTGGAGGGGCAATATTTGGATATTGCTCTACCGGTAAGGTAGCAATACCAATAACACCCAACACCACAAATAATATAGATATTACCGTAGATAATACGGGACGTTCTATGAATGTTTTTAACATTAGCTTTTTCTTTTAATTATTGAATCTGAATTTCCATATCATTTTTAAGTGTTGAAATACCATCGATAACAATTTTATCACCGGCATTAACACCATCTAACACTGCGTAATTTTTACCATCTGGAGTAGATTCAACAGTAATTACTTTTTGTGCAGTTTTATTTCCATTCAATGTATAAACCAATACTTTATTTTGTTGAGCAAATGTTGCTTTTTGAGGAATTACAAATACATTTTTTAGTAATGTAGGAATAATCACTTTTCCGCTTGTTCCACTTCTTAATAGTCCGTGAGGATTACTAAATACCGCTCTAAAATTTACAGCACCCGTAGCAGCATCAACAACACCAGATATTGTTTCAATTCTTCCTTCTTCTTCATACTCACTTCCATCAGCTAAAATCAATTTTACAGATGGCATTTTTTCTATCTTTTCTGCTTGAGTATCACCTTCCCATTGACGCATAAACTCTAAAAGTTCTTTTTCATTCATTGAGAAATATGCTACTACCTTTTCAGTATTTGCAATACTTGTTAAAACTGTAGAACTTGTTACTAAAGTTCCAATTCTGTATGGTAATGTTCCAACAGTACCATTAATAGGGCTTGTAACTGTAGTCCAGCTTAATGAAGCTTTAGCCTTATCTAAATTTGCTTTAGCCGAATTGAAAGCATTTTCATAAGACTTTAATAATACATCACTGATAATTCCTTTTTCAGCCAAAGGACGCATACGCTCTACATCAAGCTGCGCTGTATTATAACTGGCCTGGGCAGTTTGTAATGCCTGAACTGATGATGGTGAATTAATTTTAAATAAAGGAGTTCCTTTTTTAACAACTGATCCTTCATCCACATACACGGCTTCAATAAAACCATCCACTCTCGGCTTTATTTCAATATCAACCTGTCCTTTTAAAACAGTTGGATATACAGAGTGCAACTCTACATCTTTAGCCACCAATTCTGTAACAGGATATGTTTTAGCGGATTGCGTAGCACTTGTAGTTTGTGTTTTTTTACCACAAGAAACTAATAATAGGAGACCTAATGCTCCTGTCGTAATCTTCTGTAAATTCATAGTATAATTATTATATATTGTTATCATTGTTTTTTACAATAGTTTACAAATGCAACTATTGACTTGTATTAATTATTTTATTCCTATTTTATTCTGAATATGATCAAACACTTTATAAAATGTTGCGATTTCTTCCTCATTTAATCCTTCCATAAGGCCCACTGTAACTTCGTGGTCGCAAGCAATGGTTAACTCTGTATACTCAAAGCCTTTTTTAGTAAGAGAAATTATATTTCTTCTTCTGTCATTTGGATCAGTACTGCGCATTAGTAAACCATCCTTTTCCAGAACATCAATCATTCTAAGAACAACCGATTTATCTTTTTTCATAATCTCAGCAATATCTTGCTGTACTGGAACTGTTTTATTACAAAACCTAACTACCAGTAAAACAACCATCTGATCAAAACTGTATTCAATCCCTTTCTGTTTAAACAAATCTGATATCAACTTAGGAATAATACCTTTAATTGATCCAATTGTCATTCCTAATGGTCTGACTTCAAAATTCATCTTATATATTTTTAATATTGTAATTCATAAAACACATTAAATCAAAACCCTACTTTAATAAATAGTCATCCTAATTTAAATTGGATTACAAAGAAAAAATTATTAGTTGTTTTTTGCAACTGTTGAAATATTCATTTAATATTAATTAACATACATATTCACTCAGATAGAAATGATGAGGACATTTCATACTTGAATCATAATATTAATTTATATGTTACATAAGGAAATATGGAAATACACAAAACACTTAGTATTTCAAAGTATTATAAATAACTAATATCACTGTTTGTATATTAATTATTTTTAACATAACTTTTATGTAAATTTATTCTTCTACGAGAATAACAGATGTAGTTTTGACATAATTTAGCGTCCGAAAATTCTAACAGACAAGATCTGCAGCTTTTATAGAAGCGATTTTGTTTATCGATTTTCAATAAACTCTATTTAATTTATTAATAACAAATTTTAAACATGAAAACACTTAACAAATGGATTTTATCTGTTTTTGTTGTTTTTGCCTTAGTATCTTGTAATACAACACAACAAAAACAAACTAATCAAGAAGATCACAAAGCTCATGAAAAAGGTCATGTTCACTGGACACACGCTACCGGTGAAGAAGGACCTGAGAACTGGAAGAATCTAACAGAAGACTTTCTTGCATGTGGTGGCACTGTTCAATCTCCAATTGACATTATTACCGATAGTGTAAATAAGGTAGACAGCTTACTTCCTTTGACATTAAATTATAGTACTACTAATGTTGACATCATCAACAACGGCCATACTGTACAGTTTAACGTAAATGGAAACAACACTTTAAGTATTGAAGGTAAAGAATATCAGCTTCTTCAATTCCACTATCATGCATTAAGTGAGCATACTGTAAACGGTGATCATTATCCATTAGAGGTACACTTTGTACACAAACATTCGGATACTGACTTATTGGTTATGGGTATCTTATTTAAAGAAGGAGCAGCAAATCCTTTATTCGATAAATATTTAGATAGTTTCCCAAAAGAAAAAGGTGAGTTTTCTAACGAAGATCAAATTGAATTAATGGAAGCTATTCCAGGAAACTTAAGTTATTATCATTATAATGGTTCACTAACTACACCTCCATGCTCAGAAATTGTAACATGGTATGTATTACAAACTCCATTGGAAGCATCAAAAGAACAAATAGAAAAATTTTCTGCCATTTTAAACAACAACTACCGTCCTACAATGCCAATAAATGAAAGATCTGTAGTTGCATACACTGCAGAATAACTAAAAACCTTATAAAAACATAAAAGCCACAAGATGTCATTTCTCGTGGCTTTTTACTGCTCAATAGGTTCAGAATTACTTATCTAAAATATACTTTAACCTAAGATAGTGTTCTTTAATTACTGACATTGTACTATCTGTATCAAACACCGAATTTAAACCTTGTTCTTCCTGTGGTGGATCTCCCATTAAATCATCTCCATTACTCCACATCGGATCTTCTTTAAAGTGTCGGCCCATTCCTCCAAAAGCCCAGAAGTTACTACCTGCTAACACCCCTCCTTCTTTAGCATTTTGTTCTACTTTAGTAAATGCATGACTATAATACTTATCACGAGCGCTAGTTCCATCTTCTGTATTAAAATGATGATGATCACGAGGTAAGCCAAATTCTTCAAACACCAAAGGCTTATTCAATGCCTTTGCTACTTCAATATGTAGATTCATATAATTATCGGTAAGCACTATTGCTGAATCTAAAGTTTCAGATATTCTTTCACAATCGATCCATTGCCAGTTTTTTGGCCAAATATGCATGGTTAAATAATCAACACTGCTATAGCTATGAATAGTTTTAAAAAGCTCCAGATCCTGCTCACACCCATGCTTGCCTTCGGTTCCTGTAGTAACCAAATGATTAGGATCTAAAGCTTTTATATAATCTGCCGTAATTTTTACCCACTTTGAAAAATTCTCTTTATTTTCTTCAGACAATGCACGAGGTTCATTGGCTAGTTCCCATGTCATGATCGTAGGATCCTCAATATACTTAACACCACTATATTTGTTGGTTCGGGAAAGCATAAATTTGATGTGATCCTGATACAATTTCTGGCACGAATCACTGGCATGAAATTGAGAACAATAAGCCATAAATTCAGGCCAGCTATGCGGTTCAATATTTGGATAAGGAATCTCACCGTATCCGCTCCAATTCAAATACTGACCATAACCACCAGACCATTCCCAGGTATTATTTAAATATAGAATAGCATGCATCTCGCGCTTACTCATTTCATTCAGTAAAAAATCCAGACCATCCAATAATGTATCATTATATACGCCAGGTTCTAACTGTAATGCGGGAGTTACTCTAAAAGGTTCATTATTTGGCCCCTCTGCTCCTGCTAAAATACGTAGGTTATTAATTCCTACATTTTGCATCAGATCCAGCTCTTTTATTAGCCTATCCCGATCACCACCTTCACCGGTTGATGCTAAAATTCCTCCATACCAATAATTGGTTCCTACAAAATAATAAGGTTTATTTTTCCAGATAAACTGATGTCCTATTCGGGTAACAAAACTATTTTGTTCTGATTGCTTTGGATTACATCCTGTAATGACGAGCAATATTAAAACTGATATGTAGATTATGTTTTTCATGTATATAAGTTCTTAGTTCCTAGTACTTAGTTTTTAGTTTTCTTAATAACACCTCTCTATCTCCACAATTGGAGAAAAGTTGATTTACAGCTTGGTAATTTTAACCACAAAGGACCCAAAGGGATTTTTTAAAAACCCCTCTCAATCTCCCCAAATGGGGAGAAGTTGATGTGCAGCTTGGTTATTATTTTTGCCACAAAGAATCAAAAATCACAAAGACCACTAAGGATTTAAAAAAACTTAGTGTCTTAGCGTCTTGATGGTGATTATCATTCAAAAACCCCTCTCGATCTCCCCAAATGGGGAGAAGTTGATTTACAGCTTGGTTATTATTTTTACCACAAAGAATCAAAGAGAACAAAGACCACGAAGGATGTAAAAAAACTTAGTGCCTTAGCGTCTTGGTGGTGATTATGATTCAAAACCCCTCTCAATCTCCCCAAATGGGGAGAAGTTGATTTGCAGCTTGGTTATTATTATTACCACAAAGAATCAAAGAGCACAAAGACCACTAAGGATGTAAAAAAACTTAGTGCCTTAGCGTCTTGGTGGTGATTATTCTTTCTTTTTCAGATGCTGACAGGTTTGATTTACAGCTTGGCAAAAATGCTGTCTGGTCTATGATTGTCGTTTTTGATTTAATTCTGCATTAATCTTATCCATATATGAATCACTTAGTTTATAGACATATACAAAAAGAACAGATAAGGCTGCTCCAATGGCAGGGAAAACGCTTAACATTAATCGCAATGCATTTTGTGTTTCCTCTGTTTGAACCACATCTGCTTTAAAGCCGTACAGCGCTAAAAGCCATCCTGTGACTGCTCCTCCTAAAGTCCACCCAAACTTTTGCGACATAGACGACGATGAAAAGATTAATCCGGTAGCTCTTCTTCCTGTTTTCCACTCTGAATAGTCGGCAATATCTGCATACATTGACCATAAAAGAGGAAAAATACTTCCAGCGCAAACACTAATCATAAACTGAAAAACAAATATCATGGCTACTGAACTTCTATCAAAGAAATAGAAAATAAGACTAAAAACAGAAGCCAACACCATAGCCATCAAGAATGTATGTCGTTTACCAATTTTATCTGAAATAGGCTTAGCTATAATAACACCAACAATATTGGCAGCCTGTCCAATTACCAAAAAGATCGTACTTAATGCAATAGGTAATGAAAATCCAAGCAGGTTAATATCAACGGCATCTTCCTTTTGAATAAAATAACGGAAATAATATATGGCAGCACCATCTCTGATTGAATTAAATATTAAAGCAGAAACACCTGCACCAAGCAATATAAACCAAGGCCCGTTTTTTATTAAATCCTTCAAGTCATTTTTTACAGAAGTTTTTTCTTCATGAATTGGTTTTACCCTTTCTTTTGTCCATGAAAAAGTGAGCAGGAAAAATATAATTGCAACTACAGCAATGATCATTACTGCTTTTTGCGTTCCCTTTTTATAGTCAACCTGATTTAGTGCTATGTCTTTTATTTCAAAATCATTAATATCATCTGAAACTACAGCTATTTTTAATTTACTTAAATCAGAAGAAGAAAAGTCTCCTCCATAAACATCCTTAAGCTTAATTTTCAAACTGCTCCAGGCTCCATCTCTTTTTAAACCGTAAGCATCATTGCTATCATCTATTGAAATATACTTTGAGTTTTGACCTCCACCTGTAATAAAACCAATTTGCAACTCTTCTTTACTATTGGTTTTTACCTTCATATTTACAACCAATAATGAATCCACAGTTTTTAAATCTGAATCTGATTCATCGATAGTATACACCCAGGTATTTTCCTGATTTATATGTTGAGATATAAAAAGTGCATCACTCGATTTAACATAGCTATTTACAGTATTTGATCCAAAAGTATCGAACAAAGGCTGAAATGTAGCCAGCACCAGAATACTTCCTCCAAAAGCAAACACCATTCTAAAGGTTGACAACGTTGTTCTTTGTTTTGAATCCGGTGTCATCACTCCCATTAATGCGGCATAAGGAACATTGACTCCGGTATATACCATCATCATGATCGTATAAGTGACATAGGCATATACAATTTTACCTGTTGTTCCTAAATCCGGAGTAGAAAAGAGCAACACTCCGATTACACCAAACGGAATAGCCAGCCATAATAAGTAAGGACGGAATTTTCCCCATCTACTTTTGGTTCTGTCAGCAAGAACACCCATAATAGGATCATTTGCAGCATCCCAAATTCGGGTTAACAGAAACATTGTTCCTGCAGCAGCAGCAGGTATTCCAAAAACATCGGTATAAAAAAACAAAAGATACATGGAAAACAACTTCCAGAACATGGAAGAAGCTGCATCACCTAATCCGTATCCAATTTTTTCTTTAATATTTAGTTTGTAGTTCATTTTCATAATTTGTTTTAAGCCCCTCTCAATCTCCCCTAAGGGGAGAGGCTGATTTGCAGCTTGGTTTATTAACAACCAAGAACACTAAGGGATTTTCACAAAGAGCACTAAGTATTTCTGCAAAACATAGTGCCTTTATGTAAATTAATTCCCTATTTATAAGAAGCTGACTGGTTTGATTTACAGCTTGGTATAAAACGCTGTCAGGTCTTACTTTTATTTAAAATGGTGATGACTTCCATTAAGGCGCGACTGTTGTGATATGGACACTTCCAAAAGCCGAGCTTAACATCTTCTGTAACCGGATTTCCTTTTGCATCAACTCTCCAATACCATTCGCCATTATCTTTATCAATCATCTTTTCTTTGATAAAATTCCAGGTTTTAACCAAAGTATTACAATACTCCTCTTTACCTGTAATATTCCACGCATAAGTCAAGCCTACCATAGCCTCAGCCTGAGGCCACCAGTGCTTATCATCATCAAGGTGATCATGTTCCTTTTCATTATAAACAGAACCATCACTGACCATACCCTCCTGAATAGTGGCATCAACCATTCTGATGCAGATTTCTTTCACCTTTTCTATCAGTTCTTTTTCACCTAATTCGTGAGCAGCCTCATACAATAGCCAGGCTCCTTCAATATCATGGCCATAAGAAGTAATGGCTGATTTAACTGTCCAGTCATAATCAAAGAACAATTCAAAATGCGCTGTTTTCTGATTTATGATATGCTTATTAAAAACGTCAATCAACGAAATCATCTTTTCTTTTAAAAGATCATTTTTCCAGATCCGATACAAGTTTGAATATGGTTCAAGAATATGCAAATGTGTATTCATGGATTTAGGTTCATTAGCATCTTTATCACTCAAGCGCATATCTTCTAATCTATTCCAGTCACGTGATAACGCCTCTACATATCCACCAAATTCAGTATCATAACTTTTCTCCTCAATTAATTCAAAAAGCTTTTGACAATATTCCAATGCCAAATGATCACCTGTTGCCTTATAAAATTCAGACAAACCATAAATACCAAAACCCTGAGCGTAAATTTGCTTGCGATCAGACAGCACTTCTCCGGTTGAACTTAGAGACCAATACAGTCCTCCATATTCTTTATCCCAAAACTTATCTATCAGATAATTATACGCTCTATATGCTATTTTCAGATAATCAGGATTCTCAGAAAAATTATAAGCTGCAGAAAACGTCCACAAAATGCGGGCATTCAGCACTGCTCCTTTTTCTGCACCGGGTACTAAATTATTGTAAAAATCACGTTCACCAACAAATCCGCCTAAATTATTATCTATTGAATTGTCAGTCCAATATTTTAAAAGAAGGGAGAGTTCCTCTCCCAACTCGTTTACTAATTGATCTATGTTAATGAAAGGGCTGACCAAGTCCATTCTTATAAGTTTTTATCTATTAATTTATTAATTCTTTGTACCGAAGCTGCTGATCTGAATTCATCTTCCGGAGTATTGATACAATAATCAACCAATTGATCAACAGTTGAAGTTGCCACATGCATCCTTGTATCAGAAGAGGCGTAATAAATATATACTTTTCCGTCATCATCACAAATCCATCCATTGGCAAAAAGAACATTTGATACATCTCCAACTCTCTCTTCTTTTAAAGGGCCCATAAAATGTCCGGCAGGTTTATGAATCACTTTCCATGGTTTTTCAAGGTCAGTCATAAACATATAAAGCGTATACCTAAGGCCGGCTGCAGTATTTCTTACACCATGCGCTAACTGCAACCAACCTTTTTCTGTTTTAATAGGAGCAGGACCTAAACCATTTTTTACTTCGTAAATGGTATGATATGTTTTAGGATCAACAATAATTTCATCTTTTACTTCGGCATTTTCAATGGTTTCTGACAAACCAAAACCAATACCACCTCCAGAGCCGGTGTCGATAAATCCATCCTGAGGTCGAGTATAAAAGGCATATTTACCTTCTATAAAATGAGGAAACAACACAGCATTACGTTGCTGACCTGCATGACTTATTAAATCTGGTAGACGTTCCCAGCTCACCATATCTTTAGTTCGGGCAATACCTGCAGCTGCCACTGCGCTACTTGTATCCCCGGCGGGTGCATCCGGATCTTTACGTTCTGAACAAAATATACCATAGATATACCCATCATCATGTTGAGTTAACCTCATATCATATACATTGATATCCGGATCATCTGTTTCAGGCATGGTTAATGGGCGTTCCCAAAATCTAAAATTATCTACACCGTTAGGACTTTCTGCAACAGCAAAAAATGATTTACGATCATTGCCTTCTGTACGAACCACCATCAAATATTTCCCATTTAATTTTATGGCTCCCGAATTCATGGTTGCATTAAATCCAATACGTTCCATAAAGTATGGATTTGTATCTTTATTAAAGTCAAACCTCCATTTTAAAGGCACATGATCACGTGTTAAAACCGGATTTTTATATCTGCTAAAAATACCATTTGTACTAAACAACTCCTCATTAGGTTTTGATAAAAGAGTCTCATGCTCTTTTTCAATCCTTATTTTTCGTGCTTCAAATAAATTATCTAACATTGAATTCTCTTTTATGTATTAGTCGGGGGGTGGTAGCCTCTTATTAATATATTATTTTGCGCTATTAAAATCTTTCAATAACCAAACATTGTGTTTCGATAAAAATTCTTTTGCATTAACTTCTGACGGGTGTCCATCGTATGCGAAGAAATGGTGTTTTGTAGGATCATTTCGCCAAAGCAATACATAGCTGATATTATTTGCTATACTATCCGGCTCCATTGCTTTATAAAGCTTTTCTGTAAACCATGTTGAGTCCGGAATATTTTCACATCCTGTTTCTGTAAATGCAGCAAGCTTGTTTTTTTCCTTAGCAATCTCAATCATAACACTCAGGTCTTTCTGAGTACTCTCAACCCAATTTTCCATACCCGGCCATTCGTAAATATCAACCCCCAGCATATCTACCACGTCATCTCCGGGATACCAGATTAAATATTCCTCTTTGGATTTATAACCTCCATTTGGAGAATAACAAACCATCATATTTTTTATTCCCTTTGTGTTTTTCAGATAGTCAACGGTAAATCGAAACAACTGTTTATACTCTTCAGGTGTTGTTGTTTTTGTACCCCACCAAAACCAGTTGCCACTCATTTCGTGCCAGGGACGAAAAATAAATTCAATAGGATTTCCTTTTGCATCCTTTAAAGTCTTCAAAAATTCAGCAATTCGATCCAATTCCTTAATAAACTCCTGATGATGATCTCCTTCAGGAAGGATATGACTAACCACAGCTGTATCTGTATACCAGGCATTTTGACCTGTAACTAAAGAATAAGGATGCCAACTAAAAGTATTAACACCTCCCATACTATCGGCCTGAATAGCCAATTTACTCATCACATCGAATGGCACTCCATCCAAATTAAGCTCATCACCTCTTTCCAATCCTCCTAAATCCCATCCGAAAACAGCAGGATAATCACCTGACACTCTTTTAACATCAGACTCCCCATCAACATACTTCCAGTTCTGCCCATATGCAAGGTCATCCTGATGTCCAAATAAGATGCCTTTATTCTGAATTCCCCACAGCGTTTCTGATAATGACTTTGGTTGTGGCTCTTTAGATTTATTTAAACCACAACTCATCATTAATATTGAAATCAAGGGAATTATAAAAAACGTCTTGTTCATTTTGCTTTTGTTCTGTATTGTAAAAGTTTAAATTAGTTTGTGTATTGTATTTATTTTAAATCAGGCATTTCATCACGAGTAATTACATAATCCTGATTAACTGCATCAACCCACCAAGAAGCAGGAGCATGTCCATGTTCTGTTTTTTCAAACTCACTACCAGAGGTATAGAGCGTTCTGTCATAATCATACCAGGGCATAAAAAAGCTCCATCTGGCACCATTAGACCATTGTTCGCTAACATTTGCTACCGTACCACATTCACTTAGCGTAATCATTTTGTTAGGATAAGTTTCCTGTATTGAATTAAATTCCTCAGCTATTGAAGTTCCACTATCATTTCCATAAATATCACGACCTACAATATCCACATATTCATCTCCAGGATAGAAATCATTGTCTTTCGTTTGTGTTGTCCATACCCAAATCAAGTTATTTATACCCTTGTTTTTAAAGTAATTAAACATATAAATCCAAAGACTCTTATAGGTTTCAGCACCATCATATCCCCACCAAAACCATGCAGTACCACCGTTGTACTCGTATATATTACCTGCTGCCTCATGTAAAGGGCGCCATATTAAAGGGATATTTTTATTCTGCAGCAACAAAAGATAATCAGCTATTTTTTCAAGGTCGGCTTTTATAACGGTGTTTTCCCATGTTCCTTCAATTAATGCATCTGCTGCATCAAAAGTAGTTTCTGAAGGTTTGTAGGTATAACTATTCACCTCTGTATCTCCTTCATAACGAGGAACTATCCAATGCCATCCGGCACTAGATATACCATTATTATTCCACCAATTCTCCACTACCGTAATATCTGAATAATCGATCCAGTTTGCAGGAGAAGCCGGTAAATGAACATAATCGAATGTTGTAATAGCAGGATATTTACCAGTATGATATTTTACCCATTCAGCTTCGTTAATATTCCAGTTTACATTAGCCATTGTTCCTGACAGAACCTTTTCACCATAGTTTTCCAATAAAAAATCGTATACATTCTTTGTCTGTGCTAATGGATTTTCAGTTACAAGAGATGAACTAATACTTAATGCTACAGCATCTTTTGTTGTAAAACTGATTCTTATTTCTGAAGCTTCGACATTGGTTGGACCAAGAATAACACCCTTAGGAATAACTAATTCGTATGTTGTGGATTCTTCTAATCCTGAAACTTCAATTTTAACCTCTTTTAAATTGGCATTTATACTACTAACACTTGCATTACCTAAAGTAATAGATGAGTGTGTAGATGATGGTGAAGTAACATTCTGATCAAAGGTTAAAGTAATAGTTATATCACCTTTGGATATACCTGTTGCTCCATCAGAAGGTGTAGAACTCACCAATACAGGCGCATCTAATTTTTCAACCTCAACACTGTTATTATCATCCGAACAACCACTCAAAAACAGAAATACTACCGGTAAAAAAATGAGTAAAAACTTTTTCATCTGTTATTAATTTGCTTTTTATTGCCACATCGGGAGAACTCGCCAATAAAATAGACTCCCCAATATAGGAGTACCTTTTCTTATGGCTCATTTCATCAACGGTAAGCTCTATCAATTGCAATTCGAAACCCACCTTTGTCATCCTATATGCTAATGAAATCTTTAAATTAAAAATCTTAGTAAGTAGGATTGTAATGAGGTGCTTTTCTTTATTTTTTTTTAGAAATAAGGACTGTTTACAAAAGAAACAGCCCTTACACACATTTATTATTAAACTCTATTTAGGGCCAAAACGAATATTTTCAATCATAACACCCTAAAAAAATCCAAAGAACTATTTAAGCGCTACTTTAGTGACAACATAATCACCTCCATAAGCTCCAAAACCGCCATCGTTCTGAATAGTTGCTATATCTTCAGCAGTCAATTTAAACGATATGTATGAAGTTCCTGCAGCGATACTTATGTTTCCTTCGCCAGAGGTATCACCAGAATCGTTGGCAATTGCAATAGTAGATGGCAATGCAGCCCAATATCCGTTACCCAGGCGCATTGTTGCAGCAGCATCAGCTGTGTAGTAAACATACATGGTCTGTCCCACTTCTAATCCGCTGAAATCGTATCCACCCCAAGTCATTGATGTGAAAGATGAACTCCAACCAGAAACTTCTGCTGAACCTTCCCATATTGGTGTTGGTGCAGAGTAATCAATAATTAAAGAAATAGAAGAAATGATAACTCCATCAGCATTAAACATGATTTTTCCATCCCACCATGGATCTCCATTTTCATCGTGGAATACAGAGAAGTCAACATCAACATAACCTGCGCTCAATTCATCCTGAGTAAAGGCGATATTATTCTTTAAGGCATTATCAGATATAGCCCAATTTGGACCCATACCCCAATATCCATCCATTACCTGAAGGTCGGAGTTTGCTTGTGCAACCCTTATACGAATCTTAGCATTTGCAGGTAGCGGCACTTCAACTGTATAAGGCAAAGTTGCACCACTCCATCCTGCAACTTCAAGAGGAATGTCATACAATACTGTTTCTACAATACCAGTAGCCACAACTTCTACGTCATAATCAACTTCAGTAGCATCGCTCGAAACTAATGTTATCTTCTGTGTACCAACATCACGACCAATGCTTACAAAAAGAATGTTACCATTTAAAATATAATCAGTACTAACATCATTCAACTTAACATCAGTTAGGTTAGATCCATTTACAACTGTACATTTTAGAAGATCACCTACTGTTGTAGTTTCTTCAGCAAACTCAGATACTGCACAGAATGTGTAAGCGTTGACAGATACACTTCCCAGGTTAACAGTTTCACCATTATCCATCACTAAAACTACATCACTAGTTTCTGCCTCAAGAGGAACTATTACAGAGAATCCATCAGTGGTAGTGATAGCCTCAGCTTCAATGTCACCAAACATAACCGTTTTCACGCGACTTCCTAAAGTTGATACGATATTAAGTTCGTCCAGTGGTGTAACACTAGAAGGGAAAGTTGGTTCCGGCTTAGTGGTTACAAAACCATCAACAGTTATTGTTATACCATTAGCTGTAGTCAAAGTAATGGCTCCACTTTGAGTAGCTTCTGTCACTTCCAGATTTAGCTTGCCATCTGTTAAAGTCACAGCTATAGCGTCAACACCAGTAAATGCTGCTGTAGTTACCAAGTCTAAATCAGTACCTGCAATAACAACAGTTTCACCCACACCATAGGAACCCTTTACATCTTCAATGGCTGCAGTAGGTTCAATAAGAGTGATATCACCTACTGTGATTTCAATACCCGAAGGTAAAACAGATATCACATCGCCACTAGTGGCATTGGTTGGCACAGTAACTACAATGCTGGTAGCACTTTGACTTACAAATTCAGTTACTTCAACGTCTCCTTCAAATGTAAAACTGGTTATCAGGTCAAGATCTGTTCCTGTGATAGTTAAATCAGTACCAGGTTTAACAGGATTTGGAGCAACCTCTGAAATAACCGGAACTACAACGTTCAGTTCATCCTCAGAATAAATAATGATAGGATCTTCTGCTCCGTTTGACAATGCAATTTTACCTGTTTGAGCTTCGGCAGGAACAATTAATTTTATTTCCTTGCGTGATTTACTAATAAAATCAACACTATCAACCACCACTCGATCGGTAAAAATAAACTCAGCAACTCTGTTTAAGTAGTCACCTGTTAAAGTTAACTCATCGCCAGCTTTTACTGTAGCAACAGCAAAAGCATCCATACTTATTGGTTCACTAAATCCAATCGGAGTTTTAGTTGTAATTATACCTCCAGAGTAGTTAAGCTCTAAATACCCTTCTTCTGCGTCCTGGGGAACAATTAGCTTAATACTGCTTGAAGTATGTTCTGTAAAATCAGCAGCAGTAAGTTCAATTCCGTCAGGAATGGTAATTGATGTCACATCATCTAATTTATTACCTATAAATCTTAGTTCAGCGCCTCGTTGAATAGGCATAGGCCCATAACTAAGCAACTCTGTTTCATTACTACCTCCTTCATCATCATCTTCGCATGATGTAAGAGTTAATGTTAATCCAAACAATCCTATTAAAAAGACCAGGATTGCAGATTGTATTTTATTGATATATTTTATATGCATCATAACTTATTTTATTAATGAATTCTACAATGGGACAATTCTGAAATTGTCTAATTTTATATCAATTTCACAAGACACATCCTCAAGAACCTGAGTCCCATTATAAATAAAGCAGTAAAACCCTTTAAGCATATCATTTGTTAATGTTACGTCACAAGTTCCTCCTGTACTCGTATAAATAAAATCCGACAAAGGAATAGTAACAGTTTGCCATCCATCAGTCATAAAAGTTCCGGTTTCTTTCCAAGGTTCCCAACAAGGAGTAGGGTGATTATTGTCATAAAAGTAACTATTGGCAGTACGTTCATCCCAAGAGGTAAACATAAATTGCATTGCTCCATATTTCCAATCGGTACTACTATTAATCTCGAATTTTAAGGCTGCATCAGACAAATCTCCTGTATAATATGGTTCATTAGGCAAACCTGCATCCTGGTTAGAAAGTAAGAAAGTCATTGTTTCGTGCCATCCATACTCAAAAGTTCCAGTAAAATGTACATAATTTCCATCCAATCCTCCTTCTGAGTCTACTGAATGTTTACCCCAGCCATCAAAAGAAAAGTCATCCCAGTTCAGGAATATATTACGGTCATCTCTAAAATAGAATGATGAACGAGTAGAACCATAAATACTTTTAACTGTAACAGGACCAACTCCCGAACCTTCAGGAACAATAACAGTTACAGCATCATAATCTTCACTAACACTAACAACCTCGGCTTCAAGGTTTCCAGGAAAGAAAACCTGCAAAGGCACATTTGGATCATCAATCAGGTAATTACCTTTAATCACAGCTTCATCACCATCTTCTACAAATTCACATAACATTGATTTTGGAGCTGGAGCAGGAACAGTAACATTAAAATCATATTCAACAGTCTTGTCTCCAGCTTTCATATAAATTTTATCTGTTACTTCTTCCGGTATACCGGTAGGAATAGTTACAAACAAAGCTGTTGAAGTAATAAAACTGGTATTTAATTCTGCCTTTTGATCATTAAACCACAATTCTGTAATACTTGTAAGATTTTCACCGATCAATACAATTGTTTGATCTAAAGATGCACTTACAATCAAAGAGTCTGATTTTTCAGGATCTGAAATTCTTATGTAATCAACAGTAGGAACACCTCCTGTAATTTCATATTCATTTGGATATTCATCGCAAGACTGAAACATTATACCAACGGAACCTATTGCTATAATAAAAAGTGATGCGAAAATGCTTTTTATATTAATCTTTCTCATTTGTTTAAATTTTAATTCTGTGAGTTCAATAAGCTCTTAAAAAGTATATAGGAGCTTTAAACAATGAACTATCTTAAGAAATTAATAACCAATAGAACTAAAATCAAATTCTACCGGATCATCCATTAATCCAGGATTTAATGACAGATCTACTTCAGGGAATGGGATTTCAAAATCATCATCTGTAATTCCTGATAGTTTATGACTATAGATATTTAAGCCTGAGTCATCTCCATCTTTATAAAGACCATCAAGACCATTCCAATAACCTCTTTCCTGAGAAGTAATGATAGAAATTGCTTCTTCCGGTTTGTAATAATGTAAACGAACAAGATCATACCATCTGTCACCTTCCAATGCAAGCTCCAAACGACGTTCTTTATCAATATCTTCAAAAGTGATGTTGGTTGCTTCCTCATAATATGTTTTTAAAGCTCTTTCGCGTACCGCATTATACGCTGCCAGAGCAGATGCATCTGATGTTGAACTGTTATTTCCTAAAACAGCTTCGGCATAAACAAGGTAAACATCGGCCAAACGAAGAATATGTGTACTTAAAGGGGTAGCCATTCTATCTAAAGTAGCTCCACTAACCTGAGCATCTGCATCAGCTAAACGACCAACAATGTGCTTAGCGCAGTTAGCTCCTGTTCCACTACCATATGTTTCTCCAGAATCAGCATCCCAATCATAATCAAAACCACCATATTCAACCCAGAAATAATCGTAATGATCACCATACATCATCATAGTTGCCTTACGACGAGTATCTCTATTATTTCTGGTAGTACTACCGGCACTTTCATCAAAGGCATTTTGCAAATCAATTGTTGGGTAAGTCCATGTACCCCAAGAATCCACTGCATCAGAAAATCCTTGAAGAGATAAATCTGATTGCAACGAGTTTTGACTGGTCCACTGAGTTCCAACAGTCCAGTGCCAACCAATTAAGCTTTCATCACAAAAATTATTTTTCAACTGAAAGATATCTCCATAATTCTCCATTAATTCGCGACCACTATTATCAATAACCAATTTGGCATATTTGGCAGCCTGAGCTAATTCCTCTTCGTTACGAGTACCATTCATTCCATAACCTGACTTTGTTAAATATACTTTTGCTAACAAACCATAGGCACTGTATTTATCGATTCTACCAGCTTCATTTTCTTCTGGCAAAAGTTCAATAGCATCTTCTAGTAAATAGATAATATACTGGTATACATCATCAATGTTATTACGTTTTAATGTTGTTGATGTATTACTGGCAATTATTTCTCCGTTATCATGGATAATTGGAACGGCTCCAAAACAACGCACTAAGAAAAAGTATGATACACTTTTCCATACCAAAGCTTCACCTTTTACAATATCTTTTGCTTCTTGAGAAACTGCTGACCCTGATTTTGTTGCAATATTTTCGATTACACCATTACAGTATGCATTTACAGACCACAATGACGCTGAAGCACTTGCTATATCTTCAGCCGAATTGGTCATTGTAAAGTTGGTATATACGTCGTCAATACCAAAGCTAAAATTACCAGCTAATGATTCTCCAAATTTTATAAATCCACGCTGAAAATCGTACCATGGAGAATTGTAAATTGTATTTACAGCCTGATATAGCTGTTCATCTGTTTGATAAAAACTATCAATCGTATATGAATCTTCCGTTGGCTTGTTTAAGAAATCATCGCAAGAGACTGTTATGCTAATGATTAAGAAGACTATTAAAAATCTTATTATATTATATTTCTTCATCGTAATTACTTATTAGAATGAAACATTTAAACCGAAAGTAAATACTTGCGGTGATGGATAACGTCCATTATCCAATCCAAATACATTTGCACTTTGAGTACTTGCTCCAACCTCTGGATCAAAGCCAGTATATTTTGTAAACGTTGCTAAATTTTCCACACTTACAAATACTCTTGCTTTACTTAAATGAGCTTTATTTATTAACTGATTTGGTATAGAATAGCCAAGGGTTATATTTTTAATACGGATAAATGATCCGTCTTCAATATACCTGTCAGAAATTCTGTCGTTATCATTTGGATCTGAAACAACTGCTCTTGGAATCTTAGTATTAGAATTTGCAACTTTTACATTACTAACATCTGCCCACCAATTTTCAACTCCACCAGTTGTTGGATATTCAACCGAAGGATCAATAACTGATAACTTCGCTCTATTATTAACAGAAGACAACTGATTAGTCCAGGTACTTTTCATATTTGATAAACTAATAGCCGTATAGTTCATTACATCATTACCATAAGAACCATTAATAAATACGCTTAAATCAAAATTTTTATATGAAAATGTATTGTTAAAACCAAAAGTAAAATCAGGCATTGGCGAACCAATTTTTGTACGGTCATAAGAATCAATAACACCGTCAGGTTTTCCATCTTCACCACTGATATCCTTATACTTCATATCTCCAACATATGTAGTTCGACTAAAATCAAATGATTCTCCATCTGTAGGATATGCAGATGGTTTTGGGCTATTCTTCAAATCATCTAAATTCTGATAAATTCCATCAGTTACATATCCATAAAAATTAAATAATGGATCACCTATCTCAGTTAATGAAACAACATCACTCCATTGTCCATAACCTTCAATATGTGCAGATGGAGTTCCATCTAAAGCCACCAACTTATTTCTGTTAAACGAAATCTGGAAATCAGTATCCCAGGTAAGCGCCCCTTTCAAATTATGAGTACTCAAAGATATTTCTAAACCTTTGTTATTTATTTCACCAAAGTTACCCCAAGGTGCGGCCAATGCACTGGAAGAGTTACCTCTGGTTCCCATGTAAGATGGCAATTGCAGTGACATCAACATATCGCTTGAAGTTTTATCATATAACTCAACAACAAGATCAGCAAAATCCATAACCGATAAATCTAATCCAATGTTAAACTGCTCTTGTTTTTCCCATTTGATATATGGGTTAGCAATATTCGATTGACGATAGCCATTTCCAAAACCAGTTTCCATTAAAGAAATACTAGCACCCCATAAGTATCCATCTATATTCTGATTACCTGCTTGTCCCCAACCAAAGCGGATTTTACCATTCTTAAATATATTACTTACCCCCTGCATAAAAGGCTCTTCTGTAAATCTCCATGATCCTGCAACGGAATTAAATCCAGCCCATCGGTTTTCAGGTCCAAAGTTTGAAGATCCATCACGTCGATATATGTACGACAACATATATTTATTGTCATAATTATAGGTGAATCTTCCTAAAAATGATACGTTAGACATACTTCCAAAACCATTTGTAATTTGAGGAGTTCCATCACCTAAAGCAGGATTATGAATGGCATTACTTGGTAAATTTGTATTATAAATACTTTGATATTCCCAGGACGATTCAAACATATCCTGAGCAACCATAGCTGTAATATTATGTTTTTGTATTTGTTTTGAATACGTTAAATAATTTTTTACCTGCCAAAAAACGTTTTTATTGTTTTGTAATCGCATAGAGTTAATTTCCCTACTCCAGTTTCCATAAGTAACTTGCGGTCTAAAAACTTCAGCAGTTGAATAATCAAGATTCATTGTTCCTTCAGTATGGAAAACTAAATCTTTCATTAGGGTAACATCAAAAAACACCGTACTACCAAAAGAATTCCTATCCAATAAGTTATCCTCATCTAACGCTTTACCAATTGCATTTGGAACAGATGACTGTCCTTCTCTAATAATTGTAGCATAGCCTCCATCCATATCATATATTGGTCTATCAGGAGTTGTTTGCAGTGCAATACGAACAATTCCAGCTTCAGAATCTGCTAAACCTAGTCGTTCATCTGTTTGCGAATACCTTACATTCACACCCATGTGTAACCAGTTTTTTAAGTCTGCATCTAAATTTGATCTGAATGAAAAACGTTCAAATTCAGTTCCTATAATTGTTCCCTCCTGATTCATATAACCACCAGAAACATAATACTTCACTTTTTCACCACCTCCTGAAGTACTAATTTGATGCTGCTGAACTTGTGCCAATTGAAAAATGGCATCCTGCCAGTCTGTTCCGTGACCAAGTAAAGAAGGATCCATAAAATCAACTCTTGGAGGTCAGTAGCTAAGCACCTATCAAATCTTTCTGATTAATTTTGTCAGCTTCCACCATGCGGTACATTAAGTTGTTAAAGATGTTATCTTTCATTTGTGATCGGTTGATTCTGTAGCAAAACTCATTAAAATATTTATCTATATGCCATTCGCTAACCCAAGAATAGGTTGTTCTAATCCACGACTTCACTTGGTGTATCATTGTATGTAAGGCTTTAAAATTCATGCCTCCCATGCTTTCAATCTGTTCTATGTTGTAATCCTTCATCAAAGGGCGATAACCTCTCCAACAATCAGTGGTCACACTGGCATTTTGGGATATATGAGCATCAAAAAGCCTTTTAAGTTCTTTCGATGAGTAATTGTTGATTTTCATCGAGTACATACGTTTTACTTTCCCATCATCGGTAAGCTCAACAGCACATACCGCCTTCTTTTTCTTGCAGTTGTAACTGCGACCAACCTTACCTTCTTCTTTGCCTCCTACCACAAATTCGTCGATGTGTACATTTCCATCCATCGGGTTGTTGCCGCTTGATTGCATCGCTTCCCTAACCTTATGCATGAATAGTCGTGCTGTTTTTTCAGTCACTCCTATACGTTCTGACATATAGCTTGCTGACAAACTCTTGGTTGAGGTTGACATCTCAAAGCAAATGTAAAAGGCTTTGCGTACTCCAAATTTCACTTTGTGAAAGAGTGTGTTGGCGGTAGCTGACTCAATATGCGCACACTTGTTGCAGATTCTTCCGTGATGCTTGCGTTGCTGGTAGCCTTGATGCCCACATTTAACGCACTTAAAACCTTGGTACCACTTAATGTTGGCCAAATATTCCAAGCAATCATCATCCGTACGGAAACGATCAGCAAACTTTAGAGCATTTTGTCCTTTGAATAATTCCATGTATCCCTAATTTTTACTAGTGGCAAATATAAGTAATTATCTACTTACCTCTATCAACTCTTTCATCTCTACCATCTGTTTCTGCTGCAACGGAATTGCTATATTCAGCAAATTCTCTCAAATTCATAACGTCAATTCTCTTATTCTGACGCTGAATACCATAGGAGCCTTCATAATTAAATTTAGCATCTCCTTTTTTACCTCTTTTGGTAGTAATAATAATAACACCATTAGCACCTTGCGAACCATATATTGCAGTTGAAGAAGCATCTTTCAAAATCTCCATTGATACAATATCACTAGGATTTATGGTTGACATTGGAGAAATACCTGTAACATCTGAATTACCTAAAGCATCTCCTAATCCTAGATCATGTCCACTTGAACTTGTATTAGTCATTGGAACACCATCTATTACATACAATGGCTCAGCTCCTGCATTAATAGTACTTTGCCCGCGAATACGAATACTAACAGATCCCCCGGGCTGTCCCGAAGTAGAAACTGCTGTAACACCTGCAGCTCTTCCTTTTAGGGCCTGGTCAATATTAGCCAAACCTGCACTATTCAGTTTTTCGGTATTCAAAGAAACCGAAGCACCAGACAGGTCACTTTTTTTCATGGTTCCATATCCAACAGCAACAACCTCATCAAGACTAACAACATCAGGTTGCATTTGAACATCAACAACAGGTCTCCCTGAAACATTCACTTTTTGAGTTGTAAACCCAATAAAAGTAAATATCATTACATCTTCATCAGAATTGCACTTTAAAGAGTACTTTCCATCAACATCTGTAATTGTACCATTTTGAGTTCCTTCTACCAAAACAGTTACCCCTGGTAATGGTGCCCCATTTTCATCAACTACTTTACCAGTGACTATTTTTCCCTGCGCAAATATTTGCATACTAAAAGCCAGAAAAAACAACACTAAAAAGTACCGTAGATCTTTTTTCATAAGCATAGATTTAATAACTATTTAACAAATAAGGTTTGTATTTAACTTTATTTAAATTTTGATACTGCTAAATTATAGCCTATTCTCTTTACTTAATAATATTATCTAATCGTTTAGATATACTATCATATAAACTTTAGTATTATTTACTCATCCCTCTACACAATCAATAAGAACAAATACTATAAACCCCTTAAATATTGATATACAATTCATTTAATCACACAAACCTTATAATATGGCAATACAAAACAACCATTCACATATTATATTTACTTGTAAAAATCACATAAAATATAGTTTCAAACCAATCCACTAATACTTTTTTATCATTTTTTAGCAGTATCATATCATTTTTACTACTAAAAAGACCTATACATTCCTCATACTAACCAACATAAAACAAAGTCACATCTCACTATTTCACAATACCTTACAATTACAAACCCCATACTAAACCATTCTAAAACACCACTCCATCACCTACACTTCCCTCCTCATACATCCTATGTATTATATTATCATATCAGTATCTTTACTAAATAATTAAATCTTGTTTAAATCATTTTAGGATGTACATACACTATATAATATTATATAAGTATCTGCATTCCGAACAGTGATAGAAATATACAATTATGAAAGAAATCGCACACAGGGAAATCACACCACTTAAAGAATCAGACTGCTTTTTAGTATTTGATCGTTTAAAGTCAGACTTTAATTTTCCTATTCATTTTCATACCGAATACGAATTAAATCTGATTATAAATGCTCAAGGTGCAAAAAGAATTGTAGGTGATCATATTCTAGAGATTGATGATCTGGAATTAGTGTTAATTGGTCCAAATCTCTACCACGGATGGCAAGATTTCAACAACAATAAAAATGAGCAGATACATGAAATTACAATTCAGTTCCCCAGAGATCTGTTTAGTAAAGACCTGCTCAATAAAAACATTTTAAAACCGGTAAAAGAAATGCTCGAACACTCTAATCGAGGTATTTCCTTTTCGAAAACTACTATACAACAGGTACAGGAGAAAATTAAATCATTAACCCAAAAAAGAGGTTTTGATTCGTTTATAGAATTACAAACTTTACTGTATGATTTAGCTATATCAAGAGATCAGAAACTATTAACCAATATATCGTTTCAAAGATCTGAAGATTTCCAAAACAGCGAAAAAATTGAAAAGCTATACAACTATATATTGGACAATTTTAGGAACAAGATAAAGCTTGATGACGCTGCTCAACTACTAAATATGTCTACTGTTTCTTTTACACGTTTTATTAAACAGCGAACAGGAAAGTCTTTCATCGACTTTGTTAATGAAATAAGATTAGGCTATGCGACTCGTCTTTTAATTGAAACAAATAAGAGCGTTAGTGAAATATGTTATGATTGCGGTTTCAACAACATCTCCAACTTTAACAGAATCTTTAAAAAGAAACAAGATGCTACACCTTCTGAATTCAGAAACAATTTTAATGGATTAAAGAATGTTTACTAATAAAAGGGAGAAAGGAACAAGGAGAAGGGAGAAGGGAGAAGGGAAAAAGGAACATGGAGAAGGGAAAAAGGAGAAATATACTTACAAATTTCATTAATGATTATAAGGAATAGGCTTAAACCACCTCCCGGTTCGGACCTCACCGTACTCCTCCTTCAAAAAAGGAGGAGAGTTGATTTACATGATGTAGAATATAAATGAGAATAAATACAACAAATTAACAAATCGACAATTTGACCGAAAAACAAATCGCCACCAATAGCAAATTCTAATAATTGATAAAAGTTGAAACAACAAACTAAATATTAACTAAATAACAATCAGAAACAAATACAATGAAAAAAAATCTACTACTATTAGCCCTGTTCATCATGGGGCTAATTACTAATGCTCAAAAATTTGAAAACTTGGCTCAAACTCCTCCTATGGGATGGAATAGCTGGAATAAGTTTGCTTGTAATGTAAGCGAGCAAATGCTTAAAGATATTGCCGACGCTATGGTCAGTTCCGGAATGAAAGACGCCGGCTATGAATATATTGTTGTAGATGACTGCTGGCATGGAGATCGGGACAGCTTAGGTTTTATACAAGAAAATAAAGAACACTTCCCTTCAGGAATGAAAGCTACCATTGATTACATACATTCAAAAGGATTAAAATTTGGTATTTACTCATGCGCCGGTGCTGAGACTTGTGCTGGCAAACCTGGCAGTCGAGGTCATGAATACCAGGATGCTTTCACTTATGCTAAATGGGGTGTTGATTATTTAAAATATGATTGGTGTAATACTGAAAATATTAATGCAATTGGAGCTTATACAACCATGCGCGATGCTCTTTATACAGCAAAACGTCCTGTGGTTTTTAGTTTATGTGAGTGGGGAGACAATAAACCTTGGGAATGGGGTGCTGAAGTTGGCCATTTATGGAGAACAACAGGTGATATCTACGATTGCTTTGATTGCGAAGAAGACCATGGTACATGGTCTAGCTGGGGTGTTATGAAGATTTTAGATATGCAGGATGGCTTAAGAGAGTTTGCAGGTCCTGGCCACTGGAATGATCCTGATATGATGGAAGTAGGCAATGGAGGTATGTCTGTAAATGAGGATCGTGCTCATTTTTCAATGTGGTGTATGTTAGCGTCTCCTTTGATTGCCGGAAATGATTTGGTTTCTATGAGTCAGGAAACACTGGATATTTTAACTAATAAAGATGCAATTGCAGTAAATCAGGATTCTTTAGGAATTCAAGGTTTTAAGTTTGCTTCAACAGATAGTCTGGAAACCTGGTTTAAACCTTTGGATAAAGGTGATTGGGCTTTATGCTTTTTAAATCGTTCTTCTAAAGCCAAAGCAATTGAATTTGATTGGAAAACAAAAGTTTACGATGAATTTACTAAACGTGATTTAAATGCAGCAGAAACATCTTATGAGATATTTGATATCTGGACAAAGAAAAAATTAGGCAAGACTAAAAAGGCGTTGAAAGCTGATGTACCTTCACATGATGTTTTAATGCTAAGATTAACTAAGAAGTAAAAAGACAGGCCCCTCTAGCTCCCCCAATTGGGGGAGGATTGATTTACAGCTTGGTTGATTTTAACCACAGAGGTATCGGAGGTTTCTCATAGAGTTACACAATGTTTTTCACCTCCACGATCCTCTGTGATGAAGCGAAGCGCCTTTGTGGTCTCCGTGGTTAATCATTATTAGTTATATCGTGTCAGTATTTTAACTTGAAATAAAAATGTCAGAACAAAAAATAACAAACAAACGACTAAATATTATATTGAGGTCTATACTTGCTTTTTTCTTGATTGGTTTTCTATTTAGTTGCACATCGAAAAAAGAACCTACTAAGTTTTATTCAGCCAATAATCCTAATATAAACTATGTGGGAAGAATAGTATTTACAAATCCCGATCTTCCCAGATTTTGGGCTCCGGGCGTGTATCTTCAGTTTAATTACGAAGGTGATTCTTGTATAATTACCATCAAAGATCAATTCCCTGATGAGAATACGCATAATTACGTATCCATAAATATCGACAACCAAATAATTGAACGCATTAAGCTGAATGAAAAAGTAAACAAAATAAATATTGGAGAAAAGGTACAACCCGGAAAGCACAATGTAACCGTATGTAAAAGCACCGAAACAGGAATGGGATATATTGAGTTTGCAGGTATTCAGTGTAACAAACTTCTGGAAACAGATTGTTTGCCAGACAGAAAAATAGAGTTTTATGGTAATTCTATTACTTGTGGAACCGGGATGGACACTTCAGTTATGCCATGTGATTCGGGTCAATGGTATGACAAACACAATGCCTATATGGCCTATGGTCCTGTTACAGCCAGAACATTAAACGCTCAATGGGTATTAACTTCTGTTTCAGGAATTGGCATGGTTCACAGCTGTTGCGATATTGGCATTTTAATGCCGGAGGTTTACGATAAAGTTGATCTTCGCACCAATCAAATCGAATGGGATTTCTTAAACTATCAACCTGATGTGGTAACTATTTGTTTGGGGCAAAATGATGGAGTACAGGATTCAACTTTATTCTGTTCTGCATATGTGGATTTTATCCATTCACTTAGAGATAAATATCCTTCAGCAACAATAGTTTGCTTGAGCAGTCCGATGGGTGATAATACCTTAACTCCGGTTCTTAAAAATTATCTTACTTCTATAGTTACGCACCTGAACAACGAAGGTGATAAAAGTGTATATTCGTTTTTCTTTTCCAGAAGTTATATTGGAGGTTGCGATTACCATCCTACTATGGAAGAACATCAGTTGATCGCACAGGAATTGACCGGATTTTTAAAGGATCTGATGAAATGGGAATGAAACAAATAGTTGAAAGTCGAAAGTTAAAAGTTGAAAGTATATTTATCCTAAATAAGTAAACTCTATGCGCTTGGCACTATGCTCTGCGTTAATAAGTATCAACCACTAAATTGAAAAATCTACACAAATGAAAAAAATAATTTTGGCTGGATTCATAGTTGCATTTATAGCAAGTTGTAATTCTGCACATCAAACTAAAGTTTTAGATAGTACAGACAAGAAGGTGGAAGAACTTTTATCGAAGATGACACTGGACGAAAAGATTGGTCAGCTGAACCAATATACCAGTAGTTGGGAAATGACAGGCCCGGTGCCTGAGGGGAAAGATCAACAGAAGCAGTTGGAGATGATCAAATCGGGATTGGTTGGATCGATGTTAAATGTTACCGGTGCTGAAGCTACACGAAAAGCACAGCAATTGGCAGTTGAAAACAGCAGATTAGGCATACCTATGATATTTGGTTATGATGTGGTTCATGGATATAAAACCATGATGCCTATTCCTTTGGCTGCTGCTTCAAGTTGGGATCCGGAGGTTGCCAAACGCAGTTGTCAGATTGCTGCAAAAGAAGCTGCTGCATCAGGTATTCATTGGACTTTTGCTCCAATGATTGACATTGCCCGCGATGCCAGATGGGGACGAGTAATGGAAGGTGCAGGAGAAGATCCATATTTAGGTTCGGTAATGGCTGCTGCTCAGGTTAAAGGTTTTCAGGGTGACAGTTTGAATAGTACAAATACTGTTGCTGCTTGTGCCAAACACTTTGCTGCTTATGGTTTTGCTGAAGCAGGTCGTGATTATAACACTGTGGAAATTACTGAACATACACTTCGTAATACCGTGCTACCTCCTTTTAAAGCAGCTGTTGATGCTGGAGTAAGCACTATTATGAATTCGTTTAACATTATCGGAGGTATTCCTTCAACATCTAACCATCATCTTTTAAGAGATATTTTAAAAGGCGAATGGCAGTTTGATGGTTTTGTAATATCCGATTGGAACTCTATTGGCGAAATTCAAAATCATGGTGTTGCTGCTGATAAAAAAGAAGCGGCTTACCTGGCCATTAATGCAGGTACCGACATGGATATGGAAGGCGATTGCTATGTATTAAATCTAAAACAATTGGTTGAAGAAGGTAAAGTTTCTCAAGCGACTATCGATGATGCGGTTCGTCGTGTATTAAAGATTAAATACGAATTGGGATTATTTAACGATCCTTACAAATATTGCAACGAAGAGAATGAGAAAGTGCAGCTTTCTAAAGAACATCTTGAAATTGCACGTGATCTGGCTCGTAAGAGTATTGTATTGCTAAAGAACAATAATCAGATTCTTCCTTTACAAAAGGATAAACAAAAGATTGGCGTTATTGGAGCATTAGCCAACGATAAAGATTCGCCTTTAGGTAGCTGGAGAGCTCAGGCTGTAACGGGTTCTGCGGTTTCGTTGGTTGAAGGAATCAACAATGCAGTTGAAAACCAAAACATGGTAAAATATGCTCAGGGACCAACATTTATTACCAACACGCCAAAGTTTACTGAAGAATTGGAATTTAACAATAGCGATTTAACCGGCATAAAAGAGGCTGTGAACCTGGCAAAATCAGTAGATGTTGTGGTAATGGCTTTAGGCGAGAATTGTTTTCAGGCTGGTGAAGGTCGCAGCCAGACCAATATTGAGCTAAAAGGAGTTCAACAACAATTATTTGATGCTGTTTATGCTGTAAATAAAAACATTGTGGTAGTAATGATGAATGGTCGCCCCGTTGTAATTAATGACATTGCCACAAAAGCTCAAGCCATTCTTGAAACATGGCATTTAGGTTCTGAAGCAGGTAATGCCATTGCTGATGTTTTATTTGGTGAATACAACCCTTCGGGTAAGTTACCTGTATCTTTTCCTAAAGCTGTAGGACAATGTCCTATATACTACAATCAATTTAGTACAGGTCGTCCGGTAAACACGGATAACAATGTATTTTGGTCACATTATACTGATGCTGATAAAACACCATTATTTCCTTTTGGATATGGTTTAAGTTATACTTCATTTGAATATTCGGATATTGAATTAAGCAATACTGAATTAACGCAGGATGGCAGTATTGAAATATCAGCAGTAATTAAAAACACAGGAGACTATAAAGGAAAAGAGACAGTTCAGCTATACATTCAGGATTTATTTGGAAGTATTGCACGCCCTGTAAAAGAGTTAAAAGGATTTCAACAAATCCAGTTAAATCCTGGCGAAAGTCAAAAGGTATCCTTTACAATCTATAAGAGCGATTTAATTTACTATACAGCCCAAGGCAAATGGGATGTTGAATCCGGTGATTTTAAAGTATGGATCGGAACCAATTCTCAGGAAGGATTAGAAAGTCAATTTGCATTGAAATAGTATATTAAGGAAAATATAATTTAAATATGGAAAGCTTCTTGCAAACATGCTGGGAGTTTTTTAAGAAACCAAAATCATATAAACCAGTCAGGATCTTTCTCACAAGTCTAATAATCCTGACTGGTTTATTGCCTTATTTCTTAAATGAAGTCTTCTTTTTTATCACATTCTTCTTAAGCCAGTATTCTGCATAAAAGGGCCATGTTTCTGCAGCAACATTCCCTGGTCTTATTCCATACCCATGTCCACCTTCTGCCAAAAAATGAAATTCAACTGGTAATTTAAATTTTCTCATACCCGCTGCCATTGCCAAAGCACTTCCGGCAGCACCATCATCTGAGGTTGAAAAAATAAATATTGGAGGCGTATTTTCATCCACTACAATCTCAGGAGTTAAGCTATAGTAAGGTCCTTTGGCCAAATAAGCTGGATAAATCAACAAAGCAAAATCAGGTTTACAGGAAACATCATCAATAGCATCAATCTTTTTATACGCTTCAATATTATATCTGGTACTTGCCCTTGCACTAAGATTACCTCCTGCAGAAAAACCTAACACCCCTAATTTCTCGGGATCCAGATTCCATTTACTTGCTTTACTTCTTACTATTCTCATAGCTCTTTGTATATCACATAAAGCCCCTTCCCTATTATTTGGCACTCGGTATTGCAAAACAAACACGGTATAACCTAATTTATTTAACCAATCTGCTACCTCATAACCTTCCAAATCTATGGCTAGAAATTTATAACTACCTCCGGGACAAACAATAATAGCTGCCCCATTACTTTTCGTTTTTTCAGGAGTAAAAACAAGCATGGCAGGATTAGTAATATCTGATACTTTAGTAACATTACTTGCTGTATCAACAGTAAAACTTGGAGCATGTTTGGGTGATGATTCTACAGGTACTTTTCCTGGCCATAAGTAAATTGTGTCTTGTGACTGACTAAAAAGAGAGAAAGAACAAACAAAGAATGCAGCTAGAATAAATAAATATCTCATAATGTATTGTTTAATCGTAATTCTATATTGTAGTATTTTAAAACAAAAATATAAAGTATTCAGTATTTATCCGTCTTAACTTGTAAATAACCTCCATCTTGATATTGTTTTGTAGTATTTTACAGCTGGCAAATTCATTTTTTCATAAACATTTACCTACTTTTGAAAAGCTTATAATTTGAATTGTATCTTATATCAATACTTTGTTTAATATTTTTTTTCAATACAATAAAGATCAAGCACCTATAGAGTGATTGTAATATACAGACAATAGACATCTTGTAAATAATCTTTTGTCTTTTGTCTAAATTCTAACAATCTATTGATATATCAATCCCGGTTTAATTGTCAATGAAAATAATAGAAGATCGATACCAGGGAATTACTGTTGACGCAACAACTCTACCCGAATCCATTGAGGAATTTCAAAAGGAATTATCAGCATTAATTCCAAATCTAAATGGCTCTAAATTACTATGGGTCAAGATCCCCATTGAGAAATCAGATTTTATTCCTGTTTTAACAAAACTGGATTTTAAATTTCATCACTGTTTTGAAGAATACGTGATGATGGTAAAAAAACTGGTTGAAAATCCAATTGTTCCTACAGCTAAAAACTATACAGTTGGCGTAGGAGCTGTAATTCGTGATGAAAATAAAATACTGGTTGTAAAAGATAAGTTTAATACCGGGTATAAACTTCCTGGAGGACATGTGGATAACAATGAACCTTTAAAAGAAGCTTTAAAAAGAGAAGTTTTTGAAGAAACCGGAACTCATGTAGAATTTGAATCCATTGTTAACCTTGGTCATTTTACAAAAGGCCAGTTTGGTGAGTCCATCATTTATATTGTTTGTACAGCAAAAGCACTGACTAAAGAAATCTCTATCTATGATGACTCTGAGATTATTGAAGCCAGATGGATTGATGTGGATGAGTTTTTAAGTCTGGAAGACACCAATAATTACAATAAAAATGTAGTTTTGGCAGCATTAAACAACAAAGAGTTAAAACTAACAGAACAACAAATTCAATTGACGGTATCTGGTGCCGAAGTATTTTTTTAATTACAAATGGTGAAGGGTAATAGGGTTAATGGTTGACGGGGATTAAAATACTTATGGACACCCTTTCGACTTGTGACCAGGAACCTTTAACTTAATACAAATAACACATGAAGAAGATAACACCTGCAAAAAATATAAACGACGCTCTGGATATTCTGGATAACGGAGGAAGATTTTACAACTTTAAAGCAAAAGCCAATGATGGTCGCATTGATCAATCAGAATTGGGGAAAGTAGCAGGAATATTCAGTGACCATCAGGAAATGATTCTTTTTCTTGAGATGTTAATGATAAACCTAACTGTTGAAGATAAAAACAAAATTATCTCAATGCTTGATAAAACGCTGCAGGAAAAATATGATCGTCTACAAGCACAAAATCTTTGTCTGACTGATGTAAACGAAAATGGTATGTTTTCAAACTCCATCATCACCAAAGGTATTCCTAGTTTGGTTGAATCAAAATCAGAGTTTAAAGGATTCATAATGGTTCCAATAGTTGCAGGTAATGTAACTTCTTTTAGCATGATTCCTTTAATTGAAGAATATGATGTTTACGAATTAAAAGATACTGCCACAAACGAAACACTTTTAATTGCTCACACCAAACTATTCGATAGTCTGCCAAATGAAGAAATAACCGTCGCCGGAGTTTTAAAAGAATTAAAGCCAAGTAAAGATGGTAAAACAGGCTCGGGTAAGTTTTTGGAAGTGGTGTATTATTGTTAGGAAATACATTTAATTGATAAATGAAGCTTATCCGTTTATTTTTAAATACGACTATTAGAATAATCAATTTTCTGTTTCCTTTTAAATGGAAAGTTCAATCATTTCATACCTTTAAAAATATAGCAGGACAAAAACAAGGTGGCATTCAGATTAATATCCTATTTATAAAAAAGAGAGTAGGATGGGTATATTTGACAGGAGGTCGATATTACTCCAAAGAACAATCTCCATATGGAATAATGTATTCTTTAGCTGTTGCATCCATCTTTAGAAAACTTGGTATTGGGAAACTCTTAATTGAGCAGTGCATCAAGTTTAGTAAAGAAAAAGAAATAAAAGAACTAATCGTCATCGTTAATAAATCAAACAAAGGAGCTATTCAGTTTTATAAAAACATAGGATTTATTGATTCAGAAAAAGGGTTATATTCTGATAAGTATAAACAAGAAGTAACTTTCTTTGAAGAAATATCCCAATTTCCTATAGGGAGTTATTTTGCTATGGTAATTACGATTTAAACCTATCAGGTTTTTAAAATTTTAAAGTATGGATTTTCAATTTTCGGAGCTTGCCAAAAAGTCATTAATAGCATCTGCGATTAATCAATTAACCGCTGAATTTGCAGAAGATTTTAGAGGGGGAATTGATATTAATTTAGGAGTTGGATATGTCAATGACAAAACCATTCCTGTTGATGCCATTCAGCAAGCTTACTCCGAAATTATTGCCAATCCAATTCGATACAGAAATGCACTGAACTATGGAGGTGCTGATGGTTCTCCTAATCTTCGTCGTTCTATTAAGGATTATTATTTACGATATAATATAGGTTCCTTAAACGAAGCTGATTTCGAAAATCGTAAAATACTAATTGGAGCCAATGGAGCTACAAGTATCTTAGATTCTATTTCGGATATTATGAAACCCGGAATTGTTATCACTGCAGATCCTTATTATTACATTTATACAGAAACGCTGGAACGCAAAGGCTTTACTATACTAGGTATTCCTGAAGATGAAAATGGATTAAAAACAGACATTCTTGAAGAACAACTAAAGACTATCGACCCTAAAGAAATCAGTTTCTTTTATATCATCACAGTAAACAATCCATCAACGGTAATCTTATCCACCGAAAGGAAAAAAGCAATCGTTGAGATTGCGGAGAGATTATCGAAAGAAACAAACCAAATCATTCCGGTTGTTTTCGATAAGGCCTACGAGGACATCATTCATAATCCGAAAATGATGAATACAGTTAGTGGATTGAAGTTTGATAAGATCAATCAGGTTGTTGAAGTTGGCACCCTTTCTAAAATATTAGCGCCTGCTTTACGCATTGGATATATCATTACGCCAAACAATGCTTTAGCTGATGCATTAACACAGCGAACTTCGGATATAGGCTTTAGTAATTCATTAATCAATCAGGAAATATCAAGCTGGTTACTGGATAATTACATCCAAATTCAAAAAGAAAACGTAAATAAAGGCTATCAGGACAAAGCTGATTTTATCAAACAAATGTTTTCTAAATATTTGAGTGATTATATTGATTCCTACTCAGGTGGTGATGCTGCTTTTTACTTTTATATCACTTTTAAAAATATTAAAACCAATAAGGGATCTAAGTTCTTTAATTATTTATCCAGAGTAGCAGGAGATCCGGAAATTGATGGTGTAAAAGAAAAAAATCCCCGGTTGATTTATATTCCGGGGACTATATGCAGTAAAGAAACTAAAGCGCAATATCAACTTCGTTTGTCTTACGGTTTCGAAGAACCTGCCATCTTTGAACGAGCCATTAAATTAATGGCAGAGGCTTGCGAGTATGCAATGAAATGAGCTCTCTTTGTTAACCACGAAGAACACAAAGAAGGTTTCACAAAGTGCACAAAGGAATTATAAAAAACATAGAGCCTCAGTGCCATGATGTTGAAATTTAAAGAATTTAATATACCTGTAAATACTCTATTGTCTGCCAATATTATTGTTTACTGATTCATAAAATTCTATTTCTACAATTTTCAAACTGGCATCTACTTCTTTATTTTCAATTCCAGCCTTATCTATTTTCCCTGTAATTTCTACAATATTAAATTGATCCTCTTCTGTGGCTGGCCCAGTTAACACTATCCTTACCCTTTTACCTTTTACTGGCTTCAAATCAAAAGTAACATATCCCAAACTTTTTGGAGATACACCTTGATATACCAATTTGTCATCCACATATATATTCACTGGGTAACTTAATCTTCTCCATCCAGATAATTTTGCCACTACCTGATTAATAACAGCATCTCTTTCCAATTCATATTCGATACTGGCAGTGTTAAGCTGGCCATCATTACTCCATTCTGTAAATTCGTCATCATCATAACTAAACACTCCCTCATCCTGATTTGATGCGGCTTTAACAGCGATAACTTTTAACGGAATTCTTGAAATTATATAAGATGGTGTTTCTGGAGTTGGCCCTTTCTTTAAATACGATGGCAAATGATCATCAGGCATTATTTTGGAAAGCGCCTTTGTGTCTGTTTCAATTGCTTCTATGGCAATCTTATCCTTCTTCAAATTTCCTGAGGTCGCAATAATATTAACTTTACCTGGTTTATTGGCAACAGACCTTATAAATACTCTGTTTACACCACATTCAACAGGAATATCATGAGATCCAATATAATTATCAGGACCTTCGGCAATACCACCCACAAACTCACCAACACCCGTAACTTCAAAATGAATTTTATTCAAAGCTACCGGGCAACGCTTTCCTTCCTTATCAACAACTTCAACCTGAATAATGGCTAAATCCTGACCATCGGCTAACATACCTTTTTCGCGATGAATAGAACTTAGTTTTAAAGCATAAGGTTCACCAACTGTTTCTTTAATATCTTCACATACTTTCTCTCCTTTTGAATTATAACCCACTGCTTTAATATTTCCTTTCTCAAAAGAAACGTCTTTAAATGTAAAAAGGAATCTTTTACTCTGCTCACCCTTCCCCAGACTTTTACCATTTTTAAACAGCTCTACTTTATCTGCGGTAGATACAACGGTAATATCTTTAACCACACCCTGTTCATAATTCCAATGGCCTAAAATATGAGCTCTGACAGTATCAGTATCTACCCAACCATCCCATATAACCTTATGTGCCCAATAATTATCCTTTTCAATTCGCATTGGATCAACCTCCCCACTGCGACGATAATTTTGAGCTCCCCGATAATGAGTATTTGTATCACTGAATATAATATTTGCACCTCCTGAACTCACTCTTTCTCCAGTTCCCGGTCGCATCTCCCAGTAATCAAACCAGCGCACCACGTCTTCTATGGCATGAGAGTCCTGATTATGATTGTAAGGAGAAGCATCCTTTATTTTACTACCATTCACATTATGACTAAAAGTACCCCCTTCCCCATTTTTATGGAATGGGGGAGTATAATCATCCCAATACTTTCTTAATCCCTCATCACGACTGTATTCCATGGCCCAGAAAGGAATATCAGCACTTTTATTGATATACAACATCTCACCACCATACTCAGCTTCCTCACTATCCAACATTTCTCGGCTTCCAATAGCTCTTCCTCCATAAGGATCATATTTATCACGAATATTTTTCATTTCAGCCATATGTTCCTCAGAGATACTTTCGTTTCCACATTCATAAAAAAGAATACTCGGATTATTTCTGTTATAAATAATAGCATCACGCATTAAATCCTTACGTTGTTTCCATCGATGATCAAACACATCCTTCTCCGCATCACCGGCCGGCATGGCCTGTATCAATCCCATACGATCAAATGATTCCACATCTTGCTTCCACGGCGTTACATGCATCCATCGTACCATATTTCCGTTTCCCTCGGTAATCAGGCTGTTTCCATAATCACTTAACCATGCTGGAACCGACATTCCAATCGAAGGCCATTCATTACTCGTTCTTTGAGCATAACCTTTCATCATAATTACACGGTCGTTCAGCCAAATCATTCCCTCCCCAAACTTTGTTTTACGAAAACCGGTTCTTATTTTAACTTCATCAACAATCTTATCATCAACTTTTATTTGAGAATACACATTATATAAATATCCATAACCCCAACTCCATAAATTCAGATTCTGAATGGTGTCAGATGCATGTAATTCTCTCATTCCATTAGGAGATAAACTAATTTTATCACCATTAAAAACTGCTACGGTAGTTCCTTCCAAATCCTCAAGCTTAATAGCTAATTGCACATCAACTATTTTATTGGATTCGTTACGTACCTGCGAGTCTACATTTATGATTGCGTTCTTATTTTTTACATTGATGTCTGTAGTATAAACATATGTACCTGTTGTTCCCAAAGAAGAATACAGAGGAAGAGTTTGATACACTGATCCGGTACAATATAAAAACACATTTTTCGGAATTCCTCCATAATTGGCATTGAAATTTTTATCATTCCACTGATATCCAAAACCACTATGTCGTTCCTTATATTTCCAGTCATTATCTGTTTTAACGGCAATTACATTCTCTTCTGGATAAGGTTTTAAAAATTGGGTTAAGTCAAATCCAAAGGCCATCACTCCATTTTCGCTTAACCCAATATAGTTACCATTAACATACACCTCACCCATTTGGCGGACTCCTTCAAACTCAATAAAAACTTTAGAGTGATTAGTACCTTGTGGCAATTGAAATGTTTTCCTGTACCAAGCTATTCCTGTCGACAGGTCTGTTATATCTTTCTTAAAAGCTTCGGATTGATTCCAGGCATAAGGCAAAGTGATGGATTCCCATTGATTATCATTATAATCTATTCTTTCCGCGCCTTCTGGATTTCCTATAAATAATTTCCACTGATGATTAAAATTATATTTAACACGCTGAGCAAGACTAATATTAATATTCATCCCAAAAATCATGAAAAGAAATATTAATCCTGGTAATTGTATTTTTCTCATAAATCTATATGCTATTGCTTGTTTAAATTGGTGATTTGTTGGGTAGTAAAAGTAATGAGTTGATAATAACTAGTCTATTATCAACTCATTACTTCTATTAACAGAAGATCTATCAACTTAATGCCTTACTTTTTCCTTGTTACTTGTCGCTTACTTTGATATTTTCCACACCAAAACGCCTGCTGTTGCTAATTCTTTTTCTCCAACAAGAATTTCAGTTTGTTCAGGTAATTGCATGGTATAAGGTTTATCAGAATAATTCATGGCAATACCAAATCCATCTCTATATTCAACAATCACTCCCTTAGGATATTTTTCTATATTAATTTTTAATCGACTGTAAACTTTTTGCAATACATCATACTCCAAACCTCCTTCATTACTATCCGCGCCAACATAAGTAACTGTACCTTTATTCAGTTTATTAAAAGTAACAGAAGGTTTCCCCGTATAGAAATCGCCAGAGTAAGTTGCCCATACTTCTGTATTTTGATTTGGTTTTAAAATATCTCCCCAGCTTGTCCATGCATACTTATTATTATCCATAACAACAGTATCAGGAGCATAAGGGCGTAATAAATCATAAAACTCAATTTCTCCACCTAATAATTTATAGATTGGTTGGGCATGTTTGGCTTCCCATAAATGGCCTTCTTCATCCTGATGCCCAGTTCTGCATGACATTACCAGGTTTCCACCATTTTTTACGTAGGTTTCAAGCTTGTCTATTAACTCCAAACTCATTTGCTGATAAGCAGGAACTACAATAACCGGGTACTTATCAAAATCCATATTGGCACGAATAAAATCAACCGGAGCTCCAAAAGATTTTAATGCTTTATAATATTTCAATACATGCTGCTCTGTATTCCAAACCTGATTTTGTTTATTTTGATTGATGGCAACTGTATTATCCGGATCATAAAGAATGGCAGTTTTTCTATTTATATATTCTTTTGGTACTGAACCTAAAGATGATTCTTTTCTTAATATTTTAATCTCTTCTATAAACTGTTGATATTCCAGGCCTCCGGGTGTTGGAGTAACGCCATCAGGACCAACAATACCGTAATGATACTGCTCATAACCATAAATAGGAGCTCTAAATCGGTAAGTACATGTAAACTGACTACCTCCTGCAAAAACGTGCCACAACCATAAATGAACTGCTCCAGGTAAAGGTTGTGAATTGATGGAACCCCAGTTTACTTGTCCGGGTTGTAACTCCATTACACCATAAATAGGTGTTAAAGGACGAAAGTAATCATTCGACATAGAAATTCTGGAATACTCTCCTACTCTATATCCTTTTAATCCAATTCCCTTATGATCACCATAAACCATATAGCGGGTATATGAAATAAAATCCAACTCTTTATTTCCGCCAATACAACGTGAGTCGTACATAGGAATATAATTGGTTGTTACCCATTGTTCTGGTTTAGCATATTCTTTAATGGTTACTGCCTGATCATCTAAAAAGGAAGCTGTTTCCTCATCTACAAATCGGCTATGATCCAGCTTTTGATATAAGTTCATTCCCCACTGACTGTATTGAGGTATATTGATTTCAGAAAAATCAGAATAGGTTCCACTCCAGAAGTTAGTTCCCCAGGATTTATTCAGCGCATCTATGTTTTTGTATTTATTCTTTAACCAGTCTCTGAATCGTTGCTGTGCATCCTTACCATAATCTCGTGTTCCTCTTGGTTCATTATCTACCTGCCAACCAATAATGCGATCATCGTTTCCATAATGCTTTGCCAATTCGGCAATCATTTTTAAGGAATACTCACGATAATAGTTATTTGAGAAAGAAGCATGCTGACGAGAACCATGATCATCTTTAGTACCATCTTCATGTTGAATTAATACATCCGGATGCTTACGAACCAACCAAACTGGTGGTGTTGCCGTTGAAGTACACATGATCACTTTAAGATTATATTTGGCAGCAATTTCAACAGCCTTATCTAACCATTTAAAATCATAAACACCTTCTTGCGGTTCTAGTTGAGCCCAGGCAAATTCTGCAAAGTGAGTAAACTCAAATCCCATATCTGCCATTTTCTTTAAATCTCTGTCCCATTGTGATTCATCCCAATGTTCAGGATAGTAATAAGCTCCTACTGAGGTTAAATCTTTTGAAGAGAAATGCTCTTTACTTTTTTGTGCATTTGAGGTTATGCCAATTATAAGAATAATGACAATTAAATAGATTTTTTGCATGATCACCTTTACGTATTAGTTTTGATATTCTAAGAAAACAAATTAAAATAACTCTTTAATGATCTAAAATGTAAAAACAGTAATTATGATGTATAATTATCCTTAATTGAAAGAATATTCAACCAGGAAATACATACTACAGGCTATAAATAAAAAATAAGCGGTTGGTAATTATCCTGATCAGATTTATGGTCAATTAATTTTGACTTTCAAGAAATTTGATTGCAAATCGCTCCCCAATCATACGTTGACTTTCCGAATCAAAATGCAGTTTATCTCCTCGGTCTGTAAAATCTGAAGTTCTTATGACCTTTGCATTAAGATCATTTGAGGAGAATGATTTGATTTTTCTATTGATCTTTTTCCAATATCGGTTGCCTGAATAACTTCCCAGTTTACCTATGAGTACAAGCAATTGGTCATCTTTTGTTATCTGTCTGAATGTATTTATTAATTTAGTCAGCCTGAATTTATATAACTTTGAATTCTCTTTGTTTGAATCACTTTCTCCCTGGTGCCAGAGTATTCCCTTTATTGTTCCATAGGTCACTCCAATTTTCACCTTTTCCTTAAAATTAGAAAGTAACTTAACATCTCTATGACATGAGTCTCCTAACCATTCAGATATTGTACTTCCTCCAACGGCAGTAGGTAATAGTAATATGGAAATACTATCAGGAATATGCTTTATTAATGTTTTACCAAACGAAAGTCCACAATCCAAACCTGTCATTGTTTCCTCATAAAAATGTAAAGGTTCTTTCGCTACAATGATCTCTCCTTTTTTATTGATGGTTAGAATTCTATCATTAGGTACCGTATCCTTGGATTCAACATATGCACGTCCTGCCATATTTGATTGACCTGCCATTACAAATACCCATAAGTTGTCTTTTTCAGGAAGTTTAAAGACTTTAAGTTCTTGCTTAGGAAAATTTTCAGTTCTTTTTTTTAAACCAAAAGAAGATAATATCAACATTAAAAAAACAAGTATAACGATGTGCTTCATGTATTTAAATTCAAAAAACTTCTATAAAAAAAGAATACCAGTTGTAAAACTGGTATTCTTAGGGATTTTCTCTTAATAGCCTGGGTTTTGTTTAATGTTTGAATTTTCATCGAGTAAGGATTGAGGCAAAGGATATAATACATGATAATCCTGAGCTGCCAATCGGCCTAACTCATGTGCTTTTTCAATAAGTTTACCATGACGAATTAAATCCTGTCTACGGTGTCCTTCACAGAAAAGCTCTCGCCCTCTCTCATCTAAAATATAGTCTCTCATTGTTTCTGTAGTCCAACCTGTTTCTTCAATAAGTGAAGTATGAACTCTGTCTCGTATCTTGTTTACCAAACCAACAACTTCTGTTGTAGGACCATTCAATTCATTTAAAGCTTCAGCTCTGGCTAGTAAAACATCGGCATAACGATAACGAATAATATCATTGCCCTGGAAGTTTCCAAGGTGATCCGGATCTTCCTGGTATTTTTTAGGAATTGCACCAACAGCTTTTGAGTTTGTTTCTTGTCTGAAATCAACCCAATTACCATCTACATCATAATAATAACGAATTAAGGCTTCTCCTAAACGATCATCATTTCCTTCCTCATATAAATCATAGAAAGTCCATGGAGTTTTTAATCCACCCCAGATATTTACAGTAACACCTGTTAGTGTTTGATATTTTGGTGTTTGAGCAAGAACAACCGCATACCATGTTGTTCCATATCCATCTGCTATTTTAGGTAAAGCAAGAATTACTTCCTTATTACTATTACCTTCTGTATCTACACTAAATACATCATTATAATTATCTAACAAATCATAACCTAATCCCATAATAGTTTCAGTTACTTCATCAACCTTTGTCCAGTTCTTTTCAATTAAGTATAGCTTCATTAACATGGTTAAAGCAGCTCCTTTAGAAACGCGTCCATAATCCGAATTTGAAGTATAGCTTACAGGCAAGTCTTCAGCTGCATCAATTAATTCTTCAGAAATAAAAGAAACAACCTCATCACTTGTAGGACGAGCTGGTGCATAAATAGTACTAATATCAGTTGCTATTTCAGGATCTGTAACCAATGGCACAGGTCCAAATAAATCATATAACTGAAGTGCAAAATACGCTCTTAGAGTTTTAACTTCTGCAATATATCTCAATCTTAAATCTTCATTTGCAATTTCACTGTTTTCTAAAAGATCTAATAAAAGAGTTGCTTTTGTAACTCCCTTTGTATAGTTAAAATAGATGGTTTTGAACACTCCAAAATTTTGAGTCCAAAGAAATCTATCTTTTGTTTGCCAATCCCCGGTCCAGGCAGAAACTAACTCATCTGTACAAAGTTCATTAAGTACAATATGGTCATCATCCATCCATATATGCATCCAGTTTAATCCCATTACATTATATACAGCTGTTACAGCAGCTTCAATATCACTATCTGATTGAGGAAAATTTTCTGGAGTCAGACTATCATACACTTCCGGTTCTAAACCGTCGCAGCTCACCAACACTGAAACAAGAAGTGTAATATATAATAAAGGTTTAAATATATATTTTTTCATTTTTTTCAAATTTTAGAAATTTATGTTTGCACCAAATGTAACTGAGAAAGGGAATGGATATGCTGCCCATGAATCTGTTTCCGGGTCACCACCATCATAATTTGAAATAACAGCTATATTGTTGAAATCAACAAACAATCTGGCTTTTTTCATAAAATTAGTAGACTTCAATAATTCAGGATTAAAAGTATATCCTAAAGTTATATTCTTAATTCTGGCAAAACTTACATTAGTACGATAAAAATCAGAGTTACCTGAATAAGTAGATTTAATTCCACTAGGTAATGTTCCATTCTGATTTTCAGAACTCCATGCTTTATAAGTTAAACTTGTTGTATTATCAGCACGTTGTAAAACACCCTGATAAAGTTTATTATAATCATAAATATCTCTGTCCAGCATTCCGTAAATACCAATAGCTAAATCAACATTTTTATACTTAAAGGTATTATTTAAACCAAAATTTAATTTAGGCTGGCTGGATCCAAGCAACACTTTATCTGCATCAGATATCTGTCCGTCTGGTTCGCCTGTTAACTCACCATTTTCATCAAGACCATTGATATCCTTTACTTTAATCTCTCCAGGAATAATTCCGGCATTTTCAGAATACTCCTCACCCATTTGTAAAATACCATCATTTAAGTATCCATAGATAGCATGAATAGGAGCATCTTCTTTTTCATAAACAGATAAGATTACCTCTGGATTACGTTTTTTCCAACGATCCATATAATGGCCTAATGAAATATTCGTATCCCAGGTAAAGTTTCCTCTTTCAATATTTCTTGTTGATAATGTAAATTCCCAACCTTTACTTTCTGTAGATCCAATATTAGCAGCAACTGAGCTAATTGGTAAGTATGATGCTAAAGAACGGTATGATAATAAATCATCTATAGTCTTTTGATACACTTCAAAAGTACCATGAATTTTATTATTATATAATCCAAAATCTAACCCAAGGTTAATTTCAGTAGTCGTTTCCCATTTTAAATCCGGATTAGCCAATGAAGTTTGCTCAATACCTGTTGATATGCTGTTACCAAATGCATAGTTACTTCCTACGTTATAATAAGCAAATGCATCACCACCGATATTTGCATTACCAATTTGACCATAACTTACTCTAAGTTTCAAATCCGATAAATTGGAAAATCCATCCATAAACGATTCTTCAATTACTCTCCAGCCTAAAGCTGCTGATGGAAAATAACCCCATTTGTTATTCTCACCAAATCGGTCAGAACCATCACCACGGATTGTAAGTGTTAACAGATACTTGCTTGCATAGTTAAGATTAACCCTTGAAAAATATGACTTAAAGTTTGTTACTTCGTAACCACTGCTTACAGATGGTCTGTCGGCAGTACCAGCTTCAAGATTATTGTACAAGAACAAATCAGTTAAAAAGTTATTATTCTGAGCATAAACTCCTTCTGAGATATATTTCTCTTTAGAATATCCCATCACACCACTTAAGTTTAGCTGATTAAACTTCTTGTTAAACGATGCTGTAACTTCAAATAGTTCATTTGACTTTTCCTTTTGGTTGATACTTGCATTACCATTAACATTAGCACCATATAAAAATGTAGTAGGCAAATAAGACTTTCTCTTTCCTTTATTATAATCTAAACCATACTTCACTTTAACATCCATCCATGAAGTAACTTTATAATCTAACGAAGTACTTGCTAAAAACTTATAAGTGTAAGTATTATCGGTAACATCCAGGAAAGATACCGGATTAGGGATTGTTGGTCTGTCTGGGTTCAAATTAAAATCACCATTTTCATCTCTTGGTGCAATAAAACTTGGGAATTGATAAGCTGCAGCAATAATACCTGAGTTATCATTTGTACCACCCATTTGTGCGTTTGAGTTTTTAATAAACGCAGAAGTCATTCTTGTACCTAAAGTTAATTTATCTGATAGATTATAATCAAGATTGATACGACCTGTGTATCTCTTAAAATCAAGATTTTTCAACATACCTTTTTGATCGTAGTAATTAAAAGAAGAGTAAACTCTTGTTTTTTTAGTTCCAGATTTAATTACAACATTATGTTCCTGAATCTGACCGGTTCTGGTAACCATATCTTCATAGTCATATGTCTTTGCATTGGCTACCTCTTCAGGAGTAAAGCGTACAGGCAAAACATCATCCGAAGCAATACCATTATCTCCATAAGGAGAATAGTTGTTCTCAAATCTGTAGTATTCTCTGTATGCATGGTTCCATACTTCCATTAACTCCGGACCACTCAATAGATCAAAATCACTTTTAGGTTGTTGTACTCCATAAGAGAAGTTATATTCAACATCAAAAGATCCTTCTTTTGCACTTTTAGTAGTGATTAATATAACACCATTAGCAGCTCTTGCTCCATAAATAGCTGAAGCTGAAGCATCTTTCAAAACCTCAATTGACTCAATATCATTAGGATTTATTGTATTCAAAGGATTACGAGATCCATAATCGTACTCACCACCAGGTTCAACATCCGAATCAGCAATAGGAAAGCCATCAATAACATAAAGAGGTGTGTTACCTGCACCTGTTGAAGCTGCTCCACGAATTAGAACACTTACTCCACCACCTGGCTGAGAACTATTTTGGTTAACTTGTAAACCTGCTACTTTACCAGAAAGCATGTGCATAACAGAGGATGTTGCACTTTCTGCTAATTCTTCAGTTTTAACAGATCCGACAGCACCTGTTAAATCACTCTTTTTTACTACTCCATAACCAATAGCTACTACCTCATCCAAACCAATTGACTCATCCTCCATTTGGATATTCATAGTAGTTTTACCCATTACAGGAACCTCTTTGGTTTTCATACCAATAAATGAGAATGCTAAGATTGCATCCGCTGGTACATTTGTTAAAGTATAATTACCATTAACATCGGTAATTGTACCGTTTGTTGTTCCTTTAACAAGTATTGTAGCTCCGATAATAGGCTCTCCTAAAGGATCTGTAATATTTCCCGATACGGTTATCTGATCTTGAATATTTGATTCATTACTATCAGCCTCTTTAATTACAATATACTGATCTACTATTTTGTAATCCAATCCTAAATCAGGTAGTAAGTCAGTAAGCACCTGGTTAATTTCCTGATTTGTTAAATCAACATCTTCAACAAGATACTGATCCAGGTCAAAATTGAAATAAAAGTAGAAATCTGTTTTATCTTCAATTTCTTTTATCACTTCACTTAAACTAACATTATTCATCTTTAATGTTACTCGTGAATTCTGTGAAAATGATTTTGCCTGAACAGTAAAAGTAAATACTATAGACATTAAAATACACAGCCGCATAATCAATAAGAATTTAGACCATGGTTTATTAAAACCATGAGGGATTTGATTTTTTTTCATAATTTTGAATTGCTTTAAGTTAATTATTAACCGCGCCAACGGTTTTTAATTTAAATTCTTGCTGTGGGGATATTTCCAGTATCCCCCTTTTTTTTTAGTTTATTCTTTTTTTGATATCCATATTATATTTTGAGTGTTTATTCTGTTTTCTATTCGATAGCTAATCCTGTCGTCAATAAGACAGAGGGACTGAAGAACCTGATCTACAGGCTTATTTTTAATTAATGTACCTGAGAACTCTAATGCTTTTAATGACTCGTCGGTAAATAATATTTTGGTATTATACCATCTTTCCAGTTTGCTGGCAATATCATTAAGACTTTCCTGACGAAAAGATATCTTTCCATTCTTCCATGAAGTAAAGAAATCTGTATCTACATGTTTTATTTCAACTAGCTCACCTTTTGTAACATCTGCAGATTCACCAGGATTAAGAACTGTTGACCAGTGCTTATTTTCTGAGTATAATTTCACTTTACCCTCAACTAAAGTCAGGTTTGATTTAGCATCATTATCATATGAAGTTAAATTAAAAGATGTACCTAATACCTCAACTGAGAAACTATTTGAATTAACAACAAAGGGAGAATTTGTATTCTTAGCAACTTCAAAATAGGCTTCCCCTTTTATAAATACTTCACGCTTTTCTGTATTAAATATTGAAGGATATTTTAAGGTTGTTCCTGAGTTTAACCAGATACTGGTTCCATCAGTAAGTTTAATTTTACTCATCTGGCCATAGGGAACTTCAATTTCATTAAAAGATAAATCATAGTTATTTTTCGACACAAACATATGAATTATAGCCCCTGAAACTAAAGCTAAAACAATAACAGCAGCACGAGAAATTAACGTAGTATATAATTTACGAACAGGAGTTTTAAAAGAATCAATTCTATGATCTAACCTTAATTTTGCTTCATTTTTGTTAAATGCATCATGTGAAAAGACTGTAAACAGTTTCTTTTTAATTGATAAAATCCATTTATAATCGTTAGATTCTAAAAGTTCTTTATCATTTAACTCTATACTTGATTGATCTTCTTCATCGTGTGCTAAAGAAACAAGTTTTTCCCAGTATTTATCTTTATTAATCACCTAATCTGTTTTAGTCTTTTACATATTGTCGTAAAAGTTTTAATATAGGGTGACAAATTTTTACATTTTTTTTGATTTATTTTCTATTTCCTAGTGTCCAAAATAAAAACAAGCACACATAAACTCCCATAGAAGCCTATAAATAAACCCATTAAATGGATGATTTTTTTTTTTGAGATTATCACTCATTAATTAAAGAAAAAACAACATTACTGTTAAATTTCTTTCTGTAACACGTAATTCTTCCTTTAAAAATTTATAAGCTCGTGACATTTGAGTTTTAACCGTATTTACCGAAATATCTAATTCTGTTGCAATTTGAGGATAAGTTTTACCTTCATAAGCAGCCATTTTCAATATTTCTCTTCTTTGTTCGGGAAGCTTATTAATTAATGATTGTAGTTTATTTATAATCTCAACATCGTCAAAAAGTATTTCCTCCTCCTCACTAATTGAATCTGAAGCTTGATCTATTCCAACAAAATGAACTTTATTTTTTCGAATAAAATCGATAGAATGATTTTTTGTTAATGTCAACAAATAATTTTTGATAGATGATTTTATTGTGATATTTTCCTTTGACTCCCAGATATAGCTAAACAACTCAATAACTATATCCTCTACTATTTGGATATTATTAATATATGAATAAGCAAATGAACACAATGGATTATAATAATAATCAAACATTCTGTCAAACTCAGCCTTATTCCCTTTTTGTATTTTTCTCCAATCAATAATATCTGACATAAATAAAATCAGCTATTTTATAGTATAAAATGTGTTGTCGACAAACTCAAAGATAATAATCAATAAGGAATTGCAACAATTTTGATGCTTTATTTAGTTAACAGATATAATCGAATAATATTGCAATAGCAACATGAATAAATTAAGGTAAATATATGACTTTGTTTGTATTTATTACTTGTACCACAATAGTATTACCCTGTAAATAAGACCATAGTGACTGATGGATTATACGTTCATGTATTACTTTATGTAGCAAGAAATCATTCTTAATATTTAATAATCTTCTTAACCAATAATTCTTCATTTTTATAGCCGGCTCTTACTATATAAATTCCGGGAATAAAGTTTTCGGTATTTATGACTTGATGATTACTGCTAATTTTAACATTAGCACACTGCTGACCAGCTAAATTATAAATCATCAGATATTGATTATTTAAACCTTCAACCACTATATGATCAGAAAAAGGTACCGGATAAATTGTAAGATTCCCCGTATTCGGATTTATAAGCACACTTAAAGGTTCGAACTCAGAATAGGAAAACCCACCAATTGAAGCAGCATCCCAACCTGATGAAGAAGAATTCCAGGTGTAAACATCTATTTTTTCCATCATTGAATTAAAATAAACATCGTTTATTACCGGTTCAGAATAAGGAAGTTTCATTTGCTCCAAGGTATAATCATAATTATATTGATATACTTCCTTCAACGATTCAATCCATACGTTATATTGATTGGCTCTATTATAATCAATAAATAATAACACATTATTATATGAATCATAATCATATTCTTCTTTATCGTAATATTCCCACCTTGACAGATTTTCATTCCACTCATATTCTGCATAATTAATCACTTTACCTGAACTATTCAGGGTATGAATTTCCCTTGAAAAATTAATCCATGACGATACTGAAGATTTCCAGTAACAAGATAAATAGGCAAATTGTAATCCTTCTGTACTATAAATAGAAGAATCTTTATACACATAATCCCACTTATCCTGCAGTTCATTCCATTCGTAATAAGTGTACTTTGTCCAGTCATCAACATAGGCATACTCCTCTTTATCGTAATAAAGCCATTCATCAAACAAAAAATCCCAAATCCATGAAGTGTAATTTACTTCACGATTAGAACTGTCATACTCATATATATCTTTTTCATGAAAATCCCAGGTATCTTCATCGGTATCCCATGTATAAAAATAAAGCTCTGTAGTATTGCCATTCGAATCATAAAAATATTCCTCTTTAGATTCCGGAAACCATTCTTCACTATTTGAAGATCTTTCATAAATAATCAGCGATTCAACATTTCCCTGTGAATCATATGTGTAACAACGCTTTAAAGTATCTTGCCATACAGAAGATTCACTATTATATTGTGAGTATATTTTTTCCGAAACGAAATCATTTAGATAGTTATAAGAAATTTTACTGGTAAATTGATATTCCTGAGCAGTTTCATCCCATTCACTTAATGTAGCTGAATGTACCTGACCATCATTATTATAGGTATATTCTTCCTTTTCTGAATTTTGAATATTACCAGATACATAATCTTTCCATTCCATCTCATCTAATTTCATAGTATCATCTGCTATCACTTTTAATTGGGCAGAAGTATTTAGATGAAAAGAAAGGGCTAAAAAAACAATTATATAAAGTATAGATTTTCTCATAGGAGCTTAATTTAAATCTATGATATAAGCCAGTGATAAACTCCAAAAGCCTGATTTGTCGTAATAGTAAACAGGATCCAAAGACTTAGGAAACTGCCATGTGTATGAAACTTCAAAATCAAACTGTTTATAGGCAATACTCAAAGGAAGGGATATTTGAGTATTTAGTAATCCAAACTCTTCTTTCTGAACATATTCAGGTTCATAGAAGGGATCTGTTTCGGCCAGACTGGCATTTAAATCATACTCAACCACATCTGAACCATAAAAAAAGGATACTTCCGGTTCAATTTGTATTCTGTCATAACTTCCCAGTTTAAATAACTTTATCTTTGCAAAGCCATCCAGTGAAAAGTGTTTTCCATATTCATTTCCCATTAAAAGAGTGTAGTCAAAACGCGATCCTATCCATTTATAACGTAGCGTAATACCGGCATTAAGATCAGAATTATAGGTAGGCTCAAAATCGGTACCCATATTTACGTACATAAATCTATCATAGGATAACCGATATCTTAAGAATTTTAACTTTTTTATTGAACTGGTATAACCTAAAGATACAACAACAGACCTGAACCCGGGATCCAAATGACTGTAGTAAACACCTGATGATCCAAAATACAAACCATTAGATATGAAGTAATACATTTGACCGGAAAAATTATGCTCATTATTTCCAATTTGTCTTCCGGCGTAATACGTACTACTATTAAAAGTTGTCACAAAATAAATAAAATGATATTTGGTATTACCATCGAAGAGATCATACAAATCAGGATCTTCGAAGAATAATTCATTAAGCATTGAGTCCAGAACTTCTTCTTCCTGTGCATTTACATGTACAAAAGCCAGAAGTAAAATAACGATAATACCTAAACGCTTCATATCATTAATTTTCAGACATATCAAAAGGTGTTTCACAAATGTGGAACACCTTAAGTTATTAATATAATTTGTCAAATTCCACTATAAAAAGTAAATCAACAATTATATTAAAATGAAAAGGGTTGTTTTAAATCAGTAAAACTCAAATAATGATGTTCTAATTACAGTTATCACCAGTTCCGTCTTTCAATTTATCCCTATCCCTGATACGTTTTTTCAAAGCGTCCTTTTGACAATCAGTAAGCGTTTCACGAAATGCTTCACGATGTGCTTTCATTGCCTGACGATTGTTACGTAACATTTCTTTTTGTTCTTCGCTTAAAGAAGCTCTGAATGCTGCTCTTTTTTGTGCCTGGGTCATTTCCTGATTACACAAAATAGCCTTTTGTTCTTCTGTCAATGAAGTTTTAAACTGATCTCTGGTTTGAGTAGTTTCCTGTTTACGTTCTTGTAACATTAACTTTTGTTCTTCAGTTAAATTCTGACGAAGACGCTCTTTAGTTTGTGTTTCTGTTCTAGTTTGAAGTGGTTCTTCTGTTTGAGAAAATCCAACAGTTCCAAACAGCATAAATAATGCAAAAACACCGATTAATTTTAATACTCTCATGACTCTTATTTTTAAGTGTTGTTTTAGTGATCACTCTCTGTTAACATACCGCACAACATTAAAAACACCCTACCAGTATTTCTATTTTTTAAACTTAAAATGAAGAAAAAGAGTAAAATAAAAAGGCATACCACCTTTTGCTATCACTAAATTCTGTTGATCAGAATAGGCATACTTTTTTAAATATAATGATGAAGTATTGGCATTGTCCAGAATATTGTATGCAGAGATACCTGTTTCTAATTGATGATCCTTCAAATCAAAATGGTATGATAACATAGCATCCACTCGATTATAATCTCCCTTTAATGTGTTTAATACCTCTTGAAAGTGAACGGGAGATCCGTAAATATATGAAGTACTGAATTTTATTGGATCAAAATTCATTAACAATGTAGTTTTAAGTTCATGATCTCTGGTATAAATTGAAGACTCATACTGATCTTCATCTCCAAATTTCTCTTCTGTATTATTATAAGTATAGTTTTGAATAATAAGATGATTACCAAATTCCTTTTTTACTGAAATATCTACGCCCTGTGTTCTAACTCTTCCCATTTCAAATAGATAAGCAGAGGCATCATAATAGAAACGCCCTGCTCCTTCTATTCCTTTTAAATAGAATTCAGTATTAATATTCCATCCGTTTTTTGTATAACTCCAACCAACTGCTAATACATTGGATTGCAAATAATTGCCTTTTTGAGTAAAACCCTGCCATATAAAATCATAGTTTCCTAATTCATCTATTACAGGAACATAGGCTAAATACTGTTGATATATGCCCCAACTTAAATTTATTTGTGATGAAGAGTTGATTAAAAACGAACCTTTTATTCTGGGACATACAAATAATTGATCCATTGTATGCTGATAATCCAACCGTAAGCCTACATCCATAAAAAAATTAGGATTTGCATAAATGTGATTCCTCAAAAATGCTGAAGTTTGAAAAAAGCTTTTATCTGAATTTAAATCAGCCTCGGTATCCGGCCAATTAATTTTAGATTCAATACTTTGAACAGAAAGTCCCGCCTCAATAAATTGCTTAGGATTTAGTGTAAATCTACTATCAATTAAAAATTTATTATCCCATATATACCTGTAAGTATCTTCAGGCAAGTTGTTATTCAAATTATTTTCATCATTCCATTCGGCATGCGAAGAGGTGAAATTAAAGGTTGTATTAAATCCATTTGACCACATCTTATTATACAAAAGCGATGCACCCAGTTGATGTCGTTCATCTTTTTCCCTGGAATCCAGATCAGCAAAAGCATTTAATTTATAATGAAACAGATTCTCTGATTGGTTTCCATATAATGAAATATGATATTGATCTCCATTTGTCTTCCCTCCTGAATATTTTAAATTTAAATCTTTATAAGTTGTATTTAAGGGATTCCATATATCGTAATTATTTTGTGAGTTCAACTTTGATTGTTGGGCAAACTCAGAAAAATAATCAGACCATAAGGAATGTCTGGCAGCTATAATAACAGCATTGTTTTCATTTACAGGAAGAGAAAGCATAGCATTTATCATTGAACCATCCATCACTACATCAACTTCTGAGTTTCGTCTGTTTCCTTCCTTTCCTGTTAGTGTCATAATTCCTCCTACCCTATCTCCAAAATTGGCACCCAAAGCACCTTTATTAATCCAGATATCTTTAACCATTAAGGTATTTACAGGATGTAGTAATTCTGAATTAAAGGGAAAAGAATAAATGGTCATTCCGTCAAACACCATCTGATTTTGACCGGGATAACCTCCCCAAAACGAACTTGTACCTGTACCACAAGAGGCTAATTGAATTCCGCCTTGCAATTTTAATAACTGCGTAATTCCATTGTTTGCTCCACCTGGTAAAAAATCCGAAATAGATGGGTTCATTCTGGATTGTCCAACACTCATGCCCGTTTGAGTTCCATAGCGTCGTTTTGTCCCCAATATCACAGTTTCTTTAAGAACATTTACAACAGGAGTTAACTCACATGTAAAATAAGATTGGGCAAGAATAGTTGTGTCCAGATGATGAAACCCCACATGAGAAACTTCTATTTTCAGATATTCCTCATTTAAAGCAATAAAAGAAAACCGCCCATTTATATCTGTGATTTTAAATTCTCCATTTATATAAACAGTACAAAAAGGCAACGACTCGCTTGTTTGCTTACTTTTTACAGTACCTGTAAATTGAATTGTACTATATAAGGATTGTGGAGTATTTATTACGGGTTTGAAGATGACATAGATTTCACCTTGTTTTTCATATTCTAATGGAAGATCTGCAAACAACCTGTTTAGCAAATCATCTACGGTATGGAAAGAACCTTTTATAGAAATAGAATACTTAGAAAGTTCGGTTTGATTATATGACAACTGAATATGATATTGCTGATGCAATTCTGCCAGTATTTCACACAGTGATTGTTGTTTAAAATCAACATCAAAGTCATTCGATTGTGAAATAGCAACAAAGCTTATTTGATAAAATAAAGCAGCTAATATCAAAAACCTAATTGTCATAAATAAGGTGGCATTTTCCTTTGGCTAACTTCTCATACTTAATTCCAAAGGGCTTACATACCAAATTTAAGACATTTTCTACAGATTGTTCCATTTTATAATAACCGGAATATTTAAGCTGACTCACATTTATATTCTGGTCAATTTCAAACTCTATATTATACTGTAATTCTAAATCATAAAATACCTGATCAAGAGGAGTAGCTTCCCAATAAAGTTCAGACCTTAGCCATGCATTAACTCTATTATCACTACTTAACATGTCTTTAGCCAACAATCCATTTTCTGTTACATTAACCTTTTCATTTGGTTTAAGTTCTACTGAATTATGGTCTCTTGTAACTCTTACCAAACCAGTAAAACATGAAACCTCAACCTTTCCTTTGCGGGAATAAACATTAAAAGTAGTTCCTAATACCTGAGTGGTTGTTCCATCTGCCAATACACTAAATTCAGAACCTTTTTTCACGTTAAAAAAAGCTTCTCCTGTTAAACTCAAACTTCTGTTAATATGCCACCAGAAAGGTTTATACTTAACTGTGGAATTTGCATTTAATCGAACCTGTGAATCATCAGGCAATAAGAATTGGGTATGTTGTCCTTTAAGGGTAGTAACCTCTTTTTCATATAAAAATGAAAAGCCTACCAAAATAAAGCCTACTACAATTACAGCAGCCAATGAAAAGCCTATAAACTTTTTATACAGATTAGAGTTACCAAATACTCTTTTTTCATCTCGATCAATTTTATCTTCTAAAGATTTCCACACATCTTGTGCTGATCGTGAATATTTGGGTTCCATTCGTGAATAAACCTCAATATTTTTATCAATCTCATTATGTATGTTTATAATTTTCATGTGTTTAAATTTTGTTTTTCATTGCCACATGGAACTTGCCAATTTAATCATCTTCTAGTACTAGAACTCTTTCTGATGACACGTTTCATTTTAAGTCTTTTTTGACCGCTACATTAATTGAACCCTTAAATAAGTTAATGCCTTACTCATTCTTTTCTCAACAGCTTTTATACTTATTCCAATCTGTTCTGCAATTTCTGCATACTTTAAACCTTGAACACGATTCATTAGAAAAACAACTCTTTCATTTGCATTTAATTCATTGATTGCTCTTTCATACCTTCCATTTAATTCTTTAAATATGAGTCGTTCTTCTGGTGTTATTGTATCCATATGTATTTTAGGAATGGCATTTTTAAACTTCTGTCCTGTTTTAACTTTCCGATAGTTTGAAATTACCATATCATTAGCCATCTTTATCAACAATCCCATCTCAATTCTATCATATACATTATCCCGCTTCTCCCATATTTTCATAAATACATCCTGAGCTATATCAGTTGCCAATTCTGTATCTCCACATCTATAATAAACATAGTCCCTTAATGCTTGAAAATGCAAATCAAACAACTCTTTAAAGCCTCTTTTATCCAGAACTGGCATTATTATATTCTTTATTAATGCTAAATACTAATACGTATATATACCGAATGAGAACATTTTTACCCTACTTAAAAGTTAAGAAATAATTCAATGGAAGTAAATAGATAACAATCTGTTGTTTAATACAATAATCTATAGATCACATATAGTATTTTCGAAAAATTATAAAATAAAAAAGGACTCTACCTTTGTAAAGTCCTTCTTCCTAATACACATTATTAATTTATACCAAACTAATACTTATTGCAATTATCTACTAAACAGAATATTTAAATCATTTATGAGTCATTATATCCAATACTAATTCGTCGGTTTGCAACATTCCACTAGAACCAATATCGGTAAGATTTCGGATTGTTTTATCGACATCCTCATCCGTAATACCTTCTAATGAAGAAACTGATTTATTATCCATGGCCAACATTGAAGATAGAGTTGCAGTTGATACTGCACTGGAAACTTTTAAGGAACAACTTGGTTTTGCTCCGTCACAGATTACACCTGCTAAGTTTCCAATCATATTTTTTACTGAATAGGCTACCTGATCACGATTACCTCCCATTAAATATGTAATTCCGCAACTAGAACCTATAGCTGCTACTGTTACGCCGCACAAACCGGAAAGTCGTCCTAAATTTCTTTTTATGTAAATCAACATCAGGTGACTTAAGGTTAATGCTCGAATCAAAGCTTCTTGTGAACACTTATTTTCTTCAGCAAAAACCAATACCGGCAGAGTTGCCGTAATACCCTGGTTTCCGCTACCTGAGTTACTCATTACAGGCACCATAGCTCCAGCCATACGAACATCACAGGCATTACTTGTTGCAGCAATAATCTTACTAAAAACATTATCGCCTAAAATATAGCTTTGAGATCCTCCCTTTAGTGTCTTACCCAGACCATGACCGAAAAAACCTTTTTCTGACTCAAGAGCTGCTTGTCCATTAAGTTTAGCCGCATCGATAATAAATTCCAGATGAGCTAAAGGTGTTTCAAGCGCAAAATTATATACAATATCAAAACTTAATTCAACTTCTTCTTTATGCTCAATCTGACTATTGTAAGATGTCAATTCATCAAGTAATATTTCACCATTTAAATCAACATAAACAATATGAGTATGATTTCCACAAATAATCACTTTTGAAGTACTATTTTCACCTCTGCAAATAGCCTCAATATATAATCGATCAGGAGCATCTTTTTTTAAGTGAACTAAACTTCTTTGCTCTGATACAAATTGTTTAGCCTTAACTAAAGCCTCTTCATTTGAGTCTTTTAATACTTCCAGCCCATATTCTGAATTACCGATAACAACTCCCATCGCTATTGCAATAGGCAGGCCTATCATACCTGTTCCAGGGATTCCAACTCCCATAGAGTTTTTAAGAATATTTGAACTTAGAAAAACCTCAGCTTGTTCAACTGCTTCATTCAATATTTCTTTAGCCTTAGCTACGGCAAAAGCAACAGCTATGGGTTCAGTGCATCCTATCGCAGGAACAACCTCCTTCTGGATCAGATCAATTATCTTTTGTGAATCTACTGTGTTCATTTAATTGGTGTAATGAAATATAAACGTTTATGTTATACCACTTATTAATAAAGACACATAAATACAGAAAAGGGGTTACTCTGGAAATGATAATTTTCTTATTTTTTTTAAAACACTACATTTTCAGGCATAAAAAAACCTCTCCAAATGGAGAGGTTTTCTTAACTAATACCTAACACCAGTCAGGTTTAAATAATTTACGTAAATAAACCTGACTGGTGTTTTAAATGTTAAACCTGACTGGTGTTTTAGATGTTAAACCTGAAAGGTTTATATATCTTATTCTACTTACATAAGTGTCCTGACATCTTTTCGCATAAAAAACAGATACGATAAAAAGAAACACAGAATAGTTCCGGCAATTAAACCTACAAACTGCGGCCATACTAGCATTAGACTTTGAAAGACTGGCAACGGAGTAGGTATTGCTCCTCTAACCTGTTCCATAGTTAACGGTCCAAGACTTCGGATTTCCGGAGTCAGTAAAACATTTGTAATGTCGTTAAATAACTGATTCGGTGTTAACCTTAGAATAGACAATTTCGTCTGTTCTCCTGAAATAGATAGTTTTCTTCCTGCTGGAATGATTATACTATATACTACATTTACCAAAATGGAATAAAACACAGTAAAGAACAGCCATATACTAATACCTGATAAAGCAGATGTGGAAGCTTGCGAAAATTTTATTGACAATAAAATGGATAAACTCAACCAAAACGCCACATAGACAATTGAGGTTATAGTAAAAAGCAATATTCGGGTAAACTCTTCAACAGTAGGATTAATGCCAATAGATAAAATTCCTATTCCCATCATTAAAAAGCTCAGCATAAAAAACATTGCGCTAATAATGATTAATGAAGCTGTAAACTTGGCTGTAATTAAAAAATCTCTGGGAATGGGTTGAGACAATATTCTACTAATCGTTCCCCGGCTATATTCCGAATTAATTGCATCAAACCCTAAGCTTATCCCCAATAAAGGACCTAAAAAACTTAGGAATACAAAATAAGGAGGCATTTTACCGTCACTTACAGTATACAATTTAAGAAATGCAAATACATCATTGGCTTTAGATTTAGATAAGGCCTCTGCTATATTTTCCATGGATACATACAATGAACCCAAACATGTTAAACCTATGATCAACACTAAAATACCAAAGCGCCAACTGCGTACGTGGTCTGCGATTTCTTTTTTTACAATAATCCAAAACGGACTGACTTCATGATTTGCTAAAGTCGTTACAGAAGAACCTATAACAGTTCTTAAAGCTTGTACATTACTATTCATGATCATCACCTCCTTCAAAATATTTATTGTAGATTTCATCTAAACCATACTCTTTTTTATGAAGATAAGTAAGATCTAAATGATTTTGTACAATGGTTTTAGCAACAAGAGGAGTTGTATTGTTTTTACACTCCACAACCAGCTCCTCTTCGTTGAAATTCAAGGCTGATATTTCGGGATTTGATAATAATTGTTTTTCTAACTCATCTTTCTTTCCAATCCAATCATTAAATGATCCATCAAATTTGACACCAGCATAAACTTTTGCACTCTGGTCTCCAAATACCTGACTGGATAAACTACCTACATCTCCGGAAGCTATGAGTTCACCTTTAACAAAAAGTCCTACCCTATTACAAATATGTTGCACCTGATGCAGGTGATGAGAGGAGAATAAGACTGTTACACCATTCTTTTGACTTAACTCTTTAATCAAATCAAGAAATTCCCTCATCCCTTTTGGATCCAAACCAAGAGTTGGCTCATCTAAAATAATCACCTTTGGATTTTTGATTAAGACATCAGCTAAACCTAACCTCTGTTTCATACCTTTTGAAAAAGTACCGGCTTTTTTATTTCGCTCGTTAAACAGACCAACTAATTTCAATAATTCCTCCACTCGAGCCTTAGCATTTTTTCTAGGTATACGATTTAGCTGGGCGGTATACATCAAATTTTCAAAAGCCGACATCTTATCATAAAAGCCAACGTCCTCAGGTAAATACCCTACGTTTTCTTTTACTTTGATAGGTTCCATATTCGACAGAAATCCGTTTACTTTAACGGTACCACTTGTTGGTTCAGTCATACCTAATATCATACGAATTGTAGTCGATTTTCCTGCTCCATTTGGACCCAATAAGCCAAACACCTCACCTTTTTCTATCATTAAGTTGAGATTATTTACAACCGTTTGTGATCCATAAGTTTTGGTTAATCCTGATATTTCTATCATATGATTGCTCATCACTTACCTCCTTCCAAACTTGACAAATAATAAAATAACACCTCCTAATGAAAGAATAATAATAAACACACCCATCCATGCCCATAACAATGATGTTTTAACAGCTACACGCAAACTCATCTTTGCAGATGTTTCAGGTATTTTAGCAGTAATATTGGTGATGTAATCTCCTGCTACTGATTTATCACTGGCTTCAATTGTAGCTTCAACTTTTGTAAAATCTCCGGGAGCGATTGATTTAATTTCTTTAGGTTCAAATCTTACTTGCCATCCTGATGGGTTTGTTGCATCTAACTTAATATTTTCAAGATCTGCAGACCCTGTATTTTTCACAACCAATTCTACAAGCTGTTTTCCTCCAGCTGTAATTTGAGTACTTGCTAAACCTTGCGGTGTTGTTAAATCCATTTCATAAGTTCCTGTAATTACAACTTCAAGCTCCATTTCTGAAGAAGTATTTTTATTTATAGCTTTTACAGGTATTTTATACACTCCTGCCTCAACGCCCACAGGAGGCTTTACATCAATAGCAAGATCTTTTTTACCATTAGCTTCTATTTCAACTGATGTTGCTTGTTTATGATTTGGTTTAAAATCAACCTTCCATCCTCGGGGAGCCTCGCTAATTAATGAATAAACCTGAGTATCACCCGTTGCATTTACCAAAAATGTTTTAAATGAAAAGTTAGATTTTGAATGTCCTTGCATATTTTTTTGATCGGACGAAAACTCAGTTGTAAAATTACCTTGCTTT